>OZ253444.1:0-4167500 GCA_965261065.1 Bryobacterales bacterium | reverse complement strand
TCAGGCGGTCTTGGTGCGTGCCGTGATGGCGCTCCACTCGGCCCTTGGCTTGCGGCGAGGAAGCCGCCATGATCGTAATGCCGAGCTTGGCACACATGCGCCCGAACTGCGTCTCGGGCTTGATGCCTGCCAGCGCTTCCCGCGACGTCGGCTGGCGCTGGTAGACGTTTTTCCAGTCGCAGTACAACGCCTTGGGAACGCCGTGTTGACGCACCCAGGCTGCGAGCAGATCGGCCGCGGCCCAGGTCGTTTCCTGGTCCGAGAAACGGCACAGCGCCACACCGGTCGCGTCATCGACGAAGTTCATCAGACAGGCTTTCGGGCCGCGTTCTTCCAGCCAGTGGTGGTGCGAACCGTCGAGTTGAATCAGCTCGCCGAAGTGCGCTTTGCGTTGGCGCCGGGTGCGATGCGGTTGGCGCTTGCGACGGCGGCTCCACAGACCCGCGGCGAGCATCCAGCGCCGCAGTGTTTCGCGCGGCACTTCCAGGCCGTGGTCGGCTGCCAGATGTTCCGACGCCAGCGTCGGCCCGAAGCGCTCGTGCCCCTCGCCCGCATAGTTCTCGCGCACCAACTCGAGAACCTGCTGGCGTCGCTTCTGATCGGCTCGGTTCGAAGCACGGCCGACGTTACCGTGCACCAAAGCCTTGGCCCCGCCCGCACGGTAACGCTTCTTCAGACGCTTCGCATGGCGGTAGCTGACCTCCAGCAGCTCGGCGGCTTCGGTCAACTTCAGTTCTCCTCGTTTCACTCGGCTCAGCACTTCGCCGCGCCTCAACTCCTTGGCACTCATCCATGTCCTTCCCACTCTCGGCTCCTCCTTCGGAGCCTCAGAGTAGGGGACATTTCTATTGGGCGCTCAAGGGGACATTATCATTGGGCTTCAACACGAGAATCTGAACTTTTTCAGTCGCTTACTTCAAGCCACCACCGGCTGGTGGGGAGGGAGTGGTCGGTTCGGGGGAGCGCGGGCCCGCCTAGCGGGTCTTGCCGAAGTGCTTGTCGGCGAAGTCGAGGTATTGCTGCCAGTCGTACTCGGTGACGTCGTGCTTGCCGCTGCGGATGTGGTAACCAATGGCGCCCGCCACGGGTTGATTCACTGCGGGCATGTCATCAGCGCCCAGGCCTTCCACACCGAGCAGCCGGTAGACGGGCTCGGCATGCTTCGCCGCCAGGAACTCGCCACGCGGGTCGGCCCACTGATCGTCCTCGGCGCTGGCGACGTAGACGGACCGGGGAGCGATGAGGGCGATCAACATGTGCTGGTCGATCGGCAGGGCGTCTTCGTTGTCGTTGTACCGGTTGAAGTTGTCGGCGAACCAGTGCGGGAACCGGGTATTGATGCGCTCGACGGTCTCCCCAAAGCGGCGCCGGCTGAGGGCCGTGCCTCCGCAACCGGAGTTGTTTGAGATGACAAGGCCGAAGCGCGTGTCTTGCGCGCCGGCCCACAGGGAGGTCTTGCCCAGCCGCGAGTGGCCGAGCAGGGCGACGTTGGCCTGGTCGATCGCGTCGTCGTTCTCGAAGTAGTCCATGGCGCGGCTCAAGCCCCAGGCCCACGCCGCGATCGAGCCCCACTCACCGGGGCCCGGCTTGGTTTGGGCGTCCTTATAGAACAGCGGGTGGACGCCGTTTTGGAAACCGTCGTCGTAGTCGGGGTCGATGTCGCCGTAATAGATGGTGGCCACGGCGTAGCCGCGCTCGAGGATCATCTCGACCTGACAGCGGCTTGCCGCGACGCCGCGGGACGCCTCGGTGGCGCGGTGGTTGACAACGCCCTGGTCAGGGCGGTTGCGCATCCAGCTTGTCAACAGCTTAATGCCCGGGTCCGCGTGGATCGAATGATTGCCCTGGAAGTTGAGTCCAACAAAAGCGGGAACCGGCTTAGTCGCCTCGGCGGGCACGTAGATGAGCAGGTCCATGCCGGGGCCGTCTTTGTCGCCGCTGAACTGAATCGCGATCTGCTTCCGGATGGCCTTTCCGTCCAGTGCCTCGTTGTCGATCGAGACAATCTCGAACCCCATCTGCTCGGGAGGTTCCGGGGTCCGCCCATACACGTGATCCTCAAACAGCGCGAGAATCTCGGGACGGCGCTCGGTGTACCAGACGCCCGCGTCGCTGACCGGCTGGCCGTTGGCGAGGACCAAGGGGTCGGGGAGAGTGTAGTTGGGAACCTTCGCCTCGTCGTAGTTGGCGCCTTCGGGCTGAGCGAAAACCGAGAGGGATGACAGCAACAGCAGGGCAGCGGCTTGCGCCAAGTATCGGTGTGTTGCGGGCATGATCAGTCCTTGGGTCATCGAATGTCCGATCCATTATCGCCGAGATAGCGGTGTCGGAGAAGGCAGTGGTGGTTAGGGGTTCTGACGACCGCTTGACTTCCCGCCCCGCTACAACGGAAGCCGCGGATGTAAATCCGCGGGCGGGCGGGCGGGCTCGGGCAGCCGCCGCGAGTGGTTTAGAATGGTGAACCAGGATGGACCCTGAGCGAATCAAGGGACGTGTCGCGCTGGTCACCGGTGGCTCGCGCGGGATCGGCAAGGCCGTGGCGCTGCGCCTGGCAGCCGAGGGCGCCGCGGTGGCCGTCAACTACCAGCGGCAGGCCGAAGCCGCGCAAGAGGTGGTCCGGCAGATCGAAGAGGGCGGCGGGAGAGCTCTGGCCGTCGAGGCGGACGTCGGCGATCGCGCGGCCGCGGCGGCGATGGTCGAGATGACCATCAAGCACCTCGGCTCGCTCGATATCCTAGTAAACAATGCGGGCCTGCTGGCGTCGGGCACGCTGCTCGACTACGACGAAGACGCCTTCGACCGCATGTGGCGGACGAACGTCAAGGGCGCGCTCAACGTGACCGCCGCCGCGGCGCCCGGGATGATCGAGAGGAAGTACGGGCGCGTCATCAACCTGTCGTCCATCGCCGCCATCGGGACGGCCTATCCCGGCACAACCCTCTACGCTGCCACCAAGGGCGCCGTCGAGATCCTGACCAAGCGCTTCGCTCTCGAGCTGGGCCCGAGCGGCATCAGCGTCAACGCCGTGCTGCCTGGGTTCATCCTCACCGACATGGTTTCCGATGGGCACACGCCTGAGGAGATGAAGGACGCCATTGCGTCGGTGTCGGAGAAAGCGATGCTGCGGCGCTCCGGTGAGCCGGAAGACATCGCCCGGGTGGTGAGCTTTCTAGCGTCGGAGGAGTCGAGTTTCATCACCGGCCAGTCGATTGCCGCTGACGGCGGCCGCACGGATTTGCTCTCTCACACGTGAGCGGCGGCAGTATACGAGGAGAACATGATGCGGAAAGCGAATGCGATTCGACTAGCAGCCCTGGCCATGGCGCTCGGCGGTCTGTGGACGGCCTACAGCCTTCCCCAACTTGAGGCAGACTTGCAGATCGAAAAGGTTGCCGACAGCCTGTATGTCATCGTGGGCGGCGGAGGCAACGTCGGGGTGCTGGTCACCGATGACGGCGTCGTCCTGGTCGACGACAAGTTCGAACGGCACGTACCCGACATCCTGGCCAAGGTCAAGGCCCTGACGGCCCAGCCGATCCGCTACGTTCTCAACACGCACCATCACGGCGATCACACCGGCGGGAATCCCCCTCTGGCGAAGAGCGCCGAGATCATCGCCCACCGCAACGCGCGGCGCAACATGGAGAAGAACTCGCAGCCCGGCTTGCCGAAGATCACGTTCGATAGCGAGACCTCGCTGTTCCTGGGAGGCAAGGAGGTCCGCGCGCGTTACTTCGGCCGGGGCCACACGGACGGCGACGCCGTGATTTACTTCCCGGCGCTGAAAGTCGTCCACATGGGCGACCTGTATCTGACCGGTTCTCCGTTCATCGACTACGCAGCCGGCGGTAGCGGGGTCGAGTGGGGCCAAACGCTCGAAGCCGTGCTCAAACTCGATTTCGAGACGGTGATCCCAGGGCATGGTGCGGTCACGACGCGGGAGGGTCTCGTCGAGTGGCGCAAGAAGTTTGCTACCCTGCGAAACCGTGTCGGCGATCTGCGGCGCCGGGGCAAAAGCGTCGAAGAGGCCGAGACGCTGCTGGAGTTCGACGGCCTGGCGCCCTTGTCAATGGACGGCCGGCTGAAGCGAAGCCTGCCGGGACTCTACAAGGAGTTAGGAGGCTAGAACGTACCCAGGCCGGCTGCGACGCCGAACGGTCGGCCCGAGAACATCCGCCATCATGGCCCTCCAAATCGTGAAGGAGAGAGTCCGCGGGGCGATTTGTGTCACCGCGCATCCCGAAGGCTGCCGGCGTAATGTCGAGACCCAGCGGGACGCCATCCGCGCCACGCACGCGACGCCCGTCGAAGGTCCGAAGAATGTTCTGGTCATCGGCAGCTCGACCGGCTACGGGCTAGCCACGCGCATCGCGGCGGCCTGGGGTTTCGGCGCCAAGACCCTCGGGGTCTTCTTCGAGCGCGCGCCCGAGGGCCGCCGGACGGCGACGGCGGGCTATTACAACACGGCTGCCTTCAACCAACTGGCCGCCGAGGACGGACTCTACGCCGCCGGCATCAACGGGGATGCGTTCTCCGACGACATCAAGCGCCAAGCCGTCGCCGAGATCCGCAAGGACATGGGTAAGCTCGACCTGGTCGTCTACAGCCTGGCCTCGCCTCGCCGTATCGACCCCCGCGCGGGGGAGACCTTCCAGTCGGCGCTGAAGCCGATCGCCGACCCCTACACCGGCAAGACCTTCGACCTAGGGAGCGGCGCGGTCAACGAGATCACCATCGATCCGGCCGATGAAGGCGAGGTGGCCGGTACGACGTCGGTGATGGGCGGCGAAGACTGGCAGTGGTGGATCGAGAGGCTGCTGGAGGAAGACTTGCTGGCCGAGGGCGCCCGCACGCTGGCCTATTCCTACGTCGGGCCGGAGCTGACTTGGCCGATCTACCGCCATGGCACCATCGGTATTGCCAAGAAGGACCTTGAGCACACCGCGCGCCTGTTGCATGAAACTCTCAACTCGAAGCTGGGCGGCGGCGCTTGGGTGTCGGTCAACAAGGCGGTGGTGACTCAGGCCTCGGCGGCGATCCCGGTGGTGCCGCTCTACATGAGCTTGCTCTTCCGGGTGATGAAGGACAAGGGCATTCACGAGGGCTGCATCGAGCAGATGCGCCGTTTGGTATTCGACCACCTGGCCGCGGGGAAGAACATCGCCGTCGATGGGGAAGGCCTCATCCGCCTTGATGACCTTGAGCTGCGCGCCGATGTGCAGGAAGAAGTCGCCCGGCGTTGGGACGAGGTCACTACCGAGAACCTGGCCGAACTGTCCGACATCGCCGGCTTCCGTCGCGGCTTCAGCGGCCTATTCGGCTTCGCGGTCGAGGGCATCGACTACGACCAGCCGGTCGAAACCGAAGTCCGGCTGTAGCTATTTTCCGGTGGCAAAAGGGTACGAGCGGTCCTCTAGGATAGGGATGTAACTGATCATCACTCCTATCGCTAGGAGGGGGGGCCGTAGCGCGGATCTCGGTTTTGAGACTCGGCCCTTCACTCTCCGAGCAGTGATTGACGGCGATTGGATGTTGTACCGCCAAGACTCCCCACGCCAATTCGTGGCCAGTGAATGATACAAATGGACATGCTTGGTATCCACTTGACTCAGGTGACCCCAAGATGTAGTGTAGGGCCTGGTGGAGGATTACCCGCGCGACCAACTCGAATTCGAGTCTCACTTTGCGAGCGAGGAGGCTTGCCGCGACTATCTGTTCGCCTTGCGCTGGCCAGAGGGTTTCCGCTGTCCAAGGTGTGGGCATGAGCGCGCTTGGCCGGTGCGCAAAGTGTGGTTCGAATGCGCTCGCTGCGGGCGGCAAACCTCCGTCACCGCCGGCACGATCTTTCAAGACACACGCAAGCCGCTGCGGCTGTGGTTCCGGGCGATGTGGACCATCACCACGCAGAAGAATGGGGCCAGCGCCCTGGGTCTACAGCGCGTTCTGGGACTGGGCAGTTACCAAACCGCCTGGCCTTGGATGCACAAGCTGAGGCGAGCGATGGTGCGCCCGGGGCGGGAGCGATTGACGGGCCTCGTCGAGGTCGATGAGACCTACTGGGGCGCTGAAGAAGAAGGGGTAATCGGCCGGCAGACCGAGCGTAAAGCGTTGATTGCAGTCGCCGCGGAAGAGAGAGGCACCGGGCTGGGGCGCATCCGCATGCAGCGCGTTCAGAACGCCTCGGCGGCCAGTTTGATGCCCTTCGTCGAGGAGTCGGTCGAGCCGGGCAGCGTGGTTGTTACCGACAACTGGTCGGGCTACGATCCGCTCAAGAAGAAGGACTACCAGCGTCGTATCATCTCGATTAACAACCGCCGCGAGCAGGCCTCGCAGCTACTGCCGAGGGTGCACTTGGCGATCTCGCTACTCAAGCGCTGGATGCTGGGCACGCATCAGGGGGCGGTCAGCCACGAGCATCTGGACTACTATCTCGACGAGTTCGTGTTCCGCTTCAATCGGCGCAGATCACGCAGTCGGGGCAAGCTCTTCTACCGCCTTGTGCAGCAGGCCATGGCGGTGGAGCCGACGCCGTACCGCTCGATCGTCGCCGATTGGGACGCTAAGACGCTGTGAGCCCAACTACAAGATGTTGAGGTCACCTGAGTCAAGTGGATATCCGGCATGGACATTTGACGGTGGCACAAGCAGACACACGGAGTTCCACATCGCGGGTACGGGAATCATGTTCGCCAAGGTGAGAACTGATCCTGAAGTGCCGCGGATAACAAGAAGCGCGGCGACCCAACGACCTTGATCATGCTCGACAACCTCCCGAATCGCGCTCGAGCGGGGCTCAGCAGCCCTTAGCGTGCTTGCAGGCCCGGGGTCGTGGTGACGTTGTCGATCAAACGGGTCGTTCCCACCCACATTGCGCCGCCAATCATTACTGTTTCTGTGATATCGGTCATCGGTTGCAGCCCGTCCGCGTCGACTACCTCGAAGTACTCGACCTGCGCCAGGGGCTCGGCTTCGATCACAGCCAGGGCCTGTTTGACAACCTCTCCGGGACACGTCTCACCTTCGGCCACCAGCCGCTCCGCCGCCTGAAGGCCACGGTAGAGCACTGCAGCCGCCGTGCGCTCCTTGGCATTCAGTAGCCGGTTGCGCGAGCTAAGCGCTAAGCCATCGTGCTCGCGAACGGTGGGTACGCCGACGATCGTCAGCGGCATGTGGAGTTCGTCGACCATGCGGCGAATCACGGCCAACTGCTGCCCATCCTTTTGGCCAAAGTAGGCCCGGCCGGGTTGGACGATATTGAACAGTTTGGAAACCACGGTCGTCACGCCGCGGAAATGTCCGGGCCGGTGCGGGCCGCAGAGGTGCTCGGTCAGTCCTTCCACCTCCACCGATGCGTGTTGCGGTTGCCGGTACATCTCCTCAGCGGTCGGCGCGAAGACAAAGCTGACGCCGAGCGAGCCGCAGAAGGCTAGGTCGGCGGCACGGTCCCGTGGGTAGGTTTGGTAGTCCTCGTCGCGATTGAACTGCATCGGGTTGACGAAAAGGCTCACCACGATCCACTGGCACTCTCGCACGGCCTGCTCGATGAGTGCGGCGTGTCCAGCGTGGAGCGCGCCCATCGTGGGGACGAGGCCGATCGTCTCGCCTGCGCGTCGCGCCGGCTCCAAGCGCCCGCGCACCTCGGCGGCGGTCTTGACCACATCGGCCATGGGCACATCGGCCATGGGGGGGAACTTACTTCGGCTTGCCGCCCGACGCAGGGGCCGCCACGGTGTGCTCGTGCGCGGGGAAGTGCCCCTCGCGTACATCGGTGATGTACTGCTCGGTAGCTGCAACCATGTCTTCGCCCAGGTTGGCGTAGCGTTTGACAAACGAGGGTACGAACTCGTCGAACAGCCCGAAAGTGTCGTAGCTGACCAGCACCTGTCCGTCGCAAAACGGACCGGCACCGATGCCGATCGTGGGGATCTGTAGTGCGCCGGTCACGATGGCGGCGACATCGGCAGGGATGGACTCGAGGACGAGTGCGAAGGCTCCGGCCGTCTCGAGCGCGCGGGCTTCGGCAAGCAACTCTTCAGCGTCCTCGGGGTGGCGCGCCTGCGGACGGAACCCCTGTTGATGCACCGACTGAGGCGTCAGCCCCAGATGGCCCATCACGGGAATGCCGACCTCGACCAGCCGCGCAGTGGTTTCGACGACTCCGCGTCCGCCCTCGAGCTTGACGGCCGCCGCGCCGCCCTCTTGGATCAGCCGTCCCGCATTGCGAAGCGCCTCGGCGACGCTCACCTGGTAGGTCATGAACGGCATGTCGGCCACGACCAACGCGCGCTTGGCACCACGGGTGACCGCGCGCGTGTGGTGAATCATGGCGTCGAGCGTGACCGGAATGGTGGTCGCTTCGCCCATGATGACCATGCCCATCGAGTCGCCGACCAGCAGCGCATCGATGCCGGCGCGGTCGAGCAGCCGCGCCATCGTGGCGTCGTAGGCGGTGAGCATGGTGATGCGCTCCCCGCGCTTCTTCTTCGCCCGCAAGTCGCGCGCGCGCACCGGCTTGGTTTGTCCGCTCATCTGTTCTCCAGACGCCTTCAACAGAATACCAATACCGCCTCTCTTTACACTCCTTAACACTCCACCGGCAACGAACACTGCGGCCACCGCGTCCCCTGAAACACCGGAATGCCCTCGCGGTCCAAGCAACCAGTCTGCTCGACCCTCTCGCTTCTGCTGATGATCGGCGGCGCCTTCGCGGCCAAGAAAGAAAACGCTCCAGAGGGCAAACTCGCGGATCTCAAAGCCGAGATCCGCGCTACAGGCTGCTATCGCCCGCTGAAATGCTCTTCGAGCGGCTTCCAGTAATAGTCGACCCACCCCTGGCGGTAGGCATCGGCTTGGGCGGCGGGCACCTGGGAGTGAGTCATCGTGACCTCGGTGCCATCGTCCTTCGGCGCAAACTGGAATTCGAGGCGGAGGGCGGATAGCCCTCGGGCCATTCGCTCGTACGCCAATCCTGCACGATCTTGCGCGCACGGACTAGCTCGGCGTACGTCCCGGAGATGTAGCCGTCGTAGGCGGTGAACTCACCGCCGGCTACGGCCTCGCCGGTGGCCTTGGCTCCGATGAACTCCGAATGCTTCTTGGGGTTGACGAACGCGTCGTACACCTCGACAGGCTTGGCGGAAAGGAACTGCGTCTGTTCGATGGTTACGGTTTCGAGCGCCATGGCGATTCCCCAGAACACGGTAGCAGAAAGCCAACTGACCGCTGGGGACTAGAAGCAAAGTTCGTCACGCCGCCTGAAAAGGGCAGGGGACAGAAGGCCAGGCATGTTGAAGCCCAATGATAATGTCCCCTTGAGCGCCCAATAGAAATGTCCCCTACTCTGAGGCTCCGAAGGAGGAGCCGAGAGTGGGAAGGACATGGATGAGTGCCAAGGAGTTGAGGCGCGGCGAAGTGCTGCGCCGAGTGAAACGAGGGGAACTGAAGTTGACCGCAGCCGCCGAGCTGCTGGAGGTCAGCTACCGCCATGCGAAGCGTCTGAAGAAGCGTTACCGTGCGGGCGGGGCCAAGGCTTTGGTGCACGGTAACGTCGGCCGTGCTTCGAACCGAGCCGATCAGAAGCGACGCCAGCAGGTTATCGAGTTGGTGCGCGAGAACTATGCGGGCGAGGGGCACGAGCGCTTCGGGCCGACGCTGGCGTCGGAACATCTGGCAGCCGACCACGGCCTGGAAGTGCCGCGCGAAACACTGCGGCGCTGGATGCTCGCCGCGGGTCTGTGGAGCCGCCGTCGCAAGCGCCAACCGCATCGCACCCGGCGCCAACGCAAAGCGCACTTCGGCGAGCTGATTCAACTCGACGGTTCGCACCACCACTGGCTGGAAGAACGCGGCCCGAAAGCCTGTCTGATGAACTTCGTCGATGACGCGACCGGTGTGGCGCTGTGCCGTTTCTCGGACCAGGAAACGACCTGGGCCGCGGCCGATCTGCTCGCAGCCTGGGTACGTCAACACGGCGTTCCCAAGGCGTTGTACTGCGACTGGAAAAACGTCTACCAGCGCCAGCCGACGTCGCGGGAAGCGCTGGCAGGCATCAAGCCCGAGACGCAGTTCGGGCGCATGTGTGCCAAGCTCGGCATTACGATCATGGCGGCTTCCTCGCCGCAAGCCAAGGGCCGAGTGGAGCGCCATCACGGCACGCACCAAGACCGCCTGATCAAGAAGATGCGGCTGCGCGGGATCGTCGAGTACGAGGCGGCGAACCGTTATCTCGACGAGGAGTACCTGGCCGAGCACAACGAGCGCTTCGCCTGTGAGCCGGCGGCGGCAGCGGACTTTCACCAGGCGCTCCCCCGCGGCACCGAGCTGCGAGGGGTGTTCTGTTGCGAGTACGAACGGGTGGTGAGCAACGACCGGGTGGTGCGTTTCGAGAATCGTTGTTTGCAGTTGAAGCCGAAACGCAACCAGGGCGTGGGGGCGGGGGCACGGGTGACGGTCCAACAGTGGCGCGATGAGAGCTTGCAGGTGAGGTTTGACGGGCACGAGATCGAGCACGACGTGATCGCCACGCCGACGCCACAGCTGCGGACTAAGCCAGCACCACAGCAGCGTCCGGGGGGCGGGCGCAAGCCGGCGGCGGACCACCCCTGGCGGCGAGCTGTGTTACGGAAAAAACGGGCTGCGAATACATAAGAGGGCTGTGGAAATGCCGGGTCGGATGGAAAGCGTGGAAAATCTCTCGAGGCAGCAGTACCGGGTTCGAGGAGCGGTGGATGGTTTTCCACCCTTCCCACCGCCCCTTGGAAATCGCTACGCGATTCCCACAGTTCCACAGCCCCGACGACGACGATATCTCTCCTACGAACAAGAAACACAAGGGGACACTTCTATCGAGCTACCGAGGGGGACATTTCTATTGGGCGTTGACAGGACAGAAGGCCAGGCATTGCGGGAGTGTCCCAGCCGCGTTACCCTGGACTTCAACCCTGCTTTTCACTGTGAGGTCACAATGACGAACCGTCCTACCCCAAACCGATCAAGCTCCCGCGGCAAGCGTACGCTGAGCCGCCGCGCTCTCTTCCAGGGCGGAGGGGCCCTGGCTGCCGCCGGGCTCGCGTCGTCAGCTACGCCCTTGGCGGCGAGTCCCGCGGGCAAGTTGAGCCTCGGCGCGGACCTTTACGAGTCGATCGGCGCCCGGCCTGTCATCAACGCCACGGGACCGATCACGAGGGTCGGCGGCTCGATCATCCTGCCGGAGGTGCGCGAAGCGATGGCACAGGCTTCGCGCCGCTTCATCGTGATTGACGAGCTGATGGACGCGGTGGGTGAGCGGCTCGCCGAACTGACCGGCGCGGAGTTCGGCATCGTGACCTCGGGTTGTGCCGCCGCGTTGACACATGCCACGTCGGCCTGCATCGCCGGCGGCAACCCGGAGCGCATTCGACGGCTGCCGGCGCTGGCGGGCATGAAGGACGAAGTGGTTGTGCCGGTGGAGTCGCGCAACGGCTATGATCACGCGATTCGCAACTTGGGCGTTCGCATGATCAACGTGGCCGACGAGAAGGAACTGCGAGCGGCGCTGGGACCGCGGACCGCGATGGTGATGGTGCTCGCCCGCGCCGCGGACCAGAGCAAGACGCTCGTGCTGAGCCAGATTGCCAAGGCCGCCCATGAGTACGGCGTGCCCGTTCTGGTCGATGCCGCCGCCGAAGACCTCTCCGTGCCCAACATTCACATCGAGCGCGGCGCGGACCTGGTTGCCTACAGCGGCGGCAAGGCGCTGCACGGTCCGCAGAGCACCGGCATGTTGATCGGCCGCAAAGACCTCGTCAAGTCCGCTTGGGCCAACAGTGCGCCGCACGATTCCTTCGGCCGCGCGATGAAGGTTGGCAAGGAAGACATCATGGGCCTGCTGGCCGCCGTCGAGATGTGGCCGCAGCGGGATCACGCGGCTGAGCGGCGACGTTGGACCGGCTGGGTGCAGGAGATGGCGGCGAGCGTCGGCCGGGTGCCGGGGGTTCGCACGCGCGTTGACCTCTGGGAAGGCATTGTCGAGCGTGATCCGATCATGGCGCTCAAGTGGGAGAGAAAACCACGGCTCGACATGTTCTGGGACAGCAAGGAAGTCGGCATCGACGGAGCCGAGGTGCTTCAGACCCTGCTTCGCAGCGAGCCTCGGGTAGCTATTCGTCTGGGCGAGGGGACACTGCGGAGCGGGGGCGAAAGCAGGGCTCGGGTCTACCCCATGTTCATGCAGCCCGGCGACGCGAACATCGTGGCCGACCGGCTGTATCGGCTGCTGTCCAATCCACCGAGCACCGGCGCGAGCCGCTCCGGGAAGCCTGCCGCTGACGTGAGCGGCCGCTGGGACCTGCGGATCGACTTCGTCTACGGAAGCGCTAATCACAAGGTGACCTTCGAGCAACGGGGCGACGAGCTGAGCGGCGAGCACCTCGGCGAGGTAACCTCCGGTGACCTCACCGGCTGGGTGGATGGTGACCGTGTCTACTTCCACGATTCGCAGGACTACGAAGCCGCCAGTTTCGGCTACGATTTTGAAGGCACCGTGACCGGCGACACCGCGCAAGGAGAAGTGGGGCTGGGGGGGTATGGCTCGGCACGGTGGACGGCTAAGCGGTACGTCGCAGGGTGAACAACGGCGGCGTGGCGTAAGCCTCTAGGTGGCTTGCCGAGAACCGATTCGTCGGTTCTCAGGTCAGCTATCAATCGCGGCTGCTCAGTCGCTCGCGGTCCTGAGTCCCGAAGAATCGAGACTCGGCAAGGCTGGAGCCTTACGCCACATCGCGCTATGACACTTCATCCTCGATACCCCGCGTGCGGGCGGCGGGAATAGAATGGGCGAGATCCGGATTTCAATAGTAACGACTTGGCCGAGGACGCCGAATGAATAGACAGATACTTGGGGGCCATCATGAAACTGACACGCCGACAACTGACGCTGGGCACGGCCGCCCTGTTCCTTGGGGGGAGTGCGCGGGCCGCGAAACCGAAGAGGTTCGAAGTGACACGTACTGACGAAGAGTGGCGCCAACTGCTGACACCGGAGCAGTACTCGGTCCTGCGAAAGAACGGCACCGAGCGCGCCGGGACCAGTCCGCTCAACCGCGAGAAGCGCGCCGGCACGTTCGTCTGCGCCGGATGCGATCTGCCGCTGTACTCGTCAGAAACCAAGTACGAGAGTGGCACCGGCTGGCCGAGCTTCTGGCAACCGATTGACAACGCCATCGGGACAACCGAGGACCGGGGGTTCTTCATGACCCGCACGGAAGTTCATTGCCGCCGCTGCGGCAGCCATCTGGGCCACGTCTTCAACGACGGCCCCCAGCCGACCGGGCTACGCTATTGCATGAACGGCGTCGCCATGAAGTTCGAGCCCGGCGGGGCCGAGGCATCCGGTTCGTAACACTGTCCGACGTACAACGGCGTCGACTCATGGGTCGACTCACAGGGAGGTTCCATTCATGCGTTATCGCGACATCGTTAAACTGCTGGCCGTCATCGTTGTGCTGACGACCGTGGCTTCGGCCGCTCCGAAACAAGAGGGAAAGGCCGTGGCCATCTTCGCCGGCGGCTGCTTCTGGTGCATGGAGCCTCCGTTCGATAAGCTCGACGGCGTGCTCGCGACCACGTCGGGCTATACCGGCGGCACCGAAGCCAACCCCACCTACAAGCAGGTGTCCTCGGGGAGGACCGGGCACCGCGAGGCCGTACGCATCGAATACGACCCGGCGCGTGTCGACTACACCCGTCTGCTCGAAGTCTTCTGGCGCAACATCGACCCACTCGACGGACGCGGCCAGTTCTGCGACAAGGGCCGCCATTACACCTCGGCCATCTACGCGCTCGATGACGAGCAACAGGCCGCGGCAGAGGCGTCCAAAGCGGCGGTCATGGCCGCGGGCAAGTTGAAGGGCGAGATCCGCACCGAGATTCTGCCGGCGGGCGCTTTCCACGCGGCCGAGGACTACCATCAGGACTACTACACCAAGAACCCCGTCCGGTACAAGTATTACCGCTGGGGCTGCGGCCGCGACGCGCGCCTGAAGAAGCTCTGGGGCGACCAGGCGGGTCACTGAGCGAAGCCGTTGAACCCTCTGGCACCATCGACGGCATGGGCCCGAGCTGGTCGCAAGGACTGTGAAGTGAGGCCGTGAGTACTATGCAAGAATCGGACCCCAGCCTATTAAGTCAAGGGCCCCCCTCGTCGATGATTGAGTTTCGGAGCGGTGGAAACACCCACCTCCGACCGGTGCGTTCTCGGTCATTTCATCTGCATAGGAAAGTAAATGCATCACACTACCCGAATTCGCCGTTGGCAGCCGGCCGTTGCTCTCGCCATCATCTCGATGCTCCATTGGCAACAGGCCGTCGCGCAGTTGACGGCCAACCAGGCGGTATTCACTGACATTACCGGTAATTGCGGCGTGGTCGATTTCGATGGCGTCAGCCTGATCAAAGTCCATACCTTCACTTGCGGCGAGTCGGAAGGCATTGACATCACCAGCGACGGTGCTCGCGCGGTCATCACGCACCCTTTCAGCGACGAGATCTCGCTGTGGGACCTGACACCTTTGCCGGCGGGGCCGCCGACGTTGCTCGCTGGGCCGATGGCCGCCGGGGTGACCAGACCCGAAGAGGTCGATATTGCCGCCGACGACAGTTTCGGCATTGTGGTTGGCACCTTTGACGGCGCGGTGGCGAGATTCGAGTTCTCTCCTTCCTTCACCGTCACGCAGACGAGGGCCCCGGAGCCTTCGGGCTGCGCCCCGGGTACGAACTGCAACCAGCGAGAGGATGTCCATCTGGCCTCGGACGGAAGCTCGGCCGTCATTCCGCAGTTCAACGCGACGGATCTGTTGGATCTGGACGCGTCGGCGCTCAACAACAGCCCGGCGCTATTTCTCACAACGGTCGGTCACCACGGCGTCAGCCTTTCGGAAAACGATAACGATACCGTTTTGGCGACCGTGGCCCTCGACACAACGATTGCGGCAACAGGGGGCGTGACGGTGGCGTCGCGGGGAAGCCACAGTGTCACGACGACCCTCCCGACTGCTTTGGTTTCGGGTATTCAAACGGCCGGCGAGTCGGTAGACATCAAGTGCGACGGCAGCTGGGCAGTCGTGGAACTTTCAGATAGTATCGAGTCGCCGGGGTCAGGCACCCTGGTTCCTTTTCCGATAGGGGCCGGCCTGATGTGGATTGACACCAGCAATCCGGCGGCGCCGGTGATTCTGAGCCCCACTTTTGGGGTCTCTCGCGCCGACGCGTTTTCGACTTCCACCGCCGCCTTCTCGAACGACGGCCAACTTCTTTTCGTCGGCGGCGGGGAGGACCCCCTCACGCAGGGCATGGTAGACGTCTACGACGCAACCGTAGATCCTCCCACGTTTCTGGCGACCATGACCATACCGATTCCGCTCAGCCCCGCCCCGTCATCGGCGAAGGGCACAGCGCCGCCCGGCGAGCCGGAGTTCCCGAATGTTAACCTGGCCACTTTGCCGTGTGAGCCACCCGATGTTGAACCGGTCACGGGCCGGATGACCGGCGGGGGTAGCTTCTTCAACGAGGACGACACGAGCAGCCTTCGTTTCACCCACGGGTTCACTCTGCGCTGCGACGCGGAGCCAAACAACCTACAGATCAACTGGGGCGGCAATGGAAATGGAAGAGGCAGATCTGGGGGGGCCTACCGCTTCCATCTTGAAGATCTGACGTCAGCCATGTGTATCGATAATCCCGATATCGACGAGGCACCACCCGTGGCGGGATTCGACACCTTTGTGGGTACCGGTTTTGGACGCCTTAACGGCGTCTCCGGCGCGGCCATCTCGTTTACTTTCACGGATGCCGGCGAGCCCGGCAAGAACGGCGACACGGCTACAGTCAGCATCACACCGCCGGGCGGGGCTCCGATCGTCGTTTCCGGCACGCTTATGAACGGTAACCACCAGGCTCACCCGTAGGCCCGGGTTGCACGCCTCACTCCCTGATCCAAGAGACTTTACAAACACTGCGCGGACGGAGCGCCGAGATGTCCCTGCATCTCGCGAGTCGCCGCTACTTCACGAAGTCTCTTTCGAACAGGCGGCACGTGAGGCCGCCTTGCATCGTGGTGATCCAGAGTTCTCCGGGGCGCCGCTCGAGGATCCAGGGGTAGGAGACGCGCTTCGTCACGTCCCGGTGGCGGGCGATGACGACCGAGTCGGCCCAGGTCTTGCCGTCGTCGTCGGAGAAGGCCAGCGATAGCTCGGAGCGCTCCCAACTGGCGAGCGTCTCGGACCGGGCGCCCCCGCGGCGCTGGGTCGAGTTCTTGCCCTCGAGGTACAAGCGGTTCCAGGTCATGGCGAGGCGGCCGCTCTCAAGACGCGTCAGGTAGGCCGGCGAGCTGCTGGCGTCGATGCGGGTCGGCCGCATCTCGCGCCAGTATTGTCCTTGATCGTCGGAGAACGCTTCCCAGAAATAGTCGAGGTTCGTGCGAAGCAGCATCCAGAGGCTGCGGTCGCGGCGCTCGATGATGGTGGCCTCGATCGCGCCATCGTGGTGGCCGTGGCCGCCGAGGTCGAGGATGTTGCTCGGCTTCCAGGTCTTGCCGTCGTCGTCGGACGAGAAGGTGCGCGTGACGTGGCGCGGCGGGTTGTCAGTCAGGAACTGTGCGACGAAGACAACGCGGCCCGAGGTCGTCTGGATGATATCTCGCACGGCGCCGCACCATCCGCCTTGGACGCGTTGAGCGTCCTGCCAAGTGCGTCCCTCGTCGAGGCTGCGGACGGTCCAGGTGTCGAGGCGGACGTCGCGGTCGGGGACGTTCTTGACGTCGTCCCATCCCCAGTTGCGCGAATTAAGATTCATGAAGCCGACGATGATCGCACCGCCGCGTGTGCGTGTGAGGACGAGCTCGTTGCTGACTTCGAGGTCGGGTCCATTGGGGAACATCCATGATAGGTATCTGTCAAGGATGGACGCAGTCATCCGAATCCTCCCGTCAGCGGGGGCGTTGTCTTCAGCAGTGACGCTTCGCAGCCCGAGCGTTTTTGCGAATCAAGTCGCAAGGTCAACGAGTCACGTGACCAGACATCCATGTGCGCGCATCGGGTCGCCCCACCGTACCGGCCGGGGGACCGTCGCGGAAGATTCAGTTTGGGTTTTCAGGCCCGCCGGCCTCGAAACAGAGATACGGACGCATCAGAAATTTCCCAGGAAACTCCCAGCAAACTCCTTCGCGTAGTCCCCAACAGGCGAGGACCGGCGGGCCGCTCGTGACACCGCACAGCGTCGATGAAACTCTTCGTTTCTCCTTTTAACAGAAAAAAAGCAAATTCTCCTCGTTACGCCTCGGCCGCAACCCGCGGCACGAACGCGCGGCCACTGGTGTCCACGGCCCGCAGATACGCCACCAACTTGCGCGCCACGGCCAACGTCGCGCGATTGCGAGACCCGCGCGTCAACTCCCGCTCATGGACGTCGTGCAGTTGCGGGTTCCAGCGCGGCGCGAGTTTCGCCGCCTCGATCAGCACCCGCTGCAAATGCTTGTTGCGCTGCTTCGACAGCGGTCCCCGCTGCGTCTTGCCGGCCGACTCGCGCTGTGCCGAACACAACCCACAGTAACTCACCGCCTGGCCCAGCGAACCGAAGCGCTCGGGCTCGACGGTCTCCAGCGCCCAGGTCAACGCCGTCACCTCCCCCACGCCGCGAATCGACTGCAGCAACTCGACGCGTTCCCGCAACAGCGGATGGCGCCGCAATCCGCGCAGTAACTCCTGCTGCAAACGATCGAACATTTCCAGGCTGCCGCGGGTGATGGCGAGCAGCTCGATCACCGACTCGGGCGTGTCGCGCAGGCTGTCGAGATAGGAGTAGAAATAGTTGCGCCCGTGCAGCCGCCGGGCATCGTAGGGTTCGCCCACTTCCATCAGTAGCCCGCTGATTTTGTTCTTCATGCGGACAGCTTCGCCCACCAGCAGATTGCGATAGCGCAGCACGCGCCGCAACTCGCGCAGGGCAGGCGGCGCCACGTAGCAGCGCGGCAGCAGGTTGCAGCGCAGCAGGTCACTGATCTTGGTGGCGTCGAGACGGTCGTTCTTCTTCTTGGCGCAGGCGATGGCCTTGAGCATGGCCGGGTGTGCGACTTGCAGTTCCTGGGCGAAGGGCTGGAGGTGATCGTAAATCCAGCCGGTAAACAGGGTGGCTTCGAGCGCGCCCACCCAAGGGCGCTCGAGGGCTGACGCCCAAGCGGTCAGGGCGGCGCGAGTGGCCGCGACCTGACCGCGCTGGACGATCGTTCCGTCCCCGGTTTTGATGCAGAAGCTGATGCTTTTCTTATGGACATCGAGTCCGATGTAGTAGAGTTCTGGCATGGAATCCTCCTGGGATTGGCTCTGAGCCGACCGCGTGGCCGCTCTCAGCATTTTGCCCCCGGGAGGATTCCTCTTTGCCACTACCTATGCATTGAAACAGGGGGATCGGGTCGAGCCAGGTTTGGCCGTCGTCGGTGGTGATGTATGCGTGTTTGCCTTCGACGGTCAGGGCGCCACCGTCGGCGAGCTTCGTGTAGGGGGCGGCTTTGATTTGCGGCATAGCCTGGACGCGCGGCTCCAGGCCGATGTCGTCGGCGCCGAGGACAGGGTGGGCCGCTGCCAGGATGGCGACGATGGCGAGCGAACGGAGCAGGTTGTATTCGGGTTGGTTGGTTTGGATTGCTGGGCGCATGGGCCTACCTCGAGAGTGGACTTGCATTGGGTGCGCAGCCCCCCGTGGAACACCGGCGCTAAGGCCGATGCTCAGAGCCGGCGGGGCGGCGGATTGACTTCATCATTGGCGTTCGGGACACGGGCACTGCGGTGATACGTTTCCGAAAGTCGATTTGATCATCGGATAGTATAGCCTCCGGTAAACCCGCGTAGATCAGAGCAGAGGAGGTTCAAACCAGTCACTGGCGTGCCCACTCGGTTGCTCGGGGGCGCAGATTCGTCGTCCCGGGGGCCGCCCCGTGGGTTGGCTATCCGGGTTCCGGCAGGCGGACGCTAGAGTGGTCGTTACCGGCCTCATGGTGGTTCTCAAGCACGAACCGGGCGCGTGCCGAAGCGATCCGGGTGTTTATTTTCAATCACTTCGCCGATGGCGTTGCGCTTGCATCAGCTGTTTGGCGAAGATGATTGGCGAGGCTAGGGCGACATCTGGATAAGAAACCTGATTGCGAACGGAGCGAGCTACGATGAACAGCCTTCTTGACCGCCTGGCGGCGGTTTTGGCGATCTCTCTGCTGGTACTCACCCTTCTGGTTTCACCGCGCCTCGGCAGGGCCCAAGACGATGCCGTGGGCATCTATCCGCGCGAGGGCGTCGCCGCCTACCCGGCGCACACGCCGGCCGGGAACCCGCGAGTCGGCGCGCAGTTGCTTACGTACGAGGAAGTGGACAAGCGGTTGTACACGCCGTTCGGCAGGGAATATTGGGACCGCTACTACGTCGTCGAAGTCGGCATCTATCCGGATGGTCGACAGGCGCTCAAGGTGAAACGGGGCGATTTTCGCCTGCGGGCCGGAGGCAAGTCGATCAAAGCGGCGCACCCTACCGCCGTCGCGAGATTCTTCCACCAAACCGCGCCGCCCCGGCCCAGCATCTACAGCGAACGCGAGGGGGAGCGTACCATCGGGTGGAACACGCAGCAAGGTACCTTCACCCGCGAGCGCGACCGCGCCACCATCGGCAACGGACGCCCCGTCGATGACATCGACTTGCACCGCATGGACGAGCGGTTCCGCCGTACCTCATTTTCCGAGGACCCCACGCACGAACCTGTCGCCGGGTATCTTTACTTCCCGGTCAAGTCCGACGACCGCCCGACTGACGTGCAACTCGTTTACAAGCGGGCATCCGGCTCGACGACTCTTGACCAGGATTTCCATTTTGGCCCTGGCACGGCCACAGTATACACCCGCTCCGCTCCGAACAGCACGTCCTTTCACGCTGAACCCTGCACATCACCTCTGCTGGTAGTCGCCAGAGCTGGTTCGACCGCTCACAGTCGTTGATTGAGCGGCTTGAACGGCGCTCCGGCCGACACTGCTCCTTGCGAAACCTTTTGGAGCCAAAAGCTGTTGATCCTCACTCCGGCAATGCTACCCACTCGGCAGCGGCAGCGCCCAGATCTTGTGCAGCATGTCGCCGAACAGCCGCCGGTTCAGATGTGCCTCCGCCAATAAGAGCCAGTAATACCGCGCGTGCTTGACCAGCCGACCGCCGGTCTTCATCAACCTGTGTTGCAAGCTCGTCAGCGACCAACTCTTGATTCGCTGCGGAAGCCCCAGCCGCCGCCAAAGATTGCCCAGGTTGTAGGCCAGCACGCTCAGTTGCAACCGCACTTCGTTGGCCCGAAATCGATGGCACGACAATCGCGTCCAGTGCGTCGCCTGCTTGCCTTCCTTGATCCACTGTTCCGCCGTGCCGCGCTTGTTGTAGAAGCGCACCACCGAGCGGCTCGGCAAGCTCATGCTCGTCACGATGAATCCGACGCGCGGGAACAGCTCGCCCTGGTGATGCTCGACCTTAGCGACGATCCGCCTCGCCTGCGACCAACTCTCCGCCTGATAGCGAAAACTCTTGTAGCGCACCAAGGGCTTGCGGGAAGGCCTTCCCGGCGGGCGAAACAGGATGTCTTCGATCTCCAGCTCCAAGCTCTTGTTGGCCGGAATGCGAATGGCGTACTGTACTCCGCGTTCCTCCGAAGCCTCATAAACTTCCGGCTTCGCAAAGGCCGCATCGCCCCGGAAGGCGACCTGCTTGCCCGCAGCCTGTTGGCGCTCGATCTCCGGCAACAAGAGCTCATCCCAGTCCTCGGCGCTGTGCACGTTGCCTGGACGCAGCTTGGCAGCGAGGCAATCACCATGACCGTTGAACAAAAGCAACGGGTGGTAGCAGACCGACTCGAAGTGTCCGTTGTAGGCACTGCCTTCCTGTTGGCCATGGACCGGACTCTCGGTGGAGTCCAGGTCCAGAACGACCCGCTCGGCGTCGTCGAACGCTTCCGCTTGCCCGACCAGCTCTCGGTTCAGCGCCATCAGCCCCAGCAGGTTCTCTTCGCTCGCCAGCATCTCCGTCTCGAAGCCGTGCAGCGTCGAGGTCAAGGCCGCACCGCGATCCCAGATCTTCTGCGAACCGATCAGCCGAAACGTCGGATCGATCGAAACCCGCTCGGCGTCGTTGAGGTCCTCGTAGCCGGCGAGTCGGCTGTAAACCGACTGCCGCAACAGATCAGCGAGCGTGAACTGCTTGTTTGTGCCTTGCCGGGAGTCGCTGAGATGCTCGTCAATCAGTTCTCCGAGACCGAGCCGTTCGTCCAGTTCGCGAACCAAAATCAGGCCACCGTCGGAAGTGACGTGCGATCCCTGGAAATCGACTTTGAGAAGTCCATTGAAACTTAGCTGGAATGGCTTGGTTTGTTTTTCACCCAGCTGGGTATCCACTTGACTCAGGTGACCCCAAGATGTAGTGTAGGGCCTGGTGGAGGATTACCCGCGCGACCAACTCGAATTCGAGTCTCACTTTGCGAGCGAGGAGGCTTGCCGCGACTATCTGTTCGCCTTGCGCTGGCCAGAGGGTTTCCGCTGTCCAAGGTGTGGGCATGAGCGCGCTTGGCCGGTGCGCAAAGTGTGGTTCGAATGCGCTCGCTGCGGGCGGCAAACCTCCGTCACCGCCGGCACGATCTTTCAAGACACACGCAAGCCGCTGCGGCTGTGGTTCCGGGCGATGTGGACCATCACCACGCAGAAGAATGGGGCCAGCGCCCTGGGTCTACAGCGCGTTCTGGGACTGGGCAGTTACCAAACCGCCTGGCCTTGGATGCACAAGCTGAGGCGAGCGATGGTGCGCCCGGGGCGGGAGCGATTGACGGGCCTCGTCGAGGTCGATGAGACCTACTGGGGCGCTGAAGAAGAAGGGGTAATCGGCCGGCAGACCGAGCGTAAAGCGTTGATTGCAGTCGCCGCGGAAGAGAGAGGCACCGGGCTGGGGCGCATCCGCATGCAGCGCGTTCAGAACGCCTCGGCGGCCAGTTTGATGCCCTTCGTCGAGGAGTCGGTCGAGCCGGGCAGCGTGGTTGTTACCGACAACTGGTCGGGCTACGATCAGCTCAAGAAGAAGGACTACCAGCGTCGTATCATCTCGATTAACAACCGCCGCGAGCAGGCCTCGCAGCTACTGCCGAGGGTGCACTTGGCGATCTCGCTACTCAAGCGCTGGATGCTGGGCACGCATCAGGGGGCGGTCAGCCACGAGCATCTGGACTACTATCTCGACGAGTTCGTGTTCCGCTTCAATCGGCGCAGATCACGCAGTCGGGGCAAGCTCTTCTACCGCCTTGTGCAGCAGGCCATGGCGGTGGAGCCGACGCCGTACCGCTCGATCGTCGCCGATTGGACGCTAAGACGCTGTGAGCCCAACTACAAGATGTTGGGGTCACCTGAGTCAAGTGGATACCCGGCTTCACCCATTGGGTGTTGGCCTCCATGGCGTCCTCATCGGGCTCTAGCCCCTATGAATAAAGACGCTCAAGGCCGCTGGAAGGTCGGGATGTCAAACATCAAATTGAAAATGCGGGCTTGACCTGGCTCACGGCCGCTAAGGCTCACCGTAGCGGGTCGCGGTGCCGGCCGGAACCCGCTAGCAGTCTGTTGCAGCGCGGCCAAAGTGAGCGAGACCCGAAATGGGAGTTTGGCGACGGCTTTCGTCGGGTCAATACTGGCCCGGGTAGTGAGCCGCGGGTAAGAGCGGTTCCCACTGATCAGTTCCAGGCCCTTGCACCCCGGCTAGACCGGGGTCCAAGGGCCTGAAGCTGAGGGTGGGTGGTGCGAGCCCCCGCCCCAGGGTTTCACCCTGGGCCAGTATGAACGAAATGCGTCCAGGCGCGACCGGCGGACCGGCTCCCGTATCCAAGCTCGATCATCAGGCAGTGAGAGATGCAGGTTAAACATCGACCGAACAGCTTCCGTTCCACGCAGCCGAGGCGCGGTGGAAAAACTCAACGTGCTCGGTCGATGACGGTCCTACCAGCGCGAGCCGCGGTCCCGGCCACCACCACCGCCGCCACCACGGCCACGGCCGTAGCCGCCACCACCGCCCGACGGTTTGGGCCGTGCTTCATTCACGTTGAGGGCGCGACCGCCCAGTTCAGTGCCGTTTAGTTGAGCAATGGCTTTCTCGGCAGCGTCCTTCTCCGTCATTTCGACAAACGCGAAGCCACGGGGCTGGCCCGTATCACGATCCGTCACGATGTTCACACGCTCCACGGCACCGAAATCGGCGAAGGCGGCTTGTAGCTCGTCCTGGCTCGTGTCGAAGCTGAGATTCCCGACAAAGATGTTTGTCATATTGTGTTTTCCTATCCCGAAATAGAATCATCCTTCGTCGGACTGAGCTCGAACCAACGCGAACAGGCGAGGGGTTAAGGGCGGCCAGAAGGCAATCCGTGATTGGCACGGACGCGGTCGAGGACACACTGAGTATATCACCGCTGCCGACAGAACAAGGGGTCCCGAGCCGTTCCGATCGCACCAAAGCTTGCGATTCCGGGTCCCACATCGTGACCCCGTACTGACGTCTCCGCAACTGCGACCCGCGAGAAGCGTAGGACACACCGGGAAGCCACAACCAGGCGAGGCTTCATGACACGTAGGCAGGCTTCGACCCCGGTAGTCGCAGCGCCAGCGCAAGAATACACCGAGGATGTAGAAAGGTACCGTTACGGCCCGATTCGATCACAGCCGTCGCCGTCCCACTCATCCGCCAGGGTCCGGGGCCAAATCCCAGCGCGATCCCTGGTATGCTTCCCATGGTCTACCCATCCTTGCAGTGCTGCCGTGCCCTGCTGCGAACTTCCCACAAAGGAGCAACCCCAATGCCCCAGTCCTCGAACCGACCCCAGCCTAGCCCGAGCGAAGTCTCGCGGCGCTCCTTCTTGTGCAGCACCGGCGCAGGAATCGCCGCGGCAACCAGCCAAAAGACCCTGGGCAGTCAGACGGCGTCGACGCCCATGGAGCGGGCGGCGTGGATCCTCAAGATCAACGACCTCGACCGCCGCGTCTGGATCGACGAGCTTGACGAGTTCGTGCCCCAGCACCTGTACGACATGCACGGCCACCTGACGCGCTACGAGCTAGACCTCGACCCGGACAAGGCCGGCACCCCGCGCTACAACCTCCCCGCCGGAGACTTCGCGCGATACGGCAGCCTCGAGCTGCTCGATGCCGCCGAGAAGCTGCTCTATCCCGACCGCGAGGTCAGCCACATGCTTGCGCCGTCGCCGCACTTGAAGGCTGACTTCGACGGCTCGAACCGCTTTATCTCCGACGAGGCCGCCAAGAAACCGGACGCGACCGCGCAAATGGTCGTCCATCCCAAGATGACGGCGGAAGAGGTCGCGCGCCGTGCGCCGGCATAGGTTTATTGGCTTCAAGCCCTACCGCCACTACTCGATCACGGGAGACCCGGTCGAGCCGCGCATCACCGACTTCATGCCCGAACATCAAATCGAAGTCGCCGACCGCTACGGGCTAATCATCCGCATGCACATCGCCAAGTCACGCGCGATCGCCGACCCGGAAAACCTTGAAGACCTCGAGCGGCTCACCCAGAAGTATCCGCGCGTTCGCTGGATGATGGCGCACTGCGCGCGCAGCTACTCCGACTGGCCTCTGCTCGAAGCGGCCCCGCGGCTCAAGAAGATTCCGAACCTGTGGTTTGAAACCTCGTCGGTGTGTGAGTCCGACGCTTTCGCCGCTTTGCTGTCAATCGTTGATCCGGCGCGGGTCTGTTACGGCAGCGACGATTTCACGGTTGGCGTCACGCGAGGCAAGTACCTTGCGTGGGGCTACTGCTGGAGTCAGCTCGACACGTCCAACCAGACGTTGAACACGACACACTGCTCCGGCGGGTTCACCTTTGTTCGATACGAGATGCTGCGCGCGATGAAGCGTGCCGTGCGCTACGTCAGCCTGAGCCGGCAACAGATCGAGGACCTGTTCTACAACAACGCCGCCCGGCTCGTCGCCGATGCCCAGCGGGACCTGAACGAGCGCCTGGCCGCGTAGATTGCTGGTGGCGCATCCCGGCAGAACTGTCACGCTGCCGCGTGATCCGTCAGGCCGGATTCCATCGCCGGGGTGACTCTCAAGGTCGGGTGAGCGTGGCAGAAGAAGGCCCCACAAGGCGCTCAACTTCGGCCAGGATACCCTCTCCTCCCTCTCTCCGGGCGGCAATCTTGCCGTCCCTGTCGATAAGGTAATAGATTGGAAAACTCCTGACCCTGTACAGCTTGTGAACCGAGCTGTCGTTCTTGTATTGAATCGTCTGCGGCCATGTGATCTTCTTCTCGGTGAGAAACGGCCGCAGTGTTTCTTCGGCATCCTCACCGTTGATTCCTACAATTTCGACACCCATGCCGTGCAGTTTGTTATAGGTCTGGACCATCTCCGGAATGATCGCCTGACACCAGCCGCAGTTGATGAACCAAAAATCCAACAGGACCACTTTTCCGCGGTAGTCCGAGAGCCGGTGCGTCTTGCCATCCAAGTCCTGAACCCGCATTTTCAATTTGATGTATAAGCTTCAGACCATCCAGCGACCTTCAGCGTCTTTATTGATAGGGGCTAGAGCCCGATAAGGACGCCATGGAGGTCAACACCCGATGGGTGAAAAAGAAAACAAGCCGTTTCAGCTCACGTTCAATGGATTTCTCAAAGTCGATTTCCAAGGATCGCGAGTCACCTCGGATGGCGGTCTGATTCTCGTTCGCGAACTGGATGAACGACTCGGACTCGGGAAGCTGATCGACGAGCATCTCAGCGACTCGCGACAAGGCTTGAACAAGAAGTTCGCGCTGGCCGATCTGCTGCGGCAGTCGGTCTACAGCCGACTCGCTGGCTACGAGGACCTCAATGACGCCGTTCGAGTATCCGCCGATCCGACCTTTCGCTTGATCGGCTCGAAGAGGAACTGGGATCGCGGAGCAGCCTTGACCTCGACGCTGCATGGCTTCGAGACGGAGATGCTGGCGAGCGAAGAGAACTTGCTGGGGCTGATGGCAGTGAACCGGGAGCTGGTCGCGCAAGCCGAAGCTCCCGACGGTTCAGACCGCGTGGTGCTCGACATGGACTCCACGGAGAGCCCCGTCCACGGCCAACAGGAAGGCAGTGCCTACAACGGCCATTTTGAGTCCCTCTGCTATCACCCGCTGTTGCTGTTCAACCAGCACGGCGACTGCCTAGGCGCGAAGCTGCGTCCCGGCAACGTGCACAGCGCCGAGGACTGGGACGAGCTGCTACTGCCGGAGATCGAACGACAACAGGCGGAGGGCAAACAGGTGACGTTCCGCGCCGACGCCGCCTTCGCCAAGCCCGAGATCTACGAGGCGATGGAGGAGCGCGGCGTGGACTACGTGATTCGCATCCCGGCGAACAAGAGCCTGGAGCTGGAGATCGAGGACATCCTGTTTCGGCCACCGGGCAGGCCGAACGCCAAGCCCCTAGTGCGCTACAAGAGTTTTCGCTATCAGGCCGAGAGCTGGTCGAAGGCAAGGCGAGTTGTCGCCAAGGTCGAGCATCACCAGGGCGAACTATTCCCGCGCGTCGGATTTGTCGTGACGAGCATGAGCTTGCCGAGCCGCTCGGTCGTGCGGTTCTACAACAAGCGCGGCACGGCGGAGCAGTGGATCAAAGAAGGCAAACAGGCCACGCACTGGACCCGCTTGTCGTGTCACCGCTTCCGAGCCAACGAGGTACGGCTGCAACTCAGCGTGCTGGCCTACAACCTGGGCAACCTGTGGCGGCGGCTAGGGTTGCCGCAGCGAATCAAAAGCTGGTCGCTAACGAGTTTGCAACACAGGTTGATGAAGACCGGCGGTCGGCTGGTCAAGCATGCTCGCTACTACTGGTTGCTGCTGGCGGAGGGGCATCTGAACCGGCGGCTGTTCGGTGACATGCTGCATAGGATCTGGGCGCTGCCTGTGCCGGGTGGGTAGCGTTGCCCGGGCGAGGATCAACAGTTTTTGGCTCCAAAAAGGTTTCGCAGGGAGCAGTGTCGGCCGGAGCGCCGTTCAGTCCGCTCAATCAACGTCTGTGAGCGGACGGACGAGCCCTGGCGCCTACCGGCGGAGGTGATGTGCAGGGTTCAGCGCGAAAAGACGTGGTATTCGGCGCAGCGGGGGTGTATCCTGTGACCGTGCCAGGGCCAAAATGGAAATCCTGGCTGAAAGGTGAAATCGGGTGGAGGATAGCCAGGTCGCAGGACCTCTGTCGCGGCACGCAGTTCCGGCAGTGGCTTGAGCTGCAACTTGTCACCTTTGCGAGTGTCGATCAGTAGCTCGTAGTCTGTTTGGTCAAGACGTACGAATTTTTCACGAAGGTGGTAGACCTCGCTGGATCCTGGAGTACTCTCCAGCTTCCCATCGCTGTTGAGGTCGAACACCACCCTTCGATACGCCCCTGGGATGCCAATCAGTCCAAAGGCGACGCTGCGATCCCCCACCCGGATCAATCCCTTGCGCAGTGCCTGTTTATGGACGCGCACGCAGGTTGTCGTCTCCGACTCGCCAAGGGGAGTTTCGTGAACGATCGCAAGCTTCATCAGACCAGGACTCGAACTGTCCTTTCGCACTCCGAAGGTTCGAGCGTACTCGCCGTTTCCCTTCTCGAATCGTATCGGCGTGTCATCGGTAAGGTCACCATTTACGTTCAGGTCGGCGTAGAGGACGTATCCGTCCCTCTCATTCCCATCGACGATCCAGCCGAGATATGGGATCTCACCCTCCACCTTGAAATCCATCCCGAATCGCGCCTGCGGGCTGAGCCGTCCGGGTCTCTTCTTCATGAGGAGAACGTTCTTACTGCCCCTTGCCGCGATAGGCGCTATCCGCTTCAGATACAGATCTTCGGGCAGCCCCACCAAAAGTCTGCTTTCGCCGGAGGTGAGGAGAACTCGTTCTCCCGTTACGCCCTCGATTGGCCCCTTTTCAGATGCCTCTCCCATTGACATCGAGATCGCTCCCAGCAGTATCCATCGAACAAGGCAGTGGCGCTCCGGTCTAGAGACCCGCATGGCCTGATTATAGGACCAAGGTCGAATGATCGGTTAGCTGAGTAGTGTCCCAAATCAGGACACTACCGAAGGGCGCTACGGAAGCCTGCCCACGTACACTACAACAAGTCGGGCCGAGGTGGATGTTACATCGCAGTGTGTCAGCTCGACGCTGACGGGGCGGCCCGGCGCCAGGCTCTGCCCCTCGATCCGCACGTCGAGGTAATTGTCGGTCAGGGCCCTGGTGCCCGCACCGTTGCCGGCCTCCAGCGTCACGGCGGGAAAGCGGCTCCCCACCAAGTTGCGGCGAAACAGGAGGTTCTTTTCGGCGACCAGCTCACGCAGGATGCGGTTCCTCTGCTTCTTGACCGCCCGCGGCGGCTCGCCGGGAAGTTCCGTGGAAGGGGTGCCCGGCCGGGCCGAGTAACTGAAGACATGCAGGTAGGTAAAGGGCATCTCCGCGATGAAGCGGCGCGTCTCCTCGAACTCACGCTCGGTCTCGCCGGGGAAGCCGACCATGACGTCGGCCCCGATGCCGGCACTGGGCATCAGAGCGCGGGCTTTCTCAAGGCGTCCGGCGTAGTGTCGCGTACGGTAGCGCCGGCGCATCGCCTTCAGAATCGCGTCCGAGCCCGACTGCAACGGGATGTGGATGTGCTTGGCGATGCGGTCCTCCGAGGCCATGAGAGCGAGCAAGTCGTCGGTCCAATCCATCGGCTCGACCGAGCTGAGCCGAAGTTTGACGGTGTCGGTCGCCCCGAGCAGGCGCCGTAGCAACTCGGGGAAGCGCGGCCGACCGGGCAGGTCGCGTCCCCAGCGGCCCAGGTTAATGCCCGTCAGGACGATTTCGGGATAGAGCGCGGCCAGCCCGCGGACCTCCTCGACGATACGATCCGCCGGGGCGCTGCGGCTGTTCCCGCGCACCGAGGGAATCACGCAAAAGCTACAGCGATTGTGGCAGCCGTCTTGAATCTTGAGATTAGGGCGGCTGCGGTCGCGTCCGGCTTCGATGACGGGGGCGCTCAAGAAGCTCCGCTGCGCAAAGATGTCACCGACGAGCACGCCGCCGCAGGCGATTTCGCCGTGGTAGTCGAGCGCCGCGGGCTCGGGTGGCTGCTCGATCGCGGCAATCGTGACCAGGCCTTGGCCGTCCGGCGCGATGGACGGGGTGGCCGACGGAGCGACGACCTCGCCGATCACGGTCTTGTGCGAGTTGCCGACGACCCACTTCACGCCGGGCAAGGCGGCCAAGTCGTCGGGCCGCCGTTGCGCGTAACAGCCGGTGACGAGGATCTCCGCCTCCGGGTTCTCGCGGTGCACGCGGCGGACGGTCTGGCGGGCGTCTTGGTCGGCTTCGGCGGTTACCGTGCAGGTGTTGATGACGATCACGTCGGCGCCGCTGCGGTCAGCACTCGGCTGCAAGCCGCGCGCCTGTAGGTCGGCGGCCAATGCTGCGCCGTCGGCCTGCGTGGCCCGGCAGCCGAAGTTTTGGACGTAGAATCGCCGCCGGCTTTCCATGTGAGTCGTGGGAGCCTCGGCCGGGTGCGGAAGGGCGACAGCCATCCAACGCCGAGGCGGTGCAAGGTGTGACAGGCGCTGTGCGGCGGACCCCGAGGGCCAGGGCCCAGCGGTTCCGCTAGCTGTAGTCCCGGCGCAACTTCTTGCGATTACGCTTGCGGGCGAGGGCCTGCTTGACTCGCTTCTTCTCGCCAGGCTTCAGGTAATACGAATGACGCTTGACTTCTTTGATGATGTCTTCTTGCTGGACCTTTCTCTTGAAGCGCCGTAGAGCGCCGTCCAGCGATTCGCCGTCTTGGATGTGAACTTCGGCCACGCAGCAAACCTCCTTTGTTAGAGATGGCTCCAGGGCGAACCTGGAGATACAAGGGAATAACTCCCAAAGACCTCAGTGATGATTGTAGCCTACCCGAGACCAAGGTGCCGCCACTGGCGCGGGCCTCCGGCTTGCAGCGTCGACCTCCTGGTCGACGTCTCCGCCCTCTGACGCAGACTGTTTCTGTGCGGCTAAGCCCTCCCCCAAACCGGCTTCAGCCTCCGCGCTACGTCCCTATGTCCGCCCCCGTTTCTTCGGGGCGGGGACCGCCACCCGGCCTCGGCCCTTCCAGCACGGCCCGCGTCTTCGGCAGGCTTTCGGGGAAGCGCTGCTGCAGGAACTTGATCAACTCCTCACGCACGTGGCAGCACAGGTTCCACGCTTTGCCGGAATCCGCGGTACTCATGAGCGCGCGTAACGTCATCGTGTGCTCGGTGGCGTCGGTCACTTGCAGGCCCCACGCCTTGCCGTCCCAGTTGTCCGACCTTCCTCTTAAGAAGGTAGCGCTAAGTAGTGTCGGGACGAACCCGCAACTACACGACGTCGATGAGTGGGGAGTTGCAGGGCAGCCCGCGCAATCGCGCCATGTTGTCCGTGGCACGCGAGTTGGTGGCGTATCGGCGGGCAATGGACACCCAACGGCCGACCGTTCGTGCCGCGGGTGGCGGCCAAGGCGTAACGAGTAGGATGGGAACATTTCTAATCGGATACGACAACCCCTGGACCGAACTGTTGAAGCCCAATGATAATGTCCCCTTGAGCGCCCAATAGAAATGTCCCCTACTCTGAGGCTCCGAAGGAGGAGCCGAGAGTGGGAAGGACATGGATGAGTGTAAAGGAGTTGAGGCGCGGCGAAGTGCTGAGCCGAGTGAAACGAGGGGAACTGAAGTTGACCGAAGCCGCCGAGCTGCTGGAGGTCAGCTACCGCCATGCGAAGCGTCTGAAGAAGCGTTACCGTGCGGGCGGGGCCAAGGCTTTGGTGCACGGTAACGTCGGCCGTGCTTCGAACCGAACCGATCAGAAGCGACGCCAGCAGGTTCTCGAGTTGGTGCGCGAGAACTATGCGGGCGAGGGGCACGAGCGCTTCGGGCCGACGCTGGCGTCGGAACATCTGGCAGCCGACCACGGCCTGGAAGTGCCGCGCGAAACACTGCGGCGCTGGATGCTCGCCGCGGGTCTGTGGAGCCGCCGTCGCAAGCGCCAACCGCATCGCACCCGGCGCCAACGCAAAGCGCACTTCGGCGAGCTGATTCAACTCGACGGTTCGCACCACCACTGGTTGGAAGAACGCGGTCCGAAAGCCTGTCTGATGAACTTCGTCGATGACGCGACCGGTGTGGCGCTGTGCCGTTTCTCGGACCAGGAAACGACCTGGGCCGCGGCCGATCTGCTCGCAGCCTGGGTGCGTCAACACGGCGTTCCCAAGGTGTTGTACTGCGACTGGAAAAACGTCTACCAGCGCCAGCCGACGTCGCGGGAAGCGCTGGCAGGCATCAAGCCCGAGACGCAGTTCGGGCGCATGTGTGCCAAGCTCGGCATTACGATCATGGCGGCTTCCTCGCCGCAAGCCAAGGGCCGAGTGGAGCGCCATCACGGCACGCACCAAGACCGCCTGATCAAGAAGATGCGGCTGCGCGGGATCGTCGAGTACGAGGCGGCGAACCGTTATCTCGACGAGGAGTACCTGGCCGAGCACAACGAGCGCTTCGCCTGTGAGCCGGCGGCGGCAGCGGACTTTCACCAGGCGCTCCCCCGCGGCACCGAGCTGCGAGGGGTGTTCTGTTGCGAGTACGAACGGGTGGTGAGCAACGACCGGGTGGTGCGTTTCGAGAATCGTTGTTTGCAGTTGAAGCCGAAACGCAACCAGGGCGTGGGGGCGGGGGCACGGGTGACGGTCCAACAGTGGCGCGATGAGAGCTTGCAGGTGAGGTTTGACGGGCACGAGATCGAGCACGACGTGATCGCCACGCCGACGCCACAGCTGCGGACGAAGCCAGCACCACAGCAGCGTCCGGGGGGCGGGCGCAAGCCGGCGGCGGACCACCCCTGGCGGCGAGCTGTGTTACGGAAAAAACGGGCTGCGAATACATAAGAGGGCTGTGGAAATGCCGGGTCGGATGGAAAGCGTGGAAAATCTCTCGAGGCAGCAGTACCGGGTTCGAGGAGCGGTGGATGGTTTTCCACCCTTCCCACCGCCCCTTGGAAATCGCTACGCGATTCCCACAGTTCCACAGCCCCGACGACGACGATATCTCTCCTACGAACAAGAAACACAAGGGGACACTTCTATCGAGCTACCGAGGGGGACATTTCTATTGGGCGTTGACAAATGGAAATCCTGGACTAGACACTCCCGTGGGTTGTTGTTATAATCACGGGCTACCATGAAGGTCAGCTACGCCTTTACCCATTGCTGTCGATTTACGGGCCGATAACCCGTAGAGTGGCGTAGGTTTAGAACCGCAGTCGTTTCACGAACCAAACCCACTCAGGAGAGTGGGTTTTTTTGTTGCAAGGGGTTCAAGTCATGATCATCTCGATGAAGCTCGGCGCGAGCAAAGAGCAGATCGACCACGTGCGAAAACGGATCGAGGAGTTCGGCTACCACGTTCACTCGATCCAGGGAGAAGAACGAAGTGTCATCGCCGCCGTGGGGGTGGGAGACGTGACGCACTGCCTGGAATCGTTGCGCGCGGCCGAAGGGGTTGAGAGCGCGGTTCGGATCTCGGCTCCCTACAAGTTCGTCAGCAAGCAGTACAAGCCGGATCATACGCAGATCAACATCGGCGACGCGGTGATCGGCGGCGATGAGTTCATCGTCATGGCCGGACCGTGCTCGGTGGAAACCGAACAGCAGATCATGACCACGGCCGAAGTCGTCGCGAAAGCGGGCGGCAAACTGCTGCGCGGCGGCGCCTTCAAGCCGCGTACTTCGCCCTACGACTTCCAGGGGCTCGAGGAAGAAGGCCTAAAGCTACTGCGAAAAGCAGGAGACGCCCATAACCTGGCCATCATCACCGAGGTTATGACGGTGACGAACGTGAACCTCGTGGCCGAGTACACCGACGTGCTCCAGATCGGCGCCCGCAATATTCAGAACTTCCCGCTGCTCAAAGCGGTGGGCCGCGTGGACCGCCCTGTGATGCTGAAGCGCGGCATGGCCACGACAATCAAAGAGCTACTGCTTTCGGCCGAGTATATCGTTTCGCACGGCAATCCCAACGTCATCCTGTGCGAACGGGGTCTTCGGACCTTTGAGACGGCGACCCGCAACGTGCTCGACATTCAAGCCGTGCCGGTGCTGAACGAGTTAACGCACCTGCCGGTCGTCATTGATCCGGCTCATTCCTCCGGCAAGCGTGATCTCGTACCGACGCTGGCGCGGGCGTGCGTGGCGGTGGGCGCTGACGGGATAATGGTTGAAGTCCATCCGCAGCCCGAGGCCGCTTGGAGCGATGGTCCGCAGTCGCTCAACCCCGCTCAGTTCGAGGCGATGATGGACGACCTCAAGCCCTACATCGAGTTGTGGAAGACGAACCGACCGGTAGCGACGTTGGCGGCAGTCTAGTTGGTGAGCGGGGCGCCTAGCTAGCTACATGTAGCCGCTCTTCACCGCGCCGACTTCGTCTGCCGCCCCCATGCTTTGCTTCACCGATTTCCACCCGTTGAGCAGCACCGAAACGTCGGAACCAAACACCAGGTAGCGCGCGCCATGTTCGCGAGCCTTTTGCAGCAAGGGCAGTTTCGCCATATGTACGCCTGGGGCGACGCCGTTCTTGTTGCAGGCGTCGACCATGCGGTCGAAGGCATCCCAGAAGATCGGGTTCTCGAAGTCCCCGGGAATGCCCAGCGAAACCGAGAGATCGAAGGGGCCGACCATGATCGCGTCCACGCCCGGGATGGCGGTGATGTCGTAGATGGCGTCGACGCAGGACTGCGTCTCCATCTGTAGGATGACCATCGTTTCGTTGTTCGCCGACTCCATCTCGGGGCCGGCTCCGTGGAAGTCGAGGTCGGTGATGATGCTACGCATGCCGTAGCCGCGGCGGCCCACCGGCGGAAACTTCATCGCGGCAACGACGCGTTCGCCCTCTTCCACCGACTCGGTGCGCGGCGAGATGATGCCCATCGCTCCACAATCAAGGGCGCGCGCGATGAGGAAGTATTCCGACTGCGTGACCCGAACGACAGGGATGACATCGGCCGCACGAGCGACCCGAACGAGCGTTTGGATCTCGCGATAGTCGGTGGGCGAATGCTCGGTGTCGATGAAGAAGAAGTCGAGGCCGGCGGCCTTGAGGAGGGTGACTACCTCGGGGCTGGTGTAGTCGGTGATGCAGGAGCCGAGGACGGTGCCGCCCTGTTGAAGTTTGTGCTTGATGGTATTGGTTTGCATGGTTGAAGAAGACTGTTCTACCACATGTGGTCGTGGGGGCGAGTGGTGTTAGCACTCGCCCGTAGCGTCCCGGCCGGCAAGCCGCGCGGCTTACGCGCCTCAGTCGCTCACGGCGTAGAGGTTCGGATCCCCGACCAGGTAGATCAGGTTCAGGTCACGGCCCTCGCGTTTGCGCCTCTCGAACCCGCCGGTGCGGCCTGTGAGTTGAAACGCTCGGGAATCCGCCGACCAGAGGTACTCAAACGAGCGGCCCGAGCCTGGGTCGGATTCACGCAGCGAGACGATCGTCTCAAGTTTGTCGGTCTCGAAATCCCAGAGATGAATGCTGTAGTATCCGCCGGCCATCGCCCCCGAACGGAGGAGCAACGCGCGCTGACGATCGGGGGAGGCGAGGAGCGTGTGTCCCGGTCCCCAGTAGGTCGACTGCTGCCGGTCTAGATCGTAGAGATACAGCGAGTACTCGGGCCGCAGAGTCTCGTCGAACACACTACGCCAGAAACGCCTCACCTTGCCTGCCATCGGGAGAAACCAGCTCTGCCAGCGGCTGAAGACCAACATGACGCGGCCACCGCGGCGAATGAAGACAGGGTTCTCGACAATCATGCCGTCAGGGATCGCGGCCCGCTTGGGTTCCGTGTCGCCGCCCCGCAGTAGGATGACGCGCTGCTCATCGACCCATCGCTTTCCTTCGTGGGTTTGGACGACCCACAGTCCTTCGGGCTCGATGTGATCGGAGTAGATGGCACGCCCTGGGAGCGTTCCTGCATCGCCAGGCAGCTCGACATCCGACGAGGTCTCGCGAGACAGGTTGGCGAACTCCTCGAGATAGGGCGACAGGCGCGCGTTCGAAGCTGCCGGTATGATCTCCGGCAGCTTCTCCTCGAGACCCGAACCCCAGGTGCCGGGTCCCATGATGGCGACGCACGAGAAGTGGATGGCGAAAATGGGGAAGAGAACGGCGAGGAGGACCGCCCAGATCCAGCGTTTGTTGTTGGCAGCGGGCATCAATCGCTAGTGAGGGGGCGTCGAGAACTGAACCGAGGTGTCGAGTCTTGAAGAAGCGCGTGGCACCAGCCTCTAGGCTTGCGCCACATGAACCACGATCCTAGCACTCGGCCGTCCGCCAGGGGTGCGCGACATAAAAGTGCCGCTCATCCGGCCTGGGTACGGGATTCCCAGTAGTCTTCGAAGCGGCCGCTGAGGCGGGCGCAGCGTAGCGCCAGGATGGCGTTCGCGCCGCGTACCGTCCAGAACATGCCCGAGCGCTTCAGACGTTGCGCCACTACCGTCTTGCATCTCGCCTCGATCACCCCTGAACCGATGAACAATCCCTGCTTGCGAAAGTGCGGATAGCGCATCCGCTCGGCGTTGTGTTCGAAGTACTCCGCTTCGCTCGTCAGTCGACGAGCCAGATCCGGCTGCGGGGCCACCACACCTCGTAGGGCCGCCACCAACTTCTTGATCTGACCCTGATCGAGTTGGCGGAGCCGTTGCTGGGTCCAGCGCCGCCGGCTGGGCTCGTCGTCGAGCCCCAGTTGCGCCGCCAACTCCCACAAGTGCTGGCGCGCATGATAGAGGTCCACGATTTCGATCGCGCCCGCGAAGTATTGATGCGAGAGGTTCCAGATCCAGGCGGCTCCGTCGCCGATTACCACCTTCTTGTTCGCCCGCCCCCAGCCGCGCTCCCAGGCCTGCTGCCAGAGGCGTCGCCCAAACGCCTCGGCGCCCTCGATCGCTCCCGTATAGCTCGTCGACCCTTCCTCACGCACGGGTCGGTCGCCTGGCTTGCCCTCGGCTTGCGTGAACACACAGCCGAGCTTGACCTCCCGCGTGCGGGCGCGCTCGCGGTCCTTTTTGCCGGCTCGTCCCGCCGTCTCGGCCGCCACCATCGGCACCCCGGTGCCGTCCATCTCGATGTAGAGAACCGGAATGTCGGCCCCGGCCACCGCGGGCAGCGGCAGTTGCACCGCCCGTTGGATCTGTTGTTGTTCGCGGGCGCCGAGGTCGGCCCCGATCGCCTCGGCGCCGCGCTCGATGGCTTTGGTGGTAACGTCCAAACCGGCTAACACCCGCAGTTGCTCGCGACTGCTTTCAAACGACGACTCGCTGCCCACCAGCGCCATCATGCGGCGCACGCCGGGAGAGTAGTGCGTGTTGTCGACATCGAGTTCGCGGTCAAAGGGGAACTGTCCCTGATGGCACGCCGAGCAGAGGTAGTAGGGCCGTTCGATCGCGACCGCGCCGAGCACACTCACCACGGTCTTGGGCCGCCGACCGCGGTGACGGGTGCGACGGCCGCAGCGACAGGATGGCTCAGGCGCGGCGTCGGCGGGCGCCTCCAACAGTTGCTCGAGCAACTTCGCGCCGGCTCGGTGCAGTGCCGCACGGGTGGCCGTCTCCAGCGCTTCCAGGTCCCAGTGCTGCTGCTTGCGCCGGGCGGCGAAGATCAGAGTCAGCAACTGTTCGACTTCTTGGGCGACTTCTTGTTGGATCGCCGCGGCCGTTTTTTTTCCTGCGGCGTCACAGACGCTGCCGACTCGGACTCTTGCTCAACGGGCCGCAAGCGGCAGATCTTCTCGTTGACTTCGATGAGTTCTCGGCTTAGCTGCTGGAAGCGCCGAAAGGCGGTGATCTCCCGCTGAGTCTTACGGCGAGCCGCCGGGTCGGAGAGGCTCTGGGTGACGGTCTTGCCGCGGGATTTGTAGGTCAACCGCCAGTGCGGGCCATGGCCGGGATGACCGCGCTGACGACAGCGGCAGGTGGGTTTGCCGCAAGGGCCTTGAGTGGTGGTGACGGAGCCTTGGCGAAAATCACCCAAGGCAAGCATCTGCTGGAAGATCGCGTGGCGACGGTACTCCAAGGCGGGCAGGGAATCGGGCATGGGACACCTCCTTCTTATCCTAGCGTATTATATACGCTAGGACACCGCACCCCAGACCGTACCCCAACCACTTGGCACTTTCATGTCGCGCACCAGTCCGCCAGACTTCATTGGGGGCCGCCCCGGTCCAGACGCTACACTTAGAAGTTCCTTCCCGATGGCAACACCGGCTGCCAGTGTGGACTCCTCGAACGCCGAGCGCGAGTTGTTGTCGCTCGTGCGCAGCCTGCTTGAGGAAGTCGGCTCCCGCGAGGCGGCCCACACGGTCGAGCTTCACTCGTCGTTGGAGCGCGACCTGGGTCTGGGTAGCCTCGAACGTGTCGAGTTACTGGTGCGCGTCGAAAGTCGCTTCGGCCGGCGGCTTCCCGACGAGACGGCCCAAACCGCAGAATCCCCTGCCGAATGGCTCAAGGCATTGAGCGCGGCGGAGTCGTCGAAGGTTACCCAATCGCGGTATCCCATCCGCCAACCGGCCGAGGACGCACCGCCCGCGCCGGCCGAGGCTCGAAGCTTTACCGAGGTGCTGCGCGGACACGCCAACGCTGTCCCCGAGCGCGTCCAGGTCCACTTGCTCGAAGAACGCTGGGGGCAGGAGATTTCCTACAGCCACTTGCTCCACGAAGCGTCCGAGGTCGCTGCAGGACTCGTGGCGTCCGGCTTGCAGCGAAACGACACGGTGGCCATCATGCTGCCGACCTGCGCCGAGTTCTTCTACTCGTTCCTGGGCGTGATGTTGGCCGGGGGCATCGCCGTGCCGATCTACCCTCCGGCGCGTCCGGACGAGATCGAAGAGTACGTCCGCCGCCAATCGCTCATCCTCAAGAACGCGGGGGTGCGCTTCCTGATCTCTTTCGACCAAGTGCGTGCGGTCTCGAAGGTCATGGGGCTGAGCCTGCCCGGACGCGTCGAACTGACCACGGCCCAGGCGCTTCAGCACCGGGGGCGGGGGGCGCGCACGCCACAGGTGGCGGCGGCCGACGCGTTCTTCATTCAGTACACCTCGGGCAGCACGGGCAACCCGAAGGGTGTCGTGTTAACGCACGAGAACGTGCTGGCCAATGTGTGCGGCATCGGCCGGGCGGTCGAGGCGCGTCCGGATGATGTGGTCGTGAGTTGGTTGCCTCTCTACCACGACATGGGGCTGATCGGCTCGTGGCTGTTCAGCGTCTATCACGGGTTCCCGATCACGGTCATGTCGCCGTTGGCCTTTTTGTCGCGGCCCGAGCGGTGGTTGTGGGCCTTGAGCGACTCGCGGGGAACGCTCTGCCCAGCACCGAACTTCTCGTTTGAGTTGTGCGCCCGCAAGATCCGAGACGAGGCGATCGAGGGGGTCGATCTGAGCGCTTGGCGCGTGGCGATCAACGCCGGCGAGCCGGTACTGCCGGATACGTTATCCCGATTCGCTGAGCGCTTCCGGCGCTACGGGTTCCGTCCGGAAAGCTACGTGCCCTGTTACGGGCTGGCCGAGTCGTCGGTGGCGCTGACGTTCCCGCCCATCAACCGAGTACCGCGTATCGACGTGATCACGCGAGAGGACTTCAAGGTGGAAGGACGCGCGGTCCCGGCGCGGCCCGACGCCACCGCCGTACTGCGCTTCGTCGCCAACGGCAAGCCGCTGCCCGGCCACGAGGTTCGCATCGTTGATGACGAGGGGCACGACGTCGCCGAGCGCATCCAAGGACGCGTGCTCTTTCGGGGACCGTCGAAGACCGAGGGCTACTTTCGCAATCCCGAGGCGACGGCCGCCGTGGTCGACGAGGACGGATGGATGGACTCCGGCGACCTGGGCTACCTGGCCGACGGTGAGATCTACATCACCGGACGCAAGAAGGATTGCATCATCAAGGCCGGCCACAACATCATCCCTCAGGAGGTGGAACTGGCGACGGCGGACGCGGCCGGCGTGCGCCGAGGTTGTGTGGCCGCGTTTGGCAGCGTCGATCTCGAGAGCGGCACGGAGCGGTTGGTTGTGGTTGCGGAGACGCGTTCGGCGAACCCGAGTGAGCCCGAGCGCATCAAAGCCGACATCGTACGGCTGGTGGACGAGGCGATCGGCCTGCCACCGGACCACGTCGAATTGGTTCCGCCTCAGACGGTCCCCAAGACTTCCAGTGGCAAGATTCGCCGGTTGGAGTCGCGCGCCCTTTATGAGAGTGGACAACTGGGCGGCACGGCCAAGCCGCCTTGGCTGCAAGTCGCGCGCCTGTGGATGGAGAACGCGGGCACGTGGGCTGCACATGGGTTGCGCGGCGGAGCCGGCCGAACCCTTGCCTTCCTCGATTCGGTTGGGAAACAAAAGCTCGCGATCGCAGGGGGGCTCCTGGCCCGGCTGTCGCCCAGTCAGGGCATCGCTGCCGGGATCGTGCGTGGGACTGCGGGTTTGTTGAGCCGCGCAGCGTATGTTGAGGTACAGTCGGACCACGGCGAGTCCGGCTCGCCGGTGCTGTTCGTGGCCAACCGTGCGGGGCCGCATGACGCGCTGTACTTGTTGGGTGCACTTCCAAGGCCGACGGTGCTGGCCGGTGAGCAGTGCCTGCGCCCTCTGCCCTGGGCCATGGCTTTCCTACTCGAGCCGCTACTGGTTCCGCAGACAGATTCGGGCCCAAGGGACGCAGCCCTCCGTGAGGACATACGGCGTGCGTTAGAGAGTGGATGCTCTGTGCTGTTGCTGTCCGATGCGCCGGGCGACGCCGGACCGTTGCGCAGCCGCTTCCGACTCGAGCCAATTGAAGCCGCGGGAGATGCCCGCTCCCCTATCGTGCCTGTGTACATCGGCGAAGGGGCCATGCAGCCCGGCACGAACAACGGAAGCCGCCGCCGACCACACGTAGCCGTGAAGACCGGGAGTCCCCGCGCTTCCTCGAACAATGGTCTGCAAACCAATGGTTTGCAAGGGGCAGTGCAGCTTCGCGACGAGTTGCGGCGCGAGATCGCCGCACTGGCCCGCCAACCTTCGAACGACCGCGAGCCCGAGCCCACCTAAGCTTCCCATGATTGATCTCGACACACTGCTCAGAATCCTGGGCTGCTTCCTTGTCGGCGCAATTCCCTTCTCCGTCCTGGCGATGATGGGGAGCGGCATCGACATTCGTACCGTCGGCTCTGGCAACCCGGGCTTCAACAATGTCCTGCGTGTGAGCAAGCCGCGGGCCCTGGTGGCTCTGATCGGCGACTTGGGCAAAGGGTACCTGGCGGTGTGGCTGTTCTTGCAGCCCGGCGACCCGGAAGCGTACGCATGGTTGTTTAGCTTCGTCGCGGTCTTCGGGCATTGCTATACGCCTTTTCTCAAGTTCCGTGGTGGGAAGGGCATTGCCACCTCGGCGGGCGTCATGCTAAAGCTATTCCCGCAATGGGCCGCACCGTCCCTGGCCGTGTTTGTCGCCGTGCGGCTGTTGGGTAGCCGCCTGAATTGGAAGGAAGCGGGGATGATCGCCTCGCTTTCAAGCTGGATCTTCTTCGCCATCATGATGAGCGCTACGGTGGGCGGAATACACACGCAGAACGCGCTCTTGATGACCGTCTTCCTGGCTTGGCGGCACAAGCAGAATTTTCAGAACCTGTTTGCGGGATCGTAGGTTGCGCCAGCGTTGAGGATGGAAGACGCGCGTTGCTGAAGTTGGCCATGCGGGCGGATGAATGCGGCTTGGCGGCCTTCCATGGGGACTCGTACGCGCTCAACGCAGGCTGTCGCCTGCAGCTCCGAGTGGCAGTTCGTAGCGCCATCCTTGTTGGCGCAAGCGCGGACCTTACCTGGCACCGGTGACAAGCGATCAGCAACAGCACGTTCAGACATCCCAGACTGCTTGGGTTCGCGAGAGTTGCCGCCAGGTGGCTGAGTAGGCCCGGTACGTCTCAATCAACGACGGTCGTCTCGCCGCGTACGCCCAGAACTTGCCCTTCTCTGAGCGAGCCAAACCCAGCTTCGACCCGTGCCACCACTACCTCGACCAAGGCAACGACACGGTCGCATTCATCGTGACGCTCGACAGCATCAACTTCGGCTCGGGGTACTTCCCTGCCCTCGAAAAGCGGCCCGGGTTGTCTGGCTACTTCACGATCGCGTCTTCGCTCAATGACTATTTTCAAGAAGATGGGCCGCTGTCGGCTCGGCAACTGCGTGAGATCTCAACGGAGCGTTGCACATCGTTGTTTGGTCAGGATCCTTCCAATGCAACGGTCGCGGAGCTGATGGAGTTGTTTGCGAAAGCGCTTAATGACTTCGGCCGATACCTGCAGGAGCGCTTCGACGACAGTTTCACCAAACTCGTCCTCGCAGCCGACAGCTCGGTGGATCGGCTGATCGAGATCCTTGCCGAGATGCCGCTGTTTCGAGATGTCGAAACTTACGACGGTGCCGACATCGCTTTCTACAAGCGCGCGCAGCTCATGGCGGCGGACCTGGCACTCGCGTTCGACGGGCGGGGGCCCGGCCGGTTCGACGACCTGTCGAAACTGACGATGTTCGCGGACAATCTGGTGCCGCATGTACTGCGGGTGGATAACGTCCTGCGATACGACGCGGCTCTGCTAGAGGCGATCAACGCCGGCGAGTTGATTGCGCCGGGTTCGAAGCAGGAGGTTGAGATCAGGGCCTGCGCGTTGCATGCGGTCGAGAAGATCGTGGAGGAACGACACCGGGCCGGGCAAGCGGTCACAGCGATGGAACTCGACTACTTCCTGTGGAATCGCGGGCAGCAGACAGAGTATAAGGCGCAGCCGCGGCACCGGACGAGGACTGTGTTCTACTGAGGAACCGTAAGCAACGTTTTCATGGACCAGCCCACGCGCGCAGCCTTTTACGACTTCGATGGGACGCTCGTCTCGAGCAACGTCGTCACCCGCTACGCGCACTTCGCGAAAAACCACCCTTCGCGGCTCGAAGCCTGGCGGCGATACGGCAAGCTCCTCGCCACGGTCCCCGTGTGGATCGGCCTCGACATGTATTCCCGGCGGCTGTTCAACGAGGTTTTTTACCGCGAGTATCGGGGTTTCTCGGAAGATTGGCTGCGAAAAGAGGCCGAACAATTGTTTGAGAACGAAGTTCGGCCCAAGGTCTTTCCCGGCGCTAGGGCATGCCTCGACGCGGATCGCCGCGCGGGCTACCGCTTGGTTCTCGTGAGCGGCGGGCTTGACTTCGCGATCGCCCCAGCCGTATGCTACTTCGGCTTCGATGATGTGATAGCGAACCGGCTGGTTTACGAAAACGGGATCGCCACGGGGCAGGTAGCGCCCCCGCTCCTTGCGGAAGCAGCCAAGGTGGAGGCGATTCGATCGTACTGCCGCCAGTATAATGTGGAAACCGCACAATCGAGGGCCTACTCCGACAGCTTGTCAGACTTGCCGATGCTCGAAGCGGTGGGGCTGCCTGCCGCGGTCAATCCCGGGCGGCGGTTACGGCGCGTGGCCGCCGAGCGTGGCTGGCCGATTCTGGATCTGAAGAGCTAGGAGCCCATTGTGAAAGTAGCGTCTTTCCCCATGTCCGTTCTGATACGCTCGTGTGTTGTGGCGGCCCGAACGGGCGGGCACGGCATGCCGTGCCCCTACATTTCGACCAGCGCCGCTCTCGCTTGTGCCACGGGCAACTAGCCCAGACGGCGATTTCGTCCCCGCATCGCAAAACCATGGCGACCCAAGTCGAACCCATCCGCGTGACCTCCGACTTTGAATTCGGCGACCCCACGCCCAACGCCGTCGGACGCAACGCTTTGGTCCCCACCGACGGCTGCGTCGTTCACCTCGAAGAGCGCTCCGCTAACCGGCTGTTGTGGTCCGGCGAAGACCTGCTCGACATCAAGATGCCCGCCGGGACGCGTGTCGTTTACCCGAAGCCGACCATCGCCGGTGTGCCCGACCGCGAGGCCGGCATCGCGTGGGCGCTCGAGCATCCCGAAGAGATGGATCCGCTCGTCGCGCTCCTGCGCCCGGGGATGAAAGTCACGATCGCCATCGACGACGTTTCTCTGCCCCTGCCGAAGATGTCGCGGCCCGACCTGCGCGAATCGGCACTAACGATCGTGCTGAACTTGCTGGCCGAGAAGGGCGTCAGCGACGTTCACATCATCATCGCCACGTCGTTTCACCGCCGCATGGAGGAGTTCGAGATTCGCCACGCCGTCGGCCAGCGCATCTTCGACACCTACCACCCCGATCGGCTCTACAACCACGACGGCGAGGCGCCTGACGGGATGGTCGAATTGGGCCAGACCGAACTGGGCGAGCACGTGCGCATCAACCGCCGCGCCGCAGAGTCGGACCTGTTGATTTACGTCAACATCAACCTGGTCTCGATGGACGGGGGCAGCAAGTCGATCGGCGTGGGCCTGTGTGACTACGCCTCGCTCCAGGCACACCACAACCCCAAGACGATCCGCGAGTGCGACTCGTACTTCGACCATAAGCATTCAGCGCTGACCAACTCCTGCGACCGCATGGCGAAGGTGATCAACTCGACGTTAAAGGTCTTCCACATCGAGACCGTCGTCAACAACGGGATGTTCAACCCGGCGATGTCGTTCTTCGTCAAAAACGAAGATCACTACAACGCCTTCGACAAGGTGGCCTTTCGGACGGCACAGGCGTCGCTCAAAGCCCTGCCGCGCAGCACGAAACGCAAGATCCTGTTCTCCGTACCGGCGCCATATCAAATGATCGCCGCCCACGCCGGCGCGACGCTGCCAACGCACCAGAAGACGCTGGTCTACTGCTATCAGCAGTACGGCGTGCCGCTCGATGGCCAAACGGACGCCGTGGTCTACGGCATCCCGTTCATCTCGCCCTACAACGTCAACTCGATTCTCAATCCGCTGCTGGTGCAGGTGCTGGCGCTCGGCTACTTTCACAACATGTACCGCGGCATGCCGGTGGTCAAGAAGAACGGCGTGCTAATCTTGACGCATCCGCTCTACAACGATTTCGATCCGAGGCACCATCCGTCTTACATCGAGTTCTTCCACAGGATTCTGCCCGAGACAACCGACTCCTTCGTCTTGCAGCAGAAATACGAGGCGGAGTTCGCCCACAACCCCGAGTACATCGAGATGTACCGGCACGGGCACGCCTACCACGGCGTCCACCCGTTCTACATGTGGTACTGGGGGGAGAACGGCCGGGCGCACGTGGGCAAGGTGATCGTCGTCGGCGCGGAAGACCCGGCCACGGCACAGGTGATGGGCTGGGAGTGCGCTGCAACGATGGACGAGGCGCTCGCCATGGCCCAATCCCATGTCGGTCACAAACCCAGCGTCACCCTGATGCACATCCCGCCCATCGGCATGGCGGATGTGTCGGGCGTCCCCGAATCGATCTAGCGCTTCATGAAAACCATTCTCGTCACGGGGGCCACCGGCTTCCTCGGCAAGCATCTCGTCGAGCAACTCAAGCAGGCGGAACCCGACGCCCGGTTGCGGCTGTTGTGCCGCGGCGCATCGGGTTCCGAAGACGATCGCGTCGAGATCGCCACCGGTGACATTACGTCACGAGAGGACGTCGCTCGAGCCGCCGACGGCGCAGCCGAGATTTACCACCTGGCGGGCGTCGTCGATCGCAGCCCTGCCGACCCCTGGCCGCTCTATCAGACACACGTGGAGGGTACCCGTAACGTTTGCGAAGCAGCCCGAGAATCCGGTACGAAGAGAATCGTGGTGGTTTCTTCCTCCGGGACCGTCGCCGTCAGCCGCCAGCCGGTGCTCCATACCGAGCAATCTCCCTACACAAACGAGATCGTCGCCCAATGGCCCTACTACTTGAGCAAGATCTACGCCGAGAAGCTCGCTTTTTGGTACGTCAAGCATGAGAAGCTGCCGATCGTCGTCGTCAATCCCAGTTTGCTACTGGGCCCCGGCGACGACAGGCAGTCTTCGACTCACGACATCGTTCTGTTTCTCAAGGGTCAGATCGCAGCGGTTCCGAATGGCGGGCTCAACCTCGTGGACGCACGGGACGCCGCAGCGGGACTGATCGCCGCCATGCAGCGCGGCAAGATCGGTGAACGGTATCTACTGACCGGACCCAATTGGGCTTTCCGCGAGTGGATCGACCGCGTCTCGTCGATCACGGGCATCAAAGCCCCCGCGCTGTCGCTGCCGGTGGGGGTGTCGCTGTTCGGTGCGCGGGCGGCTCGCCGCGTGCTGCCGTTGGTGGGCCGGACCTTCGACGTCGACGATGCGTCCATTGGGATGTCGAACCTTTACTGGTATTGCGATTCGTCGAAGGCGCAACGCGAGTTGGGCTTCCAGACCCGCGATCCGATGACAACGTTGCGCGACACGATCGACGACATCTACCGGCGCAATCCTCACCTGCGAAAATAGGTCTTGCCCGGAGCGAAGTATCCCGTCGCGATTCTGAACCCGAAGGCTGCCGGCGGCCGCACGCTGAAGGTTTGGCCGGGCATTGCCGCGTTGCTGCAACAGCGCTTCGGCGGTGTCCAGGAGAGGTTTACCTCCCACCCTCAGCACGCCACCGAACTCGCTCGAAGTGCAATCGAAGCCGGCCACAACTTGGTCATCGCCGTGGGAGGGGACGGCACGATCAACGAGGTCGCCAACGGCTTCTTGCGGGACGACAAGCCCGTGCGCCCCGAAGCGGTCCTCGGCATCATCCCCATCGGCACGGGCGGCGACTTTCGGAGGACGCTGCAACTCCCATCCGAGATCGACAAAGCGGTGGAGGTTATTGCCGCCGGGCGCACGATGACGATCGACGTCGGTCGAGTGCGGCTCAACGGCTACGACGGCGTGCCCGTCGAGCGCTATTTCGTCAACGTCGTCAGCTTGGGGATGGGAGGCGACGTTTCGAAGCGGGCCCAGAACTTTTTGAGTCCGCTGGGCGGGGGTTTCGCTTTTTTGTACGCGACGCTCGAGGTATTCCTCACCTACAGAGCCAAGCACGTGCGGCTACAACTCGACGATACGCCGCTTGATGAAAAGTTCTGGATCACGAACATCGCCATCGGCAACGGCCGCTACCACGGCGGCGGCATGCATCCTTGCCCGACGGCCGTGCTCGATGACGGGCAGTTCGAGGTTACGACGATCGACCGGCTCAACATGTTCGAGCTGATCCGCGACCTGCCCGTCCTCTACTCAGACGATATCTATCAACACGCGAAGGTAAGACACTTCAGGGCGTCTGAAGTGGTAGCGCAGTCAGCCGAAACCACACGTATCGAAGTAGACGGCGAGGCTCTCGGAACGCTGCCGCTCGAGGTTCAACTGCTACCCCGCGTCTTGCCCGTCATCGTCCCGGCAGATATTCCTAGAGCGACTGGCTAGGCCCTCCAGCGAGCGCCAGGATCGGTGCGATGCTCGCTAGCACCACGGCTTGAAGGCAACGCGGATCCTAAGGCCCCAGGGCGAAGGCACGCGGCCGACCGTTCCGGCCTCGTACCGCCACTGCTCCGCCGCCAAGATGGCATTCTCGCGGAGCCCCTCAGGGCCACTAAGAACCTCGTCCATGCTGACACTCCCATCGATTCCGATCGTCGCCTGCAGCATCACGACACCGGATTCTCCTGGGACCGACTGGGGCTCGATCAGTTCGATCAGCCTGGGTGGCACGATGTAGCTGACACGCGGTCGGGCGTCCGGGGTAGGATCGCTCGGCGGCTCGCCTTCCGGCAGTTCGCCTTCTCGTTGAGGGCATTGCGCTGGTTCGAACGCGACGCAGACCTCAAGCGGCCAATCGGAAGGCTGGCCGCTGATCACCCCCGGCTCGTACTCCCACTGTTGAACGGCCGCTGTGGCCTTCTCGTGTAGCCAGGGCGCACCTTCGATGACCCCATCGACTTGGACGCTTCCGTCTATTCTAATCGTCTCTTCCAGCTTCACCAGACCAACGTCCTCCGGGCTCGCGTCAGGACTGACTTTCCGAATGAGCTTGGGCGGAACTGGGTTGCTTTGCTGCACGCCGACTCCACTTAATAGAACGCTTCGTACGTCCCCCGGAGCGCTGGACGAGATTCTGAGCCGGGCTGAGCGCGTTCCACGTCCTTGAGGGATAAACGCCACCGAAACCTCACACCCCTCGCCTGGCGGCAACCGAGCACTCGCACACGCCTTGGGATGCACGGCAAAGTCTTCCTCCGGACTGTTCTCGACTGTCAACTCTTCGATGTCGAGAGGTATCGACCCGCTGTTCTCGAGTCGAATCGCTAACGGCTCACCCTCGTCTCCCAAGGGCCAGCGCCCGAAATCGAGTGCGGGTGGGTTCACGAAGAGCGCGGGGGCGCCCTCGAGAGGAGGAACGGTATCCGGCCCTGGGGGACTCATGGGATCAGCGATTACCGAAGCAGACAACGGAATACTAACGAGCCAGTTCCCCGAAGGATCGGTCAAGGTGAGCACCGCCCGACGCTCCCCGGCGTCGGTGGGTGAGAACTGAACATCCACCGAGCAACTCTGGCCGGGTCCGAGCGTTTGGCCTTTACACGTCCCGAAGACATCGAAGTCGCCGGCGTGGCCTCCGGTCAGCACGGAGTCGGCGATCAGGACACCGGCAGCGCCTCGATTGGTAACGACAACAGTTTCCGTCGAAGCCGCCAGGCCCAGGGAGGGGACAAACGGGAGCGATGCGGGAACGGCTCGGAGCAAGGGCAGACCGACGTTGCGGGAGTAGGAAATACCCAACAAAGCCACGATCACGACGACGAGTATGGGAATCCAGGCCTTCTTGGGCGATTCGAATTGCCGCCTTCGACGCCGTTGCCGGCTCACTCCCGCGACCGTAAAGACGAGTTCGCCGCCCGCCACCTTTTGCGGCTCTGCGTTTTCCATGGATCTCGCCCGCTCACCCCGAGGTTGACTGCCCGACGACCTTCTTAAGAACCGCCTCTTCTACGGTCAGCCTGCCGGTGACCTCGATCGGCGGCGGCGCCTCCTTCTCAACTTCCTCGGGCTTGCCGACCATGTTCTGAATCTCCGCGATCCGCTCTGCCCCTCCGATCAACGCAATTCCGGTCACCACGGTGTCTAGCAGCTCGGCGTTCAAGAAACTCAATGCCGCCGTGGTCGGGGCGCCAAGGCCCACCCCCAGAGCGGCGAGAATACGGAGGTCTCCTTGTGCAAGAAGCACGAGGATCGCCAGAATACCGGCGAAGAAGAAATACAGGAGCTTGTGTTTCTTCTCCGCCCTGCGCCGTTCGTCGAGGTCCGTGATGGTCTCGAGGTCGGTGGCTATACCCACGAAAGACAGCCCGAACATCAGAGCCGCCACGGCACGGTCGATGGCGAAGGCAACAATTGCAATCAGCGCAACCACACTTACCCCATCCATTTAGCAGTCCTCCTTGGCCAAGCGAGACAAATATCGGTGACACGCCTCGAACGGTGGATTCATTGTACTTAATACAGAGAAGAAATTCACTCGCCTTGATTCCGCCGCCAACGATATCCCACCGGGCTGCACGCTCCTTGGAGTCTCCACGGCTCCGACAAGCCATCTGTCCCCTGCTGTAGCTACAGAAACAAAAGGACGGAGTTGCTGTCGATATCGTCAATGGTTAGTTTCAGCTCGACGATTCCACGTCCCAAAAAACTGCGCGGGATGGCGCCAACGTTAGCTTGGTCGAGGCCGACGAATTGCTCGTGTGGAAAAACGGGCGAGACGGGCACGTCTTCGCCGTCGAGCATCGCTCGCACCACGGTTCCGCCTCGCATGCCCGTGCCGAAGATCGCGATGAAGACCTGCTCGTCCTCGCCACCAAAATCGATAAGCAGGGGCTCGCGTGCACCCAGCGGTACAGTCTGGTCGAAGACGAACTCCAGCGCCGTTTGCTCGGCGCCCCGGAAGCGGAGATAGAAGGCGGCCGGCACGCCTTGACCGTCGGCGTTGGCCGTAAAAATCGAGGGGCTCGCGGCTACCACTAGAAACGTGCGGGTCGAGGTAAACTCGTCAAGCAATATGCCTTTCGAATCACTTTTTCGCGTGAGGGTGAGCTGGGCCAGTCCTGGAGCCGTATCTCCGCGCAAGACTCAGTTCACCTGGCCCGGCGTCACAACAAACAGTTCCTGCAACGTTCCCAGTGGGTGAGCCTCGTCGTCACTACCCTTGGTATTGTTACTATCCTTCACCCGGAGACGCACGCCGGCAAGCTCCGTGGGCAGCGGCAGAGAGGTCGCGAACTCGGTGCGGTCGGACAAGTTCACTCCGAAGGAGGAATTAATGGAGTCGGGGGCGCCGCCTCGCTGAAAGTCCCCGGCATTCACCGTCCCGCCGGCGTTCAGAACTGGCAGGGGCCCAAGCGCCGGCAGTCCCACCGAGAAGCTCCCGAGCGCCGTAAAGGTGCCCGCCGGGATGCCCTCATCATTCACCAGATCGACCTGACTCGGGCTGGTAAGCTGCTCGCCAAACAGCGGGGGCTTGTTGCTGAAGAGACCGAACAACTGGATCGGCTCTTCGTGATGTAGGACTTGTTGCCCGACTTGGAACTGGAGGAACACCTTCAGTCGTGCTTCCAAACTCCCTTCCCGGGTGAACGGAGGCACGTCGAGCACTCCTTCCGTCAGGTTCTGCGTCTCAACGAAGAACCCGAGCGACCTCTCGAACGGACTCCGATCCTCGGTCCGAACGGTCACCCGGATCGGGCCCAGCGGCGTGTCTCCCACGAGATCCATCTGCACGATCTCGACCGGTACCGAGTCGACCGGCTGATGCTGTTTTGCCGGCGTGTCGCCCGTATCGCCTCCCGGGCCCACCCCGACGTGAATGGTTGTTGGGCCTCGCAGCACCACTTCGGCCCCGTTCACCGCGGCAACCGCCAGTGATTCCGGGAAGTGGTCGACTTCCGGCAGGATGCACTTGAGTGCGTTTAGGTTGTCATCTTCCCGCAACCCCAATGAGTTCGGAGAAGCGAACTCGATCGGCGGCGCGGGAACCGGCGAGGGTTCGATGTCTACCTGAAACACTGGCAGAAGCAGCGATGCCGCAGCTACGCCGGGACCGAGCGTGGGAGACCCCGGCGCAAGAGAGAAAAGCAGGGTCTGCGCGCGGTCGTCGTAGCAGAATGCGTCGATGTCGTCTCCGGCCTGAAGTCCCAAGTCGGCGGCCGTGAAAAGCACGGTGGGCGGACCGCCGCCGATCGTTCTAAGAATGTCGGCCGGCCCGGCGCCGATCCTGGCCAACGTCGGCGAGCCGGCTGCTAGGGAAAGGTAGACCGGAAGATCCGGCGTGCCGTCGCCGTCCGGGTCCACGAAGCTTGTGGGAGGCTCCGTCAGGGCGTCGACGTCGTCGGCGACCAACAGCGGAAAGCGCGGCGCCGTGTCGCCGTTCTCGTCGATCACTTGAGTGTTCAGGCTGCCCGAAGCCGGCGGGGAGGAGACGCGAAACTCGTCGCCGTGCGCTTGAGGCGGTGTCTTGCCAGACTCCCTGAACACGGCCGTGCCCGGAAGGCCGACGGCTCGCTCGTCCACCGAAAAACGCGCCTCAAAGACAGGCGCGATGTAGTCGATGCCGTAGGAAAGCCCATCCACGTTATCGGCGGGAGTCAGTCCCAGCCCCGGGCTCCTAATCCCCGGCGCAGTCGGCACGTCGAAAAGCGTAGCCGGAAACAGGCCGGAGGGCCCGGCCGGCGCCACGGAGAAAGACGGCGCTTGGCTCACGAAATGAGCGGCGTGCCGCAGAATCCCCACCCGCACTCCCGCTGCATTGAAAAGATCGACGCCCACAAACGTCGCGTCCGGGATGTACATCGCCTGAAAAGGGGGAATCTCCTCGATGACAGCCTGCAAACGGATCGGGTCCTGATTGTGAAACACGCCAACGTCCGTGCTGACCTCGACGAACACATCGAAGAAGGATTCCGCCGGGAAGTCTTGGCTGGGCGTCTGCTGCCTGATGATGCCGGACGACTGCTTGCGGCCGCTTTCGCGCAGTGTGATGGGACCGAGGGCGCTGGTACCCCGCAGGTCCATCGAAAGGATCTCCGTCTCGATGACGTCGCGCCCATCGCCTGGATCAAACGGATCGCTGCGGTCGATGCGAGCGGGGCCGACAAGGGTGAGGGTGGTCTCGGGTCCGCCGCTGGACGTTAGGTCGATGGTGATAATCGCGGATGAATCAAACTCATCGATTCCGGCCGGGGGAAACCCATCCGGGGGGACCTGGGCGAACGACACCCCGGCTGCCAGCAGCGCCGCCATTGCGAATCGATGCGCTCGCCGGCACTGGATCCCGACGCGGGCCGGACGGCTCTTTCCCGTCATTGCGTAAGCGCCCCTCCGTTGCGTTGTCATCCTTCACCTCCGCATGCCGGCCAACAGCCAGGAAGTTGTAAGAGCACTGCGTGCCGGTCCGCGCTGGCTGGCCCGGAGCAGCTTTGTTCAAACGTATTGAGGCATAACATCCGCAGCCTGCGGCAAAACCGGGAGCGATGTTCTTTACAAACGTAGGGGCACGGCATGCCGTGCCCGCCTGCCGCAACATGTAGGGGTATCGAATGGGCTTGAGAAAACTCCATGCCTTCACCACGGACGGCTAGGGCCTAGAACAGGTCATCCTCGGTTCCTTCGATCAGAACCGGTTGAACTTGCCGCGTATCATTGAGGATGGGACGGAGCTGGTCCGGCGTTACAACATTGGGTCCGACCAATCGACACTGTGTCTTGCCGACCCCCCCAGATAAAGCCTAAGAAACTGTCACAAAATAACATTTGCATCTAGAATTGTTTTCACTTACTCTGGAAGGGTGAGCGAGCCGGCAGCCATCAAGCGTCGTTATGAGGCGCTGCGAGGGGTGCTCGATGAACGTTCGCGGCGGCTGCTGGTGGCCGCGGAAAGCTTGGCCCTGGGGCGCGGCGGCATCTCGGCAGTGGCCCGAGCGACCGGGGTCTCACGGCAAGTCATTGCCCGTGGCCGCCAGGAGTTAACCGAGCCCGCTGGGCCTCCGCTCGGCCGCATCCGGCGTCGGGGCGGCGGGCGCAAGCGAAGCGTCACGAAAGACCCCACTCTCAAGAGCGAGCTGGAGCGGCTGGTCGAGCCACTCACGCGCGGCGATCCGGAATCCCCCCTGCGCTGGACGTTGAAAAGTGTCCGCAAGCTAGCCGCCGAACTCGAACGGAGGGGCCACCCAACGAGTCATCGCATGGTGGCCGAGCTGCTGCACCAGCTGGGTTACCGCCTGTAAGCCAACCGCAAGACGAAAGAAGGAACGAAGCATCCCGACCGCAACGCTCAGTTTGAACAGATTAACCGCAAGGTGAAGCGTTTTTTGGCTCACCGCCAGCCCGCCATCTCGGTCGACACGAAGAAGCGGGAACTGGTGGGAGATTTCAAAAACAACGGGCGGAAGCTACGGCCGAAGGGTGATCCGGAGAAGGTGCGGGTGCATGATTTTCCGATTCCCGAACTGGGCCGGGCCACGCCCTACGAGGTCTATGACATGGCGCGCAACCGGGGTTGGGTCAGCGTCGGGGTGGATCATGACACGGCGGCGTTTGCGGTCGAGACGATCCGCCGCTGGTGGCGCTCGATGGGGCAGGCCGCTTATCCGCAGGCGAAGCGCTTGCTGATCACCGCCGACGCGGGCGGCAGCAATGGCTCGCGTCCGCGGCTGTGGAAGCTGGAATTGCAGAAGCTGGCGGACGAAACCGGGCTGCGGATCGCGGTGTGTCACTTCCCGCCCGGCACCAGCAAGTGGAACAAGATTGAGCACCGGCTGTTTTCCTACATCAGTCAGAACTGGCGCGGCAAGCCGCTGATCAGCCATGAGGTGATCGTGAATCTGATCGCCGCGACGACGACGCGAACGGGATTGCAAGTCCATGCCGAACTCGACACGGGCAGTTATCCGACCGGCATCAAGATCACCCACCAGCAGATGGCGGCCCTCAAGCTGCGCCGAGACAAGTTTCACGGGGAGTGGAACTACACGCTCCTTCCCCGCAAGACCCTAGATTGACAAGGTTATTTTGTGACGTATTCTAAGTACGGCTCCGGCTGCAGACGATTGAATCGGCCCGTCAAGTTCTTCACCCAGCCGTAGACTCCCCCGGCGGGAGAGAGAACCACCTCGATCACGCCGGCTTGTGGCACGCCGAACGCTGCCAGGCCGTTCTCCAACGTCGAGCAGACATTAATCTCGTCCAGGTCCAGCGGGCTGAGCTCCAGCCTGTTGCTGGCGATCGGCCGCTCGTTGCCGTTCAAGTACAGGACCTCGGCGGTGATGGGGAACGTCGCGCTCTGGTTCACGAGCATCAGCGTCGTGATCTCCTGCCAGAAGCCCTGAAGGCCGGACGGCTTGCACTAGTAGAAGCAAGAAAAGACGCGGCTCACCTCCCCGCGGGTTTCAGGCTTCGGAGGGCGGCCCACGTCATGCTGGACGTGGATCAGCGTGGCCACGGGAATACGATCATTGACAAAGGCGAGGCTGACCTGCTGCTCCCCAAAATACACGGATCCGATGGGTGGGATATGGCCGATCGTCGAACTCATCCGTACCGGCGGCGGCTGGCCATCGATATCGACAGGCCTCAGCACGCCCAGTTGGGGGACTTCGATCTCGAAGAATACATCGAAGAAGCTGTCGGCGTGGAACGGGTTTTCAGGGTCTCCTTGGATTTCGCCCAACGACCGCTGCGTGGGATCTAGCCGGATTCTCGTCCCGCCCGAGCCGGTAAGAGACATTGATACGATCTCCGTATCGATGGTGCCGCCCGTGCCGCTGGGATCGCCTCGTTCGACGACGACGGGCCCACTCAACTCGATCTCCATCAGCCCGGTTTCCGTGACCAAGCCCTTTGCGGCCGGGCCCAATCTCAGTACGTCCAGTTGCAGCCTGACTACCGCCCGCGTCGCGGGGAAGACATCTTTGCCGGCGGGAGGCAGAAACAGCTCCTCGGCAGGAGCTAGGCCCACCGGCAGTCCCAACACGACCAAAAGCCCACATATTCTGCTCGTCTTCATCCTAGATTCTCCTTTTCCGTCAAGCCTCGAAAGGGGCGGCTGAGAAGAGAAACCCGAGCTTCCCGTGGCCGAGACAGGACGTCGGATTAAGCTGCACAACGCGACCCCATTAAGGCGATTCGACGCTGCGCGTCTCAACTGTAACCCGATTCCAACAAAAAGTCCACGAAAATCTTGCCTGCAAAATCTTGCTGGGCGTGGCACCGCTTGTTGAAGCCCAATGATAATGTCCCCTACTCTGAGGCTCCGAAGGAGGAGCCGAGAGTGGGAAGGACATGGATGAGTGCCAAGGAGTTGAGGCGCGGCGAAGTGCTGAGCCGAGTGAAACGAGGGGAACTGAAGTTGACCGAAGCCGCCGAGCTGCTGGAGGTCAGCTACCGCCATGCGAAGCGTCTGAAGAAGCGTTACCGTGCGGGCGGGGCCAAGGCTTTGGTGCACGGTAACGTCGGCCGTGCTTCGAACCGAGCCGATCAGAAGCGACGCCAGCAGGTTCTCGAGTTGGTGCGCGAGAACTATGCGGGCGAGGGGCACGAGCGCTTCGGGCCGACGCTGGCGTCGGAACATCTGGCAGCCGACCACGGCCTGGAAGTGCCGCGCGAAACACTGCGGCGCTGGATGCTCGCCGCGGGTCTGTGGAGCCGCCGTCGCAAGCGCCAACCGCATCGCACCCGACGCCAACGCAAAGCGCACTTCGGCGAGCTGATTCAACTCGACGGTTCGCACCACCACTGGCTGGAAGAACGCGGTCCGAAAGCCTGTCTGATGAACTTCGTCGATGACGCGACCGGTGTGGCGCTGTGCCGTTTCTCGAACCAGGAAACGACCTGGGCCGCGGCCGATCTGCTCGCAGCCTGGGTACGTCAACACGGCGTTCCCAAGGCGTTGTACTGCGACTGGAAAAACGTCTACCAGCGCCAGCCGACGTCGCGGGAAGTGCTGGCAGGCATCAAGCCCGAGACGCAGTTCGGGCGCATGTGTGCCAAGCTCGGCATTACGATCATGGCGGCTTCCTCGCCGCAAGCCAAGGGCCGAGTGGAGCGCCATCACGGCACGCACCAAGACCGCCTGATCAAGAAGATGCGGCTGCGCGGGATCGTCGAGTACGAGGCGGCGAACCGTTATCTCGACGAGGAGTACCTGGCCGAGCACAACGAGCGCTTCGCCTGTGAGCCGGCGGCGGCAGCGGACTTTCACCAGGCGCTCCCCCGCGGCACCGAGCTGCGAGGCGTGTTCTGTTGCGAGTACGAACGGGTGGTGAGCAACGACCGGGTGGTGCGTTTCGAGAATCGTTGTTTGCAGTTGAAGCCGAAACGCAACCAGGGCGTGGGGGCGGGGGCACGGGTGACGGTCCAACAGTGGCGCGATGAGAGCTTGCAGGTGAGGTTTGACGGGCACGAGATCGAGCACGACGTGATCGCCACGCCGACGCCACAGCTGCGGACGAAGCCAGCACCACAGCAGCGTCCGGGGGGCGGGCGCAAGCCGGCGGCGGACCACCCCTGGCGGCGAGTTGTGTTACGGAAAAAACGGGCTGCGAATACATAAGAGGGCTGTGGAAATGCCGGGTCGGATGGAAAGCGTGGAAAATCTCTCGAGGCAGCAGTACCGGGTTCGAGGAGCGGTGGATGGTTTTCCACCCTTCCCACCGCCCCTTGGAAATCGCTACGCGATTCCCACAGTTCCACAGCCCCGACGACGACGATATCTCTCCTACGAACAAGAAACACAAGGGGACACTTCTATCGAGCTACCGAGGGGGACATTTCTATTGGGCGTTGACATGGGCGTGGCACCGCTTTGCAACGTCTTCGCGCTTTGGTGTAGACTCGCGGTCGGCTTATTGCTCCGCCGCTAACCCCGAGTCACCACACACTAGGAGTCTCCGATGGGTACCCGTTCCCCTTTGGCTTGCCTAACCCTTCTGCTGCTGCCGGTCATCGTGTCGGCCGAACCGCTCTTTACCAGCGTGGACGTCTTCACGGCGGGCACGGAAGGCTATCACACGTTCCGCATTCCGGCGATCGTGACCACCCCGGATGGCTCACTCATCGCGTTCGCCGAAGGCCGCAAGGAGAACCGCCACTACCCCGGCGGCTGGGACATCTACCTGGTCGTGAAGCGAAGCACCGACCAAGGAGCTACCTGGTCGCCAATCGTGGTGCTCGATGACCCCGGTGAGGGCTGGTCCGCGTCCAACCCGACACCCGTGACGGACCGCGACACCGGCCGCGTCTGGATCCTCTACAACCGCTGGGAGCCTGGGTTCGGCACCGAGCGTTCACAGCCCGGCACGTCGAACAACCAGACCTGGGCCCGCTACAGCGAAGACAACGGCAAGACGTGGTCCGACGCACGCGACCTCACCGGCGACGCGCGCGACTATGACCACTGGGGAGCGATGTTCCTCGGCCCCGGCGGTGCCATTCAGACGCGCGGCGGCCGACTCGTCATTACCGCCGCCATGAAGCACGATGCCTTCTATGCGTACGGCGGCGCGGGCGGCTACAGCGGCCGAATCCAAACCATGCGCTCCTACGTGATGTATAGCGACGACCATGGCGCCAGGTGGAACCGCGGCGATCTGGTTTTGGCTCTCACCGACGAGAATCAAGTAGTGGAGCTGGCCGACGGTGCGGTCATGATGGACGCCCGGCAAGGAGGCGGCGACCGCCGTTGGCTCGCCATTAGCTCTGATGGAGGCGAGACTTGGTCAAGGCCGATCCCGGGCCAGCAGGCAACCCCGATCTGCACCTCTATCGAACGCTACACACTCGAAGCTGCCGGCGACGACCGGAATCGCATTCTCTGGACGGGCCCAACCGGCCCGGGCCGCAAGCACCTCGTTCTCCGTGTCAGCCATGACGAAGGCCAGACGTTCCGCAAGCAGCACGTCCTCTACGGCGGATTCGCCGCCTACTCCGACCTCACCATCCTGAACGATAAGACTGTCGGAGTACTGTGGGAACGCGGCGTTAGCGACGGTTACCAGTTCATCACCTTCACACGCTTCGACAAGGAGTTTGTCGATACTGGGAAGATGTAGCAACCGAGCCGTGACCGTTAGGGAGCGGTCCGGCACGAACCCTGAAGCCACTCGGCGGCCTCTAGGCTAGGCGGATAGGTTAGGCAGAAGACGTCGACCCCGGGAGGTCGACGCTGCCGGCCGGGAGGCCCGCGCCACACCGGCACGCTGACCTCTGAAAGAAAGCATCAGGCCGTCTTCCTTCGATCCAGGCACCAGCCGGCCCCGAAAGCCACCAGGCTCACGCCCAGCCCCGCAACCGCATCGACCGCATAGTGGTAACGGCCGTAGATCGTTGCCCAGAAAACGAAGCAGGCCAGCACAAACATGCCGCGATAGATCCAGCGCGGCTTCGGCATCACCATCCACATCGCAAAGGCGCCGGCAAACGCCGAGGAGACGTGCGCGCTAGGGAAAACGCTGGTCGAGATGCCGCCACCGCCCAAGATCCACCAATTCAACTGGCGAAATGCCGTGTCGATGTTCGGGAACAACTCGCCGGGAAAAACCCTACGCGGCGGCTCGGACGGGAAGTACGGGAACAGCGCGTAGGAAAGGATCGTGCCCAACACGAGGACGAATAGAAAGCGATCCGCCTGCCGCCGTTGCCCCCGCAGATACAGGATGCCGAGGCCGAACGGCCCGACCCCGTAGACCAACGTGTAAGAAAGTTCGACGAGCGCCGGCAACACCGGGCCCAGCAACTCCGTCGCCTCCCGCAGGCTCCAATCGTTGAGCAACAGGCGGTCCCAGTAGACCCACGCCTGCTCGAGTTCGTACGTGTGCTCGGCTGGCGCGAACCAACCCATCTGCTGGTACGCCAACATCATGGTGGGAATCGGCAGCCAGTCGCGGAGGATGGTTGAAACCCCGCCCGTGCGGGCCCGGTCCCAATGCGCCAGCAGGAAGTACCCGGTGACGACCGTCAGGTTGACAACGAGCGTGCGCGCCGCGATGTGGGGCTCAATGTCGAGGAACTGCGAGAGCAACGCCGTGTAGGAAAAGTAGACAATCAGTAGCAGTTCGGTGTTTCGGAAGAGCCGTCCGCCCGCGGTCGCCGATCGCTCAGGCGATGCCTGCGCGGGAGACGACATCAGTTCAACCTCAGAATCTTCCCCGCGCCCAAAGTGTCGAAGTTCACTCCGTACGCCTCGCGAAACATCTCTTTCGCGAGGTCGCCGCTGCAATGCGCGGGCATCACGCTTTCGACGTTCAGCTTCTGGAGCTGCCTGATCTGCGGGCCAATCTCCTGCGCCGACTGCCGAAACATGTGCAGCCCGCCGACCAACAGGCGAATCGAGTCCACGCCGCGCTGCTTTTGCGTCTCTCTCACGATGTTGGCAATACCCGGATGGCTGCAACCCACCAGCAGCACGAGGCCCTTCGAGGTCTCGATCGCCAGCGACTGCTCCGGCGGGTCCCCGGGGATCATGCCGGTCGAATAGGCGCCCGGGATCAACTCGAACGGGCTCGTCTCGCGCTCGGGCTCCATCTCCACGACGAGCGCTTCCTGGTAGGCTTTCTCGTAGAACACATCGAGGAAGTGCACTCGTATGTTCCGATTCAACGGGTACAGCCGGTAGATGCCGTTGCGATGGTCGGGGTGCTGATGCGAAATCATCGCGGTTTCGATCGAGCCCGGCTCAACGCCCATGATCTTGAGATTCCTCAAGAAGAGGTCCGGTTTCGTTCCTGAATCGAACAGCGCGCGGCGGCCACGAAACGTCACGACCGAGGCGAAACCCCAGTCGGCCTCCACATCCTCTCGGGCGGAGGTGTTGTCGTAGATGACGCGGATCTCAAGCTCCGGAGGGTCTTCAGCAGCCAGCCTCGCCGCCGGAAGCAACAGCGACGTGAACACCAGGGCTTGTAACGTGAGGCGCACGGCGGTCAATGGGGGGCTCGCCCCTACTGCGTCACGATCCTTTTGATGGGACCGGTCACCATGAACAGCATTGCCAGCGAAAGCAGCGGCAAAACCCCTACCATCACAAAGACAGGCGTGAACGAGTAGGTATCCGCAATATAGCCGACGAGCTTGGTGAAAAGAACGCTACCCAGCCCGGCTCCCATGCCCGAAAAGCCCGACACCGAAGCAACCAATCGCGGCGCGACCAAATCGGCGGGAAGGGTCAGAGTATTGGTCGAATAGGCGTAGAACGAGAGCAGCGCGATGCTTGAAAGAACCAGGGCGGTGATGTCCGACTCGGCAAGGCCCACGCCGACGCTTGACACCATTGCCAGCCCGGCCACCAGCATCACCGTCTTGCGGGCTCGATTGACGCTCCAGCCACGGTTGATGAGATGGCCCGAGATGCCACCGCCGAGAAAGCTGGCGAAGATCGCCGGAAGGAAGACCATCCACAGGCGGTCGCGAATGTCTTCCATGCTGTAGCCGCGTTCATCGACGAAGTATTTCGGGAGCCACGCCAGGTAGAACCACAAGATTGAGTCAGAGAAGAAGCGCACCAGCGCCACGCCCCAAACCTGCCGGTAACGCAATGCCGCGGCCCATCCGGCGAACATGCCTTGTGGTTTCGCGCCGGAGCCGTCCCTTTGGGAGGCGCTGTCGCCTTGGGAGGCGCGGTCTTGCTCCAGCTCTTGAAGCTCTTGCTTCGAAATAAGCCAATGCTCGCCCGGGCTACGGTAAAACCACAGCCACAGGGGCAGCCAGGCGAAGCCCGTCAGGCCGATGATGATGAATGCCCACCGCCAGTCGGACCACAGAATCAACTGCGCGATCAGCAGAGGCGCGATCATGGCGCCCACGCCTGAGCCGCCGCCCGAAAAGTAAGCTACGCCCAGGCCACGTTGCCGCGCGGGAAACCATTCCGAAACGGCCTTCACCGACGCGGGCCAATTCCCTGCCTCGCCCAAGCCTAGGCAGAACCGGAAGAACCCCAGGCTGAAAATGCCTCGCGCCGTCGAACATAGAATGCCCGACACCGACCAGAACACCATGATGAGAACGAAGCCCACCCTTGTGCCGAGCACATCCATCACGCGCCCGGTGACGAGCTGCCCGACCATGTAGGCCGACGTGAAGGCGATGTTGATGTTGGCGACATCGTCGTTGTTGAGGCCGAACTCTTCCACAATGGCCGGCGTCGCTACCGCGAAAGCCTGGCGGTCGAGATAGTTGATGAGCGTCGCCAGGAACAGTAGTGTGCAGATCCACCAGCGGAGTTTCATGGTGATGAGATGAGGTGGCCGGCGGCAGCAAGAAGCGCCGAGTCAAGCCGGGTCACGGGAGTACCGAATTGTAGCACCGGCCTCCTAAACGGTTCGCAGTATCGACGTTCAACAGCTTCAACTTGCCGAACGCTGCCCGCGCCGACTACGCTGACGGGTAAGTGAAGGGTAAGCAGAACCGATCCGCCCGCAAGCGCCGCTCCAGGGAAAACCCTCTGCCGTCCGGCACCAGATCACACGCCCAGAGCGAATCGCCCCCCGAGCGCCTGAAGCTCACGCGAATGATTGTGGCGGCTGCCGTTGTCCTTGCCGGAGGTCTGTATTGGGCGATTTCGCGATACTCTCAACCCCACGGCCTCGCCGATCCATCACCAAAGCCCGTCTACATCTCGGGCCAAGATGCGGGCTACGTCGATCCCGTGACCTGCAACGGCTGCCACCAAGAGATCTGGGAAACCTACCGCCTCAACGGCATGGGCCGATCTTTCTACCGCCCTACAGCCGACAAGATGGTCGAAGACTTCAGCGAGAAGAACGCTTACTACCACAAAGCCTCCGGCCGCCACTACCAGATGGCCGAGCGCAACGGTGACTACTTCGTGCGCCGCCACCAAGTCGGCTACGACGGCAAAGAAACCAACATCGAAGAGAAGCAGATCGACTACGTGATCGGCTCGGGTAACCACTCTCGCAGCTATCTTTGGCGCACGCGGAACGGCGGCCTGGCGCAACTGCCCATCGCCTGATACGCCGAAAATGGAGGCTATTGGGCCATGAGTCCGGGCTACGACCGCCCTGACCATCAGGGCTTCCGCCGCGAAGCCAACGCCGACTGTATCTTCTGCCACAACGGCTACCCTGCCCTGGAGCAACAGGATCAGCGCGAGGGCGCGGACCTTTCTTACCCCGTCGACATGCCCGAGGGTATCGACTGCCAGCGCTGCCACGGCCCCGGCCGCGAGCACGTCGCGGTCTTTGAGTCGAACGATCCTCCCATTGAGCGCGTGCGCGAGACGATCGTCAACCCGGCGCGGCTGAGTCCCGAACGGCAGCTCGAAGTCTGCATGCAATGCCACCTCGAATCGACCGTCCAGTCGCTGCCGCACGCGCTACGCCTCCCCGCGCGCGGAGCTTTCAGTTACCGTCCCGGGGAACCCCTCGGCGATTTCCTGTTGCACTTCGACCACGCCCCGGACGTGGGCCACGACGACAAGTTCGAGATCGCCCACGCCGCCTACCGGCTTCGCAAGTCCGCATGCTTCGAGGCGAGCGGCGGCGCGCTCACCTGCACCACCTGCCACAACCCGCACGACGTCAAGCATGGCGACGAAGCGGCGCGCGTGGCCATCGCGGCTTGCCACAGTTGCCACGGCAACGCCTTCGACCGGCTGGTCTCCACCGGACGGCACACGAAGGCGGCGGACTGTCTCGACTGCCACATGCCCCAGCGGCGTCCCGACGACGCGGTGCGCGTGGTGATGACCGACCACTACATCCAACGCCGCAAACCGCGGCGCAACCTGCTCGCGCCGAAAGCCGAGCTACACGAAGAGCCGTATCGCGGTGAAGTGGCTCTCTACTACCCGCCCAGCCTACCCCCGGACTCGCCCCGCGAACTCGACATCGCCGTTGCCCAAGTCAAGACCGGTTCCAATGTGAAGAAAGGTATCGAGCAACTCGACCAAGCCATCCGCAAGCACGAGCCTGTCGGCGGCCACTACCACCACGAGCTGGCCGAAGCCTACGGCCGCACTGGGGACTTCGCCAAGGCGATCGAGGCCTACCAGGTAACGCTCCAACGAGAGCCCGATCTGCGTCCCGCGCTCGAGAGCCTCGGACGCCTGCTCGCCAAGGCCGGCGAGTACGAGCGAGCCATCGTCGTCCTGCGCAAAGCGGTTGAACGGCGTCCGGGGTCGGCTGAACTGCACGGCGACCTGGGTCTCGCCTACATGCGCACGGGACAGCCCGCGGAAGCACAACGCGAGTTGATGGCGGCGCTCCGCTTGCGGCCCGACTCACCCCGCGCGCACAACAATCTCGGTGGGGTCTTCGTGCAGCTCAGAAACGCCGACGCCGCCGAGGCCTCGTTCCGGGAAGCCATCCGCATCCAGCCCGATTACGCCAACGCGCACTAGAACCTGGCCAACGTGCTCATCGCGAAGCGCGACTTTGCGCAGGCCGAACACCATCTCAAACAAGCGATTGCACTCGACGTAGCCGGCTTGGAGGCACGCTTCGGCTATGCGCGTCTGTTGGCCGGCACCGAGCGATTCGATGAAGCAGAGGCGCAGCTCGGGTCGATTCTACGCTTGCAACCGAATCTCGCCGAAGCGCACGACGAGCTTGGCACTCTGCTGACTGCGCAAGGCAAGCTCTCCGCAGCCGAGAAGTCCTATCGGCGAGCGTCCGCCTCCGACCTCAAATTCGGCGAGGCGTTCTTCAACTTGGGGACTCTGCTCATGAGCCAGGACCGCGCCACCGAGGCCAAAGAACAGTTTCGCCAGGCGGTGAAAGCGAACCCGCGCCTCTACACAGCTCATCTCAATCTCGGCAATCAGTACGCCGTCGAGGGCGACTTCCTATTAGCGCGTGTGCATTTCGAGAAAGCCGCCGAGAGCAACGAAGAGAGCATCCGCGCTGCCGCGGAGGATTCACTCATGCGGCTCGCCCGCGTTGAGGCGGAGCAGTAGGAGCGTGTTCTTGTTTACGCCGGCCGCTAGTTTGCGGCTGGCTGTGCGGCAGGTGTTGCCGCATCAGGAGGGGTGCCGTCGGCAACCACGGGCGCACGCGCCCTCTCGGGGATCATCAGGCCACTTCGGGCCCTCCGGCGCACCACGGTGACTCCGGCACGATGAGGCGCTGCCGCCGTCCGGTGCCGCTCTCGGTGTTCTCGTAGACGCTGCCTCGCTTCCCGCTGCCATGGGCGCCCCTGGCGCGAGATGCGAAAGGGATCGGGCTTGCCCGGGGGATCCATCCCCCGCCAACTGGGAAGTGTCTGATTCCCGTCGGATGGCGGCGTCGGCGAAGCCTCCGTGGTCGCTTCCGCCTCAACCGCTGCAGAGCTTTCTGTCACGGGGGTCGCTTCCGGGGCTTGGGCCACCAGTAGAAGAGGACACGTGACGCCCAGCATGAGGCAAACCAGCGCTCTCATACTGCTTCTCTTCGGCCAGCAAGGGCCTGGGTTGAAGATTGACAGCGCCGCGGAGCCGCGCTCCGACGCGCGTCGGGTGCCAACGAAAACCGGGGCCGCCCGTCACAAGGACGAACGGCCCCGACCCATCAAGGAGAAGAGTTAGAACAAACGGTTGTCGCCTTTACGTATCGGCAATCCAGCGGGAAACTTTAGGGCGCCAGCGAGGATGCAGTGAATTAATACCCAGGTCCCCGCACGATCTCGACCCGCGCATGAAGGTTGGCGACGCCGGCGGTATACCGGGAATCAGTAACCGTGAATACGATCGCTTCTTCCAACCAGTCGTGCGCGGTGCCGTCGGGATCGTGCGAGGCCACCGTCAGCGTGTATTGCTCGGCACACAGGTCACACTGGAACAGGAACCGCAACTCCACTTCGTCGCCCGACGCGCACGGTCCGATGTCCGCCTTCTCTAATTCCGTATTGGTTCCGTAGACGTTGATTCCGACGCGGCTGCGGATCAACACGCCCACCACAGGGTCGTCGACCGCCTGTTCAAAAACCAGTCGCACGCGTACCTCGATGGCTTCGCCACTGCGCACGAGGCCCGTGGGCCGGCCATCGGACCCGATGATCTCCACGCGCGCCCTCTCATCACCGTGCCGCGATGCCGGACGAACCTCCGCCGCGCCGGCCTCCTCCCGCTGCTTTTCGATCAGCCGGCCGCGATACGCCTCGATCACCAATCGCGGGTCGCCTCGGTCTTCGACGCGACCTTCATCGAGCACGACGACTTCGTCACAGCAGCGTTCCAGTAAAGCTAGATCCTGCAACGCCAACACGATGATCGAGCCCTTGCGGCGAAGCTGATCAAACCTCCGCAGCACCCGTCCCTGGTAGTCAAGATCGGTGAGGGCGAAGCAGGGCCCGATTAAGAGCACTTCGCTGCCGCTCTCGATCACATGGTCGATCGACGCGCGAACCGCGGCTGGGTCGGCGGAGTCGAGGCTGGCGCTCGCCAGGCCGGCTCCCGCGAATCCGTCAATCGTCCCCGAATCGCGTGGCAGCTCTCCGGCCACTAATCGCAGCAATTCGGACTTCCCTGTCCCGTTGGGCCCGGTCAGCCCGACGATGACGCTGTCCTCGAACGTTAGGTCCAACTCCAGCGTCTGGCGGCCGGTCGTGGCCAGGACTTTGTTGAAACGCAGTGGCATCTCGGACAGCTAGTGAGAAACATTGGAAGAGACGAGGCAGATTCCTGCCCCGTCACGATCGGCTGATGCCCAGCTTCTTGATCTTCTCCTGAAGGCTTTGGCGCTCGAGGCCGATCGCCGCGGCCGTTCGCGTAACGTTCCCCCCGTGCTCGTGCAGCTTGCGAGTCACGAATTCGATCTCGAACAGCTTGCGGGCCTCGCGAAAGTCGTCCGCCGACGGGGATGCGGCAGTCGGCACAGCCCCTGAAGCCGCCTCAGGTCTGATCGCCGCGGCGACATCTTCCGCGCGCACCTTTTCATCGCGCGCCAGGACAAACAGCCTCTCGATGGCGCTTCTCAACTGACGTACGTTGCCCGGCCAGTGGGCCTTCTCGATCTCCAGCAGAATCTCTCGCGACAACTCCGGCCCTGGCCGGTCGTACTTGTGCTGCAAGTCGGCCCAGAAGCGCTCGACAAGCAACGGGATGTCCTCCCTGCGGTCGCGCAACGGCGGCACAAACAGAGTCACGCCGGCCAGTCGGAAGTACAGATCCTCGCGGAACATGCCGTCGCGGATCGCCTGCTGCAGCTCTTTGTTGGTGGCGCTCACGAGGCGGACGTCCACCTCAACCGGCTTCGAGCCGCCCAGGCGCTCGACCGCGCCCGACTCGACCGTACGCAGGATCTTCGCCTGCGTCGCCGGATCCATGTCGCCGATCTCGTCGAGGAAGACTGTCCCGCCGTGCGCCTGCTCGAACTTGCCGGCTCGCGAGCTGACTGCCCCTGTAAAAGCGCCTTTTTGGTATCCAAACAGCTCACTCTCGACCAGGGTCTCGGGTAGCGCGGCGCAGTTGAGCGCCACGAACGGCTTGGCCGCGCGCGGGCTGCGGGCGTGAATTTGTTGGGCCAGTACGTCCTTGCCCGTCCCGCTCTCGCCTAGCAGCAGGATCGGCAAGTCGCTCTGCGCGGCCCGTTCGGTTGTCTGGAACAGCTCGCGCATCAGGGGCGACGAACCGACCATCGGGCCAAACTGTCCCTCGGCAGCAAGTTGATCGCGCAACCCATGGACCTCGCGTCGCAGGTCTTGCCGCTCCAGAGCGCGCTTGACGACGAGCCGCAGCTCATCCAACTCGTAGGGCTTGGCCAGGTAGTCGTAGGCCCCGAGTTTCATCGCCTCCACCGCCAGGCGTTCGGAGCCATGGGCCGTCACCATGATCACCGCCGGCGCATCAGCGTCGTCCTTCATCTCGCCGAGCAGGACGAGCCCATCCTCGCCGGGCATGTTGTAATCGAGCAGCACGATGCGCGGCCGGTCCGATTGCAGCCGCTCCCGAGCCTGCGCGACCGACTCGGCCTCGACCACGCGAAAACTCGACTGGAAGACGCGACTCAGCGCGTACCGCGACGGCACCTCATCGTCAACCACGAGAATGGTGTCGGGCAAACCCACAGAAGCTCAGCGTAGCGCAGCGGAGGCCGCGCGCCGGAAATCGCAACGGAATCGGCGAACCGAAATGTAGGGGCACAGCATGCTGTGCCCGCGTTCCTGTTGTCTCTGGCGGCGCGGTGGGCACGGCATGCCGTACCCCCACATTGTCGGATGTACGACCGTGGGCCACGCGAAGATCAATCACCGAACCGGATCGCAAACAAGTCAGCATCCTTCAACACAAACCGAAGCCGCACCGGTTTGCCGGCCAGTGACGAAACATCCGATCCGTCTTTCCACGCAACCGCCGCGTCAATCTTGTCGCCGTAGAGTTCGGCGAAACTTTCGAGTTCAAACCCCGGCAGCGCCTTGCCCGCCGCGTCTCGCAATTCCAACCGCAGCGAGCCGACCGCCGAGGTCGAAAAGTTGATGCGCAACTGCCGGCCGGAGAACTTCAACGGGCGCGTGATGAGTTCCCCTCCCTCGTACGGGCCGTGGACCGACACAAAGCCGTCCGGGCGCAAGGTGTAGCGGCGAATGTGAACGTTCGGTAGGCGCCAGTTCTGCATGCAATACAACGACATCTCCGTCGGCGACGTCTGCAGAATGCCGCGCTCCATGTAGAGCGACCGCTCGTGCCAGTTGCCCTGGTCGAGTCCGGGGCGGATGAACGCTTCCATGAACGTACGGTCGAATCGCAGCCCGTCGCGGCTCGACAGCAGCGCGATGTCGTTCACGCCCTTGCCATGCTTCCAGCCGGGTTTGGGCTCGCGGGCCGAGGCAAACCGCGAGGGGAACATGAGGAAGTAATCCGGTGCGCGCTCGTAGCGGATCGTGGCGTTGGTGTAGAACTCCTCCATCGGCGCGTCGCCGGTCTCGATCAACTCGAGCTCTGACCAGTGGCGGAAGTCCTTCGAGGTCGCCCGCCGAACCCAGCGAACTCCGCCCTTGAACCGATCCTGCATGCCCTGGCCGAGCGAACCGCCCTTGCGCACGCCGCGCGTGTAGGCGACGTACTGCCGATCAACCGGGTCCCAGAACGCGATGTTGTGCGAATCGAACGGGCGGTCGGTGAAGATCGGCTTATCGCTCGCGAGCTTCCAATGCAAACCATCGGGCGAGACAAGCGCGTACAGATCCCTGTCGCGCCCCACGGCCTTGTAACGTTCGCTCGGTTTTGCCTTGGGGTTGTCGTCACGAAATGGGGAGAGGTTAACGGCGTCCCCATCCCAGACAAGATTGTTGGCCTTCGATCCGTTGAACTCGATGATGCCCAGCTTTGGCTTACGCCAGTGAATGCCGTCATCGCTTTCGGCATAAGCGGTCATCGTATTCCGAGGCGCCCCATCCCAACCGGCTGCGTCCACGCGATACCATGCGCGGAATCGGCCGCCGTCCTTGAACGTGACCATGTACGACGCGCCGTGCTTCTCCCACGGATGCTCGGGCTTGATCGCGACGTCGCGCTTGACGGGGTGATGCAGTATTTGCCGCACGCCCGTCATCTTCTCGATGAGGTGATCGTCAACAAACAGTTGACGGCGGGACCCGATGTCAATCGCAGCTTCATCGGCCGAAACCGGGCCGAACGAAACGAGCGCGCTGGCTAGGATCAGCCCGAGGGCAAATAGGATGATGCTTCTAGTCCGCATTCTTTTTCACCTGCCGAGGAGAAGGTCAAAAGAAGGGGAGTTCACGCTCTCCTCCAAGGGCGTTTCCGAGGTCCCTGCGGTGCTCTTCTGCGACGCCCAGCCACCCCACCTCCCTGCCGGTGGAACGATATGGCACGGTCCCAAGCTCGGCTTGGCCCTCTTACCCTCCGATCCCAGAGTAGCAGGCAGAATGAGGAGTTCGGCCCGTTCGCAGAGGCAAGTGATGGAGAACAAGGGAAATAAAGCTCTGACAAATGAGTGACTCGAATGCCGTACAAGCCGAGACCGTGGAACGAACGTCTCAGGTGGGTGCCACGGCACGTGGCTTCGTTTGGGGTTGAGTCAATCCCGGACAAGCAGCCAGCGGTCAACGCCAGTTTTGTCACGCCCGTTAGACAGAACGACATGTTGCGGCCGGGCCGAGCAGGAGGGCACGGCATGCCGTGGGCGTGCGCCACGACTTTGGGTAAGCGGAAGGGCATTGGCGGACATTCGGAGGCGACGCCAGGTGGGACGGTCGGCTCCAAGAGCTTCCGAGAGAAGTGCGGCGGGTCGTGCCGGACCGCTCCCTTACGGTCACGGCTCGGTTTTTGGCGGCTACCAACCCAGGCGCTCGCGCAGCTCTCCGCTCAGCACGTCGGTCAGGTGATCGAGCAGCGCCTCGCCCATCTCGCGCGTGGCGCGGCGCGGGTCACCGACAATGCCGTTGGCAGTCACCGAGTGCATGCCCTCGACGAAGATGCGATCGAGCAACGGCTTATTGTCGCCGATGTAGCCGGGTTCGGCCTTCGACATGTCCACAAGGTCAGGACGGATCACCAGCATGCAGGCCGTCTCAATCACATCCGCGTGGAACCCCGCCTCCTCCAACGGCACGCCGTAGTTCTCACCAAGAAAGTTCTGCTGGATTCGCGAGTAGTGCAGAAGATTCACGTGCGGGATGATGCGCACCGGATGGCCCTTCCTGTGAAGGGAGTCTTGCAGATACGGACCAATGCCATCGATGTAGGTGAAGTTGCCCCCGTGGCCCGACGTGATGATGATCGACTTGAACCCATGCGTCGCGAGCGAGACGCAGTGCTCCTCGATGACGGCGCGGAAGGTCTCGGGCGAGGCCGTAAACGAACCGGCGAAGTGCATGTGGTGAGACGAAAGACCCGGACGGATCACCGGCGCCACGAGCGTCTTGCCGAGCTTGCGCGCGATCATCTCCGCGACGCGTCCACCGATGATGGTGTCCGTCAGCAGAGGCAGGTGCGGCCCGTGTTGCTCAACCGAGGCGGTCGGGATGATCGCAGTCTCGGTGCCACTATCGAGAGCCGCCTTGATTTGCGGCCACGTCATCTCCTCGATCAAAACGCGTTCGGGCATTTACGGTTTCCTTTTCTGAACAGTCAGGCGCGCAGTGGAGCGTCGGCCTTGAAGTCCCACTCAACCACCCGTCCCGTCTCCGCCGAATGATTCACCAAGTGGGCGCAAGCCGCCGCTCGATGACCCGCCCAGACGTCTTCAACAGTCGCCTTCCGTGATCGCACGGACTCGAAGAAGCTCATGAAATGCTTCACCGTCGGGCTCGCTCCAGGCTCCTTGAACATCTCGACGGCTCGTTCGGTACCCCGAGCCGCCAGCCGCGCCTTTTCTTCGCGCTTTACCTCGGGCCTCTCGTAGTGCTCCCGCTCCAGCCCTTCCGGCCACGCCTGGATGATCCAGCGGTTGTTCTCGAAGTTGCGCTCGGGGACGAACGTCATCCGCGTCCAGCCAAGCAGCAGGCTCCCTTCCGTGCCGAGGAATTCGAACGACCCTTCGGCGTTGTTTTGATTATTGAAGGTCGAGCTGAGATTGGCGGTGAAGCCCTCCGGGTATTCGAGGATGGCGTTGAGCGTATCGGGCACGTCTCGGCTCTCGCCCCAACGGTAGAGCGAGCCCCGCGCCACGACGCTCTTCGGCATCTTGGACGCCATGACGTAGTGAATCGTGGTGGTCAGATGAACGAACAGATCGGTCGCGATGCCGCCCGAGTACTCGCGATAGCAACGCCAGCGGAAAAAACGTGCCAAGTCAAACGGGCGCTTGGTCCCGTCGCCCACGAACATATCCCAATCCACCGTCTTAGGAGAGGCGTCGGGAGGAAACGGATACAACCACGCGCCCCCTGCCGTGTTCCGGTTGTAGCCAGCCCGAATCATGGTCACGTCGCCGAGCTTCCCCGACTGCACCAGCTCCCGCGCCTTCTGCTGGACTCGCGCGCTGATGCCCTGGGCTCCGACCTGCAGCAGCCTGCCGCTTCTCTTCACCGTGGCCGCGATCTCGTGGCCTTCATCGACGGCATAGGTCAGCGGCTTTTCGCAGTAGACGTCCTTGCCCGCGTCGAGGCACTCGAGCACCTGCTGCTTGTGCCAGTGGTCCGGAGACGCCACGACAACGGCATCGATTCGGGAGTCCGCAAGAATGTCATGGTGGTCGCGGTACCTCTTGGCGCGGCCCGCCGTGCGGCTGACGGCGCGATCGAGGCGTCCTTTGTAGGCGTCACAGACAGCGACAATCTCGGTCCCATCGACCTTCTTGATGGCTTCGAGAAGCTCCTGGCCACGCGACCCAACGCCGATCATTCCGACGGTGATACGGTCGTTCGCCGCCGTGGGCTTCGAAGACTGCGCCGAGGCCACCGCCGCAACGCCGGCCGAACCAAGAAAACCTCTTCTGCTCAATTCTTCGCCCATACGTTCATTCCTTCGTGACGGCCTAGATCTTCCCGGCCTGGGCCAACTCTTCGGTCAGGTCCCGCTGGTACGCCGCCGACGCTTCCTCGTTCACCCGCGCGTGGGCCGAGTAGCAAACAAGGGCCAGTGCGCGCCGAGGATGCTCGGTTGTGTTCCCGTCGGCACGGTGGATGGTCATGCTGTGATGAATGTACAGATCGCCGGGCTGCGACAGCATCGGCACTTCCGCGGCTTCATCCTTGGCGCCGTAATCGGTGACTCCCTGCGAGAACCCCAGCACGTTCGACTTGGCGTGAGGCCGCATGCCCTTGCGGTGTGAGCCTCGTACGTAACGAATGCAGCCGTTCCGCTCGGTGATCTCATCGAGCGCCAGCCACATGGTCAGCGCCTCGTTGGGCTCGATCATGAAGTAGTAACCGTCCTGGTGAGGTGGCGTCGGCGTACCCACTAGCGGTGGCTTGGCGAAGTACTCCACGTTTCTCGGAGCCACCGCGCCGTTTAGTAACAGCTCGGCCACCTCCATGAAGCGGACCGACACGAACAGGTCTTCAAACCACGAATCGTTCTGCATCATGCGATGCATCTGCTTGAGGGTCCCGGGTTGTCCCTTGACCTCGTAGTACGCATCGTTTTGCGGAAGGCTCGGAACGACTTCGTCGACGTAGCGCTTGAGCCGCTGCTCAACCTTGGCCAGTTCTCCCGCGCTAAAGAAGCCGGGAATACTCACGAAGCCATCGCGGTCGAAGTCTTGCTTGAGGGTACTCGGTAGATTCGCGCGTTCCGGCATGCCGTACTCCCAGTGTCGGACGAGACGAAGGTATTGTATCGGCTCGGGTCTGACGCTGCACACGTCAGAGTCGTCCAAGGCAAGATGATCCTGAAGGGGGAAGTCGGGACTCGGTACTACTTCTTGCGCAGGCTGCGTCGGCGAGAGGGGTCACGAGTCGGTTTTTGCCGCCGGCTCTTTTCGCAGCTTCTCGAGCGTCTTCTTGAGGCGGACCTTCATCTCCTGCTCGCGCCACTGGAGAAACTCCTTCTCTGCTCGATCCCGGTCCTGGTCTTGGGAAGCCACCGGAGGAGGAATCGTAATGTCGGCGAACGTGATGCCTTCCTCTTGACGATCAACGGCAACGATCGTGCCGCCGTCGACGATCAGCGTCACCCCGACGTTGGCCTCGACGATGGGGACGCCATTTTCCTTCCCGCGACTCAACACGGCTTCGTCCTGCTTCTCACTGCGCGATCCCATGGCCGGAATCAGCAGAAACCGGGCTCCGTCCAGCACAGGGATACGAGCCAGACTGGGATTCCAGCGGTCATTGCAGATCAGGATGCCCGCCCGGCCAAACGGCGTATCGAAAGCACGACTGCCGCTTCCGAGGCGGTTATACCACCAGGTCGAGTCGTAGCCTTCAGCAAACTGCATCTTGTGATACTTGCCGCGAATGACCCCCTCATGGTCGATGAAAATGGCGCAGTTATACACCTCATCGTCAATCCGCTCGGCCAGACCGAAGACGAGAGACATCTCCAGCTCAGTGGCTAGCCGTTGGAAGCGTTGGATGATGGGATGGTCCAGCGGGATCGCCACCTCCCTCATCTTTTCCGGGGGAAACTCGCCCGCGATGATTTCGTTGACCACGTAGCCGTCCAAGGCACCCTCCGGAGCGACGGCAATCTTGGCTCCACCCAGCTTGGCTTGACGAAAGGCGTGCTCCAGGCGGTCGGCATTGCCATGAAGATCGAACTTTGTGGGTACAAACGAAACCGCGGCCACACGTACCTTCATGACGGATGCCTCCGCATCCCGGCTTCCGATGCCGAGGAGTACTGCCGCCGAGACCACTGCCAGAGTCAAGAGCGCGATGTGTCCGTTTGCCATTCTGCGACGACCTCCCCTCGTTCCCACGTCATCCCCCTTGGGATCGGCCCATTATAACCGGCTTGCCCCAACGTGCCAGAACGGGAACCACGGGTCCCTTTCACCGGTACTTTCGTTTGACTTGGGTAGGACTCACGCCGACGAAATTCGGTACCGACGCACCATTTCAAGAATCACCATAACCGTGAGAACATAGACGCAATGAGTCGACCGGAGACATCGCCAGAGACGTTCCCGGAGACGACCGCCGCGGAGCCCTCGGCGGCCAAAGCAACCCTGGACCTTAAGGAGCGGCTGGAGCAAGGCGTCCGCGCCCTGGCCCTCATCGACGAGTGCCGGCGCGCGACCAACGATCCGAACGCTGGTCTTGCGATCGAGCGGCGGATCGTCGGGCGCGAGTTGCTCGACTTAGACGAACCGGGCTTCAAGCAAACACCGACGCAAGCCCCGCGAGCGGTACGGAACATCGTAATCCCAGTGCGAAGGATCCCCCTGGCCTAGAACGGCCGACGCTAGCTCAACGAGATGCCAGAGATCGGGACAGCGAACGGGTCGATCACAGCCGGGCCGGCCAACGCCGACTCGGCAGCATGGGCGCACGGCATCTTTGCCGGTGCCGCGGCCGGCAGCGGCCTCTTCTTCTACCTGCTCAGTCAGTCCCTGCAACCGGCCCTGCAGACCGCCGGCCTGGACGGGATGTGGCTCGACGTCTGCCTGCTCGCCGGGGGGCTTGCGGGCCTCTGGTGGGCCCTCTCCCCACGGGCGAGGTAACGGAGCCGTGGCGGAAAACTGAAGTAGCGCAAGAACCGGCATCTGCGCACCGCGACGTTTCTAGGGGCGCCCGACCATCCAAGATCGCAAGAACCTTGACCAGTTTCCCGCTGCGGCCTAACGGACCGGCCCGACACGGATCCGGAACAGCTCTGGACGAGCTACATCCAACTGACCGAGGCCGAAGCCACGTTTCGGGCGCTGAAGAGCGAACTGTCGATCCGGCCGATCTTCCACCAACTGGATAGGCGGGCGAAGGCTCACTTTCTGGTGGCCTTTCTGGGCTACGCGATGTGGGTGACGCTGAGACATTTGGCAGCAGGTGGGCGGAGACAGCGCTCCGCGTACACGTCGGGAGGCCTATTCCCGGAGCAGGCCTCGGCTCGGCCATCAAGGTGTCCAATTGGACGGCGACACTCCTACTGCGGCTCGATCTCCTACTCGACGCCGATGATGTACGCCATGGGATTCATCGGGCTGTTCACGATCGGCGGGCTGACGGGCTGCTTTGGCTGGTGATCTTGCTGGGGTTCACGATGAGCGACTATTTGACGCGGCGATGGATGGATCAGCCGGAAGGCTGGGCACAAATAAGCCACTTTTTAGGCACCAAATCGCAACGCCAGTCTACGACAATAGACTTATCTCCTAGGCGGACTTATCTCCTAGTGTAGTGCGTCAAGCAGATTGCACCTTATGCAGGGCGGCACGTCCGCGCTTGACTTTCTCGAGGATGTCGGAGGCGGTCGCTGTCCAGATGAAGGGCGTGGGATTCTCGTTGTGCTGGGCGATGTAGTCGTCAATGGCGGCGACGAGCTCGTCCACGCTGCGAAACACGCCGCGGCGCAGGCGCTTGACGGTGAGATCGCGAAAGAATCGCTCGACCATGTTCAGCCACGACGCCGAGGTCGGGGTGAAATGAATGTGGAAGCGCGGGTGACGATCGAGCCAACGCTTCACAGCGGCATGCTTGTGGGTGGCATAGTTGTCCACGATGAGATGAAGCTGTTTGTCCTTGGGAGTGCGGCGGTCAATTAAGCGCAGGAAGCGCAACCATTCCTGGTGGCTGTGTCGGGGCATGCACTCGGCGATCACGCTGCCGTCAAGAGTGTTGAGCGCCGCAAACAGGGTGGTCGTGCCGTTGCGCTTGTAATCGTGGGTCATCGTTTGGCCGCGTCCCTTTTTGAGCGGCAGGCCGGGTTGGGTGCGATCGAGGGCTTGGATTTGGGACTTCTCATCGAGCGAGAGAACCAGAGCATGCTCAGGCGGATTGAGATAGAGTCCGACGATGTCGTCGAGTTTCTCGGCGAAACGCGGGTCATTGCTGAGCTTGAAGGTCTTGACGCGGTGGGGCTTGAGGCCATGGGCGCGCCAAATCCGTCCCACGGTGGAAGCGCTGACGCCGGCCGCGGCGGCCATGGTGCGGCGGCTCCAGTGGGTGGCGTTGGACGGTTTCTCGCGGGTGGTCTTGTGGATGATCTGCTGTACTTTCTGCTTCGAGACGGCAGGTGTACGACCGGGCCGTGGGGCGTCTTTTGCAATGCCGGCGATGCCGCTTTCGAGAAAGCGCGTGCGCCAGCGGGCCACCAACTGCCGCGAGACACCGAGCTGTGCGGCGATCTGCTTATTCTCGAGACCGTGGGCGGCCAGCAGGACAATCCTGGCTCGCAGGGCGAGACGAACGGCGACTTGGCGGCCGCGCGCGTAGCGGTCCAACTGCTTGCATTGCGCTGTGTTCAAAGTTACTGGTTGTGCTCTTCGCATCCCATGCCTCCTGTTAATAGAGACGATGGGAAGCCAATATAAGTTACAGTATTTATGGTGCCCTACACTAGGCTGTGCCGCCGGCTTCCGCTCTGCTTCGTGACGCAAAGCCGGTGGGCAAACGAACAGGCGACTGGAATCAATCCAAAACGGAGCAAATCCCATGAGTCCCGTAACCGAAACGAACGTCATCAATCCCCTGGTGGAGTTGAGCAAGCACGGGCAGTCGATCTGGTTCGACTACATCCGCCGCAGCTTAATCACCTCGGGAGAGCTAAAGCGTCTGATCGACGAGGACAACCTCAAAGGCGTCACCTCGAATCCCGCGATCTTCGAGAAAGCCATCACGGGAAGTAACGACTATGCCGAGGCGCTGGATGAGTTGCGTCAGCAAGAAGACCTTACCGTGATGCAGGTCTACGAGAGCTTGGCGATCCGCGACATCCAGGACGCCGCCGAAGTGCTGCGTCCCGTCTACGAGGAAACCACCCGCCGCGACGGCTACGTCAGTCTCGAGGTCTCACCCTTCCTGGCGAACGATACCGAGGGGACGATTGCCGAAGCTCGCCGTCTCTGGCAGGTCGTGTCGCGCCCGAACGTGATGATCAAGGTGCCGGGCACGCCCGCGGGATTGCCGGCCATCGAGCAGTTGATCAGCGAGGGCATCAACATCAACGTCACCTTGCTGTTTTCCTGCGACGTGTACGAAAAGGTCGCGAGCGCCTACATTGCCGGACTCAAGAAACGGTCCACCGCCGGGGGTGATGTCAGCCACGTGGCAAGCGTCGCGAGCTTCTTCGTCAGCCGCATCGACGCGGTCGTCGATGGAAAGCTTGAGGCCTTGCGAAGCGATGAAGCCGACGGCCTCATGGGCAAGGTCGCCATCGCCAACGCCAAGGTGGCGTACCAGCGCTACCACGACATCTTTGGAGAGGACGGCTGGCGCGCCCTGGCCGCGAACGGCGCGCAAACGCAGCGGCTGTTGTGGGCCAGCACCGGAACCAAGAATCCCGCTTACAAGGACGTTCTCTACATTGATGAGTTGATCGGCGCCGATACGGTCAACACCGTGCCGCCCACGACGCTCGACGCTTTCCGCGACCACGGCACGCCGGGCTCCACTCTCGAGGTCGACCCAGACGGCGCGCACGCCACCCTAGCCTCGCTCGAGGGTCTCGGCATCTCGCTCGACGAAGTCACCGACGAGTTGGTCACCAAGGGGGTGGCTCTTTTTTCCGAGGCGTTCGACAAGCTCTTGAACGCGGTCGACAGCCGCTGCCGCCTCGCGACCGGCATCAGAGTTAGCCGCCCGGCCTACTCGCTGGGCGCCGACCTTGACACCGAAGTCGCCTCGATGCTCGATGACTGGCGCGTCAACGGCAAGGTACGGCGTCTGTGGGCGCGCGACGCCACGCTCTGGTCGCGCACCGATGAGAGCAAGTGGCTCGGCTGGCTGGGCATCACCGAAGATCAACTGGCGCACACCCAACGCTTCACCGAACTCGCGGAAGAAGTGAAACGAGAAGGCTTCACTCATGTGCTGCTTCTCGGGATGGGCGGCTCGAGCCTCTGTCCCGAAGTCTTCGCGGTGACCTTCGGGCAACTCGACGGCTTCCCGCAACTGCACGTGCTCGACTCGACCGACCCGGCGCAGGTCCAAGCGGTGGAAGCCAAGGTCGACTTGGCGAAGACGCTGTTCATCGTCTCGAGCAAATCCGGCTCGACGCTCGAGCCCAACATCTTCAAGCAGTACTTCTTCGAGCGCGTCACGGAAGTGGTGGGCGCGGATCAGGCCGGCTCGCGGTTTATCGCCGTGACCGACCCGGGCTCCAAGCTCGAGCAGGTCGCGAAGCAAGACGGCTTCCGCCACATCTTTCACGGCGTCCCCGCCATTGGGGGACGCTACTCGGCTCTCTCGAACTTCGGCATGGTGCCCGCCGCCGCCATGGGGATCGACGTGCCCGCCTTCCTCGACCGCGCCGACGAGATGGCTGTCGCCTGTTCGGCCTGCCTGCCGACCGAGGATAACCCCGGTGTCATCCTCGGCGTCGTGCTGGGAGTGCTCGCCAATAGGGGCCGGGACAAGCTCACGCTCGTCGCCTCGCCCGGCATTCACGACCTGGGCGCCTGGCTCGAGCAGCTTGTGGCCGAGTCGACCGGGAAGCAGGGTAAGGGACTGATCCCGGTGGACCGCGAAGACCTAGGCTCCCCCGAGGTCTACGGCGACGATCGAGTGTTCGTCTACCTGCGGCTCGAGAGCGCCCCGGACCCCGCGCAGGATGCAGCGGTCGAGGCCCTTGAGAAAGCCGGCCACCCCGTCGTGCGTTTGGTCGTCGCCGAGCCCAGCGATCTCGGCCAAGAGTTCTTCCGCTGGGAGATTGCCACCGCCGTCGTGGGCTCGATCCTGGGCATTAATCCGTTCGATCAGCCCGACGTCGAAGCCAGCAAGATCGCGACTCGCGCACTGACCGACGAATACGAGCAGAAGGGCTCGTTGCCCGAAGAAACACCGATCCTCGAGGAAGGCGAGTTTCGCCTCTACACCGACTCGAAGAACGCCGACGATCTCTCGGGAAACGTGTCATTGGCCGAGTACTTGCGGGCTCACCTAACTCGGATTGGTGAGGGCGACTACTTCGCCCTATTGGCTTATGTTGAAATGAACGAGGCACACGAGGAGCAACTGCAAAGGATCCGCCACAAGGTTCGCGACGCCAAACGGGTTGCGACGTGTCTGGGCTTCGGGCCGCGCTTCTTGCACTCCACCGGTCAGGCCTATAAGGGAGGGCCCAACAGTGGCATCTTCCTGCAGATCACGTGCCAAGACGGGGACGATCTAGCCGTGCCAGGCCAAACCTACACTTTCGGCACTGTCAAGGCGGCGCAAGCCAGGGGCGACTTCCAGGTACTGGCCGAGCGCGGCCGCCGCGCCTTGCGCATCCACTTGGGCCCAGATGTCGCGGCCGGGTTGACGAAGCTCGAAGCAGCCGTTGACGAGGCGCTCATCTAAGAAAACCGAGCCGTGACCGTCAGGGAGCGGTCCGAACCCGCGTACGCAGGTCGAACGCGCGGTATCCGCCACGGGCGTTCCGGGTTCCAACTGACTATCGCCAAGGCATCATCAAGGAGATCAAACTAACATGGAACCGTCAACCGAGACGCCGCAACCCACAGCCGGGCAGACCGCCGACCCGTCGGTGATGGTGATCTTCGGTGCCTCGGGTGATCTCACCAAACGCAAGCTCATCCCGGCTTTGTACAACCTGGAGCGGGAAAAGCTGCTCTCCAAGGAATTCGCCGTCGTCGGCATCTCGCGCCGCGACATGAGTCACGACGCCTTTCGTGAGAAGCTCACCGAAGACATCAAGAGCTTCGCGACCCATACGGTCGAGCCGAATCTATGGGATGAGTTCGTCAAGCGGATCTACTATCTTGCCGGCGACATGCAGCAGCCGGAAACGTATTCCAAGCTTCAACCTCTGCTCGCCCAGGTCGATCAGGACCACGGCACCAAAGGCAACTACTTCTACTACCTGGCGACGGCGCCGAGGTTCTTCGCGCCGGTAGTCGAACAGTTGGGCGCCGCCGGCCTCGTCGAGCAGGAGAACAAACAGTGGCGGCGTGTCATAGTCGAGAAGCCGTTCGGACACGACCTTCACTCGGCACAGAAGCTCAACCACGACATCCGCAACGTACTCGACGAAAACCAGATCTATCGCATTGACCACTATCTGGGTAAAGAGACGGTTCAGAACATCTTGGTCTTCCGGTTCTCGAACGGTATCTTTGAACCGGTCTGGAACCGCCAATACATCGACCATGTGCAGATCACCGTGGCCGAGTCGGTGGGTGTCGAATCGCGCGGCGGGTATTTCGAACAGTCGGGCACATTGCGTGACATGGTGCCGAATCACATCTTTCAGTTGATCAACCTGACCGCGATGGAGCCGCCGATCTCCTTCGCCGCCGACGCGGTGCGCGACGAGCAGGCGAAGATTCTGCGCGCCATCCAGCCTATCTCTCCCGAGGACGTGCTGACCCGAACCGTCCGCGGCCAATATGGCGCCGGGGCGTTCAGCGGAGAGTCGGCCCTGGCCTACCGCTCCGAGCCCGACGTGGCGCCTGCCTCGATCACGGAAACCTACGTGGCCGCCAAGCTCTTTATCGACAACTGGCGCTGGGCGCACGTGCCGTTCTACCTCCGAACCGGCAAGCGCATGCCTAGCCGCGTCACTGAGATCGTGATCCAGTTCCGCCGTGCCCCGTTCATCCTCTTTCGCCAAACCGGCGTCGAGAAACTCACCCGCAACCGTCTTGTGCTGCGTCTGCAGCCCGACGAGGGTATCTCGCTGAGCTTCGGCGCGAAGATCCCGGGGCCTGTCGTGAAGCTTGGTACGGTCAACATGGACTTCCAGTACACCGACTACTTCGGCAGCACCCCCAGCACGGGCTACGAGCGTTTGCTTTATGACTGCATGCTGGGTGACGCCACACTGTTCCAACGCGCCGACATGGTCGAGGCCGGCTGGGACGTCGTCGCGCCCATCATCGATGTGTGGAAGGCGCTGCCGCCAAGGAACTTCCCTAACTACGCCGCCGGTTCCTGGGGGCCCGACGAAGCCGACCACTTGATCGAGGCCGACGGCCATCGATGGAGTAAGACTGAGACGTAGGGCGCCGTAGCGTCAACAATCCGCGGCAGCCCTATTTCTGTGGGCCGACCGTCCTAAGAGCGTAGCTTTGCTCCCACCATCCCGGGCGTTTCTGTTCACTTGCTCTTGCCTGCTCACCTTCGGGCCGCTGGCGGCACAGCAACCCGATCCGCCCAGGCAGGCCACGCCCCAGCGGCCTACTTTTACGAACGACACCTCGGTGACCGCGCCGGGGACGTTCGAGCTCGAGTTCGGCAGCGCCGCCAAGCGAAACTCCTTGGGCCTGCCCGCAGCGTTGAAGTTCACACCCGATGTCGAAAACGTCCTGCTGCGAGAGACGGAATTCAGCCTCGGCTTCGATGCGTACAGCACCCTGTCGGCCGATGGACGCCGGCGGCATCAGTTCGGCGACCGGTTGGCCTTCAGCCTGCGCCGCGCTCTTCACCGCGGCGAACATTTCTCCTTTGCGCTGGCGCCGAGGGCAACGTTCTTCCTCCGTGACGAGAAGGGCGCCCGGCTAGGCGCGACGGCCATCGGAGCCTGGTCGTATGGGCTCAACACCGTCGTCGCCAACCTGACTTTCACCGGCGCGACCTCGCCTTCGGACAACAACAGCCAGCGCCAAACCGACATCGCCTTGGGGTACTCGCGGACCCTTGGCGAGAGCGGCCTAGCCAACCGATTTGGAGTCTTCGCCGAGTATCAGCACGAATTCCCGAGCGGCCGTGCCAACCCCGTCTCGCTGATGCAAGGAATCACCTTCCGTGCCAGGCCCGACCTCGTGCTCGACTTCGCGGTACAACAATCCGGCGTCGCCGACGGGCCGCTGGAGGTTCAGTTGCTGGGTGGCCTCACGGTTAACCTCGGCGGCTTCCGCCGGCGGTGATCCCCGTTCCGCCAAGAGAGAGTTAAGATGGTTACGCGTCCTGCAAGCGGGCGCGGGAACGGATGTCGGCTATTCATAAGAGTGTCCTCAGCGCTGCCGTCTTGGTTGCCGCCGTGCTGCTGCCGGCTCGCCTCGCCCTGGGTGCGGATTCGAAAACCCCTGCTGCTTCTGAGGCGCCCACGCAAGGTGCCTTCCAAACTAGCGTTCTACCCATCCTCAAAGCAAACTGTGTGGCCTGTCACGGTGCCGAACTACGGCAGAAGGAGTTGGACCTTTCAACCTGGCAAACCGCTTTGAAAGGCGGCGAGTCGGGACCTGTGATCGCCCCCGGCAAGCCCGAGGAAAGCCGTCTCTACGAGTTGATCAGCACGGTGACAATGCCACCCGGCGACGCGCGTCTGGGTGAACCTGACATCGAGATCATCCGAAGTTGGATCGACGCCGGTGCTCGGTCGCCTGAGGGTGAAACAGCGAAACAAGCGACAACCCTCGCGACCTACGACGACATCATCCCGGTCGTGTTGAACCACTGCACCGCCTGCCACGGGCTGCGGCGGCAAGAAGGCGGGCTCGATCTTCGCACTCACGAATCGATATTGCGAGGCGGCAAATCCGGACCGGCAATCATTCCCGGCAGGCCTTCCGAGAGCCTATTGATCCGCCGCATCGAGGCTGGTGACATGCCGCCGAAGAAAGAAATGCTGACCAATGGCGTCAAGCCCGTCAGCCAAGCGGAACTGGGCAAACTCGTTTCGTGGATCGAGCAGGGCGCTCCTACCGAACGCCAGGAACCTGACATCGCGGACGGCAGCGCCGATCCGCTTGTCAGCGCGGAAGACCGCCGCTACTGGGCCTTCCAGCCGCCGCGGAAGGCTCCGGTTCCGCCCGTGCGCAACTCGGCACTGGTCCGCAACCCAATCGACGCCTTCGTGTTCGAAAAGCTGGAGGTCAAGGGCCTCGGTTTTTCGCCCGAGGCCGACCGACTCACCCTGATTCGCCGCGTCTACCTCGACCTCACAGGATTGCCCCCCAGCACCGACCAGGCCCGGGCGTTTCTCGCCGAAAACGACCCGCAAGCCTACGAGAAAGTGGTCGACCGGCTGCTCGCGTCCGACCGCTACGGCGAGCGCTGGGCGCGCCACTGGCTCGACCTAGCCGGCTATGCGGATTCCGAGGGTGGCAAGCTCAGCGCCGACATCCCGAGGCCCCATGCCTGGCGCTATCGCGACTACGTGATCCGCGCCTTCAACCATGACAAGCCCTCGACCAGTTCCTGCTCGAACAGATCGCCGGAGACGAACTCGTAGACTACGAGAACGCGACCGTCATCACCGAAGACATCAACGAGAAACTGATCGCCACCGGTTTCCTGCGCATGGGGCCGGATTCCACCAGCGAGCGCGAAGTCTTTTCCGTGGCCGACCGCGTGGATGTCATTGCGGATGAGATCGACATCCTCGGCTCCGCCGTGATGGGGTTGACGATGAAGTGCGCGCGTTGCCACAGCCACAAGTATGACCCCATTCCACAGCGCGACTATTACCGCCTCATGGCGGTCTTCAAGGGCGCGTACGACGAATACGACTGGCTCACGCCGGTGACGCAGGAAAAGTACGGGCTCAAGTATCCGGGGCGCTACCTGCCGTACGTTCGTCCTGGCGCGAAGCCGATGGAATTGCTCGAGCAGGAGCAAAACCGCGAGCTCCACAACCACGTAGTCGACCGAAAGATCAAGGAGTCCGAGAAGGCGTTTGAGGCGCGCACGGAGGAGTTGACAACGAAGCTGCAAGAGCAGCGATTGCAGGCGCTTCCTCAGGACCTGCACGACAACCTGCGCAAGATGCTGGCGACCAAGGCCGACGAGCGGGACGAGGCGCAAAGGGCTCTGGCTGAAAAGTACGGATCACAGCTCACGATCTCGAAGCGTGAACTGAAGAATCTCGACCCGGTTTATCGGCGCGAGGCGGAGCAACATCAGATCGAGGTCAAGCTCCTCGCGGCCAAGAAAATACCCGACCCACGGATTCGGGCGCTTTGGGATCGCGGCGTCCCCTCGCCCACATATATTCTGCGCCGCGGCGACCCAACGAGTTTCGGCCGGCTGGTTGGACCCGGTGTACCGTCGGTCCTGACGGATGGCCGTACACCGTTCGAAGCGAAGCCCCCTTGGCCGGGCTCCCAGAAGACGGGACGGCGTCTGGCGTTCGCGCGTTGGCTCATCCGTCCCGATCACCCGCTTACAGCGCGGGTCATGGTCAACCGCATCTGGCAGCACCATTTCGGCACGGGCCTTGTACGGACGACAGGCAACTTCGGCAAAACAGGCGACAAGCCCTCCCATCGCGAACTGCTCGACTGGCTCGCCGTCCGCTTTGTTAAGGAAGGGTGGAGCATCAAGGCAATGCACCGGCTGATGGTGACTTCAAGAGTCTACCGGCAGGTCTCGAAAGTGACGCCGGAACGAGAACGACTCGACCCGGATAACCGCCTGCTCTCAAGGATGCCGCTCCGCAGGCTGGAGGCTGAAGTGCTGAACGACTCGATGCTAGCGGTTGCGGGACGGCTCGACGAAACGCCATTCGGCCGACCGTCGCCTGTCCTGGCGAGGGACGACGGGCTCGTGACGCCAATCGAGACCGAGAAGGGTTGGCGGCGGAGCGTCTATGTTCAACAGCGCCGAAAAGAGATCCCGACCGTTCTCGACAGTTTTGACCTTCCCGCCATGAACCCGAATTGCACGGAGCGAACGAATTCCACCGTCTCCACGCAGGCCCTGTTCCTGATGAATAACGCTCAGGTGCATGAATGGGCGGCGGCGCTTGCGCGGCGCGTCGAGAACGAGGCTGGGCCGGCCCCGGGCGCGCAGATCGAAACGATGTACTGGATCGTGCTGGGCCGTCCGCCGACGGACGAAGAACGCGACCTGAACCTGTCGGCTTGGACGAAGCTCACCGAGGGCCCGAACGAGAGCGCGGCCAAGACCACTGCTTTCGGGGCGCTGACGAAACTGTGCCACACCGTGCTGAACTCGGCCGCTTTCGTGTACATCGATTGAGGTGACAAGTGAGAACGATCGGCAATCGAGGGGCTAAGCAGGAATTGACGCGCCGTGGCTTCTTCGATCACGTCGCCGGGGGCCTCCATGGAGCGGCACTCGCCACGCTGTTGAGCCGCGATCTCTACGGCGCGGAACCTTCGCCCGCTTCCCCCACAACGGATTCCACCCAACCGGCCGGCCGGTGACGCGGCTACGACCTCAAGCCACGTCCGGCGCACTTCGCGCCAAAAGCGAAATCAGTCATTCAGCTTTTCATGCACGGCGGGCCCAGCCAGATGGATCTGTTCGATCCGAAACCTATCCTCGATAAGCATGACGGCGAGCCCTATTTCGACGAGGTGGCCGCCGATTTAACCGGACCCGAGCAGGCCGGTGGGCTGATGCGCAGCCCCTACAAGTTCGCGCAGTACGGCGAGTCAGGGACGTGGGTGTCGGAAGTCATGCCGCACTTCGCCCAACAGGTCGACAACGTCGCGATGATCCGGTCGATGTTCACGGTTCATCCCAACCACGAACCGGCTCTGTTCATGATTCATTCCGGCCGCATCATTCAAGGACGTCCGACGATCGGCTCGTGGGTGACCTACGGGTTGGGCAGCGAGAACCAGAGCCTGCCAGCCTACGTGGTTCTGGACGATCCCCTGGGCCTCCCGGTCAACGGGGCCCAGAACTGGCAGTCGGGCTTTCTGCCACCGCTCTATCAAGGCACGCGCATTCGCGCCGAAGGTTCACCGATCCTGAACTTGCATCCCGAGGTAGAGGAGTCGCCGCTGGCTGTCGAGGTCGGTCGCGAGCTGCTCGGTAAGTTGGACCGCATTCACAAGCGTGACCGTCCGTGCCAGTTGCAACTCGACGCACGCATTGCCAGCTACGAACTGGCGGCGCGGCTGCAGATTGAAGCGAGCGACGCACTGGATCTCACGCAGGAGAGCCCCAAAACGCTGGAACGGTACGGCGTTGGCAGGGAACCCACAGACTCCTACGCCCGACGTTGTCTGATGGCCCGGCGCCTGGTGGAACGCGGCGTGCGGTACGTGCAACTCTTCATCAACGGCCAGATTTGGGACAACCACAGCAAGCTGCAGGGCGACTTGCGGAAAGCCTGTGAACGCACGGACCAGCCTGTTTCCGCGCTGCTACGGGACCTTCAGGAGCGCGGCCTGCTCGAGGAGACCCTCGTCGTCTGGGGCGGCGAGTTCGGCCGCATGCCCATCGCCCAGCTTGCTGAAAAATCCGCGGCAGGCAGGGACCACAACCCGCACGCTTTCACAACTTGGATGGCCGGTGCGGGGATCAAGGCAGGAACCATTCTTGGCTCGACCGACGACCTCGGCTACAAGGCCGTCGAAGACCGTGTCAGCGTGACCGACTGGCACGCTACGATTCTGCATCTGCTGGGACTCGACTACGAGCACCTGGTGTTCGAGCAAAACGGATTGCAGGAGAAGCTGACGTCGGTTTACGAAGCGCGGGTCGTCAAGGAGATCCTGGCCTGAGGTCTACGTATCGCGCACTCCGAACAGACGTTGTGGCAGCCCGAGCCTGACCTCAGGATAACTGCTGCTCGGAGTCTCATACTGGTTAGGCGTCCCTGACCTTGTTGGCATGGCGATCGGAGGTTGGAAGACACGAAACGTGCTCGATCGCTACAATAATCGTCAGTGAGCGTGTCCTGCACCTTGCAGCAGCGTAAGCCGACCGGCATCCTCACGAGGTTGCGAAACTTACGGCGAAGCGGCAGAGAACGATCAAGGCCGATGACCGTAAGTTGTTGAATCGAAACACGCGGAGATGGCGGAATTTGGCAGACGCGCTAGCTTGAGGTGCTAGTGGGAGAAATCTCATGGGGGTTCGAGTCCCCCTCTCCGCACCACATCAAACCTGCTTATTATCATTATCTTACGAGCTGCCCAATACTGCTTGCGACCAAGTTGTGACGTTTTCTTGGTGGGCAGTGTCGCCGGGACACCGTCCCTTGCAGTCGGTGGATAACCGATAAAGCTCGGCGAGACCGAGATCGGCCGGCGGCATTGGGGAGTTTGCCCAGTGAGAGCAGTCCAGACTCTCGGGGACCCGACGACCGAAAGAGACAAGCCGGGTATCCACTTGACTCAGGTGACCCCAACATCTTGTAGTTGGGCTCACAGCGTCTTAGCGTCCCAATCGGCGACGATCGAGCGGTACGGCGTCGGCTCCACCGCCATGGCCTGCTGCACAAGGCGGTAGAAGAGCTTGCCCCGACTGCGTGATCTGCGCCGATTGAAGCGGAACACGAACTCGTCGAGATAGTAGTCCAGATGCTCGTGGCTGACCGCCCCCTGATGCGTGCCCAGCATCCAGCGCTTGAGTAGCGAGATCGCCAAGTGCACCCTCGGCAGTAGCTGCGAGGTCTGCTCGCGGCGGTTGTTAATCGAGATGATACGACGCTGGTAGTCCTTCTTCTTGAGCGGATCGTAGCCCGACCAGTTGTCGGTAACAACCACGCTGCCCGGCTCGACCGACTCCTCGACGAAGGGCATCAAACTGGCCGCCGAGGCGTTCTGAACGCGCTGCATGCGGATGCGCCCCAGCCCGGTGCCTCTCTCTTCCGCGGCGACTGCAATCAACGCTTTACGCTCGGTCTGCCGGCCGATTACCACTTCTTCTTCAGCGCCCCAGTAGGTCTCATCGACCTCGACGAGGCCCGTCAATCGCTCCCGCCCCGGGCGCACCATCGCTCGCCTCAGCTTGTGCATCCAAGGCCAGGCGGTTTGGTAACTGCCCAGTCCCAGAACGCGCTGTAGACCCAGGGCGCTGGCCCCATTCTTCTGCGTGGTGATGGTCCACATCGCCCGGAACCACAGCCGCAGCGGCTTGCGTGTGTCTTGAAAGATCGTGCCGGCGGTGACGGAGGTTTGCCGCCCGCAGCGAGCGCATTCGAACCACACTTTGCGCACCGGCCAAGCGCGCTCATGCCCACACCTTGGACAGCGGAAACCCTCTGGCCAGCGCAAGGCGAACAGATAGTCGCGGCAAGCCTCCTCGCTCGCAAAGCGAGACTCGAATTCGAGTTGGTCGCGCGGGTAATCCTCCACCAGGCCCTACACTACATCTTGGGGTCACCTGAGTCAAGTGGATACCCAGCAGAGACGATTCAGTAGGTCCCCAGTCTGAGACCGCTTGATCAGTCGCTCATAAGCAAGGCTGAGCCCCAGTCAGGGGCCAGAGTCGTGGATGTTTCGACAGATAATCCTCGTACATGTCCTGGCGCCAGGGATACCACGAGATCGCGTGCGGCGCCAGACGCCGGAGACTACAGTTCCAGTCTTTCAACTCCTCCGCGGAAGGCCACCGCGAGGCTTCGCCACAATGAGAGCAGCGGAAACCTTGACCCGCCACGACGGGTTCGGCGTGCATGTTCTCGCGCACAAAGGCAATCTCCCGCCGCAGGCCGGCCAGCGAACTCTCCCGCAGGTAACCCTCTTCCACAAACGGGTAGTACCAGATGCCGACCAGATCGGCCACGCCGGTCTGGTCGGCGTATGTCTCACCCAAGCAGGGATACCGCCTGGCATAGGTGCCACCGGGCGCCCACTTGCTGGGATCGCCAAGGTCATGGTGGACTAGAGCTTGCGGCCACACCGCGCGGATGGCGTTTCGCAGCAGGCGTAGTTCCTTGGCCGACAGCGCTCCGCACTCGTGCTGCCGCTCCGTAAGCGGGTGAATCCAATAAGGCTCGTTGTAGACGAACACCGACTTTACGATCGAGGCGCGTGAGGCGGCATAGCGCAAGAAGGCCTTTCCTTCCGCCGTGATCGACCACCGGCCGTTTCGCAGGCGATAGGGCTCCGGGTAAAGACCAACGCTCAGTTTCAGGCCAGCCGCTTCGGCGGCGTCAAATGTCTTCTTCCACGATTTGCGGTCGTCGGGATCCAAGGTGATGATGACGAAGCTGTAGCCCAGACCTGCGAGCGTGGGGAACTCCGGGGGATCCGCCCAGTGCGTGCCTGTCTCGACTTCGTCGGCGGACAGGGACGCGGCAGCCAGCGTAGCGACAGGAACGTTGGCGAAGTCGGGCTTGCCATCGGCCTGTCGGAACACGTACAGGGCGGCACCCAGCATGACGAGGATAACGAGGAAGGACAGTCTGTTGAACGTCAACGAGCTCTTGAAAGAGAGCTGAAACGGCTGGTTTGGTTTCTCGCCCATAGGGTGTTGACCTCCGTAGCTCGTTCCCCAGCGGGAATGGAATCTTCTCAGCGGAAATCCTCATCTAGGTGTTCGGCTACTCGATGGTCACAGTGGTGTCGTTGGCCGGAATGTCGTCCACCGTCATCTCAATGGCAACCTCTCCCGCGCCCGCTAGCGAGGCTGGCAACGGACCCGCGTTGACTTGATCCAAACCCGGGTACTGTCCTTGCGCCACAGCGGCCAGGACTGGTACCTCCTCCCCGCCCACGCGGACACGCACTTCGGAACTGAAACCTCGTATGCCCGTTCCGAACAGCAGCAGATAAACCAGGTCCGGCCCGTCCACGACGACGGGTATGGGTGCTAGGGAGCCATCGAAGATGGGCGTCGTCGTGCGGGTCTGGTCAGTCGTCACGACCATGGCTAGAGCGGCAGCGGTACCATGGCCACTAGTGTAGGGCACCATAAATACTGTAACTTATATTGGCTTCCCATCGTCTCTATTAACAGGAGGCATGGGATGCGAAGAGCACAACCAGTAACTTTGAACACAGCGCAATGCAAGCAGTTGGACCGCTACGCGCGCGGCCGCCAAGTCGCCGTTCGTCTCGCCCTGCGAGCCAGGATTGTCCTGCTGGCCGCTCACGGTCTCGAGAATAAGCAGATCGCCGCACAGCTCGGTGTCTCGCGGCAGTTGGTGGCCCGCTGGCGCACGCGCTTTCTCGAAAGCGGCATCGCCGGCATTGCAAAAGACGCCCCACGGCTCGGTCGTACACCTGCCGTCTCGAAGCAGAAAGTACAGCAGATCATCCACAAGACCACCCGCGAGAAACCGTCCAACGCCACCCACTGGAGCCGCCGCACCATGGCCGCCGCGGCCGGCGTCAGCGCTTCCACCGTGGGACGGATTTGGCGCGCCCATGGCCTCAAGCCTCACCGCGTCAAGACCTTCAAGCTCAGCAATGACCCGCGTTTCGCCGAGAAACTCGACGACATCGTCGGACTCTATCTCAATCCGCCTGAGCATGCTCTGGTTCTCTCGCTCGATGAGAAGTCCCAAATCCAAGCCCTCGATCGCACCCAACCCGGCCTGCCGCTCAAAAAGGGACGCGGCCAAACGATGACCCACGATTACAAGCGCAACGGCACGACCACCCTGTTTGCGGCGCTCAACACTCTTGACGGCAGCGTGATCGCCGAGTGCATGCCCCGACACAGCCACCAGGAATGGTTGCGCTTCCTGCGCTTAATTGACCGCCGCACTCCCAAGGACAAACAGCTTCATCTCATCGTGGACAACTATGCCACCCACAAGCATGCCGCTGTGAAGCGTTGGCTCGATCGTCACCCGCGCTTCCACATTCATTTCACCCCGACCTCGGCGTCGTGGCTGAACATGGTCGAGCGATTCTTTCGCGATCTCACCGTCAAGCGCCTGCGCCGCGGCGTGTTTCGCAGCGTGGACGAGCTCGTCGCCGCCATTGACGACTACATCGCCCAGCACAACGAGCATCCCACGCCCTTCATCTGGACCGCCTCCGACATCATCGAGAAAGTCAAGCGCGGACGTGCCGCCCTGCATAAGGTGCAATCTGCTTGACGCACTACACTAGCGTCTGCTGAAAATACGCCCGGGGCGATCGCGGTAACTTCAATCGGGAAGGACTGAGCTTGGGTCTCAACCCCCTTCGTTCCCGCCGACTGCTCGCTCCCACCTGTCTGCAATTTCTTGACCGTGACCGTACCCGGCCCTAAAGCCGTGCCGCGCGGAATCGTTCCGTTGACCTGGCTACTCGATACGAAGTACAGTTCCATGTCGCGCTCAACCGCCTCGCTGTCGATGACGGAGAAGGTGGTGTCGCCCAGGGCGGTCGGCAGCGGCGGCGGACCGGCAACCAACGTTTCCCTCGCCAGGTTCGTCCCATAGAGCGCGACGATCATCTCCTCGGAGACACTGCCGAAGGAGTTGCTCGCCGAGTTGACGCCCGCTGCGAGCACGACGCCGAGCCCACAAGGAGCGTCCGGCCTCGTCAGGGGCCAGAGTTCCGGATGGTTCGACAGGTAATCTTCGTACCGCGCCTGCCGCCAGGGATACCAGGTAATTGCGTGGGGCTCGAGAAGCCGAAGACTGCAGTGCCAGTCGAGCAACTCTTCCGCGGAAGGAACCCGCGAGGCTTCGCCACAATCAGAGCAGCGGAATGCTTGACCCGAGACGAGGGGCTCGGCGTTCATTTTCTCGCGTACAAACGCGACCTCCTCCCGCAGGCCGACTAGAGAGGTCTCCCGAAAATCCCCCTCTTCGGCAAAGGGGTAGTACCAGATACCAACTAAATCGGCCACGCCCGTCTGGTCGGCGTATTTCTCACCCAAGCAGGGATACTGGCTAGCGAGGGAGCCGCCGGGCGCCCACTTGCTGGGAGTGCCTATGTCATGATGGACCAGAGCTTGCGGCCACACCTCGCGGATCGCGTCTCGCAGGCCGCGCAGTTCCTCGGCCGTCAGCGCTCCGCATGGGTCCTGTTGCTCGGTGAACGGGTCAATCCAGTAAGGCTCGTTGTAGACGAACACCGACTTGACAATCGAGGCACGCGAGGCGGCAAAGCGCAAGAAGTCCTCGCCTTCCTCCGTGATCGACCACTGGCCGTCGTCCAAGTGATAGGGCTCCTGGAAAAGACCGACGCTCAGTTTCAGGCCGGCCGCTTCGGCGGCGTCAAATGTCGCCTCCCAAAATTCGCGTTCGTGGGGATCCAAGGTGGTGACGACGAAGCTGTAACCCAGCTTCGCAAGCGTTGGGAAATCCGGAGGATCCGCCCAATGCGTGCCTGTCTCGATTTCGCCGGCGGAGAGCGAAGCCGCGGCCAGCGTGACAAGGATGGCGAGAAAGAACAGCCTGATTCCGCCGGTTTGGCCGATCAGGCCGGCGCCTCGCGGCGTGGCGCAGTCAGTCGTTAGCATCGGCTGCTCCCCTTGACATGAGGCCCGAAAAGATTGGGCTCCCATTGAGCAGATCCGGAGCTTTCCAATGCAGGCCATGACGGCCGTGCTCCACCAGGCTGTCGTAGACGGCCAGGTGGCTTGTCACCATTCTTTCTTGTGAGAAGCGGTCGCGAGCCGCTTGCCGAGCATTGTCGCCGAGCGTTCTCGCGAGGCCGGGGTCGCTCAACAGCCGGGTGACGGATTCGACGATGGCGGTCTCGTCGCGTATCGGCACCATCAGGCCCGTCACTTCATCCTGGATTTGTTCGCGGTTGCCGCAAATATCCGTAGCCACGATGGCTTTGCCGGCGGCCATGGCTTCCGTTAGAGAAACGGAAAGCCCTTCTCATAGCGACGGTTGCACAAACACGTCGAACGAGGCGAGAACATCCGCGACGTCCTGACGAAAACCTGTTGAAGCCCAATGATAATGTCCCCTTGAGCGCCCAATAGAAATGTCCCCTACTCTGAGGCTCCGAAGGAGGAGCCGAGAGTGGGAAGGACATGGATGAGTGCCAAGGAGTTGAGGCGCGGCGAAGTGCTGAGCCGAGTGAAACGAGGGGAACTGAAGTTGACCGCAGCCGCCGAGCTGCTGGAGGTCAGCTACCGCCATGCGAAGCGTCTGAAGAAGCGTTACCGTGCGGGCGGGGCCAAGGCTTTGGTGCACGGTAACGTCGGCCGTGCTTCGAACCGAGCCGATCAGAAGCGACGCCAGCAGGTTCTCGAGTTGGTGCGCGAGAACTATGCGGGCGAGGGGCACGAGCGCTTCGGGCCGACGCTGGCGTCGGAACATCTGGCAGCCGACCACGGCCTGGAAGTGCCGCGCGAAACACTGCGGCGCTGGATGCTCGCCGCGGGTCTGTGGAGCCGCCGTCGCAAGCGCCAACCGCATCGCACCCGGCGCCAACGCAAAGCGCACTTCGGCGAGCTGATTCAACTCGACGGTTCGCACCACCACTGGCTGGAAGAACGCGGCCCGAAAGCCTGTCTGATGAACTTCGTCGATGACGCGACCGGTGTGGCGCTGTGCCGTTTCTCGGACCAGGAAACGACCTGGGCCGCGGCCGATCTGCTCGCAGCCTGGGTACGTCAACACGGCGTTCCCAAGGCGTTGTACTGCGACTGGAAAAACGTCTACCAGCGCCAGCCGACGTCGCGGGAAGCGCTGGCAGGCATCAAGCCCGAGACGCAGTTCGGGCGCATGTGTGCCAAGCTCGGCATTACGATCATGGCGGCTTCCTCGCCGCAAGCCAAGGGCCGAGTGGAGCGCCATCACGGCACGCACCAAGACCGCCTGATCAAGAAGATGCGGCTGCGCGGGATCGTCGAGTACGAGGCGGCGAACCGTTATCTCGACGAGGAGTACCTGGCCGAGCACAACGAGCGCTTCGCCTGTGAGCCGGCGGCGGCAGCGGACTTTCACCAGGCGCTCCCCCGCGGCACCGAGCTGCGAGGGGTGTTCTGTTGCGAGTACGAACGGGTGGTGAGCAACGACCGGGTGGTGCGTTTCGAGAATCGTTGTTTGCAGTTGAAGCCGAAACGCAACCAGGGCGTGGGGGCGGGGGCACGGGTGACGGTCCAACAGTGGCGCGATGAGAGCTTGCAGGTGAGGTTTGACGGGCACGAGATCGAGCACGACGTGATCGCCACGCCGACGCCACAGCTGCGGACGAAGCCAGCACCACAGCAGCGTCCGGGGGGCGGGCGCAAGCCGGCGGCGGACCACCCCTGGCGGCGAGCTGTGTTACGGAAAAAACGGGCTGCGAATACATAAGAGGGCTGTGGAAATGCCGGGTCGGATGGAAAGCGTGGAAAATCTATCGAGGCAGCAGTACCGGGTTCGAGGAGCGGTGGATGGTTTTCCACCCTTCCCACCGCCCCTTGGAAATCGCTACGCGATTCCCACAGTTCCACAGCCCCGACGACGACGATATCTCTCCTACGAACAAGAAACACAAGGGGACACTTCTATCGAGCTACCGAGGGGGACATTTCTATTGGGCGTTGACATTCACACCTTTGGGGTTGCCCATACATATATAGATGCTCCAAACTATCAAAAAGTGTCATAATAATTTGCGTGATTCAATAGTGGCGCCCATACAAGGTAAGAAGGCTGGTGGACCGAAACTGTGATCATGGCTTTGTGCTTCTCCAGGGAAGGTTCCGGGACATTAGCGAGAGCAGCATTTTCTTAGGGCCTCCAGTAGCTTCATAAGATGTGGAAGGGCTCCGCGGCGTTCATTCCGTCCGACTGACCCCAAGTTCGAGCCCTTTCCTCGAGAGATCGTAGAGATCGCGGGCCCGGGTAGTCCTGCAATTCAGATTCGTAACATTTGAGGGCTTCCAACTTATTGAGTCCCGCATAATATCCCGTCACTCGAAGCAAAGAGAAGACTGTTTCCAGAAGGCCGTGATCAAACGCGGTTTGCGGTGCATGCGGCGGAGTGCCTTGCGGGCCCGCTCGTTCAGCTCGCCGTAGTCCTTCGGACAGACGTTCGGCAACTCGTGCTGCTTCCAGTAAGCCCAGATGTATTCCACCGGATTCAACTCCGGCGCATAGGGTGGCAAGTACTCGGTTGCGATGTGGCCTTCGGAGAGTTGGATGAACTCTTGCACCAGGCGGCTACGGTGCGCAGGCAGCCGGTCCCAGACGATCAGCAGCGGCCGATCGATATGACGTACCAACGCCTTGAGAAAGTCGATCACTTGCTCTTTGCCGATCGCACCGGGATAGAGCCGAAAGTAGAAGTTACGCAGCGTCAGCCCCGCCGAGACGGAAAGCTTCTCCCAATTGAAGTTAAACTGCAGCACCGGTGTTTGGCCGCGTGGCGCCCAGGTGCGGCAGCGATGCGGCTTCTGACTCAATCCGCTTTCGTCGATGAAGACGAGCGTACGGCCTTCGTTTTGGGCTTTTTTTTAATGCGCGTCCAGGTCTTGCGCTTCCAGGTGCGGATCTGCTCTTCGTTGCGCTCGCGCGCCTTTCCGACCGGGCGTTGCGGGCTCCAGTCGAGCGCTCGCAGGATCTTCCAGACGTGGCCTTCGTGGTAGTCGACCCCGAACTCGTCTCCGATCAGCCGAGCCACCCGCGGACAGCTCCACAGGGGCGTGGGGAAGCCGTGGGCTTGCGGGCCTTCCAGCAACAGCGACGTCAGGCGTTCGCGTTGTGCGGCATCGAGGAGCGGCTTGCGTCCGGCGCGCCCGGCCTGGCGGAGTCCGGCCGCACCCTGCTCGCGGTATTGCCGCCGCCACGCACTGACGGTTTGGCGAGCGACTTTCAGCCGTCTTGCCGTCTCGGATTGATTGTGGCCTTGGTGGAGCAGCCGCATCGCTTCGAAACGGCGCTTCTCCAGGGCCTTGAAATCCCGCTTCACACCTTTGGGGTTGCCCATACATATATAGATGCTCCAAACTATCAAAAAGTGTCATAATAATTTGCGGGATTCAATAGCGTCCAGGGAGTCCGTCACATCCACAAACAGGTTCGGTGAAAAACTGTACGGGACCCCGTACTCGGTCTCGCTGGGCGTCTCGTACGCCAGAAGCCACTGAATACTCTGAGCCTTGCAGCGGCAGGCAACCAGCGTCGCTTCATGAGCAACGGAGTGGTCGCGGTTGATGTCTCCGGACCCGTGTGTGTAGACGTAGCGTGGCTGCAATGCCTTGACCGCTTTTTCGATGGGTTGAATCACTTCGAGGATCGGACCTTGATCGAGCCGCTGATCGGGGAAGCCGACGACCTCGACGCTCTCAACGCCCAGGGTCTTGCCCGCGTTGCGGGCGTGTTCCGCCGTGTCGAATCCGGCTTCCTCGGGCGATTCATACCGCAACGACATGTTCTCGCACAAAATAAGGACGTGAACCTCATCTCCCTGCAGAACATGCCGACGAAGGGTGGCGCCCAAGCCCAGTAATTCGTCATCGGGGTGAGCGCCGACTACGAGCACGCGGTCGCGATGCCCATTCCCCCCCCCCCCGTTGGATGGCACGGCGGCTGAGGCTGGTGTAAAAAAGTTCAATGGATTACTCCCGGACGTGGGGCGTTTCCCGCGGTTCCCGGGGTGATACGCGCGGCGGCCTCCATGGATATGTTTTCTACTCGGTTGGTCTCGTGCATCAGCAGACTCGCTTTCACATGGGCATTTGACCGCCGCGATACTGGGCGATCACTTCTTTGTCGGAGATCTTGCGGTCACTCTTCTCGCCCAGGAAGTAGAATCCGGACGCGGCGTCGAGCGCCCCGGGCTGCTTGGCCAAGTAGTAGTCCAGATACTTCAGCCAGAAGGCCGTCGTGCGGACGAAGACAATCGCCGCCGCCTTCGCCCAAGCGGAACGAAACAGACTCAGCACAAAGTACTGATAAGACCACGCAAGGGCCATCGCCGGCCCCCAGGTGACTCCGCTATCGATTTCGTTAAACCGGCGAAACAAACGGCGGTTGCCGAGGTGGGTGAATCGCGTGAAGTCATACTGCGCGCCGCAGACCTGTTGCATGAACGGGTTATCGGCATACACGAGTCCGCCGGGTTTGAGCACCCGGTGGATCTCGTCGACGCAGCGATAGGGATCGACAACCTGTCCCATCACGGACTGAATGGTCACGCCGTCGAACGTCTCGTCCTCGAAGGGGATGTCGTGCGCGTCGCAGACCATCCTGGTCCGGGGACCGATGTACACGTCGGACTCCACAAACTCGATGGGCGGCCGGCGTAGCATATCGGCAAAGCCCGGCGCCACGGTCCCCCCACCCAGCACGAGGAGTTGGGGTACGGGAGTTCGCTCGAGCAGGAGCTTGGTAAACTTCTGATAGTTTCTCTTGCCCCCGATGTTCTGGCTGATCGACGGTAGAATCTTCTTAAGGACTTGCTTGGTCTTGCCGAGGCTGCCGAAATAGGGGCTCCGCAATGACTGGCCGCGGTATTGGACGATCTTATCGATCTCGAAAATACTGTTGGATTCGTTGATCAGAATCGGCACCCCGTCCACAACAGGGAAGCGGGCCTGACAGCTTGGCTGCCGGCAACTGTAGTGGCTGTTGGTCAGCTCGATCTCTGATTTACAAGTCGGACAACGTAGTCGTTCCATCGTATTCTTCCTTCCGGCTAGGCGGCCTCTCTAACGGTTCGCCGCAGCAACGCGAAGCGCGCCTCGTAGAAGAAGAGCATCGGCGTATAGAGTGCGAGTAGCAATACTGCCTTGACAGGAGTCTGGAAGCTCCCGATGATGCCGTCGCCCAGGGCCAGCGAATCGACCCAGAATGTCAAACCCACTGCCACGGCCAGCGGGAAGCACAAAGAGCCTAGGTACTTGACCGTCTCCGAGGTGGAATGGCCACAGCTCTTGCGCGCCAAGTAGACTTCACCAGCGGCGACAAGCCCAAGAATGCCAACGGTCACCAGAGCGACGGCCGGCAGCCCGTAGCCGAGTTTCAGGAACGTAACGTGCGCCAGCGCGCCGAGAGGAATCAACAGGGCGAACATCTTCAGGAGGTCCGGGATCAGTTGGGCGGCGATGAGAAACGGCTCCATGCTGGCGCGCACCGTGACGAAGAAGACTCCCCACACAGAGATCCGGGCGGCAGCGATGCCGGGTACGTATTGCGGCAGAAGAGTTTCCACAAAACCCGGGATCAGCAGCACGCCGACACCCAGCAGCGGTGGAAGTGCATAACAAGATAGGCGCGCCGGCGTTTCATAGAAAACCGCTACGTCGGCGAGGCGGCCGTCTCGTCCGAATCGGTGAAGCAGGCTCGGTGAGACAACCGGCGAAATCCCGTAGCGGGCGATATACGTGGCGAAGTCGAGCAGAAGCAGACTCACGCCGTAGTAGCCGACCCAGGTTGGACCCAGTAGTAGGGCGATCACAATGAGGTCAAGCCGGCGGATCAACTCGAAACTTGCGAAGCAGCCCGACAAGGGCAGCCCGGTTCGGATCAGCCGGCGGATGCTGGCGAGGGGAAGCCGGAATTGAAACCGTAACCGTTGGCCCCGCCAAAGGTACACCACCGGCACGGCGATCCCGATCAGCACGGCGACGCCCAGTCCCGGCAGCCCAAAAAGGCTGCCGAGGACGATAAGAGCGACGAAATCGACGGCGGTGGAAAGCAGGTTCTCTTTGGCTCGGAGGGGGAACAAACGCCGGGCGGCCGCGAGATCGCGCAGGAACTGGTGAGGCTGTGCGCAAAACACGATGACGCCCACAAACCGCAGTGCAATGCGATAATCTTCGCTCGCCACAAGGAAACTGGCCGCGAAGATGGCCGCACCGATGACGGCTCCGAAAAGCAGAGCGGAGCTTCCGGCGGCGACGGTCAGCTTGGCGGATTCGCGCACGTTGCGCTGTCCTCGCAGAACGGGGACCAGCGCCGCCATGCCGCGGGATACGCCAAGCCGGCCAAGCTCGCCCACCGTATACAGGACCATGGCGGACTTCCAGACGCCAATCACGGTGGGCCCGACGATCCCGAGTATCAGGAAGGATCGTAGGGCCGACAGCACGGCCGCTGCGCCGGCGCTCGAGGCTACGTACTTGGCGTCACGAAGCAGTCTCACGTTATTTCCTCACGCGGCCAAACCGTGAGCCTCAGCGCCTCGGGGCGAAGGAGTCATCCAAAGGGCGGCCGACACGGGCCGCCAATCGCTTTCGATGTAGAGGCGGCGATAACACTCCAAGATCCCCAACAACGATCACAAGGCGCGGTCGTTCTCGACGTTGATGGTCATGCCCGCCATGGCGGCTTCGGTGACGGCCGCCAGAAAAATTGCGGCGGCGCCCCAGCGGACTCCGCTGCTAAAGAGGGAGTGCTCGCGCAGGAGCACCCACAAGTAAAACCCCACAACGCAGGTATAAACGAGTGTGCCTAGCAGCCCGACCTCGCCCAGCAGACCCAGCAAAGTGTTGTGCGCGACGCCATAGCCGTAGACAGGCCCCGTCGGCTTGTGCTGTCCGAGGTTCCCTCGTCCGATTCCAACAACGGGAGAATCCAGAAAATCACCGATGGCTTCGTCCCACAAGAGGCGGCGGTCTGAAATCTCGCTGCTACCGAGATCAACGGTGGTTCTCGTGAGCCGCGAGAGTATCGGGTTGCTCGAAGCGAAGTCATCCCACTGAGGTAACGAAACGATGGTCAATACCAATGCCGCGACGGCGACGGCGCTGACTACTTTCTGTTTGATGGACGCGCTCAGAAACCACCAAGCCAGCAGCGCCCCGATGAAGGCGAGGGTGCCGCCACGGGATCCCGAGAAAGAAAAATCGGCTAACTGAATCGCCATCACAACGAACACCCAGTGGCGGCGGCCAGGCGTCAAGCGGAGGTACACGCATGCCAGAAAGAAACTTAGTGCCAAGTACATGGCGTAGGCGTTGCAGTCGTTGAGCGTTCCTTGGGCCCGGTACCAGTTCGCGAACATGTTGTGGACCCCGGTGTACTGGAAGCTGAGTGAGCCATACATCCCGGTACCGGCGACCATCACGCTGGCGAAAAGCCAGCCTCTCAAGAACACGAGGAAGCCGGGACGGTCGTCAACCAGGTTGACGACCAGATAGAAACTCAACCATAGGAACGGTGTCTTGGCGAGCCAAACAAGGATACCGATGGGTCCTTGAAAGTTGAGCGCGATTTCCTGGTTGTACAGCGTGGAGACCCCCACGACGGCGATGTTCAAGAGGAACAGCCCGCCTAGGGGAAGACGAATGCCCTTGGTGAGCAGACGCCAAAGCAGCCACAAGCCCACCATGGCTACCAGGGGGTCGGCGGCGCCGAAGTTGACCGACTTGCCGCCAAAGTTCCATTCACGTGAAATCGGTATCAAGAGGGCCGCGGTGAAGAGAACGGTATGTCGCCACCGGCGGCGGGGGGGAGCCAAGAAAGAGCCACCGGCTTCGGGGAATCCCGACACGGCGCCTCCGAGCGGCGTCCTTTGACTGGTTGGAGGCCGAGTCATTGCTTCGAGGCCGTCCAATCCGCCTCGGTCGCAATCTTCGCCGCAACGTTGTTGCCAAACAGGGGGACGTACCAGTTCTTCACGCCCAGCGCGAACGCCGTGGCGGCGAGCAGATACAGGTCGTACCAAAAGCCTTGCCGCCGTATGTACTCGAGGTCCATGGCAAGCGAGAGGGGCAAGACAACCTCGCGGTAGTGTTGCTGCGGGTTCTCGACACCGTGACTCTGGAGCACGTCGGCGCAGTCGGGGAACAAGCGGAGCTGTCGGATCCCGGTCAAGCCCGGCAGAGCATCGAGCACCTCCCTCTGGCGGGGTGTGTAGCACTGCGCCACAATCTCCGGGTCTTCCGGCCGGGGTCCGACCACCGACATCTCACCGCGGAGAACGTTGATGAATTGCGGCAGCTCATCGAGCCGCAGCAGGCGAAACAGCTCACCTCCGGGGATGACTCTTGGATCGTTCAAGGCGGTAAAGGATCCCAGGCGGTCGGCGCCGACGTTCATGGTTCGAAACTTGAGTTGTCCGAACGGACGTCCCTTCAGGCCGGCACGCCGCGCGACATAGAGCACCTGACCGGGAGAAACGAGCTTGATCCAGAGAGCTACCAGCGCCATCGCCGGCGAGAAAAGCACAAGCGCCACGACACTAACAGCGACATCGATGAGTCGCTTCCACGTCGAGACGTTGTGTTCCTGTTTGTTCACTTTCGCTCGTCCCATGGTGGCGCCTACAAGTTGGCCACGGCCCCCGTGTTAACCCGCCCGTTCGTTTGCACCGTCTCTTGTTTGCCGTTTTGCGCTCTGTTTGCGGATATCATGCGCCACCACAAACTGTTTTTCGCGAAGCGCAGGGCTGTGAACTCCATCTCCGGTTCCGATACGGAAGGAGCATGCTGCACGCCGTTCGTCAGCGTGCGATAATTGCTGTAGCGCGGCTCGCGATAGTCAGACACCAACCCTCTGCGGATCGCGTCCCGCAACCCGAGGATGCCGCTGCGCAAGGACGTGCGGCAGTGAAAGCCCAGACTCCGACGGATCTTGTCGAACCGCACACGGTAGCTGCGCCGGTCGTTGTTGTCCACGAATTCGATATCGAGATCCGGCTCGACCTCCAGGATCTGCTCGGCCAACGCCTGTAGGGTAAAGTTCATGACTTCACCGCCGACGTTGAAGGTCTCGCCGCTAACATGCTCGACCGGCGCGGCCAGAGCCATGCGAAACGCCCGCGAAATATCATCGACGTGGATCAGCGGTCTCCACTGCTCTCCGTTGTAGATCGTGATCTTTTGCCCGCTCACCGCCTGTGCCGTCAACAGGTTCACCACGAGATCGAAGCGAGGCCGATAAGACCAGCCGAAAGCCGTCGCTAACCGAAAGATGACGGGATGGAAAGTCTCGTCGCGGGCCGCCAGCAGGACTTTTTCGGAGTCGAGCTTCGTGGCGGCGTAGAGGGACACAGGCCGGGGACTCGATGATTCGTCGACGAAGTGATCCGCCGCACCGTAGACGCTGCACGAAGAGGCGAAAAAAAGTCGCGATACGCCGGCGGCACGGCAAACATCCGTGAGCAGGCTGGTAGCCCAGAGGTTGGTTTCAAGCGTCTTGTCTTCGTTGAGGCCGCAGGCCGGGTCGCCGACGATGCCCCCGAGATGAATAACGGCATCCACTCCCTGGGTGGCTCGAACGACGGGCTCGATGCGGCGGAAATCTCCCCGGATCGGCTCGAAGCGGGAACTCCCATACAGGTTCCGGACCGGCTCTTCACCGAACTCGAAAGAGTCGAGGATCCGAACGTGGTAGCCATCCGCGATCAATCCGCGTACCAGAACGCTGCCGATGTAGCCGGCGCCGCCCACAACGAGAACCGTGCGAATGGACCGCGGCGTGGGGGGAGCAGGAAAGGTTCTCTTGCACCCGTTCTCAAAACCGTCCTTCACATTGCGCACACCTACACGGCCGGGCAAAGTGATAAATTGCGTACTCACGGCTGACTCCTCGCTGCAAGGGTTGCGAAGCAGCGCTGAAGGCCGTCAGGCCTTTGGGCCAGGCTGCCGGCGAGACGGAACAAAGTCTGCTTACCCCACGAATGCATCATGGTAGGAACTCCCTCCGGGCTCGTCGTGGGCCCTCAAGTCTGCCTCGCTTAATGCATGCACAACGTGCTTGTTCGCTGCGTCCCACCCCGCTGGGACGGTGTATCCTACCGCCGCATGCCGCTTGACAATGGCCCCGATGGTGTTGCAAACGTAGTCCACCTCCTGCTCGTGCATCGCGGGGAAAATCGGCAAGGAAACCAAGCGTGGCCACACTTCTGCCGTCACTGGGTAGTCGTCGGGCCGGTACCCGTATGTCTGTTCGTAAAACGGATGCAGGTGCAGCGGCATCCAGTGCACCGAAGAGCCCACCCCGGCCTCGTCCAGCTCGGCAAGGAAGCGGGTGCGGTCGATTCGGAGTCGATCGAGATGCAGTCGAATTGGGTAGAGATGCCAGGCGGATCGGCGGTCGGGATGCTCCGTGGGCAGTTCGATTAATTCCTGATAAGGGCCTAAACGCTGGTTGTAGAGGCGAGCCACCAGACGCCGCAGGTGCCAAAACTTCTCCGCATTGCCAAGCTGCGCTAGACCTACGGCAGCAGCCATGTCGGTGAGGTTGTATTTGTAGCCCAGATCTTGAATTTCGTAAGCCGGGTATCCACTTGACTCAGGTGACCCCAACATCTTGTAGTTGGGCTCACAGCGTCTTAGCGTCCCAATCGGCGACGATCGAGCGGTACGGCGTCGGCTCCACCGCCATGGCCTGCTGCACAAGGCGGTAGAAGAGCTTGCCCCGACTGCGTGATCTGCGCCGATTGAAGCGGAACACGAACTCGTCGAGATAGTAGTCCAGATGCTCGTGGCTGACCGCCCCCTGATGCGTGCCCAGCATCCAGCGCTTGAGTAGCGAGATCGCCAAGTGCACCCTCGGCAGTAGCTGCGAGGCCTGCTCGCGGCGGTTGTTAATCGAGATGATACGACGCTGGTAGTCCTTCTTCTTGAGCGGATCGTAGCCCGACCAGTTGTCGGTAACAACCACGCTGCCCGGCTCGACCGACTCCTCGACGAAGGGCATCAAACTGGCCGCCGAGGCGTTCTGAACGCGCTGCATGCGGATGCGCCCCAGCCCGGTGCCTCTCTCTTCCGCGGCGACTGCAATCAACGCTTTACGCTCGGTCTGCCGGCCGATTACCCCTTCTTCTTCAGCGCCCCAGTAGGTCTCATCGATCTCGACGAGGCCCGTCAATCGCTCCCGCCCCGGGCGCACCATCGCTCGCCTCAGCTTGTGCATCCAAGGCCAGGCGGTTTGGTAACTGCCCAGTCCCAGAACGCGCTGTAGACCCGGGGCGCTGGCCCCATTCTTCTGCGTGGTGATGGTCCACATCGCCCGGAACCACAGCCGCAGCGGCTTGCGTGTGTCTTGAAAGATCGTGCCGGCGGTGACGGAGGTTTGCCGCCCGCAGCGAGCGCATTCGAACCACACTTTGCGCACCGGCCAAGCGCGCTCATGCCCACACCTTGGACAGCGGAAACCCTCTGGCCAGCGCAAGGCGAACAGATAGTCGCGGCAAGCCTCCTCGCTCGCAAAGTGAGACTCGAATTCGAGTTGGTCGCGCGGGTAATCCTCCACCAGGCCCTACACTACATCTTGGGGTCACCTGAGTCAAGTGGATACCAGCTTTCGTAATAACAGGAGGCCGACGCTTCAAACCGTTTCCATGCGCTCTTGGACAATCCATGGAGAGACATCATGCGCACGCGGGCAGCCACGTCGGGGTCATGAGTCACCACCATGCCACCTTCCTCGCAGGTAATGCATTTGTTGGCGTAGAAAGAAAAACAGGTCAGCGCCGCTGTGGTACCGACCATGCGCCAAGGTTCGTTTCCGGCGTCGCGGGTATAGGCCGGCAGGGCATGGGCCGCATCTTCAATCAGCGTCATGTGCCGCCTGTCCGCAAGTTCACGAAGTCGTTTCACATCCGCCATTTGACCGCCGTAATGCACGGCGACGATGGCCTTGAGATTCCCGCGGTCCAACCACGTCCGCAACGCTTCTTCAGCAGCGTTCGGGTCCATACAAAGCGTCTGCGAATCACAGTCCACCAGCACCGGCCGGGCGCCGAGATACTGAACGGCGGCGGCTGTGGTCGCGAAGGTCATCGTGGGTACCAAGACCAGATCGCCTCGGCCGACACCCGCGGCCTCCAGCGCTAGATGCAGGGCTGCTGTGCACGAGTTGACGGCGACGGCGTGTCTCACGCCAAGATAGCGGGCAAAACCAGCTTCAAATTCCTTGACCCTGCTGCCGGACGTCAGCCACCCCGACGAGAGCACGGCATGGACAGCCTCGTGCTCTTCCGGCCCGATAGACGGACGGAAGTACGGAATGTTTAGCCTGCCGGCTGTGTCTCCGTTCCTTTCCATAGGTTCGATCCTTTCCACGGGTCTAGAAATCCTCCAGGGCGTCAACGAACGCCGGGGCCGATGCATAAGCTTCTCCGGGAGAGGAGGGTCTCGTGAACCGTTGCCAAGCCCGCTGCATCTGATTCGGGTCACTGATGATGCTGCCGACAAGGTTCGCGCCCTCCGCCGTCAAACGCCGTTTGCTTCGCCGGATCTCTCGCGCACTCGTTTGATTAGGGCGGACGGTAAGGAGAACCGCGTCCGGCAAGCCGAAGGGGAAGTACGCGGACTCCGGGTGCGTAGGAGCCGGCAAATCGATGATCATGTTTGGGAAGGCTCGGAGCAGCGTCCAATAGATCTCTGGGAAGTTCCGGGCGATGCGCTTGCGTTTTCGCCGGCTCACTGGCTTCCCGGCCGGGAGCACCCACAGTCCCGGAAGGACGGACTGGTGGATCGCGTCGAAGGCCGAGGTCTCCGGTTCAAGCAGTAGCTCAGCTAGACCCGGAGCACTGGGAGCGCCCAAAGCTTGAGCCAGGCCCGGCCGGCTCAAGTTCGCCTCCACGAGCAGGACGCCGGTGTCAACGAATCGGACCATCCACTGTCCCAGAACCGCCGCGATGCCCTCGGCCGGATCACCCCGGCCCGCGGGGCAAACGCCCAACGATGAGGCGTTTTCCAGCGATCGGTTGCCCAGCATATGAGCCAGCATCAGGCCCCAAGATCGGCGCTGCAGCGCCGTTGCCGGTGAATGCGCCCCGTGGCTTCGAGAGCCGTTCCGCTCGCTTCCCGGCCGGACGCTCCCCGAGTCCGGGGCATCCACGCCCGAACTGCTCTGGCTCGACGTCGACGCGCGATCCGCATGGTAATCCGCATTGGGCTCGGCGCCATTCGGGACCGCGTCGAGCGGATCCCCGGTTCCGTTGGCCTTCATCAGGATTTCGAAGTTCTTTGACACGTCGTTCTTCCCGTCAGAACATCCCCTTGGGGAACGTCAGGAACAATGAGCTGTCCCGTCGCGCTTCCTGCTGGGGCGCTGAGTTCTCTACCGCACTCGGCATCGGGATACCCTCATCCGTCGGCTCTGGCCCGGGCGGCTCGCGTTGGAAAGGCCGTTCGGCAGGTACAAAGACCGCCGGCTCAGCTCGGTCCTTCAGCAACGGTTTAACCCAGTACTCGTTCTGCTCAGTTCCGGTCTCTGAGATCTTCTCCCATTCGGGGGCCGCGTTACTGACAGGCGCCGCCGGCGTTTCGGGCGGCTGCACCTCGGCTATCCAGGTGGGCCGGTGAGGCGACTCGGCTTCATAGGGCACTGCTGCGTCGTCGCCCTCGGCAGCGGTGGGCACGATGATCTGCGTCGGGCCTGACCGCCGGTTCCGCTCACGCTTCCCGAACAACGAGCTCAGGAAACCGAACGTCTTTCCTCGCGAGGTCGTACTTTCTACCGGCGCGTCCTTCTCGACACGCCGCAAGACCTCGAAGGGGGTGCCGCCGTCGCCCTCAACAAACTCTTGCGCACTGCCCGTGCCGTTGCTTCGTTCGTGTAGGGGCTGCTCTGCCGAGGGGGAAACCGGTGACGGTGTCTCACCGGCTGCAGCGAGTTGGCGCGGGGTCCATACCTGCTCGTTGGGGTATCGGGGGCCGGAGAAATGTCGCGGAGCGTTGGCGGCTGCCCCGAACTGCCCTGCGCTCAGATCCGCCGGCCGAGCCGCGATCTCGAACCCCCCCCTGGTCCGCGAGAGCCGGGCCATCCAACTCTTCGGCGACTCCCGGCCGCGCCTCCAAATCCTGAGCCGCCTGGAGAACGAACTCGTTTCTTACCTTGTTTTCCCCGCGCGCCCACGCTAACGCCATCGCGTTGTGACCTCCATGATAGGTATCTGTCAAGGATGGACGCAGTCATCCGAATCCTCCCGTCAGCGGGGGCGTTGTCTTCAGCAGTGACGCTTCGCAGCCCGAGCGTTTTTGCGAATCAAGTCGCAAGGTCAACGAGTCACGTGACCAGACATCCATGTGCGCGCATCGGGTCGCCCCACCGTACCGGCCGGGGGACCGTCGCGGAAGATTCAGTTTGGGTTTTCAGGCCCGCCGGCCTCGAAACAGAGATACGGACGCATCAGAAATTTCCCAGGAAACTCCCAGCAAACTCCTTCGCGTAGTCCCCAACAGGCGAGGACCGGCGGGCCGCTCGTGACACCGCACAGCGCCGATGAAACTCTTCGTTTCTCCTTTTAACAGAAAAAAAGCAAACTCTCCTCGTTACGCCTCGGCCGCAACCCGCGGCACGAACGCGCGGCCACTGGTGTCCACGGCCCGCAGATACGCCACCAACTTGCGCGCCACGGCCAACGTCGCGCGATTGCGAGACCCGCGCGTCAACTCCCGCTCATGGACGTCGTGCAGTTGCGGGTTCCAGCGCGGCGCGAGTTTCGCCGCCTCGATCAGCACCCGCTGCAAATGCTTGTTGCGCTGCTTCGACAGCGGTCCCCGCTGCGTCTTGCCGGCCGACTCGCGCTGTGCCGAACACAACCCACAGTAACTCACCGCCTGGCCCAGCGAACCGAAGCGCTCGGGCTCGACGGTCTCCAGCGCCCAGGTCAACGCCTTCACCTCCCCCACGCCGCGAATCGACTGCAGCAACTCGACGCGTTCCCGCAACAGCGGATGGCGCCGCAATCCGCGCAGTAACTCCTGCTGCAAACGATCGAACATTTCCAGGCTGCCGCGGGTGATGGCGAGCAGCTCGATCACCGACTCGGGCGTGTCGCGCAGGCTGTCGAGATAGGAGTAGAAATAGTTGCGCCCGTGCAGCCGCCGGGCATCGTAGGGTTCGCCCACTTCCATCAGTAGCCCGCTGATTTTGTTCTTCATGCGGACGGCTTCGCCCAGCAGCAGATTGCGATAGCGCAGCACGCGCCGCAACTCGCGCAGGGCAGGCGGCGCCACGTAGCAGCGCGGCAGCAGGTTGCAGCGCAGCAGGTCACTGATCTTGGTGGCGTCGAGACGGTCGTTCTTCTTCTTGGCGCAGGCGATGGCCTTGAGCATGGCCGGGTGTGCGACTTGCAGTTCCTGGGCGAAGGGCTGGAGGTGATCGTAAATCCAGCCGGTAAACAGGGTGGCTTCGAGCGCGCCCACCCAAGGGCGCTCGAGGGCTGACGCCCAAGCGGTCAGGGCGGCGCGAGTGGCCGCGACCTGACCGCGCTGGACGATCGTTCCGTCCCCGGTTTTGATGCAGAAGCTGATGCTTTTCTTATGGACATCGAGTCCGATGTAGTAGAGTTCTGGCATGGAATCCTCCTGGGATTGGCTCTGAGCCGACCGCGTGGCCGCTCTCAGCATTTTGCCCCCGGGAGGATTCCTCTTTGCCACTACCTATGCATTGAAACAGGTGGAACAAGATGCCGAATTCGTCTTCCTTAAAGCGAAAGATCCAGAACTCGTCAAATGCCTTGGATGACTTGCAATAGTCGGAGAGGCGGCGCCCGAAGTCCCGAATCACCTCGTCTCTCTCTTCGGAATTGGCGCTGCTCCCCAACCCTTCGGAGCCGTTCAGACCGCAGTAGACAAGGCGCAGGGACTCACGATTGTGCAAGCCCGCCAGTTTCCAGGCGTAATGGCGGCTCGAGTAGATGCCGTAATCCCCGGTGAGCGAGTCGTAGGAATTCGCATCGAGCATCTCCAGCGTCCTTGCCAGCCACCCAGCAAGGGCCTCGAGGTGCAGAAGCTCGTGCGGCATCCTCTCGATCAGCTCCGGTCCCAGGCCTGAGTCAAAGCTCAGCAACCCTACCAAACGGGACTCTGCGCCGCCAGGAAGGTGGCGGGAGTGAATCGAGATCGGAATGACGACTGAACTTCTGTGCATCACCTCGGTGCGGTCGACCCTTCGCCGCGTCAACGGCAGCCGCTTGTCCTGGATATCGGGGTGGGTGGTGTCGGCGACGTAGAACGCGCCTCCGCCCGTCGTCAGCTCGGGGAAGAAATCCCCCAGCTTCTTCTCCCGAAGCCACGAGGGTGCCGCCTTGGCGCCCGTGATGCAGTCGAGGACATCCCAGAAGATCCCCGGCTTGTCCGAATTCCGTGGAATGGGTTTGTGTTGTTCGACATAGGGAACGGCCAGAGGGTGAACCTCATAGTCTTTCCCGATGGCGAACCACCGGACCGAAAGGGAGTCCTGCTTCTGCTGGACCGTGCGGGACGGAGAGTGGGATTGGTACGATAATCCGCCTGAAAGAGGATGAAAAGGTCAGGAAACCCTGATGCTTACATCAGTCTTCGGCGGTGCCGTGGCTGTCGTGTGAACTCCTCGACGGTCCGATGAGTTCCGATTCAGACGCAGCCGGATCCCGAAAGCCCTTGGCACAAATATCGTATCGCTTGAGCTTCTCGTGAAAGTTTCGCTCGCTCAGCCCTGAAGCGTGGGCCGCACGGGTCACGATGCCACCGCACCTTCGCAAGGCGCCTGTGAGGTAGTCTCTCTCGAACGCTTCGGCGGCCCGGGCCTTCGCGGAATGGAAATCGCCCGCCTCGGGTAGACCGGCGCCGTTCTGGGAGGCGGCCCGCACTTCGGGAGCGAGGTGATCCAGCGTGAGGCTTTCTCCGCACGAGAGGATCAGAGCCCGCTGAATGATATTCTCGAGCTCTCGTACGTTCCCCGGGTAATCGTACGACACCAGAAGGTCCAGCATCTCCGGGCTGAGGCACGTGTCGCATTGTTTGGCGCCCATGACACGCAGCAGATGATTGCAGAGCAGGGGAATATCACACTTGTGCTCGCGCAATGGCGGGATCTCGAGGCGGATGATGTTTAGCCTATAGTAGAGATCACGCCGGAAGCGCCCCGAGGCGACGAGATCAAGCAAGTTCTGATTGCTGGCGGCGATGACGCGAACGTCACAGTAGCGAGTCTCCGAACAGCCGAGCGGCGAATACTCCCCCGACTGCAAGGTACGCAGCAGCGCGGCTTGCAGCGACGGGCTCATGTCGCTGATCTCGTCGAGAAAAAGCGTTCCCCCGTGAGCCCGCTCCAGCTTTCCAACCTTCCGCTCCGTGGCGCCGGTAAAAGCGCCTTTCACGTAGCCGAAGAACTCTGATTCCTGAAGAGACTCCGGTATCGCACCACAGTTCACGGGGACGATAGTTTGGTCGCACCGCGAACTCTTCTCTCGGATCAATTTTGCGATCAGTTCCTTCCCGGTGCCACTCTCGCCCACAATGAGCACCGTAGCGCTGGTACCGGCGACTTTATTGGCCATCGTCAGAAGTTCGACGATCTTGGGGTGCTTGCCCAGGAATCGGACGCTGCGCGGCGACACTTCAAGCCCCAGATATCCAGCGGCATCTTCAGCGAGGCTCGTCCGCTTCGGCGATCCGACATGGCGGCTTGCTTCGATGCCGACGCTGCTCTTCAATAGTGCCCGATCGCTCATTGCATCGTTTCTCTCCCGGCCAGATCCGTGCTTCGGAGCCGGCTCATGGGTTTCCTGGCCGAATTGGGAACCGAGCCCAGTCTGTCACGAGGCCCATGCGACCGGAGCGGGAGCCGAGCCAGGTGACGAACGCCCCAAAGGCGGCCCTCAATGCACCTAGCGATCCCTAACTCACTGATTCAACGGGTGATCAGACGTATTTCCTCATACGCCCTGACCTTGCTCAAGGAGGGAGGCTATGGTAGGATTACTTCGCATGGGAACATGCGGGGAGTTCCGCTCTCTCTTGAGCCGGCCTCTGATCGCTTCAGGGGTCGGCTCACCTCGATACCCGATAATCGGCGTCAGATGTCCGGTTCCATACGCTCAGCCTGCAGCGTTCACTCCTCCTAGAATTGCGCTAACAAATGCCATCGTGGCTTGAGCCTTCGGTGTTGGCGTGCGTCTCGAATGGTCGTTGTCGAGAACATCTCGGCAAGGAAACGCGGCCGCGACGAAACTTCGGGCCGCTTCTCGGAACCATCCGGTCGGGGGGGGGGTAGACAGTGAGGCGCGCACCCCGTAGATCGAGCAGGGGCGGGGTCGTTTGGCTTCGGGAACTGGACGGATAGACTACCGCTCTGCCATGCATCGGAACGACCTCCGAGGGCCTGGAAACGACCAGGTTCCCTTAGTTGGGACACAAAAACTACTTAGTTCGTGTCTAATGTTCTACTATGGAATCTTCTCAATGTCAAGCTTCTTGCCCGGAAAACCCAGGCCGGGGAGGGAGATAAGGGTTGCTTTCTAAGAACATTTGTTTGACAAAATGTTTTGGGAACTACGAGATATTGACGGCGTCAGCTATGGTTCGCCGACGGCCTCCGGCAGGAGATCGTCCAGGCCGCTCGTGACACCGCGCTGCGTCGAACACCTGTCCCTACCGGGTTCCGTCCGCCTTGAAAACATGGAGGTTATCGGAACATGCCGCACGAGCCCGGCCCCGCCGTTCGACTGGTCCCCACCAGCCCATCAGAGTCATGCTCTTGGAGGCGGTCCACCGGCGGCCCTCTCCATTTCTTGTGAACCCACGCAGCCGATGGTAGGATCAGAGGGCAGATACGACCAGGATCTGACTTGACGCGAACAAACAGCACAGCAAGCCACCAACGAGCCACGCCCTTCAGGGCCTGCGCCGTCGGGCTCGCGGTCGCCGCTGTGTGTGTCGCGCTCTCGACGCCCGCCGCGGCTCAAGTCCCCGACTCTCACTTCACCGACCATCTCTACCCCGCCCTCAACGAGGCTGGCTGCCGCGGCTGTCACACCGACGCCGGCGTCGCCTCCGGCACGCGCCTGCACTTCCCCGCCGAAGACGCCTCGACGGAAGAGGTCCGGGCCTTCGGCCTTCGACTGGCATTCCTTGTCGATCGCGGCCGGCCCGAGCAGTCTCTGCTGTTCGGCAAGCCGACCAACCGCATCAAGCACACCGGTGGCGAGCGCGTCCCGCCGGGTAGTGAAGCCGAAGCACTGTTGCTCGACTGGGTGAAGCGGCTGGCCACGCTGTCGGACGCCGAGTTAGCGGCCACGCTCGAAAGCGGCAGCCCTCGTAGTGGAAGTGGCAAACATCAGGTCGCCATGCGGCGGCTCACGCACTGGCAATACAACAACACGGTGCGTGCATTGCTGGGCGACCAGACCCGTCCCTCAAACCAGTTCCCATCCGAGGACTTCGTTCACGGCTTCAAGAACCAATCCGAGGGCCAGAGCATCCCGCCGCTGCTGGCCGAGGCGTACGGCGCGGCCGCCGAGAAACTGGCGCGCAACGCCTTTCGCGGCGGCGACCGAAACGGGTTGATTCCCTGCCCTCCCGCGTCAGCCGACGACTCCACGTGCCGCGGCCGGTTCGTCCGCGAGTTCGGGCTCAAGGCGTTCCGCCGGCCCCTCACCGAAGCGGAGGCGACACAGTACGAGCGCTTGTTCGCGAAAGAGGCGGCGCGCACCGATGACTTCCTGCAAGGCGCCCGGATTGTCGTCGAAGCGATGTTCCAATCGCCGAGCTTTCTCTTTCTTGCCGAGGCCGCCCCCGGCGATGAACTGTATCCGTATACGATGGCGTCGCGCTTATCGTTCTTCCTATGGGACGCCGCCCCCAACGACCACCTGCTAGCGGAAGCCGCCGCCGGCAAGTTGAACACGCCCGGCCAAATCGAGGCTACCGCGCGCCGCATGCTCGACGACCCGCGCGCGCAGAGCTCGATGGAGGAGTTCCTCGCGCAGTGGCTGCGCTTTGACCGCGTCCTTACCACCATCCGTGACCGCCGGCTCTACCGCGACTTCAACCCCGAGTTGGCCGCGGCGATGACCGAGGAGACCCGGCGCCTCTTCAGCCATCTCGCATGGGGCGACGAGAACTTCATGGAGTTCTTCACGGCCAAGTACGGCTTCGTGAGCACCGACCTCGCCGAGATCTACGGCTTTCCGGCGCCTGCCGAAGAGTTCGGGCGCGTCGACTTCCCCGCCGACACCGGACGCGCCGGCCTGCTTGGCCAAGCGATGTTTCAAACCGTCACGAGCAAGCCGTCGGACACGTCGGTGACCGAGCGCGGCCTCTTCATCCGAGACCACTTCCTCTGTCAGACCGTCCCACCGCCCCCGCCGGGCTTGAACGCGGCGCTCCCGCCCGTGAGCGACGAGAAGCCGATGACGAACCGCGAACGCCTCAACATGCACGTCACGAATCCGGCGTGCGTGAGCTGCCATCGGCTGATCGACCCGATCGGCTTCGGCTTCGAGCAGTACGACGCTATCGGCCGCTTCCGCGAGAAACACGTCCTGACGATCTTCCCGACGCGCGACGAAAAGATGAAGGGGCTCAAGAAGAAAGCGACCAAATACGAGTTGCCGCTCGACATCTCGGCCGAGGTCGCCGGCATCGCCAACTCGTCGTTCTCGAGCCCGCGGGAGTTGGGAGAGATCCTCGGCGGCAACGCCGTCTGCCAAAAGTGCGTCGTGAAGCAACTGTTCCGCTACGCCATGGGACGCGCCGAGACAACCGCCGACCGTGAGACCATCGAACGATCCTTTGAGCGCTTCCGCGATTCCCAATTCCGGTTTCGGGAACTTATAATCTCTATAGTTACGTCGAAGCCGTTTCTCGGGCACTGGAGTTGAGCATGCCGTCGAATACCACGCTGTCCCGCCGCCGCTTGTTGCAGGGTCTTGGCGTCGCCGGGGCCGCGGTCCGGGTGGGACTGCCCGCGCTCGAGTGCATGTTCAACCCGCGCGGCACGGCCTACGCGGCGGCGAACCGCTTGGGGTCGAAAGAGATTGAACCGCGCTTCGTGCTTTGGTTCAACGGCAACGGCATCATCGAGCGTTTCTGGATTCCGCGCGAGACCGGCCACGATTACCGCATCACGCCCTGCCTCACGCCGATCGCTCCCTTTCGCAACGACGTTCACGTCATTACGGGACTCGACAGTCCGGCGGCGCGGCTGCCGGGGCCGGGCAACGACCACCATCGCTCAATGAGCGCGCTCATGTCGGGCACCTCGTTCAGCGGACGCGGTGCGGGCGGACCGTCGGTCGATCAGGTGATCGCAAACAAGATCGGCAGCGACTCGCGCTTCCGTTCGATTCAAGTCGGCGTGTGCCAGGAGTCGTTCGGCGAGAGCGTGCAGCGCAATATGAGCTGGGCGGGCCGCGACCGTCCGCTGCCGCCGGAGATGATTCCGCAACGGCTGTTCGACCGGCTGTTCGGCACCAAAGACGAGCATTGGATCGACCGCAAGAAGAGCGTGCTCGACGCTGTGCGCGGCGACGCCGCCGTGTTGAAGAACCGTCTGGGCCAAACCGACAAGGTGCGCCTCGATCAGTACCTCGCTTCGGTGCGTGACGTCGAGAAGTCGATCGCCAGTCTGCCGCCCGAGTACAGCGAAGTCGTCGAGCGTCCGCCGGAAGGTGGCGACCTCAAAGACTGGCCGCGCATCGCCAAACTGCAGACCGACTTGCTGGTGCACGCCTTCGCGTCAGGGCAGACGCGCGTGGCTTCGTACATGTTGACCAAGTGTCAGGGGCTGTCGCGCTTCCCGTGGCTAGGGCATGCGGCCTGGCGGCACCACGAGTACACGCACGGCAACGTCGAAACGCCACGCGGACAGCGCATCATGCGCGACATCAACCGCTGGCATGTCGAAGAGTTCGCGTATCTCTTGGCCAAGCTCAAGTCAACGCCCGAAGGCGACGGGACGCTGCTCGACCGCACCTGTTTGGCGTACGTCCACGAGCACGCCGAAGCCAACGCCCACAAGAACAGCGGCCTCTCGATCCTGCTGGCGGGAGGCTTGGGCAACATGAAGACCGGCCTGCACACGCGCACCACCGGCACCATCGGCGACCTCTACCTCACGCTGGCCTCCGAGGTCTTCAAGACCGACCTTGAGACCTTCCCGACCGCCGGCAAGAAGCTGACCGAGGTCGTGTAGCGGCGAACGGCTGGCTATGCCGCCAACAAAGGCACGATTAACGAACAAATACACTCTCTACGTCGACCAGATCGCTGGGCCTCCTGCAGCGGATACCCCTTGGGCTCACGAGGTACCCGGCGTATGGGTGTGGTGGTTGCTAGACGAACATCGCAAATTCTTGCCAAGCCCTACGTACAAGGTCGGCTTTGGCCCGTATGAGGAGAAATACAAGCGGGTGGCGTACGATGATGCTGTGAGCTTCCTGGCTCATTTCGATTCCGAAGAAGAACCCGTTGGATTCGACAAGCTTCAGTGGGAGCCATCTCCAAGCTAAGACTCGACTGCCAGGTGGCGCGGGCCTACTCCAATGGCCCCTTGTTAGCATGACAATGGGTGAGGGAGGGTCAGACGGCCATGATCGAGACAAAGACGCCGCCACCGACGTCCCGGGCGGCGAGAAGGTCTCGCGTCACGTGAGCGCCGCTTGGGAGGCCCGCCGGCCGATTCGCATTTCGATCGATGGCGCCGGTGAGCTGGTTGTCGAAGACGAGGAGTCGTACGAGAAGCTTCTCCATCTGGTCGATCGCCTCGAATGCATCGCTGCCCTCAAGCTCAGTATCTAGGACTCCGAAGCGGGCCGGGGACGGCCTTTCGAGGAAGCCCTAGCAGACATTCGAAGACAAATCTGATTGACGAACGCTGCGCGACAGCGGATCAGGTCGGCTTGAATCGGACGCGGCTACGGCGGGGGTTCTCGAAGCGGTCGGGCTTGGGCGGTGCCCACGAGGTGACATGGCTTCGCGGATGGCCTACCGATCATCTTCGGGCGAAAAAGGGATAGTAATGCCCGACGCGCCAAGCAACCTTGTTAGATGATGGACGCATTCGGCACGAGCAACACGGTAGCTCTGGTATTGCTTCTTGACGCCGTCCACGGCATACTCTTGTCTGGCCGCGGGTTCGAGTTCTGCGCTCTTTTCTCCGAACCACATGATCAACACCCCCAGCGCCTGGATCTGAGAACTGTTCTCCATCTTCTTGGCCTGCTCGCGAAGGGCGTCTCGCGATCCCCTCATCTCTTTCCGTTGAAGTCTCAGCTCCCGACTCTGTAGGTAGACTGTGATGATGACCCCGGCCAGTGCAAGGCCAGAAAAGAAGCTATTCAGAGCACCAAACGAATCACCAAACAAGCCCCTCTGAGTCCAGTCGCAAAAAAACCGAGAGACGCCATACAAGTAGAAGACGCAGAGGACGAAGGCCCCGACAGCCAACGCCAAAAAATACCCTAACCATCCCGCATCCGTGTTTTCCTTTTCACTGTTGGACATCGCCTCCCCTCTCCCTATTACACTTCAAAACTTTCAAGCCCAACGCCGCCTGATTCAGCTATTAAATTGAGTTGTCGGGCGCCGGCAAGCCGATCTGTGTCCCCTCAGCAGAACTCATCGAAGAGATGCGCATCGAGTGTGGCATACCAAGTCAGACCGGCCGCTACGGAGGGATGTTCTCGTAACGCTCGGGCTCGGGTAGTTGTTGACCAGTTCGCGAGCCGGCCCTTCCAACGATGCTGCCGACCGCGTGAGAATGTTCGTATCCAGAACGATTCTCATTCGAGAACGCTACGATAACCCGGACGAACATCCCGCAAGGCCCTGTCCAGTTCCCGCTCAAGCTCCTTCGGCGGAACGTCGCTGAGCTTTTGCCCAATGGTGTCCATGGCTTCGCGAAGCTGCTTTGCCGCCTCCTGCCTTGCTTCGCCCTCCGGAGCAGGGTGCGTGCGATAGGTGCGGATGACGAACAGTTCGTCATGTGCGAGTGGGCGTCCCGCGAGCTTGTCCACAACCGCCTTCTCCTCGGCCGTTAGTTCGGAGGCGGCGTGCAACGGCGAGACGGACTCTGGTTTCGGTTCCATCCTCTTCACTTTATGCGAGTTATGGGCATTTGTCACGCGCCGAGTTGACTGCTTTTCTCGGGCTGGTGGCTTAGAATCCGCTCCACGATGTCGCGCGTGGCTCGACGCTGCCGACGTGAATCAAACCGGGCTACGGCGGGACGTTCTCGTAACGCTCGGGCTCGGGTGGTGTTTCCCACCAGGTGACGTGAGGTCGCGGGTGGTCTGCTCGGAACTGCTCGACGGCTTGCTGCGTGACCTTGGAGCCGCCGAGGAAGAGTCGCTTCAGGTTCGGCAGCTCGGCGAGCTTGGGGAGAGCGGTGTCGGTGACCGAAGTCTCAGACAGGTCGAGTACCTCCAAGCTTTTGATGGCCGCCAGATGCGCCGCTGCGCCGTCATCAATCTTCTCGACCTGCCACAGCCGCAGGGTGCGCAGCTTCGGTAGCTTCGCGAGGGACGCCAGGCCGCGGCTCGAGACCGGCGTGCGGCTCAGGTCGAGCGACTCGATGTTCACGAGCGCTTCGAGCCGCGCCAGTCCGCGGTCGGTGATTTTCGAGTCACGCAGGTTGAGAGTTTCGAGTTCGGTGAGCGTCTCGATGCTTTCGAGATTGAAGTCGGACAGCGCCAGGCCCCATAGGCCGGAATCGGTGCGTTGCAATCCGCCGACGTCGAGGCGCTTGAGCGACGGCAGCAGCTCGAGCAACGGGAGCGAGACGCCACTCATCTTGTTGCCGGCGAAGCCGAGCGACTCGAGTTGAGCCAACTCGGCCAGGTTCTCGAAGCCGTCGTCGGTCACGCGGCTGAAGCCGACATCGAGCGACTTGAGCGTCGTCAGGTTGCCGACATGTTCGAAGACGCGGCTGGTGACTTTCGTGCCGCGCAGGTTGAGGTGTTCGAGCTTCTTCCAGTGCTTGACGTGCGCGACGCCACCGTCGGTGATGTATTCGGTGTAGTAGAGGTTGAGATCGATGACGTTTTCGAGCGGCCTGAGGTGTTCGAGGCCCTGGTCGGTAATCCAGGTGTGGGCGAGGGTGATGCGCGAGAGGCGGGGTAGTTGGGCCAGCTTCTCGAGATCGGCGTCGGTGATCCAGGTCGAGGTAAAGTCGACTTCGGTGACGTGACCTTCCGCGTCGCGGGTGAGGGTTCCGCCTTCGGAGTGGATCCATGCGGCGATGTCGTCGGTGCTGAGATGGGCGGCTAAGGCGGTGGTCAAAGGCAAGAGGGCAAGGAGCGTTGCGCTGATCAAGAATAGGATCAACGACACAGACGAGCGGGCGCGATTCATCTTGCCGCCCCCGATCGGGTGTGGCGCGCGCCTCCGGCGGGCAGGACCGGCGTCCTCGCCGGTCTTCTCCCCGTGTCGCCAACAGCGGGCCTAGGCAAGTAGAAACGTCGACCCAGAAGTCGACGCTGCAGGCCGGGGGGCCCTCGCCACAGACGGCGTATCTGGACACGAGGGTTCGTGCCGGACCGCTCCCTTGCGGTCACGGCTCGGTTACAGCTCATTAACTTCTCCGGCGATTCGGGAGCGCGGAGTCGCGGTCCCAGATGATGTTGCATTGCGGGTAGTTGGCCTTGAGCTTTTGATAAGCCTCTTCGGTGACTAGCGTGTGATAGAGGTTGAGCGTCCGAAGCTTGGGGAAGTTCATCAGATGATCGAGGCCCTTGTCGGTGATCAGGGCGCTGTCGAGGCTGAGTTCTTCCAGGTCCTGCAATCCGGCGAGATGACGCAGGCCCTGGTCGGTGACGTCGGTGTAGTCGAGGTTGAGATGCGTGAGCGCGTGAAGCTTTCCGACGAAGTAAAGGTCGGCGTCTTTGAGGCGCGTTCGAACTAGATCGAGTCGCCGCAGGTTCGTGAGCGTCTCCAGGTGGCACAGCGCATCGTACTTGAATCGGGTGTAGCTCAGCGACAGGACTTGCAGATTCGTCAGGTTGCCTAAATACTCGTAGCCTTCGGACTGGATGTCGGTGCCGGCAACGTCCAGCTCATCCAGGCCGCTGAGCTTGGAAACGTGCCGCAGGCCATCGTCGGTGATATCCGTGTAGGCGATGGAGAGCTTCTTAAGCGCCGTGAGCCACGGCAGGACGGCCAAGCCGTCGTCTTGAACGGGAGATCCGAGTAGGCTCAGCTCGCTCAACCGGTCAAGCCCCTTCAAATGATCAAGCCCGCTGCCCTCGATGAGAGTGCTCTCGAGCCGCAGCGTCCGCAGGTTTCGCAGCCCTGCGAGATGCATGACGCCTGCATCGGAAACGATCGTGTTGCTGAGGTTCAAGTCGGTCAGGCCCCGCAGGTCGGCGAGATGCTGCACGCCGAGGTCACCTATCTCGGTGACACCGAGGTCGAGCTTCCGCAAACCGGCCAGACCCTTCAAATGAGCTATCTGCGCGTCATTGATACTGGTCGACGCGAGCGAGATCTCCCGCACCGCACCCGCTTCCATCACCACCTCGCCGCCAAGGGACCGCACCCACTCCGCGACCGACGATTCGCTCGCATCCTGTGGGCCTTCGACTGCGGCCCCGGGCACCGATGCCCGCAGCGCCACATCGAGGAACACGAAACGCGTCGCCGGCAAGGCCGTCCGCAGACTCTCGATGCCCGCACCAGTCGCGCGCGAGTAGCGCAAGTCGACTTCGCGCAGGTTGGTCAACGCTTTGAGTCGTTCGAGTCCGGCGTTGCTGACCTTGGTGCGGTAGAGGTTGAGGACTTCGAGGTCCTTCATCTCCGCAAGATGATCGAGGCCGGCGTCGGTGATGTCGGCGCCAAGCAGGTTCAGCTTCTTCAACCGGGTGAGCCCGCGAAGGTGCGCCAGGCCCCGTTCTGTAATCTGCGTGCCCCGCAGGTTGAGTTCTTCGAGCCCGGTGAGATGGCTGATCGAGCGAAGGCCCTCGTCGGTCACGAGCGTGTCGCCGATCCAGAGTTTCTTGAGTTCGGTCATGCCCTCAAGGCTTTGCAGTCCCTCATTGTCGAAGGGAGTAAAGGTGAGATCGAGGGCGCGGAGGTTCCGGAACGGCGCGAGCGTGTGTCCCTCGACCTTGGTGCGGCGGACGCGGATCTCTTTGAGGTTGGTCAACGGCGCGATCTGCTCGAAGCCTTCATCGTAGAAACGAATGTAAGCCAGGAAGCTATAGCTGAAAGTCAGCTTTTCGAGGGTTGACAAGCCCGCGATATGGCCGAGGTCTTTGCTCTGGTCCTTATTGGCACCGGCGCGCGGGTTCCACATCGGGCCGGGAAGGTGCAGCTCTTGGAGGGCTTTGAGGCTGCTCAGCCGCGACAAGTCGGGCGGGTCGATGTTGCAACCGACGAGGTTGACGACGCGCAACCGGAAATCCGCGGCAGGGAGGCCGTCTACTTTGCGGATCGGGCCGGGACGGTCTTCGATCTCGACAGCGCCGCCCAGGCGAATCGTCCACTCAGCGACCGTACGATCTACCGCCTCGGCCCCGAGCGTAACGCTCAAGGCCAGGGCGAGGATTAAGTAGCGAAGAAGCGGTGTCGCCAGTGTCATGCGTTCCCTTCAACGTTACCAGACGGACGTCAAGCAGGCGGCACACAGCGCGACACGCCGGATTCGTACCACGGGATGCAGGACCAATACCTACAACGTTGGGGCACGCACGCCGAAGCGATACAGGATGCCGGTCGTGAAACCGAAGTTGCCTTGGCGTTTGCTGCTGAAACTGGTAATCAAATACTGCGGCTGGACGCGCCAAGTCAACTGCGGAGTGATGTTGACATCGAAAGCCGCGCCGATCGCCATCGAGAACTTCGTGTTCTTGAACGAGTATCGTGTAGCGGTGTCGTCGACGGTAAACGTGTCGGGCTTGGCGTTGCCGCGCGAAGCGCCGAACAACGTCCGCGCCGATGCGGCGAATCTCTCGGTGCGGACGACGCGCACTTCCGGCCCGCCCAGGTAACTCCAGTGCGTCAAATCAACGCTCGTGGTCCCACCGAATCCGCTGCGCGGCGTGGCATTGCCATACTGGTTGCTGACATCGGCAGCGAACCCTATCCATTCGTTGTAGTAACCGGTAACGGCAATGTTCCAACCATTCATGCGAGTCTTATCGAACTCCACCCCGGGCTCGAGGTTGAGAGTCGAGTACCCGACTCCGACTTCGGCGGCGTATTCGTATTGCGCCGGCACGGCCGGAACGGCTACGAGGCAGGCAAAGGCAACGATGATCCAACGAACAACGGGAGCAGTTTGTCGGCGCTGCTTGAGGGGAGCGAGCATCTAGATCTACGGCGGCGGCCGCCTGCGGCTTTCCTTCACAATGGAAAACAGGCGACGCCGCGATTGTTTCGGAACAGACTCCAAGTATATCCTCCCGTCAAAGGCAACGAAACCAGGCAGGGCCCCGTCGATGGATCAATGACTCCCTCCGCTGATGTGCCGGTGGCTGCCCGCCGTACGTTTGCACGCGTCGACCTCGATACGGTCGCCCGCAACTACCGGCAAATCGAGGACGCGGCCGGGGTCACTGCCGGGGTCACGATTGTGGCGGTCGTCAAGGCGGACGCCTATGGCCACAGTGCGGTTGAAGTCGCGCGCGCCCTGCACCAAGCCGGAGCACTGCACTTCGCGGTGGCTTCGATTGAGGAAGGCATCGAGCTACGCGGCGGCGGGATTGACGGCGAGATTCTCGTCCTCGGAGGCTTGCAGCGAGGTGAGTCCGAGGCGGCGCGGGCCCATCGCCTGACGCCTTTCATCCACGACCTGCAGCAACTCGCCCGTTGGGAAGCCGAGGCGGCGCGGGCCGGCGCGCGGCTGCCCTTTCACATCGAGATCGATACCGGCCTGGAGCGCCTGGGGTTCGGCGAACGCGACTTCGGCGATTTGGCGCAGCACCTCGACCAGGCAACGCACCTCCGGTTGGAAGGTATCGGAACACACCTGGCGGCGGCCGAGGATTTCGACTCACCGCAGACGGAAGAGCAGAGCCGCCGTTTTCAAGCCATCGTCGCCGACTTGGCCGCGCACGGCATCCGGCCCAGGTATGTGCACGTTGCCAATAGCGCGGCGGTCGCCTTTCGGCCCGAACTCGATTTAGGCCCCGGCTCTGATCTCCACCCGGAGGTCAATTTCAACATGGTGCGGCCGGGCCTGGCGCTCTACGGCTACCTCAGCCGGACGATCGGCAAAGCGCCGGCCTCGCGCCTCGCCTTGAAGCCCGCCCTCGAGTGGAAGGCCCGGCTGGTTGCCATCCGCGATGTCCCCTCGGGTGCGCGGTTGGGGTACCACGGCACGCACTTCGCCTTCGATCCGATGCGAGTCGGCGTCGTCTCGATCGGATATGCCGACGGGTTTAGCCGCCGCATGTCCAACGGGGGTCAGGTCGTCGTGCGAGAGAAGCGCTGCCCGGTCGTCGGCCTGGTTAGCATGGACCTAACCATGGTGGATCTAAGCGAAGTGCCGGAGGCGAGCGTCGACGACGAGGTGACCCTCATCGGCCCGTCAATCAATGCGTACGAGATGGCGACCCGTTGCGGAACGATCCCCTACGAAGTGCTTTGCGGTATTTCCAAGCGGGTACCGCGCGTTTACTGAACCACGGGCGCGGGCCCGTGGATTCAGAGTTTCACGGTAATGAGCGCTTAGGTCACGCACTACCGGCCTGCCTAGCTGCCGCCGGCGGCGCGCTTACGGATTTGCTCAGCGGTGAGTCGTGCCTGTTCGGCGACGTGGGCGGGCAGGTTCTCATTGGGACGGAAGAAGCGCCGGATGTCCTCGATGTCTTCCGGGGTCCCGACGAGGTAGAGGGCGCGGAGGGACTGGTGGGCGTGTGCCGGGTCGGGGCTGAGCACGACAATGTCATCGCCCGCGTGGACGTTCGCCCCGTCCTTAAGAAGACGCTCGGCGACAACTCCGGGAACCGGCGAGCGCACCTCGGCGGGCTCGCCCTGGTCCTGCCGGGCGACACGTGCCAGCAGCGTGTCGCGGTCGACGACGTCCCCCGACTCGAGACGGTTCGTGAGCACGCCGCTGTCGGCCGACTGCACCGTAAACGGCCGCAACATCGCGAGCAGGACCACGCGGCCGGCCGGATCGTTGAAGGACGCGAGCGACAGCGCGGCGTTACGCCGCACGATCGGCTGCGGGTCGTCGAGCATCTCGTGGAGCTTGTCTTGGAAAGGCTTCTCCTGAACGTCCTGCCCCATCACCCAGGCAGCGGTGAGGCGCAACTCGGGAAGCGAGTGATCGGCCAGCTTGATAATTTGCGGGTACCATTGCTTGGCTGCGGCGTCACCCTCGGTGATGCGCCCTGAGATTTGCGCCAAGGCATGCTGCGCCTTGCGAGGCTTGTCGATGTCAGCCAGATACTCGGCGATCTCCTCGTTGTCGAGCGGACGCCCGAACCAAGTGTCGTGCCAGAACAACGCCGGAACGACAACGAACAACACGGCCATGAGAGTGACCATGATGGTGACGCGGCGGGGTACGGGATGCTCGGCCTGTGTGTCTTGCGCGGTCAATTTACTCAGTATATCGGCAGCGGATTCGCCTTCACCCAAGCCTCGCATCTGTCGCCGCGTCGCAGGGGAGGGTGAACAAGGTAAAACCGTATGGGTTTCCGAACGCCCGGTATCCCGGCGCAGCCGCTGCCATTCGCCACTCAACAGCCGCGAAGCGGCGTTGGACGTTAGCCTAAGCGTGCAGCCGTCTTCGGCGGAACCCTAGGAAACGTTATCAAGAGATGGGGAGCCCTGAAGGGCGATGGAACGATGGCTCGTTGCCTCTTGAACAAAGTGCCAACTCCAACGCCCCTTTCAGGGCTGAAGAGGTATGAGGGGGCCGGAACCCTGGGTTCCGGTTTCGCCTTTCACCCAGGGCTAACAGCCAACGCCGCTTCGCGGCTCCATGCGCGACCGGAATCACGGGCGCAGTTCGGCGCTCTGTTGGCCCAGGCCAAGGATGGCCTGGAATTCGGGATTATCGAGCAGCGGCTCAAAGACCGGCTCTTGGGGAATCTTCTTTCGCTTGTTGTAGCCGTCTTCAATCGCCCGGCGCAAGCTCAGCAAGGCCTTGTCGTAGATGCCGGCGCCGGCGTAGGCCTTGGCCATGTAGTAGTAGTATTTTGCCCGGTCCTGCACGGAGCGCTCCTGAAGCAACGTGCCGAAGGTGCCGCGCGCGTCGAACACCATGGGGTCAAGCGTCAGCGCGGTGAGGAACTCTTCGGAGGCCTTCTTATATTTGCCCCGGCGGAAATAGGCGGTTCCCAGATTGCTGTGAATCGAGGCCGAGTTGGGACTAATCTTCAGAGCTTTGCGGTAGGTCTTGGCGGCCTTCTTGTACCGGCGTTCGGCATAGTAGATCGTCCCGAGGTTGTTGCGCGCGTGAAAGAACCTCTTATTGAGCTTGATGGCCCGCTGGTAGTGGCGCTTGGCCTCGGACAGTTTCGTGAGGTGGTGGTAGGCGATGCCGAGCTTGTTGTACACGCGATAGTCGCCCGGTTGAGCGACGAGAGCCTTCTCGTACGTCTCGATGGCCTCGCGGTACATCTTGCGCGCCATGTGGATGTCGGCGCGCGTTTCGTCGGAGAGTCCGGCCTGCGCGGACAGGCTGGGCGCCGCCTCCTTGGTTCGGTCGATGAGTTGCGGCGGGAGAAGGACACAGAGCAGAACCATCAGTGCGGACATAGGCTCCTCCTGTCGCCTTCAGCCCGCATCGCAGGGTCGGACGTTGTCCGATGGAGTTGGGATGCAGCCAAAGGCCGCTTGGCCCCCTCATTAGAACATAGGGGGCAAGAGCTGAGGCGAAATGATGTCTGAGGTAATCTACCGGTAGGTTCCCAGTTTCAACTTCGCCCGTTCCATGGGCTTCCTGTAGCGCCGTGGTATTAACCTGGCACATGTGTTACCCATGTGCCCGGTTAATACCTACAAGTGTCACCTTTGGCCCTGCAGGTTCAGGGCCCGGAGGGCACCAACTCGACCTAACGAAACACGTCGAGGATACGCCCGAAGAAGCCCTTCTTGGGCTCGGGCTTCTGACCCGAAGACGCGGGACGCGTCTCGACCGGCGGCGGCACTTCGATCACTAGCGGAGGAGGCAGGGCTTCTTCGCCGGCGTCTTCGACTTCGGCGACGGTCTTGCTGGCTTTGGCCTTGTCGCTGTCCCAGCCGGCCACGTTGGTCGCCAGCAGCAAACGGCGACCGCCACCGCCGTGCAGGTAACAGAAGCTGGTGGGCTGTGAGCCGGCAATGAAGACCTCGCCGGCGCGGTTCGGACAAGCGTAGGTGGCCAGCTCATTGGTGTCGAGGTCGATCTGCGCGCTCACGATGCCGTCCACGGGTTCGAACGGCTCGGGGTTTCTGTACTCGCGCAAGGCATGGGCACGCTTCATGAACTCGGTCCAGATCGGCAGGGCGGAGTGCGCGCCCTCGAGAGCGAGGTCAGTGTTGTCGTCGAAGCCGACCCAGGCGACGCAAACCAGGTTCGAAGTGTAGCCGGCGAACCAGCCGTCGTCATCGGTGCCGGTCTTGCCCGCCGCCGGCTCGGTGAACCCCATGGCGCGAACGCGGACCGCGGTGCCTTTGCGAATCACGTCCTCGAGCATGTGCGTGACGACGTAGGCCGCGCGGGGGTCGAGAACGTCCTGCGACCGGGGCTGGTTGCGAAGCAGCACGCGGCCGGTCTCGTCGCTAACGGATCGGATGAAGTAGGGCTCCATGCGCTGGCCGCCGTTGGCGAAGATCGTGTAGGCGGCGGCGATGTCCAACGGCGTGACCTCATACGCGCCGAGCGCAACGGCCGGGGTGGGAAGAATGTTCGCCCCTAAGCCGGCGCGCTGCGCCAGGTCGGCAACCCGGTCGAAGCCGGCCAGTTCGGCCACCTTGACCGTGGCGATGTTCATCGACTTGGTCAGGGCCGTGCGTAAAGTGATGAGGCCGTAGATCTTGTTCGAGAAGTTCGCCGGCTCGTAGGGCTTGTCGTCCCACCAGAACGTCGTCGGGACGTCGTCGACGGTGGAGATGGGCGTCAGCACCTCACGCGACACCGGCGCGAAGAGATCGTCTTCCTGGTCGATCGCGGTGCTGATCGCCGCCGCGTAGACGAACGGCTTGAAGGCGGAACCCGGCTGGCGATACGCCAAGACGCGGTTGAGTTGACTCTCGCCGTAGTTCCGGCCGCCAACAATGGCCTTCACCTCGCCCGTTTCCGGATCTACCGCGACGAGGGCTGCCTGCGCCCGCGGCGCCGGGCCACTCACCGGATACCCGAACGCGGCGTACTTGCCCCGGCGGTGTTGCCGCTTGACCTTTTCATCCACGTCGGCCATACCGACCCGGATCGCTTCGACCGCCGCCTTCTGAAGCTGCATGTCGAGCGTGGTGTAGATGCGATAGGACTGCGTGATCAGCTCTTCGCGGCCGAAGTTGGACTTGAGAGACCGGTTGACCAGATCGACGAAGTACGGCGCGTTGCTGTACTCGATCTTTCCGCCCGCCAGGTCGATCGGCTGCTGCACGGCGGTCTTGTAGTCTTCGGCGGTGATGAAGCGCTCACGCAACATCGCGCCCAGCACGGTGTTGCGGCGGTTCTTGGCGCGCTCGGGGTGCCGGTAGGGGTTGAGATAGCTCGGCCGCTGAACCAAGCCGGCGAGCAGCGCCGCTTCGTCGAGCCGGAGCGCGCGGATGTCTTTGTCGAAATAGGCCTCGGCGGCTTCGCCCATCCCCATGACGTTGAAGCTGCCGCGGCGGCCGAGCGGAATCTGGTTGGCGTAGAACTCGAAGATCTGCTCTTTGGTGAGCCGCATCTCGAGTTGCACGGCGATCATCAGCTCGGCGAGCTTGCGCTTGTAGGTCTGCTCGGGCGTGAGGAAGAACTGGCGCGCGAGTTGCTGCGTCAGCGTCGACGTGCCCCGCGGACGCCGCCACTCCACCAGCCCGTCGAGGGCCGCGCGCGTCGTGCGGACCAGGTCGATGCCGTGGTGGTCGAAGAAGCGATGGTCCTCGATGGCAAGGACGGCGTTACGCAGCACGTCGGGGATGTCGTCGTAGGCGACCAACCGGCGTTTGGAACGTTCCCGGTCGAACAGGTTCGTGACCAGAGAGGGCTCGAGTTCGTAGACCGTCTGCGGCGTGTTGTCGCTGAGCGAGACGATGCGCGTAACCCGGCCTTCGCCGAGGTAGACGACAGCCGGCTCCTGCCGAAAGTAGGAGAGCGGCCCGGGGTAGATCTCGATGCTGTCGGACTTGGCGCTGAAATGTCCGACACGGTTATGCCTCGACTCCGAGTAGCCTGCTCCCCGCAACTGCGAGATCACTTCGTCGATGGTCAGCACGTCGCCGACGAAAACAGGATCGGGCGCGGCCAGAATCTTTGAGGTGCGGTTGAAAGGGCCGTGATGGAGCTTCGCGTCAACGACCTTGGCGAACTCCCAGTAGTAGTGATTGAGGACGACCAACCCGGCAACCGCCGCGATCAGCATCAACGCGAGGAAGACCTTGCCCACTGGGCTTCGAACCACGCGCAAGGCGAAGTTCAACAAGCTGGAGCGCACCACCCACTTCTTTTGATGCCGGCGCCGTTTCTTCATTAAGCGGCCAAATCAAGACCGGGGCCGCGTGCCGGGCCGAGGTCTTCAAGGGGACTGCGAAGGTTGTGGCGAAACGATCGATGCGAGTACGAGAATCGCGCCATCCGGGGCTCCGTCGCCGCGCCTTCGCGGGGCGTCCCTCCCGCGCGATGGGCGTTATTCCGACGTGCTAGAAGTGCGCTACCCAGGGCGGCTGCTTGCGAGCCGTTCGCGAACCGACTCGGGCGCTTCTTCGAGTGTAACATCGGTCGATTGACGTGTCGAGCGAGCGGTGAGTTCCACAAAGCCGTCGGTTATTTTCTTCCCGACGGTAATGCGATAGGGGATGCCGATCAGGTCGGCGTCGTTGAACTTGACCCCGGCGCGCTCCTGGCGGTCATCGAGCAGCACGTCGAGCCCAATCTCGGCGCAGCGCTTGTAGAGCGGCTCGGCGGCCTCGCGTTGGTCGTCGTTCTTCCAGTTGATCGGCGTGACGACCACTTCGTAAGGGGCAATCGCGGCAGGCAGCACCATGCCGGCATCGTCGTGGCCCTGCTCGATCGCGGCCGTCAGGATGCGCTCCAGGCCGATGCCGTACGAGCCCATGATCGGCGCGACCTCTTTGCCGTTGGGGTCGAGTACTCGCAAACCCATCGACTCGGAGTAGCGGTAGCCGAGCTTGAAGATGTGACCCACTTCGATGCATTTCTTTAGCTCGACCGGACTGCCGCACGAGGCGCACGCGTCGCCTTCGGCGGCTTCGCGTAGGTCGGCGTAGCGCTGGTCGAAATCCCGTCCGGGGGTGACGTGGCGCAGGTGGTAGCCGTCTTTGTTGGCGCCGGCAATCATGTTGCGGCGGCCCCGCAAGGCTTCATCCGCGACCAGCTTCATCGTGGTCACGCCCACGGGGCCGAGCGAGCCGGCATCGGCCCCGAACCACTCGCGGATCTCCTCGGCGTGCGCCGGGCGCAGGTCGGCGGTCTCGAGCAGGCTGCTCAGCTTCGACTCAGCTAACGAGTGGTCGCCGCGCAGAAGCACCAAGACCGGCTTCCCGGCGGCCACCATGACCAAGCTCTTGATCTGGGAACTCTCAGGCAAGCCGGTGAACTCCGCCACTTCGGCAATCGTCTTCTTGCCCGGCGTGGCGAACTCTTCCGGGGCGGACTCTCCCTGGGGGTCGGCCGCGGCGGGATCGGTTGCTTTCGAAACCGCCTTCTCCAAATTGGCGGCGTAGCCGCACGAGCCGCAGACGACGATGGCGTCCTCGCCCGCGTCGGAAGGCACCGAGAATTCTTGTGACTGGCTGCCGCCCATGGCGCCGGAGTGAGCCTCGACACTGAGAAAGTCAAGGCCGCAACGGTCGAAAATGCGGCAGTAAGCTTGGCGATGCTTCTCGTAGCTCGCGTCGAGCCCGGCGGCGTCGAGGTCGAAGGAGTAGGAATCCTTCATGGTGAACCGGCGGACCCGCATCAACCCGGACTTCGGCCGCGGCTCGTCGCGGAACTTCGCCTGGATCTGATACCAAAGCTGCGGCAGTTGCTTGTAGCTGCGAAGCTCGCCACGGGCGATGGTGGTCATCACCTCTTCTTCGGTCATGCCGAGGCACAGGTCGCGGCCGTTGCGGTCTTGCAGCCGAAACATGTCGTGACCCATCGCCTCCCAGCGTCCGCTCTGCTGCCAGACTTCGGCCGGATGCAACTCGGGAAGGAAGAACTCCTGCGCGCCGATCGCGTCCATTTCTTCGCGGATGATGCGCTCGATCTTGAGCAGCGAACGCCGCGCCAAAGGGAGGTAACTGTAGAGGCCCGCCGCCAGTTGCCGCACGTATCCGGCGCGCAACAGAAGCTGGTGGCTAACGACCTCGGCCTCGGCCGGCGTGTCACGCAGGGTAGGGACGTACAACTGACTCCAACGCATAAGGACTCAACGAGTGGCGGGAAGGGCCGGGGACGTGGCAGCGGACCGGCGGAAAGAGCGCTCATTTTAGCATGCTAGAATTCCTTCACTACTTGGCGGCCGGCCAGTTCCCGCGTGCGTTCGTTCCATCGATCGGGTCGCCTTGATCATGTTGATCGGAATCGACATTCGGCGCTCCGACGACTTCGGCGTAGGCACCTACATCCGTAATCTCGTCCGCGGCCTTTCGCGTGTCGGCCCGGACGAGGAATACGTCTTGATCGGACATGCGGGGCAGTTTGGGAGGCTCGACGAGCTGCCGCCGAACTTCCGCTTCGAGGTGTACCCGCACCGATTCGGCTCGGCTCGCGATCACGTCACCTTCTCCATGTTGGTGAGCCGGCTGGGACTCGACGTTTTTCACATGCCCCACCGGTCGATCCCTTACTTCCTTCCCGGGCCCTATGTGGTGACGCTCCACGACATCAGCAACGTCCTGTACCCGGTCGAGAAGCCATCGCGATGGCTCGGGGCGATACGCCGGCACGCAATGGTTCGCGGCCTCAAGCGCGCGGCCCGCATCATGCCCGTTTCAAAAACGACCAAGCGGGATGCGATCAAATACCTGGGGCTTAACGAGGTACAGTTGACCGTCGTCCCGGACGCCGTTGACCCCCGTATCGCCCAACCGGTCAAGGACGAGGAACGCACGATGATCCTCGACCGTTACCAGATCAGGGGCCCGTTCGTGCTGTACGCCGGGCGCATCCAGCCGCATAAGAACATCCCCCGTCTGATCGAAGCGTTCGCCGTTGTCAAGAAGGAGTTGGAGAATCATCCGCGGTACCACAACCTGCGCTTGATCATCATCGGTGACCAAGTCACCGCTATGCCGGAGGTGCGGCTAGCGGTGATGACGGCGCGGATTCAGAACTGGGTGCGTTTTCTCGGGTTCGTGCCGGCCGAGACGTTGCGGGTTTTCTACGCGGCGGCGCAGGTGTTTCTTTTCCCTTCCCTCTACGAGGGATTCGGGCTGCCGCCGCTCGAAGCGATGGCGCAGGGGACGCCGGTTGTCACGTCGAACGTGTCGTCGCTGCCCGAGGTCGTCGGCACCGCCGCGGTGCTCGTGAACCCACAGAACGTCTTCGACATCGCGCGCGGCCTGCGCGAGGCTCTGCTGGACGAAACGTTGCGCGAAGACCTGCGCCGGCGGGGCTACGCCCAGACGCAGCAGTTCAGTTGGGATGAGTCGGTGCGCCGCGTGCTCGAGGTATACCGGTCCGTGACCTTGGCACAATAAGCTCGGGACGCAAAGCACAGAGGACCCGGCGCGCCACCCACCACGCATGGAACCCGAGGCTCCAACTCAGGACCCGCCCTCCGACGCCCGCCCCGACACGCGTACCGACACGCGTACCGACACGCGTACCGACACATGGCTGTGGATCCTGCCCAACTTCACGGTCTTTGTTTCCAGCCTCTGCATCATGGTCGTCGAGTTGGTCGCCGGCCGGCTGATCGCGCGCTATGTCGGCAGCTCGCTCTACACCTGGACGTCGGTGATCGGCATCGTCCTCGCCGGGATTGCCGCGGGCAACTATATCGGCGGGCGGCTCGCGGACCGCTATCGCCCCTGGGACGCGTTGGCGTCACTGTTTCTCGTAGCCTCGGCCACCTGCCTCATCATCCCGCTGGTAAACAGCCGCGCCGGTGCCTGGATGGTGCTGCGCGACCAGGAGTGGGCCTTTCGCATCGCTCTTCATGTGTTCGTCGTCTTCTTCCTGCCGGCCTCGCTGCTGGGCACGATCAGTCCGGTGGCGGCGAAGATGGCGCTCGAGTTGGGACGGCAGACGGGCCGCACGGTGGGCAGCGTCTATTCGTGGGGCGCCGTGGGCAGCATCGTCGGTACGTTCCTCACCGGCTACTTTCTAATCGCCCACATGGGTACCGTCGCCGTGCTGCTGTCGGTGGCGGCGGTATTGCTCGCAATGGCGTTGTTCTTTGGCTCCCGAACCTTGCTTCCGTACTTCTGGATCGGCGTGGTTGGGGCGTCGTTCGTCGCCATGTTGGGCCCGTGGGATTGGACCGTCACGATCGGCGAACGTCTCGGCCTGCGCGCCTATCAAAGCGAGTTAATTCACTTTCACGACGAGTCGCAGTACTCGACGATCACCGTGGAGCAAGAGCCCGACCAGCCGGGCGTGCGTTCGATGACGCTCGACTTCCTCATCCACGCCTACATCAACATGGATGATCCCGACGACTTGATCTATGAGTACGAGGATATCTACGCCGGCGTGACCGAGTTGGTCACCCGCGACTGGCAGCCCGAGCGCAAGCCACGGGCCTTGTGTTTAGGCGGGGGCGGCTTCGTATTCCCGCGCTGGATGTTGCGGCGTTGGCCCGGAAGCCATGTCGAGGTGGCCGAGATCGATCCGCAAGTAACGCGGGCGGCCTTCGAGGCGTTCGGCCTGCCGCGCACCACGCCCATGAAGATCTTCGATCTCGACGCCCGCAATCACGTCGATGATCTCCTGGCGCGGGCCCGGCCGGTGGGAGCAACGGGTGGTGACAAGTTCGAGCCGTTCGACTTCGTCTATGCCGATGCTTTCAATCACTACTCGCCGCCTTTCCATTTGACGACTTACGAGTTCAACGAGAAGCTGCGCAAGTTGATGTCGCCCGAAGGCGTCTTCATGGCGAACGTCATCGACGTCTACCGTTCGGGGCAATTCATCGGAGCTATGATCAACACAGTCGAGCAAAGCTTCCCGCACGTTTACGCCATCTCGAGTGCGCTGCTGGGCCCTTCGGACGACGACGGCCGCGATACGTTCATCGTGGTCGGTTCGGCGCGACCGGTCCCTCTCAACGAGATGGACTGGGACAGCTACCTCGGGATGGTGCTCGACCCCGAGCAGCTTGCGGTGCTTCGGCGACGATCGAAAGGGCTGGTGCTCACCGACGACTTCGCCCCCGTGGACAATCTGCTGGCCCCGGTGATCACCATGGCGGAGAAGTGACGACCCGACCCTGGTAAGGACGTCCCGGTAAGGACATCCCACGCAAGCTCACCCTGATCGAAGTGCTCACCGATTGAAGTACTCACCGCCGCGGGTGCCGGCGGCCAGCAGGCAACCCAGTTGCAGATAACCCCATCATGCAACACCGACGGTCTCGGCGGTCTTCCTCGACGTGACCGCTTCCGCCACGGCTTCCGCGAAGGCGGCGGCCGACTCCTCGAGCGCCCCTTGGCTGATCATCAGCGGCGGACAGATCTTGACCGTGCCGCCGCCCGGCCCGACCGGGCTGAACATCAGCACGCCCTTCTCGACCGAACGCTTGACGATGTCGAACGCCAAGGCCGCGTCCGGCTCGCCCGTGACGGGATCGGCTATCACGACGCCCGCCACCAAACCACGGCCCATGACCGCGGCGATCTCGTCATGTTCGTCTTTTAGTTTGTTTAGTTTGCCATGTAAAAACTCACCCATGCGTTTGGCGCTGCCGGCGAGGTCGTCCTCGAGAATCGTCTCGATATTCGCCAACGCCGCGGCGCAGCAGACCGGGTTGCCGGTGTGCGTCGAGGTCATGCTGCCCGGCGCCGGGAGGTCCATGATGTCCGCGCGGCCGGCGACCGCGGAGAGCGGCAACGAACTCGTGACCCCCTTGCCGAAGCAAGCCAGGTCGGGGACGATGCCGTACTGCTCGAAGCCAAAGAACGTGCCCGTGCGGCCGAACCCGGCCTGCACCTCGTCGCAAACCAGCAGCGCTTGCTGCCGGTCGCACCAGGCGCGCATGCGGTGCATGAACTCGGTAGGCGCGAAGGCGGCGTCGGCGCCCTGGTAGGTCTCGAGGATCACGCCGGCGACCGAATCGAAGTCGACACCCTGGTCGCGCAGGCTTTGCTCGAAGGCCTCAAACGAGGTGTCCGTCTGGCGGTAGCCGTCGGGGAATGCGACTTGCACGAAACCCGGGTCGAGGTTCACGATCCAGTCCTTGAGCGCTGGGATGCCGCCGGTTTGTTGGGAACCGAGAGTGCGCCCGTGAAAGGCGTTGCGGAAAGAGACAATGGTGGTCTTCTTCGGTCCGGCGATCTGGATTCCGTGGATGCGGCACAGCTTCACGGCGCATTCGATGGTCTCCGACCCGGTCGTCAGCAGAAAGACCTTCTTCAAAGGTTCGGGTAGAACCGAGACCAACTTCTCAACCAATTCGCGGCGAGCATTGTTCGCGAAGCAATAGCTGGTAAGCAGCCCTTGATCAATCTGCGCGCGGATGGCGTCGTTGATGCGCTTGTCGTTGTGGCCCGCGTTGGTGATGAGCACGCCGGACGACCAGTCGATCCACTGGTTGCCCCAGCGATCGTAGACCGAGAAGCCTTGGGCGCGGTCCCAAACGATCGGCGGCTGTCCCTGCATCGCGCGAGGCTCGGCGGCTTGCAGGCGCTCGATTTCCACGATCGACTCCGGTACGGGAAGCGGCGTTACGATCTTGCGTAGGGACGTTTCGACGCGCTGCACGGACTGCGGCTTGAGTTCAAAAGCGGGCATGGTGGGCTACTCCGACGGAAGTTCGCGAACAGGCCTTATTCTAACGCGTCTCATAGAGGGCTCCGCGTTTCTCGCAAAGGCGCAAAGTACCGCTAAGTTCGCAAAGCTTTTCGCCTTCTTGGCGAACTTAGCGGTACTTTGCGCCTTTGCGAGAAACCGAAGGGCTGCAAGCGCGGCCTCGTTGATGGTTCGTGTCGTCAACAGGGCGCCGATGGCGCGTTGCTGGGCCCCGGAGAGCTGATCGGATGCAATTTTGGTGGTGCTGATTTGGTCGGTCATGATAGTTGGTGGAACGATCTGGCACTGTCTCAGGCTTTGCTTCGGTCTGTCTATCTCCCGATTCGAGGGTGTCAACGCCCAATAGAAATGTCCCCCTCGGTAGCTCGATAGAAGTGTCCCCTTGTGTTTCTTGTTCGTAGGAGAGATATCGTCGTCGTCGGGGCTGTGGAACTGTGGGAATCGCGTAGCGATTTCCAAGGGGCGGTGGGAAGGGTGGAAAACCATCCACCGCTCCTCGAACCCGGTACTGCTGCCTCGATAGATTTTCCACGCTTTCCATCCGACCCGGCATTTCCACAGCCCTCTTATGTATTCGCAGCCCGTTTTTTCCGTAACACAGCTCGCCGCCAGGGGTGGTCCGCCGCCGGCTTGCGCCCGCCCCCCGGACGCTGCTGTGGTGCTGGTTTCGTCCGCAGCTGTGGCGTCGGCGTGGCGATCACGTCGTGCTCGATCTCGTGCCCGTCAAACCTCACCTGCAAGCTCTCATCGCGCCACTGTTGGACCGTCACCCGTGCCCCCGCCCCCACGCCCTGGTTGCGTTTCGGCTTCAACTGCAAACAACGATTCTCGAAACGCACCACCCGGTCGTTGCTCACCACCCGTTCGTACTCGCAACAGAACACCCCTCGCAGCTCGGTGCCGCGGGGGAGCGCCTGGTGAAAGTCCGCTGCCGCCGCCGGCTCACAGGCGAAGCGCTCGTTGTGCTCGGCCAGGTACTCCTCGTCGAGATAACGGTTCGCCGCCTCGTACTCGACGATCCCGCGCAGCCGCATCTTCTTGATCAGGCGGTCTTGGTGCGTGCCGTGATGGCGCTCCACTCGGCCCTTGGCTTGCGGCGAGGAAGCCGCCATGATCGTAATGCCGAGCTTGGCACACATGCGCCCGAACTGCGTCTCGGGCTTGATGCCTGCCAGCGCTTCCCGCGACGTCGGCTGGCGCTGGTAGACGTTTTTCCAGTCGCAGTACAACGCCTTGGGAACGCCGTGTTGACGTACCCAGGCTGCGAGCAGATCGGCCGCGGCCCAGGTCGTTTCCTGGTCCGAGAAACGGCACAGCGCCACACCGGTCGCGTCATCGACGAAGTTCATCAGACAGGCTTTCGGGCCGCGTTCTTCCAGCCAGTGGTGGTGCGAACCGTCGAGTTGAATCAGCTCGCCGAAGTGCGCTTTGCGTTGGCGCCGGGTGCGATGCGGTTGGCGCTTGCGACGGCGGCTCCACAGACCCGCGGCGAGCATCCAGCGCCGCAGTGTTTCGCGCGGCACTTCCAGGCCGTGGTCGGCTGCCAGATGTTCCGACGCCAGCGTCGGCCCGAAGCGCTCGTGCCCCTCGCCCGCATAGTTCTCGCGCACCAACTCGAGAACCTGCTGGCGTCGCTTCTGATCGGCTCGGTTCGAAGCACGGCCGACGTTACCGTGCACCAAAGCCTTGGCCCCGCCCGCACGGTAACGCTTCTTCAGACGCTTCGCATGGCGGTAGCTGACCTCCAGCAGCTCGGCGGCTTCGGTCAACTTCAGTTCCCCTCGTTTCACTCGGCTCAGCACTTCGCCGCGCCTCAACTCCTTGGCACTCATCCATGTCCTTCCCACTCTCGGCTCCTCCTTCGGAGCCTCAGAGTAGGGGACATTTCTATTGGGCGCTCAAGGGGACATTATCATTGGGCTTCAACATCTCCCGATTCGAGGGTAACAGGCAGATGGGAGGGCGCGACCGCCGGGGGAGGGGCAAGTGATTGATTTGGCGCAGGTTAAGTTTTTTCGTTCTTCTGTGATGAGAATGCTGGTTCTGCGGGAAATGGTGGGATCGGGGGCTCGAGAGAGTGCCACCAGAAGAGTGCCGTGGGGTTGCGGCGGCGTGCGGGCGCAGGGGCCCACCTCGATATGAGATGCCCGGGCTGGACGGAGTTCTGCTCTAGAATCTGGGTCAATAGGCGCCACTGCAACGCCGGACCGCTCCCTCACGGTCACGGCTCGGTTTAAAATCGGTTCAAAAAAAGAGGCCCTCTGGCTCCAGTCTGTGATGACCTCAGCGGCCCGCTCTAGATCGGAGCGAAAGAGCGGGCTTGAACGGACGGTCCTCACCTGACCGATTGCGTCAGGAGCTGCCGTTCGCGGGGGAAGGTCGCTTACATATTTTCGGAGAGCAACATCGAAACTGCCTGCGCAGGAAACGGTCGTTGTTGGTCCGGCGATCTGTCCGCACCGGTCGTTTCCGCTATCAGGCTAGCACGCGTCTGTGGTGGTTCCGGGGTCGGCGGCGGGTCAAGTTGTTGAAAGGAAGGAGAATAAAGTTCTGGAAAATCCGTGACTCCGCGAGTGGTGCACCGGAGTTCGGGCTTTGTCCCCACCGGGTGGTCACGCTCGCGCGAACGACTGAGCCCGCACTACGGCTGGACGCTTTGATGTCCCGGGCTTTGCGCTTGTTTGTCCGCCTAACGATACCGCGTTCAGCGGCGAGCGGTGCGAGTCGGCTGCAACGGGTGGTTAGGCTTCGGCACGGCGCGCTTTCGATCAGCAATGGCCTCGCGAAGCAAAGCGGTAATGTCAGGACTCTCTGAAGCAGATACGCTGCGAAGCTTGACGTGTCTCAATTTCTTACCGGTGCCCTCGAGCAGACCGGCTGGATCGGACAGCGAGGCACCATGATAGAAGCCGAGATTCACGTGCCCACCCAGTACGGCGATATACGCATAGTGCTCGGTCATCTTTTTCGGCCCGACGCCGAAACTGGCTATCTTCTGCCGAGGCCAGACCACCTCGAGGAAATCTCTGTGCAACGACGCGATAGCACCTCGAAGCGATTCGGATATCAGGCGAAGCTCCGGTTTCGCAGCCACTAGGATGTCGGCGAACCGGCCGTGCGTCGGATTCGTGACCATCGTTTCTGAAGCCTAACACTTGCCGCTCAGCCGCGAGCGGCGAATTCGATTGTCACTTCCCCTCGGTCCTGCCCGCCGCTCGCCGGCTTGCAGCGGCCAGTTAGGCGGGGCCCGGACTTCGATTCGAGATTCTGGCGGCCCCTCGGTGAATCAGCATTCCAGCCGCGGTTCCAAGCGCTACCACCACGAACGTGAACGCCGCCAACATCAGGATGGAGGTGTAAGGATGGAGGTGTACGTGTTCGGGTGCAAGGTGTCCGGCAGCCCAAGAACGTGTTTGATGAGATGAGCGAGCGGTACGCTCAACCACGCAGCGGCGGCCGCGGCCCAGCGGTGGCGACCCCAGACGGCTGCCATGGTGGCTGTGGCAGCGAGCAGCATGACCACGATGACGATCGGACTGACCTCGCCCTCGAACGCGAAGTTATCCACCCACGCGACAGCGATTCCAGCGGCGAGCCCAACGCACAAACGCATCGGCCATTTCCAGGATTTCATTTGTCGATTACCTCTGCCTAACGTCCAAGATCACCAGGCCGATGGCCCAACGGACCGGACTTGAGAAAGTCGTAGCCTGTTTCAATGCATAGGTAGTGGCAAAGAGGAATCCTCCCGGGGGCAAAATGCTGAGAGCGGCCACGCGGTCGGCTCAGAGCCAATCCCAGGAGGATTCCATGCCAGAACTCTACTACATCGGACTTGATGTCCATAAGAAAAGCATCAGCTTCTGCATCAAAACCGGGGACGGAACGATCGTCCAGCGCGGTCAGGTCGCGGCCACTCGCGCCGCCCTGACCGCTTGGGCGTCAGCCCTCGAGCGCCCTTGGGTGGGCGCGCTCGAAGCCACCCTGTTTACCGGCTGGATTTACGATCACCTCCAGCCCTTCGCCCAGGAACTGCAAGTCGCACACCCGGCCATGCTCAAGGCCATCGCCTGCGCCAAGAAGAAGAACGACCGTCTCGACGCCACCAAGATCAGTGACCTGCTGCGCTGCAACCTGCTGCCGCGCTGCTACGTGGCGCCGCCTGCCCTGCGCGAGTTGCGGCGCGTGCTGCGCTATCGCAATCTGCTGCTGGGCGAAGCCGTCCGCATGAAGAACAAAATCAGCGGGCTACTGATGGAAGTGGGCGAACCCTACGATGCCCGGCGGCTGCACGGGCGCAACTATTTCTACTCCTATCTCGACAGCCTGCGCGACACGCCCGAGTCGGTGATCGAGCTGCTCGCCATCACCCGCGGCAGCCTGGAAATGTTCGATCGTTTGCAGCAGGAGTTACTGCGCGGATTGCGGCGCCATCCGCTGTTGCGGGAACGCGTCGAGTTGCTGCAGTCGATTCGCGGCGTGGGGGAGGTGACGGCGTTGACCTGGGCGCTGGAGACCGTCGAGCCCGAGCGCTTCGGTTCGCTGGGCCAGGCGGTGAGTTACTGTGGGTTGTGTTCGGCACAGCGCGAGTCGGCCGGCAAGACGCAGCGGGGACCGCTGTCGAAGCAGCGCAACAAGCATTTGCAGCGGGTGCTGATCGAGGCGGCGAAACTCGCGCCGCGCTGGAACCCGCAACTGCACGACGTCCATGAGCGGGAGTTGACGCGCGGGTCTCGCAATCGCGCGACGTTGGCCGTGGCGCGCAAGTTGGTGGCGTATCTGCGGGCCGTGGACACCAGTGGCCGCGCGTTCGTGCCGCGGGTTGCGGCCGAGGCGTAACGAGGAGAATTTGCTTTTTTTCTGTTAAAAGGAGAAACGAAGAGTTTCATCGACGCTGTGCGGTGTCACGAGCGGCCCGCCGGTCCTCGCCTGTTGGGGACTACGCGAAGGAGTTTGCTGGGAGTTTCCTGGGAAATTTCTGATGCGTCCGTATCTCTGTTTCGAGGCCGGCGGGCCTGAAAACCCAAACTGAATCTTCCGCGACGGTCCCCCGGCCGGTACGGTGGGGCGACCCGATGCGCGCACATGGATGTCTGGTCACGTGACTCGTTGACCTTGCGACTTGATTCGCAAAAACGCTCGGGCTGCGAAGCGTCACTGCTGAAGACAACGCCCCCGCTGACGGGAGGATTCGGATGACTGCGTCCATCCTTGACAGATACCTATCATGGATGTCCCCGACTTTGGACTGGACCCCTACGGCGAGGCCAAGAAATTAGGGACGGGTTGCAGTTGACTGAAAAAGCATAGCGAATCCAGCCCAATGGGGGTGGACTGGACCCCTACGGCGAGGCCAAGAAATTAGGGACGGGTTGCAGTTGACTGAAAAAGCATAGCGAATCCAGCCCAATGGGGGCATGATCAAGTTAGCCGGGGAAGCGGAGGCGGGCTCTGCTGGAGAGCAACCCGCCAAGGAATACCCGGCCGCAGACTCATCGAAACGATGAGGGCGGGGTGTGCGCCTACTCAGGCCGCATCCCGCCTTGTGCTGCGCCATCGGATCGATAGATCTGCTCATGCCTTACGAAAACTCAGGCGGCGTCAGCCGCCTCTTCCCACAGCCGCTCATACTCTTGCGGCGGCCGGTAGCCCAGCGACGAATGCAATCGTGTGCGATTGTATTCCTGCTCAATATAAGCCCCGATCGCGGCCTGCGCCTGGGCCAAACTTTCATACTCGTTGCAGTTGACTTCCTCGCTTTTCAAAGTCTTGAAAAAGCTTTCCACGTACGCGTTGTCCTGCGGGCAGCCTTTGCGGCTCATCGATATCCTCGCGCCCGCTTGCCGCAGTGTGGCCACATAAGCTTCCGCAGCGTACTGCGAACCTTGATCGGAATGATGAATCCAACCCGGCGCCGGACGCCGGCTGCTCAACGCTTGGTGCAGCGCCGCCAGCGGCAATTCGGTTTTCAGGTTCGTACCCACGGCCCAACCCACCACGCGCCGCGAATACACGTCCAACACCACCGCCACATAGACGAAGTGGTTTCCCAATCGCACGTAGCTGAGATCCGAGCCCCACAGCTTGTTGGGGCCCGTGGGTTGGACCTCGCGCGTCAGGTTCTCGTAACACCGCAACGAGTGCTTCGAATCGGTCGTTTGCGGAACGGTGCGGCGACGTCGCCGCAAGAGATTCTCTTCGCGCATCACCCGCTGCACGCGCTTGCGATTGACCAGTAGCTTTTGACGGCGCACCTGTTGGGTCGTCCGCCGGGTGCCGTAGGCCGGATGGTCCAAGGCGGCCTGGACAATGGCCTGCCGCAGTTCCCCGACCGGCTCGCGGTCGGGTTTGCCCTGGCGGTAGAGGCTGGCTCGCGCCAGCCCGCTCAAGCGGCACAAATCGCGTGCGCTCATGTTGCCTTGCCGCCTTGCGGCTCGTACTTCGTTAGCGACGCGCCGGTTCCACTGACGATGCTCGGCCGGCGCAGATCCTCGACACGCCGCAAGGCTGCGGACAAAAAATCAATCTCCATGGCCTGGCGGCCGACTTTGCGTTCCAGCTCCGCGAGACGGGCCTGGGCTTCGCGGCCGGGCTCGACGCGGGCGCTGCCGCCCGGACGCCGTCCAGCGCCGGGAAAAGCTCCCTCGACGCCGTAGCGCTCGACTTGTGCCAGCCAGTCGTAGAGCTTTTCGCGCTTCACCTCGAGCTCGCGTGCTAGAGCCGAGCCCGACTCGCCGGCTTCGAGCCGCCGGACGGCCGCCAGCTTGAACTCCTTCGTGAATCGTCTTCGAGACAATTGAACCTCCTTCCCGTTCCCTGGTTCATTGTCCCTTCTTTCCTGGTCTCTCTTTTCGGGTCCATTCCACTCTGGCCCTTACCACCTGAAGGTCGAAGCACGCGAGAAGACCGCTACTACGTCGTTGCGCTTGCTCGCGGTGCTCAGCGTACCGTCAAGTACGCCTCCCCGCGCCGGCTTGGCCCACCGTGGCGAGCCGTGCTCAGCTTTGTGCCTCTACCCAACCGGCTCGAACACCGGATCCCACCACGGCTCCGTGCCGTCCCAGCTCTCGAGCTTCTCACGCCAGGCTCGCCAGCGCGCGCGCTGCCGCTCGAGCGAGTCACGGTGTTCGCCCACCGTAGCAAGGTTGCGGTCCTCGCCCGGGTCGCCGGCCAGATCGTACAGTTCCTCGTAGACCGGGTCGGCTTCGACGTAGCGCGTATATTTCCAACGCTCGCCGCGAACCCCCTCGGTCTTGGGGATCGTCGCGTGCTCGAGGAGGTGCTCGTAGAACCACTCCTTGCGCCAGGCGGGCGATTCGCCACGCACGAGTGGACTCGCGTCCCGGCCCTGCATGGAAGTGGGAATCTCGACTCCGGCGAGGCTGAGCATCGTCGGCGCCAGGTCGATGTTGAGCGTCATCTCGTTGCGTTGGGTTCCCGCGGTCTCGCTGAGCCAGGGGGCCCGAATGATCAGCGGCGTGCGGATCGACTCTTCGTGCATCAGCCACTTACCCGCCAAGCCCCGCTCTCCCAGGTAGAAGCTGTTGTCTGACGTATAGATGACGATCGTGTTGTCGTCCCAGCCGCGCTCCCGCAGGTACGCCAGCATGCGGCCGACCTGCGCGTCGACGCCGGTGATGAGCCGGTAGTAGCGTTTGACCGACTCCTGGAATTTCTCCGGGGTCGAGAAGCGGCGCTCCCAGCGGATCCGTCCCTCGTACTCACCCTGCAAGAACGCGGGCAGTGCTTCATGGTCTCGCGCCTCGCTGTGGCCAAACGGCGGCACGGTCAGATCTTCATAGAGGTGATCGTAGGCGGGGTCGTTCAAAAAGAACGGCGCCTCCAGGTCTTGCACGTGAGGCGCCTTGAAGCTGACCGAGAGACAAAACGGCTGCTCGCCGCTGCAGCCCTCGAGGAACCCGAGCGCCTGGTCTCCGTGCACGGCCGTCAGGTGGATCCGCCGGCCCTCGAATTCACGGAAGTAGCGCCCCTGGCCGGCGAAACCCTGAAAGAAGTCGTACTGCTCTCGGGGCAATTCCCTGCCCACCCCGTACTTGCCCACGAACCCGGTGCGATAGCCCGCTTGGCGCAGCAGGCTCGGATAGCTGAGCCGCTGCTGCTCTTCGGAAAGGGACGTGCCAAAGCCGTGGATGCCGTGGCAGCGGGCATACTGGCCTGTGAAGACCGACGCCCGGGAGACGGCGCAGATCGACGTGGTCACGAAGTTGTTGCGAAACAGCACCCCCTGCCTCGCTAAACCGTCGATGTGGGGAGTCTCGACAATGGTGTTGCCCGCGCAGCCCAGAGCGTCCGCGCGCTGGTCGTCGGTCAACAAGAAGAGGATGTTGGGAGGACTCCGCGGCTCACTCGACGAACAGCCCATGGAGAGCAACGGCGCGGCGGCACCCAGGCTGCATTGCCGCAGGAAGCGCCGGCGCGGAATGGGCTGATCGAGGAGAGCATCGGGCATAGGCCACATCCTACGGAAGCGGGCGCACGCTTTCAACTCCCGGACGACGCCAAAGCCTGGAAGGCCTGCCCCAACGACAAGTCGGAGACTCAGGTGGCGTAAGCTTAGTCTTGTCGAGAACCGATTCGTCGTTTCTCCAGTTCGCGAGCCTTAGCTGCTGCTCGATCGGTTGCCATCCTGAGTCCCGAAGAATCGGGACTCGGCAACGCTGGAGTCTTACGCCACGCCTGCGCCTTCTACCGTGGTACCTTGCCCGGCTTCTTCGGGGCCTGCGTCAGGAGCCCCGAGAAGACTGACGACGAAGGCGGCGGCAGCTTCATGACCGGCTCGATCCCCGCCTGAAAGGATTCCGCTCGGGCTCTCAAACGCTGGACGATGTCCGGGTGATCGGCGGCGACATTTGTCATCTCGCCGGGGTCGGTGGTGAGATCGTACAGCTCCTCGCACCGCACCGGGGCCTTCGGCTTGCCCTTCGGCCCCAGTTCGCGTTTGAGGCGGTGAAGCTTCCAGCGTCCCGAGCGCACGGCGAAGACGCGCTCGTGAAAGTGGTAGAACAACTCGTTGTGCGGCGAGGGAGCATCTCCCTTCAGCAGCGGCAGGATATTTCGCCCATCTACCACCCGGTCGGATGGGACCTCGCCGCCGGCGGTCTCGATCATCGTTGTGTATAGATCCATGGCGGTCGCAATTCCGTCGCGGACCTCCCCGGCACCAATCCGGCCGGGCCAGCGGGCGATGAACGGGACGCGCATCCCGCCCTCCCAAGTCGTCCCTTTGGCGCCCCGGAACGGCCCCGGCGAGCCACGCGTCTTCTTCCGCTTAGCGCTTGAGTTCTCGGCGTTCAACTTCGAGCCCCCGAGCCAGGGACCGTTGTCGCTGGTGAAGACGACCAAAGTGTTCTGATCGACGCCCGCTGAGCGAAGCGCGTCGAGAATACGGCCGACGCCGGCGTCAATCTCCTCAACCACATCGCCGTAGCGGCCGAAAGCGGACCTGCCCTTGAAGCCGTCCGATGGCCGCAGCGGGATGTGCGGCATCGTGTGTGACAGGTAGAGGAAGAAAGGCCGGTCTTTGTGTTCGTCGATGAACCGGATCGCCTCACCGGTGTAGCGCTCGGTGAGCGTCCTGACCTTGGCCGGCGATTCGATGGCCTTGTCGTTGCGCATCAACTCGAAGCGCGGCCATTTCACGAGCGGCAGCAGCACCATATCGTTGCTGTACAGCACGCCGAAAAAGTGGTCGAAGCCATGCTTGCGCGGACGGAAGGGTTTGCGTCCCCCCAAGTGCCACTTGCCGATCGCCGCCGTGGCATAGTCCTTCTCCTTCAGCGCCTCGGCCAAGGTGACCTCGGAGTCAGGGATGCCCCATTTCTCCTTGGGGACGAGCACGCGCACCAGACCCGAGCGCAGCGGATAGCGCCCAGTCAGCAGCGCGGCGCGCGCCGGCGTGCAGGTGGGTGCCGCCGAGTAGTACTCGGTGAGACGAACCCCTTCGGCCGCCATGCGATCGATGTTCGGCGTGCGAATCGAGGGATGTCCGTAGACGCCCAGGTCGCCGTAACCGAGGTCATCGGCCAGAATGACGACGAAGTTCGGCGGGCGTTCGGCGAACGCGGGAATCCACGCCAGCCCGAAGCCGACGGCCAAGCAGGCAAGGCTATTGTGAAGATCCATCCGCGGCACGTTCCCTATAGCCTAATACGCCCGGCCCGCCGCAAAGGTTGTCACCGGCGCGTCTGGCGCGTTCGCGAACTACCGGGCCGGACCGCTGCGTCAGCCCTCGCTGCCCCGGGTGGTGCGATAACCGCTTGGTATTGACCGGGCACATGGCACCGCGGCTTATCTTTACCTTGCAGCCGAGAGCAACTGCGCCACGCCGGGGTGGACGCAGCGGTCCACCCCTACAGCCGAACGGCAGGCCGCGAACATTGTCCGCATTCGATCGGCGCGCACCCGCCGTTTACGCGTCCATCGAGTACGTGACGAACTCGCTTTCGCACGGGTTGCCCAACGCGACGTGCATGCGCTTCTTGGCCGGTTCGGCGATCATCGACGCCACCGTGCGGCCCGCCGTCTCGAAACCCTTTTCGAGCTTGACGGTTCGCGGATGGCGGCAGATGCTCGGCTTGCCGTTCGAGTGGTCGCTCAGGAAGCGCTTGATGTGGTCGACGGTGATCGAGCCCGCCTGTGCTTCGATCATCTCGTTCATGCGCCGCAGCCGCGGGAACGAGTCGCGCAGGCTGGCGTCGTGGTTCTCTTTGGTGGCGTAGAGCGGACAGAGATAGTGATTGGTGTGGGCGATGTAGCCTTGCCGAGGGTCGCCGACGATCTGCGGGCCGTTACTGTTGGCTTCGACATCGATAATGGCCCCTTCGCCGCCGCACAAAACGTAGTTGCCATTCGAGGCAAGCGGCGCGGTGTGCAGCACGTCCATCACCTCGTAAAGGGTGGAGCATTCGAGCATCAGGCGCTTGACCGGATAGTGCGACAAAGCGAACTGCCCCTTAGGGCCGCCGCCGAGAGAATTGGCGAAGTGGGCGACACCCGCGCTGTTCATGCCGTGGTAGCCGATCATGCCGCCGAAGGTCCAGATCAGCACCTGCGGCTTGCCGGTCGGCTTGAGGTGCAGCACGTACCCCATGTCGATGTTGGGCTGCGACATGTCGCTGTTCTGGCCGACCAGGATCTCGCCTTCCTTGGTGGACTGCCCGGCGATCACATAGGTCGTGCAGCCGGCGTCGACCGCCTTACCCAACTCGCCGCGGATGTTGCAGGCCAGCGCCTCGGCCATGGGTACGCCCGCGCCCTCGGCCAGCCCGTCGATCTCTTCGAGCAGGTGAGGGCAGTACTTGTCGAACAGCGGCTGGAACTTGAGTGCGCGGCGGTGCAGCTCTTCGCTTGAGATGTCTTGCGTGCGCGCGATGTAATCGATGTGCATCTTGATCGACTCGACCGCTTGCTCGCCGTGTTGCCGGCCAAGCTCGCGATGCGTTCCCTCGGCGCGCACGAGGTCGTATTTCGGAATCTCGGCGGGGGCGTCCTGCTTCGAGACCGCCTCGGTCGTGCCGCCCTCGCAGCCCCACAGCCCTGCGGCCGCGACGCTGCCCGCGCCGGCACGCAGAAACCCGCGGCGGTCCAAGGGCCGCACGGTACAATCCACATCCCTGTTCGCCATGATAGGCTTCCGGAAAAAAGAGCGGGCACTCTGTTTGCGAACCGCTACCCGCTACCGGCCACTATTATAGTCCCGGACCTCGCTAGTCGGTCTTGTCGGAAAGCATCTTCACCGGCGGCCTCTCCGGCAAGTACTTCTTCGCTACGCGGCACATGAACGTGTTATTCCAAGCAGCTACCTTCAGCTCAGCGGCGAGCCCCAACAACACGTGGGCCTCCTGCGGCTCGACGCCGTAGTCGTTGACCAGCCATTGGATCATCTCAGTGATGGCCGCCTGGAAGCCCTCGTGGGTGCGTCCGGGCAGGGTGCCGAAGGTGACCAGGTGGTCTGGCTCTTCGAGGCGCGTGTAGCCGATACGCTTGTTCTTGATCACGTCGACGGTGAACGTGGCGTCGAGCGACGTCTCGGTGCCGTTGCCCAGCAGCTCGCCATCGCCGTGCGCGGCATGTCCGTCGCCAAGAAAGAACAGCGCCCCGGGTTCGTGAACGTTCAAGTACACGGTCGTGCCCTCGATGATGCCGTTGTAGTCGATGTTGCCGCCGTGCGGGCCGGTGGGCCCGGCTGTGATGGCCGTCCTGTTGGGCGGCGCGACCCCGACGCAGCCGACCGCGGGGATCGCAGGAAACTCCATCTTGACCTTATCGCCCAGCGGACGCGTCGGGTACGTCACCTTCTTCTCGAGATCGATGTGCCACTTCAGGGCGTTGCGGCGGCCGGGCTGCAACCACTCCTCGAGGTAGTTGTTGTCGTAGACGGTCTGCACGTACCCGGGCAACAGCGCGCTGAGCCCGACCCGCACGCCGTTCCAACCCCAGTCGCGGTTGAGGCGGATTTTGTCGAGGTGCACCACTAGCGTGTCGCCGGGCTCGGCGCCCTCGACGTAGAACGGTCCCGTCAGCACGTTATCGGCATAGATGATCAGCTTGCCGGTCTTGTCGTGTCCGCGCGAATCGAGCAGCGTGGTGTTGACGGTGTCGCCCGGCTTTATGCGGGCCACCGGCTCGTGCGCGAAGGAGAACGTGGCGTAGTAGACGTCGGGGATGATGGTGCGGGTTTCAGCGACGGTGGCGGGTGTGAGCAGGGCAGCCACGAGAGCGGCGGCGAGCCTTGGGACGAGCTTCGAGCGTTCCATGGTTTCTCCAGAAAGGCTTGTGATAGGCGCGGCGGCAACGTGCCAACCGCACCATACACGAGCATGATAACCCAGCATGGAGTAAAACCGAGCCGTGACCGTCAGGGAGCGGTCCGGCACGACCCCTCGACGCTGCTCGGAAGCTTGTAGACCCGAGCCCGTAGCGCGGATCTCGGTTTTGAGATCCGCGGCCTTCACTCACCCGCCAGCCGCCAGGCTCAGCCACAGGCGCGCGTAGTGGCGCCGCCGTTCAGGCTCTTCGTGGTCTTCAAACGCCGTTCGGCTGTGCAGGATGAATCTGTTGTTCAACAACTGAATCTCACCTCGCCGCATCTCGAAGGTGAGCTGCAGCTCCGGACGGCTCATCACCTCGTCGAGCGCATCGAGCGCGGCAACGTCCTCGGCAGCCAGGGGCGCGTCGGCCACCTTGTGACCCGCGTCGAGATAGAAGCGCATGTAGCGAGCAATCAAGTCGCGATCAAACCTGAAAACCGGCGCCCGAAACGTTGGCGACTCGCCGGGCCGCAACTCCGACGTGCGGTCGTGATGAAAGGGCTGGTAGAGGCGTGCCAGGTCGCCGGGACGCTCGTCGAGCAGCACGTTGTGGACGGTCTTGGCGCTGATCAGCGTCGTGGCGCCGCCGGACTTGGCTGTCTGCAAGCAAAGAAGGCCCACGAGATCCGGCGTCGAGCCGGCCAGCGCGGGTGCCGAGTCGGTGTGGAAGCGCAGGTTCTCGGGGGTCTTCGAGAACCGCACGCCACGGCCGCCGTAGTCGGTCTTGATCTTGTAGCCCTCGTCACGGACGTCGTAGAGACGGTCGCCACGATAGTTCTGCACCATCGGCGCGCCGAGGTGAGCACCGAGCGCCCAATAGGCCATGGCGGCCTCGTCGCGGCTGTAGCGGTCGATCGGCAGCCCTCGGATGAGTACCAACCCGCGCCCGTGGAGCAGCTCGTTGCACAACGCCTCGGCCTGATCCTGAAACGACGGCAGCGGGAAATCGCCACTGGTGAGCGCTGAGAGCTCTTTGCCATTCGCGCGCAGGGCCTCAACCGCTTGGTCCATCTCCGCGATGGTTTCCGGAAGCAGGGTGAAGGCCCACTCGTCCGTTATCCCGAAGTCAGCCCTCGTCCACACCCCACGGCTCTCCAAACGATCCCGATAAACGGGCGTCGAGTCGATCGTCATCGTGGTCTGAGCAACAGGCATGGTCAACGGTGTGCCGTAGATCATTCTAACGGTCGTCGATCGCCTCAGCGAGCAACGCCGAATCGAGAATTGATCGGAACCGCAGGCGTGCCGGTGGTGTCAGCAATAGGTATGGGCCGGTCATTCGCCAAGGCGCTCGCCGTCATCCTCTGTCTGCCGCTTCCGGGTTGCCGGGCCGAACCCAAGCCGTGGGGCGAAGTGGTGAACGGCTTGAGGATGTCTGTCCGTTTGACGGCAGAGAACTCGCCCGACGCACAGTTCGTGATCACCGTCGAGAACGTCGGCGACAAGCCAGCCTTGCTCCCGCTCGGCAACATCATCGGCTACGAAGCCTACCCCTCTCGGTTGCGAGTGGTGGTCATAACCCCAGACGGCAGAGACCACCGCGTCATCTGCATCGCAGGACCGGCAGCTATTGGCGGGAGGATCGATCTGCTTGTTATTCCGATGCTTCCGCAATCGACCTACACCGTCAGAACCGACCTCTCCCAGTACTACATTCTGAAAAGCTCCGAGAAGCTGGCAACGTTTATCTTGCGGCTGTGCACCCTACGGATCGAGCTGGATACAGCGAACCTGAGGTGCCCCCTTTACGGCCCCCCGAATCCGAACATGGTTGCCTGTTGGCAGGGCAAGGTCGTATCGAACGTTTTGGTATTGCCGAGGTAACCGGGAGTCAATGCGCATTGCGGTGGGCACTGTGCGCCCACCACTCGGTGAAACGGACCCCGGTACGCGCTATTCAATCGCGATCGGCCGCATCGCCGTACCCGCCACCGTACCAATCAACCGGTTGGTCATCGCCACGTAAGTAAAACGGTACACCTTGTTCCTCGACAGCCCTTCGAGGTTGTGGAACTCGCCGATGTGGACCCCTTGCTCGACGAGCAGGTACTCGTGCACGGGGATGGCCCGATCGGGAATCTTGGGATCGCCACCGACCTCAACACTGCTCGTGTCCGCGCCAATCAGCACAGCGCCCTTCTGCTCGACCAGCCACTGCGCCCCCTCGAGCGTCAGTCCGGCGGAATCATGTTCGGCGAGCTTTTCGTGGTCGGACCCGTTCTTGCCCCAGTAGCGCAGCGTGCCGGTCCGGATGAACACCATGTCGCCCGGCTCGACGTCCATGTTCTGAGCCTTGAGCGCGGCCTTGAGCTCGCTGGACGTGACGGCGAACTTCGACGGCAGCGCATCGACGCCCTTCCAGGCGGCCACGTCGATCATCACCGCGCGGCCGATCACCGGCGGGATGCCGTCGGCGTCGGTCTTGCGCACGCCGAAGTTGCCGCCCCACTCCGCCTCGGTGAAGCCGTTGTACCAGTGGTTGTCCGCACCAGTGGTGATGTGGGCCAGCCCGTCGATCTGCGTTCCGAGGTTGTCGGATATGTAGAGCGCGCAACTGTGGAATCCGAGCTTGTGCGGATGCGACTCGCCGAAACCCTCGATATCGTTCAGCCGTTTCACCCCCTCGGGCGTGCGGTAGGAGACGATCGACGTCGCCGAATGGCCCGGCCATTTGTAGGAGAACTGATCGAGCGGCACACCCAGGTCATACACCTTGCCTGTCTTGACAGCCTGCATCGCCCGCAGTACGTGCTCTGGCGACAGGACGGCATTGAGCGCTCCACGTTCGTCGTCGTCGCCCCACACCCAGCCGAACCCTTTGCCCTTGGTCCAGCCTTTCAACTCTTGGCCCGGCAGCGCGAGCGCGCACAACAGAAACAGGGAGAGCAACAGCGTGACGGTACGTTTCATAATCCTGTCCATTCTAGCCAACACAGGCTATTGGAGCGCTTCGACACCCCAGGACTGCCTTCGGGTGAAAAATTCTTGTGTTCCGGGAACGGGTCGTGTACCCTGCGTGAGACGGATGTTCAGATCGGAAACTCCGAAGATACGATCCACCCTGCACTTCTAAATTCCAAACAAGTACGAGGAGGACCGAATGAGACCATCTGTTCTAACACTTGTCGCAATCGCGCTGCTGATCGTCCCCGCCGCCCGCGCCGGAGACGTCGAAGACCTCAAAACCGCTCACGAGGCATACATCGAAGCAGTTAACAAGCAGGACATCAGTGCACTGATGGCGAGTGGCCATGACGACTTTGTTAGCTACGGGCCCAATGCAGTTTTCCCCGACGACAGTAAGGGACGGTCAAAAGCAGACCAACGGCAGGCGGCGAAAAATTTCTTCGCCAATCGTGACCGCTTCACCATAACGCCCATCAATCCTCAGTACCGTGTGGTGGGGACCACCGACATCGTCTGGGGGCACTACAGAAGCGTCGTAAAACTCAAAGATGGACCGCAGGAAACTCGAACGCGACGGTTCCTCGATACCTGGGTCAAGTCCGGCGGTAAGTGGGTGCAGCTTGCCGATCACCTGTCTGACGTCCCATCGGGGAACTAGCGCGAATCGTTTTTGCGAATCTCCTCAAGGCAAGGAGGGGGGAGAACTCCTGACACCGCTGGGACCCGTTCGATTTCGTCCAGGGTATGAACCGCCAACGACCGTCGCCTGCGGCTACGGGAACTCCCGGCTGACCTTTAGGACCGCGTCGTCGCTTGTGCGCGAAAGCATCAGAAGACGCGTGGACTGATACGTCCCTTCTTTCATCGAGCCCGACACCTTTACCAGCAGATCTTCGACAGCGTCCGCGTCGAAATCGCCCCGGCCATAGATCTCCAGCCTGGCCTCCCAGGTCCGCCCCTCAACCACCAGAACGTCGGCGTCTTCCATCCGAGTCTGAAGAGCCTTGTCGTACTTGTCCCACGACAACCCCTCGATCTCGGCCGCCCGCACCTTCTTGATCTCATCCTCGGACACAACGACTCCGCAGCTCGGCGGCAAAACTGCGACGGCAGCTTCGTCCAGGCGAAAAGAGGCCACGTGTGTGGATTTCGCCGGACTCCCCTCCCGGAGCGCGGCAATCGCATAACACTCCGCACCAATCGACTGCAAATAACGCTCTTCCATGTCTGAGCGCGACCGGAAACCTTGCTGCCTCAGATCCAGGTAAGTCTTGCAGTCGCGGATTGTCGCGACTTCTGCGTTGCGGTTGAGCAGCAGATCACGGCGTGACTGATACCGCCGCACCGTGACTGCGTCGATGGGCTCTAAGAGGCGTCGGTCGAGATCGTCCAGCGACGTCAGCCCCAGCCGAGGACTCCACCACACCGAGAGTGTCGCGCCTGCCGCTCCCTGTCGAGCCTGCGGGTGCGGCGTCGACGGCTGGCAGGCTCCCAACAGCGTCACTGCAACCACACAGCGCAAGGCCGGCCGAAAACACGTCACGGGTTCCCGGAGGCAGAGCCGGCCTCGGGACTGGCTGCGGATTCAAACAGAGCTTTCGTCACCTCGTTCCGTACCTCACCGATGCCCTGCCTGTGACACTGATTCGCACAGGTGGCCCAGTCCTGTGCGCGAGCCGCCCTGGTGAATGTCGGGAACTTTGTCACGAGCCCGTTCGTGCCCAGGTTGAAAGCCATGTCCAGAATGCCTAGTTGAGCGTCTTCCGGATAGGAATCGTACTCTGAGAATTGTCCTCGTAACTCCGCTTCGAACCCGTCGATGCGCCGCTGTAGCAGAGCGTCAATCTCATTGGTGGGCAGGTCCAATTTTGTCGCGGATTTGTAGGCTTGGGCGAATTTGCCAGTAGGCTGTTATTTGACAGCGTTGAAGTCCGCCTCAATATCCTGGGGCGTGGCGGCTTCTGCTGTGTCCCGCTGGACGAAAGGCAACTCCTGCGCGGCGGCAACCGTGGCGAGAAGCTGCCCCACGCCCACCGTCACGTTCGACCGCGTGTCCAAGTACATATGCGGTATGCTGCCTTCTCCTTCTTTCAGTAGCTCGATCGCTCGATTGCTCATCGGTTTTGGCTCCTTGGCTCGATTGCAGACATGACCTGAGTCCCAATTGTACCGACCTCCGGGGATAACGGGAACACTCAGGAAGCGTTAAGCGGTAATGGAAATGTCCCCTTGGTGGCAGGAGAGAGCTAGACCGGGTTGCCTGTGCGGCCCGCCATCGTAACCGCCAGTCTCATCGCCGTTTTCATGTTGGTGGCGTCGGCCTGATTCTTGCCGGCGATGTCGAACGCCGTGCCGTGATCGACCGACGTGCGGATGATCGGCAGGCCGAGGGAAATGTTGACCGTGTGCTCGAAGTCCAGCAGCTTCATCGGGATGTGCCCCTGGTCATGGTACATGGCGACAACCAGGTCGTAATCACCCCGAGACGCTTTCAGGAACGCGGTGTCGGCCGGGAGCGGTCCCTCGCAGTCGAGACCCTGCTTGCGTGCGCGCACGATGGCGGGTTCGATGCGGTCGGCGTCCTCGCTGCCAAACAGACCGTGCTCACCCGCATGAGGATTCAGGCCACACACGGCGATCCGAGGCTGTTCGATGCCCAGCGACCGGATGGCCTCGTGTCCCAACTGCAGCGTGCGCACGATGCGATCGACGTTCAACTCGCAAGCTGCGCGTAGCGACACGTGGGTCGAAACATGCACCACGCGCAGCCGTTCGCTCGCCAGCAACATGCGCGTGTCATTGACGCCGCACAGCTCGGCGATGAACTCCGTATGTCCGGTGAAGGGCTGTCCGCTGAGGGTCACGGCTTCCTTGTTGACAGGCGCCGTCACGATGGCGTCGGCCTCGTTGCGCAAACACAACTCCGTTGCCCGTCTCACGTACTCGACGGCGGCGCGGCCGCACTCGGCGCTCAGCATCCCGGGCGAGACCTGGCCGGGCTCGATCAAGTGGTGGTCGACGATCCTAAGGCCCTCGCTGGGTTTGATCGCAAGGCCGGTCAGCGCTTCCGCCGCGCGAAGCGGGGCAGCGTCCCCGACGATCAGCCAACGGGCCAGCGATGCGATCGACGGATCGGCAAGCGCCTTGACGACGACTTCCGGTCCGACGCCCGCGGGGTCGCCCAACGTGACGGCGATCCTAGGCAACATGAGGCGGCCTCCGCACACTGAGGCGGTCGGCGACCTCAACCAGCGCGTCTGCGTCACCGAAGCCGCCGCTCTTGGTGACGATCTGCAACCCGTCGGCAGGGCCGCCCTCGACAACCCCCCAAGGGATGCCCGGCGCGGTTTCGCCTCGAAGGTGAATCGCCTCGACCCGTAATGCGTTGCAGACCAGCCGCGCCGTGTCTCCGCCGGTGACAAACAGGCCGCCGACCGAAGCTGACTCAATGGCACACACCAGCCCATCCATGGCCCGCTCACTAAACCGCTCTAGCGGGACGCGAACGACCAGATGGGCCCCTGAGTCCTCCGCCTGCTGAAAATGAGATGCCCGCACCTGCTCAGCTTCGACTTCGGTCGTGGCACACGACTTAATAAGGTGACGAACCTGCGCGGCCGTCACGTCATGAACCGAACCCACCACGAAGACGAGCGGACGCCCGTCGGTTTCCGGAATTGCAGTTGCGCACGGGCGTGCAAATCGGTTGCCGAGGATGGCCGCCGCCTCGCGCGCCAATCCGGCCGACCCCACCAGCAACGCCGGGGGGTCTTGCCCCAAAGCCGCCCGTGCGATGTGCGACAACTCCTCTTGGCTCGCCGCGTCTTCGATCAAGAACCGTGGGTCCGCCGGCAGCATCGACTGCAGATGACAAGGCGGCTCCGGCTGAACGCCGTGAACGCGCAAGCTCCCACCCACCAGTGTTCGGCCCATCGCCGGAAAGGCCGGATTGACAACCGCTTGCGCGAACCCACAGGCAGCCATCACGGCCTGGGTTTCGACGCCGACGTTGCCGCGCAGCGTCGAGTCGATTTTCTTAAACAGTACAGAAACCCCACGGCTGGCCATCAGCCGGCAAGCCGCCTCCGATTTCTGTGCGGCGACATCCGCCGAGTCGTCGCGGCTATCTGTCGAGATAGCCGCTATCTCGGTAGTCAAAGTGAGCGCACTTTTCTCCTGTATCAGTAAGGTCTCCTGTGTCAGCACGATGGTTTGAAACCAGCGTAAGGCAAACTGGACGGCCGCGTCGCAAGCGCCGGTGAGATCGTCGGCGATCAGTCCCCAGCGAGGTGGGGAGGCCCAACGCGCTGATGGGGAAGCCGGGCGTTCGTTCTGACTCAAGCTTTCCCGTCCCGAGCGCGCGTTGTCGGCGCGCCCTTCAATGTAGCAACCGTCCGCACTCCAGAGTTAGCAACGTAGCTGTGCTATAAGTCGCTGATTCAGTTCCGTGCAATCGCTTTGCCGTCACATACCTATCCCTTCATCAAGGCGCCCCATCGGACCTTCCTGCGTCTCTCGGTGCCGCTACTGTTCTCCCTCATCGCCGAGCCGCTCACCGGTCTTGCCGACACGGCGTTCGTCGCGCGTTTGGGCGCGGCGCCGTTAGCAGGACTCGGCGTCGGCGCGGCCGTGCTCTCGAGCGTCTTTTGGGTCTTCAACTTCCTGGGCATCGCGACGCAAACCCAAGTGGCCCGCAGCCACGGCGGCGGCGACCACGCCCGCGTCGGCTTGGCCAACGCACAGGCTCTCGTGCTCAGCGGTTTGCTCGGCGTGCTGGTCGCTCTGCCCGCCTTCGCGATTCTCGACCCCATCGTCGGCTGGATGGGCGCCAGTGGTGACCTGATCGCTCCCGCGAAGGACTACATGGCGATCCGTCTTTTCGGCTCCCCCGCCGTCCTCATCACCGTGGCCGCCTTCGGCACACTGCGCGGGCTGCAAGACATGCGTACGCCGCTGTGGATCGCCGCGGGCCTCAACGCGCTGAACATCGTTCTCGATCCGGTATTGATCTTCGGCCTCGGACCGGTGCCGGCGTTCGGGGTGGCGGGCGCGGCGGCGGCCAGCGTGATCAGTCAGTGGCTGGGAGCGCTGGCTGCGATCGTCGTTACGTTGCGGCAAACCCAATGGCCGGCCCGGTTGCGCCTCAACGAGTTCGGCGGGCTGCTGCGCATCGGGCGGGAGTTGATTGTTCGTACAGCTTCGCTGAACTTCTTCCTGTTGCTCACCACGCGCGCGGCCACCGAGGCCGGAGCTGACTCCGGCGCGGCCCACCAGGCAATCCGCCAAGTGTGGGCCTTCACGGCCTTGTTTCTCGATGCGTTCGCGATCACGGGACAGAGCCTGGTTGCGTACTTCCACGGGGCGGGGAACCTGGCCGAATGCCGCCGCGTGGCGAGAGTGGTTTGCGAGTGGAGCTTCGGGGCCGGGCTCGTTCTCGCCGTTGGGATGGTTGCCGGGGAGAGCGTGGTGGCCGCCGCCCTACTGCCGGCGACGTCCTACGTTTTGTTCTCTCAAGCGTGGTGGATCTCGGCGCTGGCGCAGCCGGTTAACTCGTTGGCATTCGGCACGGACGGCGTTCACTGGGGTACCGGCGACTTTCGTTATCTGCGCAATGCGGTTGCGGTTTCGACGGTACTCGGGGTACTGGGTCTGGTATGGGTGGACGAATCATCCCCGCAGGCGCTCACACAAATCTGGTGGGTGACAGCCGCATGGATCACGGCCCGCGCCGCGTTCGGCATCCTCCGCATCTGGCCAGGCATCGGTGCGGCGCCATTGGCTGCGCAGCGCAAACCATGAACCACTCAAGCACCGACAGCCGCAGGGTCATGCCCGACCCGCAACTTCAGAGCCGCAGGCGTCAGCCTGCGCTGAGCCGCCTCGACCCGTCGCTTCCACCACACAACCCGCGCCCTACTCCGCGTTACCGTCCACACCGTCTCTCTGCGACACTGATCTAACCATGCGATGCCTCAATACCGGCCTCGTCGCCACCATCGCCCTCCTCCTCTCACCCACCCCATCCCAAACCGCCGACTTCCAAAGCGCCTGGCCCAAAACCATCGAACGCGTCTGGGCCGACCCCGAATACTGGGCCAACCCCTTGCAGGACTGGCGCATCCGCAACGGACGGCTCGAGTGCGTAGTGAGCGGCGGCAACCGCAACGTGCATATGCTCACACATCAACTCGGGCAACGCGAAGGCGATCTCATGATGACTGTTCGACTGGGGCGAGTCGACCCCGAGGAGACACAGTCCGATCACGGCTGGGCCGGTTTCCGGCTGGGCATCCGCGGGTTTCTTGACGATCACCGCAATGCGGCGATCTGGGGCCGGGGACTCAACGCCGGCATCACCACGGCGGGTGAACTCTTTCTCAGCGAGCCCGGCGACCCTCTCACGCAACGCGACTTCGCCAACGCGCTACCAATCGACAACATCGAACTGCATCTCACCGTCCGCTCCGCCGGCGCGCGCTACACCGTCTCGCTCTCGGCGCGCGACCCGAAAGACGGCAGCATCCTCGGGCGCGTCACGCGAGACGACATCGACGCCGAAGACCTCGTCGGCAGCTTGGCGCTGGTCAACGACCGTCCCTCAAAAGGTGCCGTCTCGCCGCAGCACCGCTCCCGCGGCGGCGATCGCGGAGGTCGCGTCCGCTTTTGGTTCGCCGACTGGCGTATCTCGGGCAGCAAAGTCGAGGCGCACGTCGACCGAGCGTTCGGCCCGATCCTGTTTGCGCAACACACGCTCAGCCGAGGCGTGATGAAGATGACGGCGCAGATGCCGCCCTTGGGGCCGCGCGATACACCGACCGTGCGTCTTCAAACGCAAGCCCCGCAAAACCAAGCCTTAGGCAGCAGTGAGTGGAAGACAATCGGCGAGGAGCACATCCACAGCCTTGCCCGCACTGTGACCTTTCGGATTCCTGAGTGGGACTCCTCCCGCGACGTCCCCTACCGCCTCGCCTACGCGCTCGCCGGCCCCGGCGGCGAGACCACAGACCACTACTGGACGGGCACCGTTCGCCGCGAGCCCGTCGACCGCGACACGATCACCGTCGCCGCCTTCACCGGCAACCAAGACACCGGATTCCCCAACACTCACACCGTCCGAAACGTCGCCCGCCACGACCCCGACGTGCTGTTCTTCAGCGGCGATCAAATCTACGAGAGCGTTGCCGGCTACGGGATTGAGCGCGCGCCGGTCGAAACGGCGGCGCTTGACTACCTGCGCAAGTGGTATCTCCTCGGCTGGGCGTTCGGCGACCTGATGCGCGACCGCGTCACCGTCTCGATGCCCGATGACCACGACGTCTATCAGGGCAATATCTGGGGCGGTGGCGGACGCAAGGTCACCATCGCAACGCACGCCACCGGCGGCTACGCGATGCCGGCCGAGTGGGTCGACATGGTGCAGCGCACGCAAACCAGCCACCTGCCCGATCCTTACGACCCGCTTCCGATCCGGCAGGGCATCGGCGTCTACTTCACCGAGTTGCGCTACGGCCGCGTGAGCTTCGGCATCATCGAAGACCGCAAGTTCAAATCTGGCCCCGAAGGTCTCGTCCCTCCCAGCGGCGGACGTCCCGACCATGTAACCGACCCCAACTTCGACCACGCCGCCTACGACGTTCCCGGCGCGACGCTGCTCGGCGAGCGCCAGTTGGCCTTCATCCGCGATTGGACCTCGGACTGGCGCGGTGCCGACATGAAGGTGTCGCTGACCCAGACGATCTTCGCCAACGCGGCCACGACGCACGGCGCGAACAAGATGCGCCTCGTCGCCGACCTCGACTCCAACGGCTGGCCGCACTCGGCGCGCAACCGGGCGCTACGGGAGTTGCGCAAGGGGTTCACGTTCATGATCGGCGGCGATCAGCACCTGCCGTCGATCGTCCACCACGGCGTCGACGAGTTCGAGGATGCCGGTTACTCCTTCTGTGTCCCATCGATCGCGGCCGGCTACCCGCGTTCGTGGGATCCTCGGAGGCCCGGCGAGAACCGCGAACCCGGCAGCCCCGACTACACTGGCCGATTCTTCGACGGGCTGCGCAACCGCTTGACGATCCGGGCAGTTGCGAATCCGAAGGAAGTATTGCGCGCCGCGCCACTCCAGAAGCTGCACGATAAAGCGTCCAGCTACGGCCTCGTTCGGCTCAACAAGAAAACCGGCAAAATCACGATGGAGTGTTGGCCACTGTTGTCCGATCCGTTGTCTGATCGGTCGGCCCAGGAGGAACCCTCGGGGCAGTTCCCCGGCTGGCCGAAGACGATCGACTTGCAGGATAACTATGGGCGCAAGGCCGCGGCGTACTTGCCCGAGATTCAGGTGGAAGGGATGACGAACCCCGTCGTACAGGTCATCGAGGAAGCCACGGATGAGATCGTCTACACGCTGAGGATTCGCGGCCACTCGTTCCGGCCGAAGGTCTTTGCAACGGGCACGTACACCGTGCGGTTGGGTGACCTTGACGCCGGCAAGCTCCGATCGTTCGAGGGAGTCCGCGCCCTGCGGCCCGGCGAATCCGCCCCCGCAATCCGGGCCAACTTCTGATCGATGCGGCGGCCTACTTGAGCAACGTCCGCATCGCCTCCATCAGCACGGGCTCGACTTCCGGCGCCACCCTAGTGTAGTGCGTCAAGCAGATTGCACCTTATGCAGGGCGGCACGTCCGCGCTTGACTTTCTCGATGATGTCGGAGGCGGTCCAGATGAAGGGCGTGGGATGCTCGTTGTGCTGGGCGATGTAGTCGTCAATGGCGGCGACGAGCTCGTCCACGCTGCGAAACACGCCGCGGCGCAGGCGCTTGACGGTGAGATCGCGAAAGAATCGCTCGACCATGTTCAGCCACGACGCCGAGGTCGGGGTGAAATGAATGTGGAAGCGCGGGTGACGATCGAGCCAACGCTTCACAGCGGCATGCTTGTGGGTGGCATAGTTGTCCACGATGAGATGAAGCTGTTTGTCCTTGGGAGTGCGGCGGTCAATTAAGCGCAGGAAGCGCAACCATTCCTGGTGGCTGTGTCGGGGCATGCACTCGGCGATCACGCTGCCGTCAAGAGTGTTGAGCGCCGCAAACAGGGTGGTCGTGCCGTTGCGCTTGTAATCGTGGGTCATCGTTTGGCCGCGTCCCTTTTTGAGCGGCAGGCCGGGTTGGGTGCGATCGAGGGCTTGGATTTGGGACTTCTCATCGAGCGAGAGAACCAGAGCATGCTCAGGCGGATTGAGATAGAGTCCGACGATGTCGTCGAGTTTCTCGGCGAAACGCGGGTCATTGCTGAGCTTGAAGGTCTTGACGCGGTGGGGCTTGAGGCCATGGGCGCGCCAAATCCGTCTCACGGTGGAAGCGCTGACGCCGGCCGCGGCGGCCATGGTGCGGCGGCTCCAGTGTGTGGCGTTGGACGGTTTCTCGCGGGTGGTCTTGTGGATGATCTGCTGTACTTTCTGCTTCGAGACGGCAGGTGTACGACCGGGCCGTGGGGCGTCTTTTGCAATGCCGGCGATGCCGCTTTCGAGAAAGCGCGTGCGCCAGCGGGCCACCAACTGCCGCGAGACACCGAGCTGTGCGGCGATCTGCTTATTCTCGAGACCGTGGGCGGCCAGCAGGACAATCCTGGCTCGCAGGGCGAGACGAACGGCGACTTGGCGGCCGCGCGCGTAGCGGTCCAACTGCTTGCATTGCGCTGTGTTCAAAGTTACTGGTTGTGCTCTTCGCATTCCATGCCTCCTGTTAATAGAGACGATGGGAAGCCAATATAAGTTACAGTATTTATGGTGCCCTACACTAGAGGCCCGCTCACTCGTCTCATAACCCCCCTGCCCGTAAGCGATCTCCGTCCCGATATAGCCCGGGCCGTAATCGCCATACGCCGCCATCAAGACCGTCCCACCGGGCTTCATCTTCTGCGCCGCAAGCTGATACTCAACAAACAACTCCCCCGGCATGTGCAGCACATACACATCACCGAGTCGCAGCGCAGTCAGGTCAATCTGCCGGCCTTCTCGGCTTCGCCGGGCCCACGCCAGGTGGGATGCGGCGCTAAGCCGTTCGCGGTGTTCCCGGCCCTTGTCTTGCACAATCGCGCGCAGATTCGCGGGAACCATGTGCGAGGCCGGTGGAAGCTTCACCGGCTGCACCCTCCACTCGATGTCCTTCGCCCCGATGGGACTCTTTTGGATGCTCTCCCAAGCGGCCCTCATTCCGTCGGCCATGCGTTGCGCCAGAATCGGGCGGCGCTCAGGCGACCCATCGTTGTACTTGCCCGCGGCGACGTTACCGCCTGCGCCGTTGAAGTGGATATGGGCCGCGCCGGGCAGCGCTTGCTCGCGCATCGCACGCGCGATGCCAGGGAACTCGGCCGTCACATCGCCGTCGCCATAGTAGCTTTGCGGGTGGGTCGCGTAGTAGGTCAGCGAGGCAATCGGTGTCTCCTCGTTCCAGAAACTCAGCAGCCGCAGATACGGATCGATCACGCCCTCGGGCGCCGCGATGGCCTCCTCGTTGCGCGAGCTGCTATAGCGCACGATCTTGACCTTGCCATCCGGCCCCAGGATGCGCCGGTTCGACGCGACCTTCTCGACTTTCGCCTGTCCGATGCCGATGTGCGTCACCGGCCGGCCGGCCGCGACGGCTTCGCGCACCGCCGCGGCGGTGCGTTCAATCACCTGCTCGTCGAACTCGCGGGCGAACGATTGCTCGGCGATCCCCTGTTCTTCCAGGATGGCTTCGGTGGTGAAATCGCAGCGGATGCCGTCATGCTGATGCAACGTGTGGACGGCGACGCGGTCCGCGCTGGTCCCCGCGGCCTCGGCCAGCGCTTCGCGCCAGGCGTCGTGGGCGCCGTTGGCGATCCCAAGCCAATCGACAGCGCACAAGACGATGGGCTTGTCTTCGGAGAGAAGAACGATCCCGCGTGCACTCAGCGGGTCGGTGATCGAGCGGGCCGGCGCGTAGGCCACCGGGCTGCCGATCGCCGGCGTGGCGTCGACGTTGAACGTGCCGATCCACAGCGACTCGGTCTCGGAAAGTGGCGAGCCGCAGCTCCACAGCGAGCAAACCGCGAGAACACGCAGGTAATGCGGTAGCTGGGTATCCACTTGACTCAGGTGACCCCAAGATGTAGTGTAGGGCCTGGTGGAGGATTACCCGCGCGACCAACTCGAATTCGAGTCTCGCTTTGCGAGCGAGGAGGCTTGCCGCGACTATCTGTTCGCCTTGCGCTGGCCAGAGGGTTTCCGCTGTCCAAGGTGTGGGCATGAGCGCGCTTGGCCGGTGCGCAAAGTGTGGTTCGAATGCGCTCGCTGCGGGCGGCAAACCTCCGTCACCGCCGGCACGATCTTTCAAGACACACGCAAGCCGCTGCGGCTGTGGTTCCGGGCGATGTGGACCATCACCACGCAGAAGAATGGGGCCAGCGCCCTGGGTCTACAGCGCGTTCTGGGACTGGGCAGTTACCAAACCGCCTGGCCTTGGATGCACAAGCTGAGGCGAGCGATGGTGCGCCCGGGGCGGGAGCGATTGACGGGCCTCGTCGAGGTCGATGAGACCTACTGGGGCGCTGAAGAAGAAGGGGTAATCGGCCGGCAGACCGAGCGTAAAGCGTTGATTGCAGTCGCCGCGGAAGAGAGAGGCACCGGGCTGGGGCGCATCCGCATGCAGCGCGTTCAGAACGCCTCGGCGGCCAGTTTGATGCCCTTCGTCGAGGAGTCGGTCGAGCCGGGCAGCGTGGTTGTTACCGACAACTGGTCGGGCTACGATCCGCTCAAGAAGAAGGACTACCAGCGTCGTATCATCTCGATTAACAACCGCCGCGAGCAGGCCTCGCAGCTACTGCCGAGGGTGCACTTGGCGATCTCGCTACTCAAGCGCTGGATGCTGGGCACGCATCAGGGGGCGGTCAGCCACGAGCATCTGGACTACTATCTCGACGAGTTCGTGTTCCGCTTCAATCGGCGCAGATCACGCAGTCGGGGCAAGCTCTTCTACCGCCTTGTGCAGCAGGCCATGGCGGTGGAGCCGACGCCGTACCGCTCGATCGTCGCCGATTGGGACGCTAAGACGCTGTGAGCCCAACTACAAGATGTTGGGGTCACCTGAGTCAAGTGGATACCCGGCATGCGGTAAACGGGCAAGAGCGATGCGCATGATCAACCGAGGCCTCCGCCAGACAGCGGGAAGCGGGGTCAGTACCCCGCGGTAAGTCCCAGCACGTAGAAGGTGGCTCGTTTGGGGTCCGGCACCCCGGTTAGACCGCGTGTCTTTACTTTTTCAACCTCAGCAGCCGATATCCTTCCGAATCTACAGGCAGTCTCGAGATGTCGTTCAAGGAGAGTCGCCGCGCCGTCTTGTCACCGCTGACAACGTGGATAGCCTTCGTCCTATGAGGGTATGCTCCGTTTCGGACCTTGATCCCAAAGAGATGAACGCTGCACCACCGCGGCAGGGTGGGGACGTCCACGATCACTCGGCCGTCCGTCGCTACTAGATGCTCCGTAGGGTCGGCGGTCTGGACGCGAACTAGATAGCGCTCCGGCGATTTCGCAAGCACTCTGAGTCGAGGTTGTGAGGGGGCGTTGGGAGCGGGTAATCTATACGCACAGCCTGCCAGAGCGAGAGTCACGCCCGACAGTGAGGAGGCTAGCGACAGAAGCCTGAGCCATCGTGGCACGGTTGTCCTCCCTGTCATGCGGGTGAAGGCTGTTCGCCCTCCGAGAGACCCGGCACGCTCTTTGGCTTCTCGGGGCGAAGCACTTCTTGCTCGTCAGGGGCTTCTTCCGGGACAGCAGTAACCGGGAGGGCCGGGAGTTCGCGGCCTTCGATCAGAGTCTGGATTTCGTTGCCGTCGAGGACTTCGCGCTCCAGTAGTGCTTCGGCAATCCGCACGACCGCATCCGAGTTATCGTTGATGCGCTGTTTCGCTTCCTCGTAGGCGCCCTTGACCAAGCCCGACACTTCGGCGTCGATGCAGATCGCCGTGGCTTCGCTGTAATCGCGGTGCTGCGCGATCTCCCGGCCCAGGAAGATCTGCTCTTCCTTTTTGCCGAAGGTCAGCGGACCCATCGAACTCATGCCCCACTCGCAGACCATCTTGTGGGCCATGTCGGTCGCCTGCTCGATGTCGTTCCCCGCGCCCGTGGTCGTCTGCTCGAGGAACATCTCCTCGGCGACGCGGCCGCCCATCAGAATCGTCAAGCGCGACGTCAGAAACTCCTTGCGATAGGTGTGCTTATCGTCGATCGGCAACTGCATCGTCACGCCGAGGGCCTCACCGCGAGGAATGATGGTCACTTTGTGCAACGGATCGGAATGAGGCACCATGGCGGCCACGAGGGCGTGTCCGGCCTCGTGATACGCCGTGGTCTTCTTCTCCTCGTCGGTCAGCACCATCGAGCGGCGCTCGGGGCCCATCATCACCTTGTCTTTGGCCAACTCGATGTCGTGCATCGTGACGACCTTGCGATTCTGGCGCGCGGCAAATAGGGCACTCTCGTTGACCAGGTTGGCCAGGTCCGCGCCCGAAAATCCGGGCGTACCGCGTGCCACGACCATCAGGTCCACATCCTTCGCCAGAGGCACTTTGCGGACGTGCACGCGAAGAATGCCTTCGCGGCCCCGTACGTCAGGGCGGTTCACCACCACGCGGCGGTCGAAACGGCCCGGCCGCAGCAGCGCCGGATCCAGCACGTCGGGACGGTTCGTTGCCGCGATCAGGATTACGCCCTCGTTCGAGTCAAACCCGTCCATCTCGACCAGTAGTTGGTTGAGTGTCTGCTCGCGCTCGTCGTGGCCGCCGCCCAGGCCCGCGCCGCGGTGCCGTCCGACGGCGTCAATCTCGTCGACGAAGATGATGCAGGGAGCGTTCTTCTTGCCCTGCTCGAAGAGGTCGCGCACGCGGCTCGCGCCGACGCCCACGAACATCTCGACGAAATCCGAACCCGAGATCGAGAAGAACGGGACGCTCGCTTCGCCGGCGATGGCCCGTGCCAACAACGTCTTGCCCGTGCCCGGAGGGCCCACTAACAGAACGCCTTTCGGGATGCGGCCGCCGAGCTTCTGGAACTTCTGCGGCTCACGCAAGAACTCGATGATCTCTTGCAGTTCGTCCTTGGCCTCGTCCACGCCCGCTACGTCTTTGAACGTGATCTTCTTCTGCTGGCTGGTCAGCAGGCGCGCCCGGCTCTTGCCGAAGCTGAGGGCCTTGTTTCCACCGGCCTGCATCTGGCGCATCATGAAGATCCAGAAGCCGAACAGCAGGATGAAGGGCGAGGCGTTGAGCAGCACGGTCAGCCAGGTCGGATAACTCGACGCCTCGATCTCAATCTGCGTTCCACTCTCTTCAAGTAGTTGGATGATGCCGTCGTAGTCCAACGGAAAGACGGACTTCACCATCTTGCCGTCCTTGAGCGTGCCCGCAACCTGGTTGCGATCGCTGATCTCGACGCTTGCGACGCTTCCGGCCTTCACCAGGTTCCGGAACTCCGAGTAGCTGATGTCTTCGGCGCGGCCGGCGCCGCCCGTCCGTACAACCTGCCATAGCAGGATGGCCGTTGCCAGCATTAAGAGCCAGAAAATAGCGGTCTTGACGGTGGAGTTCACGATTAGGTTTCCTTGCCGCCGCCTCCGGACGAGCAGAGCGGCGCTTTTAACTCTTAGACGCTGTTAGCTCACCATTCGATTTCAAAAAGTTGATTCCGTGTCGAACCCATCCATCCCGGACCGGTGCCGTCAGCCGGCTTCCGTGATCTCGAGAAGCGTCTCGGCCCCTTCCTGCGCGGCAAACTGCTCGGCTGGACCGAACCCGCGTGTCCAGACAATGGCCTCAGCGCGCGGCCCTTTCTCGGGTCCGCCTTCGGGACCGTAGAATGTCTCGGCCCAAGCGGTCACGACCGGCCAGCCGGCACGCTTCCAAACCTCGATTCGGCGCTCCTGGAACAGGGCCTTGAGCTTCTTGGGCCTTGAACGCCCCAGGGGTTGGTACCGGTCACCTGCCCGCCAGCTCCGCAAACGTAACGGTTTAGGAACCTTATGCCAATCGAGAATCTGCTGCCGTTTACCATTATAACCATCTTTCACATCGGCTCGACGGAGCAATCTCAATACCAAAACGCTTGACGTGCCGGGGATCTCGAAGCGTCCCGGCGCGTCGACCGTTACGCTGAACTCGGCCCGGCCGGTCGTCTGGGTGGTGTCGGAGCGGGCCAACAAGATCCGGTTGAATGACTTCGTCCCCGTAGCCCCGGGCAGGTCAACCGACCCGCTGCCCATGTCGAGCAGACCCCGGAGGCTTTCGATGTGCTCGAAATCAATCCCGCGCAGGTCGCCACGGACCTGCTCGAGCGCCGCGCGCAGCAGCCTCCGCTGCACGGCCAGCGGTAGCCGGGCCATTGCCTCCACGCTCAGACGCACGCCTTCGGGCCCCGTACCGTCGGTTACCGGTTCGACCACCCCCGAGCCGAGGGCCGGCAGCGTCTCGGCCCAGTACGCCTCTTCGGCTTGGGCCCAGTCGGCCATGCGCGCGAGCGTCTGCTCGACGTTGGGATTCCAGTCTTTGGCTAGTAGCGGCATCAGACGATGGCGTAAGCGGTTCCGGTCGAACGCTTCATCCGCGTTGGAGGAGTCTTCGCGCCACTCATGGCCGCCCGACTCCAGATAGGCCATCACCTCCGCGCGGCTTACGCCGAGCAAAGGCCGGATCACCCTTCCGCCCAAGACCCCGCCCAAGATCGGGTGAATCCCCGACAGGCCCGCGCTCCCTGCCCCTCGCAGTAGCCGGTAGAGCACGGTTTCCGCCTGGTCCGAGCGGGTGTGGCCTACTGCCACCTTGTCAACAAGTCCGTCTGCAATCAATCGGTGAAACCACTGATATCGCGCTTGGCGAGCCACTTGCTCGAGGTTTTCGCCCCTCCGGTCGGCCTCGGCGCGCACATTCACCGTATGAACGTGAAAATCGAGCCCGAGGCCCTCCGCCAGGCTGCGGACAAAGGCCTCGTCTTCGTCCGACTCGTCTCCGCGAAGCTGGTGGTTCAGGTGGGCGACCGCCAGCGAGATATCGAGGTCCGCGGCCAACTCCCGCAACACGTGCAGAAGCGCTACCGAGTCGGGCCCGCCCGACACAGCCACAGCCAACCGGTCGCCGGCGCAGACCATCCCGTGCTTGGCGATCGTTTGTGCGGCCTTGCGGGTCACGCCTCCATTGTAGGAGGGAAGTGTTCCGTGAATCGTGAACCGTGATTTATGAGGCGTGAGCCACGGCCAAAGCCCCGATGAACAGGGGGGAAATGGGTTAGTCTTGGCCCTCGGGATTGGCTTTGTTTGGCCCGGACGTACGGGGTTCGCTGGGCCCCACGGGAATTGGGTTCGTTGTGTAGCGACTCTTGGTTTGTGTGATCAGGGGCCGCAGTCTGCTTGGCCTCGTGGTTGCCGCCCGGCACGTGAGGCCGGCGTCAGGTGAGGCTGATTCCGCCGCCAACTCGATCGCGCTACAATTCAGCCAGATTGGAGGCGTCGTTGGACTCAGCAAGCATGGTCGGCCAAACCATCTCCCACTACCGCATCCTCGAAAAGATTGGGGAAGGCGGAATGGGGGTCGTGTACAAGGCCGAGGATGTAAACCTTGGGCGAACGGTCGCGCTGAAGTTCCTCGCGGCCAACTTGGTTTCCGACGACGAATTCCGGCGACGCTTTATTCGAGAGGCGAAGGCTGCCGCCGCGCTCGATCCCCCAGTATCTGCACGGTCTATGAGATCGACGAGGTCGGCGGGAAGGCTTTCATCGTGATGGCCTATCTCGAAGGTCGCGAGCTGGCCGACGAGATTAAAGCCGGGCCGTTGAAAATCGAGCGCTTGCTCGACATCGCGGTCCAAGCAGCCCAGGGCCTAGCCGAGGCGCACGGCAAGGGTGTCTACCATCGCGACATCAAGCCCGCCAATGTCATGTTGACTTCGGGCGGCAGGGCGGTGCTGACCGACTTTGGCCTGGCGCAGTTGTCGGTCTCCGATTCTCGCCTCACAAAGGAAGGAACAACCCTCGGCACCGTGGCCTACATGTCCCCGCAACAGGCCGAGGGCGTCGAGGTGGACCACCGCACTGACATCTGGTCGCTGGGGGTGGTGCTCTACGAGATGGTCAGCGGGCAGCTCCCGTTCCGTGGTGACTACGAGCAAGTGATCGTCTACTCGCTGCTGAACGAGAAACCAGAAGCGCTCACCGGGTTGCGCAGCGGGGTTCCGATGGAGCTGGAACGAGTTGTCAACAAGTGTCTGGAGAAGAGCCCCGAAGAGCGCTACCAGCGTGTGGAAGAGTTGCTGGTGGATCTGCGGGCCGTCCGCCGGAACCTGACCTCCGGCACGAGACTGACCCCTGCCGGGGTAACGAGATCTTCTCGAAGCGCTGGGTCGCCTACATCCATTGCGGTCCTGCCGTTTGTCAACCTGAGTCGTGATGAAGAAGACGAGTACTTCAGCGATGGAATGACGGAAGACATTCTAAACGCTCTGGCCCGAATCGAAGGTCTGCGAGTGCCGGCCCGTACGTCAACGTTTTTTTCAAGGGCGCTAATCCTGACATCCAGGAGGTGGCTGAAAAGCTCAACGTCAGTGTGGTCCTCGAGGGGAGCGTTCGCCGGTCCGGCAACCGGCTCCGTGTGACTACCCAACTGACCAGTGTCGATGACGGTTACCAGATCTGGTCAGAGCGATACGACCGGATTGTCGAGGATGTCTTCGACATTCAGGATGAGATCTCACGGGCCATTGTCGCCAAGCTGAGGGTGAAGTTGGCTTCCGGAATGCGGCCCACGCTCGTCTGGCGCTCTACGGAGAACCTGGAGGCCTACAACCTGTATCTGAAGGGTCGTCACCACTGGAACAAATTGACGGCGCAGGGCCTGCAGAAGAGCATCGAGTACTTCCAGCAGGCCATCCAGGAAGACCCCAACTATCCTGAGCCCCCTGCGGAGCTGGCGGTCGCGTATGCACACATGGCTGTCGCCGGGTTCGGCCCTCCGTCGGCCCTGATGCCCCAAGCCAAAGCAGAGGCACAAAAAGCTTTGGCGTTGAGCCCCGATCTTCCTCACGGTCACGCCTCGTTGGCAGTCGTACTGCACTTCTACGAACGAGATTGGCCCGGAGCCGAACGCGAGTTCCAACGTGCCATTGAACTGAACCCAGGGTACGCGGAGGCGCACTCCCACTACGCCATCTTGCAGGCCTATACAGGCCGGCTGGATGATGCCGTTACCAGAGCAAAGCAAGCCTTGGACCTGGATCCGATTTCGCTTGAGGTGAATCGCATACTCTCCGACGTTCTGTATGCCGCCCGCCGCTATGACGAAGCGGTCGAACAGGCCCGAAAAACGCTCGACATCGAGCCGAGCTACTACCCCGCTTATTGGTATTTGGGCCTGACTTCGGTGGCAACGGGACGGTACGATGAAGCGGTGGCGACCTTCCAACAGGCCAAGGCCATCGCCAAGGTCGACCCGATTACTGAATCGGGCCTGGCCTGGTCTTTGGCGTTAGCCGGCCGACAGACGGAAGCGCGCAACATCCTGGACGAGCTAGAGGCACGACGCACTCAAGGATACTTCCCGGCCTTGGGTGTCGCCTGGGGTTATGCGGGACTTGGCGACAGCGATCGCACGTTCGAATGGCTGAGCACTGCCTGCAACGAACGAGACTCCTTGCTCACGAACCTTAAGGTTTCTCCATGGGCCGACCCGCTCCGCTCCGACCCCCGCTTCGAGGAATTGCTGCGTGACCTTGGCCTGGCCGAAGCCAACACGCAAGGACAATCCGGGACCTCCGCATAGAAGCTCCACCGCGCCTCTATTCCCGCCGATCGTTCCCAGGCGCCGCCCGGCTGAACAAACGCCGCCCCGCCCGTGACCCAGGGAGAAGCGAAGGTCAACCGCACCGCTCACTGCCCCGCCAGAAACCTAAGCCCGGTAATACTGGGCAAGAACAGATAAGCGCTTCCCCTCGTTTTTATAAATCGCGAAGCCGGGTATCCACTTGACTCAGGTGACCCCAACATCTTGTAGTTGGGCTCACAGCGTCTTAGCGTCCCAATCGGCGACGATCGAGCGGTACGGCGTCGGCTCCACCGCCATGGCCTGCTGCACAAGGCGGTAGAAGAGCTTGCCCCGACTGCGTGATCTGCGCCGATTGAAGCGGAACACGAACTCGTCGAGATAGTAGTCCAGATGCTCGTGGCTGACCGCCCCCTGATGCGTGCCCAGCATCCAGCGCTTGAGTAGCGAGATCGCCAAGTGCACCCTCGGCAGTAGCTGCGAGGCCTGCTCGCGGCGGTTGTTAATCGAGATGATACGACGCTGGTAGTCCTTCTTCTTGAGCGGATCGTAGCCCGACCAGTTGTCGGTAACAACCACGCTGCCCGGCTCGACCGACTCCTCGACGAAGGGCATCAAACTGGCCGCCGAGGCGTTCTGAACGCGCTGCATGCGGATGCGCCCCAGCCCGGTGCCTCTCTCTTCCGCGGCGACTGCAATCAACGCTTTACGCTCGGTCTGCCGGCCGATTACCCCTTCTTCTTCAGCGCCCCAGTAGGTCTCATCGACCTCGACGAGGCCCGTCAATCGCTCCCGCCCCGGGCGCACCATCGCTCGCCTCAGCTTGTGCATCCAAGGCCAGGCGGTTTGGTAACTGCCCAGTCCCAGAACGCGCTGTAGACCCAGGGCGCTGGCCCCATTCTTCTGCGTGGTGATGGTCCACATCGCCCGGAACCACAGCCGCAGCGGCTTGCGTGTGTCTTGAAAGATCGTGCCGGCGGTGACGGAGGTTTGCCGCCCGCAGCGAGCGCATTCGAACCACACTTTGCGCACCGGCCAAGCGCGCTCATGCCCACACCTTGGACAGCGGAAACCCTCTGGCCAGCGCAAGGCGAACAGATAGTCGCGGCAAGCCTCCTCGCTCGCAAAGTGAGACTCGAATTCGAGTTGGTCGCGCGGGTAATCCTCCACCAGGCCCTACACTACATCTTGGGGTCACCTGAGTCAAGTGGATACCAAGCATCGCGAAAAGCCCTTAATTTCCTTGATCACGGGTTTGGTTCCCGTCGGCGGTTTGACGGGAATCTGAAACATACTCGTGGAGGGGTCATTATCACCCAGCAGCACGTCTCGACCTTTCAGAATGTATCCGCGTGCCTGGGTAGAAGGGGCCTCTCCATTTACCCAGATATGCATCAAGAACTCAAACTTGGACTCCAGACTGGCGTTGATAAAAAGACCCACCAGTCCACGCTCTATACCGTCATTCGGATCCCCACGATAAGCGGGTCCGTAAGGCATCCCACGCCGAATAATACGGCGCTTATGACCCACGCCTCCCGGGACTGTCGCCTCACCCCGCGGATTGTTACGGCGCATATGTGCACCTAAAGGACAGCGGTACCCATCTCGATCGTCAATGGTGTTGCAGCCATCTTCAGACGGCACATAGTCATACCTATTTATTGAGTCCCGCATAATATCCCGTCACTCGAAGCAAAGAGAAGACTGTTTCCAGAAGGCCGTGATCAAACGCGGTTTGCGGTGCATGCGGCGGAGTGCCTTGCGGGCCCGCTCGTTCAGCTCGCCGTAGTCCTTCGGACAGACGTTCGGCAACTCGTGCTGCTTCCAGTAAGCCCAGATGTATTCCACCGGATTCAACTCCGGCGCATAGGGTGGCAAGTACTCGGTTGCGATGTGGCCTTCGGAGAGTTGGATGAACTCTTGCACCAGGCGGCTACGGTGCGCCGGCAGCCGGTCCCAGACGATCAGCAGCGGCCGATCGATATGACGTACCAACGCCTTGAGAAAGTCGATCACTTGCTCTTTGCCGATCGCACCGGGATAGAGCCGAAAGTAGAAGTTACGCAGCGTCAGCCCCGCCGAGACGGAAAGCTTCTCCCAATTGAAGTTAAACTGCAGCACCGGTGTTTGGCCGCGTGGCGCCCAGGTGCGGCAGCGATGCGGCTTCTGACTCAATCCGCTTTCGTCGATGAAGACGAGCGTACGGCCTTCGTTTTGGGCTTTTTTTTAATGCGCGTCCAGGTCTTGCGCTTCCAGGTGCGGATCTGCTCTTCGTTGCGCTCGCGCGCCTTTCCGACCGGGCGTTGCGGGCTCCAGTCGAGCGCTCGCAGGATCTTCCAGACGTGGCCTTCGTGGTAGTCGACCCCGAACTCGTCTCCGATCAGCCGAGCCACCCGCGGACAGCTCCACAGGGGCGTGGGGAAGCCGTGGGCTTGCGGGCCTTCCAGCAACAGCGACGTCAGGCGTTCGCGTTGTGCGGCATCGAGGAGCGGCTTGCGTCCGGCGCGCCCGGCCTGGCGGAGTCCGGCCGCACCCTGCTCGCGGTATTGCCACCGCCACGCACTGACGGTTTGGCGAGCGACTTTCAGCCGTCTTGCCGTCTCGGACTGATTGTGGCCTTGGTGGAGCAGCCGCATCGCTTCGAAACGGCGCTTCTCCAGGGCCTTGAAATCCCGCTTCACACCTTTGGGGTTGCCCATACATATATAGATGCTCCAAACTATCAAAAAGTGTCATAATAATTTGCGGGATTCAATAGGTCCGCTCTGGGCAGTTCTTGGACGAGATGGCGGCCCAATGCCATGTTGTAACCTCGAAGGACAAACCTTGTATTTCAGAAAGGTTCAGGTCAAGCATCTCACTCACTACCGCGAAGGACCTTCAAAGATGTTCTGTTCTCTCGAGTTGCCGGAGAGGACCGTTGTGCCTGCTTGGCTCTTACACTATTTTGATGCGAGAGATCGGATGTTTTTGACGGTGAGGTCCGGATAGGCGCTGTATAGAATACCCTTACCCTTGGCATCGGTCGGCACAAGCGGCACCTGATAGTCTTTTGCGAACTGGAGAAACTCTTTTGGATGGCCTTTGACGTCAACGCGACCTTGATCATCTTGCATACTTTCAGTGCCTTCCATGAATTGAAAGAGCGCGTCGAACAAGGGAGCGATAGCCCTGACGAAATCTTTTATGTAACGCCGCAGCTCGCCGTCATAGGAGGTGATTAGAGCCATCTTGTTGTACCACACATTGCCGGCTTTATCAGCTTGTTTGTCGAGAAAAAAGAAGCGCGCGAAGTGGACCGTGCCAACATTGTTTAGGCCGTCGATTAGCGATTGCTGAAGTTCCGGGGTGTCGAACGTTTGCTTGACAAGGTTGTAGGTTTCCTTTCGTGATGTTTGTCCCGGTGGTACCTTGAGTGTCAAGAGCAGGGTCAATGCGTTCTGAACTTTGGCTATGCCGCCTTCTTGCATGGTTCTCCTCCGTCAATACGGTGGCACCCTTGTGCTGTCGAGCGGGAGAAGCGCCGCTCCATGAACCCCAAGCGGTGGTTGCTGTTAGCTTCGCCACCTGAGGCGTCAAGGCGTGGTCCGGCGGGGCGCCGAACAGCCGTCCACGCAGAACAGGAGTTACCATAACCGCATGCAGAGTGTCAAGGTCTGCCGAGCGACGTGTCAACGCCCAATAGAAATGTCCCATTGTGAACGACCAAAGTGGAGGCACACGGGCAAGGTTGAGACAGGGCTTCGAACTCCCCGCGCAAGCGTCGCGCACGCCAAACTGAACCGCTACATAAAGTCGACGTCACGACCAGGAAAGAGTGTTAGGATAGGGTCGCTATTGGCCGAATTCACTGATCCAGGAAAGGGCCCTTATCATGGCGAATCAAGTTGGAAACGGTCCTCTATCGTCGGACGAAGCGGAAATCCTGTCGACGGATGCTCCAACGGCACTGGACCCCCGATTGCCACGGTTGGTGGCCCGGCGCCTGTACGGAGCCATCGAGCGCCCCGCTACGTCGACAGGGCAGGACTAAGTGGCCGTTATCGCAAAGGTCACGGACCGGGACGCCTGGGAAGGGCTTAGCGAGGTCCGAGTGGGTGGGACGGTCGGGGACGCCGGCGAAGATGGCACTTTGATCGTGACGGCGCGAATTCCCGTGACGAGAATCGAGTACCTGCGCCAACAGCCTTTCATCAGAAGCTTGAAGGCAACGCAGCCTCTCCAACCCACGCTCAATCGGACGATCGCGGAAACCGGCGCAATAGCAGCCCTGCTGCCCGCCGGCAACCAGTCCGACGGCGCCGCCGGCGTGGTCGTAGGCATTGTGGATTTCGGATTCGATTTCGTACACCGCAATTTTCGGAATCCCGACGGCAGCACACGAGCGATCTCGATCTGGCGTCAAGCCGGGCCCGCCAACCCCGCCAGTCCATTCGGATACGGGCGGGAGTTCAGTCGAGACCAAATCAACGCTGCTTTGCAACAGCCGGATCCTTACGCGGCCCTGGGATACGAGCCGTTTCCCGACAGCGCCCTGCCCAGCCCCGGAACGCACGGCACTCATGTTGCTGACATTGCGACCGGGAACGGCCGCGGGTCGGAACTCCCGGTGTGGCCCCCAGTGCGGAGATTATCTTCGTCGATGTCTCGGCAAGCGACCTCCCTCGGGAAGGGCCCGAAGTCGTTGGCTCGTCGTTCGGCGATTCCACCCGCTTATTGGAGGCTCTTCTCTACATCTTCGACAGAGCGGGCGACCGGCCGTGCGTCGTCAATGTCAGCCTGGGAACAAACGGGGGGCCGCACGACGGGAGCACGTTAGTGGAGGATGGCTTGGACCGGCTCATCCGAGGCGGGCCTAGTCGGGCGGTCGTGGTTGCCGCGGCCAACTCGTTTGCGGACGGGATACACGCGGTTGGCAATGTCTCGGCCGGCGCGCCTGCCGACTTGATCTGGCAAGTCAGACCCGGCGACGCCACGCACAACGAGCTCGAGCTGTGGTATGGCGGCGAGGATCAATTCGCCGTCGAACTGATTGCACCCGGCGGAAACAGCCTCGGTAGAGTGGAGCCAGGCCAAAATGGGGCGGTTCGACTCGGTGGGGAAGTGGTCATTTTTGCCGCGAATCGATTGGCCGACCCAAACAATGGTGACAACCAGATCGGCGTTTTCCTCGAGAGCGGATTGCCGTCTGGGTCATGGACGGTCAGGCTGCATGGGGTGAGCGTTCAAGACGGAGGATTCCATGCCTGGATCGAGCGTGATGATCGGAATCCATCGAGCTTCGCTCCGCCTCACGACAACAGCACGACTCTGGGTTCCATTTCCTGCGGCCAGGAAACGACCGTCGTCGGTTCCTACGACGCCCATGAGGCTTCTCTGCCGCTTTCCTTGTTCTCGAGTTCCGGTCCCACGAGAGACGGCCGGCAGAAACCGGAGGTCTCCGCGCCGGGTCACGCTGTATTTGCGGCCCACTCGCGAACTCTGACAGGCACCGTGCAAAAGTCCGGAACGAGCATGGCCGCTCCGTCGGTCAGCGGCGTCATCGCGCTGATGATGGCCCAGGCGCAGGCGCAGGGGGCCCCGCTCGCGTCGGCGGACATCCGTCGTATCCTGAGACAGACGGCGCGACGGAATCCTCCCTCCGGCACAGACTGGCATCCTCGGCACGGCAACGGCCGCGTGTCGGCAGCGGGCGCGGTCGAGGCGGTGATGGGGCTTGCGGCGCCGCCGCCTGTCGCTTCGCGGGGCCGCGTGCGCAGAAGGACCGCGGGGTAGGTGAGCTTGCCGGCAGTAGCCGACTCCCGATGGGGACGGCGACAACCGAACACTCGACGGGCGTCCCCCGAAGCGTGGGTGGTTCCGTGCAACCTGCGTATAGGCGGGGAACCTGCTATAAGCTGGCGGCAGGCATCTCGCGGCCACAGTTTTCGGCGCCACTGGGGTGAGACATCATGACACTCGAGCCAGAGAAATTGGGCCAACTTGAGTCCTCGACACCGGGCGATGAAGCGGACCGAAGTCCCGATGAAGCCATCTCCGCGATCTTCAAGGTGAGCGAGCCCGACTATGTTCCTCCCGGGATCAAACTACGGGGCCGCATTGACGCAGTGATGTTCACTGGTGAAGTGCCGGCGCGACGCCTTCGGGAAGTCGAGTCAGATCCGCGCGTCGTGTCGGTAACGCCTTCCAAGACTCTCGGGATGATTGATTAGCCCAACTTTCGCAATCGGGGGTGGGAGGAGTAGGAGTGACTGCCCCCTTCGGTCGTCCCCCTTCGGTCCCAAGTCTAGGAGACCACCGTCCAACCCTCTTCGCGGGCCTGCGCCTTCGTAATGGGACACACCGTCGACCTTAAGTCCATCCGGATTCAGTAAAGTAATGATCCCGCCCTTGTCGGACAGTTGCACGTCTTGCAAGAGGAGAACGAGACGCGCCTCGCCGGCCGCAAGCGAGCCATGAAGCGCCTGCTTGTTCTTGTTCTTATCCGCCAGGGCCCAGCCATCCAATGATCCGGTTGCCTCAGCAAGCCCCAAGAGGTAGTGTGGGGGCGTGGCTCGGCCGCCGTTTCCAAAGAGTCTGCGCCAGTTTCAGTCGGGATTCGCCACCGAGGAGGCCTGCCAACAGTACCTGGCCGCTTGTCGCCGGCCCGACGGGTTCGTGTGTCCTCGGTGTGAGCATCGGCGCGCCTACAACTTGGAGAAACAACGACTTTGGCAGTGCGCGGCGTGCAGACACCAGGTCTCGCTGACGTCAGGGACGGTCCTGCACAGGACGAGGATCCCACTCACGGCTTGGTTCTGGGCTACGTACCTGATGACAACCGACAAACGGGGTGTGTCGGCAGTACTTCTTCAGCGTCAGCTTGGGGTTGTCACGTTGCGAAACCGCCTGCTAACACAGCCATCGAAAAACCAGGCATTTGCGCCGTGCGTCATCACACTTCGTTCCCTCGTTCCACATTTGGAGCAATAGAGGACCGGCCCGCGCGCCTCGCGCGACAGCCCTACCACACGGGCTCGTCTTGGCCGACAATGGGGCCATGAGACGCTTCCCGTCGCGTAGGCACTTCCTGGCATCCAGCCTGGCGATGTACCCGCTGGGCACGGCTTGCGCCACCGAACCCACCAGGCGGCCTTCGGGCTCGCTGACCGATGTACCCGCCGTGAAGGTCGGACACTTCACGCATCGAGAGCGGCCAACCGGCTGCACAGCGGTGCTGACCGAGCGCGGCGCGGTGGCGGGTGTCGACGTGCGCGGCGGCGGACCCGGGACGCGCGAAACGGACTTACTGAAGCCCGAAGCGTCGGTGCAGCGCGTTCACGGCATCATGCTGTCGGGCGGCAGCGCGTACGGGCTGGCGGCGGCGGACGGCGTGATGCGCTACCTCGAAGAGAGAGAGGTTGGCTTTCCGGTCGGCAGCGGTGTCGTGCCGATCGTGCCGGCGGCGATCCTGTTCGACTTAGGGCTCGGTGACTCGAAGATCCGTCCCGATGCGTCGTCGGGATATGCAGCGGCAAAAGCAGCTACGGCCAAGCCGGTCCCGCAAGGCAACGTCGGCGCGGGCGCGGGGGCGACGGTGGGCAAGATGTTCGGCGCGGGACGCGCGATGAAGGGCGGGCTGGGTTCGGCGTCCGCGCGGTTGCCGGGGGGGTTGGTGATCGCTGCCGTCGTTGCGGTGAACGCGCTCGGCGACGTCGTAGACCCCGACAGCAGCACTGTCCTCGCCGGGGCTCGCTCGGAAGATGGAAAAGCCCTCGTCAACACCATGGAGCAGATCCGCCAAGGGGTCAACATGCCTGAGGCGCGATCGGGCGAGAACACGACGATCGGCGTGGTCGCGGCGAACGTCGAGTGGACGCAAGCCGAGGCTACCAAGGTCGCGCAGATGGCACATGACGGACTGGCGCGGGCAATCCGGCCGGTGCATATGCCGTTTGACGGCGACACGGTTTTCGCGCTCGGCACGGGCGGTCGACGAGTCGACTCGCGGCTGCTCGGCTACGTCGGCGCGCTCGCGGCGGACGTGATGGCGCAAGCGGTGGTTTCAGCAGTGCTACAAGCCGAGACCATCGAAGGCTATCCGGCGCATCGCGACCTGGGATGAACCGCCTCGCAGGCAGGAAAGGACGTCAAGATGACAGAACAGAAACAAAACGGCCTCGGTCGACGCTTAATCCTCAAGTCGGGGGCCGCCTTCGCCAGCATCGCCGGCCTCGGTTGCGCTACGAGTTCGGATGCCGACTCGGACCGGTCGCTGGTTTTCCGGGCGCCGCTGTGCGACCTACTTGGGATCGACTACCCGGTTGTTCAGGCTGGGATGGGAGCGGCGGCAACCCCGCAGCTTGCCGCCGCGGTGAGCAATGCCGGCGGCTTGGGAATCGTCAGTGCCTCTTGGAAGAGCCCTGAAGTTGAACGCAAAGAAATTCAAGCCACAAGGGACCTGACCGAGCGGCGGTTCGGTGTCAATCTCTTAGTGGCCCAGGAGCTGCGAGAGCCCGTCCCGGCGAGCGCTGTCACTGCTGAGGTGCTGGCTGAGCTGGAGCGGCGGACAGCTCCGCTGCGAGACGAAGTGGGAGCTTCCCCGCTCTCCAGGCCGCTCGTGCCCGTGCCCGACCGAGTGAACGAGGTTATCGAGATGATTCTCGAGGAACGCCCGGCCGTCCTGAGCCTCGCGATGGGAGATCTCGGCAAGGAGTGGTCAGACCGGTTTCACGAAGTCGGGACAAAGATCATTACCATGGTGACTACGCTTGGGGAGGCGCGGGTCGCGGCGGCGTCAGGGGCGGATGCCATCGTCGCGCAAGGCACCGAGGCAGGCGGTTTCCGTTCGCAGTTCAAAAAGGCAGGTTTGGGGAATGCGTCTCGCGAAGGCGGTGTATCGACGCTGCCCTTGCTGCGCGAACTGGCGACATCCATCCGCACTCCCTTGATCGCCGCCGGCGGTATTACCGATGGCCACGGCCTTGTTGCGGCCCTTGCACTCGGCGCTCAAGGGGTCTTGATGGGGTCGCGCTTCGCAGCCACGCGGGAATCTAAAATGCCGGGTGTCGAAAAGCAAGCGATGGTCGACCATCGAGCTGACGAGACGATCCTGACCAATCGAATCGCGGGTTGCTGGTCGCGGGTTTTGACCAACCGGCTTTCGGAGTTTGCTAGCAAGGTCCCTTTCCCGGTCCTTCCGTTCCCTCTGCATGGCCAAGCCTTTAGGAGGCCTCTCAGGAACCATCTCGGCGACGGTCCCGAGTACCGAGCTCTTTGGGGAGGGCAGAGCGTTGGGACAATCCAGGGCATTCCGGACGCAGCGCAGATCGTACGAGACGTCGTCGAACAGGCGCACGACCTGCTCTCGAATCGGCTGCACGAGACAGTCACCCTCAGCTAAGCATGCCAACGGAGCCTCGCCATTGGCAAGGTCATGGGCGACTGGGCGGCCAAGCGCGCGCAGGTCGATTACATCGCCGAAAAAGGCATCAATTCGATCTACGTGATGACCCACAACCTGCGGCCGACGGCGCCCTCGGCAGCTTCGACTCGCGTCCATTCGCTCCAAGGCGCAGCGGTCGATCTCACGCTCGCTTTGTGGGACACCGATGCACCGGAGACTTACGACGTCGAGATCGTCAGCCCTCCGAGCCACGGGACGCTCGCCGGTTCCGGCCCCGCGCGAACCTACACGCCGAACCCCGGTTTCACCGGGCAGGACCGCTTCACGTGGCGTGCCTCCGGCGACGGCTGGACCTCGAACACGGCGTCGGTGGTGATCTACGCCAACGCCTCGGGCGAGAACAGCCGGCCGCAAGTCGACGACCAGAGGGTCAGCGTCCCAGCTGGCGGCGAGCGCCTGATCAACCTGCGCTACACCGACCCGGACGGCCCCGGCCCACACCTGTGGACGATCCGCCGCCCGCCCGAACACGGCCGACTCGACGGCGCTGACAACGACGTTCTCTACACGCCCCAGCCAGGCTTTACCGGCACGGACGAGTTCAGTTGGGCCGTCAGCGACGGGCTGAGCCGCTCGCGGAACGCGACCGTGACAATCTCGGTGCGCTAGCGCGGCTTTCATCTGCGCTACCCTGCGTGCATTCCCCGTCTCATGCTCTTCGCCATCCTCCTCTACTCCGCCCTGCTGATCGCCCTCGGGTTCTTCACCTCCCGCCGGGTGAAGCGCGCCGCTGACTTCTACGTCGCCGGACGTGGGCTGGGCGCGCCGCTGCTGTTCTCCACCTTCCTGGCCGCGAACCTCGGCGCCGGGTCGACGGTGGGCGTCGCGGGACTCGGATACCGCGACGGCCTGTCGGCGTGGTGGTGGGTCGGCTCGGCTGGCATCGGGTCGCTGCTGCTCGCTTACGCAATCGGACCGCGCATCTACCGCATCGCCCGTGACCACGACCTGTTCACGGTGGGCGACTACCTCGAGCTGCGCTACAACCGCACGGTGCGCTTGTTGATGGCAGCGATGCTGTGGCTCGGCTCGCCCGCGATCCTCGCGGCACAGTTGATCGCCATGGGATTCATCTTCAACGTGGTCGCGGGACTGCCGCCGGTGTGGGGTTCCGTGCTCGGCGGTGTGCTCGTGACCATCTATTTCACCGCCGGCGGGCTGCTCTCCTCCGCGTGGGTGAACTTGGTGCAGGTCATTGTCAAGGCCGTAGGGTTCACGCTGGCGCTGCCGTGGGCCTTGCACCACGTCGCCGGGTGGGACGCGATCCGAGTCGCCTCGGCCGAAGCATCAACCGTGAGCGCCGCCAGCTACCTCAGCCTCACCGGCATCGGGTGGGACGGCATCCTCGGCTACGCGATCGTCTTGATTCCCTCGTTCTGCATCTCGCCGGGACTGATTCAGAAACTCTACGGGGCGAAGTCCGAGGGAACGATCCGCACCGGCGTTGGCCTACAGGGGGTGACACTGCTCGCCTATTCGTTCATGCCCGTGCTGCTCGGTATGGCGGCGTTTGCACGCTTCCCGGGACTCGAGAACCCGGAGTTGGCGCTCCCGACGCTACTTGCCGAGGCGTTCCCGCCGTGGCTCGGCGGATTGATGCTGGCGGCGATTTTTTCGGCCGAGGTCAGCTCGGCGGATGCCGTACTGTTTATGCTGTCAACGTCGGTCGCGCGCGATCTGGTGCAGCCGCTGAGCCGACGGGAGATGTCCGACCGCCGGTTGCTGCGCGTGACGCGAACGACCGCCGTGATCGCGGGCTTCGTCGGCGTGGCGTTGGCCGCCTGGCTGCAATCGATCGTCAGCGCGCTGTTGATTTTCTACAGCCTATTGGTGGTCAGCCTACTCGTCCCTCTAATCGCCGGACTGTATTCCCGCCGCACTACAGCCGCCGCGGCCACCGCGTCGATCGTGACCGCCGTGCCCGCCACCCTGGCGGTTCACCTGCTGACGAACGGCCAAGGTTGGGGCCTGCTGAGTCCGGTAGGCCTGGGCATTCTGGTAAGCCTAGTGACTCTGGCCGCCTTTTCGCTGAAACGCATCAGCAACTAGGAGTAGATCCTCCTCACGGTTTCTCGCAAAGGCGCAAAGCACGCAAAGCCTTTCGCCTTTCTTGGCAAACGTAGCGGCACTTTGCGCCTTTGCGAGAACGCGGAGAGTTAACGAAGCCGCTGTGGTTTGAGGGCGGCACGCTCGAACGGCCTGACGAAAGAACCTCACTTGGACCTCGCTTCACCAGCCCACAACCGGACCCGAGTCCGCGAAGCCGACGGACGGATGTTAGCCTAAGGTAAAGCCGTCCTCGGCGGAACCCTAGGAAAAGATCATCAAGAGACGGGAGCCCTGACAGGGCGATGGAAGAGCCGCTACGTACCGCGCGGCCCGATCCCAGCAGCCCGTGGCAAAACCGAGAAGCGCCGAATCGCGATGTAGGGGCACGGCATGCCGTGCCCGCCTGCTCGACCGACCGCAACATGTAGTTGTGTCTAATGGGCGTCACAGGAGAAGTCGGCTTTCACCGCAGGCTGCTAGGCTCGTGTTCCCGAACCGACCAAACCATGAGCCATCTCCGACGGAAGCGTACCCGCCCTGCCATCGTCGTGGCAGCTCTTGTCTCGCTGACCAGTGTGGGCGAGGCTGCCACCATCGGGCTTGCGGAGTTGGTCCGCGACGCGGAACTGGTCGCCGCGGTCAAAGTCCTCTCGACCGACGAAACAGCGATGCCGGCAGACGGTCCCATGTACGTCGACGCGAAGATCCTCAAAGTCGTCAAAGGGCCTCTTCGCGGGGCCAGGAACATCCGTTTCGGAGCCAGCGCCTGGGTTGGGCCGACCTATCGTTCTGGTGAAGAGCGCATCGTCTTTCTCAATCCCATTCCCCAACGACACGCCTACTACGCCAAGGCTTCCTGGAGTAGTCTTGAGGCCGGGAAGGTCGATGTGTTCTTCGTCAATGAGACTCTCTCCGATTGCTCGGAGGTGTCGTTGCGTGACCTTCTGAAAACAATCGAGACTCTATCGCAGGCATCGCTGACGCTCGAATCCCAGCTCGTCCAAGCCCCTGACACCGGCCGGCGCCTGTTGATTCGGCTCGTCAACAACAGCAGCCGGACCCTGTGGCTGCATCTCTTCAGAATGGTGACCAGTGTCGAGGCCAATCAGGTGAGGCACGCACTTCCTGTGACGTGGGACCGGACTGCCGGACAGGAATGGGTTTCCCTGCCGCCGGCTGACAGGCTCTCAGGAAGCGCTTCTGCTGAGCAACTCGCCGGCGCCGGCAAGCTAACGATTACGCTCAGTCACCGCTCCATCCGATTCCCTCATGCTTCGTGGATAGGTGCCCGCAGCATCACCGTAACAATACCCGAGTAGCCGGGACGACCGCCGACCCGCCAGAGCTGACTAGACTTCCCAAGGTGCGCCCAGGAGGGGAACCGCGACGGCTGAGTGCGACTTCCCCTTTTCTCCTGCCCCACATGAGGGCTTAGCGGTGTGGCGCGGACGCCCACGTCTGCCGCATCGACACTCCTGTCGATGCTTGGTCCGGCCCGTACCTGCCACAGGTGGTGAACCGGAACCACCTCAGTAACCCAGCGAAGCCTTGGAGTGAACCGCGATATCCGTGCCTGTCACCGATATCCCCTCGATATCCCCTAGTCGGTTTTGCCGTCTGTTTCTTCGGTTAGCAGTGAAGACTGAACGAACTGAGGGGTGGCATTCGCCCGCATCGGGCTCTTCCGTAGGCTACGCCTGCTCTCCTCGCCAGCCACCACAAGGCTCACGGCGCGATCTCGTTGTCCTCGAATGCTCGACGACTGCACGAGATACTTGATTCTTTGGCCTGCAAACGACAGTTCAATTTCACCGGTCGTACACTCGAGGCATCGCGAAGCACGGACCGGCGAGCCTGGTTGCTCTGACAGTTCGTCCATGTCCATAGCATCTGGCCAAACTGTCATTCCGAACGCGGACGTGGCCCAAAAACGGTGAGGCTGCATGCAACCGCCTGTCGGCTCAGCGAACCGCCACAGAATGATCGCGTACCTACCAAGACCCACCTCCGAGTCCACAGCCCGTCTTAACGCAGCTTCGAGTGATACCCCGTATTCGCGACGCAGCAAGCCGAAAGTATGTAAGGAAACCCCTTGAGTATAGATCGCCTTAACCCACTCCGCTGAGGGCATCAAGAGTTCTACGGCAAAATGATCGCAAAGTTGCTCGACCTCTCGTACTAAGGGACTATCCCTGTCCTCCTGAGAGACACTTCCAAACGCCTCGGCGAGCCCAGTAGTTTCGTACAATTTAAGGTGCCCCAGTTCGTGCGCCACGGAGAATCTGCGTCGGCTCTTCGGGCTATCAGCGTTGACACCAATAACATATCCCGATTCGGCTTCCTTGAGAAAAGCGTCTGTTGTCATTGACCTCGCAACGACCGGGATGCCCAGCAGTCCGGCAACCGCCTCCGGATCGATGCGCCCGGTCAGACCGAGGCCTACTCTTATTGAATCCGCAAATTATTATGACACTTTTTGATAGTTTGGGCATCTATATATGTATGGGCAACCCCAAAGGTGTGAAGCGGGATTTCAAGGCCCTGGAGAAGCGCCGTTTCGAAGCGATGCGGCTGCTCGACCAAGGCCACAATCAGTCCGAGACGGCAAGACGGCTGAAAGTCGCTCGCCAAACCGTCAGTGCGTGGCGGCGGCAATACCGCGAGCAGGGTGCGGCCGGACTCCGCCAGGCCGGGCGCGCCGGACGCAAGCCGCTCCTCGATGCCGCACAACGCGAACGCCTGACGTCGCTGTTGCTGGAAGGCCCGCAAGCCCACGGCTTCCCCACGCCCCTGTGGAGCTGTCCGCGGGTGGCTCGGCTGATCGGAGACGAGTTCGGGGTCGACTACCACGAAGGCCACGTCTGGAAGATCCTGCGAGCGCTCGACTGGAGCCCGCAACGCCCGGTCGGAAAGGCGCGCGAGCGCAACGAAGAGCAGATCCGCACCTGGAAGCGCAAGACCTGGACGCGCATTAAAAAAAGCCCAAAACGAAGGCCGTACGCTCGTCTTCATCGACGAAAGCGGATTGAGTCAGAAGCCGCATCGCTGCCGCACCTGGGCGCCACGCGGCCAAACACCGGTGCTGCAGTTTAACTTCAATTGGGAGAAGCTTTCCGTCTCGGCGGGGCTGACGCTGCGTAACTTCTACTTTCGGCTCTATCCCGGTGCGATCGGCAAAGAGCAAGTGATCGACTTTCTCAAGGCGTTGGTACGTCATATCGATCGGCCGCTGCTGATCGTCTGGGACCGGCTGCCTGCGCACCGTAGCCGCCTGGTGCAAGAGTTCATCCAACTCTCCGAAGGCCACATCGCAACCGAGTACTTGCCACCCTATGCGCCGGAGTTGAATCCGGTGGAATACATCTGGGCTTACTGGAAGCAGCACGAGTTGCCGAACGTCTGTCCGAAGGACTACGGCGAGCTGAACGAGCGGGCCCGCAAGGCACTCCGCCGCATGCACCACAAACCGCGTTTGATCACGGCCTTCTGGAAACAGTCTTCTCTTTGCTTCGAGTGACGGGATATTATGCGGGACTCAATAGATCCGCAGCCAGCTTTGCTGCTGCCTGGTCCGGGGTCAATCCCGGGCAGTTCTCAGTGACCATAGCGGCCACCGCTGATCGCCAAACCTTCTTTCGTGGCATGCTTCAATACAACCGGAGATGACTAGAACAAATCACCCTGCTCACCGCTTTGGATCATCGCCGCGTACAGTCTTGACCAGTCCTCCGCGACTAGCGGTCGAGCCGGCTGTCTGGCAGCCTTGGCTCCGAGATGCTCTAGGAGCTTACTACGGCCCCGCTGCTTGAGGGTCTCGTACTTGTGATAGTTCAGTTCCTCCTTCTTTGCAAATTTCCTCAACTCTGACAGCGAGACCCTGAACGTCTGCTCGAACTCTTGATCCTTGCCAGACTGATCCCGGAGCATCTCAGCAGGTGAAACTCCCAGTGCACGCGCTATCCGTCGCAACTGGACCAAACTGACCGATGTAATCTGTTCGGGTCGAGTCTCTAGTGCCTTTAGGTGGTTAGTTTCAACTCCGGTTTCCTCAGCGAGACTCTCTAGACTAAGGCTCTGGTCTTGTCGCAACTCCCGAACACGGTTCCCAAGTCTTAGATGGTCTTCCCTCTCGCGGGTCCTCACTCTAACACGAAGTCGGCTCTTGTGCTCTTTGAAGAGATCGGCTGCCTTACTACCAAGATCTTCGATATCGCTGAACTCTACCTCTGCCAAGATTCGAGCTGGAACACCGCGGAGCATCCGAGAGACCTTGATTCCCTCCGAACTGAAGATAGCGAGCGGGACCCCCGCGTTGGCGGCTATCTCCGCCTCCTGGCCAACGCCGAAACTCGGTTGATCTGCCAGTATGAATAGGAGATCCGCACTTGCCACTCGCTCGCGATCTATCCAGTACACCTCAGCGGATGAGAGGGTCGCTGTGTCGCGAGGGTCCGTGTGCTCGCTAGGAGCGTAAAGGGTGAAGCCGTTCTCCTCCGCCTTCTGCCGCAGAACAAGGGCGCACTCCTTGATGCGCTTGTGCTTGTCTTCGCTGATACCAGTGAGGGAGCACGCAAAGTACACACGAAGTGGGATATGGTGCGGCAGAGACTGCGCAAGCAGGTCTATTGAGTCCCGCATAATATCCCGTCACTCGAAGCAAAGAGAAGACTGTTTCCAGAAGGCCGTGATCAAACGCGGTTTGCGGTGCATGCGGCGGAGTGCCTTGCGGGCCCGCTCGTTCAGCTCGCCGTAGTCCTTCGGACAGACGTTCGGCAACTCGTGCTGCTTCCAGTAAGCCCAGATGTATTCCACCGGATTCAACTCCGGCGCATAGGGTGGCAAGTACTCGGTTGCGATGTGGCCTTCGGAGAGTTGGATGAACTCTTGCACCAGGCGGCTACGGTGCGCCGGCAGCCGGTCCCAGACGATCAGCAGCGGCCGATCGATATGACGTACCAACGCCTTGAGAAAGTCGATCACTTGCTCTTTGCCGATCGCACCGGGATAGAGCCGAAAGTAGAAGTTACGCAGCGTCAGCCCCGCCGAGACGGAAAGCTTCTCCCAATTGAAGTTAAACTGCAGCACCGGTGTTTGGCCGCGTGGCGCCCAGGTGCGGCAGCGATGCGGCTTCTGACTCAATCCGCTTTCGTCGATGAAGACGAGCGTACGGCCTTCGTTTTGGGCTTTTTTTTAATGCGCGTCCAGGTCTTGCGCTTCCAGGTGCGGATCTGCTCTTCGTTGCGCTCGCGCGCCTTTCCGACCGGGCGTTGCGGGCTCCAGTCGAGCGCTCGCAGGATCTTCCAGACGTGGCCTTCGTGGTAGTCGACCCCGAACTCGTCTCCGATCAGCCGAGCCACCCGCGGACAGCTCCACAGGGGCGTGGGGAAGCCGTGGGCTTGCGGGCCTTCCAGCAACAGCGACGTCAGGCGTTCGCGTTGTGCGGCATCGAGGAGCGGCTTGCGTCCGGCGCGCCCGGCCTGGCGGAGTCCGGCCGCACCCTGCTCGCGGTATTGCCGCCGCCACGCACTGACGGTTTGGCGAGCGACTTTCAGCCGTCTTGCCGTCTCGGACTGATTGTGGCCTTGGTCGAGCAGCCGCATCGCTTCGAAACGGCGCTTCTCCAGGGCCTTGAAATCCCGCTTCACACCTTTGGGGTTGCCCATACATATATAGATGCCCAAACTATCAAAAAGTGTCATAATAATTTGCGGATTCAATAAGCAAGCGCCAGCGCTTGGTGGGCGCAATTCCGGGTCCGGGTCTAGAAGGTTCTTTGACAGGTCGAGAAGAGACTTCACAATCGGGCCTTTGACGTTTAGACCCGCATTTTCAATTTGATGTATAAGCTTCAGACCATCCAGCGACCTTCAGCGTCTTTATTGATAGAGGCTAGAGCCCGATAAGGACGCCATGGAGGTCAACACCCGATGGGTGAAAAAGAAAACAAGCCGTTTCAGCTCACGTTCAATGGATTTCTCAAAGTCGATTTCCAAGGATCGCGAGTCACCTCGGATGGCGGTCTGATTCTCGTTCGCGAACTGGATGAACGACTCGGACTCGGGAAGCTGATCGACGAGCATCTCAGCGACTCGCGACAAGGCTTGAACAAGAAGTTCCCGCTGGCCGATCTGCTGCGGCAGTCGGTCTACAGCCGACTCGCTGGCTACGAGGACCTCAATGACGCCGTTCGAGTATCCGCCGATCCGACCTTTCGCTTGATCGGCTCGAAGAGGAACTGGGATCGCGGAGCAGCCTTGACCTCGACGCTGCATGGCTTCGAGACGGAGATGCTGGCGAGCGAAGAGAACTTGCTGGGGCTGATGGCAGTGAACCGGGAGCTGGTCGCGCAAGCCGAAGCTCCCGACGGTTCAGACCGCGTGGTGCTCGACATGGACTCCACGGAGAGCCCCGTCCACGGCCAACAGGAAGGCAGTGCCTACAACGGCCATTCTGAGTCCCTCTGCTATCACCCGCTGTTGCTGTTCAACCAGCACGGCGACTGCCTAGGCGCGAAGCTGCGTCCCGGCAACGTGCACAGCGCCGAGGACTGGGACGAGCTGCTACTGCCGGAGATCGAACGACAACAGGCGGAGGGCAAACAGGTGACGTTCCGCGCCGACGCCGCCTTCGCCAAGCCCGAGATCTACGAGGCGATGGAGGAGCGCGGCGTGGACTACGTGATTCGCATCCCGGCGAACAAGAGCCTGGAGCTGGAGATCGAGGACATCCTGTTTCGGCCACCGGGCAGGCCGAACGCCAAGCCCCTAGTGCGCTACAAGAGTTTTCGCTATCAGGCCGAGAGCTGGTCGAAGGCAAGGCGAGTTGTCGCCAAGGTCGAGCATCACCAGGGCGAACTATTCCCGCGCGTCGGATTTGTCGTGACGAGCATGAGCTTGCCGAGCCGCTCGGTCGTGCGGTTCTACAACAAGCGCGGCACGGCGGAGCAGTGGATCAAAGAAGGCAAACAGGCCACGCACTGGACCCGCTTGTCGTGTCACCGCTTCCGAGCCAACGAGGTACGGCTGCAACTCAGCGTGCTGGCCTACAACCTGGGCAACCTGTGGCGGCGGCTAGGGCTGCCGCAGCGAATCAAAAGCTGGTCGCTAACGAGTTTGCAACACAGGTTGATGAAGACCGGCGGTCGGCTGGTCAAGCATGCTCGCTACTACTGGTTGCTGCTGGCGGAGGGGCATCTGAACCGGCGGCTGTTCGGTGACATGCTGCATAGGATCTGGGCGCTGCCTGTGCCGGGTGGGTAGCGTTGCCCGGGCGAGGATCAACAGTTTTTGGCTCCAAAAAGGTTTCGCAGGGAGCAGTGTCGGCCGGAGCGCCGTTCAGTCCGCTCAATCAACGTCTGTGAGCGGACGGACGAGCCCTGGCGCCTACCGGCGGAGGTGATGTGCAGGGTTCAGCGCGAAAAGACGTGGTATTCGGCGCAGCGGGGGTGTATCCTGTGACCGTGCCAGGGCCAAAATGGAAATCCTGGTTAGAGTGTGGTCACTAAATGTGAGTACGTGATCCTTCTTCGCGGCACAAACCTGTGGGGTCTCCTTCGCAGTTGCGAAGATCTCCTGTCCATGAAGCATATAGTCCAGGATTTCCATTTTGGCCCTGGCACGGCCACAGTATACACCCGCTCCGCTCCGAACAGCACGTCCTTTCACGCTGAACCCTGCACATCACCTCTGCTGGTAGTCGCCAGAGCTGGTTCGACCGCTCACAGTCGTTGATTGAGCGGCTTGAACGGCGCTCCGGCCGACACTGCTCCTTGCGAAACCTTTTGGAGCCAAAAGCTGTTGATCCTCACTCCGGCAATGCTACTCACTCGGCAGCGGCAGCGCCCAGATCTTGTGCAGCATGTCGCCGAACAGCCGCCGGTTCAGATGTCCCTCCGCCAATAAGAGCCAGTAATACCGCGCGTGCTTGACCAGCCGACCGCCGGTCTTCATCAACCTGTGTTGCAAGCTCGTCAGCGACCAACTCTTGATTCGCTGCGGAAGCCCCAGCCGCCGCCAAAGATTGCCCAGGTTGTAGGCCAGCACGCTCAGTTGCAACCGCACTTCGTTGGCCCGAAATCGATGGCACGACAATCGCGTCCAGTGCGTCGCCTGCTTGCCTTCCTTGATCCACTGTTCCGCCGTGCCGCGCTTGTTGTAGAAGCGCACCACCGAGCGGCTCGGCAAGCTCATGCTCGTCACGATGAATCCGACGCGCGGGAACAGCTCGCCCTGGTGATGCTCGACCTTAGCGACGATCCGCCTCGCCTGCGACCAACTCTCCGCCTGATAGCGAAAACTCTTGTAGCGCACCAAGGGCTTGCGGGAAGGCCTTCCCGGCGGGCGAAACAGGATGTCTTCGATCTCCAGCTCCAAGCTCTTGTTGGCCGGAATGCGAATGGCGTACTGTACTCCGCGTTCCTCCGAAGCCTCATAAACTTCCGGCTTCGCAAAGGCTGCATCGCCCCGGAAGGCGACCTGCTTGCCCGCAGCCTGTTGGCGCTCGATCTCCGGCAACAAGAGCTCATCCCAGTCCTCGGCGCTGTGCACGTTGCCTGGACGCAGCTTGGCAGCGAGGCAATCACCATGACCGTTGAACAAAAGCAACGGGTGGTAGCAGACCGACTCGAAGTGTCCGTTGTAGGCACTGCCTTCCTGTTGGCCATGGACCGGACTCTCGGTGGAGTCCAGGTCCAGAACGACCCGCTCGGCGTCGTCGAACGCTTCCGCTTGCCCGACCAGCTCTCGGTTCAGCGCCATCAGCCCCAGCAGGTTCTCTTCGCTCGCCAGCATCTCCGTCTCGAAGCCGTGCAGCGTCGAGGTCAAGGCCGCACCGCGATCCCAGATCTTCTGCGAACCGATCAGCCGAAACGTCGGATCGATCGAAACCCGCTCGGCGTCGTTGAGGTCCTCGTAGCCGGCGAGTCGGCTGTAAACCGACTGCCGCAACAGATCAGCGAGCGTGAACTGCTTGTTTGTGCCTTGCCGGGAGTCGCTGAGATGCTCGTCAATCAGTTCTCCGAGACCGAGCCGTTCGTCCAGTTCGCGAACCAAAATCAGGCCACCGTCGGAAGTGACGTGCGATCCCTGGAAATCGACTTTGAGAAGTCCATTGAAACTTAGCTGGAATGGCTTGGTTTGTTTTTCACCCATTGGGTGTTGGCCTCCATGGCGTCCTCATCTGGCTCTAGCCCCTATGAATAAAGACGCTCAAGGCCGCTGGAAGGTAGGGATGTCAAACATCAAATTGAAAATGCGGGATAGTACAAGACCGCACCAAGCGAATAGAGGTCAACTCGAAAGTCGGGCTCCCTGCGTTCCTTAAATAGGTATTCGGGTGCTGAATAGCAATACGTTCCCACAAAGCGACCATCGGTCTGCGTGATATCCACACCCCTAAGGTTGCGGACAATCCCATAGTCAAGTAGCCGGATTCTTCCTTTCGGATCTACCTGAATATTCGTTGTCTTAACGTCTCTATGAATGACACCGCTGGAGTGGAGAAAGTCCAACACGTCCAGCAGCTCCGTGGTCAGCTGCAACAAGAACTCGTCGTCCAACTCTTGCTTTCTGGATCGCCATGCCTGCATGTCAGTGCCATCGCACCACTCCATTATCAAGAACGGATCCTTGGCGTCCAGTTCAACGTGGTGGATGGGAACCAGGTTGTGGTGTCGAAGCTTCGCACCGATTTCGTACTCCCGCTGTATCCTCTCACGCTGCTTGGGCTGTTTTATGATCTCTGACTTGAAAACCTTTAGGCCCGCATTTTCAATTTGATGTTTGACATCCCGACCTTCCAGCGGCCTTGAGCGTCTTTATTCATAGGGGCTAGAGCCCGATGAGGACGCCATGGAGGCCAACACCCAATGGGTGAAAAACAAACCAAGCCATTCCAGCTAAGTTTCAATGGACTTCTCAAAGTCGATTTCCAGGGATCGCACGTCACTTCCGACGGTGGCCTGATTTTGGTTCGCGAACTGGACGAACGGCTCGGTCTCGGAGAACTGATTGACGAGCATCTCAGCGACTCCCGGCAAGGCACAAACAAGCAGTTCACGCTCGCTGATCTGTTGCGGCAGTCGGTTTACAGCCGACTCGCCGGCTACGAGGACCTCAACGACGCCGAGCGGGTTTCGATCGATCCGACGTTTCGGCTGATCGGTTCGCAGAAGATCTGGGATCGCGGTGCGGCCTTGACCTCGACGCTGCACGGCTTCGAGACGGAGATGCTGGCGAGCGAAGAGAACCTGCTGGGGCTGATGGCGCTGAACCGAGAGCTGGTCGGGCAAGCGGAAGCGTTCGACGACGCCGAGCGGGTCGTTCTGGATCTGGACTCCACCGAGAGTCCGGTCCATGGCCAACAGGAAGGCAGTGCCTACAACGGACACTTCGAGTCGGTCTGCTACCACCCGTTGCTTTTGTTCAACGGTCATGGTGATTGCCTCGCTGCCAAGCTGCGTCCAGGCAACGTGCACAGCGCCGAGGACTGGGATGAGCTCTTGTTGCCGGAGATCGAGCGCCAACAGGCTGCGGGCAAGCAGGTCGCCTTCCGGGGCGATGCAGCCTTTGCGAAGCCGGAAGTTTATGAGGCTTCGGAGGAACGCGGAGTACAGTACGCCATTCGCATTCCGGCCAACAAGAGCTTGGAGCTGGAGATCGAAGACATCCTGTTTCGCCCGCCGGGAAGGCCTTCCCGCAAGCCCTTGGTGCGCTACAAGAGTTTTCGCTATCAGGCGGAGAGTTGGTCGCAGGCGAGGCGGATCGTCGCTAAGGTCGAGCATCACCAGGGCGAGCTGTTCCCGCGCGTCGGATTCATCGTGACGAGCATGAGCTTGCCGAGCCGCTCGGTGGTGCGCTTCTACAACAAGCGCGGCACGGCGGAACAGTGGATCAAGGAAGGCAAGCAGGCGACGCACTGGACGCGATTGTCGTGCCATCGATTTCGGGCCAACGAAGTGCGGTTGCAACTGAGCGTGCTGGCCTACAACCTGGGCAATCTTTGGCGGCGGCTGGGGCTTCCGCAGCGAATCAAGAGTTGGTCGCTGACGAGCTTGCAACACAGGTTGATGAAGACCGGCGGTCGGCTGGTCAAGCACGCGCGGTATTACTGGCTCTTATTGGCGGAGGGACATCTGAACCGGCGGCTGTTCGGCGACATGCTGCACAAGATCTGGGCGCTGCCGCTGCCGAGTGAGTAGCATTGCCGGAGTGAGGATCAACAGCTTTTGGCTCCAAAAGGTTTCGCAAGGAGCAGTGTCGGCCGGAGCGCCGTTCAAGCCGCTCAATCAACGACTGTGAGCGGTCGAACCAGCTCTGGCGACTACCAGCAGAGGTGATGTGCAGGGTTCAGCGTGAAAGGACGTGCTGTTCGGAGCGGAGCGGGTGTATACTGTGGCCGTGCCAGGGCCAAAATGGAAATCCTGGAAGAATGGATACCGCTATCGGAACAGAGTAACCGTAGCTGGTGGTCGCCCAATGGAAATCTCGCTCTATATATGTATGGGCAACCCCAAAGGTGTGAAGCGGGATTTCAAGGCCCTGGAGAAGCGCCGTTTCGAAGCGATGCGGCTGCTCGACCAAGGCCACAATCAGTCCGAGACGGCAAGACGGCTGAAAGTCGCTCGCCAAACCGTCAGTGCGTGGCGGCGGCAATACCGCGAGCAGGGTGCGGCCGGACTCCGCCAGGCCGGGCGCGCCGGACGCAAGCCGCTCCTCGATGCCGCACAACGCGAACGCCTGACGTCGCTGTTGCTGGAAGGCCCGCAAGCCCACGGCTTCCCCACGCCCCTGTGGAGCTGTCCGCGGGTGGCTCGGCTGATCGGAGACGAGTTCGGGGTCGACTACCACGAAGGCCACGTCTGGAAGATCCTGCGAGCGCTCGACTGGAGCCCGCAACGCCCGGTCGGAAAGGCGCGCGAGCGCAACGAAGAGCAGATCCGCACCTGGAAGCGCAAGACCTGGACGCGCATTAAAAAAAAGCCCACAACGAAGGCCGTACGCTCGTCTTCATCGACGAAAGCGGATTGAGTCAGAAGCCGCATCGCTGCCGCACCTGGGCGCCACGCGGCCAAACACCGGTGCTGCAGTTTAACTTCAATTGGGAGAAGCTTTCCGTCTCGGCGGGGCTGACGCTGCGTAACTTCTACTTTCGGCTCTATCCCGGTGCGATCGGCAAAGAGCAAGTGATCGACTTTCTCAAGGCGTTGGTACGTCATATCGATCGGCCGCTGCTGATCGTCTGGGACCGGCTGCCGGCGCACCGTAGCCGCCTGGTGCAAGAGTTCATCCAACTCTCCGAAGGCCACATCGCAACCGAGTACTTGCCACCCTATGCGCCGGAGTTGAATCCGGTGGAATACATCTGGGCTTACTGGAAGCAGCACGAGTTGCCGAACGTCTGTCCGAAGGACTACGGCGAGCTGAACGAGCGGGTCCGCAAGGCACTCCGCCGCATGCACCGCAAACCGCGTTTGATCACGGCCTTCTGGAAACAGTCTTCGCTTTGCTTCGAGTGACGGGATATTATGCGGGACTCAATAGACAGCTGTACAGGCATTTGGAGGGGCTGCGCGTACTGCCAGGTTTAGGTCGGTCTGAAGTAGCTGCGAATCTTAGGACGTGTTACGATAGGTGGACTGAAGAACAGATGTGGGTCGTGTTAGATCGATTGGCGGAGGGCCGAGTGTTACGTGGAGTTAAGGATGAGGAGCTTGGAGAGGCACTGCGTGGTTTGAAGGAACTAGTGCGCCAGATACGAGCGAACTGTGACCGGGCGGCAGAGTAGGATATAGAACGTCAGTAGGTGATATCGGTGACAGTCACCGAATAGTGGTGGTCTGACCACACCCAAGCTGCAGGCGCGGCCCGGATCCGCTCCGGGCCGCTCGCTGCGGGAGCCGCAGGCGAAGCCTGTGGAGTGCGGGCTGTTAAAGCACTCAACGTCAAAGGTTCGCGGCCAGTTTTGCCTTCGTGATCTCAGCGTCCCGGAGAATCTTGGACAGAAGACCGGGCCCGATCGATTCGCCAGCGTGGACGGGCACGACCGTTGTACGGCCATCTGCGTGGCGCAGGTAGTGGTGGCTGCCCGAATCCGAATCCGCTGGAAACCCAGCCGCGCGAGGGCCGCGATGCCCTGCTTGCCCGTAACACTGGGCAAGCGGCTCATGCGCTGATCCGAACACGCTGAAGACCGACAAACTCAAGGCCCTCCGCCGGCTCACCCTCAACCTCCAGGCACAACTCGATTGCCTCCTGGATGCGGGACATCAGCTTGTCGAGAGACTTCGCCTGCGTGTGGCAACCTCGCAGGGCAGGAACAGACGCAACGTAATAGCCGCCCTCGTCCCGTTCCACCACCACGTCGAACTCTCGGGTCATGATCCAATTCTACCTAAGCCTGACCGGCGCGTGCGCCATAACGCGGCTAAGCGGGAGGCCGGATGCGGCGGCACGTGGCAGGGGTTGAGTCGCACCTTTCAGGGCTCGAGAGATGTTGGCGGGGATCTCACCACGGGCTGCCAGGACCTTGCAAGACCTTGACGTTACGGCTGAGGCCCCATCCACCTGTCATTCGATGATCATGGCTCAGGCTTGCGGCCCGGCGGGGAGCTTCTCTTGCGCCAAGCAGCGGTTGATCTTGCCGAACAGCTCAGGCCAGTCGAAGGGCTTGGCGATGTAGTCGTCCGCGTGGGCGGCGAAGGCCTTTTCGACGTCGCCGATGGTCGTCTTCGCGGTGAGGATGATGATGGGGATGTCGCGCGTGTCTTCGCGCTCTTTGAGAATCGAACACAGCGTCAGGCCGTCGATGCCCGGCATCATGATGTCGAGCAGGATCAGGTCGGGCTCCTCGGAGATAGCGGTCTGAAAGCCCAATTCCCCGTTGGGTTCCATGAGGACCTCGAAGCCCTGCATCTCCAGACGAAAGGCGACGGGCTTGACCACGTCTTCTTCGTCGTCGACGATCAGGATGCGGGGTTTGTCGTCAACGTCGGTCATGGCTTGTCCTCCTGATGCCTTATCGGTTGGAAAGCGGAGGGTACGTTGCGGTCGGTGTATGCTCCAAACCGGTTGTATCGCCCTTCCAGGGCTCCTCGTGTTCCGTCACCTTTCCCACTGTTAAAACCGTGGGCTATCAGCCCGTGGTAGAAGTGTGCCCTGGGGACAGTCAGCCCTTTTTCTCGCTCGGACGCCGGTGAAAGTTGTTGATTCCAAGGCGGCGCGAAAAAGGGTGACAATCCCCGAAGTGAGGCATCGTACTTCTGCCACGGGCTGCTATGATCTTTGGCCCCTCCGGGGCCGTGGCCCGCAATTCTCACGACCGTGATTCGGCAGGCTGCGCCGTCTCCTCTTCGGACTCCGTCGCCTCTCCGCCGGTACCCGTTAGGCGCTCGATGTCGTCCGCGATGCGCCGGGCCGAGTCGAGGGCGTAACGCGTGGGCTCCGGTAGTGCGGACGGCGAACCGGCCATGTGCAACATATCGACCAAGCTGAGAGCCAAGCTGTGGAGCTGGTCGCGCACGACCGTTTCGGCGCCGGCCTGCGTCTCTTCCGCGACCGGCGCCACCTCGGAAACGCGCTTGACAATCGACGGGTAGCCCTCCGTCTTCGACAGGAAATCGACCGCGCCCAACTCGATCGCGCGCTTGCGAAACTCGGGGTCGGAGTTGCACGAGAACAGGATGACGCGCGTGTCGAACATCTTCGCGCTGCCCTTGACCATGCGGGCCAGCTCAAGCCCGTTCATCTCCGGCATCATGAAGTCGGCCAACACGAGGTCTACCTTGGTTTCCTGCAGCGCCTGCAGCGCCTTCACCCCGTTTTCCGCGGTGAAGACCTCGTAGCCGGCGGCCTTGAGCCGGAACTCGAGAGCGCTGATGGCATCGGGCTCGTCATCCACAAGTAAGATCTTGGTCATCGCTTCTGCTTAACTCCCTTCTGTTTCGTTGTCGTCGGCGAGCCGCAGGGCGAAGTAGAAAGCCGAGCCCTTGCCGACCTCGGACTCGACCCATATCCGGCCGCCGTGCAACTCGATAATCTGCTTGCAGATCGCCAACCCCAGGCCGGTGCCGCCGACTTTGCGTCCGGTGCCGGTGCTGAGCTGCACGAAGGCCTCGAAGATGTGCTCGAGCTTCTGAGTCGGGATGCCGGACCCGCCGTCCTGCACCTTGACGATCGCCTCGTCGCCCGCCTTGCTGGTGGTCACCTCTACCCATCCACCCCCTCCGTGGCGGATGGCATTGCCGACTAGATTGACCAGCACTTGACTGATGCGGTCCGGGTCGAGGCGTACTTTGCCCAAGCGATCGTCCAGCGACTGCTCGAGCTGCAACCCCTCTTTCTTCGCGGCCAAGCGCTGCTGTTGGACGACCTCGCTGGTCAGCGCGTTGAGGTCGTGCATGCGCAGGTCGAGGTGGAAGTCGCCGCGCTCGATCTTCGAGAAATCGAGCGTGTCGTTGATCAGCCGGTGGAGGCGGTCGACGTTGCGCTTGGCGAGCGCGAGGAAGTCCTGCTGGTGCTTGTTGAGCGGACCGGCGGTACCGTCTTCGACCACGCTGATGGCCTCTTTGATCGCGGTGAGCGGCGTGCGCAGCTCGTGCGAGACCATTGACGTGAACTCGGTCTTCACCATCACGGCGCGCTGGAGGGTTTCGACCATCCGCTTGCGCTCGATGATGTCACGCGAGACGGCGACGAAGCCGGCAACACGTCCCGCGGCGTCACGAACCGGGGCGATGGTCTGGTCGGTCTCGAAGAGCGTGCCGTCGCGCTTGCGATTGGTCATGATGCCGCTCCAGACATCCCCGCCCGTGATCTTGGTCCACAGTTGCCGGTAAAACTCGGTGTCGTGGCATCCGCTCTTTAAGATGCGAGGCGTCTGCCCGATGGCGTGATCGCAGTCGTACTGCGTCATGCGTTCAAAGGCCGGGTTGACGTGCTGGATGACTCCGTCGGTGTTGGTGATGAGGATCGCCTCGCCGACCGAGTCGAGCGCCGCCACCAAGTGGGTGTGCTCGCGCTCGATGCGTTTCCGCGCGGTGATGTCGAACCCGACGCCGATGAGGCCGGTCGGGGCGGCGTCGGAGTTGAGGACGGGCGCCTTGATGATCAGCAGCGTGTGCGGCTGGCCGTTGAACTCAAGCGACTCCTCGTGGCGAAGGGCCACCCGGCCGTCCATGACGGCGCGGTCGCGTTCGTTGAAGTCGCGGGCGACGTCTTCGGGGAACAGATCAAAGTCGGTCTTGGAGATGATCTTCTCGGCCGGCACCCCCAGAGCGTCGCAGAACGTACGGTTCACCGACACATAGTGGAACTCCGCATCCTTGAGAAAGGCCAGGGCCGGCAAGTTGTCGAGGATGGTGTTGACCTCGCGGATCTTCTGCGAGTAGGCGGAGGCCAGCCGCAGATGAGCGCGCCGCTCGAGCTGGAACGCCTCTTCAAAGACGGCGCACAACTCGCGCTCGATGTCGAGAATGGTGTCGAGCGACGAGGAGCGGCCGGCGTCGGGCGCGGACAGAAGGTACGGCTTGGCGGCTTCCCAAAGGGCCGTGCTCGCCTCGGCGATGGGGACGCGCTGGGCGGCCAGCTCGCGGGTGAGCAGCTAGAGGCGGGCGCGGTTTTCCTCGGAGTCGTCGCCGAGATACTCGTTCACTGCCTGCCCATAGACGGAGCACTCCGGCTCGGGATAGCTGTGTGATGGCGGCGGGGCGCCGTTTTCCCCGGCAGTTACGCCCATACTTTCCACATCGGCGGTTTCGGGTTGGAAGCGGCCTGGGCCGGGTGTCCGGTGGGCACCCCGGGGGGCTCGCGACCGTCGTCGGTCTCAGGGCGTGCCGACAGAGCCGCGCGCACAGACTGCTATCCCTTGTATCGGCTGGAGGGGCGGTTGGTATGAGGGCCGGCAAGCCGGGAATCCCGTCGGGCCCGCCTGACGGTGCAGGTCTGTGTCGCCGACGCCTTGCAGCAACATCGTCACCGCCGCGTTCGAGTAGCAGCGTGACGCCGGCTCTCACCCTACGGCGTCGAGACTCATCTCGACGCTGCACCGACCGTGCGTCGGCTCATAGCGCTGTGCTGATCTGACCGGCCCGCTGGACCGCGTTCAAATAGGCCCGAACGATCGCCGGCCGGCCGAGGCCATCGTACTCGACCTCCTCCCAGTGTCCTCTCTCATAGTTCTCGGCACAGCGCAACGCCTCCCCCATGGGGCCGCCGCGGCGCAACAGGGCTTCCTTGATTCCATCCGCGAGGGGCAGTGACGCTAACAACTCAGGCATCGGACGATTCAACAAGGCATCGAGCAGGGAGAACAACCCGACTACGAAGAACGTCGAGCCTTCTGAGGACGCCATCGCGATCCCGAGTTCCTCGCACATCAGGGCCCGCAGTAGGGCCGTATTCAGCAACTCCGGCGGCTTGTCGTCCAGCCTCGACAGCAAGAGAATACCCGCCCATGTACTGATGGCGTCCATTCCCAGATATCGCACCGCTTGCTCGATCGACGTGAACTCGTAGCGGTGCGCGAACAGCGCGGAGTTGCTCAGCCGCAGTAGCTTGTAGCTGAGCACCGCGTCGCTCATGATCAATCGCCCAAGCTCGGTGAACTCGACGTCCGGGCGCTTCAACTCCGCGAGCAGGTGAAAGACGGCGAGCCGGTTGACCGGGCTTCGCCGGCCGCTAACCGTATTGGGACGGCACAGGAAGAAACCCTGGAAGTAGTCGAACCCAAGCCGCTTGCACTCCTCGAACTCCTCCTCGGTTTCAACCTTCTCGGCCAGCAGCAGGACCTCGCGCTTGCGCAGGGACGCGACGTGTTCCGCCATCTCCGATGGATCGACGGCCGGCAGGTCGACCTTGACGATCTTCGCGAACTCGAGCAGAGGGAGGAGATTCTGCTGATGCGTGAAGTCGTCCAGCGCGATGGTGTAGCCTCGTTCGACAAGACTTCGGATCCCTTGAATCAGATCCTCATCGACGGCTACGTCTTCGAGCACCTCGAGCACGACGCGATCGGGAGGGAAGACGTGGCCGTAGTCCTGTGTGAGAAAGTCCCGCGTGAAATTGAGAAAGGCTCGCTTGGTGCCGACAACCGTGTCGAGCCCGATTTCGACGAACGTATTGATGAGCACGTGCGCGGTCGCCTGATCGGCGTTGCTGAAGTTGGCGGTCCCGTCCGCCGTGCCTGCCCGGAACAGCAATTCGTAGGCGACGACCTTGAGGTCTCGATCGAAGATCGGTTGTCTGCCGACCAGGACGTCGTGGGTGGGGCCGCCGGTGGCCGTGGCGTCAACCGGGCGGCTGTCGGAAAAGATCGGCATCGATGAGCAGACCCGCACAGCGCAAGCGGGCCTCATGGGTCTCATCGGCTCAATTCAGGGCCCATGGCCCCACAAATCCGCAAATAGCTCTTGCATTCGCAAGACACCGCCGAACTGGAGAAGGGCAAGTCCTACGACGTCAAAGTCTTCAGGGCGTTCCTTTCTCGATGGGGCCGGCAGGAATCGGGAGGCAAAAGGATGAAGAAAGAACAGATGGTCGGAACAAGGCTTCCCGGGGAGTTGGTAAGCCAGTTGGAGATGATCGAGAACGTCGAGCAGGCCGACCGCTCGACGACGGTGCGCCGGCTGCTCGCCAAAGCGATCGGGGAATGGAAACTGGACCACTACGCTCGGCTGTACGGGGACCGCAAGGTCAGCCTCGCCCGGGTCGCGAAAGAGGCCGGCGTGTCGCTGTGGGAGATGATGGATTACGCCCGTGCCCGGAGAGTCCCGGCTCAATACGATCTGGAAGATTTTGAGCGCGACTTGGGGACTGTATTTGAGAAGTAGTAGCCTGTGGCCGACTTCCCCCCGACTTCCCGACTTCGTCGAGTTTCGCCCGAGGGCTCGCCCGGATGGTCAAGGGCCTGAGGAGCTGATCACCTGCCCTGGTTCGCTAGGCCAAGGTTCAGGCTGAGGCCAGCCGGTGGCCGGGTGAGGCCCTCCGGGAGCCGTGTCAACTGATCGCCATCCGCACCCTGTAAGGCACTGTCAGTTAGGCTCTTGGCCTGACTGCCGCTGACGAAGGATGAGGCGATTTGGGAACCGGGGCGTGCGATGGTACTCACCCTGGTGGCGGTGTTGTGGCAGTTGCAGCGAGGGATCGCCGAGTTGGAGACGAAGATTGAGGAGCTGACGGCGGCCCACGAGGATTTCGGTTTCTTGGAAGGACTGCCGGGGGCGGGAGCGGCGTTGGCGCCGCGTTTGCTGGCGGCGTTTGGCAGCCGCCGCGAGCGTTTCCAGAACGCGAACGAAGTTCAGACCGCGAGTGGCATCGCGCCGGTGCGGGAGCGAAGTGGCAAGCAAGATTGGGTGCATGTTCGCTGGGCCTGTCCGAAATTTCTGCGGCAGACGTTCCACGCATTTGCCGCCTTCTCGGTACGCCGATCGTCATGGGCGCGGGCCTATTGCGAACAGCAACGATCCAAGGGCCAGGATCACCATGCGGCGGTGCGAGGGCTAGCCTTCAAGTGGATACGGATTCTGTATCGTTGCCGGCCGCAAGCCCTATGAGGAGTCGCTCTACCTCGAGACTCTTCGGCGACGCGGTTCCCCACTGTTGAAACACCTGCCGTGACGCTGTGGACAACCTGTGATCCTTGCTGTGCAGCTCGTCCACAAACAACCGCCGATTCCCCCTTGACAAAACAACTCAGATGGCTAAGCTAACATCCGTCCGTCCGCTTCGCGGACTCGGGTCCGGTTTGGGCTGGTGGAACGACGGTCAGAGTGAGTTCCTTCGCCGAGGCGGAGCGATGCGCCTGCGTGTTGGGGCAAGCGGGCACGGCATGCCGTGCCCCTACTTTTCAATCCGCCTCTTCCGTCGGGTCTTCACGACGCAACCCCGACCTGGCTAGTCCTGTTTCCGGCCGCGGTGGAACCACGGGAACATCACGGGCAGCAGTAGAAGCGTGAGAGAGGTCGAGCTGACCAGTCCGCCGATCACGACCGTCGCGAGAGGGCGTTGCACTTCTGCGCCAGTTGACGTGGCGATAGCCATCGGCAGGAAGCCCAGCCCGGCCACCAACGACGTCATCACCACCGGCCGCAGGCGGATCGAGGCGGCATGAACTACGGCCTCCCGCACGGCACGGCCCTCGGCCAGCAGGCGATTGGTGGTCGAGACCAGCACTACGCCGTCGAGAATCGCCACGCCGAAGACCGCGATGAAACCGATCGACGCCGAGACGTTGAGATTCATCCCCCTCATCCATAGCGCCGCGATGCCGCCCACGCTGGCGAAGGGCACGATCAACAGCACCAGCAACGATTGCCGCACCGACCCGAAAGTCGAGAACAGCAGAAAGAAGATGATCAGCAGCACGCCCGGCACGACCAGAGACAGCCGCTGCATGGCGCGCTGTTGGTTCTCGAACTGCCCGCCCCAGCGAATGAAGTAGCCGATCGGCAGGGTGACGCCCTCGGCGACCCGCTGCTGCGCCTCGGCGACGAAGCTACCCAAGTCGCGCCCGCGCACGTTCGATTGCACGACGATGCGCCGCTGGCTGTTTTCGCGCTGCACCCTCTCGGGGCCGCTGGTTTGACGAATCTCCGCCACTCTCGAGAGAGGCACCAGTTCTCCACCGGGTGCGTTCAGCAGCAGCCGGCCCAGCGCCTGGCGGTCTTTGCGATAATCTTCAGGCAGCCGCACGACGATCTGAAAACGGCGACGCCCGTCGATCAGCTCGCTGACGCCTTTGCCGCCGACGGCCGACTGCACCAGGTCCCGCACGTCGGCCACGTTCAGGCCGTAGCGCGCCAGCTCGGTGCGGTTGATGTGCACCTGCCACTCCTGCGCGCCCGAGAACACCTGCTTCTGTACGTCAGCGGCGCCGGGAACACGGCTGATGACGGGCAGGATTTGATCGGCCAAGCGGTCGAGCGTGTCGGCGTCATTGCCGAAGATCTTGACCGCCACATCGGCTTTGACCCCGGAGATCGTCTCGTCCAACCGCATGGCCATCGGTTGGGTGAAGTTGTAAACGATGCCGGGAATCGCCGAAAGCTCGCGTGACATGGCCTCGATCAGGCCCTCTTTGTCCGTGGCGGTGGTCCACTCGTCCTGCGGTTTCAGCCCGATGTATACGTCCGCTTCGTAGATGCCCATTGCTTCGGTGGCCAAGTCGGGGCGGCCGGTCCTGGTCACGACGCTGGTCACCTCGGGCAGCGATTGAAGCTTGCGCTCGACCTCAAAGCCCATCTCCGTCGATTCAGTCAGAGAAATGCTGGGCAGCTTGAGCGTCTGCACGAGCATCGACCCTTCATCGAGCCGCGGCATGAACTCAGTGCCGATGAAGGCCAGCGACCCAAGGGCGGCCGCCACTACCACCGCCCCCAACCCAACGACCACCAAGCGATATTTGAGTGCGCCTTGCAGTATGCGCGCGTAAACGCCTCGAATACGGTCGAGCACCGGCTCGCGCCGTTCGCGAGCGCTGGGGCGGATGAGGATTCGCGCGGCCGCGGGCACGAACGTTAGCGTGAGCACCAGTGAGCCAAGCAGCGCCGAGCACACCGTTACCGCCATGGGCCGATACATGCGACCTTCCAAACCCTCGAGCGTCAGAATCGGGACGTACACCGCAATGATGATTCCGACGCCCATCAGAATCGGCCAGGCGACTTCGTGCGCCGCGCCTCGGATCTCTTCCAGGCTGTAGTGCGCCGTGTCCGCGGGCCGGCTGTGTCGCTCCCGCAAGCGCCGTACGTAGTTCTCGACCATGATCACCGCGCCATCGACGACCATGCCGAAATCCACCGCCCCGAGACTCATCAGGTTGGCGGAGACGCCGAACAGTTCCATCCCGAGGAACGCGAACAGTAGCGATAACGGGATGACCGCAGCCACGATGATCGCGCCGCGTACGCCGCCCAGGAACAGGAACAGTACGAGAATCACCAGCAGCCCGCCCTTGAGCAGGTTGTCTCGCACGGTTTGAATCGTGCCGTCGATCACTTCCGATTGATCGTAGAAGGGAACGACGCTGACGCCCTGGGGCAGCGACTGTTTCATCTGCTCCAGGGTCTGCTTGACGCGCTCGATCACCGTCTTGCTGTTCTGTCCCTTGAGCATGATCACCATGCCCGAGACGCGCTCGCCCTCGCCGTCTCGCGTGGCCGAACCTTGTCGCGGCATGTGACCGATGCGCACCTCCGCGACGTCGCGCAGGTAGACCGGAGAGCCGCGATGCGAGTCGAGCAGGATCGATTCGATTTCCCGTTCGTGCTTCACGCGGCCGAGACCGCGCACGGTGTATTGCTCGGAGGCATGCTCGACGAAACCAGCGCCGAAGTTGTCGTTGTTGTCGCGGACACGCTCGAAAACGTCGCGCAACGTCAAGCCGCGGCTCTGCAGGCGATACGGGTCGACCACGATTTCGTACTGCTGGGTGAAGCCACCCCAGGTGTTGACGTCAGCGACCCCGGGGACGGCGCGCAACTGGTATTTGATCTCCCAGTCGTGGAGCGTCTTCAGCTCCATGGCGCTGTAGCCGTCGCCTTCGACCGTGTACTGGTACACCTCGCCGAACGCGGTGGCGACCGGCCCCATGGTGGGCTCCAGTCCCCCGGGAATGCGGTTGCGGGCCTCGATCAGGCGTTCACCGACGAGTTGCCGGGCGAAGTAGGTAGGGACGCGGTCTTCGAAGACAATCGTGACCATCGAGAGCCCGAACTTCGAGATGGAGCGCACCTCCAAGGTGTCGAGCAGACCCATCAGCGCCGACTCGATGGGGAAGGTGACAAGCTGCTCGACCTCGACGGGCGCCAGTCCCGGCGCGTCGCACAAGATCGTGACTTGATTGTTGGTGAGGTCGGGAAAGGCGTCGACGGGGAGGTTCCACATCGACCGCAGACCCGCGGCGATCAGCACCAGCAGCCCGAACAACACGACCCAGGGATGATCGAGATGGAAGTCGATGATGCGCTTCAGCATGAGGACAGAGCCGCGGCCCGGGCTCTAGTGAGGTCTCGCTAACCGATGTGGCGTAAGCCTCCAGGCTTGCCGAGAACCGATTCCTCGGTTCTCAGGTCCACTAGCGACTGCTCGGTCACTTGCCATCCTGAGTCCCGAAGAATCGAGACTCGGCAAGGCTGGAGCCTTACGCCACAACACGCCCCGACAATTCTGCTTCAAAGCTGGGCGCGTTTCACCACACGACGTCTAGTGCGAATCTTCAGCCATTTGGCTCTTGAGGAGCTCGGACTTGAGGTGGAATGCCCCTTGCACCACGGCCCGCTCGCCCACCTCGAGCCCGCGAACAATCTCGACTTTCGAATCCGACCGCCGCCCGGTCTCGACGCGCCTTGCACGGTAAACGCCCCCACCCTCGTCGATGAAAACCATCTCGTCGCCGTCAACGTGCTGGATCGCCGAGAGAGGCACGGCCGCTGAAGGGTCGCCGCGGTCGCCCGGGATGCGAATCGTAGCGAACATTTCCGTCTTCAGTGCCCGCCGCGGGTTGGCCGCCTCGCAGCGTACTTGCACGGTGCGGGTCTCGGGGTCGAGCGCATCTCCGATTGTCGTCACACGCGCCGGAAAGACACGGTCCGGGTAGGCACGCACACTCACCTCCACCGGCATGCCGCGGCGCAAGTGAGGGAGATGCTGCTCCGGAACCTGCGCCATCACCCACACCCGGCTCAGATCGCTAATCACATACAACGGGTCAGAAGGCGTGACCGCCGCGCCCTGGCTGGCGGTCCGTTCCAGCACCGTCCCTGCGAAGGGTGCGCGGATCGGGATCAAATGCTCGGCGTGTTGAGCGGTTGCTTGTGTTTCCGTCTCGCGATCGGCATGCTCGGCCAGGCCGGCGGGATCGAGGCCCAGGAATCCAAGATGGCGCTCCGCCCGCTCGACCTCGGCCTTGGCAAACTCCAGCGCCGTCTCGGCGCTCTTGAGCGCGGTTTCGGCTTCCTGCACTTTCTGCAACGAGCCGGCCTTGAGTTCGTGTAGCCTTGACGCGCGCCGCTGCTGCTGCTGGGCGTACTCGAGTTCCGACTCACTTTGCGGGACCATTGCCAATGCCTGCCGGTACTTCGATTCCGCGTCGTGCACGTCGTGACTGTGCAAGCGCGCTAGCACCTGTCCCTTCTTGACGTCGGCGCCCACCGATACGCAGCACTCGACAACCACGCCCTCCACAAACGCTCCGACTCGCGCCGTACGGTTCTCGTCAACCTCAATTCGGCCGGGCGCTTCGATGACGCTCTCAAGGGCGATGGATTCGACTTCGGCGCTGCGGATGCCGGCCGGGACAATTGACGCCGGGTCAATGCGCACCAGGTCGGGGTGGGCGCCATGGTCTTCGATGGGCGTGGCTTCGGCCACCGCGGTTTCGGCCGCCGGCTGAGAGCAGGCGGTCGAGAGCAGCAGGCACCCGGCGGTTGGCCAGAAGCAAATGAGAATCGCTGGAGCGCCTCTCGGAGAATGGGATGCGGAGTGCATAAAGAGAGCAGCGAAAGCGGTAACCAAGGCGGTGGCGAATTGAAAAGTAGGGGCACAGCATGCTGTGCCCGTCTTCGGGTCAAGTCGTCCGTTCGAGGCCGCCGGGCACGGCATGCCGTGCCCCTACACTGCCGCGTTGTACAACCGTCGCCTAGCGAACAGAACCCGCGACTCAGTCCTCCATTCTAGCGGCGGCACGTTGCTTGTACTTTTGGGGCTGAAACCCTTCTTCAACCGGAAGCTGCTCGGTGCCGACCGCTGTCTCGAGATCGACCCAACTCACGGTGAAATCGGCGAGCACCTGAGAATAAAGCAGGCCGACTTGGTTTTCGGTACGCTGGGCGTCGATCACGTTCAACAGATCGGTGGCACCCTCTTGATAGGCGGCCAGGGCGATGCGCGAGGTCTCTTGTGCACGGTCGATCATCCCCGTCTCGATGCGCGTGAGCATGCGCGCCCGGCGCTGCGCCACCTTCGCCGCCGCGGCCACCTCGGCGCGCACCCGCGCCTTCGTCGCGCGCAACGCAGCTTCGGCTTGCAACACTTCCGCGGAGGCCTCCTCGATGCTGCCTTGGTTGCGGTTGAAAACGGGCACCGGAAGCGACACGCCGCCGATCAGGGTGTTGAAACCGTTGTTCCTCTTGTAGCCGAAGTAAGGGGTGACGTTGGGGCGCGAGACCGCACGTTGTAGCTCGACGCGGGCACGCGCGCGCTCGACCAAGGCCTCGCCGAGTAACACCTCGACACGGTGGCTGATCGCGTCCGAGGCCAGGCGGTCCAAGACCGCGTCGGATTCCCAGCCCTCCGCTGGCTTCGGCAACCGCACATCCTCGACAGCAAACGCGGTCGAAACCGCCGGGCTGCCCATCTCGCGCAGCAGCGCCACCTTGGTGCGTTCGGTCTCCATCTCCGCCACCGCCAGCGACATCGCGATCTTTTCGACTTCGAGCCGGACCTTGATCAAATCCACCTCGGCCATGGCCCCGAGATTGACGCGCACTTCGTGATACCGGCTCAGCTCTCCGAGCGTATCGCGGCGTTTCGCAAGCAACTCCACGTTACGCTCCGCCGCCAGCACTTGCCAGTAGGCGCGCTTGACGCCTTGGCGGATCCTCCATGCGACGGCCTTGCCACCGATCTCGGCCAGCGCGCGGTCGGCTTGCGCGTACTCCCCACGGCGTCGCTTCTTGCCGCCCGTCTCGATGGGTTGAGACACCCACGCAAAGAGGTCGAGGTCCTGCTCCGCCGAAAAGCTCGGGCTGCCGGTGAAGCGCCAGTTCTCTGTCTGGAAGTAGACCGTGGGGTTGGGCGAAAGGTCGGCCTGCCGCTCCGCGCCCTGGCGAGCCATCACCGACTGCCGGGCGGCTTCGATGTCGCCATGGTGGGCAAGCGCGACATCCACCGCGCCGGCGAGCGTCAGTCTGTCGGGAATCGTTTGCCCGCCGACTGAGGCGGCGAGCACGAAAAAGAAGACAAAAAGCGGGCACAATATACGTCGTCTGGGCATCAGCAATCTCCAAGGCCGGGCTGTCCATTCAGCGTATCAGCGCCGCCGATTCCCAACGTGGAAGCGAGCGGCACAGCAGCGAGAGACCCAGGTGCCCCACGTAGGGGCACGGCATGCCGTGCCCGCCTGCCGCCGCTTGCCGGCCTCGCCCCTATTGCGCGTACCGCTTCTTGAACTCCTCGGCCGCGCGGCGGCGGCGAAAGTCGTATATGAATGCCCGCCCCAGCGGTCCAAAGCCCGAACGCAGCATGATCGCTCGTCCCGCCATTCAGAGTCGCAGACGCGAGCCTGCGCTGATGACCCGCAAACCACACAGTGGCCGCAATGTGCACGCCGCCCACCGGCGAATCACCGGATACAGTAGAAGGCATGAACCGCCGCTCGTTCGCGTTATCTCTGGCCGCGTCCGCCGCGTTCCCCCTGCAACGCGCTACATCGCAAGCTGCCACCTCACTGGGCGACCGACTCAGCCTACCCACCGGTCCCGTGCAGATGGTCCTCGACACGGACACCTACAACGAGGTCGACGATCAATTCGCGCTGGCCTACTCTCTGCTCTCGCCCAAGGCAATGACGGTCGAGGCCGTCTATGCCGCACCGTTCACCAACTCTCGGTCGTCGAGCCCCAAGGACGGCATGGAGCGCAGCTACCAGGAGATCCATCGCGTCCTCGATGTGCTGGGGGCGGGTGTCGGGCCGAAGTATGCGAAGGTGGATCGCGACAGATTTACCTTCCGCGGCTCGGACCGCTACATCGGGACCACGGGCAAGCCGGTCGACAGTCCGGCGGCGGCAGACCTGATCCGACGAGCGCTCGAGCCGCGCGATGAGCCGCTGTTCGTCGTGGCGGTGGGCGCGCCGACCAACGTGTCGTCGGCGCTACGGATGGAGCCGAAGATTCGCGACAAGGTGGTCGTGATCTGGCTGGGCGCGCAGCCGTATTCGATGAAGTCGGGGCGGGAGTACAATTGCCAGCAGGACGTCCCCGCCTCGCAGACGCTGTTTGACAGCGGCGTCGCCCTCATGAACGTGCCGGCGCGGAACGTCTCCGAACACCTGCGTACGACCTTGCCGGAGCTCGAACGGTACCTCAAGGGGCGTTCGAAGATCGGCGATTACCTCTATGAAACCGTCGCCGGGTACGCGCGGGAGCGGAGTCCTCGCGAGGGATACCCTTGGTCAAAGGTGATTTGGGATATCTCGGCGATCGCGCTGCTGATCAATGCCGCGTGGGTCGAGACCGAGGTTGTGCCCAGCCCGATTCTCACCGACGAGATGAACTACCGGCACGATGCGTCACGGCACCCGGTGCGGGTCGCGACAGGCCTCGACCGTGACGCCATCTTCGACGACTTGTTCCGCAAGTTCGCGAAGTCGTGAGCCGGGCCCCGCGCAGAGGGTGGGGCGGCCTACGGTTTCCCGCTTGCCTCGTCTGACGTCTGCGGCCGGCCCGTCACATCGCCGCCGAGCCAGCGGTACGGCCGCGGGTAGAGCGTGAGCGAGCGGTCTTCGAGCGGTAGCTTGACCGGCCGGTTGCCGAGCTGCGCCGAAAGCTTCGACGCAATGGCGATCTCGAGCGCCTGCCGCAAGTCGTGGCCCGAGACGAACAGCCCGCTCCCGGTAAACACCGCGTCGACAAACGAGCGGATCGAGGCGACCAGGTAGTTATCGGTGTTCCGCAGCACCGGCCGGTCGAGGATGTACTTCCACGGGAACGCCGGGTACTGCGGATCGATCTCACTACGCGCACCCTGAGCTTGCGCACCGCGAAAGACCTTCGGCGGAGCCCAATCCCAACGCACGAGCGTATCGCCGGTCCACACGTCCACGCCGCGATAGGGGGTTTCTTTGCCAAAGACCTGGCAATCGATGCCCGAGGTCATGCGGAAGACGCCGTTGATCTCGAGCCCTTCGTCGGTGTCACCTGCGAGCGCCTCGGCGGGCTGCCCCCAGGCCACAACCTCGCGAACCTCGGCGCCGGTGAGAAGCCGCAACACCGAGCAATGCTGGCAGCCGCCGCCGGAAATCTCACCGCCGAAGCGATGAACGGCCGCCCCCTGCAATTGGCCGTAGTCGCCGGCGCGCAGCCGCGCCGCGGCCTGCTGCACCTCCCACATCGCCCGCTGCAGGTTACCCCCGGCCAGCACCACGTCACGCTTCTTGCAGGCGTCGACCATCTCGTCGGCGTCGGCAAGCTTGGCGGCGATGGGCTTGTCGGTCGACACGCCCTTGACGCCGGCTTCGGCGCACGCGATCACAGCCTCCTTCATGAACTTGGTGGGCGTGATCACCGCGGCGATGTCGGGCACGACCTCGCGCAGCATCGCGTTCACGTCCTTGAAGAGCGCCTTGACGCCGAAGCGCTCGCCGACTACCTTGCGGCGGTCATCGTTCCACTCAGCGATAGCGACCAACTCCGTGTCGGGCAGCGCGCGGTAGACCTCGGCGAAATACTGCCCCATGCGGCCGCAGCCGATGATGCCGACACGAAGCTTCTTACGTTTCCGGGCTTCGTCGGGTGTGATGAGCATCGCCGAGGCCGGAGCCGCCGCGGCAACGGCCGCCGCCGAACTGAAGATGAATTGTCGTCGATCCATGGTTGCCCTCCCTCGCGGGACACGGGCGCGCCGCACCGGGATTATCGCACGCGGTTCGTGATTCGTGAAGGGTGAGTCGGCGGGCGGCGGGTTGGGGGCGGTGTCAGGGGAGGAAGGTGAGTTGCCCGTGTCAGATCTCTTAAGGAACAGGTTGGTGAGTCGGCTGTTTTCAATGGGAGCAAGTTTTGGCCCCAGAGCCTTCCGAGGCGTGTGAAGGCTCGTGCCGGACCGCTCCCTGACGGTCACGGCTCGGTAGTGGCTCAGTTTCAGCCATGACGGTCTCACGGACACCGGATCAGCCATCCACGGTGGCTCAAGCCGGTGTGTCGGAAGGACGCTGAAGCGCCCTGGGCAGGAACGAAGGGCCACGCTGAACCGGCCGTAAACGACCGGCCTACAACGCGCTTCGCGCGGAAGCCGCCTGAAGGCGACTTCAGAAACGATGGCCTTCCGGCACAGTGTGCAGCGCACGCCCATCACCCAGCGTGGCGCAGCCAAATTGAGCCACTACCCACGGCTCGGTTTCTGGGCGCCACTTTCTGCGACGATGTTCTGATGAGAAATGCAGACTAACCCCGTGAGCCACCCATCTCCTCAGCCGGGCGACTTGAACCTGGCATTCGCCGAAGAACTCTATACGGCCTAGGCGGCGGTGGCGATCGAGTTCGGCGCCAGCAGCGAGGATATTGCCCGTTCAAGCCACGCCCATCCCACCCTGGCCGAGGCTATCAAGGAAGCCGCCCCTAGCCGTCGACGGCCGCACGATCCATCTCTAGGGTCTAGGCGCACCGCCGTCGGTGAGCGAGCTGCTTGCTGAGGTCGGGCTTCCTGTTCTCGCAAAGACGCTAAGGACCGCCAAGCGCGCCAAGAAAGACATTGCGTCTTCGCGTTCTTTGCGGTCCTTCGCGCCTTGGCGAGAAACAACCCAGCCGCCCGCGCCCTCCCAGCCACGTCACACGAAGATCCCCATCCCCCGCAGCTTCCGTACAAACTGGCTCTTCTGTTTCGGTTCCGAAAACTCCAAAACCGTTTCTGAGATCGGCCTGATCTTCCCCTTGCCGACCGACCGCACCCGCGCGGCCGTATCCTCATCAGGGCAGCGTATGACGATGGACGGCTGCATCTCGATGCGGCGGCATTGCGCGGACCAACCGCGGATTTCCCGCTCGACATTGGCCGGCAACTCATTCGAGCACACGCCTCGCAGGTTTTCGATCACTACTTCGGCTGTCAGTCCGGCCGAGGCAGCGATGAAAATGGACTGCTTGGTGATATGAAACAGCACTCCTGCCCGTCTGCCCCTGCGCTCGGCGAACCGCGAGATCACCACCTCCGTCGCCGGCGAGGGAGCCAGAAAGACGACGTCAAAGTTCGGTTGAACCACAACCGATCGATCCCCTTGGTGGTCAGGCAGATCAATCGTCAACTCTTGTGTCAAGTCGAACAGATAACGGCCCACCTCCGACAAACCCAGCGAGATAGCTCCCCCTTCGCCCACGCCCACCTTCACCGCGCCCAGCGGCAGCAGACGCTGGAAGAAGGTATCGGAGAGGAGCCGGGACCAAGCGATGTCCAGATCGCCCTCGCTCGGCGAATACAAGGAGATCGGACCGAGGTAGAAAGAGAGATACGAGCCGAGGGCCAGCAGCCGGCGGAGCGGATGCTCCCCGCGGGCCTCGAACTCCAACAGTACCGCCGCGTCGACGAACCCCTCGGAGGGCAAGTCCGCGCAGCGCTGCCGGACCGCCTCAGTTAGCTCCGCATTACTCAGCTCTTGATGGCCGGCGCCGAGGGTATAGGGCAGCAGGTTCAAGGGCGATGCGGGTGTGTAGTCGTCATGGTAGTAAGGGTCGTAGCTGTCATAGACGGAGCCGTCATCGTCTTCGCCGTAGTCGTCGTCGAAGTCCTCTGCGTAGCGTGGTATGACTCGGAGCGGCGTCCGTTTCCCCCGTGCGTTTTTCTTCGAAGATCCCTTCGACGACACTTCCTCCCTGATGCTCTCCTTGATCTGGTTGAGCAACTCTTGCAGACGCTCCTTCGGGCCGAGCGAAAGCCAGTCGCGTCCTTTCTTCGTTACCTCAAAACGCAGGTCGCGCCCGGCAACGCCCGCTTGCACAACGCGGCCCGCCTGCGCCAACAGCCGGAGCGCCGTATCGGTCCGGGCGGCGGGGCCGAGCGAGAAGGGCTCTTCCAGCCACTCGGGCAGCGGGGCCAATTGAGCTGCGATCTCCTTCTCGGCCTTGACGAACAGCCTCCAGTCGTTCCCGCGCAACCGCAGCGGCTCCGAGGCGCACACGACCACAATCGACGCCATGTCGTCCACCAGAAAGGGAGCCTGGAAGACTTCGCCGGCCTTCGGCACGGTTGCCGGTTTGGGAGGGGCGGCCGAGAGCCGCAACGCCGCCGACGGCCAGATGCCCACGATGGGTTCGAGGTCGCCGTCCCGCAAAGCCGGAAAGACGAGTAACTGACGGATCCCATGGACGAGGGCGTCGGGTAGTCGGCTCGAGTCCCGGCCGTCCCAGGCCGCGCACAGGTCTTTGAGAGTCACGGGCTCGGCCCGCTCGATCAGAAAGCGAACCAGCTCTTGCGCTTCCGCGTGCACCTCAGGGCCGGGGATGGGACGCTGGCGCGAAACTTGCTTGTCATGCCACGACACAGACGACGAGGCCACGAACGTATGCACCCACTGACTGGATGCTGTCCGCCGGTAGATGTCCTGTTCCCGGTAGTAACTCCCGTAATAGCTGCGCTGTCGCTGACCCCCGGCCACTCCAACGGCGGCTCGTTCCTCTAGCGTGAAGTTGTCCTTCAAGTAGGCGTTGAATGCAACGGCGGTGGGCGAGTCGTAGACTTGGCTGCGGCCCATCGCCCGCACCACCCTGACGAACACCTTGAACTGAGGCTTCAACGTGGCCCGGATACGGCCCTCGGAAGGCTGGAAGAAACCCAGTTCCTCCAGCAGCGTAAATGCTTCGCCAAGGTCGGGCTTGCGCGCCAACTCGGAAGGTTTAACGTACTTCAGAAACAAGCGGCGAGCTTCAAGCGGAACCCTTTCCCACAGCGGCAACGCCTCGAAAACCCGCTCCCAACTCAGATCGAAGTGATTCATGCGAGCATGCGACCTGCGAGCTTCTCTTCCTCGAGATCCACGATCGAGTACTCATACCCTTGCTCGCAAAGGAAGAGCTGCCGTTTCAGGGCGAAATCCTGCTCGACCGTTTCTCCACTCACGAGCGTATAGAAGTGCGCTTGATTCTCGCCCGCCTTGGGACGCAGCAGACGTCCCAATCGCTGTGCCTCCTCCTGCCGCGATCCAAAGGTCCCCGATACCTGGATCGCGACCGAGGCATCGGGCAGGTCGACGGCGAAGTTGGCGATCTTTGAGACCACCAGAGTTCGGATCTTCCCTTCGCGAAAGGCGCCGAACAACTCGTCGCGCCGGGTTTGCGGAGTCGCACCGGTCAGCACCGGCAGCCCGAGCGGCTCGGCGAGCTTGCGAAGCTGATCGAGATACATCCCCATGACCAAGGTCGGCTCGCCGGCGTGGCGGTCGAGAAGCTCGGCGACGGCCTGCGTCTTGAGGGGGTTCTCAGAGCAGATCCGGAACTTCTCGCGATTCTCGGCCATGGCATAGGTCATGCGCAGGTCGGGCGGCATCGGCAGCCGAATCTCGGTACAGCGGGCCTTGGCGATCCAGCCCTGGTTTTCGAGCACCTTCCAAGGCACGTCGGCCTTCTTGGGGCCGATGAGTGCGAACACATCTTCTTCGCGGCCGTCCTCGCGAACCAGCGTCGCCGTCAGCCCCAGCCGCCGCCGCGCCTGCAAGCCCGCGGTCACGCGGAACACCGGGGCGGGTAACAAATGCACTTCGTCATAGACGATCAGCCCCCAATTGCGCTCGTCAAAGAGCTTGAGGTGGGGGAACTCCGCGTCCCTGCGCTCTCGCCAGGTCAGAATCTGATACGTGGCGATCGTGACCGGGCGGACCTCTTTCGTCGACCCGCTGTACTCGCCGATTTGGTCCGCCTCCAGGGACGTCTTGTCGAGCAGTTCGCGAATCCATTGCCGGGTCGCCGTAACGCTGGTCGTCAGGATCAAGGTAGAGGACTGCACGCCCGCCATGCACGCCATGGCGACAACCGTTTTCCCCGCGCCGCAAGGCAGCACGATGACCCCCGACCCTCCGCGATCGCTGCCGCTTTGGTGAAACGCCTCGGCGGCGTTGACCTGATACGGCCGCAATCCGAAGTCGGCGCCTTCCATCGTGACGGATCGTAGAGCGATCGCCAGCGCTTCCCCTTCGGTGTACCCCGCCAGATCCTCCGCTGGAAAACCGAGCTTGATGAGAGCCTGCTTGACTTCCCCACGAGCGATCGCATCCACGCGAAACGAGGTGGCCGAGAGTCTCTCGCGCAAGAAAGGCCGGACGTGTTTACTGTGCGAAACCTCTTCAGCCAATACGGGGTCGTTGGCGGAAAGAACGAGATCGCCGTTCTCTCGGTGAAGCTGAAGCCGGCCGTAGCGCGAGGCATAGTCCCGGACCTCGACGAGGATATGCGGCGGCACCGGGTATTTCGAGAAGCTCTCGAGGGTCGTGATGATGCCCTGAGCTTCGAGGCCCGCGGCGCAAGCGTTCCAAATCGACAGCGGAGTGATGCGGTAGGTGTGGATGTGCTCCGGAGCCTTGACCAACTCGGCGAACTGGGCCAACCCGTCTCGCGCTTCTGCGTATCGGGGGCTCGCTACTTCGACGAGGATGCTGTGGTCGCTCTGAACAATGAGCGGATTCTGTGGTTGATAGTCAGCCATGGAACGACGACAGGCTCGCTGCAAGAAACCAACTCACGCTGCGTCCTCCGGCAGCGGGAAGGCAGGCTTCGGAGCCCTTCCCAACGGCGCCGCCGCTACCGGCTCGCGCGCGCGATCCCTAGATGATAACGGGTGGAGTGCTCCGTGGGGAATCGTGATCAAGACGATAGCCCGAGGTGCAGCGCTCGGCGCGCATTCGCGAGATGCCTTGCGGGTGTGCGACAAATTTGTGAGGCTCAGGCCGCGCGAGCGCGATTCTCCCAGTAGTCGTCGAAGCGATTGCTGAGCCGTGCGCAACGCAAAGCCGTGATAGCGTTCGCGCCGCGCACGCTCCAGAACATGCCCGAGCGCTTCAACCGACTCGCAATGACGGTGCGGCAACCCGCCTCGATCACGCCTGAGCCCACAAACAAGCCCTGCCGGCGAAACTCGCCGTAACGCATGCGCTCCGCATGGCGCTGGAAGTAGTCCGCCTCCAGCGCCAGCGGATGCGCCAACTCCGGGTCGTCGATTTCGATCTCGCGCAGCGCAGTGACGAGTTGCTCGATGCGCCCCGCGTCGAGCTTTTTCTGCATGCGCCGCGCCCAACCGCGGAGGCGCTTTTGTTGTTGGGGAAACAGCTTCGACGCCAGCTCCCACAGATGTTCGCGAGCGTGATACAAGTCGACGATCTCGATCGCGCCGGGAAAGTATTCGTGCGAAAGATTCCAGATCCAGCCCGCACCGTCGCCAAGCACGACCTTCTTGCGCGCCCGACTCCAACCCCGTCGCCAAGCCTCGCTGTAAATGCGGCGTCCGAAGGCGGCGGCGTCCTCGATCGCGCCGGTGTAGCTGGTCGAGTCTTCGTCGCGCACGGGACGGCCTTGTTCGTCGCAGCTTGTTTGCGTGAACACACAGCCGAGCTTGACCTCGCGCGTGCCGGCCGGGCCGCCGTCCTTACCCTTGCGGCCGGCCGTCTCGGCGGCGGTGACCGGTACGCCCGTGCCGTCCATCTCGATGTAGAGAATCGGAGTTTCAGGTCCTGACATCGCAGGAAGCTCCAGCGGTACGGCGCGCGCGATCGCGGCTTGTTCTTCGCTGGCGACATCTTCGCCGATCGCCTCGGCTTCGCGCTCGACAGCCTTGGCGGTCAGCCGCACTCCGGCCAACTCGTCGAGCAACGCGCGACCGCGATCGAACGACGTCTCGGAGCCGACCAGCGCCGTCATGCGGCGCACGCCTGGCGAATACTGCGTCGCTTTGACGGCCAGCTCTTGGTCGTGCGGCGCGAAGCCTTTGCCGCAGCGGCTGCAGTGATAGTACGGCCGTTCGACGACGACCTCGCCCAGCATCGTGACGAGCTTCTTCGGCCGCCGACCGGCGTAGCGCGCTGGCGAGCCGCAGGTGCAGGGCTGCTGCGATTCGCCGGCCGCGTCTTCGTTCAACAGCGTCTCGAGCAAGACAGCGCCGGCTTGATGCAGCGCGTCGCGCGTCGCCTGTTCGACGGCTTCGAGGTCGAGCGACCCGCGCTTGCGCCTCTCACACAAGACGACCCGTAGCAGCCTCCCTACTTCTACGGCGACTTCTTGCTGGATCGCCTCGGCCGTTTTTTTTCCTGCGGACTCAGCTCGGCGTCCTCGGCGACGGGGCGCAAGCGGCAGATCTGTTCGTTGACTTCGAGCAGTTGTCGGCTCAGCTCCCGGAAGCGGTGAAAAGCCTCAACTTCGCGTTGCGCTTTGCGCCGCTGGGCGGGCGAGGAAAAGGTCTCACTCACGGTCTTGCCGTTGACCTTCCTGGTCAGGCGGTAGTTCGGGCCATGAGCGGGCTGGCCGGGCTGATGGCAGCGGCAGGACGGTTTGCCGCAGCGGCCGCTGACAGCGCTGATGGATCCGTTGCGGAAGTCTCCTAGATCGAGAATCCGAGCGAGGATGGCCTTTCGTTGACGTTCGAGCGCGACGAGAGATTCGGGCATAGTACGCCTCCTTTCCTAACGTATTACTACGTAAGGATTCGCACGCAAAAAAGGGGAACCCGCAAATCATCACTTTCTTGTCGCGCACCCATGCCTTGCTATCAACGTCCCCTCTGTTTGACCCTCCCTTCGGCGATCCGATATCCTCAAAGAGACACTTGGCGCAGGCCTTCAGGCTTGCCGCGTTCACGCTCTGCACCGCCCCATGGACGTCTTCCAACTCACGCGCGCGATGGTCGATATCAACTCGGTGACACCGAACGAGTTGGAGATGGGCCGTTTTCTCTACGACTATCTCAAGCCCCTCGCCGACCAGTATGGCGGCGAGATCGACAGCATCGAAGTCGAGAAAGACCGCAACAACGTCTTCGTGCGCTGGGGCCACCCCGACGTCGTTCTTTCGACGCACATGGATACAGTTCCGCCGTTCATCCCCTCCAAAGAGGATGACGAATTCATCTGGGGCCGCGCCGCCTGCGACACCAAGGGCATCAGCGCCTCGATGATCAAGGCGATCGAAGCGGTGCTCGACGAAGGTGTGCGCAACCTGGGTTTGCTGATGGTCGTCGGCGAAGAGATCGACGGCATCGGCGCGCACTTTGCAAACCGCACTCCGCCGGGCTCGAAGTACCTCATCAATGGCGAGCCGACCGAGAACAAGCTCGCGCTCGGTTCCAAGGGCAACCTGCGCGTCGAAATCGAGGCCGATGGCAAGATGGCCCACTCCGCCTACGAAGAGCTAGGCGACTCGGCCATCAACAAGCTGCTCGACAATTTGCAGAAGCTGCGCGCGCTCAAGCTCCCCGACGACCCCGTCCTCGGCGACAGCACGTGCAGCATCGGCCTTATCGCCGGCGGACGCGCCGCCAATGTCATCTCCGACCATGCCTCGGCTACGGCCGTCATCCGCGTCGTCACCAACATGGATGAAGTCATGAAGATGGTCCGCGACGCACTCGACGACCGCGTGACCGTGACCATGCCGGTCCAGACGCCGGCGGTGCGCATGAAGGAAATGCCCGGTTTTGAGACCTGCACCGTCAAGTACACGACCGACATCCCGAAACTCACCAACTGGGGTGAGCCGTTGCTCATCGGGCCTGGCTCGATCCACGTGGCGCACACGGCCGAAGAGCGTGTACCCAAGAAACAATTGACCGAGGCGGTCGAGCTCTACCGCAACCTGATCAAGCAACTCCAAACGAAAAACTAAGCTCAAGGAAGTCTCCGGCGCTCGAGGCCGGGGGAGAATACCGTTATGGAACGACGAATCGAAGTGGGCATCCTGGGAGCGACCGGCATGGTCGGCCAGCAGTTCATCAGCTTCTTGCAGGGACATCCCTGGTTCGAGGTGACCTGGCTCGGCGCCAGCCAACGCAGCGCCGGCAAACAGTATCGCGACGCAGCCAACTGGACGCTCGACGGGGGCGTCCCCGAGTCGATCGCCGGCCAGACAGTCCACGAGGCCAACCCCGCCAACGGCAATGCACCCAAGCTGATGTTTTCGGCCATGGACGCCTCGGTCGCGGGCGACATCGAGAAGGCCTTCGCCGGCGCGGGCCATTTCGTGGTGTCGAACTCGCGCAACCACCGCATGGATCCCGACGTTCCGCTGCTGATTCCCGAGGTCAACGCCGAGCATCTCTCCGTCATCTCGACGCAGCGCAAGAACCGCGGCTGGAGCGGCGCGATCATCGCCAACCCGAACTGTTCGACCATCACGATGGCCCTGGGAATAGCGCCGTTGAAACCCTTCGGCATCACGAAGATTTTGGCGGCCACCATGCAGGCCATTTCCGGCGCGGGCTACCCCGGCATGCCGTCGATGGACATCGTGGGCAACGTCGTTCCCTTCATTGGAAACGAAGAAGAAAAAATGGAGAGCGAGACGCAGAAGATCCTGGGCGACGTCGCCGGCGATGGAATTGAACCTCTCGCGGCGCAAGTCAGCGCGCACTGCAACCGCGTGGCCGTCGTGGACGGGCACACCGTCGCCGTCTCGATCGAGCTGAGCGAGAAGCCGGGCGTCGACAAGCTGATCGAGGCGCTCGCGTCGTACCGAGGCATTCCGCAAGAGAAGCAACTCCCCAGCGCGCCCAAGCAGCCGGTCCACGTGATGACAGAAGCGAACCGTCCGCAGCCGCGCAAAGACGCGATGCTCGAAGGCGGCATGGCGGTCTCGGTGGGGCGCGTCCGTGAATGCCCAATCCTCGATTACAAGATGGTCATCCTTGGGCACAACACAATCCGCGGTGCCGCAGGCGCAGCCGTGCTGAACGCCGAGCTGCTACTCGAGCAGGGCCTGCTCGACTAACGAGCCAACCGAGCCGTGACCGTAAGGGAGCGGTCCGGCACGGACCTTCCCACCCCTCAAAAGCAGCTAGACCCGAAATGGCATTCGGACCTTCAAGAGATCGCTACTGTTGAGAATAGGGGACTTTCAAAGCGTTCCTTGAGAGTCGGTGCTCGAACGTGCCCCGTCCTGAGGCAGCCGTCAGGCGGAACCGTGGGTATGGGCACAGGCTCACGACCAGCCCGGCAGCGGCGTCGCCGCCCCCGCCCCCAACGCCAAACCCGCCTCGTCCACCACCCGTCCCGACTCGACCCGCGTCATACAGCGGTGATCGATCGGGCAATCCCGTAACAAACACGGACTGCAATCCACCGGTTCCCGCACCACCCGCACCGAACTCGACACCGGGCCCGTGGTCGTCTCGTCAGTGGGCCCGAACACCGCCACGGTGGGAATGCCCAACGCCGCCGCGACATGCATCGCACCCGAGTCGTTGGTCACGAAGACGTCGCACGCCGCCGTCAAGTCGATGAACTCCGCCAGCGTGGTTTGGCCGGCAACGTTTTCGGCTCTCGGACCGATGCTCGCGGCGATCTCCGCGCACAGCCCCGCCTCCGACGAGGACCCGAACAGCGCAACCCTGGCATCCAGCCGCTCAGCCACTGCCTTGCCCACCTCCGCAAATCGCTCCGGCAGCCACTGCTTGGCGCGGCTGTTCGCGGCCCCCGGGCTGAGGCCGACCCAGCGTTCACCGTTGACGCCGCGATCCCGCCAGTAGGCCCGCCCGCCCCCGGCGGCGTCGCCCGCGCAATCGAACCGAATCTCCTCGCTTCCGGGTAGGTGATCGATCAGCCCCGCCCGGCGCAACATCTCCAGGTAGTAGAAGCGCTCGTGCCTTTCGATCTCACCCGGCTTCGGAACCGCAACGGCATCGGTCAACAGCAAACCACGCCCGTCGCGCGCATAGCCGATGCGCTCGGGGATACGTGCCAGCCAACAAAGCAAAGCGGCGTCGAAGGCGTTCTGCAAGAGGATGGCGCGATCGAACCTCTCCCGCCGCAGCTCGCCGGCCAGACGCCACTTCCCCGCGAGGCCCCAGAGTCCTTCGCCGTGCCGCCCCTTGTTCTCGTAGAGCAGGATTCGGTCGCAGAAACTCTCCCGGCGGTACAGGTCGGCCACCCAAGGACGGGCGAGCAACACCACCTCCCAGCCCGGGTGGACGCGGCGAATCTCTCGCAACGCGGGAATCGAAATCACAGCGTCCCCCACCCAATTCGTCACCCGAACCAGCAGTTTCATGAATGTAGGGCACGGCATGCCGTGCCCGCGACCCCTACGGCAACGGACTTCGTTGTCCCCCTGCCGCTAGGGCGTCGTTTCAACCGGAATACGACAACTCGGCGACGGCCCTCCGCTCCGCTGCCCCCCGCCGAGAACCAATCCTGTTCTCAATCCCCGCAACAATCGCCTCGACAAGCTCCCCCGCCCCATCAACCTCGCACTCGATACGCAACCAATAGAGCGGCACGTCAAACAACTGATCCACGCGTCCGTCGGCGGCGAGCGGCTGCAAGTTCATCAGGTCCTTCTCGGTGGTCACGAGCGCCGTGGCCTGGTGTTCGCGCGCGGCTTCCGCGATGCGGGCGACATCGCCCGACGCGTAGCGATGGTGATCAGCAAAGGTCAGGCACGGAGCCCCCGCCTCGCCCAACTCTCGCAGCGATCGCCGGAAAGCATCGGGGTTGCCGAGTCCGCAGAACCCCAGCAGCCGCATGCCGGCCAGTTCGCGGACCTCCCTCCCAGTCTTGACCTCGACCATTCCGGCAACCCGGTACCGTGAACGCCGGATGACCGCGTTCGGGTTCACTTGTTTGAGCACGCGCTCGATCCCGCAGTAGCTGCGGCCCGTGTCCGTGCGCGTCAACACGATGGCATCGGCCCGTGCCGCGCCGCCGACGGGTTCGCGCAAACGTCCCAGCGGCAGCATGCCGCTCAGCGGACGAGTGACGTCGATCAACAACACATTGACGTCCCGTTCCAGCCGCACATGCTGGAAGCCGTCATCCATGATCAGCACGTCCACCGACGAGCGTTCCTCAAGCACCAGGCCCGCCTTGTAGCGGTCCGCGCCGACGGCGACGGGCACCCCAACCCCCTGCCTTTCGAACTGGCGCAGCAGCAACTGCACTTCGTCCCCAGTCTCGCTAACCGGCGCCTTCCCACCGGGCTCGACCAGACTCACCGATTGACCGGACGAGCGCCCATAACCGCGCGTCAGAATCCCCACGCGGTAACCGCGCTCTTGCAGCCGCGCCGCGAGCCAGCCGACCATCGGGGTTTTCCCCGCGCCCCCCGCCGCGAGGTTGCCGACGCACACGGTGAACGCGTTCAGCCGCCGGCTCTTCCAAACGCCCCGGCGGTAGAGGGCCAAGCGGACCCGCGCAGCAATGCCCCAGGCAAGGGCCGGCAATCCCAGCGCCAGCCGCGCGATGACGCTGGGCACCTCACGCGGCAGCGCTTCGCCATAGAGCCGATCGGAGACGTCCACGGCATTCGCCGTCGCGCCGCGCTGGGCCTCGGCCACCTGCCGCCCGCGCGCCCCCAACGCGTCCGCCCCGGCGGGATCATCCACAAGCTGCTCGAACGCGGCGGCCAACCCCTCGGCCCCCTGCACCTGCGCCAGACCCTCCGCGGCCAGCAACTGCTCGGTAATCTCGCGGAAGTTCTGCATCGCGGGACCGACCACTACCGGCCGCCCCGACAGCGCCGGCTCGAGCACGTTGTGCCCGCCCCAGCCGTTCAACGAGCCACCGACGAACACGACATCGGCACGCGGGTACAGTGACGAAAGCTCGCCCAGCGAATCGAGCAGCAGCACGCCGGGCAGCTCGAGCCCCTTCGTCGCATCCCCCAACTCCGAACGCCGCCGGTACCGCACTCCCAACCGCTCGAGCAACGCCGCCACTTCGTCAAAGCGTTGCGGATGCCGCGGCGCCAGCACCAGCAAGGCCCGCTTGTGGCGATCGGCAAGCGCGCGAAACGCCTCCACAACCGGCTGCTCCTCGTCCTCTCGCATACTCCCCGCGACGATCACCGTCAGCGCGCCGACCCCGTCCAGCAGCGCCCGCAAATCCTCCGGCAAGGCGGCCTCGGCCGGCTCGAAGTCGTACTTCAGATTGCCCCCAACCTCGACGCGCTCCGCCGGCGCCCCGATCGCCACCAGCCGCTCGGCATCTTGGCTCGATTGCGCCAGAATCGCGTCCGCGTGCCGCAGCACCCTTGTAAAGAAGAATCGAAAACGCCGATAGCTGCTAACCGACTGGTCGGAAATCCGCGCGTTGACCATCATCAACCCGGCGCCCGACCGCTTGACCTGCCGGAACAGATTCGGCCAAATTTCGGTCTCGGCGACGATCACCACGCGCGGCTTCAGCCGGGCGATCACGCTGCGAACCGCAAACGGCAAATCAAGCGGAGCATAGAAGATCCCGTCCACCAAGCCCGCGAGCCTCTCATCCGCCAACCGCCGCCCGGTGGCGGTGCCGACCGACACGAAAATCGGCGACGACGGAAACCGCCGCTTCAGCGCCCCAACGAGCCCTGTGCACGAAATCACCTCGCCCACCGAGACGGCGTGTAACCAGATCGACTGCGAACCAGTCTGATGAAGTGAGCGCGGCAACCGGCCGAAACGCTGTGCTAGGCTGCTCCAGGGCTGTCCCTTGCGGCGCGCGCGCAGCAGATAATAAGGCCAGCCGACCGCCGCGGCGAGCGCCAGCAGCACATTGTAGGCGAAATATGTCAATCCAGACCCATCCCATTATCGCAAGAGGTTTTCTCGCACGCGCCGTTGGGGTCGCCTGTTTACTGAGCCTGACAAGCGCAGGGGCCGCGGACAAGGGTGGTTTCCGCGTCGGCGCGGTGACCGACTATCCGGCGCGCCAGGCCGAGAAGAAGCTCACCGCCGCCGTCAAGCCCTTTGTGGATGAGACCGAAGTCAAGCAGGCCTTCGGCAAGGCCAGGCCCCTCAAGTACGGCATCGTCCCCGTGCTGGTCGTGATCAACAACGACAGCGACGACGCGTATGACCTCAAGAACCTCAAGGTCCGCTTCGTGATGTCGGACCGCGAGGGCATCGACCCCATGACGGCCGAGGACCTAAAGTACTTCCAGCCCGACGGCTCGCAGCCAAGAGAACGGCCCCGCTACCTTCCCCCGCTACCCGGCTTGAACAAGCCCAAGGTAAAGAAGGGACCGCTGGCGAAGACGTCCATCTCCGACCGCGAGTTCAAGGCCCCGGTCATCGCCCCTCACAGCACGGCCAGCGGCTTCTTCTACTACGCCACCGGCACGCAGCCCGACCCGATCCCGGGCGCGGCCATTTATCTATCAGGAATCCGCAATCTAAAAACGGGCCAAGACCTGTTCTACTTCGAAATCTCCCTCGACCCCTACGCGAAGTAGAGCTCGCAGGCTCAATACCGATGATCAAATAGGCACGCCATGCCCGATGTGGCGTAAGGCTCCAGCCTTGCCGAGGACCGATTCGTCGGTTCTCAGGACGGCAAACGTCCGAGCACCCGCTGTTCACACACAACAGCCGCTGACTTCTCCGAATTATCGGCACGAGGGCCGTTCACCCGACGTGGCGTACGCCCGTGGCGAGCCGAGCCGTGCTCGGCTCTTGTACCGCACCCACCGATCCCTCTCCCCGCGCGAATCGCCTCTGGCCGTCACCTCAGCGCTTCACAAACTTCTGCACCACCCCGCTCAACTGCCCCACGAACACCTCTCCATCCACCGTCACCGTCGTCCCGTGACCCCCAACCCGCCCGGGCAACCGACCGACGACCTCTCCCTTCAGGTCCCGCAACACCCCGCCGGCCCAAATCCGTTGCTTTGACGTCATGAACAACGTCGACACCCCTCCCACATCCGCCCACTCGTCCAAGAAATTCCCGTCAGCATCGAACACCTGGATGCGCCGATTGTCCCGGTCGGTCACGTACACCCTGCCCCGAGCGTCGACGGTCAAGTTGTGCGGCAACCCAAACTCGCCCGGACCCGTGCCTCTCGTGCCCCACTCGAGCAGGTAGGTCCCGTTACGGGAGTACTTCACCACCCGCGCGCCCCCGTACCCGTCGCTCACGTAGAAATCCCCGCCGGAATCCCCTCTCGAATCATCGCTCGGCGCGAAGGCCACATCGGTAGGCAGGTTGAAGTGATCAGGCCCCGCGCCGGCGACTCCCTTCGTGCCCGCCGTCATGATCACTCGGCGTTCGCGGTCCATTTTGTAGACGACGTGGGCCCCGGCGTCGACCACCCAGATGTTCCCCTCCGCGTCCACCCGCACCGAGTGCGCGCCGCAGGCATAGCATCCCGCCGGCCCGTAGACCGCTGTATAGCCGGACCCGCCGGCTACCCGGTCGTGCGGCGCGATTTGTACGACCTTACCCTCGCTGATCAGCCCGTCACCCCACGACCGGACGAACGTCCCGCCGATCGAGAACTCCATGATCGGGTGAGCACCACGATGCAGCACCAAGATGTTGCCACTCTTGGTAGTAGCCACCGCCGCCACCTGACCGAAATTCCAAGGCCCGGCGGGCGTACCGGCCGCGGTGATGGCGGGAGTCGGCCATGCCGGCGCCTCCCGGTACGCCGCCGCTTGGGAACCCTGCTCTTGGGAACCCACGCCGGGCGCGTCGCCCTGCTGGCAAACAGCGAGCCCGGGCAGGCTCAACACCAGCAAGCTCAGCCGACCGCAGACCATCGCCGCCTTCCGTATGCCGGACTCACGAACGACTTCCATCTCGCACCTCCGTCAATCTGAACTCATCGGGGCATGGGCAGTACCAATCTGAACCGACCGGGGACACGATGACGGGACATGATTATCTTGTGCTGATCGGAACATGGGCAATACCAACTTGAATAGACCGGAACCACGTGGCCCAAATAACAGCCCTGGGCGTGAGGCCAGGGAACCCGATCCCCTCCAATATATCGTGAGCCCTGACAGCGCGGCACAGCCTTGCTGCCTCACCGCGCACACCCAATGCACCAATGGGCACAGCCACCCAACACCCCGGCAGACTCGGGTCACCGCCCTTACCCCGCCGCGCAGCAACACCTTAATAATGGCAGCGTTGCTGTGAATACAGCCGCTGCTCGCTATTGCGTTACTGGCCCCGTGGGCGGTGCACGCATTCGACCTGTTGCGGCTCACCGATCCCCGGCAACTGGCAGTGCCGCTGCAACGGGTCGGGTTCCGAGAGCTGGGCCTCAGCACGGTCTTTTCCGCCTTGGCTACGGCCGCGCTTTGGTAGTGGAGGGAGTTACTGGGCGAGCCACGCCCGAAGGGCCCTGGGTCGCTGCTCGGTTCGATACCCTCGGTCCGACTTTACCGCTACATCGGCGGGTCGACCATTCCAAACGCGTCCACGCCGTCAAGTTCCTCACCGCTATACTGCGCCAGCATTTGCGGCCAGACTTCCTGGTGCAAATCCGATTCTGCCCAACGGATGCGCAGGTCTTCACTCTCGAAAGCCAGCGTGAGAACGTACTTGTTGTCGGTGTCGGGCACCTTGAGCAGGTTGGAGAACTTGAAGCCGGCTTGGCTACTGATCGCCGGGTAGTAGACCTCGTGAAAGACCTTTTCGAGTTCAGCGCCGGCACCCGATTTGGTCGTGATATGTCCATGCAACTCGACCGGGCCGGGCCCGTCAAAGCGGCGGCCACTGCCGGGTCCAGAAGAGCAGGCGAGAGCGAAGATCACGACACCTGCGAGTACAAACTGTGTCCAACGAATCATTTCAACGAGGTCCTTTCCTAGGTCACACGCGCTCAACGAGCACGCTGCCGGCTACCGCGAGTATTATGGCAGAACTCAGCCGGGCGGGAAGTCCGGGCGAAGCTGCACGAACTCGACCAGCAGCCCGTCGGGATCCAGCGCGCACACCACGCCCGCCGCGTCGGGCGCGCTGACGGGCTCGGCAAGAAACTCGACGCCCTTGGCCGAGAGGTCCTCGTACGTCTTGCGGGCGTCGTCGACGAAGAAGGTCAGCCAGCGCACGCCGGCGGCAAAGTCGCTGCCGCGCCGCGGGGGCGGGTCGGCGATCTCCATCAGCTTGATCAAGGTCTCGCCGGCCTTGAGCCGAACCTGCCGGAACGGACGCGGCGCGAGCTTGGCGCCCACCGCCACCGATTCGGGAATCTGGATGTCGAGCGCGACTTCGAGTCCCAGCAGGTCCCGATAGAAGTGCAGCGACTCGTCGAAATGGCTGCAGACGATACCGACATCCACGAAGTTGCGTTGAGGAGTTTGCGTCTCTGGCATAGTAGTGGGCACATTGTAGAACCTCCGGAGACAAAACGCACCGGCGCGCAAACCGAGCCGTGACCGTCAGGGAGCGGTCCGGCACGACCCCTCGCGCCCCTCGAAAGTCGCTAGACCGAGACACGCCCATCGCAAATAGGCAACCCAAAGGTTGCTCCCTAGGAGGACAACATGCCACCAGACACATACACCCTCACCCGGCGCCACGCCTTGAGGATGGCCGCCCTCGGCGTCGCCGGCTCTCTCCCTTCACGCGCAGCCGACTCGACCTGGACCACAAAGCAGCCGAGCGACCCTTTCGGCGGCCTCAACGTGGGCCTGACGACCTTCTCCACTCGCGAGCTGAGCCTCGACGACACCGTCCGCCTTCTCACAACCCTCGGTGTAGCGAACGTTGCCCTCAAGTACTTCCACCTTCCCCTTCGAAGCTCGCCGGAGGAGCGCGCGGCGGTGCGGCAAAAGCTCGCCGACGCAGGCGTGCGGGTTCTTGGCTGCGGCGTCGTGGGATTCAAAGACGACGAAGCCGACATGCGCCGCAAATTTGACTACGTCCGTGACACCGGGGCGGCGGTCGTCACCGTTACGATCCCCGAGGAGGCGTTCGCGCTGCTCGATCGCGTCGTCAAGGACTACGACATCCGCGTCGCCGTCCACACGCACGGCCCCGAAGACCAACTCGACTACTGGCGCTGGGACGCGACCCGCATCATGCCGATGATCGATGGGCTCGACCGCCGTATCGGCGTCTGTGTCGACGTCGGCCACACGTTCCGGCTCCCGCTCGACCCGGTCAAGGCCATCCGGGTGTGCGGTGATCGGCTATACGACGTTCACTTGAAAGACCTCAAGGAAGCGAGCCGCCGAAGACTCGACGTACCGATTGGGCGCGGAGTTGTGGACATCCGCGGAATTCTGCGGGTGCTCCAGCAGATGAATTACCGACACCACGTCGCGCTCGAGTACGAGGCGCAGCCAGAGGCCCCGCAACTCGGCATCGCCGAATCGTTCGGGTTCCTGCGCGGGGTGCTGGGAACGAGCTGATCGGTTGAGGTTGGTTTGTTCTCGGCCGGACGTCAGGCCTGAGCCCGCCCCGCTCGTTGACCCTAGAGGACTTTGGGTAACGTCTGGGTTTGTGCCGGGCCGCTTGCTGAGGGGCTGTGAAAAAATCGGGGAGTACACGGTTGACACTGCTGGGAGCCTCGCAGCAACTCATCGTGCAAGTTGAGGCATCCAACGACACAACCGAGATGAAATGAGGAGACTCGCGGTTTCGGGAGTGCGGTACGCTCCCGAGTGACGGGCTTCGCCCCGCCCGTTCCATGACGCGGGGCGAATCCCTAAATCTCTTCTTATAACGAAAGGAACTACGAACTATGAAGAACCATAGCAAAGCCATCGAAGCCTTGTCACAACCGCAACACGAGATGATCGAACAAGGCATGAACGTCGTCGCCGGTCTGGACCTGGGTGACCAGTACTCCCACGTCTGCCTGCTCGATCTGGAAGGAAACATCGTGGAACGCGTGCGCGTGCGCACCACCGTCCAGCAGTTCGAGAAGTACTTCGGCGCGTGGGCGTCGATGCGGGTGGTGTTCGAAGCCGGCACCCACTCGCTGTGGGTCTACCGGCTGCTGGAACGCCTCGGTCACGAAGCGCTGATGGCCGACACGCATCGGCTGGCGCTGATCACGCAATCGCTGTCGAAGGGCGATGAGCGCGACGCCGCCACGTTGGGCGAGTTGGGACTGCGGATGCCCCAGATGCTCAACCCCGTGCAGCCGTGTTCGCTCGAGACGCAACAGGATCGCACCCTGCTGCGGGCACGCGAGGGCGCGGTCGCCGCGCGCACCAAACTGATCAACTTGGTGAGGGGCACGGTGAAAAGTTTCGGCGAACGCTTGCCGAAGTCGGGCACCGAGGCCTTTGCAAAGAAGGCCGGCGCGGCGATGCCGGCGTCGCTGCGCGAGACGCTGAGCCCGTTGCTGCTGGTGATTCAACACCTCAGCGACGAGATCCGCCGCTACGACAAAAAGATTGAGCAGTTGGGCGAAGAGAAATATCCGCAGACCCGGCGGATGCGCTCGATCCGCGGGGTGGGGCCGATCACGTCGTTGGCGTTCGTGCTGAACCTGGACAACGACGCCACGAAGTTGAAGAGCAGCCGAGCGGCGGGACCGCGCATGGGGCTGCGTCCGAAGAAGCGCGACTCGGGGAAGAGCTCCCCGCAGCTGAGCATCACCAAGAGCGGCGACCCGATGCTGCGGAAGCTATTGGTGCAATGTGCGCAGTACGTGTTGGGACACCACGGCACGGACTCGGCGCTGCGGCGCTGGGGCTTGCGATTGGCGGCGCGGGGCGGCAAGGCAGCGAAGCGCAAGGCGGTGGTGGCGGTGGCGCGCAAGTTAGCGATCCTGCTGCATGTGTTGTGGAAGCGCGAGGTGGACTTTGATCCGTTCTACGGCAGCCAGGACCCGAAGCCGCCCGTCGAAGCGGCCCCCGTGTCGGGGTCGGGGTCGGGGTCCGAGCCGGCGGGATGAGTTGAGCGGCACGAAGGAAGCCGGATCAGGTCAGTAGTACGAGTTCGCAAGGCGGAGGAAAGGAAGCCCCCAGCGAAGGGAACACGTCGGACACCGAGTTCGTAGCGACTGCGCGTTCCGGGCCGGCCAGCAGGACAAGGCCGCAGCTGAGACAGCAGCGCTGCTAAGACTGAACTTCAAAGAGCACCGCGTCGCGGACGACGCCAAAGAGAGTGCGGATGGAAGCCAGGTCGGACGTGCCCCAGAAACTGAAGTTTCCCCGAGGCCCCTTGCCAGTTGACAAAGCGAATCTCCTCATGGAAGCCGCGGGTGGGAACCCGCGGTTCCCTCTGGCGCAACCCGGTGCATCCAACCACGAAGCCAAGCCCCGGTACGGGGCGATGGAAAGTAGCCCGCGACGCAAGTCGTGGGAAGAAGCCGCCAAACGATCGCCAGCCCCGGTAAGGGGCGTTTGAGGTTTTGGTGCTTCGGCCAAGGGTCCGGGGGTACCGATCGAACCGGCCGCATTGACCCGTCACTTGCGTCCCGGGCTCGGCTTCTTGGGTTCGCGCGGATTCGCGCCGAGAACTCCCGTGGTGGCGTCAAACCTGATTGGGATGCCGGCTACCGCTCAACCCAATGGTTTGATCAGGCTGCGGCTGATTGTCCCCAGCATTTTTTCACAGCCCCTGACGGTCACGGCTCAATTGGTTCGCGCTCCGCCTCGCCCAGTGGCGACAAATCCAGGTTCGTTCGTTACTTGAGGTGTAACACGACCATCTTGGTTTCGGTCATCTCCTCGACGGCATACTTCGGGCCCTCCTTGCCGAAGCCGCTCTCCTTCAACCCGCCATAGGGCATCAGGTCGGCGCGCCATTGCGGCCCCCAGTTGATGTGGATGTTGCCCGAGTCGGCCTCGCGGGCGAACTTCATGGCGTTGTCGAGGTTCTCGGTGAAGATGGCGGCCGACAAACCGTAGTTGCTGTCGTTGGCCATCTCGATGGCTTGGTCGACGTCCTCGACGGGCGTGAAGCCGACCGCCGGGCCGAACAACTCCTGCTTCGAGATGCGCATGCCGGGATCGACATCGGCCAACATCGCGGGCGTGTAGACCGCGCCGTTGCGTCCGCCGCCCGCGATCAACCGCGCGCCCGCGCCGGCGGCCTCTTCGACCCACTCGGCCACCCGAACCGCATCGGACTCGCGAACCATCGGCCCAACCTTGGTCCCCTCATCGAGCGGGTTGCCGGTGGCGAGGCCCTCGACCTTCGGCTTGACGGCGTCGAGCAGGTCGCCGTAGATCGACTTGTGCGCCAGGACGCGCTGTGCGCTAATGCAAACCTGACCGGCGTTGGCGAAGCCCGTGGCCGCGATGGCCTGGGCCGCCTTTTCTAGATCGGCGTCGGGCAGAACAATCAATGGCGCGTTGCTGCCCAGCTCCATCGTGACTTTCTTGAGCCCGGCCGTTCGGCAGATGCGCTCGCCCACGTCGCGGCTGCCGGTGAAACTGATCTTGCGAACCCGCGGGTCGCTTGAGATGATGTCACCGATCTCTCCGCCCGAGCCCGTGATCACCTGGATGCCTTCGGCGGGAACCCCGGCTTCGAGCAGAATGCGAGCGAACTTGAGGCAAACGAGAGGCGTGTCGGTGGCGGGCTTGACCACCACGCTATTGCCTGCCGCGAGCGCGGGCCCAACCTTGTGCACAACCAGGTTCAACGGGAAGTTGAACGGCGTGATCGCCAGCACGACGCCGCACGGTACGCGCAACGTGAACCCCATGCGATTGCCCGTACCCGGCGCGCCGTCGAGCGGGATGACCTCCGAACCCAGGCGCTTGGCCTCTTCCGCCGCGCCGATCAGGGTCTCGCCGGCGCGAGACACCTCGAGCCGCGACTCGGCGAGGATCTTGCCTTCCTCCCGGGTGATCGTCTCGGCGAGGTCGTCGAGTTGCTCATCCATCAGCTTCGCGGCGCGCATCAGGAAGTGATAGCGGTCGAAGCCCGGAATCTTGCGCATCTTCTTCGCGCCTTCGAGCGCGAAGGCAAAGGCACGGTCGACGTCGTCGGCGGTCGCTTTCGGGACGGTGTCGATCTGGGAGTTGTCGAAAGGATTGATCACCGGAATGGAGCCGTTGCCGTCCACCCAGTTGCCTGCGATGAGCATTTGCATGATGAGTTCGCTTTCGTGTTCTTGGTGAGAGTCGGCCCAGACCGTCACGCGCCCGGTGGACGATGGAATAACGTGGTTGCCGAGTGTTCAGACTCAGGCAACGACTCGGCGGGCCGAACCTCCGGGCACAGCATGCCGTGCCTCTAGGTTGTCAGACGCCGCCTCTTGTTGATGATCTTCGGGTGCGCAGGGCCGTGTCAAGGAAGGGTAGCGTCTCAGTTTTAGCCACGCTCCATGCGGCATCGACGCAGTCGCCTTCAGGCGGCTTCCGCGCAAAGCGCGTTGTAGGCCGGTCGTTCACGGCCGGTTACGCGGGCCTTGCCACACCCTTGAGGTCGTTTTAACGTCCTTCTTCCGACGGCTTAAGCCATCTCCTGGCCTCCCGTTCCCGTCCGGACCGTGAACGATTCGGGCGATCACGCCCCGTCGCCATCCGGGACCATCTACTGAAACCCATACTGAGACACTACCTAAAGAAGCGTCTGCCGCCCTGGTTGGGACCCGCGCCTTTCTCCGGCCGCGCCACCACTCAGTCCACGTAAGCGACCGCATCAACCTGCAACAGGGACTCTTTCCTTCGAAACGGGCCCGCCGGGAAACACGACCGCGCGGGCGGATTGGTGGGGAAGTACTCCTTGTAGGCCTCGTTCATCGGTGCGTAGTTGTTCTCCATGTCGGCTAGGCAGATGGTGACCTGCAACACGTTGTCGAGGGACGACCCGGCTTGCTCGAGCTTTTCCTTCATGCGATCGAGCACGCTGCGGATCTGCACCTGGGCGTCACCCGGCTCGGCCCGACGGTTGGGGTACCACCCGCCCGTACCGGAGAGAAAGAGTAAATGGCCCGAGCGAACCGTGCCCGAAAGTAGCGCGCCGCGGCGCACCTCGCCGGGCTTGAGGCCGATGATCTGCTTTTTCGGGAGACTGCTCGTTGCGCCTTGGGCTTGGGTCGCGCCGGCGGCGGCCCCGCCGAATAGGCCGGCGCGCAGCATGCTGCGGCGGGTGCGCGGTTGAGATTTGGATGTTGACTTCACGATGCTCCTCCTTGCCGAAATATCTTAGCCCACCTTTCTCACCACGCGGCGAGGCCAAGCGCGGCAGAAGACCTCAGAAGCAGGGACAGAGGCGCGGGCGTGAACCCGCGCGCTCCCTCGAGGCCGCACCGCCTTGCGGTCCGCCACCAAGACCCAGCGAACCGGCTCTTTCGCGCCGGTTGGTCGGCCTTTTGGTACGGTTTGGCAAGGTTTTCGGCAAAGGTGTCATTCATGGGCTGTCACGTTCCCCCTCTTCGGTCTCAGGGTAACGCACCGGTCTGAGGTAATCGGCCGTTTTCGCCGTAAGTTACTGATTCTGTGGGATGAAGATTCTGTGACTGGGGTTCCGACGATGGAGGATGTTACACAGCGGAATCGTTGTGTAACGCCGGTCCCCATCTAGCAGCGCCGCGAGGTCGCCTTGCCAACCCGAGTTCGGGCTTTGTTCCCGAACTGCCCCGAACTGCCGCTTGGTAATCGGCCGTTTTCGCCGTAAGTTATTGATTCTGTGGGATGAAGATTCTGTGACTGGGGTTCCGACGATAGAGGATGTTGCACAGCTGAATCGTTGTGTAACGCTGGTCCACATCGAGCAGCGCCGCGAGGTCGCCTTGCCAATCCGAGTTCGGGCTCTGTCTAGTTCCGGCCGCACTCCGGGATGTCCCCGACTTTCCCCCGGCTTGTCCGACGGTCGTCAGGTGCACTGGAGGGTTAGCCCGTGACAACGCGCCCTGCGCTTGGTATTCGCTTGGCGACATCGCCCCGCTCGAAGACGTACCACCTGGGATTCTGGCTCTGCTCCTGCTCCCACTTGTACCAACCCACAACGACCTCCCAAAGACCATCCTCCCGCCAGGTCCAAGAGTCACTACCCCTCGCCTCTTTGCTGAGCTGAATGAGATACAGAGCCATGATGCCGAGGCGACACTGCATAGCCTTTCGTGGGGGGAGTGCGTTGGCTTCGTCGAAGATGAATCGGATACGCCCAGCCACTTGTTCAGCCAGCTCCTGGAGCACAGGGTCGGCCGAGTACTTCTCGCAGAACTCTTTCCAGTTCAGTGGCCGAGGAACCTTGGAGACGTCAGGTGCCGTGAGCATTTCCTGAGTGATGATCTCAACCTGCTCACGGTACAACAGCTCTTTGCCAGGATACCGGCCGGAACAGATCATGGGTTCGATGTGGCTCTCCCAGTGCTCAAGAAACACGACCTGGTCGTCGGTCAGTGGCCTCATCCAACGGGCGTTAAGTGCAATTCGCATTGCAGCGGTGAGCTGGAAGAGAAGGAACGCCATCCGTAAGTCAAGATTCCGCTCCGGGTGAGACGGATCCACAAGCGTCACCGTCATGTACCTCCGAAGATTCGTAAAGCGCTGAAGCTCGTCCAGATCCTTGTTGTCGGAGGCGATATAATTGATGGAGGCAACTTCAATTAGCCGCGGCAGCATCAAGTCGATGTACTCGATTACCACGAGGCGGTCGGCCTTGTCCGACTCTTCGAACTGACTAATTCGCAGGTCTTCCTCACGTCGCTGCTGCATCGTCATGACTTCGAGATTGTGCCGATGCGTCTCCGTAAGGAGCTTCACTTGGTTCGCACGCTCCTCGTCCGACCGGCGACGCGAGATGCGTGCTTGCATCCACCCTCCAAGCAGGGTACCGAGCAACACAGCGAACACACTAATCAGCGGTCCCAGATCTTTCAAAACCTGCACCAAGTCCGTGGTTAGTTGCATATTTCCTCCGTCCTGTCAGCTATTCGAGTAGATTTGCAGTTTAACTGATATTTAGGTTGACTGGACAAGCCAGGATTTCCATTTTGCCCCTGGCACGGGCACAGTATACACCCGCGCTGCCACGAATACCACGTCTTTTCGCGCTGAACCCTGCACATCACCCCCGCCGGCAGGCGCCAGGGCTCGTCCATCCGCTCACAGGTGTTGATTGAGCGGGCGGAACGGCGCTCCGGTCGACACGGCTCCCTACTAAACCTTTTTGGAGCCGAAAACTGTTGATCCTCGCCCGGTCAACGCTACCCGCTCGGCAGCGGCAGCGACCAGATCCTCCCCAGCATGTCACCGAACAGCCGCCGGTTCAGAGGCCCCTCCGCCGGCAGCAACCAGTAGTAGCGGGCATGCTTGACCAGCCGCCCAGCGCTCTTCATCAGCTGCTGCTCGAAGCTCGTCTGCGACCAGCTCTTGATCCGTTGCGGCAGCCCGAGCCTGCGCCTTAGCCCATCACCGAGTCGCAACGGGAACAGAGCAGGAAGCCAGCCGTATTGCCAGTCAACCCACGCACGGCGAGTGCCCGGCTTGACCCTGCGGACTCGCCCTCGCGGGTCGGGCTCTGAAGAAGCCTACCTTGCGGCCGAGGTCTGCTTCAGTTCGCCCTTTGTCGATAGACGGCCGCAGGATATCTTAGCCTACCCGCCGAGCCACAAGCGGCAACGAGGGGCCAGAGCCGTGGGTGGCTCAATTTGAATCTAGGCCGACGCAACTTTTTCTCTCTCCTCAAGCAGCCCCACGATGTCGGCGATCTCCACGAAGCGATTCGTCACCCCAGCGGCCATTGCGGGCGTGATCTTGAGCGTCTGGCGAATCCGAACGAAGTTGTAGTGCATGAAGTGCAGCGAGACGGCAGCGGCAAGGTTCTCAACCTTCTGGCGGCTTTCTTGCGGCTCTGAGCTGCGTTTCGTCGAACGCCGATTCGCGCCGGCTCACTTCTATCCACCGATATACTTGGAGGGTGGCGTCGCCGCGCTCGATCGGGAAGCACGCCCTCGTCTTCGCTGGGAGCCTCGCCCTAGGGATTGTGGCCGGGTGGAGCGCCATTGGGGCACAGATCGACCGCGCGGCCTATGACTTTTTTCTGCGCCTCGACCCTCCGCCGGCCGGTTCTTCGCAAGCGGTCATCCTCGCGATTGACGAGCCCAGCCTGGAAGCCTTCGGCGGGCTATTGCAACTCCGCGAGCCCCTCGCCCGGGGTTTGAATGCCATCGCCCGGCACGAGCCCGCCGCCGTCGCTATCGACATCGTCCTGGCGGAGCAGGGGACCGAAGCCGCCAACCGACGCCTCGAAGACGCCCTGGCCGCGACACCGAACGTCGTCCTCGCGGCGCACTTGCAGTCCGGCGCCCAGTCCGGCGCCGGGCCCGGAGCAGGGACCGATACCGGGCTCGCTTCCGGGCGTGGATGGCAGGAGCCCATCGAGCCCTTCCGCCGCCAAGCCGCGGCGCTCGGACACGTTCATGCCGACCCCGACGACGATGGCGTCTGCCGGCGCATTTTGCTCGCGAAGGCGGCCGGTTCGACCCGCCACTGGGCGATGGCGCTCGAAGCGCTGCGCCTTGCCAACGGTGGGCAGACGGTTGTCGAGACCGAATCCGCCCTGGAGCTAGGGAGCCTAACGGTCCCTGCCCGTCACCGGGAAGGCCGCGCGGTGCGGATCCGCTATGCCGGCCCCGAGGCCCCGATTGAGCGCCTCTCGCTGGCCGAGGTCATCCGCAACCCGGAAGCCGCCGCCCGGGTGCGCGGCCGCGTGGTGTTTGTCGGCGTGGTCGTCCCCGGCGGGCCGGACCAGTTCCTCATGACGCCCTACTCCTATGGACAGGCGATGTCGGGAGTTGAGATCAACGCCAACGCTTATGAAACGCTGGCGCGCGGGGCGTTTCTGGTTAGCGCGTCGGACTCGCTCGTGGTGCTGATTGCCGCGCTGTTCGCTTTCGCTTTGAGCGCGAATTTCATCGTATTGGGCGGACGCCAGGCGATCGCTGGGGCGGTTGCGCTCCTAGTCAGCGCTCATTTCGTTCCCCTGGGGTTCTTTTTCGGAGGCCAGGTTCTGGCTCTGGCGCCGCTGGCCGCAACCGCCTGGTTCGGCTTTCTCGGCGGGGGTGGCTTGCATTACCTCGGAGTCCGCCGCAGCCTTCAACGCGCCGAGACCGAGCGCAGCCGCTACCAGCGCGCCGTGCATTATGTGACGCATGAGATGCGTACGCCGCTGACGACGATCCAGGGATCGAGCGAGTTGATCAGCCGCTACGAACTTTCCGAGGAAAAGCGCAAGGAGATTGCCGACCTCATCCATAGCGAATCGGTGCGCCTGGGCCGGATGGTCGAGATGTTCCTGAGCGTCGAGCGGCTGGCAGCCGGCGAAGTGAAACTGGAGCGCGGCGACGTTCCGGCCGGCGAGATGCTCGAGGTTTGTCTGGAGCGCGCCACGGCGACGGCCCGGCGTAAGCACATCCATCTCGACCGCCGCCTCGAGCCCGACGCGATGATCCGCGGCGATCGCGAGTTTCTCAAATACGCCTGCTATAATCTCGTTACCAACGCGATCAAGTACTCGCCCGCACGTACTACCATCACAGTCCGCGCCTGGAAGGAAAACGGAAGCGTGCGCATCTCCGTTGCCGACCGCGGCTACGGAATCGACAAGGCCGACCTGAAGAATATCTTTCGTCGGTTCTATCGCACGCCACAAGCCCACGAATCGGGAGAGAACGGTTCGGGAATCGGTTTGGCCATCGTGGAGGAGATCGTCGTTCGGCACGGCGGCTCGATTGAGGTCGAGAGCCAGGTCGGCGAAGGCTCTCGCTTCACGCTGTCGCTACCCGCGGCCTCGTTGCGCGAAACAGCCAGCGAAGCGCCGGCCCTCTGATCTCCCCCGGTTCTGCAAGCGAAACGCGCAGCCATGAACGCGAAACCCACCATCCTTTTCGTGGAAGACGACGTCGCCCTGATGACGACGTTCACCACGGGGCTCGATGCCGAGGGCTTCGAGGTCGAAGCCGTCTCGTCGACCGAGGAGGCTTTGAGCCGGCTCGCCAACGGCACGTACCCAATCGTCATCACCGACATCTACATCGACGAACGCACGGGGCTCGACGTCCTCCGCGCGGCCCAGGACAACAACCCCGGCTGCGCGGTCATCGTCATCACCGGCCAAGGGACGATGGAGACCGTGATGGAAGCCACCGAGCGCGGCGCGTTCGACTACCTGGCGAAACCGTTTGACCTCTCACGATTGCTGAACGTGGTTCGCCGGGCCGAGACACACCTTGCGGAGAAGACGTCGCGTCCACCGCCGCCGGCCGACGTCCCCGACACCGAGCTTCTGGGCTTCTCGGCGCCGATGGTCGAGGTCTACAAAACGCTGTCACGGGCCGCGCCCACCGATGTGCCGGTGCTGGTCGAAGGCGAGTCGGGCACCGGCAAGGAACTCGTGGCGCGGCTGATCCACAACAACAGCCCCCGCGCGCATGGCCCCTTCGTCCCGGTTGATTGCGGCTCGATTGCCCCGACGCTGATGGAAAGCGAGCTGTTCGGCAGCATCCGCGGAGCATTCACCGGCGCCGAACGTGACCGCGCCGGGCTGCTGGGTTCCGCGGAGGGGGGCACGATCTTTCTCGACGAGATCGCCGAGGTCGACGGCAACTTTCAGTTGAGGATGCTGCGCTTCTTGCAGGAGAAGGAAGTGCGGCCGCTGGGCTCGTCGAAGAGCCGCAAGGTGGATGCGCGCGTGGTCGCGGCGACCAATCGCGACCTGCAAGCTCTGGTCGAAGAGGGCGCCTTCCGGCAGGACCTGTGGTTTCGGTTGAACGTCGTGCACATCCGGCTGCCGCCGCTGCGCGAGCGCCGCAGCGACATCGAGCCCTTGGCCGAGCGTTTTCTGGGCCGCTTTCGCGAGCAGTACGGACGCGACGTGCGGCTCAGCCCCGAGGCGGTGCGCGCGTTCGGCGAGTACTCGTGGCCGGGTAACGTACGTCAACTCGAACACCTACTCGAACGGCTCGTCATCCTGAACTCGGCCACGACGATCGACGCGGCGGCCGTCGTCGAAGCGTTGGATCACCTGGAGCCCCGTAAGAAGGCCGTTCGCTCGCTGGCCGACGCCGAGGAAGAGCAGATCCGCAAGGTGCTCGCCGCCACCGGGGGCAACAAGACCCGCGCGGCGCAGATCCTCAACATCGAACGCAAGACGCTCTACCGCAAGCTGGAACGAATGAAGCTGTAGACGCGGGCGATGGGCAGTCCCACGACGTTGAAATAGCAACCCTCGATGCGGCTGACAAACTTCGACGCGCCACCCTGGATGGCATAGGCGCCCGCCTTGTCGGCCGGCTCGCCGGTGGCGATGTAGTCGGCGATTTCCTGTGCGCTAAGCTTGAGGAACTCGACCGAGGTTTCCTCGACTTCGGTGTGGGCCCGATCGCCGTCGTAGAAGCAAACTCCGGTGAGCACGCGATGCCGGCGGCCCGCGAGCAAACCGAGCATACGCGTAGCGTCGTTGTCGTCGGCGGGCTTGCCGAGGACGTGATCATCGACGGCCACAACCGTGTCCGCGCCCAGGACCGTCTCGCCCTCCCGCCAAACGGCCCGCGCCTTGGCTTCGGCCAGCCTCCGTACGTGCGCCTCGGCCGATTCGCCATCTCGTAGGCTTTCGTCCACGGAAGCGGGCCGCAGGGTAAACTCGATGCCGGCGTTGGTGAGAATCTCCCTCCGCCGAGGCGACGCGGACGCGAGAACGAGAGCCATCAGTTGAGCGTAGCAGTGCCGGCCCGCCGCAACCGTGCCATCCAACGCGTCAGAGCCGCGGATGTAAATCCGCGGGCGCGCGGACGCACGTCCGCGCCTACCACTGGCGCAAGCCACGCTTTCGGGCCTTCACTAAACCGCGTGGTAGAATAGCGCATTCCCGACCCTGAGGCCCTCCGTGAACAGCATCAAGAATGTGTTGCCGTTCGTCTACCGGCAGAACGTGGCGGGCGAAAAGGCTGACGAAGATCTCATCCGCTGCTACTGGCCGTCTGCGGTTGGCGAGGAGATCGCGCGGCAGTCCACGCCGGCGAGGTTGCGCGGCGGGACGTTGGAAGTAGAAGTCAGCGACGCGACGTGGTTGCGAACGTTGAGGGGTCTGCGGGAGCAGATCATCCGCCGCGTGAACGCCGCCATCAATCAACAGGCCGTGCAGAAGATCCGCTTCGTAGGTGCTGAAGCGACACGTCGACCGCCCGGCCGGGCCGCGACCGCCAGCAGCCTGTCACGTTCCACAAGCCGCCGCGAAGGGACCACCGGCGGTGCGCACCGAGGCCCGGGAACACAGTGGCCCGGGAACGTAGCCCCGAAGTCATAACCCGGCGCAGCCTGCAACAATACGCCAACTGTGAAGATCACCGAAAAAGAAGTCCGCTACATTGCTGACTTGTCGAACCTCGAGTTGAGCGACGACGAGGTTGCCAAGTATCGTGCCGACCTCGAAGAGATCCTCACCTACGTCGAGAAGCTCAACGAACTCGACACCTCGAACGTCGAGCCGATGGCGCAAGTGATTTACGAAGGCAGCGAAACGGCCACCTTCCGCGAGGACGAAACGCGGCCGTCGCTCGAACAGGAAGAGGCCCTCGACTGCGCGCCCGAGTCCGGCGCGGGACACTTCAAAGTCCCCAAGGTGATCGAGCGCTAGTAGTGTCTTCTGTAAATACCATGACGTTTCGGTTTGTAATGTAGGGGCACGGCATGCTGTTCAGTTCCATGACATCGTTTCCAGTTGTACACAAGACATGGTTTCCACCCAGCCGTGGGCTAAGGTCGGACGAAGGAGTCCTCCCGATGCCCTTTCGGAAACTGGAAATGAAAGAATCTAGAATGCAATTCGTCGTGCGCGCCGCCAGCGGCGCCGAGTCGCTCAGTGAGTTGTGCCGCGAGTTTGGCATCTCGCGCCCGACCGGTCGCAAGTGGCGGGATCGCTACCTCGCCTGCGGCACGCTCGCTCAGCTGGGTGAGTTGAGCCGCCGCCCGCATTCCTCGCCGCGCCGCAGCGCCCCGGAGCGGGAACGGCAAGTGCTCGAGCTGCGCCGACGCTACGGCTGGGGCGCGCGCAAGCTCCAGCGGCTGTTGCAAGAAAGCGGCGTGCGCTATCCGGCGACGACGGTGCATCGCATCCTCAAGCGCCACGGGCTGGTGAACGTGCACGCCCCGCGGCCGGCCTTGCAGCGCTTCGAGCGCCCACGGCCCAACGATCTGTGGCAGATGGACGGCAAGGGGCCTCTCAAGAGCCTCGACGGGATTTGTCAGCCGCTGTCGATTCTCGATGACCACAGCCGCTATGCGGTCGGGTTGCACGCGCTGCGGGTGCTGCGCCGCGAGCCGATCCAGGCCTGTCTGCAACAAACGTTCGAGCAAGCGGGTTTGCCGGAGGCGATGCTGATGGACCGCGGCACACAGTGGTTTTCCGCCCACAGCGCACACGGGTTGACGGCGCTGTCGGTGTGGTTGATCAAGCAGGGGATTCGGTTGCTGTACGGGCGGCCGCGGCATCCGCAAACGCAGGGCAAGGTGGAGCGTTTTCACGGCGCGATCGAGGCGGCGGTGCGGCATCGAGGCGGACCGTCGCCGGTGAAGGATTGGGCCGAGTGGCTGGCGCACTTCCGGCGCGAGTACAACGAAGGGCGTCCGCACGAAGCGCTTCAGATGGAGACGCCGGCCAGCCGATGGCGGCGCAGCGAAAGGGCGTATCAGCCGCAACCGCCGGCGTGGGAGTATGCGGCGGGGATGGAGGCCCAGCGGCTGAACGAGGCGGGCTGTCTGTGGGAGGGGGGCCGTCATTGGTTTGTGAGCGAGGCGTTGGCGGGAGAGTGGGTGGGGCTGGAGCGGTTGCCGCTGGATACGATCGCGGTGCGCTTTCGGCACATGTATGTACGCGAGTTGGAGCTGGGTGCGCAGCAGACGCACCCGCTGGTACGCCCGGCGGGGTCAGGCGGTGGAGGCGCCGGCCTTGGTCGCCCTACGGGCTCCCGCGGCGGCGCCTCCACCGCCAACCCGAAGCCCAATCGGCCCTCGCCGCCCCCATCACCTGGAACGGAGGGTGGAAACGATGTCTTGTGAACACCTGGAAACGATGTTTGGGTACTTGACAGCATGCCGTGCCCTAGAGTTTCTACATATTTGCAGGCGGCGGTGGTCGGCCTATGAGAGTTGCGAGCAACGTCGAAACCGGAAGCCAGCCGAGGCTGTTCGTCGGGGGTTCCGCGCCGGAGGGGCCATGAGATTGTAGGGGCGGGCCCCTGTGCCCGCCCGACTGCTCGTTTGCCATGAAGGTTTCGTTGTCACTAGATCGCCCCTAGACCCCACCCACGATGGACTATAAACAGCTCACCATCGAGAAGATCCACGACGGGCTTCGCGAGCGCCGCTTCAGCGCCAAGGAGTTGGCCGAGGAAGCGTTGCGCGTCTCGCGGGCCGAGAACGACACCTATGGCGCGTTTCTCCACTTCGCGCCGGCGCGCGCGCTGGCTGCCGCTGAGCGGGTCGACGGCGACCTCGCCGCCGGCAAGCCGCTCGGGCCGCTGGCGGGCGTGCCCGTCGCCGTCAAGGACGTCATCACCACCAAGGGCCTGCGGACGACCTGCGCCTCGCGCATCCTCGAGAACTACGTTGCTCATTACGATGCCACCGCCGTGGCGCGGCTCGAGCAGGCCGGGGGTGTGATCTTCGGCAAGACGAACTGCGACGAGTTCGCCATGGGCTCGTCGAATGAGAACTCGGGCTACTATCCGGTGCACAACCCGGCCGCGCCCGACCGCGTGCCGGGCGGATCGAGCGGAGGCTCGGCGGCAGCGGTGGCGGGCGGTTTCGCGCCGGTCTCGCTGGGTACCGACACGGGCGGCTCGATCCGCCAGCCGGCGTCGTTCTGCGGTGTCGTCGGCGTCAAGCCCACCTACGGACGCGTCTCGCGCTACGGGTTGACGGCCTTCGCCAGCTCGCTCGACTGTATCGGGCCGTTTTCGCGCACGGTCAAAGACAGCGCCACGTTGCTGCAGGTGATCGCCGGGCGCGACCCGGCCGATTCGACCTCGGGCGGCGTCGACGTGCCCGACTACAACGCGGCACTCGACGGCAACGTCAAGGGGCTGCGCCTCGGCGTCCCCAAGGAATACTTCGGTTCCGGCCTCGACGCGGAGGTCGGCGCGTGCATCGACCACGGTCTCGACGTGCTCAAGAAGCTCGGCTGCGAGGTCAGCGAAGTCAGTCTGCCGCACACCGACTACGCCATCGCCTCGTACTACCTCATCTGCACCGCGGAAGCCAGCGCAAACCTGGCGCGTTACGACGGCGTGCGCTACACGAAGCGCGCCGAGAACGCCGACACGCTCGGCGAGATGTACCGCAAGACGCGCGCCGCGGGCTTCGGACGCGAGGTGACCCGACGCATCATCCTCGGCACGTATGTGCTCAGCTCTGGTTACTACGACGCCTATTACCTCAAGGCCCAAAAGGTGCGCTCGCTGATCGCCTCCGACTTCAAGAAGGCGTTCGAGAAAGTGGACGCGCTGATCACGCCGGTCTCGCCGTTCCCGGCCTTCAAGATCGGCGAGAAGACCGCCGACCCGCTCGAGATGTATCTCTCCGACATCTACACCATCACCGCCAGCCTGGCGGGCATCGCCGGCATCAGCGTTCCCTGCGGCGCGTCAAGCGAAGGCCTGCCGATCGGCATGCAGATCTTGGCGGACCACTTCGCCGAACCCCGCATGCTCAAGCTCGCCGACGCTTTCGAGAACGCCGGCGGCTTCGCGGGCTAGAAGTTTGGGCATAGCCGATTGAAACCAAGAGATCTATAATGATCCTGGGCTCAATTGATTGGCCGTAATCGACGCTGTCCCAGTTTCCTGTCGGACCGCCTGGTCGGCATAATACGCGGAGGGAAGTTCTTGAAGACGCCGGAAGCCATTCCAAAACAACGTGATTGACGTCCGGGTTGCCGTCGGCAACTTCTTCTCAGGCCGACCAGGACGAGTCTAATCCAGGTGAGCCTAAACATGAGTTATGCCCACTGAACATGATGTCAGAAGCTGACGAAAAACTCGCGCACATACGCACTCAGGTCAAGAAGGGAGTCGCTCCACCCAGGGAGTCTGTCCGTTCCTTGCTGTTTTGGTTTCGAGCCGAACGCAGGGGCTGGCACGTCGTGCGCCGGATCCGGTCGAAGCTCGATAAGTATAAATTGAAGACCGTTCCAGATTTCGAGTACGCATATATCGACGGTCAGATTGCGTTTGCAGAGAAAAAGGGAGACGCTCCGGGCCCGGAGCTCACAGAGATCGACCCCACCTACCGAATTGGCCGAGCTGGGTATCCACTGTTGAAGCCCAATGATAATGTCCCCTTGAACGCCCAATAGAAATGTCCCCTACTCTGAGGCTCCGAAGGAGGAGCCGAGAGTGGGAAGGACATGGATGAGTGCCAAGGAGTTGAGGCGCGGCGAAGTGCTGAGCCGAGTGAAACGAGGGGAACTGAAGTTGACCGAAGCCGCCGAGCTGCTGGAGGTCAGCTACCGCCATGCGAAGCGTCTGAAGAAGCGTTACCGTGCGGGCGGGGCCAAGGCTTTGGTGCACGGTAACGTCGGCCGTGCTTCGAACCGAGCCGATCAGAAGCGACGCCAGCAGGTTCTCGAGTTGGTGCGCGAGAACTATGCGGGCGAGGGGCACGAGCGCTTCGGGCCGACGCTGGCGTCGGAACATCTGGCAGCCGACCACGGCCTGGAAGTGCCGCGCGAAACACTGCGGCGCTGGATGCTCGCCGCGGGTCTGTGGAGCCGCCGTCGCAAGCGCCAACCGCATCGCACCCGGCGCCAACGCAAAGCGCACTTCGGCGAGCTGATTCAACTCGACGGTTCGCACCACCACTGGCTGGAAGAACGCGGTCCGAAAGCCTGTCTGATGAACTTCGTCGATGACGCGACCGGTGTGGCGCTGTGCCGTTTCTCGGACCAGGAAACGACCTGGGCCGCGGCCGATCTGCTCGCAGCCTGGGTACGTCAACACGGCGTTCCCAAGGCGTTGTACTGCGACTGGAAAAACGTCTACCAGCGCCAGCCGACGTCGCGGGAAGCGCTGGCAGGCATCAAGCCCGAGACGCAGTTCGGGCGCATGTGTGCCAAGCTCGGCATTACGATCATGGCGGCTTCCTCGCCGCAAGCCAAGGGCCGAGTGGAGCGCCATCACGGCACGCACCAAGACCGCCTGATCAAGAAGATGCGGCTGCGCGGGATCGTCGAGTACGAGGCGGCGAACCGTTATCTCGACGAGGAGTATTTGGCCGAGCACAACGAGCGCTTCGCCTGTGAGCCGGCGGCGGCAGCGGACTTTCACCAGGCGCTCCCCCGCGGCACCGAGCTGCGAGGCGTGTTCTGTTGCGAGTACGAACGGGTGGTGAGCAACGACCGGGTGGTGCGGTTTGAGAATCGTTGTTTGCAGTTGAAGCCGAAACGCAACCAGGGCGTGGGGGCGGGGGCACGGGTGACGGTCCAACAGTGGCGCGATGAGAGCTTGCAGGTGAGGTTTGACGGGCACGAGATCGAGCACGACGTGATCGCCACGCCGACGCCACAGCTGCGGACTAAGCCAGCACCACAGCAGCGTCCGGGGGGCGGGCGCAAGCCGGCGGCGGACCACCCCTGGCGGCGAGCTGTGTTACGGAAAAAACGGGCTGCGAATACATAAGAGGGCTGTGGAAATGCCGGGTCGGATGGAAAGCGTGGAAAATCTCTCGAGGCAGCAGTACCGGGTTCGAGGAGCGGTGGATGGTTTTCCACCCTTCCCACCGCCCCTTGGAAATCGCTACGCGATTCCCACAGTTCCACAGCCCCGACGACGACGATATCTCTCCTACGAACAAGAAACACAAGGGGACACTTCTATCGAGCTACCGAGGGGGACATTTCTATTGGGCTACGACACCGAGCTGGGTATCCACTTGACTCAGGTGACCCCAAGATGTAGTGTAGGGCCTGGTGGAGGATTACCCGCGCGACCAACTCGAATTCGAGTCTCACTTTGCGAGCGAGGAGGCTTGCCGCGACTATCTGTTCGCCTTGCGCTGGCCAGAGGGTTTCCGCTGTCCAAGGTGTGGGCATGAGCGCGCTTGGCCGGTGCGCAAAGTGTGGTTCGAATGCGCTCGCTGCGGGCGGCAAACCTCCGTCACCGCCGGCACGATCTTTCAAGACACACGCAAGCCGCTGCGGCTGTGGTTCCGGGCGATGTGGACCATCACCACGCAGAAGAATGGGGCCAGCGCCCTGAGTCTACAGCGCGTTCTGGGACTGGGCAGTTACCAAACCGCCTGGCCTTGGATGCACAAGCTGAGGCGAGCGATGGTGCGCCCGGGGCGGGAGCGATTGACGGGCCTCGTCGAGGTCGATGAGACCTACTGGGGCGCTGAAGAAGAAGGGGTAATCGGCCGGCAGACCGAGCGTAAAGCGTTGATTGCAGTCGCCGCGGAAGAGAGAGGCACCGGGCTGGGGCGCATCCGCATGCAGCGCGTTCAGAACGCCTCGGCGGCCAGTTTGATGCCCTTCGTCGAGGAGTCGGTCGAGCCGGGCAGCGTGGTTGTTACCGACAACTGGTCGGGCTACGATCCGCTCAAGAAGAAGGACTACCAGCGTCGTATCATCTCGATTAACAACCGCCGCGAGCAGGCCTCGCAGCTACTGCCGAGGGTGCACTTGGCGATCTCGCTACTCAAGCGCTGGATGCTGGGCACGCATCAGGGGGCGGTCAGCCACGAGCATCTGGACTACTATCTCGACGAGTTCGTGTTCCGCTTCAATCGGCGCAGATCACGCAGTCGGGGCAAGCTCTTCTACCGCCTTGTGCAGCAGGCCATGGCGGTGGAGCCGACGCCGTACCGCTCGATCGTCGCCGATTGGGACGCTAAGACGCTGTGAGCCCAACTACAAGATGTTGGGGTCACCTGAGTCAAGTGGATACCCGGCTTGGCCGATTGGAGTCCGCGAACGTACGACCAGTCTCGATCAAACCCGACAGTACTCTTCAACAAGCGATCACTCTCATGCTCAGTCATGATTTCTCACAGTTACCGGTCATGACGACTGATCGCAATGTAAAGGGAGCAATTAGCTGGAAGACGATCGGCAGCCGCTTAGCGCTAAAGAAGGACTGTAAGGTTGTTAGAGCGTGTATGGAGAAGGCGCAAATCATTTCGATGGAGGACTCGCTATTCTCCGCGATCTCTGCGATCGCAAAACACGACTATGTCCTAGTCCAAGCGGCCGACAAGACCATATGTGGAATTATCACGGCGGCAGATTTTAACGTTCAGTTTGGTAAGCTCGCCGAGCCGTTTCTTCTTGTGGGTGAAATCGAGAACGGCATTCGTCGAATGTTGCACGGTAAATTCACCGTGACAGAACTCAAGCAAGCTCGGGCGTCAGGCGAGGATGGTCGAGAGATCGACGGAGTCGCCGACCTTACTTTCGGCGAGTACGTTCGGCTGCTTGAGAACGAGAAACGATGGAAGAAGCTGCGCGCCGAAATTGACCGCGTCGAATTCATCTCTCGACTCAACAGGATTCGAGGCATAAGAAACGACGTCATGCATTTTGATCCGGATGGACTGGAAGAAGCCGACCTTGAGACGCTGAGGGAGTTCGCGCAGTTCCTGAAGAGGCTTCGTGAGGTTGACGCAATATAGAGGTTCCTGACAGTGGCTGAACCTGACCGCCCTTCTTGTCACCCGTCACCACTCGGGCCGGCGGATTAGCCACCATCCGTTATGTCTTCACTATGGTTTACCCGTAGGTGAGACTGTGGTCAACATTGCAAAGCGAGATATTTTTGTCGCTTCAACTATGGGCGCTCTACGTGAGACAATCGAGAGCGCCATCATAGAGGCGAGACAGTTTCCCGTTCTGATTGAACGATTGGGTTCAGCGGGCGCCCGGTCACTCAGGGAACTAGTTGAGCGTGAAATCGCAGCTGCCGACGGCGTTCTCCTCCTGGCTGAGGCGAAAGCCGGGACGCACATCGAACCCGGCGGCGGGACTTTCCTTGAGCTCGAGTACGAGATTGCCAAGCGGCATTCGAAACCGCTCCTCGTGCTCTTGCCATCCAATGAGAGATTCGAGCGGGGCTTAGCTCTCGCACGTAAATCGGCAGAAGACCGTAACCGCCTGCTCAACTTCCGGCAAAGGCTCGAGGCGGGAACAAATACTGTTGCGTACTACGAGAATGCTGAGGAGCTGAAGATTCGGATTCTCGAATTGCTTCCTAAACTTGTGGAGTCTCTGGACGCCCCGCCCAAACACGTGGGCTCTCTAGAGTTGGCCTTTGACGACGAGGCAACGGTTGAATTCGTGATTGAGCGGCTGAGATCTCTGCAGAGACTCTATACCGCTGTGTGCCGACTTGCCGGCGTGTCGATATCTCGTTTTCCATTAACGGTGCAGCAACTTGAGGTCGGCAGTCTATGGCTCAAGCTGTTCGGTGAGTCGCGAATAATCGCTGTGTGCTCGAAGGTGATAGACGCTGCGATAAGACACCTCTATCGCCATCATACGCGCGAGAGACAAGTCGCAGAGATTCCGAATCAGATCAGCCGGGTATCCACTTGACTCAGGTGACCCCAACATCTTGTAGTTGGGCTCACAGCGTCTTAGCGTCCCAATCGGCGACGATCGAGCGGTACGGCGTCGGCTCCACCGCCATGGCCTGCTGCACAAGGCGGTAGAAGAGCTTGCCCCGACTGCGTGATCTGCGCCGATTGAAGCGGAACACGAACTCGTCGAGATAGTAGTCCAGATGCTCGTGGCTGACCGCCCCCTGATGCGTGCCCAGCATCCAGCGCTTGAGTAGCGAGATCGCCAAGTGCACCCTCGGCAGTAGCTGCGAGGTCTGCTCGCGGCGGTTGTTAATCGAGATGATACGACGCTGGTAGTCCTTCTTCTTGAGCGGATCGTAGCCCGACCAGTTGTCGGTAACAACCACGCTGCCCGGCTCGACCGACTCCTCGACGAAGGGCATCAAACTGGCCGCCGAGGCGTTCTGAACGCGCTGCATGCGGATGCGCCCCAGCCCGGTGCCTCTCTCTTCCGCGGCGACTGCAATCAACGCTTTACGCTCGGTCTGCCGGCCGATTACCACTTCTTCTTCAGCGCCCCAGTAGGTCTCATCGACCTCGACGAGGCCCGTCAATCGCTCCCGCCCCGGGCGCACCATCGCTCGCCTCAGCTTGTGCATCCAAGGCCAGGCGGTTTGGTAACTGCCCAGTCCCAGAACGCGCTGTAGACCCAGGGCGCTGGCCCCATTCTTCTGCGTGGTGATGGTCCACATCGCCCGGAACCACAGCCGCAGCGGCTTGCGTGTGTCTTGAAAGATCGTGCCGGCGGTGACGGAGGTTTGCCGCCCGCAGCGAGCGCATTCGAACCACACTTTGCGCACCGGCCAAGCGCGCTCATGCCCACACCTTGGACAGCGGAAACCCTCTGGCCAGCGCAAGGCGAACAGATAGTCGCGGCAAGCCTCCTCGCTCGCAAAGCGAGACTCGAATTCGAGTTGGTCGCGCGGGTAATCCTCCACCAGGCCCTACACTACATCTTGGGGTCACCTGAGTCAAGTGGATACCCAGCTCAGATCAAACTCTTGGAGGCATCACTCGAATTGTCCAGAAAGTTGGAAGAGGCCGGGATCGACGCGACGGAGATAAGGAGCGAAGTCGCAGAGGCCACGTTGGAGGTCGTGGCCAGCCTCAGAGCGCTAGTTAGGAACACAGACAGCATATCGATTGGAAAGAGTAGACACCGATTGCGTTCGAGGCCGACGGACTAAACTGGCTTCGTATGCCAGTTTGGCCGCTGCTCAACTAGGACGTTAGGCCGGAAGGGGCCGGAAGGGGCCGGAAGGGGCCGGAAGGGGACAGTCACCTTAACCCGCGGCCGTGCCTGAGCGAACAAGGAGCGGGACGACTGCATCAACGCCGTTTCCCCGCCATCACCGCCTGCCCGCTGATCTTGGTCACCAACGGCACACTGTAAATGGTCGACGCGTAGTGGCCGCACTCGTGCGTGCAGAAGCAGCCGTTGGCGGCGCGCGCGGCGACCTCGTCGGCCTGCTTGCTGAACCACAGCCGCTGAAAATCGTAATCGACGTCCCGCAGATTGCCGAGCTTCGAGTTGTTGATCTCGCACTCGACCACATCGCCGTTGCTGTAGATCACGCAGGCTAGGCGGCCGGAAACACAGGAGAACTGCGGCCGGTTCTCAGCCACCGTCCGCTCGACGCTGCGGCGCACTTGCTGATCGAGGATGTGATTGCCCGCGCCGTACGCCGTGCCGCTGTTGGTGAGCCGTCCCTGGTGGAAGTCCTCTTCCATTCGGCGTGCCAGTGCTTGATACGTCTCCGGCTTCAACTCCGTCTGGCTCGGGTCGAGCGGGTGTCCACGGCAGTAGTTGAACGAGGCCCCGTCGGGCTCAAAGCGCCGCTGCAGCTCGTCGTAGATCTCGAGGATGTCGTCCTGGTTCTCCTTCATCACGGTGGTGAGGGTGTGGACGATCAGGTTCGGGAAGCGGCTACGGAACGGGCGGATGGCCTCGGCGGTCTCGTTCATTCGCGCCCAGGCCCCCGGCTTGCCGCGAATGTAGTCATGCCGCTCTTCGTCGGTGTGGTCGATGCTGAGGTTGAGATGGAAGCGCATCGCCGGCGCGGCGGTCAGCGTCTTCTCGAGTGTCTCGACCACGCGCGCCGTATGTTGGCCGTTGGTGGGCAGGTACACGTTGGCCACTGCGTTCAACCGCGCGGCCGCCAGCAGGATGTCGGCCAGGTCCGCCCGCAGAAACGGCTCGCCGCCCCCGATGAACAGGTTGTAGATCTCGCCCATCGACCTCAGCGTACGCTCGAACTCGTCGAGGCGGAAGTCACGGTTCGGCTGCGGGTTCAACTCGTCCCAGTAGAAGCAGTGGATGCACTTCTCATCACACCGCGTGGTCACGTAGAGCGTGACGAACGGAGGTGTAATGCGCCGTCCTCCCGCGGTCTTCCACTTGACCCCGAGCAGATGCCGCAAAAAGGAACGGGGCTGAGCGCTTTTGGTCATCGAGTCTGCACTTAGATGTCAGCATACCCGACCCGCTGTGCCGCCTCTCGGCGGCGCGTCTCGATGCGGCTCAACCCAATCGCCGCGCAGACCGCCAACGCCGGCATGGCGGGCACCCGGAAACGCGACCGTCCTTGCGGCCCCGGGATGATCACCAGATACAGAGCTGTAGCCAGCAGGAACAACCCCGCTTTCTCCCTCATGGCCATCACAGTGAACGGCAACCATACCCAAAACAGACACGCGAACACGGCGCCGCCCATGTGGAACCACGATACTGCCGAGGGGAGCATCGCCCGGAAGGCATCGGGAGCGGGCGAGAGTAGCGTGATGGGAACACCCTTGGCCAAGGTATACAGAAAGACGAAGGGGTGGGAGAGAACAATCTCGTAGCCCTTCGACGGCCATTAGCCAAACGGCACGGTCTCCGCGAGCCTCTGCTGAACGGCTGCCACCGGCTTGCCCTCGATCTCCGCCAACACATACGCCGCGTTGTGAAGCAGGGGATTCTCATGCGTGATGCCGGAGAACATGAAGTCTCCGGACGTCACTTTTTGTCGAACAAACCACGGAAGCAACAGCAGCCACACAACCACGAAGAACACGGCGGCCTTCTTGCGATCCCGCAACACGAGCCACAGCATCAGCGGCCACACGAAAGCCAACACCAGGCCGACCGGGCGCACATAGCACGCCGCCGCCAACAAAAACGCAGCGCCGGCGGTGGCTCTGGGCGTCTGCCCCACCAGGGCGCACAGCATTGACGCCGTCAGAAGCGTCGTGAACAGACACTCCGAGATCATCAGGTTGCCGTAGACGATACTCGTCAAATCGAGCGAGATCAACAGCAGTGCCCAACGCGCGGCGGAGGCTCCGATCACGCGTCGAGCGCCCCAAAACACCAGGCCACAGGTGGCAAGGCCGAGCAGCCCCTGTAGGAACAACACGAGATGGAGGTTGATCTGCCCTCCGGCCCTCAGCGTCCCGGCCACGATCAGAAAGAGCGGATAGCCCGGCGGCCGCCGCCAGAAATCCCAGATGCCGTCGTCCACGATGTGATACGCGTCTTTGGCGTAGGAGTAGGAGTCGGTGTGGTGAATGTCAGTCAGACCCAGGTAGTTGGCGGCGGGGAGGGCGACCCGAAGCAGCAGTGCGAGGCCGAGTGCCCACGTCATCCACCGGCGCGGGGGGATGATTGAGGTCATGAATTTGTCAGGCACGTAAGGGAATGGTAGCGCCGGGAAGAGCAGACGCCCGAGGGAGAACCCTCATGGTAGCGGGCGGGCTCGCCCGTGCTCAACCGACAAGTCGGCGCCCATGTGGCGTAAGCCTCCTCCAGGCTTGCCCCCGTGTGAGATTAACTGAGCGATTCCTCGGTTCTCAGATCCTCGATCCACAGCCGCTGCTCGGTCACGTGCCATCCTGAGTCCCGAAGAATCGAGACTCGGCAAGGCTGGAGTCTTACGCCACATCCGGCGCGGGCACCTCTTCCAAAACTTGACACTTTTGGCACGTCGTTGCCCCGTTCAGACGACTAGCCCTGCTCCGGACCCTGTTTCGCGCGCGTCAGATCTTGCTCGGTGTTGAGATTTGCGAAAAGGCCGCCCGGTTGCTCGTATTGTTGGTAGTCGGCGGGGGCCAACTCGACCACACGCAAGCCCTCAAAGGCGTCGGTGACCTTGTGCCGGTCCGCTTCGACGGCGCGCCGGATCGCCTCACGGCACGAGGAGGCATAGACGGCGCACAGCGGCTCGGGCCGTCCGGTCGCGTCCGTGGGCGCCAGGATCTCAGCTTGCTCCTCAGCCGCCCGCCGCAGCAGGAACCTCAGAAAATCGGGCGTAAGGTTTGGCATGTCGCAGGCGGCGACGAGGTTCCAAGGCCGCGAAGTGTCCTCGAGCGCCGCCAAAATGCCCGCCAAGGGGCCGAAGCCGGTGACGTGGTCGGGGACGACGCGCAAGCCGAGGTGGCCGTACTTCTCGGGCGCGCCGACCAGCGTCACCTCGTCGACGGCGGATTGCACAGCCTCGGCCACCCGCAGCACTAGCGGCGTTCCGCCCACCTCGACAAGGGCCTTGTCGCGGCCCAGGCGCGAACTCTTGCCGCCGACGAGAATGTAGCCTGCTGCGTCCGTCAAGGTGTGTGCTTCTATGCGCCCAGCGACAAAGCCCTAGGTGGGCGATAGTATAATCCATGGATTGCTTGCGGTCGGAGCGCACCTTCGAAGGGTTTGCCGGCTCAGAGCAGAATACGGGAGTTCGCTCGTGCCAAGAAGGTTCCACTGTCTGTTGTCGGTTGTTTTCCTGATGGCGCTCCTCGGCTGCGGGTCGGAGGCAACGGTACCGGAGCCGATCGCGCTCCTGGAACCCGATGCGAGTCTTTCGACCGCAACGTCGATCGCCTTCACCGAGGGCCCGGCGGCCGATGCCGAGGGGAACGTCTACTTCAGCGAGATCCGCGGCAACCGCATCCTCAAGTACAGTCCCGACGGGACTTGGAGTGAGTTTCGCAACCCCAGCGGCCGCGCCAACGGGCTGGCCTTCGACGCGCTGGACCGGCTCATCGCCTGCGAGGGCGCCGACATCGGCGGCGGACGCCAAGTCACCCGCACGGACGTGGCAACAGGCAAAGTCGAAGTGCTCACCGACAGCTTCGAAGGCAAGAGGCTTAACAGCCCCAACGACTTGACGGTCGACCAACAGGGCCGCATCTACTTCACCGACCCGCGCTATGGCACCCAAGACGGCCGTGAACTCGAGACCGAAGACGTCTACATGATCGACATCGACGGCAGCCTGCAGCGCGTCGCGAGCCGGCCGGACATCACGAAACCCAACGGCATCGGTCTGTCGCCTGACGGCAAGACGCTCTATGTCGCCGACACGCAGCCCGGCCCTCCGCGCCACGCCCGCGTCGTCAAGTTCGACGTTGCTGAGAACGGGACCCTCGCCAACGCCCGCGAGCACTACAGCTTCGGCGAAGGCCGCGGCATCGACGGCATGGCGATCGACATCGAGGGCAACATCTACGGCGCGGCGGGCAACAACGCCAATCCGCCGGAGAATCGCGCCGGCGTCTACGTGATCAGTCCGGCCGGAATGTTGCTCGGACGCATCGCGATCCCGGAAGATGCCGTCACCAACTGCACCTTCGGCGGCGACGACCGGAGAACGCTCTACGTGACCGCAGGCAAGACGCTGTTCCAGATTCGAGTCCGGAACCCAGGGAGCTTGGCCTACCCGTGAAGATCGCGATTCTCCGCGGCCCGCGCGACCTGCGGATCGAAGACCAGCCACTCGACACAGCCAACCTCGCGCCTGATCAGATCTGGGTCGAGACGCAGATCTCCGCTTTGAAAATCGGCACCGACCGTGGCAACTACGAAGGCGCCGAGCAGGTGCCCGGCGCGCCGGACTTCCCCCGCTGGGTCGGCGACAGCAACTTCGGCGTCGTGCGCGGCGCCGGTTCGGGGGTCACGCGCTTTGAGGTCGGCGACCGCGTGGCCTCTCGTTACCCTCATCAGTCCGAATACGTCGCGAGCGAGTCGGAGTGCATCGTTAAGGTGCCCACGGGCGTCGATCCCGAAGACGCAGTCTACGCGCACCTCTACGCGCTTAGCTCGAAGTGTTACCGCAAGGCGCACTTTACCCCTGGTGAGAACGTGGCGGTCGTCGGCCTGGGCGTGTTAGGCCTCGGGGCGGTGGCGCTGGGACCGCTGTTCGGCGGACGCGTTGCCGCGCTGGGTAATAGCCCCGTGCGCCTCGAGATGGCGAAACGCATGGGGGCGCATGCAGCGTTCCAATCAAACGACCCCGAACTCGCAGCCAAGCTCGACGAGTTCACCTGCGGCGTTGGCATTGACCTCGTGATCCTCGCGGCCAACCCCTGGCCCGCCTATCGCACGGCTCTCGAAGTCGTACGTCCCAACGGACGCGTTTCGATCGTCGCCCTGACCGGCCGCGGTGAGAACCCGCTTGACTTCAATCCGATGGCGATGGAGATGTTCTACATCAAGGGCATCTCGCTGATCGCCGTGTGCCGCGAAAGCGCTTACCTCTACCCGACGCCCGATGAGCGTTTCGCCGACGAACGGGCCTGCGCGCACGTCCTGTCATTGATGAAGGATGGCCGTCTCGAACCGAAGCGCCTGGTCACGCATCGGATGCCCTACACCGATCTCGTCGAGGCGTACGAGATGATCTACCGCCGCGAGAAGAACATGCTCGGCGTGATCTTCCAGTGGAAGGTGTAGCCGCCACGCCGCCGCTTCGCGCGCCTTAGACAGCGATACCACGAGCCCCGAAAACCGAGCCGTGACCGTGAGGGAGCGGTCCGGCACGAACCCTCAGGCGCCTCGGAGGCCTCTGGAGCCGAACCAGCGTTGGGTCTTCAAGCATCGCTCGGGTAGAGAGTGGCCTCTCCAACGGCGCAACCTGATACCTCCAAGGGTGTGCGACAAATTTGTGAGGCTCAGGCCGCGCGAGCGCGATTCTCCCAGTAGTCGTCGAAGCGGTTGCTGAGCCGTGCGCAACGCAAAGCCGTGATAGCGTTCGCGCCGCGCACGCTCCAGAACATGCCCGAGCGCTTCAACCGACTCGCAATGACGGTGCGGCAACCCGCCTCGATCACGCCTGAGCCCACAAACAAGCCCTGCCGGTGAAACTCGCCGTAACGCATGCGCTCCGCATGGCGCTGGAAGTAGTCCGCCTCCAGCGCCAGCGGATGCGCCAACTCCGGGTCGTCGGTTTCGATCTCGCGCAGCGCAGTGACGAGTTGCTCGATGCGCCCCGCGTCGAGCTTTTTCTGCATGCGCCGCGCCCAACCGCGGAGGCGCTTTTGTTGTTGGGGAAACAGCTTCGACGCCAGCTCCCACAGATGTTCGCGAGCGTGATACAAGTCGACGATCTCGATCGCGCCGGGAAAGTATTCGTGCGAAAGATTCCAGATCCAGCCCGCACCGTCGCCAAGCACGACCTTCTTGCGCGCCCGACTCCAACCCCGTCGCCAAGCCTCGCTGTAAATGCGGCGTCCGAAGGCGGCGGCGTCCTCGATCGCGCCGGTGTAGCTGGTCGAGTCTTCGTCGCGCACGGGACGGCCTTGTTCGTCGCAGCTTGTTTGCGTGAACACACAGCCGAGCTTGACCTCGCGCGTGCCGGCCGGGCCGCCGTCCTTACCCTTGCGGCCGGCCGTCTCGGCGGCGGTGACCGGTACGCCCGTGCCGTCCATCTCGATGTAGAGAATCGGAGTTTCAGGTCCTGACATCGCAGGAAGCTCCAGCGGTACGGCGCGCGCGATCGCGGCTTGTTCTTCGCTGGCGACATCTTCGCCGATCGCCTCGGCTTCGCGCTCGACAGCCTTGGCGGTCAGCCGCACTCCGGCCAACTCGTCGAGCAACGCGCGACCGCGATCGAACGACGTCTCGGAGCCGACCAGCGCCGTCATGCGGCGCACGCCTGGCGAATACTGCGTCGCTTTGACGGCCAGCTCTTGGTCGTGCGGCGCGAAGCCTTTGCCGCAGTGGCTGCAGTGATAGTACGGCCGTTCGACGACGACCTCGCCCAGCATCGTGACGAGCTTCTTCGGCCGCCGACCGGCGTAGCGCGCTGGCGAGCCGCAGGCGCAGGGCTGCTGCGATTCGCCGGCCGCGTCTTCGTTCAACAGCGTCTCGAGCAAGACAGCGCCGGCTTGATGCAGCGCGTCGCGCGTCGCCTGTTCGACGGCTTCGAGGTCGAGCGACCCGCGCTTGCGCCTCTCACACAAGACGACCCGTAGCAGCCTCCCTACTTCTACGGCGACTTCTTGCTGGATCGCCTCGGTCGTTTTTTTTCCTGCGGACTCAGCTCGGCGTCCTCGGCGACGGGGCGCAAGCGGCAGATCTGTTCGTTGACTTCGAGCAGTTGTCGGCTCAGCTCCCGGAAGCGGTGAAAAGCCTCAACTTCGCGTTGCGCTTTGCGCCGCTGGGCGGGCGAGGAAAAGGTCTCACTCACGGTCTTGCCGTTGACCTTCCTGGTCAGGCGGTAGTTCGGGCCATGAGCGGGCTGGCCGGGCTGATGGCAGCGGCAGGACGGTTTGCCGCAGCGGCCGCTGACAGCGCTGATGGATCCGCTGCGGAAGTCTCCTAGATCGAGAATCCGAGCGAGGATGGCCTTTCGTTGACGTTCGAGCGCGACGAGAGATTCGGGCATAGTACGCCTCCTTTCCTAACGTATCACTACGTAAGGATTAGCACGCAAAAAAGGGGGGCCCGCAAATCATCACTTTCTTGTCGCGCACCCTACCTCCAACCCCGGCTCCCAGTCCCGGCGATTGAACGCAAGAATAATTCCTAACCCACAGTTCGCACCGCTATCTGTTGCGGCAATCCGAGCAGCCGGGCACGGCATGCCGTGCCCCTACATTTCGATCAGTACCGTACTCGTTTCGTCGCGGGTTGCTAGCCGCTTCCCCGCACGCCATCATTCGTCGCGCTATCATTCTAGGTCGCGCTCGGAGGCCCCCTTGCCCGCATGACCCGCTTGCACCCGCTCTTGTGCTTTGTTGCCTCCGTGTTGCTGGCCGCCGCGGCTCCAGCCGGCGCGGCTGTCGATCCGCCTGAGATCTCCGCCGTCTCTCCCGAGTTGCGCGAGCGCGCGGTGGCAGTGCTTCGCCAAGCGCTCGAAAGCCGCTCCGCGCGCATCGAGGCCGCGCACTTTCTGCTGGCGCTCGACTACCCGCAAGGCGTCCGTGACGCCGTTGCGGGCGTACCGGACGACCAACCGCAATCTCGCATCGACCGCTGGGGTGTTCTGGCGCGAGCCTTGAATCGCCCCCAACACCGCCGCACGTGGGTCGAGAAGATCGAGCAGGTCTTCGACGACCCCAACGCGCCCGACCGCCTGCACGCTCTCGAGACGCTCGCCAAGCTGGACGAATTCCCGGCGTCGCTTCAAACCGCCAATCCCGAGGCGCCGGCGCACCGCGGGCCCCTGGCGGTCTATGTCGACTGGGTCCGTGCCGCCCACGGCGACATCGACGCCGAGGCTACTCTGGCGGATCTACTCAGCGCCCCCGAGCCCGTCGTGCGAGCCCAGGCAGCCTACGTCGTCTTCGAGCTCGCGGAAATCTCGCCCGAAACCTGGGCGAAGCTCGACCAGGCCGCCGGCAACGAACCCCCCAACACCCTAGCCGGCGCCTACCTGACGAGCGCCGCTTTCGTGCACGCACCCGAGGACCGCCGCGACCATTGGAGGGCGGCCTTCGTCAAGAACGGCCCCCGCGTCAATCAGCGTCAGCGCTACCAACTCGCCGCGGCCCTCGCGCGCCGGGGCGAGGACGGCGATCTGCCGATCCTCGAAGATCTGCTCGACGACTCCGAGCCCAGTGTCCGCGCGGCGGCGGCCAACGCCATCCTGCGCATCGGCCGCCGCGTCCCCCACCAGATGACGGGGCTCGACTGGGCCGCCATCGTTCTCTACGTCGCCGGCATGCTGACGGTGGGTTGGTACTACTCGCGCCGCGTCAAGACCACCGAAGATTACCTTCTCGGTGGCCGCAACATGCGCCCCTGGGCGGTCGGCCTCTCGCTGTTCGCCACCCTGCTCAGCACTCTGAGCTACGTCGCGCTGCCGGGCGAGATCATCAAGCACGGGCCGATGATTGTCGCCGGGATCATTGCCTCCCCGTTCGTTGTGATGGTGGTGGGATGGGTGCTGATTCCTCGCATCATGCGGCTCCGGGTCACGAGCGCCTACGAAATCCTGCAAGCGCGGCTGGGTACAAGCATCCGGATGATGGGCTCGCTCATCTTCCTCACCATCCGGCTGTTCTGGATGGCGGCGATCATCTATGCGACGTCGAGTAAGATCCTGCTGCCGGTGTTGGGGCTGGACGAAAGCTTGTACCCGTGGATCTGCGTTGTTCTCACCTCAGTGACGCTGGCCTACACCTCGATGGGCGGCCTGCGGGCGGTCGTGTTTACGGACGTGGTACAAACGTTCATCCTCGTCGGAGGGGCGCTGCTCACGTTGGGGACGATCACCGTCATCATGGGGGGCGTCGATGGCTGGTGGCCGACCACGTGGCCGGCATCGTGGCAGGAGCCGAAGTTTGGCTTCGAGACCGACGCGCGAGTGACGGTCGGTTTCGCCTTCCTGGCGACGTTCGTGTGGCACATCTGCACGGCCGGCTCCGACCAGATGGCCATCCAGCGTTATCTGTCGACACACGACGTGCGCGGCGCGCGGCGCGCCGTCATTACGCAGATCGCCACCGACGGCACGGTGATGATCTTCATCGCGCTGATGGGCCTCTCGCTCTTCGCCTACTTCCAAGCCAATCCACACCGCGTGCCCGACGGACAGACGATCTACGCCAACGCCGACCAACTCTTCCCGCAATTCATCGTGTTCGGCTTGCCAATCGGCATCAGTGGTCTGGTCGTCGCCGGGCTGCTTGCGACCGCCATGTCGAGCTTGTCGTCGGGCGTGAACTCTTCGTGCTCGGTGATCACCGTCGACTTCATCGACCGCTTTCGCAAGCAGAAGATGGCAGAGACCGACCATGTGCGGCTCGCCAAGTACATCTCGGTGTTGGTCGGCGTCGTGGTTTTGGGCCTGACGTTCTTCGTCAGCATCGTGCCGGGGAACTTGCTGGAAGTCATCAACCGTGTCGTGAACCTGCTGGTGTCGCCGCTGTTCGTGCTGTTCTTCTTCGCGATGTTCGTCCCCTGGGCGACGACGTTCGGCGCGTGGGTGGGCGTGATCGCGAGCATCATCGACGCGGTGGTGATCGCGTTCTGGGAGCTGTTCACCGGCGAGCCGGGACCGACGTTTCTCTGGATCATGCCAACCTCGCTGGTCGTCGGCGGTCTTACGGGAATGCTCGCCAGCCGCCTTCCCATCGGCCCGAAACCGCGTCCACCGCTGTCTGCGTTGACCGCGGAGAACTAACCGTGAATACCTAGCCACCGGTGCCGGCAGGGGGCGTGGCGGGGGCCTCCGGCCTGCAGCGTCGACCTCCGGGTCGACGCTTCTTCTTGTCCCCGCCACTGCCGCGACTGCTACCCTACACAGAATCACCGCCAAAGGACCCCGCTATGCGACCCAACAAGCTCCGCGAACTGCTCAACGCCGGCAAGCCCACCATCGGCACACACATCCACAGCAGTTGGCCGTCGGTGACCGAGGCCGTCGGACACACCGGCATGTTCGACTACATCGAATTCGTCTCCGAGTACGCGCCGTTCGACCTTTACGCGCTCGAAAACATCTGCCGCGCCGCCGAGTTGTACAACCTCTCGTCGATGATCAAGGTCGACCAGCAGCCGCGGCGCTTCCTCGCCCAGCGGGCCATCGGGGCCGGCTTCCAGAGCGTGCTGTTCGCCGACTGCCGCACGGTCGAAGACTTCGAGGAATGCGTGCGTACGGTGCGCCCCGAGACGCCCGAAGACGGCGGCGTCCACGGCGTGGGGACGCGCCGGGCCACCTACATGCTCTACGGCGGCACGCCCGCCTACGTCCAGCAACTGCGCGACATCGTCGTCGCGGTGATGATCGAGAAGAAGGGCGCGGTCGCGAACCTCGACGAAGTGCTGGCCGTCAAGGGCATCGACATGGTGCAGTGGGGGCCGGCCGATTACGCCATGAGCATCGGCCGTGCCGGCGAGTTTTTCACTCCCGCGCAAAAGGCGATCGAGCGCCGTCTGATCGAATCATCGTTGAAGGCGGGCATCGCCCCGCGCGCCGAGATCGAGTCCGTCGACCAGGCCAAATACTACCTCGACCTGGGCGTGAAACACTTCTGCATCTCGACCGACATCATGATCCTCTACCACTGGCTCAAAGACCACGGCGAGGGCCTGCGCAAGGCCATCGAGGGAGGGACGTGACCCGCTGTGGCGCGGATCCTCAGACCTGCCGTGTCGGTACTCCTGGCTAGATTGCCGGGAACGCCCAGCCCGACGACACCTCAAAAGACCGGATCGTATACGAGCCCGGTCTTCTTTCTATCGGCTATGAAGTTTTGGCGAACCACACCTCACCCTGGGGCCCGGTTCAGAAACGTTCCCTGTTCAAGCTCTTGGAACGCTTGGCGCAGTTGCTCCTGGGTGTTCATCACAATCGGCCCGCGCCATGCCACCGGCTCCTCCAGTGGTTTTCCCGAGACCAGCAGGAACCGCATCCCTTCCTCGCCCGCCTGCACCCAGAGTTCGTCGCCGCGGTCAAAGAGCACCAACGAGCGGTTGTCCACCTCCGTGGGTGCCACCTCCTCGGCCCCGCCCACCTCCTCGGTTCGCACCGCCAACGGATCCGAGGCGTTGCCGAACCGGCCGGCTCCCGCGAACACGTAGGCGAAGGCATGGCGAGTCGTCTCGACCGGCAGGGTCTTGCTCCTGCCTGGAGGAATCGACACATCGAGATACGTAGGGTCAGCCGCGATCCCGTCCACGGGTCCGGACTTGCCCCAGAAGCTCCCACAGACGATCCGGACCTGGGTGCCGTCGTCATCCGTCACTACGGGGATATCGGCCGCCGTCACATCCTGGTAACGGGGCGTCGTCATCTTGAGTGACGACGGCAGGTTCGCCCAGAGTTGAAAACCATGCATGCGGCCCGCTTCGTCCCCTTTGGGCATCTCCTGGTGGACAATCCCGCTGCCAGCCGTCATCCACTGGACATCGCCCGCGGCAATCGCGCCGCTGTTCCCTAAGCTATCGCCGTGCTCCACGTGGCCCGCCAGAACATACGTGATCGTCTCGATTCCCCGGTGAGGGTGCCAAGGGAAGCCGGCTCGATAATTCTCCGGCACGTCGTTGCGGAAATCATCCAGAAGGAGGAAAGGGTCGAAGTCAGACGTATTGCCGAACCCAAACGCCCGGCGCAAGTGCACACCCGCGCCTTCGAGGGTAGGCTTGGCATGAACGAGTTGCTTGACCGGGCGAAGGGACATTTTCGGCCTCCAGTAGCGAGTTTACCGTGAAACCGGGCGACGGGAGCCATAGACCCAAATCCACACGGTACGGATTCTGACGAATCGCTTGGTGCACGGCCCGCCGCAACCGTGCCCCTCACCACAAACAGAGCCGCGGATTTACATCCGCGGCTTCTGTTGTCGCCGCTGGTGCGCTTGCAGTGTGCCGGGGACTGCGGGCGCCGATTTTTCACGGCCTCTGAGACGGCACCGCCTACAGCGCCTACAGTAGATCGCTGAGAGCCTCCTCGTCGAAACCCAGGGTGATCTTGGCGCCCTTGCGGACGATCGGACGGCGGATGAGGTTGGGGTTTTCCGACATCAGGCGGAGGGCCTTGGCGCGGGGTGGAGGATTGTCTTTCATCTTCATTTCGCGATACAGCTCGTTGCGGGTGTTGAGGAACTTGCGGTAGTCGCGCTTGCCGATAATCTTTTCGAGTTGGTCGACCGTGAGTCCCTTGTTGAGGTCGACGGTATCGAGGTCAGCACCCCGATCGACGAGGAAGGCCTTCGCCTTGCGGCAAGTGGTGCAGGTTCGTTTTTCGTAGAACTTCAATTTCATATTGCTTCCTGATTGGAGTGGACTCGGACCTCGGTGTGGTGACGGGCCGGCGCACCAACCCGTCACACGCTTCTCGAAACACGAAACACGGCCTTCTCTACGCCGCCGTTTCGAGGGCTTGCAAAATCCCCTTGATGTAGCCGTAGGAAAACGCGAACCCCTGGCGTCCGCCAGGATCCTCGGGATGACTCGGTACGTGGTCGGGCATCAGCATGTAGGGGTACTCGACCTCCTGCAGTGACTGGGCCACGTGGACCATGTTCATGTCGCCTTCATCCGGGTAGACCTCCTGGAAGTCATCGCGCCCGCCCCGAATGTTGCGGAAGTGGATGTTGAATATCTTCTTGCGGCCGCCCAGGTCGCGGATCACATCGTGGATCTCGGTTTTGGGGTCGCGGAGCATCTCGGCCGTCGTCCCGAGACAGAGGTTGAAGCCGTGATAGGGGCTCTCGTTAATCGAGACGAACCGTTTCAGGCCCTCCGGCGTGCCCAATACACGGGAGATCCCCTGATAGCCATCCGGCGGCACTCCCGGGTCGTGCGGATGGCAGGCGAAGCGCATCTTGTACTCGTTGCAAGTCGGGATCACGCGGTCAAGAAAGTAGGTGATGCGCTCAAAGGCTTCTTCCTCGTTGACCTGGCCCGCGCGCGTGATGGGCGGGTCGGGCTTGGCCTCCGCTAAGCGCCAAGTGCTATAGGTCGAGCCTCCGCGGCCCGGCGTCCGCTCGGTGCGTAGCACGCCCAGCAGGCTCATGTTGTACTTGACGCACGGCACGCCGGCCTTCTGGCAGTTCACGATCATCTTCTGGATATGCTCGATGTCGCGGTCGCGCTCGGGCGACTGGCCCATCATGATGGCGCCTCGCTTTTCACGGTCGATGTGGCTCGAACTGAGAAACGGCAACTGCACGACGTCGAGGCTGATGCCGTTTTGCTCGCACATCTCGCGGGTCTTGGCGACGTCCTCGTACGTCCAGTAGCCGCGGTCTTCCGGCGGACGTGGCGGGTAGCCGCAGATGTGGTCCACCCCGTGCCGCTTGATGTACTGCAGCATTTCGGGGCTGGTCGGCCCACGCTGGGTGCCGACGTGCATCTTGATGGGCTTGCGCTCGGGCTTCGATTCGCCGCCGGTTTCGGACTGTGGGGCGCAAGAGGATAAGGCGGTCGCCCCCGCTGCTGCGCCCGCTGTGGAGATGAACTGCCGTCGATCCATGAAAAGCTCCTTTCCGGCGGAGCGTTGTGCTCCGCCGCTGCTTGGCAATGGAAACATGAACGGGCCGCCGGAGTCAACCGGGTGGGATCGCGCTCCAGACTTCAAGCCGGTTCCGGTGTTACAAGAACCACCCTGCGGGCACGACGCGACAAACGCGCGGGGCATGACAAGGTCATAGATCGTTAGTACTAGGGTAGTGCGAGGTTGGCTCTATTGTGCGTGAGGGTATACCTGCCTGATACTCGTCCTGCGCCGCTCGGACCGAATCGAGCCGCGCACGTCAGACGAAACTATCGATCAATAGAACGAAAGGTGAAATCATGGCGACACCCCGGCGTCTGCCTCACGAGTTGAGATCCTTCCGTCCATCATTGCGGATCGCGCGCGCAGCATTGTTGATCCTGCTCGGCGTATCGGCCGCCGCCCAAGGCGGCGTCATTCAGGGACCGGTGATCGAATCGCTGTTCCTGGACAGCTTCTCGCCATCCGGACCATCCATTGTCCAAAGTGAAGAGCCTCTGGCGGTAAGGGTCGACTACATCCTCAAGGTCGACGGCACGTTCAGTGCTTGGCCGGCACCCGATTGGGAGCCGGTTCCGTGCGCGGGAGAAGCTGAAGACAGTCCGCAGTTCCCCTCCGAGCTGCCCGTCTTCAACGGCCGGGTGGGTCTGGACGCTAGGTTCATCTTCGCCTGGCCGGTGACCTCTCCTTCCCTATGCCCGGGCGGTATCTCGGAATTCGAGCCGCCGTTCGGCCCCCACGGCGTGTTCAACATCAGCCTCGACGGAGGGCTGACTTGGTTCATTCCCGAACCACTCGATCCTGATTTCAACCCGGACCACGTCTATCGGTACCTGTTGACGGGTTTGGGGTTACCGCTGATGGCCAGGCTGAACTCGAACCCCTCCGTGGACGACTACGGGCAACTTCGGCTGATGATCGGCGAAACGGTTCGCGAGGTGTCGATCGACATCAAGCCGGGGAGCGCCAGGAACGTGATCTCGCTGCGGTCGTCCGCGACGATCCCGGTGGCCGTTTTGAGTGAGCCGGGTTTCGACGCCGCAACGGTTGATCCGGAGACGATCATGCTAGCCGGCGCCAGCGTGCGAATGGTCGGCCGTGGTAACCGGTCGCTGTGTCAAATGAGAGATGTCTCGAAGCCCCGAGATCATCTGGATGACCTAGTTTGTCTGATCGTGAACGAAACGACGCTTCAGGTAGGCTCAACGATCGCCGTGCTCGAGGCCCGTACGTTCGACGGCACAATGATCCGGGGACAAGACGGCGTCACCGTCATTGACGGCAAACCGAGGAATCGTGGGCGGGGAAAACGTTGATTAGAGCGACCGCTCTCCCTTTCATGAGATTCTCGACATCGAACCGGCACGCGGGAACGTCCGTGACGTAGGCCTCTGGTTTACTCCGTCGAAGGTCAATGGCCGATTCTTCGATTTTCAGGCCTGTGAGTCGGGAACTCGGCAAGGCGGAGCCGTGCCCCCCCTCTGTGCGGGAAGCGCCGCTTCCGCTAGATAAACGCCACCGACCCATCGGCCCGATAACCCGTGCCGCGCTTCCACGGCCGCGGCGGCATGCTCGGGAAGGCCTCTTCGTTTAGCTCAACACCCCAGCCGGGCTTGTTGGGAATCTCAACATGGCCGTCCTTGACCATGATGGGCTCTTTGAGCACGTCCTTGTAAGCGCCGCGATCCGGGGCCCGGTATTCGAGGATGAGGAAGTTCGGGGTAGAGGCGGCGAAGTGGACGTTGACCGCCGCCGCCAGCGGGCTCATCGGGTTGTGCGGCGCGACCACCATGTACTGTGCCTCGGCCATCGCGGCGATTTTCTTCATCTCCAGCATGCCGCCGCAAACGCAGATGTCCGGCTGGATGATGTCGAGCGCCTGGATGTTGATCAGATCGCGGAACTCGTACTTGGTGTAGTTGCACTCGCCGCTCGCGAGCGGGATGTTCACGTGGTCGGCGAGCTTCTTCATGGCATCGAAGTTTTCGGGCCGGATGGGCTCCTCGAGCCAGAAGGGATAATAGGGCTCGATTTCCCGCGCGACGCGGATGGCCCGCTGCACCTCGAAGTAGCGGGCGTGGATGTCGACCCCAATGTCGACGTCCGGCCCCACCGCCTCGCGCACGGCGCCGACACGCTGACCGGCGATGCGGGTGACCATGTTGTACGGCATCTGGTTGTCGCCGCGATTGTGCGGTGACATCTTCACGGCCGTGTATCCGTACGTTTCGATGAGTTGCTTGGCGTTCTCGGCGGCTTCGGTCGGGCTGCCTCCGCCGATACTTTGATAGACGCGCACCTTCTGCCGCACACGTCCACCGAGGAGCGCCCAGCAGGGCAGGCCGGCCGCCTTGCCGGCGATGTCCCACAGGGCGTGCTCGATGCCGCTCATGGCGGCCCCGGAGACCGAGCCGCCCGGGAAGCGCGTCGTGTTGTACATCAGGTCCCACAGGAACTGAATGTTGCGCGGGTCCTGGCCGACCAGCCAGAGCTTGTAGTCTTCGATGACCTTGACCGTCGCCTCATCGGGACCGCAGGAATACGCCTCGCCGATCCCATGGATGCCCTGATCGGTCAGCACCTTGACGTAGACCCAGTTACGGCCCCCGCTCCAGACCAGGAACGTCTTGATGTCGGTGATCTTGATGGCCGGTTTATCACCCATCGGCGCCGGGGCCTGCATGGGGGCAGCGGCCAACGGCGCGGCCGAGGCCAGCCCGGCGTTCTTCAGAAAGTGTCTGCGTTTCATCGAGCGACTCCTCGTTGATGTCTTGATTTGATTTCGCCAGCTTTGGAGATTTCCCGCGGAGGCCGGCACACGGGGGCGAGGTATAATAGAGCTACCGAGGGAGAAGCAATGGAGTCAATGATAGATCAGGTTGCTTTCGGCGTGCAATCGATGCTGGCAGTGTTGGTGCTGCTGTTTCTCACCGCCCTCGTCTTCAAACCAGGATACTTGAATCTTGTGTGGCGAATTCTTCACGCCATCTTCACAAATCTCACGAAGACCACCATCATCACCCTGGATGGCGATCATCCGAAGAGTCGCTCCGGGTGACGGCGACGGCGTTGGATCACGCTAGACCAAGACAATGTCGCCGAACACCGAGCAGCCACCACCAGCCGAGGTTGGCCGCCCTGTTGCTCTAACAGCCGGTTTCAGGTTCGTGTTCGTCTGCGTGTTCTTACTCACCTTGATATTGCTCACGTTGAGCGTCTACCTGGCAGGGCTTTCTGAGCCTTCCGAAAACGCAAAGAAGCTCTTCGCGGCCTGCACGACAAGCTGGCAGATGGGTTTCGGGGCGATGGTCGGCCTGATCGGCGGCAAATCGCTATAGCGTTCAGCCAGCAGACACCCCTACAGCATCTCCAACGGGTGCCGGCGGTCCTTCAGAGGCAACTCCACGCGCGCTCCCATCTTCTGCGACTGGTACACGGACGTGATCATCTCGGTTGTCCAGCGGCCATCGTGCTCGTTGCAGATCGGCTTGCCGTCGTGCTCGATCGCGTGGAGCAGGTCGTCGACTAGCATCGCGTTGGCCAACCCACGGCCTTCAGCTTGAAAACGGCCTCCCGCCGGCGGCGGAACTTCGATCTTCTCCCACCGGTGCTTTTCATCCGGCAGCCAACCCGGCGACCGCAGGATATAGGGCTGGCCGTTCGGGTAGATCGAGTTCGGCATGAAGATCACGCCCTTGCTGCCGTAGAACCAGGTACCGAAGCGGTTGCGGTGGGTTTGGTCATTCGCCTTCGACCCGAAGTAGGCGTGAATGCCGTTGTCGAAACCGAAGACTGCCGCGATCTGGTTGCCGGCCACCGGGCCGATCGGTTCGCTCGCTTCGCGGACGTGCCGGCCGCCGATCTCCTGCCCATCATCGGTCACGTGCGAGAAGACCCACTTGGGGTCTCCCAGAAAGTGCCGCATCATGTCGCAGATATGCGAGCCGAGCACCATCAAGTCTTCGCCGCCGGCGCGCCGGTCTTCCTTGCCGCGCCCGCGCACCTCTTGAATCATGCCGATCTCGCCGGCCTCGATGACCCGCTTGACGCCGGCGACGAACGGTGACGTGCGCATCTGGTGCGCCATCTGGACTTTCACGTTGTTTCGCTCGATGGCCTCGACCATCTTGTCGGCGTCGGTGAGGCTGCGCGCGAAGGGCTTCTCGTGAAAGATATGGCAGCCGGCGTTGGCGACCGTCGTTGTCATCTCAACCCGTTGATCGAGCCAGCGCGGACCGATGGCGACGATGTCGGGCTTCTCTTTCGCGAGCATCTCGCGGTAGTCGCGATAGTCGCGCTTGGCGCCGGTACGCTCCTTGCCCTTGGCTCGGCCCTCGTCGTCGGGGTCCGAGACGGCGACGATTTCGGTGAAGTCAAACGCGTGCCAGACGGTATCGAGGCCGTGGCCGTAATTGCCGTGGCCGGTGTCGCCTATCACGCCGACGCGATATTTCTTTTGCTTGCCCGACGCCGTGGCGGTAAGTCCCGCCAAGCTTGTCTGTAAAAAGGATCGTCGGTTCAGTCGGTTCATCATGCCCTCCCGGACTGCCTCAGGGATTCTAGCAAAGCGATCTTCCGGGCCTCGTGGGCTCCGCTTTCCTCGGGGCGTTGTCACTCCCATTTCCTCGGGGCGTTGTCACTCCCACCGCGTCAATCCCAACGTGATTGTAGTGCATGGCGGAGGACGACCGAGGGACAACCAAGCCTAAGGCAATTCTAACCAGGGACCGCCGCCGGCCCGATGTTACAATCGGCTCCAGGAGGCTCTCTTGCCCGCGGGCATCGCCAGATCGCGCGGGGGCGGGAGTGCCTCTCTTCCCTGACGCCTTGCGTCGGCCCGATCCCGCGGCGGGCTTGTGTTTGCACTTCGCCCACCGAAGCTTGGATTGGCCATGATTTTTATCCGCGGCGCGCGGCAGTTACTCACATTACAGGGCCCTCCGACACGCAGGGGTTATCAGCTTCGCGATCTCAGCATTATTCCCGACGGCAGCGTGCTGATCGACGGCGAGACCATTCGCGAGGTCGGAACAACGCGCCAGCTTGAGAATCTGCGGGTCGCGCGAGACGCCGAGGTGATCGAGGCGGCCGGGAAGGTGGTGCTGCCGAGCTTCGTCGACTTCCACGCGCAGATCGTTTTCGCGTCTACTCCGCTCGACCGTCCGGCGCCGGTCCAGCCCATGGGCTCGCAGGCAGGTTCCCCTAGGCTTCACCCGAGCTGGGACCATCCTCCCCGCGTGCGCTCACGGAGCCAGCTCACCCAGAAAGCTCTGCGGCTGAGGGCGAAGCGTTGGCTGGAGCGGTTTGCGGTCCACGGCACGACAACGTTAGAGACGCGCTCGCTGTACGGGACGGAACTGGGGTCCGAACAAAAGGCGCTTCAGATCGCCCGATCCCTCGACGACGAACCTCTCGAGGTGGCAGCGACGTTTGCCGCGGGCGCGCCCGAGCCCGGCGCATCGCTGGAACATCCCGACTTGACCGTGGAAGAAATTGTGGAGATGATCCTCCCGAGCTTGTCGCGGCGGCGGCTGGCGCAATGCTGTGAGGTGGATTGCGATCCCGACGTGTTCGGCGTGCAAGGGAGCCGCCGAATTCTGAGGGCCGCGGGGGAGCATAAGCTGCGGGTACGCGTCGAGGCCTGCCGCAGGCAGAGCGACGAGGGAGTGAATCTGGCGTTGGAGGCGGACGCACTTAGCGCCAACCATCTCTTGTTCGTCGGCGAGGACGAGATCGATCGCCTCGCCGGTAGTTCGACCGTGGCCGGTTTGCTTCCAGGTGTTTCCTATCACCGGGGCGTTCGATTCGCCCCGGCACGGACGCTGATCGACCGTGGGGCGGCGATCGCGCTGGCAACAGGCTTCAGTCCCGCGGGCAGCCCAACCGTGAGCATGCCCATGGTGCTATCTCTCGCGTGTTCGCAGATGGGCCTGCAGGCCACCGAGGCCATCGCCGCCGCCACGGCCAACGCAGCCGCGGCGATGGGGCTCTCCAAGCGGCTGGGCTCGCTCGAGCCCGGCAAGCAGGCGGACATCGCGATCTTCGACGTCCCGGACTGCCGCGAGATCCCCTACTATTTTGGTTTCAACCTCTGTGTCATGACCATCCGCAAGGGCCGCGTGATCTACAGCGCGCCGGGTTTCAGACACGGGATTGGGGAACTGAAGCCGATGGGACGAGAGCCCGGGATTGACGCCCGGCTTCCCAGGTGGCGCAGCTAGGCCGGGATGTCGAACAACCACTGGATCGAATGCGTACCGAACTTCTCCGAGGGGCGTGATCCCGCCGTGATCGAGCGGATTCGCCGCGCGATCGTCTCGGTCAGCGGCGCGCGGCTGCTCGACCAAAGCACCGACGCCGATCACCACCGCTCGGTTTTTACCTTTGCCGGGCCGCCGGACAATGTGGCCAAGGCCGTGCTGCGCGCGGCGGAGGCCGCAGTGGAACTCATCGACCTGCGCGAGCACCGCGGCGTGCATCCGCGCATCGGCGCCTTGGACGTGGTTCCTTTCATTCCCCTCGATGACTCGACGAAGCAGCAGTGCCTTGATGTCGCGCGGCGGACCGGAGAGCAACTCTGGGAGCGCCTCGGAGTTCCGGTTTACCTCTACGGTGATGCGGCGCGCGTCGACGAGCGGCGGCGGCTGGAGAACGTCCGGCGGGGCCAGTTCGAGGGACTGCGGGCGCTCTTGCCCGAGGACGCGAGCCGTCGGCCCGATATCGGCGGGCCGGCGCTGCACGAGACGGCGGGCGCTACCGCGGTGGGCGTTCGGGAGATCCTAATCGCTTACAATGTCGTGCTCGACACCCCCGATGTTGCGGTGGCGAAGGAAGCCGCCCGGCGGGTCCGTGAGTCGTCCGGCGGGCTAAGGGCGGTGAAGGCGCTGGGCCTCGATCTTGCCTCGCGCGGTCTCGCGCAAGTTTCGATGAACCTGACGGACTTTGAGGTGACGCCCCCCCACGTGGCGCTCGCGCGCGTTCAGCAGGAGGCACGCCGGTTGGGCGCCGAGGCGATCGAGAGTGAGATCGTTGGGCTGATTCCACAAAAGGCGTTGGATCTGGCCGCGGGGCGTGACTTGCGGCTTCGGTCATTTCACCCTGAGCAGATTCTCGAGAATCGATTGGCGGAGGCGAGATCCGATATGGCCGGGGAAGAGTAGGGCGGCGAGGTTGCGGCCTTCGCCGTACGGTCCACGCGCGCTTCCCGCTAAGCAGGATCTTTGACGGCAGCCGAAGCGGCGGCGGGAGCGGAAGCCCCGGCCTCTTCGAGTTCCTTCTCGATCTCTTCGATCTTGCGAATCAGCGCGTTCTTGGTGCGCTGGGGCATGCGGCCGAAGCGGTCTTCGTTGGCTTCGGCTTTCGCCAAGGCTTCGCGGAAGACTTCCAACGCGCGCTCGGGCTGCTTGGCGTCAAGGTACATCGACGCCAACTCCAGGTGCAGCACGTAGTTGCGCGGGAAGTCCGTGATCATGCCCCGCAGCAGGTCGACGGCTTCGAGTGGACGGCGTTCCCGGCGCAGCAATAGAGCCAGCAAGGCGCGCGATTCGTTCCGGGCCAGGTTGCCTTCGCGAGTCACCCGCGTGACGAACTCCTCGCCCTTCTGCTTGTTGCCCCGGATGCCGCCCAGCACGATCACCGCCCGAATTGCCCATGGCAAGCTTCCGACGACGTACTCGTGCACCCCGGCGACCAGATACGCATCCACGAAGTCGGGTTGGCGCTTCATGATGCGCCGACTGTGCTTGTTGGCTCGAACGCCGTTGCGCAGTGCCCCGAAGTAACTCTTCTTGATCATGAACTGGTAGTTGCCGTGCAGGCCGAAGTTTGTCGCGAGGGCGTAGCGGGCCAGGATGCCGTTGGGCGACGCCTTCAGTGCGGCTTGGGCTCGCGTGCGGCCTTCGAGCAAGATGCGCTCGAACTCCTCGCCCACCTTGGGGTCGGGCTTCGGCTTTTCCCACTCCAAGAATTCGTTGTCGTGCTTGAACGCGCTCGTCTCGAGCATGCCCAGCCGCAGCAGCTCCTGATAGAGGATGGCGGTCGCGAGGTGGTTGTACGCCCGATAGTCCTCGGGCGATTCCTCGATCAGGCGTCGGTAGGCGGCGATCGCCAGGTCGTATTCGAGATTAAAGAAGTGGTCGTGGCCGATCTGGCGATAGTCAACCGTCTCGGCAGCGGGTAGGACGCCCACGCCCAGCAGGACCGTCCCGAAAGCAACCGACCCGAGAAGGCGTGCGAACAGCGAGCGCACAGTTCGTGGACACACGTCAGCGCACGGCCATGACTTCGCGCAGGCTGTCACGGCTCAGGAAAAACTTGACCGACTCGAAACCGCCGAACAGCCGCTCGAGGCTGCGGTTGTTGAAGGTTCGGGGCAACCGGCGCGACCCAACCGGACGGATCGCCAAGGTCTCGCGGTCGCTGATCTCATAACGCTGCAGCGGGACGTTCTCCCCGCCCGACTGGCTGTGAAAGAACGCCAGCAACGAGCCGCCGGGCTGGAGCACCTGTCCCAGCCGCGACACGGCCAACTCGATCACCGCCTCGTCGAGGTGCTCGAGGGTGTCCCACGCCAGCGCCGCGTCGAAGTGCGCCGGCGGGAAGCCCAAGTACTCCTCGATGAAGGCGCGCGCGTCTTCGGGCTCGAAGCGGCCGTTGACAGCCGCGCGGGCCTGGTCGAAAACCGCGAGCAGGTCGAGGGTGTGGATCTTGCAGTCGAGGGCGCTGAGAAAGTTGACGTTGGTCTCGTTGAGTCCACCGAGATCGAGAACCTCCAGGTGCCTGCCTTCGGGAAAGCACTGGAAAAAGTGGCGCAGGCCGCTGCTCGTGCGCTCATCGTCGCCGGGCATGCCGGCGGCCCCGGACGAGGAAGACGAGGAAGACGGGGTTCGGGTGACCGGTCCCAGGGGCGCCCGGTTCATGTCGTGGCGACAAGTCCTTTCTTCAAGACGTTCACCCGATGGTGTGGCGTAAGGCTCCAGCCTTGCCGAGTCTCGATTCCTCGGGACTCAGGATGGCAAATGACCGAGCAGTTGCTATTGATAGCGCACCTGAGAACCGAGGAGTTGGTTCTCGGCAAAGCTGGAGCCTTACGCCACATGCCGGTCCGACACTTCCGAAAGACTTGACACTCCTGCTAGACGGCTAACGCGATTTGCGCTGCTGGTGCTGCGGCTGGTTCGGCGACGCGGCGGCGGCCTCCGCAGTGGGAGGAATCGGCGCCGTCGACGTGACGATCGGGGCCCGTTCGGGCATCGGTTTGCGGCTGGGCGCGGGCTGTTGGACCGCCCCCGGCTTGAGGATGTCGATACTGCCCCGGAAGACCGCGCCGTCCTCGATCACAATGCGCGGGGTGACGAGGTCGCCTTCGAGCGAGCCGGTCTTGCGAATCTCGATCCGCTCGCCGGCGTGCACGTTCCCTTCGAGGCGCCCTTGCACGGTAATGGTGCGGGCCTTGATCTGCGCCCGCACGTTGCCGTTGGGGCCGACGATGAGGCTGTTGTCACGCAACTCGATGGTGCCCTCGACTTCGCCGTCGATGACGAGGTCTTCGCTGCCGCTGATCTCGCCTTTGAACTTGATCGACTTGCCGACTTGCGCGTTGTTCCGTGCTCCCCGGTCGGCGGAGGCGGGCCGGGCCGCGGCTGCCGCGGGTGCCGGGCGCTGCGACTCTTGTGCCTGTCCAGCAGCCGGATTTACCGCCGGAGCGCTCACCGGCTGCGCCTCGGGCTCGTCTTTGCGTCCCCACATAATCGTCCTCCCAAGCTCGGAAACTCCTATGTTACAACGTTTTGGCTTGTGACGGAATCGAAACGCACGCCGAGAGCGCTCTTTCCGCGGCGCAAGTGTACTGTTTCTTACATAGCGGTATAGCTAGCGAGCCAAGGGCTGCACCCTGGATCTCTGTAGGGGCGGGCCCCTGTGTGTTCAGTTCCATGACATCGTTTCCAGTTGTACACAAGACATGGTTTCCACCCAGCCGTGGGCTAAGGTCGGACGAAGGAGTCCTCCCGATGCCCTTTCGGAAACTGGAAATGAAAGAATCTAGAATGCAATTCGTCGTGTGCGCCGCCAGCGGCGCCGAGTCGCTCAGTGAGTTGTGCCGCGAGTTTGGCATCTCGCGCCCGACCGGTCGCAAGTGGCGGGATCGCTACCTCGCCTGCGGCACGCTCGCTCAGCTGGGTGAGTTGAGCCGCCGCCCGCATTCCTCGCCGCGCCGCAGCGCCCCGGAGCGGGAACGGCAAGTGCTCGAGCTGCGCCGACGCTACGGCTGGGGCGCGCGCAAGCTCCAGCGGCTGCTCGAAGAAAGCGGCGTGCGCTATCCGGCGACGACGGTGCATCGCATCCTCAAGCGCCACGGGCTGGTGAACGTGCACGCCCCGCGGCCGGCCTTGCAGCGCTTCGAGCGCCCACGGCCCAACGACCTGTGACAGATGGACGGCAAGGGGCCGCTCAAAAGCCTCGACGGGATTTGTCAGCCGCTGTCGATCCTCGATGACCACAGCCGCTATGCGGTCGGGTTGCACGCGCTGCGGGTGCTGCGCCGCGAGCCGATCCAGGCCTGTCTGCAACAAACGTTCGAGCAAGCGGGTTTGCCGGAGGCGATGCTGATGGACCGCGGCACACAGTGGTTTTCCGCCCACAGCGCACACGGGTTGACGGCGCTGTCGGTGTGGTTGATCAAGCAGGGGATTCGGTTGCTGTACGGGCGGCCGCGGCATCCGCAAACGCAGGGCAAGGTGGAGCGTTTTCACGGCGCGATCGAGGCGGCGGTGCGGCATCGTGGCGGACCGGCGCCGGTGAAGGATTGGACCGAGTGGCTGGCGCACTTCCGGCGCGAGTACAACGAAGTGCGTCCGCACGAAGCGCTTCAGATGGAGACGCCGGCCAGCCGATGGCGGCGCAGCGAAAGGGCGTATCAGCCGCAACCGCCGGCGTGGGAGTATGCGGCGGGGATGGAGGTCCAGCGGCTGAACGAGGCGGGCTGTCTGTGGGAGGGGGGCCGTCATTGGTTTGTGAGCGAGGCGTTGGCGGGAGAGTGGGTGGGGCTGGAGCGGTTGCCGCTGGATACGATTGCGGTACGTTTTCGGCACCTGTATGTGCGCGAGTTGGAACTGGGTGCGCAGCAGACGCATTCGCTGGTACGCCCGGCGGGGTCAGGCGGTGGAGGCGCCGACCTTGGTCGCCCTACGGGCTCCCGCGGCGGCGCCTCCACCGCCAACCCGAAGCCCAATCGGCCCTCGCCGCCCCCATCACCTGGAACGGAGGGTGGAAACGATGTCTTGTGAACACCTGGAAACGATGTCTGGGTACTTGACACCCCTGCGTCCACCCGCCCTGCCGCCCCACGGGGCGCGGCCCAAGGACGTGGGAGGCGCCGATAACCCGGCCGCAGCCACGCCACACCGCCGGACCAAGCATCGACAGGAGTGTCGATGCGGCAGACGTGGGCGTCCGCGCCACAACCCTGGTGGGCGCACGGCCTTTGGGCGCACTGCGGGTGTAGGGTCTCATGCTGTCGTTGGTGTCGACGTTGTTTTTTGCGCTGTTGGGCGGCGATTACCTCCCCAGTACCTCCGTTGCCAGGCGGCTCGGAACGGGCGCCACCGGGGTGCGGTTCGTTCCGTAATTCGTCCTGAGGGCTTCGGCGGTGCTCAAGGCGTTTGTTTTCACGGGGCCTTGGGTTTGTCTATGCGGTCGGCCACTCATTCGTGATGCGTGATTCGTGAATCGTGATTCGCCGCCGAGAGTCGCTTGGGGACTGGGCACGGACTGGGAGGAAAAGCCGCGGATCTCAAAACCGAGATCCGCGCTACGCGCGGCGACGTTTTGCGCGGCGACGTTTTGCACGGGGCCGGGCTGCCGGGCACGGCATGCCGTGCCCCTACATTCGGGACACCCGTCCTCGGTTTGCACCGACTGCGACTGGGCGCGGAAGCCGATCGGGTTGGACGTCTGCGCTGCTGCTGCCGGCGGCTCGTAGCGCGGCGGTTGCGGTTCCATCGGGTCGGGGGTGTTGTAGGGGTCCGGGTCGGTGAGGGTCGGACGGTGGATCGCCCCGTTCGCCGCGCGATTCTCCTTGCACTCGTACTCGTCTTTGCGCAGTTGCCGGATCATCCGCAGAGCGCGCGTGATGTCGCGGCTCGTCATGGTGCGGTAGCGGGCCAGGTTGTGGAGGGCCTGGGTGTGGTCTTGCATGCTCTTGCCCAGGAGCTGGTTCTCGCCGTTGCGGCCCGGGACGACGGTGTCGGGGTAGCGTTCGCGGGTCGAACGGTCGGTGCCGTGGTACTGGTAGGTGGTGAGGCCGGCCTCGATGCGGGTGATACGGCGCAGGCGCCAACGAGAGTCGGCGATCTGGAGGACGAGCTCGAATTCGATGGCGTTCTTGGGGAAGAGGTTTTCTTCGAGGATTTGGAGTTGCCGGTCGTATTCGGCGGGGTCTTCGTCGGCCATGACGGCGTCGCGAGCGAGGAGACCGTGCTTGAGTGCGTTTTTGGAGGAGCGGGCTTTGCCCTCGGGGGTGCGGGGGCCGGTTGATTTCTTGGCGTTTTGACGGTTCGCCTTCCGTTGTGCTTCTGTAGACATAGTGATTCTCCTTGAAAGTGAAAAAGCCGCGCGGTTTGGTCCGCGCGGCCCGGTAACGCCGGCCATTGGGCCGGCGTGGTTCACCTTCAGGATACGCTGGGGTGGTTGGGGTAAAAGGGGCCCCGACGGGTAAGTGATTTGGAATCAGTGGGGTGAAGATTTGAAAGTTCTGTGACTGGTTTGGGCCAACGCGGAGGAAACCGCGAGAGGGAGCCTGCCTCACAGGGCAGAAGAAGATAGGAGTCAGCGGTTGAGGTTAGGGGTCGCGGTAGGGATGCCGGTCGCCCGGCACCGCCGAGTAGCCCCGGGGAATTTCACCCCGAGGCCCTCACAGAACCGGACGTAAGCCTCTCGACTTATCCGGCTCGTGCCACCCCTTGAAGGCTGCCGCCTTCCGCCGACATCAGCGGGTTCCTCCTGTTGCCAGTTGACCTCTGTCGATCTCGACGCGGGTGACCCGCTCCCTTCGCTCCACGGGAGTTACCCCGCTTCCTCACTACTACGAAGCAGTCCGCCCCTGGCTGGCGAATCGGTACTTTCGGCCTCGCGGTTCTGCCGCTTGTGCCTTTTCCCTTGGCATCGCCAGACAGGTTCTCAAGTTCCGCACGAGAGCCCAGCTTAGAGTCACGCCATCTGTACACCGGACACCACATGGCCAGGCGGGCAGGTTGCCGCCATGCTCTTCCCGGAGAAGCGGAGGCTCTCCGGTTTTGATGTCATCTTTCGATCTTTTCGATGCCTCACCAGTGATTCGTTTGCACTCGTCTCTCTAACCCACACATGACGCGATCATAGCCGCTCCTTTTGACCGCAACGTTCACCACCGCAGCTTTTGACTGAAGCAGCTTACGGCTGTTTGAAGCCTGCTCCTGCAAGCCGGCTCCGAAGGGCCCACCTTCATCTCTCGTACAGCATGACGCTCTCACGTCTTCTTGACACAGCCCCGCACAGATCCGTACGTGAGCGTTGACTCATACGGCTCCTACCTCGGATGATGGCGGGGAGAACGCTGCCAGGCAGCGCCTCACCGCACGCCGCCGAGCCCTCGTGACACAGCCACCCGCCTCGGAGTACGGACCGTGCCAGGCGCGACGACGTTCTCCTTGGTGCAAGCCCTTCCCTCCGGATCCTCCGCCGACGGTCGGCCGCCTTTGTTCGGACCCTTCGCAGGTACTATGGCCCGCTCCGACTCCTCCGCCCCGTACACGTGGGTCGTACGGTCGTGGCCTTCACCCACCGGCCTGCAAGCAGCAGAGCGGGGCGGAGGTCTCCCGGTTCTCGCGCAGAGGGTTTCCTGACGTGCCCTGGTTCTTCGGCCGCGCCGGGGCCGGTCGCCGCTTGCGCTAGCGCGACGCCCGATGTAGCCTCCCCTTCAGTCAACAAGGTCGGCCCCCGAGACGAGTTATTTCACGGCTCCATAGCCCGGCCCGCCAGTGCCTCTGTCAACGCTTCACCCGCGATGTCACCACCGCCGGCGCATGAATCGAGGTCAACGTGGTTCGCTATTCCTTCGTTGTGGGGCTCCTTCCTCCCCGACTCTTTGCCGGTTTATCCCGGCGTTTTCTGGCTGTCCCCTTCGGGCCGTCCCCTTCGGGCCACGGCGGCACCATCGAGAACGCCCAGGCGATCGCGGCGCGCGAATCGCCGCGGACCACCAAGCTCTACGACCGGACGTCGGATGAGATTACGCTCGATGAGGTCGAGCGGATCGGGATTTGATATCCTCGCGACCGTCGCCACAAGTTGACGCCGAAAACCTCGGTGAGCGATGATGACGATTCGTACCGTAGCAGGAGGTTCCGCGTTTGCCTGACAAGATCGGCTCTTTCGACATTGACGCCGTCACGGCTGGCGATTGCCGGGAGCTGATTGCCGGGCTACCAGACGAAAGCATCGATGTCCTAGTGTAGTGCGTCAAGCAGATTGCACCTTATGCAGGGCGGCACGTCCGCGCTTGACTTTCTCGAGGATGTCGGAGGCGGTCGCGGTCCAGATGAAGGGCGTGGGATGCTCGTTGTGCTGGGCGATGTAGTCGTCAATGGCGGCGACGAGCTCGTCCACGCTGCGAAACACGCCGCGGCGCAGGCGCTTGACGGTGAGATCGCGAAAGAATCGCTCGACCATGTTCAGCCACGACGCCGAGGTCGGGGTGAAATGAATGTGGAAGCGCGGGTGACGATCGAGCCAACGCTTCACAGCGGCATGCTTGTGGGTGGCATAGTTGTCCACGATGAGATGAAGCTGTTTGTCCTTGGGAGTGCGGCGGTCAATTAAGCGCAGGAAGCGCAACCATTCCTGGTGGCTGTGTCGGGGCATGCACTCGGCGATCACGCTGCCGTCAAGAGTGTTGAGCGCCGCAAACAGGGTGGTCGTGCCGTTGCGCTTGTAATCGTGGGTCATCGTTTGGCCGCGTCCCTTTTTGAGCGGCAGGCCGGGTTGGGTGCGATCGAGGGCTTGGATTTGGGACTTCTCATCGAGCGAGAGAACCAGAGCATGCTCAGGCGGATTGAGATAGAGTCCGACGATGTCGTCGAGTTTCTCGGCGAAACGCGGGTCATTGCTGAGCTTGAAGGTCTTGACGCGGTGGGGCTTGAGGCCATGGGCGCGCCAAATCCGTCCCACGGTGGAAGCGCTGACGCCGGCCGCGGCGGCCATGGTGCGGCGGCTCCAGTGTGTGGCGTTGGACGGTTTCTCGCGGGTGGTCTTGTGGATGATCTGCTGTACTTTCTGCTTCGAGACGGCAGGTGTACGACCGGGCCGTGGGGCGTCTTTTGCAATGCCGGCGATGCCGCTTTCGAGAAAGCGCGTGCGCCAGCGGGCCACCAACTGCCGCGAGACACCGAGCTGTGCGGCGATCTGCTTATTCTCGAGACCGTGGGCGGCCAGCAGGACAATCCTGGCTCGCAGGGCGAGACGAACGGCGACTTGGCGGCCGCGCGCGTAGCGGTCCAACTGCTTGCATTGCGCTGTGTTCAAAGTTACTGGTTGTGCTCTTCGCATCCCATGCCTCCTGTTAATAGAGACGATGGGAAGCCAATATAAGTTACAGTATTTATGGCGCCCTACACTAGTGACTTCCCCGCCCTATTGGGGCCAGCGTCTTTCCAAAGGGCACGGCGTCGAAGACGACCCTCGCGACTACGTTCAGCGCATGGCTGACATATTCATCAGCTTTCTGCCAAAGCTGAAGCAGACCGGAATCGTCTGGATCAACATCGGAGACGCCTACAACACGCCCATCAACTGGCGTCTCGACGACCGCAAATACAGCTCTCTCGGTCCCGACCGCAATGGGCTCTCGCCTGAAAATTCCGCGTATGTGAAGCCGCGTGCGAAGCGCCGGGCCTTCGTCGATTCCGCCGCCCCTTGGCTTCGATACGGCAACCTTCTCGCCCTTCCGAACCGGCTGGTAATCGCGTTATGCGACCAGGGCTATTTGTTCCGGGGAGAGATTGTCTGGCGCAAGCGAAACGCCATGCCAGAAGGCCGCTGCCGCCGCCCGCACCGTCAGCATGAACCCATTTTTCTGCTGGCAAGAAGAGAAGATCATGAATTCCAGATTGCGCCGCCCGTGCCGACCGTCTGGGAATTCCAGAATGAGAAGATCGACGGCACGGCACATTACTCACGCTTTCCAGAACAACTGCCCAGACGTTGCATCGACGCCTATGGAAAGGCTGGTTCAGGTGTCGTCGTGTTCGACCCGTTTTCAGGTTCCGGCACGACCGGCATCGCCGCGTTGAAGATGGACTGTTCGTACGTCGGCTTCGAGATCGATTCAGAGCAAGTCGAGGCCTCCAATAAACGCCTGAAGGCCGTTAAACACAGCTTTCAGCAGTCCCTCAATCTTTTGGAAACACCTGCCAGCGCTCAAGGATAAAACGAGAAAACGCGTCGTCCGGATTGCTGAAGTCACAGGCATGCACCCGCCGTTACTCGGGCAGGTTGCCAGGACTCGGCCGCGTGTTCCTGTTGTATGCAAAGCATCCCGTGAAGTAACCCTCGTCCTCAATGTCCTTCCGCTTGGCGCTGCGCGGACCGCCCACGTCGCCCAGCTCGCCACGATTGACGGGATGCTCGCCCGGCATGCTCTTGCAGTCCATCGTCCACAGCGGCGACGTATAACCGCCGCGCGTTAGAGCGATGCTGAGCGGAACATCATCTGTCCGGCGCTCGGCAAAGCTTGCCTTGACGTGAACAACGCCGAAGAATCGCTGTCCCCGCGGCGTGTCGCCGGTGAGCACAACATCAATCTTGTCCGCTTCAACCCTGTCCTCAAGGTGCATGTCATCCACCAACCGCTGCTTTGCCGCACCATCGGCGATGAACAGATTGACGCTACGCGTTTTCAAGAAAGGTCCGTAGTGCCGGACCAGAACCTCTTCCAATGCCCAACCACTCGTCCGCTTCCAGCTTTGCGTGAAGTCTAGGCGGGCAAACCGTGCCGGGTGATTGTAGGGATCGCAGTAGGCCCGGTAAATCACGAACCACCACAGATCCGATGGGTTCGCATGCGGCCACTGCTTCACCCCCTCCAGAAAGGCCCGCGCGACCGCGTCCGCCTTCAGCGCCCCACTCTGTCTCTCGTTCGCAACCAGCCGCGCCAGGCCGTCGCGCAGCGTCTTGATGACCGCCTCGAAAGCCTCCAGCGTACTACCCGGCAGCGTGTATTCCGCGTCGTGATTCGCATAGCGGAAATGGATAGTGAGATCGTTTCCGGCTTGCTCCGCGAAGATGGAGCGCTCTATGACCGCAGCTTCGGGCACAGGCAGGCCTTCGAGCAGGTCCTGAAGCCCCACGCCTGTTTCATGCAGGATCGCCATCAGCATGTCGATGCTGGGGACGCTTTCACCGTGCTCGAACCGGGCGACCCATCCCGGCCCGAGGATCAGCCGCTCTTCGAGCTGCGCCGTAGACAGTCCGGCCTTCTCACGCACCTTCCCGAGTTTTTTCAAGAGCGCCTGAAGATAGCCGTGGGCTTCGGGCATCAGAATAGCTCCCGTACTGGCACGCCCAGCGCCACGGCGATTTTCTCGATGTTGATTAGGCTGACGTTGCGCTCGCCGCGTTCGATCCCGCCAATGTACGTTCGGTCCAGATCACAGACAAGTGCTAGAGCTTCCTGGGAAAGACCCTGCTCTTTGCGTAATTCGCGAACGCGGCGACCGAAGGCCTCTTTGATCGCCTCATCCGCTTCGTCAGCCACGGCTCCATCAGATCAATTTTGATGACCTTGAGTCCACGGACTTTACGTACCATCCGTGTATCCTGACACGTGGCGTCCCGTTTCCCTGCCCCCTTCTTGACTCTTTCCGCCCCAATGATATGCTTCCTCTGCCGGCGCTTCGGCCATAGCTGAGGCCCGGCTTCCTTTCCCTGCCCTACTCAGGGCAGACCCGTCCCAAAAAACGAACAGGAGGATGCCATGAAACTCCTCCCCGAGGAGCTGCGGCGGCATCTGCCACCGCTCTACAGCCAGGAGAACACCGAAGACCCCACCGTGCACGCCAAGTTCTTCACTCCCGATTCGAACTGGACCTGGTTCGCTACCGAAGGCTCCCAGGACGAGGACGACTTCCGTTTCTTCGGCTACGTCATCGGCCTGAGGAGGAATGGGGGTACTTCGTGCTCTCCGGAAAATGTAGGGACATCCATGATAGGTATCTGTCAAGGATGGACGCAGTCATCCGAATCCTCCCGTCAGCGGGGGCGTTGTCTTCAGCAGTGACGCTTCGCAGCCCGAGCGTTTTTGCGAATCAAGTCGCAAGGTCAACGAGTCACGTGACCAGACATCCATGATAGGTATCTGTCAAGGATGGACGCAGTCATCCGAATCCTCCCGTCAGCGGGGGCGTTGTCTTCAGCAGTGACGCTTCGCAGCCCGAGCGTTTTTGCGAATCAAGTCGCAAGGTCAACGAGTCACGTGACCAGACATCCATGATAGGTATCTGTCAAGGATGGACGCAGTCATCCGAATCCTCCCGTCAGCGGGGGCGTTGTCTTCAGCAGTGACGCTTCGCAGCCCGAGCGTTTTTGCGAATCAAGTCGCAAGGTCAACGAGTCACGTGACCAGACATCCATGATAGGTATCTGTCAAGGATGGACGCAGTCATCCGAATCCTCCCGTCAGCGGGGGCGTTGTCTTCAGCAGTGACGCTTCGCAGCCCGAGCGTTTTTGCGAATCAAGTCGCAAGGTCAACGAGTCACGTGACCAGACATCCATGTGCGCGCATCGGGTCGCCCCACCGTACCGGCCGGGGGACCGTCGCGGAAGATTCAGTTTGGGTTTTCAGGCCCGCCGGCCTCGAAACAGAGATACGGACGCATCAGAAATTTCCCAGGAAACTCCCAGCAAACTCCTTCGCGTAGTCCCCAACAGGCGAGTACCGGCGGGCCGCTCGTGACACCGCACAGCGTCGATGAAACTCTTCGTTTCTCCTTTTAACAGAAAAAAAGCAAATTCTCCTCGTTACGCCTCGGCCGCAACCCGCGGCACGAACGTGCGGCCACTGGTGTCCACGGCCCGCAGATACGCCACCAACTTGCGCGCCACGGCCAACGTCGCGCGATTGCGAGACCCGCGCGTCAACTCCCGCTCATGGACGTCGTGCAGTTGCGGGTTCCAGCGCGGCGCGAGTTTCGCCGCCTCGATCAGCACCCGCTGCAAATGCTTGTTGCGCTGCTTCGACAGCGGTCCCCGCTGCGTCTTGCCGGCCGACTCGCGCTGTGCCGAACACAACCCACAGTAACTCACCGCCTGGCCCAGCGAACCGAAGCGCTCGGGCTCGACGGTCTCCAGCGCCCAGGTCAACGCCGTCACCTCCCCCACGCCGCGAATCGACTGCAGCAACTCGACGCGTTCCCGCAACAGCGGATGGCGCCGCAATCCGCGCAGTAACTCCTGCTGCAAACGATCGAACATTTCCAGGCTGCCGCGGGTGATGGCGAGCAGCTCGATCACCGACTCGGGCGTGTCGCGCAGGCTGTCGAGATAGGAGTAGAAATAGTTGCGCCCGTGCAGCCGCCGGGCATCGTAGGGTTCGCCCACTTCCATCAGTAGCCCGCTGATTTTGTTCTTCATGCGGACGGCTTCGCCCAGCAGCAGATTGCGATAGCGCAGCACGCGCCGCAACTCGCGCAGGGCAGGCGGCGCCACGTAGCAGCGCGGCAGCAGGTTGCAGCGCAGCAGGTCACTGATCTTGGTGGCGTCGAGACGGTCGTTCTTCTTCTTGGCGCAGGCGATGGCCTTGAGCATGGCCGGGTGTGCGACTTGCAGTTCCTGGGCGAAGGGCTGGAGGTGATCGTAAATCCAGCCGGTAAACAGGGTGGCTTCGAGCGCGCCCACCCAAGGGCGCTCGAGGGCTGACGCCCAAGCGGTCAGGGCGGCGCGAGTGGCCGCGACCTGACCGCGCTGGACGATCGTTCCGTCCCCGGTTTTGATGCAGAAGCTGATGCTTTTCTTATGGACATCGAGTCCGATGTAGTAGAGTTCTGGCATGGAATCCTCCTGGGATTGGCTCTGAGCCGACCGCGTGGCCGCTCTCAGCATTTTGCCCCCGGGAGGATTCCTCTTTGCCACTACCTATGCATTGAAACAGACTGGAATGGACCCGAAAAGCGAGACCAGGAAAGAAGGGACAATGAACCAGGGAACGGGAAGGAGGTTCAATTGTCTCGAAGACGATTCACGAAGGAGTTCAAGCTGGCGGCCGTCCGGCGGCTCGAAGCCGGCGAGTCGGGCTCGGCTCTAGCACGCGAGCTCGAGGTGAAGCGCGAAAAGCTCTACGACTGGCTGGCACAAGTCGAGCGCTACGGCGTCGAGGGAGCTTTTCCCGGCGCTGGACGGCGTCCGGGCGGCAGCGCCCGCGTCGAGCCCGGCCGCGAAGCCCAGGCCCGTCTCGCGGAGCTGGAACGCAAAGTCGGCCGCCAGGCCATGGAGATTGATTTTTTGTCCGCAGCCTTGCGGCGTGTCGAGGATCTGCGCCGGCCGAGCATCGTCAGTGGAACCGGCGCGTCGCTAACGAAGTACGAGCCGCAAGGCGGCAAGGCAACATGAGCGCACGCGATTTGTGCCGCTTGAGCGGGCTGGCGCGAGCCAGCCTCTACCGCCAGGGCAAACCCGACCGCGAGCCGGTCGGGGAACTGCGGCAGGCCATTGTCCAGGCCGCCTTGGACCATCCGGCCTACGGCACCCGGCGGACGACCCAACAGGTGCGCCGTCAAAAGCTACTGGTCAATCGCAAGCGCGTGCAGCGGGTGATGCGCGAAGAGAATCTCTTGCGGCGACGTCGCCGCACCGTTCCGCAAACGACCGATTCGAAGCACTCGTTGCGGTGTTACGAGAACCTGACGCGCGAGGTCCAACCCACGGGCCCCAACAAGCTGTGGGGCTCGGATCTCAGCTACGTGCGATTGGGAAACCACTTCGTCTATGTGGCGGTGGTGTTGGACGTGTATTCGCGGCGCGTGGTGGGTTGGGCCGTGGGTCCGAACCTGAAAACCGAATTGCCGCTGGCGGCGCTGCACCAAGCGTTGAGCAGCCGGCGTCCGGCGCCGGGTTGGATTCATCATTCCGATCAAGGTTCGCAGTACGCTGCGGAAGCTTATGTGGCCACACTGCGGCAAGCGGGCGCGAGGATATCGATGAGCCGCAAAGGCTGCCCGCAGGACAACGCGTACGTGGAAAGCTTTTTCAAGACTTTGAAAAGCGAGGAAGTCAACTGCAACGAGTATGAAAGTTTGGCCCAGGCGCAGGCCGCGATCGGGGCTTATATTGAGCAGGAATACAATCGCACACGATTGCATTCGTCGCTGGGCTACCGGCCGCCGCAAGAGTATGAGCGGCTGTGGGAAGAGGCGGCTGACGCCGCCTGAGTTTTCGTAAGGCATGAGCAGATCTATCGATCCGATGGCGCAGCACAAGGCGGGATGCGGCCTGAGTAGGCGCACACCCCGCCCTCATCGTTTCGATGAGTCTGCGGCCGGGTATTCCTTGGCGGGTTGCTCTCCAGCAGAGCCCGCCTCCGCTTCCCCGGCTAACTTGATCATGCCCCCATTGGGCTGGATTCGCTATGCTTTTTCAGTCAACTGCAACCCGTCCCTAATTTCTTGGCCTCGCCGTAGGGGTCCAGTCCAGACTACTACTTTTCGATGGGGCTCAAGCGGTTGCTTCAGGGCCGGTCCAACGCCCCTTTCAGGGCTGGAACGGTGTAGGGGGGGGCCCTGGGTTTCGGCTTCGCCGGCACCGAGGGCTGACATCCGGCCACCGCTGCGCGGCTAAGCCGAGGTCGCATGCGTTGGCGGGGCGAGGGCCGGGCGGTGTTGGGTTGACGGAGCGGGAGGTTGGTTCGTCAAGCACGCGGTTTGGTGAGATCGTGGCGCATGGCGGAGGCGGGGTGCACGTAGGATCGAGAGAAGGCCGCGGATCTCAAGAACGAGATCCACGCTACGGGCTGAGCCTTGGGCGTCAGCAGCCCACCTGATTCGGGGCCTTGGACCGACGTCTTCGGACGCCGGACCAAGGCCCCGAATCAGATAGAGAGGTGTGTTGGGCGACCAGTCCCCGGGTTGGCACCCGGGGCTAGCATTAAGGCGCCGCTGCGCGGCTTGGGAACCCAGACGTCCAATCGGCAGGGGGCGGGTTGGGCGATCGATCCCGGTGTTGACGGAATGGGCCAGTATTAAGGCACCGTTGCGCGGCTGGGCCGAGGTGGCATGCGCTTGATCAGACCGACGGAGGTTCGACGTCCATCGATGGAAGTGATCAGAAGGCTGGGGCCAAAAGCTGTATCGCCCCTACCTTCTTGCCATATGGCAAGATCTTGCAGGGCTCCGGCCGGATGGTGGGTGGGTTTCCCAGGGCTTACGCCGCTGGGCTGATAGTTGTGCCGCCCCCCGTTGGGGGCTCTGTTTGTCGGGGCGCGGATGGAAGGAGCGTGAGGCGTCCAGCGGTTGACGCATCGAGTCGCGGGCGCGGCATGCCGTGCCCCGCAGGGTTGCTCGACCCCAAGCAGAAACCCGGCAGCATGAGGACCAGTCACCATTGTGCTCACGCCGGTTTGGGGTAAGGCCCCTCGAAGGGGCCTGTTCATGACTCGGGGGCCTTCTACTAGACGTAAGACGCCTGGCCTAGTCGAAACCAAGGCCGGTAAACGGGCCTGTCTTCGAGCCACCGGCCATGGGCTCGCAACCGCCTATAATCGTTGAGACCCGCGCCGACTCGCGCCGCGCGGGGCGATTGGGCAGTGTAGACACGGCATGCCGTGCCCGCAAGTGAGCAAGTCGACCACAGGAGGTCGAGTGACGCCAGATCGATCGAGCACCAAGACACCCGGTCAGCCAGGGAGCCGCCCCGGAAGCAGCCCCCAAAGCAGCTCAAAGAGCCGCCGGGCGTTCTTGAGAACCGGTGCCGCGGTCGGCAGCGCGGTAGCGGGTGCCTTGACATCCTGCTCCGACGCCAAGGCCCCCGACGCCGGTCCCAGCCGCCTGGGCGCGCCGCTGAGCGAGTACGGAACGCCGTCGGCCCACGAACAAGCGGCCCGGCACATGCGCGCCACCAAGACCCCGGAGATGGGTTCGACGCGCACGCCGCTGCAAGATCTCTCGGGCGGCATCATCACGCCCTCGGGCCTCCATTTCGAGAGGCACCATTCCGGCGTGCCGGCGATCGATCCGGCCGAGCACCGCCTGCTGATTCACGGACTGGTCGAGCGGCCGCTGGTGCTGACGATGGACGAGTTGCGGCGGCTGCCGTCGGTGACGCGCGTCCACTTCGTCGAGTGCGCGGGCAATAGCCGCAGCGAGTGTGGCGCGAAGAAGGGGGCGACGGCGCAAATGAGCCACGGCCTCGCCAGTTGCAGCGAGTGGACGGGCGTGCTGCTGTCGGTCGTGCTCGAAGAGGTGGGCGTCGAGCCCGACGCCAAGTGGATCATCGCCGAGGGCGGCGACGCCTGCAACATGCAACGCAGCCTGCCGCTCGACAAATGCCGAGACGACGTGCTGCTCGCCTTCGGACAGAACGGCGAGGCGATCCGGCCCGAGCAGGGGTATCCGGTGCGGCTGATGGTGCCCGGTTGGGAGGGCAACGTCAACGTCAAATGGCTGCGGCGGCTCAAGGTGACCGACCAGCCCGTGATGGCGCGCGACGAGACGTCGAAATACACCGACCTGCTGGCCAACGGCAAGGCCCGCCTGTTCAGCTTCCCGATGGAGGCCAAGTCGGTGATCACGTTCCCCTCCGGAGGGCAGTCGCTCAACGGGGCCGGACCGTACGAGATCAGCGGGCTCGCCTGGTCGGGACGGGGTGTGATCGAGCGCGTCGAGGTCTCGACCGACGGCGGCGCGACGTGGCAGGACTCGGGGCTACAGGAGCCGCGCCATCGGTTTGCCTTTACGCGCTTCCGTCTGCCGTGGAGTTGGGACGGCAGCGAGACGACGATCCTGTCGAGGGCGAGCGACGACTCCGGCTACGTTCAGCCGACGGTCGAGGCGCTCATCGAGTCGCGCGGGCCGAATTCGAATTACCACAACAACGGCATCAAGGCTTGGAAGGTCGCGGGCGATGGGAGCGTGTCGAATGTGTAGGGCCAGGCTGGGGACTTCGAATCGCGGGGTGTGGGGCTGCGCTGTACTGGCGCTTGCCGTGATGGGCTGCGTTGCCGACGGGCAGTCGCCGAAGTACGGCGTCGGACGTCCACCGACGGCCGAGGAGATCAAGACCTGGGACATCTCGGTCTTTCCCGATGGAACCGGGCTGCCCGAAGGCAGCGGCACGGCGGCGCAGGGCAAGGACATCTACGAACGGCGTTGCGCCGAGTGCCACGGCAACAACGGCGAGGGCGGCGAGCAGGGGGCGTTGGTGGGCGGCGTGGGGAGCCTCGACTCCGCCAAGCCGGTCAAGACGGTGGTGAGCTATTGGCCCTACGCGACGACGCTGTGGGACTATACGAACCGTTCGATGCCGTTCGACACGCCGGGCGTGCTGACCAACGACCAGATGTACGCCGTGGTGGCGTACGTGCTGTTTCTCGGCGAGGTAGTCGGCGAGAACGACGTGCTCGACGCCAAGACGCTGCCCGAGGTCAAGATGCCGAATCGTGACGGCTTCATCCCGGACGACCGGCCCGATGCCGGCGCGGCGAAGAAAGCCGCCGCAAAAGAAAAGGAACGTGGGGAGAAGTAACATGGCGCATGATCGGATGGCTTCGGGCACCGTAGATCGCAGGGGTGTGCTGCACTACGGCCTCGGGGCCGCCGCGGCGTTGGCCGCAGCCCGCTTCCCTGCCCCTGCCCAACGACAAGAGGGTGATTCCACCCGGGTGCCCTTCGGTTGGACCGACCTACGCGTCTCGCGACTCTGCCAGGGTACGGCCTTCCGGCAGACCGAGCGGTCGCCGGACAACCCTCTGGGGCAACGCATTCTCCGGCGCTGCCTCGAGCTGGGCGTCAACTTCTTCGACTCGTCGAATGCGTACGGGTGGGGTGGCGCCGAGGCGTCGCTGGGCAAGGCGATTCGCGGGCATCCGCGGGACCGGCTGGTGATTTGCACCAAGGTTCACCCGGGCCGCAAGCCCGAGGACGACAAGCCGTCGGTGGCGGTCCCGTTGACGCGCGAGTTCGCGTTTCGCGAGTGCGAGGGCAGCTTGAAGCGCCTCGGGACCGACTACGTGGACCTCTACATCCTCCATAACCAAGATCCCAAAACTCCTCTGACCGAGATCGCCGACACGATGGACGCGCTGGTGAAGTCGGGCAAAGTGCGCTACTGGGGTGTCTCGAACCACACCGGCGAGCAGGTCGGCCGGCTGGTGGCCCACAGCGCGCAAGAAGGCCACTCGCGCCTGGCGGGCTTGCAGAACTACTTCAACATCGTCGGCCGCCATACCCCGGAGCAGGCCGTGCACGGTATCGAAGGGGAGTTGTTCCCGTTGATTCGCCGGCACAACCTGGGGCTGATGGCCTTCAGCCCGCTGGCCTCCGGCACGATCGCGCCCGGGCGCACCGCCCCGTCCGGCAGTCCACTAGCACGGATGCTCAGTGCCTTGGACGAGGTCGCGTCTGAGCTGAGCGTGAGCCGCGCGCAGGTGTGCATCGCTTGGGTGCTGACTCACCCGGAAGTGACCAGTTCGCTGGCCGGCGCCGAGCGTCCCGAGCACGTCGATGATAATGTCGCGGGTTCGCGGCTGACGCTGCCAGGCGAATTGCTGGCGAGGTTGAACGCGGCGAGTGATGAGTACGTAAAGCAGACCGTCGGTAACAAGGCAGACTGAGGGCGTAATCCGATGAAGGCGATGGGCTATAATCCGCTCGTTCCGCGGCTTGCATCCGCACGCTACGGCCAAGGGAGGCATGTTGCAATGACACGAAGAGAGTTGCTAGCCGCAGCCGGCGGGGCCGGACTGCTGAGCGCTTGTGGTGCGCAAGAGGAAGCCGCGGAGGCCCCAGAGGCGGCGTCCCTCGACGGCCGTATCATCGACGGTCATGTTCATATCTGGACGCCGGACACCGACAAGTACCCGCTGCATCCCGACTTCAAGAAAGAAAACATGAAGCCGGCGAGCTTCACCGCCGAGGAGTTATTCGCCCATTGCAGGCCCTCGGGGGTGAATCGCATCAATCTGATCCAGATGTCGTTCTACCGGACCGATCACAGTTACATGCTCGACATGATGGAGAAGTATCCGGAGAACTTCGTCGGTACCGGCGTGCTGCCGGACGTGCTCGATGACGAGTCGCCCGAACCGGCCGAGATGATGGTCGATCTCGGCGAGAAGCGCACCTACGCCTTCCGCGTGCGAGGCGGCATCCACCGCAAAGACGAGTTGGGCGAGCAGTGGATGAGTCACCCCAAGTGGGACCGGATGTTCCAGACCGGGGCCGAGCACAACCTGGCGTTGAGCTTCCTGATGAACCCGGGCGACATGCCGGAGGTCGGCCGCATGTGCGCGAAGTATCCCGACACGCCGGTGATCATCGACCACTTGGCGCGCATCGGGGCGGGCGCGCCGCCCGATGACACGCAGGTCACCGAGTTGTGCGGGCTGGCCAAACACAAGAACATCTTGATGAAGGTCGGCGCGTTCTACGCCTTAGGAGAGGCGACACCGCCCTACACGGACATGCTGCCGATGATCGAGCGCGTCGTTGATGCCTACGGCCCGGAGCGCTGCATGTGGGAGAGTGATTGCCCGTTCCAGGTGCAGCCGCCACACAAGTATGACGACTCGGTGGCGTTGATCCGCGACCACGCGGACTTCCTGAGCGCGTCGGACAAAGAGCACATCCTGGTTACAACCGCCGAGACGTTTTTCTTCAACCGTTGAGGCGCTGAGGTCGACCCGGAAAACCGAGCCGTGACCGTCAGTACCTCCATAGTAGGATTCTTGTCGTAGCGGGCAGGATTTGGCGCCTCAGTCGCGTTTACGCGGCTTGAGTCCATTTAGGCCAGCCGTTGTACGGCTGGTTTGCCCCGATGCCCCTGACAACCGCCAGGCCGGTTCAGCGGCCTTACCGTAGCGGGCTTGAGCCGTTCCCGATGAGGCGCAGCGGGCTCGATTCGTCCGAGGCGGTTGTGCCGGTTCGTGGCTCAAGCCGGTTTGGGGTAAGGCCCCTCGAAGGGGCTTGTTCATCGCTCGGGGGACATGCTACCAGGCGTACAACGCCTGGCCTAATCGAAACCAAGGCCCGTAAACGGGCCTGTTTGCGTTCGGAATGTTGGGTGGGAAGCCCCGGTTAGGAATCGTGGCCTGCGGTAGGTGAGCCGTCGCGTTTCACCCCAGGTTCCAGTTTCACCGATGCTTGGTTCCGGCTCGTTCGCCTCAGGGAGCGGTCCGGCACGAACTCTCCTGTCCCTCTGAAGCTGCTAAATCGAAGACAACCTCTCGGTCTTTAAGAATCGTCCCTGCTGAAACTAGGGCAAGCAAAACTATTCATCGAGAGCCGCGGATGGGTGAGTCCGTGCCGGCGCCACCGACAGAACTCCGAACTGTGCCGGTTCCAGCACCCCCCGAGGGGCGCGAGGGTCCGTGCCGGACCGCTCCCTGACGGTCACGGCTCGGTTTTCCGACTCGTGGCGTCGGTGTTCATGTGGGTGGAGACATCGGCTAATGTTGGGTGGCACGAACGGATTTTCGGCCAAGGCCTTTCCAGCCAATCAGCTAGAATCAAAGAAGGAACGTCCCGCCGATTCCGCCTTATCCTCTCGGGAAGGTGGTCAGAGTGCAACGCCGGGTCCCGGCTGCCGGTAACGGGCTCGTCTCGCTTGCACAAGAAAGCAATGGATCGTCACAACAAGAAGAAAACGGCTCGGCGCGGGTCTGCAAAGGACCCCAAGAGCGAGGGGTGGAGCACCGACGCGCAACCGCTCATCACTACTCGTGCGGAGGTGGCCAAACTCGCCGAGCGTTTGGCGACACGCTCGATCATTGCGCTCGATACGGAGTTTCTGCGCGAGAAGACGTTCTACCCCAAGTTGGGGCTGATCCAAGTGGCCGACCGCGAGGACGGTTGGCTGCTCGATCCGCTGGCGCTTTCGAAGGAAGACATCGGGCCGCTGCTGGATGTGTGGACCGATCCGAAAGTGCTGAAGGTGATGCACAGTGCTGAGCAGGACCAGGAATGCCTGCATCACGACTACGGGATGGTCGCGACGCCGCTGCTTGACACGTCGATCGCGGCGTCTCTCGCCGGCCACGGCGACCAGATCGGCCTGGGCCCGTTGCTTTCGAAGCTGCTGGGGGTGAAAGTTCCGAAGCACTACACGCGAGCCGATTGGCTGAAGCGGCCTCTCGCCAAGGAGCTCACCGACTATGCGCTCGAGGACGTGCGGTTTCTGGTGGAAGCAGCCGAGGTGCTGCTAGCCGATCTCGACCGCCGTGGGCGCAAAGGCTGGGCAATGAAGCAGTCCGCCCAGTGGGCCGATTCGGCGCGCTTCGAGCCGGATCCTGAGGGCCTGGCGAGAAAGCTGGCTGCAGGCCGGGGCCTGGGGGTGGAAACGTACGCGGTGCTGCGCGAGTTGGTGCGTTGGCGCGAGGAGCGAGTTCGGAGCGCGGACTTGCCCCGCCGCTGGGTCGCCGAGGATGGCATTTTGTTGAAGCTGTCGTCGGCACGCCCTACCAAAGAGGACGAGCTGGCGCATTTTCGCGGCCTCGGTAAGAACGCGCGTCAGAACGAAGCGATTCTGAAGGCGATCAAGCAGGGGATGGCGGCGCCGCCGGATGAGCGGCCCAAGCCGCCGCCGCGGCGCGAGCCGGCTGGAGCGGACGAGACCCCGACGGTCAGCGTTCTGAAGTGCTTCTTGAACCTACTGGCGCGGGAGCACGAGGTGCCGGCACGCTTCCTGGTCGATCCGAATGACGTGGTCAGGCTGCTGCGGCGGCAGTTCGAAGACGTGAAGCAGCTTCGCCGGTCGGGGTTACTAAAGGTCGGCGCCGAGGATCTTGTGGCCGACGAACTGCTCGAGGTACTGCAAGGGCGTCGGGCCCTACGCCTCGTCGACGGGCGTGTCGAGCAATACGAACCGGGCGCGTAGTGCCGGCCGCTGTCTCAGCCCGTGTTGTGCGATGCTGTGGCCTGAGTTGTTGCAAGCAAGCAAGGAGACGCCATGAGTTGCTATGTGTTTCGAGCCAAACCGTTGTCGTTTCTGATTGCCGCGTCGCTCGTCGCCCTGGCCGGCTGCTCCCCAGGGGATGCGTCGCAGGCCAAGCTGGAGGACGAGTTCGAAAAGATGCTGACGGGCGCCACGCTCGAGGGGGCGTTCACCGTGAACGGCCGCGAGAATGAGCCTTTGCGCCAGGAGAAGTACACGATCGAGGGTGTTACCAAGCTGGCGGGCGGCTATTGGACGATCAACGCCCGGATCGAATACGGCGACCACGATGTCACCGTGCCCGTTCCGGTCAGGGTCGAGTGGGCGGGCGACACGCCGGTCATTCAGTTGACCGATGCCACCATTCCGGGCCTGGGTACTTTCTCGGCACGCGTGCTCTTCTATCGCGGACACTACGCAGGGACCTGGAGCCACGGCTCCGGGGGCGGCAATCAGTTCGGCAGGGTGATTCCAGCCGGGGGCTAGCCGGAGCGGGACGGGTCGCGGCGGCCGGAGCGGCGGTAGTCGTAACGGCGGGCGGTCCAGGTACCCTTGCCGTACTCGCCCAGACCTAGTTCACCCGTGATCCGGTCGCCATCGAGGCGCCCCTCAAACAGGTAGCTCGAGGCTTCGCCCGCGTGGCCCAGGCGTGAGCGGAACCGCACTCGATTCCCGTGGAGGGAGCCTGCCAGCTCACCCCGGCCGCGTTGGCCCTGGTGGGTGCCGCTCAGTTGGCTGCCGTCGGCCTCGATGAATAGCAAGTGGTCGCTTTTGCCCCGAACAAAGCTCACCTCAACATCCCAGCGTCCCGTGAGGTCGGCCGCGGGAGGAGCGTCGTCTCGCTTCGGCTGTGGGGCGCCGCGGAGCACCTTCTCCAAGCGCGACGCCACGATGTCGATCTGGTCGGGGCGGCAGTTGCCGACGCGCACCTGGAAGGAATGGCCGTCGCCGGAGGCGTGGGTTTGGACGCGCGGCTCGCCGGCCATCAACGCGTCATGTAGCTCGCCGGCGGTGTAGCCGATCTTGCCGGGGTCCCACTCGACATTGAGGAACGGGTGCGGGTTCTTGCTGGGCGGCCGGCCGATTTCGGTGCTCACACCCGGGACCTGTTTGACTTGGGTCTCGATCCGCCGCAGCCAGCCGGTCCACTTTTCGATCTCGCGTTCGTGGTTGCGCCGGGCGAACATGGCTTCGATGGCCGCCAGCGCGCCCATGATCTCCTCTTTGCCGACCTTCATCATGCGCCCGAAGGAGTGGTGCGGTGCGCCGTTAACCCAGGCGGCTTGGACTAGGTCTTTGCGGCCGAAGAGGAAGCCACTGCACTGCGGTCCGGAGTAGATCTTGCCGCCGCTGTAGCCGACCAAGTCGGCGCCGCGCGTGAGGTAGGGGTCAGGCGATTGAGGCCACTCGGCAGAGGCGTCCACGAGCACGGGAGCGCCGTACTTGCGGCCTGCCTCGGCCATCTCTTCGATCCGGATCTTGCCGTGCTGCTCGTTCGAGCCCAGCACGGCGATCATCGCGGTGTTGCTGCTGAGAGCGCGGTGAAACTCCTCCCGGTTCGCGACCGTAATCATCTTCACGCCGAGGGCGCGGATAGCGTGGTCGTAGGTGTTGCGCGACTGGCTCGGCATGATGACTTCGGTCCGCAAGCCGGTGAGGTCGGGCAACTGCTGGATGCGTTCGGGATCGCCTCCGGCCAGGCAGGCGGAGGTGGCGTGAGTAAGAGCGGCGGCGCAGCCGGAGGTAACGATCGCGGCTTCGCACTGGATCAACTCGGCGAGCCGCTTGCCGACGCCTTCCATCAGCTCATCGATGTTGACTGAGAAGTACGACGCTTCTTCCATGGCCTGCTTGACCTCGGGCAGGGTAAGCAGGCCTCCGTTGATCGTAACGGCGGCGGTGAGGTTGATGAACGGCCGGACACCGATACGGTTATAGACGTCGGGTTTCGCCGGCTCCCCTCGCGCGGCGGCCGCGGCCATTGGTGCGACGGCACCGAGCAGGCCGGCGGCGGTGAGACCGCCACTGCGAAAAACGTCCCGCCGCGAGGGCAGGGCGCGGGTTCGTTGGGTCTTCGAGGTCATGGTAGGAACTCCTGGGGTGGATGAGAAACCCCTGGCGGTCAGCGTAGTACCCTCGGGATCCAAAAGCAAACCGGATCCCGCTTTGCGGGTGGAGCGGGGGCGACGCGGAGCGACGCGCCGGCGGGGACCACCCAAACCGGCTTCAGCCTCGCTCCGGCCGAGACGCAGCCGACAGCATCGGCAACCGCTTGTACGTATTCTCGAGGAAACTCTTGAGCAACTCCGTCTGCTCGCCGACCTCGACCAGGAAAGCGTCGTGTCCATAGTTCGACGGCAGCTCGACGTAGGTGACGTCGAGGTTGCGGCTGCGTAACGCCCGTACGACCTCTTGCGACTGGTATGAGGGATACAACCAGTCGGACGTGAAACTGAGCACCAGAAACCGTGCTTCGGTCTTCGAGAACGCTTCTCCCAACGACGAATACCCCTCGGCTGCGTCAAAAGAGTCCATCGCCCGTGTGATCGCCAGGTACGAGTTGGCGTCGAAGCGGCCGACGAACTGACCGCCGCGATAGCGCAGGTAACTCTCGACCTCGAAAAGCTCGCTCTCGGCAATGTCGGCGTCACCTTCCGTTCGGCGGCGCCGGCCGAACTTCTCGCGCATCGAGTCGTCGCTCATGTAGGTGATGTGGTCGACCATCCGTGCGACCGCTAGGCCGCGTGACGGCGGCGGACCCCCATAGTAGTCGCCGTTCTTCCAGTCGGGATCCGCTATGATCGCCTGCCGGCCCACTTCGTTGAACGCGATCTGTTGCGCCGAATGGCGGCTCGTGCCCGCGATGGGGATCGCCGACGCCACGCCGTCGGGATAGTCGACCGCCCACCGCAACACCTGCATAGCGCCCATCGAACCGCCCGCCACCGACAACAATCGCTCGATGCCCAGGTGTTCAACAAGCCGCTTCTGCAGTCGCACCATGTCGGGGATCGTCACGAACGGGAAGCGTGAGCCGAAGGGCTGCCCGGTCCGGGGATCGATCGAACCCGGCCCGGTTGTGCCTTGGCATCCCCCCAGCACGTTCGAGCAGATGATGAAGTACTTATTCGTGTCGAACGCCTTGCCGGGACCGATCATGTTGTCCCACCAGCCCGGCTTACCGTCGCTGCCGCTAACGCCCGCGGCGTGCGCGTCCCCGGAGAACGCGTGCAGAATCAGAACCGCATTCGCATTCTCGTCATCCAAGCTGCCGTAGGTTTCGTAGGCCACCTCGACCGGAGCCAACACCTCCCCGCAATCGAGGGTCAACTCCTCAAATCGGGCGATCTGTGTTTCGACGCTCATGATGCGCGGGCCCCAACGCCGAACTGCGCGGAGTAGACCTCTATGATAGCCCGCCCAGCGCGAGCAACGCCGCGGACCCTGCGGTTGCGTCACCACAACCGAGCTTGCGTAACCCCAATGGCATCAACGGTCGGTCGTCCCCACAGTCAACCTTACTCCGGCACCTGTTCGAACTTCACCGTCCCCCGGTACCTTTGCGGACACCGTGCCTTATAATTTTGATGTGGGGGCTGTGCCCGAAACGGACTGTCGTCCGTCCAAAGGTGTAGAACGCGAGCGCGGGAAATCCTCGCAGTAGAGCATCCTTCCCGCACGGTCTGAGGAGACGACCTAATGGAGCACAAACATAAGTCCGGCCTGCTTGGTGAGTTCGGAGAGCGCAAGCTGCTCTCGTTCACCCTGGTTCTTTTCACATTGGCCATCGGTATGGTGCTGGGCACATTGATCTCCGGCGACGCCGGCGCGGCCCGCGAAGGCAAGGCGGCTCCGGACGCCACGCTGCTTACCGTTCCCGATCCGGTGCCGGTGGAGAACGAGTTCTCCCGAATCGCCAAGACCATCCGGCCCTCGGTCGTCCACATCAAGGTCGAAACCCTGCCCCAGAAAATAGAAGCCGGCCAGCCAGGCGAGCGCAACCTCGGTGACGAGATGTTCCGGCGCTTCTTCGGGCTCCCCGAAGGCCGTCCCGGCCCCGGCCCGTCGCCGTTCCGCCGTCCCGGTGAGGGCTCCGGCGTCATCGTCGACCCCAACGGCTACATCATCACCAATCACCACGTCGTCCAACAAGCCGACCGCATTCGCGTGCGGTTGTTCAACAACGGCTCGGGCGGCGATGAGGAGCTAGTTGAGGCCAAGTTGATCGGCGCCGATCCGGAAACTGATCTGGCCGTCATCAAGATTGACGTCGGCCATGCTCTCAAGACCGCTCCGATCGGCAACTCCGACGCCGTGACGGTAGGCGACTGGGCCATTGCCGTCGGCTCGCCCTTCGGGTACGAAGAGACGGTGACGGTGGGCATCATCAGCGCCAAGTCGCGCGAGGTCGGTGCACGAAAGAGCTTCCAGCGCTTCCTGCAGACCGACGCCGCGATCAATCCCGGCAACAGCGGCGGCCCGTTGCTCAACATCCGCGGCGAGGTGATCGGCATCAACACCGCCATCGTCTCCCGCAGCGGCGGCTCGGAGGGCTTGGGCTTCTCGATGCCCTCGAACACGGCCGTCAAGGTCTACAACCAGATCATCCAACACGGCAAGGTCACGCGCGGCTCCATCGGTGTGCAATTCCGTGCCGACCAGCCGGCGGCTCTCCTCCGGTCGTATGGAGCGAAAGACGGCGGCGTGTTGGTCACCGAGATCCACGACGGTGGCCCGGCGGACAAAGCCGGCATGAAGGCCGAAGACGTGATCGTCGAGATCGGTGGCGAAAAGATCCGCAACGGCGACAAGTTGATCGAAACCGTGGCTTCGAAGAACGTGGGCGACACGGTTCCGATTGCCGTCATGCGAGGCGGGAACCGCGTCATGCTCGATGTCGAGATTGCCGACCGCGCCGTCCTGTTCGGGAAAGAACTCGGCTACGTCACGCCCGAGGCCGACAAAGAGCGCGAGACCGCCCAGGTCATGTTCGGGATCGAAGTCTCGAATCTCAGTGCGGAGGACCGCAAACAACTGGACCTGAAAGAAAAGGACGGCGTGCTCGTGACCACGGTCGACCCCGCTTCGTTCGCCGATGACATCGGCATGTTGCCCAACGACATTATCCTCACCATCAACCGCGAGCCGGTGTCGCAGATCGACGACATCCGCAAGATCCAAAACAACCTCAAGCCAGGCGACGATGTAGCCTTCAAGGTGACGCGACGCGTCCCGGGACAAGAGAAGTGGATTACTAGCTACCTGGCCGGCGTGCTGCCGAAAGATAAGGACGGCCGCTTCTAGCCTGCTTTTCTGACCACGTGGCGAGGCGAAGCAACCGAGCCGTGACCGTAAGGGGCTGTGAAAAAATCGGGGACTGTCACAAGCGGCAGGACATAAGTCTCTTATCGCCAACGTCCGTTCAGGCCGCGGCTGACTGTCCCCAGCATTTTTTCACAGCCCCTAAGGGAGCGGTCCGGCACAGAACCTCACGCCGCTCGGAGGCCTCTAGTCTAGGTCGTTCACCACGTGACGTGTATTGAGAAGGCCGTCAGGACGAGGCGCGAGCCGCTGCGCGCGAAGGTGTACTTGGCGGGATCGTGCGCACGGCAAGCAAGTGCAAAGACGTTGATCTAGTCTTGATCTTGCCTGGGTTTCTCACCAACTGACGGTCGAAGCACGCGATAAGGCCGCCATGACAGCCTAGCGGCCCTTCAGTGGCGTCAGGGCTCGTGCGGAACGGCTCCCTTACGGGCTGTGAAAAAATGCTGGGGACAATCAGCCACGGCCTGATCAAACCATTGGGTTGAGTGGTAGCCGTCATCCGAATCAGGTTTCACGCCACCACAGGAGTTCTCGGCGCGAATCCGCGCGAACCCAAGAAGCCGAGCCCGAAACGCAAGTGACGGGGCAATACGGCCGGTTCGATAGGTAACCCCGGACCCTTTGCCGAAGCACCAAACCTCAAACGCCCCGTACCGGGGCTTGGCTTCGTGGTTGGATGCACCGGGTTGCGCCCAGAGGGAACCGCGGGTTCCCACCCGCGGCTCGGTTGTGTCGTTGGATGCCTCAACTTGCACGATGAGTTGCTGCCAGGCTCCCCGCAGTGTCAGCCGTGGACTCCCCGATTTTTTCACAGCCCCTTACGGTCACGGCTCGGTTGCTTCGCCCTTCGCCTCCGCACGGCCCGGCTTCCAGCCACGGTGGGCTAGGCGCTTGAGGCCGCGCACCAGCCCGCCGCCGAGCAGCAGCCCAAACACGGGCAAGTACTCGAGCCGGCGGAACTCATCCGAGTACTCCCAGACGCCGAGCGCGTCATAGCCGATCAGCACGTGGTACGACAGAGCAATCAGCACCGTCCACAGCAACAACGCAGCGTTCGGATAGACAGCCAGAAAAGGTACGAGCCAACTTAAGTACCAAGGGAAACAGTTCGCCGAGAAAAACAGCAGCAGTGCCGCCGTCCACTTCGCGGCCCGCACCAGCGGAAGCTGCAGGCACCACAGCGCTGCCAAGGCGCCGGTTAGCAAACGCGTGACTAGTTCGGTGCCGGCGTTGAAGTCGCGGTCGGCCCAGTCATAGATCAATCCGTAGAGGCTGTCGTTGTTGCGCCACCCCCCGAGGAAGCCTTCGAGCAGGTCGACGACGTTCTCGATGCCATCCAGGTATGGCCAACTGACGGCGAACGCAACGGGAAGCGTCACGAGTGCCGGCTTCCATCGCAACCGCCAACGGCCTTGCTCGCGGCGTAGCAAGAAGAACGGGAACAGCAGCGCCGGCCAAAACTTGGCGGCGGTGGACAGGGTGAGGCCGGCGAAGGCCACCGTCCAACGGTCCGCCAGCGCCGCCGCCAGAGCAGCGACGAGCAGCAGCATCGCCAGAGAATCGTTATGACCCTGCGCCCAGATCTCGATGACGATCAAAGGAGACCACCAATAGACCAACAACCACTCCGGCGCGCGGCCCATCAAGTGCAATAATCGAGCCACCGCCAAACCGAGCAGCAGCTCAAAGAACAAGAACGGCAGCTTGAACCACCACGTCTGCTTCACCGGGTCGGGCTCGATCGCGGCGGCCAACGGATAGTAGGCGCGGAAGAGGCCTTCGTACAGCGGGCCGTAGACCGACGGCAGGTCTTTGCGGTTCACCCGCGGCCAGGTCTCATCGCGCAGCTTGCTCCAGCGCGGGTCCTCGGGGATGTCGGTGTAAGGGTTGCCACCCGCGGCCTGCAGCTTGCCTTGCCAGCGGTAGCGGTTGAGGTCTTCGGAGAGCCCGGGGTCGAGAGGCAGAACCGTGAGGCGGAACACGAGACCGGCGATCCATATCAGCGCCATGGTGCGCCGCTGCCCGCCCGCGCCGGCACCAGCGGACGTGCCGGCGGAGGGGCCCGCGCGCGTGATAAGGAAACAACAAACCAGGTAAAATAGAGACACTCCCAGGTAGAGCGCGAGGAATCCCCCCAGCTCCTTCTTGAAATCCCCGAGCCGCAGCATCGCGAGGAAAGCCGCCTCGGCCAGGCAGGCGAGGCCAAGGAGCCGTCTGTATCGCTGGGTGTCCATGCGGCGCGCTATGCTAGTGTAGGGCACCATAAATACTGTAACTTATATTGGCTTCCCATCGTCTCTATTAACAGGAGGCATGGGATGCGAAGAGCACAACCAGTAACTTTGAACACAGCGCAATGCAAGCAGTTGGACCGCTACGCGCGCGGCCGCCAAGTCGCCGTTCGTCTCGCCCTGCGAGCCAGGATTGTCCTGCTGGCCGCCCACGGTCTCGAGAATAAGCAGATCGCCGCACAGCTCGGTGTCTCGCGGCAGTTGGTGGCCCGCTGGCGCACGCGCTTTCTCGAAAGCGGCATCGCCGGCATTGCAAAAGACGCCCCACGGCCCGGTCGTACACCTGCCGTCTCGAAGCAGAAAGTACAGCAGATCATCCACAAGACCACCCGCGAGAAACCGTCCAACGCCACACACTGGAGCCGCCGCACCATGGCCGCCGCGGCCGGCGTCAGCGCTTCCACCGTGGGACGGATTTGGCGCGCCCATGGCCTCAAGCCCCACCGCGTCAAGACCTTCAAGCTCAGCAATGACCCGCGTTTCGCCGAGAAACTCGACGACATCGTCGGACTCTATCTCAATCCGCCTGAGCATGCTCTGGTTCTCTCGCTCGATGAGAAGTCCCAAATCCAAGCCCTCGATCGCACCCAACCCGGCCTGCCGCTCAAAAAGGGACGCGGCCAAACGATGACCCACGATTACAAGCGCAACGGCACGACCACCCTGTTTGCGGCGCTCAACACTCTTGACGGCAGCGTGATCGCCGAGTGCATGCCCCGACACAGCCACCAGGAATGGTTGCGCTTCCTGCGCTTAATTGACCGCCGCACTCCCAAGGACAAACAGCTTCATCTCATCGTGGACAACTATGCCACCCACAAGCATGCCGCTGTGAAGCGTTGGCTCGATCGTCACCCGCGCTTCCACATTCATTTCACCCCGACCTCGGCGTCGTGGCTGAACATGGTCGAGCGATTCTTTCGCGATCTCACCGTCAAGCGCCTGCGCCGCGGCGTGTTTCGCAGCGTGGACGAGCTCGTCGCCGCCATTGACGACTACATAGCCCAGCACAACGAGCATCCCACGCCCTTCCTCTGGACAGCGACCGCCTCCGACATCCTCGAGAAAGTCAAGCGCGGACGTGCCGCCCTGCATAAGGTGCAATCTGCTTGACGCACTACACTAGAACGTTAACCGAGTAGAATGTTTTCCATCGAGATGCTTGACCTCGCCGCGGCGGTGCAACAGTGGGCCGACCGGCTGGCCGCCGAAATCCTGTCGGGCGCCGCGCCGACCGGCTGGCTCGAGTCGACCGTCGTGGCCTTGTATCTGGCGGTGATGGTCGTGCTCGCCGGCTACGGGCTGCATCGCTATCAGCTCATCCATTTGTACTTCCGGCATCGCGGCCGCGAGCGGCCCGAGCCCTCCGCCCATTTCGACACTCTGCCGGCGGTGACGGTGCAGTTGCCGATCTACAACGAGCAGTTCGTTGTCGAGCAGTTGATCGAATCGGTCTGTCGTCTGGACTATCCGCGCGAACGGCTGCAGATCCAGGTGCTCGATGATTCGACCGACGAAACAGAGGCCGTCGCCCGTGCCGCCGTAGGACGTTGGGCGACGCTCGGCTACCCGGTCGAGTACATCCACCGCGGGCATCGCGAGGGCTTCAAGGCGGGTGCCCTCGAGAACGGATTGGCCCGTGCGCGCGGCGAGTTGATCGCCGTGTTCGACGCTGACTTCGAACCCTCGCCGGACTTCCTTCATCAAACCGTTCATTATTTCACCGATCCCCAGGTCGGCATGGTGCAGGCGCGTTGGACCTTCCTCAATCGCGAGCACTCGTTGCTGACGCGCGTCCAAGCCGTGCTGCTCGACGGTCACTTCGTTTTCGAGCATGGCGCCCGCGCGCGCTCGGGACGCTTCTTCAACTTCAACGGTACGGCCGGCGTGCTGCGGCGCTCGATGATCGAGGACGCCGGCGGCTGGCAGCACGACACGCTGACCGAAGACACCGACCTGAGCTACCGCGCGCAGATGCGGGGATGGAAGTTTCTCTACGCACCGCACGTCGAGGTAGCCTCGGAGTTGCCGACGGACCTGACCGCGTTCCAAGTGCAGCAGGCGCGCTGGGCCAAGGGGCTGATCCAAACCGCGCGCAAGATTCTGCCGGCGCTGCTGAAGACCGACCTTCCAGCGAAGGTGAAGGTCGAGGCCTGCTTCCACCTGACGGCGAACCTTTCGTATCCGCTGGTGGTGTTGCTGTCGGTGCTGCTGCTGCCGGCGGTGGTGGTCCGCTTCTATCATTGGAACTGGGAGTTCCTCTACGTGGACATCCCGTTGTTCTTGGGGACCGTTAGCTCGCTCTCGACGTTCTACCTGTTGAGTCAGCGCGAGCTGTTCCCCAACGGCTGGCGTCGCACGCTCCCGCTTGTCCCTGTACTGGTGGCCACGGGAATCGGTTTGACGATCACGAACACGCGCGCGGTGCTGGAAGGTTTGCTCGGCGTGCCCTCGCCGTTCCAGCGTACAGCGAAGTACACCACGGACCGCCGGCGTGCGCGGCTGGCCCGCTGGAAGTATCGCCGCTCGAGCGGATGGCTGCCGTTGGCGAACTTCACCATCGGCACCTACTTCGCGTGGTGCGCGGTGATCTGCCTCGCGATCGGGAATTGGGCGACGTTGCCCTTCCTGGCGCTATTCGTCGGCGGCTTCTACTTCACCGCGTGGATGCTGTTCTACCAGTCCTTCGGGTGGAGAGTCCGCGAGCCCGAGGGCATGCGGCTCGATGAGCGATCGAGACATTCTTCGTTGGTGGAAAGCTAGAGGGAGAAGCGCATGCCGCGGTATCGAATCTTGTATCTGCGAGACAGCCAAGTAGACAGGTTCCGGAGCGCCGCGCCACGGGAGAAGCCCTACCGTCTCCGTGTCAGGGACTACGACGAGGGCGAGGTGATCGAAGCGTCCACGCCGTACGCGGTCTGGAAGCAGCTTCAGGAAGGCGAGGGTTTATCGGAGACGAAGCGTCCGTTCGGCGTGGGCGACGTTCTGCAGAGCGACGAGTCCGAACTGCTGGTGCTCAACTACTGGGGCTTTGACGAAGCACGGTGGCGGACCCCCGAAGAGAACGCCGCGGACGAGCGGCTGCAGGCCCTGGCCGCGTCGGCGGGCGCCGAGTCATCAGTGAATGAAGCACCTGTGAATGAAGCAACGGCGCCAGGGGCGTGAGCCGGCGAAGGTGGTTGGCGGGCATATCGAAGTTAGGATTGTGTCGATCTGGCTGTCAGAGACTGAATCGGGACGGCGCTTCGGCGCGTCTAACAGACAGTTGGATCGAGACCGGGAGCCCTGAATCAAGACCTTAGATCAAACGGGTGCCTGTTGTGACGGTTGAGTCTAAACGAGCGGAAGCCCTGAACTCCTATGCGGTGGTGGCCTACCTGGGCGATCCCGTTGCGGGGTTTGTCGACCAGGTGCGGCGCGTGTTCACGCCCGATTGCCCACACCGCGCCCACCTTACGATTCTTCCCCCGCGTCCGCTGGCCGTGAGCCTCGAAGAAGCGTTGGCCCACTGCCGCCACATGCTGGCGCGGTTGGAGCCGTTCGAGGTGCAGTTGGGTGAAGTGGAGCTGTTCGCCGGCAGCCAAGTCATTAAGCTGTCTGTCATCTCGGGAGAAGTTCCGTTGCGAACTCTCCACGACGCGCTCAACACCGGGCCTCTCGATCATGTCGAGGAGTACGCTTACATTCCCCACATCACGCTGGGACAGGACCTTCCGCCAGAGCGCGTCGCCGAGTATCTTGAGACCGCCCGCGAGCGATGGCGGCAGTTCGACGCGCCGCCGGTGATTGTGGTCGACTCGCTGACCTTCGTCCAGCAGGCGAAGGAAGACTGTTGGCAAGACTTGGTCGAGATGAACCTCAGCGAGTCAATCGAAAGCGAGGAGACCGCGGCGGCTCCTGTGACTCTATCCCGCAAGTAGTCCGACTGTGCGACGCCTTCCGGCGTCAGGTTTCCATGATCATGGTGTTCCGACGCCGTTTACTGATCGCGACTGAGGCCGAGCACGCCTTCGCGCGTCGCGCTTCCGCGGTGTGTTGCATCATCCAACGAAGCGCGTTCGCGTCGAGGATCTTCGCTTGTCGCGCGCGTCTCAGAAAAAAACTTTGGCGCAGGACTCGCCGCCGCGCTCGTTGTCCAAGAGGAGAATCCGTAAGAGACAGCATCGCCGGCCGACCGATGCTGACACAGGGAGCTATCAAGAGGTAATCGGATCTGTTTATCTGTTGATATAGAAAAGCCCCTGTTCATAGGGCGTTCAGACCCCTCGCCGCATTGCAGCAGCGCGTAGGCCGGCGCGCACCGCAACGCGCCGGCGATCTCACCTCCAAGGGTTGCTGCTCGACGGCCCCACCGTCGGGTACTCGTTCGCTGACGAGCCACGCTTGCGGCGACGCAGGCTGTTGAAAAAACCTTTGGAGATTCAGCCGAGTCGTGATAAAACATTCATGATGAACAATGTTTTGGATGCGTGCGCTTGTGGACACGATGTTGCTCATCGAAACGCAACTGGCAGGGCATCCATCCCCGCTGTTGACTCCAATCGAATGAGGTGAATCACTATGGCCAAGAAAGCGGACAAGAAGAAGACGAAGAAGGCTGCCAAGAAGACCGTGAAGAAGGCAGTGAAGAAGGCGAAGAAAGCGAAGAAGGCAACGAAGAAGGTAGCCCAGAAGGCAAAGAAGAAGGTAGCGAAGAAGGCGAAGAAGGCAGTGAAGAAGGCAGTGAAGAAGGCGAAGAAGAAGACCAAGAAGAGGTAGCGACGAACGTAGCCGGCTCGCCAGGCTGTCGAGGTTTCGGCAGCCTGAACAGCCGGCGGCGGATTGCCCGTGCCGGTTGTGGCGCGGGCGGAACGCCAACGAGAACGAGGCAGCCCTCACGGGCTGCCGTTTTTTTTGGGCGGGGCCGCTTTCCGACAGATCAGCATTGGGAACCACAGTGCCGAAGCTTGCTGTTGCGTCCATCTGCGCTCATCTGTGGTTTCAGTCCTTGCCAACGGCAACGCGGTTGATCCTTGCTATGCTTTGACCCGGAAAGCCGGAAAGGTAGACGCATCATGAACGCACATCTCGGCCGGCGACAAGTGCTGAAGCTAGCGAGTGGCGCGGCCGCGGACAGCATGCTCGGCCCACTGCATGCCGCGGACAACAGCGCCGACGCGATCGTGAGCAAGCACGGGGCCGTCGCCGCGGCACGCGCGCCGACACCCGCCCGCGTCGGGCAAGACATCCTCGCTCGGGGAGGCAACGCCGTGGACGCCGCCGTTGCCGCGGCCTTGACCGCGGCGGTGGTCGAGCCGGCTTCCTGCGGTATGGGCGGATATGGGACGCACATCACGATCGCGACAGCCGATGGAAAGGCCACGTGCATCGACGCCAACTCGATGGCGCCCGAGGCCGCGCGTCCCGATATGTTCACACCCGACGAGACGGGCCAGGTTCCCGGCAAAGTGAACTACTACGGCTGGCTCGCCGCGGGCATCCCCGGGACGTTGGCCGGCCTGCAGATGGCGCTCGACCGCTACGGGACAAAGAAGTTCGGGGAAGTCGCCGAAGCGGCCATCGGCTTCGCGCAGGACGGATTCGTCATCAACGAGCAAGTGGCGAACTCGTTTCGTGGGTCCGCCGATCACTTCCGCCGCGATCCGGCCTCCAAACAACTCTACTTCGACGGGGACCAGCCGATCGCTAAGGGAGCGACCTACCGCAATCCCGACCTTGCGGCGATGCTCACAAAGCTGGCCGAGCGTGGGACGTCGGACTCGTTCTACCGCGGCGACATCGGCCGCCAGATCGCTTCCGAGTTCCGCAAGCACGGCGGCATCGCAACGGCTGACGACTTCGCCGCCTACCGGGCCAAGGAAGTCAAGCCGGTTGAGCTGTCGTGGCGCGGCTACTCGATGCACACGGCCCCGGTGACGGCAGGCGGGCTGTCGACGCTGCAGGCGTTGGCCATTCTGAAGGCCTTGAAGTGGGAGGCCTTGCCACGCGCTAAGAAGAACCACGCGGCGCTCGAAGCGCTGCGGCTGGCTTGGGCCGACCGCTTTCGTTACTTCGGCGATCCCGAGCAGGTCGACGTGCCGGATGAGCGTTTGCTCTCCGCTGCGTACGTGGGCGAGTTGGCCGAGAAAGTCGAGCAGGCCGTTGAGACCGGCAAGCCGATCAAGCAGGACTTCGATTCCTACGAGCAGCGGGGCACGATCCACATCAGCACGTCCGACCGCGAAGGCAACGTGGTCGCTCTGACGTTGACCCACGGCGGCGGTTTCGGCGCGCGGGTGACGGTAGACGGACTCGGGGTCACGCTCGGACACGGCGTCTCGCGGTTCGATCCGCGGCCGGGGCGCGCGAACTCGATCGGGCCGCGCAAGCGTCCACTGAACAACATGACGCCGACGGCCGTGACGCACGAGGGCCGTGCCGTGCTCGCCCTGGGCGCGCGGGGCGGACGCCGCATCCCGAACGCGGTGTATTCAGTCTTGTTGCCGTTCGTCGGAGAGGACCGGCCGATGGCGGAATCGGTAAACGCGCCGAGACTGCACACGCTGGGGAACATGACTCTGACGCTCGACAGCCAATGGCCGGTGGATGCGGCCGGCTTCTTCGAGAAGATGGGCTATCGCGTTTCGAAAGGCGGCGTCGCGCTGCTGAGCGCCGCGTCGTTCGATCCCGCGACGGGGAAGGTTGGAGCGACTCTTAGGTAGAGGCGAGCACGCGATGAGGCTGACCTGGCGAACGGCTGCGCGCACGCTGCTGGGGCTTACCCTCGCTGCGGTGTCTGTGCAGGCGGATCCCATCGACATCGGGTCGCGACTCGAGCTGTTCGTTGACGACTACCTGATCGAACGTATCGGCGGCGATGCCCGGTTGCGGCTCCATCGGCCACAGCCGCGCGAGATCGCCATCGTCCTCGACGCGCCGTGGGAGGGCAACAACTCCGGGTACGTGACCGTGTTTCGCGACGGGCCTGCTTACAAGATGTATTACCGCGGTAGGCAGATGGACTTGAGCGGCGACGAACTCAAGTTCGTTCACGGTCAGATGATCTGCTATGCCGAGAGCGAAGACGGCATTCGCTGGACCAAGCCTGAGCTGGGTCTCATCGAGTTCCAAGGCGCGACGAAGAACGACAGGAAGAACAACATCGTTTGGAACGAGGAAGGGTCGCACAACTTTGCGCCGTTCAAGGACACGACTCCAAACTGCGATCCCGAGGCTCGCTACAAAGCATTGGGCGGCGTCAAGTCCGAGGGCGGACTGTTCGCGTTCCAGTCGCCCGACGGCATCCGCTGGAAGAAGATGCAGCAGGGACCCGTCGTCACGAAGGGATACTTCGACTCGCTGAACCTGGCGTTCTGGGACGCTGAGCGCGGCGAGTACCGCGAGTATCACCGCGACTTCCGCGATGGCCGCGACATCATGACGGCCACATCGAACGACTTCCTCCATTGGAGCGAGCCCGCGTTCATCAAGTACAAGCCGGGCCGGCAGACGCAGCTCTACACCAACCAGGTGACGCCCTACTATCGGGCACCGCATATCCTGCTCGGGTTCCCGACGCGCTACATCGACGGGCGCGGCCTGCTGACCCCGTTCAACGAGCGGCTGGCCCGCGTGAGCGAACGCTACGGAACCGACTACACCGACGGCGGGTTCATGGCGAGCCGCGACCGCGAGACCTTCAAGATGTGGGGCGAGGCGTTCATCCGTCCGGGGCCGGTCGAGGAGGGCCGTTGGGTGTACGGTGCGAACTATCAAAACTGGGGGCTGATCGAGACGAAGTCGGCGATCGAGGGCTCACCGAACGAGATCTCGGTCTACGCGAGTGAGGGCAACGGTTGGGTCGGACCCGGCAAGAGCCTGCGCAGGCATACGTTGCGCATCGACGGTTTTGTGTCGCTCGAAGCCCCGTTGAGCGGCGGGGAACTGCTGACAAAGATCGTCACCTTCGAGGGCAACGAGATGGCGATCAACTTCGCGACCTCGGCGGCGGGAAGCGTCCGAGTGGAGGTCCAAGATGAGAAAGGGATGCCCATCGAAGGGTACGCGCTAAGTGATTGCGAGGAGATTTACGGGGACTCGATCGAGCGTGTGGTTGCGTGGAAGCGCGGGCCCGACGTGAGCGCTCTCGCGGGTAAGCCCGTGCGGCTGCGCTTCGTACTCAAAGACGCGGATCTTTTCTCCTTCCGATTTCGTTAGCATCAACAGATCAACCATGCCGACCCAGGACCCTGCCGCGCCGCCGCCTTTCGGCTCCGAGAACCTTCGTCTGCCGGATGAACTGCGCGTTCCTGTGAAGGAGCACCTGGCCTACCTGCGCGAACAGTACCGGGAGCTCAAGTGGGCTGGACGCGTTGGCTTCGGGAAGCGGCCCGCGGTGATCGTGATCGACCTGGCGCTGAAGTGGACGAAGCCGGCGGCGTATCCGCTGGGCAGTTCGTTGGATTCGGTTGTCGAGGCGACTTGCCAGGTGATCGAAGCGGCGCGCGCGGCCGGCATTCCCATCTTCTTCACCACCTATGATCTCGATCCGGCCGAGCCGCCATCGCCGCATGACAGGAAGATCGAGAATACGACGCGCGACGATCCCGACATGTCGCTCTACGATCTCGACCCGCGGCTCCAGCGCCGGCCTAGCGAGAAGATCGTGAAGAAGAAGTATGCCTCGGCTCTGCGGGCGACCAATCTCGAGATGAACCTGGCCTCGCTGGGCATCGATACGCTGATCATCACCGGCGTCAGCACGAGCCACTGCGTGTACGCGACCTGCCGGGACGCCGCGCATACCTACCACGTGATCGTCCCTCGAGAGGCCGTCGGCGAGCGCTGCGAGATCATGCACGAGGTCAATCTGTTGGATATCGATATCGACCTGGGCGACGTGATGCCGGTCGAGGAGGTCGCCGCTCACCTGCGAGGGATGTCCGCCAAGACCGCGGAGTAGAAACGGCGCGGCCGTCTGCTCGTGCCTTGCAGCCGAGGGCGTAAGAAGGGGACACGTCGACCCGGAGGTCGACGCTGCCGGCCAGGAGGCCCGCGCCACAAGGCGCGCTTGGTCGGTTCACTGGTGTGCCCACTTCCAAGGCAAGCACACGACAAGGCCGCCATTCCGTCGCTGCGCCGCTACGTCTCGTGACCGGCTGCTTGGATTCCGCTCAACGAAGCTAGATCGACTTCCACCCCCAGGCCCTTGCCCTCGGGCAGCACGGCGCAACCCCCTTCGTAACGAATCGGCTCGCGGGCGATGCGGCGCTCGTGGTAGACGGGCCCGATGATGTCGTGATTCACCGCGGCTGAGAGGTTCGGGATGGCGCAGGCGGTGTGCAGCATCGCGGCTGTGCCGAGGTCCCACTCGAGATTGCTGCCGATGACGCAGTCGAGCCCGGCGGCGGAAGCCATCTGCGCGATCTCGACCGAGCGGCGGATACCGCCGTTCTTGCCGGGATAGATGCTGATGATGTCGCAGGCGTCGGAGCGGATCGCTTCCAACGCATCGTGGGACGTGAAGACCCCCTCGTCGAGCATGATGGGGATCGACGTGCGCTGACGCAGCCGGGCAGTGGCGCGAAACTCACCGCGGTCGAGCGGCTGTTCGAGGACGTTGACGCCGAGGCGCTCGAGGTGAGGCAGCGCTTCCACGGCCTGCATCTCGCTCCATCCGCCGTTGGCGTCGGCGCCAATGGGGAAGTTGTCTCCCATGGCGGCGCGAATGGCCGCGACGCGCTCGATGTCGGTCTTGACGCCGAGGCCGACCTTGACTTTGACGGCGCGGAAGCCTTCGCCAGCCATCCTCTCGGCAACGGCGGCGGCTTCGGATGGCGAGAAAGCGCCAATCGAAAACTTGAGCGGAATCTCGGGCGGGCGGCGCGCGCCGGCCAGCAAGGCACACACGGGGACGTCGAGGGCTTTGCCGGCGAGGTCGAGCAGGGCCATTTCGACGGCGGCTTTGGTGAAGGGGTTGCCGATCAAGGCGCGGTCCATGGCGTGGGTGAGCGAGCCGGCCTCCAAGGGATCGCAGCCCATGAGCGCCTGGGCCAGCAGGTCGCGGATGGCGGCGAGGGCGCTTTGCTGGGTCTCGCCGCTCCAGATGGGCATGACGGTGGCTTCGCCCAGGCCGGTGCGGCCTTCGTCGTCGGTGACGGCAACGATGAGGTAGTGGGAAACACGGTGCGCGCCCAACGAGCTGACGATGCTGACGTCAGGGCGGACGCGGATGGAGACGGGGTAGGTTTCAATGGCGGTGATTTTCATGGGGACCCTCCATGATAGATGGTGCGCGAACGAATCGAGGCGCTGAAAACAGGTGTCGCTAGGAGTACCGACACGGCAGGTCTTGGGACCTGCGTCACGAGCGTTGGGGCGGCGCGCTCGCCCCGAACTGCCCCGTCACTTGCGTTCCGATTGTCCGACTGTCTCCACGACATCTCGTGGCACGATTTGGCACTCCGGGGAGCTTTGCCTTTCCGTCATCGACCTCCGATTCCGGGTTGGGCTTGTCCGGTCCTGAGCCGTAAGTGGTTGAAACCATTTTGGATAGACAAGACCACCGCTCTGTGACAAGAATCGGCTTGGCTGCGAAGAGGTGGCACTCCAGTGCCAGGGGGGTGCCACGGATGATGACCGACGGATGGGAGGATGCGGGGTTTGTGCCGGGGCTGTGTAGGCCGATTGGCCGCGCATCGAGGAGGACGGGACATCGCACCCACTCGCTTGCACTCGGGGCTCGGTTCGGGCGGGTCGAGACGTAGTTTTGCTCTAGCATCTGTGTCACCAGGCTCCGCTGCAACGCCGGACCGCTTCCTGACGGTCACGGCTCGGTTCAAAATCGATTCAAAAAAGAGGGCTCTCTGGCTCCCGTCTATTCTGACCTCAGCGGCCCGCCCAAGATAGGAGCGAAAGAGCGGGCTTGAACGGACGGTCCTCTCCTGACTGATTCAGTCGGAGCTGCCGTTCGCGGGGGAAGGTCGCTTACATCTTTTCGGAGAGCAACATCGAAACTGCCTGCGCAGGAAACGGTCGTTGTTGATCCGGCGATCTGTCCTCACCGGTCGTTTCAGCTATCAGGCTAGCACTGGTATGTGAGGGCTCCGGGGCTCACCGAAGGTCAAGTGGTTGAAAAGGCGGCCAAAAAAAGTTCAGAAAATCTGTGACCGAGCGACCGACGCACGGGAATTCGGGCTCTGTCCCTTATTTGAAGCAGCCCGCTGCTAAGCATCCCGACGCCTCCCACCGCGAACCTTCTCCCTCGGTGTTCCTGACAGAGTAAAAAACATCCAAGGCCGGAATGTTACCGCAGTCCGGTCGGTTTAAACTTACGAAGTCACTTCAAATGTGGTCGAACCCTCCCGCTGTTCCGCCCGTGTACTATTTGCAGAACGGACCATTGACGGGCGTAAGCCCATCCCATGTGAGCCCGGCGGCAGTCACATCAGTAACGGCGGATGTGTAGCAGCCCGACGCAGCGTTGTTCAGAGTGAAAGTCACCGCCCCATCCGTACCGGTTGTACCGGTTCCGGATGCAACGATACTTGCATCGCGGAACAGATTAATCGAAACCGAGGCGCCAGCAACTGGATTACCAAAATCATCACCAAGAGCCCCCGTGATGACTAAATGTTTATTCTTATTCTTTCAGCCTTCAGTGGTATACGTAACCGCACTGACACTTACTTTTGTCGGCTCTGCGGGGGGGGGGTGCCTACGGTGATGCTGATGCTGGCGCTTCCCGTCTTGGTGCCGGTGTCGGTGACCGACGCGGTGATGGTGTGGTTCCCATCGCTCAGGGTCGTCGAGAAGCTGCCACCTGCGCCAATCTGGCCGTCGAGGTCCGAGGTCCAGACCAGGCTGGCGGTCAGGTCACCGTCTTCGGTGTCGCTGGCTGAGCCCACGAAACCGATCGTCGCCCCGGAGTCGAAAGTAGAGCCCTCAGCGGGGCTGGTGATGGAAACTATGGGAGCGTCATTCGGGGGGGCGCTTACGGTGATGCTGACGCTGGCGCTTCCCGTCTTGGTGCCGGTGTCGGTGACCGACGCGGTGATGGTGTGGTTCCCATCGCTCAGGGTCGTCGAGAAGCTGCCGCCCGCGCCAATTGGGCCGTTGATGCTGGAGGTCCAGGCCAGGCTGGCGGTCAGGTCGCCATCCTCGGTGTCGCTAGCCGTGCCCGCGAAACTGATCGTCGCCCCGGAGGCGAACGTAGAGCCATCGGCGGGACTGGTGATGGAAACCGAGGGGGGATCATTCACCGGGCCACTGGGCGCCGCCGCCTCGTCAGCATCTACGAGGCCGAAGCCATACCGTGAATCCCGTCCCGGATCGCCCAAGTCATCGGCGGTCGTCTGCAACCGCGTTCGTACGTCGGCAATACCGGCAGCGATCACCAGAGCCGCCGTTCCGGCCACGTGAGGCGAGGCCATTGATGTTCCGTTAAATTCAACATAACCTCCGCCAAGTTTAGTGGAAGCTGGGTATCCACTTGACTCAGGTGACCCCAAGATGTAGTGTAGGGCCTGGTGGAGGATTACCCGCGCGACCAACTCGAATTCGAGTCTCACTTTGCAAGCGAGGAGGCTTGCCGCGACTATCTGTTCGCCTTGCGCTGGCCAGAGGGTTTCCGCTGTCCAAGGTGTGGGCATGAGCGCGCTTGGCCGGTGCGCAAAGTGTGGTTCGAATGCGCTCGCTGCGGGCGGCAAACCTCCGTCACCGTCGGCACGATCTTTCAAGACACACGCAAGCCGCTGCGGCTGTGGTTCCGGGCGATGTGGACCATCACCACGCAGAAGAATGGGGCCAGCGCCCTGGGTCTACAGCGCGTTCTGGGACTGGGCAGTTACCAAACCGCCTGGCCTTGGATGCACAAGCTGAGGCGAGCGATGGTGCGCCCGGGGCGGGAGCGATTGACGGGCCTCGTCGAGGTCGATGAGACCTACTGGGGCGCTGAAGAAGAAGGGGTAATCGGCCGGCAGACCGAGCGTAAAGCGTTGATTGCAGTCGCCGCGGAAGAGAGAGGCACCGGGCTGGGGCGCATCCGCATGCAGCGCGTTCAGAACGCCTCGGCGGCCAGTTTGATGCCCTTCGTCGAGGAGTCGGTCGAGCCGGGCAGCGTGGTTGTTACCGACAACTGGTCGGGCTACGATCCGCTCAAGAAGAAGGACTACCAGCGTCGTATCATCTCGATTAACAACCGCCGCGAGCAGGCCTCGCAGCTACTGCCGAGGGTGCACTTGGCGATCTCGCTACTCAAGCGCTGGATGCTGGGCACGCATCAGGGGGCGGTCAGCCACGAGCATCTGGACTACTATCTCGACGAGTTCGTGTTCCGCTTCAATCGGCGCAGATCACGCAGTCGGGGCAAGCTCTTCTACCGCCTTGTGCAGCAGGCCATGGCGGTGGAGCCGACGCCGTACCGCTCGATCGTCGCCGATTGGGACGCTAAGACGCTGTGAGCCCAACTACAAGATGTTGGGGTCACCTGAGTCAAGTGGATACCCGGCTAGTGGAATTAATAATTACCCCGGGAGCCATAAGTTCAAGTTCGGAACCGGTGCTTGAAAAGCTAGCTCGCTTGTCGTTTTTATCAGTAGCACCCACCGCAATAACTGACCCATAGACCGCTGGATAGCCGACCTTATCACCTCGTCCAGATGGGTTTCCATCATTTCCGGCCGCGGCAACGATCACCACGCCGGCTGTCTCGGCATTCTCAAAAGCGGTTGCTACCAAGTCTCCAGGGTCAACCGAACTTCCTAAACTTAAGTTAGCAATGTGTATTCCATGGTCCACGGTCCATTGAAGAGCGGCGATCACACCACTCCACGAACCGCTTCCGCTTGCACTGAGAACTTTGAGTGCATACAGACTTGCCTCCGAAGCAACGCCAACAACTCCTAGGTCGTTGTCTTCCGAGGCGACCGTACCGGCAACATGCGTCCCATGGCCGTTGTCGTCCATGGGATCGGTATCGCCGTTCACAAAGTCGTGGCCGCCGACGTAGTTTGCATCCAGATCGGGGTGGGTATAGTCGATCCCGGTGTCGATGACGGCCACTTTCACGCCGGCGCCTTTGTTACCGCCAGCGTGCACGACGCCGGCGCCGATGTGTGCCACACCCCAGCCGCTGTCGAGCTCCAAATCGCCCGTTGGATGGTCAATCGCCCAGACCTTGCCATCGAGGTCAACATGGGTCACGTTGGGGTTGTTGCGCAGGCCCTCAATGGAAAATTGCGGCACCTCCGCGGCAATCGCCGGAACGAGGTGATAGGTGTATTTGATCGTCCCGCCGTAGGCCCGCACCCAGGTCTGCTCGTTTGGGCCCGGGCGCTGCTTGAAGCCGATGAGGACGCCTACTCGATCCAAATCCTGCTGGGCCTGCAAGCTGGCTACCCCGAGCAGGAGGACAACAAACGCCATAATCGCGCTGGTTACGTTTTTTGAGGTTCGCACGGTACTCTCCGACGCTTCGATATCGACCTTGCTTCCGGCGAGGGATCTACCCTCCCCTGCAGGGCAAAAGTCCCACTTGCAACTATATTACCACGACCCGGCAGCTGGTTCCTATAGCACTTAGGTGCTAGAGGTGCTAGTGCCTTGAGTACTCCGACTGCATGCTGCTGGGGAGTCGCGATCTTTAGGCGAAAGGCGACAGCTGGGGGTCGCAGCCACTGATTTGGTCCTGGCAGAGTTCTGGAGGTAGATCGCGCGAGAAAAGAGCCCCAGAGAAGGCGCTGAAGGCCTTCTCTGGGCTCAAGTGTAGCTGCGTTGGCCGTCGATCAACTGAAGCGGATCTTGGCGAGGTAGATGCTGGTTTTGGCCTCGTGGGAGGAGTAGTAGCTCATCCAGAGGAGGTTGTCGTGCCAGACCATGCCGGGGTAGCTGGTGTCGCCGCCGCTCGGCAGGGTGAGGACCGGCTCGTAGCTCTCGGGCGTCATTCGGGCGAGGACGGTCGTGGCGCCGTCTGGGTGATAGCGGCGGGCGCCGGCCCAGAGGCCGCCGTCGGGCAGGCGGATGAAGTTCGGTCCGCCGATGCTGTACTTCATTTTGTGGAACTGCCACCACTTGTATGGCGGGCGGCTGCGGCCGATCCAGCCGGGGCGGACCAGGGCGATCATCTCGTCGTCGGGCATGAAGCGCAGCGTGGTCTCGCTGACGCCGGCGGCCATGAACTCGGTGACGTAGTTCCACTCGAGGCCGTCGGTGGTGGTGTAGAGGAAGCCTCGGCGCGTGCGGCGGCCTTCGTTGAGCTTCGAGAGGCAGTAGCCGACGCCCTTGTGCCAGGTGACGCGCCACAGCCAGTGGTCTTCGGCGAGCACGCGCTGGGGCGTCGTCCACTGGGCGCCGTCGGACGAAAAGGAGACGCGAGGCGAGCGCGTCCAGTAGCGGCCGAACTCGGTCTTCGAGCCGCCCATGATGAGCATGAGGCGTCCGTCGGGCATGAGCGATAGCTTGGGGTCGCGGAGGTCGGTGCCGGCTTCGGTGAGGAGGCCTGCCGATTCCCACTGCTGGCCGTTGTCGGAGACGATGACGCGGACGTTCCCGTTGTCCGCGCCGTGGGTCGTGCCTTCGCGGAAGGTGCAGTACCAGCGGTCGCGAAAGCGGATCAGGTCGGTGAAGGAGTTGTAGGCGCCGCGGTCCCAGATGCGCTCGACGGAGAGGAGTTGCGGGTTGTCGAGTTGTGGAGGTGCGGCGAGGAGTGGGTGGGTCAGTGCGGCTGGGACGGCGGTGGTGCGGAGCAGGAAGTCGCGGCGTGAGGTGTGGCGGCGGTTTGGCATGGGAGTCTCCTTGGCGGCGGGAGTAGATGGTCGGGCTCGGCATGCCGAGCCCCTACATTTTCGGTGAAGCCTTCGCGGCAGTCCACAGAGGAGCCGGGCGGGCACAGGGGCCCGCCCCTACAGTCTCGCCGAAACCTTCGCGGCGGTCCACTAGAATAGGGGAGCCGTGTCAACGCCCAATAGAAATGTCCCCCTCGGTAGCTCGATAGAAGTGTCCCCTTGTGTTTCTTGTTCGTAGGAGAGATATCGTCGTCGTCGGGGCTGTGGAACTGTGGGAATCGCGTAGCGATTTCCAAGGGGCGGTGGGAAGGGTGGAAAACCATCCACCGCTCCTCGAACCCGGTACTGCTGCCTCGAGAGATTTTCCACGCTTTCCATCCGACCCGGCATTTCCACAGCCCTCTTATGTATTCGCAGCCCGTTTTTTCCGTAACACAGCTCGCCGCCAGGGGTGGTCCGTCGCCGGCTTGCGCCCGCCCCCCGGACGCTGCTGTGGTGCTGGCTTCGTCCGCAGCTGTGGCGTCGGCGTGGCGATCACGTCGTGCTCGATCTCGTGCCCGTCAAACCTCACCTGCAAGCTCTCATCGCGCCACTGTTGGACCGTCACCCGTGCCCCCGCCCCCACGCCCTGGTTGCGTTTCGGCTTCAACTGCAAACAACGATTCTCAAACCGCACCACCCGGTCGTTGCTCACCACCCGTTCGTACTCGCAACAGAACACGCCTCGCAGCTCGGTGCCGCGGGGGAGCGCCTGGTGAAAGTCCGCTGCCGCCGCCGGCTCACAGGCGAAGCGCTCGTTGTGCTCGGCCAGGTACTCCTCGTCGAGATAACGGTTCGCCGCCTCGTACTCGACGATCCCGCGCAGCCGCATCTTCTTGATCAGGCGGTCTTGGTGCGTGCCGTGATGGCGCTCCACTCGGCCCTTGGCTTGCGGCGAGGAAGCCGCCATGATCGTAATGCCGAGCTTGGCACACATGCGCCCGAACTGCGTCTCGGGCTTGATGCCTGCCAGCGCTTCCCGCGACGTCGGCTGGCGCTGGTAGACGTTTTTCCAGTCGCAGTACAACGCCTTGGGAACGCCGTGTTGACGTACCCAGGCTGCGAGCAGATCGGCCGCGGCCCAGGTCGTTTCCTGGTCCGAGAAACGGCACAGCGCCACACCGGTCGCGTCATCGACGAAGTTCATCAGACAGGCTTTCGGGCCGCGTTCTTCCAGCCAGTGGTGGTGCGAACCGTCGAGTTGAATCAGCTCGCCGAAGTGCGCTTTGCGTTGGCGCCGGGTGCGATGCGGTTGGCGCTTGCGACGGCGGCTCCACAGACCCGCGGCGAGCATCCAGCGCCGCAGTGTTTCGCGCGGCACTTCCAGGCCGTGGTCGGCTGCCAGATGTTCCGACGCCAGCGTCGGCCCGAAGCGCTCGTGCCCCTCGCCCGCATAGTTCTCGCGCACCAACTCGATAACCTGCTGGCGTCGCTTCTGATCGGCTCGGTTCGAAGCACGGCCGACGTTACCGTGCACCAAAGCCTTGGCCCCGCCCGCACGGTAACGCTTCTTCAGACGCTTCGCATGGCGGTAGCTGACCTCCAGCAGCTCGGCGGCTGCGGTCAACTTCAGTTCCCCTCGTTTCACTCGGCTCAGCACTTCGCCGCGCCTCAACTCCTTGGCACTCATCCATGTCCTTCCCACTCTCGGCTCCTCCTTCGGAGCCTCAGAGTAGGGGACATTTCTATTGGGCGCTCAAGGGGACATTATCATTGGGCTTCAACACTAGAATAGGGGAGCCGGAGGTGAGAATGAAGACCGTCTCGATCGCTGTTTTGTCCGCTGTGGTGGCGACTCCCTTGTTCGCGCGTGAGCCGCTCGCCAAGCGCATTGCCCATACCGAGCCCTCAACCTATCGCCAAGCGAAAGCCGTCCACAAGGGGGCGGGCGAGTTGCATTACCAGGGGCTGCTTGACGCGGTCGCGCTCAACACGAAGTTCTTGTTCCTGCATCGCGGGGTGATTCCGCCCAAAGGCGGTATCGGGCATCACTTCCATCACACGATCGAAGAGATGTACGTCATCCTCGACAACGAGGCCGAGTTCACGATCAATGGGCGAACGTCGACCCTCAAGGGCCCGGCGGGCGCCCCTTGCAAGATGGGCCAGTCGCACGCGATCTACAACTCGAGCGATAAGCCGACTGAATGGATCAACATCGCCGTCAGTACCGTCAAGGGGAAGTACGACAATTTTGACTTGATCGACGACCGCGTCGGGGCGCGAAAGGACTAGATTCCCGTGTTCGTGACGATGCGGCTTGATCGCAAGTTGTTGAAAGCTGTCGCGGGGTACTACGGCGGGCACGGGACGGTGCACTACCGGCGCGCGTTGCCCCCCGAGGTGTTCTCGACGGAGTGGGCGTATGTGGACCATCTGCTGATTCCGCCGGGGGCGTCGACGGGCAAGCGCAAGCATGCCAATGTCGAAGAGGTCTATTACGTGATGAGCGGGTCGGGGACGGTCGAGGTGAACAAGGAGAAGGCTGCGGTCCGTAAGTGGGATGCGATTCCGATGCTGCTCAACGATGAGCAGTCGTTTTCGAACGATGGCGGCGAGGATCTCGAAATGATGATTATCGGCGTGACGCGGGTTAAAGGTAGTGTCGACCCGCCGGGATTCTAGGAGTTGAAAGCCGAAGCCAAAGTCATCTGGACAAGTCTGGAGTTTCGGAGGCCGGAGCTGTTACGGCTAGTAGGACCGTTATCCGCAGACCAGATGAGTTGGGTGCCATCTGGTGGGAGAAACTCCGTGTCTTGGTTGCTCTGGCACATTGCCGAAGTGGAGGATAACTGGGTACGCAACCTGCTGCTTGGTGAGGACAAGCGTTACCCGTTCGGCCGCTCCGTCCGGAACGCTGAAGCCGGCCAACATCCGGAAAAGACAGAACTGCTTGGTTACTTCCACGAAGTGCGAGCGATGACGCGACAACGTCTGGAAGCGACCAGCGACGTGGAACTCGGACGGACGGTGAGCGACGATCATTTCGGGGCGATCTCCGTGCGCGAGGTGTGGAGCGGCGTGATCACAAGTTTTGCCTGGCACGCTGGACAGATCGCTCTCATGTGCAGGCTCATGCAGAGCGAGGGGGAGGGCTGTGGCGATTGAGCCCGAGTCTTCGCTTTGCGTCCGCCGCTACGAATCCGGCGATCGCGATGCCGTGTGGGAGCTGCACCTTGCGGGACTGGCCGGTTCGGGCGCGGAAGCCGGTGACGAACACTTCGCGGACCTGCGGGACATCCCGCGGTTGTACCTCGAAACCGGCGGCGAGTTCCTGCTGGGCTTCGTGAAGGAGCGGTTGGTCGCGATGGGCGCGCTGCGGCGAACGTCCGGTGAGAGCGCAGAGGTTCTGCGAATGCGTGTCCGGCCGGAGTGGCGCCGGCAAGGGTGTGGGCAGGTGATTCTGGAAGCTCTGGAGGCCAGGGCGTGCGAGGCCGGCGTTCGCATGCTTCATCTGGAAACGACGACGCAGCAGACGGCTGCGCGACGGCTTTATGAAAAGCATGGATTTGTCGAGCGTTCGCGGGGAGAGAGGCTTGGGTACGAGGTGGTACGGTTTGAAAAGACGCTGCGGGGCGGTTAAGCGGCGGCAGGGGCGGGCAAAGCCGCAGCCGGGGCCTTCGGTTCCAGAACCCACCGAGGCGAACGGGGGTTCGTGCCGGACCGCTCCCTTACGGTCACGGCTCGGTTTTTAGGGTCGTGGTCGTGATGAGCTTGGATGCTAGAATACCTGCCGGTGGTGAACTCATGAGACTGGGACTGGTTACCTATAACGTCGCCCGCAGTTGGGATATCGAGACGATCATCGAGAAGCTCGAGGCCGCGCGGTACGAGGCTGTCGAGTTGCGCTCGACCCATGCCCACGGCGTCGAGCCGTCGCTTTCGAAGGCCGAGCGGGAGAAGGTTCGGGAGCGGTTCACGCGCAGCAAACTGCGGCTGCTGAGCCTGGGGACGGCGTGCGAGTATCACTCGACCGACCCGGCCGTGGTGCGAAAGAACATCGACGAGACGCGGCAGTTCGTCGAGCTGGCGCACGATTTGGGGTGTTGGGGTATCAAGGTACGTCCGAACGGGCTGCCGGCGGGGGTGCCCGAGCGCGTTACGTTGCAGCGCATCGGGGAAGCGTTGCGTGAGTGCGGCGACATCGGCGGCAAGTACGGCATCGAGATCTGGGTCGAGGTGCACGGCCGCGGCACGAGCGATCCGGCGCGCATGCGCACCATCATGGACGCTTGCGGACACCCCAACGTCGGCGTCTGTTGGAACTGTAATCCGGGCGAAGTGGCCAACGGCTCGGTGAAGCCGGCGTTTGAATTGTTGAAGCCGTTCATCATGAACGTCCACCTCAAGTCGTTGGCCGGGGGGTATCCGAATCGCGAATTTTTCTCGCTGCTGCGCGGGATTGGGTACGAGCGGTACCTGTTGGCTGAAGTGGCCGAGAGCAAGGAGCCGGAAAGGTTCCTGGGATATTACCGTGCGCTTTGGCGTGAGTTGAAGCGAGGTTGAGCGGAGTTCGTGTTGCCCAGGTAGCGTGAGGCGGCGCTGGGTGGAGCGTCGATGTCACGTGTGGCACTTGGCGCAAGGCTCCGGGCTTGCCGAGAAGCGATTCCTCGGGTATCAGGTCCCGTGTCGATAGGCGCTGCTCGGTCACTTGCTATCCTGAGTCCCGAAGAATCGAGACTCGGCAAGCCTGGAGGCTTGCGCCACGCCGCTGAGGTTGCCGATGCGAGAATGCCGATGAAGCGACTGGTCTTCCTTTGGGTGGCGTGTTGTTTGGCTCTGCCCGCCGCCAAACCGCTCTTGCTCGTGTCGCAGAAGGCCGGGAGTTCGGTCGGCTTCTACACTTGGGAAGGCAAGCACCTCACGAGCGTTCCCGTGGGCACGCATCCGCACGAGATGACGCTCTCGGCGGACGGCCGCTACGCCTACACCACCGACAACGGCACGATGCGCATCGAGCAGGCCGGCGCGGGCGGCAACTCGATGTCGGTGATCGACTTGCGCGAGCGCAAGCGTGTCGCGCAAATCTCGCTGGGCAAGTATCACCGACCGCACGGGATTGACGTTGATCCCGCGACCGGCAACGTTCTGATCACGAGCGAGAACCCCGATCAATTGCTGATCGTCGATCCCCGCGCGCAGACGGTGCTTCGGACCTACGGCACCGGCGGCAGCACGCCCCACATCGTGACCGTGGGCCACGAGGGGAAATGGGCGTACGTCAGCAACGCGCGCTCGGCGACCGTGGCGGCAATCGAATTGGCTACGGGCAAGACGATCACGATCGCGGCGGGCGATCGGCCCGAGGGCAGTGTTCTCTCCAAAGACGGCAAGACGCTCTACGTTGCCAACCGCGTTTCCAACGAGGTGACGATCATCGACACTGTGGCCAAGAAACGGACGGGCACGATCCCGGTGGGCGGCGGTCCGGTGCGGGTCGGGCTTTCGCCTGATGAGCGGTTCGTCATCTACGCGCTGATCGGCGACAACAAAGTGGGGTTCGCCGACATCGCCGCGAGGAAGCAGGTGGCGGTGGTCGATCTCGACGGCCCGCCGGTTTCACTGCACACGTCCCCGGACGGTAAGTACGCCTTCGCGGCCTCGCAGGAAGCCGACACGGTGTACGTCGTCTCGATCGCCGAGAGGAAGCTGGTGCGGAAGTTCAAGACGACCGCCGGCGCCGGGCCCGACCCGGTGTTGCAGATCCCGGTATTGTAGATCCCCGTATTACCGATCGAGGGGCGGTAACGGCTTGGCGCGGGCCGCCGGGCGGATGTACCCCAACCAAACGGCAAGCTCCGTTCAAGCAAGGCCGGCGTTGTTCATGAGGCACTTGGTGAGCGCGTAGACGGCGCGCATATTGGGCACCGGGACGCCGGCCTTGTCGGCCAACTCGACGACCGCGCCGACAATCGGTTCCAACTCGGGACGGCGGCCTGCCTCGAGGTCTTGCAGCATCGACGTCTTGTGGGCGTCCACCTTGGCCGCGCCGTCAATCCTGCGGTCGGAGTTGATGCCGATTTCGACATCGAAGGCAGCGGCCACAGCGCGGACTTCCTCCATCACGAGGCGGACCAAGCCGCGGGTCGGTTCGTAGGTCAGCATTTCACCCAGCGTCGATCGCGTCAGGGCGCTGATCGGGTTGAAGGGCACGTTGCCGAGCAATTTGACCCAGATCTCGTGGCGGATGTTCGGGCGGATGGCCGCCTTGAGCCCGGCACGGCCGAACGTCTCGGCGAGGGTCTTGATGCGCTCGGTGCGCGCCTGCGCGGGTTCCCCGAGCGGGAAGCGGGCGCTATCGAGGTGGTCGACCACGCCCGGCTCGGCGCGGGCGGCCGAGCAGTAAGCGATGCCGCCGATCACCCGGCGCACGTCGATGTTCGAACTGATCACGCCGCCGGGATCGACCGCCTCGACGCGCGTGCCCTCCCAGGGCTCACCCTGGCCGTGGAAGTACCACCAGGGGAAGCCGTTCTGGAAGGTGACGACAGTGGTGCTTTCGCCCAGCAAGCCGCCGACCGCCGGTGCGATCGCGGGAACGCCGTGCGCCTTGACGAGAATTAGGACGTAGTCGACGGGGCCGATTTCGGCCGGGTCGTCGGTGGCGGGAGGGCGGCTGTGCATCTCGCCGAAGACACGGCTGCGGACCAGCAGTCCGCGCTCGCGGATGGCTTCGAGATGGGCGCCGCGGGCGATCAGGGCAACGTCTTCACCCGATTCGATCAACCGTGCGGCGATAACCGAGCCAACGGCGCCGGCTCCGTAGATGGCGAATTTCATGAAGTCGTTGCGGGTGCGAGCAGACCTGTGGCGCTGTCAGCTGGCCGTGTGTTATTAGGCCGGGAGACGGCTTAAGAGTCGAAGAATATCACAGACGAAGCGGACGGTCGGTTTCGGGTAGCTGCTCTTTCGGGGTAGTGTCCCAGTTTGGATATCAGTAGAGGGTCCCGGATAACGTCGGTGGTATGATCGCCCGAATCCTTCACGGTCCGTACGGTAGGCCGGGAGGTGGCTGAAGCCGGTGGAAGAAGGACGTTCAAACGCCCTTCCTGCGCTTAGCCGGCAGCACCTAACCGGCCGTAAACGGCCGGCCTACAACGCGCTTCGCGCGGAAGCCGCCTGAAGGCGACTTCATCAGCGCGGCATGAAGCGAAGTTGTAACCGAGACACTACCGGGTTCGGATCCCCGCAAGCAAAGCCCTACTGGGCGGGCGCGTAGCCCGGCCCTCGCAGCACCTTGCCTGGTAGGTTGCCGGTGTGCCCACCCTCCTCGATGACGATCTCGCCGTTGACGATCACAAACTCGATTCCGTCGGGGTACTGGTGGGGGTTCTCGAAGGTGGCGCGATCAGTGACCGCTTCGGGATCAAAGACCGTGACATCGGCGGCATAGCCCTCCTTCAATAAACCGCGGTGTTTGAGGCCGATCTTGTCGGCGTTCATGCCGGTCATCTTGTGGATGGCGGCGGTCAGGCCAAGAACCTTCTGCTCGCGCACATAGCGGCCCAGCACACGAGGGAAGGTGCCGTACCAGCGAGGATGCGGATGCGTGTTACCACGGGGACCGCCGGGGCTGATCGCCGAGCCGTCCGAACCCACCGACGTGAACTCCTGGTTGAGGGCAAGTTGCATGTCTTCTTCGGCGTGGTGAAAGTAGACCGCCGGCACGCTGCCGTCCTCTTCGAGCAGCACGTCGAGAAGCACCTCGACCGGGTCACCGCCGCGCTCGGCGAGCAGCTCGCTCAGACGCTTGCCGATAAACGGTTTGTTCTTCTCCTGCTTCAGCGAGACCAGAAGGATGCCCTCCCAGCCGCCGCCGGTGGCAAGGTAGTGGTTATACCAGCCGGGCAGCCCCTGCAAGATGTTCGTCTTCATGCGGGCACGTTGCGCGGGGTCCCGCAAACGCTTGAGCATCTCCTCGTTCCCGCCGTCATGCGCCCACGGAGGGACGATCGCGCGCAAGTTGTTCTGCCCGGCGGTGTAGGGATAGACGTTGGCGCGAATGTCGTGGCCCTCGTCGCGCGCGGCCTGAATCATGCCGACGACCTCGCTCATGCGGCCCCACAGTTCGCGGTGCGTGATCTTGAGGTGGATGATGTCGACCCGGATGTCCGCGCCCTTGCCGATGTCGATCGCTTCGCGCACGGAGCTGAACACGCCGTGGCCCTCGTCACGAATGTGCGTTGAGTAGATTCCGCCGTGCGCCGCCGCCACATTCGCCAGCTCGATTAGCTGCTCAGTGGTGATGAGGCTTGACGGCGGCATGAGAAGAGACGACGAGAGACCCATCGCGCCTTCGCTCATAGCTTGGGCGACCTCGCGTTTCATGGCGTCGATCTCGTCGGCGGTGGCCGGGGTCATCGCGTGCCCCTTGACGTAGGTCCAGATTTGGGTCTGGCCGACGTAGGAGGCGATGTTGGCGGCGGCGCCTTTCTGCTCGACGTAGTCGAAGTATTCGCCGAGCGTCGACCAGGGCCGTTCGCCGGGCTTGACCGGCCCCGCGGAGCCGCCTTCGCCGAGCACCATGGTGGTGACGCCCTGGCGAATCATGCTCTCGCAGCGGGGCTCGTCGAGCAAAGTGAGGTCGGAGTGGTTGTGGATGTCGATGAAGCCCGGCGCGACGGCCAGTCCGCGTACGTCGATGCGCCGCTTGGCGACGACACCCTTCAGGTCGCGGATGTCGACAATCGTGCCGTCGCGAATGCCGATGTCAACCGTTCGGGGCTTCTCTCCGGTCCCGTCGTACACCACCCCATTGGCGATCACCACGTCGTGGGGCTCGATGCCGCAGCCCAGCAGGCCGAGCGCAACTAGCAGCAGTGGGAAACCCCGTCGTGTTCCGGATCTCATAGGCATCTCGATGTCCATCTTAGTACACCGTTTCACACGTTCGGTCACGGACCGGGGAGGGATATTTCCGGTGGGTTTGCGTCGTTGACCTCGCGGTTCCGTCTGACGGCTCCACTGCGGGCTTTGATCCTTCGGTCCACTTCGCGGACTTGCGTCGTGTGTGATTTGGTAGGTCGAGGTCAGAGTAGGGTCGGCATGAACCCGTTCGAATGGCCCTTACCGTGTGCGGCAAGCGGGCATGGCATTACCGAAACGTACTGTACTTGCGAAATACACTACTTAGCGTGCGATCGAGGTTCTATGCGATGTGTGTGATCGGCTCACAAGCGCATGCGCGGTGAGGCAGGGACGGGAAGCCGGCAAGCGGCCCTCAATTCGTGGAAGTCCTGCCGCCCAGGGGCTCCCGCCCACGGGCGGCGGCGACACGGTGGAGCTCGGTGACGGTGCCGACGTAGCCGGTGACTTTGTTGGCGCCGTTGCGCTGGACGGCGGCTTCGGCGAGCACCCAACTCGTGCCGCCATCAGCATGCTGAAAGCGATATTCGGCTTTGAAAGGCAGCGCATGCTCGGTGGCCTCTTGCCACTCGTTGAGCACGCGGTCACGATCGTCCGGATGCGTGCTGCGCGCCCAGCCCTGGCCGAGCGCCTCTTGCTGAGTAAGCCCGGCGATATCGCACCAACGCTCGTTGACGTAGACATAGTTCCCTTCGGCATCGGCCTGGCAGATGCCGACGGGCGAGAGCTGCGCTAAGGTGCAGAACCGCTCCTCGTTGGCCCGTAGCGCTTCTTCGGTGCGCTGGCGGGCATCCGTCTCGGCCGCGAGCTGTTCGCTGACGGACTTGAGCTGGGCGAGTCCCTCGGCTAGGTTTACCTCGATACCGGTGTCGCCGTTGCTCATGATCACCGCTTGATGCGATGTGGCCGTGCTGGAGACCGGCGTGCACCACAGGTACTCGGAGTCGGTGTGGAAGGTGTTCGCGCGGGCGACACTCACGCAGAGAATGTCGACTCCGCCGGCGTTGAGCCACTCCGTCGCCGTGAGAGATTCGAAATCAAACGACTGGGCCACCAGAATCACCCGCTGCCCCTGGTTGATACTGTTGATGTCGACGGAAAGGTGAATCCGCAGGTCGTCCGCCTGCTTCGTGGACAACCGCCGCAGAAAGTCCTCGGCCGTCCACTTGGCGGCGAGCGCCGCGCACGAGATCGCACGGACGGATTGCGCTTGCTTGGTCCCGCGATCGAACACGACGACAACCGATCGGCCTTTCGGATCAAGCGCCAAGAGGTCGGCACGGAGGTCGGATTCATCGGAGAGTTGGACGTCCCTGCCGACCAGGAAGAGCCGCTGGCGGATCTCGGCGAGGAACTCGCCGGGGCTGTTGAGGATGACCTCGCGCAGGTCGTTGCCGTCTCCGTTCGAAGCCGGCGTCAACTTCATCTGATCGAGCGAGTCGAGTTTGTTGTGCTCTTTATCAATCTTCAGCATCGAAAGATCTCGGTCTCTGTGGCGGGAGGGAGCGCCGAGTCGTTGGGCAGGGTCGATGCCTGGGCCAGGACTAAGGTATTTACCTTAGTATATCGCTAAAGCCTTGTGGATGCAAGTGGTATTCGAGCTTTTATTTGAGCTTACTGAGCCCGCGATCCGTCCGTAAGCGGGCGGGAGTTCTGTGTCGTAACACCCTCATGACTCGACGGGAGGAGTCCGAAGAGAAAGGATCTGTTTGCGTTGGGCCCCGCCGGGGCTCCGTATTCGTGGTGGCGTGTCATTCAATTGGCCCGTGGATTCATCCGCGAATGTCAGTTTTCCGACCCTGCCGGGGCTCGGACCGTGGTTGGTTGCGTCAGGTTGCACCGAGGGGGAACCGCGGACTCCCGTCCGCGGCTCTGCCGTGTTGCGTGCGCGGTTGCGAGGGGCTCGCGCATCAAGCGATCGTCAGAATCCTTTCGTACGGATTTGGGTTGAGCTTGCTGTACTTGAGCCTGCGGCGGCGGCACCGAGGAAGCCGGACACGGGTGAACCGCAGCCGCGCCTGCCACGGGGAGAGCCGGGCGGGTCAGACTCGCTTGACGGCGTTGATCACGATCGCGTCGACGGGAACGTCTTGATGCCCGCCCCGCGTACAGGTCTCGGTCGACCGGAGTTGATCGACCACGTCGAGGCCTTCGACAACCTTGCCGAATACGCAGTATCCCCAACCTTGCGAGGTCTTGCTCTGGTGGTCGAGGAAGGTGTTGCGGTCGGTGGTGTTGATGAAAAACTGGGCCGTGGCGCTGTGGGGGTCCGACGTGCGCGCCATAGCCAGAGTGCCGCGGGCGTTCGAAAGACCATTGTCGACCTCGTTCTGAATCGGCGGGAGGGTGGGCTTTTGATCCATCTGCTCGGTAAACCCGCCACCCTGCACCATGAAGTCCTCGATGACGCGGTGAAAGATGGTTCCGTCGTAGAAGCCGTCGTCCACGTACTGCAGGAAATTGTTGACGGTCCGCGGGGCCTTGTCGAGGAGGAGCTCGATGCGCATCGAGCCCTTCGAGGTTTCCACCTCGACGATGGGGTTGGTTTGTTCTGCCACGGTGTGTCTCCTGTTGGGGTGCGGCGGCGCTAACCGTCGCGACGGACGGACTTGATCAAGACGGTCTCGTTGGGAACGTTCGCGTGGCCGCGCTTCACCCCGCTCGGCACACCCGCGATGGCGTCCACCACATCCATTCCCTCGATCACCTTGCCGAATACGCAATAGCCCCAGCCGTCGGCTGCCTTCTGCCGGTCGAGCGCCTCGTTGGTCTTGTGATTGATGTAGAACTGCGACGTGGCGCTGTGCGGGTTGCCCGTACGAGCCATGGCGATCGTGCCCCGGAGATTGGACAAGCCGTTCGCCGATTCGTTCTTGATCGGCGCGCGGTTGGGCTTCTCTTGCATTTCGGGTGTGAACCCGCCGCCCTGAATCATGAACTGTGACATGACGCGGTGAAAGATGGTGCCGTCGAAGAACTTGTCATCCACATAGGCGAGAAAGTTCCTGACGGTGTTGGGGGCACTTTTGGGGTCGAGTTCGATCTTGATGACGCCCTTGGACGTTTCCATGACGACGACCGGCAGGCTGGGAGGCTTCGGTTTGGGTTTCGGTTTCTCGACGACCTTGGGTTTGGGGGCCGGCTTGGGTGGCTCGAGTTTGGCAGTTTCGACCGGCTCGGTCTTCTTCGGGGCGGGCGGCGGCTCCTCGGCCTTGGCGGCCGGTGGGGGCTCCGCAGCCTTGTCCGGGGCCTCCTTTTCGGGCGGAGCCGAGGGGCCGCATCCGAACGACAATACGAGACCCGCGAGCAGCGTCGCGGCAAGCAACATTCGCATCCATTTCATCGTGAACTCCATCGCACGCTTAGAAAAATCAGGATAGCGCAGCGGGCGGGCGGTTCGCAGGTGTTGCCCACATGGTGGGGCAGGTCGGGCAGGCGGGCACGGCATGCCGTGCCCCTACATCTTGACCGGCGGCGTCCTCAGTAACCCTGCTCTTTCAACTCCTCCACACTGAGCTTGGAACCGGCGTCGAGGGTCCCTGCTTGGAGGCTCATCGTCGTGATCAGGCGCTCGACGTGTTTCGCGATCATGTCGCACTCGATGTTGACCGCTGAGCCGGGTTTGCGATCGCGGAGCGACGTGACGTCATAGGTATGAGGGATGACCGCGATGCGGATGATGTCGGCGTCGAGGGCGGCAATGGTGAGACTGATGCCGTCGATGGCGATGCTGCCCTTGTAGACCAGGTAACGCAACAGCTCGCGGGGAACACGTACTGCCAACCACCAGTTGCCGTCCCCGGCTGCGTCGAGGCTGACGAGGTCGCCCGTGCCGTCGACATGACCCTGGACGAAATGGCCGCTCAATCGTCCCGTAGGTGAGAGCGGCCGCTCGAGATTCACTCGGTGGCCGAGTTCGAGGCTGCCGAGGTTCGACCGGTCGAGGGTCTCGGGGGAGAGGTCGGCGGCGAACGTCAGGTGCTGAGCGGTGAAAGAGATGCCGGCTAGAGGCCGCCGGGTGGCGTCGGGGTTCGTGCCGGACCGCTCCCTCACGGTCACGGCTCGGTTGCTTCGCACTTCAGCCGGGGAAGTATCGGTGAGGTCGATCGCCGTCAAGCAGACGCCGTTGACGGCGATGCTGCCGCCGACCGGGAGGTCCGCGAGGACCGCTCCGGCGCTGATGACGAGACGGGCGCCGCTGGAGTGGCGGTCGAAGGCTTTGACCGTGCCTACCTCTTCGATGATGCCGGTGAACATGAGCGTGCTTCAGCAGTCGTGGGTAAAGGCATCGGGCACGGCATGCCGTGCCCCTACATGGTTGGCCGCCGCCGCTGTTGATTTTGCCACGGCTGTTAGCTCGATGGTCTTGGCTCCACGTAGGCCTCGACCGCGAACTCGTCAGGGCCGACCGTGAACGTACGCAGGCGGTGGAGCTTGATCGCGCCTTCGCGGCTGCGCCGTCCCACGCCACCCGCCATGGGCAAAGAGTCCCCGCCGCCGAGGATCTTCGGAGCGAAATAGAGCAGCGTCTTGTCGACGATGCCGGCGTCGAGCGCTCCCCAGTTAAGCTTCGAGCCTCCCTCCATGACAAGCGACAGCACTTGCTTCTCGCCCAGCCATTCGACCAAAGTCCGCAAGTCGACACGGCCGCGGGGTGCGTCAAACACCTGAACCGGAATGCCGCGCGACTCGAGTGCGGCACGGCGCTTGGGCGGCGCGGCCGAAGTGGTGGCAACGACGAGGTCGTCGTCGAAAGACTCCACCAGACGCGATTCGAGCGGCAGGCGTAGCAAGGAGTCGGCGACGACACGAAGCAGCGGGAGGCGTCGGGACAGGCCGCTGCGGTCGGTCAGCAGGCAATCGTCGGCGAGGACGGTGCCGATGCCGGTGAGGATAGCGTCGTGGTCGTGGCGGACCTGCTGCACATGCGAGCGGGCCACTTCGCTCGTGATCCAGCCCGTGTTGTCGTCGGGAGCCGCGATCTTGCCGTCGAGGGTAAGCGCGGTCTTGAGGGTGACCAGGGGCCGGCCGGTATTGGCGTGGTGAAAAAACGCCTCGTTCAGCCGTTGCGCCTCTTCGGCGAACTCTTCGGCGATCTCGACGGCAACACCCGCCTCGCGAAGCTTGGCGAAGCCGGAGCCGGAAACCTCGGGGGACCGATCTTCAATCGGAGCGACGACGCGACGAATGCCCGAGCCAATCGTGGCGTCCGAACAGGGAGGCGTACGGCCATTGTGGCTACAGGGTTCGAGGCTGACGTAGAGAGTGCCGCCATCCGCGCGGTCGCCGGCCTCGTCGAGGGCCAGCGCTTCCGCGTGCTTGAAGCCCTCGTAGGTGTGAAAACCCCGGCCCACCGGCTCTCCGCCGGCGCTGACGATCACCGCGCCAACCATCGGGTTCGAGGTGGCCAGCGCCCGGCCGCGGTAGGCCAGGTCAAGCGCCTCGCGCATGTATTGGTTGTCTAGCTCCGTCATGTGGAGTGGCCTGGGCTTACGCGCGACGTTTCGGAAGTTCAGTTGGGCGTCTGATCGCGGCGCTTGCCATCTTGCGCGTCTCGGGCACGGCATGCCGTGCCCCTACATTGTGAACCGCAACAACCGCGTCTTCGAAACACACTGGTACGCTACTCCTCGAACAACGAGCGGACAAAGCTCTCCGCGTCGAATGGGACCAGATCCTCCACCTTCTCGCCGACACCGACGTAGCGGATGGGCAGGCCGAGTTCGCGGGCGATGGCGATCACGATGCCTCCCTTGGCCGTGCCGTCGAGCTTCGTGAGCACGAGGCCGGTGACGCCGGCGCTCTCGGTGAAGACACGAGCCTGATCGAGGCCGTTCTGGCCGGTGACGGCATCGAGCACGAGCAGAACCTGGTGCGGCGCGCCGGGCAACAACCGTCCGGCGGTGCGCTTCATCTTCTCGAGTTCGCTCATCAACCCGGCTTTGTTGTGCAGGCGGCCGGCGGTGTCGACGATCACGCAATCGGCATGGCGCGCCTTGGCAGCTTCGAGGGCATCGAAGAGCACGGCGCTGGGGTCCGAGCCCGGTTTCTGCTTGATCAGATCGTTACCACTGCGTTGGGCCCAGACATCCAATTGCTCGATCGCCGCCGCGCGGAAGGTGTCGGCGGCGCAAAGAAGTACCTTCTTCCCTTCCCCGCTGAGGCGATGCGCGAGCTTGCCGATGGTCGTGGTCTTGCCCGTGCCGTTGACCCCGACGACGAGGATGACCTCGGGCGGGGCGACCTTGGGCTGCCCGTTGGCCGGAGCGGTTTGGAGGATGCCCAGTAACCGTTGCGCGATGTGAGTCTTGAGCTCGGCGGGGTCGGTGAGTTGGTGGCGGTCGAGGCTCTCGCGTACTTCGTCGAGGATCTCCGCAACCGTACGGACGCCGATGTCCGCGCCGATGAGCAGCATCTCAAGCTCGTCGAGCAGTTCGGCATCGATCTCCTTCTTGCCCTGGATCAGGTCGTCGAGTTGGACTACGAGGCCGTCGCGCGTCTTGGCGGCGGCGGTCTTGAAGCGGTCGAGCAGACCGGGATCGGGTGGCGGACCGAAAAGCGTTTGAATCATGTGGAGTGGGCCATCGAAAGGGCCGCAGACTGGCGGAAGCGCTTGTTTTTCGCTGAAAATGCCCTACTTGCTGATGATAGCACGGGGCCGGAAAAGGCCTCCCCTGGCTCCTCGGCTGATCGCGGGCGCGTTAGAATCAGGGCCGGTTCGAGTGGCGGGGCTATGTTGAGGATTATCTTTGAGACGCACGCTACGTCGCTCGACAACGAGGCTGGACTGGCGTCAGGTCACTCCCTGCGTGCTAATCATCGGGCACCGCGCGACGCAGTACGGGCTGGAACGCTGGCTCAAGGGTGTTCGGCTGCCGCTGGCGGTCCAGGCGCCGTGGGCCTGGCAGCCTGGGTGGGAGTATCGGCTGGCAGCTCCCGGTCTGGCCTAGCGGCGCTCGAGTAGCGTCAGGGCTCGTGCCGGACCGCTCCCTTACGGTCACGGCTCGGTTGTTTCGCGTCAGTTTTTTTTGCGGTGGTCGGCGACGAGTTGCTCGATACCGACGATGTCGGTCGGGTAGCGGCCGGTGTAGCAGGAGTAACAATAGTTGGCGTCGACGTCTTGGACCGCCTTCTCGAGGCTTTCCTTCGAAAGGTAGGCGAGCGTGTCAGCCTCGGTATACGCGCAAATCTCTTCGAGGCTGTTGTTAGCGGCGATCAACTCGTCTTTGTCGGGTGTGTCCACACCGTAGTAGCAGGGCGAAACCGTGGGCGGACACGAGATACGCAGGTGGACTTCCTTGGCGCCCGCTTGGCGCATCATGCGGACGATCTTGCGGCTGGTCGTGCCGCGCACGAGCGAATCGTCCACCAACACCACACGCTGCCCCGCGATTAGATGGCTCACCGGGTTGAGCTTCAGCTTGACGCCGAAGTCGCGGATCGACTGCTTGGGCTCGATGAACGTGCGGCCCACGTAGTGGTTGCGAATCAGGCCCATGCGGAACGGAAGGCCCGATTCGCTGGCGTAGCCGATCGCCGCGGAGACACCGGAGTCCGGGACCGGCACCACCAGGTCGGCCGGGACCGGCGCTTCCCTCGCGAGCAGACGGCCGAGCATCTGGCGCGAGTCTTCCACCTGCCGGCCGAAAACAGTCGAGTCGGGCCGCGAGAAATAGACGTGCTCGAAGACGCAGTGCGACGGCGGCAACGCGGGAGTGAACGGCTCGCGTACCAATCCCTCGTCGCTGATCAACACCATCTCGCCGGGCTGTACGTCGTCGATATACTCGGCGCCGATCAGATCAAACGCGCAGGTCTCGGACGCGAAAACGTAGGCCTGGTGACCGTTGTTCCGCAACTTGCCGAACGCCAGCGGGCGGAATCCGCGCGGGTCGCGGGCGATGATCAGCCGGTCTTTGGCGAGCAGGGCCAAGGAGTAAGCGCCCTCTAGGCGCAACAGCGACTCGCGCAGGGCGTGCTTGAGGCGGCGCTCGCGCGAGCGGGCGATGAGATGCAGGATGACTTCGGTGTCGTTTGTTGCCTGGAAGATCGACCCCGACATCTCGAGCTCGCGCCGCACGTCAATCGCATTCGTGAGATTGCCGTTGTGGGCGACCGCGAGCTGTCCCTTGCTGCACTCGACAAACAGAGGCTGGGCGTTGAGGTGGTCGCTCTGTCCCGCCGTGGAGTAGCGCGTGTGGCCGATGGCCATGTGGCCGGGGAGCTGCTTCAGCACGGGCTCGGTGAAGATCTCGGCGACCAGCCCCTTTTTCTTCACGAAGCGCAGCCGGCTGCCGTCGCTCGAGCAGATGCCGGCCGACTCCTGGCCGCGATGCTGTAGAGCGTACAGGCCCAGGTAGGTGAGGTTCGCCGCTTCGGGGTGCCCATAGATGGCGAACACACCGCATTCGTCGTGGAAGCGGTCCGCGGAGTCGACTTCCATCGCGGCCAGGTCGGAGGGAGGGAGCGGAGGTTGCACCGTTTTTTTCCTGTTCATCTTTAGTTTACGCCCGATTGACCATCTCTTCGAAGGCGGAGTCCCAGGTCTCGTACATTACGGCGGCGGCGAGATCCAGCAGCGTTGAACCATTGACCCGGATTTCCAGCCGGCCTTCCACGGTTTCGCCGATGACGGGCGCTTCGACACCCTGCAAATCGGCGGCGGCGGTCACCGCGGCCACTTTCTCCTCGGCCACGGCCAGCAGAATCCGTGAAGGCGCTTCGTGAAACAGCAGGTGAGTCGTGGTCAAGCCGGTCAAGATGTCGAGCCGTGCGCCCATTCGGTCCGCGCCCAGGCAGCTTTCGGCTACGGCCACCGCAAGGCCGCCGTCGCTGACGTCGTGGACCGATTCCGCCAAGCCCTCGCGAACGACCGAGCGCGCCGCTTCATGGACACGCTTTTCGTAACGCATGTCGAGCGCCGGGGGCAGTCCCCATCGTTGGCCTTCGATGACCTTGGCGTATTGCGAGCTGCCAAAGCGGCGATCGAGTTGCGCGTCACCGCCCTCGGCCCCGGGCAGCAGCCCGCCCAGCAGCACCAGCTTGCGGCCGGGGTTTCGGAAGTGGATACCCACGGGGGCGTTGGTGTGGCCCAGCAGGCCGACGACACCGATCACGGGCGTGGGGTCAATCCCCTGCCCCAGCGTCTCGTTGTAGAGGCTGACGTTGCCGCCCGTAATCGGTGCGCCGAAATGGCGGCAAGCCTCTCCGATGCCTTCGACCGCCTCGACGAACTGCGCCATGATCTCGGGCTTCTCGGGATTGCCGAAGTTGAGGCAGTTGGTGGCGCCGAGGGGCTCGGCACCCACGGTGGCGAGATTGCGGCAGCACTCGGCGACAGCCAGCTTCGCCCCCTCGCGAGGACCGAGCGCGCAATAGCGGCCGTTGCCGTCGAGCGCCATCGCCAGCGACACGCCCGCTTCTTTCACGCGAATCACCGCCGCATCGCCGCCGGGCGGCGCGGTGGTGTTGGTGCGCACCATGTAGTCGTACTGCTCGTAGATCCAACGCTTCGAGCAGATGTCGGGGGCGGCGAGCAAGCGCCTGAGGACGTCCGCGTAATCCGTCACCGGGCGAAGCGCGGGGCCGTCCAGCGGGGCGGTACGCGGGGGTTCGGTGGCAGGCCGGTCGTAGAGAGGCGCGTCGTCGGTGAGGATCGGGTTGGGCACCTCGGCCACGAGTTCCCCATGGTCCTTCACGCGCAAGGCCCCGTCGTCGGTTACGACGCCGATCTCAACGGCGTCGAGGCCCCACTTGCGAAAGATTGCGAACACCTCCTGCTCGCGGCCGCGCTCGGCGACCAGCAGCATGCGCTCCTGCGATTCCGAGAGCATGATCTCGTACGGTGTCATGCCCTGCTCGCGTTGCGGGACATGCTTGAGATCGATCTCGATACCGGTGCCGCCGCGGCCGCCCATCTCGCAGGTCGAGCAAGTCAGCCCGGCCGCGCCCATGTCCTGGATGCCGAGGATGACGTCCTCCTCCATCGCCTCGAGACAGGCCTCGAGCAAAAGCTTCTCAAGGAACGGGTCTCCAACCTGTACGTTCGGCCGCTTCTCTTCCAAGTCTTCATCGAACTCGGCCGACGCCATCGAAGCCCCGTGGATGCCGTCGCGGCCGGTCTTGGCGCCGACGTAGATCACCGGGTTGCCGACGCCCGAAGCCGAGCCGAAGAAAATTTTGTCTTTGCGGAAGACGCCGAGGGCGAAGGCGTTGACCAGCGGGTTGCCGCTATAGCCGGGCTCGAAAACGCACTCGCCGCCGACCGTCGGGACGCCGAAGCAGTTGCCGTAGTGAGCAATGCCACCGACCACGCCACTGACGACGTGGCGGTTGCGGTGGCCGCTCTCGGGATCGTCGAGCGGGCCGAAGCGGAGCGAATCCATCACGGCGAGCGGGCGGGCGCCCATCGTAAAGATGTCGCGCAGAATACCGCCGACGCCGGTCGCCGCGCCCTGGAACGGCTCAATGAAGCTGGGGTGGTTGTGCGACTCGATCTTGAAGGCCGCCGCGTATCCGCCGCCGATGTCGACAATGCCGGCGTTCTCGCCGGGCCCGACGAGAATGCGCTCGCCCTCGGTGGGCAGTTTCTTCAGATGCAGGCGGGAGCTTTTATAGGAGCAGTGCTCGCTCCACATGACGCCGATGATGCCCAACTCGGTGAGGTTGGGCTCGCGCCCGAGGCGGTCGAGGACGCGCTCGTACTCCTCGACGGTCAAGCCGTGTTGTGAGAGAACATCGGTACCGAGCGTCGCCATGAAACAGGAATTGGAACCGGGTAACGAAAGCGTCTATGCGTGAACCAGAGATTGGACCATCGAGCCGAAAACCTGCCGTCCGTCAAGCGACCCCATGACCGCGTCGGCGGCGCGCTCCGGATGCGGCATCATGCCCAGGATGTTGCGGCCCTCGCTTAGGATACCCGCAATGTTGTTCAGGGAACCGTTGGGATTGGCCTCGGGCGTCACGTCTCCGCCGGGCGTCACGTAGCGGAAAGCCACGCGATCTTCCTGTTCGAGGCGGGCCAGCGTCGCGTCGTCAGCGTAGTAGCAGCCCTCGCCGTGGGCGATCGGCACCGCTAGCACCTGCCCTTGCATGCACGCTTGCGTGAAGGGAGACGCCGTCGTTTCGACCCGCAGGTGCACGGTTCGGCAGACAAACTTGAGGCCGCGGTTGCGCACGAGCGCGCCGGGCAGAAGACCGGTCTCGACCAGAATCTGAAAGCCGTTGCAGATGCCGACGACCAGTCCGTCCCGCTCGGCGAAGCGGCGCACGGCTTTCATGACCGGTGAAAAGCGAGCAATCGCTCCGACGCGAAGGTGATCGCCGTAGGAGAAACCGCCCGGCAGCAAGACGGCGTCGAGGCCGGAAAGGTCCTCGGACTCATGCCAAATGAAGTCCGCGGATTGGCCCAGGTTTTCACGCAGCGCGTACAGCGCGTCGTGGTCGCAGTTGGAGCCGGGGAAGAGGACGACGCCGAACTTCAGCGCAGGCGGGGGGGGCACACGTCAGTGTAGCATTGTTGCCCGGAAGAACCGCGCCGCGCGGGTTGTACGATCAATTAGAAGCGCCGAAGTCCCTGACGACGTCGCGGGCGAGGAAGTTTTCTATCTCGGCCTCGTTGCGGGCGACTTCCAAGTAAGCGGCCTTGAGCATTTGCTCTTTGCGGTTCCGCAGCAGGCCGCGCAGGCGCTGCTGCACATGGGGATCGGAGTACTCCCTCTGTCCGGCGTGCTCGACTGAGATGAGTTTGATGATGCGGAACTCGTCGCCGGTCTGGATGACGGGCGACACATCCCCGGGCGAGAGCGACGCCACGACCCGCCGCAAGGTGAGATCAATCTGCTCGAGCGAAGACTGCGGAATGAACCCGAGGTCGCCACCGTTGGCCGTCGAGAGGGTATCCTCGGAATAGTTCTGCGCCAGGGTGGCGAAGTCCTCGCCGTTGGCGAGGCGCTGCTCGATCATTCTGATCTTTTGCCGGGCGGTCTCGAGATCCTGCGCGTCGTCGTTGCGGCGGTTGGGGACGGGCGTTTCGGGCCGGGCGGTAGTCAGAATCCACGCCATATGAAGCTGTTGCTCCGGAAGATGAAAGTTCGCTTGGTTTTCCTGGTAGTAGGCTCGTAATTCGGATTCTCCCACGCGGATTTTGGAGGAAATCTCCGCATTGAGAAGCTTCTCGATCGTTAACGATCGGCGTAGCTCGTTTTTCAGCTCGGCCACCGACATGCCGCGAGCGCGAAGGTGCTCCTCCAGCGCGGCGTCGGAATCATACGGAGAGCGGTAGTCTTGATATCGGTCCTCGACCTCGCCGTCGACCGCCATCAGGCCCAAGCGCTGAGCCTTGTCGAGCATGATCTGCCGGTCGATGAGCTCACGGAGCAGGTTCAACCGCAGCATTCGGTTGTCCTCTTCGGTCGAGGACGACGTGGAATCGAGATCCTGGGTGGAGAGGTACTTATCCAGCTCTGCGTAGGTGATGCGGTAGCCGTTGACGGTCGCGGCCACGCGATCCCCGGGGTCACGTTCGCAGGCCGGCCCAACGAGGGAGATCGACAAGGCCACGGCTGCCACCAGAACCCACCGGCCACGGGGAATCAGGCTGTTGAGAACCTTGGGGGCCGAGGCAAGCATTCGAGCCACACGCGCTAGGGTTGGGGCGCCAGGGCGGACACCCAGAGATCTTTCGTGAGATGGACAGAGCCTCGGCAGAGAAGCCTCCACTCCCTGTCCGCTACCAGCCCCTAGTGAAAACAAGGTTGCTTGGCAAGCCCGGTTCGATACCCTACAAGTCGTGGCAGGCGGGCACGGCATGCCGTGCCCCTACATTTCGCCGCGCTCGACTCCGCCACGGGCTGCTAGGAGGAGGAGGACGCAGCCGCCGGCGATCTCTCTTCTTCGGTCGGGGCGGCTTCTTCCTGCTCGTCGTCTTTCTGCTTCTTGAGCCGGTCTTCCCGACGCTTGCGGCGCTCTTCGGCCCGCTTCTTCAGCTCGGAACCGAGGATTTCAATCACCGCTAACTCAGCGCCGTCGCCTTTGCGAAGGCGCCACCGCGTGACGCGTGTGTAGCCACCGCTGCGCCCGGCGAATCGCGGTCCGAGCGTGTCGAATAGCTTTTTGACCGCGGCAGGCGTCTGCAAGAAAGCAGCAGCCTGACGGCGGCTGTGCAGGGTATCCCGCTTGGCGAGCGTAATCATGCGGTCCACCCACGACCGGACCGCCTTGGCCTTGGTGACCGTCGTCACGACGCGATCTTCGAGAATGACGCTGGTGGTGAGGCCGCGGAACAAAGCGCGCCGCGCCGACCCGTCTCTCTGAAGCTTGACTCCGCCTTTTCTATGCCGCACGATTCAGTCTCCGCGCTAGAGCGCAACGGCGGTTTCGATTTCGCCGCTCTCTTCGAGGTTGCTGGGCGGCACGAGACGTCCGCGCTCGTCGAAACGCATGCCCAGCGAGAGGCTCATCGAGGAGAGGATCTCCTTGATCTCGTTCAGCGACTTGCGACCGAAGTTTTTGGTCTTGAGCATGTCGGATTCGGTCCGTACGACCAGGTCGCCGATCGTCTGAATGTTAGCGTTCTTGAGGCAGTTGTACGAGCGTACACTGAGCTCCAACTCCTCGACCGAGCGATTGAGGTATTCCTGATACTGGTCGGTCGTGGCCTCGGAGGCAGCCACTTCGGCGGCGGCTTCTTCTTCAAAGTTGATGAAGATCGTCATGTGATCTTTCAGCAACTTGGCGGCCAAGCCGATGGCGTCCTGGGGGGAGATCGCTCCGTTGGTCCAGACCTCCATCATGAGCTTGTCATAGTCGGTCATCTGGCCCAAGCGGGCGGCCTCGACCGCGTACTTGACCTTGCGGACCGGAGAATGAACCGAATCGATGGGGATGTAGCCAAGGGCCAAGTCCTCATCGAAGTTCTTCTCGGCGCTGACATAGCCGCGGCCCGGCTTGACCCGCATCTCTACATCGAGCATGCCGCCCTCATTGACGGTAGCGAGATAGAGGTTCGAATCGAGGATCTCCACCTCCGAATCGGCCTCGATGGCCCCGCTCTGAACCGGGCCCGGCTCGGTCGCACGCAGGCGGATCGTCCGCGCACCCTCCCCATGCAACTTCATGGGAATTCGCTTCAGGTTGAGAATGATGTCGGTGGCGTCTTCCACCACGCCGGGGATCGGGCTGAACTCATGCGAGATCCCCTCGATGCGAACCGCTGTAATGGCCGCCCCCTCGATCGAGCTGAGGAGCGCCCGCCGCAGCGAGTTTCCGATGGTGGTGCCAAATCCGCGTTCAAACGGCTGGGCATTGAAGCTGCCGTAGGTGCTCGTCAGGCCTTCGCCTTCGATCGCTAGCCGCTTAGGCTTCTGAAATCCTGTCCACATGTGTGTCTTCCCCTTCGGTGGCGTAGTTCCGTACCGATGAGTTCCGTCCTCCCCCCGTATTCCGGCGTACCCCGGACCCTAGGCAGGGCAGGAGGACTTTACCTTGAGTAAAGCTCCACGATCAATTGCTCGTTAATGGGAATGTCCGCGACGTCTTCGCGCTTCGGCAGCGCAATGATGCGTCCGCTGAAGTTGTCCCTGTCCGCTTCCATCCACATCGGCGGAAGAGCGTAAGACATGTATTCGCGCGCCTCGACGATTCCACCGTGTTTATGGCTCTTCTCGCGAATCTCTACGACGTCGCCGAGCTTGACGGAGAAGGAGGCGATATCCACCTTCTTGCCGTTGACCTGGACGTGACCGTGTCCGACGATCTGGCGGGCCTGCTGCCGGCTGCGCGCAAAGCCCATCCGGAAGATCACGTTATCGAGTCGCCGTTCAAGCAACGAGAGCAGATTCTCGCCGACGACGCCCTTCATCCGGCCGGCCCTTTCAAAATAGCGGCGGAACTGTCGTTCGAGCACGCCGTAAACGAAGCGCACCTTCTGCTTCTCGCCCAACTGCAAGGCGTAGCCCATGACCTTACGCGGACGCCGCGTCTTGCCGTGCTGACCCGGCGGATAATTGCGCCGCTCAAGAGCACAGTTTTCCTTGGTGCAGAGTTTGATGCCCATGCGCCGGCAGCGCCGGCAGGAGGCTCCTCGATATCTGGCCATAACGTTTGCCTAAATCAGACCCGCCTCTTCTTGGGAGGGCGACAGCCGTTGTGCGGAATCGGCGTTACGTCCCTAATGTGACGCACCCTCAAGCCGGCCGAGGCCAGGGCGCGTACGGCGGACTCGCGTCCTCCACCGGGCCCCTTGACCTTGACACTGACTTCTTTCAATCCGTGTTCCTTCGCGGCGCTGGCGGCGGTCGCCGAGGCTTGCTGGGCGGCGAAGGGCGTGCCTTTCTGGGAGCCGCGGAACCCTAACGAGCCGGCGCTTGACCACGAGATGACGTTGCCGTTGGCATCGGCGATCGTCACGATCGTGTTGTTGAAGGTGGCCTGAATATGGACCACGCCCACCGGCACGGATTTCTTGGTACGGCTCTTGAACTTCTTCTTGCCGGACTTTGCCTTCGTCTTCGCCATCCGCTCGCCTCTTTCGCAGTACCGCCTCTACTTCTTGGCGGCTTTGCGCTTGCCCGCGACCGTGCCGTGCTTGGGACCCTTGCGGGTGCGGGCGTTGGTGTGGGTGCGCTGCCCTCGAACCGGCAGACCGCGCCGGTGGCGCAGGCCGCGGTAGCAACCGATCTCGATCAGGCGGCGGATGTTCATCGCCACCTCTTTGCGCAGGTCGCCTTCGACGGCACCCTCTTCTTCGAGGATCTTCCTCAGGCTGGTGATCTCGTCGTCGTTCAACTCGCCCATCTTCTTACCGAAATCAATGCCGGCGCGGTAGAGCAGCGAACGGGCCCGCGACCGCCCGACGCCATAGAGATACGTCAGCGCGATTTCCGACCGCTTTCCGTTCGGCAGGTCGACGCCTTCCAGTCTTGCCATTCTTCCGCCTCTCTCGCGATCCTAGCCCTGCCGCTGCTTGTGCTTGGGGTTGGAGCAAAGAACACGCACCACTCCCTTGCGGCGGATCACCTTGCAGTTCTTGCACATCCTCTTGACTGACGCTCTGACCTTCATGATTCGCACCGTTTCACGATTCGTCCGCGCCGCGGGTCACGGGGGGAAAGTTGCACCCGCACCCGGTCTCCCGGCAGCAACCGCAAAAAATCCTTCTCCGAGCGTGGCGAGACGTGCGCCATGACGTTTGACTTGTCACCGAGCAGTTCAAGGCGGAAGAGGTCGTTGGGCAGGGATTCCACCACTTCGGCCTCCAGCGCCGTCTCGACTGCTTGGCTCGCCATCACTCTCTCAATTCCCTTCGTCCGCCGCGTCGCCGATCCGGCTCAGGGGCGGGTAAGCACCCAGGGGCCGTTCGACGTCACCGCGATGCAGTGCTCGAAATGCGCGGCGTTCGATCCGTCGGCCGTGACGGCCGTCCAGTGGTCGGAGAGCACGCGCGTCTCGGGCCTGCCCATGGCCACCATCGGCTCCACCGCCAAGACCATGCCCTCCCGCAGCCGCGGATTCTTCACCTTCGGGTCCACGTAGTTCGGGACGTGTGGCTCCTCATGGAGCTTAGTGCCGATGCCGTGACCCACGAACTCGCGGACGACCGAGTAGCCGTTCGCCTCGACGTGCTTTTCCACCGTTCCGCAAACGTCAAACAGCCGGTGGCCCGCAACCATCTGCTCGATGGCCAGATCCAACGACTCGCGGGTGACCTTCAGCAGCCTCTCCATCTCGGGAGCGATCGCGCCCACCGGTATGGTGGTCGCCGAATCACCGTAGTAGCCGTCGAGCTTGACGCCGATATCCACCTTGACGATGTCGCCTTCCTTCAAAACCCTTTTGACCGAGGGCACCCCATGCACCACCTCGTCATTGACCGAGGTGCACAACACGCAGGGGTAGCGCCTTCCCGCTGCCGGCACATAGTAGCCTTTGAACGCCGCCTTAGCGCCGGCTTCGGTGACCCGTTTCTCCGCTACTTTCTCCAGGTCGAGGGTGGTGACACCCGGTTCGACCATCTTCGTCAACTCGTCCAGAATCCGCCAAACCAACATGCCGCTGGCACGCATCTTCTCCAGTTCACTCGGACTCTTGCGGACGATCATGCGCGCCGGTATCCTTCAAGACTTCCACGATTTTCGCCGACGCCGCGTCCGGCCCGAGGGCGCCGTCAATCGCATGGATTTGTCGGCCGTTGCGCCGGAACACCTCGACAACCGGGACCGTCTCGCGCTCGTGAACCCTCAGACGCTCTTCCAGGACTTCCTCGCGATCATCCGGCCGGGCTTTGATGCGAGCGCCACAGACGTCACAGATGTCGGGAACCTTGGGCGGTTTCGAGTGGATGTGGTAGATAGCACCGCACTGGGTGCAGATCCGGCGGCCGGTAATCCTTTTAACAAGTTCATTATAGCCGATCTTGATATCGAAGACCACCGGCTCATGGCCGTGCTCCTCGAGTAATCGCGCCAGCCACTCGGCTTGGTTCGGGGTGCGCGGATAGCCGTCAAGCAGAAGCCCCCGCCGGCAGTCCGGTTTCGCTAATCGAGTTTTGACGAGCTGGTTTACGATGTCGTCACCCACGAGCTTCCCGGCCGCCAGAAGCGCTTCCACCTGCCGGCCCATCTCCGAGCCGGACTCGATTTCACTTCGAATCATGTCGCCGGTGGAGATCTTCGGTATCCCAAAATGATCACTAATGATCTTCGCCTGCGTCCCTTTGCCGGCGCCCGGAGGGCCGAACAGAATGATTGCGCCCACGGAGCCGTCGGGCTCAGCGCTGCCGTCCAACATGACTACTTAAAACTCCTCACCCGCGAAGACCCCGCCCCGTTCGGGACTCAAGCGAAGGACCGCCGACCGCGAATCCGACCCGCCCGAGGGGTGAAGCCCTCATAATGCCGCATGATCAACTGCGCCTCGATCTGATTGATCGTATCCATCGCCACGCCAATGACGATCAACAGCGAGGTGCCCCCAAAGTAGAAGTTCACGTTCAACCCGTCGAGAATCCAGCGCGGAAACGTAGAGTCGGCCCAATCACCGATAAAGGGCAAGTGGTGCATCCTCGCCCCGGCGATCATCAAATCCGGAATGACCGAGATCAACGCCAGGTAGAGTCCGCCCACCATCGTGATCTTGGTTAAGATCTCGTTGATGTGGTCGGCCGTGGGCTTGCCCGATCGAATGCCCGGGACGAAGCCTCCGTACTTGCGCATGTTGTCAGCCACTTCTGTGGGGTTGAATATGATCGATACGTAAAAAAAGCAAAAGAAGACGATGCCAAGAACGTATAGGAGCTCGTAGAGCGGCTCGCCGTACGCGATCGGCTCCAAGAGGCCCTGAAGATACGGACTGTCCTGAACCACGAGGCCCAGCGTCTGAGGAAAGGCCAGAATCGACGACGCGAAGATCACTGGAATGACACCGCCCGAGTTTACCTTCAGCGGCAAGTGGGTGGACTGTCCGCCCATCATGCGTCGGCCGACGACCCGCCGAGCGTACTGTACCGGGATGCGCCGCTCGGCGCGCTCGACCAACACGATAAACGCGAGAACAGCGAGCATCACCGCAAGGATCAGGAACATCTGCATCAGGTTCCACTGACCCGTCACGAACACGTTCTCATAGATGTTCTGGATCGCCCCGGGGAGGCCAACCACAATGCCGGCGAAGATGATCAGCGACATCCCGTTGCCAATGCCCCGCTCGGTGATCTGTTCGCCGAGCCACATAATGAAGGCCGTGCCGGTGGTCAGCGTGACGATCGTCATGGCGACGAAGCCGGGGCCGGGGTCATAGGCCAACCCGCTACCCTGCAGGCTGAAGGCAATGCCGGCCGACTGCACGATGCTCAAGATGATCGTGAGGTAGCGCGTCCACTGCGTGATCTTGCGGCGCCCCAACTCGCCTTCCTTCTGTAACTTTTCGAGCGTGGGGACGACGACCGTCATCAACTGCAGGATGATCGACGCAGTGATGTAGGGCATGATGCCCAGGGCAAAGATGGTCAGGCGCTCGAGCTGTCCACCCGAGAACATGTTCATCAAGCCGAGCGCTGTCCCCTGGGCCGCCTGGAACATCTGCTGTAACTGGGCGGTGTCGACGCCGGGCGTGGGGATATGCCCGCCGATGCGGTACACCGCCAACATGGCCAGCGTAAAGAGGATACGCCTGCGCAGGTCAGGGATCCGGAAGACGTTGGTGACGGCGTCGACGAACTTCATGAACTAACCGCCGAGGACGTCGGCCTTGCCACCGGCCGCCTCGATTTTCTCCTTCGCGGACTTCGTGAAACAGTGGGCCGACACGGTCAAGGCGCGCGACACTTCACCGCCGCCCAGGATCTTGAGTCCGGCCCCGAGCTTCTTGACAACGCCGCGCTCGATCAACAGAGCAGGGCTGAATGCATCTCCCTCCAACACCTCCAGGCGCGAGAGGTTGACGATGGCGTACTCCTTGCGGAAGGGGTTGTGGAAACCCCGTTTCGGCACGCGCCGGACCAGAGGCATCTGGCCGCCCTCGAAACCGCGTTTGCGGCTGTAGCCGGCGCGGGACTTCTGGCCCTTCTCGCCGCGGCCGGAGGTCTTGCCCATGCCGGACCCCATCCCGCGGCCCACGCGCTTGGGACGTTTGCGCTGACCTGCAGGCTGGCGGATCTCACTCAGATTCATTCGGTCACCTCGACCAGATGCGGGATCTTGCGCACCATGCCCCAAATGGCTTCGTCGTTCGGGCGTTCCACCGTCTGATTGATGCGCCGCAGGCCAAGCCCTTTCACCACCTTCTTGAGCTTGCCCGGCGCTCCAATCGGACTGCGCACCAACCGGATTTTCAAGGTCCCCGCCATCGCCATCCCCTAGTTCGCCGCGACCTCGAGGCCCCGCAGGACGGCAATCTCGTTCTTGTCGCGAAGCTGCATCAAGGCGTCGAAGGTGGCCTTGACGACGTTGTGCGGATTTTTCGATCCAATCGATTTCGTAAGCACGTTCTGGATACCCGCCGCCTCAACCACGGCACGAACCGCTCCGCCTGCGATGGTACCCTTGCCGACGCGCGCCGGCTTCAACAGCACCTGCCCGGCGCCAAAGCGGCCGAGGACGATATGCGGGATGGTGTGCTCCCGCGTATTAACCTTGATCAGGTTCTTCTTGGCCTTCTCGATAGCCTTGCGGATGGCGGAAGGGACTTCTTTGGCCTTGCCGTTGGCGAAGCCGACGACGTGCCGGTCCGGATCCCCGACCACCACGAGCGCGGAGAAGCTGAGGTTCTTGCCGCCTTTGACGACCTTCGTCACCCGGTTGATCGAAACCACCTGGTCTTTGAGATTGAGGTCCGCAGTCTCGGCGGGCATCAATCGGCGTCTTGTCAGTTCTGCTTTCATGAACGCATACCGTATCCTCGAGCTAGAACTTCAGCCCCCCGTCGCGGGCCGCAGTGGCGAGCGCCTTCACTCGGCCATGGAATCGGTGCCCGCCGCGGTCGAAGACGACCGCCTGGATACCGGCCTTGACCGCCCGCTGGGCGATCTCCTGGCCCACCGCTTCGGCAGCCGCCCGGTTGCCGCCCGCCTTCAAGGGACGGCCCTTCTCGACCGAACTGGCCGAGACGAGCGTGCGGCCGGTCGAGTCATCGATGATTTGGGTATAGATGTGCTTGAGTGAGCGGAAGACCGCCAAGCGGGGCCGGTCGGCCGTGCCGCGCAAGCGTTTTCTGATGCGCCCATGGATCTGGCGCCGCATCCTGCCTCGATCAACTCGATGCTGCATCGTTCAACTCCCGCTACGCGGCCGTGGCACCGCTCTTGCCTTCCTTCTTGCGGAGGATCTCGCCTTCATAGCGTATCCCCTTGTTCTTGTAGGGCTCCGGAGGACGCAGGGCGCGAATATCGGCCGCCGCCTGTCCGACCAACTGACGATCGATGCCCGAAACCGTGAGCTTCGTCTGGCCGTCGACCTTGATTTCAATGCCCTCGGGCATCATGAACTCGATCGTGTGGGAATAGCCGAGGCTAAAAATCACGATGCGGCCGTTGACCTGCGCCCGGTAGCCGACACCGACAATCTCGAGGCTCTTCGCAAAGCCCTGCGTCACTCCGGTGACGGCGTTCTGCGCCAAGCTGCGCGCCAAGCCGTGCAGGGCCGCGTAATGATTGGAGCGCCGGCTCGCGCTGAGAACGGCGTCTTCCAACTTGAATTCCACGCCGTCGGGGACCGGGCACGTCACCTCGCCCTTAGGACCTTTGACGGTCAACGTCCCGGCGGCGATTGCCACGCTGGCTTCCGGCGGAACCTGAATGGGTTTGAGTCCGATTCTCGACATAATGATCAATAGACGCTACAGAGGATCTCGCCTCCCAGACCCTTTTTGCCGGCCTGCTTGCCGGTCATCACGCCGTGGGAGGTCGTCAGGATGTTGATTCCCAGCCCTCCGATCACGCGCGGGATCTCGCTGGCTCCGACGTAGACCCGCCGGCCCGGCTTCGACACCCTGTCGATCTTGCTAATGACCGACCGGGAATCGGAAGCGTATTTCAGATACACCTTGATCGTCCGCTTGCCCTCGTCGTCCGCCACCCGGAAGTTGGTGATGTAGCCTTCCTCTTTGAGGATGCGGGCGATGCCGGTCTTCAAATGCGACGCCGGCACTTCAGTCTTGGTCTGGCGCGCGGCCGCCGCGTTGCGAATCCGCGTCAGCATGTCGGCGATGGGATCGGTTACCATTTGCGCTCTCTCCGTTACCGCTTACCAGCTACTCTTGATCACGCCCGGCAGCTCGCCCTGCAGCGCCAACTGGCGGACGCAGATGCGGCACATGTCGAACTTGCGGATGTAGCCCCGGGGACGCCCACAGCGCCAGCAGCGGTTGCGGTGGCGCGTGGAGAACTTGGGCTTCTTCAAATCCTTGGCAATCTTGGCGGTCGTGGCCATAGTGTCTGTCCGTTAAACCTGGTTCTGAAAAGGCATCCCCATGTGCCGCAGCAGCGAAAGCGACTCACGGTCGGTGCGCGCGGTCGTGACCAACGTCACGTTCATGCCCTTGGTATGGTCGACTTTCGAATAGTCGATCTCGGGGAAGATGACATGCTCCTTCAACCCGAGTGTATAGTTGCCCCGTCCATCGAACGCCTTGGCCGAGATGCCGCGGAAATCACGCACGCGGGGCAGCGCGATGCCGATCAGGCGGTCGAGGAACTCATACATTCGGTCGCCGCGCAGCGTCACCGCACAACCAATCGGCATGCCTTCGCGAAGCTTGAAGACCGCGATCGACTTGCGGGCGTGGGTCACGATGGGCTTCTGGCCGGCAATGGCTCCGAGCTCCGCCACCGCAGCATCGATCAAGCGGGAGTTCTGCGTTGCCTCGCCCATGCCGATATTGATCTTGATCATGGCGATCTTAGGGATCGCCATGAGGTTCGGGTAGCTGAACTCCTTCTGCAGCGCCGCCGCGACTTGGTCCTTGTATTTCGTCTTCAACCTGGGGGGCGCCGCTTTCGGTGCTGGTTCCTTGGCCGCCGCTTCCTTCTTCTCAGCCGGCTTGTCTTTTCGGGCCTTAGCCTTTTCCGGCTGCTCGGCCCCTTTGCCGGGCTCCGCCTTGCTCGCGGCGGCCTTCTTCGCCTTCGGGGCCGCGGCGGGCTTCGCCGCCTTCTTCTTCGGCGCGTCTTGCTCTTCTGTTTTCTTGCTTGCCATGATGTCTACGATTGGCAGCCTGCCGGACTATTGTTTCTTCTCCAATACCTGGCCGGAACGGCGCCCGATGCGGGTCTGCCGACCGTCGTCGTCGATCTCGACCCCAATCCGCTCACGGCCTTCCGAGGAGACGATCATCACGTTCGAGAGGTGGATCATCGCCTCGCTCTCGGCAATGCCGCCCTTGATCTGCCGTTGCGGATTCGGCCTGACGTGCTTCTTGATCATCATCACGTGCTCGACCAAAACACGACTGCGTTTGCGGTCGACTTCAATCACCCGGCCCTGCTTGCCCTTATCCCGGCCGGTAATGACCTGCACGATGTCGTTCTTGCGGATCTTCGTCTTGGTCATGCTGCTTGCCCGCCGCGCCATGGCGCTGTGATCGGTATTCTCATAACACTTCCGGCGCCAGCGAAACGATCTTCATGAAGCGCTTGTCCCGCAACTCGCGGGCGACGGGCCCGAACACGCGCGTCCCCACCGGCTCGCCCAACTCGTCAACAAGCACGGCGGCATTGGTATCGAAACGAATGTAGGTGCCGTCCTTACGTCGGCGTTCCTTACGCATGCGAACGATCACGGCCCGAACGACCGAACCTTTTTTGATGGTCGACTCCGGCGTCGCCTCCTGCACCGAGGCCATCACGATGTCGCCAAGGCCGGCCCGGGCGCCGGTGCTGCCGCCCCGCGGGAGAATACACCGCAGGCGCCGAGCGCCGGAGTTGTCGGCCACCTCGAGCCGTGTTTGCATCCCGATCATCTGGTTCCTCGTTTGCTTGCCGGCGATCCGGTCCTGCCGGTGCCGATCGTAAGCCTCTAGCTCGCCTTCCAGATCACCTCGGCCAGCCGCCAGCGCTTCAACTTACTTAGGGGCCGGCACTCGACGATACGGACCCGGTCACCGGGCTTGGCGTCGCCGCGTTCGTCGTGTGCGTAGAACTTGTTCTTGCGAGTGACCACCCGCCGGTAGAGCGGATGCTGCACCCGGCGCTTCACCTCGACGACAATCGTCTTGGCCATCTTCGAGGTGAGGACGGTACCGACCTTCTCGGTCTTGCGCGTTTCGCTTGCGTTGGAATCTGGCATCAGTTCGAACTCTGTTCCGCGCTTCGCTCGCGTTCCCGGCGCACCGTAAGAATCCTGGCCAGGTCCCTGCGAAGGGCGCGAAGCTTTTTCACCCCATCGGTCTGGCCCATCGAGATCTGGAAACGGAGCCGGAACAACTGTTCGCGGGTGTCGGTTTCCCTGGCCTCCAACTCATCGACGGCCAGAGCCCGGACATCCTCACCAGTCATACCAATGCTCCCGCACTGCGGCTGACAAACCGCGTCGGCACCGGCAGCTTCTGCGCCGCCAGATGCATGGCGCGCCTCGCCAGATCTTCGGGTACCCCTTCCATCTCAAACAACATGCGACCGGGCTTGACCACCGCCACCCACTGCTCGGGGGCGCCTTTGCCCTTCCCCATGCGCGTCTCGGCCGGCTTCTTGGTGATCGGTTTATCGGGGAAGATCCGAATCCACAGCTTGCCGCCGCGCTTGATGTGGCGCATCATGGCCACGCGGGCGGCTTCGATCTGGCGGTCGGTGATCCACGCCGCCTTTTCCGTCTTCAGCCCGTAGTCGCCGAAGGAGAGCGACGAGCCACGCCACGCCTTGCCTCGACGTCTTCCGCGCTGCACCTTGCGGAACTTGACTTTCTTGGGCATCAACATGGCAGGGTTCCTCGTTCGTTCACGCGGCGCGGTCGGCCGTGACTATTCCGAACTTTCCTCCTCGGGCTTGGCTTCCGCTTCGCCACCATCGGACGGTGCGCTTTCGGCCGCGGGCGTCTCCTCGACAGTGGCCGTCTCTTCGACAGCCGTCTCTTCGACAGCGGCTGGCTGGTCGACAGCGGGCTCGTCGACAGCGACCGGCTCTTCGACAGCGACCGGCTCTTCGACAGCGGCCGGCTCCTCGACAGCGGGCGGCTCGGCAACCGGGGCGCTGACGGACAGCGGCGGCTGCAACAGCGGGGTTCCCGCGGATGACTCGGCCGGCGGCGCTGCCGGGGCCGCCGTCACGGGCGCGGCTCCGGGAGCCGCCTCCTGCTGGCTGCGGTCGATCGTCCGGGCCGCGCGAATCCTGTCGCGCTCACGCTCGGCTGCGCTACGGGCCTCGCGCCTGCGGGCGGGCTCGGGCTCGGCCTGCGGTCCACCCGACAAGAGAGCGGCCGCTCTGTGGTCGAGGATCTCCCCGCGGTAGATCCAGCACTTCACGCCCAGAACACCGTAGGTGGTATGGGCCTCGGTGAATCCGTAATCAATGTCGGCGCGCAGCGTCTGCAACGGAAGCCGCCCCTGCAGATACCATTCCGTACGGGCGATCTCCTTGCCGTTGAGTCGTCCGGCGACCCAAATCTTAATGCCCTTGCAGCCAAAACGCAGCGCCGAGTCCACCGCCTTGCGCATCGCGCGACGGAAGGCGACGCGCTTCTCGATCTGCAGAGCCACCGACTCGGACACGAGCTGCGCGTCCAACTCCGGCCGGTGGACTTCCTGAATATCAATGTAGACCTCGCGCTTTGTGCGCTCCTGGACTTCCTGCTTCAACTTCTCGATCTCTGCGCCGCGGCGTCCGATCACGATGCCCGGACGCGCCGTGCGGATGGTGACGCGGAGCTTATTACCGGGACGGTCCAACTCGATCGAGCTGATACCGGCCGGCCGCAGCTTCTGACGCAGCGTCGCCTTGAGACGCAAGTCCTCCTGCAGCAGCGCGGCGTAGCCCTGCTTGGCGAACCAGCGCGAGTTCCAGGTTTTGGTGTAGCCCAAGCGGAACCCGTAGGGATGAACTTTTTGGCCCATAGTCTGTTACACCCGGGGCGGCGTGCCGCCCGCCTCTTTACGCCACTTCCTCCTGCTGTTCCGGTTCCTCGTCGCGCCCGTCGTCAACCACCAAGATGATGTGCGCTAGACGGTGGATGTACCGATGCGCCCGACCCATCGGAGCCGGCCGCAGCCTCTTCAGCCGCGGGCCTTCGTTGACGTACGCCTCTCGAACGACCAGTTCGTCGACATCCATGCGGCCCGTGTTTTCCGCGTTCGCGACCGCCGACTGCAATACCTTCTCGATCTGCGGCGCGATGCGTTTGTTCGTCGTCCGCAGCAGCGTCAGCGCGTCAGTGACGCGAAGGCCCCTGATCTGGTTGATCACCAGGCGAGCCTTTCGCGGCGCGACGCGGATGTAATTCAAGCTAGCCCTGGCCTGCATCTTCGTCTCGCCGCCCCTAGGAGGCCCTCCCGGTCTTGGCGCCCTTGCCGCCGCCGGCATGCCCGCGGTAGGTCCTCGTCGGAGAGAACTCGCCCAGCTTGTGCCCCACCATGTTCTCGGTAATGAACACCGGGATGAACTTGCGCCCGTTGTGCACCGCAATGGTATGACTCACCCATTCGGGCAGGATCGTCGAGCGCCGAGACCACGTCTTGATTACCTTCTTCTCTTTCGAGGCCTCCATGGCCTCGACCTTCTTATTGAGGTGCTCGTCGTAGAACGGCCCTTTTTTCAGCGAACGGCTCATACTGAATTCTCTCGATCCGACTACTAACCCTTTTTCTGTCCTCGCCGCGCCATGATGTACTTGTCGCTGCGCTTATTGGTGCGGGTCTTATAGCCGCGTGTCGGCTGACCCCACGGGGTCACCGGATGGCGTCCGCCCGACGACCGCCCCTCGCCGCCACCGTGAGGATGATCGACCGGGTTCATCGACACCCCGCGGTTGTTGGGACGGCGCCCCAGCCAGCGGCTGCGCCCGGCCTTGCCGAACGACACGTTGCCGTGGTCGACGTTGCCGACCTGGCCGATGGTCGCCATGCAATCCGACAGCACGCGCCGGATCTCGCCCGAAGGAAGCTTCAGCAACGCGTAGTCGCCTTCTCTCGAAACCAACCGCACCTCGACGCCGGCCGCCCGCGCCATCTGCCCGCCCTTGCCCGGCCGCAACTCCACGTTGTGCACCAACGTTCCGGGAGGGATATTCTTGAGCGGCAGCGCGTTGCCAACCAGAATGTCGGCCTCGGAGCCGGACATGATCGTCATGCCAACTGTCAGCCCGGCGGGCTGCAGAATGTAGCGCTTCTCGCCGTCGGAGTAGTGGAGCAGCGCAACGTTGGCCGAGCGGTTCGGGTCGTACTCGATGAACGCGACTTTGGCGGGGATGCCCCTCTTGTCGCGCTTGAAGTCGATCACCCGATACTTTTGCTTGTGCCCGCCGCCCCGCGACCAGATACAGATGCGGCCCTTGGCGTTGCGGCCGCCGCTGCGAGACTTTCCCTGGACCAGTGATTTCTCCGGCTTGTCTCGGGTGAGTTCATCACGTACCAACGTCGTCTGGAAACGGCGCGTACTGGTCGTGGGCTTGTAGGTCTTAATCGGCATGGGCTATTCGACCTTTCGACTCGCCATCCATCTCGGGGCCCCTCGGCGCCCCGCTTGCCGCCTCACACAATTCGCGCCGCATCAAATCTGCGCGTACTCCACCATTTTCTCGCCTTCTTTGAGCTTGACGAACGCTTTCTTCCAACTGGGCCGAAGGCCTTCGGACTTCCCCCAGCGCTTCCGTTTTCCGAGGTAGTTCGCCGTCCGTACGCCCTCCACCTTGACCTTGAAGATCGCCTGTACGGCGTTCTTGATGTCGGTCTTGGTCGCCTTGGGATGCACCCGAAACGCCAGGGTTTGCTCCAGCGCCCGCGCGCCCTCGGTCTTCTCGGTGATGAGCGGGCCGCGGATTGTAACGTAAGGACTCATCCCAGCGTCTCGCAGACTTTGGTCACCGTCGGCTCGGTGAAAATGATCGTCTCGTGCCCCAATAGGTGATACGGATGAATCTCAGTACTGCGCATCACATCGATGCCGGGGAGATTGCGGCTCGATAGCTCAAGATTGCGGTTCTCCTCGTTGTTGACGATCAGCACCGACTTGTCGAGCTCGAGCCCGGTGAGCACCCCGCGGAAATCCTTCGTCTTGTGGCTCTCGATGTCGAAATTCTTCACCACGCGGATGGCACCGTCGGCCAACCGGGCCGTCAGAGCCGACCGCAGCGCGCCGAGCAGCATTTTCTTCGGCAGGTGATAACTATAGTCGCGCGGTTGCGGACCATGCACGATGCCGCCCTGCCGCCACAGCGGCGAGCGAATCGAACCCACGCGCGCGCGCCCGGTACCCTTTTGACGCCAGACCTTGCGCCCCGAGCCGGACACTTCAGCGCGCGTCTTCGTCTTGTGCGTTCCCGCCCGTTTCGAGGCCCGATAGTGATGCACGGCCTGGTAAATCAGGTCTTGGTTCACCTCGACGCCGAAGACGTCGCTGCTCAACTCGACCGAGCCGACCACCTTGTTGTCGAGATCGATGACGTCTACGGCAGGCATGAGATTACCTCCCCGTCCTTTGGACGATCACATAGCTCCCGTTCGGCCCGGGAACCGCGCCCTTCACCAAGATCACGTTGTCATCGGCGTTGACCTCGACAATCTCGAGGTTGCGCGCGGTAACCCGGTCGCCGCCCATCCGGCCCGCCATGCGGGTGCCCTTGAAGACGCGCGAAGGATACGAGCTTTGTCCGATCGAGCCTGGCTCGCGGTGCGACATCGAGCCATGACTCTCGGGGCCGAGCGAGAAGCCGTGTCGCTTGATGACGCCCGCGAAACCTCGGCCCTTGCTCGTGCCGATCACGTCGACCTTCTCGGAGGCTTCGAACTCACCAGCCAAAACGCGGTCGCCCGGCTTCAACTCTTCGTCGCCGCCCGCGTCGACGGCCAACTCCCGAAGGAAGCGGCATGGCGGCGCGTCGGCCTTCTTGAGATGGCCCTTCATGGGCCGGTTCACGCGGCTTTCCTTGATGAACTCGACCAGGCCCAACTGGATCGCCTCGTAGCCGTCCTTCGCCGCGGTCTTGCGGCTGACGACAACGCAGGGGCCCGCCTGCAGCGCCGTCACGGGCACCACCTGCCCGTCGGGGCGGAAAACTTGCGTCATCCCGATCTTCTTTCCTAAGATTCCCGGCGCCATGTCATTCATCCAAACGATTGCTATTCCAGAACCCTCTTGCGATCAACCGCCGAACGCCTTGATCTCGACATCCACGCCCGCGGGCAGGTCGAGCCGCATCAACGCATCGACCGTATCCTGGGTCGGCTCGAGGATATCGAGCAAGCGCTTGTGGGTCCGGATCTCGAACTGCTCCCGTGACCGCTTGTCGGCATGGGGCGAGCGCAACACCGTGTACTTGTTCTTCACCGTGGGCAGCGGAATCGGCCCCGCCACCAAAGCACCCGTGCGCTTGGCGGTATCAACAATCTCGCCGGTCGACTGATCGAGCACACGATAGTCGTAGGCCTTGAGGCGGATTCGGATACGTTCTTTGGGCATAATGCGCTACTCAGTGACCCGCTACTCAACGACTTCGGAGACAGTACCGGCGCCGATCGTTCGCGAGCCTTCCCGGATCGCAAACCGCAACCCCTGCTCCATCGCTACCGGCGAGATCAACTCCACTTCCATCGTCACGTTGTCTCCCGGCATCACCATCTCCGTCCCCTCCGGCAACTGCGCTACCCCCGTCACGTCCGTCGTCCGGAAGTAAAACTGCGGCCGGTACCCCTTGAAGAACGGCGTGTGCCGGCCCCCTTCGTCCTTCTTCAGCACGTACACTTCGCCCTTGAATTTCGTGTGCGGCTTGATCGAGCCCGGCTTCGCCACCACCTGCCCGCGCTCCACCTCGTCCTTCTCCAATCCGCGCACCAGTAACCCCACGTTGTCGCCTGCTTCGCCCTGGTCCAAAAGTTTCTTGAACATCTCGACGCCCGTGATCACCTTCTTCTGCGTCTCGCGGAACCCGATGATCTCCATCTCCTCGCCCACTTTTACCGTCCCGCGCTCGATCCGCCCCGTCACCACCGTGCCGCGGCCCGAGATCGAAAAAATGTCTTCGATCGGCATCGAGAACGGCTTGTCCTTGTCCCGCTGCGGCGTCGGAATGTAGCTGTCGACCGCCTCCATCAGCTTCTCGATATCTTTCTCGGCCTCTTCGTCGCCGTCGAGCGCCTTCAGCGCCGAGCCCTGGATCACCGGGATGTCGTCGCCCGGAAAACCGTAACTCGTCAGCAACTCGCGCACTTCCAGCTCCACCAACTCGAGCAACTCGGGATCGTCGACCGCGTCGCACTTGTTGAGAAACACCACCACATGCGGCACGCCCACCTGCCGCGCCAGCAGGATGTGTTCGCGGGTCTGCGGCATCGGCCCGTCGGTGGCGGCGACCACGAGGATGGCGCCATCCATCTGGGCCGCGCCGGTGATCATGTTCTTGATGTAGTCGGCGTGGCCGGGACAGTCGACGTGCGCGTAATGGCGATTGGCCGTCTGGTACTCGACGTGGGCCACGGCGATGGTGATACCGCGGGCCTTTTCCTCCGGCGCGTTGTCGATCGAGTCGAACGAGCGGAACGACACGCTGGCATCGTGCTTCTGCAGCACCTTGGTGATGGCCGCGGTCAGCGTCGTCTTGCCGTGATCGATATGTCCGATCGTCCCCACGTTCACGTGCGGCTTGCTGCGATCAAATTTCTCCTTCGCCATCTTCGCCTCTCTTCGCTGAAACTGCCGTCTCCGAGTCCACCCGCCGTGCTAGTGGACTACCTTTCCCTGGACGCGGCCGATGATCTCCTCCGCCTTGGCCGCCGGCAATTCCTCGTAACCGTGCAGGTGCATCGAAAAGCTGCCGCGGCCCTGCGTCCGCGAGCGGAGGTCGGTGGCGTAGCCGAACATCTCCACCAGCGGCACCAGGCAGTTGACAATCTGCGAACCGCCGCGCAATTCCATCCCTTCGATCCGTCCGCGCCGCGAGTTCACGTCGGCGATGACGTCGCCCATGTATTCCTCGGGCATCACAACCTCGACCGCCATAACGGGCTCGCGCAGGACGGGCTTGGCGCGCTTGGCCGCTGCCTTGAACGCCATCGAGCCGGCGATCTTGAAGGCCATCTCCGAGCTGTCGACATCGTGATAACTGCCGTCGTTAAGCGTGACCCGCACGCCGCTCATTTCATAGCCGGCGAGAATGCCGTGCGACATCGCCTCGCGAATGCCCGCGGACACCGGTTCGATGTACTCCTTGGGTATCCGTCCGCCCACGACCTTATTGATGAACTCGTAGTCGCCGTAGGCCATGGGCTCGATTGTGATCTTGCAATGGCCGTACTGGCCCCGGCCGCCGCTCTGCCGCACGAACCGGCCCTCAGCGTCAGCGCTCCGGCGGATCGCCTCGCGGTAGGCCACCTGCGGCCTGCCGACATTCGCCGCCACGGCAAATTCCCGCAGCAGGCGGTCAACCAGGATTTCGAGATGAAGCTCGCCCATCCCGGAAAGAATCGTCTGGCCGGTGTCGGGATCGGTGACGACCTTGAAGGTCGGATCCTCCTGAGCCAGCTTGCCAAGCGCCATGCCGATCTTCTGCTCGTCGGCCTTCGTCTTGGGCTCGATCGCCAGCGAGATCACCGGCGTCGGAAACTCGATCTGCTCGAGAATCACCGGCTCCTTCTCATCGCACACGGTGTCGCCGGTCTGGACGGTCTTGAGCCCTACGACCGCGACGATGTCGCCGGCGCGGATCTCTTCCAACTCCTCGCGCTTGTTGGCATGCATGCGCAGCATCCGCCCGATGCGCTCGCGGCGCTGCTTCGCCACGTTGTAGATGCTCTCGCCGGCTTTCAATACGCCCGAATAGACGCGCATGAACGCAAGCTGCCCGACAAAGGGATCCGTCAGGATCTTGAACACGAGAGCCGAGAAGGGCTCCGCGTCGCCGGCCAGGCGCGTGACGGTTCCCTTGCCCTCGAGATCGGTACCCTGCACGGCCGGGACTTCGAGTGGCGACGGCAGATAGTCCACCACCGCGTCCAAGAGCCGCTGCACGCCTTTGTACTTGAAGGCCGAGCCACACAACACCGGCGTGATCTTAATGGCGATCGTGGCGCGCCGGATGCCGGCCTTGAGGTCTTCTTCGGTGATCGGCGTGCCTTCGACGTACTTCTCAAACAGTTGATCGTCTTGCTCGGAGACCCGCTCGATCAACTGCGCTCGCTGACTCTCGGCCGCCTCTCGCATCTCCTCGGGGATTTCCTCGATGTCGTAGGTGGCGCCCAGGGTCTCGTCCCGCCAGACAATGGCCTTCATCTCGACCAGGTCGATCACGCCGCGCAGCTTGTCCTCGCTGCCGATGGGGACTTGGATCGGAACCGGGTTCGCCTTCAGGCGGTCCCGCATGCTCTGGACGGCCTGGTCGAAGTCCGAGCCGACGCGGTCCATCTTGTTGATGAAACCGATGCGCGGAACGCGGTACTTATCCGCTTGGCGCCAGACCGTCTCCGACTGCGGCTGCACGCCCGCGACAGCGTCAAAGATGGCGATCGCGCCATCGAGCACGCGCAGGCTGCGCTCGACTTCCGCCGTGAAGTCGACGTGCCCCGGCGTGTCGATGATGTTGACCTGGTAGTCGCGCCAGAAGCAGGTGGTCGCCGCGGAGGTGATCGTGATGCCACGCTCCTGCTCCTGCTCCATGTAATCCATGATGGTGGTGCCTTCGTGCACCTCTCCCATACGGTGCGTACGTCCTGTGTAGAACAGGATGCGCTCCGTCGTGGTCGTCTTACCGGCATCGATATGGGCGGCGATGCCGATATTCCGATATTTCTCTAGATTGACTGTACGTCCCATAGCACACTAAAAGCGGCGCCAAGCCGGATGATGAACCTCTCCGTCCCGCGCCGCCTTACCACCGATAATGAGCAAACGCCTTGTTGGCTTCCGCCATGCGGTGGATGTCATCCCGCCGCTTGATGGCCGCGCCCCGATTGGCGGCGGCGTCCAGAATCTCAGCGCACAGCTTATCAGCCATGCCTTTCTCGCTACGCGACCTCGCGAAGTTGATCAACCATCGGATCGCAAGACTGGTGCGGCGATGGTTGTCGACTTCGATCGGCACCTGATAATTGGCGCCGCCGACCCGGCGGGACTTGACCTCCACCGCCGGCTTACAGTTCTCGACCGCCTTCTTAAAGACCTTCAGCGGGTCTTCATTGCCCCGCTCGCGGACCTTGTCCATCGACGCGTAAAAGATGCGTTCCGAGGTCCGCTTCTTGCCGTCCCACATCATCGAGTTGATGAAGCGCGACACCAGGGTCGAATTGAACAGCGGGTCAGGCTGTTGGGTTCGCTTGTCAATCTCTCTCCGGCGCGGCATGAGAATCTCTCCAACGATGGCAAGCAGCAGACTACTGCTTCGGACGCTTCGCTCCGTACTTACTACGCGACTGTCGGCGGTCACTCACGCCGGAGGCATCGAGTGACCCGCGGATCACGTGATACCGCACGCCCGGCAAATCTTTTACGCGGCCGCCGCGGATCAGGACGATCGAGTGCTCTTGCAGGTTGTGCCCGACGCCGGGGATATAGGTGGTCACCTCAATGCCGTTCGTCAAACGAACACGCGCCACCTTGCGCAACGCCGAGTTGGGTTTCTTCGGCGTGACCGTATAGACCCTCGTGCAGACGCCGCGCTTCTGCGGGCAACTCTGCAGGGCCGGACTCGCCGTTCCGAACTTCGGACGTTTACGCCCCATCCGTACCAGTTGGTTAAACGTAGGCACTGCTTATTCCCTCGAACTCCCGTCCCACTTCCCGATTCCGAGCGCGGCATAACACCGCAAGAATCCGCCCCAGCCGTGCCCCTCAACTTCCCGGGCACCAAGCGCGGGCAGACTACTCTTCTATCAGTGCTTTCCGCGATGAAAAGTCCGTCACCCTAATGCGGCCTGCAAAGTGCAGACCTTCTCGGCGTCGGAATCACTCGGGGCTCAAAACCTCAGCCAGCCGTCTTCGGATTCACCCCTGAGTCGAATACTCGATGACAGCAGAAACGCTAGCCTTCAATTACTATATCCAAACGCTCAAACCCCTGTCAACAACCAAGAACCTACGGGTGCGCGACAAGAAAGTGATGATTTGCGGGTTCCCCTTTTTTGCGTGCGAATCCTTACGTAGTGATACGTTAGGAAAGGAGGCGTACTATGCCCGAATCTCTCGTCGCGCTCGAACGTCAACGAAAGGCCATCCTCGCTCGGATTCTCGATCTAGGAGACTTCCGCAGCGGATCCATCAGCGCTGTCAGCGGCCGCTGCGGCAAACCGTCCTGCCGCTGCCATCAGCCCGGCCAGCCCGCTCATGGCCCGAACTACCGCCTGACCAGGAAGGTCAACGGCAAGACCGTGAGTGAGACCTTTTCCTCGCCCGCCCAGCGGCGCAAAGCGCAACGCGAAGTTGAGGCTTTTCACCGCTTCCGGGAGCTGAGCCGACAACTGCTCGAAGTCAACGAACAGATCTGCCGCTTGCGCCCCGTCGCCGAGGACGCCGAGCTGAGTCCGCAGGAAAAAAAACGACCGAGGCGATCCAGCAAGAAGTCGCCGTAGAAGTAGGGAGGCTGCTACGGGTCGTCTTGTGTGAGAGGCGCAAGCGCGGGTCGCTCGACCTCGAAGCCGTCGAACAGGCGACGCGCGACGCGCTGCATCAAGCCGGCGCTGTCTTGCTCGATACGCTGTTGAACGAAGACGCGGCCGGCGAATCGCAGCAGCCCTGCGCCTGCGGCTCGCCAGCGCGCTACGCCGGTCGGCGGCCGAAGAAGCTCGTCACGATGCTGGGCGAGGTCGTCGTCGAACGGCCGTACTATCACTGCAGCCGCTGCGGCAAAGGCTTCGCGCCGCACGACCAAGAGCTGGCCGTCAAAGCGACGCAGTATTCGCCAGGCGTGCGCCGCATGACGGCGCTGGTCGGCTCCGAGACGTCGTTCGATCGCGGTCGCGCGTTGCTCGACGAGTTGGCCGGAGTGCGGCTGACCGCCAAGGCTGTCGAGCGCGAAGCCGAGGCGATCGGCGAAGATGTCGCCAGCGAAGAACAAGCCGCGATCGCGCGCGCCGTACCGCTGGAGCTTCCTGCGATATCAGGACCTGAAACTCCGATTCTCTACATCGAGATGGACGGCACGGGCGTACCGGTCACCGCCGCCGAGACGGCCGGCCGCAAGGGTAAGGACGGCGGCCCGGCCGGCACGCGCGAGGTCAAGCTCGGCTGTGTGTTCACGCAAACAAGCTGCGACGAACAAGGCCGTCCCGTGCGCGACGAAGACTCGACCAGCTACACCGGCGCGATCGAGGACGCCGCCGCCTTCGGACGCCGCATTTACAGCGAGGCTTGGCGACGGGGTTGGAGTCGGGCGCGCAAGAAGGTCGTGCTTGGCGACGGTGCGGGCTGGATCTGGAATCTTTCGCACGAATACTTTCCCGGCGCGATCGAGATCGTCGACTTGTATCACGCTCGCGAACATCTGTGGGAGCTGGCGTCGAAGCTGTTTCCCCAACAACAAAAGCGCCTCCGCGGTTGGGCGCGGCGCATGCAGAAAAAGCTCGACGCGGGGCGCATCGAGCAACTCGTCACTGCGCTGCGCGAGATCGAAACCGACGACCCGGAGTTGGCGCATCCGCTGGCGCTGGAGGCAGACTACTTCCAGCGCCATGCGGAGCGCATGCGTTACGGCGAGTTTCGCCGGCAGGGCTTGTTTGTGGGCTCAGGCGTGATCGAGGCGGGTTGCCGCACCGTCATTGCGAGTCGGTTGAAGCGCTCGGGCATGTTCTGGAGCGTGCGCGGCGCGAACGCTATCACGGCTTTGCGTTGCGCACGGCTCAGCAACCGCTTCGACGACTACTGGGAGAATCGCGCTCGCGCGGCCTGAGCCTCACAAATTTGTCGCACACCCGAACCTACTCGAAACCACACGCACCCGGCTCGCCGGCATTCGGAGCCCTACGCTCACTCCTCGGAATGCCCGTACACCACCAGCCCGACCGCGCCGTCGACCACCTTCAGGTCAATCAGCCAATGGCTCATGTCATTCTGCCAAATGTGCGGACTGGCGCCGTCGCCATCAGGCAACTCAATGCGCGCGATGGTCGGGTGCGGATTTCCGATGGTAAAGCTCATGTCGATGAGTTCGTCCGCCCCGTAGTTCTTGGCCGGGTCGGCGTCCCCCGCCAGCGGCGTCAGTACGACGAAATCACGGCTAGCCGCCGCCCCCATATGATTGCCGTCCTCGGGGTGGAGCCCGTAGCGCAAGGTATAGATGCCGGGCGGGATGTGCTGCTCGCGGAAGTCCGAGCCCTTCTCGGGAAAGCGCACGATGCCCACCAGAGCCCCTTCCGGCAGGCTGTCGAATCGGATCCCGTATCCCGAAACCGGATCGCCCGTAAACGCTTCCTTGCGTCCCCAGTACTCGCCCACCAACTTGCCGTCCGGGCCCTTCACGCGGACGCCGTCGGCCTGCAGCATTCCGCTTAGCGCCGCCGGAATACCGTCCGCCGGAGGCGCTCCCGCGGCCTCCACCGAGAAATTGGCGGCCCACGTCGAGACCGTCACCAACAACGACAACAAGCAACCGATCGCTTGAACCCTGACTCTTCTCATGAATACTCTCCCTGCAAAGACTACGCGACAAGTCGCCACACGGTTACCGGCCGGCGCGTAAGAGGTTCCATACGCCTCCCCAAAACGCCAACCCCCCAAATGCAAACAGGGAGCCGCCGCCGGCTCCCTGTCGACCGTGATTTCGTTCCGTTTGGGTCCGTCGCGCTCCGACTCGACTAGTCGGTGTAAGCCGCCGAGCCCAGCGTGAACGTGCCGATGTAGGAGTTGCTGCGGTTGCGCTCGTCGATCCGCAGGCCCAATCCCTCACCGGCGAACTTCGTCTGTATGCCGAAAGCCGGCATGGCGTGATCGAGGCTCACCAGCGGCGTGTAGTAGAGGTCATCGAGGTGGCAGAGCGAATCGCTGTCGTGGATCGGCCGCGTCTCGATCCGCACCAAATCGCCGGCTTCCACAGTCGCGCGCCGCTCGTGAATGCTGCCCTCGAACGCAACCCGGATCGGCGCCACGTCGCGGTGGACGACGCTTTCGATCAACTCACCACCCATCTGCTTGGCAAGACCCTCGAGAGCCGCGCGCTGTTCATCGCTGGCGCGCTCGTCGAAGATCAGCGCCGCCTTCGCCGGATAGGGGTTACTGAAGGGGTCGCCCAGTGTCGTGCGGGCCCGCACGACCGCAACCACGCCCAAGCCGTCGAGGGACACGTTGTTCCAGGCGCCCTCGTCGATCCGCCACGTCATCACCGCCAAGTTGCCCGTCTGCCCAAGTTCCGAGTTGGCGAAGCAGTGGGACGTGTAGACTTCCGCGTTCCGCGCTTCGACGTAGGTTCCCCGGATCTCAGCCGCACCGGCCAACGAAGTCGCAATCACCAGTACCAAGGCCATCAGGCCAACATGCCGAAAGCTTCTCATCATCGTTTCCCTCCGAAAGACGGTCTCCGTATACCCATGCACCCTGCGCGTCGTTCTACAAGGCGCCTCGCCCTGCAAGGTACCTCATTCTACAAGGCGCACCGCAATCTGTAAAACGCGCCCACAGGCGCCGCTCTCCGGGCGCTGACCCAGCCTACAACGGATCGTAGCAGGAGCGCGAAGCAGTACAGATCTGCTCACTCACTCCTTCGCCGTCCGGGCCCACGCAGTTCTGGGTGTAAACGCACCAGAAGTTACTGCCGTCGGTCGTCTCCGGCGTCGATTCTTCTTCGGTGGCGATGAACATGCCCTTCCAGCGAAGGGCGTCACAACGCCCGTTGACCACGGGCAAGCTTTTCCGCGGCTCCATGAAAAAGCCCCTCAGCCGGCCGCCTTCAAGATAGCGCGCTTGACGGCGACGCTGGCCAACTGCACCTTGTGCTTGTTGCGGCTCAGCGGGGTCGCCGCAGCGACGGCCGCCTTGCCCGCCTGCATGGCCACATCTTCGGAAACCGACTTGCCTGCCAAGGCGCGCTCGGCTTCGGACGAACGCCACGGCGTCGGAGCCACGTGGCCGAGCACGACCCGCGCACTCTCGACGGTGCCGCCACTCATCGTCAGCGACACAGAGGCCGCCGCCAGAGGCCAGTCCATCAACTGCCGCTGCCGGACCTCGTACGTCGCATTGGAACCGCCCGCCGGAACCTTGATCATGGTCAAGATCTCGTTGGCCTTGATGGTCGTCTCGCGATCGCGGTCGCTCTTGGGCGTCTGATAGAGCTTCTCGACGTCAACTTCGCGCTCGCCATCGGGACCGACCAGCGTCACCGACGCGCCGAGAGCAATCAAAGCCGGCGCCAAGCTCGAGGCGTTGACGAAGTAGGCCGGCCCCTTGTTGCCGAGGATGGCGTGATACTGATTCTCGCCTTCCGGAACAAGCGACTTGCCCTTCGAGTCTTTCCCGAGCAGACCGTAGCCGTTGCGGAAATACCAGCAACGCGGCCGTTGTAGAAGGTCGCCGCCCACCGTGCCCATGGCGCGCATCTGCGGGCTGGTCACCCCCTCGGCGGCCTGAACGAGCGAAGGATAGCTCTTGGCAATCGTGGCATCGGCCAGCAGCGCGTCCAGCGTAGCGGCCGCGCCAATCTGGACGCCACCGCCGGAAGCCGCGATGCCGCCGAGGCCCCTGACGCCCTTGAGGCTGACGACACGTTTGGGAGTATGGATCCGCTCCTTCATCAAGCTGAGCAGATCGGTTCCGCCGGCGAGCACGTCGGCCTCGCCCCAATTGGAGGAAAGCAGACCAGCCGCCTCTTTCGCTGAGCTGGGAGCCGTATATTCGAACGCTTGCATTACGCCATCCCTCCCTTCTTCTCCAAGGCCGCCAAGACCTTGTCGGGGGTAAGTGGTACGGTCGGCACGCGGGCGCCAATCGCATTGGCCACCGCATTGGAAATCGCCGCGTCGGGCGAAATCGCCGGCGGCTCGCCCAGTCCGATCACGCCACGGTCGTCGTAAACGCCCGTCATCATGTGGACCACCAGCTCGCCGATGTCGCCGATGCCGGCCAGCTTGTAGAACTCCATGTCGGCGTTCAAGTAGTCACCGGAAGCCTGATCGTAGATCCGTTCTTCATAAAGGGCCGAACAAATCCCCATGATGAGCGACCCATAGACCTGGCTTTCGGCGGTCTTCAAGTCGATGATCAGGCCGCAGTCCTGGACCGCGACCATCTTGTTCATCGTGACAATGCCGGTCTCGGTGTCGACCGAAACATCCGCCATCTGCACGCCGCCGACGCCTTGATCGGCGAGCTTGCCGCCGTCCTTGTCGGGCTGATTGCCCAACTCGGAGATGGTCGTCGTACCGAGCTTGCGGCAAGCCTCGGCCCAGCGCAGGCGCTTCTTCGGGTTCGCCTTGAGCTGCAGGTAGCCGCCCTTGGCTTCGATCTCATCCGGCGACGAAGCGCCCAAGTCGCCCGCAACCGTCTCCTTCAGCTTCTCGAGCGCATTGATCGCGGCGCGTCGCGTCGAAGAGGAGACGCCTCCGACCGTGGTACTGCCGCCCGAGGCCCCTGATGGCGGGTACTTGCTGTCGCCGATGTTGACCTTGACCTGATTAACGCCCAAGCCGACCGTTTCGGCCAGGACAATCGCGATCACGGTCCGCGTCCCGCTGCCGAGATCCTGGCTGCCCAGCTCGGCGGTCGCCGTGCCATCGGGCTCGATCGTCACACGGCACTGGCTGTCGTGAGGACGCCCGCCCCAGGTGTGCACCGAAAGCCCCACTCCGCGCTTGACATGTCCCGAGGCCGGGTCGCCGGCACTGTGGTACTTGGCCTTCCAGTCCATCAGCTCGGCGGCCTTGTCGAGCTCGGTTCGATAGACATCGGGCCGTGGAGTGAACTTGGCGTTGGTCTTGAAGAAATCGACCGGGTCGATCTTCATCTTCTCGGCCAAATCCGTCAGCGCGCAGTGAGTGATCACCGCGGTCTGCGGATGTCGCGGCGCCCGCCAGGCACGCGCCGGACCGGTGTTGGTCGTCACGTTGATGTGCCGCACGTGATGGTTCGGCATCTCGATGAAGACGTAGGGCAGAGCCCCTGAAGGGTTACTGCCGCGTCCCATCCCGCTCGTGGCCCAACTTTCACACTCGAACGCCGTGAGCGTGCCGTCTTTCTTGGCGCCGACCTTGACCTTGCCGTACCACGACGGACGGCCGCCGGCCACCATCAACTCCTCGTCGCGATCGAGCATGATCTTGACCGGCCGTCCGGTCATCCGCGAGAGCTTCGCGGCGGCGATGCCCCAACTGTCGATGTTGAACTTGCTGCCAAAGCCGCCACCCATGACGGGAGTAATGACATGGATGTCGCTCGGGCTGACCTTCGGCAATGACGGGTCGGCCGAAAGGTTCTTCGCCAAGTCGGCGCCGATCCGGCCCACCGCCTGGGTCGAAGCCCACACCGTGATGTCCTTTTCGCCCTTCCAGTGAACCGTGTTGCCGTGGGGCTCGAGGCAGCAGTGCGTGATCGTCGCGCTGCCGTAGTAGCCCTCGTGGGTTTCGTCGGCTTCCTGGAAGCCCTTGGCCATGTCGCCTTCGGTGTTGTCCTGGCCCGGCTTGGCCCGGTTGCCGACCTTGTTGAGGTTCTCATCTTTGACGACGTGGGGCAGCACTTCGTATTCGACCTTGAAATTCTCGACCGCGTCGCGCGCGATCTCTTCGGTGTCGGCCGCGATCGCGGCAATCTCGGCGCCGACCCACTGCAACTCGTCGCCGATGTCTTTGATCAGAACGACGCCGCGAACGCCGGGCGTCTTCTCGGCGCCGCTGGCATCGATGCTCTTGATGCGGGCATTGGCGTGAGGGCTCTTGACGAGACGCCCCACGAGCAACCCCTCCGGGTTGCGGTCGTAGGCGTACTTCGCTTTGCCCGTCGCTTTGTCCGGGCCGTCGAGACGGTCCAGGCGCTTGCCGATGAGACTGCGATCTGCTTGTGCCGGCCAATCGTAGTTAGTCGCCACGGCGTCCTCCCTTCATATTGCGGGCCGCTTCCAGGGCCGCCTGTCGAACGCCGACGTAGGTTCCGCATCGGCAGATGTTCCCGCCCAAGCCCGCCTCGACGTCCTCCATCGAGGGATTCGGGTTCTTGTCGAGGAACGATTTGCACGCCATCACGAAGCCCGGCGTGCAGAAGCCGCACTGCTGAGCGTCGTTGCTGACGAAAGCCGCCGACACCGGATGCATGCCGCCACGACGCGCGGAGAGCCCCTCGATCGTCTGGATGTCCCGGCCTTGCGCCTCGATCGCCAGCAACGAGCAAGCGTAGACGGCGCTGCCGTCGACGATCACCGTGCAAGCGCCGCAGGTCGCCCGGTCACACACCTTCTTCGCTCCGGTGTAATCCAGGCGGTTCCGCAACGCGTCCAGCAGGGTGACGCGCGGCTCCGCCTTGAGCGCATGGTTCTTGCCGTTGATGCGCAAGGTCATCTCGACCTCGCCCGGACCCACGACATCGCCCGCGGCAGGTGCGGCCTGCACATCGGGAGTGAGAATCGCTGCTCCAGCAACACCGCTTCCCGTGCCGACGCCCTGCAGAAACGTCCGGCGAGAGAAGCCATTGTGGCGCTGCTGAGTCTTGTCTTGGCCTTCTGTGGTCTTACTCACCAAGCACCTTCCTTTTCGTTGAGAACACGTTGGGGTTTGCCTGTGCGGCAGTATGCGGGGAAGAATGCAAACCGTACCACTATATCAGATCCACGCGAGGTGTACAGTCACGAAATCGTAAATTCCAGCCGGGCCGGTGGGGTCGCCTCGACCGTGGCCCGGGAGCCACCCCGACCCCATACGCGGAGCCTCAGCTTGGCACACACCAATTCTGCAAGGCGCGGCTCCTCCAGCCCCGGGGAGATCGTGCCTGACGGCTAGTTCACGACCTGGCGGACGAATTCGTAGCGGTCGATCGTGGCCGCCACCCCCAGGCGATTCTTCCCGTCCAGCTTGTCGAGCCGTACAACATGACCCCGGCAATGCAGCCGGACGCGTCCCGCCGTGGCAAGCTCCTGCTGCAGCGTGACGAGGAACTCGATCGCCGTACCACGCTCGATACCTTCACTCACCACGAAGTACGCCCCCTTAGCGCTAAGGTTGCGTGTCCTCCCCTCCAGATCGGCCTGGTCCTGGCTGACTCGGACGATCTGAAGCGGCAGCGTCATGGGGTAGCGCTGGAACCTCCGCCGCTCTCTCGTCTCCGCATCCATCGCTGTGAATCCTACGACAGTTTCTAACAAGGCCGTTTAAAACAAAAAGATACCATGTTGTTTCAGGCGGCGCACTGCCCGGCCGCGTCGGGGGTGCGCGACATGAAAGTGCCAAGTGGTTGGGGTACGGTCTGGGGTGCGGTGTCCTAGCGTATATAATACGCTAGGATAAGAAGGAGGTGTCCCATGCCCGATTCCCTGCCCGCCTTGGAGTACCGTCGCCACGCGATCTTCCAGCAGATGCTTGCCTTGGGTGATTTTCGCCAAGGCTCCGTCACCACCACTCAAGGCCCTTGCGGCAAACCCACCTGCCGCTGTCGTCAGCGCGGTCATCCCGGCCATGGCCCGCACTGGCGGTTGACCTACAAATCCCGCGGCAAGACCGTCACCCAGAGCCTCTCCGACCCGGCGGCTCGCCGTAAGACTCAGCGGGAGATCACCGCCTTTCGGCGCTTCCAGCAGCTAAGCCGAGAACTCATCGAAGTCAACGAGAAGATCTGCCGCTTGCGGCCCGTTGAGCAAGAGTCCGAGTCGGCAGCGTCTGTGACGCCGCAGGAAAAAAAACGGCCGCGGCGATCCAACAAGAAGTCGCCCAAGAAGTCGAACAGTTGCTGACTCTGATCTTCGCCGCCCGGCGCAAGCAGCAGCACTGGGACCTGGAAGCGCTGGAGACGGCCACCCGTGCGGCACTGCACCGAGCCGGCGCGAAGTTGCTCGAGCAACTGTTGGAGGCGCCCGCCGACGCCGCGCCTGAGCCATCCTGTCGCTGCGGCCGTCGCACCCGTCACCGCGGTCGGCGGCCCAAGACCGTGGTGAGTGTGCTCGGCGCGGTCGCGATCGAACGGCCCTACTACCTCTGCTCGGCGTGCCATCAGGGACAGTTCCCCTTTGACCGCGAACTCGATGTCGACAACACGCACTACTCTCCCGGCGTGCGCCGCATGATGGCGCTGGTGGGCAGCGAGTCGTCGTTTGAAAGCAGTCGCGAGCAACTGCGGGTGTTAGCCGGTTTGGACGTTACCACCAAAGCCATCGAGCGCGGCGCCGAGGCGATCGGGGCCGACCTCGGCGCCCGCGAACAACAACAGATCCAACGGGCGGTGCAACTGCCGCTGCCCGCGGTGGCCGGGGCCGACATTCCGATTCTCTACATCGAGATGGACGGCACCGGGGTGCCGATGGTGGCGGCCGAGACGGCGGGACGAGCCGGCAAAAAGGACCGCGAGCGCGCCCGCACGCGGGAGGTCAAGCTCGGCTGTGTGTTCACGCAAGCCGAGGGCAAGCCAGGCGACCGACCCGTGCGTGAGGAAGGGTCGACGAGCTATACGGGAGCGATCGAGGGCGCCGAGGCGTTTGGGCGACGCCTCTGGCAGCAGGCCTGGGAGCGCGGCTGGGGGCGGGCGAACAAGAAGGTGGTAATCGGCGACGGAGCCGCCTGGATCTGGAACCTCTCGCATCAATACTTCGCGGGCGCGATCGAAATCGTGGACCTCTATCATGCGCGCCAGCACTTGTGGGAGTTGGCGGCGCAACTGGGGCTCGACGACGAGCCCAGCCGGCGGCGCTGGACCCAGCAACGGCTCCGCCAACTCGATCAGGGTCAGATCAAGAAGTTGGTGGCGGCCCTACGAGGTGTGGTGGCCCCGCAGCCGGATCTGGCTCGTCGACTGACGAGCGAAGCGGAGTACTTCGAACACAACGCCGAGCGGATGCGCTATCCGCACTTTCGCAAGCAGGGATTGTTCATCGGTTCAGGGGTGATCGAGGCGGGATGCAAGACGGTAGTGGCGCAACGTCTGAAGCGCTCGGGCATGTTCTGGACGGTACGCGGCGCGAACGCCATCCTGGCGCTACGCTGCGCCCGCCTCAGCGGCCGCTTCGAAGACTACTGGGAATCCCGCACCCAGGCCGGATGAGCGGCACTTTTATGTCGCGCACCCCCGCGTCGGCAGGGGTCAGTATCGGGGGCGCCCCCTTGATACGAAACAGGCATGACCAGGTTTCTCGCAAAGGCGCAAAGGACCGCGAAGCCGCCAACAGAGATCTAGTTTAGAGCCTGCTTTGCGTTCTTCGCGGCTCTTGGCGTCTTTGCGAGAAACCTCTGCGGGCCATGGAGCCTGCGTGTTACTATCGACGATTCGACGGGGGCCCGTCACGGCCTCCGCATCCCAGAACGCACTCCCTCCGCCAGGGAACCGAAGCTTTTACGACATGCCTGTTACCTCAACGACTCCGCTACTCGAAACCAACCTCCCCGAATGCGAACAGATTGCCAAGGGCAAGGTGCGAGACATCTATCGCGCCGGCGACCAACTGTTGTTCGTCGCGACCGACCGCATCTCCGCTTTCGACGTGGTGCTGCCGAACGGCATTCCCCACAAGGGCGAGGTACTGACGCAACTCTCGATCTACTGGTTCGATTTCCTCAAGGGGGTCGTGCCGACGCATTTCGTCACCGCGAACGTCGACGAGTACCCCGACCCCTTGCCGAAGTATCGCGACCAACTCGCCGGACGTTCGATGCTGGTCGAAAAACTCGAGATGGTGCCGATCGAGTGCGTCGCCCGCGGCTACATCTCCGGGTCGGGCTGGAAGGAATATGAGCAGACCGGGAAGGTGTGCGGCGTCGAGTTGCCGCCGGGTTTGCGCATGAACGGCCTGCTGGCCGAACCGATCTTCACGCCCGCCACCAAGGCGCTTAGTGGGCACGATGAGAACATCAGCTTCGAGCAGGCCGCCGAGCAAATCGGCGAAGAACTGTGCGCGAAGCTTCGCGACCTGACGCTCGATATCTTCTCCCGCGCCGGCCAACGCGCGCTCGCCGTCGGCTTGGTGCTCGCCGACACCAAGTTCGAGTTCGGCCAAAAGAACGGCGACATCGTCTTGGCTGACGAGGTGCTCACGCCCGATTCCTCCCGCTACTGGCCGCTTGATCTCTACCAAGCCGGGCGGCCGCAACCGTCCTTTGACAAGCAGTTTGTGCGCGACTACCTCGAATCCCTCGATTGGTACAAGACGTCTCCCGGACCCGAGTTGCCTCCGGAGATCGTGGAGAAGACTTCCGAAAAATACCTCGAAGCCTGTTACATGCTGACCGACAAGGACCTGTAAACGAGACTCGGCAGGGAGCCTTCCTTCTCCATCGGGCCCAGTTGCAGCTTCGCGCTATCGTGTTTTTGGATCGGCTTACGTGCGGGATGCTGTGCCGAATTGACTTTTCCTCACCCCTCACCTAGCATCAAGAAAAGCTCGTGATACTCTCGACTCTCCTTTGCTGTTGTAGCGAGCCGGCCTAGCGCCGGCGGCACCCGCGTTCGTTCGATTTCCCCATCGAAGAACTCACAACCGCATCAACAAGGAGGGGCTTTCATGTTTTCGACGATTCGTGAGCAGATCGAGACCGTCTTCCGCAACGACCCCGCCGCACGTAGCAAGCTCGAAGTGTGGTTGTGCTATCCGGGTCTGCATGCGATCCTGCTGCACCGGTTGGCGCACGGGTTCTTCACGCGGAACTTCTTCGTCATCGCGCGTTTGATTTCGCACTTCTCGCGCTGGACGACCGGGATCGAGATCCACCCGGGCGCGCGCATCGGACGGCGGTTTTTTATCGATCACGGCATGGGGGTAGTGATCGGCGAGACGACCGAGATCGGCGACGACGTTTTGCTGTATCAGGGCGTGACCCTGGGCGGGACGGGTCATGAGAAGGGCAAGCGCCACCCGACACTCGGCAACCATGTCGTGATCGGCTCTGGCGCGAAGGTGCTCGGCAGCATCGAGGTGGGCGATTGGGTGCGCGTGGGCGCCGGGTCGGTGGTGGTGAAGCCTGTCGAAGCGCACTCGACCGTGGTCGGTATTCCCGGGCGCGTGGTGGCAGTGCGCGGCATCGCGGTGGCTCGGGAAGAAGAAGAACTGCTCGAGCACGGCCACATGCCCGATCCGGTCGGCCAGATGATGGCGAGCCTCAACGAGCGGCTTGCACGGCTCGAAGCGGAATCCACAGACAAAGAAGAGCGGCGCAACGGCCCGCTCGCCCGCATGCCGGGTGGGTGAGACTGGCCCGTCGATTACAGTCGCTCCCGGCCCGAACCGATGCTGATCGGATACGTTAGCGATGAGCGCGACCTCGCTCTCTGCGACGTCGCGGTCGAGTTTGAGAATGAGGCACGCTCGGTCGACGCACGCTCGCGCGCGAGCGGCGGGGTCTACGCCGAGTTGACACCGGGCGACTACACGGTTCATCTTTCGCGGCCCGGCTACGGCCCAAAGCGGGTGCCGTTGACGGTCGGCGAACCCCATCAGCCCTATCGTTTTCGCCTGCTGTCGGAAGGCTTGCTCGGTTACGCCTGGCCAAAGTGGGTGAAGTCGGGCGAGGCGTCGGAGTTCCGCGTGCACTCGCCCGAGGCCTACAAGTTGGGGCTGTGGCGGTACGGTTACGAGAAGGAGTTCATTCGCAACCTTGGGTGGTTCGACGACCACGGGCCGCGCGCCACCGAACAGTTGCTGCCCGACGGGGACTTCACCGGTACCGGCGTCGGGTGGAACCGAGTCGGGTACGGCAGCCGCTGGCATCAGCAGCGGGTCGTGGCGCCCGAGCGGTCGGGCCTCTACTCCTTTCACATCAAGACGGCCTCGGGCGGATTCTGCTCCTTCCCTTGGATCGTCGAGCCCGCGCAGCCGGGCGCCCAGATCGCCGTGCTGACTTCCAACATCACCTGGAACGCCTACAACAACTTCGGCGGACGTAGTAACTACGTCAACCAGGATGGCCTGCGGCCGCGGCCCACGCTGCACGCGCGCCAAGATCTCGAGCGTTTCACAAAGCCGGGCGAGTGGCCTTACGAGGAAGTGTCCGCGCCACTGTCGTTCGACCGGCCCGAGGCTTTCAACTCCATCCCCGAGGACGCACGCATCACCGACCCGATCGAAGGGCGGCTGGGGTCCGCCATGGCGCCGGGGGAGTGGCGCTTGCTCGGATGGCTCGAGCGCGAGGGATTCGGCTACGACCTGTACTCGGACACCGAGCTCCATTTCGGCAACCTGCCGCTCGAGAGCTACCGCGTGCTCGTGCTCAACAACCATCCCGAGTACTGGTCACGCGAGATGTACCTGCGGGTCAAGCGCTGGGTGTTTGAGCAGGGCGGGCGGCTAGTGTACCTGGGCGGGTGTGGGTTTTATGCCGAGGTCGAGTTCCCGGATGAGGCGACGATGCTCTGCCGCATCGAAGGCCGCACCGATCTGCGGGGGGAGTCGGAGGCGAACTTGCTCGGGGTTGCCTATACGCACTCGGGTTATCAAAGCGGGGCGCCCTACCGGGTTCTCGATGATACCCACTGGGTGTTCGAAGGGACCGGGCTGCGCAAGGGCGACCGCTTCGGGCATCACAGTTTGCACGAGCGCTGTCCGGGCGGGGCGTCGGGGCACGAGCTGGACAAGGTGCACGCCGACTCGCCGGCGAACCTATGTCACCTGGCCAAGGGTGAGAATCCGGACGGCCAGGGCGCCGACATGACGGTTTTCGAAACGCCGAGCGGCGGGGCAGTGTTCGCGGCGGGCTCGTTGTGTTGGACGTTGTCGATCGTGGTCGACGATGGCGTGTCGGCCGTCACGGCGAATGTGCTCAGGCGCTTTCTGGCGTAGGGGCCCCGTGTGGCGTAAGGCTTCAGCCATGCCGAGAACTGATTCCTCGGTTCTCAGGCCCGCGGAGTGGCACCCTTGTAGACGAGCCAGCTACCTACCAAGCGCTGCACCCGTGATGTCCCAACAGTACCGGCGAACCGAAAAGTAGGGGCACAGCATGCTGTGCCCGTGTTCGCGTCAGGTTGCCCGTTCGAAGCCGTCGGGCACGGCATGCCGTGCCCGTACATTGTCGGTTGTACGACTCTAGCCTAACGAGAACAACATTCTCGTCGCCCTCGGCACAACAGTCTACCGGCCCTTCTGCTTGGCAATCCGGCGCCCATACTTATCAGTACCGAGCACCACGTCGGGATCGGTTGACAGCATCCCAATCGCCTCCTGTTCGTTTAGGCCGCCGACCGAGGCCAGGCGTTCGAGGGCTGCGCCATCGAAAACGCTTGTCGCCCAGCGCCTCTCGCATGCGGCTCACGGGGCTCGTGGACCCCTCGCCCCTGGCCGGCTGCGATGGTTCGGACGGCTCGCTCTCCGGCTCACCGGCCACGCCGAAGCCGACCGGCTGCCCGTCCGCCGCCTCCAGTTTCTTCCGCAGCGTGGCGACCTCTTGCTTCAGCCCCTCGAGGTCATCTTGAATGGGCTGCAGATCCATGTCGAGATTGTCGGAAAGCTCGCGCAGTTGGATGCTCTTGCCCTCGCCCCAGGAGAGCTGGATGTCGCCGTGGCTGAGGCGTTCGCCAACCTGCTTGCGGAACTTCACGAGGATGACGGTCAAAAGCACCGTCAGCAGAAAGGGCCAATCGAGCAACGCGATCACGATGTCCTTGTGCATTGTCTTCGTTCCTCGGCTGTAGTTGAGAGAACTCCGCTGTCCGCGGAGGAGCTGGTACCCGGGGTGGGACTCGAACCCACACGGTGCATAGCACCAAAGGATTTTAAGTCCTTTGCGTCTACCAATTTCGCCACCCGGGCATGCCTTTAGAATCAGCTAGTTACTGCCTTATCTGTCTTTGCGGCAGAATCAGTTGGGGGTGGATTTAGGGGTACCACTGGACTTCTGTTGGGGTTCAGTGCCGCCATTCTCCGTACCGCGCTCTCCATCGTCTCGGGTGTCGGGTGGACGTACTTTTGAGAGACGACAACGGTGGAATGTCCCATCAGTCGCATGATCGTGAAGGCGTCGGCTCCCGCTTCGCCTAGCCGCGTGCCGTAGGTGTGCCGGAACGAATGCGGCACAAAGTCCGCCGGGAGCTTCAGCGTCTTGCGCAGCTTGCGGTGTTTCTCATTCAACCACGTCTGATAGAGCGGCTGTCCGTCCGCTCGATGGAAGACGACACCCTCTTTCTGAGGGCCGAGCCCCTTCAGCATAGCGACCGCCCGCGCCGTCAACGGAACGTGCCTTTGCTTCGCGTTCTTGGCCGACGCGGCTCTCACAGTGACGTATCCGTACTCCGAACCGGGCGCGGGCTTCAGGCGAGCGCTGGGCCACTCCAGAGACAACGCTTCCCCCACTCGCAAGCCGGTGTCGAGCATCAGGACAGCTACGTCCCGCAGATCCTCGGGTGCAGCTTCCAGGTACAGCTTCTCGTCATTGAAGCTCAGAACGAATTCACGGTTCCGCTCGCCCCTCAGTAGCCGGATGCGCGGAACACGGTCGATAACCTTCCACTCCTGCGCAAGCCGCAACATGCGGCGCAGCGTGGCGAGTTCCCGGTTGACAGACGCGGGCGACAAGGGACGCCCATACCGCGACACTTGGCGCGCCCTGTGCTGCTTGTAGGTGTCCACCATGGCTTCGTCTACTCCGTCCAGCCGACACACGTTGAGGGGCTCGTAGGTGAGCAGCAAACGCAGCTTGGACTTGTAGAACTCGACCGTCCGTGGCTTGTCCCCGCACAGCGTCTCAATAGCCCGCTCGAAGCGTGGAACGAATTGAGCCACGGTTGGCATTTTCGAGCGGTCCTTGATGCCGACTTCGCCCTTGAGAAGCGCCGTGCGGTGTGCCGCTTCCATATCACGCGCCAAGTTCGCGTTGCGCTGCCGGGTGCTCTGGCGGATGCGCTTTCCGCGAAACGAGAACTCGTACCAGTAGGTCCCCTTGTTGCCCTGTTTGTAGATGCTCATTTTTTTCTTCAGACCTCTTCTCTCGCCCTCGATTAGCTTTCTTCTTTTTCTGGGGGCGGCTTTACGGCTTGCGCGTCGGTGGAGCCTTCGAGTCACTGGGGTGGGTGCTGGATGCCATCGGGAAGTTCGGTTTGTTGGTTGCCCTCGGGCTGAGTTGATTTGGTCTCGGGTCACGCCGGTCGCCCCTTCCAGGTGGGCGTACTCGAGGTGCGCCCCTTCCAGGTGGGCGGCCACGAGGTTCGCCTCTTCCAGGTGGGCGGCCCGGAGGTTCGCCCCTTCCAGGTGGGCGGCCACGAGGTGCGCCCCTCGGAGGTCGGTGTTGGAGAGGTCGAGGCGATTGTCGTCTTCGCGTGCTTTGGAGCGTTCTCGGCGGCCGAGGACGGTGAGGATGGCTTGGATGTCGATGCGGGGGTTGAACTTCTCTTCGGACTGTTTCTCTTCCTTGGTTGCCGTCTTGGCGTCCCAGAACGTCGCTCCCAAAAGGCCCAGACCCGACCTAGACACCCTAGGCGCGGGTTCTTTCCAGCGGCTGTTTTCGCGGACGTAAGCAGTCAGTACTTCCATGACGGCCCAATGGTCGCGGGCGGAGTCGCGGGCGATGCGTTCGAGCGCGTAGATCGCGCCGAGGCGGATTTCAGGTTTGGGTTCGCCTTTTTCGTGGGTGGCTCCGAGTAGTTCGATGGCCTTGTTGAAGCGGTCCGTTATGTGCCCCTGCTCGGCGGTGCGAGCGTCCTTGTAGTTCGCCCACGAGCGAACCGCGAGCAAGCCCAGGGCCACCAGGCCGAAGAGACCGAGGATGATTTGGGTCAGGGTCCTTCGTGCTTCGTTCTCCACTTGGAAGAGTTCGGCTTTCTCTTTGTCGAGTACGCGCTTGGCACTTCCATCACCAGCCGGTTTTAGGAGTTCATTGACTTGCAATGTGGGCATCTCAAGTAGCGCCCAAAGTGCAGCCCCGATGAGCAGGACCGCAACGATCGCAGACGCGGCGATCGCTAGGTTCTTGAGGGACGGGCGGTAGTTCTGCTTGAGCCAGCCTGCGATGCGTCGGGCGCGTCGTTTGAGGTTGAGGAGCACTGGGAAACCGTGACCCATGATAGTGGGTGGGTGTCGTGGGGGCAAGGATTGCTGCGCCCGGAAAAAGGGGTTCTGGAGCGATGGATGCCCACCTAACCCGCACTGATCTATTGTCGTCTGAGAATCTGATTCACGGCCCAGCCGTGCCACCTTCCCCGCCCACGTGTGGGTACGCCCTCATCGTTCAGCTTGCGGGCGATGCGATCAAACCCCATTCCTTGCGTCTGCAGTTCCCCCATGCGCTCGATAGCCCTCCGCTCGGCTTGCGTCTTGCCGAAAGGCTTGCGGCCCTCACAGCGGCCCGTTTTGGCCCGCTTCCGCTCGCGTGCGCCGCGTAGCTTAATCGTAATCATGGTTTTCTCGTACTGAGCCACAGCACCAATAACCTGCCGCATCAGGACGCGCGTGGGGTCTTCGCTGAGCAAGTCTGGCTCATGGACCGATGCCAACTCAAACTCGTGCTTGCGAAAGTCGGAAATGATGACCTCTTGAATCCCCAGATCCCGAGCGAGCCGGTCCAGTTTCTCGACCACCACAAGGCGGACCCCGTTGCTGTGAAGCGCTTGCAGCATCTCGCTGAACGCGGGCCGATTCTCCATCTCTGTCGTGCCGCTGATGCCCTGCTCGCGGAACACTTGCTTGATTCGGATTCCGTGCTGCTTCGCGTACTCTCGAATGGCCTTCAACTGACGCGGGAACCCATCGCCCCGTACCTGACCCTTGCCGCTGACCCGGAGATAAGCGAAAGCCTTTGTCTGTCCGCCCATGAGTCAAGCATACGCCTAGGGCGTGTCAATGTCAACAGTAATTCTGTAGAATAATTGTCACTGCTGATAACAAAGGACTTGCAGTTACCGTCACTGCACGTCGCGGGGAGCACCCAGACAGGGGTATCATCGGATCTTGACGATATCGGCCTTCGCTGTGTGCTGCTTGTCGCCCGTCCCGACCAGAACGAACTGAATCTTGCGATGGCTACCTAGTGTATAGTTTCACTAAAACATACCCACTCTAGGTGACCTCAAGCGACTCGAACTTCCTCCAGCGGTGAACGACTGGAGCGGCGTTGATCTCCGCGATTCCTTTCAGGATTCGTTCCCGAAGCTCCGCCCAGGACTCGACTCGTATTCGCTTTAAGAATGTGCGCGCCATCTTGCCAAACAGCGTCTCGACTATGTTGAGCCAGGACCCGTGGGTGGGCGTATGCACATATTTGAAGCGGTTCGGACGCGTCGCCAAGTAGGCTTTCGTCTCCTTCGATATGTGCGAGGAATGATTGTCCAAGATCAATCGGATCGTGCACTCGTCCGGGTAAAATTGGTCCAGATCCTGGAGCAGCAAGATGAATTCCCGACTGCGGTGACGCCGCTCCACCCGCGCCGTCACCCGACCGCTATGCAAGTCCAGCGCCGCCAGAATCGAGCAAGTTCCTAGACGTTTGTACTCGTAATCGCGAGCCACGCTGGGATGCCGCCCAGGCTTCGGCGGCAGGTCCGGCGCGACGTTGGCGATCGCTTGCACGCCGGGCTTCTCGTCTACCGAAACCGTGATCACCTCCGGCGAGAGGCCGTCGCGAGGGCTTTCATTCTGCCAAGCCACTTCGCGGTAGACCAGCAACACCTGCCGCATCTTGGACTCAAAATCGGGATCGCGACGCTCCAGGTAGTACTTCACCTTCTCTGGATGCAGAGGTTGCTCGGCCAGGATCCGGTGGACGGTCGCCTTAGCCGCTTGGTCCAACGCCGGATAGCCTGCTTCCACGGCATGCCGGTGCACGTGTAGAGCCAGCGCACTGCGGGTCCAGAGTTCGGCGGCGTAACCGAGTTGCTTGGGTTTGCTACAGGCCAAATGCACCACCCAGGCCTTGGCATCGGCGGTGATGAGGGGCTGCTGGGGACGATGATAGGCATCCTTGAGCGCTGCTTCCACGCCCATGGCGAGGGCTCGATCGATCCATTTGCGACGCTTTTGCGGGTCATCTTCACGGTTCGCATAATCTCGGCAATGGTCTCGCCGGAATGATAACGCCACAGAATCTCAGCCCTCTGCACCTCCCGAACCGGAGCCGTCCGCGAACCACGCAGCCGCTCCAGATGCTGCACCTCTGCGGGGCTGAGTTGCAGCTTGAGACGCTTCGACTTTCCTGCCATGCCTTCAGCCTAGCAGGAACCGTTGCTGTATGAGTATGTTTTATTGAAACGCTATACTAGCTCGGCGATAGGGTACAGAAACTCGTAGACAACCCCGCCGCTGTCGAAGGCTCCTTGATTATGGGCGGCCGTGACGCTGCCAACTCTCGCGACATGCCAGAGTTGCGGACCTAGCATGTAGTTTTCGCCGATCTGTTCTTTGCTTGTCGGTTGAAGGGTTCGGTCCTTAATCTTAATCACCATATGGGTGGAGCCAGATCCAAACTGACGGTTTATTCTCGCAATGTTGTCAGCGCTCACGGCTGAGATTTCGACGATCACGCGCAGCGTATCCATGCCCGGAAGTTCACGGGCTTGAGCCGGGCCAAAGTCCCGCATTTGGTGTTTGGCCTGTGCGGCGGCGATTGCCACTGCCGAAAATGGGGTGTAGACACTCAGGTACTTACTGCCCGACATGCTCCAGTAGCCTGACATCTTGAGGCGGTTGGTCTTCTTGAGCTCCTTGTTCCAGAGGGTCTTCGGGTTGCCGTACTTCTGACCCAGGTCAATGGCAGCCGTAATCTGGTCGTCAGCGATCGAGATAGGGCTGCCGTGGCTGGCCTGTAGGACCCATATGACTGTGGCGAAGACCGGGAAGCATCTCATTTTGCATCCTTTCAACCAATCCTGAACGGCGCGTACTACAGCCTTGAAGTGATAGTCGCCCGGCGCGCATTCCCTGAGGAAATGCAGCAGGTCATCAAGATCGACCCCCAAAGCCCCTAGGGAGCAGTGTGCCGACGTGAAACCGCGCGTCACGTGGGGTCAACTCAAAGCTCGATTCTCTAGCACCTGGTTTTTCAAGCGGACGGCTTCGACGGTTTCGCCCATACGATCCTCAAGTCGATGGGCTCCCGCCGGTTCCGGTACCCATGTCGACCGGGCCGTTGAAGTCGATCGTGGCTCCGGCGGCGTTGGAGTCGATGAGCACGCCCGAAGCCGCGCCGGTGGCCTCAATCAAGCTCGAGCTATCGAAATCGACGCTGCCGGCGGCATCGAGGTTGCGAATCAGAACGGCTTGGCCGGCGCCGGTTTGAGTCACGTCGACGTTGTTGAAGTCGATGGTCCCGCCGATCTGATCGCCGCTAGCACTGATCTCAATCGCTTCTGCGCCGGCGTCGTCGATGTCGACATCGTCGAACCTGATCGTGCCGTCGGTGTTGCCGAAAATCTGGACGCCTTTGGAGGTGACGCTCGTAATGTCGGTGCGGAAGGCATCGAGGGTCACGTTGCCCTGAACGTCGTCCAAGAATATGCCCGCGAAGCCGGTGGCGCTGTAAACGTGGTTGGAGCCGCCGGCGTCGTTGAAGGTGATCGTACCGCCGGTGGTTCCCTCGATGTGGATGAGAGCCCTCATCGAGTCCTCAAGGTCGCCGCTGTAGGTCACATCCGCGCTGCCGCCCAAAACCAGGAAGGTTGCGTTGGCCAAGCCCGCGGGATTGTCGAGGTCGCTGTCCTTGGAGAAGATGAGCGTTCCGGCCACATCGGTCAGGCCCAGGCCCCCGCCCACGACGGTGACGCCCGCACCGCCGGTCGCCCCCATGGCGAAGAACGCGGTCAGCGGGTCGAGAGCGACAGCGGGGGTGGCGGATACAAAGGTCCCTTTGGCAATGGCGGCCGGTGCCTCGGTCAGCATCACGGTAGCACCGCCGCTCGCGATGGTACTGCCGGCGGGCACAGTGATTTGGAAGCCGGTGTCGGGCGTGCCCATGGTGAAGACGCCGGTGCCGGTGGCCGTCAGGCCGGCCGTCGTGGCGAAGATGTCGAGCACGCCCGAGGGCGAGCCGAAGTCGACGTTACCCGAGACCGTGGTCAGGACCATGCCGGCCATGCCCACAGACGTCCCGGAGGAGCCGATGGCGGTGGCGCCGGCGGGAACTGCGTCGAAGTCGTTGACCGTGGACGGGTCGGCGTCGAACGTGACGGTGTTGACGACGACGCCGGTGCCGGCCACGCCGGCCGGGGCGGCCAGTCCTGCAACGGTGTTGCCCTCGAAGCTGCTGATGAATGTCGTGCCGGCCCCGCCGCTGCCGTCAATCATGGCACCGGCCATCGCAACCGTATTGATGAGGTTGTCGTTGAACGCGACTTCGAGAGTGCCCACGCTGGTGCTGACGGCGTTGAGACCGTTCATCGTCGGGCCGGCCGTGGCCGTGCCGATGATGTTGTCGGTGATGAGAACCTCGACGTTATCAGTGCCGGTGGCGACGACGTTAATGCCGTGGATTGAGCCGATGCCGTGGATGCCCATGACTTCGATGCCGCCGAAGGTGCCGCCGGCGGGCGTGACGTCGACGTCGTTGGTCGCCGAGTCGATCTGCGGGTGCGTGCCCGCGGCGAGGAGCGTCTGCGGGCCGGGGACGGGCACGGTTTGCTGCGTCAAAGTGTCGGGGATGGTGAGCGCGACGCCTTCCCCAAAGAGGCGCTGGCCGTCGTCGTCGATCGTGACCGGGCCCACGTAGGCCGTCGTACCGCTGCTGCCCTCGTGGAGGAAGATCGTGTCGTTAGCGTCCACCACCACGCCGGCGGCCACGAGAGCGGCGATCGTCGGGAAGGGGTCGGGGCTGGTGCCGTCGTTCGTTGCTATTCCGTCGGGGGTGTGGCTGTTGTCGACGTACCAGACCTGGTTCACGAAGGTAATGGTGACGTTAGCGGTGGCGGTTCCGGCGAACAAGTCGTATGTGAACCCGTCAGCGTTTAACGCCGCCCCGTTACCGACTGCGCCGGAATCAGCCGGCGGCTTGTAGGCAAGCTCACAGTTGCCGGTCGTCACCTGGGCTCGGCCGCCGCCGGTGGTCGCGACTTCGATCGTGCCGACTGCCGGGTCGAGATCCAACGGGCCGCTGTTGTCGGCGACTCCGTTGACCTGGGTAATCGAGAGGCCGCCGCCCCCGTCGACGTCATTGGAGCAGAGCGTGCCGGTCACGTCCACCTTGGCCGTGCCCGAGGCAGCCGGCGCGGCGGCCACATCGAGCAGGGTGTTGCCGGCGGTCTCATAGCTGTCGGCGTGGCGGTGTTCGGCGGAACGGCGACGCCGGTGACGGTGACCGTGACGACCGCTGTGTCGGTGTTGCCGGCGGTATCGGTGACCTTGTAGGTGAAGGGGTCCATGATCATGTTGCCGGTGCCGAGGAACGAGCCGGTGTAGTCGTAACGCACTTCGGTGGGGCTGATGATGGTGGCCGTGCCGCTGCCGGGCCCCGCGGTGATCATGTCGACCGTGAGGGTGTCGTTCGGCAGGTCGGCGTCCATGTCCTGGCCGCCGAAGGCGCCGCTGATGACGTCGATATCGACCGTACTGCTTTCGGGGACCGTGGCGGCGTCAGCCGCGGCTACGGGGGCGCTACCGGCGGCGGTGAACATACAGGCCTGGCCGAAGCCGACGGTGCCCGCGGTCATGACGATCGGCGGGGGAGGCGAGTTGGCCAGCGACAAGTCGCTCTGCACGACGTTGAGCATGCTCCCTCCCGCCTGCATGAGAGCGATATCGCTGGTTCCCACGGTTGACAGCGTGTTGCCGGCCGCGCTGAGACACAGGGATGCGGTGGCGGAGGTGTCCGCGCTGAGCTCAACGGTTCCTCCCGTGTTCACGAGCGTGGCGCCCTGAATCTGGACCTGCATGACGGACGTGCCGGCGAGGTTGATGTCGACGGCCTCCATGGCGGTCATGATGCTGCCGCCCAGGATGTTGACCCGGCCGTTGGTGTCGGTGAGCACCACGCCGGGCCCGGTGCCGGTGCTGCTGACGTTGGTGAAGTTGGCGGTAGTGAGGCTGAAGTCGATGCCGGTGACGTCGATGGCCGTAGCGCTGACGGCATCGACCCGGCCAGTGGTAACGCCGAGCATACCGGCAGCGGTGCCGAAGAGGCCCGTGGCACCGGTGGTGAAGATGTCGAGGTCGGCGAAGCTGACGGTGGTGGGCGTGCCGCCGCCGGCGTTGCCCGTCATCCTGACGCCGATGCTGTCGAGGCGGCTGATGACATCGGCGGCGCTGATGCCGAGGTTCACGTCGCCGCCAAAGGCGATTGAAGTGCTGGCGGCGTTGTCGGAAACCGTGATACCACGGTTCGCGTCAGTGCCCGTACCGTTGATGAAACTCGCGCTGTCGAAGGCGACACTGCCGCCCATGCCCAGGTTGTCGATCAGAGCGACGGTGCCGGCCCCCCCCTTGGTTGATGTCGACATTGTTGGCGTTGATGGTGGCGCCGATCGAGCCGGCCGTGCCGTCGACGTTGAAGGCGGTCCCGGTGGCGCTGGTGATCGAGACGGTATCGAAGCTCAGCATGCCGTCACTGTCGCCGGTGATCGAGATGCCGTCGCCGGCGGGCGCGAAGAGGTTGGTTAGATTGGCGTCGAGCGTGAAGTCGCCTTGGACGTCAACGAGGGAGATACCGCCGCCAGCGGCGCTGGAGCCCAACGTGTGGCTCGCTGCACCGGCGTCGTCGAAGGTGACCGAGCTGCCCGTGTCGAGGCCGTCGACACTGATGAGGCGGCCGCCGGCCGTGACGTCGAGATCGCCGCTGTAGGTAAAGACGACCGTCAGCGGCGAGATCGGGCCGGTATAGAGGACGCTGAAAGCGTCGGCTCCGGCGTTGCTGTCGATGTCGCTGGCGGAGTTGAAGTGGAACTCACCGTCGACGTCGGTGAAGGAAACGCTGTTGCCAAGAAGGGTGACGCCGCTGCCGCCGGAGGTTCCGAAGAAGGCGGTCATCGGGTCGAGGTCCATGGCGCCACCGGTCGCGAGCACGAGCTTTGGCTGGGCGGTTGGGGCCTCGGTCAACGGCGGCGCCAGGGCCGCGCCGTTGCCGGCGATGGTGCTACCGTCGGGGACGGTCATGCGGAACCCGGTCCCGGCCCCGGAGTTCAAAGTTCCGGTGCCGTTGGCCTGCAGGCCGGCGTCGGTCGCGAAGATGTCGAGCACACCTGACGCCAGGCCGAAGTTCACGTCGCCGGAGACGCTGGTCAGAGTCATGCCGGCCGCGCCAACGGGCGTCCCTGAGGTTCCGATGGACGTGCCGCCCGCGGGCACGGTGTCACCGGTGAAGTCGGCGTCGGCGGGGTTGGCGTCGAAGGTGACGTTGTTCATGACGACACCGTTCTGCCCCACGCCCACGCCGGCTGAGAGCCCGTCCAAGACGTTACCCGAGAAGCTGGTGATGACCTGGCTTCCGGACCCGGTGAGGAACATGCCGTCCAATCCCACGTTGACGAAGGAGTTGTCGTTGATGGCCAGCGTCCAGGCGCCGGTGCTCAAGTTGTTGGCGAAGATGCCGCTCACGTCAATCTGCTCGGTCGCCGTGCCGAACTGGTTGTTGGCGATGAGCACTTCGGCATTGAAGGTATTATTGGCAAGAACAAGGATGCCGTTGGTGCCCGTACCGGTCATCGTGAGGCCGCGCACCTCCATGCCCAGGCGGTCCGCCGACGAAGCGAGAATCAGGACGTCGTTACTGACGCCGCCGCCTCCGAGTAGCGGGTTACTCCCCGCCGGGAACAACGACGGCCCTGGCGGGCCGCTCGCCGGCAGCGTGAAGGCATTGCGCGCCGTCAGCTCGACGCCTTCGCCGAGCAGCCGCTGGTCGTTATTGAGCGTGATTCCGCTGTCTTGGCCTGTCGTCGTGCCGTCGCCTTCGAGTACGAAGATGTCTTCGCCGTCGCTCGAGGCGTCCTCGCCGTCGTCGGGCATCGAGTCGCCGCCTCCGTCGGAGAGCTTGTTAAACGGGTCGGCCGAAGTACCGGCGCCGTTGGGCGTATGGCTGTTGTCGACGTACCCGATGCAGTCGCTGAGGGCGATGCTGACCATGCCATTGACGTCGGCAACACCGTCGGAGACGACGTAGGTGAACGAGTCGCTCGCCAGTGCGCAGTTCGCCGGCGGGTCGTAGGTGAACTCGCCCGTGGTCTGGTTGGTGAACGTCACCGTGCCGCTGTTGGCGCTCGATCCCGTGGCGCTCCCGGCCATGGAGCCGAAGCCAAACGTGAAGCCGCTGTCGGCGTCGGTAACGCCGGCGAGCGATGTGAGCGTGCCCGTCACCTGGACGGCAGGGATGCCGCCGTGGAACTTGGGCTCGGCAGCGGTGCGGGCGTCGGAGGCCGCGCGTGATCCGCCGCGGGAGCGGGCCGGCAGTCCGCGGGTTTCGTTGGCGGCGTCCGCGGGGGCCGGGGTCAGGGGTAGGCCGTCGTCGAGATCGAGCCGGGTGTTGCCGACGGTCTCCATGTTGACCGGCGAGGTCGCGATCATGGGTGGCTCGACGTTGTTGACGGTCACCGTGACCTGCGCGGTGTCCATGAGCCCGGCTTTGTCGGTGATCGTGTACATGAACGTGTCGACCGTGTCCATGCTGATCGGCGCAGCGCCGGTGTAGCGGATGGTCGTGGGGCTGATGATCATCGCCATGCCGCCGGCGGTGGGCGCGGTAACGGAGATGAGGCTGATGACGTCGCCCTCGGTGGCGATGTCGACGTCGGTGTCGTTGGCCAGGACGTTGATGTCGATGAACGCGCCCTCGTTGACCGCCAGCGGCGGGCCCGCCGGGTCGTCGTTGGCGACCGGGGGCGTGCTGAAGGGGTCGCCAGGCATCGGGGCGGAGACACAGCCCGCACCGTAGCCGATCGTGCCGGTCTCTACCACCGTAGCCCCGCCGTTGACGGCCTCGAGGATCGCCTTGCTGCCCTGGACGACACTGATGGCGCCGCCGGTCTCGCTCAGGGTGATGTCGCTCACGCCGAGGAGGGTGTTACCGGCCATACTCAGGCAGAGACTGCCTGTTGAGAAGTCGGTGGATAGGCCTCCCAAGCCTATCAGGGTCGTGTTGTGGAGGATCAGCTCCAGGGAGCTAGGAGACCCCTGCACGACTATAGCGGGGCTGGAGCCGGCAGTAGTCAACTGTCCTCCCATGATGTTGACCCGGCCGGAGGTGTTGGTGAAGCTGGCTCCGGCTCCGCCGAAGGTGGTTTCAACCGAGTCGAAGTGGAGGCTGCTGAGGCCGAAGTCGACGTTGGTGGCGACTATGCCCTGTCCAAGGGTGCTAATGGTGCTGCCGGGCTCGGTCGTCAGGGTACCGCCGTTGCTGGCGTTTAACGCGATGCCGAGGAACGTGTTGAGCGTGACGACGCCCAGGTTGGCCGTGCCGGTGAAGTTCTCCAGGTGGATGCCTTCCTCGGTGCCAGTGTTGACGACGTCGATCGTGGCGAAGTTGAGAGTGGTGTTGGTGAAGTCGATGCCCGTCGCACCACCCCCGGCGATGTTGATAGCAACGCCGTCTATCGTGTCGATGCTGCCGGTAGCGGTGGTGAGCTGGCCCTCGTCGGTGCCGACAATGCCATCAGCCCCCATGGTGAAGATATCGAGATCGGCGAAGCTGACGGTAGTGGGCGTGCCGCCGCCGGTATTGCCCGTCATGCTGACGCCGTCGGAGCCGCTGAGTCGCGCGCCCGGCCCCGTACCCATGTCGACGGGGCCGTTGAAGCCGATCGCAGCACCGCCGGCGTTGGAATCGACACGGATTCCACTGGCGAAGCCGGTCGCTTCAATAGCGCTCGCGCTATCGAAATCGACATTGCCGGCGGCGTCGAGGCCGTCAATGCGAGGGGCCCCGCCGGCGCCCGTTTGGGTCACGTCGACATTGTTGAAGTCGATCGTTGCGCCGATCTGATCGGCGCCGTCGAGGATGAGAATCGCTCTCTGGCCGGCGTCGGTGATGACGACGTCGTCGAACCTCAGCGTGCCGTCGGTGTCGCCGTTGATGTCGATGCCGTCGGCTATGACGTTGGTCAGGTCGGTGCGGAACGCATCGAGGGTCACGTTGCCCTGAACGTCAGTCAAATCGACACCCTGGACTCCGGTGGCGGTGTAGACGTGGTTGGAGCCGCCGGCGTCGTTGAACTCAATCAAGCCGCCGGTGGTTCCGTCGATGTCGATGAGAGCGGCCATCGAGTCGGCGAGGTCGCCGCTGTAGGTCACGTCGGGGTTGCCGCCCGCGACCGCGAAGGCGGCGGCGGCCAAGCCCGAGGAATTGTCGAGGTCGCTGTCCTTGGAGAAGATCAGCGTTCCGGCTAAATCGGTCAGGATGAGGTTTTGGCCGATGACCGTTACCCCCGCGCCGGCCGCGGCCCCCACGCCGAACATCCCGGTCATCGGGTCGAGTTCGAGGGCGGCGGCGCCGCCGGAGATCGTGCTGCCGTCGGGCACGGTCATCTGGAAGCCGGTCCCGGCGGCGGCATTGATCGGGCCGGTGCCGGTGGCCATGAGGCCGATATCGGTGGCGAAGCTATTGAGGGCCCCTGACGGGAGGCCGAAGTTCACGTCGCCCGACACGTTGGTGAGAACCATGCCCGACACGCCGACGGGCGTCCCCGAAACGCCGATGGACGTGCCACCCGCGGGCACCGTGTCGCCGGTGAAGTCGGCGTCGGACGGGTCGGCGTCGAACGTGACGGTGCGCATGAAGACACCTGTTCCCATGACGCCTACTCCCGCGGAGACACCGTTGAACACGTTGCCCGAGAAGCTGGTGATGAAAGCGCTTCCTCCGATGCCGGCGCCGATGCTGCCGTCCACGATGATGCCGTGATCGTCGGTGCTATCGCCCACGTTAACGAAAGTGTTGTTGTTGATGGCCAGCGTCAGGCTGCCCGAACCGTTGTTGGCCGCGCTGATTCCGAAGGCTTCCGGCCCCACGGTGGCATCGCCGAATTGGTTGTTCGCGATCAGCACCTCGGCTGAACTAGGGTTGCTAATGATACGGATTCCGTTGAAGTCGACACCCAGCAACGCGAGACCGCGAATCTCGATACCGAGGCGGTCGGAGCCCAAGGCGAGGACGTTAACGCTATCTTCACCGGTTTTCTGGATCCTGGGGTGATTCCCGGCGGGGAACAGCGACTGCCCGGGCGGCCCGCTCAACGGTAAACTGAAGGGATCGCGGGCCAGAAGCTCGACGCCCTCGCCGATGAGCCGCTGGTCGTTGTCGACGAGCACGTTGTTGGTGTAAGCGGTTGTGGCACTGTTGCCTTCGAAGACGAAGATGTCGTCGCCGTCCGACGAGGCGGTCTCGCCCTCGGTGAGCGTCATAAACGGATCGACGCTGGTGCCGTTGTTGGTCGGGTCGGCGTCGGGCGTGTGATCGTTCTCGACGTACCAGATGCAGTCGACGAAGTTGATCGTCAGCGTGCCGTCGACCATGTTGAAGCCGTCGCTGACGGTGTAGGTCAGGGTGTCAGGCGCGAGGCCGCAGCCGGCGATCGGGTCGTAGGTGAACTCGCCGCTGGGCGCCGTCATGGTGAACGTGCCCGCGCTGGCGTTGGCCCCGGATACGGTGAAGGTCAGTGGATCGTTCTCGGGGTCGGTAATGCCGGCGATGGTCTGGATGTTACCCGCCACGTCGACCGATGGCACGCCGCTGTGGGATTTCGGTGCAACCTCGGCTTTGGGAAGCACCGCCGCCAGGGCTTCTTCCTCGGCCGTCAGCGGCGGCGGCGGAATGCTGACGTCCAGCCGCGTGTTGCCGACGGTTTCGAACCCCGGATTCGGGTCGCCGATGACCGGCGGCAGGCTCGCCAACTCCACGGTGTGGCTGGCCATGTCGGGCGCCGTCGGGTCGTCGGGGAAGGCAACTGTCGCCGTGTTGGTCACCATCTGCAGCGGTACGCCGCCACTAACCGTCGCCTCGATGCTCAGCCTCACGCCGACTCCCACCGCCAAGTCGATCGGCGTGCAGGTAACCGTGCTGCCGGCCGCCGAGCAGGAGGCCGACGACCCACCGGCGCTGAACGTCAACTCGGGTGGCAACTGGTCGACGACCGTAATGCCCGTCGCATCCGACGGGCCGGCGTTGAACACCATCACGTCAAAGGTCGCCGTCCCGCCCAGCGCCGCCATGGCGGGGCCGGTCTTGGTGATCGTCAAGTCGGAAACTCTCTTGACCGTGATACTCACGACTGCTGTGGCGGTGCCGCCTTGGCCGTCGTCGACTTGGAAGGTGAACGAGTCGGGGCCGTCGTAGTCGGTGTTGGGGGTGTAGAGGACGGTGGCCGTTTCGATGCCCACGGATGTGATCGCGCCGAGCGTGCCGTTCGCCGGCGGCAGGGTGGTCGTGAACGTCAGCGGGTCGCCGTCCGGGTCGCTGCCGCTGAGCGTGATCGGCAGCGGCACGTTCTCGTTCGTCATCACGCTCTGCGCGTTCGCCGACGGATCCTGGTTCTGTTGCGGCGGCGCGTTCACGATCCGCACTGTCACCGTGGCCGTGTCGAGCGCCTTGCCGTTCTGATCGCTGATCGTGTAGTCAAAGCTTTCGATCGCATCGAAACCGGCATCGGGTGTGTAGCTCACCGTCGCGCCGTCGGTCGACGTCGTGCCGTTCGACGGCGTCTCGACGCTACTGACGATCAACTCGTCGCCGTCCGGATCAAAGTCGTTCCGCAGAACGTCGATGACCTTGAGCGTCTCTTCCACCTGGCAGTTGATCTGGTTCTTGCCCACATAATAGAGCGGCGCCGGGATGCCATTGATCAACACCTGCACGCCCGCAAATTCCGCCGGAACGTTACCCTCGCCGTCGAACGTGGTGTTGACGCCCGGGTCGGGCCCGATGTCGACGCCGAAGATCGAAATGATTTCGCCCGGCGCGATCGGTCCGCCCACGAAGCTGGCCGCGTTCACGATGCCCTCGAGCGTGATGCTCGGGCCGGTGATCTCGATCTTCACGATGAACGCGTCTCGGTCGCCGTTGAACGTCAGGTCGGGGCCGACGGTCACGGGGAAGGTCGCCTCGGCCGACGATGTTTGTCCCGCGATGTAGACCGCGCCGCCGGGGCCGATCGCGATGCCTTGGCCACGGTCATCGGCATCGCCGCCCAGATAGTCCGCGTACGTCAGCGTCGAGCCGGCAGGGTTGATCTGCGCCACGTAGGCGTCGCGCACGCCGCTGAACACCGCGCGGTCGTCGCCGCCCGTCACCGGGAACGTCGCTTCGGTCGAGAGCGTGCCGCCGGTGACGTGCGCGTTGCCGTGCTCATCCAGTGCGACGGCGTTGCCGCTGTCGATGCTGTCGCCACCGATGTAGCCCGCGTAGATGAGCGCCGCGCCGGCGGCGTCGACCTTCGCCGCGAAGACGTCCTGCACGCCGTTGTGGGTCAGATCCGGGCCGCGCGAGACCGGGAAGGTCGCTTCCGTCGACCGCGTGTTGCCCACAACGTGCGCCTGGCCGGCGGCGTCGACCGCGATCCCGTTGCCCGCATCGGCCAGCTCCCCGCCGATATAGCCCGCGTAGTCGAACACGGTGCCGTCGGCGCGCACCTTCGCCACGAAGGCGTCGCTGGGGCCGCCGTTGTAGGTCAGGTCGGGGCCCACCGTAAGCGGGAAGGTCGCCTCGCCCGAGGCGGTTTCACCGGTCAGGAAGATCTCGCCCTCGCTCCCCACAGCGATGTCGTGGCCTGAGTCAGTGCCCTCGCCGCCGACGTAGCCCGCGAAGACCAGAACCGTGCCCGCCGCGTTGACCTTCGCCACGAAGCCGTCGAGCCCGCCGTTGGCCGTGAGGTCGGGTCCGACGAGGACCGGAAAGCTGAACTCGTCCGACACCGTTTCGCCGGTGACATAAGCGTTGCCGTCGGCGTCGACCGCGATACCGTTGCCGCCATCGACCGCGTCGCCGCCGATGTAACCGGCGTAGAGCAGCGCCGTGCCCGCGGCGTGGAGCTTCGCGACGAAGGCGTCGCTATCGCCGTTGAAGCTGAGGTCGGGTCCGGTGACGGTCGGAAACGAGGTGGCATCCGACGTTGTCTTGCCGGTAATGTAGGCGTTGCCCGAGGCGTCAACGGCGATCGATTCGCCGGCGTCCAGTTCGTCACCACCGAGGTAGCCCGCGTAGACGAGGGCAGTACCGGCCGGGTTGACCTTGGCGACGAAAGCATCGGTCGCGCCGTTGAAGGTCAGATCGGGTCCGGCGGCGGTGGGGAACCCGGCGGTGCCCGCTGTCTCTCCGGTGACGTAGGCGTTACCGGCGGCGTCGACCGCAACGTCGTTGCCGGTATCGAAGCTCGTGCCACCGATGTAGCCTGCGTAGATCAGAACGGAGGGGTCGATGACAAGCGGCAGGCTCCGATCGTAGTCGCCAAGCGCGAAGCTGTAGGCAATCTGCTCGCTGGTGTCGGCTCGTTCCAGCGCGTAGGCTGCGGGGATCGCGACTGGGCGTCCGCCGCGCTGTTGGAAGACGTAGGGCTTGTCGTCTCGAAAGTCGCCAAGGGGCGAGGAGACTTCGAGCTGGCCGGCGGCGTTCAACTCGACGTCAGCGCCGCGATAGGCGAGCCGAATCTTGGTGGCGTCGGCGCCCGGGTGAACGACGAACTGGTACTTGAGGCGATTGACGGTTCCCGAATAGGTTAAGTCGATGCCCGGCCAGAGATTACGGTACGTGATTTCGCGAAACGTCGCAAGTCCGGTCTGACTTGTCCCCGCGGGACCTCTGAAATAGCTGATAACCGCCGGCGTTTTCGCTCCGCCTTCGGGGATGACCGTCCCGTCGGCCCCCACAAAATCCAGCTTCACCGCCCAGCGCGAGACCGCTCCGGATCGTGCGGCCGAGTGAGAGATTTCGTGGGCCGAAGGAGCCGTGGCCCTAACAGCGCCCTGGCCCGTCAGCGCATACGTCACGCCCCCCGGGAGTAAAGTAACCACTCGCCTCCCGCCCCTCCAGATAAAAGCCAACCGGCTCTTCGACCTGCCCGCGGTTCTCAATGAAATATAGTGGAAAGGCTTGGAACAGGGCGTCGGCGGACCTGTTGCCGGGCTCGGTGGAACCTCGCGGCAAGTCATCCGCCGGAGCGAGAAGGACTCCCATCCCGATGGCGGCGACCAAGCCCAGCGCAACAGCCCAAGCGCACCAACAATGATGTCGAAGCAGTCTCACGAGAGAGGACGGGTTACGAGAGGATAGCACAGAACGGGCTGGGCAACTGCTGCCCGGGTGCGCGACATGAAAGTGCCAAGTGGTTGGGGTACGGTCTGGGGTGCGTGTTGAAGCCCAATGATAATGTCCCCTTGAGCGCCCAATAGAAATGTCCCCTACTCTGAGGCTCCGAAGGAGGAGCCGAGAGTGGGAAGGACATGGATGAGTGCCAAGGAGTTGAGGCGCGGCGAAGTGCTGAGCCGAGTGAAACGAGGGGAACTGAAGTTGACCGAAGCCGCCGAGCTGCTGGAGGTCAGCTACCGCCATGCGAAGCGTCTGAAGAAGCGTTACCGTGCGGGCGGGGCCAAGGCTTTGGTGCACGGTAACGTCGGCCGTGCTTCGAACCGAGCCGATCAGAAGCGACGCCAGCAGGTTCTCGAGTTGGTGCGCGAGAACTATGCGGGCGAGGGGCACGAGCGCTTCGGGCCGACGCTGGCGTCGGAACATCTGGCAGCCGACCACGGCCTGGAAGTGCCGCGCGAAACGCTGCGGCGCTGGATGCTCGCCGCGGGTCTGTGGAGCCGCCGTCGCAAGCGCCAACCGCATCGCACCCGGCGCCAACGCAAAGCGCACTTCGGCGAGCTGATTCAACTCGACGGTTCGCACCACCACTGGCTGGAAGAACGCGGTCCGAAAGCCTGTCTGATGAACTTCGTCGATGACGCGACCGGTGTGGCGCTGTGCCGTTTTTCGAACCAGGAAACGACCTGGGCCGCGGCCGATCTGCTCGCAGCCTGGGTGTGTCAACACGGCGTTCCCAAGGCGTTGTACTGCGACTGAAAAAACGTCTACCAGCGCCAGCCGACGTCGCGGGAAGTGCTGGCAGGCATCAAGCCCGAGACGCAGTTCGGGCGCATGTGTGCCAAGCTCGGCATTACGATCATGGCGGCTTCCTCGCCGCAAGCCAAGGGCCGAGTGGAGCGCCATCACGGCACGCACCAAGACCGCCTGATCAAGAAGATGCGGCTGCGCGGGATCGTCGAGTACGAGGCGGCGAACCGTTATCTCGACGAGGAGTATTTGGCCGAGCACAACGAGCGCTTCGCCTGTGAGCCGGCGGCGGGAGCGGACTTTCACCAGGCGCTCCCCCGCGGCACCGAGCTGCGAGGGGTGTTCTGTTGCGAGTACGAACGGGTGGTGAGCAACGACCGGGTGGTGCGTTTCGAGAATCGTTGTTTGCAGTTGAAGCCGAAACGCAACCAGGGCGTGGGGGCGGGCGCACGGGTGACGGTCCGACAGTGGCGCGATGAGAGCTTGCAGGTGAGGTTTGAGGGGCGCGAGATCGAGCACGAAGTGATTGCCACGCCGGTGCCGCAGCCACGGGCGAAGCCGGCAGCGCAACGGCGTGTGGTGGGCGGGGCCAAGCCGGCGGCGAACCACCCCTGGCGGCGACCCATGTTGCGGAAAACACGATCTGCGAATTCATAAGAGGGCTGTGGAAATGCCGGGTCGGATGGAAAGCGTGGAAAACCTTCTCGAGGCAGCCGTGCCTGGTTCGAGGAGCCGTGGGTGGTTTTCCACCCTTCCCACCGCCCCTTGGAAATCGCTACGCGATTCCCACAGTTCCACAGCCCCGACGACGACGATTCTCTCCTATCACCAAGGGGACACTTCTACTGGGCTACCCAGGGGGACATTTCTATTGGGCGTTGACAGTACGGTCTGGGGTGCGGTGTCCTAGCGTATATAATACGCTAGGATAAGAAGGAGGTGTCCCATGCCCGATTCCCTGCCCGCCTTGGAGTACCGTCGCCACGCGATCTTCCAGCAGATGCTTGCCTTGGGTGATTTTCGCCAAGGCTCCGTCACCACCACTCAAGGCCCTTGCGGCAAACCCACCTGCCGCTGTCGTCAGCGCGGTCATCCCGGCCATGGCCCGCACTGGCGGTTGACCTACAAATCCCGCGGCAAGACCGTCACCCAGAGCCTCTCCGACCCGGCGGCTCGCCGTAAGACTCAGCGGGAGATCACCGCCTTTCGGCGCTTCCAGCAGCTAAGCCGAGAACTCATCGAAGTCAACGAGAAGATCTGCCGCTTGCGGCCCGTTGAGCAAGAGTCCGAGTCGGCAGCGTCTGTGACGCCGCAGGAAAAAAAACGGCCGCGGCGATCCAACAAGAAGTCACCCAAGAAGTCGAACAGTTGCTGACTCTGATCTTCGCCGCCCGGCGCAAGCAGCAGCACTGGGACCTGGAAGCGCTGGAGACGGCCACCCGTGCGGCACTGCACCGAGCCGGCGCGAAGTTGCTCGAGCAACTGTTGGAGGCGCCCGCCGACGCCGCGCCTGAGCCATCCTGTCGCTGCGGCCGTCGCACCCGTCACCGCGGTCGGCGGCCCAAGACCGTGGTGAGTGTGCTCGGCGCGGTCGCGATCGAACGGCCCTACTACCTCTGCTCGGCGTGCCATCAGGGACAGTTCCCCTTTGACCGCGAACTCGATGTCGACAACACGCACTACTCTCCCGGCGTGCGCCGCATGATGGCGCTGGTGGGCAGCGAGTCGTCGTTTGAAAGCAGTCGCGAGCAACTGCGGGTGTTAGCCGGTTTGGACGTTACCACCAAAGCCATCGAGCGCGGCGCCGAGGCGATCGGGGCCGACCTCGGCGCCCGCGAACAACAACAGATCCAACGGGCGGTGCAACTGCCGCTGCACGCGGTGGCCGGGGCCGACATTCCGGTTCTCTACATCGAGATGGACGGCACCGGGGTGCCGATGGTGGCGGCCGAGACGGCGGGACGAGCCGGCAAAAAGGACCGCGAGCGCGCCCGCACGCGGGAGGTCAAGCTCGGCTGTGTGTTCACGCAAGCCGAGGGCAAGCCAGGCGACCGACCCGTGCGTGAGGAAGGGTCGACGAGCTATACGGGAGCGATCGAGGGCGCCGAGGCGTTTGGGCGACGCCTCTGGCAGCAGGCCTGGGAGCGCGGCTGGGGGCGGGCGAACAAGAAGGTGGTAATCGGCGACGGAGCCGCCTGGATCTGGAACCTCTCGCATCAATACTTCGCGGGCGCGATCGAAATCGTGGACCTCTATCATGCGCGCCAGCACTTGTGGGAGTTGGCGGCGCAACTGGGGCTCGACGACGAGCCCAGCCGGCGGCGCTGGACCCAGCAACGGCTCCGCCAACTCGATCAGGGTCAGATCAAGAAGTTGGTGGCGGCCCTACGAGGTGTGGTGGCCCCGCAGCCGGATCTGGCTCGTCGACTGACGAGCGAAGCGGAGTACTTCGAACACAACGCCGAGCGGATGCGCTATCCGCACTTTCGCAAGCAGGGATTGTTCATCGGTTCAGGGGTGATCGAGGCGGGATGCAAGACGGTAGTGGCGCAACGTCTGAAGCGCTCGGGCATGTTCTGGACGGTACGCGGCGCGAACGCCATCCTGGCGCTACGCTGCGCCCGCCTCAGCGGCCGCTTCGAAGACTACTGGGAATCCCGCACCCAGGCCGGATGAGCGGCACTTTTATGTCGCGCACCCCTGCTGCCCCCCCCCCCCAGTTTGGTGGCCACTTTCGAGGTTTCGAAGTGAGGCTTCCCAAGGAATGTTCTGGCGACCAACCGGGGGCCGGAGAACAGGCGGCATCAGGATTTGGTAGTCGGGTATAGAGCTGGCAGTCGCTTCGAAGAGCGCTCGGTGTCTGGAGTCTGGCTTGGCCCGAGTCTATCAGCCCGGTCGCCGGTCGGTCACACCGCGGGCGGAGAGGCCAACCAGCCCCAACGCGCTGGCTGGCTGTTGCGCTCTTGCATGAAGTTCAGGGGTAGGGTTGGGCCGAAGAGAGGGTCGAACGCGACAGGAAGGCAGAAAGCCACTCCATCGCAACCGGGAGGTCGACTACATAGCATCCACCCTAACCGTATATGAATAGACGATACACTACACTTAAAGCTAAAGATGAAAACAGAAGTAACGTAAACGCATACCCCCCACATCGGGTCGATTTCTTCCTGGATCTGTCCGAGCTTTCAATATGCAAACACCGACGACTGTAATGCATTAAACATGAGTGCCCATAATGTACAGTCGGATAGAGTCGTTTTCGGATATCAAACTCCCACTTGGTTAGTACGCAGTAGCCTAACCGCAGTTCTGAAACCAGGGACGTAATCAGCACGGGGAGATAAATGTAAAACAGGCCAGGAATCGCCCATCCCACTAAAACAAGGAGAGCAAACGCTGCATGAATCAGGAATATGAAGTTGGCAACAGTTAAGTAAAAGTATCTCCGCGTACCGCTAAGAAGATTCATCGATGAAACCTCACCATTAATGTTCATGTTGTGGAAAGTATACCAAAACGCCGCCGATAAGGATTCAGAAGTGCCACACGAACTCGACGAGCCCCACCTCTTGGCGCAAACAGACGCGTCCAACCACAGGCCCGAGCCCGGAAGGGCGTCACAATCCTAGCCCATGGATTCATCCATGGGTGTCGGTCCGCAGCGCCCTCCGCCCGCCCCGAGGCTGCTTCTTGTTGCGCGCGGTCAACGACCCCGCGCAACAAGAAGCAGCCTCGGGCGAAACAAACTGATGTAGGCGTTCGGAACCCATGGATAAATCCATGGGCTAGGATTGTTCGACCCTTGCAGGGTCGGCGGATCGATACGCATAACCAACGAGTCCGCACACCCTCAACACCCGGCGGGTGAGCCAAGCGCAAACACATCCGCTCTCTTCCAGTTCCACCCGCCGAGTCATCAGGGCGTGACGACACACCGTCCCACTGCCTTACGGACGGATCTGGGACCGTCGGGTGTGTAACAATCTTGCCGACGGAGGTGGTTGTGTGGAATGGGAACCGCCCGTCGCGGAGATATCAATGACCAGAAGGAAACTGCTTCAAGCCGGTGCCATGTTGGTAGCGGCCCAGGCCGGTGTGAAGCGTTTGCCGGCGAGTCCGCCGCAAGGGCGCGAGTTTCGGCCGTACATGCCGCCGGGTCCTCCAAAGGGCCGCATTATTGACATGCACGTCCACCCCTGGTTTCAGGATGAGCAACCGTCCGCGCCGAAGTTTTCCAAAAGGGCGTGGAACAGCTCGCGCCCCGACGGCGATTTTCAGATGAATGCTTCGTGGGAGCAGTTTCAGTACGACATGGGCGCGGTCGACAAGGCCGTGATTCTGCATGTCGCGCGCGATCTGGGCACGAAAGGAAACGACGAAATGGCGGCCATCGCCGGGCGCTGGCCCGAGAAGCTGGTCCCGTTTGGGTCGGTGAATCCGACCCTGCCTGGAGCGCTCGATGAGTTTCAGCGAGGCGTTAAGGAGCTTGGCTTGAAGGGCTTCAAGCTGAGTCCGATTTACCAGAAGTTCGATCCGATGTCGGCGGTGGCGGCACGCATTTACAGCCAGGCTCAGGAGTGGAGCATTCCGTTGATCTTTCACACGGCGACGGCGCAGGCCGCGGATGTGCCGCTCAAGTATGCGAATCCACTTCTCTTCGACGATGTCGCTTATGCTTTCCCGCGGTTGAAGATCATCATGGCCCACTTCAGGCATCCCTGGCAGCGCGAGTGTACCGTGATGTCACGTAAGCATCGCAATGTCTACATGGAGCTATCGGCGAACTTCTATCGGCCGTGGGAGCTGTACCAAGCCTTGCAACTCGCGATGGGGTGGGGGCAAACGAACAAGATCTTTCTGGGGACGGATTGGCCCGTGACGACCGCGCGAGAAACGATGCAGGGATTGAGAGGCTTGAATCAATTTGCCAAAGGGCCCAATCCACGCATTCCGGATGACGTGATCGAGGGTATCATTCACCGCGATGCTCTCCGGATCCTGGAGATCGACGGGTAACTCAGCGCTCCTGGTCGGATGATCCGTGCTCCAAGTCGAGCTACGTGATTCTCATAAGCCGTATTACACCGTCAGGCTTCTCGATTGCCAGCGGTTTGGCGATTGCCGGACCAGACTTGGACGATTCGCTGCTTGGAGCGCTCAGCTTGAGACCGGCGCCACGCGGTGGAGAAGGATCACCACGCCGCCAAGAAGACGATCCAGGCAGAAACGAGAGCGACTTTTCCGCCGGTCGTCGAGGCTTTCCCTCAACGCCATGCACGCGAAGTAGTGCGCCAACCGCGAAACATTTCCGGCTCGGGCTTGTTGGTTGGACTTAAGGCTTCTCCTCTGGCTCCGGTTGTTTTTCTTCCTCGCTCCGGGCTTGTTCGTCCAACTGCTTCTGAAAAGCAGCCTCCTCTTCAGCACGCTCGCGCGCCATCTCCTCGTTCTCCACCGTGCAGCGAATCGGCTGCTCCAGCAGCGTCGGCGTCGCGCCACCGGTCTGGATCATCAGGTTGTAGAACCCGAATTCGACTTTCTCCGGGATCGTGAACCGAATCGAGTCGCTTGTCTGTTCCTTGATCTTGACCTCGTGGTCCTTTCCGCCCGCGGTCAGGAACAGCTTGGTGACATCCGAGGAGCCGAGGTTCTGGCCGCTGATGAGCAGCTCATCGCCAGGCTTGCCGGCGTTGGGCTCGACCGAGGTCAGCCGAGGCGAGGCGGCATAAGAGAAAGCAACTGCGAGGAAGAACATCGTACAGAAACGCCAGGTACGTCTCATGCTCGTGACCTCCTACGATTGTGTAGCTGCCCGATAGTAGCTCGATTGATGACCAGTTGCAACAGCCTCAGCCGACCGTTATCCGATCGGCCAACCCGGTAGCCCTGAGCCGGGCTCGCTTTCAGCTTTCCCGAGGCCTGCGGAAGGGCCTCGGGAAGCTAATGGCTGCTAGGTCGCCAACGGCGGCCCGCCGGGAACGCGTATCCGGTCGCGCCGCGACGGATAACTGTGCCGCTGCGCCGTGAACTTGGCGTTCAGGTACTCACCCATGTGGATCGGGCCCGCGATGCGATCGCCGGAAACAGCGCCCGAGAAAATAAAAGGGATGGAATCGCCGACGTTGCGGCCGGGGGTGTCGCTGCGGAGCGTCACCTCATTTCCCTCGATCGTGCCGAACATCTCCCGCGTCTCGAAATCCGTTCTGTGCGTGCCCTTGATCCAATTGCCGTCCTGCTCGATGTATAGAGAATGCCGGCCTTTGCCGCTGAAAAAGTCAACGTTGACGTCCCAATGGCCGCTGACGTCCGCCCCGGGCCGTTCCATGTCCGGCTTGGGGCTGCGCTTCTTGGACAACACGCCGTGAATCCGTTCCCCCACGACCTTGTCGTCGCCGGGCTGCATCATCCAGGCGGTGATGATGATCGAGGTCTCGGAGTCCGACTCGCGGCCACGGCGGCCGCCACCGCTGCCGAGCGCAATCCTGGGCTTGGTGCGGGCCAATTCCTCGGCCACATCTGCCCCGGTAACGTGCAGCTTCCTCGGGTCCCAGCTAATTGTTAGGCGGGGACTGCGGTTCCCGAGAGCGGTGGGCTCGTACACGCTCGCCGTGACGCCGTCTACCGTCGATACCTGCTTCGAGATCGTGTCACAGTACGAGAGCCACTTTTCCCACTCGGCGTCATGATCCCGCTTCACCCAAGCCTCGACGGCGGCCAGCATGCCCAGCGTCTCTTCGCGGCCGACCTTGTTGTCGCGCCCGGGGCCATGATGTGGCGCGCTCGCCTGCCACGCCGACATGAGGAGATCCTTGCGGCCCAGCAACAGCCCAGCACACTGTGGCCCTTGGATCGCCTTGCCTCCGCTATACGCCACGACCGTGGCGCCCCGCTCCAGGTGCACGCACGGAATCGTAAGTATCTCGGCGGCCGCATCCACAAGAATGGGAACATTCTTGGGTTCCGCGATCCTGGCCACGGTTTCCAAATTGAGCGGCCTCGTTGAGCCCTCACGGTCCGACATCATGTAGATCATCGCCGTGCGCGGACCCAGCGCGTTTTCCATTTCCTGGGGCGAATCCACCATGATCATCTTGACGCCGATGTTGCGAATCGCGTGATCATAGGCGGTTCGCGACGACCTCGGGATGACGACCTCGGTCCGATCCATCCCGGTCAGGTCGGGAATACGGATGAGCTTCTCGGGGTTCCCTCCCGTCACACAGGCCGCGGTGACGTGCTTAAGTCCGGCGGCGCAGCCCGACGAAACCATGCCCCATTCCGCATGGGTCAGCTCGGCCAATCGCCGTCCGACCGCATCCGCAATTTCGTCGAGTTGCGCGAAGTATTGGGTGGCGGCATCCATCGCGGCTCGCACCTCGGGCAACTCGACCGATCCTCCGATGATGGTGAAAGTGCCGCGGCAGTTGATGACGGGTTCCACGCCGATGGACTGGTAGATCTCCGGTCCGGGAGTGAGCGGACCCGGCGCCGCCTTGGCGTTCGCGGCGCCGAAAAGCATCGGCAGAGCGAGCACATTCCCTATCTGCAAGAGTTCACGGCGTGTTGCAGCGAGTGGCGTTCGCTCAGCGATGTTTCCAGGTCGTTTCTCAGACATGAGTTCTCCCGTTCTGTAAGAAACCAATGAGTCGATGCTCGTGCGGACTCTTTCTATCACACTTCGCCGCACGTCCGCGACCCCCGCCGAAGGCAGGTTGGCAGAGCCCTTGGCACGTCGGGATTGTGCGATTCCTACGTGCGAACGCGCTTCATCAAGAACGAACGTCCAACATGGTTCTTGTTGGTACTGTAGAGCCCGACTTCAGCGGACTTCGCCACCTCGTCCGTTCGATCAACTACTGGATGAGTTGTCGGTAGACGTGCCGGGCTTCGCTGATGGCCGACCTCAGCTCCTCCGCTCCCTGGCGGAAAGCAGTGGCATTCTCCCAGTTGCCTTGGCGGCCGTCGCCGATGCCCTCGCCGGCGGTGTCGAGGAGTTGCTCGACTTCGTTCAGGCTTCTGAGCCGTTTCTCGACCAGCCTTGGCGCTTCCTCGCGGTTCCAGTGGGGGTCGTCACCTACCGTGACGTAGATCGGCGTAGTGTGAGCGCCGATTTGGCCGTTGCTCATCGTGCGCGCGGCGATCCAAAGGCCGTGTTCGAGCGGCAGGTTCAGTTCGATGGTGCCCTCTTTCGCTTTGCGCGAGGAAGAGTGGATGACTTCGCCATTGGCGACGATCTCGAGTTGCTCGAACGGGATGCGAGCCTCGCCGATGGCCGCCCTCTGGCCCGAATGGCCAGCTTGTCTCCGGCTTCGCGCTTGATCCGCGCGCCAGGTAGCTCGCCATCGACCGTGAACTCGAGCATCGGCCCCACGGTCACAAAGGTGCGGCCGTTCTTGAGCGCGCCGAACCACTCGTCGGGGTCGAACGGGCCGCCGGTGTGTGCGTAGACGCGCGAGTCGCCGACAGTCGCTCCCTGGCGCGCACCCCAGGGGACGTCGCTCCCCGCGGCAGCCGTCAGACGGAAGCCGAGGTTGAGAAACTCGTAATAGAAGTCGACTCCGATCCTGCCAAACTCGCAAATCTCGACGAAGTCGACCTTGCCGCGCGCGATGCTGATCGCCATATCGCGGTCGACCAAGAAGAGACCGTCATGAGCGTGGGCGTACCCCGTTAGGCCCCCGGTACGGTGGACTTCGTCGAAGACTTTGCCGTACAGGTAGTAGCTCGGTTCGAAGCGAATAGGCCGGGGCAGGTTGAGGCTGATCGTGTGACCGATAACGCTGGTGCGCGGGTCCTCTTGTCCGGGGACGAGGGACAGGCGAGGCCAGTTGGCGCGCCCCTTCTTGCCCCAAGCACGCTGCGCGAAGAAGGTCTCCCGGGCATCTCCCATGCGGAGGATGTTCCCCATGCGCAGGTCCTCCGCCTGCGTCCAGAGACGAAGGCGCTCGTCAGCGGCGGGATCGAGGCGTTCGTAATGGATATGGCAGTCGCCGGAGTGCCAGCCCTGGGATGACATGTCGGTCCATCGCTTGAGGCGAATGGTGTGGGGCGAAGTGGCTGCATCTTCAACAGTGACTCGATCGTCCACCGCAACATACTCCGGCCCCTTCGAGGCCAGGATGCGATACTCGCCGGGCGGAAGGTCCACGTCGAAAGCGCCTCGCACGAAGAAGGCACGGTCGAAACCTTGGTCCCCGGGCCAGTATTTCGCGTTGACGAGATTGCGGAACTTGGTGGCCGTATAGTGGAACCCACCCCCGGAGAAATCGAGGGCGGACTCGGGGATGACCAAGCGCCCTCCTTCCGAGTAGACAGCGACGGTTGCCTCGGTGGACTCGCCGGCATCGCCGAGAACGCGGAACCGGGTGGGGTAGGTCGGCGGGACGGAAGTTCGGATCTGTAGCGCTGCTAGTTCGAGCAGCTCTTCTCTGGTCGTGGCATCGTGGTCGATCGCCATGGTGACCTCATGCCAGCACGCGCGCGAACGTCCACCCCGAACCGAGTTCGGGCTTTGTCCCCGAACTGCCAGTTTCCGAACTGCCCCCCGAACTGCCCCGAACTGCCCCGGCTTCAACTCTCGCTCAACCGCTCAGAACCGAGGCTTCGCGGTCGTTGTCCACACCCGAAATCGGCCCTTCTGTCCGACGAGATAGAGAATGTGCGTGTATATGATCGGCCACGTGTGAAACCAGGCGAATACAAGCGTGCCGAGGTAAAGGCGACACAGGCCCGGCAGGTTCAATCCGTCCGGAACAAAGTAGGAAAACCGCCTGAACAGCCCGAAGATAACCAACGCTGGTGTTCCCAGCAGCAGACACAAACCCACCATCTTGAGGGGGACGGGAGTTATGTGGAAAAAGGCGAAGGCGAACCACACCACGGGTGCCAGCCCGTATCCAGCACCCCACCAGACGTGGTCGCCGAGCCAGCTTAGCAATAAGCAAAGCTGGCGCCCGCGGATCTGAATCCGTCGCGCCAAACCGGGCCGCCGTGACACAATGGCCCCGTCATCCCTGTTGCTTTCCACGTAGACCCTGTCATCCCGGAACGCCCTCAAGATTTCTAGAACCTCATCCGGTCCACCACTAGCCCAGCGCATCCTTTGCACCCAGTACTGCTTGAATACCTGCCACAAGCTCTGTGCCTACGGCACGGCCTCCACCATGTGGATCGGCACAAATTTCGTCTTCCGGCTCACTCCGTCCATCAGGCCAAAATCCGTGATCACTAGACGAGCGTCTTCGGTGATTGTTCTCGCCTCCCATGGCGCTCCCTTCGTCTGTCTCAGGTATTCCAGCAACATTGTTGGGATAACGAGACCTGACCCGGCGGGAAGGTCGACTCGAGAGAGAGTCCTGGTGTTCCTGGCCCACTTACCCATCGATCCGATCGTGTCTAGGCAGCTGATCATCTTCACGAAGATGTTGTTTCCCGCGTAATTCGACGTGGAGAGGGGAGCGACCTGTCTTATTACGTTTCGGTCGCTGTCATTTCGGATCTCTGCCGCCATGACAGTCAGTGACGAAGTGGGTAGCAGAGAGTCTGCATCAATCACAACGACGTGGCCTGGCTCTCCGAGGGCCAGTGGATTCTCCTTGAGGACGTGAAAGTACGCTGTATTCAGAGACTCCGGCTTGCCACCCCCGACCTTTTTTCGACAAATGTGGTGAAACCCAGGTCGCCCAATTCTCCGCACAGTACGCTCCACTGCCTCCGGACAAGTTTCTTCCAACGCGTCATAAACCGCCCTCAGCTGCTCGTTCCATTCCCGCGTCCGCACCGCACTCTGGAGATTGGCACCTAGTTCAGATTCTACCGCTGAAACGAATGCTCTCATCTGCCCTCTGAGCGCGCGCTGCACGCAGTAGTAACGGTAGGCAAGACCGGGGCGATCTCGGGTAAGGCTCAATGCTGTTCGCACTCTCTTGGCCGGGTCGTGGAAGAGGGTAACGCCCGCAGGCAACCTGAGGATACGCGAGAAGTCTTGGATAACCCGGTCCGCCGCCCCCAGGCATTCCTCAGCGCAGAACTCCAGCCATCGGAGATGGCGCGCTGCTGGCTGGATGCCGGCGCGCCGCAATGCTTGCTGGAAGTCTCGGGGATCTCTGCGTTCATGAATCTGCTGGAAGTACTCCTCTATCAGCGCCTCGACGAGCCGGTCTGCTATTCTGCTCCTGCCCGTTCCGAAACAGAGGCAGGCTGTGGCCAGCGCTCTCAGTGCCACGACCGGATCCGGCTTGAGCATCCATCTTCTTTTCAGCATTTCTGTCAGGACACGGATCTCGGTTTCTGGAGTTCCCTGTTCGGCCCACTGGCCGGCGACAGCAAGCGCAATCCTTTCCTTGACACATTCGTACCTCTGCCACTTCTCCGTATTCTCGACCTCTTGACCCGCATTTTCAATTTGATGTTTGACATCCCGACCTTCCAGCGGCCTTGAGCGTCTTTATTCATAGGGGCTAGAGCCCGATGAGGACGCCATGGAGGCCAACACCCAATGGGTGAAAAAAACAAACCAAGCCATTCCAGCTAAGTTTCAATGGACTTCTCAAAGTCGATTTCCAGGGATCGCACGTCACTTCCGACGGTGGCCTGATTTTGGTTCGCGAACTGGACGAACGGCTCGGTCTCGGAGAACTGATTGACGAGCATCTCAGCGACTCCCGGCAAGGCACAAACAAGCAGTTCACGCTCGCTGATCTGTTGCGGCAGTCGGTTTACAGCCGACTCGCCGGCTACGAGGACCTCAACGACGCCGAGCGGGTTTCGATCGATCCGACGTTTCGGCTGATCGGTTCGCAGAAGATCTGGGATCGCGGTGCGGCCTTGACCTCGACGCTGCACGGCTTCGAGACGGAGATGCTGGCGAGCGAAGAGAACCTGCTGGGGCTGATGGCGCTGAACCGAGAGCTGGTCGGGCAAGCGGAAGCGTTCGACGACGCCGAGCGGGTCGTTCTGGATCTGGACTCCACCGAGAGTCCGGTCCATGGCCAACAGGAAGGCAGTGCCTACAACGGACACTTCGAGTCGGTCTGCTACCACCCGTTGCTTTTGTTCAACGGTCATGGTGATTGCCTCGCTGCCAAGCTGCGTCCAGGCAACGTGCACAGCGCCGAGGACTGGGATGAGCTCTTGTTGCCGGAGATCGAGCGCCAACAGGCTGCGGGCAAGCAGGTCGCCTTCCGGGGCGATGCGGCCTTTGCGAAGCCGGAAGTTTATGAGGCTTCGGAGGAACGCGGAGTACAGTACGCCATTCGCATTCCGGCCAACAAGAGCTTGGAGCTGGAGATCGAAGACATCCTGTTTCGCCCGCCGGGAAGGCCTTCCCGCAAGCCCTTGGTGCGCTACAAGAGTTTTCGCTATCAGGCGGAGAGTTGGTCGCAGGCGAGGCGGATCGTCGCTAAGGTCGAGCATCACCAGGGCGAGCTGTTCCCGCGCGTCGGATTCATCGTGACGAGCATGAGCTTGCCGAGCCGCTCGGTGGTGCGCTTCTACAACAAGCGCGGCACGGCGGAACAGTGGATCAAGGAAGGCAAGCAGGCGACGCACTGGACGCGATTGTCGTGCCATCGATTTCGGGCCAACGAAGTGCGGTTGCAACTGAGCGTGCTGGCCTACAACCTGGGCAATCTTTGGCGGCGGCTGGGGCTTCCGCAGCGAATCAAGAGTTGGTCGCTGACGAGCTTGCAACACAGGTTGATGAAGACCGGCGGTCGGCTGGTCAAGCACGCGCGGTATTACTGGCTCTTATTGGCGGAGGCACATCTGAACCGGCGGCTGTTCGGCGACATGCTGCACAAGATCTGGGCGCTGCCGCTGCCGAGTGGGTAGCATTGCCGGAGTGAGGATCAACAGCTTTTGGCTCCAAAAGGTTTCGCAAGGAGCAGTGTCGGCCGGAGCGCCGTTCAAGCCGCTCAATCAACGACTGTGAGCGGTCGAACCAGCTCTGGCGACTACCAGCAGAGGTGATGTGCAGGGTTCAGCGTGAAAGGACGTGCTGTTCGGAGCGGAGCGGGTGTATACTGTGGCCGTGCCAGGGCCAAAATGGAAATCCTGGCTTGAGTAACCACGTACACCTCAAAACGGTCCTCCGGATAGTCTTGGTGCTTCAGCGCTTCCAGCACCGAGCCAATGCTCCCTTGAGCTTTGTAGGCTGCAATGAAGACGAGGAACGGCGGGGCTCCCAACCCATTAGTTGATGGGATCTTTCGGCGTTCCGAAAGCAGGTTTAGTGTGTTCGCGGCCCATACCGGAACCATGAGGAGACGAAACTGTAGGCGGGTGAAGTACAGAATGAACAGTAAATACGGTACTGGAAATGTTGGTGCAGTCAGCGGGAAGGTCCACGTGTAAACCGCCCACGCGAAGGCCAGCCAGACGACAAGGGAAAGTGCGTCGTCCGCAAAGTTCTTTCGCAAACGCCAAAGCTCTTCGCCTGCGGAGTCGTGTCGTATGCCTGTTGCTGCAGCGGCCACTCGGTCATGCTCCGAAATACTGGCGATACGAATCGATAGTTGTTCGTAGGCCACTGTCCAGGGGTACCCGTGCATGCCATCCAAGAACTCGCGCCGCCTTGTTCGAGTCCAGGCTCTGCCGCCGGATCTCGCCTGCCACAGATCCCTGGCCCGTCTGGATAGGATGCCCATTCTTTCCGGCGAGCTTGGCAATCCGCCGAACTAGCGTTAGCGCGTCTATCACCTCCCCGCTGCCGAAATTGAATGCTCCACCTCGGACTTCGGCGCGATCCAAGCCCGATGCTGCCACCAGGAACGCCGAAACTGCATCTCCCACGTACAGGTACTCCCGCAGGTGGCTCCCGTCGCTCCGCAGCAGTACTGGCTGTCCTAGCAACACGCTCCGTACCGCATACGGAATGATACGGGAGTAGTTAACCCGCATTTTCAATTTGATGTTTGACATCCCGACCTTCCAGCGGCCTTGAGCGTCTTTATTCATAGGGGCTAGAGCCCGATGAGGACGCCATGGAGGCCAACACCCAATGGGTGAAAAACAAACCAAGCCATTCCAGCTAAGTTTCAATGGACTTCTCAAAGTCGATTTCCAGGGATCGCACGTCACTTCCGACGGTGGCCTGATTTTGGTTCGCGAACTGGACGAACGGCTCGGTCTCGGAGAACTGATTGACGAGCATCTCAGCGACTCCCGGCAAGGCACAAACAAGCAGTTCACGCTCGCTGATCTGTTGCGGCAGTCGGTTTACAGCCGACTCGCCGGCTACGAGGACCTCAACGACGCCGAGCGGGTTTCGATCGATCCGACGTTTCGGCTGATCGGTTCGCAGAAGATCTGGGATCGCGGTGCGGCCTTGACCTCGACGCTGCACGGCTTCGAGACGGAGATGCTGGCGAGCGAAGAGAACCTGCTGGGGCTGATGGCGCTGAACCGAGAGCTGGTCGGGCAAGCGGAAGCGTTCGACGACGCCGAGCGGGTCGTTCTGGATCTGGACTCCACCGAGAGTCCGGTCCATGGCCAACAGGAAGGCAGTGCCTACAACGGACACTTCGAGTCGGTCTGCTACCACCCGTTGCTTTTGTTCAACGGTCATGGTGATTGCCTCGCTGCCAAGCTGCGTCCAGGCAACGTGCACAGCGCCGAGGACTGGGATGAGCTCTTGTTGCCGGAGATCGAGCGCCAACAGGCTGCGGGCAAGCAGGTCGCCTTCCGGGGCGATGCGGCCTTTGCGAAGCCGGAAGTTTATGAGGCTTCGGAGGAACGCGGAGTACAGTACGCCATTCGCATTCCGGCCAACAAGAGCTTGGAGCTGGAGATCGAAGACATCCTGTTTCGCCCGCCGGGAAGGCCTTCCCGCAAGCCCTTGGTGCGCTACAAGAGTTTTCGCTATCAGGCGGAGAGTTGGTCGCAGGCGAGGCGGATCGTCGCTAAGGTCGAGCATCACCAGGGCGAGCTGTTCCCGCGCGTCGGATTCATCGTGACGAGCATGAGCTTGCCGAGCCGCTCGGTGGTGCGCTTCTACAACAAGCGCGGCACGGCGGAACAGTGGATCAAGGAAGGCAAGCAGGCGACGCACTGGACGCGATTGTCGTGCCATCGATTTCGGGCCAACGAAGTGCGGTTGCAACTGAGCGTGCTGGCCTACAACCTGGGCAATCTTTGGCGGCGGCTGGAGCTTCCGCAGCGAATCAAGAGTTGGTCGCTGACGAGCTTGCAACACAGGTTGATGAAGACCGGCGGTCGGCTGGTCAAGCACGCGCGGTATTACTGGCTCTTATTGGCGGAGGGACATCTGAACCGGCGGCTGTTCGGCGACATGCTGCACAAGATCTGGGCGCTGCCGCTGCCGAGTGGGTAGCATTGCCGGAGTGAGGATCAACAGCTTTTGGCTCCAAAAGGTTTCGCAAGGAGCAGTGTCGGCCGGAGCGCCGTTCAAGCCGCTCAATCAACGACTGTGAGCGGTCGAACCAGCTCTGGCGACTACCAGCAGAGGTGATGTGCAGGGTTCAGCGTGAAAGGACGTGCTGTTCGGAGCGGAGCGGGTGTATACTGTGGCCGTGCCAGTGCCAAAATGGAAATCCTGGGTTAAGATCACCGCCGCCGTAGATGTTGGCGAAGCGTACCACGGCCACCGGCAGGTCGAATGACACTGCGTACGCCCGCGCGATCACGTCGGCACAGACCTTTGATGCGTCGTACGGGTACAGGCCCATGAGCGGCGCATTCTCCGCTACCCCTTCCGATTCCTGGTCGCCGTATACCTTATCCGAAGTGGAGACGATGATTCGCTTCACGTTGCCCGTCAGCCGGCATTGCTCTAGTACTGTCCAGGTACCGCGGATGTTCGATTCGAAGGTCGACAGCGGACCCCTAGCAGCGATCGCAACCAACGACTGCGCGGCGAGGTGAAACACTGTGTCAATCTCATACTCGTTCAATATCCGTCCAAGCAAAAACCCATCGGTCACGTCGCCCTGTACGGAAACCACCTCGTCCGCGAACCCGTGTAGCCCCAGTCCGCCGAGTGCGCGATCGCGGACTAATGCCGTTACCAATGCCCCACGCTGCAGCAGGGCTTTAGCTACCCATGCTCCGACGAACCCGTTGGCCCCGGTCACAAGCACCCGCTTGTCCTTCCAGAACGCTTCCATCCTCGGTTCGCGCCGGTCAGGGAACTGCTGTTTTCCCCGGTCGGTCGGCCTTCCTCGCTGTCAAGATCTTTCGTAAAGACAACGCTGCCTGTTTCGGTGAGCGGTCGGTGTGAAAAAGCCCCCAATACGGTTCCACAGGCGAAACATACTCCCATCCTCGGCGGTCGAATGCCTCGAACAGCGCGAACGGAGGCCCGTGTCGCCCCAGAATGTGCTCTAGAAATCGAGCCTGACTCGATTCCGAATACGCAGTGTCGCCGGCGCTCGGCATTCCTACCTCTTTCAGAAAAAGAACCTTCTGGTGGTCACGAGTCAGCGCGCTCTGCGCCAAACGCCGTGTAGTCGCGTCCAGCCAGTGAACAGCACGGTCGAACGATTTCGCGTTGCCGAAATGCGGGTGCACTATCGGGAACAACCAGTCGCCCATGTCGATTAGTTCCGGGTATCTAGAGTAGAGGTGGATTTGCTCCGATACCGCGGTCGGGACACCTGTTTGATTGGAGAGGTAGGTCAACCCTTGGTCCAGTTCCCGGATTGTGTATCTGGTACCCAGGCCCTCGTTTCCGACGCAATAGGCTGCGACCTTGTTCTTCAACTGCATGGCCTTTTCCAGTTCCTGTCGGTCCGCAGGTCCCCAGATTCCTTGAATCACTTTTAACCCCGCCTGTCCGGCTAGCTCGGCGATCTGCTCCAGCGGGCCGTCACACTCGTAGGTGATTACGCCGTCAAAACCCGTTCTCCGTATTGTCTCAAGGTCACTCCGGATTCCCGCACTGGTCGGGTAGAGATCGATTCTCGGATCGTAGTTCGTCGGAGCATAACAGACCCAGTTCAGCGCCGAAAGCGCACGGGTTTCTTCGGCGATTCGCCTCCTGCTCTCGGTCCGCCGTACGTGCATCCAAACCGCCGACAGTACGAGTGTCAGGAGGGCCGCCAGCGTCCAGAGCCGGATCGACCGCATCTCTGCCTGGTATTGTATTCTAAATCGGCCGGGTTCAATCGGTCACGTGTAAACGGTTGTCAACGCCCAATAGAAATGTCCCCCTCGGTAGCTCGATAGAAGTGTCCCCTTGTGTTTCTTGTTCGTAGGAGAGATATCGTCGTCGTCGGGGCTGTGGAACTGTGGGAATCGCGTAGCGATTTCCAAGGGGCGGTGGGAAGGGTGGAAAACCATCCACCGCTCCTCGAACCCGGTACTGCTGCCTCGAGAGATTTTCCACGCTTTCCATCCGACCCGGCATTTCCACAGCCCTCTTATGTATTCGCAGCCCGTTTTTTCCGTAACACAGCTCGCCGCCAGGGGTGGTCCGCCGCCGGTTTGCGCCCGCCCCCCGGACGCTGCTGTGGTGCTGGCTTCGTCCGCAGCTGTGGCGTCGGCGTGGCGATCACGTCGTGCTCGATCTCGTGCCCGTCAAACCTCACCTGCAAGCTCTCATCGCGCCACTGTTGGACCGTCACCCGTGCCCCCGCCCCCACGCCCTGGTTGCGTTTCGGCTTCAACTGCAAACAACGATTCTCGAAACGCACCACCCGGTCGTTGCTCACCACGCGTTCGTACTCGCAACAGAACACCCCTCGCAGCTCGGTGCCGCGGGGGAGCGCCTGGTGAAAGCCCGCTCCCGCCGCCGGCTCACAGGCGAAGCGCTCGTTGTGCTCGGCCAGGTACTCCTCGTCGAGATAACGGTTCGCCGCCTCGTACTCGACGATCCCGCGCAGCCGCATCTTCTTGATCAGGCGGTCTTGGTGCGTGCCGTGATGGCGCTCCACTCGGCCCTTGGCTTGCGGCGAGGAAGCCGCCATGATCGTAATGCCGAGCTTGGCACACATGCGCCCGAACTGCGTCTCGGGCTTGATGCCTGCCAGCGCTTCCCGCGACGTCGGCTGGCGCTGGTAGACGTTTTTCCAGTCGCAGTACAACGCCTTGGGAACGCCGTGTTGACGTACCCAGGCTGCGAGCAGATCGGCCGCGGCCCAGGTCGTTTCCTGGTCCGAGAAACGGCACAGCGCCACACCGGTCGCGTCATCGACGAAGTTCATCAGACAGGCTTTCGGACCGCGTTCTTCCAGCCAGTGGTGGTGCGAACCGTCGAGTTGAATCAGCTCGCCGAAGTGCGCTTTGCGTTGGCGCCGGGTGCGATGCGGTTGGCGCTTGCGACGGCGGCTCCACAGACCCGCGGCGAGCATCCAGCGCCGCAGTGTTTCGCGCGGCACTTCCAGGCCGTGGTCGGCTGCCAGATGTTCCGACGCCAGCGTCGGCCCGAAGCGCTCGTGCCCCTCGCCCGCATAGTTCTCGCGCACCAACTCGAGAACCTGCTGGCGTCGCTTCTGATCGGCTCGGTTCGAAGCACGGCCGACGTTACCGTGCACCAAAGCCTTGGCCCCGCCCGCACGGTAACGCTTCTTCAGACGCTTCGCATGGCGGTAGCTGACCTCCAGCAGCTCGGCGGCTTCGGTCAACTTCAGTTCCCCTCGTTTCACTCGGCTCAGCACTTCGCCGCGCTTCAACTCCTTGGCACTCATCCATGTCCTTCCCACTCTCGGCTCCTCCTTCGGAGCCTCAGAGTAGGGGACATTATCATTGGGCTTCAACAGGTCACGTGTAAACGGTCCCGGTCAACGGTGTTTTTGCTATGGGGAGAGTGCATCCCGCGTTAGCCGACGATCTGAAGCTGCTCGGGGTCCTAACAGGCTTGACTTGGCTGCTCATTGCTGTCGCCTGGACTCGCCGCGGCGCCGGACAGTTGCTGTGGCTCTGTGATGTCGCTACCCTCGGCACTGCCATTGGGCTACTGGCGCGTAGTCGACTGATTCTCACGGCTCAGTTCGTCGGTATGGTCGTCTATCATCTCGCTTGGCAATTCGATTTCCTCTCGTATCTCACTCTCGGAAGCATGCCGTTCTCCGCGACCTCGTACATGTTCAGCCGTGAACTCACACCTTATGAGAAAGCGCTCTCCTTCTTTCAGCACACCTTCCTGCTCCCCGTCGTTGTCTGGGCTCTTCTACGGCTCGGCGCCTCTCGATATGGGTGGCTTTTTCAGACCGTTCAGACCGCCACGGTACTCCTCCTGACGTACCTGTTCACAAGACCCGAGGAGAACATCAACTGGATATTCGGCGCCGGATTCGCCAGCCTTTCGCCTGCAAGTGTCAGTCCGGTCTCGTATTACCTGTTGATGGCTGCACTGCCCCCGCTGTTCATCTATTTTCCAGCGAACTGGCTCGTGCTCCGATTTGCCCTGGCACCGCGCGTGCTGTCGGTCAGGCCGGAGAGGCAAACAGTCTTCGTACTGGCCTTCTGTAGTGTGACTGCCTTCGCTGCGGCTGCGGTCGGTGTCGTTTGTGAGCCGGACACGAACCTGCCTCACGGATTGCTCGATCTGCCCGTAGACTCTCGATCCCCTCTGGAAACCGTCTCGCGAGCAAGACAGGCTTTGAGGCTCCTTCAAGCGGCTTATGGATTGCCCGGGCACGAGACGGAGGTTCCGTTTCGTAGCTGGCCTCGCGATCTACCCAGGTTCCAGGCTCCGGACGGCACTCTTGGTCCATTGCTGCTGAGACAGGTGACGGCCAGACTTGACCCTGCAGACCTGCCTAGGACGCCGCAGGAACTCGTCCTACGCGGAAAGCGGGGACGAAAGGGAACGGTCGTGTGTGCGATCGTTGGCTCGGATCGGTTCTATCCCCAGAGTCCATGCGACTCCCAAACAGCTCTCGATCGGTTCGAGATCCACTGTCGTCTGGGAGCCCAGGGCCTGGAGGAGTTCCTTGACCCGACTACCGGCCTTGCACGAGAGCCGCTCGATAATCAGATCGTGGTAGGTCTCGGTCTTCAGTCAATATATGCGGTGATTCTCGTTGAATTCGATCGGGGAAAGCAGATCGCCCGCTCTCCAGCGTACCTCTTCCTGAGATCTGGGGTCTACCTTCCGGGCGATGTCATTTGGTCCAATGAGGAAGGCGGTCGCACGGCTTTCTTAGGTGACTCTTCCGGGTTCTGAGTGGGTAGCTGGGGCGGGGGCAGTTCGGGGACGAGCAGTTCGGGGGGGGGGGGGGGCGTTTGGACTGGACCCCTACGGCGAGGCCAAGAAATTAGGGACGGGTTGCAGTTGACTGAAAAAGCATAGCGAATCCAGCCCAATGGGGGCATGATCAAGTTAGCCGGGGAAGCGGAGGCGGGCTCTGCTGGAGAGCAACCCGCCAAGGAATACCCGGCCGCAGACTCATCGAAACGATGAGGGCGGGGTGTGCGCCTACTCAGGCCGCATCCCGCCTTGTGCTGCGCCATCGGATCGATAGATCTGCTCATGCCTTACGAAAACTCAGGCGGCGTCAGCCGCCTCTTCCCACAGCCGCTCATACTCTTGCGGCGGCCGGTAGCCCAGCGACGAATGCAATCGTGTGCGATTGTATTCCTGCTCAATATAAGCCCCGATCGCGGCCTGCGCCTGGGCCAAACTTTCATACTCGTTGCAGTTGACTTCCTCGCTTTTCAAAGTCTTGAAAAAGCTTTCCACGTACGCGTTGTCCTGCGGGCAGCCTTTGCGGCTCATCGATATCCTCGCGCCCGCTTGCCGCAGTGTGGCCACATAAGCTTCCGCAGCGTACTGCGAACCTTGATCGGAATGATGAATCCAACCCGGCGCCGGACGCCGGCTGCTCAACGCTTGGTGCAGCGCCGCCAGCGGCAATTCGGTTTTCAGGTTCGGACCCACGGCCCAACCCACCACGCGCCGCGAATACACGTCCAACACCACCGCCACATAGACGAAGTGGTTTCCCAATCGCACGTAGCTGAGATCCGAGCCCCACAGCTTGTTGGGACCCGTGGGTTGGACCTCGCGCGTCAGGTTCTCGTAACACCGCAACGAGTGCTTCGAATCGGTCGTTTGCGGAACGGTGCGGCGACGTCGCCGCAAGAGATTCTCTTCGCGCATCACCCGCTGCACGCGCTTGCGATTGACCAGTAGCTTTTGACGGCGCACCTGTTGGGTCGTCCGCCGGGTGCCGTAGGCCGGATGGTCCAAGGCGGCCTGGACAATGGCCTGCCGCAGTTCCCCGACCGGCTCGCGGTCGGGTTTGCCCTGGCGGTAGAGGCTGGCTCGCGCCAGCCCGCTCAAGCGGCACAAATCGCGTGCGCTCATGTTGCCTTGCCGCCTTGCGGCTCGTACTTCGTTAGCGACGCGCCGGTTCCACTGACGATGCTCGGCCGGCGCAGATCCTCGCCACGCCGCAAGGCTGCGGACAAAAAATCAATCTCCATGGCCTGGCGGCCGACTTTGCGTTCCAGCTCCGCGAGACGGGCCTGGGCTTCGCGGCCGGGCTCGACGCGGGCGCTGCCGCCCGGACGCCGTCCAGCGCCGGGAAAAGCTCCCTCGACGCCGTAGCGCTCGACTTGTGCCAGCCAGTCGTAGAGCTTTTCGCGCTTCACATCGAGCTCGCGTGCTAGAGCCGAGCCCGACTCGCCGGCTTCGAGCCGCCGGACGGCCGCCAGCTTGAACTCCTTCGTGAATCGTCTTCGAGACAATTGAACCTCCTTCCCGTTCCCTGGTTCATTGTCCCTTCTTTCCTGGTCTCGCTTTTCGGGTCCATTCCAGGAGTGCGGGCTTGTCCCCAAACTGCCGTCCCCAAACTGCCCCCAAACTGCCCCAAACTGCCTCGCGCTGGCACGCTGATGCCTTACGGACTTGTAACGGAGAAGCTGAACACGTTGGAGGGCTCCCCGTCGGGGTTGATGACTTGGGCCGTCCAGTTCGCCGCCGCCGTGCCCACGTTGATCAGGATGCGCAACTGGCCCGCTGACAGCCAGGTCACCTGCGGCCCTTGTAGATCGGTCTGCCCACCGGGCCAGTTCACCCGCACCTTCAGCCCCGCGCCGCTCTGAAAACCGCTGCCGTTGATCAACACCGGTTGGTCGTCCGCTGACCCCGGCACCGGGTTGGGGTTCATGCTGTCGATCTGCGGTGAGGGCAGCACCGCCGCCGTCACCGTGCGGTTCTGCGTGCCGCTCTGCGAGAAGCCCGACTTCGTCGCCGGCCCGAACGTGATCGTGTAGTTGCTGGAAGCCCCGCCCGGCACTGTGCAGCTGTAGCTGGCCTGCCCGCTGCCGTTGGTCGACGACATGAAGCCGCTGAAGCCGCACAACGGATCGTTCACTTGTACGAGCGCCCCGCTCACCGGGCTGTCCCCCGAGGTCACTGTCGCCGTGTAACTTGCCGTCTGCCCCGGTTCCCTGTTCAGCGTCCCTGATGGCGTCACGCTCAGGCTCAGCGCTGCCTGCGAGACGCTCACCGTGCGGTTCTGCGTGCCGCTCTGCGAGAAGCCCGACTTCGTCGCCGGCCCGAAGGTGATCGTGTGGTTGCCGCTCGAAGTCCCGCCCGGCACCGTGCAGCTGTAGCTGGCCTGCCCGCTGCCGCTGGTCGACGGCATGAAGCCGCTGAAGCCGCACAACGGATCGTTCACCTGCACCAACGCCCCGCTCACCGGGCTGTCCCCCGAGGTCACTGTCGCGGTGTAACTTGCCGTCTGCCCGGGTTCCCTGTTTAGCGGCCCTGATGGCGAAACACTCAGACTCAAAATCAGGTCGGGAGGCTCTACTGTGTTGCCCTGTGCCAGTAACTCACGATGACGGAGCAGCAGAAACTCCACATCTGCGATCTTCCTGTCGAAGATCTCCAGGCGCACACCACCGTTCGCCTCCAACCCGCCATACAGCATCCACTGGGGATTCGGATCTATTTCAGCGGCTAGTTCCACGAACCCCCGAGCATTCAAAAACGGGCCAGCCACGTTCATTACCAACAAATTGAACGCTGGCCCTGCGAATCCCTTAGTGTTCAACTTACCTGTGAGCTGAGGTGGGTCGTGCTCAAATCCAATCTCGACATTTCCAATCTGAGACCAAACTCCCGACTCGAATGATAGCCCGGCCGTGAAGAGAGCATGCTGAGAGGCGGACACTTCCAACTGTGCTGAGACTAGGCCGGTTATTCCCGTGCTGGGTATCCACTTGACTCAGGTGACCCCAAGATGTAGTGTAGGGCTTGGTGGAGGATTACCCGCGCGACCAACTCGAATTCGAGTCTCACTTTGCGAGCGAGGAGGCTTGCCGCGACTATCTGTTCGCCTTGCGCTGGCCAGAGGGTTTCCGCTGTCCAAGGTGTGGGCATGAGCGCGCTTGGCCGGTGCGCAAAGTGTGGTTCGAATGCGCTCGCTGCGGGCGGCAAACCTCCGTCACCGCCGGCACGATCTTTCAAGACACACGCAAGCCGCTGCGGCTGTGGTTCCGGGCGATGTGGACCATCACCACGCAGAAGAATGGGGCCAGCGCCCTGGGTCTACAGCGCGTTCTGGGACTGGGCAGTTACCAAACCGCCTGGCCTTGGATGCACAAGCTGAGGCGAGCGATGGTGCGCCCGGGGCGGGAGCGATTGACGGGCCTCGTCGAGGTCGATGAGACCTACTGGGGCGCTGAAGAAGAAGGGGTAATCGGCCGGCAGACCGAGCGTAAAGCGTTGATTGCAGTCGCCGCGGAAGAGAGAGGCACCGGGCTGGGGCGCATCCGCATGCAGCGCGTTCAGAACGCCTCGGCGGCCAGTTTGATGCCCTTCGTCGAGGAGTCGGTCGAGCCGGGCAGCGTGGTTGTTACCGACAACTGGTCGGGCTACGATCCGCTCAAGAAGAAGGACTACCAGCGTCGTATCATCTCGATTAACAACCGCCGCGAGCAGGCCTCGCAGCTACTGCCGAGGGTGCACTTGGCGATCTCGCTACTCAAGCGCTGGATGCTGGGCACGCATCAGGGGGCGGTCAGCCACGAGCATCTGGACTACTATCTCGACGAGTTCGTGTTCCGCTTCAATCGGCGCAGATCACGCAGTCGGGGCAAGCTCTTCTACCGCCTTGTGCAGCAGGCCATGGCGGTGGAGCCGACGCCGTACCGCTCGATCGTCGCCGATTGGGACGCTAAGACGCTGTGAGCCCAACTACAAGATGTTGGGGTCACCTGAGTCAAGTGGATACCCGGCATTCCCGTTTCCAGCACCAGCTCGGGAGTGACCCAGATTAATCCCAATCCTCCCGGAACCGGGAAAGGTGAGAACGAGATTTCACCGAGTTCAATCGTTTCATCGACGACACCTACGACGCCGGACGTGATGCTCAACTGCGCCATCTGGCTGGTGTGAGTTACGAAAGTCAACGTTTTTAGGCTCGCATTCGCAATATACAAATCGAAATCATAGGTCAGCTCCACAGCGATAGAACCTGCCGCGCGAACCTGGTCTCCTAAAGTACTCTCGTCCCCGTCGGCATCAAACAGAACGACATCTGTGATGTCCAATTCCAATTGAATCAGTTTTTCGGGTACGTCGGACCGGGCAGCATCTGCGTGCGGAGCGGATTTGATTCTGACTCCCTCTAACAGGGGCCTAAACTCGACGAGATTGGCTTGCACCAGACCACTTCGTATCGATACCGATACGAAATCGAAGACATCCGTTAGTGTTGCCGGAGCTATGTCAACCACACCGCGGCCGTCCTGGAGTTGGACCGACGTCACGTTACCCAGGAGCCCATTCGGTGCCGCTGGGCACGGAGTCAGAACAACGATCGAGCCGGGAACGAGCATATTCAGCTGATCAGTCCACTCAGAAAACACTAACTGGCCGTTGCTAGTGGTCATCAAAGTGGTGAGGGTTTCAGGCGTCAACACCTCGACAGCGGGATTGACAGAGATAATGACGGGCTCCACCAGAACCCTTATGGGCAAGGATCCTAGGAGTCGGCTTGTGCTCAACCTTGACCTCGAGGGCGCGGGCAACCCAATACGATCGGATCCAGTGCTGCGCACCTGAATGGATCCGGTGTACTCCCCGGGCTGGACGTCAATCGGGGCCACCACAACTACTGAGATCAATGCAGGATTGCCAGGTACGACTTGACCAACTTTGGCAGGGGTTATTGTGACCCAGGATCGAATCTCTCCGGTTACGACAAGGTGGACTCGATCGGCGGCGACAGTTGAAGTAAGAGATGCGGTCAGGTTCTGCGCAAGCGAATTGGTTCCACCGAGCTCAATCGATAGCTCGCTCGGTGACCATTGCAGAGGCTGGCTACGACCGAGGGCAACACTAGAAACTGTGAGCCCGAGCAAAAAGAGAACACGAGCAACAGCGCTTCTGGTTCGGGCCGAGCGGACTGCCGCAGAGCCTTCGTCTACGTCGCGACGTGCCAAGTGGTGCGCCTCTGATCCAGGATTTCCATTGGGGCCCCCGGACAGAGGCGCGGGTGTGAACCCGCGCGCTTCCGCGAGGCGGTACCTCCGTGCGGTCCGCCACGAAGTCCCTTTTGCTTCCGGCTTTCCGCGACAGGCAGCGGTCCGGCGTTGCCGTGGAGCCTGTTGACCCAGATTCTAGAGCAGAACTCCGTCCAGCCCGGGCATCATGTCGAGGTGGGCCGCCTGCGCCCGCACGCCGCCGCAACCCCATTGGCACTCTTCTGATGGCACTCTCCAGAGAAGCTCAATCCCACCATTTCCCGCAAACACACACTTTCATCACAGAAAACTAAAGCATCCTAACTCACCCCTAATCAATCACTTGTCTCTCTGGGAGGGTCGAGATCGACTCACCGGCTTGCTACTGTGAGATTGAGGAGACGATCACCAACCCAAAGCCCGGCACGGTGCCAGATCGTGCCACGAAAGAACATTACCATGTCCAATCGAATCAACACCACGAAAGACGCATCCGACAAACTCTCGGACGCCCAGATGCGTGCCATCGGCGCGCTCTTGACCACACGAACCATCAAGGAGGCCGCCGAGTCGGCGCACGTCGGCCGCACGACTCTTTTTCGCTGGCTGCGGGAAGACGAAGACTTCCGGCGCTGCCTGCATGCCGCCCGCCGCAACGCGCTGGGTCAGGCCACCTCGCGCCTGCAACAGATGGCCGTCAGCTCGGTCGACTCGCTTCAGCAGATCATCGCCGACGACAAATCGAGCGCCGCGAGCCGCGTCAGCGGGATCCGCACCAACCTCGACTACGCCTACCGCGCCATCGAGTTGGAGGACATCGAAGAGCGCCTCACCCGCATCGAAGAGGCCATCGCCGGAGGACAGGTGGGAGGCGACGAATGAGAGACCGACACCTCACCCTTCTCCGCCGCGTGCAACGTGCCGAGCGCATCGCCTGCCCGCCGCGGATCACCGCCGTCATCCTCTGGGACCGCGGGCACTACGTAGAGGTCTGGGGGCCGAAAGATGCGTTAGACGAGAACGACTTGGCCGAAATCGGCAAACCCGTCGTGCACCGGCCAGATCGCCCGCCACCCGACCCCGCCTCCCCGTCGGCGGATCACGAATCACGAATCACGAATCACGATCCACGATTCACCAATCGCGGCCCCGCCGATTGACGCCGGGCTCGGCAGTGCCCTAATCTCTAGTGGTTTAATAGAGATTCAGATGAACGTCTCGGTCAAAGGGAATTACGCGCTGCGGGCGGTGTTCGAGCTGTGTTCACGCTCGAGCGCCGAGCCGGTGAAGATCGCCGAGATCGCCTCGCGGCAGTCGATCCCACAGAAGTTCCTGGAGCTGATCCTCTCGCAGCTCAAGCAAGGCGGCTTCCTGGGCTCGCGGCGCGGCGCCAGCGGCGGATACTACCTCGCCCGTGCCGCCGACGCCATTACGGTCGGCGACGTGCTACGCCATATCGAGGGCCCGTTCTCCACCGCCGAGCGCAAGGACGAGGCCGGCCACCCAGCCGACTCGCCCTTCACCGACTTGTGGCAGCGAGCCGATGAGGCGCTCTCAGGCGTCCTCGACGGAACCACGTTCGCCGACCTCGTGCGCCGCCGGCAGGAGAAACACTCGCGTCGCGCCGTCAACTGGCAGATCTAAGGCCGCATGGGACAAATCTTCAACGACAACTCACTCAGCATCGGCCGCACGCCGCTGGTGCGCCTCAACCGCGTAACCCAGGGCGCCTCGGCGACCGTGCTGGCCAAGATCGAGGGGCGAAATCCCGCCTACTCGGTGAAATGCCGCATCGGCGCGTCGATGATCTGGGACGCCGAGCAACGCGGCATCCTCAAAAAGGGTAAGGAGTTGGTCGAGCCCACCAGCGGCAACACCGGCATCGCGTTGGCGTTCGTCGCGGCGTCGCGCGGCTACGGCTTGACGCTCACCATGCCCGAGATCATGAGCTTCGAGCGCCAGCAAGTGCTACGGATGTTCGGCGCGCAGCTCGAGCTCGTGCCCGACGAGGTCGGCATGCGCGGCGCGGTCGAGCGCGCCGAAGAGATGGTCGCCGCCGAGCCCGGCCGCTACGTGATGCTGCAGCAGTTCAAGAACCCAGCCAACCCCGCCATCCACTTCAAGACCACGGGGCCCGAAATCTGGGATGACACCGGCGGGCAAGTCGACGTCCTGGTCGCCGGCATCGGAACCGGCGGCACGATTACCGGCATCGCGCGCTACATCAAGCACCACTTGAAAAAGGACCTGCTCACGGTCGGCGTCGAGCCCGCCGACAGCCCGGTCATCTCGCAACAACTCGCCGGGGAGCCCCTGCGGCCGGGCTATCACCGCATCCAGGGCATCGGCGCCGGCTTCGTGCCCGACGTGCTGGACCTGTCGCTGATCGACCGCGTCGAGCACGTCGGCAACGACGAAGCGGTCGACTTCGCCCGCCGTCTGGCCCGCGAGGAAGGGTTGCTCTCGGGCATCTCGTGCGGCGCGGCGGCGGCGGTGGCCTGCCGTCTGGCCAAAGACCCCAAGTTCAAAGGCAAGACGATCGTCACCATCCTCCCCGACGCAGGCGAGCGGTATCTGTCGAGCCCCCTGTTTGAGGGGATTTAACTGCGAGCGATTCTACCTCTGCTGAACCGAAAGGTAGGGGCACAGCATGCTGTGCCCGTGTTCGGGTCAAGTCATCCGTTCGCGACGGCGCCGGGCACCGCATGCCGTGCCCCTACTTTGTTGGATGTAAAACCGCCACCTAACGAGAACAAATCCTCGTTGCCCGCAGTGCAGCAGTTTACCCTGAACGGTCTAGCCGGAAACGACGGCGGCTTCCGGCAAGGCCAGCAACTCGGCCATGGGGGTAGCGTGCCAGCCTTGGGCGCGCTTCTCCCAATAGAGGTCGCCGAGCCGCCGCGACGTGGGCCCGGGCTTGCCGTTGCCGATGGTGCGGCCGTTGACGCGCGTGATCGGGATGAGGCCGCCGCCGGATGACGACAGGAACGCCTCGTCCGCGCCGGCCAGATCTTCGAACGTGAGGTCGGCGGTTTCGGCGTCGAGGTCGATCTGCCGGCAGAGGTCGAACGTGGTGAGGCGCGTGATGCCTTCGAGCAGGTTGGCACCCGGCGTGAGCGCTTTGCCGTTGCGGATGATCCACACGTTGAAGCCGGGCCCCTCGGTGAGGTAGCCGCCCGTGGAGAGCAGCACGGGCGCGTCGGCGCCGGCGTCGAAGGCCTCGAACTGGGCGCGGGTCAGGTCCATGCGGTTGAAGTTCTTGACGCGCTGGTTTATGGCGGCATCGGGCGCGCGGCGCGTCTCGGTGATCCACAGATGCGCGCCGGTCTCCATGCGGTCCTTCGGCACGACCCAGTAATAGGGGACCGAATAGGCCATGAACCCATTCACGCAGGTGCGCGGGTCGCCGAAAGCGATGCCGCCGCCGTAGCGTCCGCGCGTGCACAGCATGTAGACCATCGCCGCCGAGAAGCCGGCGTGCTCGACGCACTGTGCCAGGATGTGCTTGATCTCGTCCTCTGAACACGGCGGCGTCATGCGGACGTACTCGCACGACGCGCGGAAGCGCGTGAGGTGATCGTCGAGGCGGAAGAAGCTGCGGTCCCAGACGGTGACGACGTCGAACACGACGTCGCTCTTGGTGAACGCCGGGTCGAGGATCGGAATGGTCGCTTCCCCGACCGGCAGGTAGTTCCCGTTTTGGTATGCAACGCCCTTCGACTCACCCATGCTGTACCCTCCGCCGGCGGACGCCTGACCCCCGCGCCACTGTCTCCGAATTGTATCCAACCCCGAACCAGGGCGGCTGCCGCTCGAAGCGCAAGCGCTTGTAGGCCGGTCGGCTCAGTCTATAGCGTAGGGGCGGGCCCCTGCGCCCGCCCGCGTGCGGGCCCAGTTGCTCTCGGTTTTTGTGCGAAAGAGAAGCCGCGCATCCATGTTCCCGGTCAATACCTGGGGAGCGACCGCCCAGCGAACCCCTATTGATTGCGTGTCCGGGATACCAAGCCGCGCAGCGGCACCTTAATGCTAGCCCCGGGTGCCAACCCGGGGACCCGTCGCCCACTACACCCCCTATTGATTCGGGGCCTGGACCGGTGTTCGAAGACGCCGGACCAGGCCCCGAATCACATGGGCTGCTGAGGCCAAGAAATCATACCCAATCCCTTCCTTGCCGGTGGACGCCACGGAGAGCTCGTTGACCCGGCTGGAGCTGGCAGGATTTGGCAGGATCTGGCAGGATTTGGCGCGGTTTTGGGATTGATTCTAAAGATTCTTTATATTCCTCACCCATGGGTCACCTCGTACGGCACCGGTGCGGATGGGCGACTTGGATTGGGAATGTGGTGTTGCACTTGTGTGCCTGTTGGGCGATGATCGCCCGTAAGCTTTCCTCGCTTCTAGTGTAAGGGCCGATGGTCGGGCGGCGGGATGGCTGGCTACGTAAGTAGTTGAAAGGATGGAGGAAATTGTTTTTGAAAGTCTGTGACCGGCAGATGGGAGCACGGTCTAGGCTTGGCCGGAAGGGCCGTTCGACTCAGCGGCAAAAGCAGCAGCCTGTCCACGACTTCTCCATTGAGTTCGGGCTTTGTCCCCGAACCGACGTCCCGAACCGCCCCGAACTGGAATGGACCCGAAAAGCGAGACCAGGAAAGAAGGGACAATGAACCAGGGAACGGGAAGGAGGTTCAACCAGGATTTCCATTTTGGCCCTGGCACGGCCACAGTATACACCCGCTCCGCTCCGAACAGCACGTCCTTTCACGCTGAACCCTGCACATCACCTCTGCTGGTAGTCGCCAGAGCTGGTTCGACCGCTCACAGTCGTTGATTGAGCGGCTTGAACGGCGCTCCGGCCGACACTGCTCCTTGCGAAACCTTTTGGAGCCAAAAGCTGTTGATCCTCACTCCGGCAATGCTACCCACTCGGCAGCGGCAGCGCCCAGATCTTGTGCAGCATGTCGCCGAACAGCCGCCGGTTCAGATGTCCCTCCGCCAATAAGAGCCAGTAATACCGCGCGTGCTTGACCAGCCGACCGCCGGTCTTCATCAACCTGTGTTGCAAGCTCGTCAGCGACCAACTCTTGATTCGCTGCGGAAGCCCCAGCCGCCGCCAAAGATTGCCCAGGTTGTAGGCCAGCACGCTCAGTTGCAACCGCACTTCGTTGGCCCGAAATCGATGGCACGACAATCGCGTCCAGTGCGTCGCCTGCTTGCCTTCCTTGATCCACTGTTCCGCCGTGCCGCGCTTGTTGTAGAAGCGCACCACCGAGCGGCTCGGCAAGCTCATGCTCGTCACGATGAATCCGACGCGCGGGAACAGCTCGCCCTGGTGATGCTCGACCTTAGCGACGATCCGCCTCGCCTGCGACCAACTCTCCGCCTGATAGCGAAAACTCTTGTAGCGCACCAAGGGCTTGCGGGAAGGCCTTCCCGGCGGGCGAAACAGGATGTCTTCGATCTCCAGCTCCAAGCTCTTGTTGGCCGGAATGCGAATGGCGTACTGTACTCCGCGTTCCTCCGAAGCCTCATAAACTTCCGGCTTCGCAAAGGCCGCATCGCCCCGGAAGGCGACCTGCTTGCCCGCAGCCTGTTGGCGCTCGATCTCCGGCAACAAGAGCTCATCCCAGTCCTCGGCGCTGTGCACGTTGCCTGGACGCAGCTTGGCAGCGAGGCAATCACCATGACCGTTGAACAAAAGCAACGGGTGGTAGCAGACCGACTCGAAGTGTCCGTTGTAGGCACTGCCTTCCTGTTGGCCATGGACCGGACTCTCGGTGGAGTCCAGGTCCAGAACGACCCGCTCGGCGTCGTCGAACGCTTCCGCTTGCCCGACCAGCTCTCGGTTCAGCGCCATCAGCCCCAGCAGGTTCTCTTCGCTCGCCAGCATCTCCGTCTCGAAGCCGTGCAGCGTCGAGGTCAAGGCCGCACCGCGATCCCAGATCTTCTGCGAACCGATCAGCCGAAACGTCGGATCGATCGAAACCCGCTCGGCGTCGTTGAGGTCCTCGTAGCCGGCGAGTCGGCTGTAAACCGACTGCCGCAACAGATCAGCGAGCGTGAACTGCTTGTTTGTGCCTTGCCGGGAGTCGCTGAGATGCTCGTCAATCAGTTCTCCGAGACCGAGCCGTTCGTCCAGTTCGCGAACCAAAATCAGGCCACCGTCGGAAGTGACGTGCGATCCCTGGAAATCGACTTTGAGAAGTCCATTGAAACTTAGCTGGAATGGCTTGGTTTGTTTTTCACCCATTGGGTGTTGGCCTCCATGGCGTCCTCATCGGTCTCTAGCCCCTATGAATAAAGACGCTCAAGGCCGCTGGAAGGTCGGGATGTCAAACATCAAATTGAAAATGCGGGTTCAATTGTCTCGAAGACGATTCACGAAGGAGTTCAAGCTGGCGGCCGTCCGGCGGCTCGAAGCCGGCGAGTCGGGCTCGGCTCTAGCACGCGAGCTCGAGGTGAAGCGCGAAAAGCTCTACGACTGGCTGGCACAAGTCGAGCGCTACGGCGTCGAGGGAGCTTTTCCCGGCGCTGGACGGCGTCCGGGCGGCAGCGCCCGCGTCGAGCCCGGCCGCGAAGCCCAGGCCCGTCTCGCGGAGCTGGAACGCAAAGTCGGCCGCCAGGCCATGGAGATTGATTTTTTGTCCGCAGCCTTGCGGCGTGTCGAGGATCTGCGCCGGCCGAGCATCGTCAGTGGAACCGGCGCGTCGCTAACGAAGTACGAGCCGCAAGACGGCAAGGCAACATGAGCGCACGCGATTTGTGCCGCTTGAGCGGGCTGGCGCGAGCCAGCCTCTACCGCCAGGGCAAACCCGACCGCGAGCCGGTCGGGGAACTGCGGCAGGCCATTGTCCAGGCCGCCTTGGACCATCCGGCCTACGGCACCCGGCGGACGACCCAACAGGTGCGCCGTCAAAAGCTACTGGTCAATCGCAAGCGCGTGCAGCGGGTGATGCGCGAAGAGAATCTCTTGCGGCGACGTCGCCGCACCGTTCCGCAAACGACCGATTCGAAGCACTCGTTGCGGTGTTACGAGAACCTGACGCGCGAGGTCCAACCCACGGGCCCCAACAAGCTGTGGGGCTCGGATCTCAGCTACGTGCGATTGGGAAACCACTTCGTCTATGTGGCGGTGGTGTTGGACGTGTATTCGCGGCGCGTGGTGGGTTGGGCCGTGGGTCCGAACCTGAAAACCGAATTGCCGCTGGCGGCGCTGCACCAAGCGTTGAGCAGCCGGCGTCCGGCGCCGGGTTGGATTCATCATTCCGATCAAGGTTCGCAGTACGCTGCGGAAGCTTATGTGGCCACACTGCGGCAAGCGGGCGCGAGGATATCGATGAGCCGCAAAGGCTGCCCGCAGGACAACGCGTACGTGGAAAGCTTTTTCAAGACTTTGAAAAGCGAGGAAGTCAACTGCAACGAGTATGAAAGTTTGGCCCAGGCGCAGGCCGCGATCGGGGCTTATATTGAGCAGGAATACAATCGCACACGATTGCATTCGTCGCTGGGCTACCGGCCGCCGCAAGAGTATGAGCGGCTGTGGGAAGAGGCGGCTGACGCCGCCTGAGTTTTCGTAAGGCATGAGCAGATCTATCGATCCGATGGCGCAGCACAAGGCGGGATGCGGCCTGAGTAGGCGCACACCCCGCCCTCATCGTTTCGATGAGTCTGCGGCCGGGTATTCCTTGGCGGGTTGCTCTCCAGCAGAGCCCGCCTCCGCTTCCCCGGCTAACTTGATCATGCCCCCATTGGGCTGGATTCGCTATGCTTTTTCAGTCAACTGCAACCCGTCCCTAATTTCTTGGCCTCGCCGTAGGGGTCCAGTCCATCCGGTCTCCGCCCGGCTCCGGGGCTCCGGGGCACTGCCATGATCCGTGGCACCTCCCCTGGGACTCCGTCTCGCCATCGCACCACGAACCGCAATTTGAGTCACGAATCTTTCAAGTATTTATTCCCTTTCCTTTCAATCACTTACCGCTCGACGTGGGTCAAACCCCTTCCACCCGCTTGTTACCCTGGAATCGGAGGAAGAAGAGGAGCTACGTCGCGCTCGGCGGAGTGCCAGATCGTCCCACGGGATTTCGTGAAAACGAGAGTTCGGGAGGGCCCCCAGGGCCCCCGAGTCATGCGCCGGCGGTGGCGACACTCGTTCGGGGCGATACGGAGAGCTATTGAACCGACCACGGCTCGGTCCGCCGAGGCTTTTGGATCGCCCTGTCAGGGCTCTCGACACAAGAGGTTCGCTACCTGGGGTTCCGCCTGGCGGCGTCACCCCAGGCTCACATCCGGTCGCCGCTTCGCGGCTAGGCCAGGGCGTGGTGGGTGCCGTGAGAGTTCGCGGGGTTGATGCCGCGCGCCCGTTCCAGCGCGGGCGGTTGGGTCGGGCGGCGTTGCCGGCGGGCGGCTGATGGGTGGCCGCAGCGGTCCACCCCTACGGGTGTGCTGACCGGGACATGGGTAACACTTTATGCCAAGCACATAGGTAACACTTTTCGTCCGGGGTGGGGCTTGACGCAGGGAGCCCGGAGGGCGACCAGAGTCAAGTCCCACCCCCGGACGAAGGGCCCGCCGCTGGGCCCTTGCTCGGGCGCAACCGCCGCTCTCGTTCCTCGAATACTCCCAACTCATAAAAGGAAAACCACACTCGCCACACGCCCTCCTCGATCTCCTCCACCCCGACCCGCTCCCCGTTGAGTCCCTTGCCGACGAACACTCGTTGACGCCGCCAGCGAATCCGCCCATCCATCACGCGCCGCACCTGCATCGGCGCCGCATACTCCGGCTTGTCCACCCGCGACGGATACGCCCGCGCCGCGCCGTGATAACACTCACCAGGGGTTCGCAACTCCAGTCCCTGGTGCGGTCGCTCCTCGTTGTAGTCGCTGCGAAAGCCATCAAACGCCCGTTGCTGCGCTCGCAGATTCGCCGCTGGCGGCGCGGCGGTCTCTTGCTTCAGCGTACGGTGCATCCGCTCATGCCGCCCGTTCTGTTCCGGATGTCCCGGCTCGATCCGCTCGGGACAGATCCCCAACTTGATCCACCACACTGCCAGCCGCCCCAGCCCGTGCACCGCCAGGGTCGCAAACGGCGGCCCGTTGTCGGTGCGCATCACCCGCGGCAGTCCAAACTCTCGAAACGTCGCCTCGAACAACGGCCGAACATGGTCCCCGTTCGGTTTCGTCACCGCCGGGCACCGCAACAGGTAGCGGCTGGCCGCGTCCGAGATCGTTAAGGGATCGCAGCGCCGGCCGTCTTGGGTGCGAAACCAGCCTTTGAAGTCGGCGCACCAAACCTGGTTGGGCTGCTTGCCTGGCGTCAGCGGCAGCGGGGTCGGTGCGGCGCGGGGCCGGCGTCGTCGGGGCACGCTCAGACCGTGTCGTCGCAGCAGATTTCCGATCGTGCTCACCGCCGGCCATGCCACGTCGGGCTGCCTTCGCTGCAGCCGCGCCCTCAAGGTGACCGCACCCCAGCGACTGTGCTGCGCCCGCAGAGCGAGAATCTCTTGCTCGATCGCGGCCGCGGTCTGACCGGGATGGCGTTGCGGCGCCCGGGAGTGGTCCTGCAAACCTTCCCAGCTCTGCTGCTGGTAGCGCTGCAGCCATTTGTAGCCGGTCTTGCGGCTCACCGAGTAGCGCCGGCACAGCTCGGCCATCGACTCCTCGTCTCTTTCCCAGTCCACGATAAAATGGGTTCTCTCGTCTCGCACACAGGTCTCCTGCCACGGCATAAAGCATTCCCTCCCAGAAATGTTCTATGCCTCAAAGTGTTACCTATGTGCTTGGCATCATGTGTTACCCATGTGCCCGGTTAATACCCGGGCCGGGTGGGTGTGCAGGGGAGTCGTGTCGTACGCGGTTTGCGAATCTGAGAAGCCGAATCATTACGGCGGGGATATCGTGGGCGAGCGGGCGGACGCGGGGATCCGCCCCTACACTGGGTTACGTAGGTCCCCGTAGATTCAACCGTTAGCGTAGGATGTTGCGCTCGGTCAGGCCGACGTTGACCTGCATGTCGAGTGGGCGAGCGGGCGGACGCGGGGATCCGCCCCTACACCGGGTTACCTAGGTCCAGGTAGATTCAACCGTTAGCGTAGGATGTTGCGCTCGGTGAGGCCGACGTTGACCTGCATGTCGAGCGTGATGCTTTCGGTCGCGGTCTTGCCGTTGCGGACGACCTTCTTGTAGAAGGGCCAGCGGTACCCGCCGACGTCCTGGAAGTTCGCGTAGAACTCCTCGACTTGCGCCATGCCGCCGTCAGGGACGTCGCCGACGAACATCTTCTTCACCACGTCCCGCGTCTCGACGTCGACGAACAGCCGCACCGGAGGGCCGCCCACGTCGCGAAGCTCGATCACGTCGGCCAGGCGGCCGGCGACTTCCTCTTGGCGCAGGAACCAGATGGTGTCCTCGGGGGGCGGGGGCAGCAGGAGAAGGTGGGACCGGTCGAGCTCGCTGCGGTATCGGTCGACTAGGCCGGCCGGCATGTAACGGATGTCGCCCGGCACGACCTGCCAGAGCTTCTTGCCGTCGAAGATAACGACGACCACGCCGGCGACCGGGTCGTCGATCTCCTGGCGCACGAAGCGGGGATGCAGGTAGTAGCCCTTGCTGCGGCGTTCGGCCTTGCCCTTGGGCGTGACGGCCGTCGAGCGGAGTTGGAAGGTGTAGTCACGGAGCGGCGTCCCGTCGGGGCCGGCGCCCGCCGCCTCGCGGGCTTCGGTGAAGATGCGCCAACCCTTTGTTTTGGGATCTTCGGGGTCGGCGTCGGTGGCTTGCGCGAGGGTTGTGGCGGGGAGCAGGAGGGACGCGGCGAAAGCGGCGGCGATCGCCGTTACCTTCAGAGCCAACCGGTGACGCGATGCGGCCATGCCACTATTATCGGCCCGGTGGGCCAAGGTTCGCTAGGCGGGGTGTCAGGAGTGTCAGCAGGAGAACGGCTCGGATGTCCCTGACGGGGCGTGCAGCGCTCGCGCGTTGCGCGCGGATGTGGGTATGTAGGGTCTCAAGCGATGGCTCAACGCGGGCTGACGTCCGCGGACCGCGGATTTCCATCCGCGGCTCTGAAGCGTGGTTTGGACCTGAGGCGCCAGTGTTGAAGCCCAATGATAATGTCCCCTTGAGCGCCCAATAGAAATGTCCCCTACTCTGAGGCTCCGAAGGAGGAGCCGAGAGTGGGAAGGACATGGATGAGTGCCAAGGAGTTGAGGCGCGGCGAAGTGCTGAGCCGAGTGAAACGAGGGGAACTGAAGTTGACCGAAGCCGCCGAGCTGCTGGAGGTCAGCTACCGCCATGCGAAGCGTCTGAAGAAGCGTTACCGTGCGGGCGGGGCCAAGGCTTTGGTGCACGGTAACGTCGGCCGTGCTTCGAACCGAGCCGATCAGAAGCGACGCCAGCAGGTTATCGAGTTGGTGCGCGAGAACTATGCGGGCGAGGGGCACGAGCGCTTCGGGCCGACGCTGGCGTCGGAACATCTGGCAGCCGACCACGGCCTGGAAGTGCCGCGCGAAACACTGCGGCGCTGGATGCTCGCCGCGGGTCTGTGGAGCCGCCGTCGCAAGCGCCAACCGCATCGCACCCGGCGCCAACGCAAAGCGCACTTCGGCGAGCTGATTCAACTCGACGGTTCGCACCACCACTGGCTGGAAGAACGCGGCCCGAAAGCCTGTCTGATGAACTTCGTCGATGACGCGACCGGTGTGGCGCTGTGCCGTTTCTCGGACCAGGAAACGACCTGGGCCGCGGCCGATCTGCTCGCAGCCTGGGTACGTCAACACGGCGTTCCCAAGGCGTTGTACTGCGACTGGAAAAACGTCTACCAGCGCCAGCCGACGTCGCGGGAAGCGCTGGCAGGCATCAAGCCCGAGACGCAGTTCGGGCGCATGTGTGCCAAGCTCGGCATTACGATCATGGCGGCTTCCTCGCCGCAAGCCAAGGGCCGAGTGGAGCGCCATCACGGCACGCACCAAGACCGCCTGATCAAGAAGATGCGGCTGCGCGGGATCGTCGAGTACGAGGCGGCGAACCGTTATCTCGACGAGGAGTACCTGGCCGAGCACAACGAGCGCTTCGCCTGTGAGCCGGCGGCGGCAGCGGACTTTCACCAGGCGCTCCCCCGCGGCACCGAGCTGCGAGGGGTGTTCTGTTGCGAGTACGAACGGGTGGTGAGCAACGACCGGGTGGTGCGTTTCGAGAATCGTTGTTTGCAGTTGAAGCCGAAACGCAACCAGGGCGTGGGGGCGGGGGCACGGGTGACGGTCCAACAGTGGCGCGATGAGAGCTTGCAGGTGAGGTTTGACGGGCACGAGATCGAGCACGACGTGATCGCCACGCCGACGCCACAGCTGCGGACGAAACCAGCACCACAGCAGCGTCCGGGGGGCGGGCGCAAGCCGGCGGCGGACCACCCCTGGCGGCGAGCTGTGTTACGGAAAAAACGGGCTGCGAATACATAAGAGGGCTGTGGAAATGCCGGGTCGGATGGAAAGCGTGGAAAATCTATCGAGGCAGCAGTACCGGGTTCGAGGAGCGGTGGATGGTTTTCCACCCTTCCCACCGCCCCTTGGAAATCGCTACGCGATTCCCACAGTTCCACAGCCCCGACGACGACGATATCTCTCCTACGAACAAGAAACACAAGGGGACACTTCTATCGAGCTACCGAGGGGGACATTTCTATTGGGCGTTGACAGGACCTGAGGCGCCAGTCTCGGGCGTCCGACGATTATGCTACACTCCAGCCGGATCGATGGCCACTACCGTATCGCCGCCGCACGCACCGGCCGTCGAGCGGACCGAGCGTCTTCGTCCCGACGACACGTCGCCCAGCGCGGCGCCTCCCAGTTCGGACCCCAAGCCGAAGCGCAAACCAAAGCCCGAACGGCTCATTTCGCTCGACGCCTTTCGCGGCTTTATCATGATCACCTTGGCGGCCCGCGGCTTTGGGCTAGCTTCGCTCGAAGGCGACCCCAACTTCGGCTGGCTCGCCGCCCAGTTCCGCCATGTCGAGTGGGAGGGCATGGTCTTCTGGGACTTGATTCAGCCGGCCTTCATGTTCATGGTCGGGCTGTCGATGCCGTTCGCTTTCCGCAACCGCACGGCGCGCGGCGCGTCGTCGGATGAGTTGACGAAGCATATGCTGTGGCGCGTGTTCTGGTTGCTGGCGCTGAGTCAGATCTTTATCTCGATCGGACGCGGCGCACTCAACTTCCAGTTGATCAACGTGCTTGCACAGATCGCGCTGACGTACCTGGTGTGCTTCTGGATCATGAAGCTGCCGTTTCGCGGACAGGCGATCGCGGCGGCGCTGATCCTGGCCGGGCATTGAGCCTTGTTCGCGCTGTTTCCCGGCTCCGAAGGCGCCTTCTCAAAAGCGGACAACGTCGGCACCGTGATCGACGGTTTCTTGGGCCTGAACTACAGCGGCTACTACGTCACGATCAACTTTGTGAGCAGCACGGTCACCACGCTGGCCGGTGTTTGGGCCGGCTACTTGATGATCGGCGAGCACACCCACCGCTACCGCATGAAGGTGCTGGCCGGCGCGATCGTGGTGTGTTTCCTCGCCGGGTTTGTGCTGGAGCCCTTCAACCCGATGGTCAAGCGCATCTGGACGGCGTCGTTCACGTTCGCGAGCACCGGCTGGGTGCTGCTGATGCTGTTGGGGTTCTACTGGCTGGTCGAGATCAAGGGTTTCAAGAAGGTGACGTTCCCCTTAGTCGTCGTCGGGATGAACTCGATCTTCATCTACGGCGTGCATATGATCTTGCATGGCTGGCTCGACCGGGCCGTCGGCGTCTTCACCTTCGGGTACGACTTCCTGGGAACCTGGGCGGATGTCGCGCAAACTTGTACCGTGTTCCTGGTGATTTGGTACCTGTGCTACTGGCTCTACCAGCGGCGCATCTTCCTGCGCGTTTGAGTTGGCTTCCCTTTTCGCGTCTGGGTATTGGCAACGGGTGGCTATCGGCCGGCGAGTTGAGCCAGGCCGGCTTGGACGGGTCTGCCTACCTGGTTTCGCATACGCTTCGCGTCGCGCTTGGTGCTTGGTTTTGGGTGAAGCTTTCAGCGAAGGTACGACGTTTCGGCGGACGGGCGGTTTCTGGTTCGTGAACCGGCGAGCGACACACCGTCTACGGTGCGGGTAGTTCGGAATTGGTCCGAATAATTCCGGGGGCGGGGTGTGGGCAACTGACTGGAGCGTGTGAAGCAGGGGATCTCTCGTAAAACTCGCACGAGGTCGGGTGGTATGCGGGATGAGGTGCTGGGCGGACGTCCCCGCCTCGCGGTTTTTCCCGCGCCCCTTCAGGGCTTCTCGTGATTTTGTATCGTAACCCACGGTTCCGCCTAGCGGCTTCACCGTGGGCTACTATCCTGCGTCCGCTTTGCGGACTCGCTTCCTGTGTGGCTCGGTAGACCGAGGTCACAGTGAGATTCGTGGTCAAGTGATCTAATCAATCGTTGCTGCCGAACATGTTCGTCAGCGCGCCCAGGCCATGGGCCTCACCGCCGCCCGACCGACCGCCCACGCCGCCACCGAGTTCGCGGCGCAATTTCGAGAGCGTCATGGTCTGGATGTACGCCTTGCCCGGCCCGGTCATCGTGGCCAGGAACAGCCCCTCGCCGCCGAAGATGCTGGTGGCAATGCCCCCGGCGAATTGCACGTCGTAGTGCACCGACTCGTTGAAGGCCACGATGCAACCCGTATCGACCTGAAGAACTTCGCCCGGGCCGAGATCGAATTCCACGAAGTCACCGCCACCGTGTATGAACGCGACGCCCGGCCCTGTCAGCTTCTGCAGGATGAAGCCTTCGCCGCCGAACAACCCCGCTCCGATCTTCTTGGTGAACGCGATATCGAGACTGACCGTCCGCTCGGCAAGGATGAACCCGTCGCGTTGGACGAGAACCGACTGTCCGGCGGCCAACTCAAACGCCTGGACGCGGCCCGGGAAGTCGCCGGCAAAGCCCACCTCGCCCTCGCCGGAGGTGCTCTTGAAGTGCGTCATGAAGAGCGACTCGCCGGTGAGCTTGCGCTTCAACGCCCCGAATAGCTTTTCGCCGATGCCGCTGCCGCTCATCTGCGTCTTCCACTCGACGTTCGCGGTCTTGTAGACCATCTTGCCCGCCTCGGCATAGACCTCTTGGCCGGGCTTGAGCGTGACTCGCACGATCTCCAGGTTGTCACTCTCGACCTTATAGCTGACCGGCTCCATGGGTTCGGCGACCGCCGCGGGCGCGGCAGCCACCGGGCTGGCGCCTTGATTGGTGCCGCAAGATCCGCAGAAGACGGCGTTGTCCGCCAGTTGACCACCACAGTTTGTACAGAAGGCCATAGTGAGGCTAGGATATCACGGTGGCTTTGACCCCATCTTGCGGAACAAGAGACGGCCGGCGGCGGCCCTGTGCCGGCGACGGCTGCTATAGACACAGTTGGCTCCGGCAGCAGAAGATAACGGGGTGACCGTGCTTGGGCCAGACTTGTTGAGTGATCGGCCATGGAGAGTTGGCTTCGTGGCGGCGGTGCTGCTGGGGCTTGGCGCGGGGCCGCAACCGCTAGGGTCCGAGCCGGGGGGCGCGCCGGCGGATGCGTTGCTGGGCCGCGTTTCCGAGTCACACTCCCTCAAGCAGAACCTCGGCGTTCTCTGCGATGAGATCGGGCCGAGAATGCCCGGCACGCCGGGAATGCAGCGGGCCGTGGATTGGGCGGTCGAGGCCTTTCGCAGCGCCGGAGTCGACGAAGTCCACACCGAGGCCTTCAAGATCCCGAACTCCTGGCGCGAGGGTAAAACGCGTATCGAAGTGACCTCGCCGTTGCGGTTCCCCGTCAAGGGAGTATCGTCGGCCTGGGTGCCGGCCACGCGAGGCGGCGGGCTGCGGGCCGAGGTGCTCGACGGCGGCAGCGGCTCAAGGGGATACATCCGCCGCATGGGTAATCGCGCACGCGGCAAGATCCTTCTCGTACGATCCGACCGCGTGAAGACGTTTCTCGATCTCGCCAACGAGCAGCGGGACACGACGATCGCGTTGCGCGAGGCCGCCGAGGTGAAGGCGGCGGCGGTGTTGTTTATGTCGAACCGGCCGAACGGGCTGCTTTATCGGCACGTGAACGTTGTCGACGGCCGGCTCGACCTGTTGCCGACGGCGCTGATTGCCCGCGAAGACGCCGAGCGGATTCTGCGGCTGCTGGACGGGGGGAAGCGGGTGCAGATGCGCCTCGCGCTGCCTAACAAGACCGGCGGGCCGCTCGAAACCCACAACGTGATTGCCGAGGTTCGCGGCGCCCAAGCGCCGGAGGAGATCGTGATCGTCGGCGCCCATCTCGATTCGTGGGACTTGGGCACGGGCTGCCTCGACAACGGGGCCAACGTCGCGCTGGTGATCGAGTTGGCCCGCCTGTTTGCTTCGGCCAAGCAGCGGCCCCGGCGCACCGTGCGCTTCGTTCTCTTTAGCGGCGAGGAGCAGAGCTTGCTGGGATCGAAGGCCTACGTGCAGGCGCATCGCGACGAGTTGGACTCCATCGTCGCCGTCATCGTCCACGACATGGGCGTGGGCAAAATCAAGGGTTACTCGCTTGGCGGACGGCGCGACATCGAGAACGGTTTGGTCGAGGCCATGGAGCCGGTCTCGGGACACGGCGCCAACGCTCACAGCGCGGATGCGTTCTTTGGCAGTGATCACTTCGACTTTCTGCTGGAAGGGGTGCCGACGCTGATCGCCATTCAGGACACATCCGAGTACGTGCCGATTTACCATTCGAGCGCCGACACCTATGACAAGGTCCGCCTCAACGACCTGCGCAGCCAGGTGGGCATCGCCGCGGTGACGGTGTTTAACATTGCCGACCGGGCTGAACGACTGGGCAAGCGCCTCTCGCGCAAGGAACTCGACGAGTTGGTCGGTGACACCGAGCTCGATGACCAGATGAAGTTCCTGGGCTTGTGGGAGGAGTGGGAAACGGGGCGGCGTGGACGCGCGAAGGGGCGGTAGGAAAACTATCGCAAGCCGGCGGAATGTTGTGTGGGCAGATCGCGTCGTGTGGAGTTGGCAAAGGCCGGCTGGCCTGCTGGAGACTCGTTCGGCGCAACGAGAGTTTCTTCGCCTCCTCGCCGCGGTCGCTCGGCGAGGCCGCCCAAGCGAGGGCCAGGTGGTAGGCGCAGGTCAGATCAACTCTCGTCCGCAAAGTGGACCCAGGACAATAGCCTCCGGCTTCAGCCGGGGGTACGCAACCCCACAGGGTCAGGCACCCTGGAGAGGTGGCAGGAAATCTAACCTCCACCCAACGCGGTCCGCACATCCTCACTTCGGCCGCGGAACCAGCTTGTCGCGCATGAGTTGAAGGCTGAGGGCCGTGAAGGGCTCGCCGTCGAAGGGGATTTGGCGAACGGTGGTCTTGCGGCCTTTGCTTTTCTCCCGCAGGTACTCACTCACATCCATCCAACGGATGTCTTTGTCGGACGTGCGGATCACGAGCATCACCGGGTAGGCCTGCTGCTGCCAGTAGTCGGCATGGCGCGGATTCTTGACACTGAAAATCTCGGCGTCGTCTCTCTTACGCTTGTAGGTATACGAATCACCCTACTTGAGCTGCAGGTACACACGCTTGCCGCTGGCCTTCCCTTTGTAGTCCTTGAACTCGATCTCGCCGTCAATGCCCCAGTCACTGTTCGACGTCTGCCGGAAGATCTGCCCTGCTTCGCCGGCGATGGCGAAGGCGTGACCAACCAGAATCAGCTCGCGGCTTTCGTTGTCGATGCCGGTCTGGGACTGCTCTTGCATCTTGCGCACACGTTCCCGGAATTTCTCGGAGGCGAATTTGTCTTCGATCAGGTCCCACAGGGGGACACGCTTCTCACAACTTACGCAGAGGATGTGTTTGAGCCCGCGGCCCAGGCGCTCCATGGCAACCTTGCGGTTCTCAACGGGGGTAGCACAATGAGGGCACACATAGTGCCGGAGCCGTGCGACGTCTTCGCCCCGCAGTTCCAAGTGCTCGTGGACGTACTTGATGAACGTGACTTTCGTATCGTCGGGTATGCCGGGCTGGCAGTACACTTCGATCTCCGCCTTCGCCTCGCCCTTCTTGGTCATCTTCAACCCAACGGTCTTGCCAGCAGGCGTCTTGAAGTCAGCGGCGAAGCGCCAGAGCTTGTCATTGTCAAAGGCCTTGGTTTGGTGCAACCGAACCACCAGCGTGGCGTAGATCTCATCGAGTGCGCCGACGAGCTCGTAGCTGACGAAGACAGCCGGGTGTCCGGTCAACTCGGGCCGCTCACGCTTGAAGTAAGACGGGAAGACAAGTTGCATGCCCTCATCCGTGGGCTCCCGCAGGCAAATGCCATGATCAACGAGCGTCTGGTGCATGGCCCGAAGGACGACGGCCTCCTCGTCCGGCGCTAGGCGCGCCATGTCCTGATAGTCGAGGTCGCCACCGAGCACTTTTTCTTCAAGGATGGCGCCGATCTCGTCGGTGTGGGCGCGGACCGAGCGGATCACGGCGGCAGCGTAGGAGTTGATGCGCTCGGGCTGCAGCAGGACGAAGTCTCCGAACTCAAGCTTCCAAACGAGGCCCGGGCCAGCCAGCAGGCCGACCACGGCCCGCAGCTCCTCGATGGTGAAGGTCTCCTTAGGCAATTGCATCTCGAGCCGCTGCTTCAGCTCCACCATGCGCAGCAGCACCACGTCTTCATCACGGAGCCCCACAATCGCGTCTTTCAATAGCTTGAAGATGCGTGGGGAGGCCGTGTAGGGGATGCTCTCCCAGTCGATATGGTCGATGATGGCCTTTTGTAAGGCCTTACAGCCCCGCCCGGTCTTGGCGCTCGTTTCGAGGTAGTCGTCGAAGCCGTGGCTCTTGGCGAATTCTTCGATGCGGCGTCGGCTGATCATCAGCCCGCCGCGGTCCACGCGTCCGGCGACCAGAAGCCTGTTGAACTTGCGGCGCGCGGCCCGCTCCAGGTCCCGGCTCCATTGAGCGAGCCCTTCAAAGGGATCTTCGCTCTGGGGATTGAAGACCAACGCGGCCAGCGCGGTCTCATCCATGAAGAGCTGGTGGATCAAGCGGTAGTCGGCCTGGCCGGCGAAGTCCCACAGCCAGATTTCGCGATCCGTTCCCTGGGGCGACTTGTGGGGCAGTTTCAGGCGCGTGGCCCAATGTGCGTCGGTGGACTCGGTGGGCTTGAAGGTGTCTTCGGTGAGGCGCATGGCCAGGCCGGACTTGCCGACGCCGCTGTCGCCGACCAGCAGCACCTTGGCATTGGTGTAAGCCTCGGTGTCTTTTGGCCGTTTCCGGATGACCGATCGCTGTGTGTCGATCGGCCCGAGCTGCCAGATGCGCACAGTCCGGTCTTCGCCGCCCGAGACTGCGATACGCCCATCAGGCGTGAGGGCCACGCCCTTGACTTGGCCGGTGTGCCCTTCCAAGACACTCACGCAACGGTAGGACTCCAGGTTCCACACTCGGACCGTGTTGTCAGCCGAACCGGAGACCGCCCGCCGCCCGTCCGCGCTCACTGCTACCGACATCACCTCGCCGCTGTGGCCTGCGAGCGAGTGCAGCTCAGCCCTGCTTTCCAGGTTCCACACCTTCACCGTTCGGTCCGCCGAGCCCGAGACCGCCCGCCGCCCGTCCGCGCTCACCGCCACCGAATTCACCGAACTGCTGTGGCCTTTGAGCGAGTGCAGTTCGGCCCCGCTTTCCAAGTCCCACACCTTGATCGCGCCCGAGACCGAGCCCGAGACCGCTCGCTGCCCGTCCGCGCTCATCGCCACCGACCACACAGAGTCGCTGTGGCCTTTGAGCGAGTGCACCGCGGTGCCTCTTTCCAGGTCCCACACCTTGACCGAGCCCGAGATCGCTCGCTGCCCGTCCGCGCTCATCGCCACCGACCACACTGTGGCGCTGTGGCCTCTGAGCGAGTGCAGCGCGACGCCGCTTTCCAGGTCCCAGACCTTCACCGCGTGGTCCCACGATCCCGAGACGGCCCGCCGTCCGTCCGCGCTCACCGCCACCGACCACACCTTGTCGCTGTGGCCTTTCAGGATGGCGCTCTTCCGTACTCTTGTGCGGCGCGCGGCTCTCTTGGAGGCTTTCTCGGTGGTCTCCTCGGTCCGAGGGCCGAGGGCTTCTAGAAACCGCTGGTACTGCCTGGCGGCAGCCTTGCGCCAATCCACATACGCAAACGACCGCAGCGTGCCCTTGATCTCGGCGTCATCGAGCCGCAGGGGGATGAAGCGCCGCTCCCGGTTGGCGGGGTCGCGGAACAGGGCGGTGTGGCGCTCGAGCGTGACCCAGTCCGAGCCGAACGCGTCCTTCGACATCGCCAACACCAGCACGCGCGAGTGTTCGAGCCCTTCGTCGATCTTCCCGACGATGCTGTCGCCGGGTTGGATCTCCCATTCGTCGAACCAGACCCGCAGGCCGTCTTTCTTGAGCCGCTGGGCGAGCTTGCGGACCGTGGCCTTGTCCTCGGAGTTGTGGCTCAGGAAGACATCGTATGTAAAGGTCTCGGCCATGGGTACGCCTGCCATGCCGCAAAGCGCCGGCCGAATCCGCCATATTTCCAGCGGATAGGCGCGCGTTTCGCTTGGCTGCGATTATAGCCGATGCCGCGCCCCTCGCCCCTCAGAGCGACTGACCCGCTCAAACCACCGGCGCCCCGAAACCGAGCCGTGACCGTAAGGGAGCGGTCCGGCACGAACTCCCGCGACCCTCGGAAGGTACTAGAACCGACACAACGTTCGTCGTTCAACAATCCCGTCTGCTGAGAATCGCGCACCAACAGACCTCTTCCTTTAGAAACCCGCACCGTGTCCGAACGGAGTCCCGAACGCCAGTGAGGGGTAAATCCGCCCGCCCATTACGGTTGAGAGCCCCGGCCGGCGGACGCTTCCGAAGCGTGTCAGGATTTGGCAGGGTTTGTCAGGATTTGTCGCGGTTTTCGCGGAGATCTTAAATATCCTTTAGGTTCCTACGTCGTGGGTCGCCTCTTACAGCAACGGCGTGAATCGGGAACCCGGGTTTGGGGTTGGAGTGCTGCACCGGCTGTCCTGTTGGGGCGACGAATCTCCCGTTCGCTTTCCTCGCTTCTAGTGTAAGGGCCGATGGTCGGGGCGGCGGGGTGGCTGGAGGGTAAGTGTTTGAAAGGATGAGGGAAATTGTTTTTGAAATTCTGTGACTGACCAGGACGGGGAGTGGGAATCCGGAGGTGGGACGGGCGTTCTGGTTTGCACTCGGGCGGATTTACCCCTCACTCGCGTTCGGGGCTCGGTTTCGTTCTCGGTTCGAGTTTCTAAAGGAAGAGGTCTGTAAGTGCCCTATTCTCAGCAGGTAAGATTCTTGAACACCGAACGTTGTCTCGGTTCTAGTGCCTTGGCAGTCATCGCGGCCTTGCATCTCAGGGTTGGCTCGCCATGCGAACGGGCTGCGTTAACGTTCAAGCCACTTCCCGGTCTGCATCACTCGATCAATCTTGCGGGTGTTGCTGATGTCGTCGAGCGGATCGGCGTCGAGCACCAGCAGGTCGGCGATCTTGCCCGCGACGATCGTGCCGTAGTCGCTCTCGCCGTCGGCCAGCAGTTCGGCGGCGTCGCCGGTCGCGGCCTTGACCGCTTGCATCGGGCTCAAGCCCGCAGCGACCAGCAATTGCAGCTCGTGGTGCGTCCCCCAGCCGGTCGGGATCACCCCCGCCCCGCTGTCGGACCCAGCGCCCACGCGCACACCCGCCTCCGAAAGCGCCTTGACGAAACGCTCGGCGCGCTCATATTCGGCCTTGAGGCGCGGGAGGGCGGGGTCGGCCAGCAACGCTTCGCGCGTCTCGGGCTTGAGGATGTCCTCGAGAAGATCCGGCTTGAGCGACGCCCGCACCTCGGGGTCGTCCAAGTCCTCGGGATGCTCGGCGAAATACCACGCGCGCTCGGCCACGGTCAGCGTCGGCGTGAACGTGGCGTTCTGCTCTTTCAACCGCGCCACCAACGCGGCGTCGATCTCGGTATCGCGAATCGAATGCAGGAAGTCGCGCACGCCGAGGTCCAAGAGCTGGCGTAGATCGGCCTCGTCGAAAACATGCGCCACGACCGGGATGTGGCGCTTGCCGGTCGCTTCGACGATCGCCGCGCGCATCTCTTCGGTGATCTTCGGCAGCGTGCCGTTCTTCGACTCCACCCACATCTTGATGAAGTCGACCTTCTGCGAGGCCAGTTCGTCGACGCCCGCGCGCGCTTCGTCCACCGACGCCGGCCGCCGCACGAAGGGCAGTTGAGCCGGGTGGCCGTCGGGATGCGTGAAGCCACGCCCGGCGGTCAAGATGCGAGGCGACGGAACCCTCCCGGCGCGCGCGTCGGCTATCACCGCCAGGTGCTCGTCCTTGTCGGCGCCGATGCTGCGGGTGGTCGTCACGCCGAAGCGGAGTTGCGTCTTGAGCAGACGCTCCATCTCCGCGCGGTCGCCGAAGTAGTGGGCGTGCAGCTCGACCAGGCCGGGGATGACGGTCTTGCCGATGCCGTCGACGATCTCGGACCCCTTCGGCACGGGCGTATCGGCGCGGGAACCCGTCGAGCGAATCCGCGTCCCTTCGATCACCACGACCGAATCGGCGATGGGCTCGACGCCGCTGCCGTCGATAAGCTTGGCGCCGACGATCGAGATGAGAGGCGGGCCGGCCTCATCAGGGACGTCCCAGGGGCCCGCGCAACTTGCCAAGGCCAGGGCCGCCGCCAAAAGGTAGGGGCACGGCTTGCCGTGCCCGCGCGCCGGGATCGCCCACCGGAAGGTTCGACGCACAGTGCAAGCAATCGGAGTGTAGGCAATCTGCAAAGAGATGGCTACAGGAGATTTACGACGCGACGTTCTCATCGCGTGAATCGTAGCAAAGTGGAGCGACTCCGGGCAGTCATGGCCGGCCCACGGACTGCCTCGGTGACCTCCTTCAAGGGCGCCAGGTTAGGGCTGAGTGGTTTCAGGACATTCTTGGGCCGAATGCCGTTCGGTTCTAGAGACTACCGAGGGGAATGAGAGTTCGTGCCGTACCGCTCCCTGACGGTCACGGCTCGGTTTTCGGGGCATTGCTTTCCATCACAAGTCCTGGAATAATAGCGGCTAATCAGTTAACGCCAATCAAGGACCAACTGCATGGGCCGGACGGTTTTCATGGGTAATCTCCCGGCGTGGGTCACCGCTGAAGAGATCGAAGAGTGGCTCAATAGTGAGCAGATTGTCTACGATGACGTGAAAGTCATCCGCGACTTCGAGACCCAGGAGTCGAAGGGTTTCGCCTTCGTCGAGGCCGCCTCCGACGACGACCTCAAGGCCATGGTCAAGCGCTTCAACCGCGCTCCCATCGACGACAAGGTACTGCGCGTCAACGAAGCGCGGTCGAACGACACGGTCAAGCCACGGGCGCGCCGCCCCCGCCGATAGCTGCTGTCCAGCGCGAGAACGGTGGCAGCGGTGCTCCTAGGGACCGCTTCAGATCGGGGGAGAAGAGGCCGGCAAGGATTAGGATTCCGACCTTGCAGGCCAGGAGGCCCGCGGTACCTCTAGCCGGCGCGACCGACGGCGTCGAGGATCTTCTCGGGCGCGGGCATGCCCGCTTCGGCGAAAACGATCGCGCCATCCGCGCCGATCCCATAGACGCAGCGCTTGATGAAGACGCCGCCCGCTCCGTAAAGCCCGGCGACCCTCTTGCCCTCGTCGACGAGAAGCGGAAACGGAAAGTCATGGCGCGACCGGAATTTCCGGTGGCTCTCGGCCTTGCCCGGATTGACCCCGAAGACCGCCACGCCTTTTCCTTCAAACGCCGCCCAGCCATCTCGCAGTTGGCAGAGCTGCGTGCGGCAGTGGGGCGTCTCGTCCATCGGATAGAAGACCAGCACCACCGGCCGCCCACGAAGATCCGCCAGCTTCGTCTCGTGGCCTTCGTCGTCGGCCAACGAGAAGTCGGGGGCCAGGGCGCCTACGGCAAGGAGTTGCGGCCGGAAGAAAGGCATCCGTTCATCGTAGCTGGTGCTCACTCGACATCGATGAACACTTCGTTGCTGGTGAGGCCGCCGACGGTGATGACGAGCACGTACCTGCCCGGGGGGAGGTCGCCGGGCAGAATCACGTTGACCTGATAGAGCCCCGCGAAGAAGGGCGCCAGGCCGCTGAAGAACACCGTCCCCGCTCGTCCGCCCACCCGCACTTCCACCGGCAGTAGCGTCTCGGCCGGTGGATCGGTGGGGGCGGGTAAGCCCGTCTGTCCCGCCGGGTCGACCGCGCCGAGGCCGGTGCAGAAGATCACGACGATGCCGCCGGCGCGCGCCGGGCGTTCCCAGACCACCGTGCCGTCATCGTTGTTGACAATCGCGCCCAAGCCCGTCGCAGGATCAAAGAAGATTCCCGGCTGCACGGCCCCGACCGGAATGATGATCGCGTCGCTCATCCCGGCCGGGTTCGAAATCACGATTTCGATGGTGTCCCCCAGCACGCCGAAGAGGATCTGCAAATTGATCTGGCCGGGCGAGGCAAACAGCAGCGGCGCCGGCACGCCGTTGACCGTCACCGAGGTCGACCCAAGCACCGTGGGCAGCGGGAAGGCTGTCGCAACCGCCTCTTCAATCGCCAGCCCCACGCCGAAGATCGAGACAAGTCCGCCGGGCGAGATCGCCACGTTGACCGCCGAGGGGCCAAGATTAAAACCCGCGGCGTTCACCACCGCATCGGCCGCAAACACCGGCTGCGGCCCGACCGCTCGGGCAAGCACGACCAGACGGACCGACGGCGCGGCGTCGAGCCGGGCTATGAGGCTGTTGTTTTCGCCCTCGGTTGCCAGCCGCCAGGCGATGCTCACCTCCCCGCGTTCGTCCGTCACCGCCAAGGCCGGGGTCGCCACGCCGTCCCGGCCGGTTTCCAATCGAACGGCCACGCCGGCGTAGGGAAGCCGGTTGTCATCGACCACCCGAAGCGTCACCGGCTCCGTCAAGTCACCGCCCAGTCCGCCGGTCTGGTCGCCGCCCGAGACCACGTCGAGCCGCAACGTGCCGGGATCGTCGCGCACCTCGACCCGCGCCTGCGCCGTGTCGAAGCCGGGGGCGTCCGCCCGAGCCGTTAGCAGGGTGACGCCCGCCGCGACGCCCTCCACGGGAAACGACACCGAAGCCGCGCCGCGCGGAATCGTCACCACCGCGGGGACCGTCACGCCGCCGTTATCGGTGGACAGCATGATGTCGAGGTCCGCCGGCGGAGCCGCCGCGACGTCAAGAGTTGCGCTCCCAGTTCCTCCGAGCAGCACGCCCGAGGCGGGCCAAGTCGAAAGGTGCAGCATGCGTCGCAGGGTCGTCTCGGCCGCCGCCCGATCTTCCATAGCGGCTTCGAAGAAGGGCTCCCATTCGGTTCGGATGCGGTCGAGCTTCGCGAGGTCGGCCGCGGAAGGTTCGGCGCCCACGGCAACCAGCAAAATGAACGCGAAATTGAAACGCCGCTGCGAGACGGTCGAGTCGGGAACCCGCCGGCCTTCCGCGCCGATCACCATGTCGACGCTGACTTCGGTGTGGTCGCCGTTGAAGCCGATACCGGTGCTCGGTGTGCTGGCCGCCGAACGTGTGCCGCCCACGAAGTTGCGGGGGTTCTCGACGAGGAACGTCGGGGTCACTTCGTCCGGCGTGCGCAAGCCCATCAGATAAAGATCCAACTCGCTGTAGCCCTCGACCGTGCCTACCGTTTCGAAGCGAGGGGACATCCATGATAGGTATCTGTCAAGGATGGACGCAGTCATCCGAATCCTCCCGTCAGCGGGGGCGTTGTCTTCAGCAGTGACGCTTCGCAGCCCGAGCGTTTTTGCGAATCAAGTCGCAAGGTCAACGAGTCACGTGACCAGACATCCATGTGCGCGCATCGGGTCGCCCCACCGTACCGGCCGGGGGACCGTCGCGGAAGATTCAGTTTGGGTTTTCAGGCCCGCCGGCCTCGAAACAGAGATACGGACGCATCAGAAATTTCCCAGGAAACTCCCAGCAAACTCCTTCGCGTAGTCCCCAACAGGCGAGTACCGGCGGGCCGCTCGTGACACCGCACAGCGTCGATGAAACTCTTCGTTTCTCCTTTTAACAGAAAAAAAGCAAATTCTCCTCGTTACGCCTCGGCCGCAACCCGCGGCACGAACGTGCGGCCACTGGTGTCCACGGCCCGCAGATACGCCACCAACTTGCGCGCCACGGCCAACGTCGCGCGATTGCGAGACCCGCGCGTCAACTCCCGCTCATGGACGTCGTGCAGTTGCGGGTTCCAGCGCGGCGCGAGTTTCGCCGCCTCGATCAGCACCCGCTGCAAATGCTTGTTGCGCTGCTTCGACAGCGGTCCCCGCTGCGTCTTGCCGGCCGACTCGCGCTGTGCCGAACACAACCCACAGTAACTCACCGCCTGGCCCAGCGAACCGAAGCGCTCGGGCTCGACGGTCTCCAGCGCCCAGGTCAACGCCGTCACCTCCCCCACGCCGCGAATCGACTGCAGCAACTCGACGCGTTCCCGCAACAGCGGATGGCGCCGCAATCCGCGCAGTAACTCCTGCTGCAAACGATCGAACATTTCCAGGCTGCCGCGGGTGATGGCGAGCAGCTCGATCACCGACTCGGGCGTGTCGCGCAGGCTGTCGAGATAGGAGTAGAAATAGTTGCGCCCGTGCAGCCGCCGGGCATCGTAGGGTTCGCCCACTTCCATCAGTAGCCCGCTGATTTTGTTCTTCATGCGGACGGCTTCGCCCAGCAGCAGATTGCGATAGCGCAGCACGCGCCGCAACTCGCGCAGGGCAGGCGGCGCCACGTAGCAGCGCGGCAGCAGGTTGCAGCGCAGCAGGTCACTGATCTTGGTGGCGTCGAGACGGTCGTTCTTCTTCTTGGCGCAGGCGATGGCCTTGAGCATGGCCGGGTGTGCGACTTGCAGTTCCTGGGCGAAGGGCTGGAGGTGATCGTAAATCCAGCCGGTAAACAGGGTGGCTTCGAGCGCGCCCACCCAAGGGCGCTCGAGGGCTGACGCCCAAGCGGTCAGGGCGGCGCGAGTGGCCGCGACCTGACCGCGCTGGACGATCGTTCCGTCCCCGGTTTTGATGCAGAAGCTGATGCTTTTCTTATGGACATCGAGTCCGATGTAGTAGAGTTCTGGCATGGAATCCTCCTGGGATTGGCTCTGAGCCGACCGCGTGGCCGCTCTCAGCATTTTGCCCCCGGGAGGATTCCTCTTTGCCACTACCTATGCATTGAAACAGTGCGCCGCGGTCGTCAATGCGGTTACCTTCAACCACCGATGCGTCGGTATTCAAGAAGAAGCTCCAGTGCGCCTGCTGCCGGCCGAGCAGCGATGGGGAAGGCAGCCCGGTGGCGGGGTGGAGGAATTCGACGTACGCCAGAAACCGATGTCCCGCTTCGTGAGTCATCACCGATAGCGTCGTGTTCTCGCCGAGCGTCGGAATGATCGCGGTCGTTGTAGCCGGATAGTTGTTCAGCGGCCCCATGTTCATGAAGCTCTGCAAGCGGCGCGGCGAGCCGAACTGCTCGCCGAAATCCACCGTCTCGGTTCCCGTCAGCAGCTCGCCGATGCCGGTCACCTCGTTTCGCACATTCAACTGGAAGGCGAAAGCGCTTGTACCCACCCGCAACCACACACTGTTGAACAGCACCAGGTAGTCGTACGCGTCGTCGTGGTTGAGGTAGAACTTCTGCCCGACCGCGAACGTGTCGAGGCTGCGTATCGGGCTGAAGATCTCCGCCACAGCGCCTTCGACCGGTGTAACGAGGTCTAGGGAGAGGTCGACCGCTGTTTGGCCGCCTTCGAGGCGTCCGGGCATGATGCCCACAACCACTGAGGCCAACGTGACGGTTTCGAAGTCGAACTCAATCCGGCCGTCGCTGCTCAGCGTGAGTTGGAAGGTCTGCCGCGCCCCAACGCTCCCGGAAGTGAACGGCGGGACGCGGTCCCAGGTGACAACGAAACGATCCGAGGTGGCGAACGTGGTGATGGGCGTGCCAACCCGGCTGGGGTCGAGATCGGAGAAAAACGGTGCGATCCGCGGCGGACCGCTCACAGCTCGCGACAACGATCGCGCGCTGCTTGACGCCTCCGGTTCCACGAACGTCGCGTTCCCGTCCGAGTGGACGAAGATCTGATGGTGCGTCTCGCCGAAGAACGGAAACGGGAACGGCAGCGTGACCGCTACGGCATCGTCGTCGCCCAGGGCGATCGCCGTCCCGCCGTCGCGCGCCTGCTCGTCGAGGGAGAGGCCTTCCGAGGTCACCGTGTAGCCCGCCCCGCCCGGCACGAAGTGGATACTTCGGCCCTGCAAGTCAAACGGGTTGGGCTCGATCACCACCCCGTCGGCGCTGTCAATCACGGCGATCTCGCCCATGTCGGGTCGGATGACGCCGGCAGGCTCGGGTGAAAGCGCCGCCTTGGCGCGCTGCGCCCGGCGCCCGACCGCCTGACGATGCAGGAACTGCTCGGTGAGAATACGCCCGCGGTAGGTGCCGCTGCGAAGCGGATCTTCGTGTTCGCTCGACGCCGCGGGTAGCCACGATACAGACGGGCCCCAGAGGAGGAGTAGCAACACGAACCCCGGGCATAACCGCGAAAGCCACATAAGGGAGGTCGAGGCCGGAAAGGCCCTCAGCTTCTATTCTCGCCGATTTGGCATATTAGGCTTTCACAACCAGCAAGGGCCGAGCTTTTCGGGATCTGGGTTACCCTCCGGAGTCGGCAAAGGTGCACATCGCGCGTACCTCGACACGGAACGACGACGCCCCGGCCTGAAGGCGGCTGCCTCAGTGCCGCCGGAAGCACATGGACCGGGTTGGGTTGAAACCGAGACACTGCCCGACGCCCTGGGCCACGGACCGGCTCAGCACTCTACTGTACGATGAGAGTTTTGAGGGCTAGGATGTTGAAGCCCAATGATAATGTCCCCTTGAGCGCCCAATAGAAATGTCCCCTACTCTGAGGCTCCGAAGGAGGAGCCGAGAGTGGGAAGGACATGGATGAGTGCCAAGGAGTTGAGGCGCGGCGAAGTGCTGAGCCGAGTGAAACGAGGAGAACTGAAGTTGACCGAAGCCGCCGAGCTGCTGGAGGTCAGCTACCGCCATGCGAAGCGTCTGAAGAAGCGTTACCGTGCGGGCGGGGCCAAGGCTTTGGTGCACGGTAACGTCGGCCGTGCTTCGAACCGAGCCGATCAGAAGCGACGCCAGCAGGTTCTCGAGTTGGTGCGCGAGAACTATGCGGGCGAGGGGCACGAGCGCTTCGGGCCGACGCTGGCGTCGGAACATCTGGCAGCCGACCACGGCCTGGAAGTGCCGCGCGAAACACTGCGGCGCTGGATGCTCGCCGCGGGTCTGTGGAGCCGCCGTCGCAAGCGCCAACCGCATCGCACCCGGCGCCAACGCAAAGCGCACTTCGGCGAGCTGATTCAACTCGACGGTTCGCACCACCACTGGCTGGAAGAACGCGGCCCGAAAGCCTGTCTGATGAACTTCGTCGATGACGCGACCGGTGTGGCGCTGTGCCGTTTCTCGGACCAGGAAACGACCTGGGCCGCGGCCGATCTGCTCGCAGCCTGGGTGCGTCAACACGGCGTTCCCAAGGCGTTGTACTGCGACTGGAAAAACGTCTACCAGCGCCAGCCGACGTCGCGGGAAGCGCTGGCAGGCATCAAGCCCGAGACGCAGTTCGGGCGCATGTGTGCCAAGCTCGGCATTACGATCATGGCGGCTTCCTCGCCGCAAGCCAAGGGCCGAGTGGAGCGCCATCACGGCACGCACCAAGACCGCCTGATCAAGAAGATGCGGCTGCGCGGGATCGTCGAGTACGAGGCGGCGAACCGTTATCTCGACGAGGAGTACCTGGCCGAGCACAACGAGCGCTTCGCCTGTGAGCCGGCGGCGGCAGCGGACTTTCACCAGGCGCTCCCCCGCGGCACCGAGCTGCGAGGGGTGTTCTGTTGCGAGTACGAACGCGTGGTGAGCAACGACCGGGTGGTGCGTTTCGAGAATCGTTGTTTGCAGTTGAAGCCGAAACGCAACCAGGGCGTGGGGGCGGGGGCACGGGTGACGGTCCAACAGTGGCGCGATGAGAGCTTGCAGGTGAGGTTTGACGGGCACGAGATCGAGCACGACGTGATCGCCACGCCGACGCCACAGCTGCGGACGAAACCAGCACCACAGCAGCGTCCGGAGGGCGGGCGCAAGCCGGCGGCGGACCACCCCTGGCGGCGAGCTGTGTTACGGAAAAAACGGGCTGCGAATACATAAGAGGGCTGTGGAAATGCCGGGTCGGATGGAAAGCGTGGAAAATCTCTCGAGGCAGCAGTACCGGGTTCGAGGAGCGGTGGATGGTTTTCCACCCTTCCCACCGCCCCTTGGAAATCGCTACGCGATTCCCACAGTTCCACAGCCCCGACGACGACGATATCTCTCCTACGAACAAGAAACACAAGGGGACACTTCTATCGAGCTACCGAGGGGGACATTTCTATTGGGCGTTGACAGTTTTGAGGGCTAGGAATGCCGAAGCCGCTATTAGTCATGAAGTTCGGGGGAACCAGCGTGGGTTCGCCCGAGCGTATCGCGGATGCCGCCGACATCATAGCCTCGCACGCCGGCACGCATCGTCTCGTTGTCGTGGTGTCCGCGATGTCGAAAGTGACCGACGCCCTTCTCGATACGTTGCGTCATGCCGAGGCCGGAGACACCGAGGCGGTGGACTCGCAACTCGCTGCGCTTCGGGAACGCCATCTCGACGCTTGCTCGGTGTTGCCGGCTGAGACCTTGCCAGCCGATCCCGGCGAGCGAACGGCTCAAAAGGTGAACGAGCACATCGACGCCTTTGGGCGGATTGCGCGCGGCATGTTGATGTTGGGCGCGCGGCCGCTGCGATCGGTAGACGAAGCCGTGCCGACGGGCGAGAAGCTCTGTGCTCTGCTTTGCAGCCAACGGTTGTGCGCGCGCGGCATCGACGCGGCCGCCGTCAACGGCGTCGAGCTGATCGTGACCGACGACGAGTTCGGCAGCGCCTCGCCGCTGATGGAGGAAACGGGCGAGAAGGCGCGCACCAAGCTGCTGCCTTTGATCGAGGCTGGACAGGTTCCGATCGTGACCGGCTTCAACGGCGCGACGCGCGACGGGCGGCCGACGACGCTGGGACGGGGCGGCTCGGATTTTTCCGCGGCCATTCTGGCGGCGGTGCTCGATGCCGACGAGCTGTGGATCTGGACGGACGTCGACGGTATCCTCAGCGGCGATCCTCGAGTCGTCCCCGACGCGCGGGTCTTGGACGAAGTGACCTACAACGAGGCCGCCGAACTGGCCTACAACGGGGCCAAGGTGCTCCATCCCCGCACGCTGGCGCCGCTGGAAGAGAAACGCATCCCGGTGTGGATCAAGAACAGCTTCAAACCCGATCTCCCCGGCACGCACATCGTTCCCCGGATCAGCACGGGGCACGGCGCGCGGGCCATCACGTCGCTGGCGACGGTGTCGTTGATCTCGATCGAAGCGGTGAACCTCTCGACGTCGGGGGCGCAACTGATGGCGCGGGCCCTCGAAGCCGCCGCCCGCGCGAACGTCGAGGTGCTGCTGCTGACGCGGTCCAGCTTCCGCCAGAACTTCTGTATGCTGGTCCGGACCGAGGAGTTGAGTACGGTGATGGAGAGCCTGCGGTCAGAACTCGCCCTGGAGCTGGCCCATGGGTACGTTCACCCGATTGAGGTGGACCACAGCGTGGGGCTGTTGGCGGCCGTCGGGGAGGGCATGAAAGGGACGCCCGGCCTGGCGGGCAGGATCTTCACAGCGCTCTCCCGCGACGATATCAACATCATTGCCATCGCCCAGGGATCGAGCGAGTTGACCATCGCCATCGTGGTCGCCAAAGATGCATTGCCGAAGGCGGTTCGGTCGTTGCACGCCGAGTGCCGGCTGGGGGAGCCGCAAACCGCGCCGCTGGAAGCTTCGTAGTTCGGCGATTCCAGAACAATAGACGCCACAAGTGTAGGCGCCGGGACTGAAGCATTGCGGTACTTCGCCAGTGGATTCTTCCAACTGCTGGGAGCGGGCGCTTGCTGCTACCTGGGGCTGCTGCTCGCCCGAGTACTGTGGGAAGCGCCGCGCTTGTTGATGGCGCTGACGCCCGGCTCCGAGTTTCACGGCATCCAGCTCTGGGGGCTGAATCCACGCTTCTATGTCTTCGGCCCGGCGGGCAGGGGTGCGCTGGGCGCGGCGGCGCTGGCGGCCCTGTCGATGGCCATTGGGCTTCTGGCACTACGATTTGCACCCGGGTTCTCGCGGCGCTTCACGGGCTGGGGGCGACTGCTGGTCTCGTTCACGGTCTTCTGGCTGGCGCTCTTCGTCGTTGACGCCGCGGTTTACTTCGCCCTCTATGCACGCGGCCCTCTGCGTTCTCTATTCCAAGTGGTCGCTGCGCCAGGCTGGGGCGCGCCGGCGCCCGGTATCCTGTTTCTGCTGGTCCTCGTGCCGTTGACCTTCGTGTTGCTGAGCCGCGCGGCGGGCGACCTACCGCCGACGACGCAGCCGACGATGTGGAAGCGTGGTCTCGCGGTTCTGCTCTGGATTGTGCTACCCGTTGTGGCCATCAATCTATTGCAGCGAGGCGCGCCGCTGGCTTTTGGGATGTCGCGAGCCGGTTGGCCGTTCGCACCCTCACTGCTGGCCCTGACCGTCGTCGTGCCTGTTCTATGGAAGGCCCGGCAAGCAACCGGCGTGTTTCAGCCTGGCTGGAAGGGTGGCACGGGAGTACTGCTCAGTGGCGTCGTCGCGTACGCGGGTCTAACGTACTACCCGGACATCGTGCGCCACCGCCGCGCGGAGGCTTTGGAGGCGCGGCAGTCGCGGCACTGGGATCTGCGTTTCGAGCCCGGCCAGTTCACGGAGGAACAGCAGCGGGAGTGGGCCGCCGCGGCGGACGAGCGCGTGGAGGCGCTGGCCGGACGCCTGGGCATCTCCCTGACCCAAAAGCCCCGCACCGCCTACGTGCACGTTACCTCCGAGAGTAAACAGTCCCTCGCGCCGGAGCGCCGCAACGATAGCCCGTATGTGATTGAAGGCACCGACACGCTGCATCACTTCCTCGCACCCGACCGCACGATCTCCGACCCGCGGGGCGAGGCCGTGCTGTTGATGGCGAGCGAATGGGGTGAGCCCGCGTCGGCTGCCGTCGGAAGGGCGATGGCTCGCTACGCTGCCGGGGATTTCCTCGGCCGGGACCTCACCGGCTACGCGCGACAGATTGCGTGTGAGGAGCGGCCCTACACGTTGCGCGAGATTCTTGCGGTCGATGGTGACTACCGGTCTTCTCTGATGCGCGACGCCACGAGCGGCGCGTGGGTGGAGTCTCTGATGCGGGCGCAAGGAACCGCGGTGCTGCACAAGTTGTACCGAGCGCCACTCGGCATCGCGAGCCTGGATGCCTTCGCCGAAGCCTTGGCCCCCTCGTGGGAGACGCTCGAAGATGACTGGCGCACTTGGCTGACCCCGGCGAACGGCTGCGAAGAAGCTAGTCGTGTGGCGACGCGTCGAGGCGCCCATCAAGACCATCGCGGCGTCAGCTTCACCCACGAGTTCCCGACGAGTTGGGGATATGGCACCGACACCGCGCAAGACCAGCTCAAGAAGATCCGGAGTCTGGGCGGAAACACAGTCGCCCTGATCCCCTATGCCTCCACCAGTGCGCCTCGCACGACGACGATTCGTTTCCGCCTCTCGGAAACCCACGAGCGGCTGGTTCGCAGCGTGCAACAGGCGCGGGCGGCGGGGCTTCAGATCATGCTCAAGCCGCAACTGTGGGGCGGCACGTTCACCGGCGACATCCGCTTCGAGCGGCGGGAGGAGTTCGACGAATGGTTCGCGCAATACCGGCGCTGGATTCTGCACTACGCCCGCCTGGCCGAGCTCTACGAGGTCGAGTTGTTCTCGATTGGCAACGAGTTGAACGGCGTGAGTGTCCACGAGGATGCCTGGCGGGAGCTGATCCGCGCGGTGCGGCGGGTCTACCGCGGCCCGATCACGTTCGCGGCCAACTGGAACGAGGAGTTCGAGCGTATCGCATTCTGGGACAAGTTGGACTACGCCGGCGTGAACTTTTACTTCCCGCTGGCTGAGAACGGCGCACTGCCCGAGCCCCACTCGCCCCGGCTGCAAGAGCTGGTCGGCCGCATGGCCGCCGTCGCGGAGCGGTTCGGCAAGCCCGTGCTCTTCACCGAGATCGGCTACCCGTCGCTGACCACCGCAGCCGCCGAGCCCTGGAGGGAGCCCAGCGCCGCGCCCGACCCGGAACTCCAGAGCGAGTGCTACCGAGCCGTCTTCGAGGTGTTCAGCGGACAGCCTTGGTTCGCGGGGTTCTACTGGTGGAAGTGGCCCAGCCACGGTCGTGGCGGAGCGCTCGACACGACGCACAACCCCATCGGCAAGCCAGCCCTCGCGGTGTTGCGGGAGTGGTATCACAAACCGCAGTGGCGTCCCGAGCAGACGGATTGAGGCGGTAGCCTAGAGGCCTTTGAGAGGCGTCAGGGTTTGCGCCGGACCGCTCCCTTACGGTCACGGCTCGGTCCTACCGTCGCGCCCTGGAATCAAAAACCATATCGTCGCCTACCTCAGTGTGCCTGCGGCGGTATTCGACGAAAAGGCCCCGATAGCTCAGCGTGATGTAGTCGTCCTTGCGGAAACCCAGCTTTGCCGCCGTTCGGTCAATCCACGCGGGCGGACCCTCTAGCTCCAGTAGATCGCCGATCGGCGTCTCGTCCAGCAGGACTTTGCCCTTTTCTGGGCCCTTTTCCTGGGCCTTTTCGCGGGGCCGCTGAAACTCAGTTCGATACTTCTCGTAGCGCCACACAGGCTTGAACTCCATCGTCTCGACGATGCTCGACACGACGCCGCGGTCGCGCGTCTCGATCTCGTACTCCTCCCGCACCTTGTGCCGGCGGCCCGGCTCCATCGGCAGCTTCACTGTCAGCCAGACCCGGTTGCCTACCTCGCGGATCCGAAGCAGGTACCCCGCGGCCAACCAGGGAGGATTGCGGCGGTCATAGACGAGGTTCCTCTCGTGATGACGCCGCTCGGAGACGCGCCAGCCGAGAGTCCGCAGACGCCGGCGCATGGCGGAAACGTTGGCGACGCGCAGCTTGATCTCGGTTTCGGTCATGAGGCGCGGGCCGCGTCGCGCGAGCCGTAGGCTGTGAAGGCGCCCGCGCTGCTCATTGGCGCGACTGTGGTAGCCGGCCCTTCAGGGTCGCAACGAGGTAGCGTCTAGCTATCGCGGTCGACGACCCACTCGGTCACGGCGAGGAGCGCGCGCTTGTGGCTGGATTCCGGGAAATCCTCGAGTTGGGCGGCAGCGGTTTCGGTGTAGTCGATCGCCCGGCGCCGCACGGTCTCGATGGCGCCGTACTTGTCCAGCAAGGCCAGAATCGAGCCGAGCGGCACGTTGTCATACGCCTCGTCTCGGATCACGGTCTGCACTAGGCCGCGTTCGTCCGCCGTGCATGCGGACAGCGCCAGGATCATCGGCAGCGTGACCTTGCCTTCGCGCAGGTCGTTGCCTACCGGCTTGCCCAGCACGTCTTCGGTGGCCGTAAAGTCCAGCAGATCGTCGACCAACTGGAAGGCCATGCCCAGGTTCCAGCCGTAGTCGCCCAGCCGTTGCTCCAGCTTGGGATCGACTCCCGCGAGAATCGCTCCCAGGCGCGCGCATACCGAGAACAGATAGGCCGTCTTGCGGTGAACGAGCGAGAGATGCTCGTCTTCGGTCAGGTCGATGCGGCCGACCCAGTCCATCTGCATCAACTCGCCCTCGACCATCATCTGCGTCAACTCGATAAGCAGATCGAGGATCGAGAAGTTCCTCTCGCGCAGGGCGAGATTGAACGCCTGCATGTAGAGCCAGTCGCCGGCGAGGACGCTGGTCTGGTTCCCCCAACGCTGGTTGATCGAGGGCTGCCCGCGGCGCACGTCGGCCTTGTCGATCACATCGTCATGCACCAACGTGGCGGCGTGAATGATCTCAACGACCGCCCCCAACCGGATCGCCGCGTCGCCGCGGTACCCGCACGTCCCCGCCGAGAGCAGCAGCAGTGCCGGCCGCAGCCGCTTGCCGCCGCTCTTCTGCAGGTGATGACTGATCGCTGTGACGGCCTCGACCGAGCAGATCGTGTCGGTGCCGATGGCCTTTTCGACGCGCTTCAGGTCGCCGGCGATGAGCGCTTGCACCTCGCGGCGCGACATCGTTGATGTCTTGAGGGTCGGCATGCGGTGGAAGGGGCGGGTGAAAAACTAAGTGTATACCTCTCCACCACACCCAGGCAATCAAGCCCGAGTACATCAAGCCGGTGGCAAATCGAACAACCGGCGAAAGTTGGCGCTCGTGGCCCGGGCGAGCGTTTCGTAATCGAGCCCCTTCGCTTCAGCCAGGCAGCACGCCGTTTCCACCACGAAACGAGGCTCGTTGCGGCTAATCTTGCGGTGCGGAGCGGGAGTCAGATAAGGAGCGTCGGTCTCGACCAAGAGACGGTCGAGCGGCAGGCCCGCGGCAGTCTCGCGGACGTCGGCGGAACGGTTGAAGGTGAGAATCCCGGCGTAGGAGATGTGAAACCCGAGATCGAGCACCTGCCGCGCGTCCTCGTCACCGCCGGAAAAACAGTGCATGATGCCCCCATCCTCTTGCCAGTGCGCGCGAAGCAACTCGATCGTGTCGTCCCAGGCGTCGCGGGTATGGATGATGATCGGCTTGCCGGCAGCGCGCGCTAGATCCATCTGGTGGACGAAGACGTCACGCTGGATCTCACGGGGGGAGTTGTCGTAGTGATAGTCGAGCCCAATCTCGCCCAGAGCCAACACCTTCGGGTGCGCGAGCAACTCCGCGAGACGTTGAAACGTCTCGCCATCCGCTTTGCTGGCATCGTGCGGATGGACGCCCACCGTGGCGTAGACCTCAGGGTAGCGCTGGGCCAACCGGATGGCCGGCTCGAGGTCCGGCGGGCCGTCGCCGGTGCCGATCGTGAGCATCGCTTCCACGCCGGCCTCGCGGGCCCGCGCGATGACTTGGTCGCGATCTTCGTCGAACCCGTGGGCGTCGAGATGGCAGTGGGAGTCGATGATCAACGCGGGCGGGCTCTTTCCGGCCGTGGTGTTGCGGATGCGAATCGTCTAAAGGACGTAACAACGTAACAGAGTGTCAATTTTTGAGAGAGGCGCCCGCGCGGGCGTGTGGCGTAAGCCTCCAGCCTTTGCCCCCAGAGATCTCGACTGAGCGATTCCTCGGTTCTCAGGTCCTCGAGCGACAGCCGCTGCTCGGTCACTTGCCATCCTGAGTCCCGAAGAATCGAGACTCGGCAAGCCTGGAGGCTTACACCACAGGGGCGCTCTCTCGTCGGCTTGAAGTCGCAGACTTCGCTAGCTGCTTTCCTTAGCAAGAGCCAATTCGCTTCCGGGGGCGGCCACCCTCATGCCTTCTTGGTCTTCTTGCGCGCCTTGCCGAGGATCTCGCGCAGCCGCCGTCCGATGATCATGTCATCGCCCGGCCGAAGCGTTTGGGCGATGATGTGCATTTCGTCGGCGCGCGCGGGCATTTTCAAGTCCTTCTCCCGCACGGCGGGCACCAGCGGTGGATTGTTGTCGATCGTAAGAACCTCGATGCGCGTCTCGCCTTCGCGCAACTGGCGGTCGCAATCGGCGATGGTGAAGCCCCAGGCCTGCTCGTCCCAACTGATCTTGACCCGCGGGTTACGATAGGGGTCCTCGGGCTCTGAAATCTCGGCCTTGACGCCAGGCACGGACTCGGCCAGCTTTTTGATGCGAGTCAGCCGGTCGCGCCACTCCCGGTCGAGCTTGCCGAGGTCAGCCTTTACCCACCACTCCACAGCCGCCAGGCAACCCATGATCTCCTCTTTGCCGACCTTCATCGGACGGCAGACCGACCCTTCCCATGGGTTGTAGTTGGCCAACGCCGCGTCGATCAAGTCCTTGCGACCGAATAAGAGGCCGCTGCACTGCGGGCCGCGCAGCCCCTTGCCACCGCTGAAGGTGTAGAGGTCGATGCCCATCTTGGCGTAGAGGCGCATGCTGTCGATCGGCGGGATGCCGGCCGCCTGGTCGAGCAGCAACGGCACGTTGGCGCGCGTGGCGATGGCCTGTGCCTTTTCGAGTTGCTCGCCGGCCCTGGTGGTGTAGATCATTGCGGTGTTGTCGTTGATGGCCGGTTGGATGTCGTCGAGCGTCGGAGCCAGCACCAGCTTGCCGCCGGCCAGGCGGAGGGCGCTGTCGAACGCGTTCCGCCCGGGGAACATGATGACCTCGTACTTCATTCCCGTGGTGTCGGGGAGTTGCCAGATGCGGGCCGGGTCGTTGCCCGCAATGCAGGCCGCGGTTGCCGCCGCCATCGCTCCGGCCGCGCCGGAGGTGACCATCCCGGCTTCGGCGCCCGACAGCTCGGCGAGGCGCTTGCCTACGGCGCGTTGCAGCTCGAAGATTTCGACGTAGTGATGCGCCGCTTGCTCTTTGGCGGCTCGTACTTCGGGTAGTTCCAGAGTGCCGCTGAGGTAGGTCCACACGCCGCGGGCGTTGATCAGGGGCTTGACGCCGATGCGGGTGTAGATGTTGTCGGAGGCGCTCTTGCCCACCGCGGCCAGGGCTTTCTCTTTGAAACCTTCGAACGCCAGCGACCCGAGCAAGGGCAGCGCGCTGGCGTATTTGAAGAAGAAACGGCGATCGAACGAGGTGGGCATCGAAGCAGGCATCGAGGCAGGCATGGGAGGAGCTCCTTTCCGCAGGTCCGGCTCCATCCTAGCGCAAGTTCACTCGGTCGGGCCGCTTCCCTGAAGATTTCGCGTTCCATCTCGACGACCACGAGTTCGAATCTTTGAATGTCACGGATTGTGACATCAAAAACCGGTCGGGGCGGTCGCCGGAAGCTCCCTTGGGCATTTACCGAGCACGGGATTCTAATGCTTTCCAGCGTCTTGCGCAGCCAGCGTGCCGTTCAGGTGAACATCGCCATCATGCGGGCGTTCGTGCGCCTGCGCGAGATGCTCGCCAACCATAAGGACCTGGCTCGCAAGCTTGACCAGATGGAGAACAAGTACGATGTCCAGTTCAAGGCCGTCTTCGACGCCATCCGAAAGCTGATGGCTCCGCCCCTGCCAAAGTCCGACCGCCAGATAGGTTTTCGACCAGGCAAGAAGGGCTGACCCCTCTTTCGTGTCCTCTCGCCGGCTGGTCGGCCTTTTGGCACAGTTTGGCAAGGTTTTCGGTCGTTTTGTCAATCATGGCATTGGTGGGTTGTCAAGCTCCCCTCGCCCGGTCTCAGGGTATCGCACGGGGTTGGGGAAATCGCCCTTTTTAGCCGCAAGTTGTTGATTCTGTGGGATGAGGATTCCGTGACTGGGTCTGGAAGAAGGAGGATGTTGCACAGCGGAATCGTTGCGTAGCGATCGGCCACATCGAGCAGTGTCGCGAGGTCGCCTTGCCAAACCGAGTTCGGGCTTTGTCCCCGAACTGCCCCGAACTGCCACTCTAGTGCATGGTGGCCCTGGTCGCTACCCTACTAGCCCCAAAAGTACTGAACCCCTAGTACCAGCCGAAAATGAACCTTGCTGCAACAGGGATTTCAGGTACCCTAGGCTGGTGGGCTGGCTCAACGAAGCCGCCCCGCCGGCGCGAGGGTCGACAGTAGGCCCTTGTTGCGACCCAGTCAAGGTAAGAGAAGAGGAGATGCACGTGATGCGAACCGGAATCAAAAAACTTTCAGTATGGTTTAGTGCCGAATCTCAGAGGAGGGAAAACTGATGATGACAACGAGAATAAGAGCGGTGCGAATGTTTGCTACATTGGCCTGTTTTTGCGTAGCTGGGTATCCACTTGACTCAGGTGACCCCAAGATGTAGTGTAGGGCCTGGTGGAGGATTACCCGCGCGACCAACTCGAATTCGAGTCTCACTTTGCGAGCGAGGAGGCTTGCCGCGACTATCTGTTCGCCTTGCGCTGGCCAGAGGGTTTCCGCTGTCCAAGGTGTGGGCATGAGCGCGCTTGGCCGGTGCGCAAAGTGTGGTTCGAATGCGCTCGCTGCGGGCGGCAAACCTCCGTCACCGCCGGCACGATCTTTCAAGACACACGCAAGCCGCTGCGGCTGTGGTTCCGGGCGATGTGGACCATCACCACGCAGAAGAATGGGGCCAGCGCCCTGGGTCTACAGCGCGTTCTGGGACTGGGCAGTTACCAAACCGCCTGGCCTTGGATGCACAAGCTGAGGCGAGCGATGGTGCGCCCGGGGCGGGAGCGATTGACGGGCCTCGTCGAGGTCGATGAGACCTACTGGGGCGCTGAAGAAGAAGGGGTAATCGGCCGGCAGACCAAGCGTAAAGCGTTGATTGCAGTCGCAGCGGAAGAGAGAGGCACCGGGCTGGGGCGCATCCGCATGCAGCGCGTTCAGAACGCCTCGGCGGCCAGTTTGATGCCCTTCGTCGAGGAGTCGGTCGAGCCGGGCAGCGTGGTTGTTACCGACAACTGGTCGGGCTACGATCCGCTCAAGAAGAAGGACTACCAGCGTCGTATCATCTCGATTAACAACCGCCGCGAGCAGGCCTCGCAGCTACTGCCGAGGGTGCACTTGGCGATCTCGCTACTCAAGCGCTGGATGCTGGGCACGCATCAGGGGGCGGTCAGCCACGAGCATCTGGACTACTATCTCGACGAGTTCGTGTTCCGCTTCAATCGGCGCAGATCACGCAGTCGGAGCAAGCTCTTCTACCGCCTTGTGCAGCAGGCCATGGCGGTGGAGCCGACGCCGTACCGCTCGATCGTCGCCGATTGGGACGCTACGACGCTGTGAGCCCAACTACAAGATGTTGGGGTCACCTGAGTCAAGTGGATACCCGGCTTTGCGTATTGATGGGTGCAGGTCAAGTCCTACTGGCTCAAGCGCAGACCGTGCCCCTCCGGAGCCGATTATTCAACAGGCCCACAACCAACCCAGAGGAAGTGCGTTCGGACCTGTTGCGCCTGACCGACCAGCTCATCGTGCTGTACCCCATCGACGAAGTCAGTGGCGTTGAACCTGGGATTTCCCGGGGTCAACTGTCTGACCTTAGGGAGCAAATTGAAAATCTCACTTACGAAGAGGTGAAAGCTCTGGCGATGGGGATTGACCATCCGCTCCTCTTAGAGGCTCTGAAACTTCTGGAAGCTCCCGCGTCCGACGAGGCGGCGTCACTCGGTGTGGAACCCAAGGCGGTCGGTCCCGAGCCGGTCTTCCTCTCACCCCTGAATCCCCCGGCCTACGGCTTACCCGCTTGCCCACCCCCGCGGTCTGATGCAAACGTTGTTGCTGGCTTTAGAATCGCGCTTATCGTTTTAAAAGGGGCTGACATCGTGGCCAATTTCACTTGTGAAGCACTCGTCGTCGTCGTCGTCGCAGGAGTAGGAGGGGGAACGAATGCGCCGTTCTGCGCTGCCGCTGCCATTACCGCGGCGCTTGTCTTGGCCGACGAATCGATTATCGATGACTTCGACTTTTGTGACGGCGTTATCGACGGCGCAGAAATTGAGGCCGCCTGGGAAAATACGATTACGGTGCACGACGACCTGGTAACGCATGATGGGAACATGATCGTCCAACATGACGAGATCAAGGACCTGCTCGCCGATCTTCAGGAGGCAGTCGATGAGAATACTGCACGGCTGAAAAGCGTGCAGGCCATGCAGAAGCAGACCATCAAGCTGCTGCTGACATCGGATGGTCGCCGCGTGGTCGATGAGACCGCCGTGCTAACCTGTCTCGGGGATGCCTGTCCGAACGTCCTCGACTGTCCGGGTGCGGAGTGCGATTTCCCCATAAAATAGAGGGTGTCTCAGGGTTAGCTGAAGGGTTACGAATGGCACGTATCGCTTTGGTCAGGAAGAGAGCCCGCTCGCCTTAGAGTAAATCTACGCACGATTGCTGCTGGCGGGCCGATCACGCGACCGCCACAAAAAAAGCTAGTCGCTCGTCACCTGCTCTGTGCACCGCACCCGGCACTCCCGCTTCAGCCCTTGCCCGATGTACCACGGGTCCATGTGCAGACGGTGCACCCGCCAACCCGCCGGCGAGCAGGGTCTCTGAGGGCAGCAGCCTGGAAGGTCTGCTGCGGCTGCCGTAAATTCTCTAGGATTGCGACACACTGCCGCAATCTTACACGGGCATCGTACAGGAAATAAAGAAGTTATGAAAGAGTTGGCCGTTGGAAGCGTCGCGATAAGGGGGGAAGGCGATACGGTGCAGAGAAGGTTTGGTAGAGGATCAACAGGGGATACTAACGCTCCCTGAATGGCCCAGTCAGCCAGTCTTTGGGCATCTGAAGACCACTCTTTATCTAGCCGAGTTGAGTTGATCTGCTTCTGGGGAACCAAAGGGGACGGAGCCCTTTTCGGGACGAGGAGGACGAGGGGCCCCGAACTCTGTTCAGTAAACGCTTCAAAAGGCGAATACACGGCCTCTCAACTAGGCTTGGCTTGAGACGTTACTGACGGTCACGGCTCGGTTGCCGCGTCAGTCGCTCGGGTTGGTGCTTGTGCCGTTGGCGCCGGCTAGCTTAGGCGGGCGCCGATGGGGGCGTCCTCGATGAAACTGACGAGGCTCGGTTTGCCGTCATCGCCGGTGGCGGCAACGATCATGCCTTCGGAGACCAAACCGCGCAGCTTGCGGGGCTTGAGATTGGCGACGATGGCCACCTTGCGTCCGATGAGCGTGTCGGGGTCGTAGGCTTCGGCGATGCCGGCGACGATGGAGCGTGGCTCGGGCTCGCCGATGTCGACGGTGAGGTGCAGCAGCTTGTCGGCCTTCTTGATCTTCTCGGCGGTCTTCACCTGGCCCACCCGCATCTCGACCTTGGCGAAGTCGTCGATCGCGATCTTGGGCGCGGCGTCGGCCTCAGCGGCATCACCCGCTACCCTGCCTCCCTTCGCGGCGCCGACCTCCGCGGCCGTGGCCTCCACCCCAGCGGATTCGGCGGCCGGTGCCGCCGCGGCGGACTCGGGCTGCTTGCCCATGATCGCGGCCTGCTCCTTGAGAGCTTCGTCTTCCAACTGTTCCATCTTCTTTACCGACTCCTCTACGTCTAATCTCGGGAAGACCGCTACCGACTCGCCGATCTTCGTGCCCGCGGCGAGTTGGCCCCATTGCAGATCGTCGAGCCGCATGTCGGCGAGTGCCGCCCCTTGCCCGAGTTGGCTCCAGATCTTCTCCGCCGATTTGGGCATCACCGGATAGACCAGTGCCGTAACGATACGCAACACCTCCGCGGCGTTGTAGAGGACCGTGCGCAGCTTCTCCTGCGACGCCTCGTCCTCGCCTTTGATCAACACCCAAGGCTTGTGCTCGACGATATACTTGTCGGCCGCCCCGATCAACGCCCACACGCATTCCAGGCCGCGCGAGAAGTCGAGGTTCTCGAAGTGCGCACGCGTGGCGGCGATCGTCTCCGCCGCGCGGCCGGCCAAATCGTCGTCGCCGGCCGGCTTGGGGATCTCGCCGGCGAAGTAGCGGTGAATCATCGACAGAGTGCGGCTGGCCAGATTGCCGAGCCCGTTGGCCAGGTCGGCGTTGTAGCGCTTGACGAGCGCCTCGGAGCTGAAATTGCCGTCTTGCCCGAAGACGATGTCGCGCAGCAGGTAGTAGCGCAGGCCCTCGATGCCGACCACCTGGTCGATCGGTTTCGCGCGCACGATGTTGCCCTTCGACTTGCTCATCTTGTCGCCCTGGAAGATGAGCCAGCCGTGCGCGTAGATCTGCTTCGGCAGCGGCAAGCCGGCGGCCATCAAGAACGCCGGCCAGTAGACGGCGTGAAAGCGCAGGATCTCTTTGCCAACGAGATGAAGGTCGGCGGGCCAGAGCTTCTCCCACAACGCGCGGCGCTCGCCTTCCTCGCCGTAGCCGATGGCGCTCATGTAGGTCGTGAGCGCGTCGAACCAAACGTAAAAAACGTGCTCGGGATCGTTCGGCAGCGGGATGCCCCACTTCAGCTTCGAGCGGCTCACCGAGAGGTCCTTCAGCCCGCCCTCGACGAACGAGAGCACCTCGTTGCGGCGCGTCTCGGGCCGGATGAAGTTGGGTTGCTCGCGGTAGAGCGCGAGGAGCTTGTCTTGGTACGCCGACAGCCGGAAGAAGTAGTTCTCTTCGGTGATGGTGATGATCTTGTCGGGGTCGGCGAGCGCGGCTTCCTCGTCGGTGACGAAGGCCTCGTCAGAGACGTGGTACTTGCCGGTGTAGGAATCCTTGTAGATGGCGCCGTTGTCGAGGCAGCGGGTGAAGATCTCTTGGACGGCCTTGGCGTGTTTGGGGTCGGTGGTGCGGCGGAAGGAATCGTACTCGAATCCCAGTTCGTCCCACTCGCCGCGAAACGCTGCGGAAACCCGGTCGGCGAACTGCTGGGGCTCCCAGCCGGCGCGGCGCGCCGAGCGCTCGACGTTCGTGCCGTGCTCGTCGGTGCCGGTGGTGAGATGAACCTCATCCCCCACCATGCCGCGGAAGCGCTTGATGGTGTCGGCCACCGCGGTGGTGTAGGCGTGACCGATGTGGGGCGTCGCGTTGACGTAATAGATCGGCGTGGTCAGGTAATACTTCATTGCGGCTTGTCAGACTTGGGGCTTGCCGAGCTTCAGATAGGCGAAGTTGGCCTGCTGCAGAACTTCCTTCAAAGGGACGTTTCGATCGAGCGCCAGCTTGCGGCAATCCTCGTACTCGGGCGCGAAATTGCGCACGGTGCCGTTCTCGCTGGCGACCTTGATGCGCACCTCGCCGTAGGGTGTCTCAACGGTGCGCCAGGAGCGCTCCAGCACGCGGCGTTCAGCGGCGTACATGCGGACGCCGAGTGTTGTCGTTTCGGCAAAGAGCATTTCGCTGAGTTTCTCGCGGTCCTCGGGCTTCGCCAGTACCGAGACGAGGAAGCCGGGCCGGTCTTTCTTCATGTAGACCGGCGCAAGCGTCACATCGAGCGCCCCGGCTTCGAGCAACCGCTCGCGCGCGAACCCGGCCAGTTGCGGGCTCATGTCATCGACGTTGGCCTCGATCACGTACACCTGTGTGGTTTCTGTCGCCGAGGTCGTTTCGCCGACCAGCACGCGCGCCAGGTTGGCCCGTCCCTCGAAATCCCGGTCGCCGGCGCCGTAGCCGATGCTCGAAACCTTCATGGCCGGCATCGAGCCGAACTCGGCCGCCAGGGTCGTCACGATCGCCGCGCCCGTCGGGGTGGTCAGCTCCACCGCCGGTCCTTCCGAGTACGAGGGCACGCCCTCGACCAGCGCCGCGGTGGCGGGCGCGGGTACCGGCATCACGCCGTGCGCGGCTTTGACCGTTCCGCTCCCGAGATTGAGCGGTGAGCAGTAGATCTTCTCAATGCCCAGCTCATTGAACCCGATGCATGCCCCGACGATATCCACGATCGAATCGAGCGCGCCGACCTCGTGGAAGTGGACCTTCTCGATCGGGATTTGATGGATCGCCGCCTCGACCTCGCCCAGGCGGCGAAAGATGCGGATCGATCGCTCTTTCACCGGGTCGACCAGCGTGCTCCCGCCGATGATCTCCTCGATCCGGCTCAGCGAGCGGTGGCTGTGGTCGTGCACCACCTCAACAGTCAGGTTCGTTCCGCCGATCCCGGCCCGGCTACACTTCTCGAACCCGAGCGCCACGCCGTCGAGCCGCAGCTTGGCGATCTCGCCGCGCAATGTGTCCGGATCGACACCGGCATCGACCAATGCGCCCAGCAACATGTCGCCGCTGATGCCCGAAAAACACTCCAGGTAGGAGACTTTCATGGCGGTTGGATGCGATGAGGCGGCTTTCGCCCCGTCGGGCCAAAGTACTGAAAACTATGGGGAACCACACGCGGCCCGGAAACATGAGCCGGTAACAGCGCGACGCCTCTATCCTAGCAAACCGTTCCGCGCCGGCCCCCGAGCCGACCCCGGCGTGGCGGCGGCCAAAGCGTCCGACAAACACGCTCTCCGAGCCGCAAAACCGTTCGGTGGCGGGTCCATTCGGAAGTCCTGTCGTGGATCGCTTCCGGATGGGCGACCAATCGCCCGGAAAGAGCAAGACGACTGCCAGTTCCCCAGGGCAACGTCACCGTTCGTTCTGCTGCTGGTTCCGCCAGCAAGGCTGTGACAAGGTCTTCGCGAGGCTCAGGGCCGTAGTAGCCTAGACGCGATGGAAGATCGAACCGCTGAACGTGCTGGTGCTGTCAGCGAACGATTCCTGCCCGATGCCCAGAGATCGCAGGATGCTGAGATACATGTTCGACATCCGCGTCTCGCCGGTTCGCCAGTAGGTCCCATGTTCGAGGCCCATGGTGCCTCCGCCGGCGATCAGAGTTGGCAGGTTGCGGGAGTGGTGCGTCGTGCTCGCGCCGCTTCCGAACAGCACGATGGTGTTGTCGAGCACGCTGCCGTTGCGGTCCTGATAGCCAGATAGCCTCTCGAAGAAGTGCGCCAACTGCTGACTCAAGAACAGGTCGTACTTGGCAAACTGCAACTGCCCGTCCTTTTCGGTCGCATGCGAGAGGTTGTGATGCGTCTTCGAGAGTCCCAGCTTGAGCGGGAACGTATCGCTGATGCCCATGCCGTCTTCGCGGTTGAGCATGAACGCGACCGAGCGAGTGATGTCCGCATCGAAGGCCAACGCGATCAGGTCGAACATCGTGCGGTAGTACTCAGCAGGCTCGCCCTCGGATGTTGCGTCGAGGTTTAAATGCGAGTAGTCCTGCTCTTTCAGCGGGATGTCGATCCAACGCTCGGATGCGATCAACCGCGACTCGACTTCATTCAAAGAGGTCAGGTACTGATCCATCCGTTCACGGTCGGACTTGCCGAGCTGCTGATCGAGAGAATGCGCGCTCGCGGCCACGGCGTCCACCAACTTGATGCGCCGTTGCAGCTTTTCGCGTTGCGACTCGAGCGACGCGCGGTCTCCGCGAAACAAGCGATTGAACACCCGGCGCGGGTTGTTCTCCGCCGGAATCGGCCTGCCCTCGAGGCTGTAGGAGATGGTGCCCGTCCGAGAGAGAAAGCCCGTGCCGGCATCGATCGACAGCACCAACGACGGCTGCCGGCAGTATTGCTTGGTGTGCTGCGCCACCACCTGGTCGAGTCCGACGGAGTTGTAGACCGTTCGCGTCGGATTGTACAGAGGGGCGCCGGTGAGCCACATGTCCGAGCACGTATGGGGGTCGGCCTTGGGACCGCTCGGGTGGTAGAGTCCGCCCATAAAGCTGAGCTGTTTGCGGAAGGGGCTGAGCGGCTCAGTCGACTTGCCGAAGATGAACTCGCCGTCGCGCTCGGCGGTGGGGAACCAGCTCCACTCGTCTATGCGGTTCTCCGATCTCGGCAGCGACATGCCGTTCGCGGTGTACAGCGCGCAGAACCGGCGAGGAGCCTGCTCGATCACTTCGGCGCCCATGGCGTCGAGAACGGGCAAGGCCAGCGCGACTCCTCCCATACCCTGGAGGAAAGCGCGGCGGTCGATCTTTGGTGAAGTACTCATCGGTGCCTGCTTTCTGCTACTTCTCGTTTCTGCTACTTCTCAAGAAACAGTTTACTATTGACGACGTAGCGGATCATGTCCTGCATTGGGTAGCCGCGGTCCCTCAACTTGAGCCCGTCTTCCTTCAGATAGCTGAGTCCATTGTACGCCAAGCGGGGCCGGGCGCATAGGTCGTGCGGCACCTGACTTCCGTAGTCCCGCCGCTGGTTCTCCGCTAGCTCTCCTTGGGACCGCCTGGAGATCGGGTACGAGAGGACAGTGCTAAAGTAAGGGGGATGTCGTCTGAAGTCAAACCAGCGCCGCCGCCTTTGGTCCGCTCGCGTGCGCGGAAAAAGAAGCCCGCGACTCGTGAGGAGTTGTTGCGCCACACCGAGCACGACCCGAAAGGCGCGGAGGAGCTGGTCCGTTTCGTGGATCGGCTCAGGCACGGCCAGGACACCTACGGCTCTCGACTGTGACTTCGGTCGTAGTGGACACGGACGTGGCATCGTTTGTGTTCAAGAACTACGTCCTGGCTCCGGCGTACGTCGATATCCTCGTCGGGAAGCACCTTTCCATCTCGTTCATGACGCTTGCCGAACTGCGAGCGGGAGCGGCGAAGGCCAGTTGGGGAGTCCGCCGAACGGAACTTCTCGAGCGATACCTCTCACAGTTTGAGGTGCTTCATAGCTCTGATGAGTTGTGCGCAGCCTGGGCCGAACTGCGGGCAAAGCTGGAAGCCGACGGGCGGCGCATTGAATTCGCCGATGCTTGGATCGCGGCCACTGCTCGGCGGCTAGAGCGCCCGCTGGTCACACACAACCGACGACACTTCGATGACATCCCCAACCTAGTCGTTATCTCGGTTTAAGATCCAAGTACTCGAGTGAGGCGTCGAGGAGAATGATCACGTGAAGACCAAAACCAGCACCTTTCCGCTTCGTCTCCCGGTATCGCTCAAATCGGCGGTGGAGAAACTCGCCGCTGAAGATGGAGTCAGCATGAACCAATTCGTAGCCATGGCGGTTGCGGAGAAGGTGTCGGCTCTCAACACGGTGGAGTTCTTCGCGGAGCGGAAGGCCAAGGCGGACCGCAGCGCTTTTCGGCAGATCCTCGACCGCAAAGGCGGCGAACCGCCCCGCTCCGGGGACGAGTTGCCGTAGAAACTTGCTGCTTTTCCCGTCGGAGTCTGTCTACCACTACTTCTCGAGGAACAGCTTACTATGGACGACGTAGCGGATCATGTCCTGCATTCGGTAGTCGCCGGCCCGCAACTGTAATCCATCTTCTTTCAGGTAGTCGAGTTCGTTGTACGTCAGGCTGCGGCCGTTCGCGTATGTCACGAGATGTTTGAGAACGCTGAAGGCTACCTGATCGATGCGATCCTGAGCTAGGTACCGCTTCAGGTCGTTGATGCCTGACACCTCGGTGCTGTCGGGCAACGTGGATCGCGCGTCCGCGGGTTGCGGCTTCAGGCGGCCGCCGGCGTCAAACTCCTCGAGCGCGACTCCCCACGGGTCGATTTTCGTGTGACACTCCATGCAGCCCGGCTTGTTGCGGTGCTGCTCGAGCCGCTCGCGAAGCGACAGCCCTTCTGTGTCCGCCTCGATGTCCGGCACGTTGGGTGGAGGATCATCGGGCGGCTCGGCGATGATCTTCCGCGCCAGCCACGCCCCGCGCTTGACAGGGTTCGATTCCCGGCCGTCCGACAGCCCCGCCATGATGGCCGCCTGCGTGAGTACGCCGCCCAGCTCAGGTCGGCCGTGCTTGATGGGTACAAACTCAAAACCGCTCTCGGTCTTGCGCCCCAAGTCGTAGTAGCCGGCGACGACCTCATTCGCGACGACGAAATCGGACTCAATCAGATTCCGTACGGGAAGGTTGTTCCGGATCAAGTACTGGACAAACTCGACCGGCTCCCGGCGCAACTGGGTACGAGCGTCGCGCGTGAGCTTCGGAAACTTCTCGCGGTCCGGTTCCAGTACATCGAACTTATCCAGACTCAGCCATTGGGACGTGAACTCCCCAACGAACTGTGAGAAACGTGGATTCTCGACCATCCGCGCCACTTCCGCGTCCAACTGCTTCCGGAGCGCGCCGCTATCGGCCAACGTCAACGTTGTGTGATCCGGGGGCTCGTTCCACAGGAAGTACGACAGCTTGGAAGCCAGCTCCTGCTCGTCGATTGGCTCGGGTTCGGGCGTGCTGCTGGTCTCGACCAAGAATAAGAACTGCGGCGACGTCAACACGACTAGCAGCGCGTCCCTCACACTGCTCTGAAAACCGCCTCCCGCGTCGAGTGATTGCTGGAACACCGCCATCAGGGCGGACTCTTCCCCCGCGGTGATGGGACGGCGGTAGGCGCGGGTGGCAAACCCGCGGATGATCTTTTGCGCATAGGCCGGCGAATCGGATTTGCGGTCAAAGTCGACGAAGATGCTCCGGTGGGAAGGCGGGGGCCACATGTCGTAGAACGGCCCCTCGAATTCCACCGACCGGACCAGCAACCGCGGCATGTCGCGACCGTCGGTGTACTCGCTGCGGACGGCGATTTCACGAATGCCCGCCAAATAGTTGACATTGTCCTTTTCGACATCCGGGCTGGGGTAATCGCTGATCGCCCCTTCAAACACAAAGTGCGTGAGCTTGTGGCTCGCCACGGTTCGCGGCGCCTCGACAGGAGCGAACGTGCTGCCGCAATCGCGACGAAGCCCCAAGTGCACGCCTAGCCGCGGCAGCCGCTTCTCGAACGCGAGAAAACGTCGTGACACTTCCTGGTCGGCGGCGAGCGCAGTAAGCACGACCCGGTCCAAATCCTTCACGCCGGTGTGCTGCGCGTCGACTTCCAGCGTGCCGGCCTCGAGCCTCACTGCCAGAAATGCGGGCTGCTCTAACGCGCCTGAGAATTGCCGGCCGCCAAGGGTCAGCGTCACCTCTTGCGGCTTTTCGGGAGGCGGCTGTGCGAACTGCCGGCCCGGTTCCACCAACGCTTGAAGCTCGGCTTCGTTGAGGGCCCGGGAGTAGAGCCGCACTTCATCGAGCTCGCCCTTGAACTGCTGGCCCTCGGGTACGCTTCCCAGGTGGAGATCGATCTCCGGATTGTCCAGGTTCGCTGGGCCAATCTCATCTTTCGCGACGGGGTAGCCGTTGACGTAGAGCCGCGATTCGCCGTTCCGTCTTACGATCGCCGCAACATGCTGCCAAGTGTCGGCACGAATAACTCCCTGCGGGGAAACCACCGCCCCATTCGAATCGTCGTCCGGTCCGGCCGTCTCGAAATGAAAGGCCCCCTTGTTGCCGGTCGTTTCCAGATACCAGCCGTGCGTCGCCTGATGCGCTCCGAGAGCAATGATGCCCGCTGTTTTCAACTCCGTCGGGTGGATCCAAGCCGCCACGGTGAAGTCGCCACCACCGACATCCATGGTGTCGTCCCGCGGGATCGTCAACGATCCGTAACCACCATCGAGCGACACGGCCTTGCCGAAGGGCGAGTCGACAAGCTGCACGTCTCCCTCCAGTTGGCCTGTCGTATCGCTGTCGAAAGGCCATGACCCGGCCAGCCCGTCGCCGAGCCGCGACGAGTCCGCGGCCGGTGGCTCGCTTCGTGCCGCCTCGTGGATGTCAACTTGGTAGATGCCGGCCTTTTGAATCGCGACGGACTGCCGCGAGGCTGGATCGCGGCTCACGACGGCGTCAACGCCATCGGCCCGCTGGGCGGGATCGCCCGGATCGAGCAGCAGGCCGTCGTTGTACTTCGCCGCGGTTACCGTGACCCGAAACCGCCCATGGTCGGGCAGTTCACGAAGCGAGATCTTGAAGTTCGCCTTGGGTCCGTAGGTGCCATCGCTTTCGAAAATCTCATCGCTGGGAATGGCCGGCCTTAGTAACAGCCCCTCCGGGACCGTGCTAAAGGGGAGTCCCTTGGGATAGCCGCGGTTGCCGCGCATGCCGGCGAAGACCGCGTGATAGATACTGTCAAAGTCTCTCCAACCGCGGACCGTAGCGTTCCCCTTGTAGCCTTCGATGAACCGATACTTGGTCCGCATTCGGAACGGCTCGAAGGGGAACGTTTTGCTGGGCGTGAGTTGCTTCACCAGGTAGTCTTGGTTTTCCAGCAGGAGGCTACCCGCTCCGAGAATGAGATCGCCAGGGAGCGGTTCGGGATTGATCGACGCTACCAGATCGACACGGAAGTTCTGGATCGAAGGCTTCGAGTCGGGATTGAAAATGGATCGATCGAGCGCCTCTTCGGCGATCTCAAAGTAGGCTTCCATCAGCAATGGCGACAGTTGCAGCGTCTCCGCGTTATTGACGAATCCGTCTTTCGAGACGGCGTCTGGGGGAAGAGCGTCCGTCAGGTCGTCGCCGAGCAGCAACAACTCGCGGAGGGTGTTGCGATACTGCGAGACCGTCAGGCGCCGCACGATGCCGTTCTTCGGCGTCGGACGCGAGCGAGCAGCGTCCAGCGCTTGCGTGATCCACTCAGCCATGCGCTGACGCTCCGCGCCGCCCGGTTGCGGCGCGCCTTTCGGCGGCATGGTCCGATCGACAATCCTTTTCCTGACCACTTCCCACAATCGAAGATGCCGATCCTCGAGTGCTCCGTCTAGATGGTCGACACGGACGCCCGAAGTCCTGGTGTCATCGTTGTGGCACGGGACGCAATTTTGTTTCAAGAACGGCTTCACGTTCTGTTCGAATGAGGCTTCGAGTGCCGATGTTTCAAGCGTCGTTGCAGCGCCATCCGCCGCCTGCGCCTGCGTGGAACGCGCCGTCCACGCTACCCCCAACAGCAAAAGCACAACGAGGGTACCCGCGGCTTGCACTCGAAGCCAATAAGTCCTTGAAGTCATATCGTGGTGCGCGCGAGGATCCTGCTCACTAGGTATCGTCCTGTTCGGCCGAGTCAAAGGTTATGTTAACCCGAAACTTGCGTGCCTGCGATCCCGGCACGTATGACGTGGGCGAACTGGGACCTCCCTGCCTGTTGTTGAGACGATTCGCCGACTCCTGATGTGAAATCGCCCCTCGTCAATCAACACGCGCGACGGCTCGATCATGGCTGCTGGGTCCTGAGTAACGGGAAGGGTTTACCGATGTGTCAACGGTCCGGATTGTCGGGATCTCGAAGATGCGAGCCTCGCTCGCCCTTGTTCCTGGATGACAGCCCACGCAGGAACAAACCTCTCTACTGCTGTGCTGCATAGCGAAACTGGCCCCATTACCAACCATTACCAACCGTGTTGAAGCCCAATGATAATGTCCCCTTGAGCGCCCAATAGAAATGTCCCCTACTCTGAGGCTCCGAAGGAGGAGCCGAGAGTGGGAAGGACATGGATGAGTGCCAAGGAGTTGAGGCGCGGCGAAGTGCTGAGCCGAGTGAAACGAGGGGAACTGAAGTTGACCGAAGCCGCCGAGCTGCTGGAGGTCAGCTACCGCCATGCGAAGCGTCTGAAGAAGCGTTACCGTGCGGGCGGGGCCAAGGCTTTGGTGCACGGTAACGTCGGCCGTGCTTCGAACCGAGCCGATCAGAAGCGACGCCAGCAGGTTATCGAGTTGGTGCGCGAGAACTATGCGGGCGAGGGGCACGAGCGCTTCGGGCCGACGCTGGCGTCGGAACATCTGGCAGCCGACCACGGCCTGGAAGTGCCGCGCGAAACACTGCGGCGCTGGATGCTCGCCGCGGGTCTGTGGAGCCGCCGTCGCAAGCGCCAACCGCATCGCACCCGGCGCCAACGCAAAGCGCACTTCGGCGAGCTGATTCAACTCGACGGTTCGCACCACCACTGGCTGGAAGAACGCGGCCCGAAAGCCTGTCTGATGAACTTCGTCGATGACGCGACCGGTGTGGCGCTGTGCCGTTTCTCGGACCAGGAAACGACCTGGGCCGCGGCCGATCTGCTCGCAGCCTGGGTACGTCAACACGGCGTTCCCAAGGCGTTGTACTGCGACTGGAAAAACGTCTACCAGCGCCAGCCGACGTCGCGGGAAGCGCTGGCAGGCATCAAGCCCGAGACGCAGTTCGGGCGCATGTGTGCCAAGCTCGGCATTACGATCATGGCGGCTTCCTCGCCGCAAGCCAAGGGCCGAGTGGAGCGCCATCACGGCACGCACCAAGACCGCCTGATCAAGAAGATGCGGCTGCGCGGGATCGTCGAGTACGAGGCGGCGAACCGTTATCTCGACGAGGAGTACCTGGCCGAGCACAACGAGCGCTTCGCCTGTGAGCCGGCGGCGGCAGCGGACTTTCACCAGGCGCTCCCCCGCGGCACCGAGCTGCGAGGGGTGTTCTGTTGCGAGTACGAACGGGTGGTGAGCAACGACCGGGTGGTGCGTTTCGAGAATCGTTGTTTGCAGTTGAAGCCGAAACGCAACCAGGGCGTGGGGGCGGGGGCACGGGTGACGGTCCAACAGTGGCGCGATGAGAGCTTGCAGGTGAGGTTTGACGGGCACGAGATCGAGCACGACGTGATCGCCACGCCGACGCCACAGCTGCGGACGAAGCCAGCACCACAGCAGCGTCCGGGGGGCGGGCGCAAGCCGGCGGCGGACCACCCCTGGCGGCGAGCTGTGTTACGGAAAAAACGGGCTGCGAATACATAAGAGGGCTGTGGAAATGCCGGGTCGGATGGAAAGCGTGGAAAATCTCTCGAGGCAGCAGTACCGGGTTCGAGGAGCGGTGGATGGTTTTCCACCCTTCCCACCGCCCCTTGGAAATCGCTACGCGATTCCCACAGTTCCACAGCCCCGACGACGACGATATCTCTCCTACGAACAAGAAACACAAGGGGACACTTCTATCGAGCTACCGAGGGGGACATTTCTATTGGGCGTTGACACAACCATTACCAACCGTTGATCGGCACCCTGGTTTGCGGTAGGCTAGGGGCGTGGCGGGCCTCGGCCGCGAGTCCGCCGTCTAGCCGACGTGGGCGGCCTCCCACCCCGCGCGGCGAGAACGCCCACCGTGCAGCGGCACAGCGCCGCGGCTTGTGTTCGACGCAGCCTTCGGCTAGGCTCAGATTCGGCTTGATGAAGAAACTCCGGCGCAAAGCGTTATCGGTTCACCGCAGGCTGCGGGAGTTGCGGATGATCCTTCGCGGCCTCAGCGACACCGAGCACCCGGTCCTGGTTCATCTGATCCCGATCCGGCGCTGCAACCTAGCTTGCACCTATTGCAACGAGTTCGACGACTACTCGGCTCCGGTGCCCCTCGAAGACCTCTCGCGCCGCGTGGACGCCCTGGCGGGTCTTGGCACCAGCATCATTACGATCAGCGGTGGCGAGCCTCTGCTGCATCCCGACCTCGATGATCTGATCCGCCGCATGCGACACCACGGGATCATCGCCAGCCTGATCACGAACGGCTACCTGCTGACCGCGGACCGCATCCAAGCGCTCAACCGCGCCGGCCTCGAGTACCTCCAGATCAGCATCGACAACATCCAGCCGGACGACACATCCAAGAAGAGCCTCAAGGTGCTCGACAAGAAGCTCGAACTGTTGGCCGAGCATGCCGAGTTCGAGGTCAACATCAATTCCGTACTCGGAGGAGGCATCGCCGATCCGGACGACGCCTATCGCATCGGCCGGCGCGCGCGTTCCCTCGGCTTCACCAGTACGGTGGGCGTTATCCACGACTCGCACGGCCAGCTCAAGCCGCTGAGCGACCGCGAACAGATGAACTATCGCAACATCAAGGCGCTGGGCCGGCGTTCCTACAGCCGTCTGGCCGGCTTCCAGGACAACGTCGTGCTCGGCAAGTCCAACGATTGGCGTTGCCGCGCCGGCGCACGCTATCTCTATGTCTGCGAGGACGGCTTGGTGCACTACTGCTCGCAGCAGCGCGGGGCCCCGGGCATCCCCGTCGAGGAGTACACGGTCAAGCACATTCGCCAGGCCTACATGAGTCGTAAAGATTGCGCTCCGCTCTGCACGATCTCCTGCGTGCACAAGGTCGCTACGGTCGACTCGTGGCGTGACCCTCAGACCATCAAGTCGCCCGTGAAGGCCCCCTCGATGGAGCCCGAGCCGTTGGTGCAGCTTCAGATCGCTGAGTAACCCCCAAAATCGGCCCTTCGTTTCCGCTCGCGGAGGGGCCTTGAGCGCTCAATCAGGCTCTTTCGCGATCAGGCGAATCCCTTACCCGTTCGGGTCACCCCTTAACTGTAAACGTCTGTGATAGGGCGTTTTTTCTGCGTCGATAGCCTTTGGGCCGGTTTCTTGCACCAGGCTAAGCTGCTTTGGCATTAGTACGGAAGTCCTAGCCGCCGCGCGAGACGTACCGCCTTCGCCTACTGTATACACCTCTCCTCAAAACGGTACTGCCGATCCATTGGCAGATCCTGCAAGTTGCCGCATGATGGACCACGAAGAACAAAGCTCACTTCCGGAATCTGTTCCCGTAGCCAAGTGTTCGATTCGAACCAAAATCATTTGAGGAGAAAAGCATGAACAAACTGTACAGTTTCATCGTCAGGCTCTCACAAGACTAACGAGCCCAGGATATGGTTGAGTACTCGTTGCTGGCCGGCTTCATCGCGGTTGCCGCGGGCGCGGTTCTGCCCGGCATATCCACCAGCATCAGCACGATCTTCAGCAAGATGGCCAGCGTCACTACCGCTGCGTCCAACACCTAAGTTCGACCGAGACATTCCTTCGAGCGAAGTCGGAGCGCAACCCCACGGTTGGGCTCCGGCTTTTTGCTTGTGCGGAGCCGGCTGTCCCCTCCGTTGGCAGGACCTCGGCTAAGAGGCGAGACTCCCCCACAAGGGCGCGTGGTTTCGTTCGGCGAGCGAACTCAGATATAACAGCGATGTCGCTCGAGATGGTGAGATCCACATCGTGTCGTAGATTGCCTCAAGCAAGTCACGCCGGCTAGTCTGACCGATCAGCTTTCTCTCATTAAGCTGGGAAGCGCCCTCCACAGGGGTTCACCCGACACGACGCAGTGATTCACCCCTGTCGAAATAGTACAAAGATACCCAGCAAAAACAGTATCCTAGGCCCATTGCGGGAAAAGAAAGGCTGCTCGATAGTGGGAACTAGTCATGCGAGTAGTGCGCAACTATTTGATTTTCTCTGTTTGCTTCCTTGCGAGCATCAGCGCAGTCCTGACTCTCTGGTATTTCCCGACACAGGTGGACGATCTGGGCGAGGTCAGCCGGGATGAGGACGCCGAAGCGTTTTATGAGAGCGTCTACAAGATGACCGATGAAGGCGGCGATAGCGAATACGTCGAATACGCTCGGTACACGGCCGACCACGTGGACATGAATGGCCAGGTGGAAAAGTTTGTCGAACAATATGGGCTACGCGACAAGCGTGTCTTGGAGGTCGGCGCCGGGTCGGGCTCTCTCCAGGATCTGGTCGAGGACTACACCGGTCTCGACATCGCTGCGTCGGCGGCCAGGTACTTTCACAAACCGTTTGTTCAGGGATCGGCAACGGACTTGCCCTTCCAGGATAACGAGTTCGACGCTGTCTGGACGATCTGGGTTCTTGAGCATGTTCCGACTCCGGAGCGCGCGCTAAACGAGATGCGGAGAGTCGTTTCCAACGGAGGACTCATCTATCTAGCGCCGGCGTGGAACTGCTCTTCCGCGGCCACGGAGGGTTATCGGGTGCGTCCGTACCGCGACCTCGATTGGCAAGGAAAACTCATCAAGGCCAGCCTACCTTGGGCGCAAAGCGCACCGTATCAAAACATGCAGTCATCCCCACTCGATTCATTCGGTTCTTTTGGTTCCGCGCGCAGAATTCCGCAACGGCTCTGCGATACGGCCCGTTGAATCCGAATTTCGAAACCTTTTGGATTGCCGACAGTGATGCAGTGAACTCGATCGACTGCTATGAGACTTTGCTATGGTTCACGAGCCGGGGTGATGTGTGTCTCAATTGCGACGGCCTCTTTCAACAGGCACTCGCGGAATGCGGTCCGCTGATCATCCAGGTTCAAGGGGGATTGAGCGGCCGAAGCCGGAGCCCAAGGTGAGACGAGGACGAAAACCTTGCATCGGAGCGCTAGCTTCGGCTATCGTACCCGCGCCAGGATGGCCAAAACAGAAATCCTGGCTCAACGGCGTATTTTTCTTGGGGGCCGAACTGCTCCTCCAAGCCCTCCCCGATCCAGGTCTTCTCATCGCCGGTCGTCGTCGTTTTCCAGGTGGGCGATGGCGACCGTGAAGCGCTGCGGATCGCGATTGGGGCTGGACTACGGCTGCGGCATCGGGCGTTGGGAGACTACGTAGCCCAACTCCGGCAACGGCATCGGGCCCTCGCGAAGCGCCTTGTCGTGGAAGGAGGTCAGGCTGAAATCGGTGGTTTCGGCTTGGTAGTGCTCCCGCACGCGCACCCACTGCTTCCAGCCGTGGTAGTAAAGAGGTAGCTGAGCCGACGCGAGCTTCGCCCGCGCGATTTTGCCGCGAATCTCCTCCGACTCCTGGAAGGCCTTCGTGCGAAGTAGTTCCTCCGCCTCCTCGTCCGACATGTTCATCGCATGCATGCGGATATCGAGAATGGCATTGGCCTGCACCCGCAGTTTGTGCTTGAGCCAGTTGACCTGAAACTCTGGTCTTTCGTTTTGGTAACCGGCCTCTGCCAGCGCCTCGGTGATATAGGTCGACCAACCTTCCACGTAGGCGCCGTTGGGATACACCGAGCGGAGGATGCGTCGGGTCGTGGGCAGGTCTTCGTGTCCCTCGTTGGAAAACTCCGTCTGAACGTAGTGCCCGGGCATAGCCTCGTGGATCGATAGCAGCTTCAAGGCGAACAGGTTGTATTCGCGCAGCTTCGAGGCCACCCGTGCCCTCGGCCAATCGGAGGGAATCGGCGTCACCCAATAGTACGCGCCCAACTGCGGCTCGAGCGCAGGCGCCCGCATGAACCCGGCCACCGAGTAGATGCCGCGCATGAACTCAGGCGTGTCGATGATCTGCAAGTTGTCGCGCGGGGGGAGAAAGACGATTCCGGCCTGCTCGACATACGTTCGCAACTCGTCCACATCCTTCTTGATCTGATCGCTAAGCTGACTGGGCCGGCGGACGCGATGGTCGTCGCCGATGACCTCGAGTACATCCTTCATCAGCGCCATGTCGTTGGGAGGACGCTGGTTTCCGAAGATGTCCCGATGGACCAGCCGGGCGGCCGCGATGATCTCATCGTAGGTCCTCTGTAGGTCTTCCTCGGCTTGGGCCAGCAGTTGATCTGGAGTTCTCTTGGTCGACACGAACCACTTGAACTTCTCGGCGTACAAGTCCCGGCCGAGCCGCCAGTCATGCTGATTCCGGCGGCTCAGATCCGATTTCAAGTAGTCGCTAAAGCCGCGCAGCGCGTCGAGGGCCGGGCCGGACACGCGGCCGTAGTCGGTCTTGAGGCTGTCGGGTAGTCCCGCGGGGATGACGGTCTCGACCAAGTTGATGTTGCCGTCGTTCTCGGCAATCGCGGTCTGAGTCCAGATGTCCGGTGACGACTGGAGGTTCTGCTTGGCCTGATCGAGGAAAGCAGGCAGCTTCTCGAGCCGCGCAATGATGTGCCGGTACCTCTCCTCCGGCGGGCCGTACTCGTGAACCAGGGGCGTGAACAAGGCGGTTCCCAGCGCCTCGACGTACAGCGTCGGGTTGTGTTCGTGGGCCCGCTCCTTCTGGAGTGTGAAAAGCACCTGGGCCGCGTGTTGTTCGGCGACGGCGTAGTCGGCCCAGTTGCCGCCCGAGAGCTTGTTGCGGTTGACGTCAGCCGCGAGCTTGCTCTGGAAGTCCTTGTAGAGGGCGATTCGCTTGGCAATGCCGTCGGGTGAGTAATCGTCGAGCATCTCGTCCAACGGCGTGATCGTGGCAGCGGCGCCCTCTTCGCCTTCTCCGCCACGGCCGTGCTCGTGATAGCCGGCCGCAGTGGCCGCGATCGGCGTCATGGCAAGAGAATCGAATACGAAGGGGTCGAGCAGCCCTGCAAGAACCTCTTCGGCAGGGTCTTCGGTGGCACATGAAATCAACCCGGACACGAGAAGGACCGCGCACAGCGCGACACTTGGTTTTTTCAGCATCGAAACCATAATAGATTTTCGCTAGCGGCGTATCGCAGATTCTAGAAAACTAGGAATGAGTTGCGCCGGATGAGGGATGCCGGATGAAGGATGGACAGATCGCCCGGGCGCTGAGCCGCTAGAAGCATATCATAAGGGGAGCGATTCCCCTGAAGCAACAACCGCCGCGGTGCGGGCCCGGCCCCCGGCCGCGAAACGTAGGGGCGTCGCGTGCCGCGCCCGGCAAGGCGATAGCGACTTGTTCGTGGCGGCACCCGCTACGCCAGCAGCTTGTCAATCACATGGCCGCCCACGTCCGTCAGGCGGAAGTCGCGGCCCTGGAACTTGTAGGTAAGCTTCTCGTGGTCCAAGCCGAGCAGGTGCAGAATCGTGGCCTGCACATCGTGGACCGGCACCACGTCATCAACAGCGTTGAAGCCGAAGTCGTCGGTCTCGCCGATCGTTTGCCCGGGCTTGATCCCGCCGCCGGCGAACCACATGGTGAAGGCTTCAATGTGGTGATTGCGCCCAATCGTCTCTCGCAACTCGCCCATCGGCGTGCGGCCGAACTCACCGCCCCAAACGACCAGTGTCTCATCGAGTAGGCCCCGCTGCTTGAGGTCCTTGATGAGCGCGGCGCAGCCTTGGTCGGTCTCCTTGGTCACTCGATCGAGTCCCTCGGCCAGGTCGATGCCACCCGACCCATGACCGTCCCAGTCGGTGTGATAGAGCTGCACGAAGCGCACGCCCCGCTCGACCAGTCTGCGCGCCAGCAGGCAGTTGTTCCCGAACGAGTTGGCGCCTGGCTCCACACCGTACATCTCGAGCGTCCGCGGGCTCTCCTTGGCAAAGTCGATCAGCTCCGGCCCGCTGGTCTGCATGCGGTAGGCCATCTCGTACGACGAGATGCGCGTGGCGATCTCGGCGTCGCCCGTGTCTTCGAGGTGCGCCATGTTGAGATCGCGAATCGTGTCGAGCGTTTGCTTCTGCCGCTGGGCGCTGATGCCGCGTGGGTTCGACAGGTTGAGAATCGGGTCGCCGCCGCCCTGGAACGGCACGCCCTGATGCGTTGTCGGCAGGAACCCGCTACCCCAGTTCAACGCCCCGCCCCGCGGACCGCGCGGACCCGACTGCAACACCACGAAACCCGGTAACTCCTCGGACTCGCTGCCCAGCCCGTAGGTCACCCACGCGCCCATGCTGGGCCGCCCAAAGCGCGGAGAGCCGGTGTTGACGAAGATTTTCGCCGGGGCGTGGTTAAAATTCTCCGCCTGGACGGTGGAGACGAACGCCAGATCATCCACCACCTGCGCCGTGTGGGGCAGGCACTCGGACACGTACCGCCCCGCCTGCCCGTAGCGCTTGAACTCGCGCCGCGTGCCCAAGACCTTAGGCGGCTCCTTCTGGAAACGCTCCATGAAGGCGAACCGCTTGCCTTCGAGGAACGACTGCGGAATCGGTTTGCCGCTGTAACGCTGCAGCTCGGGCTTGAAGTCGAACAGCTCGAACTGGCTCGGCCCGCCGGCCATGAACAGATAGATGACGCTCTTGATCTTCGGCGGGAAATGCGGATCTTTCGGGCCCAACGGGTTGCTGACTTCGGGCCGGTTGGCTGCCGCGGCAGGGCTCTGCCCCATCAGGGAGGCCAGCGCCGCCGGTCCCAGCCCCACGAAGCACTTCTGAAAGAAGTGGCGTCGGGTGTTGCCCAGCAGCAGGCGATCGTATGTACCCATAGCTTTGTCCTCCAGCCACCACCGTCTCTGCTCGCCTCGGCCGTCCCTGTTCGGCGGAACGTTCCGTGCGAGATCCCAGCGCGGGCGGGCGGCTGCGCCGTTCCCCCCGTATGATATCACCCGCGCGGCCATTGGAAGGCGATCTCGTACCCCTTGCGAATCACAGCTAATCTCTACTCGCCCCAAGTATACAAACCGCTCGTGGCGCCGGCGGGTACTTGGAGAGGTAAGTGATTGAAAGAATTGAGGAAAAAATCCATCGCGACAATCCGTGACCGGGTTGGGGAAGGGCTGAGTGCGGTGACTGACCCTCGTCTTTCTTGGCCTTTCGCGTCTTTTCGATTTGATTGAGCCAATTCGCTTATTAATAATGCGATGATGGGTGCGACGAGAGGCTGATCGGATCCGCGCACGACTCAGAGGTATCCCTAGTGCCGTTCGACTACGACGTCTTCATCAGCTACGCCCACATCGACAATGCCACCCTCCAGAAGGGCCAGTAGGGCTGGATCGACATGCTGCACAAAGCTCTGGAGCTTCGATTGGGTCGGGTCGTTGCCATGATCTGTCCGCGGCGAGCTACGTTGATGCTGGCGGTGGTGTTGCTGGCGCTGTCGAACGTGAGCGTGGCAAACGCCCAAGCCGGGTATCCACTTGACTCAGGTGACCCCAACATCTTGTAGTTGGGCTCACAGCGTCTTAGCGTCCCAATCGGCGACGATCGAGCGGTACGGCGTCGGCTCCACCGCCATGGCCTGCTGCACAAGGCGGTAGAAGAGCTTGCCCCGACTGCGTGATCTGCGCCGATTGAAGCGGAACACGAACTCGTCGAGATAGTAGTCCAGATGCTCGTGGCTGACCGCCCCCTGATGCGTGCCCAGCATCCAGCGCTTGAGTAGCGAGATCGCCAAGTGCACCCTCGGCAGTAGCTGCGAGGCCTGCTCGCGGCGGTTGTTAATCGAGATGATACGACGCTGGTAGTCCTTCTTCTTGAGCGGATCGTAGCCCGACCAGTTGTCGGTAACAACCACGCTGCCCGGCTCGACCGACTCCTCGACGAAGGGCATCAAACTGGCCGCCGAGGCGTTCTGAACGCGCTGCATGCGGATGCGCCCCAGCCCGGTGCCTCTCTCTTCCGCGGCGACTGCAATCAACGCTTTACGCTCGGTCTGCCGGCCGATTACCCCTTCTTCTTCAGTGCCCCAGTAGGTCTCATCGACCTCGACGAGGCCCGTCAATCGCTCCCGCCCCGGGCGCACCATCGCTCGCCTCAGCTTGTGCATCCAAGGCCAGGCGGTTTGGTAACTGCCCAGTCCCAGAACCGCTGTAGACCCAGGGCGCTGGCCCCATTCTTCTGCGTGGTGATGGTCCACATCGCCCGGAACCACAGCCGCAGCGGCTTGCGTGTGTCTTGAAAGATCGTGCCGGCGGTGACGGAGGTTTGCCGCCCGCAGCGAGCGCATTCGAACCACACTTTGCGCACCGGCCAAGCGCGCTCATGCCCACACCTTGGACAGCGGAAACCCTCTGGCCAGCGCAAGGCGAACAGATAGTCGCGGCAAGCCTCCTCGCTCGCAAAGCGAGACTCGAATTCGAGTTGGTCGCGCGGGTAATCCTCCACCAGGCCCTACACTACATCTTGGGGTCACCTGAGTCAAGTGGATACCCAGCACGCCCAATTTCCGGTGCAGCCGCTGGGACGGCTCACGTGTGTCACCACGTTCGTTCCGAACCTGTTGCGGGCGGAGAACCTCGCCGCCCGCACCGCTGACTCGCGGCTCGACTGTACCAACGATGGCGTGTTCAACCCCTTCACGCCGAATAACATTACGCAGTACGTGTTGATGAACGTCAACCTGACGCTGAACACGGCTGTGACCAACATGTTGGCCGGGGGCGGGGGCGATGCGCTGGTCGTCGTCAACGAGAACAACGCTTGGAACCCACAGGTCGGGTCGCTGTTGCCCGACGATGGCTGTGGGTTTATCCTCGGTATGGCTGGGGACCCGTTCCCGGTGCCGGGCGCGCCGAATGACCTGGGCACCCTGCCGACGCTGGACGGCAACGGGATTCCGATCTGCGACGACTTCTTCAACCAGGTGAGCTTGGACTCGTGCTTTGACCTGACGACGACGTTGCGGTTCACCAACGTACGGGGCAACGCGGCGGCGCTGGGGGCCGGCGGGACCATCATTGCGACCTTGAGCGTGACGACGTTTGCGTCGGTTTCGGTGCAGAACAACCAAGGAGCGCTGGGCATCATTCTCCAGGGTCTTCTTACGAGCGTAGTGGGCGACGGCGTATTTCAGTGTACGGTCGGAACCAACGTCGTGTCCGTGACTCTTGCGGAGGGATTCGATGCCGCCTTCAAGGTGCTCGGTTCTCCGGGTTTCGCGAACGGAGACAACGCAACGGAGAACGGCTACCCGCTTTTGACAGCAAACTCTCCGGTAGCGCCCCCCCCCCCACCTGTGGGGGCAACCGGCGGGGGCGCAAGTCAAGGCACCCGCTTCCGGATCGGGTTCGCGGACGTTCCCCCTGGTGTGACCCTCACGATGCCGAATTTGCTCGATGAGACGGGGCCGGTGACTGTCTGCACGCCCGGCGCCCCGCTGTGTCTGCAACGGGTTGCGGGCGCGGATGCGAACGGCAAGGGAGGTACCCTGCTCGATGACCCAGGGTTGTCCGATGTACCGGTGGTTGTGGGCGAGGCATTCGCAGTGTATGAGCTTGTGGCCGGAGACCCGCTCGTGCCACAGCAAATCACCGTGGATGCGACCTTCTTGTGCGCCCCCGGCTCTCCACAGACCAAGCTCATTGTCGCGGCGTTCCTGGCACCCATAAGCAACGTTGGCGTGGCGTCGTTTGATGCACCGGCGCCACGGTTTTTTGTCAGCCCTCCGGACCTCCTGGTCAGTGCGCTGACCGGCCCGGCGGTGGGTTTCGTGGGCGGGCTAATGGAAGTCTCGGCTACGGTACAAAACCAGTCCACGGGTGTTGCGGGCCCGTACCAACTCGGCTTCTACTTCTCGACTGACGCCACCATCACCACCGCTGACACGCCCAGCGCCACCGCCTGCAACTCTACTGGGTTGGCACCGGGCGCTAGCGAGACCTGCACTCCCTCGATCGTCGTTCCTTTAGGGCTCGTGCCCGGCCCGTATTTTCTGGGTGCGATTGCCGACCACCTGGGCGCGGTAAGCGAGTCCGACGAAACCAACAACGCTCGGATCGCTGACAGCGGCTCCATCCAGTTGTTTGAAGATCTGTCCTCTATCTCCGGTCTCGACCCGTCCACCGCTTGTGCTGGTGACGTGAGTTTCTTGCTCGCCGTTGGTGGATCGGACTTTCTCGCCGGTTCGCAAATCAGTTGGGATGGCGTTGCGCAGCCAACGAACTTTGTCGACACTTCGACGCTAACGGCTCTGATCCCCGCTCCGCTGCTCGCCGCTCCCGGTGACAGGGCGGTACGGGTCGTCAGTCCCGGAGGAGGCGAAACCGTCGGCCGTAACTTCAGGATCAACGGACCCAGTATCGGTCTGCTACGACCGTCTTCGGCGGCTGCCGGCGGACCGCCGTTTGACATGGACATCTTCGGAAACTGCCTGCTCGACACCTCGAGTGCCTTCTGGAACAACCAGACCCTCTCCGCGAACTTTTCTCCTGATGGCGGCGGGTCTCTGGTCGCCCAGGTGCCGATGAGCTTGATCGCGACGTCCGGACAAGCCGCCATCACGGTAAGAAACTCGCCGCAAGCGATATCACCAGGCGCCGACTTCTTCATCGTCGCGCCCGCGGTGAACGAGGTCAGCGTCGTCACGGAGTCGACGTCCGAGGACGGGGTCACCGTCTCCATCTCGGGTACCGACTTCGTGCCAGGCTCGATCGTGCGATTCGCGGGTCAGCCGGTCAGCACAACCTTTCTTAGCCCGAACTCTCTGAGAACTTTCATTCCGAAGAGCTTGTTAATGAGTAACCCGAACGGCTCGATCACGGTGGAGAGCCCGGGGGGCGCTCTCTCGGACTCTGCCACGCTGCCTCTTTTGAACCTCACCTCTGCCTTGCCAAACGGTCGTGTGGGATCGACATACGGGGCCGAACTCGACGCCGCGGGTGGCGTTCCTCCCTACGCGTGGTCAATCACGGGCGGTACGTTGCATCAGGGTTTGGTGCTCAACCCGGCCGGCTCAATCGGCGGTGTTCCCGGCGAGGGTGGCAACTTCTTTGTGACTCTCGAGGTCGCCGACAACTCCGGCCAAGCCGCGTCTCAAGCCGTACCGTTGTCGATTCTTGGGCTGATTCTGTTGAGCCCTTCGAAGCTGTCGATCGATCTGACGCCGAACGCCGTCGTCGTGACCCGGACGGTTACCGCTTCGGTCGAAGACGGCCCGGTGGAGATAGAGGCAAGCGCCTCGACGACCTCGGGGGTTGACTGGCTCAGCGTCTCGCAGCAGACCGCCACCGCGGACGTGGGCGCCCCTGCCGGCACAACGGTGACCATCGACCCCGAGGAATTGCCCATCGGCGTGCACATCGGCCAAGTGGACTACTCTCCGGCTAATGGCCCGACCAAAGGGCTGGATTTTCCAGCCACTTCGCTTCCAGTGATCGTCACGGTGAACCCAACGCCGACGTTGTTCCAGCTTTCTCAAACCGGTTTGCTCTTTACGGGTGTAGCTGGATCCGGCAATCCACCGGAGCAGACGTTCTCGGTGGGCAACCTAGGGGTCGGAGATCTCCCCTGGACGGTGGCCTCTTCGACCGTCTCGGGCTCGGCGGGCGGAATCAACTGGCTGAGCGCCTCGCCGGCGAACGGTACGAGCACGGCGGGCGATCCTCTCCCTGAGGTCGTGGCCGCGGTCGACACGGTGGGCCTGGCCGCGGGGCAGTACTACGGGCAAGTCCAGGTGGGAGCGGAAAACACCGCAAACTCTCCTCAGGTCGTCACGGTTGTTCTGAATATATTCGAGCCGGGCGCGGCACAGGCGGGTCCGGTTGTCGAGCCTCTGGGGCTCTTCTTTGTTGCGCCGCAAGGCGGCGAGCCTGCGCCGGCCGAAGAGATTGAGATCGCCAATGTCTCCGCGGCACCCATCACGTTTACCAGCGTCCGCATCCCTGAAGCGGGTGCCGATCCCTTCGGCCACGCACCGGCCGCGGGAACCATTGCGCCCGCTGCAACCGCGGCTGTGAGTGTGGACGCGAACCCGGGTACTCTGGCTCCGGGGGAGTATCGCGCTGCCCTTGAGCTGGCGTTTTCGAACGGTGTCGTTCGCTCAGCCGAGCTGTTACTGCTGGTGACTCCGTCCCCGGCCGGCCCTCTCTCCGAGTCGAGCCCTCTCTCCCAGTCGATGGGGGGCACGAAGGGGCAGGGGGGCTGCGCGCCGACTCGGTTGCTGGGGAACTTCACGAGCCTCGGGCAGGGCTTTACGGCTCCCGCCGCTTGGCCCAGTACGGTGGCCGTCGAGGTCGCTGACGACTGTGGCGGCGCCATCAGCAAGGGTGCGGTCGTGGCCTCGTTTACGGTCGGCGCCTCGGTGGCCCTTGTCCCCTTAGGCGATGGGCATTGGGAGAACAGTTGGACGCCCGCCTCCGACGCAGCCGGCGCGGTCACGGTGACGGTGGATATGGAGTCCCTGGCCGGTCTGAAAGGAAGCAGGGAGCTGACCGGCTCGATTGCCGTGAATGATGCCGCGCCCCCGCACGTCCCCGACGGCGCGATTGTCAGTTCGGCCAGCTTCGACCCCGACCTCCCGCTTTCGCCTGGCACTCTGGTGACGATCTTCGGATCCGACTTGTCGCTGGACGAAGCCGCGGCTCCCGCGTTGCCGTTGCCGCTCGAGCTTGGCGGTACGAGCATACAGATTGCGGGACGGGTCTTGCCGTTGCTCTTCGTCTCCGCTCGACAGGTCAACGCCCTGGTTCCCTACGAACTCCCAGCCAACACGTCGCAGCAGATGATCATCCGGCGCGGGGGTACGATCAGTCACCCGAGTCGCATCGAGTTCGCCGTCGCGCAACCCGATGTCTTTGCTTTCGCCAATTGGGAAGGGATTGTCGTGGACCTCGGAGGCCTCCTTGTGACGGTGGACAACCCGGTTGCCCCAGGAGGCATCATCGTGATCTTCGCCGCCGGTCTTGGACCGGTCACTCCGGAGGTCACGTCCGGAACCGCGGCCCCGGTCTCGCCGCTGGCGTTCGCCGCGGGTGAAGTCACCGTAACCATTGGAGGGCTTGCGGCCCAAGTATTCTTCGCCGGCCTTGCGCCCGGTTTTGCCGGCCTCTACCAAATCAATGTATTGGTTCCCGAGGGAGTCACACTCGGCGACGCAGTGACTCTGGTTATCCAAGTCGGCGACGGCGTCAGCCGCTCGGTTACGATTGCGGTTCGGTAGTGGAAAGCGGTGGGAACGGCCCCCGGCGCCTGCTCACAGGTTGAGCAGCTTTGCGATGTTGCCGCCGAGAATTCTGTCCTTGTCCGCCTGGCTGATCTCGAGGCGTTGCACCTTGTCGAGTTCGCTCTGCGTGTAGGAGACCAAGCCGGGGTTCTTGTGCGGCCCGTCCGTAAAGCCCGAACTCGGCTTGGCCAGGCGACCTCGCGGCGCTGCTCGACGTGGACCAGCGTCACACAACGATTCCGCTGTGCAGCATCCTCCATCATCGGAACCCAGTCTCAGAACCTTCATCCCACGGAATCAATAACTTACGGCGAAAATGACCGATTACCAAAGACCGGTGCGTTACCCTGAGACTGGAGAGGGGGGAACTTGACAGCCCATGAATGACAACCTTGTCGAGATCGCCGAAAACCTTGCCAAACCTTGCCAAAAGGCCGACCAACCGGCGCAGGCCGCCACCAGATCAGGTGCCGGTCGCCGCTGCTTCGGCTCGGGCCCGGCTTTTAGGCCCTCAACCGCCGTCCAACCGCCATTCGAGTCGGCTCACAGATTCTTCGTAGGAGCTGAGTTGTTCTGATCCAGAAAACGCCGTGGTAACGTCAGGGTTCGTGCCGGACCGCTCTCTGACGGTCACGGCTCGGTTCTTGACGATCGTCGCTCGAGGATCTCCGACGGCAGCAGGGCCGTGCCTCGGTTGATCACGCGCTCGATCTGCCGAGTGTTGCGAATGTCCTCGAGGGGATTCGCGCGCAGCAATACCAGGTCCGCGCACTTGCCGGGTTCGATGCTTCCCAGATCGTTCTCTTCGCGCAACACAGCCGCATTGACGCGCGTCGCCGCCTGCAGCACGGCGGCCGGGGACATGCCGGACTCCACCAGGAATTCCATCTCCTGGTGCAAAGAGTAGCCCGGCGGCACTTGCGGCTCCGGGGCGTCGGTACCCACCAGTATCCTGGCACCGGCCTCGTGAAGCATCCCGACCAAGTCTTGGTATTTCCGAAACGTGGCCCTCCTCGTCTCGAGTGGGCCCGCGGCGTAGCCCGCCAGCCGCCTCTTGCGGTCAACCGCCCAGAAATCTTGCAGCGGGCGCGGCATTTTGAGATTGTCGGGGTGATTCACAACCTCGTCGACATCGACGAAAAACAGCGTCCCCCAAAACACGCTCAGCGTGGGGTCAACGAAGACGCCGCTGTCGGCGATCGTCCGGACCAGTTGTTGCGCCTTGTCGCTCTCGAGGTCGAGACTGTGACGGTCTTTCGGGTCGGCGCGAAGGAAGTCGGAGACGGACTCGATGTGCTCCAGGCTGTCGATGCCATGCGCAATCGCGTCGTCGACCGGATAGCTGCGCAGATGTCCGGTGACGACGAGCCCCTGCTTGCGGCCCTCTTCGATCACTTTGCGGGCCACCTCGGGCAGGCAGTTGGCGTAGATCTTGAGCGTCGTCACGCCCCATTTGGACATATGGCTGACGAACGCCGGCACGTCGTCGGGCGAGGTGAGGCTCCAGCCGATGTCCTTGTGAATGGGCGGGGCGTTGCCGATCAGCCAGCTTCCGAGAAACAGGCGCGGCGATTAGGCCGGGATGCTCGTCGGCCCAGCGCCGGAGCAAGCTCTGCGCCACGACATTGTCGCCGGTGCTGCGGACGGTGGTGACGCCGTTGGCGAGGAAGTACGGCAGAATCTCGTCCGCCGTGATGCCCGCTTGGTAGAACACGTGGGTCAGATGAACGTGCGCGTCGATGAGGCCCGGGATCAGGAACTTGCCTTCCCCATCGAGGACTTCGGTTGCGGGTGACAACTCGACTTCTTCGGCCGGATCAACGCTGACGATGCGGTCGCCGAGGATCAGGACTGTCTGGCCGGAGATGAAACTGCCGGAGTGGGTATCGAAGACGTTTGTGTTGCGGATTGCCAGCGTGGGCGTCGAGGGGTCGGGTGGGCCGGTGCAGCCTGCTATGAGCAGAATGCCCACGAAGAGGCGACTAATTGCTTTCTTCCCTTCCCGCATGGAGGGCTATCGGACGAACCAGCGTATGGCGTAGCGGCCGTCGCTCTTGTGGAACTTGAGGGTGTAGGGGTCGACGAGCGAGCGGGCGACGAAGCCGTCCGTGCGCGGGATCAGCCAGCCGAAATCCCAGCCACCGCTGCCGTACGCCAAGGGAATCGCCGGGCGTACGCGCACCAACGGATGGGTCTCGGCGATGAACAGCTTGCGCTCGGTGTAGTAGTAACCGGGGCCGGTGTGTACGAAGACCTCGTGGTCCGGCCCAGTGGCTGGATCGTCGGCGGGCTGGGCGTTGGGGTCGTCGGCCAGGTCGGCACAGAGGCCTCGGATACCCACCTTGAACTCGCGGCCGCGGGCGAATTGCTCGGCCAGGGCGTCGACGGAACCGGAAACCACCTCTCCATCGGCGGTGTGGCTGAGGACCTCCTCCCAGTCGTCGGAGACGCAGAAGCGGTAGGTGTTGAAGTCGTAGATGAAGTTGCTGCTCGGGGCGTTGGTGGCGGCGTCCCAACTGTCGTGCTGGTGATACTTGGGCATCTCGCTGTGGCCGGCCACAGCCGAGGGGCCGGGCTCACCGGTGGGCGGGACGCCGTCGAGGTGCGGTCGCGCGATGGCTTGTTGGCCGTTCTGGTTGTAGAGGAAGAACGACATCGACGGGCGCGGGCCGAAGCCGTTAGGCAGGTCGACGGGTTGGCGGAGGCTCATGATGCCGGCCGACCAGCGGTCGTCCAATAGATAGGTGACGCGGAAATCGACAACCTCCTGGATGAGTTCGGGATTGTCGGATTTGGTGTCGATGTGTTCGTTGTGGCGGAACTCGGTGTAGATGCGCAGGTCGGCGCCGCGCCGGATGGCGGCGGCGAGATCGTCGGCGCTGCCGGAGATGGGCTCACGCTTGGCGTCGAGCGTCAGCGCGACCTTCCAACTGTTTTTCGATGTGGCGGACACTGGATTTCCTTCCAGCGACATGGCGGTCGAACCGGCGAGAAGAGTGCTTCCGGTGAGGGTAAGTAATCGGCGGCGATCGTCGTTCATCCGGTGTGCTCCCAAGTGGATCGAGTGTAGCCGTCCGCTGAAAAGCTTTGCTCAAGGCGCCTCAGATGCTTCAGATATGCGCGTTCCTCGAAGCGTTGGCAGGCTGTGCGAAATCACTCGACGCGGCTTTCAAAGGTTATGAACTAAAGCCCAGTCGCTCCAGTAAGTTCTGAAACCGGGGATCGTCGTTCAGTGGTCGGAGCCTGGCATCCACTTTGAGCCAGATCATCGACCGTGAACGCTGGCGATAACCTTCTTCGAGGCGTTCAAGGGCCTTGTCTTTGTCACCCAGGCCGAGATGAACGATCGCCATGTTGAAGGGCGAGACGTACCTTTCCTCTGCCAGCTTCGCGATCTCTGTAAGGACCTCCAGCGCCGGCCCTGGCTGTCCCGCCAAACCATAGACGAAGCCCAGTGAACCCAAGGGGGCAGGGTTCTTATCAGAAAACAGCGCCGCTTTGGACAACGCCGCGATCGCCTCTTGGTAAGACCCCCTACGCTCTTGGATGTCGCCCAGCACCCAATGGGCCGCCCAAAAGTTTGGGTTCAGTTCGAGCGCCTTGTCTAGCTGCTCCACTGCCTCGTCATAGCGTCCGGCCCGATAGTACTGCTGGGCTAGGTTGACGTTGGCCGCCAATGACAGGGGGTCCAAATCACTCGCTCGCGCCGCCCGTGCGATCGCCTGTCTACTTTGTCCGGTGACTTCGTAATACAGCGAATACCACAAAAAGCCTTGCGCGTAGCTGGGGTTCAACTCGGTGGCTCGGCGGAATCGTCGCTGCGCCTCCTCTAAGTCCCAATCGAATTTTAGGGCGATCATGCCGAGCACACCGTGGGTCTCGGCGAGAGAGTCGTCGAGTTCCAACGCGCGCTGCGCCACCTCCTTTGCCCGTGGTAGAACGTCGCTGGGGCGCTCGAGCTCCATTCCATGTCCGCCCAGCAGACAGTAGCAGCCGGCTAATCCGGAATAGGCCCGGGCATAGTCGGGGTCCTCATCGATTGCCCTATCGAAGTATTCAACCCGCATTTTCAATTTGATGTTTGACATCCCGACCTTCCAGCGGCCTTGAGCGTCTTTATTCATAGGGGCTAGAGCCCGATGAGGACGCCATGGAGGCCAACACCCAATGGGTGAAAAACAAACCAAGCCATTCCAGCTAAGTTTCAATGGACTTCTCAAAGTCGATTTCCAGGGATCGCACGTCACTTCCGACGGTGGCCTGATTTTGGTTCGCGAACTGGACGAACGGCTCGGTCTCGGAGAACTGATTGACGAGCATCTCAGCGACTCCCGGCAAGGCACAAACAAGCAGTTCACGCTCGCTGATCTGTTGCGGCAGTCGGTTTACAGCCGACTCGCCGGCTACGAGGACCTCAACGACGCCGAGCGGGTTTCGATCGATCCGATGTTTCGGCTGATCGGTTCGCAGAAGATCTGGGATCGCGGTGCGGCCTTGACCTCGACGCTGCACGGCTTCGAGACGGAGATGCTGGCGAGCGAAGAGAACCTGCTGGGGCTGATGGCGCTGAACCGAGAGCTGGTCGGGCAAGCGGAAGCGTTCGACGACGCCGAGCGGGTCGTTCTGGACCTGGACTCCACCGAGAGTCCGGTCCATGGCCAACAGGAAGGCAGTGCCTACAACGGACACTTCGAGTCGGTCTGCTACCACCCGTTGCTTTTGTTCAACGGTCATGGTGATTGCCTCGCTGCCAAGCTGCGTCCAGGCAACGTGCACAGCGCCGAGGACTGGGATGAGCTCTTGTTGCCGGAGATCGAGCGCCAACAGGCTGCGGGCAAGCAGGTCGCCTTCCGGGGCGATGCGGCCTTTGCGAAGCCGGAAGTTTATGAGGCTTCGGAGGAACGCGGAGTACAGTACGCCATTCGCATTCCGGCCAACAAGAGCTTGGAGCTGGAGATCGAAGACATCCTGTTTCGCCCGCCGGGAAGGCCTTCCCGCAAGCCCTTGGTGCGCTACAAGAGTTTTCGCTATCAGGCGGAGAGTTGGTCGCAGGCGAGGCGGATCGTCGCTAAGGTCGAGCATCACCAGGGCGAGCTGTTCCCGCGCGTCGGATTCATCGTGACGAGCATGAGCTTGCCGAGCCGCTCGGTGGTGCGCTTCTACAACAAGCGCGGCACGGCGGAACAGTGGATCAAGGAAGGCAAGCAGGCGACGCACTGGACGCGATTGTCGTGCCATCGATTTCGGGCCAACGAAGTGCGGTTGCAACTGAGCGTGCTGGCCTACAACCTGGGCAATCTTTGGCGGCGGCTGGGGCTTCCGCAGCGAATCAAGAGTTGGTCGCTGACGAGCTTGCAACACAGGTTGATGAAGACCGGCGGTCGGCTGGTCAAGCACGCGCGGTATTACTGGCTCTTATTGGCGGAGGGACATCTGAACCGGCGGCTGTTCGGCGACATGCTGCACAAGATCTGGGCGCTGCCGCTGCCGAGTGGGTAGCATTGCCGGAGTGAGGATCAACAGCTTTTGGCTCCAAAAGGTTTCGCAAGGAACAGTGTCGGCCGGAGCGCCGTTCAAGCCGCTCAATCAACGACTGTGAGCGGTCGAACCAGCTCTGGCGACTACCAGCAGAGGTGATGTGCAGGGTTCAGCGTGAAAGGACGTGCTGTTCGGAGCGGAGCGGGTGTATACTGTGGCCGTGCCAGGGCCAAAATGGAAATCCTGGTTCAATGCCTTTTCGGAATCCCCGCTCCGTGATCTGTTCACGGAAGTAGCGTCCCTTGAGATAGGCCTCGTAGGCGGCTTCATTGGTGGTCTCAGCCGCTCCCACCTGCGGTGCGTCGTCATCGAGAAGCTTGAGCGCCAGGGAACGGGTGATAAGGCCCGCAATCTCTGTCTGAAGCTCTAGGATCCCGCTTAACTGCTGCTCGTAGTTCTCGGCCCAAGTGTGTGTACGGTCGCGAACGTCAATGACTTGCACAGTGATCCGTACACGATCGTTCTCGCGTCGAACGCTCCCTTCCACCGCGTAGTCGATTCCGAGCTCCTGGCCCATCTGCGCAATCGGTCGCGCACTAGCCCCGAAAGCGGCCGTCGACGTACGAGCAATCACCCCTAAGCGTTCGGGGTTTAGTCGGCCGAGTTGGGCGATCACTTCTTCGGTCAGGCCGCCCACTAAGTATTGCTGTTCCGGATCTCCCGTATAGTTGTCAAACGGCAGCACGCCGAGCATAATGCGGCCGGAAGGCGGGGGCAGTGCTCGACTGCCTGATGGCTCCCAGAACCCAGGGAACAGGAAGTAGCTCGCGACCACTGTGGCCCCAACGGCGGACAGCGCGAGCAAGAATGGCATCCGGTATCGATGGTTGCGGCTGAGCGTCGCGACGCCCTCCGCTGGGTGCGCCAACGGAGCAGCATCCTCGATGAGAGCCGCACCGCCTTGTGTGGAAGGGGCCGGATCATCAGAGATCCCGGATCCAACTGCCGCCGCTGCCGCCGCCTGAACGGGCTTTTCGACCGGTCCGATGAACCGGTATCCTCTGCGCGGGAGTGTTTCGACAAACCTTGGATTCTCGGCTGAGTCCCCGAGAGCTTCTCGGAGCTTGTTCGTGGCGGCGTTCAGGCTCCCATCGAAGTCAACAAACGTATCAGGCGGCCACAGCCGCCGGTGGAGTTCCTCGCGTGTGACAACTTCCCCAGGACGTTCCAGCAACGCTGCGAGGATTTGAAACGGTTTTTCCTGGAGCCGGACTTTGCGGCCGCGCTTGCGGAGTTCGCCCGCACGCAGGTCCACTTCGCACACACCAAAGCGAACCATCCCAAAAGCTTGATGAGGATCACTCATTGGGAATCCCGGCCATTGGAGTGTAGCATCAAGCCGGTTCCTCTAGAGAAAAGGGAATCTGGCGGCTAGACGGTAGCATAAGTGCCGCTCTTTCAGCCGGTTAGGTAGTAACTTACGCTTCAGCCCCAGATAAGCCGCTCTCCATGCACTCTCTCGTCCGGCCGTGTCATTGTTTACCCCAACGGACATACGGCCGGGAGCACAACAAGGAGCGGATATCAGTGAGACTTCGGAAGATTTCGACGATTGCACGCGGCCGCTCACGGGCCGGCCTGCCGGCCTTACCTTTTGGCGAAAAACGTCAGGGCTCAGGCAATCGCCGCCTGTGCCGCCTGCCGCCACGCGTTGGCTGCGGGCGACCCGGTGTTCACGCAGTACTGCCCGGTGCTGCGAGCGGGCAAGGTCAAGCAGCAATGATCGTGCCTATTCCTGCCGCGGACAACGCGAGGGTCTCCATGGAGGCCTGTCCGTCGATCCGCGGCTCTAAGAGCGACGGTCGCCCAAACCGCTACCCCGCCGGCCGACATGGCCAACTGGGCTTACGGGCTATCCGTGAAACGTCGGCGACATCACCGGCAACCAACACCACAAACCAAACAGGAGAGCCGGGTATCCACTTGACTCAGGTGACCCCAACATCTTGTAGTTGGGCTCACAGCGTCTTAGCGTCCCAATCGGCGACGATCGAGCGGTACGGCGTCGGCTCCACCGCCATGGCCTGCTGCACAAGGCGGTAGAAGAGCTTGCCCCGACTGCGTGATCTGCGCCGATTGAAGCGGAACACGAACTCGTCGAGATAGTAGTCCAGATGCTCGTGGCTGACCGCCCCCTGATGCGTGCCCAGCATCCAGCGCTTGAGTAGCGAGATCGCCAAGTGCACCCTCGGCAGTAGCTGCGAGGCCTGCTCGCGGCGGTTGTTAATCGAGATGATACGACGCTGGTAGTCCTTCTTCTTGAGCGGATCGTAGCCCGACCAGTTGTCGGTAACAACCACGCTGCCCGGCTCGACCGACTCCTCGACGAAGGGCATCAAACTGGCCGCCGAGGCGTTCTGAACGCGCTGCATGCGGATGCGCCCCAGCCCGGTGCCTCTCTCTTCCGCGGCGACTGCAATCAACGCTTTACGCTCGGTCTGCCGGCCGATTACCCCTTCTTCTTCAGCGCCCCAGTAGGTCTCATCGACCTCGACGAGGCCCGTCAATCGCTCCCGCCCCGGGCGCACCATCGCTCGCCTCAGCTTGTGCATCCAAGGCCAGGCGGTTTGGTAACTGCCCAGTCCCAGAACGCGCTGTAGACCCAGGGCGCTGGCCCCATTCTTCTGCGTGGTGATGGTCCACATCGCCCGGAACCACAGCCGCAGCGGCTTGCGTGTGTCTTGAAAGATCGTGCCGGCGGTGACGGAGGTTTGCCGCCCGCAGCGAGCGCATTCGAACCACACTTTGCGCACCGGCCAAGCGCGCTCATGCCCACACCTTGGACAGCGGAAACCCTCTGGCCAGCGCAAGGCGAACAGATAGTCGCGGCAAGCCTCCTCGCTCGCAAAGCGAGACTCGAATTCGAGTTGGTCGCGCGGGTAATCCTCCACCAGGCCCTACACTACATCTTGGGGTCACCTGAGTCAAGTGGATACCCAGCACAGGAGAAAACACAGTGAATAACCTAAAGCAAGTTGACGACCAACTGAATGAAATGACCAGCGCGGGCCAGATTCTTGAAGCCCTGGAGCGCTTCTATGCCGAGGACTGCACCTTCCAAGAAGGAAACAAGGAGCCTCTGGTCGGACGCCGGGCTCACCACGACCACTTGACCGAATTCTTCAGCACTCTGAAGGAGTTCAAAGGCGCCACGCTGCACTCTCAAGGAGTCGGTGAAGACGCCACCCTTACCGAGTGGACGTTCGACATGGTGGGTCCGGACGGTCCCATGGTTTGGAACGAGATCTTGCGCCGCCAGTGGCAGGACGGCAAAGTCGTTTCGGAGCGTTACTACACCGCCTAATCCGGGCTGCGGACTCCGGACAACGCGGAACAAGGTCAGGCTCCCGAGTCGTTCAGACTTCGGGAGCTTGATCACCCCGGCGACGGGGCACGACCCTGTTCTAACCGGCAAAAAGGAGGAAACCATGAACGCACACCGCACCTTGCAAGCCCAGAAAGGCCGAAGCTGGCGTGAAGTGCCATCGGAACGACGATCGAACTACTCCCACAGCACCAAGGCCCAACTCATCGAGGAGCTAGGGTCGCTATCCGACCGGGTAGCCGACTTGGAAAGCCAGGGCTGCGGCCAGGCGGAAGGAAACATCCTCCAAGCAATACTTCGCAGGTGGGTCACGGCTTCTTCTCCTCCCTCGTCCGGAGCCTGGCGAGTGCTCTCGGCGTTCGTTACGCCTTCGTGGCCGAATGCCTCGACCGGCCAACGACAAAGGTCCGCACGCTGGCGTTCTGGATGCGCGACCACTTGAGAGAGAACATTGAGTACGAGATTGACGGCACGCCTTGCAAGACAGTTGTCGGCGGCAAGACGCCGTTTTACCCTTGCGACATTCAGAGGCTATTTCCCGCGGACAGTTACCTCGTCGGCGTAGGGGCCGAGAGCTACTGCGGATTGCCCTTGCGTGACGCATCGGGCCAAATCATCGGGCATCTCGCGATTCTGGACGTCGATGAACTGCCTCAGAATTTCTGTGAACTTCCGGCGGTAAAGATCTTCGCGGCCCGAGCGGCGGCGGAACTTGACCGTAGGCGGGCGGAGGCCGAAAGGATGGCTGCTCTGGGCCAACTCACAGCCGGCATCGCCCATGAGTTGAACACACCCATCGGCGTGGTCAAGAGCAGCGTCTGCAACCTCGAACGCTGCGTCAACAGAATCGTAGAAGCCATCGAGGAGAACCAGACGCTGGACGAGGTGCGTGCGGATCGCGGTTTTCAGCGGTCCGTAGACATCGCCCAGGACAATAATCGCATTGTCTCTGAGGCCAGCTTGAGAATCGCGACGATCGTCAGTGGTCTCAAGAGATTCACCGTCGAGGAATCACCGCAGGATTCGGCAAATATTCGTGACTGTGTCGAAAGCACGTTGGACCTGATTTCTCACCAGATGCGTGAGGGAATCACCATCGCAAAGAAGCTCGGCGACGGTCCGGTTGTTCCTTGTGGTCCTGCCGCGATCAACCAGGTGTTGATGACCCTTCTGACCAATGCCGTGCAAGCGATTCGGGGCCAGGGAAAGATCACGGTGGAAAGCGGCGGATACAAGGACTGCGCCCGCATCCGAATCTCTGACACCGGCAGCGGTATCCCCAAAGAAAAGTTGGAAACGCTCTTTGACTTCACTTTCACTACGAAAGACTCACGTGTGGGTGTCGCCATGGGGCTTGCTAGCGTCTACACCATTGTTCACAGATACAACGGTGACATCACCGTCGCAAGCAAAATCGGCAAGGGTACGACGTTTACGATCACGCTGCCGATTCGTGCGCGCACGCTCACGTGCAGTTCACTCGTGAATTAGGACGGCGAGGCCGGCGCATATGTGCAATCGTGCCGGCAAAAGATGAGAAATCAAAAACGACAAGAATAAATCTTAGACAAGGAGAAAACCATGCACACTATTCGAAACAACTCAAGAAACTTTGCTTCTTTCGGCGCGACCGTGACGGCGCTTTGCCTGCTGCTCTCGGTACCGGTTTTAACAAAAGCTGAGGGCAACATGAAGTCGCTCTACGAGAGGCTCGGCGGGTACGAAGCGATCTCAGCGGTCGTGAACGACTTCGCCGAGAAACTCTTCATCGATCCGGAGGTTGGGTCTTTTTTCAAGGGTATGGGTACGGACACCCGGAAGTCGTTCATCCAGAAGAACACCAATCTGGTCTGCAACGTCACCGGTGGGCCCTGCAAGATCATCAGCCGAAACGCCAAAACCGTTCACGCGGGGCTGGGGATCACGGAAGAAGACTTCAACGTCGTTGTAAACCACCTGGTGGATACCCTGGACAAATTCAAGGTGCCTGCCAAGGAGAAGGAGGAGCTGCTCGCGATCATCGGCAAGCTCAAGCCCGACATCGTTGAGGACTAAGGAGCCGATTGATCTGTGGGAGGCCATACCGGCGAAGGTAGCAGTAGAGCGATGACGCAGGCGATCAGGTCCTCGCGTGGTTCCGGGGGCCTGTGATCCTGCCAGGGTGCCGCGTCGTTCGCTCGGTTTGCGGCACCATCAGGGCTTGCCCGCGGCTATGCCGGTCATCACCTCGTGGCCGATACTCACCACGATGGACCGCTATAATGGGTGATTCGCGCGGAAGCGGCGGGGGCGGGGGCCATGAAGATTCATCGTTGGGACGAGATCGAGCGCGAGCAGATGACGCCGGAGATCGCGCGGCAGGTGGTGCATGCCGATCGCATGACCATCGCCCGCATCTATTTGAAAAAAGGGTCGGTTGTCGGACGGCACCACCATGAGCACGAGCAGGTCAGCTACGTGCTGGAGGGCCGCCTGCGCTTCGACTTCGACGGCAAAGAGAAGGTCGTCGGCGCCGGCGAGTTGATGCAGATCGACTCGCAACGCCCCCATCGGGTGGAAGCGCTGGAGGACTCGGTGGCGCTCGACCTGTTCCAGCCCGTGCGAGACGACTGGCTGCGTGGCGACGATGCGTATTTGAGGAACCCTTCCAGCGCTTCCTAGCGTATTCCATCCAGGACTTGTATTCTGGTAGGAGTTGGTTTCCGCACGCATACCCGCGCCTCTCGCGAAAGATACCGCCAAGAGCTGTCAACGTTGCTGACCGAACACATCCAGACAAGTGCATCCAGGGGTACTGCGCGGCCGGACAACAGGGGCTTGCATCGCGGGCTTGAGGGCCAAGGCGTAACGACTTCCGTATGACTGTGAAACAACACCGAAAGAACATGCCGGGCGCACGGCTGGCGCTGGCGCTGCTGCTGGGATTGGTTTTCGGCGTCCCCGCGGCGGCGGACCCGGTTTGGGTCAACGGACAGGCCGCGCGAGCCGTGATCGGCCAGCCGTACTTCACGCGCCAGGCACCGGTCTCGAGTCAGGAGACGATCGGCGCAGCCGCCGGCATCGGCCTCGGCGGTAATCGCCTGTTCGTCGCGGAAGGCAACAAGCTTGGCGCCACGCCCAAGAATCACCGCGTGGTGATCTACAACAACCTGTCGGGGTTCCTGCCTGATCCGGATGTGGAGTTGCCCCAGGCCGACGGCGACCTGTGCCCGGTGTGCGTCGGCATCCCCGAAGTCGTGCTCGGCCAGACGGACTTCGACAGCTTCGACCCGGCGCTCATGGACGGCATGCAGAACCCGGGCGGCGTCGCTTCCGACGGCGTCCGGCTGGTGGTGGCCGATACGGACAACAACCGCGTCCTGATTTGGAACACCATCCCGGCCGCGAACGGCACGCCGCCGGATGTCGTGATCGGGCAGGCGGACCTGACGACTAACTTCCCGGCCACCAGCCAAACCGGCATGCGCGGCCCGCAGGGTGTTTGGATCGACAGCGAGCGGCTGTTTGTCGCCGACACGCAAAACTCGCGCGTCCTGATCTACAACTCGATCCCCACAACCAACGGGGCCGGCGCCGACTTGGTGCTGGGTGAGCCCGATTTCGATACGCGGCCCGAGCCCGACCTCACGCAATCCAACGTCATCCCCAGCCCGACGCAAATGCTCGACCCGGTGTCGGTGACGGTCAACAACGGACGGATGTTCGTCGCGGACCTGGGTTTCAGCCGGGTGCTGATCTTCCTCACCGTCCCGACGAGCAACACGTTCCCCGCCGACGTCGTGATCGGTCAGCCCGACTTCGCAACGGCCGGTGGAAACAACTCGACGGAACTCTGCGACCCGCTTCCGGAGCCGGAGCCGATCGAACCCCCGGACGGCGAATGCACGCCCACACAGGACACGGAACTGTTCTGCTCGGACGGCGTCGACAACGACTGCGACGGGGCGATCGACTTCTTCTTCGACGATGACTGCGGTCCCGCGTTTCCGCGCCGCTGCGAGGCGACCATGAGCTTTCCCCGCTTCGCGCTTTCGGACGGGGAGAAGCTTTATGTCGCGGACGGCGGCAACGACCGCGTCCTGATCTATAACCAGATCCCACTGGAGAACGGCGCGAACGCCGACACCGTGCTGGGCCAGCCGGACTTTCAGGCCCTCGAGGAGTCAGACGGGGCGGCAAGCCTACGTGCGCCCACTTCGCTCGCCCATGACGGGACGAACCTCTTCGTGGCCGATCCGTTCACCCGCCGGGTGTTGGTTTTCACCCCGGGTGAGGATCAGATCATGCGCGACGGCTTGGTCAACGGCGCGTCCTTCGCGGTCTCGTCGAATGGATTCGTGAGCTTCGGCGGCGACCGCAGCGAGGGCGCGGAGGACTTGGTCACGATCGACGGCCGGGAGTACAAGTTCACCACGCCGGCAGACGGCGCGACCCCCGACCAGGTCCGCGATGGCCTGATGGAGATGATCAACAACGATGCCGAGGCGGCAGTCAGCGGCAGTCCGTTTGTGAGCAACAGCGTTCATGCGACCGGCACCGTGCAATTCGGGGGATCGGTGGCGGCCGGCGACCTCGTCAGGCTCGAAGTGGCCGGCCGTGTGTATGAGGCCGAAGCGTTTCCCGGCGACGAGCCGCTCGTGATGGTTGACCGGCTGCTGTTCGTGATCAACCGAGCCGAGGATCCCGATGTCTTCGCCCAGCGCCAGCTCGGGGTCGAAGCGTTGGACGTGTTGGAACTCATCGCGAAACAGATCGGCCGCCAGGGCAACGGGATTCCCTACGCGGTTTCGGTCTCGGATGGCTCGTTGCTCGAGATCCAGGTTGGCGACGAGGAGGCGGCGAAAGGCGCCCAAGCCGCCGAGTTCAACGGCGGTGACGACGAGTTTGGGATCCGTCTGTTCGCGAAGCAACCGGGCTCGGATGGAGACTTCATCTCCATCGATACGTCGATCACCGGAGAGGGGTCTCTTGCCTCGATACGGCGCTCGGGCAATAACCTGACGGGCGGCAACGACGCGCGTGAGTTGCCGGCCGGCACGCTCGCCTCGATCTTCGGCACCGGCTTCGCCGAGCAGACTTTCGAAGCGGAGACGAACGTCCCGCAGTTGCCGACGGAGCTCGGCGGCGTGCGGGTATACGTCAACGGAATGCAGGTGCCGCTGTACGTGGTCACGCCGGAGCAAATCAACTTCGTGGTGCCGTTCGAGACTTTGGGTACGACCGTCAGCATCTACGTCCGGCGGCGTCACGACGACGGGACAGTTACGGTGTCGAGCGCGCGAGCCTCGGAGGTAGCGCGGGCGTCTCCGGGTCTATTCGCCTTCGACGGGGTTGAGCCGCGCCGCGCCATCGCCGTGCACGGGGCGGGACCCGCGCAGGGTCGAGTTGCCATCTCGACCACCGCGGCGGGGGGGGGGGCCGGCTCGGCGGCTGTGGCCGGGACGGAGGTGACCGTCACGATCAATGGGCGGGCCTACGTCTATGTAACCGCAGACGGCGACACTGCCGACACCGTTCGCGACGGGCTCGTCGCTGTTATCAACGCCGGTGACGGCGATCCCGAGGTGACGGCCTCCGCCGGAACCGAAGGCTTCTTTTCGGCGCGGACGACGATCATCATTAGCGGCGAGATTCAAGCCGGCGACGTTGTCACGTTTACGATCCGCGGCCGCCCCTATCAGGTCACCGTGCAGGAGAACGACACCGTTATCTCGATCCGCAACAAGATGGTCGACGAAATCAACGCGGGACTGGGCGATCCGGAAGTAACGGCGCGCCGACTCGATGGTTTTGATCTCAACGCACCGCAGATGCAAGTGGTGGCCCGGTCGCTCGATGAAACCGGCAACGACATTCCGTTCACGACTTCAGTCAACGAAGGGTCCACGCTGATCGTGGTGCCGGACCTGGACGACAACGACGAGCCGTTCGGCTTTCTGCGCGGCGGGCAGGCCCCTCCGGTGGTCATCCTGACGGCGCGTGAGGACGGGCGCGATGGGAACAAGATCACATTTTCGGCATCATCCTCCGACATCGCGCAGATCAATACGACCACCCGTCAGCCGACTCTCTGCTGTGGCAACGACTTCTTTTCGCTGATCACCGAGGAGAACCCCGCTATTCCCGGGGAGACGATCGTTATTTTCGGCACCGGGCTGGGCCTGACCGCGCCACAGCCGATTTCGGAGGGAGTCGTGTCAGGCCAGCCGATCCCCAACTCGCCGCTTTTCAACGTTCCGCTCAACGCCCTTGACTTCGTGTCGTCACAGGTAGCCCGGATCACGGCACAGGTCCAGTTCGTCGGCCTGATGCCCGGGCAAGTAGGCGTCTATCAGCTCAACTTGAGGTTGAACGAGAATCTAGAGGACAATCCCGCGGCGCAGCTCACGATCGCCCAAGTCTTCTTCATCAGCAACGTGGTTACGATTCCCATCAAGAACCTGCGGCCCCGCCAAGACGCGCTGTAGGAAGCCGCGCCCCCCGGCTCGACCTATGCGCGGGCGGCCGTTTTGAAGATCTCTTTGATCCGCCGGGCAACGATCTTCTCGTCACCCGCCTCGTTCATGAAGACCGTCAGTTGAATCCCCTGCGCGCCGTTGCCGGCGACGGCGATGCGCGGCTCGCCTGCAAGCAGTTGCTGCTTGAGTTGCTTCGTGGTAACGCCAAGTTCCGCCTCATCCCACTCGACGACGACCCGATGGACTTTGCGAGTCCTCTCAAAGGGCGCGCGGCCTAGATGCAGGCCACGGATCTTCCCTAGCCGACTCTCGAGCCAGGCGGCCTGCGCGTTCGACTCGCGGTCGATGGCCGCGAAGTCGAGCTTGGAGTAATTCTCCACCGCCATCCACAACGCCACCATCTCCTCACGGCCGACCTTCATGGCGCGTCCGCTGGAGTCGGAGTGGGGGTTGGAGTTAAGCCACGCGGCGTGGATCAGGTCCTTGCGACCCGCCAGCACGCCCGAGCATTGTGGCGCGCTGATGTGCTTGCCGCCGCTAATGCAGATCAGGTCGGTGCCGATCGCCGCCAGCTTTTCGACGTTCTTCCACGGCGGGAGCATGTTGGCCGCGTCGACCATCACGGGCACGCCCGCCGGCTTGGTGATGGCCAACACGTCGTCAATCTCGACGGCGTTCTTCCACTCGCGGTCACGCGGCGTGCCGCCCAGGTGGTAGGCCATGGCGGACTGTGAATTGATGGCGTTCTTGAGTTGTTCCGCGCCCTCCACCTCGATGATCTTGACTCCGGCACTGCGGGCGGCGTGGTCGTAGCCGTTGCGGTGCACCTTTTGGATAATGACTTCCGATTTCATCCCGCTGATGTCGGGCAACCGCCTGATGTGGTTCGGGTCGTCGCCGGCGACGCAGGCGTAGGTGCCGATGGCAATCGCCCCGGCCGCGCCGGTGCTGACCATGGCGTCTTCGGTGCCGATCAGCTTCGAGAGCCGGCTGCCGATGGCATCCTGCAACTCTTCGAGCACGACGAACTCACGCGCCGCCTGGGCCTGCGCCTCGAACAACTCGGGGGCCTGCTTGGAGGCGCCGATCGACGTGTAGGTTCCTTGGAAGTTGATGACCGGCCGCAGCCCCAGCTCGCGGTATACATCCCGGCCTTTCTTCTTGCCGTAGGCTGCCAGGCGGCCGGGCCACAGGCCGATCAACGAGCCGAGGCCGGCTCCCTGCAAGATTCTTCGACGAGTTGCGGGCATAGCTGTGGGTGCTCCTTGTTCAGGACGTAGTCTGTTTCCCAATCATCGTACCGGCTTTCGGTCGTGCGGGGCGCGTTGGTTGCTTCGGTATCCCTCCGGTATCCTAGGTACCTTGCCGTCGGCCCGCCGGACTGTTTCTCTCCTTCTGTGGTTCGTTGCCCTCGCAGCGACCGGCCGGGCGCAATTGAAAGACTGGCGGTTCGAAGGCCGCTTCCAGGGTCACCTGACGCACCGCCCGGATCCGGGTGGCCAACTCTTCGTCAGGCGGTCAAGGATCTTGGCGGATGGGTACTTCCTACCGAAGACCAGCACGCGCCTTCAGTACGACTTCACCCGTAGAGTGACCATGGACTTGTGGGCTTCCTTTCATCCCACCGACGGTCTCGAACTTCGCGCCGGCCGAAGCTGGCTGCCGTTTATCGGCGACTATACCGAGTCGCCGTTCTATCTCGACATGATTGACTTTCCCGCGGCTGCGCGGTTGTTTCCACCCCGCGAACAGGGTGTGTTTGCCCTCGGAAAGGTCAAGTCGGTTGACTATAGTGTTTCCGTCGTGCGTGGGAGCGGCTTTGACTCGGACCCCAACCGCTGGAAAGACACGTTCGGCCATGTCCGCTCGCCGTTGCTGAACGACCGGCTGACTCTTGGGTTTGGGCATTACGAGGGCCGCGCCGGCACCGGCGGAGCGCCGGCAACCAAGAGACGGACGACCGGTGACTTTGTCGCGAAGGCCCACCGGTTGCTCACTCTCAAAGGGTCGTACATTACCGCCAAGGACGGCCCGGCGAAGAGTCAGGGTTGGTGGGGCCGCAGCGTTGTTCATGTGACGAAGAAGGTGGATGTTGTCACCGAGGTTGACCAGTTCAACGCGGGGCCGGACAGAATCCGCTACGTCACCTGGGGAGGCACCTACCACTTCCCGTGGGGACTCACGCGGCTCAAGTTCAACCACCGGCACTTCTTTCGGCCGCGATCGGTGAACGAGTTCAAGATCCAGTTGCAGATCTTCTTGGATGCCCACTGGCGTAACAGCCGCCAGAAGCCGAGCCGTTAGAGAGTGGTCGATCTAGAAACGCCATTGACCGATTGAGGAGCTACTGTGATCGCCGCTTGTTGGTCGGGCGAAACGTGGCGTAAGGCTCCAGCCTTGCCGAGTCTCGATTCTTCGGGACTCAGGATAGCAAGAGACCGAGCAGCGCCTATAGTTCGGTTCTCGGCAAGCCTGGAGGCTTACGCCACACCAGCAAGCCAGTAGCCTTGCATTACATTTGGCAAGGCTTGGAGGGCCTACACCACATCAGCCTCTGCGTTTACTCACAGCTCTTTGGTTTCGCGCCTCCAGGCCTCGCGCAGGACTCACCGCGCCGACTTCCTCATCACCCTGCCATGCACTGGACCAGCGATAGTCCTGGGGACACTGCACCAATCCCGCCCTCACGGGATTGTTCTCGATGTAGGCAGTGATCTTCGTGTGCTCTTTCGTATCACGGACCCAATGGTCGTAGTATTCGCGCTGCCAGAACGGCTCCCCGGTTCGTCCGAGCACCTTGTTCGCTTCCCTAGCTGTGAAACCCTTGAGCGTTTGCATGAACTGCCGGGGCGACACTTCGGGAAGGACCAGCAGATGCACGTGGTTGGGCATCACCGCGAAAGCCTGTAGCTTGTAGTGCCCGAGGTTATCAGCGCCGAAGCGAACGGCACGGACGACAAGACCTGCGATCGCTGCCTGCTTGAGAAACAGCGGGCCCACGCGGGTCGTATCCAGATAGCGGTCGATCCAAACGAACGCTTCCCCAGCACTCAGCTTCTTATCGGCAGGTGGGTAACGGGACGGTGGCAGGCTCCCGTGGAGGCGAAAGGTAATGAACAATTCCTTGCCTACCGGCTGGACATGCGGCAAACGCCGCCGGTAGTCGGGCATGTGTGTGGAGGGAGTATAGCAGATGCAGGGTGAGGCTCTAGGCTTTGGCTCAACGATGTCCCGGTATAAGGGCAACCCTGCCTGGTGGGAGCTCACAGGGGCGCCGAGAATGTGGCAGGAGACTCATAGGCATGCCGCCCGTGGCGTAAGGCTCCAGCCTTGCCGAGAACCGATTCCTCGGTTCTCAGGTCCTCTACCGACAGCCGCTGCTCGGTCACTTGCTATCCTGAGTCCCGAAGAATCGAGACTCGGCAAGCCTGGAGGCTTACGCCACAAATCGGCCTGACCTTACTGAGATTCCTGGGGCTCCATCATCCAGACGGCGCCGGTGATCTCGGTCAGGTTGACCACCAGGGGGTCTCATCGACTACCTTGGGACTTCTCTCAGCACTTTGGGGAGGGCGGAACATGAAGTTTCGATACTATCCCGAGACAGACTCGCGCTATATTGAACTCTCCAAAACACCCGGGGCGGACGTGCGAGAAGTAGCGCCAGGAGTGGTGTTGGACTTCGATGCCGAAGACCGCTTGGTGGGAATCGACATCGACCACGCCAGCACCATAGCCAATCTTTCGCGTCTGGACGTGGAGTCCCTGCCTGTTTCCAGCCTTTCTCTGGTGAAGCCTTGATGACGGAGCGCCGTGGGAACTCCGCCGCGCTTACTCTTGGGGCTCCATTAGCCAGATGTTGCCGGTGTACTCGCTGAGGTTGAAGACGATTCGGCCCGGGGCGACGGACATGGTGTGTACACCCGCATTCCCAAAATACCTTTGCGTTTCGTGAATCGGATAGACCTCGAACGGCTGGCCCACGGGTTTCTTGGTCGCCGACTCCAGGTGCTGGGCCCAGATACAGCTATAGCCGTCGCGGTCTGACATGAAATAGAGCAGGTTGCCATTGGGAGACCACCAGCCTTTCATGTCGCTCGCCGAGGGATCCGTCACAGCGGGTATCCACTCCTCCGGTGGGATGGGAGTCGCGCCGCGAAAGGGAGCAATGTGGAGGCTTCTGCGGAAACGCGACAGGTTCGGATCCAGGATGCAATGAAAGACGATCCATTTCCCATCCGGGGAGAACCGCGCTTCCCACACACCGCACTGCGGGCTTTGGAGGATCGGTGTGTGCTCCCCGGAATCAACTTCCAGCAATGAAATGGCCCGGCCACGCAAATGATACAGGACCTTTCAGCGGCCTTCGGATGGTGGGCTTAAGCCGTCTGCGATTGCCTCGATTCGTTCCGGTTCATGGCTCAAGCCGGTCCGGGCAAGGCCCCTGAAAGGGGCCTGATTGATTCACTCGGCGTCGTTCTACCAGGCGTAAAACGCCTGGCCTAGTCGAAACCAAGGCCCGCAAGCGGGCCTGTTTGCATCCGGACGACTGGTCGCGAAATCCTGCCAGGTTTCGCAAGGATTTCACTCCGTAGGTACTCACGGTGACGATTCGGTTGGACGACACCCATGGGGTGCGCGACAAGAAAGTGATGATTTGCGGGGTCCCCTTTTTTGCGTGCGAATCCTTACGTAATGATACGTTAGGAAAGGAGGCGTACTATGCCCGAATCTCTCGTCGCGCTCGAACGTCAACGAAAGGCCATCCTCGCTCGGATTCTCGATCTAGGAGACTTCCGCAGCGGATCCATCAGCGCTGTCAGCGGCCGCTGCGGCAAACCGTCCTGCCGCTGCCATCAGCCCGGCCAGCCCGCTCATGGCCCGAACTACCGCCTGACCAGGAAGGTCAACGGCAAGACCGTGAGTGAGACCTTTTCCTCGCCCGCCCAGCGGCGCAAAGCGCAACGCGAAGTTGAGGCTTTTCACCGCTTCCGGGAGCTGAGCCGACAACTGCTCGAAGTCAACGAACAGATCTGCCGCTTGCGCCCCGTCGCCGAGGACGCCGAGCTGAGTCCGCAGGAAAAAAACGGCCGAGGCGATCCAGCAAGAAGTCGCCGTAGAAGTAGGGAGGCTGCTACGGGTCGTCTTGTGTGAGAGGCGCAAGCGCGGGTCGCTCGACCTCGAAGCCGTCGAACAGGCGACGCGCGACGCGCTGCATCAAGCCGGCGCTGTCTTGCTCGAGACGCTGTTGAACGAAGACGCGGCCGGCGAATCGCAGCAGCCCTGCACCTGCGGCTCGCCAGCGCGCTACGCCGGTCGGCGGCCGAAGAAGCTCGTCACGATGCTGGGCGAGGTCGTCGTCGAACGGCCGTACTATCACTGCAGCCGCTGCGGCAAAGGCTTCGCGCCGCACGACCAAGAGCTGGCCGTCAAAGCGACGCAGTATTCGCCAGGCGTGCGCCGCATGACGGCGCTGGTCGGCTCCGAGACGTCGTTCGATCGCGGTCGCGCGTTGCTCGACGAGTTGGCCGGAGTGCGGCTGACCGCCAAGGCTGTCGAGCGCGAAGCCGAGGCGATCGGCGAAGATGTCGCCAGCGAAGAACAAGCCGCGATCGCGCGCGCCGTACCGCTGGAGCTTCCTGCGATGTCAGGACCTGAAACTCCGATTCTCTACATCGAGATGGACGGCACGGGCGTACCGGTCACCGCCGCCGAGACGGCCGGCCGCAAGGGTAAGGACGGCGGCCCGGCCGGCACGCGCGAGGTCAAGCTCGGCTGTGTGTTCACGCAAACAAGCTGCGACGAACAAGGCCGTCCCGTGCGCGACGAAGACTCGACCAGCTACACCGGCGCGATCGAGGACGACGCCGCCTTCGGACGCCGCATTTACAGCGAGGCTTGGCGACGGGGTTGGAGTCGGGCGCGCAAGAAGGTCGTGCTTGGCGACGGTGCGGGCTGGATCTGGAATCTTTCGCACGAATACTTTCCCGGCGCGATCGAGATCGTCGACTTGTATCACGCTCGCGAACATCTGTGGGAGCTGGCGTCGAAGCTGTTTCCCCAACAACAAAAGCGCCTCCGCGGTTGGGCGCGGCGCATGCAGAAAAAGCTCGACGCGGGGCGCATCGAGCAACTCGTCACTGCGCTGCGCGAGATCGAAACCGACGACCCGGAGTTGGCGCATCCGCTGGCGCTGGAGGCGGACTACTTCCAGCGCCATGCGGAGCGCATGCGTTACGGCGAGTTTCGCCGGCAGGGCTTGTTTGTGGGCTCAGGCGTGATCGAGGCGGGTTGCCGCACCGTCATTGCGAGTCGGTTGAAGCGCTCGGGCATGTTCTGGAGCGTGCGCGGCGCGAACGCTATCACGGCTTTGCGTTGCGCACGGCTCAGCAACCGCTTCGACGACTACTGGGAGAATCGCGCTCGCGCGGCCTGAGCCTCACAAATTTGTCGCACACCCACACCCATGCCGCCCTCGCCGAGCTTGGTACCAGCCTATACAATAGAGCACAGGACCATCCATCCTCGAAGGCTTTGGTGTCAACGCCCAATAGAAATGTCCCCCTCGGTAGCTCGATAGAAGTGTCCCCTTGTGTTTCTTGTTCGTAGGAGAGATATCGTCGTCGTCGGGGCTGTGGAACTGTGGGAATCGCGTAGCGATTTCCAAGGGGCGGTGGGAAGGGTGGAAAACCATCCACCGCTCCTCGAACCCGGTACTGCTGCCTCGAGAGATTTTCCACGCTTTCCATCCGACCCGGCATTTCCACAGCCCTCTTATGTATTCGCAGCCCGTTTTTTCCGTAACACAGCTCGCCGCCAGGGGTGGTCCGCCGCCGGCTTGCGCCCGCCCCCCGGACGCTGCTGTGGTGCTGGCTTAGTCCGCAGCTGTGGCGTCGGCGTGGCGATCACGTCGTGCTCGATCTCGTGCCCGTCAAACCTCACCTGCAAGCTCTCATCGCGCCACTGTTGGACCGTCACCCGTGCCCCCGCCCCCACGCCCTGGTTGCGTTTCGGCTTCAACTGCAAACAACGATTCTCGAAACGCACCACCCGGTCGTTGCTCACCACCCGTTCGTACTCGCAACAGAACACCCCTCGCAGCTCGGTGCCGCGGGGGAGCGCCTGGTGAAAGTCCGCTGCCGCCGCCGGCTCACAGGCGAAGCGCTCGTTGTGCTCGGCCAGGTACTCCTCGTCGAGATAACGGTTCGCCGCCTCGTACTCGACGATCCCGCGCAGCCGCATCTTCTTGATCAGGCGGTCTTGGTGCGTGCCGTGATGGCGCTCCACTCGGCCCTTGGCTTGCGGCGAGGAAGCCGCCATGATCGTAATGCCGAGCTTGGCACACATGCGCCCGAACTGCGTCTCGGGCTTGATGCCTGCCAGCGCTTCCCGCGACGTCGGCTGGCGCTGGTAGACGTTTTTCCAGTCGCAGTACAACGCCTTGGGAACGCCGTGTTGACGTACCCAGGCTGCGAGCAGATCGGCCGCGGCCCAGGTCGTTTCCTGGTCCGAGAAACGGCACAGCGCCACACCGGTCGCGTCATCGACGAAGTTCATCAGACAGGCTTTCGGGCCGCGTTCTTCCAGCCAGTGGTGGTGCGAACCGTCGAGTTGAATCAGCTCGCCGAAGTGCGCTTTGCGTTGGCGCCGGGTGCGATGCGGTTGGCGCTTGCGACGGCGGCTCCACAGACCCGCGGCGAGCATCCAGCGCCGCAGTGTTTCGCGCGGCACTTCCAGGCCGTGGTCGGCTGCCAGATGTTCCGACGCCAGCGTCGGCCCGAAGCGCTCGTGCCCCTCGCCCGCATAGTTCTCGCGCACCAACTCGATAACCTGCTGGCGTCGCTTCTGATCGGCTCGGTTCGAAGCACGGCCGACGTTACCGTGCACCAAAGCCTTGGCCCCGCCCGCACGGTAACGCTTCTTCAGACGCTTCGCATGGCGGTAGCTGACCTCCAGCAGCTCGGCGGCTGCGGTCAACTTCAGTTCCCCTCGTTTCACTCGGCGCAGCACTTCGCCGCGCCTCAACTCCTTGGCACTCATCCATGTCCTTCCCACTCTCGGCTCCTCCTTCGGAGCCTCAGAGTAGGGGACATTTCTATTGGGCGCTCAAGGGGACATTATCATTGGGCTTCAACATCCTCGAAGGCTTTGGCCGTGTCAGTGTCGAGCATCGATCTCCCGAAGGCAGTCAGAAGTAAACGGGATCAGATCTTGCAACTCGCGGCCCAGCACGGTGCCCGCAACGTCCGAGTCTTCGGCTCAATGGCACGCGGCGAGGCCGATCAACGAAGCGATGTGGACCTGCTGGTCGATATGGATCCCGGCCGTAGCCTACTCGACCTGGGCGGTCTGCTGATGGATCTGCGGGAATTGCTCGGGTGTTCGGTGGACGTGGTCACCGAGAAGGGATTGCGAAGGCGCATCCGAGAGCGGGTCCTCAAGGAGGCCGTGCCGATTTGAGGGACGATCGGGAACTCCTTCGGGACGTTCTGGAGGCGATCGAGCGGATCGAATCGAGCGGATCGAGAAGAATACCGGCCGCGGGCGCCAAGCCTTTGAAAGCGACGACCTGATCCAGACCTACGCCGTCCATCACATACAGATACTCGGTGAGGCTTGCCGGTCAGTCTCCGCCGAGTTCAAGCAGAGTCACCCGGAGGTGCCGTGGAAGAAGATTGTCGGAATGCGGCACATCCTGGTTCACCACTACTTCGAGATCGACACGGACGTGGTCTGGTCCGTCATCGAAAAGGAACTACCCACCTTGAAACGCGATCTCGCTCAGATTCTCGGCGAATTGGAAAGGTAGTCGGCGCCAAGAAGAGGCTCACTTGCCAGCGGTTCCGCATCCACATTTCTTGAGGGTCGGAAACATTTGATTTAGCAAGTGTTTTCGCTCGTCCTCCAGGTCCGAGCAGATTCGCATTCCCCCGGCGGACTTGACCCATGTGTTATTCTGATATATATTAATTATACCAGTCATGAAGGCGGCCCCCACTCGCTCTCATCTCTCGGATGCCGAACGTAGGCTCCGCTCCCGCATCGCGCAGCTCGTCCATGGCCGCTGGTTGCTGCACGGCACGCTGGCGCCCCGCCAACGCACCTGCGGCAAGCCCACCTGTCGCTGTGCTCGCGGTCAGCTTCACGCCTCGTTGTATTTGGTGCGGAATCGCCAAGGGCAACTGCAGCAGCTGTTTGTGCCCCGCCACTGGGAGGCCCGCGTCCGCCAGGCCGTGGCCGACTACCAGCAACTCCAACGGCTCCTCGACGAGGTCTCCGAGCGTGAATGGAAGCGGCTCCGAAGCCGCCGGGAGGAATGACGTTCTTCGACGCCTGCTGCACTACGCCGAGAAGGTCTACGGTCTGCGGGACTCGCTGCTGGCCGCCGTCGGCGACACCAGGCCGCGGCCGCGCATCCCGACGCGGGTGGTGCTGCAGTCGGTGCTGGTGCTGTTCTGGACACGGCTGGGCAGCCTCAACGCGTTAGAGACGCTAGCGCCCGCACCGTTTTGGAAACAGTGGTTGGGCCGCGAGATGCCCAGCGCCGACACCCTCGGGCGCGTCTACAGCCGGCTCGATGCCGCCGCGGTGCGGGCAGCGATTCATCACGTCTACGAACGGCTCAAGCGCAACAAGACCCTGCCCGGGATCGGCGGGCTGGGCGTGGCCGTGCTCGACGGCCATGAGTCTCACGCCAGCTACCGCCGTTGCTGTCGAGGATGCTTGAAGCGCACCGTGCAGCGCCGCGATGGCCAGCAGATGCAATACTACCATCGCCAAGTCACACTGCTGTTGCTCTCCGATGCGCCCCCCGGCTCCGAACCGCTGCGACTGTTGCTCGACGCCGAGCCGCAACGGCCCGGCGAGGACGAGATGGCCGCGGCGCACCGTTTGCTGGCGCGAGTTCTCGAGACCTATCCGCGAGCCTTTGACGTCGTGTTGGCCGATGCTCTCTACGCCACCGCCCCGTTTATCAACTTCTTATTGGGGCATGGCAAAGACGCCGTGATCGTGCTCAAGGACGAGCGCCGCAACCTCTATCAAGACGTCCAAGGGCTGTGGCCGACCACGGCGCCCCAACGCGGCGACTATCAAGGTCGCGATTGCCAGTGGTGGGATCACGAGGGCCTGGTGTCGTGGCCGCAGGTGCAGCAGCCGCTGCGGGTGGTTCGTTCCGTCGAGAGCTGGCAGCAGTATTCGCAACTCGACTCCCAACCGCATCCGCATCACAGCGAGTGGGTGTGGGTGACGACCCTTTCCTCACTGCAGGTTCGGACCGCGCGGGTGGTAAGGTTGGGCCATCAACGCTGGGACATCGAGAATCAGGGTTTCAACGAGTTAGTCAACGGCTGGCACGCCGACCACGTATATAAGCACGACCCCGCGGCGATCGAGAACTTTCTGTTGACGGTGTTTCTGGCTTTTAATCTCTTCCACGTTTTTGTTGCGCGCAATCTCAAGGCATCGCTGCGGCGCAGCAAGCCTCGAGTCTTTTGGGCGCGCGTGCTGGCGGCTGATCTGTATCAGGCGGCGGCTTGCCCGTACGGCTCGGGGCCCTCGCCATAGCGAGCGGGTGGTTTTCTTTCTCCCTGCCATCCTGCGCTGCCACCCAAGCTGCCGAGCGGCAGCCGAGCGTAGCGGTGTCTTCCGCGGCCGACTTCGGGCCCCGCCGAGGCCCTCGTCCGGCTGCGAATCTGCTCGCCCCGCTCGCCCCGCACCTAACTCGCTCGTTCCCCAATCACTTCCCGGCTCTCGCCCGACCGCGTTGCGGAATCGCTGCTCACTTGCGGTCCCGATAGGTCGCGATAGGCCGCTACGGTACAATACCGCCGTCCGCGAGGGCCGTCCCAGGCGGGGGTCCGCCCAGGCGGTCTGCCTGTGCTACCGCAAATGACCTCTCCGATCGACCACTTCCGAGACCTTGGCGGAGGGCTCTCGCGCTTCACCGAGCGTTGGGTGCCCGACTCTTGGGTCGTCTGCATGATCCTCACCGCGTGTGCGCTGGCGTTGGCGGTGCTGGGGGCGGGGGTCGGCGTGGAAGCCGCCGTTCTGGCTTGGGGCGGCGGGATGTGGAACTTGCTCGAGCTGTCGATGCAGTTCACCATCATCATGGTGGTGTCGCATGCGTGCGTGTCGTCGCTGCCCGTATTCCGGCTGATGGACCGTCTCGCGCGGACGCCCGACCCGGCCAGGCCGCTGCAGTCCGTTGCGCTGGTGGCGGCCTATTCGCTGGCGACGGGCTACTTGAATTGGGCGTTTTGCATCGTGGCGTCCGCGCTGTTCGTGCCTTTCGTTTGCAAGCACAACCCCAAGGCCGACTTGCGGGTGCTGACGGCAGCGGCCTACCTGGGCATGGGAACGGTTTGGCACTGCGGCCTCTCGGGCTCGGCGCCTCTGATTCTGGCGACGCCTGGGAATCCGCTACTCGCACCGCTGACCGGCGAGCCGGTGGTCGATCGTCTGCTGCCGGTGACGGAGACGCTGTTCGCGCCGTTCAACCTGGCCTACATGGTGGTGATCGGCTTGGTGGGTGTTCTGGTGACGCTCGCCTTGCACCCGCGGCAAGCTACGGTCACGCTCTCGACCGAGCAAGTGGAGGCACTGCTGCCGAAGCCCCCCGAGCCGGCTTCCTTGTCCACCACACCCGCCGGACGCCTCGACCGCTTTCCGGGTTGGATTCTGTTGGCCGCGGTCTTGATCGCCTATCCCTTGGGCCACTCGATGATCACGCGCGGGTTTGGGACGACGTGGACGATCAACGCCTACAACATGACCTTCCTGGTCGCGGCGTTGTTGCTGCATCGCCGGCCGCAGTCGTTCGTCGAAGCGTGCCGCCGGGGAGTCGGCACGACGTGGGGAATCATCTTGCAGTTCCCGTTCTACGCGGGCATCTTCGGGGTGATGAATAACACCGGCCTCGGCGCCTGGCTCGGACGCCTGTTCGCGGACTTCGCCACGCCGCGGACGTATCCGCTCGTCGTCTACGTCTACTCGGGGTTCATGAACTTGTTTGTGCCGTCGGCGGGCTCGAAGTGGCTGATTGAGGCGCCGTACCTCATCCCGGCCGGGGAGGAGTTGGGCGTCTCGCTGACGACGGTGGTGTTGTCATACGCCTACGGGGATTCGACGACGAACATGATCCAGCCGTTTTGGGCGATTCCGATTCTGGCCGTGGCGCGGCTGCGCTTTGGGGAGGTGTTGGGCTACACCTCGCTGGTGGCCGCGGCGTGTTTCGCGGTGACGGTGGTGGCGATGCTGCTGATTCCGGTCAACCTGTAGCTACTTTCCGGAGCATGAAAGAGCGAGACCCGAGCCTCCCTGGTATTCTGGAGATACATCATGCCGAAGCGGAATCCAGAGGCCCTCGACCGGACCGCCTTCTCGGTCGTCTCACTCCAGGAGCAGGATCGCCACGACCGCCGTTACTGGCTCAGCCGGACGCCGCGCGAACGCTTTGAGGCGATCGAAACCATCCGCCGCACTCTCTATGGGTACGATCCAACTACCGAGCGACTTCAGCGAGTTCTTGAAGTTGCTGAACAAGAATGAGGTGCGTTACCTCCTCGTTGGGGGTTACGCCGTCGATAACGCGATCACCCACCGCCGCGCTGTAACTCCGCCTGCTTGAGAACCCAGCGGCGGACGACCTGGTAGCCGGCGTCGTCCGCTTCGAAACGCTGCCCGCCTTGATGGCCGTCCTCTTCGCCCGTCTGGATATTGAGCGGTTTGCGCAGGAACTTGCTGCGCTCTTGCTCGCGTAGGTCGACGCGTTGCTGCATCTTGCGGTAGTTGTCGAGCAGCTTGTCGGGTGGGATGTAGCCCGCGGCGTCCGGGGGTTCGAGGTAGAGAGTCGGTACGCGCCCCGGCACGCCGTGGCAGGAGATGCACGCCTTGCCGTCGTCGGAGGCGATCTTGGTCATCTCCGCGAAGACATAGTCGCGAAAGTGCAGGATGTCGTCGATGAACTCGCCCGTGGGCTCGAGACGTCGCGCGTCGGTTCCCTGCGGCGGGCCTTGCTCGCTGATCAGCTTCCGCAGTTGCTCCCCATAGACTTTGTCGTCGCTATTGAGGATGTTCTGGATGCGCGTCTTGAGCCGTGGGATCGTTTCATGTTCGACGTACGCGGCCAGGGCTTTACGGACTTCCGGGTTGCGGCGCAGAGCTGTCTTGTTCGCCAGATTAATGGCCAGTTCGCGCGATTCCTCGGCGCGGTCGGTTGCGAACCAGGTGTTGAACATGCGGATGATGCGGTCCTTGGCGGCCGTGATCGGGTCAATCACGTCGACCCCGCGCTCGTCTTTCGTGAACAACGAACCCGTACCCTCATCCGGGATGGTCTTTACGTAGTCGATGCCGAAGATATAGAGCGGCTCGGCCTGCTCGTTGGCCCCCAGCATCTTGACGGTGAAGCGGTTCTCGCCCTGCTCGAACTCGTGCACGCCTAGCGACACCGGTCCGCTGGGTGTGAGATGCGGCTTGTAGAAGTCGGTCGCCTCGCTGATGTCTTTGCCGTTGAGCGCGAACTGCACGGTGCCCATCTCGCGGTCGTAGAGGAAGGCGGTAAGGATTTCGTAGGGGCCGGCTTCCGGCACGTCCAACGCGAGCGTCAGGCGGGCGCCGGGAACCCCCTCGCGCCACCAGAGGATGCTGTTCTTGCTCGCCAGGCCATCGAGGACGATCTGCTCGGTGGTGCGGCCGAAGGTCAACTCGAGCACCGCCAAGTCCTCCGCCTCTACGGCTCCTTCGACGGCCTCCTCCATCGACAAGCCGCCCTCTTGGTAGGAGACCATCCACTCGGTTGAGGGAAGCCAGAAACGTTCGTTCTTGTCGGCCAGCTCGAAAGCGGTTTTGCGATGAAGCGTCGGGTTCTCACCGAGGATGCGGCCAGCCAACGCGGGGCGCTGATCGGGGTCTTCGGTGTTCTCCGCCGGCTCGCCTGGAGCGGGTTTGCCGGCCAGGCCGCCCACGGAAGCCGCCGTCGACCCGCGCCGGGAGGGCTGCCCGCGTGGCTGACCCGAGATCAGCAAGCGGTAGAATTCCTGCTCCTCGCGCTCGCTGACCCTCTCGAAGTCCCACTTGATGCGCGACAAGAAGCGAGTGAGCGCGTCGGCGTCATCGGTCCGTCCGGCTTGGAGAAAGCGGTCGAGTTTTTCGAGCAACTGGCGCAGGGTATCGACGCGCGCTGGCAACGATAGCGACTGCGGATTCACCCAGGCTCGCGCGGCGACGGCCACCATGTCGATGTCGTCGGCCGTGAGCAACTCGAGCAGACGCGTCTCGAGCGGCGCATAGGCGATGTTGGCAGCGCCCTGGAGGGCGATTTTCCGCCACGGGATCGTCGCCGGAACCGTTGCGGCGGCGTCCTCTCGTTCATACGTCGCCAGCACGACCTTGCCGAGGAAGTCCGCGCTGCCGGGCGTCGAGTATCCCAATTGGCCGGGGCCGTCGTCGTTGGCTCGCTCTTGGAAGTGTGTGGCGGCGACGGCTGTTAGCCGCCGATCGAAACGAACACGGCTCGCATCGTCGGCGTCGTCGCGCAGTCCGGTCAGCAGCTCGTAAAGATCCGAAAGCTCCGGGTATTGCTGATCCACGTTCTTGCCGCCGGTCTGGTTGGCGATCTGCCCATTGACGATGAGCATCGACGCGGTGGAGTACCGCAGCGCCATCTCCGCGAGTGCACTGGGCTCCTCGCGCAGCAGGGCATCGCCCCAGGCACGATTGATGGCCTCCCGCAGAGGCGGGTTCCACACCCACCAACGCCAAGCGGCCTTGAAGGCGTAGGCACGCACGCCGGCGAATTGATCCGACATGCTTGCGGTCAGCAGGCGCGCCAGTTCGGTGAGATCGACCCGGCTGCTCGGGCCCGCCAGGTCCGCCCGCGTGACGAGCGCTTGCAGAATCGACTGACGCGCGCGGGCGCTACCGTCTGCATACGCCGCGAACATCTCTTGCCAGCCGGTGTCGTCGAGTAAGAGTTGGCGCAATGACCACAACGCCGCCTCGCGGCACATCTTCACAGGGTCGTCGAGGTGGCGAACCAGCGTCGGAACTCCGTCTGCTGCGAGCGCGCCACCGAGGCCCAGCAACGCTTGATATCGCACCTGCGGGTGGGGGCTATCGGCCGCGGCGATCAGGAGATCGGCGACACGCTCATCGCCGGCCGCCTGTAAGCGGCGCACGCGGGAGAGCGTCTCTAAGCGTTGTTCACCTTCCGGCGCTTCCAGCCGCCGAATCTCTTCCGGCCGCTTTGGATACAAGCGGCTCAACGCACGAATGACATAGGCGGTGGTCACGAAGCCGGTTTGCGCGGCATGGTTCCACAGCCCGTACTCGAACTGGTCCTCGAGCAGCCACTTCGTACCCCGCTGCACGCGAGGGTCGTCCGCGCCAAACCCCGCCGCATCGAGCGCAATCAGAGCCACGGCCGTCGGCGCCGGGTCGGCCGGCTCAGTGAGACGGGTTCAACTCTTGCCGTCGTCGGGCATCGTTCCCAAGTCGAAACCCCAACCGCCGTCGTCTTGTTGCAACGCGGTGAGACGTTGCAAGTCGGTCTCGACCTGCGCCGCGAACTCTTGCTGAAATTTCTCCGCCCGGGCCACGCGCTCGGCGGACCCGGTTAGCTTGGCGACGAGCTGGGAATAGTCCTTCGGCCACAGACGGTGGAAGAATTCGATGCGGTGGCCGAGGTCGTCGCTTACCTTCATACCGTCGTTCCCGGTGGCGACGATCTTGCGGCCCTTCTCCTCGAGCCCGAAGAAATAGCGCGGGTCGTTGGTGTCTCGCCACGCGCGTTCGAGGATCTCGGCGGCGAACTTGAAGACGACATTCGGCCCGAAGTTCGATCCCTTGCCCGCGGCGTTGATGCTTTTCGGGTCGGCGGTCTGGAGCACGTAATTCGCGGTCCTGCGTTGCTGGTAGCTGTGCAGGCGTTTGGGCCGGACCGTCCGCTCGTGCAGGACGATGTTGCGTCCCGCGACGCGGCTTCCCGCGGGCGCGTCGCCGAGGTCATTGGGGGCGAGGCTGGTGTTGACCGCCGCATCCTTCAACTTCACCGACGGCCGCAGACTCTCGTACATCGTGTTGACGAGCCGCCGCCAGTTCTGCACGGTTCCCTCGAGACGATAGCCGTTGCGAAACGCGTCGGCGACGCCCCACACGCCGCTTTGGGTGTGGCAGCTCATGCAGTTCTCGCCGAACAGGCTCGTTCCGTCGCGCACGCGGCGATCGAGCGCGATGTTGCGCGGCCGGTGAATCAACCAGGCGTCGACCTCGGCCAGGTGGTAGTAGATGGCCTGCTCGGTGGCACGCACCGGATCGCTGTAGGGCGCGGGATCGATGAGCCGCACCTCCAACTCGTACCCGGGCTGGTTGGCCTCGACGCGCAGGTAGTAGACGCCGCCGGGCTCGACCTTGCGTGTCGTGAAGGAGCGGAAGTTGGTGTCCTGCTGGTGGATGCGCTCGTTGAGGTCGCGGCCCTCGTAGTACGTGTAGATAGGCGTGGGGCCGGGGATCACCTCCGCCGGCGGATGCACATAGGGTATGGGATTGTCGTTGCCGAAGTCCTTGCGGCTGGGAAGCTCCCGCGGGTTGAGGTCTTCCGGACCGGGCTCGCCGGGCTGATAGACGCGCAGGCGCGCGCTGACGGTCGGTTCAACCAGTTGCAGATTGGCGGTGAAGGTCTTCGGCTTCGTCCCCTGGTACTCGATCAGGTACCAGTCGTCGGGCGACTTGCCCGAGTTGGTGTTGTTGAAGTACTCCAGCTCGTCCGCACCGCCGAAGACTCGAAGGACCTGATCGGCGTCGCCGGCTGCGAAGGGCAGACGCACCGCCTGCTCCGGCGTGTTGTTGGGCTCGGTTTCGAGCAGGACGTCGCCGCGATGGGTCTCGTCGATCGGCCGCAACTCCACCGCGATCACAACGTTGTCGACGGCGGGTGTGCGATCAGGCGGCACCGTCGCCAGACGAGCCAAGCCGGTATCGCGTGGAATGTCGCCCCCCGGCTGCGGCCGATCGAGGATGGTTTCCAGCTCGATGCGATACGTCCCCGTCTTTGGCGCGCGATAGACGAGGTAGACGTCGGGGTCGAGGGCGTGGAGTGTCTTCTGCCAGTTCGACGTGGCCCGCACATACAGGTCGCCCCTATCACCCTCGAAGGCCAAGCCGGTCAACTCGGGTCCGTGCCAGCGCACCTCAATCCGGGCGTTGGCGGGCAATAGCTCGGGATCGTTGATATGAGCACGGAGTTCGAAAGCCTGGCCTTGCTCGAACTCCCAACTGCGACGCCACTCGCCGTTGAACTGCACCGTGGTTGAGAACGGCTCCGGCGCCGCGTCGGCGGTGAAGGCGAAGAAGCCGGCGAGCCCGACGGCCGCGATCACCCCCCGCCGAATCCTCGTCATGAGACCCCTCGAAACAGCATCATCGATGAACCATTATAGGCAGCCTACCGCAGCCGCCTTTTGGGGGTTAGGGGAATTTGGGCTATCATGACACCTCCCAATGGCTGCGGTTTAGGCTCAGACTTCGTGAGGAAAGCTGATGGCGAAAAACGACTCCGGTGGCGGTTCGGCTACGGAAGCCAAGCGTGTTTGGCAGAAGGTTCTCGATCCCAACGAACTGCCTGACGGCCGCGTCAAGCCGGTGAGCTGCAGCCACACCACCGTCTGCATGACTCGCCACGACGGCCAGTACGCCGCCCTCGACAACAAATGTCCCCATCAGGGCGGGCCGCTCGGCGAAGGGTCGATCGAAAACGGCTTGCTGCGCTGCCCCTGGCATGGGTGGGACTTTGATCCCATCACCGGCAAGCCGCCGGGCGGCTATGACGACGGCGTCGCAACGTATCCTGTCGAGGTTCGCGACGACGGCATCTACGTCGGTTTCGACGAGGAGGCGCCGCATGCCATCACTGTGACCGATGTAATGGCCGAAACGATGGTCAACTGGGGCGTACGCGCGGTGTTCGGCATGGTGGGCCATTCCAATCTCGGTCTGGCCGACGCGCTGCGCGTCCAAGCGGAAGCGGGCAAGCTGCGTTACGTCGGCGTTCGTCACGAGGGGGCCGCCTCGTTCGCCTGCTCGGCCTATGGCAAACTCACGGGACGTCTGGCGGCGTGCCTCGGGATCGCCGGTCCGGGTTCGACCAACCTGCTGACCGGCCTGTGGGACGCCAACGTCGACCGCTCGCCGGTGATCGCCTTGAGCGGCCAGGTCGACACGCAAGTCCTCGGGGCGGGCGCATTCCAGGAGGTCGATCTGCAAGCTGCCTTCGGCAAGGTGGCGCAGTGGGTCCAACCCGTCCTGCATACCAGCAGGCACGCCGAGTTGATGAACCTAGCTGTGAAGAGCGCCGTGCTCAACCGCGGCGTCTCGCACCTCGTGTTCCCCGACGAAGTGCAGACCCTCCCCGCGGCCGCGAACGCCACGGCGGGCAGCCCCGACGGCCGCCTCACGCCGCGCGAGATCGCGCCGCCCGCGGAATCGGTGGATCGCGCCGCCGGCCTGTTGCGCAAGGCGAAGCGGCCGGTGATCATCGTCGGCCACGGGGCTCGCTTCCACATGCCGGCAATTATCGAACTCGCTGAGGAGTTGAACGCGCCGGTCATCACCACCTTCAAGGGCAAGGGTCTCATCTCCGACCGTCATCCTCTGGGCGGCGGCGTGCTCGGGCGCAGCGGCACGCCCATTGCAAGCTGGTGCATGAACGAGTCGGACCTGCTCGTCGTGCTCGGCGCCAGCTTCAGCAACCACACCGGCATCACGCCGAAGAAGCCGACCATCCAGGTCGACTACGACCCGATGACCCTGGGTAAGTTTCATGCCGTCGACGTACCGGTATGGGGCGAAATCGGCGTGACCGTCGCCATGGTCACTGAAGCCGTACGCGGCAGACACGAGGCCGCCGACCAGAGACCCGACGTCGCCGCCCGCTGGCGGATCTGGCGCGAGGAGAAGGAGCGCCGCCTGGCCGATGACCGGGGCAAAGGAGTCAACTCGGCGGCAGTATTTGCCGCGATGACCCGCCACGTTCCCGAAGACGCCATCATCGCCGTGGATGTCGGCAACAACACCTACTCCTTCGGGCGCTACTTCGAGTGCACCCGCCAGGCGGTTCTCATGTCGGGCTACCTCGGCTCGATCGGCTTCTCTTTTCCGACGGCGATGGGCGCCTGGGCGGCGACGCAGGAAGATGAACCGCGCTTCCAAGGGCGCCCGGTGGTGTCGGTGTCGGGCGACGGGGGCTTCGGCCAATACCTCGCCGAGCTGACCACCGCCGTCAAGTACGACATGAACATCACCCACGTCCTGCTCAACAATCACGAACTGGGCAAGATCTCGAAAGAGCAGCGCGCCGGTGAGTGGGACGTGTGGCAAACGTCGCTGCACAATCCTAACTTCGCCGAGTACGCCAAGCTCTGCGGCGCGTTGGGCATTCGCGTGACCGGCAAGGACTCGCTCGACGACGCCATCGTCGAGGCCTTGGGGCACGACGGCCCCAGCTTGGTCGAGATTATGACCGACGCGGAGTTGATCTAGCTTCTGATCTGCGCGTCATTTGAGCAAAGTGTCGAGGCTCGGAGAGGCTTTCGGGCGGGCTGTGGCGTAAGGCTCCAGCCTTGCTGAGAACCGATTCCTCGGGGCTCAGGTCCGCTACCAACCGCATCTGCTCGGTGACTTGCCGTCCTAGTCTCGAAGAATCGCGACCCGGCAAGGCTGGAGCTGGCGGCTTACGCCACGTCCTCTCAGGCCCGCCCTTCTCGGCTTTCCTAAGCCTGATCCTCAGTTTCCTGCCAGCGCAGATAGCTCTTCAAGTAAGCCTCGGCCTGGCTCCGAAGCAAGCCGTCCACCCCGGTCCACTCGCCGCGCCCGCGCCTGAACACGGCCACGCCATGACCGAAAGGCAGGTGGTCCCGCTCAATCGCATACCGGATGCGGACGTCGCGCCCATCGTCCTCGGCCAGGCTGAAGCGCACGGCGTCGGGCCCTTCGCCTCCGGGGAAGCGCGCACAGATCGTCCGCGCGTACCCGAAGTTGCATCCCTCCTCGATCAGACCGTCCGCGGGCGTGATCGTCTCGCTATCGCGGCAGTGACAGCGTCCCGCATACAACTCGCCGAGCGGCGGACGTAGCGTCCCCGGCGGACCCTGCTTTGCGAGCGGTTCGGTGGGCGAGAAGTAGGGGCAGGCCATCCAAAGGACCGATTGCTATAGTAGAATTCCTTCGCCCAACAGACAAGCGCCGGCCTCTTTGCTCGATCCGGTCCAGGAACGAACCCCAGGCACGAATCATGGAGAACCAACGTCTCGAAACGCTCAAGCAGTTCATCGAAGCCAACCCCAGTGACTGCTTCGCACGCTACGGCGTGGCCCAGGAATACGTCAAGCGGGGCGAGAACGAAAAGGCGCTCGAGGAGTTCAGCCGCATCGTCGAGATTAACCCCGACTATCAAGCCGCCTACTACCACGCCGGCAAGACCTACGAGAAGCTCCAGAGAGTGGATGAGGCCCGCTCGATCTTCGAAAAAGGCATCGAAGTCGCAACGCGCTCGGGCGACCTGCATGCCCGCAGCGAGCTGGAAGAGGCTCTGGGAGCCCTGGGCACCTAACTCGGACCATGCGACCGGGCATCCCGAACGGGGCGACGAACCGGATGAAGACAACCGGCCCCCTGCCGCGCCTCCTTTTCGTCCCGGCCGTCGTCCTGTTGGCAGCCTTGTCGGCGACATTGCTCACGCAGTGTGCTGCCGACCCGAGCAAGATCGTTTTCGTCCCCGGGGCGGAGAGCCATGGCTACGGGATGCACGAACACCGCGCCGGACTCCTGTTGCTGGCCCGCTCACTCAAGCAACAGTACCCTCAACTCGAAACCATTGTCACCGAGAAGAACGATTGGCCTGACTCCACCGTCCTCGCCGACGCGGATGCTCTCGTGATGGCCTGCGAGGGCAGCAAGCACGTCGCGCTGGCGCATCTCGACGAGGTCAGCGCCCTGGCCGGCCGCGGCCTGGGCATCGCCATGATCCACTATGCTGTCGAGCCGCCCGCTGGCCCGCCGGCCGAAGCGGTCCGCTCGTGGATCGGCGGCAATCACGAGCAGGGTTGGTCAATCAACCCCGACTGGGCCGCCAAGTTCACCGACTTCCCTGACCATCCCGCGGCCCGAGGCCTCGAGCCCTTCTCGGTCTACGACGAGTGGTACTTCAACATGCGTTTCGTTCCCGAGCGGAAGGGCATCACGCCGATCCTCGAGGCGCGCCCCCCGCTGAGCACGCTGCTGCGCAACGACGGGCCCAGCTCGAATAACCCCGACGTGCGAGCGAGCATCCTGCGCGGCGATCGCCACCCCGTCGCTTGGGCCTACGAACGCCCCGGCGGCGGACGCGGCTACGGCTTCACCGGCGCGCACAACCATCACAACTATCGTGACGACAATTTTCGAAAGGCCGTGCTGAACGGGATTGCCTGGGTGGCGGGCCTCGAGATACCGCCCGGCGGCGTCGAATCGGAGAAACCCACTTGGGAAGAGATCGCCGCTAACCAGGATTACGAAAAGCCCGAGAAGTGGGAGGAACAGGCCGGCCTCAAGATGACGGGGAGTGCGGAGCCGGTTTACAGTACACTGCCTCTTTCCTTGGGTGCGGCGCCGCTCGAACTGGAGGGGGCGATCCCGCCCGCCCGATACCGCCATATTTACTTCGTCTTCGAATCGGATGCCTCAGCGCCGGGCTGCTTTCGCCTGGAGAAACCGCGATTCCGAGGCGAGCCGGGGAACGAAGCTCCTCTCTACCAAGAAACCGTCGCTCACTTTATGGGGCCTAGCGGCCCCGAGCCGCCTCCCGATCATTGGAGTGAGCCCGACAAGCCGATGGAAATCCCGGCGCCTTCGCTGCTGCACTATCAGGTGCCGCGGGGCAGTACGCATTTTCTCGCAAACGTTTCATTTCACGCAGAGAGCGCTGATCAGAAGGGTCGGGTCCACGTGTTCTTCGCTCCCCCGGCTGAGCACTACTTCGACGCGCCCGAACCGAGCCCCGAACGCGAGTGAGGGGTAAATCTCCCGCCCGTGGCACAGCGGCAGCGAACCCGTTACTGGCGTACCGGGCTTCGATGTCTCCATTGCCGCCGGTTGCGACAAGACAGGTACGTTTGCTGTCCTGGCAGCGCGGGCACGGCATGCCATGCCCCTACATTGCGGACCGAACCGTTACGGTATTCGCAAAGCACACTACTAAGCGGCGCGGCCGCGATCGCTGACGGTGACGCCCAACTCGACGCCTTCGAGTTGTTGCAGGGTCTCGATCATCCCGAACAGGTTGCGGGCCTGAGGATTGCCCGATGCGCTCAGCATCTGCATTAGTGATTTCTCATGCTTGCCGAGCTCGTCCGCCAGCCGCTTAAAACCGACCGTCGCGTTGACGTAGCGCCGCAACAGGGCCTTGCCCGTTTCCAACTCTCCACTCAAGAAAACTTCGACCGCATTCTGAAGCAGCGCGTGACGAAACTTCGGCTGGCGGAGCGCCCGTTCTCGAACGGTTTAAGTGAAGTCACGGGAGAGTGGCATGGCGGCTATTCTTCCTGGTAACGATTTCTGAAGAATCTCCACTATCTTAGCCCGCACCACGAAAGCCCACAATTCCCCACTGGTATACTGGGCATTTGGCGGCTCTCTCGATAGGATACAAGCCCCATTCAGCGCGACGCGAAGCGGCAGGCAACCGCGGCAGCCGTCGTCGCTGATTCCTCTCTCACTGCCGCCCAGACCTTACTCGCCAACAACGTTGCCTATCGCGACTTCACCGAAGCCCGCGCCGAATCCGACAAGCCAACCGAGCAAACCGGCGCCTGGCTCGCCAACCCCGGCATGCGCGAGTCGGGCCGTGTCATCCAGTTTCGCGACGGCGTCTTTCACCGCCAGTCGCGCAAGATCGACGACGTCGAAGACTTGGCCCTGCTGCGCAGCGACGGCTCGCCGACGTACCATCTGGCCTTCACCGTCGACGTCGGCGAGTTCACCGCCGAGAGCGTCGAGCACGAACTGCGCCAACTTACCGAGGAGCGCGGCGCCAAGGCCGGGCTGTTGATCAACGGCGCACGAGCCGCCTTGAGCGGCCAGTCGGTGGGCCCGCGCGCGTTCGCCGTTTTCGCGACGCTCGGACGCGAGCGGGTCGTCAAGCGGCTGAAGGAAGTCTGATGCTGATCCTGGGAATTGGAGGCTGGCTCCACGACGGCGCGGCCGCCTTGCTGAAGGACGGCGAACTGGTCGCCGCCATCGAGGAAGACAAGCTCCTGCGCCACGCGCATACCGGAGGGCTGCCCGAGCGCGCCGTCGATGCCTGCCTGGCGCTCGCCTCGGCCAAGCGCGAACACGTCGATTGCATCGCGCTCGCGCGGCCCCTCGCCGCCGGACAGGACTCGTCCCTCCACCTGCACCTCAAGTCACTGTTTCCCAACAGCCGGCTCGTCGTCGTCGACCATCACCAAGCGCACGCGGCCGCCGCCTTCTACCCGTCACCGTTCGAGAAGGCGCGCGTCCTCACCCTTGACCGTCTCGGCGACATGCGTTGCGGCGCGGTGTGGGAGGCGGACGGCACCACCATCGGGCCGGTCGAAGAACTTTACGCGCCAAACTCGCCCGCCGCCTTCTTCAGCCGCGTCACCGAGCTACTGGGCTTCCGGCCCGGCGCGGAAGAACATAAGGTGCAGTGGATGTCGGTGCGCGGCAAGCCGCGTTTCCGCGATACGGTGCTCGAGATCCTCGGCGATCGCGGCGACGGCCTGCCACAACTCGATCACAGCTACTTCGACACGTCCCGCACGACCGCGGGCAGCTTCAGTGAAAAATTCTACTCGGCCGTAGGCATCGAATACGGCGTCACATTGTCTGAAGACGAGCGCGCCGACCTGGCCGCCAGCGTGCAGAGCGCCATCGAGGAGATCGTCATTCGCATGGCCGGCGAAGGCGAAAACCTCTGCCTCGGCGGCGGCCTCATGCTCAACGCCATGCTCGTCGCCGCGATCGAAAACTCAGGACGCTTCGCCAACGTCTGGGTGCAACCCGTCGCCGGCAACGCCGGCACCAGTCTCGGATGCGCCCTCCACGCCTGGCATCAGGTGTTTCGGAAAGACACCCGCCGGCCCCTCGGCAACCTCTTTCTCGGACCGGACTACGACCGCGACCAGATCAAGCAAGTGCTCGAGAACTGCAAGCTGCGCTTCCGGTATCTGATGACCGACGACGAAGTCATTCGTACGGCCGTCGAGAGACTCGGCGACCACCAAATCGTCGCTTGGTTCAAAGGACGCATGGAGTTCGGCTCCCTCGCCCTCGGCAACCGCAGCATCTTCGCGTCGCCGTTGAACCCGTACTCCACCGAAAACCTCAACGTCTATATCAAGCGCCGAGAGCCGGACCGTAAGTTCGCCGCCTCGGTACCCGAAGAGATTGCATCCGAGTACTTCGACTGCGGAGACACGGCGCGCTACCTGGCTACGGTTAGCCGCGTCCGCGAAGCCCACCGAAAGACCTTCGAAGCGGCTTTGATCGGCGACGACGGGATCCGCGTTCACACCGTGCGCAAAGAGGACAATCCGCTCTGCTGGCAGCTCCTGCACGCGGCCGGCAAGGCCAGCGGCCTCCCGGTGCTCTACAACACCTCGTTCAATCTATTCGGCGAGCGCCTGGTGTGCGACCCCCGAGCCGCCGTCCGCAGCTTCTACTCCTCGGGCATTGACGCCCTGTTCGTCGGCAACTTCCTGCTGGAGAAGTAAGGGAGCTGAGGGTATCGGTTCGGCGAAGGGTGGCTCTAACGGCCGCAGTCCTCGGCCGGATGGGCTCAGATGGAGTGGCGGCCGTTCAAGTGACGGAGCTCTGTTAACAGAGAATCGACGTCCAGGAAAGCGTCGTGTCCATAGCGAACCCAGCGAAGTTTGCCGGCCCTATCGACTAGAGCCGTCACCTTCAACGGAACGTCTTCGAAGTCATCCCAAGCACCGAATCTGCGATGGATTGACCAGTCTGGATCACGAACGACCGCTAGCGGCTTCTTGCCCTGCCACTGCTGGGCAACGACAATCACGTCGGTTTGTTCTGCTTCAAGTTCGTTGAGTCGGTCCGAGATCGACGCAAGCTGCTTGGAGCAGTCTGCGCAGTCGGGACCGGGAACGAAGGCCACCAACGTATTTCGCTTACTTGAAACATCACCTTCGGCATCACCGGCCTTCGGCAACGGAGGGCTTGCGAACGGCACCCATTTGTGTGGGCCAAATCGATCGAGGTCACTAGCTCCGTAGGAAAGACCGCCCTCTCTGGGATCGGGCGCCACTTCGCGATTCAGCCCCAATCGTTCCGCCGCTTCGGACGCTGAACGAAGGCCGGCAAGATCTCCATCAGCCTGCGAGTACACCCACAGCAGACTAGAGTACGCCGCCTGCGCTTCTGTCGTGTCGTCCAACTCGGCGTAGGCTCGAACGAGTCCCGAAAGGCACAACCCATCGTTGGGCACGAGTTCGAGTCCCCGTCGAAAGGCCTCGGCCGCCAACCCGGGATTTCGATGTTCCAGGTACTGATCGCCCAAGACCGCGTAGAGGAATCGCGGATACATCGGCGGGTCGTTCCAACGTCTTCGAAGGTCCGCCTCCATTTCGGCTGCCTTCGCGAGTTGGTTCAAGCCGCCCAGTATGTCGCCCTTCGCGATCGTCAGCAGCGCGTCGAGTTCGGCCACGTGGACCGCATACTCGCGCTTGAGACGTGCATCACCATCCTTCTCAACCGTCTCTTTGAGTCCGCTCAATCGCTCTTGCCGCTCGCGAGCCGAAGCAAGATCCCCCAACCCCCAGTGGGCCAGGCTCTCCACGTAGGCACGAGCCACTCGGTCCACGACGTCGTCGGTCCACGGGATCGACCCGGGCTCCAGAAGCGATTCCCAGCGTTCAAACGTTGCGAGCGCTCGCAGCAGAGCCGTCTTACCGACAAGCCGCGGCCGCCAGCGGCGTGCATGCGTCGACTCCGGGTCGAGCGGCTGTCTCAATAGCTCGCGCGCTCCCTCAATCGCGGCGCGGGCCATGCCTCGTTGTTCCCGCAGGTAGCAAAGGTAGTTGCGATTATGTCCGTAGTTCCACGAGTCGAAAGGCATGCGCCGTTGGTCGCGGATGTACTTCAGTTCCACGCGATCGGCTGCCTCCATCGCGATCTCCGCGTCCGGCCACAGGCCCAGCGCGCTCATGATATGCCCCGGCATGTGCATCAAGTGTCCGGAGGCCGTAACGGTACGAGACAGTGCTCGGGCGCTGTCCACGACATGGGCCGACTGTCGGCCATCCCACATGTGGATGCGATAGTGATGGGCGCCCGGGTGGTTGGGGTCGCTGCGAAGCACCTGCTGAAGCATCGTCTCGGCGCCATGCCCGCCGCCGGCGGCGCGCCAGGCGTACAGCGTCGTCGCTTCGATGTCATTCGGGTGCTCGAACAGCAGTTTGTCGAGCCGGCGCTGCCACGCCCGCCGCTGCGCTCCGCTGTCGGAGGCGACCGTCGGGTCCAGCCCAAGCCGCGCTTCCCAGGCCTCGATGTAGCCCCGTTCTCTCGCCGAGACGGTCGCTTTATGTTTGGCGGCCTCTCGGATCAGCGCCTTCTGAAGATCCTCGGGCACGCCCCTAACCTGAGCGAGCCCCCAATAGGCCATGGCGCAGTCCGGGTCGAGCTTGATCGCCCAACGGAACGTGCGCTTCGCCTCGTAGTACTCGAATGCATGTAACTGGGTGACGCCTTGATCCATCCAGCCTTGGACATCGGGATGGGACGTTGTGACTGGAAAACGGACGGGTCGCAGGCCTTCGATGCGCCAAGGCTTGCCATAGGGCCCGCCCCGCATGACCTGTCTCAGCAGGTCGCGGCGTTCGTCGGTCGGCCCATCGGCCCATGCGACCGACAGCGCGGCACTTAGGGCCGCAACCCACCACACCAGGATCTTTCGTTTCATGATGCTCCGATTCTAGAGCAGCCGTGCCAGCCCGCGAAACCTTCACTTCCGTTAATCCCCATGCTGGGTATCCACTTGACTCAGGTGACCCCAAGATGTAGTGTAGGGCTTGGTGGAGGATTACCCGCGCGACCAACTCGAATTCGAGTCTCGCTTTGCGAGCGAGGAGGCTTGCCGCGACTATCTGTTCGCCTTGCGCTGGCCAGAGGGTTTCCGCTGTCCAAGGTGTGGGCATGAGCGCGCTTGGCCGGTGCGCAAAGTGTGGTTCGAATGCGCTCGCTGCGGGCGGCAAACCTCCGTCACCGCCGGCACGATCTTTCAAGACACACGCAAGCCGCTGCGGCTGTGGTTCCGGGCGATGTGGACCATCACCACGCAGAAGAATGGGGCCAGCGCCCTGGGTCTACAGCGCGTTCTGGGACTGGGCAGTTACCAAACCGCCTGGCCTTGGATGCACAAGCTGAGGCGAGCGATGGTGCGCCCGGGGCGAGAGCGATTGACGGGCCTCGTCGAGGTCGATGAGACCTACTGGGGCGCTGAAGAAGAAGGGGTAATCGGCCGGCAGACCGAGCGTAAAGCGTTGATTGCAGTCGCCGCGGAAGAGAGAGGCACCGGGCTGGGGCGCATCCGCATGCAGCGCGTTCAGAACGCCTCGGCGGCCAGTTTGATGCCCTTCGTCGAGGAGTCGGTCGAGCCGGGCAGCGTGGTTGTTACCGACAACTGGTCGGGCTACGATCCGCTCAAGAAGAAGGACTACCAGCGTCGTATCATCTCGATTAACAACCGCCGCGAGCAGGCCTCGCAGCTACTGCCGAGGGTGCACTTGGCGATCTCGCTACTCAAGCGCTGGATGCTGGGCACGCATCAGGGGGCGGTCAGCCACGAGCATCTGGACTACTATCTCGACGAGTTCGTGTTCCGCTTCAATCGGCGCAGATCACGCAGTCGGGGCAAGCTCTTCTACCGCCTTGTGCAGCAGGCCATGGCGGTGGAGCCGACGCCGTACCGCTCGATCGTCGCCGATTGGGACGCTAAGACGCTGTGAGCCCAACTACAAGATGTTGGGGTCACCTGAGTCAAGTGGATACCCGGCATCCCCATTTGCGGAAGTGACTCCCTGAACGGGCTTCAAGCACCGCTCGATAGCTCAGCATGGCTTCGTCACAGAATCGCCGCGAGCGCCCAGATAGCGATACGCAGCACGTTGCCCGAAATTCCAATATCCTCGTCAGCGGCCACGATTCACGCGTTGCTTGGCAAATTCGAGGATTGAGGCCTCGTTCGCGTTCGGCGGGCGGTAGATCGCGTTGATTTGCGTCAAGAAGGTTCCCTTCCATACGCTGTTGCCTTCGATCTCGGCGACGGTAAAGACCCATCCCGCGGGGCGATCGGCCTCAATCAAAGCCAATGCGGCGTCCCGCCGCAAGTTAAGATTATCGGACTCTCGAAGCGTGTATTCGAGGAAACCAACGGAGTCGGCGCCGTAAGCCTTGTAGAGTTCTTGCGGCAGGTTGGCGATGCGTCGATAGTAGGTTCGGGTTGCGCCCTTTACGGTCAGCAGAGAAGCTAGCCGAGGCAAGTCTTGCGGACGGGCGAACAAGGCGATGGACCGGAGCGACGAATCGACCGCGATCCCTTCATCGGCCCAGCGCCAGAGAATCGGGATCGCCCGTTCATCCTGCAAAACGCCGAGCATCTGAGCATAGTCGATTTGCGCCTGGCCGTCGGCGACGGCTTCAACGTGATTCGCAGCGGCAATCATCGCCTCGGTCGCCGCTGCTTTGAGCTGGGATGAGCCGCTGAACTCGCGAGGGGCTCGAAAGAATTCCACGGCGGTCACGGCGCCGTGCAGCAAGACCGGATCGTTGGAGAGCAGGTAGGGAAGCGACGCCTCAATGATCGGGCCGGGATCGTCGTCCCTCCGTTCGAGCAACCAGCGCACCAGCGCCTGGCTCGGCCCCCGCTCATCGAGCGTTCGCTGTGCGGCCGGCAAGGAGTCTTCCAGAGGCCAATAGCTGAGCGCCAGCTCGGCATAGCGGCGGACGGTGCGATGCGGATGGTACAGTTGAATGAGCAGGGCTTCGAGCGACGGCTGATCGGTAACGCCGACAATGCTCGGCAAGTAATCGCCGAGCAGATCGCCCGGGTCCGTGGGCGGATCGGTGGTAAACTCCGCCAACCACTCCTGCTGCTGGCTCGTCATAGAAGCGGCAACGTGCAGGGGCGTCCACTCCGAGCTGGCGAGAGAGCTTTCGGCGCCGAGGCGTCCCTCGACAGCGTAACGGTTGGACATGAGCAGCCGAACCTCGTAATCTCCCGGCTCGTCGATGCGATAAATCAGATGCAGCGGCAATCGATTGTCATGGCGATCATTGAGAGCGATTGAGCCGCAGATGAGGCCGGCGAAGGTTCCATTGCGAACCCGGCTTGCGGGGAGCGGCTCCAGCAGCCGGCCTTGCCTGCGCAATTGAAGTTCGTTGCAGCCGATATTGCCGGGTCCGGTTCCAAAGGGGTAACTGACCCATACGGGAATTCCTGGGGGCGCTTGAGCTTCAACCCAAATCGGCATGTTCGTGAATGCCGGCTGAGGGAACGAGAGCCGTACAGGCTCAAGCCCAGCCTTGACTTCGACGACGTTGCTGGCTCTGCCGTCGTAGATCACTTGTAGTCCGAAAGTCCCCTCCGACGGAGCGTCGAGCGGGACCTTGAAGTGGATTTCGTGTGCGATGACGTAGATCAGTCCCGCTGGGTGGCCGTCAACTAACACCCGCACTCCGCAAAGCTCCCTCGGATAGACCCGCGGATCGATGATCGCAGAGAGCGGCCCCGTTGCGGTTTCGCGGGCGCTGGGGTCGGGCTGGCCTTCACACAGAGACCTCGGCCCGAGACCGGCGCCGTAGATTGAAGCGAAAAGGCCGGGAACCAGAGAGGCGGGTTCAGCGCTGTTTCCTCGCCGGACCAGCGATGCGTCGAACTGCGGCGGTCCAGGCGGCGCCTGGGCGGCGGCGTAGGCCGCCGCCAGCAGTAACAACCCCAAACGTACAGTCACTATGAACAGTGACGCCGAGTTCCCACCGTATGTTCCCGAGCGGCTGCATAAAATGGCGCAGGAGAATGGAATGAGGGCTGCCGAATCAGAGGCTGGCGGCCTCCCGTGGAGTAACTTCCGGTAAGTCCGGTTCTCGGAAGCTCGAGGTTGTACTCATCGGCGAAGAGGTAGCCGATTCTCATGCGCTCGGTTCGTGCCTACCCTTTCGCCCAATCACCCCCCGCCGCGTCAAGAAACTTGCGGAGCTTTAGCGAGACCTTCACTCCCTCGTACGAGCGTGGTGTGCTACGCCCGCTTTCCAACAGCCGGGCGGTAGCAGTAATCAAACAGCAACTGCCACTCGATCCGCTGCGCTTGCAGCAGTGCTCCCTCCATCTCGGACGCGCCACCGCGCTTCACAGCCTCGCACTGGTCGACGAACCAAGAGGCATCCCATTCAGGACGGCCCTCCACCGCCGACCGCAAGCTCTCGCCCGTGGGGTCACCGGCGGCCGTCCACCGCTCCAAAACCGCCTCTCGCAGCGCCGGAAAAACCTCGTGAGTCGGCACCTTGCGAAACCAGTACTTCGCGTTACTGAAGTCGGGCTCCTGGCGGTGCATGATGCCATGAAGGAAACTGCCCGTCGTGGAGTGAATGGCTTGGGAAATCGTGTGCGAGCGGTCGAGATCGGAGAAATAGAGGAAAAGCGCGCTCCGTACGCAGTCCGCGAATTCCGGGGAAGCCACATCGCCCTCGTCGAACAACGCCTCGGCCGAGGTGCCGTTGAGCAAATCGAGCCCTTCCCCTCGCAACGGCCCACACGGCACAAGCGGCATCAACCGCTCACCCCCCTCATGGGGTCGTAAGATCGCCTGCACTTTCGAACTGTAATCTTCCAGACGAAACATCACTCCTCCGAGATGTCTAAACCGAGCCCGAAACACCAGTGACGGGTTCGATGCTGCAATGCCACCGGGTGCGGATTGACCCCTCGCTCGCGTTCGGGGCTCGGCTACTTCGGCGGCACGCTACTTGCCGGTAACTTGACTCGTTCGTTCAGTGTAGAGGCGTTGATCGTCACGCGGCAGGGCGGGGGCCTCTCGATCACCAACTTGCCAACTCCTACAGCCCCACTCACACAGAGCTACAATCCCCTCATGAAACGTCGATCCCTGCTGCAGTCCTCGATCCTCGGCGCCGGCGCGCTGCTCGGCGGACGCTCGCCCGCGCGGGCCGCCGTGCCCAAGATGAAGATCACGCGCATCCGCTACTACCGCTCCCCCGACGGCCGGCCTATCTTCAACCAAAGCTCCAACATCGTTACCGTCGAAACCGACCAGGGCATCACGGGCATTGGCGAGGGCGGCTCGAAGGACACCGTCGAGCAACTGGCCGCTATGCTGATCGGCGAAGATCCCTCGCGCATCGAGCACCTGTGGCAGATCATGTACCGCGGCTACTTCTATCCGCCCGGTCGCGAGAAGGTCCACGCCCTCGGCGCGCTCGATCTCGCCCTGTGGGACATCAAGGGCAAGGCGCTTGGCGTCCCCGTGCACGCCCTGCTCGGCGGGCTGACGCGCGACCACATCGAGTGCTACTCGACTGGCTTCCCCAACGCCGGCAGTCTCAAGGAAACGGCGCGCGCCTGCATCGAATTCGGCTTCCGCGCCTTCCGCACCAGCGTCGCCGGTCCCGGCCGCGACTCCACAGAGCCCTTCATCTCGCAGCGCATGGTTGACGAAACCTACCGCCTGTGCCAACAGATCCGCGAGGGCGTCGGCGACAACGGCGACTGGGCCATCGACTACCACACCCGGCTCGACCTCTCCGACGCCGTCCGCTTGAGCAGCCTGATCGAAGACCTGACGCCCTACTTCGTCGAAGACCTGATCCGCTCGGAGAACCCCGGTGTGTATCGTGAGCTGCGCCAGCAGGTGAAGGTCCCCATCGCCGTCGGCGAGCACTTCGGCGACCGCTGGGACGTGAACGAACTCATCGAGGGCCGCTTGATCGACTACTCCCGCGTCTCGATCCCCAACTCCGGCGGCATCACTGAGTTCATGAAGCTGGCCGCCATCTGCGAGACGCACTACGTCGGCCTCACCCCCCACTTCACCGGGCCGATCTCCGAAGCCGCCCTGGTGCACTGCTGCGGCTGCTTCTCGGGACCCGTCTTGATGGAGATGACCGGCGACGGCACCCGCAAGCACGCCCATCTGCCCGTGGTCTACGACTTCCGCGAGGGCAAGATGTGGCCCAACGACCGTCCGGGATTGGGTGTCGAGTTCGACGCCTCGCAAGCGGAACAGATCGCCGAGATCACCGAGCACAGCCGCCCGATCCCGATCTACCACCGCCCCGACGGCTCCGTCACCAACTGGTAATCCACTCTGCCGCATTTCGGGGTTGCCTATGGGAAAGCCGGCCCCGCGAAGCCAACAGTCGAGGCAAGGCATGCCGTACCCGCGTTTAATCTAGTCGGTGCTGTCTTGGGCGCGCTCGGTGACGTGGCGCCGCCGCTGCCAGCAGCGAAGCGCGCAGGGGCAAGCTAAGTTCCCTTCCCGAGAGCACCCTCTTTGCCTCCCCCTCTCAGAGAGGGCCTTGGTCCGCTAGCCCATCAACTGCCGGAACACCGAGTACCCCATCATCACCGCCATTAGTGCCGAGGTGACCCACAACGCCAGCGTCAGCCACCCCTTCGGGACGATCGCTTTCGGCAAGTGCCGGTAGCGCAGATACACGGTCGAGAACCCGAGGATCGGCAGCATCATGGCCTCGACCGCTCCGGCCATCTTGATCATCATCACCGGCTCTTGGAACAGCATATAATAGAGCGACGGCACGATCAGTAGCACCACCACGAACCACCGCGTGTAGCGCACCCGCAGCCGGTAGTTTTGCTTGTCGTAGGCGCCAAGGATGCCGAGCCAGTCGGCCAGCATGCGGCTGCGCGCCGCAGTCCCCGCGAACACGGTCGAGTAGAGCACCGCCGCCGCTCCGGCCAGAAATAGATATCGCGACCAGCCGCCGAGCGTCTGCGTGTACATGTTCGAGAGGGTCTCGATCATTTCCGTACCGCGCGGCGCGACACCCATGCCGTGCAGCACGCCCGCGCCGAGCAGGTAGAACGCGATCGTGGCGAAGGTGTAGATCACCATCGAGTTGACGACGTCTACGCCCATGACGCGAATCCAGCCGCGCGCGCGCCGTTGCCACCCCGGCGTGCCGTCGCGCGGCCCGGTGAAGCGCGCATATCCCTTTTCGAGACACCAGTAGGGATAGATGCCCAACTCGCTGGCACCCACGCCGGTTAGTCCCATCACCGCGACGGCCGAGAAGATCCCGCCCTGCGGCACCTGGAAAGAAAGACCTTCGAGGACCGCGGCCCACGAGAAGTACTCCGGGTTCCGGAGCAGTACGAAGGCCGCGCCGACCGTCATCACCGTGAACCCCGCCACCATGGCCATCGCGACCTTCTCGATCATCCCGTAGCGCCCGATGGACAGCAGGGCGACGGTCCCCAAATTGATGATCCAGACCCAGGCGATGATCGGAACCGCGGGAACGATCTGGTGGAGCACCTCGGCGATGCCGCCGAGCATTCCGCCGACCGCAACGAGTGCCATGGCGAGCGACAGGAACCACGCCCACACCACCCAGCCCGCCCGCAGGCGCGGCCCCGGCACGCGGTCCAACGCTTCGAGAGTCGTCTCGCCGGTGCCGATGGTGTAGCGCCCGAGTTCGTTCTGGACGACGATCTTGATGGTGCAACTGACCAGGATGAGCCAAAGCAGCGTATAGCCGTTCTCGGCGCCGAGCACCGTGGTGGCGATCAACTCACCAGAGCCGACGATCGTCGCGGCGAGAATGACGCCCGGGCCGATGCGTCGTGCGACGTCGGTCCAACCGACGGGCGGCTCTTCGATGCCGGCAGGATCGAGGCGGTAGGGATCAGCGGCGGGGTGTGCGGACATCAGGGCATCTAGTGTAGAGGTTCGGCGGGTGCGTTTTCAGGGCGTGCTCAGGGCTTCGCCGTTGATATCACCAAGTGATATCCCGAAGTGTCGAGGATGCAGGTTGTAGGGGCGGGCCGCTGTGTCCGCCCCGCCACCCCCGGGTACGCAGCCTCTCTTTCGGACACAGATCGAGAGCAAGTGAGCCGCGCCGGGGTGGACGCAACGGTCCACCCCTACACCATGACTTGAGCCGGTAAGACTTCTGTAGCCGTTACCTAACCAAACGCCTCGTCGTAGACCTTTTTGAGGTACCCGTAATCCCGCTCGATCGCCGCCAGCACTTTCTCGCGGCGCGCGCTCTCGGTGGGCGCTTCGATCTCGTACTCGACGTGCAGCGAGATCGGTCCGCTGAAGCCACTGGCCGCCAGCATCCTGAAGAACTCGGGGTAGTCCACCATGCCTTCGCCCAGCGGACACATGTGCCGGCGCCACTCGCCGCCGTGTTTCTCCCAGTAGAAGTCTTTGGTCGCCACCATCTTGAGCCGGCTTACGAGGCGGTAGAACCCGATCTTCCAATTGGCATAGCCGCCCTCGATCGTGGCGTGGCACGGGTCGAAGTAGAACCCCATCCAGCGCGGGTCGGTGTCGCGCATCAGCCACCAGTGGTCCCACATGGCCGAGCCGACGTAGGGGCCGGAGTGGTTGTGAAAGCCGCCTTGGATCTTCGCGTGTTGCGCCACGCCCGCCAAGCCCTCGATCTCGCGCTTCACCTCGTCCAGTTTCTTGTCGAGGCGGCTGATGTCGTCTTGGTAACGGTAGTAACCCAACTTGAAATACTCGACGCCCAGCTTGGCGGCGGTGTAGAGCGTCGGCCGAGCCGCCGGGTCATTGATCGACGTCAGCCCAGTGGTGATCATCGACGTCTCGATGCCTTCGTTCTTGAGCGCCTTGAAAGCCTTGGGCAGGTCTTCGCTGACACGCTCGGGCAGCACGTGCCCTTTCGGGCGTGTCGTGAGGTCGACACCCGGGATGCCCAACTCCCGCAAGGCCTTGGCCAACTCCGGATAGCCGAGAAACGGCAAGGGTTTCGAGAACAGGCAAAGCGTCGGACGCGGTGAATCGCCGGTGCGGGCGGACGATCCGGCCGCGGCTGCGGCCACAGATGCTCCTCCCGCGGCCATCACCCCGCCTAGCAACACGTCCCGACGGCTCGGTTTCGACATTATGTTCCTCCTAAAGGCCTGTGGCCAGTTTGTGGGGTGGCGCAGCTCACGGGGTAGGGGCATGCCATGGCGTGTCCGCCTTCCGAACCGCCGACAAAGTGGCATGTGCTGACCGGGACATGGGTAACACTTTATGCCAAGCACATAGGTAACACTTTTTCGGGCCGGCTGATGCGAAGTCTGCGCTAACTCTCGTGGAACCAGGGCACTGGCAAAGCTTTCTTCGGCCGAGGCTAGGCTGGGCCATCGCCTTGGTAAGCGGAGGAAACCAAAGGAGTTCGGCCCCGGTTCTGTCAAGGCCTCGCGCCCGCGAGCCGACAGGGGAGCCTTGACAGGTTCGGGGGCGAACTCCAGCCTTGAATAGCAAGGCGATGGTCCATGTGTTACCTATGTGCTTGGCATAAAGTGTTACCCATGTGCCCGGTCAATACCGGCAGGCTGGGCGGACACAGCGGTCCGCCCCTACAAACCCAGTGACTTGCGCAATAACTCGTTCACCAACTTGGGGTCCGCTTGGCCGCGCGTGGCTTTCATGATCTGCCCGACGAAGAACCCCAGCACACCGGTCTTGCCGCCGCGGTAGGTCTCGACCTGTTTCTGATTCGCGGCCAGCACCTCGTCGATGATCTTCTGCAAGCTGCCTTCGTCGCTGATCTGCTCAAGTCCCTCGGCCTCGACAATCTCCGCCGCCGGACGTCCGCTTTCGAACATCTTGGCGAAGACGTCCTTCGCCAGCTTGCCCGACAACGTGCCGTCGCCGATCAGCCGTACCAGCTCGCCCAGCCCCTCGGCCGACACCGGCGAATCTTCGATCGACTTGTTCGCCGCGTTCAATGCGCCCGACAGATCCCCCTGCACCCAATTGGCCGCCGTCTTGGGGTCGCCTGCCGCCTCGGCCGCCGCCTCGAAGTAGTGCGCCATCTCCTGTGTCAACGTCAGCACCCGCGCATCGTAATCCGAGAGGCCGTACTGCTCGACGAAGCGCTGCCGCTTGGCCGACGGCAACTCGCCCATCGACTGCCGGATCTCTTCCTTCCACTCATCGCTGACGATCAGAGGCAACAAGTCGGGCTCGGGGAAGTAGCGGTAGTCGTGCGCCTCTTCTTTCGAGCGCATAGCGACGGTCTCACCCGTCTGCACGTTATAGAGGCGCGTCTGCTGCGTAACCTTACCGCCGGATTCGAGCACCGCCACCTGCCGCGCGATCTCGTACTCGAGCGCGCGCTGGATGAAGCGGAACGAGTTGAGGTTCTTCGCCTCCACCTTGGTGCCGAGCTCCTGCTGACCCCACGGACGCACCGACACATTCACGTCACAACGAAGTTGCCCCTTTTCCATGTCGCAGTTCGAGACGCCAATGTACTGCATGATCTGCTTCAGCTCGTTGAGGTAGGCGACGGCCTCCTCGGGGCTGCGCATGTCGGGTTCGCTGACGATCTCAGCCAGAGGCACGCCGGCGCGGTTCAGGTCGACGTAGCTGTAGCGGCCGCTGTCTTTGAAGCCGTCGTGGATCGTCTTGCCGGCGTCTTCTTCCAGATGCAGGCGTGTGATGCCGATGCGCTTCGTCTCGCCGTCGAGGGGAACCTCGAGCCAGCCGTGCTCGGCCAGCGGCTGGTCGAACTGTGAGATTTGGTAGCCCTTGGGCAGGTCGGGGTAGAAGTAATTCTTACGCGCGAACCGTGAAAACCAGCGCACGTCGCAGTTGATGGCCAGCGACGCCTTGACGCCCTTGACGACCGCCTCGCGATTGAGCACCGGCAGCGCCCCGGGCAACCCCAGCGTCACGGGGTCGGTCTGGGTATTCGCCGGATTGCCGAAGTCGGTCGACGAAGCGCAGAACAGCTTGGTCTTGGTGCCGAGCTGCACGTGCACCTCGAGCCCGATCACGGCCTCATACTTGGCCACCGTTTCCGGATCGGCAATCCCAACTTCGGCCACTTCCATCAAGCGCTCCCGCCGTCCATCGAATGCGCATTATACCGTGGCCAAGGTGCTCTGAGGCTTGCTGGGTGGCACGGTTTGACAGTTGAGAATGCACACTCCAATACTTCCGATGGGGTAGTGCTTCGAGCTCGGCGGGGCGGTGAATCTCAGGTGGGGCCCTTAGGAACGATGACGCGGCCCCTAAGGGCACCCAGTATTTCGCCTGAATCGCAACAAAAAGGCCGAAACACCTGAGCACGGCCTCGTCTGGGCCAAAGTCGGCATTTACGTGGGTACGCTGCTGGCGATGGCTGTCCTGATGATCCCGGCCATCGTGACCCTCCGTTCGCTGGTAAGCTTCGAGCCAGTCTGACGGGCGCGCCCGAACTGCCTTTAGGTTTTATCAGAAGGTCCTTGCCCAGCTACCTCTGACGAGCCCGCGACCGGAATGGCCGTAGCGCTCTGGGCGGTCGGCGGCTTCGCCGCAGCCGGTGGCGGCTTGTAAAGCGTCACAAGGCAACCCCCTACCGCGGCGAGCAGGATCCCCGCGACAAACTGCCACCGCAGGCTCCCCCATCCGCTGGCCGGCGGATGCAGCCACATCGACATCAGCGCATTCACGACCGGCGCACCGGCGAAGACGATCGACATAACCACCGCCGGCATCCCTTTCGCGCCGAAGGCCAGCAGGATGCCGAACGCCCCGATCGCTCCCGCCGTACCCGCCACCAGCGACCAACTCGCCCCTTTGAACGGCATGTTCCAGTCGCTGCCGCTCGCCAGCAAGATGATCGCGGGCCCGAGGATGGCCACAAAGAAATACGCCACCCCCACGAACAGAAACGCCTTGTAGCGCCCGTTGATTGGGTCGGCCATTTGGATCTGTCCCGTATGCAGCAAATTCCCATAGACACCCCAGGCGCACACGGTTATCGAGGCGTACAGCAGCCATGACAGGCCGGCTTGACTCACGTTCCCACTATCCATTGAGGTTCCCTCTCCGTTTTCCCATCTCGATTTCATCGTGCGGTTGGCTCGCACCGAATCCAGAAGCATAGCGGCTGCAACACCCTGCCGCAAGGTACTGAAGCCCAACGGCGAGCCGCCCCACACCCCGGCTTACTCCCCGACGACGTGCAGCACGACGCTGCGGTGATGGGGGTGGCGGCGGTGTTCGAAAACGTAGATCCCCTGCCACGTGCCGAGCGCCGGACGTCCTTCGCGAATCGGGATCGAGAGTTGCGGCTGCGTCAACGCCGCCCGAATGTGCGCCGGCATGTCGTCGGGACCCTCCAGCGTGTGCGTGTACAGCCGGCTGTCTTCCGGCACCAGTTGGCTGAAGAACGTTTCGAGATCACGCACCACATCCGGGTCGGCGTTCTCTTGGACTAGCAGAGACGCCGAGGTGTGCTGCAGGAACACCGTCAGCAACCCCTCGTCGATCCCCAGCCCCCCGACCCACGTGCCCACGTCGGAGGTGATCTCGTAGAAGCCCTTGCCTCGCGTCGAAACCGAAAGCTGGTGAGAGAACTGCCGCATAGCCGCCAACACGCGAGTGTACTACGGACCGGCCGGCCGGTCTCTGAACCGTCAACCATCCGTCATTCCAGGCCAAAGCGTTCCATCTTGAAACACCGCCCTAATCCGAAACGCGCACGGCTCATCCGTCGCAAGCCACGGCAAACGTCGCGCCCTACATCAAGCTGTCCCAATGGCCGATAAGAGCGTGGAGGCTGTACGCGTAACTCTGTGGGAGAGACCCGTCCCAGCACGGTCCTCGTCGTGGACGACGAACCGTCGATCCGCGACTATCTGGCCGAGGTCTTGCGCTTCGAGGGCTACGACTGCGAATGTTTCAGCGGCAGTCTGGCCGCCCTGTCGTATCTCAGCGCGCAGGAAAAACCAGCCGATCTGGTGTTGGCGGACATCAGCATGCCCGACATGGGCGGCATCGACCTGTTGCGCTCAGTCAAGGAGGCACACCCCGACCTACCCGTCATCCTCGTTTCGGGTCTCTACGAACTGGCCCTTGCCGTCGACGCTCTCGAGGCCGGCGCGGACGACTATCTCAAGAAGCCGGTCAAGCCGACCGACCTCGTGACCCTGGTCGCCAAGTACCTGGACTCCGGCACGGCCGAGCAAGAGGAGGAAGTCCAGTACGCACTGCGTGGCTTTCTTGAGACGGGCAACGCCGACCCGACGTCATCGCGATCGCTCGAGCAGCTTTTCCAGAAACTCGGCTTCAAGCGGTACGAGACCTTCCAGCACTCGGCGCGCGTGGCCTCGGTCTCCCGCCTTGTCGGCGAGTACTGCGGCCTTCCCGACGAGGAGCTGCGGCACCTCGAACTGGGCGCTTTGTTGCACGACATCGGCAAAATCGCCATCCCCCGCAACGTGTTGATGAAGCCGGGCAAGTTGACCGACGAGGAATGGCGCGTCATGAAGGAACACCCGACCATCGGATACCGCGTCTTGATGGGGTTCCCCGAACTCGCCGAAGAGGCCAAGGTCGTCTACAGTCACCACGAAAGCTACGACGGCGCCGGCTATCCACAAGGTTTGAGCGGCGAGCAGATTCCCTTCGGCGCGCGTATTTTCAGCATCGTCGATACGTTTGATGCCATGACTTCCGACCGTCCCTACCGCGCCGCGCAGTCCGTCGACGCCGCCCGCACCGAGATCGAGCGGGTGTCGGGCACGCAGTTCGATCCCAAGCTCGTCACCGTCTTCCTCGGCATCCCGGCCGAGAAGTTGCAAGCGTTGCGCGACAAGTATCCCGACTCGTAAAGGCCCGCCCACCCATCGACCCGGCCCCAAACGTCCGTAAGGGTCGACCCCCGTGTCGACCCCGCCGCAAGCAGGTCGCGCCCCCGCCTGCTACGGGCCTGTGAAAAATAGCTGCGACGCCAACCGCAGCTTGGTCAACCGCTGGGTTGAGCAGCGGTCGGCATCCTGATCACAGGCTTCGCATCATTGCTGGAGCTGTGAGCGCGAATCTGCGCGAACCCAAGAAACCGAGCCCCGAACGCAAGTGACGGGTAAATCCGGTCGGTTCGGAAGGCAACCACGGACCCTTTGACGAAGCGCCAAAAACCTCACCCGCCCCTGCCGGGGCTGGGGATCGTTTTGGGAGGCTGCCCCACCGCTTGCGCAGTGGGCTACTCTCAATCGCCCCTTATCGGGGCTCGGTGGCGTGGCAGGGCGCATCCGCGTTGCACCAAGAGGAACCGCGGACTGCGGGGCCGATTGTTTCACAGCCCCTGCGCTCGCGACCCCCGCCCGTCAAACTTCGCCGACGATCCTCTCGAAAAACCTCCACGTCTGCCTCGCCGACTGCTCCCAATCAAACCGCCGCGCCTGCCGATGCCCCTTCTCGACGAGCTCTTCCCGCAGCGACGGAGACAACAGCAGGCGCTCGATCCCGGCGACGATCTCATCCGTCGACTTCGGGTCGACCAGTAGCGCCGCGTCACCGGCAATCTCGGGCAAGCTCGACACATTCGATGTCAACACCGGCGTGCCTGCCGCCATCGCCTGCGGAACCGGCAAGCCGAAGCCTTCGTACAAAGACGGGTACACGCAAACCGTCGCCCCCGCGGTTAACGCCGGCAAGTCCTCTTCGGGGACATAGCCCAGGTACCGCACGTTCTTCGGCGGAGAATTGACGCGCGCCACCGTCGCAGGCTCAGCCCACCCGATCGGGCCGATCAACACCAGTGGGAACTCCTCCCGCAGCGACGGCTTCAACCGCTCGTAGGCGTCGAACAGCCGACCGATGTTCTTGCGCGGCTCGATCGTCCCGACGTGAAGAAGGTAGGGCCCGTCGAGGCTGTACTTCGACCGCGTGGCGGCTACCGTTTGCGGGTCGGTGTGAAAGAAGGCCTCGGGAAACCCGGGGTAGATCACCTCGACCTTCTCAGGTGGAAAGTCGAACAGCCGGATCAAATCGTTGCGCGTGCTTTCGGTAATCGCGATCACGCCGTCGGCCGGCCGGAGGATCCGTTCGAGGTAGGTCTCTTCCATCTCGCCGTGCGATGCCGGGTGGCTTTCGGGGACGGTCCACGTCGTCAAGTCGTGCAGCGTGGTGACGAGCCTTTTGTTGGTCGGCGGGTTCCGAACGTGGTTGGTGGCGTAGAACAGGTCGGCGCCCGGCGTGAGCCAGTTCAAAGCGGAATGACGTCCCTTGTTGATCAGGCTGATGTAAAGCAAGCGCCATGCGGTGGCGCGCTCGCCGGCCATCGAGCCCTCGTGATAGAGGGGCCGCTCGGGGTCGAGCAGGTCGATGCCCCCGAACCGGGCGGACCAATCGAGCAACGGGTAGATGCTGACCTCGTGCTCGCCGGCTTGCCGCAGAAGGTTGCGGGCGAAGTGGTAGAGGTAGGTCTTCATGCCCGCGCAAGCGATCAACAGCGGGGCACAGTCAATACACGCGCGCATGGAGATTCGGGCCGATAAGCGCTGATTTTACCAGGGAGCTTCTAAGGATCGTCAGGGAAGAGAGAGAGACAGCTTGCCGGAACTTAACGTCGGCCATCTCAGCTAAAGAGTGAGCTAGGAAGATCTGGACAGCGACGACATAGGCGGTCCGGCTGCGAGTGAACTCAGTGTACATTGAGGATGATGAAAGAGAGCTGACGACCTTATCAGAGGCGCTGCCGAGGTTCATAAAACAATGACCGTAACAAGTTTCTCGAAAGCCGCATGCCTGGTGGTAGCAGCGTTCTTCTGGCTCGTTCCGCCACAGGTTGAGGCCAGTCTCGTCAAATTCAACCAACTAGAGGAGACAGCGCAGGCGCCGGTACTCGTCGTCGGCCGAGTTACTTCCGTCCAGAAGAGCGAAATCCTTCCGGCCGGCTCCATGCCGTGGCACGGCGAGTCGGTAGAAGCGAGCGCAGAGATTGAAGTCTTGCGCTCTCGTGCCGCTCACCAGGAGGACAAGCGCAATCCCGGAGAACGGTTGCGGCTGCGTTTCTACGCCGGGGGACCACGCGGTAGCGGCCACTACGTTGGTCTTTACCTGCCCGACTTCCAGCCGGGTCAAGTGCATATCTTCCCGCTGCGACGAAACACAAGCCCAGAGGTCGATCTGTGGCGCCTGGCCGACGATGAGGGGTTCCACATTACCCTTCCCGCGCGAGCCGAGTTCGCCGAGACCCTGTCGTCCGCTCGAAGCACTCGGGAATTTCTGCTCAATGAAATCGCCAATGCGCTGAGTCGTGGAACTCCTCAGGAGGTCCATGCCGCCGGCGCCTATCTGGGCGATCAGTATGGGGATCTGAGGACGGCGCTCATGTCTCGGGTTGAAGCGGAGATCGGCGACGATCGCGAGCGGTGGGCGGAAGTGGCAACAAGCATCCTGGCGTCGGCCGGGCTTCCCCGGCCGACCATAGACGAACTGCAGGTCCCAGCAAGCGACTTTGGCAACAAGTTGGGGGGCAACATGTATCGACTGAACATCTCCTTGGCGCAGTTAGCGCTGCGGAAGCTCCCGGATTCGCCGGACACGAATCGCTTGCTCGCTCAAACGCTTCTCGCGAACATGCCGGCCCACGCCTGGGGCTCAGCGATGTCGTTAGTTGAGTTCGCGGACCATCCGGCGGTGATCCAAGGCCTGACCGATGCGTTGAAACGGGATGTTCCCGGGTCGTCGTACGTGGCCTGGACATTGGTCCGGAACGGACAGAGAGCGTTTCTGCCGGAGGCGTTGGCTCGCGCCCTGAAGGTAGCCGACCGGCCAGACGTGGACCGCACGCATTTACAGGGGGCGGCGGCTTTGCTCCGGGACTACGGCAGCGACGACGAGTTGCTGCAGTTGGCCGATTTGATCCGCAAGCATCGAACGCTGAATCCGCGTTTTTATCACGCCCTGTGGCAGTATGCCAGTCAGTCTGGCAACCCGCGTGAGGCGCGTATCCTGGCTGTGGTGTTGACGGATCGTCGGGTGGCTGTTGACCAGCGCCGGTATTGCGATCTGGCCGTGTTCCAGCTCGAACGAGCGACGAAGCAGAATTTTGGGTCGGAAGGAAAGACACTAGCGGAACGCGACGAGGCCGTGGCCAGAGCGATCGCCTGGCTGGACGCACAGGGTATTCCGCACTAGACCGTAGTCTGTTCACATTTCGATGTGTCGGCGGTCAGCCAATACCCATGGGATCGTGTTTGAAGAAGCTCGTTGGGTTGGATCCCGTCACTACCCCGAAAGCGGGATGCGATCCGGTGCGAGCGAGTGATAGAGTCGCCGCGTTCACGTTTCGCTACGCGCCGCGCAGAGCGCCACTGCACTTTCCCAACACCCGTCTGATGAGGAGGACGCAAAACGGGCGGATAACGCTCCGCCGGGCACGGGCAGGACGCCAGAAACGATTACGCCGTGCCTACCAACCCTTCCAACTTCCGTCCGCGTTTCGATACTGCCGGTACGACATGCTCTCGTCGTAACGAAGGCTCGCCACGTGCTCTTCCTTGACGCTGATCCCCAGGCCCGGCCGGTCATTCAACTCGATGAATCCGTCCTTGAAGCCGAAGTCGTGGTCGACGTACTCGCGAACCTTGCCAGCCAGAACCCCGACACCTCCTGAATCAGGAAGTTGCTCACCACCGCGTCCGCCTGCAACATCGCCGCGAAGTGGATCGGCCCTCCCGCGTTGTGCGGCGCCATCAGCATCTGCGCGTCTTCGGCCACCCTCGCGATGTGGACGAAGTTCGTGATCCCGAAGCTGTGGCTCACATCCGGCTGCAGAAAGGCACAAGCGCGCGCGTCGATGACCTCTTTGAAGTCGCGGAATGAGAACAGCTTCTCGCCCGTTGCGATCGGGACCGGGCTCTTCGACGAAACCTCCTTGAGCGCCTCGACCGAGCCCACCTTGACCGGCTCTTCCAGGAAGAGCGGCCGGTAGGGCGCCACCATTTGCGCGAAGGCGATCGCCAACGCCGGGCTGGGGCTGCCATGCGTATCGAGCATCAACTCCACATCCGGGCCCACCTCCTCGCGAACCGCCTTCACGATGTCGGCCGAATGCTTCAAGGCGTGATGGTCCATCGCCCATGTGCGCGATTCCAGCGGATTGCCTTTGAGCCCCCGCGCGCCTCGATCCACGGCCGCGCGGGCTTCCCGGCGGGCCTTGTCGACCGACTCGAAATTGATGCCGCCGTTGTAGATCTTGATGCGGTCGCGCCGCTTGCCGCCGAGAATCTGGTATACCGGCACGCCCCAGGCCTTGCCCGTAATGTCATAGAGCGCCATGTTCACCGCGGCGATGGCGCTGCCGATCACCGGACCGCCCTTCCACGGCAGGCGGTTGGTTATGTCCTCGCAAATCGCCGCCACGTCGAGGGCGTTGCGGCCGATCAGCAGGGGCTTCCACTCGTGCAGCGTCGCTTCGATCACCGGCGACAGCCACTCGATGCTCGCCTCGCCCCAGCCTTCGATTCCCTGGTCGGTCTCGACCTTCAGAAAGATCCAGGTCTTGAACGCACTCGACACCGCTTGCTTGTTACTGGGGTCGCGGATCGCCTGCCCGGTGTCGACGTTGAACTTGTAGGTCTTGATCCCGGTGATCTTCGGTCCCACAGGACCGGATGATCCGGACCCTCTGGTGTTCTGCTGGGCAGCCGCGGGTTGTGCGGCGGCCAGCCCCGCGGCGCCCGCTAGCCCCAAGCCCGCCGTCTTCAAAAAGCCCCTCCGATCCCATGATGTTTTCGTATTCCGCATTCTCGTCACCTCCGGTTTCGACAGGTTGTCATCAGCCCTTGGAACACAATGCCACAAAACGGAGTACGCGCCGTCGCCCCACCACGACAGAGCCTCGGACGGAAGTCCGCGGTCCCACCCCCCCCCCCCCAACAGGAACGATCCACCCCCAGCCGTGCTCACTCTCTTCCCGCTGGACATTCCGTTCCCTTTATGGGAACCTAGAGGAGTGAGGATCATCAGCCGAAAACGGTTGAGGGACTTCGCCGAAATCCACCCCGACGCGGAGACAAGTCTGAACCATTGGTGCCACGTGGCGCGAAGGGTGGAATGGAAGAACTTGGCGGAAGTGCGGTTGCTCTTCCCTCATGCTGATCTGACCGACGACGGCAGGCTCGTGTTCAACATCGGTGGCAACAAGTATCGCCTGATCGTGTTCATTCATTACCGTTTTCAGATCATCTATATCAAGTACGTCCTGACTCATGCCGACTACGACAGAAAGAACTAAGCCCAAGAGTCAAGCCGGAAGCGGGGGAGGGCACAGACCTCTCCAAAGGCAGCGGGTTGATGCCAAGAAGTACGGCCGCCTCCTAGCTCGGAGTCTACCTGCCGTCGTCGAAACCGAGGCGGAGAATGATCGCCTGCTTGGGATCGTTGAGCGCCTGATGGGGAAGGGGGAGCGAAATATGTCGGTGGAGGAGGGCAGGCTCCTGGCACTACTCAGCCGGCTAATTGAAGACTTTGAAACCCGAACTTACCCGATTCCGGAATGCAAGCCACACGAGGCGGTGGCGTTCTTGCTTCAGCAGCGCGGACTACGACCGAAGCATCTCTTGCCGGTTATCGGGTCCAAGGGACGCGTGTCGGAACTCCTGACCGGCACTCGCGCCATCAGCAAGCAACAGGCCAGGAAGCTCGCCGACCTTTTCCGTGTCCCCGCTGATCTCTTCATTTAGTTTTCGGCGCTGGGCTCGCCGAGTAGAAAAGAACTGCCGCCGGCCTGACCCTGCCTTACGATCTCCTCACGGCGCCTTCCGCACCGCGATGTAGACGCCCGCCAGGCTGCGCAAGATCGTTCCGTCTTCGCACTCCACTTCGATCACAATCTCGGCCTCCGACGTCGGCGCGATGTCGGGCACGAACGCGTTGATTTGATAAAGCCCCACGTTGGTCGGTTGCAGCACCGGCGCGCCGATGATCTCGGCCCGCACTCCCTCGATAAACAGCCGCACCGTCTTGTCAGGCACCGACAGTGCCGCACCCACTCCCGGTACCTGACCGGTCCCTACCACCGGCGTTACCGGACCCAGGCCGGCACACCACACGATCACCACGCCGCCAACCGGCGCCGGCTGGGCCGTCACCACGTCCGGAATCGTCCCCGGCGTTTGCGCGAACGATCCGGCGATCACATCGTCATTACCGAGACTGAAGTTCGTCACGATCGCCCGCCCCGACCCCACCGGAAACTCGAAGATCCCCGGCGACGCTTGCGCGGCCTCCACCGTGAAAGTAGGACTCGTATTGCCCTTCTGCAACCAACGCAGTTGCACGTCGACTTGGCCGCCGTTTACTACGAGATCGACCGGCGCTTGCACGTTCACCTGATTGAACCCCAATCCGGCGTCGTCGCCGAAGATGCCGAACACGGCACCCGGCTGCCCGTTGAACAGGACTTCCATGCCGTCGAGCCTCAGATCCAGCGGCAGAACGTTGTCGACGGCCGTCGTCTCCGCGAAGTCGCCGAATACGGCGACGATTCCCGCCGGCGAGATCAGCGGCAGGAACGCCGCGCCGTCGAAGACGCCGGTAATCAAGTGGGTCGGCCGTACGCCGTAAAGCACATTCGCCGCACCCTGCGAGTTGTTCTCTCCGGGAACGCCGATGGCCAGGTCGTCGACGCCGTCGTTGTCGAAATCCCCGGCTGCGACACTACTGCCGAAATCATCGCCGGGCGCCGCGTCGCCGATAATCTCATCGGGGGCCTGCGACCAAAGCTGGTTGCCTTCGCCGGTCAAGCCGGCTGCGCTTCCGTAGATGACGGCGACAGCACCGCGGCGATTGTCTTCGCCCGGCACGCCCACCGCCAGATCGTCGTAGCCCTCGTTGCTAAAGTCCCCGGCCGCCAGCTGGTTTCCGAAGAAGTCGCCCTTGTCGTTGGGGCTGAGCAGGCCGTTCTGACCTTGCATCCAAATCTGGTTGCCCGCCGCCGTTAGGCCGATGTTCGAACCGTAGATCGCATGCACCGCGCCTTCGTTGCCGCCCTCACCGATCGCCGACACCGCCAAGTCATCGAAGCCGTCATCGTTGAAGTCCCCCCACCACCGCGAAAGACAAGCCGAAGAAATCGCCGGCTTCCCCCTGATCGAGTATGCCGCCCTCGCCTTGCCTCCACGTTTGCACGCCGGCGACACGGAGGCCTGCCGCGGACCCGTGAACCACGTGGAAGGACCCGCGGCTGTTGTCTTCACCGGGAACCCCAATCGCCAAGTCGTGGAAACCGTCGTTGTTGAAGTCCCCGGCCTGTAGGCTCTGGCCGAAGATATCGCCCTGCTCGTCGTCACTAGGAAAGCTGTCCTTGCCCTGCGTGAAACGCTGGTTGCCCGCCGATGTCAAACCGCCGGGACCACCATAGATCGCGTGGACCGTCCCACGGGAAGTATCCTCGTTGGGCACCCCTACCGCGAGGTCGCAGAAGCCATCGCCGTTGAAATCGCCCGTGGTCACCGACGTGCCGAAACTCTCGTTATCGGCACCCCCGCCTTGCAGGCCATTGCTTCCCTGCCGCCAGCGCTGATTGCCGGCCTCGGTCAACCCGGCGGCTGAGCCGTAGATCACGTTCACCGCACCCGCGCCCTCATTCTCGCCGCGCGCGCCAACGGCCAGATCGTGGAACGTATCGCCGTTGAAATCGCAGGTCGTGAGCGTCAAGCCGAACAGATCGTTGTCTGACCGATCACCCTCGATGGCCCCGCTCTGGTCCCAACGTCGATTACCGGCGCTCACGAGTCCTTGCGCCGAGCCCATGATCACGTTGACCGCACCCGCCGCTTGGTTCTCGCCCGGCACGCCGACGGCCAGGTCATAAAACAGGTCACCGTTGAAATCTCCAGTGGTAACCAGGAAGCCGAACGAATCGCCGTCTTCTTCGCCACCCTCGATGTCGTCCTTGCCCTGCTCCCAGCGCTGATTCCGATTGGGGTCCAACTGGCCCTCAACCGGCACCGGCCAGCAGGCGATAGCCAGGAGCGCGACGAACCCACACCATAGTCCGGATCTTCGCCTTGTCAAATGTACCTCTCTTGCCCGGGACGTGGCGTCTCGATTGTGTCAAATCCAACATCCTGCTTGCCTTCGAGAGATGTATCCACGCCGGATGGCATCATGATTACTGGTTAGAAAAGTGATGGCCGACGACCCCATCCCTCTGCACCAAGCCTTGGATGAGCTTCTCCAGAGGCTCTACCCCGGCGACACCGTCGAAGAAATCAGGCCTCTGGGCGCCGACGTCAGCGAAGAGGGCGAGGCCACCGGCAAGGGCATAGGCTACGGCGTCCCCGTTTCCATCACGCTGCGCGAGCCGGGCGGCGCGTGGATCGTTGCCTCGTCGATCGCGCCCACCGTCGCGCAGAAATACCCGCGCGCCCACAGATGCTGCCCCCCATACCGCTTCCCCAACTCCCCAAACTCGTCCTGCAACCGCCGCGACGACCTCCCTTTCAGGTGTTGCACCAGCTTCGACGGCGCCAGCGGCGGCGGCGCCGACACCAGCAGATGTACCTGATCCGGCGACACCGCGCCCCGAACCACCATCACGTCTCGTGCCTGACAGCTCTGCCGGATCAAGTCTCGCGCCCGCTCGGCCACTCTCCCTCGCAATACCTTATAGCGGTACTTCGTGATTCAGATCAGGTGATACTTGATGTCGTAGACCGCATGCGCCCCTCGCCCATCCCCCTATTGTCATCCAGACCCGCTGGAAGCTGAGCGCCTGAAAGGCGGTGGGTTTAGACCTGGCGATTGAACTAAATATGCCCAAACACCAGCTCGGCCTCGTGGCGTGACGGCGCGGCCCCGGCCAGCGCTTCCCGCACCTGCTGAATGATGCTGAGCTTGTCGTGGTTGCGCAGCGACCGGCGGTTGGCCATCAACCGGGCGGTGGAGTTCGGCAACACCTTGTCGATAATCTTCAGTCCGTTGGCTCGCAGGGTACGGCCGGTTTCGGTGTTATCGACAATCGCGTCGCCGTCTTCGGGCGGTTTCGATTCGGTGGCGCCGAAGGAATGAAAGATCGCCACCGGCGACGACGTGCGGCGTTCGACGTGGAGCCGCGAATAAGGGCTGTAGAGCGAGGGCTCGAGATCGGTGTACCGCCGCACCAGCGTCTCGGTCAGGTTCAAATACTCGGTCCAGATGCGCAGCGGATGCGTGCCGGTCGAGTTGACGAACTTCCGAAACAGGTCGTCGGTGGAGTTGACGTCCTCCCACGCTTCGGGAACGGCGAGAATGATATCGACGCGCCCAAAGCCTAGGTCGACCAGATCTTCGACGTTCGGCGCGCACTCGCTTTCGAGATACCAGTCGCGCCCCGAGATGCCCATGTCGTAAAAGCCGGCGGCGATCATGTAGGGAATTTCTTGCGGACGCAACACCTTCACGGTCAGGCCCGGGATGTCGAGCTGTGGACGGTAACTGCGGCTGCCGTCGGCGTAGCCCTCCGGCCGCATATTCGCGCGGTCGAGAAAAGCCGCGGTCGTCTTCTCGAGGCTGCCTTTGGGGATGGCGAAACGAACCTGTGTCATGGCGCTTCCTTACGGCTTGTCCTTACTCTATCCTGCCCGGCCGTCTCATCGCGCTTCTATTCGAACTCCTTCGCGATCGCTTCCGCATCGAGCTCAATCTCGCGAACCGACGTGCCATCACTCACCTGCAACGTCCCCCGCTGCGCACCCTCGGCCGAAAGCAACCCGACACGCTCGCTGCCGCGGCTGCGTAGATCGTCGGGCGAAGGCTCACGCTGCGGCCCGATGCCGACACCCACACGGACGCCGCGCTCGCGCAGCCCTTCCGCGATGCCCACCGCGGCCGGCAGCTCGGCTTCTGATTCAGCAAGCAAGAAGAGCTCAAAGGGCAGAGGCATCTTCCAACTTCCGCCGGACTGAACCGTTTCCACCAACCCGTCAAACCGAAACGCGCAGCCGCATGAGGGCATCGGTGCGCCGCCGAATTCCTCTACCAGGCGGTCATAGCGCCCGCCGCCGCAATACTTTACCGGGCGTTCGCCCCCGTTCGACGAGATCTCAAACACCGTACTCGTATAGAACGTGAACCCGCGCGCGATGCCAAGCACGACCTCGAAGTCGCGGATGCCGTACATCTCGACATGGCGGCACACTGCCAGCAAGCGGTCGAGGGACTCCGTCGCTCCCGTACCTGCCAGCAACGCACGCGCCTGCTGATCGACATCGGCCAGCGGTCCCTTCAGCCGCGACACGCCGATCAACCGTTCGGCCGCCTCGTCCGACACCAAATCCTGCACGTCCCACAGACGCCGATAGGTCGCCTCGGCCTCTCCCGGCAGCCACTCGGCCAACTGCTTGTCGTCGGCCGTTTGCCGCGCCTCAATCGACTCCGGCCCCTCGTAATCGGTTTCAGCTTGAATCGCCACCAGGTCAATGCGGTCGGTTTTCAGCTCGTCGATCAGCGTGTTGTCCGCTTGGCCGGCGCCGGCTGCTGCCTCGGCGCGCTCGCGAATATTCATCAGGCGGTCGAGATGACCGATCACCACGGCGCGGTCATCGGCGTCGAGCGATGCCGGCAGCAGATCGCCGAAGATGCCGATCGAGCCGATGCGCAGCCGATAGCCGCTGATGCCGATCGCACCGAGAAAGCGGCAAGCCGCCGCAATGACCTCGGCGTCCGCCGACGGACCGGCCTCGCCCATGCACTCGATGCCCGCCTGCGTGAACTCGCGGTAGCGGCCCGGCTGAGGCCGGCAGTAGCGAAAGCACGGCGCGACATAGTAGAGCTTGTGGGTCCCCGCGTCGCCGAGCGACCCCGAAGCCATCAAGCGGCACACCGGTGCGGTCATCTCCGGCCGCAAAGCCAGCTCTTCGTGGTCGAGGTGGAACGTGAGCATCGAGCTTTTGATCTCAGGTCCCGAGCGCGCCGAGAATAGCTCCAGCTTCTCGAACGTCGGCGTCTGGATGGCTTGAAAACCATAGGACTCCACCACCTGGGCGAACTGGTCGCGAACGTGGTTGCGCACTGCCGTGTCGTCGGGCAGCAGGTCGCGGGTGGCTCGAGGTGGTTGGAATCTGGGCATGGCTCGTGCTCAGAGAGAAAAAGCGAGGTCCACCTTCCCGAACGTCAGACAGGAAGGCCGCGAAGACGTCGCGCTGTGGCAGTCAGGAATGCCGCGGGCGGCGATGAAGATACACCAGCATGGGGAACTCGGCGGGGTCTCCTCCTTATAACAGACGCGCGGAGAAGCCGCAAGAAACGACGGGCCGTACCGGCCGGAAGCGGGTCTCGTGTTGTTGCTTTCGAGCCGCCAGTAGCGTCGGTCTACGCCACAGGCCGCCATGAAGCTTTCGTGCGGGCGACCCGCCGCTCAGACCTACTCCGTCTTCTTCGCCGGGAACTGACCGCGCCCCACATGCAACGTCACCCCGGTCGGCACGCCATCTGTACCCAAGTTGAAAACCAACCGCGCCGCCGTCCATCGCAGCGAAAACTCGTCCTTCGAATGCGTCAACAGCTCGATGTTGGGCCGATTGAAGATCTCCGCGAACAACCGCGGCCCCTCCCGGCGAATCACAAACGCTCGATCATCCCCCGCGCGGTACGTGCCGGTGTAGCGATCGAGCACCTCAGGCTTCAAGGTAATCACCGGCCTCGACTCCTCATGCGCCGGACCGGGCCGCTTCCATTCGGGCAACTCCCGCACCCAGATGTTGCGATAGCGCACCGGGTTCCCATGGTCCTGCAGCGAGAGCGGCAGCCGGTCGGAGTGCGATTGATACGGCGTGTGCTGGAGCCATGTCGTCGGCCCCCACACCTCGACGTTGTCTTGCACCAGAACGCCGTTGTGGAACACCGTGAACCGGGCGGGCCGATCGAGACTGCCGTCGGGACGAAAACGCGGCCGGCGGAACACGATGTCGTAACTCTGCCACTCCCCCGGCGGACGCCCCGCGTTCGCCAACGGCGGGTACTGCCCATAGACCGCCGCCGCCTGCCCGTCCGCATAGGTGATGTTGTCAAACGAATCGAGCACCTGCACCTCGTAGAGGCCCATCAGGAAGACGCCGCTATTGCCCCGGCCTTGCCCTTTGCCCTCGGCGGGAACGGGCGCCGCCCACTCCACATGCAATTGAACGTCGCCGAACGAGTCGCGCGTAAAGACGTAACCGCTTCCACTGACCGACTCCATATACCCGTCCTTGACGATCCAGCCGGCGGGTCCGCCTTGCTCAATACGCCAGTTCGCGAGGTCACTGCCGTCAAACAGCACCCGCGCATCCGACGGCGCCGCCACCGGAAGCTGCAGCGACGACGTGACCACCGGTGGCCGCGGACGATTCATATCGTGCGCCTTCCAACGCGCCGGCGTCTGCGCCCCGGCATGTGCGCCGGCGATGCAAAAGAGCAGACCCCAAAGGAACGGGTGCCATCCTGCGAGCCGCAAGGTTGTCATCAGGTGTTCTCGTTTCAAGGGTTCCTCCGCGCAAGTGAAGCCGTCGATCTACGGATTCTGGCACGGCAGGCCCGCCAGCGCCAACCGGCCCGCCGCGGTTCCGGTTGTTGGTATCGAACCCTGGGTGGTACCGTTGGCTAGCCCGCTGCCGGTGCAGCACCGAGACTGCAGAAAGATCCATGTTTGAACCTGCTACCCCCTGCTACCAAAACAGGGTTGGCGGGCTGGAGCGTTGATCGGAATTCTGTCACTCAGGAGCCGAAAGTGATTCATGGCGACAGATAGCAAGCCCGAACTCCCACAGACCTGCCTGCCGACTTGGACCGTGGCGGAGCTGCCCGAGCCAAAACCTCTCGGCATGAAAAACCTGGCCGGCTTCATCGGCCCCGGCATCGTCATGTGCGGCATTCAGCTTGCCGGTGGCGAGTGGTTGCTGGGTGCCGAGATCACCGCCCGCTACGGCGGCAGCCTGATGTGGATCGCTGCCGTCGCGATCATTGGGCAAGTCTTTTACAACATCGAGTGCGGCCGCTACGCGCTCTACACCGACGAGCCCGTCTTCACGGGTTTCTTACGCACGAAACCCGGACCCCAATTCTGGATCGGCGTCTTTGTTTTGCTTAACGTCGGTGCGCTGATTCCCGGACTGTCGACCCATGGAGCGGCGGTGCTGACGGCATTGATTCTCGATCGAGTGCCTGGGGAAGAAGACCGCTGGCTTGTTACGACGCTGGCGTTCGTTCTGCTAGGCGCCGTCTCGTTGCCGATTCTGGTTGGCGGCAAGATCTACAACACGATGCAGGCCGTCATGACAACCAAGGTCTTCGCCGTGCTGGGCTTCTGCCTGATCATCGGCGTCCTTTTCGTCAGTCCGGCAAACTGGGCGAACGTCTTCAGCGGTTTCTTCAAGGTCGGCAACGTACCGGTCGTCCAAGCCGAAGATCGCAACGGCAATGGCGTTCTCGATCCAGGCGAGGATTTTGATCGCGACGGCCGGCTCGATGTTGTCGAACCGATCGTCGAGCGTGACAAATTCGGGGCGATCACGAAGTTCGAAGACATCGATCGCGACGGCAAGTGGGACGGTGAAAATGTTGACAATCTGTTACTGGTACGGCTGCGGGACGGAGCGTGGCCAACACTCTTGTTGACTCAGATCGCCCTGCTCGGAGCGTTCGCCGGATACGCGGGCGGCGGCGGGTTGAGTAACTCGACCTACAGTAACTACTGCCGCGACAAGGGTTGGGGCATGGGAAGCCTGGTGGGTGCGATTCCCAGCGCCATTGGCGGACGTAACGTCACGCTCAGCCACATCGGCAAGGTCTTTGAACTGACCCACGAGAATTTGCGTCGATGGAAAGCCTGGTGGAAGTACATCATCACCGACCAGGTTTTCATCTGGGCTCCAGGCTGCTTTATGGGCATGGCGCTTCCGGCTTTGCTCTCGATTCAGTTCTCGCCGCATTCCGAGTTGTTTCACGATGCGGCAGGCCTCGAATGATCTCAATCCATCATCTCGGCCGACGGCATTCGCAACGCGCCGGACTTCAGCCCCGCGACGGCCCAAACGCTGTGGATGGCCACGCTGATCGTTGGCTTGCTGGTGCTGCTGCCCAGCCAAATGTCGATCGTCGAGGGTGTCTGCCGCCGCTGGACCGATATCATCTGGTCGGGCAGTCGCCGGGTTCGCGAGACCATGCAGCCCCATCAAGTCGGCCGCATCTACGGGGGATCATCGAGGCTGGTCGCAGGGTTAACGGCAACAAGACTGCTCGCTATCGCTACGCGATCGCTTGCGAGGTGAATGGGAAGCTATTCGTCGATGCCTCGAAAAATGGTTCATGGGGTTGTTGAGTTTCAGTTACCACGGAGGGTGAGAGTATGTCTTCACAACGCAGCAGGCTACAGGGCTTTCTGGATTTAGCCAGGATTTCCATTTTGGCCCTGGCACGGTCACAGGATACACCCCCGCTGCGCCGAATACCACGTCTTTTCGCGCTGAACCCTGCACATCACCTCCGCCGGTAGGCGCCAGGGCTCGTCCGTCCGCTCACAGACGTTGATTGAGCGGACTGAACGGCGCTCCGGCCGACACTGCTCCCTGCGAAACCTTTTTGGAGCCAAAAACTGTTGATCCTCGCCCGGGCAACGCTACCCACCCGGCACAGGCAGCGCCCAGATCCTATGCAGCATGTCACCGAACAGCCGCCGGTTCAGATGCCCCTCCGCCAGCAGCAACCAGTAGTAGCGAGCATGCTTGACCAGCCGACCGCCGGTCTTCATCAACCTGTGTTGCAAACTCGTTAGCGACCAGCTTTTGATTCGCTGCGGCAGCCCTAGCCGCCGCCACAGGTTGCCCAGGTTGTAGGCCAGCACGCTGAGTTGCAGCCGTACCTCGTTGGCTCGGAAGCGGTGACACGACAAGCGGGTCCAGTGCGTGGCCTGTTTGCCTTCTTTGATCCACTGCTCCGCCGTGCCGCGCTTGTTGTAGAACCGCACGACCGAACGGCTCGGCAAGCTCATGCTCGTCACGACAAATCCGACGCGCGGGAATAGTTCGCCCTGGTGATGCTCGACCTTGGCGACAACTCGCCTTGCCTTCGACCAGCTCTCGGCCTGATAGCGAAAACTCTTGTAGCGCACTAGGGGCTTGGCGTTCGGCCTGCCCGGTGGCCGAAACAGGATGTCCTCGATCTCCAGCTCCAGGCTCTTGTTCGCCGGGATGCGAATCACGTAGTCCACGCCGCGCTCCTCCATCGCCTCGTAGATCTCGGGCTTGGCGAAGGCGGCGTCGGCGCGGAACGTCACCTGTTTGCCCTCCGCCTGTTGTCGTTCGATCTCCGGCAGTAGCAGCTCGTCCCAGTCCTCGGCGCTGTGCACGTTGCCGGGACGCAGCTTCGCGCCTAGGCAGTCGCCGTGCTGGTTGAACAGCAACAGCGGGTGATAGCAGAGGGACTCAAAATGGCCGTTGTAGGCACTGCCTTCCTGTTGGCCGTGGACGAGGCTCTCCGTGGAGTCCATGTCGAGCACCACGCGGTCTGAACCGTCGGGAGCTTCGGCTTGCGCGACCAGCTCCCGGTTCACTGCCATCAGCCCCAGCAAGTTCTCTTCGCTCGCCAGCATCTCCGTCTCGAAGCCATGCAGCGTCGAGGTCAAGGCTGCTCCGCGATCCCAGTTCCTCTTCGAGCCGATCAAGCGAAAGGTCGGATCGGCGGATACTCGAACGGCGTCATTGAGGTCCTCGTAGCCAGCGAGTCGGCTGTAGACCGACTGCCGCAGCAGATCGGCCAGCGGGAACTTCTTGTTCAAGCCTTGTCGCGAGTCGCTGATATGCTCGTCGATCAGCTGGCCGAGTCCGAGTCGTTCATCCAGTTCGCGAACGAGAATCAGACCGCCATCCGAGGTGACTCGCGATCCTTGGAAATCGACTTTGAGAAATCCATTGAACGTGAGCTGAAACGGCTTGTTTTCTTTTTCACCCATCGGGTGTTGACCTCCATGGCGTCCTTATCGGGCTCTAGCCCCTATCAATAAAGACGCTGAAGGTCGCTGGATGGTCTGAAGCTTATACATCAAATTGAAAATGCGGGTCTACTACACAATCCTGGCCATCTATGTAACGTGGACCTTTGTTTGCGCCTGGTATTTCACCAAGTATGAAAGTCCCAAGGTCATGGTGTTGGTGATTGCCAATTTGAACAACATCGGGTTAGGCTTGACGGCTTTCTTCGTGCTGCGAAACAACCTGGCCTATTTGCCAAGCTGGGTATCCACTTGACTCAGGTGACCCCAAGATGTAGTGTAGGGCTTGGTGGAGGATTACCCGCGCGACCAACTCGAATTCGAGTCTCACTTTGCGAGCGAGGAGGCTTGCCGCGACTATCTGTTCGCCTTGCGCTGGCCAGAGGGTTTCCGCTGTCCAAGGTGTGGGCATGAGCGCGCTTGGCCGGTGCGCAAAGTGTGGTTCGAATGCGCTCGCTGCGGGCGGCAAACCTCCGTCACCGCCGGCACGATCTTTCAAGACACACGCAAGCCGCTGCGGCTGTGGTTCCGGGCGATGTGGACCATCACCACGCAGAAGAATGGGGCCAGCGCCCTGGGTCTACAGCGCGTTCTGGGACTGGGCAGTTACCAAACCGCCTGGCCTTGGATGCACAAGCTGAGGCGAGCGATGGTGCGCCCGGGGCGGGAGCGATTGACGGGCCTCGTCGAGGTCGATGAGACCTACTGGGGCGCTGAAGAAGAAGGGGTAATCGGCCGGCAGACCGAGCGTAAAGCGTTGATTGCAGTCGCCGCGGAAGAGAGAGGCACCGGACTGGGGCGCATCCGCATGCAGCGCGTTCAGAACGCCTCGGCGGCCAGTTTGATGCCCTTCGTCGAGGAGTCGGTCGAGCCGGGCAGCGTGGTTGTTACCGACAACTGGTCGGGCTACGATCCGCTCAAGAAGAAGGACTACCAGCGTCGTATCATCTCGATTAACAACCGCCGCGAGCAGGCCTCGCAGCTACTGCCGAGGGTGCACTTGGCGATCTCGCTACTCAAGCGCTGGATGCTGGGCACGCATCAGGGGGCGGTCAGCCACGAGCATCTGGACTACTATCTCGACGAGTTCGTGTTCCGCTTCAATCGGCGCAGATCACGCAGTCGGGGCAAGCTCTTCTACCGCCTTGTGCAGCAGGCCATGGCGGTGGAGCCGACGCCGTACCGCTCGATCGTCGCCGATTGGGACGCTAAGACGCTGTGAGCCCAACTACAAGATGTTGGGGTCACCTGAGTCAAGTGGATATCCGGCTTTGCCAAAACAGCTTCGTCCCGGTTGGATTCATCGCGTCGGGATCATGGGTTGCGGTGTGTTCTATCTTGGGTTGGCCTTGTTGGTCTTCTCGCAAAAGCAACTGCCCATTCTTCGAGAGCTATTGGGGATGGAATAACAGCAGCCGGATCCCCGTGGCGTAAGGCTCCAGCCTTGCCGAGGACCGATTCCTCGGTTCTCAGGTCCTCGGAGCGGCTCCCTTCTGGCTCACAGCAACCCAGTCTCGTGTACCATCGCGAGCCACAAGCCTCGTAGGGGTCGACCGCTGTGTCGACCCTTGGGCGGAGTTGGCGCCGGTAACCCGTCAACCCCACCGCGTTATCATGATGCGACGAAAACTCGCAACAGGACACACACGATGCTCATGATCAACCGAAATCCCGCCGCGCCGCTTGCAAACAGTCGGCTCGTAACGCTGCTGCTCGCGACCTTGCTATTGACGGCGGCTCTGATGCTCTTCTCCGCCTGCGCGCCCGCGGCCCCTACCACCGGGCCGTTCGACATCGTCATCACCAACGGACGCATTGTCGACGGCTCCGGCAACGCCTGGTACCGCGCCGATGTCGGCGTGCGCGGCGGGACGATCGTCGAGATCGGCGACCTCTCAGGGCGTGAATCAACACGCACCATCGACGCCGCCGGCCGCGTGGTTACGCCCGGCTTCATCGACATGATGGGCGGACGCACGTTCCCGCTGCTCGAAGACCGCGACGCCGCCGAGAGCAAGCTGCGCCAGGGTATCACCACTATGCTGGCCGGCGAAGGCTCCTCGCCCGCGCCGCAGAATGCCCACACCATCAAAGACATCGACCAGGCCGAGAGCCTCGTCCTCACGTGGACCACCTACGCCGAATACGACCGCCTGCTCGAGGACAAGGGCCTGCGCCTGAACGTCATCCACAACGTGGGCGCGGCGCAGGTGCGGCGCATCGTGCTCGGTGACGAAGACGTCGCGCCAAGCGCCGAGCAACTCGACCAAATGAAGGGCCTGGTTGCCGACGCGATGCGTGACGGGGCCGTGGGCCTGTCGACCGCGCTCATCTATCCGCCGGGCACGTATGCCGAGACCAGCGAGATTGTCGCACTGGCCGAGGCCGCCGCCGAGCATGGCGGGGTCTATTTCACCCACATGCGCAACGAGAGCGGCAAGGTGCTCGACGCCATCCGCGAGGCGATTGAGGTGGGCGAGAGTGCCGGCATCCCGGTGCACATTTATCACCTGAAGGCGGCCGGCGAAGAGAACTGGCCGTTGATGGCCGCGGCGATCCGGTTGATCGAGTCGACGCGGACGCGCGGCCTCGACGTGACGGCCGACATCTATCCCTACATTCGCAACGGCATCGGGTTGGGGTCGTTCGTGCATCCGCGGCACTACGCCGAGGGCTCGGAGGCGTTTCTCGCGACGCTGTCGGATGCGGCCGTGCGCCGGGCGCTGCGGCGCGAAGTCGAGACGACGTCGGATTGGGAGAACTGGTATCGCCACGTCGGGCAGGACTGGAACAACGTGCTCGTCGCGCGCGTCTCCGACGACATCGACAAGGGTTACGAGGGCAAGTCGCTCCCCGAGATCGCGCGGCTACGTAACAGTGACAACTGGACGACGTTCTTCGACCTGGTCGCGGCCGGCGGCGTGAGCGTCAACCCCAAGAGCATGAACGAGGAGCAGAAGCACCAGGCGTTGCGGGCCGAGTTCGTGAGCATCTGCACCGACGCCTGGCCGATGAACGCCGCCACCGCGACCAGCGCCCATCCGCGGGCGTTCGGCGCCTTCCCGCGCGTGCTGGCCAAGTACGTGCGCGAGGCGAAGGTGATCACGCTCGAGAACGCCGTGCGCCGCATGACGTCCCTGGCCGCTAACCGGCTGCGCCTCTACGACCGAGGCCGCATCGCCCCCGGCATGCAGGCAGACTTACTGGTGTTCGACCCCGAGGCGATCCAGGACCAGGCGAGCTTCCAGAAGCCGGTGGCCTACGCCACCGGGCTTGATTACGTGATGGTGAATGGCAGGTTGGTGATCGACGGAGGCGAATCAACCGACGCCGCCCCAGGCCGGGTGTTGAAGCCGCTCAGGAGGGAGTGACCTGCCACCGTGGCACCGGATCATCTGGAAGTTCGAGTATCTATGACAGCACGAAGTCGGGTGTGGCGCGCACCTCCGGCGGGCAGCGTCGACCTCGGGGCCGACGTTGCGGTTCCGTCGCCGACTGTCTCCGAATCGCCTAGTTGACCAAGGCGTGCAATCCGAATCGACTGCCGCACTTCGCCGCGCCTAACGCGTCGCGTCAAACAGGCGTGGTGCCAGGGAAAACCCGTCGGGCGCGGCAAGTGTGGGGTGCGTGGCAACCCCATCGTTGGAGCCAAGTCAGAAAGTGTGCATTTCTCTCATCCCTTTAGCACGAGCTTTAGCTTACGACGGACCGCTTTCTCAATTAGGTTTACCGTGTGGCTCAGGCGTCCGGAGTTTTCAATTGACATGATACTTTCGTGGGCCATGGGAGCAGAGGCCAGTGCGCCCTTCGTGTCCTGCTTGAGGAACTCATCGATCTCGCGGATTGCGTCGATCTCACGGATGTACCTGTCCGTCAGCTCTGGGAATTCATGCGCGGCTGTGCCTCGTAGTCTTAGGCGGTCGACGTGACACTCAGGGGAGTCAAGGTACAAGTTTATGAAGAAGCTGGGTATCCACTTGACTCAGGTGACCCCAAGATGTAGTGTAGGGCCTGGTGGAGGATTACCCGCGCGACCAACTCGAATTCGAGTCTCACTTTGCGAGCGAGGAGGCTTGCCGCGACTATCTGTTCGCCTTGCGCTGGCCAGAGGGTTTCCGCTGTCCAAGGTGTGGGCATGAGCGCGCTTGGCCGGTGCGCAAAGTGTGGTTCGAATGCGCTCGCTGCGGGCGGCAAACCTCCGTCACCGCCGGCACGATCTTTCAAGACACACGCAAGCCGCTGCGGCTGTGGTTCCGGGCGATGTGGACCATCACCACGCAGAAGAATGGGGCCAGCGCCCTGGGTCTACAGCGCGTTCTGGGACTGGGCAGTTACCAAACCGCCTGGCCTTGGATGCACAAGCTGAGGCGAGCGATGGTGCGCCCGGGGCGGGAGCGATTGACGGGCCTCGTCGAGGTCGATGAGACCTACTGGGGCGCTGAAGAAGAAGGGGTAATCGGCCGGCAGACCGAGCGTAAAGCGTTGATTGCAGTCGCCGCGGAAGAGAGAGGCACCGGGCTGGGGCGCATCCGCATGCAGCGCGTTCAGAACGCCTCGGCGGCCAGTTTGATGCCCTTCGTCGAGGAGTCGGTCGAGCCGGGCAGCGTGGTTGTTACCGACAACTGGTCGGGCTACGATCCGCTCAAGAAGAAGGACTACCAGCGTCGTATCATCTCGATTAACAACCGCCGCGAGCAGGCCTCGCAGCTACTGCCGAGGGTGCACTTGGCGATCTCGCTACTCAAGCGCTGGATGCTGGGCACGCATCAGGGGGCGGTCAGCCACGAGCATCTGGACTACTATCTCGACGAGTTCGTGTTCCGCTTCAATCGGCGCAGATCACGCAGTCGGGGCAAGCTCTTCTACCGCCTTGTGCAGCAGGCCATGGCGGTGGAGCCGACGCCGTACCGCTCGATCGTCGCCGATTGGGACGCTAAGACGCTGTGAGCCCAACTACAAGATGTTGGGGTCACCTGAGTCAAGTGGATACCAGGCATGAAGAATACGGCATTCTTCGGATCGTTCGGAATCTCTTCGAACAAATAGGTCGCTAACATGTTGACGCCTTCGATAATTATCGGATCCCGCTTTGTTCTGACTCGGTTGATGATACCAACAATCGGACCCACAAGCTGCTTGCTCTGGAGGCTGAACGCTTCGACTACCCTGTCGCCCCCTGCTTCAGGGAGTTCCCGGCCCAGGCGGTGGTGGGCCAGGAAAGACGAGGTTAACAAGAGGCTCGCCTGGTTCTCCGGGCGTCAGGTAGGCCGTACCTGATGACCTCACGCACAATATCCGTACCTAGCACCAGAGGGATGTTGAGGCGCCTAGCGAGAGCCCAGGCAACAGACGTCTTCCCCACGCCTGAGCCACCGTTGACCATGATGATGAATCCCGCCCGCAATTGCCGGCGCCACCGGAACAGATCTGTGAAAATCAGCTGCTCTGTGCCGACTAGGCCACCGATGAACGCGGCTACTATGGCCAGCAAGCCTCCGATAATTGCAGCAATGATTGCGGTATCCATGCCTGCCCACTACAGACGCGCTGCGCTGGTCGCCGAGAATCCCATTCCGGTCGCCTTCCCGCCTCGGCGTTGTAAGCTACGCTTGCGACGCTTTCTGCATCTCTTTGACGACCCTTGCGACGACGCTTGCGGGTGGTAGCGTTTTGGTGTTGAGACTAGGATGCGCCGGCCAACCGTCATCCACAAAATCGAACCCGTCGAACTTGTTGACTCCGTCATACCTCGGAATAAGATGAAAATGCAGATGAGGGTCCTTCATCATCAGCGCAAGATAATTCACTTTCTTGGGCAGGAAGTTTCGCACTGAGCGCTCCGCCAAAGCGGAAGCTGAGACTAAGTCCTTCGCCTCTTCGCTGTTCAGCTCAGCGATGCTCTCCACATGTCGCTTCACCAAGAGCACCATAGCACCCAGCGTCACTTGTTTCTTTCGGGCTAACAAGACCCAGTGGTCCGTCGCTGCGACCCGGTGACTTTCCCATTCGAATTTAGTCCCAATGGAACAATGCTCACATAGTTCGGCACTCATGAGATTCCCACCTCCTTCTGGTCGCTCGGAAGCACACCGGCGACGATCTCTTCGGCGTGTGCTGCCCGTTCATCAGCCGACTCGCCCTTGCTCAGCCGAAGCTTCATCGGCCAACTAGACTGAAGAAACTCCCCCAACACAAACCTGCCGATAGCCGACACCGCGGACAAATAAAGCATATAGCGCTGCCAGCGCCGGCTGGGCGCGCAGCTCCGCCCTGTCTGCAAGTCGCTCGCGCAGTTTATCCTCGTCAATCGGATCCATCCCCGCGTAGAACACGGCAGACCGGCTGCATATGTACTCCGGGCAGACATGAACACCTTCTACTACGAGGGGCTCGCCTTGCCGCAGGCCACTGTCCCGCGATTGCCTGAATGCCCGGAATCACATTTCGTCTATGCAACTTCAACGCCGAAATGACCACAGCACTTTGGTCGTGTCCATCTTCATCGTCGAGCGGGTCCCTACCTTGAAAGCTCGACACATGAAGAAAAGGATCTCGAAGCCGACGAATGTGCTGTCTAATGACCTCGAACACGACTTCGGTGCCAATCATATGATGAACACCCAAACGCTGTGCAATCCCAGTGGCGATTGTTGACTTACCAGTTGCAGAGCCCCCCGAGATAAAGATCGTCACGGTCTCCCCAGACGTGCTTTCTCTCTATTAACGTGCTCGAGAGCCCGCAAATAGTCCCTTCGTGTATTGACGTTCACCGACCACCCGAGTTCGAAGGCGTCGGCATTCTCGACAAGCTCACACAGCAGCGAGATGGTTTGCGAGGCAGACCGCGCGAGCAGGCCACGATTAACGAGTGTCAGAACCGTGCTACTCGACAGAAACGACACACCGGCGAATGGTCTCATGGTATTGGGATGTTGGGTCGGCTTTTGTACATTCGCTTGCTTTTCCTTTAGCAGTAGCTGAATCTGCCGGCGGGGCCCGTTGTCGAGAACGACGGCTACATCTGTGTTCCGAGTGGCCACGGGGCAAGTAGCCACGAGTAGATCCGGTCTTAGGTCTGTGTCGGTGGCGACTGATACCATCTGACTCAGTGACCCAAACGGTAGCACCGTGTCAGAGTACACGAGCAGGACGCTCGTGTCGCGATCTGCGTCTCGCACGATCTCTTTGAGTGCGGCTCCGGTATTATCTTTTGTGGCGATATGCACACCGACTGAAAAAGGAACCGGCGTCGACATTACGCGCTCGATATGGTCGAGCACGAGTGACTGATGTTCCTTGCGCACATGAATCGAAACCGCAGACTGGAGTCCACCCCAGGTTAAGTCCCTCAGAAACCTACCAAGAATGGTCTCACTGCCCAACGACAAGAGCAGCTTCGGCCTCGACGAGTTGTCGGTAATATCCTGGGCCCGCCGACCTTGTCCTCCGGCCATGATGCCAACCATGAGCTTGTCGCTCTTCATTGACGTGACGAGACCTCGCGGCTCGATTGATAGGTCTGCTCAATCATCGCTTCAATTGGGCTTCGGAGGCAGTCCGTTAATGACGCATTATAGCTGAGAATTGAACCTTGTGGCCAGACCAGAGCGGCGAGGTCGCGGTGAGCCGAGCAGCACCGGATCGCGCCGTCGCATGGGCGATTCGGTGACGGCGATTCGGTGACAGTCAGGGAATTGTGGTAAGCTGATCACACTTGGCGATGTCACGCTAGGCCCGGGTGGTCGCAGCGGGCGTCCCGCGTCATATCACCCAAAGCGGCAACAACCGCCAAGACGTCTTCCTGCTCGACGACGATCGGCGATTCTATGTCGAAGCGCTGCGCGCCAAATCCGAGCAGCATGGCCTGACCGTGTTGGGCTACTGCTTGATAAGCAACCACGTGCAACTCGTCACCAGTCCGGGCGCCCTTGACCCTGTTGTTGCTCTGAGCGGCGACGGGGTGGCCAGGTGGCGCGCGCCTCCCGGCGGGCAGCGTCGGCCTCCGGGCCGACGTAGCGCTGATGCGCTTTGCCAGGTCCTTTTTCGGCCTGCCTTCGCTCGCTGATCGAGTTCTGAACTCCTCACCAGCGCTCAGGGCTCGGTGTAGAGCGCCGCGGGCGCGTCTCAAATAATAGCCCTGGGCGTGAGCCCAGGGAAAACGAACGCGCCCTCGACCCCACCACCCACCCAGACTGTTATTTGAGCCGCGCCTGCAGCGCTATCGGATGGATGTCATCCCGACGAAGCGGAGGTTTGCGCGTAGCCAAACGGCCGGTCGAGTCTGCCACTGGGCGCGGACGAGCCGGGAATCGACCGCAACCGATACCAAGATAGGAGCCTCCGTTCAGCTCAGCGACACGATCATCAGCATTGAAATAGGAGACTCCAAAGCTCGAGACGGGGAAGATGGAGGACTTGCCGGCGCCCGGTGGCCCGGCCACCACGATCATCCTTGGAGGCGTCAGCCGCCGAAATCACGATCTTGACCCTGCCGCATATCACGGGGCAGGTCCTTGCGGATGCGGCACCCCTCGGCGTCGATGATTCCGGCCTCCCGCAAACGGCGGGCGGCCTCCTTAGCACGCTCCACCGCCGCCGGATAATGTGGGTCCTTTTTCGGCTTGCGATTGGTCGTTTTGGGGAGTGGTATCGTCTTCACAGTCCTGATTCTACCTCGGATGACCATGGCGCGTTCGGCAGTGGCTCAGTTTGAAAATCTAGCTGTTTCGAGGGGAACGGCTCACGCCGCCTAGGAAGGACGCCGGGGTCGCCTCGGTTAATTTGTCGTGGTCTTGCTTTGTTCGCGTGAGTTCTGTTGTTCCAGCAGGCGTTCGATGCGGTCGAGTTGGTCGCGGAGATGATCGAGCTCGTCTTCGCGGTCGACATTGACGAAGTAGGCGCTGATCGACGCCGAGAGCGTCGACAGCAACCCCAGCCCCGATAGCATCAACACCACCGCCACCAGCCGGCCGCCGGGGGTGGCCGGGGCGATGTCGCCGTATCCCACGGTCGTGACCGTCACCACGGCCCACCAGATGCCGCCCATGAGGCTCTGCTCGACGGTGTCGGGCTCGAGAGCGGTCAGGAACGCGCCGCCGGCCACGGTGAGGAGAATCGTGAGCCCGGCCACGTAGACCAGGCTGTCGCGTCCGAGGCAGCTCTGGACGGCGTGGAGGCCGCGCGCGGTGACGGCGACCAGCCGCACCAACCGCGCCAGACGCGCAAGCCGAGTAAGACGTGCCAGCCGCGCCAGCGCCAGCAGGTCGGGCAGCATCGGGAACGACAGAACGATCACGGCGATGCTCAGCCAGGCACGGCGCGCGTAGGCCCAGCGGTTCCGCACCACCCAGACCATGAAGACGAACTCGACGAGGAAGACGGCCCACACCGCCCAGTCGAGCGCGGTGACCCACATCTCGTGGACGCCGCTCTCCTGCACGATCGTCAGAGGGATCGTCGCCAGCGCCGCGACGATCACCGAGATGTCGAGCGGCTTTTCGAAGGTGTCGAGCAGGTGTTGGTATTGGGGCCGGGCTTGTTCGTCAGGCATGGGGTCCTCCGGGCGCGGTGTGAAAGGAAAGTCCTTATTGTGGGCGTTGGTTGCGCGAAGTGCCACCTGTGCGGAGGGACTGTGGAGGGCGGCAGGCGGGTTGGTGGGAGGGGCCGTCGAGGGGCGTGGCGGCAGCGGGCACGGCATGCCGTGCCCCTACATTTCGGCAGCTGAGCGGCATTAGGCGATATAATTTTGGTCGTGAGGGTCTGGCTCGCAATCGGGCTGCTGGGGTCGCTGTTGGCGTCCGTGGCGCCTGTCGCGTCCGCGCAGCTCAAGGATCGCGAAAAGAACGCGCTGGAGCTGCCCCCCAACATGAAGGACGAAGACGAGGACGTGGCCGAGGAGACGACCTACGTCTTCAACCCGATCCAAGCGAAGCGCGAAATGAAGGTGGGCCGGTTCTACGAGAAGAAGGGCAACCACCGCGCCGCCGCGGGGCGCTACCTGGAAGCGACGCGCTGGAACCCGAGCTTCGCGGCGGCGTACTGGCGTCTGGGACGCGCTCGGGAGAAGATGTCCCAGGGCCAGCAGGCGCTCGATGCTTACCTCAAGTACCCAGAAATTGCGGGGAATCGAGGCCGCGCTCCGCATTGCGTTCGACTAGTTTGAATCGGCCTGGGTTGCACCCAGCGAAGACCACTGCCCTGAAACGAGGCGGGTTCGCAAGTCGCGCCAGCCAAGGGCGATCGATCAGTTAATCACCAACGTCACCTTGACCCAAAAGAATCCTACATTGTCAGTGAAGAACAAGTACCGCATCCTCTCATCCCTCTCGACCCAAACATCGTTCACGGTCAGGAAGAGAACGCCGTCGTCAGGTGAGACGTAACTACTCCCGGTGCCGATAAAGAAGGTCGATTCCTTTGAGGGATGTCCCTTGTCGCTGGGATGAATCGCGCCAACGAGGCCTCCTATTGAGTCCCGCATAATATCCCGTCACTCGAAGCAAAGCGAAGACTGTTTCCAGAAGGCCGTGATCAAACGCGGTTTGCGGTGCATGCGGCGGAGTGCCTTGCGGACCCGCTCGTTCAGCTCGCCGTAGTCCTTCGGACAGACGTTCGGCAACTCGTGCTGCTTCCAGTAAGCCCAGATGTATTCCACCGGATTCAACTCCGGCGCATAGGGTGGCAAGTACTCGGTTGCGATGTGGCCTTCGGAGAGTTGGATGAACTCTTGCACCAGGCGGCTACGGTGCGCAGGCAGCCGGTCCCAGACGATCAGCAGCGGCCGATCGATATGACGTACCAACGCCTTGAGAAAGTCGATCACTTGCTCTTTGCCGATCGCACCGGGATAGAGCCGAAAGTAGAAGTTACGCAGCGTCAGCCCCGCCGAGACGGAAAGCTTCTCCCAATTGAAGTTAAACTGCAGCACCGGTGTTTGGCCGCGTGGCGCCCAGGTGCGGCAGCGATGCGGCTTCTGACTCAATCCGCTTTCGTCGATGAAGACGAGCGTACGGCCTTCGTTTTGGGCTTTTTTTTAATGCGCGTCCAGGTCTTGCGCTTCCAGGTGCGGATCTGCTCTTCGTTGCGCTCGCGCGCCTTTCCGACCGGGCGTTGCGGGCTCCAGTCGAGCGCTCGCAGGATCTTCCAGACGTGGCCTTCGTGGTAGTCGACCCCGAACTCGTCTCCGATCAGCCGAGCCACCCGCGGACAGCTCCACAGGGGCGTGGGGAAGCCGTGGGCTTGCGGGCCTTCCAGCAACAGCGACGTCAGGCGTTCGCGTTGTGCGGCATCGAGGAGCGGCTTGCGTCCGGCGCGCCCGGCCTGGCGGAGTCCGGCCGCACCCTGCTCGCGGTATTGCCGCCGCCACGCACTGACGGTTTGGCGAGCGACTTTCAGCCGTCTTGCCGTCTCGGACTGATTGTGGCCTTGGTCGAGCAGCCGCATCGCTTCGAAACGGCGCTTCTCCAGGGCCTTGAAATCCCGCTTCACACCTTTGGGGTTGCCCATACATATATAGATGCTCCAAACTATCAAAAAGTGTCATAATAATTTGCGGGATTCAATAAGGGCTGAGCTGGAAGGATTCGATTAACATCTCGGGCAGGGAACTTGGGCACATGCGAACTGGCGGTGAGTCCGTCCGGGCCGGCCCAAGGCGCCCGCGGCTGGATCTGGATTCTGTCCGCGTCCGAGAAAAAGTCTTCCGGAGCCGGGCTATTCCGGTCATTCAACCGAACCGTACCGTCCTTCACTAGTGTAGTGCACCATAAATACTGTAACTTATATTGGCTTCCCATCGTCTCTATTAACAGGAGGCATGGGATGCGAAGAGCACAACCAGTAACTTTGAACACAGCGCAATGCAAGCAGTTGGACCGCTACGCGCGCGGCCGCCAAGTCGCCGTTCGTCTCGCCCTGCGAGCCAGGATTGTCCTGCTGGCCGCCCACGGTCTCGAGAATAAGCAGATCGCCGCACAGCTCGGTGTCTCGCGGCAGTTGGTGGCCCGCTGGCGCACGCGCTTTCTCGAAAGCGGCATCGCCGGCATTGCAAAAGACGCCCCACGGCCCGGTCGTACACCTGCCGTCTCGAAGCAGAAAGTACAGCAGATCATCCACAAGACCACCCGCGAGAAACCGTCCAACGCCACCCACTGGAGCCGCCGCACCATGGCCGCCGCGGCCGGCGTCAGCGCTTCCACCGTGGGACGGATTTGGCGCGCCCATGGCCTCAAGCCCCACCGCGTCAAGACCTTCAAGCTCAGCAATGACCCGCGTTTCGCCGAGAAACTCGACGACATCGTCGGACTCTATCTCAATCCGCCTGAGCATGCTCTGGTTCTCTCGCTCGATGAGAAGTCCCAAATCCAAGCCCTCGATCGCACCCAACCCGGCCTGCCGCTCAAAAAGGGACGCGGCCAAACGATGACCCACGATTACAAGCGCAACGGCACGACCACCCTGTTTGCGGCGCTCAACACTCTTGACGGCAGCGTGATCGCCGAGTGCATGCCCCGACACAGCCACCAGGAATGGTTGCGCTTCCTGCGCTTAATTGACCGCCGCACTCCCAAGGACAAACAGCTTCATCTCATCGTGGACAACTATGCCACCCACAAGCATGCCGCTGTGAAGCGTTGGCTCGATCGTCACCCGCGCTTCCACATTCATTTCACCCCGACCTCGGCGTCGTGGCTGAACATGGTCGAGCGATTCTTTCGCGATCTCACCGTCAAGCGCCTGCGCCGCGGCGTGTTTCGCAGCGTGGACGAGCTCGTCGCCGCCATTGACGACTACATCGCCCAGCACAACGAGCATCCCACGCCCTTCATCTGGACCGCGACCGCCTCCGACATCCTCGAGAAAGTCAAGCGCGGACGTGCCGCCCTGCATAAGGTGCAATCTGCTTGACGCACTACACTAGTGTTATTTGCGACGGGTGTTCGGGGCCGCTCGGATCTCTCCGCCGTACGGGCGACGATCGGTGGACAAGAGATCCCCGTTCTGTTTGCCGGAGACCAGGGCTTCTTCTTAGGGCTGGATCAGTTCAACCTCGGTCCGATTTCACGCGATCTCATCGGGCGCGGCGAAGTGGACATTGTCATCATTGTGGACAGCGTCGTGGCCAACGTCGTGACAGTCGTGATTCAATGAGGCCGGCGCTCGACCGAGTTCCGGTCCTGAGACTCATACGGTCTGCCCGACGGGAGGCAATTTGTGACGGTGGACAACGTGGGAGGCGATTCGCCTACAATCCAAGTCGTCCAGAACTGGTACGAAGAATTCCGGGACCGCCAGCAGGATTAAGTCTCCTGAAACTAACTACATAGCGCTGGTTCGCAGATACCTGTTGCGATATCCGGATCGCACTCTTTTACGCCCGCTGGAGCGCGCCGGAATGTCGCTGGAGGAGTCGCGAACCGCCGAAGGGCAACGGCGTGGGCGAAAAGAATCTGTCTGTTCATGACATCGGTTGTTCTCACCAGTAGTCCACCACGTGATGCTGTAGGCGTGCAATGCCAGAGCCCAGGACGCTGGGGTACTGGCAACTGAGCATTTCAACAGTTGATGCCATCGGAACCTTGCGCTGCTACCATGAACGTCGAAAGCTCTCGGAGCAAGAGGAGGAAGATCGATGAACCCCATGTCGCTGCCATTGGCGCTCCGCGCCGGTTTCCTCTTGCTGAGCACAGGCTTGCTCGTTCTGCTTTGGGAAGGCGAATCCACCGCCGGAATCCCCGTCGATGCTTCCGACCCCGACGAGGCCTTCGTTGTCCAGACCGGCAAGCCTGTCGGCAAGCTCTCGTTCCAGATCATCGATGCCTCCGCCCACGTCTCGCTCCCGGCCCGGCTGTACTTTGCTTATGCAGACGGGCGCGAGGAAGAGCCGGTTGTCGGCCGTTTCAAGAACTTCATCGTCACTCCCTCCGGTAGAGAAGTGAAAACAATTCCCACCGGGGAGTACGACGTCTACATCACGCGCGGCACCGAGTACAGCCTCAATCATCACAAGATTTCGATCGTGGAGGGCAAGACGACTCACATCGATTCGCGGCTAGCTCGCGTGGTGGACACGTCGGGCTTCATCTCGTCGGATTTTCATCTCCATCTTCAGTTCGAAATGCGCGACGGGGCGATGGTATCGGCCGCCGAAGGTATCGACCTGTTGACTGCCACCGACCACAACATCCTGAAGGACTATGCTCCCTTCATCGAGTCGCTAAACTTGGAGCGCTTCATGAAGTCCGTCGTCGGCTCGGAGCTCGACACGGCTTTCGGTCACTTCAACAGTTTTCCGCTGAGTGCCGACCGCTGGAGCAGCCGCACGTTTCGGCACGCCATACGGACGCCGGCCGAGTTCTTCCGGATCGTTCGACAGGACCCGGGAGAGCAGATCATCCAAGTCAACCATCCGCGCCGCTGGGAGCCGAATCCGACGAGTGGCTATTTCGACCAACGCCTGAACGCAGAGACGGGCGAAGCCGGGTACCCGTACTTCGACGGCGGTTTCGACAGCTTCGAGATCTATAACTCAGGCGGCGACAAGAAGGACGACCATATGGGGCGGACTGCTTTGGTCGAACAGAAGCTCACGGACTGGTACGGCTTCCTGAACCGAGGCATTCTCGCTGCCGGGGTGGCCAATAGCGACGCTCACCGCTACCCGGAGCAGCTGCCCGGCTACCCGCGCAACTACGTGGTTTCCGATACCGACAAGCCCTGGGAGATCGACCCCGAGGAGGTCGTCACCGCCATCAAGAGGCGGAACGTCACGGGTTCTGGCGGGCCGTTCATCCGATTCACCGGGAACGGCGAACCGGTCGGTTCGGTGGTCTCGGATCTCGACGGCAATGTGTCGCTACGCATCGAAGTGCAGGCGCCGCATTGGATTCCGGTGGAGCGCGTCGAGGTAATCCGCAACGGCGAGCTGCTGCAGACCTATCCGGTTTCAGCGCCGGAAGAAGACAAGCCTTGGCACTTCGCTGCTGAGATGATCGTAAAGCCGGAACGGGACTCGTGGTATCTGGTGCTGGCGACGTCCGATCAGCGCTGGTCGAAACCATTCACTCAGTTCAGCTCGTTCTCGTTCACCAACCCGATCTTCGTCGATGTCGACGGCAACGGATATTTCGATGCGCCGAACGGCGGGTATTCATTGACGCCGACGGATGACTAGGGCCGGCGTCTAGATTCTCAGGCCCCCCCAAGGATAACGTGCTCTCGGCGAAGACAGTCGCTGCGCACGATCTTCTCTCTGATCAGTAGCCAAGAGCAGGAATGCCGAGCCGCCTACTCCGGTTCCCGACAAAGGTCGTGTTGAGGACAAGCCATGTTCAAGCGGGGCTCGGCTGCGAGAGAAATACGGGTAGTCAACTTGCCGGGACGGATAGTTATCACCCACGACAACGGTGGCTGGGCTTTGAACTTGAACGACGAAAGAGGAGTACTTACTCTGGACGAGAATCCCGAGACCCGGACAGCGGCTATCCCGGCTTTAACTTCGACCGTGGGACCTGGCCTCACGGCGAAACCGGACCGGCGTTGATCCACGGAGCGTTGTTTGGACCCTAGATCAAGGCTTGGAGCAATCGCCATAGCCGCGCGTCCGGCGGATAAATGGCGGGATCTCTTGTTCCGTTCAGTAATGGCCAGCTTGGAATGATTCAGGCTTCTCCGACCCCTGCCGGACACTCTTCCCCCGGACGGATCGGCGACTCTCGTATCGAAGCAAAGCTATAATCCGAATCGAGGTCCGTGCTGATGAAAGCCCCTTCGACAAAGCTCTCCCGCGAGTTCGCGCGCCGTCAGCTTCTGGCTTTCGCCGGGGCTGGTCTGGTATCCGCCTGCGGTGGCGGCTCTACGCTAGGGGTTGGCGACCGTGCTACCGGGGGACGAAAAGTCCTCTACGTCGTTGTGGATGGCCTGGGCCCGGATTACTTGCGTCTCAGCGACACGCCCAACCTCGACCGCATGATCCGCGAGGGCAACTATCGCGAAGGATCGGGCGTGATCCCTTCGGTCACCAACGTCAACAACGCGTCGGTAGCGACCGGGAGCTTCCCGGACGAACATGGCATCACCACCAACTACTACTTTGACCGCGCCCAGGGCCAGGGCGTGTTCATGGAGACGCCGGACTTCCTGCTGCGGCCGACGATTTTGGAGAAAACGACCGAGCGCGGCCTGAAGGCCGGGCTGATCTCCTCCAAAGAGAAAATCCGGAAGCTTTTATCGCGCGGCGCGACCCTGGCCACCTCGGCCCAGGAGCCCTCTTCCGAGATTGTGGCGGCGGTCGGCCCCACGGAGAACATCTACTCCCCGGAGGTCAACTACTGGTCGCTACGCGTGGCCGCTCACATGCTGGACGAACTCGATTTCGATCTCGTTTACCTGGCGACGACCGACTACATGATGCATACGTATCCGCCGGAGGACTCCCGCTCCCTCGGGCACATGCACATGCTCGACCAACTGCTGGGAGAAATCGTCGATACTCATCCGAAGCTTGAGGTGTATTTAACGGCTGATCACGGCATGTCGGTGAAAAACGAGGGCATCGACCTTGCGCAGGTTCTCGCGGCCGAGGGCGTCGAGGCCGAGGCCGTCCCCATCATTCGGGACCGCCACGTAACGCACCACAAGAACCTCGGTGGCGCCTGCTACATCTACCTGCGGGAGCCGGCCGATTACGAGAAGGCGCACGGGATTCTCAAGCAAACCGAAGGAATCGACGAGATCTACAGCCGCGCTGAGGCCAGCGAAAAGTTCCGGCTGCATCGGGACCGCATCGGCGACATCTTCCTGTTAGGAAAGCAGCACGTCGCCTTTGGCGCGCTGGAGAAAGCACGCGAGGCGGTCAGCGTGCGCTCTCACGGCTCGCGCTTCGAGTCCACCGTTCCCATCCTCGCCTACGGGGCGCCGGAGCCGCCCGAGCCTTACGAGCGCAACCTCGACCTCGGGCGTCTATTCACGTGGGAGGCTTGAAGGCCGCGCCAAGATCCGGACCAAACGGTTCGCATCCGAACGGTGGTAGGGGCACGCCAGGGAACGGATCATCGGAAAGTCGCCTCAAGCTGGCTCACATGAAACGCCGTGGTGGGTCCGCGCTTGCTGGCTAGCGTTGACCCTCGGACCTGGGGTGGCAGGTTTGTAGCTGGCATACCCATGGAAGGCTTCGCAAGGCACCATCCCCGCCGGCTGTTGAGGTTAGCTGTCGCGATATCGGGTACGCATGAGCTTACACCCGCTGAAGCGCGTCGGAACGTCGTTGGGGCGGTCCCGAACCGCCATAGGGCAGCGCCCTGGAAGAAAAAAATCTGTCTGATGGACGGATCGGTTGTTATCACCATCAATCCGTAACGGGGTAGAATCGGACCGGCATGATCGGCCAGACCATCTCCCACTACCGCATCACCGAGAAGCTCGGTGAAGGCGGTATGGGCGTCGTCTATAAGGCCGAGGACACCAAGCTGGAACGACCCGGCTCTGCCGACCTCGCCCGACAGTTGGTCCTGCAGTGACGTTTGCTGTACGCTAGTGTAGTGCACCATAAATACTGTAACTTATATTGGCTTCCCATCGTCTCTATTAACAGGAGGCATGGGATGCGAAGAGCACAACCAGTAACTTTGAACACAGCGCAATGCAAGCAGTTGGACCGCTACGCGCGCGGCCGCCAAGTCGCCGTTCGTCTCGCCCTGCGAGCCAGGATTGTCCTGCTGGCCGCCCACGGTCTCGAGAATAAGCAGATCGCCGCACAGCTCGGTGTCTCGCGGCAGTTGGTGGCCCGCTGGCGCACGCGCTTTCTCGAAAGCGGCATCGCCGGCATTGCAAAAGACGCCCCACGGCCCGGTCGTACACCTGCCGTCTCGAAGCAGAAAGTACAGCAGATCATCCACAAGACCACCCGCGAGAAACCGTCCAACGCCACCCACTGGAGCCGCCGCACCATGGCCGCCGCGGCCGGCGTCAGCGCTTCCACCGTGGGACGGATTTGGCGCGCCCATGGCCTCAAGCCCCACCGCGTCAAGACCTTCAAGCTCAGCAATGACCCGCGTTTCGCCGAGAAACTCGACGACATCGTCGGACTCTATCTCAATCCGCCTGAGCATGCTCTGGTTCTCTCGCTCGATGAGAAGTCCCACATCCAAGCCCTCGATCGCACCCAACCCGGCCTGCCGCTCAAAAAGGGACGCGGCCAAACGATGACCCACGATTACAAGCGCAACGGCACGACCACCCTGTTTGCGGCGCTCAACACTCTTGACGGCAGCGTGATCGCCGAGTGCATGCCCCGACACAGCCACCAGGAATGGTTGCGCTTCCTGCGCTTAATTGACCGCCGCACTCCCAAGGACAAACAGCTTCATCTCATCGTGGACAACTATGCCACCCACAAGCATGCCGCTGTGAAGCGTTGGCTCGATCGTCACCCGCGCTTCCACATTCATTTCACCCCGACCTCGGCATCGTGGCTGAACATGGTCGAGCGATTCTTTCGCGATCTCACCGTCAAGCGCCTGCGCCGCGGCGTGTTTCGCAGCGTGGACGAGCTCGTCGCCGCCATTGACGACTACATCGCCCAGCACAACGAGCATCCCACGCCCTTCATCTGGACCGCGACCGCCTCCGACATCCTCGAGAAAGTCAAGCGCGGACGTGCCGCCCTGCATAAGGTGCAATCTGCTTGACGCACTACACTAGCTTGTCTTCGAGATCACCCCTGGCCTTAACGCTTTCGAGCAAGCCCGCCAGGGCAATATTAACGTTCCCGCCCGCGACGAAGCGGAGCTGGTCGCCGCTCTTGACCGCCACGCCTGTGGCCTGCCAGCCACGCGGATGAACAAACAGGAGATGCTTGGTACCCTCGCTGGTTTTGCCGGAGAGGAGAATCTGTGTGTTTCCAGAGGAGAAGGCAAGGTCCGCGTCCTGCCCCCCGACGATTACGACCACCAGCCAGACGCAAACCAGAACGATCAGAGCGATTCCCGCGCAGGCGATGAGAAACCGGGCGAGCTTCTTGTTGTCAGAGAAGATCTCACTGAAGGTCGCCCCTAACATCCCTCGCAGCTGGTCTTCCGGCATAGCCTAGTACCGTCGATAAGGTACCACGTCAGACGGGTTCAACCAGGGTACAACGTTCTTCACGTCCTCGTTCTTCGTTCTTCGCACGTCCACCCCACGGTTTGGGAAATCCGGAAGCCGGGTATCCACTTGACTCAGGTGACCCCAACATCTTGTAGTTGGGCTCACAGCGTCTTAGCGTCCCAATCGGCGACGATCGAGCGGTACGGCGTCGGCTCCACCGCCATGGCCTGCTGCACAAGGCGGTAGAAGAGCTTGCCCCGACTGCGTGATCTGCGCCGATTGAAGCGGAACACGAACTCGTCGAGATAGTAGTCCAGATGCTCGTGGCTGACCGCCCCCTGATGCGTGCCCAGCATCCAGCGCTTGAGTAGCGAGATCGCCAAGTGCACCCTCGGCAGTAGCTGCGAGGCCTGCTCGCGGCGGTTGTTAATCGAGATGATACGACGCTGGTAGTCCTTCTTCTTGAGCGGATCGTAGCCCGACCAGTTGTCGGTAACAACCACGCTGCCCGGCTCGACCGACTCCTCGACGAAGGGCATCAAACTGGCCGCCGAGGCGTTCTGAACGCGCTGCATGCGGATGCGCCCCAGCCCGGTGCCTCTCTCTTCCGCGGCGACTGCAATCAACGCTTTACGCTCGGTCTGCCGGCCGATTACCCCTTCTTCTTCAGCGCCCCAGTAGGTCTCATCGACCTCGACGAGGCCCGTCAATCGCTCCCGCCCCGGGCGCACCATCGCTCGCCTCAGCTTGTGCATCCAAGGCCAGGCGGTTTGGTAACTGCCCAGTCCCAGAACGCGCTGTAGACCCAGGGCGCTGGCCCCATTCTTCTGCGTGGTGATGGTCCACATCGCCCGGAACCACAGCCGCAGCGGCTTGCGTGTGTCTTGAAAGATCGTGCCGGCGGTGACGGAGGTTTGCCGCCCGCAGCGAGCGCATTCGAACCACACTTTGCGCACCGGCCAAGCGCTCTCATGCCCACACCTTGGACAGCGGAAACCCTCTGGCCAGCGCAAGGCGAACAGATAGTCGCGGCAAGCCTCCTCGCTCGCAAAGTGAGACTCGAATTCGAGTTGGTCGCGCGGGTAATCCTCCACCAGGCCCTACACTACATCTTGGGGTCACCTGAGTCAAGTGGATACCCAGCATCCGGAATAGTCACGAAACGTGACCTGTTGGCCTTCATCCCGTTTGGACGAAGTAGGCGCTGATGGAGGCGGCGAGGGTTGACAGCAAGCCCAAGCCTCAGAGCATCAACACGACCGCCACCAGCCGGCCGCCGGGCGTGGCCGGGGCGATGTCGCCGTATCCCACGGTCGTGACTGCAATTACAGCCCACTACACGGCGCCTATGCGGAGTGCCGGAGTTTCCTTAATCCTAGCCCCCGGGCAAGCGACGGTCGCCGAACTCCGTAGCGCGAATCTCGCTTTTGAGATCCGCGGCTTCCCTGGGCGGCCCCCTCAAATCATGTCTGACGAATCACGAAGGTCGGTTCGCGGATTGGCTACAGCCGAGCCGATGCCTCCGACCCCGCCGTCACCCGTGGTACTCCCCCTGGCACTCCAGCCCCCCCCCGTTTCGCCACCAAGCCAATTTCAGTCACGGGTTTTAAAAAAGCTTTTCTCCCTGCTTTTTCAATCACTTGTCGCTCCGGGCCAGTCGAATCCCACACACCGTGTTGTAGCCTTGAATCGGAGGGTAATGACACACAAAGCCGAGCGCGGCGCAGTGCCATATCGTTCAACGAAATTTCCCGAAAACGGCCGGGGTGCGGCGGGCGGTCGGGGCGAAGGCTGACCCATGCATTTCGGCGCGCCTCGCGGCGGAGGCGATATAATTTTGGTCGTGAGGGTCTGGCTCGCAATCGGGCTGCTGGGGTCGCTGTTGGCGTCCGTGGCGCCTGTCGCGTCCGCGCAGCTCAAGGATCGCGAAAAGAACGTGCTGGAGCTGCCCCCCAACATGAAGGACGAAGACGAGGACGTGGCCGAGGAGACGAACTACGTCTTCAACCCGATCCAAGCGAAGCACGAAGTGAAGGTGGGCCGGTTCTACGAGAAGAAGGGCAACCACCGCGCCGCCGCGGGGCGCTACCTGGAAGCGACGCGCTGGAACCCGAGCTTCGCGGCGGCGTACTGGCGTCTGGGACGCGCTCGGGAGAAGATGTCCCAGGGCCAGCAGGCGCTCGATGCTTACCTCAAGTACCTCGAGCTCGACCCCAACGGACCCAAGAGCAAAGAGGTTCGCAAGAAGGTCGGTGTGCTCGAGAAAACCGTAACCGCCCAGGTTGCGGAAGAAGAGGCTCCGGTGGCGGCGGAAGTTCGCTAGCAGGGCACGCCGGTGGCCATTCTCCTTCGCCCCTTCAGGGCTCCCCGAGATCATCGCCGAACACCCACTGAAGCCGTGGGCTATTTTCCTTAGGCCCCTCCGGGGTGAAAGGCTCGATACGACAAGGTGTGCCCGGCCTCCGCGACGGATGCCGCGTCCTGTTTCGAGGGGCTGAGCTACAATGGACGCTCCCGCGCCGTCCGCCCATGAAGTTCGATTTGTTTGACCGACGGCCGCTCGTCGTCATCCTCGTTCTGGTTGTTCTCTTCTTCTGGAAACTCAGCCTTACTCACCAGTTCACGTTCGCGGATAACCCCGACCTCGCCTACCAGGTGCTGCCGTGGTATGAGGTGCAGGCGCAAGCGTGGCACGAGGGCGTCTTCCCAATGTGGGACCCCTACCACTGGGCGGGGCAGTCGCTGCTGGGGCAGATGCAGCCCGGGGGTGCGTTCCCGCTCAACTGGCCGCTGTTCCTGACGCCGCTCAAGAATGGGCATATCCGCCTGCGGTGGATTCACTGGCACTACGTGCTGATGCATGTGCTGGCGGCGTTGTTCATGTATGGGCTGGTGCGCGAGCTGGGGCGCAGCCGATACGCTTCGGTGCTGGCCGGGGTGGAGTTCGCGTGCGGGGGCTACCTGGCCACGACGGGTTGGCCTCAGAAGATCAACGGCGCGATCTGGATTCCGCTGATCTTCCTGCTGTTTCATCGGATGGCACGAGCGCACGACCCATTCGGACGATGGACCAACGCCCTGTTCTGCGGCGGGGCGATCGGCATGTCGCTGCTGAGCGGACACCACCAGAGTCCGATGTACACCCTGCTGGCGCTCACCGGGTTGTTCTTCTACTTCCTGTTCGAGCAGGTGGGCAAGTCGTACGGCGAGGGCGCGAGGTTCGCGTGGCTCTATGTGCTGGTGGCGGGGGCTGCGTTCGTGGTGGCCGCGCTGCAACTGCTGCCGGCGATCGAGTACGGCGCTGAATCCTATCGCTGGGTGGGTACCGACACGCCCGTGACGATGGATGAGGATGTCCCTTACTATGCGCAGACCCATCTGCGCTTGTTCGCCGTCACGCTGCTGGGGATGATCGTGCCGCAGGCGCACTTTCAGGTGAGCACGTTCGTCGGCTTCGTTTGTCTCTCACTGGCGATCTACGCGGTTTGCGTCTGTTGGAGCGAACGGTGGGTGCGCGTGTATTCGTGCCTAGCCCTGGGAGCCCTGGCCTATTCGGTGGGGCCGTTCTCTCTGTTGCACGGTTGGGTGTACGCCACGCTGCCGGTTGTCGATAAGGTTCGCGCGCCGGCGCATGCGGTGTTTGTGTTCCAGTTTGCGTTGTTCATTCTGGCGGCGTATGGGGTCGACCGGTTGCTGGAGGGCGGAAAGGACGATCAGCCCGGGCGTTGGCTGGTGTACATCCAAAGGGCGTTGCTGGGGTTTGGCTTGCTGGCTTGGCTGCTGCTGCTCGGCCGGTATATCGAGGGGGCGATGACCAAGGCCTCAGGAGACAACGTCATCATCGCCTCGGTGGCGGCCCTCGTGCTGGCGGCGTTGCTGCATGCCACTCGGCGTAGCTCGATCTCGACGGCGTCGTCGCGCGTGGCGCTGGTCGTGCTGATGGTTTTCGAGATGGGCGTGGCGCATTCGTCAGCGCTGACACACCGGACGGACGCAAACCGTCCGCGCTTCCTCGACCAGCTTACGGAGTTCAACGGTGTCGCCGCGTTCCTCAAGGCCCAGCCGAAGCCCTTTCGGTTCGAGATCCGTACCGACGGCGGCAAGCCCAATATCGGTGACTGGGAAGGGCTCGAGATGGTGGATGGCTATTTGGCCTCGGTCAGCCGCGACATTCACGACTTCGTTTCCAGGGACTGGGTCAAGCGCCGCTTGATGCTCAACATGGTGTACACCGTCGCCAAGCACAAGGTGCGCGATGCCGAGGTCGAGGTGTTCAGCGATCCGAGCGGGTGGAAGGTGTTTCGCAACGAGGACGCTTTCCCGCGGGCGTGGGCGACCGCTGACGCGACGGTGATTTCCGACGAGAGCGGCGCCCCCTTACCGCGACCCGAACCGTGCGGCGGCGAGGCCGCGGTCGATTTCGAGGAACAAAGTCTCCATCGTGTGAGGGTCCGCGCACAGATGCCTTGCGCGGCCTTTCTGATTTTCGGGGACGCGTACTTCCCGGGATGGCAATTGTTGCTCGACGGGGAGGCGAGCACCCTGTACCGGGCGCACGATGCGTTGCGGGCGGCCTTCGTTCCAGCCGGGGAGCATGAGGTGGAGTTTGTTTATCGTCCGACGTCGGTGTATCTCGGCGGCGGGCTGACGGGGTTGGGTTTGCTGGGTTGCGTGGTACTGGTGGTCGAGGTTCGTCGTCGGCGGGGGAGTCGATCGCCGGAGGGGTGAGCGGACAGGGTTCTATTCGGCGACGGCGGAGCTACGGCGTAGAGAAGGGCAGGCGTACTATGAGCATCTCCACTCAGTCGGCTGCCTGAGGCTTCTTGCCGAGGCAGTAAAGATAGCTCGACGTGCGGATGAAGATCTGCTCGCCCACGGCGGCCGGGGATGCCAGCGTGTAGTCGTTGAGCTTGTTGACGCTGAGGATCTTGAACTCGTCGCCGGCCTCGATCACGGTGGTGGCGCCGTCTTCGCTGATGGCGTAAAGCTTCCCGTCGGCCAGCAACGGCGAGGCGCTGTAGGTGCCCGGCTCCAGGCGGTTGCGGCCCCAGATCTCGGTCCCGTCGTCGACGTTGAAGCAGAGGGCGATACCATTGTCGCCCAGTAGGAACAGCCGCTTTCCATCGCTCGTCGGCGTGGGCACATCGGGGCCGTGATCGGTCGACCACAGACGATTCGACTTTGACACGTCGCCGCCACCACCCGCGCGAAAGGCGATGAAGGGCTTGCGGCGGCTGGGCGTGAAGACGATGTCCCCGACCACCAGGGACGAGGCGATCGTACGGTAGTTGGTCGCCTTCTGGGGATTGAGCCCGCCGGCCCGCCACAGCTCGCGGCCGGTTTCGCGGTCGTGTCCGGTGAGATAATCGCCGCCCGAGACGATGATTTGCGTCTTGCCCTCGACCGTCGCCAGCATCGGCGTTGAATAGGAGTCGGGCGATTCGTTGATCGCGTCGGTCGGCCGCTCGACGTGCCACAGAGTCTTGCCCGTGGCGGCGTCGATGCCCAGCAGGTACGAAGGATCGTCGGTCTCCATGCCGTGCAGCACTTGCACGTAGAGCCGTCCGCCATCGAGCACCGGCGACGAGGCGTAGCCGAACATCAGCCCGAACGTGCCGTAGTCTTCCTGCAGGTTGCGCTGCCACAGCAGCTTGCCGCCGAAGTCGAGGCGACTGAGCGTGCCGGTGCCGGTGAGGACCCAGATGTGCCGCCCGTTGGTGACCGGAGTCGGCGAGGCCATGTTCTGCTTGTTGAGGATCTTGTTGCCTTCGCCGATGACCGCCTGCCAACGCACCGACCCGTCTTTGCGGTCGAGCGCCAGCAGCAGCAGGCGATCCGAGGTGTTGAAGGCCGTCTTGAGGCTGTTGATCGCGCGGTCGACCAGGCCGGGCGAGCCCTTCGACGGCGTGAAGCCCTCCTCGGCGGAGGTGACCAACACCGTGTCCTCCCAGATGACGGGCGTGGCCGCGGCCCAACTGGGCAGTTGCGCGCGCCAGACGACGTTTTCGGTCTCGCTCCAACGCACAGGCAAGTTGCGCGCGGTCGTGCTCGAGCCGTTCAAATGCGGCCCGCGCCAGTTGGGCCAGTTGTCGGCCGAGTCGGCCGCATCGAGGTCCGGCCCATAAAGGCCTCCGGCGAAGAAGGCGATCAACAGAAAGCTGGGAATCAAGCAACTGGGAATCAAACGTCTTGACACGGTGATCGGCTCCCCCCTGTGTCGCACGGATGTGTCGCGCGGATAACCGCTCGGATGTGCCGCTCATGATAACAAAGCATCCTTCCAACCACCGCCGAATTCGTACACTGGCAACATGACGACAGAAGAAAGACCGGCCCCCTGGCCCGGCCTGCGCGGTTGGCTGCACGAAGTGATCTTCGAAGCCGACACTCCGGCCGGCAAAGCGTTCGACGTGAGTCTGCTGGCACTCATTCTGCTCAGTGTTCTCGCCGTCATGCTCGACAGCGTGTCGTGGGTGAACGAGGAGTACGGCGACCGGCTGCGCGTGGTGGAGTGGGTCTTCACGATCGTGTTCACGATCGAGTACCTGCTGCGGCTCTACAGCGTCCGGCGGCCGCTTCAGTACGCGTTTAGCTTTTTCGGGCTGGTCGATTTGGTGGCCATCATTCCTACCTATCTCAGCTTGGTCGTCGCGGGTACGCAGTCGCTGGTGGTGATCCGCGCGTTGCGCCTGCTGCGGGTCTTCCGCGTGTTGAAGCTGGCGCAGTACCTCGGCGAGGCCGACTAGCTTCTGCGTGCCCTGCGGGCCAGCCGTGCGAAGATCACGGTCTTCCTCGGGACCGTGCTGACGGTCGTCTTGATCATGGGCTCGGCGATGTATCTGATCGAAGGCGAGAAGGCCGGCTTCACCAGCATCCCGACCGGCATGTATTGGGCGATCGTGACCATGACCACGGTGGGCTATGGCGACATTACACCGACCACCGTCCTCGGGCAGATGCTGTCGGCGCTGCTGATGATCATGGGCTACGGGATTATCGCCGTGCCGACGGGCATCGTGTCGGCCGAGCTGGTGCGCGTTCCGAAGGCGGTGAGCACGCAGGCGTGTCCGTCGTGCTCGGCCGAGGGTCATGACCACGACGCGACTCATTGCAAGTTCTGCGGCCACAAGCTGTAGACGGGCGGCGGCCTGCCGCGCTTCAAGTTCGGCTTCAGGCTGGGCTTCAACACGCTGACCCCGGTTCCAGTAAGATGTCGGGGCAGGCGGGGAATTATGAAAGCGGCTTTCTACGCGGGTGACCGCACCATCACGCTGGGCGAATGCTCCCCCGTCACGCCCCGGCTGGGCCAGGTGCAAATCGAAGTCTAGCACTGCGGCGTCTGCGGCACGGACCTGCACATCTTCCATGGCGCGATGGACAAGCGCGTCAAGATGCCGGCAATCCTGGGGCACGAGATGTCGGGCGCGATCTCGGCGACCGGCGAGGGCGTCGGCACCTGGGCGCTCGGTGAGCACGTGACGGTGATGCCGCTGGATCCGTGTGGCGGTTGTCCGGCGTGCCGGGCCGGGCATAGCCACATCTGTCAGAACCTCAACTTCATGGGCATCGACACTCCCGGCGCGTTCCAACGTTACTGGACGGTGCCGGCCGAGACGCTGCTGCGGCTGCCCGAGAACCTGTCGCTGGCGCACGGCGCGATGATCGAGCCGCTGGCGGTGGCGTGTCATGACGTGCGGCTGGGCGCGATCGAGCTCGGCGAAAACGTGGTGGTGATCGGCGGCGGGCCCATCGGTATGCTGGTCGCCTTGGTGGCGCAAGAGGCCGGCGGCAGCGTGCTGGTCTCGGAAGTGAATCCGTTCCGGGTGGATTTGGCGCGGCAGTTGGGGTTGGAGGCCGTTAATCCCAAGGAGGTAAACCTCGCCGAGCGGGTCGAGGAGCGCACCGGCGGGGTGGGCGCGGACGCCGTGTTTGAAGTCTCGGGCTCGGACGCGGGCGCCGAGGTGATGACCTAGCTTCTGCGCACGCGCGGGCGGATCATCGTCGTGGCCATCTTCGCGCAGCGGCCGAAGATTGATCTGTTCCGGTTCTTCTGGCGCGAACTGCGGCTGCTGGGCGCGCGGGTCTACGAGCGCGAGGACTTCCAGAAAGCGATCGACTTGGCGGCGTCGGCGAAGCTCCCGCTCGACCGCCTGGTGACCGAGACAACCTCGCTCGACCATCTGGGCGAGAGTTTTCTGAAGATGGATAGCGGCGGCGAGTGCATGAAGATCTTGATCGATTGTTCGGCGTAGGGTTCGGGGCATGCCGAGGCGCAATCGACGGCGGCGCTGGTCGGAATGTAGGGGCGCGGCATGCCATGCCCGCCTGCTCGACGCGCCGCACGATCTGCGTTGACGCACATGGGCGCCGCTCCGATGGTTTTCGCGCCTGAAAGCGGCTAGCGAGGCCTTCGATCTGAAACCGACGAGTTGCTGTGGCACGAGGTTTGATGCCCTAAAGGCTTCTGGAGTCGCGCCAGGGCTCGTGCCGGACCGCTCCCTGACGGTCACGGCTCGGTTTTTGCCGCGGCGCGCTTGTTGAGAACTTGACACTCTGTTGCGTTGTTGCGTCCTCCGGACGACTGCCAGCGTCTCGTGACAATCGCTATGAGCATCCTTGATCAGTTTCGACTTGACGGCAAGACCGCGCTCGTGACGGGCGCGAAGCGGGGCATCGGCAAGGCGATCGCCGTCGCGCTGGCCGAGGCGGGCGCGGACATCGTCGGCGTCAGCGCCACGCTCGAGGCCGAAGGCAGCGCGTTGGAAACCGCCGTCCGCGCCACGGGACGGAGCTGCCGCGCGTATGCTTGCGACTTCTCGGACCGCGAGGCGCTCTACGACTTCATCGGCCGGGTCAAGGCGGACGTGCCGGTGATCGACATCCTCGTCAACAATGCGGGCACGATCCTTCGCAAACCCGCCGCCGAGCACCCCGACGAGTATTGGGACAAGGTCGTCGAGGTCAACTTGAACGCGCAGTTCATTCTGAGCCGCGAGTTCGGCAAGGAGATGCTGGCGCGCGGCGCGGGGAAGATTATCTTCACGGCGTCGCTGCTGAGCTTTCAGGGCGGCATCACGGTGCCCGGCTACGCTGCCGCCAAGGGCGGCATCGCCACGTTGACGATGGCACTGTCGAACGAGTGGGCCGGCCACGGCGTCAACGTGAACGGCATCGCGCCGGGCTACATCCGTACCGACAACACGGCGGCGTTGCAGAAAGACCCCGTGCGTAACCCGGCGATCCTCTCGCGGATTCCGCAGGGCCGCTGGGGCGAGCCCGAAGACCTGGCTGGCGCGGCGGTGTTCTTGGCCTCGTCGGCCGCCGACTATGTCAACGGCACGATCGTGACGGTCGACGGCGGCTGGATGGGGAGGTAGTTGGGGGCCGGTTGCGGCGCTGGGCGGGGGCCGTTGAAGTGAACGTTTAGGGGGCGGGCTGAGGGCCGGTTCGGCGGGTGTGGGTCGCCCGAAAATGTCCTGTTTTGTCCTGTTTTGTCCGTTTTTGCCCGCTTTCCAGAGGGGGCCTTGGATCTCCGTTACGTATCGGCGAAGCCCGGCGCGCCGGTAGCGTGGAGCTGGTTGGTTGTGCGTCATCGGTCTTCGCGGTGTGGTTGGTTGTGCCGCCATTACAGGGCTCGGGAGGTTTGAAGGGGATCGGTTCCCTGGGCTCACGCCCAGGGCTTTTATTTTGGCCACCCCTTCGGGGTTCGCCTCCTTTTTGATGGCCCGGGTGCCCCGGTCCGATCCCGCGGCTCCTTCCCGGTACGGCGCCCAGGTTCGTCGCGTCCCTCTCAACGCCGGCCAGACCGCGACCGGCTTTTCTTCATCCTCAGTGTACGGTTCGGGTGTAGGGCCGGCGGGTGGCTGGAGAGGCAAGTCGTTGAAAGGTTTGGGGAAATTATTTTTGAAATTCCGTGACTGTGCTGGGGCGGGGTGAGTTCGGTGGGTTTGTTCCTCACGTTTTCGTCGCGCCGGGGATGACCTCGGATGATTTGGGTTCGTTTTCTTTGGCGTCTAAATGGTGAATCTCTGTCGTAACGCTCTCATGACTCGAAGGGTGGGGCTCGAAGAGAGCCGGATGTGGGAGCAGAAAGTCTCATGCGCCCCTGCCGGGGCTTGGACCCCGCGGTTGGATAGGGCAGGTTGCGCTATCAAGAAGCGCGGGCCTCTGCCGCGCCCGCGGATTTACATCCGCGGCTCCGTTGTCGCGGGTGTCGCGGTTGCGGGGAGCCGGGGTATCACGGGCTTGTCAGAATTCTTACGTACGGATTTGGGCCTCTAGGGATGAGGAGAACGACGGGCATTTCGTGTGAATAGACGTTAGAATCGGTGGGGACTTCCGAAGGCGTCAGCTATGGACCCTGTCACAGCCATATCAATACTGGCGGGCTTGGCCGCTATCGTCGGTGTTCCCGTTGGTGTGGGGCGCTGGTGGGTTGCGCGGCGAAACGAGAAGATTGACCATTGCATCGTCGAGTATCTGGACGCAAGGGTCTCCGAAGCCGCAAGCATCGAAGACGTTTGTGGGTCCCTCAAAGGCCGCGTCCGAAGACCGACCGAGGTGGCCGTGCGAAAGAGCCTGCGAAGGCTGCAAGGCAAGGGCCTCGCCGTACCAACCGAGGGGAGCAGGTGGCGGCGCAGGCTTGACGAGAAGCCTGCCGGTGGGGATCGCAAACCGGCCGAACCGGTGGAGTCACCCGCACCGCTTCGTGCCCGCCTCAGAAAAACGCCCGCAGCGCCACAGGTTCGCCCACGGCCACCGAAGCCCGACTTTGTGCCGCCCTACCCGCTCCAACCGAACTTCACAGGGCGGGTGAACGAGCGGCGGATGCTGACCGGATGGCTGACGGGCGGCAATCAGCCGGTGATGGCGCTGATCGCCATCGGCGGCATGGGCAAGTCGGCGCTGACGTGGGCTTGGCTGCAGCGCGACGTGCTGGGCTTGCCGCTGCCGGGACATGCCGAGGAAAGTGCCGCCAGTGCCAAGGGCTGCCGCGTGGCCGACGAGCAGCGGCCCGAGGGCGTGCTGTGGTGGTCGTTCTACGAGCGCGAGGCACGCTTTGCCTCGTTTCTCGATGAGGCTCTGGCCTATGCCAGCGGCGGCCGGATCGACCCGGCCGCAATCCGCTCGCCTTCGGAGAAGGTTCGGGCCTTGTTCACGCAGCTTCAGCAGCGGCGGATTCTGCTGGTGTTGGACGGCTTCGAGCGTGAGCTGCGCGCCTACGAGGGGCTCGATGCGGCGTACCGCGGCGACAAGACGGCGGGCGACGAGAACGGCTGCGTCGATCCTCACGCAGGGGACTTTCTGGAGGCAATGGCCGCCTCTCACCAAGGGCGAGTTCTGCTGACCAGCCGGCTGGTTCCGAAAGAGCTGCAAGGGCCGGACGGCCCTTTGGCGGGCTGCCGGCGCGAGGATCTCCACGACTTGGACCCCGAAGACGCGGTGACCTTCTTCCAGTCGGAAGGCATCCAGGGCACGCGGGCCGAGATCGGCGCGGCCATCGCTCCCTACGGACGGCACCCGCTCTCGCTGCGGCTCCTGGCGGGCGCAATTCTCCGAGACCCGAAGATGCGCGGCGACATTCGGGCGGCGGGGCGGCACACCGTGCTCGACAAGCTGAGAGGCAAAGAGCAGCACCACATCCTGCAAGTCGCCTACGACGAGATGGACGAGGCGAAGCGCGGCCTGCTCAGCCGCTTCGCCGCGTTCCGCAGCCCGATGGACTACGAGGCGCTGCTGCACTTGAACCCGTTTAAGAGCGAGGACGAGTTCGACCAAGCGCTGGAGGAGATGGAATCGCGCGGCTTGCTCTTCATCGACGAGGGGAGCGGCCGCTACGACCTGCACCCGATTGTCCGGCAGTATGCCTACGACCGGCTGGGGGACAAAGAGGGTGTGCACAGCCGGCTGCGGGACTACTTCGATGCCGTGCCGGCGCCGGACAAGGTGGAGTCGGTCGGCGACCTGGCGCCGGTCATCGAGCTGTACCACCATACCGTGGGTGCCGGACGGTACGACGAGGCGCGCGAGCTGTTCCGAGACCGGCTCAACCAACTGCTCTACTACCGCTTCGGGGCCTACCAGATGCGCATCGAACTTCTCAGTGCTCTGTTTCAATGCATAGGTAGTGGCAAAGAGGAATCCTCCCGGGGGCAAAATGCTGAGAGCGGCCACGCGGTCGGCTCAGAGCCAATCCCAGGAGGATTCCATGCCAGAACTCTACTACATCGGACTCGATGTCCATAAGAAAAGCATCAGCTTCTGCATCAAAACCGGGGACGGAACGATCGTCCAGCGCGGTCAGGTCGCGGCCACTCGCGCCGCCCTGACCGCTTGGGCGTCAGCCCTCGAGCGCCCTTGGGTGGGCGCGCTCGAAGCCACCCTGTTTACCGGCTGGATTTACGATCACCTCCAGCCCTTCGCCCAGGAACTGCAAGTCGCACACCCGGCCATGCTCAAGGCCATCGCCTGCGCCAAGAAGAAGAACGACCGTCTCGACGCCACCAAGATCAGTGACCTGCTGCGCTGCAACCTGCTGCCGCGCTGCTACGTGGCGCCGCCTGCCCTGCGCGAGTTGCGGCGCGTGCTGCGCTATCGCAATCTGCTGCTGGGCGAAGCCGTCCGCATGAAGAACAAAATCAGCGGGCTACTGATGGAAGTGGGCGAACCCTACGATGCCCGGCGGCTGCACGGGCGCAACTATTTCTACTCCTATCTCGACAGCCTGCGCGACACGCCCGAGTCGGTGATCGAGCTGCTCGCCATCACCCGCGGCAGCCTGGAAATGTTCGATCGTTTGCAGCAGGAGTTACTGCGCGGATTGCGGCGCCATCCGCTGTTGCGGGAACGCGTCGAGTTGCTGCAGTCGATTCGCGGCGTGGGGGAGGTGACGGCGTTGACCTGGGCGCTGGAGACCGTCGAGCCCGAGCGCTTCGGTTCGCTGGGCCAGGCGGTGAGTTACTGTGGGTTGTGTTCGGCACAGCGCGAGTCGGCCGGCAAGACGCAGCGGGGACCGCTGTCGAAGCAGCGCAACAAGCATTTGCAGCGGGTGCTGATCGAGGCGGCGAAACTCGCGCCGCGCTGGAACCCGCAACTGCACGACGTCCATGAGCGGGAGTTGACGCGCGGGTCTCGCAATCGCGCGACGTTGGCCGTGGCGCGCAAGTTGGTGACGTATCTGCGGGCCGTGGACACCAGTGGCCGCGCGTTCGTGCCGCGGGTTGCGGCCGAGGCGTAACGAGGAGAATTTGCTTTTTTTCTGTTAAAAGGAGAAACGAAGAGTTTCATCGACGCTGTGCGGTGTCACGAGCGGCCCGCCGGTCCTCGCCTGTTGGGGACTACGCGAAGGAGTTTGCTGGGAGTTTCCTGGGAAATTTCTGATGCGTCCGTATCTCTGTTTCGAGGCCGGCGGGCCTGAAAACCCAAACTGAATCTTCCGCGACGGTCCCCCGGCCGGTACGGTGGGGCGACCCGATGCGCGCACATGGATGTCTGGTCACGTGACTCGTTGACCTTGCGACTTGATTCGCAAAAACGCTCGGGCTGCGAAGCGTCACTGCTGAAGACAACGCCCCCGCTGACGGGAGGATTCGGATGACTGCGTCCATCCTTGACAGATACCTATCATGGATGTTCCCCGACGGCGAGGGCCGCCCGGCTCGGCTGAAGGACGAGCGCGACCAGGCCTGGACGCTCAATGGACTGGCCAACTCCTATAGCCTGTCCGGGCAGCCAGGCCGGGCGGTACCGGTTTTCGAGATGCACAACAGCCTTCGGGAAAAGGCGAGCGACAAGGAGAACCTCGCGATCGGCCTGGGGAACTTGGCCCACATGGCTCAGCTCCCGATCGGCAAGCTAGCGGCGGTCGAGCGCAACTTGCGCCGCCGGGTCGAGCTGTGCCGCGAGATCGAGGAGGAATTTCGGGAGGCCGTCGGCCACCAGGAGTTGGGCCGCCTGCTGGCTTATGAAGGCCGTTTCGACGAGGCGGCCCAGGAGCTGGAAGCCTCGACGGGGTATTGGAGAAGCCGGGTATCCACTTGACTCAGGTGACCCCAACATCTTGTAGTTGGGCTCACAGCGTCTTAGCGTCCCAATCGGCGACGATCGAGCGGTACGGCGTCGGCTCCACCGCCATGGCCTGCTGCACAAGGCGGTAGAAGAGCTTGCCCCGACTGCGTGATCTGCGCCGATTGAAGCGGAACACGAACTCGTCGAGATAGTAGTCCAGATGCTCGTGGCTGACCGCCCCCTGATGCGTGCCCAGCATCCAGCGCTTGAGTAGCGAGATCGCCAAGTGCACCCTCGGCAGTAGCTGCGAGGCCTGCTCGCGGCGGTTGTTAATCGAGATGATACGACGCTGGTAGTCCTTCTTCTTGAGCGGATCGTAGCCCGACCAGTTGTCGGTAACAACCACGCTGCCCGGCTCGACCGACTCCTCGACGAAGGGCATCAAACTGGCCGCCGAGGCGTTCTGAACGCGCTGCATGCGGATGCGCCCCAGCCCGGTGCCTCTCTCTTCCGCGGCGACTGCAATCAACGCTTTACGCTCGGTCTGCCGGCCGATTACCCCTTCTTCTTCAGCGCCCCAGTAGGTCTCATCGACCTCGACGAGGCCCGTCAATCGCTCCCGCCCCGGGCGCACCATCGCTCGCCTCAGCTTGTGCATCCAAGGCCAGGCGGTTTGGTAACTGCCCAGTCCCAGAACGCGCTGTAGACCCAGGGCGCTGGCCCCATTCTTCTGCGTGGTGATGGTCCACATCGCCCGGAACCACAGCCGCAGCGGCTTGCGTGTGTCTTGAAAGATCGTGCCGGCGGTGACGGAGGTTTGCCGCCCGCAGCGAGCGCATTCGAACCACACTTTGCGCACCGGCCAAGCGCGCTCATGCCCACACCTTGGACAGCGGAAACCCTCTGGCCAGCGCAAGGCGAACAGATAGTCGCGGCAAGCCTCCTCGCTCGCAAAGCGAGACTCGAATTCGAGTTGGTCGCGCGGGTAATCCTCCACCAGGCCCTACACTACATCTTGGGGTCACCTGAGTCAAGTGGATACCAAGCTTGGAGAAAAGCTGACCATAAACAGGGCCTCTGCTCCGATGAGGTCTACCAAGCTCTGCGCTCCCTGTTCATGGGCGATCCTCAAGCCGCCCTCGAAGCCGCCCGCCAGTCGCGCGAACTCGCCGATGTCGAGAGCGTTGAGCGCGACATCATCCGGGCCGAATGGCTGCTCGGCTGGGCGCGGGAGGCCCTGGCGTCACACGAACCCCGGCAGCGCGACCGCCATCTGGCCAAGGCCGAAAAGCACCTCACCGAAGCGCTTGCCCGTTGCCGCCGGATCAACCTAGTCGAAGTCGAGGCCGACATCCTGCTCGCCTGGGCCCGCTGGCATCGCACCCAAGTCGCGGCCGGCTCCGCCCGCCGTGACGCCGAAGAAGCCCGGCGCATCGCCGACCGCTGCGGGTACCGCCTGCAGCAGGCGGACATCCACAACTTCCTGGCCCGGCTCGACCTCGACGCCGGCGACCTCACCTCCGCCCGCAGCCACGCCGAAACCGCCAAGGAACGCGCTGAGTGCGACGGCCCGCCGCATTGCTACCAGCCCGCCCTCGACGAAGCCGAGCGCCTGCTCGCCGAGATCGGCGGCAGTTGATCGGTGAGCCGTGGTTCCGCCGATCGATGAAGCGTTGGGGGCGTGCGGTGGGGCGGCAGAGGGCAACGGCATGCCGCTGAGCTGTCGCAGGCAGCGTTGGGCCGGCGAGCGTTGGACAACGTACGCTCCTTCGTTGGCATCAACCGGGGGGGGCGCGAGCAGGGTAGACCTCCTTTGTTCGGCCGCTAGTCGAGCGGGTTGGCGGTGTGGCGCGGACGCCTACGTCTGCCGCATCGACACTCATGTCGATGCTCGGGGTTTCGTGTGGGCGTCGACCTTCCGGTCGACGTGTGTCGGTAAGAGTAACGACACGGCAGGTCTAGGGACCTGCGCCACTGGCCAGGCGCGCAAGCCATGGGACATCGGGTACCGCATCACGGATCTTGATTTCAAGCTGCGCGGCTGGAGGGCGTGGTGATGGTGCGTCGCGGCTTTTCCATCTTCAGGGCTCCCATTAAGAAAGAGGGTCGGTACCCGAGGTTCCCGCCTTGCGGCTCCACCGCCGGGTTTCCATGAGGAGATTCGCTTTGTCAACTGGCAAGGAGCCCCAGGAAACTTCAGTTTCGGGACGCCTTCAAACCGGGCCTCCATCCGCACTCTCTTCGGCGTCTGCCCGACGCAGTGCTGTTTGAAGTTCGGTCTTTCCGACGCTGCTCGCTAACAGTCGGCCTCGCTAGCGGCCGGCCCGGGGTCGCAGTCGTTGTGAACTCCCGGTCTGGGCATGTCCTTCGCTGTCGCTTCCCTTCCTCTAACCTTGCGAACTCGTGCCGCTTACCTCGTACCGCTCAACTCATCCTGCCGTCGCCGGCCGTGTCGGCACTTCGGCCGTTTGGGCCGATGGTTTCTCGCCCTTGCTCCCGTAGAAAGGATCAAAGTCCATCTCGCGCCCCATTTTGAATCCGTCTTTCTCGTCAGGCCGCGGCGGCCAGGATTTCGTGGATCCGCTCGGCGACGATCTCCTCCTGGCCGGGTTTGAGCATCCATACGCCTAACTCGATCCGGTCGTTGGGGCTGGAGCGGAGCTCGATCGAAGGGTCTCCCTCGCGAAGACGGCGCTTGACGTCGACGGGCGCGACGGGAACTTGCTGCTCGTCCCACTGAATGCGCAAGTGAGGGACGTGGTAATGCAAGGGCGGCGTGAATGTCTCCGTTCGCACGCCGTCAATGACGGCGACCTTCTCGGCGATGAGGTTGATGCGGCGCTCCCACTCGCGCCACTCAGCCTCGTGATCGCGCGCCAGAAGCGACTCCACGGCCACCATCATGGCGAGCATCGTTTCCTTGCTGACCTTCATGCCGCGTCCGATGCCCGCGCTCGATGGAGGGCTGTGCAGGCGCGCGGCCTCGATGAGGTCTTTGCGGCCGATCAGCAGACCGGCGTTCTGTGGGCCGTAGATGCCCTTACCGCCCGAGACGGTCACGAGGTCGAAACCCATGTCGAGGTATTCGTTCAGGTGCGAGGCCGGCGGGACGTCGGCGGCACAGTCATCGAACGCCGGGATGCCGTGCTTATTGCCGAGCGCGGCGAACTCGGCGACCTTGATTTGGCCCTTCGGGTCGTTGGTGTTGTTGAAGAGCATGGCCGCCGTGCGCTCATTGATGGCGGCTTCGAGTTGCTCGTGCGTCTCGACCTCGACGAATTGGCCGCCGCAGTTTCGGATGGCACGGTCGTAGCCGTAGCGGTGGGCCTTCTGGATGATGACCTCGTTCTTGAGGCCGGTCGTGTCGGGGAGTTGACGGATGGCGTCGGGGTCACTGCCAGTGATGCACGCGGCGGTTCCGAGCGTGAGGCCTGAAGCCGCGCCGGCGCAGACCATCGCCCCTTCACAACCAATCATCTCGGCGAGCCGCCGGCCAATCGCATCGTGCAGGTCTGCCAAACGCACGTAGCGGGTGCAAGCGTAGACAATGGCCTGGACGGCTTCGGGCGGCATCAACGCTCCGGTGAGGGCGGTGTAGGGTTCGGCGGCGTTGATGAACTGCCGCACGCCCAATTCGTGGAAGTAGTCGCGCTCGGGCCCGGGCAGGTCGCCAGCGCCGCAGCCCGTCGTGGCCAGACCGACGGACGCCGCCGCCGGGATCGTTTGCAGAAAGCGTCTACGGTTGGTCATTGATTTCGGAACTCCTCACTTGGCCTACGTGTGCCGTCTGATCTAAGCGTGATTCGGACCGGGGTGTCAAGTTAAGGCAACCGAGCCCCGAACGCGAGTGAGGGGCAAATCAACCGCGCTATCGCCCTGAAGCGGCATCACTTCGCCGAGATCGGCCACTATCAGGTCCATGCGGCCGTCCTGGTCGAGGTCGACTGCTTCGGCGTGGTCGGGGTTCGACAGGCGGGCCAAGCCTTCCAGTTTCGAGTCGGGCGCATCGGGATCGGCCTAGGAGACCCAGCCCGAGAACATGTCACACACGATCAGCTCAGGGCCGGGAACGTCGTCGAAGAGCTCGAGCAGCTTGCCGAGCACGGCCTTGTAGGCCTTGTCGAGATACAGCAAGACGTTCAGGTCGCGGGGTTTCGACTCCCACACCGACTCCCAGGTCGCAATCGCCTTCTGGTGCTGGCCTGTCTCGAAATACGCCAGGCCCAACCAGGACTGCACTTCGAGGTTCGATGGATCTTCCTGTTGTCCTTTCTCGAGATGTCCCAGCGCGGTTTCGAACTCGCCGAGCATCAGCAGATCGAACCCCAGTAGGCCGTGCACGCCGCCGAGATCGGGCTTCAACTCGAGGGCCCGGCGAAAGGACTCGACCGCGGGCGTCAAGGTGCCCTGCCGGTGCCGCACCAGGCCGAGGCTGGCATGAAGTTGGGCCACGTCGGGAGCGAGGGCGAGGGCCGCTTCGAATTCGAGCGCCGCAGCGTCTAGGCGATGCTCGTCACGGGCTTGCAAGCCCGCGCGGATGTGCTCGGCGAGTTGCTCCCGCCGTTCGTCGGATTGGGCTTGCGCGGGCGCAGCGAGGCAGGCCAGCGCGAGTAGGCTGCGAGCTAGGGTGGGAATTTTCGTTTGAGGTTCAGCGCCCGCAAAGCGTGGGGTTCGTGTCCGGCCCTACCCCTAAGGATAGAGCCTTCCGAGGCGTGTGAGGGTTCGTGCCGGACCGCTCCCTGACGGTCACGGCTCGGTTTTTCCCCAATGGTTGCAGGAACTTCCAACCTGGTCTAGGATCGTAGGAGGATATCGAGCCCCCACGGCCGCCCCCCGCACGGTTTCGACGCTTGGGCTCGGGTGAATTGAAGGGGAGGTTCCATGGCCGCCACCGTCTGGAAGGGCTATATTACCTTTGGCTTGATCTCGGTCCCGGTGCGCCTGTTCACCGCGGCGCGCAGCGAACGAATCAGCTTCAACCAGTTGCACAGCACGTGTCATACGCGCGTGCGCCAGCAGTTGTACTGCCCGACGTGTGACTGCACGGTCGAGCGCTCCGAGATTGTCAAGGGGTACCAGTACATCAAAGACCAGTATGTCCTCGTGGAGGACGCGGAGATCAAGAAGGTCCAGCCGCAGTCGGCCGACAGCATGGAGATCCTCGAGTTCGTCAAGATGGACGAGGTCGACCCGCTCTACTTCGACAGCTCGTATTACCTGGTTCCCGAAGACGCCGGCCGCAAAGCGTACCATCTGCTCGTCGACACCATGGATCAGGCCGGCTACGCCGCCGTCGCGAAGCTGGCCATGCATCAGCGCGAGTACACGGTGCTCGTCCGGGCGCGGGAGCAAGGGCTGACGCTCCATACGATGTACTCCCCCAACGAGATCCGCACGCTCGCCGAATACGGCAGGAATAGTTCGGAGGATGACATCGAGGTCAAGCCCGCCGAGACGAAGCTCGCCGGCCAGTTGATCGAAAGCCTCGCCGCTCCGTTCAAGCCCGAGAAGTACACCGATCAATATCAGGCGAGGCTCAAGGAGTTGGTCGAGGCCAAGCGCGCCGGCGAAGAGACCGCCTCCACCGAGGGGCCGAGGCTCGCGCCGGTCATCGACCTCATGGACGCGCTCCAGAAGAGCCTCCAATCGCAGTCCAACAAGGGGCCAAAGAAGAAGGGGCCGGCCCGCGCCACAGCCGCGCAAGCCGAGGGCGTCCCGGCGAAGAAGGCCGCGCCCGCGCGCAATAAGGCCCGCAAGGCGGGGTAGTTCAAGCGCGTCTTGGAGCGGGGCTCATACAGGGACTTCCCTGAGGCGTGGGGGTTCGTGCGGGACCGCTCCCTGAGAGGCTGTGAAAAATGCCGTGCGGGACCGCTCCCTGACGGTCACGGCTCGGTTTCAAGGGCCCGTGGCGCCGGTGGTAGATGTGGGCGGAGACGTCGACCCGGAGGTCGACGCTGCAGGCCAGGAGGCCCGCGTCACCAGGCCGTTAGGGCCCTGCGGGCCTGTGATACAATCCGCTATTCTGATTGTAGGGAGCCGGGTGGATTTGACCGGTTCTAACTACCAAGGAGACGATGTTCATATGGCGTACGTAATCGCGGAACCTTGCATCGGCACGAAGGATACGGCTTGTGTTGACGCCTGTCCGGTTGACTGCATCCACCCCAAATCCGACGAAGAGGATTTCGAGGCCGCGGAGATGCTCTACATTGAGCCGGATGAGTGTATCGATTGCGGCGCTTGTGTGCCCGTCTGCCCCGTCTCGGCGATCTTTGCCCTCGAAGACCTGCCCGAGAAGTGGGACGAGTTTACCGCGAAGAACGCGGCGTACTACGGCAAGACGCCCGAGTAGTCTGATTCACTGCGCCCGCCGGGTTCTCGCCCAAGGCAGCCGGCGGGCGGTGCGATGTTGGGCCTCCTGTAGTTCCCCTCCTACGCAACTTCCAGTGCAAAAAGAGGTTTGGTACCTAGGCGTACGCCTGACGCCCTAGCAAGGGAAGGCCGCGGATCTCAAAACCGAGATCCACGGTACGCGCTGTACCCGCGTTCGGGTCAAGTCGATCGTTCGAAGCCGCCGGGCACGGCATGCCGTGCCCCTACATTCGACAGGGTCTGCGACCCCAACCGGGCAGAGGCCCGTTGCGCCCGAGTCTGGAACGCCAGGGATGGGTACCCAGCCCCTGAGCCACCGGGTGGTGGATTTACCCCGCACTCGCTTTCGGGGCACGGTTGTTCGGCTAGAAACTCCAACGCAGGCTGGAGTAGCTCACATGGGCGTGATAATTCTGCTCGCCGACGAAGCGCTCACCGTAGTTGTAAAACTGCCAGCCGAGATTCCACGAAAGGTGTTCGTGCAGCGTCACCGACACGCGCGCTGAGGGCGACTGATAGGTGAGCGGGAAGCTGTTGAAGAAGTTCGTTCCGTCGAAACTAAAATTCGAGTAGGTTGGCTCCAAGCCAGCCCAAAGCTCGGCTGCCCGCGCCCATCACCCGTATCTTTCGACAGGTTGTAGGCAAGGTACAGAGTCAGCCGGTCACGCGGTTGAATGCGAGTGCTGAAATACACGTTGTGCAGGTTCATCGTGTAGAAGGCGCGGCTTGCCGCCGGTGTCTCGCCTTCGGGGAAGAAGTTGAAGATGCCTGAGGCCGTGTCGAGTTCGACCTTGGTGTAGCCGCCGTCGAGGGTAAGCCTGCCGTCTGGATTCACCCACGAGCTGTTGAAGCCGTAGTGCCGCCCGACAGAGCTGTGTGTGATCAGCGTCGCGGAATTGTCGTTTTCGCGGCTCTTGAAGTTCCCACCGAGCAAGAACCCGTTCTTGCGCCACTGCACGCGAACGGTTTCCGAATGAAACTTCCGCTCGCTGCGCGGCGTAAACGGCAGATCCGCCTCGCCGAACTCCGCGTCAAACGATACCCGCAACTCTCGCCGGGGACGCCAGCGAAACCCGCCGACACTCGAGTTGATGTCGCTCTCTTGCTCGAAAAGATCGACTTCGAAATCGAAGTCGGGGAAGTGGAAGCTCTCGCGCGTCTGGATGCGCCGCCGCGAGAAACGATACGCGCCGTACACCCCGAGCTTTGGGTGCGCGCGGAAGTTGACCTCGCTGGCGTTCGAGATGTGGCGAATGCCTAGGTGCTCGAACTCCTGAAACTGCGAGGTCGAGGCGGTGACTTCGAGAAACGCTGAATTGCCGCTGATGCGGGTATTGTTGACCGAGGTCGTGTTGCTGAGCGTCCAGCGGTGGGTCGGCATGAACGCGACGGTGAAGTCGCCGCTACCTTGCTTGCGCCGGGCGTCGCCCATGATGAAGGTGTGCCGGAGGCTGGACAGATTCAGGTCGGAATTGATCGCCGTGATGTCTTCGGAAAGCAGAAAGTTGCGGTTGCCACTGGCGTACACATAGCGGCCCTGGAAGCCGATCTTGTGCTCCTTCTCTGTCCGGATGGCGACGGACGTGACCGGCGTGTTGCCATGGATCGGCTCGTTGCGCTGCAAGCTCTCGACCGGCTGCACGTTTGGCGAGAGCGACGGAGATAGCGAGCCGTCTCCGTAGAGCGTATCCTCTTTGTAGTTGTCGAAAGCCTGCATGAACGTAATCGCCAGCCCAGCCACCCGCGTATCGAAGCCCGCGCGGTACTGGTTGTTCTGCCGGCGCAGGTCGCGGGTCAGCCGCAGGAAGTTCTCGTTGCGGAAGGCCCCAAAGTCGCGCGAGATGCCTTCGGACCTGAAACCCGGGCCGGTTTGGGAATTGCGGTCATAGCCGAGCAGGATCTCGAACCGCGAATCGGGGAATAGCCGCAGGTCGTGGTTCTGGAACGTCCGCTCGCTCCACGGTATTGACCGGGCACATGGGTAACACTTTATGCCAAGCACATAGGTAACACATGGACCATCGCCTTGCTATTCAAGGCTGGAGTTCGCCCCCGAACCTGTCAAGGCTCCCCTGTCGGCTCGCGGGCGCGAGGCCTTGACAGAACCGGGGCCGAACTCCTTTGGTTTCCTCCGCTTACCAAGGCGATGGCCCAGCCTAGCCTCGGCCGAAGAAAGCTTTGCCAGTGCCCTGATTCCACGAGAGTTAGCGCAGACTTCGCATCAGCCGGCCCGAAAAAGTGTTACCTATGTGCTTGGCATAAAGTGTTACCCATGTCCCGGTCAGCACACACTGCCCGCGCTCGCCGCTCCATAGCGACGGCAGCCGGTTGAAAAAACGGTTGACGCGAAGCTGCATGTCGTAGCGGAACCAGCCGTTCTTCTCGATCTCGAACCGTGTGAACTGGTAGGGGTCCTCGCCTTGTCCGACGGTGTGGAACGACAGGTTATCGATCAGCGTCCCCTTGCCTTCCTTCGAGTTGATGCGTAACTGCCCTTCGAACAACCGCACGCCGTTGCCGAAGTTGATGCTGCTGCGGTAGACGTCATGGTTGCCGCTCACATTGCTCATGCGGTAGCCGACTTCGAACGAGTTCGAGATGGTGTAGTCGCCCACCTCTTCGATCTCGTCGGGCATGTCGGGCGTGGGCGTAATGATCGGCTGCGCCCTCACTAGCGTCGCCGCTAGAAGGGCAAGCCAGCAAAGCCATGCGCCGCGGGTCGTCATCGTCTAAAGAGCGGATCGGTATTCGAGCCGTGAATCCTCGAATGGCACGTCACGCAATTTTGAAACTGTGGCTGGGAGAGATCATGAAAGCGCCGGCCCGGGGCGGGAATACCGCCCATCCGCGGCCCGAACCCGACCACGCTGTTGTGGCACTCGAGACAAAGCGTGAAGACCGCCGGCCGCTGCAGCAGCCGCGGATTGGTGCTGCCGTGGGGGTCGTGGCACATCGGGCAGCCCTCCACGCGCACCGGGGGATGCTCGTGCACAAACGGGCCGCGCTTGTCGGTGTGGCACTTCAGGCAAGGCAGGTCGTTGCCGAAGCCGTGCGAAACCATGCGCGGGGCCTGCGCGATACTCCACGTCGCCATCGGCGCGCCGTGCGGGTTGTGGCAGTCGGTGCAGTCGATGACGCCTTCATTGACGCGGTGCTTGAAGGGCAGGTCGAAGCGAGCGCGAATCTCGATGTGGCAGCCGTAGCAGACGTTGCGCTGCTTGTCGGCCAGCAGGGCGCGTCCCTCTTGGGAACCGTGAATCGAGTGGCAGTTGATACAGCTCACCTCGGCGGTCGAATGCGAGGACCGCCGGATGTTCATCTTGCCGAAGTCCTTGGCGTGACACGCGAGGCACTCGTTGAGCACTTCGTTCGGCTGTAGCAAGGGGAAACGGCGGATCTTCGTCTTGTCGCCCATTCCCTTCACGTGCAGCCCGCCAGGACCGTGGCAACCCTCGCACCCGGTTTGCTCCGGCGGTTTCTTGCCCGAAGCGACCGATTTGAAGTGCGGATTGCGGTTGAAACTTTGCCAGAGGTCCTGATGGCACGCCTTGCAGACCTGGCTGCTGACGTATGGGTTCGGCTCGGCGGGCGCCTGGCCGACGGCCGGACCTGGACAGAGCAGGAGAAAAGATAGCAGAAGCAGCAGCGGGCTGAGCTTCCAGTGTAACGAATGAGCTAGTGGAATATCGTGGAGATTCCTTCGTTGTAGGAGTATCCAGCGAGACGGTAGGGGCGGGCCCCTGCGCCCGCCCGGCTGCGCGTTTACCACTACGTTTTCTTTGCGACAGTCCACTAGCGGCAACCTCGAGCCCCCTCAGCAGGAGCCGGCACATCGACAACGCCACTACGATCCGCCCTCAGTTCGGAACTGACAGCTCACCCCTGACAGAAAGCTGTCGTCGACTCCACTCAACCAGAATGGATAAGCAATGATAACGCACCAAGACGGGCGAAAACAAACATTTCATGTACGTTACGATCCCAATGACGATGCGGCTTTTCGGGACAAATCCAGTTGCTCCCGATCTTGACTGAAACCGCCGCTTCCCGGCAATCGTATGATTAGTTCGGACGGTCCGGGCACCCCGGTCATCCCCGTGTGCCGAGGCCGGCCGCTGCCGCGACCCTGCAACCGATGCCAAGCCCTCTTCGCAAGGCCTTGCTACCGGTTCTGGTTCTCGCCGCCGCGGGTATTCTTGTCGCGGAAACCTCGGTCAGTGGCAGCGTTGTTACGCACAACGGCCAACGCACGGTCGCCCTGGCCCGCGTCCGCGTCATCGCCCACGACGTCGGCCGCACCGGCGATCCTACCGCCGGCATCCTTGCCGTTACCAAGACGAACGAGCAGGGCCGCTACTGGATCACCGGCCTGCCCTCGCCGCGCGTCGCCCTCGGCGTCGAACGTAACGGTTACTACACGAAGACCTCCGGCGGTCACAACGGCGGCCGCGTCGTGCTTGACTGCACGCAGCCGGAAGACTGCGCCCAGATTGATTTCGAGATGGGCCGCGCGGCCGCCATCAACGGGCGCGTGATCGACGAACTCGGCGAGCCCGTTGGCGACGCGAGCCTCTCGACCACGACCTCGGCGAGTGGCGACCGTGACGTTCGCCGCCGGGTGTCTTCGGACGATCGTGGCATCTTCCGCATCGCGAACCTCGAGCCGGGTGAGTACCGACTCCGCGTGCGGGGAAGCCGGTCGAGGCGCTTTCGGGGAGCCCTGGAAGCTGAGCCAACGGAGGTCGAGGTCGAGGAAGGCGATGACATTCGAGGCGTGCAGATCGTTCTCCACACGCGCACGGAAGAGCGGCAGCTTTTCAAGGTCTCCGGCCGTCTGACCGGCGTCGACCACTCCGGCAGCGGCGCCCACATGATTGCGCTGATCGGCCGCGGACGAGGCCGGACGGCTGCCCGGCTCGAACAGGGCGGCGCCTTTACCTTCCCGAATGTGAGGCCTGGCAAGTACGCCGCGGCCTACATTCGCCGTTCCGATTCCACCGACTCCGACGGATCCCGGCGCGTTCCTCTAGGCTCCATCGAGGTCAACGACCACATCTCGGACCTGGTGCTGTCGCCTCGGCCGCAGACGGGCCTGCAAGGCCGCGTGGTTTTCGACCGGGATGTCTTGGCCGTGGGCCGGCCGAGCGGCGAGGTCTACCTGGTCTTCCGTGGCGGCGATGGTGAGCAAGTCGCCGCGGCCGACGCGGAGCCGCCCGGCTTCGAGTTTGAAAGCATGGGCCTCTCCCCCGGAACGTACGAAGTCGACGTCTCTCGCTGGTGGGCCGCGCCCTCGCTCTTCTTCGTCACGGAAGTGCGCCTCGACGGCAAGCCCGTGCCGGCCCGGACGATCGACTTGGCCGAAGGACGTGTGGAGCAGATCGAGGTCGTCCTCTCGGGCGATTTCGCCACAGTGCACGGGCGCGTCAAGAAGCCGCGCGAGGCCGGGGAGGTGCGCGAAGCGGCACAGTTTCGCGTCGGGCTCAAGGGCCCGCACGCGATCCGTTCGGTGCAAGCCGACCAGAACGGCCGGTTCGCGTTCGACAAGGTTGTGCCCGGCGACTACCGCATCTGTGCGTGGCGGGATCTGAGCGCCCGCGCCGTCCGCGGCGACGACGTATGGGACGAGGCCGGGTCGGCGGCTCGCGCTTTCCCTGTCGAAGCCGGCAGCGATATCGAGATCGACCTCACTGCCGTGCCATGAAACAAACGGTCCTGATTCTCATAACCCTCCTGCCGGCCGTGGCCGGCATCGCCAACGCCCAAACCGCGGAGGCCGTCACGTTGGAAGAGCCGAGCGGTGAAATCGGCGGAATCGTCGTATCGTCGAAAACCGGCGACCCCCTGGCAAGCGCGGCTGTCATGCTCGGCGGCAACTCGTCGCGAGGCGGAGGGCGAGGCCAACGCCCGCGCCCCCGACGCGCCACAACCGCAGCCGACGGCAGGTTCCACTTCGCGGGCTTCGCGGCGGGTCGATACTCCCTTGCGGTCGACAAGACCGGTTACGAACGGCGCGGCATGTTCCATACATCCGCGACGCTCCGCCTGTCCGAGGGCGAGTCGCGCGAAAATGTACGAATCGAGTTGCGCCCGTCCGCCGTCATCACCGGACGCGTTATCGACGCTTACGGCGATCCGCTGCGCGGTGCGCAAGTCAGGGCGTACCGCCGGTCTTACGACCCCGACCGCAACCGCTGGAGCGGCGCCGGATCGGCAACGTCGAACGACCTCGGCGAATACCGCATCTACGGACTAGCCCCAGGCAAGTACGCTCTCCGCGCGTGGCCGCCCCGCGAAACCGCCCCGCCCGGCATCCTCTACTACGAGAGCGCTCGCGAGTTCTACCCCGGCGTACCCGAAGCCGACGAGGCGGCCCTCATCCGGGTGAACTGGGGCACCGAAATCAGCGCGGTGGATTTCGAGCTAGGCGTGGCCCCGAAAACCAGCTTGAGCGGGGTTGTGCTCGACGGCAAGACCGGCAAGCCCTGCCCCTGTTTTCTGCGCGTTGACGGGAACGACAGGCACAGCCGCGGCAACATCATCGCCGGTCCGGAAGGATTGTTTTCCTTCCGCGGACTCGCACCCGGTTCCTACTACATCATCGCCCACGTGCGCGGCGAGCGGCGCTACGCCCGTCAAGCGGTACAGGTGATCGATTCTGCCACCGACGATGTCGTCCTGGTTACAACGGACGGATTGACGGCAAGCGGCGAGGTCGTCTTTCAGGACCCGCCCGAGGACCAAGCCTCGCCCCCCAGCGAACGGCCCAGGCCGCTTCGGGTAGTTCTCAACGGTATGATCGCGAACCAGTGGAGCCGCAGAGCGTCCATTCCCGCCCCGCACACCAGCGGCTTGTTCGAGATCGACGACCTGCTGCCGGGCCTGTATCGTATTAGTCTTCAGAACCTGCCCACGGGAGGCTACTTGCGGGCCGTCACGCTGGCGGGCCGGCGGCTCGACAAACCTGAAATCACGGTACCGGCCGACACGTCGGTTTCCGGCCTCCAGCTCGAAGTCGCGTTCGACGGCGCCGTTGTAAACGGTACTGTCAAGCCGCCGGAGGGTGTTGAGGCTGAGGAGCTTTCAACGGCATGGGTCATGGTGATTTCCGAGAAGACAGACGGCTATCAATACCGTGGCCGCCTGCGCCTCGGCGCCGACGCGAATTTCACACTGCCCGGGATGCCGCCCGGCACCTACACTTTCTATGTAGTCCCCTTCCCCGAGACGTTCGATCTCTGGGACCCCGAAGTCCGTCGTGCTCTCGGGGCTTCCGGCAAGCGCCTGAGCTTGTCGGCCGAAGACGAAGTAACGATCGAGCTGCCCTACATTCCAGAACCTGCCGAACCGATGTAGGATTCGGTGCGCTTGAAAAGCGCTCGATGCCCGGCGGTGTCACGTCGGGCCGAGGCGTTAAGCGGTCCTCAAGCCCGCGTAGGGATTCAAAAGCACGGCGGGCCGGGAACATCGCATGCCGGGCGGCGTATGCTTTCATGGATGTCAAGAGACGCGCCCAGGCCGCTGGAGGCGGATCATGCCTGAACCCCGAAACCCCTTGCGCCGTTCCCGGCGGCACCGCTGGATCGCCGGGGTCTGCGGCGGCCTCGCCGAGTGGCTGGGCTGGAACCCGACGCTGGTCCGCTTCCTGTACGTCGTGGTCTCCATCGTCTCGGTGGGTTTCCCGGGCACACTGGCCTACCTTGTTCTCTGGTTCATCATGCCGCGGGTGGACGCTTAGCGCCGATGGCCCTGGCGTTGCTGTCTACATCCATTCCTGGCTACATCTGTTCCTTGCAAATCAACGCGCATTTATATACATTTGTAGTTAACCCCTCTCAACCCGAATGGCCGCACCCCGCTCGGGGAGAATCTCTGCCGCACTGGTTCTCCTCGCCCTGCTGTCAACGGCTGCGCTATCAGCCGGCTTTGAAATCCGCGACTCCCAGCTTTTGCTGAACGACGTTCCCTTCGTCGTTCGTGGTGTCGTCTATAGCAACGTGCCGATCGGCGAAGGCTGGTCGGACCACAACGCCGGCGCCGGCTGCTTCTACCCGCGAGACCTTCCGCTCATCGCCGCCATGGGGGCGAACACGATTCGCACCCTGGCACTGATGCCGCCCGACGAGCGCTCCTTTCGCTTCGTGCTCGGCAGCACTAACCTCTACTGGCTGGCCGGCTTTCCACTCGACCGCTTCTACGACACCACGCGTTCCCTCTCAGCCGCCGATGCCGACGGGCGCGCGTTGCGGGACGAGATCCTCGCCGAGTTCCGGGACTACGTCACGTCGTGGCGGGACGAGCCGCGGGTGATCGCGTTCGTCTTCGGGGAAGACGTGGGCGACGACTACCGATCGAAGTTCGCCGGCTCGCCCGCTGACTTCTACGCCTTGCTCGCGGAAGCCGCCGGCGTGCTCCGTGACGCGGAGGCGCGGACTGCGTTGCTGACCACCACCGTCTCACAACTCGACCAGATCGGCTCGCGCGACCTTCATACGGACGACCTCGGCCAACTCGGCCTGGCCTTTTGGTCGCTCAACCTGCCCGGCGCCGAGCCGGCCGAAGCCGCGCTGGCCGCTGTATCGATGGTCACCGGGAAGCCGCTGCTCGTCTCGTCGTTCGGCGTCGACGCCTACGATCACCTCGCAGGGGCCCTCGATGCGCAACCGCAGGCGGAGGTTGCGGAACAGCAGGCGCGGGCCATCGAAGACCTGGTTCAGCAAGAGTCCGGGCCCATTCTCGGCGGCGTGTACGCGGCGTACGTCGACGAATGGTGGCGCGGCGGCGATCCTGAGACTCAAACGTCGGCCGGCCGCGAAGACCCCTCGTTCCCCGACGGCTTTCGCAACGAAGCCTGGCACGGGCTCATGCGAATCTCCGCGGGACACCAGCCGGGCCTCGATCGCCTTCGTCCGCGCGACGCCTACTTCGAGTTGGCCGGGGTGTGGGCCGGCAGTCCATCGCCCGAGTTTTCTGAGACACGCGTCGCGCAACTCGACCCCGATGGCGTGGTCAACATGGCCGGCGGACTGCAGCAGCTTTCTCCCGGAGCCTTGGCTTTGCTTGCCGGCGACGGATTGGCCTCGGCCGGGCGCTCGGTTGCAGGCGGCGACCTGCCGTTTCACTTGGGACCGGTGAGCGCTTGCGTCGAGGGTTCGGCGATGCCGCTGCTCTTCAGCAACCCCCAAGAGGTGCGCGGACAAATACCGTGGGACGTGCCATTGGGGGCCGCTGAAGCGACGGTTTATCGAGCCGGCATGCCGAGTACTCCGGTCGAAGTCGAGGTGGCCCAGGCGTCACCCGGCATCTTCGAGGTCGGCGTGTTCCGGCCTGGGCGTCCGTGCCCGGTCGACGTGGCCAACGGCGTGCCGCCGGGCAGCTACCTCGAGATCTACGGCACGGGACTCGGGCCGGGCGAGACCCCGCTTGCGGACGGCGAGGCACCGGCTCAAGTGAACCTCACCGCCGAGACGCCGCAGGCCTTCCTCGACGGCGTCGAGCTGCCCGTGTTCTTTTCGGGCATGTTGCCGGGCATGGCAGGCATCTACCAGACAAACACCCACATCGCCGGCGACACCGCGGCGGTGATCGCTGAGCTGAGCCTTCTGCAAAATGGCATTGCCGGCAACGGCCATCGGCTGCGCATCACCGGCGTGCAAGACAGGCCTGGCTTCCTACTGTCCCTCGGCGAGCCAGGGCCGGTGGTCGTGCAGCCCGGAGGGCCGCCACAAACCGTGTCTGTCTTGTTGAACGGCGTCAACGGCTTCTGTGATCTGATTCGCTTCGAGTTCGGCGGCGTACCACCGGGAGTCGAGGCGCGTATTCCGGCAGGTGTGCCCGGGCAGACGCTGTCGCTGTCTTTCGAAGCCTTGGCGGGTGCGGCGGCAGGCGAGCACACGGTTTCGCTCATCGGACGCTCGGTGATTCCAGAGACGGTGGCCCGCGAGGTCGCAGTGCGCGTCTTGCCGAGCCAAGGCGCCATCGACTTTCGCGTCGTCTCCGGCGGCTTCTTGAGCACCGCGCCGGTGGCCAGCTTCGAGATGGCGGGTAAGTTGCTTTACCGGGTTCACGGTGGCGGTGTCGGACGGGGGTTCAACTTCCTCACGATCGATCCCGAATCCGGCGTTTTGGGGCCGGTCCGCGCCTTCGATACGTGGGCCAACGACGAGGATGTCGTGGCAATGGAGACCTACTTGACGACCCTGCCGGAAGGAGTGGTTGTCCTGGCAGCGATTGCCGACGAGGGATCGGTAAAGATCACCGGGCACACGCGCCGCGTGCTGCGCGAGAACCTCGCGTCGGGGCTGATCGAACGCCTGTCATTCCGCTATTCCTGGGCCATCGTGAGCCGCAAGGGAGCCGCGCGACCCATCGCGGAAGGGCTGAGTCCCAATGGGCTGGTTGTTCTCAACGAAACGCTAACGTTCCCGATGCGATGAGGCCGTGGACCCGTACACGTGGCCGTAGGTGAGCGAGTTGCTTACTGAGGTCGGGTTTTTTGTTTCTCGCAAAGACGCTAAGATCGCCAAGAACGCAAGAGACACGGTGTCTTTTGCGCCTTTGCGTCTTTGCGAGAAACAACCCCGCCGCCCGCTGCTAGCGGCCTCGAGTGGCGTCAGGGTTCGTGCCGGACCGCTCCCTGACGGTCACGGCTCGGTTTTCGCGCTCGCGGCAATCAGATCTTGAACGACCAGTCGCGCACGGCCTCGGGTTGAATCCACTTGCGGATGCCCTCTATTTGATTGCGGGTCCAGTAGTCGGTCCAGTCGATTCTCTCCGGGTCCCACGGCAGCCGCCGCCGGTCGGCTTGGGTGATTTGCTCATAGGCCGCACGGATATTGTGCGCCTCGAAGATGTAGCGATTTCGCTGGATGAAGGGAAGGTATTGTTCGAGCGTCTGTTCGCGAAAATTGATTTGCAAGCCGAACGTGCGCAGCGACGCCGCCCACTTGCCCAGCGCCGCCCGGCCGGGGAACTTTGCCTGCTCGGCAAACCCTCGCAACGCGGCGGCCATGGCTTGCGCCTTGTCCAACCGCCGGCGCAATCGCTCGCGGCCGATGCGTGCCTCTTGCTCGGAAAGCAACCGTGGCTTGGATCGGCGCTGCAACCAAAACGGGACCTTCACCGGGCGGCTGCCGTTCGGGCCCGACTTGCGCGTCTCCCGGCATAGCAACTCGATCAGGGGTTCCAACTCAAAGGGATTCACGTCCGCCGAGCCGAGCTGATAGACGCTTTCGTGCCGGCCGTTCAGCAGCAACGCGCCAGCGATGACGATCGCCGACGCTACCTGATCGACCGGGACGACTTCCAGCGGGATGTCGCCGCGCGCCGGCCAGTCCGTCATCCCGCCGAGAGCCATCAGCAGCAACGGGGCCGAGGTCCGGCCGCCCTCAATCCAACCCGGGAACGGGAAACGCAACGAGCTCTCGACGATCGCCGGGCGGACAATCGTGAAATCGAGACCGTCCCGGCTAGCGAGCACCTGCTCGCCGAGGCTCTTGGTGTAGGTGTAGGTGTTGACCCAGCCCCATCGCGCGGCGCGGCGGCGGCCCATTTCAATCAGCCGGTCCGTCAACTCACGCGCGGACTTGCCGTCCGAGTCGCGGCCCCGGGCGGTGTAGGCCTGGCGAATCTGCCCGATCCGCCGGCGGCACTCCTCCAACTCGACAGCGGCGTCAAAGCTCACGTCCTCGACGCCGGCGCGGTGAGGGTAGAAGCCGTCGATCGGCTCGGTCTCCTCGACCAAGCCATCGCACTCGCCGGCCACGTAGCAGGTCGAGACGTGCAAGAGCTTCGCGCCGACCCGTTCGGCCAAGGCGCACAGGTGTTCGACCGAATCCACGTTGGCTTGCAGCGACTGATCAAGCGGCGGGAAGAACTCCACCAGCCCCGCGCAGTTGAGTATGAGGCCGACGTCGCCGGCCCAGCCGTCGGAGTCGACCCCGCAATCGGGTCGCGCCGCATCGCCCGGCCATACGGTGACCTTTTGGCGGATGAAGTCTTGGCCGCGCTTTTCGACGATGGCTTCGAGCGGCGGCGAGGCCAGCACTTCTTGGGCAAAGCGCTCTTCGGCGGTGCGGTCGCCACGAGGCCGCACGAGCACGTGCAAGTGCTTCAGCCCCGGATAGCGGTCGAGCAGCAGGGCCAGCAAGATCTTACCCAAGAAGCCGTTGCCCCCGGTCAGCAGGAGTTCGTGTTGCTCGAGTGTGGCTGCGACGTCAACCAAGCCGATTGTCTCCGTGAAAAAAGCGCGCCGTCGACTCCAAGGTTACCCCGCGCGACCGGATCGAACGTTGCAGCCGATCAAACTCAGTGGCCGACCGCGGCGGTTCGGCTCCGCGCGCGGCCCCAACGGGGGTGGGTTCGTTCCGGGATCAGCGTGAGGCATGACGAACTTAGGATGGGATCTGCTATGACTAGAGTAGCGGGAACGAGGCTTCGTTGACACTACATCGAGCCGCTCCCTAGAATCGAACAAGATGGCCAGGTAGCTCAGTCGGTAGAGCGCGGCCCTGAAAAGGCCGGCGTCGGCGGTTCAATTCCGTCCCTGGCCACCATCTTTTCAACAACTTACAGCCAGCACCTTCCCTCGATTGGTTCCATTTGGTTCCAAAAACCTATCGAAGGCTCGTCGGAGTTTGCCCCACCAAAGCGTGGGACCGATCGTTTCCCTCCAGACCAGAACCTTGATGGCACCACCGCCTCGCATCAACTGCGAGGTGCAATGTGGATGCTTTGTATTTCCGGGTCTCCAGTGACCGACAAACTAGCGAGAACCAGTTCCAGGACTTGCTTGCAGTAGCTGAGAAGGACGGGTCGCCTCGTGACTGGGGTCAGGTCCTGACGATCTCTCCTACTGCATCGTCGCGGAAGAAGTCCGGGGCCCAGATCCTCCACGAACGGTCTATCGCGTCAACCAGGTCGTCGCTGATCGTCTCGCTGATCAGTACATCTACGTCGAGCAAGGGAAGTCTGGTCGCAAGGGCGCCCGATCTCGTCCGATGTTCGAGCGAATGAAGAGGGATGCCGCGCTCCGTAAGTTCGATCGCTTGCTGGTCTGGAAGGTCTCACGTCTCGGCCGCGACATGCGTGAGGTCATCTCGACCGTCTACGAACTGGCGGACGCAGAAGTGACCGTGGTGCCGGTGAAGTCTCAGACCGGCGCGATCAGCTCTACCATGGGCAAGCTGCTCTGGGCGATTCAAGCATGGTTTGCCGAAATGGAGAACGAGGAGCGTGTCGACGCGATCAAAGCGGGGCACGAGCGAGCACTGGCGTTGGGGAAACGAATTGGCCGACCGAGGATGGTGTTCGACCGAGACGAGGTAGTGCGGCTGCGCGATCAGGAGGACATGAGCTGGTCCCAGATTGCATCGAAGCTTGGCGTTGGGGCCACCACAGTCCGCAGGGCCTACCGCACCTCAACGGCTCGTCGTAGGGCTGCCAAAACTATCCAGAGAGCAGAGCATGGCGAAGCGGCCAAACAAACGGCTTGAGGACTCCGACCAGCCCCTGCCACAATCACCCACTTTCCGGACTCTCCTCCAAAAAACTGTGTCTCGCGCTAAGTGACTAGGTTTCAGCAAGTTACGCCCTTAGGGCCGAGTTCTTGAGGAAGCCGGTGCCCGTAATGTGGGTTCAGGGTGCGCACGGGTTCTGCCTGCCGGGTTCACGCGGTCGCCCCGCCCGCGAGTCACCGTCGGCGAGACAGGAAACCGCTGTCCTGGGCTGATCTCCGCGGGCCCTCCGCCACCGCCTGCGTGCCAGCAACAAGTGTGGACCAAGTCGCCTGTGACCAACTACTGCTCTGCAGGACATGCCGGCATGCAACCGTCCGGTTGTATGACGCCCCGTCTCCAACCGGGCAACTTCTAGCCTGGTGGAGTAACAGATAGCGGAAGGAGCCACTTTTCAATTTGCCCGCTGGCAGTGTCCGGATTCGACGAGCGAGTCGAAGAAGTTGCCTACCTGGGAGGCAAGTGCGGACGACCGCAGAAGCAGCCCAAGCTCGATGTTCCGCACCTGCGCCGCCTCGGTAAAGTTGGCCGAGGACACAAACAGCTCGGAATCGTCCGCGACAACGCACTTCGCGTGCAAGACTGCCTGCTTTTGCCGATCCGAAGCCAATGACCGAGGATCGTAGTAGATCTGCGGCAGCGGACAGCCCTCGGGCCAGTGCGCGCGTCGAAAGTGATCGACGAAGCGCCAAACGATCTCCGAGTCAAGCGACGTGTCGCCAGCCTTCCTGCGGATGTCAAGGAACATCCGGACTTGCAGATCAGGGAGTTCGAGCGTTCTGGCGGCAAGCTCCCGAAACACCTTTCGGCCCTCGAAAACCGTATGCCCGGAGACCAAGACGCTCCGCTCGGCCCGCCGAAACATCTCCTGCACAACAACCATCGTGTCCCGGTTCGCAACGGCTGCCATCTCGGGCCCCGTGGTCACGACTTGCACGGCCTCGTCCAGTCCGCGCTGTGTCTCGGCTCCGGCGGCCAGCATTTCTAAACAGCGAGCGACACCTTCCTGTGAGCAGCCGGCAGATTGGAGATCCCCCAGCGCTTTGGACACCTCGTCGGAGCCTTCGCGCCCCACGAATCTTTCGACCCCGGCACCGGAAGACGGCACGGTTAGTCTCCCGGAGCGGACCGCCGATGCGAGTACACGTAGGTCCGCGGGTGGGAGATTGAAGAGTTCTTCGCTCAAGGTTTGATCTCCGGGAAGAACTCTGCGCCCTCCGCCTCAACCGTCCAGACTACAAGCGCGCGATCAAGGAAATCGTTCTGCTGCTCGCAACTGGTTTCCGCAACGAGCACGCATCCATGACAAGCGGTGCCATGTAGGTAGCGGTGCTCATGCCCGCTCTCGGGCTCATGCTGAGCGCAGACCGGGTCATTGGAACACAGCTGGGCCATCTCCAGAGCGTCACGCAGGGATTCGTGAATGTTGCGGCCTACCTCCACCAACCCGCCCAACGTACCTTCAGCATCCGAACTGCCTGTGTACAGAAGAATCCCGTATCCGATACTCGGTATGGCATACACTCGTTCCCGAATTGAGCTGGCCGGATACCCACACTGCAAGGAAACCGCGGTGAGTAAAAGATGCGACACCGAGTGGAGCATGATGTGCTCCGGACGGGGAAACTTCCGGCCGGCCCCAGAGTGCTCCCGACTCCAGGCCTGAAAACCCCGATTCAAGGCGGCAGTTCTCGACTGGACGCCAGGCTCTAGCAGCCACTCGTCAATTGCTGACTTCTTGAACTGAATGAAGAAGCCTTCTCCCTTATTCTCAACTGCGGGCAGCCACGATATATCGCGTGCCAACGATGCCCGGCGGACACCCATATCCAGCTCACCCTCGAAATCGGCGGAGGCCGATTCAAATCGGGTGAAACCGACCGACGCCACAACCTCGCGCAAACGATGGATAAGAACGACGCGCTCAATGCTCGCCATCCAAGGCCTGTCCCACGCGGCTCTAGGCAGTGATCGCGCATAGAAAACGCCCTCAGGCCGGTCTTCACCGATCTCCTCTCGCGCGGCCACTAGTGTAGGGCACCATAAATACTGTAACTTATATTGGCTTCCCATCGTCTCTATTAACAGGAGGCATGGGATGCGAAGAGCACAACCAGTAACTTTGAACACAGCGCAATGCAAGCAGTTGGACCGCTACGCGCGCGGCCGCCAAGTCGCCGTTCGTCTCGCCCTGCGAGCCAGGATTGTCCTGCTGGCCGCCCACGGTCTCGATAATAAGCAGATCGCCGCACAGCTCGGTGTCTCGCGGCAGTTGGTGGCCCGCTGGCGCACGCGCTTTCTCGAAAGCGGCATCGCCGGCATTGCAAAAGACGCCCCACGGCCCGGTCGTACACCTGCCGTCTCGAAGCAGAACGTACAGCAGATCATCCACAAGACCACCCGCGAGAAACCGTCCAACGCCACCCACTGGAGCCGCCGCACCATGGCCGCCGCGGCCGGCGTCAGCGCTTCCACCGTGGGACGGATTTGGCGCGCCCATGGCCTCAAGCCCCACCGCGTCAAGACCTTCAAGCTCAGCAATGACCCGCGTTTCGCCGAGAAACTCGACGACATCGTCGGACTCTATCTCAATCCGCCTGAGCATGCTCTGGTTCTCTCGCTCGATGAGAAGTCCCAAATCCAAGCCCTCGATCGCACCCAACCCGGCCTGCCGCTCAAAAAGGGACGCGGCCAAACGATGACCCACGATTACAAGCGCAACGGCACGACCACCCTGTTTGCGGCGCTCAACACTCTTGACGGCAGCGTGATCGCCGAGTGCATGCCCCGACACAGCCACCAGGAATGGTTGCGCTTCCTGCGCTTAATTGACCGCCGCACTCCCAAGGACAAACAGCTTCATCTCATCGTGGACAACTATGCCACCCACAAGCATGCCGCTGTGAAGCGTTGGCTCGATCGTCACCCGCGCTTCCACATTCATTTCACCCCGACCTCGGCGTCGTGGCTGAACATGGTCGAGCGATTCTTTCGCGATCTCACCGTCAAGCGCCTGCGCCGCGGCGTGTTTCGCAGCGTGGACGAGCTCGTCGCCGCCATTGACGACTACATCGCCCAGCACAACGAGCATCCCACGCCCTTCATCTGGACAGCGACCGCCTCCGACATCCTCGAGAAAGTCAAGCGCGGACGTGCCGCCCTGCATAAGGTGCAATCTGCTTGACGCACTACACTAGTGTAGTGCACCATAAATACTGTAACTTACATTGGCTTCCCATCGTCTCTATTAACAGGAGGCATGGGATGCGAAGAGCACAACCAGTAACTTTGAACACAGCGCAATGCAAGCAGTTGGACCGCTACGCGCGCGGCCGCCAAGTCGCCGTTCGTCTCGCCCTGCGAGCCAGGATTGTCCTGCTGGCCGCCCACGGTCTCGAGAATAAGCAGATCGCCGCACAGCTCGGTGTCTCGCGGCAGTTGGTGGCCCGCTGGCGCACGCGCTTTCTCGAAAGCGGCATCGCCGGCATTGCAAAAGACGCCCCACGGCCCGGTCGTACACCTGCCGTCTCGAAGCAGAAAGTACAGCAGATCATCCACAAGACCACCCGCGAGAAACCGTCCAACGCCACACACTGGAGCCGCCGCACCATGGCCGCCGCGGCCGGCGTCAGCGCTTCCACCGTGGGACGGATTTGGCGCGCCCATGGCCTCAAGCCCCACCGCGTCAAGACCTTCAAGCTCAGCAATGACCCGCGTTTCGCCGAGAAACTCGACGACATCGTCGGACTCTATCTCAATCCGCCTGAGCATGCTCTGGTTCTCTCGCTCGATGAGAAGTCCCAAATCCAAGCCCTCGATCGCACCCAACCCGGCCTGCCGCTCAAAAAGGGACGCGGCCAAACGATGACCCACGATTACAAGCGCAACGGCACGACCACCCTGTTTGCGGCGCTCAACACTCTTGACGGCAGCGTGATCGCCGAGTGCATGCCCCGACACAGCCACCAGGAATGGTTGCGCTTCCTGCGCTTAATTGACCGCCGCACTCCCAAGGACAAACAGCTTCATCTCATCGTGGACAACTATGCCACCCACAAGCATGCCGCTGTGAAGCGTTGGCTCGATCGTCACCCGCGCTTCCACATTCATTTCACCCCGACCTCGGCGTCGTGGCTGAACATGGTCGAGCGATTCTTTCGCGATCTCACCGTCAAGCGCCTGCGCCGCGGCGTGTTTCGCAGCGTGGACGAGCTCGTCGCCGCCATTGACGACTACATCGCCCAGCACAACGAGCATCCCACGCCCTTCATCTGGACAGCGACCGCCTCCGACATCCTCGAGAAAGTCAAGCGAGGACGTGCCGCCCTGCATAAGGTGCAATCTGCTTGACGCACTACACTAGGGTTTCCAGTTCGGCTGCCTTCACCGACTTCTCTTCGCCGTCAGATACGCCACGCCGCGCTTCAATCTCCGACCATGCTTCCTCGTCGGTAATACCATCCAGGCCCTGCTGAACCTTGGCTTTCTTGCGTTCTCTCTGAACGTTTTCGAGACTCTCGGCTGCCTCTAAGAAGTCCCAAACCGCGCTCACAGCTTGCTGAACGGCTTCGTTCCGGTCCGGCAGCGAGATCACGCTCAACGTTTGGGGGAAATAGGCGTTCGAGGCCGTCCGGACGAGCAATCGGTTCTGATCGTTGCATTTCTCCTTCATCGCAGGGCCAAGCCAGGGCCTCGCGCCGTCGCATAATCCTAACGGCCGATCCCCCAACTTTGCTGCCTGGGCGATGCTCCTATCCGCCTTGCCGCATTCGCATCGGATGAAGACCTCCGCAAGATCGCCGCTGGTGCCTCGCTCATCGAGGTAGAGTTGTCGGCGCAGGGACTTGCACTCTGACTGGCCTTCATGCACGAATACATACCAGTCGATGTCGCCGATGTGGCCCCCATGACACGCTCTCACGAAGCGAACTGGCACAACCGGACGTGCTTTCTTATCGCGATCACGATACTTTCCGCGAGTCAGCGCCCGGCGGTGCACGAGAAGGCGAGATCGCGTAGCCGAGTCCGCCTGCTTGCTCTCCACATCCTGGGTAACAAACCATTCCGGGAACTGAAAAACCCGAACCCCACTCGGCGGGGCTGTCGGATCATCATCAGCGGGGGGCGGCGTCTCAAGACGCAAAGTCGGCACTTCAAGAATTTTTGCCAGCTTCCGGGCCAACCGTGGTTCGCTGATCGCATCCCGGCTTCCAAGCCAGTAGTCGAGTCCGCCAATCAACACCGAGTGCTTGGGCAGATCCGTCATCGAACCCGGACCAAACGTCGTAAGTATCTGACTCTGGCGGATCTCACCGTGAGGACGCTTCTCTTTCTTCCGGGGCATCCTACTGGTCCTCCTCGAGATCCACGTTGTCCATCGTCCTCACCCAGAGGTTCACCGCCGCTTCGACGTCTCGAAGGGAGCGATTCGCGCGAAACTTCATCTTCCAATGGGTAGGTGGCAGGTTCTTAACGTCTGGACTCAGATAGTCGTAAAGCAATGGGGCCGCTGCTCCAACCTCGGCGGCGTTGTACTGCAAGCCCGCGCCGACATTTTGCTGCTCCTGAGCTACCTTCGACCAGTCATCCAGCAGATCCAACGCTCGTTGCCGCACCCTCTGCTTCAGGCGATCTCTCTCCGCGTCGGAGCCAAGGCTGTGACCGTACGCACGTTGACTCAAGGAATCGACCACCGAGTCCAGTTCGGTCCTGTGCTTCAGAATCTCGGCCGCACCGCGCGGCGGCGTCAAAACGTCGAACCCGTGCCGCGCCATCGCAACCAGCGTCGCCGCCAAACCCTTGTCGAGCGCACGGGGCGAAAACGGCGTGACGCTGGTCGCCTCAACGCTCCGGTAGAACGTCTCGTGATAGGCCGCGAAGCGCTCGTAGTGCGAACGGTCACGCGGCTTGTGGACGTTCAGGATTGTCACGACGAGACCGGGCCGCTCGGGATCGCGGCCAACGCGGCTCGTAGCCTGGATGTATTCCGAGCTGGTCTTCGGCTGACCAAAGACCACCATCAGGCCCAGCCGTACAATGTCGAGACCGACCGAGATCATGTTCGTTGCGATGGCGACATCCACCTTCTTGTCTTCGGAGAAAGCGAGCGCCAGTCGCTGCTTCGCCTCGGCCACCCGCCCGGTATCGATTCGACTGGTCAGCTCGACGGGTTCATACTCGATCTTGCGATTAACGAACAATCCCTCTTCTTCACCGGCGCGTCGGCGGGACGCATAACCCGCGAGACGGTTCCGGATCTCGTCCTCGATGAGTCTTCTGGCTCCGCCCAACTCACGCAAAGCGTTGAAATAGCCGACGAGCGTCATATACGGGTCGGCGGGATTTTCCGGGTCGGCCTTCTTTTTCGGGGCCGTGTACCATCTTTCTCCGGCGCCGAGCAGCGCCAGATACACACGCAACATTACAACCTTCGGGCTGCGTCCTTGCGCCGCGACGCCCAGATACAGCCGGGCGTTGCTCTGCTCCGGTGAAAGGGTCTCCGCAAAGAACGAGTCGCATCTATCGGGACCGGGCGGCGGAAAGATATCCACTGTGCGTCGATCGAACAGAGCCCGAATCTGTGTCTCGGCGCGCCGGACCGTCGCCGTCGAAGCCACAATCTTCGGCCGTATCTTGTGACCATCCTTCTCGATGACCGAGAGCGCGTCCAGCGCGGTTTCATACAATCCGGCCATCGTTCCGAGCGGACCCGAAATCAAGTGCAACTCGTCTTGAATGATGAGTTCCGGAGGCGCCAGCCTGCCCTCAGGTAGCAACGTTCCTCTGCCGGGCTCGCACGGACCGTAGAACCCTTGCCGGTCGTAGCGATCCGCGCGTCCGAAGAACTTGCCGGTTTCTCCCTTCCAGGGGAGGGCAGCGAACTTGTCTACTGTCGCGATCAGGAAGCAAGGCAGTCGCCGATAGATCGGTTCATCCACAGCCAGAATCGGCAGCGGGCGGTCCCGCGTGAAGTCGCATTTCCTGTTCAGGCAGGCGACGGTCAGGTCCGTTGGGTTGTCGCGATTCGCCTTGCCATTGGCAGACAATCGGAACGACTCACGCTGGAATTTGGTGCCGCACCACGGGCACTCCTCCAACGGGATCGGTGCCGGCTTGCTGCTGTCGTTCCAAAAGGAAATCGTCTTACGCCTGGCGGTGTCCGGGTAGTTGTCATCTTTCGAGCCCATGCGGTTCGGCGTCGCCGCTCTGCCGACCCACAGTCCGATTTCGAACGGCCACTCGCCCAGCTTCGTCACATCTTGCTGGCGTTCGAGTTCTAGCGCGCAGATCAGCGTCGCGGCGCGGCCTAGTATAGCGTTTCAATAAAACATACTCATACAGCAACGGTTCCTGCTAGACTGAAGGCATGGCAGGAAAGTAGAAGCGTCTCAAGCTGCAACTCAGCCCCGCAGAGGTGCAGCATCTGGAGCGGCTGCGTGGTTCGCGGACGGCTCCGGTTCGGGAGGTGCAGAGGGCTGAGATTCTGTGGCGTTATCATTCCGGCGAGACCATTGCCGAGATTATGCGAACCGTGAAGATGACCCGCAAAAGCGTCGGCAAATGGATCGATCGAGCCCTCGCCATGGGCGTGGAAGCAGCGCTCAAGGATGCCTATCATCGTCCCCAGCAGCCCCTCATCACCGCCGATGCCAAGGCCTGGGTGGTGCATTTGGCCTGTAGCAAACCCAAGCAACTCGGTTACGCCGCCGAACTCTGGACCCGCAGTGCGCTGGCTCTACACGTGCGCCGGCATGCCGTGGAAGCAGGCTATCCGGCGTTGGACCAAGCGGCTAAGGCGACCGTCCACCGGATCCTGGCCGAGCAACCTCTGCATCCAGAGAAGGTGAAGTACTACCTGGAGCGTCGCGATCCCGATTTTGAGTCCAAGATGCGGCAGGTGTTGCTGGTCTACCGCGAAGTGGCTTGGCAGAATGAAAGCCCTCGCGACGGCCTCTCGCCGGAGGTGATCACGGTTTCGGTAGACGAGAAGCCCGGCGTGCAAGCGATCGCCAACGTCGCGCCGGACCTGCCGCCGAAGCCTGGGCGGCATCCCAGCGTGGCTCGCGATTACGAGTACAAACGTCTAGGAACTTGCTCGATTCTGGCGGCGCTGGACTTGCATAGCGGTCGGGTGACGGCGCGGGTGGAGCGGCGTCACCGCAGTCGGGAATTCATCTTGCTGCTCCAGGATCTGGACCAATTTTACCCGGACGAGTGCACGATCCGATTGATCTTGGACAATCATTCCTCGCACATATCGAAGGAGACGAAAGCCTACTTGGCGACGCGTCCGAACCGCTTCAAATATGTGCATACGCCCACCCACTGGTCCTGGCTCAACATAGTCGAGACGCTGTTTGGCAAGATGGCGCGCACATTCTTAAAGCGAATACGAGTCGAGTCCTGGGCGGAGCTTCGGGAACGAATCCTGAAAGGAATCGCGGAGATCAACGCCGCTCCAGTCGTTCACCGCTGGAGGAAGTTCGAGTCGCTTGAGGTCACCTAGAGTGGGTATGTTTTAGTGAAACTATATACTAGTTAGTCCGACGAGAACTGCTGCGTGAAGCGCGCCAACTCGTCGAGCTTCTCCGCCGCCTTGCCTCCGTCGATGGACGCCCCGGCCAGCCCAACACCTTCGCGAAAGTCGCCCGCCCGGCCCGCCGCAACCAGCGCGGCGGATGCGTTGGCCAGCACGATGTCGCGTTTGGGCCCTCTCGTCCCGTCAAGAATCGCGCGCAGGATCGCGGCGTTCTCCTCGCGGCCACCCCCGGCTAAGTCGTGCGGCGCGGCGCGAGGCAGACCGAAGTCATTGGGTGTCAACGTTCTCTCGCTAACCGCTCCGCCTGAGACCTCCGCCACTCGGGTGGCCCCGGTCGTAGTGATCTCGTCCAACCCGTCGCTGCCGTGGACCACAAACGCGCGCGCCGTGCCCAGGTGAGCCAGCGCTTCCGCAAGCATCGGCGTCAAACGATCTTCAAACACGCCCAACACCTGGGCCGAAGCCCCGGTCGGATTCGTCAGCGGCCCAAGCACGTTGAAGACGGTCCGCATCTTCAACTCCGCCCTCACCGGCCCGGCATGCTTCATGGCGGTGTGAATCGCCGGAGCGAAAAGGAACCCGATGCCGACCTCGTCAATCGAGCGGGCCATCTGCTCAGGCGTCAGACCGACGTTCACCCCCGTCGCTTCCAAGACATCCGCGCTGCCGCAGCGGCTCGAGATCGAGCGGTTGCCGTGCTTGGCGACATGCGCCCCCGCCCCGGCGACGACGAAGGCGCTGACGGTCGAGATATTGAATGATTGCGAGCCATCGCCGCCGGTACCACAGGTATCGACCAGCTCGGAAGCCGCCGTCTTGCAAGGGATTTTCGCCGCCTGCGAGCGCATGGCGCGGGCAAAACCGACGACCTCGTCAACCGTCTCGCCCTTCATGCTGAGCGCGACCAGTAGCGCGCCGATCAGTGTCGGGGTGGACTCGCCGGAGAGGATTTCGTTCATCACCGCGAGCGCTTCCGGCTCGCTTAAATCGGCGCGGCGCGCGGCCTTATGCAGCGCTTCCCTAACGGCGCTCATGGGTTTGCGCTCCCCTCGGGAGATCCCCTATGATGAGCTTTCATCTTCAAGAGTCCCCAGATCGTAGCACGCGCTTCTCCGCTTCATGAAAATTCACGAGTATCAGGCCAAGGGAATCTTGCGCCGTTACCACGTCCCTGTCCCTCAAGGTGAGGTGGCCTTCTCAGCCGAGGAAGCCAGGCAGATCGCTGAAAAACACGGTGGACGCGTCGTCGTCAAGGCCCAGATTCACGCCGGCGGCCGCGGCAAGGGCGGAGGTGTGAAAATCGCCGAGAACGCCGATGAGGCCGAGAAACTGGCGAACCAGATCCTCGGCATGACGCTCGTGACCCACCAGACCGGCCCCGAGGGACGCCTGGTCAAGCGTGTGTTGGTCGAAGAGACCCTGCCGATCGAGCGCGAGTTGTACCTCGGAATCGCGCTCGACCGCAAGCTCGAACGACCGGTGCTAATGGCCTCGTCCGAGGGCGGCATGGATATCGAGGAGGTAGCCGCCAAGACGCCGGAGCTGATCCTCAAAGAGATCATCGAGCCCAGTGTCGGGTTGATGCCCGAGCAAGCGCGGCGGCTGGCCTTGGGGATGGGCGTCACCGGCCCGGCCCTCAACGGTGTCGTCGACGCCATGACGGCGCTGGCCGAGACATATCAATCCACCGACGCGAACCTGGTCGAGATTAATCCGTTTGTCATCACCAGCGACGGCCGCGCCATCGCGCTCGACGCCAAGATGGACTTCGATGACAACGGCCTGTTCCGCCACGCCGACTTGGAAGAGTTGCGCGACCTTGATGAAGAAGACCCGCTTGAGACCGACGCCTCGAAGCACGGGCTGAACTACATCAAGCTCGACGGCAGCGTCGGCTGCATGGTCAACGGCGCGGGCTTGGCCATGGCGACGATGGATATTATCCAGTACGCCGGAGGGAGCCCCGCGAATTTCCTCGACGTGGGCGGTGGGGCCAACGCTGATCAGATCCAAAACGGCCTACGGATCATCCTGGCCGACCTCAACGTGAAGGCGATCTTGATCAACGTGTTCGGGGGCATCTTGCGCGTCGATGTGTTGGCCGAAGGCGTCGTGGCGGCCGCGAAGGAACTGCAGATCAACGTCCCGATCGTGCTGCGGTTGGAGGGCACGAACGTGGAGCAGGGTCGCAAGATCCTCGATGAATCGGGTCTCAACTTCACGGTAGCCGCCGACATGAAAGAGGCCGCGGAGAAGGTCGTCGCCTTGGCGGGCGGGTAATCGACACAGCGAGTCATGAGCATTCTTCTCGACGAGAATACACGCATCCTAGTGCAGGGCTTCGGCAAGGCGGGCTCGTTCCACGCCCAGCAGTGCATGGACTACGGAGCCAAAGTGGTCGGAGGGGTGCGGCCGGGCAAAGGCGGGACCGAGCAACTTGGCTTGCCGGTGTTCAACACCGTCAGCGAGGCGGTGGACGCCGTCCAGCCCAACGCCTCGATCGTTTTCGTGCCGGCGGCGGGCGCGGCGGACGCCATCTTGGAAGCCGCGGACGCCGGGATCGAGATCGTCGTCTGTATCACCGAAGGCATCCCGGCGCAGGGCCTCGTCAAGGTGAGCTATGGGCTTCGAGGCAGCCGGACGAGGCTGATCGGGCCGAACTGCCCGGGGATCATTTCCCCCGGCAAGTCGAAGCTTGGCATCATGCCCGGCTACATCCACAAGCAAGGGAACGTCGGCGTGGTGTCGCGTTCCGGAACGCTGACCTACGAAGCGGTCGGACAGCTCAGCACGCTCGGCATCGGGCAATCCACCTGCATCGGCATCGGCGGAGACCCCATCATAGGGACGAGCTTTGTTGACACCCTGGGCCTGTTCAACGACGACCCCGACACCCACGCGGTGATCATGATCGGTGAGATCGGCGGGACGGCCGAGGAAGAAGCCGCCGCGTTTATCAAAGACAACGTGAAGAAACCCGTTGTCTCCTTCATCGCGGGCCGCACAGCCCCGCCGGGACGCCGCATGGGGCACGCCGGCGCGATCATCTCCGGCGGCAAAGGCACCGCAGCCGAAAAGGTAGCAGCGCTCGAGGCTGCGGGCATCGCCGTTGCTCCGTCTCCCGCGGAGATGGGCTCAACCCTAGCGAAAATCTTGTAGACGCGCGCCTTGCTCATCCGGGCGAGCGTGCCACGGAAACAGACTTATGGCTGTTGAACAGACACTTACCATCATCAAGCCCGACGCCACGGCGGCCGGGCACATCGGCGAGATTGTCAGCGAGATCGAAAAGGCCGGCTTCCGCATTCTCGCCATGAGGAAGCTGCACCTGACCCGCCCGCAGGCAGAAGCGTTTTACGAGGTCCATCGAGAGCGGCCGTTCTTTGATTCGCTCGTAACGTTCATGACGGAAGGCGATGTCGTCCCAATGGCGCTCGAGCGCGAGAACGGTATCGCGGCGTTGCGAGACTTGATGGGGCCGACCGACTCCACCAAGGCTCCCGAGGGAACCATTCGCGGCAAGGTCGGGACCGACATCGAACGCAACGCCCTCCACGGCTCCGACGCGCCCGAGACCGCCGCGGCGGAGTTAGCGTTCTTCTTCCCCCAACTCGACCGCCTCCGCTGAGCTGACGCGGAACGCCATTCCCGGCGGGGCCACGCGCCGCGCACCTATCACTACTGGACTGTGGGAAAGAGGACGTAACTGCAAGAAGTGTGCGGGCGGGCACGAGGGCCCGCCCCTACAATCTCTTAAGGAATCCCGGCGACACGGGTGATAGAATGGTCGTCCGGTCGGAGCGGCGGAGGGTGTTGATCTCTATTCAGCGGGTGCTGCTGGCAGCGGGCATTAGCCTGGCGTCGCTGGGCGCGCAATCCACAGACCTCCTTCCCACCGGCGAAACCCCGCCCGGCAAGGTCGTCCTCGTCCCCCAACCGCACCACGACGACCACTCGACCGACTACGGTATGGCTGGATTGATCGCCCGTCTTGTCGACGACGGCTATCGCGCCATCTACATCCGAGCGTCGAACGATGAGAAGGACGGTCGGCACGGCTACCCGCGCAACGACATCATCAACTTGCACGAAACCAAAGAGGCCATCGCCGCCCTCGGCATGGAGAAGGTGATCAGCCTCAACTGGCGCAACAACTTCGAGAACCCCTACCCGCTCAACGAGATGCGCGAGCAGTTGATTCTGTTGATTCGCAAGTACAAGCCCGACGTCGTGCTCGGACACAACGCTTGGGAGCACTATCAGAAGAACCCCGGGCATCGAAACGTCGGTTGGATGTTGGCGGAGGCCTATTGGTTGGCGGGCTATCGCAACGTCCACCCGGAGCATTTCGAGCTGGGGCTGGAGCCACACGAGGCCTCGTATCACTACGGCAAGGCCCGATTGACCTGGGGGCTCGGCCACCGCCCCAACATCGTCATGGAGTTTAACGCCGAACAGCAGAAGCGCAAGGAGCGCGGCTTCCAACTCCACCGCAACGTACGCGCCAGTCCGGGGCAAGCACCGTCAACCCGGGCGGCGCTGGCTAAGCGCAATCTCTACGTGCCGGAGTTCGACAGCCTCGATGACCAGGCCATCGCCGTCCTGATCTCGGATTGGTACATGGAGTACATGTCACGGCTCCACGGGTCCCACGCCGGTGTGCCCCTCGGCGAGGAATATTTCCTCATGGACGAGTTCTATGACTTGCCCGGTCTCGGGCCGTACCTCGAACGCAATGTTGAACGTCGGTAGCAGGCCGCGGCAAGGAGGTTGTGACGCCACCGGCCTGCCCGCCGGACTCGAAACAGCGGCGACAATTCATATATGATCTACAGGATCGGGTGTGCGGGCCTGTGTCTAGGCCTGCTGGTGCTGGCACTGCCAGCCCCGGCGGACGCGCAAAAGAATTCGGCTGCGCGGACCTTGAAGGACGCCAGCCGTGCGCTGCAGGCCGACAGCCCGGCGGCCTTTCTTAGCTACTTCGATCGGCGGGCATGGGAAGACTATGCGCGGCTCGAAACCTACGTGGTGGCCCTGATCAGCCAGAACGATCTCGCGTCGTCGGTACAGGTAATCGAGAGCCGCGAGGAGGGTGAGAACCGGGTACTACAAGTAGACTGGCTGGTGCAGGTCAGCCCACGGAATGGGCTCGGCAAGGTCGAGAACCGAAGGGAGATCCTCTCCTTGCGCCTGGCGCTATTGAAGAAGCGTTGGACGATCATTGGGCTGGCGCCGGTCGAGTTCTTCCGTCCCTAGGGCTGGCGGCCGATCAACCCACGCTAGGCCAACGCTAGGCCCGCAGGCGCGGCCGGTCGCTCTTCGCGGCAAGATAGAACATGCGCCCCGTACCGTTGGTCATGCCTAGATCGCGGGATGCGTCGAGTGCGATGAACTGAGTGTATCCGGCGCCGGACAGCGCGCCTCGGATCTGCTTCTGGCTGAAGCAGTACTCGCGGATCTCGACATCGCGCCGCCGCCAGAGTCCGTTCTCGCGCCGGAACATGGTCACATCCGAGCAGGCGACGCGGCTGGAGGGGTCGAAAAGGCTTTCGGCGACGCAAACATGGTCGTCTTTGACGATGGAGTAGGAGTCCGGCGAGGCGGCCAGGAAGCCGGCCTCTAGATTCATATCGAAGAGGAGCAGCCCCTCGCGCCCAAGACTCTGTTGAACGTTGCGGAGGACCTGTTTAAGGTCACTTTCCGTCGGCAGATGGTTGAGGCTGTCGAAGGTACAGATGGCGGCGGCGTAGGAGTCAGGCTGGGCGTACGCTCGCGCGTCGGCAACGACGAACTCAGCCCGAGGAGCGTTCCGGCGGGCCAGGTGGATCATCTCGTTTGAGCCATCCAGTCCCGTCACGCGGAAGCCACAGGCCGTGAGCCAATGGCTCGAGTGGCCTACTCCACAGCAAAGATCGAGAATGTGTCCGCCCGGCGGGACGAGTGGTAGCAGCGTGTCTTGGAGAATAGGCCGCACGTCGGCGGCGAACGGCTCGCTCCAGTAACGCTCGTAGAACCAGGCGAAGTCGTCGTAGGCGGTGTAGCTTGGTCCCTTTGGCATCGGTCCTTGGGGCGGTCACCAGAGAATAGCACCGGGTCGGAGAAGGCGTCGCAAGCACGGGTCCCCGCCAGTGACCCGTCGATGGGCCGTCCGAGCCGTGTTCTATAATCAGGGCTGGTTAGGCTGTTTCCGGATGCTGGTTTCTCGAAAGCGGAACCGGTCTTTTTGATGTAGAGCGAGGCTGGGCAGCCTCGGGTGGATCAAGGCATGACCTTCGACTTCGTTCAAAAACTGGAAGAACAGGTCAAGAAGCTCGAGTACGAGCTCAAGCACGAGCTACCCAAGGAGATTCAGCGTGCGAGAGAGCTAGGCGACCTCAGTGAGAACGCCGAGTATCACGCGGCGAAGGAGCGTCAGGATTTCGTGGGCGCCCGTCTGGCACAGCTCAAGACTAGGCTTGCGCAGCTTCGCATGGTTGACCTGACCAAGATTCCGCGGGGCGTGGTGGGTTTTGGTTCCAGCGTGGTAGTCTATGACCTCAACAACGACAAGGAAGTGGAGTTTCTGCTGGTGACGTCGGAAGACGCCGATGCCCCGAACGGAAAGATTTCCACCACATCTCCCATTGGGAAGGCGCTGCTCGGGAAAGTGGAGGGCGATGTCGCCGAGGTTCGTACGCCCGGCGGCGTGAGGGAGATGGAAGTCGTGAGGTTGACGACGGTCCACGACCGGAGCTAGGCCGAGTCGGGGCTCGGTCGTCGACGGTTCCCCATACCCGTCATGGCGCTCACAGGGAAAATCGGCAGGGCCGGAGAATGGATACTAGACGGCCTCGTGCGTCTGCTGAGCGGCACGCGCATTCATCCCAATGCGCTCACCTCAATCGGTCTGGGTATTAACGCGGTTGCAGCGTGGCTGTTCGCGCGCGGCGATTTTCGGTCGGCCGGCGTGGTGGTGCTTTGCGGAGCGCTGTTCGACCTGATCGACGGCCCGGTGGCGCGTCAAAGCAATCGGGTGACTCGTTTCGGCGGATTTCTGGACTCGGTGCTCGACCGCTACACCGACCTGATCCTGCTCATGGGTTTGCTGGTGTATTACGCCAGCATCAACCGGTTCTTCTACATCATCTTGACGGCGGTCGCGATGACGGGCTCCATCATGATCAGCTACACGCGGGCACGGTCGGAGAACGTCATCGGGAGCTGCAAGGTGGGTTTTCTGGAGCGCCCCGAACGCATCGTGCTGATCATCATCGGTGCGGTTACGAATCGCATGGCACCGGTGTTGTGGGTGCTGGCGGTGCTCTCGAATATCACAGTGATTCACCGCATCGTCCACACCTGGCGCGAGACGCGCAAGCTCGATGCCGTAGAACCGCAAACGTCGCAAGAGCGGGTGGCCGGCACATCCGGGGACGAGTCAACCCCGGAGTCAGCCGCGGGGACCGCACGCGGCGTTCCCTCAGCTCTGTAGCCGGGTCGATACAGCCCGACTATGCCCTACGCCAGCAATCCCCCGTGCCCCAGGGAGGAGACCTCGCCGGCGGAGAGCCGGTAATTGGCAAGCAGGGGCGGAAGCACCAAGTCGATCACGTTGGGCTTGGGCGAGCGGAAGCAGCCGGGAGCCGCCACGACCGGAATATCGCCCGAGTAGCTGAGAAGCAACAGGTTGCCGGGTTCAACCGGGGCCAGAAAGCTTTCGACGGTGCATCCGACCTTGGCCATCGCCAGCCCCACAACGTCGTCGGGACCGGCAGGCGCCGTCGTGGAAGCCATGAGGACGAGAGTCGGTCTCGCGCGCAGCAGATGATCGAGCGCCCGTGCGACCGCAGTCTCTTCTTCAATGGCGGAGAGTACAAAGGAAGCCGACGTTCCCAGGCGTTCAAGCCGGGTTCGCATGATTCCCTCGAAGAGTTGTCGGCTACGGCCCCCCTCGCGGGGGTCGCTGTAAAGCACAGCGACCGTCGGGTTCTGCATGGGGCGCGCCTGCAGCATCGGCCCCTTGTTCGTGGCCAGCTTCAGCGTCCGTTCGAAACCCTTCTTGGGCACGGCAAAAGGAGTGCTCTTTACGCTCGCCAGGCGCTGCCCGCGGGCGATGAACGAGAAGTTCGGCATCGTCGCGATGCTCACGCTCCCGGACTGATTCATCTCTTTGAGCAAATTCTCATCCAGCAGGAGACAGCAATTCTCCGTCGCGAATAAGTTCGCCCTTCCGCCGGCACTGAGGCGGATCTCCATCGAACCGCAGGCGACTTCGGAAGCGATGCGAAGCCCGGCCTCGTCTTCTGGCACCTCCCCATCCTCGAGCACCGCCACCCGAACCTTTTCGTGTCCCTCCAGGTCCAGAACCCGAATATCCTCCTCACTGATCTGGTGGCCCTTGGCCAGTAGCTTCTTGCCCGAAGGTTGGAAGATGGGATCACAGAGCAATCGCCCCACCGCACTCTTGACCTGCACTGCTTGCGTTCTCACGATACTGCCTCCTCGCGGCGCAACGACCGATTTTAAGACAAGTCACGTTCGATACGTAAGTAAGTTATCTTAACACTTTACTTATTACCTAAAGAGATCTATATTATGCCAAAAACGATCTCAATTGGTAATACTATTTGCAACTTTTTATTTCGCGGCGTTGCCGGCCCGCTGTCGAGGGCCTGCGGACGCCTCCCGTAACTCGCAGCCGAGCGTGGTTCAAGATCCAGATAAACCGTTGATTACGATGAGGTTCCATACCGAAGTGGCCCGCGGATGCCGAAACAAACAAGCCCCCGCGGTGAGCCGCCCGGCAGGGACGCAGCATCACAAAACTCGGTTGGTTTGTTTAGAAAGAGGGGTCGGAGAGCCCAGGCGGCTAGTCCAGGACGAGCGTGGAGCCTGGCGGCGGGCCGTCGGACAGCAGGCCTTCGAGAACATCCGGCTGCGTCCCCGCGACGATCCGAACCTCGGGAATGCCCTTGCTGACGCCGGCGACAGCGGCGCGCAGCTTCGCCTCCATGCCCCCGCCGGCGACACCCGTGTCGATAAGGTTGAGAGCCTCGGCGGCGGTCAACCGAGAGATGAGGCGCCCGTCGCGGTCCAGCACGCCCTCCACGTCGGTGAGGAAGACGAGTTGGTCGGCCTTGAAGGCTCCGGCGCAGGCGACGGCCATCTGATCGGCGTTAACGTTGTAGACCGCGCCGCCCGCGCCGCCCGCGATGCAGGCCACCACGGGCAAGAAATTCTCACCGGTCAACAAGTCCAGCAGCGACGGGTCGACGGTCTCGACCTCGCCCACCGCCCCTAGTTCAGGCGAGAGCTGCCGCGCCTCGACCATGCCACCGTCAATGCCGGACAAGCCCACGGCTTGCACGCCGGTTTCGCGGAGGGCGGCGAGTAAATGATGGTTGACTGAACCGGTGAGAATTCGCAACACCGCATCGAGAATTTCCGGCGGCGTCACGCGAAACCCGCCGCGAAACTCGCTGTCGACGCCTTGCTCTTTCAGGTAGCGGCTGAGCTGCTTGCCGCCGCCGTGAACGACCGCGACGCGGCGATCCGGTTGGACAATCGCGGCGATCTTTCGGGCCATCGACTGGCGGGCCTCGGGGGAATCGATGAGCGTCCCACCGATCTTAATCAGCAGCTTCACGTGCTTTCCTGTTGGGAAAAGGAGCGCCCGAGAATCGGCCGTGCCTACAACAACGCCTCGGTTTCGGGAAACCCGAGCATGAGGTTCATGTTCTGCACGGCCTGTCCGGCGGCCCCTTTGATCAGGTTGTCGATGGCCGCGACGATCACCACACGACGCGTCTCGGGATCAACCTGGATGCCCAGATCACAGAAATTTGTGTGGTTCACCGACTGCAGGCTGGGAAATTCTCCCTCGGGAAAAATCCGGATGAAAGGCTCTTTCTCGTAAGCCTTGCGGTAAACGGCCTCGAGGTCATCGCGCGTGAGCGATTCGGCCGTGCGCACGTAGATCGTTTCGAGAATGCCGCGATGGACGGGCAGGAGCTGCGCGGTGAAGCTGAGCTCCTTTTCTTCGAGATCCGACGTCAGCAGAACTTCGGGCACATGCCGATGTACAAGCACGGCGTACGCCGAGAAGTTCTCGGTAACGCTGCAGAAGTGCGTTTTGCCGCTTGGCTTCTTGCCGGCGCCGCTGACCCCCGATTTGGCGTCGCAGATCACGCCGGCCTCGCGGTCGAGCACGCCTTCGACGACCAACGGGCGTAGCGCAAGGTTCGCCGCGGTAGGGTAGCACCCCGGGTTCGAAACCAAACGCGCCACCTTGGTAACATTGCGAAAATACTCAGGCAGACCGTAAACGGCTTCCGCGAGCAGGTCCGGCCGCGTGTGCTTCATCTGGTACCAGCGATCGTAGTTGTTGACAGTGCGGAGCCGAAAGGCGCCGCTCAGGTCGACCACCTTTAGCCCGCAGTCGAGCATCTGGGGAACCAGTTCGAGCGAGACTTCGTGGGGCGTCGCCAGAAAGACGACGGCCAGATCTCCGCTCTTGAAAGTCTCCTCGCTGCACGGCAGGCGCTCCGGCCCGCCATCGAGGAAGGCGTAGTCGTCGGCCGACTGGCTACGGTGCTCCAGCAGGACCGGCTCGACACCGGGATGGTTGCGGAGAATCCGCACCAACTCAGCACCGCTGTAGCCGGTGAACCCGACGACCCCCGCTCGCACTCTCTTCATCGATTGTTGACCTGGGTTGAATTGCTCATCATACTGACTCAGAAGGGCTTAGACAACTTGAACCCAACTCTGCGACCAACCGATATGACGAACCTCGACCGCCGTACCTTCCTCACCACCCTTGCCGCCACCGCGGCCTGTTCTGAAGGGGCAACGCAGCCCGAAGCCGACACCACGGCTCCTGAGCCAATCCTCGACCTTCACACCCACACGCGGCATCTGGGCCGGACCAACGAGCAACTGATTGCTCACGAGAAGCAGTTGGGAGTGACGAAGAGCGTCCTGCTGGCAGGCGCCGGCTGGCTGCTCGAGCGGATCGGCGACAACGCGGAGTGCGAGGCGCTGTTAGCCAGCGCCGACCACGACTTCGTGCTGTTCGCCTGCGCCGACCCGGCCGAGCCCAACGCCGTCGAGACGCTTTCCACCTACCTCGACCGCGGCGCGATCGGCATCGGCGAGGAGAAGTTCTCTGTTCCGGTCGACTCGAAAGAAATGCGCGCGATCTTCGATCTGGCGCGGGACCGCAAGGTCCCCGTCCTGCTTCACTTCGAACACGAGATGTACAACCTGGGGATCGAGAACCTGCCGAAGATCCTCGAAGCGTATCCCGATGTGAACTTCATCGGCCACGCGCAAACCTGGTGGGGCAACATCAGCGCGGACCTCGACCCCACCGATATGTATCCCGAGGGCCCGGTGAAACCAGGCGGTCTGACAGACCGCTTGTTGGCCGACTATCCCAACATCTATGGAGATCTGGCTGCGGGCTCGGGCCGCAACGCCATGACCCGCGACGAAGATTTCACACGCGGCTTTCTCGAGCGGCATGCCGGCAAATTGATCTGGGGCAGCGACTGCCCTTGCTACGACGGCAAGGGCGCGGGACGCCGCGACAACACCTGTATCGGCGCGACTTGTTTGGATGCCCTGCGGCGGCTGGCGCCTTCGAAAGAGGTGCTGGCCAAGATCCTCTATGGGAATGGCACAGGATTGCTTGCCGCCTAGCCGCGCCTAGCCAGCATCAAGCACGAGATCGCACCAACGGGCTATTAGAGCGTTATGCCGGGCGTAGCGCGAATTCTGTTCTCGTTAGGCGAGGTGTACCTACCACCGGCTCAGTTCGCAACTCAGTTCATGGTGTAGGGGTGGACCGCTGCGTCCACCCCGGCGTGCGAAGTCGCTCTCGGTTTCTGCGCGAAAGAGAAGCCGCCTACAGTGAACTGACCGGGTCATAGGTAACACTTTATGCCAAGCACATAGGTAACACTTTTCGTCCGGGGTGGGGCTTGACGCAGGGAGCCCGGAGGGCGACCAGAGTCAAGTCCCACCCCCGGACGAAGGGCCCGCCGCTGGGCCCTTGCTCGGGCGCAACCGCCGCTCTCGTTCCTCGAATACTCCCAACTCATAAAAGGAAAACCACACTCGCCACACGCCCTCCTCGATCTCCTCCACCCCGACCCGCTCCCCGTTGAGTCCCTTGCCGACGAACACTCGTTGACGCCGCCAGCGAATCCGCCCATCCATCACGCGCCGCACCTGCATCGGCGCCGCATACTCCGGCTCGTCCACCAGCGACGGATACGCCCGCGCCGCGCCGTGATAACACTCACCAGGGGTTCGCAACTCCAGTCCCTGGTGCGGTCGCTCCTCGTTGTAGTCGCTGCGAAAGCCATCAAACGCCCGTTGCTGCGCTCGCAGATTCGCCGCTGGCGGCGCGGCGGTCTCTTGCTTCAGCGTACGGTGCATCCGCTCATGCCGCCCGTTCTGTTCCGGATGTCCCGGCTCGATCCGCTCGGGACAGATCCCCAACTTGATCCACCACACTGCCAGCCGCCCCAGCCCGTGCACCGCCAGGGTCGCAAACGGCGGCCCGTTGTCGGTGCGCATCACCCGCGGCAGTCCAAACTCTCGAAACGTCGCCTCGAACAACGGCCGAACATGGTCCCCGTCCGGTTTCGTCACCGCCGGGCACCGCAACAGGTAGCGGCTGGCCGCGTCCGAGATCGTTAAGGGATCGCAGCGCCGGCCGTCTTGGGTGCGAAACCAGCCTTTGAAGTCGGCGCACCAAACCTGGTTGGGCTGCTTGCCTGGCGTCAGCGGCAGCGGGGTCGGTGCGGCGCGGGGCCGGCGTCGTCGGGGCACGCTCAGACCGTGTCGTCGCAGCAGATTTCCGATCGTGCTCACCGCCGGCCATGCCACGTCGGGCTGCCTTCGCTGCAGCCGCGCCCTCAAGGTGACCGCACCTCAGCGACTGTGCTGCACCCGCAGAGCGAGAATCTCTTGCTCGATCGCGGCCGCGGTCTGACCGGGATGGCGTTGCGGCGCCCGGGAGTGGTCCTGCAAACCTTCCCAGCTCTGCTGCTGGTAGCGCTGCAGCCATTTGTAGCCGGTCTTGCGGCTCACCGAGTAGCGCCGGCACAGCTCGGCCATCGACTCCTCGTCTCTTTCCCAGTCCACGATAAAATGGGTTCTCTCGTCTCGCACACAGGTCTCCTGCCACGGCATAAAGCATTCCCTCCCAGAAATGTTCTATGCCTCAAAGTGTTACCTATGTGCTTGGCATCATGTGTTACCCATGTGCCCGGTTAATACCCGGCGCCGGGGCGGACGCAGCGGTCCACCCCTACAAGCTGCATCGTCGCCACTTCGGGTTATCGAGGGCGCAGCTCTTGGCTGGTTAGCGCAGGTTTTCGATCAGCATCAGGTCGGCTTCGTTGCGGTCGTTGCGGACGAACAGCAGCGAGCGACCGTCGGGTGAAACCGAGAATGAGGCAGCCCGGAAGCCGTCTGCCACGCCCTCGATGGTTGCGAGCGTCTTCACTTGGCCTGTCGCGAAGTCGAACAGGTTGAAATCGCCGCCTCGACCGAGGAAGTAGATGCCGGACTCCGTGACCGTAAACTGGCCGCGGGCTGCTTGGATAGGGAGTACCGACTCTTCCCCGCCATCGAGCGGCACCCGCATGACACCTCCTTCGCTACGTCCCCGCGTAAGCAAATAGAGGTACTTGCCGTCCGGCGATACCTGCGCAAAGCCGCCGGCGGCAACGACCTGCACCGGTTCAGCGCCGGCGTCAACACCATCGGGAATCGGGAACTTCCACACACCCTGGAAGCGACGGGTAAGGTAGATCCATCGGCCGTCGTGCGACCAAGAGGGAGCGATGCCGCCCTCCTCGGGGAGTTCGAGACGGCGGCGAGAGCGGTCTTCGACGTTCACCAGGTCGATGTGGGAGCGGTCGCGCTCAATGACTTGCACCGCGATGCGGCGGCTATCGGCGGACCAGTTTGGCAGGGTGACCAACTCGCCCTCGTAGGAGGTGAGCTGAAGCGCGTTGGTCCCGTCGTTGTCGGCCACCCAGAGCTGCATGCTACCCGTGCGGTCAGAGATGAAGGCGATACGGCGGCCGTCGGGCGAATAGCGCGGCAGATGGTCGAGGCGGGTGGAACGGATCAGCGGTTCGGGCTCGGTGTCCCCTGCCAGGCTCTGGCGCCAGATGTTGAGATCCCGCATCGACCGTGTGTACGCGAGCTTGCTGTCGTCGGCGGAGACGGCGGGAAGCCGGGCGCCCTCGCCGGCGCCGGGCAGGGGAAAGATCCGGCCGCCGCGGGCCGGTACACGCCACAGCCCCCTTTGGCCGTTGCGTTCGGACGAGAAGATGATCGATTCACCGTCCACCGCCCAAACCAGGCCGTCGATGCGCGCTTCATCTTCCGTCACTCGCCGCGGCTCGCCGGCTGCTTGAAGATCCTGGTCGAGCCTCACGATGTAGATGTCGTCAGCGCTCAAGCCCACGGACTGCAGGAAGGCGATCGCGCGGCCATCGGGTGAGAACGCAGGGCTGTGACGGAAGCCGCCCCGCCGCCTGCCTTCGAGAATCGCGGTGCGCTCGCCGCTACTGATCGTGAGCAGCTGGGTTCCACCCGGCTCCCCGGCTGCGCCTCCCTCGACCAGGACCAGGTGCTTGGCGTCCGGTGACCAGGCCAAGTTTCGGAGCACATGACTGCGCCGCGGAATCCGGACGTCGGCGATCTTGCGTTCGGCCCCGCCGATGGGCGGGACGAGGTAGACGCCCGCGGATCCGCGCTGGTAGCGCAGGAAGGCTATGTTGCGGCCGTCGGGCGACCAGGCGGGGCTGCTGTCGATGGCGGAGCTGTCGGTGAGGCGCAGCGAGGCCCCGCCGTCGATGAGCTTGACGTAGATGTTCGAGTTGCCTCCGCTCCCGCCGTCCCAGGTGTAGGCAATCTGGCTGGCGTCGGGCGAGAACGAGGCGAAGGATTCAATCCCCGCATCGCTCGTGATGGGGGCGATTCGCGGCGGCTCCCCGCGTCCACGCCAACCAAACAGCGGCCCGTCCATCTTCCCCATTGGTCGATCCCACATGGGCGGCACCCATCGCGCGGCAACGAACACGACGAACAGCGCGAGCCCCAGCCCTGCAAACTTGACCCACCTGCGATGGAAGAAGGGATGCCGATGCGGAGCGGCAGAGGGAGCCCCTTGCGTGGTAGTCCCCGCGCTGCCCATGGTCGGGGCTGCTGGCTTACCCATACGGGCAGACGCCGAAGCCGTAGGCGTCCCCGCCTGGGTGGCGTGCGCCTGTGTGACGTGCGAGGGATGAGTGATGCGGCTTACGATCGACTCGCGCTCCTTCCTGAGCGTACGTAGATCGACAAGTAGATCCACAGCGCTTTGGTAGCGGTCGTCGGGGTCCTTTGCCAGGGCCTTGTTGACAATGCGCTCGAGCTCGAGGCCTACTCCACTACGTAGCGAGCTGATCGGCTCGGGGGGTTCGTGGAGGATCGAGTAGATGATCGCCTGCTCGTACTCGCCGCGAAATGGCAATTGCCCGGTGATCAGTTCGTGGAACACCACGCCGAGCGACCAAAGATCGGTGCGGTGATCCACCTTGTCGCCGCGGGCCTGCTCCGGAGACATGTAGGCGGCGGTCCCCAAAGTGGATCCTTCGACGGTGAGCTTGCTGGCTCCGGCGGTGAGTTGCGCCAAGCCGAAGTCCATGATCTTCAGTTGCGCTTCGCTGCCCGCGGTGGGGTTGGTGACCATCAGGTTGGCGCTCTTGATGTCGCGGTGAACGATGCCGTTCTGGTGGGCCGCCGCGAGCCCCTTGGCGGCTTGCATGGCTAGGTCCAACGCCGCGTCGATCGGGACCGGCGCGGTCTCGACCATCTGCTGCACGGTTCGGCCTTTCAAGAAGGCCATCGCGATGAACGAGCGGCCTTCCACCTCGTCGATTTCGTAGACGGTGCAGATGTTGGGGTGGTCGAGGGCGGCGGCGGCTCGGGCCTCGCGCGCGAAACGCGCCTTGTCCTCTTCGTCGGTGCGCTCACTGACGGACAGGAACTTCAGCGCCACCAACCGGTCGAGTCGGGTGTCTTCGGCCTTGTAGACCACGCCCATGCCGCCCTCCCCGAGCTTATCGAGGATCTTGTAGTGCGAGATGGTGCGGCCAACCATTATCTATTTCGGCGCTCGCCTATGAGACCCGGTTACAAAAGGTGGGAGCGGTGTTCGTTAACTTTTGCATAGTTTGGGTCAGAGAAGGTATAGGCGTCGAATCGTAGCGTAAGGCTCCACCGCAAGCCCGGAAACCGAGCCGTGACCGTAAGGGAGCGGTCCGGCACGGACCATCGAGCCCCTCGGAAGCCCCTATAACCGAGACCGTCTTCGGTGTTCAACCATCGCCCCTGTGGAAAATACGGGACTTGCAAACTGTTCCTTGACAGCCTGCCATCACCTCGCCTTGTCCCGCCTACGACTTGCGCCCGTAGAACAAGTCACGCCCTTCGACTAGCGCTTTCATCTTGCGGTCAGCCACGCTTCGTTTCAACATCCAGAAGCCGCAGTCAGGGTGGATGTAGTGGATGCGCTCTTCGCCGAGCACGCTGCAAGCCTTCTCGATGCGCGAGGCGATCAGGTCGGCGGATTCGACTTCGTTGTCCTTGATATCGACGACGCTCAACCCGATGCCGATCTTGGAGTCCACGTCCTTGAGGATGGGTAGTTCCTGGTAGCCTCGGCGTGCGAACTCGAGCACGTAATGGTTGACGTGCAGGCCGTTGAGCAGAGGCACGAGGCTCTCCCAGAGACCCTTCTGGATCGTCTGGCCGCCGTAATTGCCAAAGCAAATGTGAACGGCGCGCGTGGTCCGCATGCCGTCGAGCACGTGATTGAGCGCCTCGATGGCCCATTCCTGGTCTTCGGGGTGACCGGGAATGTTGGCCTCGTCGATTTGGACGACATCGGCCGGGATGCGCTCGAGTTGACGCCGCAAGACGGTAGCGATCGCCATCGCCACCTTGTCGTAGGAGCCATAGTGGCGGTCCGTGACGGTCTTGGCCAGCATGTGCGGCCCGGTGCAGGTGAACTTGAGCGGCTTCGCCGTCAGCTCCTTCGTGAACTCGTAGTCGGCGGGCAGGTTGAGGACGCCATCGCCGATTTCGTCCGTGACGATGCCTGCGGGGGCGGCGCGGAAGCTCATTCCCTCGTCGGCCCGGAACGCTTCGATGTCGCTGATCGAGTAGCGGGTCTTGACGCCCGACATGCGGGTCACGAAGTAGTCGATCATGCCGTTGGTCTCGGGGTGGCTGGGGTCGAAACGGTTCAGCTCTCCATCGGCGACAAGGTCGATCCCGGCAAGTTCCTGCGTCTTGAGAACAACGGAAATGGCGTCGCGGAGCGTTGTGCGGGACGAGTCGCCGTACAGCCAGCGGGGAATGGGGTAGCTTCCCACGACCGTGGTTTGAATCTTCATGCGTCGATCATACTAAGCCATCCTCGTCGGGCCGCAGGGTCGGAAGGACAACGCTTAGCCTCTATACCCAACCGCTCGGCACCTCTCGGCACCGAAGCAACCACGGGATGAGCGTAACCATTGCAAAACCTACGTACCCGTCTCATAATGGTCGCCGAGGTGAAGACCATGAAGGAGTGGAAGTACTCGATTGTCACGGCTCTCTTGACGGGGGGCGTGGTGATTGTCGGCCTGCAGGCGTGCCCGCCGCCTCCGGCTGCTGTCCCCAAGGGGATCTGCTACGACGATACTACCTGTACCACACGCTTGGCGAACAACCTAGTATATAGTTTCACTAAAACATACCCACTCTAGGTGACCTCAAGCGACTCGAACTTCCTCCAGCGGTGAACGACTGGAGCGGCGTTGATCTCCGCGATTCCTTTCAGGATTCGTTCCCGAAGCTCCGCCCAGGACTCGACTCGTATTCGCTTTAAGAATGTGCGCGCCATCTTGCCAAACAGCGTCTCGACTATGTTGAGCCAGGACCAGTGGGTGGGCGTATGCACATATTTGAAGCGGTTCGGACGCGTCGCCAAGTAGGCTTTCGTCTCCTTCGATATGTGCGAGGAATGATTGTCCAAGATCAATCGGATCGTGCACTCGTCCGGGTAAAATTGGTCCAGATCCTGGAGCAGCAAGATGAATTCCCGACTGCGGTGACGCCGCTCCACCCGCGCCGTCACCCGACCGCTATGCAAGTCCAGCGCCGCCAGAATCGAGCAAGTTCCTAGACGTTTGTACTCGTAATCGCGAGCCACGCTGGGATGCCGCCCAGGCTTCGGCGGCAGGTCCGGCGCGACGTTGGCGATCGCTTGCACGCCGGGCTTCTCGTCTACCGAAACCGTGATCACCTCCGGCGAGAGGCCGTCGCGAGGGCTTTCATTCTGCCAAGCCACTTCGCGGTAGACCAGCAACACCTGCCGCATCTTGGACTCAAAATCGGGATCGCGACGCTCCAGGTAGTACTTCACCTTCTCTGGATGCAGAGGTTGCTCGGCCAGGATCCGGTGGACGGTCGCCTTAGCCGCTTGGTCCAACGCCGGATAGCCTGCTTCCACGGCATGCCGGCGCACGTGTAGAGTCAGCGCACTGCGGGTCCAGAGTTCGGCGGCGTAACCGAGTTGCTTGGGTTTGCTACAGGCCAAATGCACCACCCAGGCCTTGGCATCGGCGGTGATGAGGGGCTGCTGGGGACGATGATAGGCATCCTTGAGCGCTGCTTCCACGCCCATGGCGAGGGCTCGATCGATCCATTTGCCGACGCTTTTGCGGGTCATCTTCACGGTTCGCATAATCTCGGCAATGGTCTCGCCGGAATGATAACGCCACAGAATCTCAGCTCTCTGCACCTCCCGAACCGGAGCCGTCCGCGAACCACGCAGCCGCTCCAGATGCTGCACCTCTGCGGGGCTGAGTTGCAGCTTGAGACGCTTCTACTTTCCTGCCATGCCTTCAGCCTAGCAGGAACCGTTGCTGTATGAGTATGTTTTATTGAAACGATATACTAGTAACCAGGAACGTATGCCGTGCCGCGAATGGCAAGTCTTGGAAACAGGCTGGCGCTGCGTGTATCAGCCCTCCATGAGGCCGGGTGACCGCTGCCACGAGGACTAGTTTCACTCAGCGTGGCAGCGGGTAGCCTCGGCCCGTTGAGGCAGAGGAAGACAAGCTCGAACGCCAGCGCCACGGCTACACTTCTTTCTGAGCCTGAAGAGCCGTGATGGCGGCGACGTAGTAGATGTCGTCGGCCGAGCAGCCGCGGGATAGGTCGTTGGCGGGTTTCGAGAGCCCCTGCAGGAACGGGCCGAGCGACTGCGCGCCGCCGAGACGCTCAGCGAGCTTGTAGCCGATATTGGCCGAATTGAGATCGGGAAAGATGAGCACGTTGGCGCGGCCTGCGACTGGGGAACCCGGTGCTTTGCTCCGTCCGACCGACACGACCAGCGCGGCGTCGGCCTGCAACTCTCCGTCGATGGTGAGCTCGGGCGCGCGCTGTTGCACGATCCGCACGGCCTCGGCGACCTTCTCGACCATGGGGTGGCGGGCGCTCCCTTTGGTCGAAAACGAAAGCATCGCTACGCGGGGCGGGTCGGAGAGGAACTTGCGCGTGTTCTCAGCAGTAGCAATGGCAATGTCGGCGAGCTGTCCGGCATTCGGGTCGGGTACGACAGCGGCGTCCGCGAACACGAGCACGCCGCGGCTGCCGAAGCTCTCGTTGGGATGGACAAGCATCATGAAGCTCGACATCAACCGGTACCGCGGTTTGATGCCGAGACAGTAGATCGCCGCCCGCACGGTTTCGGCCGTGGTATTGCCGGCGCCGCCGACGAGACCGTCGGCTTCTCCGTGGGCCAGCAGCAGGGAGGCAAAGTACAGTGGCTGCGCGGCTGTGTCTCGCGCCTCGCGCTCGGTCATGCCCTTGGCCCGGCGGCGCTCGAGGAGTAGACGCACGTGGCGGTCGGCATGAGCGTAGGTCTTGGGATGGAGGATGGTCACGCCCGCCGGCGCGTTGTCGTTCGTGCTGACCAGGATGGGTGCGAGGACGTGGTCCCGGGCCAGGCGCTCAGCCGCCGCCTGAACGCGTTCATCGTCGCCCTCGGGGAAGACGACCCGCTTGTTGAGTGTGCGAGCGCGGGCGACGACGCTATCGAGGAACACTGACATCTCACCGATCTTAGCGAAGGCTTGTCTGGAATGACCAATGGCGCGCGGCGCAAGCCGTCGAGCGGGGTTCTTGCCGCAATCCAGCCGGGCCGTTGCTTCCCAACCGGGCGCCTGTTCACATCACAGAACGGGTAGCGGCCTAGAACGACCAACCACCGTTGCACTGATGCCGAAATCATGCCGCGGGGTGTTCACCGGCCGACGGCTTTCGAAGCGCCGAAAAGGCATCGCGTTCCAGCACCCCCCCCCCCCAACCGTCCCCCCGGGACGCGCCCGGCTTACAGATCCGGCCCGAACCAAGACTAGCCGGCCCCTAAGGTTTGTTGCGGATTGGATCTGATGCCATGGTAAGGTAATCGTAGGATAGTTGAAGATGAAATCAGCCTGTTCCCGCGCCGGGCTTCGAGCGACTGAAGGCATCACCGGCCCAAGGAGTCTCGGGTGAAGCGAAACGGATCGGACGAAACGCTCCGCTGCTCTTTCTGTCACAAGACCCAAGAAGTTGTTGGGAAGCTGATTTCCACGCCCGGCGACTACCCCAAGGCCTACATCTGCGACGAATGCGTTGCGGTCTGCAACTCAATCCTTGAGGACGACCGCCGCGAGCAGCCGGCCGGCGGTGCGTTGACTCTCCTCAAGCCGCAGGAACTGAGCGAACAGCTCGACCAGTATGTGGTCGGCCAGGAGCGGGCCAAGAAGAACCTCGCCGTCGCCGTCTACAACCACTACAAGCGCGTCTTCATGACGAAACAGCGCTCGAACGACGACGTCGAGTTGCAGAAGTCCAACATCCTGCTGATCGGACCGACCGGCACTGGTAAGACGCTGTTGGCGCAAACGCTGGCTAGGATACTGGAAGTTCCGTTCGCCATCGCCGACGCCACCACGCTCACTGAGGCGGGCTATGTGGGCGAGGACGTCGAGAACATCATCCTCAAGCTACTGCAGTCGGCGGACGGCGATGTCCAAAAGGCACAGCAGGGCATCATCTACATCGACGAGATCGACAAGCTCAGCCGTAAGGACGAGAACCCGTCCATCACGCGCGACGTCTCGGGCGAAGGCGTTCAACAGGCGCTGCTCAAGATCCTCGAAGGAACGATCGCAAACGTGCCTCCGCAAGGAGGCCGCAAGCATCCCCATCAAGAGTTCACGCCAGTGGATACGACGAACGTCTTGTTTATTTGCGGTGGAGCGTTCATCGGGCTCGAGAAGATCATCGGACGCCGGCTGAACCATCGGGTGGTGGGCTTCCGCTCGGCTGAAAACCATGAGGAAAAACCCGCTCCCGGGAAGCTCGAAGGCGGGGAGAGAGACGCCAAGTTGCTTGCGCAGGTCCAGCCGCAGGATCTGATCCGCCATGGATTCATTCCGGAATTCGTCGGACGCCTGCCGGTCAGCACGGTTCTGAGCGACCTCAACGAAGCGGCCTTGATGGAGATCTTGACCCGTCCGAAGAACTCGTTGATCCGCCAGTACCAGAAGCTGTTCGAATTCGAAAACATCGAACTGACCTTCGAGGAAGACGCACTGCAGTCGATCGCCGCGCTAGCGCTGGAACGTAAAGTCGGTGCTCGCGGGCTGCGGATGATTCTGGAAGAGTTGATGCTCGACTTGATGTACTACCTGCCGTCGAAGAAGATGGTCAAGAAGTTCGTGGTGACCAAGGAGATGGTCGAGAACCACAACGTAAGCCTCACCCTGCTCGACAAGGCCGGCTAACCCCGGCGCCCCATCTCCACGAAATATTGGGCACGATATGCCGTGCCCGCGCCGCTGACGGCAGGCCCGCAAGCCCCAGCGGTTCCGCATCCACATTTCTTGAGGGTCGGAAACATTTGATTTAGCAAGTGTTTTCGCTCGTCCTCCAGGTCCGAGCAGATTCGCATTCCCCCGGCGGACTTGACCCATGTGTTATTCTGATATATATTAATTATACCAGTCATGAAGGCGGCCCCCACTCGCTCTCATCTCTCGGATGCCGAACGTAGGCTCCGCTCCCGCATCGCGCAGCTCGTCCATGGCCGCTGGTTGCTGCACGGCACGCTGGCGCCCCGCCAACGCACCTGCGGCAAGCCCACCTGTCGCTGTGCTCGCGGTCAGCTTCACGCCTCGTTGTATTTGGTGCGGAATCGCCAAGGGCAACTGCAGCAGCTGTTTGTGCCCCGCCACTGGGAGGCCCGCGTCCGCCAGGCCGTGGCCGCCTACCAGCAACTCCAACGGCTCCTCGACGAGGTCTCCGAGCGTGAATGGAAGCGGCTCCGAAGCCGCCGGGAGGAATGACGTTCTTCGACGCCTGCTGCACTACGCCGAGAAGGTCTACGGTCTGCGGGACTCGCTGCTGGCCGCCGTCGGCGACACCAGGCCGCGGCCGCGCATCCCGACGCGGGTGGTGCTGCAGTCGGTGCTGGTGCTGTTCTGGACACGGCTGGGCAGCCTCAACGCGTTAGAGACGCTAGCGCCCGCACCGTTTTGGAAACAGTGGTTGGGCCGCGAGATGCCCAGCGCCGACACCCTCGGGCGCGTCTACAGCCGGCTCGATGCCGCCGCGGTGCGGGCAGCGATTCATCACGTCTACGAACGGCTCAAGCGCAACAAGGCCCTGCCCGGGATCGGCGGGCTGGGCGTGGCCGTGCTCGACGGCCATGAGTCTCACGCCAGCTACCGCCGTTGCTGTCGAGGATGCTTGAAGCGCACCGTGCAGCGCCGCGATGGCCAGCAGATGCAATACTACCATCGCCAAGTCACACTGCTGTTGCTCTCCGATGCGCCCCCCGGCTCCGAACCGCTGCGACTGTTGCTCGACGCCGAGCCGCAACGGCCCGGCGAGGACGAGATGGCCGCGGCGCACCGTTTGCTGGCGCGAGTTCTCGAGACCTATCCGCGAGCCTTTGACGTCGTGTTGGCCGATGCTCTCTACGCCACCGCCCCGTTTATCAACTTCTTATTGGGGCATGGCAAAGACGCCGTGATCGTGCTCAAGGACGAGCGCCGCAACCTCTATCAAGACGTCCAAGGGCTGTGGCCGACCACGGCGCCCCAACGCGGCGACTATCAAGGTCGCGATTGCCAGTGGTGGGATCACGAGGGCCTGGTGTCGTGGCCGCAGGTGCAGCAGCCGCTGCGGGTGGTTCGTTCCGTCGAGAGCTGGCAGCAGTATTCGCAACTCGACTCCCAACCGCATCCGCATCACAGCGAGTGGGTGTGGGTGACGACCCTTTCCTCACTGCAGGTTCGGACCGCGCGGGTGGTAAGGTTGGGCCATCAACGCTGGGACATCGAGAATCAGGGTTTCAACGAGTTAGTCAACGGCTGGCACGCCGACCACGTATATAAGCACGACCCCGCGGCGATCGAGAACTTTCTGTTGACGGTGTTTCTGGCTTTTAATCTCTTCCACGTTTTTGTTGCGCGCAATCTCAAGGCATCGCTGCGGCGCAGCAAGCCGCGAGTCTTTTGGGCGCGCGCGATGGCGGCTGATCTGTATCAGGCGGCGGCTTGCCCGTACGGCTCGGGGCCCTCGCCATAGCGAGCGGGTGGTTTTCTTTCTCCCTGCCATCCTGCGCTGCCACCACGCCGCCGAGCGGCAGCCGAGCGTAGCGGTGTCTTCCGCAGCCGACTTCGGGCCCCGCCGAGGCCCTCGTCCGGCTGCGAATCTGCTCGCCCCGCTCGCCCCGCACCTAACTCGCTCGTTCCCCAATCACTTCCCGGCTCTCGCCCGACCGCGTTGCGGAATCGCTGCGCAAGCCCCCCCCGTGCAGCTCCCGTTTCAACCACCCGTTACAATGAGAGCGAGGCTCCGGCGGAGGACCTGATGCAATCAAAGAAGGACATAGTGGACAGCTTTCAGCTCCCGATGATGCCCATCCGGGATGTCGTGATCTTTCCCCACATGATGACGCCGTTCGTCGTGGGACGGCCATCGAGCGTTCATGCGCTCGAAGACGGCCTGGCGGGCGACAAGAGAATCTTCCTTGCCACTCAGCACGACGCGTCGGTGGACGATCCAACGCCGGAGCAAATCTACCAGGTCGGCACGATCGTCTCCATTATCCAGAGCCTCAAGCTTCCTGACGGCAACATCAAGGTCCTGGTCGAAGGCGTCGAGCGGGCGCGCTTGCTGTCGATGACTACCGAAGAAGGCTTCCACCGGGCCGTCGTCGCGGTGCACCCGCCGCGCGCCGATGCGCCGCCTGAGAGCGAGGCGCTGATCGGCCGCGTGACGTCGCTGTTTGAGCAATACGTCAAGCAGAGCCAGAACCTCAACTACGAGAGCATGATCGCCGCCGTGCGGGTCGACGATCCCAGCAAGCTGGCCGATACCATCGGCGCCAATCTGCAGCTGACCGTCCCGGAAAAGCAGGACCTGCTTGAGATCTTCGATCCTTACGAGCGCCTGACGCGCATCGCGGACGTACTCGACATCGAGCTCGAGAAGATGAACGTAGATCGCACGATCCAGGGCCGCGTGAAGCGCCAGATGGAGAAGGCGCAGAAGGAGTACTACCTCAACGAGAAGATCAAGGCCATCCAGAAGGAACTGGGCAAAGGCGAGAAGAGCGAGTACGACGAGTTGCGCAAGAGGATCGAAGACGCGGGCATGACCAAGGACGCCTGCGAGAAGGCCATGGCCGAGTTGAAACGGTTGGAAAACATGCCGCCCATGTCGGCCGAGTCCACCGTGTCACGCAACTATATCGATTGGCTGCTGGCCGTGCCGTGGAAAAAGAAATCTCGGGAAATCCGGGATCTCTCGTTCGCCGAGAAGGTGCTCAACGACGACCACTATGGTCTCGACAAGGTCAAAGAGCGCATCCTCGAGTTCCTCGCGGTGCGCCGCCTGGTGAAGGACCCGCGCGGGTCCATTTTGTGCTTCGTGGGGCCTCCTGGCGTTGGGAAAACGTCGCTGGGCAAGTCGGTCGCCCGCGCCACCGGACGCAAGTTCATCCGCCTGTCGCTGGGCGGCGTTCGTGACGAAGCCGAGGTTCGCGGCCACCGCCGCACCTACATTGGCGCGCTGCCGGGCCAGATCATCCAGATGATGAAGAAGGCCGGCACGGTAAACCCCGTCTTCATGCTCGATGAGCTCGACAAGATGTCGACCGACTTCCGTGGCGACCCGTCGGCCGCCTTGATGGAAGTGCTCGATCCCGAACAGAACCACATGTTCATGGATCACTATCTCGACGTCGAATACGATTTGAGCAAGGTGTTTTTCATCGCCACCGCGAACGTGCTCCATACCATGCCGGCGCCCTTGCTCGACCGGTTGGAGGTGATCCGGCTGACCGGCTACACCGAGTACGAAAAGGTCCAGATCGCCCAGCGCCACCTGATTGCCAAACAACTCTCCAGCAACGGCCTCAAAGACACGGACCTGAAGTTCTCCCGTGAGGGTCTGCTGGGGATGATCGAGCAATATACACGCGAGGCAGGCGTGCGCAACCTCGAGCGAGAGATCGGCAACACCTGCCGCAAGGTGGCCCGCAAGGTCGTCTCTCGGAAGAAGGGCGCAAAGAAGCGTGGGACGACCGTCACCCCGAAGAATTTGTCCGACCTGCTCGGGGTGCCCAGATACCGTGACCTCACCGCCGACAAGAAGAACGAGATCGGCGCGGCCGTGGGTCTGGCCTGGACCGAAGTCGGCGGCCAGCTTCTCACGGTCGAAGCGACCTTGCTTGACGGAAAAGGTAAGTTCATAACCACCGGCAAGCTCGGCGACGTGATGCAGGAGTCGGCACAGGCGGCGATGAGCTATGTCCGTTCGCGGTCGCAAAATCTCGGCATCCCCAGGGATTTCTACCGGCATCTCGACATCCACGTGCACTTCCCCGAGGGAGCGATCCCCAAGGACGGGCCCTCGGCCGGCATCACGTTGACGACCACGCTCGTCAGCGCCCTGACCCGTATTCCCGTTCGCGGCGATGTCGCCATGACGGGTGAGGTGACGCTGCGCGGCAAAGTGCTGCCCATCGGCGGATTGAAAGAGAAGCTGCTCGCCGCTCACCGCCAGGGCATCCATGCGGTGATCGTGCCGAAGGAGAACGAGAAGGACCTCCCTGAGATTCCGGAAATCATCAAGAAAGACGTCAAGCTGCACTTCGTGGAAAACATGGACGAAGTGCTGATGATCGCCCTGGAGCGTCCGCTGGCTGGGTTGGGTCAGCCGAGCGTTCCGCCCGAGATCATCCAAGCGGCGCAGCCCGCCCCAGCCGAAGAGAAGAAATTGCCGCACTAGCCGTCTGAGCGGGGCGTTACCTGAACGAAGTCTCCGCTCCGCCTGCAAGTGTCGGCCCGCTTGAAATGTAGGGGCATGCCGTGCCCGCCTGGTCGGCCTATCACGACAGATAGCCCGTAGCGCGGATCTCGGTTTTGAGATCCGCGGGTTTCCGTTCCTGAGTCTCGAAGCAACATCTCGAATCATGTCCGTTGAGTTCGTCCTGAGCGCCGCGTCGGCGCGCCAACTCCCAAAAGACCGTCTTCCCGAGGTAGCCTTCGTCGGCCGCAGTAATGTCGGCAAGTCGAGCCTGCTCAACACGCTGCTGCTGCGCGGCACAAGACGCAAGTCGTCGGAAGGACCCCTGGACCGGCGTCAACTGGCACAAACCAGCCGTACGCCCGGCCGCACGCGCACGTTGAACTTCTTCCGCATCGACGGCGAGTTCTACTTCGTTGACCTGCCCGGCTACGGCTATGCCAAGGTCTCCCGCAAGGCGCTCGAGGATTGGCGGCGGCTTGCCGAGAGCTATTTGCTCGACCGAGAGCCGCTGCGCCTGGTGGTCTTGATCATCGATTCCCGCCACGGAGCGACCCCGCTCGACGAACAAATGCGCGACTGGCTGAGGGCTCACGCAAAGCCGTTCGTCGTCGTGGCCTCGAAATCTGATAAATTAAAGGCAGCGGAGCGAGTTCGAGCCCTTCGAACGGTCGAGCAGCAGGTCGGCTCCGTTCTACCCTTCTCAGCCAAAACGGCCGAGGGACTTCCCGCGCTGTGGAGCGTGATTCGTGAAGCCCTCGCGTCCTAACCTTTCCATAACCGAAATCTCGATTCCGAGGGACATATGGCAACTCGTACGCAGGAGCAGACGCCCGCTCTGGATCTGGCTGCTCTGAAAGAAATGAATATTACCCAGCTCACCGAGCAGGCCAAAGAACTGAAGATCGAAGGCACGGCCAACTTACGCAAGCAAGAGCTGATCTTCAAGATCCTCCAAGGCCAAGCCGAGAAGAGCGGCCTCATCTTCTCCGAGGGGGTGCTCGAGACGCTCCCCGAGGGGTTCGGCTTCATGCGTGCCCCCGAGTACAACTACCTCCCCGGCCCCGACGACATCTACGTCTCGCCGTCCCAAATTCGCCGCTTTGACCTGCGCACCGGCGACACGGTTTCGGGGCAGGTGCGTCCGCCCAAGGAGGGTGAGCGCTACTTCGCCTTGATCAAGGTCGAGGCCATCAACTTCGAGCCTCCTGAAGCCTCGCGGAACAAGATCTTTTTTGACAACCTGACGCCGCTCTATCCCGATCAGCGGCTTCACTTGGAAACAACGAAAGAGAACCTCAGTGGCCGCGTCATGGACCTGCTGACACCGATCGGCAAGGGCCAGCGCGGGCTGATCGTCGCGGCGCCACGCACGGGCAAGACGATGCTGCTACAGTCGCTTGCCAATTCAATCACAGCGAACCACGCGGACGTCGTCATGATTGTGCTGCTGATCGACGAGCGCCCCGAAGAGGTGACTGACATGCAACGCTCGGTGAAGGGCGAGGTGATCAGCTCTACCTTCGACGAGCCGGCCACGCGACACGTTCAGGTAGCGGAGATGGTCATCGAAAAAGCCAAGCGTCTCATCGAGCACAAGAAGGATGTGGTCATCCTGCTAGACTCGATCACGCGCTTGGCGCGCGCCTACAACACCATCGTTCCGCCTTCGGGCAAGGTGCTCTCGGGTGGCGTCGACTCGAACGCGCTGCAGCGCCCGAAACGCTTCTTCGGCGCCGCGCGCAACATCGAGGAAGGTGGCTCGCTCACGATCGTCGCGACGGCTTTGGTTGAAACCGGAAGCCGCATGGACGACGTGATCTTCGAGGAGTTCAAGGGTACCGGCAACATGGAGATCCACCTCGAGCGCCGTCTGGTCGACAAGCGCACCTTCCCGGCAATTGACATCGCGAAAAGTGGCACGCGCAAAGAAGAGCTACTGCTCTCGCAGGAAGAGCTCAACAAGGTGTGGGTGCTCCGTAAGGTCCTCAGCCAAATGTCGCCCGTTGAATCGATGGAGCTGCTGCTTAGCCGCATGGGCAAGACGCGCTCGAACGGCGAGTTCCTCGGCGCGATGAGCGACTAGCGATCTCGGTCCGCGGCGCAGTACCACTTGACTCGTAGGGGCGGATCGCTGTCTCCGCCCAGCGGCAACAGGCACTCGTCCCCGTTGGCCGGTGTGAACGGGCCGCACGCTACAATCGGTCGAAACCATGCTCGTAACACAACGCTCCCGTCACCTTCGCCGGCTCACCGCCGCTCTCGCAGGACTATCGTTTCTTTTCATCGCTTGCCAAGACAGCCCTTCCATTGACGAATCGCGCCCCACCGTCGCCGTCATCCCGATGGGGACGACCCACGAATACTGGAAATCCATCCATGCCGGAGCCGAGAAGGCCGCCGGCGATCTGAAGGTCGAGATCGTTTGGAAGGGACCTCAGGTTGAGGACGATCGTGGGCAGCAAATCTCGGTCGTCGAAGACATGATCTCCCGTGGCGTGGACGGCATCGTTCTCGCGCCGCTCGATAGCACCGGCCTGCGCGGGGTTGTAGGGGAAGCCAAACGCGCGGGCATCCCCACCGTCATCATCGACTCCGGCCTGGAGGGCGACGAGCACATCAGCTTCGTGGCAACCGACAACCGCTACGGCGGCGCCTTGGGTGGACGTCGCCTCGTCGAGATCCTCGATGGCAAGGGCAAGATCATCCTGATGCGCGTCATCGTCGGCGCCGAGAGCACGATGCAGCGCGAGGAAGGCTTCCTCGAGGAGGTCCGAAAGCATCCCGGCATCGAGATCCTCAGCGACAACCAGTACGGCGGCGTCACCACCGAAACTGCATACCAAGTCGGCGAGAACCTGCTCAATCGGTTCCCCGAGGTCGACGGCATCTTTTGCCCCAACGAATCGACCACCTTCGGCATGCTGCGCGCACTGACCGACTCGGGCAAGGCAGGCCAGGTGAAGTTCGTGGGCTTCGACAGCAGCGAAAAGCTGATCACGGCCTTGGAAGACGGCCATCTGCAAGGCCTGGTCCTACAAAATCCGTTTCTCATGGGCGAGTTGGGCGTGAGGACCATCGTCGAGTACGTGGACGGCTCGAACCGGCAGCCCCAAGCGCGCGTCGACACCGGCGTCACGGTCGCTACGCCCGAAAACATGGCCCAGCCCGAGATCCAAGCTCTACTGCGTCCGCCGTTTGACCAGTACCTCGACCAATAACTCAGCGGGACAGCATTCGGCACCCATCGACCCTCGCCCATCCGAGCCGCTGACCACGCCGCGTGACGAGCCGTGACTACTCTGGCCCACCCCCGCCTTCGCATGACCGGTGTCCGTAAGTCGTTCGGCGCCACCCGCGCCCTCGACGGCGTCGAGCTTACGGTGCAACCCGGCGAGGTCCATGCCCTGGTCGGCGAGAACGGCGCGGGCAAAAGCACGTTAGTGAAAGCCCTCAGCGGCGTACACGCACCCGACGCCGGGGAGATGGCGATCGACGGGCAGCCGTACCGCCCCGCAGACCCGCTCGAGGCGCGGCGAGCCGGCGTTGCGATGATCTATCAGGAGCTGGCGCTAGCGCCCCACCTCTCGGTCGCCGACAACGTTCTGCTGGGCGTCGAGCCGACCCGCAACGGCTGGCTCGACCGCGGGGAAATACGCCGCCAGACCGAACAGGCGCTCGACACCCTCGGCCATCCCGAGATCCGCGCCGGCGCCGTGGCCGGCCAACTCAGCATCGGTGCGCAACAGCTCGTCGAGATCGCTCGTGCGCTGGTGACCAAGGCAAAGATCATCATCCTCGATGAGCCGACCAGCAGCCTCACGCGACCCGATGTGGAACGGCTCTTCCACGTCATCAAGACTCTCTGCGCGCGTGGGGTCTCGGTCATCTACATCAGCCACTTCCTCGAAGAGGTCGAGGAGGTTGCCGACTCGCTCACCGTCCTGCGCGACGGGCGCTCGGTCGGGACGGGCGCCGTTGCCGACACCCCGACCGCCCGCGTGATCCATTGGATGGTCGGCCGCGAGCTCGACGATATGTTTCCGCGAAGCCCGCACGAGATTGGCGAACCCGTGCTCGAACTCTCCGCCCTCGGCGCGGCGGGCGTCCACGACGCTTCGCTCGCCCTGCGCCGCGGCGAGATCCTTGGCATCGCCGGCCTGATCGGCGCCGGCCGAACCGAGATGCTGCGCGCCATTTTCGGACTGGCGCCCATTCAACGAGGCGACATTCGCGTAGCGGCCTTTACCGGCCCCGCCACACCCCCCGAGCGCCTGCGTCAAGGCGTGGGTCTGCTCAGCGAAGACCGCAAGACCGAGGGGCTGGCCGGTGCGCTTTCGGTCGAAGACAACCTGGTCCTCTCGCGGCTCGAACCGTACGTCCGACACGGTTGGTTGAACCGCGGCCGGATGCGGGCGGCCGCCGATGCCTGGATCACCAAGCTCAGCGTCCGCACCGCCTCTTCTCAGGCACCGGTCGATTCTCTTTCCGGCGGCAATCAGCAGAAGGTTCAGCTCGCACGCCTGCTGCATCACGACTGCGACGTTCTCATGCTCGACGAGCCGACGCGCGGCATCGACGTTGCGAGCAAGGTACAGATCTACGAATGGATCGGCCGGTTGGCGGGCGAGGGCAAGGCCGTGATCTTCGTCAGCTCCTACCTCGCCGAACTACTCGGCGTATGCGACACTTTGGCGGTCATGTGCCGCGGCAAGCTCGGCCCCGCCAGCCCCGTCGACCGATGGAGCGAGCACTCCATCATGCTCGCGGCCACCGGCACGGGCGACTCCGCGCCTTCTGATTCCGTACCGCGCGCGTAAGCGAACGGCTGCAGCCGCTTTCCAGAAGCGGTTCCCTACCTCCCACATCCGGCTTGCCCAGTCAGTCAGTTCGTATTACGATGTAATACATGAGTACGACACTGACGGTTCGCACCGGGGCGGAGCTCTACCAGGCTTTGCAGCGTCGGGCCGCGAGCCTTGGCAAGACCGTCTCCGAACTCGTCCGCGAAGTCCTTAAAGAGGCTGTCGCCGAGCGGCCGATCGCGGAGCGCACCGGTCACGTGAGAGGTCATCTGACCCTGCCCGCAATCACGGATCCGTGGCGGAAGCATCTCGAAGAGCACAACTGGCGGCGGTGAAGTCCCTGTTGGTTGACACCGGGCCGCTGGTCGCATACCTCAACGCCAGGGACTCAGCACACCATCCCGTGGCGGCCTGCCTCGCCGATTTTTCCGGGCGACTTCACACCACCAGCGCCGTTATCACGGAAGCCATGTACTTCCTATCCGCCGCGCCGGATGGGCCGGCCCTATTGGCCGAACTCGTCACAGCCAGCCTAATGCAAGTGCATGATTTCTCCCAATCCGCCGAGTTGCGCGACGCGGCCACCCTGATGGCCCAGTATTCCGACACCCCCATGGACTATGCGGATGCTACGCTAGTCCTGCTGGCTGAGCGCCTCGCCGTCCTGGACGTCCTGACGCTCGACCGCCGCGGCTTCTCTACCTATCGAACCCGCAGTCGCCGCGCCTTTAGAATTCAGCCGGCCGCCTGACGCCTACATTCTCGCCCTCAAGGATAAGTCTTGAACTCGTCAAGCCAGAGCCTACCTGAGGCTTCGAGCGTCAACACCGAGTAGTCGGCGACTACGTAGATCCCGCTGATCTTTGAAGGATCGAGCTTGCCGTCCCTGCCCTTGGCGATACACCGCAGCTTCTCGAACGAGATGTTCACGCAGCGCCACTCCGGTGTCGTCAAGAAGGTTCGGCTGAAATACTCCTCGCCCATCAGCCCCTGAGCATCCTGCTCCCGGATTTCAAATCGGAACCGGAATCTCTTGTCAGACCGGACATAGAAGGAGATCCCTCGCGCATCCTTCAGGTCTCGGTGCTGCCGGTCTACCAGGGCCCAGAAGCGTTCCGGCGGGGGAATCAGCGCGGCAGGAAAGGAAAAGGGTAGGGTCAACGACTTCCGCGTGCCAGCAGCGCCCGGTGGAGCGACTTCAACGGGCCCCGTCGCCTCAAGGGTTAGCGGGTCACCTGCGACCTGGAGGTGCAAACCGTCGTTGTTCTCCGCTTCATAGTCGGCAAGGTTCACGCCTGCCTCGCAGTTGGGGATCGGAGGCGGTGCCGGGGGCCTGCCCGGTTCGTTGACGCGGATGGGGTTCGAGAGGACCCAGGGTACCCGCCCGGTCGTCGATCCGGGTTCTCCGGCATAGACTTCCACTCGATAGACTCCGGGGCTCGCATTGGGGTATTCCAGCCGCGGGCCCCAGTGCTCGGCGACAACAGCACCGTTGCTCAGTAGAGCGATCCTCGCGGGTTTGTCGGCAGGCAGCTCGGCGATGAGCGTCACAGTCTCGTCGGACGTCAGGCTCTGTCCCATACCGGCCGGCTGGGCCAGGCTCTTCGACACTGCGTGAAACCGGAATCCGGAGACCGGCCCGATCGACCCCAGGGACAGATAACAGCTCCCGCGCTGAATGGCATCGAGGATCATCCGCCGATCGGGGCCGAACTGCCCGCTCAGCTCCGTCTCGGTGAGAATGTGCACAGGGAACCACGCCAACGAATCCTCGTAGCGGGGGAACGGAAGGTTCCAGCCCGCGAGTTGTATCCTTCCGTGGACATCCGCCCCCGTCAGGCCTACCATCGGGCCTTGTTCAAGGTAGGCATCCCACTGATTTCTCTCGCGTTGCCCATCGTCCATTACAAACAGCGATGTGCGCGACGGGTTGACCCACCAGGTCACGCTTCCAAGCAACAGCTTCCAGGCCGGAGCGTTTCGCCAAGCACTATCGGCATTGAAAACCTCGATACCGTCCGCCCTCGCCGAGGCCGGCCCTTTCCACCCATTCCGGTCATTGACGGGATGGGCGATCACCGACGTCCCACCGAGTTCGCGCACGTCGCCGAGGAACTGAGCGGCGTCGCCACCCGGTAGATAGAGAGTTTTCGGCGTGCCAAGCGAGAGGACATGCCCATCCTCGGTGGAAACTTCGCTGCCGACGAGGATGATGCAACTGCCGACGCGGCCTTCGACACCGCGTCGCTCAAGCGGTGTGTCGCCGCCGGCACTGTGGTCGGTTATCACCAGGAAATCGAGGCCCAGGCGATCGGCCACCAAGGCCACGTGTTGCGGGGACTCTCGGCCATCCGAGAGGTTCGTATGGACGTGAAGAGCGCCCTTGTACTCGAACGGGGGGCCGTCTGGCACGGCTGTTGCGCGGTTGATGGGCTGGTATTCGAGACGTCCCGTCGTGAGAACAATCAGGACGAGCACCAACAGGCCCAGCAGAACCGCGACACCGTAACGCTTGAGCTTGCGTTTCAATTTGCTTCCCGTGCGGCCGATGGTCCCAGCCCGCATTTTTCACCGCGCAGCCAAGAGTTGGCATCGCTGTGGCGGCCATGGCAATCTACCGCTCCTGCCGTAGCATGGGCAACTCGACAAAGGCACGCGCCCCCGATCAGGGCCGGGCCGATCGGGGAAACGAGAGTTGCTTCGCGTGCCTACCGAAGGCGACGCGAAAGCCGTATAGTTGAGAGTGAAGAACGAACTCCCTATGCCAACTACAGTCAAGGTTTTCAACAACGGTCCCCTACGCATCGAAGGGGAATTCACTATCTGCGATGCGAACGGCAATGAATTCGGCCTCGGCGGACGCGCCGCGCTCGGGCTATGCCGCTGCGGCCTTTCGGAAAACAAGCCCTTCTGCGACGGAACCCACGGCCGACAGGGTTTTCAGTCGGCCGTCGAGGCGCGAGACCTGCCCCCTCCAAAGCCCAAGCCCTAGCCTGCCCGGCCGAACCGGCCCAGGACGCGGCCGGCGCTTCCGGATTCCGCCAGTGTGGTGCAAAAAAGGACGGCCCCGGGTCCGCCAAAACCCGAGGCCGTCCTACAGTGACTATCCAACAGAGAAAAAGCTAACCATGCTACGCCCACAGTATAAGCGCCGCTCGCGGACCAGACCGGGCCGTGGAACCGCAAGTTACTGCAAAGGCAGGGGAAAGAAATTTCAAGAATCTGTGACTCACTGGAGGATGTCCGAATTTCCGTTGCAACAGAGCGACTCTCCCCAAGCTCCGCCCAGGTGCCGGCGCTACGGCCCGGCCCAGTTGCTGTCGCCGGCGCTTCGGCCTCCTGGATTGTACAAGGGAGGCGAGCGGCAGCCTCAAGCGTAACCATCCGAACAGGCAGATGCCGAGAGGCCATTAGCCTCCCGCAGCCTGCGTTTCTCCACCTGACGGTCGGAGTGGAGATCCGCTACGGCTGGGCAACGGTGGGTTCTTCGCCAGCGGAGGGTTCGGAAGCGAGGCAGGACGTGGCGGGGTTTAGCGGAGTTTTGGCAGAGGCTCTAAAGATTCTTTATACTCTTCGCTCACGCGTCACCGCGTACGACACCGGCGTGGATCGGTGACCAGGATCAAGCCTGTATTGCTCACCCGCTGTCCTGTCAGGGCGATGGAGCGTGCGTTAGCTTTCTTCGCTTCCAGTATCAAACTCGGTGGCGCGGACGACGGAGTGGGTGGAGAGGTAGGTGATTGAGGAGATGGGAGATGTTTTCTTGAAGTCTAGTGACTCAGTTACCGCCCACCCAACGTTGCTATTGAAACCGAGGCGGTTTGACCTGTGAGCTGTCGAACGAAACCGCTTGATTGGTGGGCCCTGTAGGATTCGAACCTACGACCTACGGATTATGAGTCCGCAGCTCTAACCGCTGAGCTAAGGGCCCTTGGCTCGATTCTATCACGCGGGTCTCAGGCTCCTGTTCGCGGCCGCAATAGCACGCGACGAGTTGCGCACATCGAGTCACGAGGGTCGCGAGCGGGCCGTGTCCGCCGCGTCTGCCACGTCTCCGCGAGCCGAAAACGTCACCGCATATAATGTCCAGATGGCTTGCCCGGTTTGTGAGAAGCGCAAAGCAAAGCGGTTCTGTCCCGCAAAGTCCGCTAACATCTGTGCCCGCTGTTGCGGCCAGAACCGCGAGGTGACGATCGACTGCCCGTTCGAATGTCCGTACCTGCAGGAGAGCCGCGAGAGCGACTACAAACACCAGGGTGGCCTCGATCCCAAGGACTTTCCCTACAAGGAAATCCACATCGAAGAAGGCTTCGTGCGTGATCATGCCGGTTTACTCACGACCTGCGGCCGGGAGTTACTGATCGGGGCCCAAGCCACTGCCGGCTCGGTCGATGAAGACGCGCGCCAAGCGCTCGACTCCCTGACTCGCAGTTACAAGACGCGCGAGAGCGGGCTCTACTACGACTCGAAACCCGACTCGCCCTTCGGGCGGCGCATTTTCGACCATGCCGAGGAGGCCGTCGCGCGCTTTCGCGAGGAGGAGACCCGTTCGGTGGGCTTCGCGCGCACCCGCGACGCGGACGTCATGAAAGTCTGGGTCTTTCTCTACCGCATGGCTCTTGACCGCGACAACGGGCGCTCGCGCGGCAAGGCGTTCCTCGACTTCCTGCGGCTTCATTTCCAGCGGCAGGCCGAGGAAGAGCCGTCGTTGATCATCCCCGGCGCCTAGTCCGGGCTAGGCTGGTTGCGTGTCGGGGAAAAGCCCAAAGGCGGATGGTAGACTAAGCGCAAATGGCTGCGAACGGGTCCACGGGCTTGATTATCTTTGCCCACGGGTCGAGCGTCGCCGACGCCAACGAAGCCGTTCAGCGCACCGCGGAAAAGGCGGCCGAGCGTTGCGGCGTTGCCATGTGGGAGGCCGCTTTCCTCGAACTGGCCGAGCCGGACCTCGAGACCGCCGTCCGATCCCTCAAGACACGTGGGGCCGAGAGGATCATCGTAGCCCCTTACTTCCTGACGATGGGCATGCATGTGAAGAAAGACTTACCGCGTATCTTGGCCGGTATTCGCAAGCGGGTGCCGGGCGTGGAGGTTGTGGAGACGCCGCCGCTCGACGGCCACCCGGCTTTGGTCGATATTTTGGCCGACCGCACGCGAGAGTTCATCCCGTCATGAGCAAACAACCGACGCGGCGCGTGCGATTGGTCGAATCCATCGCGCTGGCTCCGGACACGAAACACTTCGTTTTCGACGCGCTGGACGGCCCGATGTTCGATTTCGAACCGGGCCAGTACGTCTGCTTGCTCAAGTCGTTTAACGGCGAGACGGCCCGCCGCTACTACTCGATCGCCTCGGCGCCTCTGGGCAGCGGCCGCTTTGAGTTGTGTATCCGGCCGGTGCCGGACGAGAGCCCATTTGGGTCGTACCTGGCTGAGATGCAGCCGGGAGACGAACTCGCATGCATCGGCCCCGGCGGCACATTCCGTCTGGCCTGCCCGGTTCGCGATTCGCTGTGCCTCGCCGCCGGCACGGGCATCACGCCGCTGCGTGCGATGCTGCGGCACCTGTTTGCGGGCGATGTGGATCGCAGTGGCGGCCATTCGATCACGTTACTCTTCGGCGCGCGCGACGAGGACAGGCTTTACTTCCGGGAGGAATTCGAGGATCTGGAACGCCGCCGGCCGAACTTTCGCTTCCTGCCGACGCTGAGCAGGGCCGGCAACGGCTGGCGCGGCCGGCGGGGCCACGTTCAAGCACACCTGGACGAAACGCTCGAAGGACGGGCCAAGGACATCGACGTGTATCTGTGCGGCCCCAAGGCGATGATCGCCGACGTCCGAGGTGCACTCGCACAGCGCGGGTTTGACGAGCAGGCTGTGCTTCACGAAAAATGGTAGTGCCGTCCTGAACGCGCTAGGATCGATTCGTCGGCGGGACAAGCCTTGTGTTGGAGAAGATCATGAATTCTTATCGAACGAACAGAGTGGCAGCGATGGGGTTCGTATCGCTGTCGCTGGCGGGCCTATGGTTGCTTGCGATGGCGGCGTCCCGCGCCCGTGCGCAAACGCCCGCGGAGCTGGAGGATGTTCGGAAGCTCATCGGGGAAGCCAACGAGGCTTTCGTACATCTCATCGAAGGCATCACTGACGCGCAATGGACTTTCAAGAGCGAAAAGTTTCGCCGCACCATCGGCGAGGAGGCCGAGCACGTCGCGCTGGCGGAGAATGAGTTACAGAGTGTAGTAGCTGACGCGCTGAAAGCCGATAAGGATCTCGTCAAGGCCAAGACTCTCGCCGGCAAGGAGAAGATGGTTCGCACGATGATGCTGAGCCCCCAAAATCGCGCTGAATTCTTCAAGCCGCGCAACCAACTGAAGAGCAAGGCCGAGGTACAAGAGTTCTACCGGCGTGCCCATCGCAGGTTGCTACGGTCGATCGAACTGGCGCCCGACCTGGAGGGGCATATCTATCAGCACCCCAACAAGAAGTACGGCGATCTGACGGCTTTGCAGTGGTACTACTACATCGCCTATCACAAGCTCCGGCATTGCGAGCAGATCAAGCAAATCATGGCCCAACCCGACTTGCCCGGCGGGGCCCAAAAGTCCGATTAGGGGAGCGTGGCGGCATGAACCCGTAGTGTAGGAGCGCTAGAGCCGCGCCCGCCAGCAGCTCTGTTGCAGACCCAAGTCAAATCACCCATGAAGACACCCTTTCGACTCGATGGCCGCCGCGCGCTTGTGACCGGCGGCGCCAGCGGCATCGGGGAAGCGGCGGTCCGGACGCTTGCGCAAGCGGGCGCGTCGGTCATCATCGCCGACCTGCAAGTCGCCGCCGCCCAAAAGCTGGCCGATGAGATCGGCGCCAACGCTTCGGCCGTCGAGATGGATGTTGCGGACCCAACTTCGGTCAAGCAAGTGTTCGCGACGATTGACGCGCTCGACATCATCGTCAATAACGCCGGCATCGCCCACGTCGGCGGCATCGAAGAGACCGAGTTGGATGACTTTCAGCGCGTATTCCGCGTCAACGTCGACGGTGTGTTTCTGGTCACGAAGTACGCCCTGCCTTTGCTGCTCGCGTCCGACCACGGATGCGTCGTCAACCTCGGATCGGTCGCCGGGCTGGTAGGGGTGAGCCGCCGTTTCGCCTACTGCGCGACCAAGGGAGCGGTGGTCGCGCTGACCCGGCAGCTTGCGGGAGACTACGCCGGGAAGCTACGGGTCAACTGCATCTGTCCCGGCACGGTGCACACGCCGTTTGTCGAGGGCTACCTCGAGAAGTACCACAAGCACGAGAAGGACGAGGTTCGCGCCCAGGTGCACGCGCGCCAGCCGATCGGCCGTATGGGCAAGCCCGAAGAGATCGCCCACATGGTGCTCTACCTTTGCTCGGACGAAGCCGAGTTCGTGACCGGCTCGGTCCTGGCCATCGACGGCGGCTGGACGGCGCTGTAGGTCACGATTCGTGCGGTCGGCTGACTTCTACAAGTGCTTCGCGAGAAAGGGCAGTCCACGTTTCCCGTGGAAGCTGTGCTTGCCGGCGAAGACCTCCTGCTCGGCGAGAGCGCCTTTACCGAACACGGCGTAAACCTTCTTGACGCGCTCGAAGCTCTCGCGGCTCGCTTCGACCGGGAAGATCCTGTCTTCGTCGCCCGACTCGACAAACAGCGGCCGTGGCGCGATCAACGCCGCGACATCGTACATCTCGCACCACTGCAGAATGCCGGGCACTTAGTTGTCGATGCAATGCGAGATGCTCAGGATGCTCTCGCGGAAGGTGTTGAGATAGCCGCTGATCAGGGCGGCCCGGATGCGCGGCTCAAGAGCGGAGGCGAAGGTGGTAATCGTGCCACCGCCGGAAATGCCCATGCAGCCGACGCGGTTCGCGTCCAGCTCATCGCGCGTCTCGATCCAGTCGATCGCGCGCATTACGTCGTAGACGCGCCACGCCACCATGGTTTCGCCCAGCAGCAAGGCGGACCCGGCGGCGGGCCGGCAAGACGACGTACCGAGCTCTTTGGCCTTGGCTCTTGGATCGCGCCGGCAGCCGAAGCCGACCTGCTCGATCGCGACCGCCGCCAAGCCGTGCTCGACGCACTGGATGGCGAAGTCGTGCTGGTAGCCGTCCTTGTCGGAGCGGTCGCGGCCCTGGTCGTCGATGCCAACGATGTCATCGACGCCGCGTCCATGGCCCGGCAGGCAGACCATCGTACGATGTGGCGCTTGGGATGACTTGGGCGTGAAGAGATACCCCAGCACGAGAAGGCCGGGCTTGCTCTCGAAGACGAACTTCTCGCGGCGGTAGAGCGGGAAGTCTCGCACCTCGAGGGTCTGTGACTTCAGCGGCGTCTTCTTTGCGGGGAAGCCGCCGATCAACTCGGTGACCTTGGATCGCAGCTCCTTCTGCCAACGTTCGGCCGCCCCGGCGCTTGACGCGCGGAAGGTCATCCGCAGCGGGGCGTTGTCGTGGCGCGCGCGCGCCCATACGACGGGATCGAATCTATGGGCGTTAACGATGGCCTCGAACCCATCGAGCGGCCCCGTGTAGGTGGAGGCTCCTGCGTCCGCCCCGGCGGCGGCTGCGGAGGAGAGGGCGGCGGCGCTCAGGCCGGCGAGTCCGAGTTCACGGCGAGTCAGTTTGTGCGGCATGCCCCACAGTGTACTCCTGCCTGTAGCGGGCATCTCGTGGAAGCGGGTGTCAAACCGGCTTGTCGAACTGCGGCACCTGCATCTGCTCACCGCTGCGCAAGGCTGATTGGTGGGCAACGATGCCGGGGACGGTCATCGCAAGCGATTCGTAGACGTCGATCACCGGCTCGCGGTCTTCGACGAGGGCGTTGATGAATTCAGCGCTCAGGAAGGTGTGGCTGCCGCCGTGGCCGCTGGGTAGGCGCATGGGCTCGGGCAGCATGTCGCTCTTCCAGTACTCGGGGACTTCGACCCGCTGTGCTTCTTTGGTGCGCTCGCGCCACGTATCGGGGTGGAGTTCGCGCTTAGCCATGTAGAGCGAGCCCTTGTCGCCGAACCACTGCGCGCGCTCGCCATGGTCGCCAATCAGCCAGAAGACGTTGCAGCGCACCATGTGTCCCTGGCTGGTCTGCATCAGCGCGGCCTCGTTCCAGTGAGGGTTGTTGTAAGCGTTGTCGTCAACCCATGGGTGCGAGCTGCCCCACCCCAACGCCGAGACCGACTTGATGCGCTCGCGCGTCACACCGGTCACGAACCCCAGCGAATGCGTCGGGTAGTGCATCGGCGGCAAGCCCCAACGCCAGGTGCGGGAGCCGTCGGGATGGTAGAAGCGCGACGTCTCGTCGGCCACCAGCTTATCGAGATCGCCGCGGTCGTGGTAGTACTCAACCTCGCTATAGAAGAGCTCGCCGAGGCCGCCGCTCTTGAATACGTTGCGCGCGTAGATGCATGCCTGGCGGTAGTAGCTGGTCTCGGCCATCATGTAGCGCAGGCCGGTCTTCTCCTTAAGGGCTTTGAGTTTTTCGGCTTCCTCCAGAGTGAAGCAAGCCGGCACGGCCGACATGACGTGCAGGCTGCGGTTCATGCACTGCTCGACGTGGCGGTAGTGATCGGTCGCGCCGCTGAAGACGGCCACGGCGTCGAGGTTGGTCGCGCGCGCTAGCATCTCGTCAAGCGAGTCGTAGAAGTTGTCGCAGTGGTAGGTGTCGCGGAGGCGCTTGCGGCGGTCGGCGCGGAGGTCGGTGACGGCCGCGATCTCGCAGTTGGGGTGCTTGTGCCAGAAGAAGCTCGTGCCGAACCCACCTCCGACGACACCGAGGCGAATCTTCCTTGAGGAGCCCGCGGGGGCCGCGGCTCCTGGGCTCATTCCTGCGGCGGCCTGTAACGCAGCTACTCCCAAAGCCGAGGCACCGAGAAAATCTCGCCGTGTGTTCATGGGATCTCTGGTGCTTGGCCGGTGTCTGGATGGATCGGGAGGCTGCAATGCTGCTACAGCCGCTTGTAGCGAAGACGGTAGATCAGCAGGAACAACACGACATACGCAGCGATCGTCACCGGCGTCGACAGGCGGTCCAGTGAGCCGGGGACGAAACCCATCAACGAACCTGCGATCACCGCCAGGCACAGCAAGGCGAGCAGCACCGCCTCGACGAAATAGACGTGCCGAACCGCGCGGCCGATCATGCCCCAATCATACCGCCCCGGCCGGACCAGGCGATGGACTGTCCTGCAACTGGCTAGCCCGAACCGCCAGGCGGCGAAGCTAAGGCCGCTTCGAGGGACTCGCGCAGGTCGCCCAGATCCGATTCGACAACACTCCAAACGCGTTCTAAGTCAACGCCGAGATAATCGTGGACGAGAACGTTCCTCAACCCCGCGATCGACTTCCAAGGAACTCCCGTCGCCGCCGCTTTGAGGGTTGGGCTCACTCGCTTCACCGACTCGCCGACAAGCTGGAGGTTCCGAACGACTGCGTCTTGAATGAGCGTTTCGGCGAAGAAGGCTTCTCGGCCAGGCCGGGTGTAGTCATCGATTCGGCGAATGCAGTCGAGGATGTGCTCTAGGTAGAGGCGATCTTTCTCCGTCACAACGGACGGGCCTCTTGCAACACTTTCTCGCGGATCTTCGGGTGCAGGGCCGGCTCGGTGACAATATCGACTTTCCTCTGAAGGATCTCCTCGTACTCGGCCTGTAGGCCGCCCGGGAAGAACGGCGGTCTCTCGGGCCCGCAGTCAACGATAAAATCGAAGTCGCTTTCGGATGTGTCCGTTCCGCGTACGGCAGAGCCGAACACACGCACGTTCACCGCGCCGTTGCGCCGGGCGGCATCAAGGAGCTGCTCCCGCTTTGCTTCGAGTATCTGTCGGGCGGTCATTCTCAATAGTCAGGTTAGCAGTCTCGCGGCCCGTTCTAGTGGTGGGAATACGGCCCGAGCAAGAGATGGTGTTGGTTGAACGATGTGGCACTCTGGGACGCCGGGCTTTTCTGTTTCAATGCATAGGTAGTGGCAAAGAGGAATCCTCCCGGGGGCAAAATACTGAGAGCGGCCACGCGGTCGGCTCAGAGCCAATCCCAGGAGGATTCCATGCCAGAACTCTACTACATCGGACTCGATGTCCATAAGAAAAGCATCAGCTTCTGCATCAAAACCGGGGACGGAACGATCGTCCAGCGCGGTCAGGTCGCGGCCACTCGCGCCGCCCTGACCGCTTGGGCGTCAGCCCTCGAGCGCCCTTGGGTGGGCGCGCTCGAAGCCACCCTGTTTACCGGCTGGATTTACGATCACCTCCAGCCCTTCGCCCAGGAACTGCAAGTCGCACACCCGGCCATGCTCAAGGCCATCGCCTGCGCCAAGAAGAAGAACGACCGTCTCGACGCCACCAAGATCAGTGACCTGCTGCGCTGCAACCTGCTGCCGCGCTGCTACGTGGCGCCGCCTGCCCTGCGCGAGTTGCGACGCGTGCTGCGCTATCGCAATCTGCTGCTGGGCGAAGCCGTCCGCATGAAGAACAAAATCAGCGGGCTACTGATGGAAGTGGGCGAACCCTACGATGCCCGGCGGTTGCACGGGCGCAACTATTTCTACTCCTATCTCGACAGCCTGCGCGACACGCCCGAGTCGGTGATCGAGCTGCTCGCCATCACCCGCGGCAGCCTGGAAATGTTCGATCGTTTGCAGCAGGAGTTACTGCGCGGATTGCGGCGCCATCCGCTGTTGCGGGAACGCGTCGAGTTGCTGCAGTCGATTCGCGGCGTGGGGGAGGTGACGGCGTTGACCTGGGCGCTGGAGACCGTCGAGCCCGAGCGCTTCGGTTCGCTGGGCCAAGCGGTGAGTTACTGTGGGTTGTGTTCGGCACAGCGCGAGTCGGCCGGCAAGACGCAGCGGGGACCGCTGTCGAAGCAGCGCAACAAGCATTTGCAGCGGGTGCTGATCGAGGCGGCGAAACTCGCGCCGCGCTGGAACCCGCAACTGCACGACGTCCATGAGCGGGAGTTGACGCGCGGGTCTCGCAATCGCGCGACGTTGGCCGTGGCGCGCAAGTTGGTGGCGTATCTGCGGGCCGTGGACACCAGTGGCCGCGCGTTCGTGCCGCGGGTTGCGGCCGAGGCGTAACGAGGAGAATTTGCTTTTTTTTCTGTTAAAAGGAGAAACGAAGAGTTTCATCGGCGCTGTGCGGTGTCACGAGCGGCCCGCCGGTCCTCGCCTGTTGGGGACTACGCGAAGGAGTTTGCTGGGAGTTTCCTGTGAAATTTCTGATGCGTCCGTATCTCTGTTTCGAGGCCGGCGGGCCTGAAAACCCAAACTGAATCTTCCGCGACGGTCCCCCGGCCGGTACGGTGGGGCGACCCGATGCGCGCACATGGATGTCTGGTCACGTGACTCGTTGACCTTGCGACTTGATTCGCAAAAACGCTCGGGCTGCGAAGCGTCACTGCTGAAGACAACGCCCCCGCTGACGGGAGGATTCGGATGACTGCGTCCATCCTTGACAGATACCTATCATGGATGTCCCCGACTTCCCTATCGATCGTGGCCTCTTTTGGCCGCCTTTGGCCCGCTTTTATCCGCTCTCTATAGGGGCCATTGGGGTCCTGGTGTATGGGCGCCCGCCGGGTTGTTGCCCTCGGGGCCGGGGCGCTGATGGAGCCGCGCTTACAGCGCTCGACGGATTCTCGTGTGGGTCGATGTCCCTGGGCTCACGCCCAGGGCTGTTGGTTGGATCACCCCCGCGGGGTTGGTCATGGCGCCACGCGGCGGTCGATTCGCTATTGTGTGGGCCGATGTCGCTGGGCTCGCGCGCGGCGCTGCCATCGGGGCTGTGGTCTGAAGAACGCCCGCGGGGTGGCCTCGCGGGGCCGGCGGGGTGTGGCGGATCGGTGCGCCGGGCACGCGCGGAGGCCGTCCAATGGCGGGGCGCCGTGGCTGGTGCTGGTGCGATCGCGGTCAAGGTTAGCTCACCCTTAGTATAGGTGCCGCGGGTGCCACCGCCGGGGTGCCCGGAGAGGTAAGTGTCTGAAAACATGGAGGAAAAGGATTTTGGAAATCTGTGACTGGCCGTCATGGGCCTCATGGCGCGTCATCGGGTGCCAGGGGGTGTGCCACGCGCTGATGATCCGCAGATTACACAGATTCACGCAGATTCTTAAGGGGGTTCTCCAGGATGGGAACCTACGTGTTAGCGATCGTGTACACTTTCAACACCTCATCGCCGTAGTGGTTGATGACCTTGACGGCGATTTTGCCCTTCTCCGGCGGGTCGAAGGGTTGGCTCGTGGTGCTGTATAGCTCCGACCAGGCGGCCTCGTCGATTTCGGCGCGGAGGGCGCGCTTCAGTTTGTCGTAGGGCTCATCGGCGCCGGTGAAGTAGGCGTGCCGGACGAAGAAGCTTTCCTGGTCGTAGTCGGTGTCGATGAACCAGCAGGCAATGTCGTCGGTGGAGTTGCTGCGGACCTCGCCCGTCGTGGGATCGTAGACATCCAGCCCGTGTATCTCGACGACGATCTTGCCGTCGTCATGCTTGCGGACGTCGACGTCGGGCTCTCCGAACACCATGAAGAGGTTGCCGCTGCCGGTCTTCTTGAGCAGATCGGGGCCCATCATCAGGTCATTGTTGATGCGCGTGGGCAGCACGGTCAGCTTGCCATAGCGCTTGGTTTCTTCGGAGACGTGCGAGTCGAAGGCGAAGCCGGCGATGATCAGCACGTCGTAGGGGATGCCCTGGACGGCTTCTTTCGCGGCTTCTTTGATCTGGTTGGGGCCGACCGTGCCGTGCTCGGGGCCGATGGAGACGGCGACCCGCCTGGACTTGCCGTCGGCGTCAGTGTATGAGCCCTCGGCTTGCAGCCAGGCGCCGGCCAGGGGGTCGAGCCGGTCAAACTTGAGACGCTCGTTCTTGAAAGTGTTCTGGACGCCGGCGCTGCGCAGGTTGTCGAGGATGGTTTGGAAGAAGTCATCCGCAGATTTCGCAGATTCACGCAGATTTTGGTCAGGTTCATCGGACGGTAGAGTGCGGTGGGGGAAGAGGCTCTCGACGGTGAAGGGGCCGCTGACGCGGACGCGGCTGTTGTCAGGATAGGGTCGGTCGTAGAGAGTTTCGGTGTCGGCGTGGCGGGCGATGGCGGCGTCGGTTGCCTCGCGCGTCATGCCCTCTTTGATGTCGGGGTTGTTGGCGATCGACTTGAGAGTGATGTGCGGGACGCGTTTGTAGACGAAGCCCCACCGGATGTCGTTCTCGGTCTTGTGCGGCGGCGGGATGCGGCCTGTGATCTCCGCCTCCTTCTTTTTGCCCTCTTCTGAGTCGGCCAGCAGATGATACGGATAGCGCGCGGACATCAGGCGTGTGCGAGCCAGTGTCAGCGCTACTCGTGACGTGTCGGTAGTGATCCAGCGCCGCCTCCACTGTTCGGCGACGTAAGCGGTTGTGCCTGAACCACACGTGGGGTCGAGGACCAGGTCGCCTGGATCGGTCGTCATTAGAAGACAGCGTTGGATGATCCTATCTGCGGTCTGAACGACATAAACCTTCGTGTTGCTGTAGCCCGCGGCCGTATCGTGCCAACTGTTTTCGATCTGCATGGCTGAAAAGTCGTTGTAATACTGACGAAAATATGGATTAGCGCCGAGCACTATAAGTCTGTGCGCCGCGATCAACTTCGCCATCCCGTCCGCGTGCGTCCGCCAGCTTTTGCCTGCGCTAGGAACATATTCCTTGCCCTGCAGCTTGAAGCCGTACGTGCACGATGGTGTGAAGCCAGATGAACGAAGCTCAGACCGCTTGAATACACGGAAATGCTCACTGGTCGGCAGAGCGGCGATCTCATCGGGCGTTAACTTCCGGTAAGCTCCTTTTTCGTCCGCGACGAAGCAGAACTCGGGCTCGTCGGTAAGCGGACGTGCCGCGAAAAGCGACCGGAACTTTGCTTGCTCGCGCTTCTTGCTGTACCAGAGAATGTAGTCGTAGACGCTCGCCATTCCGTCTTGGCCAAGTGCAGTCATGCTGCGGTAGTTGATCTGTGCGTAAAATTTTTCTGCCCCGAATATCTCGTCGAGTAAGCTGCGCACCAGATGCACATTCTCATCCCCAATCTGCACAAAGACACTGCCCGTTTCGGTCAGGAGGTCTCGGGCCACTACTAGCCGGTCGCGTAGATAAGCGAGGTAGGAGTGGATGCCCAGCTCCCACGTGTCACGGAACGCCTTGACCTGTTCGGGTTGGCGGGTGGCGTCTTCGACCTTGCCGTCTTTCACATCGCGCTTGCGCGTGCTCACCTGCCAGTTCGAACCGAACTTGATGCCGTAGGGCGGGTCGAAATAGATCATCTGCACCTTGCCCTTGAGTTCCTCTTTTTCGGCGAGCGAGGTCATCACGAGCAGCGAGTCCCCGAGGATCATGCGGTTCGCCCAGTGCTTCTGGCGGTCGTCCTTCTGGCTGTAGAAATCGACCTTCTTCTCGAAGTCCTCCTCGAGGCCGTTGAAGTCGGCGAAGAGGTCGGGTTGCTCGGTGGGCGGGGCCTGCTGGGCGCCCAGCCGGCTGATATCTTCGACGATGGCTTGGGGTTGAATCTTCTCCTGGATGTAGACGGGAACGACGGGGACCTCCAACGGCTCGCGATCCTGCTCGTCCTTGCCCTTCCAAACGAGCTGCGGGTCGAGCGAGGGGTCGCGCGGGTAGAGCATCTTCGGGGGCGCTTCCTCGTCCGCCTCGACAAACCCGCGCAGCTCTTCGGTGGGAATGTTGGCGCGCTTGTCCTTGTGCCGCAGCGACTCAACTTGTTTGGGCTTCCTGGTTCGTTTCGCCATGGGGATTGGTTTATCCGCAGATTACACAGATTTTCACAGATTTCTTTGGTTCTGTTGGGTCGGGGTTCACCTCCGCCTCGGGCGACCGGTGCTCGGTGCGGCAGAGTGTCTCCAGGGTTTATGGTTTGAGTCTTTCATCTGTGAGAATCTGCGTAATCTGCGGATCATACGGTTCGTTGGGCTTGGGTGAAGATTAGGCGCTTGTGTTCCAGGCTGCGGGCGCCGAAGTTCACCAGGAGCGCCCGGGTGAAGCCTGTTGCCTTTAGATAGTTGATGACTTGGGCGTGCTCGTTCGTGGTGAGCCGTCCGAGAGCCTTGACTTCGACGATCAAGTGTTCGTGACAGATGAAGTCGGCGCGGTAGGCGCAGTTGAGGATGTGCCCTTTGTAGTCGATGGGGAGGGCGACTTCGCGCTTGTGGGGAATGTCTCGGGTAGCGAACTCACGCGCCAAGGCTTCCTGGTAGACGGGCTCTAGGAAATCGTGGCCTAGGACGCGGTGTACTTCCATCGCGGCGCCGATGACGGCGTAGGTTTCTGGATCATCCGCAGATTTCGCAGAGCTGGGTATCCACTTGACTCAGGTGACCCCAAGATGTAGTGTAGGGCCTGGTGGAGGATTACCCGCGCGACCAACTCGAATTCGAGTCTCACTTTGCGAGCGAGGAGGCTTGCCGCGACTATCTGTTCGCCTTGCGCTGGCCAGAGGGTTTCCGCTGTCCAAGGTGTGGGCATGAGCGCGCTTGGCCGGTGCGCAAAGTGTGGTTCGAATGCGCTCGCTGCGGGCGGCAAACCTCCGTCACCGCCGGCACGATCTTTCAAGACACACGCAAGCCGCTGCGGCTGTGGTTCCGGGCGATGTGGACCATCACCACGCAGAAGAATGAGGCCAGCGCCCTGGGTCTACAGCGCGTTCTGGGACTGGGCAGTTACCAAACCGCCTGGCCTTGGATGCACAAGCTGAGGCGAGCGATGGTGCGCCCGGGGCGGGAGCGATTGACGGGCCTCGTCGAGGTCGATGAGACCTACTGGGGCGCTGAAGAAGAAGGGGTAATCGGCCGGCAGACCGAGCGTAAAGCGTTGATTGCAGTCGCCGCGGAAGAGAGAGGCACCGGGCTGGGGCGCATCCGCATGCAGCGCGTTCAGAACGCCTCGGCGGCCAGTTTGATGCCCTTCGTCGAGGAGTCGGTCGAGCCGGGCAGCGTGGTTGTTACCGACAACTGGTCGGGCTACGATCCGCTCAAGAAGAAGGACTACCAGCGTCGTATCATCTCGATTAACAACCGCCGCGAGCAGGCCTCGCAGCTACTGCCGAGGGTGCACTTGGCGATCTCGCTACTCAAGCGCTGGATGCTGGGCACGCATCAGGGGGCGGTCAGCCACGAGCATCTGGACTACTATCTCGACGAGTTCGTGTTCCGCTTCAATCGGCGCAGATCACGCAGTCGGGGCAAGCTCTTCTACCGCCTTGTGCAGCAGGCCATGGCGGTGGAGCCGACGCCGTACCGCTCGATCGTCGCCGATTGGGACGCTAAGACGCTGTGAGCCCAACTACAAGATGTTGGGGTCACCTGAGTCAAGTGGATACCCGGCTTCGCAGATTCACGCAGATTGTTTTCAGGAGTCATGGTTTGGCCTTTCATCTGTGAGAATCAGCGTAATCTGCGGATCGTCCCCTCCGCGTCTTTCCAGGGGTCCCGGACCTCCACGAAGGCCCAGCGGCCGAAGGCGCCGTGGTTGTTCACCGCCGGGACCCAGAGGGTCTTGGCGGTTTCGACCTTGATGGCTTTGTCTTTGCGGGCTTCCCCGGAGACTTCGATGACGATGTTGAGGAGGTCGTCGAGGCCGCGTCCGTCGTCGTAGCGCACGAGGAAGTCCGGCCAGTAGTTGCGCTGTTCGCCGTTGAGCATGTAGGGGATGGCAAAGTCGAGACCCTGGTTCTTGACGTAAGCGACGACCTCCGGCATGGTCTCCAGAACCTGCGCCATCTTCTGTTCCCACGACTCCGTGTCCCCTACCACATGGGAAACCTGGCACTTGTCGGGCCGCGTCTGATACACCGCCTTCGTGGTGTCGAAATCCACATACCGGGTGGACCAGGTCTTGTCGTAGGCACGCGGGATGGCCTTCAGTGTCTTGGTCCCGTCGGACGAGCGGACAATCGACTGGTAGATACGGTCCGCGGCGTCGTTGGCGAATTCGGTCAACAGCAAAAGCTGTTTGAACGCTTGCCGCTCCTGAAGGACCACACACTCATCGAGCCAGCGGCGGCAGATCGAAAGGAGCTGAGGAAAAAACCAGGGGCGCACCTGGTCGTCGCCATCGCGGAAATACGTCTCCAGCACGACGCGGGCCAACTGGAAGACGACTTGTTGCTCGCGTTGACGCTTGAGGTCATCGAGGGTGTGGATCGTGAACTCCCCCACCACCGAACCCATCTCGGTACGCAACGCAAGGTCGCGACTCGACAGCTCGAACCGCGATTCCGGTGTGAACTTTGCCGAAAGCTGCTCGTCGCCGATTTCGTAGCGGTAACCGACAATGCGCGGGAAGGTGACTTCGCACGCGAGGCGGTCTTCCAAGGCACGGACGCGGGTGGCTTTCGGGCCGGGCTCCGGCGTGGCCGTTGATCCCGAACAGGGAATGAAGGAGAACGGAACGCCGTAGACCTCGGCGTACTCCGGCATGAACTTGCCCTCGTCATTCGCGGCGTAGCTGATGCGGCGCAGGGCGCGGCCGACAACCTGCTCGCAAAGAAGCTGTGTGCCGAAAGCGCGCACGCCCAGAACGTGCGTCACGGTGTTGGCGTCCCAGCCTTCGATGAGCATTGAGACGCTGACGACGCACGTGACGTGCTCGCCGAGCTTCCCGGCCTTGCCAACGGTGTTCATGACCTCGCGCAACAAGTCTTCGTCGGTGAGCTTCTCGACGTCGCGCTCGGGGAAACGGTCGCGGTATTCGTTCTTGAACTCCTCGATCTCAAGCGCCGCGATCTTCTTGAATTCGGCGCTCATGGCCTCGCCGGACTCAAGCTGCTCGCTATCGACAAGAATCGTGTTGGGGCGGTCACGCCACCGGCCGCCGTCGGTGTTGTCGAAGATGGGCAGTTTGCCGGGGACGACGACGGTGGACTCGTCGGGAAGAGTCTTCGTCCAACCGGAGACGTAGTCGTAGACGATTTTCGAGACGTTGGTGTTGTTGCAAACGACGATGAAGACGGGCGGTGTGTCGTCCCTTCCTGTTGAGGACTTCTCCCACAACTTGTAGTACTTCTCGTAGTTGGCGTAGAGCGAATGCAGCGCGCCTTCCAGTTCCTTGGGCAGCTTCGGCTCCCCGCCGACCGGGCCTGTCTTTCGTCCCTTCTTAGGGAGGTCGTCGCGGATGCGTAGCCACAGGTCGCGGTAGGTGGGCATCTCGCCCTGCATGGTGTCGTCGGCAACCGGGACGCGCGGAATCTTGACGACACCTGACTCGATCGCGTCGATCAGCGAGAAGTCGGAGACGACCCACGGGAAAAGCGTGCCTTCGGAGTAGCCCGAGCCTCGCAGGAAGAAAGGCGTGGCGGACAGGTCGAAGATGCGGCGGACGCCGAGCTTGTCTCGCACGACCTCGATGCCGGAGATCCAGACGCGGGCTTCCTCGTCACGCTTCTCTGCTTCCTTGCGCTCGTCACCCTTGAGCCGGACCTCCTCGCCGTCGGGCTTGCGGCGGTAGCAGTGGTGCGCCTCGTCGTTGATCACGACGATGTTGCGCTTATTGCCCAGGGCTCGCAGAACGCGGCGGACCATTTTCGCCGGAGTTTCCTTAAACGCCCCGGTCTTGTCCCCGCCTAAGATCTGTTTGGTGATCTTGCCGGCCTTCACCATTTCCCGAAGCTGAAAGGCGTGAAAATTCGTGACGACGATTTTGGCCCGTTCGAGTTTCTCGTGCAGGTCGCCGGGGACGACGTTGCGGAGCCGATAGTAGTTGCCCGGGTCGTTGGGAAACAAAACACGCAATCGGTCGCGGATCGTGATGCCGGGAGAAACGATCAAGAAAGCGTCGGAGAAGCGGGCGTCCTGCGGGTTGGCGAGCTTGTTCAGCGTCTGCCAGGCGATGAGCATGGCCATGACAACCGTCTTGCCGCTGCCGGTGGCCATTTTGTAAGCGACGCGGGGCAGGCCGGGGTTGGCCGAGTCGTTGGCGGCTCGCAGGTCGTTTTCGATCCAGGCATCGCCATACTTCCTTGCGACCTCGTTCAAGTAGATGGCGGTTTCGAGCGCCTCGATCTGGCAGAAGAACAGCTTGTTCTCACGCTCGGGGTTGCGCCAGTACTCGAGGAGGCGTGACGAGACCGCAGTGACGCCGACGTGGCCGCCCTGCCGCCACATGCCGACCCGCCGCCGGATGCGGTTGACGAATTCGTTTTCTTCGATACGGTCCTGCGTCCACTCGGTTTCGAATTCGCGTTGTTTGCCCTTCTTCTTGGGCGGGGGAATCGGGATGAAGTAGGAACTGATACGGCGCGTCTCGACGATTTCGTTCGTGATGCCTTCGTCCGTGAACCTGAAGTGCCGGTTGGGCTCCTCAAAGGGCGAGTTCAGGATAGGGTTTTCGATGATTTCGTCGGGCGTTTCACTTCGGAGGCGACCCCAGTATACACGCTGTGCGCGTCTCGCCCCTGCCCAAGTCCTCGCCACCCCGCAACCGCACCCAAAAAGGATGGGGCATGCCTGCTGTTTGGAACTGGTTTGCTTAATATTGGCCCGGCGGCGTGAGCCCCGGGAAGCGGAGCCAAAGAAAAACATTCCCCTTTCGGAGCTTGGGGTTGGCGTCGCGCGGAGACGGCCACCGAACGCATCGCCCCCCCGCCTGCAAAGCCCCGCCAGAGCGATCCCGCAAGTTCGCTGTGATATGCTCAGTTTCACCGCCTGACCCCCATGATTTCGGTAGCTGCTTTGCCCAGAATCTGCGTGGCTCTGGGGTGCGAGGAGGTGTCGCATCTCGAGCGCCTCGCCCTCGCCGCTTGCGAGAGTGGCGAGGACTTTCTGGAGGTACGCCTCGACCTGTTAGACCGTCCTGACGCGGGTTTGGCCGTGATCCGCAGAGTGCTGCGGCGCTATCCCGAAACCGTGGTGCTGGCGACCTGCCGAAGAAAGCAAGCCGGCGGCGCCTTCAAGGGAACGATCGAGAAACAAATCGACATTCTCGACGCCGCGGTCGAGGCCGGCGTGGCGGTGGTGGACGTCGAGATCGAGACGGCCGAGGTTGATCCCAGCCTTCTCGAGACCTTCGAAGACCGCGCCCTGCGGATGCTCTCTTACCACGACTTTGAGCGAACACCCGCCCTGCATCGGGTGGTGAAGCGGTTACAGAAGATTCCCGCGGACCTCTACAAGGTCGCTACCGCGGCGGTCAAGCCGAGCGATAGCTTGCGCGTGCTGGAGTTGCCGTTGGCCTTCCGGCGCGAATCGCTCGTCGTGATGGCGATGGGAGAGGTCGGGACGCCGACCCGCATTCTGGGCCCTTCGCGTGGCTCGGTTTTTGTATTTGCGGCCCCTGTCCCGGCGTCGGAGCCTCTGGCGCGAAAGCGGGGAGCGCCGCCTCCGAAAGTGCAACCCACCGCCCCGGGGCAGATCCTTGCCGGCGACCTGCGGAACCGCTATCAGGTGCATCGGCGCAAGCGGTCGACGAAAGTCTATGGCGTGATCGCCGATCCGGTGGCGCACTCGATGTCGCCGGTGCTTCACAATCGCGCCTTCCGGGCGAAGCGCATGGACGCCGTGTATTTGCCGTTCCTCGTCCGGGCGACGAAGATCAGTGATTTCTTCAAGGTAGCCGACGGCCTGCCCGTGGCCGGCTTCAGTGTCACCATTCCCCACAAGCAGCGCGTCATGCGCCACCTGCACTCGGTTGAGCCGCTCGCCAAGCGCATTGGCGCCGCGAACACCGTTTACCGGCGCAAGGGGAGGCTTTACGGAACGAACACCGATGCGGTGGGTGTAACGGCTCCTCTCGAAAAGAAGCTGAAACTCGGCGGGGCCTCGGTTCTCATCGTGGGTAACGGGGGCGCGGCCCGGGCGGCGATCTTCGCACTGCGGGACAAGGGCTCGCGAGTCACACTGACAGGCCGCAACCCGCAGCGCGTTCGCAAGCTCGCCCGTGACTGCGGTGTCGAGGCGATCGACCGGCCGAAGCTCGATGACGCCTACTTCGACGCGCTGGTACATACGACACCCCTGGGCTTGTATCCCAAGGTGGAGGGTTGTTTCTTCGACGACCGTATCCCCGCTGAGCTGGTGTTCGACATGGTGTATAACCCACTCGAGACCGAGCTACTCCGGCGGGCGAAGGCGGCGGGCAAGAAGACCATTGCGGGGCTCGAAATGTTCGTCGAGCAGGCCGCCGCGCAGTTCGAAATTTGGACCCATGAAGCGGCACCGCGGAGCGTGATGCGAAACGCGGTCGTCGAGGCGCTGACGGGAGCCGGCGGATGACGCCCGACTTCGACACGTTCGAAGGTTATGCGCGCGACGGCAACGTGGTGCCGGTGCATAAACTGCTGGCGGCGGACCTCGAGACCCCGGTCTCGGCGTACCTCAAGCTGGCTGCGAAAAGCCGCTATTCGTTCTTGCTCGAAAGCGTCGAGGGCGGCGAAAAGATCGCGCGCTACACCTTTCTCGGCGCCGACCCGTTTCTGCTTGTCGAGGCTCGCGGCAACCGGGTCACTCTGCGCAAAGACGGTACGACCAAACGCCGCCGCGGCAACGTGTTCGAGATTCTCCGGGAGATCACACACGAGTTTCAGCCGGCCGGCGCGGAAGGGCTACCACCTTTCTCCGCGGGCGCGGTGGGCTACGCGGGCTACGACTTGGTGCGCCTGATCGAACCCCGAGTGCCCGCGTTTCGCAAGGACGATCTCAAGACACCCGACGCGGTCTTCATGTTCTTCGAGACGCTGCTGGCTTTCGACCACGTCAAGCATCAGATCCACGTGGTCGCCAACGTGCGCTGTGATGAGTGGAAGGGGAAGCTGCGCAAGGGCTACGACGATGCTTGCCGCCGGATCGCCAAGGTCGAAAGAGCGCTGGCCCGGCCGCTGAAGGTTCCGTCGACGAAGGCCTCGGCGAAGCCGCTGGAAGTCGAGTCGAACATCGGGCAGAAACGCTTCTGCCAAGCAGTCGAGAAAGCGAAGGAGTATATTCTCGCGGGCGATATTTTTCAGGTTGTGCTGTCGCAGCGGCTCGACATGAAGCCCGGCGTTGAGCCGTTTCAGATCTATCGTGCGCTACGCACCGTGAACCCCTCGCCGTACCTGTTCTACCTGCACCTCGACGACACGGTTGTGCTGGGCAGCTCGCCGGAGATGCTGGTCAAGGTCGAAGGACAACGAGTCGAGTACCGCCCGATCGCCGGAACACGTCCGCGCGGCCAGACCGAGGAAGAGGACGATGCGCTGGCCAAGGACCTTCTGGCCGACGAGAAAGAACTCGCCGAGCATGTCATGCTGGTCGATCTTGGCCGAAATGACGTGGGACGCGTCTGCGAGTACTCCTCGGTGCATGTCCCTCAGTTCAAGATCGTCGAGAGGTACTCGCACGTGATGCACATCGTCTCAAGCGTGCTGGGCAAGCTGCGACCCGATCAGGACGTTTTCGACGCGCTGGCTGCGTGCTTCCCCGCGGGGACGGTCTCCGGCGCCCCGAAGGTGCGGGCGATGGAGATCATCGCGGAGTTGGAGCCCACCCGCCGCGGCATCTACTCCGGCAGTGTGATGTACCTCGACTTTTCGGGCAACCTCGACTCCTGCATCGCCATCCGGACGTTGATGGTCCGCAAGGGAAAGGCCTATCTGCAGGTGGGCGCGGGCATCGTTGCCGACTCGGTCCCCGAGCGCGAGTGGGACGAGACGATGAACAAGGCGCGTGCTCTGCTCAAAGCGGCCGAAACCGCCCGTGGCATGTAGGGGCGGGTTCCTGTGCCGCGCGCTGTTCCCACGGTATCCTGAAGTTGTAGGGGCAGGCCCCAGTGCCCGCCCGCTGTTCACCATGCTTCTCGTCATCGACAACTACGACTCGTTCACCTTCAACCTGGTGCAATACCTCGGCGAGTTGGGTGCGGACCTCGAGGTCCAACGCAACGATCAGATCACCGTGAACGAGATCGAAAAGATGGGTCCCGAGCGCATTGTGCTTTCGCCCGGCCCATGTACGCCGAAGGAGGCCGGCATTTGCGTGCCGCTGGTCAAGAAGCTGGCCGGTAAGTTCCCTATCCTGGGAGTGTGCCTCGGGCATCAGTCGATCGCCGAGGCGTTTGGCGGCAAGGTAGTCCGCGCGCCGTATCTCATGCACGGCAAGACCAGCCAGATCCACCACGACGGCAGCACCGTCTTTGCCGCCCTGCCGCAAGACTTCACGGCCACGCGTTACCACTCTTTGATCGTCGAGCGCGACTCGTTACCCGAATCCCTTGAGGTCTCCGCCTCCACAGCCGACGGCTTGATCATGGGACTGCGTCACAAACAGCACCTGATCGAGGGCGTCCAGTTCCATCCCGAATCGATCCTCACCGAAACGGGCATGGCTCTCTTGCGCAACTTCCTCAATCTCTGAGGGGAGGTTGGTCAGTGGCGCAGTGTTGGTTCGCAGGGGCTGCGGCCTCTGCAACTTGGGAAACTAGACTTGCGGTGCCGCTTGCTTACGGGCGGCCTAGCCCAGGCCTAGCCCGACTTTCGCAATTCGGGGGTGGGAGAAGGCGTAAGTGGCTTCCTTTCAACACCGGCATCGAAAAGGTCGGCACTACAGCCCGGCGTTTGCCTGTGCCTGGACCTTGGGCGGCGATTGGCCCGGCAACCGCAGCCCCAGTCGGCTCAGCAATAACGCCACATCGGCTTCCGGCTCGGTATAACGGCTCAGTACGATCTCTCGCCCGTCCGTGGTCGGCAGATGCACATCGATCATCGCGATTCCCGCAAGCTTCTCCAGGATCGCTCGCACCGTCAGCCCGCCGGCATGACGGCGCGCCAGATTCCGCTAGAGCGCCGGGTAAACCGGCATGTTGTTGGGAATGAAAGAGTCCTAGTTTTGCCTTCCCTTTTCGCAAACAAGGTCGGCATCCTGAAACAGATTTTTCGAAGCTCAATAGTCCGGCCCGCCGATTCCTCTGTCTACGGGTCGTCGGGAAGCATGCGGAAAAAAAACCGCGCCAGCCTGCCCCTTTTTGACCTCGCATTCGGCGCGCGTTCTCCGGGCCCGCAGGATGCTATTCCACGTAGAGAAACTCGTTGCTGGCGAGGAGCATCTGGCAGAGGCTGGCCAGGGCCTTGGCGGATGCCTTGTCGGGCGCGAAATTGGCCTTGCGGTAGAGGTCTTGCTGCTTGTCGAGATGGGCCTGTGAGAGTTGCAGTTCCTTGAGGGTCGGTAGTCGCGATAGCGTGAGCTGGTAGGCGGTTTGGATTCTTGCCTCGGGCGAACCGTCAGCGATTTCGTTCACCCAGTCCCGGACGTACCCCGCGTGTTCCTCAACGAACTTGTCGTTCATCAGCGTCAGCGACTGCAAGGGCGTGGCTGAGTTGATGCGGCGGTTGCAGTTGGTCTGCATGAGGGGATAGTCGAACACCTCGAGGAAGTTAAGCGGATAGTTGCGGCGCGCCAAGACGTACAAGCTTCGGCGCCACTTTGCGTTAGGGGTCGTGTCGTTGCGGTCGATCGACTGCAGGCCGCTCGGGTCGTGTTCCATCAGGATGGCCTTGCCGCCTAACGTGCGGTCGAGCTTGCCGCTCGCGGCAATGATCGCGTCCCTCATGGCTTCCGCGTCGAGCCGGCGCAGGTTCATCCGCCACAGCAGTTTGTTGAGCGGATCGCTTTCCGTAGCCGCGGCATGTACTGAGGATTCCGTTTGGCGGGACGACTGGCGGTAGACCGTCGAGGTCATGATGATCTTGTGCAGCCGCTTCATCTTCCAGCCGTTGTTCATGAAGTCGAAGGCCAGCCAATCGAGTAGTTCAGGATGGGACGGCGGAGCGCCCAACTTGCCGAAGTTTTCGGGTGTGGCCACGATACCGACGCCGAAGTGATGCTGCCAGATGCGATTGATTGCGGCTCGGGCGGTCAGCGGATTTTCGGGGCTTGTCAGCCAGCGCGCGAGTGCCAGCCGATGGCCGCTGGTTTCCCCTTGTGTGTCGGGCGGGCGGGCGAAGTCGGATCGGCCCGGGGCTGAGAGCACCTGCAAGAAGCCAGGCTTCACGCGAGGGCCCGGGGACTCGACGGCGCCTCGCTGCAACAGGCGCGTGACCGGTGGAGGACCCACGTCCCACAGCGCCTGGATCTTTCCGTAGCTGCGCCGGTAGCCTTCAAGGGTCGCGATGCGGCGGTCGAGCTTTTCTTTTTCGGCCCAGTGCTGCTCGTTCGCCTTGAGCGCCTCGTCGACCTCTTGGTCGGCGACCTCGAGCTTCTTGCCGAACTTGTCGAGCAGGTATTTCTGAACATCCGTTAGGTCGTCCTCCGCGCGCATGGCCGCTTTCGCGTCGGCGCGAATCTCCTCAGGCAGGGCCTCGAGGTGCTTGTCGAGCAGCATGTCTTCGTAAGGCCGGCGCAGGTCGGCGAGTTGCTCTTCGAGCTTGCTGAGCGGCTTGTCGATCTCCGCGTTGTGGCGGTCGATCTCTTCCTGGTCGGGCTTCGAGACGTCGGGCAGATAGCGATGCTTGGGCTGTTTCCAGTCCATCGGGTTGTAGGCGGACATGAACAGCGCGAGGAAGCGGTAGTAATCGCGCTGGGGGATTGGATCGAAGCGATGGCTGTGGCATCGCGCGCAGCCGACCGTCAGGCCCATCAGCCCGGTCGAGACCTTCTCCATCAGCCCGAACAAGATGTCGTGGCGCTCTTTGAAGAGGTTGGTGATGTCGGGGTCGGTGCGGTCGAACGCCGTGCGCAGGTAACCGGTGGCCGTGAGCGATTCGACGATCGCCGGCGTGTAGGTCTCAGCGTTGCGCCAGTCGACCCGTTCGTCGCCGGCGAGTTGCTCGGTTACGAAACGGTCGTATGGTTTGTCGTCGTTGAGCGACTGGACGACATAGTCGCGGTAGCGCCACATCCCTTCAAAAACGTTGGCGGTCGGGATATCGTTGTCTTGCCCCGCTGTGTCTGTGTAGCCCGCCGCGTCGAGCCAATAGCGCCCCCAGCGTTCGCCGTAGTGCGGTGACGCAAGCAGCCGATCGATGAGGCGCTCGTAGGCGTTGGGCCTCGTGTCCGATAAAAACTCGCTGATCTCCGCGAGCGTCGGCGGCAGGCCGAGCAGATCGAAGTAGGCGCGGCGCAGCAGGGTTTCCTTGGCAGCATCGGGGGAGAAGGTCAAACCCTTGGATTCGAGCTGGGCGAGAACGTAGGCGTCGATCGGCGTCCGTACCCGCTCCTGGTCTTTCACAGCCGGCGGAGGATGGGCAACCGGTTTACGGAACGCCCAGAAGCGGCGATCTTCGTCCGTGACCGGCGGCGCTTCTTTCTCGGTGAAGGTCTGGCGCTCGGCCCCGGCGCGGTCCGTGCGGACGTTGAACGTTGACGTGTCGACCCAGAGGCGCAGCTGCTCGATTTCTTGATCATCGAGCGGCGGCCCGGTGCCGGGGGGAGGCATAGCCTTGGCGACAACCTTGCGGATCAGGATGCTGGCGTCGGCTGAACCCTCGACGATCACCGGCCCGTTGCTGCTGCCTTTGAGCAGCGACGCCAGCGTGTTCAAGTCGAGCCCGCCCATCGGTTGCTCGCCGGTGTGACACGCGACGCAGCGTGCTTTGAAGACGGGCAGCGCCTCGTCTTGAAACTTCGCGATCTGCTGCTCCGAGAGAACGATCTCTTCCTTAACGTCGGACGGCGCCCCGCCTTCGATCCACAGGCGGATGGTTTCAATCTCGGCCTCGGTCAGCGGCCGCTTGAACGCCTCCGGCGGCATCATGCGGCTGGAGATTTTCTTCCACAGGAGGCTTTTCTCGGGCGAACCCTTGACCAATACTGGTCCATTGTGGCTGCCGTTTGAGATCGAGGCAGCCGTTCGCAGGTCAAGGCCGACCATCGAGTTGTCGCCGTGGCAGCTCAGGCACTTGGCGGTGACAATCGGCAAGACATCGCGCTCGAAGCGGGGGGCTTGCGCGGTAGCCGTCCCGACCAAGCAGGACAGGCCGATCAGCAGGGTGCAGAGTCGTGGCATCGGTGGGCTGCTATGTCTCGATCAGCTCTTCCACGACCTCCGCGCCGGTGACCGTGGCATCGGTGGGCGTCTGTTCGCGGCCTTGGTGAAGGAAGGTTAGGCGCTTGTGGTCGATCCCCAACTGACGGAAGATGGTGGCTTGCAGGTTCGGCACGCTGACTCGATTGGCGGTCGCTTTGTAGCCGAAATCGTCGGTCTCGCCGTAGGTGAGGCCTTTTTTGAATCCGCCGCCGGCCATCCAGAGGCTGAAGGCATGGCGGTTGTGGTCGCGGCCGTCGTCGTTCTGCGTCGTCGGCAGGCGACCGAACTCGCCAGCCCACATGACGATGGTGCTGTCGAGCAGGCCGCGGGACTTGAGGTCCTTGAGCAAGGCGACGGTGGGCTGGTCTGTTTTGGCACAGACTTTCGGGAGTCCTGTGGCGAGTTTGCTGTGGTGGTCCCAGATCTGTCCCGCGCCAGGGAAGATTTGCACGAAGCGCACGCCGGCCTCGACCAGTCGCCGCGCCATCAAGCAGCGCATGCCATAGCTCGCCATGAGCTCGTCGTCGAGACCATACGCCTTGCGAGTCGCTTCGGACTCCTTCGACAGGTCCAGCACATCGGTCGCGGCCAATTGCATCCCGGCCGCCAGCTCGTAATTCTGGATGCGCGCTTCGAGCTCGGATTCCCCAGGGTGGTTGCGCAGATGCTCGGCGTTTAGTTTCGCGAGGAAGTCCAAGCTCTCTCGCTGCACGCCGGGAGGCCGGGGCTCCATAGGGCTGAGATGATGCACGGGCGTGCCCGTCGAGCTGAACTCGACCCCTTGGTAGAGCGCCGGCAGGAAGCCGCTCGACCAGACGAGCTTGCCGCTCACGCTGTAGCCTTCGGGGTCGCGCAGAACCACGTAGGCCGGCAGGTTCTTGTTCTCGCTCCCCAGCGCGTAGGTGATCCACGCACCCATCACGGGCCGCCCGGGGAAGATGTTGCAGGTCTGCAGCATGTGCAGGCCTTCAGGGTGGTTATTGTGCTCGGTGTACATCGAGCGGATGAGGCACATCTCATCGACCTGCGTAGCCTGGTGTGGCAGGATGTCCGCCAGCGTCATTCCGGATTCCCCGTGTTGGCGGAACTCGAACGGGCTCGGCAGCAGGATGTTGTCGTTGTTGGGTTGGTGGATCTCGACGCCGTCGGGGTGGGGCTGCCCGGCGCGCTTGGTCAGCTCAGGCTTGGGATCGAAAAGATCCATCTGGCTGGGGCCGCCGTTCTGGCAAAACTGGATGACGGCTTTCGCCCGCGCCGGGAAGTGGCCTTCGCGCGGCTTGAGGTCGTTGTAGATCGGCGTGGCGGCCCGGACCGCTTCTGACTCCATCAGCCCGGCCAGCGCCAGGCTACCGAAGCCGAGGCCGGTCAACTCGAGTAGTTTTCGGCGTGGAAACAGCAGCGGAGTTTCTGCTCGGGGATTGCGGCGCGGCATGATCAACCTCCTGCTAGCCGGTTCGGTGAGTGTCGCCTAACCGGGTACGGCTCGATTATAAGGGATTCGTCGGCATTTGTAATGGGTTTCAACGCCACGCGGCCGGCGGGCGGGCGCGGGGGTCTGCCCCTACAAAGCTTCATCGCTCCGGAGATCAAGGCGCAGTCCTTGGCTAGTTGGCGATACGTTACGGGCGGGTGATCAGCGAGCAGATCGCCAGGAAAATCCGCTGCAGGCCCAACTCGCGGCCCTCGGGCGAGTACCATTCAGAAGGCGAGTGCGCGCCGCCGCCCCGTCCACCGGCGCCGATGGCTACGGCCGGGCGGCCCAGCGACAACGGGACGTTCGCGTCGGTCGAGGCGCAGTCGAGACGCGATTGAATGCCCAGGAAAGCGTCGACGCGCCGCAGGCACTCGACTAACGGGTTGGGCTCGATCGCCGCCGCGGCCGGCCGGAAACCGATCTCGCGGATCTTGTAGCCCGACAGCCGATCGGTGGCGCCACGGTTTTCGATCTCGACGGCGCGCGTCACCAGCCGCTGCATCGTCTCGACCACCGTCTGCATGGAGGCGTTGCTGCGCGAGCGGATGTCGACCTTGGCGCGCGCAACCGGCGCAATGGAATTGACCCCCGATCCGCCCTCGATCACGCCCACGCTGAGGGTCGTGCGGGGCGACTGCGGCAACTGCATGTCGGCGAGAGAGGCCACGGCGCGGCCCAGCGCGTGCACGGGGTTGGCGCGGCCGAAGTCGTTCCAACTGTGTCCGCCGGAGCCCTCGATGACGATCTCGAAGCGCCGGCTGCCAAGGGCCTCGGCGGTGATGTGTCCGGTGGACGCGCCGTCGAGCACCAGGTAGCCTTCGATCATCGAGTGAAAGGGTGAGTGCCGGCAGAGGTAGTGCATGCCGTGCAGGTTGCCTTCCCCCTCCTCGGCCACGTTGGCGACGAGCAGGATGTTGCGGCGAAGATCAGGCGGCAGCCGTCCCGGCTCGAGTACACGCGCCAAGGCCAGCAGCGCCACCAGGCCGGATCCGTTGTCGGTGACGCCCGGCCCCTCGAACGTACCGTCGGGCCGCAAGTGAATGTCGCCCTGTTCGCGCGGCGCGAGCACGGTATCCATATGCGCACTGACGGCGAGGAAGGAGGCGTCCCCGGCTAAGGTGATCGGCGCGACCACGTTGCCGGCCTCGTCGATGCGGGCCAGTTGGCCGATCTCGCGGAAGGCGGCCACTAGGTAATCGGCGCGCTGCTGCTCGCGAAAGGTCGGCGCTGGGACGCGGCACACCTCGAGGTGTTGCTCGTTGATCCAGCATTTTTCGCGTGCGAAGAAAGCCAATCCGGCCTGCACGGCGGGGTCGTCGGCCAAGTCGGCTAGGCTCCGCAGGGGTGCCGGGACCGGGTTGGGACGGGCGCCAAATGCCTGCGAATGGGCTGTTTCGGACACGTGGAGTTCAGTCTATCAGAGGGTTCGGCGGGACCTGATGTGGCATATAGAGGCCTGCACGGTCGTGAGTGATTGATCAACGCAGCCTTACGGCCGCGGCTCTGAATGGCGGGTCGAGGGTGCTGCGCCAAAGCGGGGGCTGCGTGGTTGGAGGTTGGGACCGCGGACTTCTGTCCGCGGCTCGGAACGGCGGGTCCCGGCGGGCCTGGGACGGAGGCAGGTTACGAGGGCCGCGGCGCTTCATGGTACTTTCTAGGTTTCAACGCAACTTCATCAGGGGAGAGTGAACCGATGGCGGGTGTCAAGAAAACCGTTACCGTTGAGGTCCAAGACGACTTGCTGCAAATGCTGAATGCGGCGGCGGAGAAATACAACCTGCCCGACGCCGACAAAGCCCTGCGCTGCCTGCTCGACTACGCCGCGACCGACGGCGACTGGGACACGATCTTCAGCCAGGTGCGCTGCAACCGCTGCGGTGGCCGCCCGGGCTGGACGGGCGAGATGGCGTCGTAGCCGAGCTGCTCTCACGGTGCTTGTCGGCTTTCGTAGTCCGTGTTTCAGGTGGACTTGATCATCGACTTGGTCCATCCTGAAGATGTGCAGGTGAACATCCACGAAGCCAAGACCCACTTGTCGAAGCTACTGGCCCGAGTCGCTCTGGGCGAGGAAGTGGTGATCGCAAAAGCAGGCAAGCCCATCGCGAAGCTGGTGCAGCTCAGGAAAGTTTCGAAACCAAGGGTGCCTGGGTCGGCTAAGGGAGATTTCGTCGTGCCGGACGACTTCAACGACCCGCTGCCCGACGAGGTTCTCGACGAGTTCTACAAGTGAGTCACGCAGGACTGCAAGTGGGCTGTGGTGCTCCTTACCGGAACTCCATCGTTCGCACGACGCCGGCTACGCCGGCCGGCAAACCCTCTTGCCGCTCGTATTCCACCGCCAGCGGCCGCGGATCTTGAGGGCCGCAGACGAGATCGACCGAAGCGCCTTCGGCACCATTGATGTCGACGATCGACGGGTCGAGAATCGCCAAAATCATGGGTTGACCCTGAGCGATCAGGTGAACGCGGGCCGTGCCGCCGAGGCACTCCATCTGCTCGAAAGTCCCCTCGACTTTGAGCCATAGCGGGTTGGGTTTCGGTTCGGTGGGCACCGAGCTTGTCGCGGAATCCTCCGCCGAGGCCTCGGCATCGGGTTCGTCCCTGGATCGCCTCCGGATACGAGGCGTTGCGGCCTGACCCGTCACCTCTTCGTTCACGAAAGCACGCGCCTCGGCGACACGTACCTGGCCGGGCCGCGCCCCGCTGTCCACCAGATCGATCACCTCTTGGGACTGCGCCCGTTCGCTGGGGGTCTCGGCGTACTCTTGGGCTCGCTTGGCTGACTTGCGGGCTTCCTCCGGCTTTCCGACGTGCAAATAGGCAACGGACGCCGCGTGAAACATTGGGAAGGCCTCTTCCTTTTTGAGATTCCCGACCGAGTTGAAATGCCGCAGCGCCTGAACGTAGTTTGCCTCCTGCATCTGCCGGTAACCGAGTTGGAGGCGCACTTCTTTGTAGTCCGGCTTCAGGCGCACGGCCCCTTCGAGTGCGGCAATGACCTCGGCGTTCGACGCGCCGTTGTTCTGCAACGCGTAGCCGTAGGCCCAGTGCGTTTCGGGATTGGTGCTGCCGAGTTCGACGGCGAGGCCCAGATGGCGGAGCGCTTCTTCGTTGTTGCCGTCCTTTCGGGCTAGGTAGCCTAGCCCCTCTTCCACTTCCCAGCGATCGGGGTGCTTGGCGGCCAGGTCGAGATACTCCTGCTTGGCCTGCTCTCGCCTGCCGCGCATCGAAGACAGCAGGTCTGCCTGTACGAGCCCCGCTTCGAACGGTGTCGCCGCCCGAACCTCGGGCTCTTCCGCCGCCTTCGCAAGTTTGATGTCGTACAGGACCCCGAAGAAACGCCCTCTGCGCATGTAGGCGCGGAGGTCTTTGTAGACCTGCTCCAACGACTTGCCATAGATCTCTTGGAACGCCGCATCCGCCGGGTTACCACCCACGAGGCCGCCGATAAGCTTGGGAAACTCCTCCCGCGGGTATCGCTCCGAGAGCGAAAGCATGTGAACCAACGCCAAGCTCTCCGCGTAGAAAACGCCGGCACGCTTTTTCTCGTTGTAATGCGGCGAGTCGTGGTCTACGGAAGTCAGCGTCGCGATGTCGAGCCATTTGTTGTCCAGCAGAGTCTGCTGGTAGCCCGGATGAAAGGCGCCGACTTGTGCTTTCTTGCCGACCGGCTCAAGGGTCGCGTACAGCATGGCAAACCCTTCGTTGAGCCAGGGCGGAAGGTCCACGCCGGAGTGCCGAACCAGCAGGTGGATGTACTCGTGGACAGCGGTCATATGCCTGTCGGAGGAGAGGCTGCTCATCACGATGTAGTCGCGCTTGCGGGATGGCACATAGTAGGCCGATGCGAACTCATTTGGCTTGAACGGCTCGTACTCCTTCTTGGAACGAAAACCGATGATGCGAACCGGGAGTTGCGGCCTCTGCTTGCTCTTGAAGACTTGAAGGAAAAAGCTGCGGATGGTTTCGAAGTACAGGATGGTTTTGCGGGCGCGCTTCTCTCCGGCGCTGGTGTACAGCTCGAAGTTGGGCGTTGCGACACGAACCCACTCTTGCTCCGCCCGCAAGGGTGCCGCTACCACCAGGACGGCGATCAGGCACGCCCAAAGCCGGACGGAAACGGCGCCGCCGTGCTTGCGCCAAAGCAAACCGTTCTTCCTCTCGACGGGTCTTTTCACTGCGAGATCCGCGTTACATTGACATAGTAGGGAAAAGATTACACGTTTGAGCGTAACGAGGTCACGACGTCTGCTCTAGATACTCCGCCAGGCAGACGGCGTTGTTGTAGCGCGTCTCCTTCGCGGCGTAGAGCAGCGTGACCGTCCCGCCGGCGATGTGGGTGCGCAACTCGGCCACGACCTCGGCGTTGTGGTCCAGCTCGGCGACATAGCGGCGGCGGAACTCCTCCCAGCGTGCCGGATCGTGGGAGAACCACTTTCGCAGTTCTCCGCTGGGGGCGATTGCCTTAAGCCACAGGTCGACCTTGGCCTGGTCTTTGCGCAGGCCTCGAGGCCACAATGCGTCGATCAGGATGCGAAAACCGTCACCGGATGCGGGCGGGTCGTACACACGCTTGATCTGTGGGACGCGCTTGATTTGTGGGCTGGGCATTGGGTTATGGCAGCCGCAACGGGGCCTATGCCCTTGCAGGCCGAATTGCAATGGGTGGCGTCGTGAAATGTCAGCCGAGCCGCTTGGCCTGCCAGGTGGCCTTGCCGTACTCTCCCAGGCCTAACTCGCCGCCCATCTCGTCGCCGCGCAGCTTGCCCTTGAAGAAGTAGCGCATGTTGGCCGCTTCGTACTTGCCGCGGCTCTCGAAGTAGACCTGATCGCCGTCGATCTCGCCCTTGACCTTACCTTGGGTGATGCGGCCGCGATGAAGTCCATGGATCTCATTGCCCTTCACTTGCAGGTACAGGGTGTGGCGGGCCCGCTTGGCGATGAAGGTGATGTCGACTTCCCAGTGCCCGTCGAGACTGCCGGCGGGGGGCCGAAGCGTCGGTTCGGGCTTGGGGCCGGGCGCGCTCTTGAAGACCTCGTACAAACGCTCGGCGACGACCTTGTAGTCGCCGGGATACATGGCCATGGGACGGATGACGAAGTTGTTGCCCTCGGCGCTGGTTGGGTCGAGCTCTTTCGGGAAGGCGTGGGTCATGATGCGGGGCTCGCCATGGAGCAACTGCTCGCCAACTTCACGCGCGACGAGGCCGATCTTCTGCTGGTCCCACTCGACACTCATCGTCGGATAGTAGCCCGGCCGAGGTGAGTCGATGATCGCCGCCTCAACGCCCGGGACAGCCGTAACTCGTCCGATGATGTGCTTGAACCAGCGCTTGAACTCGGCGTACTCGGCCTGCACGTCGCGCGTCGTCACCAGCGCTTCGACGGCCGCCACCAGGCCCACGATCTCCTCCTTGCTGACCTTGATCGGGCGCGCGTAGGTGTGATGGGGCGCACTGGCGACGTAGGCGGCGTCGGTGAGGTCTTTGCGGCCGAGCAGCAAGCCGGCGGTCTGGGGTCCCTTGAGGCTCTTGCCGCCGCTGTAGACCACCAAGTCGGCCCCGCGTGAGAGGAATGGGTCGGGGATCAGAGGCAGCTCCGCCGCCGCGTCGATCATCACAGGCACGCCGTGGTCGTGGGCAGCCTCGACGAAGGCTTCGAGCGGAATCTTGCTCTTGGAGTCTTGGATCTGCCGGCCGGCGAAGGCCATGAAGGTCTGCGGTCCGAAGGCCCTTTCGAGGTCTTCGGGCATCTCGATGTTGACCATCTTGGCGCCGGTCATGCGTATGGCGTGATCGTAGATGGAGCGCGACCAGCGCGGCGTGACCACTTCGTCTTGGATGCCCTCGGTGTTGGGCAACTGTTGGAGCGTCTCGATGTCACCGCCCGCCATGCAGGCGAGGGTGCCGATCGTGAGTGCGCCGGCGGCGCCGGAACTGATCATGGCCCCGGGGACTTCGAGCAGCTCGGCGACGCGCGGGCAGGCCTTGCGCAGCAACTCCTGCATGTTCACGTGGTAGAAGGAGGCCTCGTAGACGGCCTCAGCCACTTCGGGCAGGGCTGCCGAGCCTCCGTTCATCGTGCGCGTCGAGGTGCAGTTGATGAAGGGGTTGACGCCAATGCGTTCATAGACGTTCGGCCCCTTGCCGCGCGTCGGCAGCCGAGCCGCCGCCGAGGCGGTCGAGCCTAGGAAACTCGAGGCGGCTATGAAGGTGCCGGCTTGGAAAACGTCCCGGCGGGACAGGGTTGTCGAATCACTTTTGGCGCGCTTCATTGTTCACCTCCAGAGGTGGTTAGAGAATGCCGTGCTTCTTGAGAAAGGCGCGGATCGTGTGGTCGATCTTGAGCGTCTCTTCGCTGTTGAAACCGCCGTGCTTACCGCCCGGGATCGTCAGTAACTCGTTCGGCACGTTTTTCTTATCGAGAGCCTTATGCATCCGCGTGGCGTGGACGTAGGGCACGACGGTGTCCGCGTCGCCGTGGATGGTGAGGATCGGCGGCAGCCCCGGGCGCACGTAGGTCAGCGGGGACGCACGGCGCGCCACTGCCTCGCGGTTCGGCATGCCACCCAGCCAGGTGACGGCGTAACGCTGCTGGTGGGGGCCGTCGAGGATGTCCACGACGTCGGTGATGCCGTAATAGTTGACCACAGCCGCGACCTTGAGTTGCTCGTCACCTGGGCACGAATCGTCGAGTCCCGAGGCCGGGTCGAGGATGCCGGTCATTAGCGACAGATGACCGCCGGCCGATCCACCGGTGACCGCGAGCTTCGACGTATCGAACTTGTATTGGTCGGCATTGCGGATCACCCAGCGCAAAGCGCAGCGGCAGTCTTCGACCGCGGCAGGGGCCAACGAGACGCGGGCCAACCGGTACTCGACGTTGACCACCGCCAGGCCCATCTGGAGATAGGGCAGCAGCCGCAGGGCGACGGCCTCTTTGGTACCACCGGTCCAACCGCCGCCGTGGATGTAGATCACCGTCGCGCGAGGTTCGTCGGTGTCGCGGGGCTCGTACACATCTAACTTGGCCTCGTAGCCGTTGGCGACCTTGTAGGTGATGTTGGCGTGAATACGGTATTGGCTGCCCACGAGCGCCGCAAAGTTCTCAACGCCACTCGACCCCTCGCTGTGAGCCCGGAGGCTCCCACTCATTAGGACGACGAGAGCCACGAAGCTCAACCCGCTCCGAATCATTCTGTTGTTCATTGCAGTTCCCCCGATCGACGTCCAGAAAAAGGTAAAACGAGAGTAGCAGAATGGGTTCGGGCGGCTCAATGTGCCGTTGGTGTGAGAACTTCGCCCTGGCTCGGACCCGTGGGTTGGTCCGTTGCAATGAGCGGCAACCACGGACTTCCGTCCGTGGCTCGGAAGCTTCGATGGCGAGATCGCCGCGGGCTTGGGCGCCAAGCGATTCGACAGAATCGTTGCCTACGGATTTGGGTCGGTGGTGGACGAGCAATGGTACGGATACACTAACATCCAGCCATGTCGATTTCTCTCACTCTGTTGGGTACGGGGACTCCCGCGCCACTCACGCACCGGGCTGGGTCCAGCTACCTGGTGCGTTTCGGCAACGAAGCCTTGCTGTTTGATTGTGGGCCCGGATCCGTGCGGCGGCTGTTGCGCAAAGGGGTCTCTCCGACGGAGATCACGCGGCTCTTCCTCACGCACCTACACTACGACCACTGCGTCGACTACGGCTACCTGGTGCTCAACCGCTGGGACCAGGGCAACGGGAAGATTCCCGAGTTGGATGTGGTGGGGCCGCCACCGACGGCGCGGATGACGGATCTGCTGTTCGGGGAAGATGGCGTGTTCGGGCCGGATCTCGCGGCGCGGACCCTGCACCCGTGCAGCCATGCAATGTTTGAATCGCGTGGCGGCGTTCTACCGAGAAAGCGTCCGCAGCCGAAGGTCACTGAGGTGGACGATGAGTCGTTTGTTGAACGCGAGGGGTTCCACGTCGAAGTAACTGAGGTCGAGCACGTTCAGCCGCATCTGAACTGCTTGGCGTATCGGTTGAACACGCCCGAGACCTCGATCGTCTTCAGCGGCGACACGGCGCCCTCCGATGGTCTTGTTCAACTGGCCGCGGACGCTGAGGTCCTGCTCCACATGTGCCACATGCGTAACGGGGTCGTGACGGACCCGCGGCTGATCAGTTCGTGCTCGGGCCATCTGGACGCCGCCCGGACTGCTTGCGACGCCGAGGTGAAGACGCTTGTTCTCGTGCATATCACCGAGCAGTTGGAGCAGCCGGGCATCCGGGAGCGTGTGCTTCACGAAGCGGCGGAGATCTTCGACGGCAACATCATCTTCGGCGAGGATTTGATGGACGTTCCGCTGGGCGCGATTGCGGCCGAGCCGATTCGGTAGTCCAGCCAGACAAGACATGATCCCGCATTCATCAGAGGCAGTCTCTAACACTCCTAAAGCCCCTAGCTATGCATGGGTTACTGTCGGCCTGCTCTGGATCGCTTTCCTGATCAACTACACCGATCGAAGCGTCGTCTTTCCCATCTTCCCGGCGCTCGAAGCGGACTTGGGATTCACCAGCGCGCAACTCGGCCTGATTGGGTCTCTCTTCCTTTGGTCATACGCGCTTTGCCAACCCCTAGTCGGACGCCTCGCGGACGTCATCCGCAGAGAGCATCTTGTCGTTGTGAGTCTGGTCCTGTTCAGCGTAGCCACCCTGGCGAGCGGCCTCAGTGGTTCTGTCGGCATGTTCTTGTTCTCGCGCGTCGCGGTCGGGATCACCGCGGCATTGTATGTACCGGCCGCGTACGCGCTGATTGTCGCGATCCATCCGGTGGCCAACCGTTCGAAAGCCTTCTCGCTTCACGGGACCGACAGTTATTCGGGAGCCGGGTATCCACTTGACTCAGGTGACCCCAACGTCTTGTAGTTGGGCTCACAGCGTCTTAGCGTCCCAATCGGCGACGATCGAGCGGTACGGCGTCGGCTCCACCGCCATGGCCTGCTGCACAAGGCGGTAGAAGAGCTTGCCCCGACTGCGTGATCTGCGCCGATTGAAGCGGAACACGAACTCGTCGAGATAGTAGTCCAGATGCTCGTGGCTGACCGCCCCCTGATGCGTGCCCAGCATCCAGCGCTTGAGTAGCGAGATCGCCAAGTGCACCCTCGGCAGTAGCTGCGAGGCCTGCTCGCGGCGGTTGTTAATCGAGATGATACGACGCTGGTAGTCCTTCTTCTTGAGCGGATCGTAGCCCGACCAGTTGTCGGTAACAACCACGCTGCCCGGCTCGACCGACTCCTCGACGAAGGGCATCAAACTGGCCGCCGAGGCGTTCTGAACGCGCTGCATGCGGATGCGCCCCAGCCCGGCGCCTCTCTCTTCCGCGGCGACTGCAATCAACGCTTTACGCTCGGTCTGCCGGCCGATTACCCCTTCTTCTTCAGCGCCCCAGTAGGTCTCATCGACCTCGACGAGGCCCGTCAATCGCTCCCGCCCCGGGCGCACCATCGCTCGCCTCAGCTTGTGCATCCAAGGCCAGGCGGTTTGGTAACTGCCCAGTCCCAGAACGCGCTGTAGACCCAGGGCGCTGGCCCCATTCTTCTGCGTGGTGATGGTCCACATCGCCCGGAACCACAGCCGCAGCGGCTTGCGTGTGTCTTGAAAGATCGTGCCGGCGGTGACGGAGGTTTGCCGCCCGCAGCGAGCGCATTCGAACCACACTTTGCGCACCGGCCAAGCGCGCTCATGCCCACACCTTGGACAGCGGAAACCCTCTGGCCAGCGCAAGGCGAACAGATAGTCGCGGCAAGCCTCCTCGCTCGCAAAGTGAGACTCGAATTCGAGTTGGTCGCGCGGGTAATCCTCCACCAAGCCCTACACTACATCTTGGGGTCACCTGAGTCAAGTGGATACCCAGCATTCGGGATTGTTCTAGGGGGTTGGTATGGCGGCTGGATGGCCGACAACTTTGGCTGGCGCCTGGGGTTCATTGTCCTGGCCGCTGCCGGTCTCCTCTACGCGCCCGGGCTGTGAGCCTACCTCCGCAAGCTTCCGAGGATCGAGACGCAACAAGATGCGGTCAAAGCTTCTCCGGCCGATGTCTTTCGAAGTTACTCCTACTGGGCCCTTATGGTGGCCTTCTTTGCCTTCTGCCTCGTCCTTTGGATGATCTACGGTTGGCTCCCCACGTTTATCTATGAGAAGTATCGCGTTTCGATGGCGGAGAGCGGGTTGGCTGCAACGCTCTATCTGCAGGTGAGTTACGGGCTGGGGGTCGTGACCGGTGGCTGGCTGGCGGATCGGCTGGTCCGGCGCGTGGCGGCGGCGCGTTTCTATCTCGTGGGGATCGGCCTCATCGTGTCAACTCCGTTTGCCTACCTGACACTGGCGGTTGATTCGCTGGATGATCTCAAGCTGGCATCGGCCGCGTTCGGCTTTCTGTCCGGTGTGCTCATGGCAAACTTCTTCCCTGCCTGTTATGACGTGATCGCGGAGCGGAACTACGGCTTTGGGGGAGGCTTCTTGAACATGGTGGGCGGCTGGTCGGGCGGAGCCGGGATCTTGCTGGCAGGTCGATGGAAAGAATCGGTTGGGATCGAAACCCTGATGGGCTGGGCGGTGGTCGCGGCCATCGCGTCGGGGTTGCTTCTTATTGTCGGAGTGGCCGGTAGCTTTCAGCGAGACCGTCGCCTCATAGGGATGCCCGCGGAGGCAGTTGCGACTCGCCCAAGCTAAAATCTAGGTCAGCGATGGTACGGACGAGGCTTGGTAGATTCTATTGCTGATGCCGCTAGCCTGAGACTCATCGCTGCTTTTTTCGGCACCCCTGTTTCAATGCATAGGTAGTGGCAAAGAGGAATCCTCCCGGGGGCAAAATGCTGAGAGCGGCCACGCGGTCGGCTCAGAGCCAATCCCAGGAGGATTCCATGCCAGAACCCTACTACATCGGACTCGATGTCCATAAGAAAAGCATCAGCTTCTGCATCAAAACCGGGGACGGAACGATCGTCCAGCGCGGTCAGGTCGCGGCCACTCGCGCCGCCCTGACCGCTTGGGCGTCAGCCCTCGAGCGCCCTTGGGTGGGCGCGCTCGAAGCCACCCTGTTTACCGGCTGGATTTACGATCACCTCCAGCCCTTCGCCCAGGAACTGCAAGTCGCACACCCGGCCATGCTCAAGGCCATCGCCTGCGCCAAGAAGAAGAACGACCGTCTCGACGCCACCAAGATCAGTGACCTGCTGCGCTGCAACCTGCTGCCGCGCTGCTACGTGGCGCCGCCTGCCCTGCGCGAGTTGCGGCGCGTGCTGCGCTATCGCAATCTGCTGCTGGGCGAAGCCGTCCGCATGAAGAACAAAATCAGCGGGCTACTGATGGAAGTGGGCGAACCCTACGATGCCCGGCGGCTGCACGGGCGCAACTATTTCTACTCCTATCTCGACAGCCTGAGCGACACGCCCGAGTCGGTGATCGAGCTGCTCGCCATCACCCGCGGCAGCCTGGAAATGTTCGATCGTTTGCAGCAGGAGTTACTGCGCGGATTGCGGCGCCATCCGCTGTTGCGGGAACGCGTCGAGTTGCTGCAGTCGATTCGCGGCGTGGGGGAGGTGACGGCGTTGACCTGGGCGCTGGAGACCGTCGAGCCCGAGCGCTTCGGTTCGCTGGGCCAGGCGGTGAGTTACTGTGGGTTGTGTTCGGCACAGCGCGAGTCGGCCGGCAAGACGCAGCGGGGACCGCTGTCGAAGCAGCGCAACAAGCATTTGCAGCGGGTGCTGATCGAGGCGGCGAAACTCGCGCCGCGCTGGAACCCGCAACTGCACGACGTCCATGAGCGGGAGTTGACGCGCGGGTCTCGCAATCGCGCGACGTTGGCCGTGGCGCGCAAGTTGGTGGCGTATCTGCGGGCCGTGGACACCAGTGGCCGCGCGTTCGTGCCGCGGGTTGCGGCCGAGGCGTAACGAGGATAATTTGCTTTTTTTCTGTTAAAAGGAGAAACGAAGAGTTTCATCGACGCTGTGCGGTGTCACGAGCGGCCCGCCGGTCCTCGCCTGTTGGGGACTACGCGAAGGAGTTTGCTGGGAGTTTCCTGGGAAATTTCTGATGCGTCCGTATCTCTGTTTCGAGGCCGACGGGCCTGAAAACCCAAACTGAATCTTCCGCGACGGTCCCCCGGCCGGTACGGTGGGGCGACCCGATGCGCGCACATAGATGTCTGGTCACGTGACTCGTTGACCTTGCGACTTGATTCGCAAAAACGCTCGGGCTGCGAAGCGTCACTGCTGAAGACAACGCCCCCGCTGACGGGAGGATTCGGATGACTGCGTCCATCCTTGACAGATACCTATCATGGATGTCGAAGCAGCGCAACAAGCATTTGCAGCGGGTGCTGATCGAGGCGGCGAAACTCGCGCCGCGCTGGAACCCGCAACTGCACGACGTCCATGAGCGGGAGTTGACGCGCGGGTCTCGCAATCGCGCGACGTTGGCCGTGGCGCGCAAGTTGGTGGCGTATCTGCGGGCCGTGGACACCAGTGGCCGCGCGTTCGTGCCGCGGGTTGCGGCCGAGGCGTAACGAGGAGAATTTGCTTTTTTTCTGTTAAAAGGAGAAACGAAGAGTTTCATCGACGCTGTGCGGTGTCACGAGCGGCCCGCCGGTCCTCGCCTGTTGGGGACTACGCGAAGGAGTTTGCTGGGAGTTTCCTGGGAAATTTCTGATGCGTCCGTATCTCTGTTTCGAGGCCGACGGGCCTGAAAACCCAAACTGAATCTTCCGCGACCCCCGGCCGGTACGGTGGGGCGACCCGATGCGCGCACATAGATGTCTGGTCACGTGACTCGTTGACCTTGCGACTTGATTCGCAAAAACGCTCGGGCTGCGAAGCGTCACTGCTGAAGACAACGCCCCCGCTGACGGGAGGATTCGGATGACTGCGTCCATCCTTGACAGATACCTATCATGGATGTCGAAGCAGCGCAACAAGCATTTGCAGCGGGTGCTGATCGAGGCGGCGAAACTCGCGCCGCGCTGGAACCCGCAACTGCACGACGTCCATGAGCGGGAGTTGACGCGCGGGTCTCGCAATCGCGCGACGTTGGCCGTGGCGCGCAAGTTGGTGGCGTATCTGCGGGCCGTGGACACCAGTGGCCGCGCGTTCGTGCCGCGGGTTGCGGCCGAGGCGTAACGAGGAGAATTTGCTTTTTTTCTGTTAAAAGGAGAAACGAAGAGTTTCATCGACGCTGTGCGGTGTCACGAGCGGCCCGCCGGTCCTCGCCTGTTGGGGACTACGCGAAGGAGTTTGCTGGGAGTTTCCTGGGAAATTTCTGATGCGTCCGTATCTCTGTTTCGAGGCCGGCGGGCCTGAAAACCCAAACTGAATCTTCCGCGACGGTCCCCCGGCCGGTACGGTGGGGCGACCCGATGCGCGCACATGGATGTCTGGTCACGTGACTCGTTGACCTTGCGACTTGATTCGCAAAAACGCTCGGGCTGCGAAGCGTCACTGCTGAAGACAACGCCCCCGCTGACGGGAGGATTCGGATGACTGCGTCCATCCTTGACAGATACCTATCATGGATGTCCCCCTACCCGTCGGTAGTCCGCTATTATTGAGTCCCGCATAATATACCGTCAATCAAAACAAAGAGAGGACTGCTTCCAGAAGGCCGTGATCAAGCGCGGTTTGCGGCGCATGCGGCGCAGCGCTTTGCGAGCGCGCTCGCTCAGCTCCCCGTAGTCCTTGGGGCAGACGTTCGGCAGCTCGTGCTGCTTCCAGTAGGCCCAGATGTATTCCACCGGATTCAACTCCGGCGCATAGGGCGGCAAGGACTCCGTTGCGATGTGCCCGGCGGAGAGTTCGATGAACTCTTGCACCAGGCGGCTGCGGTGCGCCGACAGCCGGTCCCAGAAGATCAGCAGCGGGCGATCGATAGGACGTACCCACGCCTTGAGAAAGTCGATCACTTCGAGTTCGCCGATCGCGCCGGGATACAGCCGGCAGTAGAAGTTGCGCAGCGTTAGCCCTGCCGAGACGGACAGTTTCTCCCCGTTGAAGTTGAACTGCAGCACCGGCGTCTGGCCGCGCGGCGCCCAGGTGCGGCAACGATGCGGCTTCTGACTCCATCCGCTTTCGTCGATGAAGACGAGCGTGCGGCCTTCGTTGTGGGCTTTTTTTTTGTGGCGGGCCAGGTCTTGCGCCTGCAGGCGCGGATCCGCTCTTCGTTGCGCTCGCGCGCCTTTCCGACCGGGCGTTGCGGGCTCCACTCGAGTGCCCGCAGGATCTTCCAGACGTGGCCTTCGTGGTATGCGACCCCGAACTCGTCGGCGATCAGGCGAGCCACCCGCGGGCAGGTCCACAAGGGCGTCGGGAAGCGGTGAGCTTCGGGGCCTTCGAGCAACAGCGACGTCAGGCGTTGGCGCGGCGCGGCGTCGAGCAGCGGCTTGCGTCCGGCGCAGCCCGGCCGCACCCTGCCCGAGGTATTGCCGCCGCCATTCACTGACGGTTGGACGAGCGACTTTGAGCCGCCGCGCCGTCTCGGACTGCTTGTGTCCTTGGTCGAGCAGCCGCATCGCTTCGAAACGGCGCTTCTCGATCGCCTGGAAATCCCGCTTCACACCTCTTGGGTTGCCCCTACCTATATAGATGCTCCCGCGAACCCAAAAGTGTCATAATATTATGCGAGACTTAATAAGAGTAAGACAGCACACTTGGCTGGGTCGAGCGGAGGACGCAATGACAAAGTGCCAAATGAAAACCCAGGCTGGAGTTCGATGTAGTCGGAACGCGAGGTCGGACTCACGGTACTGCACTCAACATCGAAAGCTGCTGCAAAATCTCACCGGCCTGGGAGATCCGCTAGCCGACGAGGCTGCCGATTCATTGCTCGGACAAGGATGGAACACCGACGTTACTCGCCTCATTGCACTGGAAGAGACTGGCGTGGCCGGCGCGACCTTGGACGACAAACTCGGTGGCAGCAAGATCGCCATGCACATGGAGGAAGTCAGGCTGATCTACAGAGACCGCTGCTGCGATCGCGCCGCCGCACTGGGGCACCCGGTCCCCAATCGTAACTGTGTAGACAGCGACGCCGATACGACCGTTATGACGGTGGGGGACAAGCTCTATGCTTGCGCAATTCGTTAGAAGAGCAGCGGTTTGGTCAATTCTGGTCGCGTCGGCAGTCCGCGCTGACGTCGGGTTCGAGCGCGCTGAATGGGATCCCGAATTGTCGTCGTTTTTCGTCAATGTCACCGGCAATAACGAAGACTTTGACAAGGTGAGGGAAGCGGTTCGTCAGGCTTCCAGCTGGAAGGTCTACTTCCGTGGTGATGGCGTGGGCTTCGAGTCCCTGACCGTCAAAAACCAAACCCGAACGGTCTTCTTCAAGATCGATGCCCTGGGGAGCTTCATGATCCCGCACCCGAAAGAGTTAATAGACGGAGAGCTCACCATCATCTTTCATCCGGAACCAAGCTCCACGGTCGACCCGATAAGTCCGATCACTATCTCGAACAAGAAGGATGACGAGCAGCGTTCGGGACTTCGACCGCTTGAGTTCACGTCGGAGCAGAAGGACGCTGACATCGACATCTCGGGCGGAATTCAGGCCGGCGTCGATGCAAAACCCTTGTATTTCTGGAAAGCGAAGGCCTCGTATCCCTTCGACATCTCTTCTGGACGCTAGGGGAGCTTGGCTCCTACATTCGAAGGCGAAGCAGGCCAGCAGCGCAACGCTGACCCCGATTCGATGAAGGCCAGCCTCGCTTACAAGAACCGCTGGTCAGACACGGGTCGAAGCTGGTTCGTCTTCGAAGCCGACCTACCGGGATACGAATTCGAGCGAGAGATCAAGAACGAATCCGTTCTTGTCAATGGCGAGATCGTCAAGCGTGAGTTCCTCGAGAAGAACACGAATCTAATCAGCTCCGCTGAATTGAAGTGGGTTTACGGGTGGAGGCCCTTGAATTACTCGCTCGGGTTCGGCGGCGAAGTGGGCAAGTCAACTTCTCGCACGGTCAAGCAAGACTCGAATGGGGAAGAGGTGACTTCAGTTTTTCGTCCGAAAGCCGAGGTCGCGGTGGCGAAGGTCTGGAAGGCCGATCATGACCACCCGGTCAGTTTCGACGGCAGCTACACGCTTCGATGGCCCCTGGAGCCCGAACCGTTTCAACGGGCCGGCTACAACGATGATCAGCCGGCGCTGAGCCGCTTACCCAGGTACTGGGCCAGTGTAGACCTCGGGTTTCAACTGACGACCGGCATCAAGATCGAAGCGCAATACAGATACGGATCGCTGCCGCCAAGTTTTGAGTTCGTCGATCATCAGGTTACTCTCGGGATCGCCATCCTCCTGCGGGCGCCAAAGGCGAAGGACTGAGATGAGACTTGTGACCGTTGCCGTCCTCGCAATCGCCTCATGTGCTGTCGTCGCGGCGCAGCTTCAACTGCCGACCGATCGCCCTGACGAAAATCCGGCCAAACATCAGATTCACTTCGTCTACGCAATACCTTCGGACGGAACCTATGACGGCTGGGATACGAACGGCACACTGCACAATTCGATCGCAGCGATGCAGTCATGGCTGGCGGCCCAAACCTCCGGTCGTCGTCTACAGGTTGATACCTTCGCGGGTAAGGCGGAAATCTCCTTCTTGAAACTTCAGCAAACTAACGACCAAATGAAGGTCCGCAATGATAGGGCAGTCGAGTCCTTGGAAGCCGAGCTTGCTCGCATCGGCTTAAACCATAGCGGTAAGCTCTACGCCGTCTACTACGACGGCGAAAACGACAAGAGTTGTGGGACGACCGCTGTAAACCCGTACGGTATGTCGTGTGCCGGTTCAGCCGGAACGGGAGAGCGAGCGCTCCGCGTTAGTGTAGATGCCGCCCTGCGGGCGGGGATTTTCAAGGCATCAGGGTCTATCGATCCGATAGGGTTTGGAGACGAGCGCGAAAGAGGACTTCCGCGCCCGTGGTCATCGTCTCGATGAGCCCGCCGGGCTATCCCTCGGCAGGGTTGCTTCCCAGCAGAGCCCGCTTCCGTTTCACCCGGCAACGCCATTGTAACTCCCACAGTCAAGCCGCCTGGCGACGCCGCAGCTGCCGTTGCTGTCGAGCCTGCTCCAGCTTGCGGTCGCGGGCGGCGTGGATCTCGTCCCGCCGTCCTGCCAGCAGGTCCTCCGGCGTCACAAACCAGATCGCGCTGTGCAAGCGCACCGTGTTGTAGTGCTCGACATAGCGCTGGATCAGCCGACGCGCATCCTCCGGCGTCAGCGGCACGCCCGGCCGAATACATTCGCTCTTCAACGATTTGTGCCAACGCTCCAACTTGCCGTTCGACTGTGGATAATAGGGCGACGTTCTCACGTGCGTCATCCCCGAGATACGGATGAATTCCTTGAAGTCCTTGGCGAGGAACTGCGGCCCGTTGTCGGAGATGAGGCGCGGTCTGGCATCCGGGTATTTCTCCTTCGCGGCTTGGAGAATGATCTCGATGTCGGCCTCCTTCATCGCCTCGCGCAAGCCCCAGTGCACAATCGAACGGCTGTAGCCATCCAGCACGCTGCACAGGTAGTAGAACGTACCCGAGATGTTGATGTAGGAAACGTCGATATGCCAATGTTGATGCGGCTCTAGCGGCTGTTGGAAGCCCGTCCCTTTCAGCGACGTTTTGTCGTTCCACTTGCGCAGCAGCCCCGCCCGGCTCAACACCCGCCAGACGCTCGACGGGCTGACCGCCACGATGTCGGCGTCGAGCATCATGAACGTCAACCGCCGGTAGCCTTCCAGCGGATGCTGGCGATAAAAATCGAGGATGGCCTGCTTCTCCCACTCTTCGAGCCAGAAATCTCGGGGAACCCAACCGTTGTGCTCGTTGAGAGAGCCGTAGCGCCGGCGCCAGGAGTAGAACTTGCTGGGCGCGATGCCGAGCCACTGGATGAAACGCCCGGCGTGGATCTCGGTCTTGTCGGACCAGCGCCGCACGAAATCGACGATCTGGTCGCGCACGTCGGGCGGCGTCCATGTTTTGGTCAGAGTTCCCCAAGGCTTTTTTTTAACGCGATGTGCTCGGCCATCAACTCGGCCAGAACCTCATCCTTGGTCTGGATCTTCTTCTCCAGCCGCGCGATGCGTTCCTGTTCGGGCTGACGACGGCTGCGGTTGTTGGTCTGGAAGGTGGCGGCTCCGTTCTCAAAGAACTCCTTCTGCCAGCGGTAGAACACCGTCGGCTGCAGCGCCAGCTCGTCGCAGAGTGTTGAGACCGGCTCCTTGTCCAGCAGATGCCGTCTCAGGATGGCGACCTTCTCTTCGGCTGTGTAGTGTTTCCGTGCTTTCCTCATGCGTTCCCTCCGTTAGCTTACCGGCGGAACGCTGTGCTCCATTTCCAGCTGAGGCGGGACAGTCGCGTGTGGCAGCTGTCTATCTACGAGGGCCAAACTGCAAGAATGAAGACTTTGTCACGTCGCAGGGCGATCCGGGCAAGCGCACTTTTGGTTTACTGCACGAGATATTGCACACCCTAGGCGCTGCCGTCGGAGCGAACATGAATATTTGCCAGGGCCACGTCTTGGATGAGCCCGAGGACTTGATGTACGCCGGCGATCAGCATTGGATCCCCGGAAAACTCGACATCGGGAGACACGACTACTATGCGATGAAGAATCCATCGCCCGGAGCGGTCGATGTATCGAGAAGCGCATTCCTGACGCCGCAGTCGGGTCGTAGACAGAAGCAGCAACCCCCGCCGGGGTGGCCCCTGAAGAACCTCGAGAAGGTCGATTGTGCACGCGAAGGAAGCGTGAAGTCGCCTGATTCGGTGAAGCCCTGGCACCTCATCGCGTGGATCAATGCAACGTCGGAGCCGCTGTCGCTGTGGCGAATCGACAAGGACCGCAATCGCGTCGCCATGGACCCGCCGACGTTGGATCGGTTCTCAGTGGAGCAGTTCTGGTCGAGGGACGGCGAATACTTGCTGGTCTCGAATCAGCAGGGCGGATGCGTGGAGATGTGCAGGGTCAAGAAGGGACAAAATCGGCTTGTTGTCCGCTAGTTGGTCGCCGTCTGCTCGACGCTGCCGTCACTTCGGGGATGGCATCGGCACGGCAGTCCGCCCTCGCCAAGCGGCGAGCTGTGTCTAGGGAATCGATTCGACGCCGGGTTTGAGCGACCCGCGTCAGACCACCTCTTCTGCGCGGAGGCGCACCCTGTCCTCGGCCTCCCGGTAGTGGCTCAATTTGAAAAGCCATAGGGCTGGAGTCGGAACGGGGGGCTAGTTGACCGTTTCTTCGCCGCCGGGTGCCATCAGCGGATTGTAGAAGTGGTGAATGGGTACATCGAACTTGCGGTGCAAGTGTTGCAGAAGGCGGCGACACACATAATCTGGGAGAGTCCGCGCTTCCACTAGATCGCCCTTGGCAAGCACGAGCATTCCAGGCGGACTATCTTCTTGTTGTGAGATGTCCACACCGTGATCTTAGAGCACCTGGAGAACGGTGTCCCGTTTGACTTCGCCACGGTCTCCAGCGCCCAGGTCAACGCCGTCACCTCCCCCACGCCGCGAATCGACTGCAGCAACTCGACGCGTTCCCGCAACAGCGGATGGCGCCGCAATCCGCGCAGTAACTCCTGCTGCAAACGATCGAACATTTCCAGGCTGCCGCGGGTGATGGCGAGCAGCTCGATCACCGACTCGGGCGTGTCGCGCAGGCTGTCGAGATAGGAGTAGAAATAGTTGCGCCCGTGCAGCCGCCGGGCATCGTAGGGTTCGCCCACTTCCATCAGTAGCCCGCTGATTTTGTTCTTCATGCGGACGGCTTCGCCCACCAGCAGATTGCGATAGCGCAGCACGCGCCGCAACTCGCGCAGGGCAGGCGGCGCCACGTAGCAGCGCGGCAGCAGGTTGCAGCGCAGCAGGTCATTGATCTTGGTGGCGTCGAGACGGTCGTTCTTCTTCTTGACGCAGGCGATGGCCTTGAGCATGGCCGGGTGTGCGACTTGCAGTTCCTGGGCGAAGGGCTGGAGGTGATCGTAAATCCAGCCGGTAAACAGGGTGGCTTCGAGCGCGCCCACCCAAGGGCGCTCGAGGGCTGACGCCCAAGCGGTCAGGGCGGCGCGAGTGGCCGCGACCTGACCGCGCTGGACGATCGTTCCGTCCCCGGTTTTGATGCAGAAGCTGATGCTTTTCTTATGGACATCGAGTCCGATGTAGTAGAGTTCTGGCATGGAATCCTCCTGGGATTGGCTCTGAGCCGACCGCGTGGCCGCTCTCAGCATTTTGCCCCCGGGAGGATTCCTCTTTGCCACTACCTATGCATTGAAACAGGGGCCGGGTAGCGCGTGGGAGTTTATGCAGGATCTAGCGCCACGGCTGGCGAATCGGGTTCAGTTGACGACGGACGGCCACCGCGTCTACCTGGAGGCCGTCGATGAGGCGTTCCGGGGCAGCGTGGACTACGCCATGCTGGTCAAGGTCTACGGGAGGGATGAGAGCGAGCCGGAGACGCGCTACAGCCCCGCCAAGTGCAACGGAGCCAAGAAAGAGCCCAAGTTCGGCAACCCGGACCCGAAGCACATCTCGACCAGCTACGCAGAGAGGGCCAACTTGACCATGCGGATGTCGATGCGCCGGTTCACCCGGTTGACCAATGCGTTCAGTAAGAAGGTCGAGAATCACGCGCACGCCATCGCGCTACACTTCATGCACTACAACTTCGTGAGGATTCACCAGACGCTGAAGGTCACGCCTGCAATGGCCGCTGGTGTGACGGATCGGCTCTGGGAGATCGCCGACATCGTGGGGCTGCTTGAGGCGACAGAAAAAGTTGAGGCGGCCTAGATTCAAATTGAGCCACTACCGGCCTCCCCCAGCCCAACGGAAGAGACTACAATGGTTACATGATCAAAACGCTCCGTGAAAGCGAGGCGAAACTCTCCGAGCTGGTGGAACGGGCGAGCCGTGGCGAAGACGTTTTGATCACCGTTCAAGGCAAAGTGAAGGCCCGCCTCACGCGCGTTCAACAGCCGGCTCCCGCGGCCGGCAGAGCGGCTTGGCTTCGAGAGCTAAAGGCGCTGCGGACGCGATACGCGGGCAGCCCCGGGACCCCATCGACCGACGACATTTTGGCTGAGCAGCGTTGCGTCTGAACCAGAGGGCTACCCCGGCTTCACGGGCTGCTGGAAGCGATCTACCCGTCACTTGCGGTCCGGGCTCGGTTGTGGATGGTCGAACCCTATGCGGCTACGCGACGGCCGGGACACTCGATTCCGCCAACACTTCGCTCATCACTGCCATGGCCCGCTCGCATTGTTCGCGGTTGACGTCGAAGTGCGTCAGCATGCGCATCTGGTGCTCAGAGATCGCGTTCGAGCGCACGCCTCTGTCCTTCAGCTTGGTGGAAACTTCCTTGCCGGTCATGCCGGTTCCCGAGACGTCGTAGATCACGATGTTGGTCTGCACCTTGGACGGGTCGATCGCGATGCCGGGCATCTTGGCCAGCGACTCGGCGATGAAGCGGGCGTTGTCATGATCGGTCTGCAATCCCGCCGGGGACTTCTCGAGCGCGACCAATCCCGCCGCCGCCAGGATACCCGCCTGCCGCATGCTGCCGCCGAGAATTTTGCGCACCAACCTCGCACGCTCGATGAACTCCCCCGTTCCCGCGAGCATCGATCCCACCGGCGCTCCCAGGCCCTTCGAGAGACAAAACATCACGGAGTCAACCTTCGCCACCACATCACGCACCGGCGTGCCCAGGTAGGTGGCGGCGTTAAAGACGCGCGCGCCGTCCATGTGAACCTTGAGTCCACGATCATGCGCGCCGTCGCAGATCTCATCGAGCACCGCCTGCGGGTAGACGCGGCCGCCGCAGATGTTGTGGCTGTTTTCAACGCAGATAAGCCCCGTGCCCCGGAAATGATCGCTGGACGGTCGGATGTAGGGCTCGATCTTCTCCCAGCTCAGGATGCCGCCTTCGCTCGCAAGCGTCCACGTAACACAACCCGAGAGCTGCCCCGGCCCGCCCATCTCGTAACGCACGATGTGCGAGCGCTCGTGAATAATGATCTCCTGCCCATGCTGCGTGTGGGTTTTGACCGCCGTCTGATTGCCCATCGTGCCGGAGGGCACAAAGACTGCGGCCTCTTTGCCCACAATCTCGGCCGCTGTGGCCTCGAGCCGGTTGACGGTAGGATCCTCGTGATAAACGTCGTCGCCCACCTCGGCCTCGAATATGGCCTGGCGCATTTCGGGCGTCGGTCGGGTAATGGTGTCGCTACGCAGATCGATCGGTTGGTCCATGGCGTCCCCGCAGTTCGGTGATGGAAAGTCGCTATTGAGAATAGCGGGAATGCCGGAGGAAAGGGAAGCCGGAGCCCGTGACTGGACCTGACGCGCCGGTGGCAGTCCGAATCGGCAGCGGGCGGGCGCAGGGGCCCGCCCCTACAAACTCGGGGTCAGAGAATGCCGGCTAGAAGGTGGGCTCCGCATCGTGGTCAGTCTCGCCGCTGCCTTCGCTTCCGGCTGCCCGCTCAAGCACCTCGCCCGTTCGCTCGAAAATGACGCCGATGTTCTCTGAGATGTCGGGCAACGTCGCGCCGGCGGCCACGGCAAGGAAGCCGGCCACGAGAGCGTACTCGACCATGTCCTGGCCTCGTGTTTCCCGGATGAGGCGGGCCCACCGCGTAACCATTTTCTTCAACAAGTGTTGACTCCTGAAGGTCACCCGCGTCTCGTCGCAGGCTGCTTGGGCGTTTTGTAGCCATTGTCCATCGCCCAAGCGATCTCGACAATGGCCTGCGGGTACCGTTTCGACGGCCCGTTCGCACTAGCCGAAAGGACGGCCCGCCCTAGCCTGCCTAAGGCGTGCGGTGTAGGCACAGCGGTTGCTACGGGGCCCTATCGAGCAGGAACTCACCGAACACCTCGTCCGAGAACAACACCCCCTGGTCGGTCAGCCGAAGCTGCCGGTCCTCGTCGAAGCGAACCCAGCCCTTGGCGCGTAGATCAGCCAGTGGCTCTTTGAAGATCTCGGTTTCGGCCGGGTTCATCGCCAAACCCTCGAGGCGGCGTAGCCCGGTGATGAAACGTTCTTCGAGCCGGCGGCGGTCGTCAAGTACTTCCACAAACCGCCGGGTGGTCTGGCCCCGTTGGCGACGCGCCACGTATTCGGTTGGTGACGAAACGTTGCCCCAGCGCCGCTGCCCGTCGAAGGAGTGCGCGTCGGCGCCAAAGCCCAAGTAGGGTTGCATAGTCCAATACTTGAGATTGTGGAGAGACTCCGAACCGGGGGGCGCGAAGTTCGAAATCTCATAGCGGGAAAGCGACAGGCTCTGAAGCCGCTCGACAGCGGTCAGGTAGAATTCCGTGATCTGCTGCTCACTGGGAACTGCCTCGGCTCCGTAACGTGGGCCGCCGGCCCGCAGTTCGCCTCCCAGGCGGCTTTCGTCATCGACCTCGAACATGTAGACCGACACATGATCCGGCTCGATCCGCTCGACCCAGTCGAGGGACGCGCGCCAGCCGGCTTCGGTCTGATGCGCCAAGCCCGCGATCAGGTCGACGTTGATCCGGCTAATCCCGTGCCGCCGGAGGAGACTGACCTCGTCGGCAACCTGTTCGGGCTTGTGCTTGCGGCCCGCCGCGGACGCCTCCTTGGGCACGAACGATTGCACGCCCAGGCTAACGCGGGTGATTCCCAGGCGGGCCCAGCCGGCCGCCAGATCAGCGGTGACGGTGCCCGGGCTTGCCTCGATCGTCGCTTCACGCCAGCTCCGGACGGGGAAACGGCGCAGGACCGCCTCCAGGTCCTCGGGCTTCATCAAGCTTGGCGTGCCACCGCCCAGGTAGAGCGTGTCAGGGGCGAAGGGGTAGTCGGCCTCACCGATCTCGGCCACCAAGGCCTCGACGTAGGGGCCGACGAGGCTCTCGGGGAAGACTCCCGACGCGAAGTTGCAGTAGGTGCACTTCTGTTGGCAGAACGGAAAAGAGATGTAAACTCCGGTCATCGCGGGTGGCGGGCGTTTTCTTTTCGCATCCTCCTGGCATCGGCTGGCATCTATGGAAAAACGAGCCCGAGTAGGGGAGACATGCGGCAAGACGCCTCCTGTCATTATCGGGACTCACCGCTCTTGCGTGGATGGGCCGCGAAGCTACCGGCAGCCAGCCGGGCTTGGAACGGCCATCTGTTATTCTGGACGTTAAAGCTGCTTTACGGTCGGCCGATCGAACTCGGTCGGCGACTGGGCGTCGAGCAACGCCGCCGACCCAACCTCCGCCTCCATACCCAAGTGCGACAAGTAAGGGGCCCGCTTCGTTGAACAAAACCGGCAGCGTTTGCATCAGACAGACGGAAATCGCGTCGACGACGCCCCTCTTCTCGGACTTTCTGTATCAGTTCGACCGCGTCCGGAGTTTCTACCGCCACCCGCCCGAGACGGATTCAATTCCCGGCGCTGCCCGCGAAATACGGGTGGATCACCAACACCGCAAAACACTGGTCGAGATTCTTCGGCGGCAGAACGGCACGGGCGGCCCGACGACGGCCGCGCACTTCGACCTGCTGGCCCAATCGGATACGGTGGCTGTCGCGACGGGGCAGCAAGTGGGCCTATATGGTGGTCCGGTTTTCACCCTTTACAAGGCGCTCACGGCCCTGAAACTTGCCGATCAACTTCGCGCGGCCGGCACCCCGGCGGTGGCGGTGTTCTGGCTCGCCACCGAAGACCACGATCTGGCCGAAGTAGACCATGCCTGGGTCTTCAACGACCGAAACCAGCCCGTACGGCTGCAAGCCCGAGCCGAGCATCGCCCCAATCAACCCGTCGGTTCGGTCCCGGTCACCAGTAGTGACAGCGAGTCCCTTCGGGCGGCGCTGTCGAATCTTCCCTTCGGCGGCGAGGCGCTCGAAGCCGCCGAGGCGGCCTACCAACCGGGCGGAGCGTTGCAGTCTGCCGGAACGTTGCAGTCAGGCTTCACCGCGCTGCTCGCGAGACTGGTGTCGGACCGGGGTCTGATCTTTCTCGACCCCATGGATCCCGCGATCCGGCGTTTGGCCGCCCCGCTGCTCCGCAAGGCCATCGAGAACGCGGACGCGCTGCGAGAGCGGCTACTGGAACGCTCGGCCGCTTTGGAAGAGGCCGGCTATCACGCCCAGGTTCACGTAGGCGACGAGTCGTCTTTGCTGTTCTCGATTGAAAACAGCAGCCGAACGCCGTTGAGGATCGACGATTCGTCGGCGCGGGGCCCGGCTTCGTTGTCGACCAAAGCATGCCTCGATCGACTAGCCAAAAGTCCCGAGAGCTTTCGCCCAATGCCCTCTTGCGGCCGGTGACGCAGGACTTCCTTCTCCCCACGGCCGCCTACATCGGTGGGCCGGCCGAGCTGGCGTACCTGGCGCAAGCGGAGGTGATCTACGCCGACCTGCTCGGGAGAATGCCGGTCGTGTTGCCGCGCGCGTCGCTGACGATCTTGGACTCACGCGCCGAGCGCCTGCTGGAGCGTTACGGCCTCGCGGTCACCGACTGTTTCGCGGGGCCCGAGCAACTGCGCGCGCTCATCGCTGAGCGGCTAATCCCGTCGCACGTCGAAAAGAGCCTGGCGGATAGCGAGGCGCAGATCGGCGAAGCCCTGGAAACCGCGCGCCGCGAGTTGGAAGCTTTCGATCCGACGCTCAGCAGCGCGCTGACGACGACCAGCAAGAAGATGCTCTACCAGTTCGCCAAGATCCGCTCCAAAGCCGCGCAGGAGTGCCTTCGCCGGGATTCGCGGGCCGAAGCTGACGCCGCCTACCTGACAGGGCTCATCTTTCCCGATAAGATCCTGCAGGAGCGGCTGTACTCGGTGCTGCCCTTCCTTGCCCGCCACGGCTTCGAGTTCATCGGCCAAGTTTCCGAGGCGATCCAACCCAACTGTCACGACCACCAGGTGCTCACCCCGGGGCTGTAAATCGCCAGGGGACATCTGCCGCAATCAATCCTCGCCGGAACCGCCCGCCCTGGGTTACCGTATGTCTCAGGTAGGAGCAACAGACACGTGCCTTACTGCACCCGATGCGGCAATCAAGTCGTGGCGACGGACGCCTTTTGCCGCCTCTGCGGCGTACGACAGCCGGTAGCAGCCAGTGCTGCTCCAGGGAGCAGCGCTCCAGGCCTGCTGAACCCACGGGCCGTGTCGATCCTTTCCTACGTGCCGTGGTTTGGATGGATCGTCGCGATCTACATCCTCGCGTCCGTCAAGTACCGCGGCAGGCGCGACGCACGCTTCCATGCTTATCAGGGGCTGTTCCTTTTCGTCGCCTGGCTGGTGGTCGATTGGGCTCTCATACCCTGGTTCCATTTGATGCCGGGCCCTGACTTCCCCGTCGCGCCGCTATTCGGACTGCTGTTTCTCGGCGTGTGGATCCTCATGATCGTCAAGACTAGCCGTGGCGAGCGGTACTTGCTGCCGATCGTGGGAGAGCTCGCCGAACGTTCGCTCTGAGCCGGTGTGCCCCGAGGCCGATATCGCGGTCAGCTTGGGATGCCCTGGAACGCTGCTCGGATTTCTCGCTTGACTTCCTCGTCGACGGGAATCAGCGGCAGGCGTGGCGATCCGCCGTAATACCCTTGCAGATCGAGAGCGCACTTGAGCCCGGGCACGCCGAACTTCGTCGTCACTAGCGCCGCCGCCAGAGTGGCGCGGTCTTGCAGCTCCCGGGCGGCCTCAAACTCGCGGGTCCGGATCGCCTCTTCAATCGAGAGACAAAAATAGGGGGCCGCACTCGCAAAGTCCGTGATGACCGCTGCGGCGCCTCGCTCCATTTGCGGCCATAAGCACGAGCCGGAGCCGGCCAGCACCTGGCAACGATCCCCCGCCAAGCGCGCGCATTCCTCGACATAATCCGCGTCTTCCGTATCGAGACACAGCGCCGCAATGTTCGGATGCTCGGCGAGCGACGCCAGTTGCTCGACGCCGAACAGAAACCCATCGCGGCCGGGCCCATGGCGGACCATCACCGGGATCTTCGACCGGTCTGCTGTGGAGCGGAAGAACAGCGCCTGTGTCGAGAAGTGTCCGCACTCGCGGCGATCGAAGCGCGGCGGCGCCATCACAGCCGCTTGGTAGCCGGCCCCGGCAGCCCGTTCCGTCAGCTCTACCGCTTGCCGAACGCTTTCCGCCGAGCAGTCCGCCAGCAGCACCTTCCCCTCGCCCGCCGCTCCGGCAACCTCTTCCCATACCCTGGTCTTCTCGTCCGGCAGCAGCAGCGCCCCCTCGCCCGCGGCGCCGCAAACGAGATATCCGGCCAAGCCTGTCTTGTTGAGCAACGACACGTTCTGGCGGATCTTCGAGGGATAGAGGTCACCGCGGTGGTTGAAGGGCGTCGGGACCGACGCGAGAATGCCGCTGAACTTCATGAACCCTAATTGTATCCGCGTGACTTTCACCACGGGCTGCTGGGGCGTCTTCAGATGCTCTGGAGGTTTGGCAGGAGCCCGACGCGACTCACGGAGGATGACTTCGCTCAGCGGGTGCCGACGGTCTCGGGTTCAGCCGGTTGGTTCGAATCGGTCGAAGGCGACCCAGGCGAGGGCGCCTCCTCGGCGGCGGCGTTCGTCGCCGCCTGCCTGCACGATTCGGAGCCCAGAGGCTGCGCGGTGGCCACGCGGTTGCGGCCGGCGCGCTTAGCTTCGTAGAGGGCTTGGTCAGCGGCTTTCAATAGGCCGGCCCAGCCGAATTGCCGATCGTAGTTTGCTGGGTAGGAGGCAACGCCGCAGCTGATCGTGATGCGGATCGGTTCCGCGACCGACTCGATTCCAAACTCCTGCCGCTCGATCTCACGACGAATTCTTTCCGCCGCCGCGCCGGCCCCTTCGAGGTTCTGATTGGGAAGCAGCAGTAGTACTTCTTCCCCGCCGAATCGGAAAGCCGCGTCTTCGGAGCGTAGCAGCGCGCGGATGGTCTCGGCCACCTGCTTGAGGATCTCGTCCCCCTGCTGGTGCCCGTAGCGATCGTTGCAACGCTTGAAGTGATCGATGTCGCACATGACGACGCCATAGTCCTCGCGGCTCGACATGGCCCGCTGGTGGAAAAGGCAGAACTCTTCTTCAAATGCCAGACGGTTGCCGATCTCCATCAGCGGGTCGAGCCGTGACATCTTGCGGAGATGCTGATTCATCTGCCGCAGCTTGTCGTTGGCGAGTCGCAAGTCCTCTTCCAAGCGCAGCACCCGCTCGGCGTTGCGGAGACGCACCCGAAGTTCTTTAGGATCGAACGGCGTCGAAACGAACTCGTCGGCGCCCGCGGCAAGACCCTCGAGCATCTCGCTGCGCTGATTGTGGGCCGTCAAGACGATGATGTACGTGTAACCCGGTAGGCCGGCGGCGCGAATTTGCCGGCAAAGCTGCAGGCCGTCGAGCCTGGGCATCTCCCAGTCGGTAATGACGAGCGGGAAGGTTTCCTTGAGGAACATCTCCCTTGCGGCGTTGCCATTATTCGCGGCGGCTACCTCGTGTCCGAAACGCCGCAAAGCGTAGGTAACCAGAGACCGCGTAGCCGGGTCGTCGTCAGCCAATAGGACTCGCAAGGTTCTTCGATCCCTTTCGCTACGCGCGCCGGCCGCGTCAGCCGGCCTGTTCTTTCACCTGCGTCAGGAACTCCTTGACCCGGCCCCATTCCGAGTCAATGTCCTTGAGCAACGTGGGCTCTATTGCGCCGTTTCGTCCCGACATCTCGACCTGATGGCAAAGGTCGCTGAGCGGGTCGGCTCCTACGTTGCCCGACGAGCCTTTCATGCGGTGTGCGGTCTTGGCCGCCGAGTCGGCATCCTGGCTCTGGACGGCTTGGCGTAGCAGTTCCAACTGCTTGGGCATGTCGTCGAGAAAGATGTCGAGCAGTTCCAGCATGAACTCTTCATCGTCCATGGAGACCTCGCGTACGCGAGCCATGTCTACAGGTTCCATAGGTTTGTGATCTTCTCTCCCCGCAACCGAGTGCCCTCCGAGATAAGCTCCGCCGAGACGGACTGCCGTCACGCCGCGCCATCCATGGGCGACGCCGGGCCCGAGCGCATCGCGGCCGAGTCAGAGGGGCAAAGGACTAGTGAGGCACGCAGGAGTCTTATCGGCAGCTTCGAGATCACGTCTTAGGGAAATCAGCAAGCAGGAAGGACGACCCGCGGCTGGCGGTTAGCTCGGAACGACTCTCTACAATCGCCACCGCTGACCGATATGTTCCGCAGAGTTCCAAGCAAGCCTATGACCATATCGAACACGGCCCTAGTCGCTCTCTCCCAGGCGCGGGAACAGCTCGACCGGGCGGCAGAAGGCATTCAGCGCGCCACCAACCCGGATCCGGAGATCGTGGACCGGGTCGACTTGAGCGCGGAGATTGTCAACCTCCTGGCCGCTAGGACGGCCTTTCGGTCAGCGATCGAGTTGGCTAAGACCGCGGACGAGATCGCCGAAGAATCGTTGGACCTGTTGGCCTAGCCGCCGTCGCCGGCGAGAAACTCCCGAATCCGGGCGTCGATTTCGTCCCGTACTCGCCGGAACACGGCCAGCCGTTCTTCCTGCGTGCCTTCCGCCTTCGCCGGATCGTCGAAGCTCCAGTGCAGTTGCTTCGTCTCGCCCGGAAACACAGGGCAGACCTCGCGGGCGTTATCGCAGACCGTGATGGCGTAGTCGAAGGGTTCACCGACCAACGAATCGACATGCTTGGATTGCTGAGAGGAGATGTCGATGCCAAGCTCAGCCATCACCGTGACGGCGCCTGGGTTGAGACCAACAGGGTTGGTACCGGCACTGGCGGCGTCCATGGGCCAGCCCGCGCGGTGGCGCAAGAGGCCTTCCGCCATCTGGCTGCGGCAGGAGTTGCCGGTGCATAAGAACAGGACTCGCTTCCTCGGCATGGGATATTCCCCACCATAGTGATTTGCAAGCTGTCCGTAGGCGAGGTTTTCCATCTCTTGCCAGGCCGACTTACCTCGCCACCTCTCAACGCAGGCTCACGCCTGCGGCTCTGAGTCTTATTAGCGTGCGGATCGGAGGCCGATTCGATGGGCCGGTGGCGCATGGACCGTCTCGCGGTCTAGACTAGGGTGATGAAACTCTCACGCCGGCGCTGGACGCAGGTCATGGCCGCGGCCGCCGTTGCGGCACAGCCCTCTCCATCTCAGGAGTCACCGATGGTCATCGACAGCCCTCAGGGCAACTTCCGTTTTCTCAAAGGCAGCGGCCCCTACTCGTCGGGCGCGGTGGCCTCGGACGGCTACGAAGTCGTTCACGTCATCTTCAACCCCCTGCCGTCTTTGTCGAAGGCGTTCGATCTCGTGGAAGCCCGCTTGAAGTCGCTCAAGCGTCCTCTCAATGCGCTCTGTGGCATGGAGTTGCGCATCCCCAAGGCGCTGTCGATTGAAGCCTTTAACGAGTTCAACCAGCCCTATATCGACCGCCTCAAGTCATGGGGCACGCATGTGGACGGTCTCAACCCGGTGGCCCGCACGAACGTGGCGATCGAGGTCAACCCGGTTGCCGAGCCCTCGGTGTACGGCTTCTGCTTCACCGTCCCGTCGGATTTCAAGGGCAACACCTTCGTGATTGCCGGCGCAGGCGAGTTGCGCTCGAGTAAGCTTGCCGGCAGCGAGATCGTCAGCCGTGGCGACACGTCTCCTGAGGGAGTTCGCGCCAAAGCCAAGCAGGTGCTGAGCATCATGGCCGGCCGGCTCGAGAAGCTCGGCCTCAACTGGTCCGACGCGACCCAGTCGAACATCTACACGGTACACAACATCCACGCCATCATGGAGTCGACCACTATGCCGTCGCTTCATGAAGCGGGACGACACGGCGTCCGCTGGCACTTCGCCCGCCCCCCGGTGCTGGAAATCGAGTACGAGATGGATATGCGGGGCGTACGGAAGGAAATCACCCTAGCGGGATAACCCGTGCCGGCGAGCCGCGGCTGTCTGGGGCCGGGTTGGAAACTGATTGACATTGCCGGGCGGATCCGCCGGGCGTCGCACGCACACCCCTACGGCGTTGTGGGTGAACCTACCGCGACATAGGTAACCGTTTTGAACCTGTCGCGACATGGGTAACCGTTGTGAACCTGCCGCGACATAGGTAACCGTTTGTAGGGGCGGACCCCTGCGTCCGCCCAACCTTCCCGTGCCTCAGACGCCGCCTTCTCGCGTCCGGCCTCACCACCTGCATCCTCCTCAAGCGTCCGCAACGCGGACACCGGAAAATGGCTGGGTAAACCCGGCTCACCAAGCCGACGGCCGTTGTATCGGAGCCCCGGCTCGGCTACCCTACGCATACGAGGATGAGCGAAACGGAAACATTAGAGAGGATCTCCGAAGCCGAGTTGGAGGGTGTGCTGGCGCGCGCGCGGGCCCAGGGCTGGACCTCGCTCGCGCTGGTCTCGCGGGGTGTCGCGGCCAATGACGCCTTGTTGCGGCAGCTAGAGCCACCGGTGGGACGGACTTACATTGTGGACGGCTTGCCGCGGAGTGCTGTGCAGCACATCTCGGAGCTGAGACAGCTCTCGTTGCTCGCCTTGGTTGATTTGCAGATCGGCGCCGACGGGGCGCGGGCGCTGCTGGAAACCTGGAGCGATCGGCCCTCCGCGGGCAATCTTTCTTATCTCGACCTGAGGGTAAACGGCGATCTCAGCTCACTGTTGCCGGGCGAGGCTCTCGACACTACGGATGCTCAGGCGATCCTGGCGGCATATCGCCGCTATCGCGCCGAAAAAGAAACCCTCCAACCCCTCAATGAAGCCAAGCTACTGCTGGTGGGCAACGAGGGAGCCGGGAAGACGTCGCTGGTACGCTACCTCGTCGACGACCTGCCTCGCCGCGACAGCGAAGACCCCACGCGCGGCGCCGCAATCCGTGAAAAGATCGACACCAAGAGCTGGGTGGCGGACCAACCCGGAGGTATCACCCTCAATGTCTGGGACTTCGGCGGTCAGGTCATCATGCGTGGCACCCACCAATACTTCCTGACTCGGCGCAGTCTCTACCTGCTGGTGCTCGACGCCCGCTTCGAGGACGACCTCTCTGTCTACGACTGGTTGCGCATCATCCGCAACCGCGCTGACGACTCCCCGGTGATCGTCGTCATCAACAAGTGCGACGGTGACCGTCGCGGTCCGCGGCTCCCTGAGGAACGCATCAAGAAAGAGCACGGCGTTGTCGAATTCATTCGCACTTCCTGCGACCCAGGCGAGGAAGCCGCCGCGACCATCCAAGCCTTGCGCGGGCTGATCACGCGGACGCTCACCACGCACCCCCGGCTCAAACACATCCATGAGTCGTTCCCTCGGCGCTACCTGCGAGTGAAGGAAGCCGTCGCTGCCCTAGCGAAGCAAGAGACCCTGCTCGACCGCGCCACTTTCGAACAAGTCTGCGCCCAAGGGGGCGAAGACGAATCCGTCAGCGACCCTGCCGAGCAACACTTGCTGCTGGGAACGCTTCACGATCTCGGCGTCGTCGTCGCCCACGGCTTTGACCGCGACGCCCCCGCCGTGCGTCGCGAAGTCACCCTCCTCGACCCGAACTGGCTGACCGGTGCAGTCTACAAGATCCTTACCAGTGCCCAACTCGTCAAACAAAACGGCGAGCTGCCCCGCGAGCAACTCAGCGAGCTGCTCGATGACCCCGCGTCCTACCCGGAAGACCGCCACGAATTCATCCTCGACATGATGCAAGATCCCGACATCGGTCTCTGCTTCAAGCTCCCCGGGATCGACCCGCCCCGCTACCTGGTTCCTGAAGGCCTACCGAGCGAAAGCCCTTACTACGCAGACTTCTGGGACGACTCGCTGCGCTTCCGTTACACCTACGAACTGCTTCCGCGCAATTTGATCCCCCGTTTCATCGTCGAATCACACCGCGAAGCCGTTGAACAATCGACACGCTGGCTGACCGGAGTCGTGCTCGAAGCCTCCGGGTGCAGCATCCTCGTCGAAGCCGATCTGGATCAAAAACAGATCGACATCCGTGTCAAAGGACCGGAGAAGCTCCGCCGGCCCGCGCTGCACGTGGCTCTCACCCATCTGCGGCACGTCCACACACTGAACCGCGACCTGGGCCAAGAAGCCCGCGTGCCGCTGCCCGACAACCCGGATGTCTCGGTCGCCTACGACCACCTTCTCGCGCTCGAAAGCGACCCAGAAGCCGGCTCCAACTACCGCTTTCGTCCCGAGGGCGCCGAGCGTTTCTACACCGTATCGGAGTTACTGGAAGGCGTCCGCCACGAGCCCCGGCCCAGCCCTGGCGCGAAGGAGCCAACCAACGTGACGAACATCACCGTCATCATCGGCAACGGCGTCGAATTCCACGGCGACTTCGCCGTCGGGAAAAAGATTCAAGACAGCTTCAACAAAAGCCAGGCATCTTCGTCAAGCGAGGAGGTTAAGGGCCTGCTCGACCAACTCGCCGAGGAAGTCGCCAGAGTCGCGGAGCAACTCCCCGAAGACGACGCCACCGACTTGGCCGACGACCTGGAGTCTTTCACGAAGGAAGCGGTCAAACCCCAACCCAAGCCCAGCCGCTGGGAGACCGTCGCCGCACGGATCGGCGAAGCCGCGCAAACCGCCGGCCAAGTTGGGACGACCGCGATGACCCTGTTGGAGAAGCTGGGACCGCTGCTCGGGTCATAGAAGGAGCATGAAACGAGCCCCAACCCAACCGTCATCACGGATTTCAAAAACAATTTCCCCAAGTTTTTCAACTACTTACCTCCCCAACCGCCCCGCCGGCCCAACCATCGATTCGTATACTGAAGCCGAGGAAACATTGGCGGCGATCTCACCAGCATTCACAAGGGCGGACCGTGTTCGGATGGCACACTGTGCGGGCGCAACACATTTACATCACAGCGCCGGCCGCGATAGTGAACCCCGCAGGGGTGATTCAGATAACAGTCACTTGCGTTTCGGGCTCGGTTTCTTGGGTTCGTACGGATCGCAGCACAGAAACGCCGGCGGGCAAGTCCGCTTCTGCCCGACGTGGCCGGTTACAGACGGCGAGGTTGCACGGCCAAGCGCAATGGATCTTTCCTTGCTGCTGAAGGCGAAAGGTCGTGATGGCTTGCCAGATGGGCCGCATTGCCCCGTCACTGGCGTTCCGGGCTTCCATGAGGAGATTCGCTTTGTCAACTGGCAAGGGGCGTCGGCGAAACTTCAGTTTCTGGGGCACGTCCGACCTGGCTTCCATCCGCACTTTCTTCGGCGTCTTCGGCGACGCGGTGCTCTTTGAAGTTCAGTCTGGGCGGCGCTGCTTTCTCGGTTGCGGCCTGGTCCTGCTGGCCGGCTCGGAACGCGCCGTCGCCGCGAACTCGATGTCCGACGTGTTCCCTTCGCTGAGGCTTCCTTTCGTCTGTCTTGCGAACTCGTACTGCTTCCCGCAGGCGGCCTACCTCGTGCCGCTCCGCTCATCCCGCCGGCGCCGGCGCGCGGGCCGTTTTCCACCGGCGGCTGCGGGTCCTTCCTCCCGTACCACGGATCAAAGTCCCTCTCGCGCTTCCACAACACATGCAGCAGGACCGCCAACTTGCGCGCCACCGCCACCACCGCCTTGCGCTTGGCCGCCTGGCCGCCCCGCGCCGCCAACCGCAGTCCCCAACGCCGCAGCTGCGAGTCCGTGCCGTGGTGTCCCAACACGTACTGCGCACATTGCACCAGCAGCTTCCGCAGCATCGGATCGCCGCTCTTGGTGATGCTCAGCTGCGGGGAGCTCGCCCCCGAGTCACGCTTCTTCGGACGCAGCCCCAGGCGCGCTCCCGCCCCGCGGCTGCTCTTCAACTTCGTGGCGTCGTCGTCCAGGTTCAGCACGAACGCCAACGACGTGATCGGCCCCACCCCGCGGATCGAGCGCATCCGCCGGGTCTGCGGGTATTTCTCTTCGCCCAACTGCTCAATCTTTTTGTCGTAGCGGCGAATCTCGTCGCTGAGGTGTTGAATCACCAGCAGCAACGGGCTCAGCGTCTCGCGCAGCGACGCCGGCATCGCCGCGCCGGCCTTCTTTGCAAAGGCCTCGGTGCCCGACTTCGGCAAGCGTTCGCCGAAACTTTTCACCGTGCCCCTCACCAAGTTGATCAGTTTGGTGCGCGCGGCGACCGCGCCCTCGCGTGCCCGCAGCAGGGTGCGATCCTGTTGCGTCTCGAGCGAACACGGCTGCACGGGGTTGAGCATCTGGGGCATCCGCAGTCCCAACTCGCCCAACGTGGCGGCGTCGCGCTCATCGCCCTTCGACAGCGATTGCGTGATCAGCGCCAGCCGATGCGTGTCGGCCATCAGCGCTTCGTGACCGAGGCGTTCCAGCAGCCGGTAGACCCACAGCGAGTGGGTGCCGGCTTCGAACACCACCCGCATCGACGCCCACGCGCCGAAGTACTTCTCGAACTGCTGGACGGTGGTGCGCACGCGCACGCGTTCCACGATGTTTCCTTCCAGATCGAGCAGGCAGACGTGGGAGTACTGGTCACCCAGGTCCAGACCGGAGACGACGTTCATGCCTTGTTCGATCATCTCGTGTTGCGGTTGTGACAAGGCTTCGATGGCTTTGCTATGGTTCTTCATAGTTCGTAGTTCCTTTCGTTATAAGAAGAGATTTCGGGATTCGCCCCGCGTCATGGAACGGGCGGGGCGAAGCCCGTCACTCGGGAGCGTACCGCACTCCCGAAACCGCGAGTCTCCTCATTTCATCTCGACTTCTTGGGTTCGCGCGGATTCGCGCCGAGAACTCCGGCGATGGTGTGAGGACTGGGTAGGGTGCCGGCCCGGCGACTCGTTGCTAGCGCTTCGGGCCTAACTGCTCAACCCAGCGGTTTTGATTGACGTACACTGCCATGGCGGATCCCTGTTGGTCCACCACATACTCGACCGCGGCGTCGACGTCTCGCGGGTCCCACAGGTACCTGGTGCTCCCGTGTTGAGCCCAACGCTTCTTCCGCCACTTCATTTCGTTCAACGCGCGTGACGCGTTGGCCTTGAATTGCGTCATCACCGTTTCGGGTGGCACGTCGGCTTCGACAACGGCGTGAACATGGTTCGATCGGACGTGTGCGGCGTGCAGCACCCATCCGTAGTGGACAGCCTGTTGCCGGATCGCCTCCAGGGCGACGGCACGCTCCTTGGTGGCCAGAGTGACCATGGGGTGCTTGCTGAGGCCACGTTCGAGCTTCTCCCGGCCCGCATTCTCTTCGAGCAACGGCGTATGCGGCCGGCTATGGAAGCGGTCGACGGATGCGTCCTTATCGCCGTGAAATCTCGTGCCGTAGCAGGTAAAGGTGATCAGGTACGCCCTTGGTCCGTCGCTGGGCCTGGGGGGCGCGATGGGTTGAGGCAAGGGCGTTTTCAGTATAGGTGGCGCAAGCGGAAACCCGAATCGCCGCCGTGAGATCTCTTGGCCGGGCGCTCCGTATAATATTGACGATGCGCCCGATCCAGCTGCCGAACGGACTGTTGCGCGTCCGCGTAAAGCCGCGCGTACAGACGGTCGACTTCGGCAACTCGACCACGCGAGGCGGCAAGTTTGTCCCGGCGATCGTAACGCGGCAGATCAACCGCTCGATCGACTTGAAGCCCGGCCAATCGTTCGCGATCACGGGCCTGCTGAACGACCAGGTGGTGCAGCTTTTGCCGGTCCCCGATAGTCGGTAGGCCTGGCTTTAACGCCCGCCGGGCGTTCATAATGGTAGCGACCTGACGGTGCGCGGCGATGGGCCGCGCCAACGGCCTCATGGATCCCTTGGGAGAAATTATGTCCAACCGACACCCTATTCATCGCCGCGACGCCCTGAAGCTGGCGGCTCTCGGACTCGCCGGCGGGTTGCCCGCCGCGGCGGCCTCGAAAACCTTCGCGGTGAAGCCTTCGAGCGATCCGTTCCAAGGCCTCAAGCTTGGCATCACCTCGTACACGACGCGTAAGCTGAGCCTCGACGAAACCATCGCCGCGCTCAAGCGACTCGACATCAGCTACATCTCGATCAAAGACTTCCACCTGGCGATGGAGACCACAACGGCTGAGCGCCAGACCGTCGCGAGGAAAGTCAAAGAGGGCGGGCTGACGCTGATGGGCTGCGGCGTCATTGGATTGAAGAACGACGAGGCGCAGATCCGCCACGCCTTCGACTATTGCAAGGACCTCGGCTCTTCCACCGCGATCATCGCGCCAACGCCCGACGCCGTCCCAACCATCGCCCGCATTCTGCGGGAGTACTCAGACTTGCGGGTGGCGATCCACAACCACGGCCCCGGCGACGACAACTTCCCATCTCCGATGGACGCCTATCGCGCGGTCAAGTCGTTCGATGCGCGCATGGGGCTGTGTGTCGATGTGGGCCACACCTTCCGTTGGGCTGAGGACCCCGTCGCTGCATTGAAGGCCGTCCAGTCGCGGCTCTACGACGTTCACCTCAAGGACTTCGCCGAGGCCAGTGCAAGAGCGGTTACCGTGCCGGTCGGCCGTGGCCTAGTAGATATTCCGGCGATTCTCCGAACCCTCGTGGAGCAAAAGTACGCCTATCAGGTGGCGCTGGAATGGGAGGGCGAAGCCGAGAACCCGGTTCCAGGCATGGCCGAGTCGTTCGGCTTTGTCCGAGGTGTGCTCAGCGGCTGACGCAAGTGCCGCGGCTGGCGTCGGGGCTATCGCTCGACCTGATAATTCGGTGCTTCCTTTGTGATCATCACGTCGTGAACGTGGGCCTCGCGAAGCCCTGCTGGGGAGATCTTCACGAAGCGCGCTTTCTCTTGGAGGTCGCTGATCGTGGCAGCGCCGCAATAACCCATCCCGGCTCGGAGACCTCCGACAAGTTGGTGAATCATTTCCCCCAACAGTCCTTTGTAAGGAACGCGTCCTTCTACACCCTCGGGGACCAGCTTTCCGCTCGACGTCCCTTCTTGTGAGTAACGGTCGCTGCTGCCGCCGGCCATCGCACCCATCGAGCCCATGCCGCGGTAGGTCTTGTACGTACGGCCTTGGTAGAGGACGGTTTCTCCGGGGCTCTCCTCGGTGCCGGCCAGCAGACTGCCGATCATCACGGTTGCGGCGCCGGCGGCAATGGCCTTGGTGATGTCGCCTGAGTACTTGATACCCCCATCGGCGATCAGCGGCACTCGGCTGCCCTTCGGAGCGTTGCTCTTGGCGGCCTCAGCGGCGTCGCTGATGGCGGTGATCTGAGGTACGCCGGCACCGGAGATGATCCTCGTCGTGCAGATCGATCCCGGTCCAATGCCCACCTTCACCGCGTCCACGTCGAGCGCGATCAGATCGGCCGCACCCTCCGCCGTGGCCACATTGCCCGCCACCAGATCGACGTCGGGCAGGGCTTTTCGGGCGGCCTTGACGGCGTCGAGTACCCGGCTGGTGTGGCCATGCGCCGTATCGATGACCACGACGTCGACTTTGCTGCGATAGAGCTCCTGCGCCCTTTCGATGAAGTCGCCCGTCGCACCGATGGCCGCGCCGACGAGCAACCGGCCCTGGGAGTCCTTGGCGGAATTCGGGTACTGCAGTTTCTTCTGGATGTCTTTGACCGTGATGAGACCTTTGAGCATGTAGTCGTCATCCACCACCAGGAGCTTTTCGATTCGGTGATCGTGGAGGATGCGTTCGGCTTCGTCGAGAGTCGTTCCTACGCTGACCGTAATGAGTTTGTCCTTGGTCATGACCTCCGCGATCGGCAGATCGAAGCGGGTTTCGAAGCGTAGATCGCGATTCGTGAGAATGCCGACAAGCTTGCCGTCCTTGGTCACCGGAACGCCCGAGATGCTGTAACGGCCCATCAACTCTTGCGCTTGATAGATCTTGTCTTGCGGGGAGATCGTGATGGGATCGACGATCATGCCGCTCTCACTGCGCTTTACGCGGTCGACCTCCTCGGCCTGCTTCTCGATCGGCATGTTGCGGTGAATGAACCCCAAGCCGCCCTGCCGTGCGATGGCGATAGCAAGCCTCGATTCCGTGACCGTATCCATCGCGGCGCTGACGACGGGGACGTTCAAACGAATATTGCGCGTGAGTTGGGTGCTCGTGTCAGCTTCCGCGGGGAGGATCGAGCTAAAGGCCGGCTGGAGGAGAACATCATCGAAGGTAAGTCCTTCGACGAGTCGATCACGGATCATATGCAATGATACGGATCTTCCCCGGCCCCTGGCAAGTTGCCCAGGCTAGGCGGGTTTTCCACCTCACCTTCGGCGGACCCTGCGTTTTTTCATCGCCGCGATTTCGATGACGAGCGCGACGGGCGCCGTCGCGGGAGGCCCGGTCGCAGCCGGACGGTCGCGGTTGGGGTCGCCGACCTCTTGGTCACGGTACTGCAGTTGGTAGAGCCTCCAATAGATCCCTCGTTGCCTGAGGAGCTCGTCGTGAGCGCCGACCTCCCGAATCACCCCCTTGTGCAAGACGACGATGCGGTCGGAGTGCTTGATGGTCGAAAGGCGATGCGCAATGACGATGGACGTGTGACCCGTCAGCAGGCGGGGTACCGTGTCTTGAATCTTCGCGTCGGTTTGTGGGTCGACGCTGGAGGTCGCCTCGTCGAGAATCAAGATGCGGGGGTCGTGCGCCAGCGCCCGGGCGAAGCTGACGAGCTGCCGCTGGCCCCATGACAACGAATTGCCATGCTCGCCGAGCGGAGTCTGATACCCCTGCGCCAGCGATTCGATAGATTCGTCAAGGTTTACCTCGCGGGCCACCTGGCGGATACGCTCCGCCGGGAGCAAAGGGTCCCCTAGGCGGATGTTCTGCTCAACGGTCTCGCTGAAAAGGTGTGGCTCCTGGAGCACGACTCCGAATTGCCGCCGCAGCGAGTTAACCGGCCAATCGGCCAGGTCGCGGCCACCCACGCGAATACAGCCCTGCTGCGGTTCGTAGAAGCGGAGCAAGAGATGGGTCAGGGTCGTCTTGCCGGCGCCCGTGTGACCGACAACGGCGAGCGTCTCGCCGGGCTCGATGGTCAAGTTCACGTCGCGCAGTACCCAGTTTTCTCCTTCATAGGCGAACCAGACATTCTCAAACTCGATGCGTAGATCGTGCGCCGCCTTGGCGCCTTCGCCTCTGTCTCGCGGGGGCGACCCGTCAGTGGCTGGTTCGGCGGAAGACGCCTTCCCTTTCACTGTTTCCGCGAGTGCCCAATCCTCATCGATCGGGGTGTCCAGAAGTCCAAAGATACGTTCCGAGCTTGCCATGGCCGCCTGAATGATGTCGTACTGCGCCGTGAGATTCTGCAGCGGAAAGAACACACGGCCTCCGTACTGCAGGAAGGCGATCACGACACCAAGGGTCAGTGTATCTTCGTGAATTCGGTATCCCCCGTACAGCAACAGCACACTCACGGCGAGGACGCTGAGCCATTCGATCCCAGGGAAGAATAGGGCATGGGCACGCACGGCCCGGAGTACGGCGTCGCGGTACTCGCGGTTAATAGCGCTGAATCCCGCCCGGCTCTCCCGCTCGCGCGCGAAAAGCTGAATCGTGGTCATGCCCTGGACGTGCTCCTGCAAGTAGGAGTTGAGGGCGGTCACGGCGCCCCGAGACCGACGGTAGGAAGCGCGTGCTGATTTTCGAAACCACACCGTCGCGGCCAGCACCAGCGGCGCCACGGCGAACATGACCAACGTTAGGCTGGGGCTCAGGGCGAACATGGCCCCCACGATGAACACCAGAATCAACAGGTCGCCGAAGACCGCCACGACCCCCCCCGTGAACATTTCGCTCAAAACGGCCACGTCGTTGGTCACCCGGGTCACCAACTCTCCCACTTCGTGGCGGTTGTGAAAGGAGACGCTGAACTTCTGCAGCCGCCCGAGGATCTCGAGACGTAGATCGCGCATTGCCTGCTGTCCGGCACAGTGCATCAAGTAGGTCTGCACCGCCGATGCAATGAACCCGATCAGAAGCAGCGCCAGATACGTCACGGCGAGCAGGTTCAACCCCGCCAACGCCTCCTCGGGAAGCCAGGGATCTACCCAGGAGAGCTGGCCGGTTCGGGGCCTGAGGTAGCGGTCGACCGCCACCTTGGTCAGATAAGGCGCCAGCGCCCCGGCCGCAGAGTGCAAGATCAATAAACCGGCCGACACCCCAACCATGAATCGGTAGGGCCGAAGATAGTTGAGCAGTCGTCGGGCCAGAACCGAGTCGTAGAAGGTGGCCCCGGCGTCAGCTCCCCGTTTCGCCGTCTCAGTTGTCATAGGAACGGTTTGGCGCTGGACGCCGGGGATCAAGCGAGTTCCAGCTCCTCGGCAAGCTGCTGTTTTCGATGAAGCTCGGAGTATGCGCCACCCACAGCCAGGAGTTCATCGTGCGTGCCCGATTCGACGATACGGCCTTTGTCGAGTACGAGGATGCGGTCGGCAAGCTGCGCGGCCGACACGCGGTGCGAGATCAGGACCGTCGTTCGGTTGCGCATCACGAGCCGCAAGTTACCCAAGATGTCCGCTTCCGTCTCGGCGTCGACGTTCGAGCACGCGTCGTCGAGCACGAGGATGCGCGGGTTCGAGAGAACGGCGCGGGCCAGCGCCACGCGCTGCCTCTGCCCGCCCGAGAGCGTCAGACCACCTTCACTCACCTGCGTATCAAGCTGTGCCGGAAACGCACCCAGGTCGGTGCCGAAATGGGCCGTGTCGGCCGTCTCCAGGATCTCCCAGTCCTCGGCGTCCGGCGCTCCGAAAGCGATGTTGCTCCTCAGCGAGCCGTTGAACAGGAATACGTCCTGGGCTACGAATCCGACGCCCGTCCGCAAGACCTCCAGAGGCAGTTGCCGCGCGTCATGGCCATCGATGATCACCTGGCCTTCTTGCGGGTCGATCAGGCGCGGGATGAGGCTGACCAGGGTCGTCTTGCCGGCGCCCGTCGCCCCCAGAATCGCTACGGCCTGCCCGGCCGGCACAGAAAGCGAAATGTCCTTGAGCGCGGGCTGTTTCTGACCCGGGTAGGTGTAGCTCACGCCACGCAACTCCAAGTCCCCGCGGATCTCGGTCGGAGCGTCCCACGCAGGCTCCGGATCGGCGATTTCGGGTCGCTGATGAAGTATCTCGTTGATCCGCTCGAGCGAGGCGGTTCCTTTGCGCCACAGGCCGACGATATGGCTGAGGGCGGACATCGGAGTAGCCAACAAGCTCAGATACACGAGAAACATCACATACGACCCAACGGTCATCTCCCCCGCCAAAACCCGCCGGCCGCCGTACCACAGCACGATTACGCCTGTGAGCCCGATGAGCAGTTGGAGTAACGGGTGGAAGCGGCTCCACAGGCGGGCCAGACCAAGGCTTTCTCTCACAAAACTCCCGTTGAGTTCGCCGAAGCGGTCCATCGCCGCCTGCTGCCCGGCGAAAGCGCGAACCAAGCGAATATTGCGAAGATTCTCTTGCGCAGCCGAGGTCAGATCTGAGAACTTAGCTTGGACTGCTTGGAAGCGATCGTGGATCCGCGAGCCAAAGAAACCGGTCACTACCCCCAGAAGCGGCACCGGAAGGAACACGAAGGCCGTGAGGCGCCAATCGGTGGCACTCATGACAGCCAACCCAATCAAGAACAGGAAGCAGAACTGGACTGAATACGTCAGCCCCGCGCCCAGCATTTGGTGCACGGCACCGAGATCGTTGGTGACGCGAGCCAGCAGATCGCCGGTCCGGAACGAGTGGTAAAAACGGCGGGAGAGCTTCAACAGGTGAGCGAATAGGTCGTTGCGGAAGTCGTATTCGATGTCGCGGGCGAGGCCCATCAGAATCCGGTGCATGGCGCAATGGAAAGCGCTGCGAGCAAAAGCTAGAGCAACGAGGAGACCGCCGATCTCGAGAAGCCCGTGCCAATTGAAGTCCTCAGCGACGAGGCGGTCGACCGCGAACCCAACCACGAGGGGGAGCGAAGCCGACGCCAGCACCCGCAACAGGAGGGCCGCGAATCCCGCTGCGTACTGCCAGCGATAACGCACGAGATACGGGTGCAGGGTGCGCAGCGTTGAAACCATCGGCCTTCCAGTGATTGTAGAAGCTCGGGCGGGGCCTACTCGATCCAGGAGTTCAGAGTCTTGAGGTATTCGAGAAAAACAACCTTCTTCCCTGGCCGCGTGAGCCACCAACGGTCGGGCTGGAAGTCGTCGTACAGGGCCTCGACGAAGAGGTAGCGCACGGCACCCGAGGTGTGATGGGCGAAGATGCTGCGAGCGCGCCTCGTGTGGAAGTTGGATGTTACCACCAACGCTTTGCGGATGCCGCGCCGCCGCAATTCGGCATCGACGAATCGGGACTCCTCCAGCGTCGACCGCGCGTCGATCGAAAATCGATCGAGGATCTCCGGCGGGACGCCCCGGTTCACCGCGAACTCAATCGCGAGATCACACTCGCAGCGATCGTAAATCCAGGGAGGGCCGTTCACCAAAATACGGGGCGCCCGGCCTTGGTGGACCAGCTCGACTGCCCGCATGAGGCGGCGGCCGGTGCCGTCGCCGGCCAGAACCACGACAATCTCAGCATCCTCGATCGAGTCCGTGGCAATCAGAAAACTCCCGACCGCCCTCAACAGCGGCTTGTGAACGGCATAGGCGGTCGCCGCCAGCACCAGCAAGGTGACGATAATCCGGAATACTTTGCTCCGTTTCATTTGGCCGCCGCTAGGCTTGTTGAACGGCGGATAGCCGCTCATACGAACACAGGCGCGATCGGTCGAGCGTACACAGCCGGCAGCCGCCGGAGGGTGGGTTCAGTCGTGATGGTCTTCTCGCGAACCTTGCTTGTCGAGATGTCCCATCGCCTTGAGGCGCTGATACATCTCCTCGATCTCGGCTTCATCTTCGGACCGAAGCACCCGATACCGTGGGGACGCGGCTTGGATCGGTTCGTCCTCGGCGGAGACCGCCTCTTCCCGGTAGTCACGATATGGCATGCCGTCGATCATGGCGGCTCGCAGTCGGCGTCCGATCTGCCGCAGCAGTGTCTCTCCGGACCGTACATCTCCCGGGTGAATCAGCCGCAAACGCCTCCCGTCTCTGAGGCCGATGTTAAGAATCAGGGGGGAAGTCCAAGCGGTCGAGTCGATGCGCTCGATGTCCGCCCATCGGATGCACTGGGAGCCGATACGGAGATCAGATTCCGTAACTTCGATCACCGGCCGCGTGACCAGGTAACAAAGCATCGCCGAGCTGAGCACAAACAAAGCGGCCGGAATCATCGCCAGCGGCCACCGCAGGCCACACCAGATTGAGAAGACCGCCAGCAGCGCGGCGACCACGCTCGCGGGAAGATACTGCGGTGATGGCCGGTAGCGACTCACGAGTACCCCCACAGCGTACCGCTATGGAAATTTTCTCGTCAACCACGAATTGTGCATCCCCGCTAGCCGCTCGGCGGGAGCGCTCACGGGGACGAGGTATCGGAATGATAGCCCTGCAAGCGCCGTGACGTCTCGAGCGCATACTGAACCGAACTAAGCAGCGTGGTTGCGGCCGTCACCCAGATCAAGACGTCCACCACCGTCGTCGCTTCTGTGCCAACCCAGGCGTTTCGGTAGAGCACGGCGAATATCGTCGCAATCTGAGCCACTGTGTTGGCCTTGCCAAAGGAGTTTGGCGGGAAAGTCTTCACGGAGGTTGCCAGGACGAGCACCAAAACGGTGGCGATGATCGTCACGTCCCGGAGCAGAACCAAGATTGTGATCCACCAGGGGATCGCACCGATCAGCGCCTGCACAATGAAGCACGAACTCAACAGCATCTTGTCGGCGATGGGGTCAAGAAACTCGCCCAGTAACGTCTTTTGATCGAAATGGCGGGCCACCAAGCCGTCGATCGCGTCGGTGACCGCGGCCGCCACGAACAACCACAGGGCCATCTCGTGCCGCTCGTAGATCATCGAGATCAGCACGAACGGCAGCACCACCATCCGCAACATGGTGAGTTGATTGGGGACCGACAGGACCTGCTGGAACAAAGAAGCGCTTGGCGCTCCCCCTTTGGCTTCGCTGTAAGCGTGCTGTGACACGTCCGTTCAGTCAGTTCAGGTGGCGAATGCTCTGTTTCGTCTCGCGTAGCAGAGCGATCGCCAACTCTTCGATCATCTCACGTTGGGCGACTTGCTCGCGCCAGCGGGTCGGAATGCCGTCGATCCCGTAGAAGGCCCCGGCCAGTTGGCCGAAGACCGCCGCCGTGGTGTCGGTGTCATTACCGAGCCGCACCGCCAACAGCGCGCCGTCCTCGAAGTTAGAGGTCTGGTGAAAAGCCCACAGCGCTGCTTCCAGCGTGTCGACCACGTACCGGGTGGCCGGCAGGTCTGAAGCCTTTTTGTGTTTGTAGACGCCTCGCGCAATGGCATCGATGCGCGGAGTCAAGCCAACACCTTGGAAGAACCAGTAGTTGTAGACCGGGGAATAAAGATCGCTCAGCAAGGTCTCCTTCGACTCGTTCCGAAGCGCGCCGATCAGTAGCCCCGTCATGTAACGGCAGGCGTCGATGGCCTCGGTCGCCCCGTGGGTGGTCTTGGACGTTTCGGCCGCTAACTCGATCGCGCGGGGGCCGTCGTGAAGGAGGTACATCGGGACGGGCGCCAGGCGCATCAGAGAACCGTTGCCGGCGGTTTGCGGATCGCCGGTTCGGGGTTGGGCGACGCCGGCCATGGGGTCACCGCTTGCTTCGTAGCGGTCGAGCGAAGCCGACACTGTTCTGCTGATCCCGATGGGCCGACCGTACGCACTCAGGTAGCCCTCCCGCCTCCAGCGTACGTAGCGGTCCATCTGGTCGCGCGCGTCAGAACCCCGGCACTCGAGGAGGCTGGTTGCCAGGCAGAGCGCCATGGCGGTATCGTCGGTCCACTCGCCGGGGTGCAAGTGCGGGTGTGTGCCGAGGTCCGTGTTCGGCTCGAATGTGCCGGGTGGGCGACCCTCGTAGGGGGCTCCCAGGGCGTCGCCCACAGCCAAGCCCAGAAGCGTTCCGCGATAGCGGTCGTACAGATGCTCAACCGGGCTCGCCATTCTCAACCCGCTTCATTCTATCCTGGGCAATCGCAACCGCCGACAACTCGGTGGGAGGTTGCGCCGGCCCTACTGCCAGCGGAACCAGCGCATCGCGAGAGGGAACGCGGCACCGCCCCAGGCCAGCAGAATCGCGACCGCCTGCCATTCTTGATGGACGCCGTGGCCTTGCAGCACAACACCGCGGAGTGCGTTGTTGAGTTGCGTGAGCGGCAGCGCTTGCACCACCGGCTGCATCGCCGCGGGGAAGCGCTCCGCACCAAAGAACACACCGGAGAGAATCCACATCGGCAGCATCACGGCGTTCATCAAGCCCGAGATGGTTTCGAGTTTTTGGGCTCGCGACGCCACCAGCAGGCCGATACCAGCGAACGAAGCCGCTCCCACCAGCGAAATAAGCAGCAGTGAGAGGATGTCTCCCTGAATCTTCAATCCAAACGCAAGCCAGCCGGTGCCGAACACCACGATGATCTCGGGAAGCAGAAAAACCAGCCGCCCTCCCATCAGCGAGAGTAGAAAATGCGCGCGCCGCATCGGCGTCGCATTAAAGCGCTTCAGCAACTTGCGGATGCGCAGGTCGACGGCCACGAAGCCGACGCCCCACAACCCGCCACCCATGATGTTCAAACCCAGCAGGCCGGGGATGAGCCAATCGATGTAGCGGTTCCCGGGAACACTCTCATGCCGCACTTCGGTCGGAACCTCGTCTGTGCGGCCCGCGGCTTCCTGAAGTACGCGATTGACTCGCGCGTGCGCCGAGTGGCTCTCGGGGAGGGTGGGGTCAAAATGATACTCGAATCGGCCATCGCGGAGGATGACCGTCAGGTCCCACGGCCCAGCCGCCGCGACGGCCTCGGCCTCCTCGAGGGGAACCCGGCGCACGACGAAGCCGGGCTCGGCTTCAAGCGCCGAGGCGATCCGTCCCAAGTCAGCTTCGGCCGCCGCGCTCACGCGGACGCGTACCTCCTTCGCGCCACGCCCGGTAAACGCCACGCCCAGCCCGACAATCATCAACAGCGGGAACCCGTATACCCAAAACAACGCTTCCGGCTCGCGAAAGAACAGCCGCATCCGCATCAGGAACAGATGCCGTAGCGGGAGATACTGCGTCATGCGTCCTGCTCTTCGAAGTGTCGGCCAGTAAGCCGGAGGAAGACGTCATCTAAACTCGCATGGCGCGTGGTGAGGCGTTGCAACGTCTCGCCTCGTTCGCGCAGCCCTTCGAGCAGCGCGGGAATCGTCACGTGCGGCTCGGCCACCGTGAGCGAGACGTGAGAGTTGTCGGCCCGAATGCCGCGGACGCCGGGCAGCACGTTGTACCAGTCACCCTGTTCGCTGTCGTTGGACCCTGCCAGCGCGAACTCGATCATCTGGGCGGCGCCCAACGAGGCGATCAACTCCTGCGGCGTACCCATGGCGATCACGCGGCCGTGATCGATGATCGCTACCCGATCGCAGATTTTTTCCGCCTCATCCATGTAGTGCGTCGTCAGGAGAATGGTGCGACCTTCCAAGCGCAAAGCACGGATGATCTCCCATAGCCGCCGGCGCGCCTGCGGGTCGAGTCCGGTCGTCGGCTCGTCGAGGAAGAGCAACACCGGGCGGCCCACGAGGGCACAAGCGATCTCGAGCCGTTTCTTTTGTCCGCCCGACAGCTTGCCGACCCAGGTGGCGGCTTTCTCTTCGAGGTCGACCAGCGCGATGACCTCAGCGGGCTCGAGACCCCCGTCATAGAAGCTTCGGAACAGGGTGACCGTTTCGGTAACGCTGAGCTTGTCGGGAAGACGGGTCTCTTGAAGCGAGATGCCGATCTGCTGCTTGAGCCGCCGGCTGCCCCTGCCCCACGTCTTGCCCAAGACTTCGACGGACCCCGAGGTCGGCTCGAGCAGGCCTTCGAGGATTTCGACCGTGGTGGTCTTGCCTGCCCCGTTCGGGCCCAGCAAGCCGAAGCACTCGCCCTCGTTGATCTCCAGGTCGAGCCCGTTCACTGCCCAGACATCGGGCGGGTAGAGTTTCTTTAGGTCAGTGCAGCGAATGGCGAGCACGGCGAGAAACCCCAACCCTTGGCCGCCAGACTCTTCCCCGAAAAGGGCGGCCGCAAGGATTTATCGTAGCGCCGCCGTCGCCTCCATCGTGGCGGTGGCGCAGTCCGTGCTCTTCCTGATCGTCGCGGTCGTGGCCGGACGCTGCATCGGCGGGAAGATTCTCAGCATCGGCGCCAGCGCCCGGGTGGGTGGCATGGCGGTCGTGCTGGGCATCTGCCAGTGCTTCTTCCTTGCCGCACTGGCCGAAGTGATGGGGCTGGCGCCCATCGTCGGCGCTTTCGCCGCGGGTTTGGTTCTCAATGAGGCTCACTATGAGGGGGCGAGGTAGGTTTGACCTTTGCCGGAATCGGCTCGTCTCTGCTGGTGGGCGGTGAGCCCGTTTTCGGTGCCGATTCTCGAGGGCTACACCAAGATGGGCAGCGAGCAGTTCGAGGAGATCGTCTCGCCCATCAGGTCGATTCTCTTGCCGGTGTTCTTCGTGCTGATGGGACTCAAGGTAAACCTGCGTTCGTTTGCCGACGTGAGCTTTCTGACGTTTGCGGCCACTCTCAGCGTTGCGGCGATCATCGGAAAGCAGGTCTGCTCGTTGGGGGTTCGTGAGAAGGGAACCAACCGTCTCGCGGTCGGCGTCGGGATGATTCCGCGGGGCGAGGTAGGTTTGACCTTTGCCGGAATCGGCTCGTCTCTGCTGGTGGGCGGTGAGCCCGTTTTCGGTGCCGAAACCTTCTCGGCCATGGTCGTGATGGTCGTGGTCACCACGCTCGCCACCCGCCGCTGCTAAAGATCCTCTTCACGGGAGAGTAGGGACTCACCCCAAGAGTGGCCCCAGCCTGGCCAAGTCCCGATCCTTATCCTCACCACGCCGGGTCCGACAAACCGCACTATAATCAACAAGGCTTCGGCCACGGAACTCTCGTGCCGACGGGAGGTGCACTATGCAAGCTGCGCGATTGGCCAGGGATATGATGGTCACCAAGCTGAGAACCTTGGCTGCCCGTACTCCCGTCTTCGACGCCATCGCGCGTTTGATCAAGTGCAAGCTGACGGGGGCCCCAGTACTAGACGATGAGCGAAACTTCTTGGGTGTGTTCTCTGAGAAAAGCTGTATGAGAATCTTGGTGGCCACCGCTCAGGCCGCTACGGAGGAGAAACGACAGGTACCCCTAGCGATGCATGTCATGGCAACCAGATTGGTCACCCTCCAGCCGGACATGGACGTGTGCGACGCCATCGATCTCTTGCTGAAGCACCGAGTTTCGGGGGGACCCGTCATCGACACGCAACGACGCTTCCTCGGTTCGTTTTCTGAGAAAACCTGCATGACCGTGCTGCTCGGTGCGGCCCACGACCAACTGCCGACCAGCCGAGTGGAAGCCTACATGGATAGGGATAGGGATCGGACCATCGATGAGGCAGAAGATCTGCTGTCCATTGCCCGAATCTTTGTTAACACGCCCTACCGGAGACTACCCGTCCTGCGCGATGGGGCAGTGGTGGGCCAGGTGAGCCGCCGCGATGTGCTTCGTGGAGCGTATTCGTTGTCGGGTGATCCATCCCACCGCCGAGCCGCTCTGAGTTCTTGGCTCACTGAGGGGGGAGTTGGGTCAGTACCCGAGACGGAAGAGGTGAGTGCTTTCATGGACCGGTCGGCGAAAACGATCAATGAAGAGGTGGACCTGCTCGGCATCGCGCAGATCTTTCAGCAAACGCCTTATCGTCGCTTACCCGTACTGACCGACCGAAAGCTGGTCGGTCAGATCAGCCGCCGTGACCTCCTAAAGACGGCCAACGATATGCTTACAGTATCGCCTCACCGCGAGAGATCGTTGTTGTATCTCAGTGCGCTTGTTGCCCCGGGTGAAGCCGCCATTGAATAAACTTACCATCGTGACGGCATTGTCAGGTTAACGGCAGTCGGCGACAATCGACCGATGGGATCACTGTATCGACGCCATCGCTTCCAGCCCGAAATCATCAGCCACGCCGTTTGGCTGTACCATCGGTTCACTCTCAGCTTTCGCGATGTCGAGGACCTTCTCGCTGAGCGTGGCATCACGGTGGTCCTGCGAAGCGATTCGATCCTGGTGCCGCAAATTCGGGCCATCGTATGCCCGCACCGTGCGGCAGCGACAAGGGCGCCTCGGTGACATCTGGCATGTGGACGAGTTGTTCGTCACCATCCGCGGCGAACGCCACTATCTCTGGAGAGCGGTGGATCAGGATGGTGAAGTCCTCGATATCCTGGTCACACGCCATCGAGACAGGAAAACCGCCAAACGCTTCTTTCGCAAGGTCTTGAAACATCAAGAGAGGCCACCGCTGCAAATTGTTACCGACAAGCTGCGAAGCTATCCGGCGGCGCACCGAGAGGTTTTCCCATCCGTCACACACTGAACGGGCCATGCGAAAACAACCGAGCTGGAGTCTCGCACCAGCACACAAGGGAACAGCAACGTCACATGCGTCGCTTCAAGTCGGCGGCACAGGTCTAACGATTTTTCTCGCCACGGGGATCCGCTCTGGGTTGAAGTTCGGCCGATTGACGAGGTGGTAGTGGTAGTTCTGCTTGACGACAAGGCCACCGAAGGAAGCCTTCTGCAGGTAGAGAAACCGCCCCGCGCGCCGGAGCACCCTGGAAGGCCCTTGACACACGGACTCGTAGGACAGCGGCCAAAACTGCGATTACGACCGTGACGAGCGAGATCAGCCAGAGGAGAGCCTCACTCATAGGCCTTAACCTAGCAAGCCCAAACACCGTGTCTGTGGACGACACCCTTTACAGCGGCGGTCAGACGGCTACCATCACCGGCCGCGAACAAGTACCGCGGCTCGGTATCATCCAAGCTGCGACCGGCGTAGCCGACGAGTTGCCCTTCCTCATCGTGGAGAGGAACGACGTACCGGCCGGCAAACGTCCCCTTCGAGAGGCACAAACCCGTTCCGGTCACGTTTCCCTGCGGTCGAAAGATCCGCTTGAAGCGAGCACTCGCTCCCGCGGCAATCTCTCCCAGCAGCAGGCTCATTACGGCCAAGCCCGCGTCCTACGAGCCACCGCGCCAGCTCCTGACCCGATCAATTCCCCGGGTCCCAGTTGTCAACTCGAGGCCCACGATGCCAGTTGGGGAGACGATACTTCCGAGCTGACCGAAAACAGTTGGCTCGATTGTGAATTGACGTAACCTGTCGGGTGGGTTTCCAGACCTGTCGCTGTCCGGTATTCGCAAGAAAGATACTCGTTCTGCTCGGAATCGACCGCAGTGACAACCCTAAGACAACGGATGTCAATGTCGTGCCGCTCTCGAAGCCATTTGACGGCGGTCAACTCTTCGTCGGTGTAATCTTCTGCCACTACAATTACACTTTGCTCCCGATTGATCGCATCGACGCCGACACGCAGAAAAGCTTTCAGAGTCTCTTGCCGTTCTACCGAGAGTTGCTCCAGGAATTTTTGAGGCGTCCACTGGGCGATGACCGCTGCACAAGCCATCGGCGTCACCAGATCTGCCTGCTTGTTTCCTTGGCGAGTTACCACGATCACACCTCGACCTTCCTTATCAAGCGCGAGAAGATCCACTTGAAGCGGCAGAGCGTCGGAGGCCGAAAACTTGCTGCAAGCGACAAACAACTCAAGCTTGGCTTCGGCGAAAAATTCGGCTGAGCTATTAGAGACAAGCTCAGCTATGTCATGGCGTTCAGCGAGGGATCCGGGGGGCATCACCCGGAGGGGTATGAGTCTTTTTCTCTGTTTTTAAATTTTGAACATAATTGCCTCCTGTCTAGTTGCGTTCCACTTCGAGCAACGAATTCGACGACATCGAGGACAGCCTCGGGCGGTTCTTAAACGGAAGATTGCAACTCGGCGCCTGTCTCCGGAACTACCCTGGGCAACCACTCGCCCGATGGCCTGGAGGGAAAAGAAAGGAAGGGGGTTGTGACAATTGCCACAGCAGTAAGTATCAATTTCAATGCCCGCTCGACTCGCTTCGGCTTTTCAGAAGACTCAACGGTCGTCGTGCCAACGTGCGTAACTGCGGGCACCGCGAGGCTAGGGTGGTCACCCAATCAGGTTCCATGAGCGAGGAAGTTTCTCCCGTATCCTTGGTGATCTCTGCTGCCTCCTTGACGTCTAATTGCGCGACCCTCTGTCGCCACGCCTCTCTTGTCCCGTCTCCGCTCGACGTTTCCAAAGGTGAATGCGTCGCAGAAGGTGCCGAGTCTAAGGCTTGCTCGACCTCATCGGTCAGAACTTCGGCTACTCCCGCTATCCCTTTGGGTAGGGTCTTGGTCTCATCGCCCAATATTGCGGTGGTCTCGGCGGCTTCCTTTAGCTGTGAGCGCTGACCTTGATCTTCGAAGGGGGGGGGACACTTGAACACAGGACAAATACTCGTTTTGGCTGTGGCGGTCCACGGCAAGTGTAACGTGGACACAGGTGACCTCGACTCTGCCCGCCTGCGCGAGCCACTTTGCAGCCAGAAGGTCTTCGTCCTTAAAAGACTCAGCGATCAACAGGAGCCGCTGCTCTTGGTTGATGGCGTTGATGTCGACCGTCAAGAAAGTTCCCAGATCCCGAGTCGACCGTGGGGACATCCATGATAGGTATCTGTCAAGGATGGACGCAGTCATCCGAATCCCCCCGTCAGCGGGGCGTTGTCTTCAGCAGTGACGCTTCGCAGCCCGAGCGTTTTTGCGAATCAAGTCGCAAGGTCAACGAGTCACGTGACCAGACATCCATGTGCGCGCATCGGGTCGCCCCACCGTACCGGCCGAGGGACCGTCGCGGAAGATTCAGTTTGGGTTTTCAGGCCCGCCGGCCTCGAAACAGAGATACGGACGCATCAGAAATTTCCCAGGAAACTCCCAGCAAACTCCTTCGCGTAGTCCCCAACAGGCGAGGACCGGCGGGCCGCTCGTGACATCCATGATAGGTATCTGTCAAGGATGGACGCAGTCATCCGAATCCCCCCGTCAGCGGGGCGTTGTCTTCAGCAGTGACGCTTCGCAGCCCGAGCGTTTTTGCGAATCAAGTCGCAAGGTCAACGAGTCACGTGACCAGACATCCATGTGCGCGCATCGGGTCGCCCCACCGTACCGGCCGAGGGACCGTCGCGGAAGATTCAGTTTGGGTTTTCAGGCCCGCCGGCCTCGAAACAGAGATACGGACGCATCAGAAATTTCCCAGGAAACTCCCAGCAAACTCCTTCGCGTAGTCCCCAACAGGCGAGGACCGGCGGGCCGCTCGTGACATCCATGATAGGTATCTGTCAAGGATGGACGCAGTCATCCGAATCCTCCCGTCAGCGGGGGCGTTGTCTTCAGCAGTGACGCTTCGCAGCCCGAGCGTTTTTGCGAATCAAGTCGCAAGGTCAACGAGTCACGTGACCAGACATCCATGTGCGCGCATCGGGTCGCCCCACCGTACCGGCCGGGGGACCGTCGCGGAAGATTCAGTTTGGGTTTTCAGGCCCGCCGGCCTCGAAACAGAGATACGGACGCATCAGAAATTTCCCAGGAAACTCCCAGCAAACTCCTTCGCGTAGTCCCCAACAGGCGAGGACCGGCGGGCCGCTCGTGACACCGCACAGCGTCGATGAAACTCTTCGTTTCTCCTTTTAACAGAAAAAAAGCAAATTCTCCTCGTTACGCCTCGGCCGCAACCCGCGGCACGAACGCGCGGCCACTGGTGTCCACGGCCCGCAGATACGCCACCAACTTGCGCGCCACGGCCAACGTCGCGCGATTGCGAGACCCGCGCGTCAACTCCCGCTCATGGACGTCGTGCAGTTGCGGGTTCCAGCGCGGCGCGAGTTTCGCCGCCTCGATCAGCACCCGCTGCAAATGCTTGTTGCGCTGCTTCGACAGCGGTCCCCGCTGCGTCTTGCCGGCCGACTCGCGCTGTGCCGAACACAACCCACAGTAACTCACCGCCTGGCCCAGCGAACCGAAGCGCTCGGGCTCGACGGTCTCCAGCGCCCAGGTCAACGCCGTCACCTCCCCCACGCCGCGAATCGATTGAAGCAACTCGACGCGTTCCCGCAACAGCGGATGGCGCCGCAATCCGCGCAGTAACTCCTGCTGCAAACGATCGAACATTTCCAGGCTGCCGCGGGTGATGGCGAGCAGCTCGATCACCGACTCGGGCGTGTCGCGCAGGCTGTCGAGATAGGAGTAGAAATAGTTGCGCCCGTGCAGCCGCCGGGCATCGTAGGGTTCGCCCACTTCCATCAGTAGCCCGCTGATTTTGTTCTTCATGCGGACGGCTTCGCCCAGCAGCAGATTGCGATAGCGCAGCACGCGCCGCAACTCGCGCAGGGCAGGCGGCGCCACGTAGCAGCGCGGCAGCAGGTTGCAGCGCAGCAGGTCACTGATCTTGGTGGCGTCGAGACGGTCGTTCTTCTTCTTGGCGCAGGCGATGGCCTTGAGCATGGCCGGGTGTGCGACTTGCAGTTCCTGGGCGAAGGGCTGGAGGTGATCGTAAATCCAGCCGGTAAACAGGGTGGCTTCGAGCGCGCCCACCCAAGGGCGCTCGAGGGCTGACGCCCAAGCGGTCAGGGCGGCGCGAGTGGCCGCGACCTGACCGCGCTGGACGATCGTTCCGTCCCCGGTTTTGATGCAGAAGCTGATGCTTTTCTTATGGACATCGAGTCCGATGTAGTAGAGTTCTGGCATGGAATCCTCCTGGGATTGGCTCTGAGCCGACCGCGTGGCCGCTCTCAGCATTTTGCCCCCGGGAGGATTCCTCTTTGCCACTACCTATGCATTGAAACAGATACTCCAATATCTGTGGAGGGTCCCAAGAGGCGACCAGGCTCGCGCAAACAAGGCTACGGGTCAACTGAGACGGTTCATCGTCTCGGTGCAGCGATACAACAACGGTGCGACCGTCTTTGTCCACTGCCAACAAGTCGACTGATTCGAGGCCGTTGTCGGAGGCACCCACCGCCGTCCCATTCAAGAAGAGGTTGTGCCCGACTTCAGCGAAAAATTCCTGCCAACTATTGGCGATGTACTGCCGGAACTCGTCACTCCGAAGAAGACTGATGGGCTCCAGGTCCAGACAACCCAGAGGCACTAATCTTGTCCCCTGCTTTTCGACGCGCAGCATCTTACACCACAACTCATCGTACGCCGATGATTTCTTGATTTCAATAGATAACTGGTACCAATTTTGATGGGACCAAAGTTGCAGTGTTGCTAGTAGTACGGTATTGCCTTCGACCGATCTGCACTAGTACTAACGGCCTATAACTCCGCCTGCCATAGGGTTATCCGGGCATTGTCAAGTTGACGGCGCACTGTCCCAAAGCACGACCGACCAATCGCGAGGAAGTCAAACGCCCTGCGGGTTGGTGCGAGAGGTCGTCGGTTCGCGGCTTTTGGGTGCGGAGATCCGCTGGGAGGTGTTGTCCAGTTAACGGCACCGAGTCGGCGTTGCCCACCAGGCGGCCGCGTTTCTCCCCTTTCAGCACGCACACGCCGCCGCCTTCCAGCCGGTGAACGCTCGGGAATGCGTGGTTCTTGGGTGCTTTGAACAGCTACAAAATTATCTACAGCCCGGGAGTCCTGGGTCGTCACATAAAGCGCTCAAGACGATCGAACGCGCTATTGAGCGCGAGCCCGAAGGACCCGCCTGCAGCGGTTCCGCATCCACATTTCTTGAGGGTCGGAAACATTTGATTTAGCAAGTGTTTTCGCTCGTCCTCCAGGTCCGAGCAGATTCGCATTCCCCCGGCGGACTTGACCCATGTGTTATTCTGATATATATTAATTATACCAGTCATGAAGGCGGCCCCCACTCGCTCTCATCTCTCGGATGCCGAACGTAGGCTCCGCTCCCGCATCGCGCAGCTCGTCCATGGCCGCTGGTTGCTGCACGGCACGCTGGCGCCCCGCCAACGCACCTGCGGCAAGCCCACCTGTCGCTGTGCTCGCGGTCAGCTTCACGCCTCGTTGTATTTGGTGCGGAATCGCCAAGGGCAACTGCAGCAGCTGTTTGTGCCCCGCCACTGGGAGGCCCGCGTCCACCAGGCCGTGGCCGCCTACCAGCAACTCCAACGGCTCCTCGACGAGGTCTCCGAGCGTGAATGGAAGCGGCTCCGAAGCCGCCGGGAGGAATGACGTTCTTCGACGCCTGCTGCACTACGCCGAGAAGGTCTACGGTCTGCGGAACTCGCTGCTGGTCGCCGTCGGCGACACCAGGCCGCGGCCGCGCATCCCGATGCGGGTGGTGCTGCAGTCGGTGCTGGTGCTGTTCTGGACACGGCTGGGCAGCCTCAACGCGTTAGAGACGCTAGCGCCCGCACCGTTTTGGAAACAGTGGTTGGGCCGCGAGATGCCCAGCGCCGACACCCTCGGGCGCGTCTACAGCCGGCTCGATGCCGCCGCGGTGCGGGCAGCGATTCATCACGTCTACGAACGGCTCAAGCGCAACAAGGCCCTGCCCGGGATCGGCGGGCTGGGCGTGGCCGTGCTCGACGGCCATGAGTCTCACGCCAGCTACCGCCGTTGCTGTCGAGGATGCTTGAAGCGCACCGTGCAGCGCCGCGATGGCCAGCAGATGCAATACTACCATCGCCAAGTCACACTGCTGTTGCTCTCCGATGCGCCCCCCGGCTCCGAACCGCTGCGACTGTTGTTCGACGCCGAGCCGCAACGGCCCGGCGAGGATGAGATGGCCGCGGCGCACCGTTTGCTGGCGCGAGTTCTCGAGACCTATCCGCGAGCCTTTGACGTCGTGTTGGCCGATGCTCTCTACGCCACCGCCCCGTTTATCAACTTCTTATTGGGGCATGGCAAAGACGCCGTGATCGTGCTCAAGGACGAGCGCCGCAACCTCTATCAAGACGTTCAAGGGCTGTGGCCGACCACGGCGCCCCAACGCGGCGACTATCAAGGTCGCGATTGCCAGTGGTGGGATCACGAGGGCCTGGTGTCGTGGCCGCAGGTGCAGCAGCCGCTGCGGGTGGTTCGTTCCGTCGAGAGCTGGCAGCAGTATTCGCAACTCGACTCCCAACCGCATCCGCATCACAGCGAGTGGGTGTGGGTGACGACCCTTTCCTCACTGCAGGTTCGGACCGCGCGGGTGGTAAGGTTGGGCCATCAACGCTGGGACATCGAGAATCAGGGTTTCAACGAGTTAGTCAACGGCTGGCACGACGACCACGTATATAAGCACGACCCCGCGGCGATCGAGCCCGCATTTTCAATTTGATGTATGAGCTTCAGACCATCCAGCGACCTTCAGCGTCTTTATTGATAGGGGCTAGAGCCCGATAAGGACGCCATGGAGGTCAACACCCGATGGGTGAAAAAGAAAACAAGCCGTTTCAGCTCACGTTCAATGGATTTCTCAAAGTCGATTTCCAAGGATCGCGAGACACCTCGGATGGCGGTCTGATTCTCGTTCGCGAACTGGACCCGCATTTTCAATTTGATGTTTGACATCCCGACCTTCCAGCGGCCTTGAGCGTCTTTATTCATAGGGGCTAGAGCCCGATGAGGACGCCATGGAGGCCAACACCCAATGGGTGAAAAACAAACCAAGCCATTCCAGCTAAGTTTCAATGGACTTCTCAAAGTCGATTTCCAGGGAGCGCACGTCACTTCCGACGGTGGCCTGATTTTGGTTCGCGAACTGGACGAACGGCTCGGTCTCGGAGAACTGATTGACGAGCATCTCAGCGACTCCCGGCAAGGCACAAACAAGCAGTTCACGCTCGCTGATCTGTTGCGGCAGTCGGTTTACAGCCGACTCGCCGGCTACGAGGACCTCAACGACGCCGAGCGGGTTTCGATCGATCCGACGTTTCGGCTGATCGGTTCGCAGAAGATCTGGGATCGCGGTGCGGCCTTGACCTCGACGCTGCACGGCTTCGAGACGGAGATGCTGGCGAGCGAAGAGAACCTGCTGGGGCTGATGGCGCTGAACCGAGAGCTGGTCGGGCAAGCGGAAGCGTTCGACGACGCCGAGCGGGTCGTTCTGGACCTGGACTCCACCGAGAGTCCGGTCCATGGCCAACAGGAAGGCAGTGCCTACAACGGACACTTCGAGTCGGTCTGCTACCACCCGTTGCTTTTGTTCAACGGTCATGGTGATTGCCTCGCTGCCAAGCTGCGTCCAGGCAACGTGCACAGCGCCGAGGACTGGGATGAGCTCTTGTTGCCGGAGATCGAGCGCCAACAGGCTGCGGGCAAGCAGGTCGCCTTCCGGGGCGATGCGGCCTTTGCGAAGCCGGAAGTTTATGAGGCTTCGGAGGAACGCGGAGTACAGTACGCCATTCGCATTCCGGCCAACAAGAGCTTGGAGCTGGAGATCGAAGACATCCTGTTTCGCCCGCCGGGAAGGCCTTCCCGCAAGCCCTTGGTGCGCTACAAGAGTTTTCGCTATCAGGCGGAGAGTTGGTCGCAGGCGAGGCGGATCGTCGCTAAGGTCGAGCATCACCAGGGCGAGCTGTTCCCGCGCGTCGGATTCATCGTGACGAGCATGAGCTTGCCGAGCCGCTCGGTGGTGCGCTTCTACAACAAGCGCGGCACGGCGGAACAGTGGATCAAGGAAGGCAAGCAGGCGACGCACTGGACGCGATTGTCGTGCCATCGATTTCGGGCCAACGAAGTGCGGTTGCAACTGAGCGTGCTGGCCTACAACCTGGGCAATCTTTGGCGGCGGCTGGGGCTTCCGCAGCGAATCAAGAGTTGGTCGCTGACGAGCTTGCAACACAGGTTGATGAAGACCGGCGGTCGGCTGGTCAAGCACGCGCGGTATTACTGGCTCTTATTGGCGGAGGGACATCTGAACCGGCGGCTGTTCGGCGACATGCTGCACAAGATCTGGGCGCTGCCGCTGCCGAGTGGGTAGCATTGCCGGAGTGAGGATCAACAGCTTTTGGCTCCAAAAGGTTTCGCAAGGAGCAGTGTCGGCCGGAGCGCCGTTCAAGCCGCTCAATCAACGACTGTGAGCGGTCGAACCAGCTCTGGCGACTACCAGCAGAGGTGATGTGCAGGGTTCAGCGTGAAAGGACGTGCTGTTCGGAGCGGAGCGGGTGTATACTGTGGCCGTGCCAGGGCCAAAATGGAAATCCTGGCTGGATGAACGACTCGGACTCGGGAAGCTGATCGACGAGCATCTCAGCGACTCGCGACAAGGCTTGAACAAGAAGTTCCCGCTGGCCGATCTGCTGCGGCAGTCGGTCTACACCCGACTCGCTGGCTACGAGGACCTCAATGACGCCGTTCGAGTATCCGCCGATCCGACCTTTCGCTTGATCGGCTCGAAGAGGAACTGGGATCGCGGAGCAGCCTTGACCTCGACGCTGCATGGCTTCGAGACGGAGATGCTGGCGAGCGAAGAGAACTTGCTGGGGCTGATGGCAGTGAACCGGGAGCTGGTCGCGCAAGCCGAAGCTCCCGACGGTTCAGACCGCGTGGTGCTCGACATGGACTCCACGGAGAGCCCCGTCCACGGCCAACAGGAAGGCAGTGCCTACAACGGCCATTTTGAGTCCCTCTGCTATCACCCGCTGTTGCTGTTCAACCAGCACGGCGACTGCCTAGGCGCGAAGCTGCGTCCCGGCAACGTGCACAGCGCCGAGGACTGGGACGAGCTGCTACTGCCGGAGATCGAACGACAACAGGCGGAGGGCAAACAGGTGACGTTCCGCGCCGACGCCGCCTTCGCCAAGCCCGAGATCTACGAGGCGATGGAGGAGCGCGGCGTGGACTACGTGATTCGCATCCCGGCGAACAAGAGCCTGGAGCTGGAGATCGAGGACATCCTGTTTCGGCCACCGGGCAGGCCGAACGCCAAGCCCCTAGTGCGCTACAAGAGTTTTCGCTATCAGGCCGAGAGCTGGTCGAAGGCAAGGCGAGTTGTCGCCAAGGTCGAGCATCACCAGGGCGAACTATTCCCGCGCGTCGGATTTGTCGTGACGAGCATGAGCTTGCCGAGCCGCTCGGTCGTGCGGTTCTACAACAAGCGCGGCACGGCGGAGCAGTGGATCAAAGAAGGCAAACAGGCCACGCACTGGACCCGCTTGTCGTGTCACCGCTTCCGAGCCAACGAGGTACGGCTGCAACTCAGCGTGCTGGCCTACAACCTGGGCAACCTGTGGCGGCGGCTAGGGCTGCCGCAGCGAATCAAAAGCTGGTCGCTAACGAGTTTGCAACACAGGTTGATGAAGACCGGCGGTCGGCTGGTCAAGCATGCTCGCTACTACTGGTTGCTGCTGGCGGAGGGGCATCTGAACCGGCGGCTGTTCGGTGACATGCTGCATAGGATCTGGGCGCTGCCTGTGCCGGGTGGGTAGCGTTGCCCGGGCGAGGATCAACAGTTTTTGGCTCCAAAAAGGTTTCGCAGGGAGCAGTGTCGGCCGGAGCGCCGTTCAGTCCGCTCAATCAACGTCTGTGAGCGGACGGACGAGCCCTGGCGCCTACCGGCGGAGGTGATGTGCAGGGTTCAGCGCGAAAAGACGTGGTATTCGGCGCAGCGGGGGTGTATCCTGTGACCGTGCCAGGGCCAAAATGGAAATCCTGGTCGAGAACTTTCTGTTGACGGTGTTTCTGGCTTTTAATCTCTTCCACGTTTTTGTTGCGCGCAATCTCAAGGCATCGCTGCGGCGCAGCAAGCCGCGAGTCTTTTGGGCGCGCGCGATGGCGGCTGATCTGTATCAGGCGGCGGCTTGCCCGTACGGCTCGGGGCCCTCACCATAGCGAGCGGGTGGTTTTCTTTCTCCCTGCCATCCTGCGCTGCCACCACGCCGCCGAGCGGCAGCCGAGCGTAGCGGTGTCTTCCGCGGCCGACTTCGGGCCCCGCCGAGGCCCTCGTCCGGCTGCGAATCTGCTCGCCCCGCTCGCCCCGCACCTAACTCGCTCGTTCCCCAATCACTTCCCGGCTCTCGCCCGACCGCGTTGCGGAATCGCTGACCCGCCTGAGAGTAGGCAGAAGCGGCCGGTCGCACTATGCTACAATGCGCCCCAAGCTGCAAACAGGCGGGGCGCAATGAAACTCCTCGACCGAGTCGATCTCATCCTCAAGCAGAAGGGATCGCAGGTGTACTCCATTACCCCTCATGTGACTGTCTACGAAGCTCTTGAGAAGATGGCGGCAAACAGTATCGGAGCTCTCGTCGTCATGGACGGGACCGATCTCGTTGGGATTATTTCCGAACGCGACTACGCGCGCAAGGTGATCCTAAGCGGGCGGTCCTCAAAGGAAATGAAGGTCCATGAGATCATGTCCAGCCAGACCGTCACGGTGAACCTGAGGACCACGGTAGATGAGGGCATGCAACTCATGACGGACAAGCGCTGCCGCCACTTGCCGGTCGTGGAGGGGGGTAGGGTTGTCGGAGTGCTGTCGCTTGGCGACCTCGTCCACTGGATCATTACGGCCCAGGACCGCACGATCCGTCAGCTTGAGGACTACATCACTGGTGGGTACCCCGCCTAGCTAGCCCTGGACCTGACGCGCCGGTGGCAATCCGAACCGGCAGCGGGCGGGCGCAGGGGCCCGCCCCTACAAATTTGGGGGTAGAAACATCCCTCTGGATTTGCCCTATGACCCGCCGACGCCGTCCCAGCTTCCCTTCATCTCTCCGCCGGTTACCTCGCACTTGTGGGGGAACTTCAGGCCGCAGTCGCTGATCGGTTTACGCAGCGCAGGGTCCATCAGCTCGTGGATGTCAAGCTGCATGGCCTCCCTTGAGTAGGCCGCCAGGTCGAGGATTCCAGTGTCCATCCGGATCGCGTCCTCGGGGCATACCTCGACACAGTACCCGCAATAGACGCAGACCCCCAGGTCGATGTCGAAGCGAACCGGGTACTTCTCGACGTTGGGGTCGGGATGCTCCCCGGGCACGATGGTAATGCACTTGGCCGGGCAGACCGTCTCGCAGAGCATGCACCCCACGCAGCGGGGGGTGTTGTCCTCGCGAAGGGTGAGCCGGTGGCGGCTGCGGAACCTCGACATGAGAGGCCTGAGCTCCTCGGGATACTGGACGGTGGCCGAGGCGGGGAGGTGCTTGAAACGGCCCACGAGGTGGGCGATGTGGAGAAAGAGGTTGCGGAAGAAGTGCGTGGAGGTGATCTTGAGGCCGCTGATGATCTGGGGGATGTAGAGATTTTCCCAGAAAGTTAGTTCCGGCCTGCGGACAACTTTTACGGCCATTACCGCGTCTCCTCGAGAAAGAGCAGCACCACGGCTGTCACCACGACGTTGACCACCGAAATCGGGAACAGCCCCCTCCAGCCCAGTTTCATGAGTTGATCGTAGCGGAAGCGCGGCAGCGTCCAGCGTATTTGCATGAACAGCCAGCAAAAGATCAGGACCTTGGTCGAAAAGCTCGCCACCCCGAGCAGGACGTAGACCAAATGGGGGATGAGGAACTCCCCACCCCAGGGGAAGTGAAATCCGTCTGGCATAAGGAAGGGCACCTGCCACCCGCCGAAAAAGAGCGTGGTTGCCAGGCTGGCTACCATGATGGTTTCCAAGAAGTCCGTGAGGAAGAACATCCCGAACTTCATTCCGCTGTACTCCACGAAGTACCCGATGATCTCCGACTCCCCTTCCGGCAGGTCAAAGGGAAGTCTCTTGGTTTCAGCGAGCGCCGCGGTCAGGAAGACGATAAAGGCCACGGGCTGGGCGACGATGCCCCAGAAAGGGATCCAGCCGCCGATCATCTGCCCTTGGGCCCGCACCAGCTCGCCCAAATCCATGGTTCCGTAAACCATGATTACACCGATGACGGCGACACCCAGAGCGATTTCATAGGAGATCATCTGCGCAGTGGCCCTTAGTCCTCCCAGGATCGCGTAGTTGTTGCGCGAAGCAAAGCCGGCGAGGATCACGCCATAGACCCCCAGCGACAGCATGGCGAAAACGTAGAGCAACGCCGCGTCGATCTTTGCAACCTGGAGTTCAATGACACGGTCCCCTACAATAAGGCGGTCCCCAAAGGGGATCGCAGCGAAGGCCACCAGGGCGAAGAAGACCGAGAAGAAGGGGGCTAGGGCGTGCAGCGTCCGGTCCGCGCCGGCCGGGACGATGTCCTCCTTGGTGAACATCTTGACCGCGTCGGCGATGCCGTGAAAGAGTCCCAGCGCCCGAAAGCCGAAGATGTCGGCGCGGTTGGCCCCGATCCGATCCTGGATGAGGGCCGACTGTTTCCGCTCCACCCAGGTATGCAACCCTGCCAGGTTTAAGACCCCGAAAAAAACGAGTCCCGCCAATACGAGCTTGATGAGCAGGTCTTCCATCACCTCACGGTCGCCCCCGCTGTTGGTTCGATCGGCGCAACCTCAACCCCTTGGTCTCCAATCGCCTCATAGCTTAATCCCGCGAACGGCGGCTCGGCCTCGGCAAGCCCCAGGAAGATCTCCCGCGGTTCGCTCCAATCGAACGTCAGCCCCAACAGTCCGGCCAAGTCCAAGAGAATGCGCCAGTCCTCACGGGAGTCCTCGAGTGGAGGAAAGGCCTTGCCGATGCGCTGGACCCGCCCGTGGCAATTCACGAAGGTCCCGTCCTTCTCCACATAGGCCGCGCTTGGCAGGACCCAATGAGCCAGGGGCACGGTTGCGTTCTCGTTCGTACCAGAAAAGACGAAGAGACCCACCCTCTCCGAGAGCTCTCGGACCTTCTCTGCCTCGAACAGCTCTACCAGGTCGTGCCCGAAAACCCACAGGGCGTCAAGATTCCCGGCGAGCGCCTTGTCCACGATCTGCCGGACGTCGGGTGCATCCGGACCGACCAAGCCCAAAAGCGTCGCGCCCAGCGTGTTGGGGTTTTTGTCCGCCTTGATGAGGAAGTCGTCCGAGGACGCAGGCCTCTCCGGAACAGAGGCGCTGACTTGGGAGCCCAGAGCGCCCTGAAAAATCTCCCGGATTAAAAAGAGCTCTTCGTTGGCGAGCTGTGCCGAGGCGATCACGCCAATCCGTGAGCCGGCCCCGTTCCGGCCGCCGTCCTGTTCCTTGACCAACCCTGCCAGGACCGTTGAGATCGCACTGAGGGCCTGCTCCCAAGTTGCATCCGCACCATCCGCCGACGGCCCACGTACCTTCTTAAGACGGCCCTGATCGATCCAGCCAAAGCCGTAGCGCCCCTCGTCGCATAACCACCATTGGTTGACATCCGGGTTGTAGCGGGGCTTTATGCGCACGACCCGAGACCCGTCGTTCAGATGGGGCCTGTCAAGGACGAAGTGCATGTCCATGTTGCACCCCTGGCTGCAGCCGTTGCAAACCGTGGGGGCGCTGGAGAGGTACCAAACCCTGGCCTTGAAACGGAAATCACTTTCGGTCAGGGCTCCCACGGGACAGATGTCGACCACGTTGGCTGAGTAGGGATTGTCGAGTACATCGCCGGGGTAGAGCCCCAACTCGGCCCGATCCCCGCGGTTGAAGATGCCGAACTCGCCGGTCTTGGTGATCTCGTCCGTGAAGCGCACGCAGCGGGAGCAGAGGATACAGCGCTCCTGATCCAGCATCACATGGGGGCCGAGTTCGACGGCCTTTTTCTTCTTGACCTTATGTTCCCTGAAACGAGGATTATAGAGCCCGAAGTTCATGTAGAAGTTCTGCAGGTCGCACTCACCCGACTGGTCGCAGACCGGACAGTCGAGCGGGTGGTTGGCCAGCAAAAACTCCAGCACCGCGCGCCGCCCATCCTCGGCCTTGTCGCTCTTGGTGTGCACGACCATTCCCTCGGTGACGTACGCGTTGCAGGCGATCTGGAGCTTGGGCATCCTCTCCACCTCCACGAGGCAGATGCGGCAGTTGCCCGCGATGGAGAGCCCGGGGTGATAACAGTAACGCGGAATGAAGATCCCCAGCTTCTCCGCGGCCTGGATGACCGTCGTCCCTTCGGGCGCATTCACCTCACGGCCGTCGATGCTCAGGCTGGGCATGCCACGGCCTCCTTCTGCTCGGCGCTCCGCCCGCTGTGGATGTACTCTTCAAACTCGTGCCGAAACTTCTTGATGTAGGACTGCACCGGCCAGGCAGCCGCGTCCGCGAAGACGCAAATCGTGTTTCCTTCCATGTCGCCGGCGATGGCGAGGAGGTTGTCCAAGTCCTGAACACTTCCCTTGCCCTCGACGATACGGCGCAACATGCGATGGACCCAGCCGGTCCCTTCGCGGCACGGCGAGCACTGACCGCAGGACTCGTCGGCGAAGAACCGCGCCGCGGAGTCGAGCGCCTGGACCATGCAGGTCGTCTCATCCATCACGATGACGCCCCCGGACCCAGCCATGCTGCCCGCGGCCATCAGCGAGTCAAAGTCCATGGCAACGTCGACCTCATCGGCTGTCAAGATCTTGGCTGAAATACCTCCGGGGATGACGGCCTTGAGCTTGTTGCCATCGCGTACACCCCCGGCGCTCTCGATGAGTTCCCGCAGGGTAACGCTGACCGGCGCCTCGTAGACGCCGGGCCGCACCACATGTCCGCTCACGCAGAAGAGCCGCGTGCCGCCCTGATTCTCTGTGCCTATTTCGGCGAAACGTTCGGCTCCATGGCGCAGAATGAAAGGGACACAGGCCAAGGTCTCCACGTTGTTCACGATAGTGGGGGAAGCGAAGAGCCCGGAGATCGCGGGGAAGGGGGGCTTGAGCCGGGGAAAACCCTTCCCGCCCTCGAGCGAAGTAAGCAGCGCCGTCTCCTCGCCGCAGATATAGGCGCCGGCCCCACGGTGGATGACCACATCCAGGTCGAAGCCGGTCCCCTGGATGTTCTTGCCCAGCCAACCGTGACTACAGGCCTCTTCTATGGCGCGTTGTAGGCGCTTAGCCGACCGGAAGTACTCCCCTCGAATGTAAACATAGGCCTTGTGACTGCCAATCGCATAGGCTGAGATGATCATGCCCTCGAGCAGGGCGTGCGGGTCCCGCTCCATGATGTAGCGGTCCTTGAAGGTGCCGGGCTCTCCCTCGTCCGCGTTGACTACGATGTACTTGGGCTTGGTCGTTTCCTTGGGAACGAAGGACCACTTCCTTCCGGCCGGGAATCCGGCCCCGCCTAGGCCCCTCAGCTTGGCCCTGGTGACCTCATCGATCACTTCCGCCGGTGTCATGGAGGTGAGAGCTTTCCTGGCCGCGAGGTATCCGCCGTCAGCCACGTAGGCTTCTAGCCAGGCCCCCTCTGGATCTTTGAAGCGTCTGGAGAGCACCGGCCCGTCCGAGCAGATGAAGGGGTCAGGCTCAGGGGTCGATTCCGGGTTGCCAGGTTCCGCGAGGGCGTCCCGGACGAGGATGTCGACCGCCTCACCCTCGAGAGGGCCGACGAAGCGTTCGTCGAGTTGGGCCATGGGCGCCATCTCGCAGGCGCAGAGGCACTCGACCTCTGTGAGGGTGACCTCCTGATCCGGGGTGGTCTCGCCCGGGCTGATCTTCAAGCTCTCCTTGATCCTGTCCAGCAGTTGGTCCGCCCCGCGCAACAGGCATGGCAGACTCGTGCAAACCCGAAGCTCGCGCCGGCCCACCGGATTGGTGTGGAACATGTTGTAGAAGGAGACTGCCTCGCGCACGTGGGAACGGGCCACACCTAGAATGCGCCCCACCCAAGCCTCCGCTTCTTGGGAGATGTAACCTTGATTCTCCTGGACGAGCCACAGGACAGGCAGCATGGCCGCCTTCGGGTACTCGTAACGTCCGAGGATCTCCCCGGCTTGACCTTCAAGGTCTGAAAGCATCACCGGTCGAGTTCCCCGCCGATCATGTTGACGGACCCGAAGGTGGGGACCATGTCGGCGATCATGTCCCCTGTGAGGAGTTTGGACAGGGCCGACATGATGGCAAAGCAGGGCGGACGGACCCGGACGCGGTACGCGCTGCCGGCTCCGTCACTCACCACGTAGAACCCGAGCTCCCCGTTGGCCCCTTCCACCGGGAAGTAGACCTCTCCCTCGGGCGGCCGCACGCCGTGGCCGAACATGACCAGCTTGAATTGCTGCATGAGCCCCTCGATGTTGCCGTAGGCGTCCTCCTTGGGAGGAAGGAAGACCCGCTTTTCGTCCGCGGCAATGGACGGATGCTGGGCACGACCCGAACCCTCGAGGGTTGGAGCGGTCACGGCGGGACGGTCTGAGATGGTCACGATGTTTCCCACCTTGCCAAGGTCCACCATCTCGGCGGCCGGGATGGGGCGTCCTGTCTCAGGGTTGACCAGGACCGGGCCGCCCGGTATGTCCCGCAGCGCGGCCTCTACGATGCGCATGGACTGCTCCATCTCCTCCATGCGCACGAGATAACGATCCATGTTGTCCCCACGGCTACCGACCGGCACGTCGAAAGGCAACTGGTCGTAGACGGCGTAGGGACAGTCCTTGCGCACGTCGTAGTCCGCGCCGCTGGCGCGAAGAAACGGGCCTGTGATCCCGTAGGAAATGGCGTCTTCGGCGGAAATCACGCCCGTTCCCTTCATGCGGTCTGTGAAGAGGCGGTTGCGGGTGAGCAGCCCATCCGCTTCGGCGAGGACCTTGCGCGTCTCGGCAAAGGCTTTACTACAGGGCTCGGCGAAATCCTCGGGGAGATCGGCCTTCACCCCGCCGACACGGCAATAGCTGACGGTCAAGCGCGCCCCGGTTACCTTCTCCACGAGTTCCCAGAGATACTCGCGGGCCTTGATCATGTAGAGAAAGACGGTGAAGGCGCCCAACTCCATGGCGCTCGCCCCCACGCAGGTCAGGTGGTCCGAGATCCGAGAAATCTCCGAGAGGATCACCCGTACGTAGTGGCAGCGCTCTGGAACCGAGATCCCAAGGAGCTTCTCCACAGCCATGCAGTAGCCCATGTTGTTGATGAGCGGGGAGACGTAGTTGAGCCGGTCGGTGTAGGGGATGACGCCGTTGTAATCGACGGTCTCCGCCATCTTCTCAAAGCCGCGGTGGAGGTAGCCGATCTCCACTTCGGCCTCTTGGATCTGCTCCCCGTCGAGTTTGGTCACGATCCGGATGATCCCGTGCATGGCCGGGTGCGCGGGGCCAATGTTGAGCATCATGTCCCGGGTCTCGAGATCCGCGGGCTCGCCCTGCGGCGTCGAAGCTGTCTCGGGCGTCGGAGTCATCTCCGGTGTGGAGGTGGTCTTCATGGGGAAGGCTAGTTGACCGGTCCAATCAAGGGCTGGCGCTTGTTGACCGGATAGTCCTTGCGCAGCGGGTGGCCCTCAAACCCTTCGTACATTAGGATGCGCTTCAAGTCCGGATGCCCTCTAAAGTTGATCCCGAACATGTCCCAGACCTCGCGCTCGAGCCAGTCGGCCGCGGGCCACAACGAAGTCAGGGAATCCATCTCGGCATCGGCCTCTTCCACGGGAACCACCAGCCTTAGCCGATGCTTGTGGACCACAGAGTAGAAGTGGTACACGACCGCGAAGCGCGACTGTCCCGGTGGTCCGGGCCAGGGGTCCTCATCCGGAATCTGAGCAGACGGGCTCACCGCCACTCCGGAGGAAGCGAAGAAAGCCGGACTGGGCCGCTTCCCAAAAGCGGAGTAGTCCACGGCGGTCAAGTCCATGAGGAAATTCATCTCGAAGGCCGGGTCCTCCTTGAGAAACCGTGCCACCTCGAGCAGGGACTGCCGGCCGAGAACCACGGTGGCATCGCCCCGGTAGGCGTGGGAAGCCAACACGGCGTCGGGGAAATGGTCCGTGACAGACTCGATCAAAGCGGCGGTATTCATACTTCAGAAGATGTCGGGACGAGGTTCGACCGCGGGCCGCTTGCCGGTTGAGTGCTGGTCCTGGATTTTGTCCTGGAGCTTCATCAGACCGTCAAGCACCATCTCCGGCCGCGGTGGGCATCCCGGTATGTAGACATCGACTGGCATGATCGTATCGATGCCCATCACGGTCGCGTAGTTGTCATAGAAACCGCCCGTGCATGTGCAGACTCCGAAGGCGACCACCCAGTTGGGCTCGGCCATCTGGTCATGGATGCGTTTCAAGACCGGCGCTAATTTGTGACTGATCGTGCCGACGACGAAAAGTACGTCGGCCTGACGCGGAGAAAACCTGGGGAGGCCTGCTCCGAAGCGGTCTACGTCGTAGTGTGAGCAGGCCGTTGCCATGTACTCCATCCCGCAGCATGCGGTCACGAACGGGTACTGGAAGATCGAGTACTTTCGGGCCCAGCCAATAGCCTCATTGAGGCGGCTGGTCAAAAACGATGGTTCGTTCGGCATATCACTTCCAGACGAATCACTTCCATTCGAGGGCGCCGTTGTCCCATGCGTAAACGTAGCCGACCATCAAGATTCCCAGAAACACGCCCATCTCGATGAGGCCCAGCGACCCTAGCGTGCGGTAGACCACGGCCCATGGGTAGAGGAAGACCAGCTCGACGTCGAAGAGAATGAACAGGATCGCGGTCAGATAGAATTTGATCGCCAACCTCCCGATGGGGAGGGAGAGGGGATCCTTTCCACACTCGAACGGCGCTAACTTTTCGGGCGTGGGCTTCTTTTTTCCCAGCGTGGAGCCCAACACCACCATTGCGGCTGCGATCCCACCGGCCAGAACAAAACTGACCGCGATCCCTATGTATTCGTTCACAGGTCGGCAACCTCGCTACAGTGTCGAGTCCAACGTAAAGTGTTACTGTACATCATTCTCGGATCACGGCGAAACCGCCCAGCGCGTGACGCTGCCAGGGGAGATTCCCCCAATCAACGTGACTAGCGCGGCCACGGCAAGTGCCGCGGACACCGCCATCGGTAAGCGCGGCGGCACCGCATCCTGCGGCTCTCTCATGTACATGAGGACGGCCACGCGCATGTAGACGAATGCGGAGACTACGCTGCAGGCTACGGCTAGCACCGCCAGCGCCATATGGCCCGCGCGCACTGCGCTTAGGATCACAACGAACTTGGCCGCGAATCCGGCCGTTGGAGGGATGCCGGTCAGAGACAACAGGAACAGTAGCATGAGCGCGGCTGTTCCGGGCCGTTGCGCGGCCAGGCCGTGATAGCCGTCCAGGCTCTCGCCTCGCTCGCCCAGAGCGATGACCACGCCAAAGGCCCCGAGTGTCATGAAGACATAGAAGAAGGCATACGTCATGGTCGCCGAGACACCTTCGGGAGTGCCGGCGATGAGTCCCAGGAGGGCGTAGCCCGCATGCGCAATGGAGGAATAGGCCAGTAGCCGCTTCATGTCGGTTTGGGACAGAGCGACGACGCTTCCCACAACAATAGACAAAGCGGCGAGCCCCAGCAGAACCACGGACAGAGCGTTTGATTCAGACCCGAACGCCATCAGGCCGACCCGTCCTAGCGCTGCCAGACCAGCCGCCTTGGAGCCGGCCGCCAAGAAGGCCGCAACCGGGGCGCTCGCGCCCTGGTAAGCGTCCGGCGCCCAGGCATGCAGCGGCACGGCCGCGATTTTGAAGGCGATTCCTACTGTCACCAGCCCTACGGCCACCAACAGGAGCGGGTTATCCCCCGGGCCCTGCTCGATGAGAGCCGAGGCAATCGCTGCGAAGTCCGTGGCGCCCGTAACTCCGTAGGTCAGGCTTATCCCGTAGAGAAGCAGGGCTGAGGCGAAGGAAGCAAGAAGGAAGTATTTGATTGCAGCCTCGTTTGCCGTTGGCTTTTCCACCGTGATCCCGACCAGGATGTAGGAGCACAGCGTCATGAGCTCCAATCCCAGGTAGAGGGTCAAGAGATCAAGGGCTGAAACCGCCAGCATCATTCCTGTCGAAGCCAACAGGAGCAGGACATGGTATTCGGCACGCGGAATCTGGTCCCTGTCGATGGTCCTCACGGAGAGAAGCGCGGCCAGAGCTAGGGTGGCGGCGATGAGCACCTTGAAGAATTGCGAGTAGCCATCCAGGGTGATCATGCCCCCAAACCCAGTTTGGGCACCCCCAGACAACGCCCAGCCCGAGGCCAGGGCAGCAGCCAGCGCCGCAATGACTGTTCCAACGAGGGCCACGGGCGTCTTCTGGATGCGGCGCGCTGCGAGAATGAGCGCCAACGCCATGCCGACCAGAATCAGCTCCGGCACCAGTAGGGCCAGGTCAGATATGGTCGCGCCATTCATGGCGTAACTCCGGCTGCCAGGAGCTTGGCCACAGGAGCCCGAAGATAGGAGAGGACGCTCTCAGGGTAGAGGCCGAGATACAAGGCGAGTAGGGCCAGTGGGGCCAACGTTGCCACCTCACGGGCGTTGAGCTCGAGCTTGAGCCCCGCAAGCCCTGGGTTGATCTCGCCCATGACCACCCGGTAGTAGAGCCAAACCAGGTAGGTTGTTCCCAAGGCGACACCCCAGACAGCCATGGCCCCCAGCCAGGCCTCGGTCCTGAAGGCGCCGCCGATGATGAGGAACTCCCCTACGAATGAATTCAAACCCGGGAATCCCGCGGCCGCCAGACAAAAGAGCGCCAGCAAGGTGGAGTAGACCGGCGCGACTTTGGCAACCCCCCCGTAGTCCTTGATCTCCCGCGTATGGGTGCGCTCGTAGATCATGCCGACGCACAAGAACAGCGCCGCGGAGACGATCCCATGGTTGATCATCTGGAGGATCGCGCCCTCGACCCCGCTGCGGTCAAGTGTGAAGATGCCCAGGGTGACGAAACCCATGTGGCTAACGCTCGAGAAGGCGATCAGGCGCTTGACGTCCGTCTGGACCAAGGTCACGTACGCCCCGTAGACGATGGCCACCACGGAGATGACGAGCATGGGCTTGAGGAAGAGCTGCACGGCGTCCGGAAGTATGGGAAGCGAGACACGCAGGAAACCGTAGGCTCCCATCTTGAGTAGGATCCCGGCCAGGATCACGCTGCCGGCCGTGGGGGCCTCGGTATGGGCGTTCGGGAGCCAGGTATGCACCGGAAACATGGGAACCTTGACCGCGAAGGCAGCCAGAAAGGCCACAAAAAGCCAGGCTTGCTGCTCGGGCTGCAGGCTCGCATGGGCAAGGGCAAGGGCCTTGAAGTCCAACGTGCCGCTGATCTGGTATAGGGCGATGATGCCCACAAGCATCAAGACGCTTCCGGCCAGGGTGAAGAGCAGAAACTTGACCGCAGCGTAGACGCGCCCCGGACCTCCCCAGACGCCGATGAGGAGAAAGATGGGAATGACGATCAGCTCCCAGAAGACAAAGAAGAGAAAGAGGTTCGATGCGGCAAAAAGCCCGATCATCGCCGTCTCCGCAACCAAAAGCGCGACGTATAACTCCCGCACTCTCGTTCGGATCGCAGTCCACGAGGCGCCGATGCACAGGACGCTCAAGAGTGCGGAGAGGAAGATGAATGGGAGGCTGATACCGTCCACGCCCATGCTGTAGGCAATGTTCCACGACGGGATCCAGTCTCGAGACTCGACGAATTGCAGAGCGCTTGAGCCCTTATCGAAGTGCAAGTAGAGAGGGGCCGAGACAGCCAAGGTCCCCAGGGTCGTGGCCAGCGCGATCCAGCGTGCGAGCCGCTCGCTGCCAACGAGCAGGATCAAAGCCGCACCCGCGAGAGGCAGGAATGTTGTGACCGTCAGGACCGGATAAGCAATCATAGGGCGAGCATTGCCACGGCGAAGAGTACGAGGATTCCGGCCGCCATGATCAACCCGTAATGCTGGGCGTGGCCGCTCTCCGCCGTCTTCATGACCTGGCTCAAGGTTTGGGTCGAACGTCCCACGCCTATGAACGCAGAATCGACGACCAAACTGTCGAGTTTGCGGAAGAGATCCGCCGCGCCCAACACGGGCCGCCGTATCACAAACTCGTAGATCTCTCCCACGAACCCGTACTCAAGCCGCGCCAGAGGACTCTGGACCAGGGCCAAAAAGCCGGCCGTGCCTCGGCGGTAGAACCAGTCCGTGTCGAGGCTGACCGTGCGCTCGGGGTCTAGGTGCTTGAGCAGCAGGAAGAAGCCCAGCGCTGTGAAGCCCAACATCCCAAGGGTGCTCGTAACGTGCGGGATGGTGTATGGCACGTAGACCACGGCGTTTGGAAGCTGCCGGTAAAGCAGGGCGGGGAAGACCCCGATCAAAACGCACGCGACCGCAGCCAGGCCCATAGCCACGAGCATGTTTCTGGGTGGTTCCTGGGCGCGCACACCTGAGTCCTTGGCAAAGAACATATAGTACGGAAGCTTAAGGCCGGTGTGCAGGAAAGTTCCGGCCGAGGCCAAGGTCAGAAGGAGGAAGGCCAACGTCAAGTGTTCCTCGCCCGCGGCAGAAACCACCATGGACTTGCTCACGAAGCCGCTAAAGAGCGGCACGGCCGAGATCGCGAAGGCGCCGACCATGTAGAGGCCAAGTGTGACCGGCATGGTCTTGTAGAGACCGCCCATATCACTCAGCCTTCGCAGCCCGGTCACCTGCAAGACAGCGCCGGCTCCCATGAAGAGGAGTGCCTTGTAGAGGATGTGCGCAAAGGCGTGGGCCGTGGCGCCGTTTATGGCCAGCGCGGTCCCGATCCCGACCCCGCACACCATGTAGCCGACCTGGCTGATAATGTGGTACGCCAACAGCCGACGCGCGTCGTTTTCCAGCACGGCGTAGACCACGCCGTAGACCGCCATCGCCGCTCCCAACCACACCAGCAGTTCCGTCCCGGCAAAGCCGCGGATCAAGACGTAGACCGCGGATTTGGTGGTGAAGGCTGTCATGAAGACCGCGCCCGTGACCGTGGCCTCGGGGTAGGCGTCCGGAAGCCAGGCCCCCAGCGGTGGGACAGCCGCGTTGAGGAGAAAGGCGACAAGGATCAGGGCCCAGGCGCCGCCGGAAGCGGCTCCCATATCCCCGAAAGCAAGCGACCCGGTCTGGGACCAATGGAGCACGATCCCTGCCAGGAGGATGAGCCCCCCGACTATGTGGACCAGAAGGTAACGGAACCCGGCTGCCACGGCGGATGCTTCGCGGCGCCGCCATACTAACAGCACGGATGAAACCGCCATGAGCTCCCAGAAGATGTAAAGCGAGAGGAAGTCCCCGGCAAACGTCACCCCGAGCGCGCCCCCCGCATAAGTCAGGGCGGTTACGTGCTGGGAATCGTCTTCCACATGGAGCGCGTAGACCATGCCCAGGAAGGCCATCAGCGAAAAGACATAGGAAAAGACCAGGCTCAAGCTGTCCACCCGACCGAATATCAAGTCTTGCCCCAGGAAGCTCGCCACGCCATGAGTTCCCGGCGTCATGAGTAGGCAATTGACCAAGGCCGCGGCAGGCAGGGCGAGCATCACCACGCGCTTGACCCGGCCTTTGAGGAACACCAAGACCCAGGCGCCCAGGATGAGCAAGAGTCCTGGGTGCAGCCACTCAAGAGTCATAGTGGTCCTCGCGGCGCATGAGCCACACTTTTCCGATGAGTTTTGATACGACTATGATCGCTGCGCAGGAGACCAACCCATAAACCGAGCCCCAAGCAGGAAAGCTCTCGAACGAGAAATGGTGGCCGTCGCCGCCGAAGATGCGTGGCAGAACGATTTCGGCCAGAGCAACCACAGCCAGGCCGACGTAAAACCATCGCTTGATCCGGGCGAAGCGGACGGGATCTTCCAGGCGCTTCTCCAAAAAGTTCACGGCATGGCCCTCCCTGCCAGTTCAAGGACTGGGCCGGAGTAGAGGCCCAGGAGTAGGCTTGCGGCAGCGCTGATTGCCAAGGGCGCCACCATCCAGGGCACCTCGCGGGCTTCCTCGTTAGTCGGCGACTCTTCCTCGAAGTAGGCCTTGTACACAATCGGTCCGAGGTAGGCCGCGCTAAGGAGCGAGCTGACTAGGATGACTCCTAACAAGACAAAGCTGTCGCCGTCCACAGTGCCGAGGGCGAGATACCACTTGGAGACGAACCCGCTGGTGAGGGGAATGCCCACGATGCTCAGCGAGGCAAGCGCAAACGCTGCCATGGTCCACGGCATGCGCTTGGCCAGGCCCGACATCTGGCTGATTTCAGTCTTGTGCGTGGACACGTAAATGGAGCCGGCGCATAGGAAGAGTGTGATCTTTGACACGGCGTGGTTGGTGATGTGGGCGATCCCGCCCAGCACCCCGCTGGAGTTCAACAGTGCCGCCCCTAGGATGATGTAGGAGAGCTGGCTCACTGTGGAGAAGGCCAGCCTGGCTTTGAGATTGTCCTGGCCGAGCGCCAGAAGCGATGCGACCAGGATCGTCACCGACGCGGCTCCCAAGGCCAGTTGGTCTGCGCCGAGTTCACGCATGGCGTGAGGACCGAAGACGAAGAGAAAGACCCGTAGCGTGGAAAAAACCCCGGTCTTGACCACCGCCACCGCATGCAGCAAGGCGCTCACCGGGGTGGGGGCAACCATGGCGGCCGGCAGCCAGCTGTGCAGCGGCATGAGCGCGTTCTTGGCGAATCCAAACAGGAATAGGGCGAAGATCATGAAGAGCAGCGTGGGCTGCTCGGTGAGCTGCGCCGCCGGCAGCATCCCGCCACTGCGAAACTCCAGGGTTCCAGCCACGTTGTAGGTCAGAACGATGGCGGCCACCAGGAACACCTTGGCAGCACCGAGAAGATAGATGACGTACTTGCGGGCGCCGGCCTTGGCCTCGGCCGTTTCGTGGTGCCCCACAAGGGGGTAGGTAACAAGGGTCAGGGCTTCATAGAACAGAAACAGGGTGAAAAGGTTGGCGGAGAAGGCCACCCCGATGGTGGCGGAAAGGGCCAGAGCGAAACAAGAAAAGTAACGGGTTTGTGCGTGCTCTCGAAGAGAACGCATGTAGCCGATCGAGTAGCACGAGGTCACGATCCACAGCAGCGATGCCCCCGAGGCAAAGAGGAGCCCGAAGGCATCCACCCGAAAGGCCAGTTCCATGCCGGGGAGGATCCGGAACAGCACACACTCCGGCGTGCGACCGGCCAGAACCTCCGGGATCATGGAGGCGACAAGAATGAACATCACGACACCGGCCGCAACGGACCAGAATTCCCTCAGATTGGCGCGGCGCTCCCCCGTACACGCGATGAGGAGTGCGCCCAAGGCCGCCACAAGCACCGCGAGCAGCGGGATCAGCGAAAACGTCACCATTTGAGTTCGGTCAGGTCCGCCACGCCCGCCCCAGGCCGGTTGCGGTTCAAGGCGATCACCAGCCCTAGACCGACCGCTGCCTCGGCGGCTGCCACTGCGATCACGAAGAGGGCCAGAACCTGACCACGCGGGTCTTCGAGGTGCCGGCTGAAGCCGACGAGGCTGAGGTTGACTGCATTGAGCATGACCTCAACCGAGACGAGCATCAGGATGATGTTGCGCCGGGCCAGGAAGCCGAATACTCCAATCCCAAAGAGGACAGCGCTCAATCCCAGAACCGTACCCACGGGCACAATCATGACTGTGTTGGCCTCCTCCTGGCGAGTACGACAGAGCCGACGATAGCGGCCAAGAGCACCAGGGAGGCTATCTCGAACGGCAACGCGAAAGGACCGAACAGCGCCATGCCTACCTCAGAAAGGCTCCCCTGAGCCGGACCTTCCGCTGCCGCGCTCCGTGCGGCAGGTGCCACCACAGCTCCAACGGCGTCAAGCCTGTCGACTTGAGCAAGCCAGGCCAAGGCTACGAAGGAGAGCCCCACGGCGGCGGCGAGCGGCCAATGAGCCCCGAATCGGGGGCGAGCCTCTTCGTCCGGCAGGTCCAGCAGCATCACGACGAACAGATAGAAGATCAAGATGGCGCCTGCATACACGATGACCTGCACCGCTGCCAGAAACTCCGCGGACAGCAGCAGGAAGATGCCCGCCACGTGTAGGAAGAGAGCCAGAACCCAGAGCATGCTGTGGACGGGGTTTTTCCGCGTCACGGCCAGAAGCGCGCTCGCGACGCTGGCGGCCGCCATGTAGTAGAAGGTTGCGGTAAGCAAGGTCATCAGTTGGGCTAATTGCGGGAGATTCAATCGGCGAGGTGGAGGATTGCGCGGTCCTGAGTCGCAGTCCAGCCAACAACGTCGTCGAGCGACAACCTTCTCATAGTTTTGATTGGTCTCTTCCGGTCATCCAACCAGGGTCTGATCTCGGCTTGGGATCGGCCAATGGTCAACACCCCTTCGTGACCGTCGTGGTACTCAAAGCCTAAGATAACACCTGCCTATGCACAGATCCATGGGAGCCATCGCCTCTGATGTGGTGGCGGCAGTCGCTTGAACTCAGCCGATCATATCATGCGGATTGAGCACCGGATTCGCGAAGTGATAAGGTAACCGTTCCGGCTCGTTCGGGATCCTTCGTTTTCTCCACACATCAGGCCGGGGGGGGCCATAGCCAAGCCGCCGAGCCAGTCACTCGACAACGCGAGAACCCCGGGGCCGGCCTTGGGTGCCGACGCCCCTCCTGATCTCAGCACGTGAAGCTACCGGCCCGGGTGTGGGGCCGTCGAGGACGCCATGCAGCGGATTCTCATTCTCCTGGCATTCATGTCCCTCACGGTAGGCCTGATCACCGTTACCTCGCATACCTCGGACGGCGAGTAGCACACCGGTCACACGACCTTCTACCGCTTCTTGTTTGAAGTGGTAATCATTCTCCTCGCGGCCAAAGTGGGAGGGGAGCTTTTCGAGACCTGGAATCAACCGGCTGTGCTGGGTGAGCTGGTGTTCGGTGTTGTTCTCGGGAATCTTCATCTTCTGGGGTTCCTGGCGCTGGAAGGTTTCAAAACTGATCCCGGCCTAGCGTTATGCTAGCGGCGACTAGGCCAGGAGTCGCTGCATATCCTCTTCGGTCGCCTCATGGCGGCGCAGTTCCTGTCGAAGATCGACAAGATTCGGGACGTAGCTCCGGACCACTTCGGTCGCGGTCGAGGGCTCGACGGCCGGCGGTGACGACTCGGCAGGCAGAAGGTAACAGTCCCCGGGGCGATACGGTTCTTCACCGAACGAGCCGTGCCCCTGGAGAAACATCAGCAGCTCGGCGCTGGCACGTTGGTTGGGATACTCGAACGCATGCTCCCAGCCGAGACGTTCCACGGCAAAGTGTGAGCAGGCCGTCAGCAGCTCACGCCGGCACGCACCCGTCGGAAACCGGAACGGCGTGATCGGCCCGGGGCGGGCCTCGGGCTTCACCACCTTGGCCGCTTGATCGACATGCAGCTCTCGTGGTTTGCCGTCGGATCCGAGGCGGCCGAAATCATAGAGGCGATACGTCAGGTCGGAGTTCTGCTGCACCTCGTAGAACACCAACCCGGGCCCGACCGCATGGATCGTGCCCGGCGGGATGAAGACCACGTCACCTACCCCCACGTTCAGCCAATTCAGGTGCTTCTCGATTTCACCCGACGCGGCGGCACGTCGCAGATCATCTGCGCGCAACGGCTGTTTCAGGCCAACCGCGATGGTCGCCCCCGGCTTGGCGTCCACGACGTACCACATCTCGGTCTTGCCGGGACCGCCCTCGTGCTCAAGCGCATAGGCATCGTCGGGATGCACCTGGACCGACAGCACGCGGGAGGTGAAAAGCAGCTTCGTGAGAATCGGGAAGTAAGGTCGTGACGCGGCGGCCTCGCTGTCCGGGGTCTCAGAGTCTAGGGCCTCGCCGGCCGAACGGCGCCGCAATCCCTTGCGCGTGAACGACTCGCCCATCAAGCGCGGTCCATATTGATGGAGCACTTCTCCCAACGAGCGTCCCTCGAGCGGGCCGTTCGCAATGCGATTCTCCTCAAACGAATACCAGACCTCGCCGACGGGATCGTCCCGTCGCCCGAAGAACGGCGCGAGATCTTGGGCGCCCCAGATCCGCTCTCGAAAGGAAGGCGGCAGCTTCAGTGGATAGAGCGATGGAAGAGGCGATGGAGGAGACACGGATGGATGAGATGAAGTCAAGCCTTGTCCGCGAGGAATTTGCGGATGCGCTCAAGCCCGCGCTCGAGTTCGTGCATCGACGTGGCGTAGGAGATGCGAACGTGCTCCTTGGTGCCGAACGCTTCTCCCGGCACGACGGCCACGTGCGCCTCTTTGAGCAACGCCGCTGAAAAATCAAGCGCCGTGTTTATCCCGTTCTTGCCGAGGAAGCTCCCGATGTTGGGATAGGCATAGAAAGCGCCCCCCGGCTCGGCGCAGCGAACGTCCGGCATGCTGTTGAGCGTGGGAATCACGAAGGCTCGGCGGCGGCGATACTCCTCGAGCATTTGCGGAATCGACTCCTGCGGCCCCCTCAGGGCTTCAATCCCGGCCTTTTGGGCGATCGAGGTCGGGTTCGATGTGGCATGGCTCTGGAGCTTGTTGATCGCAGAGATCAGCTCCTTGGGCGCGAGCGCATAGCCAAGCCGCCACCCGGTCATCGCGTACGTTTTCGAAAGCGATCCAGCAACGACGAGATACGGCTTCGAACCTTCGACGGCGGCAATCGAAAACGGTTCGCTCTCATAGACGAAGTGGCAGTAGCACTCGTCACTCAGTAGCATCACCCCCCGGCTCGACGTCAGCCGGTAAATCTTCTCGAACTCCTCGCGCGAAACCACGGCCCCGCTCGGGTTGCTCGGCGAGTTGACGATCACCAGCTTGGTCTTCGGCGTCAGCGCCCGCTCGATGTCCGAGGCGCGCAGGCGGAATCCTTCGTCCTCGCTGGTCTCGACCATGACCGGCTTGCCGCCGTGGTAGTTGACCACGTCATAGAACGTGACCCAATAAGGGACCGGCAGAATCACCTCGTCCCCCGCTTGGACGAGAGCGGCCATGGTGTTGAAGATCACGTGCTTCGCACCGACGCAGGCGATGCACTCCGAAGGCTCGTAGCCGGTCGCGAAGTTGTCGTGGTGCCAGTCGCAGATCGCCTTGCGCAACTCAGGGATGCCGCCGGCCGGGGTGTACTTGGTGAAGTTCTCGTCCAGCGCGCGGATGGCCGCCTGCTTGATGTTGTCGGGTGTGGGGAAGTCTGGCTCTCCGGCGCCAAAGGCGACCACGTCAACGCCGGCGGCCTTCAAGCGGCCGGCTTCGGCGGCCACCGCCATGGTTGCCGATTCACTAATGCGAGAAATACGATTCGTTAGATTCATAGATTCTTACGTCGCTTGTCTTTTGGCTTCGAGCCGCTGCTCGACCACCAACGGCACCAACTCGTGGACGCTGCCGCCCAATCCCCAAACTTCTTTCACCAACCGTGAGCTGAGATAGCTGTAGGCCTCGGCCGGCAACATAAACACCGTTTCCAGATCGGGCGAGAGCTTGCGATTCATCGATGCCATCTGCAACTCATACTCGTAGTCGGACACCGCCCGGATGCCCCGCAGGATCAGCCCCGCTCCTCGCTCCCGGGCGTAATCGACGAGCAAGCCGTCGAAGCTGTCGACCGATACATGGCTTAGGTGCTTGGTCGCCTCGCGCAACATCTCGAGCCGATCCTCGACCGAAAAGAGAGGCTCCTTCGTATCGTTACCTAGCACCGCCACGACCATCTCGTCGAAGAGCTTAGCCGCGCGTTCGATTAAGTCCAGGTGCCCGTTCGTTGGCGGATCGAAGGAACCAGGGTAGATAATGGTGTTGCGCTTCGACACGAGAAGCCGATTATCGTAACAGCACTCTCCAGCATGGCACGCTGCCGTGATCGGCGCGCCAAACCGGAGCAAACAGAAGCTCTCAACACCGACTTTAGCAGGCTCACGCGGCGGGACCACCTGCCCGCACCGGCACGAAAGGAACCGACATGATCTTGAGCAACACCGAAAACGTTCCCGGCAAGACCATCTTGGAGTTCTACGGAGTGGCCACCGGCAGCACCGTCCGCGCCAAGCACTTCGGAAAAGATATCATGGCCAGCTTGAAAAACATCGTCGGCGGAGAACTCAAGGGCTACACGGAACTACTGAACGAAGCCCGCCAGGAAGCCCTGCTTCGCATGACCCAGCAGGCCGAGTCGATGGGCGCCAACGCCGTGGTGAACATCCGCTTCTCGACCAGCTCGGTGGCGCAGGGTGCGGCGGAGTTGTTCGCGTACGGAACCGCGGTCCGGGTGGAGTAGGGAGACTGACCCATGGACGTCATCATCAATATCGCGACCATCGTCCTTCTGTTGGTCGTCGGCTATACCGCGGGGACCTATCTCGAGCGCCGGCACTACGAGGAAATTCGGAAGCGCGAAAACGACACCCGCGCTTTCCCCGTCGTCACGCTCCGCACCGTACCGGCGAACTGGCGGGTGGATTCGGGCCATCTGGTTACGGGCGGCGTGGTCGTGTCGGTCGACTACTTCAAGCGCTTTCTCGCATCGTTGCGGCTCCTGGTAGGGGGGCGGCTCAAATCCTACGAGCCGGTACTCGATCGTGGTAGGCGCGAAGCGCTACTGCGCATGAAACAGTCCGCCACCGATCAGGGTTACGACGCTGTGATCAACGTACGGCTGGAGACCTCGCGGCTGGCCAACTCGAACGGCGGTGGCACCGCCGGCGTCGAGATGCTGGCGTTCGGGACGGCGGTCCGTTTCAGTCAGGATTCCTGACCGGCCTGTGGGGACGCTACTGGAAGCAGGTTCCCGTTGAAGTTTGTTTCAAAGACACCCGACGACGGCGTCAATGTCTCGAAGCGGCATCCACTTCGAGAGGCAGTCGAGTTGTTGGCGGGCGTGGCCATCGTAGGCACGCTCGCGCTGGTGGCGCTCGCTTCCCTAGCAGAGCTCCTAATTCTGCGGATTCCGCCCGAGTACGAAGCCCGCTACTTCGGCCAAGCATGGGCCGATAGTTTGGCCTCGGAGGCCCAGGACTCCCAGACGACGCTCCAGCTACAGGAGCTGACCGACCGCATCGCCTCGCATTGGCCCGACCGCCCCTACCCGCTCCGGGTAGGCATCACCGACGATCCGGAGCCCAATGCCTTCGCGCTCCCCGGCGGAACGATTCTCGTCACTCGCGGATTACTCAAACTTTCCAAGACCGAGAACGAGTTGGCCTTCGTGCTCGGACACGAGGTCGGCCATTTCCGAAACCGAGACCACCTGCGCAACCTCGGCCGTCAGGTGACAGTTGCACTCGCGGTAGCGGTCCTGTCGGGGAGTTCGGTGAGTGGATCGGTCGACATTCTAGGGCTCGCACAGACCATGGCGGAGCGAAGCTTCAACCGGGACCAGGAATCGGCGGCCGACGAATTCGGACTCCAGGCCTTGTATGCCGAGTACGGCCACGTGCAGGGAGCCGACGACTTCTTCGAGAAGATGCCCCGCTATGAGCTACTGACGGGAGGCCGGCTAGGCCGCTACCTCGCCACACACCCCCTTGGGGATGATCGCATCGAAGCGCTACACGAGTTGGCGGAAACCCGTGGCTGGCCGACCACCGGACCGCTGGAGCCCCTTACTCAACGTCTCGATCAGGAGGCTGAGCCGGACCGCTAGAAGGTGTGAGGTCGGCGATGTTGCCGGAGATGTCGAGCTGCCGCGGTTCCGGGCGGGGCCGCGCTTCGGTCCCGCGCTCGGCCCTTTTCTTGGCTGCCTCGCGCCGTTTTGCTTCGCGTGCAGCCTGCCGGAACGGGTAGCCGTCCAGGCGGTCTTGAATGAACGCTTTCCGATCTGCCTTGGAGGGACGAGGCAGTGGGAGCTTCAGTTGTTTGGCAACCTTCCGCACGAGCTACGTAACATCTTGACACACCAGCAGTTGCCATCCGGAGCCGTAGCGGTCGGGTTACAATGGCTTCTCCGAGGCGGTCCGTGACCGCTTGAGTTCACATGGCTAACAGTAAGGAAATCGCTGTCGAGTTGGCGGCGTCTGCGATCCGCTACGGCCCCGGCGCTTCGCGGGAGATCGGCATGGATCTAGTGGACCGCGAAATCCGCCATGTGATGCTGCTCACCGATCCAACGCTGGCTGACTTGCCGGCCGTCCGGACAGTGCGACAGTCGCTCGAAGACCAGAAGATCACCTACATCTACTACCCGCGCGTGCGCGTAGAGCCGACCGACCGGTCGTTCCAGGATGCCATCGAGGTCGCGTCGGCCGAGCCGGTGGACGCCTTCTTAGCGGTGGGCGGCGGCTCGACTATCGACACGGCCAAGGCGGCGAATCTCTACTCCGAGCATCCGGCGGATTTTCTCGACTACGTCAATCCGCCGATCGGCAAGGGTCTGCCCGTGCCGGGGCCGCTCAAGCCGCTCTTCGCCGTCCCCACTACCGCGGGAACCGGCAGCGAGACGACGGGCGTCGCAATTTTCGATTTCGTCGAGATGCATGCCAAGACCGGCATCGCGCACCGTAAGCTCAAGCCGACGCTGGGCATCCTCGACCCCGATAACACGCGAACGCTGCCCCCGGAGGTCGCGGCGTCCACCGGACTCGATGTGCTGAGTCACGCCGTGGAGTCCTACACGGCTGTCCCTTACACGGTAAGGCCGCTTCCCGAGCGCCCGATCTTGCGGCCGGCGTACCAGGGTTCAAACCCCATCAGCGACCTGTGGTCGATCCAAGCCCTGCGGATGGTGCGGGAATATCTTCCGCGCGCGGTGGAAGACACGGGCGATGACGAGGCGCGCGGGATGATGCTACTCGCGGCGGCCTATGCCGGGATCGGCTTCGGCAACGCGGGCGTGCATCTGCCGCACGGCATGTCGTATCCGGTGTCGGGCATGGTGAAGCAGTTGGCGAAGGAGTACCGCGCACCGGGCTACGCGGTCGACCGCCCGCTGGTGCCGCACGGCATCTCCGTTATCCTAAACGCACCGGCGGTTTTCCGCTTCACGGCACCGGCATGCCCGGAGCGGCACCTGCAAGCGGCCGAGGCGCTAGGCGCGGATATCTCCGATGCCAAAACCGCCGACGCGGGTGCGATTCTGGCGGATACCATCACCGGCTACATGCAGAGGTTGCGGGTTCCGAACGGACTCAGCGCGCTGGGGTACGACAGCTCGCACATCCCCGCGCTGGTGGAGGGCACGCTTCCGCAGCACCGTGTTACGAAGCTGTCTCCACGGCCCGCGCGCGAGGAGGAACTGGCCGGGTTGTTCGAGGACGCTTTGACGGCCTGGTAGATTGGCCGCCCACTCGGTCTAGAGCAATTTCAAGTATAATATAGACGGCTTTAGCGAATCTTCCGGGGCGAGGGTCTATGGCCAGAGCCTATGCGGATGATTTGCGCCGCCTCTTGATCGAGGCGCATCAACAAAAAGAAGGCAGCCTGCCGGTGTTGGCCAAGCGCTTCCACGTCAGCCTGGGCTGGGCGAGGAAGGTGTCGGCGACGTTTCGGCGCACCGGCAGTTGGGCGCGACCGCCGTCGGGCCCCCGCGGCCGACGCAGCAAGTTCACGCCCGCGATCCGCCGCCAGGTGGGCGAGTGGATTGAGGAGCAACCCGACCTGACCTTGCACGAGCTGCAGTCGCGGCTGCTGGACGAGCTCGGGCTCCGCTCGAGCATCGGTCGGCTGTGGAGCCTGTTGCGGGAGCTGGGGTTGCGTGTAAAAAAAAGTCGCTCTACGCCGCCGAGCAAGATATCGAGGCGGTCCGCCAGCGGCGCCAGCGATGGCGCGAGCAGGTGAGCCGGATCGACCCGGACAAGCTGATTTTCCTGGACGAGAGCGGCATCGCCACGGACATGACGCGGCGCTACGGGCGGGCGCGACGCGGTCGCCGCGTCCGGGAAGGCGCGCCGGCGGGCCGCTGGCGAACGCTCAGCATCTTGGGGGCGATTCGCCGTTGCGGATGGGTGGCGGCGATGAGCATGGAGGCAGCCACCGACGCCGAGATCTTTCTCGCCTACCTAGAGCGGGTGTTGGGCCCGCCGTTGCGAGCTGGTGACGTGGTGGTGATGGACAATCTGGCGGCCCACCAGGTCGGAGGCGTGCGCGAATCCATTGAGGCGCGGGGCGCTGCGTTGCTCTATCTGCCGCCCTACTCGCCGGACTTCAACCCGATCGAGCCCTGCTGGGCTCAGCTCAAGCAACACCTGCGAGCCGCCAAGGTCCGCTCCCGGACCGCGCTGGAGGAAAGCCTCACCGATGCCCTGGCCCTCATCACCCCACAGAACGTCCAAGCCTGCTTCCGTCACTGCGGCTACGAGCTATGAAAAATTTGAAAATGCTCTAGCGCCCCGGATTCCGCAGGCAAGAGCGCCGGCCTATAATGATCCCTCTAAGCCGCGTTCCACATAATGCGGGTGGGAACCTCCCATTCTTCATCGTTCCGCACAACCATCTCACAGGAATCAGCTAGGATTCCCACACTGATTCCGTTCCAAGTGAAAGGTAGCCTCCAGACTGGTCGCCACTTGCCTGCAACAATCTGACACTCGAGCCGTCCGCATTACACCTCCACCGCCGGGGAGGCACATCGCGCTGAACAACCGTGCGCTTCGGTTGAGCACGGGACGGCTGTTGCTGCCTCTCTCGACACCGTGGCCGTGGGATCGCCCCGACGTGAGCGGGAGCGGCAAGAACATCCGATCTTGGTGCCTCTATTCCGACGACGACGGGGAAACTTGGCAACAGAGCCGGTCGATGGTGGCTGGTCCGATGCGCGGCCTCATGGAGCCGTATGCCGTCGAACTCAAGGATGGACGGCTGTTGATGCTGATGCGGACACAGACGCACCGGCAGTACAGCTCCGTCTCTCAGGATGGCGGCGACATCTGGTCGCCGACGACCGAGGTTACGCGCCTGGTTTCGCCCGAGTCGCCTGCCGCGATCCGGCGAGACCCCGGCACATACTGGCTGACCGTCGTATGGAACCACAACAGCCGTGGAAAACCGGGCGCCGATCGCACACCCCTGACGATTGCATTCTCGAGCGATGAGGGGGAAAGTTGGTTCGGCTACCTCAATTTGGAAAGTGATCGGGCCAAGACGTTTTGTCCCGCCTCAGCTGGAAATGGAGACCAGCGTTCCGCCGTTAATCTAACGGAGGGGACGCGTGAGAAAAGTACGGAAGCACTACACAGCCGAAGAGAAGGTCGCCATCCTGAGACGGCATCTGCTGGACAAGGAGCCGGTCTCAACACTCTGCGACGAGCTGGCGCTGCAGCCGACGGTGTTCTACCGCTGGCAGAAGGAGTTCTTTGAGAACGGAGCCGCCGCTTTCCAGACCAACAACCGCAGCCGTCGCCAGCCCGAACAAGAACGCATCGAGCGGCTGGAAAAGAAGATCCAGACCAAGGATGAAGTTCTGGCCGAGTTGATGGCCGAGCACGTGGCGTTAAAAAAAAGTCTTGGGGAACTTTGACCGGGGTCTGGACGCCGCACGACGTGCGGGACCAGATCGTGGATTTCGTCCGACGCTGGTCGGAAAAGACCGAGATCGGCGCCGGACGCTTCATCCACTGGCTCTCGATTGCGCCCAGCAAGTTCTACTCCTGGCGCCGACGCTACGGCTCTCTCAACGAGCACAACGGTTGGGTTCCCCGAGATTTCTGGCTCGAAGAGTGGGAGAAACAGGCCATCGTCGATTTTTATCGCCAGCATCCGCTGGAAGGCTACCGGCGGTTGACGTTCATGATGCTCGACGCCGACATCGTGGCGGTCAGCGTGTCGAGCGTCTGGCGGGTGTTGAGCCGGGCAGGTCTGCTGCGCAAGTGGAACGGCAAAACGTCGCTGAAAGGGACGGGCTTCCAACAGCCGCTAGAGCCGCATCAACATTGGCATATCGACGTTTCCTACATCAACATCTCGGGTACGTTCTACTACCTGTGCAGCGTGCTGGATGGCTACAGCCGTTCGATTGTGCACTGGGGCTTGCGCGAGGCGATGAAGGAGGCCGACATCGAGATCATTCTCCAAGCCGCGAAGGAGAAATACCCGGATGCCAGACCGCGCCTCATCTCCGACAACGGGCCGCAGTTCCTCGCCAAGGACTTCAAGGAATTCATCCGTATCTCGGGGATGACGCACGTGAGAACGTCGCCCTATTATCCACAGTCGAACGGCAAGTTGGAGCGTTGGCACAAATCGTTGAAGAGCGAATGTATTCGGCCGGGCGTGCCGCTGACGCCGGAGGATGCGCGGCGGTTGATCCAGCGCTATGTCGAGCACTACAACACGGTGCGGCTGCACAGCGCGATCGGGTTCGTGACGCCGGCGGACCTGCTGGCAGGACGAAGGGACGAGATCCACGCCGAGCGGGACCGCAAGCTGGAGCAGGCTCGACAGCAACGTCAGCTGCGGCGTCGCCAGGTGGCTTGACTGTGGGAGTTACAATGGCGTTGCCGGGTGAAACGGAAGCGGGCTCTGCTGGGAAGCAACCCTGCCGAGGGATAGCCCGGCGGGCTCATCGAGACGATCATCCCGGGCGCGGGAACGAGCTTCTCGCGCCCACTCTCAACCCCATCGGATCGATAGACCCGGATGCCTTGAAAATCCCCGCCCGCAGGGCGGCATCTACACTACCGCGGAGCGCTCGCTCTCCCGTTCCGGCTGAACCGGCACAGTTTTCCTATCCCAGTTTGCGGTTCCTCGACGGCAAAGCTTTCGTCACGTACTACGAAAGACAGAGCGAGTCGACGGACCGCCGTATTTCGCTCAAGATGAGTTCATTCAGAATCACGGCCCCAGGCTTGACGAAAGGAGATTGACCCCATGGCAGATGTGAATCGCAGGCATTTTCTTTCCCTCGCCGGCTTGGGGGCAACAGCGGTATCGGCGCGACGGGCCACCGCCGCTACGAAACCGGGCATCGGCGGGACGCACTCACTCATCCCCTGCCCGTGGACGGCAGAGAACCCGCGGCACGATCATCAACTGATCTTTCCGCTGAGTAACGATCGCTTGCTGCTGGTTTGGTGCGAGTACTACGTCAAGAAGCCGTCGCGGATCTTTCGATCACCGTACTCAACGGACGGCAGCGGTGACGCCGCGCCGTGCAGAATCAGTGCACGCGTTTCCAAGGACCGCGGCCGATCGTGGAGCGAGAAGATCACCATGCAGGAGAACTTTGGGGTGGACAACGTGAAGCACCCGAACCTGCTGCGCCTGCCGTCGGGGGAGATCCTCTTCTCGTTCACGGTTCGCGATATCGCACGGCGAGACCTGAAGATCTTTCTGAAGCGGTCCAAAGACGAATGCGAAACGTGGACCAAGCCGGTTCAGATCTCGCCGTTCGGGGGCGTCTACTTCACCAATGCCGACCACAATCTGATGCATAGTTCGGGACGCATCATCCTGCCGTGCCATTGGGGAGAGTTCTACGGCAGGGGAGATCACTACAACGCTTTTTGTCTCTACTCCGACGACGAGGGCAAGACCTGGCATCCGAGCCACAAAAAGGTGGATCTCCCGAAGCGCGGCGCTGAGGAGCCGGGTGTGGTCGAGCTGAAGGACGGCTCGCTGCTGTCGATGATGCGAACCACCCTGGGCAAGATCTACCGCTCGGTTTCGAATGACCGCGGCGAGACGTGGTCGGACGGAGAGGCGACCAAACTACCTTCGCCCTCGGTGGCCAACTGCATCAAGCGCATCCCGAAGACGGGCGACTTGGTGTTTATCTGGAACAACGCTACGCCGGAGGTGCTGGCGATTCCCGGCGGCACCAGTTACCACTATCCACGGAACCCGCTCACGGCGGCGCTCTCCAAGGATGAAGGCAAGACCTGGACGAACTTCAAGGACATTGAGCGACGCGAGGGGTATATCAGCGGTTACCCGTCGATCTCGTTTGTCGGTGACGAGGCGTTGGTGACCTATTACCACTCCTCTCGATCCATGTCACGCGACACCGACGTGAGGCTGAAGATCTTCGACGTGGCTTGGTTCTATTCGTGAGGAGGCCGTCATGACACGAACATCTCGAAGGTCCCTCTTGAAGGACGTTGCGGCGGCGTGGGCGGCGGGCTCTCGGCGGGAAGCCTGGGCGACGGCCGCGGCTGCCCTCGAATCTCCGCTGGCCGGCAATGAGCTGGCGCAAAAACTGCTTCAGATGTCGGACGCCCAACTGGCGAAGCTCGAAGAGGCACGACAGAAAGGCTTGCTGGAACTGGCGCCGGTGAACTTACCGACACCGGATCGCTACACAGGCGACAACGACCATTTCGGCTGGCCTGTCGCGACGACGATCGACGACACGCTGATCGTTAGCCACCGCCGCAACCTCGGCCACAAGAAGGGAGCCGAGCAAGAGCAGGACGAAACTTCGAGCTACTCCGTCGTCGCGCGTTCGCAGGACGGCGGCAAGACATGGTCCGAACCTTACGATCTGCGCGATTGCATGAAGCCCGACGACCGCAACCGCGGCAGCTTCACCCCCCTGTCGCACCGCTACAAGTTCAATCCCAAGCAAGACCCGTTTCTGGGCTACAAGCTCCATCTCATCGCGATGGGAACGACCAAGGACGGGGGAGTCGTTATCATCAGCGACCATGGGGCTTTCCGATCCGACGACAAGGGAAAGACCTGGAGGCATTTTTCGAAAGCCTTCCGCGACGACACGATGGAGGGCCCGATCCTTTACACCGCGCCGCGACTCTTCGAGCACCCCGAATACGGATTGGTGCTGCTGGCGCACTCGATGCCCAACCGTTACCCGCATCACATCAAGCACCCAGGCGCGCTGACTATCGCCAACGCGTTGCACATTCGCTATTCCAAAGATGGCGGTGAAACCTGGCACAGCGTCGATCAACCCATGCCCGAATGGGTCAAGCCCAACGAGCCCTGCCCGCTCTACCGGGATGGCAAGCTCATCGTGATCGCACGGAGCTGGGGCCAACCTCCGAAAGATGCCGAGGGCAACATGCGATACGTGCAGTTGTGGTCAGAGGCGGGTTGACTGCCGCTCAAGGCCAAGTTCACCAATATTCGCAGCGCCACCCAGGATACGTGTGACATTGACTACAACCCGGTGACGAAGCGCCTCGAAGTGATCCACCCCAATCGCAGGGGCGCGGGTCTCGGTCAACTCAACAACGGCAAGATGTCGCTGCTGCTTTGGAGCATCGACCCCGATGCGCTGGTCGCAGGAAGCTCCGAGTGGCGATTTGACGGCACTTTGTTCTCGCGAGAGAGCGGACTCAACTGGCCTGATACGAAAGCCATTGACGGGCTGCACCCGACCGGAAATGTCATTGATGAAAAGGCGGGAGTGCAGCACATCTTCATGTACATGGGCTTTCCGGAGGGGCCCGCCGGGGTGTTCCGTTTGACCCGCACCTTGGACACCGGGAAGCTGAAGGCGTTTCTGGCCTAACGACCATACACAGAAAGCCATGACAACAAGACAAAACCCTTCGGGGATCACCCGTCGTTCTTTTGTGCTCGCGGCCGGAGGCGTTGCGGCTTGCTCCGACCAAGCCCCTGTCGTACCGGCGCTCGGCGACAACCCGCTGATCTCCCGTCTGCTCTACATGTCCGACGAGCAGTTGTCGAAGCTCGAAGAAGGCCGCCAGCAAGGGCTGCTGGAACTCGCGCCGGTGAGTGTGCCTCCCGACCCCGATGCCCTCAACAACCATTACGGCTGGCCGGTGGGCACGCAGGTCGGCGATACGCTGATCGTCGTGCACCGCCACATTCCCGGCCACTGGAAGGGGTTGGAGCGCACTGACGACAACCACAGCTACGCGATGGTAGTGCGTTCGACCGACGGTGGCAAAACCTGGACCAAGCCCTTTGACTTGAGGCAGGTCATGACGCGCGAAGACCGCTACCGCGGCGGCCATATTCCCCTGTCGCACAGATACAAGTTCGCCCCGGATCAGGACCCGACGCTCGGGTACAAGATTCACTTGAACGCGATCGGGACCGGGAGCAACGGTGCAGTCGTGATCGTCAGCGACCACGGCGTTTTTCGCACGGACGATCGGGGCAAGACCTGGAAGCACTTCTCCAAGGCCATGCGCGAGGACACCACGCCCGGGGACGTGCTCTACATCGGCCCCCGGCTGTTCGAGCATCCCGATTACGGGCTGGTGGTGGTGGGACACTCGAACATCGTGACCGAGGATTACAAGAAAGGAGAGCACCCTCCCGACACCACCGGAGGAACCGTGCGCATCGCTGACAAGCTGCACTTCCGTTACTCGAAGGACGGCGGCGAGAATTGGCAGGAAGAGGAACAATCACTGCCCAGCTTCGTGCGTCCCGGCGAGCCGGTGGCTCTGTATCACGATGGCAAGCTAGTAGTCGTCCCACGAAGCTACGACCCGGCGGCCTACGATGAGGCGACGGACACCTCCGTCTACGCGCAGCTCTGGTCCGAGAGCGGCTGGCATCCCCTCGAGGCCAAGCACTCGACAATCCGTGTCGCGGGCAAGCGGGGCCGCCAAGACACGCTCGACATCGACTACAACCCCGTGACGGAGAGAATCGAGGCGGCCGTCCCGGCCCGCGCCGGCAGCGGTGCGGGCAAGCCCTATCCCGCACAGATGTCTATAAACCTGTGGAGCATCGACCCGAATGACTTGTTTGCTGGAAGCGCGGAGTGGCGCTTCGAATGTGCCCTGTTCGCACGGAAGGAAGCGATGGGTGAGATTGACGGCCTCCATCCCGGCGGAGCGGTCATCGACGCCGAGCGGGGCGTTCAGCACATCTTCGTCTACATGGGATACCCGGCCGGACCCACGGGCGTGTTTCGGGTGACCCGAACCCTCGACACGCCTCGGTTGAAAGCCTTCCTGAGCTAACCTGCTGGGAATCCCGTAATCACGTCCGTTCGACGGAGGAAAGCGCCATGAAGGCACATCAAGGCATCGACCGGCGACAGTTGTTAGCCTGGTCGTCGTCCGCACTGGCGTTCGCGGCGCAGCCAAGAGCGCGTGCCGCCCAGGGCGAGTCGTTCAGTCTGACCGTCTGCCCCTGGACGGCGCAAAACCCCCGCCACGACCATGCCCAGATTTTTCCCCTGACAAACGGAAACCTGATGCTCGTCTGGTCCGAGTACTACGTGAGGCGGCCGTCGAACATCTTCCGCACACCGTATTCGAAGACCGGCACCGGAAACCAATCTCCGTGCCGCATCTCCGCGCGCATTTCCCGCGACCGGGGACGCAGTTGGAGTGGCCGCATCACGCTGCAGGAAAACATAGGCCCGGACAACGTCAAGCAGCCAAACCTCGTGCGTCTGCCCGACGGGGACGTGTTGTTCTTCTTCACGTCGTGGGATTTTGCCGCTCAGCAGCGCCGCATCCATATGCGACGGTCCAAGGACGACTGCGAAACGTGGACTCCGCCACGGCAAATCTCGCCGGAGGGCGGGGCTTACATTCTGGATGCGGGCCGTGCGTTCCTGCACAGCTCGGGGCGAGTCATCTTGCCAGCCTATTGGACCCCCGAGATCTGGAGCGAGCGGGAGCACTTGACGGCTTTCTGCTTCTATTCCGACGACCATGGAGAGAGTTGGAGCCAAAGCCGTAATCGCATCGACATCCCTAAGCGCGGCGCCATGGAGCCGGCGGTCGTCGAGCGCAAAGACGGATCGCTGTTCACTCTTCTGCGAACGCAGCTTGGCAAGCTCTGGCAAGCCGAATCGCCGGACCGGAGTGAAACCTGGCGAAACGTCGGGCCTACGGTGCTTGATTCGGTGCAGTCGGAGCCCGCGCTGCAGCGTATTCCAGGGACCGGCGACTTCCTCGCCATCTGGAACCACACGGTGCCGTATGCTTTGCGGGTCCCTAAGCCCTCGGACAATTTCGGCGGGCCCCGCAATCCTCTCACTTGCGCCGTCTCCCGGGACGAGGGTAGGACCTGGGAGCACATCCAGAACATTGAAGACCGAGAAGGCTATGACAACGCCTACCCGAACGTCTTCTTTCTGGACGACGAGGCGCTCGTCACCTACTACTGGAAGTCCGAGTCGAGCGCCCATGTCCGGAACTTGCACCTGAAGATCTTTCCGACGCAGTGGTTCTATGGTCAAGCATGATTCGAGGGAGAGCAGGGAGCGTGCTTCAGGTCTCTCCCGCCCTCAGAGAGATCCCGAAATGACAGCAAGCCTTAGCCGACGCCGATTTGTGAACGCCACGGCAGGCACATTGCTAGGCACCGCCGCCTACGCCGGTATGGCTTTGAGGCCGGCCTTGGGCGCGTCAGCAGCCGGCAGCAAGGCCAATCGCAACACGCGGCCGGCTGCTCAACGCAGAGACGTTCTGGTTTACAAAGACCGCTTTGCGTACTGTTCGCATGCCTCGATCGCCAAGCTGGCGAACGGCGAATGGATTGTGGCGTTCAATGAGTCGCAGCTCAGCGACCCGTACCGCCACCCGCCCGGCGACCCGCACTTCCACAATCTGTTGACACGCTCGGACGACCAAGGCAAGAGTTGGAGTGCGCCGCAAGCCGCGCCGGGATGGGACTGGTACGGCGTCGAGTGCCCGGGACTCGCGCAGTTGGCCGACGGTACGGTCATCCTGAACCAGTGGCAGTTCTTGTGGTATCCGCTCGACGTGGGCCGCAAGCTGCACAATCAGGGCCGTGAGATTTGGGTGGCGGTCAACAAGCAGGGCTTTCGAGTCGCTGATGAAAACACCGATTGGGACGGCTTGCCTCTGCCCTGGTGCCGGGCCAACGGGGGCTGCTATGTGCCCTTGAGTTCCGATGGCGCTCGAACGTGGGATCGGACCGTGAAGATCGACACCTAGCCCTACGTGGGCGGCTATACGCCTCGTGGCGTGGTGCAGCTCTCCGACGGTACGGTGCTCATGGTCACGGCGGACCATCCGCTGAATCGCAAGGCGTACGCCGTCCACTCGCCCGACGAGGCAAGAACTTGGGAGAAACCGGTCTTCATCGCTGCGAAGGGCGACGAGGATATCTCGGAACCCGCGGCGGCGGTGCTGCCTGGCGACAAAGTCGTAGTTATGATTCGCAACGACGACACGGGCTACCGCCACCGGCGCCTACGCTGGAATCGGAGCTTGTGTGCTGCTGACGGCCTGGGCGACGCTGACCAGCATCCGGCTGCCAGACATGGAGGAGCCCTTTCTCGACCTAGGTGATTACAACTTCATCTTTGTTCCGGTAATGATTGGGATCCTTGGGAACCTGGTGCTGATGGGTGTGGGGCTCGCGGTGAGCTTGCTTGGTAGACTGTCGGCTAAATAACCGAACTCCCTCGCCCGGGTAACAACCATCAATTCAGCCGAAAGATACTGCCGGCAATGAACCGGGTTCCGCCGAACTTGTTCCCGTCGGGAAGCGTGTAGTAGTAGCCGGTGAAGATCCGCCTATCATCCAGCTGGACGCCCATCGGGTAGCCCAGATCCCATTCGCTTCCGTCGTCGCGGACGAGGAACTCATGACTCCAGGTCTTGCCGTCGTCGCTGCTCAGCACGCCGCCGATACCCCTGGGCATCCGACGGCGGGCAAACAGCACTAGAATCCGCCCATCAGCCAGTTGGATCGGCCAGGGCGAACGGTATTGATCCCCTTTGTCCCCGGGTTCCTTCCAACAGCCTTGCCCGTTCCCGACGATCGGCGTTGGCTCGCCCCAGGATCTGCCGTCGTCTTTGGACATCGACAGGACGATCGCATTCTTGAGGCCCTCCACGACTTCTCCCTCTTCGATGTGCAGGTAGTAACAGTGGAGATCGCCGTTAGGGCGGCGCAGCAGGTTGCCGTAGGTAAAGCGGCCCTTCGGCGGTTCCCTGGCGTCGTAGACGGGCTGACTCAAGTAGTTCCAGGTGATGCCCTGGTCAGTGGAGGAAAAGACCGCAGGCCTCCGCCGGACCACATTGAGGGTCATGACTCCCAGGAGAGTCTTCCCATCCGGCATCCGAATGACCGGATAAGCGTCCTTGTGGACCGTACCCTCTTCGCTGAAGGGATGCTTGATGATGCTGGGTACCGTCTCCCAGGTCTTGCCCTTGTCCTGAGAGCGGATCGCGAAGCAGACGAGTCTCATTTGACCCACAGCCGTCTCCTTCTCGGATTCGGGCAGGTAGGCGCGACCGAAGTAGAACAGGGATTCGGGGGAGAACATGTTGAACTTCGCCCGCTCCGAGCCGGCACTGGTCAGAAATGCTCGCTTCTTGTCCATTGGCATTCGGCTCTCATAGACGATCGATTCTTCTTCGTCGGGCCAGGTCGTACCACCATCGGTGGATCGGCGGATTACAACCACTCCGCGGCTCTTGTATCCCCCTTCGACGAAGCCGTGGCGCACGTCGTTGGGATCTTCATAGGAGTCCCCACCCTTGACAGTGGTGGCACGGGTGAATCCCATGATAACCTCGCCGCCTCCCAGGTACTTGAACGGGCACTGCCGGGGATGGGCACTGTACTGACTCGGATCGTGAAAGATCGTAAAGTGCTCCAGCTCCGAGATCTCCGGTCGCGGGGCCAGGGGCAGCGTCTGCTGCCGGACTCGGAAGTACTCGTCGCTATCCGCCTTGTGGGGCTCGGTGGCAGGTGCTTTCGCTTTCTGTTCCGCCGGCGAATCGGCGCCGGCTCCGGAAGCGATCAGGAGGGCGAGTGTCAGGCAAAGAAACTGAAGGTTTTGTCTGGAATGAATCCTCAGTTCCATGAACTGCTCTCCTCCAATCAGCGGGCGATGTTCTAGTCTACTTGGTTGATTCCCTGAAAGGAACATCGTGACCCAACCAGCCGACGTACCACTGCTCCAGATGAAGGGTATCTGCAAGTCCTTCCCCGGGGTCCAGGCTCTCAACGGAGTCGATCTGGAAGTGCATTCGGGCGAGGCGGGCAAGCGTACGCTGATCATGGTTCTCAGTGGAGCGCACCTCCTGGATGCTGGTTCGATTCGAATCGAAGGAGAGGTCCAGACGATTGCCGACCCGGTGGACGCACAGCGGGCCAGAGTCGCCGTGATCTATCAGGAGTTCAACCTGATCGCCGCCCTGAGCGCCAGGGAGAACATCTTTCTGGGCCAGGAGAAGGCGGCGGCGAGGAACTTCAGGGCGACGGGGCGGTCCAGGTCGGTGTCATCAGCCGTATATACGACATCGATTCCCCCTTCCACCGAGCTTCTCGGTGATGCGGTAGTGCGAGATGGTGCGGCCGACCATGCCGGTCCGATTCTACCTCTTCGCAGATTGGTGTTGCGAACAACCGATCCGTTGAGCTACGGGGACGGCTTGTGCGTGCGACGGCACCCCAAAGGCAAGAACCACGTCTGGAGTTACGACTTCCTTCGGAACGCGAACGGCGAAAGGCAGGCCCCTGCGGCTGCTGATGCTAAGTGCTGAGCCGCGACGACCTTGCTCCCAAGCCTGCTCAAACCCGCTGCTGGCCGATCTGATAGATTGGAGCCGGTCGCCTCTCCGCGCCGCTCAACGACCCCATCTCCGCGCTAGGAGCGAACTCCTTGACTAGAAACTCTGTTTGCCTGTCTCGTTGCGTCTGTCTGTGGGCGTTCCTCCTGGCCCTGGCGGTCGAAAGCGCGGCCCAGGCACCCATCATCCAGCCCGGCGCGCCGGGCGCGCCGGCGCAGGAACTGAGTGCCGACCAGGCGATCGAGATCGCTGAATCGAGCTACTCGCCGGATGACGTACGCTTCGTGCACGATATGATCCCGCATCATCACCAGGCCCTTGAGATGGCGGCGCTGGTAGCCGACCGCACGAACCGGAAGGAGGTGATCGACGTCGCCGGGCGGATCAACGCCTCGCAGGGAGACGAGATTGCGTTCATGCAGCAGTGGCTGCGCGACCGCGATCAGCACGTGCCGGACCCGGCCGCGCACGAGGCGATGCACACGACCCACAAGATGGCCGGCATGGCCACGCCGGAGCAGATGGCCGAGCTCGCCGCGTCCGATGGCACCGCGTTCGACCGGCTGTTTCTGGAGCTAATGATCCCCCATCACGAGGGTGCCGTGAAGATGGTCAAGGAACTCCTCGATCAGCCGGGGTCGGCCTACGATCCGGTGCTGTTCGAGTTTACCTCCGAAATCACCAACGGTCAGACCGCGGAGGTCGAGCGCATGAACGCGCTGCTCGTCAAGCTGTCCGCAGACCCGCGTTCGGCGTTGTCTCCCGGGTTCCGGGACGCCGGCCAGGCGCGACTGAACCTGGCACTTGTCGCCTCGCTGCCGAAGCCGGCCGGATTCTTCGATCCGAACAACCCGGCGAATCTGCCGCCGAAGCGCCTGAAGGCCCTCGCCGCCGAAGAGAAAGCGGGCGAGCCGGCCGCCGAGAAGCCCGAAGCAAAGGAAGACGAAGACAAGGAGGACAAGAAAGACAAGAAGGATAAAGACAAAGGGCGGTCGCCGCTCTTGAGCTTCGCCAATACCGATATGGCTTTCGCCGGTGACGTGATGGTAGTCGGCAACTACCACGGCTTCAACATCTACCGGCTGCTCGACGGCGGCCAGCCGGAACTGCTCAGCTCGGTGGTTTGCCCGGGGGGCCAGGGCGACGTCTCGATCGTCGGCGATCTATTGATCATGTCGGTCGAGCAGACCCGCGGGCGGCTCGACTGCGGGCTCGAAGGGGTGACCGAGGACGCCAGCCCCGAGCGCTTTCGCGGGCTCCGCATCCTCGACATCAGCGACCTGCGGCGGCCGGTACAGGTGGGCGCGGTCCAGACCTGCCGCGGCTCGCACACCCACTCGGTGGTCTCCGGACCGGGAGACGACGGTAAGATCATCGTCTACAACTCCGGGACCGCCTCGGTACGCGAGGGGGAGGAACTGGAAGGCTGCTATGACGAGTCTCCCGGTGACGACCGCACAGCGCTATTCCGCATCGATGTCATCGAGATCCCAGTCGACCGGCCGTCCGAGGCACGCATCGTCGACTCTCCGGCGGTCTTCGCCGATCCCGAGACCGGCGTCCTAGCCGGGCTGTGGAGAGGCGGCGACCACGGCGACGACACCCAGAAGACCAGTCAGACCAACCAGTGCCACGACATCACCGTCTTCCCCGAGCGCAAGATCGCCGCGGGTGCCTGCTCGGGCAACGGCATCCTCTTCGACATCTCTGATCCGCTGAAGCCGCAGCGGCTCGACGCGGTTGTCGACACAGGCTTCGCCTATTGGCACTCGGCGACCTTCAACAACGACGGCACCAAGGTTATCTTCACTGACGAGTGGGGCGGCGGGAGCCGGCCGCGCTGCCGCACCTACGACCCGCTCACCTGGGGCGCCGACGCGATCTACGACATTGTCGACGGCAAGCTCGAGTTCCGCAGCCACTACAAGATGCCTGCACCGCAGTTGGAGCAGGAGAACTGCGTGGCGCACAACGGCTCCATCATCCCGGCGCCGGGCCGCGACGTCTTCGTTCAGGCCTGGTACCAGGGTGGCCTGTCGGTGATCGATTTCACCGATTCCGCCAACCCGGTCGAGATCGCCTACTTTGACCGTGGACCCATCGACGCAGAGGAACTGGTCTTCGGCGGATACTGGTCGACCTACTGGTATGACGGTCGCATCTACGGCACCGAGATCGCGCGCGGGCTGGACGTCCTGGCGCTGACCCCCAGCCAATTCCTAACCGAGAGCGAGATCGCCGCGGCGGCACTGGCCGACGCGGGCGGCGTCTTCAACCCACAGCAACAGTTCCCTGTTCAGTGGCCGGCGGAGCCGGTCGTCGCCCGGGCCTACCTCGATCAGCTTGAGCGCAGCGGGGAGCTGTCGGAGTCGTCTTTGGGAGCCGAGTTGACGGCGGCGCTCGATCGCTCGGAGGCGCAGCTTCAGGACGGTGGGCGCGACGAAGACCTGGCTGCTGGGCTGGAAACGCTGGCGGCGATCCTCAATGAGCACCGGGGCGACGGTGTTGCAAGGAAGCGGGAGGCGGCGCTGAGTCAGACGCTGCGGGGGATCGCCGCCAGACTGCGCTGACCGGGGTCACGCGTCTCAAGTCGGGAAGCGTGGCGACAGTGCTTCTAGAACGATTCCGGCCATGGCCCGCGCCGGCCGGAGAGGGTGATCTTCCGGCACCCTTTCTTTCGATACTACCTCTTTCCCGTTTACTGTCGGGAACAACCGATGTCACAAACAGACAGTTCAGCGGGGAAGGATGCACCTTATCGCTGCTCGCGAACCTCGACAATCCGCGAAGTTGTGATGACGCCGCGCTGCTCTGGGTGGCCGAACTCCAGGTGCATGCCGCGACCGATGAATCGCGATTTGATCATCCTTCCTCCCCAGGTGGAGCCGTGAATGCTCACTTCAACCGCCTCGGGACAGAACGTCGGATGACCTGAGATCAGCGCCCGTCCGTGGCCGTGATTCACGATCTGGTAGGAGCGATTCTCCGTCCGGACTTCCAGTCTCGCGCCCGCCGGCAATTCTTCCAGATCAACACCGCCCTCTACTTCTGACTGGATGATTCCTCGTTTGATGTCAACCACCGAAGCGCGACAGCCCGGAAGCGTCCGATCCGATACGGGAGGCTCGGCGGTCCTTCATGACTTGATTCTAACGATTGGGTCGAGGCGAGAAATGATCGGCGGTCTGCGACTTCTCCGACGACGTTCTGGCGCACTCCCGCGAGCGGAAACAAGTGCGATCGAGATATCGCGACAGTAAAGTGCGGAAGAGGGCTTAACTCGCTCGTTTCGAGTAGCTTAGTCCTGCTCGCGGGCGATTGACGGAGTTGCTCGAAACAGACCAAGACTGACCACTACACCGGATCCCAGCAGGACAAAGAGCGGCGCGGTGTCTTGGTCGGACCAACCGAACAGAAACGCAGGCGCGACCAACAAACTGCCAACCAGGATGCTGGCGAACGCGACCCCTGGGGCCAGGGGTCGAAACAGTGACGCCAGGATCGTTGGGAAGAGCCCCACCATCAAGCTCAAGAGGATGAACAACACCCCCTGGACGCTCGGCCAGTAGATCGCGATGAGCATTGCCGGCACAGCGACACCGACCATGGCGAGACGGATGATCCTGGCCATGTCCTCTGGCGTCAATTCGCGCCTACGCGCAACAAGGTCCTTCGCCACCATGGACGCGAGCACAAATACTTCAGTGTCGATAGTGCTCATGAGCGCCGCCAGAGTCGCTACGGTGGCGACGCTGGCAAACTCGCCTGGAAGCAGTTCGAAAAGCCCAGCGAAGATGGCTCCTTCGGCCGTGTCGCCGGCGAGAACAGATCCGCCGGCGAGTGCCGATAACGACGCGGTCGTGAGGACGACACCTGCAGACCGATTGGCAATCAGGAAGTCGCCGGTGCCCTCGCGCCTCTTCGTCCAGAAACCAATCGCAACAACGGCAATCAGATAAGCCGCGATCGCAGCTGTCTCGTGACCCTGAATGTCTCTCGCCCTTGGCGATCAGCATCTGAGCGTTGCACACCGACCGCCACGCGAGTATACCTTGCCCCTAGCTTGCGCGCATCAGACAACTGTTGTTTGTCAACGCCCAATAGAAATGTCCCCCTCGGTAGCTCGATAGAAGTGTCCCCTTGTGTTTCTTGTTCGTAGGAGAGATATCGTCGTCGTCGGGGCTGTGGAACTGTGGGAATCGCGTAGCGATTTCCAAGGGGCGGTGGGAAGGGTGGAAAACCATCCACCGCTCCTCGAACTCGGTACTGCTGCCTCGAGAGATTTTCCACGCTTTCCATCCGACCCGGCATTTCCACAGCCCTCTTATGTATTCGCAGCCCGTTTTTTCCGTAACACAGCTCGCCGCCAGGGGTGGTCCGCCGCCGGCTTGCGCCCGCCCCCACGCCCTGGTTGCGTTTCGGCTTCAACTGCAAACAACGATTCTCGAAACGCACCACCCGGTCGTTGCTCACCACCCGTTCGTACTCGCAACAGAACACGCCTCGCAGCTCGGTGCCGCGGGGGAGCGCCTGGTGAAAGTCCGCTGCCGCCGCTGGCTCACAGGCGAAGCGCTCGTTGTGCTCGGCCAGGTACTCCTCGTCGAGATAACGGTTCGCCGCCTCGTACTCGACGATCCCGCGCAGCCGCATCTTCTTGATCAGGCGGTCTTGGTGCGTGCCGTGATGGCGCTCCACTCGGCCCTTGGCTTGCGGCGAGGAAGCCGCCATGATCGTAATGCCGAGCTTGGCACACATGCGCCCGAACTGCGTCTCGGGCTTGATGCCTGCCAGCGCTTCCCGCGACGTCGGCTGGCGCTGGTAGACGTTTTTCCAGTCGCAGTACAACGCCTTGGGAACGCCGTGTTGACGCACCCAGGCTGCGAGCAGATCGGCCGCGGCCCAGGTCGTTTCCTGGTCCGAGAAACGGCACAGCGCCACACCGGTCGCGTCATCGACGAAGTTCATCAGACAGGCTTTCGGGCCGCGTTCTTCCAGCCAGTGGTGGTGCGAACCGTCGAGTTGAATCAGCTCGCCGAAGTGCGCTTTGCGTTGGCGCCGGGTGCGATGCGGTTGGCGCTTGCGACGGCGGCTCCACAGACCCGCGGCGAGCATCCAGCGCCGCAGTGTTTCGCGCGGCACTTCCAGGCCGTGGTCGGCTGCCAGATGTTCCGACGCCAGCGTCGGCCCGAAGCGCTCGTGCCCCTCGCCCGCATAGTTCTCGCGCACCAACTCGAGAACCTGCTGGCGTCGCTTCTGATCGGCTCGGTTCGAAGCACGGCCGACGTTACCGTGCACCAAAGCCTTGGCCCCGCCCGCACGGTAACGCTTCTTCAGACGCTTCGCATGGCGGTAGCTGACCTCCAGCAGCTCGGCGGCTTCGGTCAACTTCAGTTCCCCTCGTTTCACTCGGCTCAGCACTTCGCCGCGCCTCAACTCCTTGGCACTCATCCATGTCCTTCCCACTCTCGGCTCCTCCTTCGGAGCCTCAGAGTAGGGGGCATTTCTATTGGGCGCTCAAGGGGACATTATCATTGGGCTTCAACACAGACAACTGTTGTTCCGCAACGCCAAATTGCTAGCGCGAACAACCGATGCAACTCGCTATCGGCTCAGATTTACGTTAGCCGCCTACCTGTCGGGTCGCCCCGACAATCGACACAAGGTTGAAAAGATGCAGCCCCGTGCGGGTCTGCACGGGGCTTCCTTTGTCTTGCCAGCTCCAGGGCCAACTGAACGATGGCAAGACGGCCGAGGCGACGCCGTAAACCCCTACTGGTCACTCCGGCAGTGAGATTGTACAGCCTGAGATTCCATGGCTACAACCCGCTGTACACCTCTTGTGGCCCCTCGGCCCCAACCATCTCGATGGAAGGTCTCAGCAGCGGTCGTTTCGAGGTATCGAGCGACAAATCAGTCGCCGACTCGGGATCTGCATCAACATTTATTGCAATCCCTCGTGTTTCAGCATCGCGAGGATGGTCTCCACGAAATCCAAGTTATCGGCGATGTCGTTTTCTTCGCCTATGTCGCGGCTTAGGTCGTACAGGCGCCACCCGCCAGGCTGATCTTGGCTGCCGCGATACTTCACGAGCTTCCAGTTGCCCCAACGAACTCCCACCGAAGTTTCGCCTTCCTGGCTGGCCCAGTACAAGTACTCGTGTTCCTTCTGGCGATCGCCCTGTCCCAACAACGTCGGCAAGTACGAGATCCCATCGATCTTCTGCGGAATCTCGATGCCAGCGACATCGCAGGCAGTGGGCAGGAAATCCCAAAACGCAGACGGTAGGTCCGTCGTCGAGCCTGGCGCGATGCGTCCCGGCCACCGCACGATCATGGGAACACGGATGCCTCCCTCGTGCATCGACCGCTTGTAGCCCTTCAGGGGCCCGTTCGAATCGAAGAACTCGTGATTGTGGCCGCCTTCCTGATGGGGGCCGTTGTCAGAAGTGAAAAACACCAGCGTCTCGTCGTCGATTCCAAGTTCCTTGAGCAAAGCAAACAGGCGCCCGACGTCACGGTCCATGTGCGTTACCATTGCCGCGAACCCCTTCTCCGGATTCGGCCAGTCGCGGTCCGCATAGGCACCATAGTCAGGGATCTCCATCCCGTCGCCCAACACACGCCCGCCTTCGTTGTTGGCATGCGGAATCGTCCAATGCATATGCAACAGGAAGGGTCCGTCGCGATGTTGGCGGATGAAGTCAAACGCCGCGGTCGTCATGAAGTCGTGCGAGTAGCTAGTTCGCCTCTCAGACACATTGCCTCGGCTCTGTGCGTCGGTGCGGAGCACATTCCCGGGCAACTCGACTTGCCGGTCGTTCTCCCACAGGAAAGGCGGGTAGTAATTGTGCGCACGGCCCTGGTTCATGTACCCGTACCAATAGTCGAAGCCGTTGAGGTTTGGGTGCCCCGTGTTGCTGATGTCTGCCGGATCGTTGACATTCCCAAAGGCCCACTTTCCAACTCCACCGGTCGCATAGCCGGCCCGCTGCAACAACTTCGCCACGGTGACTTCTTTCCCTGTCAGGTTCCGTGGCCGATTACCTTTCAGCCCCGTATGTCCAACATGCTGGCCGGTCCACAGCACGAGCCGAGACGGTCGGCAGACGGTATGACCCGCGTAATGGTCCGTGAAGCACATCCCCTCCGCCGCCATCCGGTCGAGGTTCGGAGTCTTGATGATCTTCTGCCCATAGGAGCCGAGATCCCCATAACCCAGGTCATCCGCCATGATGTAGATGATGTTCGGGCGGTCGCTGGCGACAACCGAAAGAGTGTTCAAGCAGATCAACAGCGCACACAATGTCACAGTACGATACATGGAGAGTCCTTCTGCGGAGGGCATTGTCAAGTTAACGACGCGAGGGCGGACTGGCCCGGAAGATCGTCCTAGGTTTCCCCTTCAGCAGACACACGTCGCCGTTTGCCAGTCCGTGAACGCTCGGGCTTTTCCGAGTTTCTCGATGATGCGGTAGTGGGAGATGGTCTGGCCGACCATGCTGGCCCGATTTTACCCATTCGAGGATTGCTGTTGGGAACAACCGATCCGTCCATCAGACAGTTTTTTCTCGCCTGATGCACCCGTCCCACCGGGGGGTTCGCGATCCTGACGACGGCGTTCTGACCGGCGCGAGCTGGCGGAAACTCAGTCGAACGGGATACCCCGACATCTATCCGAGCATGGGCGTTAGGCGGTTTTCTTTCCGAGACTTAGCCCTACTCCAGCAGCAGATGGATCCGGCAAACGTCGTGTACCCTTCGCCTTGTGTATACTCAACACCGTTGCCCGGTGCATCATGCCTGATCAACAGCACGCCAGCAACGTAAGCGGATGTCCCTGAACTGCCCCCGCGAACTGCCCCGAACTGCCGGCAGAGTGCCTGCACGAGGTGTTGCGCCGATCGGACCTTCGTTCAGCTAGCATGTTCATCGAGAATTGCATGGCTGCCCCTTCCACGACGTAGTGATATGCGGCGGCGCGAGTGGTTGAAGTCCGTCCCGCTGGCAGCGGCAACGCCGGCGCTGGCGGCTCGTCCACTGGGAGCGGCGCAACGATCCTCTCTGTTTGGCGTCGCCTCCAGAACGGCCATCCAGGGCGTCTGTGCTTGGCCCAACCTCCAGCGCTTACGCGACGGTTCTCTGGTCACAATGATCTTCAATCAACCCTGCCACGGTCTGTGGGAGGGAGACCTAGACTGCTGGGGCAGCGAAGACGAAGGCAAGACTTGGCGCTTTCGGGGCCGCATCGCCGAACACGAACCCACCACCAATCGCATGAACTGCTCCGCGGGTATCGCCCACAACGGGGACGTGCTCGTTCTTTGTAGCGGCTGGGCCGACCGTAGCCCCAAAGGGCAACGCAGCGGACCGCATCGCCGCGTGCTGTGGTCCTGGGTTTGCCGCTCCTCTGACGGAGGCCGAACCTGGTCGGTCAACAGAGAGTTTCCCGTGCCGCCCGACGCCGGCATAGGAAGAGACAACCAGTTCATCCCTTTTGGCAATATCCGCATTGCGGATGACGGCTCGCTCTGTGCAGCCGTCCACCTGGTAAGAGGAAACGCGCGCGAGTCTCACCTGCTGCGCAGCCGCGACGACGGAGACACCTGGGGCGAACGAGTTCCCCTGAACCCCGGCGGCAACGAGACCGACATCCTGCACCTCGGCGGCGGCCGATGGCTTGCGGCGTCGCGCGAGTTCCGGCGAAAGCGCGACGTGCACGTCGAGCTATTCTCGTCCGATGATGACGCGCGTACCTGGAAGCGCCGGATGCCGCTTACCCTCCCGATGCAGGTGACCGGTAATCTGGCGCTGTTGGCCCATGGGCGGGTGCTGCTGAGCCATGGCAACCGTTGCTGGAACAATTTCGGCGTTGACATTCGGCTGAGCGATGACCGGGGAGCCACCTGGAGCCCTGCGATCCGAATTGCGGATTGCCCGATGTTAGACTGTGGCTACCCAAGCAGCGTTCAGCTCCCCAACGGTCGAATGGTCACCGCGTACTACACGCAGTTGTCGGAAGACTTTCACTATGAAATGCGGACAGCCACCTGGGAACCAGGCCGTTGGGGGGCCGACGGAAGGCCCGCTTGATCCTGAGACCTCGGGGGGCTATACCGTTAGGGCCGAATCGGAGCCAAATCGGGGAGCCGAATCGGCCGAATCGGGACAGCCGCTACTCTGCCATTGCGTATCTTATTTGTAACTCCAAGTCTGAAAGGATCGGCGCTTCGGCAAGGCCGCTGTCTGGGGTCGTCTCGATCCGGTTCGTGCCCTTTTTGACAGATTCTGGGGGCACGTCATACTGCAGCCAGCCGTTAGTCGCAGAAGCTTTGCCCAGTGTTTCTCCGTTGATCTTGAAGGTTAGATCGCGACTGCTTGTGAGCTTCTCAACCTGAAGGCGAAGCTTCACGTCAGCCCGAATCCCCTCCGACTCGCCCCACAGGACGTTGTCTCCGACGGGAAGGCGTATCTCGGTGGGCTGACCGGCTTTGAGCGGCGCGGGATGCCGCGGCGATAGGACCGGCACGCGCAGAAACGGGTCGACGTTGAAGTACTGCTGCGCCATCGAATATCCCACCGGGTTGAGGCGGTACACTTTGTCGAGCTTTTGGAGCGTATTCGGGTCTCCCACCTCACAATAGATCCGATCCCGGGTCTTGAACATGTTGAACGTGTAGACCCCGTCGGCGCCCGCATTCCAGATGTTCATCGCCATGGCGCGGTAGGACTCCGCCGTGCTGGCGACGCTCCTGCGGGATACGATTGCGGGTCGAATGCAGGGGTAGACAGGAACGTCGTACTTGTGGCCTAACCCCACGGTTTCTTCCCAAGGGGACAGTTGCATCTCGCCGGCGATCAGGATGTCAATCAGATCTTCCTGCAACCAGCGTTCGAGGTCCAAGCCCAAAGATTGGCAAGCGCCTACAGAATCGGGAACCCGAACGGCGATGAGCAGAGGCCGGTCGCGGTCCAGGCTGACTTCTTCGGTCATCGTTCGGACCCGCCGCAGCAGCTCGGTCATCTGGTCGCGTTCTTCGCTGGGGACGGGGTTTCCTGAAACCGCATGGCTCTTGAAAAAGGGCGGGTGCCGCCAGAAGTCCAGCTCCAAACCGTCGACATCGTAACGCCTGCAAATGTCTTCGAGGATCAAGAAGGCCCGCTCGCGGACGGCCGGTTGGGCGTAATCGACGCCGCTGTAATAGCCGTACGCCAGCTCGGCACCTTTCGGACCAAACAGATATTCGGGGTGGTCTTTCTTGAACTGCGGCAGTAAGGGGTCGGACCGCACGTAGCCGCGGCCGTCGTGAATGTCGTTCATCCTCATGCCGGAGAAGATCTCGATGCCGTTTTGGTGGCAAAACTCGACCGCCAGCTCCAAAGGGTCGGTTCCTTGTTCGATGAGGTCTTTGGTGATGTTGCGCGTCGGAGCGCCGTCACCAAAATCGAGGGTTTTCGTGAACACCTCCGAAACCTCGCTGGGATGCAGGAAGGCCCCGAAGCTTTGGCTGTCGCAATAGAAGAGGGAATCGATCTGGGTTCCCACCATGGGGGCGATGCGGATGTCCAGGAAGGCCTCGGGCGTGACCGTATCGCTTTGGAGGGTCTTCGTGAAACCGACCGAAGAGATGTCGCTGCCCTCTTTCCGGAAGCACAAGGCGTCGTCGCCATCGTTGTTGAGGATGATGCGGCGGCGGCGCTGAGCGGCTTGTTTGCGCCGGCGTCTCATGGCACCCAACCGCGACCGCTCCAGCGGAACTTTCCTCGCGCCGGAACAGTGCAGGAGGGGAACCGCCAGGGCGGTCGAGGCCAACGTGGACAAGAAAGAACGGCGGGAGTGTTTTGGCTCTTCGCCTGGCTGCTTGCGCTGGGTCAAACTTCCGTCCTGACGCGAGTTTACTAGGGCGTCTCAGGCGTCAGCAACCACGACCACGCGGCGATTGCTAGTGGACCGGTGGTTTTCGCCAGGTATTCCTGGACGGAAGGATAGTGTTCGCTCCTGGCGGGACCCTCCGACGCTTGGCGAAGTTTGGGGTCTTACTCTTCATAGCGGCGGATATTGGAGATTCGTATCTCCCCAATTTGACCGAAGAAGTTGCCCGCACCCAGCCAATTGAACTCGCCGCCGTAGCGGGCATAGCCGGAGAGGCGAGCGCCGACGCTGAATTGCGCATCATGGCGTCGATTGTTGATCAGCTTGCGGCCGTTCGGACTGTTCATTTGCCAGATGAGCCGGCCGTCCAGGAATAGTTGATGGAGGTCGTCCGCGTAGCTGTACTGCCAGGCGATGTGGTGCCAGCGTGTATCGTGAATTCCGATGTTCTTGCGGTCGGCCACGATGCCTTGCGGCTTTGACCACGGATGCAGGTCATCGAGGGCCTCGTCCGGGTCGGCGCCAAAGAAGTGTACGCCCGGCGCCAAGCTGCCATCGGGGGAGTTTTGGCTTGACAGGTAGAGTTCCCACACGCCGCGTTGGCTGTTGTCATAGGTTCCGCAGACATGACCAAAGTCGAACTTGCGTCCGTAGCCATCGACCGGCCCTCCCGGGCGCACCCAAGCCTCGACCGTCCAACCGGTCTTCGACGTTCGCAGGTCAAGCTTGTCGTTGTGCTGCGGTCCGACGTAGCCCCCTTCACCACCGCCAATGAAGTAGGGATAGCGTCCCCAGCCGGCGCGGGGCAGGCGCGTGTCGCTCTTGAGGTTGGCCCAAGTCAAGGTCAGTTCTTCATCGCCCTTCAGATCCGGGATCAATCTGCTGCCAGGCGCCTGCCAGTTCCATAGGGCGACGGTGTGCTCGTCGGGCCCAAGATGTCGAAGTGCTTTGGGGACTGCCTTCAGCGTGAGGTCCCGGTATGCCGTTCCGCTTTTGTCGTTGGCTTCGAACTGCAAACGGGTGTTGGTGACTGCCGCGGGGACGCCGGAGATCTCCCCGGCCGTTTCATTGAAGCGCATCCCTTCAGGCAAGGTGCCGTTGCGGATCTTCCACCGCATCGGGTCACTCATGCGCCTGGTTTGCAGCCGGTGCCGATACGTGGATCCCGCGAAGGCCAAGGGGATTGAATCTTCGGCGATGCTTCCCGGCCGAACCGAAAGGGTGAATGCATGTTTGTCGGTCTGGCCGCTGCCGGCGTCGGTCGCCTGAATCGTGAGCTTGGCGTCGCTGACGACCTCCGTCGGAGTTCCGTGCAAGACGCCACGGTCTCGATCGAACACGAGACCGGGCGGCAACTCGCCTCCCGCCAGCCTCCACGTCACCTTGCCGCGGGCTGCATCGGTTGACAGGCCAATCCTGTAAGGCAGATTGAGGCCGGCCTCAGGCAACTCGCGCCGGACGATCGCGAGACGCTCGGCCACCGGATAGCGCATGATGCTGGATATACGCAGTTCGTCGATCTCCACTTCAAAGTTCCCGTAATTGGTCAGCCGCAGGCGGGCAATATCGAAGTTGCTGGGCGCGTCCTGGGAGTGCAGGAAGCCTCCCACTGTGAAGGGAAGATCACACCGTGGAGCGTCGTTGATAACGGTTCGTCCGTCAGGTCGCTTTTCCTGATAGATCAGCTTCCCGTCGATGAACATGAAGTGCATCTGGTCTTCGAAGCGAAATTGCCACGCCACATGATGCCATTGATCGTCGTCGATGACGGACGTCGTGTTGGAGATCCCGATTTGATTCACATCATGGCCGGGCGCCCGTGAATACGACCCCATAAACCGTGCATGGGGGACGACCCCGCGATCGGTCACGAACACGCGATTCACCTTTGGGGCGATTAGGCAGAAATTCCAGCCTGCGCGCACCCCGGGAGTCATCCCCACACCCTCATCATCCGTGCCACAGATATTGCGGTATCCTTTCTGCTCCGTTCCCCCGGTATGCCGCACCCAGGCTTCGATCGTCCACTCGTTTTTGCAGCCGCGCAGCTCCAGCTTGTCGTTGTTGATCGGGCCGACCAGGACGTTGGGGTCGTCGTCGCGCCGCAGAAAGCGGGCCGATGTCCCGAAGCCTTCATGCCTTTCCCACAAGGCCTGCTTGTTGGCGCGCAAAGTCAGCTCGCGGTCGCCGCCGGCATCGTGGGTCTCGTTGCCCTCGCCCTCGTCAAAGTGATAGAGGACCACGGTGTGTCTGTCGGGCGTGAAGGGTTTGGTCCATTCCCCGCCAGGTGCGGATTGCGCGAGGGCGTCGGCCGGGCTGAAACACAAAAGCAGAGTGAGGTAGATAACGCTACTGATGGTCTGTCGTTTCGCGATGGCCATTTGGCGACTCTCCAGGGCAATTCGCATCGTCCCACTACGGTCAACCACTGCTCGATGCTACGTCAACTCCTGCGGGGCAGAAAAGGAGCTCCGCCCACACCCGGCACGCGCAGACCTTCACCCGCACCCCGATCTTCCAGAAGCGGTGCCGTATCGTCTCGGTCTGCGCCCGCGCCCACGCCGTGCCCCACAATCCGCAGTCCAGGCCTCCCGATCGGTTGAAGACCGACTAGTCCACAACCGTAAGGACTTGGTTAGCCGCTACGCTATAAACCGAAACGCATACAGATGGGCGTCGCGGAGCCGCACGCGGATTCTTACCCGCTTCCCTGCCGTTCGCGCTAGATCGTTGCCCTGCTTCCAGCTCACGACGCCTTCAATCTTGTCTCCGAAGATTTCGGGGCAGTCGCCAAGCGTGTAGCCATGCAGGGGCTTTCCGGTGTGATCCTGGAGTTCGACGAACATCCCTCCTCCTCCGCTGGTGCTGTAATTTAATTCGAGCCTACACCCACTGTGGACGACCGGGGGCGTCGTGAACTCACCCCAACCTTCATACGGCCCTTCGACCGACACGAATCCATCGGCCCGCAAGACCGCCCGGCGCACGCGGCTCTGGGGGAACGCCAGTACTCCGAGTAGTACATCGAGAGTTCGCCGGGACCGGTTTGGATGATGCCGGGGCTCAGGATCGGATTTCGATCCACCCAATTCAGCTCGTCCAGCCCGGGCTTGAGAAACGGATGGCGGAACCGCCGTTCCCAGCGGATCCCGTCTCGGCTTGTCGCGAAGATCACTTCGGATAAGCCCGGGTTCGGTGCTCCCAGCCACTGCCGTTTCAAGTGTAGGACCATCGGAAACGCGAAGTACGCGCGCTCGGCCCGGTCGTATTTGACGGCCGCATTGGTGTAAAGATGAAAGTCCACCGGGTCGCGGTGGTCGGCTGTCAGGACAAGCTCGGGCTTGGACCAATTCCGAAAGTCTTGCGATTCGCTGCGGTGGATCGATCGGCGGCCGCCTTTGAACGGCCCCGAGACGGAAGGGTCCACGCCTCTCATGTAGATCACGTAGCGTTGCCGTTCGTCATCCCAAAGGAGCACATTGTGGCTGTCGGCCGGAGGATCGTCGATCAACGGGTTTGCAGGCACGGGCTTCCATCTCAGACCGTCGGGTGAGACGTACCCCCAGACCTGCCGTGTGCGGGTGATCATCTTGTAGCGCTCTTGATCTGCAAAACATTCTTGGGGTGTTTTGTGGGATGCGGGAGGGGAGGCGACCGAGGTCACTGCTCTGGCGCGGCGTGGGGCTGCGGAGCGCGTGCGGCTCTCGGAACTGCCGCCCGAAACCTGCCTCCGCAATGAATTCACGTGTGGGCCGTCTTTGCGGCCACTCGCACGATTCTGGCAATCTCACATGGCGGTTCCGGAGCCGCGAGGCCACAACCCGTAGGGTGTACCTGAATGAAGTGGACACGCCACATCTACAATTTTGGGGCGGTACTGACGTGGCGCTCCGTCTCAGCCAGGTTGTCTGCTTGTTTCAGCTTTCGGAAACGGCCTAGTGCTTCGGCCGCCTTTCCCTTTTCGCCAAGCCGGCGATAGGCAAGGCCCAGCTGGTAATGAGCCTCCTTCAGGGTTGGGTCCAGCGCCACCGCTCGTTCGAGGTGGGACACTGCCCCTTCACAGTCTCCGGCGGAGGCGGTTATCTTCCCAAGATTGTAGTGCGCCTCCGCGTTCCGTGCGTCGCTCTCAAGCACATTCTGAAATGCACTGCGAGCTTCATCCTGCTGCTGCAGCTTGAGTAAATTTCGGCCTGCTTTCACCCTAAAGTCTGGGTTCGCAGGTTCCAAGCTAATGGCACTGGCGTAAGCTTGTTGAGCATTCTCGTAGTGTCCCCCCACCGCATAAACATCACCGAGGGAAGCGTAGAACTGCGCCTTCTTCGGCTGCAGCCGAATTGATTCCGTGAAATGCTGGTGCGCCTCTTCATTCATACCCAGGTAAAAAGAGGCCACGCCGAGACCGTACAGCAGATCCGCGTTCAGAGGAAAACTGCGGGATGCCTTTTGGAACAAATTGAACGCCTCTGGTATCCCATCAGTTCTTAGCAGCGTGATGCCGAGATTGTAAATGTGATCTCTGTTATTATTGAGTCCCGCATAATATCCCGTCACTCGAAGCAAAGAGAAGACTGTTTCCAGAAGGCCGTGATCAAACGCGGTTTGCGGTGCATGCGGCGGAGTGCCTTGCGGGCCCGCTCGTTCAGCTCGCCGTAGTCCTTCGGACAGACGTTCGGCAACTCGTGCTGCTTCCAGTAAGCCCAGATGTATTCCACCGGATTCAACTCCGGCGCATAGGGTGGCAAGTACTCGGTTGCGATGTGGCCTTCGGAGAGTTGGATGAACTCTTGCACCAGGCGGCTACGGTGCGCAGGCAGCCGGTCCCAGACGATCAGCAGCGGCCGATCGATATGACGTACCAACGCCTTGAGAAAGTCGATCACTTGCTCTTTGCCGATCGCACCGGGATAGAGCCGCAAGTAGAAGTTACGCAGCGTCAGCCCCGCCGAGACGGAAAGCTTCTCCCAATTGAAGTTAAACTGCAGCACCGGTGTTTGGCCGCGTGGCGCCCAGGTGCGGCAGCGATGCGGCTTCTGACTCAATCCGCTTTCGTCGATGAAGACGAGCGTACGGCCTTCGTTTTGGGCTTTTTTTAATACGCGTCCAGGTCTTGCGCTTCCAGGTGCGGATCTGCTCTTCGTTGCGCTCGCGCGCCTTTCCGACCGGGCGTTGCGGGCTCCAGTCGAGCGCTCGCAGGATCTTCCAGACGTGGCCTTCGTGGTAGTCGACCCCGAACTCGTCTCCGATCAGCCGAGCCACCCGCGGACAGCTCCACAGGGGCGTGGGGAAGCCGTGGGCTTGCGGGCCTTCCAGCAACAGCGACGTCAGGCGTTCGCGTTGTGCGGCATCGAGGAGCGGCTTGCGTCCGGCGCGCCCGGCCTGGCGGAGTCCGGCCGCACCCTGCTCGCGGTATTGCCGCCGCCACGCACTGACGGTTTGGCGAGCGACTTTCAGCCGTCTTGCCGTCTCGGACTGATTGTGGCCTTGGTCGAGCAGCCGCATCGCTTCGAAACGGCGCTTCTCCAGGGCCTTGAAATCCCGCTTCACACCTTTGGGGTTGCCCATACATATATAGACCGGAATCTCCGCCATGGTGACCTTTTGGTCGCTGCGGATAGGCTCCAGGCCTTCTCGCGACAGGGGCCGCACGACCAGGGCGACGTACCAGTCGGTCTCGGGTCCCGCAAGCTGTTTGGTCGGGATTTCGATCCAAAAGCCGGTGAAGAGCCTGAGTTCGTAGTCGAGCCTCGGTTTGAACTTGTGGAGTTTGCACTTCAGCGGGATCGTGGGCGGCGGCAGGACCACGGCGCTACCTTCCGGCGACGCCGGCAAGCGCACGGACTTGTCTCTGCTTTGCGGATGGGCCTTTGAGGCGAGTAAGAGAACACAGAGAGCGATCACCAGACGACATCCCGCCCGCGCAAGCCGAAAGGGCAGCCGCTCGATTGGGATGCAGTCCGCGGTCACCTACTTTGTCCCGTTGCCGACAGACGGCCCGCCAACCCGGCGAGGAAGGGCCGCTAGAAGGCTTGATGCCAGCCTAGCAAGTCCTTTGCGGTTGCACCAAGGTGCTATAGGGCGCCTGTCAACGCCCAATAGAAATGTCCCCCTCGGTAGCTCGATAGAAGTGTCCCCTTGTGTTTCTTGTTCGTAGGAGAGATATCGTCGTCGTCGGGGCTGTGGAACTGTGGGAATCGCGTAGCGATTTCCAAGGGGCGGTGGGAAGGGTGGAAAACCATCCACCGCTCCTCGAACCCGGTACTGCTGCCTCGAGAGATTTTCCACGCTTTCCATCCGACCCGGCATTTCCACAGCCCTCTTATGTATTCGCAGCCCGTTTTTTCCGTAACACAGCTCGCCGCCAGGGGTGGTCCGCCGCCGGCTTGCGCCCGCCCTCCGGACGCTGCTGTGGTGCTGGTTTCGTCCGCAGCTGTGGCGTCGGCGTGGCGATCACGTCGTGCTCGATCTCGTGCCCGTCAAACCTCACCTGCAAGCTCTCATCGCGCCACTGTTGGACCGTCACCCGTGCCCCCGCCCCCACGCCCTGGTTGCGTTTCGGCTTCAACTGCAAACAACGATTCTCGAAACGCACCACCCGGTCGTTGCTCACCACGCGTTCGTACTCGCAACAGAACACCCCTCGCAGCTCGGTGCCGCGGGGGAGCGCCTGGTGAAAGTCCGCTGCCGCCGCCGGCTCACAGGCGAAGCGCTCGTTGTGCTCGGCCAGGTACTCCTCGTCGAGATAACGGTTCGCCGCCTCGTACTCGACGATCCCGCGCAGCCGCATCTTCTTGATCAGGCGGTCTTGGTGCGTGCCGTGATGGCGCTCCACTCGGCCCTTGGCTTGCGGCGAGGAAGCCGCCATGATCGTAATGCCGAGCTTGGCACACATGCGCCCGAACTGCGTCTCGGGCTTGATGCCTGCCAGCGCTTCCCGCGACGTCGGCTGGCGCTGGTAGACGTTTTTCCAGTCGCAGTACAACGCCTTGGGAACGCCGTGTTGACGCACCCAGGCTGCGAGCAGATCGGCCGCGGCCCAGGTCGTTTCCTGGTCCGAGAAACGGCACAGCGCCACACCGGTCGCGTCATCGACGAAGTTCATCAGACAGGCTTTCGGGCCGCGTTCTTCCAGCCAGTGGTGGTGCGAACCGTCGAGTTGAATCAGCTCGCCGAAGTGCGCTTTGCGTTGGCGCCGGGTGCGATGCGGTTGGCGCTTGCGACGGCGGCTCCACAGACCCGCGGCGAGCATCCAGCGCCGCAGTGTTTCGCGCGGCACTTCCAGGCCGTGGTCGGCTGCCAGATGTTCCGACGCCAGCGTCGGCCCGAAGCGCTCGTGCCCCTCGCCCGCATAGTTCTCGCGCACCAACTCGAGAACCTGCTGGCGTCGCTTCTGATCGGCTCGGTTCGAAGCACGGCCGACGTTACCGTGCACCAAAGCCTTGGCCCCGCCCGCACGGTAACGCTTCTTCAGACGCTTCGCATGGCGGTAGCTGACCTCCAGCAGCTCGGCGGCTTCGGTCAACTTCAGTTCTCCTCGTTTCACTCGGCTCAGCACTTCGCCGCGCCTCAACTCCTTGGCACTCATCCATGTCCTTCCCACTCTCGGCTCCTCCTTCGGAGCCTCAGAGTAGGGGACATTTCTATTGGGCGCTCAAGGGGACATTATCATTGGGCTTCAACAAGGTGCTATAGGGCGCCTCGGGACGCCATGTGCGGCGCGGCCTCCTCGGCGGGGGGTTGTTACTGCACCGCCAGCCGCGTCGGTTCGCGACCTTTGTTGTTTTGTTGTTCCTTCGGAAGTCGATGATTCCATGGGGGCTGGGCGAGAATGGCTTTGTTCCGACGCAGGGTTCCCACTGGCACCCCAAGGCCGTCCGCATCGGCTTCCGCCCCGGAAGATCGGGTCGGGTGACTGGGATTGCGCCCCGGCACCCTCCCACACCACCGGACATACGGTTTTCCGTATCCGGCGGTTGGACCCGGCGACCTTACCGACACGCCGCAAGATTCGATGGCACCACAAACCCGTAGCGCTTTAGAATGGCGTTCGACAGACCCTTGTGCAACAACGCGTTGCTCGACATGAACCATGCCCCGCGACGCGTTGGCACCAACGCCATCAGCCGCTCGCCCACCCCCAGCCGCCGTAACGCTCTCTGGCGGCCTCGCACCCCGTGCCATCGCAACCAAAAGCACTTCCGCATGTGACGCCGTATCCAACCGTCCAGCCGAAAGACATTCCGGCGCTGCTGGGCTAGCCGGTACTATCCCCACCAGCCCACCACGTATCGCCGCCACTCGTCGCGTAACGCCCGACTCGTGACACTGCGGCCACTGCGCGGGGGTGGTGGTACGCAGCGCGGAGGGCACGCCGCAAGGCGGGCCGCTGTCTCCGTTGCTGGCGAACCTTGCGGCCCGGAACTCCGGGAAACCTCGTCGGTGCTTATGTCAGTCGCTGCTCTAGCTTTGCTCCTTGGTCCTTCGGCCCTTTGCTCCAGCGGCGTTACCCGCCTTCTTCGCTACTATGGCCTCTGCTGACTTCTCCTTCGCTCTCACCAAGGATCTCTCCCCAGGTAAGGTGCTGTTTCTTTCCCTTCATACCGTCCGGCTCTACCTCGCACGTCTGGATGGACTTTGGGCTTCACTGAGGCCAGCAAGCTTACCGCCCGTACGCGGCCTCTCTGCCGATTCGTGTTCCTACGGTCAAAGGTTTGTTCCCCGCTTCCTTCAGCTTGGCCGCGCGGCTTGCGCCCCACGACTTCCACCTTGCGGTTCCCCACGGTTACCTCCATCGGTTCCGGTGAGTACGTTGCAACTCACAAGAAACAGCTCATGCTGGGCACACTGGCGCGGGTCTCCCGGCGGGCAGCGTCGGCCTCCCGGCCGACGTTCCTTCCGTGCCGCATGCTTCAGCTTGCGGTCCCGGCCCTCGGTAGTACCGACACGGCACGTCTGGGGACCTGCGCCGAAGCATGGGGGCCTCGGGCGGGACGTAGGGAGTGGGCTCGAGATCTCCCCTGTTCCGACGACGCCTGAAAAAGTTGGACTCCGTCTGTAACGCCCGCCGCCCGAGAATCACTAACCCCTTGATGAGCCGGATAGAGACTGCTTTCGGAGAGGCTCGGATCCGGCATCTCACAAACTTACCCTTACAGGAGAAGAAATGACCAACGATATCAACATCAGCAGCAGCGTGCTCGACGTGTTCAACAACAACCCCGGCCTGGGGCTGACGTTTGGGGACGCCAGTAGGGTCGTTTGGAAGAACGCCGGCTGTATCGTTTTGATGCGCTACCAGAAGGACTCGAACGACTTACGGTACATTCGCTTCGATAGCGGAGAGGTGCTCAACGGCCATGGGGACTCGGCGCTGAAAGACGACCTCAGGAAGTTCCGTGAGACCTTCGAGTGTGCCGCCAAGTACGGCATGAAGGTGGACTACTGCATCAGCACGGACGGCAAGACGATTACAATGGTCAACCTCCATCCTTGCGGTTGCCCATGCAAGCGCGACTGATGCTAGCTGGCCCCTAACGGGGCGCCGGCTATTGTCGTATTGCCCGGCTTTACGGCCAGGCCGGTCCGTTCGGCCTGGCCGCCCAAGGGTTTGGCGCTTCTCGGCATGATGCACCCTAGGGGGTTTGACGGTTTTTCGGCTTGTCAGCAAACCTGAATGGTTCGGTTGAGATGACTCCGCGAGCACATCCCGCTTTGATTCCAGCACAATCATCTCGTATACTACCTACGCTGGTTCGTGGTGATAGCGGCTTGAAACAGCGGAAATTCGATCAGGAGTATGTAAGCCGTCTGGCCGAGTACGATCCCGGGACGGAACGGGACTTCGTGGATTATTTCGGGGATGCCGAGTATCCACTTGACTCAGGTGACCCCAACATCTTGTAGTTGGGCTCACAGCGTCTTAGCGTCCCAATCGGCGACGATCGAGCGGTACGGCGTCGGCTCCACCGCCATGGCCTGCTGCACAAGGCGGTAGAAGAGCTTGCCCCGACTGCGTGATCTGCGCCGATTGAAGCGGAACACGAACTCGTCGAGATAGTAGTCCAGATGCTCGTGGCTGACCGCCCCCTGATGCGTGCCCAGCATCCAGCGCTTGAGTAGCGAGATCGCCAAGTGCACCCTCGGCAGTAGCTGCGAGGCCTGCTCGCGGCGGTTGTTAATCGAGATGATACGACGCTGGTAGTCCTTCTTCTTGAGCGGATCGTAGCCCGACCAGTTGTCGGTAACAACCACGCTGCCCGGCTCGACCGACTCCTCGACGAAGGGCATCAAACTGGCCGCCGAGGCGTTCTGAACGCGCTGCATGCGGATGCGCCCCAGCCCGGTGCCTCTCTCTTCCGCGGCGACTGCAATCAACGCTTTACGCTCGGTCTGCCGGCCGATTACCCCTTCTTCTTCAGCGCCCCAGTAGGTCTCATCGACCTCGACGAGGCCCGTCAATCGCTCCCGCCCCGGGCGCACCATCGCTCGCCTCAGCTTGTGCATCCAAGGCCAGGCGGTTTGGTAACTGCCCAGTCCCAGAACGCGCTGTAGACCCAGGGCGCTGGCCCCATTCTTCTGCGTGGTGATGGTCCACATCGCCCGGAACCACAGCCGCAGCGGCTTGCGTGTGTCTTGAAAGATCGTGCCGGCGGTGACGGAGGTTTGCCGCCCGCAGCGAGCGCATTCGAACCACACTTTGCGCACCGGCCAAGCGCGCTCATGCCCACACCTTGGACAGCGGAAACCCTCTGGCCAGCGCAAGGCGAACAGATAGTCGCGGCAAGCCTCCTCGCTCGCAAAGTGAGACTCGAATTCGAGTTGGTCGCGCGGGTAATCCTCCACCAAGCCCTACACTACATCTTGGGGTCACCTGAGTCAAGTGGATACCCAGCTCGGGGATTTGCTCCACATCAAGCTCCGCCGGAAGCTCCGCTCTCGTCAACAGATCGAAGATGTCCGGCAAGAGGTTTTTCTACGTGTGCTTACGCAGATCCGCAAGAAGGGCGGCCTCGAGAAGCCGGAGAGCCTCGGTGCGTTCGTGCATACAGTTTGTAACAACGTCGTCTTGGAGCTGATAAACAAGAATAGGCGCGATCCCCCGGCCAGACCGCCGGCCGAACAAACCGGCGGCAGCCCGTTACCCCGCCCCGAGCCCGTCGACCCCGAGTTGAACCCGGAGCGCCGGCTCATCAGCAAGGAACGCACGAAGCAGGTTCAGGCCATCATCGAGAGTTTGCCGCCGCGTGACCGCAAGATTCTCATCAGGATTTTCCCGGAAGAGCGGGACCGGACGGATGTTTGCCGGGAGTTCGGCATCACGCCCGAGAATCTCCGCGTATTGCTTCATCGCGCGCTAAGGCGGTTTCGGCAGGCATACGAGAGCCGCTCCAACGGGTTAGAATGCGACCGTTACGCCGATCGAAGAAAAGGGCGGCGGGAGGGAGTTTCATGAACCTTGAAACAAAACAGTCCCCGTATCGGGCCGAGCGCTATTATCTCGGCGAGATGACTCCCGCCGAACAAGAGGAGTTCGAGCGGGAGATGTTCGAGTCGCCGGAGCTGGGCGAGGAGGTCCGAGACCTCCACATTTTTGCTGAGAATGCGAAGTCGGTTCTGGCAGAAGAGAGGAGCTTCCAGCCGTCGCCTGTAGCGGTTCCTTGGTTCCGGTCGCCGTTCATCTGGCCGGTTGCCTGGCCGGTTGCCGCCTGCGTTGCGCTGGCTGTGCTGGTTTACCAAGGCTTCGTCATACCTGAATTGCGTCAGGAAGTGGCTGAACTTCGTAGCCCACAACTCCTGGCCGGGACGTTTCTGAGGCCTCCCACTAGAGGGGACGACAATGTCGTCGTCGTCAGCGAGTCGCAAGAATTCGTACTTGTCTCCTTCGACGTCAACCCGTCCCGGCCGTACGCAACCGTCATCTGCCGCGTCGGAAAGACCGACGCCGAGCCGGCGTTCGAACTGCAGATTCCGCCGCAGGAGCTGTTGTCGGGAAGCTTGCCAGTCTTGATTCCGTCTGGCCTCTTGGAAGCAGGGCGATATGAACTGGTCCTGTCCGGCACGACGGGAAAAGGCGAAAATGAAGTCATTGAGACGTACGAGTTTGTTGTTCACCAATCCACCAACAGCGAAGGAGGAGAAAACCAATGAGACGGAACTGGCCAAGGCGTTTTCTATTCACCGATGATGCTGTCGGCTTTATGGGTCGGATTACGCGCCCGCGAGACGAGCCCATCGAGGGCCAAGCGGTGGCCAGCTTGGCGGTCGGCGGCGGGGTTTCGACTTCCCGCGTCGACGGCTTTCGTTACGGCGAGTCCGGCGAGTTTGTTTCGTTCGACGAAGCCACGGCGGCCGTCGTTGGCAGAAAAGTGGAGGTGGAAGGCTCCAACCCTAGAAGTCGTGTCGCGGAGACTTCCGCGACCGTGTCCGTGCGAGGGTTCAATCTGTTAAACGTCGTGCGCGCCGGTGTCGTCACCGCACGGATCGCGGCCGAACACCCCGAAGCCGGCCCCAGCGACTCTACCATCAGGATCCTGGGAACCGGTTTCGAGGACCTCACGATCGCAGGGCGTCGAGTGGCCGTCATATTTAACGAGTGTCTCTTCGAGCTTCAAAAGTTCTCCGACTTGCGAGAAAACAGTGATGCATTCGAGCTCGTGCGAGACTGCTGGAAGGCCCCACAGCGAAAGCTGCCGAAACAACGATATGCGAGGAAGCGCCTACCCAGGCGTAAGGCGGAATGGATCGAGTTGCTCAGAAACGCGGGGCCGATACTTTGTCCGATTGTCAAAGAGATCCGCGGCTTGCCCCCCGGGGTCGAAGCCAACGGACACATCCTTTACACCAGGATTTCCATTTTGGCCCTGGCACGGCCACAGTATACACCCGCTCCGCTCCGAACAGCACGTCCTTTCACGCTGAACCCTGCACATCACCTCTGCTGGTAGTCGCCAGAGCTGGTTCGACCGCTCACAGTCGTTGATTGAGCGGCTTGAACGGCGCTCCGGCCGACACTGCTCCTTGCGAAACCTTTTGGAGCCAAAAGCTGTTGATCCTCACTCCGGCAATGCTACCCACTCGGCAGCGGCAGCGCCCAGATCTTGTGCAGCATGTCGCCGAACAGCCGCCGGTTCAGATGTCCCTCCGCCAATAAGAGCCAGTAATACCGCGCGTGCTTGACCAGCCGACCGCCGGTCTTCATCAACCTGTGTTGCAAGCTCGTCAGCGACCAACTCTTGATTCGCTGCGGAAGCCCCAGCCGCCGCCAAAGATTGCCCAGGTTGTAGGCCAGCACGCTCAGTTGCAACCGCACTTCGTTGGCCCGAAATCGATGGCACGACAATCGCGTCCAGTGCGTCGCCTGCTTGCCTTCCTTGATCCACTGTTCCGCCGTGCCGCGCTTGTTGTAGAAGCGCACCACCGAGCGGCTCGGCAAGCTCATGCTCGTCACGATGAATCCGACGCGCGGGAACAGCTCGCCCTGGTGATGCTCGACCTTAGCGACGATCCGCCTCGCCTGCGACCAACTCTCCGCCTGATAGCGAAAACTCTTGTAGCGCACCAAGGGCTTGCGGGAAGGCCTTCCCGGCGGGCGAAACAGGATGTCTTCGATCTCCAGCTCCAAGCTCTTGTTGGCCGGAATGCGAATGGCGTACTGTACTCCGCGTTCCTCCGAAGCCTCATAAACTTCCGGCTTCGCAAAGGCCGCATCGCCCCGGAAGGCGACCTGCTTGCCCGCAGCCTGTTGGCGCTCGAGCTCCGGCAACAAGAGCTCATCCCAGTCCTCGGCGCTGTGCACGTTGCCTGGACGCAGCTTGGCAGCGAGGCAATCACCATGACCGTTGAACAAAAGCAACGGGTGGTAGCAGACCGACTCGAAGTGTCCGTTGTAGGCACTGCCTTCCTGTTGGCCATGGACCGGACTCTCGGTGGAGTCCAGGTCCAGAACGACCCGCTCGGCGTCGTCGAACGCTTCCGCTTGCCCGACCAGCTCTCGGTTCAGCGCCATCAGCCCCAGCAGGTTCTCTTCGCTCGCCAGCATCTCCGTCTCGAAGCCGTGCAGCGTCGAGGTCAAGGCCGCACCGCGATCCCAGATCTTCTGCGAACCGATCAGCCGAAACGTCGGATCGATCGAAACCCGCTCGGCGTCGTTGAGGTCCTCGTAGCCGGCGAGTCGGCTGTAAACCGACTGCCGCAACAGATCAGCGAGCGTGAACTGCTTGTTTGTGCCTTGCCGGGAGTCGCTGAGATGCTCGTCAATCAGTTCTCCGAGACCGAACCGTTCGTCCAGTTCGCGAACCAAAATCAGGCCACCGTCGGAAGTGACGTGCGATCCCTGGAAATCGACTTTGAGAAGTCCATTGAAACTTAGCTGGAATGGCTTGGTTTGTTTTTCACCCATTGGGTGTTGGCCTCCATGGCGTCCTCATCGGGCTCTAGCCCCTATGAATAAAGACGCTCAAGGCCGCTGGAAGGTCGGGATGTCAAACATCAAATTGAAAATGCGGGATAGATGCTCCAAACTATCAAAAAGTGTCATAATAATTTGCGGGATTCAATAGGTTCCATCTGCAGGGCGCGACGCATGTTAGCGACGGCTCGTGCCAAGTCGCCGAGTTCCCGATAGTTCAAACCCAGGAGCGTAAAGTATCTGGCATCGTGGTGACGGACATCGGCAATCCGGTCCAAGGTCTGCAGGCTCTCACGGAATTGCCGGTTGTGGAAGTAAGAAAGTGATAAGTCGTAGTAAACCTCTGAGAAATATGGTTGCTGGGTATCCACTTGACTCAGGTGACCCCAAGATGTAGTGTAGGGCCTGGTGGAGGATTACCCGCGCGACCAACTCGAATTCGAGTCTCGCTTTGCGAGCGAGGAGGCTTGCCGCGACTATCTGTTCGCCTTGCGCTGGCCAGAGGGTTTCCGCTGTCCAAGGTGTGGGCATGAGCGCGCTTGGCCGGTGCGCAAAGTGTGGTTCGAATGCGCTCGCTGCGGGCGGCAAACCTCCGTCACCGCCGGCACGATCTTTCAAGACACACGCAAGCCGCTGCGGCTGTGGTTCCGGGCGATGTGGACCATCACCACGCAGAAGAATGGGGCCAGCGCCCTGGGTCTACAGCGCGTTCTGGGACTGGGCAGTTACCAAACCGCCTGGCCTTGGATGCACAAGCTGAGGCGAGCGATGGTGCGCCCGGGGCGGGAGCGATTGACGGGCCTCGTCGAGGTCGATGAGACCTACTGGGGCGCTGAAGAAGAAGGGGTAATCGGCCGGCAGACCGAGCGTAAAGCGTTGATTGCAGTCACCGCGGAAGAGAGAGGCACCGGGCTGGGGCGCATCCGCATGCAGCGCGTTCAGAACGCCTCGGCGGCCAGTTTGATGCCCTTCGTCGAGGAGTCGGTCGAGCCGGGCAGCGTGGTTGTTACCGACAACTGGTCGGGCTACGATCCGCTCAAGAAGAAGGACTACCAGCGTCGTATCATCTCGATTAACAACCGCCGCGAGCAGGCCTCGCAGCTACTGCCGAGGGTGCACTTGGCGATCTCGCTACTCAAGCGCTAGATGCTGGGCACGCATCAGGGGGCGGTCAGCCACGAGCATCTGGACTACTATCTCGACGAGTTCGTGTTCCGCTTCAATCGGCGCAGATCACGCAGTCGGGGCAAGCTCTTCTACCGCCTTGTGCAGCAGGCCATGGCGGTGGAGCCGACGCCGTACCGCTCGATCGTCGCCGATTGGGACGCTAAGACGCTGTGAGCCCAACTACAAGATGTTGGGGTCACCTGAGTCAAGTGGATACCCGGCATATGGTTTTAGCCTCAGCACGTGTTCGAAGGCGGCAACAGCCTTTGGGTACAGCTCGTGCTCAGCCAGTTCCCGGCCAAGTCGCGTAGCCAAGTCGCCATCGGTCTGTGAAAGCCTCAGCATTTCTTCCGCGTGCTGGCCGGCGGATTGCTTCCGGTCCAGCCGCACTTCGGCGCGTAATAGATTGAATAGTATATTGGGATTACTTGGATCCTGGCGGTTGGCTTTTTCGAAGGACTGCAGGGCCAGCGAGTATTGTTGGTTCTGGACGTAGATGCTCCCAATGTTGTTATGGACAACCGGCTGATTGGGATCCAGTTCTAGAGATTTGGCAAAGGCTTGTGAGGCCAATTTCAATCTCTTCAGATGGAGATAATTAAGACCCAAGTGGTGGTACGCAGGAGCGTATCGGGGATTAAGCTCGATGGCGTTGAGCAAATAGGCTGTGGCTCGTTGATGCTTGCCCTGCCGGTCCAAAATCACGCCCATTAAGTCTTGCAGTTCCGGAACGTTCGGGTTCGCTTGCAAGGCCTTCCGAAACTCCTGTTCGGCGGCCGCCAGTTTGCCTTGTTGAAAATAGGCAATGCCTCGCTTCGTGTGCTCCTGAAGGGCTTGGTGCTGGCTAGCCGCAAAAGTCAGGGTCACCTGCACGCAGAGGAGCAGAGGAGCCAGCCTTAGTCTACCCTTTGAGAAGTACACAGTCTCCACCATAATTTTCGATTCGCATCTGTCTGCAAGGGGATGATATCCCGCCGCAATCGTCCTTTCCATCTTCCCATGGGTTTGGGCTGCCCACGGGGTCAGCCGAGTGGCTCAAGTCGGCCCGAACGATTTTTCCTGACGGCACGATAACGACCGTGAGCCTAAGGGCGGCATTGGTCGTTAAAACTTCGCTGTGACCTAACTTATGTACGCAATCCGAGCGAACAGCATGCCTGATGTGCTGGTCCGATGCGTCCGTCCCTGAGTGTGTTCTGGTCTCTGTCTCACGCGACGCGCCTGAATTTGATCCTCCTCGTGTAAGTTGGTTTTGTCATTGCGTCGCTGTGCTTTGGCATTCCTGTTGTTTTCATACCAACGATTCGCTTCCTGAGAAACCCTTCTGTATGGATGGAGACGATTCATCTTGGATCTTGCTCGGACTTCCCTCGCCTGGGAAGGGGAACTCGTAAGGAATTGAGTGCGTGAGGAAGCCCGACTGCTCGATCTTCGGGCCGGCTTCCATCAACAACACCTCCTGGCCGCGCTCGGTGAGCACCTTGGCCGCCATGCCTCTGGTGGCACCGCTGCCGGCGATGAGAACGGCGTAGGTCTTCATGCAACGTCTCGTCTCCCGAAGAGGCGTCGTCGTCGCGATGCTCGGGATGGGTGCAGCCGACCCACTCTGGCAGGGGTGTTTTGCCCTTGTATTCGACTTCGTCGTGAATCCCGATCCGGGAGGTGTAATAGGCGAAGACGGTGCGGCGGCGGATGTCGCGGAAAAAGCGGCGGCCGGGTTCGAGGTCGGGAGTCGAGGCCGAGGACGAATTTCGTGTTGGGCATATCGAACGATCAAACGAATCAGATTCGGGTGGGACGGACAAGTATTGGGCGCGCCAGTAGCCGCAAGACTCTCACGCCAGGGCCTTTTGGATCACGTTGCCGCCGACGTCGGTCAGCCGGAAATCGCGGCCGAGATGGCGATAGGTCAGCCGCGTATGCTCGAGGCCCATGCGATTGAGGATCGTCGCCTGCAGGTCGTGAATGTGGACAGGCTCCTCGACGATGTTCAATCCGATTTCGTCCGTCTTGCCGATCACCTGCCCGCCTTTGATGCCCCCGCCGGCCATCCAAATGCTGAAGCAGTTCGGATGGTGGTCGCGGCCAAAAGGCTCGTCGAGTCGCTCGAGTTGGCCCATCGGCGTGCGGCCGAACTCGCCGGCCCAGACGATAAGCGTCTCATCGAGCAGGTTGCGCTGCTTGAGGTCACGGATCAAGGCGCCAATCGGCTGGCCGGTGATCCGGGTGTTCTTGCCGAGCTTCTTGTCGATTTCCTGATGGTCGTCCCAGCTCGCGTGAACCAGCATGACGAACCGCACGCCGCGTTCAACCATGCGCCGAGCTAGAAGGCAATTCGTGCCGTAGGGGTCGGTGGGTTCCTTGTCCACGCCGTAGGCCTCGAGCGTCGCGGCCGACTCTCGCGAAAAGTCGAGCAACTCGGGCCCCGAGGACTGCATGCGAAACGCCAGCTCGTACGACTGGATGCGCGACGCGATCTCGATGTCGCCGGTGTCGTCGTAGCGCTGCTCGTTCAGCTTGCGAATGGCGTCGAGGCGAGCACGCTGCGTGTCCGGCTTGACACCTGGCGGATTGTCGAGATAGAGAATGGGTTCACCGGTGTTGCGGAAGACGACGCCTTGGTAGGTCGAGGGCAGGAAGCCGCTCGACCAGTTGCTGCTGCCGCCGCTGGCGCCCCGTCCCGAACTGAGCACGACGAACGCCGGTAGATTGTCGGACTCGCTGCCGAGGCCGTAGGCCAGCCACGAGCCAACGGTCGGGCGGCGGGGCACCGGGGACCCGGTCATCAGCAGCGACTGGCCCGGATGGTGATTAAACGCCTCGGTGTGCATCGAGCGGATCAGGCAAATGTCATCGGCCTGTTGCCCAATGTGCGGGATGTAGTCGGAGAACTCGATGCCGCTCCTCCCGTGCTTCTCGAAGGTCCGCGAACTGGCCATGATCTTGGCCGTAGGCTTGACGAAGGCGAGCTTGAGGTCTTTGGTCAGCGACGGCGGCAGCGCCTTGCCGTGCCACTTGCGGAGACCGGGCTTGGGGTCGTAGAGATCAATCTGGCTGGGCGCGCCGGCCATGAAGAGAAAGATGACGTTCTTGGCGCGCGGCGCGAAGTGAGGCGGCTTGGGCGCGAGGGGATTCGCGCCGGGCGGTTCGGCTGTGGCCGAGCGGCCCTCGCGGGACATCAGATGCGCCAGCGCGATCGTCTCGAGCCCTCCGCCGAAGTAGCGGAAGAAGTCCCGTCGAGTCTGGACACGCGCGAAGTCTTTGAAATCCATGGATGCTTACTCTCTGGTGATGAACTCGTCGAGATTCAGAAAGACGCTGCTCACCCCGACCCAGGTCGCGCCTTCGACTTGGCTCACTCCCGGCAGGTTGAGTGCGAACAGGCTCTCCGCCGACTCGGGATCGTTTTCGAGAATGCCGATCTGCGCCTGGTAATAGTCGGACATCGCTCGTAGCTCCGAGTCCTTCGGTTCCCGCGACAGGGTGAGTTCGAAGCCGTACCGCAGCCTTTTTTCAAAACGGCCATCGGTCTCGGTCAGCAGCCGCACGGCAAGCGCCTGCGCGGCTTCGACGAAGACCTGGTCGTTGAGCAGATTGAGCGACTGCAGCGGGGTATTCGAACGCTCACGACGGCACAGGGTCGCGGTGCGCTCGGAGGCGTCGAAACTCATCAGTTGCGGGTAGGGCACGGTGCGCTGGAAGTGGATGTAGAGGCCGCGGCGGTAGCGCTCTTTGCCCTCACTCTCGTACCACTTGACGGAGTTAGCGTAGGCCACTTTGGCCAGCCCTTCAGGGAGCGGCGGCTTGATGCTGGGGCCACCGATCTTCGGGTACAGCAGGCCGCTCACCAACAGGGTGGCGTCTCGAACCAGCTCACCCGGCAGGCGCAGCCGTAATTGCCGCGCCAGGAGGCGATTGCTAGGGTCACGCGACTGAAGCGCGGGCCGTGCCTTCGACGACTGCTGATACGTCGCCGACATTACGATCGTCTTGTGCAGGTGCTTCAGACTCCAGCCGTTGTCCATGAACTCCGACGCCAGCCAGTCGAGGAGGCGAGGATGGGAAGGTTCTTCGCCCTGCGTGCCGAAGTCCTCGGACGTCGCGACCAAACCGCGCCCGAAATACTCCTGCCAGATGCGGTTCACCGTGACGCGGGCAGTGAGCGGATTGTCGCGGGAGACGATCCAATTCGCGAGATCAACGCGCGTCAGCTTGCCAGCATCAGCCCCGGGCCGGTGGAGCACTCGCAAGACCGACGGAGTGTTGGGGTCGACCGGGATGCCCGGATTCTTCCAATCTCCTCGAATGTGGATGTGGGTCGGCCGGTTGTCTTTGCTTTCGGTAACGGTTTGGGCCTCGCTGATCGTCGGGAAGTTCTCCTTCAGCTTGGTGAGCTTCTCTCGTAGCTCTTTGAACTTCAACTCCTCGCGGCGCTCCTTGCTGATAACGCGGTGGTAGTTCTTGACGAAGTGGTCGGCCAACGCGTCGATTTCCTTCTGCGTGCGCTCGTGGACCGGCTTGTCGACCATCTTGTCGGAGCCGTCGAGGTACTTTTGGAAGGCGTCGTAGGCATGATCCCAGTCGGTCCACTTGCCGGGGTTCGCCCGGGCGAGCTTCATCTTCTCTTCCCATGGCGGCTGCAACTCCGGTACGCCGTACTCGGCCAGGAACGCTTCGCGCTTGCGGCGGTAGTCGGGCAAGCTCGCCAGGTAAGGACCCATCTCGCCTGCCAACGGCGCGTCGATGTTCACCTCATCGAGGTTGTTGAAGAAAGCGAAGAAGCTGTAGTAGTCCGTCTGCGACACAGGGTCGTACTTGTGGTCGTGGCACTGCGCACAGCCGATGGTGATCCCGAGCCATACCGTGCCGACAGTGTTGGCGCGGTCGACGGTCTCCTCGAAGCGGAACTGTTCGAGCTTGACGCCACCCTCACGGTTCTTGAGTGTGTTGCGGTGGAAGCCGGTCGCGACCCGCTGTTCTATGGTGGCGTTTGGGAGCAGGTCACCGGCGATCTGCTCGATGCTGAACTGCTCGAACGGCATGTCGGCGTTCAGGGCGTTGATCACCCAGTGGCGATAGCGCCAGGCGTGAGGTCGGCTGAGGTCTTTCTCGTAACCGTCGCTGTCCGCGTAGCGCGCCAGGTCCAGCCAGTGCATGGCCCATTTCTCACCGTAGTGGGGAGACTCGAGTAGGCGGTCGACCGCCTTTTCATGGGCCTCTGGGCTGTCGTCAGCCAGGAAGTCGGCGACTTCGGCGGGTGTCGGCGGTAGGCCGGTGAGGTCGAGGCTGACGCGGCGCAGTAGGGTTCGACGGTCGGCGAGAGGCGAGGGCTCGATGCCTTCTTTCTCCAGCCGAGCCAGCACAAAACGGTCCATGGGGCTCTTGGCCCAATCATGGTTCTTGGCAGCGGGAGGTGCGGGGCGCTCGACCGGCTGGAACGACCAGTGGGTGGTTTTCGATTCTGTGGCAGTCCCGCCGGGCTTATCCGCCGGGGCTTCAGCCTGCTCGGTCGGCCAGTCGGCTCCCTGATCGATCCAGTCGCGCAGCAGTCCGATCTGCTTGGCTGTCAGTTTCTCGCCGGCGGGAGGCATGACGACGTCCTTCTCAAGGCCCGCCACCATGCGGATCACCTTGCTGTCGGCGCTGTTGCCCGGGATGATGGCAGGCCCGGAGTACCCGCCCTGGATTGCGTGGGCGCGGCTGTCGAGCCGCAGGCCGTTGCTTTGCAATTGCGCGCCGTGGCAGACCTGGCAACGTCCCTCGATCAGCGGTTTGATGTCTCGGGTGAAGATGACCTTCCTCACCGCCGCCGGTGGTAGGAACGCTTCCTGGGCTGGAGCGACCCAAAGGGCCGCGAGCGCAATCAAGAACGCAGGACCGGCCAAGCGGGCCAACTGCACTAGACCTGCTTGAATCTTCATCATTGACCTTTTCTCAAACGGCTTCTTCTCGCACCACTATATAGCGTCGGCCGTTGAGAAACCGAGCCCCGAACGCCAGTGACGGGTCAGGGGCCTCACAGGCATCGAGCGGTCGTTTGACCCCTCGTCTGCGAACCTCCCGTAAGTTGTTGATTCTACGTCATCGACGAAAGTTGACCCAGAGATCCCCTTTGGAGGCAATTTGGGCAGGTTCGCATCCGGTTCCATTCGGCTTTGCCGGTGGCCAGGCTCACTCGCGTTCGGGGCTCCGTTGCTTCGGTGCATGCTGGTACCCGTCTTCATTATGAAGACCGCAGCAACGGCTTGACCACGTTTCCACCCACATCGGTGAGCCGGAAGTCACGTCCCATGTGGCAATAGGTGAGGCGTTTGTGGTCGAAGCCGAGGCTGTGCAGCACGGTCGCTTGCAGATCGTGAACGTGCACCTTGTCGCGGACCGTCTTGAGGCCGATGTCGTCGGTTTCGCCGTAGACCGTGCCGGGCTTCGTGCCTCCGCCGGCCATCCACAGGCAGTAGCAGTCGGGATGGTGGTCGCGGCCCGCGCCTTCGTCGTCGCGGTCCAACTGAATCATCGGTGTGCGCCCGAACTCCGTGCTCCAAATGACCAGAGTGCTGTCGAGCAGGCCGCGCTGCTTGAGGTCTTTAATCAAAGCCGCAGTTGGCTGGTCGACGATGCTGAAGTTTTCCCGGTGGTTCTTGTCGATTTCTTTGTGGGCATCCCAGTCGCCGTGTGTGAGCATCACGAAGCGCACGCCTCGTTCAACCATCCGCCGCGCCAGCAGACAGTTGGTGGCGTAGGGGCGCGTGGGCTCTTTCTCGACGCCGTAGGAGTTCAGAATGTGCTTCGGCTCGTTGGAAAAGTCGAGCAGGTCGGGCGCGGCCATCTGCATGCGGAAGGCCAGCTCGTACGAGTTGATGCGCGCGGCGATCTCGATGTCGCCTGTGTCTTGATAGCGCTTTTCGTTGAGCTGACGCACGGCGTCCAGCCGGGCGCGCTGCAGCTCGCGGCTGACGCCCTCGTGATTCGACAGGTAGAGAATCGGCTCACCCGTCGTCCGGAAGCGCGTCCCTTGGAAAACCGACGGAAGGAAGCCGTTACCCCAGATGTTCGAGCCGCCGTTGGGCCCCTTGCCGGACCCGAGCACGACGAAGCCCGGCAAATCCTGCGACTCGCTGCCCAGCCCGTAGGCGACCCATGCACCCAACGACGGACGGCCGAACTGCGTGTGACCCGTCGTCAGCATGAGAACCCCGGGGTCGTGGTTGAAGGCCTCCGTGTTCATGGTGCGAATCATACACAGGTCGTCGGCGCAGGTTGCCAGGTTCGGGACCAGCTCGGAGAAGTCCATGCCGCTCTGGCCGTGCTTCTTGAATTGATAGGTGCTGGCCATGCACTTGGCATTGGGCTTGATGAAGGCCAGCTTGAGGTCCTTGGTGAGCGACGGCGGGAGCGGCTTGCCGTGCCACTTCTGCAACCCCGGCTTGGGGTCGAAGGTGTCGAGCTGGCTGACGCCGCCCGACATGTAGAGCAGAATGACGCTTTTGGCCTGGGCAGCGAAGTGCGGCTCCTTCGGAGCCATGGGGTTGACGTTGGGCAGTTTGGTGGTCGCGGTCCGGCCCTCGACACCCATCAGGTGCGCCAAGGCGGCTGTGCCCACGCCGGCTGCGCAATTTTGTAGGAAACGACGCCTCGATTGAATGGCCGCAAAGTCTTCGAAGGTCACGTTCGTTGCTCCACTGTAAGGGGCTCGGCGTGCCGAGCCCGGGGGCACGCCATGGCGTGCCCCTCCTACTCCCTGGTAATGAACTCGTCCAAGTTCAGTAGCACGCTGCTGACGCCTACCCACGCGGCTCCCTCCGTGCGGCTGACGCCCGCAAGTTCGATCGGGAACAGTGTCTCGGCCCGCTCGGGGTCCGAGGCCAGGATCTCTTTCTGCCGCTCGAAGGACGTGCTCAGCCAGTCCGTCTCCACCGGGTCGGGATCGCGAGAGAGACAAAGCCAGAAGGCGTAGCTCAAGCGCTGCGATACGTCTTTGGGAGCTTCGCTCAGCGTGCGAGCCGCTAACGCTTGAGCCGCCTCGATGAACACCGGGTCGTTTAACAGGTTCAGCGCCTGCAGCGGCGTATTCGAACGCGAGCGGCGACACGACGCCTCGTAGCCCGCCGGCATGTCGAAGTTGCTGAGCTGCGGATAAGGCGCCATGCGCTGGTACTGCACATAGAGCCCGCGGCGATAGCGGTCCCGGCCCTCGCTGACTTTCCATCCACCGTCACCGGAGGCTCCCATTCGCTTGGCACCCTCAGGCTGCGGCGGACGGACGCTTCGACCGCCCACCTTGGGGTAGAGCAGACCGCTGACGGCCAACGTCGAGTCCCGAATTAACTCCGCGGTAAGCCGGAAGCGGCCTTGCCGCGGCAGGAGCTGGTTCGCAGGATCGCGCTCTTGCAACTCCGGCCGCGCATTGGACGACTGGCGATAGGTGGACGACATCACGATCGTCCGGATCGTTTGCTTGAAGCTCCACGTGTCGGCGAATTCAGACGCCAGCCAATCCAGCAACTTGGGGTGCGAGGGCTTGGCTCCCTGCGTGCCGAAGTCTTCCGAAGTTGCCACGAGGCCCTGTCCGAAGAGTTCTTGCCAGATGCGGTTGACGGTGACGCGGGGCGTCAGAGGGTTGTCACGTGAAACGAGCCAGCGGCCCAAATCGGCGCGCGTCGGACGGCTGTCTGCCTCCAAGGGATGCAGCCAAGCGGGCGTCCCCGGCTGCACTTCGATCCCGGGATGTTTGTAGCTTCCCCCGAGAAACACATAAGTCTTGCGCGGATTGCGCTCGACATGAATGGCTTGTGCTTCGCTGAACGGCGGCAACGACGCGTCGAGCGCCTTCAGCTTCTCCCACAGCTCGGTGAAACCGATCTCTTTCCACTCCTCTTTGGTGAGGACGCGGCCATACTCGCGAACGAAGAAGTCGGTCAATCGCTTTTCCCACTTGCGCGAACGCAGCTCGGGAGGTGTACGGGAAATCGTTTCCCCGAGATCGACGAACGTTCGCAGCTCATCGAACGTGGTATCCCACGGTGCCGACTCTCCGGGATTGTCGGCGTGGTAGAGCAGCTTTTCTTCCCAAGGAGGCTTGAGCTTGTACACGCCGTACTCACGCAGAAGCCGGTCGCGTTCTGCTTGGTAGGCCGGCAGTGTTTGCAGGTAAGGGCCCTGCTCGCCGGGCAGCGGAGCGTCGATATTGACCTCTTCGGCGTCGTTGAAGAAACCGAAGAGCTGGTAGTACTCCTTCTGTGTGATGGGATCGTACTTGTGGTCGTGGCACTGGGCACATCCGACGGTCAGGCCCAGCCAGACCGTGCCCACCGTGTTGGCGCGGTTAACGACTTGTTCGAAGCGCCATTCCTCGGGGTCGGAGCCGCCTTCGGTATTGGTGGGCGTGTTGCGATGGAAGCCGGTCGCGACATGCTGCTCGGCGGTGCGCCCCGGGAGAAGGTCGCCGGCCATCTGCTCGATCGTGAATCGATCAAACGGCATATCGCTGTTGAAAGCGTTGATGACCCAATGACGGTAGCGCCAGGCGTGCGGACGGAATTGGTCGCCGCGAAAGCCGTTGCTGTCGCCGTAGCGGGCGAGGTCGAGCCACTGGCGTCCCCATCGTTCCCCGAAGTGGGGTGAGGCGAGCAGGTGATCGACCAGGTTGCGGTAGGCGTCGCGGCTCTCGTCGGCGAGGAATGCATCAACCTCGGCGGGCGTGGGCGGGAGTCCGGTCAGGTCAAGATGCAGGCGGCGGATGAGCGTGGTTCTGGGGGCCTCGGGCGCCGGTTCAATGCCTTCTTGCTCGAGTCGCGCCAGGACGAAGTGGTCTATCGAGCTGCGCGGCCAAGTGGCGTCGCGGACGGTCGGAGGCTTGGGACGCGTGATCGGTTGGAAAGACCAGTGGGATGAGCCGGCGGCGTGAGCGGTCGGAATATAGCCCGCCAGCAGACTCAGGGCCAGAGTTGCAATCGTCGTCCTCATCACGCCGGCGTGGGCGCAGCACGCTGCGCCCTACACCAACTCCTTCTCTAAATCCCGTACAAACTTCTGCGAATCGCGGGCGATGTTCTCCGGGCCGTGGTCAAAGTTGAACACTTCGAGCGAGACCCATCCCGGGTACGCGAAGTCTTTCAGAGCTTGCAGGGACGGCTTGAAATCGTAGTCGCCCGTGCCCGGATGCCGTCCGTCCAGCTCGTTGATGTGGACGTGCTTGATGTGGCGGTAATGCGTCCTGATCGCCTCGCCATGCGGCAGCTTTTCATCTACCGCGTTGTGCGTGTCGAACATCGACTGCACCGCCGGGCTGCCGACCTGCTCGACAATCGCCACCGCCTCATCCAGGTTGTTCACCACGTCGCACAGGTGCGGCGCCAGGGGCTCCATCAAGATCTGCACACCGCGCGCCTCGGCATGGGGTGCGAGGCCGGCCAACCCTTCGGCGAGACGACCCATCGCTTCCTCGCGCGTCGCACCGCCGACCGTGTTTCGCTGCTTGCTCGAGCCGAAGATCATCAGGCCGTTGTCGCCGAGATCGGCGCACAGGTCGATGAGGCCACGAAAGTACGCCCAGCTCTTCTCTCGCTTGGCCTGGTCGGGCGTCGTCACGTGGAGCCATCCGGGGGCCTTCAGTATGTTGTGCAACCCGACGTAAAGAACGCCTTCTGACTCCCGGATGTCGCGCAGCTCCCTTCGCTTTTCCGCCGAAAGCGAGTTCGGATCGTCGGACAGCACGTGAGGGCCGATCTCGATCGCCTCGTAACCCGTGCGGATGGTCCCCTTGCAGGCGTCGGCGAACGTCCAGCCGTCGAAGGTCTCGTTGCAGATGGCGAGCCGAAAACGGTAGGGCGCTTGCTCGGACTGAGCCACGCCCACCTCGGACTCGACTTGCGAACAGCCGGCGGCCGCGGCGGCCGCCACCGTCAAGAACTCTCTGCGCGTCGAAATCATAGCTGGAACAACTTCTTCGCGTTATCGGCGTAAATCTTCTTTTGGTCCTCGCCCGGCAAGTTGAGGCTGTCGATGTTGGACACGATTAGGTTCGGATCGACCCAAGGATGATCACTGGCGTAGAGCAACCGATCGGGACCGACGAAGTCGTAACCGTACTTGATACCCATGGCGATCGGTGAAACGGCGTCGAGGTAGATCTGCCGCAGGTACTCGCTCGGCGGTTTGTTGATGTTTTCCGCGCCGCGCTTGAGCACCTGCGTCTGATGGTCGATGCGGCCGATCAGATAGGGCAACGTCCCGCCTACGTGCGGACAGAGTAGCTTGAGCTTGGGCGCGTCGTCGAGAATCCCCGCGAGGATGATACGCGCCAAGGCGATCGTCGTATCGAACATCAACCCGAGCCCGGCGATCATCGAATGGCCCTTCACGGCCTCGTAGGTCGTCGGGTAGGCCGGGTGCAGCAGGATGGGAACGCCGATCGCCTCGGCACGCTTGAACAACGGCCGAAACTCGTCCTCGTCGGGGAATCGTCCGGCAAGATTGGAGTAGAGCAGAATGCCGCGAAAGCCGAGCTTATTGACGCAGCGATCCAACTCCTTGAGCGCTTCGTCCATGTGATAGAGAGGCAGCGTCGCCAGCCCGAAGAAGCGGCTGGGATGCGACTTGATCACGTCGCCGATGAAGTCGTGCGCGAGCGTCGCCACCTTGGGCCCGTCGGCGCCGAAGCGCTCGGGGCCCGGATCGTTGATGCTCAGGGCCGTGGTCTGAATGCCGGCTTCGTCCATGTCGGCGATCTTGGCGTCGACATCCATGTGTTGCGGGCGGACGCGCCGATGCCATTCGCCGGTGATGGTGTAGTAGGTGCCGTCTTTCTTGTAGGCGCGGGGTACGGTGTCGCGCGTCATCATGAACTCGAGCACTGGCGGCGGGTACATGTGGCTTTGTACGTCGATGCGGAACGGACTCCCACCCTTTTTCGACGCGGCAAGCCCTGAACCTGAGGCTCCCACGGCGCTGGTGGTGGCTAGAAACTCACGCCGGCTGGACAAGTTGGTTCTCCCTTTCATACCTGCTCCCCATCTGTTTCGCCGTCAGGTTGTCACGCTTCCGAGTTCCACATCTCTTCCCAGGTGACCTCGCGCTTGAGGTCCATCGCCATGCGCCCCATGATCGCCGTCAGTGTGCTTTCCGCGCCCCTGACCCCTACATTCTCGGGACGGCCTTTGGCGATTCGGGTGACGAACACGTCGATGGCGTCGATGCTGACGCTGCGCGGCGATTCCTCGGTCACGATGTCGTCACGGTTGCGGAAGTGCTTCCACCGGGAATTTCCGATTTGGCCCCCCCCGGCTCGGTCATGATACCGGGTCTCCTGCCCTGAACACAACCAATTTGCCGCCGGAACCGCCGGAAGGCAGGCCCGAGCATGATCCAGGGGTTCCAAGGGCCCTTTTTGCTGTCCGCTCGGGCTGTCTCGCTGCTGCCCATCCGATTTCTCAGACCCCCCTGCGACCCACCTTCTTCAGCACTCAGATTTCGCACTGTCAAGCGGGGGTCCACGCTTGGCAGCGGCAGCGCACAGATCTGTGCCAGCATCTCTCCGAACAGCCGCCGGTTCAGATGTCCTTCGGCTAACAAGAGCCAGTAATCAGGATTACCATTTTGGCCTTCATGGCACGGACAGGGTAGGCGATCCGCCGCCGCGATGCAACGGTTTTCGCACTTCTGTGTCAACGCCCAATAGAAATGTCCCCCTCGGTAGCTCGATAGAAGTGTCCCCTTGTGTTTCTTGTTCGTAGGAGAGATATCGTCGTCGTCGGGGCTGTGGAACTGTGGGAATCGCGTAGCGATTTCCAAGGGGCGGTGGGAAGGGTGGAAAACCATCCACCGCTCCTCGAACCCGGTACTGCTGCCTCGAGAGATTTTCCACGCTTTCCATCCGACCCGGCATTTCCACAGCCCTCTTATGTATTCGCAGCCCGTTTTTTCCGTAACACAGCTCGCCGCCAGGGGTGGTCCGTCGCCGGCTTGCGCCCGCCCCCCGGACGCTGCTGTGGTGCTGGCTTCGTCCGCAGCTGTGGCGTCGGCGTGGCGATCACGTCGTGCTCGATCTCGTGCCCGTCAAACCTCACCTGCAAGCTCTCATCGCGCCACTGTTGGACCGTCACCCGTGCCCCCGCCCCCACGCCCTGGTTGCGTTTCGGCTTCAACTGCAAACAACGATTCTCGAAACGCACCACCCGGTCGTTGCTCACCACCCGTTCGTACTCGCAACAGAACACCCCTCGCAGCTCGGTGCCGCGGGGGAGCGCCTGGTGAAAGTCCGCTGCCGCCGCCGGCTCACAGGCGAAGCGCTCGTTGTGCTCGGCCAGGTACTCCTCGTCGAGATAACGGTTCGCCGCCTCGTACTCGACGATCCCGCGCAGCCGCATCTTCTTGATCAGGCGGTCTTGGTGCGTGCCGTGATGGCGCTCCACTCGGCCCTTGGCTTGCGGCGAGGAAGCCGCCATGATCGTAATGCCGAGCTTGGCACACATGCGCCCGAACTGCGTCTCGGGCTTGATGCCTGCCAGCGCTTCCCGCGACGTCGGCTGGCGCTGGTAGACGTTTTTCCAGTCGCAGTACAACGCCTTGGGAACGCCGTGTTGACGTACCCAGGCTGCGAGCAGATCGGCCGCGGCCCAGGTCGTTTCCTGGTCCGAGAAACGGCACAGCGCCACACCGGTCGCGTCATCGACGAAGTTCATCAGACAGGCTTTCGGGCCGCGTTCTTCCAGCCAGTGGTGGTGCGAACCGTCGAGTTGAATCAGCTCGCCGAAGTGCGCTTTGCGTTGGCGCCGGGTGCGATGCGGTTGGCGCTTGCGACGGCGGCTCCACAGACCCGCGGCGAGCATCCAGCGCCGCAGTGTTTCGCGCGGCACTTCCAGGCCGTGGTCGGCTGCCAGATGTTCCGACGCCAGCGTCGGCCCGAAGCGCTCGTGCCCCTCGCCCGCATAGTTCTCGCGCACCAACTCGATAACCTGCTGGCGTCGCTTCTGATCGGCTCGGTTCGAAGCACGGCCGACGTTACCGTGCACCAAAGCCTTGGCCCCGCCCGCACGGTAACGCTTCTTCAGACGCTTCGCATGGCGGTAGCTGACCTCCAGCAGCTCGGCGGCTGCGGTCAACTTCAGTTCCCCTCGTTTCACTCGGCTCAGCACTTCGCCGCGCCTCAACTCCTTGGCACTCATCCATGTCCTTCCCACTCTCGGCTCCTCCTTCGGAGCCTCAGAGTAGGGGACATTTCTATTGGGCGCTCAAGGGGACATTATCATTGGGCTTCAACACGGTTTTCGCACTTCTGCCACGTTCGATACCCCTTTCCCTGCTGCTCCGGCCGTCGAATGCTGCCCGATTGCGCCGTTCCGGCGACCGCAGAGGGCTTTTTGGCAACATCCCTCCCGCGCCGATCCTCGGCAACCCGCGTACGTCAGCTTGTCCAGGCCGTCGGCGCTAGCCTCCCGGCACAGGTAGCGCCGCAAGCCGCCCCAGCATCTGGCCGAACAGCTTGCGGTTCAGATGGCCCTCAGCCAGCAACAGCCAGTAGTAGCGGGCATGCTTGACCAGCCGCCCGCCCGTTTTCATCAGCCGCTGCTGCAGGCTCGTCAGCGACCAGCTCTTGATCCGCCGCGGCAGTCCCAGTCGCCGCCACAGGTTGCCCAGGTTGTAGGAGAGCACGCTGAGCTGAAGCCGCACTTCGTTTGCTCGGAAGCGATGGCACGACAGCCGCGTCCAGTGAGTCGCCTGCTTGCCTTCCTTGATCCACTGCTCGGCGGTGCTGCGCTTGTTGTAGAACCGCACCAGCGAACGACTCGGCAGGGTCATGTTGGTCACCAAGAAGCCGGGTCGCGCAAACAGCTCACCCGGGTGATGCTCCACTTTGGCGACGATCCGTCGGGGCTTGGACCAGCTCTCCGCCTGATAGCGGAAACTCTTGTAGCGCACCAGCGGTTTCGCGCTGGGCCTGCCCGGCGGACGGAACAAGATGTCGGCGATCTCCCACTCCAGCTTCTTGTTGGCCGGGATGCGAATGACGTAGTCCACGCCGCGATCCTCCAACGCCTCGTAGACCTCCGGCTTGGCGAAGGCGGCGTCGGCACGGAACGTCACTCGCTTGCCTTCTCCGTGTTGGCGCTCGATCTCGGGCAGTAGCAGTTCGTCCCAGTCCTCGGCGCTGGACACGTTGCCCGCTCGCAGTTTCGCCGCCAGACAGTCGCCGTGTTGGTTGAACAGCAACAGCGGGTGATAGCAGACGGACTCAAAGTGGCCGTTGTAGGCACTGCCCTCTTGTTGGCCGTGGACCGGGCTTTCGGTCGAATCCATGTCGAGCACGACCCGCTCGGATTCGCCGCAATCCTCGGCTTGCGCCACCAACTCGCGGTTCACCGCCATCAATCCCAGCAGATTCTCCTCACTCGCGAGCAGCCCTGTATGGAAGCTCTGTAGCCGCGAGGTGAGCGCCCCGCCGCGATCCCAGTTCTTCTTCGAGCCGAGCAAGCGAAAGGTCGGGTCGGCCGACACTCGGACGGCGTCGTTGAGGTCCTCGTAGTCCGCCAGTCGGCTGTAAACCGACTGCCGCAGCAGATCGGCCAGCGGGAACTTCTTGTTCGAGCCTTGACGCGAATCCGTCAGATGCTCGTCGATCAGCTTCCCGAGACCGAGCCGCTCGTCCAGTTCGCGAACCAAAATCAGGCCACCGTCGGAAGTGACGTGCGATCCCTGGAAATCGACTTTCAACAAGCCGTTGAAACTTAGCTGGAATGGCTTGGTTTGTTTTTCACCCATTGGGTGTTGGCCTCCCTGGCGTCCTCATCGGGCTCTAGCCCCTATGAATAAAGACGCTGAAAGCCGCTGGAAGGTCGGGATGTCAAACATCAAATTGAAAATGCGGGCTTGAACGCCTGCGTTGGGGTCGATGATGACGCAGGCGTTCGTGCCTTGGATGTCACCGGGTGGAAACAGGATGTTGTTTCGGCGAGAACCCTGCCATTCCACAATGCCGAGGTCGGGCTTCTCCCAATGGATCCCGTCCTTACTCTCGGCGTAGCAGGTCAGCCTCGGCCCACGCCGCTCGTCCGTGTAGCGCCCTGTAGGCGTCACCGGGTACAGGCGATACCACATGCGGAAACGGTCCCCGTCTTTGAGGACGCATGTGTAGGCTCGAATCGCATTCTTCTCCCAGGGCCGATCTCCTACGAGGACAGGCTCTCGGGCCTCGGGGGTGTGGCGGGTCAGCCTGATGTTTTCCTGCTTGTCGAACCACAGCTCATCGATGAAAAGTTGCCGCTTGATTCCGACCGGGATGGGCGTCGCTTCGGATGCTTGTGCTGCGGAGGTCGAAGCAACCATAGAGGCGGCCGTCAATCCGTGGAGCAGATCTCGTCGTGTCATGTTGGTCGGCACCGGGAATCCTCACGCATCGGTCAGGAGGCAAAGCGGAAGGCGAACAGATGCGCGTCTCGAAGCCTGAGGGCCTTGTAATGGGAAATGGTCTGGCCAACCATGGGCCGCCCCAGGCTGAGGCAATTGTACCGCTGAAGGATAAGTGGTGCGAACAACCGATGTCACTCGCTATCGGCTCAGATTTCCGCCAGCCGCCTGAGCGGACTTGATTTGGGTCCGCTCTACACTGGGCTGCGGCACGCTCTGAGGCCTGATCGCTCGATGCGAAATCATTTCTCGACATCATTCCGACGGCTGCGCTCTTGCGGCCAACATTCTAGCGTGGCTGGCGGTCACGAGGATCCGCATCCGTTCACCCACAGGCCGCTAAACCCACACTGACGGCGAAGGGTCGATCCAGCCCGTCCACATGGACGTGTAGTCGGCATCTCGGAGATTTGGCTTCGCCCGGTCGGCATGACGGACAGTTTCCCCCCAACCTCTCAGTCCTGAGACAAACGGCCGCAGATGTCCACGCCAACCCTTGTCAAAAACCCCAGGACGATTTCGGCAGGCCAGGGAGGTACTTCCCCTCTCCCTGGCCCCGGCTCAACGGGTCGCGCTCAGCAGGCTCTCCGTCCGAGGCCCTCCAGCCACTCATCTTCGGCTTGCGATCGACAAACCTCTTCCCGGACTCATCCCCACCCTCTCCTGTCATGCTTGAATGGGCGCTACTTCTGATTCCCCCCTCGCGACCAGCGATTCCGCAACGCGGTCGGGCGAGAGCCGGGAAGTGATTGGGGAACGAGCGAGTTAGGTGCGGGGCGAGCGGGGCGAGCAGATTCGCAGCCGGACGAGGGCCTCGGCGGGGCCCGAAGTCGGCTGCGGAAGACACCGCTACGCTCGGCTGCCGCTCGGCGGCGTGGTGGCAGCGCAGGATGGCAGGGAGAAAGAAAACCACCCGCTCGCTATGGCGAGGGCCCCGAGCCGTACGGGCAAGCCGCCGCCTGATACAGATCAGCCGCCATCGCGCGCGCCCAAAAGACTCGCGGCTTGCTGCGCCGCAGCGATGCCTTGAGATTGCGCGCAACAAAAACGTGGAAGAGATTAAAAGCCAGAAACACCGTCAACAGAAAGTTCTCGATCGCCGCGGGGTCGTGCTTATATACGTGGTCGGCGTGCCAGCCGTTGACTAACTCGTTGAAACCCTGATTCTCGATGTCCCAGCGTTGATGGCCCAACCTTACCACCCGCGCGGTCCGAACCTGCAGTGAGGAAAGGGTCGTCACCCACACCCACTCGCTGTGATGCGGATGCGGTTGGGAGTCGAGTTGCGAATACTGCTGCCAGCTCTCGACGGAACGAACCACCCGCAGCGGCTGCTGCACCTGCGGCCACGACACCAGGCCCTCGTGATCCCACCACTGGCAATCGCGACCTTGATAGTCGCCGCGTTGGGGCGCCGTGGTCGGCCACAGCCCTTGGACGTCTTGATAGAGGTTGCGGCGCTCGTCCTTGAGCACGATCACGGCGTCTTTGCCATGCCCCAATAAGAAGTTGATAAACGGGGCGGTGGCGTAGAGAGCATCGGCCAACACGACGTCAAAGGCTCGCGGATAGGTCTCGAGAACTCGCGCCAGCAAACGGTGCGCCGCGGCCATCTCGTCCTCGCCGGGCCGTTGCGGCTCGGCGTCGAGCAACAGTCGCAGCGGTTCGGAGCCGGGGGGCGCATCGGAGAGCAACAGCAGTGTGACTTGGCGATGGTAGTATTGCATCTGCTGGCCATCGCGGCGCTGCACGGTGCGCTTCAAGCATCCTCGACAGCAACGGCGGTAGCTGGCGTGAGACTCATGGCCGTCGAGCACGGCCACGCCCAGCCCGCCGATCCCGGGCAGGGCCTTGTTGCGCTTGAGCCGTTCGTAGACGTGATGAATCGCTGCCCGCACCGCGGCGGCATCGAGCCGGCTGTAGACGCGCCCGAGGGTGTCGGCGCTGGGCATCTCGCGGCCCAACCACTGTTTCCAAAACGGTGCGGGCGCTAGCGTCTCTAACGCGTTGAGGCTGCCCAGCCGTGTCCAGAACAGCACCAGCACCGACTGCAGCACCACCCGCGTCGGGATGCGCGGCCGCGGCCTGGTGTCGCCGACGGCGGCCAGCAGCGAGTCCCGCAGACCGTAGACCTTCTCGGCGTAGTGCAGCAGGCGTCGAAGAACGTCATTCCTCCCGGCGGCTTCGGAGCCGCTTCCATTCACGCTCGGAGACCTCGTCGAGGAGCCGTTGGAGTTGCTGGTAGTCGGCCACGGCCTGGTGGACGCAGGCCTCCCAGTGGCGGGGCACAAACAGCTGCTGCAGTTGCCCTTGGCGATTCCGCACCAAATACAACGAGGCGTGAAGCTGACCGCGAGCACAGCGACAGGTGGGCTTGCCGCAGGTGCGTTGGCGGGGCGCCAGCGTGCCGTGCAGCAACCAGCGGCCATGGACGAGCTGCGCGATGCGGGAGCGGAGCCTACGTTCGGCATCCGAGAGATGAGAGCGAGTGGGGGCCGCCTTCATGACTGGTATAATTAATATATATCAGAATAACACATGGGTCAAGTCCGCCGGGGGAATGCGAATCTGCTCGGACCTGGAGGACGAGCGAAAACACTTGCTAAATCAAATGTTTCCGACCCTCAAGAAATGTGGATGCGGAACCGCTGCCTCGCGACCGGGTTGCAGGAGCAATCGGTATCGTACAGGTATACGGATCTGGCCCAAGCAGTCCACCGGTTCATCGGCGCGCATATAAGAACTCTGCTCCCCCCGTGCGGTTCATGGGTTGAACTTCTACGCTTCACTGTCAGGGCCTCTCCCTCCGGCAGATCGCCGACGAGATGGGCCTGTGGGGGGCTCGGGACTGTCACGCGGACGCTGCAGGCCTGTTCCAAAAGTCGCTAGCGGCCCCGTCTAGGTCCGACGCCCTGGTGTCGGGGGGGCCGGCGCACGAGTGCGTTCATGAAACGAAGCTCAGTGCCTCCACAACGGGTGCCACCGCGACCTTTTTCGAGTGCGCACCTCGGGTGTGCTCTCGGCCGATTCAGCGCCAAAACGACTTTGGTACCACTTTGGTGCAACAATTTAAATGGTATATCTATACATATGTGCCCGACCCGGTGTCCGGGTGCATATAGGAAGCCTATAGCGCTGCACGACTCCACGGACCTATTTAGGCCCGCAACGCGCTCTATCCACGTAGGTTGAGCCCCCGCACGATCGGTTCAGGTTACCCGGTTGCAAGTGACTTTGAGCACAAGTCAGCCGCTGAACCGAACAAGGCGCAATGCAGCGTGCTGAATCGCATGCTGAACCCCGGATGGCTCCGGGGCCGAGGAAGGGCGCTCGCGACTCGTGTCTGAGACGACCGGTGCACACTGCACTTCGTCATTCAATGCCTTGACGCAAGTGGATGCTGACGGGAACAGGTCAGATACCAGCGGGAGAACTCGATGGATGATGTCTTCCGAGGCCGCCCGGCTTAACAACGCACGAGTCCTGGCACCCAGAGGCCGGCGACTGGATCCTCGCGGCTTGAAACGGGTGCAGGCAGCAGCTCTTAGGGTGGCACGGTGGCTGCGACGTGCGCATCCGACCCGTGCAAGCGCTGCGTTACGACTAACCCGTTGGATCCGTTGCTGGTCACGATAGCGCAGTTCGGCAATCAAAACAAGGAGGAGTGTCTGCTGACAGCGATTCCGCAACGCGGTCGGGCGAGAGCCGGGAAGTGATTGGGGAACGAGCGAGTTAGGTGCGGGGCGAGCGGGGCGAGCAGATTCGCAGCCGGACGAGGGCCTCGGCGGGGCCCGAAGTCTGCCGCGGAAGACACCGCTACGCTCGGCTGCCGCTCGGCGGCGTGGTGGCAGCGCAGGATGGCAGGGAGAAAGAAAACCACCCGCTCGCTATGGCGAGGGCCCCGAGCCGTACGGGCAAGCCGCCGCCTGATACAGATCAGCCGCCATCGCGCGCGCCCAAAAGACTCGCGGCTTGCTGCGCCGCAGCGATGCCTTGAGATTGCGCGCAACAAAAACGTGGAAGAGATTAAACTCGCATTTTCAATTTGATGTATAAGCTTCAGACCATCCAGCGACCTTCAGCGTCTTTATTGATAGGGGCTAGAGCCCGATAAGGACGCCATGGAGGTCAACACCCGATGGGTGAAAAAGAAAACAAGCCGTTTCAGCTCACGTTCAATGGATTTCTCAAAGTCGATTTCCAAGGATCGCGAGTCACCTCGGATGGCGGTCTGATTCTCGTTCGCGAACTGGATGAACGACTCGGACTCGGCCAGCTGATCGACGAGCATCTCAGCGACTCGCGACAAGGCTTGAACAAGAAGTTCGCGCTGGCCGATCTGCTGCGGCAGTCGGTCTACAGCCGACTCGCTGGCTACGAGGACCTCAATGACGCCGTTCGAGTATCCGCCGATCCGACCTTTCGCTTGATCGGCTCGAAGAGGAACTGGGATCGCGGAGCAGCCTTGACCTCGACGCTGCATGGCTTCGAGACGGAGATGCTGGCGAGCGAAGAGAACTTGCTGGGGCTGATGGCAGTGAACCGGGAGCTGGTCGCGCAAGCCGAAGCTCCCGACGGTTCAGACCGCGTGGTGCTCGACATGGACTCCACGGAGAGCCCCGTCCACGGCCAACAGGAAGGCAGTGCCTACAACGGCCATTTTGAGTCCCTCTGCTATCACCCGCTGTTGCTGTTCAACCAGCACGGCGACTGCCTAGGCGCGAAGCTGCGTCCCGGCAACGTGCACAGCGCCGAGGACTGGGACGAGCTGCTACTGCCGGAGATCGAACGACAACAGGCGGAGGGCAAACAGGTGACGTTCCGCGCCGACGCCGCCTTCGCCAAGCCCGAGATCTACGAGGCGATGGAGGAGCGCGGCGTGGACTACGTGATTCGCATCCCGGCGAACAAGAGCCTGGAGCTGGAGATCGAGGACATCCTGTTTCGGCCACCGGGCAGGCCGAACGCCAAGCCCCTAGTGCGCTACAAGAGTTTTCGCTATCAGGCCGAGAGCTGGTCGAAGGCAAGGCGAGTTGTCGCCAAGGTCGAGCATCACCAGGGCGAACTATTCCCGCGCGTCGGATTTGTCGTGACGAGCATGAGCTTGCCGAGCCGCTCGGTCGTGCGGTTCTACAACAAGCGCGGCACGGCGGAGCAGTGGATCAAAGAAGGCAAACAGGCCACGCACTGGACCCGCTTGTCGTGTCACCGCTTCCGAGCCAACGAGGTACGGCTGCAACTCAGCGTGCTGGCCTACAACCTGGGCAACCTGTGGCGGCGGCTAGGGCTGCCGCAGCGAATCAAAAGCTGGTCGCTAACGAGTTTGCAACACAGGTTGATGAAGACCGGCGGTCGGCTGGTCAAGCATGCTCGCTACTACTGGTTGCTGCTGGCGGAGGGGCATCTGAACCGGCGGCTGTTCGGTGACATGCTGCATAGGATCTGGGCGTTGCCTGTGCCGGGTGGGTAGCGTTGCCCGGGCGAGGATCAACAGTTTTTGGCTCCAAAAAGGTTTCGCAGGGAGCAGTGTCGGCCGGAGCGCCGTTCAGTCCGCTCAATCAACGTCTGTGAGCGGACGGACGAGCCCTGGCGCCTACCGGCGGAGGTGATGTGCAGGGTTCAGCGCGAAAAGACGTGGTATTCGGCGCAGCGGGGGTGTATCCTGTGACCGTGCCAGGGCCAAAATGGAAATCCTGGTTAAAAGCCAGAAACACCGTCAACAGAAAGTTCTCGATCGCCGCGGGGTCGTGCTTATATACGTGGTCGGCGTGCCAGCCGTTGACTAACTCGTTGAAACCCTGATTCTCGATGTCCCAGCGTTGATGGCCCAACCTTACCACCCGCGCGGTCCGAACCTGCAGTGAGGAAAGGGTCGTCACCCACACCCACTCGCTGTGATGCGGATGCGGTTGGGAGTCGAGTTGCGAATACTGCTGCCAGCTCTCGACGGAACGAACCACCCGCAGCGGCTGCTGCACCTGCGGCCACGACACCAGGCCCTCGTGATCCCACCACTGGCAATCGCGACCTTGATAGTCGCCGCGTTGGGGCGCCGTGGTCGGCCACAGCCCTTGGACGTCTTGATAGAGGTTGCGGCGCTCGTCCTTGAGCACGATCACGGCGTCTTTGCCATGCCCCAATAAGAAGTTGATAAACGGGGCGGTGGCGTAGAGAGCATCGGCCAACACGACGTCAAAGGCTCGCGGATAGGTCTCGAGAACTCGCGCCAGCAAACGGTGCGCCGCGGCCATCTCGTCCTCGCCGGGCCGTTGCAGCTCGGCGTCGAGCAACAGTCGCAGCGGTTCGGAGCCGGGGGGCGCATCGGAGAGCAACAGCAGTGTGACTTGGCGATGGTAGTATTGCATCTGCTGGCCATCGCGGCGCTGCACGGTGCGCTTCAAGCATCCTCGACAGCAACGGCGGTAGCTGGCGTGAGACTCATGGCCGTCGAGCACGGCCACGCCCAGCCCGCCGATCCCGGGCAGGGCCTTGTTGCGCTTGAGCCGTTCGTAGACGTGATGAATCGCTGCCCGCACCGCGGCGGCATCGAGCCGGCTGTAGACGCGCCCGAGGGTGTCGGCGCTGGGCATCTCGCGGCCCAACCACTGTTTCCAAAACGGTGCGGGCGCTAGCGTCTCTAACGCGTTGAGGCTGCCCAGCCGTGTCCAGAACAGCACCAGCACCGACTGCAGCACCACCCGCGTCGGGATGCGCGGCCGCGGCCTGGTGTCGCCGACGGCGGCCAGCAGCGAGTCCCGCAGACCGTAGACCTTCTCGGCGTAGTGCAGCAGGCGTCGAAGAACGTCATTCCTCCCGGCGGCTTCGGAGCCGCTTCCATTCACGCTCGGAGACCTCGTCGAGGAGCCGTTGGAGTTGCTGGTAGGCGACCACGGCCTGGCGGACGCGGGCCTCCCAGTGGCGGGGCACAAACAGCTGCTGCAGTTGCCCTTGGCGATTCCGCACCAAATACAACGAGGCGTGAAGCTGACCGCGAGCACAGCGACAGGTGGGCTTGCCGCAGGTGCGTTGGCGGGGCGCCAGCGTGCCGTGCAGCAACCAGCGGCCATGGACGAGCTGCGCGATGCGGGAGCGGAGCCTACGTTCGGCATCCGAGAGATGAGAGCGAGTGGGGGCCGCCTTCATGACTGGTATAATTAATATATATCAGAATAACACATGGGTCAAGTCCGCCGGGGGAATGCGAATCTGCTCGGACCTGGAGGACGAGCGAAAACACTTGCTAAATCAAATGTTTCCGACCCTCAAGAAATGTGGATGCGGAACCGCTGGTCTGTTGAATCCTCCTTGGCACAGGTCGCGATCTGCGATGTGATCCATGCGATCCCCATTCCGCGTTTCGCTTGTTCCACTGAGGCCGACTGATAGGCCATCCGGGCCTGCTCATACCATTCGACGGCCTCTAAGAACTTACCCTGGTCGTGGTAGAGGCGGGCAACATGCACCAAATGACTCGCCACGAGAGGATCACCTATTGAGTCCCGCATAATATCACGTCACTCGAAGCAAAGAGAAGACTGTTTCCAGAAGGCCGTGATCAAACGCGGTTTGCGGTGCATGCGGCGGAGTGCCTTGCGGGCCCGCTCGTTCAGCTCGCCGTAGTCCTTCGGACAGACGTTCGGCAACTCGTGCTGCTTCCAGTAAGCCCAGATGTATTCCACCGGATTCAACTCCGGCGCATAGGGTGGCAAGTACTCGGTTGCGATGTGGCCTTCGGAGAGTTGGATGAACTCTTGCACCAGGCGGCTACGGTGCGCCGGCAGCCGGTCCCAGACGATCAGCAGCGGCCGATCGATATGACGTACCAACGCCTTGAGAAAGTCGATCACTTGCTCTTTGCCGATCGCACCGGGATAGAGCCGAAAGTAGAAGTTACGCAGCGTCAGCCCCGCCGAGACGGAAAGCTTCTCCCAATTGAAGTTAAACTGCAGCACCGGTGTTTGGCCGCGTGGCGCCCAGGTGCGGCAGCGATGCGGCTTCTGACTCAATCCGCTTTCGTCGATGAAGACGAGCGTACGGCCTTCGTTTTGGGCTTTTTTTTAATGCGCGTCCAGGTCTTGCGCTTCCAGGTGCGGATCTGCTCTTCGTTGCGCTCGCGCGCCTTTCCGACCGGGCGTTGCGGGCTCCAGTCGAGCGCTCGCAGGATCTTCCAGACGTGGCCTTCGTGGTAGTCGACCCCGAACTCGTCTCCGATCAGCCGAGCCACCCGCGGACAGCTCCACAGGGGCGTGGGGAAGCCGTGGGCTTGCGGGCCTTCCAGCAACAGCGACGTCAGGCGTTCGCGTTGTGCGGCATCGAGGAGCGGCTTGCGTCCGGCGCGCCCGGCCTGGCGGAGTCCGGCCGCACCCTGCTCGCGGTATTGCCGCCGCCACGCACTGACGGTTTGGCGAGCGACTTTCAGCCGTCTTGCCGTCTCGGACTGATTGTGGCCTTGGTCGAGCAGCCGCATCGCTTCGAAACGGCGCTTCTCCAGGGCCTTGAAATCCCGCTTCACACCTTTGGGGTTGCCCATACATATATAGATGCTCCAAACTATCAAAAAGTGTCATAATAATTTGCGGGATTCAATAGGTATCGTGCAATCCAAAGAAAAGCGAAATCGACGGAACGGAGACTCGAAATGAGCAACATGCTAAGACCCCCCAGCCTCGGGCCGATCGTCGGCCACACCACCAATGCCAGCGTGCGCGTTTGGATCAGAGCCGCGGACGCCGGCGAGCACCGCAGCATCGGAGTCGCCGTCCTGTGCCAGGGCAAGCGTGTGAGGCCTAGCTCGGTGACTTACTTCCGGCTTCGCCGCGAGTACGACCGCACCGGCGTTAGCGACTTCAATAACCTCAAGCCGGACACCGAGTACGCCATTCGCACCGGCTCACTGGCCCTTGACAGCACGGACTCGATGGTTGAGCTCGAGTTCGACGAAATCAAAAAGCGTCTGCCCAAAGCCGGGGTCTGGGCCGACGATCTCGAGCAATTGCCGGCCGAACAGTGTGAAGCCCGGGTGCGAACATTCCCCCAACAGGACGCAGGCGGCGATCTCGCATTCATCTTCGGCTCTTGCCGCTACCCCGGTCTGCTGTGGGGCAAGAAGCGCGCGGACCTGATCTTCAAAGCCATATACGAACGCTTCCACAACGGCCAGGATGCCGTGCCACCCCGCTTAATGATCATGGCTGGGGATCAGATCTACGCTGACATGTTGAACCGCCATATTCAGTTTGGGCTCGCTGACACGGAAAAAGAGTTCCGCGAACGGTACCTGACTGCCTTCGGAGCGCCGAACACGCGGCGTTTGCTGCGTACAATCCCTCAGTACATGATCCTCGACGACCACGAGATCGAGGACAACTGGGTCCAAGGGCGCGTCAAGGATAGCGACAAGCGCACGCTGTTCAACCTTGCCATCAGCGCTTACCGCAGCTATCAGTGGAGCCACTGCCCGCGCAACCACGGCCAGAAGCTCTTCTACCAATTCGAGTGCGCGGGTTACCTTTTTTTCGTACTCGACGGCCGAACGCAGCGTATGCGGGAAGACAAAGACGAAGTCTTGGAAGACAACCACCTCTTGGGCATCCCCGCGCAACCTCACCACGGCAAGCAGTATAAAAGCCAAATTGATATCGTCTGCGAGTGGTTGAAAAAACAACAAGACAAGATTGGCGACCTCCCCAAATTCATTGTTTCGGAGAGTGTTTTCGTCCCGAACGATGTGGCTCATAAGGATAGGTCCGCGAAGCAGTGGAAGAGCGATTCGTGGCCCGCTTTCCCTGAGACTCGACGTCAGTTGCTGCGAACGATTACCGACCATGGCGTGCAGAACGTCGTCTTTCTCAGCGGAGATATCCATTGCTCGAACGTCGCTGAAATTAGTTTCTTCAAGGAGAATAGGAAGACGGATTTGAAGGCGTGGTCGATCACCTCGTCCGCCTTCTACTGGCCTTTCCCTTTCGCCGACGGTGACCCATTGAACTACATCCACGACTCGCAGACGGAAAAGGATCCGTTCGATATCGGCAACGGCCATGTCATGCACTACAAGGCCTGGAACTTCCAGCAAGAAGACAACTTCACGCAGATGACCATTGAACAAGGAAAGAAGATCAGCATTCGAACGTTTGACAAAAGAGGGAAACAGCTAGACCAGTCAGAGCTTGCGCTGGCCGGAGGTGACTAGGAATTGGGGCCCGCAGGATCAGGTTCGGTCGGCAGTGGTGCCGGCATGGCACGAAGCAAACCGGCTTGACAGGGTCTCGGCGGCGCCAGGTTGCGGGAAGGGAAAGCCGCCAAACTCGGGATGCTGTACCGCTGTACTGGACGTAAAGTGTTGCTACGTGCCGGTGGGTTCGGGACGCGTGGCGGGGGGTTTGGAGAAAGCCGGGTATCCACTTGACTCAGGTGACCCCAACATCTTGTAGTTGGGCTCACAGCGTCTTAGCGTCCCAATCGGCGACGATCGAGCGGTACGGCGTCGGCTCCACCGCCATGGCCTGCTGCACAAGGCGGTAGAAGAGCTTGCCCCGACTGCGTGATCTGCGCCGATTGAAGCGGAACACGAACTCGTCGAGATAGTAGTCCAGATGCTCGTGGCTGACCGCCCCCTGATGCGTGCCCAGCATCCAGCGCTTGAGTAGCGAGATCGCCAAGTGCACCCTCGGCAGTAGCTGCGAGGCCTGCTCGCGGCGGTTGTTAATCGAGATGATACGACGCTGGTAGTCCTTCTTCTTGAGCGGATCGTAGCCCGACCAGTTGTCGGTAACAACCACGCTGCCCGGCTCGACCGACTCCTCGACGAAGGGCATCAAACTGGCCGCCGAGGCGTTCTGAACGCGCTGCATGCGGATGCGCCCCAGCCCGGTGCCTCTCTCTTCCGCGGCGACTGCAATCAACGCTTTACGCTCGGTCTGCCGGCCGATTACCCCTTCTTCTTCAGCGCCCCAGTAGGTCTCATCGACCTCGACGAGGCCCGTCAATCGCTCCCGCCCCGGGCGCACCATCGCTCGCCTCAGCTTGTGCATCCAAGGCCAGGCGGTTTGGTAACTGCCCAGTCCCAGAACGCGCTGTAGACCCAGGGCGCTGGCCCCATTCTTCTGCGTGGTGATGGTCCACATCGCCCGGAACCACAGCCGCAGCGGCTTGCGTGTGTCTTGAAAGATCGTGCCGGCGGTGACGGAGGTTTGCCGCCCGCAGCGAGCGCATTCGAACCACACTTTGCGCACCGGCCAAGCGCGCTCATGCCCACACCTTGGACAGCGGAAACCCTCTGGCCAGCGCAAGGCGAACAGATAGTCGCGGCAAGCCTCCTCGCTCGCAAAGTGAGACTCGAATTCGAGTTGGTCGCGCGGGTAATCCTCCACCAGGCCCTACACTACATCTTGGGGTCACCTGAGTCAAGTGGATACCAGGCTGGAGAAAAACTGGTGGATGCGCTGGGCCTGCGGGCGAGTGACGACACCTTTGAGGTCTTCGAGGCTGCTTTCGCGAATGCGCTTCAGGCTGCCGAAGCTGCGCAATAGCTTGCGGGCGGTGTGTTCGCCCACGCCGGGGATCTCGAGAAGTTCCGAAGTCAGACGGCGCGAGTCGCGGCGTTTCCGGTGGAAGCTGACGGCGAAGCGATGGGCTTCGTCCCGTATCCGCTGCACCAATCGCAGGACCGGCGAGAAACGGTCGAGTTGGATCGGTTCATCCTCTTGGCCCTGCACGAAGATCGTCTCCTCGCGCTTGGCGATCGCGGCCACTGGTTGGTTGATGATGCCAAGCTCGTCGAGCGCGGCGGCGGCGGCGTGCAACTGGCCGATGCCGCCATCGATCAGGATCAGGCCGGGGAAGGGCTTGTCCTCCTGCTCGAGGCGGCGGTAGCGGCGGCCGACCACTTCCCGCATCGATGCGAAATCGTCTATGCCATCGACGGTCTTGATCGCGAACTTGCGGTAGTCGGACTTCTTCATGCGTCCCTTCTCCCACACCACCATCGAGGCGACGGTGTCGCTGCCCTGGATGTGGGAGACGTCGAAGCACTCGATGCGCTCGGGGGCTGCGGGTAGGTTCAACGACTCGACCAGGGCCTCCGCGATGACTTTGGCGCTGGGTTGCGAGATGCGGAAGCGCTGCTCGAAGCCGTGGCGGGCATTGGTTTCGACCAGGTCGAGCATGGCTTTCTTCGAGCCGCGTTGCGGAGTCGCTATCTCGACTTTGCGTCCACGCTTCTCGGTGAGGACCTCCTCGAGCACGGCACGGTCCTCGAAATCGCCGGGGACGTGAACGAGCGACGGTACGTACTCGGTGTCGAGATAGCTTTGCTTGACTACGCTCGCCAGGAACTCGCCGGCGTCGAATTGGTGAGCGTCCTCCCAATACAGTTCCCGGCGGTCGACGACGCGGCCGTTGCGCACGTGAAAGACGTTGACTGCCACCAGCGGGGGCTCGGCGTGGATGCCGAAGATGTCGATGTCGTGTCCTTCGGCGGCGGCCATCTGTTGCCGCTCCTTCAGCTCCTCGACGGTGGTGATGAGGTCGCGCAGGCTCGCGGCCTGCTCGAACTCCATGTTCTCGGACGCATCGACCATGCGCCGGCGCAGGTCTTTGACGAGGTCGCCGTGGCGGCCTTCGAGGAAGGTGCGCACGTCCTTGACGGCGCGGCTGTAGGCGTCATCGGTGGTGAGACCTTCGACGCAGGGTCCCCAGCAGCGATGGATGTAGTACTCGAGACAGGCGCGCGGGTGGTAGCGCGTCAGGTCGACGCGGCAAGAGGGGATGCGGAAATAGCGATGGATGAAGTGCACCAGGCGATGCGCCAGGTTGCCGGGGAAGTATGGACCGAAGTAGGTGCCGCCGTCCTTGCGCAGCCGCCGCGTGACGTAGACTCGCGGGAAGCGCTCTTTGGTGAGCTTGATGTAGGGGTACGTCTTGTCGTCGCGCAAGAGGATGTTGTAGCGGGGCTTGCTCTGCTTGATGAGGTTGTTCTCGAGCGCCAGCGCCTCCTTCTCGTTCTCGACCGTGATGTAGTCGACGGAGCGGGCTTCCGAGAGCAGGCTACCCGTCTTGGCGTCGGCGAGCTTTTCTTCGAGGAAGTAGCTGCGGACGCGGTCGCGCAGGCTCTTGGCCTTGCCGACGTAGATGACCCGGCCACGGCCGTCTTTATAGAGGTAGACGCCGGCGGACGTGGGCAGCGAGGCGGCACGCGCCTTGAGCTCTTCGAGATGGGAGAAAGGGGACACGCGGTGGCTTGAGGGCGCTCTGGTAGTGATCTTAGAGTAATGACCGTATCCGGGGGGCTCAACCAGCGGCAAGAGGCGAGAGAGGTTTGGACGAGGTTCTCGGCGGAGAGGATCTCGGCCTCCGTGTTGATTCATCTTGACAGATGGAGGTAGACCCGACTATATTGTAGATTCTTGGTGACTAATCTTAGATCTTGGTATACATAGATTAGTGATTAGGTGTAGCTAACTATGCGATGGCGTTGCTTCCAATTGCTGATGGTGGTCTGGCTAGTTGTGTCCGCTCCGGCTCAGGTTCCGGCACAGGCTCAGTCGCCCGAACAAGAGAAGCGAATCGGCGAACTCGAAGAACGGGTTCGGCAACTGGAGGACATGGTTCAAAGGCTCCTGAGGGAGCGGCCTGGGACTGAGGCACCTGTTGCCGGGGAGCCCGCTGCCGAGGCGCCGGCTGTCCCCACTGAACCCGAGGTCGCACCGGCGATGGCCCTCCGGGAGGACGAACCCGCGGCTCAGGCCGAGCTTCCCATGGCGCAGGTGCTTCCAACCGAAACGCCTCAAGGCGAAGAGGTTGCTTCTACCGAGACGAGGCTTCCGTTTTCGGGCTACATGGATTACCACTTCAACAAGCCGCAGGACGAGCCGGGGGCCCTCGACTTCCACCGTTTCGTGCTGCTGTTCGGACACAGCTTCTCCGACCGCATCCAGTTCTGGTCGGAGCTCGAGTTGGAGCACGCCCTTGTGGAAGGCGGCGGGGTGAGCGGGGAGCTGGAGCTGGAGCAGGCGTATCTCGATTTCCTGCTGAAGTCGTGGCTGAACGTTCGAACGGGGATCATGCTGACGCCGGTGGGTTTGATCAATGAGCGTCACGAGCCTCCCGCTTTCAACGGCGTCGAGCGTCCGTTTGTCGATACAGTGATCATCCCTACCACCTGGTTCGACAGCGGCGCGGGCTTTTTCGGCGACCTGGGTCATGGGTTTGCCTACAAGGCGTATGTGATGGCACCGCTGGACTCCTCTCGGTTCAACGCCGAGGAAGGCGCTCGAGACGGGCGGCAAAAGGGCTTTCTGTCAGCGGCGCAGAACCCCGCCTACACCGGGCGGCTCGAGTACCACGGCCTTCCGGGCATGTCGCTTGGCGGCAGCTTCTGGACCGGCAAGACCGGCTTTGCGACGCCGGGCATCAACCCTCGCGTGAACGTCGTCGAGGTGGACGGACGGGCCAGCGTGTCTCGCTTCGACTTTCGAGGGCAGTTCGCCCAGGTCACGATGGACCAGACAGCGGAGCTGAACGCACTGCTGCAGCGGACGAGCGGCGTGAACCCGAACATCGCCGAACGCATGCGGGGGGCCTACCTAGAGGGCGCCTTTCATCTATTTCCTCGCTGGTACCGGCATGACCTCGTGGCGTTCGCTCGCTACGAGGATTTCGATACGCAGAACAAGATGGCGCCGGGCTTCCTGCCGCTGAACGAGTTCGACCGGACGGCTTGGGTAACGGGGCTGACCTACTACCCCGAACCGGACGTGGCGCTCAAGTTCGACTATACGTTCTTGAACAACAAGAGTTCGTTCATCAAGCCGAGGGATTCGCTGAATCTTGGCGTGGGGTGGTGGTTCTAGTGATGAGGTTGGCTACCAGATTGGGTCTAGCGCTCGGGCTGGCGGGTCTCTTCCTCGCAGCCCCGCCGGCACCCGGGGATAACACGGAAGAGCCGGATCGAGTCATTCGAATTGTGGCTGAGCGATTCACCTTCGTTCCCTCTCAGATCAAGTTGAAGCAGGGCGAGGTCGTGGAACTGCGCATCCGCAGTCTCGATACGAATCACGGCTTTCGTATCCGGGAAGCGGGTGTCAACGTAGTGGTTCCGAAGCGCGGCGGGGGCGAGGCGAGGATTCTGTTCCGGGCGCAGAAGAAGGGACGATTCCCGTTCGAGTGCTCCAAGGCTTGTGGCGCGGGTCACACCATCATGCGCGGCAGTATCGTTGTGCGTTGAGTGAGAGCGATGAGAATCTTTCGGTTAGTGGTAATGGCGGGTGTGATGGCCGGTTGTTTGCCCGGCCAGCAGTCCTTGCCGCTATCGCGCACACGGATGAAGTTGTCGGAAAAGGCGGAGGTCGTGCCGCCTGCTCCGGAGCAAGGCCGACCGTCTCAGCCCGGGAATCCTCTTGCGGGCATCACCGCCAACGAGTTCGAACTGTTTCGCGTCGGCCTCGATGATTTCGTCGAAGTCGAAGATGCGGGTGAGGGCTTGGGACCCGCCTTCAACGGGCTGGGGTGCTCGCAGTGCCACAGCACGCCGGCCATTGGAGGCGTCGGGCCGGTGTCGGAGATGCGCGCCGGGCATCTCGACGAGAACGGCAACTTCACGGTGCTCTCTGGCGGAACTCTGTTTCACCTCTTCTCCTTGCCCAACCACGAGTGCCAGCCGAAGATTCCGCCCGAGGCCAACGTGATCGCGCGGCGCATCCCGATCCCGCTGTTCGGCGCCGGACTGGTCGAAGCGATTGCCGATGAAACGATTCGCGCGCTCGAAGACCCCGATGACGGTGACGGCGACGGCATCAGCGGACGCGTGGCGTTGATCACCGACGTAGCTACCGGCGACCTCCGCGTCGGCCGTTTCGGGTGGAAGAGCCAGCACGCGACGCTGCTCGCTTTCTCGGGCGATGCCTACCGCAATGAAATGGGCATCACCAACGACCTGTTTCGTGAGGAGGTCGCCAACGGAGTGGATCCGGAGACGTTGAAACTGTGCGATCCGGTTCCGGATCCCGAGGACGGGATCGAGCCCCTGACCGGGTTGCGCGGGATCGACGCCTTCGAGTTGTTTATGAAGTTCCTGGCTCCGCTGGATCGAGGCCCAATTGATGGCCAGGTTCGCGCGGGCGAGGCGGTCTTTCACTCGATCGGCTGTGCGTCGTGCCACGTGCCGGTGCTGATGACCGCCCCAGGTCCGAACCCGGTTTTCGATCGCCGGCCGGTCGCGCTGTTTTCAGACCTTCTGTTGCACGAGGTCGGTACGGGCGACGGCATCGAGCAGGAGGCTGCGCTACCGAATGAGATCCGGACCCCGGCGCTGTGGGGCTTACGCTTCCGGCGGCCCTTCCTTCACGATGGCAGTGCGGCCACGGTGCTCGAGGCGTTGTTGCGACACGGCGCTGAAGCCGAACGGGCCCGCGATAACTATCTTGCGCTCACCCCCGAAGACCAGCAGGCCTTGCTGGCTTTTCTAAACTCGCTGTAGCCTCAGCAAGATCGCGGCTAGCGACCAACTTCCTTTCCCGGCAGGCTATTCTTGACGCATGACCGAAGCGTTTATGCGTTCTCGATTTCCGATGCTCGCTTTGTTGCTGACAGGGTTGTTCTCTGCCTGTTCCGGGTCCAGGACACTCGACCTCGATAATTACCGCGTCGTCGACTTGACCCACACGTTCGACGAGAGCACCCTCTACTGGCCGACCGATCAGCCGTTTCAACATGAGCGCACCGCCTGGGGACGCACCGCGGGCGGCTATTGGTACAGCTCGTTCATCTATGGCGGCAGCGAGCATGGGGGTACTCATCTGGACGCGCCGATTCATTTCGCTGAAGGCAAGCGCGCCGCGGCTGACATTCCGGTCGAGGAACTGATCGGCCCGGCGGTGGTAATCGACATTGCGGCGCAGTGCGAGGCTGACCCGGACTACCGTCTGTCAGTCTCTGACGTTGACGAGCACGAACGACAGCACGGCCCCATTGAAGCGGGTGCCATCGTGCTTGTCCGCACCGGCTGGAGCCGCTTCTGGCCGGACGCGAAGACGTATCTGGGAAGTGATGTTCCCGGCGACACGAAGAATCTGCACTTTCCGGGCGTCTCGCCGGAGGCTGCCAAGGTGCTGGTCGAGCGCGGGGTGGTGGTGGTGGGGATCGACACGGCCAGCATCGACCACGGGCCGACGCGGGATTTCCGGGCGCATCAAGTATTCGCCGGCGCGCAGGTGGCGTGCTTGGAGAACGTCGCGCGGCTGGAAGAGCTGCCCGCGACGGGGGCGCTGGTGATGGCGCTGCCGATGAAGATCGGTGGAGGGTCGGGCGCGCCGTGTAGGATCGTGGCGCTTGTGCTCAAGGCGGGATAGAGAAGCGCTACAGGGCGGGCGATCCTTGGGCACGTCGGTCGAGGTCCGCTGCTTTCTTTCTTGGAAGTCCTAGTTGATTCATACCAAGCATGTTGGTATAATTGGTTTGAGAGGCCAAGGAGGGTGCAAGATGAAAGTTTTAGGATTGAAAGTGGCCGACGAAGTCTGGGTCACCACGGCCCTGCTTCATCGAGAGCATCCGGAGCGAAGCGGTTTCGCTAAGCACGAAATTGTCGAGTGCGCTAATCGTTTGCATCCAGGGACCCCCTGTCGACCCGGCGTTGTGACGCACATCGCGCAGCATTGCGTGGCAAGCCTTGAGCCAAACCCCGGACGGTATCGAATTCTGTGTCGCAATACCGATGGAACCTATCGCCTCTTTCGGGACGGAGACGCTTTTCATCCGCGACGAGTTGGTGCCAAGAACGCCCCAAAGCGTCAAGAGCTGCCCGAAGGTTACAGGGATCTGCTGGACTGGTATGAGTCTGACTACTCGCCCCAGCGGCCCTCGAGCTTGGAAGAGGACCCACTGATGCGACTCAAGGGGCTGGGCAAGGATGTATGGCGAAGCCTTGGCGGTGGGGATGCGGTGATTCGCTGGCTCCGCTCAGACGAAAGCAGCGCGCCACCGTGGGAGCAGGGGGTCGAAGGGAAGAAGAGCCCGCGGAGGGAAGACCAACCCATCCTTTCTTCTGGGGTCTCCCGATGAGTCTCGTCTTCTGGGATACGAACCTGTTCGTCTATCTCGTCGAAGAGAACCCCGAGTTCTGCCCGCAAGTCGAAGCGATTCGCACTCGGATGTTGCGGCGGGCCGACCGGCTCTGTACCAGCGCGTTGACGATCGGCGAAACCCTGACCGGCGCGTTGCTGAGAGGCGACGAACCTCTCGCGCAACAGTACCGCAACATTCTGCACCCCCCGACGATCGAGATTCTGGAGTTCACCTCCGACACGGCGGAGCACTATGCGCGAATCCGCACCGACGTCGCGATCCGCCGTCCTGATGCGCTGCAGCTCGCCTGTGCGGCGGAGGCCGGGGTTGATCTGTTCCTGACCAACGACCGGCGCCTGCTCGGCCACGACGTGCGTGGAATTCAGTTTATCGCCGGGTTGGAGAATTGTCCCATCTAGCAAAAGTGGGTCGATGACCGCGGACGGGACTTGGGTGGCGGCGCAACTACAAGATAGGGGGGAGTGGAGTATGACATCGGCGAGGGGATGGAGTCGGAGAGGGTTGCTGACGGGGGCCGCGGGTGCGGTGGCGGTTTCGGGCGTGGCGCCGGCCGCAGCTGCGGGACGCCTCAAGCAGTCGGTGTGCAAGTGGTGTTACCGCGACATGTCGGTCAAACAACTGGCGGAGCACTCGGCGCGCATGGGCATTCGGTCGGTCGAGTTGCTCGAGCAAGACGAGTGGCCGCTGCTCGAGAAGTACGGGCTGATGTGCGCTGTCGGGACGGGCATTTGTTCAATCACGGACGGGCTAAACGTCAAGGTGTACCACGCGCGGATCGAGGCGAACTTCCGGCGGCTGCTGCCCGCCGCGAAGAAGAGTGGCGTCCCGAACTTGATCTGCTTCTCAGGGAACCGGCGGGATGTATCGGACGAAGAGGCGTGGGAGAACTGCACGCTGGTACTCAACAAGGTCAAGGCTCAGGCCGAAGACCTCGGCGTGACGATTGTCATGGAGTTGCTCAACAGCAAGATCAACCACAAGGACTACCAGTGCGATACCACGCCGTGGGGCGTCGAGCTGGTGACGCGCGTGAACTCGCCCCGCTTCAAGCTGCTGTACGACATCTATCACATGCAGATCATGGAGGGCGACGTGATTCGCACGATCCGCGACAACATTGATCACATCGCCCACTTCCACACCGGCGGCAACCCGGGCCGCCACGAGCTGGACGACACCCAGGAGTTGAACTACAAGGCAATTGCCACGGCGATCGCCGACCTGGGTTTTGAAGGCTACTACGCCCACGAGTTCATCCCGACGCGCGACCCGATGACGTCGCTGCGGGAAGCGGTGGAGCTTTGCACGGTGTAGGTTCGTTTCATCGACCGTCCCACTATCACCCTTACGCGATGCCGCTCGTCGTTGGCTTGAAGCCGAGGGCAGAGGTGTAGCGCCCCAGTCGGCGCAGCGGTCCGCCCCCACAACGGGCTACGAACCCGATTGTCGATAAGCACCGGGGGTCCGTTAATCTAATTTAGATCGGAGGTGGGCCTCCTCCCCGAAATACGATCGCCGCACGCCTTCGGGCGGGGGTGCGGTCATCCAGGCAGCTCCCACCGACACCACCAGTGACGTGAGCACAGCCCAGATGAACGGATCGAAACCGCCGAAACTCCGCGTTCCGAAAGCCGCGTACTGGGCCAGAAACGAGAGAAACCCGGCCAGCATGCCCGCCAGGCAACCGGGCTTGTTCATCCTGGGCCAGTAGATCCCGAGCAGAGTGGGCCACAGGAAAGTAGCCGCCAATCCCGTTCCGGAAAAGACCACGATGTATTGCAGATACTCCGGCGGGCGAAGTGCGAAACCCAAGGCGACCGCTGCCAGGACGAAAGTCGATACGTGAGTCAGCCGCCTGGCGCCGTGTTCCGAGATCTCGTGTTTCACGTTGCGCTGATAGAGGTCACGCACGATCGCGCTGCTCGACACGAGCAAGAACGAGCTGATCGTAGACATGATGGCCGCCAACGGCGACGCCAGCACCAGTCCCGCCAGCAGCGGCGGGACGGTGGCTAGAATGACGGCCGGAATCGCGTGGTCCGGAGACTCGATGTCGGGGACCAATACTCGGCTGACCACTCCGAGGGTCATGATGGCGGGATACAGCAGCAAGATGTAGAGCCCAATAAGAAACGAGGCCTTTTTCAAGGTCCGGGTATCCTTGGCGGCCAGAAAGCGCGTCATCAGGGAGGGCTGGCTGACGTTCGCCAGGGGCCAAATGATGAAGAAAGAGATCGCTGCCGGTAGCGGCAGGAACTCGTCCTGGCCCGGGCCTCCAACCAGATCCGGAGACTGCGCAACCAGCTTGTCGAACACGGCGGGCAATCCGCCTGCCTGCCTTACCGCGAAGAAGACCGTGATCAGAACACCCGCGAGCATGACCAACGCCTGAAAGCTATCGGTCCACGCGACCGCTCGAAACCCGCCATAGGCGGTGTAGAGACTAACGGTGACGGCGAAGCCCAACACTCCCCAAACGTACGGGACGCCCACTACCGCCTCGACCATTCGCGCGCCGGCAATGTACTGGGCCACCATATAGGCGGTGTAGAGGATGATGATGGCGATGCCGGAAACCGTGCCGACGGTATTGCTCTGGAAGCGGTCACGCAAGAGATCGGAGAAAGTCAGTGCGCCCGTCCGCCTGCCTAACTCCGCAACCCTCTTGCCGAGCACCCCCATGCCCACGGTCGCGACCACCATCAGAGACGCGATCCACAGCAGCAGGATCCATCCGTAACGGTGCGCCAGCGAGGGCGTGCCGATGAACGTTCCGCCGCTGGCTGACGTGGCAATCCAAGTGAGCGCCAGCACCCAGGGTCCGATCTCCCGGCCGGCAACGAAGAAATCTTCGAGAAAGTGCCCCTTCTTGGCTCGGCGATGTGCGAGGTAGGCGAGCAGAAAGGTGACGCCCAGGTAGAGGGCGAAGGCGAGCCCGACTTGGGCCTTGTCCGAGGTCATGATCCTTGAGCGGCCGACAAGGATCGTTCCCTGACGGCGCTGGCGGTCGCTGATTCCGCGCGCCCTCAGCTTGACGGAGAAGCGATACTAGCAGAGTCACGACGCTCGAAAGCGGGCCCGCGAGCCGGCCAAAGCCGTCCCCCCCCGCCCCGGCGCGACAAGGCGTGAGCGCACGCACTCGCCAAGCGCATAGTACACTGGACCCCTCCCCCAGCGAGCATGCCTATGAAACCAATGCAAGTCGATCTCACCGGCCGAAGCGCGATCGTGACCGGAGGCGCCACCGGCATCGGCCGGGCAATTTCTCTTGGGTTGGCGCGCTGCGGAGCGTCGGTCGTGGTCGGCTACCACACGAGCGGGCAGGCTGCGGAAGAGCTGGTTGCTGAGATCAGCGGGCAAGGCGGAACGGCGATTGCCACCCAGGCGGACGTGACCGACGAGGCCGGGGTCCGGAGTTTAATCTCGTCCGCGAAAGACCGCTTCGGCCGCCTCGATATCCTCGTTGCCAACGCCGGCGGGCCGACGGTGCAGGGCCCCACGGCGGAGCTGACGACCGGCGACTGGGACCACGCGTTGGCCGTTAACTGTACGTCCGTCTTCGTGTCTGTAAAGCACGCGATCCCTGTTTTGGAAGAGGGCACGGGAAGGATCATCGTGAACTCATCCATCAACGCCCGCACGGGAGGAGGCGCCAACAACCTCAGCTATGCGGCTTCGAAGGCCGCCGTCAGCAATATGGTGCGTCAATGGGCCAGGGAACTCGCTGGACGGCGGATCACGGTGAATGGCATTGCACCGGGCGTGATCCGCACTCGCTTGCAGGAGCGCTGGACGCCGCCGGAGACCTACCGCAAACTGACTGACGAACTGATCCCGCTGCGCCGCGACGGCTTGCCCGAAGATTGTGTCGGGCCGGTGCTGCTCCTCGCAAGTGACGACGGCAGCTACATCACGGGCCATGTAATCGAGATCAACGGTGGTTTGTCGATGCCCTAGTGGCCCGTGGCAAGACTGAGAACCGCGGGAATCGCTATGTAGGGGCACGGCATGCCGTGCCCGCCTGCTCGACCTACGACAACATGTGGTTGTATCCTACGGTCGGGACAACAGCCTGGCTTTCACCACGGGCTGCTAGACTAGCCCGACGGCGTTGTTTCTTGACAACTATGCTGTCCGAAACGGCGACCGATGGGTAATGACTTGAAAGAGGCGGAGTCTTCGGCTGCCACTACGGCTGCGGCGGCGGGCCGCCCCACGTCCATCCGTTATTTCATCCTGGCCATGGTGGCGCTGGCGGCGTCGACGGCTTACCTGACGCGCCACTGCATTGTTGTCGCCACTACGACCATTCAGGCCGAACTCGAGTTCACCACGGAGCAGATGGGCTGGATTCTGGCCGTCTTCAACATCGGTTATTTCGTTTTTCAGGTGCCAAGCGGAGCACTCGGCAACCGCTTGGGAACGCGGCTGTCTCTTCCTTCGCTGAGCGTGTTGTGGTCGATGGTTGCCGCTTGGACCGGTTCGGTTTCGGGCTACATCCCGATGATGGTCTCGCGGGCGGTTTTTGGCGCCGCGCAGGCAGGCCTGGCCCCCAATACGGCTAAGGTCCTCCACGATTGGATCCCGGTGAATCGAAGGGGTTTCGCCGGGGCGACGATCGGGGCGGCCATGTCGATTGGCGCGGTGATTACGATGGGCCTCACGGCCGTCATGCTCGAGCATCTTCATTGGCGCACCGTGTACTACGTCTTCTCGCTTGTTGGAATCGCATGGGCCCTTGGGTATTTCGTTTTCGCGCGGACGAAGCCCGCTGACCATCCTTGGGTGAACCCCCAGGAGTGTGTCCTGATTGCGGCCGGCCGCGGTGGCAAGCCCGGGCCCGGCAGCACCGACAACGAGTCTGCCGGCGATGACGAAAGAAACAAGCCGCGCCGGCTCACGGCTGACGTCGCCCTGGCCATCGTGACATCGGCCAACATGTGGGCCATCTGCGGCCAGTCTTTTTTTCGATCCGCCGGCTATGGCTTGTTCATCAGTTGGTTCCCAACGTTTCTTGAGAAAGGGTACGGAGTCACACGGCTGGACTCCGGCCTGATGAACATGTCGCCGCTTCTCGCAACGATTGTCGGTACGCTGACCGGCGGCGTCATCGTGGATTGGTTGCTGAAGCGGACTCATTCGAAGCGACTCAGCCGTTGTGGTGTCGCTGCGGTGGCGCTAGGTCTGTGCGGGTTGTGCAGCCTGTTCGCGGCCGGGGCGTCCACCCCTTCGCAGCTCGTGGCGGTTATCGCCGGAGCCGCCTTTTTGTCGGGACTGGCGTATTCGTCGACCTGGGCGATTACGATGGACGTCGCCGGAGACCAAACTCCCGTTGTGATCGGCGTGAATAACATGGCGAGCACCGGGGGCGCGTTCGCGATGGCGGCAGCGCTCGGGTACCTGATCGGAGACATTGAGCGCTCCGGCGGCGATTGGAACCAAGTCATCTACGTGTTTGCCGCGGTCCACGTCGCCGCTTCGCTGTGCTGGCTGGCGATCCGGCCGGAGGTGCCGGTGACACGCCGGCATGGGAATTTCTCGCAAAGGCGCTAAGAACCACCAAGGTCGCCAAGAGAAATTTCTGGGTGTCAGCCGCTACACTATTTACATCACACTCCCTTCCGCACCATTCACCATGCCCATCGAATGCGACATTCTCATCCGCAACGGCACGATCTATGACGGCGGCGGCGCACCGCCGTTTCATGGTGATGTCGCGCTTCAGGACGACCGGATCGCCGCGATCGGCGCGTTGCCCGACGCACACGCGGCGGTCGAGATCAATGCCCAGGGTCTCGCGGTCGCGCCCGGCTTCATCAACATCTTGAGCCATGCACAGGAATCGCTCATCGTCGACGGGCGCTCACAAAGCGACATCCGGCAGGGCATCACGCTGGAAGTCATGGGCGAAGGCCGCTCGATGGGCCCCGTGAACGATCAGGCCAGGGACGATCTCGGCTTCCGGGGTGGCGAGCTGCCCTTCGACTTCGAGTGGACCACGCTGGCGGGATACCTGGAGTACCTCGAAAGACGCGGTGTCTCGACCAACGTCGCTTCGTTTGTCGGTGCTACGACCCTACGCATCCACGAGTTGGGGCAAGAGGATCGGCGACCGAGCCCTGCTGAACTGGACCGTATGTGTGCCTTGGTGCGGCAAGCCATGGAAGAAGGTGCTGTTGGCATCTCTTCGGCATTGATGCAAGTGCCGGGGCCCTATGCTGATACCGCGGAGCTAACGGAGCTGGCCAAAGCGGCGGCCGGCTACGACGGCCTGTACATCTCTCACTTGCGGTTTACAGGAGCACGCTTCCTCGACGCTATCGAAGAGCTGATCACGATATCTCGAGACGCCGGGATTCGAGGTGAGGTCTACCACTTAGGCGTCGTGGGCCGGGAGAACGTTCACTTGCTTGACCCGGCCGTCGAGCTTGTCGGCAAGGCCCGAGCCGACGGCCTCGAGATCACGGGCGACGTGTACCCCTACCATGCGGGTTGTGGCGGACTCACCGCCGCCATGCCTCCTTGGGTAGGTGAAGGTGGTCAGCAAGAGCGAGTCAAACGGCTCCAGGATCCAGAGATTCGCAAGCGGGTGGCCCGCGAGATGCTCGAGCCCTCGGATGACTGGGAGAACCTGTACCGGGCGGTGGGTGGTCCCACCGGTTACATGGTGGTCGGTCTGAAGAGCCCCGAATTGAGGCACCTGAATGGGAAGACCGTCGCTCAAATCGGCGAGCTATGGCGCACCTCGCCCGAGGAGGCCGCCATGGACCTGATCGTAAGGGACAACACCCGGGTCATGTCCGTTGCCTACTCGATGAACCCGGAGAACGTGCGCAAGAAGATGGCCGTGCCCTGGTTGAGTTTTTGTACTGATTCGCCTTCGCTGGCCACCGAAGGAATCTTCATCCAATCGCATACCCACCCCCGTGCCTACGGCAGCTTTCCGCGCGTGTTGGCGAAGTACGTGCGGGAAGAGAACGTCTTGACGATCGAAGAAGCCATCCGCAAGATGACGTCGCTGCCGGCGGAGACGCTTCGGCTCGACCGCCGCGGCATGTTGAAGGAGGGCCACTTCGCCGACGTCGTCGTCTTCGATCCCGAGACCGTCCAAGACCACGCCACTTACGAGAATCCACACCAGTACTCCACGGGCATCATCCACGTAATCGTCAACGGGATCCCGGTGCTGCGAGACGGCGAGCACACGGGCGCAAAGCCCGGCCGAGTCGTTCGAGGGCCGGGCTGGAAGAACGGCTAGCGACCGCCGTGACCACTTGGTACGGGTCTTGATGTAAGCCTAGTGTAGTGCGTCAAGCAGATTGCACCTTATGCAGGGCGGCACGTCCGCGCTTGACTTTCTCGAGGATGTCGGAGGCGGTCGCTGTCCAGAGGAAGGGCGTGGGATGCTCGTTGTGCTGGGCTATGTAGTCGTCAATGGCGGCGACGAGCTCGTCCACGCTGCGAAACACGCCGCGGCGCAGGCGCTTGACGGTGAGATCGCGAAAGAATCGCTCGACCATGTTCAGCCACGACGCCGAGGTCGGGGTGAAATGAATGTGGAAGCGCGGGTGACGATCGAGCCAACGCTTCACAGCGGCATGCTTGTGGGTGGCATAGTTGTCCACGATGAGATGAAGCTGTTTGTCCGTGGGAGTGCGGCGGTCAATTAAGCGCAGGAAGCGCAACCATTCCTGGTGGCTGTGTCGGGGCATGCACTCGGCGATCACGCTGCCGTCAAGAGTGTTGAGCGCCGCAAACAGGGTGGTCGTGCCGTTGCGCTTGTAATCGTGGGTCATCGTTTGGCCGCGTCCCTTTTTGAGCGGCAGGCCGGGTTGGGTGCGATCGAGGGCTTGGATTTGGGACTTCTCATCGAGCGAGAGAACCAGAGCATGCTCAGGCGGATTGAGATAGAGTCCGACGATGTCGTCGAGTTTCTCGGCGAAACGCGGGTCATTGCTGAGCTTGAAGGTCTTGACGCGGTGGGGCTTGAGGCCATGGGCGCGCCAAATCCGTCCCACGGTGGAAGCGCTGACGCCGGCCGCGGCGGCCATGGTGCGGCGGCTCCAGTGTGTGGCGTTGGACGGTTTCTCGCGGGTGGTCTTGTGGATGATCTGCTGTACTTTCTGCTTCGAGACGGCAGGTGTACGACCGGGCCGTGGGGCGTCTTTTGCAATGCCGGCGATGCCGCTTTCGAGAAAGCGCGTGCGCCAGCGGGCCACCAACTGCCGCGAGACACCGAGCTGTGCGGCGATCTGCTTATTATCGAGACCGTGGGCGGCCAGCAGGACAATCCTGGCTCGCAGGGCGAGACGAACGGCGACTTGGCGGCCGCGCGCGTAGCGGTCCAACTGCTTGCATTGCGCTGTGTTCAAAGTTACTGGTTGTGCTCTTCGCATCCCATGCCTCCTGTTAATAGAGACGATGGGAAGCCAATATAAGTTACAGTATTTATGGTGCCCTACACTAGCGAGGTCTGCTCCCGCAACGCTGTAGGGGCCGGCCCCCGTGCCGGCCCGCTTTGCGGGTGAGCATCCTGTCATCGAACCTGATGCGGCAGTGGCGGTCGAGATCCGCAGCGGGCGGGCGCAGGGGCCCGCCCCTACGACCTTGTGGTGAGAAATGCAGGCTCGGTTCGTTCGGGGACTTCGCCCCGAACGAACGGCCTCCGCCCGAGGTGGATCGAGTCACCATTTTCACTTCCGTCATGACCAAAGCTGTCCTGATCGAGTCCCTACACAAGCTTGGTTGACAGCGGCTCTCGGAGAGAGGAATAATGAGCGGTTGCATCCCATGGATCGGCTCGATACGCCGATCCCGATCAAGAGCCGGGTGGAATGAGTCCGAGGTTTTTGAGCACACGACGGAGGGTCCGCAAGGGACGCTTCAGGCTCCCTTACGGAAGGCTTCAAGACGGTACGTTCTGTGAGTTTCAGCAGAGCAGAGGGGCAAACGCTTCAAAACGGTCGAGCCCACTTCACGGGCTGTGTGCCGCAACAGGGGGAGTCTCATGAGGAATAGGGTGTCCGTTACGCTTTTCGCAGTTCTTTTTCTGCTGGGTGTTTCCCAGCTTTCCGCACAGCTTGGCACACAAGGCTCCATTCTGGGTGTAGCCACTGACACGACCGGCGCTGTCATACCTGGCGCCGAGGTTGTGATCACGAACGTCGAAACCGGTCAAAGCGTCACAACGACCACCAACGAAGTCGGGATCTTCGAAGTCCTGGGTTTGAACCGAGGTATTTACGACGTCTCGGTGACATTGGAAGGCTTCAAGACCTGGACGATCGAGCGCGCCGAACTGATCGTCGGCCACGGCTGCGGGTGAGTCCGGCGCTCGAGGTCGGAGATGTGACCGAGCAGATCACCGTTGAAAGCGCCGGCGTCGAGTTGATCCAGACCGAGAAAAGCTCCGTCACCGGCACGGTCGAGGCGCGCCAGATTACCGACCTGCCCATCAACGGACGAAACCCCGCCGAGCTGGTGAATTTGGTGCCGGGTATGCGCTACAGCGGCAGGGAGAACACCGGTGAACGGGGGAACGCGGCACAGGGCGCGGGTATTCCCTTGGAAAACACTGAGTTTCTGATTGACGGCCTCAGCGCCAACGCGTCGATGAACGAGCGGGGCATTACCATCCCGAATGTCGACACCATCGCCGAGTTCAGTGTCGAGACCAGCAGCTTCAGCGCCGAAAACGGCCGCAACCCGATTCAGATGATCATGGTGATCAAGTCGGGCACGAACGATTTCCACGGGGCGATATGGGAGTTTCTACGCAACGAGAGCCTCGATGCCCGCAACACCTTCGCGAACTCAACGCCGAAGTTTGTCCAAAATCAATTTGGCGCCACCGCCGGCGGCCCCGTCGTTCGTAACCGCACCCACTTTTTCCTCTCCAACGAGTACGCGCGCCGTCGGCGCGAAGATCTCTACAACAGCGCCACGATAGCGCCGGGGATGCTCCAAGGCGATTTCTCGAGCCTCTCGAAGACGATCACCGACCCCTTCACAGGCGATCTGTTTGTGAACAACCAGATCCCGCAGTCGATGTTCTCCGGTGCGTCGCAGTTTTTCTTCAATGACTTCCTCCTGCCGAACTCTCCCAACAACCGCTTCCGTCATGTGGAGCCACGACCGGACAACCTTTGGGAGTTCCTCGCGCGGATCGATCATCAGGTCAGCGACAATCATCGCATCTACGGGCGCTGGATAGCGTCAAATCACGACCTTGTCGATCCCCAAGCTCGGCCAGACATCACCAACACCGACAAGTCGGATCAAGACAATATCGGCCTTCACTACAACTGGACCGTCAACCCCACGACCCTGCTGAACTTGAGCATGGGCTATCTGCGCAATATCAATAACTTCGACGGCTCCCACACGGGCGCCGATATCGGCAATCTCACCGAGCAGGCCGGTATCCGAGGATTTCAAACCGAGGGTCGAAGTGAACACGTGGGGCTGCCCTCGCTCAGCGTAACCGGCTATACGGCGTTCGCTTCGCCTCGGGACGGTTTCCACAATACGTGGGGCTTTGACTCAAGAGCGACGCTGAATCTGGTTCGCGGCCGCCACACGCTCAGCATCGGCGTCCACCACAACAACCGCTCCACGGCAAGCCAGCACGATTCTTGCTGTGCCAGGGGCAACATGAGGTTCAACGGCCAATACACCGGGGACGGGTTCGCGGACTACGCTCTCGGATTGGTCAACCGCGCCCGTCGGAACTTTCCCATTCAGAGCTTCGGCATGTCCGATTCGCCCTATACGGCGCCCTTCTTCAACGACTCGTTCAAGGTGAACCGGAAGTTAACGCTCAATCTGGGTGTGCGGTTCGACTACTGGCATGCGAAGGCGGCCCTGCGCGGGAATCAGGCCACGTTTGATCCGCGTATTGGCAAAGCGATCGCCGGCGAGACCCCCGACGGGCAGGTTGATCTCACCGCACAGCCGGTTGCGACGGCTTTGGCTGAGTTCTCCAAAGACCATTGGGTGTCCGCTACCGAGGCGGGAGTGCCGCACGGTCTGTTCGACCCCAAGGGGGTGATCTCACCGCGTCTGGGCGTCGCTTGGCGGCCCACGGGTAACTCCGATCTGGTGGTCCGAGGCGGCTACGGCATCTTCCCGTTTGGAATCGGTAACGGGAACCGCGCCGCCTCCGCCATCATCGGCCTAGATCACGCCCTGATATGCTTTACCGGACGGGAGAATCACAGGCTCCTCGCCGCGCTCCCACTGGATACCGTCAGAGGACGTGAACTCGTAGATATATCCATACAAGACCATGTCGTCGGTGTCGCGCGAAGGCCGGGAGTTCATCCACATGCGATAGCGGTTCGGACCTTCTTTGATGACCGAAGGTGATCGTCCGGACCAGTACAGCGGTTCCGGATGGACATTCCAGCTAATCCCGTCGGCGCTGGTGGCATAGCCCAGTGTTTGATCCATCCGCTCGGAATCAATGTACATGCCGATGAACCACATCTTGTAGATTTGTTCCTCTTGGTCAAAGAGCACGTACGGCGTCTGGAAATCCGGCGCGAAAGGGATGTCCTTGCCTCGCAGGACGGGGTTTCCTTGGTGCGCTTTCCAGTGGACACCGTCTTGTGACTCGGCGTAACCGATGTTCAAGACGCCGTGCTCGCGCTTATAGTCTCCCGCTGATCCCACGTACCACATCTTGAAAACGCCGTCCACGACCACCACGCTTGGGCTGTAGAGCATTGTCTTCGACCAGACTTGCTCGGTCGTCTCGATCGAAAGAATCGGCTCGCCGCGCCGTTGCCAGGGCTGCGGGCGCAGTTCGAGTGGGTGGGCCTCACCCTCCGAAGAGGGGCCCGCCGCGGACGAGGAGGGGTTTTCCTCGTATGGGGAGCAGCACAACACGAGCAGCAGCGGCACGATGGCAGCGAGTGCTGGGAGTCTTCGAACACGCATGATCCAATTCCTCCAAGTGCTCGTCACCGGCAACGAGGAATTCCATTGCGATCGAACAGCCGGCGGCGTAGGTCCGTCCGGAAGGCCCGGTTCTCGTCTCCGCCGGATAGTGTGCGTAGTGTAGACCCGCCTGGATAAGAAGTCCAGTCGCGGCGCCGCTGTGTGTCAACGCCCAATAGAAATGTCCCCCTCGGTAGCTCGATAGAAGTGTCCCCTTGTGTTTCTTGTTCGTAGGAGAGATATCGTCGTCGTCGGGGCTGTGGAACTGTGGGAATCGCGTAGCGATTTCCAAGGGGCGGTGGGAAGGGTGGAAAACCATCCACCGCTCCTCGAACCCGGTACTGCTGCCTCGAGAGATTTTCCACGCTTTCCATCCGACCCGGCATTTCCACAGCCCTCTTATGTATTCGCAGCCCGTTTTTTCCGTAACACAGCTCGCCGCCAGGGGTGGTCCGCCGCCGGCTTGCGCCCGCCCCCCGGACGCTGCTGTGGTGCTGGCTTCGTCCGCAGCTGTGGCGTCGGCGTGGCGATCACGTCGTGCTCGATCTCGTGCCCGTCAAACCTCACCTGCAAGCTCTCATCGCGCCACTGTTGGACCGTCACCCGTGCCCCCGCCCCCACGCCCTGGTTGCGTTTCGACTTCAACTGCAAACAACGATTCTCGAAACGCACCACCCGGTCGTTGCTCACCACCCGTTCGTACTCGCAACAGAACACCCCTCGCAGCTCCCGCCGCCTGGTGAAAGTCGGCCGCCGCCGGCTCACAGGCGAAGCGCTCGTTGTGCTCGGCCAGGTACTCCTCGTCGAGAGGTTCGCCGCCTCCTCGACGATCCCGCGCAGCCGCATCTTCTTGATCAGGCGGTCTTGGTGCGTGCCGTGATCCACTCGGCCCTTGGCTTGCGGCGAGGAAGCCGCCATGCATCGTAATGCCGAGCTCACACATGCGCCCGAACTGCGTCTCGGGCTTGATGCCTGCCAGCGCTTCCCGCGATTTTTCCAGTCGCAGTACAACGCCTTGGGAACGCCGTGTTGACGCACCCAGGCTGCGAGCAGATCGGCCGCGGCCCAGGTCGTTTCCTGGTCCGAGAAACGGCACAGCGCCACACCGGTCGCGTCATCGACGAAGTTCATCAGACAGGCTTTCGGGCCGCGTTCTTCCAGCCAGTGGTGGTGCGAACCGTCGAGAATCAGCTCGCCGAAGTGCGCTTTGCGTTGGCGCCGGGTGCGATGCTTGGCGCTTGCGACGGCGGCTCCACAGACCCGCGGCGAGCATCCAGCGCCGCAGTGTTTCGCGCGGCACTTCCAGGCCGTGGTCGGCTGCCAGATGTTCCGACGCCAGCGTCGGCCCGAAGCGCTCGTGCCCCTCGCCCGCATAGTTCTCGCGCACCAACTCGAGAACCTGCTGGCGTCGCTTCTGATCGGCTCGGTTCGAAGCACGGCCGACGTTACCGTGCACCAAAGCCTTGGCCCCGCCCGCACGGTAACGCTTCTTCAGACGCTTCGCGACCTCCAGCAGCTCGGCGGCTTCGGTCAACTTCAGTTCCCCTCGTTTCACTCGGCTCAGCACTTCGCCGCGCCTCACTGTTGGACTCGTCCTTCCCACTCTCGGCTCCTCCTTCGGAGCCTCAGAGTAGGGGACATTTCTATTGGGCGCTCAAGGGGACCGTCGCGGCGCCGCTGTGTGTCAACGCCCAATAGCCCCCTCGGTACTCGATAGAAGTGTCCCCTTGTGTTTCTTGTTCGTAGGAGAGATATCGTCGTCGTCGGGGCTGTGGAACTGTGGGAATCGCGTAGCTTTCCAAGGGGCGGTGGGAAGGGTGGAAAACCATCCACCGCTCCTCGAACCCGGTACTGCTGCCTCGAGAGATTTTCCACGCTTTCCATCCGACCCGGCATTTCCACAGCCCTCTTATGTATTCGCAGCCCGTTTTTTCCGTAACACAGCTCGCCGCCAGGGGTGGTCCGCCGCCGGCTTGCGCCCGCCCCCCGGACGCTGCTGTGGTGCTGGCTTCGTCCGCAGCTGTGGCGTCGGCGTGGCGATCACGTCGTGCTCGATCTCGTGCCCGTCAAACCTCACCTGCAAGCTCTCATCGCGCCACTGTTGGACCGTCACCCGTGCCCCCGCCCCCACGCCCTGGTTGCGTTTCGACTTCAACTGCAAACAACGATTCTCGAAACGCACCACCCGGTCGTTGCTCACCACCCGTTCGTACTCGCAACAGAACACCCCTCGCAGCTCGGTGCCGCGGGGGAGCGCCTGGTGAAAGTCCGCTGCCGCCGCCGGCTCACAGGCGAAGCGCTCGTTGTGCTCGGCCAGGTACTCCTCGTCGAGATAACGGTTCGCCGCCTCGTACTCGACGATCCCGCGCAGCCGCATCTTCTTGATCAGGCGGTCTTGGTGCGTGCCGTGATGGCGCTCCACTCGGCCCTTGGCTTGCGGCGAGGAAGCCGCCATGATCGTAATGCCGAGCTTGGCACACATGCGCCCGAACTGCGTCTCGGGCTTGATGCCTGCCAGCGCTTCCCGCGACGTCGGCTGGCGCTGGTAGACGTTTTTCCAGTCGCAGTACAACGCCTTGGGAACGCCGTGTTGACGCACCCAGGCTGCGAGCAGATCGGCCGCGGCCCAGGTCGTTTCCTGGTCCGAGAAACGGCACAGCGCCACACCGGTCGCGTCATCGACGAAGTTCATCAGACAGGCTTTCGGGCCGCGTTCTTCCAGCCAGTGGTGGTGCGAACCGTCGAGTTGAATCAGCTCGCCGAAGTGCGCTTTGCGTTGGCGCCGGGTGCGATGCGGTTGGCGCTTGCGACGGCGGCTCCACAGACCCGCGGCGAGCATCCAGCGCCGCAGTGTTTCGCGCGGCACTTCCAGGCCGTGGTCGGCTGCCAGATGTTCCGACGCCAGCGTCGGCCCGAAGCGCTCGTGCCCCTCGCCCGCATAGTTCTCGCGCACCAACTCGAGAACCTGCTGGCGTCGCTTCTGATCGGCTCGGTTCGAAGCACGGCCGACGTTACCGTGCACCAAAGCCTTGGCCCCGCCCGCACGGTAACGCTTCTTCAGACGCTTCGCATGGCGGTAGCTGACCTCCAGCAGCTCGGCGGCTTCGGTCAACTTCAGTTCCCCTCGTTTCACTCGGCTCAGCACTTCGCCGCGCCTCAACTCCTTGGCACTCATCCATGTCCTTCCCACTCTCGGCTCCTCCTTCGGAGCCTCAGAGTAGGGGACATTTCTATTGGGCGCTCAAGGGGACATTATCATTGGGCTTCAACAGTCGCGGCGCCGCTGTTGTCAGTTCGGGGGGGGGGCCTTCGGGGACGGGGCCATGATCCGTGGCACCCCCCTGGGACTCCCTCTCGCCATCGCACCGCGAACCGCCTTTGAATCACGAATCTTCCAAATACTTATTCCCTTTTCTTTCAATCACTTGGCACTCGAACGCGGGTCAAACCCCCTCCACCCTCTTGTTACCCTGGAATCGGAGGAATAAGAGGAGCCAAGTCGCACTCGGCGGAGTGCCAGATCGTTCCACGGGACTTCGTGAAAACGGCCGGACGAGGCGGTGGAGACCCCGGACGGAGGTTCGGGGGAGGTTCGGCGATACGCAGCGTCAGGAATCGGGGCGCGTGCTGCGAATCGGGTCACCTTTTCGCAGTATCCCTTCGTTGAGAACCTGAGCCCGTGACCAACAGGATCCAAAGGGGACGGTCACCCCAACTCGTCGGTGTTCGTTTTCCGGGTCGGAACGGTGAGCCGTGTCCGAAGGGCCGGGATGGTGGGGCGGCCGTGGCGGGCCGCCCCTACACTTGGGCTGTGAGGCTTCCGGCGTGAGTTGGGGACTGCTTCTCTCTTGCCGGTTAGGCTGAACCCCGTATCATTTCGGTAGGAGCAACAGGCGGGCCGGTGCGTTGCGCGCCGGACGACGATTGCGACGATGGAAGATGGAGGCGTTTCCTTTTCGGGCTTTGCCGCAGGCCCGGTCGTACGAGTCGATCGGGCGCATCCCGGTGGATCTCGTGCTTGATCGCGTGCGCAGCCTCTACAACGTAGGAGCGTTCTTCCGCTCGGCGGACGCGGCCGGGATCGGCAAGCTCTACCTGACGGGCTACACGGGACACCCACCGCATCCCGGTATTGCGAAGACGGCCCTGGGCGCGGAGGAGTCGGTCGAGTGGGAGCATCAGCCGCAGGCGGTCCCGCTGCTCGAGTCGCTGCGAGCCGAGGGACGCGAGATTGCGGCGGTTGAGACTTCGATACACTCGGTCGATCTCTACGACTGGCAGCCGCGCTTCCCGGTATGCGTGGTGTTCGGCAACGAGGTGGATGGGGTCTCACCCGAGATATCGCAGTTGGCCGACGTGCACATTCGCATCCCGATGCTGGGCGTGAAGCAGTCGCTGAATGTGGCCGTGGCGGGCGGGGTGGTGATGTACGAGTTGTTGCGCAAGTACCGGGGTTTGCACGATGCGGCGGAGGCGTCGGGAAGGGCGTCGCGGTAGAGTCTGAAATGCGCGACACTAGCCGTCTGATGTCGGAACTGGAGGGCCGGTTCTGATCGGTGTTGGGCGGGCGCAGAGGTCCGCCCCTGTGCCGGGGGGGTTGGTCGGAAAGAGGAAAAGTTCATGAGCGGCAAGACGCTGGTTGCGCGTATCTTCGAGAACAAGGAGTTCGAGTCAGAAGCTCGCAGCGACGGCCTCGCTGACTTGGCCAAGTTGACCGATGTCGAGACCTACACGCAGCGGGACATGACCGAGGAACATGCCGCGGGCGTGGTGGCGGTGATCGCCGACTCGGCGCTGTTCCACCGCAGTTTCTATGAGGCGGCGAAGGACCTGCGCATCATCGCCCGCTGGGGCGTCGGCTATGACAAGGTCAATGTCGACACTGCGACCGAACTCGGCGTCATCATTACGGTCTCGCCGGTGCACATGGACACGGTCGCCGAGTACGCCATCGCTCAGTGGATGGCGACGCTCAAGCGCGTGTACACTCTCAACCGACTCTCGCACGACGGCGACTTCTCGATCATCCGCACCTACGATGCGCAGGGCTCGACGCTGGGGCTCTACGGGTTTGGGCGGATCGGCCAACAGATGGCGCTGCGGGCCAAACCACTGCTGGGCGAACACGGCCGGCTGCTCGTCTATGATGTGCGTCCGGACATCCAGGAGCTGGCGCGGCAGTTTGGGGCCGAGGCGGTCGAGAGTCCGCTCGACCTGTTTCGCGAATGCAATACCGTCTCGCTGCATGTGTCGGGCGACGAGACGATCGTCGGATACGATGAACTCCGCGCCATGCAACCGCACGCCTCGTTGATCAATCCGTCGCGCGGCAACCTTGTCGATGACGAGGCCGTTCACCGCGCGATTAGCGAAGACCGGCTGTGCTATTACGTGGTCGACGATCCGGTGAACGGCCCGCGCGCGATCCACAAAGGGCATCCGCGCGTCATCTGCACGAACCACAACGGCGGGATTACCGTCGAGTCGACGATTCGTCTGGATCGTCAGACGTTCGAACAGGTGACTGACGCCATTCAGGGGCGTAGGCCGAACCACATATTGAATCCCGAGGTGCTCGATCATCCGCGGGTGCGCGGCTTACTCGGGCAGGACTAAGTACACCGTTTCGTGAATAGGGTCAGGTATCTGAGCGGGGCATCCGCCGCCATTCCGGGCGGGCGGGCACGGGGGCCCGCCCCTATATGACAAACCCCGAAACGCAACTGTATTTGCGAATCACACTGCTAAGCGATCGAATCACGAAGGAAGAAAGGCAAAGCGATGAAGAATCCGATCCGCGAAACCCTGGCCGCCGGCAAGCCCAGTGTTGGCTCGTGGCTGAACCTGGGCTCCCCACTGGCCGCGGAGGTGATGGCCGCCGCCGGCTACCCTTGGCTGGCGGTCGATGCTGAACACACCTACTACGACATGGAATCGATCGCCCACATGTTCCGAGCCATCGAAGCGCGCGGAGCGGTTCCGCTGGTCCGCGCTTGGGACCATGACCCGGTCACCATCGCGCGGTTACTCGACGCAGGAGCTTGGGGCATCTGCTTTCCGCATCTCAGCACACCCCAGCAGGCCGAAAGGGTGGCCCGGGCGATGCGCTATCCGCCGGTCGGCACTCGCTCGGTCGGCACGGGGCGCTGTCTGACGATCTCGCCGGACTACCGCAAGATCGCCAACGACCTGGTGCTGTGCATTCCGCAGATTGAGGACCTCGAGGGCATTGAGAATGCGGAGGCCATCGCACGGGTGGAAGGTGTCGACGTGGGATTCCTGGGCCCGGCCGATCTGGCGATGTCGATGGGAGTCGAGATGGGGCATCCCGATCACGAAGCGGCGTTGCAGCGGTTCCGCGAAGGCTGCAAGCGCGCCGGCAAACCCTCGGGCATCCCCGTCGCGGACGGGGCCACGGCGCGTCGCCGCATCGAGGAAGGCTTCCAGTTCATCGACCTCACCAACGACACCTCCTTCCTGCGGACCACGGCCGCGAAGGCTTTGTCGGACGCGGTGGGCGGGTAGAAACAGATCTCGGCTATCGCAGCGCCCTCATCCTGCGCAGTTTGTAGCCCGCAGCTAGGGCTCGCGGCCACCGCGGACTTCCGTTCGCGGCTCGGAAGTGGCGGGTCGAGGCGGCAGTGGGAGTTGGGGCCGCTGCGTGGTGGTGGGGGGCGCGCGGGTTCACACCCGCGCCTCTGTTGTGGCGGGTCGATGCGGATGCGCTAGGCTAGGGCGCTGGTAGAATTAGGTCAGCCTGCGGCTTCGTCGGCGCGGGTTTTCCCCCAGGCTTCCCCCATCGATGGCTTTCCGGCTCGCTTCTACGTATGAACCGCGAGGCGATCAGACGACCGCCATCGAGCAGCTCGTGCGCGGCGTGCGCGACGCCGAGGCGCACCAGGTGCTGCTCGGTGTAACGGGTTCGGGCAAGACCTTCACCATGGCGAAGGTCATCGAGGCCATGGAGCGTCCGACCTTGGTGCTGGCTCACAACAAGACGCTGGCGGCGCAGCTCTACCACGAGTTCAAGAGCTTCTTTCCCGAGAATGCCGTCGAGTACTTCGTCAGCTACTACGACTACTATCAGCCCGAAGCCTACCTCCCCGCTTCCGACACATACATCGAGAAGGAAGCCACCATCAACGACGAGCTCGACAAGCTACGGCTGTCGGCGACGCGTTCGCTTTTCGAGCGGCGCGATTGCATCATCGTCGCTAGCGTGAGCTGCATCTACGGACTCGGCTCGCCCGACGCCTACTACGGCATGCTACTGATGCTCGAAAAGGGCCAGACGATTTCTCGCGAAGAGATCACCAAGCAACTGGTCAGGATCCTCTATCAACGTCGCGACGGGGAGTTCAAACGAGGCGCCTTCCGCGTCATCGGCGACGTCATCGAGGTCTACCCAACGTACGACGACTACGCCTATCGCATCGAGCTGTGGGGTAATGAGATCGAGAGCCTCTCGCAGATTGATCCCTTGACGGCGCAGGTTCGCCAGACGTATGTGCGTCTGCCGGTCTATCCGGCGAGCCACTACGTCATGTCGGACGATACGAAAGAGCAGGCGATCGAGTCGATTCTCAAGGAACTCGATTGGTGGAACGCCGAGCAGCACAAGATCGGCAAGCCCCTCGAAGCCCAGCGCCTGTCCCAGCGCACGCAGTTCGACATCGAGATGATGCGCGAAGTCGGGTACTGCTATGGGGTCGAGAACTACTCGCGGCATTTCTCCGGACGCCTGCCAGGCGAGCCGCCGCCTACGCTGCTTGACTACGTCCCGCAGGATTCGTTGGTCTTCATCGATGAGAGCCACCAGACGATCCCGCAGTTGCGCGCCATGTATCACGGCGACCGCTCGCGCAAGACCGTGCTGGTGGAGCACGGCTTCCGGTTGCCGAGCGCACTCGATAACCGCCCGCTGACGTTCGAAGAGTTCGGGCACCGGGTGAATCAGCTTGTGTATGTTTCGGCGACGCCGAGACCGTACGAACTGACCAAAGCGGCGGGCGTGGTAGTGGAGCAGGTGATCCGGCCCACCGGGCTGCTCGATCCGGAAGTGGAGGTGCGTCCCGTGAAGGGTCAAGTGGACGACCTGCTCGGAGAGATCCGCCGGCGAGAGGAGTTGAATGAGCGGGTGCTCGTGACGACTCTCACTAAGCGAATGGCGGAGGACTTATCCGAGTATTACACCGAGGCCGGCGTGAAATGTCGCTACCTGCACTCGGAGATCGATACACTAGAACGGGTCAAGCATCTGCGCGACCTGCGCCGGGGCGAGTACGACGTCCTGATCGGCGTGAACTTGCTGCGCGAGGGCTTGGACCTGCCGGAGGTGTCACTGGTTGCCATTCTCGACGCGGACAAGGAAGGTTTCCTGCGTTCAGCGGGGTCGCTCATCCAGACCATCGGCCGCGCGGCGCGACACGTGAGCGGTAGGGCCGTGCTCTACGCTGACCGCATGACGGACAGCATGAAACAGGCGATCGACGAAACGAACCGTCGGCGCGCTCTGCAGAGCCAGTACAACGACGCCAACGGGATCACGCCCGAGTCGATCTCGAAGCCCGTCGAGATGAGCCTCGCGCGCATCGTCGAGGCGGATTATATGGACATCCCCCTTGAGGACGAAACGACGGAGTTGCCCGCCAATCCGGAAGAGATGACACGCTTGGTCGAGCAACTCGAGACCCGGATGCGGGAGGCCGCCAAGATCTTCGAGTTCGAGAAGGCCGCGAAGCTCCGTGATCGCATCAAGGCGCTGAAGACCGGCGATCTGGCCGGAGCAGTCAAGGCGGACGCGTGACGAAGGTCGGACTCATCGGACCCGGACGAGTTGGCTGTACCCTGGTCACCCTGCTTCCCCGCGATCGGTTCCGGTTGGATCTCATCCTCTCCCACAACTTCGTTTCCGCGCGCCGCGCCGTGCGCTTGCTCGAGATGGGCGAGCCGACCGACGACCCCGAAGACTTGGTCGGGTGTGACGTCGTTCTGATTGCGGCGCCCGATGAGGCGTTGGAGTCGGTTGTCGAACGGTTGGCCGGCGTCAGCTTCCGCTATCAAGGAAAGGTCGTCTTGCACACCAGTGGGTCGTTGTCGAGCGCGGTCCTGCAGCCTCTCTCTGCTCTCGGCGCTGCCACCGGGTCGATGCATCCGCTGTACGTTTTCCAGAAGCCGGTGCTCTCGCTGGCAGGAGTTCACTTCACCGTGGAAGGGGGGCCGGTGGCCTCGCAGATGGCGCGGCTCATGATTCAAGCCTGGGACGCGGAGTTCCAATTGGTCCGGCCCGAGCATAAAGTCCGCCATGCCATCGCGGGGTCGATGGTGACAGATCTGCTGACGGGCCTGCTCGAGGGTGCGGTACAGCAGATGATGCAGGGCGGCTTTCCGCGCAAGCGGGCGCTGCATGCGGTGTCGAAGATCCTCGACGTCACGCTGAAGGAATACACTCGGGCGGGACGCAACAGCAAACCGAGGCCGTTGCTGCAAGGGGCGATCGAACGGGCTCGCGGCGACTTGTCCGCTCTGCAACGCGTGGACCCGACGGCTGCGCAAGACTACCGCAACCGCGCGAGCGAGACGTTGCGTGTTCTCAAGCGGGACGGCTATGAGTCGCGTTTGCTCGAAGAATTGTAGGGAAGAGGTATAGGACCGCCATGCCGCGTGGATCGCTACGTTTGCCGTCTCCGGAGCCTTCAGGGGATCTGCCGCGGATTCCTGCCGAGGCCGTAACACGCGGCCCGATGACGCGAGGGGCAGCAGACGTGGCTGTTGGCAGCCGTTCGGCGATGCACTTGCTTCTCGTGATGCTCTGCGTCTTAGGGCCGCTGGTGGCGCAGGAACCGCCTTGTTCGGCCCCAATCGATCTGAACCAAGCGACCGCTAAGCAGCTTGAGGCGTTGCCCGGCATAGGGCGCGACCGTGCCGAAATGATCGTCCGAGTGCGCGAACGCAATGGTCACTACAAGTCGGTCGAAGAGCTGTGGGCGTTGCCGCGATTGACCAAGAAGCAGTTTGCGGTGCTAAGGAAATGTCTTACGGTGAGTGGCCCGACCCGAACGCCCCAGCCTGGTCATGTGCGGGCCGACGCGCCGCAACCCAAAAACTAACTGGGGCTAGAAGCCTTTGAAGGGCGTCATGGTCCGTGCCGGACCGCTCCCTTACGGTCACGGCTCGGTTGCTTTGCGCTTCGCCTCGGGACTGATTCAATCGTTGTTGGGTTGGAGACCGAACGCAAAGACTTCGGGGTGGGCGACTTGAAGGTAGTCGTCGACGCGGAGGAACATCGAATCCGTAAGGGAGCCGGCGTTGAAGGCGATGCGATCGTTAGCGGCGATCGACGTGTCGACATAGAGATCGAAGGGGAGTATCGGGCGCCCGAACGGCGGGACGGAGCCGGGAACCAGGCCGGTCAACTCCTTCAACTCGTCGGGCGTGGCGAAGCGGCTCTTGCGGATGCCGAAGTGTGACCGGATCGCCTGCGAGTCCACCCGCAGCGACGCGCTCAGAACGAAAAGCCGAAACTCGCTGCCCACCTTGATCAACAGCGCTTTGCCGCCGAAGCGGAGGTCCTCGCCGCGGACGCGGGCGGAGTCCTCAGAGGTACGGGTGGGCTCGTGGTGAAGCTCACGAAAGGGGACACCGGCGTCGCGCAATAGGGCGCGGATTTGGTCGAGAACGGCGGCGGGTTCAGGCATATGGGTATTAGTTTGACATCGTGGAACGGCCGGTCAGCTGTTTCTCGCAAAGGCGCAAAGGACCGCGAAGGCCGCAAAGAAAGCCATAACATTGTCGACGATCCGTGTAAGGCGGTTCTTCAACTCCCCGCCGATACAGAGGTCCCGCAAAACGGTCGCGGTCGGTTCCCGCTAGAATATCTAGGCTTGAGCGTACGGGCGGGAGCGTCTCGTGATTGCCGACAACCATCACGACGCGGGGAGGATGCTGTGAAGAGGTTCAACACTCCGAAGAGCAGCGGCGTTTTGCCGATGCTCATGCTCTCCGTGCTCACGTGCGCCGCCACCGTATCGGCGCAGCAGAGCGAAATTCGCAATCCCCACACCAGCCCGGAAGATGTCGCTGCCGGCGGGCGTCTCTTTCATGCGCACTGTGCGGTGTGCCACGGCCTCGACGGCTCCGGTCCCCGAGGCGCCGGCGCGGACTTGACCAAGGGACAGTTTCGCCGCGGCGACAGCGACGCGGCGTTACGGGAGACGATCCGCGACGGCATTCCCGGCACCGAGATGCCGGCGATCTTCTTTGAAGGGAAGCAGCTTTGGCAGATCGTAGCCTACGTCCGCACTCTGAGTTCCGGGCCGGGCGCTCCCAGCGGCACAGGCGACGCGGGCCGCGGCAAGGCCATCTTCTCAAAAGGCGGTTGCAGCCAGTGCCATAAGATCAACGACACCGGAAACCGCCTGGGGCCGAATCTCAGCGACATCGGAGCCCGCCGTTCGGCCAAGTATCTTCGCACCGCCGTGTTGCACCCAAACGACACCGTGCTGCCGCAACACTGGACGCTCAAGGCGGTGACCAGGCAGGGGGAGCAGGTAGCCGGCACGCGCTTGAACGAAGATAGCTATTCCTTCCAAATCCGCGACGAGAATGGCCGCCTCGTGTCGCTACACAAGAGCGACCTCAGGGAGTACGAGTTGGTCAAGACCTCGTCCATGCCCGCCTATCAAGAGCGCCTGAGCGCCACGGAAGTCGACGACTTGGTCGCCTACCTCTCGACGTTGAGACGAGGAGCCCCCAGATGAAGCTCAACCGGCTGATGCCTAACCGACGGACGCTCAACAGCCGCGTCACCCCGATCGTCCTACTGGGTCTTCTCATGCCGGCGCTGCCGGCCCAGATCACCGAAGAGCAAATTCGTAACGCGGACTCGGAGCCCGGCAATTGGCTCACCTATTCGCGCACCTACAAAAGCCAGCACTACAGCACGCTCGACGAGATCAAGACCGGCAACGTCAAGAACCTCGACTTGCAGTGGGTCTTCCAGGCCGACGAGAAGACCAAGTTTCAGTCGACCCCGCTGGTCGTCAACGGAGTGCTGTACGTGACGCACTCGCCGAATCACATCTCCGCCATCGACGCCTCGACCGGGCGGGTCTTCTGGAAGTACCACCACACGCTTTCGGAAGGAATCAGCGTTTGTTGTGGTCAAGTGAACCGGGGCTTGGCGATTCTCGGCGACACGCTTTACCAAGCCACGCTCGACGGCCGCTTGATGGCCTACGACGCCAAGACGGGCGAGGTCGAGTGGGACGTAAAGGTAGTCGACAACAGCGACGGCTACGCGCTGACGGTCGCGCCCTTGATCGTCAAAGACAAGGTCGTCATCGGCACCGCCGGGGGCGAGTACGGCATCCGAGGATTCCTCGACGCCTACGACGCCAAGACCGGCGAGCGCGCTTGGCGCTTTTGGACCATTCCCGGGCCCGGCGAGCCCGGCCATGATACGTGGGAAGGTGATGCCTGGGAGCGCGGCGGCGGGTCCATCTGGGTCACCGGCTCCTACGATCCGGATCTCAATCTCATGTACTGGGGTGTCGGCAACCCAGCTCCGGACTGGAACGCCGACGTCCGCCCCGGCGACAACCTCTACACCGACTCGGTGATCGCCATCGACCCCGACACCGGCAAGCTCAAGTGGCACTTCCAGTTCACGCCGAACGACCGCTGGGACTGGGATGCCGTCCAAGTCCCCGTGTTGGTGGATCTCGAACACGAAGGCCGCATGCGCAAGCTGATGCTGTGGGCGAACCGTAACGCTTTCTACTACGTGCTCGACCGCGAGACCGGCGAGTACCTGCTTGGCAAGCCCTTTGCGTATCAGAACTGGGCCGTCGGGCTGGACGAGAGTGGCAGGCCTATTGTTCGGCGCGAGAGCTATCCGACAGCGGACGGAACCAAGGTCTATCCCAGCGTGCAAGGGGCCACGAACTGGTACGCGCCGACCTTTAGCCCGCGCACGGGGCTGTTCTATCTTCCGGTGTGGGACCGCTATCCAAGTACCTACTACAAGGGCGACGCGGTGTACGTGAAAGGCGCCAGGTATCCGGGCAGCCTGCCGCAAGGAATTTATCCGGACGCGGTCAAAGACGAAGAGACCGGCTTCGGAGCGATCCGCGCGCTCGATCCGCTGACCGCTGAGAAGAAGTGGGAGTTCAAGATGACCGGCGTGACCGAGAGCGGCCTGCTCTCGACGGCCGGGGACGTGCTGTTCTCAGGCAGCATGGAAGGCCACTTCATCGCGTTGGACGTCAACGATGGCAAGTTGCTGTGGCGGAAGTACCTCGGCGGGCGCATGGCCAACTCGGCCATCACGTATCAGGTGCGCGGCAAGCAGCACGTGTCGGTCGCGGCCGGACACGCGCTCTTCACCTTTGCGTTGGAAGAGTAGAAGCCGGAATCGTAATGGCACGACAGGGCGTGGTCAGAAGTCTCTAGCGATTGCTGCATCGCCCCTTTCAGGGCTTGTGGAGTTTATCGCCGGCTGCCCACGGTTGAAACCGTTTGCTATGATCTCTCGGCCCCTCCGGGGCGGAACCCCTGGCTTCGCTGCCGTTATCGTCCGCTCTTGACCCTGCAGACGATCTCGCCGGCTGTTTATCGATCGCCCAGCCAAGTAAAATAATCCCTTGCGGGGAAATTCCGTCCAAAAGACCGAGTGGGACCAACTCGCCGAGCGCTCGGCTCCCTCCTGGTATCTCGATCCGCTCGTCGGCCGGCAGAAGCGGCAGCTCTACCAGGATCTGATCCGTCGGTGGGTGGACGGCTTCCGGCCTCACACCGTCCTCAAGACGGATGTATTCGAGGAGGCCCACGGCGCGGATCAAATCTTGTTCGACTTGCTCGAGGACATGCCGCTCGCAGTGGGCATGGACGTGGCCTACGCGACGGTTGCGAAGGCTAGGCTGCGCTCTCCGACGGCGGGGGTCGGGTTTTTCGTCGGTGATGTGAGGCGCTTGCCGCTGGCATCGGATTCGATTGACTGCGTGATATCAACGTCGACGTTAGATCACTTTCACACCGCGGAAGAGTTTGATCGAAGCCTTGCCGAGCTTGTCCGCATCACGCGACCCGGCGGACGCATGATTATTTCACTCGACAATGCCTACAACCCCCTTTACTACCCGTTGCGATGGACCAGCCAACGCCGCGGCGCGCCGTTCGGGCTAGGCTACACGGTGTCGGTCAGAGGTCTCACCGAGAGCTTGCAGTCTCTCGGGCTCGAGGTAGACGCTCGGGAGACGTTGATTCACAATCCCAGGCTTCTGTCGTCCGCACTGTTCACGGGCACCCGGCGCCTGCTGGGACGCTACGCTGACCCGCCGATTCGAGCGATGCTGAGGATGTTCACGCTGCTCGACGCGCTTCCCACCCGTTGAATCACCGGTTGCTTCATCGCCGTCCGCGCCATCAAACCACAGACAGCGAAACCACCGGCGTGAGCCTGGGGGCCGGGACGTGATTTGTAACCTGTGATTCGTGATTCGTGACTGAAGCCGGCCGTAAACAGCCGGCCTACAACGCGCTTCGCGCGGAAACCGCCTGAAGGCGGCTGCCGGGTGGACGCAGGGGTCCACCCCTACACGGCGCCGCAGGAAGTATATGGAACGGGTGAAGTTGAAACTGAGACACTACCGGCCCGCGTTGCTGCCGGATAGCACGATCCAGTAAACTCACTTGGGCTGTCATCACATACGCGCTGCCGTGATAGCCGCGACCGGCCGGCTCGGATCAGTCGTCACTTCTAACGGCCTTCACTGTCAACGGTCTACTGTCTAACGAAAGGACACCCCGCATGAAGCCTTCATCCATCAGCCGTCGCTCTCTGATGCAGTCTGCATCCCTGGTTCCGTTTGCCGCCGTCGCCGGTACGGCCGCCAACTCGGCGGTGAAGGTGGGTCTGATCGGCGCCGGGGGGCGGGGCACGACTCTGGCTCGATATCTGGTAGAGGATTCCGGGGCCCGTCTGGTTGCCATCTCCGACTTGTTCGACGAACGAATCGAACGCGCCAAGAAAAGAATCCCCGTCGAGAATCCCAAGATCTACAAGAACTATCACGACCTGCTCGCGAGTGACGTGGACGCGGTCATCATTGCGACGCCGGTCTACCTGCACCCCGAGCACCTCGAAGCCGCGGTCAAGGCCAAGAAGCACATCTACGTCGAGAAGCCCGCCGCCGCCGATATCGAGGGTTGCAAGCGAGTAATGCGCGTTTCCGACTCCGCCGGACCGAACCTCAACATCACCTTCGGCTTCCAGCAGCGTTACGGCCCTGGCTACAAGACGGCTTGGGACACGGCCCATTCCGAAGGCTTCGGCCCCATGCGCCAGGCTACGGCCCGTTTCATCAAGGGCGCGTGGAGCGGCCAGGAACCCGTTCACCCCAAGCCCATCACCGATATCGACAAGGTCAAACAGTGGAAGCATTGGCGCCACCTGTTCGGCGGCATCATCGTCGAGACCCACTGTCACTCGATCGACGTGCTCAACTGGTTTCTCGGCGGACACCCGACGAAAGCCGTCGGGAGCGGCGGCCGCACCGTCATGAAGGCCGGCGACATGGCCGACCACATCACCGTCGTTTTCGACTACGAGGACAACGTGCAGGCCACGCTGATCGGTTCTCAGATCACGCCGAGCTTTTATCGCGACGTCCATGAGAAGTTTTTCGGAGCGAACGAGGTCGTCGAAACGGCCCGGCACTACTGGACGCACCATCGCGACAAGGACAACTCGGTTCGCGTCGACGCGCCGCGCAACATTACCCGCGATTCGGTGCATCAGTTCGTGCAGCGCGTGCGTGAAGGCAAGCCGGAGAACGTCGGCGTGCGCGGCGCCGAAAGCACTCTCACCGCCCTGATGGGACGCATGGCGATCGACTTGCGTCGCGAGGTGACTTGGGACGAAATGATGAAGTCGTAAGCACGGTTACGTCGCGGCCCATGATGTAAGGGCACGGCATGCCGTGCCCGCGGCGGCAAAAGGAGAGTTCATGCTGCAGTCCAACTCGTGCTGCACCTCGCATTACACGAGGCGGCAGTGGTTATCCCGGTTAGGTTCGATGGCAGGTGCGGCGGCCTTGCTTCCACGCAGCGCGCAAGCGGTGAAGCAGAAGCCCATGCGCGGTGCTTTCATGATCCTGGCAACGCCGTACACCGCGAGCAAGACCATCGACTACGAAGACCTGGCCGCCGAGGTCGACTTCCTCGACCGCTGCGGCGTCCACGGCATGGTGTGGCCTCAGCACGCCAGCGATCTGGCTTACCTGTCGAAAGAGGAGCGCATGCGCGGCATGGAAGTAATCGCCAAAGCCGCAAGGGAACGAAACCCGCGCTAGTTCTGGGCGTCCAGGCCGAGAACACCGAGGCGATGCTCGAGTTCGCCCGTCGCGCCGAGGAACTGGCTCCGGACGCGATGATCGCCATCCCGCCCAAGCAAGCCAAGTCGCTCGACGACTATCGGGAGTACTTCCGGGCCTTGTGCAAGTTGACGAAGCGCCCGGTCTTCATCCAGACGGCGGGCGGGGCGCCCGAGGTCGAACCGACGGTCGAGTTCATCGTCGAGATGGGCCGCGAATTCCCCAACTTCGGCTACCTCAAGGAAGAGTACAAGGGCGCCATCGAGCGCATGCAACAGCTAGCGAAGCACCGGCCGGGCCCGATCAAGAGCATCCTCGGCGCAAGCCGCGCCCTCGGCTGGAGCTACGAGATGCGCCTCGGCATGGACGGCACGCTCACCGGCGGACCCATGTACGGCGACGTCTACGCCCACATGTGGGAACTGCATCTGGCGGGCAAGCGGGACGAAGTGCGCAACGTCTTCAGCAAGCTGCTATTGATGACGAACCTCGAACGCCACATCCCCGGCGTGAAATATTACCTCATGAAGAAGCGCGGGGTCTTCAAGACCACCGTCTCGCGGCGCGGCGGCTACACCTACACCCCCGAAGCCGCCGCCGAAATCGACCACAGCTTCGCGGCCCTGCAACCGTACTTGCGCGCCTGACCGGTGTTGCTTGGCTTTCTCATCATTGGCCCACCGCTGGGCGGGGTAGTGTAGTAAGATAGCACTACCCTGGGCGGGCACTACGATGTTGTGCCCGTACGTCATGTGATAATGCCCATTCCCGCCTTTGCTGCGGCCTGCTAGGCCGCTCCAGGCGAGGGGACGCGGACCGTCCCACGGTGCCGCAGCCCTGCCGGCCGTGGCTCGGCAAAGAGGGCTGGCCGCGCACCGCCGGCCCCCATCTGATACACTTGCCGACGGTTGGGGAGGTTCCGTCCCTATTGTGGCGGGCCGATCCGTGAAGCAGTTTGTGAAGGGAGTATCGTTTCCATGGCACTGAAGCCTATCATCCGCATGGCGGGTCCTCTGGTCCTCGCGGCGGCGTTCGTTTTCGCGCCGGCGTCGTTCGCCGACCATCACGAGGGACACTCGTTCGCCAAAGAAGTCCCGCCGCGCAACGACATCCAGATCCAAAACCGCGTCGCGGTGCCGATGCGCGACGGCGTGATTCTCTACGCCGACATCTTCCGTCCGGCGGGCGAGGGCAAGCATCCCGTGCTGCTGTCGCGTACGCCCTACAGCACCGAGCGCTATCCCAACTCCTACCGGTCCGGGGTCTACTTCTCGCGACGCGGCTACGTGTTCGTGTATCAAGACACGCGCGGACGTCACGAGTCCGAGGGCAAGTGGGAGCCGTTCCGTCCCGACATCGAAGACGGCTACGACACCGTGGAGTGGGCCGCGAAGCAGCCTTGGTCGAACGGCAAGGTCGCCATGCAGGGCGGCTCCTACCTGGGCCACGTGCAGTGGCGCGCCGCCATGTCGAACCCACCCAGCCTGGTGACGATCTTCCCCAGCGTCGCCTCGACGAGCCTCTACCACGACTGGATCACGCTCAACGGCGGCTGGCGGTTGTCGTTCAACTTCGGTTGGGGAGCGGTGCGGCAGGAGTCGCGCATCATGCAGAACGTCGGGCCGCACACGTTGGAGGGCGGTCCCGAAGGCATCAGCTATGACAAGGTGCTGATGCACCTGCCGCTCAATTCCATGCAAGAGAAGGTCGGACGCAACGCGCAATTCTACAAAGATTGGCTGGCGCACCCCGACTACGACGACTACTGGAAGAAGATCAACGTCGAGGAAGTGTTCCACACAATCAGCATCCCGGTGCATACCCTCGGAGGGTGGTTCGACATCTTCAGCCAGGGGACGCTGCGCGGGTACGTCGGCATGAGCAAGAAGGGCAAGACCGAGACCGCGCGCAAGGGCAGCAACATCATCATCGGCCCCTGGGGGCACGGGCCGTCGCAGGAGACGGGCGATCTGGACTTCGGCGAGCACGCGATGGTTGATCAGAGCGCGGTCGCGTTGCGTTGGTACGACTACTGGCTCAAAGGGATGGACAACGGCGTCGCCACCGAGCCGCCCGTCAAGCTCTACACCATGGGCAAGAATGAGTGGAAGTGGGAGGACGAATATCCGCTGGCGCGCACGCAATACACCGAGTTCTACATCGACAGTGGCGGCGAGGCCAACAGCTACCGCGGCGACGGCACGCTCTCGTGGGACAAGCCGTCGTCGAACTCGCCCGCCGACAAGTACACCTACGATCCCGATATGCCGGTCCCCAGCACCGGCGGTAACAACTGCTGCGGCACGCCCACCAAGGCGGGCCCTCGCGAGCAGAGCGAGGTCGAGGGACGCAACGATGTGCTGGTCTACACCTCCGACTTCATCGAGGAAGAGGTCGACGTGACAGGGCCGGTGAAGTTCGTGCTCTACGCCTCGACCGACGTGCTCGACACCGACTTCATCGCGCGGCTCATCGACGTCTATCCCGACGGCAAGGCTTACAACATGGCCGAGGGGATCTTGCGGGCGCGCTATTGGCAGGGGCTCGACAAGCCGGAGCTACTCGAGCCGGGCAAGGTCTACAAGTTCGAGATCGACATGGTCGGCACGAGCGTGGCGTTCCAGAAGGGGCATCGCATCCGCGTGCAGATCGCGAGCAGCCATTTCCCGCAGTTCGACCGCAACCCGAACACCGGTGAGCCGTTCGGCACCGACACGTCGGTCAAGATCGCGCACCACACGATCCATCACACCAGCGCTCGGCCGTCGCATATTCTGCTGCCGATTGTGAAGTAGGGGGAAGCGGCCCTAATCAGCTCCAAGACGGGTCGAGTGCAGGCGGCCATGGCGTGCCAAGCCCATGTTCGCCCCATGTGATGTGTCATATAAATCAGATATGCCATAATAGAAATATATGGCATCTTTGACTCCGTCGGCCACACGAGTTGCATCCGGTGGCAGAATCGTAATCCCAGCCCGTTTCCGCAAAGCCCTGGGCATCAAGCCGGGTGACGAAGTGGTGCTGCGGTTGGGGGAGGGTGGGCTGCTCGTCTATTCCCAGGCGGAGGCTCTGCGGCGCCTTCAGGACCGGGTCGCACAGGCAGTTCCGCCGGGAACCTCGCTGGTGAAGGAGTTGATCCGCGAACGCCGCGAGGAGGCTCGGCGGTGAGCGCCTATGTCCTCGATGCATCGGCAGTGCTTGCGCTTCTGAATCGGGAGCCTGGTCACGAACAAGTTGCGGGTCTGCTTGGCAACGCAGCAGCGAGCGCGATAAACCTTTCCGAGGTAGCGTCGAAGCTCTCTGACAAAAGCCTTGATCCCTCGTCGATCCGTCCTGATCTTCTAGCTCTCGGACTCAGCGTTGTCCCTTTCGACGAAGCGCTGGCGTTCGATGCCGCTGCTTTGAGATCGTCCACTCGGCATGCGGGTCTCTCTCTCGGTGATCGGGCCTGCCTCGCGACCGCCGCCGCGCTGGGAGCAACCGCAGTGACAGCGGACCGCGAATGGGGCCGCCTCAAATCGGTTGTGAAGATCTCGGTCGTCCGCTGAAGGGGAAGCCAGTGCCTTACTTGTACCCACCTGGACCACTAACCTTGGCTGGCGTTCGAGCCCGACAGGGGCCTGGGCCTCCGCCGTCGGTCGTTTGATGCTATTTACTCCCCTGGCTTGGCACGACTCTCCTCAAGGGTCTTGTTCAGGCCGGCCACCGCTGAACTGATGTCTTCACCGCCCTTGAGCCACTGGCGGTGTTCGAGCGATAGGTGTTCTTGCACCGACTCGACGAATAGAGGCAGCGCATCCTGGTTACCCAAGACAGTGGCTCGCCGCACTTCATCGAGCCGCTCTGTCAGGTTTTGGAGCGTCTGCCAGGTTCGTTCGTACCGTTCCGAGTTGCGGGTGTCCTGGTTGCCCGCCTCACGGTTGGTGACCAGCGACGAGAGCGCCTGGGCCGCCACGCCAAAGGCGGCAATTCCCGCCCATTCGACGCCCTGCAGGACCAACCCGTTGGCGAGGGCGACCCCGCGCCCATGCTCCAGGAGCCCGTTGTCATCGCACGATCCGCGGCAGCTTTGTGGTCATTACCCCGAGCACGATAGTAGGTCCGTTGCACGTCGAGTTGGAACCGCCGGAAGTATTCGAGTTGCAGAAGGCGCGTATCCGGGTCTCCGTTCGGCTCGGTGACCCGAGAGAAGTACCGTAGGCGCTGGCTTTCGGCTTCCGCACGTTTCGTCATCCACTGCTCGAGCAGCTTGCCGAAACCGATCTGATTCAGCCAGACGCCGGCAATCACGCCGTTGACTAAACCTGCCTTGGCCAGAACCCGGATAATCACCTCTAGGCCCGCTCCAAGTGCCATGCCCAGACTCCCGACCTCGAGAAGAGACCCCGTGAAAGACGCCGCGACAAAGACCGCCCACCGTGCTCGCGACGAAACCGACTCGAATCGCGCCTGGGCGTCAATGGCCTCGTGGTCGGCGACGTCGTAGGACTCCGCAACGGCCTTAACTCGGGCTGATTCAAGCAGGTCCCAGAGGGCTGGCGCCTTCGCCCGAAGTTGTTCGGCGTGCTCGAGCGGTGCGATCTTGTAATCGTCGGGAGTGTTCTCGCCGATCGCTTGAACGGCTTGCTGAACGCTTTCCTGTGGCTCTGATAATGACAAGCTGCGCCAGCGATGCCGAGCAGCTCATGCCGACGCTATCGGACGTCGAGCGGCTGGACCACAAGCCGCGCCAAGCCCTGGCCGACTCCAGCTACGCGAGCCGCGCCAACGTGGCGGCGACGATCGAAGCCCAGGTGGATTTCCTGTCGCCGCCGCCGGATCCGCAGGCGGCCTCCCGCGCGGCCGAGAGAGCGGCCGGCATTGTTTGGGAGTTTCGGGCGCAAGGGTTTGAGTACGACGAGAAGGCCGACCTGCTGCGCTGCCAGCAAGGCAAGGAGTTGGCGTTCCAGCGCCGATCGACGACGCGGGAGCGCAGGTATCGCCAGTATCAGGCGCAGGGATCGGATTGTCGGGAGTGTCCGTCGCGGCTGACGTGCTGCCCGAAGAGCTGGGAGCGAGGGCGCACGGTGTCGCGTTTGATGGCGGAGGATGCGCTGATGGCGGCGCACCGCAACCACGTGGCGAGCACGGAGGCGCAAGCGGCGTATCGCAAGAGGTCGGAGGTAGCGGAGTTTCCGACCGCTTGGTTGAAGGAGCGCAGCGGGCTACGCAAGTTTCGATGGAGTGGGCTGCGGAAGGCGCGCGACGAGTTATTGTGGGCGTTGCTGAGCTACAACGTGGCGCACTGGATACGGCTGGTCTGGAGCAGCGGTGTGCCCGCGAGCGGCCCGGCGGCGGTCGGCGCGGCGTAAGAGGCGGCCCGGCGGGGCAAAAAGGCGCTCAAGAGGCGTCTCCGGCAGCCCAGGGACGCCGCCGGAGGCGTGGGGAGCGTCGATCGCCCATGGAAGCCTCGATCGGCCGGGGGCGCGCTGAAGAAATCCTGTTGCGGTTGCGGGGCACCGCCGTTGTGCCGCGGCGGCCGCAGGGATTATTTCACGGCCCCCGAGGGAGCGGTCCGGCACGAACCCTGACGCCACTCAACGGTCCTACTACGCCCGCCTCGCCGGCCGATTGGTCGCCAACATCGTCATCCCGCCCAACACGGCTCCTGCAAACGAGACCCACACCTGCGGCCAAATCAGCATCACGCCCGCCAGCAGCAGCCCGGCTCTCGCCGGCCCAGGGACACGCGTTTGAAAATATCCCTCGATCGCCACGGCCCAGCAGAAGATCCCCAGCGCGCACGAGCCCACGTGCAGCACGATGTCGGTCCAACTACCCAGCAGTAGCAGCGCGGGTTCGTACACAAAAGCGAACGGCAGAAGAAAACTGATCAAGCCGAGCCGGATCGCCGTAAACCCCGTACGCACCGGATCGGTATTGGCGATGCCCGCCGCCACGTAGGCACCCGTCGAAACCGGTGGGGTGATGGCGGAAAGGATCGCGAAATAGAACAGGAAGAGATGGGCCGCCACGGCGTTGACCCCGAGGCTCGTCAGCGTCGTGGGAATAAGAGTCGCCAACACCACGTAGGCAGCCACGGTCGGCAACCCCATGCCGAGCACGATGCAGGCGACCATCGTCATTACCAGCGTCGCGAAGAGGTTTCCGGCGGCGATGTCCTCAATCAAGTAAGTGATCTTGAGGTTGAGGCCCGTGGCGGTCATCACGCCGATCATGATGCCCGCCCCGGCGCACACCGGCGTCAACGTCAGCATGCCCCGCATCGCGTCTTCGAAGGCACGATAGTAGCCGCGCGCGTCCAAGCGCGTCCCCGCTCTAAGGAGGCAAACCAGCATCGCGCAACCCACCGCGAGGAACGCCGCGTACATGACGCTGAACTGCATCCCGAGCAGAGCCACGAGCACCACGATCGGGACCAGCATGTTCCCGCGGCTCGCGAGTTCTCCACGCAGGCTTGGCATCTCCTCGCGCGAGAGCGGCCGCACGCCGTCTTTGACCGATCGGAAATGCACAATCATGAAGACCGCGAAGAAATAGAGCAGGGCCGGGACGATCGCCCGGTGAATCAACTCGAGGTAGGAGATGTTGAGGTAATCGATCATCACGAACGCGGCTGCGCCCATGATCGGCGGCATGAGCTGCCCGCCCGAGGATGCAAGCGCCTCGACGGCGGCGGCGAAACGCGGCTCGTACCCGGCGCGCTTCATCATGGGAATCGTCACCGCCCCGGTCGTGGCGACGTTGGCGACCGTTGCGCCGGTGATCATCCCCATCAGCGATGAACTGACGACGGCGATCTTCGCGGGTCCGCCGACGAACCGGCCGGCCAGCACCTTGCCGATGTTCATGAACATCTCCGCGCCGCCGGTAGCCGTCAGAAACGAGCCCAACATCATGATCACGACGATGAACGTGGCACACACACCCACCGGCGTACCGAACACGCCGTACGTCCCATAGAAGATCAGGCTGACCGTATCGGCGAGGTCGAGTCCGGCGTGGCGCAACGCTAGGACGGGCACGTAGGGCCCCAGCAAGGCGTACCCCAGGAACAGCAGCAACACAATCGACACGCCGACCCCGACCGTCCGGCGTACCGCCTCGAGCACCAGCAGCAGGCCGAGCGCGCCGAACGCGACATCCGTCGTGCTGATGAAAGGTTCGGAATAGAGCCGTTCGAAATCGGCGAGATTCCAGCCCATCACGAGAATACAGAGTCCGCTGAGCGTGAGACCGAATCCGGTTTCGGCCGCCGAACTGCGGAACAGGCCCGACGGCCGCTGCAGAAAAACCAGCGGCAAAACCACGAGCAGAAAGAAGCCCCGCTGGATGGGCGCCTGGAACGGCCCGGTGGCGCCGGTGTAGAGCGCAAAAGCACTCCCCGTCACAACGAAGAGCGGAACGGCGAGGCGCTTTGCCAGATCGAGGAAACGGTCCACGGGCGGGTTCAACGGCGGATGGATGTGCTTTGCTGGTAGACGGGCGGACGCAGCGAACTACTTCCCGGTGCAAAAAGCGATGCGCACCGCTCCCACCACGAATCACGGTTCACGAATCACGAATCACGGCTCTTGCGCTACTCCCACACCCCTCGTTCACGGTAGTACCGAACCGCACCTGGATGGTACGGCAGCGGCTTCATCGCGGCGGCGGACGCCAAGTCTCCTTCTCCCGGCTCTTTCCACCACGGCAGTGACTCCTCGATCTCATCCCAGTTGCCGTACAAAGTCTGGGTCATCTCGTACACCAGCGACTCGGGCAGGCCTGCGCGAATCGCCAGCCCGGTATGAAACGCGATGCCGCGTAGCTCGGGCCGGTTGAAGACGGGTTCGCCTCGCGTGTCGAGGAAGAACGCCGGCTCGGCGGCCAGCAGCCGGGTCGTGCCCTCGGGCTCGGGTTCAACGAAGTCCACTTCCTCGCCCTGCGTGCGGGCAGCGAAGACGGGGGAGAGGTGACCTCGGTTGTTACGCGAATAGGCGAAGGCGATGGCATCGACCTGGCGATTGGCCAGGGCCTGCTGTCCGTCGGTGCGCTCGATGTAGAGGAAGTCGGTGTTGTCGCGCGTCACGCCGTAGTGGCCGAGGATCTGTTCGGCCAGGGTCTCTTCCCCGGTCCCCTTGCCTCCGATGACAACGGTTCGGCCTCGCAGGTCGGCGTAGGAGTGGATATCGGTCACGGCAATCACGCGGAAGAGCTGCGTGTTGAGCCTCATCCACACCTGTACGTTGCCGTAGTCGAGCAGCCGCGTCTCCTGTCGGCCGTCCGGCTGAGCGAACTGCGCTTTCCCGCCGTACGCGTTCTCGAGATCAAAGCGGAAGAACCGGCCGCCGTCGATCTTCCCCGCCGCGACACGCTTGAGGTTGCCGACGGACATGCCTTTCCCGATTACGCCATTAGCGATCACGCCGGGCATCTTGTCCGTCAGCATCTTCGACATGAGCGAGACCTCTTTGAAGTAACGCCCCTGCGGACCGGCGCCGGCGAGCGTAATGAGGTGAGGGTCGTCCGGAGTGCCGGCGCTCGCGGTGGGTTCAGCACAGCCGCTACCGGTGGCGAGGACGATCACGATCGCCCACAACAGCGCCATCATCGCCCGTGACCGAACCACAACCCGGCCCCCAAAGCCCCGCAATCAACCCTCCCGTTTCGGCCCAACCACGCCGAGCCCCACCCGCAGCGCCTCGGTCTCGATCACATCGTCGGGCATGATATTCGCCAGGTTGACGTCGGGACCGAACTCGCCGACCAGGAACTTCTTGAGATCATGGATGTCGGCCAGCGCCGTCCCGCTGATCCACGGGCCCGGCAGCTCGAAAAGAACACGCTCGATCTCGATGTCCTCGCGCAAGGCATGGAGCAGTTCAATGTTGGGTTCGTTGCCGTGAACCAGTTCCGCGCCCTCGACCAGGATTAGCTCCGCTCCGGCTTCCAGACTCTCCTTCGCCTGCGAGACCAACTCCCGCGCGGCGTTCTTTCCGGTCTTTGACCCCACCTCGCCGAACACCGACAAGTCGTGGTCGCGGGCCAGCTTGATCTGGTCCCGGCGCTCGGCCGAGGCAAGCGGGATGCAGTTGTCCGAGATTTCGACTGTCTCGAACCCCAACCGTTTGGCCTCCTCGAGAAAGATGGGCAGTGTTTCGCGGCCTAGCTTGGCGAAAACATACTCCTGGAATTGCCCGCCCAAAAAGGGGCGCACGTTGTGTTTCTTGTAGAGCTCGAGCTTGGCCCGGAGTTGGTGCTCTTGGTACAGCCGGGATGTGCCGGTGGCGATCTTGGCCAGGTCGATGAAGGGACCGCCGATCTCGAGAATGTCCCGTTGGCGTCCCATCCCTAGGCCCCAGTCGATCATCATCGTCAGCCCGCGGCGGCGTGGCTTCTTGCGCGACCGGCCCTCCGGCAGCGGCACGAACTCAAAGGGATCGAGCGCCATGGCCCTACAGTATCGCAGACGGTCTTGCCCCAAATCTTTCTCCGAACGGCGGCGAAAAGGCCCTGCGTTACAATGAGTGGAAATTTAGCATGCGCGTTAACGTCTTGTTTTTCGGGCTTTTGAAAGACTTGGTGGGCCGCTCCGAAGATACGCTCGAGTTGCCTGACGGCGCGCGCCTTGGAACGGTCTTCCACCACTACGCGTCTCAATTCCCGAGACTCGGCGAGATGGCCGAGAGCATCGCTCTGGCTCGCAACCAGGAGTTTACTGATCTTGATGCCGTTCTCGGCGATGGCGACGAGGTAGCACTGATGCCGCCGGTGAGCGGCGGCTCCGGCCTTCCCGACGGGCCATGGATCGCCGCCGCGGCCGAAGAGGATGGGAGCTTTTTCGCACTCACAGGCGAGAGGATCGACGCGCGCCGCTTGGTCGATCACACCCTCGACGGTAGCGACGGCGCCGTGATCACGTTCGAGGGCGTGGTGCGCAACCATTCGAAGGGACGCAAGACGAAGTTCCTCGATTACGAGTGCTACGCTCCCCTGGCCTTGAAGACGATGCAGCGGTTAGGCCGCGAAATCGCCGCCGAGTACGCGATCCACCGCATCGCTATCGTGCATCGCTTGGGACGTCTCGAAATCAGCGAGGCCAGCGTCGCGATCATCGTCGTTTCGGCGCACCGGCAAGCGGCCTATGAAGCGAGCCTCGAAGCCATCAATCGTTTGAAACGTCTCGTGCCGATCTGGAAGAAGGAATACTTCGAAGACGGGGAAGTGTGGGTCGAAGGTGAGTGGGAAGAGTCCGTCCCCCGGCCGGCTGGGACGCCTCAGTGAGAATCTCTCTTTCGTGGTTTCTGCTCTGCCTGCTAGCGGCGGGGGTACTGCTATCCGCCGAGCCCGAAGAACACAACGACATCACCTTCAAAGTCGATGTCAGCCTGGTCAACCTGCTGGTCACGGTGAAGGACTCCCGCGGTGCCCCGATCGCCGATCTGGAAGCCGAGAACTTCACGATCACCGATACCGGCAAAGAGTGGGAGATCAGTGTCTTTGAGCGCCGCACCAACCGGCCCCTATCGGTCTCCCTGATGCTCGACACGAGCCTGAGTACGGCCAAGGAACTGCGCTTCGAGCGCGAGTCGGCGAAACGTTTCTTCGAGAAGCTACTCGGCGACGGCTCCCACCCGAAAGACCGCATGGCGGTTCTACAGTTCTCCGAGAGCGTTGAATTACTCGCCCCGTTCACGAACTCCCAGAAGCGAATCCGCAAAGGCCTCGGCCAAATACAAAAGGGCGGTGGCACGTCGATGTACGACGCCATTCTGCTCTCGTCCCGCCAACTGCGACGCCGCTCGGGCCGGCGGGTCATGATCATCATCACCGACGGCGGGGACACAACCAGCTACACGCGATTTCAAGAAGCTCTGGAATCGGCGCATGAGGTCGACGCCGTCATCTACGGCATCATCGTGATCCCGATTCGTAGCGACGCCGGACGCAACACGGGCGGCGAGAACGCCCTCAAGGTCCTGGCTGCCAACACCGGCGGCGAGACCTTCGTGCAGTACGCGAATGAGCACCTCGACGAAGCGTTTGATGAGATTCTCGAGAGTCTCCGCACGCAGTATTTAATCGCGTACTATCCGCCGGAGAGGGCTTCGGAGTTGGAGCATTTTCGTCGCATCCAGGTGACGGTCGACCGGCCCGACGCGCACGTGCTTTCGCGCAACGGCTATTATCTATCGGAGACGCCGGTCCCGCGGGCGATGCCGCGCCGCATTAGTGTTCGCCCAAGGCCGCGTCCCAAGGCGCCGCCACCCGACTACGAACCCGAGGGCGCGGCGGAGAAAGTAAAGCCCCCGGCCCAGCCGGCACGGAAGGAACAGCCGTGAACCAACCTCCGAAGAACAGACGTCCGATGCGAAGATCGTCGAAGCCACGAAAGCGGCCCGGCGGCGACGGCGGTCCGCCGTCGCCGAATCGCCCGTTGGGACAGACCTACGAAGAAGTCAAGTACCTCAAGCACCTGATCTCCAACCGGATTCCGGTGGTCATTCGGCTGCGTAGCAATGACGAGGTAACCGGCGTTGTGGAATACTACAACACTAGCTTCCTTCGGTTGACGCGGAACGCGGAGCCGAATCTCTTCATCTACAAGCACGAAATCAAGTACCTCTACGAGCGTCCCGAAGCCGCTTCTTGAACCGCTGTGAAAAAATCGGGGACTGTCACAAGCGGCAGGATGCAGGTACCCTATTCGCGGTGTCCGCCAGGCCGCGGCTGACTGTCCCCAGCATTTTTTTCACAGGGGCCGAGGAACGGGGCCACTAGACCATGAACAACCTGGATTACGTATCGGTGGCGATGGAGATCGCCCGCGAAGCCGGTGAGCTTCTGCTGCATCATTTCGAGAAGCGCGTGGCGATCGAATACAAGGGCGCGTTCAACCTCGTTACGGTAGCCGACCGTAGTTCCGAAAAACTCATTGTCGAGCGGCTGCAGTCGCGGTTCCCGTCACACTCGATCTTGGGCGAAGAGGGCGCCAACGTCCAAGGCAGTTCGGACTACGTGTGGCACATCGACCCGCTCGACGGGACCACCAACTTCGCGCACGGGTTTCCGTTCTTCGCCGTCAGCATGGGGCTGTGGCACGGCGCCGAGCCGGTTGCCGGTGTCGTTTACAATCCGCTGAATAAGGAGATGTTCTCGGCGGAGAAAGATGCCGGCGCCTACTTGAACCACCAGCGCATACGCGTCTCTCCGGCGCGGAAACTCGAGGAGAGCCTGATCGGCACCGGCTTCGCCAGCGCCAACCGCCACCGCGATGTGAACGTCTATTTCTTTCACCAGATGTCGATGCTTAGCCACGGAATTCGCCGGGCCGGCTCAGCGGCTTTGGACCTCTGCTCGGTGGCCGGCGGCCGTCTCGAGGGGTTTTGGGAATTCGACCTCAAGCCCTGGGACGTTGCCGCGGGCCTCTTGTTGGTCACCGAGGCCGGCGGGACGTATGGCGACATGAAGGGCGGCCCCTACGAGCTGGGCGGTAAAACGCTGACGGCGTCCAACGGCGCCATCCACCAAGAGATGCTCGATCTCTTCGCCGACGTTGATGCCGGCAAGTACCGCGTGCCGATGCCGCCGGTGTCGGGGTAGCTGTCGCCCTGCCCGCCCGGGCCATAGCCGCCGCAACACCACTTGACCCTGTAGTGTGCTTCAGGGTTTATACTTAAAAACAGGAGATGATTTGGGTCGTTTTCGGGCCGGTCTTCTCGCGGAGTCAGAGTGTGGTAATCAGATCTCGCCGGCTTGCTGTGTTCGTCGCCTCTTCCTTGGCCTTGATGGTCATGGCAGTGCCGTGCAGCTCACTTCTGGCCGCCGCGGATCGCTCTGAACACGCCTGCTGCGAAAAACCGGCAGACCCCGCTGACGCCCAACCGCCGACCGGCTGCCAGGCGCGGTGTGCCGCGGTCGGATCAGTGGCTGTGGCTTCCGCCGTCTTCGATCCATCTGTTGCGGCGTCCGCCGTACCAACGTCGTCCGGCACAGACTCCCTGACGGCGGTCAACCGTTCTCCCGCGCGGGCCCCCAATCCGCCGGTTCCACCACCGCTTTACCTCCAGCATTCCACGTTGTTGATCTAGCCGGGCCGGCCGCTCATGGCGTAAGCCTCCAGGCTTGCCCCGCAAGAGGGTGACCGCCGGTTCCTCGGGACTCAGGTCACCGTACCCGCACCTTGGTGCCGGTTAGCCCTCCTGCCCCGCGAACAACCGCGAGGCCGCAAGCCCGGGCGGCTTGCTCCACAACCAGCTTGAACAGACCAACAAGGAGGTAAACGTTGCAGCGGACAAGAATCAGCTTCCATCTCGTCGCTGTTTTAGTCGTGGCCCAGGGCGCGTTCGCCCAAACCTTCGCCACGCACGGTGACGAGCAGTTAGCCGCCTACATCGACGAGGCACTGGAGCGCAGTCCGGCCCTGAGAGAGTCGTTCGCGCGCTACCGGGCGGCCTTGCAACGTCTGCCGCAGGTGAGTGCCCTGCCGGACCCCGCGTTCGGCATCACCCAATACGTCCGGAGCCCCGAAACCCGCGTCGGACCGCAAACGACCTTGCTCAGCATCTCGCAGCGCTTCCCGTGGTTCGGCAAGCTAAGCGACCAAGAGGGCATCGCTGCCAAGCAGGCGGCAGTCGTGCGTGAACACCATCGCGCGGGCCGGGCGGAAACGGCCCGGCGGGTCAAGCTCGCCTATTACGACCTGGCCTACGTCGATCACGCGCTGGCGATCACTCAAGAAGACATCGAGCTCCTGCGCCACTACGAAACGCTGGCCCAAGCCCGCTACGCTCAGGGCGTCGGTTCGCAGCAAGCCGCCGTGAAGTTGCAGGCCGAAATCACGCGCGGCCTCAGCCGGCTACAGACACTCGGGCGACAGCGTGTCGACGCCGAGGCGGTGCTGAATGCGCTGCGGGACCGCCCTTTCGCGTCCCCGCTGCCGAAGGTCGATTTGCCCGAGATTTCCCCCGCCGCCATCGAGTTGGACGGCCTCGTTGCCGTCGCCCGCGAACAGCGGCCGGAACTGCAAGCGGCCTTCCAGGAGATCGAAACCGAAGAAAAGCGAATCCACGCGGCGCGGCGCAAGGGGCGGCCGGACTTCGAGCTGGGCGCCGGGTTCATCAACGTCACCCGGCGCGGCGATCCCGCGGGCATCTTGGCGCCTCCGGCCGGCAACGGCAAGAACACCTTCAGCTTCTCGGTCGGCATGAACCTGCCGATCTCTCGCCGCAAGTATGACGCGGCGGTGCTCGAAGCGACCGAGAGCTTCGTGGCGTCAAAGGCCGGCTATCGCGACCAAGTGAACCAGGTGCAGGCTTCGATTCGGTCGCTGGGGTTTCGCATCGAGACCCTGCTGCAACAGATCTCGCTGTTTGACAAAGCACTTCTTCCGCAGTCGGAGCAGGCGCTTCGCGCGGGCGAGGCGGCCTACGCCAGCGGCACGGCGGGCGTCCTCGAACTTCTCGACAGCGAGCGGGTGTTACTCGACGTCCGGCTCGGGCTGGCTCAGCTTCGCTCGGACTACGTGAAAGCCTTGGCCGAGATGGAGCGGGCCGTGGGCTCCGCGTTTCCGCCCGTGGGCTCGAAGCTTCCGGAGGTACAGCCATGACGAGGTCGAAAACCACGGTGATTGGAATCGGGGCGTTTCTGCTGGGGGCCGTCCTACCGGTGTTGGTGATCTGGCACCCCGCCGGGTGGATCTGGGCGGATCACTTGGTCGGACGAACGCATGGTGAAGTTGTCGGCTCGTTCGACGGCTCCCGGGCGGAAACAAGTCTGTGGACCTGCGCCATGCATCCGCACATCGTTCGCGAGGAGCCGGGCAACTGCCCGATTTGCTCTATGCGCCTCACCCCCATACGAAACCCCTTGGCCGCGTCCTCCGAACCCCCCACGGAACCACAAACCTTGCAACCGGACGCCACGGGTTTGAAGGCGGAACGAAAGGTCCGGTACTGGCGTGCCCCGATGGACCCTAACTACACCTCCGACAAGCCCGGCAAGTCGCCCATGGGCATGGATCTCGTGCCGGTCTACGAAGATGCGCAAGTCGCGGCCGGCGGCGTCCGTGTCGACCCCAACTTCCTTCAGAACTTCGCGGTGCGCACGACGGTGGCGGAAAGAGGAACAATCCCAATCGAAATTCGCACCGTCGGCATGCTCAGCCACAACGAAGCGGGCGTCGTCTCGGTCAACACGAAGTTTGAAGGGTGGATCGAGAAAGCCTACGTCCACAACATCGGCGAGCACATCACCCAAGGCGACGTCCTGCTCGAGGTCTACAGTCCCGAGTTGGTCGCGGCCCAGCGGGAATATCTGGCCGCGCTTGACTACGTGGAGCGCCTTTCCGGCTCCGCCTATCCCGAAGCCGTTGAGCGCGCGCGGTCGCTGCTCCAGGCCGCAAGGGAGCGGCTGCGGTATTGGGACGTAACCGAAGATCGCATCCACCGGCTGGAAGAGACCCGCCAGGCCGGCCGCACGGTTCCCGTCTTCGCTCCAACGTCGGGCTTCATCGTAGCCAAGATGGGCGACTCGCTCGAAGGGATGCGCCTCACGCCCGGCATGACGGTTCTCAAGCTGGCCGGCCACGCGAGGTTGTGGGCCGAGGTCGAGCTGTATGAAGACGACCTGCGCCATGTGCACGAAGGCATGGGCGCGCGGATCGAGGTGCGCTCCTTCCCTGGACGTGTGTGGCGCGGCCGCGTCGTGCTGTTCGACACCGCCGTGGATCCGAAGACCCGCACGCTCAAAGCCTTCGTCGAGATCGACAACAAAGACGGCAAGCTGCGCCCCATGATGTACGCCGACGTCCTGTTCCGCCCGCCGGCCGTTAGCGGCGCCGTGAAGGTTCCGCAAGAGGCGGTACTGCACAGCGGCGCGCGCGCGGTCGTCGTCGTTCAGAAAGCGCGCGGTGTTTTCGAACCGCAGGAGGTGACGTTGGGGCCGGAGGGCGGCGGCTACCAGGAGATCCGTAGCGGCCTCAAGGCGGGCGAAGTGATCGTCACCTCGTCCCAGTTCCTGATCGATTCCGAGAGCAACCTCAAGGCGGCCATCAGCCAGTTGCTGGGAGACAGGCCCGAAACGTAGGGGCACGGCATGCCGTGCCCGCGGCTGCCCAGATCTATTTGAAGCAAGCCACCAACCATGCTGACCAAGCTCATAGAATGGTCGATCGACAACCGGTTCCTCGTCATCTTGGCGACACTGGCTGTGGTCGCCGGTGGCGTGTACTCGTTGTCGAACACGCCCCTTGACGCCATCCCCGACCTCTCCGACGTACAGGTCATCATCTACACCGACTACCCCGGCCAAGCCCCGCGCATCGTCGAAGATCAGGTCACCTACCCGCTGACAACGCAGATGCTGGCCGTGCCCTACGCCAAGGTCGTCCGCGGCTACTCCTTCTTCGGGTTCTCGTTCGTCTACATCATCTTCGAAGATGGCACGGACATGTACTGGGCCCGCAGCCGGGTCCTCGAATACCTCAACTACATCTCGGACCGGCTCCCGCCCGGCGTCACCACAACCCTCGGCCCCGACGCTACCGGCGTCGGCTGGGCCTTTATGTACGCGCTCCAATCCGACCGTCACGACTTGAGCGAGCTGCGTTCCATCCAAGACTGGTTTCTCAAGTACGAGCTGACGAGCGTCCCCGGCGTCGCCGAGGTGGCCTCGATCGGCGGATTCGTCCGGCAATATCAAATCACTGTCGACCCCAATCGCCTGCGGGCGTACAACATCTCCATCTCAAAGATCCGCGACGCCGTCCGCATGAGCAACACCGACGTCGGCGGACGGCTGCTCGAGGTGGCGGAGAAAGAGTTCATGATCCGCGGCCTCGGCTACATCGAAAGCCTCGATGACATTCGCCAGATCGCGCTAGGTGTCGACGAACGCGGTACGCCGATCCTCCTGCGTGACGTTGCGCGCGTCGGCCTGGGCCCCGAGATGCGCCGCGGCCTGGCCGACTGGAACGGCGAAGGCGAGACGGTTGGCGGCATCGTCGTCGTCCGCTACGGCGCCGACACCCTGCAGGTCATCAACGACGTCAAGGCCAAGCTCGAGGAAGTCAAGCCCGGCCTGCCCGAGGGGGTCGAGATCCAAGTCGCCTATGACCGCTCGGGGCTGATCGAGCGCTCGGTCGACAGCCTCAAGTCGGCGCTGACGCAGCAATTCCTGATTGTGGCGCTGGTCTGCATTCTCTTCCTGGCGCATTTCCGCAGCGGGCTGGTCGCGATCATGACCTTGCCGGTAGGCGTGCTGATGGCGTTCATCGCGATCCACGTGCAAGGCCTCAACATCAACATCATGTCGCTCGGTGGCATCGCCGTCGCGATCGGCACGATGGTCGACGCCGGCATTGTGATGGTTGAGAACGCCCACAAACACCTCGAGCGCGACAGAGGCCGCAAGCCGCATTGGCAGATCATCGCCGATTCGTCGAAAGAGGTCGGCCCATCACTGTTCTTTTCGCTGCTGGTGATCACGGTCTCTTTCATGCCGGTCTTCACCCTCGAGGCGCAGGAAGGCCGTCTCTTCAAGCCGCTGGCGTTCACCAAGACCTACGCCATGGCCGCCGCCGCTTTTCTGGCGGTGACGCTCGTGCCGGTGCTGGTCGGCTACTGGGTGCGCGGCCGGATTCTGCCCGAGAAGCGCAACCCCGTCAATCGCTTATTGATCTTCCTCTATCGCCCCATACTGGAGATCGTTTTCCGGCTGCGCTGGCCCGTGCTCGTGGTGCTGATTCTCGCGCTGGCGGTCACGTGGATTCCCTTTTCGCGGCTCGGTTCCGAGTTCATGCCGCCGTTGTGGGAGGGCGACCTGCTCTATATGCCGATCACGCTGCCTGGCATCTCGATCACCAAGGCGCGCGAGATCCTGCAGCAAACCGACAAGATCATCAAGACTTTCCCCGAAGTCCATCACGTTTTCGGCAAGATCGGCCGCGCGGAAACCGCCACCGACCCCGCGCCCCTCTCGATGATCGAGACCACCATCATGCTCAAGCCCGAGAGCGAATGGCGCGAAGGCATGACGCCCGACAAACTCACCGACGAGATGAACGCCGCCCTACAGATTCCCGGCCTCACCAACGCCTGGACGATGCCCATCAAGACCCGCATCGACATGCTTTCCACCGGCATCAAGACACCCGTCGGCATCAAGATCGCGGGCCCCGACCTGGCCGAACTCGAACGCCTGGGCAAAGAAGTGGAGAGTGTCCTGCGCGACGTGCCGGGCACCCTCAGCGTCTATGCCGAACGCGTCATGGGCGGCAACTACCTCGACTTCAAGATCGACCGCACCGCCATCGCCCGCTACGGACTGACGGTCGGCCAGGTGCAGGAAGTGATCCAGTCCGCGATCGGCGGGATGAACATCACCACCACCGTCGAGGGACTCGAACGCTACCCTGTAAACCTGCGCTATGCGCGCGAACTGCGGGACGACCTGCCCTCCCTACGCTCTGTGCTCGTCCCCACACCCAGCGGCCATCAAATCCCATTGGGTCAACTCGCGAGCCTCAAGTACACGGTCGGCCCGCCCAGCATCAAGAGCGAGAACGCCAAGCCGAACGCCTGGGTCTACGTCGATATTCGCAACATCGACATCGGCACCTATGTCGAACGAGCGCGCCAGGCCGTAGCCGAGCAAGTTGAAGTCACGCCCGGCTACACCATCGCTTGGAGCGGCCAGTACGAATACATGCAGCGCGCCGAGCGGCGGTTGATGTACGTGATTACCGTCACGCTGTTGCTGGTTTTCGTGATCCTCTACCTCAACACCAAGTCGCTGGTCGAGACGACCCTTGTGCTGCTGGGCGTGCCCTTCGCCTTGATCGGTTCGGTGTGGCTGCTTAGTGCGCTCAACTACAACCTCAGCGTGGCCGTCTGGGTGGGCATCATCGCGCTGGCGGGTCTCTACGCCGAAACGGCGATCGTGTTGCTGCTCTACCTCGACCTGTCCTATCGCGACTTCAAAGCTCGTGGGCGGCTCGAAGACCGCGACGGGCTGGTCCAGGCGATCTTCGCCGGCTCGGTGCAGCGGGTGCGCCCCATCTTGATGACGGTCGCCACGGACGTGATTGGCTTGCTGCCCATCATGTGGAGCACCGGCGCCGGCGCCGACGTGATGAAACGGATCGCGACGCCGCTGGTCGGCGGCATCGTGACGTCCGGCTTCACCGTTCTCGTCATCTTTCCCGTCGTCTACTACCTCTGGCGCAGCCATGGGATGCCGAAGGGGAAGGGGTTCAGTGGATTCCGCCCCGAGGAGGTTGCATGAAGTTACTGGCCGCAATGGTTGCTCTCGCGATAGCGCTGCCCGCGTCCGCCGAAACAACGCTTGAGGTGATCCACAAGAAAACGCTCGCGTCCGACAGCCAAGGCACACTGCTCATCGCCGGCGACGCCATCGAATTCCAAGCCAAGAAGTCAAAGAACAGCCACCGTTGGGCGTACCAAGACATCCAGCACTTTGACCGTCTCAGCGCGACCGAGTTCGTACTGCTCACCTATCAGGACGTCGGCTGGCAGCTCGGCCGCGACAAGCAGTACCGCTTCCAGATCACCTCCGGCGAGCTGACGGACGGGTTGTTCCAAAGCATCAGCGAAAAAATCGGCCGGCCGGTGACGAACCGTTTATTCGAAGCGCCGGCGGACGCGCGATACGAAGTTCCCGTCAAGCACTTGCACGGCCTGGGTGGGTGCGAAGGAAAGCTCATCTTTACGGACGAGGTCGTATACTACTCGACCGAGAACAACAAGGACACGCGCGAATGGCGGCTCGACCGCGACATCGACTCTGTCTGGTCGTCCAACCCCTACCACCTTGAATTGCACGTCTACGACAACAACCACCGCGAATTCAGCCGCACCCGTGTCTACAACTTTGATTTGAAGAAGCGCCTCGACGCCGAATTCTACCGCCGGCTCAAGCTGCGGCTCTTCGAGCTCGAAACCGCCCACCATCCGTATCCCTGACTTCAGCCCGATGCAACACCATCGCGTGCGCAGCAATTTCGCGTTGAGGAATCAGCCGTCGGAGTCTCTGGAACGGGTCGCCGACTGAACCCAAACGGAGTCCCATCAGGTGACTAGCGGGGATATAGGCGGAGCGAGTGCGATCCGTTGTTCTCGCCGGCTACCCAACATGGCAGCAGTGCGAAAACCTCTGCATCGCAGCCGGTGGTCGGCTATCCTACACGTGCCAGGACTGCCAAGGCGATCTGTCTGGGGCAGGCATTGAGGGTCGAAGCGATCATCTGAACCAGGATTTCCATTTTGGCCCTGGCACGGCCACAGTATACACCCGCTCCGCTCCGAACAGCACGTCCTTTCACGCTGAACCCTGCACATCACCTCTGCTGGTAGTCGCCAGAGCTGGTTCGACCGCTCACAGTCGTTGATTGAGCGGCTTGAACGGCGCTCCGGCCGACACTGCTCCTTGCGAAACCTTTTGGAGCCAAAAGCTGTTGATCCTCACTCCGGCAATGCTACTCACTCGGCAGCGGCAGCGCCCAGATCTTGTGCAGCATGTCGCCGAACAGCCGCCGGTTCAGATGTCCCTCCGCCAATAAGAGCCAGTAATACCGCGCGTGCTTGACCAGCCGACCGCCGGTCTTCATCAACCTGTGTTGCAAGCTCGTCAGCGACCAACTCTTGATTCGCTGCGGAAGCCCCAGCCGCCGCCAAAGATTGCCCAGGTTGTAGGCCAGCACGCTCAGTTGCAACCGCACTTCGTTGGCCCGAAATCGATGGCACGACAATCGCGTCCAGTGCGTCGCCTGCTTGCCTTCCTTGATCCACTGTTCCGCCGTGCCGCGCTTGTTGTAGAAGCGCACCACCGAGCGGCTCGGCAAGCTCATGCTCGTCACGATGAATCCGACGCGCGGGAACAGCTCGCCCTGGTGATGCTCGACCTTAGCGACGATCCGCCTCGCCTGCGACCAACTCTCCGCCTGATAGCGAAAACTCTTGTAGCGCACCAAGGGCTTGCGGGAAGGCCTTCCCGGCGGGCGAAACAGGATGTCTTCGATCTCCAGCTCCAAGCTCTTGTTGGCCGGAATGCGAATGGCGTACTGTACTCCGCGTTCCTCCGAAGCCTCATAAACTTCCGGCTTCGCAAAGGCCGCATCGCCCCGGAAGGCGACCTGCTTGCCCGCAGCCTGTTGGCGCTCGATCTCCGGCAACAAGAGCTCATCCCAGTCCTCGGCGCTGTGCACGTTGCCTGGACGCAGCTTGGCAGCGAGGCAATCACCATGACCGTTGAACAAAAGCAACGGGTGGTAGCAGACCGACTCGAAGTGTCCGTTGTAGGCACTGCCTTCCTGTTGGCCATGGACCGGACTCTCGGTGGAGTCCAGGTCCAGAACGACCTGCTCGGCGTCGTCGAACGCTTCCGCTTGCCCGATCAGCTCTCGGTTCAGCGCCATCAGCCCCAGCAGGTTCTCTTCGCTCGCCAGCATCTCCGTCTCGAAGCCGTGCAGCGTCGAGGTCAAGGCCGCACCGCGATCCCAGATCTTCTGCGAACCGATCAGCCGAAACGTCGGATCGATCGAAACCCGCTCGGCGTCGTTGAGGTCCTCGTAGCCGGCGAGTCGGCTGTAAACCGACTGCCGCAACAGATCAGCGAGCGTGAACTGCTTGTTTGTGCCTTGCCGGGAGTCGCTGAGATGCTCGTCAATCAGTTCTCCGAGACCGAGCCGTTCGTCCAGTTAGCGAACCAAAATCAGGCCACCGTCGGAAGTGACGTGCGATCCCTGGAAATCGACTTTGAGAAGTCCATTGAAACTTAGCTGGAATGGCTTGGTTTGTTTTTCACCCATTGGGTGTTGGCCTCCATGGCGTCCTCATCGGGCGCTAGCCCCTATGAATAAAGACGCTCAAGGCCGCTGGAAGATCGGGATGTCAAACATCAAATTGAAAATGCGGGCTGAACCTTCTTGGAGATGAAGAGATGATAAGATTCCTCCTCCCCGCGCTACTCTTCTCGTTGCTCGTCGCGGCGACCACGGGGCTGGCCGACAACAGGGACAGCTGGGTCAAGCTGGGTAACCTTCATGTCAGCGACCGCACCGACCGGGACACGTTGAGGGTCGGCGTCAAGAAGGGCAGCTTCGAAGCAGTACGGTTCGGCGCCACGGGCCGAGCCATCCAGTTCCACGACATGAAGATCCATTTCGCGAACGGTGATGTACAAGACGTCCAGCTGCGGAGCGTGGTTCGGGCCGGACAGTGGACCCGTGCAATCGATCTCCAGGGTGGCAACCGAGCCATCGAGAAGATCGTCATGACCTACGACGCCCAGACCGCCCGCCGCCGCAAAGGCGCCACGGTGCTCGTCCGCGGCCGGCGATAGGCGCTACGCGTCGCCGACGCTCTAATCACCTCCCTCTCGGACACCAACGAGGCAGTGCGGAGCCCATCCAGAGAGGTCTCGAACTGCCGTGGGGCAACGGACCGGACGAAAAAAACCTGTCTGTTCATGACATCGGTTGTTCTCGCCAGCAATCCGGCGGTACAATTCGCTGAGGTCATGGTCGACGCTTGATAGGCACCACAATCTCGCACTACCGCATCACCGAGAAGCTCGGTGAGGGCGGGATGGGTGTCGTTTACAAGGCCGAGGACACCAAAATCAAGAGGCCGGTTGCTGCCATGTCTCGAAGGTTCACTGCCTCTCGGGGCTGGTATAAAGGTCGCCGTCTCCGGGAGGCGAGCACCGCTTCTAGCACTGGATCACCCGGGCCGCGAGCGCATTCCACCCTCCCCGGTACGGCGCCGTGGTGTCTAGAACAGTTATGCTTTTCTTATTGCCCGCTTGAGCGTAGGGCACGCAACATGCTCCAATAGAGGAGCAGCGCGCTCAACCACCTGTTGTTCCTGAATGCAGCTTCGGGGGCGAGGTGGTTATTAGTACGGCTTTCAACGCCCCCGCCCCGGGACCCGCGCACTGCTTCAGACGAAGGTGAAGGAGGATCTTTTGGTCAATAGCCAGACGCACAGAATCGAATTGCCAGAACAAGACTTCGGGAAACAACCACTCAAGGTCAGAGAGACCGGCCACTACGAGGAGGAATACATTCGCGGGTTCGTCGAGAAGTGGGACGAACTGATCGACTGGCGAGCACGGGCCGAAGCAGAGGGGCAGTTTTTCATCGATCAACTCAAAAAAAGAGGAGCACGCAAGGTGCTCGATGTGGCCGCCGGCACGGGCTATCACTCGGTTCGGCTGATTGAAGCGGGTTTCGACGTCGTCAGCGCGGACGGCAGCGCGCAGATGCTCTACAAGGCGTTCGAGAACGGCAAGAGTCGGGGGCACGTGCTGAGCACCACTCGAGCCGATTGGCGTTGGCTGAATCGCGATATTCACGGGCGCTTCGATGCCGTGGTGTGCTTGGGGAATTCATTCACCCACCTGTTTTCGGAGAACGACCGGCGCAAAGCGCTTGCGGAGTTCTATTCGGCGCTGCGGCACGACGGCGTGCTGATCCTCGATCAGCGCAACTACGACGCCATCATGGACCACGGCTATGACAGCAAGCACATCTACTACTACTGCGGCGAAGACGTGTCGGTTCAGCCGACCCATGTGGATGAAGGGCTGGCGCGGTTTGAGTACAGATTCCCAGACGGCTCCCTATACCACTTGAACATGTATCCGCTACGCAAGAAATACATGCAGCGGCTGATGCGTGAGGTGGGTTTCCAACGGGTCGCGACCTATGGAGATTTTCAGGAGACGTATCGCGACAAGGACCCTGACTTCTTCGTTCACATCGCCGAGAAAATGTACCACCCGGAAAGGAAGGCGTAGTGGCGACGGAAGCATCGGACGTGGCACAGACGGCGCGAGGATACTACAACAGCGATGACGCCGATGGTTTCTATTCGACGATTTGGGGCGGCGAGGATATTCACATCGGGCTCTATGAGTCGCAGGAGGATTCGATCTTCGACGCCAGTCGGCGGACGGTCGAGCGAATCGCTTTGCGGCTGGAGAACCCGGACGAGAGAATGCGGGTGCTGGATATCGGGTCCGGCTATGGCGGCGCGGCTCGTTTTCTGGCGCGTTCGTATGGTTGCCGTGTCTCGGCACTGAATCTCAGCGATGTGGAGAATGAGACGGCGCGGCGCTTGAACAAAGAGCAAGGCCTCGACCACCGGGTGGAGGTCGTTGCAGGTAGCTTCCAGGAAATCCGGTATCCCGACAATACGTTTGACGCCGTGTGGTCACAGGACGCCATACTGCACAGCGGCGACCGCACACAGGTGATCGAGGAGGTCGCACGGGTGCTTAAGCCGAGTGGGCAGTTCGTGTTCACGGACCCGATGCAGGCGGACGACTGTCCGGAGGGTGTGTTGCAGCCGATACTGGGCCGGATTCATCTGCAAAGCTTGGGTTCTCAGGGGTTCTATCGGGAGGCCGCCGAGCAAGCGGGACTCAAAGAAGTCGGCTTCGATGAACTGACGCCGCATCTTGTCACGCACTATGCACGCGTCCTCGAGGAAACTGAGACGCGCAGCAACGAGCTTGAAGGAGCAGTAAGCCGCGAGTACATCGAGCGGATGAAGGAGGGCCTGCGGTACTGGGTCGAGGGCGGCGAGAAGGGGTATTTGTCATGGGGGATCTTCGAGTTCAGAGCTCCTCAGCCTTAGACTGGTGGAGGGCCGAGGCCCATCTCGTACGGGTGCCTGTGGGGTGGGATTTCAGTGTCGGTGGCTGGGGCGTCCCGTCATTGGGTAGCGTGGTCGCCGTCGCAGTAGCCGGATACCTGGGTTGGACGGGGTTTCGGATCGCTGCCCGCTCCAGTTAATCGGCCTGGCCAGAAGTGGCACGAAGAGTTCCCGGACCACGAGCAGGATTAAGTCCTGCAAAACTAACTACATAGCGCTCATCGGCGGATAGGTGTCGGCCTATCCGGTTCCCACCAACAAAGGTACGAAGGGAGAAAATCCTCCCCTGCCCTCCGCTAGCGCCTGGCGGATGCGACGCCGCGCACTTCCCACGACACGCCGAGCCCGCTGATTGTGGGCCGGTGTCGCCGAAGGCCGTGGCCATCCTTCTTTCGTGGCCTCACGAAACGCCCGCACTCCCCCATTGACCCTTCCACTAGAAGCGAGAGAAAGATGGCGGCGACGCGTCGCCCGAATAGGCACAACAAGTGGAACACCCCAATCCCGAATTCCGGTCACTGATCCGCACCGGCGTCGCCCGGGGTGACCCATGAGTGAAGAACATAAAGAATCATTAGGAACTCGCGCAAAAGCACGCCATATCCTGCCAAATCCTGCCACGGTTCGGAAGCGTCCGCAGGCGAGGATCCGGTCCTCACGCAGCCGCAGGAGCCCGGGTTCACTAGGCTGCTCACAACGACCGTCACCCATACAAGCGTCTTGTGGTACAACGGGGCCGTCTCTCGCCGCGACTCGCCATGCAAGGCTTCACCTCGATCGACTACGCCATTCTGATCGCCTACCTCCTGGGCGTCACGGCCTTGGGAAGCCTCTTCACCTCGCGGCAGAAAAGCTCGCGTGATTTCTTCCTGGCCGGCCGCTCCATGGGTTGGTTCCCGATGGTCCTGAGCGTCATCGCCACCGACTTCTCGGCCATCAGCTTTCTCGGCGCCCCTGGCTACGTCGTGGCCCATGACCTCGTGATCGACTTGCAGACTCTTGCTTTCTTTTGGGTGCTGCCCCTGGCGCTCTACTTGTTTGTTCGCTTCTTCCACCGCTTGGAGCTGATTTCGGCCTACGAGTACCTCGAGAAACGCTTCAACCTCCCGCTGCGGGCCGGTTGCAGCCTGCTCTTCATCTGCGTGCGCCTCGGTTGGATGGCGACGGCCCTGTACGCGACCAGCCTTGCTCTGGCCGCCGCGACCGAGTTGCCCTTCTGGGCGTGCGTCTCGCTGATCGGTGGGCTCACGACGATCTACTCCGCACTGGGGGGCATGCGAGCCGTCATCTGGACGGACGTGGTCCAGTTCTTCGTCTTCACGGGCGCCATCGTCGTCGTCCTGGCCACGTCGATACGCGCCGTGCCGGGCGGCTTCGGAGCCATCTGGAGGACGGCGGGCGCCGAGGGCCACAATCGCCTGTTGAACTTCGAGGGGGGTTGGGAAGCAATCACCACGCCCGCCGTGCTGATCGGGGGCACGTTCCTGATCCTGATCTCCTACGGCGTCGACCAGGTCGTGATCCAACGCTACCTCACCGCGCGCGATATCGATCAGATCCAACGCGGCATGGTCTTTCAGGTGTGCGTCACTCCTCTGGTGATCGCCTCGCTGGCTGCGATCGGGCTGGCGGTGTTCGGCTTCTACCGGCACTTCCCCGAACGGCTCCCCGCCGGGATTGAAGCCGACCAATGGTTCCCGCATTTCATCGTGCAAGAGCTGCCGGCCGGCGTCTCGGGCCTGGTGATCGCGGGACTGTTCGCGGCCACCATGTCGTCGATCAGCAGCGGGGTCAACAGCCTCAGCGCCGCCTGCGTCATCGACTTCTACCGCCGCTTCGGCTCGGGTAGCGCAGCGGACGCGCCGAGCGACGCATTGAGCCGCGAGACCGACCGCCGCGAGGTTCTGGTCTCCCGCGTCCTCACCCTGTGCTGGGGAGCGGCTGCCACGGCACTGGCCTTTGTTGTTGGCCAGATCGGCGTCATCGCCATCATCTCGAAGACCCTATCGGGCTTCTTCGGAGGCGTGCTGCTCGGCGTGTTTCTGTTGGGGATCCTACTGCGGCGCGCCAACGCGCCGGGAGCGACCGCCGGGGGGTTGATCGGCTTCGCGACGATCTGCGCGGTCGGTCTGGCCACGGCGGTCAACATGTACTGGTACGCCCCAATCGGCTGCCTGACGACCTTCATCGCCGGCGCATTGGCCAGCCGTCTCTTCGCGAGCCCCCCGCCGGGGAAAGTGCAAGGCCTGACTCTGGGTTCGGCCTAGAACGTGTCGTGGCAGAGGTCGCACTCGTTCGGGGCGCCGGTCTTGTCGTGGCAGCTCATGCAAGCGGCCATCGTGACGGGCTTCTCTTGCGCGATCACGTCGCGCTCGGCGACCGGGCCGTGACACGTGCCGCAGGCGACACCTGCGTCCTGGTGGTGAAAGGCGTGTGAGAAGTAGACGTAGTCGGGGACGCGGTAGACCTTGATCCACGGCACCGCCTCGTTCTTCTTTTCATACTCCGCCAGCCTGCGGATGTGTGGGCTGTCCGCCTTTACCGCAGCATGGCAGGCCATGCAGGTCGCCTCCTTCGGGTAGCCGGCCGCGAAGCCGGGGTCCTTCATGGCGTGGCAGTCGAGACACTTGAGACCCATCCCGACGTGGACCTTGTGGCTGAAGGGGATTGGTTGCTTTGGCCCTTCGGGGGCGTCAGCCTGTTCGGCGCTTGGCGCGAGCGCGGCCGTGACGGCGGCGAGGCAGAGGAGGCAGGCAAGGCGGTACATCGTTCTGCAGCCCTCACCGTCACTGGGCGTACGCCGCGTACTCGGCCTGCAGCTCATCGAGGCGCGCGCGGCTCAACTCGCCCCGGTGCAGGATCAAGCGATAGCGCAGAACGAGCGGCTTGTCTCGCGGCAACGGGACCACCTCGCGGCCCGGATACACAGGGTTCTGCATGCTGCGGGCGGCCCGCAAGATCCAGCGCTGCGGGAATCCCGGCAGCGACGGGTGGCAAAGCACGGCCAGGCCGCTCGGAGAGCCCGACGAATCGAACGAGCCCGTAAAATCGACCCACGGACCTGCTTCGACGGACGTGTTCTCCGGCGTCACCGGCCCGCCGCGACCTGTGAAGCGAATGTCCTCGGGCAGGCGGATGCGCGGCGAGAACCCGCCGTAGCCCTTCACGTCTTCCGACCCGCCGATGCTGACCTTCTCTTCGAGAGCAAGCAGCCGGATCTCGAAGTCGATCTTGCGAAGGTCACCCTCGGCGCGGTGGACGCGAACGGTAGTCGTTTCTTCCGCAAAGGGTTTTTGTTCTCCGTGGGAGTCGAGCCACAGGGGCGACTTCCAATCGAGCGTCACGCGGAGCGAGGCCGAGCGGTCCCCGCCGCGCAGGACTTCGGTCTTGCGCACGTCCCAGATCGAGTTGTCGTTTGTCCACTGGTCCTGGATTCGTTTTTCGCCGACGAAGACTTGATGCCAGGCCCAGAAGACGCCGCGTTGGTGCAGGTGGTCGGCGGGAAAGTCCTCGGTGAGGACGCCGCCGTCGAGGTCGTAGAGCGGGTGGATGTAGTTCGACCGCTCGAACTTGCCGTCGATCGATTTGGGTTTCAGTTGATAGAAGAGGACGCGCTGGTCACCCTCTTGGAACAGAAAGCCCTCGTGCTGCCGGATGACCTGGATGGCACCGGCCGAGGAGTCGGCCGACGCCGGAATCGCGAGGAGCAGCGATAGCAACGCTAAGACCCAAGGCGCGGGCGACATGAACGTTTTCACCTGTGGTACTCCGTGTGTTGAGTATAACGGCCACAGCAGTGCCGCGAATGTAAATCCACGCGCGCGGGCAAGCGTCCGCGCCACAGACTCCCGCCGGCTTACGGACGGATCGCGGCGCCGAGCAGCCGCCAGCGATGTTTCGCGGCGCGGGCACGGCATGCCGTGCCCCCACGTTTCAGGGCCGGCCTTTCATTGCCGCGCTGCATTGCCGCTCCGGGCACGCTATTCTGTATGCAATCTCCAGCCACCGGTGAGCTGCCACCATGATCGACCTTGTCAGACTGCATCACGTCTCGTTCGCCATTTGCGACCTCGATGCTTCGAAGCGCTTCTTCGGGGAGGTGCTGGGGCTCGAAGAGATTCCCCGGCCGGGCTTCAACTTCTCGGGAGCCTGGTATGCACTGGGCGACCGGCAGCTTCACTTGATCAAGGTAGAGGATGACGCGCGCGAGGCCCACGGCCGCATCGGACGCAAAGACCACATGGCGCTGGAAGTCGGCGATGCGAAGGCGGTCCGGCAGCGGCTCAGCGACGGGGGCGTCGAGTTTGAAGAGGGCAGCAATCAGGCGCTCGGAATGGATCAGGTGTTTTGCCGCGATCCCGATGGCCACGTCATCGAGTTTGTGCAATACCTCACAGCGCCGGCAACGTGAATCGGGTCCCGCTCGTCCCAGCAGTGTGACGCGGGCCCGTGAAACCCCGCGGCGCGGGAGGGAGTTCGATTGATGCGACGATTCGCGATTCTCGCCACGTTGTCACTGGGGACGGTAGCCACCGCGGCGGCGCAGTCCGCCGAGATTGGTATCAGCGTCGGACGGTCTAACTTCTCGGACCGCGGCATCGGGTCGATCACGAGTTTCGAAGCGGGGCAGACGGCCGTCACACTCGACAACGGGATTCGCATCGGCGCGCGCCTGGCGCTGAACACGGGATACTTCTTCGGTCAGGAATTCAGCTACTCCTACCAAGACAGCGGACTGAGCTTCGGCGGCGGCCCTGCCGATAGCATGACGGTCCAGAACGTCTATTACAATTTCGTGGTGCACGCCACGCCGGACGGCAGTCCCGTGCGACCGTTCGGCACCGGCGGCGTGGGTGTGTCGGTGTTCTTCCCGCCGGGGTTATCGTCGTTGTCCGGGGGCGGGCAGAACAAGTTCGGCTACAACTTCGGCGGCGGATTGAAGTTCAAGCTGAATCCGATCTTCGGCTTGCGGCTGGATGTCCGGGACCACGTGACCGGAAAGCCCTTCGATCTGGCCGGGGCCTCGGGCCGGCTTCACAACGTGGAGTATTCGGCGACGTTCTCGCTCTTGTTCTGAGCTGACAGGTCGGTGAGCAGGTTCGCGAGATCGGGCCCGGCGAGCTCGTTGAGAGCGGCGCGATACTGCTCTGACGAGATCGCCCCGATGGTGCGCTTGAAGGCTTAGCTGAACGCCGCTTCGGAGTTGTAGCCCAGGCGCAGACGAGGTACGGGGCGTCGGCGGGAATCTCAGCGCCGCATTGGGGGCATTGACGCGGTGTGCGGTCATTTCCTGGAACTCGCGCCATTACTAACCCGAAGCGAGGGAAGGGTTACACGCGACCTAGCCGCCTGCTTGATAAGTGTAAGGTTACAGGCTACAATACGATCGGTGACGATCTGGAGCTTCGCCCACAAGGGCTTGAGGAAGCTCTACCTATACGACGACGCTAAGCCCTTCCGGCCGAGTCGGTGGACAAGCTTCGAGCGATGCTGACCTTCCTGCAAGACATGAACGACGCGGAGGACTTGCACGCATTTCCCTTGTGGAAAGCCCATCAGTTCCCCGGCAATCGCAAGGGCGTGTGGGGCCTACATGTGACCCGCAACTGGCGGTTGACGTTCCGGATCGAGGACGGCGAGATTCAGGACGTCGACTATGAAGACTACCCCTGACGCGAAACCCATGCGGATGCTGAACCCTGTTCATCCGGGCCGTTTCCTGAGAACCGAGATCATCGAGGCCCACGGCATCTCCGTCACAGCAGGGGCGCGAATTCTAGGCGTATCGCGGCCGGCGCTTTCGAGCCTGCTGAACGGGAATTCGGACCTTTCCGGCGATATGGCGCTGCGGTTCGAGAAAGCATTCGGCGTCAATATGGAGACGCTCATGCGGATGCAGAATTCCTACGACATCGCCCGCACGCGCAGGCGGGAGAATCAGATTCATGTCGAGCGCTATGGGCCGCTGCCGACTGCGTAGTCGCAGCGGGCGGAAACCCGGACGACGGCGACCTGCCCCTTCTTTCGCGGTCTCACCAAACGCCCGCACTTGACTGTCTCGACAAAGGTCCACAGTTACACATATACTGTGTGATATGAAGAACATCACTCTGGCTGTCGACGAGTCGGTTCTTGCGGCGGCCCGAAAGTATGCGGCGGCGAGGAACGGTTCCGTCAACAGCCTGGTTCGCGACTTCCTCGCTCAAATCGCCGAACGGGAAGATCGCGCGCGCAATGCCCGAGGGCGGATCCGCGAACTGAGCGAGAGATCGCCCGCGCGGCTGGGGCCGAAGACATGGAGCCGGGCCGAGTTGCATGAGCGTTGATTGCTTCCTCGACACAAACATCCTGGTTTACGCCGCAACCGGCGGCGGTGAGGACGAACCGAAACGAAAGCGGGCGCTGGACTTGATCGAGCAAGAAGACTTCGCCTTGTCGGCGCAGGTTCTCCAGGAGTTCTACGTCACGGTGACTCGCAAGACGGCGAAGACGCTCTCGTCTGATGAGGCCCTCGAGTGGATCGAACAGTTCGAAGCCTTCCCGATCGTGGAGATCGACGCGCCGCTGGTGAAGATCGGCGTCGAGCTGAGCGAGCGCTACCAACTCTCCTACTGGGATGGCGCTATCGTCGCCGCTGCGCAACAGGCCGGAGCAAGCGTCTTGTATACAGAGGATCTCAACGACTCTCAGCTGCTGGACACGGTACAAGTGAGCAATCCATTCGCGGGCCTGACCCGGCCGTACTATTGAGTCCCGCATAATATCCCGTCACTCGAAGCAAAGAGAAGACTGTTTCCAGAAGGCCGTGATCAAACGCGGTTTGCGGCGCCTGCGGCGGAGTGCCTTGCTGGCCCGCTCGTTCAGCTCGCCGTAGTCCTTCGGACAGACGTTCGGCAACTCGTGCTGCTTCCAGTAAGCCCAGATGTATTCCACCGGATTCAACTCCGGCGCATAGGGTGGCAAGTACTCGGTTGCGATGTGGCCTTCGGAGAGTTCGATGAACTCTTGCACCAGGCGGCTACGGTGCGCCGGCAGCCGGTCCCAGACGATCAGCAGCGGCCGATCGATATGACGTACCAACGCCTTGAGAAAGTCGATCACTTGCTCTTTGCCGATCGCACCGGGATAGAGCCGAAAGTAGAAGTTACGCAGCGTCAGCCCCGCCGAGACGGAAAGCTTCTCCCAATTGAAGTTAAACTGCAGCACCGGTGTTTGGCCACGTGGCGCCCAGGTGCGGCAGCGATGCGGCTTCTGACTCAATCCGCTTTCGTCGATGAAGACGAGCGTGCGGCCTTCGTTTTGGGCTTTTTTTTAATGCGCGTCCAGGTCTTGCGCTTCCAGGTGCGGATCCGCTCTTCGTTGCGCTCGCGCGCCTTTCCGACCGGGCGTTGCGGGCTCCAGTCGAGCGCTCGCAGGATCTTCCAGACGTGGCCTTCGTGGTATGCGACCCCGAACTCGTCTCCGATCAGCCGAGCCACCCGCGGACAGCTCCACAGGGGCGTTGGGAAGCCGTGGGCTTCCGGGCCTTCCAGCAGCAGCGACGTCAGGCGTTCGCGTTGTGCGGCATCGAGGAGCGGCTTGCGTCCGGCGCGCCCGGCCTGGCGGAGTCCGGCCGCCCCCTGCTCGCGGTATTGCCGCCGCCACTCACTGACGGTTTGGCGAGCGACTTTCAGTCGTCTCGCCGTCTCGGACTGATTGTGGCCTTGGTCGAACAGCCGCATCGCTTCGAAACGGCGCTTCTCCAGCGCCTTGAAATCCCGCTTCACACCTTTGGGGTTGCCCATACATATATAGATGCTCCAAACTATCAAAAAGTGTCATAATAATATGCGGGAGTCAATAGAAGTGGGCTGCCCGGGCGGCCGCAACAGGACTTTGGCAATCTCCCGATCCAACTTCTTGTTTGCCGGAGTTCGGATCGCGTATCTGACGCCTCCCTTCTCCAAGGCCTCGTACACCTCAAGCCCGTCCGCAGCAAAATCGTTCTCCCGGATGATTCCTGCGAGTTGGCCGGGCTGCCATCTCCAGACGAGACGGCCAATGACAAGAACAAGAAGCATTGAAAGTGAGATGACAACTGACACTCTAGGTATTCCGCCCCGCAAGCTGCCGTGAGTTCGGCGTGAGGTCCACTACCTCCACATCGGCAAGAACCGTCTCGCCGCTGCCGGAAGGCGGGTGAAAGCGTTCTTTGATTCCTACGGCACGAGCCAGAGCGCTAATGTTAACCGTCTGGCGAAGTTCATCCTCAGATCTGTCGGAACCCAAAGTCACATCATTATCGCTGAAAAGCACCGGCGATTCGAGCCAATCCGTTACCTCGCGTCGCCTGATAGCGGACCTGTCTGCCGCCTCGCCGAACCGTTTGATACTCTGCTCACGGTCCACCCGCATCGCCACGCTCCGTTCCCGAAGTAAAAGCGTGATGCCACACAAGAATGACATCGCCCCTACAAAAACGAGCGGCAAGTGCAGCTCCATGGCTGCGAAATGTGGCCCCGCGGACATCAAGAAACCCCCGCCGGCGACAAAGACCAGCGCCATGATCTCCTTCACCAGTCGGTTGCTTGTCAGAAGACGAAATGACACGAAAGCCGCGCAGAGCAGCGCCAGTATTCCTAAACGACCACTGGGTGTCACATCGTTGAGGGCGCTCCACGGAACCAGCGAAGAGATCGCCGCACCTGCAAATAAGCCGCTGAGGAAGTTCAACCGGCTCCTCGATTTTGGCTGAGTCTGTTCAGTTTCTGGCGGCTCTTCACGAACCTGGCTCATCTCGGCCTCAGGTCTTACTGTGTCGATCAGCATTGTCTGCTCCTTCACTGTGGCTGCTTATGCTGGGTTTCCCGCATTCTGGGTGGCCCTGTTAACTCCGGTCTGCTGTGATTCTCCCCCCAATTCGTCATCATGCCAATAGACCTTTGGTCTCAAAACATATTACGCTGGCGACCCTATGCGAGTTTGTTTTGCCACAACCTGGTACCTGGTACTGGGTGCTCAATGTCGAGGAGATCCGGTTGCTGTTTCGCTCGATCGACACGACGGGGGAAGAATCGGGACAGCCTCAATTATGACGCTCGACTTCCCACCGTAGTGGTCTGAGCCACCTCCTGTTTCCTCGGCCGGTCAACAGACCGTAGCTGAAGGTCGGTGCCCGCCTTGGCCGCCAGCTCCGCAATGAACTCTTTACTTCCCAACGGCTTACCGGCGCGGGTGGCGGCTCGTAACTGCTCCATCCAGCCCGCGTCGAAGGCCGACCCCTCGTGCAACACCCCGTCCCAATCACCCAGCGGACTGATCTCTCTCCACCGATCCAGGTCCAAGAGACCTGTTGCGTCACGTCCCGTGACATGCGCCCGCGCACTCGACCATGCGAAGTCCGTCCCCCGCTCGACCAGACCGGCTCGCACCGGATTCAGGTCGACGTAGGCCAGAGCCGAGACCAGGTGCCGGTGGCCCAGCGGCGCCGAGTAAAAGCGGTTCTGCCACAGGTGCCCCGTACCTTGCCGCACCTGGTTGAAGTAGCGGCTGTAGGAGTTGTGAGCGCGTCCGAAGGCCCTAGCCATCGAGTCGAGACGCTCTGGGATGACCACCACATGCACGTGGTTGGGCATTAGGCAGTAGCCCAGGATGCGCAGATGGTGACGCGTGGCGTGTTCAGCGAGCAGCGTGAGATAAGTGCGTCGCTGGCTGTTGGAGAAGAAGACTTGCTGGCGGTTGTTCCCCCGCTGCGTGACGTGGTGCGGTGCGCCGACCGCGACCACGCGAGCGATGCGTGGCACGGGATCAGCATGCCACATTGCGGCCGCGATGTCAAAATCGAGAAACAACCTTGTCAACGCCCAATAGAAATGTCCCCCTCGGTAGCTCGATAGAAGTGTCCCCTTGTGTTTCTTGTTCGTAGGAGAGATATCGTCGTCGTCGGGGCTGTGGAACTGTGGGAATCGCGTAGCGATTTCCAAGGGGCGGTGGGAAGGGTGGAAAACCATCCACCGCTCCTCGAACCCGGTACTGCTGCCTCGAGAGATTTTCCACGCTTTCCATCCGACCCGGCATTTCCACAGCCCTCTTATGTATTCGCAGCCCGTTTTTTCCGTAACACAGCTCGCCGCCAGGGGTGGTCCGCCGCCGGCTTGCGCCCGCCCTCCGGACGCTGCTGTGGTGCTGGTTTCGTCCGCAGCTGTGGCGTCGGCGTGACGATCACGTCGTGCTCGATCTCGTGCCCGTCAAACCTCACCTGCAAGCTCTCATCGCGCCACTGTTGGACCGTCACCCGTGCCCCCGCCCCCACGCCCTGGTTGCGTTTCGGCTTCAACTGCAAACAACGATTCTCGAAACGCACCACCCGGTCGTTGCTCACCACGCGTTCGTACTCGCAACAGAACACCCCTCGCAGCTCGGTGCCGCGGGGGAGCGCCTGGTGAAAGTCCGCTGCCGCCGCCGGCTCACAGGCGAAGCGCTCGTTGTGCTCGGCCAGGTACTCCTCGTCGAGATAACGGTTCGCCGCCTCGTACTCGACGATCCCGCGCAGCCGCATCTTCTTGATCAGGCGGTCTTGGTGCGTGCCGTGATGGCGCTCCACTCGGCCCTTGGCTTGCGGCGAGGAAGCCGCCATGATCGTAATGCCGAGCTTGGCACACATGCGCCCGAACTGCGTCTCGGGCTTGATGCCTGCCAGCGCTTCCCGCGACGTCGGCTGGCGCTGGTAGACGTTTTTACAGTCGCAGTACAACGCCTTGGGAACGCCGTGTTGACGCACCCAGGCTGCGAGCAGATCGGCCGCGGCCCAGGTCGTTTCCTGGTCCGAGAAACGGCACAGCGCCACACCGGTCGCGTCATCGACGAAGTTCATCAGACAGGCTTTCGGGCCGCGTTCTTCCAGCCAGTGGTGGTGCGAACCGTCGAGTTGAATCAGCTCGCCGAAGTGCGCTTTGCGTTGGCGCCGGGTGCGATGCGGTTGGCGCTTGCGACGGCGGCTCCACAGACTCGCGGCGAGCATCCAGCGCCGCAGTGTTTCGCGCGGCACTTCCAGGCCGTGGTCGGCTGCCAGATGTTCCGACGCCAGCGTCGGCCCGAAGCGCTCGTGCCCCTCGCCCGCATAGTTCTCGCGCACCAACTCGAGAACCTGCTGGCGTCGCTTCTGATCGGCTCGGTTCGAAGCACGGCCGACGTTACCGTGCACCAAAGCCTTGGCCCCGCCCGCACGGTAACGCTTCTTCAGACGCTTCGCATGGCGGTAGCTGACCTCCAGCAGCTCGGCGGCTTCGGTCAACTTCAGTTCCCCTCGTTTCACTCGGCTCAGCACTTCGCCGCGCCTCAACTCCTTGGCACTCATCCATGTCCTTCCCACTCTCGGCTCCTCCTTCGGAGCCTCAGAGTAGGGGACATTTCTATTGGGCGCTCAAGGGGACATTATCATTGGGCTTCAACAAATCGAGAAACAACCGGGACAGCCTCAGTTACGACCACTGAGCATTCGGTGGAGGCCGATGACAGCCTTTTGATTCAGTAGTTATGGCAACGTGTTGCCGGATGCGCGACCGAGACCTCGCAGCGCGGCGAGAATCAGTTGACAGCAATAGAATCAATCAGTCCCACCCGGGCGTTGGTGCTCCAGACGGTTGTTTTGCAAGCCGTCAATCGCTCACAAATGTCTCTGGAAATCCATGCTCTTATGCAGAATGCGAACGATGAACAGGGAGCTATCTACTTGACGCTACGGGATGTTGCGCAGGGCGCCTGCCTTGCCGTCTCGCGATTCTTCGTTTGACGCATGAGGCCCGTTGACGGGCCTTGGGTTGCCCATAGGCCAGGCGTTTGACGCCTGGTGCCGTGCTCAAAAAGAAAGAGCCAGGCCCCTTCGAGGGGCCTTCCTTGGTGATGGCTTCAGCCTAAGCCGTACACCCTCCGTCTGGCTGAAGCCGAACCCGAGAAGGCCGCTAAACCGGCCTGACGGGGTGGTGATGGGTGTTCCACCAGCCGTAAACGGCTGGCCTAATCCAAACCAAGCCGCCTGAATGCGGCTACAACCCGGCTCTCCTGAGCGTGAACGATCAACGGTTCCGACTGGTCGGCAGGCTTCCAGTCCGTCTATATAGCGACGGGCTTGCTCGAGTCCGAAGGTTTCAATCGTGTAATCAGCAATCTCGGCAAGGTCGGACTCGGCACGACTGCTCAGCCGAAATCTAGGCATCGCGCGCTTTGTAGCGTGCTTCGGCCGCGGGCTATCACTCATCGGCCCGGTCCGTCTTGCTTGTCTTCCGCTTCGATCTGGCGCGCCATGAGTTCCGCCTCGTCCAGCAACTCAGGCTCGAGCCTTGGAAGGCGATCAATGAAATCCATGCTGCCGTGCCACACCGTCAGGACGAAACCGACCCCACCGATCACATCACCAACGATCACGTGCTCGCGGACCCTGTAGAAGCGAAGACGTCCCGTGTAATCCAGGCGCCCCTTGAACAGCGAGAGGTCTTCTCCGAGGCGCCCAAGGGCTTCACCCAGATCGGTCAGGTACTGGTCGGCGACGCGTTGACCCCAACGTTTGACCGAGTAGCGCTCTATCTCGTCGATGTCCGAAAGATCTCGATCTGTGAGGTGGATACCGGTCATGGACCCGCGCGTTCAGCTCGGAACGTGTCGAGCATGGCGCGAAGATCGCCAGTGTATTCGTGTGTACGGCCGTCTCGTACGTCGGCATAGCCTTCAAGCACTGACTGGCGCAGCGCGGCGGCGTCCTGCCGGTCCTTCTTCTCGCGGATCAGGTCGCGCACGAACTCACTCGGAGTCGAGAACAGGGTTCCATCGCCGGAGTTCTGATCGAGGAACGCCCGCAGCTCGTCGGTCAGAGATAGGTTGATCGATCGGGCCATGGGACACCTCCTTGCTGGTACCCTTCTATAATGGCACGTGTGGCGATTATTGGCCAGTATCGTCACAGACCAACGGAAACTGGAGGAGTGGCCCGAACCTGTGGACTCTCCGGTCCCCCTGCTGCAAGTGAGTCGATCGACACGGCTGCGGCAGCAAGCCCTGCGATCTGCACCTTTGAAAAGCGCTTCAGACGGCCACATTCTGTGGCCCCCAGGTTGGGGTGGCGCAAAGCGCCAGGCGGATCCTGCGACTTGACAGCCCGAAAGGCCCTCGGCCGGATCGAGCGCCTGGAGGTTACACGTCGGACTTACGCCGCCGGCTGCGGCTCGTAGCGCTCGACCTTGATCTGATCCTGGTGCTTGCGCGCTTGGGCCAGCTCGTAGGCTGTTTGCAGGCGTAGCCAATGATCGGCGTTGGACCATCCGGCCTTTTCCAAGCGGATCGCCATGTCCGGAGAGATTCCGGACTGGCCGTTGATCACGCGCGAGAGCGTGTGCCGCGTGACGCCCAAGACCTTCGCACCTTCAGTCACGCTCAGCCGGAGCGGATCCAAACACGCGTCCTTGATCGAACGGCCTGGATGGGGTGGGTTCTTCATGGGCATGGCTGTTGCTCCTTTCTCTTCTAGTGGTAGTCGACCAGGTCGACCTCATAAGCATCGCCATCCTCAAAACGGAAGGTGATGCGCCGGCCCGAAAGGCCCGCGGTCGGATCGAGCGCCTGAGGTCGACCGGCTTCGACCACCATGCGCCTACGGGAGTCCGATTTCTCTCGGCGCAACGCGCATGCATGCTACCACGCCACCGAGCCCTGGTACGGGGCGTTTGAAAGTAGCCCACCGCTCGAGCGGTGGGTCAAGGCCCTGAAACGATCTCCAGCCCCGGCAGGGGCGTTTGAGGTTCTTGTCCCTGACACCGAGTCGATGGGGTTGGCTTAGGGCGCCTGCCTTCGACGCCCGCAACGATCGGGTGTTGGGAAGCAGGTAAGACTCAAACGCCCCCTGCCGGGGCTTGGTGGCGTGGTAGGATGCATCCGCGTTGCGCCCACGGGGAACCGCGGGTTCCCACCCGCGGCTCGGTTGCGTAGCCGGCTGCCTCAACTTGCACTATGAGTTGCCGCAGCCTTCCGGAGGGCTCAGCCTTGGACTCCTCGTATTCTTTCACAGCCCCTCGGCGGGCGGGCACAGGGGCCCGCCCCTACTTGGCAAAGCGAATGCAACCGTATTGGCGAAACACACTACTTAGCCAAAGAGCGTCACGGTCATGTTGAGCGTTCACGTCAGGAATCAGCCGCCGATGAGTCCACCACAGAGGGCCATGGCGAAGAGCCCCGCCGCGGCCAGTGACGCGGCGGTCCTGACGTGATTCCAGAGAGTCCAACGTGAGAGGTAGTGGGCCCACAGCGCCTCGGGGGCCATGCTGTGGGGGCCCATGCTGTCGGACTCGGCCGACGCCAGCCGATTGTTCAGTGGCACGTTGAACGCCACCGTCACGAGAAGGCACCCAAGCAAATAGAGGGCGCACGCGGCGAGCAGGTAGGCCCGGTGTGTGCCGGCCGCACTCCCGAAAGCGAGAAACGCGACCGAGAGACAGACCGCTCCCGTTCCAAAGAACGCGAGGAAGAACCAGGGGTTGAGTACCGTGACGTTGATGGCCTTCATGGCAGCGATTCCCTGGTTTGCCGGCAGCCGGCCGAGGGTTCGCATCACGAAAGTAGAGAAGGCGAAGAAGATTCCCGCAACCAGGCCGCAGCCCAGCACCGCGGCGAAGGTCAGGATGTCCAGGAACTCCTTCATCGTTGGCCCTGCCAAACGCCGGCGGCGGCGGTCTCGCGCGCGTAGTCGGTGAAGTCGCGAGGCTCGCGGCCGAGCGCTTTCCGCACGCCGTCTCCGAGCGAGGCGTTGCGACCGTCGAGGACGGTGGCAAACAGGTAGTCCAACAGCCACGCGATGTCCTCCGGCAGGCCTGCCTCAGCCACCCCGGCCGCGAAGGCCTCGGGCGGGATCTGGACATATCGGATCGGGCGCCCGGTGGCGCGGGCGATCTCGTCCACTGCCTCGGCGAACGTGAGGAGTCGGGGCCCGGTGAGCTCGTAGACCTGGCCGTCATGGCCGTCTTCGGTGAGCGCGGCGACTGCGACATCCGCGATGTCGTCCGCGTCGACGAACGGCTCCCCGACCTCCCCGGCCGGCAGCGCGATCTCGCCTGCCAGCACCATGTCGAGAAACGCACCTTCGGAGAAGTTCTGGCAGAACCAACTGGCGCGAACGACGGTCCATTCGATGTCCGCACGCTGGATGATGCGCTCGCACTGCTGCGCCTCCTCTTCTCCGCGACCGGACAAGAGAACCAAGCGCCGGACCCCGTGCTCTACGGCTCGCCCGACGAAGGCGCGGATGGCGTCCGTCGCCCCCGGGATGGCGAGGTCGGGGGCATAGCTGATGTACGCCGCCGCAACGCCATCGAGCACGGCGTCCCAGGTGCTCTGAGCGCCCCAGTCGAACGGCGGATCAGATTGCCGCGATCCCTTCCGCAGGGCGTGGCCTTTCTCTGAGAGACGCTGGACGATTCGGCGACCGGTCTTTCCAGTGGCACCGATAACGAGAATGGGGGAGTGGTTCATGAGTTCGTTCTCCTTTCGCTGGTGGCCGGCTCGGTTACCAATCCGAGGCGGCGTTCTGCCGGGCGTTCAAGCGGGTGTTCGGCGTGCCGCCGGGAGGCGTTCGCCGTGCCGTCCAACCTACGCAAGCATGGCTCGGCCTTCATCCCGAACCGGCGATATCGCTCAGATAAAACGAGCGCGCTCTATGCCAAGACCGCTTCGATCAAGTTCCCGTGGACGTCGGTCAGGCGGAAGTGGCGGCCCTGGTACTTGAAAGTGAGCTTCTTGTGGTCGACGCCCAGCACGTGCAGGATGGTGGCCTGCAAGTCGTGGATGTGGACCGGGTCTTTGACGATGTTGTAGCAGTAGTCGTCCGTCTCGCCGAAGCTGATGCCGGGCTTGATGCCGCCGCCGGCCATCCACATCGAGAAGCAGCGGGGATGGTGGTCGCGGCCGTAATTGGTCTCGGTGAGCTCGCCCTGACAATAGACGGTGCGGCCGAACTCGCCTCCCCAGACCACCAGCGTATCTTTCAGCAGGCCGCGCTGCTTGAGGTCGAGCACCAGCGCCGCCGAGGCTCGGTCGGTCGACTTGCACTGCAGGGCGATGTCGCGCGGCAGATCGTTGTGCTGGTCCCAGCCACGATGGTAGAGCTGGATGAAGCGCACGTCGCGCTCGGCCAGCCGGCGCGCCAACAAACAGTTCGCGGCGTAGGTGCCGGGCTTGCGGGAGTCGGGCCCATAGAGGTCGAAGATGTGCTCGGGCTCGTCGGATAGGTCCATCAGGCCGGGGACCGAGGTCTGCATGCGGTAGGCCATCTCGTACTGCGTGATGCGGGTGTCGATCTCGGGGTCGCCGAAGTCGTCGGCCTTCATGCGGTTGAGTTGCGCGAGGCTGTCGAGCATGCGGCGGCGCGTCTTCTTGGTCACGCCCGGGGGGTCGGTGAGGTAGAGCACCGGGTCGCCGCTCGAGCGGAACCGCACGCCTTGATAGCGCGACGGCAAGAAGCCAGGTCCCCACAGGCGGGAGAACAGCGGCTGGGCGTTGTTGAGCGAACTTTTCTGCGAGACAAGCACGACGTAGGCGGGCAGGTCCTGGTTCTCGCTGCCCAGGCCGTAGCTGAGCCACGCGCCCATGCTCGGGCGTCCGGGCTGCTGGCTGCCGCTTTGGATGAAGGTGATGGCCGGGTCGTGATTGATCGCGTCGGTGTGAACCGTTTTGATGAGCGCGATATCGTCGACGATCTTGCCGTGGTGCGGGATCAACTCGCTCAGCCATGTGCCGGTCTCGCCATGCTGCTTGAAATCGAACAGTGACGAGGCGACGGGCAGCGAATCCTGTCCCGAGGTCATGCCGGTGATGCGCTGGCCCCGGCGGATGGAGTCGGGCAGCTCCTGTCCATGAAACTTCTTGAGCATGGGCTTGCGGTCGAACAGGTCGATCTGCGACGGCGCGCCGGACTGATGCAGGAAGATCACCCGGTTGGCCTTGGGTGCGAAATGCGGCAGATCGGCAAGGCCTCCGGTGTTTGGATTGATCGGCCGGTCGTTGGGGTCCACCGTGGCGCCGGAGAGGTCCGAACGTAGTAGAGAGGCCAGAGCAGCGACGCCGATGCCGGTGCGGGTGCGGCCGAACAGTTGCCGGCGGGTCATCTGGAGGTGATGCTGACTCGGCTGATTCATGGTCCCAGTCTACTCCTTCGGCCTGACGACCTTCGCGTCTTTCCAGAACTCTTCGTCCGTCGGCTGTGCGTCGGGATCCGCTTCAATTCCCGCACGGATCTCGGCTTCCGTGATGGCCCGAAGCCTTTTCCAATCGGTATTTTGCCCAGCCAATATGCCGCCACTCACAACTACATTATGTATGACGGCTCCTGATTCGCAAGGAGTAAGGACGAAGCGATTTACCCCAAGAACCGAGCCGTGACCGTCAGGGAGCGGTCCGGCACGATCCCTCATACGCCTCGGAAGGCACTAGAGAGCCAAGAAAGCCCGTAGCGCGGGTCTCGGTTTTGAGATCTGCGGATTTTCGCTGCCACGCGCCAAAGGAAACCACCCTTGTAAGGGCGTCGGAAACCAACCACGGCACAGCCGTGTTGAAGCCCAATGATAATGTCCCCTTGAGCGCCCAATAGAAATGTCCCCTACTCTGAGGCTCCGAAGGAGGAGCCGAGAGTGGGAAGGACATGGATGAGTGCCAAGGAGTTGAGGCGCGGCGAAGTGCTGAGCCGAGTGAAACGAGGGGAACTGAAGTTGACCGAAGCCGCCGAGCTGCTGGAGGTCAGCTACCGCCATGCGAAGCGTCTGAAGAAGCGTTACCGTGCGGGCGGGGCCAAGGCTTTGGTGCACGGTAACGTCGGCCGTGCTTCGAACCGAGCCGATCAGAAGCGACGCCAGCAGGTTCTCGAGTTGGTGCGCGAGAACTATGCGGGCGAGGGGCACGAGCGCTTCGGGCCGACGCTGGCGTCGGAACATCTGGCAGCCGACCACGGCCTGGAAGTGCCGCGCGAAACACTGCGGCGCTGGATGCTCGCCGCGGGTCTGTGGAGCCGCCGTCGCAAGCGCCAACCGCATCGCACCCGGCGCCAACGCAAAGCGCACTTCGGCGAGCTGATTCAACTCGACGGTTCGCACCACCACTGGCTGGAAGAACGCGGTCCGAAAGCCTGTCTGATGAACTTCGTCGATGACGCGACCGGTGTGGCGCTGTGCCGTTTCTCGGACCAGGAAACGACCTGGGCCGCGGCCGATCTGCTCGCAGCCTGGGTACGTCAACACGGCGTTCCCAAGGCGTTGTACTGCGACTGGAAAAACGTCTACCAGCGCCAGCCGACGTCGCGGGAAGCGCTGGCAGGCATCAAGCCCGAGACGCAGTTCGGGCGCATGTGTGCCAAGCTCGGCATTACGATCATGGCGGCTTCCTCGCCGCAAGCCAAGGGCCGAGTGGAGCGCCATCACGGCACGCACCAAGACCGCCTGATCAAGAAGATGCGGCTGCGCGGGATCGTCGAGTACGAGGCGGCGAACCGTTATCTCGACGAGGAGTACCTGGCCGAGCACAACGAGCGCTTCGCCTGTGAGCCGGCGGCGGCAGCGGACTTTCACCAGGCGCTCCCCCGCGGCACCGAGCTGCGAGGGGTGTTCTGTTGCGAGTACGAACGGGTGGTGAGCAACGACCGGGTGGTGCGTTTCGAGAATCGTTGTTTGCAGTTGAAGCCGAAACGCAACCAGGGCGTGGGGGCGGGGGCACGGGTGACGGTCCAACAGTGGCGCGATGAGAGCTTGCAGGTGAGGTTTGACGGGCACGAGATCGAGCACGACGTGATCGCCACGCCGATGCCACAGCTGCGGACGAAGCCAGCACCACAGCAGCGTCCGGGGGGCGGGCGCAAGCCGGCGGCGGACCACCCCTGGCGGCGAGCTGTGTTACGGAAAAAACGGGCTGCGAATACATAAGAGGGCTGTGGAAATGCCGGGTCGGATGGAAAGCGTGGAAAATCTCTCGAGGCAGCAGTACCGGGTTCGAGGAGCGGTGGATGGTTTTCCACCCTTCCCACCGCCCCTTGGGAATCGCTACGCGATTCCCACAGTTCCACCGCCCCGACGACGACGATATCTCTCCTACGAACAAGAAACACAAGGGGACACTTCTATCGAACTACCGAGGGGGACATTTCTATTGGGCGTTGACACAACCACTGCACAGCCGTCGCCAGCCGCACTTTGATACGATGACCCTCCTGCCCACTGTCTCGAGACGGTGCTCCCCAGACAGCCAATGGCCCCAGTCCCCCCTTCCCTCATCGAGTTCCGCAACGTTAGTGTCATGCGAGGGCGCACGCGGGCGCTTGACTCCATCTCGCTCTCAATTGCGCTCGGCGAGCACGTGGCGATCGTCGGGCCGAACGGCTGCGGCAAGTCGACGCTCATCAAGACGATCACGCGCGAGTGCCATCCGCTGCAAACGGAGCCCGATTCTTCGCTCAAAATCCTCGGCAAAGACCGCTGGAACATCTTCCACTTGCGGCCGCAGCTCGGGATCGTGTCGCCCGATTGGGTCGAGATGTGTACCCGGCCGATCTCGGGACGCGAGGCGGTGCTCTCGGGATTCTTCAGCAGCACCGAGATCTGGCCGCACAACCACGTCACGCGCTCGATGCGCCGCAAAGCCGACGAGATCCTCGAGCGGCTCGAGATCACTCATCTGGCCGAGCACGACATGTCGGAGATGTCGTCGGGGGAGGGACGCCGGGTCGTGATCGCCCGCGCCCTAGTGCATGAGCCCAAGGCGTTGATTCTCGACGAGCCGACGGCCAGCCTCGACCTGCGGGCAGTGCACGAACTGCGGCTCATGTTTCGCAAGATTGCGCAGGGCGGTGTGAGCGTGATCCTGGTGACGCACGATCTGCCCGACATCATCCCCGAGATCGAAAGGGTGGTGCTGCTGAAAGAAGGAACCATCTTTCGCGACGGTCCGAAGAGCGAGATCCTCAGCTCGGAGGCGCTGTCGGCCCTGTTCGAGTTGTCGCTGGAGGTGATCCAGCGCAACTGGTACTTCGCCGCCGTCTAGCTCCGTTTTGACTCTACTCGGACGAGTGGGGCTCCGAATCCAGACGGGCCGGCGGCTTCCCTAGACCGGCGCTTTCTCCGTGCTACTCTTTCCGAGTGGCGTATCGGGGCGTTTACGCGAAGACCCTTATCCGACCGGATGTTGACGAGATTTGGCGTCGCACGCCGGACCCGGATCCGCACCAGCTTTGGGACCCGCGGTGTTAGGAGATCCGCTACCTGCCGACGATGGAGTCTTCTTGAGTTCTTTCACTCCTTTGTTCGCGTCGCTGGCTCGCTTTGGCTATCGCCACTACCGTGTGTTAATCGGAGACGCGGTCGTGATGTTGGTGTGCGCGCCCTGGTTTCTCCAGGGGCTGCGGGTCGAAGCGGATGCGTCGAGAGTTATGCCTTACGAAGACCCGCTGGCGCTGAGCTACCGCGAAAACAGCGCTCTGTTCGGCGAAGCGAATCGTCTGGTCATCGAGCTTCGCTACGGCGAGACGAGCATGGCGGTGGTGAATGAGTTTACCGACCGTCTGGCGGAAACCCTCGAAGCGTGGGACGACATCCGCTATCTCGACTATCAGCCGTTTGCCCGCGGGGGATCGGAAGAGTTCAGGATGGGGCTACGCGCCGCTTTGCTGAATTCCGAACCGGCGGTGCTGCAAGACTTCATCTCGCGGTTCGAGGAGCGAGGCATGCGGCGCGAGTTGTTGAGGACGCGCAATCGCTTGATCGCCGTAGATGACCCGGTAGTCAGGCGGCAGGTCATCGCAGATGTCCTCAACCTGCGAGGGTTGTTGGTGCGATATCAGGAGCCGCGCATCGGGAAGGTGCGGCTCTCGGTCGCCACCGGTTACCTGGACGCACCAGAGGGAGGGGCACGCCTCCTCCTGCTTCAACCCGCGGGATCGGGCGAGGAAGGTGCATACTGCATCGACCTGGTCGATCGCCTCGATGCCGCCATCAACGAGCTCAAGGCGAAACACGACGGGGCGCAGGCGATCGAGCACCGCATGACGGGTGTTCACGTCATTACGGCCGAGAGCACGCAGGTTCTGCTGCGCGATATGGGCGTGATCAGCGTGGTCGCCGCCGGCCTGCTGTTCGTCGTGGTGTGGCTGGCTTTCGGACAGTTCAGGGCTGCGTTGCTCTGCTTTCTCCCGTTGCTGGTCTCGCAAGTGGGTATCTTTATCGTGGCTCGCTTCTTCTTCAATCCGATTCACTTCCTCACCATCGGCTTCGCCGCGGTCGTGGTGGGCTTGGGGCTGGACTTCGGTTTGCACCTGACAGCGCGCTTCGCCCAGTTCGCCTCGAAGAACGGCGTCGAGGCCGCCGTCAATCACACCCTGACCGACGCGGGACCTCCCGTGGTGATCGGCGCTACAACCACTGCTGTTGCCTTCCTGGCCCTGTTGTTCACCGAGAATCGGGGGCTCACGCAGTTCGGGGCGCTGACCGCGGTCGGTCTGATGGTGACTCTGGCCGTGACGCTGCTTCTGTTTCCCGCGCTGGCCAGGGTGCTCGCCGGGCCACTAGCCAAAACCGGCGGAGGGCTTCACGTGCGATGGATTCCGCCTGGGCTGTTCCACTTCGCGGGTTCCCGCCCCCTGCGAGCGCTTATGATTGCTGTTCCCGTCCTGCTGGTAAGCCTCCCGTTGGCGGTGGCCTTCCGATTCGACGACAACATTCGGCAACTGTTTCCCGACAACCTGCACTCGCTGGATGTCGCGGCGGAAATCTCAAAGAGCTATGGGGACCCTTTCGGCCCGACGACCTGGGTCACGGTGCAAGCCCCGGATCTGGAGCGCGCCATGTCGCAGCAACGGCGGCTCGATGTCCGTCTTGCCGAGATGGTAACCACCGGGGAAGTCGCCGGGTTCGAGTCGCCTTCGCTTTACCTGGCGTATCCCTCTGCTCTTGACGAGCAACAGGGAGCATGGGCGAGCGCCCGCGCAGCAGTGATAGAGGGCCGGTCGCGTTTCGAGCAGTTGCTGACAAAGTTACGATTCCGGCGGACTCCTGAACTCGATGCCTATTACGATAGGATCGAGAGCGTTGTGGCTGGTGAAGGGCCGGCCGACCCCCGTGCACTGCCAAGATTGCAACGGCACTTCGCGCGCACCGATGGCGGGTATCGCCTGCAGACCTACGTGGCCCCCGCGGCCTCCGAGCTTGGCGAGACGGCGCCGATGACGCTCCACATCACACGCACGTTGGAACAGGCCGCGACGCCTCAGGGCGCGGCCACGCTAGGCTCGGCTATGCAAGGTCCGGGTATGCACAATGCCGGCACATCGATGCAGGTCTCGGGCTTGATACAGATCTATCAGCGCGTCAACGAGCTAATGCTGGCCGACTTTGCCCGCATCAGTTGGATTGCCGCCGCCTTGGTGGGCGGCATTGTTCTCTTTTTCTTCCGCAGCCTGACGGCGGTTTTGGTCGTCCTGCTCCCACTGGCAGCCGCCCTGCCGGTGACCGTGGGCATGCTGCAGGCAGCCGATATTCGCCTCTTGCCCCAATCCATCGGATTCGCGGCGATTATCATCGGCGTGGGCATCGATGACGCAGTCCACATCTTGACGAGGATCCGGCACGGGTCCGGCGGGGTGCGGCAGGCATTAGTCGAGATCGGCCCGATCATCACGCTGACGACGGTATCGACGATGATTGGATTCGGGGCGCTGGCGCTATGCAGCCTGGCGGTGGTTTCGTCGCTCGGAACGGCGGTTGCGGTCGGCGTGGGGGCTTGCTGGTTCTTCTCGATGTTTCTGCTGCCGGCCGCTTGTCGCTGGTTGATTCGAGCGCCCGGCCGCGCGGTGGCCATTCTGCTGGGGGCGACGCTCGCCGTGGGCGCGGTTGCACCTGCTTCCGCGCAGACAAAAACTGCTGTCGAAATCATGGACAAGCTGCAGGAGAGAACCGATTCGCTCGAAGCCTTTTCCTGCCGCATCCGCCAGACCAAGACCCTTGAACAGCTTGACGGAGAGATTCAACTCCAGGGTCCCTTGCTCTATCAGAAGCCGCACTACGTGAAGCTCGAGCTCAAAGGCGACGAGAACGTCTCGCTTTACAGCAACGGCGAATGGATCTGGTTGGTCGACCGAGACCTGGAGGAGTTCGAGAAGATCCCCCTGGCAGGCGCCAATGCGATGCGGCAATTGGCGCGCTTGCTGCCGCCGCTCTTTTTCTTGACACGGAAGGAAGTCGAGCAGAAGTTTGAGATTGCCTCCACCGCGCCGCAACTCGGCGAGCATCGCCTCGAAATGACGCCGCGAGCCGGCGCCGACTTCCCGTTTGAGCGCCTCGACGTCGATTTCGATGGTCGCTTTCGTGCTCTCAAAATGGCGTTGCGGTTTCGCAACGGCGACTCGGTGCAAACGTTCTTGCGAGACTGCAAGAAGCTCGGCCGCATTTCCACGACCGTGTTTCAATATCACGGAGGGTTTCAAGATCACGACGAGGCGGACCGCGGCCGTTCCCCGAACTGATCTGTTCCGGCAGTACGAGGCTCGCTTAATCCCCGGATCGGTCGGGGGCTCAAACATCTTCCAGTCGGCCCGCGCCCACGGGCTCTTTCCGCATGCTCGACGCAATCGCCATTCTCTTCGGGGCGGGCTGGACGGTGGCTACGTGCTGGGCCCTCGGCTTGCTCTTGCTCGAATGTTTCGAGCTTCCGCTCTACCGGCAGGAGCGGCATCTGTTTGCATTCGTGCTGGGCTCGGCGGGGCTGAGCCTGCTGGTCTTCTTGACGGCGGCTTTCGGCTGGGTCCACTGACTGACTTTTCTGATCATCGGCGTGGCCGCGATCGGCTGGGCGCTGGTTCGGCGCCCACACCGATCCGGGGCCGATGAATTCCCTCCGCTCCCTCGCGCCGGGACATGGTTCTTCGGAGGAGTCTTTGCGATCTACGGGACGCTGCACTTCTTCCACGCCATGGCGCCCGAAGCAAGCCCCGACGGCAGCGCCTACCACCTGGAACTGGTGGGCCGCTACTTCCGCGACGGCGGCTTCCCGGGGATCACCACGAACATCTACGCCAACCTGTCGCAGGGCCTCGAGATGCTCTTCCTCGTCGCCTATACGTTCGGCAGGCACTCGGCCGCGGCGTTGGTGCACTTTGCGTTCCTATGCACGCTGCCGCTGTCGATGCTGTGTTTCGCTCGCCGTTTCGGGTTCCCCGAGGCAGGCGTGTTTGCGGCGCTGCTGGTCTTTCTGAGCCCGCTGGTTGGGATAGACGGAACGAGCGCGTACAACGACATCGCCGCGGCGTCGGTTCTGTTTCACGTCGTCTATCTGCTGTACGTCTGGGAGCGGGAAGTCTGGAAGCACGACACGGGTCGCCGCTTGCTGGCGGCCATCGGCCTGCTCGCCGGCTTCGGCTATGCCGTCAAGTACACCGCGGCGGTCGGGCTTCTCTACGCGCTGGGCTTTGTGACGTGGAAACTGTACCGCCGGCGGGCGGAGTGGATACGTGGCGCGGCAGTGCTCGCGGTTTTCGCCGCAGTGCTGATCGTCCCGTGGATGGCGAAGAACTGGATCACGGTCGGCAACCCGGTCTCCCCGTTTCTCAACCGCCTCTTTCCCAATCCGTATGTGCACGCCTCGTTCGAACGCCTCTACATCGAAGGACTGCAGCGATGGGAGGGCGTGGAGTCAGCCTGGGAGGCGCCATTGCAACTCACGGTCGAGGGCGGTCCCAAAGGCGTGCTCGGACCGCTGTTCTTGCTGGCCCCGATTTCCCTGCTTGGCCTGGGGAATCCTATGGTCCGGCGGCTTCTGTTGACGGCCGTCGTCTTCGCCCTGCCGCTGCTCGGCAATAGCAATCCGCGCTTTCTGATCCCGGCGCTTCCGTTTTTGGCTCTCGCGATGGGGTTTGGACTTGCTCGGTGGAAAGTCGTGGTGCCGCTAGTGGTGGTTGTTCACGCCCTGCTGTCGTGGCCCGCTATCGTCTCCCTCTACACCGCGCCTCATACCTGGCGGCTGCCGGAAGCGATTCCGTGGCGCGCCTCCCTGCGGCTCGAACCCGAGCGCGACTATCTTCAGAAACACCTCGGGGGCTACGCGATCACGCGCATGATCGAAGCCACCGTACCTGAGGGGGAGCGGGTCTTCGCCTTCAACGCACCGCCACAGGCCTATTCGAGCCGCGAAATGCTGGTGGCCTATCAATCCGCGTTTGGGCACGGCATCCGCGAGTTGTTGTGGATGCCGATTCTCGAGCCCATTCAGCCGCGGCGGCAGTTCACCTTCCGTTTCTCTTCGAGGAAGCTGCGCAAGGTGCGCGTCGCGCAAACGGGCACGGACACGAGAACGCCCTGGAGCGTGGGAGAAGTGCGGATCTTCGCTGGCGGGCAGGAACTGCGCCGCCGAGACACCTGGCGGCTGATGGCCGAACCTAACCCCTGGGAAGTCGAACTGGCCTTTGACAACCTCGCCGTCACGCGCTGGCGGAGTTGGCAGGGCATGGCTCCGGGGATGTTTCTGGAGATCGACTTCGGCGCGGCCGAGGAGATCGACGGTGTTGTGATCGAATGTTCCGACGATCAGAACGCCGTCAGGCTCGCCGTCGTGGGATCGGTCGACGGCAACACCTGGCAGAGGCTCGCCGATGAAGCTCGGGAAGCGCGGATCGAACCGCCGTCAAACCTGCGCCGCGCGGCCGCCGAAGAACTGAGGAAGCGCGGCTTGCGCTATCTACTCGTGCGCGAATCCGAGTACGGCGCAGCCGACTACTACGGCCGCGCCGCGGAGTGGGGCTTCAGGTTGGTGGGCGAAAGCGAGGACGCGCGCCTCTACCGGCTGACGGCCGAGCCACGCCGGTAGGCGCGCGTGCCATCTGGCTCACGCCCGCGGCTTCCTCATCTCATCTCCGTCAGCTTTCGCTTGATCGCTCGCAGCGGCCAGGTGACGGCCGCGGCCAGCCGGTAGACGGGCGATCCCAACACCTTTGTCAGGGTCTCGGAGAACTTTAACTCGCGTTCATACAGGAATTGGATCTGGGTATCCCGGCGCTGTACCAGATTGCGCAGTTCCACCACATCTTTGTCCTGCAGCGTGTAACCCGGCTGAAGATGATCCGGCAAGGGCTGCGGCACGTAGATCGTACCGTGAGAGGGCTTCGTCTCCTCCGCCGGCCGTTCTTTCGTGTAGAAGTAAACGGCGATCGAGCGCCGCGAAAGCCCCTTGCGCCCCTCGGGAAACCGGATGGCCGGGAAGCCGTGCCAGGAGCGCTCGGACGTTTCAAACAGCACGCCTCGATTCTCGATTGGGAGAACCGACTTGACGCGGTTCTGCCCGGCGGGCAGCCACGGATTGAGGTGTAGCTCGAGCGACCCGCCCCAGCTTTCCTCCCATTCAGGGTTGAGAAACAGAATTAAGTTCAGCCGCCGATGCCGGTTCGTCCGAGGATGGAAGTTGAAATCCACGTGCGGCGTCAGGTCTTGGCCCTCGAGGTTTTCGTGCGTGCCACCGCCGACATACTCGCGGTCATAGAGCAGTTTCGGAATGCCGGTGAGACCGCTCACGAAGTGGCGGAACTCCGGCGAGCGAAGCATGGCATCGAAACGGCAGTAGGCCGGGCCTAGCCGCGGCATATCGGGCCGGAAAGCCTTGCCTCCCACTTCGCCCATCTCGTTCAGCGCATGGGCCGGATCGAACGCCGGAAACTCGTCCTGCAATTGCCTCAAGAAATCCGGCTCAACAAAGTCGTCGAGCACCACGTGGGGAAACGGGTCGTTCGAGCGAAACTGCCGCCCCAGAGCCTCGACGCTGTTCAGAATCTTCGCTTGAATGAGCGTTCGCATGGCCTGCGCTTGGGCCCATCTCCTCTTGCCTAGTTGGGTGCCGGGCTCGCCAAGCCTGTCGCTAACTGCGAATCCGCACCAACTTGCGGTCGATGTCGGCGATCTTGGCGACCCCGCTCATGCCCATATCGAGGGCCAGCTCGACGCGAAGCAACTCCAACACCCGCGCCACGCCCCGCGAGCCGAAAGTGGTCAGCCCCCACAGGTAGGGCCGGGCGATGCCCACCGCCGTCGCGCCCAGGGCAAGCGCCTTCAAGATGTCGGTACCTCTGCGAAAGCCCCCGTCAATCAGCACCGGGATCTTGCCGCCCGCAGCTTGCACGCACTCGGGCAGGGCTTCGATGGTTGAGCCGGTGTGGTCGATCTGCCGCGCGCCGTGGTTCGACACCACCACCGCCGACATCCCGGTCTTGACGCACAGCTCGGTGTCTTCGCCCGTGAGGACTCCTTTGATGATGATCGGCATGTCGGTCATATCGCGAAGCCGGCGGACGGTGTCCCAGGTCGCGGTAGGGAAAGCACGCGATGGGTAGACGCCGGTGGTCCAAATCTTGTCGCGGTCCGTCGCCCGGTAGATCACTTTCCCGTCCGCGTCGCGCGGAATACCGCCTTCGTTACACCACGTGCGTACGAACTTGTTGTGAATGCTGCGCTCGCGGTGCGACACCAACATGTTGTCGACGGTAAACGTGATGCCGCTGTAGCCCGCGTCATCGAGCCGCTCCACGAAGTTGAGCATCGTGTTCTCGGTGCGAAACTGCCCGCCGATGGTGTAGTGCCAGCAGGCCTCGGGGCCCTTGCCGCCGCGGACGAAGTCGTCGATGCCGCCGTTCGTCATCATGAACGAGCCCGCTTCGACCGCTCCCTTGGCCGTCTCCAATTCCCCGTCCGGATAGAAGCAGTTCTTCCCGCCAGCCGGGCAGATGTAGATGGGGTACTTCATGGTCTTGCCGAACAGCGTGGTCGTGAGGTCGATCTTGTGAATGTCGGTCAGCCAGCGGGGCCGCAGGATGATGCGGTTGAACGCCGTGCGGTTCTCCCGGAGCGACACCTCGTCTTTGCCGCCTTCGGCCATGTAGCCCCAGGCGATAGGATCGAGCTTCTCTTTGGCGAGTTTCTTGAAGTCGAAGACGTGGATCGGCTCGAACAGCGGGTCGATCGGCGGCAGGCCCTCTTGCCCCTGGAGCAAGGGTGAGGCCAGAAAGAAGCTGGTCAGGTTTTGCAGGGCTTGGCGTCGAGAGATTTGCATGGCGGGACAGCTCCGTATTTGTTGAGTCGATTGTAGCGACTGACGCGTCGACCCGGGACCAGCCCACCTGCCACAACTGAGCCGCGGATGTGAATCCGCGGGGCGCGGGCGCAAGCCCGCGCACGTCCACGGCTACGCTCCAAACCCCGGCAGAGAAAATGCTACATACTCAGTTGCAGGCCGAAGACGCACACCTAGGAGGACCGCATGCCTCACAACCGATACTCCTGGCGCGAGATTCTCATCCCTCGCGATGAGCGCGGTGACCCCCGCTTCCGAGCGCAGCTCGCGCGACTCTCCGTGATTGGGCTGCGCCTCATCTCCGCGGTCTTCCTGCAGATGATGGTCCTCTGGTTCCTGATCGTCGTGCTGAAGCTCCCCGAGATGCTGGAGTTCATCACACATCCGTCCTGCATAGCGGCGATCGCCATGTTCGCGACGATGCTCGGACTGTCGTTCTGGCCGCCCGCGCAGCGATACGCCCGCTTGCTGGGGCTGGTGACGCTCTATCTCGTGGCCGCGCTCGACCTGTGGGGTTCCTACGGCGTCCCGTTCTCCGACGATGTGCGCGGCGGTTTCCTGACCGGGTCGGCGACGTTGATCCTTCTGATGGGCATCGCGGTTCTGCCGGCAAGACCCGTGCAAATCCTGGCGCTGGGCGCCGCCATGACTACAACCTACGCGGGCACGCTGGCGACAACGGGCGGCCTCGGCGATCCGATGGGGGCGGCCTCGTTGGCGCTGGTCGTGATCGCGATAACCGTTTTGGTCGGCACCGGGCTGACGGCGGTTGTCTATCACCAGAGGGTCAGGGCCTACCGTGCGCGGCTGGCGGCGGAGCAGTCGTTCGAGCAACTGCGGGAGACGCAGGGGCGGCTGCTGGTGTCGAGGAACGCCGCCTCGCAGGCCCGTTTCGCCGCCGTGCTCGCTCACGAGTTGAACTCGCCGCTGGGAGCGTTGACAAGCGGCCTCGCTACTGTTGTCGAGGCGAATAAGCGCTACCGCGGCAAGCGAAAGGACAGGCTCGATGAGGTCTTCGACGAAGCCGCCCTTGCCTGCAGGGAGTCATGCCGGCGTCTCAGCGAAACCGTCGACCGCATGAAGCTGCTCACCAACCTCGCCCGCGCCGAAGAGCAGATCGTCGACCTCAACCAACTCTGGACCGATACCGTGACGTTCCTCGACGAGGAGCTGAAGCCGAAGGCCGACATTAAGCTCGACTTCCATCCGCTGCCCCGGGTGAGGTGCCGTCCGCAACACTTGAGCGCCGTGTTTTCAAACCTGCTGCGCAACGCTGCGGCGGCCATGGACGGTCACGGGACCATCGAGGTCTCGAGCAACCGCGACAACGGCGAACTGGTGCTGGAGGTGCGCGATGACGGGCGAGGCATCTCGGCGGTGCGCCTCGAGAAGCTGTTCGCCCCGTCGTTTCAGGTGGAAGGTGCGCGAGTGGCGACGACCAACTGGGGCCTATTTGTCTCCCGCAGCATCGTTACCGAGCACGGCGGCCACTTCGAGATCGAGAGCGAAGAAGGCCGCGGCACCACGGCCAGGATTCGGCTCCCGGCGCCGAGCGCAGCAACCGAGCCGTGACCGTAAGGGAGCGGTCCGGCACGAACCTTGACTCAACTCGAGAGCCTTTAGCCTCCATTTCTCCCCCCGCTCATGACCTTATGGTCGAGACGGTCGGCGAGCACGACGACGGTTCGCAGCGGTCGAGAAAGGCCCACAGTGGTTCCCCGAGTTGCCTTAAGGCGGCTTCCGCGCGAAGCGCTTGTAGGCCGGTCATTTTACGGCCGGTTACCCAGGCTGGTTGCACAGTGCCGGCCGCTCTGACCCAGGGCGCTTTCAGCTTCCTTTCCTAGCTGGCTTCAGCCATTCTCGATTACCGCTACGCTTCTCCCGAACAGCGAGATTCTGATCCATCACCTCCGATGCGGACAACATCGCTCTCGAGAGGATCTGCCCTCCTCGCTGTTTACAGGAAATCAGTCACAGAAGTTTTCAGTTTTTTTAGCGTTGATTCCAAACCACTTAAGCTCCTTCACGCGCCGGCAACCGCTGTCCCCGCGGTTATCCTGAAGCCGAAGGAACCCATCGGGGCACGAACTTCATCGCCCCGGCAAGCGGCAACAGACAAGGAGCAAACGATGCCAACGAAGACGCAGCGCACAACCAACGGCAACAACGGAAACGAACCCGCCAGACCGCGAGGCGAGAGTGGCGAAGGCCGCGCTCCGCAACCCCGCCTCAAACACGGGAAGCTCGCCCGCGAGGCCTGTTCGGCCGACGAGGACCCCGCCGACTTCGATCGCCTGCTACGCGAGTTCGAAGACGAAATCCAGCCCCGGAACGCGATCGAGTTCATGTTCGTCTGGCAGATGGCCGACGCCCGATGGCGTCTGCTCCGTTTGGTGCGTTGGGGCTATCTATGTCCTGTCCTGTACCGGGAGAGCCGCCTCAACAAGATTGTCGACCCCAGGGCCACGGGCGGCGGCGACGGGAGCGACTTGCTACTTTTCGGCCTCAGAGGCGCCGAACGGTCCGAGGCCCTACGCAACCTGGCTTACTACGCACGGGAAGCCCAGCAGAGCTTCTCCAGAGCCAAGAAGACAATCGTCTTCCTACGCGGCGAAGGCCGCTGCATTGTAGAGCGGCGGTGAGGACGCGACCCAGGGTGGCGCGTGCCTCCCGGAGGGCAGCGCCGGCCTCCGGGCCGACGTTTCCTCTGTTTGGCATGCTTCGCTCGCACCGAGCCGGGACCGCAAGGGAGCGGTCCGGCACGAACCCTCACACCGCTCAAAGGTTCCTTAGTCCCTTCTAGTCCGGGCTACGGCCGCTCGATTCCAGACACACAGCAGGACTCCGCCCTCCGGGCTGGGATGGCGTTTTTAAGCCAACATCTGGCTTGAGCTCCCTGCATCCCCGGTTTGACGTAGGTCCAGGCTCGACAACGACTGTCTTGTCGACAGGCCGCTTGGCACACTCCGGGATTGGGCGAATCTTGCCGGAAGTTTGTGTAGTCGGAACCGGGGAGATTTGTGCCCGCCATTGCACCCCGTGGAACCGAGGCGCCACCGCCAGAACCGCCTCCGCCACCCGGACGCCCGGACGCCTTGACCCCCGACACGCAACAAGCATCAGGCCTACTTGCGGGAACCCCGGACTTCAGCCAACACCGGGCGCGACTACCCTGGACCCCGGGCTTCACGTAGGTCCACGCTTGGCAGCGCGCTTCTTGCTCGCAACGGGACTGGCAAGTCCCGGCGCCGGGTACGTCTTGCCAGAAGTTGCTGTAGTCGGACCCGGGAAGATTCACCCCGGCCATCGCGCCTCGCGGGGCCCCTGTGCCGCCACCGGAACTACCACCGCCACCAGACCCCCCGGAGGCCTTCACCCCCGACACGCAACAAGCGTCGGGCTTGCTTGCGGGAACCCTCGACTTGAGCCAACACCGGGCCCGCGCGCCTTGCACGCCCGGCCTCACATACGTCCACGCTTGGCAGCGGGCTTCTTGTACACAACGGGCCTGGCACGCTCCCGCGCCGGGCGAGTCTTGCCAGAAGTCACTGTAGTCGGAACCGGGCAGATTCACCCCGGCCATCGCGCCCCCTGAAACCGGGACGCCGCCTGTTCCGCCGGCGCCGCCACCCAGCGAGGAGCCTGCCCCGCCACCGCCACCACGTCCCGCCACGCACTCGCGAACGAAATACCGCAGCCCCTGAAGCCCGGCAGCGTTGAAATTCGCGTTGTTCCAGTTGGGGTACTGCAACCCGGTGGTGTAGGTCCCCCACATCCACTGATGGCGGTTGGCGCCGAGTTGGGCCCAGTTATCCGGCGCGTAGTTCGAGCGAATCCCTCGGCCGACAAACAGGCCGTATTGGTTGATGCTCCACGGCTTGCGCGAGTTGAATTCGCCGCTGCCGGCGTAGGAGTTCAAACGCTCGCTCACGTGCCTGGTCCAGGCATCGATGCAGGCGCGACCATCAGGTGTTTGCCAGGGCTCTTGGGCCCGTGCTTGTGAAGCGATTCCCACAAGCCGGGTATCCACTTGACTCAGGTGACCCCAACATCTTGTAGTTGGGCTCACAGCGTCTTAGCGTCCCAATCGGCGACGATCGAGCGGTACGGCGTCGGCTCCACCGCCATGGCCTGCTGCACAAGGCGGTAGAAGAGCTTGCCCCGACTGCGTGATCTGCGCCGATTGAAGCGGAACACGAACTCGTCGAGATAGTAGTCCAGATGCTCGTGGCTGACCGCCCCCTGATGCGTGCCCAGCATCCAGCGCTTGAGTAGCGAGATCGCCAAGTGCACCCTCGGCAGTAGCTGCGAGGCCTGCTCGCGGCGGTTGTTAATCGAGATGATACGACGCTGGTAGTCCTTCTTCTTGAGCTGATCGTAGCCCGACCAGTTGTCGGTAACAACCACGCTGCCCGGCTCGACCGACTCCTCGACGAAGGGCATCAAACTGGCCGCCGAGGCGTTCTGAACGCGCTGCATGCGGATGCGCCCCAGCCCGGCGCCTCTCTCTTCCGCAGCGACTGCAATCAACGCTTTACGCTCGGTCTGCCGGCCGATTACCACTTCTTCTTCAGCGCCCCAGTAGGTCTCATCGACCTCGACGAGGCCCGTCAATCGCTCCCGCCCCGGGCGCACCATCGCTCGCCTCAGCTTGTGCATCCAAGGCCAGGCGGTTTGGTAACTGCCCAGTCCCAGAACGCGCTGTAGACCCATGGCGCTGGCCCCATTCTTCTGCGTGGTGATGGTCCACATCGCCCGGAACCACAGCCGCAGCGGCTTGCGTGTGTCTTGAAAGATCGTGCCGGCGGTGACGGAGGTTTGCCGCCCGCAGCGAGCGCATTCGAACCACACTTTGCGCACCGGCCAAGCGCGCTCATGCCCACACCTTGGACAGCGGAAACCCTCTGGCCAGCGCAAGGCGAACAGATAGTCGCGGCAAGCCTCCTCGCTCGCAAAGTGAGACTCGAATTCGAGTTGGTCGCGCGGGTAATCCTCCACCAGGCCCTACACTACATCTTGGGGTCACCTGAGTCAAGTGGATACCCAGCTCCCACAAAACCAAACAGCAGTAGGGTTCAAACCCACATGCTGGCAACGTACGAGTTTTTTTGGCGCATTCTCTTTACCTCCACCCCTGTCCATGTCCTCCCGCGCTACCCAAGTCTCGCACAGCAAGCTGTCAGGTGGTTCAGCGCAGGAGAGACAAAACCCACCGTCCCGTAGCTCTCTTACGGTCATCGACTCGACACCCATCACGCACCACGTCTCGTGCGATAATCACTCGCTGGCTCTCCACCGGAAGCAACCATGTCGGAACTCGTTCACCTGACCCGCCAAGGCCACACGGCCGTCATCACGGTGGACAACCCGCCCGTTAACGCGCTCAGCCCCGGCGTGCCCGAGGGCATCGCCGAGCGTGTCAGCGAAGTTGAAAGCGACGACTCGATCCAAGCCATCGTTCTCATCGGCGCGGGACGCACCTTTATCGCGGGCGCGGACATTCGTGAGTTCGCGAAGGTCCGTGCAGGCGAAAAAGAGCGCGGCCAGGGCATACACCCGCTGTTATTCAAGCTTGAGGACTGCCCCAAGCCCATCGTCGCGGCGATTCACGGCACGGCCTTCGGCGGCGGACTCGAAGTCGCCATGGCCTGCCACTACCGCGTGGCCATCGCGTCGGCGCAAGTCGGCCAGCCCGAGGTCAAGCTCGGCATTCTGCCCGGCGCGGGTGGTACCTTGCGGCTCCCGCGGCTTGCGGGTGTAGCCAAGGCCGCCGAGATGTGCGCCCTCGGCGAGCCGATCGCCGCGCAAGACGCCTTCGACCACCACGTCATCGACCGTCTTGTCGACGGCGACAGCCAACAGGACCTGTTGCAAGGCGCCCTGACCTTCGCCGGCGAGGTGGCCGCGCGCGAGGGCCCGCCGCCCAAGGTCCGCAAGCTCGACACCAACCTGGGCGACGAAACCACGAACGCGCCCATCTTCGCCGCCATTCGCGAGAAGGCCGCCAAGAAGCGCCGCGGCGAGATCGCGCCGCAGAAAGCAATCGACTCGGTCGAAGCCGCCACGCGGATGCCGTTCGAGGAGGCCCGCGCCCTCACGGCCACGCTTTTTATGGAGTGCCTCCAATCGCCGCAGTCCGAAGCGCTGATCCACGTCTTCTTCGGCGAGCGGGCCGTCCGCAAGATTCCTAGCGTTGCCAAAGACACGCCCACGCGCAAGATCAGCCGCGCCGCCGTCGTCGGAGCGGGCACGATGGGTGGCGGCATCGCCATGGTCTACGCCAACGCCGGCATCCCCGTGCTGCTCAAAGAGGTGTCGCAGGAGGCTCTAGAGAAAGGCTTGGCCCGCATCCGCGCCAACTACGAGCGCTCGGTGAGCCGGGGACGCCTCAACGCTGAGCAGGCCAGCGCGCGCATCGGCCTGATCGAACCCGCGGTGACGTACGATGGCTTCGAGCAAGCCGACATCGTCGTGGAAGCTGTGTTCGAAAACATGGAGTTGAAGAAAGACGTCTTTCGCGAGATCGGCCGTGTCGCGCGGCCGGACGCCGTCCTCGCGTCGAACACCTCGACGCTCGACATCGACGAAATTGCCTCGGTCGTCGACGACCCCTCACGCGTGGTGGGCCATCACTACTTCAGCCCGGCGAACGTGATGCGGCTGCTCGAGATCGTGCGCGGTCAGGCCACCAGCCCGGAGATTCTCGCCACCTCGATGGCGCTGGCGCGGCGGCTGGCCAAGGTCGGCGTCGTCGCCGGCAACCGCCATGGCTTTATCGGCAATCGCATGTTCGAGCCCTATGTCCGCGAGGCGCAGTTCCTGGTGGAAGAGGGCGCCGCGATCACCGCGGTCGACGGGGCCCTGGAGGAGTTCGGCATGGCCATGGGGCCGCTCGCCGTCGGCGACCTGGCGGGCATCGATATCGGGTGGCGCATCCGCCAGGAGGCCAAGCAACGCTATCCCGAGGGCGTCCGCCGCTCGCTGGTGGAAAATCGTCTCTACGAGATGGGGCGGTACGGCCAGAAGACGGGTGCCGGATGGTACCGCTACGGAGACAACCATCGCCGCATCGACGACCCCGACATCCAGCAAGCCGTTGCCGAACTCGCCACCGAAGCCGGTATCGAGCAGCGGAGTATCGACGCCGACGAGATCCGCGACCGAACGATCTACGCTCTGGTCAACGAGGGCGCGCGAGTCCTCGAAGAAGGCATTGCCTTGCGGCCGGTGGACATCGACATCGTCTACATCAACGGCTACGGCTTCCCGGCACGCCGCGGCGGGCCCATGTGGTACGCCGACGCTGTCGGGCTCGACAAGGTCTACCGTCGGGTCATCGAGTTCGAAAAGCGGCATGGCCACTGGTGGCGTCCCGCCCCGCTGCTCGAGCAACTGGCGAGGCAAGGCAAGACCTTCACCCAGTGGGATGGTGAACGATAACCTGTCGCTGGTTAGAAGCTCTCCGGTGAGAAGTTCCCGGTGAGAAGTTCATGGTGTCACTCGAAGTTCACACAACTCGTCCACGCAAACGCCTTGAACTCTTCAACAGGCGGCGGTTCTTAGCGGGAGTGGCTGCCGGCTGCGCCGCCCAGTCGCTCGGCTGCGGGCCACCGGAGACGGACGATACCATCCCGTCGTTTCTGCAAGGTTATGAGGCCCCCTATGGCGAATCGCCGCACGCGGCCGCACTCGACTGGTTCCAAGACGCCGGCCTGGCGCTTTCGTTTCGGTACGGCGTCTACCGCCAATTGGCCGCCAACGAGTGGGTGCAGTTTGATAACCGAGTGCCGGCCGCGGATTACGAACGGCTGATCGAGAGCTTCGACCCCTCCGGCTTCGACGCTCATGCGTTGGCTGATCTTGCCATCGAAGCCGGCGCGCACTATTTACGCTTTCCGGCCCGCCTCGCCGACGGTTTTTGCCTCTTCCGCACCAACGAGACGGCCTTCACCAGCCTCGACTCGCCGGCGCGCCGCGACCTAGTGCAAGAGACTTGTGAGGCCTGCGCCGCCAAGAGCCTGGGACTTTTTCTCGAGTACTCCTACGCGCTCGACTGGAGGCACCCATATTTCTACCCGCCGGGCAGCGTGAAACTCGATTGGCCCCACGCCGGGCTCGACGAGGGCCTGGCGCACCCGCTGCAGTTCCAAGCCGACGAAGACTTCTTGCACTACATCCGCTACGCCCACGTGCAGCTCAAGGAGATCCTCTACCGCTACGTCCCCTTGGCCGGGATCGCCTTGACGCCGGTGATGGGGTTTTATGCCCGCCCGGACCTGTTTCCCATCGCGACGACGTACGAGATCATCCACGAGGCTCAGCCGCAGGTTCTGCTTTCGTTCGAACAGGGAGCGGATGGCGAGGAGGACTTCACATCGGTACGCGCCGCGCCGGGTCCGCACCCCAAGGGAGGCAAGCGCGCCAACGCGGTTTGGGAGACGAACCGCACAAAGCCCGTGGAAATACTGGTAGACACTGTGGGTGCAGAGGCAATGACACCAAGTAATACTGAGCGGCCCGCCGCCATCTTGTTGGAGTCGCACCTGCTGGAAACGGGAGCGGTGGAACCGCAACAGAAAAGCCGGTTACTGAAGGCGGCCGGCCGCTTGCGATCCGCGGCCCGGTGATCGATGGCCGCGGGTCTAGCCGTCTGATCTAGGCGTCGAGGTCTGAAGTGTCCTCTCGGGATGTGGCGTAAGGCTCCAGCCTTGCCGAGTCTCGATTCTTCGGGACTCAGGATGGCAAACGACCGAGCAGCCGCTATGGCCCGCGGACCTGAGAACCGAGGAATCGGCTCTCGGCAAGCCTTGAACCTTACGCCAAATCCGCTACGACTTGACGGTTTGAGGCCGCTGACCTCGCCAGGTCCTGTCACCTCGGAGACAGCGCGGACAAGTCGGACGCCTGTTGTGCGCCATGTCTGCTTTGCGGTACAAGGGGGGCATCGTTACCTTGGAAAGCCGAGCCGAACCATGATCAGAGTCAGCGATTACTCCCTCAACTATTCCCGGCAGATCGCGGATGGCAAGCTGAGCGTCTTCAACTTCCTCAAGCAGTGCCGCAAGTACGACCTCGAGGCGGCCAGCCTGCACATCCGTAACCTGCCGTCGGTCTCGACAAGCTACCTCAAGACGCTGCGCCGGGCCTACCTCGACAACGGCCTCTCGATGTCGATGTTCACCGTCAGCACGAACTTCGGCAACCCGCGCGACGGCGAGAAAGCCGAGCTCGAGAAGGCCTATGAAGCCACTCGCGTCGGCATCTTTCTCGGGGCGCCGATCTTGCGTGTCTTCGCCGGTTCGCCCAAGAACGAAACCGACCGCAAAGACGCCTTTCAACGCGCCGCCGAGGGCTTGCGCAAGGTTTGCGAAGAGGCCGCCGAGCAGGGCATGACCGTGGGCCTGCAGAACCACAATCATGGCGCTCTGGCACGAACGGGCGAGGAGATGCTGCGCTTGATCCGCGAGGTCAACCACCCCAGCTTCACCGTGCTGCTCGATACCGGTCAATTCGCCGGCTCGGGGGGCGCCAGCGGCGATGTTCCTGAAGCCCTCAAGGGCTCCGACCCGATGGAAAGCATCCGCATGTGCGCCCCGTTGGCGCGGCACGTGCGGGTGAAGTTCTACAATCCTCGGGCCGACGGGTCCGAACCCTACATCGACTATCCGAAGGTGTTCGACATCCTGCGCGGTGTCCACTACGGCGGCATCATCGACATCGTTTACGAACCCAATAGTCACGGTGGCGACCCGATCGACCAAGCCATGCCGCGTATCATCAAGTACCTAAAGAGCCAGGTGCAGGGTTGCTAGGTATGGAGCTGCTAGGGCCTCACCGCGGGCGCTCAACGAAGGCTATGCGATTTCGTCCCTTACTGTTGCTGAGCCTTTTGCTCGGCGCTCTGCTGCCGGCGCTCGCCGAGGATGCCGTCCGCTTTGCAGTGATCGGCGATAGCGGGACGGGAGAGCCGCCTCAGCGCGACGTCGCCCGCCGGATGGAGCAGGTCCACAAAGAGCGCGGCTTCGACTTCGTCCTGATGCTGGGCGACAACATCTACGAGAACGGCGAGACCGAGCACTTCGATTCCAAGTTCAAGGATGTCTACAAGACACTCATGGATCGCGGTGTTCGGTTCCACGCTGCGCTCGGCAACCACGACCGCCGAAACAACAACGGCATCGATCAGGTGAACGACGACGCCTTTGGATACGTCGGCAGAAACGACGAATACCAGCTCATCGAAGGGCACCGCGGAGACGGCGGCTCACTCGTTCGGTTCATGGCCTTGAACTCAGCGGCATGGATCGACGGGTTAAAGAACTCGTCCCTCCGGCAAGACCTCCAAACGAGGAGAGATCGACTCGATCGCTGGCTTGAAACGTCGGGACTCTACGATTGGAACATCCTCTACATGCATCACCCGCCCTACTCGTATGTGAGGCGTTTCCTGTTCATCAAGCTCGGCCACGGTTCGGCGACCGATCTGCGGCGGGAGCTGGAGCCGAAGATCACCGGCAAGGTCGATGTGGTCTTCGCGGGCCACGACCATTTCTATCAGAGAATCCATCCGCGGGAAGGCGTCCACTACTTCGTGTCGGGCGCTGCGGCCAAGCTGCGGCGCGGAGTGAAAAAGAAACATCCGAACGTCCGGTTCGCCACCAAGCAACTGCACTTTCTGTACGTGTGGCTCACGCGCGAGGCGTTGAACTATGAGGTAATCGGAACCGATGGGCTGGTTCTCGATTCCGATGTGATTCCCAGACGGAACTAGCAATCGCGGAAACCACCTGGGCCCTTCTCTTCCATCGTGCGTCGGCCAGACGATTCGACAACTTCCCCCCGCCCCGAGGGTGACGAGCCGCCTCCGCTGCTCGGCTCCTGGAGGCGTCTCTACGTAGCTGTTCTGCTGCATCTGGGTTTCTGGATCGTCGTCTTCTATCTATTCACCTTGCGCTTCGGCTCGCCCTCATGAGGACGCTCGACTGGGGGGTGTTGGCGGTGTCGCTCGTCGGCATCATTGCGTACGGGCTCTACCGGGCCCGCGGCAGCCGTACGGTCGAGTCGTACCTGCTCGCCGGACGCACGATGCACTGGTGGGTGATCGGCCTCTCGATCATGGCCACGCAGGCCAGCGCCATCACCTTCATCGGTACTACGGGACAGGGCTACATCGACGGCCTGCGTTTCGTGCAGTTCTACTTCGGGCTGCCGATCGCGATGGTCATCATCGCAGCCGTCGCTGTGCCGTTCTACTACCGCTCGGGCGTCTACACGGCGTACGAATACCTCGAGCAACGCTTTGACTCGAAAACGCGGACGCTGGCGAGTTTGATCTTCCTCATCCAACGCGGGCTGGGCGTGGGGCTGGCGCTCTATGCGCCGGCGGTGGTGCTCTCGGTCATCATCGGCTGGCCGGAATGGCTCACCATCCTCACCATGGGCGCGCTGGTGATCGCCTACACCGTTGTGGGCGGTATCAAGGCCGTGATGTGGACCGACGCGCAGCAGATGATGGTGATGTTCGCGGGAATCGTGGTGGCGTTTCTCGCGGCGGTGTGGGGGCTGCCGTCGGAGGTCTCGTTCGGCGACGCGATCTACCTAGCCGGGGTTTCGGGCAAGCTGCAGGCCGTTGATCTCGACTTCGACTGGCAAAACCGCTACTCGCTTTGGTCGGGGCTGATCGGCGGTACCTTTCTCGCGCTCGCCTACTTCGGCTGTGATCAATCGCAGGTGCAGCGCTATTTGACCGGCCGGTCGATGGCGCACATGCGCATCAGCCTATTGTTCAACGCCGTCGTCAAGGTGCCGTTGCAGTTCGTGATCCTGCTGACCGGCGCGCTGGTGTTTTCGTTCTTCGTGTTCACGCAGCCTCCCTTGCTGTTCAACCCAGTCGAACGCGCGCGGATGGGCCAGGCGGGCGGCGCGCCGTACGAAGACGTCGAATCCCGCTATCGCCGGACGTTCTCCGAGCGCGAGGAAGCCGCCCGCACGCTGCTCGTTTCGCGGAACCGTTCCGCCGAGAGCCGGTATCTCTCGACCGAAGCGCGCGTGCAGGGGATTCGCAAAGAAGCCATCACACTGGTCGAGAAGTCGAACGACGGCGAGACCTACAACGACACCAACTACATCTTTCTGAATTTCGTGACGGGCTACCTGCCGGTGGGGCTGGTCGGGTTGATCATTGCGGCCGTGTTCGCCGCCGCCATGTCAACGATCTCGGCGGAGTTGAACTCGCTGGCCACGGCGACGGTGATCGACCACTACCGCCGCTACTTCCGGCGGGGGGCGTCGGACTCGCACTACACTTTGGCGGCACGCCTCGCGACGGCGTTCTGGGGAGTGTACGCGACCGTCTTCGCCAGCTTCGGCGGCCAACTGGGTTCGCTGATTGAGGCGGTGAATATGGTGGGCTCGTTGTTTTACGGAGCGTTGCTGGGGGTGTTTGTTCTCGCGTTCGCACCCTGGAAAACGACCGGCCGTGGCGCGTTCGTGGGCATGCTGGCCGGGCTGGCCGCAGTGGCGTGGACGGCGACGCAGACGGAGATTTCTTTTCTTTGGTACAACCTCGTCGGCTGCGTCGTGACGGTGGGGGTGGGGCTCCTCGTCAGCAGCACTTCGGTTGAGCGTACCCGATAGGCCGGAACGTCTCACGGCGGCCAAGCCTTGCCTGTTGGGTACCTGCGTGCCCCAGTCCGATAGGGTTTGCAAGCGTCTACCGAGGCTCACTCGTAGAAATACAAATAGGCCTTGGCGTCTTTCATCTGATAGGTTGGCCGGGCTGACAGCACGAGCTTGCTGATGACTTCCGGGTCGTCGGGTTCGTGATACGCAGACAGAGCCATACGCGGAGCGAAACGCGCGATGGTGTCGTGGGCGCCCGCCACCGCATGACGTTCCGCTCCCTCGATATCCATCTTGATAAAGTCAACGCGATCCAAGTCCCGGTCCGCCACCGTGTCATCGATGGTCACTGCCGGCACCTCGATTTCACCTTGGGTCGCGACTTGGCCGGTTCCGGAGTTATCCGCGTCGGCAACTTGAAAGCGCAAATTCGTAGTCTCGTCCCACGCAGCCGCTTCGATAAGAACGACCGTTCTTTCAAGAATCTCTTTCTCGAACGTGCGCTTGAGACAAAGGACGTTGGTCGGCTCCGGCTCAAACACCACTATTTTGCGCGCCCCACTTTCCAGGGCGAGACGAGTGAACGTCCCCAGATGACCTCCCACATCGATAACCAAATCTCCTTCGCTGATGTTTACGATTTCATTCAGATAAAACTTGTGGACGACATGCTCTCGCAGTAGCAACTCCAGCAAGGGCTCATCAGTGAACCGACCCCAGAAGTCACCAATCGATGTCTCCCACAGATAAGCGCAGGGGCTGTCGCCCTCCGCGTCCTTGAGCCGGACGTTTCCGGTCGTGAGAGATTGCATCCGGACGACCGGGCCCTGGGGGGCCATCCCTCCGACCACGGTGAACCAGGAAAGGGCCGGTAATCTTCCAACGGCTTTGAGCCGGAGGATGTTGAGGCGCCAACTACCCTTGGGATGAAGGAGGCCAAGAAGCGCGACCGAGAAAAGAACTAAGAGTCCCAAGACCAGCGCGACCCGGTAGCGTTTCAATTTCATCACAGAGTCGAATCACTCCATCCCGTGCAGCGGGAGCGGACGAGAATCCACCAAGGGTATCACGTCACGCCCCAGCCCTTTCAAGCGGCTTCTCGGCGTCGATCGCTAGCCACATCAAGGCACTGACAACGTAGTAGGCCGCCGAGATCAGCAGCGGCACTTCCCACGAATCGTACGACTCGCGCAGCCAGGCCACGGTGATCGGAGCGAAGGCGCCGCCGACCTGTCCCAGCGAATTCATCGTGCCGGAGACGGTGCCGCCGTGCTCGCGGCCGACGTCGAGGCAGGTGGCCCAGCAGATGGCCAGGGTCAGGTCGGCCGACCCGAAGCTCAGCGCCAGCGCCGTGATGTTGACGGTATTGTCCTCGGCGACGGCAGCGATGGCGAGAAAGACCGCCGCGCCGAGCAGCCCTCCCATGGCCGGGATACGCCGGGCCCAGCGCAGGCTGATGCGGCGGCTCAGCCAATCGGTGACGACGCCTCCGAGGGCGTTGCACACGGCGCCGGCAAGCATCGGCAGCGCCGCGTAGAAGCCCACTTGCGGCAGCGAGAGCCCGCGGGCTTCTTCCAGATACGTGGGCAGCCAGGTCAGGTAGAAATACAGCCCCCAGGTGTAGCCGGAATACATCGCGCACAACGCCCAGACGTTGCGATTGCGTACCAGAAGTCCCCACGGCACCGGCTGAGAGCGCACTCCCTCGCCTCGCCCGGCTTGGATGTAGGCGAGTTCGTCGCGGCTGACTGCGGGGTGCTCCTCGGGCGAGTTGCGATACCACGCGGTCCAACCCGCCGCCCACACCAGGCCCAGCACGGCGAAGATCCAATAGACGGCGCGCCAGCCGGTCACCGCCATCAACGCGATCACGAGCGCCGGCGCGAACGCACCACCGAGCCGGCTGCCGACCATGATCACGGCTTGCGCGCGTCCGCGCTCGGTGGCGGGAAACCAGCGCGAGATCGCCGATGCGCAGCCGGGGAACGCGCCCGCCTCGCCGCACCCGAACAGGAAGCGGATGATGAGCAGGCTCCAGTAGCTCCACGCCACGCCGGTCGCCGCGGTGAACACCGACCACCAAATAACGATGCGCGCCAGCAGCGAGCGTGCGCCGAAGCGGTCGGCGAGCCATCCGCCGGGAATCTCGAACAGCACGTATCCCCAGATGAACGCGCTGAGGATCTGCCCCATCTCGATGCGGCTGAGTCCCAACTCGGCCCGCATGGCGGTGGCGGTGGCGGCGATGCAGACGCGGTCGAGGTAGGTGACCAGCGTCAGGGCGAACATCATCGCCAGCACTTTGTGGCGGACCGGCATGGGCGAAAAGGATTCCTAGCTTACTACGGACGAGCCGAGCTAACGCGTGCTGATGCCTTCCGGTCATCGCGGCCAGTCCGACTCGGTTGCCTCGCCGGCCGCGGCTTGCCACACTGCGACAAGCCGAGGGTTCGCTGTGCCGTATCGGATTCAAGCTATCGAGCTCTACCTGCGCGAGACGCAGCCGAACCGCGTCTCGACGTCGATCGGGCGTATGGGGGCCGAGGGCACGCGGTCCCGCAGCACGCTGGCCCATGTGCGGATGATCGTCCGCGACGGCGAGGGCGAGGAGACGTTCGGCTGCGCGGCCGACCGCCTTTCGGTTCGCTGGCTCGACAAGCGCCCGAAACGCACCAAGGCGCGGAAGCTTCGCGAGTTGGTACGGCTGATTTACGACGCCCGCCAGGTCTGTCTCGACGAACCGTCCTTCGACGACCCGTTCGCGAAGTGGCGATCGTGCTACGACCGAATCAAGCAGACCGGCGACGAGCAGGGGCAGGAAGCGCTCACGTCGGCGTTCGCCTCGGCGCTGTTCGAGCGCGCGATGCTCGACGCCGTCAGCCGTCTCGCCGGCAAGTCGATCTACGAGATGGTTCGCGACGACCGCCTCGGCTTCCAGCCCGGCCAGATTCATCGCGAACTCGACGGCCTGACCCCGGCCGACTACATGCCGCCGCAGCCATTGACGGCCTTCCATATCCGCCACACGGTCGGCAACTCGGACCCCATCACCGCCACTGACCTCCCGCCCGAGGCCCGCGTCAACGACGGCCTGCCGGAGACGCTCGAGGAGTACGTTCGCGAAGACGGCCTGCATTACTTCAAGCTCAAGCTCTCGGGCGACCGCCGGCACGACCTGCGGCGCATGGCGCGCATCTGGGAAGTGATGCCCATGGACGGAGGCACGCAGCTCACCATGGATGCCAACGAAGCCTACCTCGATCTCGACGAGTTCGAAGCCTTCGTGCGCGATCTCGAGCAACAGCAGCTCGGCCTGTTCCAGCACCTGCTTTGGATCGAGCAGCCCCTGCCGCGCGGCCTCACGTTCGACCCGAAAGCCGCGCCCGCCATCCGCCGCATCGCCGCGCGCAAGCCGCTGCTGATCGACGAGGCCGACGGGAGCCTCGCGAGCTACCGGCAGGCGTACGACGTCGGTTACGCCGGCGTGTCCCACAAGAACTGCAAGAGCTTTTTCAAGTCGCTCGTCAACCGTGCCCTGGTGACTCACAAAAACCGCCAGGGCCAACGGGCCTTCATGAGCGGCGAAGACCTGCAGAACCTACCCATCGTGCCGCTACACCAGGACTTCGCCTCGCTGGCGATTCTCGGCATCGACCACTGCGAGCGCAACGGGCACCATTACAACTATGGTCTCTCGATGCTTTCCGTCAACGACAAAGCTTCGGCCGCGCGCAACCACCCCGACCTCTACACAAAACGCGGCGACGAATGGTTCCTGAAGATTCGAGACGGGATCGTGGAGTGCACGAGCCTGCAACGTCCCGGCTTCGGCGTCGCCGACGAGCCCGACTGGCCCTCGATGGAAGACCTGCAAGCCTGGCTCGACCGGCGTTACGCGGGATAGCCGGTGGCCGGGCCGGCCACACTTCTCGAAGTTGCGTGACCAGCGTCGATTGGTAGACTATTGGCCGCAACACCCGTAGCGGAGCAGGTCGATGGAACGCATGGTCCAAGGCCGGGACCGCACTAATCAGCACTGCGAGCACAAGCGGTGAAGAGAGGGAAAGGACACAGGCCCCGTTCATCCCGTCCCGCTGCGTCACCCGCGGCAATCGCTCCCGGCCCAACGCTGGGCCCCTGGAAGAAAGGGCTCTTCGCCGCGATCACAACCCCAGGCTTTTTTCTTCTGTTTGAGCTCTTGCTGGCGATGCTTGGCGTCAAACCTGTCCTATACGAACAAGATCCGTTTGTCGGCTTTGCGGCAAACATCCCTTTGTTTCAAGAGGAGATCGAGGAGGCGGGTGATTCCTATCTGGTCACTAACCCCAACAAAGGAAGGTGGTTTAACCTCCAAAGATTTCCTAAGCGAAAAGCGCCGGGCACCTACCGCATTTTCAGCTTGGGTGGCTCGACCACCTATGGCCGCCCCTATGATGACACCGCCTCGTTCAGCGGTTGGTTGCGCGAGCTACTGCGGGTGGCGGACCCGAGCCGAAGCTGGGAGGTCATCAATGCCGGGGGCATCAGCTATGCCAGCTACCGCGTCGCGGTGGTAATGGAAGAGTTGATCCAATACGAACCAGATCTGTTCGTCATTTATGCGGGTCACAATGAGTTCTTAGAGCGACGCACCTACCGAACCTTACTCGAGGCGCCGAAACCGATCACGACCCTCGGCGCGCTGGCATCCCGCACCCGAATCTATGCGGCCGGGAAGAAAATCTTGACCTCCGTGTCGCGCAACCGGGAGAGCCCGGCGCCGGGAGCCGAACTGAAGAGCGAGGTGGATACGATCCTAGCGAACACGGTCGGGCCTCAGGACTACACGCGTGATGACGCTTTTCGGGCGAAAGTTCTCGCACACTACCGATTCAATCTCAACCGGATGATCGACATGGCACAATCTGCCGGTGCAAACGTCGTGCTGGTCATTCCGGCGTCCAACCTGAAAGACTGCTCACCTTTCAAGAGCGAGCATTCCACCGGATTGAGTGCCGAAGACATCGAACGCTTTGAAATCTTGATGGCCCGCGCGGAAACCTCGATGAACCAAGGTCGATTAGAACTCTCGCTGAGCGCCCTTGAACAGGCCCAAGCGATGGATGATCGCTACGCCGGCTTGCACTATCAAAAGGGGCTCGTCCTTTATGACCTTGGAAGATATGCGAAAGCGAAGGAAGCTTTTCATCGAGCCCTGGATGAAGACGTTTGCCCTCTGCGTGCCTTGACGTCGATCCAGGAGATGATCCGGGAGATCGCGGCGCGGAGGGGAGTGCCGGTGCTCGATTTCGCCGCCGAGATCGAGGATCGATCCGACCATGGTATTCCAGGGTCCGATCACTTTCTCGATCATGTGCATCTCACGATCGAGGGCTACCGATTGCTGGCTCTCCGGCTGATCGACACCCTGACGGAACAGGGTGTGGTGCGGCCGGCGGAGTCCTGGAGTCCTGAAGCGATCGAAGCGGTGACGCGCACGGTCGAGGGAAAGCTTGATCAGCGGGCCCACGGCGCCGCTTTGCGGAACCTCGCGAAAGTGTTTGACTGGACCGGAAAACTGGAAGAGGCCGAAAGGCTAGCCCGGAAGGCAGCGGAGCTGCTCGGCGAGGACGCCGCGACCCATCATCTGCTGGGCCGCAACGCGGAAGGCCGCGGGCAATGGGAGGAAGCCATCCGGCATTATCGTCGGGCGCTGGACCTCGATCCTACTCACGCGGAGGCCCATAGCAGCTTGGGAATGGCCCTGGCAGTGGTGGGGCAAAACGGCGAGGCGATCCGGCACTTCCGGGAAGCGCTTCGCATCCATCCGGATCATCCCAGAACACTCAGCAACCTCGGCGCCGCACTGATGGCGCAAGGCAAGGCAGAAGAAGCGATCCGTCATTATCGGCAGGCGCTGCGGCTCGAGCCCAGGTATGCCGAAGCCCACAACAACCTCGGCCTGGCCCTATCCGCTATCGGCAGGCGGAATGAGGCGATGGGGCACTATCAAAAGGCCATCGAGATCAACCCGCGCTACACCGAAGGACTGAGTAACTTGGGTGCCGCCCTCATCAAGGAAGGTTCGCTCGATCAAGCGATCGGTTATCTAAGAGAGGCTGTGAGCGTCGATCCCGACTATGCCAAGGCCCACAGCAATCTTGGGATCGCCCTCTCTTCCAAGGGCAAAGTGGATGAGGCGATTGACCACTATCGGGAGGCCTTGCGCGGCAGCCCTGATTCCGCGGAAGCGCACTATAACCTGGGCATCGCCCTCATGTCCAAGGGCGAACATGACACGGCAACTCGTCATTACCGTGAAGCCGTGCGGCTCCATCCTGACTACGCCGAGGCCCACGGCAATCTGGGTACGGCGCTTCTGTCCACGGGCCGAACTGCGCAAGCGCTGCGGCACCTGAGCCGCGCCGTAGACATCAACGCCGATTCGGGCCCGGCTCGCTACAACCTCGGTGTGGCCCTGGCCATGATGGGACAAAGCGAAGAGGCCCTTGCGCAGCTTCGGGAGGCGACCCGCCTGCAACCCGACTGGCCGGCCCCTCTCCACCGGACGGCATGGATTCTTTCCACGGACCGGAAGGCCAAGGTGCGAGACGGCGGGGTGGCCTTGCGGCTTGCCAAGCGTGCGGCCGAACTGAGCGAGTACCGAGATCCCGCGGCGTTGGACGCCCTGGCAGCCGCGTACGCCGAAGTGCGCGATTTCGAGGGCGCCGTGAAATTCGCCGAACGAGGTCTGCGGCTGTACGCTGCAAGCAGTGCAGCCGAAAAAGCGGCCTCCCTTCGAGCGCGACTCGAAGGCTACCGGGAAGGGAAAACCTACCGGCAGGGGCTCTCGCCGGTTGAGCCGCTTCGACAATAGCAGGCTCTACCCGGCTGCCGAGAGCCTCAATCGCATAGGCATCGAGTCGGAAGACTGTGCGGCAACGACGCCCGCGCGACTCTCAGAAGAGCACTTTGAGCGCGATCTGGATGATGCGGGGGTCGCCCGCGCCTTCGATCCTGCCGAAGCGACTACTCTGGCGTTGGTTAGTCCGCGGATTGCCAAAGTTTGGCCGGTTGAAGGCATTGAAGAACTCGCCCCGCAACTGGAACCGCACGCTCTCCCGGACCGCAATGATCTTCATCACCGCCATGTCGAGGCTTAAAAGCCCCGGCCCCCGCAACAGATTCCGCGGGGCGTTGCCGAACGTGCCCAGCGCGTTCGTCGCAAACGCGGCGGTGTTGAAGTACTCGGCCAACAATTCGTTTCGCGGCCGCCCCGTGTCGAGCTCCACCGACTGCCCCGTCAGGTCGGCGTAGTCGCGGTTGATGCCGCTGAGGGAGTTGTCCCGCCCGGAGAAGATCGAAAACGGCCGTCCACTCTGGAACGTCCAAATCCCCGAGTGCTGCCAGCCGCCCAATACACGCCGCACAAAGCCGCTGCTGCCGTTTAGCCTCGGCAAATCCCACACGTACGAGGTCACGAAGCGGTGCGCCACATCGTGATCAGACAACCCCCGGTTCAGACGGCGGTTAAAAGGAATCGCCAGGGAGCCGGATTGGCCTGGTGTTGGGTCAGATGACTGCTCATCGATCGACTTCGACCAGGTATAGTTCGCCTGCAACGACAGATTCGTCAAGCGGCGCTCCACCTCAAACTGCAGACCGTGGTAGTTCGAGGTCCCCTGCGAGCGCGCCGTCAGATTCTGCCCAAACTGCTGTAAGGGCCTGCGCTCCTGGGTGTTGCCCACCGTCGACTCCCCAGGGGTGTATACGGCAAGGTTGGTGTCGACACTGTAGGGCACCCGCCGTCCCAAGTTCCCGATATAACTGAGGCGCGCCAACAGGTTCTGCAGCACCTCGCGCTCTACAGTGAGGTTCCAGATCTCCTGGTACGCGTTGCGAAAGTTGGGATCGAAGGTTCCCACCCGGCCCAAGGGAGGGAAGAACTCCGCATCTTGCGGCGGAGTGAATGGCGCAAACGACCCGGGAAACGGGTTGGGCCGGTCGGCGTAGGGATCCTCAAACCTGGGCCCGTTGACTGTCACCTGTGGGCTGAACGGCGGACCGTTAACAAAACCGTTGTACAGCACCGTCTGCAGCGGGTTGAAGAACAGTCCCAGACCCCCACGGATCACCGTCTGCGAACCACCGGGGCGCCAGGCAAAGCCAAAGCGAGGCGCGACCGTCTTGTAGTGCTTGTCGAAACCGCCCTCGGGACAACCCGGATCCCCGGCACTCAGGTAGGCCTCCGGGGCGTTCGGAAACTTTGTCGACTGCTGCCCCGGCCGGATGCACTGGACGCGCCCGATACCGTCGGTGAAGGGAAAGATGGGATCCCATCGGATACCGAAGTTCAGGGTCAGGTTGGATGTGGTGCGCCAGCGGTCCTGGAAGAAGAATCCCAGACGATAGCCCGTCAGGTCCTTGTACTCGCCTCCGCCTTGCTGGAAACGAAAGGCGTCGCCCAGCATGTAGTCCGCCATGGCATAGTCCGAAGCACTTCCGTTGAAGGTGAAGATCCCCATCGTCCGAAAGTCGTTCCGAATCGTGTTCTTGTGGCGGATGAACTCGCCCCCGAACTTCATCTCGTGGTTGCCGTGAATGTAGGTTGCCTTGTCAGAAAAATGCTGATTGTTGTCGTCAATGACGAAGGGCCAGGTCGGCCGCACCCGGAAGAAGCCCGAAATGTTCATGAACATCCCCGCGGGTTCCAGGATCGCAATGTCCTTCACGCCGGCAATCTGGTAGTTGATGGGATACTCGAAGCCGTCCCAGTCGTCGGCGCGTGCCCGCGAGGTGTAGGTGAACGTCGCTTCGTGCAGCAGTGTCGGCGAGAAAGTGTACGTGTCGCTGAGAGTGAAACTGTTGTTGGGCTGCCGGTCCCGCCGCGTCAGAGGCTGTGCAATGTCATTCTCGACGACATTGAGCGGAACTTCCTTGAGCCAGCGAAAATATCTGGCGAAGAAGTGGTGGTTGCCGGCATTGTAGTCGCCGCGTGCGGTGTACTCATCGATGTCGGAATTGCGGGGCTCGCCCGCAAAGCGCAGCCCGTCCGGCGTCCCCGGCGTGGGAATGAACTCAAGGAAATTCAGCGTCACTGGGCTGAACCGGCTCATGGGAATCTGGTTGTTCGCGAAGGGCTCGCCGGTCAAAGGATCGTTCACCGCACGGGGCGCCGCGGAGAAGTCGCCCTGCCGCTGCGGGCCCGTCGGCAGAAACTGCCGGCCGACGCGCGGGTCGCTGCGCAGTCTGGTGGCCTGGTAGGAGGTGAAAAAGAACAGCTTGTCCTTGAGCACCGGTCCACCCAGAGTGGCGCCGTACTGATTCCGTCTTAGCGAATCTCTCGATTGGGCGAAGAAGTTCCGGGCGTTGAGCACCTCATTGCGAACGAACCAGAAGCCCGCCCCGTGAAACTCGTTCGTGCCCCCCTTGGTGACGACATTCACGACCGCCCCGGTGGCATTGGCGTATTCGGCGCTGAAATTGCTCCGCTGCACGCTGAACTCCTGCACCGCGTCGGGGTTGGGAAACTTACCGCTTAGGTTTCGGTAGGCGTTTGTGTTGAAGCCACCGTCCATCAGAAAAAAGACACCGTTCGAGCGGCTTCCATTGACTGCGAAAGCAATACCCTCGCTGTTCCCGGAACGATCCGATGTCTGAATCACACCTGGCTGCAGGCGCATGAACTCTGTCATCGTGCGGCCGTTGAGCGGAAGCTGCACCATTCGCTCTTGATCGATCAACCCCTGCAGAGTTCCTGTTTGGGTGTTTGAAGCCTGTTTGGGTGTTAACGAGCGGGGCCGCTCCCGTCACCGTGATCGTTTCGGTGACCTGGCCGACCTCCAGTCGAACGTCTACGATCAGCGTCTCACTGACGGTGAGAGTGAGGCCCTCCCGCACAGAGCGTTGAAACCCAGCTTGCTCGACTTCCAAGCGGTACTCTCCGACGGGAAGCAAAGGAATAGAGTACGCGCCGTCGAAGCCGCTCTGTTGTGTCCTTTGGAGTGCTGTTTGGACGCTAACAGCAGTGATCGTCGCGGCGGGCACCGCGGCGCCGCTCGCGTCCGTGATCGTCCCGGCGATACTCCCCGTGGACTGTGCAGCCAGCGGAACTTGCAACATTCCGAAGGCAGCCGATATTAGGATGGCGGCGCCTATCGCACCGCGTGTGAATCGTTCGTATCTGGTCATCGTCTCCCCGTTTCTCACGTAGACCTGCTCGCTTGACTAACTCCCGATTTTCGGGCCGCATTTAGGCCACTTTTTGTCTGGACTTTAGCACATGCGCCCCCGCAAAGCAACGATCTCGTGACACTTTGTCAACGCCCAATAGAAATGTCCCCCTCTGTAGCCCAGTAGAGATGTCCCCTTTTGCCGTACGCTCTTGAGCCCCTTCGCCTTGTTGAGCAGAGTGCTGTTTTCGCGACGGCGAGGGAGCAGTCAAGGGCGGGCCCGTAGGGCTTGGCTTCGCGAACCCTTGATGGGTCCCTCGGCGTCGCCATCATCAGCTTGCAAGGCGAAGGGGCCGACCACGAACCTGATCCAGAGGGGACATTTCTATTGGGCGCAAAAGGGGACATTTTGATTGGGCTACAACACGATCTCGTGACACTTGTTCCGGGGCATGACTTCGTGGTCTGATGCAGGCGCCGTGCAAGGCCGCGGCCGGTGAAAACGACATCGCCAATTTGTCTGCTTCCTGCCTGTCGGGGAGACGCTACGAACCGCCCCCAGGACGCCATGCGAACGCTCGAGGTGGGCCCCGTTAGCCGGGCAAACGGCGGTTGAGGGGGGCTCGACGCCCCCGAAGCCCAGGAACTGCATCCGGCCTGATGAGCGCCGCCGGTGGTTTGAGAACCTGCCCAGCGTCGCTCGAAGCGCCCCGCGCCGCAACCTTTAGGTTGCGGTTTGCCCGCCAGTTGGTGCCGGCTCGTCCGGGTTAGGGGTGGGCTAGCCCTGGGCTAGTCGGGCTAGGCGCCGGCGGTCTTCGCCGTCAGCAGCCAGAGCAGAGTGCCTTGCGGGCTCGAACCCACGACGGGGACTTCAATGTAGGCGATGGCGCCCTTCTTCAGCTCGACCCCGTAGGCGGGTGTGCCGGTCAGGAAGCAGACGAGATCGCTCAGCAGAGGGTTGTGGCCGACCAGCATGAGGGCCTCGGCGTCCCGATGGTTGCGAACCTCGTCCCACACGTCCTGGGGGCTGTTCATGGGAGTCAAGGCCTCGGTCTCGATGAGCCGCTCGGGAAACTCGAGAACTGCCTTCGCGACCTCGGCCGTCTCGACGGCGCGCACGTAGGGGCTGGTGAGGATCTCGTCCGGCGAAACGCCTGCCTCGCGGGCGCGCACGAGGATCTTGCGCAGCTTTGTGATGCCCTTCGGGGTCAGGCGGCGCTCCGAGTCGGATTGCCCGATCTCGGCGTCTTCCGCAATGCCGTGTCGAAAGACGTAGATCTGCATACGGCTCCAGCTTATCAACCTGTGAGACGGGGTTGCCCCCCCCCCATCGGTACCGAAGCCTTGACGGACCGCGCGCGACGCCCTGGCTCGGCGCAACCGCTCGACCCCGCCGCTGGGTGCGGTGCGCAATCTTGCGCTTGCGCGCGCGCGGGTTCACACCCGCGCCTCTGTTGCGGCGGGTCGGGCGGTCATTCTGCCTGTGGGCGCCCGCGGACGTTAACATAGTTGCCACGCGCGCCAAAGCGCCCCAACGCTCTACAAACCAGGAATCTCAACCATGCCTGAACCCACGCGCAGAGACTTTCACCGTGTACTCGGCGGCGCCGCTTCGGCGTTGACGGCTGGGTCAGCCGCCGCCGCGGCTCAAGGGCCGAGGGCCGCCGGCTCGCGGCCGAACATTGTGTTCATTTGCTCGGATCAACACAGCTACAAATACACCGGGTACGCCGGGCATGCGCTGGTCAAGACTCCCCATCTCGATCGCATTGCTCAAAGCGGCGTCACGTTCACCAACACGTATTGCGGCAGCCCGGTGTGCGTGCCCGGGCGCGCCTGCCTGATGAGCGGCATGTACCCCTCCGACTGCAACTCGTTCTGCAACTCGACCGTGTGGGACGGCAGCCACCCGACCTGGGGAACGCGGCTGCGCATGGCCGGATACGAAACGCGTGCCACCGGCAAGCTCGATCTGAACCCCGATTTCGACATGGGATTCAAAGAGATCGATACGACGCACGGCCACCGCCACCGTCCCGACATCACCTCGCTGTTTCGGCGTCCGGTCGGCTACCGCGTGAACGAGCGGCCCAACGTCAACGGGCAGCCCCGCGACAAGCCCCATCGCGACGCCGCGCGGACGAAGGTCGCTCTCGACTTCGTGCGCAACGAAGCGCGGGGACTCGACCGGCCGTGGACGCAGTACGTCGGCTTTCTCGAGCCGCACCCCAGGTTCGTCGCGCTCAAGAAGTATTGGGACCTGTACCCGCTCGAAGACATCGACCTGCCCCACATCCCGCCGGGCCATCTCGAAAACCAACACCTGGCATTTCAGGAACTGCGGCGCTTCAAGCTTGTGTCCGCGCCCATCTCCGAGGAGCGCGTCCGGCGGGCACGGGCGGGGTACTACGGGATGATCACCGAGATGGATGACTACATCGGGCAGCTTTGGGACGCTCTGGACGAGACCAACCAGCTTGAGAATACCGTTTTTATCTATACGTCGGACCACGGCGAGTCGCTCGGCGATCATGGGCTCTGGTACAAGAACAACCTCTACGATGTCGCGGCCCGTGTGCCGCTGGTGATCGCCGGGGCCGGTTTACCGAAGGGCAAGACCATCCGCGCGCCGGTGGCGCACGTCGACTTGGTGGCCACGCTGCTCGATTGGGCCGCCGCCGGGGGGAAGGACGAGCTTCGGGGGCAAACGCTGTTGCCGATGATCGAAGGCCGCTCCGGGAGCGACCCTGGGAGCGGGCCGGCGTTCGCCTACTCTGAGTCCCACTCAGAAGGCAACACGGCGGGTGGGTTCGTGATCCGCAAGGGCGACTGGAAGTACATTCATTTCACCTGGTACGACGACTTGCTGTTCAACGTGGCCGAGGACCCGGGCGAGTTCCACAACCGGGCGGACGATCCGGGCGCGCAGACGGTCGTTCGCGAGCTGCGCGAGATCCTTCGAAGCCAAGTGGATCCCGAGGAAGTCACGCGGCGTGCCTTCGCGGCTCAGGAGAAGAAGCTGGCGAAGTTCGCTCGCGAGCAGACGGAAGATGAGCTGGCCGAGATGTTCGAGGGGCGCATGGGGAAGGGTTTGGCAAGGTCGCTGGCCGCCAAAGCGAAAGCCGACGTGGGCTGAGACGGGCTCGCGCTCTCGGCCGACTGGCGTGCTCTCGTGGCGTGAGACGCGAGACCGGTAAACACCGCACGTCGATCGGCGCCGCAACTACGGAGCGGGTGGAGGTTCGGTGAGCGCGAACGAAACGACATTCACACCAGCCGTCACTGCGACATACTGCTTGCCCTTGACCGCGTAGCTCATCGGCGAGGCCGAGATGCGGATGCCGGTGTTGAAGTGCCACAGCGGCTTGCCGCTCTTCGCGTCCAGAGCGGTGAGAAAACCCTGGTCGTCGCCGGCGAAGAGCAGCCCTCCGGCGGTCGAGAGGACCCCGGCGCCGTAATGGCGTGAGTTGATCTGCTTGTACTCCCAGATGCGTTTGCCCGTGGTCAGGTCGAGTGCGCGGACGAACATCTGCCACGGCTCCCGCGGCGCTTCGATGTAGCCCGTGGCGGCGTAGTTGTGCCCGCCGGGACGGAACTCCTGCTTCGCTTTGTAGCTGATGCCGCAGCCTTCCTTGGCCGCGAAGTAAAACCAGCCCGTCGCTGGATTGTATGCGGGCGACATCCAGTTCGTGGCCCCCGAGGTTGAAGGGCACACGAAATTCCCCTGCAAGGTCGGCTCCACGCCGGGTACGCGGATCGGCCGGCCCTCCGCCGTGAGCCCGGTCGCCCAGTTCAACTTGTCGATAAAGGGCGTGCCGTGGAGGAACTCGCCCGTCACCCGATCGAGCACGTAGTAGAAGCCGTTGCGGTCGGCGTGGACCAGCAGCTTGCGCATCTTGCCTTCATAGGGGGCGTCGACGAGCACCGGGATCTCAACGGAGTCCCAGTCGTGCAAGTCGTGCGGGGTGAACTGGAAGTGCCACTTCAACTCGCCCGTGTCGGCGTCGATCGCCACCATCGACTCGGTGTAGAGGTTGTCGCCCTTGCGGGGCCCGCCGTCGAAATCGGGGGCGGGATTGCCGATGCCCCAATAGAGCAGGTTCAGCTCGGGGTCGTAGCTGCCCGAGAGCCAAGTGGCGCCGCCGCCGGTCTTCCAGGAGTCGCCCGCCCAGCTTTCACTCCCCGGCTCGCCCGGCCGCGGAATCGTGTGCCAGCGCCACAGCCGCTCGCCGGTCTTGGCGTCGTAGGCGTCGAGCCAGCCATTGAGCCCGTAGTCCCCCGCGGCGCTGCCGGTGATGATCTTGCCGTCGATCGCAAAGGGCGCCGCGGGCGACCAGCTGCCATTCTCAAAGGGAGCAATTCTCGTCGTCCAGACCTCGCTGCCGATTCGGGCGTCGAGCGCGACCAGATGGACATCTCCCGTGGTGAAGTACACCAAGTTGCCGAGCACTCCTACCCCGCGCTGGTTGCCGCGCCGCTCGGCCGGGTCGCGGCGGTACTGCCAGATCTGCCGGCCGCTGGCGGCATCGAGCGCGTACACCTCGTTTGGATGGCTGACGTACATGACGCGGTCGACCACCAGGGGGACGCTTTCCAAACGCCGCGTCGACGTAATCGGGAACATCCAGGCCGGGGCGAGCCGATGGACGTTTTCCGGGTTGATCTGGTCGAGTTTCGTGTGGCGTTGCGAGTCGTAGGTTCCGCTGTAGGTGAGCCAGTTCTCCGGCGGCGGGTCGAGCAGGTCCTGGTAAGTGACCTCGCCCGCCGTCAGGGTGCAGGCCAGCCCCAGCAAGGTCACGAATCTCCCCATCGATCGAATCGGTGGCATCTTCATCCCCCGCAAACTCATCAAAGGCGACGTTCTGGTAAGCGGGCTGCCAAGAACCCGGCGGCGTAGGAATAGCGGCTCGCTCATTTGGGGTTCAGCTCATTCACTCCGCGTGAGGCGGCTTAGGAAGGCGACCAGGTCCTGGAGCTCGGCCTGGCTGAGGCGCTGGTCATAATCGCTCGGCATCAGAGACTGGTCGGCGTAGACAACCTCCGCGACCTCATCCATCGAGAAGAGGTGGATTCGCTCGTCCTCGCCCAGGACCTGCATCGAGAAGTTGTGTTCGTTCTTGCTCACGCCCGAGACGGTGCGCCCGTCTTTGGTGACCACCCTGACGGGACGGAACCCCTGTGGAATCTTGGGCTTGGCGGTGGTGAGAGACGCGCGGATGTCCTTGAGCTTCCGCGAGGCGCCCAGGTTTGTCAGGTCCGGCCCGAGGATGCCCCCGCGGCCGCGAATCATGTGGCAGCGGCCACAGTCCCCCTTGCCCCAGAAAACATCGGCGCCCTTGCCGCGGTCGCCCTCGACCGGTACGGTGGCGGCCATGGCCCGCAGGCTCCGGATGAACCAGACGACCTTCCGGGCGTCCTCTTCGTTCAGCGCCATGGGAGGCATTTCGGTACCCGGAATGCCCTTCTGGATCGCGTCGAGGATCTGCTCATCGGTGCGCCGCAGCGAGGGCCTTCGCTGTCCGGGAGCCGGCCCCATCGCCGGGCCCCGGGCACCCGCGGCGCCATCGACGCCGTGGCAAACCGTGCATCCCTGGTTGAAGATCTTGCGGCCTTGCTCGATCTCCTCCCGGCTGTGCGTGGCGGTGGCTTCGGTGGCCGCCGTCGCGGAGAGCCCAAGGAGGGGCGCCAAGCAGAGCACGATAAGTGGTTTTCGCACAAGCCGCAGCATCGGGACCCACCCTGATGATATCGGGTGGGAACGTCCCGTGACAAACGGGCCTAAGGTTTTCCCCCGTCCCGCCGATGTACCACGACGTGGCAGCGGTTCCGCATCCACATTTCTTGAGGGTCGGAAACATTTGATTTAGCAAGTGTTTTCGCTCGTCCTCCAGGTCCGAGCAGATTCGCATTCCCCCGGCGGACTTGACCCATGTGTTATTCTGATATATATTAATTATACCAGTCATGAAGACGGCCCCCACTCGCTCTCATCTCTCGGATGCCGAGCGTAGGCTCCGCTCCCGCATCGCGCAGCTCGTCCATGGCCGCTGGTTGCTGCACGGCACGCTGGCGCCCCGCCAACGCACCTGCGGCAAGCCCACCTGTCGCTGTGCTCGCGGTCAGCTTCACGCCTCGTTGTATTTGGTGCGGAATCGCCAAGGGCAACTGCAGCAGCTGTTTGTGCCCCGCCACTGGGAGGCCCGCGTCCGCCAGGCCGTGGCCGCCTACCAGCAACTCCAACGGCTCCTCGACGAGGTCTCCGAGCGTGAATGGAAGCGGCTCCGAAGCCGCCGGGAGGAATGACGTTCTTCGACGCCTGCTGCACTACGCCGAGAAGGTCTACGGTCTGCGGGACTCGCTGCTGGCCGCCGTCGGCGACACCAGGCCGCGGCCGCGCATCCCGACGCGGGTGGTGCTGCAGTCGGTGCTGGTGCTGTTCTGGACACGGCTGGGCAGCCTCAACGCGTTAGAGACGCTAGCGCCCGCACCGTTTTGGAAACAGTGGTTGGGCCGCGAGATGCCCAGTGCCGACACCCTCGGGCGCGTCTACAGCCGGCTCGATGCCGCCGCGGTGCGGGCAGCGATTCATCACGTCTACGAACGGCTCAAGCGCAACAAGGCCCTGCCCGGGATCGGCGGGCTGGGCGTGGCCGTGCTCGACGGCCATGAGTCTCACGCCAGCTACCGCCGTTGCTGTCGAGGATGCTTGAAGCGCACCGTGCAGCGCCGCGATGGCCAGCAGATGCAATACTACCATCGCCAAGTCACACTGCTGTTGCTCTCCGATGCGCCCCCCGGCTCCGAACCGCTGCGACTGTTGCTCGACGCCGAGCCGCAACGGCCCGGCGAGGACGAGATGGCCGCGGCGCACCGTTTGCTGGCGCGAGTTCTCGAGACCTATCCGCGAGCCTTTGACGTCGTGTTGGCCGATGCTCTCTACGCCACCGCCCCGTTTATCAACTTCTTATTGGGGCATGGCAAAGACGCCGTGATCGTGCTCAAGGACGAGCGCCGCAACCTCTATCAAGACGTCCAAGGGCTGTGGCCGACCACGGCGCCCCAACGCGGCGACTATCAAGGTCGCGATTGCCAGTGGTGGGATCACGAGGGCCTGGTGTCGTGGCCGCAGGTGCAGCAGCCGCTGCGGGTGGTTCGTTCCGTCGAGAGCTGGCAGCAGTATTCGCAACTCGACTCCCAACCGCATCCGCATCACAGCGAGTGGGTGTGGGTGACGACCCTTTCCTCACTGCAGGTTCGGACCGCGCGGGTGGTAAGGTTGGGCCATCAACGCTGGGACATTGAGAATCAGGGTTTCAACGAGTTAGTCAACGGCTGGCACGCCGACCACGTATATAAGCACGACCCCGCGGCGATCGAGAACTTTCTGTTGACGGTGTTTCTGGCTTTTAATCTCTTCCACGTTTTTGTTGCGCGCAATCTCAAGGCATCGCTGCGGCGCAGCAAGCCGCGAGTCTTTTGGGCGCGCGCGATGGCGGCTGATCTGTATCAGGCGGCGGCTTGCCCGTACGGCTCGGGGCCCTCGCCATAGCGAGCGGGTGGTTTTCTTTCTCCCTGCCATCCTGCGCTGCCACCACGCCGCCGAGCGGCAGCCGAGCGTAGCGGTGTCTTCCGCGGCCGACTTCGGGCCCCGCCGAGGCCCTCGTCCGGCTGCGAATCTGCTCGCCCCGCTCGCCCCGCACCTAACTCGCTCGTTCCCCAATCACTTCCCGGCTCTCGCCCGACCGCGTTGCGGAATCGCTGGACGACGTGGCAGCGGTTCCGCATCCACATTTCTTGAGGGTCGGAAACATTTGATTTAGCAAGTGTTTTCGCTCGTCCTCCAGGTCCGAGCAGATTCGCATTCCCCCGGCGGACTTGACCCATGTGTTATTCTGATATATATTAATTATACCAGTCATGAAGGCGGCCCCCACTCGCTCTCATCTCTCGGATGCCGAACGTAGGCTCCGCTCCCGCATCGCGCAGCTCGTCCATGGCCGCTGGTTGCTGCACGGCACGCTGGCGCCCCGCCAACGCACCTGCGGCAAGCCCACCTGTCGCTGTGCTCGCGGTCAGCTTCACGCCTCGTTGTATTTGGTGCGGAATCGCCAAGGGCAACTGCAGCAGCTGTTTGTGCCCCGCCACTGGGAGGCCCGCGTCCGCCAGGCCGTGGCCGACTACCAGCAACTCCAACGGCTCCTCGACGAGGTCTCCGAGCGTGAATGGAAACGGCTCCGAAGCCGCCGGGAGGAATGACGTTCTTCGACGCCTGCTGCACTACGCCGAGAAGGTCTACGGTCTGCGGGACTCGCTGCTGGCCGCCGTCGGCGACACCAGGCCGCGGCCGCGCATCCCGACGCGGGTGGTGCTGCAGTCGGTGCTGGTGCTGTTCTGGACACGGCTGGGCAGCCTCAACGCGTTAGAGACGCTAGCGCCCGCACCGTTTTGGAAACAGTGGTTGGGCCGCGAGATGCCCAGCGCCGACACCCTCGGGCGCGTCTACAGCCGGCTCGATGCCGCCGCGGTGCGGGCAGCGATTCATCACGTCTACGAACGGCTCAAGCGCAACAAGGCCCTGCCCGGGATCGGCGGGCTGGGCGTGGCCGTGCTCGACGGCCATGAGTCTCACGCCAGCTACCGCCGTTGCTGTCGAGGATGCTTGAAGCGCACCGTGCAGCGCCGCGATGGCCAGCAGATGCAATACTACCATCGCCAAGTCACACTGCTGTTGCTCTCCGATGCGCCCCCCGGCTCCGAACCGCTGCGACTGTTGCTCGACGCCGAGCCGCAACGGCCCGGCGAGGACGAGATGGCCGCGGCGCACCGTTTGCTGGCGCGAGTTCTCGAGACCTATCCGCGAGCCTTTGACGTCGTGTTGGCCGATGCTCTCTACGCCACCGCCCCGTTTATCAACTTCTTATTGGGGCATGGCAAAGACGCCGTGATCGTGCTCAAGGACGAGCGCCGCAACCTCTATCAAGACGTCCAAGGGCTGTGGCCGACCACGGCGCCCCAACGCGGCGACTATCAAGGTCGCGATTGCCAGTGGTGGGATCACGAGGGCCTGGTGTCGTGGCCGCAGGTGCAGCAGCCGCTGCGGGTGGTTCGTTCCGTCGAGAGCTGGCAGCAGTATTCGCAACTCGACTCCCAACCGCATCCGCATCACAGCGAGTGGGTGTGGGTGACGACCCTTTCCTCACTGCAGGTTCGGACCGCGCGGGTGGTAAGGTTGGGCCATCAACGCTGGGACATCGAGAATCAGGGTTTCAACGAGTTAGTCAACGGCTGGCACGCCGACCACGTATATAAGCACGACCCCGCGGCGATCGAGAACTTTCTGTTGACGGTGTTTCTGGCTTTTAATCTCTTCCACGTTTTTGTTGCGCGCAATCTCAAGGCATCGCTGCGGCGCAGCAAGCCGCGAGTCTTTTGGGCGCGCGCGATGGCGGCTGATCTGTATCAGGCGGCGGCTTGCCCGTACGGCTCGGGGCCCTCGCCATAGCGAGCGGGTGGTTTTCTTTCTCCCTGCCATCCTGCGCTGCCACCACGCCGCCGAGCGGCAGCCGAGCGTAGCGGTGTCTTCCGCGGCCGACTTCGGGCCCCGCCGAGGCCCTCGTCCGGCTGCGAATCTGCTCGCCCCGCTCGCCCCGCACCTAACTCGCTCGTTCCCCAATCACTTCCCGGCTCTCGCCCGACCGCGTTGCGGAATCGCTGACCGCCGCGGAAGGGGGTGTTGAAGCCCAATGATAATGTCCCCTTGAGCGCCCAATAGAAATGTCCCCTATTCTGAGGCTCCGAAGGAGGAGCCGAGAGTGGGAAGGACATGGATGAGTGCCAAGGAGTTGAGGCGCGGCGAAGTGCTGAGCCGAGTGAAACGAGGGGAACTGAAGTTGACCGAAGCCGCCGAGCTGCTGGAGGTCAGCTACCGCCATGCGAAGCGTCTGAAGAAGCGTTACCGTGCGGGCGGGGCCAAGGCTTTGGTGCACGGTAACGTCGGCCGTGCTTCGAACCGAGCCGATCAGAAGCGACGCCAGCAGGTTCTCGAGTTGGTGCGCGAGAACTATGCGGGCGAGGGGCACGAGCGCTTCGGGCCGACGCTGGCGTCGGAACATCTGGCAGCCGACCACGGCCTGGAAGTGCCGCGCGAAACACTGCGGCGCTGGATGCTCGCCGCGGGTCTGTGGAGCCGCCGTCGCAAGCGCCAACCGCATCGCACCCGGCGCCAACGCAAAGCGCACTTCGGCGAGCTGATTCAACTCGACGGTTCGCACCACCACTGGCTGGAAGAACGCGGCCCGAAAGCCTGTCTGATGAACTTCGTCGATGACGCGACCGGTGTGGCGCTGTGCCGTTTCTCGAACCAGGAAACGACCTGGGCCGCAGCCGATCTGCTCGCAGCCTGGGTGCGTCAACACGGTGTTCCCAAGGCGTTGTACTGCGACTGGAAAAACGTCTACCAGCGCCAGCCGACGTCGCGGGAAGCGCTGGCAGGCATCAAGCCCGAGACGCAGTTCGGGCGCATGTGTGCCAAGCTCGGCATTACGATCATGGCGGCTTCCTCGCCGCAAGCCAAGGGCCGAGTGGAGCGCCATCACGGCACGCACCAAGACCGCCTGATCAAGAAGATGCGGCTGCGCGGGATCGTCGAGTACGAGGCGGCGAACCGTTATCTCGACGAGGAGTACCTGGCCGAGCACAACGAGCGCTTCGCCTGTGAGCCGGCGGCGGCAGCGGACTTTCACCAGGCGCTCCCCCGCGGCACCGAGCTGCGAGGGGTGTTCTGTTGCGAGTACGAACGCGTGGTGAGCAACGACCGGGTGGTGCGTTTCGAGAATCGTTGTTTGCAGTTGAAGCCGAAACGCAACCAGGGCGTGGGGGCGGGGGCACGGGTGACGGTCCAACAGTGGCGCGATGAGAGCTTGCAGGTGAGGTTTGACGGGCACGAGATCGAGCACGACGTGATCGCCACGCCGACGCCACAGCTGCGGACGAAGCCAGCACCACAGCAGCGTCCGGAGGGCGGGCGCAAGCCGGCGGCGGACCACCCCTGGCGGCGAGCTGTGTTACGGAAAAAACGGGCTGCGAATACATAAGAGGGCTGTGGAAATGCCGGGTCGGATGGAAAGCGTGGAAAATCTCTCGAGGCAGCAGTACCGGGTTCGAGGAGCGGTGGATGGTTTTCCACCCTTCCCACCGCCCCTTGGAAATCGCTACGCGATTCCCACAGTTCCACCGCCCCGACGACGACGATATCTCTCCTACGAACAAGAAACACAAGGGGACACTTCTATCGAGCTACCGAGGGGGACATTTCTATTGGGCGTTGACACGACGTGGGCATCTGCCTTACAAACGGGCTCCGGTTTTGCTAGACTATCCAGGAGCGGACGAAGCAACGGGAGATCCTGCAACTATCGGCAGATCAATAGATTAGGGATCTACTCCACCAGCGGCCATCCATCAAGGAACCCTCCGGAAGCAGCAAGAAGCCGTACCCCAGCGGTTGGATCCGTTCCGTTTGGGGTCAGGAGCAACGTTTTGCCCCGCAAGAGCATCTATATATGTAGGAGGCGTTGGAGTGCAAAGTATGACCCCTTACCCCATGAAGCGGAGTGACCTAACTGGGTCGGGCGGCACGCTCGCCACAAGGCCGGACCGGTCAAGCGAGTTCGAGGAACTCCAGTATCAGGGTGGCCCGGGCGAAGAGGCCGCCGAAGAGCCGGGACACTTGGAGGCCTCCCCCGCGGAGGACAGCGTACGGGTGTACCTGTCTGAGATGGGTTCGGTGCCCCTGCTGACCAAGCCCGGCGAGATCGGCTTGGCCAAGCGCGTCGAGCGCGGCAACTTGACCGTCGCAAAAGCACTTAGCCGCGCACCTTGGCTGTGGGACAAGTTGACGGACCTCCACGACGCTTTGAAACAAGAGCGTGCGGATTTGCGCGGATGGATCGATTTCGAGGGCTCAGGCGACAGCGCGGAGGGCCGGGTCAGGGTGATTGCCCGCTTCCGCCGCCAACTTGGCAAGGTGGTCCGGCTGATGACGGAGGTGGAGGATTTGTCTGAAAGGGCCGCCACGCGCCGTCGAGCCCGCAAGGCGATCCAGCGCCGATGGCACTACCGGCTGGCACGAAAAAAGGTGGAGCTATCCCGGGCCATTCGCAAGACGGCCCTCAAGTTCGATGCCTGGAAGCGGCTGGCGGAGCAGTTCACCGTCGGCGCAGAGGACTTGGTTCGGGAGGCCAAGGCTCGTCAGGCTCGCATTCGCCGCCGGGCGGCCTCCAAGGCGCGTGGCCGCAAGGCGGTCGCTGTGCTTTCGGAGCCGGCCGCGGCGCTGACACCGGCCCAGATCCGCCATCTGCGCGATCGGGTGTTGCGGGGCTCGGCGCAAGCCGACTGGGCGCGCGGCGCCCTGGTCGAGGCCAACCTGCGTTTGGTGGTCTCGGTGGCGAAGAAGTACGTGAACCGCGGGCTGCACCTGCTGGACCTGGTGCAGGAAGGGAACATGGGTCTGATGCGCGCCGCCGAGAAGTTCGACTACCGGCGCGGTTTCAAGTTCTCAACCTACGCCACCTGGTGGATCCGTCAAGCGGTGACGCGCGCTCTGGCCGACCAGTCGCGGACGGTTCGCGTGCCGGTGCACATGCACGAGCAGTTGAACAAGTTCCTGCGGGCCCTGCGCGGGCTGGAGAAGGAGTTAAATCGTCCTCCAACCGACCAGGAGATCGCCGATTTTATGGAGACCGACGTCTCTAAAATCGAGACGCTGCGCTCCATCTCGCGGACCCCGGTGTCGCTGAAGACGCCGGTGGGCCGAACCGGAGAGTCGGCGCTCGAAGACCTGCTCGAGGATACGGCGAGCGAGTCTCCCGACGAGGAGATCCTGGCGTCCGACGTTAAGAACAAGACGGCGGACATTCTCGGAACGCTGTCACCGAACGAGGAGAAGGTGATTCGGCTGCGGTTCGGTATCGGCTGCGAGCGAGAACACACTTTGCAGGAGATCGGGCGCGAATTCGCCGTCACGCGCGAGCGGATTCGACAGATCGAAGCGAAGGCCCTGCAGGCGTTGCGAGACCCGCAGCGCGCGCGGCAGCTTCGGCAGTTGCTGCTGGCGTCCAACTCCTAAGGCTCGGCTTTTCGGCGGCGCCCGCGCTCCTGTCATGGGGGCGTGGGCGTTGTCTTTTCCGGACCGTTTTCCCTCAACTCAAAACCCGCCCGCAAGCCGATCCGAGACCCGACGCCGCTTGGTGGTGGTACGGCGCGCCGTGCCACCACCAAGCGCACCGACGGAGCAGGGCTTCGGGGGACCTAAACGGAGCTACAGAACGTAGCTCACTCGGTCGCCCCCCCCCCTTTACCTCCGAGACGGCTACAAGTGGCGAGTTACCACCCGGTCGTATGCCCTAACCCCTAGAGGGTCTTAGGGCGAACCCCGCATCTATTCTCGGTACCACCCGTTCAACCGGAATCAGTACTGCCTATCTATGGACTCGTACGAACTTCCGGGCCAGAATAGAGACCAATAACGGTAATTATCACGACCTTGGGCCGCACATCTCTTGTGGGCTCGGGAGCCGCGGGCAACTCCGACACCGTCATGAAAAGCGCCGCTTGGTCGAGCTTGACAGCTGCCTACCTAATTGCGATTTCGTTCCTGTCGGCACTGGCGATGATCGACATGGTGGCCCAGTCCGGCAACCCCGATTGGGTGGTTTCCCAGTCTGGCGACCCCGACTGGGTGTCCTTCGCGATTCTCCTGACTCTCACGATGGCGACAACCCGTATGAACTTCGACCTGCCGCGGGCTGGGCGTCCGGTGCGTTTGTCGTTCCTGTTCCGCTTTGCCGCCATCACTGTGCTGCCGGCGGCGGCGGCTTTCGTGGTCGCGGCGGCCGCCGAGGCGGATAGCATTCTCGCACGAAAGAAAAGGGACCGGCGCTGGCATGTACTCGCATTCCCAATGCTGCTGTTGCCTGTTTGCGTCTACGCCACTTCCGCGGTGTACCACGCCCTGCTAGTGGCAGCCTGGCTGCGGCTTCCGCTGACCACCGTGGTCGCCGGCCTGACCTACTATGTGGTTGAAAGCGCCCTCAGCTCCCTGCAAATCGCAATCGAAACCCGGCGGGCGCCGTGGCTTGTATGGAACCAGCAGTTCTTCTGGCTCGGACCGGTTTATTTGCTGGCGCCGATCGGCGTGAGCATCGTGCTACCTGTTCTTGACTCGCCCGGGACGGCGGAGGGTTTTCTGGCTTTGGGACTGATTCTTGTCGGCTACGGTTATCTCAAGGCCGGATATCCACTTGACTCAGGTGACCCCAACATCTTGTAGTTGGGCTCACAGCGTCTTAGCGTCCCAATCAGCGACGATCGAGCGGTACGGCGTCGGCTCCACCGCCATGGCCTGCTGCACAAGGCGGTAGAAGAGCTTGCCCCGACTGCGTGATCTGCGCCGATTGAAGCGGAACACGAACTCGTCGAGATAGTAGTCCAGATGCTCGTGGCTGACCGCCCCCTGATGCGTGCCCAGCATCCAGCGCTTGAGTAGCGAGATCGCCAAGTGCACCCTCGGCAGTAGCTGCGAGGCCTGCTCGCGGCGGTTGTTAATCGAGATGATACGACGCTGGTAGTCCTTCTTCTTGAGCGGATCGTAGCCCGACCAGTTGTCGGTAACAACCACGCTGCCCGGCTCGACCGACTCCTCGACGAAGGGCATCAAACTGGCCGCCGAGGCGTTCTGAACGCGCTGCATGCGGATGCGCCCCAGCCCGGTGCCTCTCTCTTCCGCGGCGACTGCAATCAACGCTTTACGCTCGGTCTGCCGGCCGATTACCCCTTCTTCTTCAGCGCCCCAGTAGGTCTCATCGACCTCGACGAGGCCCGTCAATCGCTCCCGCCCCGGGCGCACCATCGCTCGCCTCAGCTTGTGCATCCAAGGTCAGGCGGTTTGGTAACTGCCCAGTCCCAGAACGCGCTGTAGACCCAGGGCGCTGGCCCCATTCTTCTGCGTGGTGATGGTCCACATCGCCCGGAACCACAGCCGCAGCGGCTTGCGTGTGTCTTGAAAGATCGTGCCGGCGGTGACGGAGGTTTGCCGCCCGCAGCGAGCGCATTCGAACCACACTTTGCGCACCGGCCAAGCGCGCTCATGCCCACACCTTGGACAGCGGAAACCCTCTGGCCAGCGCAAGGCGAACAGATAGTCGCGGCAAGCCTCCTCGCTCGCAAAGCGAGACTCGAATTCGAGTTGGTCGCGCGGGTAATCCTCCACCAGGCCCTACACTACATCTTGGGATCACCTGAGTCAAGTGGATACCCAGCATCTCAAGAACTACTGGAACCGCCTGCAACATCACGAGGAGCATGTTCAGGAAATCGCCGACATCCGCCACCGTGCGATAGAGACGTTGGCGGCCGCAATCGAGTCGAAAGACGGAGGTTCGGCGGGACACCTACGCCGGGTCAAGACCGCGGCAGTTCGGTTGGGCAGGAAGCTCGGCTGCCGCACCGCGGAGATCGAAATACTGGAGTTGGCGGCGCTGCTTCATGACATCGGTAAGGTTGGCGTGCCGGACTACATTCTAATGAAACCCGGCCGGCTGACCGAGCACGAGTTCAGCCAGATTGCCGCGCACTCCGCGGTCGGGGCGGCGATTGTCGAGTCGGCGCGGTTTCCCGAACCGGTCGGCGAGATCGTCCGTTGCCACCACGAGCACTGGAACGGTGAGGGATACCCGAAGCAACTCGAAGGCGAGGCGATTCCCCGTCTGGCCCGCATCCTGACCGTGGTCGATTGCTTCGACGCCTTGATCAGCGACCGCCCCTATCGCCCGGCGCTGTCGCTGGAAGGCGCCACCGAGATACTCAAGGAGCAGCGTGGAAAGATCTTCGACCCCGAGATCCTCGACGCTTTCCTGGAAGAGGTTCCCGCGTACTGGGCCGACATCCAGAAGGAGCACCCCACCGAACCGGAGGAAGAGCTGTCCGGCGGAACCGACACCCTGCATGTCTAGCAGAGCTGGGTCAGCGACGCCGAGGAGAACGCGACGGCTTTGCGACACCAGAGCCTACAGCGACTCACGCGCAACCCCGATCAGCTTCTGGCCTTCTACGAAAGCCGGGTATCCACTTGACTCAGGTGACCCCAACATCTTGTAGTTGGGCTCACAGCGTCTTAGCGTCCCAATCGGCGACGATCGAGCGGTACGGCGTCGGCTCCACCGCCATGGCCTGCTGCACAAGGCGGTAGAAGAGCTTGCCCCGACTGCGTGATCTGCGCCGATTGAAGCGGAACACGAACTCGTCGAGATAGTAGTCCAGATGCTCGTGGCTGACCGCCCCCTGATGCGTGCCCAGCATCCAGCGCTTGAGTAGCGAGATCGCCAAGTGCACCCTCGGCAGTAGCTGCGAGGCCTGCTCGCGGCGGTTGTTAATCGAGATGATACGACGCTGGTAGTCCTTCTTCTTGAGCGGATCGTAGCCCGACCAGTTGTCGGTAACAACCACGCTGCCCGGCTCGACCGACTCCTCGACGAAGGGCATCAAACTGGCCGCCGAGGCGTTCTGAACGCGCTGCATGCGGATGCGCCCCAGCCCGGTGCCTCTCTCTTCCGCGGCGACTGCAATCAACGCTTTACGCTCGGTCTGCCGGCCGATTACCCCTTCTTCTTCAGCGCCCCAGTAGGTCTCATCGACCTCGACGAGGCCCGTCAATCGCTCCCGCCCCGGGCGCACCATCGCTCGCCTCAGCTTGTGCATCCAAGTCCAGGCGGTTTGGTAACTGCCCAGTCCCAGAACGCGCTGTAGACCCAGGGCGCTGGCCCCATTCTTCTGCGTGGTGATGGTCCACATCGCCCGGAACCACAGCCGCAGCGGCTTGCGTGTGTCTTGAAAGATCGTGCCGGCGGTGACGGAGGTTTGCCGCCCGCAGCGAGCGCATTCGAACCACACTTTGCGCACCGGCCAAGCGCGCTCATGCCCACACCTTGGACAGCGGAAACCCTCTGGCCAGCGCAAGGCGAACAGATAGTCGCGGCAAGCCTCCTCGCTCGCAAAGTGAGACTCGAATTCGAGTTGGTCGCGCGGGTAATCCTCCACCAGGCCCTACACTACATCTTGGGGTCACCTGAGTCAAGTGGATACCCAGCCTACGAAATTCTTGACATGCTGGGAGCCGACCTCACTTTGAAAAGAGCCTCCATGAGTGTCTGCGGATTCTTTATCGCCCGATCCCGTATGACAAGGCCGGCATCTTCCTACGCGAGCATGGCGACTACATCCTGCTGGCGGCCCAGGGCCTGCCCGAACATTGTCTGTCAAGGATGACGCTGCCCCAAGACCACGGCGTGGTGGCACAGGCCACGATTTCGCGCAGTTGTGTAGTTGCCGATGCACCGCCGTCGGAGATTCCGGGCGAGGGCCCGCCGCGCTACCTAGACGACGTCAAGTCTACGATCGCCGCTCCCTTGGTCGTCGATGAGCAGGTCGTCGGCATGCTGGTGTTGTGCGCGTCTCAAGCGGGAGCATTCGACCGGGAGCAGGCGCGATCTCTCAATTTGGTCACGGCCAAGCTAGTGTAGTGCGTCAAGCAGATTGCACCTTATGCAGGGCGGCACGTCCTCGCTTGACTTTCTCGAGGATGTCGGAGGCGGTCGCTGTCCAGATGAAGGGCGTGGGATGCTCGTTGTGCTGGGCGATGTAGTCGTCAATGGCGGCGACGAGCTCGTCCACGCTGCGAAACACGCCGCGGCGCAGGCGCTTGACGGTGAGATCGCGAAAGAATCGCTCGACCATGTTCAGCCACGACGCCGAGGTCGGGGTGAAATGAATGTGGAAGCGCGGGTGACGATCGAGCCAACGCTTCACAGCGGCATGCTTGTGGGTGGCATAGTTGTCCACGATGAGATGAAGCTGTTTGTCCTTGGGAGTGCGGCGGTCAATTAAGCGCAGGAAGCGCAACCATTCCTGGTGGCTGTGTCGGGGCATGCACTCGGCGATCACGCTGCCGTCAAGAGTGTTGAGCGCCGCAAACAGGGTGGTCGTGCCGTTGCGCTTGTAATCGTGGGTCATCGTTTGGCCGCGTCCCTTTTTGAGCGGCAGGCCGGGTTGGGTGCGATCGAGGGCTTGGATTTGGGACTTCTCATCGAGCGAGAGAACCAGAGCATGCTCAGGCGGATTGAGATAGAGTCCGACGATGTCGTCGAGTTTCTCGGCGAAACGCGGGTCATTGCTGAGCTTGAAGGTCTTGACGCGGTGGGGCTTGAGGCCATGGGCGCGCCAAATCCGTCCCACGGTGGAAGCGCTGACGCCGGCCGCGGCGGCCATGGTGCGGCGGCTCCAGTGGGTGGCGTTGGACGGTTTCTCGCGGGTGGTCTTGTGGATGATCTGCTGTACTTTCTGCTTCGAGACGGCAGGTGTACGACCGGGCCGTGGGGCGTCTTTTGCAATGCCGGCGATGCCGCTTTCGAGAAAGCGCGTGCGCCAGCGGGCCACCAACTGCCGCGAGACACCGAGCTGTGCGGCGATCTGCTTATTCTCGAGACCGTGGGCGGCCAGCAGGACAATCCTGGCTCGCAGGGCGAGACGAACGGCGACTTGGCGGCCGCGCGCGTAGCGGTCCAACTGCTTGCATTGCGCTGTGTTCAAAGTTACTGGTTGTGCTCTTCGCATCCCATGCCTCCTGTTAATAGAGACGATGGGAAGCCAATATAAGTTACAGTATTTATGGTGCCCTACACTAGAACAGGGCTGGGGCCGACCAGGTCGAGTTGCAGGGCCTCGACGAGCTTCCGGTGGACATCGGCCGAGGTTTGCGGAATCGCGGCTTGGGCCACGCTAAGAGCCTCCTTCGAACGGCAGGGACGCTACGGCCGACGTGCGGCGTCGCCGCGCCTTGGGTTTCGAGCCGTACTTGGGTTTCGTTGCTTTTTCGGCCTCGGCTTCGAGGGCGGCGCGCTCTTCGTTCAAAGCGAGTAGCTTTGCCAGGACTTCGTCGTGCAGCTCGTCGGGCCAGCGGTAGCGATAGCGCTTGCGGCGTCGGCTGTTCTCTTCCTCCTCCTCGTCTTCGTCGAACTCGGGGAAGAACTCGCAGACGGGCTGGAGGTCGCTCCAGCCGTAGGCGTCGAGGACGGCGCGGTCCGTCTGGTCGTGCAGCTCGCGGAGCTCTTGGATGTCGGGCGAGCGCTCGTTGGGGTCGTGAAAGCGGTTGTAGGTTTTGGTGAGGCCTTCGTCGTTGCGCTGCATCAGTCCTGCCCGGTATTCATCGTATGTTCGGCCGAGAGCGTCCAGAATCGTACCCTGGGAGCCAAACGGATTGAACGGGAACGGGAATGTCTCGAAGCATGTCGACGGCGTGTAACGCAAGTCATCTCTCATATGCGAGCCCAAAAGCCGAGCCCACACTTCGTGCGTTCGACTCTGCAAGACGGCGAGATGCGAATATGAATCGAGATCATAGATGTTCAGAGTGAGCGCAAAAATGCGGTTGGATGGCTGGAACGAAAAAGCTAAATGATTGCTAACTTGCGTGTTTACCAATACTCGCGACTTCTTCCGAACTTTAATATAGAAGGTCTTCCGCGCTGCATGATATGCCCACCAGCGGCGGCGCAATTTTTCGTTGTTGGGGTTGTCACTCAACTGCTCCCTCCCGGGCTTCACTTTCTCTCGCACAATCGCGGCTAATCTTGGAAAGGCAACTAGCTCGGCTTCAGTCTCTACGTCATCGAGATCGATGATGTAGCGCTTGTGATCCTGGCTGGGATGTTGGTTTACCTCCTCACCCCCAATGTAAGGAAAGATCCTGGTTGCCTCCCCCGGTGATTCGGACTTGAGCCGAGCCATCTCCGCGACAGCCGTGCATTTGTCGTCCTCGTCGTCGAAGATAAAGCCTGGGCTGCGAGGATTGGTTCCTTGTGAAAAGAGTGCATTTTGTCCTTTGAGGCGGGCTGGGATGTCATCGCCTCCAGCGTGCAGAAGAAACGACGAAATGCGTGCCACGCCACGCCCGTTAAGTGTGGCCTGCTTTGATTTCAGCTTCTTAGCGATGTGAATGACGCTGACATTCACGCTCGCATCCCCAGGCCACGGCCTCCGCTTGACGACTTCGTAAATGCGGCCGCCATGTTTGCAGATCCAGCGCAATGAGCCCCTTCGCGTCTCACCTTTCGCAATAGTCTTAGTTGAGATGAGCCCTAGCGCCGCTGTACTTGTAAGTAGGTGGAAACTTCTACGAAAGAAGTACGCCACGAGATCACAAATTCCGCCGCAGTCCGCGTAGAAAAAAGATAGCCATGAGAAATACGGCATGCCAAAGTGTGTTGATATTTGACCAGGATTTCCATTTTGGCCCTGGCACGGCCACAGTATACACCCGCTCCGCTCCGAACAGCACGTCCTTTCACGCTGAACCCTGCACATCACCTCTGCTGGTAGTCGCCAGAGCTGGTTCGACCGCTCACAGTCGTTGATTGAGCGGCTTGAACGGCGCTCCGGCCGACACTGCTCCTTGCGAAACCTTTTGGAGCCAAAAGCTGTTGATCCTCACTCCGGCAATGCTACCCACTCGGCAGCGGCAGCGCCCAGATCTTGTGCAGCATGTCGCCGAACAGCCGCCGGTTCAGATGTCCCTCCGCCAATAAGAGCCAGTAATACCGCGCGTGCTTGACCAGCCGACCGCCGGTCTTCATCAACCTGTGTTGCAAGCTCGTCAGCGACCAACTCTTGATTCGCTGCGGAAGCCCCAGCCGCCGCCAAAGATTGCCCAGGTTGTAGGCCAGCACGCTCAGTTGCAACCGCACTTCGTTGGCCCGAAATCGATGGCACGACAATCGCGTCCAGTGCGTCGCCTGCTTGCCTTCCTTGATCCACTGTTCCGCCGTGCCGCGCTTGTTGTAGAAGCGCACCACCGAGCGGCTCGGCAAGCTCATGCTCGTCACGATGAATCCGACGCGCGGGAACAGCTCGCCCTGGTGATGCTCGACCTTAGCGACGATCCGCCTCGCCTGCGACCAACTCTCCGCCTGATAGCGAAAACTCTTGTAGCGCACCAAGGGCTTGCGGGAAGGCCTTCCCGGCGGGCGAAACAGGATGTCTTCGATCTCCAGCTCCAAGCTCTTGTTGGCCGGAATGCGAATGGCGTACTGTACTCCGCGTTCCTCCGAAGCCTCATAAACTTCCGGCTTCGCAAAGGCCGCATCGCCCCGGAAGGCGACCTGCTTGCCCGCAGCCTGTTGGCGCTCGATCTCCGGCAACAAGAGCTCATCCCAGTCCTCGGCGCTGTGCACGTTGCCTGGACGCAGCTTGGCAGCGAGGCAATCACCATGACCGTTGAACAAAAGCAACGGGTGGTAGCAGACCGACTCGAAGTGTCCGTTGTAGGCACTGCCTTCCTGTTGGCCATGGACCGGACTCTCGGTGGAGTCCAGGTCCAGAACGACCCGCTCGGCGTCGTCGAACGCTTCCGCTTGCCCGACCAGCTCTCGGTTCAGCGCCATCAGCCCCAGCAGGTTCTCTTCGCTCGCCAGCATCTCCGTCTCGAAGCCGTGCAGCGTCGAGATCAAGGCCGCACCGCGATCCCAGATCTTCTGCGAACCGATCAGCCGAAACGTCGGATCGATCGAAACCCGCTCGGCGTCGTTGAGGTCCTCGTAGCCGGCGAGTCGGCTGTAAACCGACTGCCGCAACAGATCAGCGAGCGTGAACTGCTTGTTTGTGCCTTGCCGGGAGTCGCTGAGATGCTCGTCAATCAGTTCTCCGAGACCGAGCCGTTCGTCCAGTTCGCGAACCAAAATCAGGCCACCGTCGGAAGTGACGTGCGATCCCTGGGAATCGACTTTGAGAAGTCCATTGAAACTTAGCTGGAATGGCTTGGTTTGTTTTTCACCCATTGGGTGTTGGCCTCCATGGCGTCCTCATCGGGCTCTAGCCCCTATGAATAAAGACGCTCAAGGCCGCTGGAAGGTCGGGATGTCAAACATCAAATTGAAAATGCGGGTTTGATTGCCTCCCATGAACGGCGGGTTGCCGACCATCGCGTCAAAACCCGCTGACCGATGAAGATGTTCGTCTAGTTGAAACACCTCGGGAAACTCGATCTCCCAATGAAACGGTGCGACTCCTGTCGGTCCGGCCTTCAGGCGCTCACCGGTCTGGCGCAGCTCCTCATCCGCCGTTGGATCCCCAGCGACCGCCCGCTCCTGGAGTGCCGCGTACCCCAAACGTTTGTCCTCGCGGTCGCGCCCCTTCTTGCCCTCGAAAAAAGCGGCGACCACAGCGTCGCCCGCGCGGCGCGCCGGCTCCAGGGCTTGGTCGGCGTTCCCGAGCTTCTGTTCAAGCAGCCGATACGGCGTGTTCTCCAGCGCGGCGAGTATCTCCGTGCGCGACTGAGAAGCCCTGCTGATGCGCCCTCGCACGTCCTTCTCGAAAAACGCTTGCTCGCCCGGCTGCCAGTGCATCGCCGCGATCTGCCTGGCGCTCAGCCCGACCAGCGAGTCCCCCGACCGCAACGAGTGATCGAGAAACGTGAACGGGTGATCCCGGGCCAGCGTCGCGAGCCACAAAGAGAGCTTCGCCAAGTCCGCCGCCATCGGGTTTTTGTCGACGCCGTAGAGGCAACGCTGGGCAACAACCCGCTGGGCGTAGAGCAGCTCATCTTCATCCGTAGGTATAGGGGGGAGCATGTCGTGCTCATGCCACGCCTTCACGAGAGCCGCCCCCAACTGGCGGCAGGCTTCCACCAGAAACGCTCCCGAGCCCATGGCCGGGTCGCATACTTTGAGCGCGAGGATCTGATCCGGCGTCGGGCGCTCGCCGAGTTCGGCCAACACCGGACCAAGGGTGTGCTCAACGATCGGGTTCGTGAGGCTGCGAGGCGTGTAGTGGGAGCCGCTCCGCCGCCGTTCCGCTGACGACTGAAAGATCATCGCACCCTTAGAAACAGGATTCAGCGTGATGTTCTTCGCGATCCGGCGGTCGAGCACCGCCATTAAGTCGTCGATCGTCTCCGCGGACTTGAGGGCCTTCTCTGCTTGACCGGTAAGGTCTTGATCGGTCTGCTCACGCAGCCACGTTTTTCGTTTGGCCGGATCGGCGCGCAACAACGATTCGAGGTTAACGGTGGCTGGCGCGCCGTGCTTTTTCTTCGCTCGGATGGCGATGGAAGGTCCGGCTGCTACGTGCAGGTCGAAGCCCATAATGGCTTCGTAGACGCTGCCGATCTGCTCGACATCAAGCATGCGATAGCTCAGCCGTTCGCCATCCAGAATCAAGAGCTTCAACAGGACCCGATGCAGTACGCCGTCGGAAACGCGCGGGACGGCCAACTCTTCCGTCCGCGCATCCTCGCGGCCTTCCAGAAAAGGATAGCGGTCGGGGTCGAACAGATAGCCGCGGCGTGGCGGAATACGCAGCTCGCCGTGGCTTGCGCCGCGCCAGATGAGCCGGAAAAGCGTGACGAGCCGCGCCCAGCCGCCATAGCGGTGGTCCATCGTGTCCGGGTAGTGAGCGGCATCCTCGCGTAGGCGTTCAAAGAGGCCGCCGACCGAGTAGTGGTTCAAGAACAACGGGTCGGAGGAGAGGAGGTTCCGGTCCTCCGCGTAAAGCAGGAAGACCAGCCGCAGTAAGACCGTCAGGAGGCCGCCGTAAACATCGTTGGGGTTCTTTGCTAGAACATTTCCGAGCAGCTTGCCGCGCGCCTGATCGTCGGCGGCCTGGAAGCCACGAAGCAACTCGTAAAGTGCTTCGAGAACCTGATCGGCGAGCTTGGTGGAGACAAGGTTCTGATATTTGCGGCTGTTGGCAAGCAGCGCGGGTAGCCGCTGTTCGGCGGCCATGCTGAAGAGCCGCTCGGAGGAGAGCAGCATATGCAGCGCGGCCAGGATGGGCCGGCCCGCCACTTGCGCCATGTCCGCGACACGGAGGGTGATGTGTCCGCTCGACTCGCCCCGCGGCGCATAAACAAGCCGAATCGCTTCAGAGTTAACGAGCAAACCGATCGGAACACCGGTCTCGCGCAGCAGCCGCTCGAAGCGAGCCTGCGGCGACGCCTGCCACTGTCTCGACTCTTCTTTCGGATCTTTGTCGAAGTCTTGGTTGCCGGTGAGTTCCTGACCGAGCAGCAGCCAGGGCGGCTCACCTTCGGCCGACTCGACTTCGCGGACCGCGAAGGTGGGCCGCAACGTCTCTCCGTATTCAGCGAGACGCGCTGAGAAATCTTCGGGGAGTGGCGGTCCGCCGGGACTTCCGGCTACGTCCTCCTCCTCCCAACCTAGTGTAGGGCACCATAAATACTGTAACTTATATTGGCTTCCCATCGTCTCTATTAACAGGAGGCATGGGATGCGAAGAGCACAACCAGTAACTTTGAACACAGCGCAATGCAAGCAGTTGGACCGCTACGCGCGCGGCCGCCAAGTCGCCGTTCGTCTCGCCCTGCGAGCCAGGATTGTCCTGCTGGCCGCCCACGGTCTCGAGAATAAGCAGATCGCCGCACAGCTCGGTGTCTCGCGGCAGTTGGTGGCCCGCTGGCGCACGCGCTTTCTCGAAAGCGGCATCGCCGGCATTGCAAAAGACGCCCCACGGCCCGGTCGTACACCTGCCGTCTCGAAGCAGAAAGTACAGCAGATCATCCACAAGACCACCCGCGAGAAACCGTCCAACGCCACCCACTGGAGCCGCCGCACCATGGCCGCCGCGGCCGGCGTCAGCGCTTCCACCGTGGGACGGATTTGGCGCGCCCATGGCCTCAAGCCCCACCGCGTCAAGACCTTCAAGCTCAGCAATGACCCGCGTTTCGCCGAGAAACTCGACGACATCGTCGGACTCTATCTCAATCCGCCTGAGCATGCTCTGGTTCTCTCGCTCGATGAGAAGTCCCAAATCCAAGCCCTCGATCGCACCCAACCCGGCCTGCCGCTCAAAAAGGGACGCGGCCAAACGATGACCCACGATTACAAGCGCAACGGCACGACCACCCTGTTTGCGGCGCTCAACACTCTTGACGGCAGCGTGATCGCCGAGTGCATGCCCCGACACAGCCACCAGGAATGGTTGCGCTTCCTGCGCTTAATTGACCGCCGCACTCCCAAGGACAAACAGCTTCATCTCATCGTGGACAACTATGCCACCCACAAGCATGCCGCTGTGAAGCGTTGGCTCGATCGTCACCCGCGCTTCCACATTCATTTCACCCCGACCTCGGCGTCGTGGCTGAACATGGTCGAGCGATTCTTTCGCGATCTCACCGTCAAGCGCCTGCGCCGCGGCGTGTTTCGCAGCGTGGACGAGCTCGTCGCCGCCATTGACGACTACATCGCCCAGCACAACGAGCATCCCACGCCCTTCATCTGGACCGCCTCCGACATCCTCGAGAAAGTCAAGCGCGGACGTGCCGCCCTGCATAAGGTGCAATCTGCTTGACGCACTACACTAGAACCGTCTTGGCGAATGCAAGGAAGCTTTTCAGCTCCGGCACGGGGCCGCCGTCGCGATCCGCCGGCAGCGTTCCGAGGAACGTGCGGTGAAGCGGGATGACGTTGCGGTCGGGCGCGGCTCCAGCTTCGAGCAGCGCGGGGATCGACACAACGAGTCCGACTGGCTGAACGTAGCCGATCCAGTCTTTGTGAGCCTGCTGGGTCGCGTCGTAGGCCATCAGATTCTCAACCAGTCACCGGCCACAGGTAGACAAGCCCGATCGGTTCAAGCCGCCGCGCTTGTACTTGATAGAGGTCACGAATGCGGCCGGGCTCTTCAGCCAGTTCTTTCGGTATGACAGCCAACCGTTTTTGCCAGTGCCGGATATCCACTTGACTCAGGTGACCCCAACATCTTGTAGTTGGGCTCACAGCGTCTTAGCGTCCCAATCGGCGACGATCGAGCGGTACGGCGTCGGCTCCACCGCCATGGCCTGCTGCACAAGGCGGTAGAAGAGCTTGCCCCGACTGCGTGATCTGCGCCGATTGAAGCGGAACACGAACTCGTCGAGATAGTAGTCCAGATGCTCGTGGCTGACCGCCCCCTGATGCGTGCCCAGCATCCAGCGCTTGAGTAGCGAGATCGCCAAGTGCACCCTCGGCAGTAGCTGCGAGGCCTGCTCGCGGCGGTTGTTAATCGAGATGATACGACGCTGGTAGTCCTTCTTCTTGAGCGGATCGTAGCCCGACCAGTTGCCGGTAACAACCACGCTGCCCGGCTCGACCGACTCCTCGACGAAGGGCATCAAACTGGCCGCCGAGGCGTTCTGAACGCGCTGCATGCGGATGCGCCCCAGCCCGGTGCCTCTCTCTTCCGCTGCGACTGCAATCAACGCTTTACGCTTGGTCTGCCGGCCGATTACCCCTTCTTCTTCAGCGCCCCAGTAGGTCTCATCGACCTCGACGAGGCCCGTCAATCGCTCCCGCCCCGGGCGCACCATCGCTCGCCTCAGCTTGTGCATCCAAGGCCAGGCGGTTTGGTAACTGCCCAGTCCCAGAACGCGCTGTAGACCCAGGGCGCTGGCTCCATTCTTCTGCGTGGTGATGGTCCACATCGCCCGGAACCACAGCCGCAGCGGCTTGCGTGTGTCTTGAAAGATCGTGCCGACGGTGACGGAGGTTTGCCGCCCGCAGCGAGCGCATTCGAACCACACTTTGCGCACCGGCCAAGCGCGCTCATGCCCACACCTTGGACAGCGGAAACCCTCTGGCCAGCGCAAGGCGAACAGATAGTCGCGGCAAGCCTCCTCGCTCGCAAAGTGAGACTCGAATTCGAGTTGGTCGCGCGGGTAATCCTCCACCAGGCCCTACACTACATCTTGGGGTCACCTGAGTCAAGTGGATACCCAGCTTGCCAGTAACGTTGTTCGTCTTGGAGTTGGCGTCGTTCTTCTTCGTTCATGCCGGGAAGGGTAAGTTGAGCCTCTGGCCGCGAGGTTTGTTCAACTTTAGCCTCGATATGTCTCTTCTGCGTTTCGAGGATCTCACGCATCGCCTTGGACTCCGCCTCGGCGCGACCATCGAGTTTCTCGATCGCATCGCGAGCATACTCCTCGCCGCGCGACGTGAGATGCGGCAGCAGTTCCGCGACGTCTCGACTCGCGCCCTCGCGGAGTTGCTGAGCAACGGTATCGGGAATCGGACGTGTTGCCTTTCGCACCAGAGATTCATAGAGCAACTCGACTGTCCGGGCTTCTGTATCGCGAGCGTAGGGCGACAGCTCCGACTTGCGTATTTGTGGATCGGTCCATCTGGCGGTGACGGGAATGATCTCCTCATGAAGGCGAGCCGCCCTAGGCCCGTAGAGTGCCAGCCGTCCGAGCAAAATGACGCGGGGAATAGCGTCCTGCGTTTGAGCAAGGCACGCCCGTGAGAGGTCGTGATGGACGTAACCCTGCGCAAGGAAGCGGCTCAGTAACCGCTGCACGATGCGGTGCTCTAGATGCAACTGGACGACATCGTCGGTGACCACGCCGGGGCCCTCGAAGACGACTGGCCGAATGGCCGAGCTGCGGCGCCACTCGTAGAACTTCTGCTCGCGGGAGCGCGGGGCGCGGAGGCTGTCCATCGTGTCCGCCCAGGAAGGGTCGGCGCCAGTTCTTTGATCCAACGCCGGGAACGTAAATCGCTCCGGCCCCGGCGCTCCGTCCTGCGTTGGTTTGAGCCGTTCCGCGCCGAGCAATTCCAGAGGCTGGGTATCCACTTGACTCAGGTGACCCCAAGATGTAGTGTAGGGCCTGGTGGAGGATTACCCGCGCGACCAACTCGAATTCGAGTCTCACTTTGCGAGCGAGGAGGCTTGCCGCGACTATCTGTTCGCCTTGCGCTGGCCAGAGGGTTTCCGCTGTCCAAGGTGTGGGCATGAGCGCGCTTGGCCGGTGCGCAAAGTGTGGTTCGAATGCGCTCGCTGCGGGCGGCAAACCTCCGTCACCGCCGGCACGATCTTTCAAGACACACGCAAGCCGCTGCGGCTGTGGTTCCGGGCGATGTGGACCATCACCACGCAGAAGAATGGGGCCAGCGCCCTGGGTCTACAGCGCGTTCTGGGACTGGGCAGTTACCAAACCGCCTGGCCTTGGATGCACAAGCTGAGGCGAGCGATGGTGCGCCCGGGGCGGGAGCGATTGACGGGCCTCGTCGAGGTCGATGAGACCTACTGGGGCGCTGAAGAAGAAGGGGTAATCGGCCGGCAGACCGAGCGTAAAGCGTTGATTGCAGTCGCCGCGGAAGAGAGAGGCACCGGGCTGGGGCGCATCCGCATGCAGCGCGTTCAGAACGCCTCGGCGGCCAGTTTGATGCCCTTCGTCGAGGAGTCGGTCGAGCCGGGCAGCGTGGTTGTTACCGACAACTGGTCGGGCTACGATCCGCTCAAGAAGAAGGACTACCAGCGTCGTATCATCTCGATTAACAACCGCCGCGAGCAGGCCTCGCAGCTACTGCCGAGGGTGCACTTGGCGATCTCGCTACTCAAGCGCTGGATGCTGGGCACGCATCAGGGGGCGGTCAGCCACGAGCATCTGGACTACTATCTCGACGAGTTCGTGTTCCGCTTCAATCGGCGCAGATCACGCAGTCGGGGCAAGCTCTTCTACCGCCTTGTGCAGCAGGCCATGGCGGTGGAGCCGACGCCGTACCGCTCGATCGTCGCCGATTGGGACGCTAAGACGCTGTGAGCCCAACTACAAGATGTTGGGGTCACCTGAGTCAAGTGGATACCCGGCTTCCAGAGAACACGATAGAGCCGAGCGAAAGTGCTGCTGTTTGAGACCGACAGCTTTTTGGGATCGGTCGAGCATGCCGCGTAGTCGCTCAACCCGCTCGCGCAGTTGCAACTCGCGCTCGCGGGACGCCTCCAGCTCCTCTCTCACGGCCGTTTTCTGTTCGGGGTCGATGTCCGCTTGTTCGATCTCGTCCGCGAGCACGGTGAGTTGGGTGCGCCGGATGCCCTGCTTCAGCAGACCCGTCAGTCGTGCGTCAATTACTTGCGCCAGACTCCCGAGTTCCTCTCGAATGGTCTTTGTCTTACGGACCAACACGGCAAGAATCCGGTCCTCGGGGCGCTGCTTGTAGAAGAAGTAGTAGCAGTAGACAACGGGCTGCGGCTGTAGTTTGCGGTCGATGCGGCCGTTGCGCTGCTCCATGCGACTCGGGTTCCACGGCACGTCGAAGTGGAACAAGTGCCAACAGTGCGCTTGAAGGTTGAGGCCCTCCCTCGCGGCGTCGGTGGCAATCAGGATGCGGACGGGATGCTGCTTCGGATCGGCGTTGAACGCCCGCTTGATGGCTTCGCGCTTGTCCAGCGGCGTGGGGCCTTGGTAGACCTCGATCCGCTCATCGGCGCGGTCGGTTTGAGTAATCGCCGCCTGGAGCTGCTGTTCGAGGTAGCGTCTGGTATCTTCCCACTCTGTAAAGATGATGACGCGCAGGTCGTTCCACGTGGGAGGCGTCTCCGGGACGACGCCAGGCTCCGGCAGCCCCGGACACATGTTTTCTCGAATCCAGTTGACCAGATACCGAACCTTCGCATCAGGAAGAGCATGGCTCTCCTCAGCGATGGTCGTCATCTCATCGAGTAGGGCATCTTCTTGTTCGAGTGGCAACCCACTCGCCGCGGCTGCGCTGGCGGCTTCGATCTGAGCCTCTTCTTCTACTCGAAGTTCCTCTTCGCTCAGTTGCGCGCGGTCACCATCCGCGCCAACGCTGTTCGTCAGCAGTTCTAACTGTGCGGACCGCGCTTCCTCGGCGGCCTTCTCCGCCGCGTTCCGATGTCTCTCGACGGTACGTCTGTGGACGCGCAGGGTCCGGGAAAAAGCCTCTACGGATGAGAACAGACGCTGTTGCAGACCGCAGATCAGCAGGCCTGCGGCCGTTTGCGTTCGGCGCGACTCGCCGGCAAGCCGGCTCTCCCGCGCCTGCCGATACTCATCGAGAAGCCTTGCGAGCTTGAGCTCCGGAGCGTGATCCGGAAGCCCTTGGAGATCGACCTGTTCGACGCGCCGTTCCGGGAAGCCCCCGGTGATCTTTCGCAGATCGTCCTTGAGACGGCGCACGAGGACTCGGTCGAGATTGTCTTTCAGTGGTTTGACGCCGCGGCAAAACCGCTGAGGATCGAGGATCTCCAGGAGAGCCGAAAAGCTGTTTGAGTGCCCGTTGTGCGGTGTGGCTGAAAGAAAGAGCCGGTGCTCGAAGAGTGGGCCAGTTCCCGGACAGCCTTGGTGATCTTGGAATCGATGGCGTATCATTGACTGCTTGACGGCGCCGCGTGGTGAGCTTCGTCAAGAATCAAGAGCGAACCCGCGCGAAACGAGCCAAGCCAGTCGCGGAGAGGTCCGGCGTACGCCTCGTCGATCAGGAGCCGGTGCGAGATGAGGAAGCGTGAATGCGTCGCCCACGGATTGATGCTGAAGCCTCGGTCGCGGCGCGCCTGCTGTACGTAGTTCTTGTCGAGGATCTCAAACCGCAATCCAAACCGATCCTGAAGCTCCTCCTGCCATTGGAGGAGCATGGAGGGAGGGCAACTGACAACGATCTCTCGGGCCTTCTTGCGCAGCAGTAGTTCCCTTGCGATGAGCCCGGCTTCGATCGTTTTCCCGAGCCCGACGTCGTCTGCGAAGAACAGGTTCACCCTAGACAGTCTCAGCGCCTTCCGCAGCGGCTCAAGCTGATAGGGGTCGAGACGGATGCCTGCGCGGAAAGGGGATTGCAGCAGGGATGGATCTGTCGCCGTCACGCAGTTCCAGCGCAGTGTGTTGAGGTAGGCCCCGAACTGATCGGGCGGATCGAATCCTCGGTTGACGAGTGACTTCCAAGATTCCGCACGGACGACCTCAGCGTCCAGCTCCAACTCCCAGAGGACATCGAGCGACTGGCCTTGGGCGTCGTCGTCGACACATGACATTCGGACGACGCTAGCGTCGCCCGGCCGCGGGCTGCCACGATGTTGTCGACGAGATAAAGCCGCTGACGAACACGAACGATCGCACCGGGCTCAGGAGGGTCAATCGTAGCGGTCATTTTCCTCGGACAGCTCTCTACTGCGATAGGACGGCGCGCTTAGCAGGGCTAGATTCTGCCGCTTTGGAGCAGCAGTGCATGGAGTTCCGCCGCCATGCCACCGCCATTCTATCCGGTCTCGGCTATTCCCTGTTACCCTCCCAAGGAGCCGCGTCGACCTTTCAATCCTATTCCTGCCTGTCTCTCTGAGTACGGAGTCTCGGCAAGCCAATTTTGCTCCGGTTCTAGCTTGGCCTCCGAGCCGTCAAGGCATGCAACGTAACGCCGTGCCTGCAGTACAGCCCTGGACTGCCCGGAAGCGCAGACCGCAATTCGTTGCGACCAACTGAACGCATTCCATCGGTCGCCCGGCCGCCAGCGCCGCGCCCAGCGACCCAGGTTGGGCCGGTTCCTTGCGCGGGCCGCTGGTGTCACTTTGAACACCCACAACCAAATGCGCAGATTCGTGAGGGAAATACGTTAGACGGGTATCCACTTGACTCAGGTGACCCCAACATCTTGTAGTTGGGCTCACAGCGTCTTAGCGTCCCAATCGGCGACGATCGAGCGGTACGGCGTCGGCTCCACCGCCATGGCCTGCTGCACAAGGCGGTAGAAGAGCTTGCCCCGACTGCGTGATCTGCGCCGATTGAAGCGGAACACGAACTCGTCGAGATAGTAGTCCAGATGCTCGTGGCTGACCGCCCCCTGATGCGTGCCCAGCATCCAGCGCTTGAGTAGCGAGATCGCCAAGTGCACCCTCGGCAGTAGCTGCGAGGCCTGCTCGCGGCGGTTGTTAATCGAGATGATACGACGCTGGTAGTCCTTCTTCTTGAGCGGATCGTAGCCCGACCAGTTGTCGGTAACAACCACGCTGCCCGGCTCGACCGACTCCTCGACGAAGGGCATCAAACTGGCCGCCGAGGCGTTCTGAACGCGCTGCATGCGGATGCGCCCCAGCCCGGTGCCTCTCTCTTCCGCGGCGACTGCAATCAACGCTTTACGCTCGGTCTGCCGGCCGATTACCCCTTCTTCTTCAGCGCCCCAGTAGGTCTCATCGACCTCGACGAGGCCCGTCAATCGCTCCCGCCCCGGGCGCACCATCGCTCGCCTCAGCTTGTGCATCCAAGGCCAGGCGGTTTGGTAACTGCCCAGTCCCAGAACGCGCTGTAGACCCAGGGCGCTGGCCCCATTCTTCTGCGTGGTGATGGTCCACATCGCCCGGAACCACAGCCGCAGCGGCTTGCGTGTGTCTTGAAAGATCGTGCCGGCGGTGACGGAGGTTTGCCGCCCGCAGCGAGCGCATTCGAACCACACTTTGCGCACCGGCCAAGCGCGCTCATGCCCACACCTTGGACAGCGGAAACCCTCTGGTCAGCGCAAGGCGAACAGATAGTCGCGGCAAGCCTCCTCGCTCGCAAAGTGAGACTCGAATTCGAGTTGGTCGCGCGGGTAATCCTCCACCAGGCCCTACACTACATCTTGGGGTCACCTGAGTCAAGTGGATACCCAGCATACGTTATTCTTCACGCGTGACGGCATTCTTGTCATGCAACCGGTCGGTTACATGACATGACAGAGACTAAGCGGCCAGTCGTCAAGGCATCTTTTGCTACCTGCGGCCGCCGTTCAGCCGGGCCGCTGGAGATCTTCCGTCCTTCAGAATCCGGAATTTCGACCCCACCGATCCGGATCACCAACTCCGGGAGGGATCGACGAACACTTGGATCGCGTCGGCTTGACCGTTGGACTCACCACGGTCCGGCTTCGGTGTCAGCCAGTTCCTGTTACGCCAGAATCTGAACGACTGGTCCCTGGGCGATCGAATATCTTCGGGGAAGAGCGGCCCGGTTCCTGCAGGGACAGAACAGATTATCTCGGAAGCTGAACACGGACGGTCCGCTTAAGCCGATACCCCCACTTTAAGCCACAAAAGGCCTGCGTCTTCAACCGGTTTGGTGTGGTAGTCTGATGCTGCTTGCTGCGAAGGGCAGGTGACATTCGACGGGCCCAAGGCCAACAACCGAAGATCGCTTTGTCGGTGCAATTCGCGCGAGAACCGCTGCCGAGGACGGCCAAGGCCTTGCGAGCAGAGATCTCGGAATGGGTGGCCTCAGGTGAAGGCGGTCAGGCGAAGACCAAAACGGAAATCCTGGGGTTAACTGTGAGGCAGAGTCGCAGGCTCACTGCATCGGTCATCCTGTGGATAGTTCTGCTTTTTGTCCTAGAAGCGGTTGGAATGCGGATTCCGCTGATGATAATCACCAATCCGAGCTGATCACCATCAGCCCGGAATCCCTGATCGCGTTCACCCCGGAATCGCGATCACCTAGAGCAATTTCAAGTATAATATAGACGGCTTTAGCGAATCTTCCGGGGCGAGGGTCTATGGTCAGAGCCTATGCGGATGATTTGCGCCGCCTCTTGATCGAGGCGCATCAACAAAAAGAAGGCAGCCTGCCGGTGTTGGCCAAGCGCTTCCACGTCAGCCTGGGCTGGGCTAGGAAGGTGTCGGCGACGTTTCGGCGCACCGGCAGTTGGGCGCGACCGCCGTCGGGCCCCCGCGGCCGACGCAGCAAGTTCACGCCCGCGATCCGCCGCCAGGTGGGCGAGTGGATTGAGGAGCAACCCGACCTGACCTTGCACGAGCTGCAGTCGCGGCTGCTGGACGAGCTCGGGCTCCGCTCGAGCATCGGTCGGCTGTGGAGCCTGTTGCGGGAGCTGGGGTTGCGTGTAAAAAAAGTCGCTCTACGCCGCCGAGCAAGATATCGAGGCGGTCCGCCAGCGGCGCCAGCGATGGCGCGAGCAGGTGAGCCGGATCGACCCGGACAAGCTGATTTTCCTGGACGAGAGCGGCATCGCCACGGACATGACGCGGCGCTACGGGCGGGCGCGACGCGGTCGCCGCGTCCGGGAAGGCGCGCCGGCGGGCCGCTGGCGAACGCTCAGCATCTTGGGGGCGATTCGCCGTTGCGGATGGGTGGCGGCGATGAGCATGGAGGCAGCCACCGACGCCGAGATCTTTCTCGCCTACCTAGAGCGGGTGTTGGGCCCGCCGTTGCGAGCTGGTGACGTGGTGGTGATGGACAATCTGGCGGCCCACAAGGTCGCCGGCGTGCGCGAATCCATTGAGGCGCGGGGCGCTGCGTTGCTCTATCTGCCGCCCTACTCGCCGGACTTCAACCCGATCGAGCCATGCTGGGCTCAGCTCAAGCAACACCTGCGAGCCGCCAAGGTCCGCTCCCGGACCGCGCTGGAGGAAAGCCTCACCGATGCCCTGGCCCTCATCACCCCACAGAACGTCCAAGCCTGCTTCCGTCACTGCGGCTACGAGCTATGAAAAATTTGAAAATGCTCTAGGTTGATGCAAGGCCCTGATCCCTGTCGGGCCATTTGGCCCGATCAGTGGGACTTTGCGTCCCAGCTTCGCTTCACCCCGGACCCAGATCGGGAGTCGCCCCGCCGCCGGTTTCTGGTTGATCAGCCGCGCCTCAGTACTTCGGGACGCTCGGGTCGATCTGATCGCTCCAGGCAAGAATGCCGCCCTTGAGGTTCTTCACCTTGCCGAAGCCGGCTTGTTCGAGGAATTTGACAGCCTTGGCGCTACGCATGCCCGATTTGCAGTGGACCACGATGTCGTCGGCCGAGTTGAGTTCGTTCACCCGGTTCGGCAACTGGCCCAGGGGGATGAGCGTGGTGCCGTCCAAGCGGCAGATATCGTACTCGTGGGGCTCGCGCACGTCGAGGACGAAGAGCGGTTCGCCGGCGTCGAGCTTCGACTTCAACTCCGTCACCGTGATCTCAGGTACACCACTCTGCTCAGACACGTCTTGCGCCTCCTGCTGCGGGATGCCGCAGAATTCCTGGTAGTCGATCAACTCGGTCACCGTCGGGTTGTCGCCGCAGACGGGGCACTCGGGGTTCTTGCGCAGCTTCAACTCGCGGAACCGCATGTTCAGCGCGTCGTAGAGCACCAAGCGCCCGCTGAGCGTTTCGCCCTTGCCGATGATCAGCTTGACCGTCTCGGTCGCCTGCATGCTCCCGACCAGCGCCGGCAGAATGCCCAGCACGCCACCCTCGGCGCAACTGGGCACTAACCCCGGCGGCGGCGGCTCGGGGTAGAGGCAGCGATAGCAAGGGCCGTCGCCCTGGTGAAACACCGTCGCCTGGCCTTCGAAGCGAAAGATCGAGCCGTAGACGTTCGGCTTGTCGAGCAGTACACAGGCGTCGTTGACCAGGTAGCGCGTCGGGAAGTTGTCGGTGCCGTCGACGACCACGTCGTAGTCCTTGATGATGTCGAGCGCGTTCTCGCTCGAGAGCGCCGTCTCGTACTTGACGATCTCGACGTGCGGGTTGATGTCGGCCATGCGCTCGGCGGCGGAGTCGAGCTTGGGGCGGCCGATGTCTTTGGTGCCGTGGATGACCTGGCGCTGTAGATTCGTCACGTCCACCGTGTCGAAGTCGACGATGCCGATTCTGCCGACGCCCGCGGCGGCGAGGTAGAGCCCCAAGGGAGCCCCGAGGCCGCCGGTGCCGATCATCAGCACCTTGGCCTGCTTGAGCTTCAACTGCCCCTCCATGCCCACCTCGGGCATGATCAGGTGCCGGCTGTAGCGCTGGATCTCTTCGTTCGTCAGCACGGCGGCCGGCTCGGCGGTCACTGGAGCGGCCGTGAGCGGAGAAGCGCCGCCGCCCGCGATCGAGGGGACGATGCTGATCACGCCCTCGCCGGTGACCGCCGTCTTCTCTTTGTCGAGGTAGCGGATGTCATCGTCATCGACATAGACATTGACGAAGCTGCGCAGCTTGCCCTCGTCGTTGAAGAGGTGCCGCTTCAGGTCGGCGTGCTCGGTAGTGAGCTTGTCGAGCGCTTCGCCGACGGTTGCAGCTTCCACCTCCACCACATCGGAGCCGCCCGCATATTGCCTGAGCGGCGTGGGAATCAGAATTTTAGTCATTACGGTCTCCGTATTCGAGTTCTTCTTCGTCGGCCCGTGTCTGGTCGGCGTCGGGCAGCCAACTGTTGGCGTGATCGAACGCGCCTTGTTTGATCGAGAGCACGACGAAGGAGTACCAGGGGCACGAGTTCTTCAAGTCGGTCTCGGAAAAATACGCATCGCAGTCCGGGTGCGAGTGATAGATTCCGATCAGCTCGAGCTTTCGTTCACGCGCTTGGGCGTCGGCGGCCAACAGCGCCTTCTGGTCGAGCGTGTAGCGCTCAGCCTGGGGGCCGTCGTGGACGTTCTCCATCCGCAGAGCCTCGCTCACGACCTTGGCCCCGTTGGCCGAGGAGCCGAGCATCACGCCGACGCACTCGTTGGGATAGATCGAGCGCGCGTGCCCGACCATCTCATCCCATGGCACCGGCTCGATGCGTATCATTCGTGGTCCCAGAACTGCTCGCTCAGATATTTGTCCGCGGAGTCGCAAAGCACGGTGACGATGACGCCCTCGCGGATCTGGGCCGCCACTCGAAGTGCCGCGGCGACATTCGCGCCGGACGAGATACCGACCAGCAAACCTTCGTCCTTGGCCAGGTGCTTGACGACCTCGTAGGCTTCCTCGGTCTCGACGTGCAGGTTCTCGTCGGCCAGGCTCTCGTCATAGATGCCGGGGACGATCGCAGTGGGCATGTGCTTGAGCCCTTCCAGTCCGTGGAAACCCGACGAGGGCTGCATCGAGATCAGTTGCACCTCTTTCGAATACTCCCGCAGCCGCCGCCCGACCCCGACGAAAGTACCGCTGGTGCCGAGGCCGGTGACGAAGTGAGTGACGCGTCCCTCGGTCTGGTTCCAAATCTCGACCCCGGTCTGCTCGTAGTGCGCCAGCCAGTTGGCCGGGTTGTTGTACTGGTCCGGATAGAAGTAGGCGCTCGGGCTGCGCTGGTACTCCTTGCGGCAGGCGCGGATGGCGCCGTCAGAGCTTTCGGCCGGATCTGTCAACACGACCTCTGCACCGTAGGCTTTGAGGATGCGCTTGCGTTCGCGCGAGGCGTTCTCGGGCAGGAACAGCTTGACCCGGTAGCCCTTCGCGGCGGCGATCATGGCGTATGCGATGCCCGTGTTCCCGCTGGTGGCGTCAATGATCGTACCGCCGGCCTTGAGCTTGCCGGTGCGCTCACCGTCGCGGATCATGTTGAGCGCAGGCCGGTCCTTCACCGAGCCGCCGGGGTTGAAAGCCTCAGCCTTTCCGTAGATCTCAACGCGCGGATGCTCGCCGGCGATCCGCTGAAGGTGGATCAGGGGCGTGTTGCCGATCTGATCGAGAACCGCTGTGGCGCTCGCCAAGTGCGTCACTTGTGCCATACCTACGTTGCCCATCTCCAGCCACGTGCCATTGATGACTGCCCGCGCGGCATCCCGCAAGAAGGTCCAACAGCGGGCCTTCCGGACAGTGTACAACTACTTGATCGTATGGAATCACTACAATGTCTGTCAAGAAACGGGTGATTATTGGGATGGGCCAGCGTGCTTCCGGAGACGTTCGCGTGGAGCATGCAAGCCATTGATATCATAACCAGTTGCTGAAACTGAGCTTTGTTGGGGGCAACGACAGGTGATTGCTAGTCTAGAATGCGCAACGGTTCCAAGATGCCAGAAGCTAGGCCGGCCCTGATCGCGCCGGGAAAGTATTCGTGCGAAAGATTCCAGATCCAGCCCGCACCGTCGCCAAGCACGACCTTCTTGCGCGCCCGACTCCAACCCCGTCGCCAAGCCTCGCTGTAAATGCGGCGTCCGAAGGCGGCGGCGTCCTCGATCGCGCCGGTGTAGCTGGTCGAGTCTTCGTCGCGCACGGGACGGCCTTGTTCGTCGCAGCTTGTTTGCGTGAACACACAGCCGAGCTTGACCTCGCGCGTGCCGGCCGGGCCGCCGTCCTTACCCTTGCGGCCGGCCGTCTCGGCGGCGGTGACCGGTACGCCCGTGCCGTCCATCTCGATGTAGAGAATCGGAGTTTCAGGTCCTGACATCGCAGGAAGCTCCAGCGGTACGGCGCGCGCGATCGCGGCTTGTTCTTCGCTGGCGACATCTTCGCCGATCGCCTCGGCTTCGCGCTCGACAGCCTTGGCGGTCAGCCGCACTCCGGCCAACTCGTCGAGCAACGCGCGACCGCGATCGAACGACGTCTCGGAGCCGACCAGCGCCGTCATGCGGCGCACGCCTGGCGAATACTGCGTCGCTTTGACGGCCAGCTCTTGGTCGTGCGGCGCGAAGCCTTTGCCGCAGCGGCTGCAGTGATAGTACGGCCGTTCGACGACGACCTCGCCCAGCATCGTGACGAGCTTCTTCGGCCGCCGACCGGCGTAGCGCGCTGGCGAGCCGCAGGCGCAGGGCTGCTGCGATTCGCCGGCCGCGTCTTCGTTCAACAGCGTCTCGAGCAAGACAGCGCCGGCTTGATGCAGCGCGTCGCGCGTCGCCTGTTCGACGGCTTCGAGGTCGAGCGACCCGCGCTTGCGCCTCTCACACAAGACGACCCGTAGCAGCCTCCCTACTTCTACGGCGACTTCTTGCTGGATCGCCTCGGCCGTTTTTTTCCTGCGGACTCAGCTCGGCGTCCTCGGCGACGGGGCGCAAGCGGCAGATCTGTTCGTTGACTTCGAGCAGTTGTCGGCTCAGCTCCCGGAAGCGGTGAAAAGCCTCAACTTCACGTTGCGCTTTGCGCCGCTGGGCGGGCGAGGAAAAGGTCTCACTCACGGTCTTGCCGTTGACCTTCCTGGTCAGGCGGTAGTTCGGGCCATGAGCGGGCTGGCCGGGCTGATGGCAGCGGCAGGACGGTTTGCCGCAGCGGCCGCTGACAGCGCTGATGGATCCGCTGCGGAAGTCTCCTAGATCGAGAATCCGAGCGAGGATGGCCTTTCGTTGACGTTCGAGCGCGACGAGAGATTCGGGCATAGTACGCCTCCTTTCCTAACGTATCACTACGTAAGGATTCGCACGCAAAAAAGGGGGGCCCGCAAATCATCACTTTCTTGTCGCGCACCCGAATCAGGGGGGTGTGCGACAAATTTGTGAGGCTCAGGCCGCGCGAGCGCGATTCTCCCAGTAGTCGTCGAAGCGGTTGCTGAGCCGTGCGCAACGCAAAGCCGTGATAGCGTTCGCGCCGCGCACGCTCCAGAACATGCCCGAGCGCTTCAACCGACTCGCAATGACGGTGCGGCAACCCGCCTCGATCACGCCTGAGCCCACAAACAAGCCCTGCCGGCGAAACTCGCCGTAACGCATGCGCTCCGCATGGCGCTGGAAGTAGTCCGCCTCCAGCGCCAGCGGATGCGCCAACTCCGGGTCGTCGGTTTCGATCTCGCGCAGCGCAGTGACGAGTTGCTCGATGCGCCCCGCGTCGAGCTTTTTCTGCATGCGCCGCGCCCAACCGCGGAGGCGCTTTTGTTGTTGGGGAAACAGCTTCGACGCCAGCTCCCACAGATGTTCGCGAGCGTGATACAAGTCGACGATCTCGATCGCGCCGGGAAAGTATTCGTGCGAAAGATTCCAGATCCAGCCCGCACCGTCGCCAAGCACGACCTTCTTGCGCGCCCGACTCCAACCCCGTCGCCAAGCCTCGCTGTAAATGCGGCGTCCGAAGGCGGCGGCGTCCTCGATCGCGCCGGTGTAGCTGGTCGAGTCTTCGTCGCGCACGGGACGGCCTTGTTCGTCGCAGCTTGTTTGCGTGAACACACAGCCGAGCTTGACCTCGCGCGTGCCGGCCGGGCCGCCGTCCTTACCCTTGCGGCCGGCCGTCTCGGCGGCGGTGACCGGTACGCCCGTGCCGTCCATCTCGATGTAGAGAATCGGAGTTTCAGGTCCTGACATCGCAGGAAGCTCCAGCGGTACGGCGCGCGCGATCGCGGCTTGTTCTTCGCTGGCGACATCTTCGCCGATCGCCTCGGCTTCGCGCTCGACAGCCTTGGCGGTCAGCCGCACTCCGGCCAACTCGTCGAGCAACGCGCGACCGCGATCGAACGACGTCTCGGAGCCGACCAGCGCCGTCATGCGGCACACGCCTGGCGAATACTGCGTCGCTTTGACGGCCAGCTCTTGGTCGTGAGGCGCGAAGCCTTTGCCGCAGCGGCTGCAGTGATAGTACGGCCGTTCGACGACGACCTCGCCCAGCATCGTGACGAGCTTCTTCGGCCGCCGACCGGCGTAGCGCGCTGGCGAGCCGCAGGCGCAGGGCTGCTGCGATTCGCCGGCCGCGTCTTCGTTCAACAGCGTCTCGAGCAAGACAGCGCCGGCTTGATGCAGCGCGTCGCGCGTCGCCTGTTCGACGGCTTCGAGGTCGAGCGACCCGCGCTTGCGCCTCTCACACAAGATGACCCGTAGCAGCCTCCCTACTTCTACGGCGACTTCTTGCTGGATCGCCTCGGCCGTTTTTTTCCTGCGGACTCAGCTCGGCGTCCTCGGCGACGGGGCGCAAGCGGCAGATCTGTTCGTTGACTTCGAGCAGTTGTCGGCTCAGCTCCCGGAAGCGGTGAAAAGCCTCAACTTCGCGTTGCGCTTTGCGCCGCTGGGCGGGCGAGGAAAATGTCTCACTCACGGTCTTGCCGTTGACCTTCCTGGTCAGGCGGTAGTTCGGGCCATGAGCGGGCTGGCCGGGCTGATGGCAGCGGCAGGACGGTTTGCCGCAGCGGCCGCTGACAGCGCTGATGGATCCGCTGCGGAAGTCTCCTAGATCGAGAATCCGAGCGAGGATGGCCTTTCGTTGACGTTCGAGCGCGACGAGAGATTCGGGCATAGTACGCCTCCTTTCCTAACATATCACTACGTAAGGATCAGCACGCAAAAAAGGGGAACCCGCAAATCATCACTTTCTTGTCGCGCACCCGAGTTCGATCCTCGCCAACCGTAGCCCTTCTCCGCCCGGTATAATATGTGGTTCTCGGGAGCGAGCATGCTTTTCCTTCAGAACCAGTTCGAACGCAACTTTCTGACCACCTCCGTCGACTACGTCTTCAACTGGGCGCGCAAGTCGGCGATCTGGCCGCTGACGTTCGGCCTGGCCTGCTGCGCCATCGAGATGATCGCCTCCTCTACCTCGCGGTTCGACATCGCGCGTTTCGGAGCGGAGGTCTTCCGTCCCAGCCCGCGGCAGTCCGACCTGATGATCGTCGCCGGCACTGTCACCCTCAAGATGGCGCCGGTGCTCAAGCGCATCTGGGACCAGATGCCCGAGCCGAAATGGTGCATCTCGATGGGCGCCTGCTCGAGCGTCGGAGGACCGTTCAACACCTACGGCGTGCTGCAAGGCGTCGACAAGGTCGTCCCCGTCGACGTGTACGTGGTGGGCTGCCCGCCGCGTCCGGAAAACCTCTTCTATGCGCTCCTCAAGCTGCAGGACAAGATCGATCGGATGACGACGCTCACCAAGGCGCCCACGCACATTCGCCTGGACGAGTCGATGCTCGACGACTTCAAGCAGCGCATCATGATCGCCCAGACACAGAACCCGGCAGCCTAGCAGTCCCGGAAGTGGCGCGGGCCTCCTGGCCTGCGGCGTCGACCTCCGGGTCGACGTCCCTCGCGCCGGCACGACTCACCCCTCACTCCAGCCCCAATAGCTTCAGCGTCGGGCTATGGATCAGATCCTCGATCTCCTGCTCCTCGAACCGCGGCATGCCCGTGCCTTCGACGATCCGGTTGATGTTCCGCAGCGCGTCCATACTCGCTTCGGCCGTCGTGAAGGGAAAGTCCGTGCCGAATAGCAACTTGTCCCACACGCCGTACTCCTTCGCCGACACCAGCCCGTTGTAGAACTGCCAGGGCCGATAGTGCAACGCGGAAATATCGGAATAAAAGTTCGGCTGCTTGCGGATCAGTACGATCGTGTCGTCCATCCAAGGATGGCCCAGATGCGCGATCACCAGCTTCAGGTCCGGGAACGCTAGCGCCACATCCTCAAGCAGAATCGGCAGCGAATATTTGAGCGGCGCCTTGGTCGGGAACGTCGTCCCCTGGTGGATCATGATCGGCAAGTTGTGCGCTTCGCAGAACTCATACATCGGCATCATGCGGCTGTCGGTCGGATGGATGTTCTGATAGATCGGCCCCAGCTTGACGCCCCGCAGCCCGAGCTTGACGCCGTGCTCGAGCGTGTCGCGAACCTTGTCACACGTCGGGTCGACCGCGGCAAAGCCGATCACCTTGTCCGGATGCTTGTTCTGGTAGTCGGCGATGTACTGGTTGGGCGTCATGATCCCTGAGTGCTGGGCTCGCATGCCGAACGCGATCACCTTGTCGACGCTGTCCATCGCCGCGAAGTGTCGCTCGTAGGGGACGTGCAAGTCCATCTTCTTGCCCCGCGCGCGCGCGTTGGCTTCCTCGACAAAGGCATCGGTTATGTGACCGGGATATTCCCAAATATGGCTGTGGCAATCGACGATCATAAGTCCTTCCTATCGCTTCTGAGCCGCGGACGGAAGTCCGCGGTGGCCCACGGCGCAAGCTGATGCATCCGCGTCCGGGTTGCAGCCCCGGCAGGGCCCTTGATCATCACCCTTACCGGCCGCGAATCGCCACCATTGTATACTGCGGTGAACTTCGGCCCCCGTCGGCGTCCCCCCTCAACCCTTTCGTGCGCATGACCTGTCCGTAGAGCATCGCAGGCGCATGACCGCTTCGAAGAAGCTTCGATCCGCGCAACAGTACGCACTCATCGTGCTTGTTTCGGCCCTGTCGGCGATCGTCTTGGCGGAATCGTACCTCGCCTATCAAGCGCCGTCTCGTCTCGTCCTCCCCTTCTACAACGAACTGCATCCGTACGTGATGTTCCGGCCCGCCGCCAACGCGACCTACGTGAGTGCCGAACCGCACGCGATGTCGCACGACCAAAGCAAGGTCTACCTCTACACCAACTCGGACGGCTTCCGCGTCAGCGCCCCCGACTACGAGCTGCCCAAAGCCAAGCCCCCCGGCCGGCTCCGGGTCGCCTTCCTCGGCAGCTCCGCCGTGCAGCTCGGTAGCACCTACGAGACAACCCTGCCCGGCTCGCTCCAGCGCCTGTTACGGCAGCGGTACCCCGGCCGCGACGTCGAGGTCATCAACGCCGGCATCCAATCGTGCGTCTCGCGGCAGTCGATCGCGCAATTCCTCTTCACCGTCCGCGACTACCAACCCGACGTCGTCATCCTCTACGACGGCGTCAACGACATCGGCCTGCCGCTCACCTACGAGTCGCGCGCCAACTATCCATACAACTTCCAAACGATGCAAGAGGCCTGGGACGCCTACCGCGACGACAACCAAGCCCCTGTGCTCAGCGTCCTGTTGAACCGCAGCCGCTTGTACGCCGCGTTGCGGGCCCGTTTCGGCGGCGAGTCCGCCACGACCGTCTCGAACGTCGCCCTGGGACTCAACAAGGCCCCCAACGCCATCACGGCCTACACCGTGATCCGCGACCCCGAGTTCGTGCGGCGACACATCGCCGCCTATCTGTCGAACTGGGAACGCCTCATCGAGTTATCCGAGGCCTACGACTTTGAGCCAATTTGCGTGCTCCAGCCCACCGCCGGACTGGACCGCGAATACGCCCTGCCCCTGACCGTCAGCGAGTTCAACCTCACCGAACAGACCGCCCTCGACTGGATCGCCGCCTTCACGGTTCTCTACGAAGAAGCCGACCGCCAAGTCGAAGCCCTGACCCGCCACCACCCCGACCACACCTTCCTGAACCTGCGCGGTGCCCTTCACCCGGCCAAGGACTACTTCTGGGACCTGGTCCACGTCTACGACGAGACCAACGACAAGCTCGCCGCGCTCATCCACGACCAATCCCAACCGGCGGCCTTCGACCGCGCCCTATCCGTGAACCCCTGATCCGCGCCGCCGTTCACAGTGTGGCGCACTGCCAACGCGAGTAGCTCCTGTTCTCCGACTGCGGGAAGGTGGGCAGCAAAGCCAGGCGCTCGTGGCCGGAATGTCCCCAAATGTCCTCTTTTATCCGGTTTTGCCCGCTTTCTCTAGGGCCGTCCAGCGCGTTGGACGAGGTGTCGGATGGCGGTTTGGTTGGCGGGATTTTGGCAAGGTTTGGCAAGGTTTTGCTGTCGGCCAAACTGGGGCCGAGCCGGAGGACGGGTGTCGGTAAGTCAAACCCTCGGATCTCAACCCGCATTTTCAATTTGATGTTTGACATCCCGACCTTCCAGCGGCTTTCAGCGTCTTTATTCATAGGGGCTAGAGCCCGATGAGGACGCCAGGGAGGCCAACACCCAATGGGTGAAAAACAAACCAAGCCATTCCAGCTAAGTTTCAACGGCTTGTTGAAAGTCGATTTCCAGGGATCGCACGTCACTTCCGACGGTGGCCTGATTTTGGTTCGCGAACTGGACGAGCGGCTCGGTCTCGGGAAGCTGATCGACGAGCATCTGACGGATTCGCGTCAAGGCTCGAACAAGAAGTTCCCGCTGGCCGATCTGCTGCGGCAGTCGGTTTACAGCCGACTGGCGGGCTACGAGGACCTCAACGACGCCGTCCGAGTGTCGGCCGACCCGATCTTTCGCTTGCTCGGCTCGAAGAAGAACTGGGATCGCGGCGGGGCGCTCACCTCGCGGCTACAGAGCTTCCATACAGGGCTGCTCGCGAGGGAGGAGAATCTGCTGGGATTGATGGCGGTGAACCGCGAGTTGGTGGCGCAAGCCGAGGGTTGCGGCGAATCCGAGCGGGTCGTGCTCGACATGGATTCGACCGAAAGCCCGGTCCACGGCCAACAAGAGGGCAGTGCCTACAACGGCCACTTTGAGTCCGTCTGCTATCACCCGCTGTTGCTGTTCAACCAACACGGCGACTGTCTGGCGGCGAAACTGCGAGCGGGCAACGTGTCCAGCGCCGAGGACTGGGACGAACTGCTACTGCCCGAGATCGAGCGCCAACACGGAGAAGGCAAGCGAGTGACGTTCCGTGCCGACGCCGCCTTCGCCAAGCCGGAGGTCTACGAGGCGTTGGAGGATCGCGGCGTGGACTACGTCATTCGCATCTCGGCCAACAAGAAGCTGGAGTGGGAGATCGCCGACATCTTGTTCCGTCCGCCGGGCAGGCCCAGCGCGAAACCGCTGGTGCGCTACAAGAGTTTCCGCTATCAGGCGGAGAGCTGGTCCAAGCCCCGACGGATCGTCGCCAAAGTGGAGCATCACCCGGGTGAGCTGTTTGCGCGACCCGGCTTCTTGGTGACCAACATGACCCTGCCGAGTCGTTCGCTGGTGCGGTTCTACAACAAGCGCAGCACCGCCGAGCAGTGGATCAAGGAAGGCAAGCAGGCGACTCACTGGACGCGGCTGTCGTGCCATCGCTTCCGAGCAAACGAAGTGCGGCTTCAGCTCAGCGTGCTCTCCTACAACCTGGGCAACCTGTGGCGGCGACTGGGACTGCCGCGGCGGATCAAGAGCTGGTCGCTGACGAGCCTGCAGCAGCGGCTGATGAAAACGGGCGGGCGGCTGGTCAAGCATGCCCGCTACTACTGGCTGTTGCTGGCTGAGGGTCATCTGAACCGCAAGCTGTTCGGCCAGATGCTGGGGCGGCTTGCGGCGCTACCTGTGCCGGGAGGCTAGCGCCGACGGCCCGGACAAGCTGGCGTACGCGGGTTGCCGAGGATCGGCGCGGGAGGGATGTTGCCAAAAAGCCCTCTGCGGTCGCCGGAACGGCGCAATCGGGCAGCATTCGACGGCCGGAGCAGCAGGGAAAGGGTATCGAACGTGGCAGAAGTGCGAAAACCGTTGCATCGCGGCGGCGGATCGCCTACCCTGTCCGTGCCATGAAGGCCAAAATGGTAATCCTGATTACTGGCTCTTGTTAGCCGAAGGACATCTGAACCGGCGGCTGTTCGGAGAGATGCTGGCACAGATCTGTGCGCTGCCGCTGCCAAGCGTGGACCCCCGCTTGACAGTGCGAAATCTGAGTGCTGAAGAAGGTGGGTCGCAGGGGGGTCTGAGAAATCGGATGGGCAGCAGCGAGACAGCCCGAGCGAACAGCAAAAAGGGCCCTTGGAACCCCTGGATCATGCTCGGGCCTGCCTTCCGGCGGTTCCGGCGGCAAATTGGTTGTGTTCAGGGCAGGAGACCCGGTATCATGACCGAGCCGGGGGGGCCAAATCGGAAATTCCCGCTCAACAGTGTTATCGGCGCTGGGGCGATCCGCGTCCGGGAGACCCGTGCTAGGGGAGAGAGCCACATCGAATCTGTCCTGGGAAACCTGTCTTGGCCAGGAAACGGTCGTGTTGGCCCGGCGATCTGTCCGCCCCGGTCGTTTCCGGTATCAGGCTAGCACGCGTCGTGTAGAGTTCCGAGGTGGGTGGAGAGGTAAGTGGTTGAAAAGAAGGGCGATAAAGTTTTAGAGAATCTGTGAACGGCTGATGGCCTTCGGCGACAACGGGCATGAAAAGCGGCGGTCTGCTGCCCGTCCAGGCGATGACCCCAATGGTGATTTGACCAAGTTATTGATTTGTAAGGTTCCTAGGTCGCCTTCTGTTCAAAAAGGACCCTGGGGATGGGTGACAGCGGGACGCGGTGGCTACCGCTCGTCCTGTTGTCCTTCTTGTTCACAATCAGTGAGCGCTGGGAAGTATAGTAGACTCAAGAGTTTCCAGGTTGGGCTTACAAAGGATCGATGTGAACAAACGGATGGCGAACGAACCTATGTTCGTGACGATCGGTCACCCGAGGGACAAGATCGATGTTCGCCTCAGCTATCGCATCGTCGAGCTGTTCTCCGAAGGTTTATACGCGAGCCCAAACAAAGCCGTTGAAGAGCTCGTCGCGAACTCCTTCGACGCCGGCGCACGGACGGTCCTGGTAATCCTCTCAACCAACCTGCACGACCAGGACGCCTCAATAGTGGTCATCGACGACGGCGAGGGAATGGGGATCGAAGGACTCAAGCAGCATTGGCTAATCGGCATCAGCAACAAGCGTCGGCTAGGTGGAAAACTACCCCGTGGGCGGCAACAGATTGGCCAGTTCGGCATCGGCAAGCTCGCCACGTACGTTCTGTCCGAACGCCTCACTCACGTCAGCAAGCGTGACGGAAAATACTATTCCACGTCGATGGACTTCAGCGCGATCGACCGTCGGCTTGAACACGAAGTGGAACCGAAACGCCCTATTTCAATAGAGCTTCGTGAATTGACGGAAGCGCAGGTCAAGAAAGCTGTTTGGTCCTGGACCAACTCGGCAGCGTTCAAGGCCAGCGACCTGGTGCTCTTCGGCAAAGGTGCACCAAAGAGCTGGACCGTCGCGATAATGTCCGATCCCAGGAAGAAGGTTCATGAGATCAAGCCAGGCGTCCTCGGATGGGTACTCCGTACGGCCCTGCCGCTTAGAGACGATTTTTCAATCTGGTACAACGGCAAGAAGCTCGCGCCCAGCAAGCAAGTCAAAGGGCGTATCGGGAAATGGGTTCTTGGCAAGGACATCACAGAGCTGCCTAGACCGGCTCCGAAGGAGACCGCCCCCAGTGAAGACGAGGACGTGGCGCTGGCAGACCAGCGGCACTTTGGTCTTAATGTGCCTGAGCTTGGTCGGGTCAACGGCTACGCGGAAGCCTATAAGGATCTTCTCGGAGGCAAGTCGGACGAGATCGGACGGAGCTACGGTTTCTTTGTGTATATACTGGGCCGGCTGATCAACGTAGATGACGGTCATTTTGGAATCGATCCAAATGAACTCCGGCATGGCACCTTCGGTAGGTTTAGGCTCGTCATCAATATCGACAGCCTCGATGATGAGCTCCGCTCGAACCGGGAGACGGTACGCGACGGAACTCCTTACGAAATCGCTAAGAATGTTCTCCGCGCGATCTTCAAACACGTTCGGCCGTTCATTGACAGGCACGACAGCGACGAGGCCCCAGGTGAAAGGCTTAAGCGCAAGCTGGCTGCTACCCCCGCGAGCCTATCTCGAATCCCGATACTCGAGCTGGCGCGCGCCGTCGTAGAAGGCAGGAGCAATGCCCGCTACCTGATCGTTCCGAAACCCGTGTCTGAAGGAGAGAAGGAAGCGTTTCTGACGGCGCTAGAGGAACGCGCCAAGGAGGGCAGCCAGTTTGTCACCGGTCTGGCGATCGATAACAATGAGTCGTCCGAATCCGGCTTCGCAAGGTTTGACACTCAAACCGGTGTTATTCAGCTCAACGGCTGGCATCCTTTCGTCATTGCCTTCCATGAGGAATTCACGACCAAGACTACGCGACAGCCGCTAGAGCTTCTAGTGTAGGGCACCATAAATACTGTAACTTATATTGGCTTCCCATCGTCTCTATTAACAGGAGGCATGGGATGCGAAGAGCACAACCAGTAACTTTGAACACAGCGCAATGCAAGCAGTTGGACCGCTACGCGCGCGGCCGCCAAGTCGCCGTTCGTCTCGCCCTGCGAGCCAGGATTGTCCTGCTGGCCGCCCACGGTCTCGAGAATAAGCAGATCGCCGCACAGCTCGGTGTCTCGCGGCAGTTGGTGGCCCGCTGGCGCACGCGCTTTCTCGAAAGCGGCATCGCCGGCATTGCAAAAGACGCCCCACGGCCCGGTCGTACACCTGCCGTCTCGAAGCAGAAAGTACAGCAGATCATCCACAAGACCACCCGCGAGAAACCGTCCAACGCCACACACTGGAGCCGCCGCACCATGGCCGCCGCGGCCGGCGTCAGCGCTTCCACCGTGGGACGGATTTGGCGCGCCCATGGCCTCAAGCCCCACCGCGTCAAGACCTTCAAGCTCAGCAATGACCCGCGTTTCGCCGAGAAACTCGACGACATCGTCGGACTCTATCTCAATCCGCCTGAGCATGCTCTGGTTCTCTCGCTCGATGAGAAGTCCCAAATCCAAGCCCTCGATCGCACCCAACCCGGCCTGCCGCTCAAAAAGGGACGCGGCCAAACGATGACCCACGATTACAAGCGCAACGGCACGACCACCCTGTTTGCGGCGCTCAACACTCTTGACGGCAGCGTGATCGCCGAGTGCATGCCCCGACACAGCCACCAGGAATGGTTGCGCTTCCTGCGCTTAATTGACCGCCGCACTCCCAAGGACAAACAGCTTCATCTCATCGTGGACAACTATGCCACCCACAAGCATGCCGCTGTGAAGCGTTGGCTCGATCGTCACCCGCGCTTCCACATTCATTTCACCCCGACCTCGGCGTCGTGGCTGAACATGGTCGAGCGATTCTTTCGCGATCTCACCGTCAAGCGCCTGCGCCGCGGCGTGTTTCGCAGCGTGGACGAGCTCGTCGCCGCCATTGACGACTACATCGCCCAGCACAACGAGCATCCCACGCCCTTCATCTGGACCGCGACCGCCTCCGACATCATCGAGAAAGTCAAGCGCGGACGTGCCGCCCTGCATAAGGTGCAATCTGCTTGACGCACTACACTAGCAATGGCGGAGATTCTTTCAGAAGCTCACCTCCACAGTATTGGTGTCCAGCAGAAACAAATCGACGAGTTCCTCACTGCCCGTGATCAACTTCTCCGCACTTTGGCGAGCGCTTCAGGACGGCAAAGTCCGATGGCCGTCGCTCGAGCGCTTCAGGACGCTAGAAACAACCCGGACTTGCTTGAACAAAAGCTATGTGCTGCGTTCGCCAGTCTAGGGTTCGACTGCAGGCCGATTGGGGCTAGCGGGAAAGCCGACGGCGTCGCCGTTGCGGCGCTGTCCGCGGACGTTACAGGCAAGCCGCGCCAATATAGCGTCAGCCTCGAAGCCAAGAGCACAAAAAAGGACACCGGGAAAGTTGCCGCATCGACCCGTTGATATTGCTGCAGTGATTCGCCACAGAAAGCATGAAGCTTGCCAACATGCGATCGTTGTGGGGCGAGATTTCCCAGCGAAAGAAAGTTCGGCCCTGGCCGAACACATTGATGACGACCGCCAAAAAACGGCGGCCCAGGGAGACCCACGGACCATTACGCTCGCCACGATTGATGATCTCGCAGAACTCGTGCGGTTGCGCCCGCTGAAGCAAATCGGCCTCCTCCAGTTGAGACAGTTGTTTCAGTGCAGGACTCCATCGGAATCGCATGACTGGATCGAGAAGATACGGGCAACCCGTGTCACAAAGCCACCGTACAAGAAGATTATCGACGCGATTGCAGAGCAACAGAAGCGCTTCCACAAGAATGCCGTGAAGTTCGCAGGATTACGAGTCGCGCTCTCAAATCTCAATCCGACTATACACTACGACACCGACGAGGACTTGGCTGACATCTGTAAAGCGATGGCGCAGATGTCAAACGGCACGATGTCCGTGACGTCCGAAACGGTGGAGTTGGACCAGAGCCCAAAGAACGTTCTCTCCGAGATCGATGCGGCCACACGGGAACTGGAAGACGTATCCAATTGACCTCTATGGTTAAGTTTCAAAGCAAGACAATCTACGAAGCTCTTGGCCGTGAGCCGGTGCACCCGTTCCCCGCGCGGATGGCGCCCGGCATCGCGTTGCGGGTCATGTCGGACATCGAAACGGCGAGCGTGCTCGACCCCATGATGGGTTCAGGTACTGTACTGGCGATGGCGCGCGCTCAAGGGCACCGTGGAATTGGCTTCGACGTCGACCCGCTTGCGGTGCTGTCTCCAGGGTGTGGACGACCGTCCTGGATCCGGAGGAGATTCGTGACCAAGCGACGAGCGTGCTTGAAAAGGCCACCACTGAATTCAAAAACGTTACCCAAGGGGAAGCCTATCCCGAGCGCGCCGACGAAGAAACCTGCCAGTTCGTCAGATATTGGTTCGACGGATATGCTCGCCGTCAGCTCACTGCCCTATCGATAGCGATTGGTTCTCTTCACTCCGAAAGCATCCGCCGCGCCCTCTGGTGTGCTTTCTCGCGGCTGATCATCACTAAACAGTCCGGTGCGTCACGCGCCATGGATCTGTCACACAGCCGCCCGCACCGGGCGTTTGAGACGGCACCAACGAAACCGTTCGACAAGTTCTTATCCGCGGTAGACCGGGTCATCGCCAACAGCATCGATAAGATGTCTTCAGAGTCGGGACCCGAACCCATGATCAAGATGGCCGACGCGCGCCAGTTACCACTACCCGATCACTCGGTCGACCTGGTTCTAACCTCGCCACCCTACCTGAACGCCATTGACTATATTCGCTGCAGTAAGTTCTCACTCGTGTGGATGGGTTATAGCGTCTCTGAATTGCGGCGGATCCGGACCGACAGCGTCGGCACGGAAGCGACACGGGGGTCGCCGACCGACGACGACACGGAAATCAAATCTATTATTGAGGCTCTGAAGCTACGACCAAAGCTGGAGAAGCGCCACGAGCTGATTCTCCGCAAATACATTCAAGACATGCGAGATGCTCTCTCAGAGGTCGGGCGCGTTCTCTCCAGCGGCGGGAGGGCAGTCTACGTCGTCGGCGAGAACACATTGCGGGGGACCTACATTCACACGTCCGTAGTTGTGTCGAAACTGGCAGAGTTGGCCGGGCTAGCAATGAAGGAACGACGGACACGCACCTTACCAGCGAACCGACGGTACATGCCTCCACCATCTCGCAAGGTGGGGACAATCAACGCGCGGACGCGGCGGGAAGTTGTCATGACGTTCGCCAAATGACCAGCTTCAAGTGATATCGGGTAGCGGTAACAGCGGGTTGAGGGACGGCGCCCCCCCCGTGAGCTTCCGCTTCAACGCCGCCCTCGGTTTCGAGCAATACCACCAAGCGCCTGCCCAGCGCCGCTAGCGCTTGCTCGATTCTCGGGAGCTTCGTGGGGTGGCGCGGGTTCAACATGCGCCGCACTTCCTTCTTATCCACGCCGACCCGAAGTGCGAGTTGCGTCCTGCTGATGCCCGCGTCCCGGAGCGCCAGGTAGAGCGATGCTTTCGCGGCCATCGATCCCGACAGTGGGATCAACACGCGGCCGCGCTTGGGCCTCGACGCCTGAGGAATATCCATCCCGTCAGCGATCCGCCCCGCAATGGCTTCTTCCAGGCAATCGGCCGCTTGCCGCAGGGCATCTTGGCGGTCCTCGCCTCTGGTGATCGGTTCCGGAAGATCCGCCAAACGGACCGTGAGTTGGCCGTCGTCCTCGGGCTGCAGTTCAGCCGCACGGCCTTGCGCGGCGCACGCGGCACGGGCGGCAGACGACGCTGACGATCACGAGTTCGCACGCCAAAGCGGGCCAGCTGCGACGGGCGTTGGAAGCGGCGAGCGGCTTTCTCAAGCGCGTAGCGGCCACTGCGGAGCAGTTGGGCTCACCGAGCCGGCGGCGACTGATCCTGAGCTGGATCTTTCGCGATTTCCTCCACGGCAGGGTCGTCGGCACCAACCTCCGCCTTGCCGATTGCCTCGCCTACCTGCCGGTTCTAGGTTGAAGGGTTCGCTTTCGAATCACTTCTTGCATCTGCCGGGGATGGGTTCGTCTACCCAAACTAGGGCGAGATAGATGCCGCCGGGGACTACTGGGCCCCGTTCTGCTGTCCGCGCCGGCGAATCAGCTCGTCGACCGTCTTGATGAGGGCGCTGAATCTGGCATCAGTTTCCCGGTGGGCTTCGTCGTAGCGTTGATGGGCGAGTCGGTTCTCTTCCTCCGCTCGACTTACTTGCTCCTGGAACCGGTGGAGGGTCTGTCCGCTCTGGCGTTGGGAATCGGCGATCTCGCTGACGATATCGACCAGTCGATTCATGTTTTCAGCAAGCTGGAGTTGTTGCTGGGTGAGCTGCTGCTGTTCAAGCTTGCTCGTTTGCGCAAGCTGTGCGAGCGCAGTCTCGGTCTTGGCCTGGGCTTGGAGGAGGAATTCAATGGACTTTTCGATGTCCATGGCAACCTTTAGCCTACCACTGCTTAGATCGTGCCTTCTGTCACCGGAGCCGCTACACCAGTTTCTGGTAAACCCGAAACGTCTCGTGCGCGGCCTTCACCCAACTGAAGTCGTCGCAGCGTCGGACGCCGGCTTCGATCAGCCGCTGCCGAATCACGCTGTCTTCGATGGCGTCGAGCAGGGCGTTCCGAATGGCGGCGGGGTCCTCCGGATCAACGATCAAGGCGGCGTCGCCGGCCACCTCGGGCAGCGCGCCGCGATCCGAGGTCACGACCGGCAGCCCAGCCGACATCGCTTCGAGCACCGGCAGCCCGAAACCCTCATCGAGCGACGGAAAGGCCAGCACCGCCGCCGAGCGGTAGAGCCGAGCCAGGGTCTCGCGGTCCACGTAGTCCAAGTGGCGGATCAGCGCCGCTACGGGGCTCTGCTCGATGCGCCGCAGGATCTTCTCCGCTCCGTAGCCGAGCGACCCCGCGAGCACAAGCCGGTACGGCGCCCCGATGCCCTCGAAGGCTTCGATCAGGCCCTCGATGTTCTTGCGTGCCTGCAGGGCCCCGACGTGCAGAACGAAGGGCGCCTCCAGGCCCATCTCGCGCCGGAAGGCGAGCAACTCTTGCGCCGGGAACGCCGGCACGGGATCGAGTCCGTGATGGATGACGCTAATCTCGTCGCGCGGGTAACCGAGTAACTCCGCGACGTGCCGTGCCGTGTAGTCCGACACCGCGATGATTTGATCCGAGCGCGCCGCCGCGTCGCGAGCCAGCGCGGTGAAGCGCGCGCGGAACTCCGGGGTCGAGTAGTCCCCCGTCATCACGAACAGATCGTGGAAGGTCGTCACCGTGCGCCGGAAGCGGCATTTTGGCAGGCGTTGGTTGAGCCCGTGGAAGACGGCTACGCGCGAGCGGAACAAGAAGCAGGCAAACTCTTCCAGCAACCGCCGCGAACAGTTGGGTTCGGGTAGAGGCCTCTGCAGCGCGCGCAGAAAACGGTTCGCGCGGTAGCACAGCAGGAAGCGCTCGTCGGGCTCGGCCCGTGCCAACGCGCGGATGAGTTGGGAACTGTAGACGGCGACGCCGGTGGGCACGCGGTCGAGACTGTAGCTCGCGTCGAGACCGATGGTCACCGCAGCCGCTCCCGCACCTGGGAGATGACGGCTGCGGGCGAGGCTTGTTCGTCGACCGTCACCAAGTCGGCGGGCCGCGGGCCCCAAGGCCGCCAGCGTTCGATCATGCGCGGGGAGGCCGCTCCGGAGAAAACGTCGATCGCCGGAACCGCGAGCGCGGCCGCGAGATGCCCGCCGGCCGAGTCATAGCCTACGTAGAGGTCCGACGCCGCGATCAATCCCGCGAACGCGCTCAAGCTGCCCTGCCACGTCAGAACCTCCGCCGAAACGTCTTCGCCGCCAACCGCTTGCACCGTGTTTCCCGCCTGCTCGAGAGCATCGATCAGACGGCCCGTGCGATCGATCTCTTCGTCCCCGGCGCCGCGGTCGAGGACCACCGTGTAATCGGCATTTCGCAGCGCCTGCAAAAGATCGAGCTCGAACGGGTCGGCCACCAGCTTGGCGGCGTTGCCGCCGACGCCCAGGTTCACGGTGGCGAGACGGCCCCTCACGCGTTTGCGCAAGGCGACACCGCGCTCTCGGTCCTCTTTGGGAAGATTCAGCTCGGGGTAGGAGTGCCGTCCGTCCGAGCCCCAGACACCGTCCGCCCCCCACACCTCGTCGGCCCAACGCGACGTCAGATCGCCGAGAGCCGCCGCCCCGGCCTGCTCGTACGAACGAGACGGAAAGAAGCAGTAACGTGACTCGTCGTGGATCACGGGCAACAGCCCGAGCTGCGTCAAGCGCGAATCGGGATCGGCCACGAGATATTGTTCGGCCCGCAGGCCGCCCAGCTCCTTCTCAATCGTCCGGACCAACTCCGGCCAAAGACCAAGCCTGCCGATCAGCGTTGCGCTCCGTCCGTAGTCGAAAGGCGCGTGGCCGACGCGCGTATCCGAGGCAAAAAACGCAGCCGCCTTTTCGCCGCCCAGCAGTCGAATCTCCGCACGCGGGCACGCACGCTTGAGCTTGTTGATCAGCACGCTCGTGACAGCGACGTCAGCCCCCAGCGTGACGCGCGAGAGGACCAGGACCTTCTCGGCTTTAGACAGCTCATCAGCGCTGAAGGGTCTCGCCCGCTCCAGGCTGCCGGCACGTTGGAGAAACCGATCCCGGCCGGTCATGCCAAACGCGGAGAGCTCTTGATCGAGTGCATGCCCCCCGGGCAACCGCCGGCAGAAGTCGATCGCCTGGGCGAAAAACTGGACGTACGAGTCACACAGCCGTTTCTCGAAGCGGTCGCCCCACGGCTCGACGATGCGCCGGAAGATCGCATCCGTACCCGACGAGGCGGCGAGGGGATCATCGGATGTAGCCAGCTCCAGAAGCTTCCCCGCCAATTCCTCGGAGTGCACGCCCGTCCGGTCGAATTGGCCAAGGTAGGCAGCAGCCAACTCGTTCGCTTCGGCGTCGACTGACTTCGCGGGCACGTTCCCCAGCATGACCGATAGCGGAGCCCGCTTCAAGACCGGGCTAGAAAAACAAGCGTCGCTGGGGCCCGTCGGTGCGTTCGGCACGGTACTTCTTCAGCTTGCGGTAGAGGGTGGTCTTGCCGATGCCCAGCAGAAGCGCCGCCGTGTGAATATCGTGCTTGGTATGTTCGAGGGCTTTGAAGATGTGGAGGCGTTCGATCTCCTCGAGTGGCAGGATCTCCATCTCGCCCGAGACCCCGTTCGCGGGGGCGGCCGGCCTACACAGGTTGGACGGCAGATCGTGCGTCTCGATGATCGCGTTCGACTTCATTACCACCATGTGCCGGATCGCGTTCTCCAGCTCGCGGATGTTCCCCGGCCAGCCGTACTCGACGAACCGCCGCTCCACCGCCTCCGATAGGCTAACCGAGTGCACAGCGTGCTTCGCGATGAAGTGCCGGGCCAGCGGCAGGATGTCGGCTTTACGCTCGCGCAGTGGCGGCACGCGAATTGTCATGACCTTGAGCCGATAGTAGAGGTCCGTGCGGAACGAGCCCTCTTCGACGGCGGTGGCCAGATCGCAATTCGTCGCCGCAAGCATCCGCACGTTGACCTTGATCGGTTTGGTGGCGCCGATCGGCCGCACCTCGCTTTCCTGCAACAGACGCAGCAGCTTGGCTTGGACTTCTGTGGTCAACTCGCCGATCTCGTCCAGGAACAGCGTGCCGCCCTCGGCCGCACGAACGAGCCCGGGTTTGCTGTCAATAGCGCCGGTGAAGGCCCCCTTGACGTGGCCGAACAGCTCGCTCTCCATGAGCGTCCCGACGAGCGTCGCCGAGTCGACCGGCAGGAATACGTTGTCCGCCACCGGCGAAACCTGGTGCAGCGCGCGGGCGACCAACTCTTTGCCCACACCGCTCTCGCCGATGATCAATACCGGGGATGCGTCGTTACGAAGTTTCTTGATAGTCCGCAGGACGGTCTGAATCTGCGGCGAGTTTCCAACCAGGCCGAACTCAGCAACGCCATCCTCGGAAGAGGCTTCCGGGTTCACATGTAATTACGTAGATATTATAAACAATTCGAGGAATCAATTTCCGCAATCAACGTCACGAACCCCGGGATGCGGTCTTGCGCGAAGCGCTGCTGCCATCTCGTCGCCTCCGCGTGATCGGACGCCGGCCCTACGACGACGCGATACAAGTCCCCCTCCGCGCTCGATTTGTGAATGATCTGCGTGTCGCCGTAACGCCCATCCATCTTGTCCTGGAGGCGCTCTGCGTTTTCGATCTCCCGGAAAGACCCCACCTGTACGCCGTAGTAGGGGCCTGGCTCGCAGGGAGGTTCACCGTTGCCGGACGCCACCGGGGACGCTACCGGGGCGGGCTCGTGCGAGACGGCTGGGGCCGTTGGTGCCCGCGGCCTTTCCGGGGGCGGCGTCGGAACTTCCTTGCGAGCCCGCTGTGGAGCCGCCTGGGCCCGCGAGATGACCTTCAGCCGGACCTTCGCCGTCCCCGGCCCGAGCATGCCGATTCGCTGAGCGGCGGCGCGGGAGAGGTCGATCACCCGGCCCTTCACAAACGGGCCGCGGTCGTTGATGCGCACGTCGACTTCGCTCCTGTTGTCGAGGTTGCTCACGCGCACCCAGGCGCCGAACGGCAAGCTCAAGTGGGCGGCCGTGATCTCGTTCATGTCGTAGACTTCGCCGTTGGCCGTGCGCCGCCCGTGGTAAGGATGGCCGTACCAACTGGCGATGCCGGTCTCCGTCGCGCCGACCACAGCGGGCCGTGGCGGAGGCAGCGTGACCTTCGGCTTGCGGCCGCACCCGACCCCAAGGACCAGGAGGACCAGCAAAGCCGGAAGGAGCCGTCGCCTCACGTTCACGGATACGAGTATCCCCGCGGGATTCGGTTGTGATACGATGCCGCGATTATAGCTGTGCGGGAGGGTTTGAGCTCAGCCCGAAGACTTCGCGTCCCCTCCACCTTACCACGAGACCTACGATTCTCTCTATGGCAAATCACCCTTCCCCTCCCTCCAACGCTCCCGGCGGGCGTCTATTTCTTTGGCTTGCCGTAGCGGCCTTCGTGACTGCCATGGCGGCCTGGAGCGCCGGCTACCAGCCATTGGTGGGGCCCGGCATCGTGGGGGTGCTGGCGCTATTCGCTATCTACTTTCAACGCCACGCCACGCTGAAGATCTTCGCTTTCACCTTCTGGGTCTTCGCGTTCTTCGTCGGGGCCCTGTTCTACCCGGCGGTCTTTCTGACGTGGGGAGACTTCGAGCAGAAACGCCTGATCGTTCCGCTGATCCAGCTCATCATGTTCGGCATGGGGGCGACGCTCAGCCTGGCTGACTTCGGCCGCGCGCTCCGCATGCCCAAGGCCGTGGGTATCGGCATACTGCTGCAATTCACGGTTATGCCGACGGCGGGCTGGGCCATCGCTTCTGCGATGGGGTTCGACCCGGAAGTCGCCACGGGCATCATCCTGATCGGCTCGTGCTCGGGCGGCGTTGCCTCGAACCTGATGGCCTACCTGGCGCGAGGCAACGTCGCGCTCTCGGTGACGATGACAGCCTGCTCGACGATCATGTCGCCATTAATGACGCCCCTGGCGATGAAGCTTCTCGCCGGCCGCCTGATGCAGATCGACGTGTTCGGGATGATGATCTCGATCGTCGAGTTGATCATCCTGCCAATTGGCGCCGGTTTGCTGATCCACTACCTGCTGCACGCCGAGATTCCCGGGCGCATCTGGCGGACCGCCGTCTTCGTGCTGGCGCTGATCTGCTTCGCCGGCGTGGCGATGAACGCCGAGGCTTTCCTAGGGGAGGTGGGGGGGCGGCAACTCGGTCCTCTCGGAGTCGCCTTCCTGATCATGGCCGTGTTGCGGCAGGAATGGCTCGAGCACGGGCTGCCGGTCGTTTCGATGGCGGGGATCTGCTACATCATCACCATTATCGCGGCCAACAACTACGAAAAAATCCTGTCGGTCGGCGTGGGGCTCTTCGCCGCGGCGATCCTTCACAACACCATCGGCTATCTACTCGGCTACTGGGGGGCGCGGGCGGTCAACATCAGCGAGAGCGACGCCCGCACGGTGGCCTTTGAGGTCGGGATGCAGAACGGCGGCATGGGCACTGCCCTAGCGATGGAGGTATTGAAGAGTTCCAGCGCCGCCCTCGGCCCAGCGATCTTCGGTACCTGGATGAATATTTCGGGATCGACGCTCGCTTCGTGGTGGAAGGAACGCCCGCCAGCCGACGGCAGCGGGCCGGCCCAAGCCGTCTCGGCCTGACGCCTCGCGAGGGCTTCTAGACGAGGCCAGCCTAGCGGCCCGTAGCGCGGATCTCGGTCCTGAGATCCGCAGCCTTCCCTTCGGTCCCCGGCGAAGCCGCGACACGGTCAGGAACCCACCCTCAGGCGCCGTTCGAGCCACGTTCCTCTTCCGAACCTGAATCCGGCGCCGCCGGCGCCGCCACTCCCTCGGGCATGATGCCGATGCGCCTGCCTACGCGGTACGCAAGGGAGCTTCGAATCATCAACAACTCGGCCCGAGCCCCCTCCAACTCGCCCCGCAACCGCTCCAACTCGCGATCGAGCCCCTGCGCCCACTCGGTCCGCTCGATCACGCGCTTCTCGGCCTCGCCGATCAGTTGGATGCACTTCTCGCGGTCCACCCGCACCCCATCCAGTTCTAATTAGAGCCGCTGCGCCCACTTCTCTTTGTCGGCGTTCTCCGTCTCCAGTTGAGCGATGGTCTTGCTGGCGCTCTGCTGAACCTCCTCGAACTTGTCCAGCTCGACCCGCGCCGATTCCAGCCATTCGTCCCGCTTGGCGATCTCGCCCTGAAGGATGCTGACGTGCTCTTGCAGCCGGCCGATATGCTTCTCACGCTCACGCTCACGCAGAACGTTCGCCGAGGAAGGCAAATAGACAAACGCCGGCGAGCCGTGGAGCGGTTGCTGCGAGCAAACCGCCAGGAAGAAGTGCGCTTCGTCCGGGGCTTGGTTCGCCCTTTCGAGGCGCGAGCGAATGCCCTCGACCTCCTCGCCGACAAACACCAACGCGTCCGCATGATTCTCAACAAACAGCATCACGTGCGGGAAGCAGCGCCCCAATTCCTCGCGAAACTCGTCGTAGGTGAACTCATGCGCGTGAAAGGGGTTGGGCTCGTCTCTCGACTCGCCGTAGTAGAGCCGGTTCGGCGTCGAAACGATAAACTGCCCAGACGCCTTCAACACGCGCCGCGATTCTTCGATCAAGCCCTTCCACTCGACCAGGTGTTCGATGACCTCGAAAGCTACGACCGCGTCGAGCGAATCGTCCGCCAGCGGAAATCGCGTGCAATCCCCCTGCACGAAGCGCAAGCGCGGGTGGGGGTACTCCTCGCCGCCGGTCGTCAGAGGCTCGATCGCCTGGTCAAGGGCGATGACTTGGGCGGCACATTCCGCCAACCTGGACGCGCCGTATCCCACCCCGCAGCCGGCGTCGAGCACCCGCTTCGAGCCGACCAGAGCCTCGGCAAAGGCATACCGGGCCCAGTGCTCGTTCATCAAGTCGGGATCGGTCCGCCCCGGAATGGCACGTTCGCCCGTAAATTCCATTACACAGCCACTTTCCGGCCGATGATGGCGTAGTCGAGCCCACCGAAGAAGCGTTGCCGGAACTCTTGCAGGCCTTCGACCCTGTCGAGAGCCGCGATCTCCGGCGATACCTCAGCCGCGGGATGCAGCTCTTGGACATCAATGTCGACGAACCCAGCCTCTTCGAGAAGGAAATGCATCAGATGGGAGGGAACTGGCCGTACGTGCGTCGGATCGAGGTAGAAGTCGCCGGCGAAGATCGCCAGGCAGCTCGGGTTCGGTGTTTCGAACGCGATGACCCCGCCGGGCGACAGTGCTCGGGCCGCTTGCAGAATGAGCTCGGTCAGCCGACTCGGCTGTAAGTGCTCGATGACGTGGGAGCAGAAGATCCCGTCCGCCGCGCCCTCGCCCTGCTCGGCCAGGACGGCGAACAGGTCGCCCTGCCGCATGGAGAGGCCCTTCTCCGCACAGGCGGCCACCGCGACGGCATCGGCGTCCACTCCCTCGGCGCTGACGCCCTGATCGCGCAGGAAACTCAAGAACTCGCCTCGTCCGCAACCCAGGTCGAGAACCCGCTTGCAGTCCTTGAAGTACGGCAGGTAGAACTTCTGGCAATCCTCCACGTAGCGTTCGCTGCCGCGGAACCGCTCCTCGAAACATGCATAGTCGAACGACCCATTCCCGCCGGCCGGCTGAGGTTGCACTGCGGCGGACGGTTGCCGAGCCAGCCCCTCGGCACTCGCAGGGCCCACCGCATCTGCCGGGGCCGCGCTCGCCGCCGCCGCACGTCGCCGGATCACCCGCAGCTCCGTCTGGATCAGTTTTCCTGCTCGGACTGCAGGTCTCCCACCCGGCGCCAGAACTTCCCCTGCACCTCTTCGAGGTCCTTCCAGGCTTTCTTCTGCACCTCGTCAAGGGCCTTCGAAGACCGGCTCTGCACCGCTTCGAGGTCCTCTCCAATCTTGCTTTGCAACTCCTCCGTCGCCTTCGCGAGCGCATCCAAGTACTCGCGATGGAGTTGGTCCAAATTCTGGCGGAACATCTTCTCACGGTTGCGGGCGCCCACTTCCATTTCACGAACGCTATGAAGCAGACCGATCTCGCTGTCGGCCAGCTTGGCTTCCCACGCCGGGCGCCACTCGTCCCAGTGGCGTGTTAGGTCGTCTACCCGCTCCTGGTACTCGGGGAACAGGTGATCGTAGTACGAACGCTTGCGCTGCAACTCCACCAAGCCTTGAGCTACTCCCAACAGGTTCTGATTCTGCGTAATCTGTGCCTGGAGGCTGCGGTCCATGTAGCGGATTACCGCGCGATTGAAGTTCACCTGGTCGCGCACGAACCAGCCGAGAGCGCGGGCAATCAGCCCCTTCACGCTCTGCGCGAGGCTGTTAAGGAGGCCCGGCGGACGCGGGTTGACCGAGCCGATTGAGGCGACCTTTGCCTCGGCGGCGTCGCGAGCCTCCCCGATGGAATGAAGCGCCGGCAATTCGAAGTCGGGCAGGTCCGGTACTGTCCGCTCATAGCGGCGACTCACCCGCTCCCGAATCTCCTCGACGACCGTCTGGATGTCTTCCGGAGTCACCAATTCTACTACCTTACACGGGCCACGAATCGCAGAAACGCCGCCCCATCGGCGGCCGCGGTGGACGGGACGAACTCCCCACCAGGCACCGGATGGAGCGGCTGTCGAATGTCGGGCACTACGGCCCAACGTCAGGCACCGGGCAGCGGCGACCACTGGCCGGCGGGGCTATGCTTCTGTCTTGAAGAAACTACCCATCAAGCGAAACTTCTGATAGCGGTCTTCGATCAGTTCCTGCGCGTTCAACTTCGATAGCGCGCCCAGGTGGTCCTCCAGGGCGTCCCCAACGGCCTGCGCTGCTTGGTCATGGTCTGAATGCGCCGCGTCCAATGGCTCGGCGATGATCTGGTCGATGAGCCCCAACCCGAAAAGATCCTGACTGGTGAGCTTGAGGGCTTCGGCTGCCAGTTCGGCCTTGGCCGCATCCCGCCAAACGATCGCCGCGCAGCTTTCCGGCGAGATCACGCTGTAGACGGCGTTCTCGAGCATGAGCACCCGGTTTCCGACCCCCAGGGCCAACGCCCCTCCGCTGCCGCCTTCGCCGATGCAGGTTGCGATCAAGGGTACCGGTAACTGCGCCATCGCATAGAGGTTCTTGGCGATCGCCTCGGCTTGGCCGCGCTCCTCGGCGTCAACCCCCGGGTAAGCGCCCGGCGTGTCGAGCAAGGTCAAAATCGGCCGCGAAAACTTGGCCGCTAGCTGCATCACCCGCAAGGCCTTGCGGTAGCCCTCGGGCTTGACCATGCCGAAGTTACGGTGGAGTTTCTGTTTGGTGTCACGGCCTTTCTGCTGGCCGATCACCATCACCGGCCGACCGCGAAACTGCCCGTAGCCGCACACGATCGCCGGATCATCCCCGAAGTAGCGGTCGCCGTGAATCTCCTGGAATCCGGTGAAGAGCCGTTCGATGTAGTCGATAGCGTGAGGTCGCTCCGGATGCCGCGCGAGCTGCACGCGGGCCCAGGCGGAGCGATCCATCGCCGACGAGTCTTCGGGCTGCCGCTGGGGTCCGGTTGCCATGCCGCTCGTTCATTATGCCGGACTTGAGCGCCTGGAGCGTACCGCTACCCAAGCCCGGACAATGACAGGGAGCCCACCTTCACGCTCAGAGCCGCGGACGTCAATCCGCGTTGATCCGGCCCGAACGCGTGATAAAGCCCCGCGGAGCAAGCCGATCGACTGCTACCAAGCACCAATGGCTGTCCGTACTGAGCGGCAGACGCGCGGGGCGCGCCCGACCGTGCCGTCTCGTGCAAACAACCCTACACCGGCACGACTTCCAGCGACCCCGTGCCACAGATCCGCTCGACTTCGGCCTGGAACTCACGATCGGCCCGCACGTGCGCCCCCAGGTCGTAAAACGCCAGGAATTCTTTGCTACGAAGAAGCCGCAGGCGCACATCCGTCTCGCCGGGCTTGCGGGCAAACAGCTCTCGGAGGTGCTCGGTCGCCTCGTCGACGCCGTTGTCGAGCCGCAGGGTGATGGCAACCTGTTTGGGCACACGCGCGCGGGCGACGTCGAGAGGCACGATCTCGGTGACCGACACCTTGCAGGGGCCCGACTCGTCCACGCGCATATCGCCGCGCAGGAACACCGGCTGGTCTTCCTCGAGCATCGGCGCCAGGGATTCGTACTGATTGGCGAAGACCAGCAGGTCAACGCTGCCCTGGAGGTCTTCGAGAACCGCCGCCGCCCACTTGCGTCCCTCACGATTCCGTTTGCGCGCGATCGACCCCAGCACGCCGCACAGCGCCACCGGCGTGCCCGTCGACAGACCCTCGAGCCCGGTCGAGTCGAGCTCGGTCAGATCGGCGATCTTGTCGCGGTAGGCGTTGAGCGGATGGCCGGTGACGTAGAACCCCAGCACTTCCTTCTCGCCCGACAGTTTCTGCCGCTCGAGCCATTCGGGCACGTCCGGCAACGTGTCTTCCGTCTCAGGGCTCTCCTGCTCCATCGCCGCGAACAAGCCGTGTTGCCCCGTCGCACGATCGCGTGAGGCCTTCTGCCCCATCTCGACGGCGCGGTCGAGCCCGGCCATCAACTGGCTGCGATGGCCACCCAGCGAGTCCATGGCGCCGGCCTTGATGGCGCTTTCGAGCATGCGCTTGTTGAGGTGTTGCCAATCAACGGACTCCGCAAAATGAAACAGCGACTTGAATCGCTCCTCCTGTTTCCTCGCCGCTACTACTTCCTCGACCGCCGTGCGGCCGACGTTCTTGATCGCCGCGAGCCCGAATAGAATGGCTTCGTCGCCGCTGGGCGTGAAGCCCCAGTAACCCGAGTTGAAGTCCGGCGGACGGATCTCGATCTCCATATCGCGGCACTCAGCAATATATTTCGCCACCTTGGCCATGTTGCCGCTTTCCGCCGAGAGCAGAGCCGCCATGAAGAAGACCGGGTAGTGCGCCTTCAGGTAGGCCGTGACATAGGCGATAAAGCCGTAGGCCGCCGAATGCGACTTATTGAACCCGTAGCCGGCGAACTGCTCCATCAGGTCGAAGAGCTTCCCGGCCTTCCTCTTCGGAAAATCTCTTTCCAGCGCACCCTCGATGAAGCGCTGCCTCTGAGCCGCCATCTCCTCAGGCTTCTTCTTGCCCATGGCCCGTCGTAGCAGATCGGCCTCGCCAAGCGAATAGCCGGCGACGATGTTGGCGATTTGCATCACCTGCTCTTGGTAGACGATGACGCCGTACGTCTCCTCGAGAATGTCCTTGAGCACCGGCAGGTCATAGGTCACCGGCTTGCGCCCGTGCTTGCGGTCGATGAAGTCGCTGACCATGCCGCCCTGGATCGGCCCCGGCCGGTACAGCGCGTTCAGCGCGATCAGGTCCTCGAGACGCTCCGGCTCGTAGCGCCGCAGGATGTCGCGCATCCCATCGGATTCGAACTGGAACACACCGCTCGTCAGGCCCCGTGAGAGCAACCCATAGGTTTTCTTGTCATCGAGCGGCAGATCCTCTTGCTTCAGATCGATGTCTTTCTCCTGCTTGAGCAGCCGCAGCGCCTCGTCGATCACCGTCAGCGTCGTCAGCCCCAGAAAATCCATCTTGAGCAACGACAGTTTGTCGAGGCTCTTCATGTCGTACTGGGTGACGATTTCGTCCTTCGCCGTCTTGTAGAGCGGGACCAATTCTTGCAGCGGCTGCGGGGCGATCACAACGCCCGCCGCGTGGACGGACGGATTCCGGGCCACGCCCTCCAACCGCTGGGCGACTTCCAGCAACTCGGCCACGCGGGGGTCCTTCTTCTGTTGTTCGGCCAGCGCGGGTTCGCGCTTGATCGCCTGGGCCAGCTTGATGTTCAGCACGTTGGGAACGAGTTTCGTCAGCCGGTCGACTTCGGTGAAGGGCATGTCCATCACGCGCCCCACGTCTTTGATCGCCGCCTTCGCCGCCATTGTGTTGAACGTGATGATTTGCGCCACCTGCTCGCGTCCGTACTTCTCGGTGACGTACTGGATGACCTCCCCGCGGCGGTGCATGCAGAAGTCGATATCGATATCGGGCATGTCGACACGCTCGGGATTCAGAAAGCGCTCGAACAGCAGTCCGTATTGCAACGGGTCGATATCGGTGATCTCCATCGCATACGCGACGAGCGAGCCCGCCGCCGAGCCGCGTCCGGGGCCGACGGGGATGTCGCGCAACTTGGCGTAGCGGATGAAGTCCCAAACGATCAAGAAGTAGCCCGAGTACTTCATCTGCTGGATGATGCGCATCTCATGCTCGAGCCGCTCGATGTACTCCGGCAGCGGGTGCTTGAGGCGTCCTTGGCCGGCCATCGCTTCGAGCCGCAGCCGGCGCTTCTCAAAACCCTGCCGCGCGACCCATTCGAAATACGTATCAGCCGAGTGCTCGGCGGGCACCTCGAACTTTGGAAATGGATTGGAGACCTGCTCCAGCTTCAGGTTGCACTTCTGGGCGATCTCCCAGGTGCGGTTCAGGGGGTCTTCGTTGCCGTCGAGGGTCTTGAGCATCTCCTCGCGCGACTTGAGGTAGAACTCCTCGGTCTGGAACCGCATGCGGTTCGGCTCGTCGAGGGTTTTGCCGGTTTGGATGCACAGCAACGCGTCGTGCGCCTTGGCGTCGGCGCGCGTCAGATAGTGCGCGTCGTTGGTCGCGACCAGGGGGATGCCGGTTTCCTGGCTCAAGCGGTTGAGCTGAGGTATGAGTTGCTTGTCGAGGTCCAGCCCGTGGTCCTGCACTTCGAGATAAAAATCGTCTTTGCCGAAGATGTCTTGATACTGGTAGGCCAGACGGCGCCCCTCTTCATAGCCTTTTTGCAGCAGCGCCTCGTGCAGGTCCCCACGCAGGCAGGCCGAGGTACAGATCAGCCCTTTGTGATGGAGCGAGAGCAGATCCTTGTCGATCCGCGGCTTGTAGTAGAAGCCGTCGAGAAACGCGGTCGAGACCAGCTTGATGAGGTTGCGGTAGCCTTCCTGGTCCTTGCACAGCAGCAGCAGGTGGTTGTAGCGGTCGGTCTCGCTGCGGGTCGTGTGGCCCTCTTGCGAAACATACACCTCGCAGCCAATGATCGGCTTGATGCCCCGCTTCGTGGCTTCGTCATAGAACTGTACGGCCCCGAACAGGTTGCCGTGGTCGGTGATGGCGGCCGCCGGCATCTCCTGCCGCTCGGCCAAATCCATCAGTCTGGTGATCTCACAAGCGCCGTCGAGAAGGGAGTAATCGGTGTGGCAGTGCAGGTGAACAAAGGGGTCCGACATCGTAGGTGTGTATCAGTATAGAGTGGCCTCCAGGGGCGGTCAAACGGAGGCCGATCCTCACGTAACCCTCGACAATCGCTCAACGCCCGGTCCAACGTGACCGTGCCCGACCCACTGCCCGACCTACGCTTTAGAGGCGCGGACGGAAGTCCGCGCGCCCTCGGGCATCAGCCCGCGTTGAGCGATCGCGCAATACGAAACGAGCGTCTATGTCGCACGCCGCACCTGCCCTCCACCGCCGAAAGCCCCGGTAGGGGCGACTGAAAGTAGCCCACCGCGCAAGCGGTGGGTAAGCAGTCTCAAACGATCCCCAGCCCCGGCAGGGGCGTTTGAGGCTTGTTCTTCCCCACACCCGGTGACTGCTGGAACACGAAAACAGGTGGACTCTTCGAGTCCCGCCCTTCGCTCTTGAGCCCTGGCACAACGCATCCTGCAGCCGGCCTACAGACAGATCACCGACCGAGGCGGTCAACACAAGTGGAGTGCCCGCGTTTGCCATCGAGCCTAGGAGATTCAACCGACCCCGGCACGGGCTCCTCGGCATTCTCCGACCAGAAATCCCGAACGATTTGCGATTCTGAGCGTCTAAGCTTTACGAAAGGTGCTTGCAGTTCGACGTATTCGGCCTCTAGAGTCTAGATTCGGCGTCCGCACGCCGGCCGGCGTCAGCTCTGGCGTGCGGCAAAGTCCAGCACGCGGGAAACATCTTGGGCTCTGGTGCGTATTCTCTGTCACTCTCGTGCTCGATGTTACCGTTGGCCCCTATTCCGTTCCGAGGAGTAAACCCATGTCGTTGAAGAAGCTGATCCGGCCCTGTCTCGCGCTTGCCTTGGCCGCGGCCGCCTCCCCCCTCGCAGCCCAGCTCGGCACGAGCGGGGGCTATTCGAAAGGCGTCGGAACATTCCCGAACTTCGGGATCTACAGACCGAGCGAAGTGGCGCCGGTCGATCTGGCTGATTCGCCTCGCATCGATCGGCTCGTGCGCGACGGCCGGCTGCATGTCTCGCTGGCTGATGCTATCGCTCTGGCCCTCGAGAACAACCTCGACATCGCAGTCGCTAGGTTTACTCCGCTACAAGCCGACGTTGACATTCTCAGGACGCGCGGCGGCGGCATCGCCCAAAGCGCGCAAACCGGAGTTAGCACCGCGTCGACCGGAGCCTCCGCCGTGGGTGCGGCGGGCCAGGTGCCCGGCCAAGCGACAGGGATCACGCAAGCCGCCGGCCAAACGATCAGCGCCGCGACCGGCGGGGGTGTTGGAGCCGTCGCTAACCTCGACCCCACTCTGACGACCAGTGTCGGTTGGAGCCATAACAGCAATCCGCAAGTCAGTGACTTCATTAGCGGCCGCACGGCGATCCTCCGCGACTTCCACAACCAGCAGCTGACCTATTCGCAGGGCTTCTTGACGGGCACGAGCTTCCAGCTTGGCTTCTCCAACTTCGGCCAAGACACAAACAACGTCAGGACCAACTTCAATCCGATTCTGTCGGGTAGCGCCGACCTGACCGTCACACAGCGCATCACGCAGGGGTTTGGACGGCGCATCAACTCGATCAATATCCGTGTCGCGAAGAACAACCGCGAGATTTCCGACCTCACCTTCAAGCAGCAAGTACTGAGCACCGTCAACCAGGTGGTGAATCAGTACTGGGGCCGGGTTGGATTCGTGGCCCAGGTGGAGGCGCGACGCGTGGACTTGCAGCTCTCTGAAAATTTGCTGCGTGACAACAAACGCAAGGTCGAGTTGAGCCTGCTGGCCGGCATCGAAGTCATGCGCACCGAGGCACAAGTGGCGTCGAGTCGCAACCAGCTTTCGCAGGCGCTGCGGACGCTCCGCGAGCAGGAAATCATCTTCAAGCAGTCCATCAGCAAGAACGGCCCTTCGGGAGCCTCGCTGGCCTCGACCGAGATCGCGCCCACCGACCGCGTCTCGATTCCCGAGGTGGAGCAGATCCAACCACTGCAGGATCTGGTAGCTCTGGCCCTGCAGTCTCGCCCCACGTTGGTGCAATCACGGATCAGCCTGACCAACACCGACATCCGCATCCAAGGCGTGCGAAACGCGATGCTGCCGACGCTCGACATCGTTGGCACGGCCACCAACAACGCCTTGGCGGGAAGTATCAACCCCGACCTCGTGTCGATCCCCGGAGTGGGCGAGCCGAACCCCTTCTTTGTGGGCGGTCTAGGCACGGTCCTAGGGCAGATCTTCCGGCGCAACTTTCCCGACTACGGCGTCCGCGTCCAACTCAATATCCCGCTGAAGAACCGCCAGGCTCAGGCCAACATGACCGACCAGCTTCTTGCCCGGCGCAGGTCGGAGTTGCAATTGCGCCAGCAGGAGAACGAGGTCAAGGCCCAAGTTGCGCAGGCGCTGGTGAGGCTCGAGGAAGCGCGCGCAAGCTACGAGGCGGCGCGGCAAGCGCGCAGCTTGCAGGAGAAGCTCCTCGATGCCGAAAAACGGAGCTTCGCCCTCGGCAACTCCACGAACTTCCAAATCGTCCAAGTGCAGCAGAACCTTGCCAACGCGCGGATCACCGAGATCAACGCCATGACGTCTTACGTCACCGCCCGCGCCGAACTCAACTTCGCCACGGGGCAGACCATCGAGGCAAACAACGTCTCGATTGACGAAGCTTACACCGGCCGAGTCTCGAAGAACCCCGACCCGCCGCCACCGGGGGGCTAACCAACAGTCGACGTAGGGGCATGCCCTGCCTGTCAAGTACCCAGACATCGTTTCCAGGCGTTCACAAGACATGGTTTCCACTCTCCGTTCCAGACGATGGGGGCGGCGCGGGCCGTACCAGCGAATGGGTCGCCTGCGCCGCCAAGCCTCTTTCTCCCCTTTCCCCTCATAACCGGAGGTGTCCAAGGAGGGTCTTGGGGCTGTGTCCAGGCCGCGCAGCGCGCGCCGTAGGGCAGCCTGGACTCAGCCCCAAGACCATCCTATCCTCGGTCGCGAGGGGAAGGGGAGCCCCCTCGAGCCGGCCCGGCCGGCTGACGGGCGTGGGAACTTTCAACCTCGCTCTACACTCTGATATTCGCGCATTCGATAACGCCTGACCTGTCTACGTCGAGGAGCTGCCTCGGCCTACAAGCGCGGATCATCCCAGCTCCACTGGGCGCCGCCTAGGGGCAACGAGGATTCTCCCTTCCGGTCCCACGCCCGGCTGCCGGCCGGACCTGTCTCCACCCTCCTTAGGCAGCCGCCGCCGGCATCACCTCTTTCACAATCGCCCACAGGAAACCGCATAACTGGCGCGCCACCGCCGTCACCGCCAGCTGAGCGGGTTTGCCACGCGCCGTCAGCCGCGCGTAGCGGCTGCACAAACGTTTCTGCGCCGTCCACGCCATCGCCTGCACCGCCGGCGAAGTCTTCTCGGCTCGGCGCTGGATGCGCGCCGTTTTCCGCGCCGGGAAACGGTACGCCCACCCCGACTCGATCAGCATGCGCCGCACGTGCTGATTACCGCTTTTCGTGATCGCTCCCTGCCGCCGCCGCGCGCCACTGGAGTGCTCGCTCGGCACCAGTCCCACAAACGCCATCAACTGCCGCGGACTCTGAAAGCGGCTCACATCGCCCCGTTCGGCCAGCAGCGTCAGCGCCGCCACCGGGTCGACGCCGCGCAGCGCCTGCAGCGCCACCAAGGCTTCCTGCAAGCTCCACGACTCGGCCGCCTTCAGCGCTTGGGTCTCGATCGCCGCCGTGAGCCGCATGGCCTCCCGCACCGCTTCGATGTACTCCTCCAGCACGATCTGCTGGCGTCGCTTGGAGAATCGTTGTTGCTCCAGCCAACGGAAGAAGGACTGCGTCCAGTACTGGCGGCCTGGGTAGCGCAACCCGTGCCGCAGCAAGAATCCCGTCAGTCGTTGTTTCATCTGGCGCTCGACGATCTTCATGTCCTCGCGAGCGCGGCTCAGATCCCGCATCGCCTCTTGGCTTTCGTCGGGCACCCACACGGCGGTGAGTGGTCCGGCTCGCCCTTGGCCCACGATTCCCAGCGCGTCGCGGCAGTCGGTTTTCACCCGCGCGCCGGCTTTGCGTGGAATCAGCGACGGGGCGACGACCTCGCAGCTGTGCTCCAACGTCCGTACCTGGCGGTAGAGGCCGTCGCCGCACGGACCCGCCTCATACCACACTTTCCGCTTGTCGTTGGGACGGCCGAGCTGCTTCAGCAGCCGTTGGATGGCGAGTGGGGTATTGTCGATCGTGCCCCAGATGCGGGGTGGGCCGACCGCTTCGGCCAGCGCCACCGTGATGGTGTTCCTATGCACGTCCAATCCGATGTACTTGGTACACTTTTCCATGACCTGTTCCTCCTCGATGCGGCTCTGCGCATCGTTTGGTGTTTGCGTTTAGCGTAATCCGCGCCATACGCGGTCGAACAGGTCACACCATTGTGTCTACATCTTCGTACGCGGTGTTTCGCCCCTGGCGGCGGGGGACTACAATACGTCTCATGAATCGACGCCAGTTTCTGGGCACGAGCCTTTCGAGCGCGGCTGCCGCTGCGCCGCTTCGCCCGCAAGTGGACCGGCTGCGGCCCAATATCCTGTTTCTGATGACCGATCAGCAGCGCTTCGACGCGCTCGGCGCGAACGGTAACTCGATCATCCGAACGCCCAACCTCGACGGGCTCGCAACGCAGTCCGCCAACTTGCAGAACGCCTTCGTCCAAGCGCCGGTCTGCGTGCCGTCACGCGCCACCTTCTTCACGGGGGGCTATCCGCATAGCCACAGAAACCGCGTGAACTACACGCCGCTTCGCGAAGGTGAGGTGCTGATGCAGGAGTACCTGCAACGCGCCGGCTATCAAACCGCTTCGATCGGCAAGCTGCACTACTATCCGCCGACGGCGGAGAAGGCGCGCGAAACCGGATTCGATCGCGTGTTGCTGCATGATGGCGTGCCGTTCACAAACCGCTTCAGCGACTACTACGGGTGGCGGCAGCAAAGCGACCCCCAGGCGAGCGTCTCCTACCGAGCCGTAGTGCGCGATCCACCGCGGGGTACGAATCCGTTCCGCATGGTCATCAGCGACGAGTTCACCGAAACCAGCTGGGTCGGGCTGAAGACGCGCGAGTGGTTGCGGGAGTTGGCCGGAGGCGGCCGGCCGTTCTTCCTCTTCTCGTCGTTCTTCCAGCCGCACTCGCCGTTCCTGGCGCCCGAGCCGTTCGACTCGATGTACAACGACGTCGAGATCCCGTTGCCGAAGAAGGTGACACGGGAGTATATCCTCGGCCTGCCGCTGCCGCTGCGAACGCTGATGTTGCGCTCGGGCGCGCGCCATGACTGGAACCCCGCACGGTTGCAATGGGCCTATCGCACCTACTACGCGTCGGTGAGTCAGATTGACCGCGAGGTGGGGCAAATTCTCGATGTGCTCGAAGAGACCGGCCAAGCCGACAACACGATTGTCGTCTTCACCACCGACCACGGCGACCAGATGCTCGAGCACGGCATGGTCGATAAGAATTGTTTCTTCGAGGGGTCGGTGCATATCCCGTTTTTGATCCGCTTGCCCGGACAGGTGAGGCCTGGCAAGTGCAACGAGTTGATCGAAACGACGGATCTGCTGCCGACGCTGTTCGATCTGTGCGGGGTTGATGAGCCGGTGGCGTGCCAGGGGAGGAGCATTGTCCCGCTGCTACGGGGGGAACGGTATGAGGCGCGAGAGGTTGTGTTCTCGGAGAACATCATTCCCGAGGTTATCACTTCCGGTTCACTGGACTTCTTCTTTGAAAAGGGGAAGGGAATCAAGGGCGTGCGTCACCCTGATGCCAAGATGGTCCGTTCGCACCGTTGGAAGTTGAACTACTACGCCGGCGGGGAAGGGGAGTTGTACGACGTGGACAACGATCCGGGGGAGGAGCGCAACCTGTTTGCGGACCCGGACCGCCGGCCGGTGGTTCGCGAGATGAAGGACCGATTGCTGGATTGGATGATGACGGCGGATGAGACCGATCAGATTGAGCCGCGGTGGCGGATTAGCGCGTCGCGGCGGGGTTGAAGCGAGTCCGAGCCTGATCGCGTACCGCATGCCACCCCATTCACAGGCAGGCTCAGTTCGCCGACCCTTATAATTCGGACGTTACCCGCCGAAGTTGTTCAACCCGGAGGCCAACCATGACGTTCACGCGCCCTCGTAGCGCCCGATGCCTGCTGATCGCCGCACTCCTGCTTCTCGCTCTCGCACCCGGGCAAGCCGACGAGGTCGAAATTCCGTACGAAAAATTCGTACTCGATAACGGCCTCACGCTCATTGTCCATGAAGATCACAAGGCCCCCATCGTCGCGGTCAACCTGTGGTATCACGTCGGCTCGAAGAACGAGCGGGCCGGCAAAACCGGCTTCGCGCACTTGTTCGAGCACCTCGTGTTCAACGGCTCGGAGAACTTCAACGACGACTACTTCAAGCCGCTCGAAAAGGTGGGTGTCACCGATATCAATGGCACCACCAACTCCGACCGCACCAACTACTTCCAGAACGTACCCACGCCCGCACTCGATCTCGTGTTGTGGATGGAGTCGGACCGCATGGGTCACCTGCTGGGCGCCATCGATCAGGCCAAACTCGACGAGCAGCGCGGCGTCGTCCAAAACGAGAAGCGCCAGGGTGAAAATCAGCCCTACGGCGTGACGCGCCAGCTTCTGACGGAGAATACCTATCCCGCCGGGCACCCCTACTCGTGGACCACGATCGGCTCGATGGACGACCTCAACGCCGCGTCGCTCGAAGACGTGCAGGAGTGGTTCAAGAAATACTACGGCCCCTCGAACGCCGTGATCGCCATCGCCGGCGACATCGACCCGCAAACGGCGAAAGCGAAAGTCGAGAAGTACTTCGGGCACATCCCCGCGGGGGAGCCCATCGCCAAGCAGCAGGCGTGGATCGCCAAGCGCAGCGGCACGCACCGCCAGACCGTGCAAGACCGCGTCCCGCAGGCGCGAGTCTACATGGTGTGGAACATTCCGGAGCGGGGCTCGGAGGAGATGTCGACCCTCGACCTCGTCACCGACGTGCTCGGGCTGGGCAAGAACTCGCGACTGTTCAAGCGGCTCGTCTACGAGGACCAGATCGCGACGAACGTCTCGTCGTACGTCTTTCCGAACGAGATCGGCGGGCAGCTCTACATCGTAGCCACCGCCCAGCCCGGCGGCGACCTCGAGAAGGTGGAGGCCGCCATCCGCGAAGAGTTGGACAAGCTGCTCAAGGAGGGCCCAACTGAGGCGGAACTCGACCGCATCAAGACGCAGTACCGGGCGCGCTTCATTCGTGGCATCGAGCGCATCGGCGGGTTCGGCGGCAAGTCCGACATCCTGGCGCAGAACGAGGTGTACGCGGGCTCGCCGGACTTCTACAAGACCCTGCTCGAGCGCGCCGCCGCCGAGACGCCCGAGAACATGCGAAAGGTCGCGGCCGAGTGGCTCTCCGACGGCGTGTACATTCTCGAAGTCCACCCTTTCTCGAAGTATCAACACAAGGAGAAGGGCGTGGACCGCTCGAAGCTGCCTGAGATCACCAACTTTCCCAAACTCGACTTGCCCGAGCTACGGAAGGCGACCCTCTCCAACGGGCTGAAGGTCATTCTTGCCGAGCGGCGCGAAATCCCGGTCGTGGATTTCCAACTGCTGGTGGATGCCGGTTATGCGGCCGACCAGTTTGCCGCCGCGGGTGTCGCCGGCATGGCCCTCGACATGATGGACGAGGGTACTTCGACGCGCTCCGCGCTCGAGATCAGCGAGGCCTTGGAGAACCTCGGCGCCAATCTGTCGACCGGCTCAAGCCTCGACAGCTCCACCGTCAGCCTCTCGGCCCTCAAGGAAAACCTCGACGCGTCGCTCGACGTGTACGCCGACGTGATCCTCAACCCGTCGTTTCCCGAGGCGGACTTTCAGCGGCTGAAGAAGCGGCGTCTGGCGCGCATCCAGCAAGAGAAATCCACCCCGATCCTGACCGCGCTGCGCTTGTTGCCGGGCTTGGTCTACGGCGAAGGTCACGCCTACGGCAATCCTTGGACCGGCACGGGAACGGAGAAGACCGTTACCGAGATGAAGCGCGAGGATCTCGAAGCCATTCACGGCACCTGGTTCCAGCCCGCGAACGCGACGTTGATCGTCACAGGCGACACCACGCTCGAGGAACTGGTTCCCAAGCTCGAGTCGCGGCTGGGCGCGTGGAAGGACGGCGAGAAGCCTCCCAAGAAGAACATTGCCGAGGTGCAGAACCGCGAGGCCCGCGTGCTCTATTTGGTGGACAAGCCGGGCGCCCAGCAGTCGGTCATCATCACGGGCCTGCTTGCCCCCCCGACGAATAACCCGGACGAGATCGCGATGGAAACGATGAACAACATCCTCGGCGGGACGTTCACCTCGCGTCTCAATATGAACCTGCGCGAAGACAAGCACTGGGCGTACGGGGCGTTCAGCACGATGTTCGACGCGCGCGGCCAACGCATCTATCTCACCTACGCGCCGGTGCAGACCGACAAGACGAAGGAGTCGATGGCCGAGGTGGATAAGGAGATGCGCGAGATTCTCAGAGAGCGTCCCGCGGATGCCGACGAGCTTGACAAGTCGAAGCGCAACCAAACGCTGCGGCTGCCGGGGCGCTTCGAAACCAAGGGCGCCTTGCGAGGCGCAATCAGCGAGATCGTGCGCTTCGGCCTGCCCGAGGACTACTACGAGACATACGCGGGCAAGGTGCAGGCGCTGGAGTTGAGCGACATCAATGCCGCTGCCGAGAGGGTTGTGAAGCCGGATCGGCTGGTGTGGATCGTCGTGGGGGATCTGGCGAAGGTGGAAGCGGGTATTCGTGAGTTAGGGTTTGAAGAGATCCACCACATGGATGCCGATGGGAATGTGTTGGATTAGGTGGGTTGTGGGGTTTAGGAAGCGCGAGATGGGATGTGGCGCACGCCTCTGGCGGGCAGGATCGGCGTCCCCGCCGGTCTTGGCCCGTGGCAGGGGCTGTGCGGGAAGAAACGTCGACCCGGAGGTCGACGCTGCAGGCCAGGAGGCCCGCGCCACCGGGCTCGCCCTAGATCTCGCTCGTGCGCTAGCTCCGGAACGAGACTTTAGGCCAAGCGCCGCCACACGGCCCGTAATTCATCCAACGCTAGCTCCTGGGCGCGGCGGCCAGCCTCCGGCAGAACCGCGACGCGGGAGCGCTCGTACCGCACGGCTAAGTTGTTCAGCAACGTCTTTCGAGGATGCGCAAAGCACGCCTTGAGAAACTCCACCAAGTCCGGCTCGACCTGGGCGCCCCGGCGCATCGCCAACCGCACCACGGCCGACGTGACCTGCGGCGGCGGCCGAAAGCACCCTGGCGCCACAGTGAACAGCATCTCCGGCTCCGCGTACAGGCGGCTCAACACGCTGAGGAAGCCGTAGTCCCGCGAGTTCTTCACGGCGACTACCCTTTCGGCCACCTCCTTTTGCATCAGAAACACTGCTTGCTCCACCCGCTCCGCGGCTGCAAATACCTTTCGGAGGATCGGAGACGTGATGTAGTAGGGGAGATTGCCGGCCACCAGGGCAGGCTGCTCGGAGCGGTTGCGGATTAGCTCGGCGAGGTCGACGTCGAGCAGATCCGCCTCGATGACTTCCAAGGGGGCGTTGGCGAACCTGGTTTGTAACGCTGAGGCGAGTTCGCGGTCGACCTCAACGGCTGCCACCTGCGCGCCGCGGTCGAGGAGGTGTTCGGTCAGGGCGCCCTGGCCGGGGCCGATCTCGACCACCAGCGAGCCGGGCTCGATCGGTAAGCAGGAGGCAATGCGTGCCAGGACGCCTTGGTCGTGGAGGAAGTGCTGTCCCAGGGGAGGACGTGGCCTAGCACGCATTTCTCGCCAACTGGTGGGGCATGCCGTCAGTGTAACGGGATGGTGCGGCCACATCGCCTTCCCACGGTGGACTATGATCAGTGGTGGTGACAGTCGACACTCGAGAGTACACGGGTCAGCAAGCGGATGTTGCCCGCCTGTACGATCTGTTGCGGACTTCGCGGCTGAGCCAGAAATACTACGCCCACAGGCTGAAGGCATGCAAGACGTGGATGTTTCGGATGGACATCGTGACCGCGCTGGCGGCTTCGAGCGCCTTTGTGGGCTTGGCGTTTCTTCAGGAGTTTGCCGGCGGCGCGGTCGTGACGGGTTTAATGGGCACCGCAGCCCTCATCGCCGCGATTCGGCCGGTTCTGAAGATGTCCGACCAGATTGACCGTTTCTCACGCCTGCACTACGGCTGGGGCAAGATCCACTACGAACTCGGGGACCTTCTCGCGGACATCCGTCGTCACGACGGGGTAACGGCATCGCACCAGCCTACCGTGGTCGACATCTCCGAACGTTTCAAGGCGCTCTCGCTGGAGGATGATCCCGGTCCGGACCGCGCGCTGGTCAAGAAGTTTCAGATGGAAGTGAGCGCGGAAATACCCGCCGACCGCCTCTGGATTCCTCAGTCTTAGGGTAGATGCCAAGTGTCTGACCGGAAGAAGCAACCGCCTCCACCTCCTCCCCGCAAGGAACGTGAGCCACGCCCTCTTCCGTCCAGGCGCCGGGATTACTCCGAGGGCGGCCCCAGCGAGACGTTCGTCGAACCAGTCAAGCCCTGGGACCCTCCTGAGCCACCACCGAAAAAAGACGAGTAGATCGGGGAATCTCGGTTCCCGTACGGGCCGTTGCAAGCCCAGTATGCGAAACTGCTGTCCAGTGCTCTGCAGGCCTCGAGGCCTTGCCATAGCATGTCGGTTCGGACGGTCGCCCCACGCAACGGAGAATCTAAATGAGTGTAACCACGGAAAACTACGAAGCCCATGTCGACTGGCACCAACTGCCCGACGGGTGGGAGTTGGTCGAGGTCGTTGGCACGGCGACGGACTCGGCAGACCGGGTCTACGTCTTCAATCGCGGCGAGCACCCGCTGATTGTGTTCGACCGTGACGGACGGTTCTTGAACTCCTGGGGAGAGGGACAGTTCGTGCGGCCGCACGGCATCCACATCGGTCCCGACGACGCACTCTATCTGACCGACGATCTCGACCACACCGTTCGCAAGTACACCCCCGAAGGCGAGTTACTGATGACGCTGGGTGAGAGCGGCCGCGGATCGGACACCGGCGTCGAGAACAGTGACTACCGCACGATCAAGCGAGCGGCCGGTCCGTTCAACCAGCCGACGAACGTCGCCCTCACGCCCGAGGGCGAACTCTACATCACCGATGGCTACGGTAACGCCCGCGTTCACAAGTTCTCCGCCACCGGCGAGTTGCTCTTCTCCTGGGGCGAGCCCGGCGATGGTCCCGGCGAGTTTAACCTGCCGCACGGCATCGCCATCGACAGCCAGGGCGTGATCTACGTTGCCGACCGCGAGAATGACCGCTTGCAGTTGTTCGACCTCGACGGCAAGTTCCTGAGCGAGTGGACCCAAGTCGAACGGCCTATGCAGGTGTTCATCGACCCCGACGACCGCATCTACGTCGCGGAGGTCGGCTGGCGGGCGGGCCTCTTCCCCGGCGTGACGCCGCCCCGCCCCGATCCGGTCGGCGGACGGGTCAGCATCTACGATCGCGGCGGCGCGCTGCTTGACCAATGGGGCGGTGGCGACGATCCCTGTGCGGCCGGTGACTTCTATGCGCCGCACGATATCTGGGGCGACCGCCACGGCGACATCTATGTCGGCGAGGTGACTTGGTCCGCCGGTGGACGCAAGGGGGCCGTGCCGCGCGACTGCCCTTGCCTACAAAAGTTCACCCGCAAGTAGCTGTGGGCGCAGCTCAGCACCAAACGCGCTGCGGGTAAGGCGACCAGAGATGGGGTCTTACTGGTCACAGAACGACCATATCTGGAGGAAAACAGTGTCCAAAGGCAACCGCGTGTGGCGCCTGCGCAAGCGTCCGGTCGGTGAAATCACCGACGATGTGCTCAGCCTTGAGGAAGAAGCCATTCCAGAACCCGGCGATGGCGAATGTGTGTTCAGGCTCAACTACCTGTCGCTCGATCCAACCAATCGTATCTGGATGAGCGACATGGATCAATACATGCCTCCAGTTGAGTTGGACGCGCCGATGCGCGGGGTCGTCTGCGGTACCGTAGTCAAATCCAACAACCCGGCTTTCAAGGACGGCGACGTCGTGAGCGGCCTCGGTGTCTGGGCGGATTATCAGGCCGGCAACGCGTCGACTTTGAATCCGTTGGGCGATACCGGGCCGATTTCGGTGATCGATGCTTTCGGCACCTTCGCCGTCGTGGGACCAACGGCCTATTTCGGTCTCCTCGATGTGGGCCAACCCAAAGAAGGTGAGACGGTTGTCGTGTCCGCCGCCGCTGGTGCGGTCGGTTCCATCGTGGGTCAGATTGCGAAGATCAAGGGCTGCCGGGTTGTGGGGCTGGCCGGCAGGGACGAAAAATGTGGTTGGATCACGAACGATCTCGGCTTCGACGAGGCCATTAACTACAAGACGGCAAACCTACCGGAGGCGCTGACAGCAGCGTGCTCCAACGGCATCGACATCTATTTCGACAACGTGGATGGCGCGATCCTCGACGCCTGCCTCAAGCTCATGAATCTCAACGGTCGGATTCCGACCTGCGGCCTCATCTCCCAGTACAACGCGACCGAAGAGGTGGCGGGCCCGTACAACTACCCCATGATCCTGATGCAGCGTCTGCGGGTAGAGGGATTCATAGTACTCGATTACGCTGATCGCTATCCCGAAGCCATCGCTGAGTTGTCACAGTGGATGGCCGAGGGCAGAATCAAGGTTCGGCAGGACGTGGTCGACGGGCTTGAAAACGCCCTGCAAGAGGTCAAGAGGCTCTATACTGGCGCCAATACCGGTAAGCTCATGATTCGCGTCAAGGACGTGTAGCGGGGAAGACACTCTGACCTCATGGGCCTCGGCCGCCGGCCGCTGCGCGGCCCTGAGATGCAGCAGAACGCTGAGCTCGAATCACTGCTAAACCATGGCACTGACACGGACACGAATCAGTCTTTTCTATCTTGCCGGTTACCTCTATACGGGCGGGATCGGATTCCTATTCGCTCCCGGCCTGTCGCTTGAGTTGTTCCTCTCGAATGGCTCGTACAGCGACGCGATGGTGCGGATGGTCGGAGTGTTGCTGCTGTCCCTCGGCATTCTTGCTACACAGATGATCCGTCTCAACCTCGACGCGCTGTATCCCTCGACCCTGATGGTCCGTTCACTGATTCTGGCGACGTTGGTTTGGCTTTACTTTCGGTCCAGCGATCCGTTGTTTCTCATCCTGACGGGCATCGTGGGGCTGGGCTTTGTTCTCACGCTGAGCAGCTACCTGGCCGACCGAAGAGGCAGCGGCCAGTGAGAATCCGAGCCCGGAGCGCCAGTGACGGGTGCGTTGCCCGGTTCGTACATCAGACCCCGGGCCAACGGACAATGGATTTACCCCTCCCTTGCGGTCGGGGCTCGGTGGCTCCCGATTTCTAACGCCTATGTTCCGCGATCCCAGCCTCGTCCCCCTTTCGCATCAGCACCAGCACGGGCTGGCGCTGAGCGTCATCATCGACCGCGGACTCAAGGCCGACCCCACGCCGGCGAAGGCCGGAGAGTTAGCCCAAAAGGTAGCGACCATGGCCGAGGTCGAATTGCTTGGGCACTTCAAGGTCGAGGAGAAGGTGCTGTTTCCGGCGGTCCGCGCGGCGCTGGAAGACGACGGGGTTGTGGACGAGTTGATCGCACAACACCGCGCGATGGAAGATCTGCTCGATCGCCTGGCCGCCGCCGATGACGCCGCGCGCGTCGGGCTGCTCCGAGAGTTCGGAGAGCTGCTGAGCCGCCACATCCGCATCGAAGAGCGCCGACTGTTTCCAGAGATTCAAGCCAAGCTGACGCCGGAGCAGTTGGGCCGGCTCGGCATTGAGATCGAGTCCAGCGTGCAGAGAACCTGCCCGGTGACGCCATCGTTGCCCTGGGAGATACGGTGAGCCGGCCCTCCTAGACGCTCCGCAACGTCGGTCTTCAGTTTTCTGTTGAAGCCCAATGATAATGTCCCCTTGAGCGCCCAATAGAAATGTCCCCTACTCTGAGGCTCCGAAGGAGGAGCCGAGAGTGGGAAGGACATGGATGAGTGCCAAGGAGTTGAGGCGCGGCGAAGTGCTGAGCCGAGTGAAACGAGGGGAACTGAAGTTGACCGAAGCCGCCGAGCTGCTGGAGGTCAGCTACCGCCATGCGAAGCGTCTGAAGAAGCGTTACCGTGCGGGCGGGGCCAAGGCTTTGGTGCACGGTAACGTCGGCCGTGCTTCGAACCGAGCCGATCAGAAGCGACGCCAGCAGGTTCTCGAGTTGGTGCGCGAGAACTATGCGGGCGAGGGGCACGAGCGCTTCGGGCCGACGCTGGCGTCGGAACATCTGGCAGCCGACCACGGCCTGGAAGTGCCGCGCGAAACACTGCGGCGCTGGATGCTCGCCGCGAGTCTGTGGAGCCGCCGTCGCAAGCGCCAACCGCATCGCACCCGGCGCCAACGCAAAGCGCACTTCGGCGAGCTGATTCAACTCGACGGTTCGCACCACCACTGGCTGGAAGAACGCGGCCCGAAAGCCTGTCTGATGAACTTCGTCGATGACGCGACCGGTGTGGCGCTGTGCCGTTTCTCGGACCAGGAAACGACCTGGGCCGCGGCCGATCTGCTCGCAGCCTGGGTACGTCAACACGGCGTTCCCAAGGCGTTGTACTGCGACTGTAAAAACGTCTACCAGCGCCAGCCGACGTCGCGGGAAGCGCTGGCAGGCATCAAGCCCGAGACGCAGTTCGGGCGCATGTGTGCCAAGCTCGGCATTACGATCATGGCGGCTTCCTCGCCGCAAGCCAAGGGCCGAGTGGAGCGCCATCACGGCACGCACCAAGACCGCCTGATCAAGAAGATGCGGCTGCGCGGGATCGTCGAGTACGAGGCGGCGAACCGTTATCTCGACGAGGAGTACCTGGCCGAGCACAACGAGCGCTTCGCCTGTGAGCCGGCGGCGGCAGCGGACTTTCACCAGGCGCTCCCCCGCGGCACCGAGCTGCGAGGGGTGTTCTGTTGCGAGTACGAACGCGTGGTGAGCAACGACCGGGTGGTGCGTTTCGAGAATCGTTGTTTGCAGTTGAAGCCGAAACGCAACCAGGGCGTGGGGGCGGGGGCACGGGTGACGGTCCAACAGTGGCGCGATGAGAGCTTGCAGGTGAGGTTTGACGGGCACGAGATCGAGCACGACGTGATCGCCACGCCGACGCCACAGCTGCGGACGAAGCCAGCACCACAGCAGCGTCCGGGGGGGGCGGGCGCAAGCCGGCGGCGGACCACCCCTGGCGGCGAGCTGTGTTACGGAAAAAACGGGCTGCGAATACATAAGAGGGCTGTGGAAATGCCGGGTCGGATGGAAAGCGTGGAAAATCTCTCGAGGCAGCAGTACCGGGTTCGAGGAGCGGTGGATGGTTTTCCACCCTTCCCACCGCCCCTTGGAAATCGCTACGCGATTCCCACAGTTCCACAGCCCCGACGACGACGATATCTCTCCTACGAACAAGAAACACAAGGGGACACTTCTATCGAGCTACCGAGGGGGACATTTCTATTGGGCGTTGACAGTCGGTCTTCAGTTTTCTTGCAATGCCGCTTTCAATGAGCTACCCTCTCAGGAGTCGTCAATTCCAGTTCTCTCCGTCGGAGATAGTCGTGCATTTGGCTGCGACGGAGTCAGGAGTTCTTCATGGCAGACCTAAACTTACCCGCGAATCCATTCGAAACGATCCCGCCCGAAGAAGAGAACCAGATCAAAGAGCTTGTTGATCTGACCGTCAAACCAGGATTTCCATTTTGGCCCTGGCACGGCCACAGTATACACCCGCTCCGCTCCGAACAGCACGTCCTTTCACGCTGAACCCTGCACATCACCTCTGCTGGTAGTCGCCAGAGCTGGTTCGACCGCTCACAGTCGTTGATTGAGCGGCTTGAACGGTGCTCCGGCCGACACTGCTCCTTGCGAAACCTTTTGGAGCCAAAAGCTGTTGATCCTCACTCCGGCAATGCTACCCACTCGGCAGCGGCAGCGCCCAGATCTTGTGCAGCATGTCGCCGAACAGCCGCCGGTTCAGATGTCCCTCCGCCAATAAGAGCCAGTAATACCGCGCGTGCTTGACCAGCCGACCGCCGGTCTTCATCAACCTGTGTTGCAAGCTCGTCAGCGACCAACGCTTGATTCGCTGCGGAAGCCCCAGCCGCCGCCAAAGATTGCCCAGGTTGTAGGCCAGCACGCTCAGTTGCAACCGCACTTCGTTGGCCCGAAATCGATGGCACGACAATCGCGTCCAGTGCGTCGCCTGCTTGCCTTCCTTGATCCACTGTTCCGCCGTGCCGCGCTTGTTGTAGAAGCGCACCACCGAGCGGCTCGGCAAGCTCATGCTCGTCACGATGAATCCGACGCGCGGGAACAGCTCGCCCTGGTGATGCTCGACCTTAGCGACGATCCGCCTCGCCTGCGACCAACTCTCCGCCTGATAGCGAAAACTCTTGTAGCGCACCAAGGGCTTGCGGGAAGGCCTTCCCGGCGGGCGAAACAGGATGTCTTCGATCTCCAGCTCCAAGCTCTTGTTGGCCGGAATGCGAATGGCGTACTGTACTCCGCGTTCCTCCGAAGCCTCATAAACTTCCGGCTTCGCAAAGGCCGCATCGCCCCGGAAGGCGACCTGCTTGCCCGCAGCCTGTTGGCGCTCGATCTCCGGCAACAAGAGCTCATCCCAGTCCTCGGCGCTGTGCACGTTGCCTGGACGCAGCTTGGCAGCGAGGCAATCACCATGACCGTTGAACAAAAGCAACGGGTGGTAGCAGACCGACTCGAAGTGTCCGTTGTAGGCACTGCCTTCCTGTTGGCCATGGACCGGACTCTCGGTGGAGTCCAGGTCCAGAACGACCCGCTCGGCGTCGTCGAACGCTTCCGCTTGCCCGACCAGCTCTCGGTTCAGCGCCATCAGCCCCAGCAGGTTCTCTTCGCTCGCCAGCATCTCCGTCTCGAAGCCGTGCAGCGTCGAGGTCAAGGCCGCACCGCGATCCCAGATCTTCTGCGAACCGATCAGCCGAAACGTCGGATCGATCGAAACCCGCTCGGCGTCGTTGAGGTCCTCGTAGCCGGCGAGTCGGCTGTAAACCGACTGCCGCAACAGATCAGCGAGCGTGAACTGCTTGTTTGTGCCTTGCCGGGAGTCGCTGAGATGCTCGTCAATCAGTTCTCCGAGACCGAGCCGTTCGTCCAGTTCGCGAACCAAAATCAGGCCACCGTCGGAAGTGACGTGCGATCCCTGGAAATCGACTTTGAGAAGTCCATTGAAACTTAGCTGGAATGGCTTGGTTTGTTTTTCACCCATTGGGTGTTGGCCTCCATGGCGTCCTCATCGGGCGCTAGCCCCTATGAATAAAGACGCTCAAGGCCGCTGGAAGGTCGGGATGTCAAACATCAAATTGAAAATGCGGGTCAAATTGCTTGCAAAGCGGTATAGCGCGCCGAACCCGAGTCTGCGCGGCGTCCATCCGAAATCACACGGGTGTGTGCAAGCAACCTTCGAGATGAACCGGGATCTGGGCGGGGATCTTCAGCAGGGGCTGTTCGCCCAAACCGGCAGAAAGTTCAACGCCTGGATTCGCTTTTCGAACGCAACCACCCTGGTGAAACCCGACATCGACGGTGGAAAGAACGAAAGCCGCGGCATGGCCCTCAAGGTGGTGGATGTCAAGGACCGAGTGTTTTTCGAAGACGCCGGCGTACGCAGTCAAGATTTCCTGATGATCAATCAACCGTCGTTTGCGTTCGCCAACGTGAAGGACTATCTACGCTTGCACCAGATCCTGCTGGAAAAAGACGATGACCCGGCATTCTTTTTCGCACCGCTCCAGGTGGCCGTGCCCGGAATCACTGACGCGGACAAGGCCAGAATCTTGCAAACCTTCAAGCTGGTCTCGGCGTTGCAGGCCGTACCGGTCACGAATCCGCTTGAGGTGCAGTATTTCGGCGCGGCGCCCTTTCTGTTCGGGCCGTACCGCGTAATGAGGTTCTCCGCCGACCCTTGTGGTGAGAAGAAGCCGCAAGTCCTGCCGGACAACCCATCGGACAGCTACCTGCGCGAGGCCTTGCTCAGGACGCTGAAGGGAGACGAGGACGTGTGTTTCGATTTCAAGGTCCAGGTGCGCAACAAGGGCGAAGCCGACCTGGCGATCGAGAACGCCTGCGCCGCCTGGGACAAGACGCCGTGGCAAACCGTCGCAAAGATCACCATCCCGGCGCGCCAACAGGGTCTCGACACCGCGGCGGGGATACAGCAGTGTGAGAAGCGGGTCTTCTCGCCCTGGCATGCGCTGTCCGCGCATCAGCCCATTGGAGGCATCAATCGCATGCGCAGAGCGGTCTACATCGCCTCGGCCAAGCGCCGGGCCTCGTAGAGCACAGCCGAGCCGGCCGTCACAGCGTTTTGATGTATTCGATCAACTCCCGTTTTTCGGCGTCAGTCAGGTCGGTGCCGTAGTCGTGGCCCGAGTTTGAGTTGCCACGAACCGAAGTGACTAATTCGCTGGTGGCCGGGCCGGCGTCGGTGGCATACCCGACGTTTACCGGATCGATTTCCCAGCTTCCGACGTGAAAGCTCGTTACGCGCTGCTCGGGTTTCTTCAATAGTTCCCAGAGGTTCGGCACCGAGCCGTTATGCAGAAACGGAGCCGAGGCCCAGATTCCGTTTAGGGGCCTGGCCTTGTAGCGCGGCGGCCGGCGACGTTCTCCGTCTTTGTAGAACGCGTTTGCTTTTGCCGCCTTGATATAGGCGAGCAAGCCCGTGGCGAGCTTGCGGGGTCGCTCCTCACGCAAGACACCGACGACGCCGTTGCCCACCACCTTCGCGGTCGGCGCCTCCGGGCCAAACTGCCCGACGACGCGCGCGATGAGGCCAAAGTTCGGCAAGTCCTTCGTGAGCGGGAGCATCGGCTGCCCCTCCAGCATTCCTGTTTTGGAAACGCTGTTTGGGATGTTCGTGGCCATGACCGGGTCGGTGCCCACCTTGGCGACGGGGACCATCACGGCCTTGATCTCGCGCTTGGGGTCCTTACGGTTGATTTCCGCGTGGCAGTGGACACACTGCTTGTCGTAATTCACCTTGCCGAGAGCTGCTTGGTCACGGTCGATCGCAGGGAGAGAATCCTCGGGCCATTGCGGCGACCATAGGGTTTCGAGAATCTCCTCCAAGCGCTCCAGGCCCTTGACGTTGATGTGATGCTGATAGCGCATCTTGGGGGAACCGGCCACGTCCACCGGCTCGATACGGAGATCGCCGAAGACGCCCACAACTTCACCGATGTTGCGCGTGTAGGGCCCGATCCCCGCGTTCACCGCTTGGCCGTTCCACTGTACGACGTCGTGTTGCGGCGTGTCCCACAGCACCGGATAGGATACCGGGGCGTTCGCTGGTTTCGCGTTGGAGGGTTCATTGATGGCGAACACCGAACCCTCGTTAAAGATGTTCCCAAAGGCGTCCAGACGAGCGTAGCCGGCAGGATGAGGCGGGCGATTGACCCGCAGCCGCTCCGCCAGTAAATCGGTCCGACCCTTTACTTGCTCCTTCAAAGCCGTCACGGCTGCCGATTCCGAGTTAGTGCCCAGTACACGATCAGCGAAGCGGGCAAACTTGTCGCTGTCGTCCAGCGTCTGTTTCAGTGACGCCCCAATCTCCTCCAGCAGGGCGTCAAAATCCGAATGAGCCGGGGCGCCATCCACCAGGACCTGTTTACCCTGATGCGTAACCAGCCCGGTATGGCATGCGGCGCAGGTGAAACCGAAATGGGATTCTCGGGATTCACCGTCGGTGTCTTTGTCGGTGTCTTTCACGAACCCAATGGCGAGTCCGTCCGGGTTCCACTTCGGGTCGGCCGGCCAGGGCAGAAAGCGTAAACGCTCCATGTTGGCAGTGGAGCGTACGAACTCTTCGCTGTCCGGCCGCTCCAATTCGAGATACCACTCGTATGGAATAACCCAGGATCCCTGGCTGGTGAACCACCATTCCATCTGGGTTTCGTGATCCCAGTTTTGATCGAGAAAGCCGCCCGTGTACTCCCACGTCTCCGGTTCGGGAGTCCCGTAGTCACCACCATTACAACCTCCCAGGATCGCAACCGCCGCACACAATCCCCATACCCTGGTCGTCGCCCATAACCTGGTCATCACTGTGACCTCCTTAGCCGACATTCCCTCTGATCGTTTTCGCTTGGTCACCCGGCCGGCCGGCCGCCAACAAGGGTTCCCAATTGGGACTCGTCCTGTCTCACATCTGCCGCTTTCTCTTACACAGTTCCGAGCGGATGCCGTCGTTCCCGTCTCTGTTTCCATGGGACGAACTCTCGTCACAGCCAGTGATCGGGAACTCAATCCTGTCGTAGCCGCGCATCTTTTGGCGTCATTTGTTTCGGAATTGCATCAGCACGATTGTACAGCCTGGGCCGCCAGAACGCAAACCTTGGGCAGTCTCAATTCACTACTGAGAGAGCCGACGCCGAAATCCCTATTTCACAGTGCGCAAAGGCCGACGCGCCGAGTATGCTCAGTCCACCTTCACTAGACGCTCCGCTACATGTCAACGCCCAATAGAAATGTCCCCCTCGGTAGCTCGATAGAAGTGTCTCCTTGTGTTTCTTGTTCGTAGGAGAGATATCGTCGTCGTCGGGGCTGTGGAACTGTGGGAATCGCGTAGCGATTTCCAAGGGGCGGTGGGAAGGGTGGAAAACCATCCACCGCTCCTCGAACCCGGTACTGCTGCCTCGAGAGATTTTCCACGCTTTTCATCCGACCCGGCATTTCCACAGCCCTCTTATGTATTCGCAGCCCGTTTTTTCCGTAACACAGCTCGCCGCCAGGGGTGGTCCGCCGCCGGCTTGCGCCCGCCCCCCGGACGCTGCTGTGGTGCTGGCTTCGTCCGCAGCTGTGGCGTCGGCGTGGCGATCACGTCGTGCTCGATCTCGTGCCCGTCAAACCTCACCTGCAAGCTCTCATCGCGCCACTGTTGGACCGTCACCCGTGCCCCCGCCCCCACGCCCTGGTTGCGTTTCGGCTTCAACTGCAAACAACGATTCTCAAACCGCACCACCCGGTCGTTGCTCACCACCCGTTCGTACTCGCAACAGAACACCCCTCGCAGCTCGGTGCCGCGGGGGAGCGCCTGGTGAAAGTCCGCTGCCGCCGCCGGCTCACAGGCGAAGCGCTCGTTGTGCTCGGCCAAATACTCCTCGTCGAGATAACGGTTCGCCGCCTCGTACTCGACGATCCCGCGCAGCCGCATCTTCTTGATCAGGCGGTCTTGGTGCGTGCCGTGATGGCGCTCCACTCGGCCCTTGGCTTGCGGCGAGGAAGCCGCCATGATCGTAATGCCGAGCTTGGCACACATGCGCCCGAACTGCGTCTCGGGCTTGATGCCTGCCAGCACTTCCCGCGACGTCGGCTGGCGCTGGTAGACGTTTTTCCAGTCGCAGTACAACGCCTTGGGAACGCCGTGTTGACGCACCCAGGCTGCGAGCAGATCGGCCGCGGCCCAGGTCGTTTCCTGGTCCGAGAAACGGCACAGCGCCACACCGGTCGCGTCATCGACGAAGTTCATCAGACAGGCTTTCGGGCCGCGTTCTTCCAGCCAGTGGTGGTGCGAACCGTCGAGTTGAATCAGCTCGCCGAAGTGCGCTTTGCGTTGGCGCCGGGTGCGATGCGGTTGGCGCTTGCGACGGCGGCTCCACAGACTCGCGGCGAGCATCCAGCGCCGCAGTGTTTCGCGCGGCACTTCCAGGCCGTGGTCGGCTGCCAGATGTTCCGACGCCAGCGTCGGCCCGAAGCGCTCGTGCCCCTCGCCCGCATAGTTCTCGCGCACCAACTCGAGAACCTGCTGGCGTCGCTTCTGATCGGCTCGGTTCGAAGCACGGCCGACGTTACCGTGCACCAAAGCCTTGGCCCCGCCCGCACGGTAACGCTTCTTCAGACGCTTCGCATGGCGGTAGCTGACCTCCAGCAGCTCGGCGGCTGCGGTCAACTTCAGTTCCCCTCGTTTCACTCGGCTCAGCACTTCGCCGCGCCTCAACTCCTTGGCACTCATCCATGTCCTTCCCACTCTCGGCTCCTCCTTCGGAGCCTCAGAGTAGGGGACATTTCTATTGGGCGCTCAAGGGGACATTATCATTGGGCTTCAACACTAGACGCTCCGCTACATTGACACCCGCAAAACCCGACCGTACACTTGCTGTAGGTACGTAGCGGTACTCCGGCATGCGCCTTCGTCCTATCCGCGTCGTCCAACTCGCGTTCACGCTGACCCTGACCGCGGCACTTCACGCCGCGGACCCGATCTCCTATTCGCAAGACGTCCTTCCCATCCTCAAGCAAAGCTGCTACGAGTGTCACGGCATCGACACTCCGATGGCCAACCTCGATCTGCGCGCCCGCGCGGGCATGCTCAAGGGCGGGGCACACGGCCCGGCGGTGGTCCCGGGTGATCCCGGTGAGAGCTTGATGTACCTGCACATCTCGGGCTCGGCCGGACCGATGATGCCGATGGGCGGGGCCCTGACCGATGACGAGATCATGACGATCCGCTACTGGATCGAAGAGGGCGCCAAGTTCGACACCGAAGATGAGCCGGACGATTCCCCCAAACAGGGGCCCAAGAACGGCGCGGCCGGCGGCACCGAGGACGGTCGCGACTGGTGGGCGTTCAAGCAACCGGTGAGGCTGCCTATGCCCAAGGTCGACGATCCCCGTTGGGCCCTGCACCCCGTCGACGCCTTCCTCTATCGGAAGCTTGGGGAGCAAGGCCTGCGACCTGCTGTCCCGGCTGATCGCCGGACGCTGATCCGCCGTGCTTACCTCGACTTGACCGGCCTCCCGCCCAGTCCCGAGGAAGTGGATGCCTTTGCCGGCGACACGGCCCCGGATGCTTACGAGCAACGGATCGACCGCCTGCTCGCCTCGCGGCACTACGGCGAGCGCTGGGGACGCCACTGGCTCGACGTCGTCCGCTACGCCGACAGCCACGGTTACGAGCACGACTACGACTTCCCGAACGCTTGGCGCTACCGCGACTACGTTATCCAATCGTTCAATGCCGACAAGCCGTACAACCGCTTCATCCTGGAGCAACTGGCCGGCGACGAATTGGATGAGGTCAGCCACGACAGCCTCATCGCCACGGGCTTCTACCGCGTCGGGCCGCGCGTCGGTTTTCGCGAGAAGGACAACCCGCAGTACCGCTATGCCTACCTCGACGACATCATCGCCACCACCAGCCGCGGCCTGATGGCCCTGAGCGTCGATTGCGCCCGCTGTCATGATCACAAGTTCGACCCCATTCCGCAGGTTGACTACTACCGCATGATGGCCATCTTCTTTCCGTATGTGAAGTACGACCATCCGCTGGCGCCGGCCGACGAGGTAGTAGCTTACGAAAAGAAGAAGGCGATCGTCGAGGAACGCACCGCACCGCTCAAACAGCGCGTCGCCGAGGTGCAAGCACCCTACAAGGCGATTGCTTTCGAGAGAAAGCTCGCCACGTTTCCCGAAGATATTCGCATCGCCGTCCGCACGCCCGAAGCCGAGCGCACGCCTGGACAGAAGCTGCTTGCCGACCAGGTGCTGGCCATCGGAGTGGGCGGCCTCGACGATCTTCTCAACGACGACGACGACGAGCGCATCAAGAGCCTGCGAGAGCAAATCAAGGAGATCGAGAAAGGTTTGCCGCCGCCCCTGCCCATGGCGATGGGTGTCCGCGACGGCGACTACCGCTTCGCGCCCAACGGCCTCGGCGATCAAGTGCTGCCCGGCAAGGGGGAGCGCGAGGTCTTCGATTTCGAGGGCAGTTTTCTTCCCGAGCCCGGCAAGCCGTTCGCGTTTCCCGTGGCGAACCTGCTGCCCACCGGCGACTATCGCAATAAGGGTCCCGCGGTGGAGCCCGGCTTGGTGCGCGTCCTCTCGACCCCCGACGCCTTCCAACCGCGCCAACCGGCCACCGGCCACCCATCCACCGGACGCAGGCGCACGCTGGCGGAGTGGCTGATCTCCGACGAGCATCCGATGACGGCCCGAGTGATTGTCAACCGCATTTGGGCGCATCATTTCGGCACCGGGCTGGTCCGCACGGCAGGTAACTTCGGGAAGATGGGCGAGCTGCCCTCGCATCCGGAGTTGTTGGATTGGCTGGCGGTCGAGTTCCGCGAAAACGGCTGGAGCATCAAGCAAATGCATCGGCTGATCATGACGTCCGCGGCCTACCGAATGTCATCGGTTGCCGCCGAAGGCAAAAACGTCACGGACGACCCCGAGAACCGTTACCTTTCGCGTTATCCCCAGCGGCGCCTGGAAGCCGAGGCTATCCGCGATAGCATCTTGGTCGCGAGCGGCAAGCTCAATACGCAGTTTGGCGGCGAGCCATTCTTTCCGCCGCTGCCGGAGAGCGTCTGGGAGTCGTCTGGTAAGGGCAAGTGGATTCTGACCGAGCAGGGGCCCGACGTTTGGAGGCGTAGCGTCTACTCCTATTGGAAGCGGGGATTGAAGCACCCGATGCTCGAAGTCTTCGACCAACCGAACCCCAATGTGACGTGTGAGCGTCGCAATACCACTACCGTGCCGACGCAGGCGCTCACGCTGCTCAACAATGAGTTCGTATTGCTGCACGCGAGGCACTTCGCCGAACGCGTGATCGAGGACGTGGGTACGGATCGGGAAGCTCAGGTCCGGCGAGCCTATCTCATCGCGTTGGGCCGCGATCCCAGCCCGAGCGAACTCATCCGCAACAGTGAGTTCCTCGACAAGCAAGCCGCCTATCACGCAGGCCGCGACTCGGGGACATCGGCAAACCACGCCGCCCTGACCGACTTGTGCGACGTGATCCTCAACCTCAACGAGTTCGTCTACATCAACTAGCGACTAGCTGCCGGGCCGCCACCAGATCTTCGAGGCGTCGAGTCGATCGTTTTTCTTCTTCGGGCAGTGGCGAAGGACCTAAGCAGTCCGTGCGCGGGGCCGGTCGCGGTACGGTACCGCTTTACTCAACGTTAGGCCGGCCTTATAGGGGGCATCGGAGGGTTCAGTGTCAGAGGCTGCTGTGAAGTTGATGCAACAGGCGGAGCGTGCACGGCGTGAGAATCGCCTGCCCGACGCGCTCCGGGATTTCGCGGAAGCAGTATCACTGTGTCGGCAAACCGCTGCGCGGCGCAACTTGGTGCGGGCGCTCAAGGGGCTCGGGCAAATCGAGCGAGACCTGGGGCGTGGCGAGGCAGCGTGGCCGCTCTACAAGGAAGCCGTCGCCCTTTGTCGTGACGAAGGCGACACCCTTGCCCTGGCGCACACGGTGCGACACCTGGGTGACATCCACCAGGATGCAGGTCGCGCGGCACTCGCGGAGCCCTGCTACAACGAAGCGCTCGCGCTCTATCGCAGCCACGATTGCACGCCCCCGCTCGATCTTGCTAACACTATTCGGCCGCTCGCGATCCTGAAAGAAGGCGCAGGCCAAGTGGAGGAAGCGAGACAGTTGTGGGTCGAAGCCAGGAACCTCTACGCGGCCGTAAGTGTGCCCCAAGGTGTTGCCGAATGCTCGGCCCGGCTCGCTCGACTGACCCCCTAGCTGAGAAGCCTAACTAGGGACCTTGGCTCTTCTGGCGTCGCCAGGGGGCCGCCGACGCTGGTGGTGGGTTCCGTGAGGTTCACTCGGGCGAAGACGAGGCCCGCTGAACCGCCTCAGATCGAACTTCGATCGAGCCCTGCTTTCCCGCATGACATCTAGGGATTCGAGGTGGAATCCAGCCGCAACGACGGGCCTCGAGCTCGTCCGTTCTTGCGGGATTGCAGAGGAATGGCCGAGTTCGAGCCGGAACTCGGTCCGCGGCCCAGGGAAAGCGACTGAGGCGAGCAAGTGGACCGCGCGAACCTACTTTGCCGGTCGGCTGTACTTCAGCGATGGGAAGCGTCGGGTACTATCGATTTGCCCAAACGAGGCTTGCACCGCCGCTGACTTGGCCGTCAGCGTTTACAGCTCAGGATCAAACGGTGTCCGCGCTGCGGGGAGTGTGCTTCAAACGGGGAGGGCTTCGCTGAGCAACGATTCGCTGGGGCCGCTGCTACAGCTTTTCCACCCTGCGGCGCAGCAGATCCAGAACCCTCGTTGTGGCCCACAACCGGACCCGATCGCGCTCGCCGCCGATATGCAACTCCTGCACCTCGACGCCGTTGTCATCCGCCACCCCGATAAACACCGTGCCCGCCGGCGTCTTTTCGGTGGTGCCACCCGGTCCGGCAACCCCGGTCGTCGATGCACCCACCGACGCCCCGGCCCTGCGTCGCACTCCCTGGGCCATCTCTTCAGCGGTTTCGCGGCTGACCGTGCCGTGCTCCTTCAGCGTGGACTCTTCGATTCCCAGCCACTCCATCTTGGCCGATTCCGCGTAGGTCACGGCACAGCCGAGAAAGTAGTCCGAGCTTCCGGCCACGGCGGTGATCTTCTCCGCCACCATGCCGCCGGTACAGCTCTCAGCTACCGCCAGCGTCAGGCCCTTGTCGCGGAAGCGCGCCAGTAAGACCTCGGGGATCGACTCGTTCCGGCGTGTAAAGACGCTCGGCCCGAGTTCTGCTTCCACCTTTTGCGAGAGGCTCTCGGCGATCTCGCGAGCCTCCTCTACCGTGCCCCCCTCGCCTCGTAAGTGGATCTGGATTTCGCCGGGTGAGGCGAGAATCGTCGTCGCCACCCGCGGTTCAGCCGAGTAGATGGGCCCGATCCGTTGATCGACTTCCGACTCCCCCAGCCCCGCGACTCGCAGTGACACGGTATGAAACTGGTGCGTCGACTCGATCCTTGCCAGCCGCGGCATGCACTGCTCTTCGAACAGTGGCTCCAACTCACGCGGCGGGCCCGGCAGCAGCATGAGGATGCCCGCTTCGTCTTCGAGCCACTGCCCCGGCGCCGTGCCGTTTGCGTTCGAGAGGATCTCCGCGCCTTCGAGAATGTAGGCCTGCCGCCGGTTGTTCTCGGAGATTTCCCGCTTCATGCGACGGAATCTGACTTCCATCGCCTCGATGACCTCGGCGTGAAACACCAAGGCACGCCCGAGCGCGTCGGTGGCCGCCTCGCGGCTGACGTCGTCGAGCGTGGGTCCGAGGCCGCCTGTCATGATCACGATGTCCGCGGACTTCCTCGCCCGGCGCAGCTCCTCGGCCAGCCGCTTGCGGTCGTCGCCAACGATCGTCTTGCGGATGACCTCGATACCGCGCTCGTTGAGTCTGCGCGTGAGGTAGAGGGAGTTGGTGTCCACTCGGCTTGGAGTCAGCAACTCCGAACCGACGGCGATGATTTCGGCTCTCACGGCGAGTTACTACTGTATCCAGGAGGCCGTCTCGAGGCGATAGACGCTGTCACCCGTTGCCAGTACCATCTCGCCGCTGGGCAGGAAGGTCAGGCCGACGATCCCGGGGCCGGAGACGACTTGCTCGATTTCGCCTTCGTCGTTAAAGCGGAAGACGCCTTTCCTGCCCGCGTGGGACGACGCAACGTAGAGACGGCCTGTCTGGTCAAACGCCAGCCCCTGAGGCCGGCCCAGCCCGCGGTAGAAAACATCGACTTCGCCCTTATCCGAGATGCGGTGGATGCAGTCGAAGCTGGATGTCGTCGGACCGGCCACAAACAGTTGACCGTCGGAAGCCAGCGCCAGGTGGTACGCGGCGATCGACGGCTCGAGGGTGGCGTAGACGAAGATCTGCCGCTCCGGGCTGATCTTGAAAATCGTCCCGGTGCGGTCACCTACGTAGACGTTGTCTTCCTCGTCGATGGCCAGGCCCGTGGCCACGCCCATACCCTCAGAGTAGATCTCGGTGTGGCCGTCGGGTCGAACCGAATAGATCGTTCCGTTGTTACGGCTGGAGATCAGCAAATCGCCTCGGCCGTTGAAGATCAGGCCGGTCGGGTTGACGATGTCGGACCCAAAAGGCTTCACATCGAAGCTCAGATCGATCTTGAAGACCGAAACCGGGACCTTCTCGCCTCGCGAGCCGCTGCGGGTCGTGTAGATGTTGCCCGCCGCGTCGACCGCCGGGTTGGCCACCGGATGCAAGTTCTCGGCGATCGGCAGCCCCACCGAACACCGGAACGGCTTGCTTACCTTCCGGCCGTTGTTGACGGCCAGTCGACTTTCGGATGCCTCGTCGGGAACGCGTACCACCGCGTAACGGGATCCACCCACCACCAAGCGCGCTTCCACGTCGCCGAACAGCCCGTGCGGAAAGCCTTCCTCATACGTGGAGAGGTGGCGCCCCCGAACTTCAAACTCGCCGCCGGAGATCGCTGCGGGGGGAACCACCGATTCGATCAGAGGTTGTGAATTCGAAGAGCCTTTCTTCACATTGATCCTGTGTTCCCGAATCCTATGTTTACCTGGCCCGGCCGTGACACACGAGCTACGCCATACGAGCCAATCACCACGGGGAGAGCCACTCCAGAACTGCCAGGCTCATCATAGCGCAGACCCCTGCCACGAGGTCGTCCGTGACAACTCCGTAGCCGCCTCGCAAGTGCTCAAATCGCCGGATCGGAAACGGCTTGGCGATGTCGAATAGGCGAAACAGAACAAGGCCCGCCAACCACGACGGCCACGAACCGGGGACGACCGCGCACAGAGCGATCCACTGGCCGAGAACTTCGTCGACCACGACCTGGGGCGGATCGTGGCGGCGGTAATGGTCCTCTGCGAAGTCTGCCGACCAAACCGCTGGCAGGAACACAACGGCCGTGAGCGCGCCCAACCACCATGGGTGCATGCCTAGGCCCTCGACGAGCGCGTAGGCGGCGAGCAGCCCGGCCACCGATCCCACCGTTCCAGGGGCGCCGGGTACGAGGCCACATCCGGCCCACGTGGCAAGGCACAGGGCACCCCCCCGCCTGGTCATCCTGCTCTACTCATCCTGCTCGGGGCGTCTCTCCGGTAACTCCTGCGCGAACTTCTCGTCGGCCTCGGTGAGGGGGCTGTGGGCCACGTATGACTCCGAGGACCAGTTGCCGAGGTCGATCAGCCGGCAGCGGGCGCTGCAGAAAGGGTAGTCCGTGCGATCGGGCCCCGTCGCGCGGCCACAGATGGGGCACTTCTTGAGGTGTTTCGCCAACTTGCTGATCCGCCGAGAAACCCGTACTCAGTCCACATCGAACACCCGCGCCTACCCTCACTGCAAAACCGGTAACGCGACCGCGACCGGCTCGGGCTCGACGACCACGGGCGACCGATGCACCTTCTCGAGCCGCCCGAACAGATCGTAGTCCGTCGCGCGTGTGATGCGAATCTCGCCGAAATCACCCGACTTGGGTTCGCCGTCCGCGAACTCAGTGATGTAGGTTTTGCCGTCGATCTCCTCGGCTTGTGTTTGTAGGCGGCCTTCCCACAACAGGTCCGTCTCCGTCGACGGCCCCTTGATGAGAATCGGGAACGTTTCGCCAACCTTCGCCCGGTTGCGCCGCCGCGAGATCTTTCGTTGTAGCGCCATGAGACGCCGCTTGCGGCGGTAAATGACACCGGCCGAAACCTTGCCGTCGAGGTGGTAGCAGTCGCTCGTCTCGTCGTCGGAGTAGCCGAACACGCCGGCGTGGTCAAACTCGGCTGCCTCCACGAACCGGCACAACTCCTCGAAGTCTTGCTCCGTTTCGCCGGGGAATCCCACGATGAACGTTGTCCGGATCGCGAGCCCCGGAATCGTCGCCCTCATACGCTCGATCATGCGGAGGAAAATGTCGCCCGAGGCCCCGCGCTTCATACGCTTCAACACCCGCGCACTGGCGTGCTGCAACGGGATATCGATGTAGTTGCACAGCGCCGGGTGGGCGGCAATCGTTTCCAGCAGGCGCTGCTCGACGCGATTCGGATAGGCGTAGAGGAAGCGTACCCAGCCGGCGTTTTCGATACGCCCGAGCCGGTCGAGCAACGTCGCCAGACCGCCCTCGATCCCCAAGTCTTCGCCGTAGCTGGTCGTGTCCTGCCCGATCAGGTTGATCTCGCGCACGCCGCTTCGAAACAGCGAGTCGGCCTCGCGCACCACCGACTCGAACCGCCGGCTCCGAAAGCCGCCGCGGAACTTCGGGATGATGCAGAACGTGCACGGATGATCACAGCCCTCGGCGATCTTGACGTACGCCAGGTACGACGCCGTCGCGCGCCGCCGCGGCGTGAGGTCGTGGTAGAGAAACGGCTCGGCTGGCGTAGATCGGTCCACCGGCGTCGCCTCGCAGTGCGGGACGATGTCTTCCAGCTCGTTGGTGCCGAGTACGGCGTCGATTTCGGGCACCTGCTCGCGCAGTTCCTGCCGGTAGCGTTCGACGAGACAACCCGCCACCACCAAGCGCCGCGCTCGGCCGAACTTCTTGTACTCGGCCATCTCGAGGATCGTGTCGATCGACTCCTGCTTGGCCGGGTTAATGAAGCTGCACGTATTGACAACGATCGCGTCGGCGTCGCTGGGGTTGGTCGTCAGCTCGTGTCCGCGGGACTCGAGCAGGCCCATCATTACTTCGCTGTCGACAAGATTCTTCGGACAGCCGAGGCTTACGAAACCGATTTTCATGGAGAAGGTGCGGCGGAGACCCTTATTCTAGCCCTACCTCGACCGGACGGTGACATGGAGGGGCGCGGCATGCCGTGCCCGCGCCTCGAATCGCACGTGGTGGAGCCACGTCTGTTCCGAACATCACGGCTTCACTCCCACGACGGATCAGGGGCTCGCCAACCCCCTACCGTCCTCGCTCCAGCGCCGACACCAAATCCGGTAGCCGCTTCATCGCCACACGATCCTCGCCGAAACGCGCCGCGTTGTAGGCCGCGTTGATCCCCCTCATCGAGCGGCGAAGCCCGCCCGCCTCCACCGATTCTACAAACTCCTCGGCCGTCTGCCAGGCTTGGCGCCGATAGCCCCGACGCTTCAGGAACGCGACAGCCCGTTCATAGAGATAGCTGCAGTCGCGGACGCTTCCGCGGCCGCCGCTCAGACGCCGGCTCCGATACCAGGCAATCAACTTGGGCCGCAACCACACCCAGCACACGAACGCAAAACCCACCAGCGATAACGCCACCGCAAGCAACAAAGCGTTGCGGGACGCGTCTGCCACGGGAACCCACGCCAACGACTCCCGGACGCGCCCCTCCCACGCGCCGGCCCACGCGCTCACCCGCTCCAGAGCCGTCATGACGTGCAGCGTCACCCACAGTGAGCGTTGCTGCATGTGCCCGGCGAGGTCGCGCTGGCGGGTATCGTCGTAATCGATGACCCAGTCATTCCAGGACGACTGGGCGGCGTCCCAGAACATCCACGAGTTGGCCCACCAGCCGCTCGCGAACGTTACCGGCGCGCGCGGTGTCGGGTCGAACGGCAGCCACCCGTAGCGTGGGATATACGCCTCGACCCAGGCGTGCGCGTCGCTGGTTCGAATGACCTGCAGCTCGGAGATCGGATTGTAGACGCCGCCCGCGAAGCCGACCGCCACGCGCGAGGGAATGCCAAGTGTCCGCAACATTACGGCCATCGCCGAAGCGAAGAATTCGCAATGGCCCTCGCGCCGCTCCAGCAGGAAATGCGCCAGTGGGTCATCACCACCCTCGCTCGGCAGCTCCAGCGAGTACCCGAACTCCCTGAGCAGGTACTGCTCAAGCAACTCGGCCTTGCGCAGCGGCCGACGGGCCGCCGACGCCACCTGTCGCGCCAACTCCTCGACCCGAGGGTCTACTTCGGGGAGCTGCAAGTAGTTTCCGCTGAACTTGGGGGAAAACAGCTCCACCACGTTGGCCGGTTGATGGGAGCGGCGGTCGGAGATCCAAGCGGTGACCTGGTAACGCAAGGGCTGCGGGCTGTGTTGATCGACAAAGAGCGAGTCGGTCTGGTTCACAATCAGCTGCGAAAACGAGCCTCTGACCGTCTCGATCAGACCGGCTAGAAACAGTGCGCCGGCGCGCAGGGGCTCGAGCGTCACCCCGTATTCGATCTTTCGGGCGTCCGGCGCCCGCCGCTGAACCCCCTGCAAAGCGTAGGCGCCGCTTTCAGGATCGACTTCCTTGCGCTTGGACTCCGGGTTCGACCATCGCACTCCGTCGAAGTGCTGCAGCGCCAGCCCGCGCCATAGCAAACCATCCAGTGTGTTGCCGTCGAGCAACTCGACCCGCATCACCGGCGTATCGTTGGGCTGCAAGAATCCGCCGACACCCAGATGGACCTCGTCGTTGAAGCCCACCGGATGGCCCGCCCGCAGCCCGCCTATCGACACGCCCAGCGTGCGCGGCAGGATCAAGAATAGTCCCGCGCTCAGCGTCAGGATCGCGGCCGTCAGCGCTACCGACAGCGCCGCCAGTCGAACCCCCAGGCCTTTGCGGCGTCCCCGGCGGTAGTCTTCGACGAGATGCACGTCCGACTCGCATCCGCGCTTGATCTCGAAACTGGTGTAGCAAGTGATCGCCAGCGCCAGGAACAGCAGCAGGACAAGCGAGTAGCCGATGCTCAACAAGAACATGGAGGCAGCCAACAGTTGCAGGAAGGCCAGCAGCCCGAGATAGAGGTAATCCCGGCCCATTCTGGCGAGCAACAGCTTGAGCGCCGTGAAGAAGAACATCATCCGCACAGTGGCGGGAACGAAGATGTCGAGAATGTTCGGTGCGGCCAGATACAGCTCGATGCCGTAGAAACCGAGGTAACCCAGGGCGAGAATTGACGGAATGCGCGAAGGAATAGGCTGCACGCCGGTCCGGAAGACCCTGACGGCACGCCAGGCCAGCGCGGCCGACATCAGCGTGATAGAGAATCCATCAAGCGAGCCGGTTGCGGCGATGGCCAAAAAGCCGTTCGCCACCAGCAGCAGCAGCGAAACCTGGAAGAACCGCTCGACTCTCGCCGCCGTCACCGCATTCTCGGCGCGCATGCTCTGATTGTAGACGCCGAGTGCTGGGAGTTGCGTTCCAGCAGCAGGCGGAACTATTTCATTGGCGGGATGGCCAGCGGTAGAACATGACGTGGGGAACGATCCGGCTCCGTTCCGCCTCGTTGATCTGACACGGACCGCAAACGGCTTCGTGAGCTTCTCTCGCGCCGCGCAGAATCTCCGGCGCGCGTGTCCATCCCTCGCTCCCGTGGTGGGTGTCCACCATCACCGTCGGCTGATAGGCACTCAGCGTCCCGGCGGACCCTTCCAGTACTTCCGCCTCGGCGCCCTCCACGTCGACCTTGAGGTAGTCCACAGTTTCGAGGCCGAGATCCTTGACCATTTCGTCCAGTGGCCGAGCAGGAACTTCGAGCACGCCCTTGCCGGGATCGTGCACAAGACTGTTCCAGGCCGACGATTCACCCAGGTGAAACGTGAGCGTCTCTGTCTTGTTCCAGGCCGCCTCGGCGAGAACCGCGACACGCCCCGACGCGATCTCCTTCGCGAAGTTCCGGCGCAGACACTCGACGTTGGCCGGGTCGGGCTCGACCGCGACGACCAAGCCCGCGCCTAGCTCGAGCGCTTTGGCGGTAAATACACCCACATGCGCGCCAACGTCCAACACGACATCGCCTTCCTGAACCATTTCCCGCGGGTTTGTTTCGGCAAGCCAATCGTGCTCCGCAAACAGATATCCGATGCTGTTGGCTGGAAGGGCATCGTCTCGAATCCAGAATGTCCCACCCCGATAGGTGATTTGCCGCAGGTCCCGGTCGCCGCCTCCGGCCGCTTCGATCGATTCCTTTGCATCTTCAAACAGTTCACCAAATCGGTCTAAGTCCGGCTGGAATCGCAGAATCCGATACCATGAACAAAACTCGGCACGACCCAGCAGTTTGACAGAGGTAGCCCAACTCGTCTGCAACGCGAATGGCAGGACATAGAGAAAGATGAGAATTCCTAGTACGGCGGTGCTCGCCAACTTGAGAAAACGAATCATGGGGATACGACCTGAATCAAACACGAACCCGTTTCATCCTAGCGATGTTGCCGCGGCTTGGTGGTAAGCATTTTCACCTAACCTGTCTTAGATTCGACGTCGGCTTGAGTCTCGTAGGCCCTAGGCTGGAAGAGATTCCTGACTCCAAGAAACCTAGAGAGGTGGGCGAGCTTCCCACTACAAGATCGTCTACACTCGCGTATTGCAACAGAGATGCAACAGACGACGGCGGCTGCGTTAGCGACGACTAAGGGAGTTGCTGGACGCAAGACGAAGTGTAGACAGTGGCTCGCTAGGCGGGAGATCGGTCCCAGCAAGAAACGATCGACCGATTCACCTCGGCTGAGGCCTCCATCTGTACCATGTGGCCTTTGCCCTGCAAAACCTGTATTTCGACATTTACCGGCAGATCTTGGGCATGGGAGACCGGGAGAATGCGGTCCTCGCCGCCCCACAGGATCGTCGTGGGAACAGCAAGGTCGGCCAGCCGGTCGCGCAACACCACGGCTTGACGGCCTTGAGGGAAGAGGGCAGCGGCAATGGTACGCAAGGCCGAGTGGACGCCATCGGTACGTTTGTACTTGAGGATGTCGTCGATGAGTTGGCGGCTCACTGCGGAGGGATCTGCGAACAGCTTCTCGATATACGGCTTGATGTCCCGACGCCGGCTTGCCGTGATGAAGCCTTCGATGTAGTCCCCGTTGATCTCAGGTCCCAAGCCGGCGGGTGCGATCAGAAAGAGTGATAGAGCTCGACCTGGATGCGACAGAGCCAAATCGAGAGCCACCGCGCCGCCCATCGAGTGCCCTACCAGGTGTGCCTTCGGCTCGCCGATCGCATCCATGAATGCAACAAGCGTCGCGGTGAACTCGGCAAGGCTGCCGCTCTCAAGTTGTTTCGACGAAGAGCCATGCCCCGGCAGATCGAGTGCGAAAACGCTCCGGTTCGCAGACAACGCTTCGTGATTGAACAGCCAGTTGTTGAGGTCGCCGCCAAAGCCGTGGATCAGAATGGCGGGCTCGCCGCCCTCGCCTCGCCGCAGGTATCGCAGTGTCTTGCCGTCTGCTTCGAGTGTCTCGGGCGTGGGACCGGTGGCTTCCTCTTCCACCTCTTCCGGGACGAAGCTTTCCTGGAAGGCCAAAACAAAGGCGTCGACTTCGGCGCCCGAAACCGAGGCTTCCGCGATCACTCCAACCAGACCCGCCACGGGGACGGACTGTCCCACCCCGGCTGCCCGACGCAACACCCCCGATTGCGGGGCCTCCAGAGCACTCGATACTTTCTCCGTCTCGATCTCGACTACTTCGGTGCCCGCGTCCACCTCCGTCCCTTCGTCAACGAGCCACGCAACGACCTTGCCCTCCGTCATCGAGAGGCCCCATTTGGGCATGGTCAGCTTGTGAATGCCGGCACTCATGCCGTATAGGCCATCACGTCGCGAACCGCACCCGCCACCTTGCCGGCATCGGGAATGTACATGTCCTCCAAAACCGAGCTGAAGGGCACCGGCGTGTGAGGGGGGCAAACCATCTTGATAGGCGCTTTGAGCGAGCCGAAGGCGTTCTGCGCAACAATCGCGGAGATGTCGGTCGCCATGTTGCAACGCGGCGAGGCCTCGTCGACCACGACGAGCCGTCCTGTCTTCTCTACGCTTTCGAGAACAGTTTCCTCATCGAGCGGTGAGGTCGTTCTCAGGTCGATGATTTCGCAGCCGATCCCATCCTTCGCTAGCTCGTCCGCCGCTTCCGTGCTCTTGTGAACCATGCGTCCGAGGGTGACGATCGTGACGTCATCTCCCTCCCGCACGTAGTTGGCTTCGCCAAACGGCACTGTGTAGGACTCTTCTGGCACCTCTCCCTCCAGTGAATAAAGCAGCTTGTGCTCGAAGAACATCACCGGGTCGTCGTCTCGGATCGCTTCGATCAGCAGCCCTTTGGCGTCGTAAGGAGTGGAGGGGACGACGCATTTCAGTCCCGGAATGTGAGTGAAGAGCGGATAGAGGCACTGGGAATGCTGTGCCGCGGCCCGAAGCCCCGCGCCGATCATGCTGCGAATCACGACCGGTGTGGTCGCGCGGCCGCCGAACATGTAGCGAAACTTGGCGGCTTGATTGAAGATCTGGTCAAAGCAAACGCCCATGAAATCGACGAACATCAGCTCCGTCACCGGACGCAGCCCCGCGGTCGCCGCGCCGATGGCGGCTCCGATGAATGCCGATTCGCTAATTGGGGTATCGAGGACACGATCGGGAAAGCGGGCCCACAGTCCCTTGGTGACACCGAGCACACCGCCCCAGGCGTCCATCTCGCCGTCCGCGCCACAGCCACCGGCGACGTCTTCTCCCATCAGGATGACCTACTCGTCACGCTCCATTTCCTGCCCCAGAGCCTCGCCGACCGCTTGCTGAAAAGTGATTCTTCTAGCCATGGATTGCCTTCCCCATTCAGTACGACAAGTGCCATTCAGTACGACAAGTGCCATTCAGTACGACACATAGACGTCGGTCAGCAGGTCCGCCGAATCCGGTTCCGCCGCTTCCCTCGCTTTAGTGACCGCGTCATCGATAAAGGCCTTGACCTCGTCGTCGATCTTCGCGAGATCCTCGGCCGTGACGAGCGACGACGAGGTCAGCGAACGGGCGAAGTTGGCGATGCAGTCTCGCGTTTCACGGAGGTTCTTGACCTCGTCGGGCCCCCGATACGTCTGGGCGTCGCCTTCGAAGTGGCCGTAGTAGCGGTTGACCTTGCATTCGATCAGAGTGGGGCCGCCGCCGTCTCGGGCGCGGTCAACCGCTTGCTCGGCTGCGTCGTAGACGGCACAAAAGTCGTGTCCATCGACCGTAACGCCCGGCATGTTGAAGCCTTTGGCCCTTGCGGCGACATCAGCGCCCGCCACCGAGTACTTGCTCGACGTAGCCTCGGCGTAGCCATTGTTTTCGATGACGAAGATACAGGGGAGCTGCCAGATCGATGCTAGGTTGAGGCTTTCCAGCGTCGTACCCTGATTCGACCCTCCATCACCGACGAAGGCGGCTGCGACGCCTTTCGTGCCCTTTTGCTTAGCGGCAAGAGCGGCGCCACAAGCAAGCGGCGGACCGCCTCCCACGATTCCGTTGGCCCCCATCATGCCCAGCTCCAGATCGGCGATGTGCATGGAGCCGCCCTTGCCTCCACACAGGCCGTCCTTCTTGCCGAAGATCTCGGCCATCATGCCATGTACGTCGCACCCTTTCGCGATGCAATGTCCATGACCTCTATGCGTGCTGGCGATCTTGTCGTTCTCGTTGAGGTGCGAACACACACCCACCGCGACGGCCTCTTCGCCCGCATAGAGATGCACAAAGCCCGGAATGTCACCGGTCGCAAACTCCACATGGAGCCGCTCTTCGAACTCCCGGATCGTCTTCATCTCGCGGTAGGCCTTGAGTAGTTGGTCTTTCGTGATATCCATGCCTGATCCTCGTCTGGTCTGTCTTACGTTCGATCTTCGTCAACGTTCGAGGCCAAGTGCGGCGCTAGAAACTCAGCGCAAGGGAGCGGCCACGATGCGTGTCTTCAGCCTTGCAGACCACGCCATCCCGCCCTCGCTGAGTTTCTCGGTGATCCGGTAGTGGGAGATGCCGTAGTGGGAGATGGTTGCGCCGATCATTTCCGGTCCGATTGTATCGTGGTACGGGCAGGCGATGGTAACAACGTAGAAGTGCTTTGACGTGAAGGCAACGCCGCTTTGGGGGCGTCAGGGAACGAGGGCTCGTCACCGTGGCCCAGGTTGCCAAGCAGCTCCAGCCTGTGGTGACCTGAGAGTTCATGACTCTGCGCGGCGTACTTCTTTTCTTGCTCGGGGCCTGGTGCGGCGCGAGCGTGTTCATGTGGCTGGTGGCGACGCAAAACTTCGCCGTGGCCGCTCGCTTGCTCGATACGCCGAGCGACGGCTTGGCCGACACGGCTGCCGCGCTCTCGCCGGAGAACCTGCGGCTCGTGCTGCGCCATCAAGCCTCCGAGGTGAACCGCGTGTTCTTCAACGGCTGGGGGTGGGTGCAGGTACCGCTCGCCGTTGCCGCCTTCGCGTTGGCTTGGCGGATTCGTAGTGGCAAGTTGCTGCTCGCCGGGATCGGCCTCATGCTGCTGATCACCCTCGTGTTGCAGTTCTACGTCGTGCCGGAGACGATCCTCCTTGGCCGCTTGATGGACTTCGTGCCACGCGAGCCGCCGCCGCCCGAGGCGGCGCCCTTCTGGCGACTCCACGGAGCCTACACGGCGCTCGACATGCTGAAGTTCATGTTGGGGTTGGCGGCGGGCGTCGTATTGCTTAGACAGCCGGCTCAACGGGCGTAAATGCGCACGCCTCCCCGCGCGTTCCCATCATTCCGCCCGCCGCTTGCCCGCGGTCTTCGGCTGCTGATATTCTCAAACCACGAAACGGTGCCTTATGAATAAAGGAATCTCTCGACGTAGCTTCGTGACTCGTTCGGCCGCCGTCGCCGCCGCGCCCGCGCTATTGAACGCGCAAACCTCGGGCACGAAGGTGGCCCTTGGCTGGGTCGGCCTGGGCAACCGCGGCGGCAAGCACATCAAGACCATGCTCAAGGTCTCAGGCAAAGACGCTTACATCAAAGCCATTTGCGACGCCTACTCTCCCCGTCTGGCGATGACGAAGGACGATGTCGCGACCGCCCAGAAGTCGGCGCCGGAAACCTACGGCGACTACTACAAGATGCTCGCGGACAAATCGATCGACGCCGTCGGTATCTTCACGCCCGAGCATCTGCACCGCGACATGGCCATCGCTGCGCTCGAAGCCGGCAAGCACGTCTACTGCGAAAAGCCCCTGACGCACACCATCGAAGAGGGGTTCGAGATCCTCGAAGCGGTCAAGAAAAGCGGCAAGAAGTTTCAGGTCGGCACGCAGCGGCGCAGTTCGCGCCTATACCAGCGGGCCAAGGAGATCTACGACTCGGGTGTGCTCGGCAAGGTCGTCTACGCGCGCGCCTTTTGGTATCGCAACAGCCCGCTGACGTTCCCGGCCTGGCGCTATGACATTCCGGCCGACACCAACCCCGGCAACACCGACTACGGCAAGTTCCTCGGCCCCGCCGCGAAGACCGATTTCAACAAAGCGCGCTACTTCCAGTGGCGGCTCTACTGGGACTACTCCGGCGGCATCTCAACCGACCTGCTCGTTCACCAAACCGACGCGATTCACATGATCACCGGCCGCCACTACTGCGAGTCCGTCACCTGCACCGGCGGCATCCACTGCTGGACTGACGACGACCGCGAAGTGCCCGACACCGTCACCGCCGGCTTCGAGTATCCCGACCACTTTCACATCAACTACAGCGCCATGTTCGCCAACTCGCATTACGACTATGGCGAGCAGCTTCTCGGCAGCGAGGGCACCATGGAAGTCATGGGCCTCAAGGACCTCTATGTCTACCCCGAGAAATACCGCGGCGCTCCGGAAAAAATCGCCTCGCGTCCCGAGATGCACATCAATGCGCGCAAAGACCTGGGGCAGGGCAATCCTACGAACGAGCATCTGAAGAACTTCATCGACGCCATCAAACACGGCGCGCCGCTCAACTGCGACGCGCAGACCGGCCACGAGGCCGCGGTCACCGGCCACCTCGCCACCATGGCCTACCGCAAAGAGAAAAAAGTCTACTGGGACCAGCAGGCCGGCAAGCACCGTTTCGCGTAGCGCCAGGGCAATTGCTTGGCTTCCGTTTGTAGGGGCGGGCCCCCGTGCCCGTCCGCGGATCGCTATCGAGCATTCACGCAGAAACGGGAAGGCGTCATCACCGCGAGCGCGGGCGGGCACGGGGGCCCGCCCCTACGATTGCTTCCAAACGTCGCGAGGTTGACGGCGCGCCGGCGCCGCTTCGCTACACTAGTATCCGACCATAGATCAGCGGGCGCAGCCGTGCGGGTGCACCTCCGTAGGCTGTGGCACACCTCCCATGAGCGAAACCTCCTATTCGAAATCGCGGCTCATCCCGGCGATCATCCTGGCGATCTACGTCTATGGATCGATCGCCGCCTTGCTCGGCACGATCCTGCCCGAACTGGGCAGGCTTTACGGGCTCGACGAAGCCCAACTCGGCTACGTCGCGACAGCCCAGGCGCTCGGCCTCATCATCGCCTCGGTGTCGGTCGGCCCGATTGTCGACAACCGGGGCAAGAAGGCGGGACTCGTCGGCGGCCTGGCAGGCATCACGGCGGCCTTGATCGGACTGACCCTGGCCGAGAGCTACCCGACTTTGCTGGCCGCCATGTTCCTTCTCGGCTTGGGCGGCGGTGTTCTGGTCACCGGTTCGAACGCGCTCGTCAGCGACGTGGCGGAAGAGAAGCGATCGTCGGTGCTCAACTTTCTCAATCTCTTCTTCGGGCTCGGGGGGCTGGCCACGCCGTTCCTGGCCGCCAACATTCCGGCCCTCGGCACCGCCCACGCGCTCTGTCTCTTTTTGGCCGCGATCAGCGGCGTAACGTTGCTGGTGCACATCTTCACCGCGATGCCGCCGCCGACGGGCGAACGCGGGTTCGTCCTCTCCGAGGCGGGCGCGCTGCTGCACCAGCCGGCGCTCTATTTGCTGGCTCTCACACTGTTTCTCTACGTGGCGTGCGAGGTCGGCGTCTTTAACTGGCTGGTCTCTTACTTGGTGTCGCAGGGCGTCGCGGAGAACTTCGCGCAGAACATCTTGGCATTCGGATTCGCTCTGGGCTTGCTCGTGGGGCGGCTGGTCGTCTCGCGCATCCTGCTGGGTGTCAGCGAGCTAAAGGTGATGCTGTGGACCTCTGTTGCGATGACGGTGACCACCTTCGCTATGCTCCGCACGGGTGAGCCGATGATCGCGGCTGTCGCCGTTTTCTGTGCCGGGCTGGCGATGGCGCCGGTCTTCCCCACGACTCTCGGCGTCGTAGGCAACGTGTTCCGCCGCATGACCGCCACCGCCATGGGCATCGTCATCACCTCGGGATGGATCGGGCTGGCGATCAGCTCGCCCATCATCGGCTGGATCGCCGACCGCTCGGATCTGGGCACCGCCTTGCTCCTGTTGCCCGCGATGTCGGTGGTGCTGGTGGGGACCAATTTGCTGCTGCGGCGCTACGTGGCCGAGCCGGCCGAGTAGCACTAGCAGCCACGGGGATCTGCACTCGGCGATCTGGTCTCACTCGCTGAAGCGTACGGATTTCTCCAAACGATTCAGTGGCCGGCTGCATAATCTTGATAGAAAAAATCAGGGATAAACTCTTCAGGCGGGCGTCTCTGTGCAGGTACTTCCGGCATTCCTCGGACCGGAATGAACGGGGCTGGCGCGCCCGACCGCGGCCACACCGGGTTCTTGGTTTCAATACAGAGAGGTTCGTAGACGATGTCATAATCAGCTCCACCCCGACGACGATCTTGTGCTTCTCGTCGGTCGCCAGCTGCGCGTTGTAGCCGACCCCTTAGCCGCCGTTGCTTTCGTGTTGCACTCGGGCCTCGGGCTCGGTCGCGCTCACCCGCGCCTGCTCGCGTTCCTGAGCCGTCTTTTTCGCCGCCTCGACTTTCTGCAACTCCACCAGCGCCTGCTCGAGTCGCCCCACCCGCTCGCCCGCCGCCCGGCGAGTTCCCAGATCGCGCGCGCGGGGTGATCGGGGCCGAGCAGGGCCTCGACGTCGACCGCGGCGAAGGTGAACTGATTGCGATTGGGAGTTTTGAGCTTGAGCGCGGCGGGGGGCGTGGGTTCGGGCGGGGGTTTGGGTCCCTGTTCGAGTTTGATGAGGGTTCTCTGCTCAGCCATCAATACCCAAGCCGCGATTCGGAGGCCGAAGGCTATCCAAACATTTCGATACTTGCTTGTTTCAGGAGATTTTTTCACAGCCCCTCACTGTCACGGCTCGGTTGCCTCACTTGTCGCCGCGGGCTTGGAGGAACTGCAAGAATTCGGCGGCGGTCGAGGAGAAAGTCTTCTTGCGGCGGTGGACGATGCTGACCGGGCGCACCAATTCCTTGGCTTCGACCTCGCGGGTCACGAGCCGTCCTTCGGTGACCTCCTGCCTCACGGTGCGCTCGGGCAGAATGCTCACGCCCGAACCGATCGACAGCGCCTCTTTGATCATCTGGATGTTGTCGAACTCGAGCACTACCGTCCGATGAAGTCCGCGCTCGCGAAAGAACCGGTCTACCGCCTTGCGGATCGAAAGATCGGGATCGAAGCTGACGTACTCCTGGCCGGCGAGATCAGCGATCTCCACCGATGGCTTGTGGGCCAGGGCGTGGCTGGGGTGGCAGACAAGCACCATCTTCTCGACGCGCCACGGGATGACATCGAGGCCTCTCACCGGGTTGGGATAGCTGACGAGCCCGAGGTCGACCTGGTCATCCCGGACGGCCTCGTAGACCTTTTCCGGCCGCATGTAATCGAGATGGACGCGCGTCTGCGGATGCAGGTCTTCGAACTTCTCGCGAATACGCCGCATCTCATAGAGCCCGATCGAATAGATAGAAGCCACTCGCACCGAGCCGACCAACTCCCCCTTGAGTGAGTTGATCTTCGAGCGCGCCTCGTCGTAGCAGCGTACGATGTCGCGGCTGGCCTCGTGGAACAGCTTGCCGGCGGGGGTCAGCTTCAGCGGCCGTTTGGTGCGGTCGAACAGTTCCGCGCCGAGGTCCTTTTCGAGTTGGCGCAGGAACTGGCTGGCGGCCGACTGGCTCATGCCATTGAGCTCCGCCCCACGGCTGACGCTGCTGGTTTGGGCAATGTCGCGAAAGACCTTGAAGTGACCGACGTTCATGGTGGCACCATAAGAATAGCTTATTCCGATGAGGGGTGGGGTTTGTTGCTTCGATAATGTTCGGCGTGGAGCAGCAGGGTGCCGACTTGAGGGCCTGAGAACCGACGAATCGGACAGCCAATACTGTTGGGGGGGCAAGGCCGGAGGCTTACGCTACGTTTGCAGGACCAACGTCGAGATCGTGGTCGGCGCGTTGCCCTCGAAGCGGTTGTTGACGAAGATCAGTGCCGGGGCCTGCTTGCCGGCCTCGTTGATGAGGTGCTTGAGCGCGTCGGTCCCTTCGGGATAAGGGTCTTTGACTTCAGTGTAGGGCGAGAACCGGCTGACCGCCTGCTCGTAGCGGCGGCCCGGACGCAGCAACGCACGGCTGACGACGAAGTCCGCCGTGCGCGCCTCGCCGATGGCGCACTGCTCGGCTAGGCTCGGCATCTTCGCCCAACTCGAGAAGACATGCGCGGCCCCGTGATTACGGAGCGCGGTGAAGTAGGGCGGATCAAGAAACTCGCGATTGCGGATCTCGACGGCGTAGCGAAACGTTCCGGGCAGCCGGCCGAGGAATGGGGTCAAGTCCGCGGCGAAGTCGCGAGCGCCGCCCGGGTACGCGCGCTCTGAGAAAGCACCGAATTCGAAAATCAGCGCCGCCACGCGTGAGCGATAGGGCGCGAGCGGCTCGAGGAACTGCGACCGCAGAACATCGGCGTCGAGAAACGATGGATTGCCTCCGCCCGCGCGCGCTCCGTAGCGACCGTGACGCGGCCAAACAGCAACGGTGATCTCTTCGGGAACCTTGAAGGCGAACCGGAAATCCGACGGTACCGCGGCGAACAACCGCTCCCAATAGTCGGGAGAGGGGAACTGGTAGAAGGAGAAATCCCCGCAAACAACGGGGAACGTTTCGGTGTACTCGGCCAGAGACTCCTGCTCAAACTTCTTGCGAGAGAAGCGGCCTCGGCTGAGGTAACGGCCATGTGAATAGACCTGCCCCAGCCATCCTTCGTACTTCCAGGAGCTGGTCCCGATCAGGATTCCTTCCGCCGCGAGCCCACGAAGCTTTTCGGCGAGCTGCTCACGCGGGCTGCCCGCGATCATCCGGTCGTCGAAAAGAGGCAGCGTGTTCAAGATAGCTCAACGCTACCAGACGCGCCGCGGCGTCCACTCTGCCGCCTTGCGCTTACGAGGCTTGGACGAAAGGTTCAAGCGCCGGGGAGCCCGTCGGTCCTCTTCAGGTTCTCGGCCAACTCGTCCACCAACGCCTCGATTCGGTCGCGAACCGACTGGTACACCTCGAACGACTGTCCGATGGGGTCCGTCACCGTCCAGATCAGATTGCCTCCCTTGAGATCAGGCAAATGGGGCATCACCGGATAGCCGCTCATGTTGACGACCAGGTCCACGTCCGCGCCCGAGATCGAGCGGAGGTTCTTCGGATACTGATCTTCCAACGAGACAGACTTCTCGGCCATGATGGCGATGGTTTCGGGCTGGACGATAGAAGCCGGATAGGTACCCGCGCTCAGGGCCTCGATGACACCGCCGTGCTTGTGCCGGGCGAACCCTTCCGCCATCTGGCTGCGGCAGGAGTTCCCGATGCAGACGAACAGCACACGGACCGGGCGTTGCATAGCGATGAGTTGGCGAGGCTATCTTTTGCCGTCGCGGATCTTGTCGAGAAAGAGTTGGTGGACGCGGGTGTCGCCGGTCAACTCGGGGTGGAAGGTGGCGGCCAGGTGTTGGCCCTGCTCGACCAGCACCGGACTCGAATCGACGGCGGCCAACACGTTCACGCCCTTTTCGACCTTTCGGATGATCGGCGCGCGGATGAAAACGGTCTCCATCTCTCCCGGCGCGGTGCGCTCGGCGAATTCCGGGCTGGGGTCGATTTGCTGAATGAAGCTGTCGATCTGGCGGCCGTAGGCGTTTCGCTCGACGGTGATATCCATCAGCCCCAAGCTGCGCTGGGCAGGAGCGGTCACCTCGCGGGCCATGAGAATGGCCCCGGCACAAGTCCCGAAGAGCGGCCGGCTACGGGCGAAGTCGAGTAGCGGCTCGAACAGATTCTCCACGTCGAGCAACTTGAGCATGGTCGTGCTTTCCCCGCCGGGCAAAATCAGCCCATCGATCCCCGCAAGCTGCCCGCCCTGGGCAACGTACTCGAAGTCCACCCCGAGCGCCTGAAGGATACGACCGTGCTTCTCGAAGTCGCCTTGCAGAGAACAGACTCCGATCTTCATGCAGACAGAATTTCCACTGGGTCCGGGGCCACTGGGCGGGGTGAGGGAGCCCCCGGGCCACGAGCCGGCTACCAGCCCCTCGTCTGCAACAGCTCGCCCTCTTCCATCTGCGCGACGGACTGGCCGCGCATGGCGTCTCCAAGGTCCTCGCAAGCTTCGAGCAGTTTCACAGGATCGTTGTAGTAGGTGGCGGCCTTGACGACGGCCTTGGCGCGCACGTCGGGATCTTCTGACTTGAAGATGCCCGAGCCGACAAACACTGCCTCGGCGCCGAGTTGCATCACCAGGGCGGCGTCGGCAGGCGTGGCGATGCCCCCGGCAGAGAAGTTGGGTACCGGCAGCTTGCCGTGCTCGGCTACGTACTCGACCAGCTCAAGCGGCGACTGATGGTTCTTGGCGGCCGTGAACAACTCGTCCTTCGACATGACGGTGAGCTGCTTCATCTCCTTCTGGATGGTACGCATGTGACGCACGGCCTCGACAATGTCGCCCGACCCGGCTTCGCCCTTGGTGCGAATCATCGCCGCGCCTTCGCCAATACGCCGCAGCGCCTCACCCAGATTTCGCGCACCGCAAACGAAGGGAACTTTCTCGAAGGCGCGCTTGTCGATGTGGTTCGCCTCATCGGCCGGGGTGAGCACTTCGCTCTCGTCGATGTAGTCGACACCGAGCGCTTCGAGAACCCGACCTTCCATGAAGTGACCGATGCGGGCTTTCGCCATGACGGGGATGCTTACGGTCTGCATGATCTCGCGGATCTTGGCGATGCTCGCCATGCGGGCCACGCCGCCTTCTTTTCGAATGTCGGCGGGTACCCGCTCGAGGGCCATTACCGCGGTGGCCCCTGCCTTCTCGGCGATCTGCGCTTGCTCGGCGTTGGTGACGTCCATGATGACGCCGCCCTTGAGCATCTCGGCCAAACCGATTTTCAGTCGTAAGTTGTCATCCAAGTACATGGTGCCCTCCAGGCGGTTCGAAACCGTCTCTGATTGTGCCCGCGGCGACGTTGCTGTTCAGCGGCCCTATTGTAGGATGCATCCAGCCCCCCTGTCTCGCCTTGGCATCCATCATCTTAGCGCCACGTGCGGTTGTCGGCAAGAAAAGCATTTTTCGGATCCGAGTCGTGCTTCCTCAGGCCGTGTCGTTAGGGCGTCGGCTTGGCGGCCCTTGGGGGAGTTGCGGATACTGAACCACCGGGACGCCACGAGTTCGGTGCCTGCTATCTTGGGTACGGTCAACGACGGCCTGTGTGGCATGTAACCGCGCGCTTAGCCCAACAGCCGCCACCCGAGCGGACACACTGGAGGTCCCGATGAGACGCCGCGACTATCTCAAACTTACCGCCGCGGGCCTTGCGGCCTCGACTCCGGTCTCGGCCCTGCTGAGCCCTCCCCCAGCCCGCTACCCCATCGTGAACGGCGCCGAGCATGCGTGGGTGCTCAACGACCCGCGGTTCCCCATCAACCCGCGCCTGTCGAACTGCCCGAACGCCCGGCCGCCACGCGAGTACTCCATGGCGCACCTGCTCGCGCAGATGAAGGTGTACGGCATCGACAAGGTCGTCATCAGCCACGTCTGTTACTACGGCACCGACAACGCCTACCCCGCCCACTGCGTCAAGCAGCATCCGGACAAATTCGCCGCGATTGGTCTGCTGGTCGGCGACCGGCTCCACTCTCCGGCTGACCCTGAGAACCCCGCCCGCCTCGAACGCCTGATGAAGGACGACAGGTTCTCGGGACTGCGCCTCAGCCCGATCTACGACAAGAACGTCGTATGGGTGAACGATCCGGTGATGAATCCGCTATGGAGAAAGGCCGAGCGGCTGGGCGCGGTCTTCAACATCTTCCTGGCACCCCACCAGATCTCGCAGGTCGCCGACGTGGCCGAGCGCTTCCCGGGCGTCAACCTGGTCATCGACCATATCGCGATGATCGACATCACTCGCCCCGACAGTGAAGGCATCGAGCCACTACTTGGCCTGGCCCGCTTCCCGAACGTCTACATCCGCACCTCGCTTCATAACCCATCGCGCGAGGAGATCCCCTATCGGGACATGTGGCCCTACCTGCGCCGGCTCTACGACCGATTCGGACCGAAGCGGCTGCTCTACGCCAACTTCTTCGAGCTGTTGATCATGAAAGATCTGATCCCCTTCTTCAGCGAAGAAGACAAGGAATGGATTCTGGGCAAGACGACGCTGCAGCTCTACCACTTCGGCTAGGAGTTCTTCAGAGCGTATGAAGTTTCGCGGCGCGTTGGAGGTATGGCTGTGGAAACTCTTCCCGCGCCCCTCCAGGGATTCGATGAGATGATTGCCCTGATACCCCGGGCTGAAGCCGGGGGCTACTTTCCTTGGGCCCCTTCAGGGCGAAAGGCCGCGGATCTCAAAACCGAGATCCGCGCTACGGGCTTCGCTGGAAGTCGCGCGGTTCAGCTCGCCGTGCGCGCGTCCGGAAGCGGGGACATTCGATGCTTCTCCTCGGAACATGGTCTCTGCGTCGCACTGCGGTGGTGAAGTAGCACGACGACGCCTCCCACAGTGGCCACTGCCCAAGTCGCGACATTTGCGTAGGCGGCGCCCAGCAGCCCATAGGTGGGGACGAACCACAGCAGGCCGGCGAAACACGCTGCTCCCGCCGCCAGGTACAGCGGAAGCTGCGCCCGAAACAGCCGCAAGCCCGTCATCGTGTAGCCGAGGACGGAGCTGATGAATGAGAGCCCCACTCCCACCGCCAGCCAAACGAACAGGTCGTGATACCGTGCATATTCGGGCTGGTACACAACGGCGAGGACCCAATCGCCGAAGGCCATCGCGCCAATGACTCCGGCCGCGCCCAGCCCTGCCGCCGCAGCGAGCAGAAGCAGGAACAGCCGCCGGAACTGTGCGGGGTCGGTCCGAGCGTAGAGAGCCAGACGCGTGACGGCTGCCTGCCCGAGCGCCTGCAAAGGCAGGGCCCCGGCAATGACGAGCTGTGCGGCTGCGGCAAAGTAGCCCAGCGCCTGTTCGCCTAACTCGGCCTCCACCACGTACCGCGGCAGGCTGTTGATCACGCTCACGAGCGTCGCCGCCAGGCCGAGGGGCAACGCCAGCCGCGTCACCCGCCACAGTACGCCGGGCTTCAGCGTCGGTCGAAACAGCTCTCCCCGCTCGGCGGCCAGACGCCGCGCGATCGGGATTTCGTAGAGAGTCAACACGACGAGGAACCAGCCCGCCATCGCCGCCAGTCCCCATGGCAGACTTCCCGTCCACCACATCACGCCCCCCAGCAGCGGCAGCGACAACAAGCCCTTGACCGCGGTCGAGATCGAGATCACGTCCCAACGGTCGTACCGCTGCAGCAATCCGAACATCAAGTCGCTCACGCCGTCGATCCACTTGACCAGGCCCAACAGCAGGATCACGGCCGCTGTCTCCGGCCGAAAGCCACCGACCGCGACGACCAGGGCAACGATCCCGAGCCCGAGAACGTTGGTGCACAACCGGACACCGAAATAGTCCGAGAAGGAGTGTTCGTCTTGGACGTCGGTGGCGAGTACCGCCCGCAATTGCAGGCGCGTCAGCAGCATGATCGGCGTGACGATCGCCAACCCCATTGCGTAACGCCCAACCGTGGCCGGCGAGCCGAGCTTCGCCAGCAGCGCGAAGATACCGGCCTGTGAGAGTGTGAAGACCGCGTTCCCCGAAAACGCCCAGGCCGCGCTCTTGCCGAGCGGGCGTGCAAGCGGGGGGGCGAAAGCTTGCGCCATCGATGGCCGGGGCATACATCCCTTGATCGACGGCCTAACCGCAATTACGTAGGAATACCTCGGCTGCCTATGGACATTCAACCGATCGCCTCCCAGACGGACGAGCCGGCCGGAGGCCACGTCAGATGGTCGGGTCGAGGATCTGCTGAATCGCGGGTTGGTTCAAGTTCTCTGACGAAACGAGGCGGGCGGGGACCTTGACCTCTCGCCGGCGAGGCTGCCCCGACCGTATGTCTTCCATGACCAAGACGGCCGTCCGCCCCAGGGCATAGGCATCGGGAACGATCAAGGCGTCGAGGATGCCGTCGCGCAGCCCCTGCTGTACGGCCGACCCCAGACCGTAGCCGACAACGGCAACCTTCTTGCGCTGTCCGCCCAGCCGAAGCGCGCGACAGACAGCGACCGTCGCGGCTTCGCCGGGGCAGAAGATCACGCCCAGGTCAGGGTGCGCGGCGAGCATCGACTCCACTGCATGAATGGCCGCTACCGGGTCGTTGACATTGACAAACCGCGTGACGACGACCAGGTCGCGCCGGGCCGCGGTCAGGTCCGAGACGAAAGTGTGAGCGCGTCGGAGGGCTGCGCCGCGCGAACGCACATCCTGCACCAGGGCGGCCTTCCTGCTCTTGCCGATCGCGCGGGCCAGGTGTTCGGCGGCGAGTTGGGAGGCTTGCTCATGGTCGGTCGCAACGTGGGCAAGTCCGGTCTCCTTGACATCACCCGATGCTTCGACGAGAACCACCGGGACTCCGGCTTCCGCCGCCCACTGCAACACCGCCTCTCCTTCGGTCGCTTCGGGCGGCGCCAAGATGATTCCATCGGGGACAATCCCCCCGACAGTACCCTTGAGGACGGTCCCATCGAGAAGGCCTTCGAGCCGTACGGTCGGGGTTGTCTGTTCAGAAGCGTCCAGTCGGGCGACCCAGTCAAGCTGCACCCCCCGCTCCTCCGCCGCGCTTCTCGCCCCGGCGTGGAAGACTTGCCAGAAGAGGGAGTGGTCGGCTCTGGGTACCACCGCGATCCGCGCGCCCAAAACTCGGCCGCAACCGGCAACGAGGCTGTAGATCGGCCCAAAGGAGAGTAGGAGGAGAGTCCGGCGCTGCATCGGGATGACCGAGACTCCTGTCGGGGGCGGCGGTGAACTCCGGCCAGCCCCTGCGGAAACCTGCGGCCTCGCATCCCCAAGATATCGGATAACAGCGGGGGCCTGTTGCCAACTGGGCGCGGCGTCAACCAGGAGCGCCGCTAGATCGCAGCGAGGCCGACCAAGAAAAGGACGGCGCAGCCCGCTTGCGCGGAACTGCACCATCCTCAGGGGCCTTCCACAGGGGTCGGGAAGGAGATTGAAAGGGTTGGGCCGCTATCGGACTTGGACGCGTTTGATCACCACGTCGGGCGTGGGCGGGCCCTCATGCCCGATCGTCGCGGCGGTGTAGTCGACCATCGGGCCGGAACGCAGATAGACGGCTTTGTGTTCGCCGGCACCACCGTCGCCGATCCACATCGCCTGGTGGCGGCCGGCATGCGGACCCTCGATCAGGTTCAGAGCCATCGCTTGGGCGGCGGCAGGTTGTAACTTCATAGCTTCGTTGAGGGCGTCGAGCTTGGCCTGTTGATCCGGTGTCAGAATCGACAAGGCTTGATCGCGCAAGGCCTCGCGCGACATGGGCATGCGTTGGCGCAGCTCGCGGATTTCGAGCGTCAGACGTCCGACCGTGGCGGGGTCGGGCGCGGGCGATTGCAGCTCCTGTTCGAGAGCCTGCTGTTTCTCGGCGATTTGCTGCACCGCGGGACGCATCTGCTGCATCCGGTCGCGCTGTACCTGATGGAGGCGCACGATCTGGTCTTCGGTAAGCGAGAGGTGCTCCCGAAGAGCGTCCGCATGCATAGCGGCCTGCCCGTGACGCCCTGGCATTCCTTCGGGCGGGGGGCCGGGTTGAGCTAGTAGCGTTGAGACAGAGACAGAAAGCAAGACCAACAATGGCTTCATTGACAGTTTCTCCTGGGAATGCGGCCGGCATACCGCCGGCTCATGATTTGACCGTTAGACGGAGGTGGGGCCGAAAGGTTAGGTCCGCCTCGCCGGATTCTTTTTGGGCCGGAATTGCGGCAACTGTCGGGCGTTGAGGCGCGTATGTATCTATACTCCCTGCTGAGAGGTTCCCGTGCCCCAAAGTCGCAAACGGCAATGGCTACCACTGCCTTGGTTCGTCCTGCTTGCAGCGGCAGCGCTTGGCGGCAGTTCGTCGGCCGCCGAGCCTGATGCGGCGGAGATCGTTCGGCTGGCCTTCGAGCACGACGAAGAGAATGACAAGCTTGCGCGCCACTACACGTTCCACGAACGCGACGAGGAACGTAACTTCAACAAGAAGGGAGCGATCAAGTCGAGCAAGTCGAAAACCTACGACATCACGATGCTCGACGGCTCGCACTACCAGCGCCTCATCGCGAAGAATGACAAGCCGCTTAGCCCGAAAGATGAGCAGAAGGAACAGCGCAAGCTCGACAAGAGCATCAAGCGCATGCAAGAAGAGACGCCAAAACAACGCGCCAAGCGCCGCGCCAAGGAAGAGAAGAAGAAGGCCGAGCAGCGCCGGTGGATTCCCGAGGTGCTCAACTCGTTCCACTTTCGGCTCGCCGGCGAAGAGACCGTCGGCGGGATCACGTGCTATGTGGTCGAGGCGGAGCCGAAGGTCAACTACAAGCCGGAGTTCAAGAAAGCGAAGTTCCTTACGAACCTGCGAGGCCGGATGTACATCTCCAAGCAGGAGAACGCCTGGGTGAAGGTGGAGGCCGAGACGATCAAGAAGGTGTCGTTCGGGTGGGTCTTGTTCCTGCTGGGCAAAGGGGCGGTAATGGAAGTGACGCAACAGCAGGTCAACGACGAAGTGTGGTTGGTCGACCGCTTCCGCGTGCGGTTCAAGGCCCGGTTGGGACTGGTCAAGGGGTTCAATCAAGAGGTCGTAGGCACGTTCAGCAACTTCCGCAAGTTTTCGGCGGACTCGAACGTGGTGTTTGGGGACGTGACGGAGTGAGAGGCGCCCGAGGGGAGGGACAAACGGGGAGCGCCTGCTTCGCGCCGCAATGTACCGCGCCATGTCTGCCGCGGCTCGGCTAGGATGGGAGCACGTGGTCTGGTCGAACGTGCGCTCAGAGACAGTCCTCCGCTTCGTTCCCACCATTTTCCTTGTGGCGGTGTGGGCCGCTTGTGGTAACGGCCTCTCGCAGTCGAGCGCCGAGGCGGACGCCATCGCCACAGTGCTCCCCGGCGCGCCTGCCCTTCCCGACGGCCTGACCCAGCAGCTCAACCAGGCCTGGACCCGGCGTGAACCCGGCTACGAGCCGCGCACGCAACACCTCAACGAAGACGGTACGCCCAAGTTTACGAACCGGCTGTTCCTCGAAGGCAGTCCGTATCTCTTGCAGCACGCGCATAACCCCATGAACTGGTACCCGTGGGGCGACGAGGCGTTCGCGACAGCCAACCGGCTCGGCCGGCCGGTGTTGTTGAGCGTGGGGTACTCGACGTGTCACTGGTGCCACGTGATGGAGGAGGAGTCGTTTGACGACGTCGAGATCGCCCGCTACATCAACGAGAACTACATCGCGATCAAGGTCGACCGCGAAGAGCGTCCCGACATCGACGCTATCTACATGAGCGCGGTGCAGGCTATGGGACAGCACGGCGGCTGGCCGATGACGGCTTGGCTCACGCCCGACCGGCAGCCGTTCTACGCCGGCACCTACTTCCCGGCGCGCGACGGCGACCGTGGAGCGACGAAAGGCTTCCTGACGATTCTCCAGGAGTTGCGCGGCATCTACGGTGAGCAGCCCGACCAGGTTGCCGAGCAAGCCCGCTCCATCACCGCCAAAGTCGAGGCGATGCTCGAGCCCACCGGAGGGCTGTCGCTTCCGGGAGCGGACGTGCTGGGAGCGGCCGTTGCGTACAACCGTACGCGGTTCGATGCGGACCACGGCGGAACGCGCGGCGCGCCCAAGTTCCCCAGCGGCTTGTCGACTCGGCTGTTGCTTCGCTATCACCGGCGCACGGGCGACGAGCAGTATCTCGAGATGGTGGTCAAGACGCTCGCCGGCATGGCCCGCGGTGGGATATACGATCACATCGGCGGCGGCTTCCACCGCTATTCGACCGACGCGCGCTGGCAGGTGCCGCATTTCGAAAAGATGCTGTACGACAACGCGCTGCTCGTGGTGATCTATCTCGAGGCTTACCAGGCAAGCGGCCGCGAGGATTTCGCCGGCATCGCCCGCGAGATTCTGCGCTACGTCGAGCGCGACATGACGGCGCCGGGAGGGGCCTTCTATTCCGCCACCGACGCCGACAGCCTCAACCCCGAGGGCCATCGCGAGGAGGGCTGGTTCTTCACCTGGACGCCCGCTGAGATCGAGGCCGTGCTCGGCGAAGAGGACGCGCGGTTGGTCAACCGCTATTACGACATCACGGCGGAGGGCAACTTCGAGGGACGCAACATCCCGAACACGCCGAAGATGCTAGACGATGCCGCGAAAGAACTGTCAGTGAAGCCCGAGGCGTTGCGCTCGGTCCTCGAACGGTCGAGGGAGAAGCTGTATGAGGCGCGGCTTGAGCGTCCGCCGCCGTTGCGCGATGAGAAGGTTCTTACCTCATGGAACGCGATGATGATCTCGGCGCATGCCACCGCGGCGCTTGTGCTGGGCGATGAGGACTACGCTCGGCGGGGCGAGCAAGCCGCGGACTTCCTGCTCAGGAACCTACGTCGCGACGGCCGCCTCCTGCGCAGCTATCGCAACGGCCAGGCGCGCCATAACGCCTACCTCGACGACTATGCTTTTCTGATCGCAGCGCTGCTCGACCTCTATGAAGCTACCGGCAAGCCGCGCTGGCTGCGAACGGCGATTGAGTTGGACGAGGTCCTAGAGGAGCACTACGAAGACAGGGCGTTCGGCGGCTTCTTCATGACCAGCGGCGACCACGAGCAACTGCTGGCCCGCGAGAAACCTGCCTACGACGGCGCCGAGCCCTCGGGAAACTCGGTGGCCGTCCTCAACCTGTTGCGGTTACATGAATTCACGACACGGGACGAGTATCGCCAGAGGGCCGAGAAGGCGTTTCGCGCCTTTGAAAGCGTGCTCAAGCGCGCGCCGGCGGCACTGTCGGAAATGATGCTGGCGCTCGACTTCCATCTCGATACGCCGAAAGAAGTGGTGATCGTAGCCCTCGAGTCGCGGGAGCAGGCCGAGTCTTTTCTCGCGAAGCTGCGCGAGACCTTCCTGCCGAACCGGATTCTCGCGGTGGTCGCCGGGGGCGTGACGCTGGAGGAACAAACCTCGCTGATTCCCTTGCTTGAAGGCAAACGAGCCATAAAGGGCAAGACTACGGCTTACGTTTGCGAACAGCGAGTGTGCGAGCTACCGACGAGCGACCCGGCGGTCTTCGCCGCGCAGATCCGGAAGGTCAAGCCGCTGGTTCAACCGCAGCCGCCACTTTGAGGACAGAGCCGCGGATCTAAATCCGTGGGCGGGCGGGCTCAGGCCCGCCTGCTCATTGTGCAAGGGCCGTCTGCCAAACCGAGAGGATTTACCCGTCACTTGCGTTCCGGGCTTCCATGAGGAGATTCGCTTTGTCAACTGGCAAGGGGCCTCGGGGAAACTTCAGTTTCTGGGGCACGTCCGACCTGGCTTCCATCCGCACTCTCTTTGGCGTCGTCCGCGACGCGGTGCTCTTTGAAGTTCAGTCTTAGCAGCGCTGCTGTCTCAGCTGCGGCCTTGTCCTGCTGGCCGGCCCGGAACGCGCAGTCGCTACGAACTCGGTGTCCGACGTGTTCCCTTCGCTGGGGGCTTCCTTTCCTCCGCCTTGCGAACTCGTACTACTGACCTGATCCGGCTTCCTTCGTGCCGCTCAACTCATCCCGCCGGCTCGGACCCCGACCCCGACCCCGACACGGGGGCCGCTTCGAAGGGCGGCTTCGGGTCCTGGCTGCCGTAGAACGGATCAAAGTCCACCTCGCGCTTCCACAACACATGCAGCAGGATCGCTAACTTGCGCGCCACCGCCACCACCGCCTTGCGCTTCGCTGCCTTGCCGCCTCGCGCCGCCAATCGCAAGCCCCAGCGCCGCAGCGCCGAGTCCGTGCCGTGGTGTCCCAACACGTACTGCGCACATTGCACCAATAGCTTCCGCAGCATCGGGTCGCCGCTCTTGGTGATGCTCAACTGCGGGGAACTCTTCCCCGAGTCGCGCTTCTTCGGACGCAGCCCCATGCGCGGTCCCGCCGCTCGGCTGCTCTTCAACTTCGTGGCGTCGTCGTCCAGGTTCAGCACGAACGCCAACGACGTGATCGGCCCCACCCCGCGGATCGAGCGCATCCGCCGGGTCTGCGGATATTTCTCTTCGCCCAACTGCTCAATCTTTTTGTCGTAGCGGCGAATCTCGTCGCTGAGGTGTTGAATCACCAGCAGCAACGGGCTCAGCGTCTCGCGCAGCGACGCCGGCATCGCCGCGCCGGCCTTCTTTGCAAAGGCCTCGGTGCCCGACTTCGGCAAGCGTTCGCCGAAACTTTTCACCGTGCCCCTCACCAAGTTGATCAGTTTGGTGCGCGCGGCGACCGCGCCCTCGCGTGCCCGCAGCAGGGTGCGATCCTGTTGCGTCTCGAGCGAACACGGCTGCACGGGGTTGAGCATCTGGGGCATCCGCAGTCCCAACTCGCCCAACGTGGCGGCGTCGCGCTCATCGCCCTTCGACAGCGATTGCGTGATCAGCGCCAGCCGATGCGTGTCGGCCATCAGCGCTTCGTGACCGAGGCGTTCCAGCAGCCGGTAGACCCACAGCGAGTGGGTGCCGGCTTCGAACACCACCCGCATCGACGCCCACGCGCCGAAGTACTTCTCGAACTGCTGGACGGTGGTGCGCACGCGCACGCGTTCCACGATGTTTCCTTCCAGATCGAGCAGGCAGACGTGGGAGTACTGGTCACCCAGGTCCAGACCGGCGACGACGTTCATGCCTTGTTCGATCATCTCGTGTTGCGGTTGTGACAAGGCTTCGATGGCTTTGCTATGGTTCTTCATAGTTCGTAGTTCCTTTCGTTATAAGAAGAGATTTCGGGATTCGCCCCGCGTCATGGAACGGGCGGGGCGAAGCCCGTCACTCGGGAGCGTACCGCACTCCCGAAACCGCGAGTCTCCTCATTTCATCTCGGCTTCTTGGGTTCGCGCGGATTCGCGCCCAGAACGCCGCCGCGTTAACTCAACACCTCATGCAATCGCTCGGCCACGATTTCGTGCTCGCCCGGTTTCATCATCCAAACAGAAATCGTCAGTCCGCCTCTGGCACCCGAGATGGCGATGGAGGGCTCGCCCTCGACCATCTCTTTGATTACCTGGCGGGCCGTCTTGCCGCGAGCCGCTTCGTCCCACTTAAGGGTGACGTGGGGGACGCGGTTGGCGATCTCAGGGATGCGGATGCCGGTCTCGATGCCGTCTAGGCCCTTGACCTTCTCGATGATGTGGGCCGCCCGGGCGTCGAGCTCACGCCGTTCGGCGTCGTGGTCGATGCGCAGGTAGCGTTCAACCGCCGCCACCAGCCCCATGATCTCTTCCTTGCCGACCTTCATGCCACGCCCGATACCGCCGTGCGGACTGATCGACAGCCAGGCGGCCTCGATCAGATCGGGCCGGCCAAGCAACATGCCGCTCGCCTGCGGGCCGATCAATCCCTTGCCGCCCGACAACACGACCAGATCGAAGCCTTCGTCCACATAACCCTTGAGCCGATCCTTGGGCGGTACGTCTGCCGCCGCATCGTTCAACGTCGGGACGTTGTGCTTCTTGGCCACCTCGACCCACTCGGCCCGCTTGATTTGGCCGTCAGGATCGTTCTTGTTGAGAAAGAACATCATGGCCGGGTTTTCCGCCGCGATGGCCTTCTCGAGCTCTTCGCGCGTGTCGACCCAGACCGTGCGCGCGCCGGTGAGCCACATCTGCGCTTCGTAGCCGCAGCGATGCGCTTTCTGCGAAATGATGATGTTGGGAATGCCGGTGACATCGGGAAGCTGCTGCGCTTTCTTGGCATCGCCGCGGTGAAGACAGGCCGCCGTTCCGCAGGTGATGGCCGACGCCGCGCCACAGGAGATCATTGCCGCCGGAACGCCGATCATCTCGGCGATCTTCGCCCCGGCCTTCTTCTGCAGCTCGGGCAGGTGAACGTGATACTTCGCCGCCTCGACCATCGCCGCCACCACTTCGGCCGGCATCACCGAGCCGCCGAGCACGGTGACCGTGCCACGGCCGTTGATGGTGGGACGAACGCCGAGGTCTTTGTACGTGACCCTGGCGCCGCTCTCTGTTAGGGTGGACTGGGCGGGCTCACTGCACGCCGACGCGCCGGCGGCCGCTGCGATAGCCGCCGCGGCGGCTCCTGATTGCAGAAGGTTTCTACGACTTGGTTGATTCGACATAACAACTCCTTCCAAAGTGGGCACTGACTTGTAAACTCGCCCGCCCCGAGTGTAACGCATTGTGCAAGATGTGGAACGGAGCGCCGGCTCTGCCACGACGGCGTCATCCCCCGACGGCCCATGCAAAGCGACCACCTGAATGCGACCACCGTAGCCGTCTGGCCGAGGAAGATGGTTATGCTACAGGTATGAGAACAGCGGTCTCCATTCCAGAGCCGGTGTTTGAGAAGGCCGAACGCCTGGCGAAACGAGCAAGGAAGTCGCGAAGCCAGTTGTACAGCGAGGCGCTGAAGGAGTACCTAGCGCGGCACGCACCTGAAGAAGTGACGGAAGGGATGGATCGAGTCCTCGCCAAGATCGAAGACTCAAAGGATCCCTTCGTTTCGACAGCCTCCCGGCGCGTTCTGGAACGCAGCGAATGGTGACCGCGTAAGGAGAGAAATGGCGAGTTGACCTTTCGTCGCCAGTCGAAGCCAAGTGTTACGGTTTCCGAAAGGCAAGAATCATGACTAGGCAGATGTGTGCAATATGCGGTGAGTCCCCTGCAACAACGAGAGACCACATACCTCCAAAGGGAATTTACCCCAAGCCGAGGCCCAAGGGCCTGCACACAGTTCCCTGTTGTGCGCGCTGCAACAACTCCGCTGGGCCGGAAGATGAAGAATTCAAAGTTCTGATCGGCTTTGGAGCTGAAGACGGTCCTCGGCAACAAGACGCCGTCATAGACTCGATAGCGAAAACCGTAGGATCCAATCGAAGGATTGCCGAGCAGATTTTTTCTACTAAGCGTTACGGATACGCACAACGCGGAAGTTCAGTTTTCGAACCAACCGTAGCGGTGAGTTTCGACCGCGGCAGGCACTGCAAGGTAATTACAAGGCACATCCGGGCACTGTACTGGAGGCAAACTGGCAAATGTCTTGGCAAGCACACGGAGGTACGCGTCGTTCTACCTCAAGACATGAACACTGTGTCTACGCAGGAAATGAAAGAGCGGATGGACTGCCTCAAACCCTACGAGCTCAACGACAAAACATTTGTATACAAGGTCCAATTCCGTGACGATGGAACGAGCATTTGGCGCATGCAGTTTTTTGGGAAGCACACCGTTTTCGGGTACGCTCAGGCTCCGAAAGCTATCACACGGGACGGTGGCCCTGATCGGTGCTCCGGCGAAGGAAGCGTGCGAGCGTAGAACCGGTTGGGCTGCGTTGCCGCTTACTGCCGGGCAGGCGCAGGCCTGCCACCAGTCACTGCTAGACAACAATCTCCACACCCCCATCTCCACGAATGACGCCGCCCTCCCAGCGAACCTCGGCGACCGCACTCCGCGACTCAGCAATAAACAAGCAGTACTCCGCCGTCACTTTTGACTTGGCCGGGATCCAGCGATAGCACGGCTCGCCGAACAGCCGGCCACGGTCGACCATCTCCCGCCGCGTCTCCGGTATCGGCGACACGCCGAACTCCATCCCGCGCGTGAGCGAGCGGCCGTCCCACGGGGACGCCTGGCGCAGGTGGTTCTCCTCCCAGATGCCGATCCAAGGGAAGTCCCGCCTCCGCCAGATGTAACCGAACAGCGTCCGGGTATCGGGGTCGTGTGCGGTGAAGAACACCTGCTCGCGCGCGGGATCCATCAGGTGGCAGGTGTAGGCGGCCGAGGACGCCCGATCCGTGTAGGTTCGCAGATCTTCGGTGCCGCCTTCGTTCAGCGGAACCTGCGGCCAGGCGAACTCATCGCCGAACGGGAAGCGGTCCTTGCCGTCCGCAAACTCCTTCTCGTAGACCTTGGAGCGCGTCGCCGGCATGTGGCAGCGCGTCTTGCCGTTCTTCAAGAAAGGGGGCCCCATGGTGACGTGTTCGGTCCACCCGACGGGGCGGTCGATGTTGCCGAGGTTCTCGGCCGTTTCGGTAATGACGACGGCTTGGCCAGCCGGTGACAAGCGGAGTCGCCGCTCAAAACGCATGCCGGTTCGAGTTAGGTCGGCGGTGGCGATGAGTTCGCCGGGCCGGCTCTCCACTTGCCAGTCGGCGGCCGATGCCTCGCCGTGAGCGGTCAAACCCGCGGCCGCTTCGGCCTCGCTGGGTTCGCCGAACAGATCGAAGCACAGATTGTGCCCCGCGATGCCGGCCAACAGCGGTCCGCCCGGAGGCGCCCCGAACTTGCCGTGCCGCGCCGGATCGTACGCGGAAGGCTCGATCGTCTCCCAGATCGGGTCCCAAAGCGGGTTGACTCCGTTCGACTTCAAGGTCACGGCCGCGATGTGGCCGCCACCCGTCAGCAGGGTGAGACGGAGGTGGTCGTTTTCCAGCTCGGCCTTGCGGCGGTTTTTAATCCCCATGATTGACTGTCCTTCCTAAGCCCGCTCGCCATGCCTACATGCTGCGGCAGGCCGAGCAGGCGGGCACGGCATGCCGTGCCCCTACGTTTTGACCGGCGCCGCTCTCGATTTCGCCACGGGCTACTTTGGCCGAACCTCATGGAGCAACGGCTGGCCGGCCAGCCCCAGGAACAGATTCTCGACCGACATGCGAGCCATCTCGCGGCGGGTCTCGACGGTGGCGCTGCCGAGGTGCGGCACGATGGTCAAGTTGTCGAGCTGCAGCATCGGGTGATCACGCGGGAGCGGCTCGGGATCGGTGACATCCAACGCAGCCGAGGCGATCTGGCCGCTCTTGAGCGCCTCGTACAACGCATCGGTTTCAATCACCGCACCGCGGGCGACGTTGATCAGCGTGGCCGTGGACTTCATCTTTGACAGGGTGTCGGCGTTGATCAGATGGTGGGTCTCGTCGGTGAGGGGACAACAAAGCATCACGTAATCGGAGACGGCCAGCAGCCCGTCCAGCGGCTCATAGCCGACGTTCAGTTCGTCCTCGACCCGCTTGCGGCGGGTGCGGTTGTGATAGAGCACCGTCATGTCGAAGGCCCGCGCGCGCTTCGCCACCTGGCTCCCGATCGCGCCCATTCCGATGATGCCCAACGTCATGCCGTGCACTTCGCGTCCCAGCATGTAGCCCGGGTCGTAGCGTGTGAACTCGGGTGACCGCGCGTAGCGGTCGCCTTTGACGATCAGCCTCGCGGCGGCCATCAGCAGCGCCATACCCATGTCGGCCGTGGCACCGTCGAGAATGCTGGGCGTGTTGCCGACCGGGATGCCCCGCGCGGCGGCGTCGGGCACATTGATGTGGTCGACCCCGACGCCGTAGTTGCTGATGATGCGCGCGCCCGGGATGCGGTCGAGCATTGCCCCGTTCAACGGCGGATGCCCATACGTGTAGATGCCGTCGACCGGTTCAGACGCTCCGGTCTCGGCCAGCCGCCAGGGAAGAAGCGCTAACCGGTCGTTCATAAAGCCGAGCACCGTGTCGTCGAGAGGTCCATCGGCAATCACCTTCGGACGGGGAGCGGCGCGGCTCGATATGCCACTGTGCGGGTTGGCGGTCGGTTCCGTCATGGTTTCAGGCTGCGCGATGACACTGCGGACGAGCCGGGACGCTATGGACGAGTCGGTATTTTAGCAAGCCGGTCCAAGCAGCCCAACATCCGAAGGCCGCGGACCCCGTTCGTCGCTCCAAGTCCCGCACTTTCAGCGGTATACGACATCACCAAACGTTGGTACTACCTCGAATTAGGTGAATTTCACATGTTCTTTGAGCGTGGTCTTCCCGATGACACTACTCGACAAGCGCAGTAAAACAGTACCTGATAGGTCATGCAGGCACCGGTACCGGCGGACCGGAGCGCGAGTGCCGGTGGCAAGGCGCACCAACGAACCACGGCGTGAAACAAACGGGCGACATGAAACAAACAAACGGAGTCATGGGAAGCGACACACGGTTGTACCGGCCAAACGACTCGACTTCTCGCCGTGGAAGCGCGGGCGACCGTGGCGCAGCCTTCGTTGAGTTCACGCTTGTCTTCGTTCTGTTTCTGTCGTTCCTGTTCGCCGCGTTTGATTTCGCCTTCGCCGTCTTCACACGCGGCACGCTCCACCATGCCGTGCGCGAAGGCGTGCGACCGCGATTCGCCGTGACGTGAACCTGATGCTTGTTCTCGACCGTTCCGGTTCGATGAACGGCGGCACCGGCTTCAACCCCGGCCCCACCTCGTTCGATGATCTGCAGTACGCCTCCAAGGAGTTCGTCGGCAACTTCGACAATAACCGCGACCGGCTTGGCTTAGTGAGTTTCGGTACCGCTTCAGCCGTGGATCGGGTCCCTGCCACCGGGTTCAAGCCGGCCTTGCCCGGCCTTGCCCACAATGATCGACGACCTGATATCCGTGAATTCCGGTACGAACTCCAGCGATGGCCTCTGGCGCGCTTGGCAAGAGTTGGTCACTCTGAACGACACCGATGCGCTCAACGTGATTCTATTCTTCACCGACGGCGCTGCTACAACCTATAGCGGTAACTTCGATATCACGACTGGGTCCTGCACTGGGCAGCAGCGGGTCGGCACGGCGTGGGGTTTTACGAGCTCCACCAGCACAAGGACTATGGGACTGACCACAGTCGACGCCGGCCCACCCCCGTACTCAGGTGATCAAGTTGACTTCATCCCGGGGTGTCAATTTCAGTGGAGCACTAACCTAGTCATCGTGTTCCCGAAGTACCTCTAGTTAACTTGCACACTCTGTCTGTTGACGGCCGCGTCATTCTTCCAAAAAATGGGAACGGTTTGGTCGACACCACCGCCAACAATCTTCGGACGATGTCCGCAAACCTGACCATCAACGCTGCCGTGGCAGCGCGCAACGACCCGAATGTCCCGGTCAAGATCTTCAGTATCGGGCTTGGTGGAAACTCGGCACCCCCTGCGCTGCCATTGGATGTCGACCTTCTTCTTCGGGTGTCGAACGACCCGCAGTCGCCGGTGTTCGATTCCACTGTGCCGGTGGGTCGCACGATCGTTGCTCCCGATGCCTCGCAACTCCTCGGGGCCTTCCAGCAAGTGGGAAACGAGATCTTCCGCTTGATTCTGTAGGGTTCTCGCAAAGCCGCCGAGAAACCGCCAAGAACGCAAAGGATACGTCCAGGTTTTCTTAGCGCCCTTGACGGTTCTTTGCACCTTGGCCAGACACGCCTCCTGATAGAATGGGCAACCGCAACGGCTGCCCATGCCCACATTCGATAGACACTGGGTCCGCTCTCAATTCCCGGCCCTTGATCTCGAAGTCAACGGCCACCCCGCCGTGTTCCTCGACGGGCCCGGCGGCACCCAGGTTCCGCAACGCGTCATTGAGGCGATCAATGACTATCTCGTCAACGCCAACGCCAATACCCACGGCGGGTTCCTGACCGCCCAGCGCACCGAGCAGATGTTGGCCGACGCGCACGCCGCCGTGGCCGATCTGCTTGGTTGCGACGCCCGCGAAGTCGCGTTCGGACCCAACATGACCACGTTGGCCTTCGCGCTGAGCCGCTCGATCGGCCGCAACCTGCAACCAGGCGACGAGATCATCGTGACGCAACTCGATCACGACGCCAACGTGGCTCCCTGGAAGGCGCTGGAGGAACAGGGTGCCATCGTTCGCACGGTTGACTTTCACCTCGAAGACTGTACGCTCAACCTCGACCACCTGCACAGCCTGCTCAACGAGCGCACCAAGCTGGTGGCGGTCGGCTATGCCTCGAACGCCGTGGGCACGATCAACGACGTCGCGGCCGTCACGAGGGCCGCGCACGAGGCGGGTGCGCTCAGTTTCGTCGACGCGGTCCACTACGCGCCGCACGGGCCGATCGACGTCCGCGCCATCGACTGCGATTTTCTGGCCTGTTCGGCGTACAAATTCTTCGGACCGCACGTCGGCGTGCTCTACGGAAAGGCTGAGCACCTCAAGCGGCTACGTCCCTACAAGGTGCGTCCCGCGCCGAACGAGATCCCCGACTGCTGGGAAACCGGCACGCAGAACCACGAGGGCTTGGCCGGAGTCGTCGCCGCCATCGATTACCTGGAGGAGCTAGGCCGCCGCCATAGTCCGGAGCCCCCGCCCCAGGGACAGGCGGGCCGCCGTCAAGCGCTCGTCAACGCCCTGAGCGCCGTGAGTCAATACGAGAGGGATCTGGCCGGGCAACTCATTCCGAGGCTGCTCGAAATCCCGGGTGTCGAGTTCCACGGGATCCGCGACCCGGCGGCATTCGACCGGCGCACGCCGACCGTGTCGATCCGCCTCGAGGGAGTGCACCCCCAAGACTTGGCGGCGCAGCTTGGCGAACGGGGCTTCTTCGTATGGGACGGGAATTACTATGCCCTCAATGTGACCGAGCGGTTGGGGGTGGAGGAGAGCGGCGGTATGGTGCGGATAGGGCTGGTGCACTACAACACGTCTGACGAGATCGACCACCTGATTGCAGCGCTGACAGAGGTTTCTCGCAAAGGCGCTAAGGTTCGCTAAGAAGGCAAAGAAGCCAAATTTCACGCAAAGACGCCAAGCACGCAAAGAATATCTTTGCTTTTCCTTGGCGGCTTTGCGCCTTTGCGAGAAACGCCGTCAACCGCTCTCTGAGTACCGCCTCGCAATCTCGGCAATCTTCTCCCGATCTTCCTCCGCCACCGGTGTGCCCGGCGGACGCACCGGCCCGCCCGCGCGCCCGAGAGCCTCCAGCCCTACCTTGATTCCGCTGATGCCGTACCCGGGCTTGACTCCCCGCAACGCAACCACCGGCTCGATCTTGGCCTTCAGCACCGCGTTCATCTCATCGACGCGTCCCGCCACGCCGTGCCGCCAGAACTCACGGCACGCCGTCGGCACGAACACCGCGACCGCCGTTGTGTAGGCACGCGCGCCCGCCGGCATCGCCTTGGCCGAATGCGTCTCGCTTTCGCCGATCCACAGAAAGTTGTCGGGGATCAGCGAGCCCAGCGCCTGCCCGATCTTGATGTCGCCGCTGGCGTCCTTGAAGCCGATGACGTTGGGCAGCTCCGCCAGGCGGCGAATCGTGTCGGCCCAGTGCGGCTCCTTGCCGCGCGGGTAGAGGATGATGCCGGTGTTCACCGATTCAGCGACGGCCTTGAAATACCGATAGGCGCCCTCGGCGTCGCTCGATCCGTAGGGCGGCGAGAACAGCAGAACCGCGTCGGCCCCGGCGTCCTCCGCGTTGCGAGTCATGTCAAGCGCGAGCCGGTATCCGCCGCCCGCGCCGACGACCACCGGCATCTTCCCTTGTGAGCCGGCCACCGCCGCGCGCGCCATGGCTCCCTGTTCGTCCGCGTTCAGCGTGAACAGTTCGCCCAACCCGCCGCCCACCACGATCGTCATGTCGGGCGTGCCGGCCTTGGCATGGAAGGCGGCGTTCTTGCGCAAGCCTTCGGCATCGAGCGTGTAGTCGGCCAGGAACGGTGTCGTCAGGAAGTTATGAACGCCTCGCAGCCGCTTCATGAGCGCTAGCATCTCCGAGGCCTGCCGCGAAGCTCTCTTCGCAGACCCTGCGGCGGAGGCGCAAACGCCGAGGCTCAACCCCGCGGCGGCCTGACGAAACAACGCACGTCGAGTCGTTGCAATCATGAGTCCCTCTCCGACCCGCTTCAGCCTATCACGAGAAACGAACTACAATTCCCACGATGACTACTCGCCGCACCTTCGCCAAAGCCGCCACTCTCACCGCTCTCTCCTACCAACGAGTCCGTGGAGCCAACGACCGTGTCCGCCTCGGTTTCATCGACGTCGGCAACCGCGGCACGTCGCTCGTGCGCGCCACCAAGGAATACGCCGACCAGCACATCGCCGCCATGTGCGACATCCGCTCCGACTACCTTGCGAACGCCGCCGAAGTCGCCGGCACCAGCCCTACGCTTTACAAGGACTACCGCCACCTCATCTCCAAGCCCGACATCGATGCCGTCGTGATCGCCTCGCCCGACCACTGGCACGCGCTGATGATGATCGACGCCTGCAACGCCGGCAAGGACGTCTATGTCGAGAAGCCGCTCTCGCTCACGATCCATGAAGGCCGCCGCATGGTCGAAACCGCCACGGCGCGCCGACGGGTGGTGCAGGTCGGCATCCACCGCCGCTCGGCGCCGTACTGCAAAGAAGCGGCCGACTTCGTCCGCTCGGGCGCCATCGGACACGTCACCGTCGCCCGCTGCGCGCGCGTCGGCAACGAGTATCCGCACGGCATCGGCAGCCCGGGCGACGCCGAGCCGCCGGCCGACGTCGACTGGGACCTCTACCTCGGCCCCGCCCCGGCGGTGAAGTACAACGAAAACCGTTTCAGCTACAAGTTCCGCTGGTTCTACGACTACTCCGGCGGACAGTTGACCGACAACGGCGTCCACTTCCTCGACTTGATCCTATGGGGCCTCGGCCAGGACGCGCCGCTTTCGGTCACCGCCATCGGCGGCAAGTACGCCGTCGAGGACAACCGCCAGACCGTCGACACGATGGAGGTGCTGTGGCAGTTTCCCGGCGCGACGCTGGTGACGTTTTCTGATTTCGGCTGCAACGCCGCTCCGGTCAGCGCGGGCAAGCCGTTCCTCGCCGAATGGCGTGGGACCAAGGGGACGGTCTACGTTCACGGCGACGGCTATGAGGTGATCCCGGAGAAAAACGCCGCTGTTCCGTCTCCCGGTGGCAACCCGCTCCCCGAGGGCCGGGAGCGCCGCCAGGGGTTTCGCGACTCGTTCGAGCCGCAGATGGAAGCGAGGCAAGTGGAAGGCCGCGCCGACACCCGCTTCCACATCCGCAACTTCCTCGACTGCATCAAGAGCCGCGAGAAGCCGAACTGCGACGTTGAAACGGCTCACCGGTCCTCGACGACCGCCCTCGTCGCCAACATCGCCTACAAGACCCGGCAGCATCTGGTCTGGGACCGCATGAATGAGCGGTTCACCAACAGCGACGAGGCCAACGGGTACCTGCACTACGAGTACCGCAAGCCGTGGAAGTTGGGGTGAAGCCCTGAATAGGAAAATCCGACATATCACTTCAGGCAGCGGCCGAGTACCGCGAGAAGTGACCGCAGGAGTACGACGCCCCGCCCCACTGAGATGGCTCCACAAACGCAAATGCACGGCAACTAGGACAGATCGCGCGCGCCAGGTTGAGTGCCTTTACGATCCCGTTGGCCGTTGTAAGGCACGAACCGGCAATCTTCCTTGGCGATAGAGCCTCAGTGCCAATCTGCCGGGTGTCGGCAAGGTGCTGCCGCTTTATAGCTGCTTTCGTGCGTTGGAAGGGAGCCCACGGAAACAAGGACAAGCACAGATCGATGGTGGTGGAGTCCAGGGCGTAGGCTGTCTGCTCCAATTCCAGCCCCAGATCTTAGTGGGAGTAGAGTTGCCGGGCTTGGCGGATGAGGACCTGAGCGACATCGGCGTAGATGCGCCAGTCGCGTTTCAAGTTGGCATTCGCCAGCGTATTGCGGGAGATGTTGCCGCGAAAGCCCATATGGTAGAGCCGTGGTTGTACGGCGCGGAGACAAACTTCGATATCGCGCAGACTCTCGCGCGAGGTGAGTTGGGCGAAAGCGAGACACAGGAACTGGTCGAGACAAGAAAAGTGCTGGATCTTGTGATTTCCCCGGTAGCGCTCGACGCAACGGCGGAACTCAACCAAGGGGAACAAATCCATCAGCTGCGAGAAAACGGTCCGTCCGACATGCATGACCAGCATCGTACAGCCAGGCAGGCCGCCGATGGCGTTCAAATCGATTTGCCTCGAAATCAACCCTATCACGCTGTGAAATCGTGACTTACAGAGTCTCTACGAATCGACGTTGGGACAGTAGTGGGAAAGTACTCGTCTTCGTCAAATCCTCCGAGCTGCTGGATGAAGTGACTCCTCGTATAGCTCCATTTGCCGCCGATCCCCAACACGCTATCAGGCGCTTGGCGAAAGACTTTCCAACTGACACCGTGGTCTGAGCCAGGATTTCCATTTTGGCCCTGGCACGGCCACAGTATACACCCGCTCCGCTCCGAACAGCACGTCCTTTCACGCTGAACCCTGCACATCACCTCTGCTGGTAGTCGCCAGAGCTGGTTCGACCGCTCACAGTCGTTGATTGAGCGGCTTGAACGGCGCTCCGGCCGACACTGCTCCTTGCGAAACCTTTTGGAGCCAAAAGCTGTTGATCCTCACTCCGGCAATGCTACCCACTCGGCAGCGGCAGCGCCCAGATCTTGTGCAGCATGTCGCCGAACAGCCGCCGATTCAGATGTCCCTCCGCCAATAAGAGCCAGTAATACCGCGCGTGCTTGACCAGCCGACCGCCGGTCTTCATCAACCTGTGTTGCAAGCTCGTCAGCGACCAACTCTTGATTCGCTGCGGAAGCCCCAGCCGCCGCCAAAGATTGCCCAGGTTGTAGGCCAGCACGCTCAGTTGCAACCGCACTTCGTTGGCCCGAAATCGATGGCACGACAATCGCGTCCAGTGCGTCGCCTGCTTGCCTTCCTTGATCCACTGTTCCGCCGTGCCGCGCTTGTTGTAGAAGCGCACCACCGAGCGGCTCGGCAAGCTCATGCTCGTCACGATGAATCCGACGCGCGGGAACAGCTCGCCCTGGTGATGCTCGACCTTAGCGACGATCCGCCTCGCCTGCGACCAACTCTCCGCCTGATAGCGAAAACTCTTGTAGCGCACCAAGGGCTTGCGGGAAGGCCTTCCCGGCGGGCGAAACAGGATGTCTTCGATCTCCAGCTCCAAGCTCTTGTTGGCCGGAATGCGAATGGCGTACTGTACTCCGCGTTCCTCCGAAGCCTCATAAACTTCCGGCTTCGCAAAGGCCGCATCGCCCCGGAAGGCGACCTGCTTGCCCGCAGCCTGTTGGCGCTCGATCTCCGGCAACAAGAGCTCATCCCAGTCCTCGGCGCTGTGCACGTTGCCTGGACGCAGCTTGGCAGCGAGGCAATCACCATGACCGTTGAACAAAAGCAACGGGTGGTAGCAGACCGACTCGAAGTGTCCGTTGTAGGCACTGCCTTCCTGTTGGCCATGGACCGGACTCTCGGTGGAGTCCAGGTCCAGAACGACCCGCTCGGCGTCGTCGAACGCTTCCGCTTGCCCGACCAGCTCTCGGTTCAGCGCCATCAGCCCCAGCAGGTTCTCTTCGCTCGCCAGCATCTCCGTCTCGAAGCCGTGCAGCGTCGAGGTCAAGGCCGCACCGCGATCCCAGATCTTCTGCGAACCGATCAGCCGAAACGTCGGATCGATCGAAACCCGCTCGGCGTCGTTGAGGTCCTCGTAGCCGGCGAGTCGGCTGTAAACCGACTGCCGCAACAGATCAGCGAGCGTGAACTGCTTGTTTGTGCCTTGCCGGGAGTCGCTGAGATGCTCGTCAATCAGTTCTCCGAGACCGAGCCGTTCGTCCAGTTCGCGAACCAAAATCAGGCCACCGTCGGAAGTGACGTGCGATCCCTGGAAATCGACTTTGAGAAGTCCATTGAAACTTAGCTGGAATGGCTTGGTTTGTTTTTCACCCATTGGGTGTTGGCCTCCATGGCGTCCTCATCGGGCTCTAGCCCCTATGAATAAAGACGCTCAAGGCCGCTGGAAGGTCGGGATGTCAAACATCAAATTGAAAATGCGGGTTATAACTTCTGCCCTGATTTTTTTGCTGACAGGACGAAGTGTTCCTTCGCCTGTCCTTGCTGAACCGCCATAGTAAAACTACTGTTCGCGATCGAGAAATTTGATTCTCAGCCATTTCTGATTGCACCGCACAACAGTTCCAATTTCACAGTTTCCTCTTGGCGGATTTTATGGATCTGTCAAGCACGCTACTTCGTGACCAGGATTGAGGTTGCTAAGAAAAGTCTTGATCTGTGATTTTTGCATTTGTTTCTACCTCCTTGTTTTGTTCGAGAAGAGTAAATACTTAACGATAAGTATTTATAAATACAATGTTATCATAATCTTACGATCCTGTCAACCCACTTTTGCCGGTTTGTCAACGCCCAATAGAAATGTCCCCTTGTGTTTCTTGTTCGTAGGAGAGATATCGTCGTCGTCGGGGCTGTGGAACTGTGGGAATCGCGTAGCGATTTCCAAGGGGCGGTGGGAAGGGTGGAAAACCATCCACCGCTCCTCGAACCCGGTACTGCTGCCTCGAGAGATTTTCCACGCTTTCCATCCGACCCGGCATTTCCACAGCCCTCTTATGTATTCGCAGCCCGTTTTTTCCGTAACACAGCTCGCCGCCAGGGGTGGTCCGCCGCCGGCTTGCGCCCGCCCCCCGGACGCTGCTGTGGTGCTGGCTTAGTCCGCAGCTGTGGCGTCGGCGTGGCGATCACGTCGTGCTCGATCTCGTGCCCGTCAAACCTCACCTGCAAGCTCTCATCGCGCCACTGTTGGACCGTCACCCGTGCCCCCGCCCCCACGCCCTGGTTGCGTTTCGGCTTCAACTGCAAACAACGATTCTCGAAACGCACCACCCGGTCGTTGCTCACCACCCGTTCGTACTCGCAACAGAACACCCCTCGCAGCTCGGTGCCGCGGGGGAGCGCCTGGTGAAAGTCCGCTGCCGCCGCCGGCTCACAGGCGAAGCGCTCGTTGTGCTCGGCCAGGTACTCCTCGTCGAGATAACGGTTCGCCGCCTCGTACTCGACGATCCCGCGCAGCCGCATCTTCTTGATCAGGCGGTCTTGGTGCGTGCCGTGATGGCGCTCCACTCGGCCCTTGGCTTGCGGCGAGGAAGCCGCCATGATCGTAATGCCGAGCTTGGCACACATGCGCCCGAACTGCGTCTCGGGCTTGATGCCTGCCAGCGCTTCCCGCGACGTCGGCTGGCGCTGGTAGACGTTTTTCCAGTCGCAGTACAACGCCTTGGGAACGCCGTGTTGACGTACCCAGGCTGCGAGCAGATCGGCCGCGGCCCAGGTCGTTTCCTGGTCCGAGAAACGGCACAGCGCCACATCGGTCGCGTCATCGACGAAGTTCATCAGACAGGCTTTCGGGCCGCGTTCTTCCAGCCAGTGGTGGTGCGAACCGTCGAGTTGAATCAGCTCGCCGAAGTGCGCTTTGCGTTGGCGCCGGGTGCGATGCGGTTGGCGCTTGCGACGGCGGCTCCACAGACCCGCGGCGAGCATCCAGCGCCGCAGTGTTTCGCGCGGCACTTCCAGGCCGTGGTCGGCTGCCAGATGTTCCGACGCCAGCGTCGGCCCGAAGCGCTCGTGCCCCTCGCCCGCATAGTTCTCGCGCACCAACTCGAGAACCTGCTGGCGTCGCTTCTGATCGGCTCGGTTCGAAGCACGGCCGACGTTACCGTGCACCAAAGCCTTGGCCCCGCCCGCACGGTAACGCTTCTTCAGACGCTTCGCATGGCGGTAGCTGACCTCCAGCAGCTCGGCGGCTTCGGTCAACTTCAGTTCCCCTCGTTTCACTCGGCTCAGCACTTCGCCGCGCCTCAACTCCTTGGCACTCATCCATGTCCTTCCCACTCTCGGCTCCTCCTTCGGAGCCTCAGAGTAGGGGACATTTCTATTGGGCGCTCAAGGGGACATTATCATTGGGCTTCAACACCCCCTTTTGCCGGTTTCGCACCGGCGGCAGGCACCTCGAGCTCGGTCTAGGCGCTTGATTTTATAATTGGGGCTAAGTATGATAATTACATGGACGAGCGAAAGGCGACAAAGCCTATGACAGTCTCCGAGGCTGGGCGGAAGGGGGGGGAAGCCAGGGCGGCTAAGCACTCCAAGAAGCAGCTGCGGGAGTGGGCCAAACTGGGAGGGTGGCCTAAGGGTCGTCCTCGAAAACCCAAGACTTAGAGGTGCCGGCAGCAGCTTCTGGGTTCGTGTCCTACCTCTGACATCGCCGCTCGCCGGTTGGTCGAGGGAGGAATGGGCCAAACCAGCCGCGTTCATGCGGCTACCCGACGTAGTCGGGTTGTAGGCCGGTCGTTTACGGCCGGTGGCTGAACCCCACACTACACATCCTGAGCCCGTTTCAACGGGCTTCCGTCGTCGGCTTCAGCCTCCTCCAACCGCTTGGCACGGCAGTGCTACCGTAGGCGACATGCCGAAACGTTTTCTGCAGCCGAGCATGCTCTCTCTGCTGCTGCTGACCGCCGCCTGCGGACCACCCCCGCCGCCCCCCGCGCCTGAATTCACAATCACCGAAACTGACGATCAGGTCCTGATCGCTTCTTCAACTCTCGAAGCCGGTATCCGCAAGCGCGGCTACGTCAGCGGCGTCTACCGCCAAACCTTCCTTGACAAGCAAACCGGCTTCCGCGATGCCGGCTTTGGACTCGACATCGCCGACTTCATCCTTGAGGCGGGCAGCGATGAAGCCTACCGCGGCCAGCTTGACCCGCGGCTGGCCTACGAGTTCAACAACCTCGTCCACGGCTCGATCGCCAAGCGCATGGTGGAGGGGCCTCAAATCTGCACGCAGGCCAAGCAGATGGACCCCGCCGTCACCCAGGGCGACGACTTCGTGTCCGTGCGGATGTCGTTTGACTACCACCTGGCCGCACCTGGCAAGAACACCGGCTCGCGGTGGGAGCAGACGATCGTCTTCCCGGCAGGCAAGCGCTACTTCGTTTCGAGCCAAAAGATCACCGCCAAGAACGCCTCCGACGAAATGTTCCTGCGCATCGACATGCCCGGCCACATCCGCCACGAGCGCGGTGACATCTTCAGCGAAATCTACCTGAGCTACGTGGGCCGCATTCCCTCGTCCGAGTTCTTCGACGACTTCCCGCCCGAGGCCAAGTTCCACTATCGCCGCGGGCGCGGCCAAGCACCGCCGCGATTCATCCGCGCCTACCACCTGCGCGACCCCGACACGGGCCGCGACGGCCCCTGGCTGGCGGGCATGACGCTCGATCCCGCGATCGTCTACGAAGGTTGGTGCCACCAACGTGGATACATCTGCCTGATCGAGGAGTTCGGCCCGGGACGCGTCGAGCCCGGTGACACGTTCAGCGCGGCGTTCATCGTCGGCTACTTCGACTCGATCGAGGAGATGGAGAGGGTGTACGACGAGCACGCCAGTGCCACGGGCCTCACAGCCGGCCGCGGCAGCTGGGAACTCGTCCGCTGACTCGTCGCGGCCAAGCCCGATCCGGGTACCGCGGATTTGGTGCCTTTGCTAGCATCGTGCTGCAGAGCCAACAGGAAAGCCCCAACAGGAAAGGACTGCCACGATGAAACGACGAGCCTTCTTGACGACAGCAGCCGCCGCTGCGGCGACCGGCTTTCTCCCCGAGTGCTCGCAGATCCTCAAGGCCATGCCGAGCGCGGAAAGCGAATTCGGCAAGGTGAAGATCACGGGTGTCAAGACCGCCTCGGTGATGATCAAATACCCGGCACACTTGGTGAAGGTCGAGACGGACACGGGTCTCTACGGCATTGGCGAGGCGTTCAATCGTGACGGCATTCTCGACCACATCCGCGCGCTGGAAGATACCGTCGTCGGTGAAGATCCCCTGCAGGTCGACTACCTGTTCCAGAAAATGTCCGAGGCCAAGCTGGGCCACGGCTCCTGGACCGGCTCGGTACCCTCGGCTATCTCAGGCATTGAAATCGCTTTGTGGGACTTGGCGGGCAAGATCCTGAAAGTCTCCACCTACGTGCTGCTGGGCGGCAAGTTCCGCGACAAGCTGCTGATCTATCACGACACGGGCTCGCCGAAGACCGCCGACCCGGCGGCCTGGGTCGCGGAAGCGCAGAAGTCAGTCGAGTACGGATTCAAAGCCACCAAGTTCGACCTCGATTGGGAGAGCCGCGCGCAGCAGCTCGCCGGGCAGCCCTACCAGTACCGCGGCGAGATGTGGAACCGCTCGATCAGCACCGTCGAGATGGAGCAGTGGGTGAAGATCCTCGAAGCGATCCGCCTCGAACTCGGGCCGCACTACCCGCTGGCGATCGACCTGCACTTCAACTACAACATGGGCGACTCGATGAAGTTCGCGCGCATGACCGAACACCTCAACCTGTGGTTCATCGAAGACCCCGTCCCGCCGCAGAACGCCGACGCCATGGCGCGCTTCACCCGCGACTGCCCGGTCCCGACCGCCACGGGCGAGAACCTCTACACCCGCCACACCTTCCGCGACTTCATCGAGAAGCAGTCGTGCGATATCATCCAACCCGACCCGCAAAAAGTCGGCGGCTTGCTCGAGACCAAGAAGATCGCCGACTGGGCGGACCTCTACTACATCACCATGGCTTGCCACAACATGTGCACGCCGGTCGGCACGGTCGCTAACGGACACGCCTGCGCGGCGATCCGCTCGTTCGTCACGCTCGAATCCGACAGCGTCGAGCTGGGCTACTGGGACGACATCATCCAAACCGATAGCGGCAAGGTCTTCAAAGACGGCTACCTCGATATGACCGACAAGCCGGGTCTCGGCATCGAGCTCAATGACGACGTTTGCCGCGCCCACTTGGCGGAGGGCTCGGGCTACTTTGGCTAGCGGATCTGAACCGATCCACGTAGTGCCGCTATTTGGCTGTGTTGCTGCGACCGGTCGCGGGTCCGCCTGTCTCCATGTCTGCGAGGCCTGTCACAATCACGGGTGGTCGATCTGGGAAGTCAGCGATGAGCCGCAGACGGCCGCCCATGGCTTCGACGTAGCCTCGCAGCGTCGACAGCAATAGGTCGGTACGTTTTTCGAGCCGCGAGACGCCTTCTTGCCCGATACCGAGGGACTCCGCCACTCGCTCTTGGGTCAGTTGGTGGGCCTGCCGAAGATCCCGCAGCGACATCTCTTCGGCCACGAGTTCCTGCGCGCGGGCGGCGACGGCTCGCCGCTCGTCTTGCGGCAACTCGTCGAGGATCTCTTGCAATTTCACACTCATGATTTGTCTTCTTTCTCTTTGATGCGGGCCAGGTGCGCATCGAAGCGCTTGTCCGCAATAGCAATCAGGTGTTTATAGAAACGGCGCTGGCTGATTCCAGTCTTATCGGCGGCAACAAGCAGGACGGCCCGCCGCTCGGGATCGAACGCGAAGGCGACCCGCCAAACGCCCTGCGCCGCGTCGAAGCGCAACTCCTTCATGTTGGCGTAACGCGACCCTTTCAACGAATCGGCGCGGGGTCGCCCCAAGTTCGGTCCAAACTGCTCGAGCAGTGCCGCATGAGCGAGCAACTCGACCCTGACCGACGGCGCAAAAGTTACCAACTCGCGCACGAGTTCGTCATCGAGAAGAACCTGCCAACTCAAGTCTTATCATGCTCTAAGAGACATATATTGTCAAGTGCATATTGGGATCACGGGCGGCACCATGGAATCCGGGCGACGCCGGCGCGGCGCGCTCCATCGGGATCAACTCGGTCAGCGCCGGTTGATATCGAGACGGACCATGGCGGTCTCGTCCGAGGCGCCGAGAATCGAGTTGGGAGCATACCGCCGGGCCACGAAGCGCGAGCCGGCCACGATCCCGCCGCCGACGATCATCAGTACGGCCAGGGCGATGCAAAAGAAAATGATGTCGAGTAGCAGTACCGACAAGTCGTCATAGCGGTGACGCGTACGGTGAGTCTCGGTGACCTCAGCGGCATAGCGCACCCGGGAGAGCAAGCGCTGTGTCTCGTCGGCTGAGGGCGATGAAATGACCGCGGCGATGAGCGGGCCGGCACGCTTTGCCGTGATCTGCGCGAGTTCGTTGAAGGGGCCGATCTGCCCCTGGGCGATCTGCGGCGACGGATAGCTGAAGAGAATCATTCTGAGCTGTCCTGACGGCGTGTCATAGAGGACATACTGCCCTTCGGTGCCGAAATGAAAGGCAGCCACCGAGGGAGGAACCTCCGGTGCCACTTCCTCGAGCGACACCGGACCGAGAATGTATCGCCCCGAGTACGGGATGAGCTGGTCGGTCGGAACGTACTTCAGAACCGGGGGCCGGGCGGACAGGGTCACGCGCGGCAGGAAAGCGAGCATCGCCTCAACGTGCTCGTCATCGGCCTCCGGGCCTTCCATTCGGACGACATAGCTGCCGAAACGGATGGTCGTGACGTTGCCTTGACGCAACGCCTGCTGTCCGTAGGGGACCAGTTCACCCCCCTCGGGCCGTAGCCACTGATAGCCGGCGAAAGCGCCAGTCGAGTCTTGAAAGCGATAGGCGGCCAACTTCAGCGCTTCGCCCTGGGCCGTCAAGTACCGGCCCTGTTCCGCTTCCTCCAGGCCCAGTTCAGCGAACAAATTCGCCTGGGGAGGCTGGAACGGCTCCAGGCTCGTGCGCTCGAACGCGCCGAGAGCTTCGGGGAGGAGTTCGGCCGTGGCGGTGCCCTCGAGCACGCATCCTAGAAGAACAAGGGTGGGGAATAAACTGAGGGCCCTGATTGGTGTCATCGATGGTGGCTGTGTCCTGGGAAACTCTGCACGGCCGGGCGTCGAAAGGTTCCCTTCCTGGGACCATGCGAGTGGCTGGAGAATCACGCACCGCGACTAAGGGAACTGCCGGGCGCAGCCTCGATCGCGAATCGGTCTATGACCCGCGGCCGCAGCACTTCTTGTACTTCTTGCCACTACCGCAGGGGCAGGGGTCGTTGCGCCCAACCTTCTTGCCGCGGACCACCTGCTTGACCTCCGCTCGTGACGAGCCGGCACCGGCCATCTGCACCTGCGCCAGTTCTTTCTTCTTCTTGCGGCGGATATCGCGAGTGAACTCCTCGATGCTATCCTCTCCGGCGCCGACGCCGACCGGCACCATCTCGCCTTCGTCGCCGTCGGTCGGGCCTGCCGGGGTCATCACCGGACGGGAGGCCTCGTCCGACGGAGGCCCACCAGCCGCTGGCCGCAGGTGGAAGAGGAACTTGATCGCCTCTTCCTCGAAGCGATCCATCATGGCCTGGAAGAGCTCGAACGATTCCTTCTTGTACTCGACGAGCGGATCGCGCTGGCCGTAGCCGCGCAGACCGATGCCCTCCTTGAGGTGGTCCATCGAGAGCAGATGGTCTTTCCACTGCGCGTCGAGAAGCTGCAGCATGATCATGCGCTCGGAGTAGCGCAACCGCTCCGTGCCCATCTGCTGCGCTTTCTCGTTGTACTGGGCTGTCAGGAACTCGGTGATGTGCTCGCCGATCTCCTCCCGATCGGTAGAGTTGATCGCGACATTATCGATCGTCTGGCCGAACTGGTTGGCGACGTCCGTCCGCAAACCGGCCAGGTCCCAGGTATCGGGATGGGTCTTCTCGGGGCAGCGCGCCATGACGGCACCCCGCACGAGGTCCTCAACCAGCCCAACAAGGTATTCCTTCTGATCACGCCCCTCGAGCAGCTTGCGGCGCATGCCGTAGACGGCCTCGCGCTGCTTGTTCATGACGTCGTCGTACTTAACGAGGTGCCCGCGCGCTTCGAAATTCTGCGCCTCGACGGCTTGCTGCGCCTTCTCAATGCGGTTGGTGATGAGTTTCGACTCAATGGGCATGTCTTCTTCCATGCCCAGCCGCAGCATCAGGTTTTGCACCTTCTCGCCGCCGAAGATGCGCAACAAGTCGTCCTGGAGCGAGAGGAAGAAGCGCGACTCGCCGGGGTCGCCCTGGCGGCCGGCTCGGCCACGAAGCTGGTTGTCGATGCGCCGGGCCTCGTGCCGCTCGGTGCCGACAATGTGCAACCCGCCCAGTGCGATGACCTCGTCGTGCTCTTTATCCGTTTGCTCCTTGAACGTCTTCAACTCGGCGGCCCACTCCTCCCGAGTCATCAGGTCGGGGTTGCGGCCTTGCTTGCGCATGGCCTCGCGAGCCAGGTACTCGGGATTGCCGCCGAGCAGAATATCGGTACCGCGGCCGGCCATATTCGTCGAGACCGTTACCGCCCCCTTGCGGCCCGCCTGCGCGACGATCATCGCCTCGCGGTCGTGCTGCTTGGCGTTCAAGACCTCATGCTTGACACCCTTCTTCTTCAAGGTGCGCGAGAGTGTCTCGGACTTCTCGATCGAGATCGTGCCCACCAGCACGGGCTGCCCCGACTCGTGTAGTTCCTTGATCTCGTTCGCGGCGTTGCGGAACTTCTCGTCCTCGGTCCGGTAGACCATGTCGGCGTGCTCTTTGCGGATCAGATCCCGGTTGGTCGGGATGACGACCACATCGAGCTTGTAGATCTTGCCGAACTCGGCCGCCTCGGTATCAGCCGTGCCGGTCATGCCGGACAGCTTCGTGTACATGCGGAAGTAGTTCTGGAAGGTGATGGTGGCGAGCGTCTGGTTCTCGCGCTCGATCTTGACGCGTTCCTTGGCCTCGACCGCTTGGTGGAGTCCGTCGCTCCAGCGCCGCCCCGGCATGAGGCGCCCCGTGAACTCATCGACGATGACCACTTGGCCGTCTTTGACCACGTAGTCCTTGTCGCGCTGGAACAGCGTCTGGGCCTTGAGCGCCTGCTCGACGCAATGCTTCAGCTCGTAGTTGGTCAGTTCGTTGATGTTGCTGATGCTGAGGGCCTTCTCGACCTTCGCCTCGCCCTGCTCGGTCAGCCAGGCCGTGCGGTGTTTCTCTTCGATAATGAAGTCGCCGGTATAGGTCTTGTCGCGCGGCTCGTCGCCCTCGATGACCTCGCCTCGATCGAGTTTGGGGATGGCGCGGTTGACTTTGTAGTACTTGTCGGTCGACTCTTCGCTCGGACCGGAGATGATCAGCGGCGTCCGCGCCTCGTCGATCAAGATCGAGTCCACCTCGTCAACGATCGCGAAGTTGTGCCCGTGCTGCACGCAATCGGCGAGGTCGAACTTCATGTTGTCGCGCAGATAGTCGAACCCGAACTCGTTGTTGGTTCCGTAGGTGATGTCGGAACCGTAGCTCGCGCGCCGTTCTTGCTCGTTGAGATCGTGAACGATCACGCCGGTGGTGAGACCGAGGAAGTGGTAGAGCTTACCCATCCACTCCGAGTCGCGCCGCGCCAGGTAGTCGTTGACAGTGACGACGTGTACGCCCTTGCCCGACAGAGCGTTGAGGTAGGCCGGCAGAGTCGCCACGAGCGTCTTGCCCTCGCCGGTCTTCATCTCGGCGATCTTGCCCTCGTGCAGCACAACGCCGCCGATCAACTGCACGTCGAAGTGCCGCATCGAAAGTACCCGGCGGCCCGCTTCGCGGCAGACGGCGAAGGCCTCGATCAGCAGGTCGTCGAGCGGCTCGCCTTGCTCGATGCGCTGCTTGAACTCGGCGGTCTTGGCGGCCAATTGCTCGTCAGAGAGCTTCTCGACCTCCGGCTCGCGGTCGCTAATCGCCGCCATCATAGGCGAAATCCGCTTGGTTTCGCGCTCGTGCTTCGTACCGAAAACCTTCGCCAGTAGGTTGTCAAGCATGGTGGGACCGAGGTGAGCCGGGGAGGGAAACCCTCGTGCTTATTGTAGCGCAGGGGTCGGGAGGACCTGGTGTGTCTGGTGTGCCTCGCCTCGCATGAATCAGCATCGAATCGAGCATTGTTTGTTACAGATCCTCATATCCCGCGAATCTGCTCGCCTGATGTGACCGTCTATAATCGAGACTGTTGGTCTCGTTGCGCCGCAGGTCCACCTCATGAAGCTCGACACCCTAGCCGTTCATGCGGGCGATCGCAAGAAACCGGGCGAATACATCCCGGCGACGACGCCGATCTATGGGGCGTCGAGCTACTACTACGAGCGCGTCGAGGACCTCGACCGGGTCTTCAAAGACGAGGCCGCCGGCCACGGCTACTCGCGTTACGGCAACCCGACCACCGCCGCGCTGGAAGAGTTGGTGGCGACACTCGAAGGCGGCGACCTGGCCGTGGCGACGTCCTCAGGCATGGCCGCGCTGCATTTGGCTCTGCTGGCCGCCATCACCGACCGCCGCAAGTCGATTGTCGCGGCGAACGTGCTCTACGGACAGACGTTCACGCTGCTGATGAACGTGCTCGAGCCAGGGGGCGTCGACGTGAGTTTTGCCGACCCCTGCGACTTGCAGGCCTTCGAGGCCGCGGTCGCCGAGGCGAAGCCCGCCTGCGTGCTGGTGGAAACCATGTCAAACCCGCTGTTGCGGGTGCCCGAGATCGACAAGGTCACCGAGATCGCCCACCGCCACGGCGCACTGGTGATTGTCGACGCCACCTTCACGACGCCCGTGCTGATGCAGCCCATGAAACTGGGCGCCGATTTCGTGATTCACAGCGCCACCAAGTTCCTGTCCGGGCACGGGGACGTCCTGGGCGGTGTAGTCGTGGCGCGCGACGAACACCGCGCGGTATTGCAGGCCCTGACGCGCACGCTCGGCCCGAACCTCGGTCCGTTCGAAGCCTATCTGGCGATGCGCGGCATCAAGACGCTGCCACTGCGCATGGAACGCCAATGCCGCAACGCGTGCCGCGTGGCCGCCTGGCTGAGCGGGCATCCGCGCGTCGAGAAAGTTTACTTCCCCGGAGACCCGCGCCACCCCGACGCGGCGGCCGTCAAACGTCTGCTGCCCGACGGCCTCTACGGCGCGGTGGTTAGTTTCGAGATCAAGGACGCCAAGCAGCCCGACATCTTCCGCTTCATCGACGCCTTGCAGCTCGTCGTGGGGGCCACGACGCTGGGCGACGTGCACACACTGGTGCTCTACCCGGTTATGAGTTCCCATCGCGACCTGGCGCCGAAGCAGCGGGAGCGGTTAGGTATCCGCGAGAATCTGCTACGGCTGTCGGTCGGTATCGAGGCAGTGGAAGACGTCGAGGCCGATCTCGACCGCGCCCTCGCGGGCTAGGCAACCCCTCTCAAACGCACAATGCCTCCCCTCGGTGACTGTCACCGATATGCCCGTCACCGATATGCCCGTGTCACCGATATGCCCGCAATTCGCTGACTGGAGTGAACCCCCGAGATGAGACAGTAGAAAGAGGGACACTTTTCAGCGAATGGAAAGGAGTCCGCAATGGAGAGTCCCACAGGGCGCAAGCCACGGGTGTTCTCGGTGGAGTTCAAACAAGGGGCGGCGCGGCGGCTGCTGGCTGGCGAGAGCCCCACCGCGCTGAGCCGCGAGTTGGCGGTCAAGCGCGCCGTGCTGTATCGTTGGCGCGACGCCTATCGGAGCGAGGGCGTGGGTGGGTTGAGCCGCCGCCGCGGACGCCCACCGGCCGGGAAAGGGCCGCCACCCAAGCCGCCTCGCGATCCACGCGACGAACGCATCATCGAGCTCGAACGGCTGCTGGGCAAGCAAACCGCCGAACTGGATTTTTTCGAACGAGCCTGGCGCGCTGTGGACCTCGCGACCCCGGGCCTCGACGCGCCTGGCGCGAGCGGATCGACTCCGTCATCGACCAGATCCACGCCCAAGGCCCTCTCGGCGTCGAACCGCTCTGCGAGCTCGGACGAGTGAGTCGCGCGGGGTTCTATCGCCGTTTCGCCGAGCGGTCGCCGGCCGCGTGCGAGGTGGAGATGCGCGACCGCATCCAGCGCATCGCCTTGCAAAACCGCCGCTACGGCTACCGCCGCGTGGGGGCCGAGCTGCGGCGACAGGGCTTCGTGGTGAATCACAAGAAGGTGTTGCGGCTGTTGCGCGAGGACAACCTGCTGGCGGTGAAGAAGCGGCGTTTCGTGCTGACGACCGAGACATCGCCGTTCCTGCCCGTCTATCCGAACTTGGCGCAGCGGCTGCAAGTGGATGGGGTGGATCAACTCTGGGTGGCCGACCTCACCTACATCCGGTTACGAGAGACGTTCGTGTATCTGGCGGTGGTGCTGGACGCGTTCTCGCGGCGGGCGATCGGGTGGGAGTTGGGCGAGACGCTAGAGACGAAGCTGACGCTGGCGGCGCTGCGGCAAGCGCTGGCGAGCCGGCAGGCCGGGCCGGGGCTGGTGCATCATTCCGACCAAGGGGTGCAGTACACCTCGCGCGCGTATGTGTAACTGTTGGAGAGTCGCGGCGTGCTGCTGTCGATGAGCCGCCGCGGCAACCTCTATGACAATGCGCGCGCCGAGAGCTTCATGAAGACGCTCAAGAGCGAGGAAGTGGCGATGAACCGTTATCGCGACTTGGCCCAGGCGCAGGCCGCGATCGGGGCTTATATTGAGCAGGAATACAATCGCACACGATTGCATTCGTCGCTGGGCTACCGGCCGCCGCAAGAGTATGAGCGGCTGTGGGAAGAGGCGGCTGACGCCGCCTGAGTTTTCGTAAGGCATGAGCAGATCTATCGATCCGATGGCGCAGCACAAGGCGGGATGCGGCCTGAGTAGGCGCACACCCCGCCCTCATCGTTTCGATGAGTCTGCGGCCGGGTATTCCTTGGCGGGTTGCTCCCCAGCAGAGCCCGCCTCCGCTTCCCCGGCCGGTTATAGTATCGGAGAAAAGGACGGCGCTGGAAACCTTTTTCCAGCGAACGTGTCAACGCCCAATAGAAATGTCCCCCTCGGTAGCTCGATAGAAGTGTCCCCTTGTGTTTCTTGTTCGTAGGAGAGATATCGTCGTCGTCGGGGCTGTGGAACTGTGGGAATCGCGTAGCGATTTCCAAGGGGCGGTGGGAAGGGTGGAAAACCATCCACCGCTCCTCGAACCCGGTACTGCTGCCTCGAGAGATTTTCCACGCTTTCCATCCGACCCGGCATTTCCACAGCCCTCTTATGTATTCGCAGCCCGTTTTTTCCGTAACACAGCTCGCCGCCAGGGGTGGTCCGCCGCCGGCTTGCGCCCGCCCCCCGGACGCTGCTGTGGTGCTGGCTTCGTCCGCAGCTGTGGCGTCGGCGTGGCGATCACGTCGTGCTCGATCTCGTGCCCGTCAAACCTCACCTGCAAGCTCTCATCGCGCCACTGTTGGACCGTCACCCGTGCCCCCGCCCCCACGCCCTGGTTGCGTTTCGGCTTCAACTGCAAACAACGATTCTCGAAACGCACCACCCGGTCGTTGCTCACCACCCGTTCGTACTCGCAACAGAACACCCCTCGCAGCTCGGTGCCGCGGGGGAGCGCCTGGTGAAAGTCCGCTGCCGCCGCCGGCTCACAGGCGAAGCGCTCGTTGTGCTCGGCCAGGTACTCCTCGTCGAGATAACGGTTCGCCGCCTCGTACTCGACGATCCCGCGCAGCCGCATCTTCTTGATCAGGCGGTCTTGGTGCGTGCCGTGATGGCGCTCCACTCGGCCCTTGGCTTGCGGCGAGGAAGCCGCCATGATCGTAATGCCGAGCTTGGCACACATGCGCCCGAACTGCGTCTCGGGCTTGATGCCTGCCAGCGCTTCCCGCGACGTCGGCTGGCGCTGGTAGACGTTTTTCCAGTCGCAGTACAACACCTTGGGAACGCCGTGTTGACGCACCCAGGCTGCGAGCAGATCGGCCGCGGCCCAGGTCGTTTCCTGGTCCGAGAAACGGCACAGCGCCACACCGGTCGCGTCATCGACGAAGTTCATCAGACAGGCTTTCGGGCCGCGTTCTTCCAGCCAGTGGTGGTGCGAACCGTCGAGTTGAATCAGCTCGCCGAAGTGCGCTTTGCGTTGGCGCCGGGTGCGATGCGGTTGGCGCTTGCGACGGCGGCTCCACAGACCCGCGGCGAGCATCCAGCGCCGCAGTGTTTCGCGCGGCACTTCCAGGCCGTGGTCGGCTGCCAGATGTTCCGACGCCAGCGTCGGCCCGAAGCGCTCGTGCCCCTCGCCCGCATAGTTCTCGCGCACCAACTCGAGAACCTGCTGGCGTCGCTTCTGATCGGCTCGGTTCGAAGCACGGCCGACGTTACCGTGCACCAAAGCCTTGGCCCCGCCCGCACGGTAACGCTTCTTCAGACGCTTCGCATGGCGGTAGCTGACCTCCAGCAGCTCGGCGGCTTCGGTCAACTTCAGTTCTCCTCGTTTCACTCGGCTCAGCACTTCGCCGCGCCTCAACTCCTTGGCACTCATCCATGTCCTTCCCACTCTCGGCTCCTCCTTCGGAGCCTCAGAGTAGGGGACATTTCTATTGGGCGCTCAAGGGGACATTATCATTGGGCTTCAACACCTTTTTCCAGCGAACGGCAATCTGTCCCTATTTACGCTGTCTCACGACAGGGGTGCAGCCCAGTCTGTCACCGATATCCCCGGGATGTATAAGTGCAACACGTTGAAAATAAATCGCCGCTGCCTTAAAGCATTTTCCAATCCAAGAATGATCCTGAAAGGGGTCTGGACAGGTGAGGGCACAGGGTGGGTGGTGATCTCCTTTCTAGTTCGCGGGCTGCGCCTCGTCGGGCCGCAGAGAGCCCGTATGGCGACCGAAGGTCCGACGAGGCGGCGCGGCCCCGGCGCGGAAGGGTTTCACCAGCGCGAGCGGCACTGGGCCAGTAGTTTCCTCTTGACCGCCTGCATGCGCAGAGCGCATTCGGTGTCGCTCAGCCGTTGCGCCTGTTGCTCGATAAAGGCAGCACGGATGCCTTCCTTCAAATGATCCTCCCACTCGTCGAGCGAAAGCAGTTTTTCGTAAGGCGTGCGGTAGTCTTCGAGCCGATAGCGGCACTGCCGCTTGCCGTTGTCGCCCACCTCCACCGTCGCGAACCCGCAGGGGCGATGGTAGTTCAAGTAGGGATTGAAATGAGCCGTGTAGAAACGCTGCAGCTCTCCGGCATGCTCGGCGGCAATCGGTTCGTGTCCGATGTGCTTGCGCACCACCGCCCCATTCTTGCCCTCCACCAGAGCATTGTCGGTCGTGCGGTGCGCCCGCGATTTGGTGAACTCTGTGACCAGCAGTTTGTTCAACAGCTTCTCGACCCGGTGGTTGAGAAACTCCGAACCGTTGTCGGAATGAAAGCCGCGGATGCGGAAAGGGAACTGATGCAGCATGGCCTCTACAACCGGGATCAAATGGGCCTCGGAGATGGTCTCGCAACAGCCCACCACCTGCCACTGCGTAACCGTATCGACGGCGTTGATGTGGTAGAGCCCGTGGTGCGTCTCGGTGTCGCCCTGGTGTACCGTGTCGACCCGCAAGTAGCCGGGTTGGCCGCGCGGGTCGGGCTTGCGCCGCTCGCCGATGCTCACCCCGCGGGCACGGGTCTTGGTGTGATGGACGTGGTGTTCTCGATAGACCGCGGTCCGCCGCAGGTTGTAGATGTGGGAGGCCGAGAGCGAGGCCAATCGTTGGTACTCGGCCTTGCCGTAGACCTTGTATTCGCGCTCGAGGATGTGCCGCAGCGCGGGCCCGGAGAGCCCTTCGTGGGCGGCATCGACCGTGGCGACCAAGGCGATATCGGCCCTCGTGTAGCGGGTCGGGAAGCGATGGCGGCGACGGGGCGCTGCGGGCTTCACCGCCCCGCTTTGGCGGTAGCATCGGATCAGGCGCGTGATCTGTGGCAGGTTGCGGCCGCTGATCTTGGCCAGATAGCGGCGCACGATCCCTTTGTCTTTCTTGGCTAAACCCAGGTACTGCTGGGCGCGCCAGGTGTGTTCGACCAGGCCATAAATCTGCCGGCGGCCGGCTCCGGCGAAGCTGAGAGTGTTGCTGGCGGCGAGAAACTCTCGCCTCTCGGCCAACGTGAGACGTTCGGCATGTTGCATGGTGACTTGCATTCACCCGCAGTGTGCCCTGACCCGACCGACTCGCTTTCAGGATCATCTTGTATTGGAAACACTCCCCCCTTTCAGGATCATCTTGTATTGGACAACTCTGCCATCCCGCCGCCCGACCATCGGCCCTTACACTAGAAGCGAGGAAAGCTTCCGGGCGATCATCGCCCAACAGGTACAACAAGTGCAGCACCACAATCTCAAACCAAGTCACCGATCCGCACCCGTGCCGTGCGAGGTGACCCATGAGTGAAGAGCAGGACGAACATAAAGAATCTTTAGAATCAATCCCAAAACCGCGCCAAATCCTGACAGATCCTGCCAAATCCTGCCAACTTCAGCCGGCCAGCGATCTCTCCGTGGCGTCCCCCGAACCGGAACCAGCCCTCACCCAGCCGAAGCAACTGGCCTTGGTCGCCCTGCTCTCGGCCCACTCCGTCGCGACCGCCGCCCGCCGATCCGGTGTCAGCGGCTTGCATCGAAACCTTGTTGAATCAATGAGTTCTGTAACGCCCTCTGATCCGCCTGCCCGAGGCGCTACCGTACGGGAATCTCGTCGCCGTGCCACGGGAAGGCGTACGTCGGACGGTTCGCGAAGCGCTTCGTTTCCATGTCGAGCGTGAGGCCGGTGGTGGGCGGCAGCTCGACCTGGAAGAACTTGCGCTTCACTTCAACCGAGTCGTCTTCGAGCTGCGGCTCGGCCCGCGCGAAGAAGTCCGGCTGGATGGGGTTCTTGTCGACTCGCCGCTGGAACGTCACGCGGCCGAACTCGTGCTCCCCGAACATCCCGGCCTGCACGATCACACGACGCTCGTCGAACGGGCTGAGGTTCACCAACTCGACGACCGTTCGCCCGGCTTCGAGCTTCGTGACCAAAGCGGCCACGTCGGGCGGCAGTCCCGGGCGGCGCGCGTCGGCGTCGAAGTAACGTACGCGCGCGTGCAGCAGGCCGCCGTTGTAGATGATCTGCGGCCCACCCAGCGTCAACTGAATCAGCGCCTCAGTCGTGACGGGGTTGACGGTCATCCAGTGGTGCTCGTGGACGTTGCGGATGTCCACTCGCGCCGGGTCGATCGTCTCCGTGCCGCGCGGGTCGTATTCGAGCAGCAGCACGTTCTCGCGGATCATCTTCCAGCGGTAGCTCATCTGCCCGTAGGCCTGGCGCAGGACGCGCGCCGGATAGTCGGGGTTCGCCCCGTCGAGGAAGCGGAACCACGGGCCCTCGTGGCCGTTGTCAGTCTTGTTGCGTACGTCGGTGACCGTGTTCCAATCCGCCAACCCGTCGATGTCACAGTCCTCGCAGTCGGCCATCGGTTCAGGCAGCGTCGCGTAGCCGTAGTTGGGGTATTTCGACTTTGTCGCGGTGTGCCAGTCTTCGGTGCTGGCGAGGCGCAGCTTTTCGATTCGCTCGCGATCGGCCTCGTTCATCGACATGAACCACAGCGAGACGGGGTAGGTGCGGGCCAGCGGCCGGTAAGAGAACCAGCCCTTCTCGCCGTGCTTGTACGGGACCAAGAAAGCGCCGTTGACGTTCTTGCCTTCCTTGAGCAGCCGGTCGATGTTAGACCGCGCCAGCTCCAGGTACTTCGGCTCACCGCCGTTGACGAGCATGGCATTCGCCGCCGCGATCTGGAACGGCATGCCGAGCGTGAGAAACCCGTGCGGCCACTGCCAGCCGTAGTTGCCGCCCCACCACTTGCCGTCGTGATATTCGCCGACCTTGCCCGCGAGGCCCACGTTGTCGGGGGTGACGTTCCCGTTGGCGCGCGTCCTCTCGAGCCACGCGCCGGCGTACTCGTTGATCCAGTCGACGTATTTCTGTTCGCCGGTGAAGAGGTAAGCATTGGCGGCAAGACTGGTGGCAGCGAGGTTGGGGGGCGTGTCACCGCGCCGCATTCGCTTAGCCATCGCCCGGCCCATCTTCTCGGCGACGGTCGGGTCTTTGAGCTGGTCGACGTCGTCGATGCCGGGCAGGTCCTGCAACGGGAGACCGTAGACCGCCATGCCCTTCGACCAGCCGTAGGGGCGCGCCGTCTCGGGGTCCCCATACGCGGGGCCCAAGCTGCCGGTGTGCGGCGAGCGGATGATCTTGTGCTCGGCGTCGTAGTTGGGCGCCTCAGGATCCTCATTCATGTAGAGGCCCGCGAAACGCTTCGCCCGGACCAGCGTCTCATGGTCGGTCGGATCGGCCAGCGGCAGGTAGTAGAAGAAGAGCAATCCCTCGCCCAGGTGCATCCAATCGGCGTGCTTGGCGAAGTCGCGATGGAAGACGTTGAAGTCGGTGGTGAGTTGCCGGGCGGTGGCGCTCCACAGGTGGAACGAGAGGTCCTTCAGTCGCTCGTCGCCGCCCAGGGCATAGAGCAGCGGGAAGTTGTAGAAGGCCTCGGGCAGGTCGTCGGGCGAAGCTCCACCGGTCGTGCGCCAGATCAGCGTCCCGCCGCTTCGTGTGTAGCGCTCGGCGTAGCGAATCGCCGCCTCGCTCATCTCCTCGAGCAGCTTTCGCTCCAGCACGGCCCAGCCCGGCGGGCTCACCGGGACGTTCGAGCGAACCGTGACCAAGGCGGGGATCTCTTTTGGCCCCCCGCCCGCATTGGCTGTCACTCCCCCTCCGAGGAATCCGCCGTGGAACAACACAGCCATCGCCACGGAAACGAAGGCAGCAAACGATGCTCTGACTGTGTGCTTACCTGTGTTCATCGGTGTGCATCGGCGGTCTCAACCCTCTTCGACCGGCATCCCCGCCGCCTTCCACGCCCGCCAGCCGCCGTCCATCGAAAAGACATCCGCGTAGCCCATCTTTTCGAGGGTCTCGGCGGCCAGGGCCGAGCGATAGCCGCCACCGCAGTAGAGCACGATCTTCTTGTCCGCCTCGGGAACGGTCTGCTCGATGTCGCGCTCTATGATTCCCTTCCCCAGATGGATCGCCCCCTCGGCGTGTCCCGCGGCCCACTCCGATTCCTCGCGCGTATCGACCAGGACGAAGTCGAGGCCGGCCTCGCGGTACTTCTTGACGTCGTCAATCGTGACTTCGCGGATGCGACGCTTCGCGTCTTCAACGAGGGTGAGGAACTTGGGTGAATGGTCCATGGCCGTGGTCTCGCGCGTGCGTTTTCTCGGGCTGAGACGAGTTCATTCTCGCACAAGGGTTACAACGGCGGAGACGGCCAAGTTGTCGCGGCGTAGGTAGCTCACGAGACGCAGGAGTGATGCCGTACTCGGTGAGAGGGGATGCTGCGGATCACACCCTAGACAGCCGCGACCGCCGGAGCTTCAGCGGAGCGCGATCGGGAGTCCGGCTGGGAGCGCGTCCGCTCTTTCTCTTCATACATACGCTGGTCGCTGAGGTTGACAAGGTCTTCGGGGTCGACCCCGTCATAGGGGTACAGGGCGGAGCCAATCGCGATCGTGACCTGCGCGTATACGTCGTCAGATACCTTGACTGCCGTCTCCGCGATCGCCGTCTTCATGGAGTCGACGGCAACCGCAAGGTCCTCGCGCGACACCCCGGGAAGAATGGCGAGGAACTCGTCGCCGCCGACACGCGCGGCGTAGTCATAGGCCCGCAAACGTTCCTGTAGCCGTCGCGCCGTCTCGATCAGCAACTCGTCGCCCGCGCTGTGTCCGAGGGAGTCATTGACCGGCTTGAGGCCGTTGATGTCCATAAACAGGACGCCGATTGTGCCCTCCGTGCGCTGCGCCCGGCTGACTTCGGCTTCCAGCCGCCGGAAGGCCCCGCGGGCATTCGGCAAACTGGTGACGGGGTCCGTCTCGGCCTCGATCGAGATCTTTTGGACGGTTTTCGACGAGCTGAGTATCCACTTGACTCAGGTGACCCCAAGATGTAGTGTAGGGTCTGGTGGAGGATTACCCGCGCGACCAACTCGAATTCGAGTCTCGCTTTGCGAGCGAGGAGGCTTGCCGCGACTATCTGTTCGCCTTGCGCTGACCAGAGGGTTTCCGCTGTCCAAGGTGTGGGCATGAGCGCGCTTGGCCGGTGCGCAAAGTGTGGTTCGAATGCGCTCGCTGCGGGCGGCAAACCTCCGTCACCGCCGGCACGATCTTTCAAGACACACGCAAGCCGCTGCGGCTGTGGTTCCGGGCGATGTGGACCATCACCACGCAGAAGAATGGGGCCAGCGCCCTGGGTCTACAGCGCGTTCTGGGACTGGGCAGTTACCAAACCGCCTGGCCTTGGATGCACAAGCTGAGGCGAGCGATGGTGCGCCCGGGGCGGGAGCGATTGACGGGCCTCGTCGAGGTCGATGAGACCTACTGGGGCGCTGAAGAAGAAGGGGTAATCGGCCGGCAGACCGAGCGTAAAGCGTTGATTGCAGTCGCCGCGGAAGAGAGAGGCACCGGGCTGGGGCGCATCCGCATGCAGCGCGTTCAGAACGCCTCGGCGGCCAGTTTGATGCCCTTCGTCGAGGAGTCGGTCGAGCCGGGCAGCGTGGTTGTTACCGACAACTGGTCGGGCTACGATCCGCTCAAGAAGAAGGACTACCAGCGTCGTATCATCTCGATTAACAACCGCCGCGAGCAGGCCTCGCAGCTACTGCCGAGGGTGCACTTGGCGATCTCGCTACTCAAGCGCTGGATGCTGGGCACGCATCAGGGGGCGGTCAGCCACGAGCATCTGGACTACTATCTCGACGAGTTCGTGTTCCGCTTCAATCGGCGCAGATCACGCAGTCGGGGCAAGCTCTTCTACCGCCTTGTGCAGCAGGCCATGGCGGTGGAGCCGACGCCGTACCGCTCGATCGTCGCCGATTGGGACGCTAAGACGCTGTGAGCCCAACTACAAGATGTTGGGGTCACCTGAGTCAAGTGGATATCCGGCTTCGACGAAAGTAGCGTACGCGCTAGTGTAGGGCACCATAAATACTGTAACTTATATTGGCTTCCCATCGTCTCTATTAACAGGAGGCATGGGATGCGAAGAGCACAACCAGTAACTTTGAACACAGCGCAATGCAAGCAGTTGGACCGCTACGCGCGCGGCCGCCAAGTCGCCGTTCGTCTCGCCCTGCGAGCCAGGATTGTCCTGCTGGCCGCCCACGGTCTCGAGAATAAGCAGATCGCCGCACAGCTCGGTGTCTCGCGGCAGTTGGTGGCCCGCTGGCGCACGCGCTTTCTCGAAAGCGGCATCGCCGGCATTGCAAAAGACGCCCCACGGCCCGGTCGTACACCTGCCGTCTCGAAGCAGAAAGTACAGCAGATCATCCACAAGACCACCCGCGAGAAACCGTCCAACGCCACCCACTGGAGCCGCCGCACCATGGCCGCCGCGGCCGGCGTCAGCGCTTCCACCGTGGGACGGATTTGGCGCGCCCATGGCCTCAAGCCCCACCGCGTCAAGACCTTCAAGCTCAGCAATGACCCGCGTTTCGCCGAGAAACTCGACGACATCGTCGGACTCTATCTCAATCCGCCTGAGCATGCTCTGGTTCTCTCGCTCGATGAGAAGTCCCAAATCCAAGCCCTCGATCGCACCCAACCCGGCCTGCCGCTCAAAAAGGGACGCGGCCAAACGATGACCCACGATTACAAGCGCAACGGCACGACCACCCTGTTTGCGGCGCTCAACACTCTTGACGGCAGCGTGATCGCCGAGTGCATGCCCCGACACAGCCACCAGGAATGGTTGCGCTTCCTGCGCTTAATTGACCGCCGCACTCCCAAGGACAAACAGCTTCATCTCATCGTGGACAACTATGCCACCCACAAGCATGCCGCTGTGAAGCGTTGGCTCGATCGTCACCCGCGCTTCCACATTCATTTCACCCCGACCTCGGCGTCGTGGCTGAACATGGTCGAGCGATTCTTTCGCGATCTCACCGTCAAGCGCCTGCGCCGCGGCGTGTTTCGCAGCGTGGACGAGCTCGTCGCCGCCATTGACGACTACATCGCCCAGCACAACGAGCATCCCACGCCCTTCATCTGGACCGCGACCGCCTCCGACATCCTCGAGAAAGTCAAGCGAGGACGTGCCGCCCTGCATAAGGTGCAATCTGCTTGACGCACTACACTAGTCCCATTGGACGCCGTGCCGGAACAGAAAGTCGACGCGGACAGCGACGACGACCTCGATGCGACGCCCAAGCAGATGGGCATTGATGACGACAGCGAGCCTGAACCGGCTCCGGTCCGTCAGCGCTATCTGCCGAGTTCGATGGGGGCGAGCGTCCTCATACCGGCCGGTGTCGAGCAGCTTGAGGTCCGAGTTCTCTGGGGAGACTACACGCTCAATGAAAGCGGTGAAGGCGGAAAGGAAACGTGGAAGCGCAAATCCCGACAAGCTGATCTGAAACTGCCGCTCGATGGCCAAGCCGGCAAACCACGCGAGTTCACTGTGCCGGAAGGGGACAGCTTAAAAGTCGCTGTCATCGTTCGCCGCGTAGAGGTCAATGTAGAGGGCGCCGACCTGCCGGACGGACTGCGTACCGCGTCCGTCTTTCTCGTCAACCGAAGAAATTCGGCTCCGGACATAAGGAAAGATGAAGCCTTCGCGTTCCAGACCTGCCTGGAGATCCACGCACCGAAGAGCTTCGTGCCGCGTCCCGATCTAAGAGGGCTGCGGAGCGAAGACTGGGACGAGCGTATCGCCGACTTGCAGTACCGCGACGTGGGCGAGTTCGCCGTTGGCCATAACATCGCCACCGAAGCCGTCGTATCAGACGGCGCTTGCGACCTTGTCAGGACAACCTGGATTCCCCAGGGTCAGGTGGAGCGTGTGGCAGCGGCCCTCATAGACGGTGTGACGCTTTCGATGGACGAACTGGGCCGGCTGGCAGACGGGAACGACGCCCGCGGCAAACTACAACCGATGGTGCAGCTCTACGGAGAATGGATAGACGGCCAGGACGCCCTGATCCCGTCCAACCCTCCCCGGCGCAACGAGATAGGGAAAGAGCTGTTGAGCCGTGCCCACGTGGCGGCGGACAGGATCGATAAGGGGATCGCCCTGCTCGACGACCCGGTCTGCTTGACGGCCTTTCGATTGGCCAACAAGGCTATGGCAGCGGCGGCCCGCCGGCGCTTCGGGGTGATGCAGGGAAAACCTGCCGAGAGTGTCGAACCGAAATGGCGTCCCTTCCAGCTCGCGTTCCTGCTGATGAACCTGGGCGGGATCTCCAATCCGACCCATGACGACCGCGAAGTCGTCGATCTGCTGTTCTTCCCAACAGGCGGCGGCAAGACGGAAGCCTACCTGGGGCTGGCGGCGTTCACTCTGTTGTTGCGCCGGCTGCGCGACCCAAGCGTGGGCTCAGGCGGAGTGGCCGTCCTCATGCGTTACACGCTGCGGCTGCTCACACTCGACCAACTAGTATATAGTTTCACTAAAACATACCCACTCTAGGTGACCTCAAGCGACTCGAACTTCCTCCAGCGGTGAACGACTGGAGCGGCGTTGATCTCCGCGATTCCTTTCAGGATTCGTTCCCGAAGCTCCGCCCAGGACTCGACTCGTATTCGCTTTAAGAATGTGCGCGCCATCTTGCCAAACAGCGTCTCGACTATGTTGAGCCAGGACCAGTGGGTGGGCGTATGTACATATTTGAAGCGGTTCGGACGCGTCGCCAAGTAGGCTTTCGTCTCCTTCGATATGTGCGAGGAATGATTGTCCAAGATCAATCGGATCGTGCACTCGTCCGGGTAAAATTGGTCCAGATCCTGGAGCAGCAAGATGAATTCCCGACTGCGGTGACGCCGCTCCACCCGCGCCGTCACCCGACCGCTATGCAAGTCCAGCGCCGCCAGAATCGAGCAAGTTCCTAGACGTTTGTACTCGTAATCGCGAGCCACGCTGGGATGCCGCCCAGGCTTCGGCGGCAGGTCCGGCGCGACGTTGGCGATCGCTTGCACGCCGGGCTTCTCGTCTACCGAAACCGTGATCACCTCCGGCGAGAGGCCGTCGCGAGGGCTTTCATTCTGCCAAGCCACTTCGCGGTAGACCAGCAACACCTGCCGCATCTTGGACTCAAAATCGGGATCGCGACGCTCCAGGTAGTACTTCACCTTCTCTGGATGCAGAGGTTGCTCGGCCAGGATCCGGTGGACGGTCGCCTTAGCCGCTTGGTCCAACGCCGGATAGCCTGCTTCCACGGCATGCCGGCGCACGTGTAGAGCCAGCGCACTGCGGGTCCAGAGTTCGGCGGCGTAACCGAGTTGCTTGGGTTTGCTACAGGCCAAATGCACCACCCAGGCCTTGGCATCGGCGGTGATGAGGGGCTGCTGGGGACGATGATAGGCATCCTTGAGCGCTGCTTCCACGCCCATGGCGAGGGCTCGATCGATCCATTTGCCGACGCTTTTGCGGGTCATCTTCACGGTTCGCATAATCTCGGCAATGGTCTCGCCGGAATGATAACGCCACAGAATCTCAGCCCTCTGCACCTCCCGAACCGGAGCCGTCCGCGAACCACGCAGCCGCTCCAGATGCTGCACCTCTGCGGGGCTGAGTTGCAGCTTGAGACGCTTCTACTTTCCTGCCATGCCTTCAGCCTAGCAGGAACCGTTGCTGTATGAGTATGTTTTATTGAAACGATATACTAGTTAGGTGTCGGAACGGATTGATGAAACTGGACTGCACCCCGACGCGAGCCGCCCGTTGGGCTACGGGCGTGGGCGGACAGCGATCGTGACGTCTTCGCGGCTGCGGAAGATATTATCTTCGCCGCAGTCCACCTCGATCACGATCGGGACGGCGTCGCCCGGCTCGACGCCCTTGGGAACGAGGACATTGATCTGGTTGAGGCCGACGCTGGTCGGCTGCAGGACCGCGCCAAGGACTTGCGCTTGCTGGCCACCAATGAAAACCCTGACGATCTTGTCGGTTAGGGGGACAATACCCGGCGGAGGGATGTCCCCGGTCGGGGGCTCGGGTGTCACCGGTCCAAGACCGTTGCACCAGAGTATGACCACGCCACCGATCGCGGCGGGTTCGCCGACGACTGGATCCACCGACCCGGGCGTTTGCGCCCACGAATCCGCGATCACGTCATCATCCGGCAACTTGAAGTTCGTGACAATGGCCTGCGTCGTTTCGGGCGGGAACATGTAGATCCCCGGCGAGGCGAGCGCCGCGTCGACCTCGAACGGGGCGCTCCAGAAGTGGTTGTCCTCGCCCTCCTCGTCCCAGTGGACCTTCACTTGGACCTTGCCGCTGCTGACGTCGAGGTTCCAAGGGGCTTGCACGTTGGCTTGATCGAAGGGCCCATCGAACACGCCAAAGAGGGCGCCCGGGATGTCGTTGAAGGTAACCGAGAAGCCGTTGAGATCGAAGCTGAGGGGCACCGACGAGGCCGTCGCCGTCGCCTCTGTGAACAGACCCCCAACCGCCACGATGGAGCCGGGCGAGATCAAGGGTTGGAAGCCGGCGGCATCAAACACGCCGGCGACCTCGTGACCGCCGGCCACCTCGATCGTGGCTTGCGTGTGGTAGATGTTGTCGCCTGTGTTGTCCTGGTCGGCGTTGGCTCCGTTGCCGCCCGCGGCGAAGATGACCGGCCCGATATTGGTGGCAGGTGCAGTCCAGTTGACCGCGTACGTCGCCTCGTCAGGACCTAGCTTGGGTAGAACGTGTTCCGGAAACTGAAGACCCCGAGTCAGTGGGAGACACGGCACGAACTGGTCGAAGTCTTCGATGATCTGTACCCCCGCGTCGCCGGCCGGGGTAAACGTGCCGGCTTGCTGACAGCCGTCCGACGTGCGAGAGGTGATCTGGAAGCCGAACCGCAACTGTACGGGGTCGGGATCGAACACCCTCACCGCAACCGGAACGGTCTCGCCCGGGTTGTAGCGGTATGCGCCGGCGGGCACGCCGGCGATGGAGATCTCGACTCCACCCAGGCCCGTATTGGGAGTCACGTTGTGGCATTCGGAGTTCCCACAGGTGTCTTCGCCAGGGAAGTTGGCCCCGTTGTCGAGCTTGCCGTTGGTCCTGCGGGGTTCGGGACCGTCCCGCTCGGAGAACAGAAAGATCGGGAAGCAGAAAAACAGGGTTAGGATCACCCCAAGCGCAGCTCGACGAGAATTCATTGCCTCACCCGAGGGCCGGGACGGAGCAGTCCCCTAGCCCGGTATAGGATGCAGCCACCCGACACCTCGCGACTCTTCGATCGCCCCTTCGGGGCTCCCGGTGTAGAGAGGGCATGATACCCGGGGTTCCGCCTGACGGCTTCACCGCCGAGCTAACATCCAACGCCGCTTCGCGGCTGTTACAACGTCGAGTTATTGAGTCCCGCATAATATCACGTCACTCGAAGCAAAGAGAAGACTGTTTCCAGAAGGCCGTGATCAAACGCGGTTTGCGGTGCATGCGGCGGAGTGCCTTGCGGGCCCGCTCGTTCAGCTCGCCGTAGTCCTTCGGACAGACGTTCGGCAACTCGTGCTGCTTCCAGTAAGCCCAGATGTATTCCACCGGATTCAACTCCGGCGCATAGGGTGGCAAGTACTCGGTTGCGATGTGGCCTTCGGAGAGTTGGATGAACTCTTGCACCAGGCGGCTACGGTGCGCAGGCAGCCGGTCCCAGACGATCAGCAGCGGCCGATCGATATGACGTACCAACGCCTTGAGAAAGTCGATCACTTGCTCTTTGCCGATCGCACCGGGATAGAGCCGAAAGTAGAAGTTACGCAGCGTCAGCCCCGCCGAGACGGAAAGCTTCTCCCAATTGAAGTTAAACTGCAGCACCGGTGTTTGGCCGCGTGGCGCCCAGGTGCGGCAGCGATGCGGCTTCTGACTCAATCCGCTTTCGTCGATGAAGACGAGCGTACGGCCTTCGTTTTGGGCTTTTTTTTAATGCGCGTCCAGGTCTTGCGCTTCCAGGTGCGGATCTGCTCTTCGTTGCGCTCGCGCGCCTTTCCGACCGAGCGTTGCGGGCTCCAGTCGAGCGCTCGCAGGATCTTCCAGACGTGGCCTTCGTGGTAGTCGACCCCGAACTCGTCTCCGATCAGCCGAGCCACCCGCGGACAGCTCCACAGGGGCGTGGGGAAGCCGTGGGCTTGCGGGCCTTCCAGCAACAGCGACGTCAGGCGTTCGCGTTGTGCGGCATCGAGGAGCGGCTTGCGTCCGGCACGCCCGGCCTGGCGGAGTCCGGCCGCACCCTGCTCGCGGCATTGCCGCCGCCACGCACTGACGGTTTGGCGAGCGACTTTCAGCCGTCTTGCCGTCTCGGACTGATTGTGGCCTTGGTCGAGCAGCCGCATCGCTTCGAAACGGCGCTTCTCCAGGGCCTTGAAATCCCGCTTCACACCTTTGGGGTTGCCCATACATATATAGATGCTCCAAACTATCAAAAAGTGTCATAATAATTTGCGGGATTCAATAAGGTGCCTGTCCTGCGAATCCAGTCCGGCGAATCCCCCACGCCCGCAGGGCGGCGGACAGGAAGGTTGCTTCCGGCGGCTGGCGCCAAGCACCACGATCCAGAGACCCCTCGTCTGGAACGCGATGGGCGGCCGGATAGGCAACTTCATCCGGCCGCCCTGAGCGCAACAATCTAAAACAGGTACGCCTGGGTTACAGAACAGCGAACCCCAACGCTCGGAGTATCCGGATAGTGTTAGCGTGGATGTCCGTGCCAAGCTTATGGACCCAGTCGAGGACAAACCGGTCCGAACGGTGCAACTGGCCCCGAAAAAGTTCGGGCCCGTGCGATACGGAGTGGATATTCAGGTAGTATTCCGAGGGATCCGCCAGAATACCTTCGATAGCGTCCTTCACTGCGTCGTCGTCTACCTCGCGCTGACGGAAGAGCCTGTTGCTGCCGGGACCATCCACAACAGACGGACCGAAGGGTGCCCCAATCACGACCCCTCCAGCCACCCCTGCCGGCGCCCTGTGAATGTGCATTGCACGCAGTTCTTCCTCTTGTCCGAGGTAGTGGGCTATTATCTTTCGGCCCCTTCGGGGCGAAATCCCAAGAGCCGGCTTCTAGGCGCCGGTCTTTGCGCTTTGGGTGGGAAGGGAGCGACAGGCCTGAGGCCCGCGCCGCGCGGGGTCTAGAAGGCGAAGCGGAGCAGGAAGCGGAAGGTGCGACCGTCGTTGAGGGTGTTGTTGATCTGGCCGAAATTCGGCGAGCTGACATCGGCGCCGGGCTCTGCAAACTGCGCGTGATTGAGCAGGTTCAGCGACTCGGCCCGCAGCAGCAGCGAACGGTCGCCGCCCAGCGGCCAGCGGCGCGACAGTCCGGCGTTGATGTTCCAAATGCCATCCTTGCGGAAGGTATTGCGCCCCAGGTTGCCGGCCCTTCCGGTCGGCGCGGCAAAGCCGAACGCCTCCCGCGGCAGCATCGCCGCCGAGGTGTCGGGGTTGTCGATTGTGCGGCCGAGCACCGACAGGTCGACGACGTTCGGACGGTCGCTGCTGGTGCCGTCCACGTTGCCGACGCCCGGGCCGTCCGAGCCGGCGGTCAGTTCAAACGGCGTGCCCGACTTCACTAAGACAATCGAGCCGAGCTGCCACTGCCCGAAGGCCTTTCGAATCCACCCGCTTTGCGACGCCAGCGCCGGGGCTTCGTAGTTGAACCGCCACAAGAGGGCATGCGACTGGTCGAAATTGCTGAGGCCCTTCATCTCGCCGTGATAGTCGAACTCGCTGGGGCTGCGGGCGTTGCGCGAATCCCGGCCCGATGCTGTGTTGCTGTAATCGGACCCGAGGTCGATGGCTTTGCTGAACCAGTAGGAGGCATCGAGCGACAGGCCGGCCCAGCGAGGCACGGTGAGGGTGACCTTCGCAGCATCGTAGTAACCGCGCGAGCCGTTGATGATGCGGCGTACCTCGAAGAACCGCGGGTCGGGCCTGCGTTCGTCGATCGTGTCGGTGATTTGCTCGATTCCCTCCACCGGGCGGCCGCGGTTGAGAAACCAGGTCGTCAAGAGTTTGTCCGCGCGGCTGCCGACGTACCCGAGACTGAGCGTCCACTCGTTGACGAGGTCCAGCTCCCAACTGAAGTTGTAGAGATGAGCGTAGGGAGTCTTGAGGTCGGGGTCGAGGAAGAACGGCGAACTGCGCGCGTTCGAGTCGAAGTCGGCAGCGGTGAAGTCCTTCAGCGGGTTGGCCAGATCCGGCGCCTGCTTCGAGACGCGCACGCTGCCGGGCGGATTGAATCGGGCCTGGCCGAACGTCACGGGGAAGATCTCGCCGTAATGGATGCCGTACGCCGCTCGTAGAACGCCCCAGCGATCACCGAGGCGATACGCGATACCGAAGCGTGGAGCGAAGTTGTTGCAGTCGCAGCCGTACGGAATCTCGCTGAGGCCGTTCACATCGTAGGGACTGGTGACCGGCTGGTAGCGCAGGCCCCAGTTGATCGTCAGGTCGGAGTTGATGCGCCACTGGTCGCCCAGGTAGTACTGCATGTCCCAGTTGCGAAACCCGCGGTGGACGTTCCCCGAGGCGAACCAGAACGTGCTCGGCGTGCCCATTTGAACGTTCGTGATCAGGTCGCGTTGGAAGTCGTTGCGAAAGCTGAACGTGCCCCGCTGGTCGGCGCTCTCGATGCCGTTGACCTGACGCCGCAGCAGCTCGACGCCGGCCTGCCAGGTGTGGCGGCCTTGAATGCGCTGGACTCGGGCCGCGTAGCGAAACATGTTCTGCGCGCGGTCAATGGGGACGGCCGACGTCGGGCCGATGGACTGCAGTTGGCGCGAGAAAAGGTACAGCGGGCCGAGGGACGTCTCGTCGCGCACTAGCAGCGAGCCGATGCGTTCGAAGCCCGCGGAAACATCGGTGGTCGTGGTCGGCGTCCAGGCTCGGTTCCAGGTGATGCGGGCGCGGTGGTTCTTGGTGGTCGTGTCGGGGTTCTGTCCGCCGACGAGTTGGAAGGCTTCGACGTCCTGCAACGTGACACCGTAACGCAAAGTCAGGCGGTCGTTGTCGCCCAAGGCTTGATCGAGGGTCCCCGAGGCGCGGTCGTTGTCGATCGCCTGCGGCGAGTTGGTGTTGAGCGCCCGCGGGTCGATGTCGGTCCGGTTGGGCGGCTCGTCGGGAAAGGCGTTGAAGATGGCCTCGACCACCGCCCGCGTGGCTGGATCGTTCGTCATCGGCGTACGTTCCGCGGCCGTGGGTACGAGGACGTTGCCGTTCACCTGGCCCAGAACTTGCCGTCGGCTGGCGTCGATAGTGAACGCGCCGCCCCGCCACACCGGCACGGTGAGATTGACGCCATAGTCGTTTTCGCGCGCCGGTTGGACGTTGCCGACCTGAAAGAACGACCGCGCGGTGAACGCACTGTTGTTGTGGGACCAGAAAGCGTTGCCGTGAAAGCCGAGCACTTGCGAGCGAGGCACGTGCAGCGGTGCGTCGGGGGCGCCTCCGAATTCGTTCCCGAAGTAGTCGCGATCGATCCGGAATTCCTTGACGATCGTGGCCGTCGTCCCCATGCGGACGTTGAGCTCTTTGAGGACGTTGTTGTCGATCAGTGTGATGCGTACGTTCTCGTTGCGCCGCCCCTCGCCGGAGGATGAGTCGACCTCACCGAGGAGGTTTAGCGAGGTTCTGTCCGCCGAGGCGGTTTCGGTGGTTTCGATTACAGCGTTGCCGGGCGTGGGAGTTTCCCCCTCGGCGGAGGGCTGGACGGGCGGCGGCGGGTCGGTATTCGATTGGGGAGGCGCCGGTTCGGTGGTCGATTGAGGCGGGGTCGGCACCCCGGGCTCGGCCGCACGCATCACGGGCCAGGCCATGAGCAACAGCCCGGTCCCCAACGCGGTTAGACGTTTGCGGCGGAACACAGCGACCCTTTGATTTGCGCAATCTGCAAGGTTTCCGTGTCCGCCCTCTTAGTTCCGGCACGGGACGTGACACCTGTAATTATAGGGGCGCGGGTCGATCGGGGCATCGGTACCGGTCCGATCAAGCTCTGATCCTATAGCGTCTCTGCGGTAACGGTTGAGCTTCGGAGTTAGCCACGATTGGATGTCTGCTCGGAGCGTTGCTGAGCCAGCGACTGAAACACATCGCGGAAAGCAGGGACGTTCGTCTTCAACAGGTCAAAGACGGCCTTCGAGATTACCAGCACTTCGGTCGCCGCGACGACGCGGATCGTGGCGTTGCGGCTCACGTCCGACAGCACGGCCATCTCGCCGAAATAATCTCCTTCTCGTAGCGCAGCGACTTTCTCCCAGTTGCCGGCCGTTTCGCGCAAGACCTCGCACTCGCCCTGCCGGATGACATAGACGCTGTCGCCAAGGTCGCCTTGGTTGAAGACGATCTCGCCGGCCTCAAAGTGCTGCTCGGCAATGCCGGGAGCCTCGGAAAGATTGAGTTGCACCAGATCGGGCTGAAGCAGCAGGGCGGTGAACCAGTCGGCCCCGACGCGGATCTTGCGGTCGAGGCCGGGCATCTTCATCAAGTAGACCGTTCGCCACATGAGCCACGCCACGAAGCCCGACACGCGTATCCCGAACACGTCGGCGACGGCGGAGTGGTGCCCGAGTGCGGCCAGTTTGCCGAGTCCTTGAAAGTCGAACACTTTGGACGTGCCGCCGCGCAGTGCCGCGACGATGTTACCGGCGACCGTCTTGGCGGCGCGCGTAGCGTGTTGAGCTGTTGGTGGGACGCGGTGGCCGGATTTCGTATGGGCCGCCGCGCAGTCTCCGAGGGCCCACACCTGTCCCTCGAAGCCCTGCACCTCTAACTGCCCGTTCGTGAGCAGCCGGCCGCGGTCTTTGGAGCAATCGAGGGAATCGAGTACTTCGGGCACCTTCGACGGCACGGTCGAAACGATGGTCTTCGTCGCAATCTCATTTCCCGACTGCAAGATCGCTTTCTCCGAACTGGCGGCTTTCAGCCGATCGTTGAGGACGATCTCCACGCCCCGCTTCCTCAATAGTTTCTCCGCGAACAGCGCCAGCTGCTCGGTCATCTCCGGCAGGATGCGATCACCCGAGTGGACCAGTACGCACCGCATCTCTTCCGGCCGGATGTTCTGATAGCTGCGCGCGACCGAACGCACGAAATCATTCAACTCGGCGATGACCTCGACGCCCGAGAAGCCTCCCCCGGCCACGACGAACGTCAGCAGCTTGCGGCGCAACTCTGCGTCGTTCTCGATGTCGGCCTCTTCCAGCGCGTGGATCACATGGTTCCGCAGTGCCAAAGCATGCGCCAGGGTCCGGCATGGCATGGCGTGTTCAACCATGCCGGGCATGCCGTAGAAGTTCGTCTCGCCTCCCAGAGCCACCACGAGGTAGTCGTAGGGCAATTCCATCTGGCGTGGCCGGAAGCCCCGGCTCACCGTCACAGTTCGCTCTTGCAGGTCGATGTGTTCGACTTCGCGCATGATCAACTGCGTCCGTGGGCAGAGACGGCGGATGGGAGACACAACGTCGGTAATGGCGATGGACCCGGAAATCACCTCCGGTAGCATCGGCTGATAGACGAAGTAGTTCTCCGTATTGACCAGTCGGATCGAGGCCTCCCCAGGCCGAAGCATCTTCTCGAGATGCATCGCCGTGTAGACCCCACCGAAGCCTCCGCCAAGAATCAGGATGTCTTTAGTCGCCATTCGATCGAGGCCGTTGCAGGGACAGAGAACTCGCGATCGCGCCGCCGCGGAGCGGATACGCCAAGCCCAAGGGCAGTATATAGGTGCGCCACGGTCTTGGGCAATGTAGGGGCGTCTTGACAGTAGGGGAACTGGGCGTGCATCATTGATGGTCGCATGCGTAACGGCTGTCGCATAGGGCGAGACCTCCGCATTCCAGTGCTCCTGGTCGCCTTCCTGTCGGCGATTACAGCCCGTGGCCAGGACGAAGCGGCGGCGTTCGTCCACGACTTCCAACACGACCCGGTCGAAGAGGGGCTGGCGAGCTTCCTGACGATCGTTCTGGTCGTCGCCGTTGCGACCGTTCTCTACAGCTTATTGAGTCCCGCATAATATCCCGTCACTCGAAGCAAAGAGAAGACTGTTTCCAGAAGGCCGTGATCAAACGCGGTTTGCGGCGCATGCGGCGGAGTGCCTTGCGGGCCCGCTCGTTCAGCTCGCCGTAGTCCTTCGGACAGACGTTCGGCAACTCGTGCTGCTTCCAGTAAGCCCAGATGTATTCCACCGGATTCAACTCCGGCGCATAGGGTGGCAAGTACTCGGTTGCGATGTGGCCTTCGGAGAGTTGGATGAACTCTTGCACCAGGCGGCTACGGTGCGCCGGCAGCCGGTCCCAGACGATCAGCAGCGGCCGATCGATATGACGTACCAACGCCTTGAGAAAGTCGATCACTTGCTCTTTGCCGATCGCACCGGGATAGAGCCGAAAGTAGAAGTTACGCAGCGTCAGCCCCGCCGAGACGGAAAGCTTCTCCCAATTGAAGTTAAACTGCAGCACCGGTGTTTGGCCGCGTGGCGCCCAGGTGCGGCAGCGATGCGGCTTCTGACTCAATCCGCTTTCGTCGATGAAGACGAGCGTACGGCCTTCGTTGTGGGCTTTTTTTTAATGCGCGTCCAGGTCTTGCGCTTCCAGGTGCGGATCTGCTCTTCGTTGCGCTCGCGCGCCTTTCCGACCGGGCGTTGCGGGCTCCAGTCGAGCGCTCGCAGGATCTTCCAGACGTGGCCTTCGTGGTAGTCGACCCCGAACTCGTCTCCGATCAGCCGAGCCACCCGCGGACAGCTCCACAGGGGCGTGGGGAAGCCGTGGGCTTGCGGGCCTTCCAGCAACAGCGACGTCAGGCGTTCGCGTTGTGCGGCATCGAGGAGCGGCTTGCGTCCGGCGCGCCCGGCCTGGCGGAGTCCGGCCGCACCCTGCTCGCGGTATTGCCGCCGCCACGCACTGACGGTTTGGCGAGCGACTTTCAGCCGTCTTGCCGTCTCGGACTGATTGTGGCCTTGGTGGAGCAGCCGCATCGCTTCGAAACGGCGCTTCTCCAGGGCCTTGAAATCCCGCTTCACACCTTTGGGGTTGCCCATACATATATAGATGCTCCAAACTATCAAAAAGTGTCATAATAATTTGCGGGAGTCAATAATCCGCTACCGGGGCAGGCTCACGGGCCGACTGGCCTGGGCGCTGTTGATCGCAGGGGTTGGGGTACTGCCCTTGCTCTCGGTGTCGTTCGGCAACCTGCTCGTCTTTGAAAGAGCGGAGAAGGTGGAGTTCTGCGCCTCCTGCCATCTCACGATGCAAGTCTACGTGGACGACATGGTCGACCCCGAGAGCGAGAGCCTGGCCGCCGTCCACTACAAGAACCGATACATCCCCTCCAAGCAGTGCTACGACTGCCACACCTCGTACGGTATGTTCGGCACGGTCGAAGCCAAGATGGCGGGAACGATCGACACGTACAAGTACTACACCGGGATCTACACTTTTCCCATCAAGATGAGACACCCGTATTCCAACGGCGACTGCCTGAAGTGCCACGCGGAGTCGGTGAAGTGGAAAGGGCAGGAGATGCATGTAGAGAATAGGGAGGGGCTGTTCGCCGACGAGATGTCTTGTCTGGAATGTCACGATCCGATGGGACATCCGGCCCACATCCTCCCGGAGCAGGCGGAGTAGACCACGGCGATGGCGAACCAGATCGCGAGGAAGTTCGACGTCGGCCCCACCGGCATACAACGGTTGCTGATCGCCGCCCAGGTGCTCTCCCTGGTTGCGTTGTTGCTCGCCACGCAGTTCCTGCTGAACACCACCGGTGGGACGCTGTTTGTCTTTGCCAGCCTGTCGCCAGTCCTGGTAGGGGTCTCCATTCTGATCCTGATCGGGGTGGCGATCCTCAGCTTCCGGCAGCGCCATCGCCTGTTTAACGTGCAGAACTACGGGCCGGGGGAGGTGGTGTTCCGGCAAGGCGACATCGGAGACTCGGTCTACTTCATCCGTAGTGGCGAGGTCGAGGTGGTCCGAGAGGACGGTCCCGAACTAGCCGTACTTGCGAAACTCCCGTCCGGGCACTACTTTGGAGAGATGGCCCTGCTGTCGAACGAGCCTCGCAACGCGACGATCCGCACGACAGCCGAGACAGAGCTGGCGGCGCTGGGCAAGCACAACTTTCTGACCATGCTCAGCATCCTGCCTTCGACCGAAGAAAACATCCTGAAGACGATTCAGAAACGGGCAATGGAACGATAAGCGCGGCACAAGTGCAGACTTGTGGCCGCGGATCGGCGATCGCAGATTTCAGGCCGCGGATCTCCGGCCGAAACCTGTGCCGCACACAGAACGTCCAAACCGCGAGAAGGGAGATTTCATAACCATGGTTGTTCGCGCAGTGGTAAAAGGGGCCGTGTTCGTCGCGGTCGTGACTCTGTTTTGTTCCATGACGCTGTTTGCCGGCGATGAAGAGGCGGGCAAGGCTGTGTACTTGAAGAAGTGCAAGACCTGCCACGGAGCCGAGGGCCAGGGCAACCCCGGCATGGCGAAGGTCTTGAAAGTCGAGATCAAGCACCTGGGCTCGGAGGCTGTTCAAGCCAAGAGCGACGATGAGCTCAAGGCCGTGATCACCGAGGGCGTGGGAAAGATGAAGCCGCCCAAAGGCTTGAGCGCCACCGACGTCGACAAGATTCTGTCGTTCCTCCGAACGATCGAAGAATAAACACGCTAAAACCCAGTCCGCGAAGCGGACAACGGATGTGAGGCTCGGGCGGGAGCTGTCCGAATTTGGGACGGCGGAGCCCTGGGTGGCGATCCTTCTGATCTTCAACCCGACCGTCGCGGCGTGGGCCCAACAGCGACTGGCGTCCCTGGACGCGGGCTTTCCTCCACCGCCCGGCAGTCTCCCTACGCCACTACCTCTTGTGTACGGAAGTAGTCGATCGTCGAGCTGAGGCCCTCTTCGAGTGAGACCTTCGGTTCCCAGCCGAGGATCCGCCTGGCTTTCGAGATGTCGGGTTGGCGCTGTTTGGGATCGTCTTCGGGAAGGGGTTTGAACTCGACTTGGCCCTCTAACCCCAGCTTGGCGTGCAGTAGCTCGGTGAACTCCAGAATCGTCATCTCGTTCGGGTTGCCGAGGTTGACCGGCAGATGCTCGTCGCTCCACATCAGCCTACATAGGCCTTCGACAAGGTCCGACACGTAACAGAAGCTGCGGGTTTGCGAGCCGTCGCCGAACACCGTAAGCGGCTTACCGCTGAGCGTTTGGTCGAGAAAGGCGGGCACGACGCGGCCGTCGTTGAGCTTCATACGCGGTCCGTAGGTATTGAAGATGCGCGCGATGTGTGTGTTGACGCCGTGCGCCCGGTGATAGGCCATCGTCAGCGCTTCGGAAAAGCGCTTGGCTTCGTCATAGCAAGAGCGCGGGCCGACCGGGTTGACGTTCCCCCAATAGGTCTCGGTCTGAGGATGCTGCTCGGGGTCGCCGTAGCACTCCGATGTTGACGCCAGCAGGAAGGTCGCTTCCCGCTCGAGCGCCAAATCGAGCAGATTCTTGGTTCCAGCCGACCCCACCTGCAGGGTCTCGATGGGGTGCTTGAGGTAGTCGAAAGGACTGGCCGGCGAAGCCAGGTGGCAGACGCAGTCGATCGGGGAGTCCACCTCGAAGGGTTGGCACACGTCCTGCTCGAGGAGGTCGAACGCAGGGTTCGATTCGAGGTGGCGGATGTTGTCGCGCCGGCCCGTCAAAAAGTTGTCGGCGGCGAGGACGCGGTGATCTTCCGCCAGGAGACGATCGCAAAAGTGGGATCCGACGAAGCCCGCTCCACCGCTGATTAAGATGCGCAAACAGGTTGCTCCTTCTTTCTCCATGGTAGAGAGGCCGCCTCCTGTCAGCAACTTGGGCTTTGAGCGAGCTATCGGCCAACCGGGCGGCGAGCCGGGGCCGGAAACCGGGTTGCGAATGGCCGGGCCATGCCCGATGATGTTCAAACCAAACCAACTTGGGCGTGGAGAATAAAACCGATGCAAAGGCGCGATTGGATGAAGACGGTGGCCGGGGGCGCCGCGCTGAATCTCGGAGCACTGATGGGGAACCGGGCGCTGGCATTTACGCCGAGTCCGCAGGAGGCGCAGGCCCGGAACGGGCTGCCGCCGCTCAAGATCACCGGCATCAAGGCCGTGCTGGTAGCCGCGCCGCGCATCCGGCTGGTCGTGGTGAATGTGGATACCAGCGAGCCGGGGCTCTATGGCCTGGGTTGCGCCACCTTCAACCAGCGTGCCAAGACTGTCGTCACGGCGGTGGACGACTTCCTTGCTCCTTTCCTGCTGGGTAAAGACCCCGATCACATCGAAGACATCTGGCAATCGATGTACGTCAGCTCGTACTGGCGCAACGGGCCGGTGCTCTACAACGCGATGAGCGGCGTCGACCAGGCACTGTGGGACATCAAGGGCAAGCGCGCCAACATGCCCGTCTATCAGTTGCTCGGCGGCAAGACGCGCATGGCGGCCGACTGCTACGCACACGCCTCGGGCTCGACCTTCAAAGAAGTCGAAGACATGGCGCGCGGCTTCATCGAAGAAGGTTACCGGCATGTGCGGATTCAGGTCGGCATCCCGGGTATGGCGAACTACGGGGCGCGGCGCGGGTCCGCGGGGTCGGCGTCCGACGGCACTGATGAGCTTCCGCCGCCGCCGGCTGGGCCGCCGCGGGAGCGCATTTACGAGCCGGGCCCCTACGTGCGCATCATCCCCAAGCTGTTCGAGCACATGCGTCTGACGCTCGGCGATGAGATCGAGTTGCTGCACGACGTGCACGAGCGCGTCTCGCCCGATCAGGCGCTCTATCTGTGCAAGCGCCTGGAGGAGTATCGGCCGTTCTTCATCGAAGACCCGCTGGCCCCCGAGCAGATCGGCTACTTCAAGCACATCCGCGCCAACACGACGACGCCGATCGCCATGGGCGAGCTATTCAACAGCCCGCACGAGTTCATCGGGCTGGTGACCGACCGCCTGATCGACTACATGCGGGTGCACATCTCGCAGATTGGGGGCTTGAGCCCGGCGCGGAAGCTGGCGGCGCTGTGCGAATGGTTCGGTGTGCGTACGGCGTGGCACGGGCCGGGGGATGTCTCGCCGATTGGCCACTGCGCCAACGTAGCGCTTGACCTGGCTTGCTACAACTTCGGCATCCAAGAGCGCACGGTGTTCCCGCCCGAGACACAGGAGGTGTTCCCGGGCTGTCCCATGCTCAAGGATGGGTACTTCTGGGCGAACGAGCGGCCTGGGTGGGGAGTTGAGTTGAACGAGCAGGCCGTGGCCAAGTATTCGCCGGACCGTCTGCCGACGCCGTTCGACTATAGCTGGGGTTCGACGCGAAGGCGAGATGGGTCGGTGATTCGGCCGTAGGGGCGTTGTGTGCTACGCCCGGACCGCGGCGTTAGCTCAGTCGAAGTGACGCTGGTCAAGCGGGATCCGAAGATCAACGTGCCCGTGCAGGTCCATGATCTCGACCTCTCGATCAAGTACCGCAAGCATCGGCACTTCCAGGAAAAACCGATCCTCTATTGACTTGGCCGGTAAGTTGCCTATTCGGCGGCAGCTTCTCGGGCCCGAAATTCGGCGAACCAGTTCTGGACGATCTGGACCGTCGGCTCCCCACCTCTCACCGGCTCGGCCAGAATAAACCGCTCTCCGTCCGCCGAGACGTCGTATTGGGCCCAACCCCACGAACTCAAAGCTGAATCCTCAAACAGCGGCTTGGCCGCGCCCGCCGAGAAGTTCGGGGCGGTCGATACAGGGGTGGCCATCAACGTGCTCCCCCTGATATAGAACAGCTCTTTGCCGTCGCGGCTCCAGCGCGGCTGTCTCCCACCGCTGCCCGACACTTTTCTCTTCTCGCCGCCCTCGGGAAAGCGCTGCACATAGACTTCGTATGGTTCTAGGACGCCATCAATCATTCGTTGCGGCGGCTCATACGACTGGTAGGCAACATAGCGGCCGTCGGGCGAGAACTTTCCTATTGAATCCCGCAAATTATTATGGCACTTTTTGATAGTTTGGAGCATCTATATATGTATGGGCAACCCCAAAGGTGTGAAGCGGGATTTCAAGGCCCTGGAGAAGCGCCGTTTCGAAGCGATGCGGCTGCTCGACCAAGGCCACAATCAGTCCGAGACGGCAAGACGGCTGAAAGTCGCTCGCCAAACCGTCAGTGCGTGGCGGCGGCAATACCGCGAGCAGGGTGCGGCCGGACTCCGCCAGGCCGGGCGCGCCGGACGCAAGCCGCTCCTCGATGCCGCACAACGCGAACGCCTGACGTCGCTGTTGCTGGAAGGCCCGCAAGCCCACGGCTTCCCCACGCCCCTGTGGAGCTGTCCGCGGGTGGCTCGGCTGATCGGAGACGAGTTCGGGGTCGACTACCACGAAGGCCACGTCTGGAAGATCCTGCGAGCGCTCGACTGGAGCCCGCAACGCCCGGTCGGAAAGGCGCGCGAGCGCAACGAAGAGCAGATCCGCACCTGGAAGCGCAAGACCTGGACGCGCATTAAAAAAAAGCCCAAAACGAAGGCCGTACGCTCGTCTTCATCGACGAAAGCGGATTGAGTCAGAAGCCGCATCGCTGCCGCACCTGGGCGCCACGCGGCCAAACACCGGTGCTGCAGTTTAACTTCAATTGGGAGAAGCTTTCCGTCTCGGCGGGGCTGACGCTGCGTAACTTCTACTTTCGGCTCTATCCCGGTGCGATCGGCAAAGAGCAAGTGATCGACTTTCTCAAGGCGTTGGTACGTCATATCGATCGGCCGCTGCTGATCGTCTGGGACCGGCTGCCGGCGCACCGTAGCCGCCTGGTGCAAGAGTTCATCCAACTCTCCGAAGGCCACATCGCAACCGAGTACTTGCCACCCTATGCGCCGGAGTTGAATCCGGTGGAATACATCTGGGCTTACTGGAAGCAGCACGAGTTGCCGAACGTCTGTCCGAAGGACTACGGCGAGCTGAACGAGCGGGCCCGCAAGGCACTCCGCCGCATGCACCGCAAACCGCGTTTGATCACGGCCTTCTGGAAACAGTCTTCTCTTTGCTTCGAGTGACGTGATATTATGCGGGACTCAATAGGTGCTCCCCACGAGTTTCCTCCTGCAAGAAGGAATGCGGCTCCCAGCTACCGTCTCCTTTGCGCTCCAGATACCAAAGGTCACTCCCAGCCTGATCGGATACTTGGCACAGGAGATACTTCCCGTCACGGGACCAGTCAGTGAGCGACCCTCCTCCCAAGAGCATCTTCTCCCCCCCCTGCCATCGGCTCGGCGAACGAGAATGTCGGTGTCACCCTCCCGCCGGACGGTGTACGCTACTTCCTCCCCGCTAGGCGACCACACCGGTAGCATATGAGTGCCGACGCTAGAGTCCACTTTATGCGGTACGCCGCGGACCGTATCCAAAACCAACAGGTCCTGCCTCGAACCCTGTTTCGCCGAAACGGCCACGAACCGCTCATCCGGGGATAGTGTGGGGGATCTCATCCGATCCTGCTGCTGGCCGACCTCTCCTGTTTTCTGCCCATGGCGATTGCGCCAAACCAGCTGCCATGGCGATCGAACGTCGAGGTAAGCCAGCGTCCCATCCCCCGCAACCGTCGCCTGTCGGGCGTTCTCGGTAAGCCGGGTATCCACTTGACTCAGGTGACCCCAACATCTTGTCGTTGGGCTCACAGCGTCTTAGCGTCCCAATCGGCGACGATCGAGCGGTACGGCGTCGGCTCCACCGCCATGGCCTGCTGCACAAGGCGGTAGAAGAGCTTGCCCCGACTGCGTGATCTGCGCCGATTGAAGCGGAACACGAACTCGTCGAGATAGTAGTCCAGATGCTCGTGGCTGACCGCCCCCTGATGCGTGCCCAGCATCCAGCGCTTGAGTAGCGAGATCGCCAAGTGCACCCTCGGCAGTAGCTGCGAGGCCTGCTCGCGGCGGTTGTTAATCGAGATGATACGACGCTGGTAGTCCTTCTTCTTGAGCGGATCGTAGCCCGACCAGTTGTCGGTAACAACCACGCTGCCCGGCTCGACCGACTCCTCGACGAAGGGCATCAAACTGGCCGCCGAGGCGTTCTGAACGCGCTGCATGCGGATGCGCCCCAGCCCGGTGCCTCTCTCTTCCGCGGCGACTGCAATCAACGCTTTACGCTCGGTCTGCCGGCCGATTACCCCTTCTTCTTCAGCGCCCCAGTAGGTCTCATCGACCTCGACGAGGCCCGTCAATCGCTCCCGCCCCGGGCGCACCATCGCTCGCCTCAGCTTGTGCATCCAAGGCCAGGCGGTTTGGTAACTGCCCAGTCCCAGAACGCGCTGTAGACCCAGGGCGCTGACCCCATTCTTCTGCGTGGTGATGGTCCACATCGCCCGGAACCACAGCCGCAGCGGCTTGCGTGTGTCTTGAAAGATCGTGCCGGCGGTGACGGAGGTTTGCCGCCCGCAGCGAGCGCATTCGAACCACACTTTGCGCACCGGCCAAGCGCGCTCATGCCCACACCTTGGACAGCGGAAACCCTCTGGCCAGCGCAAGGCGAACAGATAGTCGCGGCAAGCCTCCTCGCTCGCAAAGCGAGACTCGAATTCGAGTTGGTCGCGCGGGTAATCCTCCACCAGGCCCTACACTACATCTTGGGGTCACCTGAGTCAAGTGGATATCCAGCCTCGGTAATAAGGAAGGGCTCCCCCGTAGCGTTCAAAGTGTCCACCGAAAAGGGCAGCGCCCAAAGTTCCTCGGGGTTGAAAGACGACTGGTTGAGAGAAGACGGCTGATAGAGGATATGGCCGCTGGACGAGTAGACCGGGTTGCTCCCAGGCCCCAGAGTCTCTCGCCGGCCGGTGTCCAGGTCTTCAACCACCATGGTTTGTTTGGTCACAGACATGAATGTGTAAATGAGGGCGCGGCTCCCGGCTCGGGGCAAGAAGAGGGGAGAGGACAGTGCTGCCTCCGGTTCCGGTGAGATCAACAGATTCGGAGTACCTCCGCGGGCTGGAACCTCATAAATCTCCCCCCCCTGACGATTGGCCTGCTCTGAAGACTATCGAGTCCCCGTCGGGGCTCCAAGATCCATCCCCGAAAGCAACGGGCATTTGGCAAACCCGTATGGAAGGACCTCCCTCGGCGGAGACCTTCTTGAGTTCCCGACCGTCGACAAACCCGATGAAATCGCTGCCGGGTGACCAGAACGGAGGCCCTGCTCTTTCGATGCCTTCGATGGCCCGAAGTTGCCCCGATTCGAGATCCTTGACCCACAGCTTTTCTATCCCACCACCCATGGCCCCACCACCCATGTCGGAAATGGCGACACGTTTGCCATTTGGAGAGATAGCGACGCCCAAGTAGTTGTCAGCGGCGACTGGCACCGTGAAGGAAAACCGGTGCAGGAGTGCTAGGGGGGGGGCCGGAGGGATTTGGCGGAAATGGACGAACACGAGCACCAGGATTCCGACAAAACCAAAGGCCGCGAACAGCCAAGCGAGACGTTCACGTGCAAGTCCGGGTCCAAAACTCGCCCCCTTCGTCTCGCTATCTCTGGCCCGGGGTGGGGCCAAACCCGACAAGACACCCTCTTTCGCGATCGTCAGTTTTCCTGAGGCCAACTTCTTCTGCAGCCACCGCAGGTCAACCAGCATGTCTTCAACGTGCTGGTAACGCTCATCCAGGTTCTTGGCAAGAGCCTTTTCCAAGATGCGGTCGAGCTCGGTCGGCAAGCCGCTGCGAATCGCCGTGACTGGCTCGGGTTCTTCGTGCCCAATTGCGTGGAGCACGGCCTCTTGGCGTCCGCCCTCGAACGGCAAGCGGCTTGTGACCATCTCGTAGATCACCACTCCGAGTGACCATACATCGGTCCGCCGGTCAGTCGGTTCGCGTCGAGCCTGCTCGGGAGACATGTAGGCCGGGGTTCCCAGCAACGTCCGCGTTTTGGTGAGCTTCGATCCTTCGGCCAGTTGAGCGAGGCCGAAGTCCATAATCTTGATTTGCCCTTCTTTGGTCAGCATCAGATTGGCGGCTTTGATGTCGCGGTGAATGATCTCTTTCTCGTGGGCCGCCTTGAGACCTTGGGCGATCTGAATGGCAATATCCAGGGCTTCGTCAAGCTTGAGCGGGCGCTCGGCGATCTTGTCCTTCACCGTTCGGCCTTCGAGGTAAGCCATGGCGAGGAACGTTTGTCCTTCAACCTCGTCGATCTCGTAAACCGGGCAAATGTTCTGGTGATCCAAACGGGCGGCGGCCTTGGCTTCCCGGATGAAGCGGGCCTTGTGTTCAGGGTCTTCGATAGCGTGCACGGCCAGGAATTTGAGGGCAACAGATCGTTCGAGTTTGGTGTCCTCGGCCTTGTACACGACTCCCATGCCACCCTCACCGAGCTTCTCGATGACCTGGTAGTGGGAGATGGTTTGACCGGCCTGAAGGTTCTTGCCGGCGCGACCCGACGCCTGGGCAACCTGGGCGGCTGCCGCCGCAATCGCTCCCTCGATCGTCTGTCCGGCCCTCTGATCCCCTTCCAGTAAAGCGTCCACCGCCCGTCGCAGCTCGCGGTCGGCACCGCACTCTTGCTCCAAGAATTGGCCGCGGCGCTCTGCTTCTAGCTCCAGGGCTGCCCCCACCACCTCCTTGACCCGCTGCCACTGTTCGGGGCTCATGCTGAAGCTCCCTTGCGCATCTCACTCCACAGCCAAGCCCGCGCCAACCGCCATTCCCGCCGCACCGTGATTTCCGACAGCCCGAGGGCTTGGGCGGCCTCCTGCTGCGTCAGGCCGGTGAAGTACAGCATCTCCACGATTTCAGTCTGCCGGGGATCCAAGGCCTGCAATCGTTCCAGCGACTCGTTCAAGGCCAGCAGAACCTCCGGTTGCTGGTCGCATACGATAACGGCGCTTTCCTCCAGCGGCACCTTATGTCCTTCACCCCGCTTGGCCCTTCGGTGTTTGCGGGCGTGGTCCACCAGGATCTGACGCATCGCTCTCGCACAGCTCCGGATGAAGTGGGAGTGGTTCCGCCAGTGAATTTGCCCCCGGCCAAACAGACGCAGGTACGCCTCATGAACGAGAGCGGTGGGCTGCAGGGTGTGGTCGACCCGTTCCCTGCGCATGTAGCGGCCAGCCAGTCGGCGGAGCTCGCTGTACACCACGCGCAGGAGTTGATCCCGCGCTTGCGGATCGCCCGCCCCGGCCTGCTGGAGTAACTGGGTGATCCTCGCGGTGGTTTCGGCCATCGGCTGCACCCCCGGGAACGGTCGGCGAAGCCTATTATAGCGCCTTTCGGCGGCGGGCAAAGCTCCGTTGCCCACTCCGTGATCGGTTTTCTCCTGAAACAGCGCTTACCTAATTGGAAGGGGAAATCTGGAGGTAAGAATGACGAAATCCGACAGCCGCGCACTCGAGCCTCGTGAGGACCCGCGCGGAAATCGATCACAGACGCAAAGCTCGGCGCTCACAACCAGGCGCGACAAATGCGCAAAAACATTGCGCCGACGCGATGTCTATGAGATCGATGGCCGTGCTGTTGGGGTCACGATCTTTGAGTTCCCCGCGGATGCCCGATTCGCCGGAATTCGTGGCTCTGGACGGGGCCGCTAGCCTTCGATGAACCCTCCGTTGCACCTTTGGACCAGAACAGCGGATACCCGGAACTTTTTTTCAGAGACCTGTAACGCTCGCGGTCCTCAATTCACTTACTGAGCATGAGCAGAAAAGCAATGCTCGGAAAAACAGAGAGGAGGACATCATGACTAGTAAGTTGAGTATCTTGACGATAGGATTTGCTGCATTCTTCCTCGCCGGCAGCCCTGTGTGGGCGTGCCTCTCCAGTCCGCCCCCGGGGTCGATGCTCCCAGGCTTTATCCGTCTTGCTGAACTTGAAGGCTCTATCATCCTTGAAATCGATGATTTCACGGCGCTTGGCAGTGAAGCAGGCGATTCTTGCGGGGCAGCACCAATATTGCCAGAGGGCCTGGCACCGACATCTATCTCCGTTGTTCACGCCCAAACGGGCGAACCCGTTGGATTCGGACCATTTCGTGCTGACGCTCGCGCTAGGCGTGGCTTCTGTGGACAGGGCAGCACAAACTGCGTAGCTTTTGTTTCGAAGGTTACGCAGCAGGTCAAAGCGGGAACCCCTTTAAAGATGATTATTGAAGTGTTGTCCGAAGACGTGCTAGACGTGCGCCGAGTGACGAATCTTGCCGTGCGGGTCGCACGATCCAGCGTGTTTGTCGTCGGTGGAGTCGATAACGATGGTTTACCCCATCACCATCTGAGCGTGTTCAGGCCTAGCAGTATAGAAATCGTGTTAGCGAAAAAGTATTGAGCCACTGGTCTGCGACTCCAGTAAAGATTCATGGAACCACCGTATCCAAGGCAAATCAAGTTTCGGAGAAAAAAGGACCATCGCGACTGAAGAAGGATAGGATGCCAACAAAACGCAAGCTGGCTGGTGCTGTTATTGCAACATATATCCTTTTGGCTGGGGCTTACCCCGCGCAAGCGTGCATGGGTAATCCGTTCCCGAGGAAACATCGTATAAAACATGCAACCCTTAGCAATATTAGGGCCGAAATCGAGATTGACGGTCTGGTAGCGTTTGACAGCGAGTCAGCGAGTTCTTGTGCTACAGCGGTGCAATTACCCGAAGGGTTGATCGCCACAGCAGTATCTGTGCTTGACGCCGAGAGCGACGAACCGGTTGGATTCGGACAATTTCGTGCTGACGCTCGTGCTAGGCGTGGCTTCTGTGGACAGGGCAGCACAAACTGCGTAGTTTTTATTTCGAGGGTTACGCAGCAGGTCAAAGCGGGAACCCCTTTAAAGATGATTATTGAAGTGTTGTCCGAAGATGTGCTAGATGCGCGCCAACTGACGAATCTTGCCGTGCGGGTCGCACGATCCAGCGTGTTTGTCGTCGGTGGAGTCGATAACGATGGGTTACCCCATGACCATCTGAGCGTGTTCAGGCCCAATGGGATTGAGATTGTGTTTCTCGATGAGCCCAAAACCGATCCGAAGAAGGACTACTGATGAACTAAGCGCGTAGCGCAGGACTTCTCGAGCCATGCGGCTTTTTCTTCACGGAAAAGCACGACACCTCGACCTAACGTTATCTGGCCTCAAAACAACGCCTGCCCACGGCTTGCACATGTGCGTGGCACGGTAACCCGGTGACGGTCGTCTAGTCGGTCGTCTCGGAAAGCATCCGCACCGGCTTCCTCTCTGGCAGATACTTCTTCGCCACGCGGCATGGGAAGGTGTTGTTCCAGGCGGCGACCTGCATTCGGAAAGCGGAGGGAGCGATTGCGGCGGCAGGCGCCCAGGTTGCCCACGATTTCAGTCTGCCGGGGATCCAAGGCCTGCAATCGTTCCAGCAACTCGTTCAAGGCCAGCAGAACCTCCGGTTGCTGGTCGCATTACGATAACGGCGCTTTCCTCCAGCGGCACCTTGTGTCCTTTACCGCGGTTGCGGATCGCCGGCCCCGGCCTGCTGGAGTAACTGGGTGATCCTCGCGGTGGTTTCGGCCATCGGCTGCGCCCCCCCGGGAACGGTGGGTGACGCCTATTGTAGCGCCCTTCGGCGGCGGGCAAAGCTCCGTTTCCCACTCCGTGATCGGTTTTCTCCTGAGCCGGGTATCCACTTGACTCAGGTGACCCCAACATCTTGTAGTTGGGCTCACAGCGTCTTAGCGTCCCAATCGGCGACGATCGAGCGGTACGGCGTCGGCTCCACCGCCATGGCCTGCTGCACAAGGCGGTAGAAGAGCTTGCCCCGACTGCGTGATCTGCGCCGATTGAAGCGGAACACGAACTCGTCGAGATAGTAGTCCAGATGCTCGTGGCTGACCGCCCCCTGATGCGTGCCCAGCATCCAGCGCTTGAGTAGCGAGATCGCCAAGTGCACCCTCGGCAGTAGCTGCGAGGCCTGCTCGCGGCGGTTGTTAATCGAGATGATACGACGCTGGTAGTCCTTCTTCTTGAGCGGATCGTAGCCCGACCAGTTGTCGGTAACAACCACGCTGCCCGGCTCGACCGACTCCTCGACGAAGGGCATCAAACTGGCCGCCGAGGCGTTCTGAACGCGCTGCATGCGGATGCGCCCCAGCCCGGTGCCTCTCTCTTCCGCGGCGACTGCAATCAACGCTTTACGCTCGGTCTGCCGGCCGATTACCCCTTCTTCTTCAGCGCCCCAGTAGGTCTCATCGACCTCGACGAGGCCCGTCAATCGCTCCCGCCCCGGGCGCACCATCGCTCGCCTCAGCTTGTGCATCCAAGGCCAGGCGGTTTGGTAACTGCCCAGTCCCAGAACGCGCTGTAGACCCAGGGCGCTGGCCCCATTCTTCTGCGTGGTGATGGTCCACATCGCCCGGAACCACAGCCGCAGCGGCTTGCGTGTGTCTTGAAAGATCGTGCCGACGGTGACGGAGGTTTGCCGCCCGCAGCGAGCGCATTCGAACCACACTTTGCGCACCGGCCAAGCGCGCTCATGCCCACACCTTGGACAGCGGAAACCCTCTGGCCAGCGCAAGGCGAACAGATAGTCGCGGCAAGCCTCCTCGCTCGCAAAGTGAGACTCGAATTCGAGTTGGTCGCGCGGGTAATCCTCCACCAGGCCCTACACTACATCTTGGGGTCACCTGAGTCAAGTGGATACCCAGCTCTCCTGAAACAGCGCTTACCTAATTGGAAGGGGAAATCTGGAGGCAAGAATGACGAAAGTCGAGAGCCGCGGACTCGAGCTCGTGAGGGCCCGCGCGGAAATCGATCACAGACGCAAAGCTCGGCGCTCACAACCAGGCGCGACAAATGCGCAAAAACATTGCGCCGACGCGATGTCTATGAGATCGATGGCCGTGCTGTTGGGGTCGCGGATGCCCGATTCGCCGGAATTCGTGGCTCTGGACGGGGCCGCTAGCCTTCGATGAACCAACCGACAATGCCCAAAGCAGTTGATTCTTGACTAATGACTTACATGAAACGTTCAACCCGCGAACTTCACTACAAGAAAGAGGGCTGGTTGGAAGCCCTCAAAGCTTAGGGTATCAACAGACAAAGAAAAGGAGAACAACCATGGCAAGAATCGCAGACTACACGATCATCAAGGACGGCTCCTTCGAGCCGTGTCCGGCTCGGACACGAACCTTGAACGAAAACCCGAGGAGGAGAACCATGAGAACAGTGATAACAGGCGCCTTCATCTCGTCGCTCCTGGCAGTGGTTGCGACCCCCGATACCGCGTTGGCCTGCAACCCCTGCAAGCCCGGGGGCTCGGCGAGCGCGTGCCGCAGGTGGATCCTAACCGGCAACAGCCAGTCCAAGAGCGTGCAGGTGACGATCGAGGGACTGACGACCGAGACCGCCGCCGCCGGCAGCTCGTGCGCGGTGTCCGTGGCAGGCCTCGAATCCGGTCGTCTGGTCGCGGTCGCCGTGGTCGACGACGACGGTGCGCTCGTGCCGGGGTTCCAGTTTTCCCCGGCGGCCTCGACGTCCAGGTCAATCGGGAGCCTGGCGGGTCGAGGCCAGGGCTTCGCCGGTCGAGTGTCCCGCACGGTGCCGTCCGGCATCAGCTCGTCCCTGCAGCTCACCATCGAGATCGAGGACGGGAAATCCGTCGAGGACGTCGCCCGCGATCTGCAGTATGCGTTTGTCGCTACCGGAAGCGCGAAGCCCGACGGCCGCTTCAGCGGCAAGCATCTTGAGGTCTGGCAGCTGGAGCGCGGCCTGCTGGATGCGTGGCCCACAAGGTCGTACGGTGACGGGGGAAGTCCCAAGAAGGGAAGCGCGCAGTAGAGGCTGATTCCTGTCTGACGGCCAGCAGCGTTCGTGGCGTGGTCATCAACTGGCGAGAGTGATTCTACCGCGTCGGCCGCTGAGTAAACTCGTGTTGGGGGCGCGGGCCGCTGTCTCAACCGCGCTCCCTTTTTTCGTGCGATTGCCCACGAGATCGGCCATTTGCTGCTCGGGTCAAACAGTCACTCGCGGAGCGGCCTCATGCATGTGCCGTGGAACCCCTCCCGGATGGAGCGGGCATCACTGGGGACGCTGCTCTTCACGAAGCGCGAGGCCAAGCGGATGCGGAGCCAGGTGGGGCGGCGTGTGCAGGAAGGCGCCGAACAGCTTGCCAGCCGGTAGCGTTTCCGGTGTGGAAGAGGGATCGTCGGCCGGGCTCGCAGCCGAGATGAAATGAGGAGGCTCGCCACCGCGGGAGTGAGCCTCGTCATTGCATCTCGGTTTCCAGTGCGTTCTGCATTGTCGCGCGCACTTGCCTCATCAACTCGGCCCGGTGTTGCGGGGACATTCCCTGGGTCTCGACCGGCGGATGGAACACCACCGTGACCGTGCCCGGTCTCATGCCGCTCGATCCCTTGGGCATCAGTGCGCGGCTGCCGTGGACCGTGATCGGGACGATGGGCACCTGGGCTTCAATGGCCATCGTGAAAGGTCCGGGGCGGAACGGCAACAGGCTCCCGTCGCGGCTGCGGGTGCCTTCGGGGAAGATCAACAGCGGGATGTTCTTGCCCAAGGTGGCGACGCAGGCGGCGACGGAGTTGCGTCTCGAGTCGCGGTCGGCGCGGTCGACGTAGATGAAACCGCCCACGGCCATGATGTATCCCAGCAACGGAATCCTGCGAAGCGCCTGCTTGAGTACCACCGCCAGGCGAGGCAGCACCATGAAGAGAATCGGCGGGTCGAGATTGCTGACATGGTTGCTGACGAAGACGCAGGTGGCGTGTTGGCGGGCGTATTCAGGATGATCCATCCGGACCTTGACGCCGCCTAGCCAGAGGCTGACCTGAACCCCTTTCCGGGCCAGCCAATAGAGCAGCCGAACGTCGCGGGTGAGCCACGTCGCGGGGACGAACAGTACCGTGCAAACGGTGACGTAGACGGCGAGAAAAGGGTAGATCAGCAGCAGCGTGCGCAGCATGAGGACGAATGGACCATTGTGTTATGTTACTGAGGCCGTCGCAAGGTTGCTTACGAGGTAGAGTCTCAGTTCGGATCTCGGTATACGGGCTGACGAGGGCCGCGGATGCCCTATTTTCAATCGAGCACAGTCAGAAAGGGAACTGCGGGGGCTGAAGCCACCACATGGAAGGACGCTGAATGCGCCCTGAGGTGCGGGCGGGAGCGAGCGCATCACCGGCCGTAAACGACCGGCCTACACGCGCTTCGCGCCGAAGCCGCCTGAAGGCGCCTGCCGGAGGCGCCGAATGAACGGGCCGCCTGAACCGACTGGGGCCGACAGAGGTTTGAAACTGAGACACTACCGGTCACGGCGCGAATCCCCGTTCGCACACCGCTCATGCCACTCAAACGACTCTCCCGCCGCCGTTTCGCGTTGACTGTGGGAACCGGGGCCGCAACCGCCGCAGCCGCGCAAGCACAGAAGAAGAAGGACCCTGAGCCCCAGGCTGAGTCTTCGCCACCGGTTGAGCCCTGCGTCCGAAACCCGGTCCTCGGCGATTTCTCCGTACCGATGAGCACCGAGCCCGCCTTCCGCTTCCAGGCCTGATGGACGACGACGTTCTGTTTTCGACGCTTAGCGAGCTGGCCGCGGGGCTGAGGGAACGCGAGTTCTCGTCCGTCGAGTTGACCCGGGCTTATCTCGATAGGTTGCGGGAGATCGGTCCGCGGTTGAACGCCGTCGCGCGGCTGACGGAAGAACGGGCGCTTCGGCAGGCCAGGGCGGCCGACCGACTGTTCGCGGCCGGACGCGTCGAGGGCCCGCTGCAAGGTATCCCCTACGGTGCCAAAGATCTGCTGGCGGCGCGGGGCGCGGTCACCTCGTGGGGCGCCGAGCCCTATCGCGACCAGACGTTCGACTACGACGCGACGGTCGTTCGCAAACTCGAGCACGCCGGCGCCGTGCTGGCCGCGAAGCTCGCGATGGTGCGGTTCGCGGGCGGCGGGGGGTACAGCTATCCGACCGAGTCGATGCACGGGCCGGGAAAGAACCCCTGGAATCCGGAGCACTGGGCGGGTGGTTCGTCGACAGGTCCCGGCATCGCGGTCGCCGCCGCGCTGACGCCGTTCGCGATCGGCTCGGAGACCTGGGGCTCGATCGTAACGCCAGCCTCGCACTGCGGCGTCACCGGCCTGCGGCCAACCTACGGGCTCGTGAGCCGCTACGGCGCCATGGCGCTTTCGTGGACGATGGACAAGTTGGGGCCGATGTGCCGGTCAGCCGAAGACTGTGCGCTTGTCCTCGAAGCGATGTCGGGCCCCGACCCAAACGACCCCGGGCATTCAGGCCGCCGCTTCACACACGCAACGTACGATCGGGCCTTGCCGACCCTGCGGCTGGGTTTTGCCGAGGTGGATTTTGCCGTGTGGGCGCATCCCGAGTCGCGGCCGGCGTTGCGTGAAGGGCTGCGCGTACTCGAAGAGATGCGCTTGCAATTTCGCCCCTTGTCGCTGCCAGAGATGCCGTACGGGCAAGTGGCGCGGACGATGATCTCGTGCGAGGCTGCGACGATCTTCGAGAAGCTGATTCGCAGCGAGGGGTTTGACGCGCTGCCGGATGAGCGGCAGAAGTCCGGCTTGCGCTCGGGGCTGAAGATTCCAGCGACCGAGTACCTGCAAGCGATGCGCATTCGCCGGCTGATTCAAGAGAAGATGCGCGAGGTTTTCGCCGAGGTTGATCTGATCGTGCAGCCCGGCCAGCCGGAGACCGCCCCGCGGATCGATGAAGACCGGTCGACGCGCCGCAGCGGAAACTTGGAGTTGAGCGAGCGCGGCAACACCGATCTGGGTGGGGCCGGCAACGCCGCCGGCCTGCCGGCGTTGACGATGCCGTGCGGCTTCGGGCTGAACGGCCTGCCGACCAGTTTGCAATTGGTCGCAGCGCCCCACAACGAAGGATTGCTGATTGCCGTCGGTGCCGAGTTTCAGAAGCGGACCGACTGGCATTTGCGAAGGCCGACCGGACCCGTCATCGACCTTTAACGGCTCCGACCGAACAGCATGCGAAGGCAGGAGCGGCAGGATCCCGAACCGGAAGCTGCGACGCTCCTTCGGCCAGGCTTGCGTTGACACGTTGAAAAGACGACCGATACGATGGAGATGGGTCCCCCTCCCAGTGCCGGAGTAGCTCAGGTGGTCAGAGCGAGGGCCTCATAATCCCTAGGTCAGCGGTTCGAGTCCGCTCTCCGGCACCAGTTTTCCGCTATGGTTCCCGCGAGATGCCCTTGGGTGGACGCAGGGTCTGGTCAAGCCCGGTAGACACACCTACCTGTTGAGACAGGCCGAGCAGGCGGGCACGGCATGCCGTGCCCCTACCTTCGCCGCGGGCTGCTAATCGTCCGCGCGGACCATCATCCGCTCGATCGACGCCGCCTTCCCGCTCGACTCGTCCACCTCGACAATCACCGCGGAGAGGCGCACATCCGCGCGGGCCGGCTCGAAGCGTATCGGGACGGCCTCGAGAAAACGCCGGATCGAGGCTTCCTTATCCATACCGATCACTGAGTCGTAAGGGCCGGTCATGCCGGCGTCGGTGAGGTACGCCGTCCCGCCGGGCAGGACGCGCTCGTCGGCAGTGGGAACGTGCGTGTGCGTGCCGATCATCGCCGACACGCGGCCGTCCAGGTACCATCCGAAGGCCATCTTCTCGCTGGTTACCTCGGCGTGAAAGTCGACGAAGCGCACCTTCACCGTATCATCGAGCGAGTTGAGCAACTCGTCCACCTTGTGGAAAGGGCTGTCAATAGCGGGTAGGTAGGTGCGCCCCTGCAGATTGAGAACCGCGTAGCGCACGCCATGCGCCGTGTTGCCCACGAACAGCCCGCTGCCCGGCAACGGGTCGGGATAGTTCGCCGGACGCAGTAGGCGAGGGTGGGTCGGCAGGTAGTTGAGGATCTCTTTCTTGTCCCAGACGTGGTTGCCCGAGGTAAGGATGTCGGCGCCGGCGTCGAATAGCTCGTCGGCGAGCTTGGCCGTGATCCCGTAGCCCGCGGCGGCGTTCTCGCAGTTCACGACGGCGAGGTGGATGTCTTTGTGATCGACGATCTCTTGCAGGCGCTCCCGCACGATGCGGCGGCCCGGTTTCCCGACGACGTCGCCTACGAAAAGGATGTTCATGAGAGCGGGTGGGGGAAGAGAGCGAGGAAGCTCGCGGGCGGGCTGCGGACCCGTTCCTGCAGGCCGTCTAACTTGCCGCCGGATACGATGAGTCGGCTTCTATCTCGTCGAGGAGTTCGGCGATGTGGCGGCTCTTGGACTCAACCTGCTCTTCGAGGGCTTCTAACCTGCGGCGCAAGGTTATGTACTCGTCCGCCAGGTGAAGCGCCGCCAGCACGGCAATGCGGTAACCGTCGGGCGCGCGCAATTGCGAGGCGATCATGCCCATCTTCTGGTCCACCACTTCGGCGGCCTCGCGCGTTTGGGTGGGATCGCTTCCGCCCTGAATGTGATAGCTCTGTCCGAAGATCTGTATCTGGGTTCCGACGCTCATGGCCCCTCTTCCGCCTATCGGTCTACGGCCCGCTGACAGCGTCAATCTGTTCGAGCAGCGACTCGATTCGGTTGCTGACGTCAACACGTTCAGCGCGGGCCTGCTCGAGCTCGCTTGTCAGGCGCTCGATCTCCTGATCCTTGCCGTCAAGCTGCCCCTTGTACGTAGCCGCGTTTTCCTCGGCCTCTACCTGGATGCGGCGCGCTTCACGGAGCTGCTCGATCGTGCCGAGAATGCGGCTCTCTAAGCGCTCGAGCGAAGCCAAGCCTTCCGAGGTTGGCTCTTGCGCGGTTTCCTGTTGTTCTTCTTGTTGGTCGTCTGGTTGGTCCATAAAAGCTCCAAGCTCGGCTTGTTCCATATCGTAACGCAGAATCGTGCGGCAGGAGCCCAAGGGGTGCGCGACAAGAAAGTGATGATTTGCGGGGTCCCCTTTTTTGCGTGCGAATCCTTACGTAGTGATATGTTAGGAAAGGAGGCGTACTATGCCCGAATCTCTCGTCGCGCTCGAACGTCAACGAAAGGCCATCCTCGCTCGGATTCTCGATCTAGGAGACTTCCGCAGCGGATCCATCAGCGCTGTCAGCGGCCGCTGCGGCAAACCGTCCTGCCGCTGCCATCAGCCCGGCCAGCCCGCTCATGGCCCGAACTACCGCCTGACCAGGAAGGTCAACGGCAAGACCGTGAGTGAGACCTTTTCCTCGCCCGCCCAGCGGCGCAAAGCGCAACGCGAAGTTGAGGCTTTTCACCGCTTCCGGGAGCTGAGCCGACAACTGCTCGAAGTCAACGAACAGATCTGCCGCTTGCGCCCCGTCGCCGAGGACGCCGAGCTGAGTCCGCAGGAAAAAAACGGCCGAGGCGATCCAGCAAGAAGTCGCCGTAGAAGTAGGGAGGCTGCTACGGGTCGTCTTGTGTGAGAGGCGCAAGCGCGGGTCGCTCGACCTCGAAGCCGTCGAACAGGCGACGCGCGACGCGCTGCATCAAGCCGGCGCTGTCTTGCTCGAGACGCTGTTGAACGAAGACGCGGCCGGCGAATCGCAGCAGCCCTGCACCTGCGGCTCGCCAGCGCGCTACGCCGGTCGGCGGCCGAAGAAGCTCGTCACGATGCTGGGCGAGGTCGTCGTCGAACGGCCGTACTATCACTGCAGCCGCTGCGGCAAAGGCTTCGCGCCGCACGACCAAGAGCTGGCCGTCAAAGCGACGTAGTATTCGCCAGGCGTGCGCCGCATGACGGCGCTGGTCGGCTCCGAGACGTCGTTCGATCGCGGTCGCGCGTTGCTCGACGAGTTGGCCGGAGTGCGGCTGACCGCCAAGGCTGTCGAGCGCGAAGCCGAGGCGATCGGCGAAGATGTCGCCAGCGAAGAACAAGCCGCGATCGCGCGCGCCGTACCGCTGGAGCTTCCTGCGATGTCAGGACCTGAAACTCCGATTCTCTACATCGAGATGGACGGCACGGGCGTACCTGTCACCGCCGCCGAGACGGCCGGCCGCAAGGGTAAGGACGGCGGCCCGGCCGGCACGCGCGAGGTCAAGCTCGGCTGTGTGTTCACGCAAACAAGCTGCGACGAACAAGGCCGTCCCGTGCGCGACGAAGACTCGACCAGCTACACCGGCGCGATCGAGGACGCCGCCGCCTTCGGACGCCGCATTTACAGCGAGGCTTGGCGACGGGGTTGGAGTCGGGCGCGCAAGAAGGTCGTGCTTGGCGACGGTGCGGGCTGGATCTGGAATCTTTCGCACGAATACTTTCCCGGCGCGATCGAGATCGTCGACTTGTATCACGCTCGCGAACATCTGTGGGAGCTGGCGTCGAAGCTGTTTCCCCAACAACAAAAGCGCCTCCGCGGTTGGGCGCGGCGCATGCAGAAAAAGCTCGACGCGGGGCGCATCGAGCAACTCGTCACTGCGCTGCGCGAGATCGAAACCGACGACCCGGAGTTGGCGCATCCGCTGGCGCTGGAGGCGGACTACTTCCAGCGCCATGCGGAGCGCATGCGTTACGGCGAGTTTCGCCGGCAGGGCTTGTTTGTGGGCTCAGGCGTGATCGAGGCGGGTTGCCGCACCGTCATTGCGAGTCGGTTGAAGCGCTCGGGCATGTTCTGGAGCGTGCGCGGCGCGAACGCTATCACGGCTTTGCGTTGCGCACGGCTCAGCAACCGCTTCGACGACTACTGGGAGAATCGCGTTCGCGCGGCCTGAGCCTCACAAATTTGTCGCACACCCGAGCCCAAGCGCTATCCGAGGGCCGCTCGCGGGGGGTGGCAGGGTTGTTTCTCGCAAAGACGCTAAGGACCGCAAAGGACGCGAAGACGTAATGTCTTGCTTGCGGGCTTGGCGGTCCTTAGCGTCTTTGCGAGAAACGCAGCTCGCTCGCCTCCGGCGGCCGGCCAAGGCTACTTGCGTTGCCGCACCTTGAGCTTTCTCGTCAGGGTCGCCAGCAATTGCTCGGCGTAGCCGTTCACCTCTTCATCGGTGAGGCTCTCGGTCCTCTTTTGCCAAGCCGCCCGCAGCAACAGGCTGTAGAATCCGTCCGGCACCTGCTCTCCGCGGAACACTTCCCACGGCTCTAGCAAGACCAGAAACTCCGGCTCGCCAACGGCCGTGCGGATGTCTTCGAACGCCGTCCCCTCCGGCACGAACAGCGAAAAGTCACGATGCACCGCAGGCACGCGCGGCAAGGCTTGATGTTTCGGCCGGCGCAACGAGTCCTTTTTGAGCGGATCGAGGAAGATCTCGGCGACAAAGGCCGGCTGACGAATCTTGCGGCCCTCGAGCGATTGCGGGTCCACCTCGCCGAAGTAAGCGAGCACCCCCCCATCCTCGGCGACGCGAGCCGCGTGCCCGGCCAGGTAGTACGGCGGCAGGTCGCCCGTCTCGTAGCTCGGGCGGACGTCGAAGTTCGCCAGCACCGCTTCCACGTCGGACTTCAACTCATAAAAGTCGAACGGCTTGCCGGCATGGCCGATCGACTCGGGCGCCGCCAGCCCCGTGGCCCCCAGTGTCAGCACCCGCGGCTCGTCGTACTCGCCCTTGCCGCCGCGGTAGAGGCGCCCCACCTCCATCAGCCGTACGCTGGTCTCGTTGCGGTTGAGGTTCCACTCCAGCGCGCGCAGCATCGACGGCACCGAGGTGTTGCGCAGAACGTCCTGCGTCTCCGACAGCGGATTTCGCAAGGCCACTGGTTCGCTGCTGCCGAACTGCCGAGCCTCGCCCGACGAGATAAACGACAGTGCGATCGTCTCGTCGTATCCCAACGCGCGCGCCGTGACGCGGACGGCCTTTTCTTCGGCGGCGAAAGCAGCCTCCACCGGCGTCGTGCTTCCCACCGGCAAGTGAGACGGCAGCCGCCCGTAACCGTAAATGCGCGCGACCTCTTCGACGAGGTCAATCTCGCGCTCGACATCCAGGCGATGCGTGGGCAGTGCGACTTGCCAACCCTCCGCCCGCGCCTGGGCGGGGAATTCCAGCGCCGCGAGAATACGAACCGCTTCCTCGTCGGGCACGTCGACTCCCAAGATCCGCTTCAACGCCGCCCGCCGCAGCAGAATCGCGGGCCGCTCGACCTGGCGCGCGTACGTGTCGACCACGCCCCGCAGCACGCTGCCGGGACTCACCTTGCCGAGCAACGCCGCCAGCCGTTCGGCGGCCCATGCGGTCGCGCCCACGTCTGCCCCGCGCGCGAAGCGGTGCGAGGCGTCGGTGTGCATCGTGAAGTGGCGCGACGTGCGGCGAATCGAGGCGGGGTCGAACCAGGCGGCCTCGAAGAGCACGTTGCGCGTCCTGCCCGAGATCTCGGTCTCCTCGCCGCCCATCACCCCGGCCAACGCCACCGGTCGCGTCCCATCGGCAATCACCAGGTGATCCGCGGCGAGCTTTCGGTCGACGCCGTCGAGGGTGCGCAGGGTCTCGCCCGGCTGCGCCCGCCGTACGATGATCTTCGAATCTTCAAGCAAGTCGAGGTCGAAGGCGTGCGTCGGGTGCCCCATCTCGAGCAACACGTAGTTCGTCAGATCAGCGATGTTGTTGATGCCGCGGACACCGCACAGCTCGATGCGGTTGCGCATCCACTCAGGGGACGGCTTCACTTCGACACCGAGCGCAACCCGGCCCGAGTAACGCGCGCATAAGTCCGCGTCGAGAATCTCGATCGCCGCGCGCTCGGCGGCTGGCGGGTCCGTCTCGGGAACCTGCGCCGCCGGGCGCTTCAGCGCGCGGCCGTATAACGCGGAAATCTCTCGGGCGATCCCGAGGTGGTTCATCGCGTCGGGCCGGTTCGCGGTGATGTCGAACTCGAAAACGGTCTCGCCGTCGGCCGTTTCCACCTCGTCGACCGCGAGGCCGGCCATGGTCAGAGCTTCGGCGAGTTTGCCGGGAGATTCACGGATCTCGACGAAGTCTTCGAGCCAACTGAGAAGGATGCGCATTACAGAAACTGCCGTAGAAACCGCACGTCGCCTTGGAACAGAAGTTGAATATCGTCGATGCCGTACTTGAGCATGGCGAAGCGGTCGATCCCGAAGCCGGCGGCGAATCCGGTATACCGCTCCGGGTCGTACCCCACATGCCGAAACACCTCCGGGTCGATCATGCCGCAGCCGAGCACTTCGATAAAGCCCGTCCGCTTGCAGATGCGGCAACCCTCGCCGCCGCAGAAGATGCACGAGATATCCACTTCCGCGCTCGGCTCGGTGAAGGGAAAGAAGCTGGGCCGGAAGCGCATTTTCGTCTCGGGGCCAAAGAACCGCTTCAGGAAATAGTCCAACGTCCCCTTGAGATCGCTGAGCGTGATGCTCTCGCCCACCGCGAACATTTCGATCTGATGAAACATGGGGCTGTGCGTCGCGTCAGCCGTATCGTTCCGGTACACCTTGCCGTGCACGACGTAGCGCAACGGGGGCGTCTCACGCTCCATGAGGCGCACTTGAATCGGCGACGTATGCGTGCGCAGCAGAATCTGGTCTTCGATGAACAAGGTGTCCATCTCGTCCACTGCCGGGTGGTCGGCGGGAAAGTTCAGCGCCTCGAAGTTGTAGCGGTAGGTCTCGATCTCGGGGCCTTCGGCGACCGAGTACCCCAGCCCTTGGAAGATCGACTCGATCTCCTCCCGCACGAGCGTGATCGGGTGCCGCGCGCCGATGCGCCGTGGCGGACCCGGCAGGGTCACGTCAAGCTGCTCGTGCGTCGGCGCGGCGTCGGCGAGCGCGCTCTTGGCTTCGGCCAGGGCTGCTTCGATGTGCTTTTTGGTCTCGTTCTGCAGGCGGCCGACCTGCGGCTTGACCTCGCGGGGCGCGGCCTTGAGCCAGCGTTCGTTGGTGCCGGTCAGCAGGCCGTTCTTCCGGCCCAGCCAGCGGTCGCGCAGGGCTTTGAGCTGGTCCTCGGAGGCGAGGGCCCCGCGCTCGGCGTCGAAGGCCTCGCGTAAACGCCCGTACAATCCCTCGACCGTCTCGCCGCTCGAGAGCAAGGCGGGGAGGTCTTGCGCGGCCTGTTCGTCGATCGACATCCCGGCGAACCCCTAAGAGGCAGCCGCGGGAGTGTCGGAGCCCGAGCCTTGCGCCTCCAGCGCGGCGCGTGCTAGGGCGGCGACCTGCTCGAAGCCCTTGGCATCGCGGATCGCCATTTCGGAGAGCATCTTGCGGTTCAGGTCGATCTCGGCGAGCTTGAGCCCGTGGATGAGCTTGTTGTAAGACAGCCCGTGCAGCCGCGCCGCCGCCCCGATGCGGATAATCCACAGCGAGCGGAAGTCGCGCTTCTTGAGCCTACGGCCGATGTAGGCGAACTTTTGTCCGCGCTCGACCGCCTCTTTGGCATAGCGAAAGAGCTTGCTCTTGCGCTGGTAGTAGCCCTTGGCCGCGGAAAGTATCTTCTTGCGTCGGTTGCGGCGTTTGCTGCCGCGAGTTACTCTTGGCACGGTTTCCCTCCAATGGTTCTGGGGTTGGTGATGCTAACGGACGGCGAGGCAGGCACGTGCCCCGAGCGCAGCTCGCGCGTCCTATGAGTGTTCTAGGAAGAGATCATGCCCCTGATTGCCTTCTCCATGGTCGGGCTGACCAGGGTGCTCTTCCGTAACTTGCGCTTGCGCTTGGTGGTCTTCGAGGTAAGGATGTGGCTCGTCATCGAATGACCGCGCTTGACCCGGCCCGAACTGGTGAGTTTGAAGCGCTTGCTCGCCCCGCGATGCGATTTCAACTTTGGCACGATACGCTCCCGTCGAGCCCGTCGCTACACGGCAAAGGCCCAAGTTTGCGTCAGTTTTCAGGGTTCCTGGTGCGACCGGATGGAACTTCCTGGACGAGTCATTTGAGTATAGCACCACCGCTGGGGTGGACCGCGTCCAACCGCTTGCCAACGCTAGAATGTTCGACCAAAGGCGTCAGGGTCGGAAAGGGTCGAGAAACGATTCCCGTTGAGCGATCAGGCATCAGAGCGTCCGCAAGCCGTCGTCGAGTTGGCCCAAATCGAGTCCTTTCACGCGGCCAGGGAAAACCTGGGTCGACAGCGAGTAGGAAGGATTGTTTCCGACACCTATACGCGAACCGGTAGACTTGGTCTGTCGTGTTCGGCCAAACGAAACCCCGTCGTGGAGCCGCTGGGCAAACTTGGCGCCGGCGCGGGGGGCCACGTTCTCATGCCCGTAGGTCGGGCGTACTCGTCCTTCTGGGGGCCCTTGTCCTCGCGAACAGCACCTGCGTAGCTGCGACGGACGAGAGGTACGTCGTGCTGCTCAGCGTCGATGGCCTCGCGGCAAGCTACCTGGATGAGCCTAAGGCTCCGATGCCGGCGCTGAGACGGCTTGCCGATCGCGGGGTGCGCGCTCAAGGCATGATCACGACGTTCCCCAGCGTGACACGCCCAGCACACGTTTCCCTGATGACCGGCACTTGGCCACGCCGGCACGGCATCGTCGGCAATACCTTTCTTGACCGAACTACCAAGGAACTTATTGACTATCGAGATACCGACGCCGCGGCAGCCGTTCGAACTGAGACGCTTCACGACGCAGCTCACAAGGCGGGGCTGAAGACAGCCGCCGTTAACTGGCCGGGGACAAAGGGCTCCGAGAGTCTGGACTGGAACCTGCCCCCTGCACGAGGCGAGCAACCGTACGCGCTGATCACACCCGGGTTGTCCGACGAACTCGAGTCCGCCGGCTTACGGCTGGGTCGTCTCGCCGCCTGGCTCACAGGGCCGCTGGAGTTCCGAGTCATGCGTGATGCTGTTTTCGCGGGGACAGCAGTGCACTTATTGAAGCGGCACGCGCCCAACCTCTTGCTCGTTCACCTAGACGTGCTGGACGCGATCGCGCATCGCCACGGACCGCATACCGAAGAGGCTTACTGGGCGTGTGGGGACGTGGACCAGAGGATCGCTCGAATCTCGGAAGCCTTGCAGGAGCCGCCCTTCCGGGGCCGCTCAACTTTGTTCGTGGTGGCGGATCATGGTTTCGCTCCAGTCGAAAACAAGATGGGTGCGCGACATAAAAGTGCCGCTCATCCGGCCTGGGTGCGGGATTCCCAGTAGTCTTCGAAGCGGCCGCTGAGGCGGGCGCAGCGTAGCGCCAGGATGGCGTTCGCGCCGCGTACCGTCCAGAACATGCCCGAGCGCTTCAGACGTTGCGCCACTACCGTCTTGCATCCCGCCTCGATCACCCCTGAACCGATGAACAATCCCTGCTTGCGAAAGTGCGGATAGCGCATCCGCTCGGCGTTGTGTTCGAAGTACTCCGCTTCGCTCGTCAGTCGACGAGCCAGATCCGGCTGCGGGGCCACCACACCTCGTAGGGCCGCCACCAACTTCTTGATCTGACCCTGATCGAGTTGGCGGAGCCGTTGCTGGGTCCAGCGCCGCCGGCTGGGCTCGTCGTCGAGCCCCAGTTGCGCCGCCAACTCCCACAAGTGCTGGCGCGCATGATAGAGGTCCACGATTTCGATCGCGCCCGCGAAGTATTGATGCGAGAGGTTCCAGATCCAGGCGGCTCCGTCGCCGATTACCACCTTCTTGTTCGCCCGCCCCCAGCCGCGCTCCCAGGCCTGCTGCCAGAGGCGTCGCCCAAACGCCTCGGCGCCCTCGATCGCTCCCGTATAGCTCGTCGACCCTTCCTCACGCACGGGTCGGTCGCCTGGCTTGCCCTCGGCTTGCGTGAACACACAGCCGAGCTTGACCTCCCGCGTGCGGGCGCGCTCGCGGTCCTTTTTGCCGGCTCGTCCCGCCGTCTCGGCCGCCACCATCGGCACCCCGGTGCCGTCCATCTCGATGTAGAGAACCGGAATGTCGGCCCCGGCCACCGCGGGCAGCGGCAGTTGCACCGCCCGTTGGATCTGTTGTTGTTCGCGGGCGCCGAGGTCGGCCCCGATCGCCTCGGCGCCGCGCTCGATGGCTTTGGTGGTAACGTCCAAACCGGCTAACACCCGCAGTTGCTCGCGACTGCTTTCAAACGACGACTCGCTGCCCACCAGCGCCATCATGCGGCGCACGCCGGGAGAGTAGTGCGTGTTGTCGACATCGAGTTCGCGGTCAAAGGGGAACTGTCCCTGATGGCACGCCGAGCAGAGGTAGTAGGGCCGTTCGATCGCGACCGCGCCGAGCACACTCACCACGGTCTTGGGCCGCCGACCGCGGTGACGGGTGCGACGGCCGCAGCGACAGGATGGCTCAGGCGCGGCGTCGGCGGGCGCCTCCAACAGTTGCTCGAGCAACTTCGCGCCGGCTCGGTGCAGTGCCGCACGGGTGGCCGTCTCCAGCGCTTCCAGGTCCCAGTGCTGCTGCTTGCGCCGGGCGGCGAAGATCAGAGTCAGCAACTGTTCGACTTCTTGGGCGACTTCTTGTTGGATCGCCGCGGCCGTTTTTTTTCCTGCGGCGTCACAGACGCTGCCGACTCGGACTCTTGCTCAACGGGCCGCAAGCGGCAGATCTTCTCGTTGACTTCGATGAGTTCTCGGCTTAGCTGCTGGAAGCGCCGAAAGGCGATGATCTCCCGCTGAGTCTTACGGCGAGCCGCCGGGTCGGAGAGGCTCTGGGTGACGGTCTTGCCGCGGGATTTGTAGGTCAACCGCCAGTGCGGGCCATGGCCGGGATGACCGCGCTGACGACAGCGGCAGGTGGGTTTGCCGCAAGGGCCTTGAGTGGTGGTGACGGAGCCTTGGCGAAAATCACCCAAGGCAAGCATCTGCTGGAAGATCGCGTGGCGACGGTACTCCAAGGCGGGCAGGGAATCGGGCATGGGACACCTCCTTCTTATCCTAGCGTATTATATACGCTAGGACACCGCACCCCAGACCGTACCCCAACCACTTGGCACTTTCATGTCGCGCACCCAAACAAGATTTTCCCGAACGCGATTCTCCACAATGAGGGGTTGATCAAAACTGACTTCGCTGGCGGCGTTGTCGAGCGCAAGGCTTGGGTCACGTCTGGTGCCGCGGCGGGAGTCTACATTCTCGATCAAGCAAAGCGCCTGGAACTTCGAGAGGTGATACGGCGAAAACTGACAGGCGTCGAAGGGGTTGATCGGGTCGTCGGTCCCGAGGAGTTTGAAGACCTCGGCCTGCCGGACCCGGACACAAACCCCTACCAGGCTGACCTCATGCTGAGCGCGCTTCCGGGTTACACGTTTAGTAGCGAGATTTCAGAGGACGAAATCGTTGTACCGGCGGCCAGTTCCGGCTCCAAAGGAACTCACGGCCAACTGCCTGACCAAGATTTCATGCATGCCGTTTTCGTTGCGGAGGGAGCCCATGTGAAGCGCGGAGTTCGGCTGCAAAAAATCCGTTGTGTCGATGTCGCACCCACGATCGCCGCGATACTTGGGATCGAGTTCAGGGGCACTGATGGGAGCGTGCTCGACGACATTCTTCGCGACTAGGGCAAGAGCATCAGCCATGTTCGGCCCCGACTGACCCTCTTTGGACTGTGCGTGTCGTTGCGCCCCGGCCGGTAACACCAGGGCGGTCGTCGTGGCAGCTCGGCCGGTGCTAGTAGAATCGTGGTTGAGCCGCGAAAGTTGCCCTTGGGGGAGCAACACTGGATGAATCGACGAGAAGCGCTGAGCGCGCTGAGCGCTGTCGCCTTGCGGGCCACCCTCGGCCTGGCCGCGCACCCCGCTAGAGGCACCGTCGATTGGCCGAGGTGGAGAGGGCCCCATGCTGATGGAGTGGCGGACGGCGGGAGTCTTCCCAGTCAATGGAGCCAGACCGAGAACGTCCGTTGGTCGGTCGAGCTACCGGGTTGGGGAACGAGTTCCCCGGTGGTCTACCGACACCGGCTGTTCGTCACTTCCGAAGTGGAACAAGGCGGCAGGAAATCGCTGCTGACGCTGTGCTTTCATCGAGACACCGGCAAGGAATTGTGGCGGCATGACTTCGGATTGGGCGTAGACCAGCGGACTCACGAGAAGTCCAGCCTTGCCGTGAATACCCCTGCCGTCACCGAGGATGCGGTCTACGTCGCGTTCGGCAATTCCGACGTTGCCCGCTACTCCCACGACGGCACACTGATCTGGGTCACACGGTACATGGAAATATTCGGCAACCCCAAAATGGCATGGGGGTACTCAGTGAGCCACCTCGTTCTGGAGGACTCCGTGCTGCTCCCGTGGGATCACCACAAGGGACCTTGTTTTCTGGTGGGTCTTGACAAGCGAACGGGTGGGATTGTCTGGAAGAAAGATCGACCCATCGGCACGGCCCATGCAACGCCGCTACTCGTGGAGCATCATGGGCAGACCGACATCCTGGTGTCCGGAAAGAACCGCCTCACCGCCTTCGACGCGAAGACACACACCGAGTTATGGAAATATGGCGAAGGGGAGGGCCCGTTCAACGGCGAGATCATCGTGAGTCCGATCTACGGAGACGGCATGGTGTTCCTGCAATTGTGGCGGCAGAGTCCCATCCACGCAATTCGACTTGTCGGCAACTGGCAACCGCCGGAACTAGTGTGGGTCAGCCGGAAGCCGGGGCCGCAGGAACCGTCGCCAATCCTCTATAGAGGCTTGCTCTACGTCCTGATGGACAGCGGTGTGCTGACCTGCCTTGACGGGAAGACCGGCAACGAACTCTACCGCAAGCGACTGGGCGGCGCCTGCAACGCTTCCCCGATCGCCGGCGACGGACATATCTACTTGAGTGACATCGAGGGTACGACTTTCGTGGTCAAGGCTGGGAGGGAGTTCGAGTTGCCGGCCACAAACAGCCTCGGCGAGAGAATAACCGCTTCACCCGCAGTCTCTGGAAACGAGTTGTTTTACCGAACCGACTCGCACGTGTACTGCATTCGAGAGAAGGCCGGCCGGTGATGGGCTCGATGCCGGCATGAGGCAGATGGATGCGCCCCGGGGACCGGGCTCAACGCGAAAAAGTCCCATCTAGGCTTAGGATAAAGCCTCCTGGTCCAGATCGGTCGCCGACAGGCCTAACTGATCGAGCATAGCGCGAAGGGTTCCAGTGGGCAGATCTCTCTTCACGTCCTGGAACAGGGGCGTTGCTACACTGGATTCAGATGCCTTTTGATCTGCTTGTTTTCGATCTCGATGGGACGCTCATCGACTCCGAGTTGGACCTCGCGTTGGCCGTCAACGCCACCCGCGCGAACGTCGGCCTCGGCGCCATCGAGCACCAAACCATCGCTTCCTATGTCGGCAACGGCGCTCCGATGCTCATCCGGCGCTCGCTAGGACCCGATGCGTCCGACGAGCAGATCGACGAGGGCCTGCAGTTCTTCTACGCCTACTACCGCGAGCACATGCTCGATAACACGTACCTCTATCCCGGCGTCCGCGAGGGCCTCGATCAACTCGCCGGGAGCGATGCGCGCATGGCTGTTTTGACCAACAAGCCGGTGCGTTTCAGCCAAGGCATTATCGAAGGGCTGGGCTTGGCGACCCACTTCAAACGCGTGTACGGAGGTAACAGCTTCGAGACGAAGAAGCCCCATCCCGAGGGCTTGACCGTCTTGATAGAGGAGTTAGCGGCTTCCAAACAAGGGACGCTGATGGTGGGCGACAGCGCGGTCGATGTTCAGACGGCGCGAAACGCGGACGTGCGGTGTTGCGGCGTCAGTTATGGCCTGCGGCCCGAAACATTCGAAGAGCATCCACCGGACGTACTGGTGGATACGTTCGAAGATGTCGTCAGGTTCGCGAGGAACGGGACAGGGCCAAGCGCCTAGCGAGGCACCGGGGCGCTGGTGCCTTACCTCCCCGCTCGCTATTCTTTCGCTCGCTCTTCTGCCCACATTTTTCTAAGCCGGGTATCCACTTGACTCAGGTGACCCCAACATCTTGTAGTTGGGCTCACAGCGTCTTAGCGTCCCAATCGGCGACGATCGAGCGGTACGGCGTCGGCTCCACCGCCATGGCCTGCTGCACAAGGCGGTAGAAGAGCTTGCCCCGACTGCGTGATCTGCGCCGATTGAAGCGGAACACGAACTCGTCGAGATAGTAGTCCAGATGCTCGTGGCTGACCGCCCCCTGATGCGTGCCCAGCATCCAGCGCTTGAGTAGCGAGATCGCCAAGTGCACCCTCGGCAGTAGCTGCGAGGCCTGCTCGCGGCGGTTGTTAATCGAGATGATACGACGCTGGTAGTCCTTCTTCTTGAGCGGATCGTAGCCCGACCAGTTGTCGGTAACAACCACGCTGCCCGGCTCGACCGACTCCTCGACGAAGGGCATCAAACTGGCCGCCGAGGCGTTCTGAACGCGCTGCATGCGGATGCGCCCCAGCCCGGTGCCTCTCTCTTCCGCGGCGACTGCAATCAACGCTTTACGCTCGGTCTGCCGGCCGATTACCCCTTCTTCTTCAGCGCCCCAGTAGGTCTCATCGACCTCGACGAGGCCCGTCAATCGCTCCCGCCCCGGGCGCACCATCGCTCGCCTCAGCTTGTGCATCCAAGGCCAGGCGGTTTGGTAACTGCCCAGTCCCAGAACGCACTGTAGACCCAGGGCGCTGGCCCCATTCTTCTGCGTGGTGATGGTCCACATCGCCCGGAACCACAGCCGCAGCGGCTTGCGTGTGTCTTGAAAGATCGTGCCGGCGGTGACGGAGGTTTGCCGCCCGCAGCGAGCGCATTCGAACCACACTTTGCGCACCGGCCAAGCGCGCTCATGCCCACACCTTGGACAGCGGAAACCCTCTGGCCAGCGCAAGGCGAACAGATAGTCGCGGCAAGCCTCCTCGCTCGCAAAGTGAGACTCGAATTCGAGTTGGTCGCGCGGGTAATCCTCCACCAGGCCCTACACTACATCTTGGGGTCACCTGAGTCAAGTGGATACCCAGCTTTTCTAAAGCTGAGGGGCCGCATGTCCGTCCACACTTCCGCGATGTATTTCAAGCACTCTTGCTTCGTGCCCTTCTTGCCGATATCCTTCCAGCCACGCGGGACCTCCCGGTCGGCGAACCAGATAGAGTATTGCTCCTCGTGGTTGATGACAACCCGGTATGTTCGATCATCTTGCTCGTCGGCCCATCCCATCAGCTTCCTCCTTGGTGGATCTACTAACCGTGCGGATAATGTAGCACGAGGGTCGGGCCGGCCTCAAGAAGCCACGTGCCGCCGCGGAAGATTGTCAAATCGGGCGCGAGCGAGGATTGCGGGTAGTAGACTGTGACCAGCGCTGTGTCCGGTAACCGTGCGTCTGCTGCTCGCAAGAAACCCTGGCTTCTGTTGTTGGCCCTTGTTCTGCTCGCCTTCGGAGTCCTGAACCAGACTCCCGCGGCCCGGCGAGACGGCGCCGCCTGGAAGCGGCATACGATCGACGACTCTTCTCCAGGGGCCGACGGCGTTCGGCTGGCTGACGTCAACGGCGATGGCCTGCTCGACATCACGACCGGGTGGGAGCAGGGCGGCGTCATCCGCGTCTACCTGCATCCCGGTCACGGGAAGGTCCGTTCGCGATGGCCGGCTGTCACGGCCGGGGAGGTGGCCTCGCCAGAGGACGCTGTCTTCGTTGATCTCGATGGCGATGGCGTGGTGGACATCGTTAGCTCGTGCGAGGGCGGGACGAAGACGGTCTTTGTTCACTGGGCGCCCAAACAGAAGGGCCGTTATCTCGATCCACTCGCTTGGAAGACCGAACCGCTGTCGGCGTCCGGCGGCAAGCAGCAATGGATGTTCGCCCTGCCGCTCTCGATTGACGGTAAGAATGGCATCGACCTTGTCGCCGGTTCAAAGAACGAGGGGGCGACGATCGGCTGGTTCGAGTCGCCGGCAAACCCACGCGACTTGGCCGCCTGGCAATGGCATCCGCTCTACAACGCCGGGTGGATTATGTCGCTCATTGCCCACGACATGGACGAGGACGGCGACCTCGACATCGTCGCTACCGACCGCAAAGGCGAGCGCCGCGGCGCACTATGGCTCGAAAACCCCGGCGCGACGCGAGCGCGGCAAGGCCGCTGGCGTGAGCATCGCATCGGCAGTGTCAACAAGCACGAGGCGATGCTCATGACGATCGCCGACCTCGACCAGGATGGCCTCGACGACGTCCTGGTGCCCGACCGCGGCGACCGGCTGCTCTACCACCGCCGCACCCAAGCGGTGCCGCCGCGGTGGCAAACCCATGAGCTTAGCATCCCTCCGAATACGGGAACGGGTAAGGCCGTCAGCGTCGGCGATGTGAATCTCGACGGCAGAATGGACATCGTGTTCTCGTGCGAAAGGGCCTCGCAGGGCAAGCACGGCGTGATGTGGATGTCCTACGAGCAGGACCCGACCGAGGACCGTTGGCAGGGCCACGTGATTAGCGGCCCCGAAGGGGTCAAGTTCGACTTGGTTGAGCTGATCGATCTCGATGGCGACGGCGACCTCGATGTCCTCACCTGCGAGGAAGTCGACAACCTGGGAGTGTTTTGGTACGAGAACCCTGTGCGGTGAGGTGTGGCGTCGACACACGACGAGGATCGCTGAAGGAACGATGCACCGAAAACTGCGTATGTATCAGCAGGCTCCCGTGAGGAGGCGTGTATGTGGACTTTTCTTCTGTGGATGATTCTGCTGGTGCTCTGTTGGCCACTGGCGCTTCTGGCGTTGCTGCTCTATCCGATCGTGTGGTTGCTGTTGCTGCCGTTTCGGCTGTTGGGTATCGTCGTGGACGGTGTCTTCGAGCTTCTGTGGGCAATTATTACGCTGCCGGCCCGCATACTGCGCGGGCCCCGTCACGCCTGAGCCCGCATCACGGTACGTTGAGCACGGCACGCCGGTGCAACGGCGGCGTCGCGGCGGCCTTATGCAGGCTTAGCCCAAGACTACAGGCCTCTGAGTGGCGTCTGGGTTCCTGCCGGACCGCTCCCTTACGGTCACGGCTCGGTTGCGTGGCTAAGCGTCTACGCGAGGGGCGCTTTACCTGCCAGGCCCCATCGATTGCCTCTTGTAGCCCGAAGGTGGTTCGAACGCGGCTGGATCGAGCGTTTGCCGTCGAGCGGACTTGAACGTCGACTCGTCCGTGAGGCGTCCGTTGTCGAAAGACCGCGTCGAGACCGGGAAGCCGTCCACCTGGTTGATCTCGGCGAACGCGTTTCCGGAAAGGTCCATGGGGACGTTTTTCTGCATCGCCGACATCAGACCTTCGGCGAACTTCGCCATCGATTTCATCGCGTCGGCCGCCTCGGCTCCGCCCTCAATATTGGCCCAGGCGGTGATACACAACTCGCGAACCTTCTCGGTGCCGCGGGTCACGACGTGCTTCACGCACGGGTAGCCGTTGATGTTGTCGGTTTCGCCCGTGTTGGTCACCTTGCTTGGCGGCTTGGCAGGCGGTTGCCCCGCTACTTGCATGCCTCCACCCATACGTTGCTGCATCATCTTCTCCGCGGCGGCGCGCCGCTCGGGATCGAGGTTCTTGAGCATCTCTTGCATCTGCGCCTGCATCTGTTGTTGCATCTGGCTTATCTGGTTGCCCATCCCGCGCATGCCCTCCTCGTCGATTACGAAGTAGGACTTGCGTTCATGGTCAACGGCGATCATCTCCTTGCGGTCGCCGCGAAAGATCATGCCGTTCTTCGGGGGCCTATCGCTGGAGGGCTTCATGTCCATCTTCAGCGATTGTCCGTCGATGCTGAGCACGGAGGTCTCGACCGTAACCGGCTGGCTTTCGTGGTCCGTATTCTCGAACTCGTAGACGGTCGCACTGAATGCGGGGCTCAGCGCGAGCGAAAGCAGCAGGCATGAGATGAGAAGTTGTTTCATTGCTGTTCTCCTGGGTTAGGTTGAATCATTGCCGCGGGCGGGCTTCCGTAGAACCACCGGAACGGGGCGCAACGGTTTTACACGATCCGGACCTGTTTTATTCGGATGGGTTTGGATTCCGAAGCTCCGATGGTCCCGACTCGGATCTCAGCCGATCTCGAGGATCTCCTTCTCTTTGGCTTCGGCAGCCTCGTCGAGTTCCTTAATGGTCTTGTCGGTCAGCGCCTGGACTTCATCGTGGTTGTGATGCTGCTCGTCTTCGGAAACCTTCTTGTCCCTCAGTAGCTTCTTGACGGTGTCGTTCGCGTCACGGCGAACGTTGCGAACCGCGACACGATGATTCTCGACTACATGGTGTAGGTGCTTGACGAGTTCCTTGCGGCGCTCCTCGGTGAGCGCGGGTATCTTGAGGCGGATGACTTTGCCGTCGTTCGCCGGGTTGAGGTCGAGGCTCGAGGCGAGAATCGCTTTCTCGATGACACCGATCTGCGAGACATCCCAGGGCTGCACCAGGATCACTGAGGGCTCAGGGATGCCCAGCGTGGCCACTTGACTGAGCGGGGTTTGTGTCCCGTAGTAGTCCACCCGGATGGGGTCGAGGATGGCCAGAGACGCTCGCCCTGTCCGAATCGAAGCCAGTTCCCGCCCGAGGTCCTCGACCGCCTTGTGCATACGACTTTTCGCTTCCGCGGTTACCTCGCCCAGGGTTTCGCCGAAGAAATGCGCCATTTTCTACTCTCCTTCAGTGATGAGCGTGCCGATCGATTCGCCGTTGGCGAGACGCTGGATGTTCCCGGCCCGGGTGAGGTCGAAGACGAGGATCGGCAGCCGGTTTTCCCGGCACAGCGATACCGCCGTGGCGTCCATCACTCCGAGGCCCTCCGAGAGAACATCAGCGTAGGAGATTTTCTCATACCGCGAGGCGTCAGAGAAACGGACGGGGTCTTTGTCGTAAACGCCGTCGACCTTCGTTGCCTTGGCTAGCACGTCGGCTTGGATTTCCACGGCCCGCAGGGAAGCGGCGGTGTCGGTCGAGAAGTAGGGGTTGCCGGTTCCGGCGGCAAAGATGACGATCTCGCCGGCGTTGATCGAGGCCACCGCAACTTCACGCGAGAAGCCCTCGACCATCGAGCCCATCCGGACCGCGCTCATGACGCGGCTCTCGCCGCCTTGCGCGGCTAGGAAATCGCGCAGCGCCAGCGAGTTCATCACCGTGGCGAGCATACCCATGCGGTCGACGGTGACGCGCTGCAGTCCCGTAGCTGAAGCTTGCACGCCGCGGAAGAAGTTGCCTCCGCCCACGACGACGCCGAACTCGACACCGGTACGAGAGGCCTCGACGATCTCCCCGGCGATGCGGGAAACCGCATCACGGTTGATGCCGAAGCCCGCCTCGCCGGCGAGGGCCTCGCCGCTAAGCTTCAGCAAGATGCGTTTGTACTTCGGCATGCGCCGGGCTGGGACGGTCTGCTCTAGCCCGTTCTCACTATCTGACAGTCGAAGCCCGCGATAAGGCCGCCATGACGTCGTTCGGCCTGCGGGCGCGCCACGTCGTCCGGGCTAGGCGTCGCCTTCGCCCACTTTGAATCGTGCCATGCGGCTGACGCGAATGTTCTCGCCTAGCTTAGCGACCTTGTCGGTGATGAGCGCTCCCACGGTCACCGAGTTATCCTTCACGAAGGGCTGCTCGTAGAGGCAGACCTCCTCGTAGAACTTCTTCATGCGTCCGTCGACCATCTTGTCGACGACCGCCTCCGGCTTGCCCTCGTCGAGAGCACGGGCCCGCTGGATGTCCCGCTCTTTGGCGATGGCCTCTTCGTCGACTTCCTCTTTGCGGATGTAGCGAGGATCGGTGGCGGCGATATGCATGGCGATGTCGTGCACCATCTCGCTGAAGTCGTCGGTGCGCGCAACGAAATCGGACTCGCAGTTGATCTCGACCATCACCCCGAGCTTGTTCCCCGGGTGGATGTAAGTGCCGATCACGCCTTCGTTGGCTTCGCGGCCGGCTTTCTTCTGTGCCACCTGGACGCCGCGCTTGCGGAGAATGACTTCCGCCTGCTCGACGTCGCCGTTCGCTTCGCTAAGGGCTTTCTTGCACTCCATGAAGCCAACGCCCGTTTTCTCGCGCAGCTCTTTGACCATTTTCGCGCTGATATCCGCCATATACTGATCCTGTCTTCTCTCGGACCTGGCCGGTTATGGTGATGACAAAAGCCCGGGCTGCGACCGTCGGGAAGGTTACTCGCCTGCCGTTACGGGTTGCTCAATAGCAGCCGGTTCGGGGGCCACCGGCGCGGCAGCCAACGGTTCGGCCGCCGGAGCGTCCGCCGCCGCGGCTATGGGCTGCGGGTCCGGGCTCGCTACGCCTTCGGCAGGCAGTTCGACGGGCTCGACACCCCCAGCAGCTTCGATGCCTTCCCCGGAGGTCGCCTCCTCGGCCCCATCTTCGGCCTGGAAGTCCTCTTCGGAAGCGAGGTTGCTGCCCTCGAGGATGGCGTCCGACATCTTGGCGGTGAACAGCCGTATGGCGCGCAACGCATCGTCGTTACCCGGAATCACGTAATCCACGGCTCGAGGATCGCAGTTCGTGTCGACCACGGCCACGATGGGGATCTGCAACTTCCGTGCTTCCTGGACCGCGATCTCCTCTTTGTTCGAGTCGATCACGAACAGAACGTCCGGCAATCCCGGGATGTCTTTGATCCCCGCGAGGTTCTGGTCCAGGTGTTTCCGCTCGCGTTCGAGGCGGGCGACCTCTTTCTTCGCGCGACCCTCATAGCCCTCTTCGTGGGCCAGGTGTTCCAATGTTTTCAGACGCTCGATCGACTTCTGTACCGTCTCCCAATTGGTCAGCAAACCACCGAGCCAGCGGCTGTTCACATAGAACATGGAACAGCGTTTTGCTTCCTCGGCGACCGCCTCTTGGGCCTGACGCTTCGTGCCAACGAAGAGGATCGCCTTGCCTTCCCCGGCACAGTCGGAGATGAAGCGTGCCGCTTCCTTGAACATCTTCAAGGTCTTTTGCAGGTCGATGATGTGGATACCGTTGCGTTCGCCGAAGATGTACTCCTTCATCCTCGGATTCCAGCGCTTGGTCTGGTGCCCGAAATGAACGCCCGATTCGAGCAACTCCTTCATTGTGATTTGCGGCAAAAATCCTCCTTGTAGCCACTCCTGCCCGCAGTGAGCCCGCCGGCAAAACGCCGACCCCGATCCAAGCGGGATTTGAGGCGGCGTGAGAAATCCTGTTTCCTCGCGGGCTACCCGTCGGGGCAACCCGGCCACGGTTGCTGCTAGCGCTTCGAATACTGGAAACGCTTGCGCGCGCCGGGACGGCCGTATTTCTTGCGCTCGTGCTTGCGAGGGTCCCGTCTCAGAAACCCCGCCTTCTTCAACGTCGGGCGCAATTCGATGTTGAAATTTTGTAGCGCCCGCGCGATACCCATGCGAGCCGCTTCGGCTTGGCCTGTCATGCCGCCGCCCGAAGCCGTGATCAAGACGTCGAACTTGCCCTCAGTCTCCGTCGTCAGCAGAGGCTGACGCACCGTCAGACGGTGCATCGCCGCCGGGAAGTAGTCGTCCAGGTCGCGGCGGTTGACCTTGATCTCTCCGCTACCCGGACGTAGAAAAACTCTCGCGACGGACGACTTCCGCCGCCCCGTTCCTAGGTACTGAACCTGATTGGTTTCCACTGGTTCCTCTTTGTAACCGGTCCCGTCTACAGCTCCATCACTCGCGGCTGCTGCGCCTGGTGGGGATGCTTCGGTCCGGGGTAAACCTTGAGCCGCCGCGCCAGTTGCTTGCCCAAGGTGTTCTTCGGCAGCATGCCCACGACGGCTTCTTCGATCAGCCGCTCGGGGAACTTCGCGCGTACTTCGCGCGCGGTCGATTCTTTCAGGCCACCGGGATAACCGGAGTGCCGCCGGTACGTCTTTTGCTCTTCTTTACGGCCCGTCAGCTTGATCTTGTCCGCGTTGACCACGACGACGTGGTCACCCGTCTTGAGGAAGGGCGTGTAATCGGGCTTGTGCTTCCCCATGAGCAAAACGGCCGCGCGCGTCGCCAAGCGGCCAAGAATCTGGTTCTCGCAGTCGAGCACGTACCAGTCGTTCTTGACGTCAATGGCGCACGGCACAAAGGTCTTCATTTCATACACTCCTCTCCCCCGAGGCCGCACCAACAGGATGGATTCACTTGGGTCGCGGGCACAAACAACCCCACGACGCCCTGAGGGAGAGCCTCGGGCGAGCCCTAGGCCTTAAGATTAGTCTAACGTAACCCGCCCGAACGTGTCCACGGGCGGTCGAGGGGCCTGTCAACGCCCAATAGAAATGTCCCCCTCGGTAGCTCGATAGAAGTGTCCCCTTGTGTTTCTTGTTCGTAGGAGAGATATCGTCGTCGTCGGGGCTGTGGAACTGTGGGAATCGCGTAGCGATTTCCAAGGGGCGGTGGGAAGGGTGGAAAACCATCCACCGCTCCTCGAACCCGGTACTGCTGCCTCGAGAGATTTTCCACGCTTTCCATCCGACCCGGCATTTCCACAGCCCTCTTATGTATTCGCAGCCCGTTTTTTCAGTAACACAGCTCGCCGCCAGGGGTGGTTCGCCGCCGGCTTGCGCCCGCCCCCCGGACGCTGCTGTGGTGCTGGCTTCGTCCGCAGCTGTGGCGTCGGCGTGGCGATCACGTCGTGCTCGATCTCGTGCCCGTCAAACCTCACCTGCAAGCTCTCATCGCGCCACTGTTGGACCGTCACCCGTGCCCCCGCCCCCACGCCCTGGTTGCGTTTCGGCTTCAACTGCAAACAACGATTCTCGAAACGCACCACCCGGTCGTTGCTCACCACGCGTTCGTACTCGCAACAGAACACCCCTCGCAGCTCGGTGCCGCGGGGGAGCGCCTGGTGAAAGTCCGCTGCCGCCGCCGGCTCACAGGCGAAGCGCTCGTTGTGCTCGGCCAGGTACTCCTCGTCGAGATAACGGTTCGCCGCCTCGTACTCGACGATCCCGCGCAGCCGCATCTTCTTGATCAGGCGGTCTTGGTGCGTGCCGTGATGGCGCTCCACTCGGCCCTTGGCTTGCGGCGAGGAAGCCGCCATGATCGTAATGCCGAGCTTGGCACACATGCGCCCGAACTGCGTCTCGGGCTTGATGCCTGCCAGCGCTTCCCGCGACGTCGGCTGGCGCTGGTAGACGTTTTTCCAGTCGCAGTACAACGCCTTGGGAACGCCGTGTTGACGTACCCAGGCTGCGAGCAGATCGGCCGCGGCCCAGGTCGTTTCCTGGTCCGAGAAACGGCACAGCGCCACACCGGTCGCGTCATCGACGAAGTTCATCAGACAGGCTTTCGGGCCGCGTTCTTCCAGCCAGTGGTGGTGCGAACCGTCGAGTTGAATCAGCTCGCCGAAGTGCGCTTTGCGTTGGCGCCGGGTGCGATGCGGTTGGCGCTTGCGACGGCGGCTCCACAGACCCGCGGCGAGCATCCAGCGCCGCAGTGTTTCGCGCGGCACTTCCAGGCCGTGGTCGGCTGCCAGATGTTCCGACGCCAGCGTCGGCCCGAAGCGCTCGTGCCCCTCGCCCGCATAGTTCTCGCGCACCAACTCGAGAACCTGCTGGCGTCGCTTCTGATCGGCTCGGTTCGAAGCACGGCCGACGTTACCGTGCACCAAAGCCTTGGCCCCGCCCGCACGGTAACGCTTCTTCAGACGCTTCGCATGGCGGTAGCTGACCTCCAGCAGCTCGGCGGCTGCGGTCAACTTCAGTTCCCCTCGTTTCACTCGGCTCAGCACTTCGCCGCGCCTCAACTCCTTGGCACTCATCCATGTCCTTCCCACTCTCGGCTCCTCCTTCGGAGCCTCAGAGTAGGGGACATTTCTATTGGGCGCTCAAGGGGACATTATCATTGGGCTTCAACACGGGCGGTCGAGGGGCCCGGTGGCACCCACGTTTGCCCACGGTTTCTTCGACATTTTGCCCGGCATTCTCCGGCATGTTTACCCCACGCACCCATTGGGATACGACACCCCACCGTCTCGCCGAGGCGCTCCAGCAGCGTCGCCGGCGGGGTCTGTCTGTGGTGGACCTGACTGAATCGAATCCCACCCGCTGCGGATTCGACTTCGACCGGGAAGCCATCGCGGAGGCCGTGGCCGCAGGCGCGCGCAGCCCATACGAGCCGGACCCGAAGGGGCTGCCGGCCGCACGAGACGCGGTTTGCGGCTACTACGCCGCGCAAGGCGTGCCGGCCGCCCCGGAGCGGGTTGTGCTCACCACGGGGACGAGCGAAGGCTATTCATTCGCGTTCCGGTTGCTTGCGAGCCCCGGCGACGAGATACTCAGCCCGACGCCCAGCTATCCGCTGTTCGATTTTCTCGCCGATGTGAATGACGTTCGGCTGGTTCCCTACCCGCTGGTCTATGAGCACGGCTGGAGCATCGACCTACCCCGCCTCACCGAAGCGGTTACCGAGAGGACGCGCGCCATCATCGTCGTCTCGCCGAACAACCCCACCGGCTCGTTCCTCGACGAGGGTGAGCTGGACGCGCTCATCGAATTGGCGCGCCGCCACGATCTGGCCCTGATCGCCGACGAGGTGTTTCGCGACTACGCCTGGACGCCGCGGTCGACGCAAACATCGAGTTTGATCGCGACCGACGAATGTTTGACCCTCACGCTCAACGGGCTGTCGAAGATCTCGGCCCTGCCGCAGATGAAACTAGGCTGGATTGCTGTTAACGGACCCGAAGCGCTTGCCGAGCAAGCTCTGGCGAGGCTCGAGATCATCACCGATACGTACCTGTCGGTGAGTACACCGATCCAGCACGCGGCGCCGGCTCTGCTCGATCAGCGGGCTCGCTTGCAGCCGCAGATCTTAGAGAGACTCCGAACGAACCTGGGGGTGCTTGACGGGCGATTGGGACCGGGGTGTACTGTGACGCGGCTTCACGCCGAGGGCGGCTGGTACGCCGTATTGCGGGGCCCCGGCACTCGAAGCGACGAGGAATGGGCGCTGGAGTTGCTTGAGGAGGAGGGGATCCATGTTCATCCCGGGTCTCTGTTTGGCTTCGCCGGCGGTGGCTATCTGGTGGTCAGCCTGATTACGCCGGTGGAGGGGATGAGGGTGGGTGCTGAGAGGTTGGTTGGGGTTGTGGGGTAGAGGCGGAGATGGGAACGGCAGTGGAGGGTTCGCGGTCGATGTGCCCGTCGGCGGCGGATTTACCCGTCACTGGCGTTCGGGGTTCGATTTGTACCTAGAGACCTCTGAGTTGCGGGAAGGTTCCTGCCGGACCGCTCCCTTACGGTCACGGCTCGGTTGTTTGGCTTCGTGGTTTCTTCCTACTCTACTTCGCGGTCATCGCCGGCAAGCTTGCCGGTCTTTTTGTAGACCAGGAAGGCGTGCATGAAGCTGTCGAGATCGCCGTCAAGCACGCGGTCGACGTTGCCCTGGTCGAGCTTCGTGCGGACGTCTTTCACCAGGCGGTACGGCGCCAGCACATAGTTGCGGATCTGGCTGCCGAAGTTGATATCGGACTTCGAAGCCTCGAGCTTGTCGCTTTCTACCTGCTTCTTCCGCATCTCGTAGTCATAGATGCGCGATTTGAGCATCTTCATCGCCGTGGCGCGGTTCTTGTGCTGGGAGCGCTCGTTTTGGCACTGCACGACGATGCCCGTGGGATGGTGCGTCATACGCACCGCGGAGTCTGTCCTATTGACGTGCTGGCCGCCGGCGCCGCCGGCGCGGTAGGTGTCGATGCGAAGGTCGTCGGGCTTGATGTCGATCTTGATTTGTTCGTCGATCTCGGGATAGACGAAAACGGAGGCGAAGGAGGTGTGCCGGCGCGCGTTGGAGTCGAACGGTGAGATGCGCACCAGCCGATGCACGCCGATTTCCGAGCACAGCAGCCCGTAGGCATTCTCGCCCTCGACGGTAAACGTGGCCGACTTGAGGCCGGCTTCCTCACCCGGCAGGCTGTCGGTGACCTCCGCCTTGAAGCCGTGCCGCTCGACCCAACGCAAGTACATGCGTAGCAGCATCTCGGTCCAGTCTTGCGCCTCGGTCCCGCCCGCGCCGGAATGGAGCACGACGAGCGCGTTGCGGTGGTCGTTCTCCCCCGACAGCAACGCCTCGGTCTCGATCTCATCCGCCCGCTCAACAAGGGTGTCCAACTCGCCTTTGACGTCGCTCTCGACGCTCTCGCCTTCCCCCGCCAATTCGAACAGGGCCTCCAGGTCGGAAACCCGCCCGGCCAACTCTTTCTCCTCGTCGAGCGCCCGCTCCAACCGTTTGCGTTCCTGAAGGAGCGGCTGACTCTTGGTTGAATTGTTCCAGAAGTTGGGATCGGCGATCTGCTTTTCGATCTCGTCTAGCTGGGTCTGTTTCGCGGCGGAGTCAAAGATAGCTCCGGATCACGTGGACGCGATCACGAAGGTCTGTGAAGGTTCGTTCCAGTTCCTCGATAGCCATGGTGGGTCTCTTCTTTTCAAGATAACGTAAGTCCGGCTACGAGGCTTCGACGGTCGGCGGGAAATGGCCGGGCAGGACGCCAGTCACATGGTCAAACGCGCCATTCTCAGACGCGGCAGTGGAGTACGTTCGCTGGGGGCAAGTTGCGCCAAACCTTGCGGCGCCTGATGTGGCTGAAGTATTGGCCCAAGACGGTGCGCAGGTCGAAAAACTCGACGCCGCCGTCATACCAGCGGATGCCCTGCACGTACTGAAACTGCGTGAAGCCGCTGCCGCCGTCTAGAAAAGGGCGCAGACCGCGGATGACTTGGTGGCTGAACGCTTCCGGCATCGTGCCGAAGCCGAGTGAGGACAAGACCGCGTCCACGCGGGCGTAGCCCCGACGCCGCAGCTCCGCGGCCGCGTTCTCGGCACCACTTGCGACCACCTCGAGGCGTGGGTCTTGCACTTCGTTTCGGAGGTACTCGGCGAATTGAGGATTGATCTCGAAAGCAAGAACGTGGCAGTCATCCGGTACGAACTGCAGCAACTCGCGAGTCATGACGCCCGTGCCAGGTCCCAACTCGACGACCACCTTGGCCGCACGCAAGGGCAGCGGCTCGACCATCGCTTCGGCGAGGAACCGAGAGCTGGGCACGACCGCTGCGGTCTTTTGGAAATTTGCCCAGGCTTGGCCGGCGAATGTTGCCAAGCTCACGACGCGAGCCTTTTGAGAAGAGCTTCCATCAACAGGCGATGCCCGGGCGCTTCGCGAGGCACCCTGGCAACGAAAGGCGAGTCGATCATAACACAGGGGTACTTTGTACCGAACGTCAGCCCTGTTGGGTAGTGGGGTGGATCTGCGTGGGGAGATTTGGGTGGGGGCAGGCAGGAGACTCATCTTGGCACATCGACGCCTGCATCATTCATGCGTCGTCCCAAGTTACTGACTTCTTTCTTGGCGTCAAGGAACTCGCGACGAAGGCGCTTGACATCCTCGTAACTGAGAATCTCGTCTGGTTCTTCGATGAGGTCTCGATACGTGGTGGGTTCTGGATCAATCAGTATCTTGATCGATTCTGAGATGTTGCGATAGTCTCCGCAGGCGCGATTCAACTCCCCATAGATTGCCGAGAGAGACCTCCGGGCCTCAGCGTACTCGCCGCTCAACTTTCCGAGGCTGATGGTCTGTTCGTCCTTGCTCATTGGTTCGATTTTATCACTGATCTCGTAGTGATCCTCCCAGCCAAGCCAGAGAGTATCATCCCGGCCGATGCCAAAATTAACCACCACATCACCTCTGTGGGCCAACCGTGCCACAGCCACTCTATCAGTACTGCGATCGGGATGAGCGGTATAGTCAAGACTCCCAGCACATCAGCCACGTATCGCCAGAGAAAATGTACACCGAGCCAGTTGACGTACCACCCAACCATACAGATAGCACCGAAGAGCCAGGCGACGTTCTCAACACCACGAACAATCCTGGGGAGAGGTTCAAGACCAGCGCTGAGACCCATCATCCGTCACCTTCAGGAACCCGAATCTTCTTCACGATCCGCATCTTATGCTTCTTGCCGTCCTCGTCAAGCACCTCGATCTCCCGTGACTTGCGAAACCGGAATTGTACCCGGTCATTGACGGTCAGCACCGCCGGGTCGTTTCTCTTGATGGTGACGTAGAATCTGAAGTGCCGGCCATGGCTCTGTCGGGCGACCAGCACATAGCCGTCGTAGAGGATGTGAAAGTCGGTCAGTTTGCTGTATCGAGCACTCGTGTTCGCATGGGCTGTATTCGATATCTCATCGCCAGTAACCGTCGTTCGCTCGCCAAGGTAGACCGTCGCCTCCTCGCTGGCAAGCAGCTTCCCTGTTAGCCATTCCTTTGTCTTTAGCCAGGATTTCCATTTTGGCCCTGGCACGGCCACAGTATACACCCGCTCCGCTCCGAACAGCACGTCCTTTCACGCTGAACCCTGCACATCACCTCTGCTGGTAGTCGCCAGAGCTGGTTCGACCGCTCACAGTCGTTGATTGAGCGGCTTGAACGGCGCTCCGGCCGACACTGCTCCTTGCGAAACCTTTTGGAGCCAAAAGCTGTTGATCCTCACTCCGGCAATGCTACCCACTCGGCAGCGGCAGCGCCCAGATCTTGTGCAGCATGTCGCCGAACAGCCGCCGGTTCAGATGTCCCTCCGCCAATAAGAGCCAGTAATACCGCGCGTGCTTGACCAGCCGACCGCCGGTCTTCATCAACCTGTGTTGCAAGCTCGTCAGCGACCAACTCTTGATTCGCTGCGGAAGCCCCAGCCGCCGCCAAAGATTGCCCAGGTTGTAGGCCAGCACGCTCAGTTGCAACCGCACTTCGTTGGCCCGAAATCGATGGCACGACAATCGCGTCCAGTGCGTCGCCTGCTTGCCTTCCTTGATCCACTGTTCCGCCGTGCCGCGCTTGTTGTAGAAGCGCACCACCGAGCGGTTCGGCAAGCTCATGCTCGTCACGATGAATCCGACGCGCGGGAACAGCTCGCCCTGGTGATGCTCGACCTTAGCGACGATCCGCCTCGCCTGCGATCAACTCTCCGCCTGATAGCGAAAACTCTTGTAGCGCACCAAGGGCTTGCGGGAAGGCCTTCCCGGCGGGCGAAACAGGATGTCTTCGATCTCCAGCTCCAAGCTCTTGTTGGCCGGAATGCGAATGGCGTACTGTACTCCGCGTTCCTCCGAAGCCTCATAAACTTCCGGCTTCGCAAAGGCCGCATCGCCCCGGAAGGCGACCTGCTTGCCCGCAGCCTGTTGGCGCTCGATCTCCGGCAACAAGAGCTCATCCCAGTCCTCGGCGCTGTGCACGTTGCCTGGACGCAGCTTGGCAGCGAGGCAATCACCATGACCGTTGAACAAAAGCAACGGGTGGTAGCAGATCGACTCGAAGTGTCCGTTGTAGGCACTGCCTTCCTGTTGGCCATGGACCGGACTCTCGGTGGAGTCCAGGTTCAGAACGACCCGCTCGGCGTCGTCGAACGCTTCCGCTTGCCCGACCAGCTCTCGGTTCAGCGCCATCAGCCCCAGCAGGTTCTCTTCGCTCGCCAGCATCTCCGTCTCGAAGCCGTGCAGCGTCGAGGTCAAGGCCGCACCGCGATCCCAGATCTTCTGCGAACCGATCAGCCGAAACGTCGGATCGATCGAAACCCGCTCGGCGTCGTTGAGGTCCTCGTAGCCGGCGAGTCGGCTGTAAACCGACTGCCGCAACAGATCAGCGAGCGTGAACTGCTTGTTGTGCCTTGCCGGGAGTCGCTGAGATGCTCGTCAATCAGTTCTCCGAGACCGAGCCGTTCGTCCAGTTCGCTAACCAAAATCAGGCCACCGTCGGAAGTGACGTGCGATCCCTGGAAATCGACTTTGAGAAGTCCATTGAAACTTAGCTGGAATGGCTTGGTTTGTTTTTCACCCATTGGGTGTTGGCCTCCATGGCGTCCTCATCGGGCTCTAGCCCCTATGAATAAAGACGCTCAAGGCCGCTGGAAGGTCGGGATGTCAAACATCAAATTGAAAATGCGGGTTTAGATTCTCTTTCGCCTGGACCCCACCGGCCAACAGTAGCCCCCAGCCTAGAACTACAATCAAGCGATTCATCGTGTCACCTCCTGCCGACAGTATGGACCACGATAGTGTGCAACGCAACAGGGTATAGACCTCTGTGTCAACGCCCAATAGAAATGTCCCCCTCGGTAGCTCGATAGAAGTGTCCCCTTGTGTTTCTTGTTCGTAGGAGAGATATCGTCGTCGTCGGGGCTGTGGAACTGTGGGAATCGCGTAGCGATTTCCAAGGGGCGGTGGGAAGGGTGGAAAACCATCCACCGCTCCTCGAACCCGGTACTGCTGCCTCGAGAGATTTTCCACGCTTTCCATCCGACCCGGCATTTCCACAGCCCTCTTATGTATTCGCAGCCCGTTTTTTCCGTAACACAGCTCGCTGCCAGGGGTGGTCCGCCGCCGGCTTGCGCCCGCCCTCCGGACGCTGCTGTGGTGCTGGTTTCGTCCGCAGCTGTGGCGTCGGCGTGGCGATCACGTCGTGCTCGATCTCGTGCCCGTCAAACCTCACCTGCAAGCTCTCATCGCGCCACTGTTGGACCGTCACCCGTGCCCCCGCCCCCACGCCCTGGTTGCGTTTCGGCTTCAACTGCAAACAACGATTCTCGAAACGCACCACCCGGTCGTTGCTCACCACGCGTTCGTACTCGCAACAGAACACCCCTCGCAGCTCGGTGCCGCGGGGGAGCGCCTGGTGAAAGTCCGCTGCCGCCGCCGGCTCACAGGCGAAGCGCTCGTTGTGCTCGGCCAGGTACTCCTCGTCGAGATAACGGTTCGCCGCCTCGTACTCGACGATCCCGCGCAGCCGCATCTTCTTGATCAGGCGGTCTTGGTGCGTGCCGTGATGGCGCTCCACTCGGCCCTTGGCTTGCGGCGAGGAAGCCGCCATGATCGTAATGCCGAGCTTGGCACACATGCGCCCGAACTGCGTCTCGGGCTTGATGCCTGCCAGCGCTTCCCGCGACGTCGGCTGGCGCTGGTAGACGTTTTTCCAGTCGCAGTACAACGCCTTGGGAACGCCGTGTTGACGTACCCAGGCTGCGAGCAGATCGGCCGCGGCCCAGGTCGTTTCCTGGTCCGAGAAACGGCACAGCGCCACACCGGTCGCGTCATCGACGAAGTTCATCAGACAGGCTTTCGGGCCGCGTTCTTCCAGCCAGTGGTGGTGCGAACCGTCGAGTTGAATCAGCTCGCCGAAGTGCGCTTTGCGTTGGCGCCGGGTGCGATGCGGTTGGCGCTTGCGACGGCGGCTCCACAGACCCGCGGCGAGCATCCAGCGCCGCAGTGTTTCGCGCGGCACTTCCAGGCCGTGGTCGGCTGCCAGATGTTCCGACGCCAGCGTCGGCCCGAAGCGCTCGTGCCCCTCGCCCGCATAGTTCTCGCGCACCAACTCGAGAACCTGCTGGCGTCGCTTCTGATCGGCTCGGTTCGAAGCACGGCCGACGTTACCGTGCACCAAAGCCTTGGCCCCGCCCGCACGGTAACGCTTCTTCAGACGCTTCGCATGGCGGTAGCTGACCTCCAGCAGCTCGGCGGCTTCGGTCAACTTCAGTTCTCCTCGTTTCACTCGGCTCAGCACTTCGCCGCGCCTCAACTCCTTGGCACTCATCCATGTCCTTCCCACTCTCGGCTCCTCCTTCGGAGCCTCAGAGTAGGGGACATTTCTATTGGGCACTCAAGGGGACATTATCATTGGGCTTCAACACAGGGTATAGACCTCTGCCGGACGCGCTCCCAGACTGGAGGGGATGCCTGATGAGCTACACGTCAGACTCGGACGCCGTATCCGGGATCTGCGGATTGAGCGAGGGTGGTCGCAAGAGGAACTGGCCGACGTTTCTGGGCTGCATCGGAACTATGTCGGCTCAGCCGAGAGAGGAGAACGGAACCTGACGGTCAGCAGCCTTCAGGCCCTGGCCGGCGCTTTCGGTTTGACTCTCTCAGAGCTACTGGAGGGCCTGGATCAAGGGCTGAAGACAGATCAAGAGAAGGCGCTGGGAAGATCGAGAAGCGCAAAGCCAGGATGGGTGTGCGACAAATTTGTGAGGCTCAGGCCGCGCGAGCGCGATTCTCCCAGTAGTCGTCGAAGCGGTTGCTGAGCCGTGCGCAACGCAAAGCCGTGATAGCGTTCGCGCCGCGCACGCTCCAGAACATGCCCGAGCGCTTCAACCGACTCGCAATGACGGTGCGGCAACCCGCCTCGATCACGCCTGAGCCCACAAACAAGCCCTGCCGGCGAAACTCGCCGTAACGCATGCGCTCCGCATGGCGCTGGAAGTAGTCCGCCTCCAGCGCCAGCGGATGCGCCAACTCCGGGTCGTCGGTTTCGATCTCGCGCAGCGCAGTGACGAGTTGCTCGATGCGCCCCGCGTCGAGCTTTTTCTGCATGCGCCGCGCCCAACCGCGGAGGCGCTTTTGTTGTTGGGGAAACAGCTTCGACGCCAGCTCCCACAGATGTTCGCGAGCGTGATACAAGTCGACGATCTCGATCGCGCCGGGAAAGTATTCGTGCGAAAGATTCCAGATCCAGCCCGCATCGTCGCCAAGCACGACCTTCTTGCGCGCCCGACTCCAACCCCGTCGCCAAGCCTCGCTGTAAATGCGGCGTCCGAAGGCGGCGGCGTCCTCGATCGCGCCGGTGTAGCTGGTCGAGTCTTCGTCGCGCACGGGACGGCCTTGTTCGTCGCAGCTTGTTTGCGTGAACACACAGCCGAGCTTGACCTCGCGCGTGCCGGCCGGGCCGCCGTCCTTACCCTTGCGGCCGGCCGTCTCGGCGGCGGTGACCGGTACGCCCGTGCCGTCCATCTCGATGTAGAGAATCGGAGTTTCAGGTCCTGACATCGCAGGAAGCTCCAGCGGTACGGCGCGCGCGATCGCGGCTTGTTCTTCGCTGGCGACATCTTCGCCGATCGCCTCGGCTTCGCGCTCGACAGCCTTGGCGGTCAGCCGCACTCCGGCCAACTCGTCGAGCAACGCGCGACCGCGATCGAACGACGTCTCGGAGCCGACCAGCGCCGTCATGCGGCGCACGCCTGGCGAATACTGCGTCGCTTTGACGGCCAGCTCTTGGTCGTGCGGCGCGAAGCCTTTGCCGCAGCGGCTGCAGTGATAGTACGGTCGTTCGACGACGACCTCGCCCAGCATCGTGACGAGCTTCTTCGGCCGCCGACCGGCGTAGCGCGCTGGCGAGCCGCAGGCGCAGGGCTGCTGCGATTCGCCGGCCGCGTCTTCGTTCAACAGCGTCTCGAGCAAGACAGCGCCGGCTTGATGCAGCGCGTCGCGCGTCGCCTGTTCGACGGCTTCGAGGTCGAGCGACCCGCGCTTGCGCCTCTCACACAAGACGACCCGTAGCAGCCTCCCTACTTCTACGGCGACTTCTTGCTGGATCGCCTCGGCCGTTTTTTTCCTGCGGACTCAGCTCGGCGTCCTCGGCGACGGGGCGCAAGCGGCAGATCTGTTCGTTGACTTCGAGCAGTTGTCGGCTCAGCTCCCGGAAGCGGTGAAAAGCCTCAACTTCGCGTTGCGCTTTGCGCCGCTGGGCGGGCGAGGAAAAGGTCTCACTCACGGTCTTGCCGTTGACCTTCCTGGTCAGGTGGTAGTTCGGGCCATGAGCGGGCTGGCCGGGCTGATGGCAGCGGCAGGACGGTTTGCCGCAGCGGCCGCTGACAGCGCTGATGGATCCGCTGCGGAAGTCTCCTAGATCGAGAATCCGAGCGAGGATGGCCTTTCGTTGACGTTCGAGCGCGACGAGAGATTCGGGCATAGTACGCCTCCTTTCCTAACGTATCACTACGTAAGGATTCGCACGCAAAAAAGGGGAACCCGCAAATCATCACTTTCTTGTCGCGCACCCGCCAGGATCGTCAAGGCCTACAACACCGAGTAGGTGTGGTAGAATCTTCTCGGGGTGGACCTGACGCGAATCGAACGCGCATCTTCCAGTTTACAGCCGGGTGCTCTTCCAGTTGAGCTACAGGCCCACCCCAATCACCCTACCACATCAGCTACGAACATTGCAATCAGTGGCTTCGGGCGTCAGGATGAGTTCGCAATAGTTGCGGAAACGGCTTGACATCCTGCTATCTGTACGTCTACAATGTCTTGTAGATGAATCCGCTAGAGCAAGTCATCGAGCTTTCCAAAGAGATTGATCGGCGCAGGGCTGAGCTGTCTGCTATGGAACGGCAGCTCGGCAACTTGATTAGGCCTGAAGACCGTTCTCCCGCGGCCGCACAAAACGGCAGCAGGCAGCCGCGAGTTGGTTCAGCGGAAGCAAACATCCTGCTGATTCTGAAAGCTGATGTTTCCCGCGCCTTCAGCGCGAATGATTTGATCGAGAAGATCGGCGGCACTCCGTCAACTGTGAAGAGCGCCGCCAGTCGTCTTGTTACTGCTGGCAAGATTGAGCATGTTCGCGGGCCCAACGGAGGGTATCGCGCACTGAAAGAGTAAACACGAACGCCCCGACAGGTGGTTGTAACACCTGCCGGGGCAAACACATCCCTAAGGCCAAGCGGGGCCAAAAGGACGGTCGTCAGACGCCTTCCATTTTGACTCATTTGGCCGGAAAGGTCAAGAGTCAAGATGGTGTGTCATAACTGTGCGGCCGGTTGCCACCGGCACGGTCGCAACCGCAACGGGAGCAGCCGATACCGTTGTCCCACTTGTCGCCGCACCTTCAGCGAAGCTCGCAAGGTCGTCGGCAACGGATACCTACCATGGCCGAAGGTCCGGATGGTGATCCATTTGCTCGTCGAGGGCAACTCGCTTCGCTCGATCGAGCGGCTCACGAACGTGAGCAAGCAAACCATCATCAATCTGCTTCGGCAGGTTGGCTCAGCCTGCAAGGATTTCAGCCGCCGGCGCATACGGAATGTGAAGGTCGTGGATCTGCAATTGGACGAATACTGGACCTTCGTCAAGAAGAAGCAACGTCGCCTGAAACCAAAGGACGATTGGCAAGTGCTCGGAGATCAGTACGTCTACATCGCCTTGGAACGCCACTCTAAGCTGGTGGTCGCTTGGTTGCTGGGTCGTCGCAACGAAGCCAGCACCGCAGATTTCGTCACATTGATCCGAGACAGCACAGCTTCAGAGAGGTTCCAAGTCAGCTCCGATGCCTACCAACCTTACGAAGGAGCAATCAAAACAGGACTTCACGATCGGGCTGACTTCAGCCAGATCATCAAGCCGTTTCGCCGAGTCCCGCAAGGGCCTGCTGAGCCGATTCAAGGACCACTGGCTCGACTGTCATCAAGTCTGTCATGGGAGATCCTGTCGAGGATCGGGTTTGCACCGCGCATGTTGAAAGGTTCAACGGGAGCCTGCGCCAGTGGTGCAAGCGGTTGACGCGATCGACCTACGCTTTCTCGAAGAAGTGGGAGATGCTCGAGGCGGCCTTGGCGCTGCACTTCGCGTACTGCAACTTTTGCCGCATCCACGGGAGCCTGCGGGTCACGCCGGCGATGGAGGCGGGGGTGACTGATCACCTGTGGAGTCTGGATGAGCTTTTAGAGGAGGCTGTGGGATGATGTGGCTGTGGTGGCCGCCGATCCTGCCGAGACCGCCACCAATGATCCACGCAGATTCACCCCACTACCAAAGCCTGACCGTTGAGCCCTTCTGAGGATATGGTTTGCTGCTGCGAGTACAGCCACTCCCGCTGTGTGCTTTGTGACCCGACCATGACGGCGCTCGATGATCTCACGGGCACGATCTTTCCCTTTCTGACCGTGCTGTCGGCGCCCAGCATGAAAACATCATCACGTAAGACTTGGAAGTTGTAAGTCGTAAAGTTACGAGTTGTCGTGTAGTCGTTGAAGTGCAGTGGAGGGCGGTTGGCGTTGGCCTTCATAGAAAGATGACAACCGAAGCAACTTGTCATCCAGGACGTGTGGCAGGTGTAACAAGCCATCTTGTTGTTGCTGTGTGCGAGAACACCCTCAGGCGCTGACGCATCTCCCCACGTCCCGGCGTCTTTCTGCATCGTTTTGGCAAGTCGGGATTTCTGGTTGTATTCCGGATGGCCCGGTGTCACCGAGTTCTTCACCTGGGAAACGAACCACTGCTTGTCCTCTTCCACCATCGAACGCTGAATCAAGCGATCACCATCCCGCTCAAAACGCTTAGCTCCAAAAGGGGTTCGCAGGATCGATAGATCGTGTCCGGGAGAAGGCGAGGCTGATCCGGACGTTCTGAGCGTGGCCGTTTCCATGATCGAGCCGTGACAATCGACGCATTCAATCTCCACAGCTGCCCGTGGCTCTCCGTAAAGACGACCGTCGCCGTGGACATCTTGCTCGAAGTGACAATCGATGCAATGCAAACCCTTCTCGAGGTGAATGTCTTTGAGATGGACCGCTTTCTTAAGCTTGTCAGGGTCGTCGAAGTTGATTAGTCCTCCCTCGACATCAAGCCAATTTCCCTTGCGGTCGTGTTTGTACACCGCGCGATAGAGCCAGCCGTGGCCGTTGAAGTCCGCTAACTGCGTCTGTTTCATCGCGGGATTCAGGCCCCTCGCCTTACTCAGAAATTCTACATCCGACCACTTGCCGCGAAGGGAAGCGGCTTCCGGATTGCGTGCCAATGATCTCGCCCGCTCTTCCTCGCCCCACTTGCGCTGCTTTTCCGGGTAAAGCAGGCCGCCATCCGTCTCGTTGTCCCACCACATGTAGCCGGTGTATTGGACAGCGTACGAAGTGCCTGGATGAATGTGGCACACCACGCACTGGCTGGTAGGAATCGAGCGCGTTAGGCGATGCCGAATCGGATGCCCCGACTCGTTCTTTGGTATCGTTCGATCGTCGCTAAAACCCTTCCCGAGGTGGCCATACTTGGCGAACGGCCCCGAGTGAACCGGGTCCCGGTCGTTCGCGTAAACCACATGGCACGCCGTACAACCGGACGACCGGTAATCTCCGGGCTGATCATTCGTCCCGAGAAACGAGAGCAAGGGGTCGAGCAAGCGGGTCTTCTGCAACCCCTGGAAGACCGGGTCGGTACGAGTGAGTGTCCCGAAGCCGCGATTGCTGAGGCGGGTATCTCCTCTCTCAAAAACCCGCAGCGTATTGCCAGGTTCGGAATACTCGAAGTTCGGAAGTGGATTGATGAACGGCAAGATCCCCTTCAGCTTCAGATCGTCCGCGGTAGGTGTCGGATGGGTTAGCAGTCTACGTGCGGTCCCGTCGGGCGCGTAACTCTCCCCAAACTGTGAATCCTTCAAAGGATACGCACCGTTGTTGTAGAGCGCAGCCCCCCACAGAAACGCGCCGTGTGTCATGAGACTCCTTTCGACTTTGAAAAGAATCTCTTCATGGCACCCGCTCGTGCCACAGGTTTGTCCCGCGGCTCGCAGGTCGCCCGGGTTGACGAATCGCACGAAATCGCTGTTCTCCGCGTTGAGCAGCGTATAGGAGCGAACCGGATTCGCGGTCGAGGGCCATTGTGCCTTATAGGTCGCCGCTACGTGCGCAGCTTGCTTGTTAGTGGTGGACGCGTCGCCGCCGTGGCAGTCGGTGCAGCCCAGGCGCACGGCCGGTGAAGCATGCATCGGTTCAATCGCGGCGTGGCAGCCGGACGACATGCAGCCTTCACTCTTCTGCTGCTGGACTTGCTGGGTTTGCCGAACCAGGTCGCTCGCCTCAGCAAACCCGGACAATATCGACCCGGCAACCGCCAGTATCCATCCGAACCGCCGCATATGCATCAGAAGAAAAACCTCGTGTTCACAAATGCCGAAACTGGGTATCCACTTGACTCAGGTGACCCCAAGATGTAGTGTAGGGCCTGGTGGAGGATTACCCGCGCGACCAACTCGAATTCGAGTCTCACTTTGCGAGCGAGGAGGCTTGCCGCGACTATCTGTTCGCCTTGCGCTGGCCAGAGGATTTCCGCTGTCCAAGGTGTGGGCATGAGCGCGCTTGGCCGGTGCGCAAAGTGTGGTTCGAATGCGCTCGCTGCGGGCGGCAAACCTCCGTCACCGCCGGCACGATCTTTCAAGACACACGCAAGCCGCTGCGGCTGTGGTTCCGGGCGATGTGGACCATCACCACGCAGAAGAATGGGGCCAGCGCCCTGGGTCTACAGCGCGTTCTGGGACTGGGCAGTTACCAAACCGCCTGGCCTTGGATGCACAAGCTGAGGCGAGCGATGGTGCGCCCGGGGCGGGAGCGATTGACGGGCCTCGTCGAGGTCGATGAGACCTACTGGGGCGCTGAAGAAGAAGTGGTAATCGGCCGGCAGACCGAGCGTAAAGCGTTGATTGCAGTCGCCGCGGAAGAGAGAGGCACCGGGCTGGGGCGCATCCGCATGCAGCGCGTTCAGAACGCCTCGGCGGCCAGTTTGATGCCCTTCGTCGAGGAGTCGGTCGAGCCGGGCAGCGTGGTTGTTACCGACAACTGGTCGGGCTACGATCCGCTCAAGAAGAAGGACTACCAGCGTCGTATCATCTCGATTAACAACCGCCGCGAGCAGGCCTCGCAGCTACTGCCGAGGGTGCACTTGGCGATCTCGCTACTCAAGCGCTGGATGCTGGGCACGCATCAGGGGGCGGTCAGCCACGAGCATCTGGACTACTATCTCGACGAGTTCGTGTTCCGCTTCAATCGGCGCAGATCACGCAGTCGGGGCAAGCTCTTCTACCGCCTTGTGCAGCAGGCCATGGCGGTGGAGCCGACGCCGTACCGCTCGATCGTCGCCGATTGGGACGCTAAGACGCTGTGAGCCCAACTACAAGATGTTGGGGTCACCTGAGTCAAGTGGATATCCGGCATGCCGAAAACAGTATCTCGTCGGTGTATATCTGCTTAAAGCCCGCCCCGGGCTTGAGAATGCCGAAGCCGCCCGTCAAGACGATGTTCTCGCTGAGAAACGGACGATATTGAAGCCCGAATCCGGCATCCACGCCAATACTCTTCTTGATTCCACCTTGAAACAAAAGCGCCTGTAAGACTGCTGACTGGTCAAAGCGCAGATAATTCACGTTCAACTGAGTCTTGAGTTTCGGCGTCAGCTTGCGTCAAGGCCGGCGTTGAAGAGCATGATGCCGGGATTGATAAAGTTGGCCTGTCTTTGTAATTTATTGCTACGCAGCGTGGGAAGCAAACTGTTGAAGCTAAACAACGCCACACCCGAGGCGGTTAGTGGGATCACCTGCCGTTTGAGAAAGTTGGTCCCGCCCCCCTCAAACAAAGGGTTCAAGAGTCCTCGGTCCGCCAGCGTTGGATTGCCCAAGAAGCCTCCTCCGGCAAACTGGGGATTATCAACGATGGCATCAAAACCCTTCGCCGTCCCGTCATTGATGTCATCATCCCCGGTAGCGTAGAAAAACGACACACGGTATTTTCTCCAGTCAACCTCATAGGCTAATTCTAGCGCCCCCATGAAGGCGCTGATGTGTTGGGCGTTATTGAGCGCTGGAATTGGGTTGAACTCATCACGCCCGAAGGCATAGTACAACGCATGGGAGATGTTGTAGCGCCCGACGTGACCGTCCCCCCAAAACCGGCGTAGCCGGCGCGAATCTTGTGAGGCCGCGGATCGCCAAGCGGGGCCGGCCGAACCAAGTAGCCGTTTTGGTCAATGTGAAAGCTCGGTTGGTCGTTGTTGTAATGCAGGCTGAAGTTGACGTTGTAGCCTAAGCTTGGGAAGTCTTGCAGGTAGAGGTTCGCGATGTAGACGGATTGGTTGCGGATCCTCCAGCGGTTGAGGCCGCTGTTGGTATCCTTCTCGAGCATGTTGAAATAGGCCAGATTGTACTGTATCGCGTTATTACGAAACGTCCCGAACAAGCGCGTTGCCGGTTGCTCATCGGAGAAGATGAATCCACGGAAGTCGCTGGTAAATCTCTGAATACCAAAGCGCAACGCCGTGAAGTCATACTCCGCATCGCCTCGGTCATCGAAGTCACGCCTGCCCCGCCGAAACAGCCTTGAACTGTTTGTCCCAAGGCGGGTTTCGAAGAACATCTCCTGGAGCCCGACGTGCGAATCAACGCGAGTCGTACCTTCGCGTGGGTCAATGCGAACCACGTTGTTTTCACGAACGCTGAGGTAGTTGATATTGAACTCGGGCGTGATCTTCAAACTGAAGTCGACGGGTTTGAAACCGGCACTACCTCGAAACAGCTCCAGCGAGAACCGAAAGCTTTGCCGGATGAAGGCCTGCTCGCCATCACCGAAGAACTCGAAGCTATCCGGATTCGCCGTACTGATAGCGTTCGTGGTGGGTACGCGTCTTGTGTCGATCAAGGTATCGCTACTGCCGGCGAGGATGAGAAAGCCGCGTTTGCCAAATACCGGCATATCTCCCTTCACCTTGTTCTTGTTGAACGGATCAAGGCGGCGCGGGTTGGTGTACAAAGCGTCGAGGTTGCGATCCTCGTAGCGGCGCCAACTGGGAAACCGAAACTTCCAACGGTTGGGCACTCGGTCCTCAACTCTTGGTTCAGACCCGGGAGGGATCTCAAACGACGGTAGGAATCCAGCCAGGGAACCGTCAGCCGGTAGGCGTCGAGGGCGTGGATCGCGAAGTGCGACGGGTACTGCGGGAAGTGGCGAAGGCGGCCTGGCTGCGGGACGCCGCCGAACAAGGGGTCTGACGCGGTCTTCGGGAAGCAGCCGCGGCGGGGGTGAGGCCGCGCGCATGCGCTCCCGTTCGAGATCCTGTTCGTTCGGCGGAATAACGATGTCTTCCATAGCGATCCGGCGGGGAAGCCGATGGGCCGGATTTGCGGTTGCCGGGCTGGTACGGGGTGGTCCGGCCTCTCGTGTTCGACCTTTGACCCCGAGCTGCGCCACCTGCGGAAGCAGTGAGGCGCTACCCATGAATGCGAACAGCAGGAGACGCGACAGCAGGTTCATGTACAAGTTCGCTACTTGAGTTGCTCGGCCACCGCCCTGAATTTTTGTGCGAAGGCTGCGGGTCGATAGCTGGACGGATGCTCTAGCCAGGATTTCCATTTTGGCCCTGGCACGGTCACAGGATACACCCCCGCTGCGCCGAATACCACGTCTTTTCGCGCTGAACCCTGCACATCACCTCCGCCGGTAGGCGCCAGGGCTCGTCCGTCCGCTCACAGACGTTGATTGAGCGGACTGAACGGCGCTCCGGCCGACACTGCTCCCTGCGAAACCTTTTTGGAGCCAAAAACTGTTGATCCTCGCCCGGGCAACGCTACCCACCCGGCACAGGCAACGCCCAGATCCTATGCAGCATGTCACCGAACAGCCGCCGGTTCAGATGCCCCTCCGCCAGCAGCAACCAGTAGTAGCGAGCATGCTTGACCAGCCGACCGCCGGTCTTCATCAACCTGTGTTGCAAACTCGTTAGCGACCAGCTTTTGATTCGCTGCGGCAGCCCTAGCCGCCGCCACAGGTTGCCCAGGTTGTAGGCCAGCACGCTGAGTTGCAGCCGTACCTCGTTGGCTCGGAAGCGGTGACACGACAAGCGGGTCCAGTGCGTGGCCTGTTTGCCTTCTTTGATCCACTGCTCCGCCGTGCCGCGCTTGTTGTAGAACCGCACGACCGAGCGGCTCGGCAAGCTCATGCTCGTCACGACAAATCCGACGCGCGGGAATAGTTCGCCCTGGTGATGCTCGACCTTGGCGACAACTCGCCTTGCCTTCGACCAGCTCTCGGCCTGATAGCGAAAACTCTTGTAGCGCACTAGGGGCTTGGCGTTCGGCCTGCCCGGTGGCCGAAACAGGATGTCCTCGATCTCCAGCTCCAGGCTCTTGTTCGCCGGGATGCGAATCACGTAGTCCACGCCGCGCTCCTCCATCGCCTCGTAGATCTCGGGCTTGGCGAAGGCGGCGTCGGCGCGGAACGTCACCTGTTTGCCCTCCGCCTGTTGTCGTTCGATCTCCGGCAGTAGCAGCTCGTCCCAGTCCTCGGCGCTGTGCACGTTGCCGGGACGCAGCTTCGCGCCTAGGCAGTCGCCGTGCTGGTTGAACAGCAACAGCGGGTGATAGCAGAGGGACTCAAAATGGCCGTTGTAGGCACTGCCTTCCTGTTGGCCGTGGACGGGGCTCTCCGTGGAGTCCATGTCGAGCACCACGCGGTCTGAACCGTCGGGAGCTTCGGCTTGCGCGACCAGCTCCCGGTTCACTGCCATCAGCCCCAGCAAGTTCTCTTCGCTCGCCAGCATCTCCGTCTCGAAGCCATGCAGCGTCGAGGTCAAGGCTGCTCCGCGATCCCAGTTCCTCTTCGAGCCGATCAAGCGAAAGGTCGGATCGGCGGATACTCGAACGGCGTCATTGAGGTCCTCGTAGCCAGCGAGTCGGCTGTAGACCGACTGCCGCAGCAGATCGGCCAGCGCGAACTTCTTGTTCAAGCCTTGTCGCGAGTCGCTGAGATGCTCGTCGATCAGCTGGCCGAGTCCGAGTCGTTCATCCAGTTCGCGAACGAGAATCAGACCGCCATCCGAGGTGACTCGCGATCCTTGGAAATCGACTTTGAGAAATCCATTGAACGTGAGCTGAAACGGCTTGTTTTCTTTTTCACCCATCGGGTGTTGACCTCCATGGCGTCCTTATCGGGCTCTAGCCCCTATCAATAAAGACGCTGAAGGTCGCTGGATGGTCTGAAGCTCATACATCAAATTGAAAATGCGGGTCTAGATAGTCGTAGAGTTGCTGGATCGGTTCTTGAAGGCCCGAAGTTCCTTTGACCGCAGCAATAGAATCGACAGTCATCGTCACCTGCTCGGCCGCATTGACGCCAAATCCGGCAATCCGCCGGATGTCGCTGCTAAGGGCGGCAACGACTCCCGACGCATCTTGGTTGGTGAAGTCGTGCCCTGAAAACCGCTTGGCAAGAGACTCCGCTTCACGGACTGCTTCGGTCGTCGCTTCCGAAATGGCGTCGCTGTTTCCGAGATTCGACGCGAGCAATTTGTTCAGAGCCCCCACTGATTCACGCAGGCTTGCCGACTGATCACCCGCCACTTGAGCCGCGAGGGCCTGCAACACCACGAACCGCGATGCGTTGGGAATCAGCGCCCCGGGTTTCCGGCCGCCGTAACCTCTTCGAATCCGCCAACTGTCGCGGCGCAGGTCGTGGTGACATTGATAGCACTCAAGGTGTGCGAACTCGGGCCAGTCCGAGGCGCTGTCGTGAGCCAGCAACCTCATGCTTCTGGCAAAGGTCATGGCCTGACCGACCGCCAACGCCTGTAACGCCGGCACGGAGTTACCCGCTTGGGCTTCGGCACCCGCCAGTGCATCGGTAGCGCTGCGCTAAAGGTATCCAACTCGAAGACGAGGTCGGGATGGCCGGCGGCAATCAGTTCGTGCCCGACCGCCTTGTTCCCTTCGCCGACATGGCAGTCCAGGCACCCTGGGCGCGCACGTCGAGTTTCTTGGTGTCGAGCATGCCGAGGGCAACATTGCCCTCATGCGTATTGTCGGCGGCGGTGTGGGGTCCGAGCCATTTCTCCGCGGGGCCATGACATGCTTCACAGGCGACACCATCGGACATGAACCTCGAGGTCGAACCCACTGCATGACAATACAAACATCGTTGCGCTGTCTTGGGGTCGCCGAGGCCCAGTATCTCCGCCATTCTTTTCGAGCGCTCATTCCCCAGCACGGAATAGGCTTGCGAATGCTTGTCGCGCACGGACCAGATCGAGTATTCATTGCCTCAAATGCGGCTTTCGCTCTCCGACGCCGGAGACGTAGCCCCATGGCAGTTCGATGACGCGCAGTCGCCCGCGTCAATGTAGTGGGGTTCTTGCGCAACACTCACAGACCCGGATAGCCACAGGAAAGCGAACAATAGAAGGAGTAGTCTCCCAAACATGGTTACCTCGAATTCGATCGTATGGACCAAGAAGAGTTCACGATTGTCACCCTCGATCATTGAAGCGAATCGCCGTTGCCGACTTCGTTACGCCCGGGCCACCGCGCCGCCCGCCCGACCAGGTCTTCGAGCGGCCGGCGATCCTTGTCGTTCTCCACACTTTTGTCGTGATAAGAATGGCACTGCGAACAGTAGTCCAGCGACGTTCCACTATTGCCGTGGCAGGCCATGCAAGTCTTCAATCCCGGAATGAGTATATCCGAGGTCTCCCGGCTCGACAGCGCAGCGGTGTGACAAGATGTGCAAGTGACGGCCCGATGAGCTCGATGACTGAAGCCCACACGGTTGAGCCACGGGAGGCCCACTACCGTGTTGGCGTCGTATCGACCTTGAATTACCCGCACCGCCTTGACCACGGGATACCCGTCACGCGGCCTTGGTATTCATGACAATATATACATTTGCGGTCGAACAAGAAAGCTTCCGATCTCTCCACAATGGTTCCTAGCCAGACCTCCGCATTGCTTTCCGATGCGCCCCCCCTTTCCAACGGAATGCTGAGCACAGTGGGACGGCTTGCAAGCAAGTTTTCGTAGGCTTGCAGGATGAACGTGTGAATCGCCTGCGCGTCCTTCACATGGGGAGCAGGCTTGGCGTCGGCTCCCGACAGTTGAAAGATATCAAACTGCAGTTCGCGCTCGTGGCACCTTCGACAATGCTTCTCGAACGTTACCGGGACGAGGTCCCCCGTAGGTGACCCCCGATCGGTTTCATGACAGTCGCCGCACTTCATAGGCAGCTCGATGTTACGGATCTTTTTAGGCTCAGCGGGCACGTGGACGGCATGGTTCAAGCGCAGCGGCCTCGCGTCCTTGGTATTCGGGTCGGGAAAATCGGGATGGTTTTCTACGCCAAACGCGGACACCTCCGTGTCCCGTACGCGGCCGGGCGGCCCGAGCGAACTCAGGTTAGCGTGACATTGCGTGCAGTTGCCGTCCGGAACGGCGGCGAGAGCAACCATACCGCCGTGCTCGACATGGCATTCTCCGCAGCGGGGTTCCGTGAGTTGGTTGCGCTGGACAAAGTCCGCACGTACGTGCGCGGGGCCATCGTGGCACTTCGTGCAGGCATCGTTGGGCACCTGGGAAAATGGTTGTGCATGGCACAGCGAACAGTCTTGCTCGAAGATTGTGTGCGCCTTGGAAAGAGGGCCGTTGGAAAACAGCCCCCCCCCCGATGTTCAGGACGAAAGGCAAGATGCCGGCCACCGCCAGCAAGGGCAGCCAAAAAGTGAGACGACGCCGCCAATCGCGAAACGCATTGGGCCGCAGATAGTACAGGAGATTGATGCGTTGGGCGAGTTTCTTCGTATCGCGCACCCGCCGGTGATATTGAACGGGCTGTCCTTTCTCGCTCATGTAGTAGCGCAACGACATGAAGGCGCGGACACCTGTCAGAACGAGAAACAGAAACGACAAAGGGATATGCAAATACAACCAGCCATGCAACCAATGATGCAGGCGCCGCTGTACATCGAGTTGACGGCGCTCGTCGCAGATCACCTGCAAATCCTCCAATACGTCATGCGCCGCCACTGGCATGATTGTCTTGAGATATCGAAAATACGCGGAAACCGCATCCGCGGTATCGAAGAGGTCACGCGATAAAACGGATGACTCGGGATAGAGGAACGGTCGAACCTCTTGTAGGTAATGATTGCGCAGGCTATCCCTCGCCGCATCATCGATGTGAATCTGAGGACGCGCCTTGCGTTGTTGTTGTACAGCCTCTACTTTCGCCGCGGCGCTCTTGCGTTGTATCTGGTCGAAGTAGTACTTCTTACCGCCGGCCATCACGACTTCCTCGGCCGGCTCCTCCTCATCCAACCCAAGATCGGCCGTGATGAGCTCGACCCGCTCGTCGGCCTCCAGCCGCATGGTCTGGATCAGCGCCGGGATCTCTTCGTAAACCGTTTCTCGAGGCACCAGTTCGGTCATTCTCCTCGGCAAATAGTTCTGGAGAAGGAGTCCGAAAACGCCGCTCCCCGTGATGATTAGAAAAATCCACATCAAAAAGGAGGCGAGACCTTCCCCTCATGAAAAGTGAGCATGAAAGAGAATCAAAATAAAACTAAGCAGCCCGAGCCAAATGTGTGCGCGCAGCCAAGTGGAGACTCTGCCCATCGGCGAGGCCGGATATTTCTTGCGCCAGGAGAGCAAGCCGGCGAAAACGATCAGCGCTATGCCTGCGAATGCGAAGACCAACCCCGGGATCGAACCGCCGCTGGGACGGCCGGGACTGGTCACGATGTAGGCCAGGTAGCCAACCGTTTGCGACACCAGCCAACACGGCGCAGTCAATCACCCAGACCCGGTGGGTATCATCGATCAACATGTACTAGACCCGGCCCCTCCCTTCATTGCACGGCAGCGGCCGTAAGTTCCAGTTCCATTTCACCAATCCGAATGAGGTCTGCGTGGCGCAGTTCGAGTTCTCCCGTTACGCGATTACCGTTCACGAGCGTGCCGTTGGTCGAATCGTTATCCCGAATGATAAAGCGGCGGTCTCTACAAATAATCGCACAGTGGTTACGGGAGAGCCGTTCGTCGTCAGGAAACTGGTAGTCATTCTCCGGCTCACGGCCGAACGTCGTCTCGGGAAAGCGCAACTGGAGAAGCCGCCCGGGCTGAGGCCCCAATTTCATTCTCAGCTTCGGCAGCAGGGCCGAGAAGTCCCCAATGCTAGACAGGACGACGGTCTCGGGCGAGGAGATCTTCTCTGGGCCGCTCGCGGGCTGGTCCACGACGGCGAGTCGGGTCCCGGCAAGGTCGCACGCGAAGAAAGTCTGGGGCTCGACGCGCAGGGCGGCATCATGCGGACACGCCCGGACGCAGTTCGGTTCATCGTACTCGACACAGAGGTCACAGGTGGTCGCCTTCGGACGGACTTCAGTCTTTTGTGACCCGCTTCGTTGGCCCTCAATCTGCACCAAGCCTGACAGGGGGACGACGTTGATATTACCGTAGGGACAGTCCACGGCGCAGTTTCCGCAACCAATGCACCAGTCCTCGATGACTATGTCCAACGAGCCTTTTCGCCGAATCGATCCCACCGGGCATCGCGTCATGCACAGCGGGTCCATGCAAGCGCGGCAACTGGTCGGCACGAGGTATTTGTCAAACCGCAAGCCTTCGCGCACTAACCGGGTCACGCCATCTTCGTGGGTAGCGATACAGGCCTGGACGCACTCGTCACAACGCGTACACTTGTCGAGATCGATCAGCAGCAGGTTCTGTCCCTGCACCAACTCCTGTGTGAGAAAATCGTTGAGTGACACCATCTGCACGCGGTTCATCATCTCCGCGTTGACCTGCCTGCGGCTGCGTGCGGCTTCCTGGATCTCCTTGGCCACGCCGGGGAATCGGCCCAACATCTGATGAAAGTCTTCCGCAGTGATCCGCACGAGTTGCACATAGTCCACCGCCGTACAGGTAGCGGTACGATAGCCGGTCTGCTCGCGATCTTCGATGACCTCAAACGTGGTATTCCCGACCACAAAACCCTCGCCCGGAGAGATGAGAACCAGGATTTCCATTTTGGCCCTGGCACGGTCACAGGATACACCCCCGCTGCGCCGAATACCACGTCTTTTCGCGCTGAACCCTGCACATCACCTCCGCCGGTAGGCGCCAGGGCTCGTCCGTCCGCTCACAGACGTTGATTGAGCGGACTGAACGGCGCTCCGGCCGACACTGCTCCCTGCGAAACCTTTTTGGAGCCAAAAACTGTTGATCCTCGCCCGGGCAACGCTACCCACCCGGCACAGGCAGCGCCCAGATCCTATGCAGCATGTCACCGAACAGCCGCCGGTTCAGATGCCCCTCCGCCAGCAGCAACCAGTAGTAGCGAGCATGCTTGACCAGCCGACCGCCGGTCTTCATCAACCTGTGTTGCAAACTCGTTAGCGACCAGCTTTTGATTCGCTGCGGCAGCCCTAGCCGCCGCCACAGGTTGCCCAGGTTGTAGGCCAGCACGCTGAGTTGCAGCCGTACCTCGTTGGCTCGGAAGCGGTGACACGACAAGCGGGTCCAGTGCGTGGCCTGTTTGCCTTCTTTGATCCACTGCTCCGCCGTGCCGCGCTTGTTGTAGAACCGCACGACCGAGCGGCTCGGCAAGCTCATGCTCGTCACGACAAATCCGACGCGCGGGAATAGTTCGCCCTGGTGATGCTCGACCTTGGCGACAACTCGCCTTGCCTTCGACCAGCTCTCGGCCTGATAGCGAAAACTCTTGTAGCGCACTAGGGGCTTGGCGTTCGGCCTGCCCGGTGGCCGAAACAGGATGTCCTCGATCTCCAGCTCCAGGCTCTTGTTCGCCGGGATGCGAATCACGTAGTCCACGCCGCGCTCCTCCATCGCCTCGTAGATCTCGGGCTTGGCGAAGGCGGCGTCGGCGCGGAACGTCACCTGTTTGCCCTCCGCCTGTTGTCGTTCGATCTCCGGCAGTAGCAGCTCGTCCCAGTCCTCGGCGCTGTGCACGTTGCCGGGACGCAGCTTCGCGCCTAGGCAGTCGCCGTGCTGGTTGAACAGCAACAGCGGGTGATAGCAGAGGGACTCAAAATGGCCGTTGTAGGCACTGCCTTCCTGTTGGCCGTGGACGGGGCTCTCCGTGGAGTCCATGTCGAGCACCACGCGGTCTGAACCGTCGGGAGCTTCGGCTTGCGCGACCAGCTCCCGGTTCACTGCCATCAGCCCCAGCAAGTTCTCTTCGCTCGCCAGCATCTCCGTCTCGAAGCCATGCAGCGTCGAGGTCAAGGCGGCTCCGCGATCCCAGTTCCTCTTCGAGCCGATCAAGCGAAAGGTCGGATCGGCGGATACTCGAACGGCGTCATTGAGGTCCTCGTAGCCAGCGAGTCGGCTGTAGACCGACTGCCGCAGCAGATCGGCCAGCGCGAACTTCTTGTTCAAGCCTTGTCGCGAGTCGCTGAGATGCTCGTCGATCAGCTGGCCGAGTCCGAGTCGTTCATCCAGTTCGCGAACGAGAATCAGACCGCCATCCGAGGTGACTCGCGATCCTTGGAAATCGACTTTGAGAAATCCATTGAACGTGAGCTGAAACGGCTTGTTTTCTTTTTCACCCATCGGGTGTTGACCTCCATGGCGTCCTTATCGGGCTCTAGCCCCTATCAATAAAGACGCTGAAGGTCGCTGGATGGTCTGAAGCTTATACATCAAATTGAAAATGCGGGGAGAAACGAGGAGCAGGGCTGCATTCGATAGGTAATTGGATTCTTGCCGTTCGGGAGCTGTTTGACCCGAGCCTGGCGTCCCTCGATCTGAATCTCAAAATGCTCGCGGTAAACAGTTTCATCCCACGAAATTGCTAATGCGTTATCCGCGCTGGGGGTACGCCCACACTTGCAGCGGCGCGAGAGAGAAAATGGCCTCCGAAAATTCGCCCGGGCCCTGCCCCCTAGCTCGGATCCGGAATGCCGACGGCAGCAGGCCGATTTCGCCGAAGTATCCTCCTCGATATAAGTAGGTGAGGACCATCTCTCCACCGGCGAATGACTGCGACACCTTCACGAAGCCTAGCCGGATGAGATAGAACGCATCAGCGACGTCGCCTTGATGGCAGATTTCCTCGCCCGGTTGGAAATCCACCAACTCGACTCGGCTGCGCAAGTACTCAATGAAGTCCTGACTGACATCTCGAAAAACAGGAACTGAGCGCACGTGGTTGTCAACCGCTCGGTCGCGATAGTTGTTCGCCAGTTTGTCTTTGAAGGCAGCAGACCTATAAAGAACGTTATTAAGAATATGCGGAAGTATTTCCAGCACCTCGACGTCAGTCTTAGCTTGCACCGTGGCGGAACGCGGGTAAAACTTCGCCCGCTTGACCCGGTCTTGTTTGAGCGCGGCTAAGGCGGTCAGCTCTCCGAGAAGCTCCCCGGGCCCGAGAGTGGCTACGGGGTTGTCGAGGGGCAGATCGACCGACCCGTCGACCGGGATGTGCGTGCGCGGCGGGCCGTCGTCCGCTGTAGATTCAGGAGTCGCTTTGACGTAGTTACTGATTTTCGTAAGACCCCGAAAGATACCTGATCGGGATCGTTTCTTGGCCCGCACCGAGGCCATCGGTGTCGTCAGGTGAATACTGACTTCTCCGGAGAGGATGTAATAGGCGGTGGTTCCATGCTCGCCCTCGTGAAAAAGAAACTCCCCGGCACGGCAGGTCTGTTTTGCAACCGCACCAGGGAATTTTTCCCAGATCTGCGGACGGACGTCCGCGAAAGCGGGGATCTCGGCAAGCTGCGCGGGGGTAAGTGGCGTCCCCCCGAGATCCGCTGTCGGAATATCCTGGTCCATTCTCACTCCGCAAAGAGAGCCAGACAAGCAACGTGCCTGTCGATTGCTGACAGCAGTGTCTCAAAGAGACGCTTGACGAGCAACGTGATCGCACCCATCGTTTCGATGAGTCTCTACCAGGATTCCCTGTGTGACCGTCCTGGCAGAGATAGGATAGCCGACCCCCCCGGCTGCGATGCAAGGGCGTTCGCACTGCTCCTACGTTCGGTACTTCTTGCGCTGCCGCCCCGGCCTTCGAACGCTCCCTTCCCTGGCCGGCTTGCGGTAGTGGGAATGGTTATGGCGTAGTCGTGCGTTGCTTGCCCGTTCATCGTGAACTGCGCCGCTCCCGGCTGTGCCGCGGACTGCTAGACGTCCTGCTTGAAATAGAGTTTGAGAGCGGTCTTGCCTAGTATCCATTCCTTGTCTTCGGTGGTGAAGAAGGGGATGACCTCTTTCATGATCAGCAACTCGTGGAAGTTGGTGAAGACCATGCGTTGCGGCCCGAAGCGGTCGTACACTTTGCGTAGGTAAGGCCACATGTCACGGCAGGGGACACGCTGCTTCGACGTGTTGCCCAGGTAGGTGCGGATGTAGATGTTGGGGAAGCGCTCGAGCGCGAGGATTTGGTCGATGCCCTCGCTGTCGGGCCGCCGGATGTCCATCATGGCGAAGTGATCCACGACCAAGTTGACGCCGGGAAAACGCTCAGCCATGTGCGCGAGTTGGGAAAGTTGGTGTGGCGCGAGAAAGATGTTGAAGACGGCGCCGAGCTGCTCGGCCTTCTTCCAAAGCGGATAGCAAACGGGATCGTTCAGCCAGACCACGTCTCGGTTGTAGATCGGGCTGAGACGCATCCCGACCAGATGCTCCTGCTTGATGGCGCGCTCGAGCCGCGATGGGTTTTCCGGATCGCCGGGCGCGTGCAGGCGGTGCCCGACGAGCAGGCCGATGGCCGCGAACTGGTCGGGGTAGGTCTTGACACAGTGCGTGGCGTAGGAGTTGTCGTAGCCGTAGTAGCAGACGTGAATGATGACGGTCTTGTCGACCCCGTTGCGGCGCATCAGCTCGATGATGCCTTCGGCCGAGTACTCATGCTTCGGCAGCGTCGTGCAGACCGAGCGCTCGGGGCGAATCGGGAACCGCGGGTCGTCGAGAACCCAGGCGTGCTCGCCGCCGTTGACGATGGTGTAAGGGGAAGGCTTGAGCTGTCCGGGGGCGTTGCGGGCCGCGCCGAGCGCCGCCCCGGCGGCTAGTGTGGTTAGGCAAGTACGCCGCGTCATCATCGTGTCGCTCAGTTTGGCCCGTCCATTCTCTTAGATCGCAGCCCGCGTGTTTTCCGGTTATTCCTTCGGCTTCCACTCGCGGGCAAGTCGCTGGGCTTCGGCGATCTGCTCGGGGGTCATTTTCTCAGCGATCAGGGCTCTGGCTTCCGAGTACTTCTTTTGCTCGTCACCTTGGGACTGAGCTGCCGCTAGGTTCACCCACTTGTGTGCCTCCACGTAGTCCTGCGGCACGCCTTGGCCCTTGGCGTACGAGACGCCCAAGTTGTACTGGGCCGAGCCGTCCCCCTGCTCGGCGGCCAGCCGAAACCACTTGACGGCTTCGGCGTAGTCCTGCGGCACGCCTTGGCCGTCCATGTACATGAGTCCCAAGCCGTACTGGGCGTACGCGTCCCCCTGCTCGGCAGCCAGCCGATACCACTTGACGGCTTCGGCGTAGTCCTGCGGCACGCCTTGGCCCTTGGCGTACGAGACGCCCAAGTTGTACTGGGCCGAGCCGTCCCCCCGCTCGGCGGCCAGCCGAAACCACTTGACGGCTTCGGCGTAGTCCTGCGGGACACCTTGGCCCTTCTCATACAGAAGGCCGAGCGAGAACTGGGCGGTGGCGTGTCCCTGCTCCGCAGCCATTCGATACCACTTGGCCGCTTCGGCGTAGTCCTGCGGGACGCCTTCGCCCTTCCGGTATGCGGATCCGAGCAAGATCTGGGCGCTGGCGTGTCCCTGCTCCGCAGCCATTCGATACCACTTGGCCGCTTCGGCGTAGTCCTGTGGGACGCCTTGGCCCTCGTCGTACATCCCGCCGAGGGTGAACTGGGCTTTCGCGACCCCCTGCTCGGCCGCCAGGCGAAGCCACTTCGCCGCTTCGGCGTAGTCCTGCGGCACGCCTTGGCCGTTGGCGTACATGAGACCGAGGTTGAACTGGCCCTCTGCGTGTCCCTGCTCCGCAGCCATTCGATACCACTTGGCCGCTTCGGCGTAGTCCTGTGGGACGCCTTGGCCCTCGTCGTACATCCCGCCGAGGTTGATCTGGGCTTTCGCGACCCCCTGCTCGACCGCCAGGCGAAGCCACTTCACCGCTTCGGCGTAGTCCTGCGGCACGCCTTGGCTGTTGGCGTACATCACGCCCAAGTTGACCTGGGCGCCCGCGTGCCCTTGCTCGGCGGCAAGGCGGTACCACTTGACCGCTTCAGCGTAGTCCTGCGGCACGCCTCGGCCGTTGGCGTACCTGAGACCCAAGCCGACCTGGGCGAGCGCGTACCCCTGCTCGGCGGCAAAGCGGAACCACTTCACCGCTTCGGCGTCGTCCTGCACCACGCCTCGGCCCGTCACGTACATGGCACCCAACTTGGTCTGGGCGAGCGCGTCCCCCTGCTCGGCCCTGTCTTCAAGCTTCTCGATATCCGACTGCCCAACGAGCAGTCCCACGGCGACGACCGACACAACCGCAGCCGGGAGAAGGTGTTGGATCAGCGTCCGCATCCCGAGGGGTGGCATAGCCGGCTCAAGTTTACCACCGGGCCAAGGACCTAGCTCATCATGGGGTAGTGGGCTACTCCGTGGGCTATGATCTCTCGGCCCCTCCGGGGCGAAAGGCGAGATAGGCGACCAGAGCCCGCCACAGCATAGCAACGCGTGATGGAAGGGAGGGTCACGCCTGGGATGGAGAGCGTGATCGCCGATCACGTGTGGGATCTGGCAGAATTGCTGGTGATGTGAAGGGAGCACAACATGAAAACGATCAATTCAGATCGAACCTGCATCGTATACAGCCGTGGCAACTTCGGTGTGCGCGTCTGGAAGGACGGATGTCAGGCGGTTGCGAGGGATAGCGAAGGGGCTGAGTGGACGGGACGCGAGCAAGTCCATTCGTTGCCGGTACCGGATTTATCTCTCGCCATGCCACAGTCAGGGTTGCAGACAATCACTGCTCTTGCGCTTGAAGTCGCTCATCCGCTTCAAAGCGAATCGGTCGAGCTGGGAAAGGTGCTTAGGGGAGACTTTAGTTTTGAGAAAGCTATCGCCACGCAATGACCCCACTACTCTTCGTCAGGCCCGTCCTATGCGCCTACGTGTTGCGGCACGCCAGCCAGGCGAGCACGGCATGCCGTGCCTCTACATTTTGACCCGCGCCGCCGGCCGCATAACCACGGGCTACTAACCCCGGCTCAACTCCTTCTCGATGCGGCGGCCGACCGTCTCGGCGTCGCCGGGCTTCATCATCCACACCGCAATCTCCAGCGTGCCGGCGACGTAACCGCCGGGGATCAACTCGATCGAGGGGTTGCCGTCGCGCAGACGCTGCTTGACCTCGTCGGGCTTGATCTTGATGACGGCGTGGTCCCAACTCACGCGCAGGTGCGGCACTTGGTTGGCGATCTCGGGCAGGAACCGCTCGGTCTTGACACCCCCGACCTTCGAGACGCGGTCATCCATTGCCTTCACGCGGCGCTCCCATTCCCGCCAATCGGCCTTGTGGTCGCGGTTGACGTAGTTCTCGATGGCCACCATCATGGCCACCATCTCTTCCTTGTTGACCTTGAGGCCGCGGCCGAACGTGTCGCTGTTAGGGAGCGTGTTCATGCGCGCCGCGCGGATGAGGTCTTTGCGCCCGTAGAGCAGGCCCGAGCTTTGCGGCCCGCGGATGCCCTTGCCGCCCGACACCGCGACCAGGTCGAAGCCGAGCTTAAGCGATCTGGTCAAGTTCTCGACCGGCGGAACGTCGGCGGCAATGTCGTTCATGGTCGGCACGCGGTGCTTCTTGCCGATCTCGGCGAACTCCTTAATCTTCACCTGGCCTTGGTTCTCGCCCTTGTTGAGGAAGAGCAGCAAGGCCGTTCGCTGGTGGATGGCGGCTTCGATCTCGTCGCGGGTTTCGACTTCGATCAGGTTGACGCCGCAGTTGCGGATGGCGTGGTTGTAGGGGAACCAGTGCGACTTCTGCGTGACGACCTCGTTCTTCATGCCGCGAATGTCAGGGATGCGCTTGATCCGCTCGGGGTCGTCGCCGGTAATGCAGGCGGCGGTCCCGACTTGCATGGCCCCGAAAGCGCCCGAGGAGACCATCGCAGCCCCGGCGCCCAGCAGCTTGGCGATGCGCTCTCCGATGCGGTCATGCAGTTCGTCGATGCGGACGAAGTCCTTCGACATTTGCCGGATGGCGTCGACCACCTCCGGCAGCATGAGCGAGCCGGTGAACATGGTGTAGACGCCCGCGCCATTGATGATCGGGCGGACGCCGAGTTCCTTGAGAAAGTTGCGACTTGCGGGCGCGGTCGAGGCCAAGCCGGCGGGAACCAGGCTACCCACGACAGGGATGGTGGAAAGGATTTTGAGGAAGTCGCGGCGTCGTGACATGGGGCTCTCCTACGTTTCTAGATGGAACAAGTTGAGTATACAGAGGGTTTCTCGCAAAGACGCCAAGGGCCACTAAGGGCGCGCAGGAACCTCTGGCGAATACCACGAGTTGGTTTCGATGGGGATGACTTGTTGGCTGCCCTTGAACGGCGTTGCGAGATCGGAGACCTTAACTGACAGTGCCGGGTGGACGACGTCACGAGCGATCTCGGCGAGGGGGATGAGGACGAAGGCGCGCTCGTGGAGGCGCGGGTGTGGCACCGCGAGGTCGTCCTCGTCGAGGATACGATTGCCGTAGAGGAGGATGTCGAGGTCAAGCGTGCGTGGGTCATTCTTGCGGCGGCGGACCCGGCCCTCATCCCTCTCGATCGATCGCAGGAAGTCGAGTAGTTCGCTCGGGCTCAGCACCGTTTCGATGTGGGCAGCGGCGTTGAGGAATCGCTCGGGATCGGGACAGCCGACCGGATCGGTCTCGTATAGAGACGACACCTTCTTCACGACGCAGCGCTCCGACACGCGATCAAGAGCACGGCGGAGGTGCTCGCGGCGGTCGCCCAGGTTCGACCCGAGACCGAGGTACATGTCAGCCATCGCGCGTCCGGGTGATTTCAACCGCGGCGTGGCCGATGCGCTTGCCGGGAAAAGCGCCGGGTTTCGCGACGCGTACGAGGACTTCCTCGACCGGATGGTCGGCGAGCACACGCGCCGCGACGGCTTCGGCGACCGCTTCGATCAGATGGAAGGGGCGCGTCAAAATCTGCTCGACCGCCTCAACCACCGTCGTGTAGCAGACGGTTTGCGAGAAGTCGTCGCTGCGGCCCGCCGGACGCGTGTCGAAGACCATCTCGATGTCAAAGACCAGGCCCTGCGGTTGAGCCCGCTCTTCCTCGGTGACGCCGATGTGGGTGGAGAAGCGTGCGGCGCTGACGATGATACGGTCCGCTGTTCTCCTCAAGCTGCGCTCCTCATACTAAGCTCGCCCGCTGGCAGCCCGTGGTGAAAATATGGTTTCTTGTCAAACCCGCTTGAAACTTCTACATGTTGCGGGAGATCGGGCAAGCGGGCACGGCATGCTGTCAAGTACCCAGACATCGTTTCCAGGTGTTCACAATACATGGTTTCCACCCTCCGTTCCAGGTGATGGGGGCGGCGAGGGCCGATTGGGCTTCGGGTTGGCGGTGGAGGCGCCGCCGCGGGAGCCCGTAGGGCGACCAAGGTCGGCGCCTCCACCGCCGGATCCCGCGGGCCGTACCAGCGAATGGGTCGCCTGCGCACCCAGTTCCAACTCGCGTTGTCAACGCCCAATAGAAATGTCCCCCTCGGTAGCTCGATAGAAGTGTCCCCTTGTGTTTCTTGTTCGTAGGAGAGATATCGTCGTCGTCGGGGCTGTGGAACTGTGGGAATCGCGTAGCGATTTCCAAGGGGCGGTGGGAAGGGTGGAAAACCATCCACCGCTCCTCGAACCCGGTACTGCTGCCTCGAGAGATTTTCCACGCTTTCCATCCGACCCGGCATTTCCACAGCCCTCTTATGTATTCGCAGCCCGTTTTTTCCGTAACACAGCTCGCCGCCAGGGGTGGTCCGCCGCCGGCTTGCGCCCGCCCTCCGGACGCTGCTGTGGTGCTGGTTTCGTCCGCAGCTGTGGCGTCGGCGTGGCGATCACGTCGTGCTCGATCTCGTGCCCGTCAAACCTCACCTGCAAGCTCTCATCGCGCCACTGTTGGACCGTCACCCGTGCCCCCGCCCCCACGCCCTGGTTGCGTTTCGGCTTCAACTGCAAACAACGATTCTCGAAACGCACCACCCGGTCGTTGCTCACCACGCGTTCGTACTCGCAACAGAACACCCCTCGCAGCTCGGTGCCGCGGGGGAGCGCCTGGTGAAAGTCCGCTGCCGCCGCCGGCTCACAGGCGAAGCGCTCGTTGTGCTCGGCCAAATACTCCTCGTCGAGATAACGGTTCGCCGCCTCGTACTCGACGATCCCGCGCAGCCGCATCTTCTTGATCAGGCGGTCTTGGTGCGTGCCGTGATGGCGCTCCACTCGGCCCTTGGCTTGCGGCGAGGAAGCCGCCATGATCGTAATGCCGAGCTTGGCACACATGCGCCCGAACTGCGTCTCGGGCTTGATGCCTGCCAGCGCTTCCCGCGACGTCGGCTGGCGCTGGTAGACGTTTTTCCAGTCGCAGTACAACGCCTTGGGAACGCCGTGTTGACGTACCCAGGCTGCGAGCAGATCGGCCGCGGCCCAGGTCGTTTCCTGGTCCGAGAAACGGCACAGCGCCACACCGGTCGCGTCATCGACGAAGTTCATCAGACAGGCTTTCGGGCCGCGTTCTTCCAGCCAGTGGTGGTGCGAACCGTCGAGTTGAATCAGCTCGCCGAAGTGCGCTTTGCGTTGGCGCCGGGTGCGATGCGGTTGGCGCTTGCGACGGCGGCTCCACAGACCCGCGGCGAGCATCCAGCGCCGCAGTGTTTCGCGCGGCACTTCCAGGCCGTGGTCGGCTGCCAGATGTTCCGACGCCAGCGTCGGCCCGAAGCGCTCGTGCCCCTCGCCCGCATAGTTCTCGCGCACCAACTCGAGAACCTGCTGGCGTCGCTTCTGATCGGCTCGGTTCGAAGCACGGCCGACGTTACCGTGCACCAAAGCCTTGGCCCCGCCCGCACGGTAACGCTTCTTCAGACGCTTCGCATGGCGGTAGCTGACCTCCAGCAGCTCGGCGGCTTCGGTCAACTTCAGTTCTCCTCGTTTCACTCGGCTCAGCACTTCGCCGCGCCTCAACTCCTTGGCACTCATCCATGTCCTTCCCACTCTCGGCTCCTCCTTCGGAGCCTCAGAGTAGGGGACATTTCTATTGGGCGCTCAAGGGGACATTATCATTGGGCTTCAACACCAGTTCCAACTCGCGTACATACATGTGCCGAAAGCGCACCGCGATCGTATCCAGCGGCAACCGCTCCAGCCCCACCCACTCTCCCGCCAACGCCTCGCTCACAAACCAATGACGGCCCCCCTCCCACAGACAGCCCGCCTCGTTCAGCCGCTGGACCTCCATCCCCGCCGCATACTCCCACGCCGGCGGTTGCGGCTGATACGCCCTTTCGCTGGGCTGCCAACGGCTGGCCGGCGTCTCCATCTGAAGCGCTTCGTGCGGACGCACTTCGTTGTACTCGCGCCGGAAGTGCGCCAGCCACTCGGCCCAATCCTTCACCTGCGCCGGTCCGCCTCGATGCCGCACCGCCGCTTCGATCGCGCCGTGAAAACGCTCCACCTTGCCCTGCGTTTGCGGATGCCGCGGCCGCCCGTACAGCAACCGAATCCCCTGCTTGATCAACCACACCGACAGCGCCGTCAACCCGTGTGCGCTGTGGGCGGAAAACCACTGTGTGCCGCGGTCCATCAACATCGCCTTCGGCAAACCCGCTTGCTCGAACGTTTGTTGCAGACAGGCCTGGATCGGCTCGCGGCGCAGCACCCGCAGCGCGTGCAACCCGACCGCATAGCGGCTGTGGTCATCGAGAATCGACAGCGGCTGACAAATCCCGTCGAGGCTCTTGAGCGGCCCCTTGCCGTCCATCTGCCACAGATCGTTGGGCCGTGGGCGCTCGAAGCGCTGCAAGGCCGGCCGCGGGGCGTGCACGTTCACCAGCCCGTGGCGCTTGAGGATGCGATGCACCGTCGTCGCCGGACAGCGCACGCCGCTTTCTTCCAGCAGCCGCTGGAGCTTGCGCGCGCCCCAGCCGTAGCGTCGGCGCAGCTCGAGCACTTGCCGTTCCCGCTCCGGGGCGCTGCGGCGGGGCGAGGAACGCGGGCGGCGGCTCAACTCACCCAGCTGAGCGAGCGTGCCGCAGGCGAGGTAGCGATCCCGCCACTTGCGACCGGTCGGGCGCGAGATGCCAAACTCGCGGCACAACTCACTGAGCGACTCGGCGCCGCTGGCGGCGCGCACGACGAATTGCATTCTAGATTCTTTCATTTCCAGTTTCCGAAAGGGCATCGGGGGGACTCCTTCGTCCGACCTTAGCCCACGGCTGGGTGGAAACGATGTCTTGTGTACAACTGGAAACGATGTCATGAAACTGAACAGCATGCCGTGCCCCTACATTTGTGAACAGCACCGCTCCCGATTTCGCGACGGGGTGCTAGGTTCCCCACGTTAGGTTCCTCGGATGGCGTCGGCGATCGCGACCGCCTGTTTGCATTCGGCGACATCGTGCACACGGACAATGTCGGCGCCGTTGACGGCGGCGATCGCCGTCGCCGCGAGCGTGCCAGGCAAGCGGGCGTCCACCGGCGCGCCGGTGAGCTTGCCGATGAACGACTTGCGCGACGCGCCCACCAGCACAGGGTAGGGGAGATCTTTGAACTCGCGCAGCCGGCGCAGAATCTCAACGTTGTGCTCGGCGGTCTTGCCGAAACCAATGCCGGGATCGACGATGATTTGTTTGATGCCGGCGTCCGTCGCCAGGCGAGCTTGTTCCGCGAGGAAGGCTTTGACGTCAGACACAACGTCCTCGTAGGCCACATCCTGCTGCATGGTTTTCGGCTCGCCCCTCATGTGCATGATGACGACCGGGACGCCGCTGCCGGCGACCACCTCCACCATCGCCGGATCCCGCAGGCCGCGGATGTCGTTCACCATGGTGGCCCCCGCCGCAAGGCAACGCTCTGCTACGGCAGGCGTATAGGTGTCAATCGAGATAGGGATGTCGATTTCTCCGGCCAACCCCTCGATGACGGGCACAACGCGAGCCAACTCCTGGTCGGTCGGCGTCGAGTCGGAGCCCGGGCGCGAGCTTTCGCCGCCGATGTCGAGGATGTCGGCACCTTCCGCAACAAGCCGGCGAGCTTGGGCGATGGCTTGGGCGGGATCCAAGAACAGGCCGCCGTCGGAGAACGAGTCGGGCGTGACGTTGACCACACCCATGATGCGTGTTCGGTCGAGAGACAGGGTGTGTCGGCCGCAGGTGAGAGTTGCTACGGGAGGAGGCATCGTCGGGGCGCCGTGCCCCTCCATTACATCACCCCCGAGTGCCGAGACAGGACCTCCAGCTTTCCAGCAAGGGCGCGCGTCGGCCAAAAGGTATGAGTGCCTATCGGTGGTTATTGGGTGTACGCGGCGGTCCGCCGCTACGGCAGCGACAGTTGCACCTTGGCGGCGGCCGCGATGCGGTCGGGGGTGAAGCCGAACTTCTCGAGCAACGCCTTGAGCGGAGCCGACGCCCCGAACGTCTCCATGCCGACCGTGCAGCCTTGCGAGCCGACATAGCGATCCCAACCTAGGGTCGAACCTTGCTCCACCGCCACGCGCGCGCGCACATCCGGAGGGAACACGCTGTCGCGGTAGGCGGGGTCCTGTTGCTCGAAAAGCTCCCAAGAGGGCATGCTCACGACACGTGCCTTGATGCCCTCCGACGCTAATTGCTCATAGGCCTCCACACACAGGCTGACTTCGCTGCCGGTTCCCATCAGGATCACCTCCGGCTTTCCGTCCGCAGTATCGGCCAGCACGTACGCACCGCGCGCCACGCCCTCGGCCGAGGCATACTTCGAACGGTCGAGTGTCGGCAGGTTCTGGCGAGAAAGAATCAGCGCGACCGGCTCGCGTTGGATCTGCATGATGACGCGCCAAGCTTCCACCACTTCGTTCGGGTCGGCGGGGCGCAAAGTAATCAATCCCGGAATCGCTCGCAGTGAGGCCAACTGCTCGACCGGCTGATGTGTCGGACCGTCTTCGCCGACGCCGATCGAGTCGTGCGTGAAGATGTGGATGACCGGCAACTCCATGAGGGCGCTGAGGCGAATGGCCGGCCGGGCGTAGTCGCTGAAAATCAGGAAACCCGAGCCGTAGGGCTGCACCTTCGACAGCGACAGGCCGTTCAAGATCGCGCCCATGGCGTGCTCGCGTACGCCGAAGTGCAGGTTTCTGCCGGGGTGCTGCGGCGTGTAGTCCCCGGCATCCTCGAAATCAAGGCGGATCTTGGTGGAAGGCGTTAAGTCGGCGGAACCGCCCACGAGCCAAGGCACGTTCCGGCCCATCACGTTGAGCACCTTGGCCGAAGCGTCGCGGCCCGAGACGCCCTTGGGATCGGCCTGGAACTCGGGCAGGTGGGCGTCCCAAGTCTCCGGCAGCAGGCGATGCTGCATGCGATAAAGCTGGTCGGCGAAGCCGGGATGCTGTTGTTTGTACTCTTCGAACTTTCGCATCCATGCCGCGGACAATTCTCCTCCGCGCTTACCGATGCCGTCTCGGAAGTTCTGAAGCACTTCGTCAGGAACCAGGAACTGCGCGTTTTCCGGCCACCCGTAGTTGCGCTTCGTGAGCCGGACTTCTTCCTCCCCAAGAGGGGCGCCGTGCGCCGCACTGGTGTCCTGCTTATTGGGGGCGCCGTAGGCGATGTGGCTGTCGACGATGATCAACGTGGGCCGGTCGGACGTGTTCTTGAAAGTACTAAAGGCGCGGTCGAGCATCTCGAGGTCGTTGGCGTCGCCCACGCGGGTGACGTTCCAGCCGTAGGCCATAAAGCGCGTGGCGACGTCTTCGCTAAAGGCCCAATCGGTATGTCCCTCGATGGTGATCTTGTTGTTGTCGTAGATCCAGCACAGGTTCGCGAGCTTGAGGTGCCCGGCGAGCGACGCCGCCTCGGAGCTGACGCCTTCCATCATGCAGCCGTCGCCGCAAACGGCGTAGACGTTGTAATCGAACATGTCGAATCCCGGCTGGTTGAAACGCTCCGAGCACGCGCCCGCCATCGCCATGCCGACGCTGGTCGCCACGCCCTGGCCCAGGGGCCCGGTGGTCGTCTCGATGCCGGAGGTCCAGCGGTATTCGGGGTGGCCCGGGCACTTGCTGTCGAGCTGGCGAAAGTCCTTGATGTCATCAAGGCTCACCGACAGACGGCCGATCGTTTCGTACTTTGGATTGACCGCTTTGGTGCCGGAAAGATGGAGCAGCGCGTAGAGCAGGGTAGAGGCGTGTCCCACCGAAAGCACAAAGCGGTCGCGATTGGCCCAGATGGGGTTCTCGGGATCAAACCGCAAGTGGCGCTGCCAAAGAGAGTAGGCCACGGGCGCCAGAGCCATCGGCGTGCCCGGATGGCCTGAGTTCGCTTTCTGGACCGCGTCGATGCAGAGAGTGCGAATGGTATTGATCGAAAGTTGATCGATGTCCTTCGTCCCCAAGTGAGCCTCCTTGCTGGTGCCGGCCGTACGTCGAAAACCGTTCCGCGGCAGCGATTCCGCAACGCGGTCGGGCGAGAGCCGGGAAGTGATTGGGGAACGAGCGAGTTAGGTGCGGGGCGAGCGGGGCGAGCAGATTCGCAGCCGGACGAGGGCCTCGGCGGGGCCCGAAGTCGGCCGCGGAAGACACCGCTACGCTCGGCTGCCGCTCGGCGGCGTGGTGGCAGCGCAGGATGGCAGGGAGAAAGAAAACCACCCGCTCGCTATGGCGAGGGCCCCGAGCCGTACGGGCAAGCCGCCGCCTGATACAGATCAGCCGCCATCGCGCGCGCCCAAAAGACTCGCGGCTTGCTGCGCCGCAGCGATGCCTTGAGATTGCGCGCAACAAAAACGTGGAAGAGATTAAAAGCCAGAAACACCGTCAACAGAAAGTTCTCGATCGCCGCGGGGTCGTGCTTATATACGTGGTCGGCGTGCCAGCCGTTGACTAACTCGTTGAAACCCTGATTCTCGATGTCCCAGCGTTGATGGCCCAACCTTACCACCCGCGCGGTCCGAACCTGCAGTGAGGAAAGGGTCGTCACCCACACCCACTCGCTGTGATGCGGATGCGGTTGGGAGTCGAGTTGCGAATACTGCTGCCAGCTCTCGACGGAACGAACCACCCGCAGCGGCTGCTGCACCTGCGGCCACGACACCAGGCCCTCGTGATCCCACCACTGGCAATCGCGACCTTGATAGTCGCCGCGTTGGGGCGCCGTGGTCGGCCACAGCCCTTGGACGTCTTGATAGAGGTTGCGGCGCTCGTCCTTGAGCACGATCACGGCGTCTTTGCCATGCCCCAATAAGAAGTTGATAAACGGGGCGGTGGCGTAGAGAGCATCGGCCAACACGACGTCAAAGGCTCGCGGATAGGTATCGAGAACTCGCGCCAGCAAACGGTGCGCCGCGGCCATCTCGTCCTCGCCGGGCCGTTGCGGCTCGGCGTCGAGCAACAGTCGCAGCGGTTCGGAGCCGGGGGGCGCATCGGAGAGCAACAGCAGTGTGACTTGGCGATGGTAGTATTGCATCTGCTGGCCATCGCGGCGCTGCACGGTGCGCTTCAAGCATCCTCGACAGCAACGGCGGTAGCTGGCGTGAGACTCATGGCCGTCGAGCACGGCCACGCCCAGCCCGCCGATCCCGGGCAGGGCCTTGTTGCGCTTGAGCCGTTCGTAGACGTGATGAATCGCTGCCCGCACCGCGGCGGCATCGAGCCGGCTGTAGACGCGCCCGAGGGTGTCGGCACTGGGCATCTCGCGGCCCAACCACTGTTTCCAAAACGGTGCGGGCGCTAGCGTCTCTAACGCGTTGAGGCTGCCCAGCCGTGTCCAGAACAGCACCAGCACCGACTGCAGCACCACCCGCGTCGGGATGCGCGGCCGCGGCCTGGTGTCGCCGACGGCGGCCAGCAGCGAGTCCCGCAGACCGTAGACCTTCTCGGCGTAGTGCAGCAGGCGTCGAAGAACGTCATTCCTCCCGGCGGCTTCGGAGCCGCTTCCATTCACGCTCGGAGACCTCGTCGAGGAGCCGTTGGAGTTGCTGGTAGTCGGCCACGGCCTGGCGGACGCGGGCCTCCCAGTGGCGGGGCACAAACAGCTGCTGCAGTTGCCCTTGGCGATTCCGCACCAAATACAACGAGGCGTGAAGCTGACCGCGAGCACAGCGACAGGTGGGCTTGCCGCAGGTGCGTTGGCGGGGCGCCAGCGTGCCGTGCAGCAACCAGCGGCCATGGACGAGCTGCGCGATGCGGGAGCGGAGCCTACGCTCGGCATCCGAGAGATGAGAGCGAGTGGGGGCCGCCTTCATGACTGGTATAATTAATATATATCAGAATAACACATGGGTCAAGTCCGCCGGGGGAATGCGAATCTGCTCGGACCTGGAGGACGAGCGAAAACACTTGCTAAATCAAATGTTTCCGACCCTCAAGAAATGTGGATGCGGAACCGCTGGTTCCGCGGGGCCGGCACGCGGCGGATATTGACCAGTATGACCGAACTGGTCTAGTGGTATATCGTCTAGTGCTATATCGTCTGGTTGTATATCGTCATGGGGCAGTAGACTTGCAAGCTTCTCTCAAGAGCGATCGGCTTTTGTGTCAGCCGAGTTGAGCTTTCTCGGCGAAGCGGCTGCGTCTGCGCCGCCACAGCCACGCTCCCAGGGCCGTCGTGACGAGAGTTTGCAGGTGGAATCGGACGCGTGACAAGACGAAGCCCGTGTAGCGTGCTGCCTTGCGGAACCGGAGGGAGACCGTCTGGTCGGGGCGGGGAATGAAGATGGTGTCGCTCGGGTTAGGAGCCGAAAAAGGGACGAGACGGCGGCGCAGGACGCGTAGCCGGTCTGCGAAACGCGGGAGCAGGGACAGATGGAGCCACAGCTCGTCCTTGTTCGGACGAAACAGGGCCTCGATCGGCGCGGCGGCATAGTGCTCGCACCAGCAATCGAGTTCGGTCGGCCAGTTCGCGATTTCTTGCTTGACGCGCTGCGGGAGACGGCATCCGAACCAACGCGCAGCCAGGCCGTAGGCCGGCGATTGCAGGTGGCGCAGGGTGGGGCTCGATAGGCCGGCCCACGAAGCCCAGAAGCGTCCGTCGTCGGCGCTTGTTTCGAGGAAATAGGCCAACTCGTAGACATGGAAGGGTGTGACGTCGCCGCGCAAGAGATGCCGCAACAGGTGTAGGGCGGCGTAGCCGAGTTGGTCGGCCGGGGCGAGGGCAGGAACCGGGCGGCCCTCGCGGGGTCGCGTCTCGCGCCGCTCCCAGAAGCGATCAAGACCCTCGAGCGTGAAACCCTCCGTTTGCTCGTCCCACAGGCGAAAGTGCAGCTCAACTATTGTGGGCATCTCGGGATCGAAGAAGTCTCCGCGCCACTGCCATCCGGTCTTCCGAACCAGCGGCGGCAGGTGGTCAGTCGGGTAGCGGGCCGGGCCGAAGGCCGGCTCGTAGCCCAGCTCCTTCACGAGCGCGTGCGCCCGGCGGACGTCTTGCGGCTGAAACAGCAGGTCGATATCGTACTGCTGCCGCCTGCTGCCGCAACGAAGCGTCGGGCACGAATCGTGGCGCGTGCAGGAAACCCTTGAGTAACACGTGTTCGACTCCCGCTGAGGCGAGGTGATCGGCAATCTGGAGGTAGTCGATGGAGAGGCGCTCGACGCGTCGGCGGTTGGCTTCGAGGTTCGAGCTGATGCGCGCGGCAATCGCCGGGGGGAGGTGCTGCTGACAATTGTGACCCAGCAGGAGGGTGAGGCGGGCGTTGTCGGCGAAGTTGAGGGCGCCCGGCCAGTCCGCGTCGTCGAGCGTGCGGAGGGCCTCGCCGGCGCCGGGCTGGAACTGAAGTGCCGAGAGCACCGCCGCGCAGCCGCGGGGGATGATCTTGCTATCGAGCCAGGAGAGGGGGCGCATCAGCGCGAGGTGTCAGACAGCCGCGGGGATAGGGGCCGTCAAGTCCTCCAAGGCGGCGACGGCTGCATCCAAGGTGCCGTAGCGTAACGTAAACGAGGGTTTCGTTGCGAGTCGTTCGAGAGAGGCCATCTGTACGTGGCGTATTTCGGATCCAAGAAACGCGACCTCCGTGGCTAGCCTGTCAATAGCGACTGCTTCCGATATGGGCGATAGGCCGGCCGGCTCGGTTCCATCACGTTCGAGAAAGACGAGGGCGTCAGCGGAGTGCCGGAAGTCGACGGCCACGTTTGGCAGTTCGGCCGTGAGAACCTCTACTGCGCGTTTGCCGTTGGGAGCCACGGAGGCATCCCAGCCGGAAAGCTCCGGGAACAGGTGGGAGACGTCCTCACGGAGGCGGAGTTCAAGGGGTTTGCCTAACACGAGGTTCTCTTGGCCGGCTTTGCTGCGCCGGAGTAAGTAGCTAGTGTCGTCGGACAAGAAAGTCCAACCCGCGCGGGCGCAAGCGAGTGACAAGGTGCTCTTGCCCGAGCCCGCCGCACCGCACAGCAGCACCCCGGTTCCGTTCCGCGCGACGAAAGCACCATGGACGGGCGTCAGGTGGAGTTGCGTCAGCAGAACGTAGACCATCGCTTCGAGAAAATGCCAGCGGAAGTAGGCTTGATCTTCGACGACCGAGGACGAGGCCCAGCAGAAGCCGGATCGGGCCGAGTAATCGCAGACGGCGAAGTTGTTGCTGTCGGCTACGAGCGTGACAAGGTGGTCGTGCCCGCGGATGGTGGGCGGCGTGCGGGCTATCGGCGCGCCGGCGGTCACCGCGATACGGATGTCCAGAGGCGGTTCATCGAAAAGACCGGGGAATTGGGCCCAGCTTTTCTCGGCGGCGGCTAGGACGGAGGGTGAGTTGGTAGTGAGGGAGATGCCGAATCCCAAGGGATAGTGGACGGCGTTGAGGGGGAGATCGGTCTCGTACTGCAGGGGATCCGGGTACGGCTGGTCTGGGTGCAGCGGGCTCACGATGTTATGATCCCGCTGGGGTTGGTTTGGGCGCAATGTTGGGTAGTGTCTCAGTTTGAATTCGGTTTTTGCAGTGCCACTTTCAAAGAAACATAAAGCAGCGATAGTCCGCCGAAGAGTATTGGGATGTGCAAGCCTGGAACCTGGACCAGTATTGCTGGTTCTGTCGCTCCATAGATCAGGACCAAGCCCGACGGCACTGCCCCGGCTCCAGCCGCCCTACCTAGGTGAGCTTGAAGGTCTGCTTTCGGTTCAGTGATCGTCCCTACGACAAAAGCGACTACAGCTAAACAAACCGATACCGTACCGATGTAGGGGATCAGGGTGACCATAGTGCAACCTCGACAAAGAGCGCTCTGCCAAGGTAGTAAACCAGAAGCGCGATCCCCGCCCATATAAGAATCGACCGCTCCAGGCTTGCAGAAGAACTACGAACCTCGTGGGGCATGCCATGATAGTAGCATGCCTAGCTGCTCAACCAAGAAGCTGGTGGGGTCGTGTCAACGCCCAATAGAAATGTCCCCCTCGGTAGCTCGATAGAAGTGTCCCCTTGTGTTTCTTGTTCGTAGGAGAGATATCGTCGTCGTCGGGGCTGTGGAACTGTGGGAATCGCGTAGCGATTTCCAAGGGGCGGTGGGAAGGGTGGAAAACCATCCACCGCTCCTCGAACCCGGTACTGCTGCCTCGAGAGATTTTCCACGCTTTCCATCCGACCCGGCATTTCCACAGCCCTCTTATGTATTCGCAGCCCGTTTTTTCAGTAACACAGCTCGCCGCCAGGGGTGGTTCGCCGCCGGCTTGCGCCCGCCCCCCGGACGCTGCTGTGGTGCTGGCTTCGTCCGCAGCTGTGGCGTCGGCGTGGCGATCACGTCGTGCTCGATCTCGTGCCCGTCAAACCTCACCTGCAAGCTCTCATCGCGCCACTGTTGGACCGTCACCCGTGCCCCCGCCCCCACGCCCTGGTTGCGTTTCGGCTTCAACTGCAAACAACGATTCTCGAAACGCACCACCCGGTCGTTGCTCACCACCCGTTCGTACTCGCAACAGAACACCCCTCGCAGCTCGGTGCCGCGGGGGAGCGCCTGGTGAAAGTCCGCTGCCGCCGCCGGCTCACAGGCGAAGCGCTCGTTGTGCTCGGCCAGGTACTCCTCGTCGAGATAACGGTTCGCCGCCTCGTACTCGACGATCCCGCGCAGCCGCATCTTCTTGATCAGGCGGTCTTGGTGCGTGCCGTGATGGCGCTCCACTCGGCCCTTGGCTTGCGGCGAGGAAGCCGCCATGATCGTAATGCCGAGCTTGGCACACATGCGCCCGAACTGCGTCTCGGGCTTGATGCCTGCCAGCGCTTCCCGCGACGTCGGCTGGCGCTGGTAGACGTTTTTCCAGTCGCAGTACAACGCCTTGGGAACGCCGTGTTGACGTACCCAGGCTGCGAGCAGATCGGCCGCGGCCCAGGTCGTTTCCTGGTCCGAGAAACGGCACAGCGCCACACCGGTCGCGTCATCGACGAAGTTCATCAGACAGGCTTTCGGGCCGCGTTCTTCCAGCCAGTGGTGGTGCGAACCGTCGAGTTGAATCAGCTCGCCGAAGTGCGCTTTGCGTTGGCGCCGGGTGCGATGCGGTTGGCGCTTGCGACGGCGGCTCCACAGACCCGCGGCGAGCATCCAGCGCCGCAGTGTTTCGCGCGGCACTTCCAGGCCGTGGTCGGCTGCCAGATGTTCCGACGCCAGCGTCGGCCCGAAGCGCTCGTGCCCCTCGCCCGCATAGTTCTCGCGCACCAACTCGAGAACCTGCTGGCGTCGCTTCTGATCGGCTCGGTTCGAAGCACGGCCGACGTTACCGTGCACCAAAGCCTTGGCCCCGCCCGCACGGTAACGCTTCTTCAGACGCTTCGCATGGCGGTAGCTGACCTCCAGCAGCTCGGCGGCTTCGGTCAACTTCAGTTCCCCTCGTTTCACTCGGCTCAGCACTTCGCCGCGCCTCAACTCCTTGGCACTCATCCATGTCCTTCCCACTCTCGGCTCCTCCTTCGGAGCCTCAGAGTAGGGGACATTTCTATTGGGCGCTCAAGGGGACATTATCATTGGGCTTCAACAAGAAGCTGGTGGGGTCGGTGGGGTCCCAGCCCGGTCGAGGTGAGCGGGTGTGCGACAAATTTGTGAGGCTCAGGCCGCGCGAGCGCGATTCTCCCAGTAGTCGTCGAAGCGGTTGCTGAGCCGTGCGCAACGCAAAGCCGTGATAGCGTTCGCGCCGCGCACGCTCCAGAACATGCCAGAGCGCTTCAACCGACTCGCAATGACGGTGCGGCAACCCGCCTCGATCACGCCTGAGCCCACAAACAAGCCCTGCCGGCGAAACTCGCCGTAACGCATGCGCTCCGCATGGCGCTGGAAGTAGTCCGCCTCCAGCGCCAGCGGATGCGCCAACTCCGGGTCGTCGGTTTCGATCTCGCGCAGCGCAGTGACGAGTTGCTCGATGCGCCCCGCGTCGAGCTTTTTCTGCATGCGCCGCGCCCAACCGCGGAGGCGCTTTTGTTGTTGGGGAAACAGCTTCGACGCCAGCTCCCACAGATGTTCGCGAGCGTGATACAAGTCGACGATCTCGATCGCGCCGGGAAAGTATTCGTGCGAAAGATTCCAGATCCAGCCCGCACCGTCGCCAAGCACGACCTTCTTGCGCGCCCGACTCCAACCCCGTCGCCAAGCCTCGCTGTAAATGCGGCGTCCGAAGGCGGCGGCGTCCTCGATCGCGCCGGTGTAGCTGGTCGAGTCTTCGTCGCGCACGGGACGGCCTTGTTCGTCGCAGCTTGTTTGCGTGAACACACAGCCGAGCTTGACCTCGCGCGTGCCGGCCGGGCCGCCGTCCTTGCCCTTGCGGCCGGCCGTCTCGGCGGCGGTGACCGGTACGCCCGTGCCGTCCATCTCGATGTAGAGAATCGGAGTTTCAGGTCCTGACATCGCAGGAAGCTCCAGCGGTACGGCGCGCGCGATCGCGGCTTGTTCTTCGCTGGCGACATCTTCGCCGATCGCCTCGGCTTCGCGCTCGACAGCCTTGGCGGTCAGCCGCACTCCGGCCAACTCGTCGAGCAACGCGCGACCGCGATCGAACGACGTCTCGGAGCCGACCAGCGCCGTCATGCGGCGCACGCCTGGCGAATACTACGTCGCTTTGACGGCCAGCTCTTGGTCGTGCGGCGCGAAGCCTTTGCCGCAGCGGCTGCAGTGATAGTACGGCCGTTCGACGACGACCTCGCCCAGCATCGTGACGAGCTTCTTCGGCCGCCGACCGGCGTAGCGCGCTGGCGAGCCGCAGGCGCAGGGCTGCTGCGATTCGCCGGCCGCGTCTTCGTTCAACAGCGTCTCGAGCAAGACAGCGCCGGCTTGATGCAGCGCGTCGCGCGTCGCCTGTTCGACGGCTTCGAGGTCGAGCGACCCGCGCTTGCGCCTCTCACACAAGACGACCCGTAGCAGCCTCCCTACTTCTACGGCGACTTCTTGCTGGATCGCCTCGGCCGTTTTTTTTCCTGCGGACTCAGCTCGGCGTCCTCGGCGACGGGGCGCAAACGGCAGATCTGTTCGTTGACTTCGAGCAGTTGTCGGCTCAGCTCCCGGAAGCGGTGAAAAGCCTCAACTTCGCGTTGCGCTTTGCGCCGCTGGGCGGGCGAGGAAAAGGTCTCACTCACGGTCTTGCCGTTGACCTTCCTGGTCAGGCGGTAGTTCGGGCCATGAGCGGGCTGGCCGGGCTGATGGCAGCGGCAGGACGGTTTGCCGCAGCGGCCGCTGACAGCGCTGATGGATCCGCTGCGGAAGTCTCCTAGATCGAGAATCCGAGCGAGGATGGCCTTTCGTTGACGTTCGAGCGCGACGAGAGATTCGGGCATAGTACGCCTCCTTTCCTAACGTATCACTACGTAAGGATTCGCACGCAAAAAAGGGGACCCCGCAAATCATCACTTTCTTGTCGCGCACCCGAGGTGAGGTGGCGGGCCTCGCCGGATCTTTGCGGCGCTAGAATCGGGGAAGCGCTATGGTGGCCCGGCCCTTTGTCCTTCTGGTGAATCCGAAGACTTGTAAGGAGAAGTCCGTTCGTTTTCCGCTGTCGTTGCTGGCGCTGGGTGCCGTACTGGAGGGCAGGTACGACTATCGCATCATCGATGAGAACACCGATCCTCGCGCGACTCAGACGGCCCTCGGTTGCTTGCGCGATCATCCTGATGCCGTGGCGGGCGTGACCGTGATGCCGGGTCCGCAGGTGCGGCCGTCCATCGAGATTTCGAAGGCCATCCGCCAAGCGTCACCGGCAACGCCGATCGTTTGGGGCGGTTACTTTCCCAGCCTGTACTCCCCGGCCGCCTTAAACGCGCCTTACGTGGACTATCTGGTTCGGGGCCAGGGCGAGGATACTTTCAGCGAGTTGCTCGGCCGCCTGCCGGATAGCGGCCCACCGTCGGGACCGCATGATTCCGCCTCTGATCCAGAAGTGCTCAACGGAATCAACGGCCTCAGTTGGAAGGTCGATGGCGACATCCGCCACGCCCCGGACCGGCACTTCCGCGGTCCTGATGAATTTCCCGCCCTGCCTTATGAGCGGGTCGGTGACGTGGGAAGGTATCTGCGGCCAAGCTTCTTGGGGCGACGCACGGGCGTTCACCAGGCTGCCATCGGATGCCGCTATCGCTGCGAGTTCTGCGGTGTCGTGAGCATGTTTAACGGCGTGACGCGCGAGCCGGCGCCGGCGCGCCTGTTCGATACGCTGTCGACGCTGCGCGACTGCTATGGGGCCGACGCGATGCAGTTCTACGACAACAACTTCTTCAATACCGAAGAGAGCAGCGTGGCCGCGCTCGAAGTTCTGGCCAAGCTACAGATGTCGTGGTGGTGTTTCTCGCGCACGGACGCACTGGCGACGTTCTCGACGAAAACGTGGGAGTTGATCGAGCGCAGCCGCCTACGGATGACGTTCATGGGCGCGGACGCCATCACGGACGACGGCTTGCGCCGGCTCAAGAAGGGGGCGCGGGTTGAGCATACTTTGGAAGCCGCGCGGCGTTGTAAGCATCACGGGGTGACGCCTGAGTTTTCATTCATCCTCGGCGGCCCCGCCGACCCCGAGGGCGAGACCGAAAGGACATTTGAGTTCATTCGACGCCTGAAGCGTGTCAACCCGCGGGCAGAGATCATTTTGTACTTCTACAGCCCGACGCCGCAGCGGGAGCCGCTCACGGTCGAGGCCAAGGAGAGCGGATTGCGGCTGCCGGTGCTGCGGCAGTACGGCCCCGCCGGGCCGGAGTTGCCGGCCACACCGGAGGAGTGGACGCAGCCCCAATGGGTGAACTACGTCTGCCATGAAGATGCGCCGTGGTTGACCGAGCGCATGCGGCGGAAAGTGAATGACTTCGGGACGGTGCTGGGTTGTCGCTTCCCGACCGAGCAGGACTATGAAACGTCCCGCTGGCGCAAGGCCGTGCTTCGGGGATTGGCACGGTGGCGGTTCCGAACGCGGCGGTATGGGAATCCGTGGGAGTTGCGGGCGGCGCAACGGTTGATTCCTCTGCGGAGGCCACAGAGGGAGAGTTTATAGAAGGCGGGTTGAGGCCAATTCATGAGAAATGGAGCCCGGAACGCCAGTGACGGGTTCGCAGCCTCAAAGCCGTCGGGTGGCGGATTTACCCCTCACTTGCATTCGGGGCTCGGTTCCGCTTGTCGCAGCAGCAACTACGAAAGCTGCGGATCGGGTGCTAGCCGCCTGGTCAGCAATTGCTCCACCGGAAATCGATAGAAATCAGCCTCGCAGCGCCACTTGGCTCCAGGTTGAAAAAGGCGCTGCCATCCGGTGCCACGGTCCCAGGCGATCTTACTGAAGAACTTGAATCGTTCGACGAGTTGAAATTTCCGTGGAGAAACCCACGGGCCACCCACCGGCCCTACGTAGTCGAACTTCGACCATCCTTCCAGGTCGGTCGGGAGACGGAAGCCCTTGCGGACCGCCTCCTGGGTGAGCGAGCTACCCCGGATACGGCCGGAAGTAGAAAATCGGAGTTTGAAAGTCCGGACTCATCTTCCGTAAGCGTTTGATCGCGGTAAAGGTCGCGCGCACGCTTTCGTCGGTTTCATCGGGAAAACCGACGATGAACGGGAACTGCCCCGCGACGCCGTGCTTTCTGCATCGCTCTGCTGTAAGAAACACCTGTTCGATCTTGATGTCCTTCTCGATGCGGTCGAGCATCTCTTGCGAGCCGGATTCCACTCCGACGAGCACGCGCCGCAGCCCGGACCGCTTGCAAAGCGCGAACACCTCCTCGGGCAGGCGCGCGCACTGGTCGGCCCGCAGCGTGGCGGCCCATGTGGTGTTCAGGTTCCGCCGGATCAACTGCTCGGCGATGCCCTCAACGCGCTTGGGGTAAGTGAAGAAGGTCTCGTCCTGGAAGTTGACGTCATCGAAGCCATACTGCCGCCATAGGTGTTCGAGTTCTTCGCCCATGCGCTCGGGGTCGAGGCCGGTCCATTGTCGGTTGTAGACGAAGGGGTCGGAGCAAAAGGCACAGCGGAAGTGGCAGCCTTGCGACGAGATGTAGTCGAGCTGCCGCTTGCCCTTGAGGTCGAAAAAGCCGCGCACGTCGATGAGATCGTAACGGTGCGGGCTGAGGTCGTTGACGTCCGCTGTTGGGCGCGGTGGGTTGGCGCGCGCCTCGCCCCGCAGCCCGCGGTAGCAACAGCCGGCGCATCCTTCGAGCGACTCTCCTTTTCGAAGACGGTCGGCGATCTCGGCGAACGTGACTTCACCCTGGGCCTGTACCGTGATATCGATCGCGGGCTCGGCCAGGCAATCGGTGCCGAACATGGAGGGGTGCCAGCCGCCCCAGACGACGGGCAGGTCGGGGCGGGCCGCCTTGACGGCGCGAGAGACACGAAGTGCGTCACGAATCGGCGCGCCGCTGAGCACGCTGACGCCGAAACAGAGGGCCCCATCGAGCGAATCGAGTACGGCCCTGACCGGGTCTTTCTCCAAGCGGCCGTCGATAATGACGGGATCGTAGATGTCAGGATCGAGGTGGGACGCGACCGCTTGCAGCGCCAGCGGCATGGTGTAAAACACCGCTTGCGGGTTGTAGAGGACTACCTTCTGGCGAGATGCCGGCATCGACTCTTTGCCCACTCTAGCAGCCGGCGGCGGAAGCGCCACTCTTCTTTCAACCTTGTTTGACCTCTCGTTGTTGCGGCATGCCAAACAGGCGGGCACGGCATGCCGTGCCCTTGGCGCGGACGGAAGTCCGCGCTCGCCACGAGGTGCCGTTGACTGTCGGCGACGCGGGTGGTGCTTCGGTGGAAGCCCCTCGGCAGGTTGCCGCTTTTCCTTCCGCCCCAGGGCTTCTAGAGCATTTAACGGGGTGCATCCCCAGGCTGAAGCTGGGGGCTATTATCGCTCGGCCCCTCCGGGGCGAAAGGCCGCGGATCTCAAAACCGAGATCCGCGGTACGAGTTACAAAGGGTGTCAGTTCAGGCCGCTAGGGTTCGATCCAGAACGAGTACAGATGCGCGTCCTTGAGGTGAAATCGAAACCGCACCGTGGTGCCACGAAGAGCCTCGACGCCTTCATGGTCCCGCCACGTTAGCTCGGTGCGGAGGTGATCTCCCGTCACCGGTGCGGCCTCATCGCGGTTCCAGGTCGCCAGCACCTCGCGGCCGCGCGCATTGACCACCTCCGCCCGCACCTCGCCGCCGCGGGCGTCGGCGTTCACAAATAACCGCTTGCCATCAAACCGAATCGCACGCGTCTCGACGAACCCGCCCTGCGCATCGGCGTGGAAAGACGCGAACCCGTCCCGCCGCAGCTTGGCCAAGTGAATGCCGCCCTTCGACTTCCCTTCGGGACTGTAGCGCTCGTTGATGCCCGTGTAGTAGAACCACAACTCGTCATCACGCTCGATCGGACGCGATGCGGCGAGAATCTGAACCGTATCGACGCGGCCGCCGCCCAGCTCCGACACCGGGATGAATGAGTCGCGGTTGCCAACCTTCGTCCAGCGGTGCAGGTCGCGGCTGGTGGCGAGCTTGACGGAGTTGACGCCGTCCTGGTTGTTGTGCGGCATGGGGGTGCGGCCGCTGGACTCGAAGAAATTCGGCATTCCGATGTAGATGCCTTCGTAGGGGAAGACGGGCATGTTGTAGATCTCGGTGTTGTACTCTTCCGGCGCGTTGAAGTACGGCGTGTAGAGCCGCGGGTTGGCGAAGTGCTCGCGCATCCGCCGCCGTCCCAGTTCCTGATCGCGCGCGTCGGCGTGGAAGATGAGCTCGGGGCGCGTCCACTGCTCGAAGTCGCGGCTGAGCGAGAGGTAGACCGAGCGCCCGAACGGGCCGCGCTGTTTGAGCGTCAGGATGAATCGCTTGTGAACTTCGTCGTAGTTGAGGTGCGATTCGTCTTGGCTGGTGACCGTGGCGACGTCGAGGTGCTCGAATTCGTAGCCGTCGGCCGAGACGAGCGGCTTACGCCCGCGGGTGCCCTGCAGGCCTTTGTAGCGGCGCGACGGTGGCGCGTCGGGATCGATCACCACGTGCTCAATGAAGCCCTCGGGGTCGCCTTTGATCACGGTCATGTTGTTGTCGCGTGAGCCCTCGAACTCCCGCTTGCCAAGAACAGGCTTCTCCCAGTGGACGCCGTCCTTCGAGCGCGCGAAGCCGGTGCGGTGCCCGGCGCCGAAGTACCACAGCTTCCAAACCTTCTCGCCGGGGTCCCAGCAGGGGGCGCTGCGTGTTTGGATCGAGGAGCCCTCCCATGATTGGTCGCCGCGAAGAACGAGGTTCCCCTCGTATTTGGCCGGCTGGTGGATGCGGCGCTCCACGCGATGGAGAGCGCCCAGCAGGAAATCGTCGAGAAAGAGTTGACGCTCGCCGGATGGAATGATGACGTGCTCGTAGGCTTTGGGCTCGGCCTCGGCGCCGGCCAGCGCGAAGGCCACGGCGAACGGCAATGCGCCGGCCACGATCTTCAAGAAGAGCGAAGTCTTTGTTGTCTTCATTGACGATTCCCTGTTCTCTGTTCTGCGTTACGCGGTTTCTACTGCGGCCTATGCTACCGCAGGCGTGCCGACGCGAACGCAATCCGTCCGTAAGCCGACGGGAGTTTCGAGTCGTAGCAGCCTCATGACTCGACGGTTGGGGCTCGAAGAGAGCGTCGGAAGCGTGTGGCCGGCATTCTCAACGGGGGTGATCTGTTGAAGTCCGAACGCCATCTCCGATCGAGCGGCTTCCGAGGCGCGCCAGGGTTCGTGCCGGAGCGCTCCCCTGACGGTCACGGCTCGGTTGATGATCCCTTTATGATTGAAGGATCAGCATGCGAGGACAGAGCCGATGGTTGTTGATGTCAAACAGATAGCCGAGAAGGTCGAGAAAGAAGGAGCGCTGCTCGATCAGCTTCGCGAGGAAATTGGCAAGGTCATCGTCGGCCAGACCTACCTCACCGAGCGGTTGCTGCTGGCGCTGCTGTCGAATAATCATGTGCTGATCGAAGGCGTGCCGGGGCTGGCCAAGACGCTCTCGGTCACGACCCTGGCCCGGGCTGTGCAGGTAAGCTTTCGGCGCATTCAGTTCACGCCCGATCTGCTGCCGGCCGATCTGCTGGGCACGTTGATCTACAACCCCAAGAGCGGGGATTTCACCACCAAGAAGGGGCCGATCTTCGCGAACATCGTCTTGGCCGACGAGATCAACCGGGCGCCGGCCAAGGTGCAGAGTGCGCTGCTCGAAGCCATGCAGGAACGCCAGGTCACGATCGGCGACGAGAGCTTTCCGCTCGATGAGCCGTTCATGGTGCTGGCCACGCAGAACCCGATCGAGCAGGAGGGCACCTACCCACTGCCGGAAGCGCAGGTCGACCGCTTCATGCTGAAGCTCAAGGTCACCTACCCGACCAAGGCCGAGGAGCATCAAATCCTCAGGCGCATGGCTCGCTCGTCGCCGAATGTGGAGATCCAGCCGATTCTCCAGCCGGATGACATTCTGCGGCTGCGCGCGCTGGCCGACGAAATCTACATGGATGAGAAGATCGAGGAGTACATCGTCAATGTGGTGGAAGCGACGCGCAACCCGGGGGCTTATGGGCTAGAGATCGCGGACTTGATCCGCTACGGCGCCTCGCCGCGTGCGACGATCTACCTGGCCATGGCCTCGAAGGCCCATGCGATGATCGAGGGCCGCGGGTATGTGATTCCCCAAGACGTCAAAACCGTCGGCATGGACGTGCTGCGGCACCGGGTGATCGTGAGCTATGAGGCGGAGGCGGAGGAGAAGAGCTCCGAGGATTTGGTGCAGCAGATTTTCGATACGGTGGAAGTGCCGTAGGCGGGGGTGGGGCGTGCACACGCGCCGTGCGCGGGTTGGCCTTGGCCTTGCTGCACGTTGTTGGGGACACTCGTAGCCTTTCCATCGCCCCTTTCAGGTGTCCTACCGCAGGGGTTTCGATGCCCAGGGTCCGCCGTCCAAGACCACGACGGCTTTACCTTGGGCTAACATCCAACGCCGCTTCGCGGCTAGGGTTTGTTGCGGGCCGGGGCTTGTGTCGGCCACAGGGCAGGAGTGACTGTTGCGGCTTTTGGGTGGACGCAGGGGTCCGCCCCTACAAGTGGGTTCGGGGCGGGTTGCGGCAGGCGGGCACGGCATGCCGTGCCCCTACATTCCGCGGCGGACTGCGGTCCTGCTACTGCTGGGGCTCGAACAAGCCGAAGGTGAAGACGTCGGACTCGCCGGCGATGGTGACGTACTGCTTGCCGTCGATCATCCACGTGGTGGGTGAGGCGTAGAACATGTGGCCCGTGTTGAAGTGCCACAGGTCTTCGCCGGTCTTGGCGTCGAAGGCGATCAGGTTGCCGTCGTCATCGGCGCTGAAGACGAGGCCGCCAGCGGTGGAGACGGTCCCTCCCCACATGATCGCGGGGCCGGGCATGGGGTATTCCCAGGCGATCTTGCCGGTCGTGGGTTCAATGGCCCGCAGGAAAAACTCGCCGGGCTCGGCGGGAAGGCGCTGTCCGCCGGTGCCGCGGAAGCCGCTGTCGGGCACGGGCTCTTTCGCCGAACTCGTATAGATGTCGCATTGCTCGAGCGTGACGACGTAGAGCAGACCCGTCTCGGGGTGGAAACTGGGGGACATCCAGTTGCTCGCGCCTCTGACCGAGGGGCAGACCTTGATGCCGCCGGGGGTGGGCTCCATGCCCGGTATGAAGATCGGGCGGCCGTTCTTGTCAACGCCGGAGGCCCAGGTGAGCTTGTCGACGAACGGCGTCGCCATCAAGAACTCGCCCGTGGCGCGGTCAAGGACGTAGAAGAAGCCGTTGCGGTTCGCTTGCAACATCAGTTTGCGCATGCGGCCCTTGAACTCGATGTCGACGAGGACAGGTGTTTCGTTGGCGTCCCAGTCCCAAACGTCGTGCGGCGTGAACTGGAAGTACCACTTCATCTCGCCGGTGTCGGCGTTGAGGGCGAGAACGCTGTCGGAATAGAGGTTATCGCCCATGCGGCGGCCGCCGTAGAAATCGGGCCAGGGGTTGCCGGTGGGCCAATAGATCAGGTTCAGCTCGGGGTCGAACGAGCCGGTGGTCCAGGTGGGCGCGCCGCTCCACTTGGAAGGGAAGCCGCCCCAGGTTTCCGAGCCCGGCTCGCCCTCGGCCGGCACGGTCCAGGTGCGCCATAGCTCTTCGCCTGTGGTGGCGTCGATCGACGCCACGAAGCCTCGCTGGCCGGACCCGCCTCCGCCGACGCCGACCAGGACCTGGTTCTTCACCGCCAACGGCGGAACCGAGGAGTGGTAGCCCTCTTCGGTGGACGCGAACTCGGTATCCCACAGCAGCGCGCCGGTGACGCGATGTAGTGCTACGAGATGCGCGTCGCTGGTGACAAGGAACACTCGATCGCCCACCAGAGCGACGCCGCGATTCGCCCGCGAGCGCTTGACGTCCTCGGCAAAGTATCCCCATAGCTTCCGCCCCGTGCGGGCATCGACCGCGTGCAGCTCGTTGGTGTTGGTGACGTACATGATGCCGTCGTGCACCAGCGGGCTGGTTTCGAGCCGGCGCGCGCCCTTGAAGTGGTAGACCCACTTCGGCACGAGCGCCTTGACCGTCTCGCGATTGATCTGGTCGAGCGGGCTGTGCCGCTGCGAGGCGTAGTCGCCGGCGTAGGTGAGCCACTCCTCGCCCGGGCCCTTGAGGATGTCCTCATAGCGGACCTGCCCGGCGAGGGGGAGCGCCAGGAAGATGGCCAACGCAGCCAATGCGGCTCGCGATGCGCGGGGTTTTGCTTCACGATCCATGCTCATTCCTCTACCCCGGTGCGGATCGACTGCCGGCTCAAGAACGCTACGAGGTCGCGCATTTCATCTTCGCTGAGCGTCTTGGCGTAGTGGCCGGGCATCAGCGACTCCTTGGCGGGTGCGACGGCGGCCAGGTTTCGCTTGTCGAGGAAGTGCAGTCGACCCGCACCGTCGAGAAGCCGTAGCGAATAGTTAGTGTCGAGCTTGGCTACGCCTTTGATCGTTTGGCCGTCTCTCTTCGTTGCCTTGACGCCTTGAAAGCCGTCGACAATGCGGGCGTTGGGATCGACGATCGACTCGGTCAATCGGTCGACGCGGCGCACGACGCCGATGTCGGTGAGATCCGGGCCGAGCGCCCCGCCCTGGCCTCGGATCGTGTGACAGTTCGAGCAGCCGGTGCTGCCCCAAAAGAGCTGCCGGCCCGCATCCACGTTGCCGGGCGCGTTGGCCTCGATCGCCGGAGTGTTGAGGCCGCGCAGGAAGGTCACGACCTTCCAGGTTTGTTCCTCGGAGAGGGGTGACGGTGGCATGTCGGTGGCGCGCAAGCCGTTCTTGATGACGTCGAAGAGTTGCCGGTCCGAGGCCCTACGCATTTGGCGACCATCGACCAGACTGGGGCCGCGTCCGCCCTCGCCGCTCGGCCCGTGGCAGGGGCTGCACGTGTCGACGAAGAGTTGCCGTCCGGCCTCGACGACGGCGGCGTCCGACGCATACGGGTTCGTCGGTTCGTCGGCAGCGGGGCGAGGCTGCGCAGAGAGCCCCGCGGCCGCCGCGAATAGGAGAAAGAGAACCCCCACTGAAGCCATTAAAATACCAGACCTCGCCGGGATAGCCGACCCTGCCGGGCGGATTGGAGCGAGTCTCAGCGCGCCGGGAAGTAAGCGCCCGGGAAGCAAGGCGGCGGAGGTAGACTCGTCACTAGGGTCCAGGCGGCTGCGGTGGACTCGCCTGTGGGGAATAGGGCGCAGCTGCTCCCGGCACGGCGAACAGCGGCTCGGTCTGTTTGTTCAGGAGCACCCAAAGTCCGTAGATGCCGAGCGCCGTCCCAAAGGGGACGCTGGGCAGATTCAAGGCCGAGAGCACGATCGTCAGGATGCGCGCCCAGGGCCGGTACTTCATCAGGCCGAAACCCGCAGCAATACTAGGAATGGAGAAGATGACAATCAGCACAACGAGGAACGTTCCGATGGCGCCGATGATTGGGATGGCGAGCAATGCCTCCGGATCCTCGTGAGCCGCCACACCGGCCAAACCCAGTGCGCCCAGCCCGAAAACGACAACGACGATCAACGCGATCAGCAACCCCAGCGCGCCTCCGATGAGGTAGAGCACACCGAGGATTTTGACGTGATTCTCCACTGGTTCTCCTTCGCGTCGACTCGCGGGCTTATTGTATTACGGGTGGTTCGGAGCGGCAAGGTAGTACGCTGCAAGTGCCCGTCCCAGCGCCGGCCCTATTTATTCAGCAAGTCGTCGTCCATCCGCCGCTTGCGGTGGGCCGCCACGGAGTCGGCTAGGGGGCAATCGCAAACCGCCGGACTTCTTCTTCGATGACTTCGGCTCCCAGGCCCGGTGCCGTGGGCACGTGGTAGGCGCCGGCGGTGAGTTCGATCGGGTTCACGAGGCAGCGGTTCGCGATTTCGAGGACGCGGGGGTTGTATTCGACCAGCGGACACTTCTCGACGGCGGCGGCGAAGTGGAGCGCGGCGGCGACTTGCGGGCCCATGGCGATGCTGACGTGCGGCACGGTGGCGGCGCCTTGCTCGGCGGCGAGCGCGGCCAGCCGCAAGCTCTCGGTGATGCCGGAGCGGCCCAGGTCCGGTTGCAGCACGCCGATCACCTGCTCGCGGAAAAACGGCGCCATCTCGTAACGCGTGCGGTAGCTCTCGCCCAACGCGATTCGGGTGCGAATGGCCTTGGCGAGACGGGCGTGGGCCAGCGGATCCTCGGGCTTCAACGGACACTCGAGCCACAGGGCCGGGAGCTCGTCGAGACGTTGCCCGAAACCGGCGGCCTCGTCCGGATCGAGCCGCCAGAGTGCATCGACCGCGAGGCCAATGCCGGGGCCCAGGGCGGATCGCAGTCCGCTGAGCAGATCGAACAGCTCGGCCTCGCCGCGGTCATAAAAGATCTTGAATGCGACGAATCCTTGATCGACGTACTCGCGGGCGGCATTGATGCGCTCTTCGTTGGTCGAGCCCGAGAGGCCGCTAATGTAGGCCGGCAGTGCGCCGCGAGCCGCGCCCGGGGCGATCAGCTCGGCCACCGGCTTCCCGGTGGCTTGCCCAGCCAGGTCCCACAGTGCGATGTCGACGCCGGCGATCGCGTCGAGCATGAAGCCGCCGGTTTGGCCGCGCACGCGCATGGAGTCGTACATGCGTTGCCACAGGGCTTCGATCGCCTCGCGCGAGCCGGTGAACTCGGCTCCGATCAGAACGGGGCGCAGGAGTGTGTCGATGATTGTGCAGGCGACCTGGGGAGCGAGCGGCGCTTGTGCCTCACCCCAGCCGACTAACCCGGTATCGGTTGTGATCTTGACGAGCGCGATCTCGAAATGAACGGCGTAGAGCGTGGGGAACGCGGCCGACCAGCGGTAGTCCCAGTCGGTTTCTTCGAGGTGCGAGGGCAGGCCGGCGGTGCCGGTGGTTCGGTCGACGTCGCGAGGGATGCGGATCGGTAGAGCTTCGATGGTTTGGATTTTCATGCTTGGGGGCCTGCTGATCTCACCGGGTGGCGGCCGGCTAACGAGGTCTGTGACCTCGAACCGATAAGTCGACCCTGGTGTGGCGTAGGGCTCCAGCCTTGCCGAGAACCGATTTCTCGGTTCTCAGGTCCGCGGACCATAATGACTGCTCGATCGCTTGCCATCCTGAGTCCCGAAGAATCGAGACTCGGCAAGCCTGGAGACTTACGCCACATGCCGATCCGACACACCTTGCAGACCTTGGCACCCTTGCACAGGGATCGACGGGATTAGACCCTAAACCGTGGTACGAAGCGCGGCACCTGCTCACAATACCGCTTGTAGTCCTCGCCGAAACGCGTCCGCAGTTCTTTCTCCTCGAGGACGATCACGAGCCAGAGCCCCAAACCGGAAATCACGACAATCGCGTACGTGGCCAGATAGTTTACGAGCAGCGCGTGTGCCAGCAGAGAGAGCATCATCTCTACGTAGCGCGGGTGACGCATTCGGCCATAGATGCCGGCCGTGAGCAGCTTGCTCTCGTACTTTTCCGGCGCGAGCTCGGGGAACCCCAGCAGCACCTTCATTCTCAGCGCTCGTGTGCGCCCCCTGGCGACGCGGACGGCCAGCACGTAGACCGGCACGGATAGCGCAACCAGAAACCAGTTCGTCCCGAAGTCGACGGCGAGGATCACGTCGCGCGCCCGAAACAAAATCACCGCCACCACGGTAATCATCGTGAAGTGCACGGCATACGTGACCACCGTTCCCACTCTGCGCCAAAAGCGAACGAACGGATGGATCGAATACCAGAAGACGAACGTCCCCGGAACCATCATCACGATCACCAAGGCCAGGTAGTAGCGAACAGCGTCCATTGACGATTGAAGGCGGCGGCGCGAGGCCGGCGAAAACGGCGTTTACCCGCTCAGGCGCTCGCGCAGAACCTTAAGCTCATCGAGCCCCGGGGCGTCGAGCGAGCGCGTGGGGTGCCGCACGGTGGCCGAACGAATCACGCCTTTGTCGACCAGGTTGTGCTTGACGGCGGAGACGCCCAGCCCTGGCTGCAACTCGAATCGTATCAGTGGCAGGGCGCGGGTGAAGAGGTCCCAAGCACTTTGGGTGTCGCCGGAGTCGAGGTGGTTCCAGATCTCGACGTAGTTGCGGGTCATGTCGGCCGCCGGCATCTGGCCGCGGGCGCCCCGCTGGATTTCCTCGATCATGAACTGGCCGTTGAGCCCGCCGAAGAGTGTCAGAGCCCCGCCCGCGGCGGCAGCCACGCTCGAGATCTTCGGCGCGGTGGGGGGTGCCTCGACCTTGGCGTACCGCACTTGCTCGATCTCCTTCGCGATGCGCGCGAGCAGGGCCGGCGGCATCGGCACCTGGGTGAGCAGCGGCGCGTCTTGCACCATGATGGGGATCGACACGGCATCGCTGATTCGCCTGAAAAAGTGCATCAGGCCTTCGCCGTCGGGACGCAGGTAATAGGGCGGTAGCACCATCAGTGCCGAGGCGCCTTGCGATTCCGCCTGGCGGCACAGTGCCACGGCGGCGTCGGTGCCGGTGGCGCCCACGCCCACCACGATCGGTGTCCGGCCGGCGGCCCGCTTGGCGATCAGATCGAGCAGAGTGACGCGCTCATCCGGCAGCAGCGCGTACCCTTCGCCCGCGTTGCCGAACAGGGCGAGCCCGTGTGCGCCCTCGTCGAGCAGATGGTCGACGAGCCGGGCTTGGCCGTCGAGATCCAGCGAGCCGTCGGGCTCGAAGGGGGTGGCGATGATGGGGATGATGCCGTGTAGTGTTTCGCTCATAGAGGTGGTTTCGGAAACGGATCAGGCGGCTTTCGCGAGAGGAGGCGCCGCCGAGTCCACTTTCCCGATCGTCGTCGAACTCCCCTTGCTTTCATCCGAATCAACTATTGATCGAACTCGTCGGCGACTTCCTCAGCGGAACGACCTCGGGCATCCCGACGTTTGTTTTCTTCAAGGCCCCGGCTCTGCCTCTCAGATTGGTCCCATTGGTAGTGGCTCCGTGAGCTCTTTGAGGGCTACTCCTTCGCGAGAGTCTTGTACCTTCGCCACGGCCTCATCCAGGCGAGCATAGCGCGATGGGATCTTGATATTCTTGCCATTGCCCATCTGTAGAACTATCCCGTTTGGATGCCTGCGTATCTCTGATAGGTCTTGGTACGCGCAGGAGCGATATTTCCCGAGCATTGTTCTAACTTGGATCTCAGATCGACAAAAAGCGATTCGAGGAACTACCGTTGCCGTTAACAGAAAATATTGTATAATAAGATTCACGGCGATAAACCAAAAATGTGCTGGTTCTGCGATTGGATCGAACAGAACGAGGCCCCACAAGGACAATAGAACCAGTCCTCCATTACAAGTCCAGGCAAGAAGGTGCCTTCTTAGCGGCTCTTTCAAAACAAGAACATCTTCTCCAGAGGGCATATCCAAGTCCGTCTAGCTCGCTCCGCTCAGCCCTTTATTCATCCTGTGAACCATGCTTCGTCGTTCGAGTACGCTCCGCATGGCGGCATCGCGCGGCTTCGTCGTCGTCAGGAAGGGGGTCGTGGACCATGGTCCAGACGATTAGCATGGCGATCGGATGCAGGAACGCCATGGAGATGAAAACCATTCGATACGAAAAGTACTGGATCATGTAGCCAGTGACGGGACTAACCAATGCGCCGCCGAGTCCGCTGCCGACGCCAATGAGGCCCGCGGCCGAGGCCACGATCCGCTCCGGGTAGATGTCGTTGGTGAGGGTCATCAGGTTCGTCTTCCATGCCATGTGGCAGCCGCTCACGACGCAGATCATCGCAATGGCCACCGTGATCGACTCCGTGTATGCCACGACGATGCCCAGCGGCATGAAAAGCACGCACGGCACCATCGCCAGCTTGCGCGCCCGCAACACCTCGACCTTGCGCTTCACGAGCCAGTTCGACGCCAACCCGCCCGCGATGGAGCCGACATCGGCGGCGAGATAAGGCATCCAGGCGACCAAGCCGATTTCGGTCATCGTGAAGCCGCGCTCTTCCTGGAGGTACTTTGGCAGCCAGAACAGGTAGAACCACCACAGCGGGTCGGCGAAGACACGCGCCAGCAGCAGCGCCCAGGTCTGGCGGATGGCAATGACGTGCCCCAGGTTCAGCTTCTTGCGGCCCGCGTGCGTTTGCCCGCCGACGAGCTTGAGTTCCTCGCCGGTGATGCGGGGGTGCTTGGCCGGGCTGTAGTACCAGCGCAGCCACCCGATCAGCCACAGAAATCCGAGCGAGCCGGTGATCACGAACGCCGGACGCCAGCCGAACTGGTTGTAGAGAAGCGCGATCAGGGGAGGCGCGATAATCGCTCCCGCCGACGCCGCGGCATTGACCAACCCGTTGGTGAGGCCGCGCTCTTGAGGCGGATACCACTCGGAGATCACCTTCTCCGCCGCCGTAAAGTTCCCGGCTTCACCGATGCCGAGCAACAGGCGGAAAAAGCCCAGGCCCAGCGCCCCACGCGCCAATGCGTGAAGCATGTTCGCCACCGACCACCAAACCATGGAAGCGGCCAGCATGAACCTCGCTCCCCAGCGGTCAATGAGAACGCCGCTCACCAGTTTCATCGCTGTGTAGGCCCACAAGAAGGCAGCGACGATGTTGCCGTACGCGATGTCGCTGATCTCCAACTCGTCTGCAACGAAAGGTGCTACGAGCGACAGGGTCTGGCGGTCGATGTAGTTGATGACCGTGGCCAGAAAGACCAGTGCGGCGATGCGCCAGCGGATGTTGGAGACCTTTTTGCCGCCCGGCGGAGTCATGAAGCAGCCCATTGTCCCACACGGGGGGCGCGGTTCAAGAAGGCGGCTGAGACACGATCGTTTCTTGTAGTAGCTACATTGTTATAATGTAGCTGCAATGACTACCGTAGGGAGTCGCGAGTTGAAGAATCGCCTGGGCAAGTACCTCAAGATGGTCCGTCAGGGGCGTCCGGTACAGGTGACGGATCGTGGTGAACCGGTGGCCTTGATCTTGCCGGCTATCTCGGAGCCTGGCGCACCGGACCCATCGCTTCGAGTCTTGGGGAAGGGAAGCATTCGCTTCGGCCTCGGCAAGTTGAGTCCTCGCCGGCGGCCCGCCCGCATGAGCCCGGGCAAGTCGATTGCCGAGATGATCGCCGAGGACCGCCGCTGATGCTTTACCTAGACACGTCGGCGCTTGCCAAACTCTATCTGGCCGAGCCTGACAGCCGCGACGTGGGAAAACTCGTGGAGCGCCACGAGCCTTGGCTGTTCACCAGCGTGCTCACCATGGCGGAGTTGCTGTCGGCCCTGAAGCGCAGCCGGGATGAAGAGCGTATTTCGGCACGCGCCTACACAAGCAAACGATCCGAGTTCCTGGCCGACTGGAAGGCGCTACAGGTCATTGAATTGAACGGGGACGTTCTGGCGCCGGCTCCCGAACTGATTGACCGTCATGCCCTGCGCGGTGCTGATGCCGTTCATTTGTGCTCAGCCCTGTGGCTCGACCGGCCGGACTTCGCCTGTTCGGATACGCGACTGGCCTCAGCAGCGAGCGCCGAAGGTCTGCAAGTAGCGCCCTAGCAAGCCCGTGGTGCAAGTGAGGTTTTTCGCCGAGATCGTTCGACACCCCTACATGTCGCGGTGGGCCGAGCAGGCGGGCACGGCATGCCGTGCCCCTACATTGCAATTCGCACGGTGTTCGGTTTTGCCACGGACTGCTAGCCTAGGCCGTCACGAAGGTTAGCGCACGACCAGTAATACCAACAACAAGATTACGAATAGTGCGGCGGCAGCAAAGGCCACCGGAGCCGAGGCCCAGGGTTTGCCTTCCAGCGAGGGTTGCTTCTGAGATTGCTTCCGCGGTTTCGTCGGCATGGCCTCCGGCTCCCCTACACCTCGACCCGCTCAATCTTGCGAATCAGCGTAAACAACGCCACGACGCCTAGTGCCGGCATCAGTCCGGCGGCCAGGAACACCGGCAAGTACGAGAAGCGGTCGACGACGATGCCGGTGGCCAGCATCAGCGTCATGTTCATGATCCCTTCGCCCAGGCCCGTCATGCCCGCCATCCGCGCCAGCACGCGCTGAGAGAAGAGGTCGCCGAGCGTGGCGATGTGCGTGGGGACGCTGATCGCAATGCCGAAGGTAGCCGTGCAAATCAACGCCATCGCCCAGACGGCCGTCGGGGCCAGCGGCACGGCCATGCTGCTGGCGCACAGCACGGCGCTGGTAATGAAGGCGGTCTTGCGAGCCCGGTCGGTCGACCAACCCCTCTTCATTAGATGGCCCGACAGCCATCCGCCGGCCAAGTTGCCCAGCCCGGCGAAGAGAAACGGAATACCCGCGGTCCAGCCGATCTCCTCCATGCTGAATCCGCGCTCGCGGCGGAGGTATTCCGGCAGCCAGTTCCAGTAGAAATGCACGACCGGGCCGCCTAGGGCCCGGATCAGGATTGCCCCCCATACGTGGCGGACCCGAAGTAAGCTCCAAAACGAAGTTGGCGGCTGGGAGTCCGTGGCTTTTGGTTGGTCGGCCGGGGCCGTGGGCGAGTGCTCGCGATAGTACCGGAGCCATGGGAAGATCCAGAGCAGCCCCAACACGCTCGGGATCAGGAACGTCGCGCGCCACCCGAACGCCAGCCCCAGCGGTACGATCAGCATCGGCGCCAGGAAGGCTCCGGCGACCGTACCGCTGTTAAAGATGCCCCCGGCCAGCGCGCGCTCGCGGGCGGGGAACCATTGGGCGATCACTTTGATGCCGCCCGAGTAGTTGCCGCTTTCCCCCGCGCCGAGCGCGAATCGGAAGGTGCAGAATTGCCACAGGGTCCGCGCCCACGCGTGCAGGCCGTTGGCGATCGACCAAATCACCATGATCAGCGGAAGCCCGCGGCGCACGCCCCACTTGTCGAGCGCCAGGCCGACGGGAAACTGGGCGAGCGTCAGTCCCGCGACAAAGCAGAAAAGGATGATGGAGTAGTCGGTGTTGGTGAGGCCGAGCTCGTCCCGAATGACTGGCGCCATCACCGACAGGACTTGCCGGTCAAGCAGGTTGACCATGATCGAGAAAAACAGCAGGGCCAACACGCCCCAGCGCTGTCGAGATGGCTCGGCGTCCATAAGGTTGGGCAACAGTCTACCGAATCAATCGACGCCTTGCCGGCGTGCGACCGCCCACGCGGGTGTCGTGGAATCCTTTGTCAAGGCCGGCGGGAACCGCGGGGCGTAGAGTGCTAGGCGCTACGATTTGAAGCCAAATGCTTGTGATCGGCCGCGAGAGCGGCCGGCTGAAAGGCGGGAGCGCCTCTCGTTACTGGCGGGAGGGGAGGAAGGAATTGGTGGACCGCATGGGGCTCGAACCCACGACCTCGGCATTGCGAACGCCGCGCTCTCCCAGCTGAGCTAGCGGCCCACTTGTGTTCCTGTTTCGAGTATATCAGCGGTCTTCCGTTCGGATGGACGGGTGCGGTGGCAGAACCCTGCCCCCCGGACGGCTGCCCGATCGCACGTCAGACGCCCTTGGCGTCGGGGCCCCAGATGAGCTTGTGAAGCTGGGAGCCGAAGCGGACGTTCTCGAGGCCGTCGGCGAGAATCCACTCGGCCATGCGCTCCAGGTCGACCTCGCCATGGACCGGTGAGAAGATGACGGCTGCCACGCGCTGCGGCAGGCGGTGGGTGGCGGTGAAGTCACGGGCGAATTCGTAGTCACGGCGCGTCCCGATGACGAACTTGATCTGGTCGTGGGGTTGGAGATAGTCGAGGTTGTTGGAGTGGAAGGTGTCGGGCTCGCCGGAGTCGGGGCATTTGACGTCGATGATCTTGGTGACCGCCGCCGGCACTCGGTCGACCGGCCGCTCTCCGCTGGTCTCGAGTAGCACCTCATACCCGTTGGTGAGGAGGCGGTCCATCAAGGGGTAGGCCTCGTCCTGCAAGAGTGGTTCGCCCCCGGTCACCTCCACCAGCTTGCCCCCGAAGGCGGAGACCTTGGCGATCACCTCATCGAGTGACATCCTGGCGCCGCCATGGAAGGCGTATTCGGTGTCGCACCAATGGCAGCGAAGGTTGCAGCCGGTGAGCCGGATAAAGATGCAGGGCAGGCCGGCGAACGTCGATTCGCCTTGGATGGATTTGAAGATTTCCGCGACCTGCATGGGGCTTGTCTTGACCTTATCTTATCCGCGCGGCGGTGCAACGAGGGGTGTGGACAGCCGCTCCACCGCCAAAGGAATCGAGATCCATCAAGCCCAGCGGCTTGCGCGAATCAGCCGCCAAAAAACCGGTCGACGTCTTCAATGCGGGTCGTGAAGGTGTAGTCGGGCAGGCTGTTGAGAAAGCTCTTGCCATAACGGGCGCGCAGAATGCGATTGTCGAGTAGCACGAGTGCGCCGCGGTCGTTTTTGTGGCGGATGAGGCGGCCAAAGCCTTGCTTGAGAGCGATGACGGCTTGCGGAACCTGGTACTCGTTGAAGGGGTCTCCTCCGGCGCTGCGAAGAATGCGGATGCGCGCCTCGACCACAGGGTCGGACGGCACCGCAAACGGGAGCTTGTCGATAATCACCATGCTCAACTGCTCGCCCGGCACGTCCACACCTTGCCAGAAGCTCGACGTGCCGAAAAGCACGGCGCTTTCGGTGCGCCGGAACTCATCAAGCAGCGCGGAGTTTGGTGCGCTTCCTTGGATCAGGGTTGGATGAGGGGTCGCGAAAGACACCAAGTCGTGCACGGCGCGCATTTGCTGGTAGCTGGTGAATAGAACGAAGGCGCGTCCGCGGCTCGCGTCGAGCAAGCGGGTGACCTCGTCGGCGGCAGCGCGCACGAATCCCGCGTCGCGAGGATCGGGCAGCTTCGCCGGCACGTAAAACAAGACCTGCTCGCGCCAGTTGAAGTGCCCTGGCACGACCAGTTCCTCGGCCTGGGAGATGCCCAGCCGTCCGCGGATGAAGTCGAAGCCCTCGCCGACCGCCAGGGTGGCCGACGTCATCACGACACTCGGGACCTGGTTGAAGAGTCGCTGGTGCAATATCTCGGAGACATCGATCGGAGTGGCCTGCAAGAAGACGCCGCGCCCGCGCCTCTCGATCCAATAGACGTACCGTTCGTCGTCGCCTTCAAGAAGAAAACGCAGCTCGCGATCGAGTTCTTGCGTGCGTCTCTCTAGGGGCAGGATGTCGTCGACTTGGTCCTTAACGAGCTTGAGTTGCGTACCAAGGTGGTCGAGAGCGTTCAGCAGGGCCGAGTATTTTCGCTGCTCCTTCTCGACGAACTTCGCGCGATCAGTGAACCCCTTCCGCCCCTCATACCTTTCGAAGAGAGAGAAGAACGCTTGTGAATGGATGCGCAACGCATCGAGGGCGCGGTCGAGTTGCTTGGAGCCGAACTCCATGCGGACGCTCGCGTTCTGCACGTCGCGGGCCAGCTCGTCGAGGCGATAGTTGCTGATCTGGATGCCGAAGTGCTGTCCGGCGACGTCTTCGATCTCGTGGGCTTCGTCGAAAATGACGGCCTGGTAGTCGGGAATGACCGAGGCGTACTCGTCTTCGCGCAGTGACAGGTCGGCAAAGAAGAGGTGGTGGTTGACGACGATGATGTCGGCCTCGTGGGCGCGCTGGTGCATCAGCGTGACGAAACAGCGGTCGAACTGCTCGCACTTCTGCCCGGCGCACAACTCGCGGCGGGCGTCGAGCTTGGCCCAGACGCTGCTGTCGGCGGGGAGTTTTTTCAGCTCGGCGCGGTCGCCGGTCTCGGTCGTGTTCTCCCACTCACGGATCGTGCGGAAGTCTTCGATTTCGACGAGACCGTTGAGGATGGGTCGCTTCTCGACCTCGTAGAGCTTTTGGCGGCACAGGTAGTTGTTGCGTCCCTTCATGTAGGCGACGTGCAGTTGCCGGTCGAGGTGCTTCTGAAGGAACGGGATGTCTTTGTAGTAGAGCTGCTCTTGCAGGTTCTTTGTGCCGGTCGAGATGATGACGCGCTTGCCGCCGGCGATGGCCGGGATGAGGTAGGCGAGCGTCTTGCCGGTGCCGGTGCCTGCCTCGACCAGCAGATGGCGCGTCTCGGCGAGGGCTTTCTCGACCTGCTCGGCCATGGCGACCTGGCCGGGACGGTACTCGTAGTCGTCGTGCCAGCGCGCCAGCGGGCCGTGCGTGCCGAAGAACGCCCGTGACGTTTTGGGAAGCTGATTGGCCTTGCTGGCTGACGGGCGGGCCGGTGTCATCAAAGGGAGCGATCGACGCCCAGGTCCGTGGGGCGTCGGCGTCCTTCAGGGTATCGCTTTCGGTGGGTGGTTTCAGGAACGAGCCGTTCTTTTTGGCGAGCGGGCGGTGTTCGAATCGGGCCCAGGCCGGTGGTCGTGGAACATCCCACTGCGGCCTCCAGCCGGCCGTTTGGAACGGTTTGGCAAGGTTTTCGGAAGCTGGGTATCCACTTGACTCAGGTGACCCCAAGATGTAGTGTAGGGCTTGGTGGAGGATTACCCGCGCGACCAACTCGAATTCGAGTCTCACTTTGCGAGCGAGGAGGCTTGCCGCGACTATCTGTTCGCCTTGCGCTGGCCAGAGGGTTTCCGCTGTCCAAGGTGTGGGCATGAGCGCGCTTGGCCGGTGCGCAAAGTGTGGTTCGAATGCGCTCGCTGCGGGCGGCAAACCTCCGTCACCGCCGGCACGATCTTTCAAGACACACGCAAGCCGCTGCGGCTGTGGTTCCGGGCGATGTGGATCATCACCACGCAGAAGAATGGGGCCAGCGCCCTGGGTCTACAGCGCGTTCTGGGACTGGGCAGTTACCAAACCGCCTGGCCTTGGATGCACAAGCTGAGGCGAGCGATGGTGCGCCCGGGGCGGGAGCGATTGACGGGCCTCGTCGAGGTCGATGAGACCTACTGGGGCGCTGAAGAAGAAGGGGTAATCGGCCGGCAGACCGAGCGTAAAGCGTTGATTGCAGTCGCCGCGGAAGAGAGAGGCACCGGGCTGGGGCGCATCCGCATGCAGCGCGTTCAGAACGCCTCGGCGGCCAGTTTGATGCCCTTCGTCGAGGAGTCGGTCGAGCCGGGCAGCGTGGTTGTTACCGACAACTGGTCGGGCTACGATCCGCTCAAGAAGAAGGACTACCAGCGTCGTATCATCTCGATTAACAACCGCCGCGAGCAGGCCTCGCAGCTACTGCCGAGGGTGCACTTGGCGATCTCGCTACTCAAGCGCTGGATGCTGGGCACGCATCAGGGGGCGGTCAGCCACGAGCATCTGGACTACTATCTCGACGAGTTCGTGTTCCGCTTCAATCGGCGCAGATCACGCAGTCGGGGCAAGCTCTTCTACCGCCTTGTGCAGCAGGCCATGGCGGTGGAGCCGACGCCGTACCGCTCGATCGTCGCCGATTGGGACGCTAAGACGCTGTGAGCCCAACTACAAGATGTTGGGGTCACCTGAGTCAAGTGGATACCCGGCTTTCGGAAAACTTGTGATTCATGGTCGACGGCGCACCCCACCGGTGTGGCGCAGTAAAAAGAAGGCCACGGGCATAGCTGCCGCCCACGACCATGCCGGCCGGCATCCAGAATCGTGATTCACCCTTTCCGCCTCCAGTATACGCGCCCGGTTCGGGCCGGGCGACCGCAGGAGGACGTAAGTTGTTGAAACAACGCGGTAAATAGTCTCGGATTATCTGTGATGGAATGGAGTGCTTGAGAAAAAGTGGTGGCCCCGACTTCCCTTGCGTCCAAATCCCCTTGACTCCGTACCTAGGTCCGGGGCTTAGACTGAGGTCAGGAACCAACATGAACGGACTCACCATCAGCAGCGTCGCCAAGCAGGCACAAGTCAACATCGAGACCTTGCGCTACTACGAGCGACAGGGCGTGGTGCCCAAGCCCCCGCGCACGGACTCCAACTACCGGGTCTACCCGCCGGACACCGTGCGCCGCGTACGCTTCGTCAAGCACGCGCAGGAACTTGGTTTCTCCCTCAAGGAAATCAAGGAGCTGCTCTCTCTGCGAGCCACCCCTGGCGCAAGTTGTCAGGACGTTCGGCAGCGCGCAGCGGCCAAGATCGACGAGATTGACGAGAAAACCCTCTCGCTTCAGGCAATGCGCCACGTGCTCCACAAACTTGTCCAGCAGTGCGTTGCGCGTCGCGGCTCACTGAGCGAATGCCCGATTCTGGAGTCCCTTGATTCGAACGGCCAAAAGTGAAGGTGAAGGCATGATAGACAAAACTCTCTCGGCAGTCTCGGTACTTACGGCTGGCCTGGGGTCGGTCTGCTGCATCGGGCCGCTCGTCGCTTCCGCGCTCGGCGTGGGCTTGTTCGGAGCCGCCACGCTTCTTGAAGCGTTACGGCCATACCTCCTGATCGCCGCTGCAGCCTTCTTGACGACAGCCTTTTACCTGACCTACCGCAAGCAACCCGCCGAGCAATGTGCGGATGGCTCCTGTACGGTCATGCCCCCGAAGCGAACCCAGAAACGTCTCCTCTGGCTCATCACCTCCGCCGCCGTTCTCCTCGCTGCCTTCCCGTACTATTCCGGTGTGTTTTGGGCGAGTGCGGACTCCAGTGCGACGAGCCAATTCCCTGCGGCCACTTCCACCGGTACTTACTCTCAAGCCCTGTTCGCCCTTAAAGGCATGACTTGTGCCGGTTGCGCCGCCTCTGTCCAAGCGGCCTTGGAGCAGCAGTCGGGTGTCGCCTCGGCCGAGGTCAACTTTGATGACAAGACAGCGCGGGTGGAATATGACGCCTCGCGTGTGTCGATCAACCAACTCGTAGCCGCGGTTCAGAACCTCGGCTTTACGGCTATGCCCCAATCCTGACGTGCCGCCCTGACGTGCCGGCAGACGACGCATGAAGACCGAACTCTACTACTTTGACGGGTGCCCCTCCTACCAACACACGCTCGACAACCTCAACGAGGCGCTCCGGCTCGAAGGCTTGCCCGAGGACGTTGCCATGATCCAGGTCAAGTCCCACGAAGACGCGCAAGCCAAGCGCTTTCTCGGCTCCCCCTCCATTCGGCTCAACGGAGTTGATCTTGAAGGTGCAGGCGCGGAGCAACGAGGCTACGCCTTCGGTTGCCGCCTCTACCCTGAAAACGGCGCCCAAGCCGGCTGGCCTCCAGTTCAGCGCATCCGCCATGCGCTACTCACCCTGCAACGGAAACCTTAGGAGATAGCACTATGAATCGCAAACGCAAAATTGAAATCTTCAGCGCGGGTTGCCCTGCGTGTGAGGACGCCATCGCTCTCGTCAATTCGATTGCTTGCCCATCGTGTGATGTGAAAATCCTCGACATGCGGGAGCAGCCGGTCGCCGCCAGAGCCAAAGAGTACGGCATCCGTCGCGTGCCCGCCGTGGTTGTTGACGGTAAGCTGGCCGAGTGCTGTGCAGGCGTCGGCCCGGACCAGGCCACCCTTCAGGCCGCCGGCGTCGGGGTGCCGCTGGCTTAAGTCGATCTCAAAAGACGTGAAAAGGGCTCTCTGCGGCCCGACTTCCTTGGAATTGGGGGGGTGCGGCGAAAGGCGGGACAAGAGCCGAGCGGGCCCCGGCTCGGCACGCCACGGTCACGCGAGTTGCGGCGACCGTCGTTCAGGTAACAGCCTCATGGGCTGATACCGGCCGGCGCGCTGAACAAGAGGCCCGGCACGTCGTCTACGCGGATCTTCCCCAAGGGGTGGCGCGGGCCGCCGTTTTGGTACAACACCGTGTCGCCGATCGGGATCAGGTTCACCGAGTATGCGCCGCGAGCAACGCCGTTGAGGACGAATCGCCCGTTCTCTTCGAGCGGTGCGCCGAGACGCTTTACTTCAGCTTCAGGATCCTCCGGGCCCGGCTCTTCGGGCTCAAGTACCGCCATCAGACGCAACGCTTGTGAGCGCTCTAAGCCGACAATCATCCCGGACACGCGATAGGCCCGAGTAAACGGCATGATGAGCCGAACGCTCTCGCTTCTCTGTCCATACTTGAATTCCACTTCCGTTGCGACCCGGTGATAGGTCCCGCGCCGTCGCGGTATTGTCGGCTCGGCCTCGATGAGATAGCGTCCCGGCCGCATCGCTGATTCGAACAAGATACCTTTCAGCGCACGCTGCCTCAATCCCCACTCCAGTCTCCGGCTCGGTTCCGCCAGATCGCGAACCGTGACCCGCGCTTCGTCCAGCGGATCGCCGATCGAGTTTGTGACGGTCACTTGCAAGTTTCCGTTGGGGATCATCTCGAAATCGACCTTGCCACAGGAGCCGGCACCGGAACAGCGCACCCGTTTCTCCCCGCGAGGTTCCGCTTCGCCGGCGGGGTAATGGCGCGGGTGCGAGGCAGTCAAGATCAACTCGCCGGAAGGCAAGTCGCGGAGCACGTAGCGCCCGACGGTGTCGGTTTGGGCCTGTGCGCCGTCGCCCTCGTCCGTGCTCCGGCCGGTGGCCGCGCGGGCTTCGACAACCGCCCCGGCGATGGGCACGAAGCCTGGACCCTTGCGCTCGTAAACCAGTCCCGAGACGTAGTTTTGGGCAAGTAGCTGAGTCGCGCTCAGAAGGAACACGATCAGGCGGAGATGAGCCAGGGTACGCGGGAGCACAGTATGCTCGGGAGCAAGGCGGCCTTCTCCAAAGCTATACGCACGCCGGCTTCCGTTGGGTCCAGGATTCGGTGGTGTCTCGGTTTGGGTTGCAGCAAAAGTCCCGAGGACGCGGGGGCATGATCGTGCGAATCTGTTGCGGTCTGGATGGGGGTGCCGAGACGTGGCTGAAGCCGTCAGAGGAAGGACGTTCAAAACGCCCTTCCAGCGTAGTTGCGACCGTTGAACCGGCCGTAAACAACCGGCCTACCACGCGCTTCGCGCGGAACCGCCTGAAGGCGGTTGCCGGGTGGACGCAGGGGTCCACCCCTACACGGCGCCGCAGGAAGTATATGGAACGGGTGAAGTTGAAACTGAGACACTATCCAGAATTCCTGGGACGTGGTCCGGTGGCGGTTGGGGTGCCCGCGGGCGGTGCGGTCAAACCAAGAGCTTCAACTTCTTTCCGCGCTCCTGCCAGAATGAACGCATGGTGGATCGTCAGTCGCCGGCCGACCCTCGCGAGGAATACGCGCGCCGGTTGGATGAGCGGCGCGTCTCGTTGGCCGGTGAGGAGAAGCGGCACCGCACGTTCGGCTACCTACGCTTGCTGGTGGTTCTGTCCGCCGCCGTGACGGCCGTCGCAGCTTTTGACTGGGAAGTGCTCTCGGGCTGGTGGCTGCTTGTTTCCGCCGTGGTCTTCTTCGCGCTGGGCGGGGTGCTGCAGCGCATCGAGACCGAGCGCACGAAGCTCTCGCGGGCGGATGCTTTCTACGAGCGCGCCCTCGCCCGCCTGGACGGCCGCTGGGCGGGTACGGGCGAAACCGGCGAGCGGTTCGTCGACGAAGACCACCTCTACGCCCAGGATCTCGACATTTTCGGTAACGCTTCGTTGTTCCAACTACTCTCGACCGCGCTGACTCGGATGGGCGAGGAGACGTTGGCGGCTTGGCTGAGCGCGCCCGCGCCGCCGAACACCGTCCAGGAGCGGCAGGGGGCGGTCGTCGAAGCCGCGCCGAGCCTCGATCTGCGCGAGGACTTGGCCGTGCTCGGCGAAGGAGTCGGCGCGGGCGTGCATTCGAAGGAATTGGCTGCCTGGGGTGAGCGCGAGCCGCTGCTCCAACCCTCGCCGTTCCGTGCGGTGGCATTTGCGCTGTCGATCGCGGGATTGCTAGCGGTCGTCGCGGCGTTCGTTTATCTAGCGGCCGCCGCTGGTTTTCTCGACCTGTCGCCCGCGGCGAGAACCGGACTGGGCAGCTACTTTCTCGTGACAGCCATGACCGTCGCGGGCGTCCTCTGGCATTTCAAGGCGCGCACCGACCGCATCATCCACGAGGCCGAAGAGGCCTTGCGAGACCTCGGCCTGCTTGCGGACGTGCTACGCCGGCTGGAGGCCGAGCAGTTCGTTTCGCCACGCTTGGCTGCCCTGCGCGCCGAGCTGGACGTCGAAGGCCGGCCACCCTCGTGGCGCATTTCCCGGCTGGGCCGTCTGATGGACCTGCTCAAAAACCGCCACAACCAGATGTTCGGTTGGCTGGCTCCGTTCCTGCTGTGGGGCCTCCATTTCTCCTACGCGTTTGAGAGCTGGCGGCGGATGTCGGGCCCGGCGTTGCGGCGGTGGTTGAACGCGGTCGGCGAGATGGAGGCGATCTCTTCGCTAGGGGCTTACCGTTACGAACACCCGCTCTATGTGTCCCCGGAGTTCGTCGAGGAGTCTCCGTGGCTTGAAGGCGAAGCGCTGGCCCATCCGCTGCTTGGCGAGGAAGGCGTCGTCGCCAACGACGTGCGTATCGGCGGCGAGCCGCGGGTGCTGATGGTGAGCGGCTCCAATATGTCGGGCAAGAGCACGTTGCTCCGCACGGTCGGAATCAATATCGTGCTGGCACAGGCGGGGGCTCCGGTCCGCGCGCGCCGGTTGCGGCTTTCGCCCCTGGCCGTCGGCGCGTCGATCCGCACGATGGATTCGCTCCAAGAAGGCACGTCGCGTTTCTACGCCGAGATCACCCGCTTGCACCGCATCATGGATGAAGCCGCGGGGGCTCCGCCGGTGCTGTTCCTGATCGACGAGTTCCTGCACGGCACGAACTCTCACGACCGCCGCATCGGCGCCGAGGCCATCGTGCGTGGTTTGGTGGAGCGCGGCGCGATCGGCTTGGTCACGACCCACGACCTGGCGCTGGCGCACATCGCCGACGCGCTTGCGCCGCGCGGCGCAAACGTGCACTTTGAAGATCACCTCGAAGACGGGCGCATGCGGTTTGACTACAAGATGCGGCCGGGCGTGGTCGAGAGAAGCAACGCCATCGAGTTGATGCGGTCGGTCGGGCTCGATGTGTGACCTGGCTCAAAAAAGGCTGCTCGGTCCCTTTTTTGGGATAACGCTTTCCTCTGCCAGCCGGAGGTGAATCGTGGTTGGGCGTCTGCATCGCCGAAGTGGCAGCGAACGGCATCACGAACATTCGTCTTGAGGTCCGTCCAGGCATCGGCCTCCGCAAAGAGAGAGGCGCCCTGCACCGACGCGGTGTATCCCCCCCCGGGGGCGGGCTCTACGATGAAGACCACCGCTCGGGCCGGTTGGCCGTTTGGCTAGGTTTTCGGAAAACTTGTGATTCATGGTCGACGAAGCACGCGAGCGCTACGGGCTTTTGGATGGAACGATCTGGCACTCTCCCGAGCTTGACTTTGCCCCCCCCCATGATCCTCCGATTCCAGGGTAACAAGAGGGTGGAGGGGTCTAACCCACGTGGAGCGGCAAGTGATTGAAAGAAAATGGAACAAACTTTTGCAAGATTCGTGACTCGAAATGCGGTTCATGCTGCGATGGCGAGACGGAGTCCCAGGGGGGGGTGCCACGGATCATGGCAGTGTGGCGGCGGGAGGTGGAACCGGAGTTCGGGCTGTGTGTCTGAACCGCCTGCCTCCGAACGGCCCCGAACCGCCCGAAGCAACGCAACCCGCATTTGCAGTGGGTGCTGATCAAGGCGGCGAAACTCGCGCCGCGCTGCCGCTTCACTCCGGCGGCAAAGGGCGCATGCGCTTCCGGGACATCTACGTTCGGGATTTGACGCACCCTTAGCTGCCTGCCGAATCGCCCGGGACTGATAGAATTGAAGTGCAAGAATGAAGTATCGCGTCCATTTGGAGCAGGATGAGGACGGAGCCTTTATAGCTACTTGTCCCTCCCTGCCCGGCTGCGTATCACAGGGTGCGACCCGCTCCGAGGCCATCGCTAATATTCGGGAAGCGATCGACGCTTATCTCGAGAGCCTGCGCAAACATGACGAAGCGGTCCCGCCCGGGATCCATGAAGAGGTGGTAGAAGCCGGTAGCGGATGAGGCTTCCGGTCCTCTCGGGCGCCGCAGCCGTCAAAGCCTTCGGCAAGCTCGGATACGAAGTCGATTCGCAGCGTGGGAGTCATATCATTCTCAGGCACAGCGAACCACCTCACCGACGCCTTTCTGTTCCGAATCACAGGGAGTTGGCAAAAGGCACTCTCCGGACGCTGATTCGCGAGGCGGGGCTTACCGTTGAGGAGTTCCACCGGCTTTTGTAGCTCGACACCTTAGCTCGGACGAGTCTCTCACGCTCAGGGCGGAGAGTCACGTTCATGCCGGTCATCTTAGCGATTGCCTTTTCGGCGGCGACCGCTTCGCTATCATAGGAAATCAACTTTCCCGGATAATCCCATGATCGAGATTCTTTGCGGTGGCCTCGTCGGAGCGTTGGCAGGTCTACTCGGCTTCTTCATCGCAAAAGCCCTCGTCGATCCCCAGAAACACCCCAAAGGGTATCAAATAATCCTGATTGTGTTCGTCGTCGCCGGCATGCAATTGGGCAACGCGCTCGTAGCCCCGGAGGTGCGTGCCTGGCAAGCCCAACGAGACATCGAACGCCTTTTTCAGGACGACCCCTTCTACAGCGCAGTGCTGGCGGACCATCCGGAACTCAGGGGCCCCTTGGAGACTGCCTTCACGGAAGCACTCAAGAACGGGAACCCAACGGAAGCGAAGCAGGCGGGGAGCGCAGTTCTCGCTCCCATCGTTTCCGAGTACCTGCCGCGCGCGTCGGACGACGCACTGGTGGGATTTGCCCGGGCCATGGTCGCCACGCTGTCCGCCCTACAATCGGACGACCCCAATCGCTGCTATCAAAGTCTCCATCCTGGTGTCGACGGACCCGTGTATCCTACTGAGGACGAAGGCCGATCTGAACTCATGAGTGCTATGGCTCCAGTCGTGGAGAGCGCCCAACAGGACCCACGGGAGGCGGACAGCGGCGACAATGTGACGGCGGTGCTGGAAGGATTGCAGGCACGCCTCACCGAGCGCTACGGTGGGGCTCCGGATTCGTTGGTGGCGTTTTCCCACGGCTTGCGCCGTGGGCTAGTGTGCCCAGCATGGGCTGTTTACTTGTGAGTTGCAACGTACTCACCGGAACCGATGGAGGTAACCGTAGGGAACCGCAAGGTGGATCTCGTGGCCAACGCCGCGAGCCAAGCTGAAGGCAGCGGGGAACAAACCTTCGACCGTAGGAACACGAACCGGCAGAGAGGCCGCGTACGGGCGGTAAGCTTGCTGGCCTCAGTGAAGCCCAAAGTCCATCCAGACGTGCGAGGTAGAGCCGGACGGTAGGAAGGGAAAGAAACAGCACCTTACCTGGGGAGGGTTCCTTGGTGAGAGCGGAGGAGAAGTCAGCAGAGGCCATAGTAGCGAGGAAGGCGGGTAACGCCGCTGGAGCGAAGGGCCGAAGGACCAAGGAGCAAGGCTAGAGGAGCGACTGACATAAGCGCCCAACCGGTTTCCCGGAGTCCCGGGCCGCGAGGTTCTTTCCCGCTAAGGGGAACGAAACGGGGAGCAGGCCGACGCAGAAGCGGTGGAGCCGCTGCGGGCAGAGGTCGGTGGAAGCCAGGGCGAGTGTCGCGAGACTCTCGACAGAAAGTGATGCACGAAGATCTGATGGACCAGGTGATCGCCGAGCCGAACTTGGCGCGGGCGCGGGCGGCGGTCAAACGCAACCGCGGCGCGGCTGGGATCGATCGGATGACCGTCGACGAACTCGAAGTTCATTGGCGGCGCCACGGTGCGAAGATGCGGGCGAAACTCGTGGCCGGGCGCTGGACGCCGAGCCCCGTGAGGCGGGTGGACATCCCGAAGCCGAACGGGGGGACGCGCCGGCTCGGCATCCCGACGGTGATGGATCGGGTGGTGCAGCAAGCCTTGCTGCAAGTGTTGCAACCGATTTTCGATCCGCGGTTCAGCGAGTCAAGCTACGGTTTTCGTCCGAGGCGCAGCGCGCACGACGCCGTCCGAGCGGCGCAAGAATACGTCCGCGAGGGCAAGGACTGGGTGGTGGATATTGACATCGCGCAGTTCTTCGACCACGTCAACCACGACATTCTGATGCAACGGATCGCGGAAGTGATTCGGGACAAGAGAGTGCTGCGGTTGATCGGGCGGTTGGAGTGCACCCAAGAAGTGAGACACGAAGTTAAGGGGCCGAATACAGTGAAGGGAGAGAGGTATGGATTTGGCCCGACGAGTGTACAGCCGCGAACTCAAGGTAGCGGCGATGCGAGACATTGACGCCGGACGTACCATCGGCGAGGTGGCGCGCCAGCGCGAGCTGAGCCCCAAACTGTTGGAGCGCTGGCGCGGCGAATGGCGCGCGCGGGGCGAGTTGGCTTTCCCCGGCCAAGGGCGGCAGGGCGTGTCCCACGCCGTGGATCAGCCGCAGCGGATCGCCGAGCTGGAGCGCAAGATCGGCCAGCTGACGATGGAGAACGACTTCTTAAAAAAAGCCTGCGAGCATTTCAGGGATCATCACCCGCCCGCCGTCGTCAGTGGCGAGGTTGCCTGTTGGAAGAAATCCGGCAAGCGGCCGAGAAAGGACAGTGGCAGGCCGTGAACGCACTGTGTCAGATGACCGGTCTGAGTCGCGCGAGTTACTATCGCTGGCGCGCGCAGTCACGCCGCGATGCGGCCGAGATGAAGCTGCGCGAGGCCCTGCAGCGCACCGCCCTGGCGTTTCCCACGTATGGCTACCGCAGAATCACGGCCGAGTTGAAGCGACGCGGCTTCGCGGTGAACCACAAACGAGTTCTGCGTCTGATGCGCGAAGACAACTTGCTTTGTTGGCGGCGCAAGTCCTTCCGGGTCACGACCGATTCACGCCATGGCTGGGCGGTCTATCCGAACCTCGCCGCGGCGATAACACCGAGCGCGGTCAACCAGTTATGGGTCGCCGATCTCACCTACATCCGGCTGCGGGGAGAGTTCGTCTACCTGGCGGTGCTGTTGGACGCCTATTCGCGGCGGGTGATTGGCTGGGCCTTGGGCCGCACGTTGCGAGCCGAGTTGACCCTGGCCGCCTTGCGCATGGCGCTGGGGCAGCGTGAGCCGGCGCTGGGGTTGGTGCATCATTCCGATCGCGGCGTACAGTATGCCTGTGGAGCCTATACGGACTTGCTCCACCAGCACGGCCTCCAGATCAGCATGAGCCGCAAGGGCAATCCCTACGACAACGCCCAGGCGGAGAGCTTCATGAAGACTCTCAAGTATGAGGAGGTCTATCGAACCGAATACCGAGACTTGGCCGAGGCCCACGTCTCAATCCACGAGTTCATCGAACGCGTGTACAACGAAAGACGGCTCCACTCGGCGCTGGGGTATGTACCCCCGGTCGAGTTCGAGCAGTCTGCGGAGCCCGTGCAGTGAGATCGCTTGGCAACGAGGAGCTTGGCTGGGGGCTCTGCCCCCAGACCCCCGGGATTGATCGCTTTGCGGCCAGAATGAATGGGAGGCGGCACGGGCCGCCTCCGGCCATTCCGGCGGCTGAGTCAGCGCTCGGGTTGCGTCCCCGCAGAGCCCTATCCTCCGCTCAGCTATTCTCAGAGTGGATCACATCAACCCCGCCGTGCAACAGGATTGCAGCGAACGGCGACTACCCCCTTAACTGCCTGTCTCACGATTGGGGTTCACTTCAGGTATTTACGGGCCGGGGTGATGGCGGCGGGGGTGGTGGTACGCAGCGAGGAGGGCACGCCGCAAGGCGGGCCGCTGTCTCCGTTGCTGGCGAACCTCTACCTGGATGCGCTGGATCGGGAACTGGAGAACCGCGGGCTGAGCTTTTGCCGTTATGCCGACGACTGCAACATTTATGTGGGCAGCGAGGCGGCGGCGAAGCGAGTGTTGGCGGGGATCGGGGACTGGATCGAGAGGCATCTGCGTTTGCGAGTGAACCGTGCCAAGAGCGGGGCAGGGAGGCCTTGGGAGCGGAAGTTTCTGGGGTTTCGCATCAACCGCAAAGGGCAGCGAGAAGTGGCGCCGCAGAGTGTGGAGCGATTCAAACAGAAGGTGCGAGAGATTTGGCCCAGGATTTCCATTTTGGCCCTGGCACGGCCACAGTATACACCCGCTCCGCTCCGAACAGCACGTCCTTTCACGCTGAACCCTGCACATCACCTCTGCTGGTAGTCGCCAGAGCTGGTTCGACCGCTCACAGTCGTTGATTGAGCGGCTTGAACGGCGCTCCGGCCGACACTGCTCCTTGCGAAACCTTTTGGAGCCAAAAGCTGTTGATCCTCACTCCGGCAATGCTACCCACTCGGCAGCGGCAGCGCCCAGATCTTGTGCAGCATGTCGCCGAACAGCCGCCGGTTCAGATGTGCCTCCGCCAATAAGAGCCAGTAATACCGCGCGTGCTTGACCAGCCGACCGCCGGTCTTCATCAACCTGTGTTGCAAGCTCGTCAGCGACCAACTCTTGATTCGCTGCGGAAGCCCCAGCCGCCGCCAAAGATTGCCCAGGTTGTAGGCCAGCACGCTCAGTTGCAACCGCACTTCGTTGGCCCGAAATCGATGGCACGACAATCGCGTCCAGTGCGTCGCCTGCTTGCCTTCCTTGATCCACTGTTCCGCCGTGCCGCGCTTGTTGTAGAAGCGCACCACCGAGCGGCTCGGCAAGCTCATGCTCGTCACGATGAATCCGACGCGCGGGAACAGCTCGCCCTGGTGATGCTCGACCTTAGCGACGATCCGCCTCGCCTGCGACCAACTCTCCGCCTGATAGCGAAAACTCTTGTAGCGCACCAAGGGCTTGCGGGAAGGCCTTCCCGGCGGGCGAAACAGGATGTCTTCGATCTCCAGCTCCAAGCTCTTGTTGGCCGGAATGCGAATGGCGTACTGTACTCCGCGTTCCTCCGAAGCCTCATAAACTTCCGGCTTCGCAAAGGCCGCATCGCCCCGGAAGGCGACCTGCTTGCCCGCAGCCTGTTGGCGCTCGATCTCCGGCAACAAGAGCTCATCCCAGTCCTCGGCGCTGTGCACGTTGCCTGGACGCAGCTTGGCAGCGAGGCAATCACCATGACCGTTGAACAAAAGCAACGGGTGGTAGCAGACCGACTCGAAGTGTCCGTTGTAGGCACTGCCTTCCTGTTGGCCATGGACCGGACTCTCGGTGGAGTCCAGGTCCAGAACGACCCGCTCGGCGTCGTCGAACGCTTCCGCTTGCCCGACCAGCTCTCGGTTCAGCGCCATCAGCCCCAGCAGGTTCTCTTCGCTCGCCAGCATCTCCGTCTCGAAGCCGTGCAGCGTCGAGGTCAAGGCCGCACCGCGATCCCAGATCTTCTGCGAACCGATCAGCCGAAACGTCGGATCGATCGAAACCCGCTCGGCGTCGTTGAGGTCCTCGTAGCCGGCGAGTCGGCTGTAAACCGACTGCCGCAACAGATCAGCGAGCGTGAACTGCTTGTTTGTGCCTTGCCGGGAGTCGCTGAGATGCTCGTCAATCAGTTCTCCGAGACCGAGCCGTTCGTCCAGTTAGCGAACCAAAATCAGGCCACCGTCGGAAGTGACGTGCGATCCCTGGAAATCGACTTTGAGAAGTCCATTGAAACTTAGCTGGAATGGCTTGGTTTGTTTTTCACCCATTGGGTGTTGGCCTCCATGGCGTCCTCATCGGGCTCTAGCCCCTATGAATAAAGACGCTCAAGGCCGCTGGAAGGTCGGGATGTCAAACATCAAATTGAAAATGCGGGTTGGCGCAGTGGTCGCAGTGTCACGAGTCGGGCGTTACGCGACGAGTGGCGGCGATACGTGGTGGGCTGGTGGGGATAGTACCGGCTGGCCCAGCAGCGTCGGAATGTCTTTCGGCTGGAAGGTTGGATCCGGCGACACAGGCGGAAGTGCTTTTGGCTGCGTTGGCACAAGAAGCGCGGCCGCCAGAGAGCGTTACGGCGGCTGGGGGTGGGCGAAGGGCTGCTGCGTGTAGTCGCGACGCGTCGTGGAGCGTGGAGTATGGCGCATCATGTGTGGTTGCACACGGGGCTGTCGAACGCCATTCTGAGACGCTACGGGTTGGTGGTGCCATCGAATCTTGCGGCGTGCAGGTAAGGTCGCTGGATCCAACCGCCGGATACGGAAAACCGTATGTCCGGTGGTGTGGGAGGGTGCCGGGGCGCAATCCCCGTCACCCGACCCGATCTATCAGACGCCCCTGCCGGGGCTCTGGTCCGTCGTTGGATACATCAGGTTGCGCTGCTAGGAAGCGCGGGCGTTCGCCCGCACGCCCGCGGATTTACATCCGCGGCTCTGTTGTTGCCGGTGGTGTCGTTGCGGCGGGCAGGGGCATCACTGTGGGTTCGTTGATCTACACTGAGGTCGATGCCGCGATCGGGGCCGTGGGCCGGGGCTTTGTTGATCGCTGCTCTCGCAATCCCCGCACAAGCCCAGCCCGTCTACCGCTTTCAACCGATACTGTTCGAGCCGCCCGCGCCGTCGCCGCGGATCGATGCGCCACTGGTGTACGATCCCGCCGACCGCCGCCTCTACATCTTCGGCGGACGCGGACCCGGGCTCCGCAACGACCTGTGGGCCTATTCGCTGAACCAGGCCGGCTGGGTGGAGCTGTCCCCGGCGGGCGGTCCGCCGGACGCGCGGCTCGGCCACACCATGGTGTTCGACCCCGGGCGTCGCAGGCTGGTGGTCTTCGGCGGGCAGGCCGGCGGGTTCTTCAACGATGTTTGGGTCTACGACATCGCCGCGAACTCGTGGACGCTGCTCGAACCCAACGGCCCCGTTCCCAACCGGCGTTACGGGCATTCGACGATCTTCGATGCCGTGCGCGACCGCATGGTCATCTCCCACGGGTTTACGAGCGCGGGCCGGTTCGATGACACCTGGGCGTTTGATTTCGCGACCAACACCTGGACGGAGATTTCCCCGGGCGGGCGTCCGCTGCGGCGATGTTTGCACCATGCGGTTTACGACGCGGCCAATGATCAGATGCTGCTCTACGGCGGTTGCGCCAGCGGCTTCGGGCCCTGTCCGCTGGGGGATCTCTGGGCTTTCGACCTCGACACCCACCAATGGCAGCAGCTCGACGCCGACCCCGCTCCGCCCGCGCGCCAGTGGTATGGAACGGCCTTCGATCCCGAGCACGCCCGCATGATCGTCTTCGGCGGCAGTGGGGCCGGGGGGCGTCTCGGCGACACCTGGGCGTACGATCCCGCGGCCAATCAATGGACTACCCTCGATGCGAAGGGGTTGTCGCCCACCGGGCGAAACCGCCACGAGGGGACGTTCGTACCTGAGTTGGGCGTGGTCTTCTTCGGCGGCCAGGACGCGTCCGGGGCCACGAATCAGCTTTGGCTCTTGGCGGCGGTTGCGCCTCCGGAAATCCTGGCGGTCGTCAACGCCTTCAACTTCGAGGCCGGCGGCGTGGCCCCTGGCGAGGCCGTTGCGATCTTTCTGAAGAACGGCGGGCCGGCGAACGGGGTAGCCGCCGCCTTCGATCCCGGCACGGGATTGCTGCCGTTCAGCCTACTCGGGGCGACGGTCACCTGGAACGGTTTGCCGTCGCCGTTCTACTACCTACAGCGAGAGCAGACCAACGTGCAAGCGCCTTACGAATTGGCCGGGCAAGCCGAAGCGGAGTTGATCTTCACGTATGACGGCCTGGCGAGTGCGCCGGTGCGTATCCCGGTCGTGGCTACCAAGGCCGGGCTGTACCCGGTCGTTTTCAATCAGGACTTCTCTATCAACTCGGCCGAGAATCCCGCCCTACCAGGCAGCGTGGTCATCCTATTTCTCACCGGTCAAGGAGTGACCTCGCCTCCCAATATCACCGGAGCGCTCGCGACCGATGGCCTTGCGGAGCCGGCGGCGGACGTCGCCGTCGAGTTTGGCGGCAGCGCCGCAGAGCTACTATTCCAGGGCCAAACGCCGGGGACGGCGGGCGTTACGCAACTCAACGCGCTGATTGACGAAGCCTTGGAGCAAGGCGTCCTTCTAGCGGTTGTCGTTCGGGTGGGCGAGGCAGTCAGTCAAGTGGGCGTGGTCGTATGGGTGGGTGCGGGACCCTGAGTGGCGGAGGGCACGGCATGCCGTGCCCCTACATTGTCGGATGCACGACCGTCGCCTAGCGAGAGCAGGATTTCGCCACGCAGGGCATAACGCCTAACGCCAAGGCGGCCTCAGCGGTCCCACGGGAACGCAAACGTCGGTTGGTTGGCGAAGCGCTTCATGCGGATCGACAGCCGCTCTCCCGCCCCCGACGCCAGCCGCACGCTGAACTGTGAGTCGCCGACTTCAACCTGGCGGCCGCCGGCCGTCACCGACACACAGTCGTGCTCGGCATAGGCCCCGGTCTGCACGACCACTTCACGGGCGCTGACCGGGTTGGTGTTTACCAGCGTCAGGTCGACTCCCTCCGCGGTGATCCCGTGGACGAGCGCACCCACCCCCGGCGGCAAGCCGGGCCGCCGCCGCTCGGGATCGAAATAACGAACCTGCGCGTGCAGTACGTTCCCTCCGCCGCCCGGGTAGCTTGCGCCGAGCATCAGGTTCAACAGGCTCGTCACCGCCGTCGGGTCGGGCATCCCGCCGGACGAGCGCGTGTCTTCGGTCAAGGCGTCCTTGCGGATCTGATCGACACCCACGCGGACCAACTCATGATCCTGCCGCAGAGCCTGTAGAGGATAGTCCGGATCGTCCCCTTCGAGGTAGCGGATCCACGGCTCGTCGGCGACACGCGGCAAGTCCTCGCGCTTCATCGACCACAGGTAGATGTCGGTCGATTCCGGCAAGAACCAGAAGTTGACGTTGCCATCGGGCCGTTCGCGCTTTGCGAGGTAGGCGTACCAGCCGTTGTCGCCGTATTTGTGCGGCATCTTGAGCTTGCCGTCGATGACCTTCTGCTGCGCGTAGACATTGTCGATCTGCTTGCGCATCGTGCCGGGGTACTTCTGGTCGCCGGTCAGCATCAGGGCGATGCCGAAGCCGATCTGTTGGCCGCGCATGACCATGTTCTGCGAGGGGTTGTCGGAGCCGTCCTCGGAGGTGGGCCGGAAGTCCCAGCCGTAAACGCCGCCCCACCACTTGCCGTCCCATTCGCCGCCGATCGTGCCGTCGAGGCCGATGTTGGTCGGGACGGTGCCGCCGTTTCGCTCGGCGCGCTCAACCCAGGCGTCGGCGTACTCGAGAATCCAGTCGCGGTATTTCGCTTCGCCGGTCAGCAGGTAGGCCGTCATGGCGAGGTTGGTGGCCATCAGGTTTTGCGGATGGTCGCCGCTGAGGTTGACCGTATAGCCCATCCGCGTCCATCGCTCGGTGCGCGGCGGTTGGCCCGGGCGCGGGTCGTGACGCGGACGCGGGTTGCCGCCCCAGTGGTATTCGGTGGCCGGCGTCAACAGCGGCCCGCGGCTGCCGTTGAAGAGGCTGCGGATGATCTTATGTTGCGGGTCGTAGTTGGGCGCCTCGGGATCCTCATTCATGTAGAGCCCGGCAAAGCGGCGCGCGCGGACCAGGTACTGTGGATCGTCCGGACGAGCGAGCCCGTACCAATACCAGGGCGCCATCCCCTCGCCGGTATGTTCCCAGTCGAGCGACGGGATGAACTCCTTGTAGTACATGCCGTCCTTGGCGACCTCGACCAGAGGCTCGGTGGCGTCGGTGAACTGCTGCAAGTGGCCTTCCCAGATCTTCTTGTAGAGGTCCAGGATCTCGGGCGGGCCACCCAGAACGTAGAGCAGCGGTAGGTGGCGGTAGCTCTCCATCACGTCGTCGGGCCCGTCGGCGGCGCCCCAGTTGGGCGTGATGCGCATCCAGCCGCGCTCATCCATGTATTTGTCGGCCTGCACGAAGGCGGCTTCGGTGTTGGACTCGAGCAACGCCCGCTGAGCGAGCGCCCACGCCGGAGGAGTCATGGGGGCGTCAATTTCGATGATGGGCTCGGCCGCGGCAAAGGGCAGGGAAGCGAGAAGCAAGAAGGCGCGAATGGCGATGGCTCGGGCAACTTTCATCGGGTTAGCTTGACGGGGCCTCGTTGGCGAGCCGCAGCATGAGCGTAGCACGCCAAGCACCTAGGGATGGGCAGCCGCTAGCGTCGTCATCACTGGCGTACTTCTCCCGTGACCGGATCAAACGATAGAGTTCTGCCATCCGTCGTTCGAACGTCGAAGGCGTACTCGTTGGCACGGAGCCACCGGAATCCGATCACCTCGTCAATGACCGTGTAGTGAGAGACCGAGGCGCTCACGTTGTCCGGCGTTCCCGCGATTCGGAGGGTCGAGTATTCCTTCACTTTCGTGCCCTTGAAATAGAAGCCAACGGCCAAGTGATCTTCTCTAGCTTGACGCCCCCGCGCCCAGGGCCCGAATCGCACGACCGAGACGCCCACAGGCGTCTTGGAATCCGAAACGTTGCACGCCAGATGGATCGATTGGCCGAACCACGGGTAGACGTGCAAGAGGACGTCCTTCTGCTTGCCAACACGAAAGACCTTCGTCACGCCTTGGCTTCCGTAGCTTTCGTGGGGTATCGATTTGGCATAGCACCGCCCGTATTCGCTTGCCCGGACGTGCGGCGTATTGCCTGCCTCTTGGTCGCCATAGAGCGGACTCCACCCGATCGCGATGATCGAGCACAAAGCTGCACTTCTGCCGAAGTCGTTCATATCCGTTCGAAGGCTGGTCCGCGGCGCGGCCGCTATTTAATCTCGGGGTCGTTCCCGCTGGCCGACTCGTTGGCGTAGCGGTTGCGGATGATGTTGTTGTGATCGGTGTAGAACGACCGCGACCCCGTCACGTCGTAGGTCTGCGGGTCGGCATTGATCGTGTAGCCGCCCGGCGTTCCCACCATCGTGAAGACGTAGCCGGACTTGATGCCCATCGCCAAGTCCTCGGGAACCAGATCCGCGGAGTCGGGCGACACGCCGGAGTTCCCCGGGGGTGGACCCAGCTCGTTCAGGCTGGTGGCGTAGCGTCCGTAGGTGGAGAAGTACATCACCTGGGCGGTGTTGACCGTGCTCAGCGTCCGGATGGCCGCCATCTCGAACGCGGCCATGCGCGCGCGGCTGATCCTGGGGATCGCGATCGCCGCGATGATCAAGATGATCGCGATGACGATGAGCAACTCAATCAGCGAAAACCCACGGCGGCGGAGTTTGAACATAGCTCTACCTCTCGAATGCCTCTATTGTAAACAGACGCCGCAGGGCGCCGGAAAGTGCAGACGATTTCTTGGTGGGGCACCCCCCGCAGGGCAGGGTCGACGGGCGGGCACGGCATGCCGTGCCCCTACATCGTGAGTGCCGCCGCGGGAAGCATGTGGAACGGGTGAAGTTGAGACTGAGACACTACCGTTGTTGAAGCCCAATGATAATGTCCCCTTGAGCGCCCAATAGAAATGTCCCCTACTCTGAGGCTCCGAAGGAGGAGCCGAGAGTGGGAAGGACATGGATGAGTGCCAAGGAGTTGAGGCGCGGCGAAGTGCTGAGCCGAGTGAAACGAGGGGAACTGAAGTTGACCGAAGCCGCCGAGCTGCTGGAGGTCAGCTACCGCCATGCGAAGCGTCTGAAGAAGCGTTACCGTGCGGGCGGGGCCAAGGCTTTGGTGCACGGTAACGTCGGCCGTGCTTCGAACCGAGCCGATCAGAAGCGACGCCAGCAGGTTCTCGAGTTGGTGCGCGAGAACTATGCGGGCGAGGGGCACGAGCGCTTCGGGCCGACGCTGGCGTCGGAACATCTGGCAGCCGACCACGGCCTGGAAGTGCCGCGCGAAACACTGCGGCGCTGGATGCTCGCCGCGGGTCTGTGGAGCCGCCGTCGCAAGCGCCAACCGCATCGCACCCGGCGCCAACGCAAAGCGCACTTCGGCGAGCTGATTCAACTCGACGGTTCGCACCACCACTGGCTGGAAGAACGCGGCCCGAAAGCCTGTCTGATGAACTTCGTCGATGACGCGACCGGTGTGGCGCTGTGCCGTTTCTCGGACCAGGAAACGACCTGGGCCGCGGCCGATCTGCTCGCAGCCTGGGTGCGTCAACACGGCGTTCCCAAGGCGTTGTACTGCGACTGGAAAAACGTCTACCAGCGCCAGCCGACGTCGCGGGAAGCGCTGGCAGGCATCAAGCCCGAGACGCAGTTCGGGCGCATGTGTGCCAAGCTCGGCATTACGATCATGGCGGCTTCCTCGCCGCAAGCCAAGGGCCGAGTGGAGCGCCATCACGGCACGCACCAAGACCGCCTGATCAAGAAGATGCGGCTGCGCGGGATCGTCGAGTACGAGGCGGCGAACCGTTATCTCGACGAGGAGTATTTGGCCGAGCACAACGAGCGCTTCGCCTGTGAGCCGGCGGCGGGAGCGGACTTTCACCAGGCGCTCCCCCGCGGCACCGAGCTGCGAGGGGTGTTCTGTTGCGAGTACGAACGCGTGGTGAGCAACGACCGGGTGGTGCGTTTCGAGAATCGTTGTTTGCAGTTGAAGCCGAAACGCAACCAGGGCGTGGGGGCGGGGGCACGGGTGACGGTCCAACAGTGGCGCGATGAGAGCTTGCAGGTGAGGTTTGACGGGCACGAGATCGAGCACGACGTGATCGCCACGCCGACGCCACAGCTGCGGACGAAGCCAGCACCACAGCAGCGTCCGGGGGGCGGGCGCAAGCCGGCGGCGGACCACCCCTGGCGGCGAGCTGTGTTACGGAAAAAACGGGCTGCGAATACATAAGAAGGCTGTGGAAATGCCGGGTCGGATGGAAAGCGTGGAAAATCTCTCGAGGCAGCAGTACCGGGTTCGAGGAGCGGTGGATGGTTTTCCACCCTTCCCACCGCCCCTTGGAAATCGCTACGCGATTCCCACAGTTCCACAGCCCCGACGACGACGATATCTCTCCTACGAACAAGAAACACAAGGGGACACTTCTATCGAGCTACCGAGGGGGACATTTCTATTGGGCGTTGACAGACTGAGACACTACCGTTTGACGCATTTTCCCCACCCTTCTACAATAGAACGTAGGGCCGCGAGAGACGAGCACCATCGACTCTCGACGGTCTTTTTGCGTATCGTCCCATGTTCGACAATCTCCAGGACAAGCTGCAGCGTGTCTTCAAGAACCTGCGCGGCGAGGGCAAGCTCACCGAGCAGAACATCCAGGACGCCCTGCGCGAGATCCGCCTGGCGCTGCTCGAGGCCGACGTCAACTTCAAGGTCGTCAAGCAGTTGATTGACGCCATCCGCGAGAAGGCGTTGGGGCAGGAAGTTCTGACGTCGTTCTCGCCCACCGAGCAGGTCGTCCAGATCGTTCGCGACGAGCTGGTTGCGATCTTGGGCACGGTTGAATCGAAGCTGCGTTTCTCGAGCAGCCCGCCGAGTGTTTTTCTGATCGTCGGCTTGCAGGGCTCTGGCAAGACGACTACCACGGGGAAACTCTCGCGCTGGCTCTCGAAAAACGGCCACCGGCCGCTGGTGGTCTCGGTGGACGTCTACCGGCCGGCGGCGCGCGAGCAGTTGCGCGTGCTCGCCAAACAAATCAACCTTCCGATCTACGAGGGCGCGCCCGGCGAGGAAAAGCCGCTTGCTTTGGCGCGGTCGGCGCGGCGGGAAGCCGTGCAAGCGGGCTGCGACGTCGTGCTGGTGGATACCGCCGGCCGGCTGCACATCGACGACGACTTGATGACCGAACTGGAACAGTTGAAGAGTGAGCTGACCCCCAGCGAGATTATTTTTGTCGCCGACGCCATGACCGGTCAGGACGCGGTCAAATCGGCGGCGCAGTTTCACGAGCGTCTGGGTCTCAGCGGGGTACTGCTCACCAAGATGGATGGCGACGCCCGCGGCGGCGCGGCGCTCTCGATCCGCCACGTGACCGGCTGCCCGCTCAAGTTCGTCGGGACGGGCGAGAAGCCCGACGCCATCGAGCCCTTCTTCCCCGACCGCATCGTCTCGCGCATCCTCGGCATGGGCGACATGCTGTCGTTCATCGAGAAGGTCGAGGAGAACATCGACGAGAAGCAGGCGCGCGAACTCCAGCAGAAAGTGTTCGACAACGAGTTCACGCTGGAGGACTTCCGCAGCCAGCTTCGGCAATTGAAGAAACTGGGGCCGCTGGAGTCGATTCTGGGGATGCTGCCGCAGATGGGCGGTCTCGAGAAGCTCAAAGACGCCCAGGTCGACCCTAAGAACCTCACCCGCATCGAGGCCATCATCAGCTCGATGACGGCCAAGGAGCGCCGCAAGCACGAGATCATCAACGGCAGCCGCCGACGCCGCATCGCGAGCGGGAGCGGCACCACCGTGCAAGAGGTCAACCAGCTTCTGCGACAATATCGTCAGATGCGGCGCATGATGCGCTCGATTACGGGCGGGGGCAAGAAAGGGAAGCGCCGAGGCGGACTCGGGGGATTGAACCTGGAGTCCATGCTGCGATCTTGACAGGAGGGCGGCTCGCGTCCGCACTCCGCTTCCGGGCAAACAGGTCCCGGAGGAAACCGCCAGTACACAGTTTTTTGACGGAGGAATTATGTTGGCTATCCGCTTGGCCCGTGTAGGAGCCAAGAAGAAACCCGCCTACCGCGTCGTTGTCATCGACAAGCGCCGCGCGCGGGACAGCAAGAACATCGAGATTGTCGGACATTACAATCCGACCACACACCCGATCACCCTGTCGTTGAAGGAGGAGCGAATCGCGTTCTGGCGCGGTAACGGCGCTCAGCCCTCCAGCACGGTGCAACGGCTGCTGGCCTATCAAGAGAAAGGAGGTGCGACTTACCAATCATCGACTGCGACCGAGACGGCAGAGGGAGCGCCAGAGTCGGCCAGGGCGACGACAGAGACGGTAGAGGCCCCGGCAGAGACGGTAGAGGCCCCGGTAGAGACGGTAGAGGCCCCGGTAGAGACGGTCGAGGCACCGGCAGAGACGGTCGAGCCACCGGTAGAGCCGGTTGAGGCGACAGCACCGGCAGAGGCGCCGGCAGAGGCGGAGGCCGCGCCAGCAGTCCCCGCGGCTGAAGAGAGCCCATCCCCGGAGGCTGAGGCGAGTAGCTAAGTTCCTGATATAATGTCGCTAATAGGCTCCTGGTGGTGCCCCGGCGCTGAGACCGCCCTCGCGATCCTGGTACCTGTCGCACTCGCGAAAGCCCAAGCGAAGGTGTCGGGTTCTAGGTCGCTGTCGACGGGAGGTTGGCTGTGGAAGACGCGAAGGATCCCATCGTCGAATTGGTCGAGTTGATTGCGAAGGCTCTCGTGGACAAGCCCGAAGGGGTTTCGGTTCGGGCCGTCGAGGGCGAGCAGGTACGGGTGCTGGAGTTGCAGGTCGACCCGACCGATTTGGGCAAGGTCATCGGCAAGAAGGGACGTACCGCCAAATCGATCCGCTCGCTGCTGGGCGCGGCAGGGATGAAGCTCAAGAAGCGCTACACGCTGGAAATCCTCGAACAGTAAGCAGAGACCCGTTTCAGAGAGACGTGCCGGAGAAACGTGGCGGGGACGGTGACGGTGACGGGTTCGTAACCATTGCCCGCATCATTCGACCGCGGGGGAATCGCGGCGAAGTGGCGGCGGACGACCTGAGCGATTCTCTCGAGCGCTTCGAGACCACGCGGGAGGTCTTGCTGGTTGGCTCTGCCGGTGAACGCCGCGAGGCAGTGATTGAGAAGACGTGGCGTCACAAGGGCCGCGTGATCCTGAAGCTGGCCGGCGTAGACTCGATCAGCGACGCGGAGACCCTGCGAGGCTACGAGGTACAGATTCCCGAAGCTGATCTGGCCGCGCTGCCCGACGGTGAGTATTTCCTTGGCGACCTGGTCGGTTGTGAGGTCGTTGCAGAGGAGGGCGGGCGAACGATCGGTGAGGTGACCAACGTACTCGAGCCGGGCGGGCCGCTGTTGTTGGAAGTACGCTCGGGGGAGCGCGAAGTATTGGTTCCTCTGGTCGATGAGATCTGCCGGGATGTCGATGTGGAAGGAAGGAAGATTCGAGTGCGGTTGCCTGAAGGGTTAGAGGACCTGAATCCGTGAGATGGTGTTCCACGTCCTCACTCTGTTCGAGCAGTTTTTCGAAGGCCCCTTCGGCTGCGGGATTGTAAAGCGCGCTCTCGACGCCGGGCGAATCGACATCCGCTACCACGACCTGCGGGAGTTCACCTTCGACCGGCATCGCACGGTGGACGACCGTCCGTTCGGCGGCGAAGAGGGGATGGTCATCAAGATCGAGCCGGTGTTTCTGGCGTTGGAGAAGATTCGCGAGCAGTGGACGAGGACACAAACGGGTAAGAAGACCCGGACCGTGCTGCTTTCCGCCCAGGGCCGCCTTTTCACCCAGGCCGATGCCACGCGGTTGGCGGCCTACGATGAGATCGCGTTTATCTGCGGCCGTTACGAAGGCGTGGACGAGCGCGTATCGGAGCACCTGGCCGACGAGGAGTTGTCGGTCGGCGATTTCGTGCTGAGCGGCGGTGAGTGGGCGTGCGGTATCGTGGTGGATTGTATCGCGCGGCTCGTCCCCGGCGCGCTGGGCAACGAAGCATCGGCCCGGCGGGAGTCGTTTCAGCCGGACGCGGGCGGGCGGCTGGGCATTCTTGACTGCCCGCAGTACACGCGGCCGGCGGACTTCCACCACTGGAAAGCGCCGGAGATTTTGTTGAGCGGCAATCATGAAGAGATCCGCCGCTGGCGGCGGCGGGCCGCTTTGGAGAAAACAGCGCGCAACCGGCCCGAGCTCTTGGAGCAGGGCGTGTTGAACGAGGAAGATCGCAAGTTGCTGGAAGAGATCGCCTCGCGTGTTGCGTCATGACGGAGAAGAAAAATGATCACTAAGGCTTTGCAACAGATCTACGACACCCACAAGAAGGACGATGTTACCGTGCCGGAGCCCGGCGACACGATTCGAGTCAACGTCCGTATCCGAGAGGGCGATAAAGAGCGCATACAGGCGTTCGAGGGCGTCATGATCGCACGCAACAACACGGGGATGAGCGAGACGATCACGGTCCGCAAGATCAGCTTCGGCGTGGGCGTCGAGCGTATCTTCCCGATCCAGTCGCCGGTCATCAGCAGCATCGAGACGGTGCGTCGGGCGCGCGTCCGCCGTGCGAAACTCTACTATCTACGGGCTCGCCGCGGTCGCGCCGCACGCTTGCGCGAACGAGCCCGCACCGACCTGAAGAAAAAGGGATAGCCGTACGGCTGCGACGGGATAGAGCCTTGCCTGCCCGCTCGAAACGCTCCGAGGCTTCCCCGCCGCGCCGTCCGCACCGGCGCCTCGAAAACGTCTTCTTGGCCGACGGCCACGTTCACATAGCCGGCGTCGACGAAGTCGGCCGCGGCTGCCTTTTCGGTCCCGTGGTCGCCGCGGCGGTGATCCTCGATGCCGACCGCCCCATCCGCGGGCTCAACGACAGCAAGCAACTCGACCCCGCCAAGCGTGAGCGATTAAGCGGCCTCATCCACGAGCGCGCCGTGGCGGTGTCGATCGCGGCGGTTGACAGCGCGGGCATCGATCGTCTCAATATCTATCAAGCGGCGCGGCGAGCCATGCGCCAGGCCGTGTTGGGGCTCGACCCCTCCGCGGATGCCCTGCTGGTGGACGCCATGCGCCTCGACCTCGACCTTCCACAACGCTCCATCATCCGCGGTGACGCGACCAGCCGTTCGATCGCGGCGGCGTCGATTGTCGCCAAGGTCGCGCGAGATCGCTGGGTTTCCGAGTGGGACGAGGTCTACCCCGACTACGGTCTCGCCTCGAATAAGGGCTACGGCTCGCCCGTCCACTTGCGGGCGCTCGAGCGTTGGGGCCCAACGCCGCTTCACCGCCTGAGCTTCGAGCCGGTGGCGGCGTGCGCTCGCTTCGGGGCGCGGGTTACAGAAGTCGACCGGCAACTCGCACTGCTGCTCGTTCCGGTACAGGCCCCGGAGGCAGGATAGACGACGATGGGAAGCGTTCTGTTCCAGCCTGGAGATGAACGAGCGAGGCCCGAGCCGCAGCGTCCGCGCGGCAACGTGCTGATGCACATCATCTTCATCCTGTTTTGCCTCGAAGTGGGTCTGGTCCTGGTGGTGCTGCCGTGGACGCACTTCTGGGACAACAACTACTTCTTTAGCCTGACGCCCGAATGGGGCCCGCTGTGGCTGAGCACCTACCTGCGAGGCGGCGTCTCCGGCATGGGCTTCGTCAACCTCTGGATTGGGTTGGTGGAAGTTTGGCGCTCGTGGGGTTAGCGGCTGGCCTATCCGCCGAGCAAATCAGATTGTACACGGAGTGTGTGGCAAAAGGAGGGAGTCGTGATAAGGTTTCTAGGAAGTGACCCCCTCCCGCCCAGAGCAGAGCCAGGAGTTAGAATACGAAGGATCCCAAGATCGCGGGGCTGGCGAAGGGTAGACCCCGGGGGCTAGACCTTTTAGATATCGTCAAGAGACGAAGGGAGACTCCGATGACGAAGAAACTCGCTCGCTCCCTCGGTGGCTTCACTTTGGTCATGATGCTGCTCGCCGCACCGTTCGCCGCGCAGGCACAGAAGACCCATCCCGAGTGCGACGATTACGCCGACACGGGTGTTCAACAGGCCCGCGACTATCGCACCTTCGGGTGCGCGGGGCGGAGTATCCCTGGGAACAGCGCGAGCTGGTGGACCGAGAACCGCGAGGTCCATCGCCAATGGTGCAATGACGTGAAAAACGGAAAGCCGCGAGGAGGTCCGCGGCCCGTCGAGAAGGGCACGCAACTCAGGGCGGACGTGCTGCGGGCATGTCGTCCTCTTGCCCAGACGTGCGCGGACGGGAGCCAGCCGATCGCCACGCTCACGAGCACCTATCAGCGCGTCGAGGTAGCCTCGAAAGACGACCCCCGCGGTTGGAAGCCCGCCCCACGAGGAACAAGGCTCTGTCGTGGCGACTTCATTCGCACCGGCCCCCGCGGTCGCGCCCGTGTGTTGGTGGACGACCGCCTGGAGGACCTGGATTCCGGCCCTTCGGTCATCAATATCGGCTCCGGCACGGAAGTCGAGTTGGAGAGTTTCCAGATCGACCGGCGAGCTTCAAACAGCATCCTCGGCCTCATTAGAGGGAGGGTTCGAATCTTCATGAACAGACTAATGGGAACGAGCTCATACGCGGTACGCACCGGGTCCTCGATATGCGGCATTCGAGGCTCGCACGTGGGCTCGGAGCACGACCCCGGAACCGGGCGTACGGCTCATATGGTCGATCACGGGCTTCTGGTCTGCGAGGCCCCGGCCGGCCCGCCGCAAGACTGTATCTGCGGGAACCACCGCGAACGGAAGCAGATGAGAGACCTACCCGCCACCTTGTGCGAGGTCCGGGTTTCGAAGCAGGCCGAGCGGTGGCGGCGGCCCCTCGGCTCTAGCCGCTTCAGCGGGGCCAACCCCTCGAACACCTCATCACCCGCCTCTTCCTTCTCTTCTTGCTTGTGGTAGCGATCATCGAGATCGCGAAGATTGAACTGTCCGGGTTGTGGCCCTAGTTCGCTTGAGCGCATGGCCTGGGCGGGGGGCCAGTCGAGACTACGAAGGCTCACTCTGAGTCCATCACAAAACACGGAATCGGCTCTGCCGTGTATAGTGGCAGTGGTCGATTCTTGCCGGACTCCGGCCGACCCACAGCCATCAAACCAAGGAGAGGTTCATGACTATCAGACGAGTGGTCTTATCCACAGCGGTTTCCGCCCTGGCGTGCCTTCTGTTGACCCCCGCGCTCCCGGCGCAGGGGGTGCGCATGTACAACACCGCGAAGAAGAAGCTGATGGAAGGCAAGCAAGTCGTCGGCGGCACCGTCTACACGTCGGACCCGGAGATCTATTGCGCCATGGCCAACGCCGGCTTCGACTATCTGTGGATCGAGATGCAGCACAGCCCGCTGATGTACAACGACGTCGCCAAGATGATCTGGGCCTGCCGAGGCGCGCCGGCGGTTCCGTTCATCCGCGTGCCCGACGCGACCGAAGGCGACCTCCAGAAGGCGACCGATATCGGGGCCCTCGGCATCGTTGTCCCCATGGTTGACACGGTCGAGGAGGCGGAACGCGCGGTGTTGTACTCCAAGTACCCGCCAATGGGACGGCGCAGCCGCGGTGGCGGCCAGTACGGCAAGCTGTGGGGGAGCGACTACCGCGAGACCGCCAACGACAATATCATGCTGATCATCATGATTGAGACGCAAGCCGGCGTCGCCAACGCCGGCAAGATCGCCGCCGTCCCCGGGGTCGACGTCGTATTTGCCGCCAGCGGCGACATCGGCAGCTTCACGGGCTGGGAACGAAGTGACCCGCGATACAAGAAGCTGATCACCAAGGTCCACGATGACACCCTGGCCGCGGGTAAGATCCTGGGCGGCCCGTGGTCGTGGAACGACCGTCCCGGATTCACCTTCTTCCAGGGGCCCAGCGAGGGCGGGCTGATCAAAGCGGGCGCCAAGGTCGAATTGGGGGGGGCCACAGGCACCCCGCGCAAAGACGTCGCGACCGGCGACGAGCCTTAGTCCAGCGTTTCACAAGTTCGGTCGCGTAGCTGACAGAGGCATCTGGCATCCTGGTGGCCTCGGGCACGGCATGCCGTGCCCCTACATTTCAAAGCGAAACATGACCGCATTACTGAAATACGCTACTTAGTAGCAACTCGACTCCTCAAGAGCGGGAGGGACAAGATGGCCGTCACGCGGCGGAACTTCATTCAAGGGGTTACCGGGGCATCCGGCGCGAGCGTTGCCTCGGGTGCATCGGCGCAGGGGGGCCCGCAGGTCTCTTCGGGGCAGGCCGCCACGGGGCGCAAGCGCCGCACGATCTACTTCAACGACGCCCGCCACTACTATCTGTTCGTCTTCGAGCCACCGATGACGATGGAAGACGCCTGGCGCCCCATCGACGAGGTCGCGGGAACGGCGGTCGACACGTTCATCTACGGTGTCGAGCGCGGCGACGGCCTGTTTCACCCCTCGAAAGTCGGCATGCGCTTTGGCGCCGACATCCAGCCCTTCGAGCAGGCCCCGTACTGGCGTGTCTGGCAGAACATGCAGAGCCTGATTGACCGCGGTCTCGACCCCCTCAAGGTATTGATCGACCGCGCGCACGACAAGGGCATGGAGTTCTTCGCCAGCATGCGCATGTCGAGCTACGGCGGCATGAACCCGAAGTTCCGTGTCTCCGAAGGCCGCGGCATGGCGCACGAGGAGGTGCGCGATCACCAGTTCGCGGTGCTCGAAGAATTGGCGACAGCCTACGAGGTCGAAGGCGTCGAGCTGGACTTTGCGGCGGCACCCGGAGGCATGCCCCTGTGCCTGCGCCCGGAAGACGTCGAGGAGTATACGCCGGTTCTCACCGACTACGTGCGGCGGATTTCGCGCATGGTGCGCGGGCGGGCGGGGAAGCCCGGCCAAGTCGGCGCGCGCGTCTATCCCACCGAAGCGATGTGCCGGGAGCGGGGGCTCGATGTCCGCACTTGGCTCAACGAGGGGCTGGTGGATTTCGTGGTTCCGTTGCTCTATCTCGATTTCACGATGGACCCCGACATGCCCATCGAGTGGATCGTGGAGGCGGCCCACGCGAAGGACATCTCTGTGTACGGCATGCTCCAGCCCTACGTGAAGGACGAAGCGAGCGGCTCGCCGGTGCGGGTCTATCCGGACGCGGAGACCGCCCGCGCCGTGGTCGCCAACCACTGGGCACGCGACGTCGACGGCATCTATGCCTGGTTCATGCGCTGGCCCCTGGACGACACCCAGCGGCGCATCTTAGCGGAGCTGGACGACCCTGATTTGATCCAAGAGGGAAGCAAGCGCTACGTGCAGCGGCTGCGCTCGGAACGAGCCGTCGAGTTGGGCTACGACGCCACCCTGCCGCTCAAGATCCCCGAAGCCCAGCGGGACAAGCGTTATCAGATCCCTTTCACGATTGCGGACGATATCGAGGGGTCGCCGGGCCGCATCCGGCAAGTGCGCTTGCAGCTACAGGTCAACAACCTCGTCAGCGCCGACCGTTTGACCGTCTTGTTGAACGGCAAGTCGCTGGCGGACGAGACGTGTCTGCGGGACTTCTCATGGCACGTGGCGCCGTATCAAGGGCAAATGCTCGAATTTCACCTCAGCCGCGTTTTGCCGCGCAAGGGGCGCAACGTTCTCGAGATCTCGCTGGACGAGCGGCCGGGCCTCATGGCAGGGGGTGTTTCGATCGAGCACATGGAAGTCCATGTGGAGTACGGTTCGTACCCTTCGAAGTTGAACGCGTAGTCCGCCGGCTCTTTCTCTATTTGTCCTCTGTCCCATCGTCAGACATGTAGGGGCATGCCGTGTCCGCGACGCGACTCGCACGTATCTTGGACAGGCCTCAAAAGGCCGCCTACGCTTCCGGGCAGCGTCCGCCGATGGGAGTCTGAAGGCGGTTTGCTACCATGAAAGTGACACAAGAAGCGATGCTGGAAGCACAAGAGAAAGACATCGAGAACGACACACCAGCGGGAGAAACGGCTGCGCCAGAACCCGATTCCGAAACGGAATCGACGGTCGAGGCTGCCGCCGCTGAACCCGTTGCCGAAGAGACGGCAGACCCTGCGGGCGAAGGCCCCCAGAGTGATTCCCAGAGCGAACCCCAGGACGATCCCCAGAGCGATTCCGAGAGCGACCCAGCCGCTGCCGAGCCAGCTTCGGAACTCGAGCAGACCATCGCCGAGCGGGACCAGGCCGTCGCGGAAAAAGCCGAGTTGCTCGACCGCTACCAGCGGGCGCAGGCTGAGTTCGACAACTTTCGCAAGCGGCTCGTGCGCGAGAAGGAAGAGGCCCACAACTACGCTGCCATGGATACCGTCCGCTCTTTGCTGCCGGTGGCCGACGACTTCGAACGCGCCCTGGCAAGCGAAAGCCTCGACGACGAGGTTCGCAAAGGGTTGGACTTGGTCTACAAGGCGATGTTCGATGTCTTCACACGCGCTGGGCTGAAGCCTGTCGAGGAAGACGGCAAGTTCGATCCGCACGTGCATCACGCGGTCGACAAGCAGCCGGCGGAAACAGACGAAGACGATCAGACGGTGTTGGAAGTCTACCAGCGTGGATACCATTTCAAGGACCGCTTGCTGCGTCCGGCAATGGTGAAAGTAGCCGTCAAGGAGTAGCGGAAGGGTCCTCGAAGCGCCCCTTGACTGTGCTAATCGACGACGATGCGACAGAGGGCCCGGCCTGACGCCGGAGCTGGAGATCCGCTCTTTTGCGAAATACCGAAACCGTGGAAAAGCCCGACTATTACGAACTGCTCGGCATTGGCCGGGACGCCGGTGAGCAGGAGGTCAAGAGCGCCTATCGCAAGATGGCGCTCAAGTACCATCCTGACCGTAACCCCGACAACCCCGAGGCCGAGGATAAGTTCAAGCTCGCCGCCGAGGCCTACAGCGTCCTGAGCGACCCGCGGAAGCGCAGCACCTACGACCGCTTCGGGCACGAGGGCGTCGCGGGTATGGCGGGCGGTTTCGATCCCTCGCAGTTCGGCGATTTCGCCGATATTTTCGGTGACTTCTTTGGCTTTGGAGACCTCTTCGGTGGTAGTGACCGACAGCGGCGCAGCCGGGCTCGGCGGGGCTCGGACCTCCAATATGATCTGGAGATTGATTTCGAAGACGCCGTCTTCGGGCTCAACACCGAGATCCAGTTCCCTCGTACCGAAGCGTGCGGCGAGTGCAGCGGTTCCGGCGCCTCGCCCGGATCGACACCCAAAGCCTGCCCGACCTGCCAAGGCCGCGGGCAAGTGTACTATCAGCAGGGTTTCTTCTCGGTCGGCCGGACTTGCTCCTCTTGCCGGGGCGAGGGCCAAGTGGTCGACAAGCCCTGCCGCGCTTGCAACGGCGCGGGAAGCCTGCGCCGGCAACGCAAGCTGAAGGTCAACATTCCACCCGGAGTCGACAGCGGCACCCGGCTACGGCTCAGCGGCGAAGGCGAGGCCGGTACGCAAGGCGGGCCTCCTGGTGACCTATACGTGCTGCTGCGGGTTCACGAGCATCCCATCTTCGAGCGTGACGGCAACGATCTACATTGCGAGATGCCTCTCAACATCGCGCAGGCAGCGCTGGGCACGGAATTGACGGTACCGACCTTGCAGGGCGAGCACAACCTCAAAGTCCCGGCCGGCACGCAAACCGGCTCCCGCTTCCGGCTGCGGCACAAGGGCGTTCCCTATGTCAACAGCGGGCGGCGCGGCGACTTGCTGATACACATTCACGTCTCCGTGCCCGAGAAGCTGACTCGCCAGCAGAAGAAGCTATTCGAGGAGTTGATGGATATCCTTCCCGCCGACAACCAGCCGCGTGATAAGGGGATTCTCGAGAAGGTCAAGGACTACTTCTCAGGCTAAGAAACTGTCACAAAATAACATTTGCATCTAGAATTGTTTTCACTTACTCTGGAAGGGTGAGCGAGCCGGCAGCCATCAAGCGTCGTTATGAGGCGCTGCGAGGGGTGCTCGATGAACGTTCGCGGCGGCTGCTGGTGGCCGCGGAAAGCTTGGCCCTGGGGCGCGGCGGCATCTCGGCAGTGGCCCGAGCGACCGGGGTCTCACGGCAAGTCATTGCCCGTGGCCGCCAGGAGTTAACCGAGCCCGCTGGGCCTCCGCCCGGCCGCATCCGGCGTCGGGGCGGCGGGCGCAAGCGAAGCGTCACGAAAGACCCCACTCTCAAGAGCGAGCTGGAGCGGCTGGTCGAGCCACTCACGCGCGGCGATCCGGAATCCCCCCTGCGCTGGACGTTGAAAAGTGTCCGCAAGCTAGCCGCCGAACTCGAACGGAGGGGCCACCCAACGAGTCATCGCATGGTGGCCGAGCTGCTGCACCAGCTGGATTACCGCCTGCAAGCCAACCGCAAGACGAAAGAAGGAACGAAGCATCCCGACCGCAACGCTCAGTTTGAACAGATTAACCGCAAGGTGAAGCGTTTTTTGGCTCACCGCCAGCCCGCCATCTCGGTCGACACGAAGAAGCGGGAACTGGTGGGAGATTTCAAAAACAACGGGCGGGAGCTACGGCCGAAGGGTGATCCGGAGAAGGTGCGGGTGCATGATTTTCCGATTCCCGAACTGGGCCGGGCCACGCCCTACGGGGTCTATGACATGGCGCGCAACCGGGGTTGGGTCAGCGTCGGGGTGGATCATGACACGGCGGCGTTTGCGGTCGAGACGATCCGCCGCTGGTGGCGCTCGATGGGGCAGGCCGCTTATCCGCAGGCGAAGCGCTTGCTGATCACCGCCGACGCGGGCGGCAGCAATGGCTCGCGTCCGCGGCGGTGGAAGCTGGAATTGCAGAAGCTGGCGGACGAAACCGGGCTGCGGATCGCGGTGTGTCACTTCCCGCCCGGCACCAGCAAGTGGAACAAGATTGAGCACCGGCTGTTTTCCTACATCAGTCAGAACTGGCGCGGCAAGCCGCTGATCAGCCATGAGGTGATCGTGAATCTGATCGCCGCGACGACGACGCGAACGGGATTGCAAGTCCATGCCGAACTCGACACGGGCAGTTATCCGACCGGCATCAAGATCACCCACCAGCAGATGGCGGCCCTCAAGCTGCGCCGAGACAAGTTTCACGGGGAGTGGAACTACACGCTCCTTCCCCGCAAGACCCTAGATTGACAAGGTTATTTTGTGACGGATTCTAAGCAACCGACCCGTGACCGTCAGGGAGCGGTCCGGCACGGACCCTGACGTCACCCCATAGCCTCTAGAGCAGCCCGCGAGCAGCGCGAGCAACCCTTGCGACGCCTGTTGATATCCGGCGCTGATTTGCTGTTGTGCGGCAACCTGCTTCGAAAGCGATGTGATCTGCGCTTGCCGTGCCCGCTCTATCCGTTGGTGGTAGTCGATCCGCTCTGCCGGGGTCAGTTCAACCCGTTCCTGCGCCACAGCCGCCCCGGTGCACAGAAGGACAACGGCCGCGACCCGTAGTGCTCGAACCGCTTCTCTGAGGCGCCCAACGCGCAACGACTGCGCGCGGGTCATCGCTCACTCTCCGGGCCCGACGGCACGGGCAGGCGCCTGGGACGGCGCACCTCGACAAGCGCCTCTTCGTCGACGGCACGACGGGCCTCGCGTTCGGCTTGCCGCCGCTCCACAAGTGCTGGCGTAGGGAAAACCGTGAGAACCTCCCGTCCCACGAAGTCAATCAACACTGCCGCCAGCATTGCCTGAACGTCCGGCTCGAGCGGAACGGCCTGCAAGTAAGAATCGTCGAGCCCCTCCATCGACGCAAGCACCGCCGCGAACCTTTTCACTTCCGCCCGCAGACGCTCAACCTCCGCGTCCTCGCCGGCCGCAACTGCAGCGGAGATTTTGTCGGCCAGGGCGAGAATCTTACCGCCCAGACTGGCTTGTGATTCATGCGAGACGCGTTGCGTGGAGCGATACTGCTCAGCCGCCGCTAGGGCCGCGGGTGAAATCTCAAGCTCAACGGTTACGCTGCCACCGGGGGACTGAGGGGCGGCCGCTGCTGTGGTCAACACCATACCCACCAACACACTCATAAACTGCGCTCTCTTTGTCATCACAAGGTTATTGTCCTCCTCTTACTTTATCTGCCTTCAATTGTCTCGAAGACGATTCACGAAGGAGTTCAAGCTGGCGGCCGTCCGGCGGCTCGAAGCCGGCGAGTCGGGCTCGGCTCTAGCACGCGAGCTCGAGGTGAAGCGCGAAAAGCTCTACGACTGGCTGGCACAAGTCGAGCGCTACGGCGTCGAGGGAGCTTTTCCCGGCGCTGGACGGCGTCCGGGCGGCAGCGCCCGCGTCGAGCCCGGCCGCGAAGCCCAGACCCGTCTCGCGGAGCTGGAACGCAAAGTTGGCCGCCAGGCCAGGGAGATTGATTTTTTGTCCGCAGCCTTGCGGCGTGTCGAGGATCTGCGCCGGCCGAGCATCGTCAGTGGAACCGGCGCGTCGCTAACGAAGTACGAGCCGCAAGGCGGCAAGGCAACATGAGCGCACGCGATTTGTGCCGCTTGAGCGGGCTGGCGCGAGCCAGCCTCTACCGCCAGGGCAAACCCGACCGCGAGCCGGTCGGGGAACTGCGGCAGGCCATTGTCCAGGCCGCCTTGGACCATCCGGCCTACGGCACCCGGCGGACGACCCAACAGGTGCGCCGTCAAAAGCTACTGGTCAATCGCAAGCGCGTGCAGCGGGTGATGCGCGAAGAGAATCTCTTGCGGCGACGTCGCCGCACCGTTCCGCAAACGACCGATTCGAAGCACTCGTTGCGGTGTTACGAGAACCTGACGCGCGAGGTCCAACCCACGGGTCCCAACAAGCTGTGGGGCTCGGATCTCAGCTACGTGCGATTGGGAAACCACTTCGTCTATGTGGCGGTGGTGTTGGACGTGTATTCGCGGCGCGTGGTGGGTTGGGCCGTGGGTCCGAACCTGAAAACCGAATTGCCGCTGGCGGCGCTGCACCAAGCGTTGAGCAGCCGGCGTCCGGCGCCGGGTTGGATTCATCATTCCGATCAAGGTTCGCAGTACGCTGCGGAAGCTTATGTGGCCACACTGCGGCAAGCGGGCGCGAGGATATCGATGAGCCGCAAAGGCTGCCCGCAGGACAACGCGTACGTGGAAAGCTTTTTCAAGACTTTGAAAAGCGAGGAAGTCAACTGCAACGAGTATGAAAGTTTGGCCCAGGCGCAGGCCGCGATCGGGGCTTATATTGAGCAGGAATACAATCGCACACGATTGCATTCGTCGCTGGGCTACCGGCCGCCGCAAGAGTATGAGCGGCTGTGGGAAGAGGCGGCTGACGCCGCCTGAGTTTTCGTAAGGCATGAGCAGATCTATCGATCCGATGGCGCAGCACAAGGCGGGATGCGGCCTGAGTAGGCGCACACCCCGCCCTCATCGTTTCGATGAGTCTGCGGCCGGGTATTCCTTGGCGGGTTGCTCTCCAGCAGAGCCCGCCTCCGCTTCCCCGGCTAACTTGATCATGCCCCCATTGGGCTGGATTCGCTATGCTTTTTCAGTCAACTGCAACCCGTCCCTAATTTCTTGGCCTCGCCGTAGGGGTCCAGTCCAGCCTCCCCCTGAATTCCCTGAACTCCAAGCCGGCCTGCGGTGGAACTGCCCCCTACTCGACTGCCATCGTCACATCGGCCTTGCCGGTGACGCCGCCGATCTCGATCGTGATCGGAACGGCGCTACCGGGCGGGATGCCGCCGGGCATCTCGAACACGATCTCGTTCACACCCACCGAGGCCGGCGATGAGCCCGAGAACAGGATGTTCTCCGCAGGCACTTCGAAGCCCCCGATGCGGATCACCGGTGTCATCGTCGTGTGATGCAGCACCACGTTCGATCCGTCCGGCAGACAGACGCCATCGGGCTCGCACGAGTTGTGGCCCTCCTCGAGCGGCGGATCTACCGGGCCCATACCGTTGGCGTAGATCGTCAGGTGATCGCCCGCCGTGGCCGGACGGCTGTTGCCCACGGTGCCCACCGGCGCGGCCAAGTCGGGCGAATTGGAGAACGTGACGATGCCCTGCCCTTCGCCGTCTTGCGACAACGTGAAGATGCCCGGGGAGTAGTCGTTGATCTCGATCTCCTGCGGGTTGCTGCCGGCCTTCTGGAAATCTCTGACGACGAGCAGCGTCGCCGTTGGCCCCCGCAACCCCATCGGCAACTGTGCGTGGATCAAGCCCGGTGTCACCAGGTAGAGCGGCGCCACCGTGCCGTCAAACAGCACCCGCACGCCTCCCAGCTTGGTCGGCAGCGGCACCGTGTCCGCACGGAACTCGCCTTCCGACACAAAGCCCTCGCCGAAGACCGCAATGATCGAGGCTTGGTATCCACTTGACTCAGGTGACCCCAAGATGTAGTGTAGGGCCTGGTGGAGGATTACCCGCGCGACCAACTCGAATTCGAGTCTCGCTTTGCGAGCGAGGAGGCTTGCCGCGACTATCTGTTCGCCTTGCGCTGGCCAGAGGGTTTCCGCTGTCCAAGGTGTGGGCATGAGCGCGCTTGGCCGGTGCGCAAAGTGTGGTTCGAATGCGCTCGCTGCGGGCGGCAAACCTCCGTCACCGCCGGCACGATCTTTCAAGACACACGCAAGCCGCTGCGGCTGTGGTTCCGGGCGATGTGGACCATCACCACGCAGAAGAATGGGGCCAGCGCCCTGGGTCTACAGCGCGTTCTGGGACTGGGCAGTTACCAAACCGCCTGGCCTTGGATGCACAAGCTGAGGCGAGCGATGGTGCGCCCGGGGCGGGAGCGATTGACGGGCCTCGTCGAGGTCGATGAGACCTACTGGGGCGCTGAAGAAGAAGGGGTAATCGGCCGGCAGACCGAGCGTAAAGCGTTGATTGCAGTCGCCGCGGAAGAGAGAGGCACCGGGCTGGGGCGCATCCGCATGCAGCGCGTTCAGAACGCCTCGGCGGCCAGTTTGATGCCCTTCGTCGAGGAGTCGGTCGAGCCGGGCAGCGTGGTTGTTACCGACAACTGGTCGGGCTACGATCCGCTCAAGAAGAAGGACTACCAGCGTCGTATCATCTCGATTAACAACCGCCGCGAGCAGGCCTCGCAGCTACTGCCGAGGGTGCACTTGGCGATCTCGCTACTCAAGCGCTGGATGCTGGGCACGCATCAGGGGGCGGTCAGCCACGAGCATCTGGACTACTATCTCGACGAGTTCGTGTTCCGCTTCAATCGGCGCAGATCACGCAGTCGGGGCAAGCTCTTCTACCGCCTTGTGCAGCAGGCCATGGCGGTGGAGCCGACGCCGTACCGCTCGATCGTCGCCGATTGGGACGCTAAGACGCTGTGAGCCCAACTACAAGATGTTGGGGTCACCTGAGTCAAGTGGATACCAGGCTGATCGATTTGCCCGCCATCGCATGGCCCGGCTCGCCCGGAGGAATGAAATCAGCAGCGTCGACAGCGGGGTTGTCGGGCAGCCGGAGCTGCGGGTACGCGGGCACGCCACCCTCCGGAACGATCATGGTCACTGGGATACGAGCCATGATGTTCCCGTTTCCGCGGATGATCATGTTCGTGCTGTAGGTGCCCGGACGCAGGGCGGGATCGACTAGCACTTGGATCGTGTCGGTTTCCCCGTTGGACTCGCCGCCCTCCGGGTTCGTCAGTAGCCAGTTCCTGGAATGCGCAATGAAGTAGCTCACCGGGCCTCCGACACTGCGGATCGACAATGATTGCGACGCACCGACACCCTTGCCGAAGGTGAAGCTGAGCGAGCTGGACGAGACCTTAAGCGCTCGCACCGTCACGGTGACGGTATCGGTATCGACTCCGCCGCGACCGTCATCCACGGTGAGGGTGACGGTATGGACACCGCCCGGAATCGTCACCGTCGGACTGACACCGCCCATGGTGCTGAACGGGCCCGTCCAGGTGAAGGTGAGCAGATCGCCATTGGCATCACTCGAGCCGGAGCCGTCCAACGTGACCACCGCACCGTTCGGGCTCGTAGCGATGCGGGTTTGGTCGGGCCCGGCGTTAGCTATCGGGTTCTGATTCGGCGGCGGGGCATACTTGGCCACAAAGATGTCATCACGGCCCGCACTGGTCGGTATTAACCGGGCACATGGGTAACACATGATGCCAAGCACATAGGTAACACTTTGAGGCATAGAACATTTCTGGGAGGGAATGCTTTATGCCGTGGCAGGAGACCTGTGTGCGAGACGAGAGAACCCATTTTATCGTGGACTGGGAAAGAGACGAGGAGTCGATGGCCGAGCTGTGCCGGCGCTACTCGGTGAGCCGCAAGACCGGCTACAAATGGCTGCAGCGCTACCAGCAGCAGAGCTGGGAAGGTTTGCAGGACCACTCCCGGGCGCCGCAACGCCATCCCGGTCAGACCGCGGCCGCGATCGAGCAAGAGATTCTCGCTCTGCGGGCGCAGCACAGTCGCTGAGGTGCGGTCACCTTGAGGGCGCGGCTGCAGCGAAGGCAGCCCGACGTGGCATGGCCGGCGGTGAGCACGATCGGAAATCTGCTGCGACGACACGGTCTGAGCGTGCCCCGACGACGCCGGCCCCGCGCCGCACCGACCCCGCTGCCACTGACGCCAGGCAAGCAGCCCAACCAGGTTTGGTGCGCCGACTTCAAAGGCTGGTTTCGCACCCAAGACGGCCGGCGCTGCGATCCCTTAACGATCTCGGACGCGGCCAGCCGCTACCTGTTGCGGTGCCAGGCGGTGACGAAACCGGACGGGGACCATGTTCGGCCGTTGTTCGAGGCGACGTTTCGAGAGTTTGGACTGCCGCGGGTGATGCGCACCGACAACGGGCCGCCGTTTGCGACCCTGGCGGTGCACGGGCTGAGGCGGCTGGCAGTGTGGTGGATCAAGTTGGGGATCTGTCCCGAGCGGATCGAGCCGGGACATCCGGAACAGAACGGGCGGCATGAGCGGATGCACCGTACGCTGAAGCAAGAGACCGCCGCGCCGCCAGCGGCGAATCTGCGAGCGCAGCAACGGGCGTTTGATGGCTTTCGCAGCGACTACAACGAGGAGCGACCGCACCAGAGACTGGAGTTGCGAACCCCTGGTGAGTGTTATCACGGCGCGGCGCGGGCGTATCCGTCGCGGGTGGACGAGCCGGAGTATGCGGCGCCGATGCAGGTGCGGCGCGTGATGGATGGGCGGATTCGCTGGCGGCGTCAACGAGTGTTCGTCGGCAAGGGACTCAACGGGGAGCGGGTCGGGGTGGAGGAGATCGAGGAGGGCGTGTGGCGAGTGTGGTTTTCCTTTTATGAGTTGGGAGTATTCGAGGAACGAGAGCGGCGGTTGCGCCCGAGCAAGGGCCCAGCGGCGGGCCCTTCGTCCGGGGGTGGGACTTGATCTGGTCGCCCTCCGGGCTCCCTGCGTCAAGCCCCACCCCGGACGAAAAGTGTTACCTATGTGCTTGGCATAAAGTGTTACCTATGACCCGGTCAGTTCAGGTCAGGGTGGTTTCGTTGGTCTCCCCCGGGCCAAAGGTGGCGGCGGCAGAACCGAAAGCACCGAAGAAACCCGTCACATAGCTATTGCCCGAACCATCCACCGCTGTGCCACGGCCAAAGTCACTACCTGTGCCGCCGGCCCGCTTGGCCCAGACCAGGGCGCCGGCGGCATCATACTTGGCCACAAAGATGTCAATACCACCCGCACTGGTCAGGGTGGTTTCGTTGGTCTCCCCCGGGCCAAAGGTGGCCGAACCACGGAAGCTACCCGTGACATAGCTATGGCCCGAACCATCCACCGCTATGCCAAGGCCAAAGTCAGGACTTGTTCCCGCATTTTCAATTTGATGTTTGACATCCCGACCTTCCAGCGGCCTTGAGCGTCTTTATTCATAGGGGCTAGCGCCCGATGAGGACGCCATGGAGGCCAACACCCAATGGGTGAAAAACAAACCAAGCCATTCCAGCTAAGTTTCAATGGACTTCTCAAAGTCGATTTCCAGGGATCGCACGTCACTTCCGACGGTGGCCTGATTTTGGTTCGCGAACTGGACGAACGGCTCGGTCTCGGAGAACTGATTGACGAGCATCTCAGCGACTCCCGGCAAGGCACAAACAAGCAGTTCACGCTCGCTGATCTGTTGCGGCAGTCGGTTTACAGCCGACTCGCCGGCTACGAGGACCTCAACGACGCCGAGCGGGTTTCGATCGATCCGACGTTTCGGCTGATCGGTTCGCAGAAGATCTGGGATCGCGGTGCGGCCTTGACCTCGACGCTGCACGGCTTCGAGACGGAGATGCTGGCGAGCGAAGAGAACCTGCTGGGGCTGATGGCGCTGAACCGAGAGCTGGTCGGGCAAGCGGAAGCGTTCGACGACGCCGAGCGGGTCGTTCTGGACCTGGACTCCACCGAGAGTCCGGTCCATGGCCAACAGGAAGGCAGTGCCTACAACGGACACTTCGAGTCGGTCTGCTACCACCCGTTGCTTTTGTTCAACGGTCATGGTGATTGCCTCGCTGCCAAGCTGCGTCCAGGCAACGTGCACAGCGCCGAGGACTGGGATGAGCTCTTGTTGCCGGAGATCGAGCGCCAACAGGCTGCGGGCAAGCAGGTCGCCTTCCGGGGCGATGCGGCCTTTGCGAAGCCGGAAGTTTATGAGGCTTCGGAGGAACGCGGAGTACAGTACGCCATTCGCATTCCGGCCAACAAGAGCTTGGAGCTGGAGATCGAAGACATCCTGTTTCGCCCGCCGGGAAGGCCTTCCCGCAAGCCCTTGGTGCGCTACAAGAGTTTTCGCTATCAGGCGGAGAGTTGGTCGCAGGCGAGGCGGATCGTCGCTAAGGTCGAGCATCACCAGGGCGAGCTGTTCCCGCGCGTCGGATTCATCGTGACGAGCATGAGCTTGCCGAGCCGCTCGGTGGTGCGCTTCTACAACAAGCGCGGCACGGCGGAACAGTGGATCAAGGAAGGCAAGCAGGCGACGCACTGGACGCGATTGTCGTGCCATCGATTTCGGGCCAACGAAGTGCGGTTGCAACTGAGCGTGCTGGCCTACAACCTGGGCAATCTTTGGCGGCGGCTGGGGCTTCCGCAGCGAATCAAGCGTTGGTCGCTGACGAGCTTGCAACACAGGTTGATGAAGACCGGCGGTCGGCTGGTCAAGCACGCGCGGTATTACTGGCTCTTATTGGCGGAGGGACATCTGAACCGGCGGCTGTTCGGCGACATGCTGCACAAGATCTGGGCGCTGCCGCTGCCGAGTGGGTAGCATTGCCGGAGTGAGGATCAACAGCTTTTGGCTCCAAAAGGTTTCGCAAGGAGCAGTGTCGGCCGGAGCACCGTTCAAGCCGCTCAATCAACGACTGTGAGCGGTCGAACCAGCTCTGGCGACTACCAGCAGAGGTGATGTGCAGGGTTCAGCGTGAAAGGACGTGCTGTTCGGAGCGGAGCGGGTGTATACTGTGGCCGTGCCAGGGCCAAAATGGAAATCCTGGTTGTTTCGCCAGCCCGCTTGGCCCAGACCAGGTCGCCGGAAGCATCATACTTGGCCACAAAGATGTCAACAAAGCCGGTCAGGGTGGTTTCGTTGATCTCCCCCGGGCCAAAGGTGGCCGAATCTTCGAACAGACCCGTCACATAGCTATTGCCCGAACCATCCACCGCTATGCCACGGCCAAAGTCATTTAAACTTGGGGCGCCGGCCCGCTTGGCCCAGACCAGGGCGCCGGAGGCATCATACTTGGCCACAAAGATGTCAATATCACCCGCACTGGTCAGGGTGGTTTCGTTGGTCTCCCCCGGGCCAAAGGTGGCCGAAAGACTGAACTTACCCGTGCCATAGCTATTGCCCGAACCATCCACCGCTATGCCACGGCCAAGGTCAGTACGTGTGCCGCCGGCCCGCTTGGCCCACACGAGATCCTGTGCCCGAAGTGCCGGGCTCATCTGCAGGATAAAGCAGAGGCTGAGCGCAGCCAGCAGAAGATATCTGGCTTTTTGCCGGTACATCATCCCTGGCAGCGGCGGCGCCCACCTCCCAACGCAGAGTGTCCCTGCGGAGGCGGCGGGCCCGCCGTGCTCGGCGTTGTACTCGGGGTGGCGTGTCCGCCGATCGTCGGATCCCACGGTAGTTTTCGGCGAGCGATCGCTTTGGCGCATCGTCGACTCCTCGTGCTTGGTCTTGTGAGTCTAGCGCTTTCTCTGCCAGAAATGGCAGGATTCAGCGCCCAGTCGCGTTTACGCGGCTTGCAGTCGCTTACGGGTTCGGAGATTGGGTTCACTTCAAGCCGGTTAAAGGAGCAACAACACCACGTTCGTGGGAATGCCGTCGATGAAGAGACGCAGTTCGACGATCCCCCGTCCGATGAAGCTGCGTGGAATGGCACCGACGTTCGCCTGATCCAGACCAACGAAGTCCTCCAGCGCGACGACCGGCGAGATCGGGACCTCTTCTCCGTCCAGCGTCGCCGTTAGTTGGACGCCGCCCCGCATGCCCGTGCCGAAGATCGCGATGAAGACCTGCTCGTCCTCGCCGCCGAAATCGATCAGCACGGGCTCGCGTGCACCCAGCGGCGCTGTCGGGTCGAAGACGAACTCCTGCGCCGTCTGCTCGGCCCCCCGGAAGCGCAGATAAAAGGCGGCCGGTACGCCCGCACCGTCGGCATTCGCGGTGAAGATACCGGGCGAGACCGCCACTACCTCCACGGTGCCGGTGGCAATGACCTCGCCGTCCTGCAGCACCTCCACCAAGGCCAACCCGAGCGCCGTGGCCGCGTCGATGAAGAAGTTGATCTGGGTCGGCGTGACCACGAACAGTTGCGACAGCCGCTCGACCCCTGCGCTGTCGGTGAGGCGTACCGAGACCCCCAGTAGCTCCGTGGGAAGGGGCAGCTCCGTGCCTGCCTCCACACCCGGCGTCAGGGGATCGCCGAAGCCACTGGCGATCGACCCAGGGGCTACCAGCAGCGAACCACTGGCCGCCAGGATCGTCGCTACCGCCGGGGCGCGGCCATACTTGGCCACAAAGATGTCACGATCGCCCGCACTGGTCAGGGTGGTTTCGTTGGTCTTCCCCGGGCCAAAGGTGGCCGAATCTTCGAAGAAACCCGTGACATAGCTATTGCCCGAGCTGGGTATCCACTTGACTCAGGTGACCCCAAGATGTAGTGTAGGGCCTGGTGGAGGATTACCCGCGCGACCAACTCGAATTCGAGTCTCACTTTGCGAGCGAGGAGGCTTGCCGCGACTATCTGTTCGCCTTGCGCTGGCCAGAGGGTTTCCGCTGTCCAAGGTGTGGGCATGAGCGCGCTTGGCCGGTGCGCAAAGTGTGGTTCGAATGCGCTCGCTGCGAGCGGCAAACCTCCGTCACCGCCGGCACGATCTTTCAAGACACACGCAAGCCGCTGCGGCTGTGGTTCCGGGCGATGTGGACCATCACCACGCAGAAGAATGGGGCCAGCGCCCTGGGTCTACAGCGCGTTCTGGGACTGGGCAGTTACCAAACCGCCTGGCCTTGGATGCACAAGCTGAGGCGAGCGATGGTGCGCCCGGGGCGGGAGCGATTGACGGGCCTCGTCGAGGTCGATGAGACCTACTGGGGCGCTGAAGAAGAAGGGGTAATCGGCCGGCAGACCGAGCGTAAAGCGTTGATTGCAGTCGCCGCGGAAGAGAGAGGCACCGGGCTGGGGCGCATCCGCATGCAGCGCGTTCAGAACGCCTCGGCGGCCAGTTTGATGCCCTTCGTCGAGGAGTCGGTCGAGCCGGGCAGCGTGGTTGTTACCGACAACTGGTCGGGCTACGATCCGCTCAAGAAGAAGGACTACCAGCGTCGTATCATCTCGATTAACAACCGCCGCGAGCAGGCCTCGCAGCTACTGCCGAGGGTGCACTTGGCGATCTCGCTACTCAAGCGCTGGATGCTGGGCACGCATCAGGGGGCGGTCAGCCACGAGCATCTGGACTACTATCTCGACGAGTTCGTGTTCCGCTTCAATCGGCGCAGATCACGCAGTCGGGGCAAGCTCTTCTACCGCCTTGTGCAGCAGGCCATGGCGGTGGAGCCGACGCCGTACCGCTCGATCGTCGCCGATTGGGACGCTAAGACGCTGTGAGCCCAACTACAAGATGTTGGGGTCACCTGAGTCAAGTGGATACCCGGCTTGCCCGAATCATCCACCGCTATGCCTTGGCCACCGTCACTACTTGTGCCGCCGGCCCGCTTGGCCCGGACCAGGGCGCCGGAGGCATCATACTTGGCCACAAAGATGTCATTACCGCCCGCACCGGTCAGGGTGGTTTCGTTGGTCTCCCCCGGGCCAAAGGTGGCCGAATCGGCGAACCCACCCGTGACATAGCTATTGCCCGCACCATCCGCCGCTATGCCACTGCCAAAGTCAGTACTTGTGCCGCCGGCCCGGTTGGCCCAGACCAGGTCGCCGGAGGCATCATACTTAGCCACAAAGATGTCACGATCGCCCACACCGGTCAGGGTGGTTTCGTTGGTCTCCCCCGGGCCAAAGGTGGCCGAATCTTCGAAGTAACCCGTCACATAGCTATGGCCCGAACCATCCACCGCTATACCTTCGCCAGAGTCACGACTTGTGCCGCCGGCCCGCTTGGCCCAGACCAGGTCGCCGGAGGCATCATACTTGGCCACAAAGATGTCAGAAATACCCGCACTGGTCAGGGTGGTTTCGTTGGTCTCCCCCGCGCCAAAGGCGGCCGAACCCTGAAAGCGACCGGTGATATAGCTATTGCCCGCACCATCCACCGCTATGCCTTGGCCAAAGTCAGTGGTTGCGCCGCGACTGCCGGCGGCCTGCTTGGCCCAGACCAGGTCGCCGGAGGCATCATACTTGGCCACAAAGATGTCAATGAAGCCCGCACTGGTCAGGGTGGTTTCGTTGGTCTCCCCCGGGCCAAAGGTGGCCGAACCCTGGAAGAAACCCGTCACATAGCTATTGCCCGAACCATCCACGGCTATGCCAATGCCAGCGTCAAAACCTGTGCCGCCGGCCCGTTTGGCCCAGACCAGGTCGCCGGAGGCGTCATACTTGGCCACAAAGATGTCATCATCGCCCGCACTGGTCAGGGTGGTCTCGTTCGTCTCCCCCGGGCCAAAGGTGGCCGAACCAATGAAGGCACCCGTCACATAGCTATTGCCCGCACCATCCAGCGCTATGCCAGCGCCACTGTCACTACTTGTGCCGCCGGCCCGCTTGGCCCACACGAGATCCTGTGCCCGCAGTGCCGGGCTCATCTGCAGGCTCAAGCAGAGGCTGAGCGCGGCAAGCAGAAGATATCTCGCTTTTTGCCGGTACATCATCCCTGGCAGCGGCGGCGCCCGCTTCCCAACGCAGAGTGTACCTGGGGGTGCGGCGGGCCCGCGGTGCTTGGTGTTGTCCTCGGGCCGGCGTGTCCGCCGATCGTCGGATCGCACGGTCGCTTTCGGCAAGTGATCGCTTTGGCGCATCGTTGCTCCCCGTGCTTGGTCTTGTGAGTGTAGCGTTTCTCTGCCTGGAGGGTACCGCCGGCTGCGTCCAACACTAGCGGCCCATTCCCAACCGCGATTGGATTTCTGGCGACCGGGTACGCGCACCCAGTATGCGCCCCGGCCGTCACAGTCGTCGGGAAATCGACAGTTTTGTCCGCCGGACGCCGGCACGGATCGATCATCGGGACCAACACGATCGTTCTAGTGGGACGGGGTCGGGGCAGGACAAAAAAGCCCGCCGCGCAGGCCGGGTGCGCGGCGGGCGTACTACATTGCAGATCAGATTGCAGATCAGTCGGTGATGGCGGTCGACGGATGCCGCTTGAGTACCGGGCGATCGTCGTCGCCGTTCTCATCGCGTTCCGGGTCATCTTCAGACGGATCGATCGTGCCGCTCGGCGCGCGGCGCTTGAGTGTAGGCCGATTGGGATCTTTCGACTCGCGGCGCGTACGGTTGCCGAGCGCAAGAACCTTGTCGCGGACCTCGACGAACTCGCTGCTCGTCATGGCGTATTCGGGCTTTTCGGCCAGTAGTTCGTCAATCGTCTTCTGGACGCGCTTGATGCGGTCTTTCGTCAGTGGGTGCGAGCGGAAGGCGGCCGCGATGCCCCCCTTCTCTTTCTTCTTCTTCTGCGCTTGGATGCGCTCGAAGAACTGCACCATGCCCAGCGGATCGTACCCCGCTTTGTAGAGGTACTGCACGCCGAGGAAGTCGGCCTCGCGCTCGAAGTTGCGCGAGAACTTGAGGAACGTCACCGGCACGGCCAGACCCGCTGCTTGCCGGATGCCGTATCCGGCCCAGCCACCCAGAAAGATGAGCGGAATGCTCGCCAGGTTTACCACTTGTCCGCGCGTGGCCTGCCGCGTGCCGTGACGGGCCGTGACGTGCGCGATCTCGTGGGCCATGACGCCGGCCAGTTCCGCCTCGTCTTGCGCCAGCCGGATGATGCCGGTGTGGATGAACAGGTAGCCGCCCGGGAGCGCGAAGGCGTTGACCTCATCGTTGTCAATGACCTTAATGTGAAACGGTACCTTGGCGTCGGAGCTGCGAACCAGATTCTGCCCGATGCGATTGACGTACTCGGAGATGACCGGGTCGGTCACGATCTTGCTATGGCGCTCGACCTCCTGGGCCAACTGCTTGCCAAGCTTGATTTCTTTCTCGAGCGAGTAGAAGTTGATGCCCTTGCCGACGTTGCGGTCGCCAATGGCCTCGACGTCTTCTTTGTCGTTCTTGGGCTTGCGCTTCTTTGTGTCGTCGGCCTCGGCGCCTACCGTCTGCGGAAAGACGAGAACGGCGCTCAGCAGCAACATCGACGCGAATCGTTTCATTGTTTTGCCCTCCCGGAGCCGCGGGGTGCCGCGGGTTTGACCGGTATCCACTGCCTTGGACGCCGCGGTTGGCTAGCTCGTTTCATCGACATCTCCTGGTTATCTCCTGGTCATATTGCCGCGTGATTGGGCTGCTCGCGGGCCGGCGGGGTAAACCGGCCCGCGGCAGCAGTCACCGGCCGGGGTCCGTGGCCGGTGTGGGGAGAAAAGCTGCTACTGCACGGGCGCTTGTGGACCGTGCCCGCGGGGCCCGCCCATGCGGCCTCGGCCACCACGCCGTCGGCTCGACCCGCCGCGGCCGAAGCCGAAGTTTTCGGGCGGCGCGATCAGGTTGGCTCGCACGGCTTGCACGGCCGGGGCCATGAGTGACAATGCGTTTTCGAGAGCGTCCAACGCGGCCACCTGGTCGGACGCCAGCAGCGCGCGGGACCGTACCATGAAACCGGTGCGAATGGCCGCCGTCTCGTTCTTCAGGTTCTCGATATCGACCTCGATCTGGCCGACGAGCCCGGTGTTGGGCACCTCTTGCCGCAGCTCCGCGCGTAACTCGCGCTGCTTGTCGCGAATCTGCTGTTGAATCGGCCGCACGGCTTCCCGCAGCTCGGCGGCGACGACGCGGAGCTCGTCCACCTGAAGGTCGGTCAGTTGCAGGTAGTCCTGGAGAGCGTCGGGCGTCGGCGGTTCGTGGTCCGGAGGTCCAACGGGCCCTTGCGCCCCTAGACTTGGGGCCCATAGGCCGCCGACGGCGATCATTGTCGCGAGGGTAAGAATAGCTAGTCTCATCAGTGTCTCCTTGGTCAGTGGAATGTGGGCTTCGGATCGTGAAGTCGTCGGTGTTGTCATCGCGAAGTCCTGACAGTTCGACGCCTGCCGGCGGCCTTCGGAAGTAAAGGTTTGCAAAGGGCGGGTGAAGTTTTGTAACGGCGGTAACTGGAAAAAACGCCCGGCGGCGGAATGGGTTGATGAACCCGTATTCCGCCGCCGGGGGTTGGGGCTGGGAATTGGCGGGCTGGGTCTGCCGGTGGAAGCTTGTTCGACCGGCACGCTAGTGAATTCGGCCGGGCGCGGCCGGTTGTTTGGTCTGGGCGTCATCCGGATCGGCGTATCGGCTGCTAGCTGACCATCCAGTACCAACTGGAAACCAACGTGGCGAAGGCGACGGTGCCGCTGATCAGCGCCCAGGCGTGACTATGTTTTGGCTCGACTGCGGTTTCAAACATGATTCGCTCCTTTTAGTGCCGGGTACTCACCCGGCTTGTTCTCTCGGTTGCTGTATGGATAGACGCACGGGGGTGGGTGACGGAAGCAACGATTCGTAAACCTGCGGTTAAGTTTTGTTAACCTCGGCAGGGCACGAGTCTCCGCCAACTCGGAAGTCTCCGCCAACCCTGCGAGCCTCCCGACAACGCACTACACTTTCGGGAATCGTGACTAGGCGTTCGCAACTCTCCTCCGCCTTTGGGAAGCTGTTGGCCTTCCTCGGCCCCGGGCTGTTCCTCATCGCCTACAACGTCGGGACCGGCACGGTCACGACGATGGCGTCGGCCGGTTCGCGCTGGGGCGTGTCGTTGGGATGGACCGTCCTGCTCTCTTGCGTCTTCACCTACGTCGGCGTCGTGCTGGCGACGAAATACACTCTCGTGACGGGAGAGACGCTCCTGTTCGCGATCCGGCGGCATCTGCCCTGGGGACGGGCAGTCGCGCTGGGCGTGATGACGTCGTTGATCCTCGGCGAGTTCGCGGGGATCGCGGGGCTGATGGCGATCATCGTCGACCTGTTGCAAGAGTGGCTGCGCTATGCGACGGGCGTGGAGGGAGGGGCGGTGAAGCTGGCCGTCACCGTGCTGGTGCTCGCGGTGCTGTGGCTCGTGCTATGGCGGGGCACGTATGCGTTTCTCGAAAAGATCATGGCGGTGTTCGTCGGCGGGATGGGCTTGTCGTTGCTGGTGACGGCGGTGCTGCTGGTGCCGTCATGGCGGGAGATCGTGGCCGGGCTGGCGCCTCGGATGCCGCAGGAGCCCGACGCTACGCTGATCGTTGCGGGCATGGCCGGCACAACGTTCAGCACGGCGCTGTTCTTCGCCCGCAGCATCACCATCAAGGCGAAGGGTTGGACCCTGGCTCAGATCGGCCAGGCGCGCGTGGATGCCGCCGTGACCGGATTCCCGCCGTGTGGCTGGCGCCTGCCGAGCCGAATCCTCGGGTCGCACCGACAGTGGTCGTCCATCCGGAAGGCTCGGCCTGGGTGCTGCGTTCCTCGCAGAGCGCGAACGGACTGGTCAAGGGAATCCTCAGCCGGGGCGGCGGCGTGCTGGGAATCGATGCTTTCGGAGACATGCCAGGACGGATCTGGGTGCTGCCGCTGCCGCGTGGGTAACACCCAGATTGAAGGGCCAATCTGAGGGCTAAGAAAGCAAGGCCGCAGGCGTATGTGAAGAATCTCCTTCGCAGCGGCGGATCGGCCTCCATGAGGGGGCAAGAAGGGGCACTCGCTCGGTATCGCCTCGGCCGCCGCGGCAGCGGTTCCGCATCCACATTTCTTGAGGGTCGGAAACATTTGATTTAGCAAGTGTTTTCGCTCGTCCTCCAGGTCCGAGCAGATTCGCATTCCCCCGGCGGACTTGACCCATGTGTTATTCTGATATATATTAATTATACCAGTCATGAAGGCGGCCCCCACTCGCTCTCATCTCTCGGATGCCGAACGTAGGCTCCGCTCCCGCATCGCGCAGCTCGTCCATGGCCGCTGGTTGCTGCACGGCACGCTGGCGCCCCGCCAACGCACCTGCGGCAAGCCCACCTGTCGCTGTGCTCGCGGTCAGCTTCACGCCTCGTTGTATTTGGTGCGGAATCGCCAAGGGCAACTGCAGCAGCTGTTTGTGCCCCGCCACTGGGAGGCCTGCGTCCACCAGGCCGTGGCCGCCTACCAGCAACTCCAACGGCTCCTCGACGAGGTCTCCGAGCGTGAATGGAAGCGGCTCCGAAGCCGCCGGGAGGAATGACGTTCTTCGACGCCTGCTGCACTACGCCGAGAAGGTCTACGGTCTGCGGGACTCGCTGCTGGCCGCCGTCGGCGACACCAGACCGCGGCCGCGCATCCCGACGCGGGTGGTGCTGCAGTCGGTGCTGGTGCTGTTCTGGACACGGCTGGGCAGCCTCAACGCGTTAGAGACGCTAGCGCCCGCACCGTTTTGGAAACAGTGGTTGGGCCGCGAGATGCCCAGCGCCGACACCCTCGGGCGCGTCTACAGCCGGCTCGATGCCGCCGCGGTGCGGGCAGCGATTCATCACGTCTACGAACGGCTCAAGCGCAACAAGGCCCTGCCCGGGATCGGCGGGCTGGGCGTGGCCGTGCTCGACGGCCATGAGTCTCACGCCAGCTACCGCCGTTGCTGTCGAGGATGCTTGAAGCGCACCGTGCAGCGCCGCGATGGCCAGCAGATGCAATACTACCATCGCCAAGTCACACTGCTGTTGCTCTCCGATGCGCCCCCCGGCTCCGAACCGCTGCGACTGTTGCTCGACGCCGAGCCGCAACGGCCCGGCGAGGACGAGATGGCCGCGGCGCACCGTTTGCTGGCGCGAGTTCTCGAGACCTATCCGCGAGCCTTTGACGTCGTGTTGGCCGATGCTCTCTACGCCACCGCCCCGTTTATCAACTTCTTATTGGGGCATGGCAAAGACGCCGTGATCGTGCTCAAGGACGAGCGCCGCAACCTCTATCAAGACGTCCAAGGGCTGTGGCCGACCACGGCGCCCCAACGCGGCGACTATCAAGGTCGCGATTGCCAGTGGTGGGATCACGAGGGCCTGGTGTCGTGGCCGCAGGTGCAGCAGCCGCTGCGGGTGGTTCGTTCCGTCGAGAGCTGGCAGCAGTATTCGCAACTCGACTCCCAACCGCATCCGCATCACAGCGAGTGGGTGTGGGTGACGACCCTTTCCTCACTGCAGGTTCGGACCGCGCGGGTGGTAAGGTTGGGCCATCAACGCTGGGACATTGAGAATCAGGGTTTCAACGAGTTAGTCAACGGCTGGCACGCCGACCACGTATATAAGCACGACCCCGCGGCGATCGAGAACTTTCTGTTGACGGTGTTTCTGGCTTTTAATCTCTTCCACGTTTTTGTTGCGCGCAATCTCAAGGCATCGCTGCGGCGCAGCAAGCCGCGAGTCTTTTGGGCGCGCGCGATGGCGGCTGATCTGTATCAGGCGGCGGCTTGCCCGTACGGCTCGGGGCCCTCGCCATAGCGAGCGGGTGGTTTTCTTTCTCCCTGCCATCCTGCGCTGCCACCACGCCGCCGAGCGGCAGCCGAGCGTAGCGGTGTCTTCCGCGGCCGACTTCGGGCCCCGCCGAGGCCCTCGTCCGGCTGCGAATCTGCTCGCCCCGCTCGCCCCGCACCTAACTCGCTCGTTCCCCAATCACTTCCCGGCTCTCGCCCGACCGCGTTGCGGAATCGCTGACCCTGACCCTTGCACCTGTTGAAGCCCAATGATAATGTCCCCTTGAGCGCCCAATAGAAATGTCCCCTACTCTGAGGCTCCGAAGGAGGAGCCGAGAGTGGGAAGGACATGGATGAGTGCCAAGGAGTTGAGGCGCGGCGAAGTGCTGAGCCGAGTGAAACGAGGAGAACTGAAGTTGACCGAAGCCGCCGAGCTGCTGGAGGTCAGCTACCGCCATGCGAAGCGTCTGAAGAAGCGTTACCGTGCGGGCGGGGCCAAGGCTTTGGTGCACGGTAACGTCGGCCGTGCTTCGAACCGAGCCGATCAGAAGCGACGCCAGCAGGTTCTCGAGTTGGTGCGCGAGAACTATGCGGGCGAGGGGCACGAGCGCTTCGGGCCGACGCTGGCGTCGGAACATCTGGCAGCCGACCACGGCCTGGAAGTGCCGCGCGAAACACTGCGGCGCTGGATGCTCGCCGCGGGTCTGTGGAGCCGCCGTCGCAAGCGCCAACCGCATCGCACCCGGCGCCAACGCAAAGCGCACTTCGGCGAGCTGATTCAACTCGACGGTTCGCACCACCACTGGCTGGAAGAACGCGGCCCGAAAGCCTGTCTGATGAACTTCGTCGATGACGCGACCGGTGTGGCGCTGTGCCGTTTCTCGGACCAGGAAACGACCTGGGCCGCGGCCGATCTGCTCGCAGCCTGGGTGCGTCAACACGGCGTTCCCAAGGCGTTGTACTGCGACTGGAAAAACGTCTACCAGCGCCAGCCGACGTCGCGGGAAGCGCTGGCAGGCATCAAGCCCGAGACGCAGTTCGGGCGCATGTGTGCCAAGCTCGGCATTACGATCATGGCGGCTTCCTCGCCGCAAGCCAAGGGCCGAGTGGAGCGCCATCACGGCACGCACCAAGACCGCCTGATCAAGAAGATGCGGCTGCGCGGGATCGTCGAGTACGAGGCGGCGAACCGTTATCTCGACGAGGAGTACCTGGCCGAGCACAACGAGCGCTTCGCCTGTGAGCCGGCGGCGGCAGCGGACTTTCACCAGGCGCTCCCCCGCGGCACCGAGCTGCGAGGGGTGTTCTGTTGCGAGTACGAACGGGTGGTGAGCAACGACCGGGTGGTGCGTTTCGAGAATCGTTGTTTGCAGTTGAAGCCGAAACGCAACCAGGGCGTGGGGGCGGGGGCACGGGTGACGGTCCAACAGTGGCGCGATGAGAGCTTGCAGGTGAGGTTTGACGGGCACGAGATCGAGCACGACGTGATCGCCACGCCGACGCCACAGCTGCGGACGAAACCAGCACCACAGCAGCGTCCGGAGGGCGGGCGCAAGCCGGCGGCGGACCACCCCTGGCGGCGAGCTGTGTTACGGAAAAAACGGGCTGCGAATACATAAGAGGGCTGTGGAAATGCCGGGTCGGATGGAAAGCGTGGAAAATCTCTCGAGGCAGCAGTACCGGGTTCGAGGAGCGGTGGATGGTTTTCCACCCTTCCCACCGCCCCTTGGAAATCGCTACGCGATTCCCACAGTTCCACCGCCCCGACGACGACGATATCTCTCCTACGAACAAGAAACACAAGGGGACACTTCTATCGAGCTACCGAGGGGGACATTTCTATTGGGCGTTGACACCGCCGCGGAGAGACGGTTGTGTTTCGCTGGGTGGAGGTGTAGACTGGTGCCGCCGGAGGAGCCAAATCGGAAATCCTCATTGAGACATAAAATCACTTCATCGAGGAGGAGGAACGAGCTAATGGCATGGAATCGAGGTGGCGCCTACATCGAACCCGGAAAGGTCGAGGTGCATCCATCGACTATCCGAAGCTTGCCCTGTGCGACTGGAAACGAGAACACGGGGTGATTCTCAAGATCGTCACCATCAACATCCGAGGCAGCGACCCGCACACCGTGCGTGGACGGACGACCGCACCGGCCGGATTAATCAGCGAGGAAAAGTCACCGTAGTCACCTGACACAACATAGGAGGAACCATGAGCTGCGAAGGATTACCCAGCCATACCGAACTAAAAACCGCCCTCACTGCCGCTGTCGGCAGTCCACCCAGTGGAAACGGGGGCTTTGATCTGCACATGTGGGCCACGATTGTCGACCGGGACGGGATCGTCTGTGCGGTTGCCTTCACCGGGAATGACCGGGGCGACCAGTGGCCAGGAAGCCGCGTGATTTCCGCACAAAAGGCCAATACGGCCAATGCCTTCAGTTTGCCTGGCTTGGCTCTCTCCACCGCCAATCTGTGGGCTGCGGTGCAACCGGGAGGAAGTCTCTTCGGCCTGCAACACAGCAATCCGGTTGACACCGCAGTTGCCTACGAGGGCGACTCCGAACATTATGGACAGGACAACGACCCGATGGGCGGGAAGAAAATCGGCGGGGTGAACGTCTTCGGCGGCGGACTGGCGCTGTATAACAGCGAAGGCGCACTCGTGGGAGCCATAGGCGTCAGCGGCGACAGCTCGGCTGCCGACCACAACATCGCCTGGCGGACACGCAATAATCTCGGCCTGGATCACGTCCCTGGGGGTATCAGCGGTGACGCGGCGAGGCCCGATAACATCGTCTTCGACCTCAATGACGATGTGGGAGGCAATCCCGAGTCCGCGGGCGGATTTGGTCATCCGCATTCTACCGCGAATGCGGCCAACGAAAGCGCGATCGCCGGGTCCCTGCCGGCGATACCATAGTTGTGTAAGAAACAGAGACAGGCTGGTTTACGTCGATGGTCGCTCGGCGGGCCGTGCCGGGACCGGCACTCCTGCCGGTCCCTAGAACGAACAACGCAAATAGCTCATTGCGGCGAACCCATCTTGCTCTGCGCTCGCGCCGTTGACGGCGGTACGATCCCCCGAGCGCGAAGGTAGCCCACCAGATTGCCATAGTGTGAGTTCAACGAAGACAGCAGCCCCAACATAGTCTGCACCGGATAGGTCGTCCTCTCATCGGTCTGCAACCCGGTCAAGGCACGTTTATCATTCATCTGTCTCAGCGCCGTGTCACAGAATTCGAACGATTCACGAAGCGCCGCCTGTAACGCTTCTTTCCCGGCGAGGTGATCTACGTGATCAGTTTGCGGCCGAGGTACACCCTGCATGGGGGCGCAACTATTGTAGTTCAGCATTGCCGTGTGGGCGATCCACCCGCTGAACGAACGCTGGGCCGGCGTCAGACGAGAATCGTAATGTTCTTCCGGCATCGCTTCGGCCGCCTCGATAAGATTGAGGCGAACGGTCTGGTAGCGGCTGCGAAATGCCTCCGTCAGCGGGTTCGCTGTTGGAGCGGCCGCCGAGGCAGTCGTCTGCGAGGCGACCTCTGGAGAGGACACAGCCTCCGGAGTTGCACTAGGGGAGGCCGGGTCAACGGCCGCGGCTGTTTGGGGCCAACCCTCCGGCGGGACCCAAGGACCGCCGTTTGCTCCTACCTCATCGGGTCTCCCTGGAGGCAACACTCTCTCAGTTCTTGCCGCCACATAGGTGTAGATATCAATGATCTGTTTGTCGTCAAGCAATTGATTCCACGCCGGCATCCCTTTCGTAGGCACTCCCTCGCGAACAACCTCAAGAAACTCCTTGTCCGCTAGCCTTTTGTTGGGATCTATCAAGTTCGGCGCCAGGGGAGTGCCAAGCGCGTTTTCTCCGTGACATCTGGCGCAATACACGTGCCACCATTTCCAGCCGTTGTAGACGCGCCGGTAAACCTCGGAAGACTCCTGGGCCGCGGTTTCCCCAACGCCCGGAAGATTAGCGAAGACCCCTAGGATCCACACTAGCGCCGCAAGCGCGACGACCACCCCCTCTGTCAAGATCCGCCGTTTGAGATTTCGACAACCGGCAGGCTTACTCATCATGGTTTATCCTTCTTGCCATCCATTAGAGGCACGCCATAGTCTTCCAGGAGTTTTCTGATTTCAGCCTGCTTCCTGTCCAGTACCGCTTCCAATTGAACTTTTAGGGCCTCTTCACCGCGTCTGACCCCCATCGAGATATCGAAGGCAAAAGGTAGATCGCCTTCGCCAGATGGGACAGGTACAAGCTCCAACGGAACATGCTGCTTCTTTGCAAAATACCCTGCGACGGGTCCCCAAACAAGCGCCACGTCAATCTCCCCCGCCGTGACCGCCTCGATGATCCTGCTGGGGGGATTCTCTTCGGAGTAAAAGGTGCTATACCCGACCACGTTGTCCACAACGCCCCTCCTCCCCAATTCGTGGACGGGAGGGGGATTGGTGTAATCCTCGCCCAGTAGATGGACGCCAATTTTGAGCCGCCGCAGGGCCGGATCATCCAGGGATTGGATCCGAAATCCTTTATCTTTGGGATACACAAACACATAGCTCGATCGGTAATAAGGCTTGGTCCAAAGAACCAGATCATACCCTTTGGGTACGCCCATCACCACATCGCATCGTGCCTCCTGCAGAGTGGCTTTCATCGTGTTCCGGATAAAGCCGCGCCGTTGCCCCCACCAGATATAGGTGGGAGAGGCTCCAAATTCCTTGGCAATGAGGTCGGCGATCTTGTTCTCAAACCCTTGCAATCGCCGGTTGGTAAAAGGAAGATTCTCAGGATCAGCGCACACCCGAAACCGGCCCAGTTCGCCTGCCGCGGCGCTCGATGCCCCCAGAACCGACATCCCGAGCAACAACAATCCATAGATGCTCGCAGATCGGCTTTGGGCCATGGCCCTTAGCGTACACCCTCCTTTTTCCTGAAGATCTGAACGTTGTGCAGTTCCTGGTCGAATAGATAGGACTCTTGCAGGAACTGCCACCACCCCTCTCTCTCGTCAATGGGCTCCGTCGAGTTGGCGTTCAGAATAATTTCAGGACGGTTCAGGATGAGACGATTCAGCGTTGCTGCTTCTTCCTGAGGCGAATATGGGGGCTCTGCCAGATCTGTAACGTCAAACAAGGGGTAGATGGAGGCCGGTTTACGGCGGCTCATGAAGTAAAGTTCTGGCTTGGGTCCCCATACAAAAATAAGATCCTCTTGCCCGGTTATTGACTGGACATAGTCTGCGATCTCTTGGAGTTCCCTGTCAATTACACACATACCCCAGAGCTCAACTTGCTCATGTTCTTCCGGGTCGAAGAAGAAGTAGAGATGCGCAATGGTACGGGAATGAAACCAGAGGAAAGGCAGCAAGAAACACACCAATGCCACACCAAGAGCACGCTTCACGGGTCGCTCAAACCGCTTTCGCAGCATTTCATGTAGCCCGACGGCGACCAGCAGCGAAAGTGGAGGAAAGAGCTGAATGTAGTAGTTGGCATAGAATCTACGGCCGATCATGACACCCATTACAGCCGCCCCCAACCATAGAACTGTGAATCGGTAAGCCTTTGGATTTCGGGCACAACCCCCCAGACCGCCGAGGATCAGGATCCAAGCCCACAGGTAGATTAGACCAAATCCGACGGGTTGTCGAAGTAGTTGTTGAATGAAGCTCCCAATCTGAACCTGACCCAAGTATCCGAAACGAGACAGCACACTTTGATCCCACCAAAGAGGAAGCGTCCCGTTGACCAACAGGTACAAGACGAACACTAATCCGGTCAAGCAATATCCAGTCAACAGATCCGCCACTAGTCTGCTACGCCGCATGTCGGACTGGATGAGAATGAACAGCAGGAAGAGTGGAAGAAGGGGTGCCGCGGCGGGCTTCGAGAGCACGGCACACGCGGCCATCGCACCCGCCGCAGCAAGGGGCAAAAATCTCCGGGGCTGCCGGCCTTGCAGGAAGAGTAAGACGGCACTTGTCGTGAAGACAACCATCGGTTGCTCCCACGTCATGCCAATGATACGTGGGGTGTAAAAGACCGTACTGGACAGTGCGTAGGCCAGTGCTGCCAAACCACCGATGGTCGAAAAGTAGGACTGGCGTCCGAGAAGATAGAGGAGTGTTGATTCCAGTATTACAAGGGAAAGAGACCCGAGATGGAGGGCCCACGAACTAGCGCCGAACAGCAGAAAGAAGAGCGCTGTGAAGAACATTGGGAGGGGCTGGTTGTTGCACCAAACATCAGAGTACAGGACTCCACCTTCTGCGATTACCCAGGCTGTAGTTGCAGCCCATCCCTCGTCGACGAAGGTAAGGGCGTGCTGGTAGTGGGGAACCCGTAGAACTATGGAGACCAGGAAGCTGAACAGTAGCAGCCGGATGCCATGATCTGCTGTTAACAAGCTCTTCCTGTCCATCGGTTGGGAGATTATCCTCGTATTGGCTTAGTAGTCTAATTGTAGATCAGAGTCCCAGTCGACTGCCTCTAACCCAGGATTCCCGTTTTGGCCACCCTAACTCAACACCGGTGTCTTGCAACCCTCAACCCGCATTTTCAATTTGATGTATAAGCTTCAGACCATCCAGCGACCTTCAGCGTCTTTATTGATAGGGGCTAGAGCCCGATAAGGACGCCATGGAGGTCAACACCCGATGGGTGAAAAAGAAAACAAGCCGTTTCAGCTCACGTTCAATGGATTTCTCAAAGTCGATTTCCAAGGATTGCGAGTCACCTCGGATGGCGGTCTGATTCTCGTTCGCGAACTGGATGAACTACTCGGACTCGGCCAGCTGATCGACGAGCATATCAGCGACTCGCGACAAGGCTTGAACAAGAAGTTCGCGCTGGCCGATCTGCTGCGGCAGTCGGTCTACAGCCGACTCGCTGGCTACGAGGACCTCAATGACGCCGTTCGAGTATCCGCCGATCCGACCTTTCGCTTGATCGGCTCGAAGAGGAACTGGGATCGCGGAGCAGCCTTGACCTCGACGCTGCATGGCTTCGAGACGGAGATGCTGGCGAGCGAAGAGAACTTGCTGGGGCTGATGGCAGTGAACCGGGAGCTGGTCGCGCAAGCCGAAGCTCCCGACGGTTCAGACCGCGTGGTGCTCGACATGGACTCCACGGAGAGCCCCGTCCACGGCCAACAGGAAGGCAGTGCCTACAACGGCCATTTTGAGTCCCTCTGCTATCACCCGCTGTTGCTGTTCAACCAGCACGGCGACTGCCTAGGCGCGAAGCTGCGTCCCGGCAACGTGCACAGCGCCGAGGACTGGGACGAGCTGCTACTGCCGGAGATCGAACGACAACAGGCGGAGGGCAAACAGGTGACGTTCCGCGCCGACGCCGCCTTCGCCAAGCCCGAGATCTACGAGGCGATGGAGGAGCGCGGCGTGGACTACGTGATTCGCATCCCGGCGAACAAGAGCCTGGAGCTGGAGATCGAGGACATCCTGTTTCGGCCACCGGGCAGGCCGAACGCCAAGCCCCTAGTGCGCTACAAGAGTTTTCGCTATCAGGCCGAGAGCTGGTCGAAGGCAAGGCGAGTTGTCGCCAAGGTCGAGCATCACCAGGGCGAACTATTCCCGCGCGTCGGATTTGTCGTGACGAGCATGAGCTTGCCGAGCCGCTCGGTCGTGCGGTTCTACAACAAGCGCGGCACGGCGGAGCAGTGGATCAAAGAAGGCAAACAGGCCACGCACTGGACCCGCTTGTCGTGTCACCGCTTCCGAGCCAACGAGGTACGGCTGCAACTCAGCGTGCTGGCCTACAACCTGGGCAACCTGTGGCGGCGGCTAGGGTTGCCGCAGCGAATCAAAAGCTGGTCGCTAACGAGTTTGCAACACAGGTTGATGAAGACCGGCGGTCGGCTGGTCAAGCATGCTCGCTACTACTGGTTGCTGCTGGCGGAGGGGCATCTGAACCGGCGGCTGTTCGGTGACATGCTGCATAGGATCTGGGCGCTGCCTGTGCCGGGTGGGTAGCGTTGCCCGGGCGAGGATCAACAGTTTTTGGCTCCAAAAAGGTTTCGCAGGGAGCAGTGTCGGCCGGAGCGCCGTTCAGTCCGCTCAATCAACGTCTGTGAGCGGACGGACGAGCCCTGGCGCCTACCGGCGGAGGTGATGTGCAGGGTTCAGCGCGAAAAGACGTGGTATTCGGCGCAGCGGGGGTGTATCCTGTGACCGTGCCAGGGCCAAAATGGAAATCCTGGCTCAAGTCTGAGCGGAGGAAGCTGGTCTCGCGGCCGGATTCAGAAGGATGAGCTTGGTTTCTTTGTTCAACAGAACCCACAAACCGTAGACGCTAATCGCCGTTCCAATGGGCACGCTCAGCAGGTTAAGGGCCGATAGAACAATCGCCAGGGTCCGTGCCCAGGGTTTGTAGTTCAGAAGTCCATAACCCGCTACGATCCCGGGAAGTGACACGACAGCAATTACCACGAGGATCAGCGCTTCCGCCGTTGTGTCCGCCGTTCCGAAAGCCCTTAACACAAAGAACAACAGCAACGGGACACATACACCGATGACACCGAACACTATATAAATCATGCCGAGAATCTTGACGTGGCGTCGCATCTGCTACCGGGTGGCTGCACGCCCCGGCCATTGTAGCCTGGGACGAAACGGCCCGCAACGACGGTCCGGAATTCGTGTCAACGCCCAATAGAAATGTCCCCCTCGGTAGCTCGATAGAAGTGTCCCCTTGTGTTTCTTCGTGGTCGGCTGCCAGATGTTCCGACGCCAGCGTCGGCCCGAAGCGCTCGTGCCCCTCGCCCGCATAGTTCTCGCGCACCAACTCGATAACCTGCTGGCGTCGCTTCTGATCGGCTCGGTTCGAAGCACGGCCGACGTTACCGTGCACCAAAGCCTTGGCCCCGCCCGCACGGTAACGCTTCTTCAGACGCTTCGCATGGCGGTAGCTGACCTCCAGCAGCTCGGCGGCTTCGGTCAACTTCAGTTCTCCTCGTTTCACTCGGCTCAGCACTTCGCCGCGCCTCAACTCCTTGGCACTCATCCATGTCCTTCCCACTCTCGGCTCCTCCTTCGGAGCCTCAGAGTAGGGGACATTTCTATTGGGCGCTCAAGGGGACATTATCATTGGGCTTCAACAGAAATTGTTCGCCCGGCGGCAGTCGCGGGGACTCATCGCTTGACGCAATGCAGGCCCACCGGGTGTGTCGAGGTGCGGGCGAGCGAGTTCGAAGAAACCCCGCACGCGGTCCCTCGTGAGCCCCCCGTCCCAGACCCGCCTGTGGGAAGCTATGGAGGGCACGGCCTTGATCGCGGATACACCCATGAGCAGCCAAGCCGGTCGAAGCACCAGCGAGATCGCCGATCTCCGCCGCGACCTCGCCGACGAAGGGTACTGCTACATCGAAAACGTCATACCAGCGGACCAGATCGACCGCGTCCAACAAGAGGTTCAGCGCGACGTGATGGCCCACTCGCTGCTGGAACCGCCCAAGGGCTACGTACCCGGCCTGCTGCGCGTCAACCAGTCGCTAGCCCCGTATCTCGCCCATCCGCGCGTGCTCGGCTTGGCGGAGGCGGTCTTCGGGCCGCACGTGCGGATCTCGATGCTCACCGGCTCGGTCAATGCGCCAGGGCTCCCGCGCGGACCGCTACACGCCGACTGGCCCTTCAACCAGAACAGCCAGGCGCACGTCCCCGCGCCCTACCCCGACGTCGTGATGCACTTGGTCAGCTTCTGGATGCTGACCGACTTCACCGAGGAAAACGGCGCGACGATCGTCGTGCCGCGAAGCCATAAGAAGAGCGGGAATCCGAGCGGCGAGACCGGGGTGAATCCCGATGAGCGGTATCCCGGCGAGGCCCGCCTGACCGGCAAGGCCGGCACCGTCGCCGTATTCGATGCGCGCCTCTGGCACGCCGAGGCCCCGAACGTGAGCGGCGTGGCGCGGGTCGGGGTGCTCGTCCGTTACGCGCCATGGTGGCTTAATCTCGATACGCTGCGCCCGGGCACTGTCGACCACCAGGACATCGTCGAAGCCAACGCCGGCAGCGACTCACGCGTGCCCGCCCTGACGCGTGAGGTCTACGAGCGATTGCCCGACGACGTCAAGCCGCTCGTGCGCTACTCTGTGGACACCTCGCCGTAGCGGCTTAGCAGCCCGTGGCAGAACCGGTGGCGATGATGGTTGAAATGTAGGGGCACGGCATGCCGTGCCCGCCGGCTCGGCTTACCTCAAGGTGAGGGGGTATCGAACCGTGTCGGCGAAGAAACTTACTTGTGCCACCGGCTGTTGGCGTGGTAGAGCCGCCATCGCCGTCTTGGAGGATTTGCCAGTGGAACAGCGCGACTTCGGCAGCACCGGACTCACCATCGGCCGCGTCAGCCTCGGCTGTACGACCTTCGGCCGCGAGATCGACGAAGACACTTGCTTCGAGATCATGGACCACGCCGTCGAAAACGGCGTCACGCTGTTCGATACCGCCGAAGCCTACGGCGGAGCCCAAGCCAAGGAGTACCGGCGCAACTACCTCGGCACCGATGACGACCGCGAGGTCAGCGGCGAATCCCACTCCTCCGAAATGATCATCGGGCGCTGGCTCAAGGCGCGCAGTTGCCGCGACCAAATCGTGCTTGGCACCAAGGTGACCACCAACCACAACCACGCTCACGTAGCCGAAGCGCTCGACGCCAGCCTCGAACGCCTGCAGACCGACTTCGTGGACGTATACATGTATCACTCCTTCGACGCCGACACGCCGGTCGACGAGCGAGTCGCCGCCATGGACGAGGCCGTCAGCTCGGGCAAAGCCCGCTTCGCCGGCTGCAGCAACTACGAGGCCGAGCAGCTCCGCGAGTCGCTCGATGCGAGCCGGCGGCTCGGCCTGCGCGGCTTCGAGGTCATCGAGCCGAATTACAACCTCGCGGTGCGCGACATCGAGGAGGAGACGCTGCCGCTGTGCCGCGCACACGACATCGGGGTGATGAGCTACAGCCCGCTCGGCGCCGGCTTCCTGGCCGGGAAATACACGCCCGACCGCAATGCTTTCCCCGAGCGGACGCGCTTTCACGTCATCCCCGGACACGCTGACATCTACTTCAGCGAGAGTAACTTCGAGAAGGTCGAACGGCTACGCGCGCTGTCGGAGCGAACCGGCCTACCGATGACGCGGCTGGCGATGGGATGGGTGTTCCAGAACCCCGATGTTTCGACGGTGCTGGCCGGCGTGCGCACGAAAGCCCATCTCGACAACGCCCTCGCCGCCGAAAGTATGGACTTCCCCAGCGAATGGCTCGGGGAGATGAACACCTGGGGCTGATACAACTGGGCTGACTGGGCGCGCTCCTTGTGAACGCCCTCGTCAGCCCGCCGCGCCTTGCACTTGGATGACTGGAAGCGTGATCAGGAACTCCGTTCCCTGGCCGACTTCGCTCGAAACGCTAATCTCACCGTGATGTTTCTTGATCACGTTGTAGACGTTGGCCAGCCCCAGGCCCACGCCGACTCTCGAACCCTTCGTCGTGAAGTCGAGGTCGAAGAGCTTCGCCGCCTGCTCTTCGGGCAGCTCCCTGCCGGTGTCGCTGATCTTAATCTGTACGTTCTCGCCATGCGGTGACGTCTCGATCGTGATTGCGCCGTTGTTCTCGATGGCCTGGGCCGCGTTCGTCAGCAGCGTCATGAAAACCTGATTCATCTCAGCCGGGTTGCATGCCACTTGAGGCAGGTCCCCGAAGCTCTTCTCCACGCGGACGTCGTCGGGGATCTCGTGCTCAACCAGGGCCAGGGTGTTGTCGATGCTCTCGTGCAAGTCGACACCCTGGAAGATTGATTCATCGAGCCGGGCAAAGCTCTTGAGACTCTTGACGATCTTGGCGATGCGATGGCTCGCGTCGCGTATCACCCGGCTGTTGTCTCGCGCGGCTCAACGCAAGCCTACCCAGCCGGCTTGCAAGCTTCAGCGTCGGCTACACCTCAGGTCTTGGTAATCGCCAGCAACGTGAGGTCGTCGTCGTAATGATCGCCGCCGTTGAACTCGCGGGCCCGCTCGATGAGGCCTTGAATCACTTCGTGGCCGTCGCGGCCCGTCAGCTCGGCGAACGCGGCACGTTGCGCCTTGTCTTGAAACTGCTCGTCGCCGCTCGGCCGGATCTCGCCCAGACCGTCGGAGGCGATCAACAGGACGTCGCCCGGGTCGAGGGTCAGTTGGCGGGCGTCGTATTCAATGGGAACCTCTGTGCCGAACATGCCCAGCGGCAACCCGCCAACGGGAATCTCGTCGAAGCGCTTGGGTGAGTTGCCAAGCACGACCGGATAGGGCAGGCCGGCATTGCTCACGCTCAGGCCGGGTTCGCCCGCCGGCACCCACACGATCGTGCCGCAGGCGTACATGCCCGACGGCAGGAAGCGGTGCAGCCGCCCATTCATCTCTTGCAGTAGCGCTTGTGGCGTCTCCGCGTGCGCGGCCGCGTCGTGAAAGCTCGCTTTGATCAACATCGACGTGAGCGCCGCCTGCACGCCGTGACCGGTCACATCGGTGATCAAGAAAATGGTTCCGCGAGGATTCTGGACTACGTCGTAATAGTCGCCGCCCAGAGCGTCGCACGGTTGGTAGTACTGTGCGCAACGGAACCCCTCGATCCGCGGCATCTCGCTCGGCAGCAAACTTCGCTGCACCCGCGCCGCCATCTCCAACTCCCGTTCGAGATAACTGTGGCGGTCGGAAAGATCGGTGTGTTCTCGAATCAGTTCATCTAGTTCCTCGAGCTTGGCGCTCAACTGCTGCCGCAGGCTTCTTTCCTCGACCGCGTTGCGGACGTGCAGCAGTAGGTCCTCGTTGTCCCACGGTTTTTCGATGTACTGGTAGAGTCCTGCCTCATTGATGGCGCGGATGGCGTTCTCTTTGTCGGCGAACCCGGTGAGCAGAATGCGAGCCGTCTCCGGTTGCAGTTCGCGGGCCTGGCGCAGCAGTTCAACGCCGTTGACCTCCGGCATCAAGAAGTCCGAGATGACCACGTCGATCGGGCGGCGCCCCAACTCCTTGACCGCTTCTTTCGGATCCGAGAACGACAGCAACTCATACTCCGTCTCGAGCGTGAACAGCCCCCGTAGAGACGAGAGAATCAGTTCGCCATCGTCGACCACCAGGATGGTCGCATTGTTGTTGAGGGTGGAACTCATCGCGTCACGGGTGCAGCCGGCCATTCAGTCCGGAAAGGATATTATCCAACACTGGCCCCGGTGCGGATTTTAATGGGGCGCCGGCGCCCCGCCCGATTCACGGCCGCAGCCTCAGCAGCCGCCGCAGGCTCTACAGTAGAGAGAGGCCTATCCGAGCCCCCGGCCCGTTTCTTCCCCGATGAACTCGCTCTTCGCGCCAATCATTCGCGGCCTTACGAAGGTTGTAGGACGCGCTGCCAGCTTCCTCTGTAGCCGGTCGTTCTTGGCGCCGGCGCTCGGGATGATCGTGGCCGACGTGGCCTACCGGGTGCTTCGCGCGACTCGCATGCAGTGGAACGACGTGCGGCTCATTCCCACTTTCTCGTTCGTTTCCGGCTACGATCTCTACGCGCTACCCGATTCGGGTCCGATCTTGAATACGGTCTACGGGCCTGTGGCGGCCGTCGCCTATCTGCCGGCGGCATTGTTCTCGACGCCGACCGGCGCCATTCTTTGCGGCAGCCTGCTCAGTGTTCTGTTTGTTCTGCTGCCGGCCTTTCTGCTGCTTCGCGAGGTCCGTCATGGCGTCGGCAGCCACCTGTTCGTTCTCCTCTGTTGCGTCGTGTACTTCCACTTGCGGTTCTCGCCGGCGATCGAATTTTCCGACATCCACGTCGACCCGCCCACCATGGGGCTGTGCCTTCTGGCTTGGTGGTTCGCGCTGCGGCACGGCGGCCGACCGGGATTCAGTCTCTACCTGGCTGGCGCGGCCGTTTGCGCGTCTCTAGCGCCTTGGGCGAAGCAGTCGTCGGCTCCCGTGGCTGCCGCGATCTTTCTCTACTTCCTGCTGGCTGCCGAGCGCGGAACGGCTTGGCGGTACCTGGTCTCGGTGGCAGTTGCGAGCATTGCGTTACTGTCGGCAGCGGTCGCGGCGTTCGGACGCGAGAATCTGGAGTTCACGCTTCTGGAAATCCCCTTGCGGCAGCCCTCGATCTTTCACAAGTGGGGCTGGTACGAGCCGCTGGTCGAAGATTTCATGGACATGGCCGTGGTAGCCACCGTGGCGGTGATAGCGCTCATGGTTCTAGGATCTGGCCGCAGCCCGGACACATCGTCATCCGAGTCCGTGCGAAACGCCGCCTGGCCTTACTTCCTCCTCACGGCGCTGGCCGTGGTGCCACTGGCCGTCCCCGCGTTTCTGGTGGTGGGAGGAGCGCTCAACAACTTTCTGTTCATCGACCTGTTCCTGACGCTTGCCGTTGCGGGGTGGTTCATGAGTGTTCTGTCAGACCCCTCTGCCTTGGAGGACGGCGGGATGCTGGAGGGCGCGAAACTCGTGCTGGCGCTGTTGCTCGTAGCGCAGATCGGTCGTGCCGTCCCGGATGTCGTCCAGCTACGAGGCCTGATCCCGACCTACGACCAGGGCGTCTCGGCCCGTGCCCACCGCTTTGCTTTGCAGCATCCCCAAAGCATCTATCTCCCGTGGAATCCTCTGGCGAGCTTGATGGCGGACGGGGAGCTCTACCACGTGGGGTACGGCGTGGTGGACCGTGAGCTTGCCGGGATTCCTATCAGCGAGCAACATTACCGCCGACACCTGCCGTCTCGGCTCGAATACGTCGCCTTTAAGCACGGGTACGGCATCGAGCCCAACCTGTTTCCACGTTTCCCCGAGTTTCGTTGCCGCGTCGAGTTTGACGATATGCCTGACTGGCAGATTTATACCAAAGGGACGGAGGGTTGTGTAGCTCCGTTTTGAGTCGAACCGGCGGCGTCGCACAGGCGACAGTGTAGGGGCTCGGCATGCCGTGCCCGGCGACTCCGAACGGGTGCCTTAGAATCCGTCACAAAATAACCTTGTCAATCTAGGGTCTTGCGGGGAAGGAGCGTGTAGTTCCACTCCCTGTGAAACTTGTCTCGGCGCAGCTTGAGGGCCGCCATCTGCTGGTGGGTGATCTTGATGCCGGTCGGATAACTGCCCGTGTCGAGTTCGGCATGGACTTGCAATCCCGTTCGCGTCGTCGTCGCGGCGATCAGATTCACGATCACCTCATGGCTGATCAGCGGCTTGCCGCGCCAGTTCTGACTGATGTAGGAAAACAGCCGGTGCTCAATCTTGTTCCACTTGCTGGTGCCGGGCGGGAAGTGACACACCGCGATCCGCAGCCCGGTTTCGTCCGCCAGCTTCTGCAATTTCAGCTTCCACAGCCGCGGACGCGAGCCATTGCTGCCGCCCGCGTCGGCGGTGATCAGCAAGCGCTTCGCCTGCGGATAAGCGGCCTGCCCCATCGAGCGCCACCAGCGGCGGATCGTCTCGACCGCAAACGCCGCCGTGTCATGATCCACCCCGACGCTGACCCAACCCCGGTTGCGCGCCATGTCATAGACCCCGTAGGGCGTGGCCCGGCCCAGTTCGGGAATCGGAAAATCATGCACCCGCACCTTCTCCGGATCACCCTTCGGCCGTAGCTCCCGCCCGTTGTTTTTGAAGTCTCCCACCAGTTCCCGCTTCTTCGTGTCGACCGAGATGGCGGGCTGGCGGTGAGCCAAAAAACGCTTCACCTTGCGGTTAATCTGTTCAAACTGAGCGTTGCGGTCGGGATGCTTCGTTCCTTCTTTCGTCTTGCGGTTGGCTTGCAGGCGGTAACCCAGCTGGTGCAGCAGCTCGGCCACCATGCGATGACTCGTTGGGTGGCCCCTCCGTTCGAGTTCGGCGGCTAGCTTGCGGACACTTTTCAACGTCCAGCGCAGGGGGGATTCCGGATCGCCGCGCGTGAGTGGCTCGACCAGCCGCTCCAGCTCGCTCTTGAGAGTGGGGTCTTTCGTGACGCTTCGCTTGCGTCCGCCGCCCCGACGCCGGATGCGGCCGGGCGGAGGCCCAGCGGGCTCGGTTAACTCCTGGCGGCCACGGGCAATGACTTGCCGTGAGACCCCGGTCGCTCGGGCCACTGCCGAGATGCCGCCGCGCCCCAGGGCCAAGCTTTCCGCGGCCACCAGCAGCCGCCGCGAACGTTCATCGAGCACCCCTCGCAGCGCCTCATAACGACGCTTGATGGCTGCCGGCTCGCTCACCCTTCCAGAGTAAGTGAAAACAATTCTAGATGCAAATGTTATTTTGTGACAGTTTCTTAGCCTGAAAACGGGCACAGCATGCTGTGCCCCTACTTCTCGTCCTGCCGGTTCAGTCGGATATCAAGGGCGCGGCCCTTGGCTACCTAGCCGCCCGTGGCCATCAGTTGCGTCCATTTTTGATGGAAGGCGATGATCGAGATTCCCATGAAGAAGATGAAGCAGCCGATCAGCCCCATCTGCAACCACCACGCCGGGCGGAGCTCACGGGGCAGCAGGTTGCGGTTGATGTAGAGCGCGTGCAGCGCCGAGCCGCCCAGGCCGATATTCCGCAGCGCCCCGGTGACGATCGCCAGCACCAGCGGGTCCGGCGTCAGCTTGAGAGCGATCATCCCCCACACAAGGTACGCCACCATGATCACGTAGTAGACGTTCTTGACCTTGTGCCCCTCTTGGTGGCGGACGCGCCGGCTGCCCGTCCAGATGAGGTCGGTCCAGCGGCGCACGATGCCGTCGATGTCCGACACTTGGCTGGGCGCCAACACGATAAACCCGCACAGCAGCGTCAGAAACCAGAACACCTCGCCGGAGCGGTCGGCGATGCCCCGCGCGGTCATGGCCGCGGCGGCGTGTCCATCGACTTCGACGCCGGGGATGAACTCCAGCGAGAGCATCGACGGCAGCGCCATGCCCAGCACGCAGCCGATCGACCAGATCAGCGCCTGGTCGCGCGTGATGTGCAATACCCAGCCCTTCCAGCGCTTCAGGTTGCCGACCGTCAGCGGGAAGACCTTGCCGACATGCGACAGCTTTACCGTTTTGCCGCCCACCATGCTGGGGATCGCTCCGACCAGCGACCCCATGCCCCAGCCCTTCTCGCGTGTGTAGTTCGAGAAGTTCATGTTCGACAGGCCGCCCGCGCCCGCGATGGCCGCGAACGCCGCCAGGGTCGCCCAGTCAATCTCGCCCTCAGGTAGAGAGCCGAACTTGAAGAAGCCGCTGAAGATGTCGAGCCACGTCCGGCCGCTCACCATGAACACGTCGACCAGGGTCAGGTAGCCCAACACGACCACCAGCTTGGTGATCATGGTCTTTTCGATGGCGTTGTAGATCTTGCCGCCGAAAATGAGCGGGACGAACGCGCTGAGGAAAATGACGTAACTCAGCGTCCGCAGCAGTGAATCGTCGCCGGCCCCCGGAAGGTGGCCGAGCATGACCGCCGCCAGCGGCACGGCCGCGTTCGAAGCCAGGTAGGGCCAGATGCCGCCCAGGTCGGCCAGCAGATAGAAGATGATCCAATACTTCGGGCCGGGCGCGGTGCGGAAAAAACCCACGAAGATCGGTTCGCCCGTGTAAAGCGTGTAGCGCATCACCGAGAGGTTGTAGAACACCTGGAAGGCGATGCTCAACGTGGCGATCCACATCAGTTGGCCGCCGTAACGGGCGGTAACGATGGGGCCAAACAGCCACTCGCCGCCACCGATGTTGCTGCCGACCATCAGGACGCCGGGGCCGATCAGCGCCGTCCAACTGCGCATTGTGATGGCGGGGGCGCGGGGTAGGTCGGCCGACTCCCAAGCGGGAAAGTAGCGCGAGGCTTTGTTGCGCGAAACGCTGTCGCCGGCCGCGGACATCCAGCGATCTTAGCAGAGCAATGGAGGGCGCTCCTGTACGGATCGCCGACCGTAGCGCGGATCTCGGTTTTGAGATCCGCGGCTTTTCTCTGAACAGCTCTGCGCCGGGGAGGAGCGCTAAGATGTACCTCCGGGCGCCGTTCCCTCCCTCGCCCTCGCAACCCTGGAGAACCACCATGAACCGAACCCTCCTCTTCCTCTTGCTGACCGCGGTCACTGCCCTGGCTCAACGCCCTGGCACCCAACAACTCAAGAACCAAGCCATGGAACTGGTCGAGGCCGACCGCAAGCGCGTGCAGGAGATCACTGATTCGCTGTTTAGCTTCTCCGAGCTGGGCTATCAAGAGTACGAGTCGGCAAAGTACGTCACCGACATGCTCGAGGCCGAGGGCTTCCGCGCCACCCACGGGCAGGCCGGTATGCCGACCGCCTTCGTCGCCGAGTGGGGGTCGGGCAAACCCATCGTCGGGTTCATGGCCGATATCGACGGCCTGCCGGAGACGTCACAGAAACCCGGCGTGGCCTATCATGCGCCGCTGATCGAGAACGGTCCCGGCCACGGCGAGGGACACAACGCCGGACAGGCGGTCAACGTCACCGCGGCGATCGCCGTTAAGCGCCTCCTCGACAAGCACGGCATGCAGGGCACGATTCGCGTCTATCCCGGCATCGCCGAAGAGTTGCTCGGCAGCCGCACCTACATGACGCGCGAGGGCCTGTTCAAGGACCTCGACATCATGCTCTGCGCGCACGTGTCGACCGAGTTCTCGACCAACTACGGCATTCGCGGCCTGGCGCTCGTCTCGACGCAGTACACGTTCCAAGGGCGCAGTGCCCACGGGGCCGGCTCGCCGTGGATGGGCCGCAGCGCACTCGATGCCGTCGAGCTGATGAACGCCGGCTGGAACTACCGCCGCGAGCATCTGCGCCTGCAGCAGCGCTCCCACTACGTCATCACGCACGGCGGCGACCAGCCCAACGTCGTGCCGCCCGTCGCCACCGTGTGGTACTTTTTCCGCGAGCTCGACCACCCCCACGTGCGGGAGCTGCACGCACTCGGCACGAAGATCGCCCAGGGCGCGGCGATGATGACTGACACGACCGTCAGCGAACGCGTCCTCGGCGCCACCTGGCAGGGCCACTTCAACAAGCCCGTAGCCGAGCTGCTGCACGCCAACATCACCGAGGTGGGCATGCCGCACTGGAGCGAAGCGGATTTGACGCTGGCGAAAGCCGTTCAGAAAGAGCTGGAGGTCGAGCAGAGCGGTCTCGTCACGAAGGTCGAGGAGCTGAAGGGCTCCTCCACGGCGTCTTCCGGCTCGGACGACATTGCCGAGGTGAGTTGGAACCTGCCGACCGTGGTATTGCGGTATCCCTCGAACATCCCCAACCTGATCGGCCACCATTGGTCGCGCGCGATCTCGATGGCGACGCCGCTGGCCCACAAGGGCGCCACGGCCGGCGCGAAAGCCCAGGCGATGACGGCGATCGCGCTGTTCGCCGAACCGAAGCTCGTCGAGCAGGCCTGGGAGTATTTCCGCGAGCAGACCAAAGAAACCACCTGGGAGTCGTTGATCCCCGACGACGTCGACCCGCCCGTTCACTTGAACGTCGACAAGATGAAGCGCTTCCGCCTCGAGCTGGAGAAGCTGCGCTACGACCCCAGCCGCTACGACACCTACCTCGAGCAGTTGGGCATCGAGTACCCAACGGTGCGCTAGTCGAGGAGGTCGTAACCATGGTGGCGCGGGCCTCCGGCCTGCCGCGTCGACCTCCGGGTCGACGTCTGTAGGGTCTAGCTGTGGCCGCCGCCCACTCCTCGCCTACTTTATGCCCCACCCTTGCCCGACTCTAGGCGACGGCAGCGAGGCCGTTCCTCTCAACCAGCAACAACAGCTTCAGTGAGGCCCCGGACGGTCGTTTTTCTCCACGCTCCCATTTGCTCACCAGGCTCGTCGTCACGTTCAGGTAGTTCGCAAAGACCGTCTGGCTCACGTGCTCCCGATCCCGGATGGCCTTGATCTCCTCGGGGCTCAGCGTCCGAACGGGAGTCAAGCAAGCCTTGTCGAAACGGCGCATCGTCTGTTTGTTGATCGCTCCGACATCGTGCAAGGCCCCCATCGTTTCATGGATGGCGGCCATCGTATCACTTCGATACTTCTTGCTCATGACCTTTTCACCTCCACAAACTCGCCTCCTTTGATCAGCGCCGCAAGATGCTTCTCCGTCAGCGACAGGACATGCTTTGCGGCTTCCTTGAACTGCTCCTCTTCATCGTCACCGATGTTTCCGCGCCGGCTTTTCGCGAACCCGTACATGAAAACGGCGCGTTCACCCCGCCGAAAGATCATGATCGTCCGATACCCTTTCGACTTCCCCTGCCCGGGCCTTGCAACCCGCTGTTTGATGACTTCGCCGCCAAGGTCGGCATCGATCTGTCCGCTCGCCGCCCGCTCCACAGCCTCCAACAGGGCCCTACCGTCAATCCTTTCCTTTTGGGCAAACCGTTGAGCTTGGTATCCACTTGACTCAGGTGACCCCAAGATGTAGTGTAGGGCCTGGTGGAGGATTACCCGCGCGACCAACTCGAATTCGAGTCTCGCTTTGCGAGCGAGGAGGCTTGCCGCGACTATCTGTTCGCCTTGCGCTGGCCAGAGGGTTTCCGCTGTCCAAGGTGTGGGCATGAGCGCGCTTGGCCGGTGCGCAAAGTGTGGTTCGAATGCGCTCGCTGCGGGCGGCAAACCTCCGTCACCGCCGGCACGATCTTTCAAGACACACGCAAGCCGCTGCGGCTGTGGTTCCGGGCGATGTGGACCATCACCACGCAGAAGAATGGGGCCAGCGCCCTGGGTCTACAGCGCGTTCTGGGACTGGGCAGTTACCAAACCGCCTGGCCTTGGATGCACAAGCTGAGGCGAGCGATGGTGCGCCCGGGGCGGGAGCGATTGACGGGCCTCGTCGAGGTCGATGAGACCTACTGGGGCGCTGAAGAAGAAGGGGTAATCGGCCGGCAGACCGAGCGTAAAGCGTTGATTGCAGTCGCCGCGGAAGAGAGAGGCACCGGGCTGGGGCGCATCCGCATGCAGCGCGTTCAGAACGCCTCGGCGGCCAGTTTGATGCCCTTCGTCGAGGAGTCGGTCGAGCCGGGCAGCGTGGTTGTTACCGACAACTGGTCGGGCTACGATCCGCTCAAGAAGAAGGACTACCAGCGTCGTATCATCTCGATTAACAACCGCCGCGAGCAGGCCTCGCAGCTACTGCCGAGGGTGCACTTGGCGATCTCGCTACTCAAGCGCTGGATGCTGGGCACGCATCAGGGGGCGGTCAGCCACGAGCATCTGGACTACTATCTCGACGAGTTCGTGTTCCGCTTCAATCGGCGCAGATCACGCAGTCGGGGCAAGCTCTTCTACCGCCTTGTGCAGCAGGCCATGGCGGTGGAGCCGACGCCGTACCGCTCGATCGTCGCCGATTGGGACGCTAAGACGCTGTGAGCCCAACTACAAGATGTTGGGGTCACCTGAGTCAAGTGGATACCCGGCACCGTTGAAACCACTTGGATTTGAAAATTCTCACGTTTCGCCCTTTGCGAATCCATCTATCTCTATTCTATGGCACTAAGTGCTATAGTTCAACTGTCTTCTACCTGGCCACGCCCCACCCTATTTGAATCCGGAGCCTCCCGTCGCCACCGAAAACGGCTGTTCTCGAGCGCGCCGACACAGTCAGGTCATGCGGAAGGCCACACGGACGCGATCGCCATCGCGGGAACGCGTCCGGCCCGGCGGAGTCGAAGCACCTTAACGCCCGCCGGCCTACGGACGGACCCGCCAGCAGCCGAACGGAGTTTTTTCGTAGTCTGTATGGTCATGATGAAGACATCCGACGTGTTCGAGATCAGGGCGGGCGTTCAAGACCGCTACGCCGACGTGCTGACGCCGAGAGCTCTCGATGTTCTCGCCGAGTTGGCCGCGCTCGACACCGATCGCAAGGCCGTGATGCAGGCCAGACTGGAACGCCGCCGCCGCCGCGCTCAGCAGAGCGAAAGGATCCAGTTTCTCGACCCTGAATCCACCATCCCTCGGACTGCGATCAAGGTCGCCGACGCCCGCGCCGGGCGGTTCACCGGCTCCGCGATTCCCGACGATCTGAAGTGCCAGTGGGTGCAAGGCACCGGTCCCGGCGCCAAGCCGCACGCGGCGTTGGAAAACAGCATCCGCAACGTTGCGTACGCCCTTCTCTCCGGCGCCGACGGATGGATGTTCGATGGCGAAGACGCCCTGGGTCAGATCGAGACGATGTCTCTCGACAACCAGCGAAACCTTCGCCTGGCGTTCGCGAAGGGCCCGGTCTTTTTGCAGGCGGCCGAGATTGTGGCAGCGCAAATGAACGCCTGGTCGGAGGGCTTTTTCGGGCTAAAAATCGTCACGGATTGGCGCCGGCAACTCGACTTCACAACCAAGATCTTTCGAGCGCGCGGCCTCCATTTGGAGGATCGTCACATTCGCAACGCCGACGGCAGCGGCTTCTCCGCGTCGATGGTTGACGCCGTCTTTTACGTTGTCCACAACCACGAGTCATTGGCGAAGCAGGGCGCTAGCCTCGTTCTCTATCTGCCGAAGATCCAGACTGCCGAGGAAGCCGCCCTTTGGAATGACATTCTCAGCGGCGTGGAGACCTGCCTGGGGTTGGCGGGCGGGGCGATCAAGACCTACGTTCTGGTCGAGCAGATTGAGGCCTCGTTCCAGTTGATGGAGATTCGCGCGGCGCTAGGAAACCGATTCGCCGGATTCAATACCGGCCGCTGGGACTACATCAACAGCGTCGGCGATGCCATGGCTTGGGATCCCGGGTTCATCCACCCGAACATCGACGCCGTCGTCATGACCTACGGCTACATGCGGAACTACGAAGACCGCGTCCGGCGGGCGACCAACACTCCCGACGAAAAGGGACAGTGCGCCCTATGGCAGGGCGGCATGGAACAGAACATCCCGGTCGGATCGGAAGCGGGCGTCTCCGAGAGCATGAAGAAAGCGACTCTGGGCGCCGAACGGGAACAACGAGAAGGGGCCAGCGGCAAATGGGTGGCCCACTGGAAGATGGTGCACATCATCCGCCCGGTTTGGGAGAAGGTCGGCCAAGCGAACCAAGCCGGCCGATCGTTCCCGCCGCTCTCCTACACCGAATTCGACGCCGAGGGTCTGGTTCTTCTCGATCCCGCTCCCCGCACGATCCGCGGCGCCAGGGATCTGATCAGCGTGGCGGTCCAGTACGGCAACGCCTTCGAACAAGGCTTCCAAGCCGCTGCCCTGAAACCCGCGGATTTCTTCGGCAACGACGACGTTCTCTACCTCATGGAAGACATGGCGACCGGCGAGATCCGGCTCAGCATCCTTTGGGAGTGGCTGCACAAGACGGCCGTACTCACGGCAGCGGATGAGGAAACCGGCGCAAAGGAAGGCGATCCGTTTACCGAAGAGATGTTCTCGCGGCTCCTCTCTGAAGAATACGCAAAGCTTCAGCGCGCCAGAAATGTGGATGTCCACGACGACTCCAAGGGCACGACGCTCCCTGTCTCGAAAGTGATTGTGGACGCTTACGTAAGATTCGATCAGAAGGCGCCTTGGATGGTTGACCTGCTCAACGTCAATCTAGGCGTCGAGCAGGAGGGAACAGCACAGCAACGGACCGGCGACTTCCTGGAGTTATTCGCCACCGAGGGCGTGCGCATTACGAAGAATCTCGATTTCGCCTGACGGTAGCGCCCGCTGCCGATTCGGTCCCCATTCGGGCCGGCGAAGGCCCCAAGCTATTTCGTCTTTGCGAGCGTTCGAGGCGCTAAAAGGAGATGTGTGGAATGAAAAGACGGTTTAGTGCTCGTGGCCTTATGGTGGCCCTTGCTTTGATGACCGGGCTTGCCCCGGTTTGCCGGCCGGACACCTATGTGGTCTATGTCGCTCCGAGCGATAGTCCTGCCTCTGCTGTCGCAAAATCGAAGGCTGACGGCGCGACGGTTTTTGCCGAGCGGCGCCTCCATCGGGCGCTGACGAAAGCCGCCGAGCTACTCCAGTCCGGCCCTCACACCGTGAATGTGCTGGTCGCGCCGGGAGCGTACCCCGGCAAGATCAGGGCCGGTGTTTGGGTGCTTCCTGTCATCAACAATCCGCAAGGTTCGCTCCGGCTGATCGGCGGATTCAACGGCGACTTCACGGGCCGGCAACCGTTCCGCCGCCTATCGCGGCTGGTGACCGTGGAGGGACGCGACGGCGCCCTGCTCCAGATCTCCCGAAAATCGGCCCTGAAACAGCTCGTGATCTCGGGCTTTGTCTTCGACGCCGCGCCGTCCAATAAATACGATGCCAAGACCAACAGCCTCCTCAAATCGCAGTCGCGGTCCTACCCGTTGATCAGCTTCTAGCGGCTCAAGACGAGCCACCTCGTCGTCGACAGCAACATCTTCCTCAACGGCGCCCACGGCGCTTTCGACCCCTACATCGCCCCGCTGTCACCCGACACCGTCATCGACATCAGCAACAACTTCTTCATGAACAACATCAAGACGATGACCCCGGCGGCCACGGCCGCGCGTGGCCTCATAGTCAAGCAGATCAACCTCCTCCACAACTCCTTCTTGTTGAGCTGGCCTTTCAATCCCGATCCGACATCGAGCAACGTCTCGGCGATCGAACTCTATCACAAAGACGGCTGCCAACGGCTCACGATTGAAGGCAACATCTTTGCCTTCAATCCGGGCGGCGCGATGCAGCACGACTGGCCGGAAGATCGAATGCCGGACCTCGCCATCCGCAACAACCTGTTCTACATGAACTCGGCCCTGTCAAGGACGGCAATGCGGAAAACGGCGTCTTCGCCGGCAAGTTCGGCACCAATCCCAAGTACCTACTCCTTGACATCGAGACCATCGAGGACGACCTCGACTACGACGTGGAAGGCAACGTTTCTCTCGACCCGAAGATCACAATTGCCATGGCGGACTTGAAGGCCGCGGACTCCTACAGCGTCCAACGAAAAGACACGGTGATGAATGACATCCGGCGGCTGTTCGGCCTGAACCAGGACGGTGGCACGGTTGCCATCGCAAACTTCGCGCCGGCCCTTGTCTTCAGCACGCACGCCCTCCCGCTGCCCACCGAGCAGCAGGCCAAGGCCTTCGGCGTACAGCCCAACCAACTCTGGAAACCTTGAGCCCGGACTAATCCTGACTGGCGCCTCCGCGCGAGACGGGCGGAGCGGGAAGCGCCAAGCGGACGCAACGCGATACCTCGACAGTAGCCGGTTTCACGGCCGGGCTTGACGAGGACGAGTCCCAACCCGCATGGGAGGTATTACTCCGTAGGTCATCGCTCGCCAGCACCATTCCACGGGGCCAAATTGAAACCGCCGTGTCCACCAGGCACTGGCCAGTACCAGAAGCGGGAACAGCGTCACCACGATGAGCGCCTCCATCGTCGGCCTAAGACGGCCATACAACCCGAAACCCCAGCTATAGATGACCACCGCGGCCACGACGCTGGTCAAGAGATAGTTGGTGAGTGCGAGCCGCCCGGCGGGGGCCAGAAGTGAAAGCACTCTCTTGCACGCGTCGCGTTCGAACAGTAACGTGATGCCGGCGGCATAGCTCAACCCGAGTACCTGATAAATCGACCAATCCACCAAGCCTTCGATCGATGCCAAGGCCAACGAATCCGAGCCAACCGTGGCATAACTCTTCAGCGCCATAAAGATCACCGTCCCTGCGACGGGGATGCCGAGCAGCCACGGAAAGGCGGATCGTACAAATCTTCGACGAACCGCGGCATCTTCCAGCACACCGAGACGGCCGACATAGAACCCAAGCACCAGCAGTCCTAAATGATTGAGCTCCACCCACTCCACGCCTCCCCCGGCGAGCAGTACCGCCATCCCCGCCAAACTTGCCACCGCGATGTCTGCAAACGTGCCTTCCTCAAAGGCCCGCCCCATCTCGTCCAAACGAGTTTTTTCCGCGCTTGCAGCCTCGTTCGCCGATGCAGGCGTGGCTGAGTCCGGGCTCGCGCCATAGATCTTCTTGACCCGCCAGCCCAGGTTGGCAAGGACGAAGCAAAGGATCGCGGAGATCAGCAGCACTCGACGGGACCGTTTGCACAAGAAAAGGAGAACAAGCCCGAAGATCACATAGAGGATCAAGATCCAGACAGCCAGTCCGCAGGCCATGGCCACGCAGGCGATCAACAGAAGATCGGCCGAACGACGCGAGAAGAGAGCCGCAAAATTCGCGCCCCGTGTCCGCGCCCGCTCGAACTGGAGGTAGAAGCCAAGGCCGAACAGAAACGAGAAAATCGTGACGAACTTGCTATTCGCGAGCAGTGCGATGAAAAGCATCACGGTCTGGTCCGCAAACCCGAGCGGCTCCGGCAGGTAGATTTGCCCTCCTCGCAGGTCCCACGTCATGTTGACGGCGAACATCCCGAATATGGCGAAGCCTCGCAGCACGTCGAGGAGCTGGATGCGCTCACCAGTGGGGGTCGGAATCACAGTGACTTTGCCTCGTGCCTATCGGATGGTCGGCTCCGGGACGAGCAACAACGGTCGCAAACTCGGAACCGAAGGGCCAACCGTGCCGGTCCGATTCTACCGTGAAGCAATAGAGCAGTGAGATCACAGTAAGACTGTATCGGTAGTGCGACGGCCTACAGCGTTGGGCGAGAGGCTGGCAACGTGCGAGCCAGGCGCATTGCCGATACGGGTTGTTGGACGAAGCCGGGCTGCGGACTGGCGAGGGAATTGTCGACAAACTCCGTATGTTTGGTTGTCAGGGATGGTTTTGTCTTTAGTCAGTCCTGGCACATATTCTGCCAAGCCGCTCAAACCGGAATCGTCGATCAGATCCTCATCGACGATCAGGAACGTCCGAAGAAACAACGCCACACCGCAAAACGCATCTTCGACCGCTTGCGCGACGAGTACGATTTCACCGGCGGTTACACGATCGTCAAGGACTATGTTCGCGACAAGAAGCTCGGCGGGCAAGAGATGTTCGTGCCGCTGGTGCATCCGCCGGGCGATGCCCAGGCCGACTTCGGTGAAGCTCTGGTGGTCATTGACGGCGTACAGCGCAAGGCGCACTACTTGGTGGTCGATCTGCCGCATAGCGATGACGCTTTCGTAAAAGCTTTCCCGGCCGAGACGACGGAAGCGTTTTGCGAGGGGCACAACGCAGCGTTTCGGTACTTCGGCGGCGTGCCACGCAGCATCCTCTACGACAACACGACCTTGGCGGTGGCGAGGATTCTGGGCGACGGCAGGCGCAAGCGGACCAGGATGTTCACCAGGATTTCCATTTTGGCCCTGGCACGGCCACAGTATACACCCGCTCCGCTCCGAACAGCACGTCCTTTCACGCTGAACCCTGCACATCACCTCTGCTGGTAGTCGCCAGAGCTGGTTCGATCGCTCACAGTCGTTGATTGAGCGGCTTGAACGGCGCTCCGGCCGACACTGCTCCTTGCGAAACCTTTTGGAGCCAAAAGCTGTTGATCCTCACTCCGGCAATGCTACCCACTCGGCAGCGGCAGCGCCCAGATCTTGTGCAGCATGTCGCCGAACAGCCGCCGGTTCAGATGTCCCTCCGCCAATAAGAGCCAGTAATACCGCGCGTGCTTGACCAGCCGACCGCCGGTCTTCATCAACCTGTGTTGCAAGCTCGTCAGCGACCAACTCTTGATTCGCTGCGGAAGCCCCAGCCGCCGCCAAAGATTGCCCAGGTTGTAGGCCAGCACGCTCAGTTGCAACCGCACTTCGTTGGCCCGAAATCGATGGCACGACAATCGCGTCCAGTGCGTCGCCTGCTTGCCTTCCTTGATCCACTGTTCCGCCGTGCCGCGCTTGTTGTAGAAGCGCACCACCGAGCGGCTCGGCAAGCTCATGCTCGTCACGATGAATCCGACGCGCGGGAACAGCTCGCCCTGGTGATGCTCGACCTTAGCGACGATCCGCCTCGCCTGCGACCAACTCTCCGCCTGATAGCGAAAACTCTTGTAGCGCACCAAGGGCTTGCGGGAAGGCCTTCCCGGCGGGCGAAACAGGATGTCTTCGATCTCCAGCTCCAAGCTCTTGTTGGCCGGAATGCGAATGGCGTACTGTACTCCGCGTTCCTCCGAAGCCTCATAAACTTCCGGCTTCGCAAAGGCCGCATCGCCCCGGAAGGCGACCTGCTTGCCCGCAGCCTGTTGGCGCTCGATCTCCGGCAACAAGAGCTCATCCCAGTCCTCGGCGCTGTGCACGTTGCCTGGACGCAGCTTGGCAGCGAGGCAATCACCATGACCGTTGAACAAAAGCAACGGGTGGTAGCAGACCGACTCGAAGTGTCCGTTGTAGGCACTGCCTTCCTGTTGGCCATGGACCGGACTCTCGGTGGAGTCCAGGTCCAGAACGACCCGCTCGGCGGCGTCGAACGCTTCCGCTTGCCCGACCAGCTCTCGGTTCAGCGCCATCAGCCCCAGCAGGTTCTCTTCGCTCGCCAGCATCTCCGTCTCGAAGCCGTGCAGCGTCGAGGTCAAGGCCGCACCGCGATCCCAGATCTTCTGCGAACCGATCAGCCGAAACGTCGGATCGATCGAAACCCGCTCGGCGTCGTTGAGGTCCTCGTAGCCGGCGAGTCGGCTGTAAACCGACTGCCGCAACAGATCAGCGAGCGTGAACTGCTTGTTTGTGCCTTGCCGGGAGTCGCTGAGATGCTCGTCAATCAGTTCTCCGAGACCGAGCCGTTCGTCCAGTTCGCGAACCAAAATCAGGCCACCGTCGGAAGTGACGTGCGATCCCTGGAAATCGACTTTGAGAAGTCCATTGAAACTTAGCTGGAATGGCTTGGTTTGTTTTTCACCCATTGGGTGTTGGCCTCCATGGCGTCCTCATCGGGCTCTAGCCCCTATGAATAAAGACGCTCAAGGCCGCTGGAAGGTCGGGATGTCAAACATCAAATTGAAAATGCGGGTCAAAATATCGTCGATGCGGCCCGGGGCAAACCTAACAGCGTAAGTAACTCGGTCTCGAACTCCTTCGCGGCGCGAGTGGACCGTCGGCGAACGGGTGCTGCGTGTATGCTCTCCAGGGCTTGCGAATAGGACTTCCGGGCTTCGTCGGTGCGTCCCATCCGGCTCAGAATAGCGCCCCGCCGATGAAACCAGCGTTCCGGCGCCATGGAAGGGCGAATCTGATCGAGCCGCTCAAAAGCCCGGTCATACTGGTTCAGGCTTAACTCGATATGGATTACGAAGTCGACGAGGGTGAAAACCGGACCCAACCGTTCGATTCCCTGGTCGAGTCCGTCAAGCGCCTGTTCAAGGTGATCCGGACCGGCAGAGGTCAGAGCTTTCGCTCGTTCCAAATAGTACTCAGGGGTCGGATTCTTCAGGCCGGCGATGACCTTGTCGTAATCGGCCACCGCGGCCAGCGGCTGCTCCAGCTTGACGAGGAGTCGCGCGCGCGTCAAAAGTCCCTCTCGGTGGTCCGGCCGCGCCCTTAGCAGGCGATCAAGATCCGTCTTCGCGTCCGCCCAGCGGCCCGTCTCGAAGAACATTCGTCCGCGAACGAATGGAACTACATCTGAATCCGAATCGCGGTCAGCCGCGTGCTGGTAGTCAGCCAACGCCGCGCCCCAGCCACGATGCAGTCGGTGCAGCTCGCCCCTCTTGATGTACAGGTCCGGGTTTTCCGGGTCAGCCGCGATACGCTTATCCATGTCCTTCAACCGCTCGTGGATGCCCGCGTGGCCGTCTACTCCCACGGGCGACAAAAGGACGGCGAGCGCCGTCAGAAGTGGGTCCATAGAGAGTATTCGACTAACTGCCGAAACGTTCGTTGCGCATTTCATGACAGCAAAAGATCGCTTCCATTCACTTAGGGCACAGGCTCGGTATCCGCAGTCTCCACGTTGCTCTCCGCATCGTAGGTGTACCCGGCGAGGTCCAGACTTCTGACGGTGAAGCGGAAAACGTTGCCCGATGACGCTTGCTCGTTCGATGAGTTGGTCGTAATGAACTCGCCGCGGCATCGACCGCGACTGCGCGGGAAGCACCGCGGGCGATACGACAACCTATACCGAACTGTCAGGCGGGGGCGTTGCGAAGCCGTCGAGTACTCGCTGGACCGGAAATCCAGCCCATCGGCCGTTGACGAGTTGGCAATGATCAGGCCGTGATTCGAAGAGGGGGTGTTCACCCATCCCTGCACCACTGCGATGCCGTCGGCGTTCAGGATCACCTTGTATGAACCCAAAGACCCGGCCGTCAGGGCGCCGAGGATCGATGAACCCCGGTCGCCGGGCCCCGAGGCTCCCGGGGCCTCCCAAGCATTCCCTGGTGAGTAGACATTCCAGGTGGCCTCGGTCTCAAACCAATCCCGCTTCATCTCATAGATGTCGTAGACGCCGCCGCTGACGTTGAAGACCTCGATTTTGACCTCGGCCGTGTGGACCGTCGAACCGAGCGGGATCGACGACAGGTCCCATCGGATCAGCGACGCAAGATCATTTCCGCTGCCGGAGGGGTCATCTCCGTCGGCCAGCAGCGTGGCGGACCGGCCGAAGTTCGAGGTCGGGGCATTCTGGGAAATGTGAGTGTCGCTCGTACCGTCGTAGCTCGGGTCGGGCGCAATCCCTTCCTGCAGCGACTCGGTTAGGATGTCGACGTGCCGGAACGGGGCCTTCGAGTTGGGAGCGATCGGATTGAACGACAAGTCGACGACGTTGTCGACCGTCAATGTGTAGATCCTGGTGCGCAGGGGCGTGACTGTCAAAGTCACGGCGCGCGCGGAGGCATCGAGTGACGCGGTGGTCACCGTGACGCCGTGGTCGATCGCGTAGTTCGCCTCCTCCTCCGCGCTCGTCTGTTCCACTCGTTCGCTGAAGTTCACGACCACTTCCGTTGACGCCCCTTCCGACTCGACCGAAGAAATCACGGGCGCCGCCGTGTCGGGCCCCTTCAGGATCGTGAAGTCGTCCAACACGTTCGCGTTATTGTCCAGATACTTCACGTCGAGGCGACCGCCATCGAAGTCCAGCACCAGCGACCCCAGCGCATTAATCGAAAGGACCATCGCCGGATGATTCAGCGGTCCGCCGCTGATCCTCCCCGACGCTCCTGCCACCGCATACACGGCGCCTTGATGGGGAATGTCCGCGGCGAATGTCTTCGTATACGCGCCATCGCCCAGCTCATTCCCATCGCTCGTATTGACCTTCATCGCCTCGGTGAAAGTGCTCGATGCGCCGTAGTGCCCATCGATCAGATACGACCGCTCGTAGGAGTGGCTGTGCCCGGTCAGCACCAGATCCACCCCATGCTGCTCCAGAATCGGTAAAGCGTTCTGGCGCATGTCGGTCATTCGGCCATCCGTATCCGAATCATGAGAGCCCTTCGAATAGGGCGGGTGGTGCCAGAACGCGATCAGCCACGGCTTGTCGTTGGCCTGGAGATCGGCTTCGAGCCACGTCAACATCGCCCCGCTCGGTGAGCGATCGGTTTCGTGCGACTCCAGGCACACGAAATGAATGTTGCCGTAGTCAAACGAGTAATACGCCTCCGTCCCCGAGGCTACGCCGCCGGCCTCGCCGCTCTTGGGCAGCGTGAAGATGTCGTAGTAGGGCCCGCTCTGGCTCGCTGAGTCCGCCGCGTGCCCGTCGTGATTGCCGAGCGTCGGCCACAGGACCGCATTACGTAGGAACCGCGGATACATGTCGAAAACGGCGCCCTGGTACTCAGCGTCCGTGCCGTCCAGGTAAGCATTGTCCCCCAACATCAGTAAGAGCTGAGGGTTCTGCATGCCCGTGAAGTTGACGAACGCATCGCGCACCGCACGAGCGTTCGCGTCAGCCGTCCCAGAGTCACCCAGCACCCAGACCCGGGTCTGTTTAGCCGTACCAGCCGTCGGCGATGTCATGAAGAAATAGCCGCTATCACCGCCAGCCAACTCCTCGGCGGCATTGCCTACTGAATAGTAGTACTGCGTGTCGGCCACAAGCCCATTTACGAGAACCTCATGGTCGGTGAGGGCTCCCCCAACTGACGCCGACTGATTCAGGTTTTCCTCCTGCGTCCCGTACCGCACAACACTGTCCGTCGCGCGGTCCGTTCGCCACTTGACGACGATGCTGGCGGGCGTGCCGATCTGAAGATACGGCCCGCGGATCACCGACTGCGCCGGCGCTTGTGAAAAGCCGCCCAACAGCGCATGGAGAAGGAGTAGATAGAAAGAACCGCAAGAGCGATAGAAGAGCTTCACGGTTTCAACCCGAGACTTCGGACTCAGACGGCCGGTGGCATGGAAATGCCCTCTCTTTTCGGATTGTATCAATGGTCGCGCAAGCAGTCCATAGGAGAGTGGTCGTAGTACGTCGTAAACCCGGATTTCCGATTTGACCGTCGCCTGCTAACCAACCGGGCACTCTCAGCGCCCTTACAGATGCGGGTTTGAGCGCAGCGCAAGAGAGCGGGAGGGCGACACCCAGTGGGTGACAAAGAGCAGAGGGCATTTCAGCTATCGTTCAACGGATTTCTGAAGGTCGATTTCCAAGGCTCGCGGGTGACCTCCGATGGCGGGCTTCTTCTCGTCCGAGAACTGGACGAGCGGCTCGGACTGGGCAAGCTGATCGACGAGCATCTGACGGATTCGCGACAAGGCTCGAACCAGAAGTTCCCGCTGGCCGATCTGGTGCGACAGTCGGTCTACAGCCGACTCGCAGGCTACGAGGACCTCAACGATGCCGTTCGTGTCTCCGCCGATCCGACGTTTCGCTTGCTGGGCTCGAAGAAAAACTGGGATCGCGGTGGGGCGCTCACCTCGCGACGGCAAAGTTTTGAGGCAGAGCTGCTGGCCAGTGAAGAGAACCTGCTTGGGTTGATGGCGGTGAACCGCGAGTTGGTCGCTCAAGCCGAAGCGCAGGACCAGTCCGAGCGCGTCGTGCTCGATATGGACTCCACCGAGAGCCCGGTCCACGGTCAGCAGGAAGGCAGTGCCTACAACGGGCACTTCGAGTCCACCTGCTACCACCCGCTGTTGCTGTTCAACCAGCACGGCGATTGTCTGGCGGCGAAACTGCGAGCGGGCAACGTCTCCAGCGCCGAGGACTGGGACGAGTTGCTGCTGCCCGAGATCGAGCGCCAACAGGCCGAAGGGAAACACGTGATGTTCCGGGCCGACGCAGCCTTCGCCAAGCCGGAGATTTACGAAGCGTTGGAGCAGCGTGGCGTGGACTATGTGATTCGCATGCCGGCCAACAAGAACCTGGAGTTGGAGATCGAAGATATTCTGTTCCGTCCGCCGGGCAGGCCGAGCGCCAAGCCGCTGGTGCGCTACAAGAGCTTCCGCTACCAAGCCGCGAGCTGGTCCAAGCCCCGACGGATCGTCGCCAAGGTCGAGTTTCATCCCGGCGAGTTGTTTGCGCGACCCGGCTTCCTCGTAACCAACAAGGCCTTGCCGAGCCGCTCGGTGGTGTGCTTTTACAACAAACGCGGCACCGCCGAACAGTGGATCAAGGAAGGCAAGCAGGCCACGAGCTGGACGCGGCTGTCGTGCCATCGCTTTCGAGCGAACGAGGTGCGGCTGCAACTGAGCGTGCTGGCTTACACCCTGGGCAACTTGTGGCGGCGGCTCGGACTGCCGAGCAGGATCAAGAGTTGGTCGCTGACGACCTTGCAACACAGGTTGATGAAGACGGGCGGTCGGCTCGTCAAGCACGCCCGCTATTACTGGCTGCTGCTGGCGGAGGGGCATCTGAACCGGCGGCTGTTCGGTGACATGCTCAGGCGGCTCGCGGCGCTACCAGTGCCAGGCGGGTAGCTAGCGACGGGCTGCGACGGACAAGAGACGCCGAGTTGCTGAAGAGCGAACTACTAGGGAGCAGTGTCGGCGAAAAGCCCCCCAGCGAGTTGGAACGCGGCGATGAAGCGGCATTCAGCGACCGAATCGGGGGCGAACGGGGCATCGACCGTGAGAGGAGAACCAAGGTCTTGCATCCGAGCTGCGGATGGGAGTACCCTGACCGTGTCGGGATGGCCAAAACGGAAATCCCGGGTAAGTACCTATCGACCGCCCACAGGTTTTCGGCTGTCCGGATGCAGAACCTGCCCACGGACGCAGGCCCTTATGAATCAAACGATCAGGGGCAGCTCCCACCCCGGGCGAGCGGCCAACCATCCGCTGCTGCCCACCGCTTGCCTACTCGCCCGACCCCGACTCGTCCCCTTCGCGCTTCTCCCAACCCGGCTTGAACAGCGGCAAATAATGCTCCTGTTGGTAGGGATATTTCGGTAGTTCGTCGAGTACCAAATCGACACCCAGGCCGGGGCGGTCGGAGATCTCGATGTACCCGTCCTTCACTTGCACGGCGTTGGTGATGATCTGTTTCTCCCAGGGCTCGTTGAACTCGTCGAAGATTTCGTGGATCAGGAAGTTGGGGATCGAGGCGTTCAACTGCACGCAGGCGGCCGAGCAGATCGGCCCTTGTGCACTGTGGGGAGCGATCATGCCGAAGTGCGCGTCGATCATGTCGGCGATCTTGCGTGCCGCGAACAGGCCGCCCACCGCCAGGATTTCCGGCTGGTAGATGCTCACCACCTCGTGCTTCACCAGTTCGGCGAACTCCTGCTTGCTGCTAAGACTCTCACCCGTCGCCACGGGGACCGGGCTCTGCCGCGCCACCTCGACCAGCGCGGCGATATTGGTGTGCGCGACCGGCTCTTCGAACCACATCGGCTTATAGCGCTCGATCGCTCGGGCGAAGCGCACCGCCGTCTCGACGTTGAAGCGGTTGTGAACCTCGATCAGCAAGTCCACCCGCGGGCCGACGGCCTCGCGCACCGCGGCGATGATGTCGTGTGATAGCTCGAATTCTTCAAGCGACATCGTGCGCCAGTTCGCGCCGAAAGGGTCGAACTTCATCGCCGTGTAGCCGCGCTCGACCACCTTCTTGGCCTTCTCGGCGAAGCTCTCGGGCGTCCGCGGACCGCGGTACCAGCCATTGGCGTACGCGCGCAGCTTTTCGTGGCAGCGTCCGCCCCACAGGTTGTAGATGGGCTGCCCGGTAGCTTTGCCGATGATGTCCCAGCAGGCGATCTCGATCGAGGCTACCGCCGACATATGGATCTGTCCGCCCTCGGAGTAGACGTCGCGCACCATGCGTTGCGAGATGATCTCGACCTGGAAGGGGTCCATACCGATGATGAACGGCGACAGCTCGTGGACGGCGGCTTCGACGGTCTTACCGAAGGCGTTGCAAGTACCTTCGCCCACGCCGTGAATCCCGTCGTCGGTTTCGACGCGCGTGAAGAGCCAGTTCTTCCAAGGGTTGCCGACCAGGTAGGTCTTAACGTCGGTGATTTTCATGTTCGGTCCGTCGAGCGCAGCTCAGTAGGCCATTATGCCATCGGCGTGCACCGCAGATGGGAATCCGCGCGCCCGCGGGCGTCAGCCCGCGCTGAGATGCAACGACGGAAACGAGGTCGCGGTCAGCAGCGCGTAGCGCGGATCTCGGTTTTGAGATCCGCGGCTTTTCGCTCCTATCGGCCCAAGACGTCGCGAAGCGCCGCTTCGAGGTCGGGATGTTGAAATGGGTAGCCACTTGCCAACGTGGCTTGCGGCAGGACTTTCTTACTCGACAGAAGCTCGGTCGCGAAGCCGCCCATCGCAATCTTCAACGCAAAGGCCGGCGCGGGCATGAAGGCCGGCCGATGAAGGACACGGCCCAGCATGCGGGCAAAGTCCTTCTGTCGTGCGGGGGCGGGCGCGGTGCCGTTGAAGGCGCCGCTCAGGTCATGGTCGATCAGATGCAACATCAGGCCGACCAGGTCGTCGCGATGAATCCACGACCACCACTGGCGGCCCGAGCCGAGCGGGCCGCCGGCGCCCAGCTTGAAGGGCAGGAGCATGGCCCCCAGCGCGCCGCCGCCCGGCCCCAGGACGACGCCAATCCGGACTCGCGCGAGGCGGACACCGAGGGACTCGACTTTGCGAGCTTCCTCCTCCCAGGCGATCGAGATGTCAGCCAGGAAGTCGTCGCCGGGGGTCGACTGCTCGGTGAGCTCTTCCTCTCCGCGATCGCCGTAGAAGCCGATCGCGCTCGCCGAAACCATGACCTTGGGTTTCGATTCGGCCAGGGCGATCCCGGCCACCAAGTTTCGCGTGCCGATGACCCGGCTGTAGCGAATGGCGTGTTTCTTGGCCTCGCTCCATCCGCCGACGACCGTTTCTCCCGCCAGATGAACCACCGCGTCGACGCCGGCCAGCGACTCGGCCGGGGCAGGCTCGTTGCCCGGGTCCCACGAGTAAGCGGTCTCGATCGCCGACACCGTGCGTTTCGCTGCCTCGGCGTCACGGGAGAGCACGGCGACGGTATCGCCACGGCCGTACAGCGTCTCGCACAACCGGCGGCCTACAAATCCGGTAGCGCCTGTGACAAGGACTTTCATAGGCTTGGCCGGGACGGGAAACTGGGGGCGCCGGCTCGCTGGATCTCGTTCGATCGATCCCGCTCGATTGTTGAGCGCCGCCGCGCGGGTTTCCTCCCCGTGCCCCCAAACCTAGCGCTGCCTGCCGAGCAAAGTCAAACGGTTGTCTGGCCGGTTGGCGGTTTCGAACGGTTCGAAGACGTCGAATGTTTGGCCACGCACAGACCATGCGAAACCTAGCCGCGTGACCGCCCGTCTCAGCCTTTAGCAGAAGGGGGGTGCCTACGTGAAGAGCGTTGTCTACGTCCTAGCTTTGGCCGTGCTGGCCTTGACGCCGGCCTGGGCTCAGAAGGAATCGTCGAAGCAAGCCGGCGAGTCCGGCGGCGATTTGGTGAGCCATACGAAGACCGTCGGAACGGCAACCGCCAAGGGAAGCAAGGCGGTTGCAACCACCACCGCCAAGGGCGGCAAGACCGTCGGTCAAGCCACCGCCACCGGCACGAAGGCCGCGGGCACGGCGTCGGTTAGCGGTGTCAAAACGGCCGGCGGGGCGGGGAAGACCGTGGGAACCGCAACCGTCAGCGGCAGCAAGACCGCGGCCCGGGCCACTGCCGGCGGCACGAAGACCGCGAGCGCAGCGACGGTCAGCGGAGCCAAGACGCTTGGCAAGGCAAGCAAGAGGGTAGGGGCGGCAACTGTCGAGGGAAGTAAGACCATCGGCACGGCCACCGCCGAGACCGCCAAGGCATCCAAGACCGTCGGCACCGCAGCCGCAAACGTCAGCGTCAAGGCGGCCAAGAGCGCCGCGACGGTCGTCGGCAAAGGCGCCAAGGGAACTGGCAAGGTGATCACGAAGGGAGTCGGGAAAGTACTCTGACGCCCTGACCGGTCCCGTCCGAAAACAAGCCGAAAAAATAGGGTCCCGGGGAGGCGCCGGGACCCTTTGTCAATGCGCTTCGCTGCTTCCGCTGAAAGGGCGGCTCGGAACGTGAAAACTTGTGAACATCTCGGCTGAACCTTAGTACACCGTTTCATGAACCGGTCAGGGATCTGAGCGGGCCTCCGCGGCCATCTTGGGCGGGCACGGGGGCCCGCCCCTACATGGCGAACCCGAAAGGTAACGGTATTTGCGAAACACACTACTTAGTTCGAGGGGCTAGCCGAGCTGCCGGTGAGCGCCACGCCGGCGATGGCACCGGTCGCGGCGGTCGCGCCGACTGCGGCCACGAGCGTAATGCTGGCTTGGTGGCTCATGCTGCCGATGGTCCAGCCTTCTTGGGCGGCGGAGCCCTTGCCCGCGGGCACCGCGCCGCCGCCGCTGTCGTCATCGTCGTCATCTTTCTTAGCGGTTTGGCCGTCCCCTCCAGGGCTGCCACCGGGCGTCGCATACGATCCCGCCGGAACCAGAACCGGCGCGAGGCCTGCTTGGGTGATGAGCGCGGCGCCACGGTGGGCCGCGATGAGCTGCTTGCCGTCGCGGTTCGCCACCACAACGAGGGCCCGTGGGCCGGGGTTTCTGACCTGGATCCGGGCGTCCCCCAACTGCACGGGAAGGCTGCCGGTGGCGATCACGCCATCATGCAGGGTGATCTGGTCCCCCGCAAAAGTCACTTCGGAATTGCCGCGTACCTCGACGCGCCCCACTGTCGGTGACAAGATCAGGGCGGTTCCGGCGGTGTCGGTCTTGATCCGATCTCCGCTGCGGACCGTCGAGCCGCTCGGCAAGGCAACGGTGTTAGTCCACACCGTGCCCGAGGTAACTAGGTTCGCTGTGCTACTCGGTTCACCGGCCCACCCAGCGGCCGTCAAGCTCAAAATGAGCACTGTCAACAAAGTCCAACGCATTCTCGATCTCCCTTTGGCTCGGCTTCGATTGGCGGGGATGGACATAATCGGCTCCCCGGTAAGTTGTATCGACCCGCTCTTTTTTTCCTTTAGTAGGCCGCCGGAACCGGGGCGGGAGAGGGCAAGGGCTTGCGTCGAGGTCGGCCGGCCCCTCGACCGATACGGACCACCCGCTCAGCGATCGCCTCGGCCGTGTCGTTCGCCAGCCCGGCATAGATCGGCAGACAGAGCACGCGGGAACTGATCTGGTCGGTCAGCGGCAGCGGATTACTCTCGGGCCGGTAGAACGTGCGATAGAGCTTCTGCCGGTGAAGCGGCGGGTCGAAGTAGCGGCGGGTCTCGACGCGGTCCCGCGCCAGGGCGTCTTCGAGCTGAGCCCGCGAAACGCCGAAGCGTTGCTCGTCGATCAACACGGCGAAGTCTTTGCGGCTACTGCGCACGGCGGGGCCGATTCGTTGCGGCGTCAGCCCGTCGACGTCATGGAACTTGCGTTGGTAAACCTCGGCCACTTCGTTGCGGCGCTTGATCCCCCATTCGACGTAGGCGAGCCCGGCCGTCCCCAGCACGGCCTGGATCTCTGTCATGCGGGCGTTCAGCCCCAAGATCTCGCAGTCGTACGTCTGGCCCTTGCCGTAGTTGCGGGCCTGGCGAAGGCGCTGTGCCAGATCGGGGTCATGAGTCACAATCAGCCCGCCCTCGCCGGCAACGAGAGGCTTGGTCGGCGTGAGGCTGAACACGGTGGCGTCACCCCACTCGACGACATGGGTTCCGTCGATCTGAGACCCGAAGGCGTGGGCGCCGTCGAAGATCAGCCGCAGTCCGTGACGCGCGGCGATGTCTTTGAGATGCCGCACGGGCGTCGGACATCCGAAGATGTGCACGGCGAGAATGGCCGAAGTGCGTGGAGTGATGGCGGCTTCAATCCGTTCGGGGTCGATGTTGAACGTCTCCGGATCGCAGTCGACGAACACCGGCTCAAGACCGTTCCACAGCAGACCGTGCCCCGTGGCGAAGAACGTGAAGCTCGGCAGGATGACCTCGCCGGAGAGCCCCAGCAGGCGCTCCACCAGCATCAACCCCGACGTGCAGCTTGACACGGCGACCGCGTCCGGCGCGCCCAGATACGCGGCGGCCCGCTGCTCGAACTCCGCAACCGCGGAAGCATTGGTGAGTTGCGACTGCTCGAGCAGGGCACGGATCTGATCGAGCAAGTTTTCGGTAGGCGGCAGCGTTGGCGCCGCCAGCGGGACCTTGGTCTCGAACAGAGGCGAGCGGACCGAATCCAGGCCGGATACAACCGGCGTTGGCCTGGGAGCCCTTGGTTGCAGCACGGAATCTGAAGTCATCACTACCTCTCTTGGCCTCGGATCGGCCCAGGCGGTTGCCGGTCGACGCCTCGGCGGCACGGCGTTCGTTTGTTAGCGCTGGTTCGTCAGCCCTTGACGGTCACGGGACGGCGATACGCCGGGAAGAAATCTCCCCGGTCGCCGGCAGTGCCCGGCGGGTCCACTTCATCGCGGCGCCGGCACAGTTCTTCGTACTCGGCCGGCAGAATCACCGCACTCCAGATGTGAAAAGGATGCGTCCGTTTCGAGAAGCTCGATTTGAACTGGAAAAGGTTGTCGCTGTTTCCACCCGTCCCCCCGCCCAGGTGAAAAGAATGGTTCCCGCGCTCGGCCGCACGCAGGCGCACGCCGTCGAGCAGAAGTTTGGTAGGCGTCAGATGCAGGAACTCATCATCACTGCCGCTGAGGTGGAACTGCACGATGCCGTCACACTCGACAAAGATCCCGCTGGCCAGCATTCTTCCGTCAAGTTCGGCTGTCATCAAGTAGGCTCGCGACCCCATGCGGTCGAAGAACCGCCGGAAGTAGTCCCGGCTGAAGAAGTAACTCTCCGCCGCGCCAACGCGGTGCATCGTCTGGTGATAGAGATCGATGAAGCGGTCGAGTTGGCGGACCTCGACGTCTTCGGCGACGGTGACGCCGGCGCGCCTGGCCTTCCTGATGCCGCGGCGCACATCCCTCCGGTAGCCAAGCCAGGTCGTCTGCGGGTCTTGCTTCAGATCGATCGATACGGTCTCGCCCCGCTGCGAGGCGGGACAACGCGCCGGCAACAGACGATGGTTCTCGAGAATCGGATGAAGCCTCGTAAAGGCCGACACCGCGCGCTGGGATCGCCAGACGTCGAGCATCGCGTCGTGGGCCCTTTGAAGGAACGGCTCATCGCCGTCGCATCCCAACCCGAGAGGCCCCGGGTAGCCGTAGACCGAAGTCACGTCGAAGTACGCTTCATGGCCCAACCGCTCATGGCCCAACCCGTCGATCGGACGCAGCAGGTACGGCCACAGCAGGCGGCGGCTCTCGCTTTCCTGGTAAACGGCCAGGAACGCCTTGCCTTCGCCTTGCTCTTCGGAGAACCGGTGATAGGCGGCGGTGTGGTAGAAATCGTGATCGACGTAGCGCAGTTGCTCTTCCCACCGGCTTGTCTCGTCGGCAATATGAAGTTCCAGCCGGCCCAGCGTTTCCGATACGGCAGTGCCCGCCACTCGATCACCCGCCCGTGATTCGCTTCCGCGATTCCTTGCACTGTCTCGGCAGTCCGTGGCCGTGAGTCAGGGACTGCTCTTAGGTTCTTCGGCTTCGACCGGTTGATCGACAGATGCCGATGGGAAGTTGAGAGCGGCTTAGCCAGAATGCGCTTTTCTTAAAGTCGGCCGTGGACGGCGACGATTCTGTAGGTGGTCGTACGGCCGACAACGTAGGGGCACGGCATGCCGTGCCCGGCGGTTTTGAGCGGGCGGCCGGACTGGAACACGGGTACGGCATGCCGTGCCCCTACTTTCTTTAATGGATCTAGTTGTCTTCCTCGATCAGCGCTATGCGCGCACGCCCGACGGGGCGGTGTGGACTCCGGGCCCGTTTCCGTACTCGTTCTTCGAGCGTTACCTGACGGCGTTCGACAGGGTGCGGGTGGTGGCGCGCGTCCAGCCCGCCGAGCAGCCTTCAACTTCCTGGAACCGGGCCGGCGGCGAGCGGGTGTCGTTCGTCGAGGTGCCCTACTACGTGGGCCTGTGGCAGTACTTGTCGCGCGCGGCCGAGGTTCGGCGTACCGCCGGACGGGCGATCGGTGTCAACGATGCGGTGCTGTTGCGGGTGCCGTCGCAGGTCTCGACCTCGGTCGAAGCGGCGCTGCGGCGCGAACACCGGCCCTACGAGGTAGAGGTGGTGGGCGATCCGTTCGAGGTCTACGCGTCCGGATGCGTCCGGCATCCGTTGCGGCCGGCCTTTCGGCGATGGTTTCGGCATCGCCTGCGGCAACAGTGCGCGGGTGCGTCGGGCGCGGCCTACGTCACCGCCGAGGCCTTGCAGCGCCGCTATCCCGCGCCCGACGACGCCTTCACGGCAAACTACTCGAGCGTCGAGTTGCCGGCGGAGGCCTTCGCTGCCCAGCCCCGAACGGCCCAGGAGTCCCCTGCGGCGGCGCGGCCGGTCGAAATCGTAACGGTAGGGTCGTTGCAGTATCTCTACAAAGGGCCGGACGTGCTTCTCGAGGCCGCCGCTATCTGCGCGTCCCGCAACCTCGACTTCCGGCTGCGCTTTGTCGGCGGCGGCCGCTATGTCGAAACGCTCCAGCAGGATGCCGCACGACGAGGGCTAGGCGAGCGTGTTCGGTTCCTGGGCCAGTTGCCGGCGGGAGAGGTGGTACGCGCCGTGCTCGATGAGGCCGACCTGTTTGTACTCCCGTCGCGTTCGGAAGGCCTGCCCCGGGCGATGATCGAGGCCATGGCGCGCGGCCTCCCCTGCATTGGCACGCGGGTGGGAGGCGTTCCCGAGCTTCTCTTGGCCGAAGACCTCGTCCCTGCCGGCGACGCCGAAGCCCTGGCGTCGAAGATCATCGAAGTGTTCCGCGCACCCCAGCGGCTCGCCGAGATGTCGGCGCGCAACCTGAGCCAGGCGCAGGCCTACCGCGAGGAGGTTCTGCGCGAGCGCCGCACGCAATACTACTCGCGCCTGCGAGAGGTCACCGAACGCTGGCTCGATCGATACGTCTCTTGACGTCTCTTGACGAAGTTGCCCCTCTCTACGCGAAGGCGGCGATTGCCTTCCCGGGCGATCGCCCCTCCCAGAACAGCGAGTCGCATGCTTCACGGCTAGCAGCCCGTGGCAAAACCGAGAACCGCGCGAATCGCAACGTAGGGGCACGGCATGCCGTGCCCGCCTGCTCGACCGACCGCAACATGTAGGGTATCAAACAAACTTGACAAGAAACCATGCTTTCACCACGGGCTGCTAGTACTACTGTGTTATAAAACATGCTAGCATAAAAGTGTGCCGAACAAGGAGTCGGCGTCAGGCAAACAGCAACAACGTTTCGCGGCTTATCTCGACAGCCTGGCGCGTGCCGCGAGACATGCCGACCGCAGCGAGCCCTTGAAAGCTTATTGCCGCGGTCTCCTACTGCCCATCGAGCGCAAATGCGTGGAGCCGATGGCGGCACGCCTCGCCCCGCACAACGTTCGCCGTACGCACCAGTCGCTGCATCATCTGGTCGCCGACTCGCCGTGGGACGACGACGCCCTGCTCGCCGCCGTGCGGGGCCGCGTGCTGCAGGCGATGAAGAAGACCTCGCCCGTCGTGGCCTGGATCGTTGATGACACGTCCTTCCCCAAGAAGGGCAAACACTCGGTCGGCGTGGCGCACCAGTATTGCGGACAACTCGGCAAACAAGAAAACTGTCGAGTGGCGGTGAGCCTGTCGGTCGCCACCTCGAAAGCCTCACTGCCGATCGCCTACCGCCTGTACCTGCCCGCGTCCTGGGCCGACGATCGAAAACGGCGACGCAAAACCCGCGTGCCCGACGAGATCCGCTTGGAGACGAAACCACAGATCGCACTGGGCCAGATTCGACAGGCGCTCGAAGATGACATCGAGCCGGGGGTCGTGTTGGCCGATGTCGCCTACGGCAACGACAGCGCGTTTCGCAACAAACTGGCGCAACGGGGACTCGAGTATGTCGTCGGCATCCGGAGTTCGACGACCGTGTGGCGAGCGGGGCAAGGGCCTCTGCCGGCGAAGAAATACTCCGGTCGCGGTCGGCCGCCGAAGCGGTTGCGACGCGGCAAACAGCAGCCCGTCACGGTGAAGGAGCTGGCCGGCGAGCTGTTGGCGACCAAAGCCTTCCGCGCGCTGAGCTGGAGGGAAGGGACCGGCCAGACGCTACGTTCTCGTTTCGCTGCCGTACGCGTGCGGCCGGCGCGTCGCGACTACGAACAACACGAACCGCACCCCGAGCAGTGGCTGTTGATCGAGTGGCCGGCGAAACAGGCGGAACCGACCCACTACTGGTTGGCGAACCTAGGCGTCAAAACGACCCGCAAGAATCTGGTCGGGTTGGCCAAGCACCGCTGGATCATCGAGCGCGACTACCAGGAGCTCAAGCAAGAGTTGGGACTGGGTCACTACGAAGGACGCGGCTGGCGGGGCTTTCATCATCACGCCACCCTTTGCATTGCGGCGTATGGGTTCCTGGTGGCTGAGCGGAGCCTTTTTCCCCCCTCGACACGAATCGACCGATTACAGCTACCCCTCCCCAAGCCGTCGTGGGACTTCCGCCCGCGCGGGGCGCCCGATTCGACCCGAGCGGCATAACCCGAGCTCGATTGCGACGCTGCGGAGGCAAATCGGTCGCCACATTCTGCGTCAGCTTCCTTGCTGTCCTTTTTGTGGCTCCGGCTTTTTATAACACAGTAGTACTAGGCGGGGGGGGGGGGGGGCAATCCAATCGGAATTATTACCGGCGCCCGACACGCGACGGCCCGCGCATGCGATAATAAGTCAACTGTTGTTTCGATTCCTGAACTCCCTACCTTTTGTTCGCAGAACGGAAAGCCGCAAGATTTCACCTTCCCGTTGATTCCGCCTGCAAGATCCTAGGAACACTCAGACCGATAGATCAACAGCGAATTTTCAACGAGGAGATTTTGTGTTATGCCAGAGCAAGGTGTTGTGAAGTGGTTTAACGAATCCAAGGGCTACGGCTTTATCCAGCAGGCCAGTGGAGAAGATGTGTTCGTGCATTTTTCGGCGATCCAGGGCGATGGGTACCGGACCTTGGCGGAAGGCGCCGCCGTCGAATTCGACGTGGAGCAAGGACCGAAGGGTCTACAGGCAGTCAACGTCACTCTGAGCGGAGGGTAGACGCCGGAACGGGCGTGGTCGAAAACGGCCATGCCCGGTAGAACACTAGCTCGCAGGTCTCCGCCACACCCTGGCGTGAGACGTGCGATTTTCCTGGCGCGGGCGCTGAGCTTTGCGAGTTGAGAGCAGTCTTGACTTCGCCGGGGCCCTCTACGACGCGGGCAACGCCGCGTGGACACTCGAAGATCCCCTGACGGCGCTCAAGATCCCGGCCCCCTACCTCGTCACCAGCGGCATCCGCGACTCAGCCGTGTGGGAGACCCCAGACGGCGTGGCGGTACAGTGGCTCGCGTTGGGTGAGGGTAGCATCGGGATCGAAGCGGTCGCAAAACGCTTTGGTGAGCTTTGCCCCGCCAAGCCCCTCTCCCTCGAAATCATCAACACCCGCATTCCCAGGTTGTTGGACTCCTGGACCGAAGAGTGCTGGGATGCCTACCGCGATGTTCCGGCGAGCTTCTTCGCGCGTTTTCAGAGCCGGCCCGCCATGGTAAGCCCTACACGAACGAGCCTCCCGGCCCGCCGGGCGTGAGTCCCGACAGCGCCGAGTTCAAGGCCTTCCTGGTCGAACAGGAGCGGCGCGACATCGAGCAAGTGGTCAAAGTATTCAAGAGACGTGCTGGGCCTCGGCGAAGGGTAGCTCGCCGGGACTCGGCAGCGGGACGGCCGGAAAAGCCCAACGAACGTGTTGTTGGCTTCCGATATCTACCTCGTGACGGTACAATCTCCTTGGGCTAGGGTTCCTCGGGCTGGGTCACCGCAGGCCAGGTGCAAACCATGATCGGCCAGACCATCTCACACTACAAGATCACCGAGAAGCTCGGTGAGGGCGGAATGGGTGTCGTCTATAAGGCTGAGGATACGCGCCTCAGGCGCATGGTCGCCCTGAAGTTCCTCTCCGTGAACGCCCTCTTGGCGATGACGATCAGAAGGCTCGCTTCCTTCGCGAAGCGCAGTCGGCCGCCCAGCTCGATCATCCCAACATCGCGGCAGTTCACGACATCGGCGAGGAAAACGGTCAGACTTTCATGGCCATTGCCTTCGTGGACGGCCCCGAGCTTGCCGCCAAAATCAAAGAACGCCCCCTGAAGCTCGACGAGGCGCTGGATATTGCCATCCAGATTTGCGAGGAGCTGCAAGACGCCCATGAGAACGGCGTCACCCACCGCGACATCAAACCGGCCAACATCATGCTGACGCAAAAGGGCCGCGTGAAGATCACTGACTTCGGGTTGGCCCATCTGGCAGGGCGATCGAAGCTGACGAAGAGCGGAACGAGCATGGGGACACCGACCTACATGTCCCCGGAGCAAGCTCTCGGCGAGGCCACGGACCGGCGCGGCGACATCTGGGGCGTCGGCGTTGTGCTCTACGAGATGATCGCCGGCAAGATTCCCTTCGACCACGAACATGAGCAGGCGATTGTCTACTCGATCATCAACGAAGACCCCGAGCCGCTGACCGCTGTCCGGACCGGGCTGCCGACGGAGTTGGACCGCGTCACCGGCAAAGCCCTGGCAAAGAAGCTGGCCGAACGCTACCAGCACGTCGACGAGTTACTTGTCGATCTTTGCCGCCTGCGGAAGCAGATCAGCTCGGCGAAGTCAGATGTAGCAGCGCGACCGGCCGCGCCGACAACCCCTCAGATCACGACGCCTGCGCCGCTTGAGCAAACCAGGCCCGCTGATCAGCCTCAGGAGCCTGACGTCACAACGGTGCCCAAACAGCGGCTCAGGCTTTACCAGGCCATAGCCGCCGTTGCCGCGATGGCCGCTCTGGTGCTCGTCATCTCCCCTTTTCGAGAAGCCCCTCCCGCGAATCCGACCCGGCGCTTCGCCGTCTCCCCAACCCAGGGGGTGAGAGCCGGCCGCTTTAGCAAAACTGCCGCGGTCGCCCCCAACGGAGAACACATCGCGTTCCGCGGAGACGGTCCCTCGCAGAAGCTCTGGGTCCAGGATCTTGACCAACAGCAGCCTCGTGTCATCGAGGACACGGAAGGTGTCCGCGAACCTTTTTGGTCGCCCGACAGCAACTTCATCGGATTCGAGGCAAGATCCGAACTAAGAAAGGTTCCCGTTCAGGGCGGCGCAGCCATTCGAATTTGTCCACTCCCGAGTGTTGGCTACGGTAGCACCTGGAGCCACGACGGCGAGGTGATTGTCTTCTCGTCCGGCAACCCTGGGGTCCTTTACGAAGTGCCCGCCGGCGGCGCCGCCGCCAAAGTCTTGCTTTCTCTGGACGACATGGATTCGACCCCAGGTGAAACGACAGCCGCCGGTATGTTCGCTTACCCTCATTTCCTGCCGCCGGAAGCCGGTGCTCGAGTCCTAGCCTTCAGTTTTGGAACTGTCAGCGCGCAGACCTTGATGGTCCAGGATCTGGACTCCGGCCGACGGGAGGTTCTCCAAGCTGGCACCAGACCTGCCTACTCACCAAGTGGCCATCTTGTCTACCAACCCAGCTCAACGGCCCACGAGCTGTGGGCCCTTCCTTTCTCTCTGAGCACGTTGCAGGCAACCGGAGACCCCTTCCTGCTTTCCGAGAACGGTCGCGGCCCGACGGTTGCCGGCGATGGGACTCTTGTCTATGTCGATCACGTACCGGAGATGTATCAATTGGCTTTTGTCGATCGAGGAGGCGCCCCGAAGGAACAGATTGGTCAACCGGTGGACTGGGTAATGAACATCACCCTGTCGCCGGACGGCCGTAGCGTCGCGTTCTCAGCCACTCTGGACTTCCATCGGGACATATGGATTCACGACCTCGCACGCGATTTGAGAACTCGCCTTACGACCGCGCCAGAAATCGACTATGTGCCGGTGTGGTCAGCCAAGGGGGACGAATTCGCTTTCAGTTCAGACCCCATGGTGAGAGACTACGACATTTTCCGTCAGCGGGTCGATGGAACCGCGGAGCCGGAAGTGCTCGTTGGCACACCCGCTCGTGAAGTCGCCGGCGACTGGTCCCAGGACGGGAAATATCTCATCTACCGCCGAAATTCTCCCCAAACCCGAGCCGATCTCTGGTACCTCCTCCGTGAGGGTGAGGATTGGACGCCGCATCCGTTCCTGCAAACGCCAGCCAATGAAAACCAGCCACGGTTTTCACCCGATAGTCGCTACGTCGCCTACGTATCCAACCAGTCGGGCCGTGGGGAAGTGTACGTGCGGCCTTTTCCTGAGGGAGAGACGGTATCGAGAATCTCTCGCAACGGGGGGGGGGGGACGTCCGCGCTGGAATTCGAATGGGAAAGAATTGTTCTACGTCGAGGGGATCTCTTTAATGGCTGTGCCGGTGTCCATGAGTCCGAGTTTCTCGCCCGGAGAACCAATACGGCTCTTCGATGCCGACGCTTTGAAGGGGGGTGGGCCTGCACCTGGATACGACGTCTCTCCCGACGGCCGACAGTTCATCATCGCGCGGCCCGTCGGCGACCCGCCCCGGCCCTCGATCCGTGTCGTCCAGAACTGGTACGAAGAATTCCGCGACCGTGAGCAGGATTGAGTCCCCAAGAGAACTCTATGCTCCTCACCCGCCACCGTTGCCGCAGGCTGTGTAGCTAGGCGCAGCGACTTCCGTTGCGCGCGGTTTGGGTATAACTGTGAATCGCGGCCCGCAGCGTCGGGCAATTGTCGAAGAAGGACAAGCGTCTTGCTTTACGAATGGACGAAGAAGATCCACCTGTGGGCTGGGCTGCTCACGTTTACGGCGTTCGTCGTTTGGGGCGTCACGGGGATCTATGCGATCTTTCTGCCGGCGCCGGGGGAGTACAAGCCCGCGGATGTTGCGGAAGAAACGCAGTTTCCGTTTGAAGCTGCCGGCAACCTGGACGACAAGGAACTGGCGAAGCGCATCTTCGACGCCGCCGAACTCAAGATGGCGGGCGGGCACTACAACGTGCACCGCGACGACGACCAGCACCTGAAGTTTTTCGTCTTCACGTCCAACGGACGGCGGGACGTCACGTACCTCGAAGAACAACGGCGCGTGCGAGTCGAGTTCCGCCACAACAACCTGGGCGGATTCCTCTCGTCGATGCATACCGCCCACTCACGGCGTGGCGCGCCGGATCGCTCGGCGCGGCTGTGGGGTTACTACAACGAACTTTCCACCTGGGCGCTGCTGCTCATGTCAATCTCCGGGCTCTACATGTGGATCGCTACACGGCCAGGCCTGCCCTGGGCACAGATCTGCGCCGGTGGGGCGGCTGCGCTCTGCGTGTTTCTCTGGGTAGCGGTGAGGTGAAGCCATGTTCCTTTGGATGCGCAACACTCATCTGATTCTCGGGCTGGTCTTCCTGGTCATGGTGGTCATCTTCGCCGTCAGCTCGCTCACGATCATCTACCGGCCATGGCTTCCGACATCCAAGGAGGACCACGAGCGGACCGTCGCCATCGCCGCCGAATACGCCGCGACACCTCGAGCGCTGGCGTTGGAACTCATGCGAAACCACGGCCTGGAGGGTGATCTGCTGCAGATTCGTCAGACCGACGATGAGATCCGCTTCCGCATCGCGCGGCCGGGCACCCAGGTCCAGGTGCAGTACTCGCCGGCCCGCGGTGAAGCGAAGCTAGGGCGCATGTCAGTGCCGTCGGACGCATCATCGTTGAACCTCCACGTTGAACCTGCAGTGGGCTGACGCGGAGGGGCTGGCTCGGGTTGCAGAGTTTCCTGGCTTCATGCAACGCGACAGCGCCACGGCATGCGGTTTGGAGGCCCTAGCAACCCGTGGTGAAAGCATGGTTTCTTGTCAAGTTTGTTTGATACCCCTACCTGTTGCGATCGGTCGAGCAGGCGGGCACGGCATGCCGTGCCCCTACATTGCGATTCGCGCGGTTCTCGGTTTTGCCACGGGCTGCTAGACTCGCGGCTTCTCAACCACCCGCTGCAGAAAAAACTCGACGAAGCGCCCGGCGTCCACGTCGACCGCTCCCGACGGGTTGCGGACTGCTGGAAGGTCAACTTTCCGAGGGACAAGGAATAGCGCTGCGGTCGCCAGTCGGAGAGCCCCCACCGAAGCCGTGTAATGCATCGACATTTCAGCAGCCGCGTTCACGCGGCTACCCCGACGCAGTCGGGTGGTAGGCCGGTCGTTTACGGCCGGTGCCTGAGCCCACCCTACATCGATTGAGCCCGTTTCAACGGGCTTCTATCTCCGGCTTCAGCCGGCTCCAACCGCTCGTGTGTCGTACCGGCTCCGTGATGCTCTCGCTGATTCTCGACGTACCGGATCACCCAGGGCAGGTCCTTCGTCCCGAAGCCCACCACTCCGTAACCCGACTGCCACTCCAGCACCTTGCGGTTCGCAACCTTCTTATTCACGTAGTAAGCGCTCGCACCCTTCAACTCCCCGATCCAGTCGCTCACGGTCAACGTCGGAGGAATGCTCACCGCCAAATGGACATGATCGTCCGTTCCCCCGATCGCGTGGCACCGCGCGCCCTCCGAGCTCATGACGCGGTTCCGAAGGTGTCGGTGCCACTGGGATTCGATCGCACCCTTGAGGGGTCGGGCGCCGCCCTTAGTGTGCCAGGTGATGTGGAGATTGATTTCCGCGTAAATGGGCCGGGCCATCTGGTTATTGGCTAAAGCCGTTTCTACAAAGCCGTTCAAACGGCCTCACTATCGATTGATTGTACCTCGACACCGGCCGTAAACGACCGGCCTACAACCGCTTCGCGGCAAGCCGCCTAAAGGCGACTCCGGGTGGAACTCGAAGTCGCTCCCATCGAGCATCCATCGGAGCAACCGCCTGCTCTCACAGCTCAGGGTGTCACGCGCGTTAAGAAAAACTCGACGAAGCGCCCGGCGTCCACGTCCACCGCGGCCCGGATCGTACCTGTATTGACGCCAGCCCCGATTCTGCGGTCGGCGACCAGCATGCCGGCGATCAGGCGGCCCTCGGTCTCGACGTCTGCATCGAATGCCCGCAACTCGGTGAAGCTCGCGTCGATCGCCACCCCCACCGCCAAGGGGTCGTGCAGCGGACACCCCGCCAACCCCCGCCGCGTTTCGTTGACCTCGAAGTACTTTTCGGAAACATCGCCGATGAAGCGGCTCACCCGGCCCCCCGCACCGCGCGGACGATCCCCGGTGTCGCGCAGGCGGTTTTCGAGCGCGGCCCGCGTCAGCAACGTCTTTGTGGTCACATCGAGACCGACGATCGTCACCTCCGCGCCGGAGCCGAGCACCTGCGCCGCCGCGTGCGGGTCATGGTGAAAGTTGAACTCGGCCACCGGCGTCACGTTGCCCACGCCCGAAACCGAACCGCCCATGGCCACGATCCGCTTAACGCCGCGTATCGCATCGGGGTCCTTCTCGAAAGCACTGGCGACGTTCGTCAGCGGCCCGAGCGCAATGATGGTCAGCAGGCCGGGGTTGCTGCGGACCAGATCCACGATCAGGTCCACCGCGTGTTTACCCACCGCGGTCAATGTCGGCGTCGGATAGCGCGCCGCACCATCGGCCTCCACCAGCCCGCTGATATCGCCGAGGCCGTCCTCGCCATGCACGTGACGCGCGGCAATCGGCTCCCGGACGAGCGGACGGTCACAGCCGGCGGCGACCGGCGGCGGATTGGGCAGGTCGAGCACCTCCAAGACCCGCAGGGCATTCGTCAGCGCCTGCTCGCCGGAGACGTTGCCGCTCACGGTCGTGATCGCCTCGACCTGCAACTCCGGCGAGCGCAACGCAAGGATCAACGCCAGCGCATCGTCGATGCCAGGATCGGTGTCGATGATCACCCGCGACGGCGGCCCTCCACTCACGGCGTCTGCCCCCGCCCGGACGAAACTTGATTGCCCCGCAGGTCCGCCGATCCGTCCGCCACGTCAACCCCGCTGGCAAGCACGTTGTCGACGATCAGATTGCCGCTGCCGCCCTTGATCATCAGGGCCAAGGCCTCCTGCGCCTCCGGGCGATCGTCGCGGATTACGCAATCCGACACGCGCACGTCGTGAGCGTCGTCGAGCAGCAAACCCGCGTTTTCGGAGTTCAAGATCATCGCGTTCGTCAGATTGAAGCGCCGGCAGCGCCGCAACGTGAGGCCGGCTTCGGCGGCCTTGACGCCGTTGATATGCAGCCCAGTCAGCGTGCAGTCTTCCGAATCGACAAACAGTAGACTGTTGCGACTGTCGTGCGGACGGTAATCCGGATTGCGGTCGAACGTGTTCGGCCCGACGACGATGTTCGAGCTGCCCTCGACCAACAAGTTGTGCTCGAAGCCTTTCCAGAACGAGTTGCCCGTGATCGACACGCCGCGCACGTACTGAAGATGTATGTTGACCGCCACGTCACTCAGAGCGTTGTCCGAGATCGAGAAGTACCCGATCTTCTGCGCCTCGTCCGGCCCGCGCCCGATGAAACGGATGTTGGCCGAGCCCGGCGCGTCGTGCGTGTTCTGCAGCGTCGAGCCAACGATCGCCCCCTCGCGAACCGACCCCTCCCGTGCGTCGAGCAACACGTTGGCCGTCGGCGGACCGTCGGGGTCCATATTGCCTTCGATGTCGCACGTGCCGATCTGCAAGTTGCGCACCTCGCTGCGACGGACCACCACCCCGCCCCCGCCGTTGTAGCTGATGTGCGAGTTCGCGATGTTGATCTGGTGCAAGTTGACCTGATCGAGCAGCACCCCGACGCCGCGGTTGTGATACACGTGGCACTCGGAGATGATCACGTTGCGGTTGCGCCCCGTCAGTACGAGGCCGTCCGACACCTGGCGAATCAGCAGCCGCGAGAACACTGCCTGCATCGTCCCTTCCGTTACGATGCCCTGCGCCTTAGCGTGGTCGCCGCGAATCTCGAACCCGTCGGCCAGCGGCGTGCGTTGACGCTGCCACACGTTGGGCTTCACCGTTCCCGGGTCGGCCGTCCCGCCGTGCGTGCCCTTGAAGTGAAGCGCCGGCCCCTCGCCCGCCATGATCAACGTGGCCGTGCCGTCCCCGACGATCGAGGTATAGCCGGTGCGGTCGAGGTCGATAACGATAGTCTTGGTGAGTCGGTACTGGCCGCGTGGCAGACGAACCTCACCCACTTGGGAATCCACGGCCCGCTGCAACGCCTCGCTGTCGTCGGCCACCCCGTCGCCCACGGCCCCGAAGTCACGAACACTCTTGGGTTCCTCCACCGCCGCCAGCGCCGTCCGCGGCCCCCCGTCCGACCCGCACGAGCAGGCTACGCCAATCAGAGCCGCAATCAGACCCAACTCGCCGAAGCCGGCCTTGCGCGTCATCGAGGGCCTCATTTCTTCTCCGCCGCCAAGATCGACTCGGCATAGAGCAGCTCGCCGGTGAGCCCGTCGTAATACTGCAACGTCACTTGCGGCCGATCGTACGCTGCCCAGACGTCGTCCTCCGGGCGATCGGGGCTGCCCTGACCCACCTCCAATCCGCCGGGCACGCGAAACGTATTGTTGATTTGCACCACCGCATACACCGGCCGCCGCTTGCGGCCTTGGGCGTCGTTGGGCACGAAGGTCGACCAACGAATCTCGCACTCGCGGCCGCGCGAGACGTACTTGCCGCTTGTGGGACGGTTCGCTTCTTCGATCAGCCGGTGGTTCGTCGAGTTGTGCGGGCCCGACGCGAACTCCCACACGCGGTCGGTAATCTTGATCGCGAAACTGTTGTGAAGGTCGCCCGTCAACACCAGGACCGGCTTGCCCAGCGAGTCCCAGAACTCGATTAGCTCCTCGCGTTCGACGGCAATAGCGGTCCACGCCTCGTCTTTGTTGCTTGGCGTTTCGCGGCCCAGCACGTGCGGCACCATCAGGTTGACCGAGCTGACGACGAACAGGAAGTCCGCCGTGCTCTCGCGCATCGCGGTCTTCAGCCACAGCTTCTGCGGCGCACCCAGCATCGAGACGCCCGGCTTAAACGGTTCATTCAGGTCGTGCATCTGCCGGTGGCTGCGCGTGTCGATGAAGAAGAACTCCGCGTTCGCGACCTTGTGCCGGAAGTGGTTGAATCGCCCGATCGAATACGACGCCTCGCCGTCTTGCTTCGGCGCGGGCGAGATGCGCAGCCGGCTGCGGTCGACGATTTCCTTGATCTCGTAGACGCCCGCGTTGGGGTCGCCGCCCACCCGGTCGAGCTGCACGTTGTTGACGCCCGCGTCCGGCGTCCCCCAGTGAACGGTCAACGTTCCCGCCTCGCTGGTCTTCAGTTCGCGGAAGTCGGCCGACTCGTCGACCAACACGTCTCCGCCGCCGGTCAACTTGGCCGTGCCGAAGTGGATCCCCTGCTGCCACCCGACCGGGTTCGACCAGCCCAGATAGTGATACCAGGCCTCAATGCCGATGTCGCGAAACACCGCCCGCCGGCTTCGCAGCCCCGGCGTTCCGGTCCCATTCACATCGTTCAGCATCTCGTGATCGTCGAACATAAAGAACGACGGAACCTCGCGATGCCACGCCGCCAGATTTTTTCCGCGGCGGAGGTAGAGCTTGTAGTTCTCCCACACCCCCACGATGGTCGGCGCCAGATCGACGATGCGCGGCGTTCGCGGCGCCGCCGTCTGCTCGCGCCCCACCTGCTCGATCCACTGACCGGGCCGATAGTCGCGCATCTCCTCATACATCCAGTCGCCGTCGAGAATGGCGAAGTCGATCGAATCCTCGATGCGCTCGAGCATCGTGCGAAACGTCGGCGTCGTGGGGTCGACGCGTTGTTGATTCCCGCAGGCGTACTCGAAGCGGAAGTTGAACAGGCCGTCGGGGTTCAGCGTGGGGTGGCGGCGCGTCTCCGCGTCGGGCAGCGTACGGAAGTCGCCCCGCAACTCGTCGGCCGAGCGCCCGCCGGTTTCGCCGATGACCTCGTAGTAGTACGTCGTGTTCGGGTCCAACCCGGTGATGTGCACCCAGCCCGTGTTGTCGCGGCCAAGCATCGTGCGCGCCACGTCGGACACCCCCCGAAGGTCCCCCGGCGCGGTCCCATAGCGCACGCGAAACTCGCCCGCTTGTTTCGTCCGCGCCCACACGCCGATGCCCGACGAACTCAGCCGCCCGAGGATCGGCCCATGCGTAATCTCAGCCGCCGGCGCGACCCATCCCAGCAGCAACAATCCCACGAGCAATCGTCTATGCATGTCGCGAACGATTATAGACCCTGCTTCATGTTGTGAGAGTCGCGGTTCAGGAGGTTGGTCGACGCGGCGTCCACGTTCAGGGGTTGCGGAATTCCAGTCACAAAACTCAAGTACCACGGCATCAGTGATTTACGCGGGAAATCAACGTCTGAGACACGGTCAGCCGATACGATAGGCATGAGAAGCACACCACGGGATGCTGGGGGAGCGTTGCCCGGTCTGGCTGAGTGATGGCGTACCGTTCGAGCCCTCACTTGGCGTTCGGCTAGACTGAAGGCTCGTTATGCCTGCTTCCGGTCCAGCACGGGGTCGCGAGAAGACCATGTCAGCAGCGAACAAAGAGCAGGATGCGTCATCAGTGAACCTGAGCGTGTTGGCTTATCGAGAGGGCAAGGACTGGGTTGCGCTGGCCCTCGAAATGGACCTCAGGGGTTACGGGAAAACGATCGACGAAGCAGTTCGAGAGTTGAGCGATCTCGTCGCGATGCAACTGAGCTTCGCGCGGCTCAAGTCACAACCCGAGTTGGTGTGGAAGCCCGCTGAGCCGCAGTACTGGACACTCTTCACCGACGCGAAGCGGGACCAACTCCTGAGGTCTGCCGCGGGGTCGACGAAGCGCAGAAACCCAGACATCGAAGCGAGGGCCCTCGATGTCCCCACGCCGCCGCTGACAGCCGGCCACCCTGAGTTCCAACAGGCGACTGCCTAAGCCGTACAAGTTCAGGGACCTTGAGAAACGGCTTCGTAAGTACGACAAGCGGTTCGAGTTTTGGAAAAGCCGCGGCAAGGGCAGCGAGCGGATGATCTATCATCCGGACATCAACGGGAGCCCGGAGTCGTTTCCGGTGAAGTGCCACCGAGAGGGTCAGGAATTGCGCAAGGGTGTGATCTCCGCCATCATCCGGCGGTTCAAGCTCCCAGCCGGCGTTCTGTAGGACCTAGCCCGCTCCTTTTCTTACGCACTCACAGCAACAGGCCACACTAGGGCAACCCGCCTACATCTGCCCGAGGAAACCCATCACGGCGAGATAGAGCATATAGAACGAAAACGCCACCGTGACCGCCATGCCCGCGTTCAGCAAGGTTGAGGGCTTGTGCTCCCGCACAACACCTGGCTTGTTGATCAGGATCCAAACAAACAACGCCAGCAACGGCATCACCAACGGGCTCAGCGCCTGCGAGGCAATCATGATCTGAACCGGGCTCCCTCCGAAGATCGGCACGATCAGCCCGAACAACGACGTCGCCACCACCAACACGCGAAACGCCGCGCGGCTCATGTCGCGCTTGATGCCCAGGAAGTCCGAAATCAACCACGGCCCCAGTAAGTAGTTCGGAAAGAGCGATGACAAACCGGCCGCCAGAATACCGAAGACGAACAGCGCGGCCGCGGCGGCCCCTGCCAGCGGCTCGATCGTCCGCACCATGTCAATCGCCTTCTCGATCTCCATCCCCTTGATGTGCAAGGTCCCGGCGGCGCAAGCCATGATCGCCGCGTTGATGAAAAACAGCAGCGTCATCGACACGCCCGAATCGCGGTTGACTTCGTGGAAGTCGCGGGTCGTCCACCCCTTCTCCTGCACCAGCACGCTGCGCGTCATCAGCACCACGCCCGCCATCGTCGTCCCCACCATCCCGGCGATCAACAAAGCCGGATTGCCGACTCGCGGAATGCTCGGCACCAGCCCTTCGATCATCGTGGCAGGGTCGGGAACGACCAGGAAGGCCGTCACGAAGAACGCGACGCCCATCATCGACACCAGCAGCGCCAGCACTTTCAAGAAGAACTTGTGGCGGCCTTGCCAATAGAGTCCCAGCAGCAGCAAGGTGAACCCCGCCGCCCAGACGATCTGCGGCACTCCCTCGCCGCCGGTGACCTGCACGGTCCACTCGCGCATCACGTCGCTGACGATCGCCATCACGCCGATGATCGATGCCAGTTGAGTGATCATCAACGAGCCGATGATGAAGATCGTCACCGGCCGTCCGAAGTGCGTGCGGAAGGTGAACAGCGTCGTCTCGCCGGTTAAGATCGTCAGCCGGCTCATGGCGACGACCATGATGTGCGTGAACAGCGACGCGAGGACGAGCGTCCACGTCAGCGACATGCCGTAGCTGGCCCCGGCCGACGCCATCGTGGTGACGCTGCCGGTCCCGATCACGTAGCCGATCATGAAGATGCCCGGCGCGATCGAGGCGGCGAAACGGATGAGCTTTTGGGCGAACGTAGGACGTACGTTACTGGAGGGATTCATAGAGGCCGTTCGCGATATGGTACCAACTCACCGCTCGCGGCCTCAATCGGCAGATGTCAGCGGTTGAAGCCCGCTCCCTTAGAAACTGTCACAAAATAACATTTGCATCTAGAATTGTTTTCACTTACTCTGGAAGGGTGAGCGAGCCGGCAGCCATCAAGCGTCGTTATGAGGCGCTGCGAGGGGTGCTCGATGAACGTTCGCGGCGGCTGCTGGTGGCCGCGGAAAGCTTGGCCCTGGGGCGCGGCGGCATCTCGGCAGTGGCCCGAGCGACCGAGGTCTCACGGCAAGTCATTGCCCGTGGCCGCCAGGAGTTAACCGAGCCCGCTGGGCCTCCGCCCGGCCGCATCCGGCGTCGGGGCGGCGGGCGCAAGCGAAGCGTCACGAAAGACCCCACTCTCAAGAGCGAGCTGGAGCGGCTGGTCGAGCCACTCACGCGCGGCGATCCGGAATCCCCCCTGCGCTGGACGTTGAAAAGTGTCCGCAAGCTAGCCGCCGAACTCGAACGGAGGGGCCACCCAACGAGTCATCGCATGGTGGCCGAGCTGCTGCACCAGCTGGGTTACCGCCTGCAAGCCAACCGCAAGACGAAAGAAGGAACGAAGCATCCCGACCGCAACGCTCAGTTTGAACAGATTAACCGCAAGGTGAAGCGTTTTTTGGCTCACCGCCAGCCCGCCATCTCGGTCGACACGAAGAAGCGGGAACTGGTGGGAGACTTCAAAAACAACGGGCGGGAGCTACGGCCGAAGGGTGATCCGGAGAAGGTGCGGGTGCATGATTTTCCGATTCCCGAACTGGGCCGGGCCACGCCCTACGGGGTCTATGACATGGCGCGCAACCGGGGTTGGGTCAGCGTCGGGGTGGATCATGACACGGCGGCGTTTGCGGTCGAGACGATCCGCCGCTGGTGGCGCTCGATGGGGCAGGCCGCTTATCCGCAGGCGAAGCGCTTGCTGATCACCGCCGACGCGGGCGGCAGCAATGGCTCGCGTCCGCGGCTGTGGAAGCTGGAATTGCAGAAGCTGGCGGACGAAACCGGGCTGCGGATCGCGGTGTGTCACTTCCCGCCCGGCACCAGCAAGTGGAACAAGATTGAGCACCGGCTGTTTTCCTACATCAGTCAGAACTGGCGCGGCAAGCCGCTGATCAGCCATGAGGTGATCGTGAATCTGATCGCCGCGACGACGACGCGAACGGGATTGCAAGTCCATGCCGAACTCGACACGGGCAGTTATCCGACCGGCATCAAGATCACCCACCAGCAGATGGCGGCCCTCAAGCTGCGCCGAGACAAGTTTCACGGGGAGTGGAACTACACGCTCCTTCCCCGCAAGACCCTAGATTGACAAGGTTATTTTGTGACGGATTCTTAGTGCGGCGGCCGGATGATCTGGTCGACCCCTTTGCGGAACCCGTACTCCGGCCCCAACTTCTGGTAATCCACGCCGGTGAGCGAGTTCCAATCCCAAACGACACGGCCCTCCCGCAGGGTCAGCTCGCAAAACAGCCGCTGATTCCCGTTGACGGCGCCGTCGCTGCCGTCGCGAAAACGAAACTTGCGATGCAGCATCCGGAACGCGGCGATGTCGGCCACCGCCCCCGGCGTGAGGTGTCCTAGCTCTTCGCGCTGGATTTGCTGCGCCGGGTTCCAGGTGGACGCTTTGACCACCTCGTCCAACGGCATCCCCATCGCCAGAAACTTCGACATGGTTGTTTGCATGTCCATCATGGCGCCGTTCACCGAACCCTGATGGATATCGGTCGAGATCGAGTCAGGATAGAAACCCTGCTCGATCGCCGGGACGGCATTGCGGAACACGAAGCTGCCGCCGCCATGGCCGACATCGAACTTCACGCCACGCTTGCGCGCCCGATGCAGATAGTCGTAGAGCTTGCCGTTCTCGTCCACCCACGGCACCGGGCCGCGGAACATATGCGTCGGCATGTCGCCGGGCCGCAACCGCTTGAGCACCAGTTCGTAGAACGGCCGCTCCGGCAGGAAGTAACCGAAGTCCACCATCACCGGGATGCCGGCCAGCGTACCGGCCTTGACTGCCTGGTCGACGGAAGCCCAATCCGGCAGCCGATAGTGCGCGCTCTTGACGCCCACGATCACGTCCTTGTGTTTCTCAGCCAACCGCGCCACTTCTTCGGGGTTGAAGTCTTTCTGCTCGGTGATGTCGGTGATCATGCCGAAGCCGGCGATGTTGATATGCGCCAGCATGCGCGTCTTGAGCCGCTCCTTGTCGATCACGGTATGACGGAAGAATTCGAAGTTGCGCCAACCCGAGCTGCCCGCGTCCACGGCCGTGGTGACGCCGGTCGGCAGCGTGTTCGAATCCGGTTGCACGCTGTTATCGCCCGCCCACGCGCCGGGGATGTTAGTCGTCGAGAACATATGTACATGCAGGTCCACGAGGCCGGGCGTGATGTAAAGGTCACTGACGTCGAGAGTTCGCGTGGCCTTCGATTCGTCAATTGATTCCGACACAGCAGCGATTTTGCCGTCTGAAATGGCCACGTCGCGATGCCCCGAGATCCCGTTCCTCGGGTCGATCACGTAGCCGCCTTTGAGCAGCAGGTCGTACTCGCCTTGCTGCAGGGAGAAAGCCGCGACCAGGCAGAAAGCGACCAGCGCGGGCAGCCTCACCCACCCTGTCCAGCGCCGATTCGGTTTATTGCCGTTCATCCTTCAACTCCGTTTCGTTCATCGCTCGGTCCGTCGAGCGCAACCAGAGCATACCACCCGTTGTTCTTTCTGAGCTGACCGCCTCGACCGTCTACAGCTTGATGCGGCGTAGCCATGTCTCCAGCGCGTGATAGTGGTCCATGTGATCCGGCGTCGAGTTGCCCGCGAACCCTAGCACCTCGAACTTGCCCTTGCGTACGTGACTCAACTGCTGCATGCCCAGCGGACCCCACTTGGAGAATTTGCCGCACCGCCCCGTACCCGGCACTGAAGCCCGGCAGGACGACGGCGAAGCCTCGACACGGTCCCCTTATCGTAGTGGACGGCTGCCGCCCGTCCGCTCCCCGGCGAACCGTTACAGTAGATAACCATGGAGTTCCAAGACACCATCAACTCCGCGGACGAACTGCGGGCAATCCTCCACGAGCCCGATCCCATGGTGGCGCGCAAGGGCCGGCCGCGGCTCGACCCCTTCTCGCGTCAGTTCATCGAGCGCTCGCCGTTCTGCGTGATCGCGTCGCGCAATGCCCAGGGCGACATGGACGTATCCCCCAAAGGCGACCCAGCAGGATTCGCACTCGCGCTCGACGACACCACGCTGGCGATCCCCGACCGCCCGGGCAATCGAATCGCCGATACGTTGACGAACATCCTGGAGTCGTCGCAGATCGCCGTGATCTTCCTGGTGCCCGGCAAAGGGGACACGCTTCGCGTCAACGGCCGCGCGCAGATCGTTCGAGATCGCGATCTTCTCGAACGCATGACGTACAAGGGCAAAGTCCCCAAGCTGGCCATCGTCGTGTCGGTCGAAACGGTATTCTTTCACTGCGCCAAGTGCATGATCCGTTCCGGCCTGTGGAAGCCGGTCGAGTGGCCCGAGATTGCCGACCTGCCTTCGCTCGGGGAGGTCTTGAAAGGCCAGTTGGACTGGGACATCGAGCTGGCGACCTTGGACGACCGCATCGAAGAGTCCTACCGTGAACGGCTGTACTAGCCGCCGACGCCGCGAGATCGGAGACCCCGCATGAAGTTACTGCTGACGGTCCTTGCAATGGTAGTACCCGCTCTTCTGGAGGCCGGCGACTACAAGACGAAGAACCTCGTGCTTGTCACCACCGACGGACTGCGTTGGCAAGAAGTCTTTCGCGGAATCGACCCTCTCTTGATGAGTCGAGAAGACGCCGGGATGAAGAACGCCGAGCCCCTGCGCACATCGCTGTGGGCGGACTCAGCCGAGCAAAGGCGCCGGCTTTTGATGCCTTTTCTGTGGAACGAGCTGGTGCCACGGGGAGTGATCTTCGGCAACGGCGACCGCGGCGCCGCGGTGACACTGCGCAATCGGCATCGTTTCTCCTACCCGGGGTATTCCGAGATCCTGACGGGGCGGCCGCGGGACGACATCATCGATAGCAACGACCTCCGTCCCAACCCTTCCCAAACGGTTCTCGAGATCCTGCGCCAGGAGTGGGCACTCCCCAAGCGTAAGGTCGCCTTGTTCGGTTCCTGGGACGTCTTCGAAGGCATCGGAGCCAGTGATCCTGATGCGATTTTCAGCAACGCCGGGTATCAACGCATTCAAATGCAAGATGCCTCCGAGCGACTCGAACAGTTGAGCCGCGTGCAATTTGAAACCCTCACGCCGTGGCGCAATGTTCGGCATGACTATGTCACCTTCGAAATGGCGATCGAATACCTCAAGACGGTCAAGCCGCGCGTGCTTTACATCGCGCTCGGCGAGACAGACGATTGGGCGCACGACCGCCGCTACGATCGGGTGCTCGACACTGCAGGCTATGTCGACACCTGCTTACAGCGACTGTGGGAGATGCTCCAGACCGACCCGCAGTATCGGGGCCGGACCACGCTGCTGGTTGCAACCGACCACGGCCGTGGTTCAACAACGCAGGACTGGCACAAACATGGGGCGAAGGTGGAGGGTGCCGAGCGCGTTTGGATCGCCGCGATTGGCCCCGACACTGCCGCGCGAGGGGAAGCGCACAACGCACCGGCCGTCGAGCAAAGCGATATCGCCCCTACCATGCTCGAATTGGCCGGCGTCGACTACCAAGAACTGACAGGTGTCGAGGGTAAGCCGGTTGACTGGATCATCGGCAAATGATCTTTGCGGGATCATCACCCAAGCTCCAGCTAGCGGAACACTCTAGTTGTTGATCCGCAGCAGTGGCAACGACAGCAGCCCGCCGAGATAGATCAGTCCGGCCGAGACAACAAACGTCAGTTCCCCCGTCTGTTGATAGAGCAGACCACCGAGCACGAGACCGATCACGCTTGCCAGGCCTCCGAAGCTGCCCGCGAACCCCTGCACGGCGCCTTGGTACCGTTCGCCGGCGACCTTCGAGAGCAACGAAAGCACCGAGGGCCACATGATGCCGTTTCCGAGAGCAAACAACGCGGCGGCCGCATAGATCGTCAGGGTGTCTCGCGACAACATCAGCAGGAAGTTGGTGCCCAGCACCAGGCTTCCGCCTATGATCCGGACGGGATCAGACCACTTTTTCGCCAGGCGAGCCAGCAGAGGCCCTTGGACGAACACCATCATCGCACTCAGTGAGGCAAAGAAGATGCCGGTTTGGGTGACGCTCCATCCCAGTTTGCCCGCCGCGTGAACGGGAAACGACGTGTAGAAGAAGTTGAAGCCCAAGAAGATCACGAAATAGAGAAGCAGCATCAGCGGCACGTGTTTTCGCTTCAACGCGTCCCGGACCCCGGCCTGCTGGGCTTGCTGTAACTCAAGACAGTCGCTGTGCTCCTGCCCGAAGATTTCTCCAACGCGGGCTTCAGCTTGGTGTTGAATGTCAGTGCAAGGGTTTGACTCCGGCAACAGAGCGGCGATCAAGATCGTGGCTGTGAGCGAGATGAGTAGCGCGGCGACTACGGGCAAGGTCTCACCCATCTGCGTCGCACCGAGCAACGCTGCAAGCCCCGGACCGACGATGAAACCGAGATTGGACGCGACCCCCATCCGCCCAAAGCTCTCGCTTCGATTTTCCTCTGAGGTGACATCGGCCACGTAGGCATTGGCGACGGAGACGTTGCCGCCGGTCAACCCATCCAGCGCGCGCGCGACAAAGATCAATCCGAGCGGCGCGGTCAACGTGAAGGTCCCAAGGAGCGGAGATTCAAACGAGGCGAGCGCTGTCGGAGGAACCAGCAAAGCAACCGTGAATATCACCCAGGATGCGAATGTTCCTGCCTGGCTCAGGAACAGGATCCGCTTTCTCCCGTAGCGGTCGGACCACCGCCCAAGGATCGGAGCCCCGATGAGTTGCAGCAACGGGTACGTCGCTCCCACCAGCCCGTAGATGATCGGATTGCCGCCGAATCGCAAGACCAGAAACACGAGAAACGGTAAGACAATGCTGAATCCGAGCGTGCCGATGAAATGAACAAGCAGGACCGGGAACAGTGGGGGAGGGGAGGGCGCGGCGTTGGAAGGCATGGTGCGGACAGCGCTGACTGTCGCGTGAGAATCCCTCTTGACGGTAGCGTTCCTTCTCATAGAACGGCAACTAAGACCTTCCGCCGCGGAGGTATTCAGTCTTCCGCTGGTCAGAGTTCGTACTCGGCGGAATTCTGGGAGCTGGCCGGGGTCTGCATCGCTGAAACCCGGCGGAGGCGCGTGAACCCTCTGACAATCGGCTAGGCTGGGTATCCACTTGACTCAGGTGACCCCAAGATGTAGTGTAGGGCCTGGTGGAGGATTACCCGCGCGACCAACTCGAATTCGAGTCTCGCTTTGCGAGCGAGGAGGCTTGCCGCGACTATCTGTTCGCCTTGCGCTGGCCAGAGGGTTTCCGCTGTCCAAGGTGTGGGCATGAGCGCGCTTGGCCGGTGCGCAAAGTGTGGTTCGAATGCGCTCGCTGCGGGCGGCAAACCTCCGTCACCGCCGGCACGATCTTTCAAGACACACGCAAGCCGCTGCGGTTGTGGTTCCGGGCGATGTGGACCATCACCACGCAGAAGAATGGGGCCAGCGCCCTGGGTCTACAGCGCGTTCTGGGACTGGGCAGTTACCAAACCGCCTGGCCTTGGATGCACAAGCTGAGGCGAGCGATGGTGCGCCCGGGGCGGGAGCGATTGACGGGCCTCGTCGAGGTCGATGAGACCTACTGGGGCGCTGAAGAAGAAGGGGTAATCGGCCGGCAGACCGAGCGTAAAGCGTTGATTGCAGTCGCCGCGGAAGAGAGAGGCACCGGGCTGGGGCGCATCCGCATGCAGCGCGTTCAGAACGCCTCGGCGGCCAGTTTGATGCCCTTCGTCGAGGAGTCGGTCGAGCCGGGCAGCGTGGTTGTTACCGACAACTGGTCGGGCTACGATCCGCTCAAGAAGAAGGACTACCAGCGTCGTATCATCTCGATTAACAACCGCCGCGAGCAGGCCTCGCAGCTACTGCCGAGGGTGCACTTGGCGATCTCGCTACTCAAGCGCTGGATGCTGGGCACGCATCAGGGGGCGGTCAGCCACGAGCATCTGGACTACTATCTCGACGAGTTCGTGTTCCGCTTCAATCGGCGCAGATCACGCAGTCGGGGCAAGCTCTTCTACCGCCTTGTGCAGCAGGCCATGGCGGTGGAGCCGACGCCGTACCGCTCGATCGTCGCCGATTGGGACGCTAAGACGCTGTGAGCCCAACTACAAGATGTTGGGGTCACCTGAGTCAAGTGGATACCCGGCTCGGCTAGAATTGAGGACGCCTGCTTCTGGCCCGCATCGGCAAGGGGACGACGTGCCTACAACCGTGCAGCGCTCCGACGACAACACCCGCCCGCTCGAACAGGAGAATCGGCGTCTGCGGCAGGCCCTTGAAGAGATGGTCGTGCTGGAGCAGATCGCCGCCGCGACCAGCTCCGATCAGCCCCCGGACGCCATCATCGAGTTGATCGTCGAGAAGAGCGTCAAATGTCTCGCCGTCGAGCAGGCGGCCGTGCATCTATTGGACGAAGGGCCGGGAGAGCGGCCGCTTCGAACCCTCATGCGCCGGGCCGGCACGCGGGCCGCTTCGACCTCCCACGCACTGGGCAACCAGATCTCCGGCTGGATGCTGAAGCACCAGCAGCCCCTGCGCATCAACGACCCCGGCGCCGATCCGCGCCTCCGCATCCCGGCCTCGCCGGACGCCCCGATCCGTTCGCTGCTGAGTGTGCCGGTTCGCTCGAAGGGCAAGCTACTAGGCGTGCTGAGCCTGTTCAACAAAAAGAGCGACGAAGGCTTCACCGCCGAGGACGAGCGCGTGCTCTCGATCGTGGCGGCCCATTCGGCCCAAGTGCTGCAGAGCGCGAAGCACATCGGAGAGCTACGCCACGACCGTGACCAGCTCGCCAACGAGAACACGCAGTTATGGCGCGAGGTCAACCGGCAATTCAAGACCGACAACGTGATCGGGTCCGCCACGAACCTTCGCAAAGTGCTGCGGCTGATCGAGCAGATTCGTGACACCTCGGTCGATGTCCTCATCACGGGCGAGAGCGGCACCGGCAAGGAGCTGATCGCCAAGACGATCCACTACACCAGCCCCCGAGCCCGCAAACCCTTCGTGGCGCTCAATTGCGCGGCTCTGCCCGACACCCTGCTCGAAGCCGAGCTGTTCGGTATCGAGAAAGGCGTGGCGACCGGTGTTGAGAAACGCATGGGTCAGTTTGAGGCGGCGCATGGCGGCACACTGTTCCTCGATGAGATCGGCGACCTGAGCCTCACCGCGCAAGCCAAGATCCTTCGCGTCTTGCAGGAACGGGTCGTGCAGCGGCTCGGCGCGCGCGGGGAGCAGCGCATCGACGTGCACGTCTTGGCGGCGACCAACAAAGACCTCGAGACCGCCATCAAGGAAGAGAAATTTCGCGAAGACCTGCTGTACCGCTTGAACGTCATCCATATCGAACTGCCGCCGCTGCGCGAAATCCGTGAGGACATCCCTGAGCTGGCCAACGCCTTCCTCGCCCGCGTCTGCCGCGAGATGAACAAACCCGCCATGACGTTCTCACCGGATGCGATCGCATCGCTCATGGCGGCGCCGTGGCCCGGCAATATTCGCCAGTTGCAGAACGAGGTGAAGCGCGCGGCCATCTGCGCCGCTGAAAACGCGATCTCGGCCGCCGATTTGTCCGAGCGGATTCGCGGCCCGGGTGCTGCCGGTCCCCCGTCGGCCTCCGAGAGCCCCGGGGCTTCCGGTGACGAGGCGGCCTGTACGTCGGACTCCCCGCTCGACAACGCAATGGACGCGTACGAGAAACGCCTGCTCTTCGACGCGCTACGGCAGCACGGTGGCAACCAGGTGCAAACCGCCAAGTCGCTCGGGCTGAGCCGCCAGGGGCTCATCAAGAAGATGAAGCGTCACGGCATCAGCAGCAGCGACGTCCGCTCCGCCGGCTCCTGAACCCTAGTCCATTTCCCCGCTGAACTTATCGGGACATAGGTTTGTAGGGGTGGACCGCTGCGTCCACCCCGGTGCGGCAGATTTGCGCTCACCTTCAACGTAGAGACAACCGGTATTGCCCCGGCATTGCCCAGGGGTCGCGCGCAGGGCGGACACAGCGGTTCGCCCCTACACCTATGTTCCGGTAAGTCCAAACGCTGGCCACACCCGTCTACAGGGGCCGTCGCGTGGTCAACTCGGGTGTACATCACAGGCCGATCCACCTCCGCCAACTTATAGGGAGCTGTCCTTGGATCTCCTTTGAAATCAACAGTGTACGCGCCGTGTGCGCCCTCCTGACTGCGGGAGGTTCCAGTTTGGCAGCCGGACTGCATTCTCCCAGCCCGACATGAGAAACACAGCGAACATTCAACGGAGAGCCACGATGACGACCGTAGCACGCGTTTCCAGTTTGATGATGTTGCTGAGTTGCATCACACTGTCCGCGACCGTGCCGGCCGAGCCCGGCGACCTCAGCGCCACGATCCCCTTCGAGTTTGTATTGGACGGCAAGACCATGCCGGCCGGCAACTACCTCATTCGCGCGCACGAAGCCGCCGGCAAGATCGAACTTTGCGAGGACGGTGTCTACTGCCGAACGATGACGGTAACTGCAAGCGAGGCTCGCGAGAAGAGCCAGAAGGCCGCCATCGTCTTCCTGCACGATGGCGCCACCTACCATCTCAGCCGGCTCTCGTCGGACAAGGCCTACGACGTGACCCGAGCCGGCAACCACGCTGTGGGCTCGTCCTCTAAGTTGACCCGGATTGACGCTCGCCCGCTGTGCATTCACCGCGAGGCCCGGTTTGGACGCGCCGCCGCGTGGCACTAGAATTTCGAGAGACAAATCCGCCAGAAGTTCGTATCATGGACCAGGAGAATGTAGCTATGCACCGCCGCCAGTTTCTCTACCAAGCTTCGGCCGCCGGCATCTTGACGCTGGCGCCGGTTCGTGGGTGGCCAGTCGAGACCGCGAAACCCTTCACCGAGTGGAGCGACAAAGAGAAGGAACACTTTCTCATGACCGCCAAGCTGGTGAAGACGAAACACATCAAGACCGGAACCACCGGCACGCAACGCGCGACGCTCTCGAACGGCGCGGTGACCCACGACGCCCACGTGCAAACGGTCGAGATCACCAAGAATCGGTTTACGACAGCCGTCGGCACGGAGTTAAACTTCCGCGACAGCTACAAGTTCAACATCGCCGCCTATCGACTCGACCGGCTGGTTGGGTTCAACATGGTACCGGTGTCGGTCGAGCGCCGGCTCGGCGGGAAGACGGGCGCGGTCACCTGGTGGGTCGACGATTTCCAGATGATGGAGCTGGAGCGATTCAAGAAGAAGATTGCTCCACCGAACCGGGCCGACTGGAACGACCGGATGTGCAACGCACGGGTGTTCACCGAATTCGTTTACAACACCGATCCGAACCTGGGCAACTTCCTGATTACCAACGACTGGGCTTTGCACCTGATTGACTTCACGCGAGCCTTCCGCACCCACAAGGGCCTCCGAGTGCCGGAAAACTTGACGCGCATCGATCAGCGTGTCTATGACGGGCTGCGCGCTCTCAACCGGGCCTCGCTGGAGCGAGAACTGGGCCCCTACCTTCGCAACGTGGAGATTGACGGCCTTCTCGCGCGGCGCGACCGCATCCTGGCGGTCTTCAAAGACCGCATTGCCAAGAAGGGCGAGCACCTCGTGATCTGTAAGCGCCAGGGGCACTAGCCGTCTGATTTCCATCGAGACATCTAAACATAAGGTGTCAAGTTTTGAGGAGCGGTGCTGCGGAAGAAACCGAGCCCCGAACGCGAGTGAGGGGTAAACCCACCACCCGTTGGCTCAGAGGTAGCGCACCCGTCACTTGCGTTCCGGGCTTCCATGAGGAGATTCGCTTTGTCAACTGGCAAGGGGCCTCGGGGAAACTTCAGTTTCTGGGGCACGTCCGACCTGGCTTCCATCCGCACTCTCTTTGGCGTCGTCCGCGACGCGGTGCTCTTTGAAGTTCAGTCTTAGCAGCGCTGCTGTCTCAGCTGCGGCCTTGTCCTGCTGGCCGGCCCGGAACGCGCAGTCGCTACGAACTCGGTGTCCGACGTGTTCCCTTCGCTGGGGGCTTCCTTTCCTCCGCCTTGCGAACTCGTACTACTGACCTGATCCGGCTTCCTTCGTGCCGCTCAACTCATCCCGCCGGCTCGGACCCCGACCCCGACACGGGGGCCGCTTCGACGGGCGGCTTCGGGTCCTGGCTGCCGTAGAACGGATCAAAGTCCACCTCGCGCTTCCACAACACATGCAGCAGGATCGCTAACTTGCGCGCCACCGCCACCACCGCCTTGCGCTTCGCTGCCTTGCCGCCCCGCGCCGCCAATCGCAAGCCCCAGCGCCGCAGCGCCGAGTCCGTGCCGTGGTGTCCCAACACGTACTGCGCACATTGCACCAATAGCTTCCGCAGCATTGGGTCGCCGCTCTTGGTGATGCTCAACTGCGGGGAACTCTTCCCCGAGTCGCGCTTCTTCGGACGCAGCCCCATCCGCGGTCCCGCCGCTCGGCTGCTCTTCAACTTCGTGGCGTCGTTGTCCAGGTTCAGCACGAACGCCAACGACGTGATCGGCCCCACCCCTCGGATCGAGCGCATCCGCCGGGTCTGCGGATATTTCTCTTCGCCCAACTGCTCAATCTTTTTGTCGTAGCGGCGGATCTCGTCGCTGAGGTGTTGAATCACCAGCAGCAACGGGCTCAGCGTCTCGCGCAGCGACGCCGGCATCGCCGCGCCGGCCTTCTTTGCAAAGGCCTCGGTGCCCGACTTCGGCAAGCGTTCGCCGAAACTTTTCACCGTGCCCCTCACCAAGTTGATCAGTTTGGTGCGCGCGGCGACCGCGCCCTCGCGTGCCCGCAGCAGGGTGCGATCCTGTTGCGTCTCGAGCGAACACGGCTGCACGGGGTTGAGCATCTGGGGCATCCGCAGTCCCAACTCGCCCAACGTGGCGGCGTCGCGCTCATCGCCCTTCGACAGCGATTGCGTGATCAGCGCCAGCCGATGCGTGTCGGCCATCAGCGCTTCGTGACCGAGGCGTTCCAGCAGCCGGTAGACCCACAGCGAGTGGGTGCCGGCTTCGAACACCACCCGCATCGACGCCCACGCGCCGAAGTACTTCTCGAACTGCTGGACGGTGGTGCGCACGCGCACGCGTTCCACGATGTTTCCTTCCAGATCGAGCAGGCAGACGTGGGAGTACTGGTCACCCAGGTCCAGACCGGCGACGACGTTCATGCCTTGTTCGATCATCTCGTGTTGCGGTTGTGACAAGGCTTCGATGGCTTTGCTATGGTTCTTCATAGTTCGTAGTTCCTTTCGTTATAAGAAGAGATTTCGGGATTCGCCCCGCGTCATGGAACGGGCGGGGCGAAGCCCGTCACTCGGGAGCGTACCGCACTCCCGAAACCGCGAGTCTCCTCATTTCATCTCGGCTTCTCCATTGCCGCTGGTCGGTTTGAGGTCGCAGACTTCGCAAGGTTCGTGTCTCATGATTTGGCCCGTTGAGTCATCCGTCCGCCTGAACTGCGTTCCGTAGTCCGTCATGTAGGTCGGCGTAGCGGTCTGCGTCTTGGTCTTCGGTGGGTCGATCCGAACAGATTGAATCCGTCCAACCCGATGCTAGAATGAGCGTCACGGATGGACTTTCTCGACTCCCTCAACCCCAGCCAAAAGGAAGCCGTCCGCCACACCGAAGGCCCCCTGCTGATTCTTGCCGGAGCCGGTAGCGGCAAGACCCGCGTCATCATCTCGCGCATCGCCCATTTGATCCGCGATCACGGGGTAGCTCCGCACGCGATTCTCGCTGTCACCTTTACGAACAAGGCAGCGCAAGAGATGCGTGACCGTGTCGGCGCGGTGCTCGCCGAGAGCGGTGCGCCGCTGAACTCGTTTCCGTTGGTGTCGACCTTCCACTCCTTCTGCGTGCGGGTGTTGCGCGCGCATGGTGCGCCGCTGGCCGATCTGCGGTCGGGTTTCACGAGGAGTTTTAGTATTTACGACGAGAACGACCAGGTGGCGGCGATCAAGGCCGTGTACCGAGGCTTGGGGCTTGACGAGAAGTTCATGAAGCCCCGCTCGGCTTTGTCGGTCATCAGCCATGCCAAGAACCAAGGGCGCGGCCCGCAGGATTTCTACAGTGACTCGACCGGCCCGGCGTCCGACAAGTTGGCCGTCATCTTCGAGCGCTATCAGGAGGCGTTGCACGGGTCGAATGCGTTCGATTTCGATGACCTGCTGCTTGAGTGTGTCCGCCTGCTTCGCCATAGCGAGGAAACCCGGCAGCGGCTGCGCGACCGCTACCAATACCTGCTGGTCGACGAGTACCAAGACACCAATCGCCCCCAGTACGAGTTGATGCAACTGCTGACCGGTGAGCGGCAGACCGTCTGCGTCGTCGGTGACGAAGACCAGTCGATCTATAGTTGGCGCGGTGCCGACATTCGCAACATCCTCGACTTCGAGCGCGACTATCCGGGAGCCACCGTGATCCGATTGGAGCAGAACTACCGCTCGACGAAGCACATCTTGGCCGCCGCCGGCGCGGTCGTGGCCAACAACATCGACCGCAAGGGCAAGACCTTGTGGACCGACTCGGCCCCCGGCCACCCCGTGGGCCTCTATCATGCGCGCGACGCGGACGAAGAGGCCGGCTTCGTGGCGGACACCATTGACCGCTACCTAACGGAGCACCCCACCAAGCAGGCGGCGGTTCTCTACCGCACCAACTCGCAGTCACGGCAAATCGAGGAGGCGCTGCGCCGCCGGGGCCGCGAATACTTGGTGCTCGGGGGAGTAAGCTTCTATCAGCGGGCCGAAGTCAAAGACTTGCTGGCGTACTTGAAGCTCGCCTCGTCGCCGGCGGACTCGGTTTCCCTTACGCGCGTCATCAACACCCCGGCGCGCGGCATCGGCCGTACCACGGTCGAGAGCATCGCAACTTACGCCCAGGGCCATGGCCTTTCGTTGTGGGATGCGACCGAGCGCATGCTGGCGGAACGGGTCTTCTCGGCGCGCGCCCAAAGTGCCGTCAGAGGCTTTCGGTACCTCATCGAGGGACTCAGAGAGAAGATCGCTCAAGAACCGGTACACACGGCGTTGCAGTGGATCGTCGAGCAGTCCGGGTACAAGCATATGCTCGAGAGGGATGCGTCGATCGAAGCGGAAGGGCGGCTCGAGAACATCAACGAGTTCATCAACGCGGCTTTCGACGCCGAGAAGCGAGGGGACAGTCTACACGACTTTCTCGACCATGCCGCGCTCGTTTCCGACACCGATTCCATCGACCGGAGGGCGAAGGTCATCTTGATGACGCTGCATAGCGCCAAGGGACTGGAGTTTCCACTGGTGATCATGACGGGCGTCGAGGAGAACATCTTTCCCCACAGCCGCTCGATCGAAAGCACGGCTGCCCTCGAAGAAGAGCGCCGGCTTTGCTACGTGGGGATGACGCGCGCCGAGGAGCAACTGATTCTCACTTGCGCCCGGCAGCGGCGCCGCTATGGTGGCGGGGCGCCCGACTGGATGACACCCTCACGGTTCCTGCAGGAGATTCCGCCGGAGGTGATGACGGACCTGTCGACCATGCCGTCCCTGTTGTCGTACCAGCAGCAGTCGTATCAGCAACAAGACGAAGGCATGGACCTGCTCAGCGAGCGCAACGAAGTGCGGCAGGCGGTCAAGAAGCGGGTGTACGACGGCCCGACGTACGATTCGGTCGACAATCTTGCGGGGTTCTTTTCCAATCGCGGTCTTCCGGTGCCGAATAGCGTGCGTCAACCTCAGCCGAAAACCGGAGTGCCCGCTGCGAAGCAAACCAGCGCCGCCGCGGTCCGCCGCCCGCCGCAGGCTCGCGGCACGGGGCGCACGCACGGCGGAGACTTTCGGCTGGGCGCTAAGGTGCGCCACCGGAAGTTCGGCGTCGGTACCGTTATGAAGTCGGAGGGCGACGGGGCGGAGTCGAAGCTGACCGTGCATTTTCAGAGCCACGGCATCAAGAAGCTGGTGGCGAGATTCGCGGGGCTGGTCCCCGCGTAGTTGAGTACGACTAGTGGAGTGCCGCCGAGATTCGACTGTAGGGGCGGGCCCCCGTGCCCGCCCTCCTACGGCTTACCGTTAAGTCTTCTTTGCGACACTCCACTCGTTGAGTGGGAAACGCAGCCGCCGGCCTGAGCCTGCATGCCGGGGCCGCGACGCACGACCTCATGAAACAGCTCTTCCAAACCAAGAGCATCGATCGGCTGATCGAGGAGTCCCAGGAGCCGGGGCACAAGCTGAAACGATCGCTCGGGCCGTGGAGCCTGATCGGCCTGGGGATCGGCGCGGTGATTGGTACCGGGATCTTCGTGTTGACCGGCACGGCGGCCGCGGGGGAAACCGTGACCGTGCCTTCGATCCTGAAGGCGCCGGTGCTCGATCTGCTGCTTTATGGCAGCGATGTCGTCTCGACCTATGGCCGCCCCGGCGCCGGTCCTGGTATCTCCCTCTCGTTCTTGCTGACGGCGGTGGTGTGCGGCTTCGCGGCCCTCTGTTATGCCGAGCTGGCCTCGATGATCCCCGTCGCCGGCAGCGCCTACACCTATGCCTACGCAACGCTCGGCGAACTGGTGGCTTGGATCATCGGCTGGGACCTGATCCTCGAATACGCCGTGTCGAATATGGCGGTGGCGGTCGGATTCTCGGCCTACCTCAACGACCTGTTCGACAGCATGTTCGGCGTCCGGTTGCCGGAGGAGTTGAGCCGTCCGCCGATCGAAGGAGGCGAGTGGACCGGGGCGTGGTTCAACCTGCCGGCCTTTCTGATACTCATGGTTCTCACTGCACTGCTGGTTCGCGGCATCCGCGAGAGCGCCAAGGCCAACAACGCCATGGTGCTGATCAAGGTGGCGGCGATCCTGATCTTCGTGGGCGGCACGGCGAGCGCGGTGGATACCTCGAACTACACGCCCTTCCTGCCGAACGGCTTTCAGGGCCTGCTGACCGGCGCGGCGATCGTCTTCTTCACCTACATCGGTTTTGATGCCGTCTCGACCGCGGCCGAGGAGTGCCGCAACCCTCAGCGCGACATGCCCATCGGCATCATGGGGACTCTCGTGGCCTGCGCCGTGCTCTACGTGGCGGTGGCGTTGGTGCTGACCGGCGTCATGAACTGGCAGCGGCTTGGCAACGCCGCCCCGGTGGTGGGCGCACTCAAGGAGTTGGGTTTCGATTCGATCCGCCGCATCGTGGGCGTGGGCGCGGTGGTGGGCATGGTTTCGTCGCTGATGGTTTTTCAGTATGGTCAGGCGCGCATCTGGTTCGCCATGTCTCGCGACGGGCTGCTGCCGCGTGCGTTCTCCTCCGTCCACCCGCGTTTCAAGACGCCGCACATCAGCACCTGGGTCGCCGGCCTGTTCGTCGGTATCCCGGCGGGCGTCTGGGACATCGGCACCTTCGCCGACTTGGCGAGCATCGGGACTCTGTTCGCGTTTATCGTGGTTTCAGCGGGAGTGATTCTCCTGAGAAAGAACCAGCCCGAGCGCCGGCGCAGCTTCCGAGTGCCCGCCGTGCCGTTGATCCCGCTGATTTCGATGGCCGCTTGTTTTCTGCTGATGTTGGGCTTGCCGCTTGAAACCTGGGTGCGCTTTGTGGTCTGGTTGGCGATCGGCCTGGTCATCTATTGGCGTTTCGGCATGCGGAACAGTGAGTTCAGCGCCAAGCGATAACTTACTGAAAAGGCAGTATACAGCGATCTTGACTCCCGGCTTCCCGCGCGGCAGACTTAAGACGAGCCCGCATTTCTCGCCACGAGGCGAGGCGAAAGCAACCGAGCCGTGACCGTAAGGGAGCGATCCGGCACGGCCCCTCACGCACTTCGAAGGCCTCTGGAACGCACTCAGGCTAAGCCATGTCGCGCAAAATTGTAAACATGCACGAGGCGAAAACCCACCTTTCGCGGTTGATCGACGACGTGCAGGGCGGCGAGGAGATCGTCATCGCAAGGGCGGGAAAGCCCGTGGCACGGCTGGCCCCGCTTAAGACCCACCGGAACCCTCGACGGCCTGGACGGTTGAAAGGGAAGATCTGGATTAGCGAAGATTTCTACGCCCCTCTTCCTGAGGAAATCGCAGCGGCCTTCCGGGGCGAACGTCCTTGAACTACTTACTTGAAATACACCGAGTCTCGTTAGCGCTAACCAGCTCGTACACGTTCCCCCGCCATTCGATCCTGCGCGTCATCGCCGATCGCAGGAACGTGTAAAGCCAAACCCACGTCGCGATCGGCGTCATCCAGAAGTAGGCCCATCCGTACTGATCGAACCAGCCGCCGTGGTGGGGAAACATCATCCGTCCTGCGTGACCTCTGATCGCGCCCTTCGCCATACCGGGAACCAGCGTGACCACCAAGCCGCCGAGGCCGAGTGGGTTGCCCGTCAGCAAGACGAGAAGGCTCACCACCATCGCGCCGCAGTAAACAATGTGAGCGACGAAGCCCGCCCACCAAAGCTTGCCGCGATAAACGCGCGTGATGACGAGCTGCCGCGCGGCCCAGCGAAGAAATTCCGCGCCCGTACAACTGCCGGTAGTCGCCACCATGGCTCCAGGCACGAAGCGAATGCCCCGTTGGGCAGCGTTCATCGCGGCGGTCAACCGGTAGTCATCGCTGACCGCGCCCCGCCAGAACTCGGCGACGCTCGCTTGTTCGAACGTACTCCTCCTCAGAGCCATACCGCCGCCCCAGGCGAAGTTCTTGTCGTCCGCGCGCAGGTTGCCTGCGATGGTCGAATCCCAAGCGCTGCGCAGCAAGGGCCAGAAGCCGCCGTCCTCAGGCAGGTACCACCGAAAGCCCGTCGTGGCCCCTAGCGATTCGTCCTCCAGCGGCGCCACGAGGTTCCGTAGCCAGCTCCGGCTCACCCGCCCGTCGGAATCGGCGAACGCAAACACCTCGCTGGCCGAACGGGCCTGACGCACGGCCTCGAGCAGGTTGTGGACTTTCTCGCCGGTGCCGTCGGGAGGCTCTCCGGCCACCACCACGCGCACCCTCTCGTGGAGTACCGAGCGAGCGACGCGCAGCGCTTCATCCGAAGGGCCGCGGGTGACGACGATTAGCTCGTAATCCGGGTAGTCCTGTACGGCGAGCGATTGCAGGTTCCCGGCCAGATCGTGATCCAAACCTTTGACCGGGACGATCAGGGTGACCGGCGGCGCGTATTCACCAACCGGCTCGTTCAACGCGGCTTCGACGTACTCGACGTAGTTCCTGCCCGCGCGGTTAGAGACGAGCGCGGCCAGCGTCGCGGGCACGATGAAGAACCAGAAGAGATAGGTGAGCAACGGTCGAGTCTAACATAGGGTTTGGCGAGAACCTCGTCCCGCCGCAATCGTGCCATCCAACGTTTCGGAGCCGCGGATGTAAATCCGCGGGCGCGCGGGCGCAAGCCCGCGCCGGTGCTCGGACGCCCTCCGAAACCCCCACCCCGAACCAAATCCCCAGCCTGCGATCCGCTACAATGGCTCCGCATTGCTCCTCGCTGTTCGAACACCCGCACAGTTCCTCGGAATCGCCGCCGTTTGTTCCGTCCTCGCCATCATCCCCGCCTGCCGTCATCCGGCTGACGTCGGTGACACGGAACCGCTGTCGCCCGAAGAGAGCCTCGCGACCTTGCAAATCGTCGACGGCTTTCGAGTAGAGCTGTTCGCCGCCGAGCCTCACGTGGTCGATCCCGTCGACCTGGCGTTCGACGAGAACGGCGGCGTCTGGATCGCCGAACTGCTCGACTACCCCAACGTCAAGGGCGATCAACCGCGCTGCCGCATCAAGTTTCTCGAAGACCGCGACGGCGACGGCGTCATCGACCGGCACACCGTCTTCGCCGACGGGCTGCACCAGGTCTCGAGCGTGCTGCCGTGGAAGGATGGCATCCTCGCCACGGTCCCGCCCGAGATCCTGTTCTTCCGCGACACCGACGGCGACCATGTGGCCGACGAGCGCAAAGTGGTCCACGCGGGGTTTACGACGCTGTTTCCACAGCGGCAGATCAACAACCTCCGGCTCGGCCTCGACAACTGGATCTACGTCGCCAATCGAGGCCAGCCGGGCGAGATCACCTCGCCCGATCACCCCGGCCAGCCGCCGGTCTTCGTGCGCGGACTCGACTTCCGTTTTCATCCCGGCCGCGGCTTGTTCGAACCCGAGACCGGGAACACGCAGTTCGGCGTTTCGTTCGACGAGTGGGGCAACCGATTCCTCTCAGAGAACACGCAGCACTTGCGGCACGCCGTGATTCCGTATCGCTACTTGGCGCGCAATCCGTTCGTCAACGCGACCATGCGCCAGCAGGAAATCTCCGACCACGGCACGCGCATCTTTCCCTTGACCCCGCCGCAGCAATGGCGCGTCGACCGGACGCAGGTACGCAGCAAGCGCTACAGCGAGACACAGCCCGGACGCGTCGAGCAGCTCGAAGGCCACTTCACAGCATCGAGCGGCGCGACGGTCTATCTGGGGGATGCATTCCCGCCTGAGTTTGTCGGTAACGTCTTCGTCAGCGACAACAACGGCAATCTGGTTCATCGCGATGTTCTGACGCCGAACGGCGCGACCTTCTCCGCGTCGCGTGAGCCCAAGGACAGCGAGTTTCTGGCCTCGACCGACAACTGGTTCCGACCGGTGAACTTCAAGAACGCTCCCGACGGCAACCTCTACGTCGTCGACTACTATCGCCAGTACATCGAACACTCGAACTTCGTCCCCGACGCGGTGCAGCAGCGTTTACGGATGGACTTTTTCAACGGCGACGACCGCGGCCGCATCTATCGCATCGTGCCCGAGAACCCGCGCCGGGACGGCGGCTTACAGGTGAACCTCGGCGGGTTAGGGACAGAGGCGCTCGTCCGCATGCTGTCCCACCCGAATGCCTGGCATCGGCGGACGGCGCAGCGGCTGCTGGTCGACCGCGAAGATCCCGCCGCTGTCCCGGAACTCCAGAAGCTGGTTCGTGAGCGGCCCACGCCGCAGGCGCGGCTGCACGCGCTGTGGACGCTCGAAGGCTTGTCGGCGCTCGAGACGGGTCTGGTATCGTCGGCGCTCGAGGATCCACACCCGGGGGTGCGCGAGAATGCCGTCCGCCTTTCCGAGCGTTTCGTCACGCAACTGACCGCTGCCGTCGTGGCTCTGGCTGACGACTCTTCGCCGAAGGTGCAGTTTCAAGTTGCGCTTAGCCTGGGCAACCTGCCCGACGACGCTCGGGCGTTCCGCGCGCTGACGAAAATCGTCGCACGTCATGCCGAGAGCCCGTGGTTTCGCTTGGCCGCAACGAGTGCTCCGGCGGTGGCGGCGTTTCCCCTGCTCAGCCGCCTCGACAAGCAGTTTTTCGAGACGCCCTCCGAAGGCAAGCAACGGCTCGTGAGCGATCTGAGCCGCGTCGTTGGCGCGCGGCGGAATGCCGCCGAGGTGACCCGCACTGTGGCTCTGCTGGCAGCCGACCTCCGATTCGCCGACCCGGCCTGGCGTAGCGCCGGGCTGACCGGGCTGGCGGCGGGACTGAAGCTCGAAGGCCGCTTCGAAAGGCAGGACCCATCGATCGAACGGCACGTCCGCGCGATGGTCGATGATGCCGACGAGCGAGTGCAAGCCGCCGGCGGCGAGGTGGCGCAATACTTCGAGCTGCCGGCGCTGCTGGCGCGGGCGCGCGGGGAGGCCGCGGATTCCGCTGCGCCCATCGAGAAGCGCGTGGCGGCGGTTCGCCTGCTGCGGGGCTCGAGGTTCGACGCGGCGGCTCCGTTGCTGCGGGAGATCCTGACGACGCCGTTGCCGCAAGCCGTGCAGCAGGCGGCAGCGCAAACCGCCGCTTCGTTTGACGACGCCTCGGCCGCCGCGTTGCTGCTGGCAGGCTGGAAGGGATATGTGCCGGAGACCCGCCGCCAGGTTGTTGATGCGCTGTTGCGTCATCGAGCCAGGGTGGGCGCGCTGCTCGATGCGATCGAGAGCGGCGTCATCGAGCCGTTCGCGATCGATGCGATTACGCGCATCCGGCTGGCACAGTATCCCGATGAGGCCGTACAGCAGCGTGCCGGGAAGCTGTTTGACACGGTCACGGGCGACCGCGCGGCCGTGGTTGCCGCGTACGAGGACGTGCTGGCCATGGAGGCGAACGCCGAGCCCGGCAAGGAATCCTTCGAGCGCGAGTGCGCCAAGTGCCATCTGCGGACGGCCGAGCGCGGGCGCATTGGTCCGGATCTCTCCGGCGTGAACAACCAGAGCCGCGAGGCCTTGCTCGCAAGTATCCTTGACCCCAGCGCCGCGATCGAGGGGCGCTTCGCCAACTACTTGATCACGACGAACGACGGACGCCTCTACGACGGTCTGTTGATTGGGGAGACGTCGGCGACGGTGACGATCCGTGGCGAAACGGAAGATACGACGCTGCTGCGGAAGGACGTTGAGGAGATTCGCGCGTCGAATGTTTCGTTGATGCCCGAGGGGTTGGAGGAGGCATTGAGCCGGCAGGAGTTGGCGGACGTGATTGGCTATCTGAGGGCGGGTCTGTAGATGTGATTCGGCTCGGAACGTCATGACCGGTTGGATCAAGCGCATCCCACTACTGTCCCATCATAAGTCGAATAGAGTCAGTTGGTTGGAGGGATGGAGTGGTGGAAGTTGGGAATCGAGGCCCTCCAACACCTGTAAAATTGGCGTTTTTTCTCGAAAACGGTGACGCTGAGAATCTGTAGAATTCGGGAGAGACTGGCCTCGATGCCGAGCTGTTTTTTGAGAATCGCCACCATCAGATAGACGATCACCCCGACCCAGATCTGCGTCTTCACCGCGTTCGCCGACGTGCCGTAGAACTTCTTGATGCGGAGGTGTTGTTTGATCCACTTGAAGAATAATTCCACATCCCAGCGACGCTTGTAGAGTTGCGCAATCGTGAGCGCAGGCAACAGAAAATTGTTCGTCAGGAAACGCAGGCGAAGGTTCTGCGGCTCATCCCAATAGCGGATCAGCCGAGCGGGGGCGGGATAGTCGCGGGCCGAATCCTGGCCGGTGAGTACGATCGTCTGATCCGAGCGCAGGCCCGTCGTTTTGTCCACGCGATGGGAGTAGCGGCGGCGGTACTGCATGTTTTTTCGAGCCCGCACGACGAAGAAAGTGGCCGCCAGCGTGAATCGATAGAGGCGGGCAAAATGAATGTACCCGCGGTCCATGACATAGCAGGCCCCCGGCTCCAGCACGAGATCATCCAACACGCTGACATCGCTCACGTGCGCCGACGTCACGCGAATAAAGCTGGGAATACTGCCGCGCAAGTCCAACAGGGTATGGACCTTCACGGCTGCTTTCGTGCGTTGGAAGGGAGCCCACGGAAACAAGGACAAGCACAGATCGATGGTGGTGGAGTCCAGGGCGTAGGCTGTCTGCTCCAATTCCAGCCCCAGATCTTCGTGGGAGTAGAGTTGCCGGGCTTGGCGGATGAGGACCTGAGCGACATCGGCGTAGATGCGCCAGTCGCGTTTCAAGTTGGCATTCGCCAGCGTATTGCGGGAGATGTTGCCGCGAAAGCCCATATGGTAGAGCCGTGGTTGTACGGCGCGGAGACAAACTTCGATATCGCGCAGACTCTCGCGCGAGGTGAGTTGGGCGAAAGCGAGACACAGGAACTGGTCGAGACAAGAAAAGTGCTGGATCTTGTGATTTCCCCGGTAGCGCTCGACGCAACGGCGGAACTCAACCAAGGGGAACAAATCCATCAGCTGCGAGAAAACGGTCCGTCCGACATGCATGACCAGCATCGTACAGCCAGGCAGGCCGCCGATGGCGTTCAAATCGATTTGCCTCGAAATCAACCCTATCACGCTGTGAAATCGTGACTTACAGAGTCTCTACGAATCGACGTTGGGACAGTAGTGAGCGCATCCACATGTATGCGGGCTTGGCCGGCGCTCGCGGCCAGGAACACCCCATGCGCTAGCGGTTCTTCTTCCCTTTGCGGCCCTTCTTCTTGTCTTTTTCTTCGGGCGGCCGCGGCTTGAAGACGATGTCGACGTAGGTGATGACTTCGACCGGCACGCCGTTGAGCAGCGTGGGGCGGTAGCGCCATTGTTCGACGGCCGTCACGGCGCTCTCGATCAAGAGCGGATGTCCGTCGAGAACGCTGATCTCGTGCACCCGCCCCTCCGCCGTGATGGTTGCTTCCAACCGCACGGTGCCGCCGATACCCTCCTCGGACGCTTCGGGCGGGTAGATCGGCATCATTCGGTTGAGAATCCTGGCCGCCTGGACCGTTCCGCCTACGCGAATCGGCGCCGGCGGCAGGACGGTGAGACCGTTGCTGCCCGGTATCCCGCCGGGGACGCCCCCGGGAACGCCACCCGCGACACCGCCGGCAAGCCCCGCCAGATTCGGCGCCCGGATGGCCTCGGGGTCACCCGAGGAGTCAACGATGGCGACCTCGTCGGGAATCGCCGTCGGCGCGTGCAATACCTCCTCGAAGCGCTTCGGAGCTTCGGGAACGACCGGCGCCGTCACTGGCTCGGCCGCCGGGGGTGGCGGGGGCGGTGGAGGGGGTGCGAGCAGGACGGCATTCCGCAGCCACTCGTCGACCGGGATCTTATACGTGTACACGAGCGGGATCAGCGCTATCACACCCACCAACGAAGCAGCCACCGTCCAGGGCTTGATGCGCGCGCCACCCCCGTCGACGAAGCTCTGTTCGAACATCGCTGAACGCACGCCTGCCTTTACAGTAGCGCTCCCCGCGCTGCGAGGAGGTATCACGACGACGCCGCGGCCTGTCGGGGTGGCCCAGTGCTCCCGGCCGGAAGCCGCGCAGCGGCACTTTAATACTAGCCCTGGGTGCCAACCCAGGGAACCTGGCACCCAACCCCGTAAAGATTAGGGGCCTGGGACCGGTGTCTGCGGACGCCGGTCCCAGGCCCCGGAGTTTCTTTGCTTGACAGCCTTCCTTCCTGGGGCTCGCGCCCCAGGCTAGTATTAAAGCGCCGCTGCGCGGCTTGGCCAAGTTAAACCCGAGCATCGACATGAGTGTCGATGCGGCAGACGTGGGCGTCCGCGCTACCTTGCGATCGGGCGCGCTGACTTTGGGCGCACGGGGGGTGTAGGGTCTCATGTTGTCGTTGGCCTCGACGTTGTTTTTTGCGCTGTTGGGCGGCGATTACCTCCCCAGTACCTCCGTTGCCAGGCGGCTCGGAACGGGCGCGACGAGGGTGCGGTTCGTTCCGTAATTCGTCCTGAGGGCTTCGGCGGTGCTCAAGCCCTTTGTTTTCACGGGGCCTTGGGTTCGTCTGTGACCGCGGTCCCTCCTGGGTGACCCGTGGTTTGATTTTCGTGATGCGTGATTCGTGATTCGTGATTCGCCGCCGAGCGTCGCTTGGAAGCTGGGCACGAACTCGGCGCGGAAGCCGATCGGGTTGGAGGTCTGCGCCGCCGCTGCCGGTGGCTCGTAGCGCGGCGGTTGGCGCTCCATCGGGTCGGGGGTGTTGTAGGGGTCCGGGTCGGTGAGGGTCGGACGGTGGATCGCCCCGTTCGCCGCGCGATTCTCTTTGCACTCGAACTCGTCTTTGCGCAGTTGCCGGATCATCCTGAGAGCGCGCGTGATGTCGCGGCTCGTCATGGTGCGGTAGCGGCCCAGGTTGTGGAGGGCCTGGGTGTGGTCCTGCATGCTCTTGCCCAGCAGTTGGTTCTCGCCGTTGCGGCCCGGGACGACGGTGTCGGGGTAGCGTTCGCGCGTGGCACGGTCGGTGCCGTGGTACTGGTAGGTGGTGAGGCCGGCTTCGATGCGGGTGATACGGCGCAGGCGCCAACGAGAGTCGGCGATCTGGAGGACGAGCTCGAATTCGATGGCGTTCTTGGGGAAGAGGTTTTCTTCGAGGATTTGGAGTTGCCGGTCGTATTCGGCGGGGTCCTCGTCGGCCATGACGGCGTCGCGGGCGAGGAGCCCGTGCTTGAGTGCGTTTTGTGAGGAGCGGGCTTTGCCCTCGGGGGTGCGGGGGCCGGTTGATTTCTTGGCGTTTTGACGGTTCGCCTTCCGTTGTGCTTGTGTTGGCATAGTCCTTCTCCTTAGGATTTCGGTTTAGGTTGGAACGCCGTGTGACGGGCGGCCTTGGCGTCGGCTCGCGGACGGGAGCCGGGTTGCGGTCCTGAGTCCCGAAGAATCGAGACTCGGCAAACTAAAGTTTGCGCCACATCAGGCGGCGTTCTTCGTCTTCAGGGTACGGCGGAGGTGTGGGGGTGGAGGCCCACCGAAATCGATAAGTGGTGTGGAATGAATGAGATGAAAATTTCAAAGTTCTGTGACTGAAATGGCGGGATGGGGCAGTCAAGGCTGCGGATCTCAAAATCGAGATCCGCGCTACGGGCTGTCCGACTTTCTAGCTGTCGCTAGGACGCTGGTGCGTGGGAGGGCTCTACGTAAGGCGTCTATCTCTTCGGCGGAGACTGGGGTCCCGCTCAGATCGAGGACCTGCAAGGAGGTGAGCTTCTCCAAGACGGAGAGGTCGGAGACTGGGGTCCCGCTTAGCTCGAGGACCTGCAAGGAGGTGAGCTTCTCCAAGATGGAGAGGTCGGAGACTGGGGCCCCGCTCAGATCGAGGTACTGCAAGGAGGGGAGCTTCTCCAAGCCGGAGAGGTCGGAGACTTGGGTCCCGCTCAGGGAGAGGGACTGCAAGGAGGTGAGCTTCTCCAAGACTGAGAGGTCGGAGACTGGGGTCCCGCTCAGATCGAGGTACTGCAAGGAGGGGAGCTTCTCCAGGACGGAGAGGTCGGAGACTTGGGTAAAGCTCAGGTCGAGGTCCGTTGTCGATAGTAGCCGCAGATCTTCGATGTGGGTTTCGAGGGAGGCGGAATCGAGCTCAGCCCAGGACACTGAATAACCGATCTCCTGCTGCTGCCACACACTCGCTTTCGCCTCGGTGAGCCGGATCACCGCGGCATCCCGCTGAGCCTGAGCCCAGAGGAGCCAGCCCACGACGGCCGCGAGAATAACCGCCGCCGCGCTTGCGAGGTAGGCGACCTGACGCGTGCGGTCGCGCGGCATTTGTGCCTTGGCCCAAGCGCTGTCGAAGACCGTCTCGTAAACCCGGTTGCGGATGCGGAGCTCGCCGGATGACTCGGCCAGTACCGCGCCGGAAAGTTTGAGCGTGGCCTGCACCGGGGAAGTCGGCTGATCTTCGACGCGGTCGCCTTTAAGTACCCGGCGGTAGGTCTTGAGCACGGGCCGCAAGTGCGGGCCTTCGCCGGTCAACCGATCGCGGACAAAGCGCAGGCTATGGTCTTTTTGGGTGCTGCCTTCGGTGAAGTAGTTTCGCCTGACCAGCCCGTCGATCATCTCTTCCGGCGATTCGTCGGAAGGTCCGGCTTCGATGACAGCCGTGCAGAGCGACTGCGTGAGGTAAGGGTGGCCGTTGGTCCAGTAGAGAATACGTTCAAGCAGGGCCTCGCGGCGTGAGCGGTCGGGGTGTAGGCCGGCGGCCAGCTTGGAGGCTTGGTCGCGCGTGAAGTCGCTTAACTCAATGCGTTCGCCGACGTTAAACGGGGTTCGCTTGGGGTCGTTGATCAACTGCGACGGCGTAGCGACGCCCGCCAAGACGAAACTGAGGCGCTCGATCGCGTCGTCTTTCGCGCGCGCGTTGTAACAGGCCCGAATCACCGTGAAAAAATCGTCGGAGAACGGCAGGTTGATGGTGGTGTCGATCTCGTCGACAAAGATGACGACTCGCTCGGGGCAGTGGGCCAGCAACACGTCGCGAAAGTACTCGGTCAGGCGCTGCAGCGGTGGTAGGTTGTCGTTCTCTTGCCACCATGACTTGAGGTTGAACGTGATGCCGAGCTCGCGCAGGATGCGGTAGGCGACGCCGTAGTACCACTGGTCGGCCGTGACCGCTTCTTTGACCCCGCCGATGTCGGTGAGGTCAACGATCGCCGTGCGGATTCCCTTTTCTTTGAGACGAGCGGCTGTGCTTACGATCAGGCTCGACTTGCCCAACTGGCGCGGCGTCAAGATGTAGCAGAAATCACCCTTGATGCAGTGGTCGAGGAGTTCGTCATCGGCCTCGCGGACGACGTAGCTGGGGTCGCCGGCTTTGAGCGAACCGCCGGTGACGTAGAAGTCCGTCGGGGATGAAGTGGTCGGCGTCACAGATGGCGCTCGAAGTACTCGCGGTAGAGCCCGCAGCGCGTCCGGCAATCGTTTTTTGTGTCTCCCGCGATCAGTCCAGCCGCGCGAAGACTCTGGAAGTCGTCTTCATCGTCGCAGCGGTTGTCGCGAATGACAAGCTTCATCGCGAGTGCGAGTTTTGGCTTTCGTTCCAGATGAATGCGAAAACGGTTGAGATGATCGCGGAACGGGCTGCGCTCGGTGCGAGCTTGCGTCGCGAGTTCGGCCACCGTCAGATCCTCCTTCGCGACTGCGTACAGGGCTCTGCGAATCAGGTACGGCTGGCCACCGCAAAGGTCGATCACGGCGTCGCAGATTGCGACATCGAGGCCCTCGTGGCGTTCGATCAAGCGGCGGACATGAGCTGGGGTGAGATCCTCTGGATAGAGATTCACCCCGACGTTGAAGGGTGATTGATTGTCGTCTTCGATCCAGGTCGAGGGGTCGGTGGCGTGGCCAATGAGAATGTTGAGCTTGTTCCAGTTTTCGCGGCGCGCGCGGTTCTCGTGCCAACTGCGCAGCATGCCGAAAAAGCTGTTGCTGTAATCGCGCCGAAAGATGAGGTCGACCTCGTCGAAGAAGATAACGACTTGGGAGTCGGCGCCGCGAAGGATCGCGTCTTCAACGAAGACGGCGAAGCTCTCTTTGTGGCCGAGGAAGTCATCCCAGACGTCTTTGGGGTGGAGCGCCGTATCGAGATCGCGGTGGAGTTTGGCGGCCAGGTACTTCAATAAGCCCGGGAGCGAGTCGAGCTGATCGGGGTCCATGCCTTGAAACGTGATGTAGCAGCAAAGATAGTGGTGCTCTTCGGCCCAGGCCTGCGCCATCGCGAGCAGGGAGCTCTTACCGACTTGGCGAGGGCCGCCGACAACAATTGTTCTTCCGTCGTCAAGGGCAAGAAGCTCCTCGATACGGTCATCTTCAGACCGCCGAACGTAGAAGGGCGAGTCAGCGCGGACGGTGCCTGTTTCAAGGCGGGCATCGAAGGAGGGGAGCGGCGGACCCGAGTGGATGGCTTCGGCCATCTGCGCGACCGCCTCGGCCGAGTCGGCGAAGTCAGGCAGAAGGTCGGGTTCGGGCGACTGGATGGCGGTGACGATCTCGGCGTAGACGGCTTCGGGCTGGGCGCCCGGCTGCCAGGTGGTGTACTGAATTCGGCTGAGGTATCCGCCCAGGTCGTACGGCAGAGCGCCGGTGTAGTCGAGCCGGACGGGGACGAATCGTAGATCTCCGGCGCGTTTTCGCTCGTGAGCTCGGCGGACTTCTTCGAGCACCATGTCGCTCGTGATCGAGAGCTTGGAGATGAGGAGGATAAGGAAGTCCGCTTGCCCGAGATGGTCTTCGATTTTCTCGACCCAGTTGTCGGCGAGGCGGATGTCGGTGTCGATAAAGACCTCGACCCCGTTTTCGCGTAGATGATGGACGAGGCCGTCGGCGAAGGTCGAGTCGGGCTCGCCGTGGGTGTAGCTGATGAAGGCTTTCGGCATGTGGCGGTGAGTCAATTAGAGGCCATTTGGACGGTGGGGCGCAAGTGAATTTTGGGTGTTTTTGGTGGCTTGGGCCGCAGTGTGCCGGCGGCGGCGTGAGGGTGGCCGAGTTGTCGGATGGACGCGGGGGTCCACCCCTACGGTTCGGGTGGCGCGGTTTGGGTGGGGGGCGAACACAGCGGTTCGCCCCTACAACCAGGCGGCAGTAAACAGTCGGGCCGCCCCACAGCCAGCGAAGCTCGACGATCACATGTCGGCGGGCCAGAGGGAGAGGTTACAGCGGGCGACGCCCATGTGTTAGCGCTGGTGCCAGGGCAGGCCGTGGGTGGCCAGCAAGGGGGCGGCGACGGCGTTGCGTAGGAGTTGGCGGCGGTTCATGCCTCACGAGTATAGCTGTAGGGATCGTGATTCGTGTGGCCGAACCGCAAGCGGTTGAGTCGCTGCATCCCATCTGCACCCGCCGTCCCCGCCGAGCCGCTGAGCCAGCCTCATCTTTGATCTGCCCGAGTCGATATGGAATTCGGAGACGCGACTCCGAACCCATATGCCTGCAACCGATACGCAATCACCCGCCGGTGTCGTCCGCTGGGAAGAGTTCCAGAAGAAAGGCCCGCCCGCTGCATCGAAGAAGCTGCTGGGCCAGGAGTATCAGGAACTCAAGTTCACGCTGCACCGCAAGCTGCTCGACAAGATCAACCTCGAGGCGCTGGCGTCGATCGAGACGCAGCGGCTACGCAACGAGGTGCGCACCGCCCTGACGGCGCTCATGGACAGCGAGCAGACGCTGCTCAGCGCCGTCGAGCGGAACCAGGTCATCTCCGAGGTGCTCGATGAGGTGTTTGGGCTGGGGCCGCTCGAGCCGCTGCTGAACGACCCGTCGGTAAGCGACATTCTGGTCAACACGCACAGCCAAGTCTACGTCGAACGCAATGGCTGCCTGGAGCTGACCGCCGTTACGTTCAAAGACGATAGCCACCTGCTGCGCATCATCGACAAGATCGTCTCCCAAGTCGGCCGCCGCATCGACGAGTCGTCGCCGATGGTCGACGCCCGGCTGCCGGATGGCTCGCGCGTCAATGCGATCATTCCGCCGCTGGCCGTGGACGGTCCGCTGATGTCGATCCGCCGCTTTGGGACCGACAAGCTGCTGCCGCAGGACTTGGTCGAGAAGCAGTCGATGACACAGGGGATGATGGAGCTGCTGGCGGCGGCGGTCAAGTGCCGCCTGAACATCATCGTCTCCGGCGGTACGGGCTCCGGCAAAACGACCTTGCTCAACGCCCTGTCGGCCTTCATTGGTTCGGCCGAGCGGGTGGTCACGATCGAGGACGCCGCCGAGCTGCAGCTCAAGCAGTCACATCTGGCGCGGCTCGAAACGCGTCCGCCCAACATGGAAGGCACCGGGACGGTTCGCCAGCGGGAGCTGCTGGTCAACTCGCTCCGTATGAGGCCGGACAGCATCATCATCGGCGAGTGCCGCTCGGAAGAGGCTCTCGACATGCTGCAGGCGATGAACACGGGCCACGACGGTTCGATGACCACGATTCACGCCAACACGCCACGCGACGTGATCTCGCGTCTCGAAGTCATGGTGACGATGGCGAACTCGAATCTGAGCTTGACGTCCATTCGGCAGCAGATCTCCTCGGCCGTGGACCTGGCGGTGCAGACGGCCCGGTTGAGTGACGGCTCGCGCCGCATACTTTCGATCACCGAGGTGGGGAACATGGAGGGTGAGGTGATCACGCTGCAGGACTTTTTTGTGTTTGAGAAGTCCGGCATTTCGCCGGAGGGCAAGGTGCGGGGACGGTTCGCGGCCACGGGCATTCGACCCAAGTTTCACGAGAAGTTTCTCGCCGCGGGCATTCATCTACCCACGGAGCTGTTCGATTCGGTGGTCGAGGTGAACCCGTGACGCGTGGGTCGATGGCTCGGGCGAACGGCCTGGACCGCGGCCGCGAAAGAGGCGAGGTGCGGCCATGCTGATGGTGGTGGTCGTGTTCGTCGTCATCATGACGTTGACGGTGGGAACGTACCTGATCGTCCAGAAGTCGTTCGACAGGGGCGACGCCGCGAAAGTGCGCGACCGCCTGGCTGGGAAGGCCGATCCCGCGCACACGAAGATCGCCGAAACGCCTCTCTTCCTCTCGGATGAGGAGAAGAAGAAAGACCTGTTCGGGCGGCTGCTCGAAAAGCTCAGTTTCGACAAGCACGTGCAGAACCTCATTGAGCAAGCCGGCGTACGCTGGGCGGTCGGGCAGCTGTGCATCATATCCCTGCTGCTGGACCTGGGCGCGTTCAATGCGATTTGGTACCTGCTTCCTTCGTTCCACGTGGCGGCCTTTGCCGCGGCGCCGGTGGCGGGGGCGGCGCCGTTCTTGTTGCTGCGCCGGATGCGCTCCAAGCGAATCTTCAAGTTCGAGTCGCAGTTCCCCGACGCGCTGCAGTTCATCGCGCAGGCCATGCGGGCCGGTCACGCGTTTTCGGTGTCGCTGGAGATGCTGCACCAGGAGTTTCCCAATCCGCTGGCCAGCGAGTTTCGGCGGACGTTCGAGGAGCAGAACCTGGGCCTGCCGATCGACGTGACGCTCGAGAAGCTATCGACCCGCGTGCCGCTAATGGACGTGCAGTTCTTTGTCGCCGCGGTGGTACTGCAGAAGCGCACAGGGGGCAATTTGGCGGAGATTCTCGACAAGCTCTCGACGCTCATCCGCGAGCGCTTCAAGCTACGCGGGCAGATTCGGACGATTAGCGCGCATGGGCGGCTGTCGAGCTTGGTGCTGACGGCGATTCCCAGCGCGGTGGGGTTGTTGATGTACTTCGTCAATCGCGATCACATGCTGTTTTTCACCGACGAGTACGCAGGGCAGTGGATGGCCGGTTTGGCGTTGGGGTTCCAGGCGGTGGGTTATTTCATCATGCGGCAGATTGTGAAGATCGAGGTCTGACGGTGATGCGAGGGGCGGGACCGGTGGCGCACTCATGGTAGTTACCTTCTCCATCCTGCTGTTTGTGATGATCACCGGGATGCTGTACTTCCTGGGGGTCAAGTTCTGGATCAGCCCTCGCACGACGGTGGAACGCATCCTCGAAGGCGGCGCCAACACGGGCCGTCCGGCGCCTCACCCGAGCCTGGCGATTCACGACATCCTCGCGAAGCTCGGCAATCTGGTGCCCGCGTCGCCGGCGGACCTCACCTCGGCGCGTCAGCGGCTCTACAACGCGGGGTTCCGGTCACCGGGCGCGTTCAAGATTTTCTATGGTCTCAAGGCTTTGGCAACCGTGGCGCTTCCGCTGCTGGTTTGGCTGGTGTCGATGCGGCTCGGCGTGAGCAACGACAACCGGATGTTCCTGATCGTGGCGTCGGCGGGGCTCGGGTTCATCGTGCCGAACGAGGTGCTGGGCTTGCTCGTCAAGCGGCGCAAGAAGAGAATCACACGCGCGCTGCCGAACGCCCTCGACCTGTTGATCGTGTGTGTCGAGTCGGGGTTGGGTCTCGACCTGGCCATCATTCAGGTGAGCCGCGAGATGCGGAAGGCGTATCCGGAGTTGAGCAGCGAGTTCGCGATCACGAACCTGGAGATGCGCCACGGCAAGCGGCGCTCCGAAGCGCTGAAGAACCTGGGCGAGCGAAGCGGCGTCGAGGACATGAAGAAGCTCTGCAGCACCCTGGTGCAGGCCGACCGCTTTGGAACGAGCATCTCGCAGACGCTGCGCACCCACGCCGACTTCATGCGCGTCACAGCGCGGCAGCGGGCGGAAGAGAAGGCCGCCAAGTTGGCCATCAAGCTGGTCTTCCCGATCTTTTTCTGTATTCTGCCGTCGCTGTTCGTGGTGACCGTCGGGCCGGTCATCTTCCGCATCATGAACGTCCTGATTCCGATGATGAAGGGCGACTAATACCAAACCTACAAGGAGACTGCCATGGATCCCTCAGCCGTTCGAATGATTTGCGGGCTGCTAGCCGTGATTCTGCTGGTGCTGATCATCATGCGCCGGAAGAACAGCGCGCCGCAGTAGCCGCATCCCCCGCCGGTCCATAATGGACGGATGGTTCTGACCGTCTCGACCAGCGGGTTCAACGACATCATCGATATCAGCGGCGAGGTCCGCCGCGTTTGCGAGTCCTCGAACGTGGCCGAGGGCGTGGCACACCTGTTCGTCGTCGGCTCGACCGCTGCGCTGTCGACAATCGAGTATGAGCCGGGCGCGGTGGAGGACCTCAAAGACGCACTCGAGCGGATCGCTCCCCTTGATGCCGACTACAAGCACAACGAGGCTTGGCACGACGGCAACGGGTACGCACACGTTCGCGCGGCGCTGATGAAGCCGTCGCTCTCGATCGCGATCGCCGACGGCCAACTGGCCCTGGGGACGTGGCAGCAAATCATCTTGATGGATTTCGACAATCGTCCCCGCACGCGGATGATTCACGTGCAGGTCACGACGGCGGTGTGACGAGGGTTGCCGCGGATGCGGCTACTGACTGTCGTGCGTGTCTACGTCCGATGAGGCCCGCGCGACATTGCCCGCCTGGGCGCCGGACCGTACAAAGGCGTCGAGGTCGGAGGCAAGCTTCTCGATGGCCATGTGCACGGCGCCGCTCATCTGGGTGACGACGCTGCTCACTTCCCCGACGGAGACGGGTTGCGAGGTTTCGCTCACGCCCTGCCAGACGGTTTCGCGCGAAGGGAGCTTGAGGAGGTCGAGCGCCAACTTGGCCCGGACCGTAACACCGCCGCCGTAATCTACTTCTTCAAGACGCTCGATTCGGCCTTGGATCAGGTAGTCGGCTTTCGCGCGGCCGTCAAAGCCGACCACGCGGCTGAAGGTCCCGCGGCGGCGCAGTTGGCCCTGCAAGGAGTTCGTTATAGTCGTGCGGGGGTCTTCCGCCCAGCGGTGGTACTCGTAGTAGCCGACTTCCTCCGGCGAGGGCCGGTACACAATGCGATCTTGCGTAAGCATCTCCGACGCCTTGAACTGCATGATGAGTGCCGTCGCGGAGCCCGGAGCCGCTTCGGAGGCCGGGGGTTCCGGAAGGTTCAACTGGTAGTAGAAAGTCGGGAGGATTTTCCCCCCGCAGCTCGCCAGCAAGGCGAAGAGAGCCAGTGCCGGCGCGGCCAAAGCGGCTCTCCAGCTTGAAGGACGGGCCGGAACGAGCCCAGTGCGGACCGTACGGCCGGTGCTAACGTTGCTTCCCTTCATCAGGTGGAGTAATCTTGCACGTATTATGACCAATGTGGTCTTGAACTGCCATAGCTGCGGCGAGCAGTTCCCACTGAACCCCGGCGACAAGATCCTTCGCAAGGATACCTGCCATCAGTGCGGAATGTACATGCACTGCTGCCGCAATTGCCGCCTCTTCGACCCTAGCAAAAACAACCAGTGCGCCGAACCGCAAGCCGAGTGGGTTTCCGACAAGGAAGGCGCCAACTTCTGCGACTTCTTCGAGCCGCGGACCTCGGTCAATCTGGTCAATCGCTCCCGCTCGGCGTCCGAGAGCACGGCCAAGGCGTTCGACTCGCTGTTCAAGAAGGGATGACTTGCCGGCCAGGGCGGGCTTGGCGGTAGGCCCACCGGCGAGTCCGTAGAGCCGAGGCCGGCGGCAGAAAAGCCGCGGATCTCGAAACCGAGATCCGCGCTCCGCGCTTGCTACCCACGGCGGCCCGCTTTGAAAAACCGGGGATGGGTGTGGTCTAATGCCCTTTCCAGGAGGAGGTTCATCCCCATGAAACGATTCATCGTCAGTGCGTTGTTTGTCAGCTTGCTCGCCATGAGTTGGGTGCTCGGACATGATGCCGCCGGCGACGCGGCTTCCCACACCAGCGGCCAGGGCAAGATGACGTTTCGGGTGCTTTATACCTCGAGCCATCTGCCGTCCGAAGCACAGCAAGAAGAGGTGCTCAAGGTCGCGCATGGGGGCTTCGCGATCGACCGCAGGCCGGGTAAGGGCGAGACCTACTTCGCGCTTCCGGGAGCCGGGATCATTCAGATCAGCGCGGACATGAAGGGCACCAAGATGCTCAACACCGACCCCGGCATGCGGGACACGAACATGCACAACGCGACCATCTGGTACGCCAAGGATGGCACGCCGTTCCTGACGTTTCCGGGGAACAGCTCCGCGAAGGTCTACACCACGACCATCGATGGAAAACTCGTGCATACGCTCGACGCGCCGGAAGGCGGCACCGATCTCGGCCATCCGGCGCCCAGCGACTACTTCGCCGGGGCGGGGAACTTCGTGCCGACTGACACCGAACAGCTCGACGGCCTGCTCTACGTGGCGACCGGCTATTCGAAGCTCGACTACGTCATCACTGCCCGCATCCTCAGCACCAACCCTTTCAAGGCTGCGTGGCATGACCTTGCCTTCGGCGGCAAGGGCACGGGCGTCGGGCAGTTCGGCACGGGACACGGCATCACCATTCCGGCGGGCACCAAGCGCATCGACGTCGCCGACCGACCGAATGCCGAGATTGACCGCTTCACGCGCCATGGCCAATACCTCTCGACGCTCGCGACGCCGTTGGGCTCGCTGCCGTGCGACATCGACTACCTGGAGGACTACGCGATTGTCGGGGCACTACGCGGGCCTGATACCTCGAAGGGCGCGCCGATCTACATCTACGAGAACGACAAGCTGATCTCAACGGTGATGATCAAAGAGGATTTGGGGCTCGAGAAGTTCACGCACATTCACAATGCCGTGTTGCGGAAACAGGGCGGCAAGTATTACGTGATTGCCCAGGCGTGGAATCCCGGTGACTTCGCGATCTTGGAGCAGGTGAATTAGGGTGCGGCGGGTGTCATCCGCGTACCCAATCGGTGATGGCGAAAAGCCGCGGATCTCAAAACCGGAGATCCGCGCTACGGGCTTGAATGCAGAACGCCGGCTCGGTTCTAGAGACTTCCGAGGTGCCCGAGGGTTCGTGCCGGACCGCTCCCTGACGGTCACGGCTCGGTTTAGTCGGCGCGGATGTTGTAGCAGGACAACGTGTCTTGGTCGCGGAGGTAGAGCCTGCCGTTGGCAATCACCGGCAGGGTCCAGGTGGGGTAGTCGCCGCGGCCGATCGAGAACCGCGACTTCTCACGATAGCCTTCGGGCGTGGCCTCGGCCAGCCCCACGACGCCGTCTTCGCTCAGCAGGTAGAGCTGATCCCGGTTGGCGATGACTTGGCCCTTGCCGACCGAGCGGTCCTTCCAGGCGACCTTTCCCGTCTTGAAATTCATGCAGGTGAGCGTGCGGCTGGAATAGCCGTAGAGGTGATCGCCGATCAATACCGCAGTGGCGTAGTGGTTGCGCATGTCGCGGTTGAAGTAGACTTCCTCCACGTCGACGCCGCCGTCGGTGGCTACGAATTTCAGCAGAGCGCAGCCGGTGCCGTAATCGCTTGAGACGAACACGTAGCCATCGTGGATGATCGGCGTGGCGACGTTGGCCGTACTGTTGGAGACACGATCGTAGCGCCACAACAGCTTGCCGTCGTCCTCGCGGACACCGATCGCCGCTTCGCCCGTCAGCAAGACGTAGAACCGCACCCCGCCGAACTCGGTTACGACCGCCGACGAGTATCCCGCCTCGTCGCTTTGCGCCTTCCAGATGACGTTGCCGTTGGCGCGGTCGAGCGAGACGACCGAGGCGCCGCCGCCCCCCGCGTTGACGATGATGCGGCCTCCGTCAATCAGGGGCGACTCGCTGAGGCCCCAGTTGATGTTCCGCGCGTTGAATCGCTGCAGCAGGTTGGTGGTCCAAAGCTGCTTGCCCTCGGCGGCATCGAGCGCGATGAGAGCGCCATTCGAGCCGAGGGCGTAGACCGTGCCGTCCTCGACCGTCGGGGTACCTCGCGGGCCGGAGCCGCGGCGGTTGCTATAGCTGCCGCCGTTGTTCGTCTCCCAGAGCTTCTCGCCCGTGGCCTCGTCGAGCGCCATCACCGCCTGGCGCGAGCCGAACTGCCCCTGGGTGTAGACGCGTCCGCCGGCGACGGCCACGGAAGCGTAGCCATCGCCGAGCCCGGTCGCTTTCCAGACGAGGGGGGGGCCCCCGGCCGGCCATGTGGTCAGTAGGTCCGCTTCGTTGGAAATCCCGTCGCGCTCGGGGCCGCGCCACTGAGGCCAGTCCGCGGCGGCGAGGGGGAGCAGAATGCATAGGAAAGGCGCGCACAAACGGGCCGTTCGGTTCATTGCGGGCAGTATACCAACGGGCGGGAAGGCATTTGTCGGGAACCCAAGTGAATCGCAATCCGTCCGTAAGCCTAGCTGGAGGTTGCGTTGTGCCGCCCTCACGACGCGTCGGGTGCCGAATGCCGGACCGCGCCCTCGTTGCCATTCGTTGCATCTCAACGCGGGCTCACGCCCGGGTAGTATGGTTCTAGGTTGCTGATGGCCCGCAACCCGGGACAGCCCTGGCGCAGTCAACAGATGTAGGGCCAGTTGGCGCGTGGCTGGGGGATGCAAAGATGTTTTGGCAGTTGCAAACAATTGTGCTACCATGAATCGAGAGCAGCGCGCAAGCGCTTGCGCGTCGGAGAGGATGTACAAGGTACGGAGGACGCGGGAATCGAACCCTAGCCTGCGACAGCTACCCTGGGATTATAAATCCCGGCCTCGTGCCAACGAGGAAGCGTCCTCCAAAAAGTGGGGCGGCTTGGCAAGACGGAACCTTGCCGCACCGCCCCCGAAAGTGCCTCAGTTTAGCTTACCCACTCCCAAGGTGGGAGCTTAGGCTGAGCCAGGAGCAGAAACGCTCCTGAAAGGGCGAGCATAGCCGCTCGCCGGTTTATGTTGTGTTGCATGAAATCAGGCTACCACACAGAGTAGCCTGAAAGAACGGGCGGGCGCGCCACCTAGACAAACGGTGAACGCGCCCGGTGATTTGGGGCGGCAGTCCACACGATGGATTGACCGCCCCTTGTCTTTCAGATTCTAACACGATCTATACTTGAGCTGTCAAGACTTGACATATAGGCAAACCCCGCATCAAGCTGCGATCAATTCGCTGAGCGACCACACGTGATCCGTGAGGCCGCTTTCCATCGCTGGGGTGACCCGCAGCGATCCATGGACCCGGCAAAAATCGTAGTGCGCGAAGTGCAACGCCAAAGCCGCTCGTAGGTTCTCGCGTTTCTTGCTGAAGGCATAGGTCATCCGCGTCAGCCGTTTACACCACTGGCGAAGCGTGCCGTTCTGCCGCTCGACGTGCGACGTGCAGGCCCGCTTCTTGCTCGGGTGGCCCATTATCGCCGCTGAGATCGTCCCCTTTATCTTCGCGGGTCGGTAGGACTCCCGCCCGGTTGGGAGCGCCCCGTAGAGCTTTATCAGTTGCATGTAGGACACCCGGTCATGGAGTCCGGCGTCGATCGCACCACGGTAGCCCTGGAACGCATCGGAAGTCAGTTGGAAGTGGCCTATCGTAGCGTCCCGAAGCTTGGTGATGAAGTCCCAGGTGTTCTCGTTGTCGCGCCGTCCCAAGTGCCAGCAGAGCACGAGCTTGGTGTGGCGCTCGATCGCGATGAAAACGAACTGATCGCCGATGTCCTGACGGTGTTTCTCTTGGGGTGTCTTGCGCCGTTCTTTCTTCAGGCAAAACGTCCACGCCTCATCGACCTGCACGTCCTCGACTGGCACAGCGCGAACCCTGCGGCTCAACAAAGCTTCGCACTTCTCGCCCGCCAGCTTGAGGATGCGGAGTACGGTTTTGGGTTCAACGTCACATAGACGCGCTGTTCCGCACACACTGTTTCCCTCGACCAAGCAATTCAGGATCGCGCGGACCTTCTCGTCAGGCAGCCGCACGTCGCCTAGCGGCTTCTCTTGAGGTTCAGCGAACCACTTCTTGCAAGGTCGGCAGAGGTAGCGCTGTACTTTCTTCCGGCCATAGCGACCGGCTTTGACTGCGGGTTGTTCGCACTTGGGGCAGAGCATCGGGTTCTCTTTCCCCGATGCGCGTGGTAGAATTGGGACGGCTGACTAGCCACGTCCCAGCGTTTCGGCGCATCGGACAGGCCCCTTGGACGGTTGCTGCCGTCTGAGGGGCTTTCGTGTTTGGTGCTCACCAACATCGTACCTACAGTATACTTGAGCGGATAGGTATTGTCAAGGGGGTGTTGAAGCCCAATGATAATGTCCCCTTGAGCGCCCAATAGAAATGTCCCCTACTCTGAGGCTCCGAAGGAGGAGCCGAGAGTGGGAAGGACATGGATGAGTGCCAAGGAGTTGAGGCGCGGCGAAGTGCTGAGCCGAGTGAAACGAGGGGAACTGAAGTTGACCGCAGCCGCCGAGCTGCTGGAGGTCAGCTACCGCCATGCGAAGCGTCTGAAGAAGCGTTACCGTGCGGGCGGGGCCAAGGCTTTGGTGCACGGTAACGTCGGCCGTGCTTCGAACCGAGCCGATCAGAAGCGACGCCAGCAGGTTCTCGAGTTGGTGCGCGAGAACTATGCGGGCGAGGGGCACGAGCGCTTCGGGCCGACGCTGGCGTCGGAACATCTGGCAGCCGACCACGGCCTGGAAGTGCCGCGCGAAACACTGCGGCGCTGGATGCTCGCCGCGGGTCTGTGGAGCCGCCGTCGCAAGCGCCAACCGCATCGCACCCGGCGCCAACGCAAAGCGCACTTCGGCGAGCTGATTCAACTCGACGGTTCGCACCACCACTGGCTGGAAGAACGCGGTCCGAAAGCCTGTCTGATGAACTTCGTCGATGACGCGACCGGTGTGGCGCTGTGCCGTTTCTCGGACCAGGAAACGACCTGGGCCGCGGCCGATCTGCTCGCAGCCTGGGTACGTCAACACGGCGTTCCCAAGGCGTTGTACTGCGACTGGAAAAACGTCTACCAGCGCCAGCCGACGTCGCGGGAAGCGCTGGCAGGCATCAAGCCCGAGACGCAGTTCGGGCGCATGTGTGCCAAGCTCGGCATTACGATCATGGCGGCTTCCTCGCCGCAAGCCAAGGGCCGAGTGGAGCGCCATCACGGCACGCACCAAGACCGCCTGATCAAGAAGATGCGGCTGCGCGGGATCGTCGAGTACGAGGCGGCGAACCGTTATCTCGACGAGGAGTACCTGGCCGAGCACAACGAGCGCTTCGCCTGTGAGCCGGCGGCGGCAGCGGACTTTCACCAGGCGCTCCCCCGCGGCACCGAGCTGCGAGGCGTGTTCTGTTGCGAGTACGAACGGGTGGTGAGCAACGACCGGGTGGTGCGTTTCGAGAATCGTTGTTTGCAGTTGAAGCCGAAACGCAACCAGGGCGTGGGGGCGGGGGCACGGGTGACGGTCCAACAGTGGCGCGATGAGAGCTTGCAGGTGAGGTTTGACGGGCACGAGATCGAGCACGACGTGATCGCCACGCCGACGCCACAGCTGCGGACGAAGCCAGCACCACAGCAGCGTCCGGGGGGCGGGCGCAAGCCGGCGGCGGACCACCCCTGGCGGCGAGCTGTGTTACGGAAAAAACGGGCTGCGAATACATAAGAGGGCTGTGGAAATGCCGGGTCGGATGGAAAGCGTGGAAAATCTCTCGAGGCAGCAGTACCGGGTTCGAGGAGCGGTGGATGGTTTTCCACCCTTCCCACCGCCCCTTGGAAATCGCTACGCGATTCCCACAGTTCCACAGCCCCGACGACGACGATATCTCTCCTACGAACAAGAAACACAAGGGGACACTTCTATCGAGCTACCGAGGGGGACATTTCTATTGGGCGTTGACAAGGTATTGTCAAGGGGGTTGACAAATCTTTTGCGGTCAAGTACTATGTAGTTATGAATGAGGCACAAAAGGCAGCCAGGCTGCTCGGACGCCTAGGCGGGTTGAAGGGTGGTCCGGCAAGGGCTAAGAAGCTCAGCGCCAAGCGTCGCAGGGAGATAGCGCAGAAGGCGATACGGACGCGCTGGGCGAAGGCTAAGGCCGACGCAAAGTCGGCTCAGTGAGCGGATGGGGTCCGCTCAAACCTCAAGGCAGGGGTCCACAGAAGCCATAAGCAACCAAAGACTTCATCACCCACGCCCGCGGCTCTGAGTGGCGGTTCGGGCGAAAGCGTATAATCAGGGGCAGTTCTTGGGTATGAGGGACATCAACCGCCGCCTGCGCAGCGTCGTTCTTGCCGCTGTGCTGGTTACGAACGGCCTGCCGGTCGCCCCTTTGTGGGGGGGCGCTGACCGGTAGTGAGGTGTCCTGCCCGCAACATGGACGAGCGTGCGTGTGCGCTGAGAAATGTGCGCGGGCGGCTCACGAACATCCAAAGCCGGCTGAGGCCCCGAAGCCCGCCTGCCATCGGCAAACGGCCGAAGCGGCGGAGGCTGTACCAGTCGAGAGCGAAAGTCCGGCCGAGGGCTGTGCCATGAGAAGTTGCGGACCCGAGGCCGAATGGACCGCGGCGACGGGCGAGATACGCTATCTGCCGGACCGGGCCCTAACCGAGGGTCTGTACCTTCTCGCCGAGGGCGCCACTTTGCCCGAGACAACTGCCCGGTTTCGGTCGCTTCACTCTCCTCCTCCCGTACCTCCTCCCCAGGTTTGATCGCACTCCCCAGGGTCTCGCTAAGACCTTCCTCTGAAGTAATCAAAGTGCGGATGGCCGCGATGGGCCATCGTTGATTTGTCCGTGGGCTTCACCCTCCCGGTGACGACCTGCTGACCGTTGCAGTCAAACCCGTTGTATGAGCCGTTTCGCGGATCGAAACGGCGGAGGAAGCAAATGAGCATGCAACCTCTTGGAAAACGCCTCGTGTGTTTCCTTGTCGTGTTGGGCCTCTCAGCCGGATGGAAAGCCGTTCGCGCCCAAAACATCAAGGCGGCCGTTTCGGGAACGGTCGTGGACGCCCAGCGTGGGGTCGTGTCCGACGCCGACGTTCGCATCCGTGACATCGAGAAAGACTTAACGCGTGAGGTGAAGTCCGACTCCGAAGGGCGGTTCTTCCAGCCTGCGCTCGAACCCGGAACCTATCAGGTGGCAGTGACCAAGGCCGCGTTCGCGACGTATCAAAGCGCGGAGTTTCCTCTGTTGGTGGGAGCGTCCGTGAACCTCAGTATCGAACTGCAGATCGGCGACTTGGAAACTTCGATCGAGGTGGTCGCCGAGGCTCCCTCGACGTTACAGGTCGATGACACCAAGCAGTCACGGAGTTATAGCCGCGCCGAGATGAACGACCTGCCGGTACAAGCCGGCGGGACGGGCCGCAACTTCTACACGCAGGCGTTGACGACGCCGGGCGCTTCCCTGTCTCTGCTGGCACACCGGCCGTTCGCGGTCAGCGGCCAACGCCCGCGTAACAACAACTACTTGATCGATTCGGTCGAAACCAACGATGCGCGCACCGGCATGATCGCGGGCCGGGGCGTGACCGAGCAGTTGATCAGCCAGGAATCGGTGCAGAGTTTCGAGCTGATCAGTCATAACTTCAAGGCGGAATACGGGCGCAACTCGGGCTCGATCGTGAGCCTGGTGAGCAAGTCAGGAGGCAACGACTTCCACGGCAGTGGCTTTTGGTTTCACAACAACTCCACGCTGCGGGCGCGCAATCCGTTCGAGAGCCAGAAGACGACCCAACTCTCCAACTTGGCCGGCTTCACCGTGGGCGGGCCCATCGTTAAGAACAAAGCCTACTTCTTCGGCAACTACGAAACCTTCCGCTCCCGCGGTAATGAGCTGGCCACCTTCCAGACCCTCACCGAAGCTGAACGCGCCCGCGCCGTGCCCTCGGTACAAGCTCTGGCGGACTTGTACCCTCGCTCGCCCAACGGTTCGCGCATCGTGACGCAGGGCGTTCCGCGCACGGTCAACCAGCACACCTATATGTTTCAGACCGACATCCTGCTCTCGCCGAGGCAGACGATGATGCTTCGAACCAACTACACCGACGGGGTGACCGACTCCGACGCGATCGGAAACACCGTAAAAAGTCGCGTCGAGATCCACAACCAGACCCGCAGCGTGGCGGCTCACCACACCCACGCCTTCAATCCGAGTGCGCTCAACGAACTTCGGCTGGGGTACAGCCGCCAAACCGAGGACGACACGTTCATCGATTCGCCGCTTCTCGGCGACCCCGCCGTCAATGGGGAAATCGGCTTCATGATTGTGCCCGGGTTGAGCTTGGCGGGTCCGCTGTCGTTCCTGGGACGGCAGAACTTCCAGAACAACTATCAGCTCACCGACGACCTTTCGATGACGCGCGGACGACACAACCTCAAGTTCGGCTCCGCGCTACGGCGCGTCGAGGTCAACGGTGGCGCGGTCAACAACGGCTTCCGAGGGCAGATCTTCTTCCCCAACATCAACGCCTTTCTGGCCGGTCAGCCGCTCACTTACAACCGCAATATCGGGAACCCCTTGATCGGCCTGCGCCGCTGGGAGTGGCACAGCTACCTGCAAGACGACTGGAAGATTACCGAGAACCTGACGCTGAACCTCGGCGTTCGTTACGAGTTGAACACGGCACCGTCGGAATCGCATGACCGTATCGCGGAGGCGTTTCGCTTCAAGACCGACCGCAACAACGTCGCCCCCCGCTTCGGTCTGGCCTGGACGCCGGGGGAGAAGACCGTGGTGCGCGCCGGGTACGGAATCTTTTACAACGCGCTGGAGATGGCGTTCCTCGGGTTGACGCGCTTCAATCCGCCGCTGTTGACGAACCTCTCGGCTTTCCGCCCTTCGTTCCCGGACCTGCTGGCCGGGGCGCGCGAGTCGACGCCGAGCGGACTGGTCATTCCCGCCGAGGGCAGCCTGACACCCTACGCCCAGCACATCAACTTCACCGTCGAACGCGAGTTGTGGAATCCGGGCTCGACTCTGAGCGTCGCCTATGTGGGGACGCTCGGGCGCAAGCTGTCGCGCACACGCAGGCCGAACGGGGGCGAGAACCTGTCGCAGGAGGAGCGGCCCGATCCCAGCGTTGGTGTGGTGAATCGGCTAGAGACATCCTCTTCGTCGACGTACCACGCGCTGCAGATGGGGCTGACCCAGCGCTTCGCGTCGGGCTTTCTGTTGCGCGCCGCCTACACCTATTCGCGGTTTCTTGACGATGTTTCGGAGTTCGCCGAGTCCAACCAGAGGCTGGACCGTTCGATCCTGCCGCTCGACGAGACGAATCTTGCGCTCGATCGCGGGCTGTCCGACTTCCACATCCCGCACGCGTTCAACTTTACGTACCTCTATGAGCTGCCTTGGATGCGCCAGGACCGCTGGTTGGGCGGCTGGTCGCTGTCCGGCGTGACGACGCTGCAGTCCGGCCGGCCGTACAGCCTGTTCAGCGGAACCAATAACCCCACTGGCAGCGACAACAACCGTATCCACGAGCCGGCGGGCTCGCTGATTCGCGACGCGTCGTCGAACATACCGGTTCGTCTGGCGGAGGGCTTTACCAAGGCGCATGTCACACCCGCGGAGGGCACTCTCGGCACCCTCGGACGAAATACCGAACGTAGCGACACCCTGTTGAGTTGGAATGTCTCGGTTTCGAAGAATTTCAGCATCGACGAGACCAAGAAGGTGCAGATCCGCGGAGAGTTCTTCAACCTTTTCAATACGACGAACTTCGATGTCGTCGACAACATTTTGACCTCGCCCAACTTCGGGCGGGCGCTGGAGGCGTTCGACCCCCGCCGCGTTCAGCTTGCGCTGCGGTTTGTGTTCTAGGAGACGATCATGAAAGCAAGAACGATAGGCTTCACGCTGATCACGCTGACCTCGGTGTTCGTGCTGTTGGCTGCATCGGGCGCTCCCGGGGGCTCGGGCGGCTACCGGTTCGAGCCGCAACCGAGCACGCCCCTCGCCATGTATGGAGCTCCCACGCGAGATCCGAAACTGGCTCTGCGAGCGTCCGGAGCCGTCTACATGCTGGCCGTCCAGGGCGATCACGGTCACTCGCGCCTGGGGCTCGCCATTTCCAACGATGGCGGCGACTCTTTTGCGCCGCCGGTGCCGATCAGCGCCAAAGAGGCCCGGGTCAGCTCGCACGGGGAGAACAGCCCGAGTTTCGCTTTTGGCCGCTCCACCGAGATGTACGCTCTTTGGGAGGAGAGCACAGGCGAAGGCATGGAGACCAACTTGATGTTTGCCCGCTCGCTGCGCTTCGGACACTCCTGGGATGAGCCGCTTCGTGTTACGGACAAAGAGAAGCCGTCGAGCAACGCCTTTTCGTCGATGGCTGTCTCGCCGCGTGGTGACGTTTACGCGGTTTGGCTCGACGGGCGTGACCGCAAGATGGGGCCGCCCGGCACGTCGGCCGTCTACCTGGCGAAGTCCTCGGACCGCGGCGCCTCGTTTGGGAAGAATGTTCGTGTTGCGACGGGCGTGTGTCCGTGTTGCCGGCCGACCCTGGGTTTCGGTCCCGGTGGAGAAGTGCACGTTTCGTGGAGACACGTCTTTCCGGGACACATCCGCGACATGGTGGTCGCCACATCGAGTGACGCCGGGGCCACGTTCTCCGAGCCCGTCCGCGCGGCCGAAGACGGCTGGAAGATCAACGGCTGTCCCCACTCCGGCGCGAGCATGGCGAGCACGGGTAATCGGCTCTACGTCAGCTGGTATTCAGACGGTGATGGGTCGAACCCGGGCGTCCGGCTGGCGTGGTCCGACGACGGAGCCAAGAGCTTTTCGCAGCCGGCCGTTGTGTCGCGCGACATTCTCGACGCCAACCACCCGGCCCTGACGCTTGCCGGGGACGGGCGCTTGCTGCTGACGTTCCAGGGCCGCGACCCGGTGAAGAAGTCGGGCTGGAACCCGGCGGGGGCGTACCTGGTCGAGATCAGCCCCGAGGGCCATGCGGGCGTACCGCAGGCCATTTCGGGACATGCCAAGGCGATCTCCTATCCGGCTGTCGCCGGCGGTACAGTAGGCCGCGTGTATGTTGCCTGGACCGAGCGCGGCGCGAAGGGTCCACAGATTCACCTGACGCGCGGGCGCCTGTCGACTAAAGGGTAGTGGCTCAATCTGATTTCCAGGATAGCGAAGAAAGTTCAGTTTCGTGTCGGTTTTCGGCTGCCGGGCTTGACACTGGGTGTCAGCACTGTTGGGCGTTTAGCGCCCCTCAGTTCCGCGGATCTCAAAACCGAGGAATCGGCTCTCGGCAAGCCGGAGTCTTACGCCACATGCGCTCCGACTCATCGCAACAGCGTCACGCCTGCGGCATCGGCTTCGTCAGGGCAATCTCCTCACCCGCGAAGAGCCCTGACAGCACAACGGCCTGTACTTCGTTGCGCTCGCCGATCTCGATCTCGCGCTCGGTGAAGTCCTCGCCCGCGCGTACGTAGACGAAGGCCTTGCCGTCGCGGTGCTCCACGGCGGCGTCCGGCACAAGCAGCGCGTCGGCCTTCTGCTCGAGCACGACATCGGCGCTGGCCGAGAGGTCGGGGATAACCCTCTTGTCGGCCCCATCGATCGACACTTCGATGCCCACGAGCTTGACGTAGGCGTCGCGGTTGCTGCGGCTCCAGCGTGAGCCGCCGCCGGTACTACTGGCCATGGCGCTAATGGCGGTCACCCGGCCCGGCAAAAGCAGGTCCGGATAGGCGTCAAGCCGGATCTCCGCCTTTTGGCCGAGCCGTACTTTCTGGCTGTCGACTTGGTTGACGACCCCGTTGACGACCATCTTCGAAAGGTCTACGACACGCATGAAAAACGTGCCCGGGCTGACCTGGTCGCCGGTTTCCACTTGTTCAAACTGTCCGCCGCCACGATAGAGCGACTCCATGACGACGAGGCCGCCCACCGGCGTACGGGCGTTGAGCCGCTCGAGGTCGTTCATGTGCCGGCGCACGTGCAAAGCGTCTTTGTCCGACACAAGCTCCAGGCTGCGAATCTCGGCGGCGTCGGCGGTCTGCTGAAGTTTCAGCTCCTGCTCGAGATGAAGGAAGTTGGCCTTGGTCTCTTCGACGGCGAGCTTCAGTTTCTCGGCTTCGATCTCCGAGCGCACCTCGGCGGTGCCCAGATCCAACTCGGCCTTCTCCCATTCCGCCTTGGCCACCCGCAGCAACTGCCGCTGGGTCTCCTCTTCGATCATGATCTCGGCTCCGCGCTTCTCGACCGCCGATTTCGATTGCGTCAGTTCGGACCGTTTGTCGTCGATGTGGTCCTCGAGCCAGCGATTCTCGAACGTGCCCACCACCGAATTCGCCTCGATGACCGAACCCGCGTCGGCCAACTCGATCAAGGTCAACGACCGGCGGCCCTCGCTGCCGCCGCGCATGCGGGGCGCCCGGATGGCGGCGAATCGTTTAGCGGCGATCGTCCCGCTCACGCGCAGGCTCCGCCGGAATTGCTCGAACTCGACCTTGGCGGTCGGCACCGACGTCATGCCGCCCTGCGTGCCTGGTGAGAAAATCTGGTCGCGCTCGGCCCAAACGCCGATCCCAACGCCGGCGGCCAGCACCAACGTCAAGCCCCACGCCAGGCGGGTGTTCGGACGCTGGGGCGGCTTCGGCGCGGATGGCTCGAGGCTAGGCCCTCGCGGGGCCGGCTCGTCCTCTTGCGGCAACGCCGGACTGGTACTGAAAAATCGCCCCCAGGGTAAGCTAGTCGAGTTCATGACCAACACCTCGCTCCGCGCCGCCAAACGCCGCCAACACGGATTTCACTCAGAGTTTACCAGACGCGCACGACACCTAAGTCGCTACTTTTCAAGGCGGTCGGCAACGGCCGAAAGTTACAGCAAACACAGGCTGTTTGGGTTGGTACGGCGACCCAATTCGAGATCCTTCAAGAGCGCGCATCGGCGCCGGCACTTATCCTTAGTTTCAGCGGTGTGTGGGTCTCCACCCCTATCCGCGGCGGACCCAGCTTGCGAGCACCACGATGAATACCTGGAGCGTCCTTCTCGATGTCGGCTTGCTGCTAGGCGCGGCTTTGCTGCTCGGCATGCTGTTCGAGCGCCTGCGGCAGAGCGCCGTCGTCGGATACCTGGCGGCCGGCATCCTGCTGGGCCCGGGCGGATTTCAGTGGGTCGAGAACGTAGCGGAGGTGCGCATCCTGGCCGAGCTCGGGGTGGCCCTGCTGCTGTTCACCATCGGCTTGGAGTTCTCCTGGCGGCGCCTGAAGGAGTTGGGCAATCTCGCCCTGTTTGGCGGGATCCTGCAGGTCTTGTTGACGGCCGCCGTCGTCGGCCTGGGCGCTTTTTGGTATGGGCTTCCCGCGGTCGAGGCGATGGTCATCGGCGCCGCGACCTCCGTCAGCAGTACCGCCGTGGTGCTGCGGGTGCTGGCAGACCGCTTCGAGCTCGATTCTCTTCGCGGGCGCAACTCGCTCGGAATCCTGCTGCTGCAAGACCTGGCGGTCGTTCCCTTAGTGCTGCTCGTCACGGCCCTGGGGGAGGGCGGGGGCAGCCGGGCAGCCGCCATGAAGTTCGCCGCCAATCTAGGGCAGGCGGCTGCACTGGTAGCCGTACTGTTTCTGATCAGCCAATACGTCTTTCCGCGGATCCTGCACATGGCTTCCGCCTACCGCAACCGCGATTTGCCCGTCGTGCTGGCCACGACCGTGGCGATTGGGGCGGCCGCTGTCTCGCATGCTCTGGGGTTGTCGGAGATCCTGGGCGCGTTCCTGGCGGGGATGTTGCTGTCCCACTCCCCTTTTGCCGAACAGATTCGGGCGGACATTATTCCGCTTCGGGCCGGCTTCTTGACGCTGTTTTTCGCAGCGGTTGGCATGATCGCCCAACTGCCCCTGGACTCCACTCTTTTCGAGGTGGCTCTCGTCGCCCTTGGCCTCATGACGGCCAAGGCGCTGATTGTGACCATGGCCGTCCGACTTTTTCGCCGGCCCGTCTCGTCGGCTCTCGCCACGGGCCTGTGCTTGGCGCAGCTCGGCGAATTCTCGTTCGTGCTCGTGGAGTTGGCCAGGCCCCTGGGTTTAGTCCGGGCGGAGACCTTCCAGGTTTTTATGTCGGCTTCGGTGATCAGCCTTGTGCTGACTCCATACCTGATTGCCGCAGCGCCGCGGTTGGAAGACTTTGCGTCCAGGCTTTCTCTACCGAGAGCACCCAGGACGGGCGGATCCACACCCCCGCCGGAACCGTCGCGCCCCCCGGATGCCTCCCGCGTGATCATCGTAGGCTACGGGCCCGCCGGCCGTCAGGTGGCCAAGTCGCTCCAGGCTCGAGAGGTCCCGTTTGTCGTGGTGGACCTGAATCCCCGGACCGTTGCGGAGTTGCGGTCCGTCATCCCGATTGAATTCGGGGACGCCGCGCGGCCGGAGATCCTGCACCATCTCAAAGTTGAGTTCGCTCGCGCCGTTGTGGTGACCACTCCCGACCCTCACACCTCCGGGCTCATCATCCGCCAAGTCAAACGAATCGCCCCGGTGCTGCCGGTAATTGCCCGTGCCCGCTACCACGTTCATGCGTCCCTGCTCGCCGAGGCGGGGGCCGATCATGTGATCGACGAGGAGGCTCTGGTGGGTGATCGGCTGGGAACGGAGATCCTCGAGGCTTGCGAGGGCTCTCTCGCTTCGGGCGAGTCTTGATCTGGTGGTTGCCAAGTCTCGTTTGGGCAACTGCTTGCAGACATCGGATGGTGTGCAAGGCAGCCGCATCCGGTGGTGTAAGATGGTGAATTACCCCAGGTGCCGGACTGCAAGTTGCATAGCCGGACGGCGCCGGGCCCCTTACGGAACCCAACAACAAAACAAGGAGCTGACCCCATGGCCTACACTCTCCCCGACCTGCCTTACCCCGCCGACGCGTTGGAGCCTCACATCGACGCGCGGACCATGGAGATCCACCACGGCAAGCATCACAACGCCTACGTGACGAACGTGAACAAAGCGCTCGCCGATCACCCCGACCTCGCCGCGAAGTCGATTGAAGACCTGATCTCCGATCTCAGCGCCGTCCCGGAAGGCATTCGCGGCGCGGTTCGCAACAACGGTGGCGGACACGCCAACCACTCGCTGTTTTGGCAGCTTATGAGCAAGAACGGCGGCGGCGCGCCTGGAGGCGAGCTGGCCTCAGCCATCGACGGCGCGTTCGGCAACTTCGACGACTTCAAGGCCAAGTTTACGCAGGCCGGGATGACGCGTTTTGGCAGCGGCTGGGCTTGGCTCAGCGTCGACGGGGGCAAGCTCGTCGTCGAGTCGACCGCCAATCAAGACAGCCCGCTCTCCCATGGCCGCACGCCGATTCTAGGACTCGACGTCTGGGAGCACGCGTATTACCTGAACTACCAGAACCGCCGCCCCGACTACATCGCGGCCTGGTGGAACGTCGTCAACTGGGACGAAGTCGCCCGCCGCTTCGCCGACGCGAAGTAGGTATCTCAATGGGCCTCGCGGGCCCCGACCCGACGCTCTCAGAGCCGTAGGCGTGAGCCTGCGTTGAGATGTGGCGGTAAGACGGGTTGCCAAGGCGTAGGCGTGTCGTGCCTCCCAGGTGACCAAGAGGCTCAGGCGGCCGTCGGGGCCTGGTCATCGCAGGCTTACGCCTGCGGCTCCGAGTGGCGGGTCGGGCGGCCGGTCGCCGTCGACGAACCGATCGATTAGGATCTCCCATGGCCTCGAACTACGACTTCAAGCTCGCCGTCTGCAACGAACTCTTCGAGGGCACGGACTTCGCCGAGTCCTGCCGCGCGCTCAAGAAAGCGGGCTGGCACGGTATTGAAATCGCTCCCTTCACCCTTGCCAAGGACGCCACCACCGTCTCGGCCGAGCGTCGCCGCGAAGTCCGCGACATCATTGTCTCCGAAGGTATTGAATTCGTCGGCCTGCACTGGCTCACCGTGGGGCCAGACGGTTTGCACGTCACCACGCCCGATCAAACCATCCGCCGCCACAGTTGGGATTACGTGCGGCGACTGGTCGACCTGTGCGCCGACCTGCGCCCCGAAGGCGCCACCGGCGGCGTGATGGTTTTCGGGTCGCCGAAGCAACGGCGCGCCACCGGCGGGCTGTCCGTCGCCGAGGCCACGGCGCACTTTGTCGAAGGCGTCCAGTCGATCGCCGGGCACTTCGAAGCGAACGGCGTCACCCTGTGCGTTGAGGCGCTCCCGGCGGCGCAGTGCGACGTGATCGGCTCGCTCGACGAGGCCATCGAGGTGGTGCATCGCATCGCGAGCCCCGCTGTCCAAAGCATGTTCGACAGCCACAACGCCATCGACGAGACCGAGTCGCACGAAGCACTCGTCATCAAGCACTGGGACCTCATTCGCCACATCCACGTCAACGAGCTTGACGGCTCCTACGCGCGTCCCGGCGGCGGCTACGACTTCAAGCCGGTGCTGCAAGTGGCCAAGGACCGCGGCTTCGACGGCTGGGTCTCGATGGAAGTGTTCGACTTCGCGCCCGGCGCCGACCGGATGATCAACGAATCGATGGCTTACCTGCGTGACGAAATCGCCCAACTCGCCTGAATCCGGCAACGGCACGGGTCGAAATGTAGGGGCACGGCATGCCGTGCCCGCCGGCCCGGCGAACAACTCACTTGCACCCGTGGCCGCTAAGGTCGGGGTCGTTCGGTCCCCGCCCTCGTTGCGTAGGCCGAACAGGTGGGCACGGCATGCCGTGCCCCTACATTTCTGTTCGGCGTTTCGCTACGCCCCACCAGGGTCGGCCGATAAGGGTTGGGTGGACGCCCTCGGCCTCAGCCTCGCCCCCGCCTTCGCAATCGCCCTTGAACGGCACAACGCCCCGGCCCGGCTCATGGCCGGCCTGCTCGACGGGCTTGTGCGCATGCTTCGCGCCGGGCACGAACCCTCGCCCTATCTTCTGATGCGGCTGACCGACGGACGCGTCAAAGCAGTCCGCCTCGCCGAGGAGAGGCACGCCGCGGCGACAACTCTCCGACAGACCGAGAACGAGAGCGGCCCGGCGTCACGCGCCTTCCAGGTAGGCGTGGATCAAGCAGGCACCCGTCTGAAAACAAAGGTGAGGGCCGAGGTAAGGAATCTACTCAGACAGGGTCCGGCCGCGGTGGAACAGGAGTTGATTTGCGACGGGGCCGAGGCGCGACCGATCGGCGCCCCGCGATGGCTCACACAAGCGGAGGAACCGCCTCAGTCCGCGGTCGAGTCGAGAAACGCCGCAATTTTCGCCGCGTCGTTAGGCATGACCACGGGACGGTTGCCGAACGTCGACTTGAGTTTGCTGCCGTCGGGCGCTTCGAGTTGCCCGGTGTGGTAGCGATAGACGTAATCGGGGTCCTTTAGTACGTGGCCGGTCAGTATGGCCACCACTTCCTCGTCGGAACCAATCACCCCCTGGGCGGTGAGCTTCCGCACGCCCGCGAGACTTGCCGCCGAGGCGGGCTCGCACCCGAGACCACAACGTCCGATGACGGCCTTGGCGTCGGCGATCTCCTGCTCGGTGACTTGCTCGACCCGTCCGCCGCTCGTCTCGATCTCGTGGAGCGCCTTCTCCCACGACACCGGTGCTCCGATGCGGATGGCCGTCGCCAGCGTCTCGGGGTTCTCGACGTTGCGGATCGTGCCGCGCCCCTCGCGATGGAACAGCTCAAAAAGCGGTGAAGCGCCTTCGGCCTGCACGACCGCGACCTTCGGCAGCCGCCCGATGACGCCGACCTGCTTCAACTCGCGCAGCGCTTTGCCGAGCGCCGACACGTTGCCCAAGTTGCCCCCCGGCAGCACGATCCAATCCGGCACGCGCCAGCCCCGCTGGTCGAGCATCTCGATCACAATCGTCTTCTGCCCTTCGATGCGGAACGGGTTGATCGAGTTAAGCAGGTAGAGGCCCGACTGCTCGGCCAACTCTCGCACGAGCGCCAGGATCTGGTCGAAGTTCGCCTCGACCTGGATCGTCAACGCCCCGTATTCGAGCGCCTGCGCCAGTTTGCCGTAGGCGATATTGCCGTGCGGAATGAAGATGATCGCGCGCATGCCCCCGACCGCCGCGTAGGCCGCCATCGACGCCGAGGTGTTGCCGGTCGAGACGCAGGCCACGCGGTGCATGCCGAGCTTGTGCGCCTGGGACGCACCGGCCGTCATCCCGTTGTCTTTGAACGATGCGGTCGGGTTGTAGCCCTGGTGCTTGAACTCGATGAAGTCGAGCCCGGCGTAGGCGGCAGCGCGCGGCGCATCGAACAGAGGCGTGTTGCCCTCTTGCAGCGTGACGACGTGCGAGGGATTGTCGAGAAACGGAAACATCTCGCGGTAGCGCCAAACGCCGCTGACGTCGAGCGGCTCGCGGCTCTGCCGCCGCGCCTGCCACACCTCCACGAGCCCCGAGGGGTCGAGCTGCCCGAAGTCGTAGCGCACCTCGAGCAGACCGCCGCACGAGCATTGGTAGACCACCTCGTCAAGGCGGTAGCGTTTGCCGCAGCCGGGCGTGAAGCAGACGAGTTCGGCTTTCATTCGATGCGCGTTCGAGCCCCGGGGGACTCTCGTCCATAGTAGCAGCGGCCCCGGAGGTTTCTCGCAAAGGCGCAAAGCCGCCAAGAGAAATCCAATTCAAGACCTTCTTTGCGTTCTTGGCGCCTTTGCGAGAAATCCGGTCATTTGCCCGGTTTCGTATCATGGTTGTGCCCTCGATGTTGACCCCCCGACGCTTCCTGTTCCGCTCGCTCAGCCACTATCGCGGCATTCACCTCTCGGTCGCGCTGGGTGTCGCCGTGGGAACGGCCGTGCTCTCGGGCGCGCTGCTGGTGGGCGATTCCGTACGCGGCAGCCTGCGCGACCTGACCCTCGACCGCCTCGGCGCCATCGACCATGCAATGGTCACCGACCGCTACTTCCGCGAGGACTTGGCTGAAGACCTGGCCGAGGCCACCAACTTTGCCTACGCCTTCGAGCGCGCCGCCCCGGCCGTCCTGATTCGCGGCAGTGTCGAGGCGGCCTCCTCGGGCGCGCGGGCGTCGCGCGTCAACCTCCACGGCATCGACGAACGCTTCGCGGCCTTCTACGAGCAACCGCTGCCGCTGCCCAAGTCCCGCGAAGTTGTGCTGAATGAATCGCTGGCGCGCGAAGTTGGAGTCGCTGCGGGTGACAGTGTCCTGCTGCGCTTCCAAACCGACACGCTCGTTCCCAGCGAGTCGGTCATGGGACGCAAAGGTGATAACGTCCGCACGCTGCGGCTGACGGTTGCTTCCGTCGTCCCCAACCGCGGGCCTGGCCGTTTCGGGCTCTCGCCCAGCCAGCAGTTGCCTTTCAATGCGTACCTGCCGCTTGATGCGGTTCAACGCGCCCTCGACCAGAACGGACGCGCCAATGCGTTGTTCGTCGCGGGCGGGGACGCCGCCGACCCCTCGCAGAGCAACAGCCACCAGGTCAACGGCATCCTCCAGGACGTGTTGACCTTGGGCGACCTGAACCTCTCCATGCGGCGGCTCGATGACTCCCTCTCGCTCGGCACCGATCGCATCGTGCTCGAAATCCCCGTCGCCGAAGCCGCGCTGCGGGCGGCCGAAAAGGCCAATCTCGCCGCGATGCCGATCCTGACGTACCTGGCCAACACCCTCCGCGCCGGTGATCGCGAGATCCCCTACTCGACCGTGACCGCCATTGGCCTCGACCCGGCCGCGGCGGACGCTTCGCTCGTTTTGCTCAACGGCACGCCCGCCCCGTCACTCACCGGCGACGAGATTCTCCTCAACGAATGGGCCGCCCGCGACCTCAAAGCAAGCGTCGGCGATGTGATCGAGATGAGCTACTACGTCGTCGGTGCCGGCGGGGCCCTCGATACCGCCACGCACCGCTTCTCGTTGAAGGGCATCGTCCGCCTGGGCGGGCTCGCCGCCGACCGCCACCTCGCCCCCGACTACAAAGGCATGAGCGACACCGAGCGCATGGGCGACTGGGACCCGCCGTTCCCCGTCGACCTCACCAAGATCCGCCCCATCGACGAAGACTATTGGGAGCGTTACCGTTCCGCGCCCAAGGCGTTCGTCTCACTCGAGACCGCCAAGTCGCTTTGGACCAGCCGCTTCGGCCAACTCACGTCGATCCGCTTCGCCGCGCACGAGGGCCAAAGCATCGAAAAAGCGGAAGCAGCCCTCCGCGAGGCCTTCGTTCGCGAACTCGACCCGGCCGCGCTGGGCCTCGCCTTTCAACCGGTGAAGGAACAGGGCTTGGCTGCCTCGGCCGGCGCGACCGACTTCTCGGGCCTGTTCATCGGCTTCAGCTTGTTCCTGATTGTCTCGGCGGCCATGCTCGTCGTGTTGCTCTTCCGGTTGGGTGTCGAGCGTCGCGCCAAGGAGATCGGCTTGCTGCTTTCGACCGGCCATCCGGTGGCGTCGGTGCGCAAGCTGCTGCTCGCTGAAGGCGCGCTCATCTCCCTGGCGGGGTGCCTAGTCGGGCTGCCCGCCGCGGTTGGCTACGGCGCGTTGATGGTTCACGGCCTGCGAACGTGGTGGAGCGCTGCGGTGGGCGGCTCGTTCCTCGAATTGCACGTCGGGACGCTCAGCCTTCTCCTCGGCGCCGTCGGTGCGTTCTTGATGATGGTCGTCTCGATCTGGCTATCGCTGTGGCGTCTGCGCCGGTTCAGTCCGCGATCGATGCTGGCGGGCGCGCTCGAAGAGGAGCGCTCCGTCGCCGCCACCGAGCGGGCGGCGCGCCGGCCACGCCGTCTCGCTTACGTATCCGCCACCGCGGCCGTCGTCTTGTTGGCCTTGTCGCTTGCTAAGACGATCCCCGACGTGGCCGCCTTCTTCGGCATCGGCGCACTGCTGCTCGTAGCCGCCATCGCCGCTTTCCGCGTCACACTGGTTGGCGGCTCGCGCGGTCTCGTCAGCGGCCACGGCGCTACTCCGCTCCTTCGCCTGGGAGCACGCAACGCATCGCGCTACCCAACCCGCAGCGTCCTCTCCGTCGCCCTAGTCGCCGGCGCGACCTTCCTCATCGTCACCGTCGCCGTCAACCGCCACGACGTCACCACCCAGGAACCCGACGTCCACTCCGGCGACGGCGGCTTCCGGTTTGTCGCGGAATCGGACCTGCCCATCTACAACGGCCAATGGGAAGCGGAGGGCGAACCAGCCAACGCGCCCAAGGTCTACCCCCTGCGGGCCAAGCCCGGTGAGGACGCGAGCTGCCTCAACCTCTACCGCCCCTCGCGGCCCACCTTGCTCGGTGCGACGGCCGAGCTGATTGAGCGCGGCGGCTTCGCTTTTGGCGGCACGCTCGCCGAGTTCCCCGAAGAGGAGGCCAACCCCTGGCTCATCCTCAACCGCGACCTCCCCGGCGACGCCATCCCGGTCTTCGGCGACGCCAACTCCGTCCAGTGGATACTGCATCTCGGCCTCGGCCAGGAACTCGATTGGACCGACGGCCGCGGACGACCGCGCAAGCTCGTCATCGCCGGGCTGATGCCGCGCAGCCTTTTTCAATCGCAACTCGTCATGTCCGAGCGGTACTTCCTCGAACTGTTTCCCGACCGCGGAGGCTACAACTTCTTCCTGATCGAGTCCGACCAACCCGGCGCCGGCACGCAGCTCGAGGAGCAACTCGCCGACCAGGGCTTCGACGCCACCCGCACGGCCGACCGCCTGGCCGGGTACCTGGTGGTCGAGAACACCTACCTCAACACCTTCCAGACGCTCGGCGGTCTCGGGCTGCTGCTCGGGACGTTCGGCCTCGCGGTGGTGATGGTCCGCAGCGTGTTGGAGCGGCGCGGCGAGCTGGCGTTGCTGCAAGCGGTGGGCTTCAACCGCTCGTCGATCTCGTGGCTGGTGCTGGCCGAGAACGGTTTCCTGTTGCTGTTCGGTATCGCCATCGGGACGGTGACCGCGTTGCTCGCCGTCCTGCCGCATCTGCTTAGCGGCATGGCCCAGCCACCCTGGGCTACGCTGTCGGTCACGTTGCTGCTGATCCTTGGCGTAGGACTTGTCGCCGGGGCGGCGGCGGTGGCCGCCAGCTTGCGGAGCCCGCTCACGCCGGCTCTTCGCGGCCAATAAACAGTCGGCGGCTCGCGTCCAGGTGGCGCGGGCCTCCTGGCCTGCAGCATCGACCTCCCGGTCGATGTCTCCGGCCGCACAGCGCCTTCCCAAGCCACAGGCGCAGACCGGCGCGGACGCCGGTCCTGCCCGCCGGAGGGCGCGCGCCACGCCGGATCCAGCGCTCCTGCACACTCAAACTTTCTGGAAGGTCACACTTCCGCGGCCTACTGCTTGACGCGCCCGCGCGCGGGAACCAGCCCATGCAGGCCGGCGTCGCCGATCTCGGTCGTCTGATGGGTTTCAATCACCGTCGGCTCCGCCGGCAACTCGACAATTGTGTGGCCGCAATCGGCATTCGACATCGCCCGCCACCCCTGCTCGGCGGAATCCAAGCCCTCGGGCAACTCGCGGCCCGCCTGCTCCAGCTTGTGGCTGAAGGCTTCGGCGCTCGCAAACCGGTCGGTGGGATCCTTAGCGAGCGCTTCGAGGATCACCACGCTCAGCGCCGCCGGGATCGACGCGTCCCAATCACCAGGCGGGACGGGCGGCTCTTCGAGGTGCGCCTTCATGATCGAGTAGTCGCTCTTGCCGTCGAACGGTTTCTGGCCCGTCGCCATCTCGTACAGCACGACGCCCAGCGAATAGAGGTCCGAACGCGTGTCGACGTCCTCGCCCAGCACCTGCTCGGGCGACATGTAGTGCAGCGACCCCAGCAGTTGCCCGGCGCGCGTGAGGCTGCGGTCGGTCACGGCGCGGGCGATGCCGAAATCCATCAGCTTCACGGCGCCCGCCTCGGTCAGCATGATGTTGGCGGGCTTGATGTCGCGGTGGACAATGGCCCGCTCATGAGCGCAGCCCAGCGCCGACAACGCCTCGATCGCCACCCGCACCGCTTCGCGCAACGGCAGGAAGCCCCGCCGCAGGCGTTCGGACAGAGTCATGCCCTCGACCATTTCCATCACCATCACCTGCTTGCCGGCGAACTCGAACGACTCTCGCAGCGCTGCGATGTGGGGATGGTCGAGCTGCGCGTGCAGCCGGATCTCGCGCGCGAAGCGGTCGGCCAATTCGGGCCGTGCCTCGAGGTCGGCCAGCAGCACCTTCATCGCTTCAACGCGGCCTGAGACGGGGTCGCACACCCGGTACACCTCGCCCATGCCGCCGGACGCAATGATCCCGGTCACCTCGTAGCCGCCTACCGTGTCGCCGACGCGGAAATTCATAGAACAGTGTTGTGTCGTTGGTCGAGCCAATAGCTCAATCTGCCTGGGCTCTAATTTGCCCGGCGCCCGCCCATGCCGGCTGAGTGTCCGGTTGCGCTGACCCCCTCCGCGGGGCCCGATCGGCCCCGGCCCAGGTTCTTGAGCCAACAATGGAGAGGGATAATGCCCCGCCAGATCCGGCGCGGGCTCAACGCGGGACAGGCCGACGCCTACCCCACAGCGCGGTTCGTAGATCTGAGAATCAATATCGGATGCTTCACCGCCCGGCTAGAGCCCCTGGCGGCATCTTTTCGGGAATCACTCCCCGCGCCTATCCCACACGATAGTCGCTTGTCTTGTTACTCCAATTTTACCACGCCCGGGGCGTTGTGATGGCAAAGAATCTAGCAAGTGGTTTTGTTTCAGCTAGATACGATTTGTGATGGCGGATGGTTTCGCGTGCCAAATCGGCCCCGGAATGCGAGCCTCCTTCTCAAGAGACTGAAACAGAGAGACTTACGTTTCAGAAACCCGACAAAACCGCGCCCCGAGCGCGGCCGATGGCTCACACGGCTTTATTAACTCCTTCAGGATCAACATCGAGATCGACGGAGCCCTCGTTGCCGGTCGTCAGGCCGTCGCGCAAGCGAGCCCCGACATCCGTGGAGTGGTTCCCGCCCAATGCATGCCGCGGCGAGCCCGGTTCACGAGGGGCGGTATACTATAGGTTAATGGCGCAGCGTTCCATGAAAGAACGGTCGACAGGTGTCCCCTCGCCGGCCAAGACGGCGCGTCGCACGGCGAAGGCGGCCTCCGCCGAAGTCCGTTCCCGGCTCGCCGAGGACGAGGCAGACATCGCGTTCTGCGAGCGCCACCAGGACGAGGCGGCGAAGCCGTTGCGACGGGTCTTGAAAAAGCTCCGCATCGATGAGCGCGAAGTGGGACTTTGAAGTCTCGTCGCGGGCCGAGCGTGATCTCGCCGGCCTATCCCGCGAAACACAAGTTCGCATCTTTCGGACCGTCGTACGTCTGGCCTCAGACCCGTGCGGGTTGGTCGGCCTCTTGGCACGGTTTGCCAAGGTTTTCGGCAAAGTTGTCTAGCGCAGCACGCGCCTCCGGTGTCAACTCTTCTTGCTCCACCCGGGCCGACTCGATCGACAACCACATCGGATCCACGAGCAGTGACAGCAGCATCCGCTTGGCGGTTGGCAGCTCCTCGTCGGGCACGCGCGCTGCTAGTTCGAGCAGTTCTTTTCTGGTCGTGGCATCGTGGTCGATCGCCATGGTGACCTGATGCTAGCACGCGCGCGAATGTCCGCCCCGAACCGAGTTCGGGCTCTGTTTCAATGCATAGGTAGTGGCAAAGAGGAATCCTCCCGGGGGCAAAATGCTGAGAGCGGCCACGCGGTCGGCTCAGAGCCAATCCCAGGAGGATTCCATGCCAGAACTCTACTACATCGGACTCGATGTCCATAAGAAAAGCATCAGCTTCTGCATCAAAACCGGGGACGGAACGATCGTCCAGCGCGGTCAGGTCGCGGCCACTCGCGCCGCCCTGACCGCTTGGGCGTCAGCCCTCGAGCGCCCTTGGGTGGGCGCGCTCGAAGCCACCCTGTTTACCGGCTGGATTTACGATCACCTCCAGCCCTTCGCCCAGGAACTGCAAGTCGCACACCCGGCCATGCTCAAGGCCATCGCCTGCGCCAAGAAGAAGAACGACCGTCTCGACGCCACCAAGATCAGTGACCTGCTGCGCTGCAACCTGCTGCCGCGCTGCTACGTGGCGCCGCCTGCCCTGCGCGAGTTGCGGCGCGTGCTGCGCTATCGCAATCTGCTGCTGGGCGAAGCCGTCCGCATGAAGAACAAAATCAGCGGGCTACTGATGGAAGTGGGCGAACCCTACGATGCCCGGCGGCTGCACGGGCGCAACTATTTCTACTCCTATCTCGACAGCCTGCGCGACACGCCCGAGTCGGTGATCGAGCTGCTCGCCATCACCCGCGGCAGTCTGGAAATGTTCGATCGTTTGCAGCAGGAGTTACTGCGCGGATTGCGGCGCCATCCGCTGTTGCGGGAACGCGTCGAGTTGCTGCAGTCGATTCGCGGCGTGGGGGAGGTGACGGCGTTGACCTGGGCGCTGGAGACCGTCGAGCCCGAGCGCTTCGGTTCGCTGGGCCAGGCGGTGAGTTACTGTGGGTTGTGTTCGGCACAGCGCGAGTCGGCCGGCAAGACGCAGCGGGGACCGCTGTCGAAGCAGCGCAACAAGCATTTGCAGCGGGTGCTGATCGAGGCGGCGAAACTCGCGCCGCGCTGGAACCCGCAACTGCACGACGTCCATGAGCGGGAGTTGACGCGCGGGTCTCGCAATCGCGCGACGTTGGCCGTGGCGCGCAAGTTGGTGGCGTATCTGCGGGCCGTGGACACCAGTGGCCGCGCGTTCGTGCCGCGGGTTGCGGCCGAGGCGTAACGAGGAGAATTTGCTTTGCTGGGTATCCACTTGACTCAGGTGACCCCAAGATGTAGTGTAGGGCCTGGTGGAGGATTACCCGCGCGACCAACTCGAATTCGAGTCTCGCTTTGCGAGCGAGGAGGCTTGCCGCGACTATCTGTTCGCCTTGCGCTGGCCAGAGGGTTTCCGCTGTCCAAGGTGTGGGCATGAGCGCGCTTGGCCGGTGCGCAAAGTGTGGTTCGAATGCGCTCGCTGCGGGCGGCAAACCTCCGTCACCGCCGGCACGATCTTTCAAGACACACGCAAGCCGCTGCGGCTGTGGTTCCGGGCGATGTGGACCATCACCACGCAGAAGAATGGGGCCAGCGCCCTGGGTCTACAGCGCGTTCTGGGACTGGGCAGTTACCAAACCGCCTGGCCTTGGATGCACAAGCTGAGGCGAGCGATGGTGCGCCCGGGGCGGGAGCGATTGACGGGCCTCGTCGAGGTCGATGAGACCTACTGGGGCGCTGAAGAAGAAGGGGTAATCGGCCGGCAGACCGAGCGTAAAGCGTTGATTGCAGTCGCCGCGGAAGAGAGAGGCACCGGGCTGGGGCGCATCCGCATGCAGCGCGTTCAGAACGCCTCGGCGGCCAGTTTGATGCCCTTCGTCGAGGAGTCGGTCGAGCCGGGCAGCGTGGTTGTTACCGACAACTGGTCGGGCTACGATCCGCTCAAGAAGAAGGACTACCAGCGTCGTATCATCTCGATTAACAACCGCCGCGAGCAGGCCTCGCAGCTACTGCCGAGGGTGCACTTGGCGATCTCGCTACTCAAGCGCTGGATGCTGGGCACGCATCAGGGGGCGGTCAGCCACGAGCATCTGGACTACTATCTCGACGAGTTCGTGTTCCGCTTCAATCGGCGCAGATCACGCAGTCGGGGCAAGCTCTTCTACCGCCTTGTGCAGCAGGCCATGGCGGTGGAGCCGACGCCGTACCGCTCGATCGTCGCCGATTGGGACGCTAAGACGCTGTGAGCCCAACTACAAGATGTTGGGGTCACCTGAGTCAAGTGGATACCAGGCTTTGCTTTTTTTATGTTAAAAGGAGAAACGAAGAGTTTCATCGACGCTGTGCGGTGTCACGAGCGGCCCGCCGGTCCTCGCCTGTTGGGGACTACGCGAAGGAGTTTGCTGGGAGTTTCCTGGGAAATTTCTGATGCGTCCGTATCTCTGTTTCGAGGCCGGCGGGCCTGAAAACCCAAACTGAATCTTCCGCGACGGTCCCCCGGCCGGTACGGTGGGGCGACCCGATGCGCGCACATGGATGTCTGGTCACGTGACTCGTTGACCTTGCGACTTGATTCGCAAAAACGCTCGGGCTGCGAAGCGTCACTGCTGAAGACAACGCCCCCGCTGACGGGAGGATTCGGATGACTGCGTCCATCCTTGACAGATACCTATCATGGATGTCGAGCCTCCTTGTGTTGATCTTTGGGCAGCGTGATCGACAGCCGAATGCTGGTGGTGCGTTTCTTCTTCCCGGGCATAACGATCACCCAACGTCACCACTGTACACCGCTGCGGTGATCCACCGCCACAACCCTTGACAACCCGGACCCTTTCGCAATTCCACTCGGCGTCGGCCTCGATCGGGCAGTTCGGCGGCAAGCCCGAACTCAACGAAGAAGCCCGTAGCGCGGATCTCGGTTTTGAGATCCGCGGCCTTCCCTCCCCATTTCAGTCACGGAACTTTCTGAAGTGAACCCCAATCGTGAGCCAGGCCATGTCCCCTCTCTGCCAGTCACGGACTTTCAAAAACAATTTCCTCCATCCTTTCAACTACTTACCTCTCCAGCCATCCCGCCGCCCGACCATCGGCCCTTACACTAGAAGCGAGGAAAGCTTACGGGTGATCCGTCGCCCCAACAGAGCAACAAGTGCAACACCACAATCCCAGCCCAAGTCACCGATCCGCACCGGTGCCGTGCGAGGTGACCCATGAGTGAAGAACAGGAAGAGTATAAAGAATTTTTAGAAACAACCCCAAAACCGCGCCAAATCCTGACAGATCCTGCCAAATCCTGCCAACTCCAGCCGGTCAACGAGCTCTCGGTGGCTTCCGCCGATCCGGAACCGGCCCTCACGCAGCGGCAACAACTGGCTTTGGTCGCCCTGATCTCGGCACGCTCCGTCGCGGCCGCCGCCCGCCAATCCGGCGTCAGCGAGCGCTCAATCCACCGCTGGCTGAGCCAGAACACGACGTTCCAAACCAGGGTCCGCCAACTGCGCCAAGGGGCCCTCGACCGCGCCGCGTTGCACATGCAACAGGTGGCGTCCGACGCCGTGACGGTCATGGACGAGTTGATCCACTCCGACCGGGCCATCGAGTCCGGCCGCGCCGCCCTCATCCGCACCGCCCTCGACTTTGCCTACCGCTCCGGCACCCTCGCCGGCCGCATCGCCGACCTGGAACAAGCCGCCCCGAACGAAAAGAAGTGACCTGACAACGCAGACACGGCCGGCCGGTTTCCGGCAGTCTCGCTGAGCATTGACCGGAAGGACCGGAAGAACGGGAAGGGGATAGGCGCCGCAGCCGTCAAACTTCCCACCGGGCCCCGCGTGTCGGCGAGCCGCTCAGTTGAACAAGCCGGCAGCACGTTGCGCCGGGACGGGTGGCAGGGTTCCTCGGGCGGCTACTCGGGCAGGTCTTGCTTGGGAACCCGCTCGTACCACTGCTGTAGCTCTTCGGGCTCGATGCCGCTGCCTTTGATGTTGATGTTGTACCGCTTGCGGTAGAGCATGGTTCTCTCGCCGCTTTTCCGCGCGAACGTGAACTCCTCGCGGCCGGGATCCTCGCCCATCTTGATGCCTTTGTTGTAGACCTCGGTGGTCTCCTGACTGAAGTTCGTGCTGAGGAGGAAGGGCGCATAGAGGGCCTGGTTGAAAGCCCAATCGCTGATGGAAATGTCGATGGTCTTGCCCTCGGCTTCGTTCTCGTAGCGGCGGCTTCCCTGGCTGATCTTGAAGTTGCCCATGCTTTGCATCGAGCCGCGGGCGTCCTGGGCGGTCCAGCCGTCAGGAACCTTGGCGAGAGCGTCGATCAACACCTGGAAGGGCACCGGGTCGGTCGGCTCCAGACCTTCGAGGTCTTCCCCGAGCTTTTCGAGATCATCCGCCATGCCGCCGAGAGCCGATAGCGCGCCCAACGGGTCGGAGATATTGCCGCCTTCGTCGGTTACCTCGTCAACTATTTCGACCGCCTTCTGGCCGCAGTACCAGAGACCGGCGCCACAGGCGACCATGAGGACCAGCAAAACGACGATGACGTATTTCATGAGGCCGGGTATCCACTTGACTCAGGTGACCCCAACGTCTTGTAGTTGGGCTCACAGCGTCTTAGCGTCCCAATCGGCGACGATCGAGCGGTACGGCGTCGGCTCCACCGCCATGGCCTGCTGCACAAGGCGGTAGAAGAGCTTGCCCCGACTGCGTGATCTGCGCCGATTGAAGCGGAACACGAACTCGTCGAGATAGTAGTCCAGATGCTCGTGGCTGACCGCCCCCTGATGCGTGCCCAGCATCCAGCGCTTGAGTAGCGAGATCGCCAAGTGCACCCTCGGCAGTAGCTGCGAGGCCTGCTCGCGGCGGTTGTTAATCGAGATGATACGACGCTGGTAGTCCTTCTTCTTGAGCGGATCGTAGCCCGACCAGTTGTCGGTAACAACCACGCTGCCCGGCTCGACCGACTCCTCGACGAAGGGCATCAAACTGGCCGCCGAGGCGTTCTGAACGCGCTGCATGCGGATGCGCCCCAGCCCGGCGCCTCTCTCTTCCGCGGCGACTGCAATCAACGCTTTACGCTCGGTCTGCCGGCCGATTACCCCTTCTTCTTCAGCGCCCCAGTAGGTCTCATCGACCTCGACGAGGCCCGTCAATCGCTCCCGCCCCGGGCGCACCATCGCTCGCCTCAGCTTGTGCATCCAAGGCCAGGCGGTTTGGTAACTGCCCAGTCCCAGAACGCGCTGTAGACCCAGGGCGCTGGCCCCATTCTTCTGCGTGGTGATGGTCCACATCGCCCGGAACCACAGCCGCAGCGGCTTGCGTGTGTCTTGAAAGATCGTGCCGGCGGTGACGGAGGTTTGCCGCCCGCAGCGAGCGCATTCGAACCACACTTTGCGCACCGGCCAAGCGCGCTCATGCCCACACCTTGGACAGCGGAAACCCTCTGGCCAGCGCAAGGCGAACAGATAGTCGCGGCAAGCCTCCTCGCTCGCAAAGTGAGACTCGAATTCGAGTTGGTCGCGCGGGTAATCCTCCACCAAGCCCTACACTACATCTTGGGGTCACCTGAGTCAAGTGGATACCCAGCTTCATGAGTTGTGCTCCCTTGGGTAGATAGGGTGATTCTAGCGGATTTTGCGAATCGCAATCGGAGAGTCCGGAGCTTTCGCCCAAGGAAAACGGGGGAGCGGGCCGGGCGTCGGTGCGCTGTGGGGCTGCTGCGCTGTTTGGAGAGGACCGCGGGTTCCCACCCGCGGCTCCGAAGTGGCGGGTCGAGTGGTCACGGGAGATTGGGGGTGCGGAGCGGTCCGCCGCTACTGAACGGCCCCCACTTGACCCGGCGCCGGTTGCGGCTCGACGAACGCCCGGGCCGGGGGCTCGCGGCCGCTCACGCGCTCCAACATGTCTTTCATGGCGCGGCCGAAATCCTTGGGGAGAGAGATCGTGTACTCGAGGCCCTTGTAGATCTTGAGCACGTTACTGATCGCGTCCCGCCAGGGATAGACATAGGGGTCGGTGTTGTAGATCAGATAGAAGACCGGCGCGTTGACCCGCGGGTTCTCGAGCAGGACCTGCTTCGAGATCTTCTTCTCCAACATCAGTTTCGGTCCGAGAATGATCATCGCGTCCGGGCGAGGGCCTTGGTCCGGCTCTCTCATTTCCTTGGTGAAGAAGTCGGTCAAGAAGCGCGAGGCGCTCTGTTCGTCGGCGAGCTGCGCGAAGTCGACCATTCCGCCCTCGATCGCCTCCACCGTTTCGCCCAGCTTGGGGAAATCGATGCGGTGCGCGTTGCGCTGCTCAAAGATCACTCGCTCTTGCTGCATGTTGAACGCGACTAGGCTGAAGGAGCCGATCAGCGGCTCGCGCGAGATCGCGCGCAGGATCGAGACGAGATTCTGCACATCGTAGGGCCGCAGCCGCAAGTCGCGGGGGTCGGTGGGCGTGAAGTTGACCAGGAGCTTGACGTGCAAGGGCTTGGGGTCGCGCGTGCGCCGAACGGGGGGCTCTTCGAGGAACATCTCGACTTCATTCGGCCCGACCGTGAATGGGTCGCGGGTCGCCGCACGCTGCTCGATCAGGCCCGGGATCGAGGTCTCGACCTTCCAGTGTGCTGAGCAGACGCGCTCGGCCTGGTCGCGCATCAACCAATCAATTTGATACTTGCCGGGGCCCAGCTTGTAGCGGCCCGGGATCGACGCTTCACCTTCGGCGTCTGGCTCGATCGGCGGTACGTTGTAGCGGTCCCAGAAATAAAACTCGCGGTTCTTGCCATCGAGAGGCTTGATGCGAAACAGCACCCGCAATCCGTTGCCGTTGCCCGCGATCGCATGGAGTGGAACGTTCGCCAGGTAGCCCGCGGTGAACTGCAAGTCGAAACCGAGCCGCGCCTTGGCGGGCGTGACGGTGCAGGGCAGGTCGTCGCGTTTGTCCGGCGAGGCGAGGATGGCGCGGTCGATGCCGAGAATCCGGATCGCACCGTTCTCAAGCGAAGGTTGGATCAGGGTTTGTGCCGAGCCGAGCGACACGCATACGAACGCGGCTGCAAGAGCCGCCGCAGAGTGCCAAGCGGTCGAAGCTGTGCGCATGCTGATGGATTGGATTATACCCGACCTCGAATGGTTGATTGGGTGAAAAAGCACTACAGGCTATGATCGTCCAAATCGCTCCCAGTCCGGATCGGAAGTTAGAAAATGGCTGAAGTCGCCCTACAACCGCTTCGCACCGAAGCGCCTCAAGGCGACTGTCCCGGTACCGCATGAACCGCATAGAACGGGCCAAACCTTGAACCTAAGACACTCATCAAGGACTTGACATTAAGGCGAACAAAAAGCGAATATAGAGATGTGCTCTTCGAAACTGGCAGCGCTCCGCAATTGGTGGGAATCGCCCGCCTGGCGCAGCAGAGTACCGTTTTGGCGTCGAAGTCGAAGGTGCGCTATTTCGAGCTGCCGACGCGCAGCGTGCTCAACCGCTGCTCCAATCCCGAGATGCGCTTCACCTGGACGATCAACCCTTACCGGGGGTGTGAGTTCGGCTGCAAGTATTGCTACGCGCGCTACACGCATGAATTCATGGGGATGGAGGACGGGCGGCTGTTCGAGGAGCGGATCTACTCGAAAGCCGAAGCAGCACGTTTGCTGCGGGACGAGTTGAAGCGCCACCGCGAGGGTTCGATCGCGATCGGCACCAGCACCGACCCCTATCAGCCGGCGGAGCGGCGTTTTGGAACCACGCGCGAGATTCTGGAGGTCTTCGCCGAGTGCGCGGGACGATCGTTGTCGATCACGACGAAATCGGACCTCGTTACGCGGGATCTCGACCTGTTGCGCGAAGTCGGCCGTAAGAACGAGCTGCACGTCAATATGACCGTTACGACCACCGACGCCGCGCTGGCCCGCAAGCTGGAGCCTCGCGCGCCGCGTCCGGACCTACGGCTCGAGGCAGTGCGGTTGCTGACCGCGGGGGGCGTCCGGGCCGGGGTATTCGCGAACCCGATCATGCCGTTGTTGACGGATTCGCTGGCCAACCTCGAAGCGGTGGCGTCCGCCGCGGCCAAGGCCGGGGCGCGGTACTTCGGTGGCGGGACGCTGTTCTTGATGCCGTCGGCGCAGCGGCAGTTCTTTCCGTTTCTCGAGAAGCACTACCCGTCGCTGGCGGAACGCTATCGGGCCCGGTATCGGAACGACGCCTACCTTCGCGGCGAGTATGAGAAGTGGATACGGGAGCGCGTACGACGGGTGCGCGAGCGCTTTGGGCTGAGTTCGGGGCCTGAGCCCTATCGGCCGGAGGCCGCCGAGGTTGGGTCGCGGGGGATTGACTCGCAATTGAAGCTGTTCGGGTGAGGAAGCGCCAGTGCCTCACTCACCCGTGTCGGGGTCGACCCAGGAGGCACTGTGGTCTCCCGACATCGCCAGCCTCTCGGGGGGTGAGTCGATCTTGAAGATCGACCAGGGGCCTGGCAAATAGGGGTAGCGCTCGATCACGCTTTCGTCGATCTCAACGCCGATGCCGGGCTTATCGGGGACAACCAGGTCGCCGCCCTCGATGTGCAGCGGCTCGGTGAGAATATCGTCGGCAACCAGGAACGGATACATGCCGGGCTTGCCGCGGTTGGCGTGGCAGGGGTATTCGAGCCATTCGATCACGTCCGAGCCCCAACACACGCCCAGTTGCGCGGCGGCGATGACCTCGAGCAGCGTGCCCCAACAGTGGAACGCGAAGCGAATGCCCTTTTGCTGGGTGGCCGCGAAGAGGCGGCGGCCCATCTCGAAGCCGCCCTGGCAGCAGACGTCCATCTGGACGTAATCGACGGCGTCCGACGAGATCAAATCAAGAAACGACAGCTCGTCAGGCTCGTGTTCGCCCGAGGCGACCGGCACGGATTGGCGCTGGCGCAGTTTGCGGTAGGAGGCGTGATCGTCGGGCGGCAGCGGTTCCTCGACCCAGGTGGGATGGTAGGCGGCCATGCCCTTCAATAGCTGCTCGATCGTTTCGTAGGAGTAAGTCTTGTCGCCCATGCGCCACCAGGCGTGGGCGTCGATCATCAGGCCGACGTCTGGGCCAACGGCCGCGCGCATCTTCTCGACAGTCTCGAGGTCCTTCTCAGGGCCGCGCGCGGGACGCATCTTGTAGGCGCTGAAACCGAGGCCGGCGATGGCGGCGGCTTCGGCGGCGTAGTCGTCGGGGCTCTGGTACATGCCGGCGCTGCCGTAGAGCTTGATGCGGTCGCGCTTGCGTCCGCCGACCAGCTCCGACATCGGCGCGCCCTCGTATTTAGCTGCCAGGTCGATGATTGCCACCTCGACGGCACGGTAGGTCTTGGTCATCTCGAGATCGGCTTCGAAGTTAAAGCTCTTCCACGCGAGTGGATCGCGGCCTTCGAGAAATGGACCAATTGTTTTGTTGATTTCGCGCTCGGCGCGTTCGTGGGCCGGTCCGGGGCCGTATCCCTTGAGGCCGTTGTCGGCGGTGACGCGGATGAACATGGCGTCGCGCTTGAGGATGGTGCGTTCGCCGCCGTAGAAGGGCAACAGCAGAGGCTCGTCCAAGGGACTCGATAGCAGGAAGGCTTCGACCTTCGTGATCTTCACAGAGAATGGCTCCTTACTGGCGGCGGCCGCCGGTTGAGTTGCGGGATCTGGTGGCGCGAGCGTGCTACGTGCTTGGGCGCTGCATGGCAGCGGCCCAGTATCCTACCTGCGCTACCCGGTCCAAATCGGCAGCGGGTGGGCGCGGGGGCCCGCCCCTACAAACGGTATTACCCGTATCCTGGTCAGCACAAAACTTGAGGCAGGAAGTACCACCTAGCGCCGCTGCACGGCCAGGACCCTGTCGATGCCCGCCAAATCGGCCCGAACGATGGGTTCGTCCCAGTCGGCCCGGCCCAGAATCTCCTCGACCGCCGATCGGCCATTATATCCAAGTTCAAACAGCAGCCAGCCACGGGGGCGCACGATGCGCGCCGCGTCTTCTGCCAACCGGCGGTAGGCGTCGAAGCCGTCTTGCCCGCCGAAAAGCGCCTGGGCGGGCTCGTAGCGCAGCTCGCGTTGGAGTCCAGGCAAGTCGGCCAGGGGAACGTAGGGAGGGTTGCAGACGACCAGGTCGAAAGCAGCCGAGCGGAAACTGGTAGCCAGGTCCGCTTGGGCGAACGCCACCTCGGAAGACAGCGCGCAGGCGTTTTGCCGGGCAATCTCCAGGGCGTCTCGGGAGATGTCGCAGGCGGTGACGCGAGCCGAGGGCTTGTTGACCTCGATGGAAATGGCGATGCAGCCTGAGCCGGTACCGATGTCGACGATACGGTCGCCGTGCGTCGCGCGTGCCAGTGCCTCCTCGACGAGCAGCTCGGTTTCCGGCCGCGGGATCAGGGCGCCCGGCGCCACTTGGAACCGCAGGCCGTAAAACTCCTGTACGCCGGTGAGGTATTGCGCCGGCTCGCCGCCGCAGCGCCGCTGGAGGATTTCCTGAAAACGCTCGCCCGCTCTCTCCTCGACCGGTTGCTCCGGGTGCCCGAAAAGGAACGAGCGCTCGACGCCGAGAACGTGAGCGAGCAGGATCTCCGCGCTGAGCCGGGCTTCGGGAATCGCGGCTTCCTCAAGCGCTTTCCGCGCCGCGCGGAGCGTGTGGGTTATCGAGTTGGTGGCACTCATGACCTTGCGAGTCGCGGAGTCTGGCCGATTGACCCCTCAGGATGCACGATCTACAATCGCAAGGGAAGGGTCAGTTTCGTCGCGCTCGATTTCGGGATGGTGTTTGTGAGAAGAGATCGCCCGTTAGCCACGCTGGTCGCCCTGGTCTTCACGGTCCCGCTGCTCGTTCCGTTGGTGCTCTGGGGTGCGAAGGCCACCAAGGAGTACCGCTACACTGAGCGGCAATTCTGGTCCCTCCAGAAGCGGACGCAGCCCGAGGTCCCCGAACTCGGCGAGGCGGATTCGGCCTGGGTGCGCGACCCGATCGATGCGTTCGTCCTGGCGAAGCTGCGCGAGAACGCGTTGCAGCCCGCGCCCGAGGCGGACCGCGCCACGCTGATCCGCCGGCTGTCGTTCGACTTGCTGGGCCTGCCGGCGGATCCCGGCGACGTAGCAGACTTCGTCAGCGACAAGTCACCCGACGCCTACGCGCGCCTCGTCGACCGCATGCTCGAAAGTCCGCATTACGGGGAACGCTGGGCGCAGCATTGGCTGGACGTGGTTCGCTTTGCCGAGACGGAAGGCTTCGAGTACGACCGCTCGATACACGGCTCTTGGCGTTTTCGGGATTACGTCATCGAGGCGTTCAATAACGACAAGCCCTACGACCGCTTCGTCCTCGAGCAGTTGGCGGGAGACGAGATCGGCCCTGACAACCAGGAAACGCAAATCGCCGCGGGTCTCCACCGCCTCGGCCCGGTTCGCCGCAACGCGGGCAATCAGGAAGTGGCCAGCAGCCGCAACGAAGTGCTCACCGAGCGGACTGACATGGTGGGTGCGGCGTTCCTTGGGCTGACGGTCGGTTGCGCGCGCTGCCACGATCACATGTTCGACCCGATTCGGCAGAGGGACTATTACCGCCTGCAGGCTTTCCTTGCCGGGACACAGGAGCACCAGATCATCCTGGCGCCGCAGGAGGAACAAGACGCTTGGCAGGCCGAAACAGACGGAATCAAGGAAGAGGTCAAGAAGGTCAAGGAAGCGCTCAAGGATCTAGAGGGCGAAGAGAAGAAGCGCAAGCAGAAAGAAGTCAGTGCGAAGGTCAAGGAACTCGAGGCCGGACTTCCCGAGCCTCTACCGGCGATTGCCTCGGTTCGAAACGATCCGGAAAAACGGACACCTATTCACGTTTTACAGCGAGGCGATCACAACACCAAAGGTGAGCAAGTGGGCATGCGATTTCCGGGGGTGTTCCTGCCCGACGGAGCGCCGGAGATGCCCGCCGACGCGACGAATCCCAAGACGAAGTTGGCCGAATGGCTCACCGAGCCGGACCATCCATTGACCGCGCGGGTGATGGCCAATCGCCTGTGGACTTGGCATTTCGGCAACGGCATCGTGAATACGCCCAACGACTTTGGTGTAAACGGTGAACGGCCGAGCCATCCCGAACTGCTTGACTATCTTGCGAACGAGTTTGTCGAAAGCGGATGGAGTGTGAAGGCACTGCACCGCAAGATCGTGCTCAGCAGCACCTATCGGCAGTCGTCACACTCGCCGATGGCGCGGCAGGCTACGGCGAAGGACCCCGAGAACCGGCTGCTGTGGCGTTTCAGCCGGCGGCGCCTGGAAGCCGAGGAGATCCGCGACACCATGTTGGCCGTCTCGGGCAAGCTGAACCGGAAGGCGGGTGGCGAGAGCGTGATCGTGCCAGTGGAAGAGGAGCTCGTGAAGCTGCTCTACAAGCCCTATCAGTGGAAGGTGGCCGAGGACCCCGAAGAGCACCTCCGACGCTCGGTGTACCTGATCGCGAAGCGCAACCTGCGGCTGCCGTTCATGGAAGTGTTTGATCAACCGGCGTTGCTGACGACCTGCGCCGTGCGACAAGCCAGCATCCATGCCCCCCAGGCCCTCGAACTGCTTAACGGACGGCTCTCCAACGATCTGGCCGGCCACCTTGCAGAGAGGTTGCAGCGCGAGGTTGGCGGCGACCCGACGCAACAGGTCGTGCGAGCGTATTTGTTGGCGGCCGGGCGCCCTCCTACCGACGAGGAGTTGCGGCTAGGCGTGGAGTTCCTGGCCGATCAGCCGCTGAAGGAGTTCGCGCTGGCTGTGTTCAACCTGAACGCGTTCTTGTATGTGAACTAAGCCTCCCAACGTCTAGAATGAACGTGTAGCCGTCATGCTCGAACACAGCCGCCCCACGCGCAACCGCCGCGAGTTTATCCAAGATGCGTTTTGCGGCTTTGGCTCGCTTGCGATGGCGTCGATGTTGCAGCGGGATCCGCTGCCGGCCGCGGGCATGAACCCGCTGGCGCCGAAGGCCTCGCATCACGAAGCCAAGGCCAGGGCGGTGATCTTTTTGTTCACGGCGGGCGGCCCCAGCCAGGTTGAGACTTTCGATCCCAAGCCGCTGTTGAACAAGCTGGACGGCCAGCCGCGTCCGAAGGAGTTCGGCGAAGCGAAGTACCAGTTCGTCAAAGCCGACGCCAAGCTGCTCGGCACCAAACGAACCTTCAAGAAGTATGGCCGCGCCGGCGTCGAAGTCTCCGACCTGTTTCCGCATACCGCCGAGTGCATCGACGACATCGCGGTCCTGCGGGGCTGCCACGGCAACATGGTGGTGCATTCCGCGGCGCAATACGAGCTGTTCAGCGGACGCATCGTACCGGGCTTCCCCAGCATGGGCTCGTGGTCGATTTACGGGCTGGGTTCGGAAGCCGAGTCGCTTCCGTCGTATGTGGTGATGCCCGATCCCGACGGCGCGCTCGAAGCCGGGCAGCCGATGTACGGCAACGGTTTCTTGCCCGCGGTCTACCAGCCAACGATGTTTCGTCCTGGCGACCGGCCGGTCTTGAACCTTGATTTACCGGAGAAGGCCAGCCTGTCGCAGCGCCGCGAGACCGTCAAGCTCATCCGCGAGTTGAACGAAGCCACGCTCGCCGAGGACGATGACGAATTCGGCGCCCGCATCCGGGCCTACGATCTGGCTTTCAAGATGCAGACCGAAGCGCCCGAGGTACTCGACATCTCGAACGAGCCGCGGGAAACCCGCGATCTCTACGGCGTTGGCGTCGAGCCCACCGACGACTACGCACGCCGCTGCTTGCTGGCGCGCCGTCTGGTCGAGAAGGGCGTCCGGTTCGTCACGGTAGTTTCCGGCGGCGGTCCCGGCAACTTGCAGTGGGACGCGCATTCCGACGTCGAAGAGAATCATCTGCGCATGGCGTCGGAAACCGACAAGCCCGTGGCGGGCCTGCTCAAGGACCTCAAGCGGCGCGGCCTGCTCGACTCAACGCTCGTGCTATGGGGCGGCGAGTTCGGCCGTTCGCCCGAGGCCGAAAGCGGCAAGGGGCGCGATCACCACAACCTCGGCTTCTCGATGTGGATGGCCGGCGGCGGCATCAAGGGCGGCCAGGCCGTGGGCGCCACCGATGAGATTGGTTTACACGCGGTCGAGAACCGCTGCCACTTCCGCGATATCCACACCACGCTGCTCCACCAACTCGGCCTTGAGCAAGATCGTCTAAGCTTTCTCCACATGGGCCGCAAAGAGCGCCTCACGCAAGTCCACGGGCGCGTCATCAGAGAGATCGTGTAAGCTTTGGGTGCTCGTGGGCAAACGGGCGGGGGTGCCGCCGGACGTGCCCCTGTCGCTAACCCGTGACGCCGTAGTCCACGAAAAGTAAGGAGTGCATCATGAAAGCGCCAGGATTCTCACGCCGTTCGTTCCTCGCCGGCGTCGCCGGTACCGCGGGTTTGGCCACGTTGCCAAGCGCTTGCGCCGGGGGCTCGGAGCGATTGCAGATCACCAAGATCGAGATCTTCCAAGTCGTCATCCCGATGCAAGACGACATCATCAACAGCCCCGAGTTCAACCCCGACGCACTTTCGGAGTTCCCCAAGGGGCCGAAGGTTATTATTAAACTGCATACGGATTCCGGCTTGGTCGGCGTCGGTGAGACCTCGCGCAACGTCAAGAAGGAAGAAGCGCAGCGTAACGCGGCCGCCCTGACCGGTAAGAACCTGCTCGACCTCAACCTGCCGCGGCTCGATCTGCCGGACCGGTCGACCCAATCCGCGTTTGAGATGGCTTGCTACGACGCCGTGGGCAAGGCTATCGGCTGGCCGGTCTATCAGTTGCTCGGCGGGCTGGCCCAAGACAAGGTGTTCGTGCCCTATTGGTGCGGGCGCAAGAACGCGGCTGACGCGGGGCGGGTCGCTCAGCGGACGCTTGATGGCGGTTTCAAGGCGCTCAAGATGAAGGGCCGCCCCGATGACCCGATTGTCGAGGCGGTTAGAGCCGTCGCCGAAGTGGCGCCCGACGTCAAGATCACGGTCGATTTCAATCGCCACTACGAGAAGGCCGACGAATGCCTCGTGATCTGCCAGGCGTTGGACGAGATCGGCACCATGCGGACGATCGAAGATCCCGTGGACGACCTGGCCGAGTTGGCAAAGCTGGCGGCGGCGCTCAAGACCCCGATCACGATGACCACCACCGATCCGGCCAAAATGATCGAGGCGGCGAAGGCAGCGGCCTGCGATTACATCAATACGGGCCCGCGGCCTGCCATGCGAGACTTTGTCATCAACTCTGAGGTGGCGGGCGCGACGGGTATGCCGGTGTGGCACGGCTCCGGGCACGAACTCGGAATCAAGGATGCGGCTTTCCTTCACTCCTGCGCCGCGGCGGCCAATTGTACGCTGCCGAGCGACATCCTCTCGCATCAGCGAGTGGACGATCTGATTGTCGAGCCGATCGAGATCAAGGACAGCTACGCGATCGTTCCGCACACGCCGGGCCTGGGCGTTGAGTTGGACGAGGACGCGGTCGGGCGCTACGCAGTGTAGCTGAGCCACCGGAGACTGTAGGGGCTTGCCCCCGCGCCCGCCCGCATACCTGCTACCGCCAGGTCTGCTCGCGACACCCACTCATGGATACGTCCGGTGCCGCCCCAGAGGCCTTCGAGGGATATGACGGGTCGTGCCGGACCGCTCCCTTACGGTCACGGCTCGGTTGGGTTCGCCTGGACGCGGGTCTTTTTTCACCCGCGACGGCGCCTGTTCTGTTTGAATAGGGGTGTACCGATCGTAAGCAAAGGTAGTCATCCTCATGATCTCTGCAAGGCTTCTTACACAGATTGAAAACGGTGCGGATCGCCTGACCAACGATCTCATCAAGGTTCTCCAAAGCGATGCACGTTGCGAGGCGTACCGGACTCTCGATCGCGAGCGGCTGCTCGAGCTGAAAGACGACCTGTTCAAGAACATGCGGCGCTGGCTCAGCGAACGTTCGCGGTCGGCGGTGGAGTCGCGCTACATCAAGCTCGGCCGGGAACGCTACCTCGAGAGTATTCCCCTGAGTCAGGTCGTCTTAGCACTGACTCTGACGAAGGCGGCGCTTCTGGAGTTTATGCGGCGCGCCATGACCGGAAAGGGCGAGGAACTGGCTCTCGAGTACGAGCTGGCTCTTTCGATCTCGGAGTTCTTCGACCAGGCGTTGTACTCGGTCTCCGTCGGCTACGAGGATGCGGCGCGTGCCCAGCTTGTCCCGCACGCCAAGGCCGCGGCGATGGTTGCCCCCAAACCGGACCACCAGCGGGCGAAACGTGCCGCGGCTGAAACGGGCGAAGAGACCGAGCTGTTCGTGAGCCGGTCCGGCCAGGTCGGGGAAGCGTCAGGCTGAGCCCGAACCTGCTGAGTCTGACCCTACTCGGCGGGCTCGATCAGGGCCGCCATCGAACCGAGCGACCGCGGCAGACGCCAGTCCGCCCCGTAGGCGTGGACCTGATCGCGCTTGCGCTCGGCCTCGTCGAGTGAACAGGTAAGCAGGCGGGTGTGGCCGCGTGAGTCCACCTCGACGGCGTGCTCATAGGCCTTCGACTCACTGAAATCGAAGATCTTGGTGAGCATCTCGATGACGTAGTCGTAGCTGTGATCGTCATCATCGAGAAGAATGACCTGATAGAGCGGCGGAACCTCGTCGCGGACCTCGTCGCCCTCGCGAATCTCTTCTCCCACCTCGGGAACAGCGACGGCAGTAGTGCCCATGATGGTCTCTTCCCGCACCAGGCGGGAAACTTGAAGTTATGCTATCAGACCGCCGGGCGGAACCTTAGTGACAATGGGGTTGTTTGAAGGATGTTATTGCTAGTTGTTCAGAGCCATCCGGACTACCCGTCTACCAAGGGGCAATCCAAACCGGCACCTCGATACTCGTGGTCTGGAACGCTTCCACGTGAGCGCTGACTGCCCGGCTCAGCTCTATCAGTTCCGCGTCGATTTCCCTCACGTCGAAGGTCGCGAGCAGACGGTAGTCTCCCGGCGGCAGGCCGTCGAAGTGGAAGCGCCCTTCGGTGTCTGACAGCCGTTGCAGAACGGGGCTGGGGAGCGACCGGCGCGTTGAGACGGCGACCGGCCAAAGGAAGACGGGCGCCCCCGGTACCGGCTTGCTTTTCGCCATGACCCGCCCGGCGAGCTCACCCGCCTGATCGGATACCGTAATCGTGAGCCTGGACCAGTCACCTGTTGGAATGAACACCTGGTACCAATCAGACGTGTCCTCGGCTTTCGATCGGCGGGGGGCTTGGCCGTAACGCTGAACGATGGACTCAACGTATTGGCCGCCCGGAGCGACTGCCCGAAACTCCCAGTGTCCAGGGGCGAGAGTCGCGCGCGGCCCGTCGATTTCACGCCCGTCTTCTGTCTCCGATAGGTCCTTGCGCCGGCCGATCAGCTTGACGGGGATATCAGCAACATCTTTGGAATCGGCCCAGCGGACCTCGATCGCGATCGTCGGCAAGCGCCGAACCGGTACGTTGGCTGCCTCCATGTCGCGGCCGAGAGAAAGCTCAGTGAAGCCCGCCGCGTCACCGTTCCGCAGCGTTGCGAACACCTCGTAGCGACCCGGGGCTACTCCCTCAAAGCGACATCCTCCCCCGCAGCTTGCGTCGGTACGCCGGCGGCCGGTTTCCGACGAGAGCGTCACGGTGACGGGTCCCGGCGTGTCGCATACCACCAGACCGGCGATGTTGAAAAGGCGTCCGGGGTCCGGCGTGATATCGACGTTGGTTGTGTCGACATCCACCGCGACTCGGTGCGTCAGGGCTTCGCTTACCTCGCGGCCCTGCGATGAATAGGTGGGCAGCCATCGGGAACCGTCATCAAACTCGTGGGCCCCGGAGCGGGCCCAGTACTTGCCTGGATCCAGGCCGGGAATCCGGAACACGCCGCGATCGTCGGATTTGGCGTCGCCGGCTGAACGCAACGGCAGCCGCGCACGGTAGGCCAGCACGGGGATTCCCGCCATCCCGACGCCATTCTCGTCGAGCACTCGGCCGGTCAGGGCCCCCCAGTGACGCAGCCGGAGTTGGGCAAAGAAGGTTGAGTTGGCGGTGACCTCAATAGACGTGCCCCATCCGGTGGGGAGCCGTTGACCGTAGGCTCCCGGAAAGAACCCCTCACGAACGGCCTGTAGGAGGTAGGTTCCCGGAGAAAGGGCCCCGAAAACGAACTGCCCTGCTCGGCCCGCTTTCGTCACCAGGGGCTTGCCGCGTGTGTCACCGGACCCTGGTACTTGGGTGAGACGGACAACCGCTCGCGCAAGTGGACGGCTGGAGGCGTGCTCGAGCACAACCCCCTTGATGATCCCGGCTTGGACAGGGATGGCGACAGCCAGAAGGGCAACGGCGAGACGCATGTGTGTTCTTCAGTTCTATGACGGCTGGGCACCGCGCGCCGTGGATACTTTGTCGTCCAGATGGGCCGGCGCCACTGGCAACAAGGTGGAAGTGGTGTTCTTTCTGCTGCGGCGGGTGGGCACGGCATGCCGCCGAGCTGTCCAAATTAGCGGTAACATTGGTTGAAGCCGCGCGAAGCGTCACCGCTTTTCCATCGCTCAGTGTTAGCCCGACACCCAAGAAAACTCCGGCCGCATCTCTCCGTGCGGCACACGCATGGCCAGCGCTTCGACGCGATCCCCTAGGCCGAACTGCTGCTTCGTGCGCGGGTTGATGAGCGCGCGCAGGTTCTCGCGGTATTCGAAACGTCCCGGCAGCGACTCGATCGGGATGAAGCCCTCGATGAACAGGTCCATCAGCTCGATGAACAGCCCGGCCTTGGTGACCTGGATGACGATGGCCTGGAACTGGTCGCCGAGGTGGGCTTCCATGAACCGCGCCTTCTTCCAATTGATGAGCGCGCGCTCGGCGTCGGCGGCGCGACGCTCGGTCAGCGAGGTCTCGCGCCCGATAGCCTCCAGGTCGCGTTCGTCGTAGGCGTGCTCGTGATGGGCCGGGGCCGACCCCTTTTCGCTGTAAGGGCTCTTCGGACCGCGGTCGAGCCAATCGCTGAGGATGCGATGCACGACCAGGTCGGGATAGCGCCGGATCGGCGAGGTGAAATGAGTGTAGGCCGGCGCGGCGAGCGCGAAGTGGCCGCTGTTGATCTCGCTGTAGCGCGCCTGCTTCAGGGAGCGTAGCATCAGGTAGCTCAGGATGCGCTCCTCGGGCTTGCCGGCTAGCCGCTTGATCAGCTTCTGATAGTGGCGCGGGGATACGTCGATCTTGCTTTCAGCGACCCGGGCTCTCTGCCGGTTCTTCGAGCCATCGCGCCGGCGTTGGGTCCAGGCGTGCTGCCGTAGCGGGACCTTGACCCCAAGCGTGTGACCGAAGGTGGCGGCCACTTGCTCGAATTCGAGAATCCGCCCGGGATCGGGTGTCTCGTGAATGCGGTAGAGCGACGCCGGGCAATCCTCCTCGAGCCGCGCGGCGACGGCTTCGTTCGCCGCCAGCATGAACTCCTCGATGATGCGATGCGCTATGTTGCGCTCCGAAGGGACGATGCCGGTCATCTCGCCGAACTCATCGAACACAATCTCGGGAGCGGGCAGGTCGAAGTCGATGGAACCGCGCCGCTGCCGGCGGTGGTTGAGGACCATTGCCAGGTCCTTCATCCACCCGAAGCGTTCGACCAGCGGCTGATAACGCGCGCGGAGCTCAGCGTCTCCCTGAAGCACGTGGTTCACGCTGGTGTAGGTCATACGCTCGACGCTGCGGATGACGCCGCGGCAGAACTCAGCGCGAACGGTCTTGCCGCTGTGATCGATCTCGAGCAGTGCCGAGAGGACGAGCCGGTCAACCTGCGGATTGAGCGAGCAGATGCCGGTCGACAGCTCGGCCGGCAACATCGGCACGGCGCGGTCGGGGAAATAGACGCTTGTCCCGCGGCGATTTGCTTCCTGGTCGAGCGCCGTCCCCGGCCTGACGTAGTGGCTAACGTCGGCGACGTGGACATGCAGCGCGAAGTGGCCGTTGTCGAGTAGGTCGACCCATACCGCGTCGTCAAAGTCCCGTGCCGTCTCGCCGTCGATCGTGACGATGTCGTAGTCGCGGAAGTCGCGGCGGCGCGCGATCTCGCGCCGGTCGATGGACTGAGGAGCCGCCTCGACCTCGCGATGGACCGTATCCGGAAAACGATGGGGCAAATGGAACTTGCGGATGATGATCTCGACGTCGATGCCGAAGTCGCCGGGACGGCCGAGGACCTCGATCACCCGCCCCTGCGCCTCTTCGAGAGGCGAGGGAAAGTGGGTGACCCCGACGTTGACGATCATCCCGTCGAGTTCCTCCACGGTCTTGACGTCGGGCGGCGTCAGGTTGCCGAGACGCTCCTTGCGAGCCTCGGGCGGTGGCAGCTCGCTTCCTTTCAGAATCGCGATGTGGTCCCGCACGCGCTCGTCGTGCGGCATGACGTACGAGCCGCGTTTGGAGTAGCGAAAGGCACCGACAACCTCGACGTGCGTGCGTCGCAGAACGCGTTGGACCCGGCCCTCCGCGCGCCCGCCGCGGATCCCGCCCACCAAACGCATCAGCACGCGGTCGTCGTTCATCGCCCCGCCCGTGGCGGTGGGGCGAATGTAGATGTCACCCTCGACCCCTTCGAGCGGAGTATCGGCGACGACGAAACCAAAGCCGTCGCGGTGCTGCAGAAAACGTCCGGCGATGAGGTCGGAGTCTTTGCCCGGCAGGGTGTAGTGGCCTTTCTTGTATTCGATGAGCCGGCCTTCGGTGGTGAGTTGGTCGAGGGCCTGCTGCAGGGCTTGGCGCTTGGGCCCGCGCGCGCCGAGCTGTTTGGTCAGGTGTTTGAAATCGGCCCGGCCGCGTGGCTGGTGCTCGAAGTGCTCCAGTAACTCGCGGGGGGCCATGGGTTCACTATATCGAGGGCCCACGCCGGTGTGAGAGACGGGGCCATGTGGCGTAAGCCGCTAGGCTTGCCCCCAACAGTATTCATTGTCCGATTCCTCGGTTCTCAGGTCCGCGGTCCATAGCGGTTGCGCGGGCGCTTGCCGGCCTGAGTCCCGAAAAATCGAGACTCGGCACGGCTGGGGCCTTGCGCCACATTCTGTCTGGACGCTCCTTCCAGACTGGACACAATTGTTCTGGTGACGCTTGGATCGGACAGCCAGTGACGGTTGTGGGCGGCCGAAAAGCTAGCGCCGCTCGCGCGGCTTTCCGGGCTCGCCGAGCTTCTCCCCCGGCTTAAGCAGCGTCGGACGCTTACCCTTGTCCCCCGCTTCCTTCTTGGCTTCCTGCTCTTTGACCTGCTCGACGTCTTTGCGGCGTTCGGGGGTCATCATGGTGCGGCGCTCTTTCTCTTCCTCAACCTCGGCTTCGACAATCCTGCGGGCACGGTCGCCGAGGTCTTCGACTGCCAACTCCATACTGTCGCGAGTAATGTCGATGGCGTCTTCGAGAACGAACTCGTACGCCCACAGGTCATCGGCCGGGTTCTCCTGGATTGCTTCCAGGCGCGCCAGAAACTCCTTCTCGGCTTCGGCTAGAAGAGCCATACTTTCGGTCAGGTCCGCCTTGTCGACTGCCGCGTCATCGATCACCAGATCGATCGTTTCGATGATACGGCCGTAGTGCTCGATGTTTCGATGAATCAGCTTCGAGCGTCCCGCTTCTTCCTTCTTGAGGGCTTGGCTGACGAGCTCCAACCGTAGCCGGGCAAAGTGCAGGTAGTGTGTGATGCGCTCGTTCGGCTCTTGCGCGGCACGGATGATGTCGGCCTCGTAGTCGGTTAGGAAGTCGTCCGTGAAGCCACCGAAGTCCTGTGCAGACACGGAAACGCTCAACAACAGCGCGCAGCCGGCCAACACCCGGCCAGCCGACGCCAAACGACGTGTCATAGTCTCCCCCTCATTTCTTCTTGCCCATGATTCCCATCAAGATCTCGCCATTGATCACGGCAATGCGGGCCCGGACTGCTTGCAGGAGTGCGCGCTCATCGAAGCCCAGCTTGGTCTCAAGATCATTCAGCGAGCCGATCAACTCGCGCGTCGCGATCTCGGCCCGCTTGAAATGCTTGGGCTTGCGGGACGGATTCTTGCCGGTGGCGTCGAGCGATTCTTTCGCGAATTCCACCGCGGCTTGGATCTCTTCGAGCAGCGCCTCCCCTTGCTCCGGGCCACTCTCCCGGTAGGCTCGACCCGCGCGCTCCACACAGGACTCGGCATGCGCGAGAGCCATCTTGGCGCGCCGCTCGAGGTTGGAGTCGCGCCGAATCCGCTCAAGGGCCTCATAGGTGCCGGCCCACAGCGGCGTACAAAGTGGGTTTAGTACGGCGGCAACCGCCAGTAAGCCCGCTATCGCTGTTTTCATCGGCCGGATTTGTGCATAACCTTCTTGATCACGATGATCCGCTGCCCTGCCTTCCACTCCTCATCTTCCAGGCCGGAGCCCAGGGTAAGGAAGCTCTCGTAGCTCGCAAGGGCTTCAGGATACATCTGCAGCTTGTCTTGCGCCAGGGCACGTAGGTACACACCAGCGGGCTTCTCGGGACCGAGCCGCGCGGACTCGGCCAGAGCCTTCAGCGTGTCCTGATAGTTCTCGACGCGAAAGAGCGAGAAGGCCAGTCCGTTCCACCCGTCGAGCAGGTCCGGGCTGTTCTTGACGGCCTCCAGGTAGTTCTGTGCAGCGAGAACGAACTCCTGGCTGTGAAGCAGCAGGTTGGCATAGCGCACGCGCAAATCTGCATTCGACGGCTCGCCGGCGACGGCTTCGCGCAGCAGAGGCAGGGCCTTCGTCGGCTGGTCGTTCATCGAGTGGGCCTGGGCGAGCGCGGCGCGGTTGCCTACCGACGGATTCCCGCGAACGGCGGTTTCGAGCACCTCGATCGCCTCGGGGTAGCGCCTGAGGTTCAGCAGCAGGAAGCCGATCCGCTCGCGCACGGCGACCTCCCGCGGGTGCGCTGCCAGGTACTCGCGATAGAGCGCAACTGCTTGCTCGACGCGGCCCTGGCTCTCGTGCAGCTCGCCCAGCTCGAGCGTCATCTGAGCGAACTCCGGATTCAGGGTGGCGGCTTCACGGTAGGCCCCGGCGGCTTCGTCGAAGCGGTCGAGTCGCGCCAGTGACTGCCCCAGGCCGAGGCGCGCGTCGGCGGAGGCCGGGTCCATCTCGGCCGCGCGCTGGAAGGCGGGAATTGCTTCTTCGAAGCGTTCGCTATCGAACAAAGCCCGTGCAAACATGTGCTGCAAGCCGGCGTCGTCGGGACGGGCTTCGATGACGGCCTTCAAGTGCGAGGCGGCGTCGGCCGGACGCTGCCGCCGCAGCAATACCATGGCGAGATTGAGCCGTGCCGGAATCAAGTCCGGCTTTTTTTCGACGGTTTTCCGATAGTGCTCGATGGCTTTTTCGTCTTGCTCGAGCTGGGTGTAGGCGAAGGCGAGGTCGAAGTGCACCTCGAAATCTCCGGCGAAATCCTCGGGCTTCTCAGCGACGATCTTCTCGAGCAACTCGACGGCGCGGGGATAGTCTTTCGCGTCGAGCGCGGCGCGGGCGTCCGTCAACTCGCTCGACGGCGCGGCAGCCGACAGAGCCAGCAAAACCGCCATCACCCAGACCATAAATTCATTCTAACAACGGGGCATGGAGTTGCCTGTTGGCTCCCGTACGTTTTGGACCGACACCGGAGGCTCTCGCGCGGGCGGTCGTTGGAGAGTCTTACCCTGCTCACTGCCACCGAGCGAATGCAACAATATAGGGTGGCCGGCGCGGACCGGCCTGCGGATTTCCAAGCTAGGGCACCCAAGGAGGATGAAAACTGTGAAGCGGATTCTCATAACGGTCTGTACGTTGTTCGTGGCCCTTTCGGCACCGCTCGCCGCCGAGAAGGTTGAAGGCTACCTGATAGACAAAGCTTGCTCGGCCAAGGTGGCCAAGGAAGGCGTCGATGCGGCCAAGACGCACACCAAGGACTGCGCCCTGATGCCCAATTGCAAGGACAGCGGTTACGGCGTCGTCACCGCGGACGGCAAGTTCTTGAAGTTCGACAAGGACGGTGACCGAATGGCGGCCAGGATGCTCGGATTCACGAGCAAAAAGGACAACATGAAGGCAACCATCAACGGCGAGGTCAAGGGCGACTCAATCGCCGTCGTAGCTGTCCAATTCCACTAGCACGCTAGCAGCCTTCTCACGCTCACCCCAGCGTAGAACGCAACCGCGTTGCACCGCCTCCCGGCGATGGCAGGGGTCTTCCGTCCGCTGCCGGCCGCGAGGGCCTCTGCCCCTCTCCGCCTCGGCGCCCGAGTCCCTCCCTCCTCAGACCTGGCGCCAAAGACCTTTTCATCCGGCGGCTCGTGGGGAGCTACAATAACGCGGTCAGGCTTGGGGGAGTCCGCTACAGGAGAGGGTATGCCACACAGAGTTTCTCGACGCAAACTGTTTCGAACGACCGCTGCCGCTGGTGTTGCCGGCCTAGCGGCATCAACGCCGGGAATGCGAAGCGCCGTTGCCGCCGTTGCCGCCGCGCCGGCGGTCGGGGGTCTGCTCGACACCTCGATCAAAAAGGTCGACCGCATCTGGGTCGAGGTGCCGTTCCGCCCGGTGCCCGACCGCAACATGAAGCGCGAGCTGTACCACTGGCGGTACTTCGAGATCTGCAAGGTGACACTCGCCTGCGGGGTCGTCGGCTTCGGCGAGGCCATGGTTTACTACGGCGGCCGCCCACTGTCGGACGAAATCATCGGACGTGTCACGGGCAAGAAGGCCGCCGAGGTGATGTGGGACGACTCGCTCGGCAACGGCCTGCAACAGGCGCTGTTCGATGCCGTCGGCAAGGTCAACGACGTGCCGATCTACCGCCTGCTGGGACACAAGTACCGCGATCGGCCGTTCGTGAGTTGGTGGGCGATCGACATGACCGGCAAAGACTGGGCGTCGGAATGTAAAGACGCCGTCACCGAGGGCTACACCGATTTCAAGACCAAGGCGCGCCCGTGGTTCGATCTCGACGATCAATGCAAGGTGCTGACCGCGACGCTGCCCGACCACTTCAAGATCGATTTCGACTACAACTCCACGCTCCTCGATACGGCCCGCGCAATCCGCTACTGCACCGAGCTCGAAAAGTACCACCACATTGCCATTTGGGAAACCCCGATCCCGCAAGGCGATGTAGAGGGTAATAAGCTGCTTCGCAAGCGGACGACGATCCCGATCGCGCACCACTTCGGCAGCCCGCCGATCATGACCGCGCTGCGGCAGGAGGTTTGCGACGGCTTCGTCATTGACGACGCGGCGACGCGCGTGATGAACAACGGCACGGTGGCAGGCGCGGCCTCGAAGCCGTTCTGGCTGCAGCAGGTCGGCACCGGCATCACCGGGACGTTCTCGCTGCACTTCGGCGCCGTGCTGAGCCACGCGCGCTGGCCCGCGGTCAACTGCCATCAGCTCTACACGAAGCACATGGTGACGCCGGGCATCAAGGTCGAGAACGGCACGGCCGCCGTTCCGGAAGGGCCCGGCATGGGCGTTGACCTCGACGAAGACGCCGTCGAGCGCTTCCGAGTCGAGCCGCTCAAGAAGAACCCCTATCCGTATCCGGGACAGCTTTTGGCCATTCGTTGGCCGAGCGGCGCGACCAGCTACTACACGCACATGCGCCAGTATTTCGACGCTTTCCGTGCCGGCAAGTTGCCGGTGTTTCCCCGCGGCGTCTATCTCGAGAGCATTCCCGACAACGGGAGCGGCGAATGGAAAGAGCTGCAAGCCAGAGCAGGAAAGAAGGCTGTTCACTCTGCGGGGAGGCCCATGTGATGACTCGTTCGATAACAGGACAACAAGTGCGAGGCTGGTTTGCCGCCGCCCTCCTTCTCGCGGCGTTCGTGGCCCAACCGTCGGTGCAAGCCGAGACTACCTGGCAAGCGGGCGTCGCCAGGGTCAACATCAACCCGAGCGAGCCTGTCTGGCTGGCGGGCTACGGCGGCCGCGAGCGCCCGGTAAAGAAAGTCATCCACGACATCCACATGAAAGCGGTCGCGCTGAAGGACCAAACCGGCTCGACGTCTGTTTTGATCACCGCTGATCTACTCGGCTTCACCGCCGGGATGGCGAAGAGCATCCGCGAGGGCGCCAAGCAGAAGTACGGGTTGCCACCGGACCGCATTGCCTTCAACGCGTCCCACACCCACAGCGCGCCGGTGGTCGGCAAGATGCTGCGGCCGGCGTACTCGATGACGCCGAAAGACGAGCCGCCTGTGCAACGCTACACGGCGAAGATCAATGAGCAGGCCGTCGCGTTGATTGGCGAGGCCATCGACGACCTAGCGCCGGCCGAGTTGAGCTTTGAGCAAAGTTTGGCCGGTTTCGCCGTCAACCGCCGCCGCGCCGGCTCCGGCAAGCGCCACTACCCTTCCCCGGTTGACCATGACGTGCCGGTCTTGGTGGTGAAGACCGCCGACGGCAAGATCAAGGCCATCGTCTTCGGCTATGCCTGCCACGCGACCGTGCTGTCGGGATACGAGATCAATGGCGACTGGCCGGGCTATGCGCAATCGGCGGTCGAGAAAGCCTATCCGGGAGCGATCGCGCTGTTCGTCGCGGGCTGCGGGGCCGATGCGAATCCGCTGCCGCGTCGATCGGTCGAGTTGGCCCAGCGCTATGGTGAAACGCTTGCCTTCGCCGTGGGTCAGGTCGTAGAAGGTAAACGGCGGCCGGTGCGCGGGCCGCTGAACACAGCGTTCGAGCACGTCCCGATCTCCTTCCAGTCGCCGCCGACCCGCGAGGAACTCAAAGGCCGTCTCAAGACCGAAACCGGTTCTCGCAAACGCCACGCTCAATTCCTGCTCGACAAGCTCGATCGCGACGGTAAGCTGCCGACCGAGTATCCCTATCCGTTGCAGGTATGGCAGTTCGGCGACGACCTGACCTTGATCCACATGGCGGGCGAGGTCGTGGTTGACTACTCGCTGCGGTTCAAGGGAGCGTACGGTTGGGAGGACACCTGGGTCACCGGCTACTCAAACGACGTGTTCGCGTATATTCCGTCGGTGCGAATCTTGAAGGAAGGCGGCTACGAAGGCGGCGGCGCCATGATCGGCTACGGTCAGCCCCGGCCTTTCACCGCTACGGTTGAGCAAATCATCGCCGACAAGGTCGATGAATTGGTCAAGCGCACCCAGGGGATGCCGTAGGGTTCTACGCGATGCGGCTAGAGTCTGAAGGACGCACCAACGGAGCGAGAGTATCAAGTCTTGGAAGAAGTGCCCGCGCGGGATGTGGCGTAAGGCTCCAGCCTTGCCGAGTCTCGATTCTTCGGGACTCAGGATGGCAAACGACCGAGCAGCGGCTATGGCTCGAGAACCTGAGAACCGAGGAGTCGGTTCTCGGCAAGCCTGGAGGTGGAGGCTTACGCCACATTCGGCGCCGGCTTCTCTGTTTGAGGTCGCGGACCTCGGTTAGCTAATCTAGGCAAGCAGCTCGTTGAGCACGCGCCCCTCGACGTCCGTCAACCGGAAGTCGCGGCCACTATACCGGTACGTGAGCTTGGTGTGATCGAGCCCCAGCAGGTGCAACACCGTGGCGTGAAGGTCGTGGGGACTGGTTGGATTCTCGACAGCCTTGTAGCCGAACTCGTCGGTCGCGCCGTAGGTGATGCCGCCCTTGAAACCGCCCCCTCCGAGCAGAATGCTGTAGCCCGGAGGATTGTGGTCGCGTCCGCGGCCGGTTCTCATCGAAGCACTGTTTTGAATCATCGGCGTGCGCCCGAATTCGGTCCCGAGGATGACGATGGTCTCATCCAGCAGCCCGCGGGCCTTGAGGTCGGTCATCAGCGCGGCGATCGGCGGGTCGGCGATGCGGGCGTGCAGGCGGTGGTCCAGCATGTCATCGTGGCTGTCCCACGGCTGCCTGTCGCCGTAGTAAACCTGCACGACGCGCACGCCTTGCTCGACGAGCCGTAGCGCCATCAGGCAGCCGCGTCCGAATTCGCTTGCGCCGTAACGGCCGCGGGTGGCCTCGCTCTCTTTGCTGATGTCGAAGATGCCGGGCAACTCCGTCTGCATGCGATAGGCGACTTCCATCGACTCGATCGTCGATTCGAGCTCAGGTTCGTACCCGACCTGATCGAGAAACGACCCGTTGAGCTTCGACAGCAACTCGAGCTGCCTCTCCTGCTGTGTCCGACTGACCCCTTGATTGCGGATGTCCTGCACAAACTCGGCCGGGTCGTCCTTCTCATTGCGGATGTGAACACCTTGGTGGGACGTCGGCAGAAACGAAGACGACCACAAACGCACCCCGCCGACCGGATGCCCCGGACACAGCACCACGTAGCCAGGCAGATTCGCGTTCTCGCTGCCCAGCCCGTAGGTGACCCAAGAGCCGAACGACGGACGCGAGCCGCCCCGCAGCGCGTGGCCCGTGTTCATCATCAGCATGGAGGGCAGGTGATTGATGCTTTCGGAATACATCGAGCGCACGACGCAGAAGTCGTCGATCAGTTCCCCGACGTTCGGGAAGATGTCGCTGACCTCGATGCCGCTTTGCCCGTACTTGCGGAACGGGAACGGCGACGCCATCAGCCCGCCCGTGGCGCTGTCGGTCTTGATCTTGGGCCCCGGCATGGGCTTGCCGTCCATCTTGGCAAGGGCCGGTTTGGGGTCGAAGGTATCGACGTGCGACAGCCCGCCGTTGAGATACAGTAAAATGACGTGCTTCGCTTTGGCCGGGAAGTGGGGGGCCCGAGGCGCGAGCGGGCTGCCTTCTTTGGCGTGCAGGGCCTGGGCCAGGCCGACGGCGCCAAAGCCGGCGCCCATGAGCTGGATGGCTTCGCGGCGGGTCACGGTCTGCTCGATTCGCTCCTAGTTTATCAGGGGTGTATCAAAGTGAAACCCTACCTCGACATCAGCGCTTTGCAACCCTCAAGGCAGCGGAGCGGAAGCAGGCTTCGTCGACGGATGCAGAAACATGAGCTTGGTTTCTTTGTTCAACAGAACCAACAAACCGTATACGCTAATCACCGTTCCAATGGGCAGGCTCAACAGGTTGAGCGCCGATACAACAATTCCCAGGGTGCGTGCCCAGGGCCTGTAGTTCAAAAGCCCATAGCCCGCTGCGATCTCGGGAAGTGCCAGGACGCCGATCACCGCAAGGATCAACGCTTCCGGGCCACCGACGACCGGTATGTCTATCAGTGCGCCCGAGTCTTCTTGCGCCGTAGTGCCCGCGATTCCGAACGACCTTAACGCAAAGGACAGGAGCAACAGCAACGAGAAACCTGCAAGGATGACGCCGAACCCGATATGCATCACGCCGAGAATCTTGACGTGGGTTCGCATCTGCTATCTCGTGGTTGAACCCGCTACTCAACGCACCGTTGTGAACTCACTCGACGCCAGCAACATCTGAGCGTATTGCGTCCAAGACGTGTCCGGACTCCCGAGGAAGTTCACGCCCGTCGCGACCTCTTTATTCGTGGCCGGCCGTGCGTACAGTAACTCGTAGCCTCTGCGAATGCGCGCAGAGTTATCTGCTCCGGCTTCCTTCTCTAGTCGCGCGGCCAGCAACCCGGCCTGTTGGACGACGAAGCTGTTGTTGAGGAAGTACAAGCGCTGCAGCGGACCGACGGTTACGCTACGCTCCGGAGCGGTGTCTTTGGGGTCGGGGAAGTCAAACAGCGTCAGCATACGGTCCGGGGACGTGCGGCTGATCAGGCCGTACACGGCGCGGCGATGATTGTCGTCTTCCAGCGGTTTCCCGAGTCCGCCCTGCGTGCGGTCGAGGTTCCCCGCCACGGCCAGCATCGAATCGCGTATCGCCTCGGCGTCGAGACGCTTGCGGATGTTGGAACGCCAGTAGTAGCGGTTCGCCGCGTCCTTCTTGTAGTTACGCTTGACCACCGCCGAGCTGAGCTGATACGTAGCTGAGAGCATGATCTCGCGGTGGATACTCTTCATCGACCAGCCGGACTCGACAAACCGTGCGGCCAGGTAGTCGAGCAGCTTCGGGTGCGTCGGCCGGTCGCCTAAGCGCCCAAGGTTACTCGGAGAGATCACGATGCCCCGTCCGAAATGTTTCTGCCAGATACGGTTGACCATCACGCGGGCGGTCAGCGGGTTGTCAGCGCTGACGATGGCTTCGGCTAACTCCCATCGCCCGCTGCCTTGCGTGAACGGCTTGGGCTCGTCGCGGTTCAGTATCCGCAGGAAGCGGCGCGGGGCCACGACGCCAAGGTCCTTCTTGTCTCCGCGAATCGCGACTTGAGCGTCTTTTGGCTCATCAGAGTCACGGTAGCCATGGATGAACGGGTACAAGGGCGGGACGGCCTCATCGAGGGCTTTCAACTCAGCTTTTTGCCGATGCAGGTGCTCGACCCATGCCGGGCTCAGTAGCCGCTCGATCTCATCGGGCTCAAAATAATAGACGCCCCCCGGCTGATCGAGACCTGCGCGCCGATGCGGCTTATAGGCAAGGTCCCGCCAGATGTACCACTTGGCCGGTTCAAGGAACTGGACGGGCGTTTTGATCAGATTTCTCTGCGTACGGGCGCCCTTGGCGCCGCCCAAGACGACGTAGTTGGCGTCATCGACCTCGCGCTTCTCCTGGTGGATGGCCAGCAATGTCTCTTCGAATTGCTCGGCCATCTGGCGCGCTTGCCGCAACGTGCTCCCTTGCCGATTCCGGTCCCACTCATCCAGAAAGCGGTGTTCGCGGTCTTGCTGCTTGAGGAACTCGATACACCTCTCAAGGATTTCGGGGTCGAGAGCGGCCTCGCCGACGACACTGCTGAGTTCTTCCCCACCGTCCATCACGCGCCACGCGGCGGTCATGTAGTCGGCCGTTTGGGACATGAAAATGTCGATGAGCTGGTCGGTGACCCGCTTGAGAAACTCGGCGATCTCGATTTTCTTTTTCTGTACCCGCTCCTCGGCGTCTTTGTACGCCTGGACGACCTCGTCGAGGGCGAGCGGGTACTCATGCTTTTCCGAACTCGAGAACACCCCCTGTAGCGAATAGAAGTCCTTCGTCGGAACCGGGTCGTACTTGTGGTCGTGGCACTGCGCGCAGCCCAAGGTCAGGCCCAGGAAGACCCTGCCGGTGACATCCACACGGTCGTCGTCGCGCTTGCCGAGGGCGTGGAAACCCAGCGCCGGGAGCATGGCCTCGCGCTCCCCCTCGGGGAAGAGGTCGGCGGCAAGCTGCGCCTTGACGAAACGATCGTAGGGCATGTCGCGGCTGAAGGCGTCGATGACCCAGTCGCGGTAGCGGTACGCATGGGGAAACGGCGTGTCTTTGCTAGCAGCGGACATGCCGTCGCCGTAGCGGGCCAGGTCGAGCCAGTGCCGCCCCCAGCGTTCGCCGTAGTGAGGCGAGTTGAGCAGACGATCGACCACTTTGGCGAAGGCGTCCGAAGACGAGTCGGCGAGAAAGGTCTCGACCTCCTCCGGCGTCGGCGGCAGCCCAATCAGATCAAAGGTGGCGCGCCGAATGAGCACGCGCCTCGAGGCACGCTCCCCCGGACGCAGACCCTGTTGCTTGATCTGCGCCAGGATGAACGGATCGACGTTCGTCTGTACCCAGGCTTTGCCGCCCGCTCGGGGAACGTCGGGCTTCGTGACTGGCTGGAACGACCAGAACTCCCGATACTCCGGCCGGATGACGTATTCCTTCTCGCCCTCCTGGTCCGCTACCGCGGCCCGCGCTTCGGGCCATGCAGCGCCGTGGCGAATCCATGTCCGCAAGTCCTCGATCTGCTCAGCCGGCAGGTCGCCCTCCGGCGGCATCTTCAACTCGTCGTGCGACTTGGTAACCGCTTGGATCAGCAGACTGCCGCCCGGATTGCCGGGCTCGATCGCCGGACCGCGCGTGCCGCCTTTGAGGATGTGTTCCCGGGCGTCCAAACGCAGGCCGCCCATCTTCGCATCGGTGTGGCAGACGAAGCAATTCTTCGCCAGCAGCGGACGGATTTTCGTTTCAAAAAAGTCGGTGGCGTCGGAGTCGGCGCGCCCGGATGCCGAGAGCGGCCCCAGCAGCAGCGCCGCCGGCAAGAGTCATGCTCTCGCCGTCTTTGTCCCTGTTGAGAGGGCCATCATTGACGACCAGTATAGCCGCCGCTACCGGCTCCGCAACATCGAAACGCTTGCTGGGACTACTTGCCTGGGTAGACGCGCTTCGTGTTCTTGGGGATCTTCAGCTTGAACTGCTTCTCGGACAGCTTTGGGTTCACCGCCACGTTGGTGTAGGTAAACAGGCGATAGTCGCCCGTCGCGGGCTGGTCGATCTTCTGCTGCACGGTCTGCCACGTGTCCATCGAGATCCACATCTCGAGCCGCGGGATGTGCTTCAGCATCTTCTCCGACTTTGGGATCAACTCCAACTTGACCGTCGCCTTGCCGGCGGCCGTCTCCTCGCCCTCGAGTTTGAGTTCGTAGTTCTTGCGCAGGTACTCGCCCGTCGTGCCGAAACCCAGCAAGAACGCCTGCTCGAACATCTCGCGCGACTTCGCCAGGTCATACTCCTCGACCTTGGCGATGCGCGGCCGGTAGATCTCGGCCTTGTTGCCGTTGACGGCAAAAAAGTAGGGGTAAGGATCCGTGAACTCGATCAACAGCAGCGTCTTCTTCTTGTTCTTCAGGACATAGATCATGCCGGACTCGGTGTTCGTGTCATCGACGATCTTCGTGTACTTGAGCCGCGAGATGTTGGCCTGGGAACTACGGAACGAGACCGCCGCCTTATCCATGTGCGCCAGCACCGTGTCGAGATCGATCGAGGCGCCAAGCGCGGGCAGAGACAGGAAGAAAAGGCAGCACCACAGTTTTCTCAACATGAACGATACCTATGTAAGACGACGCCCTCGCGCCGCACCGGGTTTCTTGGCTTTCTGATTCGGAGTTGGTGTTGCTCGCCTTGCGAGCCTGGGCCTATGGGCGGGCGTACACCAGATACGCGGTAATGTCACCGGACTCGTCGGTCGTGGGCCGGACCTCGATCACGTGCAAGTCCTCTCCGGTCCGCCGCCGCAGCAACTCCTGCAACCGGCCCGATTGGTCCGCTTCGGAGGTTCCGTCGAGCTCGAACGACTCGATCAGAAACACCTGCGTCCCCTGATCGTCCGTCATCGCCCCGAGCTGGCGCACACTGGGCAACCGCGGCTGGTCGTTGAAAAAGTTGCTCGGCGTCAGGAAGATGAACGCCAGAATGAGGACGACGATGACGTCATACTGCCACGAGCCGCGCCGATAGCTCCACAGGATGGCGGGACGAATCGCGTGCCAGAGCCGCCGAAACATGCCGTCATTCTATCGTAAAATGGAAGGTAGGCCTTGTAGGGGCACGGCATGCCGTGCCCGCGCCTCGAATCGCTAACAGACCGACTCAGCTAGCAGCCCACCGCTTACGGACAATAATGAAATGATGCTTCGCAACCGAATCCACCAGTTCTGGCGCGTCGCCACCCATCTGCAACTCATGCCGGTGCTCGAGAGCGGCGACGACCCTTTGATCGGCGGGCAGGCGGTCATCGAGGGCGTAATGATGCGCGCGCCACATAGCGTGTGTACGGCGGTGCGCCGTCCCGATGGCGAGGTGGTCACGCAGGAATCGCCCATCAGCCGACCCTCGGAGCGGCGAAAGGTGTGGGGCTGGTTTGGGATTCGCGGGCTCGCGACGATTGGCCAAGCCCTCAAACTCGGATTCGGGGCGCTGCAGTTCTCCGCCGCCCAGGCGATCGAGGACGAAGACGAGCCCGAGGCCAAGCCAGACCAGCCAGGCGGCAAGAAGAAGAGCGCCGACATACCCGGCTGGATGATGGCGTTGAACATCGCCTTCTCGCTCGGGTTCTTCATCTTCCTTTACAAGTTCGTGCCGCTGGTGCTGACAACCGAACTGCAGAAGCGCACAGACTCGCTCGACGGCAACTTCGGCTTCAGCCTCGTGGACGGCGTGATCCGCTTGGCGATCTTTCTCACGTTCCTGACGCTGGTTTCGCGCATGAAAGATATCCGCCGCGTCTTCCAGTATCACGGCGCCGAGCACAAGGTCGTGTTCAACTACGAGTCGGGCGACCCCGTGGAAGTTGAGCGGGCGCAGTCGTTCACGACGTTTCACCCGCGCTGCGGCACCAGCTTCCTGATGGTCGTCATGATCGTCAGCATCTTGGTCTATGCGCTGTTACCGTTTGAGAGCTTCGCGATGAAGATGCTCTCGCGGGTCGTGTTTCTGCCGGTCATCGCCGGGCTGAGTTACGAAGTGATCCGCTTCGCCTCGCGGCGCAGCGGCAGCTTGTTGGCGTGGATGGTCGCGCCCGGCCTATGGCTGCAACGCATCACCACGAAGAATCCCTCCGACGATCAGGTCGAGATCTCGATCCGCGCCCTCGACGGCGCCATGGCGCTCGAAAAGGAACAGGGCGGCAACTTGGTGGTTGCGTAACCACCCGCACCACGGCCCTAGTCCCCATGGAAGGACTCAAGAAACTCGAGGAACTGGAAGCTCGCTTCGGCGAGTTGTCCGAGCAGATGGCCGACTCGGCCCTCGTACAGGACCAGACCGCCTACCGCAAGATCGCCAAGTCGCACTCGGACCTCTCCGAGGTCGTCGACAAGTTTCAAGCCTGGAAATCGCTTCAATCCGAAATCGAGTCCACCCGTCCGATGGTCGAAGAGGCCGACGCCGAGATGGCCGCGATGGCGCGCCAGGAGCTGACCGGCCTCGAAGAACGCGTCACCGGCGTCGAAGCTGATATCAAAGCGCTCCTGCTCCCCAAGGACCCCAACGACGAGAAAGGCATCGTGCTCGAAGTGCGCGCCGGCACCGGGGGCGACGAGGCAACGCTTTTCGCCGCCGAACTTTTCCGCATGTACACCCGCTTCGCTGAATCGCAGCGCTGGAAAGTTGAGATCATCTCGGTGAACGAGACCGGTGTCGGCGGCTTCAAGGAAGTCATCGCACTCGTCACCGGCAAGCGGGTCTACGCGAAGATGAAGTACGAGAGCGGCGTCCACCGGGTGCAACGCGTCCCGCAGACCGAGACGCAGGGGCGTATCCATACCTCGGCCGTAACCGTGGCCGTGATGCCCCAAGTCGACGACGTGGAGATCGAGATCAACGCCAAAGACCTTCGTATCGACACCTACTGCTCCTCCGGGCCCGGGGGACAGTCGGTCAACACGACCTACTCGGCCGTCCGCATTACCCACCTGCCCACCGACCTGGTCGTCACCTGCCAGGACGAGAAGTCGCAAATCAAGAACAAGAACAAGGCCATGCAGGTGCTACGCTCGCGCCTCTATGAGATCGAGCGCCAGAAGCAGCAGTCCCAGCAAGCCGCCGAGCGCCGCGACATGGTGGGTAGCGGCGATCGCAGCGAGAAGATCCGCACCTACAACTTCCCGCAAAATCGCGTCACCGACCACCGCATCGGCCTCACTCTCCACCAGCTCGACCAGATCACCGAAGGCCGCCTCGACCCCCTGGTCGACGCTCTCACCTCCTACTACCAAGCCGAGCGACTCAAGGGCCGAGAAGACGCCGCCTGACACCACACGCGTTCCTTCTCGCCGGGCTCCCCATCCACCGCTCGACGCCGGTGCCGTCTCTTTCGTCAGGGTCCGCAATCCGTCTACAATAAATGTGTCCACGCTGGCGGTGGATACGCCGCCAACCTGCCGAATGGAGTCACCAAGGGCCATGGCCCACACCGCCGGTTATTGTCGCCGAGCCCTCCTAGAAGCTTGGGCCGTACTACTGCCGACCGCCCTGGTTCTGCTAACCCCCCTTTGGGCCGCATCGCCCTCGCCCGAACAAGTCGAGTTCTTCGAGTCGCAAGTGTGGCCGCTGCTGGCCACCAACTGCTACCAGTGTCATAGCGCCAAGGCGAAGCCTCTGGTCGCCCAGTTGCAGCTCGACAGCCGCGCCGGCGTTCTCAAGGGCGGAAACACTGGCCCGGCAGTGATTCCGGGCGACCCCGGCCAGAGCAAGCTTATCCACGCCGTCGAGGGCAAGACCCTGCAGATGCCCCCCACCGGCAAGCTGAAAGACGCCGAGATCGCCGCGCTCGTCAAGTGGGTCGAGATGGGCGCTCCCTGGCCTGATGATCAAGCACCCGCTCCGGTGCCGTCAGCCGCTGCTTTCGACCTCGAAGGCCGCAAGAACGGGCACTGGGTGTGGCAGCCGGTACGCGCCACGCCGCCGCCCGACGTGCGAAACCGCGACTGGCCGCTGGGTGCCGTCGACCGCTTTGTGCTGCGCAAGCTCGAAGATAACGACCTCGCGCCGGCGGATCCCGCCAACCGCTACACCCTGCTTCGGCGTCTCTCCTTCGACCTGCGAGGCCTACCGCCCACGCCGGAGGAGATCGAGGCCTTTGTCAACGACGACTCATCCCAGGCGTACGAGAGCGTCGTAGATCGTCTTATCGAGTCACCCCGCTTCGGCGAACATTGGGCACGCCACTGGATGGACCTGGTCCGCTACAGCGAATCGCACGGCAGCGAAGGCGACCCCGACGTCCCCGAAGCCTGGCGCTACCGCGACTACCTGATCCGCGCCCTCAACCACGACGTGCCCTACGACCAGCTCATCCGCGAGCACCTCGCCGGTGACCTGCTACCCAGCCCGCGCTGGAGCGCCGACGGCAAGACTAACGAATCCATACTCGGCCCGGCACACTTCCGCATGATCGAGCACGCCTACGACCCCGTCGAGCCGTGGGAAGACCGCGTCAAGTGGATCGACAACCAGATCGACGTCTTCTCGAAGGCCTTCCAGGGCCTCACGGTCTCCTGCGCCCGCTGCCACGATCACAAGTTCGACGCCATCAGCCAGAAGGACTTCTACGCGCTGTTCGGCAGCTTCGTCGGCGCGCGCCCGATTCAGACCGTGATCGACGACCCAGCCTACCTGCGCCTCCACAGCGACGACCTGGCCACGCTCAAGACCAAGATTCGCGACCGCCTCGCCGACTTTTGGCTCGATGCCGCCGGCAAGATTGAGTTGCGGCTGATCCACGAGCAGGACGCCGCCACCCGCAAGGCGCTCGAGCAGGCCCACTGCGACGAGGCCGGCCCGCTCTACGTGTGGGAGTTGCTGCGCGAGAAAGACGGCAAAGCGTTGCAGACGCGCTGGGCCCAACTCGCCGCGCATCGGCGCAGCCAACTCGAAGCCCGCCGCCGGTTCAACGAGGAGCACTTTGAGGCCGCCTGGGACCTCGCCGGGGCCGACTACGCCACTTGGCTCAAGCACGGCATCGGCCTGCCGGAGGCGCCATCGAAGCCCGGCGAGTTCTTCATCCAGCCCGACGGCGACCGCGTCGTCAGCGGCATCTATCCCAGCGGCGTCTACACGCATCTGCTCACGCCCAAGCACGGCGGCGTCTTGCAGTCGCCGCGCTTCAAGATCGAGCGCGACTACATCAGCGTGCGCACGCTTGGCGGCAACTATCCCATCGCGCGGCTGGTTGTCGAGAACTACGTCGTGCCGCGCGGCGGCATCTTCAACCACTTCGCCACGCCGCACTCCGACCAGCGTGAGTGGTTCACCTGGGACGTCACGTACTGGAAAGGCTTCACCGGCTACATCGAATTCGCCACGCGCGATGACATGACCCGCAAGCGTCTCGATCGCCGCAAGAGCCCCCGCCCCGCCGCCAAGGACGACGGACGCTCCTACTTCGGCGCCGACCGCATCTACTTCCACGACGGCCACGAGTCCCCGCAAGACCTCGTCGACCCGGCTCTCTACTTGCTCGACGGCGACGCGCCCACGTCGAAAGCCGACCTTGCTCGCCGCGTCGGCGAACGGATCGCCGAGGCCGTCGAGGCCTGGCGCGCGGGACGGCTCACCGCCGAGCAAGCGGCCTTCCTCGACTATTTCGTTCGCCACGACCTGCTCCCCACCTCGCTGGGCCAACTGATCGAGCTGCAACCCCTGGTAGCCGAGTTTCGGACGATCGAGGCTCAGGTACCCGTCGCCCGCCGCGCTCCCGGCTTGCTCGACGAATCCGCGCCCGCGCAGCCGTTGCTGATCCGCGGTAGTCACAATAGCCCGGGCGACCCCGTGCCGCGACGGTTCCTGACGGCTCTGGGAAGTGAGCACCTCGGCGACGATCCGCGCATGGTCCGCCTGCACCTGGCCGAAGCCGTCACCGACCCGGACAATCCGTTGACGTCGCGCGTCATGGTCAACCGCATTTGGCGGCTAATGTTCGGGCAGGGCATCGTGCGCACCGTCGATAATCTCGGCAAGCTGGGCGAGCGTCCCAGCCACCCCGAGCTGCTCGACCACTTGGCGGACCAGTTCGTTCAGCAGGGCTGGTCGATCAAGAAGATGGTGCGGCTGCTCGCGACGTCGCGGGCCTACCGCATGAGCAGCACCACATCGGCGAAATCGAAACAAACCGACCCCGAAAACAAACTCGTGCAGCACGCCAACATCCGCCGGCTCGAAGCCGAGGCAATCCGTGACTCGGTTCTGGCCGCGGCGGGCGAGTTGAACACCGACATGTACGGGCCGTCGGTCAAGACCTACTACGAGCACGACTCGGGCAAGTCCAAGGGCGACAAGGCGAAGGGCCCGCTCGACGGCGACGGCCGCCGCAGCGTCTACCTCGAAGTGCGCCGCAACGTGACGAACCCGTTCCTCGACGTCTTCGACGTGCCGAAGCCCTCGACCACCCGCGGGCAGCGTGACGTGACGAACGTCCCGGCGCAGTCGCTCACGATGATGAACAGCCCATTCGTGATCGAGCAGGCCGCGAAGTGGTCGCGGCATCTGGTCGCCAAGGGCCCCGCGGACGAGCAGGGCAAGCTGCGCCATATCTTCCTGCGGACCCTGGGCCGCGTCCCGACCGCGGAAGAACAAAAGAGGGCCGGCGGCTTCCTGCTCGTCCTAGCCAAAGAGCACGGCGTACCGCAAAACGAAATTCAGGCCAACCCGCGCGTATGGCAAGACTTGGCCCAAGCAGTGTTCAATTTCAAGGAGTTCATCTATATTCAATAAGGCAGGCACAGCACCTGCCGAAATGTAGGGGCACGGCGTGCCGTGCCCGCGCTTCGAGCCAGACGACGGACTCAACACAGACCACCGGGACCCCATGCCCACCAACCCCCGCCACCACGCCGCCCTCGAACCGACCCTGCGCCCCTTCACGCGCCGCGAGATGCTCCGCCGCACCTCGACCGGTTTCGGCATGCTGGCGCTGGCCGCCCTGATGGCCGACGACGCCTACGCCGGCCCGGCCAAATCGAAAATTGCCAATCCGTTCGCGCCGAAACCGCCGCACCATCCGCCCAAGGTCAAAAACGTCATCTTCTGCTACATGTCGGGCGGCGTCTCTCACATCGACTCGTTCGACCCCAAGCCGCGCCTAGCCAAAGAGGCCGGCCAACCGATGCCGTTCCCCACCGAACGGACGATGTTCAACCAGGACGGCAACATCTTCCCGTGCCCCTGGGAGTTCAACCATTACGGCGAAAGCGGCATCCCGGTGAGCGACCTGTTCCCGCACATCGGCGCGCAGGCCGACCGCCTAGCCGTCATCCGCTCGATGACCGTCAAGTTCATGGAGCACGCCCAGGCCAACTTCTACTACCACTCGGGGCAGCCCTTCACGGGCTTTCCGACCCTGGGCGCCTGGGTGTCGTACGGGCTGGGGACGGAGAACCGCAACCTGCCGGACTTCGTCGTCATCGGCAGCGGCGGCATTCCGCTGGGCGGCATCAACGTCTTCGGCAACGGCTTCCTGCCGGCCGTGCATCAGGGGTCGTTCATCTACCCCGATCGCGACGAGCCGCTCGCGAACATCCGCCCCAAGGAGTCGGACCGGCTGCAACGCAAGCGCCTCTCATTCATCGACGACGTCGACCAGGACTTCCTCGGCAAGGTCGACCACGACCCGCAGGTCGAGGCGGCGATCCGCAACTACGAGACCGCCTACCGCATGCAAGCCGCCGTGCCGGAACTGGTCGATCTCAGCGGCGAAAGCGAAACCACGAAAAAGCTCTACGGATTCGACTCCGACAACCCGAACAAGGTCGGCTATGCGAAGCAGTGCCTGTTGGCGCGACGGTTGGTGGAGCGCGGCGTTCGGTTCGTCGAGCTAACGAGCATGCCCACGCTGGGGGGGAAAGCCGGCGTGAACCCGTGGGACCAGCACACCGCGCTGGAGAAGGATCACGCCATCAACGCCTTCCAGGTCGATCAGCCCATCGCCGGCCTGATCCAAGACCTCGAGGCGCGCGGCCTGCTCAACGAGACCTTGGTGCTGTGGTCGGGCGAATTCGGCCGCACGCCCTTCATGCAGGCCGCCGACGGACGCGACCACAACCCCTACGGCTTCAGCCTCTGGCTGGCCGGCGGCGGCGTCAAGGGCGGCACGATCTACGGTGCCACCGACGAATACGGCTACCGCGCCATCGAAAATATCCTCACCATCCACGACCTCCACGCCACGATCTTGCACCTGCTGGGCCTCGACCACGAGAACCTCACCTACCACTTCGGCGGCCGCGACTTCCGCCTCACCGACGTGCACGGCAAGGTGATCGACGGGATTTTGGCATAGTTGGACCACAAATCCCGCAGAGAAGTCTCACGACGGACTGAGTTCTCCCTGCCGGACCGCCGTGTGGGACGATCAATTCGTGAGGCCGACCTCAAGGTACAGGTATGTAGAACTATCGGACCTGTTTTCGGCGGGCAAAGTGCTCGACTGCCATCTGGCGCGCGTTTGCGTCCTTTACGAGGATCTCCGGCTGGAGTCTACGGCCTTGTACGACGACGAGTTCCTCGTCCGTTCTGGAGTCAAGCCGTTCAAATTTAATGCTCAGAAGACGTACTTCCTTCGAAGGGTGATCGGCACGATAAGAGAATACGTTGAAGTCGTGCGATTGATTGACCAGTGTGAGGAGTTCCAATTACTTAAGAGCAAGTTTTCGCCGGAGACATCAGTGAAATGGCAAGAAGCCCTCGATCGCTGTCGTGAGACGGAGAAGTTCTTGAAGTTGGTGAGGAATGACGTTTCTGGGCACTTCGGATACGCCGCAGCGAAATACGGCGTGAAATCTGTTGCGGAGCGGCGTGGCATTGGGGGTATGATCGAGTATCGAGATCCCCGAATCGACCCGTTGGGAGTAGGTACGAACAAGAGCTCGCCACGTTTGAAAGGCAAACTACCTCACTACTGTCCCATCATAAGTCGAATAGAGTCAGTTGGTTGGAGGGATGGAGTGGTGGAAGTTGGGAATCGAGGCCCTCCAACACCTGTAAAAGCGGCGTTTTCTCGAAGCTTGGTATCCACTTGACTCAGGTGACCCCAAGATGTAGTGTAGGGCCTGGTGGAGGATTACCCGCGCGACCAACTCGAATTCGAGTCTCACTTTGCGAGCGGGGAGGCTTGCCGCGACTATCTGTTCGCCTTGCGCTGGCCAGAGGGTTTCCGCTGTCCAAGGTGTGGGCATGAGCGCGCTTGGCCGGTGCGCAAAGTGTGGTTCGAATGCGCTCGCTGCGGGCGGCAAACCTCCGTCACCGCCGGCACGATCTTTCAAGACACACGCAAGCCGCTGCGGCTGTGGTTCCGGGCGATGTGGACCATCACCACGCAGAAGAATGGGGCCAGCGCCCTGGATCTACAGCGCGTTCTGGGACTGGGCAGTTACCAAACCGCCTGGCCTTGGATGCACAAGCTGAGGCGAGCGATGGTGCGCCCGGGGCGGGAGCGATTGACGGGCCTCGTCGAGGTCGATGAGACCTACTGGGGCGCTGAAGAAGAAGGGGTAATCGGCCGGCAGACCGAGCGTAAAGCGTTGATTGCAGTCGCCGCGGAAGAGAGAGGCACCGGGCTGGGGCGCATCCGCATGCAGCGCGTTCAGAACGCCTCGGCGGCCAGTTTGATGCCCTTCGTCGAGGAGTCGGTCGAGCCGGGCAGCGTGGTTGTTACCGACAACTGGTCGGGCTACGATCCGCTCAAGAAGAAGGACTACCAGCGTCGTATCATCTCGATTAACAACCGCCGCGAGCAGGCCTCGCAGCTACTGCCGAGGGTGCACTTGGCGATCTCGCTACTCAAGCGCTGGATGCTGGGCACGCATCAGGGGGCGGTCAGCCACGAGCATCTGGACTACTATCTCGACGAGTTCGTGTTCCGCTTCAATCGGCGCAGATCACGCAGTCGGGGCAAGCTCTTCTACCGCCTTGTGCAGCAGGCCATGGCGGTGGAGCCGACGCCGTACCGCTCGATCGTCGCCGATTGGGACGCTAAGACGCTGTGAGCCCAACTACAAGATGTTGGGGTCACCTGAGTCAAGTGGATACCCGGCTTCTCGAAAACGGTGACGCTGAGAATCTGTAGAATTCGGGAGAGACTGGCCTCGATGCCGAGCTGTTTCTTCAGAATCGCCACCATCAGATAGACGATCACCTCGACCCAGATCTGCGTCTTCACCGCGTTCGCCGACGTGCCGTAGAACTTCTTGATGCGGAGGTGTTGTTTGATCCACTTGAAGAATAATTCCACATCCCAGCGACGCTTGTAGAGTTGCGCAATCGTGAGCGCAGGCAACAGAAAATTGTTCGTCAGGAAACGCAGGCGAAGGTTCTGCGGCTCATCCCAATAGCGGATCAGCCGAGTGGGGGCGGGATAGTCGCGGGCCGAATTCTGGCCGGTGAGTACGATCGTCTGATCTGAGCGTAGGCCCGTCGTTTTGTCCACGCGATGGGAGTAGCGGCGGCGGTACTGCATGTTGGTTCGAGCCCGCACGACGAAGAAAGTGGCCGCCAGCGTGAACCGGTAGAGGCGGGCAAAATGAATGTAACCGCGGTCCATGACATAGCAGGCCCCTGGCTCCAGCACGAGATCATCCAACACGCTGACATCGCTGACGTGCGCCGACGTCACGCGAATAAAGCTGGGAATACTGCCGCGCAGGTCCAACAGGGTATGGACCTTCACGGCTGCTTTCGTGCGTTGGAAGGGAGCCCACGGGAACAACGACAAGCACAGATCGATGGTGGTGGAGTCCAGGGCGTAGGCTGTCTGCTCCAATTCCAGCCCCAGATTTTCGTGGGAGTAGAGTTGCCGGGCTTGACGGATGAGGATCTGAGCAACATCGGCGTAGATGCGCCAGTCGCGTTTCAAGTTGGCATTCGCCAGCGTGTTGCGGGAGATATTGCCGCGAAAGCCCATATGGTAGAGCCGTGGTTGTACGGCGCGGAGACAAACTTCGATATCGCGCAGACTCTCCCGCGAGGTGAGTTGGGCGAAAGCAAGACACCGGAACTGGTCGAGACACGAAAAGCGCTGCACCTTGTGATGTCCCCGGTAGCGCTCGACGCAACGGCGGAACTCAACCCAGGGGAACAAATCCATCAGCTGCGAGAAAACGGTCCGTCCGACATGCATGACCCAGCATCGTACAGGCAGGCAGGCCGCCGATGGCGTTCAAATCGATTTGCCTTGAAACCAACCCTATTACGCTGTGAAATCGTGACTTACGTAGTTTCTACGAATCGACGTTGGGACAGTAGTGAAACTACCTCGTTTTCCTCTAAGGCTTCATTTCGTGGCAAACCTGCCGCTGGCGGCGATGCTTCGGCACTCAAAGGGTCAAGACCCCGGCGAGCGACTATCTTACTTGGATCAAGAAGTGGCCAAGGCGCTAGACGCCGTGAATCGGGCAACGGTCATCCTCGTTGCAGAGTGTCTAGCGCCGCGGTTGAAGAGCTGAGACAAGGAGGCAGAAAAGCAAAGGCCGCCCGGAGGCGGCCCTTGGGCCGGCAGCACGCTACCGGTGGGTACCTGTCCTGAGCCTACGTAACAATCTTCTTGATGTCAACGCTTTGTATCGCCGGGCCAAGAATGCCGCAGCTCATCCGGTCTGCCGAGCTTGTTCGGCTTCGTCGAGTTTGGCTTCCAACTCAGCGAAGACCTGCTCGCCATCGACACCCTCTCCCCGTTCAAGCTGCTCGATCCCCCGATCGATCTTCTCCCGAATCGCTTGCCGGTGCCGCCGGTCTTCTTCTTCCCGTGCAACCAGGAACTGCAAGGCGTGACCCACCAAGGCGTCGGCATTATCGAATTCGCCGCTTTGCAGCTTCTCTCTCACGAGTTTCTCGTGCTCGGGGCTGAGCGTGACGTTCATCGCCGGACTCCTGACCTGCTTGCCATTTCCATTGTGCTGCCCGTTTCGACTGGATCAGCCCCATACCGGAGTCCGAACGTAGACACGACCTGTTAATCCGCTGGAGGCCAAGCCGGCCGCTATACTGAAACCGTGCCGAGCCCAAAACCCGAGACCTTCACCGCCTACATCGAGTGGGATCCGGCGACTCGTTTGTACGCGGGCACCATCCCCGGCGTCCGGGGCGCGCACTCCTCGGGTGCAACGCTCGACGAGCTTCGGGGTAACTTGAAAGAGGTGCTAGAACTGTGCTTGGAGGAGGCAGCCTGAAAACTCATGGCAGACATCTCCATTCTTCGAACGACTGACCTGAAACCCGATGAGCGGGTGACCGTGGAAAAGCTGCTAGGCCACCCTCTGCACGACGACGAGGCTGTCGCTCTCAGCGCGTTTCGACCCCATCCCGCGCCCGCAGGGGAAGCAAAACGGCAGGCTGCCTCGGAGCTACATGAGATCCTCGAACGGCGAGCCGAAAAGGTCCGCGACGTCCCCGCCGACGAAATTGAGCAGGCGATCGACGAGGCCATGGAGGACGTACGTCGCCGCGATGAATGAGGGTCGTTCTCGATACCAACATCCTGGGTCGAGCGCATGCTCGCGCTTCGGGTCCAGCCCGTGAGCTGTTAGAGATCATCGAGCGCAGCGCGCACGTGTTGATCCTTTCGCCGTTCATATTGGCTGAGACAAGGCGTGTCCTCGGATATTCGCGAATCCAAGCATCGGCCAAGCTCACGCGTGACGACATCGAGGAGTATATCCGCTTCCTGGTCGCCAATTGTGAGCTGGTTCTTGCGCCCGTGGGCCGCCCGATCGTACGAGGTGATCCGGACGACGACGCCGTAGTCCAGACTGCGGTGGCGGGGCGCGCCGACATACTGTGCACTCTGGATCGTCACTTCCAACAACCAGAGGTACAGCGCTTCTGCTCAGATCACGGTGTTCAGATCAGGGATGACGTGGAACTCCTGAAGATGGTGCGACGGTCCGCCGAGTGAACCGTTCGTCACGACGGAGACCGCCAGTCTCCTGTTGCCCAGGACAGACCTGTTTGGAGCCCACCCCCACCCCGCCATGCCACAATAATCACCTATGGAAGAGTTCACAATCGCGGTCGTTCCCGGTGATGGCGTGGGGCTGGAGGTCATGCCCGAGGCGCGCAAGGTGCTCGACCTGATCGCCAACCGCTACGACCTCTCGTTCCGCTACACCGAGTTCGACTGGAGCACCGAGTACTACTTCGAGCACGGCCGCATGATGCCCGCCGCCGGCGTCGACCAACTCCGCGATTTCGACGCGATTCTGCTGGGTGCGGTCGGCCATCCCGACGTGCCCGACAACGTCACGCTCAACGGCCTGCTGCTGCCGATCCGCCGCGCCTTCGACCAGTACGCCTGCGAACGCCCCGCCAAACTCTACGCCGGGGTTCCGTGTCCGCTAGCCGGCAAGGAACCGGGCTCGATCGACATGGTCGTCGTGCGCGAGAACACCGAGGGCGAGTACACGCAGGCGGGCGGGAACGTCTACCACCACACGCCCGACGAGGTGGCCGTGCAAACGTCGATCTTCACGCGGCGCGGCATTGAGCGGATCGTGCGCCACGCGTTCGAGTTGGCGCGGCGGCGCGGCGGCAAGAGGCGTGTCACCTCGATCACCAAGTCGAACGCGCAGGGCTTCAGCATGGTGTTGTGGGACCGCACCTTCGCCGAGGTCGCGCCCGAGTTCCCCGACATTGAAACGGAATCGCTGCTGGTCGACGCGGCGGCGATGAACTTCGTGCGGCGTCCTGAGAGCTTCGACGTCGTCGTAGCGTCGAACTTGTTCGGCGACATCTTGAGCGACCTCTCCGCGATGATCACCGGCAGCATGGGCTTGGCGCCGAGCTCGAACCTCAACCCGGAGCGCAAGTTCCCATCGATGTTCGAGCCCGTGCATGGCTCGGCCCCGGACATCGCGGGCCAGGGCGTCGTGAACCCGATCGCGATGATCCTGAGCGCGGCGATGATGCTCGACTTCTTTGGGTTGACCGAAGCGGCAGGGATGGTCGAGAACGCCACGGCCGCCGTTCTGGCCGAAGGCAAGAGCTTGCCCCGTGACCTTGGCGGCACGGCTTCCACCGGCGAGGTAACAGAAGCGATTCTCAGGAAGTTGCGCCAGTAGAACCGGAGTTCGACGTTCTAATTTAGCTTCGCTACAACCCCTGCTCAAACACCACATCCACAGGAATGCCAGCCCCGGCGAGGCGGTCGAGGTCGGCTTGCAGCGCGGGCCCAATCTGGCCCATCTCGTCGACCAACTTCACGACACCGTCGTAGTCGCCATCTCCCTGCAACCGTAGGATCTTCTCCGAGAGCGCGTCGACGGCGTCTTGCATGCGGTCGAGATCGACGCGATACGCCCCCGTCGCTTCGTCTTTCGTGAACGCGCCCGCCTGCTGGAAGAAGTTGAAGCGCAGCAAGTTCGCCACGCCGTGGGCGCTCGACGCTCCGAAGCGGATCGAGCGAAAGATGCCCGCCAGGAACGTCACATAGTTGTCCATCAAGTCGGCGTCACCCAGTTCGCCCTGCTCGTTGAGCTTGGTAACCATATACAACCCGAGGATGTCGGCCTTGCCTTCCTCCAGCGCCGAGGCCTTGTCCTTGAGCGCCTCGCGCACAGTGCCTCCATTGCCGCCCTTGCCGGTGAGCGTGTTCTTGATGCCCAGGCCGTGAGCGACTTCATGGAACATGATGTTGGCGAAGAAAGCGTCGAACTGGACGTGCCGGCGCTGGTCCTCGGCAATCAGCACACCCGCGATCGGGATCAGGATCTTGTCGAACTTCGCCCGCATGGCGTTCTTGAGTTGCAGCCGGCGGGTGCCTTTTTCTAGCTGGACTTCCTCATCGTTGGGCAGGTTGATGGCGATGGTCTTGGCGCCGGCGTTGCAGTCTCCGGCGTAGTAGATCACGTCGTAAGCGTTGAGGTCCGATTCGGCGCCGGGCGTCTCCTGCTTGTAGGCGTCGTCGATCGGCAGCCCCCGCTGCAGGTCCGGCAGCATGCCCACATACTTGGCCAGGCGCGCGCTCCACTCCTTGTCCTTGATCAGCACGTACGCCTCGTAGGCCGCCTTGTAACCGAACAAACCGTCCTCGTAGGTTTCGATCGCGCCGATGACGACGTCGATGGTGTTGTCTTTCATCTCCATCCAAGCGAGGTCGCTGGGTTGGTAGTTGTCATCAACGAGCGCCTGCGCGCGTAGCTCGAGGTAGCGGCGCAGGCCGGGGTCTTCGGCGAGCGCGGCCGCCTCGAGCAGCTTGCCGGACGCCCGCCGCAACTTGTCGCCGAAGACCTCGTGGTAGGGCTCGGTGACCAGCGTGCCCTCGCCGTTGCGCCGCACGAAGGTGTAGAGCCCCTTCAGCGACTCGGCTGACTCCGGCGAGGCCGCGACGGCCGCTTCAAACTCCTCCTTCGTCATATCAGCGGGATAGAAACGCGCCCCCGGCGGCTTGGGGCCGATGCCGTCGACGAACGGCTCGTCACCGGCCAGGCGGTCCCAGGGGCCGTAGTTGATCTCGATGTAGCGCCGCAGGCTCGGGTCGTCGACGCGGCCAAGCAGCTCATCCTTGTCGCCATAGGTCTGCCGCCAGAACAGGCCGTCCATCACGCGCGCCGCGTCGATCAGCAGCGGCAGCATCCGCCGCTCGTTCTCGCTAAGGATGCTGAGATCGCTCTCCAGTCGAAAGGAAGTGTAGTCGTCCAGGCGTTCGTTGATGTCCATGGTTTGGGTAGCGGCTTCGTCCGGGCTAGGGGCGCAGGTGGTGAGCAGGCATAAAGCGGCGACGAGCACCGCGGGCGGGCGCGGCGCGCAGCCCCTACCAGCTAAGGGAGCCCTACCAGTCAAGGCGGCATTCGCGTTCATGCTCTTCGTATCATTCGCTCCCGTTTGACTCGGGGGCCGTCGTTGGCATGACGTCGACGCCGATGGCGTCATGGTCCGACAGAGGACGCTCCCGGCCCTCGCGAAGCTCGTGCAGAACAACAGGGTCGCGCGCCGCCACGCCCCGAGTGGCGAACCAGTCGATCTTCAGCGGACACTTGCCGTCGTGATGGCGCAGCGCCCAGCGGATGAACGCGAAGCACCACTCGGGCACCCATTCGCGCAGGTTTTTGTAGGTCTTCGCGTCGTTGGCGTCGTAGCTCGTGGTGCGCTCACCCAGGCGGTTGCAGCCGCGAAAATCGAAGCCGCGCGACTCAACCAGTGCGAATAAGTCCTTCTCGAAACGGTTGTAGGGGTGCAGGTAATGGTTGTCGATCACGTTGTCGACACCCATGAAGACACGCAGCCAAAAGCCCATGATGGCGTGAAAGGCGCACGAGGAGTTATAGGTCGTGGTGTTCCAATCGCCGCCGATGACGGCCGGCCGATCTGGGGGCAGGGCGTCGAGCACGTCGCGCATCTGGTCGCGCCGGTGTGCTTGGCTCGACTGCGCGTCGAGGTGGACCGACACTGCCGTCAACAGGCAGCCGGGCAGGTCGATGTCGGCGACCAGCGCCGTCTGACGGCCGAGCCGTTTCTCGCGGCCTGCCATCTTATCCTTGCCGTTCTTAAGGTGAACGAGCCGAACATTATGGACGGGGTAACGGCTCAGGATGGCGTTGCCGTGCAGATCGAGGTCGTTCTCCTCGCTGCTGTCGTGTTCAACCCCCGCGCCTTTTGAGAGGTTGAGGTAGCAAGGCGCGAAGGCGTAGTGCATGCCGAGTTCCCGCGCCAGATTTTGCGCCACCGCGCGGTTCGCCGAACGCGCCATGCCCACGTCGGTCTCGGTCAGCAGCAGGACGTCGCAGCTCGACAGATACGCGTGCCGGCGAAATTCCTGGAGCTGCCCCTCGTACTCGATACCGCGTTCCAGGTTCCACGCCAGCAGGCGATACGACGGCTTGGGCGGAACCGCCGTGGCGGTGAAGTCCCCGGTCTCGGGCGACTCGAGCACCGTCTCGACCGCCGGACGGATCGAGCGGTAGGTCGTGCTCGCCAGCAACTCGGCGGTGGACTGGCAGCGCCCCAGCTCCGGTAAATACGGGGCCAGATCCTCTCGAACGATCCGATAAATCTCTTGTGGGGAAGGAGGCGCGTCTTGCTTCGTTCGATCAATCATTCGGGAGTCGCGCGTAGAAGTCACTCAGCCGTTTCTCCATCTCATTCTATCGAAGCGGTTTTTCCAGGCCTCCGTTGTGATTCTTCCGCGCTGCCCCGTGTACTTTTCCCCGCCGTCCGGGCTCAAACGCCGCAGCCCATCCGACGCGCATTTCGAGGAAGGAGTCGCGAAACCATGTGTTAGAATCGGACCTTGCGGAGCAGCCTCCCGCCAATCGGACCGACTTGAACGAGAGCACTTTGGAAGCCGGAGCGCGGGCAGGGGCCTCGCATACCTCACTTCTCTCCATCGCGCTGGTGGTGGCGAGCACGGTGATCGGCGCCGCCGCGCAGATTCTGCTGCGTTTCGGCGCGGACAACCTCAACAGCTCGGGGCTGCGGGGAATCCTCACCAACTGGCCGTTATTGGGCGGCTACGCCTGTCTCGGCTTCATGACCATCCTGGTCGTCCTCGCCCTGCGCGGCGGCCAACTGTCGGTTCTCTATCCGATCATCGCCCTGACCTACGTTTGGGTCACGATTCTGTCTCCCATGTTCTTCAAGGACGATATCAACGCGTCCAAAATCATCGGGCTGGCGCTCATCATCGCCGGCGTATCGTTTATCGGGGCGGGGAGCCGTTCGTGAACACGCCCCCTTCGTCGATTCTGCTGGTGCTGGCGGCGAGTGTGATCGGCTCGCTGGCGATGGTCTTCCTCAAGACCGGCGCGGACCACCTCAAAGGCTCCCACCGCCACTGGATGCCGCGCATCGCTATCGGGATTTCGCTGTTCCTGGCCTCGTCCGTTCTCTATGTGTTGGGGATCAAGGAAGGCAGCCTGACCGTGCTCTATCCGATGGTCTCGCTGGGATATGTGTGGGCGTTACTTTGGTCGCGCTGGTTTTTCGGGGAGCCCTTCAATCGCAACAAGATCGTCGGCTTGAGCCTTGTGCTGCTAGGTGTCTTCTTCATCGGCCTCGGCAAGTAGTTCGCTCGCCGGTACCCCGTCCCATCCACTCCTCTCACCCACTCCGCGAAGCGGACGAACACATGCCGGCGCGTGGCGTAAGCCTCCAGGCTTGCCGAGGACCGATTTCTCGGTTCTCCGGTCCGCGAGGCGGTGTCGATCTCGCTTTTCGCCCCGGAGGGGCCGACGGAAAATAGCTCCCGGCTTCAGCCGGGGGTATACGGACAACCACCTATTGAGCCCTGGAGGGGCGCAGGAAAAGTTCCGGCAGCCGTACGGAGGCTTCAAACAACCGCGCCGGCAACTACTGCCTCACCCCACCCCGCACTACGGTCCATGACACCGGCGTAAGCCTCAACCACCCAACTTGGGGCCTCACTCATCCCTGGTTTCGGGGTGTGGATCTTTCGGGAGCAACGCGATGGCCGCCGCCCCGAGCGCAGCCATGCCGAACACGGCCCACAACGCCGATCCATAACCGCCCCACATCGTTCGCAGCGTCGCGATGACGCGCGGGAACCAAAACTGCAAGATGGTGTCGGAGGGCAGAATCGCCGACATCGCTTTGCCCAGCGACGACAGCCCGAACTGGTCAGCGGCCATCAGCGGAATCAGCATGTAGTCCGCGCCCATGGCGAAGCCGAATACGATCGCAAACACGTAAACAAAATGGGGTTGGGCCGGCGTCACGAGGAATAGCAATGGGATCGCGCAGGCCACGACAGCGTAAGTTGCCAACATCACATATTTGCGCGGCAGGTGATCGGAGAGATAGCCCGCCAGCAATCGTCCGCCGATACTCGACAGCAGATACCACACCGAGGCGTCGCTCCACACCTGGTCGCGCGCCGCTTGATCGGTGAAGCCCTGCTCCTCGAACACAAACTTCATCAGGAAGTTCACCGCCGCGATCGATCCGATCGAGGCGGCGCTGCCGGCCAGCAGAAGCCAGAACGGCCCCCGGCCGGCCAGCGTGCCGAAACTCTTGGCGGGCGCGAGCGGCTTGGGCGCGGCGACTTCTTCCGAGCTTAGCTTGCCGTCGGGCAGTTGGCCGATGTCTTGCGGGCGGTCTTTGATCACAAACAGCGCCAGCGGCCACGCGAGCAGCAGCAGATAACTCATGATCTTCAGCGCTTCGGTATAGGGCAACCCGGTGTCACGCATATAGGAGACAAGCAAGGGGCTGAGTTTCGCGCCCGCCGCGCCCACGACGGCCACCCCGACGTAGGTGATGCCCATCGCGCGTCCGCGTTTTTCCTTGTACCAGTTGGAAATGATGATCTGATGTGGAATCGGCCCGGCCAGAAAGTAGCCCAGCATGTAGAGGCACCAGGCCGCGTAGTACTCATAGGTGTTGCCGCTCAGGCGCCCGAACCATTGAAAGGCCCCAAAGGTCATGCCCGTGCCGATGATGATCAGCAGCCGCGGGCTGACGCGGGGAACGATCATCGGGCCGGCCCAGATCGTTAGCAGCACGGCGATCGGAGCACCGGTGGTGACGAGCTCCTGCGTCCAACTGTGGCCGTCGCGGAAGTAGTCGAAGAAAAAGGCGATGTTGTAGTAGGGGAAGCCGGTTGACAGCCCAAAGGTGAAGAAACAGGCCGCGATGATCCAAGGTCCACGAAACGCTTGCTTCTCCGATGCCATCCTTTGCTCGCTTTCTACTCGCTGATGCGCGGTTACCCCCGCCGCGGGAAACCTCTTATACCACAACGGTCAGGCGCTTGATTCACCGGGAGCCAACAGAGCCGCGGGTGTAAACCCGCGGGCCCGCACCGCCTGGCAGTCCGTGGCAAAACCGAACACCGTGCGAATTGCAATGTAGGGGCACGGCATGCCGTGCCCGCCTGCTCGACCTACCGCAACAGGTGGGTGTGTCCTACGGTCGTGACAAGAAGCCCGACTTGCACCACGGGCTGGTAGGATCGACTTCCTCAGGCGTTACGTTCTAGCCGTGAATCGTGATCCGTGATTCGTGAACCGCAAACCCTGAGACCAGAAGCCGTGAACGGTTGGGGGCCACGCCTGCCGCTTCTGGTCGCCCTCAGCCTCTTTTGGCCGCCTTTGGCCATCATTGGCGCTCGCTATAGGAGGCTCTACCCACCCTCGACACGTGGAACCCCGCAGGGGTGGCCCAAGTAACAGCCCTGGGCGTGAGCCCAGCGACACCGACCCCCCACCAACATCTCTGGAGCCCTGCAAGGGCGGCTCAACCAGCCTTGCTCCCGAGAAAGATCTTGCTACGCAGACCGATGACGCTCCGCCACCCAACTCACAGCCACCCAACTCGCCCTGCGCCCATTCCGGCCGCCGAGCCGGGTCGCGGCCGACGGCAGCCACCCCGCGATCGTGGCTGGCGCCGTGGTGTGAGTTTATTGCGCTTGCCCAGTACGCGCTTCCGAATGCTGGTGAAATCGCCGCCATCGTTTCCTCGCCCCCAGTATACGAACCGGTAGTGGGGCCGGCAGGGTGACGGGAGAGGTAACTGATTGAAAAGATGAGGGAAATGAGTTCTGAAAATCCGTGGCTCTGGGTACGGGTGCCGGTTTCGCTCTCCCCACAAGTCGTCCGGGTGGAGGCTCCGGGTTGGGGTTCGTCCCCGAACGCCCGAGTAAGTCACGAGGCGGCAATGTCTGCCGGGTGGACAACGTCGATGCCGGAATACCGCCTAAAGTGGGTCACGTCGAAGGTGACGACCTCGTCGAGACCGTGGACGACGGCAGCCGCGACCAGCCGCACGTCGTGAATCTGGCGGCCCGCAATGTCGTGCTCGTCGAGCAGCCGACGCCACTCGTTGTAGACGTCGGGCGTTTCGTAGAGCATGTCGAAGATGGGTCCGAATCGTTGGATGAGGCGGCGCGTGCTGTGCGCGCTCATACCAAGACCATTGCTCGGTGGCCCCGCAGGTCGCGTGCAAACCGCCCAGAACTCCGCGACATTTTGGGGAAGAATGCACAGGTCGTGCCCGGCGAAGCTGAGAGAGCGAACGGCATTGACGGCAACGAGCCGTCTTGGGTCGCCGGCATGCACTGCTCGAACCAAGACGCTAGCCTGCATTTTCTCATCACGTGGCGAGACGAAGTGCGTGAGAAGGCCGTCAGGACGAGGCGTGCGACGCTTGGCGCGCGGAGGTGTACTCGACAGTACATTGAGCACGGCGAGCGAGCGCAACGAAGTCATGGCGGTCTTGTCGCGTGCTTCGGCCGTCAGGTGGTGAGAAATGCAGGCCAGTGTCGACGAGGTAGCGCATCGGCTAGATGCGGTGGCGCTCGTCGTCGTAGATGCTCTCGCGGGAAAGCGCCTCGTCTGACAGCGGGGCGGCTGTTGTCGGCGGGTCGCGGTCGATTTCAGCCATGAATTAGTCCCAGCGGCGGACCAGCTCCTCCGCCGAGAGCTTCGTCGACCGCTCCGCGGCGGCGTGGCGCTGCTCAAGAGCCAGGAGAGCGGCCGCCAGTACCGATTCGGCGTCGGGGTAGCGTCCGCTCTTGCGAAGCTCATCGACGAGCTTCTCCTGTTCGGGTCTGAGCGTGAGGTTCATCGTTGGCCTTGTTGAACGTGTGTCCGTAGCCTACAGGGCCGCGCACTTCAATTCTATCAGCGCTTGGGCGCATTCCGTTCATGCCGGCGCGGAGTGTGGACCCCGCGGACGCAGGTGATCGGCGCCGGTGGGAGGGTTGGCTGAGCCGCCCTTGCAGGGCTCAAGACATGGCGTGCTCTTGAAGCTCTGGCGCTACTTTATCCGCCAACTCTTCCGCCTCATTCTCGCGATAGAAGTCGTGCTCGCACGGCATCTTGTGTAGCAGGTTCTGGGCCTTGACGAATGCAGTTTTCAGACCTTCTTCTCGTGGTTCGCCGAGCAGAACATGCAGCTTCACCTTGTCGCGGGCATCCTGCAGGCCCGCCATACGACCGAGCCAACGAGCGGCCTTGTCCAACACATGCTGTTTCTCCGACAGGTCGAAGGATATCGGTTCCAAGGCGTGCCAATGAGCGTTCTTCCACGAGTGCTGAAACTCATACTCGTAGTACTGAGCGACCACTTTCTTGGGGTGCAGGTAGGCAACGACCTGCCGTTCAGCCAGCGGTTCACGAAATGTTCGCCAGACATCGTCGTCCGTGCGTCCTACGCGGTCTTGCTTTTCGTAGCGTTCGACAAAACGCTCGAAGAGCTCGCCCAGCGTGCGGTCGAGGTCTACGCTGACTCCGGCGCCGGCGGAAGAAAACCGCATAGCGCTGTCGTCACGTGGCAGGATTCTGTCCAGCACCGAGTCTATGCGCGGCCCAACCAGAGGCAGATCATCCTTGATCCGCTTTCCCAACTTGTTGACCTCGTCTTCGACAAATCGCGTCAGCCCCCGAAAGGCAGAGCCATCAACATGACCGAAGAGGGCGGATGCCCGAGCGTAGTGAGTTGTGCACTGGGCGGCCAGGAAGCGGGCCTCCGGAGCATATAGTACGACCCCGACATTCACGAACTCGCGCGTCGCCGCATCGTGCATGTATTGGAGAACGGTGTAGCTGTATGGTGTTTTCATCCCAGCACCCCCTCTACTTGTTCGATGAACTCATCGGCATGATCGCGCACCGCTTTTATATGGTCCGTCACCCTATCTAGTCGGTCTTCCCGCCATGCAGGAGGTAGCACCTCCACCATAGCCTCTATATCCTCATCCGCAAGCGCGGCCAACTTCCCGCGGAACCGGTCAAGTGAGCCACCTCTGCGCTTGAGGCGCCTATAGAAGACATGATCGCGAAGAAACCCGAGCGTGCCAACCTTCCACGGTTCGTCCGCGGGTCCGACGTCGTAGAGGAAAGAGAAAGCTACTTCGTGATCAATGAGATACATCTCGTCGGCCCCTACCAAGAGGTTCGGATTGTCCTTGCGCCGGTCGGGATTCTGCAGTAGCGCGTCGAAGGCGAGCACCTCCAAGGCGGACTCGCGCAGTTCTGTGGGAATCATCTCATCTGAGCCCCAGGTCCGTTTCCCAGTGACCAGCTTGGAGCCAAAGTTCGATCCCGTGCTCCGCCGAAAGGCATCCGCAGCAGCTGAATCGATCACCTCCACAGCGTCTGCCAAATTGGAGTCGATCTCGACTATCGCCGGGTCGGGCGTCGACAAGCCGAGTCTCCGCGCCATCATGGCTGCCACTGCTTCGAACGCCAAGGCCATAGCACCGCCCTCCAGGTCGGCGCGCAGCTTGACGACGTAATCGCCCTTTGGTTGACCATCTTCCGATTCACACCGAAACAGCCCCGGCCGGCTGCGCCCCGAAGTCATGCGCCGCATGAATTCGACGGCCCTCAGCCTCGGCAACGTCACACAGATGCCTCCGGCTGCCCGCGTCCTTTACACACGTCCATCTTTTCGGTGGCGGTCATGTGCAATGGGCACGATGACGTTGCGGTATTTGTCACTTACATAGACGTCGAGGAGAACGTCGTCCGCCATGTACCAGATGAATGTCGCAAGAGAACGATTCTGCGCGTGGCACATTTCGTTGACAGGATACCACCTGCCAGGACATCTCATTGACGGTGGCGGTTCGGTTGGGGAGAGTCGCTAGGAGGCGTCGGCGGGGAGGGTGGCTGGGTCGGGTGGGGGTGGTTCGGCGAGCCAGTCGGCGCCGTAGGTTTCGGCCATGAAGTCGCGGAAGGTGACGTGGAAGAACTGGTAGACGCCGCCGGTCTTGCGCAGGAACAGATGATCCTTGGCCTCGTCGAGGAAGCTCACGTACGCCCACGGGGCCAGGTCGAGGCGGTGCAGCAGCGCGCGCACGACCCCGTGACGGAGTGCGAAGTAGCCGCCCTTGAATAGGCCGAGGTACATGCCAGCCCAGGCAATCGCTGGCACAGAGGTTAAGACTTGGTCAGCCATCCCAATGTTAGCGACGTTGAGACTGTCGCCCAGGACATAGACGCCCCACGTGAACAGTAGGGACAAGACCACTCCGGCCGAGGCGAAGTACAGCGCATACCGCAGCGACCGGCGGGTTCCCTCGTTCGCTGTGCTGCGTTCGCTCACCGCCGCTGGCCTTAGTACCTCGAACAGCCCGACGAACAGCCCGCCAAACAGCCCGACGAACAGCCCAATGAGCAGGTCACCGTAGAGCCACGCGACGAACACCCCTTGGAATAGCCCAACGACGAAACCCCCACGCAGGCGGCTCCGGTCGATGTTTAACGAATCGACGGGCCCCCACTCGTGGACCAAGACCCCTAGCACGCCGCACAGCCCGAAGACCAGCCCGTAGAAGACGTTGACGACCAACCCGGCGACAAACACGGAGACCAGCCCGAAGACTAGGCCGCCAACCAGTCCGGCGACCAGCCCAGCGACCCATTTCCCAGCACGTTGGAGAGGCCGCGACGGCAGCCAGGTCGGATCGAGATCCTCCAGAGCAAACGGAATCTGGTTGCGGTTGGACAGCGCGGCAGCCAGCCACCCCAGCCATCGCGCCTTGACATAACGACCGTAGAGGCGCCTGCGGGCGTCCGGCTCGGTCATCCCACCTTCGGGCTCAGCGGCCGAGGCTAAGAAAGAGGACGGTCAGCATCAGCGGCGTATCCATCAGGGTCCACAGCTCGGCGTCCTCGGTCAGTGCTCGACGAACGCGATCGAGCCTAAAGCCCTGGGCGTCGAAGTAGCTCTCGACATCTTCGCGTGAGAGGGTGTCGACCTCGACGGCGTTGTCGAGATCGAGTTGGACGGGTAGTTCGTCGTACTCCTCACTGCGGCAACAGACGGCTACCGGCTGCAAGCCATGTGCCTGCCGGTAGGTGTTGATGGCCGTGACGCAGGCGGCAAGCTCGCCGCGGGCGACCTCGTCCAAGCCGTCGAGCAAGGGAAGCAGATCCTTCCCGACCCACTGCTTGGCCCGCTCGGGCGAGACGCCGTAGAGGCGCACCATCTCGTCCCGCATCCACTCGTCGAGCGCCGCCCGCTTCTTCGTCCACGTCGAGAGGTTGAGGATGACGGGGATGGGGTGTGAGGGGTCGTCAAGCGCGCGGTCGATCAACGTCCGCGCCAGCTCGACCAGTTTGGTGGACTTGCCGGTCCCCGGCTCGCCGAGGATCAGCAGTTGCCGTGACTCTTTGTCAAACACCTTCTCGATGGGGGTACCGGGAGCGTACTCCCGTCCGGGGCCGTCGGGGGCGCGGGTATAGTGGCGGAGCCGCGGCTCGACGGCGTTGTGGCGCTCGGTGAGTTGCAGATCGAGGCGGGCCGCGTGGTAGAGGTCGCGCTCGAGCCATTCGTCGACCCACTCGCGGCGGGTCTTGGTGAGCAGGGTGGCGCGGTCGCGCTGCGCGCGGGGGCTGTCGGTGGGGTCTTGGGTTTGGGTCTTTTTGCGGCGCTGAAACCACAGACCGGCCAGGGTGGCGAGCAGAGCGAGGAAAGTGAGGACAACCCCCAAAGCCGGCGCGTCGGTGGCGAGGAAGTTCCAGAAGGTCCGCAGATAATCCGCGCAGGTGGCCCAGAATTGTTCGAGATAACCCATGTGCGGGCGGGAGTGTTTCGATTGTACATGGAGTATGGGTGGGGGACAGCGCTCCCTGGGCAGGCGGGCAGTCGTGTTTACACGGCTTGGGGTTGACTAGGCCAGCCGTTGTACGGCTGGTATCCCGGACGCCCCAACACCCCTAGGCCGGTTTAGCGGCCTTACGATCACGGGCTTGAGCCGTTCCGCGGCGGGTGCCCGCACCTCGATTGGTTCGAGACACCACGGTGGGCACAGTCACCCTAACCCTCAACCGCTGAATCCTATCTTCTTCTGCCCTGTGAGGCAGGCTCCCTCTCGCGGTTTCCTCCGCGTCGGCCCAATCAGTCACAGAACTTTCAGATCTTCACCCCATTGATTCCAAACCACTTACCATGCCGGGGCGCCCTTTGCCCCCACCACGCCACCGTATCCTGAAGGTGAAGAACGCCGGCCCAATGGCCGGCGTTACCGGGCCGCGCGGGCCAACCGCGCGGCCTTTCGCATTTGGAGGAAAGCATGTCTACCGAGAAACAGAAAAAAGCGAATCGCGAGAACGCCAAGAAATCAACCGGCCCCCGCACACCCGAGGGCAAAGCCCGCTCCTCACAAAACGCACTCAAGCACGGGCTCCTCGCCCGCGACGCCGTCATGGCCGACGAGGACCCTGCCGAATACGACCGGCAACTCCAAATCCTCGAAGAAAACCTCTTCCCCAAGAACGCCATCGAATTCGAGCTCGTCCTCCAGATCGCCGACTCTCGTTGGCGCCTGCGCCGCATCACCCGCATCGAAGCCGGTCTCACCACCTACCAGTACCACGGCACCGACCGTTCGACCCGCGAACGCTACCCCAACACCATCGTCCCGGGCCGCAACGGCGAGAACCAGCTCCTGGGCAAGAGCATGCAAGACCACACCCAGGCCCTCCACAACCTGGCCCGCTACCGCACCATGACGAGCCGCGACATCACGCGCGCTCTCAGGATGATCCGGCAACTGCGCAAAGACGAGTTCGAGTGCAAAGAGAATCGCGCGGCGAACGGGGCGATCCACCGTCCGACCGTCACCGACCCGGACCCCTACAACACCCCCGACCCGATGGAGCGCCAACCGCCGCGCTACGAGCCGCCGGCAGCAGCAGCGCAGACGTCCAACCCGATCGGCTTCCGCGCCGAGTTCGTGCCCAGTCCCCAAGCGACGCTCGGCGGCGAATCACGATTCACGAATCACGCATCACAAAAACCAAACCACGGGTCACCCAGGAGGGACCGCGGCCACAGACGAACCCAAGGCCCCGTGAAAACAAAGGGCTTGAGCACCGCCGAAGCCCTCAGGACGAATTACGGAACGAACCGCACCCCCGTGGCGCCCGTTCCGAGCCGCCTGGCAACGGAGGTACTGGGGAGGTAATCGCCGCCCAACAGCGCAAAAACAACGCCGACACCAACGACAACATGAGACCCTACACCCGCAGTGCGCCTTATCGGGGTTGTGGCGCGGACGCCCACGTCTGCCGCATCGACACTCCTGTCGATGCTTGGTCCGCTGGTGATCGGGTCGGGTGACGGGGATTCCGCCCCGGCACCCTCCCACACCACCGGACGTACGGTTTTCCGTATCCGGCGGTTGGACCCGGCGGCTTTACCCACTCGTCGCAAGATCCGATGGCACGACCAACCCGTAGGAAGGTTTCCATCGCCGTGATAGTCTACAGGGAGCGTGGCGCTACGCCCGAATCGTTTACGCGCGTGTCGTACAGGAGGTCTTCGTCATGAGACGTCATAAACCGGCCCTGATCAGTCTCGGCTTGATCGCTGTGGTCTGCCTATCCTTATCGGGCGCATCGAATCCAACCGCCCAGCTCGTCAACCGGATGAAGAAGCTCGCCTTTGCGCGGGACGTCCCCAACGCCCACCAGACGCTCGAGCAGGCACGTGCGTCACAGCACGAGATGACGGCCGACTGGCTCCTGGCGGTCTCGTGGCTGGGCCGCGGCGCGAGCTTCGCCAAACAATGGGACGTCGCCGAGAAGTACGCCCAAGAGGCGTATGACGGTAGCCTCGAGTTGCTCAAGAATCGTGACCTGGACGCGGACAAGAGTCTCCCGCTGGCGCTGGGAGCGGCGATCGAGGTTCTCGGCCACGCCTCCAACGCCGCCGGACGCCGGGGCGAGGCCGTCGCTTTCCTCCAGGAGCAGCGGGCGAAGTACAAGGGTACTTCGATCGAGACGCGCATCCAAAAGAACGTCCATCTGCTCAGCCTCGAAGGCAAGCCCATGCCGGCGCTCTCCGCCGACGCGCACCTCGGTTCGAAACGAGCTTCGGCTGAAGCTTGGAAAGGCAAGGTCGCTCTGTTCTATTTCTGGGCTCACTGGTGCGGCGACTGCAAGGAGCAGAAGCCGATCCTGGAGGCGCTTCACGGCAAGTACAACGGGCGGGGCTTCGAGGTGGTGGGACCGACGCAGCTTTACGGCTACGTGGCGCGCGGCAAGGACGCCACGCCCGAGCAAGAGATGGCGTATCTGCGCGGGGCGTATCACCAGGCGTATCCTGTGCCCTCGTGGATGACGGCTCCGGTGAGCGGCGAGAACTTCCTCCGCTTCGGCGTCAGTACGACCCCGACCATTGTGTTGGTGGACCGCCAGGGGATTGTGCGGCTCTATCACCCTGGCAACCTGAGCTACAACGAGCTGGCGGAGCGTATTGAGAAGTTATTGGGGTAGGTGGTGGAATCAGAGCTCTTCGAAGCCTGAGGGCCGAAGACGCCGCGTCGTGGAAATGTAGGGGCACGGCATGCCGTGCCCACCTGCCCGGCGTAGCGTGACGCGCGGGTGTGCCGCACCGGTGCAACAAAGAACCTGCCTTCCACCAGCGGCTGCTAGGCTGCGAGAAAGGATCGCTACGTGACCCAGACATCGTTTCCGCGCACCGGCGCGCTCGTCATGTTGACCGGTTTGGTGCTCGCCTCGATCAGTTGCGGTGCGGGCGAGATCGTGTTCAGCAACGTCCAAGGCCAGAGCCGGCAGTTCATGGGCTGGGAGCAGACGATCAGCCTGACACCGGAGCAGGAAGCGATCAAGAAGCAGGCCCTGGGGGCCATGCCGGCGCCTTGTTGCAGCGACAATAGCGCCTACACCTGCTGCTGCCCCTGCAACCTCTCGCGGACGATTTGGGGGCTGGCCAACTACCTGATCGCCGAGCAAGGCGCGGGGGTGAAGAAGGTCCAAGACAAGACGTCGGAGTGGGTTTCTTTCGTCAATCCCAAGGGGTTCAGCGGGGATGTCTGCTACCGGGGCGGCTGCCCCCGTCCGTTCAAGAACAACGGCTGCGGGGGGATGAAGGCGAACCAAGTCAACTTCTAGATACGTGCGTGACCCTTCCGCCTCTCGCCGTCGGCTGTTATCACGAAGCCAATCATGACCTCATGAGAGCCGATAATTTTATAATCAACATAAGGCTGAATTCGACGACGATGGTCCATAACTGCAAGCCCTCGCCATACTTCACTTTCTAAGCCAGACAGCGCGAGGTCGGTCGCGCTCGCATTCCCCCAGGAAACCTGTGTATCCGCTGCGAGAGTGAAAGGATAAGTTATTGAAACAGTGGAGCCACGGGTCGGACTCGAACCGACGACCTGCGGTTTACGAAACCGCTGCTCTACCAACTGAGCTACCGTGGCTGAACGGCAGATGTTTGTATTTTAGCAAGGCGGTCGTTCGGAGGACCGCCGCGCGTACGGGGTCGGCAGGCGATTCGCAGTGCGGGCACGGCATGCAGCGCCCCTTCATTTCACGGCTGCTTCATGTCGCGCCAGTTTGGACCGGCCTTCACGTCGGCGACCAATGGCACATCGAGGGCGTAGACTTGCTGCATCTCGTTCTTGACCATCGTGGCGAGTGGGGCGACCTCGGCGTCGGGGACTTCGAACAACAGCTCGTCGTGGACCTGCAACAGCATCAGAGCTTGGCTGCCCTCGTCGCGTAGCTTGGCGTCGATGCGGATCATCGCCAGCTTGATCAGGTCGGCCGCGGAGCCCTGAATCGGTGAGTTGATGGCGGTTCGCTCGGCGAATCCGCGCACGTTGGGGTTGCGGCTGTCGAGATCGTGGATCGGCCGCAGACGGCCCAGCAGGGTGCGGGTGTGGCCGCGGCGGCGCGCGTCGGTGACCGCCTTGGCCATGAACTTCTTCACGCCGGCGTAGCGCTCGAAGTAGGCGTCGATGTAAGTGCGGGCGTCGGCCTGGGAGATGTCGAGTTGCTTGGCGAGGCCGAACGGGCTTAGCCCATACACAATGCCGAAGTTGACCGCCTTGGCGCCGCGGCGCTCCTCGGGCCCGACCATCAAGGGCGGCACGCCGAACACTTCCGCCGCGGTGCGCGTGTGGATGTCCTCGCCGCCGCGGAATGCCTTGAGCAGCACCGGGTCGGCGGAGATGTGCGCCAGGATGCGCAACTCGATCTGCGAGTAGTCGGCGGCCAGCAGCGTCCAGCCGGGGCGCGCGATAAAGGCGGCGCGGATTTCGCGGCCCAGCTCGGTGCGAATCGGGATGTTCTGCAGATTCGGATTGAAGGAAGAGAGCCGTCCGGTAGCCGCCCCGCACTGGTTGAAGGTGGTGTGGAGGCGTCCGGTGGCGGGATTGATCAAGGCGGGTAGCGCGTCGACATACGTCCCTTTGAGCTTCATCAACTGGCGGTATTCGAGGATGTGGGCGATGACCTCGTGGTGCTCGACAAGGCCCTCGAGAACATCGGACGCCGTGGAGAGCGACCGGGTCTTGCCGCGGCGCGGCGGGGGCGGCAGGGCGAGATCTTCGAACAGTACGTTCGCCAATTGCTTGGGCGAGTTGATGTTGAAGGCCATCCCGGCGAAGCTGTAGATCTCCTCTCTGAGCGCGATGAGCTTGCGCTCCATGTCTTGCGAGAGCCCGCTGAGGATCTCGGTATCGAGAAGGACGCCGGCGCGCTCCATGCGGGCGAGGATCGGCGCCAGCGGCAGCTCGATGTCTTGGTAGAGATCGCGAAGGTCCTGCGCGTCGATCTCGCGGTCGAAGGTTTCACCGAGCCGACGCACCAGATCGGCCGTGCGGCAGAGGTCGGAATCGATCGCCACGCCGAGATAGCGCGCGATCGCCTTTTCGAGCGAGTAGTCGTTGCGGCTCGCATCGAGCAGAAAAGCGGCCAGCATGGAGTCGTCGGTGACGCCGGCCAGCTCGATGCCTCGGGGCGCGAGCTGATGCATCGCCGTCTTGAGGTCGTGAACGCGCTTCGGCCTAGCGGGATCTTCGAGGTAGGGTTTGGCGGCGTCGAGATGCGGCGTGGGCAGGAGTACGGCTTCTCCGGCGGCGGCGCTGAAGGCCACGCCCCCCGGATCAAATTCGCCGGTATCGAGTTCTCCGCCTTTGCGCTCGCCGGCCGCGGGCAGGTCGACTACGAACGCAACGGACGCACGGGGAGCGCTCTTCGTGTTCTGCTCGAACCACTCAGTGAATTCGGCAGGAGACTGCAAGGTGCGGTACTGCACCTTGGCCGGACCTTCGGGCACCTGGAGTTGGCTCAGCAGACTGTTGAATTCCAACTCGCGGTAGAGCTCGGCGAGGGCTTCGACATTCGGCCGGGCGACCTCGAGGGAGTCGAGATCAAGCTCGATCGGCGCGTCGCGGGCAATGGTCGCCAGCACTTTGCTCATCAGGATCTGGTCGCGGTTCTGCTGCAGGCTCTCACGGTACGTCTTGCGCTTGACTTCGGCGGCGTGCTCGATGGCGCCTTCGACACCGCCGTAGGTCTCGATCAAATCGCGCGCTCCTTTGTCACCGATACCGGGGGCGCCGGGGATGTTGTCGACCGAATCTCCCTTGAGCGCGAGCAGGTCGACGATCTGCTCCGGCGCGACGCCCTGCACTTCCTTGACCTTGTCGGGGTCGTAGAACAGATCGCCCTTCATGGGGTCGAGCATGTAGACGTGGTCGTTGACGAGTTGCGTCAAATCCTTGTCGCTCGAGACGACGTAGACCTCGATGTCGCGGCCGGCTGCCTGCTTGGCGAGGGTACCGATGACGTCGTCGGCCTCATAGCCGTCGCAGGCAAGGACAGGGATGTTCACCGACTCGAGCAGGCGTTCGACGTAGGGCAATTGCAGGAGCAGGTCGTCGGGCGTTTCGTCGCGGTTGGCCTTGTAGTCTTCGAAGATCTCGTCGCGGAAAGTGGGCCCGGCGCCCTCCCAAACCGCCGCCAGGTAGTCGGGCCGATGCGTCTCGACGAGCTTCCGCATCATGTTGTTGAAGATGTAGATGGCTTCGGTCGGCAAGCCGGCGGACGTGCGCATGAGCGGCGCGCCCGAGCGCGCGCGGCCGTAGAAGGCGCGAAAGATCAGCCCGAAGGTGTCGATCAGGAACAGACGAGGGGCGCCGGCGGACATCCTACTAGCTCGTTTGGCGGGCCGGGGAGACGGCCGGCTGGGACGATTGCCGCAGCAGAAACACCGCGCCTGCCACGACCAACGCCACCGCGACCCATTGCGTCACGCTGAGCGGCCCGTCGAAGGGGAAGTTGCGGGAAGTTTCGGCCCGCAGGAACTCGACTCCCAGGCGGAAGCTGGAGTAGAGCACTAGGTACCAGGCGAAGACGGCGCCCGGGCGGTGCGGCCGGCCGATCAATCGCAGTAGCAGCAGTCCGACCGCTAGGGTGCCGCCCGCCTCGTAAAGCTGCGTGGGGTGCAGATGGACGTTGAGGGGCACGCCCACGAGGTCATAAGCGGCGGGGTCGGTGAAGGCCACCCCCCAGGGCAGGTCGGTCGGCTTGCCCCAGCAGCAACCGGCAGCAAAGCAACCGAGACGGCCGATGGAGTGCCCCACGGCCAAGGCGGGGGCGAAGATGTCGGCGGTTCGGAAGCCGGGCAGGCCGTGCTTGCGTGAGTACCAGACCGCCGTGGCCAAGGCCCCCAGAAGCCCGCCGTAAAAGACCCCGCCGGCTCGAAGAAAGCTGATCGAGAAGAGGCGCGCTGGGTTCTGCCAGTACGTGTCGAAGTCGGCGAACACCATGAACACCTTGGCCCCGATGATGGCGGCCAGCACGACCCAGAGTCCAAGGTTGGTCATCTTGTCCGGATCGAGGCCTGCCTGCTTCGAGAGCCGCCCAACCAGATAGAGGCCCACCAGGAAGCCGATCGCGACCAACACGCCATAGGTCGGGATCGACAGGGGCCCGACTGAAAACAGCAGCGGACACATGGAGGGCCTAGGCCGCCTCCCTTTCGGATCGGCTGTCGGGGTTGCTTTCCGGGCTGCCCTCCGGGTTCGGCGCGCGCCGGAATGAGTCGAGCAGCAGCAGGCCGGCGCCGATCGTGATCGAACTGTCGGCTACGTTGAAGGCCGGCCAGTGATGGGAGGCCAGGTAAAAGTCTAAGAAATCCGTGACATAGCCGTAGGCGAAGCGGTCGTAGAGGTTTCCGGCAGCCCCGGCGAGGATGAGCGTGAGGCCGATTCGGGTTCGCGGCGCGACGGCACCCGAGCGCCAGAACAGATAGGCGATGCCGATCACGGCCAGGGTCGAGACAACGGGCAGAATCACTCCCTTGATGAAGGGCGAACTGTCGGAAAACAGGCTGAAGGCGATGCCGGTGTTGCGCGTATGGACCAAGTTGAAGAAGTCCGACATGATGACGCGGCTCTCATAGAGCTGCATTCCCGACGCGACGGCGGCCTTGGTAAGGCGGTCAAGCAGGATAATGGCGGCCGCGAGTACCAGATAGGGGGTCATCCGCGGCGAAGCGTTCTTGTGCGTCGCGGTGAGGTCCTCGGGGGGAGGCATCGTGGTCGTGCTGCCGGGAAGGGTGGCGGATCGCGGTTTTACGGGAGCCCGGCTCGCCTCAGTCTAGCGCAGTGCCGGGTTGCCGGGCCTTGCGGCGCCGTCGGGGGCAGCGATTCCGCAACGCGGTCGGGCGAGAGCCGGGAAGTGATTGGGGAACGAGCGAGTTAGGTGCGGGGCGAGCGGGGCGAGCAGATTCGCAGCCGGACGAGGGCCTCGGCGGGGCCCGAAGTCGGCCGCGGAAGACACCGCTACGCTCGGCTGCCGCTCGGCGGCGTGGTGGCAGCGCAGGATGGCAGGGAGAAAGAAAACCACCCGCTCGCTATGGCGAGGGCCCCGAGCCGTACGGGCAAGCCGCCGCCTGATACAGATCAGCCGCCATCGCGCGCGCCCAAAAGACTCGCGGCTTGCTGCGCCGCAGCGATGCCTTGAGATTGCGCGCAACAAAAACGTGGAAGAGATTAAAAACCAGAAACACCGTCAACAGAAAGTTCTCGATCGCCGCGGGGTCGTGCTTATATACGTGGTCGGCGTGCCAGCCGTTGACTAACTCGTTGAAACCCTGATTCTCGATGTCCCAGCGTTGATGGCCCAACCTTACCACCCGCGCGGTCCGAACCTGCAGTGAGGAAAGGGTCGTCACCCACACCCACTCGCTGTGATGCGGATGCGGTTGGGAGTCGAGTTGCGAATACTGCTGCCAGCTCTCGACGGAACGAACCACCCGCAGCGGCTGCTGCACCTGCGGCCACGACACCAGGCCCTCGTGATCCCACCACTGGCAATCGCGACCTTGATAGTCGCCGCGTTGGGGCGCCGTGGTCGGCCACAGCCCTTGGACGTCTTGATAGAGGTTGCGGCGCTCGTCCTTGAGCACGATCACGGCGTCTTTGCCATGCCCCAATAAGAAGTTGATAAACGGGGCGGTGGCGTAGAGAGCATCGGCCAACACGACGTCAAAGGCTCGCGGATAGGTATCGAGAACTCGCGCCAGCAAACGGTGCGCCGCGGCCATCTCGTCCTCGCCGGGCCGTTGCGGCTCGGCGTCGAGCAACAGTCGCAGCGGTTCGGAGCCGGGGGGCGCATCGGAGAGCAACAGCAGTGTGACTTGGCGATGGTAGTATTGCATCTGCTGGCCATCGCGGCGCTGCACGGTGCGCTTCAAGCATCCTCGACAGCAACGGCGGTAGCTGGCGTGAGACTCATGGCCGTCGAGCACGGCCACGCCCAGCCCGCCGATCCCGGGCAGGGCCTTGTTGCGCTTGAGCCGTTCGTAGACGTGATGAATCGCTGCCCGCACCGCGGCGGCATCGAGCCGGCTGTAGACGCGCCCGAGGGTGTCGGCGCTGGGCATCTCGCGGCCCAACCACTGTTTCCAAAACGGTGCGGGCGCTAGCGTCTCTAACGCGTTGAGGCTGCCCAGCCGTGTCCAGAACAGCACCAGCACCGACTGCAGCACCACCCGCGTCGGGATGCGCGGCCGCGGCCTGGTGTCGCCGACGGCGGCCAGCAGCGAGTCCCGCAGACCGTAGACCTTCTCGGCGTAGTGCAGCAGGCGTCGAAGAACGTCATTCCTCCCGGCGGCTTCGGAGCCGCTTCCATTCACGCTCGGAGACCTCGTCGAGGAGCCGTTGGAGTTGCTGGTAGGCGGCCACGGCCTGGCGGACGCGGGCCTCCCAGTGGCGGGGCACAAACAGCTGCTGCAGTTGCCCTTGGCGATTCCGCACCAAATACAACGAGGCGTGAAGCTGACCGCGAGCACAGCGACAGGTGGGCTTGCCGCAGGTGCGTTGGCGGGGCGCCAGCGTGCCGTGCAGCAACCAGCGGCCATGGACGAGCTGCGCGATGCGGGAGCGGAGCCTACGTTCGGCATCCGAGAGATGAGAGCGAGTGGGGGCCGCCTTCATGACTGGTATAATTAATATATATCAGAATAACACATGGGTCAAGTCCGCCGGGGGAATGCGAATCTGCTCGGACCTGGAGGACGAGCGAAAACACTTGCTAAATCAAATGTTTCCGACCCTCAAGAAATGTGGATGCGGAACCGCTGCGTCGGGGGGGGAGTACCATCGGGGATCGAGCCAGGCGCGGGTAGCGGAGCGGTTGCATCCGCGAACTCCGATCAAGACACGGGTAGTCCTGGCAGAATAGGTTAACATAGATGTAGAGAAACCGTCTTGCGATGTTGAAGCCCAATGATAATGTCCCCTTGAGCGCCCAATAGAAATGTCCCCTACTCTGAGGCTCCGAAGGAGGAGCCGAGAGTGGGAAGGACATGGATGAGTGCCAAGGAGTTGAGGCGCGGCGAAGTGCTGAGCCGAGTGAAACGAGGGGAACTGAAGTTGACCGCAGCCGCCGAGCTGCTGGAGGTCAGCTACCGCCATGCGAAGCGTCTGAAGAAGCGTTACCGTGCGGGCGGGGCCAAGGCTTTGGTGCACGGTAACGTCGGCCGTGCTTCGAACCGAGCCGATCAGAAGCGACGCCAGCAGGTTCTCGAGTTGGTGCGCGAGAACTATGCGGGCGAGGGGCACGAGCGCTTCGGGCCGACGCTGGCGTCGGAACATCTGGCAGCCGACCACGGCCTGGAAGTGCCGCGCGAAACACTGCGGCGCTGGATGCTCGCCGCGGGTCTGTGGAGCCGCCGTCGCAAGCGCCAACCGCATCGCACCCGGCGCCAACGCAAAGCGCACTTCGGCGAGCTGATTCAACTCGACGGTTCGCACCACCACTGGCTGGAAGAACGCGGCCCGAAAGCCTGTCTGATGAACTTCGTCGATGACGCGACCGGTGTGGCGCTGTGCCGTTTCTCGGACCAGGAAACGACCTGGGCCGCGGCCGATCTGCTCGCAGCCTGGGTACGTCAACACGGCGTTCCCAAGGCGTTGTACTGCGACTGGAAAAACGTCTACCAGCGCCAGCCGACGTCGCGGGAAGCGCTGGCAGGCATCAAGCCCGAGACGCAGTTCGGGCGCATGTGTGCCAAGCTCGGCATTACGATCATGGCGGCTTCCTCGCCGCAAGCCAAGGGCCGAGTGGAGCGCCATCACGGCACGCACCAAGACCGCCTGATCAAGAAGATGCGGCTGCGCGGGATCGTCGAGTACGAGGCGGCGAACCGTTATCTCGACGAGGAGTACCTGGCCGAGCACAACGAGCGCTTCGCCTGTGAGCCGGCGGCGGCAGCGGACTTTCACCAGGCGCTCCCCCGCGGCACCGAGCTGCGAGGGGTGTTCTGTTGCGAGTACGAACGCGTGGTGAGCAACGACCGGGTGGTGCGTTTCGAGAATCGTTGTTTGCAGTTGAAGCCGAAACGCAACCAGGGCGTGGGGGCGGGGGCACGGGTGACGGTCCAACAGTGGCGCGATGAGAGCTTGCAGGTGAGGTTTGACGGGCACGAGATCGAGCACGACGTGATCGCCACGCCGACGCCACAGCTGCGGACGAAGCCAGCACCACAGCAGCGTCCGGGGGGCGGGCGCAAGCCGGCGGCGAACCACCCCTGGCGGCGAGCTGTGTTACTGAAAAAACGGGCTGCGAATACATAAGAGGGCTGTGGAAATGCCGGGTCGGATGGAAAGCGTGGAAAATCTCTCGAGGCAGCAGTACCGGGTTCGAGGAGCGGTGGATGGTTTTCCACCCTTCCCACCGCCCCTTGGAAATCGCTACGCGATTCCCACAGTTCCACAGCCCCGACGACGACGATATCTCTCCTACGAACAAGAAACACAAGGGGACACTTCTATCGAGCTACCGAGGGGGACATTTCTATTGGGCGTTGACAAGAAACCGTCTTGCGATCGTGGCACGCGATCGCTACCATGATACTGGGCGGGTTTGCCGTCAGGCGCGTCCCCCGCACCGGTTCGGAATTTTTCCGAAACGCGGGCATCTGGCGCTTCGTCTATTTAACAGATCCATCTTCAGATTCGGATACCAGGGACGCGATCAGCATGAGTGTTCGGCAGGCAACAGACACAGGTGAGACCGCTCTCGGTTCGCTGCTCATAGAGTCGATCTACGAGCCGTGGTACGTCTCGTTCAAGCGGCAGGTAACGGAGCTGTTCTCGAAGAAAGAGGAGCTTCCGCCGCTGCCGACGTTTCGGCCTCATCAAGAGGGCGACGAGGAACTTGGCCCGAAGATCCTCGAGTCGGTCCACGAACCGTGGTTCCGGACGCTCAAGAATAACCTTGAAACGATCGTGAGGGACAGGAAGCTGCCGCCCCTGCGGCTGACGTCGCGGCCGGTTCGAGTGAAGAGCATCTGGGGCGCATACGACAACAAGCAAAAGGGCGTGCTCTCGTCGTTCGCGGTTCACGTTACGATTGTGGTGCTTCTGTTTACAGTGTTTGCGGCTCCGGTGATCCAAGACTCGCTGAAGGGATCGGTGACGTTGATCGTTCCCGTTGACATCTCGCCCTACCTCGCTGACATCAAGATGTTCGCACCGAACTCCGGCAAGTCGGGCGGCGGCGGCGGCGGCGGACAGAACTCCCCGCTTCCGGAGAGCAAGGGCAAGCTGCCGCGGTTTTCTTTGAAGCAGTTCGCGCCTCCGACCCCGGTGATCATGAACAAGAATCCGAAGCTGGCCGTGGAGCCCACGCTGCTGGGGCCGCCTCAGCTTCAGGTTCCCAACGTGGACATGTCCGTATTCGGCGACCCGCTGGGCAAGATCGGCCCTCCCTCGGCCGGACCCGGCACGGGCGGCGGTATCGGCAGCGGAAGGGGCACGGGCGTCGGTCCGGGAAGGGGCGGCGGCTACGGTCCGGGTGAGGGCGGCGGCGCCGGGGACGGCATCTTCCGCGTTGGCGGTGGTGTGAGCGCTCCGCGCCTGATTAAGAAGGTCGCGCCCGAGTACTCCGAAGAAGCCCGCAAGGCCAAGTTTCAGGGGACGGTCGTGCTGGCGGTGCAGGTGTGGGAGGACGGCCGCGCCCACAACATCCGGGTCATCCGCCAGTTGGGGCTCGGGTTGGACGAGAAGGCCGTCGAAGCCGTGCAGCAATGGCGCTTCGCACCGGGCATGAAATCACGCAAACCGGTCAAGGTCGCCGCTACGATCGAAGTGAACTTCCGGTTGCTCTAACCGGGGCCCTGAGAGTCCGGCTGCGACGCAGCGTGGCGCGCGGTTGCGACCTTTCCGAACACCCACTTATACTGAGGTCGAGTTATCCCCTCCGCTGGGAGGTAGTGTAATGGTAACACGGCAGATTCTGGATCTGTTTATCGGGGTTCGAATCCCTGCCTCCCAGCCAAATATCGCCGAACGGGTGCCACAAGCACGGCTGTGACTGAGTGTTAGGACGAAACGCCGGAATTCGTCCTCCCTCCTGGAACGCCGACAGATCCAAGGTGTAGGTCATGTGGCGGTAGTGGCGTGCAACGTCAGATTTCTCGTTGGGGTCCGTGAGGTGAAAATGGGCGTTTCGATTGCCGCGGTCGAATCCCTTGTACACTTCGAGGTCGAAGTACGGCGAAGGCTCCCCGAAGAAGCAATCGGGTCTATACCGGACCGTACTTCAGCGGCGCTGGGAGGATATCGTCATGGATGGTTCTCACTCGTTCATGATGGCCGGGACGACGGAGAACGGTTTTGCGAAGCTCTTGCCGTTGTCGTCACCCGTCGTTGCAGCTCTTCTTCAACGTCTGCCGAGCTACTGGAAGTCCGAGTACCTGTTCCCGTCTCGTTCGACCAATCGACGCCCCAATCCCAAACAACCATTCCGTTGGGGCATTCGAAAGCAGTTCCAGCGGGCATGCCAAGCAGCCGGTCTCGGACACCGGCTTCCCCATGATCTGCGTCGGACGGCGGCGTCCACGCTGCTCATGTCTGGAGTGCCTGAATCCATCACGCGCAAGATCACCGGGCATCGGTCAGCCGCATTGGAGCGCTACCAACATCTCGCTCGCGGCTTCCGTGAGGCCACCGTTGACCACCTGGCCGGGATCCTGCAGGGTGATGCAGGTACGACAAAAAGTCAGGCACCTGCCGAAGCGCAACGCCCGGTAGATGTCAGATCGAGACGTAAAGGACTGAGACCAAGCAGGATGGATGGTGGGCTCGAGGCGACTCGAACGCCTGACCTCTACCGTGTCAAGGTAGCGCTCTAACCAAACTGAGCTACGAGCCCTCGGAAGTCATCCTAACACGGCGTCAAACGGGATGTCGAATCAGTGCCGATCGAGTGTCAACGCCCAATAGAAATGTCCCCCTCGGTAGCTCGATAGAAGTGTCCCCTTGTGTTTCTTGTTCGTAGGAGAGATATCGTCGTCGTCGGGGCTGTGGAACTGTGGGAATCGCGTAGCGATTTCCAAGGGGCGGTGGGAAGGGTGGAAAACCATCCACCGCTCCTCGAACCCGGTACTGCTGCCTTGAGAGATTTTCCACGCTTTCCATCCGACCCGGCATTTCCACAGCCCTCTTATGTATTCGCAGCCCGTTTTTTCCGTAACACAGCTCGCCGCCAGGGGTGGTCCGCCGCCGGCTTGCGCCCGCCCCCCGGACGCTGCTGTGGTGCTGGCTTCGTCCGCAGCTGTGGCGTCGGCGTGGCGATCACGTCGTGCTCGATCTCGTGCCCGTCAAACCTCACCTGCAAGCTCTCATCGCGCCACTGTTGGACCGTCACCCGTGCCCCCGCCCCCACGCCCTGGTTGCGTTTCGGCTTCAACTGCAAACAACGATTCTCAAACCGCACCACCCGGTCGTTGCTCACCACCCGTTCGTACTCGCAACAGAACACCCCTCGCAGCTCGGTGCCGCGGGGGAGCGCCTGGTGAAAGTCCGCTGCCGCCGCCGGCTCACAGGCGAAGCGCTCGTTGTGCTCGGCCAGGTACTCCTCGTCGAGATAACGGTTCGCCGCCTCGTACTCGACGATCCCGCGCAGCCGCATCTTCTTGATCAGGCGGTCTTGGTGCGTGCCGTGATGGCGCTCCACTCGGCCCTTGGCTTGCGGCGAGGAAGCCGCCATGATCGTAATGCCGAGCTTGGCACACATGCGCCCGAACTGCGTCTCGGGCTTGATGCCTGCCAGCGCTTCCCGCGACGTCGGCTGGCGCTGGTAGACGTTTTTCCAGTCGCAGTACAACGCCTTGGGAACGCCGTGTTGACGTACCCAGGCTGCGAGCAGATCGGCCGCGGCCCAGGTCGTTTCCTGGTCCGAGAAACGGCACAGCGCCACACCGGTCGCGTCATCGACGAAGTTCATCAGACAGGCTTTCGGGTCGCGTTCTTCCAGCCAGTGGTGGTGCGAACCGTCGAGTTGAATCAGCTCGCCGAAGTGCGCTTTGCGTTGGCGCCGGGTGCGATGCGGTTGGCGCTTGCGACGGCGGCTCCACAGACCCGCGGCGAGCATCCAGCGCCGCAGTGTTTCGCGCGGCACTTCCAGGCCGTGGTCGGCTGCCAGATGTTCCGACGCCAGCGTCGGCCCGAAGCGCTCGTGCCCCTCGCCCGCATAGTTCTCGCGCACCAACTCGAGAACCTGCTGGCGTCGCTTCTGATCGGCTCGGTTCGAAGCACGGCCGACGTTACCGTGCACCAAAGCCTTGGCCCCGCCCGCACGGTAACGCTTCTTCAGACGCTTCGCATGGCGGTAGCTGACCTCCAGCAGCTCGGCGGCTTCGGTCAACTTCAGTTCCCCTCGTTTCACTCGGCTCAGCACTTCGCCGCGCCTCAACTCCTTGGCACTCATCCATGTCCTTCCCACTCTCGGCTCCTCCTTCGGAGCCTCAGAGTAGGGGACATTTCTATTGGGCGCTCAAGGGGACATTATCATTGGGCTTCAACAATCAGTGCCGATCGAGGGGTGAAAACCGGCCTGCGCGCCTGTCGTACGCCCCTCCGCCGAGCCTCGCCACAGGGCCGGCATCGAACCTAAATCGTATCAAACAAACTACTTGTGTGGACTTGCGGTTTTCCGGCCCTGTTTCCCGAAGATATTCCGCCACAGTCTTATTGAGTCCCGCATAATATCCCGTCACTCGAAGCAAAGAGAAGACTGTTTCCAGAAGGCCGTGATCAAACGCGGTTTGCGGTGCATGCGGCGGAGTGCCTTGCGGGCCCGCTCGTTCAGCTCGCCGTAGTCCTTCGGACAGACGTTCGGCAACTTGTGCTGCTTCCAGTAAGCCCAGATGTATTCCACCGGATTCAACTCCGGCGCATAGGGTGGCAAGTACTCGGTTGCGATGTGGCCTTCGGAGAGTTGGATGAACTCTTGCACCAGGCGGCTACGGTGCGCAGGCAGCCGGTCCCAGACGATCAGCAGCGGCCGATCGATATGACGTACCAACGCCTTGAGAAAGTCGATCACTTGCTCTTTGCCGATCGCACCGGGATAGAGCCGAAAGTAGAAGTTACGCAGCGTCAGCCCCGCCGAGACGGAAAGCTTCTCCCAATTGAAGTTAAACTGCAGCACCGGTGTTTGGCCGCGTGGCGCCCAGGTGCGGCAGCGATGCGGCTTCTGACTCAATCCGCTTTCGTCGATGAAGACGAGCGTACGACCTTCGTTTTGGGCTTTTTTTTAATGCGCGTCCAGGTCTTGCGCTTCCAGGTGCGGATCTGCTCTTCGTTGCGCTCGCGCGCCTTTCCGACCGGGCGTTGCGGGCTCCAGTCGAGCGCTCGCAGGATCTTCCAGACGTGGCCTTCGTGGTAGTCGACCCCGAACTCGTCTCCGATCAGCCGAGCCACCCGCGGACAGCTCCACAGGGGCGTGGGGAAGCCGTGGGCTTGCGGGCCTTCCAGCAACAGCGACGTCAGGCGTTCGCATTGTGCGGCATCGAGGAGCGGCTTGCGTCCGGCGCGCCCGGCCTGGCGGAGTCCGGCCGCACCCTGCTCGCGGTATTGCCGCCGCCACGCACTGACGGTTTGGCGAGCGACTTTCAGCCGTCTTGCCGTCTCGGACTGATTGTGGCCTTGGTCGAGCAGCCGCATCGCTTCGAAACGGCGCTTCTCCAGGGCCTTGAAATCCCGCTTCACACCTTTGGGGTTGCCCATACATATATAGATGCTCCAAACTATCAAAAAGTGTCATAATAATTTGCGGGATTCAATAGGTGAGAAAACCTACCGGTACTGAGTAGGCCCTTAGAAACACACTAAGTGGTTCCATCGTTAGCGATTATTGACATAGTACCACTAGGACTTTAGAATGGCCTAGAACATGGTAGTTCTAGAACCCTCACGGGGGGCCGAACTGACAGCGGATAACGTGAAAGAAGGGCTGTAATGCCGCAGGCGCAGAAGATCGTTGAACGCAAGAGTAGGGCTGCAATACCGGAGAACAGCACCGCGGCGGGCGCGATCAAAATCGCTCTGGCCGATGACCACACCATCTTCCGGGACGGGCTGCGGCGACTGTTGAGCCTGGAACCAGACTTCGAGGTCGTCGCAGAAGCCAAAGACGGCTCAGAAGTACTTAGCCTCATCGAGGAGAAGGAGCCGGACATCCTGCTGCTCGACCTCCGCATGCCCGGAGTCGACGGGCTCTCCCTGCTGCAGCGGGTGCAAGCCCAGAAGCTGAAAACCAAGATCATCGTGCTGACCGCTTCCGAAGACGAAGGCGAGTACGTGCAGGCGATGAAGTACGGCACCTCGGGCATCGTGCTCAAGCAGACCGCGACCGAGCTGTTGATCAAGAGCATCCGCAAGGTTCACGGCGGGGAGATTTGGCTCGATTCGCGGACTACCGCGGCGGTGATGCGGCAGTTTGCCTCGCCGGCGGATATGAGCCCGCGCGATCGAGAAAAGCCCGCGCTGAGCAACCGCGAACGGGAGATCGTCGCGTGTGTCGCGCAGGGTTTCAAGAACAAAGAGATCGCCGAGAAGATGTTTATCAGCGAGCAGACGGTCAAAAACCACCTGCACAACATTTTCGACAAGTTGGGCGTCTCGGACCGGCTCGAGTTGGCGCTCTACGCCATCCATCGCAATATCCGGCCGCTTTGAGCGGCGAACTCCTTCAAGGTTGTGTAGCAAGAACGGGTGCTAGAGTTGACGGCCGGCGGGTTCGGCCGCTTCAGCCTTGCCCGCATAGCGGGTGGCCACGTAGTCGTTGAGTATCCCGATGAATTCGCGAACGATGGCGTCGCCCTTGAGCGTGGTCACCAACCGTCCGTCGACGTAGACCGGCGCCTTGGGCTCTTCGAAGGCGCCCGGCAGAGAAATGCCGATGTCGGAGTGTTTCGACTCGCCTGGCCCGTTGACGACGCATCCCATCACGGCGACCTTCAACTCTTCGATGCCCGGATGTTCGGTCTTCCAGACCGGCATCTGCTCGCGAAGGTAAGTCTCGATCTCTTCCGCCATTTCTTGGAAGAAAGTGCTAGTCGTACGTCCGCAACCGGGGCAGGCGGTGACCTGCGGCGTGAAGGCGCGCAGATCGAGCGACTGGAGGATTTGCTGGCAGATGAGAACCTCTTCGGTGCGGTCGCCGTTCGGCTGCGGGGTGAGGGACACACGGATGGTGTCGCCGATGCCCTCCTGGAGAAGAATCGACAAGCCGGCCGTCGACGATACGATGGCCTTGCTGCCCATCCCGGCCTCGGTCAGGCCGAGGTGGAGCGGGTAATCGCAACGGGCGGCGAGGTCCCGGTAGACCGCGACGAGGTCTTGTACGTTCGATACCTTGGCGCTAAGGATGATGCGGTCGTGCGGCAAGCCGTAGCGTTCGGCCGCTTCGGCGGAGTTCAGCGCGCTCAGCACGATCGCTTCGCGGGTGACCTCGGCGGCGCCTTTGGGTTGGGGACGGGCGGAGTTCTCGTCCATCAATTGGGTCAACAGCGCCTGGTCGAGCGAGCCCCAGTTGACGCCGATCCGCACCGGCTTGTCGTACTCGATGGCAACTTCGATCATGGTTCGGAAGTTGTCGTCGTGTTTCTTGCCGATGTTGACGTTGCCGGGATTGATGCGGTACTTCGCCAGCTGACGGGCACACTCGGGGTACTTCGTCAGCAGGAGGTGCCCGTTGTAGTGGAAGTCGCCGATGATCGGCACGGTGACGCCGAACTGGCCGAGGGTCTCGACGATGCGCGGCACGGCCTCGGCGGCGGCATCATTGTTGACGGTGACCCGGACCCACTCCGAGCCCGCCCGCGCGAGATCCATCACCTGGTTGACCGTCGCGGCGGTATCGGCTGTATCGGTGTTGGTCATCGACTGGACCACGATCGGGTGGCCCGAGCCGACCTTAATGCCGCCGACGTCGCAAACTGCTGTTTTTCTTTGGAGAACGGGCATGTGGGTCGTCACCCAAGCGTCGAGAAACTGATTCTATCAGAGGCCCGACTGGGCAGACTAAGGACACCGTTTCATAAACACGGTCACGTATCTGAGCGGGGCATCCGCCGTCATCCTGGGCGGGTGGGCACGGGGGCCCGCCCCTATCCGGCAAACCCGAACCGTAACCGCATTTGGAAAACACCTTCTAAGGACATGAGACCGTTCTTTGTTTGACGCCGCCCGCTACGTTGTCACGCACGCTTCGAGCGAAAATACCGAGGGCAACTGGGCGTGGAGCAATTCCCAGTGGTCGCCGCCATCTCGCGAAAAAAAGATCTCGCCGCCCGAGGTACCGACGTAGATCCCCGCGTCCTCACAAGAGTCCGTTGTCATGGCGTCGCGGAACACGTGAACGTAGGCGTGCTTTCCCGGCAACCCGCGCGTCAGCTTGCGCCAGCTCTTGCCTGTGTTGCGCGAGCGATACACGGCGAAGCAGGCGTTCGGCACGTACCGCGTCTCCGGACCGATCTCCGGAACGACGTAGATCGTTCGAGGCGCGTGCGGATGCACGGCGATAGGGAATCCGAATTGCGACGGGACGCCCTTGGAGATGTCGGTCCAGTTCTCGGCGGAATCGTCGCTGCGGTAGACGCCACAGTGATTTTGCTGGAACAGCGTCCCGGGCAGGTCAGGGTGTACAACCATCTTGTGAACACACTGGCCGACCTCGGGGTACTTGTCGGGCTGGAAGTCGGCGACGACGCCGCGGTTCATCGGGCGCCATGACTTGCCGTCGTCGTCGCTGCGGAAGCAGCCCGCTGCCGAGATGGCGGCGTAGATGCGGCCTTGTTGCGCGGGATCGGGGAGGATCGTGTGCACCATGAGTCCACCGCCGCCGGGCTGCCAGATCTTGCGGCTTCGGTGGCGCGTCAAGCCCTCGACTTCGTACCAGTTCTTTCCCCCGTCGTCGGTGCGGAACAGCCCGGCAGGATCGACGCCGCACCACAGGGTTTTTGGGCGCGAGTCGCGGTCTGGCGCCACGTTCCAGACGCGTCCGATCGACAGGCCGCGCTTGGCGGCAAAGCCCAGACCCGTCCCGTACGCAAGTCGGGAGCCAGGTGGTTTACTTCCCAACCGGCGAAGAAGGGGCCATCAATTCGCCAGCGCTTGCGCCGCCGATTACTGCGGAAGAGAAACCCGCCCTTGCGGGTTCCGACATAGAGATGAACTTCCGTCAGGTGACCCGACCGCTTGCCGGCAGACATCGTCTTCTCCCCAGGGAAGAGCCCCGTTGGGTGCGATCATAGCGCACGGCGGTTGGTACGGATGTAACGACGCTTACCGGCGGGCGACGTTCACAACGCCCTTCCAGCATACCTGCGACCGCCGAACCGGCCGTAAATAGCGGGTCTACCCTGCGCTTCGCGCGGAAGCCGCCTGGAGGCTGCCTGAAGGTGGCCGCTTCGTTGCCGCAGGAAGCGCACATGGAACGGGTGAAGATGAAACTCAGACACTACCAACCGTGGGACCCATTGACGGGACGAGCCAGCCCCAAAGATCCGGTGCTGGTGCCTTCCACCGACTCGCCGTCCGGGCCGTCGAACGCCCCGCCGCGGCAGGGAGATCTAGCAAGGCTCTGCTAAAGTAGTAGGAAGTCAGGACTCCCCCGGCGCATGGCGAGCATTGGACGCTACGAGATCATCAGCGAACTCGGCCGGGGGGCGATGGGCATCGTCTACAAGGCCCATGACCCCCGCATCGGACGCGACGTCGCGATCAAGATCATTCGGCTGGCCGATCAGGCCGCGCCGGACGAGACACAGGCGCTGAAGGACCGGCTCTTCCGCGAAGCGCAATCGGCCGGACGGCTGTCCCACCCCGGCATCGTTACCATATACGACATCGACGAAGAGGGCGGCCTCGCGTACATTTCGATGGAATTCGTCGAGGGCCGGACCCTCGAAGCGATGATGGAGGAAGGCCAAGTTCTGAACGCTGCCTTCCTGGCCGGGTTTATCGAGCAGACCGCTGCTGCTCTCGACTATGCGCATGGGCGCGAGATCGTTCACCGCGATATCAAGCCCGCCAACATGATGATCACCCCACAGGGTGGGGTCAAGGTCACTGATTTCGGCATTGCGCGCATTGCCTCGTCGAACCTGACCCAGACCGGCACCGTGATGGGGACGCCGAGCTACATGTCGCCTGAGCAGGTACGTGGTGACCCGGTCGACGGCCGCTCGGACCAGTTCTCTCTCGCCGTGATGGCCTACGAGTTACTGACGGGCAAGAAGCCGTTCCCCGGCGACAACCTGACCGCGGTGATCTTCAAGATCGTTTCCGACGATCCCGTGCCGCTGCGGGAGGTCAACGACAAGGTTCCCGAGGCGCTTGAGCAGGTCGTGCTGCGGGCGCTCCACAAGGCGTCCGAGGATCGCTTCGATTCCTGCATGGCGTTCGCGGACGCGTTCAGGGCACCGTGCGAAGGGTGGGCCGAGGCATCGGGCGGCGCGGTATCAACGACCGTGAAAGCGCCGCAGCCCCTTACGCTGCCACCCCAAGCAACGGACCTCGGCGAGACCGCGCCAGTGATGGCGGTGAGGCCGGCTCCGGAAGCCACCGAATTCGAGCGAACCGCACCCGTTGCCGCGGCGCCGAAAGCCCCGCTGCCCCCTCTGCCGTCGCACGCGATGGCGGCCCAGCCGGCTGTCGCGGAGGAGGAAGCACCCGGGGTCGCAGCCGAGCCCGCGCGCCGGCGACGCTCGTGGCTTTGGTTGTTGGTACCGGCGGCGGTACTGCTCGGTCTCAGTGCGGGGATGGTGGCGAAGAACCCTTGGCTTCTCGATGATCCGTTGGACCTGGCCAATTTGGTGGTCTTCGACCTGACGGGCTCGGGGCAGTCCCAACCCGAAGGCGCGCCTGCATTGTTCTCGGTGCCGCCATCGCCGGCGAGTCCCCCCAGCATCGCCCAAGCCGGTGGCAGTGCGGCCGGTTCGGGTGCCACCGACGCAGCTTCGACTGTGTCAACGTCCGGCAGTGAAAGCGCTGAATCAGGGAGCGTTGCACCCGCAGAGCCCGTGGAGACCGTCCCTCCGGCACCGGTCGCCCCCGCTCCGCGGCGTCGGGCTCCACCGGTGCAGGTGACGTTCTCCAGCCAACCCGCGAACGTCCGCATTACGGTGGACCGGGATTCAGACTTGACCTGCACCTCCCCGTGTTCGCTCGATCTGCGGCCGGGGCCCCACTCGGCGTTGGCCAGTGCGGCGGGCTTTCGTCCCTATCAAAAGTCATTCGAAGTGGGTTCGGACCCTCGGGAACTGAGTCTCGAGTTAGTTGCCATCACCGGCACCGCTCTGATCGTCAGCCGTCCGGCCGGGGCGGACGTATTCGTCGACGGGAAAAAGAGAGATGAAAGAACCAACGCCCAGCTGCAGCTTTCTCCCGGGTACCACGTGATTCGCGTCGAGAAAGCAGGCGCCGGTTCCGCTGAGCAAAGGGTGCTGATCGAAGCAGACCAACTCCAACACATCCCGTTTACTTTACGGCCCTGAGATCCCGTGCGAGGCACGATGGTGGTCGAGACAACGCCGTAGGCGCCGCCATCGTACTGAACGGCGGCGACCGGCGCGGCGCGGCGCCCACCGAACTGGAATTACCGCCGAGGGTCTACGGCTTTCGCCCGTCATTGGATGGCTACCAGACTGCTGATCGCAAGGTGATCATCTCCCCCCAGAAACCGCAAGCTGTCGAGGTCACGCTGCAACGCGTGAACGGACCAACCCGCGAACCCCTGCGATGCCGTCTTTGCTCGGATCTCACGGCCTCTCTGTCGGCGGCTTGTCGCCCGGGCCTGGTAAAGCAGTCTTGCGGCCTCCTTCAACCTCCCCGGCTAGTAAATCGTCGAGGCTGCCGTAGGGGTAGATCACGGGGGCGTCATTCTGCATCAGCCAGCCGGTATCGGCCGTCGGCCCGTAGGTGCTGTGCAGGTCACGGTTGACCATGCGCAACATGGCCATTTGTTGGCCGCGATGGTGTGAGCTGTGCGCGATGCGCCGCACCATCACCCAGGCGCGACCGCGGCGGGTATCGAAGAAGGCAACCTCGCTTTCCCACCAGTCCTCCTTGGTGGCTCGAAGCACTTCCAAGCGCTTGCCGGAGGCTTCGGCGTAGCGGCGGATGAAGCCTGAGCGCGTTTCCTCGGCGGGCAGGGGAGGGGCGCCGACGTCAATACCGAGGATCGTACGAAACCACAGGTCCTCGCTGACCAGTTGGTGCACCATCTGCTCGTGTAAGCTGCGACCGCGCCGGTCGCTCGGGTGGGGACGGAGCGGCAGGTCGTCGTCGCCGAACATGCTCCAGACGCTGAGCACCTTGAGACGCTCGGTTTCGTAGGTGTCGATGAGGAATTGGTATCGCATGGGTTCAGTGTGGGTCACCGCGCGTACTCGGACCATTTCCTCGGCAAAGGGCGCCCGCCTCTTTCACGCCGCTGCGTGCGCCGCCGCCGGCCCGGTGGCAAAAAGGGACATTCTGAGCTATCGTGAGCTGAAACTGCAAGCGTGGCGACTATGTTCACCACCCTGGAGCGCCCGAATTAGAACATAGCTGGAGCGGGAGGCGCGACGGATTTGCGCGGCGTGAAGCCCACGGCACTCGCGTTCGGCATCAACGCAATGGGGCTCATGCGCGGCAACCCGTTTCGGGTTCGGTGTATCTGTATCTGCAAGACATTCCGTTTTTTTCTGCCATATTAAGAGGGAAAACCTTAGAGTCTTGCGCTCTCCGGATTGCGGTAGGTTGACGAACAAAGTATCTTGACGGGGTCCCGTGAGGGCCATTTGGCCTTCGTTTGTGTGCGATAATAGATGAACTGTTGGTTTCTCAAACCGCTACTCAACCTTTCCCTGTGGGCCCAAAGGATGCTCGGCTCGAATCCGATCGCTTCCTACCGGGTTGGCGGGTGATGGGCCGAGACAGCCGAGAACTTGCAACAGTGTTTCGACGAACAGGAGATTTTGTAGTGAGAGAGCAAGGTACAGTTAAGTGGTTTAATGACGCCAAGGGGTATGGGTTCATCCAGCGCTCCAGCGGCGATGATGTTTTCGTGCACTTCTCGGCCATCTCGGGCGAGGGGTACCGCACCCTTCAGGAGGGCTCGCAAGTAGAGTTCGAAGTGACGGAAGGTCCGAAGGGCCTGCAAGCTGTTGATGTAACGGGCGCGACTAGCTAGGAAGGCGCTCGTAGAAACTACCGCTCCTCCCCGTTGTCAGGGGTGCCAAGGCGCCCTGCATCGAGGAGTTTCACCGTTCGGCTCGCAAGAGCAGATCTCGCACCGCGGCGGGCGCGACCGCTCTCCCCGTGCGCTTACGGAAGACGGGCACCGCTGGCGGGCATGCCCCGTTCGCGTTTCCGTTTGGCGGAACCAGGCGGGGCTTTGCCCGCCGTGCGTAGTTCGGTCTTTCCCGGTTTCCAGACCACCCATCACCAAGCGACCAGTAGCCGCAAGTCCCGGACGTTGTTGCCCGTGGGTCCAGTCGTTAGGTCGTCCTCAAGACGATGGAAGAAGCGGTAGGAGTCGGAGCGTCGTTGGTAGTCTTCGGCGTCCATACCCAGTTCGCGGGCTCGGGCCAGCGTGGACCCGTCCGCCATCGCTCCCGCCGCGGGTGAGTTGCCATCGACGCCGTCGGTGCCGGCGCTGACGACCGCGATATTCTTCCCGGCGATCCTACGGGCGCATTCGAGCACGAACGCCTGATTCCTCCCGCCCTGTCCGTCGCCGGTCACCGGCCAGCTCAACTCGCCGCCGCTCAAGACGGCGACGGTCGCGCCGGGATTTGCCCGCTTGCTTTGCTCCAGCTTCGCCAGCAGGTGGTCGACGGCTTTTTCGAGTGCCCAGTCGTCCACCGAGAGGTCGGACTCGACCGCCCAGCCCATCGACTTCACCTGCACGGTCAATCGGTCGACGCCGTGCTGGTTGTCGAGCAGGCAATGCCACGAGTTGCCCTGGAACGCCTCGCTATCCGGCTTGGGCGTCTCGGGGATACGCCGGTCGTGGAAGAAACCGCGGATCGAGGCGGGCAGTCGCTCGATGAGACCGCGCCGCTCGACGATCTCGTAGCAATCCCCTACAGTCGACTCGTCCGGCAACGTCGGCCCGGAAGCGACAGACGAGGGTTTATCGGGCGGCACGTCGGAAACGTAGAGCGTCAATTGCCGAGCCGGATGCGCCTGCACGGCCAGCCGTCCGCCCTTGATTGCGGAGAAGTGTTTCCGCAGCACGTTCATCTCGACGATGTCGGCCCCGCAGGTGACTAGCAAGCGATAGAACTCCCGCAGGTCGTCGAGCGAGATGTCGTCCGAGACGGGCTTCTCGCAGATTGCCGAGCCTCCGCCCGAGATGAGGTAGATCACCAAGTGGTGAGGCTTGAGGTCGCTCAGGAACTCCAGCGTCACGTCGGCTGCATAGACGCTCTGCTCGTTGGGGTAGGGATGCCCGCCCTGGTATGTGATGAAATAGGCCTGCGCCTCAGGGGGCGGAACCGAGCTGACCGCGATGCCCGACAACAAGCGCGGCGCGACGATGCGCGCCATCTCGCGCGCCATCGGGAAAGCGGCCTTGCCGATCGCCACCGCCAGGATCTTCTTGAACGGCGCCAGCTCGATGCGGTCACGGCCGACCTCGAGCACGCCGTCCCGGCAGACGACCTTTTGCGGCATGTGCCGGTCGAGGGACAACTCGTCGAGGGTGGAGAGAAACAGTCGCCGCAATTCGTCTTTCATGGGAGGATCTCGATCGAATCAGTTGACCGGCCCGCGATCGCACGGACGGGCGGATGCACGAGGGAACGAATCGTAGTCGCAGATTCCTTAGTCAGCGGCGCCTCAGCCGTCGGCCGCTTCGTCGAACAGATCGCGGTTGACCAGATTCGGCGGACGCTTCCCCTCCAGCGCGGCCACCACGTTTTCGGCGGCCATTATGCACATCTGAGTTCGCGTGCGAATCGACGCGCTGGCGATGTGCGGCGCGAGGACCGCGTTATCGAGAGCGAGCAGCCGCGGCCCGACCTCCGGCTCCTGCTCGAACACATCGAGTCCGGCGGCGGCGATTTCACCGCTTTCGAGCGCGTCGGCCAATGCGGCCTCATCGACCACCGGTCCGCGGGACGTGTTGATCAGAATGGCGGTCTTCTTCATCAGCCGCAGTTGCGGGGCGCCGATGAGCCCGCACGTTTCCGGCAGCAACGGTACATGCACGCTGATGAAGTCCGACTCACGCAGCACCGTTTCGATGGGAACGTACTCCAGTCGCAGTTCCTGCTCGATTTCCGGCTTGGCCTGGACGACGTCGCTGTAGAGCACGCGCATCTCGAATCCACGTCCGCGCCGCGCCACGGTCTGCCCGATGCGGCCCATGCCGAGGACGCCCAGCGTGGCATGGTGAATGTCCTGCCCGCACATCAGATCAATCGCCCACTGCTTCCAGCGACCCGCCCGCAGGAACTTGTCGGCCTCGACCACGCGTCGCGCCGCCGCCATCAACAACGTGAACGCGAAGTCGGCGGTCGTGTCGGTCAAGACGTCGGGCGTATTGCTGACAGCGATCTGGCGCGCGGTCGCGGCTTCAGTATCGATGTTGTCGAAGCCGACGGCGACGTTTGAAATCGCCTTGAGGTTCGGCAGCTTGTCCATCACCTCGGCCGTAAACTTGTCGGTGAGATGGCTGACCGCGGCGTCTTTGCCCGCCATACGCGCGAGTAGCCCCTCTGGGGCCAGGCTCTCGTCGGATTCGTTGTACTCGATGTCCACCCGTTCGCGCAGGTATTCGACGGCCTCGGGATACACGCGCTTTGTCACGAGAACCTTAGGTCTCATGGGAGCCCCATTGTCTCACAGGGGCTCGATGGTCTCAAAGGCTCTCGGTCGCGATGTCAACGCCCAATAGAAATGTCCCCCTCGGTAGCTCGATAGAAGTGTCCCCTTGTGTTTCTTGTTCGTAGGAGAGATATCGTCGTCGTCGGGGCTGTGGAACTGTGGGAATCGCGTAGCGATTTCCAAGGGGCGGTGGGAAGGGTGGAAAACCATCCACCGCTCCTCGAACCCGGTACTGCTGCCTCGATAGATTTTCCACGCTTTCCATCCGACCCGGCATTTCCACAGCCCTCTTATGTATTCGCAGCCCGTTTTTTCCGTAACACAGCTCGCCGCCAGGGGTGGTCCGCCGCCGGCTTGCGCCCGCCCCCCGGACGCTGCTGTGGTGCTGGCTTCGTCCGCAGCTGTGGCGTCGGCGTGGCGATCACGTCGTGCTCGATCTCGTGCCCGTCAAACCTCACCTGCAAGCTCTCATCGCGCCACTGTTGGACCGTCACCCGTGCCCCCGCCCCCACGCCCTGGTTGCGTTTCGGCTTCAACTGCAAACAACGATTCTCGAAACGCACCACCCGGTCGTTGCTCACCACCCGTTCGTACTCGCAACAGAACACCCCTCGCAGCTCGGTGCCGCGGGGGAGCGCCTGGTGAAAGTCCGCTGCCGCCGCCGGCTCACAGGCGAAGCGCTCGTTGTGCTCGGCCAGGTACTCCTCGTCGAGATAACGGTTCGCCGCCTCGTACTCGACGATCCCGCGCAGCCGCATCTTCTTGATCAGGCGGTCTTGGTGCGTGCCGTGATGGCGCTCCACTCGGCCCTTGGCTTGCGGCGAGGAAGCCGCCATGATCGTAATGCCGAGCTTGGCACACATGCGCCCGAACTGCGTCTCGGGCTTGATGCCTGCCAGCGCTTCCCGCGACGTCGGCTGGCGCTGGTAGACGTTTTTCCAGTCGCAGTACAACGCCTTGGGAACGTCGTGTTGACGTACCCAGGCTGCGAGCAGATCGGCCGCGGCCCAGGTCGTTTCCTGGTCCGAGAAACGGCACAGCGCCACACCGGTCGCGTCATCGACGAAGTTCATCAGACAGGCTTTCGGGCCGCGTTCTTCCAGCCAGTGGTGGTGCGAACCGTCGAGTTGAATCAGCTCGCCGAAGTGCGCTTTGCGTTGGCGCCGGGTGCGATGCGGTTGGCGCTTGCGACGGCGGCTCCACAGACCCGCGGCGAGCATCCAGCGCCGCAGTGTTTCGCGCGGCACTTCCAGGCCGTGGTCGGCTGCCAGATGTTCCGACGCCAGCGTCGGCCCGAAGCGCTCGTGCCCCTCGCCCGCATAGTTCTCGCGCACCAACTCGAGAACCTGCTGGCGTCGCTTCTGATCGGCTCGGTTCGAAGCACGGCCGACGTTACCGTGCACCAAAGCCTTGGCCCCGCCCGCACGGTAACGCTTCTTCAGACGCTTCGCATGGCGGTAGCTGACCTCCAGCAGCTCGGCGGCTTCGGTCAACTTCAGTTCCCCTCGTTTCACTCGGCTCAGCACTTCGCCGCGCCTCAACTCCTTGGCACTCATCCATGTCCTTCCCACTCTCGGCTCCTCCTTCGGAGCCTCAGAGTAGGGGACATTTCTATTGGGCGCTCAAGGGGACATTATCATTGGGCTTCAACACGGCTCTCGGTCGCGAAACTAATCAGCGGTGGTCCCAGAAGCCGGCCTTGCGGTCTTGACGACCTCGCAGATCGATCCTGACGCTCTTCGTTTCGAGGATCAATCGGTGGAGTGCGGAATTTAAGACCACCAAGAGTCGGTCGAAACGTGGCATTAGCAGCCGCAAGGTCAGAAACAAGAACAGAGCGACCAGAGACCACGCTAGCCATGAGAAGGCTTGGCCGAGTTCAGCGAGCTGTGCAGGCCAGTTCATGGTTCTCTGTCGAAGGCTTCGAGAAGTTGCATCCCTCACGGGGCGTCGACTGCTCCCAGCGATTAGAGTCTTAACCTTGTCGACAGACCCTGGTGCCAGACTTAAGGTCTCACCGGGACTCCAGAACCTCAGGTCTTAAGCGGGCACATTGTCTCACAGGCGCTCGAAAGCGTACAATTGAAAACTTTGGCGGTGGTCGTACATCCGGCAACGTAGGGGCACGGCATGCCGTGCCCGGCGGCTTCGAACGTGCGACTTGACCCGAACACGGGCACAGCATGCTGTGACCCTACTTTTCGGTTCGCGGGTTCCGTTGGGATATCGGGGGCGTAGCCCTTGGCCAGTTAGGAGAGGGTTCATGGCAAAACTTGGTTTCTTAGGACTGGGGCTGATGGGCGGCCCGATGGCGAAGAATCTATTGAAGGCTGGGCACGACGTGGCGGTGTGGAGCCACACGTCCGAGAAGGCCCGAAAGCTGGCCGCGCGCTACAAGAACGCCCGTTACTGCGCCTCGCCGAAGGCGGTCGGCCGCTTCGCCGACTGCATCTTCTTGTGTGTCGGCGACTCGGAGATGTCCGAGTCCGCGCTCACGGGCAAGAACGGCGTTATCGAGGGCATCAAGGCTGGAACAGTCGTAGCCGACGCGAGCACCATCGCGCCCACCGTCGCGCGCCGCATCGCGAAAGCCTTGCAGAAGAAAAAAGCACACTACCTCGACGCGCCTTGCACCGGCTCGACGCCCGGCGCCATCGGCGGCACGCTCACCTTCATGATCGGTGGCAGCAAGAAGGTCTTCCAAAGCGTACGCGAGTACTTCGAACCCATGGGCAAGACACTGTTCTTCTGCGGCCGCCAGGGGATGGGCCTTCACGCCAAGCTGTCGCAGAACCTGATTCTCGCCAACATGCTGCAAGGCTTCATCGAAGGCATCGTACTTTCGACCAAGGCCGGCGTCGACCCGCAGCAGATGCTCGAGATTCTCGATGCCAGCGCCGCCAAAGCGGGCCTGATCAATTTCAAAGCGCCCTACATCTTCAAGCGCGACTTCAAGGCCGCCTTCCCGCTCAAGTGGATGTACAAGGACATCACGCTAATGCTTGAGTCGGGCCGCGAATTGGAGGTGCCTCTGCCCTCGACCGCGCAGGTCCACGAGCTGTTCGGTGCCAGCATTGCGCGAGGCCACGGAGACGATGACCTGTGCTCAGCGGTCACGCTGGTCGAGGATTGGGCCGGTGTCGTGGTCAAGAAGTAGCCGATCGACAGGCTACGGAATCCTATATTCGGTGGCTGGGTGAGATATCGCAAGAAGAGTTTAGGTGTAACTAATGCCGGCCCGCCCGGCTAGGGCTCACCGCTGCCGCAGTACCGATCTTGTATCCATCCGACTGAAAACAATACGCTTCGGATTCATATCGGGGATGGTGCCGGGTATTCCCAAGCCTACATCGGAGCCTTCCGGAGGCCACGGCCAGAACTGCGTGTATGTGATGTCACGTTGGCGATCTATAAAATTTCGGAGAGGGGTTGCGCTATCCTATGAACTTTGGTATATTCTAGGAAAGCCGGGGAGGCAACCCCCACCAAAGCGAGACTAACCTCAACCAAAGACCCCTGAAACATTAGTAACCTCCCCGGCTCCCCTCCTCTCCCACAGCTCATCAACACTTGCGGCGCAAACGCACCGCCAGCTGTTGGTACGTTCGCTCGACCCAACCACAGGTGCCAGGTAGAGCGTAGCGTCCTGAAGGCCATCCCGACGACAACCGCTATGCTAGGTTGACTAGAGCTTTGCGCGGCTTGGCCCGATGAAACGCCTCACGATCCTAGGCTCGACCGGCTCGATCGGGCGCAATACGCTCCAGGTAATCCGCGAAAGCGGTGACGCCTTCGAAGTGGCCGCCCTCACAGCCGGGAACAACGTAGACGTGCTTCTGAGCCAGGCCCTCGAGTTCCGGCCGGCCTTGCTCTCAGTAACTGACCCGGCCGGCCGCGATCAATTGGCCGCGAGAATCGAGCAAGAGGCAGGCGACTACCACCCCGAGATCCACCACGGTCCCGAAGGCAACCTGGCGTCGGTTGTTTCCACCGATCCCGACATCGTCGTATCCGCCGCCGTGGGGGTAGCCGGGTTGGAAGCCACCTTCGAGGCGGTCAAGCTCGGCAAGCGCGTGGCGCTTGCGAATAAAGAGGTTCTGGTCGTCGCCGGAGATCTTGTGATGGCCGAGGTCGCCCGCTCGGGTGCCGAGCTTCTGCCGGTCGACAGCGAACACAACGGTGTCCACCAATGCCTGCGGGCGGGCCGGCACGACGAGGTGGCGAAGCTCATCTTGACGGCCTCGGGGGGGCCCTTTCGTACCACGCCCGCCGCCGAGCTCGAGAACGTCACGCCCGCCCAGGCCCTGAAACACCCCACCTGGAAGATGGGCGACCGCATTACCATCGACTCCGCGACCCTAATGAACAAAGGCTTCGAGGTCATCGAGGCCTGCCGGTTGTTCGGGTTCGGTCCGCGCCAGGTTGATGTCCTGGTGCATCCGCAGTCGATCGTTCACGCGCTGGTTGAGTTCAAAGACGGCTCGGTGGTGGCTCAGTTCGCCCCAGCCGACATGAAACTGCCGATCCAGTATGCACTGTTCTACCCCGAGCGACGCGACGGTCCCCCGGAGCGGCGACTCGATTGGGGCAGTATGAGACAATTGGAGTTTGAGCCTCCGGACTGGGCGAAGTTCCCGATGCTGGGTTTGGCCTACCGGGCTCTCGAGGCGGGCGGCGCGGCCGGTTGCGTCCTGAATGCAGCCGACGAAGTTGCCGTAGCCGCGTTCCTCGACTCCAGAATCCCCTTCCCGGCTCTAGCTCGGGTGGTCGAGGGGACGCTGGAGGAAACCGACGGACGTGGCGCGGCGTCGATTCGAGAGATACTGGAAATCGATCGCGAAGCCCGCGAGATCGCCGCCCGGATGGTCGATCAACTCAGCGTTAGAGTCGCTCCCTAGCCCCGGCCCGAGCCACCCGCCCCACACGGATCCCAGATGGACTACCTCGTCAACATAGTCGGCTTCATCTTAGTGCTGGGCGTGATGGTGCTGATCCACGAACTGGGACACTTCCTCGCCGCGCGGTCCTTCGACGTCAAGGTGGAAGCGTTCGCCTTCGGGTTCGGTCCGCGGCTGTTCGGGTTCAGGCGGGGCGAGACGGACTACAAGGTCTGCCTCCTGCCGCTCGGTGGCTTCGTGAAGATGGCGGGCGAGCACCCCGGCGAGCCGCCCACCGACGACCGCGACTTCATGGCGAAACCGCGCTGGCAGCGCATGATAATCGCCGTGATGGGGCCGATGTTCAACTTTGGCCTGGCGATCGTGCTGCTCACGGGCCTGTTCATGGCGCACTACGAGAAGTACGCGTTTCTGGATGAGGAGCCCGAAATTGCGTTCGTTGCCAAGAACTCCCCGGCCGCCCGGGCGGGTATCCTACCGGGGGATGTGATCCAGGCGATCAACGGCAGCGAGACACCCACGTGGGAATCGGTGAGTCTGACGGAAGTGACCGCCGTGAACTCAACCGTGGAGGTCACCATTAACAGGGCCGGCAATCAACTCCGCTTGCCGGTAAGCATCGAGGAGGACCGCAGAGGCGGGGGATCCGCCGGCTGGCATATGGCGAGCGCGGTCCGGGTCGACAGCACTGAGGAGGGTTCTCCGGCTGCCGGCGCCGGTTTGCGACGCGGCGACTACCTGCTCTCGGTCAACGGACAGAAGGCCGCCTGCGTCGCGCACGTCCCCGAGCTGGTTCAGGAGAACGGAGGCAAGGAGGGCCGGTTCGAAGTACGGCGGGACGGTAGGACGCAGGTCCTCGAATTCAGCCCCGTTTTCGACAAGTCGGAGGAGATCGGCGACGCTTGGCGGATCGGCATGAGAATGGACCCGGACTACGAAGTGATTGAGAGCCGTCTGGGCTTCGCCGACGCAACCCAAGCCTCGCTGCAGCGAAACGCCATCTACGCCACGCTGGTTTTTCGTTTTCTGCAGGGGCTGGTCGAGGCGCGGATGTCTCCGAAATCCATCGAAGGGCCCGTGGGCATCGCGCGCCACGCCGGCAACGCTCTGCGGGCCGGCTGGCCGGCCTTGATTGCCTTCATGGCTCTCATCAGCGTGAACCTCGGCATCTTCAACCTGTTGCCGATTCCGATTCTGGACGGGGGTATGATTACGATGTTGCTGCTCGAGTCCTTCATCCGAAGAGACATCAGTATCGCCATCAAGGAACGGATCGTCCAGGCTGGGTTTCTCTTCCTGATGCTCGTGTTCGTGTTCGTGATGTACAACGACATCTCGAAGTAGCCGCTTGATTGGGGTTTGCCCCAAACGCTCCTTCGTTGCCACTCAAACCAGCTTGAAAGTGATCTCCAGTACGGCCAACTACTTACTCCGGTGGTAGCGGGCCTTTGTTCCATGCCACAATGTGGTTTCAGACTCAACGCACAAAAGCGATTCAAGATAGGAGCCGTTTCAAAGATGCATAGGAAACGAGTGACTGCCCTGCTGTTCCTGGCTGCCGCGATGGCCGTACCTTCCGCGCTGATGGCGCAGTTCACGGTAGGAATCATCGATGTCCGCCAGGCGCTGGAGGGCACCGCCGAAATCAAGAAGAAGGCCGAGCAGATGCAGGCCACGTTCCAGCCTCGCTATGACGAGCTCAACAAGCTCTCGCAGGAGTTGGAGGAAATCCAGAAGAAGCTTCAGACCGCTACCGGCGATGCCGGGTTGCAACTGCAGACCGAAGGCCAGCGCAAGCAGCGCGAGGCGCAGCGCCTGCAAGAGGATCTCCAGACCGACACCGACTACGAGCGCAACGAGATTCTGCAGGCAGCCAATCAGCGCCTGCGCGCGATCGTTAACCAAGTGGCCCAAGAAAAGGATCTGGATCTGGTGGTTGACATCAGCAGCACGATTTACTTCTCGCCGGCTCTCGACTTCACCAACGAAGTCGTGGCGGCGTACGACAAGGCCCACCCGGTCAGCCCGTGACGCGCAGGCAGACCGCCGCCAGCCGGCCAGGGTCGCACTCCACCTTGTCGGGTGCCTTGTCCGGTGATCACTCCGCGGTGAGGGTCGATGGCCTACTTCGACGAATACGGACGAGATGACGCCCGCCGCGAGAGGTTCTTCAAGACCCTCGTGGCGCTCCTGCTCATCAGCGTGGCGCTCGGGCTAATCTATCACGTCTTCTTCCGCAATTGGCGGGAGGAACTCCAGACGCGCCGTTTTCTGAACGCCCTCAAGGCCGGCGACTACGAGGACGCCTACAGCTACTGGGGATGCTCGCTTGAAGACCCTTGCCGCTTCTATCCGTACGAAGAGTTTATCGAAGACTGGGGCCCCGAGAGCCCGCTCGGCAAGGTGGAGGATTTCGGCCTGGGCCGTTCCTATGACCAGACGTCAGGCGTGATCATCACGCTCGAGATCAACGGCCAGGTGCACCCTAACCTCTGGGTCGAAAAAGAGAGCAAGACGGTCGGGTTCTCGCCGTATTGAGCGGTCCTGCCTGGAACGCTGGTGACGGCCTCGAAGCCGCAGAGTCACCGGCGGGCGATTGACCCCTCACTGGCGTTCGGGGCTCCGTTTCGCAACTTGCGGGCCCGTGATCTACTGGGGGCAAGCCTTCCCATCATCAGCGCCGCGTCGACCGACATCCGCCGGCTGTGGCGGACCGTCTCGAGATCAGATTGCGCATCCGACGTGAGGAGCAGGATGCGCCATACGGGATCGAGCCGATGCAACGCGGCGTGTAGGGCGTCGTCCCGCCACGCATCTACGTTGTCGAGGCGGAAAAACCCCGCCGGCAACCGGCCCACCTCATAACAGCCCCCCGGGGAGCAGCCAGCCGGTGTCTGAACGCTGAAGCGGGAAAACCCCCATTGACGTTGTCGCTGCTCCGCCTCCGTTTCGCCGGCGATCTCCCCCGCTGCGACCGTGGGGGAGCGAAGCGGCGCGACCTGCCAGAAGACATCCGTCAAAGGCCGGAAGTCAAGCTGCTCGTACCAGCGGTACGCGCGCCGGTTTTCGACCTCGACATCCAGCATGACCGCCGAGGCCCGTTTGCGCGCCGTCCAATCGCCCGCGGCGTCATGCAAGAGAAGCCGACCAAGCGACCGACCTCGGTGCTCGGGCGCAACATAGATCTGGTTCAAGAAACCGGTGCCATCAACGACCCGGAACTCGGCGATGCCCGCCGGCTTGGCTCCATCGATCTCGAGCAGGTAGTAGCCGGTCTCGGCGCTATCCGGACCGGCCGCGAGGTGCTCTTCCACGTAACGGTCTACGCGCGGCGAGGCCCAAATGGTCATCTCGACGACCGCCGGAGGAAGGGAGGCTCGAATCCACTCCGCCACGAGCGAGCCTTCCCCCGGCCGCGCCGGGCGCACTCTCACGGCGGCGCCCTCACGCCGCGCACCTCACGCCGAACCTCCACGGGCGCGCTCGACATCAAAGTCGTCCATGCTCTCGCTCGGGGCCAACTCGACGCCGTGGCTGCCGAGCACGTAGTTGACGGTCCGCCAGGCAATCCGCGCATCCAGCAGCAACGACCAGTGGTCGACGTACCAAACGTCGAGGGCCAGCCGCTCGTTCCAGCGCACTTGGTTGCGTCCGTGAATTTGGGCCCAGCCGGTGAGTCCAGGCGTGAGCTGGTGCCGGCGGCGTTCCCCGTCGGTGTAGAAGGGCCTGTAGCGGACAAGCAGCGGACGCGGCCCGACGAAGCTTAACTCGCCCTCCACGATGTTGAGAAGCTGCGGCAGCTCGTCGAGGCTGGTGCGGCGCAGGAAGCGCCCGAGCGGAGTCAAGCGTTCGACGTCGGGCAGGCCGGGACGCTGGTCCATCGTGCGGAACTTATTGATTGTGAAGATCCGCTCATCGCGGCCCAAGCGCTCCTGCCGGAAAAGAACTGGACTCCCCATCGTGATTCGAATCGCCAAAGCGATAAGCAGAATCAGCGGCCCCAGAATGACTAGCAGAACAGCGGCGAGGGTCCGGTCGAGGGCGGCCTTGACCGACACGCTTAGCCTACGCCGCTGCTTGCTGTTAGTTTCGCGGGGTCTCCCCTCCATGTGTGCTTCTCTCGCTTGCATTGCTCGCTAGGAACTCACGATCGCGTCCAACCCGCGGCGCAATCGACACCAGACCCCCGCCAGCAAGGATCGACAGCGCCCAGCAGGGTCTTTAGCCCCGTTTCCCAAGCCCGCGCCGTCCCCTCGCCACCCCAGATCTCCAGCCAAGCCGGAAAACCGACGATAGAACTCAGCAATGTCGAGGTCCGCCCGCGCACCCGTTCAACAGGGCTTATTCAGCGAACTCCAGCCACTCGTTCCCGCCGCCGCCCCAGCGCCAGCGCCAGTTTCACTGCCGGAGCCGAAGCTGCCCGCCTGGATGGGCGTCAAAGGATTCATCGACATTCACGCCCATTTTCTTCCTGGACTCGACGACGGCCCGAAGACTCCCGAGATTGCCCAACAAATGGCCATCGCGGCCTATACGGCCGGCACGATGGCTGCCGTCGCCACGCCGCACTGCAGTTTTCGCTACCCCTTCGACAGCGAGAAAACAGCCAAGCGTCTGGAGTGGATGGAATCGCAGATCCCCGAGGGTTTCACTCTCTTCGGCGGGTGCGAGTTGCAACTGAACGACGAGTCGGTCCGGTTGTTCTTCGAGGACCCGAAAAGATACACCCTCAACCGCAGCCGCTACGTGCTGGTCGAGTTTATGCCGCAGTCCGCACCGCCGAGCGTCGAGCACGTGCTGGGCATGTTCATCGACCGCGGCCACGTTCCGGTTCTAGTGTAGTGCGTCAAGCAGATTGCACCTTATGCAGGGCGGCACGTCCGCGCTTGACTTTCTCGAGGATGTCGGAGGCGGTCGCTGTCCAGATGAAGGGCGTGGGATGCTCGTTGTGCTGGGCGATGTAGTCGTCAATGGCGGCGACGAGCTCGTCCACGCTGCGAAACACGCCGCGGCGCAGGCGCTTGACGGTGAGATCGCGAAAGAATCGCTCGACCATGTTCAGCCACGACGCCGAGGTCGGGGTGAAATGAATGTGGAAGCGCGGGTGACGATCGAGCCAACGCTTCACAGCGGCATGCTTGTGGGTGGCATAGTTGTCCACGATGAGATGAAGCTGTTTGTCCTTGGGAGTGCGGCGGTCAATTAAGCGCAGGAAGCGCAACCATTCCTGGTGGCTGTGTCGGGGCATGCACTCGGCGATCACGCTGCCGTCAAGAGTGTTGAGCGCCGCAAACAGGGTGGTCGTGCCGTTGCGCTTGTAATCGTGGGTCATCGTTTGGCCGCGTCCCTTTTTGAGCGGCAGGCCGGGTTGGGTGCGATCGAGGGCTTGGATGTGGGACTTCTCATCGAGCGAGAGAACCAGAGCATGCTCAGGCGGATTGAGATAGAGTCCGACGATGTCGTCGAGTTTCTCGGCGAAACGCGGGTCATTGCTGAGCTTGAAGGTCTTGACGCGGTGGGGCTTGAGGCCATGGGCGCGCCAAATCCGTCCCACGGTGGAAGCGCTGACGCCGGCCGCGGCGGCCATGGTGCGGCGGCTCCAGTGTGTGGCGTTGGACGGTTTCTCGCGGGTGGTCTTGTGGATGATCTGCTGTACTTTCTGCTTCGAGACGGCAGGTGTACGACCGGGCCGTGGGGCGTCTTTTGCAATGCCGGCGATGCCGCTTTCGAGAAAGCGCGTGCGCCAGCGGGCCACCAACTGCCGCGAGACACCGAGCTGTGCGGCGATCTGCTTATTCTCGAGACCGTGGGCGGCCAGCAGGACAATCCTGGCTCGCAGGGCGAGACGAACGGCGACTTGGCGGCCGCGCGCGTAGCGGTCCAACTGCTTGCATTGCGCTGTGTTCAAAGTTACTGGTTGTGCTCTTCGCATCCCATGCCTCCTGTTAATAGAGACGATGGGAAGCCAATATAAGTTACAGTATTTATGGTGCCCTACACTAGCGCATCCGGAACGCTATCCGTTCCTTCAGAGCCAGAAGGAGCGTTTGATTGGCTGGGTACAACGGGGATGCCTGCTGCAGATCACGGCCGATTCGCTCTCCGGCCGGATGGGCCGCCGCTGTGCAGCCTCGGCCACCGCCATGGTGGAGGAGGGTTTGGCGCACTTCGTGGCCTCTGACGCGCACGACCCGCTGAAGCGTCCGCCGCACCTGCTCGAAGCATTCCGCCGTGTCTCGGAGTTGGTCGGGGCGGCCCGCGCCGCCGATCTGCTTACCTACAACCCGCTGGCGCTATTGAACGATGAACCTATTCCTTGACGGTAGGGGCGCTCCACGAAAAAAAGGCGCTCTCCAATCGGCCCGATTACTTGGGACACGGAGAGCGCCAGTGAGACGAACGTCTCTAGTATAGCGTTTCAAGAAAACATACTCATACAGCAACGGTTCCTGCTAGGCTGAAGGCATGGCAGGAAAGTAGAAACGTCTCAAGCTGCAACTCAGCCCCGCAGAGGTGCAGCATCTGGAGCGGCTGCGTGGTTCGCGGACGGCTCCGGTTCGGGAGGTGCAGAGGGCTGAGATTCTGTGGCGTTATCATTCCGGCGAGACCATTGCCGAGATTATGCGAACCGTGAAGATGACCCGCAAAAGCGTCGGCAAATGGATCGATCGAGCCCTCGCCATGGGCGTGGAAGCAGCGCTCAAGGATGCCTATCATCGTCCCCAGCAGCCCCTCATCACCGCCGATGCCAAGGCCTGGGTGGTGCATTTGGCCTGTAGCAAACCCAAGCAACTCGGTTACGCCGCCGAACTCTGGACCCGCAGTGCGCTGGCTCTACACGTGCGCCGGCATGCCGTGGAAGCAGGCTATCCGGCGTTGGACCAAGCGGCTAAGGCGACCGTCCACCGGATCCTGGCCGAGCAACCTCTGCATCCAGAGAAGGTGAAGTACTACCTGGAGCGTCGCGATCCCGATTTTGAGTCCAAGATGCGGCAGGTGTTGCTGGTCTACCGCGAAGTGGCTTGGCAGAATGAAAGCCCTCGCGACGGCCTCTCGCCGGAGGTGATCACGGTTTCGGTAGACGAGAAGCCCGGCGTGCAAGCGATCGCCAACGTCGCGCCGGACCTGCCGCCGAAGCCTGGGCGGCATCCCAGCGTGGCTCGCGATTACGAGTACAAACGTCTAGGAACTTGCTCGATTCTGGCGGCGCTGGACTTGCATAGCGGTCGGGTGACGGCGCGGGTGGAGCGGCGTCACCGCAGTCGGGAATTCATCTTGCTGCTCCAGGATCTGGACCAATTTTACCCGGACGAGTGCACGATCCGATTGATCTTGGACAATCATTCCTCGCACATATCGAAGGAGACGAAAGCCTACTTGGCGACGCGTCCGAACCGCTTCAAATATGTGCATACGCCCACCCACGGGTCCTGGCTCAACATAGTCGAGACGCTGTTTGGCAAGATGGCGCGCACATTCTTAAAGCGAATACGAGTCGAGTCCTGGGCGGAGCTTCGGGAACGAATCCTGAAAGGAATCGCGGAGATCAACGCCGCTCCAGTCGTTCACCGCTGGAGGAAGTTCGAGTCGCTTGAGGTCACCTAGAGTGGGTATGTTTTAGTGAAACTATATACTAGTTACTAGGAGCGAGATACGCCGGAGTCGCGGCCTTGTTTGGAGAGGGAGATTCCAAGCGATAGTTGCGCACGGCGACGGCCCCCAGGCCGCCGGCCGCCGCGCCGGTCGCGATTGAGAAAGCCTTGTAGTAGGCCGGGTATCCACTTGACTCAGGTGACCCCAACATCTTGTAGTTGGGCTCACAGCGTCTTAGCGTCCCAATCGGCGACGATCGAGCGGTACGGCGTCGGCTCCACCGCCATGGCCTGCTGCACAAGGCGGTAGAAGAGCTTGCCCCGACTGCGTGATCTGCGCCGATTGAAGCGGAACACGAACTCGTCGAGATAGTAGTCCAGATGCTCGTGGCTGACCGCCCCCTGATGCGTGCCCAGCATCCAGCGCTTGAGTAGCGAGATCGCCAAGTGCACCCTCGGCAGTAGCTGCGAGGCCTGCTCGCGGCGGTTGTTAATCGAGATGATACGACGCTGGTAGTCCTTCTTCTTGAGCGGATCGTAGCCCGACCAGTTGTCGGTAACAACCACGCTGCCCGGCTCGACCGACTCCTCGACGAAGGGCATCAAACTGGCCGCCGAGGCGTTCTGAACGCGCTGCATGCGGATGCGCCCCAGCCCGGTGCCTCTCTCTTCCGCGGCGACTGCAATCAACGCTTTACGCTCGGTCTGCCGGCCGATTACCCCTTCTTCTTCAGCGCCCCAGTAGGTCTCATCGACCTCGACGAGGCCCGTCAATCGCTCCCGCCCCGGGCGCACCATCGCTCGCCTCAGCTTGTGCATCCAAGGCCAGGCGGTTTGGTAACTGCCCAGTCCCAGAACGCGCTGTAGACCCAGGGCGCTGGCCCCATTCTTCTGCGTGGTGATGGTCCACATCGCCCGGAACCACAGCCGCAGCGGCTTGCGTGTGTCTTGAAAGATCGTGCCGGCGGTGACGGAGGTTTGCCGCCCGCAGCGAGCGCATTCGAACCACACTTTGCGCACCGGCCAAGCGCGCTCATGCCCACACCTTGGACAGCGGAAACCCTCTGGCCAGCGCAAGGCGAACAGATAGTCGCGGCAAGCCTCCTCGCTCGCAAAGTGAGACTCGAATTCGAGTTGGTCGCGCGGGTAATCCTCCACCAGGCCCTACACTACATCTTGGGGTCACCTGAGTCAAGTGGATACCCAGCTGTAGTAGTTCTTGTCAGGATTCGTCTTCGTCATCCAGTACTGCAAGCCAAAGAAACCGCCGCCGATCGCGGCCTTGATCAGGGCTGCCTTGCCCACGCTGAACTTCCCGTCCTTGCCCCGCAGCAAGGGATTCAGCTCCGGACGTCCCACTGAAGAGTGCGTGTCGAGCATGTTCACGGCGGCAAACGCGATCCAACTGGCGATCCAGGTCTTTTTCCATTTCCTCTTGTTGCGCTGCTCGCGCTCCTCAAGATCCGAGGCGGCGGCAAAGTAACTGGCGGCTACGGTTTGGTCCTTGGACTCGACCGGCTCGATGATGGGCTGTGCTGCTCTCGCGGCCGTCCCCCAGCAGACGCTTGCCAACAGGCTGATGATCAGAACTCGGTTATGAAGGGTAGTCAATGTATTTCGCTCCTTGCGGCCGATCCTTTGTGTGGTGCGATCGTGCCGTCGTGTGATTTGTTATGACCCTAGGATGCACTCGCACCTAGGGCGAACACATGACAACGAAGCTTCATTTGAGTCGTGGTACTGGAGGGGTCCGAATGATACTTCGGTAGGGGAAACCGGCCTTGGGAAGGGGTAGGCAGGCCAACGGAGTACAGGCTGACGGGGTTGCGGAAGGAGTGCTCCTGAGAGGCCCACGTGTAGCGGAAAACTCCCGGTTTCTAGACGTTTTGCTTCGGGGTGTAGAGTGGCCGTGCGGTTTCGAGGGCGAAGAAGACCGCGCGGGGTAGCCGTGCTATCGGGCGCTATTTGGGTTGGTACCGGCGGCCCAAAAGTGGCAGCCTCCAAGTAGGCGAATACCCCGAAAGGTTCTAGCGTGGCCGTGGGACGGTGCGCGGATCAAGCGTAAGCTTCTACACCGGTCGAGGCGTAGAGTAAGAGCTGTGGCACAAGGCTCCGGCGACCCGACCCGTTGTGAAGGCCGAAGCTACGCCGGGATCTACGCCCATCTCACATGAGCGAGCAGCAGAGCCGATCCTCTGAGGCGTTTCAAGAACATGCCGGCCTCTTCCCTCTGGTAGCCATCCTGGGCCCCACGGCGTCCGGCAAGAGCGACCTGGCACTCGACGTTGCCGAGCACGTCAGCGGCGAGGTGCTCAACTTCGACTCCGTCCAACTCTACCGCCGTTTCGATATCGGCACGGCCAAGGTCCCCGTGGCCGAGCGACGAGGCATCCCGCATCATCTGCTCGACGTGGCCGAGCCGGACCAGTTCGTCACGGCCGGCGACTATGCTCGCAGGGCCCGAGACGTGCTGGCCGAGATCCAAGCGCGAGGCCGGCTGGCGGTGCTCGTAGGGGGCACCGGCTTCTATCTGCGCGCTCTGATCGAGGGACTGTTTCAGGGCCCGGAACGCGACGAGCGGCTGCGGGAGCGCCTCGCATCCCGCGCCCTCGAAAAGCCACCTGGCTACCTCCACCGGCTGCTTACCCGCCTGGACCGCGCCTCCGCCGCGAAGATCCATGCGAACGACACGCCCAAGCTTACGCGCGCGATCGAAGTGTGCCTCATCGAGCGGGCGCCGATGTCGGAGTTGTGGCAACAACGCCGCGACCGCCTCGAAGGCTACGACGTGATCCGTGTCGGCCTCGATCCCCCGCGGGAGGACTTGTACGGACGCATCGAACGAAGGGCGCAGCGGATGTTCAACGCCGGGCTGGTTGACGAAGTGCGGAGCCTGCTCGACCGAGGGGTTCCCCGCAACGCCCGGCCCTTCGGTTCGCTGGGGTACGCCCAAGCGCTCGACTTCATCGACGGCCGATCAACGCTCGACGATGCGATCGAGTCCACCGCCAAACACACTCGCCGTTACGCCAAACGCCAGCGCACTTGGTTCCGGCGCGAGCCGGATGTCCGGTGGTTGCACGACTTCGGCGATTCGCCGAAACGGCGGGCGGAGGTTCTGCGGTGGTTCGATGAGCGCCTCGAGCCCTATCGTGAGCGCTGAGGATGAGACTGTTGTGCCGAGGGAGTGGTAGGGGCACGGCATGCCGTGCCCGGCTGCTTCGAACGGACGACTTGACCCGAACACGGGCACAGCATGCTGTGCCCATACTTCTTGGTTCGTGCGCTCCGTTGGCTAGTCGGCGGCCAGCCCGTGGTCGTCGAGCCGGTAGTGCCGAGAAAGCACGTCCAACCCGAAGTCGCCGTCATAGTCACGCCAGACCGAATGGCTGTGGTTGCTCTGGTTCTGCGTGTTGGCGTATTCGATCAGAAAGCTCGGCGCCTGGACGCGGTAGTAGTTGCCCTTCAGCTCGCGATTGCCGGTCGTCATGCTGCCGATCACAACGGGCTGGGGTTTGGGCCGCCCAATTTGGCCGGCCCAGCCGAAGTAGAGCTGGTCGCGCGGCGTGTCTTCGGCGGCCTTCATCCGCGCGGCGGCGATCTCGGCAGGCATGTTGTGGGCGTACTCGGCGATCAACTCCATTAGCATGCCGCGCTGCTTCTCGTTCATCTTCGAGGCCGGCAGACCCTGCGGCGAGCCGTCGATCTTGGCCCGGCGGTCGGCCATCGTGATCATGTCGTAGGGCGCGGTGTCGTCGTAGATTGCCTGCTTTTGCTGGCCGGCGTCGAGCGACTTGAGCAGCGCCACCGCCAGGTCCTCTTCCCGTGCGAGCGCCCGCATGCCCTTGTGCGGTCCTTGCGCGACCTCATGCGGATTCGCACCGAAGAAGGTCGGGCTGCTCGACACCAACTCGCCGTTCTTGATGGTGTAGTGCAGCGACACGTGATGGCCCTCGACCCGCCAGCCCCAGTTTTCGGTGAGCGAGGGCGTGCCGAAGATTGTGAAGTGGAAGGCCTCGCCGTCGCGGTGACCCGTCTTGTCGTCCTCGATGACCCGGACGATCTCTTCCAGCGACATCACGTCCATGGCCTTGACGAAGCCTTGCCGGCTGAGGCCCGTGTTCATCAGGCCGTAGGCCAGATGGCGCTGTTTGGGGTCCATGCGGTCAAGCGTCAGGCCGTTACGCGAATAGCCGTATTCCTGCGTGAAGCCGCCCTCGGGGAAGTAGTGCCAGTTGAGGCGGTCGACGGTGTCAAACTTGAAAACCGTCGATCCCTTCTGGAACTTGTCGAGCGAATCGATGAAGCGCGTCGCCACGCCGACCATCATGGCCTCGGTCTTGGCTTGGTGATAGGCGAACGTGAGCGCGGTGGCGCACAGCAGCAACAGCACGGCTCGGAAGCAAATACGTCGGGTCATGGCAGGCTCCAAGGAGAGGGGGTCTATTCCGGCCAATTATAACGTAGACTGACTTTGTCGTCATTGCGCGCTAAGATTGGGTAGTGGCTCAGTTTCAGCCATGACGGTCTCACGGACACCGGATCAGCCATCCACGGTGGCTCAAGCCGGTGTGTCGGAAGGACGCTGAAGCGCCCTGGGCAGGAACGAAGGGCCACGCTGAACCGGCCGTAAACGACCGGCCTACAACGCGCTTCGCGCGGAAGCCGCCTGAAGGCGGCTGGGTGGACGCAGCGGTCCACCCCTACACCGGGTTGAAGGCAGCCTGAAGGCGACTTCAGAATCCGGCACAGTGTGCGGCGCACGCCCGTCACCCAGCGTGGCACAGCCAAATTGAGCCACTACCTAAGATTGTGACCGGATCCAGACAGGAGCGAGCATGACTGAAACCCGCGCCCACAACCCGGCTCCCAACGGTTCGCCGTCTCGTGCCCGGCTGCTGCCGCCGTTGCTGGCGCTGGCCTTGACGCTGGGTTTTACCGGCCTCGCCCGTTCGCAAGACCGAGACTCCAACACCCCCATCAAGGTGCTCCACGCCGATCGCCTGCCGGCGGCCGACATCGCCGCCGAACGCATCCCGCTCGGCATCCCGAACGACTACAAGCCGTGGATCGCCAAGCTCAACAGCGGCGAGTTGCTGATCGTCGCCTTCTACTCGCGCGAAGTCGAGCCCAAGCAGAAAACGCAAGGCAAGTCGCGTTCCGAGCGCGCCGTCTTCTGGCGATCGAAGGACGATGGCCGCACCTGGAGCGAGCGCGAAGAGCGGCCCGACATCAAAGGGCGCGAGTTCGCGTTGAACGTCCTCTTGGACGGTACGATTCTCATGCCGTGCCACTTCCTCAAGCAGGACGTACACAACAAGAGCGGCCATACCCACAGCAAGCTTTTCCGCTCGGTTGACAACGGCCGTACGTGGAAAGAGACGCGCATCGGCCCGAAAGGCTTCCCGCCCCAAGCGATGACCGCCACCGACTGGACCGCGGTCGAGATCCCCTGCACGCCACGCGGCGGGAGCGTAGTGATGTTCGGCGTCAGCGTGCAGCACGGCGAGGAGCGCGCGCCTGAAAACGTCTACTGGTGGCGCTCACGCAACAGCGGCCGCACGTGGGACAAGTCCCTCAACCCAGACACTGCCGGCTGGATCGACGTGGACGGTTTCTTCTCGCAATCGACCACCTATCGGACCGCGTCGGGCAAGCTGCTGCACCCCGTTCGCGTCGACCGTACCGGACCGCACTGGCTGCTGCCGGGCACCGAGATGATCGAGCAAGAGGCCGGCGATCAGGGCGACCGCACAATGCTATGGGAGTCGCTCAATCACGGTGCGAGTTGGCAGAAGCACGATGGCCACGGCACCTTCGGAACTTACGGCGAGATGTACCCGCGCTTCCTCAAGCTCAAAGACGGACGCCTGCTGTTGACCTTCACCGTGCGCAGCAACACGAGCGACGGTCACGCCCTGGGCTTGCGCGCGATCATCAGCTACGACGACGGCGATACCTGGGACTTCCGCCATGACCGGCTCGTGATCGATGCCCAGAACGTTGGCGCGAGCGGCGGCGGTTTCGGCAACACGGTGCAACTCAACGACGGGACGCTGGTTTCCTGCTACAGCTATCGCGGCGAAGACGGCGCGACGCACGTCGAGGCTGTGCGTTGGCGGCTGCCGCGGGAGCGGTAGGGCATTTCGTTCCACCGATCTTGGACACATAACCATGCTCGAAATCATCGATAGCGGCGACTTGTCACGCGTCAACGGCCGCGGCGCCTACATGCCCTCGGTCACCCAACTCAGTGACGGTTCGCTGATCGCCTGCCAGCACGTTGGTAAAGGCCTCGGCTCGCCCGACAACCATATCGAGGTGCTCCGCAGCAGCGACACCGGCAAGACCTGGGTGAATGAGGGCGGTATCGCCGGCGATCGTCCCCCGGACGGTTGGACGTATCGCGGGCCCGACATTCAAGAGGTCCTCGGCGGACGCCTCGTCATGACTGCCACGCGCTTCGAGGTTGGCGAGGGCGCTCTATTCGACCCGGACTCGGAAGCCTTGCAGCGGCCCGAGATGGTGCTGTTTTGGTCGGACGACCACGGCGCGACGTGGTCGTCTCCGCAGGTTGTCCCGGTCGACCTGCCGCCGGATCGCTACACGGCGAACAAGGCGGGCGACTTGATGCAGCTCTCGGTGGCGCGTTGGATGTATCCGCTCGAGACCTGGAAGCCCGAGGGGTACGAAGGCCCGCCCGACCAGAAGGCCGCCGCGGTTTTCTCAAGCGACCAGGGGAAGACCTGGGGCGAGTTCACCCCCGTCGCTGACGACCCGACCGGCCGCCTGCTTTGGTGGGATCAGATGAACTCGCGCTTGCCGGACGGACGCATCTACACCCTGCTGTGGACGCACGTCTACGGTACGTCGGAGGATCTCGTCAACCATTGGGTCGTCTCCGAAGACGGGGGCCGGTCTTGGTCCGAACCGAAGCCCACGAACCTGCGTGGACAAGTTTGCACGCCGATTCCGCTGCCAGACGGCCGAGTCGCGGCAATCTACAACTTCCGCCACGAGCCGCAGGGAATTCACGTGGCGGTTACCGAAGATCTCGCGACGTACGATGTCGAGAATGAGGTAGTGGTGTTCGACGCTGGTGCGGAAGCGACGCTCGGCCAGACCGACCACGAGAACTTCCTGGCCGAACACTTGCTGATCGCCTTCGGCAAGCCCAAAGGGATCGTGCTCAACGACGGCACGCTGCTGACGTTTTTCTGGTGTACGTCAGGGGGTGTAACGCATACGCGGTGGGTGCGGTTGCGGGATACCGGGGCGTCGCGGTGAGGCGTCGTGAAAATGGCCCGGAAAGCCAATCACAGTCCCAATTTTCGATGGCGACCGGCCCGCCGCTTCAACTTACCGGAATTCGCGTAGGGGTGGACCGCTACGTCCACCCCGGCGTGGCGGAATGCCTCTCGGTGTCTGCGAGAAAGAGAAGCCTCGTTCCAGGGGCGGCGGGGCGGACACAGCGGTCCGCCCCTACAAGGGGTATTAACCGGGCACATGGGTAACACTTTATGCCAAGCACATAGGTAACACATGGACCATCGCCTTGCTATTCAAGGCTGGAGTTCGCCCCCGAACCTGTCAAGGCTCCCCTGTCGGCTCGCGGGCGCGAGGCCTTGACAGAACCGGGGCCGAACTCCTTTGGTTTCCTCCGCTTACCAAGGCGATGGCCCAGCCTAGCCTCGGCCGAAGAAAGCTTTGCCAGTGCCCTGATTCCACGAGAGTTAGCGCAGACTTCGCATCAGCCGGCCCGAAAAAGTGTTACCTATGTGCTTGGCATAAAGTGTTACCCATGTCCCGGTCAGCACAAAGTGTCCCCTACACTTCCGGATATCAAAGGCGCAGCCCTTGACCAGTCAGGCGGGTGCCTGCGTAACCGCCCCTTCGGCCGCCGACGACACGAGCGCACAATACTTCGCGAAGACGCCTGACTTGTATCGGCCCGGGCGCGGTTGCCAGGCTGCGCGGCGCGCGGCCAGTGTCGCCTGGTCGACCTCAAGGTCGAGCCGCCGTTTGTCGAGGTCGAACACGATCGTGTCGCCCTCTTCGACCAGCGCGATCGGTCCCCCGCGCGCCGCTTCCGGAGCCACGTGCCCGACCATCAGGCCGCGCGTCGCGCCGCTGAAGCGTCCGTCGGTCATCAACGCCACGCTGTCACCGAGCCCCTGGCCGACGATCGCCGCCGTCACACCGAGCATCTCACGCATACCGGGACCACCCGCCGGCCCCTCATAACGGATCACCATCACGTCGCCGGCCCGAATGCGGCCTTCGGTGACGGCGGTCATCGCGTCTTCCTCGCGGTCGAACACGCGCGCCGGCCCGCTATGCTGCGAACGCTCGTGGCCCGCCACCTTCACCACGCTTCCCTCCGGCGCCAGGTTGCCCTTGAGGATGACGAGGCCGCCAGTCGACTTGATGGGATCGTCGAGCGCGTGGATCACTTTCTGGCCGGGCATCTTTTCATTCGCAGGGGTTTCTTTCGCGTCCGCACAGGCCTCGGCCAGCGTTTTCCCCGTGACGGTCATCTGCGAGCCGTCACAGTAGCCGCCTTCTACCAGACGCTTGACGATGAGCTGAATTCCACCCGCGTTGTGGACGTCGGCCGCGACATAATGACCGCCCGGCTTGAGATCGACCAACAGCGGGGTTCTCCGGCTGATCTCGTCGAAGTCATCGATGTTCAGCGACACGCCGGCGTCGCGCGCCAGTGCCAACAGATGCAGCACAGCGTTGGTCGAACCGCCCGTCGCGGCCACGCTGGCAATAGCATTCCCGAAAGCCTTGCGGGTAAGGATCTTGCTTGGCCGTCGGTCGTGGGCCAGGGCGTCCATCACGATGCGGCCCGCCTCGATGCCGACTGCGTTTTTCGCGGGGTCCGTGGCCGGGACACTCGCGCTCCCGATGGGCGAGAGCCCGATCGTCTCCATCACCGTGGCCATGGTGTTGGCGGTGTACTGTCCACCGCATGCACCCGCTCCGGGACACGCCACATTCTCCAACTCCAGCAACTCGGCGTCGCTCATCTTGCCGGCGGCGTGCCGGCCGACGGCCTCGAACACGTCCTGGATTGTCACGTCGTGCCCCTGGAACCGTCCCGGCATGATCGACCCGCCGTAGAGCAGCACTGAGGGAATGTCGAGCCGGGCCAGGGCCATCGCGCCGCCGGGGATCGTCTTGTCGCACGCCACTAAGGTGACCATGGCGTCGAACAGGTAGCCACGTCCGGTCAGCTCAATTGAGTCTGCAATGACCTCTCGGCTCACCAGCGACGCCTTCATGCCTTCGGTGCCCATAGTCACGCCGTCGCTGACGGCGATCGTGTTGAACTCCATCGGCGTCCCGCCCGCCGCGCGAACGCCTTCCTTCACCTTTACGGCAAGGTCGCGCAGGTTGTAATTGCAGGGCATGGTCTCGATCCAAGTGTTGGCGATGCCCACGATCGGCCGGGCCAGGTCGTCATCGGTAAATCCGATGGCCTTGAGCATCGACCGGGCCGGTGCACGGTCCCGTCCGTTGGTGATGGTGCGGCTGCGTTGTTTCAGGTCACTCGACACGACACAACTCCTTGATAAGAAAGAACCATCATCTTAACGTAGCGCGGGCGGCCCAGAGACTCGTGGCCTCCACTCCGACTAACCCTGGCACCGGAACCCTCGTGCTGATCCACTGGTCCTGATTTTCTATGCTCTGACTCAACCTGTCTCCCATCGAACATCCCCTCGAAGCATCCCTCACGTCTCCCCGATATAATGCAGTAATTGAAGGGCTTACACCGGATCTGCGCGGCTCTTTTCGTCCTCTGCCAGGCGTGCGCGGCGTGGGGCTACGTCCAGAACTCGACGTTCGGCGGCAACCCGCTGCACCGCACCGACTTCGCTGACGTCCGCTACGTCATCAACGACCAATCCGTCGCGGGGCTCGTCAACCGCGACGGCATGCCCATCATCACATCCGATAGCAGCCCCGCGGCCGCCATCCAGGCCGCGATGGACAACTGGACGAACGTACCTTCCTCCGAGGTCCGCTTCGCCCCGCTCGAGGTGACCGCCGCGGCCAACCCATCGTCGAACCGGACCAACCTGGTCACCTTTGCCGACACCGACCGCACCCGTTCCATCCTCGGCATGGCCGTAGGGATCACGCTTTTGTTCTGGGATGGGGACGGCGCTCTGACCGACACGGACATCCTCTTCAACCCGAGGCATTCCTACTCGACAACGCTGCGCCCCGACACTTTCGACATCCAGGCCACCATGACGCATGAGCTGGGGCACGCGCTGGGTCTCGACCACTCGGGTGTCGCCGGCGCATCGATGTTTGCCGTGGCGGCGCGCCAGAGCAACACGCTGGCCATCCTCTCCGCCGACGACATCGCCTTCGTCACGACCATCTATCCCCGACTGGGCAGCTTACAGGATCTCGGCGTGATTCGGGGGCGGGTTGAGCGGACCACGGGTGGCTTGGTGCGTGGAGCGCTCGTCGCCGCGGTCAGCCCCACCACCGGCGTGATCGTGGGGGGGGGGGATTACCGACGCTTTCGGGGACTACGAGATCAGCGCCATACCGCCGGGACGGTACATCATCTATGCCGAACCTCTCGACGGCCCCCTGGAGCCGTCTCGGCTTTCCCGGGCCGGCATCGGCGCCCACACAGCCTTCCGTACGGGCTTCCTGGGCGACCGGCTTGCGCCCATCGAGGTTATTCTGCTCCCCGGGGCGACCCGCGACGTTAACCTCACTGTCGAGTTTGAAGCGCCGGCGCTGAATGTCCGCGGGGCCGGAGCCGCCGTACGCGGAGACATCGGCTCGCGTATCGGCCCGGTGGTCGAACCGGGCGTGGAGTATCGCGTCGAGGTCCACGGGGAAGGTCTCGACGACCCCAGCCTGACCGAGGCATCCCTTACTTTCATCGGAGCCGACATCAACGTTGTCGGCGGCACCCTCGATCGCGGCACCGTGAACTTCAGCGACGGCAGCTCCTTCCCGTTGCTGGACTTTCGCATGACGGTGGGTGCGGGTGCTCAGCCGGGCCTGGCCAGTTTGCGGATCTCCAACGCCGTCGAATCAGTCATGTACACCGGCGGATTCAAGATCATTGCACCCACTCAGTTCCCCGCCTTTGAAGAGGATGCGGTCGTGAGCGCTTCCAACTTCCTGCCGCGGGGCGTCGCGCCGGGGGATATCTTCGCCATCTTCGGTCTCAATCTGGGACCCAAGGTGGGAGTGACCGCCGGGCTTGATCCGGTGACCGGCGGGCTCGCAACGATGGTTGCCGACGTGGCCGTGACCATCAACGGCATCCCGGTGCCACTGTTTTTCGTGAGTTGCGAACAGATTAATGGCTTCGTTCCGGTGGAGATCGCGGGTCTAGCCAATGCCGTGGTGGTGGTTTACTACAGACAGGTGCCGAGCGCGGCGAGAAGTGTCCGCGTCGTGCCCGTCAACCCGGGAATCTTCGTGTCTCCCGATACGACCGAGGCGATCGTACTGAACCAAGACGGCACGGTGAACGGCCCGGCCAATCCCGCGCCCCGCGATAGCTTTATCTCACTTTTTGGAAGCGGCCAGGGAGCGCTCGATCCCCCGCTCGCAACAGGTGAACTCGCTCCTGCCGAGGGGCTCATTCTCGCGACCGAGCCGGTGCGCGTCACGATCGACGGCGAGGAGGCGATCGTCACCTTCTTCGGCATGGCCCCCGGCTTTGCCGGCCTTGTGCAGATAAACGTAGTGGTGCCCGCTGGGGCTGCTTCCGGCCTCGTCGTCATTCACCTCGAGATCGCCGGAGTCCCCGCCCAGGGAGGCGTGACGATCTGGGTTCAGTAGCCCTCTGCCTGCCGCTTGATGTGCCGCAACACCCGCAGGTGAATGCGGTGGATCAACTCGTCGGACCACCAACGCCAGTAGAATGCGGGCCACATGCTGTGCCGGTACCAGGTCGTGCCCACGAGCCGTGTCCGCCCCTCGCCGAGCGGCTCCAATAGGAACTGGCCCCCGTTCGAGGCGAGAAACCCTTCCAGGTGCGGGGGATGGATCTCGTCGTAGGGCGTCCATTCTTCCATTGGGGGAGGGTTGGACGTCACCGAGAACTTGAGAAGCCGCGGTTCGTCCCACACCTCGATCGGCTCGACAAACGATCCTGTCGAGAACACGCAATGTCTCTCCGCGCCCGGACCGCTGCCTTCGATCTCCGCCCGAATCGGGTACGCGATCCCCACCCGAAATGCCCAGTCCTCGGGCTCTGGCAACTCGGCGAAAGAGACCACATTCCTCCATACGGTTTGGGGAGGCGCGTTGATTTCAACAGCGGTGCTCACGGCGAAGACCGGCGGCTCCGGCATCTGGCGCCACTCCACCCACAACATGGCCGGCATCACCAGTACGAGCACCGGGAACACCTGAGACGCGGTGGCCAGCCGCGGCCGTCCCCGTTGGATCAAATAGCCGGCAATGGCTCCCATCCAAACCAGCGGAGCCGCCAACGGCAAGAACATCGCAATGCAGATCAAGCCCTCCAGGGCAACGGCCAAAAGGAGGGCCCCGGTGAGCAGCATCGAGATCGACGACACCACAAAGCAGCCGGCAAAAGGCCGGGGCTCCCGATAGCCATAGATCAACATCGATGCAAAGCCTTGGAAGAAAGGCACGCCGACGAAGACGCCCCAGCCGTAGTCCTGGAAAACGACCGTGCTGAGCCAGACCATGGTAACTGAGACCAGATTCGCCAGCAGCAAGGCCAAGGCGGCTGCGCCCACTGGGTGATCGGGGACCACCGCGTCGAGCCATCGCCGAGGGTTTTCCGAGAGTTCCTCCACGCGTGCCGCAGGTAGCGTGCACAACAGCAGGAAGAAGACCAAGTTGAGGAACGGGAAGAAAAAGAAGACGACCAGCCACGTCGGCCAGCCGATCGACTGCAAGCGGCGTGTCGTGAGGACCACCCCCAGCCAGATGAACGGTACGGCCAGGGCGAGAAGAGCCGCGATGAGGCTGCGGTGTTCCTCAACAGCCGAGGCCGGCGTCGCCGGGCCGAAGGGGGAGGTCCAATAGTTAAAGATCCCCCACTTGCGCCCGAACACGAACGAGGCGACGAAACGGTCGAGGTTATGCTTGAGAGCGAAGGCGATGAGGCCGATCAGGGCGTAGGGACCGCGCCCGATTGTGCCTTCCCACCGCCACAGATCGCAAAAGCGCATTGCGGCCTCGATTCTAGGTTGGTTTCAAGAGCGTCTCGACCCACTTCCGCATCCTGCCCTTTGCCGCAAACACCCCTCGGATCGCCTGTGGCGGGACGCGTTTCACTTCGTTATACAGCGAGGTCATGCTCTCAAAGAACTCGAGCATCGCTTCAAGACGTACTTTGAGTTGCGGGTCGGGCTTTGGCGCCGCGTCCAACTCCTTCACCGAGGACCGCAGCATGGCCAGCGTCGGGTCGGTTTCGCGGCGCTTCCTCTCCTCGACGATGATCCGGAACATCTCCCAAACATCTTCCATCGATTCGAAGTGGTCACGGCGATCTCCCAGCACGTGTGTGACACGGATAACACCCCAACCCTGCAACTCGCGAAGGCTGGTCGAGACGTTCGAGCGTGCCACCGAGAGGGTGTTCGCGATGTCCTCGGCATGGAGCGGCTTCGGCGAGAGATAGAGCAACGCGTGCGTCTGGGCCACCGTACGATTGATGCCCCAACGGGTCCCCATCTCTCCCCAATGCAGGATGAACTTCTCGGCCACCGGTGCTAGTTTAGGCATGGAGTTCTGTACCTTCTGTTTATACAGATATAACAGTCTAGTAAAATATTTGTCAAGGGTTGGGAGGGGCGAGCCCTGCGGGGCGACCCAGATGCCCTGGGCGTAAGCCTAGGGACTCCCTCCGCGGCTGGCTGGGATCGCGTCTCGCCGGTGTCGCGAAACGGGGGTCAAGCCGCGGCTTCGACCGTCGCTTGCACTACGTTCGGCTTGCGCAACGCCATGACCACAGACATTCCGAAGAACGCCAGAATCGTCAACTGCAACACATGCGATGCCGGGGGAGGCGCCAGGATGAAGAAGTAAACGAAAGGTGTGAGCAACACGGCCGCCAACAACTGCAACCAACGGTTCGTCGCCTGGGTATAGACGATCATCGCGGCCGGCAACAACAACGCGCAGTCAGAAAGGTAGGCGTGGTAGCTGATCAGCAGTCCTCCGCTCAGCGCCACGGCCAGCGCGTAGGAAAACGAGCCTTGCCGCGCAACCCGCCAAACCCCCACGACGATCGCGGCCGTCAACAAGGCCTGCCACAAAACGCTCATCGGAACCGCGGCCAGCAGGCCGTGCAGGTTCGGCATCTTCGCGGGGTCGGGGTGCACGCGGGCGTCGGTCAAGGTATGGAAGTATTCGACCGGCCAACCGAGGCCGCCCACCGCAAAGGAAACCACCAGCAGCACGCCGCCGCCGGCCGCCATGCCTGCCAGCATGTCGCGACGCTTCTGGGCGATCAGCACCAGGGGCAGCAGCACAAACAAGTGGTACTTGGCCGCGCACAATGCCAGAACGCAACCGGCGGCAAAGGCTTTGTCCTTGCTGTGGAGGTAGACGGCCAGCGCGATCCACAGCAGCAGCAACGGCGTGTCCTGCCCATTCATCAACGACTGAAAGGCAGGCAGCGACAGCGCGGTGAAGGCTACCGCGTCCATCCCCCGGGGGATGCGCCAAAGCAGAGCAAACCCAACCAGCGCCCCAAAGCCGATCACCAGCCACAGTGCGTATGCCGTCAGGTAGGGCAGCCGCCCCAGCGGCCAGAAGATGGCCGCGTGATAGGGCAGGCGTGTGTAACGAAGCGAGTCATTCGTGCCGCCGACATGTACTTCGAGCAGACTGTAGTTGTGCTCGGCGCTATAGAGATGAGGTGAACCCAGAAGCTGCGTCCCGTTGTAGAGCGGAGCAAAGTCGTTCTTGCCCGAGAGGATCTGCTCCTTGGCCGACATCGCCATGACGAACATCAGCGTCAGGCCGATGACGCTGATCAGCGCTTTGTCCATCCAGGGCTTCATCGGTGGGGGAAAGCAGAGGGTTTGCCGTCACCGTTCAACGCGCCGGCAACGCACTCTCAACGCAACGGAATTATATCACTGGCCCTGGGAACAGCCTAATACGGTATTCCTACTATGTCCGGTCGTGGCGGTCTAGGTGTCAGCGCCGTCACGAGTGGCGTGGCGGGGAGCGGGCCGGGTCAGCGAGCCCGACGTGCCCCTGATGGCGGCTCCCGGCGTTCCAGAGATGAATCCCGATTCACGCCGGGGTCATCCGTGGATCTGTCACAAGAATCTACTGGTCCACAGGGCTGCTCTCCAGATCGTCGGAAAGTCAATCTCTTTAGTGATTTAGCCTGTGACTGTTGAAGCCCAATGATAATGTCCCCTTGAGCGCCCAATAGAAATGTCCCCTACTCTGAGGCTCCGAAGGAGGAGCCGAGAGTGGGAAGGACATGGATGAGTGCCAAGGAGTTGAGGCGCGGCGAAGTGCTGAGCCGAGTGAAACGAGGGGAACTGAAGTTGACCGAAGCCGCCGAGCTGCTGGAGGTCAGCTACCGCCATGCGAAGCGTCTGAAGAAGCGTTACCGTGCGGGCGGGGCCAAGGCTTTGGTGCACGGTAACGTCGGCCGTGCTTCGAACCGAGCCGATCAGAAGCGACGCCAGCAGGTTCTCGAGTTGGTGCGCGAGAACTATGCGGGCGAGGGGCACGAGCGCTTCGGGCCGACGCTGGCGTCGGAACATCTGGCAGCCGACCACGGCCTGGAAGTGCCGCGCGAAACACTGCGGCGCTGGATGCTCGCCGCGGGTCTGTGGAGCCGCCGTCGCAAGCGCCAACCGCATCGCACCCGGCGCCAACGCAAAGCGCACTTCGGCGAGCTGATTCAACTCGACGGTTCGCACCACCACTGGCTGGAAGAACGCGGCCCGAAAGCCTGTCTGATGAACTTCGTCGATGACGCGACCGGTGTGGCGCTGTGCCGTTTCTCGGACCAGGAAACGACCTGGGCCGCGGCCGATCTGCTCGCAGCCTGGGTACGTCAACACGGCGTTCCCAAGGCGTTGTACTGCGACTGGAAAAACGTCTACCAGCGCCAGCCGACGTCGCGGGAAGTGCTGGCAGGCATCAAGCCCGAGACGCAGTTCGGGCGCATGTGTGCCAAGCTCGGCATTACGATCATGGCGGCTTCCTCGCCGCAAGCCAAGGGCCGAGTGGAGCGCCATCACGGCACGCACCAAGACCGCCTGATCAAGAAGATGCGGCTGCGCGGGATCGTCGAGTACGAGGCGGCGAACCGTTATCTCGACGAGGAGTACCTGGCCGAGCACAACGAGCGCTTCGCCTGTGAGCCGGCGGCGGCAGCGGACTTTCACCAGGCGCTCCCCCGCGGCACCGAGCTGCGAGGGGTGTTCTGTTGCGAGTACGAACGGGTGGTGAGCAACGACCGGGTGGTGCGTTTCGAGAATCGTTGTTTGCAGTTGAAGCCGAAACGCAACCAGGGCGTGGGGGCGGGGGCACGGGTGACGGTCCAACAGTGGCGCGATGAGAGCTTGCAGGTGAGGTTTGACGGGCACGAGATCGAGCACGACGTGATCGCCACGCCGACGCCACAGCTGCGGACGAAGCCAGCACCACAGCAGCGTCCGGGGGGCGGGCGCAAGCCGGCGGCGGACCACCCCTGGCGGCGAGCTGTGTTACGGAAAAAACGGGCTGCGAATACATAAGAGGGCTGTGGAAATGCCGGGTCGGATGGAAAGCGTGGAAAATCTCTCGAGGCAGCAGTACCGGGTTCGAGGAGCGGTGGATGGTTTTCCACCCTTCCCACCGCCCCTTGGAAATCGCTACGCGATTCCCACAGTTCCACAGCCCCGACGACGACGATATCTCTCCTACGAACAAGAAACACAAGGGGACACTTCTATCGAGCTACCGAGGGGGACATTTCTATTGGGCGTTGACATGATTTAGCCTGTGACTTGACAATCGGTACCCGGTTCGGCTATCCTAAACTTGATAACGATCCAATCAGGAATCTTTAGTGGCAGATAGGCCACTCAAGCCAGCTAGCCTAGGATTCTAGGCTTCGCGTAACCAACAACAACTGGAGGTAAGAAAGGTGAAACTGCGACCATTGCAGGATCGGCTGCTCGTCGAACGCAGCGAGGAGACCGAAGAAATGAAGGGTGGCATCGTCATCCCCGATTCAGCCAAAGAGAAGCCCCAACGCGGGGTGGTAATTGCCGTCGGTAACGGCAAACGCCTTGACAGCGGCGAAGTGGTTCCGCTGACGGTGAAGGAAGGCGACCTGATCCTTATCGGCAAGTACTCGGGCAGCGAAGTCAGCGTCGACGACAAAGAGTATCTGATCCTTCGCGAAGACGAAGTGCTGGCCATCATCGAAGAAGACCAGGGAAAAAAGAAACAGAACGCGGCCTAAGGGCCCACTGAGGAGAGAACGATAGCTATGGCGGGAAAACAAATCGAATTCGGTGAAGACTGCCGGCAGGCCATTCTTGCCGGCGTGAACGCCCTGGCCGATGCGGTCAAGGTGACGTTGGGCCCCAAGGGCCGCAACGTGGTTTTGGAGAAGAAGTTCGGAGGCCCGACCGTAACCAAGGACGGCGTCACGGTAGCCAAGGAGATTGAGCTCGAAGACAAGCTCCAGAACATGGGTGCGCAGATGGTGCGCGAAGTCGCCTCGAAGACCAGCGACGTTGCGGGCGACGGCACCACAACGGCGACCCTTCTGGCGCAGTCGATCTATCGCGACGGCATGAAGAGCGTCGCGGCCGGCTCGAACCCGATGGCCATCAAGCGCGGCATCGAGAAGGCCACCGAGGCGGTCGTGGCGAACCTCCATGCACTGGCGAAGCCCGTTGAGGGCGACGCGGTGTCACAGGTTGCCTCGATCTCGGCCAACAACGACATGACCATCGGCAAGATCATTGCCGAGGCGATGGAGAAGGTCGGCAAAGACGGCGTCATCACGGTCGAGGAAGGCAAGGGCATCGAGACGGAGCTGGACGTGGTCGAAGGCATGCAGTTCGACCGCGGCTATCTCTCGCCCTACTTCGTCACCGATCCCGACCGCATGGAGTGCAACCTCGACCAGCCGCTGATCCTGATTCATGAGAAAAAGATCAGCAGCATGAAAGACTTGCTGCCCTTGCTCGAGCAAGTCTCGCGCGCCGGCCGTCCGCTGCTGATTGTGGCGGAAGAGGTCGAGGGTGAAGCGCTGGCCACGCTCGTGGTCAACAAGCTGCGCGGCACGCTGAACATTTCGGCCGTCAAGGCGCCGGGCTTCGGTGATCGCCGCAAGGCCATGCTCGAGGACATCGCGATCCTCACAGGCGGCAAGGCGATCATGGAAGAGACCGGCATCAAGCTCGAAGGCGTCCAGATGGACGACCTCGGCAAGGCCGACCGTGTCGTCATCGACAAAGACAACACCACGATCATCGAAGGCGCGGGCGAAAAGTCAGCCATCGAGGGGCGCGTCAAGCAGTTGCGTAACCAGGTCGAGGAAACCACGTCCGACTACGATCGCGAGAAGCTGCAAGAGCGGCTGGCGAAGCTGGTCGGCGGTGTGGCGGTGATCAAGGTGGGTGCGGCGACCGAGACCGAGATGAAGGAGAAGAAGGCTCGGGTCGAGGACGCCATGCACGCCACGCGCGCGGCTGTCGAGGAAGGCATTGTTCCCGGCGGCGGCGTGGCACTGCTGCGGGCCGCCGATGCCCTAGCCGAGTTGAAGGCCGACGACCATGACGAGCAGGTCGGCATCAACATCATCAGACGGTCGCTCGAAGAGCCCGTGCGCTGGATTGCGCAGAACGCGGGCCAAGAGGGCGCCATTGTCGTCGGGAAGGTGCGGGACAGCAAGGATGCTTCCTTCGGCTACAACGCTCAAGACGACACCTTCACCGACATGATCAAGGCCGGCGTCGTCGATCCGGTCAAGGTGACTCGCGCGGCGCTGCAGAACGCGGCCTCCATCGCTTCGCTGATGCTGACGACGGAAGCCTCCGTGCATGAAATCCCGGAAGACAAGCCGGCAGCGGCACCGCCCTCGCACGATTACTAATCGCGGGAGCGCGCAGGCGCTTTTCTAGAACGGGATTCGTTTCCATGCCGGCTCTTGGGTTTCGGCCCAAGGGCCGGCTTTGTCTGTCCCCCTACCAGCGCGTGCCTCGAACCGAGACTGACCTGACTCCAAAGACCGCGACTCTCCTCATTGCATCCAGACCGTCGGGATCGACAACATGTCCCCGTTGTTTTCTCGGTGGGGCGGTCGTTTAGAATAAGCACGTACCTGTGCCCACCCAAAACGGCAAGGCCACGGCCGTCGTTGCCGAAAAGCCGTCTGTTGCGCGTGATATTGCGAAGGTCCTGGGCGCTACCCAGCGCGGCGAGGGGTACCAGCACGGCAACGGCTATGTCGTGACGTGGGCCGTCGGCCATCTGGTCGCGCTGGCGCAGCCGCACGAGATCAATCCCGAGTGGCGCCAGTGGCGCCGGGATCGCCTGCCAATGCTGCCCGGCGAGTGGCCGCTCGTCGCCTACGAGCGCACCCGGGACCAGTTCGAAACCGTCCGCCGCATTCTCACCAGCCCCAAGATCGGCCGAGTCATCTGCGCCACTGACGCCGGACGCGAAGGCGAGCTGATCTTCCGCTACATCTACGAAGCCGCCCAGTCGGCCAAGCCCATCGAGCGGCTGTGGATTTCGTCGCTCACGTCCGAAGCGATCCACGACGGTTTCCGCCGCCTCAAGCCGGGCGCCAACTACGAACCGCTGGCCGACGCCGCGCGCGCCCGCAGCCGCGCGGACTGGCTGGTCGGGATGAATCTTTCCCGCGCCTATAGTCTTGGCTACGATCAGGAGCTCTCGGTCGGTCGGGTGCAGACGCCCACGCTGGCAATGTTGGTCGAGCGCGAGTTGGCGGTTCGTCGGTTCGTCCCGGAAGATTACCTGGAGGTTCACGCGACGTTCGAGCCGAGCGAGGGGGCGGTCGAGAGAAAGGAAATAGCCAACTATCGCGGTGTTTACTTTCGGGAGTCCGAAAAGGAACCAGCCGAGCCCCGCCTCCCGCCCGACGTGCCCGCACGGGATAGCCAAGTCAAGGAAAGCAAGACGCCAAGAAACACGCGCCTGCCGATCGATGGGGACGAAGCGGCCCGGATCGTCGAGCGCGCCAAGACGGGTGGGGCGCGCATCGAGTCGATTGATCGCAAGACGCGCCGCATGGCGCCTCCGCTGCTCTACGACCTCACCGAGTTGCAGCGTCATGCCAACCGCATCTACGGCTTTACGGCGACCGGCACGCTCGAGCTGGCGCAGTTGCTGTACGAGAAGTACAAGCTGATCACGTATCCGCGCACAGACAGCCGCTACCTTTCGAAAGACGTGGCGGGGACGCTCGAGAATGTGGTACGCGCGATCGAGGCGCCCTATCGCGAGCATATCGCCTCGGGAACCGGCGCGCGCCCGTTGGGACGGCGGTTCGTGGACGACGCCAAGGTGACCGATCATCACGCGATTCTTCCCACGGTGGTCTCGCCGAAGAACCTGCCGCTCGACTCGGACGAGGGTCGCATCTACGACTTGATCTGCCGGCGTCTGCTGAGCGCTTGGCACAAGGAGCACGTCTGGTCGGTGACGACCCTGATCACGGCCATCACTTCAGCGGAGATCACCCCAGGGGCGGAAGGCGGCGAGGAGCTGCTTGTTGACCGCTACGTGAGTTCAGGAACGCTGGTGCAGCAGGAGGGGTGGAAGGTTCTCGACCTGCAAGAGTCGAGCCGGGCGAACAAGTCGAAGGGCGGCGCGCAGGCGTCTGGCGGTACGGGGCGGGAGGACGCCGGTCAGCCGCAGGCGCTTCCAACGAGCCTGGCTGTCGGTCAGGCGCAGGATGTGGTTGACGTCGAGGCGCTAAAGAAGCAGACGCGTCCGCCTCGGCGGTTTACGGAAGGCACGCTGCTGACCGCGATGGAGTCCGCGGGCAAGACGGTCGAAGAGAAGGAACTGTCGGACGCGATGAAGGATCGCGGCCTCGGCACGCCGGCCACGAGGGCGGCCATCATCGAGACGTTGCTGAAGCGCGAATACATCATCCGCCAAGGCAAGTCGCTCGGCGCGACGGACAAGGGTGTCCGGCTGATTGACGTGGTGCACACGGCGGTCAAGAGCCCGGCGATGACGGGCGAGTGGGAGTCGGAGCTGAAGAAGATCGAGCGGGCGAAGGGCGACCTTCCGTCGTTCATGCGGAGGATCGAGCGTTACGTGGAAGAGGTTGTCGGTGAAGTGCCTGAGAAGGGCGACTGGCGCGCTGCGGAGGGAATACCGGGGGAGTCGCCGCAGACCGCCGCCTCGACGCGATCGACGACCCCGCCACAGCGGGATGCGGATACATCGGTGGCCACGCGGGCGGCGGTGGCGGCCAACGGGTCCAGCTACGAAGGAGGCTCGCAGGCTGCCATTCGCAGCGGACCTGTCGAACGGCCGCTGCCCGATGCCGCGATGAGCCAACCGCCCAAGGAGCATCGGGGCGAGTTGGTCGACCTTCTGCACGACCGTTTCGGCTTCGAGTCGTTCCGCCGCTACCAGGAGCAGGTGTGCGTCGCCGTCCGTGACGGCCGCGACGTGTTGTTGGTGATGCCGACCGGGGCGGGGAAATCGTTGTGCTATCAGCTTCCCGGCGTGGCGCGCGGCGGCACCACGCTAGTGGTGAGCCCTTTGATCGCGCTGATGGAAGACCAAGTGGCGAAGCTGCGGGCGATGGGTTTTCGAGCGGAGCGGATCCACTCAGGGCGCGGCCGCGCCGAGTCGCGCGCGGTGTCGGTGGACTACCTCGCGGGCAAGCTTGACTTTCTCTTCATCGCGCCCGAGCGACTGAGCGTGAGCGGCTTCCCCGAGATGCTCGCGAAACGTAAGCCGGTGCTGGTGGCGGTGGACGAGGCGCATTGCATTTCGCAGTGGGGCCATGACTTTCGCCCGGAGTACCGCATGCTTGGCCGGCGCTTGCCCTCGCTGCGCCCGGCTCCGGTGATCGGACTGACCGCGACGGCGACGCCGCTGGTGCAGGACGACATCATCGAGCAGCTCGAGTTGGGCGAGGCGGGGCGTTTCATCCACGGTTTCCGACGAGAGAACATCGCGATCGAACTGGCTGAGATGGTGCCGAGTCTCCGCGCCGACAAGACGGAGGAGATCCTCGAAGATCCGGCACGTCGTCCGGCGATAGTGTATACGTCATCGAGGAAGAACGCCGAGGCGCTGGCGGCGCAGCTCGAACGGCGGTTCCGCAGCGCGGCCTATCACGCGGGCATGGTCCCGGAGCGTCGCGATGAGGTGCAGACGGCGTTCCTCGACGGGCGTTGCGAGGTGATCGTCGCAACGATCGCGTTTGGCATGGGAATCGACAAGCCGAACGTGCGCAGCGTCATTCACACGGCGCTACCGGGTAGCCTCGAGGCGTACTACCAAGAGATCGGCCGCGCCGGACGCGACGGTGATCCGTCGTGCGCTGTGCTGATGTATTCCTGGGCCGACCGCAAGACGCATGAGTTTTTCTGGGACCGGGATTACCCCGAGCCCACTGACCTACAACGCCTCTACAACGCGCTGACCGATGAGCCGCGGACAGTCGAGGAGCTGGAGGGGCGGGTCGTGCATGGCGGGATGGTGTTCGAGAAGGCCCTCGAGAAGTTGTGGATTCACGGCGGCGCGATCATCGATGCGGACCAGCGTGTCACGCGCGGCGAGGCGGACTGGAAACAACCATATCGTGCGCAGCGGGACCACAAGATGGCGCAACTGGACTTGATGCTGCGCTTTGCCGAGACCCCGCAATGCCGCATGCTTCACCTGGTGCAACACTTCGGTGATCTCGACGACGCCCAGCGGCGGTGCGGCGTTTGTGATGTTTGTACGGGTGGGGGTCTGGCGCAGCAGTTTCGTACGCCCAATGCGAAAGACGCGGCGCAACTCGATAGCATCATCAGCGAGCTGCGGGAGGCGGGGCGGCTGACCGCGGGCCGCTTGTTTCAAGCCGCGTTTCCCGAGGGCGGTATCGAGCGGCGGCGTTTCGAAACGCTGATCAACGCCTTGGCGCGGGCGGGGTTTGTTGGCATTGAGGCGGACAGTTTCGACAAGAACGGCCAACGCATCGAGTTCCGCTGGGTACGGCTGACGCCGGAGGGGCGGGAGCCGCGTGATGGCTGGGGTGAGGCGCTTGCCCTCCCGGTGACGCCCGCCAAGAAGAAGAAGGAGCGGAAGCGCACGAGCCGTCCAAAGGCTGCGAAGGCTGCGGGTTCGAGGAAGCGACCGGCGGGGGCGGCTGGAAAGGGAACAGCGGCGAGCGGTGCGGTCCTGAGCGCGGACACGGCGCCGGAGACCACCGAGCGTAGGGCTGAAGCGGCGGATCCGGAACTCATTCGGGTGCTGCGGGATTGGCGGATGGCGGAAGCGAAAAGGCAGAAGGTCCCTGCGTTCCTCGTGATGAACGACCGGGTCTTGCAGGCGATCGCGAGCAAGAAGCCGAAGTCGCAGGCGGACCTACTGGCGATTTCAGGGTTCGGGCCGCGGTTGGCGGCGAAGTATGGGTTGAAGATCCTGTCGCTGGTGGAGAAGGGGTCGACAGGGCGGCGGGCGTGAGGGGTCGGGTGTGCGACAAATTTGTGAGGCTCAGGCCGCGCGAGCGCGATTCTCCCAGTAGTCGTCGAAGCGGTTGCTGAGCCGTGCGCAACGCAAAGCCGTGATAGCGTTCGCGCCGCGCACGCTCCAGAACATGCCCGCGCGCTTCAACCGACTCGCAATGACGGTGCGGCAACCCGCCTCGATCACGCCTGAGCCCACAAACAAGCCCTGCCGGCGAAACTCGCCGTAACGCATGCGCTCCGCATGGCGCTGGAAGTAGTCCGCCTCCAGCGCCAGCGGATGCGCCAACTCCGGGTCGTCGGTTTCGATCTCGCGCAGCGCAGTGACGAGTTGCTCGATGCGCCCCGCGTCGAGCTTTTTCTGCATGCGCCGCGCCCAACCGCGGAGGCGCTTTTGTTGTTGGGGAAACAGTTTCGACGCCAGCTCCCACAGATGTTCGCGAGCGTGATACAAGTCGACGATCTCGATCGCGCCGGGAAAGTATTCGTGCGAAAGATTCCAGATCCAGCCCGCACCGTCGCCAAGCACGACCTTCTTGCGCGCCCGACTCCAACCCCGTCGCCAAGCCTCGCTGTAAATGCGGCGTCCGAAGGCGGCGGCGTCCTCGATCGCGCCGGTGTAGCTGGTCGAGTCTTCGTCGCGCACGGGACGGCCTTGTTCGTCGCAGCTTGTTTGCGTGAACACACAGCCGAGCTTGACCTCGCGCGTGCCGGCCGGGCCGCCGTCCTTACCCTTGCGGCCGGCCGTCTCGGCGGCGGTGACCGGTACGCCCGTGCCGTCCATCTCGATGTAGAGAATCGGAGTTTCAGGTCCTGACATCGCAGGAAGCTCCAGCGGTACGGCGCGCGCGATCGCGGCTTGTTCTTCGCTGGCGACATCTTCGCCGATCGCCTCGGCTTCGCGCTCGACAGCCTTGGCGGTCAGCCGCACTCCGGCCAACTCGTCGAGCAACGCGCGACCGCGATCGAACGACGTCTCGGAGCCGACCAGCGCCGTCATGCGGCGCACGCCTGGCGAATACTGCGTCGCTTTGACGGCCAGCTCTTGGTCGTGCGGCGCGAAGCCTTTGCCGCAGCGGCTGCAGTGATAGTACGGCCGTTCGACGACGACCTCGCCCAGCATCGTGACGAGCTTCTTCGGCCGCCGACCGGCGTAGCGCGCTGGCGAGCCGCAGGCGCAGGGCTGCTGCGATTCGCCGGCCGCGTCTTCGTTCAACAGCGTCTCGAGCAAGACAGCGCCGGCTTGATGCAGCGCGTCGCGCGTCGCCTGTTCGACGGCTTCGAGGTCGAGCGACCCGCGCTTGCGCCTCTCACACAAGACGACCCGTAGCAGCCTCCCTACTTCTACGGCGACTTCTTGCTGGATCGCCTCGGCCGTTTTTTTTCCTGCGGACTCAGCTCGGTGTCCTCGGCGACGGGGCGCAAGCGGCAGATCTGTTCGTTGACTTCGAGCAGTTGTCGGCTCAGCTCCCGGAAGCGGTGAAAAGCCTCAACTTCACGTTGCGCTTTGCGCCGCTGGGCGGGCGAGGAAAAGGTCTCACTCACGGTCTTGCCGTTGACCTTCCTGGTCAGGCGGTAGTTCGGGCCATGAGCGGGCTGGCCGGGCTGATGGCAGCGGCAGGACGGTTTGCCGCAGCGGCCGCTGACAGCGCTGATGGATCCGCTGCGGAAGTCTCCTAGATCGAGAATCCGAGCGAGGATGGCCTTTCGTTGACGTTCGAGCGCGACGAGAGATTCGGGCATAGTACGCCTCCTTTCCTAACGTATCACTACGTAAGGATTCGCACGCAAAAAAGGGGAACCCGCAAATCATCACTTTCTTGTCGCGCACCCTGAGGGGTCTGGATATAACATTTTTGTGATATACCGTGAGAGCATGGTGGAGAGAGATCCGGTGCTACGTTTCCCCGATAGGGAGAAACAAGATCGCCGACTGGTACGCCGGCTTTCGCCACAGGAACAAGCGGACGGCGATCTGTTCATCAAGACTCAGAGGAAGTTTCGGCGATGGGAGATGCCCGCCTACAGGAGTCTTGGCGGCGGTATCGGCGAGCTGAGATGGGAATCCGAAAACAAACAGCACCGGCTTCTGGGGTTCTTTGGGGATGATATCTGGTACGCATTGATCGGTTGCAAGCACAAACAGCGCATCTACACACCGCCCGACTGCCTGGATACGGCTAGGAAGAGGAAGCGGCAGATTCAAAACAACGAGGTGGTCACGGTTGAATACGATCTCTAAGCTCATTGCCAAGCTGCGCGATCCCGAGTATCGCAGGGCATTCGTTGGTTCGCACATCAACATCGGCATTCCCTTTCAGATTCGATCCCTGATGAAATCACGCGGCTGGACCCAACAACAGCTTGCGGAACGGACCGGGATGTTACAGCCTCGAATCTCGGCGATGATGAAGCCGGGCAAAACGCGCCCCAATATCGAGACCTTGCGGCGAGTCGCTGAAGCCTTCGACTGTGGCTTGATGATCTCGTTTGTCCCCTTCAGTGAGCTTGTGACCCGGTCGGAGAGATTCGATCCCGCATCATTTGCTGTTGAGTCTTTTGATCAGGAAGACTGGTCATCCGTGGAGAAGCGACTCTCTATGTCGACTACAAAGCTGAAACGTCCCCCGGCCAAAGTTGACCAAGCTGTACTGGGCGATACATCTCAACGGTAAGAATCCACGGGCAGGCGGCGGCAAGTTGACTCAGCGGGACTCGCTGCTTTCGGTAAGAAGTTCGCGGTATTGGCGGCGGGCTCTTTCGAGGTCGTAGTCGCGCTCGGCCAGGGCGCGGCCGGCTAGGCCCATCGCTCTTCGGCGGTCGCCATCAGCAAGGAGTTCGCCGAGGGCGCGGGCCAGCCCGGGGGCTTCGAGCCCGTCGTTGTCGACCAGAACGCCGCACTCGGGGAGAACCGCTTCGTCGATGGCTCCGACGCGGCAACTCACCACCGGCACCTGCATCGCCAACGCCTCGATGATGACCAGCGGCAGGCCCTCCTCGAGCGACGGGACAATCAGCAGATCAGCCTCGGCGAGCAACGGTGCGATGTCGGGGACGTGTCCGAGCACGCTGAAGCGAGCGTCGAGGTGCTCGGAGCGGATCTTGGCGCGCAGCGGCCGCTCGTCGGGGCCGTCGCCCGCGATGACGAAATGGTAGGGGGTCGCCGTCTGCGCTGCCTGCAAGCGACGATCGACCTCGACCAGCAGCAAAGGGCGCTTGCGTGGAATCAGGCGGCCCGCGAAGAGAATGAGCTTGGTCTGCGGCGAGACGCCAATCCGTTTACGGAGGTCTCGTCGGCGCGGGCGACCGGGGTTCCATCGGTCGAGGTCGACGCCGTTGCGGATGAGACGGATTCTGTCCTCGGGGATCTCCATCTCGATGAGCCAGCGGCGGCCGGCCTCGCCGATCACAACCCGGCGGTCGACCGCGTCGGCCACGTTGAGCGTCGCGGAGAAAAAGTCCCACTCCTCGTCGATGTTGTGGAGGATGTCGATGACGCGCAAGCTTGGCCGGTCTTGCTTCAAAGCGGGCAGGCAACTGTAGCCGGGCAGGGTGTTCTGGATGACGAGATCGTCCCAGCGCCAGTTGATCGCCATCGAGTAGATCGCGGAAACGGTTTGCTCGGTGGGAAGAAGTTGGCCCAGGTCGTAGATGTGGTCGACCGCGGTACGCCATTCCTCGAGCAGGCGCGTATCACCTGAATGCGTCGCGAGGACAAAGATTTCGTTGCGGTCGCGATCGATCTGCCGCGCGAACTCCAACAGGACGGTTTCCGCGCCTCCGATGCCCAAGTGCGGCGTGCAGAGAGCGATGCGGCGGCGCGAGCCGGTGCGTTCGCGGGGCTGGTATCGGACGTGTTCGACCAGGCTTCCAGCGATCAACACCGATTGGGGCTTGAATCGCAGATAGAAACTGAGGTCGAAGACCGGCCGGTCCGCCCACCGGTTGACGTACTCCTTGAGCCGCAACGGGATGAGGCGCGAGACAGAGCGGGCGGGGTGCTCGACCCAGGCGCGTAGCGAGAGCAGTTCGGCGTTCTCGAGATGCTGGAGCGCGCGGAAGAAGGCTGCGGCGATGCCTCGTCCACGGCCGTCGTCGACGGTGGAGGGTTCGGGTTCGCCGCTGGGCGGATAGAGGGCGTGTGGCGTCGGGCCCGGTGTGCCGCCGGCGGCGGGGGCTGCGATGTCCAAGCGGCAGCGCCATGGGAGCTGCCGGACGCGACCGGTTCTCTTTGCTTCGAGTGTCTCGAGGGTTTGCCTGGCGACGCCGAGCGGGCCCGCGCATTGCCGCAGTGAGGGCGGCGGAGCCTGGCCGGTGTCCGCCCACGTCACCCACTCGGCGTGTCGCAGACCCCAGATGCATTCCTCGAAGGCGTGATCGTGCAGCGGGCGGTCGCCGGTGTACCACAGGAAGCATTCGGCCGAGGATTGGCCTAGGGCCGCTTGCTCGTCAGCGAGGTGAAGGACTTGGTAGTCGGCGACAGTCTGGTTCGCGAACGAAGACGCTTGCCGCCGTTGGACGATTACGCAGAGAGACGGTCGCGGCATGTGTTGGGCGGCGGAGCGGGTGCGCTGAGAACCGCAAGGTAGGTCCGAGACCTCGGGACGGCTGCGACGTTCAAAACCGCAGGCCCTTCCTCAGCAACATGGTCGCGTAGAAATACAGCTCGGCGTCGAGCGCGCGCTTGATGTTCGCCGCTTGGCGGAAGCCATGCTGCTCGCCGTCGAAGAGCAGGTAGGCCGACGGGATACCCTTCTTGCGCAAGGCGTCGAGCATCATCTCGGCTTGGTTCGGCGGCACGACCAAGTCTTCGCTGCCCTGCAAGAAGATCACCGGCGCAGAGAGCTGATCGACATAGTGTAGCGGCGAGCGCTCGAGATAGACGCCGCGGCGCTCGGGGTAGGGGCCAATCATCGAATCGAGATAGCGCGACTCGAACTTGTGCGTCTCCTTGGCCATGGCTTCGAGGTCGCTGATGCCGTAGTAGCTGGCACCGGCGCGGAAGACGTCACGGAAGGCCAACGCGGCGAGCGTGGTGTAGCCACCGGCGCTTCCGCCGCGAATGATGAGCCGGTCACCGTCGGCTCGGCCCTGCTCGACCATGTGCTTCGCGCCGTTGACACAGTCATCGACGTCAACGATGCCCCACTTCTCGCGCAGCCGTTCGCGGTAGGCGCGGCCGTAACCGGTGCTGCCGCCGTAGTTGACGTCGAGGATCGCGAAGCCTCGGTTGGTCCAGTATTGAACCGAGAGCGAGAGCGTGCTCGATGTCGAACCCGTCGGGCCACCATGGCTTACGACCATCAACGGCGGAAGTTCGTCGTCGGGCGGCTGGTAATCGGGATTGCTGGGCGGGTAGAAGAAGGCGTGCGCGGTTTGACCGTTTTCGGTTGGGAACTCGATCGGCTCGGGAATCGAGAAGTAACGCGTGGTGTCCTCGCTGACCTCGAACGCGCGCCGGTGGACTTCGTAGTCGCCGCTCGACAAGTCAAGGTCAACGATCGAGTCCGGTTGGGTCGGCGACCCGCCGCGAAAGACCGCCCGCCCGGCCGCCGCTTCGACGCCCGCGATCTCGGTGTACGGCGTGTCGACATCGGTGAGCTTGCCGCTGGGCAAGTCGATCGTCGCCAGCCGCCAACCGTCGGTGCGGTGGTAGGCGCAGGCGATGCGGGCGGCGGATTCGAAGGCGTACGTCGACTGTCCGAAGATCCATTGAGGGATTCCGAACTCAGCCGGGAACTCGGCCTCCATCTCGACGACCGGTGCCACCGCACCGCCGTGGGCCCGATAGAGGTTCCACCAGCCGTTACGGTCCGATACGAAGTACAAGTCCCCATCCGGTGACCACTCGGGCTGGAAGACGGACTCCGCCAGCCCTCCGGCCACGAGTTGAGGTTCGCGGGGCAAGCCGTCGGCGTCCAGATCCGCGAGCCATAATTCTGTTCCGTCCCACGGCATATTGGGATGGTTCCAGGTGAGCCAGGCCAGGCGCGAGCCGTCGGGGCTGAGGCGGGGGTTCGAATAGAAGTCACGGCCTGACGTAAGCACTTGTACGCCGGTCCGGCCGTCGAGGCCCACGGACACGAGCGTGTTGACGGCTTCACGATCGGTTGGCGTGTGATCTTCACGGACGCAGATCAGCCGTCCGCGTGCACGGTCGACCACACTGTCGGCGTAACGCCAAGCACCTGCTGGGGTGATCGCAGCGGGCGTGTGGTCGGCTTCCAACCGATAAAGCCGCTGGTCGGTGTCGTTGGAGAAGTAGACCGTCCCGCCGTCGATGACATAGGAACCGCCGCCGTACTCGTGGACACGCGTACGGGCGTTGAAGGGCGGCGGGTTGAGGTCGTGGAGCGTCCCGTCGGCCTCGCGGCGGACGATGACCGACCGGCCGCGCTCAGTGGGCCGCCCTTCGCTCCAATAGACCAGCCCGCCGGAGAGCGTCGGCGGCGCCAGCCGAATCGCCTCGCCCGCGACCAGGTCGGAGGTGATCGGCGACTTCCAGAAGCCGTATTCGGCGGTTTCAGGTATTCCCATGGGTGCAACCGCGGTGATGGCGGGCCGCCGGTCGACTCCTTACCATCGCAGGAATCTTTGGCTGTTGCCACCCCGGCACCAAGTCTTGTGGGGTCGCACGACAGAAGATTCGGCGCGTCCCGAGCGCGGTGGAGCTTTCGCACGATCCCGATAGATTTCGATCTGGAACGTGGATGATGAGGAAGGCAAGTTTCGATCAGATCGAGGTCACGCCCGTTCGGAGGCGGGCCCTTTGCCCAGCCGCCTCCAGCGCGGCGATTGCGGCCGGCGCGCCTCTTCATCCACAATAATGGGAGATCTTGGTTTCGTCGATCTAACTCAGGGCCCCCAGGCCTTCAACTGTCAGGCCATTCTACCGGGCAAGGGAACAACGTCTGAATGCACGCAGGAGACAACGTCGGAATGTGGGACACGATCAGCGGCTATCTTTTTTGCATCCTCTTTGGTGTCATCGGGCTCGCGCTCGGCGTGTGGCTGATCGTGAGCGGACAGTTCGTCCAATCGATCGATGACTTGTTTCTTGTCCTTGTCAGTTTGCTGTTTGCCCTGGTCTGCTTTGGGTATCTCGGTTGGCGTGTCCAGGCCGCCGTCGACGCGGCCACGGGCAAGAAGAAAAAGTAGGTGTTCCCCGGTGGTTGAGCCGCTGCGGCCCGGTGACTTCTCTATGGCCCTTTGGATCTCTCGTCACAAAGAGGTTCGATGCCTGGGGTACCGCCTTACGGCTTCACCCTCCTACGCCGCCTTGCGGCTTGCTGCTAACGCGAGGTTGGTTTCGTAACCGGCGCTTGGTCGGCGTGCCGGCCGGTTCCCGCGGTCTCGTCTTGTAAGCCCTGCGACTGGAGAGCGTGGGTCAGGTGGCGAACGGAGTCTTGGAAGGGCTCCTCTGCCAACGCGACTTCCAGATCGCCTGCCTGCCGATGTGTCGAGTTCGTATGACTCACTTCAGTTATCATGCCGTCCCTCCCAAGGGAAGCAAACTGGATCGCCGCGCCGGCCATCTCAGCGTACAGCCGGACCTGGTTTCTCCGGGCTTCACTCAGTCGAGGGATCGCGACGAGCAGTTTCTCGATGCCGAGGAGGCGAACGAGATGTGGTATGTCGCTTCCCGTTCCCAAGATGGGCGTCATGCGCAAGCTCTGGTAAAGCTTCGCCGGATCGTCATCGATGAAACCGACGACGCGGTAGCCGGTCCTGCGTCCGGACTGTATCTGCCGCAGCAGTGCGGTACCGGAATTGCCGGCGCCGTAGATTAGTACGGTGCTCTTATCGGCAGGAGTTTCCCGGTGCCTTCGTTTTTCCGCCAACAACCGTGCGCCCGCGAGAACCGCGCAGAGCAAAACCTGGCAATGCAGCCAGTCAAGCCAAAGCAGATTGGCGGCCGGTCGCCCTGCAAGTAAGGTACTCCAGGATGCAGCCGCGAGAAGGGCGCCTCCGGTGTTCGCAAGGGTTACGGCAACGGCATCAGGCAGGCCAAACTGATTCCACCGAACACGTGGCAATCGGAACAACTCAAGGGCGATCCACTTGCATGCCCCGATGACTAGCACGGCGGTCAGGGCGTCCGCTCGGTTGTGATCGGGGGAGGGAGGGGGCGCGGTCAGCAGGGCCGCCGCGGCGGCGAGTCCCGCGAACCCGACCAGCACGATCCGCGAACCGACGCGGCGCAGCCAGATAGCGGCTGATGGTTGAAGGGCGGGCGCGGTTCCCAGGTTGTTCACCTCGCGGCAGGTCGCCTACTTGTCGTGCTTCTCGTGGCCGCCGTAGGAGTAGTAGTAACCGTAGTTGCGGTAGTAACCGTAGTCGAGGTTGTCGAGGTTCACGCGATTCATCACGAACCCGAGGAAGTGAACGCCGGCGTCGTCGAAGGTCTGCTTGGTCCGCAACAAGGAGCCCCGCTCGGTCTTATCCGAGACGACGAGGATCACGCCTTCCACCAACCGCGAAATCGTGCGTGCGTCGGAGAGCACCAGCGACGGAGGCGAATCCACGACTACGTGCTCATAGCGCCGTCCGGCTTCTTGCAACAGAGAGACCAGCCGGGGAGAGTACAGCAGATCGGAAGCGACCGAACTGGAGCGGCCCGCCGGCACGAGGGACAAGCCCGCAATGGGGGTCTCGGTGATGATCTGGTCCAGTTCGCTGAGGCCTTGCAAATAGTCGGTCAATCCGTACTCGAGACTGACTCCAAGTTGCTTGTTGCAGTTGGGACGACGCATGTCGGCGTCTATGACCAGCACCCTCCGGCCGAGTTGCGCCAGACTGCACGCGAGGTTAAGGCTGACGGATGTCTTGCCTTCCTCCGGCTGCGAGCTGGTAACCAGAATCCGCCGCATCGACTCGTCCCAGCCGAGCAGAACGAAACTTCGCAGTGTCCGGTAGGCTTCTGACAGCCCCTGCTCGGGCGCCCACTTGACGAGGCCGCTCTCGGGGACGCCATGCCCATTCGAGCCGTTGGCGCCGTTGGACCTATGCGCGCCCTTCGTGCCGGTTGTACCGTTGGAGAATGCCATCAACGGCAGGTCCGGTGACGACCGTCCGTTTCCGTACGGACTCGTGCCGACCTTCCTGGTCAGTTTGCGCCGACTGCGGGGGATGACGGCAAGGAGCGCCAGCCCGGTAGCACGCTCTACCTCCTCGGGCGTCCGCACGATCGTGTTCATGTGGTCCTTGACGAAGGCCAGACCCACGCCGAGCAGCAGTCCCGCCGCGAGAGCCAGCATCAGATTCAGAAGCTTCTTCGGCCGGTAGGGCCTCTGCGGGATCTCAGCCGGGTCCAACACGGCCACGTTCGACGCCCGCAAGCCGGCGGAGACGCCCGCCTGCTTAAGGCGCTGCAGGAGTCCGTCATAGAGATCACGGTTGGTCTCGGCGTCGCGCTTGAGGATGTTGTACTGGATGAAATCGTCACTCAGACGGTTCACCTTGCGGCGTTGGGATAAAGCCGCGCTACGGAGCAACGACTCCCGTCCCCGCGCCAGTTGGTGCGCTTCTCGCACGGCGCTGAGTAGACGGGCTCTCTCGGCCTCGAGTGACTTCTCCAACTCCTCGATCTGCTTTTGGACACGCCTGACCTTCGGGTACGCCGGCGCAAAGGTGACCAACAATTGCGAGTGCTCCCGCCGCAACTCCGACAGCTTGGTCCGGTAGTTTTCGTAGGCCTCACTGTTAAGACTGCCCAGCAGCGGGTCGCCACGCCGGACCGAATCTTCGACCAGGATCGCCATGGATTGGCGGTGAATGCGGTCGGCCTCGGCGTTGGTCAACTCATCCTCGAGCTTGGCGAGCTTTTCGGTCGTAATGTCCTTGCGCTCTTCGACGAACAGAATCGAGTGCGCCGCGGCATACTCGTGCAGCGCGGTTTCGCTGGCTTCCAACTGGGCCTTCAGCGTGGAGAGCTGCTGTTGCAGCCAGCCAGAGGCCTTTTGCGTCGCGTTCCACTTCGCTTCGAGGTTGTGCTCGATGTACTCCTCGGCCAGTGTGTTGACGACGGTAGCGGCAAGGCGGCGGTCGACCGACTCAAAATTGACCTCGACCAACCGTGTCCCCTTGCCCGGGCTTACGCCTAACCTTTCTAGAAAGGTGTTCACGGCAGCGGAGGCGATGGGGCCGTCTCCGGCGAGAAGTGTGTCCTCGGGACTCTGGTCTTCGAGGTGCTCTTGGCCGGCCTGGAACTCGACGCGGTCCTCCAAGTCCAGCTTGCCCACCACGCGCCTCGCGAGGCTACGGCTGCGGAGGACCTTGTATTGCGTCTCGATGTAGTCGGGCTGCTCGATCGTCGGCCGATACTGGTCGTCAATGCGTGCCAGGTCGGGCTCTTCCCGGTCAATCTGAATCGTCGCCGTCGCGCGGTAGGTGGGCACTTGAACGAAGTTGTAGATCATGGCTCCGGTCAGCGCCAAGGCGGTGACGAAGATGATCGTCCAACGGCGGGCGTGGATGGTCCGCCAGTAGTCGCGCAGGACGAATTCGCCACCCGACTCGTGTTCTTCAGTGGCGAAACGCTGGAAGGGAACGGAAAGCTCTCGAGGACGCGGCTCCACCTCGGCCGGCCGGGTCCTCTCCAAGGAAGCCGACAGTCGTTGCAGCTTATCGCTCATCGATACCCAAGAACCCTCTTTGACTTCGGCCGCCTAGCGCCGGAAGATCACAACACCGGTCGCGACCTGGATCATCGCGTCGACGCTCCGGCTCATTGCCTTCTTCGCGCCGCTCTCGGGGACAAAGAGAACATCGTTCACCTGGAGAGCCAGATCGGCGGACTTGCCTAGGAGGACATCCTTGATCCGCACCGGCAGTTCCTTCTTCACACCGTCTACGTGGCGGATGACGAGCGCCTTTTGAGGCGAGGAGTGGGGCTTGAGTCCCGCTGCCAGAGAAACGGCACGCAGCACCGTGATCGTCTCCTGGTCCTTGATCGCGAAACCGCCGGGCTGCTGCACCGCGCCCATTACGTACACCACCCCGGCCTTGCCGACACGGATCACGTCGTGCGGCTCGATGAACGGGTTCAGGTCTTCGCTGTCTCCCATCTTGAGCAGGTTACGCACCAGGATGTGGATTTCCTCCTTCACGCCCAACAGCGGGCCGACCGATGTCTCCGTCGAGTCGGTAGCCGCGCTGAAGACGGGTGCTGGAGTCTCGACCAGTCCCGCGAGCATTTCCGGGTCCCGGCGGAAGACTGTGATCTTTTCGCCCACCCCCTCGGTCAAGCCCCCGGCCATCGCCAACACTTCAACCAGTCGCCGCCGGCCCTGGAGCTGGTAAACCCCCGGCAGCTGCACCGCGCCAACCACGCTGACGGGTTGGCTGCGAAACTCTTCGACCGTAACCGCGATTTGCGGGTCGCGCAAGTACTCGGAGCCGTAGAGCTTCTTCAACTGACCCTCGATCTCCGGCGTTGTCAACCCATCGACCGCCACCTCGCCGATCAACGGCATCGAGATCGTCCCCTGCGGCGCCACCACGGCCGACTGGCTTAGCTCTTCCACCTCAAAGACATCGATCCGGATGACATCGCCGGAACCCACGCGGTAGGCGCCGCTGACGCCAATGAGTTCCAGATTCGGCGTCTGCGCCGCCAGAGCACAGCAAGACAACATCGCGAGCAACAAGCGACCAGTGTTCTTAGGCATGGAACCGTCCCTAGGCAGGAGAGCTACCCATGAGAGGAAATCGGCTCTACCGTGGGGCTGCTTTAGTTGGATAGGCGCCGCGCTGGACGGCCCAGCGGGGGAATTCTCGAAGATCAGAAGCCCGATCGGCGTTCCGACGTGGCGCACCCCTCCCTCGCGGTCGGGGCTCGGTTGCCTAGTCCGGGTCGCCCTCCGCGGAGGCCAGCTTGCGTTCGACATCGCGGACGCGCTTGTTCAACTCCGGCAGCCGCTTGAACACGGCTATACAGCGCAGCCACTGCCGGTTGTCGATGGCGGGCGCGCCCGAGATCTTGCGACCCGACGGGACGTCGTTGGGAACGCCGGTGCCGGCCGTGACGAGGACTTCGTCGCCCAGGCGCACGTGATTGATGAGCCCGACCTGTCCTGCCAGCACACAATTGTCGCCCAACGTGCTGCTGCCCCCGATGCCGACTTGCGCGCATACGATGGCGTTCTCCCCCACCGTCACCGCGTGGCCGACCTGGACCAGGTTGTCGATCTTCGAGCCTCGCTTGATGCGGGTCTCGCCGACGGCCGCGCGATCGATACAGGTCGAAGCCTGGATCTCGACATCGTCTTCCACGACGACCTTCCCGGACTGCACGATCTTGTAGTGCGAGCCGTCGTCCTGACGGGCGAAGCCGTAGCCGTCGGGCCCGACAATGGCGCCGTTTTGCAGGGTCACGCGGTTGCCGATTTCACAGTATTCCCGGACAACAGCGTGGGAATGCGCCTCGAAGTCGCTTCCGATCCTGACCCCTTCATAGATGACGACATGCGGGTGCAGGATAGCGTTGTCACCGATCACAACGTTCTCTCCGATCACGCAAAAGGCGCCGATGCCGGCGTTAATGCCCACGACGGCGGACTCGGCCACGGCGGCGGTTGGATGAATGCCGGGCCGGAGCCGCGGCGGTTGGTAGAACAACTCCAAGGCGCGCGCGAAATCGAGGTAGGGGTTCGTCGAGACCAGCCACGAGAGCGTCTTGCCGGCCACGGCCTCGCCGATGATGACCGCCGCTGCCCGCGTCGAATCGAGCAACGGCGCGTAGCGGGGATTCGAAAGAAACGATAGTTCGCTCGGCCCGGCCTGATCGAGGCCGGCCACGCCGGTAATTTCGATCGCCCCGTCGCCCTCGACGCGGCAGCCGAGGCGCTCGGCAATCTCTTGGAGTTTCATGGGTCTATGATCCCGGATTTGGCTGATGTTGCGTCAAGCCCGATGTGCGGGTGATATTCGGCTGCCGGGGCGATCGCGCTCAACGCGCTTGATGCAGGACGGTTTGCCAATACCAGCTCAGCATGTCGTCACTCCAAAGCATCACGACCAGGGCGGCCGCGCCGAGGTAACTACCGAACGGCAGTTCGTAGGTCCATTTCTTGCCCCCGACGATGACGATCGCGATGCCGACGGCGGAGCCCACGATCGAGCCGATGATCAGCGTCAGAATCGAGTCGCCCAGCCCCCAGAAAGCGCCGACCATCGCCATCATCTTGACGTCGCCGAATCCCAAGCCCTCGCGATGCCGCAGGCGATAGTACGCCTCGCCGAGGAGAAACAGAAAGCCGCCGACTACCAACGCCGCCAGAGCGGACTCGGCCAGCGACACCGTCCACTGAGCCCACTGCTTGCCGGCGAGAGTGAGGAAGAACCGCACCGGCCCCCTCCCGAGATGCAAAAACGGGCTGAGAGCGAGCCCCAACACAAGGCCGCCCAGGGTGATTTCATCCGGCAGGATGTATTCGATCAGGTCGGTGAAGATCAGGATCAGCATCATCGAGCCAAAGACCGCCATCTTGGCCACGCCCGGCTCGGCACCGAAGCGCCACAGCAGGTAGGCGTAGAGCAGTCCGTTGAGCAGTTCGACGATGGGGTAGCGAATGGAGATCCAGGTTCCGCACGCGCGGCAGCGTCCTCTCAGGAACGAGTAGCTCAGCAGCGGGATGTTGTCATACCAGGCGATTTGCGCTTCGCAGTGCGGACAGCGCGAGCGCGGGCTAACGACCGACTGATCCTTCGGCCAACGATGGATGCAAACGTTGAGAAAGCTGCCGACCAACAACCCGAAAACGAAGGCAGCCAGAAGGGCCGGGACGACGGATGGATTCACTTGGGAGGTGGACTTGCCGAGAGTACCGTTTGGTAGATCTGCTCGGTTTGCCGCACCATTATAGCATCGGTAAAACGCTCTCCCACCATGCGGAACGCGCGGTCGGCGCACTCGGTGGCCAGGCGCCGATCGGAGGCGAAGCGCTTAAGCGAGGCGGCGATCTCCCCTTGGTCGTTTAGGACCAACAGCCCGGTGGATTCGTGCTCCACGATCTCGAGAATCCCGCCGACGCGGCTCGCCAGCACAGGTTTCTTGTGCGCCATGGCCAGGAGAATCGCCGAGCCCAGCCCTTCGCTGTCGGTGAGATACGCGAAGACATCGGCAGCGGCCAGGTCCCGTTGAAGATCGTTCGAGAAGGTCAACTCGGCCCCGGCGGCGGCACAGGCGCTGCGAAGTAACGAGGCCCGCTTGAGGGGATCGTCGACCTGGGGGGCGACGACCCGAAGCGAGCGGTCGAGGTGTTCGGTGGAAGGCAAGGACGCCGCGGTCTGCAACTCTTCTGATGCCACGGCGTCGTAGACGACGCTCACCTTGTCGGGAGGAATGCCGTCTCGCACGAGCTGCGTCTGCACGAACGCTGAGACCGCGATGTAGTGCTGGGCCCGTTTGTACTTGAGGCCCGAGATCCACCCTTGGCGAACCGGAAACGCTACCCGCCGCGAGACGACCAGGGGCTTGCCGACGCCAAAGATCGCGGCCACGGTGTGTGCGTGGCCGCTGTGGGCGTGGATCAGGTCGGCGCGCCTGGCAGCGGCGGCCAGGCGTAGCGGCGTCGCGGGCGCACCCTCGCGTTGTTGCAGCGTTGCACCCTGCGCCAGCAGCACTTGCTCGTGACCGCCCGCGTCGAGCCCCTTCATCAGCAGCAGAAGTTGCCGTTGGCCGCCACGCAGCGTGCGGCCGGTGTCAACGTGCAGAATGCGCATCAGCCCGCTCTCCACTTGCGGGTCTTGGCGTGTTTAGCAAAGACATAGAAGCCGGCCATGTAAGCGATGGCGAGCCCTTCGACGCCGTCGAGGAAGCCCAGTTTCAGGAAGTAGGTCTTGAAGGACGTCCAGGCCGGGGCGAGCGAAAGATCGAGCCAACTGACGCGGCGGCCGCGGGCGGCGAGATCCTCGGCGGCGAGGGTCGTATAGCGGTCCACGGTTGCGATGTGGGCTGCGATGGTGTCACAGGTGTAGTGCAGCAGGTCGCCGTCGAGCGTTCCCACTTGACCGTCGACCGTGACCGACTCGTGTACGTATTCGCCCTCCCAGCGTGCCTTGCGGCGGTCATACAGGCGCACCTTATGATCTGGATACCAACCTGAGTGGCCAATCCACTTGCCGAGGTAGCGTGCCCGGCGGGGAAAGCGGTAGGCATCCATTTCGACCTTCGCCGATTTGAGTTGCTGGATCTGTTCGGCCAGCCGGTTGCTCAACGCCTCGTCGGCATCGAGCGACAGGATCCAGTCGTGTTCGGAGGACTCGGCGGCCAAGTTCTTCTGATCAGCGTAACCAGGCCAGTCGCGCCGGATGACCCGGGCGCCGTGTTCCTCGGCGATAGCGACGGTTCGATCGTCCGACCCCGAGTCCACAACCAACAGTTCGTCGCAGCACGACAGGGAACCGAGGGCCCGGGCGAGGTTCTGTTCCTCGTTGAGGGTGACGATCGTGGCAGAGATTTTCACTGGGCCTCGCAAGGGACGTCCGCTTCCCCTGAACTTGCGACTTCACCATTATCCACGAGTGTTGGTAGCGAACAACGTCGCACCGCGCACAGCAGCGGCTCTCTTGACCGCGCCGAGAGGGCTAAGACGTAAAGCCCGGATCGGAGTCGCTACAATGGTCCCCATGCAACGACGGGATTTCCTCTCCAACTCCTTCGCCGGCGGACTCGCGGCCGCCTCCCCTCAAGCGGCCTCCCGGGAACGTCAGGCCGGCGGGGAGGACGGCACCTCGTACGAGGTCGAAACCATCATTGAGCGCCGCGTCTCGGGTAAACCGCACAAGGGCAAGACGTTCGCCGCCATTCAGCCGCACTGCGACGACATCCCGATCTTCGCCGGTGGGACGGTCCTCAAGCTAATTGACGAAGGCTACGAGGGCATCCTCATCACGATGTCAAATGACTCGATGGCGGGCAACCTCAACGCCGATCTCGCCCAGACCCGCCGCGGCGATGCCACCTACGGCCAAATCGTTCGCGCCAATGAAGAGGACACCATCGAAATGGGCCGCAGGCTCGGTCTCAAAGAGTCGATCTTCCTCAACTACCCTAACCACAACATGGACGCTTGGCCGGTGATCGAGATGCGTGCCCGGCTCATCTTCCTCTTCCGCGCCTACAAGATCGACACGGTCCTGGTCTACGATCCGTCCGGCCTCTACGAGCGCAACCCCGACCACTACGTCACGGCCCGCGCCGTCGAATCAGCGTACTGGATGTCCAAGTCCGAGTGGGACTACCCCGAGCACTTCAAGGTCGGGCTCGGACCGGATGGCCCTAACGAGGCCTACTACTTCGCCCGCGGGCCGCAGCTCGTCAACCGCGTGGTCGACATCTCGGACTTCATCGACGAAAAGGCCTACGCCAACATGGCGAATGTCACCCAGGGACCGTCGGGCAACCGAGGAGCCGCCCTGCGCCGTCGCCTCGCCGCGGAAAACAAGAAGCTGCCGCTGCTAGGCGACGATGACGAGACCGCGAACCGCGAATACACCAAGCGCTTCGCCCTGAGTCGGGACCGCACCCGGGGCCGGCAGCACGGCCTCGAGTACGCCGAGTACTACCACTACGTCGGTCCGGGCGAACCGAGCCTGCAACGCTACGTCGACGAGAACGCACAGCCGCTCTAGCTGGGTTCTAAACGGCATTTCTCATCACCTGACGATCGAAGCACGCGATACGACCGCCATGACATCGTTGGGCTTGCTTGGCGTGGCCTTGGGACACTGATTCGAGCAACCGAGCGAGCCGCGGGCACGGCATGCCGTGCCCCTACTTCTCGTTGGGGGCCCTCGATGCCGAGTTGGGAAGGGATCTGCTAGCGCTCGGATCTTTTCGTCGCGGATGGTCTGCGTTTCAATCTCGGTATAATCTCCGCTTGCCGGACTCTTCCCCCTCCCAAACCAAACCGCCGCGCGTAGTCGTCGTGGCACCGATGCCCCCCGAAAAGAGCGCGTACGCGCTCGCCCGCTACAGCCGCTCGCCCGACTCGATTGCGCAGAGCCTCGACTGGGTGCGCGGCCACAGCTCGGAGAAGTTCCTCGAGAGCTTCTACTTCCAATACGGACACGCGTCTATCGCCGACCTCGGCCATTGCATCTTCTGCTTCGAAGGCATCTCGGAACTGGCGGCTATCGAGATCGAGGACGAACAACTCTGGGACGGCCAGGCCAAGTCGACGCGGTACCAGGACTTCTCGAAAGGCAATGTCGTCACGCCGCCCGAGTTGACCGGCACCGCCGCCGAGGCGCTTTATCAGGATGCGTCGGCCAAGCTGCTTGCGGCCTATCTCGACATCCACCAGCGGCTGGTCGAGCACTTGACCGAGAAGCACCCGCGGCCCGACGAAATGAAGCCCGGCGCCTACCGGCGCACGATCGCGGCCCGCGCGTTCGATGTCGCGCGTTATCTGCTGTGGCTCGGCATTTCGACCAATATCGGGCAGGTGACCAGCATCCGCACGCTCGAGAAGCAGATCCAGCGGCTCGGCGCCGCCTGCTATGGCGAGGTGCGCGAGCTGGCCGACGAGATGCGCCGGGCTTGCGCCGACCCGCCCGGGTGCCCCTGGTATCCGGAGCAGGAGTCGGAACCTCTCGCACCGACGCTCGCGCGGTACGCTGCCCCGGACCTGCGCTCGGTGAAAGCGCGCGAACGAGTTGCCGAGTGGGCGCGGCAGAACTTGAGTTTGGAGCCGGGCCCGGAGGCGGGCGGCGACGTGCCCGACGTCGATCTGATCCGTCCCACTGACCCTCTGGATGAAACCGCCGCCACGTTGCTTTACGCGGTCACCGACCTTCCATTTCGCCACCTGCTCGATACCGTCAGTGGTTGGAGCCACGCGCGGCGGCGCGAGGTATTGGACGTGGCTTTGGAAGAGCGGGACCGGCGCGACGAGCTATTGCGGGAGTTTCGCAGCGGGTACGCGTACGTGTTTGACATTGTCTGCGACATCGGCGCCTACCGTGATCTGCACCGCCACCGCCGGTGCCAGCAGATCCGTCAGGAGTTCACCGGCGCGCTAGGCTACGACACGCCTCCGCTGATTGAAGAAGCCGGCGTCGCCGAGGAGTACCGCGCGGCATTGGCCGACACCGAGGCGGCGAGGGGACGGTTGCAGTCGGTCTCGCCACGGGCCGCGCACTACCTGTTGCCCTTCGCGGCTCGCATGCGTTCACTTTTTAAGATGGACTTTGCCGAGGCGGAGTATATTGCGCGTGTTCGCTCAGGCGTGAAAGGCCACATCTCCTACCGAACCGTGGCTTGGCAGATGCGTGAGAGGATTGTCGAACTGGAGCCGGCGCTGGGTGAGTTGATCCATGCCACGCCTCCTGAGGTTGAGGATGCGCTCACGCGGTAGTGAGGTTCGTCACCTCAAATTGATACGTCGGAGCCGATGTGGCGTAAGCCCCTAGTGTAGGGCACCATAAATACTGTAACTTATATTGGCTTCCCATCGTCTCTATTAACAGGAGGCATGGGATGCGAAGAGCACAACCAGTAACTTTGAACACAGCGCAATGCAAGCAGTTGGACCGCTACGCGCGCGGCCGCCAAGTCGCCGTTCGTCTCGCCCTGCGAGCCAGGATTGTCCTGCTGGCCGCCCACGGTCTCGAGAATAAGCAGATCGCCGCACAGCTCGGTGTCTCGCGGCAGTTGGTGGCCCGCTGGCGCACGCGCTTTCTCGAAAGCGGCATCGCCGGCATTGCAAAAGACGCCCCACGGCCCGGTCGTACACCTGCCGTCTCGAAGCAGAAAGTACAGCAGATCATCCACAAGACCACCCGCGAGAAACCGTCCAACGCCACCCACTGGAGCCGCCGCACCATGGCCGCCGCGGCCGGCGTCAGCGCTTCCACCGTGGGACGGATTTGGCGCGCCCATGGCCTCAAGCCCCACCGCGTCAAGACCTTCAAGCTCAGCAATGACCCGCGTTTCGCCGAGAAACTCGACGACATCGTCGGACTCTATCTCAATCCGCCTGAGCATGCTCTGGTTCTCTCGCTCGATGAGAAGTCCCAAATCCAAGCCCTCGATCGCACCCAACCCGGCCTGCCGCTCAAAAAGGGACGCGGCCAAACGATGACCCACGATTACAAGCGCAACGGCACGACCACCCTGTTTGCGGCGCTCAACACTCTTGACGGCAGCGTGATCGCCGAGTGCATGCCCCGACACAGCCACCAGGAATGGTTGCGCTTCCTGCGCTTAATTGACCGCCGCACTCCCAAGGACAAACAGCTTCATCTCATCGTGGACAACTATGCCACCCACAAGCATGCCGCTGTGAAGCGTTGGCTCGATCGTCACCCGCGCTTCCACATTCATTTCACCCCGACCTCGGCGTCGTGGCTGAACATGGTCGAGCGATTCTTTCGCGATCTCACCGTCAAGCGCCTGCGCCGCGGCGTGTTTCGCAGCGTGGACGAGCTCGTCGCCGCCATTGACGACTACATAGCCCAGCACAACGAGCATCCCACGCCCTTCCTCTGGACAGCGACCGCCTCCGACATCCTCGAGAAAGTCAAGCGCGGACGTGCCGCCCTGCATAAGGTGCAATCTGCTTGACGCACTACACTAGCAGCCCGTGGTGAAAGCATGGTTTCTTGTCAAGTTTGTTTGATACCCCTACATGTTGCGGTCGATCGAGCAGGCGGGCACGGCATGCCGTGCCCCTACATTGCGATTCGTACGGTTCTCGGTTTTGCCACGGGCTGCTAGGCTTGCTGAGAACTGATTCCTCAGTTCTCAGGTCCGCTAGCGGCCGCTCGGCTCCTTGCCATCCTGAGCCTCGAAGAATCGAGACTCGGCAAGCCGGGAGGCTTACGCCACAGGGCGGGTTACTCTGTCGACGATACGTGCAGGCGGGAAGAATAGGTGTTGGGCGTCAGCTGCTTTGGCTCCTGACGGCCGGCGACGGCTTCCCGCGGGAGCAACTCGTCGTAGAAATCCGCGACGGCCTGCCACAGCGCGGCCGGCTGGAAGTGTCGGGTTGCGCGCTCCCGGGCGGCTTGCCCTAGCCGATTTACCAGAGCGGGGTCGTCGAGAAGGCGTGCCAGTGCGCGGGTCAGAGCCGCCACATCTCCAACCGGGGTCAGCAGTCCGGTCTCGCCGTGGACGACGGCGTCGACGACCCCCGTCGCTCGTGTCCCCACGACGGGCTTGCCGGCCGCCGCCGCTTCCAGTACTACCGTCGGAAACCCTTCGCGGTGGCTCGGCAGTGCGAGCAGGTCCATCAGTTGGTAGTAGACCGCTGTCTGTTTGACAAAGCCCGGCGCGACGATCCGTGCGTTTCGGCGGATCGCGTCGGCCACTGAGGCCGGTACCGGGTCACCGTGCTCGAGCGGCCCAAGCAAGAGCAAGCGCAGTTCCGGGTATGCATCCCGCAGGCGCTGGAAGGCGGCGACCAACTCGGGCACTCCCTTGTCCCGGGTGAGCCGGCCAACGAAGCCGATCACCGGGGCCGACTGCGGGATGCCGAGCTGCTCGCGCTTGGCCCGCGCGGCGCGGCTCAGATCCTCGATGTCGTGATAAGGCTCCGTGTTGACTCCGTTGGCGCTGCCCGAGGCCAACACCACGCACTTCGCCTCGCCGACGATCCCCAACTCAACAGCCCGCCGCCGAACGCTTGCACTTACGCACACGACCCGATGAGCAAGGCGGCAGGCCAGGCACTCCAGGAGTTGGAGCAGCAGCCGCTTGCCGCCGGTTGCCGTTTCGAGTCGCAAGCCGTGCAGGGTGTAGACGCGGCAGGGTACGCCGGCCAGCCAGGATGCCAAGCCGCCCAGCAGTCCCGCCTTTGGCATGCCTGTGTGTGAGAGATCGGGACGTACTTGTCGATAGGCACGCCACAATTGCCACAGCGCACGTAAGTCGCTCCACGGAGCGATCTCACGCTCGAACTCGATGGGAAGAAAGGCCGCCCCTTGCCGTGACGCAAAGGCCTCGATCGTATCGTCGAGACGGCACAGCACGGTCACCTGAAAACCGGCCGTGCTCAAGTACCGTAACTGGCCGTCGAGCGTGCCGCGAACTCCCATGGCGGTGGTGAGCACGTGCGCGATCTTGATCTTGCGAGCAGACACAGCGGGCCGAACGTGAGGCGCGAGAACATTGCTTTAATCGGTACATCAGGTGCGAACTTTAACGGGCGCGCCGCTGTCGAGTTCCAGAACCGCGTCCCGAGTCACCGAGCGCTAGACTGGGAAAGAGGGGTCGGGTGTCGCCATCCTCTCAGTAACCCCCCGCGCCAGACGGGCGAACCAAGTTCATAGACGTCGAACGGCGTCTGAGCGAGCCGCACGATCCCATGACCATCTCCCGGAAGACTAAACAAACCGTCGCGGCCATTGTCCTTCTAATCCTGGCCCAAGCGGCCCACGCGCAGTCCGCCGCGAAGAAGAAATTCGACCCGGTGCAATGGTCGCTGACCGCCGAGCCGGCCGAGGCCGTGCCCGGCGGGCGGGTCGTGGCGCGTCTGACGGCGACCATCGAGCAGGGGTGGCGCCTCTACGCGCCCAGTACGCCGACCGATGGCCCTGTCGGAGGCCCGCTTCCCACCGAGTTGGCCCTCGCCGAGTCGCCCGCCATCAAGTCGTGGAAGTTCTTCCAGCCTCCGCCGGTGGTTAAGCACGACCCGAACTTCCAAATGGACAGCGAGATCTATCAGGGCGAGGCGGTATTTTGGCTCGAAGCGGAATTGAGCGACGACACGCCGCTCGGCGAACTGGCGCTGGAAGCCTCGGCTCGATACTCGGCCTGCGACGACAAGATTTGCCTGCGGCCCGTGCGCAAGACGGCGCAGGCGGTCGTGATGATCGCAGCGACCTCGGCCGCGGCAACGCCGCCCTTCCCGGCGGATTACGCGGAGGCGAAGCCCGCCGAGAAGGGCGTGTCTTCGGCGACCGCGCCCGCTGCGGGACAACTTGGCTCCTCCACGGGCTCTACTACCAACTCCTCGACCCCAGCCGGTTCGCAGAGCCTCTTCGAATTCGCCGCCGTGGCTTTTGGCTTCGGGCTGCTGGCCATCTTCACGCCCTGTGTATTCCCGATGATTCCGATCACGATGTCTTACTTCGTGAGTACAGGGAGCACCTCTCGGCGGCAGTCGATCGTGCAAGCCCTCACGTTCTGCGCCGGCATTGTCATCTGCTTCACCGGACTGGGGGCGCTGGTTTCGGTAGTCCTCGGGCCTTTCGGAACCGTCCAGTTGGGATCGAGCGTTTGGGTGAACCTGTTCATCGCGTTGATCTTCGGGGTCTTTGCTGTAAGCCTGTTCGGTGTCTTCGAGATTACCGTGCCAAGCGGCGCGCTCACGTCTCTCGATCGGCTCTCGAGGCGCGGCGGGACGGCAGGGGTGCTGATGATGGGCCTAGTATTCGCTCTCGCTTCGTTCGCATGCACGGGGCCGTTTGTCGGCACGCTGCTGGCCGGCTCGGTACAGGGCGGCTTGGCGTGGCCGGTGTTCGGCATGGCAATGTTTTCCTCCGGCATGGCGCTGCCGTTCTTCGCGCTGGCACTCTTCCCGGCGTACCTCAAGAAGCTCCCCAAGAGCGGGGGCTGGCTGGGGCGCGTCAAGAAAACGATGGCATTTCTGATTCTCGCCGCCGCCGTCAAGTATCTCAGCAACGTCGACCTGGTCTACCAGTGGGAAATTCTCACGCGGGAGCGGTTTCTCGCGATCTGGATCGTGCTATTGACTCTGGCCGCGTTCTATCTGCTTGGCTTCTTCCGCTTCCCGGACGAACCGCCGACCCCTGAGCCCGAACCCGTTGGCCTGGGACGCCTGTCGATGAGCGCTGCGTTCCTCGTAGTCGCGCTGAGCCTTGTGCCGGGGATGTTCGGCGGACGCCTGGGCGAGCTCGACGCTTACGTTCCTCCGCCGGAGTACTCCGGGATCAGCCGGGCATCGCTGGGCGGCAGCGCCGCCGAGAAATCGACCTGGATCAAGGACGACTACGAGGGTGCGCTGGCCAAGGCCCGCGCGTCGGGCAAGTCTGTTCTCGTCAGCTTCACCGGCTACTCCTGCTCTAACTGCAAATGGATGAAGTACAACATGTTCACCAAACCGGCGATTGCCGAGTTGACTAGCGAGATGATCCTCGTTGAGCTGTATACCGATGGGCAGGACGACGTCACGGCCGCGAACCAGGACCTGCAACTCAACCGCTTCGGCAGCGTCGCCATCCCGCACTACGCGATCGTGCGCCCCGACGAAACGATCGCCGCCGAGTTCTCGGGCCGCACCCGCGACGTCGAGGAGTTCCGGGGCTTCCTGCGCTCGGGTGCTTGAGTGGGTCGTCCGGCGCGGCCGCTTGGGTGAGAAATCCGTCCCAACTAGGGGCGAACCGTGGTGCAGGCTGCCGGCGTATTGGCGTAGAATCGGTCGAGTGATTCCATTTCTTGCCACGCGGAGGTTTTCAACCATGTCGCTACGCACGTTTCGCCGATCGATCGCTGTTGCATCGCTGCTGATCTTCTTGGTGCTTGCGGGTTGCGAGCAGGGTGCCGGGCCTGCCTCCGGGGACGAAGCGCCCGTCGAACCAGGCGGCACTTCCGGTGACGGAGGCGGCGCACCACCTCCTGTGCGAACGGTGACCTTCCCCGCGGGGACGTCCATCGTCATCCGCACGATGACCACGTTATCAACCAAGACGGTGCAGGCCGGCGAGACGTTCGCGGGGAGCCTCGAACAGCCTCTGGTCGACGGCACCTGGGTCATCGCTCCGAAAGGCGCGGACATCCGGGGCAAGGTCGTCGAGTCCAATCCGGGCGGACGAGTCAAGGGGCGGGCCAAGCTAGCCATCCGCCTGACGCAGATCGAAACCGCCGACGGACAGAAGATCGATGTTGACAGCAGCGTCTACACTGTCGAGGCCGAGTCGACGAAGAAGAAAGACGCGACTAAGGTCGGTATTGGCAGCGCGGTTGGGGCGGCGATCGGCGCCATCGCCGGAGGCGGAAAGGGTGCGGCGAAAGGCGCTGCGGTAGGCGCGGGCGCGGGCGGCGGCGCCGTGGTCGCAACGCGGGGCGATCCCGCGGTGATTGACGGTGAGTCCGTGGTGAGCTTCAAGCTGCGCAACGACGTGACGATTGCCGAGAATCGATAGTCTCGGCAGGTTGTTCGCCAGTGTTGTTACAGGCTTTCCTCACACCGGCTAGTCGGTCGCCAGGAGCGCCAGCGTCGCCCACGCCGAAGTCGAGACGTGTTGCGCGTAGCTCTCGCCCCCGGGGGACGAGTCGTTTCAGGCCACCCACCCAGGGGGAGTTGAGTACGAAGCAAGTAAGCCCGGCCTTGCCGAATCGGCTCCTGATAGCGGGGTTCTGCGAGCGGCGCCAGGGCCAGCAGGACGACCGCCGTGTCGAAGGGCTCTGACGGAGACTTGGGGTAGGGCCCCCATCCGCCGTCTGATGCTTGCGCCCCGAGAATCAGATCGACCCCCTCGCCGAGCTTTTTATCCGCTTCCAACGACTTGTCCGTTGCGAGACCTCGATCGGTGACGGCCATGACCGTCGCGGCGGCGTCCAGAGTGTTACGCAACCGAGCAGCAGCGAACCAGCGGTCGGCGCGTTTCACGGCGGGTTGAAATCGTTCCTTGCCGGCAGCCGACAGCATGCGGCGCGCGAAGAGCGTCGCCAGCGCAGCGCCCCAGGTCGTGGGTGAGCCTACTGAGCCCTCCGCGTCCACCCGCCAAGACCCGTCGGACTCTTGGTAGGGCAGCAACGACTCGGCGGCTTCGACGAGCGCCGCCGGCTCTTCGGTCAACCCGGCCTGCCGAGCCGCCAGAAGCGACGAAGCGAACTGGAGCCGTGCCAGCTTCTTATCGCTGAACGCGGGATCGCCTCGATTCTCGTCCCAGCCCGAAGGACGCTCCAACCATTGGGTTGTATCTACCAGCGCCGCCCGGGGAACCTCGTACCCCAGTTCTCGGGCCGCAAACAGGGCCCGAGCACCATCCCCATTGTTGTGGCACGAGAAGCACCGGTTCTCGCTCGACCAACGGGTCACTTCCTGGGCCAGGTACGCGATGGCCCTCTTCAGCGCCGAAGCCTCGTCGTCGTCGGCCGTGGCTACCGGTCCAAGAACAGCCAGGCCGACCAACGCTGCAAGTCTCAGTCTCAACCCCACCCTTATAGCACCCACCCCATCCGAGCCGCCGTCGTCAAGGAGCGGTCCGGACCGTCCCGCACCTCGGCGGCCCGAGACGCAGCCACGGGCACTTGACGGCCACACCGTCCCGGTCCGAAGCTAAGGGTCTGGATAATCGCTTGAGCTGGGTATCCACTTGACTCAGGTGACCCCAAGATGTAGTGTAGGGCCTGGTGGAGGATTACCCGCGCGACCAACTCGAATTCGAGTCTCGCTTTGCGAGCGAGGAGGCTTGCCGCGACTATCTGTTCGCCTTGCGCTGGCCAGAGGGTTTCCGCTGTCCAAGGTGTGGGCATGAGCGCGCTTGGCCGGTGCGCAAAGTGTGGTTCGAATGCGCTCGCTGCGGGCGGCAAACCTCCGTCACCGCCGGCACGATCTTTCAAGACACACGCAAGCCGCTGCGGCTGTGGTTCCGGGCGATGTGGACCATCACCACGCAGAAGAATGGGGCCAGCGCCCTGGGTCTACAGCGCGTTCTGGGACTGGGCAGTTACCAAACCGCCTGGCCTTGGATGCACAAGCTGAGGCGAGCGATGGTGCGCCCGGGGCGGGAGCGATTGACGGGCCTCGTCGAGGTCGATGAGACCTACTGGGGCGCTGAAGAAGAAGGGGTAATCGGCCGGCAGACGAGCGTAAAGCGTTGATTGCAGTCGCCGCGGAAGAGAGAGGCACCGGGCTGGGGCGCATCCGCATGCAGCGCGTTCAGAACGCCTCGGCGGCCAGTTTGATGCCCTTCGTCGAGGAGTCGGTCGAGCCGGGCAGCGTGGTTGTTACCGACAACTGGTCGGGCTACGATCCGCTCAAGAAGAAGGACTACCAGCGTCGTATCATCTCGATTAACAACCGCCGCGAGCAGGCCTCGCAGCTACTGCCGAGGGTGCACTTGGCGATCTCGCTACTCAAGCGCTGGATGCTGGGCACGCATCAGGGGGCGGTCAGCCACGAGCATCTGGACTACTATCTCGACGAGTTCGTGTTCCGCTTCAATCGGCGCAGATCACGCAGTCGGGGCAAGCTCTTCTACCGCCTTGTGCAGCAGGCCATGGCGGTGGAGCCGACGCCGTACCGCTCGATCGTCGCCGATTGGGACGCTAAGACGCTGTGAGCCCAACTACAAGATGTTGGGGTCACCTGAGTCAAGTGGATACCCGGCTCGCTTGATTCCAACGGCAGTTTCTTGGGGAGCAGCAACATGACTGAAAAAGCCACTTTCGGAGCAGGATGTTTCTGGGGCGTCGAATCCGCGTTTCGTGAGGTCAACGGCGTTCGATCGGCTGCGGTCGGATACGCCGGGGGGCATTTCGAAAATCCCACCTACCAAGATATCTGTACCGGCGCCACGGGACACGCCGAGGTCGTCGAGGTCGACTATGATCCTGCCGAGGTCTCTTACGAGCAACTGCTCGACTTGTTCTGGGGCGCCCATGACCCGACCACGCTCAACCGCCAAGGACCCGACATGGGTACGCAGTACCGCTCCGCGATCTTTTTCCACACCCCCGATCAAGAAGCGGCCGCACAGGCCTCGAAAACCGCCCTGGAGAGCAACGGCAGATACAAGCGCCCGATTGTCACCGAGATCACGCCCGCCCCGACCTTCTACCGCGCCGAAGACTACCATCAGCAATACTTCGAGAAGCGCGGCATCGCGCATTGCCGAATGTAGCAGCCAACCGTAGTAGAACCGGGCGTGTGGGCCGTCTTTTTGGTGAACTTCCTCGCGTTGCCGTCGCTTCTCTCGCAACCCGGCGCGCGGAACGGCCTGCCCGCTCAACCCGAGGCGCGCGGTCGTGCATAGTTTGTGCGGTATAGTTTTCTGCAAGCGCGGACTCGCCTATGATCTCCCGAGTGCATCTCTCCCGGTTGCTTTGTGTTGGTGGCTTTCTACTCGCGACAGCCTGGTCAACTGCCGCCGACTGGCCGGGCTTTCGCGGTCCGAACGCTACCGGCGTCTTCGACACCCCAGGGCTGCCGACACAGTTCGGCCCTGACGAGGCCGTCATTTGGAAGACACCGTTGCCGCGGGGTAAGTCGTCTCCGGTTCTCACCGAACACCATATCTTCTTGACCGCGCACGAAGCGGGCAAACTATGGACGCTGGCCCTCGACCGCGCATCGGGCAAAGTCCTCTGGCGGCGCGACATTGTTCAGGGTCGCGAGGAGCGGCTGCACAAGCTCAATAGCCCCACCTCGGCGAGCCCCGCGACGGACGGCGAGAACGCCTACGTGTTCTTCGGTGATTTTGGTTTGGCTTCCTATGGTCCCGACGGCAACGAGCGCTGGCGATTGGCGCTCGGCCCGTTCACCAACCTTCACGGCATGTCGGCGTCTCCCATTGTCGTCGGCGACAAAGTCATCATTGCGTGCGACCAGGACGAGGACGCCTACCTGCTCGCCGTCCACAAGGACACCGGTGAAATCGCTTGGAAGACGGCGCGGCCGGAAGTCGTGCATGGTTTCTCGACGACCAGCGTCTTTCGCCCCGGGGGCGGGGCCGCGCAGATCATCGTCCCCGGCTCCTATCAGTTGATCGCCTACTCGGCCGACAGCGGCGAGAAGCTCTGGTGGGTTCGAGGCATGACCTGGCAGGTCAAACCGGCAGCCGTCGTCGCCGGCGAAACGATCTATGCCACGGGCTGGGCGCCCGGCGCCGAGCCGGCGCAGCGCAAGTTGTTCCCGCCGTTCGCCGAGGTGGCCAAGGAGACCGATGCTAACCAGGACAAACAAATCTCGCCTGACGAGCTGCCCGAGAAGTGGAAGCCCACCGGAAGCTGGCGCGCCATCGACCTCGACAATGATGGTTTGCTCAGCGCCCGCGACTGGAAGTTTTACCGGGCACGGCGGTCAGCAAGGAACGCGACGATGGCGGTACGGCCCGGCAATGCCCGTGGCGATCTCACCGAGACGCACGTCCTGTGGGAGTACGAGCGAGCCGTGCCGGTCGTACCTTCGCCGGTGCTCTACGGCGGCGTCTTCTACATCATCAAGAACGGCGGTATCCTGACTGCGCTCGATCCCGAGACGGGCGCCGTTCTTAAGCAGGGACGCCTCACCGGGGCCATCGACAATTACTACGCCTCGCCCGTGGCCGGCGACGGCAAGCTGTACTTCGCGGGCGAGGTGGGCAAGATCGGCGTCGTCAAGCCGGGTGGCGAGTGGGAGCTGCTCACCGTCAACGACATGGGCGAGCCGGTCTATGCTTCGCCCGCTATCGGCGACCGGCGATTGTACGTGCGCACCGAGTCGGCGCTCTATGCGTTCGGCCAAAAGGAGTAACCGAACCCTCATGCGAGTCTTGTGGCCCGTTCTATCACTGTTCCTTGTCTTGCCGTCGCTACAAGCGGCCGAGTGGACCCGTTTCCGCGGGCCCGACGGCCTCGGTGTTGTCGAGACGAGTGGCATCCCCGACGAGTTCGGTCCTGCGACGAACGTCGTCTGGAAGACCCCGCTACCGGTGGGCAAGTCGTCTCCCGTGTTCACAGCCGACCGCATCTTCTTGACCTCTCACGAGAACGAGAAGCTCTTCACGCTCTGCCTCGACCGCAAGACCGGCAAGATCCTGTGGCGGCGGGAAGCGCCGAGCCGGCGGCTCGAAAAGATGCATGGCTTGAACGACGAGGCCTCCTCGAGCCCGGTCACCGACGGCGAGAACGTGTATGTCTTCTTCGGCGGCTTCGGCATGCTCTCCTACGGTCCTGACGGCAACGAGCGCTGGCACCGGCCGATGGGGCCGTTCACGAACTTCCACGGCATGGGCGCATCACCGGTTCTCGACGGCGACAAGCTGCTGATGGTCGTCGACCAAGACATCGACGCCTACGTCGTTGCGATCAACAAAGCCGACGGCAAGACGGCGTGGAAGACCGAGCGGCCCGACATGGTGCATAGCTTCTCGACGCCGATCGTCTACCGTCCCGCGAGCGGACCGTCTGAGTTAGTCGTTCCAGGTTCCTATCAGATGGTGAGCTACGCCGTCGAGACCGGCAAGGAATTGTGGCGCGTGCGCGGGCTCACCTATCAAGTCAAGTCGATTCCCGTGATCGAGGGCGATACGCTCTACTTCAACGGCTGGGCGCCGGGTGGGATGCCGTCGCGGCGTTTGGTGCTGCCGAAGTTCCCAGAGATGCTCGCTACGTACGACGCCGACAAAGACGGCAAGCTCTCGAAAGCCGAGGTCCCCAAGGAGTTACATCCCGGCAACTGGCCGATGCAGGATCTTGATAAGGACACGGTGTTCAACGCCCGCGAGTGGAAGTACTACAGTGCCCGCCGCACGTCGACCAATTCGACGATGGCCGTCAAGCTCGGCGGACGCGGCGACGTCACCGACACCCACGTGCTTTGGCAGCATCAGAAGTCACTGCCGGATGTCCCGTCGGTGTTGCTCTACCGCGGGGTGCTCTACCAAGTGAAGAAGGGCGGCATCGTCACGTCGCTCGATCCGAAGACCGGCAAAGTGCTCAAGATGGGACGCCTCCGTGACGCGCTCGACGACTACTACGCCTCGCCGGTCGCCACGAACGGAAAAGTGTATATGGCCAGCATGGCCGGGAAGGTATCGGTGCTGAAGGCCGCCGGAGAATGGGAGGTGCTTCACACCAACGACTTCGGCGAGGATATCTTCGCCACCCCGGCGATTCTCGATGGGCGCATGTACCTGCGAACGTCCAAGAACCTGTACTGCTTCGCGCGAAGCAATTGAGTTCCCGGGGCAAGAATCCCATCGCTCACTCGTCTGGCCGCAATACCGGAGGACGCTTAGGGACCTTAGCAGGAGAAACTGAGCAGCACGGAGCAGACGCGTATTGAAAGGGGTTTCCAGAGTATTAAGGATCGATTCGAGCGTGCTGACAACTTCCTCAACCAGTTGGCCCGTGACGAACTTGTGGGAGAGGCGGCGATCAAGAAGGCGCGCCGTCAGGCCAGGGCCGACCTGAATGCCGCAGGCAAGCAAGCCATCGAGAACCGCGGCCGGCCGTTGTTCGATGCGTTCCGGGGCATTCTAAAATCCGCCGGCAACACGGCCCGTGACGCCGAGCAACTGTTCGCCAAACTACGCATTCCGGTGGTTCCCTTGCATGCAGACCTCGAGGAACTCAAGGACGCCATTTCGGAGCAGGACTACGAGGACGCGTCGGGCGTAGGTACGTTTGCCATGCTCAACATCACGTCGCGCATGAGACACCTCAAGTAGAATGGGCGGCACCTTCTTTCGCCCGATTTCCATATCAGGGTTTTCCGTGTCTTCCCTGACCGCATCTACTTTGAGGCGGATGGTTCCTTCCTCGCAGCGATCAAGGATTTACTCACGCAGAAGAAGGTCAAGGAGGCTCCCGCTGCTCTGCACCGATTCCGCCATGGGAGCGTGAAGGAAGACACGTCGGGCAAAGGCAACTTGCAGTTCAGCTATACAAGGGTGACCAACGGACGGATGAAGGTCGATGCGGACATCGACCTGTTCCGCGACCCGCTCGCCCACTTGTTCGGCGAGGTGCTTGTCAACCACCTCACTGGCGGTGACACGAACCAGTTCAAGGTCAGAAAGATCCTCGACAAACAGGGGATCGACCCTATCGGCGGGTTCAAGGTGCTCGAGGCCTGAGCGATCAGCGACCGCTGTTGGGCTGACGTTCCGGCTCGGTGGAAGCCCCCGGCTTCTCCTCGGGTTCGGCGGGTGCTTCTTCGTTGCCGAAGGAGACGTCGGAGTCGGACGTAAAGATGGTGGACTCGCTGCTGAACTGGCGATAGTTGCGGAAGTCGATCTTGTTCATGCTGCACATGCTTGTGTAACGGCCGCAAGCGATGATTTCGGAATGCACCGGCAGTAAGTGATACTGTGCCCCGATCCGAACCAAGCCGTACTCGACCGTCATATCGAGCGAGTTGAGCGGGAAATCGGGCGGGAAATGCTTCGCCTCCATCTCGATCTTCAGCGTGCGATGGGTCTTCTCGTCGATCGAGATCGTTCCCTTGTAGGCGGGCAGGTACGATTCCGCGGCCATCCGGGCCTCCCATTGCGAGCGGGACCGTTCGACACTGAACTCGTAGCGGCGGCCGACGCGCCCCGACACCATCTGCATCCCGCGGTAGCGAAACTCGGTCAGCGTCCACGGCTCGAAGATGTTGCGCAGCACGGTGCCGTACTCGCCCTTTGACCAGGCGCCGCCGATTTCCTCCATCGGCTTGTCGACCTTCTTGTAGCCCACCTTGATGTTCTGGTAATCTTCTTCGCCCTCGAAGAACACGAGATAGGCCTCGATGATGTCGAGCGCGTCCCAATCGCGCGGGTTCATGTCGAGGCTCTGATAGCGCGCCACGATTTGGCGGCAGATAAAGTTGGGGAGCGTTTCGGTGAACTTGAGGGCTTGCTCGCGGGCCTTCTCGATGTGCTCGTCGCGCCGGGGCTCCGCCGGAAGGCGCGCGGGTTTCGATAGCGCCCGAAGCGGCCCGGGCCCGGTCTCGGAAGTGCTCGGCACCGGCGCGGGCGGTGGACGGTTTGCCGCCAACTCGGCTTCTTTCTGCTGCTGCTCGGCCTTCTCTTTCGTGAGGCGGTCGATCTCTTCCGGCGTGCGGCGGCGCAGCTTCGGCGGACCGGGGTCGTCCGGGTCGTCCTCAACGGGGGTTAGGATCTCGGACGGGCGTGAAACGGCGGCCGCCGGTTCGCCGGCCTCGCCGGATTCACCGGCCTCGCTGAACGTCGGGTCCTCTGCCGCATCGGCCGCGGCCGTATCAATCTGCACCCGCGAGGCCGTGAGGAATCCCTTGTCGTCCCGCTTGGACGTCACCCGCACGGTGTCGCCCTTCTTGACCTCCGAGAACTCGGCCTCTTCGGTGTCGCGCAGGTACTCGGTGTCTTTCGTCAGCTTGAAACGGAACTCGCTATGGTCGGCCGTGGTGATGGTGAGCTGCTCTTTGGTGACTTCCTGGCACTCGCCGACGTAAGTACGGATGCTGTTGATGTCGGACGCTGGTCCGCGCGCGCGGGGCCCGCCGCGTTCCATCGGGATGCTCTCTTCGCGGGTATCGCCCGGTATGGGGCTGCGTCGTGGCGGTCGGCGGTCGCCGGGATAGGTCGGCGCTCCCGGCACGGGGTTGGGATAGGTCCGTCCTCCCGGCACAGGTAACTGCGCCGCCCCGACCTCGACCCACAGGAACCCAAGCAGGCAGACTAGCCCCACCTTACTGCTGTTCCGCACTCGCGTGTTCAACCACATGAGACCGCCGTCATCCGTATTGTAGACCCCCGGTGTCGCCAGGGCTTATCGGTCATGAGACGCAGCCGGGCCGCGATTGGGTACAGGTGAATGGTCGGCTGGCTGCATGGGTCTGCTTGCCTGGTCAGCGATCCGGGAGCAAGCAATCACCCGGGAGCGGATCACGCCAAGACGTCGCGCACAACGTGGCCGTGAACGTCGGTCAAGCGCATGTCGCGCCCGCTGAAGTGGAAGGTGAGCTTCTCGTGGTCGAGGCCCAGCAGGTGCAGGATCGTGGCGTGCAGGTCGTGGACGTGGACTTTGTTCTCGACCGCGTAGTAGCCGAACTCGTCGGTCGCGCCATAAGCCAGTCCGCCCTTGACGCCGCCCCCGGCCATCCACATCGTGAAGCCCCACGGGTGGTGGTCGCGCCCGATGCGGTCGTAGTTGCTGCCCTGGCCGGTAGGGGTGCGGCCGAACTCGCCGCCCCATACGAGCAGGGTCTGGTCGAGGAGTCCGCGCGACTTGAGGTCCTTGATGAGCGCGGCCATGGGCTGGTCGGTGGCTGTGCAGTTTTTCGAGAGGCCGTCTTTCATCCGGCCGTGCTGGTCCCAGCGGTCGACTCGCTTGCGCTTGGGCGAGAGCAACTCGATGAATCGGACGCCTCGCTCCACCAGCCGACGCGCGATCAAACATTGCCGACCGAACTCTTCGGTGTCGGGCTCATCGAGGCCGTAGAGATTGCGCGTCGCGGGGCTCTCGTTCGAGAAATCAACCAGGTTCGGCACTTCGCTTTGCATGCGGAAGGCCAGCTCGTAGTTGGCGATGGCTGCGTCCAGCTCGTTGACCGCGCCGTAGCGTTGGCGCACCCGCCGGTCGAGCTTCTCGAGCAGGCCGAGCTTGGCGCGCTGCAGCTCCGGCTTACTTTCGCGGGGCGCAATGTCGGCCACGGGATGCTCGCCCCTGCGGAACAGCGTCCCTTGGTAGCTGGCCGGCAGAAAGCCGCTGCCGAAGACATCGAGCCCGCCCGGTGGGATCATGCCGCTGTCGAGAACGATGAACCCGGGAAGATTGCGACACTCGCTGCCCAGGCCGTACGTCGCCCACGCACCCACGCTCGGACGCCCCTGCATCGACGAGCCGCTGTGCATGAAGTAGTTGCCGGCGGTGTGCTCTGAAAAGTCGGCGTGCATCGACCGGATCAGGCACAGGTCATCGGCGCACGTGCCGAGATGCGGGAACAGGTCGCTGACTTCCAGCCCGCTTTGGCCGTACTTCTTGAAGTCCCAGAACGAGCCCAGCAGCTTGTTGTGCGACGTGTTGGCCGTCCGCGCCATCTTGAGCGGCAACAGTTCGCCGTTCATCTCGCGCAGCTTGGGTTTGGGGTCAAACAGATCGACGTGCGACGGCCCGCCGTCCATGAAGAGAAAGATGACCGACTTGGCCTTCGGCGCGAAGTGCGGCTGGTGGGCTTGCAGCGGATCGGCCGACGAATTGCGGCCGTCCTTCGCCGCGGCGTCTTCGGCCAGCATCGCGGCCAGTGCCAGTCCGCCGAAACCGTTGGCCGCGCGGAAGAGCATCTCGCGGCGGGTGGGGCCCGCGGATACCGTGCCGCGTTTCATGCCGCCTTCGATTGTCACTGCGTGTCCTCGTCTCGACGCCGTTCGAGCCAGTGGGCAATATGTGCCGCAAACTGCTCGAAATCACCAAGCCGCTCAATGAGAACATCATATACCACGTTGTTATCCACCATCGTTGTCTGATAGGTGACTAGATTGCGAAATCGAGCGGCTTGGCGAAACGAATCGCCCAGCGTCCGTGGCAGGACACCCTCTCTGGCTAGAATCTCGAAAGCTTGGGCCTTCGCTCTCTGCGTTCGGCCATTCAAACGAAGCGATAAGATGTTTAGCGATGTTGTGAGAGGTTTCAAAGAGGACGGTCAACTCGCGGATCGCCGCATCGATCTTCATCCAATCACCGACAAAGTCCTCTCGACGCTCCTGGGCCAGTGATCGAGCCCTGCCCAAATATTCCTGAATCAGACGCAGTTGATCAAGAAGGTAGTCGCGATTCATTCCGCTTGGCTACCCCGCTGTCCAGCGCCTTCAAAACCTTCGACAAGGCCTTGTCATTGTCAGCACGGCAGCTTCGAGACCGAGCCGTTACATCTTGGCTGAATGTGTCGACCAGAGAACGATCCTTGCACCAAACCAGAAGGCCCTCTGCAACCACATGGGCTTGATGGGAAAGGGAGCAATCCCGCAGCATCCGAAGATCTACGGGCGTTCGCAGAACCCGTTCCAGCTCATCCATAAGCAACGACTGCCGGGCAAAACTCAGGCGGTTCGACGGCTCATCCAGCACGGCAAGATCGATATCACTGTCCTCGCGAAAGCGCGGCCCGAGAACGCTTCCATAGAGATACGCAGCCTGAACTCCCCGCTCGGCCCATCGCTCGATGACCAAGCGGCATGCTGCCCGTACTTCGTCGGCCTTTCGGCCCACTTCAGTTAGCACTGTAGACATCCACACCCATTATAGAGGCGAACCTTGAGATGGCAGTTCCCAGACCCGATTGCAGGCTAGCCTTTGCAGCAAGGCGTCCTTCTACCGGATGAAAATGAACTCCTTCGAGTTGATCAGCACATGCGCGAGGTCGGCCCAGGGCCGGTAGTCGTCGGCATCGCCCGTTTCGTAGCGGGCCATCTGCTTACGCAGGAAGGTTTCGCTTTCGGCCAGTTCCTGTTCCTCGGCGGGCCGCCCGAACGCGCTGACGAACATCGACGTGATGCGCGCGCTCGATGACCCGTGGACTGCGATCTCGCGGTCGGCCCACTTCTCGGCTTGCCGGGCGACGAACTCGTTGTTCATCAGCATGAGCGCCTGCGAAGGGACGGTCGACGTCGAACGCCGCCCGATCGTCGAGACCGGCAGGGGGTAATCGAACGCGAGAAACAACGGGTTGATGAAATTCCGCTGCACCTTGATATAAATGCTGCGCCGCCGCGCCCCGTCCAGCGGACCGCTTTCGGGTTTGCCGCGGCCGTCCTGGTAGGGGCTGATGAAGGGTGGCACGCTCGGGCCGTACGCGGTACGGTCGAGCGTTCCCGTCACGGTCAGGATGGCGTCGCGGATCGCTTCGGCCTCCAGTCGCCGCACCGGCATGTGGTGCAGCAACGCGTTCTCTTCGTCAACGGCCGCTGCCTGCTCGTCCGGGTCGCTCGACATGCGATAGGCGCTGCCGCGGACGATCGCGCGATGCAAATCCTTTAGCGACCAGCCGGACTCCATAAACCGCCACGCCAACGCATCGAGCAACTCGGGGTGCGACGGGCGGTTGCCTGTCTTGCCGAGGTTGTCCGGCGTCGCCACGATCCCCCGGCCGAAGTGATGCTTCCAGACGCGGTTGACCATCACGCGTGCGGTCAGCGGGTTGTCGCGGCTCGCGACCGCCTCGGCGAGCTGGGCCCGCCCACTGCCGTTGCGGAAGGCCGCGCGGTCGTGCCCCGCCAGGACCCGCAGAAACCGCCGCGGCACCGGCTTGCCCAGGTTCGTGTGGCTGCCACGGATGTGGATTGGGAGGTCTTGCGCACGGTCTTCGGCGGCCACGAGCCCGAAAGCCGAATCGGGGATCAGTTTTTCCAACTCGGCCCGCTTGCCCTGTAGCTCCTCGAGTGCCTTCCTCTGCTCGTCCGTCAGCAGCACCGAGGCGTCCTCTAACATCCCCGTGGGGCTGATCGCCGACAGCAGCCAGTGGCCTTCCCGGTCGCGGGCGCCTTCGCTCAGCACGTCGCGGAACAGCTTTTCGTACGCCGCGGCGAGATCGGAGCGCGAGTGGAGAGCCTCGCCATCAAGCATGCTGACGACCCGCGGGTTCGGCGCCGAGGCAATCGGCGGTGGCTCCTTGCTATCGGAGAGCACGATCTTATCCACGACCAGGTGCGCCTCGCGCGAACGGTCAACGATTTCAATGAACGAAATCTGTCCCGGCGTGCGGGTGACGTTTTGTGTCTTCCAGTGGAAGAAGCCCGTGCCCTCGGCGCTCAACGAGCGGAAACGGCCCGCCGCGATCAGCGACACATACAGGTCGCCGTACTTGCGCCGGTTGGTCGGCCGCTCGCTTCCGGCGAAGTGGACGTGTATGTAGAGCTTCTCCATCGGGAAGCTTTGCGAGGTGAGAGTGCCGGTCCAGTGATTCGAGCCGCCGGCGAAGGAGTTGGCTACCCGTGTCCCCTGGTAGCCGCCCGCAGCGAGGTTGGGGGCGATGTAGGTCGAAGGGCCGTCGCCAAAGGCGCCGCCCCCGCCGGTCCAGTCGCCGTAAGCGGGTCCTTCGAAATCCTCGAACACGACATCGCCGCGCTCTTGCTGAAAGGGATGGCTGGGGTCGGCTTTGGCGGTCCACTCGCGGAGTTCGTCGCGCAGGGCCGAGAGACGCTCGCCGAACGAAGCCGGCTTTGCGTCGCCCGGGGGCTTCGCCAGCTTCGCGAGCGGATAGAAGACGTTGTCGGGCTCCTCGGCCGCCCGCTCGAGCACCTCGAACCATTGCTTCAAGATCTGCGGACTCAGTCCGTAGCCGCCGAGCTGGTTCTCGATCGGCTCCTTCGTCTTCTCTTGTTGCTTCGCAAGCACATCGGCCGCGGCCAGCAGGTAGGGCTTGATCTCGTGGATCCGTTCCAGCCGGGCCTGCCGCATCAGCGAGGTGATCTGACCGTTGACCTCAATCAACTCCTCCTCGATGCGCTTCATGCGGCGGACGCGCGAGGGGGCGTCGAGAGGGGCATGGATGACCTGCGAGCTGTCGAGGATGCCCGCCAGCGAGTAATAGTCCTCGGTCGGGATGGGGTCGAACTTGTGGTCGTGGCAACGAGCGCAACCGATCGTCAGGCCGAGGAAGGTCTTACCCAGCACGTCGAGTTGGTTGTCGATGCGGTCGGCTCGAACCTGCGCCACATCGTCGGCGGCGTTGCGTTCCTCTCCCAGCCCGAAGAAGCCGGTTGCCAGCGGGCTGTCCCAGTGCGTGCCGTCGGGCGTGAGGCGTTGTTGGGGCAGCAAGTCGCCGGCGATGTGCTCGCGGACGAAGCGGTCGTACGGCAGGTCTTGGTTGAACGACCGAATCGCGTAGTCGCGGTAGCGCCAGGCGTCGGCCTTGTCGGGGTCGAACTCATGGCCGCTGGTCTCGCCGAAGCGGACGAGGTCGAGCCAGTGCCGCGCCCACCGCTCGCCGTAATGCGGGGACGCGAGCAGGCGCTCGATGACCTTCTCGTACGCCTCGGGCGATTCATCGCGCAGGAAGTTCTCGATCTCCTCCGGCGTGGGCGGCAGGCCTGTGAGGTCAAACTTGAGCCGCCGTAGCAGCGTGCGTTTGTCGGCGGGCGGCGCGGGGCGTAGGCCGTTGGCTTCGAGCTTCGCCAGGATGAAGTGGTCTATGTACGTTCGGGGCCAGTCGCTCTGCCGGACCTCCGGCGGCGCGCGGTTGGTCACCGGCTGGAAGGCCCAGAAGGTGCCGGCTTCGTCGAAGTCGATACCGCCGTCAGTCGTGGCCGGTTGGGCCTCGTCCGTGCGCGGATCGGCGGCACCCAGCTCGATCCAGCGGCGCACGTCGGCGATCTGCTGGTTACTGAGCTTGCCACTGGGCGGCATCTTGAGGTCCGGGTCGTCGTAGGAGAGGGCCCGGACGATGAGGCTGTCGTCGGGCGCGCCGGGGATCACAGCCGTCCCGCGGCTGCCGCCCTTGAGGACGCCGGTCTTGCTATCGAGCAGTAGGTCCGCCGTAGCCAGAGTCTTCGAGCTATGGCAGGCGTAGCAGTTCTCGGCCAGCAGCGGCCGGATCTTCTTTTCGAAGAACTCAATTCCGCTCGGGTCTTGTTGGGCCGGCAGGCAGGGGAAGAGGCCGGCCAACGACAAGCCCAGCCAGCATAGGCTGAGCAAGCGAACTTGTCGAGAGCGTTTCACGACGGATCGGGCCGCGCCGACGGTGAATTGCATACAACTCACTGCCTAGGATTATCGGTGACTACGGTCAAGCTTTCAATAGGTGGCCTGGCTCACTAGAAGTCGCCGGCACCCACTAATCTCAATGGATTAGGCGCAAGACGGAGTGCGAAGAAACCTAGTAAATCGGCGACGACCGGGACCTGCGGTCGACAGCAACCCACTCACGATTCAGCTTTCCACTGGGCCTTGTGCTCCTCCCACCAGTCCTTGTTCTGCTCGAACTTCTTCTGCGCTACTTCTAGCGCCTCTTGTTCGCCGCCATGCAAGCGTCGGCCATTCGTCACAACGTCCCAGCGGTCACCGTACTCAAGCCACCGTCCGTCAGGCGTTAGGTACTCGGAGCCGAGGTTGGCCATACGCACAACGTACCCTTCCACGAAGTAGTATTCGTGCCGCGGCATCCTCACTCCCTTCCTGTCACACTAACATCGCGGCCAGCCCCAAATTCGGAACCCTGGATCGAGGCCAGCGATGGAAGCGGCAACCTCCCCAAACGCAACCAAGGTTTTCGCGCTGTTCTTCGTGTGTGCCCTCTGCGTTTATGCCATCAACATCTTGTCGCGGCATCTCGAGTGGTGGGGCTGGGTCCAGTTCTTCGCCCCTACGGTCGCCCTTTGCCTGCCAAGCCTAGCGCTCGGGATCGTTCTAGGCCGCAAGCTCCACTGGCTCTCTGTGAACGCCACCGCTGGCCGATACCTGAGCGCCACGTTGATCGTGGCAGCTTCTTTCCCAATCGCGTTCGCCGCAGCGATCGTTCTGAGCATCGTCTTCGAACAACTTTTGCCCGGAGCCTCCCGGAAAAGCTTCCCTCTGCTGACCAGCGTGCTCAACCAGGCGTCGGTTTATCTTGCGGCCCTGGTCATGCCAATGCTGGCTTACTTCAGCTTCCGAATCCTTACAGGGAGATGGGACACCTTGGTTCTCATTCTCATGATCACTGCGGTACTGGCAGCACTGCTCCTGGTCCCGGTGGTCCAGCTATTGGGGGAACGTGCGGACGACATTGCAGGCGCGATGTTCTTTCCGTTCTTCCCGCTGGGATTCTCTCTCCTTTGTGGGGTCTTTGGATACGGCCTGGCCAGAGCAGCGGTCAGAGCCTAGCCCCACTTCTTTTCGATCTCGTCAAATCCCGCCTTCTGGAGGTCCTCCGGCGTCATCGTCGGAAGGAACTTGACGGTGGCCCGAAGACCTGCGCGAGCGGAAGGACGTGCTAATCCTCAGTGCCGTGGACGCGCTGCTCTACCCCTCCTACAGCCTGGGGGCGCACGGCTCGGTGGCGGCGATCTTGACGGCCGCGCCCGAGTGGTGCGTCTCGCAGTGGGACGCGGTTCGTGACGGTGATCACGCACGCGCGCTCGGTCTGCACAAGAGCCTGTTGCAGCTTTGGAACGCGATCGACGCGCCGAATCTGCCGGCTAACGTCAAGACGGCGCTGCGCCTGCAGCGGCGCAACGGCGGACTGCCACGGGAGCCCATGCCGGAAAGCTCGCCCCAGCAGGTCGAGGCCATTCAGCAGGCTCTCGCTACCGAGCCTGTGGCGGCTGAAGCGGCCGGCGATTGACGGCCCGGCAACTCGTCGTGGAAGCGATGTTTCTCGTGAGGGCGCATCGACGCCCCCCGGGTTGCGGCGGGTCGAGTAGGCGGGCACGACATGCCGTGCCCCTACATTCTGACCCGCGCCATTTCTCGATCTTCGCGACCGGCGAATAGCTGCGCAGTACTACCCTCACCCCGGCTGCGTTCACCGTGCTAAGTGTTGAAGCCCAATGATAATGTCCCCTTGAGCGCCCAATAGAAATGTCCCCTACTCTGAGGCTCCGAAGGAGGAGCCGAGAGTGGGAAGGACATGGATGAGTGCCAAGGAGTTGAGGCGCGGCGAAGTGCTGAGCCGAGTGAAACGAGGGGAACTGAAGTTGACCGAAGCCGCCGAGCTGCTGGAGGTCAGCTACCGCCATGCGAAGCGTCTGAAGAAGCGTTACCGTGCGGGCGGGGCCAAGGCTTTGGTGCACGTTAACGTCGGCCGTGCTTCGAACCGAGCCGATCAGAAGCGACGCCAGCAGGTTCTCGAGTTGGTGCGCGAGAACTATGCGGGCGAGGGGCACGAGCGCTTCGGGCCGACGCTGGCGTCGGAACATCTGGCAGCCGACCACGGCCTGGAAGTGCCGCGCGAAACACTGCGGCGCTGGATGCTCGCCGCGGGTCTGTGGAGCCGCCGTCGCAAGCGCCAACCGCATCGCACCCGGCGCCAACGCAAAGCGCACTTCGGCGAGCTGATTCAACTCGACGGTTCGCACCACCACTGGCTGGAAGAACGCGGCCCGAAAGCCTGTCTGATGAACTTCGTCGATGACGCGACCGGTGTGGCGCTGTGCCGTTTCTCGGACCAGGAAACGACCTGGGCCGCGGCCGATCTGCTCGCAGCCTGGGTACGTCAACACGGCGTTCCCAAGGCGTTGTACTGCGACTGGAAAAACGTCTACCAGCGCCAGCCGACGTCGCGGGAAGCGCTGGCAGGCATCAAGCCCGAGACGCAGTTCGGGCGCATGTGTGCCAAGCTCGGCATTACGATCATGGCGGCTTCCTCGCCGCAAGCCAAGGGCCGAGTGGAGCGCCATCACGGCACGCACCAAGACCGCCTGATCAAGAAGATGCGGCTGCGCGGGATCGTCGAGTACGAGGCGGCGAACCGTTATCTCGACGAGGAGTACCTGGCCGAGCACAACGAGCGCTTCGCCTGTGAGCCGGCGGCGGCAGCGGACTTTCACCAGGCGCTCCCCCGCGGCACCGAGCTGCGAGGGGTGTTCTGTTGCGAGTACGAACGGGTGGTGAGCAACGACCGGGTGGTGCGTTTCGAGAATCGTTGTTTGCAGTTGAAGCCGAAACGCAACCAGGGCGTGGGGGCGGGGGCACGGGTGACGGTCCAACAGTGGCGCGATGAGAGCTTGCAGGTGAGGTTTGACGGGCACGAGATCGAGCACGACGTGATCGCCACGCCGACGCCACAGCTGCGGACGAAACCAGCACCACAGCAGCGTCCGGGGGGCGGGCGCAAGCCGGCGGCGGACCACCCCTGGCGGCGAGCTGTGTTACGGAAAAAACGGGCTGCGAATACATAAGAGGGCTGTGGAAATGCCGGGTCGGATGGAAAGCGTGGAAAATCTATCGAGGCAGCAGTACCGGGTTCGAGGAGCGGTGGATGGTTTTCCACCCTTCCCACCGCCCCTTGGAAATCGCTACGCGATTCCCACAGTTCCACAGCCCCGACGACGACGATATCTCTCCTACGAACAAGAAACACAAGGGGACACTTCTATCGAGCTACCGAGGGGGACATTTCTATTGGGCGTTGACACGTTCACCGTGCTAAGTTGTGGTCCTGACTCGCGAGCGGGCAAGCTTGGGGCTTGCGCCACCGATGGCTCGTGGTTTCAATCCTCGCTTGGGTGGTCCCTTTATGTCACAAACCTGTTTTCGTTTGGCGCTTCTATCGTTGGTTGTCGTCTCGTTGCTGTCCACTGCGACTCTCCACGCCCAAGGCGGCGAGTACCCCAATCTCAAACTCCGTAGCAACTACCTCTCCTCCTACTACCTCGCTCACACGCCGCTCCCGACGCCGTGGGCGCCCTCGTGGTCGCCCGACGGCAAGTGGATAGCCGTCTCGATGCACGGGTCGATCTGGAAAGTCGACCCCGCAACCGGCCGCGCGATCGAGCTGACTCACGGCGAGAAGTACCACTCCGCGCCCGATTGGTCCTCTGACGGCAAGTGGATCATCTACAGCGCCGACGACGATGGCCTGAGCATTCAGTTGGAGGTTCTCAACGTCGAGACCGACCGCTCCCACGCCCTGACGCACGACAACCAGGTCTACACCGACCCAGTCTTTTCGCCAGACGGACGCCGCGTCGCCTACACCTCCACCGCGCCCAACGGCGCCTTCAACCTGTTCACGCGGGTCATTCAAAACGGCGACTGGGCCGGCGAAGCCGTCGCGCTGAGCACCGACCACAAGTACCGCAACAGCCGTCTCTACTTCGGCGAGTGGGACATGCACATCGAACCCGCCTGGATGCCTGACGGCCGCGAGCTGCTGCTCGTCTCGAACCGCGACGTCCCGCTCGGCTCCGGCAATATCTGGCGCGTCCCGGCCGAGGCCGAAGGGTTCGAGCACCGCACGCTGATCTTGAACGAGCAAAGCCTCTACCGCACGCGCCCCGATGTCTCGCCCGACGGCAAGCGCTTCGTCTACGCCTCGACGCGCGGCTCGGGCGACCAGTTCAATCACCTCTACGTACTGCCAACGTCCGGTGGACAGCCCTACAAGATGACCTTCGGCGACCACGACCACTTCCATCCGCGCTGGTCGCCCGACGGCGAATGGATCGCCTTCATCTCGAACGAAGAGGGCCCGCCGCAGCTTTGGCTGCTCGAAACCTACGGCGGAGCGCAGCGCAAGGTCACCATCACCGAAAGGCAATGGAAGCGGCCGATGGGGAAGGTGCGCGTCAAGCTGCGCGATGCGCGAACCGGCAAACCCACCGCCGCGCGCATCGCCAACACTGCGTCCGACGGCAAGATGTACGCGCCGCCGGATACGTTCCCCATCACCGCGCGCGTGCCCGGCCTGCGCGGGCAGAACGTCTTCTACACCGAAGGTGGCTTCACGCTCGAGGCGCCCGCCGGCCGCTTCACTCTCGAGGCCGTCAAGGGTTTCGAGTACAAGCCGGTGCGGCGGCAGATCGAAATCGAAGCGAACAAGACCGCCGAGGTCGAGATCACGCTCGAGCCCATCGTCGACATGGCCGCTAAGGGCTGGTACAGCGGCACGACCCACACCCACATGAACTACGGCGGCACGGCCCGCATTACGCCCGACTACCTGATGATGACCGCCCGCTCCCAGGACATGGACATCCTCAGCGCCCTCATTGCCAACAAAGACAACCGCATCCTCGATTGGCAGTACTTCGAGAAAGGCGGCGGCGAGCACTCGTCGTCCAAAGGCAACGCCGAGCAGATCGTCGTTTTCGGCGAAGAGAACCGGCCGCCCTTCTGGGGGCACACTTTCTACATCGGGCTCGATGACCACTACATCTCGCCCTTCCTCACCGGCTACGAAGGGACGGGCGTCGAAAGCCTCTACCCCAGCAACACCGACCTGTTCCGCAAGGCCCGCGCACAGGGCGCCGCGGTGGGCTACGTTCACGCGTTCGGCGGCAACAACGACCCCTTGTTGGGCGGCCTCGGCGGCGCCAAGGGGTTCGCAGTCGATCTCGCTCTGGGAACGGCCGACGGTTTTGAATGGTCGTCGTCCTCGCGGGCGGCGGTGATCGTGCTGCATCACGCGCTCAATAACGACTTCCGCATCACGCCCGTCGGCGGAGAGGACGCGCTCAACAACCTGCGCAAGCATCGTCCGATCGGCTCGATTCGTACGTATTCGCATCTCGGCGACAACTTCACGGCGCAAGGGTGGATCGAGTCGATCAAACAAGGCCGCACCTACGTCAGCAGCGGCCCGCTGGTCGAGTTCACGATTAACGGCAAGGGCCCCGGCGAGGACGTCAAGATGGGCCCCGGCGGCGGCGAGGTTACCATCGAAGGACGCGTCTGGTCGACGACGGACCTCCACAAGGTGCTGATCTATCACAATGGCGAGATCTGGAAGGAAATCGCCATCGGCGACGACCGCCGCAACGTAACACTGCGAGAGACCGCCGAGCTTTCCGAGAGCGGCTGGTTCACGTTGGTCGTCGAAGCCGGCACGTACCCCAAAGGCGACCCGGCGGCGTATGCACAGGCGGTCACGAGTGGCATCCGCGTCTACGTTGGTGAGGGGAAGATCCGCAGCCGCGAGTCGGCCGAGTATTTCCTACAATGGATCGACAAGCTCGAGTGTCAGGCCGCCGATTGGTTCGGCTGGCGCTCCGAGCGCGAGAAACAACACGTCTTCGCACAGTTCGAGGAAGCGCGCGAGGTGTATCGTAAAAGGGCGCGCGAGGCGATCGAGCAGGCAAACTAAAGGTTGTGGAAAGAGCCGCACGGCTTCCCTCCGATCACCTGTGTGAAAAGCCTGATTGTGCCATGTAGGGGCCCGACATGCCGTGCTCGCGCCCGGAATCGCATCTACGTCTGGAGCGTTGTCGAACTCGATCGTGGCTTTGCACGCCGACTACGTGGAGGCGCGCGAGGGCGGATTGGGATCTCACCCGTTTGCGCTCCTCACCACTTACCCATAGAATAAGGAAGCAGCATCCTGTCTAGGCGCTGGCCCGGGCAACCCGCAACACCTTCCTCGCGGAGAGATGGCCGAGTGGCTGAAGGCGCACGCTTGGAAAGCGTGTGTAGGGGAAACTCTACCGAGGGTTCGAATCCCTCTCTCTCCGCCATATGAATCCCCTTGCGGGTTTCTCCAGCGTGTCATACCCCAACGTCACAAGTTGCCGGCGCGAGTCGTCCCATTCCTGAAGAAGCAATCACAGCCAAACTCGGCCCTCGTGGAATCGCTTCGAAGTTCGACAGGCACATGAAGCACAACCACACCACTGTTGTGAAATCGACGGCTCGAACGCTGTCGGAAAACCTCGGGTACAGACAGTGAATTGAGTCCGGCCCGGAGCGAATCCGCGACCCGCATCACATCCGACCGGGTCGCTGCCTGCAACACGAAGGCGCACGACTGAAACCGCCACGCCGGCCCAAACACCCTCACGCACGAACGTCGCGGATACTGTAGAGTCCGGCCGGCGGCCATCGGTGCCGACCCGCCCGCAGCCCATCTTCGTGGTTCCAAAAGGCCGTTGGGTAAGAGCGAACCCCTTGTCGCGGGCCCGCCGAAGCCGGCCCGAAAGATGCGCGGACGGCGCAAGCCGTCAGCACTTTCAGAATACTGAAATATCCTCCTCACCAATGAAACTGGTCTTGACAAGCCCTCCGACGTTTGTCATACTCCCCGCTACTCGGGGATGGGATCCTGGGTGTTTTCCGTATTGGGGAGGGGCTCTGTAATCGATCGCCAAGACTCGGAGGGGCCATAGTGCAACATCTAAGTACACGGGCCATGGAAGTGGGAAGCGAGAAAGAGAATGGAAAAGACAGCGGATGCAGTGGTGATTGGAGGCGGAATCCTCGGCGCCAGCACGGCTCACTTTCTGGCCAAGAAGAAGTTTGGAAAGGTTGTACTGGTTGAGAAGACCAGGTTGGCTGCGGTGAGCACGGGGCATTCGGCGGCCATTGTCAGGACGTTCTATTCGAACCCTCTGACCATGGAACTTGCGCTACGTTCACGATCGTGGTTCGAGAATGCCGCGGAAGCGCTTGGGGGAGACTGCGACTTTCGGCAGGTCGGGTATTGTTGCCTGTTCGGAGAGAAACTCGCAAAGACGGGAGAACAGATACTCCAGATCCCCAGGCCCGAGGGCGCGGTCGCGAACAAAGTCTCCCCCGGCCGGATCAAAGAACTAGCTCCACTCATCGACGTGGACGACATTGTTTTTGGCATCCACGAACCGCTGTCCGGGTATGTCAACCCGACCAAAACGACGGAGAACCTGGTAAACAGAGCTAAGGATTGGGGGTTGTCGGCTCATGAAGGCGTCGCGGCGACAAGGATACGCTTGACCGGCCATCAAGTCAGCGCCGTAGAGACCGATCAAGGGACAATCGAAACCTCTGTGGCCGTGAACGCCGCCGGCGGTTGGGCTCGCGCGATCGGGCTTACGATCGGACTGAACTATTCCTTGCGCTGGAGCCGCGAGGCGGATCTCGTTGTCAAGAGACCCGCCGGGTACGCCGACTTTCCGGTCATCGCCGATCCCAACCTGCAGGTGTATATCCGGCCGGAAGGCGACGGGCGCGTGCTTTCGGGGCTCGGGCCGCCAAAAGAAGTCGAGCCCCTGGACATTGACAACTATGATCCTGAGTTGGACGCACGCTCGCGCCGTCGGATTGAAGCGGGCCTCTTTCGAAGAATGCCCGCACTCAAGGAGCAAGAACTGCTCGCGGGTTGGGGTTCGATGTATGCCATCACGGACGATTGGCATCCGCTGGTAGGTCCGGAACCCGGTCTTGACGGGTACTATGCTTGTTTCGGAGGCAGTGGGCACGGCTTCAAGCTCGGGCCTCCGATCGGCGACTCGTTGAGCGACATGATTGCCGGAGTCGAGCCGAAGATTGACATCCATGCGTTTCGGCCGAACCGCTTCATCGAAGGGGAGATGTTTACCTCCGCTTGGGGCGGCGGGAATCGCGCGTAGGCACGACAACCGCGCCGCGACCCAGGTTTGTGCCGGGGGAGCAGGCGCCGACTTACAGGATCGAATCGGGTTTCATCGTGCGGCGTCGTCCGAGTCATTCAGTGACGGTGGGGAGTTCGATTCGACAGTCTAGGAGGAAGAATGGCGCTAGAAGCTGGATTCGGGCGGGCGTTAATGAACCCACCGCTCAACATCCCAACGGGCATGTGGATGGCCCAGAAGCACGTTCGGGGCTCGGGTTTGGATATGGACATTGCCGCCACGGTGATCGTCTTGCGAGACGGCGATGTGTCGACCGCACTGATTGACCTTGACCTTTGTTTTCTCTCGGACTCCCAAGCCGCCGCCATGAGGCAAGCCGTGCGCGAGGCGACCGGGATTCCCATTGAGAACGTCCTGCCATTCTGCAGTCACACGCACGCGGGACCGGTGATTGTGGAGTCGTATCGGGGGGAGGGGGAAGACTGCGTGGCGGCCTATGCGCAGATGCTTCCCTACTGGGTAGCCGGCGCCGCGATGGCCGCCTTGACCCGTTTGGAGCCCGTTCGCGTTGCCGCCGGAACAGGCCGGTCCGACATTGGTGTCAACCGGGATTTGCCGCAGCCGGATGGCCGGATCGTGGTGGGTTGCAACCCGGAAGGATTTCGCGACCCCGAAGTCGGGGTAATCCGCTTCGATTCGATGGAAGGGCGCACGCTGGGCTCGATCGTCAACTATGCATGCCATCCGACGGTCCTGGGACCGGGCAATGAGCTGATCAGCCCGGACTATCCTGGCAGCGTCCGCAAAACGGTGGAACAGGCTACGGGCGGTCTGTGTTTCTTTCTGCAAGGCGCGGCGGGAAATGTTGGCCCGATCGAGACCTTCGTCGATGATGCGGCAGTGGCCCGACGACTAGGTACGCTGCTGGGTCTGGAGACGGCGCGCGTGTTTTTCGAGTTACAAACGAAGCCAGTCGAGAAGCGGTTGAAAGACGTGGTCGCTTCGGGTGCGGCCCTGGCCTACTACGACGATGTCCCTGTCGATGTGCCCGAACCCCGCCTGCGGCTGGCTAGCGCCTACGTGGACCTTCCCGTCCGGCCCCGTCTTGCCGAGGTTTACGAGGCAGCTCCCGCGCAGTTGAAACAGTGGGAGGCGCGGCTCGCCGATCTCGAAGCTGGCGACGGCGATGACAGCGACATTGCCGTCGCCGTCCAGCAGATCACGCGGAGCAAGCTGCGAGCCGACCGCCAGCGACGTTACTCCGGGAAGAAAAGCCTACCAGTGGAAACGCAAGCCATCCGGCTTGGGGACACCGCGATCGTCGCGATCGGCGGCGAGCCCTACAGCGAGATCGGGGTTGCGGTGAAGAGCACTTCGCCTTTCAAGAACAAGACGCTTGTGGCCGGCTACCTGGGAGGGGACATGATGTACATCCCGACTCGGGAGGCGTATCAGTTCGACCCGCCGTCGATGGAGGTGGACAATTCTCCGTACACCGAAGATGCGGCGGAGCTAGCGGCCGATCACCTGACACGCCTTCTCCAGCGCCTGGGCCAGGACGGATAAATGCCCGAGCCTCCGAAGCAAGCAGAAGCGAAGTTCGACCGCACGCAAAAGTACGTGGCGGCATTGCTTTTCGCGATGCTGTTTCTGAACTACCTCGACCGCCAGGTGCTTGCCGTGCTGGCGCCGATCATGCGAACGGAGATCGGTCTGACCCAAACGGACTACGCTTGGGTCGTCGACGCCTTCCTGTTGTCGTACGCAGTTATGTATTTCGGGTCCGGACTCATTCTGGACAAAGTCGGCTCACGAGTCGGGTTGACGCTGTTCGTCGGCTTGTGGTCTCTCGTCAGCGCGCTACACGCGACGGTCCGTGGTTTTTGGAGCCTGGCCGTGTTTCGTTTCCTGCTCGGGGTGACCGAGCCGGGTGGCTTCACGGGGGCGGTGAAGACTGTCGGCGAACGGTTCAACGCCAAGCAGCGAGCCATCGCCACGGGCATCTTTAGTACGGGCGCGAGTGTCGCCGTCATGGTGTCTCCGCCGCTGGTGGTCTACATGAGCGAGCGTTTCGGCTGGCGGATGGCCTTCCTGATCCCAAGCTTGCTCGGTCTTCTCTGGCTCCCTGTTTGGCTCAAAGTCACGCGGCGGCAGCCCACGGCGTCGGCTGAATCGAAGCAAACGCCGGGCTTCAGCCTCAAGGACCTGGGCATGTTGCGCAACCGACGTGTTCTGGCGTACGTTTTGGCACGGTTCTTTGGTGACTTTTCAGGGTACTTTCCACTATTCTGGATGCCGGACTATCTCACCAGCCACAAAGGGTTCAGCTTCGCGATGATGGGGATGCTCGCCTGGATTCCGTTCTTCTGGAATGACCTCGGCCCGCTCGCCGGCGGGTACGCTTCGAACGGGCTCATCCGTCGCGGCCATCCCATCATCTTCTCGCGCAAGGTCATGATGACCGTAGCGACGGTGTTCGTTGCCACCGGCGCTCTCTTCAACTCCGCGACCGGTACGGTGGCGGTGCTGGCCTCCTTGAGCGTTTCAACCTTCGGCGTCGGTGTGTGGGCCGGAAACTTGCACACCCTTCCCAACGACAGCTTTCCGAAACATATCGTAGCCACGGTTTATGGACTGGCGGGATCGGCCGGCGCTGCCGGCGGCATCCTTTTCAACACACTCGTGGGTTACTGGAGCTCCCAGGGCGATTACTGGGCGGTTTTCACGTTGTGGGCAATCCTCGAACCTCTCGGTCTCATCGGCTTGTGGCTCTGGCTGCGGGACGAACCGACCGAACAGGAGGCAGTATGAGTTATCCGTTCTATCTCGCCGAAAACCTGAATAGGACCGTGCGTGACGAGACGGCGTTCGTCACCCTGGCCCTGCGGAACTTCGAAGCGATCATGCAGACGCACAGCCAGTCGGCCACGATGAAGAAGATGCGGGTCATCCAACTGGAGGCCTTGATATCGCGGGCGATCTATCGTACCGGAGCCGAGCCTGATCCGCTGTTTCGAAAGAGCATGGAGTTCCTCCAGAAACTGTCCAAGACCCCGGTCGACCGAAGCGACTGTCTACGGACCGTCCTAGTGGAGTTTTGTGAAGAGGTATTGCGGCAGGTTCCGAACGAGACATCGCGTGTTCCGAGCTTGCTCGAACGTTTCTTCGAGTACATCAGAAACGAAGCGGCAAACCCTCTGACGGTGGCGGTGGTTGCTCAGGCACTCAGCGTCAGCCCGTCGCACCTCTCCCGTGCGGTGCGCCTGGCCACGGGGCGACCGCCAAGTGAGTTCATCCGGTTCACCAAACTTGCCCGGGGCCGGGAGCGCCTGGCGACGAGTTCCGTCACGCGGGCGGCACTGGACAGCGGTTTCAACAAGGTCAGTGCCTTCATCGCGCAGTTCCGCAAACAGTACGGGGAAACCCCCGGCACCTACAAGCGCCGACTCGAGATGGGTGGCGGGGACGTTTATTCCCGGATGAGCCACTAGAGCTGCCGGAACAGCGAAAACCACCTCGGCGGGGGAACCGCTCGTCTGCCGTCATCACGCCCTCACTCCCGCCCCGAGGCTTTCCAACACGGCCGGGATGATCCGCAAAGAGTCGTCGATCTGGTCTCTACCGACGTCGCAATGCGTTACAAAGCGGAGCCGTCCATCCTCGAGCGGCATCGCCAAGACACCCTTGGCGCCGAGATTAGCGCAGACTCGTTCGGGATCGAGATCCTGGCTCAAACCGGCAATCACGATGTTGGTGACGACTTGATCCGGGTTGATCTCGATACCGGGGACCGCGGCCAACCCGTGCGCGAGACGGTTTGCGTTGCGATGGTCCTGCTCAAGTTGTGGCAACAGATGGTCGAGTCCGTAGAGGCAGGCGGCGGCCAGAATACCGGGCTGGTGGATGGCGCCGCCCAGCATTTTGCGTATGCGACGGGCGGTCTCGGTCCAGCCGGCGTCACCCACGACGATCGCTCCCGCCGGCGCCCCCAACCCCTTGGCAAAATCGATCATGACCGAATCGAAGCCGGCGCTCAACGACGCCAAGGAGCGGCCGGCGGCGACAGAGGCGTTCGCCAGCCGCGCGCCGTCAAGATGCAACCGGAGACCGGCATCCCGTGCACGGACACAGACCTCGTCCACCGCATCCTGGTCGAGTACCGCCCCACCGGCGAAGTTGTGTGTATTCTCGAGACAGATCAGGCGAGTTTGAGAACGAGATGTCACGCGCGGGCGTATGCGCGGGCGGATATCATCCCACGACAGCGTGCCATCGGCGGCTCCTCGAATAGGCCTGGCGAGGAGGCCGCAGAAGGCGGAGAGGCCGGCCAGTTCGCAGTCGTAAATGTGACTTCGCTCTTCGAGGATAACCTCATCACCCGGCTGCGTGTGCGCCTTGAGAGCTACCAGGTTGCCCATGGTTCCTGTGGGCACAAACAAAGCGGCCTCTCTGCCGAACAGATCCGCCACTCTCGATTCCAGTAATGTAACGGTGGGGTCCTCGTGTTGCAGGTCTTCGCCCACCGCGGCTTCGGCTATCGCTTGCCGCATGCCGGGCCCGGGCTGTGTGACGGTGTCACTGCGGAGGTCAATCGGTTTCGTCATCCTGCACCGAATCTACTGTGAGGCCGGGGGCATGAGTGCGCTTTACGTGAAGTTGGGTCCGCGGCCCAAGGCGTCCAGTCTTGGAAACAAAACGGGCCGAATCCGCGTTTCAAACCCTGAAGGCTTCTTCCGATATTGAGTGGCTTGGACCGATTGCATTATAATCCACCCAGGACGGCAGACCGCAGCGGGTCAGGTCGTCGCACAGTCCTGTAACGAACCGGGTAGCAAAGGAGATCGGTCAGGCCACGACCTGGTGCTCCCGCTGAGATGAAAACTCGTACCAAGGGAACACGGACTGCCTCTCCTGCTTGCGCGCGCGGCGGGTGTTTCGGTGTCGACCGTCTCTCCCGAACTTTCCTCTTCACGCAGTCTTTTGTCCTACCGGTGGCGGTTTGCCTGTTCGTTTTGGCAACCGGGCGCGCAGCCGAGCCTGGGCCCGGAGGACCTCCCTTCATCGAATCCATCTTTCCACGCGGTGGGGCGCAAGGATCGGAATTAGAAGTCAAGATCTCTGGACGGGCGCTTGACGCCGTTACGGAGGTCCGCGTGTCGGGTGAGGGCGTCGCACCATCCATCATGGCTTCATCGGAGTCCACGATCGATATGAAGATCTCCGTTGCGCCTGGCGCGCCCGTGGGACGACGCGATCTCCGCGTGATCACGCCTGAAGGCAGCTTCGTGCAGATTTTCGAGGTCGGAAGTCTACCCGAAGAGACAGAGGCCGAACCCAACGATGACTGGCGCGAAGCACCGCGGATCGAGTTTCCCATCGTCATCAATGGGCAGGTTCCGTCGGAGGACTACGACCACTTTCGGATCGAGGCCCGGGCCGGCCAGGTCATTACCTTTGACTTGAGCTCTGCAAGGGTAGGGACGCTCTTTGATGCCGTGCTCAGTTTGATGGACGACCAGGGGAACGAGGTCGGCCACCAAGACGACTACTATTTCGATAAGGATCCCCGCTTGGTTCATCGCTTCGACGCCGCAGGGGAGTATGTGCTGCGTGTTACCGGGTTCCGGGAAGCGGGTTCTGATACGGCTGAGTACCGTCTGGTCATTGGTGACATGCCCAGCCTGAGCCATGCGTTCCCGGCCGGCGGCAGGTACGGCGAGACGGTCGAGATCGATCTCGCAGGAGTGAACTTGGATGGTCTCGACGGCTTGATGCTTGACCACAACGTGGCTAAGACGAAAGTTCTGGAGCGCAGTGCCGATCGTGTCAAGGTTCAGATGGCGATTCCCAGGAGTCTGGCGCCGGGCCGCTATTCCCTGGGCGCTGTTTCGGATGGCGCCGAAATGCCGAACCCTTTGGTGTTCAGCGTGTCCAATCTCCCCGAGATGAGCGTTGAGCGGCACAAACCCACTGCGATCAAGACCCCTGTCGCTATCAACGGGATCATCGATCGGCCCGGGGTCAAGGACACGTTCGAGATCGACGTGCGCGCCGGGGAGACGTACAGCTTCGACGCCGAAGGCATGCGGCTGGGAAACTTTCTTGATCCAGCGATTCTCGTTTACGACAGCGAGGGAGTGCTGCTGACTTTCATGGATGAGTCCGCGCCCAATTGTTTCGGGAAGGAACCGCCCAGCGTTGATTTTCATTTGGTGCAGACCTTCGAGCGAGCAGGGCGATACCGGGTCGTATTGCGGGACGCGGGCAAACGAGGGCGGCCAGAGTTCGTCTACCGGCTGACCGTTCGCCGCGCCGCGCCGAGTTTCGAGCTGACCGTGCTGACGAACCAGACCTCCGTTTCTCAGGGCCAGAGCACGAGTTTGCTCGCGCGTGTGCGGCGGCTGGATGGTTGGGACACGCCGGTCGACGTCTGGATCGATCAACTCCCAGAGGGCGTCAAGTCGGAAAGGGTAACGGCTGAGCCTGAAAACACGCGTTACCGCGGCGTTTTCGGAGAGGACTTCTTTTTGGACGGCACGAATGTGGACTTGCCGCTTGCAGTTGATCCAGCGGCGCCGGCGAACGCCTGGCCCCTGGTGATCCGTGCGCGGGGGGGGGGGGGGGGAGAAAGGCGGAAACGTTGTCGAGCATACCGCGAAGGTGGTGTATCCGTGGAAGAAAACCGGCTACATTCGGGGCCTTACTCGGGAGCAACTCATCCTGCTGACGACCACAGAATCGGGCGCCACTGAGAATCCCGAGGCCGAGCAAGCCGTGGCATCAAAATGAATCGCGCATTGGTTTTGACGACGCTCTGTGTGTCGCTGGGTGCGCCCGCAACCGCCGCCACCAGTTTCGTGGACGATATTGCCCCGATTCTAACCCGTAAGGGGTGCGCGGGAGCGAACTGCCATGGGTCGGTCCGTGGGAAGGCTGACTTCAAGCTGTCGTTGTTTAATTCCAACACCAGTCTCGACTACAAGGCCGTTTTGAAGGACGACGGGGGTCGCCGGGTCGACTTGGAGAACCCCAAGCAATCTCTGATTCTCCAGAAGCCGACCTTCGAGGTTGCCCACGGAGGCGGCCAACACTTCGAGATCGGCTCGCCGGAGTACGAAACGATCCTGAGTTGGCTCTCAGAAGGAGCACCCTACTCGATTCCGGGGCGTCCTACGCTTGAGAATATCGAAGTCTCTCCCGCGGAACGCATCCTGGTTGGCGAGGAATCCAACCAGCAGCTCAAGGTAACCGGGACTTACTCCAATGGTAGCCGCCGAGATTTGACCCGGTCTGTTCGTTACCTGTCTACCGACGACACGGTGGCGATCGTCGACGAATCGGGGAAAGTCACGGCGCAGCGCCGGGGTGAGGCCGCCATCATGGTACGCACGCCCGGATTGGCGGCTGTGTCGCGCATCGCGGTTATCAACGAGGCTCCTCCCGCGGACTATCCGGAAGTGCCGCGCCACAACGTGATCGATGAGCTTGTTTTTGGCAAACTCGATCGGTTGGGGGTCGTGCCATCTGTGTTGGCGACAGACGAAGTGTTTGTCCGCCGCGCTTTTCTAGATACGATCGGCGTGCTACCAACGCTCGAAGAAACCCGACGGTTTCTTGATTCCGAGGAAGCCAACAAGCGCGCCCGGCTGATTGACGAATTGATCGAGCGTCCTGAATACCCCGACTTTTGGGGCATGAAGCTAGCGGACTTGTACCAAGCCGGCATGGGCACAGGCATCAAAGGCGCTTACCAGTTGTCGCGCTGGCTACGTGACTCGCTGCGGGAAAACAAACCCTACGATCGGCTGGTTCGCGACTTACTCATGGGCAGCGGGCCGTTTGTCTATACGCCGACTCCGAACTACTACGTGGGTTTGCTACAGGGTCCCGAAGGCATGGCCACGCAGTTCAGCCAAGCCATTCTGGGCGTCCGCCTGCAATGCGCGAAGTGTCATGATCATCCCTTCGAGCGGTGGTCCCGTGACGACTTTTACGGGCTGGCGGCGTTCTTCTCGCGGTTGGAGCGCAAAGAAGAGCCATACGGGCGATTCGAGCACACAGTGATTGTGCGTCCGAATCACAAGCCAACTTACGATTATCTGGGCAACAAGGAACTGAAGCATCCTGTCACGGGCGAGTATGTGCCGGCTAAGTTTCTGGGGGGCCCGCTCGCCGAGCAAGGGCCCGGCGAAGACCCGCGTCCCAAGCTGGCCGAGTGGGTAAGCGACCCTTCCAACCCATTCTTTGCGCGCGCTATCGCTAACCGCATCTGGAAGCATTACATGGGCCGCGGCATCGTTGAGGGCGTCGATGATTTTCGCATCACGAATCCTCCTTCGAACGACGCCCTGCTCGCGGCGCTGGCGAGCTATCTCGTGGAACACGACTTCAACCTGAAAGAACTGATGCGATTGATCTTGAACGCCCGGTGCTACCAACTGTCGGCCCAGCCCAACGATACCAATCAGGAAGACACGATCAACTACTCGCGGTTTTACCTGAAGCGGCTCATGGCGGAAACGCTGTTTGATGCGATGGGTCAGGTGGCCGGCAAGCGCCTCAAGATTCCGGGTCAAGCTCCAGGAGACAAGGCGATCGACGTGTTCTTCGGATCGGGCAATTACTACCTGGGTGCGTTCGGCAAGCCCATGTTCCGTGACGTTATTTGTGAACGCGACCAACAGGCAACGGTCGCGCAGGCGTTGCATCTGGTCAGCGGCGACACCATTCAGGAACTGGTCACCTCATCCGGCAATATCATCGACGAGCTTCTTTCGCGCCCGGATCTTAATGATGAGCGACGCTTGGGCGAGCTTTATCTTGCGGCGTATTCGCGCAACCCAACCACGGAGGAGAAAGGTCGCTTGATTGAGATGCTCTCGGCCACAGTTGGCGAGCAGAAGAAGGAGATCTACCAGGATCTCCTGTGGGCGTTCTTCAACTCACAGGAGTTCGCTTACGTTCACTAAGAGGCATTCATGGGCCCAGTCCACTTTAGCCGCCGTTCGTTTTTGACAGTCGGCACACTGAGTTTGTTCGGCCGCTTCAGTTTTGCGGACGCACTGGCCTTGCAGGCGGCTGCTCCGGCAGGAACTGGGAAGCCCAGACCGGAAGAGTTGTCGATTATTCTGTTGTGGCTCGCCGGCGGTCTAAGCCAGTTCGAAAGTTGGGACCCCAAGACCGAGGCGGATCAGAAGTACCGCGGCAAGTTCTCAACGATTCCGACGAACGTGCCGGGAATCCAGATCGGCGATCACCTGCCGAGGTCGGCCCGACAAGCCGACAAATACACAAGCTGGGTATCCACTTGACTCAGGTGACCCCAAGATGTAGTGTAGGGCCTGGTGGAGGATTACCCGCGCGACCAACTCGAATTCGAGTCTCGCTTTGCGAGCGAGGAGGCTTGCCGCGACTATCTGTTCGCCTTGCGCTGGCCAGAGGGTTTCCGCTGTCCAAGGTGTGGGCATGAGCGCGCTTGGCCGGTGCGCAAAGTGTGGTTCGAATGCGCTCGCTGCGGGCGACAAACCTCCGTCACCGCCGGCACGATCTTTCAAGACACACGCAAGCCGCTGCGGCTGTGGTTCCGGGCGATGTGGACCATCACCACGCAGAAGAATGGGGCCAGCGCCCTGGGTCTACAGCGCGTTCTGGGACTGGGCAGTTACCAAACCGCCTGGCCTTGGATGCACAAGCTGAGGCGAGCGATGGTGCGCCCGGGGCGGGAGCGATTGACGGGCCTCGTCGAGGTCGATGAGACCTACTGGGGCGCTGAAGAAGAAGGGGTAATCGGCCGGCAGACCGAGCGTAAAGCGTTGATTGCAGTCGCCGCGGAAGAGAGAGGCACCGGGCTGGGGCGCATCCGCATGCAGCGCGTTCAGAACGCCTCGGCGGCCAGTTTGATGCCCTTCGTCGAGGAGTCGGTCGAGCCGGGCAGCGTGGTTGTTACCGACAACTGGTCGGGCTACGATCCGCTCAAGAAGAAGGACTACCAGCGTCGTATCATCTCGATTAACAACCGCCGCGAGCAGGCCTCGCAGCTACTGCCGAGGGTGCACTTGGCGATCTCGCTACTCAAGCGCTGGATGCTGGGCACGCATCAGGGGGCGGTCAGCCACGAGCATCTGGACTACTATCTCGACGAGTTCGTGTTCCGCTTCAATCGGCGCAGATCACGCAGTCGGGGCAAGCTCTTCTACCGCCTTGTGCAGCAGGCCATGGCGGTGGAGCCGACGCCGTACCGCTCGATCGTCGCCGATTGGGACGCTAAGACGCTGTGAGCCCAACTACAAGATGTTGGGGTCACCTGAGTCAAGTGGATACCCGGCATACACAATTATTCGCTCGATGACGGCCAAGGATGCGGTCCATGAGTCGGCGCAGGCATTCATGTTAAGCGGTCACGCGCCGCTAGCCACGCTACACTTTCCGTCATACGGTTCGGTCATCGCTAAAGAACTCGATCCGCGCAATGAGTTGCCTCCCTACATCCTCACAGGGGGCGCTGCCAACAAATGGGAGCAGGCGGCATTCCTGGGACCGAAGTACGATCCGTTCATGGCGGGTGACCCCAACGCCAAAGATTACAGAGTGCGGGATCTCGATCTGCCTTTGGGGGTGGATTGGGCTCGCATGGGCCGCCGCAATTCGCTGCTCAAGCTCGCCGATGAGCAGTTCCGGCGTTTTGATACGGTGGGCGCGATCGATGCGATGAATACGCACCAGCAGACAGCGCTCACGCTCATCCGATCGGAGCGAGCCAAGAAGGCCTTCGATCTCTCATCCGAGCCCGAGAAGCTGCGAGACAAGTATGGCCGCACGTCGTTGGGTCAAGGCTGTTTGTTGGCGCGGCGGCTTGTCGAATCGGGCGTGCGGTTGGTGAGCGTTCGCAGCGGCGGTTGGGACCATCATTTCGACCTGTTCGAAGACCTTTCCGGCAAGAAGCTGCCTGAACTGGACGACGCCTTCGCGACGCTGCTCGAGGACCTTCATGAGCGCGGCATGCTCGAATCGACGCTGGTCATCGTGGGCACGGAGTTCGGCCGCACGCCTGAGATCAATGTCAACGACGGCCGTGATCACTGGCCCAATGCCTTTTCGCTAGTGTTGGGCGGAGGAGGCGTCGAAGGGGGCCGCGTGATTGGGGCTACCGATCGCAACTGCAAGGAAGTCACCGACAAGCCCATCGAGGTTCCGGAGTTGATCGCGACCATTTACCACAAGCTTGGCATCGACTACCGGAAGATGTACGAGAGCGGCATTGGACGGCCGGTCCGGATCGTGGATGAGCCCTTCGAGCCCGTCCCCGACCTGATCGCGTAGCCGGGACGGTCAGGTTTCGATTCGATCATCCAGGAAGGCTTTGGCGCGCGTGAGCCGGCCCGGCATGCAGAGCCTACGGGGATATTGTAGTCTGACCTCATGCTCTGGTCCCGGCGTGATCTTCTCACCCTGCTGCCGGCCTCGGCTGCTTCTTTGCGGGCGCAGGGCGTCGCCTCGAGGGGCGTCAAGCCGACCCGCCGCGGTAAGCCCTCCGGGCTGCCGTTTCCGGTCGAGCTAATCGACATCGCGGCGCAGGCGGGTCTGACGGCCCCTGTGATCTACGGCGGCGTGGATCGAAAGGACTACATTCTCGAGACCATCGGTTGCGGCGCCGCGTTCTTCGACTACGACAACGATGGCTGGCTCGACATCTTCCTTCTCTCCGGCACCCGTGTAGATGGCAACCCCAAAGGCGCCACCAACAGACTCTATAAGAACAACCGCGACGGAACCTTTACGGACATCACAAAGGAAGCCGGCCTCGAACGCACGGGTTGGGCGTCAGCCGTCTGCGTCGGTGACTTTGACAATGACGGCTATGAAGATTTGTTCGTGACTTACTGGGGGAGGAACGTGCTGTACCGTAATAACGGTGACGGCACGTTCACAGATGTGACGGAGGATGCGGGGCTTCTCGGCGACAGCGACCGCTGGGGCGCGGGCTGTACCTTTCTCGATTTCGACCGTGACGGTCACCTCGATCTTTTCGTATCCAACTACCTGGTCTTTGATTTCGATAGTATTCCCAAACCGGGGGAGGGGCAAACTTGTAACTGGAAAGGCGTCCCCGTAAACTGTGGCCCGCGCGGGCTCCCGCCCGGCCGGCATTTGCTGTACCGCAACAACGGTGACGGCACGTTCACCGACGTCAGTGCATCCTCCGGCATCGCGAAAGCTACGGGCGGTTACGGGATGACAGCGGTCGCGGCCGATCTCGACCACGACGGCTGGACCGACATCTACCTGGCCTGTGACTCAACGAGCAGCTTCTTCTTCCGAAATAATCACGACGGCACTTTCAGCGAGGAGGCCTTGTTCCGGGGCATCGCCGTCAATGAGGACGGCATGGAGCAGGCCGGCATGGGCGTTGCCGCGGGTGATCACGACCTCGACGGCTTCCTCGATCTCTTCAAGACCCACTTTTCCGACGATACCAACGTGCTGTACCGCAACGACGGCAAGGGTAACTTTGACGACGTCACAATTCGGGCGGGCCTGGGAGTGGAAGTTCGTTTTACGGGTTGGGGCGCGGGGTTTGTCGACCTGGATAATAATGGTCTTCCTGATATTTTCTTTGTGACGGGCAGCGCCTATCCGGAAGTGGAGAAAGTCCTCCCCGCCTACCCGATGAAAACTCCCCGCGTCATCTTTCGAAACCTAGGGGACGGGCGTTTCGAGGAGTTGTTGGAGCTCGGAGGACCCGGCGTCATGGAGCGTCACGTAAGCCGCGGGTGTGCCTTTGGTGATTTCGACAACGACGGTGACATCGATATTCTCATCGTCAATCTCAACGAGCCGCCTTCGCTTCTCCGCAACGATCTCGCCAGCGACAACCATTGGCTCAAGGTCAAGCTGATCGGCGTGAAGTCGAATCGCAGCGCGATCGGGGCCACGGTTGTGGCCCGTTACGGAGAGAGGCGGCAAGCCCAGGCGGTGACCAGTCAGAGCAGTTTCTATTCCGCGAATGACCGGAGGCTGCACTTCGGCCTTGGCAAAGAGAAGAGCGCCGATCTCGAGATTCGCTGGCCAAACGGGCAGGTCGAAAAGCTCGCCGATATCGCCGGTGACCGGCTTGTCACGGTCCGGGAAGGGGCGGGCGTTGTTGAGACCAAGGCCTTCAACTAAGAGCGTTTTCGTCGATCCTAGCTTATGCAGCCGAGGCGCTTTGACCCACGAGGAGAAATGCAGTGAAACTCGATGAACGCCAAGTGAACCTTCTGAAAAGGACTTTTGTCGATTACCAGTCGACAGGTGAGTTCTTGGGCAACCCTCTCGTTGTTCACAGAGCCGAAGGTCTTCACTACTGGGATACGGATGGCAAATGCTACTTTGACGGCATCGGCGGCATCTTCGTGGCGACACTTGGCCACAAGCACCCTCGCCTCATCGAAGCGATGCATCGTCAAATGGACCTGCTCAGCTTTGCCCCTCCCATGCACGGTACGTCCGACGTGACTCTTGATTTCGTGGAAGCGCTGGGGCGTGTAACACCGGGAACGCTGAACTTTGTGAAGCCCTACAGTGGTGGATCCGAGTCCATCGAATCCGCGATCAAGTTCACGCGGCAGTACCACCGTCAGAGCGGGCACCCGGGCAAGTACAAGTTCATCAGCCGTTACCACGGCTACCACGGAGCGACGTACGGCGCCATGGCCGCCAGCGGCACCGGCAAGCGCAAAAGCTCTTTCGAACCCCACCTCGGTGGATTTCTGAAGGTCTTCCCACCCACCCACTACCGCGACCAGTTCTCGTCCTGGGAAGAATGCAACCGTTTTTGCGCCCGCATGTTCGAGGACATTATCGTCAATGAGGATCCGGACACTGTTGCCGGAATCATCGTTGAGCCGATCGGCAATACGGGAGGCATTATCACGCCGACCGACGAGTACTTCCAGATTCTGCGTGACATCTGCGACCGCCATAACGTGGTGCTCATCTTCGACGAGATCATCACCGGGTTTGCCAAGACCGGAAACCTTTTCGCGGCGGAGACGTTCGGCGTGACGCCCGACATCATCTGCGCCGGTAAGGGGCTTTCGAGCGGCGCCATTCCGCTGGGTGCGATGATGGCGCGCCAGGAAATGGGTGACACGTTCTACAGTCCCGACGACAATGATCTTTTCTTCGCACACGGCCACACCTTCGCCGGGAATCCCCTCGCCTGCGCCGTGGGCCTCGCCGTTCTTGACGAGATCCAGGAAAAGCAGATGGTGGCGAAAGCTCGCGAGTTGGGTGACTACCTGGCTGCAAAGCTCGAAGGCTTGAAACGACACGGCGTTGTGCGGGAGGTTCGGGGTAAGGGTGTGCTTCGCGGCGTTGAGCTAGTGAAAGATACGCGCGGCATGGAGCCATTCCCGGAACTCGGGCAGGCGCTCAAACGCACCGCACTCGAGAACGGTCTGATCATACGAATTGATCCTAATTGGTTCGCCGTCTGTCCCGCCTTGATTGCCGAGAAATCGGACATCGACGAACTGTACGATTTGATCGATCGAAGTCTGGTGGCCGCACTCGACCGGGTTGCCGCCCCGAGAGCCAAGGTCACTGCCTAGAAAGCTCACAGCCTTCCCGTGCTCGGGAGCGCCGCGTTAGGGAAACCTACCATGAACACAGTGATACCCCCCAGCCGTGCTCTTGTCGCATTGTGCAACGGTAGAATCGTTCCGAAGCAAGAAGCAAGCGTGGACTTGGATGCCGTGGCGTTCAAGTATGCCGCGATGGTTTTCGAGGGGGTGCGTGCTTATTGGAACGACGAAGAGAAGCAGTTATATGCGTTTCGGCTGGACGACCATTCCCGTCGCTTGGAAGATTCGGTTCGCGTAATGCGGATGGAGACGGAGCTAGCGGCGGCTGATTTTTCCGGGGCTGTCTTGGCGACGCTCCAGGCGAACGAGATCCGCGAGGACGCCCATGTCCGCCAGATGGTCTACGTCGACGGGCCGGGCGAGATGTTTGCGTTGGGGCCGATCAGCCACGCCGTGGTTGTGACTCCGAAGGGGGGCTGGTTTTCCGGGGACGAAATCGGAGTCCATGCCTCGGTAAGTTCATGGCAGCGGATCAACGACAACTCGCTCCCGCCGAGAATCAAGTGCGCCGCCAATTATCAAAACGGCCGGATGGCTCTGATGCAGGCGCGGCTCGACGGCTACGACGCCACGGTTTTACTGAACGAGGCAGGTAAGGTATCTGAGGAACCTCGCGGATGCGTCTTCGTCGTGAAAGACGGCTGCGTCCACACGCCGCGAGTGACAGACAATATTCTCGAAAGCATTACCAGCGACACCGTCATCAAGCTATTTCGAGATGCCGGGTATCCACTTGACTCAGGTGACCCCAACATCTTGTAGTTGGGCTCACAGCGTCTTAGCGTCCCAATCGGCGACGATCGAGCGGTACGGCGTCGGCTCCACCGCCATGGCCTGCTGCACAAGGCGGTAGAAGAGCTTGCCCCGACTGCGTGATCTGCGCCGATTGAAGCGGAACACGAACTCGTCGAGATAGTAGTCCAGATGCTCGTGGCTGACCGCCCCCTGATGCGTGCCCAGCATCCAGCGCTTGAGTAGCGAGATCGCCAAGTGCACCCTCGGCAGTAGCTGCGAGGCCTGCTCGCGGCGGTTGTTAATCGAGATGATACGACGCTGGTAGTCCTTCTTCTTGAGCGGATCGTAGCCCGACCAGTTGTCGGTAACAACCACGCTGCCCGGCTCGACCGACTCCTCGACGAAGGGCATCAAACTGGCCGCCGAGGCGTTCTGAACGCGCTGCATGCGGATGCGCCCCAGCCCGGTGCCTCTCTCTTCCGCGGCGACTGCAATCAACGCTTTACGCTCGGTCTGCCGGCCGATTACCCCTTCTTCTTCAGCGCCCCAGTAGGTCTCATCGACCTCGACGAGGCCCGTCAATCGCTCCCGCCCCGGGCGCACCATCGCTCGCCTCAGCTTGTGCATCCAAGGCCAGGCGGTTTGGTAACTGCCCAGTCCCAGAACGCGCTGTAGACCCAGGGCGCTGGCCCCATTCTTCTGCGTGGTGATGGTCCACATCGCCCGGAACCACAGCCGCAGCGGCTTGCGTGTGTCTTGAAAGATCGTGCCGGCGGTGACGGAGGTTTGCCGCCCGCAGCGAGCGCATTCGAACCACACTTTGCGCACCGGCCAAGCGCGCTCATGCCCACACCTTGGACAGCGGAAACCCTCTGGCCAGCGCAAGGCGAACAGATAGTCGCGGCAAGCCTCCTCGCTCGCAAAGCGAGACTCGAATTCGAGTTGGTCGCGCGGGTAATCCTCCACCAGGCCCTACACTACATCTTGGGGTCACCTGAGTCAAGTGGATACCCAGCTTCGAGATTTGTTTAACCAACAGGTCATCGAGCGGGAAATCGACCGGACGGAACTCTACCTGGCCGAAGAGGCTTTTGTTTGCGGCAGCGGCCTGGAGGTTACGCCGATTCTCTCCATCGATCGGCACTCCCTCGGCAGAGGTAAGCCGGGCGGTCTGACGATGGCCGTTCGAGAGGCTTATCTCCAGGTGGTGCGCGGAGAACGTCCTCAATACCGCGGTTGGCTCAGCCCGGTTTACGGCCAGGATGAGCCCCGAACCGGCGGCCCCTCCGTGTAATTATCCGGGCGGCGCGCCGTCAAGCACGATTCGCGCCGTAGCTACCCTCGAGTAGTTCGTTCTTCGCGAACCGAGAAAGATGGAAGCGCGAGATGTCGATCGTCGTTGCTTTTCCATCCATGACCTCCTCGGCCATCAACTCTCCGATCGAGGGGCCGATCTTAAACCCGTGGCCGCTGAAGCCTGCGCACATGTGAAACCCTTCGACGCCGTCGACCGGGCCGAGAATCGGATGCCAGTCGGGTGTCACGTCATACAGTCCGGTGTAAGCGTTAATCAGAAGAGCCTTTTCAAACGACGGGAAGCGCTCGACGAACAGCCCGGTTGCGTCTTCGATGAATTCAATGTCCGCTGATTCCTTGAAGCGATCGGGGTTGACGTATTCATACTCCTTCGGGAAGCCGCGGCCGAGCAGCGTGTGAGTCGGCCCCAAGGGCCGGTAGTAGATCGCTTTACAGGCGTCCGAGATGGCCATCTTTGGAGGACCGCCGACGTCGCGCGTTTCGAGGATCATTTCCTCTTCACGGGTCACTGTGATTGGAGCGTCGACGCCGGCCCACTGCGCGATCACCTGACCCCAGGGGCCGCCTGCGTTGACGACGGCGCCCGTTGAGATGTCGCCCTTTGCTGTGCGAACTCCCGTTACCGCGCTGTTGTCCATGATCAGGCCGGTGGCCGGCGTCATCTGCCGTAACTCGCCGCCCAGTTCTCGAAAGCGGTTGACGTAGGAGTATGTGGTGTCGTGGGGATCAGCGTACCCGGATCCGGGCTCATAGACGATCTGATGGACGTCCGAGAGATCGGCGCGTGGTTCGATCTCTTGAAACTCCTCTTTCGAGATCACCCGTGTATCGATGCCGAGGCTCTGCTGCAAAGAGACATTTCTTGCAAAGCCTTCCTTCACATCCTCGGGAACGAGAAAGCCGTAACCGCTGTTGACAAAGCCGGCGCTTCCACCGATGATTTCGTTGAAGTTGTGGAAGATTTCGACCGACCGCTTCACCATCCGGATCAGCTCTTCGCTCGAGTAATGTTGGCGGACGATGGCCGCCGAACGCCCGGTCCCGCCGGAGGCGATTAAGTATTTTTCAAGCAGTATGACGTTCTTCATGCCCCGTTTCACGAGGTTGTAGGCTGTGCTGGCACCGTTGACACCCGCGCCGATTACGACTGCATCTGCTGTGTTCACAACTACGTCTTCTCCTTCCTCGCATCCCCCAAATAGAGGGCCCACCGAGTAACAAGCATTCAATCCCCGGCCCCGCCGTCTACTCTGCTGTGGACGGCCTTCCGCGCCTAGCCGTACTCGCGAAGCCGCTTGAGAAGTTCGACGCTGGCATCGGCGAGGCGTCCCGCGGAACCTCGTCCGAAGGGCGTGATCCCCACCTCGTAACCGCCGGCATCGAGGGCCTCGTCGGTTGGGAGGTAGCAGAGGAAGTGGCCGCCCATCGAATAGCCGCAGAACAGGGTAGCCGGAAACGGCGACTGCTTTTTCACGGCCATGCCGATGTCGCAGAAAGGTTCCAACGGCGTAAGTACGAGGGCGGCCTCACCGAGAGCGATGCCATGCACAGGGATGTCGACGGCGCTTTTCTCGGAGAGACACTGGGCACGCTGCAACTGCAAGGCGGCCCGTTTGACTTGATAGTGGAGATCCTGAATCTCCTCCGGATTGCCTCGTTCGTGCGCCTGATGGAGCCGTTCTTCGAGTCGGTCGTACTCGCTTTGCAGTTTCTCGATCGGCTCGACTGGGTGCGGAACCAAAGGAGCGACGGCGGTTTCGGCGCGGATCCTGATCGCGTCATCCCCTTGATCCTTCCACTTGAAGGTGCCGAGAGACGCGCCGGACTCCACGACTTGGTTAAACTCGAAATCCCCGCCACGCGTGCGAATACCATCGGCCATGCGGCAGACTTCGTATCCCAGACGCGCGCCGGCGCGGCGATAGACGGCCAGATCGCCGGTAAAGCCTTCCGCCGGGCCGATGTCGCCGGTCGCCCCCTGCAGGAACAGACTCAATCCGCCGAGGTTGCGCTCGACGACCCTCTTCATCGCCCCTGGGTAATCCGGCGTGATCTTGTCGTTCTCGTGGCCTGCGATCGTGGGGTGCATGGCAAAGTTCACGATCGTCGCGATCGGGCCGCCTTGCTCGTCGTCGATGCGGAGCACGATCACTTCCCGGTCGACGGGTCCGTCCGGGTCGTTGCCGGTGATGATGCGTCCATCCTCGAGGCTCTGTCTGCGATTGACACCCAGATCGCTGGCGCCTTTTCCCCAACCGATTTGGGCGGGGCGTGCGCATTCCTTGGCGCCCAGCGCCGACTGGGCAATCCGAGACGGAAGACCCTCTCGGTATGGGAGGAATAACTCGCGGCCCTGCTTCATCCAGGGAGTGTCGTGTAGCAGGACCGCCGAATGAGTGTGGGTCCAGGTCACGTAGACGCGATCGAGCGCCAGTGCCAGCGCGGCGGAAACCTCTTTCCGGACTTCGAGGGCCAGGTCTTCCGGCAGGGTCGCGACATCGAGGTTCAGCAGGACAAGGTCCGTCTCCCCGTCGGAGAGGTACAGCGCCGTGGAGTACAGCTCCATGTCGACGCCCGAGGCCACCTCGTGCGTGGCCGCGCCCCAGTTCAGGTGGGGCGAACCGACCGGCGGCGTAATATCCGAGCGCGCGGCGCCGGCGCGAATGGTGCGGCGAGCCGTCATCGGCCGGCCCCCTTCCCTGGAATCAGCGAATAGCGGGCGATCACGGCCGGCCCCCGGGCTTGCGCGTGGCTTCGAGATCGACGCACCGCTTTTCGGTATCGATGACGACGCCATAGACCTGTTCCGCACGTGCCTTGGTTACTTTGCCGTTGATGACGTCCTCCAAAACGGCCGCCGGATCTCGTTCAGAGACGGGGCCGTAACCGCCGCCGCCGGGCGTACGATAGCTGATCACCGAGTCGGGTGGGAGTTGCAGCGTGATCTTCGAGGGCAGCTCACGGTTTTCCCCGTCGGGATTGAGAATGTACTTCGAGGGGGCGCCGCTGCCGCCCCCGAACAAGCCCCAAGGCGCGAACTTGCGATTGTCGGAGAACACGGTCAGGGTAGCGTTGTGATCCGGAAACGCCCAATCGCGCCTCACGCCGAGACCGCCGCGATAGCGGCCGGGACCCTCGGAGTCGGGGATGAGTTCATAGCGCGTGATCATGAAGGGGTAGTTGTTTTCCGTTTCCTCAATGGCGGAGTTTTCTGTGTTTTGAATGTGACTCTGCACGGCGTCCATGCCGTCTTTCGTCGGACGGGCGCCGTAACCACCGGCCATGGTTTCGATGAAGGTGTAATACTCACCGCCGCGCGGATCGCGCCCACCGCAAGCCATGTGGCAGTTAATACTCTTGGTGCTGGCCATGACGCGGGTGGGCATGGCGTCGGCAAAGGCACGAAACGTGAGGTCGCACAAGCGCATGGCGACTTCCCAACCGCCGACGACTCCAACCGGGGCTTGCGCGTTGACGACCGTACCTTCGGGGGCGGTGACGTCGATGAGGCGGTAGAAGCCTTCGTTGGTCGGCACGTTGGGATCGATGAGGCACTTGATGACGTAGGCCAGCGGCGAATACGTCTGCGTCAACGTGGCGTTCATGGGGGAGCTTCGCTGCGGGTCCGAGCCGGTGAGGTCGAACGCGACGCGGCCCTGGCGGATCGTGACCTTCACGACTAATCGGATAGGTTCGTCGGTGATGCCGTCATCATCGAGCAAACACTCGGAGCGATACGTTCCCTCGGGCAGGGCGGCGATTTCCTTGCGCGACCAGCGCTCGGTGTAGTCGATCAACTCATCGACGAAGGTTTCAACGGTGGGGGATCCAAACTTAAGGATGATCTCGCCCATGCGCCGCTGTCCGAGCAGCGAGGCTGCAATCTGGGCCCGAAAATCGCCTCCGGACTGGCGGGGGGAACGGATGTTGGCCAAGATGACCCGGAACAGATCGTCTACGATCTTGCCGCGTGAGACAAGCTTGGCGGGAGGAAGAATAATTCCTTCCTGGTACAGTTCGGTGGAGATGCAGTAACCGCCCGGAGCATAGCCGCCGATGTCGACGTGGTGGGCCACGGCGGCGACAAATCCCTGTAGCTTCTCTCCGCCGAAAAAGGGCGCGATGATGGCGATGTCGTTCAGGTGGACACCGCCCAGGTAGGGGTGGTTCATCACGAGCGCATCGCCGGGCTCGAGGTTTTCCGGGCCGTACTGACGGACGGCGCTGGGAATCATCCGCGACATCGAAGCCAGATGCACGGGCTGCGAGAACGACTGCGCAATCAGACGAAGCTTGGCATCGAATAAGGCGCAGGAAAAGTCCGCGCGCGTTTTGATGTTTGTCGAGTAAGCCGCTTTGCGCAAGGCGGCGCCCATCTCGTCCGCGGCGGCATCGAACGCACTTCGGATGACCTCGAATTGGATCGGGTCCATGCCGAGCTTTTCTTCCCGGTCTTGTTGTTCCGTGGTAGCGGTTGACATGCGTTCCTACTCCTGGATGATGAGGTTTCCGTGAAGGTCGACTTCGGCGTGATAGTCCGGATGAATGACGACGGTCGAATCCAACTCTTCGACGATGGCGGGCCCGCGTAGCCGGTTGCCCGCCAACAGGCGGTAGCGGTCGTAGACCTTGCAGGCGACGTAGTCGGAAGTTTCGGAAAAGTAAACGGGCCGCTCCCCTTTCACGGCGGAGTCAGCGTTCTCACCCCCTGCTTCGAATATCCGCAAGGCCGGCCTGCGGATCTTGCCGGTCGCGGTGAGACGCAGATTGACAACTTCGATCGGCTCCTCGGCGGATGCGTAACCGTAGGTGCGCTCGTGAGCCTGGAAGAAAGCCGTGCTGAGTTGGGCTTCATCACCGGGCTGAAGGCCGCGGGGCGGTGAATCGACCCGCAATTCATAGGATTGCCCCACGTAGCGCATATCAAGCGAGCGGGCGAATGAGATGTTCTCGCCGGCCACTCCTTCCGCCGTCAAGACTTCCCTCGCCTTCGCCTCGAAGTCGTGAAAGACGGAGTTCGCCGTCGAAAACCCCGCGGAATCGAGCGGTTGGATGAAGGCCTGAACGTAGTCGTGCTTGATATCGGTGACAAGCAGTCCGAGGGCGGATGTCACGCCCGGACTCATCGGGATCAAGACCTTGGGGATGTGCAACTCGCGGGCGAGGGCGTTGGCGTGCATCGGGCCGGCGCCTCCGTAGGCGACGAGCACGAAGTCGCGCGGGTCGAAGCCCCGCTGGACGGAGATCAGGCGGATCGCGCCGACCATGTTGGCGTTGCTGATTTCGATAATGCCTCGCGCGGCGTCGACCGTGGTGAATCCGAGTTTCCGGGCGATCGTCGCAATGGCCTCCTCCGCCAGTTCGGGATGGAGCTGATGCTCGCCGCCAAGGAAGTAGTCAGGGTTGATGCGGCCGAGGAAGAGGTTGGCGTCGGTAATGCAGGGGGCCTTTTGCCCCTTGTTGTAGCAGGCGGGGCCGGGATCGGCTCCGCCGCTCCGCGGACCGACACGCAAGCCTCCGCCCGGGTCGACCCAGGCGATGGAGCCGCCACCGGCGCCGATCTCGACGAGGTCGACCACCGGGGTGCGAACGGGGTAACCGGCCGAGCGATTTTCCGATACGGCCGCGCTCCCGACCTCGAAGTGAGGAACCACTTTGGGTGTTCCCTCTTCGACCAGGCCGGCCTTTGCCGTCGTTCCGCCCATGTCGAAACTGATCACGTTGTCGATGCCCAATAGGCTTCCGAGATGCGTGGCAGCCATCACGCCGGCGGCAGGACCGGACTCGATCAGGTTGACGGGTTCCTGTTTGGCCACCTGGGAGGATATGACCCCGCCGGCGGAAGTCATCAAGTGAAGTCCGGCGTGGATCTCAATCTCGGCGAGGCGGGTTTCAAGTCGTTCGATATAGCGCGTCACGACAGGCATCACCAAAGCGTTGATGGCCGTGGTACTGGCGCGAAAGTACTCGCGCATTTCCGGACACAAGTCCGAAGAGAGCGATATGAAGACGCCCGGGAGTTCCTCGCGGAGAATTTCGCCGATGCGGCGTTCGTGGGCCGGGTTGATATAGGAATGGAGCAGGCAGACGATGACAGCTTCAACCTGTTCGCGCTTGATAGAGCGCGCGACTTCGCGCACTCGATCTTCATCGAGGGGACGCAGCACCCTGCCCTCGAAATTGAGGCGTTCCGGCACTTCGAAACACAGAAAACGGGGCACGAGCGGTTTGGGCTTTTCGCAGAAGATGTCGTAGAGCTTGGGGCGGATCTGCCGGGCGATCTCGAAGACGTCGCGAAAACCTTCGGTTGCAATCAAAGCCGCCTTGGCGCCTTTGCCTTCGATAATGGTGTTGGTGGCAACGGTGGTTCCGTGGACGTTGTAGCTGATATTCCGGGCAGGACTTCAGATTCGCGCAAGATGCGCTCGATCACGTCCATGAATCCCACCGACGGATCGCTCGGCGTGCTGGACATCTTTACCAGTCGAATCTCACCAGTCGCTTCGTCCATCATGACCGCATCGGTAAACGTGCCACCGATATCGACACCCAATCGGGAAGTGCTCATTCAGACATCTCCTTGTTCGAGACTGTGGGAAAGACAGGAGTTCACGATGAGGCCCTGACAAGAAGATTGCCGAATCGGTCTACCTCCGCTGTGAATCCCGGCTGAATCAACGACGTCGAATCCATCTCTTCGACGATGGCGGGTCCGGCCAGACGATGACCGGCGAGGAGACCGGAACGTTCATAAATAGCGGTCTCGAGAAACCCACCTGCGTCCCCGAAGTAGACGGGGCGGCGCTCCCGCTCCGCGTGGTTGACAGCACGATCCCCAGCGGGCCACTCCCGCAACTTTGGCTTTCCAATCGTGCCCACCGCGACAACCCGGAAGTTCACAAATTCAACGACCTCTTTCGTATAACCATGGCCGTACGCCCGGTCATGCTCCTGATGAAATCGGTCGATCACTTCCCGCAAGATCTCCTCCCGCACCGGCCCCGCGGGACACATCACGGGGAGTTCGTGCGACTGCCCGACATAACGGGCTTCAATCTCGCGGAGCAACTTCGTCTGTTCGGAAGGAACTCCGTCGCGACTGAGGGCCCGTCGTCCATCGTCTTCCATCGTCTCGAAGATGCGGCCGACCTCCTCCGCGTTGAGGCGATCGGTTTGCATGATTTGCGTGTGAGAGAACACGTGCTGGAGGTCGGTGACCAGCAAGCCGAGGGCCGATGTCGTGCCGGGACTGGGAGGTATGACAAGCAACGGGATCTGCATCTCGGCCGCCAAGCGGTTCGCATGGAGTGGAGCAGCCCCGCCGAAAGCGACCATCGCCAACTCACGAGGGTCATAACCGCGCCGCACCGAAACCAACCGCAATGCGTTGATCATCGCGGCGTTGGCGATCTCGACGATGCCATTCGCCGCGGCGATCGTATCCATGCCCAGCGGCTCGGCGCACTTGCGGCGAACACCTTCACGGGCGGTTTCCGGGTCGAGAGGAAGGTCGCCCCCCAGGAAGTGTTGCGGGTCAAGGCGTCCGAGCACGAGATTGGCGTCGGTGATGGTGGGGTCTTGGCCGCCTTTGCCGTAACAGATGGGTCCCGGGTCCGCCCCTGCGCTTTGCGGACCCACTCGCAGAATCCCGCCGGAATCGACCCAGGCGATGCTGCCACCCCCGGCGCCGATTTCGACGAGATCGATCACCGGGGTCCGGATCGGATAGCCGCTGCCCCGTGCCTCACCGATGCCGGGCACCGCTGCGGATCCGACTTCGTATTCCTTGGTTACCTTAGGCTGTCCGTCGAGAATGAGGCCGGCCTTCGTGGTCGTGCCACCCATATCGAGCGAAATCAGATTGCGGCAGCCCAGGGCTTCCGCGACGTAGTTGGCCGCAATGACGCCGGCGGCCGGCCCCGACTCCACCATATAGACGGGCTTTTCCGAAGCGGTATGAAACGACAGCACCCCGCCGTTCGATTGCATCACGAGCAATTCCGCCCGTATGCCGCGGCTCTGCAGTTGGCTTGCGATACCGTTCAGGTAACGCGTGACTACAGGCTGCAGACAAGCGTTGACCACCGTGGTGCTTGCGCGGAAGTATTCACGAAACTCCGGGAGTACTTCCGACGACAGCGAAACGGCGAGCCGCGGGTGACCTTCCAGCAGCAACTCACGGGCGCGAATCTCATGGGCGGGGTTCAGGTAAGAGTGTAGAAAGCAAACAGCGGCCGAACCGACGCCCTCCCTCTTCAGTGCCGCGGCGATCTCGAGAAGGCGCGATTCGTCGAGTTCGCTGAGCACTGTGCCGGAAGCATCCAAGCGCTCCGGGACCTCATAGCAGAGGTCCCGCGAGACGAGGGGCCGCGGTTTTTCGAAGTGCACGTCGTAGAGCGACGGCCGAACCTGGCGGGCGATCTCGAGCATGTCACCGAAGCCGGCCGTCGTAATGAATGCGGTCTTCGGTGTCTTGCCTTCGATGAGAGCGTTCGTGGCGACAGTCGTTCCATGCACCAGGTATTTTGCGGCGCCGGGGTCGAGGCCGGTCTTCGACAGAACCGCATCGACCGCGTCGAGAAAGCCAATGGAAGGATCTCGAGGGGTAGAGGGGACCTTGGCGATCCAGGACTCGCCCGTCGTTTCCGAGATAATGACAGCGTCGGTGAAGGTGCCCCCAACGTCGATGCCAAGCCGGAAGGAACTACTCATGCGGAGCGGCGTCCCTTCTCGATTCCTGGCGAAGCTGTTCGGTGCCGGTTTCGTCGATGCCGCTCAAATCCGGTTGAACAACGACGCGGTAGCATTGCCGCGCGCGGTCGATGCTGACTTTGCGTTCCCGCACGTCTCGCAGCACCTTCCGCGGGTCGCGCTCCCAGGCGGGACCGAACCCTCCCCCGCCACAGGTTTCCATGCGAATCACGTCGTTCTTGGATAGGTAAAGGGTGACCTTCGAGCCGATCTCCTGCTCGGAGCCGTTCTTGATGAGCAGATAACGGGCAGTGCGCCCGCTGTCGCCACCGAACAGGCCCCAAGGAGGGAACTTGGCGCGGTCCGCCAGAATCGTGAAGACCGCCTCGTGATCCACGAACGAATATTCACGGCACAACCCGAGTCCTCCACGAAACCGTCCGGGGCCTTCAGAGTCCGGTATCAGACTGTAACGTGTGATACGAACCGGGTAGTTCAACTCCGTCTCTTCCACGGGCGCGTTCTGCGTGTTCTGTGTATGGGTTTGCACGGCATCGGGACCGTCGGATGAGAAGCGGCCTCCGTAGCCGCCGGCCAAAGTCTCCAGAAAGCAGTAGTATTCGCCGGTACGAGGGTCTTGCCCTCCGAACCCGGCGTGGCAGATCATGCCTTTGGTACCCGCGGGAACCTTCTCAGGGAGCACGGAAGAGAAGGCTTTGAAGAGGATCTCGCAAAGGCGCATGCAGACCTCCCAGCCTCCCACGATGGCGGTCGGCGGGCGCGGATTGATCGCACTGCCAAGGGGCGCGATCACCTCGATCGGAGCGTAGAAGCCTTCGTTCATCGGTATGTCGGGGTCGACCAGGCATTTGAGCACGTAAACGCAGGCGGTGAAGGTCTGCGTCATGTTGCAGTTCATGGGCGCCGGCCGTTGGTCGTCCGTGCCGGTGAAGTCGAAGGTGACGCTGCGGCCGTCGACGGTGACACGAGCTTTGAGATGTACCGGCTCGCCGGTGATGCCGTCGTCATCCAGGCAAGCTTCGGCCTCGACTGTTCCCTGCGGCAACTTTTGCAACTCGTTCCGAATACGCAGTTCGCTGTACTCGATCAGCTTGTCGATGTAAAAGTCGAGGGTCGGCTTGCCGTGGCGCTCGATCAGATGAGTCAGCCGCCGAATCCCCATGTTGTTCGCTGCGATTTGGGCGCGCAGGTCACCGGCCACCTCTTTCTTGGCTCGCACGTTCGCGAGCAGCATTTTCAGGATGTCAGCGACGACCTTTCCCCGCGAGACAAGTTTCACGACAGGGAGAATTACACCCTCCTGGTAGATTTCGCGAAAGGCTCCGACACTGGCCGGGGCTCCGCCTCCGACGTCCACGTGGTGGCAGGTATTGGCCACGAAGCCGATCAACTCTTCCTCGTAGAAAAGGGGCGTGATGAGAAAGATGTCGTTGAGGTGGCTCGCTTGCCGATGGGGATCGTTCACCAGCAGCCCGTCGTCAGGCTCAAGGTTCTCGACGCCGTATTCAGCGATCGACCGGGGAACGATGCGCCCGATCGTCACTAGATGCGCGGGCTGGCAGAAGGCTTGCGCCACCATCCGGCCTTTTGCATCTACGAAGGCACAGGAATAGTCAAGGCGTGTCTTAATATTCGTCGAGTAAGCCGTCCGCTGCAGCGACAGCGACATCTCTTCGGTGGCTTCGACGAGAGCGTTTCGGATGACCTCGAAAAGGATCGGATCTAGCTGCATTGGGCGCTGTTGTCCGGCAAGGTTTCCGTTTCCGTCGCCGTCAATCCGAGACCTGACACAAGGGTACGCAACGAGACGCTGATTCCAGCGTCTGGGACCGGAGGCCTGGGGCGGCCGGACATGTGGCGGTGCGGCATCCGGCACTTCCTCCGCGCTCTACGCTCCGTGCACCGCCGGTGAATCGCTTCGCGAAGCCCGGACGAGTCACCGTCAATATTCACGACACCGGGCGGAGCCAGTGCCCAACCGCCAAACGCTGTTTAGCATAAGCTTTTCCAGTCGTCGCTGCTACCCCTCGTTCGTCTGAAGTACCTGTAATCTGACGTGGCGTTCACCAGATCTAGTGTAGTGCGTCAAGCAGATTGCACCTTATGCAGGGCGGCACGTCCGCGCTTGACTTTCTCGAGGATGTCGGAGGCGGTCGCTGTCCAGAGGAAGGGCGTGGGATGCTCGTTGTGCTGGGCTATGTAGTCGTCAATGGCGGCGACGAGCTCGTCCACGCTGCGAAACACGCCGCGGCGCAGGCGCTTGACGGTGAGATCGCGAAAGAATCGCTCGACCATGTTCAGCCACGACGCCGAGGTCGGGGTGAAATGAATGTGGAAGCGCGGGTGACGATCGAGCCAACGCTTCACAGCGGCATGCTTGTGGGTGGCATAGTTGTCCACGATGAGATGAAGCTGTTTGTCCTTGGGAGTGCGGCGGTCAATTAAGCGCAGGAAGCGCAACCATTCCTGGTGGCTGTGTCGGGGCATGCACTCGGCGATCACGCTGCCGTCAAGAGTGTTGAGCGCCGCAAACAGGGTGGTCGTGCCGTTGCGCTTGTAATCGTGGGTCATCGTTTGGCCGCGTCCCTTTTTGAGCGGCAGGCCGGGTTGGGTGCGATCGAGGGCTTGGATTTGGGACTTCTCATCGAGCGAGAGAACCAGAGCATGCTCAGGCGGATTGAGATAGAGTCCGACGATGTCGTCGAGTTTCTCGGCGAAACGCGGGTCATTGCTGAGCTTGAAGGTCTTGACGCGGTGGGGCTTGAGGCCATGGGCGCGCCAAATCCGTCCCACGGTGGAAGCGCTGACGCCGGCCGCGGCGGCCATGGTGCGGCGGCTCCAGTGTGTGGCGTTGGACGGTTTCTCGCGGGTGGTCTTGTGGATGATCTGCTGTACTTTCTGCTTCGAGACGGCAGGTGTACGACCGGGCCGTGGGGCGTCTTTTGCAATGCCGGCGATGCCGCTTTCGAGAAAGCGCGTGCGCCAGCGGGCCACCAACTGCCGCGAGACACCGAGCTGTGCGGCGATCTGCTTATTATCGAGACCGTGGGCGGCCAGCAGGACAATCCTGGCTCGCAGGGCGAGACGAACGGCGACTTGGCGGCCGCGCGCGTAGCGGTCCAACTGCTTGCATTGCGCTGTGTTCAAAGTTACTGGTTGTGCTCTTCGCATCCCATGCCTCCTGTTAATAGAGACGATGGGAAGCCAATATAAGTTACAGTATTTATGGTGCCCTACACTAGGTAGCGAGACAAACCGATGGATAGGCCTCAAGACTGTTTAGGGCTGATGATTCTCGATGACGGCCTGCCGTGTGAGGTCCCAGGAAGAAAACTCGACATCACGATCGAACGGCAGCAGCCCCTTCCTCGGCAGATCAGACTTGGCTGCAGGACGATCCGGGGTACATTTTTTCCGAGGAAGAGCGTACACTGTGGGAGCCTCGCTACGCACAGGTTCTGGTGGAGTCCCTCGATCTCAGCGATCCACCGGTTGCGAGGAATTGATGGTATGCAGCCTCCGGCAAGCTCCGGGCCAACGCGGGTCTGGCTTCGATGCATCGCGGTCATTCCTCGGCATGTAGATTTTGTTCACAGAAGGAGTTGGTCATGTCTAGTCTTTACCAATCGCAGGAGAAAGAAGTTTCACGCAGGGGTTTTCTGCGGAGTGCCGGGACTACCGCCTGTGTGACGGGGACGGCAGCCTCTCTTGTCTCCGGATCGCTGGCGGCCGGAGCATCCCCCGCCAAACATCAGGAGCCTCTCGACCCGGGCAAGAAGATCCGGGTGGGCATCGTCGGGGGCGGATTCGGGACCTCCTTTCAGTGGCATCTGCATCCGAACTGTATCGTTCACGCGGTCAGTGACTTGCGGCCCGACCGCCGCGACCGGCTCATGCAGGTCTACAGTTGCAGCCGCTCTTACGAGTCTTTGGAAAAAATGCTGCTGGACAAGGAGATCGACGCCGTAGCGGTTTTCACGGGAGTCCCTGACCATGTGCGGCACTCCGCGGCGGTGATGGAAGGCGGCAAACACGTCATGTGTGCGGTGCCTGCATGCATGTCGCTGGAGGAGGCGCAGAAGCTCAAAGAGACAAAAGAACAGACCGGGCGCAAGTACATGATGGCGGAAACAAGCTACTATCGTTACCACACCATTGCGGCCCGCGATCTTTTCCGCGAAGGGAAATTCGGCGAAATATTTCACAGCCAAGTCGAATACCATCACCCCATGAGCGAAAAGGAGCGCAACTACTACTGGTACTACCAGGGACAGAAGACCTGGCGTTACGGCTATGCGCCGATGATGTATCCTACTCACTCCACGGGTTTCCTCGTGGGTGTCACCGGCGAGCGGCTGACGGAAGTATCGTGCCTGGGATGGGTCGGCCCGGAATTGTCCGATTTCTATGGGAAAGGCAAGAACGCCTACGACAATCCCTATAACTGTCAAGTGGCTTTGTTCAAGACCGATCAAGGCCACATGTGTCGCAACGGCCAGTTCCACGAAGGGACCGCGCACGATGAGCGAGCCGAATGGTACGGCTCCAAGCTGACTTACTACATGCCGGGCTCAGGAGGCCGGCCATTCCGCATGGAAGGACCCGACGCGCCGAACTGGAAAGCGACGCCGATTCCCACGTTCTGGGAGCGGCTGCCTGCTCCAATGCGGGTGAAGACCGGACATGGTGGTTCTCACACGTTTCTGACCCACGAGTTTATCGCCGCCTTGGTTCAGGACCGTGAGCCGGCGGTCGATGTGTACGAGTCGCTGGCCATGACCGTGCCCGGTATCGTCGCCCAGGAATCTTCCATCAAGGGCGGCGAGCAACTCAAGATTCCGAGCTTCGATCGAGATGTCTGATAGCAGCTTGCCTCGATTTTGTGCCCGGGCGACTGTCATCTGTCTGTTGCCCTTCCTCTCTTCCTTTTACCTTCTCGTGGCACAGAATGATCGGACCGGCTCTAGGCTTGATCCTGCAACGCTGGAGTTCCTCGAGAAGCAGGTTCGGCCGATTCTTGCCAATCGCTGCTACCCGTGCCATGGGCCTGGTACGGACCAGGGCCAGGCTGGACTACGCCTGGACTCGCTCACCGGCATGCTGCGGGGCGGCCGGTCAGGCCCGGCGATCGTACCTGGTGATCCCCGGAGCAGCCTGCTCGTCCTCGCGATTAACCACGACACGTTCGTGCAAATGCCCCCGAAGACGAAGCTGCCGCGGGCAGAGGTTCAGACGTTAACCGAGTGGGTAAGGGGAGGGGCGCCGTGGCCGAACGCGGAAGTACCGGTGCCGCGGCAGTCTGTCGGTCGCAGCGATCAGGTCGAGCTTAGCGAGGAGGAGAAGTCGTTTTGGGCCTTCCAGACGGTGGTCGAGCCTCCGGTGCCGGCCGTCGAGGACCCCGGCTGGGTGCAAACGCCGATCGACCCTCTTGTGCTGGCGCAACTCGAGGCCGAGGGCCTACGTCCGGCGCCCGCCGCGGACAAGCGAACGCTGATTCGCCGGGCGACGATCGACCTGCACGGCTTGCCCCCGGCGCCCGAGGAAGTGGCGGCGTTTATGGCAGACGATTCAGCCGATGCTTTTGCCCGGTTGGTGGAGCGGTTGTTGGCATCTCCGCGCTATGGGGAGCGCTACGGACGTCACTGGCTTGATGTCGCCCGGTACGCCGACAGCAACGGGATGGACGACAATCTCGCCTACGCGGATGCTTGGCGCTATCGCGACTACGTGATTGCCGCTTTCAATGAAGACAAGCCCTATGACCAGTTTGTCCGAGAGCAATTGGCCGGTGATCTCCTCGCCACCTGGAGCGACGAAAACCGCGCCGAGTCCCTGATCGCGACCGGTTTTCTGATGATCGGGCCGAAGATGCTAGCGGAGGACGATCCCGTCAAGCAGCAGATGGATTTCGTTGACGAGCAGTTGGATACCACGGCCCGGGCGTTCATGGGTCTGACCATGGGCTGCGCCCGCTGCCACGACCACAAGTTCGACCCTCTGCGGACCGCGGACTACTATTCCCTCGCCGCCATTTTTAAAAGTACCAAAACGATGGTCTCGTATCGGGTCGATTCAAAGTGGAATGCCACCGCGTTAGACAGCCCGGATCTCGACGACCGACTGTCGGAACTGGAACGTGAGATTGATGCGCACGACGACGTTCTCGTCAACGGCAACATGGAGCAGATGTCGTCGGAGGAACGAGAGGGGCATGAGCAAAGTTTGGAAGCGGCCAAGAAAGAATACGCCTCGATTCCCAAAGCGATGGCGGTAACGGAAGGTGAGGTCGAAGACCTGCCTATTTTCTTGCGCGGGAATCATCTGACCCCAGGCAACTTGGTGCGCCGCGGGGTGCCACTGATCCTTGCCGGCGAGCGGCAGACGCCGATCAGCGACAAACAGAGCGGACGCCTGGAATTCGCGGAGTGGTTGACGCGCCCCGAGCATCCGCTAACCGCCCGAGTGATGGTGAATCGGATTTGGAAATGGCACTTCGGCCAGGGAATTGTGCGTTCTCCCGACAATTTCGGGCGCCTGGGTGAACGGCCGGACAACCAACCGCTTCTGGACTGGCTGGCGATTCGGTTCGTTGAAAGCGGCTGGTCGGTCAAAGCCATGCACCGGCTCATTATGCTATCCAGCACGTATCAAATCAGCACCACTTCTAACCATCGCGCCCTTGACATCGACCCCGAGAATCGGCTTCTGTGGCGGCGCGACCGCCGTCGTATGGAAGCGGAAGTGATTCGTGATTCCTTGCTTGCCGTGAGTGGACAGCTCGACCTGACGATTGGCGGCACCTTGCTACCACACATGAACTTTGTAAATCTTTCGGGTAAGGGTAAGGCGCGCGACCCGGCCCTGTATGATTCCAAGCGCCGCAGCGTTTATTTGCCCGTGCTCCGCAGCGCCTTGTACGAGGTGTTCCAGTCCTTTGACTTTCCTGAACCGGCCGTGATCAACGGGCGACGGAGTAGCACGACCGTCGCGTCACAGGCGTTGTTCATGATGAACAGCCGGTTGATGACGGAGGCTTCAGGCCGCCTGGCGGAGCGATTGGTTTCTGAGCCGGCTTGGAATGACGAGCAGCGGATCGCTCGGGCGTATGAGCTGACCTTGTTACGTCCGCCTTCGCCGAAGGAAATACGGGAATGGATCGAGTTCTTGGCCGAATACGGCCGGGCGCAACGCGGCGAAGGAGCGGAAGCCGTGTCACAATACCGGCAAGCGTGGCAGGGACTATGTCGGGTGCTGCTGTCGTCAAACGAGTTCGTTTATGTAGAGTGAATGCGGAGTCAACTTTGCCCGACCCCCGCGGCGAGGAAGTTGCCATGCAAAGTCCAGCCAGATTCTTCCGTCGACAGATACCGATGTCGCGCCGGGAGCTGCTGCAGCAGATGGGGGCGGGATTTGGAACCCTGGCGTTGGCGGCCCTGCTGGCTGACGAGTGCTCTGCCGCCGGGACGAATCCGCTGGCCGCCAGAGCACCGCATTCTGCACCCCGCGCCAAGCGGGTGATCATGCTGTACATGTTCGGCGGGCCGTCTCACCTTGACACGTTCGATCCCAAGCCGATCCTGTCGCGCGATAGCGGCAAACCGCTACCGTTTGACGCGCCCCGCGTGGTGTCGTTCCCGCAAAAGATGGGCAATCTGGTCGGCTCTCCTTTCGAGTTCCAACAGCGTGGGGAAAGCGGGGCTTGGGTGAGCGACCAGTTTCCCCACCTCGCCACTGTCATCGACGAGCTGACGATCATCCGCTCGATGCATTGTTCGAACCCGCGCCATGGCGGGGCTGTGCTGGAATGGCACACAGGCAGTGACACGTTTATTCGCCCCAGCATGGGCTCTTGGATTACCTACGGGCTAGGCAGTGAGAACCAAAATCTGCCAGGTTACATCACCATCTGTCAGGCTCTTTCTCAAGGGGGTGTGAATAATTATGCTTCGGCCTTCTTGCCGGCAGCGTATCAGGGAACCCCGCTGGGCCATGGAGAAACTGAGGCCAAAGACGCCAAGATCCCGTTTATTGGCGAGGGGATGGCGCGAGCCCGCGTACAACGGCTGGAACTGGATATGCTCAGCCGGATGGGGCAGCGGCAATTGGAAAAGGTCGGACCGGACAGCGAGTTGGAAAGCCGCATCGCCAGTTTCGAGCTGGCGTTTCGGATGCAAGCCGAGGCACCCGAGGCGCAAGACCTTTCCGGCGAAAGCGAGGCCACGCGCCAACTCTACGGCCTCGATGATCCTGGTACCGAGGACTTCGGGCGGCAGTGTCTGCTGGCGCGTCGCTTTTCCGAGCGGGGCGTGCGCTTCGTGCAGTGCAACAGCAACGGCTGGGACCATCACAAGAAGCTCAAAGAAAACATGGTCAAGAGGTGCCGTTCGGTGGACAAGCCGATTGCTGGTTTGATCCAGGATCTCAAGGGGCGGGGCTTGCTGGATGAGACGCTCGTGATTTGGGGAGGCGAGTTTGGGCGGACCCCTACCGTCGAAGGGGCCGATGGGCGCGACCACAACCCGCACGGCTTCACCATGTGGCTAGCCGGCGGCGGGGTCAAGCCCGGCCTGACGTACGGCCGCACCGATGACTACGGCTATTATGCCGTCGAGAACAAAGTTCATTTCCACGACCTGCATGCCACCATCCTGCATTTGTTAGGGCTGGACCATCAGAAGCTCACCTATCGCTACGCAGGCCGGGATTTCCGCCTAACCGACATCCATGGTGAGATCGTTCGCGGGATACTGGCTTAATCGGAAAAGGAAGCCATCCGAGGTTGACGAGCGGTCGGCGTCGAGAGCAAAGCAGTCGCACACACCGTTCTTCCTGTCGGTGGGTTCGCAGAGTTTTCCTGTACGGCAAGTAAGCCATGACGCATCTCGACTGGGTCATCGTGGCGAGCCTGATGGTCGTAGTGTTCGGCGTTGCCGGGGTGCGGGCGCGAAAAACCAGAACCAACGTGGACTGGTTCTTGGGCGGCCGCACCCTGCCGTTCTGGATGGTGGGCGTTTCGATGTTCGCCACAAGCGTCGATGGCGGCGAGTACGTCGCTATGAACGGCGCCACCTACCAGGACGGCCTGGTAATGATCAGCGGACTCGTCTTCGGCATTGGGGTCGGTGGCGTGTTCGCGGCCTTTCTTGTCGTGCCGTCCATGTACCGCACGGGCCTCATCACCAACGCCGAGTATCTCGAGGGCCGCTACGATCCCAGCATGCGGGCCATCAGCGCGTTGGTGCAGATCCAGTACCGCACGAGCACGCTGGCCACCGTCGCCGTCGCCTTACACTTGATCTTCACCGAGGTGGTCCATCTTGACTCGCAAGCCGCCTGGTTTCTGGTCGTGATCGTGGCCGCCGGGACGACTCTGTATTCAGCTTGGGGCGGCTTGAAGACCGTCGCCGCCGTCGACTTGTTGCTGAGCGCGATGATGCTAACGGCCATCGTCGTCCTGTGGCTGGCCATCTGGCAGGAAGTCGGAGGTCTCCAGGGCGCCACCGAGGCCCTGGTGAGGCAGGAAGGCGCTGGCCAGGCCGAGACGCTATTGCGTATGGGCGGACAGCGTGCCGGACGAAGCCCCGCTGTCGTCGTGGTGATCGGCTGGTGCTTGATCGCCACGGGATATTTCGTCGTCAACCACACTCAGACCATGAAGATGTTTGGGGCCCGCTCGCTGTGGGACATGAAGATGAGCGTCGTCGTCGGAAGCGGCCTGATCATTCTGTCGGGCTACTTCAGCTCCACGCTGGGCATTTTTGGAAGGGCCCTGTTGCCCGGGCTGGCGCAGCCCGACGTCATCTACCCTCGGCTGGTCGATCAGTATCTCGGCAGCGGTGTCAAAGGAGTCGTCGTAGCCGGGGTCATTGCCTCGGCGGTGAGCACGTTTGAAGGTATCGGGGCGGCGCTTTCGGCCGTCTTTACACGCGACATCTACGGCCGGTTTCTCGTTACCGGGGCCAGGGAGGCCCACTATCTTGCCGTCAGCCGCGCCGCCACGATCCTCATCGTGGCCGTGTCGTTCGCTTACGTTCCGTTTATCCTCGGCTCATCGAACATCATTGATTTCTTCGTGCGCATCACCAGCGTGTTCGTCACCCCGTTGATGACCGTTTACCTGATGGGCGCGTTAACCCGGGTGCATCGACGTAGCGGGCTCGTGGGGCTGGTCGCCGGTTCGATCTACGGACTCGCGGCGTCAAACCTGGGCGGCAGCGCCGACGCGCCCGGTCTGCTGCCTTTCTGGTTCACCGAGAGATTCGCCGCTTATTCGTGGAGCATGGGAATCACCGCGGCGGCGATGCTCGCTACTTCGCTGTTGTGGGGCTGGACCAAAGATGCTCAGCAAGTGATTCGCCCGTCAGGCTGGCGGGCCCCTTCGCAGCAAGCGCTTCCGGAAAACATTTCATCGCCCTTCGCTATCCGCGGGCAGCGGGTTCCTTGGTGGGCCCAGCCGGCTCTATCGGCCGCACTTTTGCTGACCCTGTCGGGCATCATGGTGTTCGGCGTGTTGTGGTAAAGATGACATGTTGTGATCGCGACTCAGTTTGCCCCGAGCGTACTGAAGGAACTTTCGGACAGCCTACCGTGTGACCACCCGTATGACCCGCGAAACGCCTTCCTCTCCTGTTTTCCAGATCCGCATGCTCCATGACCGCTGTGTACCGATCATCTAGGCGTTATGTAGGGAACGTTTTGCAGGCGCTTTTTCTCCAGTTCGGCTGCTTCAAGTTTGCTGAAAGTTGCCAGGGCGCGCCTGGCCCGCTCGGCCTGGTCGGTGGCTTTGTAAAGGCGTGCGAGCAGGTAAAAAACCCGTTTGTTGTTGGGCGCTAACCGCTCTGCCGTTGTGAGTTGGGCAAGCGCCTGATCGAAGCTCTGAAGGTCCAAGTAGACCTGTGCAAGCTTCAGACGAACTTCAAAATCATCGGGCTTCTCCTGGGACACGCGTTCGAGAAACCGAATGGCCTGCTGCCCGTTTCCTTCATCGGCCAGCAGGTGCCCCATGGTCAGGTTGGCGAGGGTGTGCCCGGGGTTCAGCTTGAGTGCCGTTTCCAGTGAGTGCTTCGCCGTGGTGGGATTCCCGAGTAATTGCTGTGCGTACCCGGTCCAGAAGTGGGCGCGGGCGGAGGCCGGGCTCAGTTTCGCCGCGAGTTGAAACTGTTCCAGCGCGTCCTGAAACCTCGACCGATTCCAGTACGCTTCCCCGAGCAGTAAACGAAAGAGGGTGCTGCTAGGATCAACCTTTGTCCGTTCGACAAAGGTGTCAACGGCCTGGTCGAACTGGCCGCTTACCGCAAGCGCCTTAGCCAGGCTCTCCCAAGCTTCCGGCACGGGATTCAGCTCGGTCGCTTGGGTGAGCACTTCGACCGCTTTAGGGTTTTCTGTTTTCAGGTAAGCCTCGCCGAGTAGCTTCGCAAGCCCGTAAGAAGGCGGCAGCAGTGCGTATGCCTGCTCCAACTCCACGAGAGCTTCCGAATCGCGCTGGTTTTCAGAGTGGACTGCTGCTTGCTGTAGATGAGCCATACCTTGTTGGTGACGCTCGCTGAGTGGAGGGCCCTGCGCCTGCGCCGCGTAGCTCAGGGAGATGAGGACGCAAGGAAGCCACAGTCTCATCGCAACCTCTGATCGGGGCTCGGAACCTGCCCCGCGCCTTCTTTAATCGTAAGAAACTGATTGGCGTCCAAGCCCTGGAGCCGATCGATCTTGCCGGAGGGCCAGACGATCTCCACGAGATTTACCTTGTCTGCGCGGCCCAAGCCAAAGTACAGCCTGGGATCGGAGCTTGACAGGTAACTCATGCCTCCCTTCGCTTGGGTGTATTGAACACGTCCGCCCGCGACCACCTTGATACGGGCGCCAATGCCGTCCCGGTTGCTGATCACGCCGTGGAGTGAGAGGGCCAGCCAGTGGTGATCGTTAGCTCGATCGTTTCGGACGAGCTCGCCTTGCTGACCATTGTTGGACACGAGCAGATCGACGTCGCCGTCATTGTCGAAGTCACCTATCGCCAAGCCGCGGCCCACGGTGGGCTTGGAAAAAAAAGAACCCAAGGTGTCACTAACATTACGAAACCGTCCTTGAACGTTGCGGAACAGCATCTTCTTCTCCGCATATTGAACCGCCGGCCGATAGTAGCTGACATTGTCAAGAACGTGTCCGTTGACGATCAAGAGATCCTGCTCGCCGTCGAGATCGAAATCGACGAAGCGCGTTCCGAAGCCGCTGTTCAGAACCCCTGCGCGGCCCAAACCCGAAAGCATCGTGGCGTCCACAAAGTCCATGTCACCGCGATTCTGATACAGACGGTCAAGCTCGAAGTCTAGATGAGTGACGAAGATGTCGAGCAGGCCGTCCCCGTTGAAGTCGGCGGCATCGACTCCCATCCCGGCCTCCGCAGCTCCATCCTGGCTGTAACCGGTCCCCGATAGGAGCGTAACGTCTTCAAATGTTCCGTCTTGCTTGTTGAGGTAAAGCAGATTGCGAATGGAGTCGTTGGCAATAAAAATATCCACCCACCCATCGTTGTCAAAATCGGCCGCGACGACACCGAGGCCTTTCGCCTTTTCCACTTCGAGGCCCGCTGCTTTGCTCGCGACGGTAAAGGTACCGTCTTGATTGTTGTGGTAAAGCGTGGGGTGGACTCCGTCATAATTTTGCGGGTGGCAATACATGCGAGCCCCGGCCTCACGCTCCCCGCAATAAGCATTACGGTCATAGTCGTAATCGAGATAGTTCGCGACGATCAAGTCAAGGTGACCGTCGTTGTCGTAGTCAAACCAAGCAGCGGCACTACCCCAGCGACCTCGGTTGGCGACGCCCGCGCGGTCAGTGACGTCCGTGAAGGTACCATCGCGATTGTTGTGGTAGAGAGTGGACGAGCCGTAGCCGCTGATGTACAAGTCCGGATAGCCGTCGTTGTCAAAATCGCCGGCGAAGGCTCCCATCCCGAAGCCGCGGTTGGATCCCACGCCAGCCTCCGCGGTGACCTCCGCAAACGTGCTGTCCCCGTTGGATCGATAGAGCGCGTTCGTGGGTGCCTTCTCCGGCCGGTACGAAGGCGTCGGGTCGCCGTTCACAAAAAAGACGTCCAGGAAACCGTCTTGGTTGTAATCCAAAAACGCACATCCGGAGCCCATGGTTTCGACTAAGTATTTCTCCTCCGATTTCCCATTACTGTGCTCGAATCGTATGCCGGCCTCATTGGTTACATCGACAAACGACCCACTCGCGCAAGCTGCCACCGCCAACAGCATCCACGTGGGACGAACCAGAGACGCCCTGAAAGATCCCCTCTCCCTGTTCGGCCGATCGCCGGCGGGCTGCGCGAAACCAATCAGTCTCTTCACGTCGTGTACCTACTGACTCTCTCGAATTATGCTGACAGGATCCATGTTCAGATGTAGGCACGGCATGCCGTGGCCCTGGACTTTGGACGGTAGGCCTCCGTGGGTGGAGTGGCGCGAGACTGGCCGTGTCGAACTCCTACCGGCACCGTATCTGCAACATCAGGAAGTGCTACCCATGTGCCCGAACGCTTCATCACAGCCCCGTACTTCTCCTCATAGCCCGTTCTGAATGATGTCGGCTGAACGATCTGGCACTCCCGGGGGCTCGACTGTGCTCTCTCTATCCACCGACTACACCGTAACAGGAGGGTGGGCATGACTCGACCGCCGGAAAGAGGCAAGTGATAGAAAGGGCAGGAGATAAAGTTTTTGAAGGTCCGTGATTCTCCGGAGCCGGACATGTCTTCTCCAAGCCAGAACAGCCGGCGCGAACACGTCCGGCGAGGAATCTCCAGCCACTGAAACTTACAGCGGCGACGATTCCGGGCTCGAACGTCATCACGGGGTGATGCGGAACCGCCGACCCGGACGGTGATTGCTTTCCAGTATCTTGAAATCCATTCTTCCATCAAAGAATTCACTGTTGAAGCCCAATGATAATGTCCCCTTGAGCGCCCAATAGAAATGTCCCCTACTCTGAGGCTCCGAAGGAGGAGCCGAGAGTGGGAAGGACATGGATGAGTGCCAAGGAGTTGAGGCGCGGCGAAGTGCTGAGCCGAGTGAAACGAGGGGAACTGAAGTTGACCGAAGCCGCCGAGCTGCTGGAGGTCAGCTACCGCCATGCGAAGCGTCTGAAGAAGCGTTACCGTGCGGGCGGGGCCAAGGCTTTGGTGCACGGTAACGTCGGCCGTGCTTCGAACCGAGCCGATCAGAAGCGACGCCAGCAGGTTCTCGAGTTGGTGCGCGAGAACTATGCGGGCGAGGGGCACGAGCGCTTCGGGCCGACGCTGGCGTCGGAACATCTGGCAGCCGACCACGGCCTGGAAGTGCCGCGCGAAACACTGCGGCGCTGGATGCTCGCCGCGGGTCTGTGGAGCCGCCGTCGCAAGCGCCAACCGCATCGCACCCGGCGCCAACGCAAAGCGCACTTCGGCGAGCTGATTCAACTCGACGGTTCGCACCACCACTGGCTGGAAGAACGCGGCCCGAAAGCCTGTCTGATGAACTTCGTCGATGACGCGACCGGTGTGGCGCTGTGCCGTTTCTCGGACCAGGAAACGACCTGGGCCGCGGCCGATCTGCTCGCAGCCTGGGTACGTCAACACGGCGTTCCCAAGGCGTTGTACTGCGACTGGAAAAACGTCTACCAGCGCCAGCCGACGTCGCGGGAAGCGCTGGCAGGCATCAAGCCCGAGACGCAGTTCGGGCGCATGTGTGCCAAGCTCGGCATTACGATCATGGCGGCTTCCTCGCCGCAAGCCAAGGGCCGAGTGGAGCGCCATCACGGCACGCACCAAGACCGCCTGATCAAGAAGATGCGGCTGCGCGGGATCGTCGAGTACGAGGCGGCGAACCGTTATCTCGACGAGGAGTACCTGGCCGAGCACAACGAGCGCTTCGCCTGTGAGCCGGCGGCGGCAGCGGACTTTCACCAGGCGCTCCCCCGCGGCACCGAGCTGCGAGGGGTGTTCTGTTGCGAGTACGAACGGGTGGTGAGCAACGACCGGGTGGTGCGTTTCGAGAATCGTTGTTTGCAGTTGAAGCCGAAACGCAACCAGGGCGTGGGGGCGGGGGCACGGGTGACGGTCCAACAGTGGCGCGATGAGAGCTTGCAGGTGAGGTTTGACGGGCACGAGATCGAGCACGACGTGATCGCCACGCCGACGCCACAGCTGCGGACGAAGCCAGCACCACAGCAGCGTCCGGGGGGCGGGCGCAAGCCGGCGGCGGACCACCCCTGGTGGCGAGCTGTGTTACGGAAAAAACGGGCTGCGAATACATAAGAGGGCTGTGGAAATGCCGGGTCGGATGGAAAGCGTGGAAAATCTCTCGAGGCAGCAGTACCGGGTTCGAGGAGCGGTGGATGGTTTTCCACCCTTCCCACCGCCCCTTGGAAATCGCTACGCGATTCCCACAGTTCCACAGCCCCGACGACGACGATATCTCTCCTACGAACAAGAAACACAAGGGGACACTTCTATCGAGCTACCGAGGGGGACATTTCTATTGGGCGTTGACACCATCAAAGAATTCACTTGACAACCCCTCGTCGGTTTGCCACACTAGCGACGAGTTGCTTCTCGCGTTCCGCGTGAGGATGGAACGGCAAAGCGAACGGCTTGTGTTTGCTGGATCGAAACACCAGGAGGCAGTATGGATACGGTAGATCCCAGTAAGCCGGCCACCGGCGTCGGTGGCGTGTCACGCCGAAAAGCCTTGAAGAGCATTACGGCCTCGTCCGGCCTGCTCGTCGCCGCTCCCTCCGCGCTGTTCCCCGGTCCTCGAGCCGATAAGAAGGTCCGCATGGGCATCGTCGGAGGGGGGTTCGGCGCGAGCTTTCACTGGCACGAACACCCGGATGCTGAAGTCGTCGCGGTGGCCGAGTTGCGCAAGGATCGGCGAACGAAGCTTCAGCAGCAGAACCCGAAGGCCGAAGCCTATGTGGACTTCAAAGACCTCGTCAGGGACAAGAAGGTCGACGCTGTAACCGTCTTCACCGGTGTCCCCGAGCACGCCCGGATGGCCGAATACGCGATGAAGCGCGGGAAGCACGTGGTTTGCGCCGTGCCCGCGGCCATTACGCTCGAGGAGTGCGAGCGGCTGATCGACACCGTGAAATCCACTGGAATGACGTACATGAACGCCGAGACGAGCTACTACTATCCCGCCGTCATGACCTGCCGCAAGTGGCGGGCGGAGGGGAAGTTCGGAGAGATCTTCTACTCGGAGGGGGAATACAACCACGACATCGAAGACCTGCGTAGCGAACCCAAATGGTTCTCCTACGAGGGGAAACCGACGTGGCGCCTGGGGCTGCCGCCGATGTTCTACATCACCCATTCTTCCGCTGGGGTCATCTCCGTGACGGGCGAACGGTTGACCGAGGTGGCCTGCTTGGGCTGGGGCCACGAGCATGCCGCTCTCGAGGAGAACCGGTACCGCAACAACCCCTTCTCCAACTCCGTCGCCTTGTTCAAGACGTCCGGAGGCCATGCCGCGCGCATCACCGAATTCCGCCACTGTGCGCCTGCCGGAATGGTGCGAAACGCGTTCTATGGCATCAAGATGAGCTTCTTCGACAAGCTGGGGAACGGTCAGGCTACGGTCAGTAAGCCGCCCCACGAAATGGCCGATTGGGAGACCGAGAACCATCAGGATACGCTCCCGCCGGAACTGCGGAAATCCAGCGGTCACCGTGGGTCCCACACCCATCTGACTCACGAATTCGTGAGCAGTGTGGCCCAACAGCGCTGGCCGGCTATCAATGTGTATGAAGCAGTCGCCTTTTGTTCGCCCGGCATCGTCGCCCACGAGTCCGCTCGCGAGGTAGGCGCGTGGAAGAAGGTTCCCGACTTCGGGCGGCCGCCGGGCTGAAGGCAGGGTTGCGGAGCGGTTTTTTCGATCTTCACCTGATGAACGCCACGTCAGATTCCAGGTATTTGTGACGAGCAACGGGGTATCAGGGAAGGGTGGAAAGGATCTACCCTTTTCAAGAATACATAGGCACTCAACGCATGTAAGCCTAGGAGAAGTGCTTTCCGGGGTCAGTCGGAAGAGGACTTTTGGTAGCAGGGTAGGGTGGTATGCGAATGCCCGGCCCTTGCCTGTTGACCGCCCGACCGACCTGTCAGACGGCTTCTCCGAAGCGACGGAGACTCGAATGGCCACTCGAAGGCGATTCCTACGATCGGCCGCTGCTGCGGCGGCCTTGGCCGGTCAGAGTGCCGTCTCCCCCTCACCGTCCGCGGCGAATACCACGAAGAACGGGAACCTGCGCATCGCCGTGATCGGCGTCGGCGGGCGCGGGATGGGTGTGCTGAAGGCATCCCTCGCCTTAGGCGGGATTGAGGTTGCCGCTCTGTGCGACATCCGGCGCGAGGCGGTCAATCGCGGCGCGGATTTCGTGCAGACGAAGCTCGACTACAAGCCCGCTCTCTTCGCTGACGGCCACGACGACTACAAGCGCATGCTGGAGCGTGATGACATCGACGCGGTGTTCGTCACGACGCCCACGGTATTTCATGACCCCATGGGCGCGGCGAGTCTCCGCGCGAAGAAGTTGGGTGTTCAGCGAGGTGCCCGCCTGCAACACCATCGAGGAAGGCTGGGATCTGATCCATGCGGCCGAAGAATCCGGCAAGGGATACTTCATGGCCGAGAACTATTGCTTCACGCGCCACAACCTGCTGGTGCTGAACATGGTCGAAAAGGGATTGTTCAAGACTTTCACGTTCGCCGAATGCGGCTACATCCACGAGGCGCGTGACTTGCAGTTCAATCCTGACGGAACGCTGAACTGGCGCGGGAGACTCAATAGCTCCACCGAGTTGATTGGCAATTCCTATCCCACCCATTCCCTCGGGCCCGTCTCGATGTGGCTGGGCATCACGCGGGGTGCTCGCATGCTTCGCGCGACCACGATGATGAGCCACTCGGCCACCTTCCGCGAAACCGCCCGGAAGCGCTTTGGTCCCGACAGCCCCGCCGGCAAGGTGACCACTTGGAACGGCGACACCACAAACAGTCTCATCCAGACGGAGAACGGCGTGGTCATCTCGCTGCGGTTCGATGTCCAGTCGCCGCGGCCGCACCACATGAACTTCTACACCCTGCAAGGAACCGGCGCTTCCTACGACGATGAGGCCGGAATCTACATCGACGGAGAATCCAAGGGGTGGGACCCGATCGCGAACTACTACGCGGACTACGAGCACCCTTATTGGCTCCGCCACGCCGAGAAGGCCGAGACGTACGGACATGGCGGCGGAGATTATTTCACGCTACAGCACTTCTACGGTTGCATCCGGGAGGGTAAACCTTTCGGCATCGATGTTTATGACGCTGTTACCTGGAGTTCCCTGATCCCGCTGTCGGCGAAGTCGATTCGCGAAAAGGGCATGCCCCAGGAGATCCCCGACTACACCCGGAGGAAGTGGAAAGATCACAAGAGATTTGACTGGTCAAACGTATGATGGTCACAGATTCTGTAGAACACTCAGGGGGACAGATGAAAAGCAGTAAGTCGTTTTACCATTGGGCAGTGACCGCGGTCGCGGTGTTACTGATCTCCGTGCCCGCCTTCGGTCAGCAAGCGGCCGAGCTGGTGGGCAGCGTCTTGGATCCTACGGGAGCGGTTGTGCCCGGGGCCACAGTAAAAGCTACGAACGAGGCCACAAGTGCGGTCCGCGAAGTGCAGTCCAACGCCGAGGGCACCTATCGTCTGGCGCCACTGCCGGCCGGTTCCTACACCATCGAGGTTTCTTCCGATGGCTTCAGCACACAGGTGCAGAACGGCCTGGTGTTGCAGGTCAATCAGGTGGCTCGCACCGACTTTACCCTGCAGCTAGGTCAGGTCGGCACGATTATTGAAGTACAGGCGACCGCCCCGATAGTGGCCTCCGAGAATGCGACCGTCGGCCAGGTAATCGACAACAAGAAGATTATCGAGCTGCCGATGAACGGCCGCGAATTCCTTGACCTCGCCCGGTTGACGCCCGGCGTGGCGCAGCGGCGCGGTGTGGCCTGCGGGGAGACCTGCGGCGTCTTCATCAACGGCGGGGGCAGCCAGAGCGGCACCCTGATTCAAATCGACGGGGTTGACAACTTCGAGGCGGCCTTTGGCCGGCCCAATATCGTCCCGAGCATGGATATGATCCAGGAGTTCAAGATCCAGACATCTAATTACGACTCCTCCCAAGGCCGCGCCGGCATCGGCCAGATCAACACCATCAGCAAAAGTGGCAGCAACGACTTTCATGGTGCTGTCTACGAGTTCAACCGCGTCGCCAAGCTGGCTGCGCTGAACACCTTTGACCAATCCGAGGAACAGCGCGTCGCCGCGGGGCTTTCACCGCGGCCGGTGTTCATTCGGAATCAGTTCGGCGCTGCCATCGGTGGCCCTGTGAAGAGGAATCAGTCATTCTTCTTCTTCAACTACGAGGGCAAGCGGATCCGCGAGCAGGCTCGTGGGGTTCTGACTGTGCCGGATGCGGCGCTGCGAGCGGGCGATTTTAGCCAGCGGACGCAACTCATTCATGATCCGACGACACTAAATACAGCAACCAACTCCCGGTCGTCGTTTCCCAACAACATGATCCCGGCAAGCCGTATCGACCAGGTGTCCAACAACTATCTGGGCTTTACGCCGCTTCCCAACGGCCCGGGCGAGCGCAACAACTACACCGCCACTCCCGGGGCCACCACGGATGTCAACCAGTACACGTTCAAGGGAGATCATCACTGGAACGACAATTCCATTAGCTTCGGGCGGTACACGTGGAACGAGCGGAATGGGATTGTCCCGGGTTTCTTGGGGAGCGTCTTGTTCCCCGGGTTCCACGAGGTTCAAAACTTTCCAGCCCAGAATGCCAATATCAACCACACCCAGATCATTAGTCCGACCACGGTTTACGAGCTGCTGCTGGGTTACAACCGCTTTTTCCAGAATCGCTTTCACGGGCATCAGGGAGAGGATATCGGGGCGCAACTGGGCCTAGCCGGGCAATCCGCGCTACCCGCGGGCCAGCGTACCGGCGGTTTCCCCTCGCTGTCCGTATCGGGCTTTTCGATGCCTCACGAACATGCTTTTGCTCCGTTGTTTCAATCCGACGACAGTTACCAGATTTTTAACAAGATCAGCAAAGAGCTTACGAACCACTCGCTCAAGGCAGGGGTCGAGTTCACCTACAAGACGTCGCCACTCCATTTCCACGCCAACGATCGCGGCCAATACGCGTTTCGTCCACGGTACTCGACGGAGCTGGTCAGTGGACCTGGGGGGCCCGACAACGCTTTTGCCGAGTTCTTGCTGGGGGACTTAACTTCCAGCAACCGCGCTTTTGGTTTCCCGGATAACATTACGAAATCGAATTGGTGGAGTGTGTATATCCACGACGACTGGCGAATTCGCCCGAACTTCACTCTGAACCTCGGGGTGCGCTGGGAGCGTTACTCCGGCGTCTACGAGCGGTTTGACCGCTTCAACACGTTCTGTTTCGACACCGAGCAGTTTTGCCCGGTGGTTACGACCCCCGGGGTCCCGCGGGCCGGGTTTGATCCGGACAATAACAACTTCATGCCCCGTGTGGGGTTCGCCTGGCGTGTTTTTGGAGACAACAAGACCGTACTCCGCGGCGGATACGGGATCTTCTACGACTACCGCATCGCCAACTCGTTCTTTAACATGAACCAGTCTCCTCCATGGCAGTTCCAGGATCCACGGAGCAGCGATCCGGACGTCCCCAGCTTGACGTTTCGAGAACCTTTTCCCGGGCCGATTCCTGCGACTCCGACGGCGGCGGACGCGACCGGTGGAACCGCGGTAGCTCGTGACCTAAGGATGGGCTACGTCCACCAATGGTCGATTGGCCTCCAGAGGGAGATGTTCGCCGGAACGGTGCTCGATGTCGCGTATGTCGCCAATCGCGGTATCGCCACGGTCCACGGCTGGAACCCGAACTTCGTCGGCGCCGGACTCGGGCCGACGGCGTCTCGCCGCAGGTTCCCGCAGTTGCAGAACATAGGTTACGTGAGCAATGTGGGCCAGTCCTGGTATGATTCCCTCCAGGTGAGAATGGAGCGACGCTTCAAGGGCGGTTTCAATTTCGTCGGTGCTTACACTTGGGGCAAGTCGAACGCCATTGGCTGTGTCGTCGGCTCACAAAACGAATGTCAAGGCTTTCGCAACCCAACCAACTTTAGGTTGGACAAGGGTCCAGGGCCTGCCGATATTCGCCACCGGCTGGTCGTGAGTAGCGTTTTTGAGCTGCCGTTCGGCCAAGGAAAGCGCTTCGGGGGCAACGCCTCCCGAGCGGTCGACTTCATTCTTGGGGGGTGGCAGATTTCGGGTATCGCTACTTTCCAAAGCGGGAATCGCCTGACACCCTCTTTGAGCTTTAACAACAGCAACGCGGGCGGAAACCGGCCGGACCAGATCGGGGACCCCATGGCGAACGCCGCCAGGACCTTGGACAACTGGTTTGACCATACGGTTTTCGTCAATCCGCCAACGCTGCAGCAAGTTTTGGATTCCGGACAGGACCCGTACCGATCCATAGGCAATGCCGGGCGTGGCAGTATCGTCAGCCCGGGCCTGAACCTATGGGATATCGGGATCATGAAACGCTTCTCCTTGCCCTGGGAGGGCCATACGATACAGTGGCGAACGGAGATGTTCAATGCCTGGAATCACCCGAACTTTGGCAATCCGAATACATCGTTGCCGTTTGTCTCGGGTTCGACGGGCACGATTCGAAGCACCTCGGTGCCGAACCGTACGATTCAGCTCGCGCTGCGGTACGACTTCTGAAGCTAAAGCATCGATGAAAGGTTTGGCTCGGGAACCCGTTCGGCTCCCGAGCCATTCTTTTCATAAGCATCAAAACCGACGCGTGCCCGTAAGGAAAGCGGTCCAAAACCGAGCCGTGACCGTAAGGGAGCGGTCCGAGGCAAACCCAGCCATTCCGAGGAAGACTATACTCTCTACATGCGGCTGAGGGTCCAGTTGTTCTCGGCGATTGCCGGTGCTGCCTTGGCCCTGTCGGCGAGTTCGATCCCCGTACCATTCTTCGTGGATGGCACGGAAGCTTCCGGGCTCATCTTTCACCACCAAAACTCCAAGACGTCGCGCAAGTACCTCCCCGAGACGATGGCAGGTGGTGTCGCTGTTCTCGATGTCGACAGCGATGGCTGGATGGACGTCTTCTTTGTCAACGGTGCGAAGCTGACGGTGCCTCATCCGGATGGAGAAGAACCGAAGAAATCGGCGCCCAAGTTCTGGAACCGCCTTTTCCGGAACAACGCGGACGGGACATTCAGCGACGTGACGGTCGAATACGGCGTCGAGGGCCGGGGCTACGGCATGGGTGTTGCGGCGGGTGATTACGACAACGACGGTGACGCGGATCTCCTCGTCGCGAATTTCGGCACCGGGGACCACCCGTCCTCAATTCTGTATCGCAATGAATCCGGCAAGAAGTTCGTTGACGTAACCGAGCGCTCGGGTATCGAGACCCAAGGCTGGACCACCAGTGCCGGGTTCGTCGACTACGACCATGACGGAGACCTGGACCTCTTCGTTTGCCGCTTCGTGAAGTGGAGCTTTGGTGTGGACCACGACTGTCGCCTCGATACGTCCGCCGGCCGGGCCGCAGGTAGGTCTTATTGCCATCCCGATGCGTTCGAGCCTAATTCGAATTACCTTTTCCGCAATAACGGTGATGGCACGTTCACCGACGTGAGTGCATCAGCCGGCATCCAGTCAGCCAATGGCAAGGGCCTCGGCGTCGTGTTCGGGGACATCAACGACGACGGCCGCATAGACATCTTGGTCGCCAACGACTCGGTCCCCCAGTTCCTGTTTCAGAATCAAGGCGACGGGAGCTTTTCTGAGATTGCAATGGATGCGGGAGTCGCACTCGATGAGGATGGTCAGAACTTCGGCGGCATGGGTACCGATCTGGGAGATTTAAATGGCGACGGCCTGCCGGAGATCCTCACCACAACGATTTCTCTCCAACGTTATGCATATTACCTGAACCTAGGTGACTCCTTGTTTGACTACGAGACCGTCCGAAGTACACTGGGGGTTATTACGCACCCGTACACGGGATGGGGCATGAAGTTCTTTGACTTCGATAACGACGGCCACAGAGATGTGTTTCTTGCGAACGGCCACGTTATGGACAATATCGGGCAGGCGGACCCCTCGCTCCAGTACCTGCAGCCGCCCCTGTTACTTCGCTACAGCAATGGGCGATTCACCGACGTGTCGAAACAGGCCGGGCCGACGTTCCAGCGCCCGTGGGCGAGCCGGGGAGCCGCCGTCGGGGATTTCGACAACGATGGCTACCTGGACATTGTCGTCACCAACTGTGGCGGACCGGCCTACCTGGCAAAGAATCAAACTGACCGGCGCTCGAAACATAATTGGCTCGGCGTAAAGCTGCGAGGATGTCTGAGCAATCGTGACGGCATCGGCGCGAAGATCGTGGTCACGACGCCGGACGGGAATAAGCAATACGCAACCGCCTCGAGGACGGCCAGTTATTTGTCTTCGCAAGATCCGAGGGTATTCTTCGGACTTGGCGAGCACACCGAGATTCCGCCGCTTCTGGTCCACTGGCCGAGTGGAACGGAGCAAACCGTTCCCGTTGATGAGGTCAACCGAATCATCGTAGTGGAGGAGCCTGGAGAATCATGTGGAAAAACGTAGGATACGGGAATCGACTGGTATCGCTCCTGGGGATCTCGGTGGATCAGAAACCTCGGCTCTGGATAAGGCGATCGGGCGCTTTGGCTGCGCTGGTCATCGCATTTGTGATCAATAGTCCTGCAGCCGATCCGGATTGGCACAAGATGCTCTCTCAACCTATCTATCACGGCAAGCTCCGATTCGGCGTCGAAGAGATCCCGGCCAGGGATGGCGTGATCTTGCGGGCGGTCATCTACCGTCCGGATGTAGAAGGAAGGTTTCCGGTGTTTCTCATCAACACCCCTTACGACAAGATGAGGGAATCGTATCTGGAGTGGGGGCAGTACTTCGCGGAACGAGGTTACGCTTCGGTCATCGCGGACGTGCGGGGTCGATATGACTCCGACGGTGATAACTACCTCTACGGCCCGCACGACGGCCCCGATCTTTATGACATTCAGTCTTGGGCCGCCAAGCAACCCTGGTCGACGGGCAAGATCGGGACCACTGGCGGGTCTTATCTCGGCTTTGTGCAACTCGAAGCGGCCCTGGAGGGTAATCCGAACTACACCTGCATGGTACCGATGGTGAGCCCCGACGATCACTACGACAACGTATACCCGTCCGGGGCCTTTCAGCTTTCCAACAGCGTTAACTTGGCGTGGATCCTCGGGAAGCATACCAACCAGAATCCTGACGCTGTTTTGGATTGGGACAAGGTTTACCGCCATCTGCCCCTGCGGACCCTCGACAAAGAAGCCCTCGGGCTTCGCGCGGAGTTCTGGTCTGATTGGCTGGACCATCCTACCCGCGATGACTATTGGCCCGGTCCCGGCCACCGCATCGCACCGGGAAAGAATGGTCCAGGCAAATATCACAAGATGAAGGTGCCTTCCTACAACATCTCCGGCTGGTATGACCAGGTTAGTCAAGCCACCATCAACAACTATCTAGGAATGGTCCGTCACGGTCCCGAACATCTGCGCGACAAACACAAGCTGCTCATGGGCCCTTGGACTCACGCCGTCAGTTTCGGCGTAACTCGCAAGCAAGGCGATCTGACGTTTCCACCCGAAGCCGCGCCCGACATGAGGAAGATGGTCTTACGCTGGATGGATCATTGGCTCAAAGGGACTCAGAACGGATTCATGGATGAGCCTCCTGTTCAGATCTATGTAATGGGAGCCGATAAGTGGCGATTGGAGAACGAGTGGCCATTGGCCCGGACGTCTTACACTAAGTACTACGTGCACAGCCAGGGCCGCGCCAATAGCCTCCTCGGGAATGGCTCGCTGTCGACCGAAAAGCCCGAAGCGGAGCCGCCGGATCATTTTACCTACGACCCTGACGACCCCGTTCCCACCTTGGGCGGCAACGTTTCGATGAAGCCGGCGTCCTCCGGGCCCTACGATCAAGCAGCGATCGAGCGGCGCGACGACGTCCTGGTCTTCACAACGCCTCCACTAACCGAAGAGGTAGAAGTAACGGGTCCGATCTTCGTCGAGTTGTACGCGTCGACCGACGTGACCGATACGGACTTCACGGGTAAACTCGTAGATGTCTGGCCGAACGGCTATGCGCAGATTCTATTGGAGGGTGTCCTGCGCGCACGGTACCGGGAGTCATTCGAAGAGGAAAAGCTGGTTACGCCGGGGAAGATCGAAAAGTATCTTGTCGATCTTTGGTCGACAAGCAATCTATTTCGTCAAGGTCACCGAATTCGAGTCGAGATTTCAAGCAGCAACTTTCCGAAATATGACCGCAACCCGAACACGGGTCACCCGATTGGCGAAAACGCCGAGCGGAAAGTGGCGCACCAAACGATTTACCACGACTCGATGCACCCATCTCACATCCTTCTGCCGGTCATCCCGGTACGCTGAGACCATCGCGAAGTGAGCTTCAGCGGCGGTGCCGGCGTCGCGTCGCAAGCGGATCCTACTGCGGCTGGGTTTCCACCAGGAGCCGAATTCCCCTGGGAGTGCGTTTTGGCAGGCCTTTGTGGATCTCGAGTTCCTTCGCGGCCGACTCACGATTTCCGGTGCGTCTGTAGAGCGTCGCCAGAACATAGTGCGCCCGATCATGCTGCGGGTCCAAACGAATCGTTTTCTCTAACTCGGCAATCGATTCCTCGTACCTCTCTTCCCACTGCAGAGCCTTCCCGAGGGTGAAGTGCCGATCGCTCACGGCGGGCTCAATCTCGACAGCCTGTTGCAGCGCTTCGATCGCCGGCGCCATCGATGTGCGGTTGTCCGTCGCCAGCCTCAAGTGTCCCATGCCTTTCAAGTAATAGCCTGTCGCGCTGGCCGGCCGCAGTCCGATGAACTGCTCGCCTAGCGCGATCAGGGCCTTCGCATTTCTATCTTGCTCATAGCACTCTCCGAGGGCTTTGTACGCCGGCTCGAACTCTTTGTCAACCGCAAGAATCTCTATCAGTAGTTCGACACCCTCCGGTCTCCGCTCCTCCAAAATATAAGCCAGGGCAAGCAGAAATTTGACGCGTATCGACGAAGCGAATCTTTGCAGGCCGACTTCAAACATTTCCCGGGCAGCATCGAAGGCACGATAGTGAATCAGGAACTGGCCGACATCTACCAGAAACTCTTCATTGGTCGGTTCCAGCGTCAGCGCCTGCTGCAGATGCTGGAGTGCTGATTCGGGTTCCTCCAGCCTGGATTCAGTTCGCCCCAACAGGTTGTTCCAGGCACTGCTGTTTTCCAACGCCGGCCGAACCGTCGAGAGAAGTGCTTTAGCCCTGGCGTAACGTTCCTGGGCAAACAGCTCTTGCGCCTTTTCGGCGGTGCCGGCAGCCGCGACCCGCCAGGCAGCTTCAATTTCCGTATCCTGTGGTGCAATCTCCAGAGCGCGGCTCAATGCCTGAAACGCTTCGTCGTTTTTTTGTAGGGTCAAGAGGGTCGATCCCACATTGAACCAAACCAACTCGTTGCCGGCATTGAGCTCGGTCGCCTTTTCAAAAGCCGAGACCGCTTTGTCTGGGTGCCCGGTCTCGATCAGGTTGGCACCGAGGTTGTTCCAGGCTTGCCAGTCGTGGGGGCGGAGCTGAGCAACTTGCTGGAAGGAACGGGTCGCGCGATCCGGCTGGCCAAGGCGCGTTTCACAAATCGCGATCGCTTGGTGCGCCTGCGCAATGCCTTGATTCTGGGCAATAACAGTGTTCAAGTCTTGAAGCGCGGTCGTGCACTGACCTTGCCCGAACGCCTGCAATCCACGCTGCAAGGCCGCTTCCCAGCCGGCCCCGAACAGCGTAATCGAGGTGAGTAGGAGAAGAAGCAAGGGTCTCATGATTCTGTCAACTCACGAAGTGCCGCTAGGCGCGATTGGCGCTACCGCTCCCTTTCGACACATCCCCCGGAACATTCTAGCAGCCATGCTAGGCCCTGGCGGGGCGCTTGATGAGCTATACCACCTCGTGGATCATGGTGTGATGAACACCGCGTCAGATTACTGGCATTTCAGACGAACAGGGGGTATCAGGGAAGCGCAGAAAAGACTTACCGTATGCAACGGTTGGAGCGAACCGCGCAGGCGCATCGAATGTGAAGGCAGCCGAGAATCCGTTTTTCCGGAACCAACCCTGCCGCCATGCTCGCCGGGCCGGCCAGGCCGAAATGAAGATAATGGTGTAGGATTGGGTCAACAGACGGGCCTAGAGGACGCGGCACTCGTGCTGAGAAAAACCATCCTGACACTCACCCTAGTTTGGGTCTGCGGCCTGGTACCGTTGCCGGCAGCGGAACCCGGTGAAACGCAAATCGCTGCCGCCGATCTGGAACTCTTCGAAAAACGAATCCGCCCGGTCCTGCTGGAAAACTGCTTGACGTGTCATGGCAGCGAGCAGGCGATGGCGGGGTTGCGCCTCGACTTTCGCGGCGGATGGGCGAAGGGCGGCCAGTCGGGACCGGCCGTTGTCCCAGGACAGCCGGACGAGAGCCCGCTCATTCGAGCCATTCGTCATGACGGCTCGCAATCAGCGATGCCCCTGGGAGGCGGCAAGCTGGATGCCTCGGTGATCAGTGCCTTCGAGGAGTGGGTGAGCCGGGGAGCACCCGATCCCCGGGATGCGCCCGCCGTCGCACCCGCGGTTGAACAGTCCTGGGAGGAAATCTACCAGGAGCGGAGCCGCTGGTGGAGTTTGCAGCCAGTCGTCCGGCCCCCAATGCTCGACGTCAAGCACGAGGAATGGTCCGATCATCCGGTGGATCGCTTCATCCTTGCCAAATTGGAGGAAGAAGGGTTGCAGCCCGCCCCCGGGGCAGACCGCAACAGCTTGCTGCGCCGCCTGAGCTTCGTCCTGACTGGGTTGCCGCCTAGGGCTGAGGAAGTGGAGGCCTTCGCCGGCGACCAGGACGCCGGGGCCTATGCGCGCGTGGTGGATCGCCTGCTCGCCTCACCACATTTTGGCGAGCGCTGGGCGCGTCACTGGATGGATGTCGTCCGTTACACCGATAGCTACGGCTATGAATGGGACATCCCCGCCAAAGGAGCGTGGCGCTTTCGGGACTATCTGATTCGCGCCTTCAACGCTGATATCCCCTTCGACCAGCTCTTGCGCGAGCAGATCGCCGGCGACCTTCTGCCCCATCCACGAATCAATACCGCCGAGCAAATCAACGAGTCGCTCATCGGCCCCATGTTCTATCAGATGGGCGAAAAGCGTCACGGGGACAGCGTGGTCTTCAACGGCATCTATCAGGAGATGCTCGACAACAAGATCGATGCCTTTTCCAAAGCGTTTCAGGCGATGACGGTAGCCTGCGCGCGTTGCCACAACCACAAGCTCGACGCCATCTCTCAGAAAGACTACTACGCGCTAGGCGGCGTGTTCCTGAGTTCGCGCTGGGTGGTCAATACGGTGGATACGCCCGATCGCAACAGCGAGGTTCTCGACGAGCTTTCAGCGCTGAAGGCGAAACTTCGCGCTCCCCTGGCGGCTTGGTGGTTGGGGGAAGCGCGGGACATCCCCTCGTATCTGCGCGCCGCCCAGGCCCGCGTCGATGGCGACGGCAAGGCAGGGGAACTGGCCAGAGGGCTCGACCCGGTGCGCCTGAACGCCTGGGAAAAACTACTCAAGTTCGAACCCGAGGCAGAGCCGACTGAAGCCGACGAAAAGCCGTCCAAGGATGAAGCGCCGTCCGAAACCGCGGAAAGTGCGCCAGAGGAAGATCATAGGCCGACTTTGGAAGATCCGTTGTTTCCCTGGTTCGAAGTCCATCGGTCAGCGCGCAAGGAAGGCGGAAGCGTCAAAGGTACCTGGGCGAAGCTGGCTGAGGATTATTCCGGTGCTCGTCGAGAGCGATCCCACAGCAATGCACAAGAGTTTTCGCGCCTGGCGGATTTTCGCCAGGGAGTCCCCGAGGGCTGGTCGGTGGACGGCGTCGGGCTGCGCGATGGTCCCGTATCCAACGGCGACTTTACGGTAGCGCTCGAAGGCCGGGCGGCCGTGGGAGCGCTGCTTCCCGCCGGCTTGTTTACGCACGCTCTCTCGCCACGGCTCAATGGCGCTGTCCGTAGCCCCTACCTCAACTCTTTCAGCCAACCCTATATCAACCTAGAGGTGGCCGGTGGCGACTATAGCACTCGCCGACTCTTGGCGGATAACGCGTTCCTGACAGAGCGGGAATATGCGTACTTAAAGCAAGACAACCTGCATTGGGTGTGCCATACCACGACGGGGGCCGACAAGAGCGCTCGGGCGCGAACCGCGGAAGAGATGGCGGAGGTCCGCACCTTCGTCGAGCTCACGACCAAAGCCTCGAACCCGTACTTCCCGCCCCGCGTCGGGCTCGGCGGATGCACCAAAGAAAAGGTACGAAAGGACGGCTGTGGCTCGCAAGACCCGCGTAGTTGGTTCGGCATCACGCAGGCGTTCCTGGCGAAACAAGGCGACGTAACGGACTATGGGAAGGCCCAAGCTTGCCTTGAGTCGCCCGCCGACGAGTTGACGCGGTTCGACTCCCTCTTCGCCGGCGACGCCCCGGCCGACCTTCCTTCCGTGGCGTCTCGATACAAACACTGGCTGACCGCCTCCCTGGAGGCCTGGGCGCAGGATCGGGCCGATGAAGACGATGTCTTGTTGATCAACTGGATGCTCGACAGCGGGCTGCTACCGAATAACGTGGATGACCGTGAATTGATCCGGGACCTAGTGTTTTCCTACCGTGCGGCCGAGAAGCAGCTCGCTGAACCGCAGACGGTCAACGGCATGGCCGATCTCGATCCGGGCCGCGACTACCGCCTCAACATCCGCGGCGTCTACGAGGACCTGGGCGAGCAGGTGCCGCGGGGTTACGTCGAGGTCATCGCAGGCCGCCGGGAAGAGGGCCCACGCCCGGCGGGCAGTGGGCGCCTCGAGCTGGCCGAGATGATCGCGAGCCCAAACAACCCCCTGACCGCGCGAGTCTTTGTCAATCGCGTGTGGCACTGGGTGTTCGGAACCGGAATCGTCAAGACAGCCAACGATTTCGGCCATCTAGGCGACAGACCGTCTCACCCCGAGCTGCTCGACTACCTCGCCGGCCGGTTTATCGAGGACGGCTGGTCGGTGAAGAAGCTTGTGCGGATGCTGATGATGAGCGAAACGTTCCAGCAGTCGGGTCGTATCAGCGCTGCTGCCCGGGAAGCGGACCCTCGCAATCGGCTGCTTCACCACTATCCCCTGCGGCGCCTGGATGCCGAAGCCATCCGCGACTCGCTGCTGGCTGTTTCCGGACGGCTGGACCGGCGGCTCTTCGGCCCCCCCATTAACCCCTACCGGTCAAGCGAAGATGCGGCCAAGTGGCTTCTCTCAGGGCCGCTCGACGGGCAGGGCCGCCGCTCGGTCTACCTCAAAATGACCATCATGGAACCACCCAAGTTCCTCAGCACCTTCAACCAACCCAACCCGAAGATCCCGACCGGCGCCCGCGATGTCACCAACGTTCCCGTGCAGGCGCTCACGCTGCTCAACGACCCCTTTGCTGTTGGGCAGGCTGAGTTCTGGGCGCGGCAACTGATCGCTACATCGCACGAATCGCTGGAGCAGCGACTCGGGGTCATGTTTCAACGCGCCTTTGGCCGTGATCCCAGTGAACAGGAACGGGCCCGCTGGTTAAGCGCTGTTCACGACATCGCCGGTCTGTATCACGATGTCCCCGAGAAGAAACCGCCGCCGGGAGGCCTGATGGATTCGCTTGACGTTTGGAAAGACATGGCGCACGCGATGTTCAATGCCAAGGAGTTTCTATATGTCCGATAGCCGATGGACAGGCCGACGGCCCCTCACGCGCCGTGAGTGGCTGAGCACCGCTTCCAACGGGTTCGGCATGCTGGCTCTCTCGGCCTTGCTGGCCGAAGAAGCCAAGCTGCGAGGCTCGGCCGTGAAGTCGAGCGGCGATTCCCCGGCGACGGCTAAGAGCGTCATCTTCTGCTTCATGGACGGCGGTCCAAGCCACGTCGACACGTTTGATCCCAAGCCTCTGTTGAAAGAACGGCAGGGCGAGGCCATCGGCGAATCGGCCGTCTCGACCAAGTCGCAGTCAACGGCCGACCGGGTTTGGCTGGGCAGTCCATGGCAGTTCCAGCAACGCGGCTCGAGCGGACTTTGGGTGAGCGACTTGCTGCCGCACACGGCGGAGATCGCGGACGAGCTCTGCGTGCTGCGGTCGATGGTCGGCCGGCAACCCCTGCACGGCCAGCAGAACCTGCTGTTGCACACGGGCCGCGTCACCGGCAGCGCCCCGAGTTTCGGATCGTGGGTGTCCTACGGCCTGAGCACCGAGCGCGACAACCTGCCCAACTACGTGTTGCTCAACAACGACTGGATCCCGAACGGCGGCTTTGAAAACTTCGGCAGCGCCTTCCTGCCCGCGTCCCATGCGGCCATGATGCTACGGGCCAAGGGCGTGGCCATGGACAATATCACACCGTCCGATCTCCCCGCCATCCAGCGGCGCAAGCTCGACTTACTGCGCGAGCAGGACAGCGCGTTCGCTGCTGAAACAGGGAACGACGCGATCGAGTCGGCCATCAAGAACTACGAGACCGCGTTTCGCTTGCAGACCACGATTCCGGAGTTGGCCGACGTCAGCGGCGAGTCGACCGCGACCCGCCGCATGTATGGGCTCGAGACGTCAAATGATTACAAGAAGCACTACGCCTTGCAGTGCCTCCGTGCCCGCCGTTTGGTCGAGGCTGGGGTGCGCTTCGTGGAAATCACCTGCCCGCTCACCCACAAGAACAACTCGCCGTGGGATCAGCACAGCAACCTGAAGAAGTATCACGAAGAGAATGCGATGATTACCGAACAGTCGGTGGCCGCCCTGATCCAGGATCTGAAGCAGCGAGGCCTGCTTGACACCACGGTGGTCGTATGGGCGGGCGAGATGGGTCGCACGCCGCACACCCCGAAAATCAAAGACGGTGTCGGCCGCGACCATCATGTCAACGGCTACTCGATCTTCTTGACCGGAGGCGGCTTCAAGAAGGGGATGACCTACGGGACCACGGACGAGTTCGGCAACTCGGTCGTCGAGCACCCGATCTCAATCCACGACGTCCACGCCACGATCCTGCATCAACTCGGGCTGGACCACGAGAAGCTGACCTTCCGCTTCGGCGGCCGCGACGTCAGCTTGACCGACGTGCACGGCCACGTCATCCACGACATCCTGGCGTGAGCACTTTCACGACGGACTGCCAGCCTTCCTCGGCTGCGTTGTGCTTCATTCTAAACGGAAGGCGCAATCTGTAGACTACACGAAGCGGGGTAGAGGGTCAGTTTGGCGTCCACCATGCATGCGCGGCCACCACGGCTGCTCTTGCTGAGCGGGTGATCAGGAAGGGTTCAGCGTGGGCCGAACCATGGGAGGGAGCGAAGGCCGCGGATCTCAAAAACGAGATCCGCGCTACGAGCTTGCTGATCGTAGACGCACTTCGCCATCGCGGCGAGGATGGATTCAAAACTTTGGTCCCGCTGAACCACCGGGGAGGATCTCGAAAGATCCTTCCCCGGCGGCGGTGCGAAGATCTGGTGGAGATCCGCTTAGCATCCGTGCGAGGAGAGGGCCCCGGGAACGTCCGGCGCCGGTCCGCAGACCGGCCGACGCACCGAGGCGATCCGAACAGCCCGGCGTTGCGTGCCACTCAAACTTCAATTGTTACGGAATCGATTCCGCTGCTTGTCGCGCCCTTCTCTTACAAGTTCGGAGCGCCTAGTCCGGCCCGGCGCCGAAGCACCGAACCGAACGTGCATCACCTACGGGGCAACGAAGCCCTGGCCAGGGTGAATAACGTTGCTCAAGCTCACGGTAACATGCGGACACGGGGGCAACCGGGCAGGCTGGATGTAAGTGATTGAAAACGTGAGGAGAAAAATTTGATTTTTCTTGTGACTGACCGGGACCGATGAGCGGAAGCGTTTGGGTTCCAGCCCGCATTTTCAATTTGATGTTTGACATCCCGACCTTCCAGCGGCCTTGAGCGTCTTTATTCATAGGGGCTAGAGCCCGATGAGGACGCCATGGAGGCCAACACCCAATGGGTGAAGCTGGGTATCCACTTGACTCAGGTGACCCCAAGATGTAGTGTAGGGCCTGGTGGAGGATTACCCGCGCGACCAACTCGAATTCGAGTCTCACTTTGCGAGCGAGGAGGCTTGCCGCGACTATCTGTTCGCCTTGCGCTGGCCAGAGGGTTTCCGCTGTCCAAGGTGTGGGCATGAGCGCGCTTGGCCGGTGCGCAAAGTGTGGTTCGAATGCGCTCGCTGCGGGCGGCAAACCTCCGTCACCGCCGGCACGATCTTTCAAGACACACGCAAGCCGCTGCGGCTGTGGTTCCGGGCGATGTGGACCATCACCACGCAGAAGAATGAGGCCAGCGCCCTGGGTCTACAGCGCGTTCTGGGACTGGGCAGTTACCAAACCGCCTGGCCTTGGATGCACAAGCTGAGGCGAGCGATGGTGCGCCCGGGGCGGGAGCGATTGACGGGCCTCGTCGAGGTCGATGAGACCTACTGGGGCGCTGAAGAAGAAGGGGTAATCGGCCGGCAGACCGAGCGTAAAGCGTTGATTGCAGTCGCCGCGGAAGAGATAGGCACCGGGCTGGGGCGCATCCGCATGCAGCGCGTTCAGAACGCCTCGGCGGCCAGTTTGATGCCCTTCGTCGAGGAGTCGGTCGAGCCGGGCAGCGTGGTTGTTACCGACAACTGGTCGGGCTACGATCCGCTCAAGAAGAAGGACTACCAGCGTCGTATCATCTCGATTAACAACCGCCGCGAGCAGGCCTCGCAGCTACTGCCGAGGGTGCACTTGGCGATCTCGCTACTCAAGCGCTGGATGCTGGGCACGCATCAGGGGGCGGTCAGCCACGAGCATCTGGACTACTATCTCGACGAGTTCGTGTTCCGCTTCAATCGGCGCAGATCACGCAGTCGGGGCAAGCTCTTCTACCGCCTTGTGCAGCAGGCCATGGCGGTGGAGCCGACGCCGTACCGCTCGATCGTCGCCGATTGGGACGCTAAGACGCTGTGAGCCCAACTACAAGATGTTGGGGTCACCTGAGTCAAGTGGATACCCGGCTGGGTGAAAAACAAACCAAGCCATTCCAGCTAAGTTTCAATGGACTTCTCAAAGTCGATTTCCAGGGATCGCACGTCACTTCCGACGGTGGCCTGATTTTGGTTCGCGAACTGGACGAACGGCTCGGTCTAGGAGAACTGATTGACGAGCATCTCAGCTACTCCCGGCAAGGCACAAACAAGCAGTTCACGCTCGCTGATCTGTTGCGGCAGTCGGTTTACAGCCGACTCGCCGGCTACGAGGACCTCAACGACGCCGAGCGGGTTTCGATCGATCCGACGTTTCGGCTGATCGGTTCGCAGAAGATCTGGGATCGCGGTGCGGCCTTGACCTCGACGCTGCACGGCTTCGAGACGGAGATGCTGGCGAGCGAAGAGAACCTGCTGGGGCTGATGGCGCTGAACCGAGAGCTGGTCGGGCAAGCGGAAGCGTTCGACGACGCCGAGCGGGTCGTTCTGGACCTGGACTCCACCGAGAGTCCGGTCCATGGCCAACAGGAAGGCAGTGCCTACAACGGACACTTCGAGTCGGTCTGCTACCACCCGTTGCTTTTGTTCAACGGTCATGGTGATTGCCTCGCTGCCAAGCTGCGTCCAGGCAACGTGCACAGCGCCGAGGACTGGGATGAGCTCTTGTTGCCGGAGATCGAGCGCCAACAGGCTGCGGGCAAGCAGGTCGCCTTCCGGGGCGATGCGGCCTTTGCGAAGCCGGAAGTTTATGAGGCTTCGGAGGAACGCGGAGTACAGTACGCCATTCGCATTCCGGCCAACAAGAGCTTGGAGCTGGAGATCGAAGACATCCTGTTTCGCCCGCCGGGAAGGCCTTCCCGCAAGCCCTTGGTGCGCTACAAGAGTTTTCGCTATCAGGCGGAGAGTTGGTCGCAGGCGAGGCGGATCGTCGCTAAGGTCGAGCATCACCAGGGCGAGCTGTTCCCGCGCGTCGGATTCATCGTGACGAGCATGAGCTTGCCGAGCCGCTCAGTGGTGCGCTTCTACAACAAGCGCGGCACGGCGGAACAGTGGATCAAGGAAGGCAAGCAGGCGACGCACTGGACGCGATTGTCGTGCCATCGATTTCGGGCCAACGAAGTGCGGTTGCAACTGAGCGTGCTGGCCTACAACCTGGGCAATCTTTGGCGGCGGCTGGGGCTTCCGCAGCGAATCAAGAGTTGGTCGCTGACGAGCTTGCAACACAGGTTGATGAAGACCGGCGGTCGGCTGGTCAAGCACGCGCGGTATTACTGGCTCTTATTGGCGGAGGGACATCTTAACCGGCGGCTGTTCGGCGACATGCTGCACAAGATCTGGGCGCTGCCGCTGCCGAGTGGGTAGCATTGCCGGAGTGAGGATCAACAGCTTTTGGCTCCAAAAGGTTTCGCAAGGAGCAGTGTCGGCCGGAGCGCCGTTCAAGCCGCTCAATCAACGACTGTGAGCGGTCGAACCAGCTCTGGCGACTACCAGCAGAGGTGATGTGCAGGGTTCAGCGTGAAAGGACGTGCTGTTCGGAGCGGAGCGGGTGTATACTGTGGCCGTGCCAGGGCCAAAATGGAAATCCTGGCGTGGCCGACGGTCTCTTGTTGACCGAACCCGGTCGCGCAAACAGGTAGACAGCACGGGGACTAACCGATGAATCTCTGGAAGAAACTTTTCGGTGGAGCTAGCACCCGCACCCCCACGGTGCAAAGGGAAAGTCCTGCACAATCATCGTCTTCATTCGTGAGCGCATGTTTCGCCCATCCCTACAAGGCTGTGCCGGACAAGAGGACGGCGTCAGACTTTATGGAAGTCGACGAGATCGACAAGCTGATCAACGACGACAATTACGCTACTGCGCTTGCGCTTGTTCAGGAATGCCTTATCCGGCATCCTGACTTTTACGTGTTTCACGGGAGACGAGCCCACCTCTACAGCGCTATGGGTGATGGGGAGAAAGAAAAGGAGGCATATCTGGAGGCGCTGGAGAAAAGCTTGCGCAAATACTACGCGTGCGATTCCCTCGCGCAGCTTGCGTTCGAGCAGGGGAACGATCACGACGCAGTGCTTTGGTGGGTGCGGGCCTGTGATTTGCAGCTCCAGATCGATGAGATGCGCTATCCAAGGTGTTTTATCTGTCTCGCCTATGTTGCTGTGGGGCTGGGGGATATAGATTCAGAACAGTGGCTCAGGCAGTGCGCTGACAGGACTCCCTCTCTTATCGACCTCAACGCTGAGTCGGCCAATAGGCACTACCAAGTCGGTGTTCGAGCCTCCAATGCTGAGAACGGCGATGCATTTCGCGCGGCGATCCGAGAGCTTCGGGATAGGGCTACCGCATCAGGGCGATAGCGCAGAACCTGCCACTGATAGAGGCCACCACGACAGCCCCGATCCCGCTTAAAACCCTCCGAGTGCCCGCATCACAGCGGGAAAGGCCCAATCGTATCACAAGCGGGGTTCTGAGAGTCGGTTTTGAGGGCTAATGTGTTTTCGTCACTATGTTTTAGGGTCCAGAGTCATGACGGAGTGGAGAGGTGGCGCGGGCCTCCTGGCCGGCAGGGCCGGCATCCCTGCCGGCCTCTTCTTGCCCGGGCTGGGGTGGTTCGTGGAAGGAAGACAAGGGAGTCTACGCTGTCGGTGAGGCGTACCGAGACCCCCCAGCAGCTCAGTGGGAAGGGGCAGCTCCGTGCCGGCCCCCACACCCGGCGCCTTCGCCGAAGCCACTGGCGATCGACCCAGGGGCTACCAGCAGCGAACCACTGGCCGCCAAGATCGTCGCTACCGCCGGGACGCCCCCGCCATACTTGGCCACAAAGATGTCACTAAGGCCAGCACTGGTCAGGGTGGTTTCGTTGGTCTCCCCCGAGTCAAAGGTGGCCGAGTCGGCGAAGCGACCCGTCATATAGCTATTGCCCGAACCATCCACCGCTATGCCACGGCCCTGCTCAATATTTGTGCCGCCGGCCTGCTTGGCCCACACGAGGTCCTGTGCCCGAAGTGCCTGGCCCATCGGCAAGCTCAAGCAGAGGCTGAGCGCAGCAATCAGAAGATATCTGGCGTTTTGCCGGTACATCATCCCTGGCAGTGTCGGAGCCCACCTACCCACGCAGAGTGTCTTCGGGGGCCTGTGGTCCTCGGTAATGTACTCCGGATGGCGTGCCCGGGACATAGCCGTATCTAACTTTGGATCTCCGCGTTTCCGGTCATATGCCGAGTTTCGAGCCAAGTGCCCAAGCACAGCGTAAGAACAGCAAGGGGCAAGCCCACCAGAATTGGGTCGAGCTGCCAAATAATCACGACCGATCCTACTTCCTGAATGGCCCCGAAAATCTGCAACAAAGTCACGGTCGTGGCTCCCAAGATCATCGTTGAGAGAACTGTCTTGGGAGCCCTTCTGACAGCCGGGAACAAAACAAGAGCAACCAGCGCCGGCGCCACCGAAGATCCCATAATGCGGCCCCCCAGCCAGAACAGCTCTATCAAAAGTGGAACGAGATAGTAAATCAGGGCCGCCAGTAGCCCTACCAATACAACGTTGGCACGGTACACCCATAGTTGACGTCGGATGCTTGACCGCGGATTAATGAACCGCTGGTAGACGTCAATCGTGAAGTTCGAAGCCAGGGTATTGATCGTCGACGACAGCGTGGACATGCTTGCCGCGAGAACACTCACGACGATCAAGGTTGCCATCTGCCCGCTAGTCGAGTCAAAAGCCACTCGGACAAATGTGTCTTCCGCCCTTACGGTATCGCCGTGCAGCGCCACACCGAGGAGACCGACCAAGGGTGGAACCATATACCAGAGTATGCCAAGCACGCCGCCATACAGGAATCCTTTCCTCGCCGTTTCGGGGCTGGAAGCGGCGAACCCTCGCTGGATAATGCCCTGGTATCCACAGGTAACCCCGATGCCGATAACAATCCACCCTAAGACTTGCAGGCCGCCCGCTCGCCCGAAGAGGTCGAGCAGGGCCGGGTCCACGCGGCTGCCTAGTTCGGAGAGGCCTCCTACTTGGCTAACCCCCGAAAACAGAAGTCCTACGGTGCCGGCCACAATGATGACAAACTGGATGGAGTCGGTTACCAGGACAGCCCACATCCCGCCCAAGAAAACATAGATCACCGTGACGCCAAGCCAAAGGGCTTGCGACTCGACGACTGAGATGTCCAGCAAGGCCGTGGTCACAACCGTCAGTGCTCCAAGGGTGCCCGCCGTGACGCCTAAATCACGAAGGATCACCAGGCAGAGAGACACCAGCCGATATTTAGGGCCAAAGAAGCGCTCAAACAGTTCGGGGATTGTGATGATCCCGGTTGCTCGCAGCCTGGGTACGATATAGTAGCCGATCCACACCGTGACAAATAAGAACGAGCCGCCGGTCCAATAACTGCTCAATCCAAATTCTTTGCCCAGCGCGGAATTGCCCACCAGGGTCGTGCCATTGATCCACGTCGCCGCCACCGAGAAGGCGATCAACCATACGCCCGAGCGGCGTCCGGCCACCGCCATATCTTCGATGGTGGTCACTTTTTCGCGTCCGAGGATGCCGATCCCCAGCATCGCGGCGAGGTAAACGCCGATCAACCACCAGGATGCTTCCAGGTTCTCCATCAGCTATCCCCGCAGCAGGACGCCCCAGATCCAGACGTAGAGGAAGCCGGAGAGCATCAGCAGAATCAAAACCAACCAGGGATTGAAGCGGGGAGTGGCCACCCGGTCCATGAGATCAAGCTCGGTGTCGTCGTATCGGCCGGTCTCGGCACGCTTGGTTGAGTCACTTGTTTCCAACGCAGGTTCTCCTTGTAGTTGAGCGGCGGCTGTCGCATCCCTCACGGGCTGTGAAAGAATCGGTGTTCATGAACATCCGTGGAAGCCGACGCAATTGTAGGGGCGGGCCCCCGTGCCCGCCCGCGCTTTGTTGATGACTTGCGATGTCCAGGGCGGGGTTCGGGCGGGCACGGGGGCCCGCCCCTACAATCCGTTACCCATGTTCCGGTCAGCACAGATCCTCCAGCGTCATTTTCGCGGCCCGTCAGAGTGTTCTACAATAGCGCGCTAGGAGGAAATACGATTGATGCTCAGCAAACACCCGGCGCGATTCATCTTGGTATCCTTGCTCACGGCAACGGCCCTGAGCGCTGTGTCACAACCCCAATACAAAGTCAAAATCGAACGCAACGTGCGGCCCGTGATGCGGGACGGCGTGGAAATCGGCGCGGTCGTCGTACGTCCCGATGCACCGGGCAAGTTCCCCGCCATCATGAACTACACCCCGTACCGCACTCTGAGCAGCGTCAAGTCCTCCTACGAAGAAGAGAAGTATAGCAACACCACGCACGGACCAGTCTATTTCGCCGAACGCGGCTACGCGGTCGTCTACTACGACGTCCGCGGCACCGGCAACTCCGGAGGATCGAGCCAGGACATCTATGCCGAAAAGGAGCAAAACGACGCCTACGACATGGTCGAATGGATTGCCGCCCAACCCTGGTGCGATGGCGGCGTCGGCATGTGGGGTTACTCCTATGGCGGCGTGGTGCAGTGGCAGGTCGGCATCAAGAACCCGCCGCACCTCAAGACGCTGGTGGTGGGCTCCTCCAACGACGACGTTTATCTCGACTGGGTCTACCCCGGTGGGGCGCTGCGGCCCTACATGTTCGATACCTACTCCCCGCTGATGGCGGCTTTCAATTTCGCTCCACCCGACATCGACAACGTTGGTGAGAAGTGGACCGAGATTTGGGAAGAGCGCCTCGCGAACAATCGTCCCTGGGGAATTGGGTACATTACCCACCCTGTTCATGGGTCCTATTGGACCGACCGTTCCCTCCAACCCGACTACAGCCGGGTGAAGGTACCCACGCTGCTATGGGCCGGCTGGGCCGACGTCTACCCCACGCCGATTCTGCGCGCCTTTGCCAAGCTCGAGGTTCCCAAGAAAGCTCTCGTCGGGCCTTGGGGGCACTGGTGGCCGGAGATGGCCGTGCCCGGCCCGCGGATCGACGGACGCTATGAGCTGCTCAAGTGGTACGACCACTGGCTCAAGGGCATGGATACCGGTGTGATGGATGAACCTCCCGTGACTGTATGGGTGAAGGAGTACAAGGAGCCGGAAGTCGCCATGTACATCGACGACAACGGGTTCTGGCGGAATGAGAACGAGTGGCCGCCGGCGCGAAACAAAGACACGCCGATGTATTTCCACGCCGATGGAAAGCTCAGCGAGGACTCTTCGGCATCCGCTCCGGAGCAGGCCGATGAGCACGTCTACGATCCCACGATCGGAGCGACATCCGGCCTATTCTGGGGCGGCGGCATCCTTCCCTGGGGCATGCCCGTCGACCAACGCGCTGATGAAGCGTTGTCGTTGACCTACACCACGCCGCCGCTGGAGGAAGACGTGGAGTCGATAGGCGGCGCCACGGCCGTTCTGTACGTCAGCTCAACGGCGGACAGCGCCTATTTCCACGTCAAGATCACCGACGTGGCGCCGGACGGCACCTCAAAGTGGATCGCCGACGAAGGACTCCTCACGTCCCATCGCGATTCCCATGCCGAGCCTGAACCGATCGAGCCCGGCGAAGTCTACGAGCTTAGAATCGCTCTCAAATACTACGCCTACGTGTTCCCCAAGGGGCATCGCATCCGCGTGGACGTAGCCAGCGCGGACTTCCAGAACGCCTGGCCGGTCGCGCAAAACGCCGTCAACAAGATCCACCATGGCGGCCGATACCCGTCGCATGTCATCTTCCCCATCACGCCGGTCCAGAATCCAAAGCTGCCACCGCCCGACTTCAAGCCGTCGCCACGGCCCGCACCCAAGCTGGAGGATCTGAACGACGTGGAGCACGAGATCACTCGCGACCTGGTTAACGATACGATCACGGTTCACCTGGCAGCGAAGTCGTCGGGGAAAACCGACGATGGTCGCAGGCAAACCCAGCGCCATGTCTCCTCCCATTACACTGTGTCAAAGGCCAATCCGGCGGACGCCTCGATGCGGGCCGGATGCACGCTGACACTGGACGGCCCCGAGGGCGAGATCAAAGTCGAGTCGAGCGAAACGTTGGTCAGCGACGTCACCTCGTTCCGGTTTCTGACTCAAGTAGAGGTGACCGTCCAAGGCAAGACTCACTTCAACAAGAGCTGGCGTGTGTCCGTCCCGCGCAGGCTCAACTGAAGGGCTGTCGTCTGACTTGAACTGACCGGGACACGAGTAAGACCGACTGTAGGGGCGGGCCCCTGTGCCCGCCCGCTCCGCGAGCGACGATCGGCCATTGAAGCGTGACGCGCCAGTCGTGGTCCCCAGGGGTGCCGGGCGGGCGCGGGGGCCCGCCCCTACGTTTACCATTAGATCTTCTTTGCGACGGTCCACTAGCACCACCGCACAAAGGAATAAGACAGCCCAGTTGACAGAACCTTCCAACCGACAAGAGGGAGTGACGACATGTCGAGACAGGCGACGATCCGCCTCATCGCAACCGTCTTTGCCACCATCACGATGACGACACAGGCCGCCGTTTCCGAAGCGAAGTACAAGATCAAGATCATCCCCGACGTTCGCGTCCCTATGCGCGATGGCGTGGAGCTTGCCGTCAAGATCACCCGCCCCGACGCCGAGGGCCAGTTCCCGGGGATCATGGAGTACAACCCCTACCGCCGCATCGCCAAGCCGCTCCCGGACCATAACGACGAATATCCCCCGCCGGTTCCTTACCTGGCCGAGCGAGGATACGTCATCGTCCAGTTTGATGTCCGCGGTACCGGCAACTCGGGAGGCTACAGCACCGATATATACTCCGACGAAGAACGCCAAGACGCCTACGAGATGGTCGAGTGGATCGCCAAGCAACCTTGGTGCACAGGCAAGGTCGGCATGCTCGGCAAGTCCTACAGCGGGGTCGTGCAGTGGCACGTGGCCGTCCAAAACCCGCCCGCGCTCAAGGCCATCATCGTTCGTTCCGCGAATCACGATGTCTACCAGGATTGGACCAACCCCGGCGGGGCCATTCGCCCCTACATGTTCGAGAGCTACGGGCCGTTGATGACTGCCTATAACCTCGCCCCGCCCGACATCGACATCGTCGGCGAAAAGTGGTCTGACCTTTGGCAGGAACGCTTGGAGAAGAGCCTACCGTGGAGCATCGGCTACATCAAGAACATCCTCCACGGTCCTTATTGGGAGCGGCGCTCGCTGCAGCCGGGCTACGATCGCGTCAAGTGCGCCGTGTTCGTGGTTGGCGGATGGGCCGACTGGTACGCCACGCCTCTGCTCAAGGCCTTCTCCAACCTCAACGCCCCCAAGAAGGCCTGGGTCGGACCTTGGGGTCACTACTACCCTGAGGAAAAGTTGGCGCTTCCCGGCCCCCGCGTCGACGGCCGCTATGAGTATCTCAAGTGGTTCGACTACTGGCTCAAGGGGATGGACACGGGCGTCATGGACGAGCCCCCGGTGACCCTCTTTGTCCGCAAATACAAAGACCCCGCCCCGATCTACCTCGAGGAAAACGGGTTCTGGCGTAACGAGAACGAATGGCCGCTCGCCCGGGCAAACAACACTTCGATGCATTTCCAGCCGGCCGGGGGACTGGCGCCCGAGGCGCCGGAGGCGGCCGACGACGCACATGACAGCTACGAGTACCATCCCGCCGTCGGGATCGCTTCCGGCCGGCACGGCCGGGGCAACATCACGCCCTGGGCCATGCCGCTCGACCAGCGAATCGATGAGGCCCATTCGCTCACCTATACGACGCCGCCCTTGGAAGAAGACATGGAGGTCACAGGGGAGCCGGCGGCGACGCTGTACGTCTCTTCCTCGGCCGACACCGCCTACTTCGTCGTCAAGCTCTGTGACGTCGCGCCGGATGGCACGTCGAAGCTCGTCACCGATGGCGGCCTGCTGGCGACTCATCGCGATTCTCACTCAGAGCCGAAGTCCCTCGAGCCGGGCCAGGTCTACGAGTTGAAGTTCGAGCTAAAATCGACGGCCTATGTCTTCGAAAAAGGCCACCGCATCCGGGTTGACGTGACCAGCTCAGACTTCCAGAACGCCTGGCCGACGGGCAAGCCGGCGGTCAATGCCGTCTACCGCGATGCCAAGCATCCTTCGCACCTGATGCTACCTGTTATACCGGCACGGAATCCAACGCTGCCCGCTCCCGAGTTCAAGCCGTCACCCCATCCCGACCCGAAGCTCAGCGATGTACCGCGGCCCGAGCACACCGTGACGCACGACCTCGTGAATCAAACGGTGACAACCAGCTTTGCCAGCCCGTCAGGAACGCCCGTCCGGGGAGTCAACCGGTCGAGTTTTACGGTCTCTCAAAAAGATCCGGCCGACGCCGTAATCCGATCGAGTTATGAGTTTCCGCTTCCGCTGCCCGGTTCCGACGTCAACGTCAGCGCCCAGTCTACCCTTGTCAGCGATGCGGTCACCTACCGGCACATGGTTGAGGTAGAAATCACCGTGAACGGAATGCGGCACTTCAGCAAAAGCTGGTCCGTCACGGTCCCACGAAAGCTCAATTAAGGACGCCGGGCAGAACGGGCTGCTCAGCGCGTTGCAGGCAGCGGATTAGAACTAATTTAGCTCACGGTTCGCGCGATCGCGCCGATGTGCGGACGAGTTTCCAAACTCCTCTGTCCATCTTGCCCTTGTCACTGCCGCCGCTCATCCACAGGGCCTCGTCGTGGACGAAAACGCTGGCGGCATGGCGAGGAGTCCAAGGAGTGCCCGGTAGCTCGTACCAGTTCACGCCATCCGCCGAATACCAAACGTCGTTCCGGCTTACGCCCGGCTTGTTCGAACCCTCCAGGACCCACATGCGATCATCGAAGATGGCAACCTCGTGGTATTGACGGGGCTCCCAGGGCGGCGACTTGAGCTCCTGTGTCCAGCGCACACCGTCCGCCGAGCTCCAGATGTCGCCGTGGAACCGGCGGAAGGGGGTTTGCGGGGTGTCGTACGTGCCACCGCCCAGAATCCACATGCGGCCCTTGAAGACGACGTTGCCGCCGATCATGCCGCGGGCTGACCAATAGGGTTCCTTCGGCCGAACCGCAACCCAATGGACGCCGTCGGTGGTGTTCCAGACATCACGATAGAAGACCTCTGTCGCGGGCGCCATCTTGGGCATCGTTTGTCCGCCCATGACCCAGATCTTGTCGTCGAAGACCAGCGTATAGTGCAAGGCCCGCGGCCCCCACGGGACGTCGTGTCCTTGGTTAACGTCAGTCCAGGTTCTCCCATCGTCCGAACTCCAGACATCGTTCTGGTAATGTCCCTGGTTCGCGTCACCACCGACGATCCACATCTTGTTCTTGTAGACAACGTAACCGGCGGTGTGCCGCCCCTCCCAATCGCTCTTCGAATCGAACCGCTCGTCCTTGAACGTGTTCGGCTTAATCAACGTCCACCGGGCGCCATCCTCCGAGCGCCAGACTTCGTTGTTGCAGATTCTGGGGAAGTGCACCTTGTCATACGGATTCCAGCCGCCGAGCAGCCACATACGGTCCTTGAACACCAACGCCCCCGCGCCGTCCCGCGGAGCGTATGCCGCGGTCGCGGTGACGTTGATCCATTGATAATTCAGGACTTCCTGTGAGGGAATGATAGAGAATCGCGCCTGCGCCTGAGGGCCGGCGTCGGCCGGTGAGATCTGAAGCCGGCCGTTGGCTGAGACGAAGTCCGGGACTTTCCAGAAATACCGGCCGGTGTTCGTAGCATTCTTGGCAATCACTTTCCAGTGCACACCGCCGTCGATGCTGTACTCAATCCGAACTCTGCCACCTGTCTCCTGCTCCGGCGACTGCCATGTGATGTAGTGCAGGCTCCCAACGCTCCAACGCTCAACAATCGGCTCACCAACTTTTGGTGAAGTCAGCATCCATCCGGACGCGGAGGCGGCTTGGCCGGCCGGAGCCCGTGCGCAGATTGTCGCCGGCAAGGCGAGCCAAACGACGATGAGGCTGATTCTCACGGATACACCCGGCGCATGAGAACTCGACATTTCGGCGTTAGGCACTGGGGCGCGCTGATCCCGCGGGCTTGATGCCGGGACACCCGCCCTGGCCGGCCGACAAGCGTTCCAGTCGATCTCCAAGGCCCGGATATCCAAGGCCTAGTTGTCACTTACCGAAGCAGTACAGGTGTTCGGTTGTCCGGATGAAGATCTTGCCGTCTGACAGGGCCGGGGTCGCGTAAATCTCTTCTTTGAGATCGTTGACCCTGATCACCTCCCAGTCAGCGCCGGGCTTCAAGACGGCGATTTTGCCACCTTCACTGGCGAGGTAGATCTTGCCGTCCGCCGCCACCGGAGAAGCGGAGTAGGGGTCCAGAGCCTCCTTCAAGCGGCCCTGCTTGAGCACCTTGCCCGTGTCCGTGCTGATGGCCGAGAGGATCCCCCCGTTTTTCACGGAGTAGAGCACGCCGTCGTACACCAGCGGCGAGGGGATGACGAACTTGAAGCTACTCGGGTAGCGCCAGAGTTCGCGGGTGCGGAGGGTCTCGCCATCGGCCCCCGGCTCCAAACGCATCGCCACCAAACTGGATGGCCCGGCGTACCTACGCTGTACGGCATCCCACTCCTCGCGGTCGAGAACGCCATCCTGGTTACCCCGGAACTTCGCCATTCCGGTCAGCCAGACACTGCCTTCATACTCGCTGGCGGCGAGCCGGCCATCATCGTCCTTGTCCCTCTTCGAAAGTGGACCGTCAAATGGGAGGGGCTTCCCAAAGTTGTAGCCGAAAGCGTAGAGAGTGTCACCGTCCAAAATCGGACTGGCCACCATCGCCCCGGCCATACTGGATTCGGTAAACGTGCGTCGGCCTGTTTTCAATTGGTGGGCGCCGAACATCCGGTCGCCGACGGTGAGAATCTGAGGGGCGCCGCCGGCGGGACGGTAGAGCACGGGTGTCGACCAGCCCTCGGACTCGGTGCGGTTCGTCTTCCAGACCGTCTCGCCGTTCTCGAGATCGAACGCGGCGATGAAGGAGTCGGCGAACTGATCTACCTGCACAACGAGCAGGCCGTCCGCAACGATGGGCGAGATGCCCAACCCGTGGGAATTACTGAACGGACCGAGCGGGGTCTTCCAACGGAGGTTGCCGGAGGCGTCGTAGGAGAGCAGACCCCAGTCCTGAAAGAACACATAGACGTTCTCGCCATCGGTCACCGGGGTAATCGCCGAGGGGTCGTTCAGCTTGTTGACCAGCGGTTTCCGCCGACGCTCGATCGACTTCTCCCAGAGCAGCTTGCCGCTCTTGCGGTCGAAGCACTGCGTATAGAGGCTCTCGTCGACGGAGGCCGTGAGAAACACGTGCCGAGCGGTTAGAACAGGCGACGACTTGGCGGGTCGAACCGCGGTTTGCCACAGAAGATTCTTTTCGGGGCCGAAATCCGTGGGAAAGCCGGTGTCCTCGGAAACGCCAGAGCCGTTGGGACCGCGGAATCGGGACCAGTGCTCAGCGTACGCGGTTGACACTGCCAGGAAGAAAGCGAGCAGAAGGATGGCTGACTGCTTATCGCGAAGATGCATCATGTCACTCCCGGTTGTTCCTAATGGAGTATCGCAGAGAAAACTCATGGTAAACGAGCAGCCGGGCGGGCACGGGGGCCCGCCCCTACGGTGGTATTACCCATGTCCCGGTCAGTTCAAGTCTCGCGGACGGGGCTTGCTACAACAACTCGTCCACCGGCGCGCCTGTCGTGTCGTCAATGGAGTTGGCGATCTTGATCGGCCGGCCGATCGGAGTCATGTATTCCTTGGTCCAGTCGATGCCGAAGGTCTTGTAGACGGTCGCAAACAGGTCTCCGACCATGACGCGCCGGTCGGTGATCTCCGCGCCGCGAACGTCGCTCGCACCGACCACGCGGCCGCACTGGATGCCGCCACCGCCTACCAGAGCCGACCAGCAGCGGGGCCAGTGATCCCGGCCTCCGCTGGCATTGTACCCCGGGGTGCGTCCAAACTCTCCCATGACCACCACCACCGTTGACTCGTGGAGCCCCCGCGCGACAAGATCATCCAACAGTGTGGAGAGACCCTGATTCAGCGGTGGACAGAGCTTGTCGCGGTGGCCGTCGTCGTTGAAATAGTGGGTATCCCAGTTTGAATAGTGGTACCCGGCGGCGGTCACAAAGCGCACCCCCGACTCCACGGTATTAACCGGGCACATGGGTAACACATGATGCCAAGCACATAGGTAACACTTTGAGGCATAGAACATTTCTGGGAGGGAATGCTTTATGCCGTGGCAGGAGACCTGTGTGCGAGACGAGAGAACCCATTTTATCGTGGACTGGGAAAGAGACGAGGAGTCGATGGCCGAGCTGTGCCGGCGCTACTCGGTGAGCCGCAAGACCGGCTACAAATGGCTGCAGCGCTACCAGCAGCAGAGCTGGGAAGGTTTGCAGGACCACTCCCGGGCGCCGCAACGCCATCCCGGTCAGACCGCGGCCGCGATCGAGCAAGAGATTCTCGCTCTGCGGGCGCAGCACAGTCGCTGGGGTGCGGTCACCTTGAGGGCGCGGCTGCAGCGAAGGCAGCCCGACGTGGCATGGCCGGCGGTGAGCACGATCGGAAATCTGCTGCGACGAGACGGTCTGAGCGTGCCCCGACGACGCCGGCCCCGCGCCGCACCGACCCCGCTGCCGCTGACGCCAGGCAAGCAGCCCAACCAGGTTTGGTGCGCCGACTTCAAAGGCTGGTTTCGCACCCAAGACGACCGGCGCTGCGATCCCTTAACGATCTCGGACGCGGCCAGCCGCTACCTGTTGCGGTGCCCGGCGGTGACGAAACCGGACGGGGACCATGTTCGGCCGTTGTTCGAGGCGACGTTTCGAGAGTTTGGACTGCCGCGGGTGATGCGCACCGACAACGGGCCGCCGTTTGCGACCCTGGCGGTGCACGGGCTGGGGCGGCTGGCAGTGTGGTGGATCAAGTTGGGGATCTGTCCCGAGCGGATCGAGCCGGGACATCCGGAACAGAACGGGCGGCATGAGCGGATGCACCGTACGCTGAAGCAAGAGACCGCCGCGCCGCCAGCGGCGAATCTGCGAGCGCAGCAACGGGCGTTTGATGGCTTTCGCAGCGACTACAACGAGGAGCGACCGCACCAGGGACTGGAGTTGCGAACCCCTGGTGAGTGTTATCACGGCGCGGCGCGGGCGTATCCGTCGCGGGTGGACGAGCCGGAGTATGCGGCGCCGATGCAGGTGCGGCGCGTGATGGATGGGCGGATTCGCTGGCGGCGTCAACGAGTGTTCGTCGGCAAGGGACTCAACGGGGAGCGGGTCGGGGTGGAGGAGATCGAGGAGGGCGTGTGGCGAGTGTGGTTTTCCTTTTATGAGTTGGGAGTATTCGAGGAACGAGAGCGGCGGTTGCGCCCGAGCAAGGGCCCAGCGGCGGGCCCTTCGTCCGGGGGTGGGACTTGACTCTGGTCGCCCTCCGGGCTCCCTGCGTCAAGCCCCACCCCGGACGAAAAGTGTTACCTATGTGCTTGGCATAAAGTGTTACCCATGTCCCGGTCAGCACACACCAGCCGGCGGGCCAGCAACAAGCTTTGCCCGACGGAGTTGCGCCCGTAGTCCTCTTTGAGTTTTTCCGGCTCCTTCGAGAGGTCGAAGGCCGGGCGCACTTCCGGCGCCAGGATCATCTCCCACGCCTTTCGCGTGAAGGCGTCGAGCTTCGCGTGCTCGATGCCCTCCGAGCGCTCTCGGTACCGGCGGTCGACAACCTGCCGGAATTCGAGCCGCTCGGAGATCGCGGCCGGCGCGAGCGATTTCGGAAGGCTCAGGTCGGGTAGAGCAAAATCGTCCTTCGACGGATCCGGAACGCTCATGGGCTCGTATTCCGGCTCGAGGAAGGCGGCACGGAAGTAGTCCTGGTAGTGGGGCCGGTTATCAAAAGTGGGCACCAACACATAGGGCGGAAGCTTGTTGGTCGGGCTCATCTCTTTCGCGACGATCGAGCCCCAACAGGGGAACTTCATCGACGGGTTCGGGTTGTGGCCGGTGACGGAGTAGTGAGTGGCTTCCGGGTGGTCATCGCCGAAGCCTTTCATCGAACGGATGATCGAAATTCTGTCCATCCGCTTCGCCAGGCGGGGGAATAACTCGGAAATCTGGATTCCGGGCACATTGGTCGAGATGGGGCGAAACGCGCTGTCCGGTTTCGGATCGAATGTGTCTTTCTGGCTCGGTCCGCCTTCGAGCCAAACCAGAATCACCGATCGAGCTTTGCCTTCCGGTTTGCGGCCGGTTGACGCGGCCACGGTGCTCTCGAGCAGCAGAGACTGGCTCAGATGCATGCCAAGAACACTCAACGATCCGGCGGTGATGAAATCGCGGCGGAGCCACTGCCCCTCGTTGGAAACAAAGCAGCCCATCTTTTTCATCCCATGGCCCCTTTCATCGATCGGTCCGCGCCGGAGGCACGCTCAGTGGTTCTCGGCAAACTCGCGCGAAGTGAGGATGGCCCACTGAAGATTCCACAACGCCTCTTCGCGGCTCGTCGAGCTTGCCATCAGCCTCTTCAGGTCCGTTCGCTCCTGCTTGGTCGGGTACCTTGTCAGAGCGGCTAAGTACAGATCGTCGAGAATCTCGTTGTCCGAAGCGCCTGCGTGATGAAGCTCGAAGACCCTGCCGCCTTTCTTCCACAGCCTATCGTTATAGCCCGCATTTTCAATTTGATGTTTGACATCCCGACCTTCCAGCGGCCTTGAGCGTCTTTATTCATAGGGGCTAGAGCCCGATGAGGACGCCATGGAGGCCAACACCCAATGGGTGAAAAACAAACCAAGCCATTCCAGCTAAGTTTCAATGGACTTCTCAAAGTCGATTTCCAGGGATCGCACGTCACTTCCGACGGTGGCCTGATTTTGGTTCGCGAACTGGACGAACGGCTCGGTCTCGGAGAACTGATTGACGAGCATCTCAGCGACTCCCGGCAAGGCACAAACAAGCAGTTCACGCTCGCTGATCTGTTGCGGCAGTCGGTTTACAGCCGACTCGCCGGCTACGAGGACCTCAACGACGCCGAGCGGGTTTCGATCGATCCGACGTTTCGGCTGATCGGTTCGCAGAAGATCTGGGATCGCGGTGCGGCCTTGACCTCGACGCTGCACGGCTTCGAGACGGAGATGCTGGCGAGCGAAGAGAACCTGCTGGGGCTGATGGCGCTGAACCGAGAGCTGGTCGGGCAAGCGGAAGCGTTCGACGACGCCGAGCGGGTCGTTCTGGATCTGGACTCCACCGAGAGTCCGGTCCATGGCCAACAGGAAGGCAGTGCCTACAACGGACACTTCGAGTCGGTCTGCTACCACCCGTTGCTTTTGTTCAACGGTCATGGTGATTGCCTCGCTGCCAAGCTGCGTCCAGGCAACGTGCACAGCGCCGAGGACTGGGATGAGCTCTTGTTGCCGGAGATCGAGCGCCAACAGGCTGCGGGCAAGCAGGTCGCCTTCCGGGGCGATGCGGCCTTTGCGAAGCCGGAAGTTTATGAGGCTTCGGAGGAACGCGGAGTACAGTACGCCATTCGCATTCCGGCCAACAAGAGCTTGGAGCTGGAGATCGAAGACATCCTGTTTCGCCCGCCGGGAAGGCCTTCCCGCAAGCCCTTGGTGCGCTACAAGAGTTTTCGCTATCAGGCGGAGAGTTGGTCGCAGGCGAGGCGGATCGTCGCTAAGGTCGAGCATCACCAGGGCGAGCTGTTCCCGCGCGTCGGATTCATCGTGACGAGCATGAGCTTGCCGAGCCGCTCGGTGGTGCGCTTCTACAACAAGCGCGGCACGGCGGAACAGTGGATCAAGGAAGGCAAGCAGGCGACGCACTGGACGCGATTGTCGTGCCATCGATTTCGGGCCAACGAAGTGCGGTTGCAACTGAGCGTGCTGGCCTACAACCTGGGCAATCTTTGGCGGCGGCTGGAGCTTCCGCAGCGAATCAAGAGTTGGTCGCTGACGAGCTTGCAACACAGGTTGATGAAGACCGGCGGTCGGCTGGTCAAGCACGCGCGGTATTACTGGCTCTTATTGGCGGAGGGACATCTGAACCGGCGGCTGTTCGGCGACATGCTGCACAAGATCTGGGCGCTGCCGCTGCCGAGTGGGTAGCATTGCCGGAGTGAGGATCAACAGCTTTTGGCTCCAAAAGGTTTCGCAAGGAGCAGTGTCGGCCGGAGCGCCGTTCAAGCCGCTCAATCAACGACTGTGAGCGGTCGAACCAGCTCTGGCGACTACCAGCAGAGGTGATGTGCAGGGTTCAGCGTGAAAGGACGTGCTGTTCGGAGCGGAGCGGGTGTATACTGTGGCCGTGCCAGGGCCAAAATGGAAATCCTGGTATAGGTGTCGCCGGCGAGCATGTGCAGCGCCTGGCCTAGATTCAACGCAACCTTGCGCTCGGGGATCGCGGCACGATTCGGCCGCCCATACAAGTCGAGGAAGGGCGATACGTAAATGTCCGCCTCTTCAAGCTGCACCGCCCGCGTTCCGTCCCGCAAAGGACTGTTTGCGGGAATTTTGCCGCCCTGGGTCCTGAAGACCTCCGCCACGCCGGTCACATCCGTGATGGCGTCAAGCAGGATTTCCGCGTCCAGCGGGCGCGGCAGGGCGTAAGCATAGTTTGCGCCGGCCCCCCGATTCGTCTCGCTCGCCGTCCCGGAGAGCTGATACGTCCGCGACGTCACGATCAAACGGAACATGTGTTTGACGTCGTACCCATTCTTGACGAACTCGTCGGCGAGCGCTTGCAGCAACTCCGGATGGGTGGGCGGATTCGTCGAGCGCAAATCATCCACCGGGTCGACGATCCCGCGGCCGAAGAAGTAACCCCAAAAGCGGTTGGCCGCGGCCTCGGCGAAGTACTCGTGGGACGTCATCCATTCAGCCAGGTCCAGGCGAACGCTTCGCTCGTTCTTGTGCGACAACACGGTTCCATCGAGCAGTGTCGGCGGGACCTCTTGCTGCGTGCGCGGATGGAGAATCCGATACTCGCGCTGACCAACCACGTCCGCGCCGATCTCTTTGCCCATCGGGTAGTCGAAGACGACGGAATCGTGACCTGACCAGCCGGTCCGGAACATGTGGCCGAAGAACGCCGTCAGTCCCCAAAACTGGTCCTGCGTCCAGTCTTCGTAGGGATGATCATGACACCGCGCGCAATCGAAACGGCGGCCCAGAAACACCTGGACCTGTTCGAGCATGGCATCCGGCGGCAGTTTGATGACCTGTAGCGGCAGGTAGTGGCGAGAGGGGCCTCGGTAGCCCTGGGCCGCGATGCGTTCGCGAGCCACCTCGTCGAAGGGTCTGTTCGTCGCCACGTTCCCGCGGATCCACTCCCAGTAGTCGTGGCTCCACTTCGGGTTGACGCCGTTTTGATAGACCGGCACTCGGAAAAGGTCCGCGAAGCGAAAGGTCCAGTAGTCAATGTATTCAGGGGAGTCGAGAAGAATGTCGATGAGCTTCTCACGCTTGCCGCTGTCCTTGTCGTCGAGAAACTCGCGGACCCGCTCGGGAGGGGGCAAGGCGCCCGTCAAGTCGAGACAGATTCTTCGCAGAAACTCCTCGTCGCTCGACAATGCAGTGGGAACAATGTTGAACTTGCGGAGCTTGCTGAAAATGTGCCGGTCGATGAAGTTGAGGGGCTCGATGTCGGGATAGTCGCTCAGCTCTTCTCCAATCACGCCGATGCGAAGGTTTGCCGACCGGCCGGAAGCACGGATTAGGGCGACCGTCTCCCCGGGTTGCCGCGCCTTGACCACTCCGGTGGAAGACACCTCGGTCACCTCAGGCGCCTTGATCGCATAGAGCACTTGGCGGGTGAGGTCTTCCTCCGTTCCGTCGGTATAGCGGCCGGTGACCAGAAACCGGTGCTCCTGGCCGGGTTTGAGAAAGACTTGGTCGGGGTAAACACTGAGTTCCTTCAATCGCGGCGATCCGGCACCTTCCTCCTCGAAGGGAGCGCCGTTTCGGACCCAATCGAGAATCGTGTCGTAGTCATCCGAGGCCTTTTCGAAGCGCAGTCCGCCGCCGTGCGGAATTTGCATCGTCGGCTTCAACAGGAGCAGGCTCCTCTCGGGGTTCTTCGTGTCGATGCGCGGAACCTTCGGCCCCCAGGATTCCGAACTCATGACCTGAAAAACGCCGCCCTCGACAATCCACCTATAGTCTTCGTGAGGATGTCCCGCGTTGTCGGATAGCCGGAAGCCGTTCTGGCCTTTAACACCACCATGACAGGCCGCGCCGTTGCAACCCCGTTTCGTTAGAATCCCGCCGATGTCACGGGCAAAACTGAGCGGCCGCTTTTTCGCTGACTGCCGGACACGAAACCGAGCTGTCGCTTCGCGCCCTCGCGCGATTGCCTTGATCTCAGTCTCTCCGTCGGAAAGCGGCTGAAAAACGGCTGACGCATCGATGCGCCCGACGCTGCCGTTCGATAGCTCGAATCTGGTTTCGGAGGTCAGATCGACCCGCCGGCCGTCGGCTGCGGTGCCGATCACGACCAACTGCTGGGAGGCATCCGCCCAGGTGAGGGTTCGCTGGGCCGGCGCCAACTCGATCGAGACGGGCTCTGGAAACTCTCTATCCTGCGCGTTGAGAGAGAAAACCAGCCCCGACAGGCAGCCAACGACGGCCACTCCTACCCACAGACTCCGCAGGCCTGTCCCTGCGGCGGCCGCTCGCCGAAGTGCGGGGGCGTTATCGCGTCGCTGCGAGTCCCGCTGCATCGGGCTGATCTATCTCCTCGGTCCGCTGTAGAACCATCACTTGAAGTTCTTTCACTACGATGGGCCGGCCCATTTGACCATTGCGAACGGCTGTTGCCAGAACTCGAGCGTTGGCCGGCGTTCGTGTAGGGGGTGCGCTTCCGTCCGTTGTGAGCAGGAGAGTGGCGGTCCGGTTCTTCGCAAGGTAGCGTTCCTCCTTGCCTTCACTCAAGCGCGGTTGCTGGACCTTGAGGAACTTTACTTCTGTGGCAGGAATCACCTTCACTCCCTCGGGTAGACCCTCCAGTGCGAGAGCGATGTAACCATCAAAGCCTTCTTCCTGGTCGGTAACGACGGAGAGCTTATGTATCTCCCCCGCGACCAGATTCAATCGATCCTCGTCGATGTGGACCGCCCCGACATGCGGCACCTGCGGCCGGATCAAAACGCGATAGGCGAAACGGTCATCGCCGTGCTGCGTGGTGAGATCACGGATCTCGAGCGTAAATTCCCCATCGCGAAGAAAGTTGAAGATGGTCTTCGGCCGCAACGTCTTCATAATGAAGCCGCCGTTGGCGTGGACCATCGAGTGAACGTTGCTAAAGACCTCGACGCCTGCCTCGTCCACAATTCTCAAGTAAGGATTAAACCCGCATTTTCAATTTGATGTTTGACATCCCGACCTTCCAGCGGCCTTGAGCGTCTTTATTCATAGGGGCTAGAGCCCGATGAGGACGCCATGGAGGCCAACACCCAATGGGTGAAAAACAAACCAAGCCATTCCAGCTAAGTTTCAATGGACTTCTCAAAGTCGATTTCCAGGGATCGCACGTCACTTCCGACGGTGGCCTGATTTTGGTTCGCGAACTGGACGAACGGCTCGGTCTCGGAGAACTGATTGACGAGCATCTCAGCGACTCCCGGCAAGGCACAACAAGCAGTTCACGCTCGCTGATCTGTTGCGGCAGTCGGTTTACAGCCGACTCGCCGGCTACGAGGACCTCAACGACGCCGAGCGGGTTTCGATCGATCCGACGTTTCGGCTGATCGGTTCGCAGAAGATCTGGGATCGCGGTGCGGCCTTGACCTCGACGCTGCACGGCTTCGAGACGGAGATGCTGGCGAGCGAAGAGAACCTGCTGGGGCTGATGGCGCTGAACCGAGAGCTGGTCGGGCAAGCGGAAGCGTTCGACGACGCCGAGCGGGTCGTTCTGGACCTGGACTCCACCGAGAGTCCGGTCCATGGCCAACAGGAAGGCAGTGCCTACAACGGACACTTCGAGTCGGTCTGCTACCACCCGTTGCTTTTGTTCAACGGTCATGGTGATTGCCTCGCTGCCAAGCTGCGTCCAGGCAACGTGCACAGCGCCGAGGACTGGAATGAGCTCTTGTTGCCGGAGATCGAGCGCCAACAGGCTGCGGGCAAGCAGGTCGCCTTCCGGGGCGATGCGGCCTTTGCGAAGCCGGAAGTTTATGAGGCTTCGGAGGAACGCGGAGTACAGTACGCCATTCGCATTCCGGCCAACAAGAGCTTGGAGCTGGAGATCGAAGACATCCTGTTTCGCCCGCCGGGAAGGCCTTCCCGCAAGCCCTTGGTGCGCTACAAGAGTTTTCGCTATCAGGCGGAGAGTTGGTCGCAGGCGAGGCGGATCGTCGCTAAGGTCGAGCATCACCAGGGCGAGCTGTTCCCGCGCGTCGGATTCATCGTGACGAGCATGAGCTTGCCGAGCCGCTCGGTGGTGCGCTTCTACAACAAGCGCGGCACGGCGGAACAGTGGATCAAGGAAGGCAAGCAGGCGACGCACTGGACGCGATTGTCGTGCCATCGATTTCGGGCCAACGAAGTGCGGTTGCAACTGAGCGTGCTGGCCTACAACCTGGGCAATCTTTGGCGGCGGCTGGGGCTTCCGTAGCGAATCAAGAGTTGGTCGCTGACGAGCTTGCAACACAGGTTGATGAAGACCGGCGGTCGGCTGGTCAAGCACGCGCGGTATTACTGGCTCTTATTGGCGGAGGCACATCTGAACCGGCGGCTGTTCGGCGACATGCTGCACAAGATCTGGGCGCTGCCGCTGCCGAGTGGGTAGCATTGCCGGAGTGAGGATCAACAGCTTTTGGCTCCAAAAGGTTTCGCAAGGAGCAGTGTCGGCCGGAGCGCCGTTCAAGCCGCTCAATCAACGACTGTGAGCGGTCGAACCAGCTCTGGCGACTACCAGCAGAGGTGATGTGCAGGGTTCAGCGTGAAAGGACGTGCTGTTCGGAGCGGAGCGGGTGTATACTGTGGCCGTGCCAGGGCCAAAATGGAAATCCTGGATTAGTCTTTTGCTTCGTAGTCTGACAGGACTTGACCGACCTGTAACTCTTTGACCTGCGGAGAGATCCTAGTAGACCCGGTGTGGCGATCTCTGCAACTGGGCTGGCGGCGATGGTGCCCCTACTGAAGCCAGGCTAGGTGCCCGGGAGGTTCGATGCCGTCGACTCTCTCGACACGGGCTGTCTTGGGCACGCGGCGACGGCGGACCTGTCGGTACCGGACTGGCACTGCATCTCCAGCCGACCGTTTCGTGCCGTTCAGGGACCGGCTGATGGTTGGGCGCTCGTCCTGTACTCCGGGAAAGGTACCGAATCGCGATCAAGGGGAGGATCTATAGTTCTTTGGGGTCGTCCGAGGCGTTGATCGAAGAGAGCGACACTTGTCCCGGATTGCCTACCACACAGCCAAGTGCACCAGCGATCCAACCAAGCCCTTTTATTAAAACGAGTTAGGCGGAGAGGGGGCGGATTTCTCATGCGAACCCGATTTGAACGAAGCCTTCGGCAGACGCTTCGCGTGGGAGTAAGGCCAGAGAAGACGTAAAGATCGGCGTAAGGTCGGGGACACCAACAAGGAGGTGTCCCATGACACGTTTACGTCAGCAGATGCTCGACGAACTCGAGCGTCGCAACTATTCCGCGAGCACGGTTCGCTCCTACATCCGCACCGTCGAAGACTTGGCGCGCTACTTCAAGCGGAGGCCCGACCGGCTAGGGCCGGAGCACATCCGCCAGTATCAAGCGCACCTGTTTCGCGATCGCAAGCTCGCCGCCAACACCGTGGCGCAACGGGTAGCGGCGCTGCGGTTCTTCTACATCCGGACGCTCGGACAAGAGTGGAACCTGGATCGAGCGCCCTACCCGAAGAGACCGCGCCGACTGCCCAACATCCTCTCTCCCCAACAAGTCGCTCGTCTGATCAACGCCGCCGACAGCGCCTTTCACCGCATGATCGTGATGACGCTCTACGCCACCGGGGTGCGCCGGGCCGAGTTGACGCAGCTGCGGATCCAGGACATCGACTCCGAGCGCATGGTCGTGCACGTCCGCGGCGGCAAGGGCCGTAAAGACCGCGACGTGATGCTCTCCGAGCCGTTGCTGGTCCACTTGCGCGAGCACATGCGCCGACTATGGCGCAGGCCCCAGCAGTGGCTATTCCCCGGCGGGAAGTGGCACCTCAGCGATGATCCGATTACGAGCAACGTGCCCTGGCTCGCTTGCAGCCACGCCGCCCACAGGGCCGGCATCACTAAACCCGCTCACCCCCACATCCTGCGTCATTGCTTCGCCACCCACTTGCTCGAAGCCGCAGCGGACTTGCGCACGATTCAGATGCTGCTCGGTCATCGCGACCTGGAAGAGACGGCGCGGTATCTGCATCTGTCGGCAAAGCATCTCAGTGATGTCGCCAGCCCGCTGGACTCGTTGGAGCTGGCCGCAACCAACAAAGACGACCCCGAGACAAGTTAGATGCAGAGGCCGCCGCTGGAGGTGGCCGATCTGGTTCGCGCCGCCGGGGAAGGCTTCCTCCTCAGGAGTCGCCAGTGGCTTTGCGGACAGCACCGCAAGGTGTTGTCGGCGATCGCACGTTGCCGCACCGCCGCGCTCGGCGGTCATCGCCTGCGCTGCGATGACTGCGACCACGAACCGCCCCTCGTCTACAACTCGTGTTTGAATCGCCACTGTCCCAAGTGCCAGGCCAACACCCGCAAGCGTTGGTTGGAAGCTCGCCGTGCTGAGCTGTTGCCGGTACGTTACCTGCACGTCGTCTTCACGCTACCGCGAGTCCTCTCGCAGCTGGCCTTACAGAACAAGGATGCGATCTACTCGCTGCTGATGAGAGCCAGCGCACAGACGCTGCTCGCCGTCGCACGCGATCCTCGCCATCTCGGCACCGCGATCGGTTTCTTCTCGATACTGCATACCTGGAATCAGCGCCTCCAAGAACACGCCCACGTTCATACGGTCGTTCCCGCCGGCGGCCTCTCACTCGATCACAGCCGTTGGATCGACGCGCCGTCGAAGAGCTTCTTCCTGCCTAAGGACGTCCTCGCCGAGGTTTTCCGTGGTAAGTTCGTTGACGGCTTGCGGAAGGCCTTCGTCAAAGGCGAGCTCGGTTTCCACTGGCGATTTGCGGCGCTGAATCGACCGCCTGAGTTCCAGGTGGCCCGAGGCCACAAACTTCGCTTTCGGCAGGGGTGGTCTTTGCTCCGCTCGACCAGTCGCCGGCCGTCGGACCACGCCGCAACTCGCAACTATTTGCATTGCGGAGAGATCCTACTAAGCTGGGTATCCACTTGACTCAGGTGACCCCAAGATGTAGTGTAGGGCTTGGTGGAGGATTACCCGCGCGACCAACTCGAATTCGAGTCTCACTTTGCGAGCGAGGAGGCTTGCCGCGACTATCTGTTCGCCTTGCGCTGGCCAGAGGGTTTCCGCTGTCCAAGGTGTGGGCATGAGCGCGCTTGGCCGGTGCGCAAAGTGTGGTTCGAATGCGCTCGCTGCGGGCGGCAAACCTCCGTCACCGCCGGCACGATCTTTCAAGACACACGCAAGCCGCTGCGGCTGTGGTTCCGGGCGATGTGGACCATCACCACGCAGAAGAATGGGGCCAGCGCCCTGGGTCTACAGCGCGTTCTGGGACTGGGCAGTTACCAAACCGCCTGGCCTTGGATGCACAAGCTGAGGCGAGCGATGGTGCGCCCGGGGCGGGAGCGATTGACGGGCCTCGTCGAGGTCGATGAGACCTACTGGGGCGCTGAAGAAGAAGGGGTAATCGGCCGGCAGACCGAGCGTAAAGCGTTGATTGCAGTCGCCGCGGAAGAGAGAGGCACCGGGCTGGGGAGCATCCGCATGCAGCGCGTTCAGAACGCCTCGGCGGCCAGTTTGATGCCCTTCGTCGAGGAGTCGGTCGAGCCGGGCAGCGTGGTTGTTACCGACAACTGGTCGGGCTACGATCCGCTCAAGAAGAAGGACTACCAGCGTCGTATCATCTCGATTAACAACCGCCGCGAGCAGGCCTCGCAGCTACTGCCGAGGGTGCACTTGGCGATCTCGCTACTCAAGCGCTGGATGCTGGGCACGCATCAGGGGGCGGTCAGCCACGAGCATCTGGACTACTATCTCGACGAGTTCGTGTTCCGCTTCAATCGGCGCAGATCACGCAGTCGGGGCAAGCTCTTCTACCGCCTTGTGCAGCAGGCCATGGCGGTGGAGCCGACGCCGTACCGCTCGATCGTCGCCGATTGGGACGCTAAGACGCTGTGAGCCCAACTACAAGATGTTGGGGTCACCTGAGTCAAGTGGATACCCGGCCCTACTAATTTAGACCGTGGTGTAGTATCCCTCTGCAAGTGGGCCTGACAGCGATGGCAGTCTCTGCAACGCTCGCAGAGAGACCGTTCGAGAACACGCATCATTGCCAGCAGTCCAACGGCAAGGTGTACTGGCGGGCCTTGGCGGCAATCTCGGCAGTCTCCCGTTGCACATCCGAGCGCGCGGTCTGGAAGTCTACATCGTTGTATTCAAGGAAGGCTTGAACGACGGAGCTTTTGATCGCGAAATTGACGTTCTGTGGGATGTCACCTGTACGCTTGGCAACCCAGAAGGGATTCAGCTTCGACACGACCACTCCGACGACGTTGCCGCTCTGGTCCAGCAATGGGCCTCCGCTGTTCCCAGGCTGAACAGGGGCCGTAACCTGCATCAGCCGCACATCATAGGCAGGACCTGCCAGGGCGGTCACCACTCCTGTGGTGATGCCCGCTGACGACGCAACCATACCCTTAAGAGGGAAGCCCACAACCGTTACCGAGTCTCCCGGCCGCGGTCCTGTCCCCAGTCGGAAGCTCGCAGCGGCCGAGACCTTCTTGGCCAACTTCAGAAGAACCAGGTCGTTGGCCTCGTCGCTCGCTAGTACGGCCAACTGAGAGTCTTTACCTTCCATCCGGACAGTGACGGCCCTACAACCTTCGATCACATGGTGATTTGTAAGGAGCAAACTCGCAGAGCTGACCACGAAACCTGTCCCAGCAGGGGAGATCTTCAGAGGCGTATTTCGTTCAGGCGTTTCAGTCAAGTAACTGTTAGTGCCGGTGTGTGATTCACTTCTGTCGGGCTGCCACTTGCGTGCAAGTCGCTGGGCTTGGGCGAGTTCCTCAGGAGTTATTTCCTCCGCAATTGCGTCTCTGAATTCCGCGTAGATATTGTACACGTCACCCTGGGACTGCGCCGCCGCCAGGTTCGCCCATTTGTGCGCTTCGATGTAAGCCGGGTATCCACTTGACTCAGGTGACCCCAACATCTTGTAGTTGGGCTCACAGCGTCTTAGCGTCCCAATCGGCGACGATCGAGCGGTACGGCGTCGGCTCCACCGCCATGGCCTGCTGCACAAGGCGGTAGAAGAGCTTGCCCCGACTGCGTGATCTGCGCCGATTGAAGCGGAACACGAACTCGTCGAGATAGTAGTCCAGATGCTCGTGGCTGACCGCCCCCTGATGCGTGCCCAGCATCCAGCGCTTGAGTAGCGAGATCGCCAAGTGCACCCTCGGCAGTAGCTGCGAGGCCTGCTCGCGGCGGTTGTTAATCGAGATGATACGACGCTGGTAGTCCTTCTTCTTGAGCGGATCGTAGCCCGACCAGTTGTCGGTAACAACCACGCTGCCCGGCTCGACCGACTCCTCGACGAAGGGCATCAAACTGGCCGCCGAGGCGTTCTGAACGCGCTGCATGCGGATGCTCCCAAGCCCGGTGCCTCTCTCTTCCGCGGCGACTGCAATCAACGCTTTACGCTCGGTCTGCCGGCCGATTACCCCTTCTTCTTCAGCGCCCCAGTAGGTCTCATCGACCTCGACGAGGCCCGTCAATCGCTCCCGCCCCGGGCGCACCATCGCTCGCCTCAGCTTGTGCATCCAAGGCCAGGCGGTTTGGTAACTGCCCAGTCCCAGAACGCGCTGTAGACCCAGGGCGCTGGCCCCATTCTTCTGCGTGGTGATGGTCCACATCGCCCGGAACCACAGCCGCAGCGGCTTGCGTGTGTCTTGAAAGATCGTGCCGGCGGTGACGGAGGTTTGCCGCCCGCAGCGAGCGCATTCGAACCACACTTTGCGCACCGGCCAAGCGCGCTCATGCCCACACCTTGGACAGCGGAAACCCTCTGGCCAGCGCAAGGCGAACAGATAGTCGCGGCAAGCCTCCTCGCTCGCAAAGCGAGACTCGAATTCGAGTTGGTCGCGCGGGTAATCCTCCACCAGGCCCTACACTACATCTTGGGGTCACCTGAGTCAAGTGGATACCCAGCCGATGTTATTCTGCGGCACGCCTAGGCCCATGTCGTACATGACGCCGAGTTGGAACTGGGCTTGAGCGTCTCCTTGTTCGGCGGCAAGGCGGAACCACTTGACGGCTTCGGCGCTGTCCTTCGGAACGTATTCACCAAGTAAGTACATGATGCCGAGCTCGTACTGGGCGTCGGCGTGCTCCTGTTCGGCGGCCCGTCGGAACCACTTGTAGGCTTCGGCATAATTCCCGTCCTCGGAGTACTTGTTGCCCTGGTCGTACTGGGCGTCGGCGTCTCCGATCTCGGCCAAGACGATTGGCGGCTTAACTTGACAGGCGAGAATCCCCGCACAGACAGCCGACACAACCGCCGCCACGAGGAGGCGTTGGATCAGCGTCGGCATCCCGAGTGCTGGCATAGGGAGCGTCGAGTTCACAGTCTGCTCTCGGTCAAAACATAGCAGCACTCCTGTTGTCAGTGCCGCGCCTAGATGTGCGGTAGGACTCAGGCCGAGCGGCGAGCCATCGAACGCATGGGGAACTGCGGACGAAAGGAATGGAGGGCTTGGTACCCAATGATTCTGCCGGGCATGTATTGTGTGCCAGTTCACGTGGTCTTCACGGGCCCGACTTGGCATCGTTGGATACCGAGTCGCGTGGAGCTGATGCCTGAGTTAGAGTCGAGAGGTGGCACAGGATGGCGGGAGTTTGGAGCTTATGGTCTGGAACTTTGCGAGGAACCTCAGGGCAGTGCGCCAGGGCGGCCCGTATGTTGCATGCGACAGCCGGCTTGAGCAGAGTTAGGGGTGTGTAGTCGGCGGGCCCTGGAGTACGCAGGCGCATTCCGCTTACTATCCGCTCGTACCGCATGTGGACTGGAGCACTCTTGCGATCGACGACTTGGAGGATCATCTGACACGTGCAGGTCTCCTAGAACAGCCTTCACGGCAAGCTCTGATCGCGAGCGTATGCTACACCAGACCACAGTTTCAGAACCCCGCGATTGCCGTAGACGAGTGGGCCGTGGGACCCGTACCACCCCCCTCGGCGCAACACGAAACTCGGGCGGTCATCTAGCGCTGCGATCGCCGTTGCAGTGGCGAGGCTCTGGGACCGCTCTCATAGGCATCGACTCGCCGGCCCCATCTTTGTGGAGGCGTCACGATCTCGACTGGAAACATCTCCGGGAGGGTCGCCGCGACATGGTAGAGTAACCCGCGTGCGGATTCTTCGAAAGCGAGCAAGACGCCCCGTGCAGCACCGCGAAGTCCCGCTCACTCCCGACGGCCACGAGGCCCTTCTGCGACAGCGGGAAGCCTTCATCAAGAAGTTCGGCAGGGAGCCGGGTCCGGACGATCCCGTCTTCTTCGACCCCGACGCCGACACGCCTCAGCCACTGGATCTGGAGCGATACGAGAAGGACTTAGCGGACGCGATGGCCGCTGCTGGCATCGATCCACGCCTGATCTACGCCTCTCGCAAGACCGGCTTGCTGGTGACAGAGGAGAACCTCGACAAGTTGCCCGAGGAGGCGCTGGAGGAATGGAACGCGGCGCTGGACGAGTACGACGAGCTGACTAAGGGCGAACCCTCGTGAAGGGCGTCAGATTTGCGATTGTGACGTGGATTGTGACGTAACTATTGACTCCCGCATATTATTATGACACTTTTTGATAGTTTGGAGCATCTATATATGTATGGGCAACCCCAAAGGTGTGAAGCGGGATTTCAAGGCCCTGGAGAAGCGCCGTTTCGAAGCGATGCGGCTGCTCGACCAAGGCCACAATCAGTCCGAGACGGCGAGACGACTGAAAGTCGCTCGCCAAACCGTCAGTGCGTGGCGGCGGCAATACCGCGAGCAGGGTGCGGCCGGACTCCGCCAGGCCGGGCGCGCCGGACGCAAGCCGCTCCTCGATGCCGCACAACGCGAACGCCTGACGTCGCTGTTGCTGGAAGGCCCGCAAGCCCACGGCTTCCCCACGCCCCTGTGGAGCTGTCCGCGGGTGGCTCGGCTGATCGGAGACGAGTTCGGGGTCGACTACCACGAAGGCCACGTCTGGAAGATCCTGCGAGCGCTCGACTGGAGCCCGCAACGCCCGGTCGGAAAGGCGCGCGAGCGCAACGAAGAGCAGATCCGCACCTGGAAGCGCAAGACCTGGACGCGTATTAAAAAAAAGCCCAAAACGAAGGTCGTACGCTCGTCTTCATCGACGAAAGCGGATTGAGTCAGAAGCCGCATCGCTGCCGCACCTGGGCGCCACGCGGCCAAACACCGGTGCTGCAGTTTAACTTCAATTGGGAGAAGCTTTCCGTCTCGGCGGGGCTGACGCTGCGTAACTTCTACTTGCGGCTCTATCCCGGTGCGATCGGCAAAGAGCAAGTGATCGACTTTCTCAAGGCGTTGGTACGTCATATCGATCGGCCGCTGCTGATCGTCTGGGACCGGCTGCCTGCGCACCGTAGCCGCCTGGTGCAAGAGTTCATCCAACTCTCCGAAGGTCACATCGCAACCGAGTACTTGCCACCCTATGCGCCGGAGTTGAATCCGGTGGAATACATCTGGGCTTACTGGAAGCAGCACGAGTTGCCGAACGTCTGTCCGAAGGACTACGGCGAGCTGAACGAGCGGGCCAGCAAGGCACTCCGCCGCATGCACCGCAAACCGCGTTTGATCACGGCCTTCTGGAAACAGTCTTCTCTTTGCTTTGAGTGACGGAATATTATGCGGGACTCAATAGGTCAAGTTCACCGAGATTCACCGAGTGACAAGGAGTGTTACGAAGTGCTACAAATACAGGGCCAGACCGCATGGATAGGCCACTCTGTGATGCTCCGTAGCACTCCAAGAAGCCCAGCCCCACACTTCGGGAGCAGGAGGTCCGGAGTTCAAATCTCCGCGCCCCGACCATTCCCTTCAGTGAGTTAGCAGCTTGCGGTTCCACCATGGGGTTCCACCAAGGGTTCCATTAAGCCGCCCTGCCGGGGTTTTCGGACCATACAAAGCGCCCGATCTTCTCTGCCGCACCTTCGCGATCATCCAGGTGGCTGTAGACATCCTGGGTCATCAGGACTGACGAGTGACCGACTTGGTCCCGCATGATCTCGGCCTCGACTCCGGCCTTGCGTCCCCATGTCGTGTACGCATGTCGAAAGTCATGCCACGAGAACCGGGGTAGTCCAAGCCCCTCGGCGACAGGCTTGATCTTTCGTTCGATCGCACGGTTGAGGTCGATCGGTGAGTTGGTCCGGATCGAAAACGCAAAGTCCTTCTGATCTCGAAACCGACACTGCAAGCGCCAGTCCTCAATCAGCTTCACAGCGATCGCGGGGATCGTCGCCGTTCGGTTGGACTTCAGCGACTTCGGAGTATCGAGCGAACCCCGATAGACGGCTTCATCGACGATGACTATCCTGCCCAGGAAATCTTCCCACCGTAACGCCGCGAGTTCGCCACGTCGTAACCCACCAAGACCCGCCAGACAGACGATCGCTCGGTAAGGTTGCGGCAGAGCCAAGACGAGCGTGCGGAACTGCTCGGGAGTCGGAATCCGCCTGATCCTCGTCGAGGAGATGTCAAGGGCGGAGCAAAAGTGGACCATCTCAGGAGAGATGACTCGTTGAGCAAAGCGGCTGTTTCGGGGGCTGGAACGCAGTCAGGGGACGCCTGCTAAGGCGGCCCCTGACGTAGTGGAAGCCCCCCGAAACAGCCGGCGGCCAGGCGCTGGGGATCAGGCGGAGGAAGAGCACTTCCGCGAAGCCTTGCTCTGCTGGAGACGATAGCTTTCGCCGTTCATCTCCACGATATGGACGTGGTGGGTGAGACGATCCAGCAAGGCGCCGGTCAGCCGCTCCGAGCCGAAGATCTCCGTCCACTCGTGGAAGGGCAGGTTCGAGGTCACCAGCGTCGAGGCCCGTTCGTAACGCTGGCTGAAGATCTCAAACAGTAACTCCGAACCCGTCGACAAGGGGACGTAGCCCAGCTCGTCCACGATCAGCAGGTCTTGCTTGGCCAGCTGTTTCTGTAAGCGCAGCAGACGTTGGTCGTCACCTGCCTCGAGCAACTCGTGGACCAGCGCAGCGGCGGTGGTAAAGCGGACCCGATAGCCTTTCTGGCAAGCGGCCAGCCCCAACGCCAGGGCCAGGTGCGTCTTGCCCGTACCGGAGTTGCCCAGCGCCAACACGTTCTCTCTGCGATCCAGATACTCCGAGCGCGCCAGCTCCAGGACCAAGCTCTTGTTCAGCGACGGCAGCGAGGGGAACTCGAAGGCCTCATACGCTACCGCCGGCAGCGGCAGCAGCGCTCCCCGATCCCGCTCGAAGCGCTCTGCGATCGTCTCTCGATGCCCGCGTTGCCGACGCTCTCGCCTCTTCCGGCATTGCTGTTGAAGCCACAGGTTCAACGCTTCCCAGCTTGGGAACCGCGGCCGCGGAACGAAGAAACTCCGCCGGGCGACCTTCACAAGGTTCTCGACCTTCCCCTTGTCGTTTCCCTTGCCCGGTCGCCCCAAGCGTTCCTCGAACCAGTAGTGCGACTGCAACCCCGAAAACGCCCGCGTCTTGAGCCGCGTCCCGTCGCCTAGGATCCGTGCCACGGCCAGGGTCGTGTTGTCGTAGAGAATCCGCCGCGGTACGCCACCCCAGTAGCGAAACGCCTCGGCATGCTCCTCCAAGAAAGCTTCCGTCGTCTCGGCCGGGAACGCTCGCACGTAACTGTCGTCGCTGTGCGGCAGATCGATGACCAAGTAGTGCGCCTTCGCCAGTACCCCGCCGATCTCCACCTGCCCGGCTGAACACCGCCGCCTTGTGGCCTATTTTCTCTCCGCCGCTAACAGAATCGACCGTAACCGATGGAAAGGTTGGAGGCGGTGTACCGGTCCCGAAGCAGGCGCGCTACCAGGTTGCGCTACGCCCCATGGTGAAGAGTGCCTTTTGATTCTACAATGCTGCCGGGAATTGGTGCTGTCGGCAGCGCGTTGGAAGTATCTCGGTTCGAATTTCGGCGTGGCGATCACGGCCGAAGCCAAACCCGCGTCAGGCAACCGACTCCGGAAATCCACTGAGGGGTCAAGACGCCCGAGGGCTTGGCGGCATCAAGCCCGTCAATCGCGTTCCGGGTACGGTTTCTCTCGCAAGCCTCGATGTCGTGTCGCGCTTCGGTTCTTTATCCGAAGAGTGTTGTAGCCGCATGAAAATGTCCCCTTCGCCGCCAGATAGAAATGTCCCCTCAGATGATCGATGGGCCTGCCCCTTCGCCTTGTCGATTGATCGTGAGCGACGCCGAGGAACCCCTCAAGGGTGCAGCAGAGCCGCGCCCGGACGGCGCGCCCTTGACCGAACCCTCGCCGTCGCTGAAGAAGCTCTCCCGAAAACAAGGCGAAGGGGTTCTATGCCTTAGCGCAAGATGGGGACATTTCTACTCGGCCGAACTGGGGGACATTTCTATTGGGCGTTGACATTCTTTATCCGAAGAGATGACGGATTGAGTTCAAGGCGCTACACTGGCGGCGTCATGCTTCGTTCCAGGCGATATCCCATCAGAGTCCAACTTCTCGGCGTCTTCGTGCTCACCACCACGTGGATGGCTTGCTCCACAGCGGTTGAGTACGACGTTGTCATCCGCAACGGCACGATCTACGACGGCAGTGGCGAACCGCCCGTCACCGCGGATGTGGCCATTCAAGGCGACGTGATCGCCGCGATCGGGTCCGTGCCCGATTCCGCCGCCAAGTCCTTGATCGATGCGAAAGGTCTTGCGGTCGCGCCCGGCTTCATCAACATGATGAGCCACTCGCAGGAATCGCTCATCGCCGACGGCCTCTCGCAAAGCGACATTCGGCAGGGCATCACGCTCGAGGTTATGGGCGAGGGGCGCTCGATGGGGCCCGTCAACGACCGCACCAGTGAAGACTGGCGGCAGCGCGGAGGAGACATCGAGTACGAGTTCGAGTGGCAAACGCTCGATGGGTACCTGACCTACCTCGAGACGCGCGGCGTCTCGCCGAATGTGGCCTCGTTCATGGGAACTACGACCGCACGCATTCACGAGCTGGGCCAGGAGAACCGGCCGCCCAGCCCCGAGGAGCTCGATCGCATGCGGGCTTTGGTCCGGCAAGCCATGGAAGAGGGCGCCCTCGGCGTGGCCTCGGCGCTGATGCAGGTTCCCGGGCCGTTTGCCGACACGCAGGAGCTGATCGAGTTGGCCAAGGTTGCAGCCGAGTATGACGGTCTCTACGCGTCGCACATGCGGTTCTCGGGCACGCGGTTGCTCGACGGCATTGACGAGGTGATCACGATTGCCCGCGAGGCCGGCATTCGCGCCGAAGTCTACCACCTCAAAGCCGTCGGCCAGGCGAACGCGCCGAAGCTGGACGTGGCGATCGGGAACATTGAAAAGGCCCGCGCGGATGGGCTGGAGGTGACCGCTGACGTCTACCCTTACAACGCGGGCTCGGGCGGGCTTACCGCCGCCATGCCTCCCTGGGTCGGAGAGGGCGGACAGGAGGCCCGCGTCAAGCGACTCAAAGATCCGGCCACACGGAAACGAATCGCGCGCGAGATGCTCACGCCGTCCGACGAGTGGGAAAACCTCTATCTCGGCGTCGGCGGCCCGACTGGCTACAAGGTCGTCGGTCTGAAGAACCCCGACCTGAAACACCTCAACGGCAAGACGATCGCCGAGATCGCCGAGACGTGGAACACATCGCCGGAAGAAGCAGCGATGGATCTGATCATCAAAGACGACAGCAAGGTGATGTCCGTGGGCTTCTCGATGAGCCAGGCGAATGTGGATAGGAAGATCCCGGTTCCGTGGATCAGTTTTTGCACCGACTCTCCCTCGGTGGCGACGGAGGGGATTTTTCTCGAGTCACACATCCACCCACGGGCCTACGGCAGCTTCCCGAGAATCCTGGCGAAATACGTGCGTGAAGATAAGGTGCTCACGATGGAGGCGGCGATCCGAAAGATGACCTCGCTACCGGCCACGGCGCTCCGGCTTGACCGGCGGGGAATGCTGAAGGAGGGATACTTCGCCGACATCGTTATCTTCGACCCCGCGACGGTCCAAGACCACGCCACCTACGAGAAGCCGCACCAATACTCGACGGGGATACAGCACGTCCTTGTCAACGGCGCTGCCGTGGTGAAGGACGGCGAGCACACCGGTGCGACGCCGGGGCGTGTCGTTCGGGGACCGGGCTGGAAAGGCCGCAGCGCAGCCCCCGCCGGCTACTACTGAGCCGCTACACTGACGCCATCATGCATGGCGCAATCACGAAAACGACTTTGTTGGTGACCCTGGTTTGCTTGGCCTGGGCGTGGGGATGCTCGACTCCCGTCGAGTACGACGTTCTCATCCGTGGCGGGACGGTCTATGACGGAACCGGCTCGGCGCCCGTCAGCGCGGATCTGGCGATTCAAGGCGATTCAATCGCCGCGATTGGCGATCTGGCCGGCGCCACGGGCAAGACCGAAGTGGACGCGCACGGCTTGGTGGTCTCACCCGGCTTCATCAACATGATGAGTTGGGCGAACGAATCGCTCATCGAAGACGGCCGCTCGCAAAGCGACATCCGGCAAGGGGTGACGCTCGAAGTCATGGGCGAGGGCAACTCGATGGGGCCGCTCAACGACGAGATGAAGCGGGAGATGGTCGCCCGGCAGGCCGACATCCGGTACGACGTCGAGTGGACGACGCTCGGTGGGTACGGCGAGTTCCTCGAGAAGCGCGGGATCTCCCCCAACGTCGCGTCGTTCATCGGCGCGGCCACACCCCGCAAGTACGTGATCGGTTACAACGACCGTCCGCCGACGCCGGACGAGTTGAAGACGATGCAGCAATTGGTGCGCGAGGCGATGGAAGAGGGCGCGGTCGGAGTGGCGTCGTCGCTGATCTATCCGCCGGGGTCTTTCGCCGAAACCGACGAGTTGATTGCCCTCGCCCAAGCAGCGGCGGAGTACGACGGCCTCTACGCGTCGCACATGCGCAGCGAGGGGACGCAGTTGCTCGAGGCGCTCGACGAGTTGCTCACGATTGCGCGCGAGGCGAAGATTCGCGCGGAGGTCTACCACCTCAAGGCGTCGGGGCAGACCAACTGGGCGAAGTTCGACGAGGCCGTCGCGAAGATCGAGGTCGCCCGGGCCGAAGGCCTCGAGATCACCGCGGACGTCTATACCTATCCGGCCGGCTCGACGGGATTGCTCTCTTCGATGCCGCCGTGGGTGCAGGAGGGCGGATTCGAAGAAGCGCTGAAGCGGCTGCAGGACCCGTCCACGCGAAGGCGGATCGCTCGGGAGATGAAGCAGGAGTCAACGGAGTGGGCGAATCTCTACGTCGGCGCGGGGTCGCCGAAGGGGATTCTGCTGGTCGGTTTCAAAAACGAAAAGCTGAAGCCTCTGACCGGCAAGACGCTGGCCGAGGTGGCGGAGATACGCGGCACTCCGCCCGAGGCGACCGCCATGGACTTGATCGTCGAAGACGGCAGCCGCGTCGGGACGGTGTACTTCTCGCAATCGGAAGACAATCTGCGCAAGAAGGTCGCCCTGCCGTGGGCCAGCTTCTGTTCGGACTCGGCGTCGCTGGCGCCCGAAGGCGTGTTTCTCAAGAGCAGCACCCACCCTCGCGCTTACGGCAGCTTCGCGAAGTTGCTTGGCCGGTTTGTACGGGAAGAAAAGCTGCTGCCGTTGGAAGAGGCGATTCGCAAGCTAGCGTATCTTCCGGCGACGGCGCTGCGGCTCGACCAGCGTGGCTTGCTCAAGGAAGGCTACTTTGCCGACGTGGTGGTGTTCGATCCCGCAACGATTCAAGACCACGCGACGTTTGCCAAGCCGCACCAGTATGCCACCGGGGTCTCCCACGTTTTCGTCAACGGCGGCCACGTGCTCAAGGACGGCGAGCACACCGGCGCCACGCCGGGCCGATTCGTGCGCGGTCCGGGATGGAAGGGAACGTAAGACTCGCTTGAAACTCGCGGAGGCGGGATTTTTCTCATCGGCGATGAGATCGGGCACTCGAAGACACCTATCTGAGGAACTTCTTTCTCACCACCTAACGGCCGCTCGAAGCCCTTGTGAGGCTCGCTGGCCAGCGCCGAGACAGGCCGGGCTCAGGGGCTTGCCTGACGCCCGTCGGATTGTTGGTGGGTTCGGTTGTTCGCAACAGTAATCGCGCGGCGGTACAATTTCACCAGTATGGGAGCCGAACTCCACATTGCTCGGACGCTTCGTTTTGGCACGTTCGAGCTGGACCTGGCCGCCGGTGAGCTGCGCAAGAACGGTCTAAGGGTTCGCCTTCAGGATCAGCCATTTCAGTTGCTTGCCACGCTGGCAGCCCGGCCGGGGGAAGTCGTTACGAGAGAGGAGCTGAAAGAGATCAGGCAAGCTCGAAGCGATCAAGATTCATCACTTTGTCCCAGGCAGCCACAAAGTCATCTACAAACGCCTGCTTCGAGTCGTCACATCCGTAGACCTCCGCGATGGACCGGAGCTCGGAGTTCGAGCCGAAGATGAGATCGACGCGGGTGCCGGTCCATTTGAGTTCGTCCGTTGCGCGATCGCGCCCCTCGTAGACGCCTTCGGATGTCGAGGAGGGCTGCCACTTCGTGTTCATGTCGAGCAGGTTCACGAAGAAGTCATTCGTCAAGGTCCCAGGCTGCTTCGTGAAGACACCGTGCTCGGCCCCTCCGACGTTTGCATTCAGCACACGCATGCCGCCGACGAGAACCGTCATCTCAGGAGGGGTAAGCGTGAGCATGTGCGCCCGATCCAGCAGCAACTCTTCCGCTGGTCTGTTGTGGCCGTTCCCGAGGTAGTTACGGAACCCGTCCGCTTTCGGTTCGAGCACGGCGAAGGAGTCCACATCGGTTTGCTCCTGCGACGCATCCATGCGCCCAGGCGTGAACGGAACCGTCACATCATGACCGGCGTTCTTCGCGGCTTCCTCGATGGCTGCACAACCGCCCAGGACGATCAAGTCAGCAAGCGAGACCTTCTTCCCGCCGGACTGCGAACTGTTGAAATCGTTCTGGATCGACTCCAGCGTCTGTAGGATCTTTGCCAGTTCGGCCGGCTGGTTGACGTCCCACTCTTTCTGCGGCGCGAGGCGAATACGTGCGCCATTCGCTACACCCCGCTTGTCCGTACCGCGAAACGACGCCGCCGAAGCCCAAGCGGTCGTGACCAGTTGGGACACGGACAGTCCGGATGCAAGGATCTTGCCCTTCAGGGCGGCTATGTCATCCGCGTCGATCAATTCGTGATCGACTTCGGGGATCGGGTCCATTCCACACAGCAGCTCCTCTTCGGGGACGAGCGGGCCGAGATACCGCGCCCGGGGACCCATATCGCGGTGCGTCAGCTTGTACCATGCCCTGGCGAAGGCGTCTGCGAACTCGTCCGGGTTTTCGTGGAAACGCCTCGAAATCGGCTGGTAGACCGGGTCCATCCTGAGCGAGAGGTCCGTCGTAAGCATCACCGGAGTGTGACTCTTCGACCGATCATGAGCATCCGGCACAGTACCTACCGCAGATGCTTCCTTAGGAGCCCATTGCGCCGCGCCAGCAGGACTCTTGACCTGTTCCCACTCGTAGCCGAACAGGTTCTCGAAGAAGTTGTTGTCCCACTTCGCGGGGTTGGTGGTCCAAGCGCCCTCCAACCCGCTGGTGTAGGTGTCGCCGCCTTTGCCGCCGCCAAAGCTGTTCTTCCAGCCGAGACCTTGCTGCTCGATGGGGGCGCCTTCGGGTTCCCGACCGATGTAGGGCTCCTGAGGGCAAGCGCCGTGCGTTTTGCCGAACGTGTGTCCGCCGGCAATGAGTGCGACTGTCTCCTCGTCATCCATTGCCATGCGGGCGAACGTCTCTCGAATGTCCCTGGCCGCAGCAACGGGATACGGGTTGCCGTTCGGCCCCTCCGGATTCACATAGATCAGGCCCATCTGGACGGCGCCGAAAGGATTTGCGAGTTCCCGATCGCCGCTATACCGCTCGTCCCCGAGCCAGGTCGTTTCAGGCCCCCAGTTGATGTCCGCTTCGGGCTCCCAAACGTCCTCGCGCCCGCCGCCGAAACCGAACGTCTTGAAGCCCATTGACTCGAGCGCACAGTTGCCGGTGAAGATGATGAGGTCGGCCCACGAGATCTTCCGGCCGTATTTCTGCTTGATCGGCCAGAGCAACCGGATTGCCTTGTCGAGGCTCGCATTGTCGGGCCAACTGCTGAGGGGCGCAAAGCGGATCGTGCCGGAGCCCGCACCGCCGCGACCGTCGGCGATGCGGTAGGTGCCGGCGCTGTGCCACGCCATCCGAATGAAGAGCGGACCGTAGTGTCCGTAGTCGGCCGGCCACCAGTCCTGCGACGTCGTCATCAGCTCAAAGATGTCCTTCTTCAGGGCATCCAGATCGAGTGACTTGAACTCTTCGGCGTAGTTGAAATCCTTGCCCATGGGATCGGACACGGGAGAGTTCTGCCGGAGAATCGCCAGCTTCAACTGATCCGGCCACCAATCTGCGTTCGACCAGCCTCCGGCCGCCGTATGTCTATGCGAGGCGTGTAATACCGGGCACCCGCTTCCGTTTGAACTGATACCGGCCTTTTCGACCGTTTCGCTCTCTGCCATGGAATCCTCCGTCTGCTGTTTTGACTTAAGACCTGCACTCGGGGCAGAGCCCGCGAGCCTCAACTCGGTACTCGGTGACTTGAAACCCGTCCGGCTCCGGTTTGCTTGCTCGGACGCCGTCTAGCTGATCTTGAAGATCCACCACCTTTCTGCAACGTTTACAGATCAAGTGATGATGGCGTTCGAGGTTGGCGTCGAGCCGACTGGTTTGATGCAACTCGCTCACTTCCCGCAGCATTCCGGCGTCGATGAACGTGTGGATGTTCTTGTAAACAGTCGCCCGGGAGATCTCTGAGATATCCCGGCTGACACGTTCGTAAACAAGCTCAGGACTCGGGTGGTCGCGGCTCTCAATAGGCACTCGATAGATGACCGTTCTCTGGTGAGTAGTTGTCAGGCCGGCCTCTTTGCATCGCCGGGTGAACTCACCCATGCGGGCCTCTACGTCCTGTCCTAGTGCGCCCACTATTGATTTTCGCATAATATAAAGTAACCTTTCCACCTGCCGAACGTCTAACCCGCATTTTCAATTTGATGTTTGACATCCCGACCTTCCAGCGGCCTTGAGCGTCTTTATTCATAGGGGCTAGCGCCCGATGAGGACGCCATGGAGGCCAACACCCAATGGGTGAAAAACAAACCAAGCCATTCCAGCTAAGTTTCAATGGACTTCTCAAAGTCGATTTCCAGGGATCGCACGTCACTTCCGACGGTGGCCTGATTTTGGTTCGCGAACTGGACGAACGGCTCGGTCTCGGAGAACTGATTGACGAGCATCTCAGCGACTCCCGGCAAGGCACAAACAAGCAGTTCACGCTCGCTGATCTGTTGCGGCAGTCGGTTTACAGCCGACTCGCCGGCTACGAGGACCTCAACGACGCCGAGCGGGTTTCGATCGATCCGACGTTTCGGCTGATCGGTTCGCAGAAGATCTGGGATCGCGGTGCGGCCTTGACCTCGACGCTGCACGGCTTCGAGACGGAGATGCTGGCGAGCGAAGAGAACCTGCTGGGGCTGATGGCGCTGAACCGAGAGCTGGTCGGGCAAGCGGAAGCGTTCGACGACGCCGAGCGGGTCGTTCTGGACCTGGACTCCACCGAGAGTCCGGTCCATGGCCAACAGGAAGGCAGTGCCTACAACGGACACTTCGAGTCGGTCTGCTACCACACGTTGCTTTTGTTCAACGGTCATGGTGATTGCCTCGCTGCCAAGCTGCGTCCAGGCAACGTGCACAGCGCCGAGGACTGGAATGAGCTCTTGTTGCCGGAGATCGAGCGCCAACAGGCTGCGGGCAAGCAGGTCGCCTTCCGGGGCGATGCGGCCTTTGCGAAGCCGGAAGTTTATGAGGCTTCGGAGGAACGCGGAGTACAGTACGCCATTCGCATTCCGGCCAACAAGAGCTTGGAGCTGGAGATCGAAGACATCCTGTTTCGCCCGCCGGGAAGGCCTTCCCGCAAGCCCTTGGTGCGCTACAAGAGTTTTCGCTATCAGGCGGAGAGTTGGTCGCAGGCGAGGCGGATCGTCGCTAAGGTCGAGCATCACCAGGGCGAGCTGTTCCCGCGCGTCGGATTCATCGTGACGAGCATGAGCTTGCCGAGCCGCTCGGTGGTGCGCTTCTACAACAAGCGCAGCACGGCGGAACAGTGGATCAAGGAAGGCAAGCAGGCGACGCACTGGACGCGATTGTCGTGCCATCGATTTCGGGCCAACGAAGTGCGGTTGCAACTGAGCGTGCTGGCCTACAACCTGGGCAATCTTTGGCGGCGGCTGGGACTTCCGCAGCGAATCAAGAGTTGGTCGCTGACGAGCTTGCAACACAGGTTGATGAAGACCGGCGGTCGGCTGGTCAAGCACGCGCGGTATTACTGGCTCTTATTGGCGGAGGGACATCTGAACCGGCGGCTGTTCGGCGACATGCTGCACAAGATCTGGGCGCTGCCGCTGCCGAGTGGGTAGCATTGCCGGAGTGAGGATCAATAGCTTTTGGCTCCAAAAGGTTTCGCAAGGAGCAGTGTCGGCCGGAGCGCCGTTCAAGCCGCTCAATCAACGACTGTGAGCGGTCGAACCAGCTCTGGCGACTACCAGCAGAGGTGATGTGCAGGGTTCAGCGTGAAAGGACGTGCTGTTCGGAGCGGAGCGGGTGTATACTGTGGCCGTGCCAGGGCCAAAATGGAAATCCTGGCTTAATAGGCATGGGTCATCCTGCTGGAGTCAAACGTGATTTCAAAGCTCTCGAACGCCGCCGCTTGCGAGCCTTGCGCCTGCTCGATAAAGGCCTCCGCCAGTCCGAGGTCGCCCGCCGCCTCGGCGTCGCGCAGCAGAGCGTCAGCCGCTGGGCACAGCAGGCGGCGCAAGGCGGCCCCCAGGCGCTGCGACATCCTGGTCGCGCCGGGCGCAAGCCGCAACTCAGCGCCGAGCAGTTGACGCAACTGGAGCAGTCGTTGCTCGACGGCCCCGAAGCGCACGGCTATCCCACTCCCTTGTGGACCTGCCGGCGCGTCACACGGCTGATCCAAGAGCAGTTCGGCGTCGCCTACCATCCCGGACACGTCTGGAAGATCCTGGTGCGGCTGGGCTGGAGTCCGCAGCGACCGGTCGGACGGGCACGCGAGCGCAACGAGGAAAGCATCCGCCAGTGGCGGCGTCGCACATGGCCCGCCGCTAAAAAAAAGCCCAAAAACAAGGGCGCACGATCGTCTTCGTCGACGAGACGGGCGTAAGCGAGCGGCCGCACCGCTGCCGCACCTGGGCGCCCCGCGGGCAAACGCCCGTGCTGCAGTACAACTTCAACTGGAAGATGCTGTCGGCGGCGGCCGGGCTGACGTTCCACGATCTCTACTTCCGTTTCTACGAAGGCGCTATCGCCAGCCAGCAGGTGGTGGAATTCTTGCAGGCGCTGGAGCGACACATTGACCGGCCGCTGCTGTTGATCTGGGACCGGCTGCCGGCGCATCGCAGTTGGCTGGTGCAGGAGTTCCTTCGCGCCTCCCAGGGCCGCATCGAACAGGTGTAGCTGCCGGCCTACGCGCCGGAGTTGAATCCGGTCGAGTACGTGTGGGCTTACTGGAAGCAGCATGAACTCCCCAATGTGTGTCCCAAGGACTACGGGGACCTGAGCCAGACGGCTCGCCGCACGCTGCGCCGTGTGCGTCGTCGCAAACGGCTGATTCCTTCTTTCTGGAAGCAGGCCAAACTGTCTTTTGAATAACCCTATATTATGCGAAGCTCAATAGAAGATTCATTCTAAACGAGAATCGTTATTGTTAGCAACACATACAACGTTTCCGGTCGTAATTGATTTTGATGACCACCGCGGAAGATTCTGGCGTCCCGAAAGCATGTGGTAGTCGCCGTCCAGCGCGGGCCGTCGAACGTGTTTCAACCAGCGGAGTTGACTTTGACGGGTCCCGACCGCGAGAAGGGGTAACCTCTTCGGTAACAATCAGATGGCGCCAGTTTGCATATACGTGTTACGAAATCCGGATCGCACTAGCGAACGCCCGCCCAACACCCTCAGTACGTCGTCCGAGGAATCGCAAACCGGGCTGAATCAACGGTCGGTCAGTGATACCATCGGATAGCTCAACGAGAGGGGGATTTGCCGCCAGCTATCCTCTGGAGCTGTTGGTCTCGACGGGGACATAATGGACACCATGAGAAACGGACTCTTCGCTTTGCTTGTCGTCGCCCTCTCGTCATGCGGTTCTGTGACGTACGATCTGGTGATTCAGGGGGGCCGCGTCATGGACCCCGAAACGGGACTCGACGCTGTTCGCAACGTTGGAATTCAAGGCGACGAGATCGTAGCGATCACCGAGGACGAGATCGTCGGAGCGGAAACGCTCGATGCCGAGGGGAGAGTGGTAGCGCCTGGGTTTGTGGACCTGCATCAACACGGGGACAGCCAGGAGGTCTACCGGGCCAAGATTCACGATGGAGTGACGTCCGCGCTCGAATTGGAGCTTGGTGTCGAAGACATCGCGGCGTGGTACACCGAACGCGAACACAAATCACCGTTGAACTTTGGCGCGACCATTTCGCATGTCGACTCGCGCCGTCTAGCCATGGGCGGCAAACTCTCCAAGTCACGCTTGTCGGGCGAATGGGTGGCAAAGCCGTTGACGCCGGAGCAGATCGTGGGGCTTACGGAACGGCTTACAAAAGGCCTAGAGCAGGGTGCGGTTGGGATCGGCATGCTGATCGCGTACACCCCGGGTGCGACGGCCGAAGAGATCGAGGCGGTTTTTGACGTGGCGTCGAAATCCAATGCCGCGTGCTATGTCCATATGCGCACGAACGCTCAAGACGTCAGCAATCTCGAAGAGGTGTTGACGCCGGCGCGGCGCTACGGCACGCAACTGCACATTGTCCACCTCAATAGCAGTGGCCGCGACCGTGCTCCGGCGTATCTTGCCGGCATCCGCAAGGCCCAGGCCGAGGGCATCGATGTGACAACGGAGTGCTACCCGTACAACCGCGGTTCCTCGTACATCGATTCGCATGCCTACGACAACTGGGAGACGATGTCGGACGAAGAGATCGGACAGCACATTTGGGTTCAGACTGGCGAGAACCTGACCCGCGAGACGTTCGGGAAGTACCGACCCAGCGGCGGATTGATCATCAGCCCGGCGAGCTACAGCGAAGAGTCGGTCAAGAACCTGGTGGCCGACCCGCAGGTGATGATTGCTAGCGACGGGATGTGGTTAACCGATGGCAAGGCGCACCCAAGAACGTGGGGAACGTACGCTCGCGTGCTGGGCCGGTACGTTCGCGAGCAAAAGGCGCTCGGCCTCATGGACGCCCTCAAGAAGATGACGGTACTTCCCGCCGACCGGCTCTCGAAGCGGGTGCCGTCAATGAAGAAGAAGGGCCGGGTTCAGGTGGGCGCCGACGCCGACCTTGTCGTCTTCGATCCGGAGACGATCATCGACCGGGCGACCTACCAAGACCCAGCACAATACTCGACCGGAATCGACCACGTTGTTGTGAACGGCGCCGTCACGTTACGGAACGGCCAGTTTGTGGAGGGCGCCGCGAGTGGGAAGCCGATCCGGGCGCCGATCCAAGCGACTTCTCCGTAGTGCGCGCCGCTCGGTTCGAAGAGACCTGTGGAATTCCTGTAGTGGTGACGTGTGCCGTGCAGCCTCTTGGAATCGGACGTTGATAGCTGCCATTCGTGAAACTGGCGGAGAGGGGGGGATTCGAACCCCCGGTAGAGGTTTATGCCCCTACGACGGTTTAGCAAACCGCTGCTTTCGACCACTCAGCCACCTCTCCGCGGGAGGTGGATACGGGAAGCCGCCGGAGCGACCTCCAAATCGGCGTCTGTTGAGCCTTAATCTATCACAGAACGGCGTTGGGCAATTCGTCCGTGAGGGGGTTGCGGGTACTGAGGCCGAAGCGTAGTTGGGAGTTTGTCAACCTAGGCTCACGCCCGCGGCGCTGAGTGGCGGTTCGATGGTGTTGCGCTGGGTAGGAGCAGTGGAGCGCGTTGCTAAAAAAGAAACGGCCCGCGGCCGTGGAAGCCGCGGGCCTGCTGGTTCACCTGAGGAGATCATCCTTCGCCCGCTTAGCCCTTGTTCGGGACTTCAACGCGCAGGTTGTTGGTGACCGAGAAAACTCCCGGCACGCTGTTAGCCTGGATCGTCGCGACGGTCTTTTCCATCTCGCGATTCACCACGCCTTCTAGCGTCACATCACCGTTCCTGACGACGATGCGGATCGAGGGCAAAGCGCCCGCCCCGTTGCGGTCTAGAACGGGATGGCGGTAGATGGCGCGCACCATCCGAGCGCGAATGCGGTCGTCGTGGAACGAGGTCGGCAGGATCTCGATTCGGTTCTCGACGGCTTCGACACCCTCCACGCGGGCTACAACCCGCTCGGCCGAGGCCTTTAGCGAAGGCCGATAGACTTCGCCTGTGAGGATGACGGTGGAACCGTCGACTTGGTACACCAGATTGTCGAACACGCTGAGGAACGGCAGCATCACCAACTCGTGCCGCACTTGGCGTTGCGTGTCGGAAGGATGAGCCTTGGCATCATGGTTCGCGGCCACGGCGGCCGGGAGCGCGACCAGACCCAAGACGATCGGTAACACGAGACTGCGAAGTTGCTTTTTCATGGTGGTCTCCTTGTCGATCATGGATCGCTGTTTTTGATCGGTCGAGCTGTGGCCACAATCCCGAAAGCCGATGATTTGTACTTGCACCTCTATAGACGCGGCGGGGTGGATTTGGGTTCAGAAAAAAACACAGGAAACTTGACAAGGTGGGAAGGAGTGTGCTTTGGACGTTGAAAGGAGCCCCAGACTGCGCCGGCCAAACGGCGGGAGTGCCGGTTGGCGATGTTGGGCGTACGCAGCGGTCCGCCCCTACACGAGCGGCCGCGCGGCGTATTGCGGCGCCCGGGCACGGGGTCCTTACGGAGTCGTGCGGGTGGCAGTAACCAGATCGGCCAAAGCGGTGATTTCGGTAGCGACGCCTTGACCCCCTTGTGGAGTTGCGGGTAGACTAGATGCAAAGGCCTTGGAGCCGACCGAGGAAGCTCTTGGACGGTTCGGCCAAGGGCTCCAGAGCGAAGATGAAGGAAAGTGCGAAAGCTGATTCCGGCCGCCGGCCGGCGATGTTGGAGCGGCATCCGATGCATCGCTGCCGCGGTTCGCTGTGTCGTCACCCGACGGGTGCTTCACCCCGACCGGAATCGGCGCCTCCCGCCGTTGAAAACGCCTCACCCCGCTTCGCCGTTCTCCGCATTCAAAACGCCATCATTATCGTCGGTGTATCGAGCCCCGGCTGAGGGCTTCTGAATAACGGTTTCAGAAGCCACCGACCGGGGCGAGAGAAACCGGGAGGTGGCCTTTTTTTTGTGCCCCACGCAGGCATCACCGAAACGAGACGATGACCTGAGCAGACAAAGCGAAACGTTTACGGATCTGACGGATCGATGGAGCAGCGGACAAACCCCTAGCCAAGAAAACCGAGGCGTTTATGTCGTCGTTAATGTCAGGAGCACAAATCTTACTAGAGAGTCTTCAACGAGAAGGCGCGGAAGTCATTTTCGGCTACCCCGGCGGGGTGACTCTGCCGATCTACGACGTTCTCTATGACCATCCGCTGCGGCACGTACTGGTGCGCCACGAGGAAAACGCCAGCTTCGCCGCCCAAGGGTATGCCCGCACGACCGGGAAGGTGGGCGTTTGCATGGCGACGTCGGGGCCGGGCGCGACCAACCTGACCACCGGCTTGGTGGACGCCCTGATGGATTCGATCCCGATCGTGGCGATTACCGGGCAGGTCCCGGAACACTTGATCGGCCGCGACGCCTTCCAGGAGGCGGACACGTTCGGCATCACGCGGGCGGCCACCAAGCACAATTACCTGGTCAAGGACATCGATGAGTTGCCGCAGGTGATTCACGAAGCGTTCCACGTTGCGATCACGGGCCGGCCGGGCCCGGTACTGGTGGACGTGACGAAGAACGTCCTGCAAGGCAAGGCGCACTACCACCCCGCCGGCGAGATGAAACCGTTGCGGGGCTTCCACGTGCGGACCGAGCCGGACGACGAGGAGATCGAAGAGGCCGTCAAGTTCCTCTGGGAGGCCGAGCGGCCCTACGTCTACGCCGGAGGAGGCGTGATCGCCTCGTCGGCTTCGGCGGAGTTGGCGGAGTTCGTCGATCTGCTGGAAGCGCCGGCGGCGCACACGGTGATGGGCTTGGGCGGGCTGCCGAGCAACCATCCGCGCTTCATCAGCATGCTGGGCATGCACGGCAGCTACGCCGCCAACATGGGCATTACGGAAACGGACACCCTGGTTGGCTTGGGCGTGCGCTTTGACGACCGCGTGACGGGCCGGCTGGACGCCTTCGCGCCCAACGCGCGGGTGTTGCACGTTGACATCGACCCGGCCGAGATCAACAAGAACCGCCGCGCGGACATCGGGGTCGAGGGCGACGTCAAGCTCGTGCTCCAGCGACTGAACCAACGGCTGGCCGAAACCAAGGACTCCCTGGGGGCGATGAACCGCGATAAGCGCGCCGAGTGGCAGTCAAGGATCGACGAGTGGAAGCGCGAGCACCCCTTCGAGCCGGCGTACGACGACCAAGAGATCAAGCCGCAGTATCTGATGGCGAAGATCGACGAGATCACGAAAGGCGAAAGCATCGTGTCCGTCGACGTCGGCCAGCATCAGATGTGGGCGGCACAGCGCATCCGCTTCAACCAGCCGCGGCTGTGGGTGAACTCCGGCGGTTTGGGCGCGATGGGCTTCGGCCTGCCGGCGGCGATGGGAGCGCAGTTCGCCAACCCCGACAAGCTAGTCGTCGCCCTGGTGGGCGACGGCGGCTTCATGATGAGCCTGCCCGAGCTGGCGACCATTGCGAGCTACGGGTTGCCGATCAAGATCATCGTCATGAACAACGGCTATCTCGGCATGGTGCGCCAGTGGCAGGAACTGTTCTTCGAGCGGCGCTATTGCGCGGTCGAGATGGATCGATTCCCCGACTGCGAGTTGCTCGCGGCGGCCTTCGGCATCAAGGGCCGCACGGTCGAGAAACCGCAAGACCTCGAGGGCGTTCTGCAGGAGGCGCTCGCAGAGCCCGGGCCGTTCCTGATGAACGTCAAGGTCACGCCCGAGGAGAACGTCTACCCGATGGTACCGGCCGGCGGCGCCGTCAACGAAATGATTCTCGGACCGCCCAAGCCCGTGGCTGTGGGGGACTGACCGATGCAACAACTGATCTCACTACTCGTGGACAACAAGCCGGGCGCGCTGATGCGCGTTGCCGGCGTGCTCACGTCGCGCGGCTACAACATCGAGAGCTTGACCGTCGCTAAAACGCTGGACCCGACGCTTTCCAACATGACGATCGTCGTGAACGCCGATCCGGCCATGCAGGAGCTGCTGATCAAACAGATCAGGCGGCTGGTCAATGTGGTCGAGGCCGTGGACCTCACCGACTCGCAAGCGGTGTGCCGCGAGTTGGCGTTGATCAAGGTAAAAGTCTCGCCCGACATGCGGCCGGCGCTGTTGAAGGAAGCCGACATCTTCCGAGCCAAGGTGGTCGATGCCGCGCCGACCTCCTACACGCTCGAGGTCACCGGCGCCGGCGAGAAGCTGGACGCGCTGATCGAGCTACTGCACAACTACGGCGACGTTGAGATGGTGCGCAGCGGCGCGATGGCCATCGCCCGCTCGCCGAAAAACCGCGAGCGCAAGGCGTTCGCAGAGGCATCACGCATCACCGAAAAGGTCAAGTAGCCCGTAGAAACCTAAATCCCGCTCCCGGAACCGTCTGTGATCGCAGTCGGTTCCCGTTTACGTTCAAGAAAGAAGAATCGAGGAACCCGAATGGCAGTAACAATCTACTACGAAAAAGACGGCAGCCTGGATCCCCTACTCGACAAGACGATCGCCATCATCGGCTACGGCAGCCAGGGTCACGCCCACGCTCTCAATCTCAAGGACAGCGGAATCAACGTTGTCGTGGGGCTCTACGAAGGGAGCCGCTCATGGCCGCTAGCCGAAGCGGCGGGTCTGAAGGTGATGACAACGGCCGATGCGTCGAAGGCCGCCGATGTCATCATGATTCTTGTCTCCGACCACATTCAAGGTGATCTCTACAAGAACGAGATCGCGCCGAACTTGAATGACGGCGACACGCTGATGTTCGCGCACGGCTTCAATATTCACTACAACGAGGTCAAGCCGCCGGCGAATATCGACGTCTCGATGGTGGCCCCGAAAGCGCCCGGGCACCGGGTGCGGGAGCTATTCACCGAAGGCGTCGGCGTACCGGGGCTGCTTGCCATCGAGCAGGACGCTTCCGGCAAGGCGCGAGAACTGGGACTGGCGTACGCGCTGGCGCTGGGCTGCCTGAAGGCCGGGGTGATCGAGACGACCTTCAAGGAAGAGACCGAGAGTGACCTGTTCGGCGAGCAGGCGGTGCTTTGCGGCGGCGCGTCGGAGTTGATCCGCGCCGGGTTCGAGACGTTGGTCGAGGCCGGCTATCAGCCCGAGATCGCCTACTTCGAGTGCTTGCACGAGCTGAAGCTGATTGTCGATCTCATCTATGAGGGTGGGCTCAGCTATATGCGCTACTCGGTGAGCGACACGGCCGAGTACGGCGACTACACGTCGGGGCCGCGCGTGATCGACCAACATGTGCGCGACACGATGAAGCAGGTGCTGGCTGACGTGCAGTCGGGCAAGTTTGCGCGGGAGTGGATAGACGAGAACAAAGCCGGGCGCCAGAAGTTTCTCGCCACGCGCAAGGCTGCGCAAGACCAGACGGTCGAGACGGTGGGTGCGGAGTTGCGCGAGATGATGAGTTTCTTGAAGAAAAAGAAACAGGCCACGGCCGAGTAGAGAACGAAGCGCTGCCTCTTCCCGCGAGGTCCGCGAGACACGAACCGCCGGGCCGGCACAGGGGCCGGCCCCTACGAGGGCATCAACACCGCTCGGAGAGCGCCAATGAGAGTCTTCACCTACGACACAACGCTGCGTGACGGCACGCAGGGCGAGAACATCTCCTTTTCGGTTGACGACAAGCTGATGATCGTCCGGAAGCTCGACGAGTTGGGTATTGACTACATCGAAGGCGGCTGGCCAGGGTCGAATCCTCGCGATAAGGATTTCTTCGATCGTGCCAAGAGCCTCGATCTGAAGCACTCGCGGCTCGCCGCTTTCGGCTCGACACGCTACGCGCGCAACACCCCCGAGAGCGACCCCAACGTACAGGCCCTGGTGGCCGCCGAGACCCCGGTCGTCACGATCTTCGGCAAGAGCTGGGAGCTACACACCGAGCGCGCCCTGGGTGTAACGGAAGAGCAGAATCTGGCGATGATCTCCGAGACGGTCGCCTACATCAAGCAACAGGGCCGCGAGGTCGTCTACGACGCCGAGCACTTCTTTGACGGATACGATGCGAACCCTGACTTCGCCCTGCGGACGCTCGAAGCCGCCCACAAGGCCGGCGCCGATGTGTTGGTGCTGTGCGACACGAATGGAGGAAACGTGCCGCAGAAGCTCGCGGCCGCTTTTTCGGAAGTGCGCAAGCGCTTCGATGGCGTGATCGGCATCCACACGCACAACGATTCGGATTTGGGCGCGGCCAACGCGATCGCGGCCGTCGAGTTGGGCGCGACCCATGTGCAGGGAACGATCAACGGGTACGGCGAGCGTTGCGGCAACGCCAATCTGTGCTCGATCATTCCAATTCTCGAGTTGAAACTCGGCCACACGACCGTCGGGCAGGACAAGCTGGATCACCTGACCAGCGTGGCGAATTTCGTCAGCGAGACGGCGAACCTGTCGTTGCCCAACGACCGTCCGTTCGTCGGCCGCAGCGCGTTCGCGCACAAGGGCGGCATCCACGTCAGTGCCGTGCTCAAAGAAGCTTCGACGTACGAACACATTGATCCCGAGAGCGTCGGCAACCGTCGGCGCGTCCTGATCAGCGACCTCTCGGGCCGCAGCAACATTACCTATAAGCTGGCAGAGAAGGGGCTCGACAAGCAGCTCGACGATTCCACGCGCCGGCAGTTGCTCGACCGCATCAAGCAGCTTGAGTTCGAGGGCTACGAACTCGAGTCCGCCGAGGGCACTTTCGAGTTGTTGGTGCGCGAAGTGCTGCAGCCGGACCACTTCTTCTTCGAGCTGGAGCACATGAAGCTGGTCAACGAGAAGAAGGCCGGCAAGCGCACGCAGTGCAAGGTTGACATGAAGGTGCGGGCCCGCGACGGCATGCATTCGGCCGAGGTCGAAGCATCGGGGCCCTTCGACGCCATGGCGCAGTGCTTGCGTAAGTGCCTGTCGCACACCTATCCGCCGGTGGCAGATATCCGGCTGGTGGACTACAAGGTGCGTGTGCTCGAACCCAATCGCGGCACCGCGGCCAAGGTACGCGTGTTGGTCGAGTGGAGCGATCACCAGAGCAACTGGACGACCGTCGGCGTGTCGGACGATGTGCTCGAAGCCAGTTGGAATGCGCTGGTCGATTCGATTCGGCTCGAGTTGCTGCGATTGGCCGAACACGACAGCGAGCTCGACAAGACTGTGGTGGATTCCTCCTGGGGGGTGTAGCGTAAGCCTCTTGTCCCGCCGGCTCACGATTCCCCACGAGCCAGATCATCGGGTTGGCTCGTTTGTGCTGTTCACTCGCCTTGCGTCCGAAGAATCGAGCAGCGATGTTCGACGGGCACGGTAGACGCGTTTGCCCGCTTCCGCTTGGCGTTACTTCAACCGGTAGACATCGAGCGAACTTCTGCCTTCCGGGTTGGGAAACGACCACACTAACCGCGCCTTCGGTTGGCGGCGCTTGACAGTGGGCTCGCTTGCATACTCTGAGTCGGTCACGTAGAAGACCCTCGTCAGGCGGGTAGTGTCGAGTACGCCCCCTTTGACCCGCTCGTGGTGGGGCTTCATTAGCTCGACTTGCCCCGGCGGCAAGATCGGGTGCGTGGCCGAGAGTTGCGTCCACCAGGCTTCGTAGACACGGATGCCGACTTTGCCGTTCAGATAGGCGAACATGGCGTCGGCGGGCACGCCCCAGATGGCATCGGTGAGCAGCACGAGGGGACCGTTCGATCGCGCCTCGCCGCGCAGGGTATCCACCGCCTCCCCGACGTGATGGCCGACGTGGGGATAGGAGCCGAAGAACATCCCCGAGTCCCCTTCAGGCAGATATGCGGCCGGGTCCTTCAAGACCTGGAGTGATTGCAGCGCCATCGGTCCCGCGATCACGAAACCGGCAGCGGCGAGGACAGCGACGGGGACGCGAGGCGGAAGATTCCGCTTCTGCAACTCGTCCCACAGGCGTGCCAACCCCATGGCCGTCAGCAGCAGCCAAGGCCAGATGTGGGGGTAAGGATATCGGCTGGGGAACATCTTGAGAACGAATATCTGAAAGCCGAGCGGTACCAGCGCAATCGAGGCAATTACGCAAGCCGCCGCGTCGCGCTTCCAACTCAGGTAGAGCAGCGCGGCGAAACCGGCCAGGGTAGTGGGCCAGGTCAGGTAGGGGCCCGCGTACTCGAACATCTTGGCGGCATTCTGCCGCGCCCTTACCATGGGGTTCTGCCATAGTTCGGCGGGCGTGACGAAGAAGCTCGTCTGGTGCAGGATCATGTTGCCGCTCTCAAACGTTGGCGCGGGTGATTGCGAGACAGCGGAGACAAGCGGGAAGACAACGGCCACGCCGTAGATGATCGCCAAGCTTCTTGCAAGCCGCCCGACCGGCCGCCGGGCCAGTCACACCCCACAAAGCGCGAGAATAAACGCGAACAGCAGAGCGGTCGTCTTCGTAAAGAACCCAAGCCCGAGCGCCAAGCCGGCCACCATCATCCAACGGGTGTTGGCCGTTTGCGATTGGAAACCGCGGACCGAGGTGTAGACAATGAGCGCGCCGAAAAGGTTCACCAACGCCTCACCGTAGGCCAAACGGTCGTAGACCATCGCCCAGGGCAGAACGGCATAGAGGAAAGCGCCGGCGAGCCCGGCCCGCGCTCCCGAGAGATCTCGGCCGATCGCGTAGATTGTTAGCGTCGTGAGGACACCGGCGAAGACCGAGATCATGCGCCCGGCGAAGAGAGGATCACCATCCGAGACGAAACGCGTCAGTGCGATGATCCAGTAGCTAAGGGGCTGCTTTCCGTCGAGAAGAGAGACGAACCACTGTCCCTGGTTTTGGATGATCTCACCCCAGCGAAGATAGATCGCCTCGTCGGTGATGATCGGGAAATCGTCGATGAGGTAGGCGGCGCGTAGGGCCGCGGCCAACAATAGAACGGCGAGTAGCACCAGCCGCTGCCCGGTGAAGAAAGCTGTCAGGCCGGCTTCCCTCACCCGGGGCGCTCGCCTTGGCGTACCTTGCTTCGCCTTGGCTTTTGCCTTTCGCCGCTCAGGCGCTTGTCGAGGTTGGCGAGCCATGGACCACCGACCCGCTAGTGTATCAACCGCCCTCCCGGACTCATGAGGACTGCAAAACCTGCAATCACTAGCGTTATTTCAGTTGATAGACGTCAATGAAGTGCCGGTCGTCGGGTTTGGGGAACGAGGCGACGAGCTTCGCGCCCGGCTGCCGGAACTGGACCTCGGCCTTGGTCTTGTGGAACGTGTCGGTGACGTAGAACACGCGCGAGACTTTCGAAAAGTCGATCACGCCTGCATGGACTCGTTCGTAGTGTGACCTCATGATGTCGGCCGGGCCCGGCGGAAGGATGGGGTGGTTGGGCGCGAGCTGCATCCACCAAGCCTCGTAGACTCGGATGCCGTGACGCATGTTGAGGTAGGGGAACATGGCGTCGGCCGGCGGACCCCAGATCGCGTCGGTCAGCAGGACCAGCGGCCGTTCCCGGGCCTGCGCGATCAAGTACTCGATCGCCTCACGGTTTCCAAATCCCACATGCGCGTGGAACCCAAGGAAACCGGTCGCATCGCTTGTGTGTAGGAACTCGCGTGGCGAGCGGATCATGCCTTGGGCCTGATAGAGCATCGGGCCGGCCACGCACAGCGCGGCTGCCGCAGCCACGCCGCGCCGAATGGCGACCGAGTCTAGCCGTCGAAGGTAACGCTCTCGAACATCCGAGGCTGCTAGGCCGATCACTACCAGCCACGGCCAGAAATGCGGAAAGGCCCAGCGGGTCGGGTACATCAGCGACAGGATGACGCACTGTATCACCAGCGGTGGCACGGAGATTGAAATCAACACCCACGGAGCGAAGGACCTCCTCCACGAGAGATAGAGCAGGGATGTCAACCCCGCCAGCGCGACGGGCCACGTCACGTAGGACCCGATGTAGCCGATCAGCAGACGCGCGTTCTTCGACGCCGCCCTGAAGGGATTTCGCATGAGTTCATCGAGTGGAACGTAGAACTGTTTGTGATGCAGCAGGATGTCATGGGTCTCGAGGGTGGGGGCCTCGGGCATCGCGGCCCAGTTAACGAAAACGAAGACGCCCGCGATTCCATACATGAGCCCCCAGCGAGCGAGTAGGCTTCTGCCTTGTCCACGTCCGAGCCACAGGCCCGCGATTAGAGGCAAGTAGATGAAAAGTAGCGTGGTCTGTTTGGTGAACAGAGCCAGCACGAGGGCGAGCCCGGCGGCGATTTCAGGCGTCCAGCTCTTCTTCGGCTCGCCGAACGCCAGCAGGGCTGTAAGGGTGATGGCAATGCCGTTGAGGTTCACGAAGGCTTCGGTGTAAGCCAGCCGGTCGTACAGCAGCGCAAAGGGAAACACCGCGTACAGCGAGGCGCTGATGAGCCCCGCGGTGTTGCCCCCCAGTCGCTTGCCGATGGCGAACACACCAACCGTGCTGAGCAAGCCGGCCCCGACCGAAACGAGCCGCCCTTCGAGCAGCGGGTCCCCGCCAAAGATCATGCGGACCACCGCCAGCACCCAGTACTGCAACGGCTGCTTGCCGTCCAAGAGCGAGATGAACCATTGCCCTTGATGCTCGATGATCTCCGCCCAATGCATGTAGATGCTCTCATCCACAAGGACCGGGAACATCTCCATCAGCCGTGTAACACGCAGCAAAAAGGCGACCAAGAGGATCGCCGCCATCATCCAGCGGCCACGCGCAGTCTCGGGCCCCAACAGGCGGAGGACGGCGGCGAACTTGGCTGATCGGGAAGATAGCAGTCCAAGAGAGGTCTGCGAGCGAGCGGGGCCGGAGGGCTCACGCTGGGAAGGATTCTTCTTTCGAGGGAGCTTGCGTCGTGTCCGATCGGTTCTGGGCGGGTGATGCTGCCGTGGCATTAGCGTCCGAAGCGCCAGTCTAGCATCGGCCGACCCAGCACCAGCGGCCGGCGCGCGCCGAACGCCGAAGAGCTGTGAGCAGCCGCCGCCCCGCCGCCGGGCCCCCTAGAGCTGAAACGGAAACACGAACGAGCCCAACAGGTACACCAGCACCGGAACCAACACGAGCGCGATTGCATCCAGAGCTACGCCCGCCCGGAACATCTGCGGTATGGTCACCCACCCGCTGCCGAAGACGATCGCGTTCGGCGGGGTCGCCACCGGCAGCATGAAAGCGAACGACGCCATGATCGCCGCCGGGATCAGCAGCAGGTAAGGATGAACGCCAAGCTCGACCGCGGTCTCGGTGATCACGGGCGAAATCATCAGGACGGTGGCGATGTTCGAGGTCGTCTCGGTCAGCAGGACCGCGAGCAAGCAAGTCATCGGAATCAAGACCCACACGGGCGTGCCCTGCAGCATCGACATTTGCGAGCCGAGCCAACGGGCCAGTTCCGTTTCCTGAATGCCCGCCGCCAGCGCGAACCCGCCGCCCAGTAGCATAACGATGCTCCACGGTATGCCGTTCTGGATCGTCTGCCAGTCCATCACGAAGCGCTCCCGGCGGCCACGCCACTCGATTCCACCGGAGCGCGCCGTCGGCAGCAGGCACAGCACGACGCCCATAGTCATCGCCACCGTGGCGTCATGGATGTCTGAAGGGCTCGCGAAGGCGCTCGACCACCCGGGAAGGGTCACTCCACCCAACTCCAACGGCCGCCGGAAGATCCACAACACCGCCGTGGTCGCCGACACGGCCAGCACCATCTTTTCGGGGCGCTTCATCGGCCCTAGTTTGCGCAGTTCGTTTTCGATGATCGTCTGGCTGCCGCTAAACCTGATTCGGCTCAGCGGTAAATCGGCGCCGAAGCGGCAGAGGTAGGCCCACATGATCGGCACGAAGAGCACGACGAGCGGAATGCACACCAGGCTCCAGTCCATGAAGCCGATCGGCGGCTGGTCGGGAAAGCGAGTTTGCGCGAACCCGAGGAACGCAACCGTTGTCGGCGATCCGATGATCGTCCCGAGGCCGCCCACGCTCGCTGAGTAGGCGATGCCAAGCAGCAGCATCAACCCGAACGTCGTCTTGACCCGCGCCGGAGTCTCGTCCGACCTCTCGCCGTCGATCTCGGCGAACTCCGACAACTGCGTCACCACCGCCATCGCGATCGGGAGCATCATCATGGTCGTCGCGGTGTTCGAAATCCACATCGAGAGGAAGGCCGTAGCGATCATGAATCCCAGCATCAGCCGCGCCGGCTCCGTCCCGACGCGCGCGATGGTATGGAGGGCTATACGGCGGTGCAGGTCCCACTTCTCCATCGCCAGCGCGATGATGAAGCCGCCGATGAACAGAAAGATAATGTGGTTCGCGTAGTGCGGGGCGACCTGACTGCTGGGCATGATGCCCAACAGGGGTACGAGCGCGACCGGCAGCAACGCGGTGACCGCGATGTGGACTGCCTCGGTAATCCACCACGTCGCCATCAGGGCCCCGACGGCGGCCATGCGTTGACCCTCCGGCGTGAGGGCCTCGGGACGCGGCGACAACAGGATGATCACGAACAATGAAACGCCCGTGATCAAGCCGACGCGATGACGTAGGCCGTACTCTCCCGCTTCCGCCGCCAACTGCAACCCCCTGTTGCCGGAACCGATGGAAACGCCCGGTCCCGAGCAAGTACATCACCCTATCACGGGCCGCCCACGCCGGGCAGGTGTGGACTCACGAGACGCGGTTGCTCTTAGGATGGGTTGGGTGGTTGGACCGCTATGTCGTGCCGATGTCGGCCTGTTGCGAGCGCCAAGCCTCGACGGCCGCCGCGCCGATCAATCCCATCAACGCTGCCGTCACCAGCGCGGACGTGGGGAACCCCGCCAACACGGCCAGGTGCATGGGTAGCGCCAACAGGAGGAAGGCCGAAGCCTTGACCAGCCGCCGGTTTGAAATCGCGGTCAGGGTGAGGGCTGCTGGAAGCGTGATCACCAAGTCGGGCAAGTAGGCGTGGATGCTCAGCAGGAAACCCGCAGCCAGCATGAGCGAGAAGGCGTAGTCGAAGCTCATTCGTCGGGAGACCATCCAGACCGTGGCAACCACCATCGCCGCAATCAAAATTTCGAGCACAGTTCCCCCGGGAATTTGCGCCATCACACCGTGCAGGTTAGCCATCTGGTCCGTCTTCGGCGAGAACTCGGGATTCAGAGCCGACTCCACGAACTGCGCCGACCAGATCCAGCCGGCCACGGTAAACGAAACGGCAGCCAACACCGCCCCTCCGCTTGCCAGCCCCCCGGCGAGACGCCACTCCCGGCGGGCGACAATCAACACCGGCACGAGCAGGAACAGGTGAAACTTGATCGCGCATAGGCTCAATACAGCGCCGGCCCAAAACTTGCTGCCTCGCCGGTAGAGAACCACTGTTCCAAGAATGAAAACGAGCAGGAAGGTACAGTCTTGCCCGTTGGCGATGGAGGTGAATGCCGGAAGCGACATCGCGGCCAAGAGTACCTTCAACGGTCCGCCGGGGGGGTGCCAGAAAACGACAAACGCGACGAAGGCAGCTAGGATGGCCACTTCCCAGATTACGTACGCCGACAGGTAGGGCAGCCGGCTCAGAGGCCACAGAAAGGCGGCATGAAACGGCAGGCGGATGTATCCGTGCTGGTCAGAGAAAACGCCAATGGCCTTGATCGCCTCTTCGTTGAGCCGTTCACGATTGTAGAGATCGCCCGTATCAAGCAGCCGCGCGCCGCCATAGAACGGCAAGAAGTCGTTCTTGCCGCTCAAGGTCAACTCCTGGTAGGGCATGAGAAGCACCACCATGAAGCACAGAACGACGACCGTAACAATCGCGATGGTCCAGGAGTCTTTCACCGAGTCTAGGGACTATACCACTGCGCGTGGAGCTTGCCCGCAAACCAGTAGTGGCTCAATTTGGCTGCGCCACGCTGGGTGACGGGCGTGCGCTGCACACTGGTCCGGAAGGCCATCGTTTCTGAAGTCGCCTTCAGGCGGCTTCCGCGCGAAGCGCGTTGTAGGCCGGTCGTTTACGGCCGGTTCAGCGTAGCCTCTTCGTTCCTGCCTAGGGCGCTTCAGCGTCCTTCCGACACACCGGCTTGAGCCACCGTGTATGGCGGATCCGGTGTCCGTGAGACCGTCATGGCTGAAACTGAGCCACTACCCGCAAACCAGATCCGCCACACCTTGCACAGTTTGTTCACCCGGCCGCGGCGGCCTGGAGGATTCGGCGGCGTGTGCTGCGTTGCAGTCTTTCGGTCGCCATCATCCGAGGTAGGAGCCGTATGAGTTGACGCTCACGTACGGATCTGTGCGGGGTGTGCCGGGCGACCGGTATCCCTACCGCGACCCGTAACTCGCACATTACCCTGGGCAGTAAGCGCGTTTCGCGGTCGAAAGGCCAGTGGAGCCTCGTTCTTGAGCCCCCGGACCAACGCCCCCACCCGACTGGACGGTCGGTGCACATCGCTGTGCTCAGCCGTTCCAACGCACGTCTGGCCCCTTTGCGCCGCACCTTCGAGCCCTTCTGGCCGCACGGTTAGGGTGACTGTCCTCTTTGGGCCCCTTTGGGCCGTCCCCTTTGGGCCCAAACAGACGTAACGGGTGTGCGACAAATTTGTGAGGCTCAGGCCGCGCGAGCGCGATTCTCCCAGTAGTCGTCGAAGCGGTTGCTGAGCCGTGCGCAACGCAAAGCCGTGATAGCGTTCGCGCCGCGCACGCTCCAGAACATGCCCGAGCGTTTCAACCGACTCGCAATGACGGTGCGGCAACCCGCCTCGATCACGCCTGAGCCCACAAACAAGCCCTGCCGGCGAAACTCGCCGTAACGCATGCGCTCCGCATGGCGCTGGAAGTAGTCCGCCTCCAGCGCCAGCGGATGCGCCAACTCCGGGTCGTCGGTTTCGATCTCGCGCAGCGCAGTGACGAGTTGCTCGATGCGCCCCGCGTCGAGCTTTTTCTGCATGCGCCGCGCCCAACCGCGGAGGCGCTTTTGTTGTTGGGGAAACAGCTTCGACGCCAGCTCCCACAGATGTTCGCGAGCGTGATACAAGTCGACGATCTCGATCGCGCCGGGAAAGTATTCGTGCGAAAGATTCCAGATCCAGCCCGCACCGTCGCCAAGCACGACCTTCTTGCGCGCCCGACTCCAACCCCGTCGCCAAGCCTCGCTGTAAATGCGGCGTCCGAAGGCGGCGTCGTCCTCGATCGCGCCGGTGTAGCTGGTCGAGTCTTCGTCGCGCACGGGACGGCCTTGTTCGTCGCAGCTTGTTTGCGTGAACACACAGCCGAGCTTGACCTCGCGCGTGCCGGCCGGGCCGCCGTCCTTACCCTTGCGGCCGGCCGTCTCGGCGGCGGTGACAGGTACGCCCGTGCCGTCCATCTCGATGTAGAGAATCGGAGTTTCAGGTCCTGACATCGCAGGAAGCTCCAGCGGTACGGCGCGCGCGATCGCGGCTTGTTCTTCGCTGGCGACATCTTCGCCGATCGCCTCGGCTTCGCGCTCGACAGCCTTGGCGGTCAGCCGCACTCCGGCCAACTCGTCGAGCAACGCGCGACCGCGATCGAACGACGTCTCGGAGCCGACCAGCGCCGTCATGCGGCGCACGCCTGGCGAATACTGCGTCGCTTTGACGGCCAGCTCTTGGTCGTGCGGCGCGAAGCCTTTGCCGCAGCGGCTGCAGTGATAGTACGGCCGTTCGACGACGACCTCGCCCAGCATCGTGACGAGCTTCTTCGGCCGCCGACCGGCGTAGCGCGCTGGCGAGCCGCAGGTGCAGGGCTGCTGCGATTCGCCGGCCGCGTCTTCGTTCAACAGCGTCTCGAGCAAGACAGCGCCGGCTTGATGCAGCGCGTCGCGCGTCGCCTGTTCGACGGCTTCGAGGTCGAGCGACCCGCGCTTGCGCCTCTCACACAAGACGACCCGTAGCAGCCTCCCTACTTCTACGGCGACTTCTTGCTGGATCGCTTCGGCCGTTTTTTTCCTGCGGACTCAGCTCGGCGTCCTCGGCGACGGGGCGCAAGCGGCAGATCTGTTCGTTGACTTCGAGCAGTTGTCGGCTCAGCTCCCGGAAGCGGTGAAAAGCCTCAACTTCGCGTTGCGCTTTGCGCCGCTGGGCGGGCGAGGAAAAGGTCTCACTCACGGTCTTGCCGTTGACCTTCCTGGTCAGGCGGTAGTTCGGGCCATGAGCGGGCTGGCCGGGCTGATGGCAACGGCAGGACGGTTTGCCGCAGCGGCCGCTGACAGCGCTGATGGATCCGCTGCGGAAGTCTCCTAGATCGAGAATCCGAGCGAGGATGGCCTTTCGTTGACGTTCGAGCGCGACGAGAGATTCGGGCATAGTACGCCTCCTTTCCTAACGTATCACTGCGTAAGGATTAGCACGCAAAAAAGGGGGGCCCGCAAATCATCACTTTCTTGTCGCGCACCCAGACGTAACGGGTGCGCGACATAAAAGTGCCGCTCATCCGGCCTGGGTGCGGGATTCCCAGTAGTCTTCGAAGCGGCCGCTGAGGCGGGCGCAGCGTAGCGCCAGGATGGCGTTCGCGCCGCGTACCGTCCAGAACATGCCCGAGCGCTTCAGACGTTGCGCCACTACCGTCTTGCATCCCGCCTCGATCACCCCTGAACCGATGAACAATCCCTGCTTGCGAAAGTGCGGATAGCGCATCCGCTCGGCGTTGTGTTCGAAGTACTCCGCTTCGCTCGTCAGTCGACGAGCCAGATCCGGCTGCGGGGCCACCACACCTCGTAGGGCCGCCACCAACTTCTTGATCTGACCCTGATCGAGTTGGCGGAGCCGTTGCTGGGTCCAGCGCCGCCGGCTGGGCTCGTCGTCGAGCCCCAGTTGCGCCGCCAACTCCCACAAGTGCTGGCGCGCATGATAGAGGTCCACGATTTCGATCGCGCCCGCGAAGTATTGATGCGAGAGGTTCCAGATCCAGGCGGCTCCGTCGCCGATTACCACCTTCTTGTTCGCCCGCCCCCAGCCGCGCTCCCAGGCCTGCTGCCAGAGGCGTCGCCCAAACGCCTCGGCGCCCTCGATCGCTCCCGTATAGCTCGTCGACCCTTCCTCACGCACGGGTCGGTCGCCTGGCTTGCCCTCGGCTTGCGTGAACACACAGCCGAGCTTGACCTCCCGCGTGCGGGCGCGCTCGCGGTCCTTTTTGCCGGCTCGTCCCGCCGTCTCGGCCACCACCATCGGCACCCCGGTGCCGTCCATCTCGATGTAGAGAACCGGAATGTCGGCCCCGGCCACCGCGGGCAGCGGCAGTTGCACCGCCCGTTGGATCTGTTGTTGTTCGCGGGCGCCGAGGTCGGCCCCGATCGCCTCGGCGCCGCGCTCGATGGCTTTGGTGGTAACGTCCAAACCGGCTAACACCCGCAGTTGCTCGCGACTGCTTTCAAACGACGACTCGCTGCCCACCAGCGCCATCATGCGGCGCACGCCGGGAGAGTAGTGCGTGTTGTCGACATCGAGTTCGCGGTCAAAGGGGAACTGTCCCTGATGGCACGCCGAGCAGAGGTAGTAGGGCCGTTCGATCGCGACCGCGCCGAGCACACTCACCACGGTCTTGGGCCGCCGACCGCGGTGACGGGTGCGACGGCCGCAGCGACAGGATGGCTCAGGCGCGGCGTCGGCGGGCGCCTCCAACAGTTGCTCGAGCAACTTCGCGCCGGCTCGGTGCAGTGCCGCACGGGTGGCCGTCTCCAGCGCTTCCAGGTCCCAGTGCTGCTGCTTGCGCCGGGCGGCGAAGATCAGAGTCAGCAACTGTTCGACTTCTTGGGTGACTTCTTGTTGGATCGCCGCGGCCGTTTTTTTTCCTGCGGCGTCACAGACGCTGCCGACTCGGACTCTTGCTCAACGGGCCGCAAGCGGCAGATCTTCTCGTTGACTTCGATGAGTTCTCGGCTTAGCTGCTGGAAGCGCCGAAAGGCGGTGATCTCCCGCTGAGTCTTACGGCGAGCCGCCGGGTCGGAGAGGCTCTGGGTGACGGTCTTGCCGCGGGATTTGTAGGTCAACCGCCAGTGCGGGCCATGGCCGGGATGACCGCGCTGACGACAGCGGCAGGTGGGTTTGCCGCAAGGGCCTTGAGTGGTGGTGACGGAGCCTTGGCGAAAATCACCCAAGGCAAGCATCTGCTGGAAGATCGCGTGGCGACGGTACTCCAAGGCGGGCAGGGAATCGGGCATGGGACACCTCCTTCTTATCCTAGCGTATTATATACGCTAGGACACCGCACCCCAGACCGTACCCCAACCACTTGGCACTTTCATGTCGCGCACCCAGACGTAACATGCCGCTGTTGAAGCCCAATGATAATGTCCCCTTGAGCGCCCAATAGAAATGTCCCCTACTCTGAGGCTCCGAAGGAGGAGCCGAGAGTGGGAAGGACATGGATGAGTGCCAAGGAGTTGAGGCGCGGCGAAGTGCTGAGCCGAGTGAAACGAGGGGAACTGAAGTTGACCGAAGCCGCCGAGCTGCTGGAGGTCAGCTACCGCCATGCGAAGCGTCTGAAGAAGCGTTACCGTGCGGGCGGGGCCAAGGCTTTGGTGCACGGTAACGTCGGCCGTGCTTCGAACCGAGCCGATCAGAAGCGACGCCAGCAGGTTCTCGAGTTGGTGCGCGAGAACTATGCGGGCGAGGGGCACGAGCGCTTCGGGCCGACGCTGGCGTCGGAACATCTGGCAGCCGACCACGGCCTGGAAGTGCCGCGCGAAACACTGCGGCGCTGGATGCTCGCCGCGGGTCTGTGGAGCCGCCGTCGCAAGCGCCAACCGCATCGCACCCGGCGCCAACGCAAAGCGCACTTCGGCGAGCTGATTCAACTCGACGGTTCGCACCACCACTGGCTGGAAGAACGCGGCCCGAAAGCCTGTCTGATGAACTTCGTCGATGACGCGACCGGTGTGGCGCTGTGCCGTTTCTCGGACCAGGAAACGACCTGGGCCGCGGCCGATCTGCTCGCAGCCTGGGTACGTCAACACGGCGTTCCCAAGGCGTTGTACTGCGACTGGAAAAACGTCTACCAGCGCCAGCCGACGTCGCGGGAAGCGCTGGCAGGCATCAAGCCCGAGACGCAGTTCGGGCGCATGTGTGCCAAGCTCGGCATTACGATCATGGCGGCTTCCTCGCCGCAAGCCAAGGGCCGAGTGGAGCGCCATCACGGCACGCACCAAGACCGCCTGATCAAGAAGATGCGGCTGCGCGGGATCGTCGAGTACGAGGCGGCGAACCGTTATCTCGACGAGGAGTACCTGGCCGAGCACAACGAGCGCTTCGCCTGTGAGCCGGCGGCGGCAGCGGACTTTCACCAGGCGCTCCCCCGCGGCACCGAGCTGCGAGGGGTGTTCTGTTGCGAGTACGAACGGGTGGTGAGCAACGACCGGGTGGTGCGTTTCGAGAATCGTTGTTTGCAGTTGAAGCCGAAACGCAACCAGGGCGTGGGGGCGGGGGCACGGGTGACGGTCCAACAGTGGCGCGATGAGAGCTTGCAGGTGAGGTTTGACGGGCACGAGATCGAGCACGACGTGATCGCCACGCCGACGCCACAGCTGCGGACGAAGCCAGCACCACAGCAGCGTCCGGGGGGCGGGCGCAAGCCGGCGGCGAACCACCCCTGGCGGCGAGCTGTGTTACTGAAAAAACGGGCTGCGAATACATAAGAGGGCTGTGGAAATGCCGGGTCGGATGGAAAGCGTGGAAAATCTCTCGAGGCAGCAGTACCGGGTTCGAGGAGCGGTGGATGGTTTTCCACCCTTCCCACCGCCCCTTGGAAATCGCTACGCGATTCCCACAGTTCCACAGCCCCGACGACGACGATATCTCTCCTACGAACAAGAAACACAAGGGGACACTTCTATCGAGCTACCGAGGGGGACATTTCTATTGGGCGTTGACACAGACGTAACATGCCGCTTGATTACCGATTCAATCGTGTGCTATAGTTACCCCGGCTTCGGGCGGTTCACTCGGGCATCAGAATTCGGGGGTCTGCCTACTCTGAAAAAGCCAACGCGAACGAATCTGGCTAGAGGTCCAACTATGTTTCTGTCCAACAGAAGAACAGAGTCTTTCAGTTTTGTCGCGCTGGTCCTGCTGCTGGGGCTGCTCACGCTCCCGCTGTACGGCCAGCGAACCAGTACCCAGACTATTGAGGGTCTGGTATAGGATGCCACCGGCGCGGTCATTCCCGGCGCGACGGTGACGATGACGAACGTCGACACTGGTATCACCACAACCGTGACTACCAACGAAACCGGCAACTACCGCTTCTCGTACGTGCCGGTGGGCAACTACACCGTCCGTTGTGAGTTGGACGGCTTCAAGACACAGTCGATGAGCGGCGTCCGCGTGGCAACCACGGCGCAGGTTCGGACCGACTTCACGATGGAGGTCGGCGACATCACCGAGACCATCGAAGTCGCCGCGGACGCCATCACGCTCAACACCGAGAACGCAACGGTCGGCAGCGTGATCGAAAACCGGCGCATCGTCGAGTTGCCGCTGAACGGCCGCAACATCGTCCAGCTAGCGGTTCTGGTGCCGGGAGTGCAGTTTGGCCAGCGCTCTGGCATGAACCGCGGTGACGGCGGCTACATCCCCGAAGGCAGCTATTCGGTGAGCGCCAATGGCGTGCGCGAGCTTCACCAAGTGGTCACCCTCGACGGCACCGATACGGCCGACGTACGCCGCTCGGTCACGCCTTTTGTGCCCTCGATCGAAGCAATCGAGGAGTTCAAGCTGCAGACGAGTTCCTTCTCAGCCGAAGTAGGCTTCGGCGGTGGCGCCGTCACCAACATCACGCTCAAGAGCGGCACCAACGAATTGCACGGGACGCTCTTCCATTTCCTGCGCAACAACGCCTTAGACGCAGAGCCCTACTTCTTGAACTTCGAGCGGGCGGCCGACGAGCAAAGAGAGGCCAACCAGCGTATCCGCAACACCTTCGGTTTCGTTGTGAGCGGACCGATCATCAAGAACAAGACGTTCTGGATGTTTGACTGGGAAGCACGGCGCGAGCGATCCAAGAGTGTGTCGGAAGGCTTCTTTCCTCACGATTCGTTCCGGGGGGGAGACTTCTCGGAACTGTTACCGGGCTCCATTCGGACCGGCGGGCGCCTCCGCGCGCCGATTGTGATTTACGATCCCTTCACGGGCGAGCCGTTCCCCAATAACGTCATCCCGTCGAGCCGCATCCACCCCGGAATTCGGGACAACATCTTGCCGCTCGTGTCCCGTGCCGACTTCCGTCAGCCAGACCCGTTGGATTTCACGCGTCGCCAGGGCATCGTCAGGCCTTTGGATGTTGATCAGTACTTCACGAAGGTTGACCACCACTTCAGCGACAAGGATCGCATCTTTGGACGGCTTGCCGTCTCGATAGTCAACGAAGAGAGACCTACCTTGAACCCGAATTTCATCACCTTCCGGGAGGCGGACACCTACAACGTCGCCACGCAGTGGATCCATACGTTCAGCCAGAACATGATCAACGAGTTCCGGTTTGGCTTTCAACAGTTTAGCCGGGGTAGCAAGAGTCCCCGCGCCGGTGACGACAGCTTCAGCATGCCGGGTCTTGGCATCGGGCCGTTCCACATCGTGGCGGGCTCGGGGCGCCAGCTTGACACCGACGAGCACGGCTATCCCAACCTGAGTCTCTACAACATCAACGACGGCCGTGAGTACAATAACCCCAACAACCAACAGATCGGCAACCATCTGTCGATCATCAAGGGTTCTCACAACCTGAAGATGGGCGGGGAGGTCTACCGGCTGACGATGCACGACGGGGCGGCGAACCTGGGCCGCGGCCGGGTACGTTGGGGCGGTAACGAGACGGGCCTCAACCATGCCTCGTTCCTGATGGGTATTCCCTCCTCGACGGAGACGCCCGAAGGGGTCGCCATCACCAGCCCGGTTGCCATCCGCCAGGGTTACTACATCCAGGATGACTGGAAGTTTAGCCCCCGGCTGACCATCAACATGGGCTTCCGGTTTGACTACGATGGGAACATCCGCGACCGTCTTGGTTTCTTGCGGACGGTCCTGTTCCCGAATGAGAACCATGCGCCGGGCACGGCCGTCGGCAACGGCGGGTTTATCGATCCGGAAACGGGAATCGACATCCCCACCATGGGACCGCCGGCCGTGGGTCCGGGCGGGGGCGTCAAGCTGTTCCACCAGGACGTTCGCTTCTTCATGCCGCGGCTGGGTATCGCCTATCGGCCATCGGAGAAGTGGGTGGTGCGAGTCGGCGCGGGTTATTTCGACAACCTCATGCACTGGAACAACTGGTCGATTCTGAACCTGAATCCCCCGTTGGCCGCTGCGACCGAGTTCATCCAGGCCGTGGACGTAGCACAGACGCTGATGCTCACCGGCCTGGACGGCACCCAACACACCGTGCGAACGCGGCGGTTCCGAAACAACGATGCGGCGATCACTCTCGACGACCCGTTCCTGGACAACGTCGGCGGCGCACTTCCCAGCAACCTCGGGAACCCCGTCAACACAGTGGCGGTCAACCCGGAAACGAAGGATGGCGACATGTGGAAGTGGAGCTTCGACATCCAGCGGGATCTGGGGTATAACACGCAGTTGACCGTTGGCTATGTGGGCCACGCGATGCGCCACGTCGGCAACAGTATGCGGAACTGGAACTCACCCGCGCCGTCGGCCGACAGCAACATCCAAGCGAATCGGCCATTCCCGCGTTTCTACGACCCGGCCACGCCGGAGCTTGGAGTGCAAAACCTCTCCACCGTCCGCTACCTGGATACTTACCAGAACGCCTTCCATCACGGCTTGCAGATGGAGCTGAAGAAGCGTTACTCGGCCGGTATCACCTTTGGCGTCGCCTACACCTACTCGAAAACGCACGGCGACGGCGAAGCGGGCGGCAACCAGGGTGCGAATATTCAGCAACCGCGGCTCTGCCGCCACTGTGATCGTGGCCGGCTAGTGTTTGACCAGCGGCACTACATGGTCGCGAACTTCGTCTGGGACATGCCGGGGAGCAACCTGCCGGGAGCGCTGAAGCACATCGTCGGCGGCTGGCAGTCGAACGGGATCGTGTCGTTGCGCACCGGCTTCCCCTACCGCCTAACCGGCAGCCGGGATGACTTGAATGTTCGTGAGGAGAGCCCGCGGCCGGACCTCGTGGGCGAGCCGCGATTCGATGGTCAGAACCGGAAGTTGTGGTACCGCCCGGAGGCCTTCCAGCGCGTCACGTGCCGGATTCCGGAGCGGATGGATCTGTGTCGCTTCGGCACCTTGGGCTATCAAGTGTTGGACTCACCTGGACAAAGGAGAGTCGATTTCGGACTCTTCAAGAACTTCCGGCTCACGGAAACGTTCAATCTACAGTTCCGCTCTGAGTACTACAACGCGCTGAATACACCGTACTTCCGTCAACCTACCGGGCTGTCGTATTCCTCTTCGGATGTGATCACGCCGGACGGATCTCGAGTTGGGGAGATTCGCGGCACTCGCCAGGACATGCGCATCATTCAGTTCGGCTTGAAGCTCCAGTTCTAGCCGCTCGATATCAACCTTCAACCAAGGGCCGGCCTTCGGGCCGGCCCTTTTCTTTCGCTCCCCGGGTTACGCCCCAGTGGGGCCGAGAGATAATAGCCCACGGCTTCAGCCGTGGGTAGATGGCGATTAATCTCGTGAATCCCTGAAAGGGGCGATACAGCCTTTCGCCGGAGACTTGTACTACGGTTCATCCGACGCCAGGGCTCGGGGCCTCATCGGAGTCACGGATTCTCGAGAGAGTTTTCTCCTGTCCTATCAATCACTTGCCTCCCAGCTGCCCAGCCGGGCTCACAACCGGGCCGTATACTAGGAGCGAGGCAACACGTTGACAACAGCCTTCAACTGCTCGAATGACGCCCTTCTCAGCGCCCGCAGTCGCATTCTGGTCACACCCAGGGTGCGGCTCTCCGCAGAAACGCGCCATATCGCGCCAAATCCTGCCAAATCCTGCCCCAGCCCGGGGCCCCGCTCTTACTCCGTGCTCGGCGCGGGGTCGAAACGAAGCCGAACACCCGCGCTGATCTTGCTTCTCCTCTGCCTCGCTCTCTTGCCGGCCCCGGCCCAGGCCGACGACGCCAAGAACGTCCTGGTCGTCACCGCCTCGTCGGGTGATTACATGTTCGGCGCCGGCGGCACCCTTGCGAAGCTCGTCCAAGAGGGCTACACCATCAACGTCGCGCAGTTCGGCAATGACGAGAAAATCACGCACGGCCTCAGCCCCGCCCAGGCGCGGCTGGCAAACGTCGAGGAAGGCAAGGGCGCCGCCAAGCTGCTCGGCGTCAACGACACCGTCTATATGGGACACAAGAGCGGCGAGTTCGGCTACGTCTCGAGCAGCGAGATGCGTAAGCAGCTCTTCGGGCTGATCCGTCACTTCAAGCCACAAAAGCTCTTCATCCCCGACCCCTACGTGCACTACCAACAGGACAGCGATCAATACTTCCTCGGCCGTCTCGCCGAGGAGTCGTGGGGTTACAGCGGCGGCGGCACGTTCGCGCCCGAGTTGGCGCGCATCGGGCTCAGTGGGCACGGCGCGCCCGAGGTTTACTTCTACGCCATGTCGCGTCCCTACCGTCCCGGGGAGGGCGGAGAAGGCCGCGCCAAGATGATGACGATCGACATCAGCTCGACAATCGAGCAGAAGGTTAACGTCATCGAGTTGCTGAGAACCCGCAACCGCGTCTACGCACAGACGGTGAAAGACCGCCTCACGGCCGCCGGACGACCGACCTCGCTGCTCACGCCGCTCGACGATCTCGCGGTACGCAAGCTCGTCCGTGCGTACGTCGAGGAGTTGGCGGCGACGATCGGCGCCAAGCACGGCTTCGCATACGGCGAAGAGTTCAACTACGTGGGCGGCCGCGGACCGTCGTTGCCCGAACACCTTCGCGAGCGCGCCGTACCAAAGTAGCGTGTCTCAACAGAACACCATGAGTGGCCCAACCGTCAATCGAAATGATGTCGCCCGTTTCGCCGCCGCCCCCGCCCCCGCAAGAGGCAGCAACCAGCAAAGCAACCGTTGTCAGACAGGTCAGGATCGTGGTGATTCTCATGTTTGTTCTTGCCGCGGCAGAACGGCTGCCCTCAGGCTGAGACCGGTCGCTGCCGAGTTTTTTCTCCATCGTTTTGTCGCGGGAGTAATCGTCCCGCGGAAGGCCGCCTCGTCCCCCCTTTTCATGGCTGTGTGGAGGCTGTAGACGATCCCAACCTCAGCATAGCCACCCGTCTGTTAAGCACCGGTTAAGGCCCTGTTAATCTTCCTTTAATTGGTTCGTAACACGAACGTTACGCCCGCCCGCCCCGGTTATGATGACCGTATGAAATCAGCGCACCACTCTCTTCCGCGACGCATCGCATTCGTCACTCTTGCTTCCGGTCTTAGCGCCGGCACAGCGCTCTGGGGCGCCCAGGAAGCAAGCTCGGAAGTACGAAGCTCGCCCCTTGCCAACGAGGTCACTCAACTCGCCGAGTTGGTCGAGCGCCAGCAGCAGCAGATCGAGGAACAGCGCCGGCTGCTAGAGGCTCAGGGCCTCCTGCTGATGCGTCTCAGCGAGGACGTAGAGGAGTTGCGGCAGGGAGCGCCGACCCTCACGCGGGCTTCCTGGAGCGGATCGGGACCCGCCGCGGCGCTTGCGGCCGCTCCGGTGCCTGACCCGGTTTCTCCGGCTGAAGCTGCGGCCTCACTCGCCATCACTGCGTCCTCAGATCTTCCCTCAGCCCCGCCATTGCAAGCCAAGGCCCCGGCGGAAGCCAAGGCCGTGAAGGAGACCCAAGCTGCCGCTCAGTCTGCCCCGGCACCTGATCCCAACGAGTTCAAGGTTTACTGGAATAACGGTCTGCGCTTCGATACGCCCGACAAGTCCGTGCGGTTCAGGATCGGCGGCCGCGTGATAAACGATTGGGCGTTCTTCATGCCCGATGACGCCACCAAGAATGAGATTGGAGGAATCTCGGACGGTACCGAGTTCCGGCGCACTCGACTTTACTTCCAGGGTCAGCTCCACGATCGTGTCCATTTCAAGGCCCAGTGGGACTTCGCCGGCGGCGACGCGGCCCTGAAAGATATGTACCTCGGCTTCAACAAGGTGCCGATTTTCGGGGACGTGATCGTCGGCCACCGCAAGGAACCCTTCAGCCTCGAAGAGCAAACCAGCAGCAAGTACATCACGTTCATGGAGCGGTCGCTGGGCAATGTCTTTGCTCCCAGCCGCAACACGGGCCTGCTGATGCACAAGGAAGGGTTCGACAAGCGTCTTGCCTGGGACCTAGGGGTCTATCGAGACACCGGTGACTTTGGCGCCGCTGTCGGGGATGGCAAGTACGCCGTCACCACCCGCCTGAGCGGTCGGCCTTGGCTCGAGGAGGACGGCCGCAAGGTGCCCCACCTAGGGCTGGCATACAGTCATCGCAAGCCCACTCTGTCGACCCTCCGCTTTCGACAAAGGCCCGAGGCGCACATAGCCCCGCGTTTCGTGAATACGGGCTTCTTCCCGGCCAAAACGCTTGACCTGATCGGCGTGGAAGCGGCCGTCGTACTCGGCTCCGCTTCCTTCCAGTCGGAGTACACACATGCTCTCGCCGACCCGATCCCGGCTGGCAGCCGCCTGAACTTCTCGTCGTTCTACGCCCAAGGTAGCTACTTCTTGACCGGCGAGCACCGCCCCTACAACACGGCGTCGGGCGCTTTCGATCGCATCAAACCGCTCGAAGCCTTTGGAATGAAGAACGACCGGGGCATCGGTGCTTGGGAAATTGCCGCGCGCTATTCGCGGCTCAACCTGAATGATCAGTTCATCGTCGGAGGCAAACTGCAGGACCTTACGCTCGGCCTCAACTGGTACTTGAATCCCAACATGCGGCTGATGTGGAATTACGTCTTGGCCGATCGCACCGACATCGGCAAGACCAACATCCTCCAGACGCGCTTCCAGGTCGACTTCTAATCACGCCGACCCCGGCAGACATGGACCAGCAACGCGTCTAGCGCGAGTAGGGTTGCTTGTTGTCTGATCGGCGCTTGTTGTCTAATTGGATTGGAACGAGCAGCGAGAGCAATCCGCCTCGCTGACTCGGCGGCCCACCATGAGGACCCCAAGACCGACAACCACACCTACTCTCGACGACCGTGATTGGTCGCTGCTCACTTTCGGGGAACGAGTCATGCAACTCGAGCTCGAGGGCTACCTCGTTTTGCCCGGCTTGCTGGACGCGGACCAGGTCGTGCGCCTCAAGCAGGAGACGGCGCAGCTCCCGACCCGTGCCGTCGATTACAGCCCGCACCAACGCGGCTGTCCGGGCGTGCAGTTCCGTGGCGGCCCGATCACAGAATTGATCGCCAACCGGCCGGCGGTCGAGTTTCTCGAGAAGGCCTTCGGTGACGAGTTGATCCTGATGAGCTACGACTACGCCCGGTCGGAGCCCGGCCATCCGGGCGTGAGCTTCCATACCGACGGGCAGCCTTACGGCTCGACGATCTTCGGTGCCAAGCATACCTGCCCGGTGATGGTGCGCGTGCTCTACTATCTCGATGACTTGACGCGCGAGGTGTCGCCGTTTCGCGTCATTCCGCACTCGCACCTCTCGATGCATTCCGATGGCAACCCCTACCACCGCTACCAAGGCCACCCGGAAGAGGTGATGGTTACGGCTAAAGCCGGCTCGGCGGTATTGATCAACTACAAGGTTTTTCACGGCAACTATCCGAATCGCGGCGACCGAGCCCGCGAGATGCTCGCGTTGGCTTACCGTCCGGCCTGGGCAGGACCGCTGGCCGAGGTGGAAGATTGGGCCCGTGACGAGGTGGCCAAGCAGCCGCCGCCGGTGCGGAAGTACCTAGGTGACCGCAACATGCGCCGCGTCGACATCGATGTCGGCAACAAGCCCGCCAACATGCGATACGAGGCGCCTGGCATCGACCCGAGCCGTTGGTCGCGGGGCTGACGGTGGGCCGGCAACGAAACGACGTTCACCATCCATGAAAGCACTCGTCAAATCCAAGGCCGAGCTAGGGATCTGAGGCCCGGGTTTGTGGTGTGAGGCTCCAGACATGTAGCGTAAGCCTCCAGGCTTGCCGAGAGCCGATTCCTAGGTTTTCAGGTTCCCAATCAACAGGTGCTGCTCGGTCACTTGCTATCCTGAGTCCCGAAGAATCGAGACTCGGCAAGGCTGGGGCCTTACGCCACACCTTAGCGCGGACCTTTACCTTGACAGGTGCTTCAGATGACGATTCATTCTCAGAATCGCAGGGCTTGGGGCACGGAGGCCACATTGCGGCACACCGAACGTCAGAGCTACACTCGCAGACAATGCCGCCGAAGCCCCGGATTCTCGCTCGCCCGCGTTTCGCACTAGCACTCGTAATCGTCTCGCTCGGCTCGATCCACAAGCCAGCCAGCGCCGCCGACTGGCCCCGCTTCCGTGGGCCTAACGGCAGCGGCGTTGCCGAAGCCGCCGGCCTGCCGGAGAACTTCGGCCCCGAAAACGTCGTTTGGAAGACTGCGCTTCCCGGGGGGCACTCTTCGCCCGTGATTAGCGGCGACCGCATCTTTCTCACCGCAGCCGAGGGCGGCGCCCGCGCCGACGCGGGCCGGGAGAAAGTGATCGACGAAGGTGGCAAGCTCTACACGATCGCTGTCGATCGCGGCAACGGAGAGATCCTGTGGAAAAAGCAAGCGCCACGGCCCCGCATGGAGCGCTACCAGCCAACGAACTCCTCCGCCTCGCCCAGCGCCGTCAGCGACGGCGAGAACGTCTACGTCTTTTTCGGGGACTACGGGCTGATTTCCTACCGATTCGACGGGACCGAGCGCTGGCGTCTGCCACTGGGGCCTTTCAACAACGTCAACGGCCATGGCTCCTCGCCGATCCTGGCAGGCGATCGCCTGATTCTCGTTTGTGACGGTGACACCGACCCTTACTTGCTCGCGGTCGACAAGGGCACGGGCAAGGTGAGCTGGCGGACCGAACGCCCGGAGACGACCCGTTCCTATGTCACGCCCGCGGTCTACCAGGCGGCGCAGGGGCCGCTCGAGGTCATCGTACCGAGCGCCTATTTCCTGGCCTCATATTCGGCCGAGACGGGTGAAAAGCTCTGGTGGGTCAACGGAGGCGGCTGGCAGCCGAAGTCCACGCCGATCGTCGACGGCGGCATGATTTACGCCAACTCCTGGGAGGGCAGCACGGCCGTTCCCGCGGCGGACATGCCTTCGTTCGAGCAGGTTCTCGAAAAGGCGGACAAGGATGGCGACGGCAAGATCAACGAAGAGGAACTGAAGATCGTCGAGCCCAAGAGACGCCTCTACCTCATCGACCTCGACCACGATCAGCTTGTCGACGCGCGGGACTGGGAGTTACACCGCATCCGCCGCACGTCACGCAGCAGCCTGGTGGCGGTGCGTCACGGCGGCCGCGGCAACCTGACCGACGCCGGCAACGTGGCGTGGCGGCTCAAGAAATTCCTCCCCAACGTCCCGTCGCCGCTGATCTACGAGGGCGTTCTCTATCTCGTCAAAGACGGCGGCATCCTCACGACGCTCGACGCCAAGACCGGTAAGATCCTCAAGCAGGGCCGCTTGAAGGGAGCACTCGACAAATACTACTCCTCCCCCGTCGGCGCCGATGGCAAGGTCTACATGATCAGCCAGTTGGGAAAAGCCACCGTGGTCAAGGCCGGTGGGCAGTGGGAGATCCTCGCCTCCCACGACTTCGAGGACGAGGTCTACGCCACCCCCGCGATCGTCGACAACCGCATTTACCTCCGCACCAGAAACACGTTGTACTGCTTCGAAGACCGCGCCGGCCGGCCGTGACAGGGAGACGCGACGATGGATTTCTCAGGCAAGGTGGCGATCATCACCGGTGCAAGCGGCAACCTTGGCCGGGTTGCGGGGGCCGCTTTCCAGGCAGCCGGCGCCAAGACCGTTCTCGTCGATCGCTCCCAGGAGCGCCTGAACGCCTCGTACCCGCAACTGGCATCTTCCGCGGATCACTACCTGGCCGGCACCGTCGACTTGGCCAGCGAAGACTCCGTCCGTGGCCTCGTCGCCGAAACCCTTCAACGATTCGGACGCATCGACGCGCTCGTGAATACCGTCGGCGGCTTTCAAGCGGGCAAGCTCGTGCACGAGGATGACCCCGATGACTGGTTACTCCTGTTCAGGCTGAACGTGCTCACCGCGCTCGTCACGTCCCGAGCCATTGTCCCCCACATGATCAAGCAACGAAGCGGCGCGGTGATCAACGTCGGCAGCCCGCACGGTCTCGCCGGCATGCCCCGCGCCGGCGGATACAGCGCAGCCAAGGCCGGGGTCATCCGGCTAACCGAAGCGATGGCGGAAGAGGTCAAGGACTCCGGCGTGCATGTTCACTGCGTGCTGCCAACGACGATGGACACTCCGCAGAACCGCGAGGCCATGCCCAAGGCCGACTTCTCGAAGTGGGTTGAGCCGGCGGCGGTGGCGGACACGATTCTCTTTCTGGCGTCCGACGCTGCTCGCGCTCTCTATGGTGTGATAGTTCCTATCTACGGCCCAGCCGGCCGGACTTGAGGTGTTCGCCTGGCGAGCGATAGCAACCCGAAGTGGCAGCAACTGGGGGCGTGTGACCCTACGTCCTTAGTCGACGCGCGGCTGCAGTGCCATCACGCGGCGCAGCTTCTCACGCGCGTGGCCCGCGGCTACGTGCCCGCCAAGCCGGACGACAGCCACACGAACCTGGGCTGGGACCACTCGCAGGACATGTTCCTTTCGAGGCCCGCGGAGCCAGACGGGTTCCAACTGGGTCTGCGGCTGGGGGATCTTCGGCTATGCCTGCTTGGCCCCGGCGGTGAACTCGAGGCCGACTTGGCGCTGTCCGGCCGAACGCTTCGCGAAGCGTCGGAGTGGGTTGCCGGCCAACTCGATGCCAAGGGTTTGGACAGTCGTTCTTTCGACGAGCCACTCCATTTTGAACTCCCGCATCACCCGGTGGCTGACGGGCAAGCGTTCTCGCTCGACGAAGGACAAGCCTTCGCGGAACTGTCTCGCTACTATGCGAACGCCGCCTCACTCATCGCCAAGGTGGCGAAGGCGCAGCCCGGCAGCTCAGAGGTTCGGTGCTGGCCGCACCATTTCGACATCGCCACGCTTATCACGCTGAGCGGCGCCGGCGAAAGCGCCACGACCATCGGCTTCGGCATGTCTCCGGGTGATGGTAGTTACGGCCAGCCCTACTTCTACATCAGCCCATGGCCGACCCCTGAGCCCTCCCAACTCCCTGCGTTGGATGCCGGGGCTCACTGGCACACCGAAGGCTTTACCGGCGCGATCGTAGTCGGCGAAGACCTCGTCCGCCAGGCTTCGGCTGATGGGCAGGCGTCGTGGCTGGAATCATTAGCGGTTAGCGTGATCGCCGAGCTGCGATCACTTGTCACCGGTAGATAGCTCGATCGCCCTGCCGGCGGCCCGTGTGGATCCAAGGCGCCTCGTCAATCAGGTAGCCGACTTGACGCACTCTCGCCTTCTGGCGAACGATAAACCTACTGTTCCGGGTTTCGCGGAAGCCTGGTATCCACTTGACTCAGGTGACCCCAACATCTTGTAGTTGGGCTCACAGCGTCTTAGCGTCCCAATCGGCGACGATCGAGCGGTACGGCGTCGGCTCCACCGCCATGGCCTGCTGCACAAGGCGGTAGAAGAGCTTGCCCCGACTGCGTGATCTGCGCCGATTGAAGCGGAACACGAACTCGTCGAGATAGTAGTCCAGATGCTCGTGGCTGACCGCCCCCTGATGCGTGCCCAGCATCCAGCGCTTGAGTAGCGAGATCGCCAAGTGCACCCTCGGCAGTAGCTGCGAGGCCTGCTCGCGGCGGTTGTTAATCGAGATGATACGACGCTGGTAGTCCTTCTTCTTGAGCGGATCGTAGCCCGACCAGTTGTCGGTAACAACCACGCTGCCCGGCTCGACCGACTCCTCGACGAAGGGCATCAAACTGGCCGCCGAGGCGTTCTGAACGCGCTGCATGCGGATGCGCCCCAGCCCGGTGCCTCTCTCTTCCGCGGCGACTGCAATCAACGCTTTACGCTCGGTCTGCCGGCCGATTACCCCTTCTTCTTCAGCGCCCCAGTAGGTCTCATCGACCTCGACGAGGCCCGTCAATCGCTCCCGCCCCGGGCGCACCATCGCTCGCCTCAGCTTGTGCATCCAAGGCCAGGCGGTTTGGTAACTGCCCAGTCCCAGAACGCGCTGTAGACCCAGGGCGCTGGCCCCATTCTTCTGCGTGGTGATGGTCCACATCGCCCGGAACCACAGCCGCAGCGGCTTGCGTGTGTCTTGAAAGATCGTGCCGGCGGTGACGGAGGTTTGCCGCCCGCAGCGAGCGCATTCGAACCACACTTTGCGCACCGGCCAAGCGCGCTCATGCCCACACCTTGGACAGCGGAAACCCTCTGGCCAGCGCAAGGCGAACAGATAGTCGCGGCAAGCCTCCTCGCTCGCAAAGCGAGACTCGAATTCGAGTTGGTCGCGCGGGTAATCCTCCACCAGGCCCTACACTACATCTTGGGGTCACCTGAGTCAAGTGGATACCCAGCTCGCGGAAAACGCCAGAAGGGTAGCCGCACCCCCCGTACGAAGACACGGTCGGCACGAATCGCCGGCGGCGGTTCAAAGCCCGCTGCACCGCCGGCCGTCACGTAGTCGTCCTGCTCGACACCATCGCCGGAGACTCCCAAACCTCCCACCAGCCGGCCGTTCTTGTAGAGAGGAACCGAGCCCGGAAAAAACACGATCCCAGACTGGTTGGGCCCGGGAGGTTGGCTTCCCTGCGTGCAAGGATTCGTCAGGTCGAATAAGAAGAGTGGGCGGAATGGGCCGGCCGTCGATGCCGCAATTCCTGAAGGAAAGAAAGATTGGGAGCCGAAACCGATCGTTCGTGCGGTGACGGCTGTTCCGATCGGAACGTCGGGTAAGTCTTCAGGCGCCCGTTGGTCACTTGAAAAGTAGACTGCGTTGCGGGCCTTCGTGGCCGCGACGTCAATCGAGAACACCGTCGCGTCCGGCATGCGAAACATGCCGATGATGCTTCCTTCGAGATCGCCAACGGCGATGGCCATGCGGGAGCGGCTGCCGGTAGTGGGGTGAATCTGCGTGGGGAGATTTGGGTGGGGGCAGGCAGGAGACTCATCTTGGCACATCGACGCCTGCATCATTCATGCGTCGTCCCAAGTTACTGACTTCTTTCTTGGCGTCAAGGAACTCGCGACGAAGGCGCTTGACATCCTCGTAACTGAGAATCTCGTCTGGTTCTTCGATGAGGTCTCGATACGTGGTGGGTTCTGGATCAATCAGTATCTTGATCGATTCTGAGATGTTGCGATAGTCTCCGCAGGCGCGATTCAACTCCCCATAGATTGCCGAGAGAGACCTCCGGGCCTCAGCGTACTCGCCGCTCAACTTTCCGAGGCTGATGGTCTGTTCGTCCTTGCTCATTGGTTCGATTTTATCACTGATCTCGTAGTGATCCTCCCAGCCAAGCCAGAGAGTATCATCCCGGCCGATGCCAAAATTAACCACCACATCACCTCTGTGGGCCAACCGTGCCACAGCCACTCTATCAGTACTGCGATCGGGATGAGCGGTATAGTCAAGACTCCCAGCACATCAGCCACGTATCGCCAGAGAAAATGTACACCGAGCCAGTTGACGTACCACCCAACCATACAGATAGCACCGAAGAGCCAGGCGACGTTCTCAACACCACGAACAATCCTGGGGAGAGGTTCAAGACCAGCGCTGAGACCCATCATCCGTCACCTTCAGGAACCCGAATCTTCTTCACGATCCGCATCTTATGCTTCTTGCCGTCCTCGTCAAGCACCTCGATCTCCCGTGACTTGCGAAACCGGAATTGTACCCGGTCATTGACGGTCAGCACCGCCGGGTCGTTTCTCTTGATGGTGACGTAGAATCTGAAGTGCCGGCCATGGCTCTGTCGGGCGACCAGCACATAGCCGTCGTAGAGGATGTGAAAGTCGGTCAGTTTGCTGTATCGAGCACTCGTGTTCGCATGGGCTGTATTCGATATCTCATCGCCAGTAACCGTCGTTCGCTCGCCAAGGTAGACCGTCGCCTCCTCGCTGGCAAGCAGCTTCCCTGTTAGCCATTCCTTTGTCTTTAGCCAGGATTTCCATTTTGGCCCTGGCACGGCCACAGTATACACCCGCTCCGCTCCGAACAGCACGTCCTTTCACGCTGAACCCTGCACATCACCTCTGCTGGTAGTCGCCAGAGCTGGTTCGACCGCTCACAGTCGTTGATTGAGCGGCTTGAACGGCGCTCCGGCCGACACTGCTCCTTGCGAAACCTTTTGGAGCCAAAAGCTGTTGATCCTCACTCCGGCAATGCTACCCACTCGGCAGCGGCAGCGCCCAGATCTTGTGCAGCATGTCGCCGAACAGCCGCCGGTTCAGATGTCCCTCCGCCAATAAGAGCCAGTAATACCGCGCGTGCTTGACCAGCCGACCGCCGGTCTTCATCAACCTGTGTTGCAAGCTCGTCAGCGACCAACTCTTGATTCGCTGCGGAAGCCCCAGCCGCCGCCAAAGATTGCCCAGGTTGTAGGCCAGCACGCTCAGTTGCAACCGCACTTCGTTGGCCCGAAATCGATGGCACGACAATCGCGTCCAGTGCGTCGCCTGCTTGCCTTCCTTGATCCACTGTTCCGCCGTGCCGCGCTTGTTGTAGAAGCGCACCACCGAGCGGCTCGGCAAGCTCATGCTCGTCACGATGAATCCGACGCGCGGGAACAGCTCGCCCTGGTGATGCTCGACCTTAGCGACGATCCGCCTCGCCTGCGACCAACTCTCCGCCTGATAGCGAAAACTCTTGTAGCGCACCAAGGGCTTGCGGGAAGGCCTTCCCGGCGGGCGAAACAGGATGTCTTCGATCTCCAGCTCCAAGCTCTTGTTGGCCGGAATGCGAATGGCGTACTGTACTCCGCGTTCCTCCGAAGCCTCATAAACTTCCGGCTTCGCAAAGGCCGCATCGCCCCGGAAGGCGACCTGCTTGCCCGCAGCCTGTTGGCGCTCGATCTCCGGCAACAAGAGCTCATCCCAGTCCTCGGCGCTGTGCACGTTGCCTGGACGCAGCTTGGCAGCGAGGCAATCACCATGACCGTTGAACAAAAGCAACGGGTGGTAGCAGACCGACTCGAAGTGTCCGTTGTAGGCACTGCCTTCCTGTTGGCCATGGACCGGACTCTCGGTGGAGTCCAGGTCCAGAACGACCCGCTCGGCGTCGTCGAACGCTTCCGCTTGCCCGACCAGCTCTCGGTTCAGCGCCATCAGCCCCAGCAGGTTCTCTTCGCTCGCCAGCATCTCCGTCTCGAAGCCGTGCAGCGTCGAGGTCAAGGCCGCACCGCGATCCCAGATCTTCTGCGAACCGATCAGCCGAAACGTCGGATCGATCGAAACCCGCTCGGCGTCGTTGAGGTCCTCGTAGCCGGCGAGTCGGCTGTAAACCGACTGCCGCAACAGATCAGCGAGCGTGAACTGCTTGTTTGTGCCTTGCCGGGAGTCGCTGAGATGCTCGTCAATCAGTTCTCCGAGACCGAGCCGTTCGTCCAGTTCGCGAACCAAAATCAGGCCACCGTCGGAAGTGACGTGCGATCCCTGGAAATCGACTTTGAGAAGTCCATTGAAACTTAGCTGGAATGGCTTGGTTTGTTTTTCACCCATTGGGTGTTGGCCTCCATGGCGTCCTCATCGGGCTCTAGCCCCTATGAATAAAGACGCTCAAGGCCGCTGGAAGGTCGGGATGTCAAACATCAAATTGAAAATGCGGGTTGAACCTCCTTCCCGTTCCCTGGTTCATTGTCCCTTCTTTCCTGGTCTCGCTTTTCGGGTCCATTCCAGGCACTGAACTCAGCTCGTGCCCAGAGTCCTCTGAAAAGGGAGACCTAAGAACCTTACAAATCAACAACTTGGTCAAATCACCATTGGGGTCATCGCCTGGACGGGCAGCAGAACGGCGAGCCGCCTTTTCATGCCCCGTTGTGGCCGAAGGCCATAAACGGTTCACGGATCTTTCAAAGTTTTTTTCGCCGTCTCTTCAACCACTTACCCCTTCACCTACCCTGAAACCCCAGATCCGGATGATAGCCTGATACCGGGAAAGACAGATGCGAACCGATCGCCGGACCGACACGACCGTTTCTTGGCCAGGCAAGTTTCGACGTCACTTTCCAAACCGAGGAGTCTCATCCGAACATCCCGTCCAGCGAGCTGCAGGAGCCCGGACCAAAGCGTGGAGAGCGGGCAAAAGATGACAAAAGCGGGCAGAAGAGGACGTTTGGTGACATTCAGGCGCTCTGCATGTCCACCCGTATCCTTCTGGCCCCAACCGGGACAATCGAGTTGGCCGCCGCCGCCCGGACCGGCTCGGGCCTCTGTCACGGCGGGGCCGGAGCGCAGTCAGTTGTCTGGAGCGTCTGAATCCTGCTAATAATGATCCCGGTATCTCGAAAATCTCCCCATTTTCTTGGGAGTGGAGTCGACCGATGGAACTGCAATCGCAACAGGCCGCCGCGACGGCTCGGGCCGCGGACGCCGAGGGCCCGATCACTGTCACGGCTTACCGCCTCAGGCACGATCCGCTGCCGATCATCCCCAGCCCCGCCGACCGCTCGTGGATGGACTCGCACCGCAACGGCGCCAACCGCTGCCTGCCCTTGCGCATCGCGAATCAGGCTGGCTGGCTCATCTTGAACGACTGCGATTTTGACGTCACCTGGCGCGGCGGCGAGTCGACCGACTCACTCAAGATCCGCTTCCCCGGCGGACGCCCGTCTCGCTACGTCAAGAGCATCTTCGGTTTCGGCATCTTGACCTGGTTCATCCCCTACTTGTTCCGCACGCCGCCCGGCTACAACCTACTGGCACGCGGCCCGGCGAACTGGTTCAAGGACGGCGCGTCGCCGCTCGAGGGGCTGGTCGAGACCGACTGGTCCACCGCCACCTTCACGATGAACTGGAAGCTGACGCGTCCGTTCTGGAAGGTGCGCTTCCGCAAGGGCGATCCCATCTGCATGATCGTGCCGCAGCGGCGCGGCGAGATCGACCGCGTCCGGGGCGAGATCCGCAATATCGAGTCCGCACCCGAGTTGCAGCAGGCCCATGACGCCTTCGTCGAAAGCCGCACGACCTTCATTGCCAAGAAGCAAGAGATGGTCAAGCAACCGAGCAGAGGTCTCAACCCGGGTGAGAACGCCCCCTGGCAGCCGGACTATACCCTGGGCAAGTTGCCGGGCGGTGTCGTCGCGCGGGAGCACGAGGTCAAGCTTGATCCGCGGCCGTTTGTGGAGCGTGAGCCGCCGATGCCGCAGCCGCCGGGCGAGGTGGCCGAGGCCGCCGCACCTGGTCACGAGCCGGCGCGGGCGAGTGTTTGGAGCAGTGCGCGGGGGCTCTTCGCAAAGGCCGTGGGCCGAGCGAAGAGCCGAGGGAGGTGGAAAGGCTAGACACGCCGGGAAGCACTCGGAGTGGAGTGCCACAGGACGCTAGTAGAGCACGGTGAATGAGCCGTCAGGATGGGCGAAGGCCGTTCCGAAGCTCCAGGTGGGAAGATCAGTGGCGAAACCTGTTGACCCGACCGGGTCGCCTTTTTGGTCAAAGAGCCGCCAATGGAGGTCGCCTGCCTTCTTCCATCCTTTGCTCGTGACCCACACCAGAAGAGTCTGGCCTTCGTGGTTGGCAACGACGACAGGATCCTTGCGGTGATCCCCGCGGCCAGGTGCAGTCAGCGGTTCGGAGCTTTCGAAGGTATCCGGATCGAGGGTCGCCCAGTAGACTTGGCCTCGCGTCTCCCAGGCAGCAACGACTCCATTCGGCCCCTCCGAAAACGACATGCTGCTCATGGGGCAAGCAGCGATCTCCCATTCGTGGAGTTGCTTTGCTTCAAAGCTTTGGCCCTGATTTTTCGAAAGCAATAGATAGATGTCCCGATGTGCCGTGTCGGTAGCCGAACGGTAGAGGCCGAAGAGATTGTTGCCGTGATCGGCGAACAGGCGCATGCCGCAGCAACCACATGCGCCGGTCGGTTGGTCGATCGCCGGCTTCTCACGAGAAAAGGTCGTGCCGTCGTCGCGTGAATGCACAACGAAAACCTGACGGCCTCCTTCGCCCTTCCGAGAGCCTTGGGCTTTCCCGTGCCAAGCAACGTAGACGTTCCCCTGATCGTCAGCAGCGATTGAGCCGCCACCATCCAGGCCGAACGTTGTCTTCATCAGGTTTCGTTGCGGTTCGAAGGAGTCGCCCGCTTCGTTCAACCGCGAGTACAGCATGGGAAGGCCGCTGTGGGGACTGTCGCTGGGCGCCTCAGAATTCAATGGGCCCTTGGGCCGAGCCGTCGCGGAGCCGTTCCAGGCGACGTGAAGTCGGCCACCCTTCCCCATTGAGAGTTGGGCCCCGCGGATCGTCCCCGCAGCGACAGCGCTGCCTTGCTGGCTGTTGACACGGATTGGCTTGGAGAAGGTCCGCCCGCCGTCGGAAGAGCGCGCGTAGAAGATGTCACCGTGCCGCGGTTCGCCCGTGAGATAGACGATGTGGAGCGCGCCGTGTCGGTCGACGACGGCTTGCGGCTGAAGACCGCCATCGGGTACGCGCAGCACCCGGACTTGGTGTTCGTCCTTCGGCGCCGACACGGCAGGCTGACACAGGACGAAACCGAGGGCGACGACTGCCGGCATGATGCTGAGAGCACGTTGCATCACGAGGCTCCTAATGATGGATCAGCACCACTCCGCCATCGGATCCACCATCGGGCGAGGCAACATCTCCCTACTTGAGCCATCTCTCCTAGTATCTCAATAAGCGCTTGATGAACAGCCAAGCCCCCAAAGCGACGTCGTGTTGATGATCGGTTCGGCTGGCCGGCCTTTTGGCGCAGTTTAGCAAGGTTTTCGGCAACGATGTCATTCATGGGTTGTCACGTTCCCCCTCTCGCCGCCTCTCCGGTCTCAGGGTAGCGCACCGGTCTGTGGTAATCGGTCGTTTTCGGCGTAAGTTATTGATTCTGTGGGATGAAGATTCTGTGACTGGGGTTCCGACGATGGAGGATGTTGCGCAGCGGAATCGTTGGGTAACGTTGGTCCACGGGGAGCCGCGCCACGAGGTCGCCTCGCCAACGCGAGTTGGGTGGCTGCCCCCAAACTGTCCCGTGCGGCACTACCGCATACGGCTCTTGCCTTGGATGATGGCGTCAGACGAACGCTCGAACAGGCAAGCACGAAGCTGCCTTTTCTCTCCGCGCCGCCTGGCGCACGCGACTCAACCCGCTCTACACGGTTTCCCGGCTCTGTGTCCGGCCCGCGTTAGGTTGCACCGCGTTCTCCTTGGCCAACAGGCTTCCCTCCACATCCTCCGCCTCCGGTTTCCCCCGCTGGGGCTGGCCAGACTTGTTCGGTTGCTTCATCAGTACTACCCCGTTGTCCGACTCCTCGCCGGCGTGCGTGTGGGTCGTGCGGCTTTCGCCTTCACCCACCGGTCTGCCGTTGCGGCTGACAGACACCGACGAGGCCTCCCGGTTCTCGTGCAGGAAATTTCGCGGCGTGCGTGGGGTCTCCGACCGCGCCGGGCCCGGCTAAGACTCGCGATGGCGTCTGCGTCGGTGTGGCCTTCCGCATCAGAGCATTGCGTCGGGGCCCGAAACGAGTTCTTTCACGGCTCGATACCCAGCCTGCCGCTGCCTCTGTCAACGCTTCACCCGCGCTGTCGCCACCGCCGGCGCATGACTCGAGGTCAGGATGGTTCGCTACTCCTTTCCTGTAGGGCTCTTTCATCCCCAACTTCCTGCCGGTTTATCCCGGCGCTTTCGCTCTGTCCCCACCGGAGCGCTATACTGAAAGGGCTCCTACGTCTGCCGCCGGACAGGGCGATCTGGCATGCTCCTGGAACGAGTTGCGAACGGTAAACGAGCTGCCGCCCGGCTTGCCTCGCCTCCTCGACTGCTTGACATAAGCATCCCATGGGCTAGTCTGAACCAGCATGAGCTGCGCCACGCACCGTGCAATGTTTGCGGAACCTTCGACTTTCGCCCGATAGCATCGCTCGTTATGAACTCGACAGAATCCTTTCTAGTCGAATGTCCAACTTGCGAACTCATCTGGCGCAACCCGCTTCCAGGGGCTGGCTTCCTAGACCAGTTATACGGACCGGAGTACTATGCCGTCAGCGACAAGTACCCACAGCTCGCGGGTCAAGTGGGCATTGCCGATACGGCCTCCACAGATCGCGAGTTTCGCGACAATATTTCGGCTCGTGTCGTCGAATCGTGGGTTGAGCTTGGTATTAGGCCGACAGGACTTGGTGGTGCATCGAAGAGAATGCTTGAGCTTGGGGGAGGGCGAGGGTATCTGCAGAGAGCTGCGGCTGCGAGGGGCTGGACTACGATTGGGGCAGAGCTTTCAGAACACGCCGTCGAAGAGGCCCGGAAGAATGGCCTTACCATGTTTCACCTTCCGCCAAACGAACTGCCATTTCAATCCATTGCGAGGGAGGAGCCGTTCGACCTGATCGTCTTCTACGATTTCCTGGAACATGTGCTCGACCCTGCTGCGACGCTGCGGTCCGTTAAAAGCCTACTGGCCGACGGAGGTGCTGTTGCCTTTCGGGTACCCAACTCACAGGGTTGTCCAACCCTCCACCTGGTAGATCATATCTGGCACTTCTCGACCTCCAGCCTTTACACGGTCTTGCGGAAGGAGCGTTTGGCTGTGTGGCACGCCCACCACAGCGGTCGATTTTCCGGAACCGCCGGGAAACACATTGACAACATGACGGTTTTCGTGCGGAAAGCAACAGCGGAAAGCAGTGTGGAGTTCCCTCCCATTGAGCTGGGGCCGAATCCGTTGGGTCTATAGCCCTACGCGCGACGCAAGAAGCGAGATGCCCAATGCCTGTGTACGATGACCCAGCCAACAGGCTCGAGATACTGCGAATGTGGTATCAGAACCAGCTCGAGTATCTTCGAATGATGTCGGATCTCGACCTCAAGCTGTTTACCGGTTATATAACCCTCCAGATCGTGCTAGGTGGGTGGCTTGCGAAAAGTCCGGTGGAGGGCCTCTCGATCAAGGTAGGGCTTATGGTCATTGACCTCGCGATGGCCTTCATCGGCATCGTCGCCTTCAGGGTCAACCAAGAGCGCCGGGCGGAGGCGGCGCGTGTGCTAGCCTCGAAACAGAGATACGGACGCATCAGAAGTTCCGCAGGAAACTCCCAGCAAACTCCTTCGCGTAGTCCCCAACAGGCGAGGACCGGCGGGCCGCTCGTGACACCGCACAGCGTCGATGAAACTCTTCGTTTCTCCTTTTAACAGAAAAAAAAGCAAATTCTCCTCGTTACGCCTCGGCCGCAACCCGCGGCACGAACGCGCGGCCACTGGTGTCCACGGCCCGCAGATACGCCACCAACTTGCGCGCCACGGCCAACGTCGCGCGATTGCGAGACCCGCGCGTCAACTCCCGCTCATGGACGTCGTGCAGTTGCGGGTTCCAGCGCGGCGCGAGTTTCGCCGCCTCGATCAGCACCCGCTGCAAATGCTTGTTGCGCTGCTTCGACAGCGGTCCCCGCTGCGTCTTGCCGGCCGACTCGCGCTGTGCCGAACACAACCCACAGTAACTCACCGCCTGGCCCAGCGAACCGAAGCGCTCGGGCTCGACGGTCTCCAGCGCCCAGGTCAACGCCGTCACCTCCCCCACGCCGCGAATCGACTGCAGCAACTCGACGCGTTCCCGCAACAGCGGATGGCGCCGCAATCCGCGCAGTAACTCCTGCTGCAAACGATCGAACATTTCCAGGCTGCCGCGGGTGATGGCGAGCAGCTCGATCACCGACTCGGGCGTGTCGCGCAGGCTGTCGAGATAGGAGTAGAAATAGTTGCGCCCGTGCAGCCGCCGGGCATCGTAGGGTTCGCCCACTTCCATCAGTAGCCCGCTGATTTTGTTCTTCATGCGGACGGCTTCGCCCAGCAGCAGATTGCGATAGCGCAGCACGCGCCGCAACTCGCGCAGGGCAGGCGGCGCCACGTAGCAGCGCGGCAGCAGGTTGCAGCGCAGCAGGTCACTGATCTTGGTGGCGTCGAGACGGTCGTTCTTCTTCTTGGCGCAGGCGATGGCCTTGAGCATGGCCGGGTGTGCGACTTGCAGTTCCTGGGCGAAGGGCTGGAGGTGATCGTAAATCCAGCCGGTAAACAGGGTGGCTTCGAGCGCGCCCACCCAAGGGCGCTCGAGGGCTGACGCCCAAGCGGTCAGGGCGGCGCGAGTGGCCGCGACCTGACCGCGCTGGACGATCGTTCCGTCCCCGGTTTTGATGCAGAAGCTGATGCTTTTCTTATGGACATCGAGTCCGATGTAGTAGAGTTCTGGCATGGAATCCTCCTGGGATTGGCTCTGAGCCGACCGCGTGGCCGCTCTCAGCATTTTGCCCCCGGGAGGATTCCTCTTTGCCACTACCTATGCATTGAAACAGACTACGACTTTCCGGCTTCCGCGGACCGGCGCGTTAACGGCACCCCTGTGAGGATGATCTAACCCAACCCGTCCCTTGCGTTTCGGGCTCCTCGGGTGCGTTGTGTGGGTTTTGAGGACGCCATCCCTGAGATACTACGCGCGGGCGCCGTGCTCGGGAACGGAATCGCTCCGCTGCGGGAGGTGCTCGATCGCCTTGCCGAGCCGCCGCCGCGCTGAGTCGAGTTCGTAGGCGCTTTGGAGATTCATCCAAAAGTCCGCCGACGTACCGAAATAGCGGCTGAGGCGCAAGGCCGTGTCCGCGGTGATGTTTCGCTTGCCGGCGAGGATCTGGTAGAGGCGGTTGGGCGGCACTTCGATCACGTCGGCCAGCTTCTTGGCGGAAAGGCCCGTCTCTTCCAACTCGTCGGCAAGGATTTCTCCCGGGTGAATCGGCGTGCGAGCCATGGCGTATTTCCCTCCGTCAGTGGTAGTCCACGATTTCGACATTCAGCGGTTGGGCCGCGCCCTTCGGCCATTCAAAACAGATGCGCCATTGATCACTGATCCGAATCGAATACTGCCGGTTGCGGTCGCCCCGCAGGGCTTCCAGCCGGTTCGAGTTGAGCACGGCGAGGTCTGCCAGACCGCCGACAATTGATCCGCCGACAGAGCGCCGATCTTTCGCACCAATTTGGCGTTGGGTACGGTAACCAAGCCCTGAGCGTTGAAGGTGCCTGGGCGAAGGAACCTGACCTGGACGCTCACCTCGAAGCGGGAGCCGCGACCGCTCGTGGTATGGGGTACCAGCGTTACCAGAGCGCGGTCGTCGTCATGCGCCGGAACACTCAACACCAGGCACGGTCTGACCTTGGCGGCAAGTCCCAGATCGACGATCCAGACCTCGCCGCGGCGCGGCTTAGCCACTCTCAGATTCTTCTCGATCGAGGGCCAGGAAAACCCCCTCGGCGGCTTCCACCAAGTCGCCGTTGTCGAGTGGGGGTAGGTCGAGTCGGGTCGAACGCTTCAAGATCTCGGCGGCCGCTTCCCGTTGCGCCTCCTCGGGAAGACGGTCAAAGGATTCAAGAAGCGCTTCAACAGGTTGCGTCATATCCACGATGACCGCGCTCATTATACCGGGCTGTTGAGGTTGGGCCGCGCTCGTGGTGGTCAGGCGTCGGGCGAAGCGGTGTGGCGGCTGAAGCCGGGGCGGAAGGACGCTGAAAGCGCCCTGGCGTGGGCATGGAGGGCGGCGTACCAGGCGTAAAACGCCTGGCCTATTCAAAGTCAAGGCCCGTGAACGAGCCTGGCAGGTAGTGAAGGTGTTTGGCCAGGTTGTTCCCTCGCAATTGGATGGTTGGGGCCTGCTCAGTCCGGCTCGGGCCAGTCGAGGTGTTGGTGGAGGAAGCGGAAGGTCTCGTCGGCGAGGATGGTGTGTCCGCCGTTGAAGAATTGGATGTGGGCCCGGTCGGGGATGCCTAGCTGGGCGTAGAGACGGCGGACCTTGGCGTATTCGCCCGCCACCCAGCGGTCCATGCCGACGCCGTCGTGGTGGCCGCGCTCGACCATGAAAGGACGCGGGACCATGAGATAAGCCCTTTCCGCGTGGCCGAAGGTGTTGCCGAGGTTGAAGTAGGGCACCTCCCACGTGGGATGGTACATGTAGCTGTAGCTGCGATCGACCGCCGTGAGCTTGTGAATGTCCTCGTTGAAGTTGGCGGAGCAAATCGACAGTGCATAGCCTTCGAGCAGCGGAGGCACGATCATCGCCGTGGTGCCGCCGTAGCTGAGGCCGTAGAATCCGATTCGCCCGGGGTCGACAAACGGCTGCGAACCGAGCCAGTTCACGATCTGCTGGTGCTGCGCGGTTATGAACGAGAACATCGTGAGCTTCAGGGCCTTGGCTTTCTTGTCGAGCCAGCGAAAGCGGTCGGTGTCGCGGTAGAAGTTGTGCGGCGCGAAGACGATAAAGCCGCGTTCGGCTAGCCGTGCTGCGTAGTTGCGGTAATAGGGGTCGTTGCCGTCGACGACGTGCGCCGGCAGCCCGTTGTAGCCGTGCTGCGTGACGACGACGGGCCGCCGCTCGCCGGGCTTGAGGTCCTTCGGCAGCAGGAGAATGCCCCAGGCGAAGACGTCCGGTAGAACGTCGAGAACGACTTCATGCCCGGTCCACTTCTCTTTGTCGTGGATTTGCCGCGCACGCGGGTTGGGCGGCAGGAGAGGGTCTTCGAGGCGGCCCATGACCTCGTCGTGGAGGTGGTCGCGAAACGTTTCGGAGGCCTCCGCAAATTGCTCGGCTGAGAGCGTCTCCGCACTGAGAACGCGCGAGGGGGGCTTCTTGGTTAGCCCGGGCATTGCCTCGTACATGTAGAAGCGGTCGCGGACGTACCCCGAGGCGGCCACCAGCTCTTGGAGCCTTCGCTCCAATTCCTTTACCTGCCGATGTTGACGTACCTTCGGGTCAAAGCGGCGGCGTAGGTCGTTGGCAGGGTAGCTCGTAGCGACAAAGGGAGAGGTGAGGTCAAACGGGCCCATGAAACGTCGCAGAGCTATCGATGAGCCCGGCCCGGTGAGTTCGCTGGTGGTGCCGGTGACCAGATACCTGGGCTGGAAGCCGGTGGGGACCAGGGTTCCCAGGCGCTTGAACTCGGCGGAAACCGACGGGAGCGAAGGCGTTGTGATCGCGCCCGGCGCCGCTGCCTTGCGCCATCCTTCGGGGACCACAGGCGGTCCTTCAAAGGCGGGAAACGCGCTGTGCTCGACCACAAGGCCTCGTGGAGCGATCAGCGACGCAATCTCCGCATCGCCAAACTCACGCAAGAGTCCCCAGACAGTTCGATCGAGAGGCTCTTCCCAGACAGCCTGGCGGGAGTTGAAGTAGCCACTGACCAGAGTCGCATCGATGCGCGTATCAGCCGCGGACGCGTACAGCGCGACGAGGCCGCCCTCCCCGTACCCGGCAACGCCCACCTTGGCGCCGGCGCCGCGTCGTTGCTTGAACCAGTCAACCGCCGCGAGGACTTTTTGCACGTCGTAGCCGATGACGTGGCGGCCCATCACAAACGCCTGCCGGTAGATCCACTCGCGATGCGGCAGGTTGGTGAAGTTGACATCCGGGTGGCCCGACACTTCGGCGGCCCGGTTGATGAGCAAAGGTACGACCACTTCGAATCCGCCCTCGGCGAGAATGCGGGCGAACTGCGATTCCGGCGACAACCACGGCGCGAGGCCGACGATTGTTTCCGGGGTTTGGTCCGCATCCGGGATGGCGACGACGTGTCCGATGGGCTCACGGCGCGGCTCGAGTAGCAGTCCCTCGCCGGTCACGCCCTCCAGCACCGGCCAGCGCACCTGGAACACGCGAAACGAGCGGGTCTCGGCGACCAGGGCCGGGTTGTCGTCGTCGCCATAGCGCTCCATCGCTGGCGGGAGGCGTTCGTCGGCGAGGCCGATGATGGTTCGGAAACGGTTGCGGTTCGGTTCGACGGACTTCTCGTAAGCAGCCGTTGACGAGAAGTCACGTGACCAGTACCGCGATCGCGTCTCGATCGATTCCTCCAACTTGCGGTCGATGAAGACGTGGAGACCGTCGAGCATCTTCTCGTCGAGCGGCCCTTGCCAATCGAGAGGCTGCGTGTTTTCGAGCCTGACGGCCTGAGCGAACCCCACCCCGACGGAGAGCCCGGTGGAGAGCCCGGTAGCGAGCAAAGTCAAGATCGCCGAGAACAGCGCCATTCGAAACAGGGCCAGGGGCATCGGTCTCTCCTTTCGCTCTCCTTTTGCAGACGTCGTCAGGCTGCCTGTGCTCTCACTCGCCGGGCAATCGTGTTGAGGTCGACCAGGGCAGCGCGATCCCCGGCCTTGTGGACGAGTTCGCAGATCAGCTCGATCGCGCGGAACTCAGGGTCGGTGACATAGAGGCACGACGGGTGGCCGAGGAAGTCGAACACGGCGCGGTTCTCGATCGCCCATGTGACCGCGCGGCGGATCGCTTCGAGAAACCAGCTCAGCTTCCAGCGGCCGGTGCGGAAGGCGTTGATGTCGCTTGGAGCGCTCATCGGGATTTCTGCGAGCCCCGTCTGGTAGACGAACGGTTGTCCGTTGGCCTGCGCGGCTGTGATGGCGTCGTAGATCGACGGAGTCGGCTCGCGGCCCGGTTCACTCATCGGGTGGCGGGGGTATTTGCTGCTGACCCATCGAAACCCGACGTCGAGAAGCAGGCGTTGTAAGTCAGGCCGCGCGGTGAGCCCGCCAGCGAAGCCTCCGGGCGTGCGGAACCCTTCGGGGTCGACGCCAAGACGGGTCCGCATGGCGCGTGAGCAGTCGGTGATGTTGTCCCGGATGACCTCGGGTATCGAGCGGCCTTCGATCAGCCACGGGGCGCGCCGGAAACGGTACTGGATGTCTTCGCGCTTGCGGGCCAGGACGTTGACGTGGTCGTAGGTGTGGTTCCCGACGGGGTGACCGGCGGCGACTATCCCTTTCAGCCAGTCGACGCTTTCGTGCTCGAAGACTTGCCCGACGGCGAAGCTGTGCAGGACGCCGCCACAGGCCTTCACTCGGCGGGCGGCTTCGACGGTATAGCGTTTGGATTCGTCGTTGAGGTTACCCTTCTCGTAGTCCCAGTGCGTCGTCTCGCGCGTCGGAAAGTTGCGGCTCATCTCGAGATCAAGGGTGATGGCGATCAGCGCTTTGCCTTGGAGTTCGCGGTCTTGTTCGGCGGCTCCCAGCGAGACGGTGCAAAGGGAGACGGTGGTTCCGGCGAGTCCGCCCATGAGAAGCCGGCGCCGGGTGAGACCGTGGGGTCTTCGCCCGGATTGGGCTCGGGGCGACGGGGTCACGTTCGGGCCGGTGGGATCAGGGGGCATCCTGTTGCAGATAGCGGAACAAGTCGCGCAGGTCCTGCGGCGCGAGCCGGTCGAGCAGATTCTCGGGCATTAGCGACTCGGGTACAACTTCCATCGACGTGACGTCGCCGCGAGCAATGCGGGTCTTCTGGTGAGCGCTGTCAACCAGAGTAACGCCCGCCGCGTCTTCGTGCTCGACGACGCCGCGAACGGTTCGGCCGCTTCGTGTACGGACGAGGTAGGTCACGTACTCGGTTCGAACCGTGGCGCTGGGGTCGACCAACGCCGCGAGCAGGGCGGCTTGGTCGCTGCGGTTAGCGCCGGTCAAGTCGGTTCCCAGCGTGCCGCCTTCGCCGAACAAGCGGTGGCAGCTCGCGCAGTGTTCGATGAAAAGAAGATGGCCGCGCCGCGGGTCGCCCTCCCCCGCGTTGAGATCGTTGCGGTAGCGCCGCATCACAGCGAGTTTCTCTTCGGTGGTTCCCGGGCGGATATTGCCCCAGTGCTTGCGGACCTGCTCGTCGATTTCGTCGTCGCTGTAGAGAGCAAGCTGGCGCAGTTCTGAGACCGCGACGGCGGCGGCGGGAAACCGGCTTTGGTCGACCGCGTTGAGGAATGCACGGGCGGTGGCGTGCCGGCTCAGGAGAATGCCGCGGATCTTTCGCTTCTCCGCCGATGATGCTTGGGGATACGAATCGAGTAAACGCTGCGACACGTCGGCCGACTCGAAACGAGCTAGAACATCGAGTGTGTGCAGCCGAACGGTTGTAGAGTGCCGGAGGTCGAATTGCTTCAGGACTGCAGGGATGCAGTCAGGCCTGCCGAGGTCACGGAGAAGATCGAGCATGGCGATGAGGCGATCCTCGCGCGATTCGGGGTCGCGGAGGACGTCCAAGACCGCCTGGTACGGTTCCTCAACGCCGGCCCGGACGGCGAGCCTCGTGCGATTGAGATCCCGCGGCTCGGCGCTCCAGTTGTTGCGAATCCAACCCCTCAACGAGGCAGTGAGGGCCTGGTACTTGCGTTCGGGCTCGCGGGCCGGCTCTCCCTTCACCGCGGCGACCTCTTCAAAGAGACCCCCCTGCCCCAACCCAGCCAGCGTGGCGCCCCGCTCGGCCAGACCCTGATCAAGCGCCTGCACTACGGCTTCGAGATGGCGGGCAGGAGCGGCGCCGGCCAGCTTCAGAACTGCGTCGTATCCCTTGGTGGTTCCCTCGGCGGCATAACGGCGGACGAGCCGCTGCGCGTTGTCCCGCTTCATCGAGGTGTTCCACATCCCGGGTTTAGTGAAGAGCTCGACCACGCTTTCAAAAATGTCGGGGAGTGCTTTGCTTTCAAGTGCCCACCAGATCAGCAAGGGGATGTGCGGATCTTGTGCATCAAGATCGCGCTGGAGCAGAGCGGCCAAGATCGGCAGCGCAACATTGCCGGGGAACCGCTTGGCGCTGGCGGCTAGCTGGCTCCGAACTACTACGCTCGGGTCGGTCCGCGCAAGGGAGATGAGCTGTTTCGCATGCTCCGGGATGACTTCGCGGCGGTCTCCCAGCAGCCGTATGGTCCAGGCGCGAACATACTCCGGTACGGTGAGGTTCAGCAGGTCGACCGCCACGCCGTCGCGAAGGCCGCCGCTAACGTGAAGCGCCCACAGGTGCTGCAAGGCCGAGTCTTCGTCAGTTGCCTGGGCTATTCTCCTTCTCAAATCTGCGTGAACGCTGATGTCGCGGCGGTGAGCGAGGATGCGACGTGCCTGCGCCGAGTACCAGCCGTTCGGGTGCGTCAGGTGATCGACCAGCTCAGCGCTCGACAGCCGCTCCAGGTCAAGGCCGAGCATCGGCTTCGCGTTCTGCGCCTCGATCTTGTAGACACGGCCGTTGGAGCGGTTCCACTCGGCGTCAGGATCGGGGTGGGCGGTGCGCTGGTCGTGGAAGTCGCTGATGTAGATCGAGCCGTCGGGCCCGAGCGCCAAGTCGGTCGGCGAGAACCAGGTGTCGTTGGAATCGAGCAGGGTCCCAACCTGTTGGGCTTCAAACGTCGAGCCTCGAGGCTTCACGCGCCACCACGAGGCGGAGTGGCCCAGGAAGTTGGCACCGATAAAACTCCGGTGGAACGTCTCGGGGAAGGCGTCTGCGTCGTAGATCGTGCCGCCCAGAACGATATGTCCGCCGGTGACGCCACTGTGTTTGACGTGCGGAAAGTAGCCGTAGGTATAGAGGTTGTGTAAGGGTCCGTGCTTGCCGAAGCTCTTACGGTAGTAGCCGCCCTGCACGGCGTGCCAAAACAGCGCTCCGCCGTTGGAGCTGTAGAAGAGGTTGCCCTTGCGGTCGAACGTGAGCCCGTAGATGTTGCCTCCTCCTTCGGCGAACAGCTCGAACTCTTTCGTCAGCGGATGGTAGCGCCAGACGCCCTGCTGGAACTCGATCCCGCGAATGTTGCACGTGCTGGTGCTTCCGTTGAGGCCGTACAGCCAGCCGTCCGGCCCCCAGGTGAGATGGTTCGCGACGGACTGGGTGTCTTGCATGCCGAAGCCCTTGAGCAAGACCTCGGGGTCGGAGTCGGGCACATCGTCACGATTGCGATCCGGATAGAAGAGCAGATAGGGAAGTTGTAGGACGTACACGCCGCCGTGGCCGAAAGCGAGCCCCGTGGCGATGTTGAGCCCACTGACGAAGTCCTTGAACTGGTCGGCCTGGCCGTCGCCGTCGGTGTCTTCGAGAATGGTGATGCGGTCAGCGCCGCGCGGGCCGTGAGGAGGCGGCTCGGGGACGCGGTCGTACACAGTGCGCGACCAGCGGTCGATCTTCGCTCGCTTCAGTCCGGCGGGGTTTGGATACTGGAGATACTGGATGACCCACAACCGGCCGCGCTCGTCGCACTTGACCAGACTCGGCTGCCGCACTTCGAGCTCGGAAGCGAACAGCTTCACCTGAAGGCCGTCCGCCACGTCCATCTTCTGGGCCACGGTCTTGGGTGCGTACCCTTGGGGCAGCGCAACCGAGGTTAGGCAGACCAGGACCACGGATTGCAGAACGAGGCGAAGCGTCGGACGGAGTGCGCCGGATAGCCGCCCCGTGTGTCGTGAGATCCGCACAGATAACACTCTACCGATCTGGGCTGCGCCAAGGCGTTGTAGCCGAAAGTGCCGTGCTTGCACCGCAGCGCCGATGGCGGGCTCTGCTACCGTATCAGCCATGGCAAGGGTTCATGGAATAGCTCGGCAGTCGATGACGCGCCGCGCGCACGTGAGCCCACCCGCAGGAGTGCCCCAATGAAGGTGAACGTCTTACTTGTTTTCCTTTGGCTTGGCAGCACTTTGAGCGCCCAAACGCAGTATGACCTGCTGCTCAAGGGCGGTCACGTGATTGATCCGAAGAACGAGATCAACCGCCAGATGGACGTGGCCATCAGCGGAGACAAGATCGCTCGCGTTGCTCCTCAGATCTATTCGCTCGAAGCGCGGAAGGTGGTCGACTGCACAGGGCTGTACGTGGTCCCCGGTCTGGTCGATATCCACGTGCACGTCTACGCGGCAACGGGTCTCAAGGAAAACTTGCACGGCGATCCGACAAGTTTCGCGGGTTTCCGAGCGGTTCATCCCGACGGATTCAGTTTTCGGTCCGCCACGACCACGATGGTGGATGTGGGCAGTTCGGGCTGGCGTAACTTCCCGGAGTTCAAAGAGCGGATCATCGATCTCTCAACCACCCGTGTCTACTCGATGCTGAATATCGTAGGCAAGGGCATGGCCGGCCGTGCCGAGGTCGAGCAAGACCGCGAGGACATGGACGCCGAGGCGACGGCCAAGGTGGCCCGGCAATACTCCGAGCACATCGTCGGCGTCAAGACGGCGCACTATGCCGGCCCCGAATGGGACCCCGTCGACCGAGCCGTCAAGGCAGGCGAGTTGGCCGACATTCCCGTCATGGTGGACTTCGGCGCTTTCCGCGAGGAACGCCCGTTCTCGGAGTTGGTCACCAAACGCCTTCGCCCGGGTGACATGTACACGCATTTCTACTCGCCCGCCACGCCGCTACTGGACGAACACGACAAGCTGCTACCTTTCCTGCACGTGGCGCGCAAGCGTGGCGTGAAGTTCGATATCGGCCACGGGGCTGGCAGCTTTTCCTGGCTGAATGCCGTTCCCATGATTCAGCAAGGTTTCCTGCCGGACTCCATCTCGACCGACCTGCATCAAAGCAGCATGAACCGTGGCATGAAGAACATGTTGAACGTGATGTCCAAGATCCTCAGCCAAGGTGTTTCGCTCTACGACGTGATCCAGATGTCGACGATCAATCCGGCGATGCAAATCAAACGGCCCCAGCATGGGCACCTGACCGAAGGCGCCGAGGCAGATGTGGCCGTCTTGCGGCTCGACTACGGCACGTTCGGTTTTCTGGATGCCCGCGGAGCCCGCGCGATGGGTTCGCGGTTGCTGGTGGGCGAGCTGACGCTTCGCGCCGGCAAGGTCGTGTGGGACCTCAACGGCCGCGCCGGGCTCGACTGGCGGGAACAGTACGGCAAGGATTGAGCTGGCGCTGGGGCGATCGTTCCAACCGCCGCCTCGGGCGGCCCCTGAGGCGGTGCCGTACTAGCGAAAGGGGACAGAGCTGTGAGTGACTCAAGACTTTGGACGCCGTCGCGGCGGGAGGTGCTCCAGTCGATCCCGGCCGTCCTGCTCGCGTCAACACACTGCGCGCCGAGCCCGGAGCGCCGCCTACGCATCGCGGCCACGGTCACGGAATACCGGCGCCATTCCCATGCACAGCATATCCTCGACCGCTATTTGATCGGTTACGGCTGGGAAAATCGCCACCATCGCCCACCGATGGATCTCGTCTCCCTGTACGTCGATCAGCAACCAGAGAGTGACCTCAGCCGTTCACGGGCGAGCGAGTTCCCGAGCATGAAGATCTACCCTTCGATCGAGTAAGCCCTCACGTTGGGTGGTGACGACCTTGCTGTCGACGGCGTGCTGCTCATCGGCGAGCACGGCCGCTATCCAAAGAATGAGATGGGCCAGACGCTCTGGCCGCGCTACGAGTTCTTCCGCCAGATCGTGGACGTCTTCGAGAAAAGCGGCAGGACGGTGCCGGTCTTCAACGACAAGCATCTCTCATGGAAGTGGGACTGGGCCAAAGAGATGGTCGAGACGGCGCAGCGTATGGGCTTTCCGCTGATGGCCGGGTCCTCGCTGCCGGTGACGACGCGCCTGCCTCCCGTGGAATTACCGCTGGGGTCAGAAGTTGAGGAAGCCGTGTCCGTCGGTGTCGGCGGACCGGACGGCTATGATATCCACTCGCTCGAAGCCGTGCAGGGCATAGTCGAACGCCGCAAGGGGGGCGAGACGGGCGTCGTGGCGATCCAGGCGATTCGCGGCGACGCTTTCTGGAACGCGATGGAGGCCGGATCGTGGGACGGAGGCGGGTGGGACCCCGAGCTGTTCCAGGCTTGCCTGTGCCGCAGCTTGAAGCTGACGCCGGCTCGAAAGGGCTTCAATCATCACCTGCCAACCATGGAGGAGATGCAGGGGCTGGTAGAGGACCCGATCGCTTACCGCTATGAGTACGCGGATGAGCTGAAGGCCACGATCATGCTGGTCGAAGGTATCGTCCATGACATCAGCGTCGCGGTGAGGCTGAAGAACGAGAGCAAGCCCGTTTCGACCTTGATGTATCTCCACCCGCGCGAGGTCGTCAACTTCTTCAGCCCGCTCACGCATCACACCGAGACGCTCTTCTTGACGGGAAAGTCACCTTACCCTATCGAGCGCACGCTTCTGACGACTGGCCTCACGGCGGCCGGTGTGGAGTCGCTACACCTGGGCGGGAAGCGATTGGAGACACCGCATCTCGACATTCGCTACGAGCCACGAAAGGAATCCACCTTCTGGACGAGCCCGAATCCAACTCCCACCGGCAAGCCGCGGGCGCTGCCTGCCGTCACGGCCAACGCCCCTCGCAAACGCATCGCGGTCATCACTACGATCTGGACGTATCTCTCCCACTCGCAGCACATCACCGATCGGTTCCTGGTGGGGTACCCAATGAACGGCGAGTGGCACACCCCGGCCATGGACGTGGTCTCGCTGTGGGTGGACCAGCACCCGGAAGGCGACCAAAGCGCATTACGCGCCAAGCAGTTCGGCTTCAAGGTGTATCCCACCATTGCCAAGACTTTGCGTTGCGGCGGCGACAAGCTGGCGGTCGATGCCGTGCTGCTGATCGCCGAGCATGGCGACTACCCTTCGAACGAGAAAGGGCAAAAACTCTACCCGCGGCACGAATGGTTCCAGGAGGTGGTGGACGTCTTTGAGCAGGACGGCCGCGCGGTTCCCGTCTTCAACGACAAGCATCTCTCCTACAGCTTCGAGAAAGCGCAAAAGACGGTCGCGGCCTCGAAGCGTCTAGGCTTCCCCATGCTGGCGGGCTCGTCGATCCCCGTCACGTGGCGATTGCCGGAATTGGAACTACCGCTCGACTGCAAGATTGAAGAGGTCGTGATGGCCGGTGCGGGAGGCTCCGACGCCCACGACTTCCACGCGCTCGAGGGACTGCAAGCCATGGTCGAACGCCGCCAGGGCGGGGAAGCGGGCGTCAAGGCGGTTCAACTGCTCGAAGGCGAGGACGTGTGGCGCGCCGGCGAAGACGGGCGCTGGTCGAAGCGAATCCTCCAAGCGGCCCTCTCTTGCAGCGATGAGCTGAAGGGCATCACGCTCGAAGACGCCCGGCCCCAGGACCTGCTCGGCAGCGGCGTGTTGCCGAAGATCGTCAAGGAGCCGCGCGCCTATCTGATCGACCGCAACGACGGGCTACGGACCACCCTGCTGTGGCTCAACGGCGCGGTGGGCGATTTTCTGTTCGCCGCGAAACTGAACTGAAAGGCCCGGCCGGCATCGTCGCGACGCAGTTCCTGCGCAGCCCCGGCCCGAACGTCCACTATTCGACGTGCCTGGCGTCGAACATTGAAGAGATGTTCTCGACCGGCAAGGCACCCTATCCGGCCGAGCGGACCTTGCTGGTCAGCGGCATGTTGGACCGCTGCCTGGAGTCGATGGTGCGCGACAACCAACGCCTCGAAACGCCGGAGCTGAACGTCCGCTACCGCGTCGGGCCCGAATCGCATCACGCCTGGGCCTAGCTCGACGACGGGGCACGCCTGGTGGCGCGAGCCTCCTGCCTGCAGCGCCGACCTCCGGGTCGGCGTCTCTGCCGGCCAGCCACGTTGGCAGGTAGCGGAGAAGACTGGCACGGCCCTGTAGCCAGACCGTTCTCAGACGCTGTCGGCCGACCGGTTTCGTATACTGAACACACCTGCCATGGGACTGATTCGCCGATTGATGATGCGCGCCGCCCAGGAGTGGGCCCAGAACCCCGAGGCCCGCGCCAAGGCCTCGCAGGTGCTGGAAGACGACGTGAAGCCTCGCGCCAAGCAGGCTTGGCAGCAGGCTCGGCCCGAGATCGCGAACGCCGGGCTCGGCCTCAAGCGCTTCGCGAACAAGGTGCGCGACGAATACCGCAAGGGCCGCGACGGCGAGTAGGCCTCGGGGTGCGATGCGAGTCGCCCCCCGGACACTAGTTCGTGATATCGAAAGTCCGGCTCAGGTCGCGGGCCGGAAGGTACACCTTGTACCATTCCTTCTGTACGTCGCTGCCGGCGTAGTCCTTCAGTGCCTGTTCGCTCTTGAACTCCATCGCGAACGCGGCGGTCACGCCTGACTCGGGGCCTTGCGCCTTGATCGAACGCGTCCACACGCGCGTGACGCCGTCGTACTTCTCGGCTATGGTTGCAACGCCCTTGAGTGCCTCGGCGATCTGCTGCTGAGAAGCGCCATCAGCCCACTTGATCGTCACGACGTGCATCACGCTCTTGGGCTTGATCATCTGGCCGAACAATGCGCCCACGGCAAAGATTCCCATGGCGGCGGCCACGACCGTCAAAGTTTTCCAATGAATCCGTCTATTCATGTTGGTGTTTCTCCCTTTGTGAAAGTCGAACCTTCAGTCTTCGTACGACCCGCAGCCTGAAGCATCCTCGCGCATAGCGATCGAGTTGGCCGGACTAGCGGAGAATCCTTCGAAGTATCTTCAGAGTATATCGGGCTCATCCGCCCGACGGAGCCACAACCGCTGCCCCGAGGCCCACCGGGGTCCGCTTTCTGTACAATCAGCGGGCATGATGGACCGTAGCAGGCTTTCCCTGAAAGCGACGTGCGCTTGCCTGGTGTGGCTGGCAGTGTGCGGATGCGCCCCCTCCCTTCCAGAAGAGGTTGTGTACCTCGGCCCAGAGCGCCACAGCGTTGATCTGCTTCTGCACGACGATCTCCTGGTCGCCGAATCGAGCGGTGTTGCGATCGAACCCGCGACGATCGAGAAGCACCTCGGCAACCCTGTGCTGGTTCACGACAAGCCCTGGGAGATTGGCTCGTTGAACTACACCTGCGTCGTCCACGACGTGGAAGAGGGCGCCTACAAGATGTGGTACCAGATGGTGGCCACGGCTGAGGAGGGAGTCCGCCGCAGCGCCTGTCACTATGCCGTCTCCCGAGACGGCCTCAACTGGGAAAAGCCCGCGCTCGGTTTGGTCGAGTTCGACGGCTCGGCCGAGAACAACATCCTGTTCGTTGAATCAGAGAACGTCCGCGGAACGCCGTCCTACTGGGTCATCAAGGACTACGCCGAACCCGATTCCGCCCGGCGCTACAAGATGATGCGCCATAGCTGGGACTTCCAAGGCCGCGCGGCGCAAATGGGCTGGTCGCCCGACGGGATTCACTGGACCTTCTCTGAATTTGGAAACATGACCGGCTCAATCGATTCCCAGAACGTCTTCTTCTGGGACAACCGGACCGGGCAGTACGTCGGCTACTTCCGCAGTCACGCGAGTGGGCTGCGCAGCGTCGCCCGCGCCACCAGTCCGGACACCTTCCACTGGTCCCGCATGACGACGGTTCACAGCCCCGACGAACGGGACCCGCCGACCTGGCATCTCTACACACCGGGCATCTGGAAGCTCGGCCTGGCGCGCCAAACGTACGTGATGGTCACGACCGGTTTCGACGAAGAGAGCCATGAGGCGTACGGGCAACTCGGCGTGAGCCGCGACGGAATCAATTGGCATCGATTTCGGCAGCCGTTTCTGCCCCTCGGCGGCGAGGGCGATTGGGATGGTGGCGCGATCTACACGGTCGCCGCGGACGCGACGATCGGCCAACGAACGGCGATCTTCTACCACGGCAGCAACAGCCCGGCTCACAGCCGAGAAGGGCAGCGCGGGATCGGTGTCGCTTTTCTCGATCGCGGCGGTTTCGTCGGCCGGAGGGCGGATGGCGAAGGATACCTGGTTACTCGTCCGCTTCGCGTCTCCGACAACCGAGGCCGGTTCTACCTCCTTGCTGATGTATCACCGGATGGCTCGATTGCCGCCGAGTTGCTGAGCAAGGACGGGACCGTCCTGGAAGGCTTCTCCCGAAACGAGTCCGCCGAGATCGAGCAGGGAGGCGATGCCCTCGAGATCCGCTGGGAGAATCAAGAGAAACTCAAGGGTCATCTGCGCGCGGGCTCCGTGCGCTTGAAGCTCTATCTGCGCAAGGCCACGGTGTATGGTCTGCGGGTTCATCGCCCCCGCTGAGGTTGCGGCATGGCAAACCGCTCGAATCAGGGCGGGCACAGGGGCCCGCCCCTATGTGGAAGGAATCTCCTCGATATTCCAGTAGAGACTAGCCGGACTACGTCAACCGGTCCAGCGGCTCGGTTGCATCGGTGAAGCTTTCGATGGGAGCCCCCATCCGCTCGGCGATCGAGAGATAGAGGCGATTCAGCGCTGTATCCCGCGGATACACGATGGCACGCCCGGTGCGGATCGTGCCCCCGCCGCCGCCGGCCAACAAGAGAGCCATGTCGTGGCAGGTGTGCTTGTTGCCGTCCTTGAGACCGGAGCCCATCACGACCATCGAATGGTCCAGCAATGTGCCTTCGCCCTCCTGGATCGAGTCCATCCGCTCGAGGAAGTAGACATACTGTTCGACGAGCCAACGATTGATGGCCTCGTACTGCACCATGACTTCCGGCTTGTCTTGGTGGTGGGACGTCGCGTGCCACTGCTCGGTGACGCCCGGCAAGAAACTGAAGTTGCCGCTGCAGCCCCCGTTGTCGAACATGAAGGTCGCGACGCGCGTCTTGTTCATCTGAAACGCCAGCACGATCAAGTCGAGCATCAGCCTTGTATGCTCTTGGCGGTGCTGCGGCATTCGATCGGGACGTTTCAGCTCAACCGGGGACGGCTCCTGCCCCTCGGCGTCGGCCTGCTCGACCCTCTCGATGCGGCTCTCCACATCTCGCACGGACGTGAGGAATTCGTCCAGCTTGTCACGGTCCGCGCGGCTCACCTTCTGTTGCAGGTCATTCGCCTGCTCGAGTACGGCGTCAAGGATGCCCTTGTTGCGCCGCTGCCGCTCTTTGTCGGCGAACAGCCGGTCAAAGGCGAAGCGCGGGTCGATCTCCTTGCCCGCGGGCTGCGACGGAGACTTCCACGAAATGTACGAGCGGTAGACCGACGAGTAGTCGGTATCGATCTTCGAGTCCGGCTTGATCCCCAGACACAACGACGGGAGCGGCGTTTGCCCGCCGATCTTTTGGGCGATCAATTGGTCGATCGAGACACCCACCCTCAGGCGGTTTCCCTCGAACTTGTAGTTCTCGATCCCCGACAGGAACCCCGACGTTTTCCCTGTATGCGCACCCCGGCTATCGAGACGTTCGTGCCACAGTCCCGACGGCACGATGACCTTGCGCTTCACCGGCTCGAGCGGCTCTAAGACCTTCTTGAACCGCAGTCCGTCACCTTCTCCGGTTGCGCCCCACTCGGTGACTTGTACCCCGTTGGGGAAGTAGAAAGAGGCGAAGCGCGTTGGAGGCTGCCCTGCGGTCCGTAGGGTGGCACCCGCACCCGGGGTCGCGCCGGGAGTCGCACCGAAGGCGGGCAGCGATTCAAGCCAAGGCAGCAGAACCGTGACGCCCGCCCCTTTGAGAAAGCGGCGCCTACCGATGGATCGGAAGTCGTGTCTCATCGCCCTGGTGCTCCCGTCTCGAAAGCTTGCGCTTGCCGCTCCGTTTCCGCGCCGCCGGCCGGCCGGAAACGAAACTGCCGGCTCTCCACAACGGCTCGCACAGCCGCCGAGAAGCGATAGCCATTCTCCGCCAAGCTCGTCTCCATTATACGCACCGTGTCCAGATCCTGGTAGGTCAGACTGCGAGAAAGTGCATAGGCCAGCAACTGCCGGCAGAAATGGCGTACGAACTTCTTCTTCTCCCGGCCGCTCAGCAGAGCTCGTTTCACGTCTTCCAGAGAGCCAAGCGGCGTGCCGTCCGGAAGCGACGCGCGTGTGTCGACGGCTTTGCCGGTCTGGGGATCGGCCGTCCGGAACCGGCCGATCGGATCAAAGTTCTCGAGCGCAAAGCCTAGCGGATCGAGCCTGCGATGGCACGAGGCGCAGTTCGGATCGCGACGGTGGATCTCGAGTTGCTCTCGAAACGACAGACCTTGACTACTTTGCTTGCTCGCGTCCAACTGGCTCGCCGCATTCGGCGGAGGTGGCGGCGGAGGACTTCCCAGCAGGTTCTTCAGCACGAACAGGCCGCGATCGACCGGGCTGGTTCTTGCCGGGTGCGACGTCAGCGTCAACACGCCGGCCATTCCGAGCACGCCGCCGCGCGGCGAGTCCCCTAGCGTCACACGGCGAAACTCGGGTCCCTCGACTCCGGCGATCCCGTAGTGACGCGCCAGCTCCTCGTTGAGGTAGGTGAAATCACTATCCATCAGGTTCAAAATGCTGCGGTCTTGCTGGATGATCTCGCGGGCGAAGTGCAGCGCCTCCTGGTACATCGCCTCCCGCAGCGAGTCCGTATACTCCGGGAACAGATCCAGGTTGGGCTCGTCGTATTCCCGAATGTGGCGGAACTCGAGCCAGTTCCCGAAGAACTGATCGGCCAGCGCCGCCGAGCGCTCGTCTCGCAGTAGGCGGTCGGCCTGAGACAGCAGAACCTCGATGTCGTTGAGCCGCCCCGCCGCGGCCGGCCGCAGCAACTCCTCGTCCGGTCTTGTCGACCACAAAAAATAGGAGAGCCGCGACGCCAACTCATAAGGATCGAGCCGGCTCGTCTCGACACCGGCCTGCTCTTCCTCCGCCAGGTACAAAAAGTGCGGAGACACCAGCACGCTTCGTGCCGCGAAACGAACCGCGTCCGCCACGTAGGGCCTTTCGTCCTCCATGTAGCCGTCGTAGAGGCTCATGAGCTGCCGCACTTCGCGAGGCTCAACGGGACGCCGAAACGCCTTGGCGGCGAAGGCGCTCAGAGAGCGCCCGGCGGCCGAGCGCAAGTGCCCTTGGCCGTCGAGCAACAGCCAGTCCAGAAACGCGACCTCCGCCTTCGCCTCGTCCCCTGCCAGCTCTCTTGTTTCCTCGAGAGTCAGGATCCGATCTTTGTAGTCCTTAGCGATCAGTCTTCGTTCCCAGTTCAGAGCCCGGTCGATGCGCTCGCGGACAAACCGCGGCTCCGCGCTCAAGAGGAAGTAGTCCTCCCAGCGGCGAAGAAGCTCCTCTCGTTCTCGGCCCCGATCCGCCGGCAGCATCGCTGCCAGTTGCTCCGGAGGCAAGTGGAACACCCCGCTCTCCAGCGGTTTTCCTGGTTGCTCGGTGGCCAGTTGAGTCCAGCGCTCGACGCTCGGGAAGTAGCTGCTGACCAAGTCCTCGAGATACTTTCGGAACTGGCGAAACTGTGTCCGGTTTGAGAAGGTCAAGCGCGCGCCGGGAACGAAGTCGAGCGTCGCGGGCCTTTGGGTGGATACGACAAACTGCACCATCCCGTCGTCGAACCATTGGCGCCGCTCCTCGGCCGGCCGGGTGCGGGAGATGTCCTGCATGGCGCCCGTGACGGTGAACCGGACAGCGCCTTCGGGTACTCGGAACGCGAGAAGAGAGGGCGCTTTCACCGCCAACGCGTCTTCCCACTCAATCGTGTTGTCACGATAGAGCGGATGGTCCCGCGTCATCCGGTGGGGCTCTTCGTAAAGACGCGTGCGAACCGTCCGCAAGGTCGACGCTTGTACAAAGACGTGCAGCGGTTCCTCGCGGCTGTTCACGTTGCGCGCGACTTTGCCGTCCGCGGAAACCGACTCGACCATCTCCAAGTCGGCAAGCGCGCGACGGGTGCCATTCGAAAACTCAAACGTGCCGTCCAGCCAGGCCGCATAGTCGTTTTCGTTCTCGTCTCCGGCGTCGGTCACCAGCAGATAAACGACCGGCCGCCCGCTCACGTCCACCTCGAACCGGTGGCTATGATCTCCGCCCGCCAGGGAGTAGAGGTAATCGAGGTCTTGCCGGAACGTCGCAAGCACTTTGCTGAATCGCTCCGCGGCCTCAACGGCCTGAGCTCGCAGGTCCGCCAGATCGGCATCGCTCTCGGGGACCCGCAAAGACTGAAACGGCTGGAAGAGAGCGTCGAAGTGCGGCCGGAACTCGCTGAACTGTTCAGGGTCGACGCCGTCACTTTTCTTAAGCAGGTGCTCATAGTCGAGATCGAGGTACCCCATCAGCCGCTCAAGAATTGCCGGTTGAACGGACTGCTCCCTGGCGAACGCTGCAAGAGAGAACTGCGGGTCCGAACTACGCCGGTATTTCGCCTCCCAGGCCGCCGAGAAATAGCGCGGCAGAGCCTCGCCCCTCTCCTCGAAATGCTCCCGCACGAGCTCGTCGTAGAGCCCCACCAACTCGCTTGCGGCGTGGTGCACTCTCTCGGAGTGGAGAACCGGCTCAGGGGGCTCTTCCCGAAACAGAATTCCCTTCGTCGGTGAGAACTCCGCGCGCGCGAAGATCTCCTCCGAGGCCGCCACCAGCTTTTCTAAATCCGAGGGAGACAGGAAAAGGCTGTTCCCATTGTTCGGGAAGCCGTCCGCGCTCATGCCGTCGGCGGGCAAGTAGTCGGTTACGTCAAAGTCAATCCCGGTTAGATCGCGAACGGTATTGCGGAACTCGGCGCGGTTGAGCCGGCGGACGACGGGCGCGCCCGGTTCGTTGAGATGACTCAGATCAGCGGTCTCGAGCTGACGATCGATCCAGGCGGTGAGGAACCGTCGCTGATTGTCAGTCGGCTTCGTCGGCCGGCCCGGCGGCGGCATGCTGCGGCTGATGATCTGCTCCACAACGGTTTCCCAGCGGCGAAAGTCCGTGATCACCGAATGCCGGTAATCTCCCACCAAAGCCTCGAGGTCGAAACCGGCGACCTTGACGCCACTACCGTGACAGGCGTAGCAATGGGTCTCAAACAAAGGCCGCACGTCCTGCTCGAACCGCGCCTCTTCGACCAAGGGAAGCGAAGCGCTGTCCCCGGCTCGTAGCGCCGGGCCGGCCAGGACCGCAAATAGGAACACGAAGAGTGCCGTGGACAAGAGATACCACCGATTCATGCACTAGTTTACTTTACTCGAAGACTGTTGGCCTCGGTCACCACCAAACGGTGACGTGGATCGCTGCTTGTCCCGTGTGTGCCATACTGTTGGCGGAGCCACGAGTGCGAAGCCTTCTTCCGACCTTATTCCTTCTCCGGTGGACGGTGCCTTTCTGCGCCCTCGTCTTTTTGTATCCCGCCCACGCTCAGGGCCAAGACTCCGCGCAATTCTTCGAACGCACCATCCGGCCGCTGCTGTCGGAGAAGTGTTCAAGTTGCCATGGAGAATTGGAGACGTCCGGCCTGCGGGTCGACTCCCGTGACCGCCTGTTGCGCGGCGGGAGCCAGGGGCCGGCCATCGTCGCGGGGGATCCGGAATCCAGCCTGCTCATGCAAGCCGTACGGCATTCTCACGCGACTTTGAAGATGCCGCCGTCCGGGCAGCTAAGCCCGCAAGAGATTCGAAGTTTGGCCGCTTGGATCCAACAGGGTGCCGTCTGGCCAGACGCACCGGAGAAAGCCACGCGGCTTGACGGGACGGTGATCACCCAGGAAGACCGGGCCTTCTGGTCGTTCCAGCCCATCAAGAAACCGCTGGTCGACACCGCCTCGCCCATTGACCAAGCCTCGCCCATAGACCGGTTGGTCAAGCGAAGCTTACAGAAGAACGGGTTGAAGCCTAACCCTCCGGCCGCGAAGAGGACCTTGCTTCGCCGCGTGAATTTCGATCTGATCGGTCTCCCCCCTACTCCGGAGGAGGTCAGCGCTTTCTTGTCTGACGACTCCCCGCAGGCGTTTGCGAAAGTCGTTGACGGCTTGCTCGCTTCTCCGCACTTCGGGGAGCGCTGGGGCCGTTACTGGCTCGATGTGGCCCGCTACGGCGAGAATGACTATCACGGCGTCGGAATCGCGGAATACCCCCAGGCCTGGCGCTATCGCGACTGGGTGATCGGGGCCTTCAACTCGGACATGCCGTACGACGTGTTCGTGAAGGCCCAGATCGCCGCTGACCTCATGCCGGGGAACAATCGCGAGCTGCTGGGCGGCCTGGGCCTGTTTGGGCTGGGGCCCTGGTACTACGGCATTTCTCATCCTCCTCAGGCTCGCGCGGATGAGCGGCATGAGCGGGTGGACATGGTATCGCGTGGTTTTCTTGGCTTGACCGCGGCGTGTGCGAGGTGCCACGACCACAAGTACGACCCGATCTCCATGGAAGATTACTATGGCCTGGCCGGGGTCTTCGCGAGCGTTCACTATAAGAGCTACCCCCTCGTCTCGGACGAAATCGTCAAGGATTTTGAGCGGCGGAAGAAAGAGATCGAGGAGCTTGAAAAAGAAATCAAAGAGTTCCTCGATGATCAAAGCAAAGAGTTGGCCGAAATCTTCACCCGGCGCATTTCAGACTACCTGGTAGCCTCTTGGAAGGTCTTGCGGGTAAGCGAGGTCGGCGAGGAAGAGAAAGCGTGCCGGATCGACGACGTTGCTCGGCGGCAGGAACTCGACAGAGAGACTTTAGAGCGTTGGGTCAAGTATCTGGAGAAACCACAAGAGGAACATCCCTACCTGGACGCCTGGGAGACACTCCTTTCTGACCGTTCCGCCACGGAATCTCAGGTTCGTCAAGCCGCCGATCACTATCAAGCGCTGATGGTTTCGATCGTCAAAGAACACGAGGAAATTGATGAGGAAGTACGCGTCCTCCTGGCCAAGCTGCCTCCGAAGAAGGAACGGGAGCTGCCCCGGCTGCCAAACGGCTACACCTCGGGAGACAGTTTCAAGATTCCCGATATCGAGCCCAGAGCCATGGCCCGCGACCGCTATGTCGCCTGGAATGAGATCCTAGGCGTCGGTAAGGATGCGGTGCTGCGCTACCAGGATGAAAAGCTTGCACGTTTCTTGCAGGGCGAATGGAAACGCCACCTGAAATCACTCCAGGCCGAGTTAGAAGAACGAAAAGAAAAGCTGCCGCCTCATTACGGATACCTGCCGGGTCTCGAGGACTGGAAGCAGCCCAGGAATGCCAAGTTGAACATCCGGGGCAATCCGTTCCAAGAGGGGGGAGAGGTCCCCCGCAAGTTCTTGGCGGTCCTGAGCGAGGAGCAACCCGCTCTGTTTCACAAAGGTAGTGGCCGGTTGGAGTTGGCCCAAGCGATACTCGCGCATCCGTTGGCGGCTCGAGTCATGGCCAATCGAGTCTGGCAACACCTGTTGGGCAACGGCATTGTGCGAACGCCGAGTAACTTTGGAAGAACGGGAGACCGGCCTTCCAATCCTGAGTTGCTCGAATACTTGGCTTGGCGTTTCGTGGATCACAAATGGTCGGTCAAGAATCTCATCCGCGAGATTATTCTTTCCGAAACCTACCGGGCCGGCAGTGGTGACTCCAAGGTCAACGAGGCGACCGACCCCGCCAATCGCTTTTTCTGGCGCGCCGCTCGCTCAAGACTGGATGCCGAAGCCCTTCGCGACGCCACCTTGTTTGTTTCAGGCCGGCTTGACCCAAAGCTTGGGGGAGCTTCCCAAGAACTAGGTCCCGATAATTACCGGCGGACCGTCTATGTCAGAATTCAACGCTTTAGACCGAACGAGACTTTGGCCCTTTTTGATTACCCCAATCCCAGTGTCAGCAATGCCCAACGCACCGTCACTAATGTTCCGCTACAACGCCTATTTTTTCTAAACAGTGAGTTCATCCTAAACCACTCCGACGCCTTGGCGGAGCGGCTCGCCTCCGCGGGCAGCAGTGCCGCGATGATCGAGGAAGCCCATCGGGTTCTTTATGGGAGGGAGGCCACGCCCTCAGACGTTCAAGCAGGTGAGGAGTTCCTCCGCTCGGCCGGAAAAGCTGCATGGACCCAATACGCCCAGGTCCTGCTGAGCTCAAACGAGTTTGCATTCGTGGACTAACCCATGGCCATTCATTTCCCGGCTCCTCCTCGCTTGCTGAGCCGGCGCGATTTACTCCTACAGCTTGGCAGCGGATTCGGCATGCTGGGCCTCGCGAATCTCGCGGCAGGCGCCACCACGGGTCCTTTTGACCCCAAGCCAGCGCATTACACCCCACGGGTCAAGAACGTAATCTTCCTGTTCATGAATGGTGGCTGGTCACAGGTGGATACCTTCGACCCCAAGCCGGCACTCACCAAACGCGATGGACAACCGATGCCGGGGGGCACGCCCAAGACAGACGCTGATGACGGCAAAGTCGGGAACTTGATGAAGTCGCCGTTCCGTTTCAGCAGGTATGGACAGAGCGGTATCGAAGTCAGCGAACTGTTCTCCCAGGTGGGCGGCCTGATTGACGATTTTTGCGTCATCCGCTCGATGCACACGAATGTCCCCAACCACGAGCCGGGGCTGTTCATGATGAACTGCGGCGCGATCCAGCCTGGCCGGCCTTCCATGGGCTCATGGATCACCTACGGGCTGGGCACGGAGAATCGTAACCTGCCTGGCTTCGTGGTCCTCTGTCCCGGCGTGCCCACCGTGGGACCGCCGCTCTGGGAATCCGCTTTCTTGCCGGCCGTCTATCAGGGCACTCATATTCGCACCGAAGAGACGGACCCCAAGAAGCTGATCCGCTACATCCGGAACGAGCGCTTCAGCCTCGACGTGCAGCGCCGGCAGATCGACTTACTCGCACGCCTCAATCGGAAGCATCTCGCAAGCCGGGAAGCCGATTCGCAACTCGAGGCCGCTATCGAGGCGACGGAGACTGCCTTTCGCATGCAGACGGAGGCGCCGGAGGTATTTGACATCACCCGGGAGCCGGAGGCCACCCGGGACAGCTACGGTGACAGTGACTTCGGCCGGGGCTGCCTGATGGCGCGGCGCATGGTGGAGAAAGGCGTGCGCATGGTCCAGGTCTATTTCGGCAAAGTCCAGCCGTGGGACAGCCACGGGGACATCATGGCCCATAAGCGCCTGGCAGCGGACGCGGACCCGGCGATCGCATCGTTGGTTCGAGATCTCAAAGCCCGTGGTCTCTTTGATGAGACCCTTGTGATCGTCGGCAGTGAGTTCGGAAGAACGCCGGCGGTTCAGATTCAGCCGACGTCCCAGCTCCATAACGGCCGCGACCACAACTCACTCGGCTTTACCGTTCTGCTCGCCGGCGGAGGGGTCAAGGGCGGAATGACCTACGGGGCGACCGATGACTTCGGGTATACGGCGGTCGACAAACCCGTACACGTCCACGACCTTCACGCCACCATTCTTCACCTGCTCGGCCTTGACCACACGAAACTAACTTTCCACTACAGCGGCCGAGACTTCCGCCTCACCGACGTGCACGGCAACGTAGTCAAGCCAATCCTAACATAAGACCGAATCGCGGCGCTCGGATAGTTGCATCTGGCAACCGCAGTCCGCTACGGTTTGGGTGGCCTAGCAGCCCATGGTAAAAGTCGCGTGGGTCGCGCGGCGGGCTGCTGCGGCCGTTCGGCGAGGCTTGAGAAGGACGATGATACGGGATATCCTCTCCGACGAACAACAAAGCCGACGGTCACAAACGTCCGCCGCCCAGCGGGTTACGCGCCCCGGCATGCAGCCAGGTCGCCCCGTCTTGGCCCCGCTGCTCGCTTTCTCCATCACCGCTTCCCTTTCTCGAAGCGCGTAACGCGGCCCGCGTGATTTTCACCACGGGCTGCTAGACTAGGGAACCTCTCGCCAGCATCGTGGGGAATGTCTTATGCCGATCGTGAACCGAGGGGTCTTAAACGAAGGGATGCCGAAGACGAGCCGGGCGATCTCGCATTTCCCGGCCATCACGCCGCTCGCCGACGGTAGCCTCTTGGCTGCCTACTGCGTCAGTCCGAAAAAGGACTCAGCCGAAGAAACCATCGAGCTGCGTCGCTCGACCGATCTCGGCCAACACTGGACCGAGCCGTGGCAACCATTCGATACGCTGGTTGACGGGATCCGGGGCTCGCTGCGAGTCGCCTATGTGACACCTCTCGACGCCGATCGGCTGATGGTGGCCGCTCTATGGATTGATCGGGAAACGTACCCGGGGCAACCCCTGTTCAACGAAGCCACCGAGGGTTGTCTGCCCATGCGCATCCTGATCGCGGAGTCGACCGATCTTGGCCTCTCCTGGACGCCCTGGCGCACGGTGGATACACCAGGGGATGTGGGCCCGCCGAGCCTGACGAACCCGATTCTGAAGTTGCCCAGCGGACGTCTGGTGCTGAGCATCGAGTCGAACAAGCAGTATGAAGATGCTTCGAAGTGGTGCCAGAAGGTGACCTACTTGTACTCCGGCGATGAAGGTCGAACGTGGGGTGACGCCCGGCGGACGACGCATGATCCAACGGGACGGTACTTCAATTGGGATCAGCGAGCCGGGGTGACAGCAGACGGGCAAATCCTCACCTTCACCTGGCTGTACGACTCCGAAACCAAGGTCTACCAGAACATTCAGCGTCGCCGCAACTCTGACGAAGGCGCCACCTGGACCGATCCCGAAGACTTGGGTGTTACAGACCAGCCGTCCCATCCGGCGATTCTTGCCGACGGGCGGGTTGTGTTGGCGTGGGTGGATCGTTTTCACAGTGAGTCGATTCGAGCCCGCTTGGCCTCGGGTACGGATCAGCCCTTCACGCCCGAGAGTGAAGTCGTGCTCTATGAGCATCAGAAACAACAAACTCATCAAATGGCCGATACCGGTGAGTTGCTTGGCGATATGGGCCGCTGGACGTTTGGCTTACCTTTTTGCGAAGCACTGCCCAACGGCGAAGTGATGATCGTCTACTATGGCGGCGACCTCGATTCGACCCACTGCTATTGGGCGCGGTTGGCGGCTTAGTCCGCGTACAAGGTAGCTGCCAAGAGCTGTGAAGCAAGTAGGAGGGACCGTGCTTTATCGACGTGGGTCGTATCGCGGCGGGTTTGATCGCACCGGACTTACATTTGTCATCGTAGCGGCGCTGGGTGGCTGCGCCCCGCAAGGCCCGGTAGGAAACGCCACGGAGGAGGCCTCGGCCGCCCAAGCCGCTCAGGTCATCGAGGTGGGTCGGCCCGACCAGATTCTGCGCCTCCAGTCCTTTCCTGCGAAAAGGACCACGGTCGTCAAAGGGGGCGGTTACTTCCCCGTTATCGCTCGCCTCGACAACGGCGACATCGTGGCGGTGATCCGGGGCGGAGGCGCTCACATGGGCCGCGGAGGCAGGCTGGATTTGGTCTTCTCAAGTGATGACGGCGAAACTTGGTCCGCGCCGCAGACGGCGGTCGAAGGGCCGGATGACGACCGAAACCGGCCCTTGGCGTGGCGGAGGACGGCACCCTGGTGTTGGCCTACGTCATCACGAGGGGATATGGCCCGGAGGGCAAGCGGCAGCAGGAGTTGATCGACGGCGTTTACGTGATTCGGTCCACCGATCAGGGGAAGACGTGGGGGCCGCCCTCTAAGATCGACAAGTTCCCCTCGCAAGATCTCTCTCCCTACGGCAAGATCATCAACATCGAAGACGGCGGGCTTCTGATGCACATTTATGCCGAGGATGATCTTCTTGATGTGGGCGCCAAGGAGGGTCGTTACTACGCCTATGCTTCTCGTTCATGGGATGGTGGCAAGACTTGGGATGACGTTTCGTTCATGTCTGATGGATTTGGCGAGGTAGGTTTCCTGCAGACGAAAGAAAAGAAGATCTTGGCTGCCATGCGCGCCGTCGACCGCTCTGAAGGCGGGATCGATCCACCTCTCTGAATCCACCGACAACGGCAAGACCTGGAGTCTGCCGCGCCGGGTGACCTTCGACAGCGAACACCCCGCCGACCTCATCGAGCTGGCTGACGGCCGCATCATCATGACCCACGGCCAGCGCACCCGGCCGATGGGCGTGCAGGCATTGCTGAGTGATGACGGCGGGACCACCTGGAAACAGAAAGACAAACTCGCGCTCGCTTGGCAGGCGCCCAATCGCGATACCGGCTACCCGAGTTCTCTCGTGCGCCGCGATGGGAAGATTCTGACTCTGTACTATCAGATGGACGACCTGGGCAACGCGCCGGAGAGTGCATCTCTGCAGGCGCTTGTCTGGGAGCCACCCCCGGGGTGGTGAGGTCAAGCCGGCGAGCACCGACGAACAGCGGAGATGCTCTCGACCGTCACTCGTGATCAAGCATCTAACCCGGTATCAAAGGCGGCGGACCCTCGGGAGGAGGCCATCACCATGGCGACTCTAGAGCAGAGAAATGACGTTCTCACGATGATCGACAGCCTGAAGGACGAGATCGTCCAAGTGGTCAGTGAGCTGGTGCAGGTACGCAGCGTGAACCCCGGATATCCGGGCGCTGACTACGAGGCGGAGATCGGCGGCGAGACGAAGGCGAATCGGTATCTGGCGGACAAGTACCGAGAGCTACGCCTCGAACCCGACATGTGGGAGGTGGCAGAGAATCGGGCGAACCTCGCGGGGATCTGGAAGGGTGCTAGGGACGGCAAGTCGCTTCTGTTCAACGGTCACATTGATACGGTTCCCACCGGTCTCGCCGAGCACTGGAAGTCCGGAGATCCGTTGAGCGGCAAGATCGAGAACGGCCGAATCTATGGGCGCGGCCCGTGCGACATGAAAGGTCCGGTCGTCGCACAGACCGTGGCGGTCAAGGCCCTGCAGAAGGCCGGTATCCGGCTCAAAGGTGACTTGATTCTGAACGCCACGGTGGGTGAAGAGAACATGGACAGCACCACCATCGGCGCAGGAGATATCGTCAAGCACGGGTACGAAGCCGATGCCGCTGTGGTGGCCGAACCCTCAGCGCCGCCTCATCCCTTGGCGGTGGTGCCGGCTTCACCGGGCCTCTGGTGGGTCAGCGTGACTGTGGAAGGGAAGGCCAGTCACGCGGCGACGCGCGGCGAGACCTTTCGCGCGGGAGGTCTGGGCGCCCAGGTCGCCGTCAGCGCTATCGACAAAGGCATCTTCCTCGTCAACGCCATCCGCAAACTGGAAGATGAATGGGGCCTCACGAAGAAGCATGAGCTCTTCAAGCCGGGCCACTTCACCATGCTGCCCGGCGTGATCAAGGGCGGACCTCACGGCGTGGAAGTGCCCTTCTTTGTCCCGGACTATTGCACGATTGAATACTGCATCTGGTACCATCCCGACGAGGTCAAGAGGGAGTTTGAGACCTGCGTTCAGCATGCGTCGCAATTGGACGAATGGCTGCGCGACCAGCCTCCCAAACTCGACTGGAATGTGAACTCGCCGGCGTTCGTTGTAGAGCAAGAGCACGCCATCTGCCGGGCGACGTCTGCCGCGCATGAGCAGGCCGCGGAGGGCACACGCTTTGCCGGACCGCCTGCGATGGCCGGCTTCTATGCGGTTTGTGACGCGGCTTTTCTGAATCCACGGGGAATCCCTAGTATTGTCTATGGCCCTGGCAGTCTTTTTGTCGCGCATGCGGCGGATGAGTATGTGGAGATCGACGAGTTGATGGTCGCCACCAAGACCTATGCATTGTTGGCCATGGATTGGTGTGGCGTCGCGAGCTAGCAACTGCATGTTTCATGCTTACTTTTTGTTGAAGGATTGGCTCTGATGGGAATTGGGAACTGTTATGAGTGAGAAGCCATTTGTGCATCCATACGTGCCGAACTCCGTGGCGGCAGTGAAAGCGGACATGCTCAAGGAAGTCGGTGCTGCTGACATCATGGATCTCTACGCCGAGATCCCACCGCATTTAAGGTTCAGCGGCAAGATGAACTTGCCGGAGCCAATTCTCGATGAATACTCGATCAAGAGGCATATCGAAGAGCTGCTGAATCGTAACAAAAACTGTTCTTCGCATCTGAACTTCCTTGGTGCTGGTTGCGCGCAACACTTTGTCCCAGCGGTTTGTGACGAGATCGCCGGCCGGGCAGAGTTTCTTACGGCTTACGTCGGGGAGTCCTACGCGGACCACGGCAAGTGGCAGGCTCTCTTCGAGTACGCCAGCTTGATGGGCGAACTGCTCGATATGGACGTGCTCAGTTGCCCTCTGTTCGACGGCGCGCAAGCGGCTGCCACGTCGTTGCGAATGGCGGGCAGGGCGACGGGACGACGAGAGGTGCTGCTGCCGCGGTCGATGAACCCGGAAACCTTGATGGTGATAAGGAACTACCTCAAAGGCGCCCCCGATCCGTACCTCGACATCAAGCTGGTCGACTTCGAGCCAGGCACGGGACTGCTCGACCTGGACGACATGAGGTCCAAGGTCTCTTCCAACACGGCTGCGGTGCTGATCGAGAATCCCGGCTATCTTGGATTCCTCGAGGCCGAAGCGGAGAAGATTGGGCACATCGCCCGTAACGACGGCGCGGAGTTCGTCGTCTACACGGACCCGATCTCCCTCGGTGTGATGGCTGCGCCGGCACAGTATGGCGCGACACTCGCCTGCGGGGACTTGCACGGCCTCGGCCTACATTTGAACTGCGGTGGCGGACAAGCCGGGTTTATCGCCACCCATGACGATATGCGTTTCGTCTCGGAGTTCAAGAACCTGATGTTCGGCTTGACCGAGACGGTCAAGGACGGCGAGTACGGCTTCGGCGAGGTACTGTTCGACAGAACTTCGTACGGCTCGCGCGAAAAAGGCAAAGAGTACACGGGCACAACGACGGGGCTGTGGGCCATCACGGCAGGCGTTTACCTGTCGCTGCTAGGGCCGAAGGGAATGCAAGAGATCGGCCAAACGATCATGCAAACCTCCCAGTATGCCGCCAAGCAGGTCTCGGGAATCGACAGACTCAGAGTTGTGTTCGACACGCCCTTCTTCAAAGAGTTCCTAGTCAATTTCGATGGCACAGGCCGGAGCGTCAAGGACGTGAACAAGGTCCTTCTCAATGAGCACGAGATCTTTGGCGGCAAGGACCTATCTCACGAATTCCCAGAGCTGGGACAAAGCAGCCTGTACTGCGTTACAGAGATCATGACGAAACAAGATGTCGATCGACTGGCCGAGGCGTTGCGGATGGTGACTGAGTAGTCTAGGAAACGCCGCTCGGTCAAGGAGCATGAATCATGAGTAGGGACAAAGCGACACTTCTCCGCAAGTTTCATCAAGCCCGATGGGACGAGGAGATCATTTGCGAAATGACCGTCCCCGGTGAGCGGGGGGTGTTGGTCCCCCAGGCGGAAGCGGGCATTCGAGACCAGGTCGGTGATGGAATCTCGATGATACCTGACAACCTCAAGCGAAAAACGCCGCCAGCCCTGCCGGAAGTGAACCAGATCCGAGTCCTCCGTCACTTTCTGCGTCTTTCGCAGGAAACGATGGGGTGTGATATGACGGTGGATATCAGCGAGGGGACTTGCACGATGAAGTACAGCCCGAAAGTGCAAGAGCACCTGTGTGCCAACCATCCGGGAATCGTGGACGTTCATCCGTTGCAAGACGAAGACACGATGCAGGGCATCCTGGAGATGTACTACAAGTTCGAAGAGTTCCTGAAGGAGATCTCCGGCCTGGACGCCTTTTCGTTCCAACCGAGTGGCGGAGCCCAAGGCGTCTTCACGAACGCCTCTATCGTGAGGGCGTACCACGAGGCGCGGGGCGATCGTGGCCGCAACGAGATCATTACCACCTTGTTTTCGCATCCTTGCGATGCAGCCTCACCCGCGACAGCGGGCTACAAGGTCATCACGCTTATGCCGGACGAGGCCGGATATCCGGGCCTGGAAGCTATCAAGGCGGCCCTTTCGAATCGAACAGCGGGGATCTTTGTTACCAACCCAGAGGACACCGGGATCTACAACCCCAAGATTGACGAGTTCGTGAACGCCGCCCATGAGGTGGGGGCGCTGTGCTCCTATGACCAAGCGAATGCCAACGGGATGCTTGGGATCGCTCGGGCCAAGGAGGCCGGATTCGACCTGTGCCACTTCAACGCCCACAAGACCTTTTCGACGCCGCACGCTTCGATGGGACCGGCCATGGGCGCCATCGGTGTCACGAAGGACCTAGCCAAATTCCTTCCCGTCCCGAGGGTAGAGTTTGACGGGGAAAAGTATTTCTTACAGCACGACGGCCCCGAGAGCATTGGAAAGGTGAGATGCTTCTTCGGCAACGCCCCCATTGTTCTGAGAGGCTACGCCTGGATTATGCAACTTGGCGCAGACGGTTTGCGCGAGGTAGCCGAATGCTCGGTGCTCAACAACAACTACCTTGAAAAGAAGCTCAGGGAGATTCCGGGTGTTGTCGTGCAATATGCGGAGGGTAAACGGAGGCTTGAGCAAATTCGCTACTCCTGGGACAAACTGAAGGACGACACCGGCGTGGGGACGGAGGATGTGATGCGCCGAATGGCCGACTATGGCCTGCAGCACTATTGGATGAGCCACCACCCTTGGATCGTGCCCGAACCCTTCACTCTAGAACCCTGTGAGTCGTATTCGAAAGACGACCTCGACGAATACATCGCGGTGCTACGGCAGATTTCTAAAGAGGCCTACGAGGATCCTGACTTGGTCAAGAATGCGCCCTACAACTCGGTCGTTCACAAGGTCTCGGCACCGGCTATCGATGAACCGGAGAGGATCGCAGTGACCTGGAGACAGTACAAGAAGAAAAAGGGAATCCAGTAGGATTCGAAGACGGCAAGAACCAGGTCGGCAAGAGGTCCGGCGCGGCGATCCCTCTCCGTGACACCCGTATGAAGAAGCTGGGAGTCATTGTCAATCCAATCGCGGGTATGGGAGGACGGGTAGGTCTCAAAGGAAGCGATGGCCGGGAAATCCTGCGCGAAGCCCGGGGCCTGGGCGCAACACCCGAGTCCCCGAGGAGGGCGATGGAAGCTCTCAAGGTCCTTTCGAAAATCAAAGATACGATCGAGCTCATAACGTATCCCGCCGAGATGGGGGAGGACGTTTGCCGCAAAGCAGGTTTCTCTCCGCGGGTCATCGGCTCCATTCGGAGTGGCGAGACCACTGCGGAGGACACGCAAAGAGCAGCTCAGCAAATGGCGGCGCAGGGCGCGGAGCTGCTGCTGTTTGCCGGTGGTGACGGTACGGCCCGCAATATCCACGACGCGGTGCGGAACACGGCACCGGCCCTCGGCATACCGGCCGGCGTGAAGATCCATTCCGCCGTCTATGCGATCACACCTAGGAGCGCCGGAGAACTGGCCTGCTTGGTTTTGGAAGGCAAGTTGATCAATCTTCGCGAAGCGGAGGTGATGGATATAGACGAGGCAGCCTTCCGACGTGGTGTCGTCTCGGCCAAACTGTACGGTTATCTGCGAGTCCCTGAAGAACAGCGATACGTTCAGACAGCGAAGGCCGGAGGGGCACAGACGGAAAAAGCGACCCTTCAATCGATCGCCGCTGACGTGGTCGATTCCATGGAAGAGCCGGAGTGCTATTTCATCATCGGTCCGGGGACGACGCCGCGAGCCATCATGGAGTCGCTGCGCCTCGAACATACGTTGCTAGGTGTGGATGTCGTTCGCGACAAGCACCTCGTGGCCCGAGACGTAGCTGAAAAACAACTCCTGGATCTCATCACCGGACAGCACGCAAAGATTGTCGTTACAGTCATCGGGGGCCAGGGTCACATCTTCGGCCGGGGAAACCAGCAGCTCAGTCCACGTGTCATTCGAGAGATCGGCCGCGAGAACGTCATCGTGATCGCGACGAAAGAGAAACTGGCCTCTTTGTCGGGAAGACCGCTGCTCGTAGACACGGGCGACGAAGAGTTGGACCGGGAACTGAGCGGCTATTTGAGAGTGACGGTAGGCGATGGAGAATACGTTGTGTACAAAGTAGGGTATTGAAGGGCGAACGTTCCTAGACTCATGATTCAAGACGCCGCACCCGCCGGACTCCAATCCATCGACTGGATGATCATCGCGTTCTATGCCGCGGGCACCATCGGCCTCGGGTGGTACTACGGCCGCAGACAGACCAGCACGCAGGAATACTTCGTCGGCGACAGGCAGATGAGTCCGACGCTGATCGGCGTCTCGCTGTTTGCCACGTTGTTAAGCACCATCACCTACCTGTCCTCACCGGGCGAGATGATCGGCAAGGGCCCCGCCATGGGCATCGCGTATATGGTGACGTTTCCGCTCACGTTCTTCATCGTCGGCTATCTTGTGATTCCCATCTACATGCGGCAGCGGGTGACCAGCGCGTACGAACTGCTCGAGGAGAAACTCGGTATCGGCGTTCGGCTGCTGGCGGCGGTGATGTTCCTTGTGTTGCGGCTGATGTGGATGTCGCTGCTTGTCTACACGGCGGCTGCGGCCATGACCGTCATGTTAGGGGTCGGTGAAGACGCGATCCCGCTCATCGTGCTTGTGACGACCATCGTTTCCGTGACCTACACTTCGCTGGGCGGGTTACGGGCCGTCGTGATTACCGACCTGATCCAGACGATTCTGCTATTGGGCGGCGCACTGCTCGTCATCGCCACCGTAACGATGAGGATGGGCGGCTTTGGCTGGTACCCGAGCCAATGGCAGCCACACTGGGACCACCAGCCGCTGCTCAGTTTCGACCCCAAGACCCGCGTGTCAGTGATCGGGCAAGTCATCCGCGTGACCGTGTGGTACGTCTGCACCGCGGGGGGCGACCAAACGGCGATTCAGCGGTTTATGGCGACCGGCGGCGTCAAGGCGGCGCGCAAGTCCTTTCTGATGCAACTGATCGTCGCGCTCGCCGTCAGCGCAACACTGTGGCACGTCGGTCTTTCGCTGATGGGCTATTTTCAGGCGCATCCCGATGCGCTGCCCGCCGGCATGACGTTGGCGGACAATGCGGACCAGATCTTTCCCCACTACATCGCTTTCGACTTGCCTGTCGGCATTTCGGGGCTGGTCGTGGCCGCCATGTTCGCTGCTGCCATGTCGAGTATCGATTCGGGAGTCAACTCGATGACCGCAGTCATCACGGTCGACTTTCTCGAGCGTTTCGACAAGCAGCCGAAGACCCAGAGAGGCGAACTCCTAGTGGTAAAGCTCATCGCCGTTGCCATCGGCGCCATCGTCGTCGTTGGCAGTGCGTGGTTCATCGGCGACGTGCAAGGCAACTTCACCGCCATGACGGGGAAAGTCTCTGAGCTCATGACCGCCCCGATTTTCGCCCTGTTCTTCTTCGCTCGCTTCGTTCCCTTCGCGACGCCGTTCGGGGCGGCGGCGGGAGCCCTCTGTGGCGTGGCCACGGCTACCCTGATCGCTTTCTCAGGCCCGATTTTCGGAATGAACGTAAGTACCGGCGAAGAGCTGGACCCTGTCAGTTTCATGTGGGTCAGCCCGGCGTCGTTGGTTGTGAGCCTCGCCGTGGGGACGTTGGCCAGCCTGATGTCCCGAAAGGGCTCCGCACCCTAAACGGATAGGCGCGGCACACGGGCAGCTAGCGGTAAATATCCTGCTCCGGGATCGCCAGCAGCTTGACCCTTTGGTCGGCGGGCAGCACGCCGGAGCGATAAGCGATCACTACCTTTTCCTGCACAAAGGTGAGGGTCGGGTAGTGATTGCGGTCATAGCCGTCGGGAAATTCGCCCAACTCGACCCTGGGACGAACGTGGCGCACCGGCGGAGCCGCGACTCGCGCGACGGGCTGCATCCCTTCGCTGCGCTCGATCGTGCGAAGTTTTCCCACGTTTTCGCTTCGTCGCGTGAAACCGCCAACGTCAACCGCCCTCGTGAATAGCCGCTCTACGGCTCTCAGCAGGGCGCGCAGTTGGGCTGCCACCCGGCCAAGCCGGGGCGCCCGTCGCACGCCTATCACGCCTACATGGCGGCCAACATACGGCTGTTGCTGGGAGTGGACGTGCAGCCGGGCCATCAGACGGCGCCGTCGTAGGCGCAGCCTCGCTTATGGGCGTTGTTGGATAAGCGGGGGCCTGCACGGCGGCCGAAGCTGCTGCGCGGGGATGCCCATTGGGGCGCCGAGCCAGCAATGCTGGGGGCCGAGCAACGCGGCATGGACGACTTGTTTCGGCGGCGCCAGAGCCGCGGAGTCAAGCGGCGGATCGCGCTGATCGCACGGCTGTTTGCCTCAGACGACTCGGTTGCGGCGGGACAAGGTTGGCAAGGCGTGCGCGGCGAGTTGCAGTTGCAAGGTTGGAGCCGCAGCCGGCAGGTGTTGGTATGGCGGCGGCAAGGGCGCGACTCGTTGGCCTTCGAGCCGGCGGATAGGCAACAACCGCGGCAGCTTTCTCTGGGGCTGAGCGAAGGGGTCGAAGGCGGCGTGTTGTACGAGTAGGTCGTGCTGGCGACGTCGCTCGAGGAGGAGTTGGAAGCGATCGCGCAGTTGTACCGCGACCGCGGCGACGCCGAGAACAACTTCGACGAGCTGAAGAACCAGTGGGGTTGGACGGGCTACACGACGCGCGAGTTGAAGCGCAGCCGGGTGATGGCGGGCGTGATTGCGTTGATCTACAACTGGTGGGGACTGTTCACGCGGTTGGCGGCGGGCGGCAAGGGCGAAGCGATCACAACGCGGCCCTTGCGGCTGCACGGCCTTGCGCGGCGCACGCGGCACGGGCGGCAGACGACGCTGACGATCACGAGTTCGCACGCCAAAGCGGGCCAACTGCGACGGGCGTTGGAAGCGGCGAGCAGCTTTCTCAAGCGCGTAGCGGCCACTGCGGAGCAGTTGGGCTCACCGAGCCGGCGGCGACTGATCCTGAGCTGGATCTTTCGCGATTTCCTCCACGGCAGGGTCGTCGGCACCAACCTCCGCCTTGCCGATTGCCTCGCCTACCTGCCGGTTCTAGGTTGAACAGCTACAAAATCATCCACAGTCCCCTTCAGCCCAGCGGGTCCTCGGTGGTTCAACCGCGACGCCATCCGAGCTGAAATGCCGCCCGATGGATGGCAACCGGGCCTCGCAACATTCTCCGGGAACTTCAATGTTTTCAACGCATCACCGACCGTTTGTCGCGGTTCAGCAAGATCGGCGGCGAAATGGTCCCGCACATCAAAGTGGAGGAAGCCGTCACGAGCGTGTTGGGGGGCAAGCCGAGTGCGGTTACGGCGGTGCCGGACGAGCGCAAGGGCGAACGGCTCGTCGTTTTCTACACTGAACTCGGCGTATCGAGCGAAGAACTGTCCTCGCGCCTGGCAGAGTGCGGACTGCCGAAACTGTGGATACCGAAGCGGGAGAGCTTGTACGTCGTCGACGAGATCCCTGTGCTCGGGTCAGGCAAGATGGATCTGAAAAAGATCCGGTCGCTGGCCTCGGAGATGGTCCTGTCAAGTTAACGGCCCGAGAGAAGCACGATACTCAGCTCGCTAGCCGTACGTTGTTGATTCTTGGTCCAGCGACGGGCTGCTTCTGGCATGACATCGCCGCGATTTCGCTTAATTGACAGTACCTACTACGCCTCGAAGCCAGACCAATTCTCGGCGGTTTGCATTATGAATATTGGCTGGGGAAAACCGCAGTTTGAGGCTCGGACGGATTTTATTTGCGCCGCGCAGCTTGGCCCTACTTGGCTCGGTGGGGCGTCAGCACCTTCCAGAATTCGTCGACGCGGGGGCGAAGTTCCTTCAGTAGTTGGTCGGTGCTTTCGTCCGAACCGAATTGTCGCAGCTTCGCCGCCGACCACGCTTCCGACGGCCGCGACGTCCGAACGGCCCAATTGCGGTAGCGCTGTATCGCTGCTGCAAAAAACCTTCCCCGGGAGGCCGGGTCGGTCAGGTCTGTGAATACAGCCTGGTAGAGTTCACGCGTTTGTCTCTGAACCTCTTGCGTTCGCTTGGAGGTTGCCCGGTTGACCGAGATGCGGGCATTGGACTCGCCTACTCGCCCGGCCGTCGCCTCAGCGGCCAAGGAAGCTTCCATGGCGTGGACACAACGCAGCAAGCTGTGCGGCACCGGACCATTGACTGGGTTCAGCCCGAAGGAGCTGGGCCCGTAGAGGAACTTGAACAACGCCATCAGGCGTCGGAGCAGCGCTTCCAGAATCGCCTGAGGACGATCTTCTTCAACGCGCTCGCGGGCCCACTTGCGATAAGCGGCTGCCGTCGGCGTGTCCGCTGTGCCGACATCCACGCCGAGTGAATCGTAACGCAGAGAGGTCCGTGCAAAGAAGGAAGCCAGCTTGTCGGTATCGCCCCGAAGATGATCGAAGATTATCTCGTAGCTCGTCGCAATCTCGGTCCGCCAGTCGGTCGGGCCGGTGCGATTCTTCGGTTCAGGTTTGCTATAGGCTTCCAGGTAATTCTGGGCCTTCGACGACTTCCAGGGCCAGTCGCGATCACGCTCCATAAACTGCTTCGCGAGTGGCGCAAGAGCGATCGACTCGAAGACGGCGAAGTGGAACCACCCGCCCATGCAGGGCTGCATGACATAGAGCGGATGCAGCTCGAAGTGCTCGTGGTCGGGCGAGTTGAAATCCCGCGTGTCATCAAAGACGTGTGTGCCCAACATCCAAACCCGCTCGCCGACAGGCACCGGACTGTCCTCTTTCCCGGCACGTACTCCATCCCGAAGAACCTGTCGGCTCAGCAGTCGGCAGGCCTCGACGTGCAATCCGCCATGCTTTGTCCGGTTCTTCTCGTTCGGGAGTTGGAAGCCCTCCGGAGAGTCGTAAAGCCGGTCGAGCTTGACGTTCCAGACCCAGTCCGGATCGCCAATCGGCCCCTTTTTGGACCTCGTGACTATGCCCTCGGCCACTTGGTGTGTGCGCTTGATGTCGTAGCGGCGTAGCGCAACGAAGGCGTCGCCGGTACGGTGAGCCTTCTTCGGATCGAACCGGACGTCGTTTTCGAGGCGGCTGGCGAGGCGTGGATGGGTCGATTGAAACTCTCGCCAGAGATTGAGAAACGGCAGACCGATCCGGATGTTCGCGTCGTTCTTCACGCTTCCCGGCTGAGTCAGGGTGTAGTAACGGCCCACCTCGACGTTCTGCACATCCAGAACTCGCACGCGGAGATCGAAAGTTTTGCCCGGGTTCACAAGCATGCGCACCCCGGCGAAGGTGAACAGGCCGCCTGTCGCGACACCCAGCTCCACGAACCGTTCGTAGTTCTTTCCCGAGCGGACCTCCAACACGACTCGCAACTTGTCCAGCGGAAGCTGGAAGCCCGCGGCGCGTACGATTGACCCGGACACACGCCAGGAGCCATCAAGAAACTGGTGCACCCCAAGGCTCTTCTTCTGAAGCGATGACGGGCCCGCAAGCCGGACGTAGTTGGTGAATACCGGGCTTTCCGGCTGGGCGAAACGTGTGATTCGCAGCCGGACGTCGGAGCCGAACAGATGCTCGGTTTTCAGGATTGCCCTGAGCTCGCCACGATGAAAGAATCTCTCGACGCGCTCTTCGTCGAGAACTTGGGTGCTGCCATCCGACGCTCGCAACTCGAGGGCGGCCCTATACCCGGCCGGGGCGAGTACCGAGCGCGGCACTTTTCTCAGTTCGTAGGGGAACTTCACCAGGGGCATAGGGCCTCCTTGCCAACGACGGTTTCGCGACGTTGTGACTGCTACGTGTCTTGGCCCTTGGGGCCGAATACGTTGATCGCGGCGTCGAAGACGTACCACGTGGCCAAGAAGGCCAGGCACTCCAAGGTGAAACTGTGAAACTTGTAGAACACCTCCGCGACGATGAGAGCACCGCCGAGCGCGGGAAGCTGCTTCAGTAGCAGGGTGTGGAGTGGGAGGATTCGAGTCAGCGTATACATACTCGCTCCTTTCAAGTCGTACCGGGGACGCCTGTCGGCGACTTCATAGTAAACCAAGATGCGGGTTTTGCAAAGAAAAATCTTTCGATTCGGATTTCCTCGTTCGTTCAGAGTGGCAAGCACGGATCAGGCCGCTCCGATCGAGCGCCGCCAGCGGTTGGGCGGAATGCTCAACTACTATCGGCAAGCCTGTGTCTAAGGATACGGTGATGCCACGCTCCGCGAGAAGGTCCTCCACGTCGCGGAAGCTCAGCGTGAACCGATGGTACAGCCAAACGGCATGGCTGATGATCTCGGGCGGAAAGCGGTGGCGTCGATACAGGGATCCCATCGGCCGAATGTCGCCGATCGCCGTTAACTTGACAATGCCGTCGCTTGGGGCGCGGCGGGATACAAGATAGAATAGACGGCTTGCTCAAAGGTGGTCGGAAGGGGACATGTTGCGGGAGTGGCTAGGGTTCTGGGGTCGTCCGTGGGCTGATCCCGAGGCGATTCGAGCATGGCGCGATCGCAGGGTTCGCAAACTGGTCAAGCACGCCTGGGACAACGTGCCGTACTATCGGCGGCTGTTTGAAGAGGCAGGAGTTCGTCCTGAAGAGATTCGGAGCGCCGCGGATCTCGGGCGGATTCCGGTCACGACGAAGCGGCAGCGGCAAGTTCTTCCTATGGAAGACAAGATGGCGAGGGGTGTTGACTGGCGGCGTTGTGCAAGGCACAGGACCTCAGGCTCCACGGGCCGGCCGGATCTGGTCGTACGGACCTGGTGGGAAGATCAGGTCTTGCTCCTCCACAGGCTGCGGGCGGGTGTTCAGCTTGGAGTGCGGCCGCACCACCGCAACGTCAACGTGGGCATTGGCGATACGCGGCGCGTCCTGCCGCATCGGCTGGGCCTGTTCCCACTAACTCTCATGGACCCTTTTCTCGACCCCAAGCAGATGGTACGCGAGTTGGTCCGCATTCGCCCCGATTTCCTTCGGGCGCGTCCTAACGTACTGGAGATGGTGTTGGCTGAAGACACCGGCAAAGAACTCAGGACGATCGGTACGAAGATTGTCTTTTGCGGGTCGGAGGCGATGGCGCCCGCGACTCGCAAACGTATCGAGGAGGCGTTTGGGGCCCGCGTAGTGGATGTCTACGGCGCACATGAATTCAACATGATGGCCTGGGGGTGCGCGGATTGTGGTTGCTACCACACGATGGACGACTCGGTGTATCTCGAAGTGCTGAAAGACGGCCGGCCGGCCGGCCCTGGCGAAGAGGGTGAAGTCGTTGGGACCGCCCTCCATTCCTTCGCCATGCCGTACATTCGTTATGAAACGGGAGATGTTGCCCGGCTTCCCGCATCTCCGCCGCCATGCCGGATTTCATTCGGGGCTATTGAGAGTCTACAGGGCCGGGCCTCCGAGTTCATCAGGCTAAGCGGCGGGCGCGTGATCAACCCGACACAAACCTTCCAAGCGGTGCGTGAAGTGGAGGGAGTAGGCCGCTTCGAAGTGGTTCAAACGGCACGCGACAGCATACGCATCACGGTGGAGCCACTTCCACGCGCCGAGGACCCCTGCCCGGAAGTCTTGTGGCGCTGCCGCCTGGTTTTCGGGGACGACGTACGGATTGAGGTCGGTTCGGTGCCGAAGCTCTCGCCCGGACCTTCGTAGAAATACCGTTTCATTCGGGCGCTGGAGTAGTGGACCGGAACGCTGCTAGCTAGGCATTCTAACCCGCCGATGGAGAAAAATCGTCAGCGCCGGTGGATCAGTACTCACGACCTGGCGTTGCTATTGATCATGATCGCCGGCTATCTGCTCACCATCTTCGTTCCGAGACGTTGGGACCGGCAATGGATCGAGTTTGCTCAGAAGCGCTTTCTTTCCCTGCGGGCTCATCGCGTTCAGAACCTGGCGGCACTGATTCGATCGGCCCTAGCGGACCTCTCGCAAGCAGAGAGCCTTCGAGTTGCGGAGGACCACTACCGGCTACTGGTGGAACTGTGGTGGGGACGGTTTCGGAGCGTTGGCCCGCGCGGTTGGCGTCCGGAGATTGAAATCGAAGGTCGCGAGTACCTCGACGCAGCCTTATCGAAAGGCCACGGGGCGGTGCTGTGGCGAACGCGCTTCACGGAAAACTCTGTCTTCTTGCAAGGACTCCGCCGGCACGGGGCTGCGGCTCTTCACTTGAGCAATGAGGGACACGGTTCTCCCGACCGCAGCCGCCTTGGCGTTCGGTGGTCGGCGCGGTTGTACCGTCGGGCCGAGGATACGCACGTGTAGCAGCGCGTTCAGATTCCAATGGACGGACGGTTGGGCTATGTACGGCGATTGCTGCGGGGGCTTGGCGAGAATTGCACCGTCTCGATCGTCGGCGAGAACAAGGGCCGTCAGAACATCGGCGGAGAAGTGTTGGGACGATCAGTGGAATTCGCTTCCGGGGCGCCGGCACTGGCCTGGCGCAGCGGCGCCGAGTTATTGACGGCCTACAGTATTCGCTTGGCGCCTTTTCGGTATCGAGTCGTGATCGAGTCGCCTCTGGGCGTCGACCGTGATCTGGAACGCAAGGAGTTCGTGAGAGAGAGTGTCGCTGAGTTTTGCAGACGCCTCGAGGAGCAAGTAAGGAGTCACCCGGCGGATTGGCTGGGTTGGCAACGTGAAGACCCCGCTGCGGCGGCTAGCGGGATCGAATGAACGTCGACGTAGTAGTTACGTTTCGGGTGGCCATATAGGGGCGTGCCCCCGGTGCCCACCCGCCCAGGATGGCGGCGGATGCGCCGCTCAGATACGGAACCGTATATGCCGATGCCCTAACCCTAAGGCTAACCCTCGACCCCCATCCTGAGCCCGAGGCATGCGGCCTCCCTCCCACCGATCCTGCTACGCTTGATCCCCTCCAGTGGACACCTACGTCATTGGTCTGATTCTGCTCTCCGCCCTGCTGCATGCCGGCTGGAACACCCTCGTCAAGCGGAGAGGGGACCCGCTGATCGTTCTTGCGGCCATCTCCTCGTGGGCCGCCGTGCTGGTGCTGCCCGTACTGCCCTTCCTGCCGTTCCCCTCGTCCTCCACGTGGCCCTACCTGCTCCTCTCGGTTGCTCTTCATACCACCTACTACGTGTTCCTCTCCAACGCGTACCGCCACGGCGATCTGGGTCAGGTCTATCCCATCGCGCGCGGCACGGCGCCGCTGATCGTCGCGGCCCTATCGCCTTCCCTGGCCGCTGAAACTCTGACGGCTCAGGCCTTGGCCGGTATCCTTCTGATCACCCTCGGCGTCGCCAGCCTGGCGTTTCGTGGCGGATCGCCCGTCGCGCGGAACCCCCGGCCGGTCGTCTACTCGCTTGTCGCGGCGCTCTTCATCGCCGTCTACACCGCCATCGACGGCCTGGGCGCCCGCGTCGCGGGGACGCCGCACGTCTACATCGCATGGCTGTTCGTTCTCGACGGCATCCCGATTCCCGCCATCGCCTGGTGGCGGCGCGGACCCGTCGCCGTCAACTGGGTGCGCGCGAACTGGCGATCCACCCTGGCCGGCGGTGCGATGTCGCTCACCGCCTACGGGATGGTTATCTGGGCGCTAACCCTCGCGGCGCTGGCGCCGGTAGCCGCCCTGCGGGAAACCGGAGTGATCTTCGCCGCCGCCCTCTCGTCTCTGGTGTTGAAAGAGCGCTTCGGCGCGCGCCGCATCGCGTCCGCCTGCCTCGTTGCCGCGGGCGTCATCGTCTTACGCCTGGCCTGACGCCCCTGCCGTGCTTTGCGCCTCCCGAAGAACGTGGTACTGCCGATGGGCGAACCGTGGGCGCCAACGGCTGTGTCCATCCTCCCGTGTTCCGTGCGGCGTGTTGCGAGTCCCGCCGCTCAATGCTCTTGTCCTCGCCGTAGCGTTTCCAGCAAACCGACCGTCCGTGCATGGGGTCAGCACCGGGGGTTGCTGGATAAGGCCCGGAGGTCAGCAAACCTGGAAGCTACTGAAAAGAACTGGGAGTCCGGCCAGATGATCGAACGATGCTCACGGATTCGGAGGTGAAGTACAAATCAGCATCTCCAGCGTCTCCTCGCCCGTGTTCTCCACTCCGTGCTCGCATCACGAGGGCAGGTGAATGAAGGTTCCGGCCTGGACTTCGACTTTCTTGCCGGCGAGAGTCATCGTGCCACGTCCTCGCACGATGACATAGCACTCCTCGGTCCAGTGACTTCCCGGCTCGAGAACCGCGTGAGGCGGCACGTAAAACATCACCAGCCCCAGGTTCTTCGCCGGGGCCTTGGGGTTGGCCGGGTGGACGACGCGCACCCCCACCCCGTCACAGCCGCGGTATTTGACCGGTACGCCGTCTTTCACCGAGACGACGTTTGGTTGCACTTTCCTTTTCGGCTTCTTGATGGGCGGCTCTCCCTGGTAGCCCTTGAACTCCCTGATTTTCGCCACAATTCTCTCCTTGCAGATTTTTCGAGAAGTCTCGGGTGTAACCGGCGGTCCAGCCGCCGTCCACCACGAAGATCGATCCGTTCACGTAGCTGGCCTCGGGCGACACCAGGAAGAGCACCGCATGGGCGATCTCCTCGACCCGCGCGGGGCGCCCCAATGGGATGTGTGAAAGCAAGTTCGCGGCATTCTCGGTGTACGCGCCGTCTTCGCCGTAGAACAGTTTCTCCGTCCCGCGCGTCAGTGTGGAGCCGGGCAGAACGGCGTTGACAAGAATCCCCTTCGGCCCCAGCTCCAACGCCATCGACCGGCTCAAGTTCGCGACACCCGCCTTCGCCGCGACGAACGCGCTTTGCAGCCGCAGAGGCACCAAGCCGGCGACCGAGCTGATGTTGACGATCCGGCCACCGTCGGGATTCTGAAGCATAAAAGGGATGAACGACCGGCTGGTGATGAACACCCCGTCGAGGTCGATTCGGGTGATGCGGTCCCAGTCCTCGAACGAGTACTCGTGGATCGGCAGCCGTCCACCATGAGTATTGACCCCGGCGTTGTTGACGAGGATGTCGATCCTTGCCATCTGATCGGCGACTTCTTGCGCGATGGCCCGCATCCGGTCTCGGTCGGACACGTCGCCCTCGAACGCCCGGCAGGATGCACCGCTTTGTGCAAGCTCGTGGACGGTTTTCTCAGCGCTTTCGATATCGATATCGACGATCGCCACCCTCGCTCCATTGGCGGCCAAGTCCTGAACGATCGCGCGGCCGATCCCGTGAGCACCGCCGGTCACGACAGCTACTCTGTCATTCAAGTCGACTTGCATTCAGCGGATCTCACGACCAAGCTAGGATTTCCGTTTTGGCCTTTGGCAAGGCCACAGTATACATGCGTGCTACCCCAAACAGCACGCCGTCTTGCACCGAACCCGGTACCTCACCCCACAAACTTGCTCTCCCGGCATGCCACCCTGCCCCGGATCTACTGCGTCAATCCTCGCTCGCGAAAACGCCTCCACCAAACGAAACACGATTCCAAGCAGCGCAGCGGCGCCTTACTGACTCTCGCGAATTATGCTGACAGGGACCCATGTTCACCTGTAGGGGCACGGCATGCCGTGCCCGTCTTCCAAGATCACTGTATCTTGCGAGCCTCAACAATACCGGCACGGGGTTGCCAACCCCCGGACTTGCCCCCCCCCCCAGCAAGCCGTCGGGGCGTGGAACACAGCGCGGCTAGCAGCCCCGAAGCGACATGCCACCTGCCACCGATATGCCAAGGGGTCAGGTGGTCGAAAGGAATTAGGGAGACTGTCCTTCGCCTAGTCTGTCACCCGTTTTCTGCTCTAGGATGCTCCTTATTTCGTGCGGGTTACCATCAGATCGGTATATCGACACGCGACTCCGGTCTTCGAATGAGATCTCGACCCTTCTCCAAGACGGCTGTCTAAAGCCAATGACATCGCTGTACCTATGCGATCGAGTTCTCCCCCAGCGGTTTCTATGAACAATTCTGTGCTCGCAGAATCTTACGAAGGAAAGAAATGTTTCGATCGTGCCTACGATCACAGCGAGCAGGATTACTACCGACACGACAATTCTCGTCACGTCGAGAGCGGCAAGCATCTCCGGAACGAATCGGATGACTGCCACGCCAGCAACAATACACGCAGCAAGGATGAGCACTCTAAGAATCAGAGGACTCCGAGCCTCATACAGAACATGGTCATCCCTGGCGTGGCTACCAGTCATCTCGGTATCAACGCGTCCTCGCTACTGGCTAGTCATTCATCCTCTTGGTCTTCAGTCTCGGTGTTCGGAGCAGGGGCGGGAGCTTCGAGGATAGCAAGGCCGAAGCTCACCAAGATGTCCATTCCTTTCTTAAACTGCCCAAGGGCAAAGGTCAAAGCGTCGCTCCCGAGCCCGTCCAGAGAAGTCGGGAGAAGTCGGGGACATCCATGATAGGTATCTGTCAAGGATGGACGCAGTCATCCGAATCCTCCCGTCAGCGGGGGCGTTGTCTTCAGCAGTGACGCTTCGCAGCCCGAGCGTTTTTGCGAATCAAGTCGCAAGGTCAACGAGTCACGTGACCAGACATCTATGTGCGCGCATCGGGTCGCCCCACCGTACCGGCCGGGGGACCGTCGCGGAAGATTCAGTTTGGGTTTTCAGGCCCGTCGGCCTCGAAACAGAGATACGGACGCATCAGAAATTTCCCAGGAAACTCCCAGCAAACTCCTTCGCGTAGTCCCCAACAGAGATACGGACGCATCAGAAATTTCCCAGGAAACTCCCAGCAAACTCCTTCGCGTAGTCCCCAACAGGCGAGGACCGGCGGGCCGCTCGTGACACCGCACAGCGTCGATGAAACTCTTCGTTTCTCCTTTTAACAGAAAAAAAGCAAATTCTCCTCGTTACGCCTCGGCCGCAACCCGCGGCACGAACGCGCGGCCACTGGTGTCCACGGCCCGCAGATACGCCACCAACTTGCGCGCCACGGCCAACGTCGCGCGATTGCGAGACCCGCGCGTCAACTCCCGCTCATGGACGTCGTGCAGTTGCGGGTTCCAGCGCGGCGCGAGTTTCGCCGCCTCGATCAGCACCCGCTGCAAATGCTTGTTGCGCTGCTTCGACAGCGGTCCCCGCTGCGTCTTGCCGGCCGACTCGCGCTGTGCCGAACACAACCCACAGTAACTCACCGCCTGGCCCAGCGAACCGAAGCGCTCGGGCTCGACGGTCTCCAGCGCCCAGGTCAACGCCGTCACCTCCCCCACGCCGCGAATCGACTGCAGCAACTCGACGCGTTCCCGCAACAGCGGATGGCGCCGCAATCCGCGCAGTAACTCCTGCTGCAAACGATCGAACATTTCCAGGCTGCCGCGGGTGATGGCGAGCAGCTCGATCACCGACTCGGGCGTGTCGCGCAGGCTGTCGAGATAGGAGTAGAAATAGTTGCGCCCGTGCAGCCGCCGGGCATCGTAGGGTTCGCCCACTTCCATCAGTAGCCCGCTGATTTTGTTCTTCATGCGGACGGCTTCGCCCAGCAGCAGATTGCGATAGCGCAGCACGCGCCGCAACTCGCGCAGGGCAGGCGGCGCCACGTAGCAGCGCGGCAGCAGGTTGCAGCGCAGCAGGTCACTGATCTTGGTGGCGTCGAGACGGTCGTTCTTCTTCTTGGCGCAGGCGATGGCCTTGAGCATGGCCGGGTGTGCGACTTGCAGTTCCTGGGCGAAGGGCTGGAGGTGATCGTAAATCCAGCCGGTAAACAGGGTGGCTTCGAGCGCGCCCACCCAAGGGCGCTCGAGGGCTGACGCCCAAGCGGTCAGGGCGGCGCGAGTGGCCGCGACCTGACCGCGCTGGACGATCGTTCCGTCCCCGGTTTTGATGCAGAAGCTGATGCTTTTCTTATGGACATCGAGTCCGATGTAGTAGGGTTCTGGCATGGAATCCTCCTGGGATTGGCTCTGAGCCGACCGCGTGGCCGCTCTCAGCATTTTGCCCCCGGGAGGATTCCTCTTTGCCACTACCTATGCATTGAAACAGGCTACGACTTTCCCGGCTCTTCGTTAGCGCCATCAGAAGCGACTTCGTGGACTGGAGCACTGATCCTCCAACGATCGCCGGCTGGGCCTTCACGGAACGTGTAAAGAACCACATCCGGGAGTGGGAGGGTTGGTGAGGATGCCGTCCAACAAGGCGATGCAGCTGACGAAGCGCGGTTGTCTTGCTGGTTGGCCCGCCTTGGCGCGCCAGCGGCGGGCCATCTTCGTTGAGTCGCGCTTCGCGGCTGATCGCCGATGTTAGGCGGACTAACGTAGAAAGGGAACAACCTTTGTGGCGCGCCACGCCCACGGCTTCCCTTGACGGATCCCGCACCTAATCCAACTCGACAAACCGCAAGCACACGGGCGCGACGACACTCAGCTTCTGCCCGGTGGGCGTGAGCCGGCCGGTCTCCTGGTCAACGCTGAACTGGAACACGTCGTCTGTCGCCTGGTTCTCGGCGAACAGGTACCGGCCTGTCGGATCGAGGTTGAAGTTCCGGGGCGTCTTGCCTTGCGTCGAGACCTGCTCGACCGATGTGAGTTTCCCTGTTGCCTGATCGATCGAGAAGACGGCGATGCTGTCGTGCCCGCGGTTGGACCCATACAGGAACTTGCCGGACGGGTGCGCGACGACCTCGGCGGTGTGGGTCGTCTCCTCATATTCTTCCGGCAACGTGCTGATCGTCTGGATCGCTTCCATGGAGCCACCGGTGGTGTCATACGAAAACACCGTCACCGTCGAATCCAGTTCGTTGATCGCATAGCTGTATTTCCCCGAAGGGTGGAAGGTGAAGTGCCTGGGGCCGCCGCCCGGATGCACTTTGGCTGTCGGCGGATCGTTCGGCTCGATCGTACCCGTCTCCGGATCGGTCCGGAAGATGTAGATTTCGTCGGTCCCCAGGTCCGCGGTCACGACGAAGCGGTTGTCGGGCGCGAAGTTGACCGAGTGCGCGTGCGGCCCCTTCTGCCGTGCCTCGTTGACACTCGACCCCTCGTGTTGCATGACCGACGCGGCTTCGCCGAGGCTGCCGTCTTCCTTGATCGGGAACGACGCCGTGCTGCCGGCACCGTAGTTGGCGACGGCGATCATTTGGCCCGTGGAGTCAACGTTGACGTGGCACGGTCCGTTGCCGTTCGACGATACCTGATTGAGCAGCGTCAGCTTGCCCGTATCGTGGTTGATCGTATAAGCGCTCACGGCGCCCCCGCCCTCAAAATCTTCCGTCACGGCATAGAGGAAGCGCCGGTTGGGGTGGATGGCGAGAAACGACGGGTTCGCCACTTCCGCCGCGAGGCCGAGAGAGGTCATCTCGCCGCTTCCGGAGTCAAAGCGATAGGCGTAGATGCCCTCGCTGTCTCCTTGCGTGTAGGTGCCGAAGTAAGCCAGGTACTGCTTGGCCGCGGATTCCTCTTCGGCGGGCGGCTCCTCGCCGCCCGGACCACAGGCAGCCGCTAGGAACACAACCAGCGCGGAAACGATCGAGATCGAGATACGGCAACGGTTTGACATGCTCTACATCAAACCTCAACCGCACACACTTATGCAACACCCGATTACCGGGTTGACCCTGGGTTGACCCGGCTGATCGCCGAGATTCCTTACGCGTAGGAGTACCCGCGAGACTGTAGGGGCGGGCCGCTGTGCCCGCCCGGCTGCTCTAGTAGTTGAACTTTACGTCGAGCGTCTGCTCGACTTCGGCGGTCGGGACCATGTCAATCGCATCCCAGGGGCAGCCGTCGAGAAAGGTGTCGTCGGGACCCTTGGCGATGCACTTCTTGCAGCCGATGCAAAGCTGATAGTCGACTTCGATGCGGCCAAAGGGCGGGTTGTCTTCGTCGTCCACCCAGAACATGCACTCCTCGACCGGGCAGTAGGTGATGCAGACCGGCGAACCGGCGCAACCGGTGCAGTTGTCGTTGATGACGGCCAGCAGCGGCGGTTTCTTCTTGCGCTGGTTTGTGAGGCCTTCCGACCAAGGCCACGCCTTTTCGAGTCCCAGATCCACCGGGATCTTCGGCTCGGCGGGTGGCTTGGGCTTCGGTTTCGGCTTGGCCGCGACTTCCGCTCCGCCGCTTGCCGACTGGCCGTCACCGACTGGCTTCGTCGCCGCAGGGGCCGGGGCTGGTGGTGACACCGCCGGTGCCGCAGTTTCCGTTGCGGGTGTGTGGGGAGCTTCAGCCCCGTTGGGTACGGCATTCGGCGTGGCGGGAGTCTGGTCGGACATAGATTCCGATTATATCAGCGCCCCGCTGTTTCAGTGCCCCCGCCCTTCGGCTCCAGTTCGACGCAACCGTGCCACCCAACACAACGGAGCCTCGGACGTAAACCCGGCGACAAGGCCCGCCCTCGCGGGCGGGCCTCACGATTCAGGCGAAGCTAACGGTGGTCGGTAACGCTAGTCGCCGCTGACCCCCACCGGTTCTTGGTCAGCTTGCTTGGCGACGTGGGAACCGTTCAGGCCGTTTGTGCCGTTTCCATTCCCATTCCCGCCGATCTGCACCAGACTCGGCTTGGGCGGCTCTTTGAGTACCTGCTCGCGGTACATCGTCATGAGCCGCTCTTGCTCCTCTTTCGAGAGGATCTTTTTCTTCTTCTCAGACATCGGCACTTCGCCGTTGGCCTTCGCTTCGGCCAACTTGCGGTCGCGCTCGATCATCTTCTCGTCGCGCGCCGTTGCCGGACCCTCGTACTGCTGCGCCTGGCGGGCGGCGTGCTCGGCGTTGACGGCGAGATACTCGCCGACCGCGATCTCCTCGACCTTCTTGTTGCCGGCGTAGATGCTGTGGCGGCCGTGCTGCTCGTACCACTCGCTCAGCGTGGCGGTCATGTGGATCTTCTCGATGATGTTCCGCCAGCCGACGCCCGTGTTGTACGCGCAGAAGGAGATTTCACCCTCCTGCGTGCCGTAAGGAATGATGCACATCTCCGTGCGGCGGAAGTCGTAGTTGAACAGGTCCTGGAACCACATGCCGGCGACAAACAGGAAGTTCCACTGATCGTCCCGGCGTCCGACGCCCTTGCCATAGCTCTTCCCCGACAGCCCGAACGACTTGTCGAACTTCTTGAGCAGCGCGAACAGGCTGAAGCTGTCCGGCGCCTTGTCCGGACTATAGTTCTTGAGCAACGCCAGCCCCATCTGCAGGTTGCTCACCCAGGGCTTGCGGGCGCTATCGCTGATCTTGCGAATGTCCTGCACGAACTGCGGCACGTTGATGAACTCGGCCACCGGCGCCATCTCTTTGGTCTGCTTGTTGATCATGAGCGCCGTGCCCACGCCGCAGTTCGGATGGCAGCCGCAGCTCACCTGTCCCCAGACGGCGTCGGGGCCGTGGGCGATGTCGGCGGCGTCGGCGAACGAGCTCATCACCGAAATCGGGAACCAATCGCGGTTGGGCTCGGTGATGCCGACTTGGTCTTTGACGTCGCGCGCCAGGTGCGACAGCGTGTAGCGTTGTTTCAGGCGCCGGTCGTCGGTAATCAATTCGTCGCGTCCGGTGAAGGAAACCGGCTGGAAAGCGATGAAGGCGATCTTGCCGGGGTTGTCCATCGCGAACTGGATGATGGGCCCGACCTCTTCGTTGTTGACGTTGTTGACCAGCGTGGTGACGAGAACGATCTCGGTGCCGGCCGAGTGCATGTTCTCGATCGCCTTCAGCTTGACGTCGAACAGGTTGCCGACCTGGCGGTGCGAGTTGGGCTCGTTGCCGACGCCGTCGAATTGCAGATAGGCGTAGCGCAGACCCGCATCGGCGGCGCGCTCGGCGAACTCGCGGCTCTTGGCGAACTCGATGCCGTTGGTCGCCGCCTGCACGCTGTTGTATCCGATCTCACGCGCGTAGCGGACGGCCTTCAAGAAGTACGGCGACATCGTGGGCTCGCCGCCGGAGAACTGTACCGACATCTGCCGCCGCGGCTTGATCTGCAGCGAGTTGTCGAGCACTTGCTTGATCTCGTCCCACTCGAGCTCGTGGACGAAGCCAACTTGGTTGGCGTCCATGAAGCAGGGGTCGCACATCATGTTGCAGCGGTTGGTCAGGTCGACCGTCAGCACCGAGCCGCGGCCGAACTTGACCGTGCTGCTGCCATGGTTGTGCAGGTCGCGGTCGTTGTGCGCGCGGATGTCGCGGCCGGGGAAGTTCGACTCGATGTGCTCGAGGAACTTCGAATCAATGGCCATGAGGTCTTCGACGCGGCCGTGCGTCGGGCAGTCCTTGATCATCCAGATCTGGTCGTCGCGCTCGACGATGGTGGCCTTGATTTCGCCCACCTTCTGGTTGCGGAGAACGTTGTAGTCGACGTCGCCGTTGATGATCTGGTCGCGGGCTTCGACCACGCACTTGGGGCAGAGCGAATCGGTCTGGCGCGGCCAGCCCAGCGGCGGCTTGCTCTTCTCCCAAGTCTTGAGGACGGGTTTGTCGGACCAGTTGGGGGTGAACGCCTTGTTGGGCTCGAATTTGCGGTCTAGGAACTGAATCGTATTCCAAAGGCCCTTGGCGGCCTTGGTAACACCTTTTTCTATGTACTTGACGGGTCTTTGCATGGGGTCTTATTGCCTCCGATCGATCATGTGCGGCGCGCGTCGCGGGCCTCGGTGCCGGCTGTTCCGCCGGTTGCCGGACCGAACGCAGGGTCGGGCGCAGCAGTACACCTCTCCCAGGACTCAGGGTAGGGCACATGCCTGTCAGAGTACTAGTAGAAACCATTGAATGGTCGGATTCGGGGTCTGTACGGCAATTAGCGTAATCGAACGGAAACGGAGCGTATCGAGCCGTATCGCATAATCGCGGGGAGTCGAAACGTAAGTGATTGTTAACAAAAAGGTTGAGCGTGCAACGGCCAGGGGAATTGGGAGGAAGATCAGGGCTTGAAGTTGGCTGCTTGGCGGTTCCGGTTGCGGGCCGGGCCGGGGCCGAGCTGCGGGCGGAAGCCAGCGACGGCCGCTGCCGAACGCCGTCTGAGCGCGTAGGGTCGTAGATACCTTATTATCAACAAGTCACGTGACGTCCGAGGACATCAAGGGACTGACGGAGCAGGCCGGTTTCGACCTGGCCGGGGTGGCCTCGGTCGAGCCGACCGTTGAGTCGCTGTTCTATCCCAAGTGGCTCGATTTGGGCTATGCGGGGACGATGGAGTACCTCAAGGGCCGCCGTGGCGAGATGCGGGCCGACCCGCGCACGCTCTTACCCAGTGCTAAGTCACTGATTTGCCTGGGGTTGATCTACCACACGCCCGAACCACTGACCACCGAGGTGGATTTTGCAGCCGAGTTCGCCAACCGCGGCTGGGTTTCGCGCTACGCCTGGGGCGAGGACTACCACCGTGTGGTCAAAGACAAGCTGCGGCGGTTGGTCGAGCTGCTGACCGAACGGGCCGGGGCGTTCGACTACAAGCTGTGCGTCGATACCTCGCCGCTGCTCGAGCGCGCCTACGCCCACCACGCCGGCCTGGGCTGGATCGGCAAGAACACCTGTCTGATCAACCAGCAGCTCGGGTCGTGGTTCTTTCTGGGCGAGATTCTCACGTCGCTGGAAATCACGCCCGACGAGCCGGCGCCGTTTCGCTGCGGCACCTGCACTCGTTGTATCGAGGCGTGTCCGACGGACGCGATCGTACCGGTGGATGGGACAGATGGGCCGCCGGATGGGCCGGAATGGGCGCTCGACTCGACCCAATGCATCTCGTACTGGACGATCGAGCTGCGCGGCGCGATCCCCGAGGAGCACCGCGCCCGGGCCGGGCCGCACCTGTTCGGCTGCGACATCTGCCAGGATGTATGCCCGTGGAACGGGCGCGCCGCCGTGACGGAGGCGGAGGAGTTCCAGCCGAAGAACAGGCTGCCGCCGCTGGACGAGCTGGCCGCGCTGAGCGAAGAGGAGTTCAACGAGCGGTTTGCCGGTTCGCCCATCGAGCGCGCCCGCTATGGCGGCTTTCTTCGCAACGTCGCGGTTGCGATGGGGAACAGCGGCAACCGCGACTTCCTGCCGCTGCTGGAGAGGTTGGCGGAGTCGCCTGACGCGGTGGTGCGGGAGCACGCGCTGTGGGCGACCCGGGAGCTGTAGGCCTGAACCGGCGCCTTACGTTGCGGCACAAGAGCCGAGCATGGCTCGGCTCGGCACGCCACGGGCGCGCGCCACGTCGAGCGGGCGTTCTCCGCTTGCAGGGTGAGGCGAGAGCAGTCAGCGGTCGACAGTCAAGGTGGCTGCCCTCCCACTGTCCCACGTCCTCCCGGGTGCTCCTGGCCTTGACAAGCGCTCCGTCCCCATTCCCCCGGCGCTTTCAGGCTGTCCCGGTTTTCCCCCGTGCAGGTAGGCGTCGAGTCACTCAAGATTGCGAGTGGCCTTTACGTTTGCCTTGGAAGCCGCGGAAATATCCCACGCTCCCTTGGCGTTGTCGCGAAGGTCGTTATCTTCGAATACCCCCCCCTCCACCTTTATGTATCCAAATCGCTTCGTAGCCGTTCTTGTTGATGCGGTTGCCGCGCAGGGTGGGGTTCGCGCCCTCCCTGATTTCAACCCCCGACAAGGCGTTGCCGAGGATATCGTTGTCTTCGAGCGTGCCCTGGCCGTTGTCGTACACAAGAACGCCGCCCTGCTTGCCGTCCTGGATGCGGTTGCCGCGCAGGGTGGGATTCGCCCCCTCGCTGATATCAACCCCCGACGTGGCGTTGCCGAAGATATCGTTGTCCTCTAGGGTGCCCTGGCCGTTCTCGTCGTGCACCACGACGCCGCTCCCCTTGCCATCGTGGATGCGGTTGCTGCGTAGGGTGGGATTCGCTCCGGTTTTGATTTCAACCCCCGCCAAGGCATTGCCGAAGATATCGTTGCCCTCCAGCGTCCCCTGGCCGTCGTCGTACACCCAAACCCCGCCCTGCTTGCCATCGTGGATGCGATTTCGGCGAAGCCGCGGATCAGCGCCGCCGTGAATCGCAACACAGGCTGGACCCTTGCTGGTGATGTCGCAGTCTTCCAAGTCCAGGCGGCCTTGGGTGATGTCCACGCCGGACCAATCGCCCCCACCATTCTGGCGCAGGGTCAGGTTCGCTACGCGCCCCATCGTGGTTTGAAACAGGATGACGTCCTTCCCTTCCGCTTGAACAACCACCTCGCCCGGCCCGCCGTCTCCGATGATTTGCAAGGTCTTGTCGATCACGAGGCCTTCGGGATAGAGACCGGGGCGAACGACGATGCGGTCCCCGGGCTGGGCCGCTTCGATGGCCGCGGAGATTGTGGTGAAGTCACCACCATGGAGCGCGTCCACCACATGAGTGGGTGGCTCGGTCTTTGGGGCAGAGCCGCTCGGCGCGCCGGCGCCTTCGCTTTTTGTCTGCGCAACCTTGCTCATAGCGGCTGTTTCGCTCGGCTGCTGCGCTTTGTGAGGCCTACCGCGGCGAGCGCCCTTCGCTACAGACTTTTTCTTGGAAACTCGCTTGGCCGCTCGTTTTCCACCGGCTGGGGCCTTTGCAACTCTCCCCTGCCCGCTTGAGGCGGCAGCGGCCGAAGCCTCGGGTCGCTCGGTTTGGCGTTGGAGCGAGTCCCGGATCTGGCTCGCTAGCCGAGCAACGGCCTTACGGACTGACGCGGAACTCCAAGGCTCGTAGCGCAGCTCCCGCCAGTCGGCGTACTGATGCGCCAAGATCGACTGGACCAATGCGTTCTCAGCACGCTTATCCGGATCATCCAGCGATGGCGTCTCGAAGTAGTAGATCGGGAGAATCAGGTCGTCCCGGTCAAGCTCCTTCTCACGGGCCAGGAACTTCTCGACCTCGCTGAGGCAGTATTCGCTTTGAAAGAAGCCCGGAGTCAAGATAGGAATCAAAAAGGTGACCGACCCTAAGGCGCCGTCGATACGACTTTCCCAGTTCTGGCCCCATTTGATGTCTTTGCGGTCTTGGAAGATCAAAAACTCTTGCGTTGTCTGAAACTTCACCTCTTGCGCCAGGCGCTTGCGAAGCTCGGTAATGCGGCCGCCCTCGTGCTCGTCATCGAAATGCGAGTAGCTCAGGAATGCCGCGGGAACGCTTTTCTTGGAGGCCAAGTTTTCTCTTCCCCTCGCGCCGTGATCCGCCCCACATTCTAGCCCAGGCGTTGTTGGACACGTGAAGTCCCTTTCGTTCCGTTCCCGACTTTCCTCGGGTGAAAGGGCCGCGGGTTGCGGTGTCCACTGGGTGAGGTAGAATCTTCGCTAGAGGCATGGACGGGAGCCATAGAGAGATGAGCCGGGTAGAGCATCAGCCAGACGGTCGGGCCACGCGCGCGCCGATGCGCTTGGGGGCGGCTCTCACGGTCGCCCTGCTGCCCTTCACCGCCGCAGCCCAAACCACCGGCGGCGCCGAGCTTTTCGAGAAGCAAGTCCGGCCGGTGTTCGCACAACAGTGCTACCTGTGCCACTCCAAGGCGAGCCAGCCGGCCATGGGCGGCTTGCGCCTCGACACCGAAGAGGCCTTCCGCAAGGGCGGCGCACGCGGCTCGCTCGTGTCCGCCGACGAGCCCGACAAAAGCCTGCTGTTGCGCGCGCTGTCGCACGTCGATGACAAGCTGAGCATGCCGCCGACGGGCAAGCTCTCCGACGCCGAGATGGCGGCGATCACCCGTTGGGTGCGCATGGGCGCACCGTGGGGCGAAGAGGTGGCCGCTGCCTCCTCGTCGGACGGCCCAGCCGAGGGGAACTTCTGGTCGTTCGTGCCTCCTACCAAGCCGGCGCTGCCCGCGGTGCGCGACGAAGCGTGGGTGACGTCGCCGATCGACCGCTTCATTCTGGCCGCCCTTGAAGAGAAAGGGCTCGCGCCCGCGCCGCCGGCCGACAAGCGGATGCTCATCCGCCGCGCGACGTTCGATTTGATCGGCCTGCCGCCGACACCGGACGAAGTACACGCCTTTCTGGCCGACGATTCGCCCGACGCCTTCGCGCGCGTGGTCGACCGCCTGCTCGCCTCGCCGCACTATGGAGAGCGTTGGGGCCGCCATTGGCTCGACGTCGCGCGCTATGCCGACTCGAATGGTCTCGACGAGAACTTGGTCTACAAGAACGCCTTCCGCTATCGCGACTACGTCATCGCCGCGTTCAACAAAGACAAGCCGTACGACCAGTTCGTCCGCGAACAGATCGCAGGCGACCTGCTGCCTGGAACCGTCGATCTCGAAACCGAATACGAGCGCAAGACCGCTACGGGCTTCCTAACGCTCGGCGCTAAAATGCTGGCTGAAGATGACCCCGTCAAGATGCAGATGGACATCGTCGACGAACAGCTTGAAACCACCGCGCGCGCCTTCATGGGCCTGACGGTCGGCTGCGCGCGTTGCCACGATCACAAGTTCGACCCCATCCCGACGGCCGACTATTACGCGATGGCCGGCATCTTCAAGAGCTCGAAGACGATGGAGAACTTCAAGGTCGTCGCCGAGTGGCACGAGTTTGTGCTGGCGCCCGCCGATGATCGCGCGGCACTGCAGGCGCATCTCGACAAGATCAAAGCCAAGCAAGACGCCATCGGAGCGGTCACCAAGGCCGAGGACCTGAAGCTCATCGCTGTGGGACGGCAGAAGGTCGACGCCTACCTGCTCGCGGCGACGGAGGCGCTCGAATATGAGGGAATCAAGCTGCGTCCGGTAGCCGGTGATTCGCCAGAGACGCCTCAGAATGCGCCGCGCGGTACAACGGTTCGCGAAGCCGGCGGCTTCGATCGCGGCAACGTCAACCGCACCCTTGAAAAGGGAAAGACGAACGTTCCCAAGCGCGACAACCATAAGGAAGACGACACAAAGAACGGGACGGCGGACAAGGAACCCTACTTTGCCGAGTACAACTTGGAGTTACCCGCCGCCGGGCATTACCAGATCGACTTGCTTGAGTCAGAAACCGGCAAGGGCACCGCCGACCTCTATGTGAACGGCGAGTTGATGAAGACCGGCCTCGAGCCCATCACGAACCGCGTGGCATCACCGGATGCGGGTGGCTGGTCGTCGATCGGCATCTTTCCCTTCGCCACCGGCAAGAACGTCATCCGGCTCGAACACAACGACCTCTTCCCCTATTTCGAGAAGCTGCTCATCGCCCCGAGTCCACTGCCCGCGGGCACGCCGATCCCGAAGACGCGAGACCAGCTTGCCCGCGAGTTCGACGTCAACCCCGGCTTCTTGCAGCAGTGGATCGAGAGGCTGCGGCGCTCGAAAGGAGCGCCGGCCTCGATCTTCTTCGGATGGCATGCTTATGGGGCCGATCAACCACTGGAGGCATGGAACTCACCCGCCGCTGAGCTGTTCCGCGAATTCAACCCGTCCTCCCGCGAGGAGTTGGCCGGCCGCTACGGCGACCTGTTCCGGCAAGCCGTTCGCGAGTGGCAAGCGCTCCATCCCGGCGGCGAGGTCGACTTCAGCAAGAACGAGCGCTACAAGAAGGGCGAAGACGAGCGCAAGCTGCCCGACGCGGGCCTCGAGGCGTTGCGCAAAGTGGTTTACGAAAAGTATGGCCCCTTCCGCCCTCCGCCTGACTCGAAACAGTACTTCCCCGAATGGGCGAAGACCGAGATCGCGCGCATCGCCAAGGAGCACAAGACGCTCGAAGACGGTACGCCGGAGTATCCGCGGGCGATGGGCGTCACCGAGGGAGAGGTCGCCGATATCCCGATCCACATTCGCGGCAGCCACTGGACCCTGGCGGACGAGCCGCAGCCGCGAGGCTTTCTGCGCGCCGTTTCCTTCGGCGATGATTCGTCGATCCCACATGCAGAAAGCGGTCGCTTGCAGTTGGCACGCTGGCTGACGGGCCGCGACCACCCGCTGACCAGCCGCGTGATGGTCAACCGCCTCTGGCGCTGGCACTTCGGGCGTGGCATCGTGGCGTCGACCGACAACTTCGGACGCCTGGGCGGGCGTCCTTCCAACCAGCCGTTGCTTGACTGGCTGGCGGTGCAGTTTGTCGAGTCGGGCTGGTCGATCAAAGGCCTGCACCGGCGGATTATGCTGTCAAACACCTACCAGATGAGCACGGCCCACAACGCCGAGGCGGCAAAGATCGATCCCGAGAACAAGCTGCTGTCGCGCATGAACCGCCGGCGGCTCGAGGCGGAGGCGGTTCGCGACGCCGTCATGGCGATCTCCGGCGGTCTCGATCACGCGATGGGGGGGTCGATTCTCAGCTTCAAAGACCGCCAATACGTAGACAACACCTCCAAGAAAGGCAGCATCGACTACGACCGCAACCTCCGCGCCGTATACATTCCCGTCGTGCGCAGCTCGCTCTACGACGTGTTGCAGGCATTCGACTTCGCTGACCCCTCGGTGCTGAACGGCAACCGCAACGCCACCGTCGTCGCACCCCAAGCGCTCTTCATGATGAATGGCTCGATTGTGCTCGAGCACACCGAAAAGATGGCTGCGGCGCTGCTCCGCCAGGACCGTCTCGATGATGCCGCCCGGCTCGAGTCGGCCTACGAGAAGATCTTCGCCCGCCTACCCGATCGGAACGAACTCGACCGCGCGCTGACGTTCCTCCACCGCATCGACACGACTTTGAACGAGCGCGAGCCGGACCCTGCCCGCCGGCGTCTGCGATCGTGGCAGACACTTTGCCAGGCGTTGATCTCGAGCAGCGAGTTTCTGTATCTCGACTGACGACCCCGTGTGGCCCGGGCACCCGATTCACGGGCGCTAAGGGCTCATCTTCGTCGTCGTTCTCAACACCGGCGATGCTTGAATGCCTAACGCTGTCTCGGTTTCTGGAGGCTTCCGATAGGGTGCGGGAGTTCGTGCCGGACCGCTCCCTTGACGGTCACGGCTCGGTTTTGCGGGGTCGTCATTTCGACGCGAGGGGCCGAGGTATCGAGCGATCGTCGGAGTTCTCGCCTGTGCTATCGTCACCAGTCATGAAAGGCGACCCTACAAATACGCGCCGCCAGTTCATGCAGTCCACCGCACTCGCCGGGGCTAGCTTGGCGATGGGCTGTGAATCTCCCGGGAGCAATCCGGAAGCCGGGCCGTCGTCGCGGCCGAACGTCGTACTGATCATGTCGGACGACCTCGGCTACGAGTGCCTCAACTGTTACGGCGGGACGTCCTATAAGACACCCAACCTTGACGCTTTAGCCCAGTCGGGCATTCGCTTCAACCACGCCTACGCCCAGCCGCTTTGTACGCCCACGCGCGTGCAACTCATGACGGGCCAGTACAACTTTCGCAATTGGCGGGCCTTCGGCATCATGCCGCCGAACGAGAAGACCTTCGGCCACATGATGAGCTCCGCGGGCTACAAGACGTGCGTCTCGGGCAAGTGGCAGCTCTACAGTTACAATCCGCCCGACTTCGAGCCCGAGTGGCGCGGCAAGGGCATGCTTCCCGCCGACGCCGGCTTCAACGAGTACTTCCTGTGGCACGCCGGACATACCGAAGACAAGGGCTCGCGCTACGCCGACCCGGTCGTGCTCGATAACGGCACGCTGCGAACCTATGAAGGCAAGTACGGCCCGGACGTCTACACCGACTACATCAACGACTTCATGGAACGCCACGCCGAGGGCAGCAAAGCGGGTGAACCGTTCTTCGTCTACTACCCGATGGCGCTGCCGCACGGGCCGTTCGTCCCGACGCCAGACAGTGATGTTTGGGAAACCGGCGATCGCCACAAGGGCGGCGTGCGGTTCTACGGCGACATGGTCGAGGCGATGGACCGCGTGATCGGACGTATCGTCGAAAAGATCGACGACCTCGGTATCCGTGAGAACACGCTCATCCTTTACTACTCCGACAACGGCACGCCGCGCCAGGTCGAGTCGCGCATGGGTGACCGCGTCATCCAGGGTGCCAAGGGCAAGACGACCGATGCCGGCACGCACGTGCCGATGATCGCGAGTTGGAAAGGTGTCTGCCCAGAAGGAGTGGTTAACGACGATCTGATCGACTCCACCGACTTCCTGCCGACGATCGCCGAAGCCACCGGCGCCCAGCCGTTGGACGGCATGATCCTTGACGGCCGCAGCTTTCTGCCGCAGTTACGCGGCGAACCCGGCGAGCCGCGCGAGTGGGTGATGTTCCACTTCGACCCGCTGCCGGGACACAACAAGGTCGGCTATCGGCTGATCCGCTTCGCCCGCGACAAGCGCTACAAGCTGTATGAAGATGGTGGTGACCTGTTTGACGTGCCCAACGATCCGCTGGAGGAGAAGCCCATCCGGCCTGCCGAAGACACCCCAGGATCGGCCGAGGCGAGAGAGAAGCTGCGCGCGGTGTTGGCACGGATGAGAGCATAACGGGCCGTGGCGGAAGTCCGAAGCTTCCCTTCGGGGACTGCCACCCTTTTTCGCGCTTCCACGGAATCAACAACTTGCCGCTATCTTTCGTGCGCGAAAAAGGGCTGGCTGTCCCCAGAGCACACATTGACCACGGGCTGATAATAGGGTCCACGCCTCACAACAAGCGGGCGCGACGCGGAAATCGGACTAGTCATCGCGTCCCGTGAATCGATTCGCCGCGTCCTTCTCCCGCTGTTCCTTCCTCCACTGCCGGATCGCCCAAATGTGATGCGCCGCAACCAAGCCGACAAGAATCGCGATCGTTGTCCAGTCGAGTAGCGGTTCCAACAGGGGTCCGAGCAGACTCCGAGCCGCAATGGCGATGGCGAGTATGAAGAAGACCGCCGCCCAGGTCGTCCAGCGGATAGGCTCAAGCGGAGCTCCACAGTAGGGGCAGTCCAGGGTTCTTTTATCCGGCAGCCCCAATCCAGCCCCGCGCATGAATGCGGTCCCCGATGGGAGGCGTTTTCCACACTCAGGACAGGCGCTCATCCGATCCACTCCCGCCCGCGTGCCGGTGGCCGTCCGCTCGATGGAGGGGCTATGCTCCCTTCCATTCACCCCGCATTTTCAATTTGATGTTTGACATCCCGACCTTCCAGCGGCCTTGAGCGTCTTTATTCATAGGGGCTAGAGCCCGATGAGGACGCCATGGAGGCCAACACCCAATGGGTGAAAAACAAACCAAGCCATTCCAGCTAAGTTTCAATGGACTTCTCAAAGTCGATTTCCAGGGATCGCACGTCACTTCCGACGGTGGCCTGATTTTGGTTCGCGAACTGGACGAACGGCTCGGTCTCGGAGAACTGATTGACGAGCATCTCAGCGACTCCCGGCAAGGCACAAACAAGCAGTTCACGCTCGCTGATCTGTTGCGGCAGTCGGTTTACAGCCGACTCGCCGGCTACGAGGACCTCAACGACGCCGAGCGGGTTTCGATCGATCCGACGTTTCGGCTGATCGGTTCGCAGAAGATCTGGGATCGCGGTGCGGCCTTGACCTCGACGCTGCACGGCTTCGAGACGGAGATGCTGGCGAGCGAAGAGAACCTGCTGGGGCTGATGGCGCTGAACCGAGAGCTGGTCGGGCAAGCGGAAGCGTTCGACGACGCCGAGCGGGTCGTTCTGGACCTGGACTCCACCGAGAGTCCGGTCCATGGCCAACAGGAAGGCAGTGCCTACAACGGACACTTCGAGTCGGTCTGCTACCACCCGTTGCTTTTGTTCAACGGTCATGGTGATTGCCTCGCTGCCAAGCTGCGTCCAGGCAACGTGCACAGCGCCGAGGACTGGAATGAGCTCTTGTTGCCGGAGATCGAGCGCCAACAGGCTGCGGGCAAGCAGGTCGCCTTCCGGGGCGATGCGGCCTTTGCGAAGCCGGAAGTTTATGAAGCTTCGGAGGAACGCGGAGTACAGTACGCCATTCGCATTCCGGCCAACAAGAGCTTGGAGCTGGAGATCGAAGACATCCTGTTTCGCCCGCCGGGAAGGCCTTCCCGCAAACCCTTGGTGCGCTACAAGAGTTTTCGCTATCAGGCGGAGAGTTGGTCGCAGGCGAGGCGGATCGTCGCTAAGGTCGAGCATCACCAGGGCGAGCTGTTCCCGCGCGTCGGATTCATCGTGACGAGCATGAGCTTGCCGAGCCGCTCGGTGGTGCGCTTCTACAACAAGCGCGGCACGGCGGAACAGTGGATCAAGGAAGGCAAGCAGGCGACGCACTGGACGCGATTGTCGTGCCATCGATTTCGGGCCAACGAAGTGCGGTTGCAACTGAGCGTGCTGGCCTACAACCTGGGCAATCTTTGGCGGCGGCTGGGGCTTCCGCAGCGAATCAAGAGTTGGTCGCTGACGAGCTTGCAACACAGGTTGATGAAGACCGGCGGTCGGCTGGTCAAGCACGCGCGGTATTACTGGCTCTTATTGGCGGAGGGACATCTGAACCGGCGGCTGTTCGGCGACATGCTGCACAAGATCTGGGCGCTGCCGCTGCCGAGTGGGTAGCATTGCCGGAGTGAGGATCAACAGCTTTTGGCTCCAAAAGGTTTCGCAAGGAGCAGTGTCGGCCGGAGCGCCGTTCAAGCCGCTCAATCAACGACTGTGAGCGGTCGAACCAGCTCTGGCGACTACCAGCAGAGGTGATGTGCAGGGTTCAGCGTGAAAGGACGTGCTGTTCGGAGCGGAGCGGGTGTATACTGTGGCCGTGCCAGGGCCAAAATGGAAATCCTGGTTCACGCTATTCTTTCTCCGGCATGGCGGAAGAGTGATGACTCGTGATCAACCACTGCTTTCCGTTCCACTTGTAGGTGTAGGTGTACCGGGCTTTCACTGGGGGGGGCTGGAGGGTCGCTGGCAAAGGTGAAGGTATACAGCCCTACGTCGACGGCCGTGGTGCAACCAATCTCAATAGTTCGCCAATCGATCGTACCAAAAGGCTTCTTCTTAAGGAAGTCATCGAAGTAATCTTCCTTTTCTTCGGGTGTCAGTCGAAGTTGATTCAACAAGGTCGGGACAAGTACCGACCGTACCGCATAATTCGCAACGACCTGGGAAGCACCTGCCTGGAGTGAATTGTTCCAGCGGACAAACAACGCTTCGATCTCCTGCTCGGTGGTTTCAACGCACGCCTCCGTGGGTTGCGACGCACAGCCAGCCAGCAAGAGCGTTGCAACGGCAATCGAGGACGCTAAGTATTTGATCATAGGTGCATTCCTTTAGGCGATGGTTAGAAGGCGAAGAGGCATAACTCATGTTTAGGCTGACCTGGATAAAACCGGTTCTGGTCGGCCTAAGACGAAGTCGCCGATGCCAAGCCGGACGGCAACCACTTGGTTTGTAATGACTTCCTGCGTGTTCGAGAACCCCCTCCAGTTGTGTGCCGACAGGCTGGTCCGGATAATCTGACCGCTCTCGCTGGAGACGGCTTTGTGCGAATTGTTGATGGCTCCTGGTGTTTCCGACAGAGGCGCCCGTCAATTATGCCACACAGATCTTCCTAACGGCGAAGGTTTGCCTGCCGGCCCAACCAACTACGAAGGGCTTCTCTAGTTGCATGGGCTCGCCGGAGGCGGCACGGCACCCGCCGATGGCCCTACCGCCGGTGGCACTGCGAGCAAGTGTCTTCAAACGTGTGGCAGGTGAAGCAGAAACGCTGCTCCAGCATCGCCAGTCCCGCGTGGGCGCCGGCCTTGAACGGCCCCAGCGGCGCGTGGCTTCGGGGGAGCAAATTGTGGCAGCGGATGCAGGTGTCGGCCGTGTGGCAGGTCGCGCACGTCGTTCGATCGAGCGCGGCGTGCTTGCCGTGGATGTCGTCACGCCAGCGGGCCGTGTGCGACTCCGGCCTCATCACCTCGTGGCATGAGATGCACTGGTTCTCGGCCGAGGCCGCCGGCGAGACGTTGGTGTGGCAGACGTAGCACTTCGCCCCCGTCTCCACGGCCTCGACCTCGTGGTCGATACGGAAGCTCTCGGTGTGGAAGAGGGGCTTCACGGTCCTGGAGTGACTCGCCGGGAGCGATCCGGTCTGTGTGTCCACATGGCAGTTACTGCAATTCGACATGCGGAACTCGGCCTCCAGACCTTTGTCGGTGTCATGGCACTCCACGCAGTCGAGCATCCTGGGTAGCGTCAGATCGGCCAGACTCGTGCTCGCGGGGATCGCATGGTGGCACGTCGTGCAGTCCAGGTTGTACTTCTCTTTGACCTTGAAGTGGGCGACATGGGAGAACCTCAAGTTGACGTACACGCCCGTGACGACGTGCTCGGCAATCATCACACGCTCTTTGGTAAAGCCGAGGTTCTCTATCTCCTCCGGGTTGTGGCAGCCGCGGCAATCGGCGGTGTCCGACTGCGGGGTCAGGTTCGGGGCGATGTTCTCGTTCTGATGGCAACTCGTGCATTGCGGATGGCTCGGGAACGACGCAAAAATGCCCTGCAGGTCAAACTGATGGCAGAACGTACAGTCGGCGCGAAAACCCGTCTTCGCGTCGACGCGCGCGCCCGGATCGACATGCAAGTTGTGTGAGAAGTCGAAAAGGATGGCGCGTTTCTTCTTGAAGAACGGAAACGGCACAAGATCCTCGTTGCTAAACGGCGGAAAGGTCGAATGACACTGGCCGCAAAACCTGGGCGTCAAGTCGCTTTCGTAGTCGTCTTGATGGCACACCTCGCACTGCTCATGGCCGGGGCGGCCCATGACCGTCGAGTTCTCTTCCACTGGCACGTGACAGACGCTACAGTCCAACTCGAGCTGGGTGGCGTGAAACTCGTGAATGAAGAACTCTTCGGCCTCGGGAAGTAAGACCATGTTTGGAGTATCGATGACGACTTTGACTCGACGTTCGGTCTCCTGGGCGGGCTCGGAGGAAGGCTTCTCTTGGGCGAAGGCGTAGGGAGCAGACAAGACCAAACTCAAGGCCAGCAGAGCCGGCGCTACCGCCCAACCGCGCGTCGCGTGGCGGTCCTTCGCGGCTCCGTCCTTCACGATCCTGTTCCCGCGTCCGCTCATCAGTACCGTAACTGTGTGCCTACTCTCAGCAGGTGGGCCCGCCGAACACTGGGCCGAAAGATGAAAAAGTCGTCATCAAGACTATAGTCGAGATAGATACGCGCCCTCTGATGCAGCTTGACCGAGAACCCGCCGAGCACGCCAAACACCCTGGCGTTGTCGACGAGGAAGAACCGGTTCTGTAGGTTGAACCTGCGGTAGAAAGCGCCGCCGCTCAGCGTCAGCCTACCCTCCCCGAACGTGCGGCGAAGCTCGCCGGTGAAGTCCTGCACCCTGGTCTCGCCCGACCGTCTCACGTCGTCGAAATCGGTGACACCCAGTGGGCTTATACGGTCGGTGTTGCGCTGGTGGAACTCGGCGAAGAATTCGAGTTGCCGTTGCGGGAACGTCTGCAAGTTGAAGCGGTAGTCCTCGAACGAGGCCATGAAGGGCCCCGCGTCTTTCTCGGAATCATTCAACCGGCGCACCCAAACCGTGCCGCCGACCCGCACCCGCGGGATGATCTCGCGCCTCGCCCGCACCATGAACTGGCTGTAAGGCGAGATCGGGCCCAGGTTCAGGCGCCTCAACCGGTTGAAGGGGTCGCGGTCCGTCGCGATCACCGTGTAGTCGTAGAAATAATCGTTATCCGAAAGCTTCTGGAAGAAACTGAAGCGCGCCGTCGTTCGCCCGTGCACGGGCAAATACATCACCTGCGCGCTGAAGTCGACCGGTGAGCCCCCGACCATCTTGAAATAGGTCCGCAAGCGCCAATCGAGACTGAGGCGCTTGCGGAGGGCGATGTTGTGGCTTCCGCGCACATAGAAGAGCGCTTCATACTCGATACTCGATTCCCCGGGAAGACGGATCAGCAGGTTGCCTCCGCCCATCACGCGCTGCCTCGGGTTGGAGTAGTAGGTGAACCGCCTCCCGCCGAACAGCGTCAGCGCGAATCGCCCTTTCGGCAACGTAAACGACACGCCGTCGAGCGAAGCCAACTCCGCGCCGTAGATGTACTGCCGCCCGACCCGCAACGACGAGCCGCCGAACGCGCCGCTCGACGCCAGGTCCCGGACTTCGATCGAAGCCGCCATCAGCTCCAGCCGGCGGTTCTGCGGGAATGAGTTGAGAATCGAGAGCGAGGGCGAACCGTCGGTGAGGCGGCGCAAGTCCTGGCGGTAGCGGAACGAGAAATTGGTGTTGACCTTCGGGGACAGCCAACCCCGCGTGCCCCAGTTCATGAACGAGTAGATGTGGTCGGAATTCGGTTGAAAAACCGGCGGATAGGAGATGCCGTCGGGGATCGCGATCTCTCCGGGCGGGAGGTCGATCACTCCCGTTGGCGTCGACAGGCCGCTGAACGACGTCTCCTGCCGGATGTACTCGGTGGTCGTCTCGAAAAAGAAGTGGTTGAAAAAGTCCGCGGCGCCGGTTTGCGGCGGGCCAGTCTGTTCGACCACCAGCGCGGGGTCGGCTTTGGCGGTTGGGATTACGTTCGTGAGGAGCTGGTCCCAGGCGCCAGCGATGTCGGCGGCCTGGGCGATGTCAGCGGTCTGCGCGGCGTCGGTTGAGGAACTGGGGGCGTCTCCGTTGGCGCCCTGGGCTTCCAGTGCCGGCAATAGCGAGAGCCAAAGGACCAGGACAGAGAAGCTGGTTCAAGACATTCCGCGATGTGATCCTACGAACCGGCGCAAAAGCGTACCTTCAGTCTGTTCGGTCGGGGCGCAAGAGCGAGCGGCTCAACGGACCCGGCCGCGGTGCGTCGCGCGCCCCGCCGGATTCTGAGCCAATTTCGCTTGGGCCAACTCTTCGATCTTTTTCTCTGCGAGCGGGATTCTCCAGGGCAACACGTCGCTGTGCCAGCGGGTCGCTTTCAGATAGTCCTGGAAGGCTCCGATGGCCTCGCCATAGCGTTCCTGCTTCTCATAGATTTCGGCCAGCAGCCAGTGCGTGTGCGCGTTGTTGGCTTCATCCGGGCTCAGGCTCGGGTCGTTCACCGGCGGGGTCAGAGCCAGCTCGGCCTGCGCCGCTTCAATAGCCTTCTCGTACAGTTCCTCTTTCTCGGCCTCGGTCGCGGCTTCTTCCGCCGCGATCTCGTAAGCCTCGGCGATCAGGAAATTGACCTCGAGCCGCAACGGGTCGATCTCCAAGACTTCCTTGAACAGCCGGATCGACTCTTCCGGGTCGTCGTGAATCAGCAGATAGCCGAGCCTCAGCCGGAGCGTGAAGATACAGGGCGGCGGATCGAGTTCGCCGAAATTCGCAGTCCTTTGATCGACGAGCTGACAGGTGTCGTTGGCTAGACTGTTGAGATCGAGCGCCCGACGGTAGTCCTCGATGGCTGCCTCGTAGTCCTCCAGATCATCCTGCTTGTGGATGCCGCGCTGCATGAACTCCCAGGCATCGGCGGGTTCGTCGATGCCCAGTAACTCGTAGTCGATCTTGCCCTCGAAATAGAACGGATTGCGCGGTGGGTAGTTCGGGTTGTCCTCGCGCGTGACTTCCCGCGCCTGCCCGCCCCCGCCGCCCTGGGACAACCCGGCGTCCTGGCTCAACACGATCATCGACAGCAATACGCCCAGCGCGCAGCAGGCGACCAGCAGCTTGGGCTTGTGCGTCTTCACGTCAGTTCACCAGGTTGACCATCGTCTCCGCGTTGGCGATGTCTTTCACGTTCACCAGCAAGTCGTCCATTAACTTCTCGTCCACCCGATTGAAGTCGTGTCCGGCCGGGCCTTTGGCCGATGTCGTCCGCGTCAAGAAGCGCAGAAACAGCGGCGGGAAGTGGAGGAAGTTCACCTGCGCGCGCACGTGCAACGGCCCTTCGAGTTCCACTCCCAGCAACTCCAACTCTTCGGGTTTGGGCAGTTTCACCTCGTAGCGGTAGGTTGTGGGCCGCAGCGGGGGAAGCGCGCGATAGTTGTCCACCGAGTTGGCGAAGCCGGCGCTGAAGGTCTCCTCGAAATGCGGCCGTTCGACCACGAACTCGTCACCGTTTGCGTCCTTGCGGCCGAGCCGGTCCGCGGGCAGCGCCGCGAGTCCCGAGGTCTCGGGACGTTCCGGAAGGAAGATCCGCGTCAGCTCGTTGCGCCACAGAACCACGCCATTGGGCTCGCCCGCGAAGATGCGCGCCTCCGGCCCATTGTCGGGCCCCAAGGCGAATACCTGGTTCGTGTGGCCGGGCTGGTACGACTGCGGAGGCTCACCCGGCGCGGCCGGCCGGCCCGGGTCGACAATCACTTGCAGGTGCTCGAGATCCTCATCGCTCAGATTGCCGTCCGGTTCCATCTCACCCGTTTCCGGATGCGGCTTGTCGACGAGATAGCCCGACTGGTAGAGCAGGAACCCGCGATTGTCCTTGACGGTCAGCTCGACGTACGCGGTTCGCTCCTGCGAGAACCCGGACGGGAAGCGATGGCCCGTGAGCGCCACCGCCATCAATCGCACCATGAACGAATCCCCGGGTTTTGCGCTGTCGTCGGTCTTGTCGAGGCTCAGCCGCACGGAGGCCTTCAGCAGGTCCTCGCGCCGCGTCGCGAGCGACTTCGGGAAACCGTGCCCGTCCACGCCCGGCTCGTTAACGTCCGGGTAGTTGGGCCGCGACCGCGCGCGCAACTCTTCGGTGCTCAACAACGGCACGTCGACGCCCGTGAAGTAGTGATTGGATACTGGACGCTTCTGCAGCGGGAAGTTCAGATCAGTGGAGATCCCCGGGACCGCGGTAAAGTCGGTCGCGAACACGCCCGGCGTTGGGCTCGTGATCTTCAGGCCGCCGACATCGTAGGTCGAGTCGCCGCCGTAGGGGAACTGCGACATGTGGCAGTCCTGGCAGCGCACGACGCGTCCGAAGGGATTGCCGGTGCCGTTATACGGGCCGGTCAGCCACTCGGTATTCAGGTTCTCCAAGCGATACAGGTTGACGCCTTCGCTGGGCGGATTGCGATTCACTTCCTTGTGCGTCAGCGAACCGCCGCCCGGAACACGCACGTCATGGCAGCCGCCACAGAAGTAGCTGCTGCGCAGGTACGCGATGCGCTCCGGATCTTGACTCGACACATGGAACGTATCCTTGGCGGGCGCGGCGAATCGAAACGGACCGACCTTGCTCAGCGACGGAAGCAACTTTATACTCCCGTTCGCCAGCCCGTCTCGATCGGGACTGCGGTCGAGATCGGGGGCCGTGACGTTGTGGCAGAGGTCGCAGCTGATGGCGGACGCTCCCAAGGACGGCTTGGCGCCCGGCGGTGGCGGCCCGCCGATCTCGGTGGCCAAGATCTGCCGCCCACCGGCGTCGACGAGGTGGTAGTCCCGCAAGGGCCGGATCAGGTCCGGGCGGAAGTCAGGGCCCACGCCATCCAACTGGGGGATCTCCCGCTTTTCGGGGTCCTCGCCTATCAAGAGCATGTGGGGGTTGTGGCAGCCGATGCAGAAACCCGCGGCCACTTGTGTCACATCGGTGAAGACCGGGGTGCTGACCATGTTGCTGGTCAGCGGCTCTCCCGTCGTCGTCGTCCTCGAGATGCTGTCGCCGTAGACCGGCCGCAGCAGTCCGCGGTTAAGAAAGTTCCCCGCCAACTCCAGCGAGTTGAACAGCGGACTGACGGCTCGATAACCCGATTTGACCGAGCTAAGCAGCTCGTCGTACTGGCGCTGATGGCACGGCAGGCACGCTTCCGCCGGCTGGTAGGGTTGTTCACGGATCGAGAATCGCCGCGGGTTGCCGACTGGAGTTTGGCCGAACAGGGGAGCGCCGCACAAACTCACTAGTACCAGCAACTGTCCCGCCTCAGCTGGAAATGGAGAACAGCGTTCCGCCGGTAAGCTAACGGAGGGAACGCATGAGGAAAGCACGGAAACACTACACAGCCGAAGAGAAGGTCGCCATCCTGAGACGGCATCTGCTGGACAAGGAGCCGGTCTCAACACTCTGCGACGAGCTGGCGCTGCAGCCGACGGTGTTCTACCGCTGGCAGAAGGAGTTCTTTGAGAACGGAGCCGCCACCTTCCAGACCAACAACCGCAGCCGTCGTCAGCCCGAACAGGAACGCATCGCGCGGCTGGAGAAGAAGATCCAGACCAAGGATGAGGTTCTGGCCGAGTTGATGGCCGAGCACATCGCGTTAAAAAAAAGCCTTGGGGACCTCTGACCAAAACATGGACGCCGCCCGACGTGCGCGACCAGATCGTCGATTTCGTGCGGCGCTGGTCCGACAAGACCGAGATCCACGCCGGGCGTTTCATCCAGTGGCTCGGCATCGCGCCCAGCAAGTTCTACTCCTGGCGCCGGCGCTACGGCTCTCTCAACGAGCACAACGGTTGGGTTCCCCGAGATTTCTGGCTCGAAGAGTGGGAGAAGCAGGCCATCCTCGATTTTTATCGCCAGCATCCGCTGGAAGGCTACCGGCGGTTGACGTTCATGATGCTCGACGCCGATATCGTGGCGGTCAGCCCGTCGAGCGTCTGGCGGGTGTTGAGCCGGGCGGGGCTGCTGCGCAAGTGGAACGACAAAACGTCGCTGAAAGGGACGGGCTTCCAACAGCCGCTAGAGCCGCATCAACATTGGCATATCGACGTTTCCTACATCAACATCTCGGGTACGTTCTACTACCTGTGCAGCGTGCTGGATGGCTACAGCCGTTCGATTGTGCACTGGGGCTTGCGCGAGGCGATGAAGGAGGCCGACATCGAGATCATTCTCCAAGCCGCGAAGGAGAAATACCCGGATGCCAGACCGCGCCTCATCTCCGACAACGGGCCGCAGTTCCTCGCCAAGGACTTCAAGGAATTCATCCGTATCTCGGGGATGACGCACGTGAGAACGTCGCCCTATTATCCACAGTCGAACGGCAAGTTGGAGCGTTGGCACAAATCGTTGAAGAGCGAATGTATTAGGCCGGGCGTGCCGCTGACGCCGGAGGATGCGCGTCGGCTGATCCAGCGCTATGTCGAGCACTACAACACGGTGCGCTTGCACAGCGCGATCTGGTTTGTGACGCCGGAGGACCTGCTGGCAGGACGGCGGGACGAGATCCACGCCGCCCGCGACCGCAAGCTGGAGCAGGCTCGACAGCAACGGCAGCTGCGGCGTCGCCAGGCGGCTTGACTGTGGGAGTTACAATGGCGTTGCCGGGTGAAACGGAAGCGGGCTCTGCTGGGAAGCAACCCTGCCGAGGGATAGCCCGGCGGGCTCATCGAGACGATGACCACGGGCGCGGAAGTCCTCTTTCGCGCTCGTCCCCAAACCCTATCGGATCGATAGACCCTGATGCCTTGAAAATCCCCGCCCGCAGGGCGGCATCTACACTAACGCGGAGCGCTCGCTCTCCCGTTCCGGCTGAACCGGCACACAACGTATGAGCTAAGGCGGCGAAGCGCATCAAGGGCAGACCCGAGTCTCTCCAATCTATAGGTTGGCGCCGTGCCGTTGCAAGCGTCCGGTGGTGTCCTAGCAGTGTGTTGCTCTTGATTCCTCTTCGGAAATCAGACCCTTGTCTTGGAGGATCTTGATGTAGTCCGACAGTTGAAGCGAGCAGGCGATGATGCCAGCGAACTGCTGTTCGTTCAGCTTGAGTTGCTGACGAAGGAGATGGGAGGGAAGATCCTTGTTGCCGTGGGATCGTTTGGTTCTCGTGATCACCTTGCCATCGTGCTCGAACCAGGCTAGGCGATCACGGGCGTTGCGCACCTTCAGCTTCAGTTTGGATTCTAGACGGTTGAACTCGTGAACTTTCATTCGTGGGTCGGACCTCGATGAAGTCTCTCAGGTGGGCGAACTGCCGCTTCAAGTCATCTCCAAGTCTATCTGCATTCTCTTCAAGAGAAAAGTACAGTTCGGAAATGGTCTTTGCAAAGTCATCCAGCGCCTCGGAGATATTGGCCCCGCAACCAAAATCCTCAAGTTCAGAAGATGAAACAACCACACCGCTCTCATCCCTAGAGATCGTAACCGGAATCGGCTTCTTGACACGAAGCCTTACGTCTCTGATTGCGCCAAAAAGGATATCCGTCGGAAGACTGAAGCCCAAATCTCCAACAACGATACGCCGCAGAGATCCATGAAGTCTCTCGATCGCTTCCGGTCCTAGGCTGAAGCCAGGTGGAGACATGATGGACCCTCTGATTTCGTCAACTGCCGGCATCTTCGGCACCTCCTTCCTTTCCTGCTACATGCACAGTGGCATGGCCCAAGTACACGTCGTTTCCGTATAGCTGAAACTCATATCGACCGGGAGTTGGGAACGGTACAGGGGGGAAAGTCATACCGACCTCGGTAACATCAAGACGGCTCTTGATCTCGCCCTCACTCGTCTCTCCTTGCATCACTAAGCCAGGATTTCCATTTTGGCCCTGGCACGGCCACAGTATACACCCGCTCCGCTCCGAACAGCACGTCCTTTCACGCTGAACCCTGCACATCACCTCTGCTGGTAGTCGCCAGAGCTGGTTCGACCGCTCACAGTCGTTGATTGAGCGGCTTGAACGGCGCTCCGGCCGACACTGCTCCTTGCGAAACCTTTTGGAGCCAAAAGCTGTTGATCCTCACTCCGGCAATGCTACCCACTCGGCAGCGGCAGCGCCCAGATCTTGTGCAGCATGTCGCCGAACAGCCGCCGGTTCAGATGTCCCTCCGCCAATAAGAGCCAGTAATACCGCGCGTGCTTGACCAGCCGACCGCCGGTCTTCATCAACCTGTGTTGCAAGCTCGTCAGCGACCAACGCTTGATTCGCTGCGGAAGCCCCAGCCGCCGCCAAAGATTGCCCAGGTTGTAGGCCAGCACGCTCAGTTGCAACCGCACTTCGTTGGCCCGAAATCGATGGCACGACAATCGCGTCCAGTGCGTCGCCTGCTTGCCTTCCTTGATCCACTGTTCCGCCGTGCCGCGCTTGTTGTAGAAGCGCACCACCGAGCGGCTCGGCAAGCTCATGCTCGTCACGATGAATCCGACGCGCGGGAACAGCTCGCCCTGGTGATGCTCGATCTTAGCGACGATCCGCCTCGCCTGCGACCAACTCTCCGCCTGATAGCGAAAACTCTTGTAGCGCACCAAGGGCTTGCGGGAAGGCCTTCCCGGCGGGCGAAACAGGATGTCTTCGATCTCCAGCTCCAAGCTCTTGTTGGCCGGAATGCGAATGGCGTACTGTACTCCGCGTTCCTCCGAAGCCTCATAAACTTCCGGCTTCGCAAAGGCCGCATCGCCCCGGAAGGCGACCTGCTTGCCCGCAGCCTGTTGGCGCTCGATCTCCGGCAACAAGAGCTCATCCCAGTCCTCGGCGCTGTGCACGTTGCCTGGACGCAGTTTGGCAGCGAGGCAATCACCATGACCGTTGAACAAAAGCAACGGGTGGTAGCAGACCGACTCGAAGTGTCCGTTGTAGGCACTGCCTTCCTGTTGGCCATGGACCGGACTCTCGGTGGAGTCCAGGTCCAGAACGACCCGCTCGGCGTCGTCGAACGCTTCCGCTTGCCCGACCAGCTCTCGGTTCAGCGCCATCAGCCCCAGCAGGTTCTCTTCGCTCGCCAGCATCTCCGTCTCGAAGCCGTGCAGCGTCGAGGTCAAGGCCGCACCGCGATCCCAGATCTTCTGCGAACCGATCAGCCGAAACGTCGGATCGATCGAAACCCGCTCGGCGTCGTTGAGGTCCTCGTAGCCGGCGAGTCGGCTGTAAACCGACTGCCGCAACAGATCAGCGAGCGTGAACTGCTTGTTTGTGCCTTGCCGGGAGTCGCTGAGATGCTCGTCAATCAGTTCTCCGAGACCGAGCCGTTCGTCCAGTTCGCGAACCAAAATCAGGCCACCGTCGGAAGTGACGTGCGATCCCTGGAAATCGACTTTGAGAAGTCCATTGAAACTTAGCTGGAATGGCTTGGTTTGTTTTTCACCCAGCTGGGTATTGGCCTCCATGGCGTCCTCATCGGGCGCTAGCCCCTATGAATAAAGACGCTCAAGGCCGCTGGAAGGTCGGGATGTCAAACATCAAATTGAAAATGCGGGCTAAGTTCTCGTCGCTGAGGGACATGACATTCACCCGGAACTTATACTTCCCCTCTGCGTCGGTCAGTCGCGCGTAGAAGGCTAGCGACATCTGTACCGGTGCGGGTAAGGTGATTCGGTCGAAGATCCCAACAAGCGTCTTCTTGCGAGTGCCGACCTCCTCGATGATTCGATCACAGAGCAGAATCGCAATGACCGACGGAACGGGCTCCATGGTTGTTGTACGGCTCTCAGCGGGCTGCCGCACAGCGCACGGAACTATCCTACACCTAGTTTACCAGTACCACAACCAAAAAACTGTTTGTCAACGCCCAATAGAAATGTCCCCCTCGGTAGCTCGATAGAAGTGTCCCCTTGTGTTTCTTGTTCGTAGGAGAGATATCGTCGTCGTCGGGGCTGTGGAACTGTGGGAATCGCGTAGCGATTTCCAAGGGGCGGTGGGAAGGGTGGAAAACCATCCACCGCTCCTCGAACCCGGTACTGCTGCCTCGAGAGATTTTCCACGCTTTCCATCCGACCCGGCATTTCCACAGCCCTCTTATGTATTCGCAGCCCGTTTTTTCAGTAACACAGCTCGCCGCCAGGGGTGGTTCGCCGCCGGCTTGCGCCCGCCCCCCGGACGCTGCTGTGGTGCTGGCTTCGTCCGCAGCTGTGGCGTCGGCGTGGCGATCACGTCGTGCTCGATCTCGTGCCCGTCAAACCTCACCTGCAAGCTCTCATCGCGCCACTGTTGGACCGTCACCCGTGCCCCCGCCCCCACGCCCTGGTTGCGTTTCGGCTTCAACTGCAAACAACGATTCTCGAAACGCACCACCCGGTCGTTGCTCACCACCCGTTCGTACTCGCAACAGAACACCCCTCGCAGCTCGGTGCCGCGGGGGAGCGCCTGGTGAAAGTCCGCTGCCGCCGCCGGCTCACAGGCGAAGCGCTCGTTGTGCTCGGCCAGGTACTCCTCGTCGAGATAACGGTTCGCCGCCTCGTACTCGACGATCCCGCGCAGCCGCATCTTCTTGATCAGGCGGTCTTGGTGCGTGCCGTGATGGCGCTCCACTCGGCCCTTGGCTTGCGGCGAGGAAGCCGCCATGATCGTAATGCCGAGCTTGGCACACATGCGCCCGAACTGCGTCTCGGGCTTGATGCCTGCCAGCGCTTCCCGCGACGTCGGCTGGCGCTGGTAGACGTTTTTCCAGTCGCAGTACAACGCCTTGGGAACGCCGTGTTGACGTACCCAGGCTGCGAGCAGATCGGCGCTTCATGTCCTTCCCACACAACCAAAAAACTCACGTCGTGCTCGATCTCGTGCCCGTCAAACCTCACCTGCAAGCTCTCATCGCGCCACTGTTGGACCGTCACCCGTGCCCCCGCCCCCACGCCCTGGTTGCGTTTCGGCTTCAACTGCAAACAACGATTCTCGAAACGCACCACCCGGTCGTTGCTCACCACCCGTTCGTACTCGCAACAGAACACCCCTCGCAGCTCGGTGCCGCGGGGGAGCGCCTGGTGAAAGTCCGCTGCCGCCGCCGGCTCACAGGCGAAGCGCTCGTTGTGCTCGGCCAGGTACTCCTCGTCGAGATAACGGTTCGCCGCCTCGTACTCGACGATCCCGCGCAGCCGCATCTTCTTGATCAGGCGGTCTTGGTGCGTGCCGTGATGGCGCTCCACTCGGCCCTTGGCTTGCGGCGAGGAAGCCGCCATGATCGTAATGCCGAGCTTGGCACACATGCGCCCGAACTGCGTCTCGGGCTTGATGCCTGCCAGCGCTTCCCGCGACGTCGGCTGGCGCTGGTAGACGTTTTTCCAGTCGCAGTACAACGCCTTGGGAACGCCGTGTTGACGTACCCAGGCTGCGAGCAGATCGGCCGCGGCCCAGGTCGTTTCCTGGTCCGAGAAACGGCACAGCGCCACACCGGTCGCGTCATCGACGAAGTTCATCAGACAGGCTTTCGGGCCGCGTTCTTCCAGCCAGTGGTGGTGCGAACCGTCGAGTTGAATCAGCTCGCCGAAGTGCGCTTTGCGTTGGCGCCGGGTGCGATGCGGTTGGCGCTTGCGACGGCGGCTCCACAGACCCGCGGCGAGCATCCAGCGCCGCAGTGTTTCGCGCGGCACTTCCAGGCCGTGGTCGGCTGCCAGATGTTCCGACGCCAGCGTCGGCCCGAAGCGCTCGTGCCCCTCGCCCGCATAGTTCTCGCGCACCAACTCGAGAACCTGCTGGCGTCGCTTCTGATCGGCTCGGTTCGAAGCACGGCCGACGTTACCGTGCACCAAAGCCTTGGCCCCGCCCGCACGGTAACGCTTCTTCAGACGCTTCGCATGGCGGTAGCTGACCTCCAGCAGCTCGGCGGCTGCGGTCAACTTCAGTTCCCCTCGTTTCACTCGGCTCAGCACTTCGCCGCGCCTCAACTCCTTGGCACTCATCCATGTCCTTCCCACTCTCGGCTCCTCCTTCGGAGCCTCAGAGTAGGGGACATTTCTATTGGGCGCTCAAGGGGACATTATCATTGGGCTTCAACACCAAAAAACTGTTCCGGCGAAACACCGCTCCCGGTGTTGAAACTGACCTATGTCACTATTTCTAAAGGGTTTAGGATACAGAGAGAAGTTCTCTGAAGTCCCAGATGTGATCTGTGACACCCGCTTCCATCGCGGGCGTGACCTTCAGCGTCTGATGGACCCGGCAGAAGTTGTACCACGCGAAGTGCAGGGCGAGCACCGCATGCAGGTTCGCCCACTTCTTGCTGAAGCCGTTTGTCAGGCGCGTCAGGCGGCGCATGTGCATGCGGATCGTCAGGTTGTTCCGTTCGACGTGCGAAGTGCAAATCTGATCGCGGACCGGCATCCCGATCCGCTCGACTGGGACCGCATAGAAGCGTCACGTGTGGCGACTGTCAGGCCCGTAGCAGGCGCGGTGGACTATGTTTACAAGCGGATCAGCCCTCGCACACCTCAGCCGAATGGGAAGATAGTAGCTTCGCTTCGTGTCCGATGCTCTCGTACTCTTCGCCAAAGCCCCGGTCCCGGGCCGGGTGAAGACGCGCTTGCAGCCTGCGTTGTCCCCAGAGCAAACGGCCACCTTGCACGAGGCGTTCGTGGAAGATGCTTGGGAGGGCCTCCAGCGCCTCGGCCGCGAGACGACTTCTCTTTTCTCCGACATCGACTGCCCCCGCTTTCGCGAGCTGGCGGGACCCGACCGCGTATCTCTCCAACACGGAGAAGACTTGGGCCGGAAGATGTTGCACTGTTTCGAGGACTTGCATGCGCTGGGGCATGATCGAGTGGTGATCGTCGGCAGCGACAGCCCGACCCTCCCGGGCCAGTACCTCGACCAGGCCTTCGACGCACTCGACGAAGTCGATGCGGTCCTGGGGCCCGCTGAGGACGGCGGATACTACGCGGTGGGCTGCCGCCGCCCCCGATCGGACATGTTCGACGACGTTGCTTGGTCGAGCGAGGAAACTCTGCTTCAGACCGAGGCTGCCTTTCTTCGCGCGGGGCTGCGTTCGGTCCGCTTGCCGTCGTGGTACGACGTCGATACGCCCGGTGACCTCGTCCGGCTCGCAGCCGACCCACGCCTCCCGTCCCACACGAAAGACTGGCTCGGGCGTCACGACGCCTTGGTTGCAGCGCTCAGACAACTGCATAGGCCCGCGTCATGCCGACCGCAAATACGCGGTGCTACAGTAGGGACTCCGCCCCGTGGCATCAGAGAAAAGCGCCGGGAAGTGGGCTCCGGAAGCACAGTCAGGAGGAACCAGATGAGCGAAAAAACGGAAGACTCGAACCCGATCGGGCGGCGTTCTCTACTGCAGGGTACGGCGACGGCCTTGGGCGTTGGCTCTCTGGCTGCTGGTGCGCAGAGCGCGGTGGCGGCGGCGTCGCAAGCGGCGGTTTCGCCTCGCGACAGCCTCAAGATCACCAAGCTCGAAACCTTCCTCGTCAAGCCGCGCTGGCTGTTCCTGAAGATGCACACCAACGCGGGCCTGATTGGGCTCGGCGAACCGGTCCTCGAAGGCCGCGCCAGGACCTGCGCGGAAGCCGTCGCGGAGATGGAGCCGTACCTCATCGGGCAAGATCCGCGCCGCGTCGCGCACCACTGGCAGGCGCTCTATCGCCACTCCTTCTATCGCGGCGGACCGCTGCTGACCAGCGCACTGAGCGGCGTCGAGCAAGCGATGTGGGACATCACGGGCCAGGCCATGGGCGTGCCGGTCTATCAGCTCCTCGGGGGCCCCACGCGCGACCGCATTCGGCTCTACAAGGGCGGCGCCAACCCCGACACGATCGGTGACTCCATCCGTCAGGGCTTCACGGCGTTCAAGGTCGGAGTGGTCGGCACGCGCCGCCGGCCGCGCATCGTCGAGAACAAGGCTTTCGTTGACCGCGTGGCGGAGAACTTCAAGGCACTGCGCGACGCCGCCGGCGGGGAGGTCGACATCGGCATCGACTTTCACGGGCAGATCAGCCCGCAGACAGCCAAGCTGTTGATCAAAGCGCTCGAGCCCTATCAGCCGATGTTTATCGAAGAGCCGATCAACTGCCAGAACCACGACATCATGGCCGAGATCGCCCGGGGGACGCATCTGCCGATCGCCACCGGCGAGCGCGTTTTCACCAAGTGGGGTTTTCGCGAAGTGCTCGAGAAGGGCGCTGCCACCATCTTGCAGCCGGACCTTTGCCACGCCGGCGGCATTCTGGAAACGCGCCTGATCGCGGGCATGGCCGAGGCCTACTACGCCGCCATCGCGCCGCACAACCCACTGGGGCCGATCGCCACCGCGGCCTGCGTTCAACTCGACGCCACCATCCCGAACTTCATGTGCCAGGAGCATCGCTCCCTGGGCGAGGGGTATCTCAAGGAGCCGCTCACGTTCAAGGATGGGTATGTGGAGCTGCCCACGAAACCCGGGCTTGGCATCGAACTCGACGAAAACGCCCTGGCCGACAAGATCGACCACGACTGGCGCAACCCCGAGACGTACCTCTCCGAAGACAATTCGGTTGTCGATTGGTGATGGCCGGCGGCGAGGGCCGTCGTACGCATGACGAATCCTACGCAAATGTTGACCAATGGACTTGACAGCAGGAGACTCACGCGGAGATGCGTTGTTTTGTTGGCCGTGCTCGCGCTTGCCGCCTGTTCCGGCGGCGCCGACATCGTCATCGGATCGAAGAACTTCAGTGAGAACGTCGTGCTCGGCGAATTGGTGGCTCAACACATCGAGGCGCGCACGGATCTAACCGTCGACCGCCGCCTCAGCCTCGGCGGCACTTTCATCTGCCATCAGGCGATGTTGTCGGGGGATCTCGACATCTATCCCGAGTACACCGGAACGGCGCTGACGGCCATCCTCCGCAAACCGGTCATGCAAGACCCCGAGGCCGTCTTCGAGGCAGTGGCCACGGCCTACGAGCAGGACTTCGGGATCCGGTGGCTCAAGCCGTTCGGGTTCAACAATACCTACGCCATCGTCGTCCGTGCGGAAGACGCCGAGCGTGACGGCCTGCGTACTATCTCCGACTTCGCCCGGGTGGCCCCGAAACGGATCATCGGTTTCGGCTTCGAGTTCGCCGAGCGTGAGGACGGCTATCAGGGCTTCATCAAGACCTACGGTTTGAAGTTCGACCAGGAGCCCAAGACGGTCGACCTCTCGTTGATCTACCGTGCCCTGCGCGACGGCCAGATTGATCTTGGCGTGGGAAACTCGACCGACGGCCTGATCTCCGCGCTGAACCTGCGGGTGCTCGAGGACGACCGCCGCTACTTTCCTCCCTACGACGCCGCGCCGCTGATTCGCACCGCGACGCTCGAGAAGCACCCCGAACTGGCCGATGTCATCGACGAGCTCGGCGGACTGTTCACCGACGAGGAGATGCAAGAGGTCAACTACCAGGTCGACGGGGAGCATCAGCCGGTCGCCGAAGTAGCCCGCAAGATGAGGGCCGCGAAGGGGCTGTGATGGGGGCTGTGATTCGCCGGGCTGGAGAATCGGGTTCGCGGATTGGGGCTGGAGAACCAGCCTAGAGAAAGGGCGAGGCCCGACTCGGCGCGCGGCTCATCCCCAGCCGTGTCACGAACCTCGGATACCAACCCATACAGAATCCGAACACCAGGTGGCTCACGAACGCGGCCGGGAGCGATTGGTACATGACAACGGCCGGATTCACCCGCGGCCAGAAGTAGCGGAACGCCACGAAAAACCACAACACTCCCAGCAGCAACCCGATCCAGTGCGAGCGGATCGGTCGCGAGATGTATCTCACCAGCAGCAAGCCGAACAGGACTCCCACCACCCCAGCGACCACCAGATAGAGCGCCAACCCGCTCATCGTGCCCATCGAGAAACGCGCGCTAAACGCCGTCTGCGGGCGGAAGACCGCCCCCACGAGGTTCAAGAACCGCCAGGGCCCGTCGCCACGCAGCCAACCCTCGGCCATCAGGTAGAGCAAAGTGACCAGCCCGGCGACCACACCCGTCTGGAGTGCCGCCAGCGTCAGCCACAGGCGCGGCACGGAAAATCGTCTTCGTGGTTTGCGCCGTCTCATGAATCTGCCGTCACGGCCGTCCGCTGACCACAGGTCTTCCTTATCCTAGGGGACTGCCACAAGAGTCCCGTTACCTAATGGTTGCAGATTGTGTCGGACGACTTTGCCGTGAACGTACGTACGAGGTCACGCGTCAGAGCCGACCGACCGGTACCACGAGTTTCGACAGGCTTGTTACACCGGCCCGCTAAATGCGCTATAGTCGAACATCCCACTTGGGTGGCCGTGAGCCCGGCGCGGAGCGGTGCAACCGTGCCGTTTAGCGACGCCTAGCGGCCTGCCTGAGAGAGCAAAGAGACGGGAGGCTCTTGTTCATGGCCCACTTGCATACCCGGAAAGACTTCCAACTCTTCATCGTCAACCCGGCCCCTGCCGCCGAGCGAATCAACTTCTCGTTCATCACCCCGCGAGCCTTGCCGGTGATGGCGGCGTGCACCCCCAAGAGCGACTACCTCGAGGGCATACGCCTGGTCGACCAAGCGATCGAGCCGTTTCCGATCGACGATGTCAGGCCCGGCGACGTTCTCGGCATCAGCATTCACACGTTCAATGCGATTCACGGCTACGCCCTGGCTCGCGAGGCAAAGAAGAGGGGCGCGACCGTGATCTTCGGCGGTCCGCACCCGTCCATCTTTCCCGAGGAGACTCTCAAGCACGGGGATGCGGCCGTGACCGGCGACGCCGAAGTCGTCTGGACCCAAGTCCTTGATGACTACGCCGACGGCAAGCTCGAAAAAGTGTATCGAGGCGGGCAGGTGGAGCCCGACTATTTCACCCCGGCGCGCTGGGACCTTCTGAAGACCGAACGCTACCTGGTGGGTTCGATCCAGACGGTTCGCGGCTGCCCCAAGCAGTGTTCCTTCTGCTCGGTGTGGGTCCAGGATGGGCGTGTGCCGCGCGTGCGCGCCAACGACGCCATCCTGCAGGAGGTCCACGCGCTCTATCGCGCCGGCTTCCGGCTGGTGATGTTCGCCGACGACAACTTCTACCCCTACAACCGCGAGGACATCGTTAACGCCCGCGACGCCGAGCAGAAGAAAACCCTCGAAGCCGGCTTGGAGAACCGTTTTGAACTACTCCGCCAGCTCGCCGACGAAGTGCCCGAGGACATGTTCTTCTGCACCCAGATCACGATGGAGGTGGCCGACGATCCCGAGTACTTGGCGGCGATGAGAAAAGCCCACGTCCAAGGTGCACTGATCGGCATTGAGACCGTCACCCCCGAAGGGCTCAAGGCGACGAACAAGACGTTCAATTTCACCGGCGATCTGCTGGCGGAGAAACTCGAGCAGGTCCGCACCCAGGGCTTCCCCTACATCATGGGGGCCTTTATCTTCGGGATCTCGAGTGACACGGAGAAATCACTCGACTACACCATTGACTTCGCCCGTGACTGCGGCATCGCGATGGCCCAATTCATTCCCCTGACGCCGCTGCCCGGCACCGTCGACTTCCACATGATGCGCCGTGGACGCGCGCCGCTGAAGATGGTCAAGGACGACTACGATTACTGGCTCGATCCGGATCACCCTCGCATCCTCTATCACCACCCCAACCTCAGCGAAGAGAAGTTGCTCGAAAAGGTCGAGGCCGCCTGGAGTAACTTCTACAGCATCGCGTCGGTGCTCAAGCGGTCGAAGCGCTTCGGTCTACTCGGGGACTGGCGCCGGTTCCTGGCCTACTTCATCGTGTGCCGGGGCCTGCTCACGCGGTACAAACGCTATGGCCTATCCGCCGACAGCGCCGTCAAGGGCACGAAGCGCAAGTTAGCCACCTTGCTGGGACAGGCGGCGATGAAACTGATGAAGCGCCCCGCCATGCCCGCCGTCGAAGTGGAACCCGCGGCGTCCATCGGCAAAGCCGCGTAAAGCACCCGGTGTAGGGGCGTGACCGCTGTGTCCGCCCTACTTCTTCTAGAAGTTGATCTGGTTCGCTTCTTCTAGCCCTGTTCGTAGTCAAAACCGGATCTGAAGTCGCGAGGCGCGTCATGCCAAGGGACAACTCGCTGGCTTGGGAGGCCGAGGCGAAGCGCTTTCTACGCGACCGCCTCGACGCTCGCGACGAGGGTAGGCTTTCCACGCTGTTGACCGGGAAGACCCTGACCTTCAACGAGTGGGCCAACTGGTTCCTGGACAAACGCTCGAAGCCGCCTTATCGGTCCGAGAAGACGCACCGCGACAACCTCGAGGTGCTCAAGAATCTGCGACCGGCCTTCGGGTCGGTGCCACGGTCGGAGATCGAGCCAGAAGCGATCGAGGAGTACATCGAGAAGAGAACCGGCTGCGATCAAGAAGGAGGATACGGACAAAATTCGGAGTTGAACAACGAGGAATGATCAAACCGGCGACGGTCCACAAAGAGTTTCGCGTCTTGCGGCGAATTCTGGGCGTGGCCGTTAAACAGAAGCGGCTCATCGCGAACCCGTGTCTTGCGGTCGAGTTCCCGGTCCGGGTCGGCAACACCACACGCAAGCCGCACTACATGGCGGCGAGCGAGCAGACCCGAATCGAGTCTTTCGCTCGCGACTACCTGCGCGATGCGATCGTGATCCTCGTCGAGATGGGGCTGCGCCCTTACAAGGAGCTGACGCCGATGCGCAAGGAGCACGTCGATCTCGAAAACGGCATCGTCCACATCCCGGACTCGAAGACGGAAAATGGGGTCGCGGACATGCCGATGACGGATCAGGCCAGAGAGGCGTTCCGAAGACGCATCGACGCGACGCTGGGTTCGGAGTACCTTTTCCCTACGCCGAGCAAGAGGGCGTCGAAGCCCTACATCGTCAGCTTGAAGAAGGCGTGGACATTGACGCTGCAAGGTGCGGGCGTTCCGCACTTCTCGATCTACGAACTGCGCCATACGTTCGCGACGCGGCTCAGCGCGGGCGGGGTCGCAGATCACTTCGTCACACAGATGCTACGGCAGGGCGACGCGCAGGTGTTCAAGCGTTACAGCCACGCCAAGCTCAACATGATGCGGGAGGCGCTCAGCCGCCTGGATCGACAGGCGAATGAGCATGTTCCGATTTCTGGAACAGTCAACCCCGAACTGAGGCAGTTCTGGAACATTTTTGGAACAGTTCAGTTAGCAACAGTACAGTACATCAGCCATGAGAGCACCGGTGAGCATTGAAGGCAAAGGGTTTAGGTGGTGGGCGGTACTGGACTCGAACCAGTGGCCTCCTGCTTGTAAGGCAGGCGCTCTAACCAACTGAGCTAACCACCCATGCTTCTTACTTGCTGATTCTAAACAACTTCAAGTGTGCGCTGCTCTCGACGCAAAGCCACTTGAGGCCATGTGGGGCCAAAGGTAAGTGTAGCATTTCATTGCATCAGCCCCTGGTTCATCTCGGCGAGTTCGCGGTCGAGCGCTTTAACTGCTGCTGATCGCGGTAGGGATGCCGGTCACCCGGCACCCCCCGCACAGATCCGTGCGTGCGCTCCTAACGCACACGGCTCCTACCTCGGATGAGTAGCGCAGAAACGTGCCATCGGATAAGGGTGCAGGACGCGAGGGAATGGAATCCAGCGGTCTAGCAGCCGGTTGAGCTTCTTCCAGGATTTACGTCCCTTCTGACTGCGACGAAACAAGATGAATCGCCACAGCACACGCAGCCGGTATTGGAACAACGCCAGCCGATTGATGTTGCCCGGAACCGCGTGGTATTGGTAATAGCCCAGTACGGCCTTCTGCAGCCACTCTCCGACCAGCGCCGTTGGCTCGTGCATCCTGCCGGCGCAGATGGTGGAGCAAAGCGGTGAACTTCTCCTGCCTCCTTCCTTTGGCTGTTCTACGCACACCGGCCAGTCCTTGGGACACTCTCTTCCCGCTCGGTGTCGGGCTCGTGTTGGACTCTTCGGTGTTCTCCTTGGCCTGCGCCCTTCCCTCCCCGGCCTCCGCCGAAGGTTTCCCTTCTTTGTTCGGTCGGTTCATAGGTACTACGGCGCAGTCAGACTCCTCGGGAGCGTACATGTCCGCCGTTCGGCTCAGCGCCTTCTCGGACCGGTCTCGATCAGATCGAGACACTCCAGAGGTCTCCCGGTTCTCGTGCATGTTGTTTCTCGACGTGCTCAGGTTCCTCCGCTACGCAGGGCCGGACGCCCCCTCGCGATCGAGCGCGGACGCCCATTTCGCCTTCCCTTTTCGCAAACAAGGTCGGCACCCTGAAACAGATTTTTCGAAGCTCAATAGCCCGGCCCGCCGATGCCTCTGTCTACACTTCGAACGTCGCCTCGCGACGCCGTCCGCAGGACTTGAGGTCAAGGTGGTTCGCTACTCCTTCCTGGTAGGACTCTTTTATTCCCAACAACATGCCGGTTTATCCCGGCGCTCTCGCGGAATCCGGATAGCCTGCGTGAAAACTCCGAGGGTCGCTGTATGAGCATGCCGGAGCTGCGCTTGCACGTCCTTGACACTCCCTTTCCGCTGCATCAGCGTGGCGAAGATCCGACGGAGCGGCTGCACCGTCACAGCAGGAACACCAACCTTCTCAGCCACAGGCTTAGGAAACCGTCGCAAACAGATGTGGCCATTGAGAGGTGTTCACCGGCTGGAGGTGAACATCAAATCGCTTGGCTTGATCTCGCCACAGGCCGTCCGCCGGCACTCCAGCTCCAGTTGGAGGGACTTCGGTACCGCCACATACGCGCTGCTGCCCTGCGTGTCGGTCCGGCCAACCTCACCTTCAACGATCGCCTCATTGACTGGCTACAGATCGCCTTGCCAGTCATTCCAGAGAAGGGCAAACCACGCTCCTCTCCTTGAGCACTCAGAACGATTTGGGCACAGCACAGAGTATGATGGGTGCGTGGTGAGCGTGGCATTGGTTGGCTGCGGCTACTGGGGGCCGAATTTGCTTCGGAACCTTCTCCTTGTCCCGGACTGCGACGTCCGAATGTGCTGTGATGTGGACGCAGAAGCGCTCGAACGAATCCGCAAGCGCTGTCCATCGGTATATTGCACAACGGACTCGTCTGAGTTGCTTCGAAGCTCGATTGATGCGGTCGTCATCGCCACGCCGGCTGCCACTCATTTCGAACTGGCGAAGCAGGCGCTGGACGCAGATAAGCATGTGATGGTCGAGAAACCTTTGGCCCTGGCCGGTGACCACTGCGCGGTCCTGGTTAGCCTAGCCCGGGAGCGAAATCTTATACTCATGGTGGGCCATACCTTTCTCTTTGACCGCTCGGTAACGGAACTCAGGGACTACGTTCAATCCGGAAACCTGGGGCCCATTTTCTATCTGCACTCGCGTCGTTTGAATCTTGGCCGTGTCAGAAGTGACGTCAACGCCTTATGGAACCTCGCTCCCCACGATATTTCCATATCGCGTTATCTCCTTGACTGTGAGCCCACCAGTGTAAGTGCCCGCGGAGCAAGCTTTCTTCAGCCGGGCATTGAGGATGTGGTCTTCCTGACACTGGAGTTTCCGGATGCAGTTTTAGCAAACGTTCATGTAAGTTGGCTCGATCCACTCAAGGTTCGACAAACGGTGGTTGTAGGAGGCCACAAAATGGCCGTGTTGGACAGCGTCAACAAGCAGAACCCACTGGCGATCTACGATTCGGGAATCGACAGGGCTCCGGCTGCGCGATCCGAGGGTTTGGGCTCGTTCACCGACTTCGGCCAATACCAGCTTCTTCAGCGTTCAGGCGATGTTCTTTTCCCGAAAGTTGACCAAGCAGAGCCCCTTCGGGCCGAGTGCCTACACTTCATCGAATGCGTCCGGACCGGACAGCAACCCATCACGAGCGGCCGCAGTGGACTGCACGTTGTCAGAGTTCTTGAAGCCGCGACAAACTCACTTCGAAACGGGGGAAAGACCGTCGGGATAACGTACGATGACGGCCTGTAGAGAAGCATGACACCCTCTCGGGAATCCACCTTTCCTGGCACACGGGCCCGCTACCAGATCTACCCGAATGTGAATATCGGCTCCAACGTTTCGATCGGAAACTATGTGGAGCTTGGTGTACCACCGCGAGGATACATGCCTGGTGGTCTTGAGAGTTGGATTGGCGATGAGGTAATCATCCGTTCTCATTCCGTCATCTACGCCGGCAACAAGATTGGACACCGTCTCGAGACCGGCCACGCTGTGATGATCCGCGAACTCAACGAAATCGGACACGACGTCAGCATTGGAACTCACAGCGTCATCGAGCACCACGTCAAAATCGGAAACAATGTCAGAATCCACTCGCAGGCCTTCATTTCTGAGTTCTCGGTGTTGGAGGACGGATGCTGGATCGGGCCTAGCGTCGTCTTGACCAACTCTCGTTACCCTCTCAGCGCAGGAGAAAAGGATAGATTGAAAGGTCCGACGATTTGTCGCGGTGCGAAAATCGGGGCCAACGCCACGATTCTTCCCAGTGTTGTGATCGGGGAAGACTCCGTGATCGGGGCCGGAGCGGTTGTTGTTCGCGATGTCCCCGCCGGCAAGATCGTGGTTGGAAACCCGGCAAGAATTGTCAAAGACGTATCGGATGTGGACGTATACTTTCGGGGATAGCGTTCTCCATCGAGAGGGTCCGTTGTGGCGGTGAGGATTCCACTCGTCGATTTGAAAAGCCAGTATTCTTCGATCAAGGAGGAGATCCGGGATGCGATTGGCCGAGTTCTTGAATGCGGCCAGTTCATTCTGGGGGAGGAGGTTCGGCGGTTCGAATCGGAGTTTGCGGCTTTCAGTGGTGCTGACCATTGCGTCGATACAGCGAGCGGAACGGCTGCCCTGCAACTTGCGCTTCAGGCCTGTGATGTGGAAGCAGGCGATTTCGTCATCGTTCCGGCGTTCACCTTCACTGGGACGGCTGAGGCCGTGGTGGCGCTTGGCGCTAGACCAGTATTCGTCGATATTGACCCTGCGACTTTCGCTCTCGCCCCGCAACGGGTCGAAACAGCGGTGACCAACCGATTGGGGCGCACGGGCGAAGGGGAGGTCAAAGCGATTATCCCGGTTCACCTCTACGGGCACCCGGCCGACGTGGACCCCATCAACGCCATCGCCGACAAGTACGGCCTCAAAGTCGTCGAGGACTGCGCGCAGGCACATGGGGCGCGGTACAAGGATCAGCCCGTCGGTACGCTCGGACACGCAGGCTGCTTCAGCTTTTTCCCCGCCAAGAATCTCGGCGCCTATGGCGATGCGGGGGCCGTGACGACCAACGATCCACACCTCGCGGCACAGGTCCGCATGCTCAGTAACCACGGACGCCTGGAGAAATACGAACACCTCGCACCGGGATATAAGTTTCGGCTGGATACGCTGCAGGCGGCGATTCTCCGAGTCAAACTGCGGCACCTCGATGCATGGACCCGATCCAGGCGCGACGCAGCGCGGCGATACGACGAGTTCCTCGGTGGATCGGGCCTCAACCTACCCACAGAAAAGTCCTGGGCGAGACACGTTTACCACCTTTATGTTGTTCAGCACACACAGCGAGATAAGCTGCAAGCTCGGCTGAAAGAATTGGGGATCCAGACAGGGTTACACTACCCGATTCCGCTGCACCGGCAACCCGCCTACCGTTCGTTGGGATATCGGGAAGGCGATTTTCCTCACGCCGAGCGGGCAGCGCATTGCTGTCTATCGCTTCCGATGTTTCCAGAACTGACCCGTGCGGCTCAGCAGGAAGTGTCTCACGCGATCGAGAGCTGGAGGCCCCGGCCCGTTGAAACGCCGCCAGGAGGAACCGCACTACGGCCATGACTTCCGAAGACGAGGCTTTGCGGCAGATGGAGTTCGATTCCTCTCGCATCGGAATCCTCTTTTTTCTCTCGCGGACGTGGGCGGGGCCATGCCATTCCCGACATGGCGATTGTCGAGGAACTCGCCACCCTGCGTGACGACGTGGACGTGCGGTTCGTCTCGTACGCAACGGGTGCGGCCACGCTTGAAGAGCACGGATACGACGTCATCGATTTGAATCTGCCCGAGGCGAATCCGGTTCTCGAAACCATGGTGCGGGCGGCAAAGATGATCGGATGGCTGCGGCCGCAACTTGTGGTTTCCCACGAAGAGTTCGGCGCGCTTCCCGCCGCCAAGATCTTCGAGCTGCCGACGGTCATGATCACGGATTGGTTCGTCGAGCCGGAAAAATTCAGCATGCAGACGCTGCAGTATGCAGACGAGATCGTCTTCATCGACGAGCCCGGCATCTTCGAAGAGCCGCCTTACATCGAGGGCCGAGTGCAATACGTGGGTCCCGTCCTCCGTCCCTTCGAATACGGCCGGGGCGACCGTGAACGGGCGCGGCGCGAACTGGGCTTACCGGCCGATGCCGTCGTCCTGTCCGTCCTTCCCGGACAGTGGTCCACCGAGGCCCGAGCGCCTCTTTACGCCCTGTTGATGCCGGCGTTCCAAGCGCTCGACGCTTCGAAGAAATATCTTATCTGGATCGCCGGCGACGACCAGGACATGCTCGCCAAGAAGACCAAAGACATCCCCGGTGTCATCATCAAGGAGAAGGACTGGCGGATCGACCACCTCATGGTGGCCTGCGACCTGGCCATCCACAAGACCAATCGCAAGACCGCCATTGAACTCGCCGCCCTGGGCATTCCGTCGATCTCGGTTTCCTATGGGCTCAACCGCATCTGCGACGCCCGTTTGGTGCACATGCCGAGTAACACGGCCCTCATCGCGAGTGCGATCGACAGTGAACGGCTCAAACAAGCCATCGAGACGATTCTCGCCGCGGGCGACGCACCAACCGACGGGACGAGCGGGGATTCTCTTCTGAAAGATGGCCGAAACGCGGCTGCCAAGCGGCTGGCAGACCAGGTTGAGCGTTATGTGCAAGAGGAACGGGCCGCTTCCCACGGGTCGTAAGGCGCCTCGCTGAGCCTGGTCGAGGAGGCGAGGTCCTCGTCGGCGGAATGTCCGCGAATGTCCGCTTTCGTCCGCAAATGCCTGCTGCCCATAGGGCCTCTCACGCCTCCACTAATGAGATGGCCCCACACCGGAGCGGCACGGCTCGATAGCCGGCCCGGCGCGACTGCGGGGACCGGACTGGGCCGTCGTGAGCAGCGTCCACGGCCGCTCGGCTGTTTCGGTTGAGAATCACGGCCAAGGTTTCTTCGCCTCTCGTACCTTCGCCCCCAGTATAAGGGCCGGTTGTGGGGCCGGCGGGTGGCCGGAGAGGCAAGTGCTTGAAACGATGCAGGAAATAGATTCTGGAAATCCGTGACTCGTCGGTACGGGGGAAGCCGGCAGTTGTCGGTCCTCTCTTCGCCTGGAACGCCTGGAACGGTAGTCGTCTCGACGCACCATCGTGTTGAGCCGCTATTCAGGGGATTCACCATCCCTCTAGGCAGTAGAAGCGGGCGCGGGCGAGCGCGGATGAGTTAGGTTCAGTTCGTTGATTCGGTGGGCGAGGGGTAGGGAGCGAGTTCAGAACCGATCGCAAGCCCATGATTCCACTGGCCTCTTCTCGCCTCGAAGGTGGGTGACGAAGATATCTTCATCGCCATCGGCGTCGTAGTCCGCGACGGTAACACCCATTCCGGCTTCCGCTTTGCCGTCTCCGCCGTAGGCGCAGCCGGCGAGGAGGGCCTGGTCGTCGAAAGTGCCGTCGCGCTGATTCATCCAGAGTTGGTTGGCGGTCTTATCGTTGGCGACATAGATGTCCGGCCAGCCGTCACGATTGAAGTCTGCGGCTACGACACCGAGTCCGTTGCCGAACGCGCGGCCGATCCCGGTCGAGCGGGTAACGTTCTTGAAGCGGTCCTGGCCTTCGTTACGGTAAAGTCGGTCGGTCAGAGGAGGATACTCACCGGGTCCGCAATAGTCGCGGCCGCCCGAGTTGTTGAGGCACTCACGGTTGGCTTCCGTTGTAAAGCCGTAGTAACGGGTCACGAAGAGATCGAGATCCCCGTCACGGTCGTAATCGAGAAAGGCGGCCGACGCGCCGAAGGCGTCCTCGTCGATGCCCGCTTTCGCTGCAACGTCGGTGAAGGTGCCGTCCGCGTTGTTGCGGAGTAGCAGGTCAGGCCCGAAATTGCTGACGAAGAGATCCACGTCGCCGTCGTTGTCATAGTCGCCGACAGCAACACCCATACCATAGGCGCCGTTTCCTTGGACCTGAGCCTTCTCGGTTACGTCGACAAATCCCAATTCTCCCGTGGGCACGAGATCGTTCCGAAAGAGACGGTTGCCGGGCCAGTGCTGCTTAGGAGATTCGAACAGCAGGCCCTTCGCCGGCTGGACGGGGCCAAGGCGTACGCCTTGGAGGAACGCCGACGGGAGTTTGCTTGTCGTTGATACGGGCGGGTGGTTTATTCATGGCTGCCCTGTATTGCGGATCGCGAAACCGGAGATTCGCGGGGCAGTTTACCGGGTTCGCAGGAAAGGCGCGCAACGGATCGAGAATGCCTATGGCGGCGGGCTGGAGAACTTGGAGGCGCTGGCGAAGCTACTTGCGGATAAGCGACGGTTTGTGCGTGACCGTGCGATGGATCTGCTCGCGCAGGCCGGTGTGTCGACCCTGAAACAGGTGCGGCAGGAGTCTTCGGATGTACGGGCGCGGGCCGCCGCGGTCTTCGGGTTGTTGCGCGCTGATTCGGATGCGGCGCGAGAGGGTGTCCGTGCGGCATTGGAGGATGATGACTTCCTGGTGCGCGTGGCGGCGACGCGTGCGGTTGGGTTGGCGCGGGATCGTGCGGCGGCGGATCGACTGATTCGGATGCTTGCGGATGATGAGCTGGCGGTGCGGCGTCAGGCGGCGACGGCCTTGGGCCGGCTTGGCGAGCGGCGCGCCGTGCAGGCTTTGCTGAAAACGGCGGCCACGGCGGCGGACCGGTTTGTCGAGCACGCAGTGATTTACTCGTTGATCCAGTTGAGCGATGCGGGAGCTACGAGGTGGGGGCTGACGGATGTGAGTCCGAAAGTCCAAAAAGCGGCGCTGATCGCGTTAGACCAAATGGAGGGTCGGCCGTTGCGACGGGAGAGTGCGATGTCGCTGGTAAGTACGGGGGATCCGGAATTGCGGAAGGCGGTGTTGTGGGTCTTGGGGCAGCATCCGGAATGGTCGTCGGATGTGCTGGCGCATGTGCGGAAGCGATTCGGGCAGGGTGGGGTGTCGAAGGATGAAGAAGCGTCGTTGGATGAAGCGTTGTTGAATTTGTGCAAAGAGCCAGGGGCCCAAAGTGTTGTGGCGGAACTGCTGACCGTGCCGGGCGCAACACGCGAGCGGCGGTTGGCGCTGCTCGAGACGGTTCAACAATGTGCGGTCGAGCCGTTGCCGAATGTGTGGGTGAAGGCGGTGGAAGGGCAACTCGGCGCGCGGGATGAAGATGTCCGCTTGCAGGCGATGAGTCTGATTCGTTCAGCGGGTGTGACAGTGATGGACGATCGGCTCGCGACGCTCGGGTCGGATGTGAGTGCGAGTGATGCGTTGCGGATTGCAGCACTGGGTACCCTCGTCAATCATGAGCCGCGGTTGAGTGACGAGAACCTGGAGTTTCTCTACAGCCGCGTGGCACCGGAGCATGACGCGGATGTGAGGCACTCGGCAGCGCGTGTGATCGCGAATACCAGGTTGGACGATGAGTGGCTGGTGCGGTTGGCGAAAGAACGGTTGCAGCATGCGGATCCATTGATTCAGCAGAGTTTGTTGGAAGCGTATGAGCAAACGAAAAGCGCGTCCGTAGGCAAAGCTCTCGTGGAGGCGCTGTTGGCGGCCGAGGTGATGCTGGGCGACGCGGGATCAGAGCAGTTGCAGGCGATACTGAACGAGTACCCGGCTGAGGTACGTGAGATGGCTGCGCCGCTATCGTAACGGATCGAGGAGGCACGTTTCGCGCGGACGGACCGGCTCAAGCGGTTGGAGCACGAGTTGGTTTCGGGCGGTGACGTTACCCGAGGACGACAGGTTTACTTTGGCAAGAAGGCGGCCTGTTCGAGTTGCCACACGATAGGGCTTGAAGGCGGCGACGTGGGTCCGGATTTGACGGCGGTTGGGGCGGTGCGATCGGTGCACGATTTGATCGAGGCAATCATCTTCCCGAGCGCCAGCTTTGTGCCGGGCCACGAGATCTATCGGGTGGAGACGGCGGACGATGTTTATTCAGGGGTGCTGCGTCGGCGCAATGCCGAGTATGTGGTGATCGTGAGTGGCCCCCAACGATCTGCACCGGATTCCGCGGAGCGAGATCAAGTTGATGGAACCGGCCAAGGTGTCGTTGATGCCCGAAGGGTTTGATGAGAATTTGACGCAGCGTAAACTTTCAGATTTGTTCGCTTTCCTTCGGTCGCAGACATCTCGTGAGGCGGCAATGGCAGGCGGGGGTTAGTTTATCGTCAGGGTGGTGACGTTGGCCGCGATGTCGTCCACCGTCATCTCGATCGGAACCTCTCCCCGGCCGGCTAGCGACGCGGGCAACGGACCCGCGTTGACTTGATCCAAACCCGGGTACTGTCCTTGCGCCACCGCGGCCAGGACCGGCCCGTCTACGACGACCGGTATGGGTGTTAAGGAGCCATCGAAGATGGGCGTCGTCATGCGAGTCTGGTCAGGCTTCACAACGATAACCAGCGCGGCGGCTGTGCCCTGGCCACTAGCGTCCGCGGAGAAAACACCCGGGGCGACCGCGGCCACTTCAATCGCGAATGACTCATCTTGGGTCTCAGCCCCCTTTGTATCGGCTGCCAGCTCGCTCCCACCAGTCTGCAGGTTCTTGACCCTCACCAAACCCGGTCCTAGAGCCGTGCCGGCTGGAATGGTTCCGTTGACTTGGCCACTCGATGCGAAGTACAGCTCCATGTCGCGCTCAACTGCCTCGCTGTCGATGACGGTCATCGTGGTGTCGCCCAAAGTGGTCGGCAGCGGCGGCGGACCGGCCACCAGCGTTTCCGTCGCCAGGTTCACTCCATAGAGTGCGACGATCATCTCCTCGGATACCTCCTGGGAGACATTGCCGAGGGCGTTGGTCGCCGAGTTGACGACCGCTGAGAGCACGACGGTAGGCTCGGGCTGGCAAGGAGTAGCAACCGTCGCGGGCCAGAGTTGTGGATGTTGCGACAGGTAATCTTCGTAGATGTCCTGGCGCCAGGGATACCAAGAGATCGCCTGGGGCCCCAGACGCCGGACACTGCAGTTCCAGTCCTCGAGCTCTTCCGCGGAAGGCAACCGCGAGGCTTCGCCACAATCAGAGCAGCGGAAAGCTTGACCCGAGACGACCGGTTCAGCGTTCATTTTCTCGCGTACAAAGGCGATCTCCTGCTGCAGGCCGGCCAGAGACCTCTCCCGCAGGTACCACCCTTGGACAAAGGGGTAGTACCAGATGCCGACCAGATCGGCCACGCCCGTCTGGTCGGCGTACTTCTGACCCAAGCAGGGGTATTCGCTCGCATAGAAACCACCGGGCGCCCACAAGCTGGGATCGCCGAGGTCATGGTGAATCAGAGCTTGCGGCCACACCTCGCGGATCGCGTCGCGCAGCAGCCGCAGGTCCACCGCCGACATCGCTCCGCACTCGTTCTCCTGCTCGGTGAACGGGTGAATCCAATAGGGCTCGTTGTAGACGAACACCGACTTTACGATCGAGGCACGCGATGCGGCAAGGCGCAAGAAGGCCTTCCCTTCCGCCGTGATCGACCACTTGCCGTTTTGAAAGCGATAGGGCTCCGGGTAAAGACCGACGCTCAGTTTCAGGCCGGCCGCTTCGGCGGCGTCAAACGTCGCCTCCCAAAATGCGCCGTCATCGGGATGCAAGGTGGTGATGACGAAGTCGTACCCCAGCGTCGCAAGCGTTGGGAAATCCGGGGGCTCCGCCCAGTGCGTGCCTGTTTCGACCTCGTCGGCGGACAGGGGAGCGGCAGCCAGCGCAACGGCAGGACCGTTGTCCAGTCCGGCTTTGCCATCGGCCTGCCAGAACAAGTACAGCCCGGCACCCAGCATGACGAGCATGACGAGGAAGAACAGCCTGTTTCCGCCACCTCGCGGCGTGGCGCCGTCAGCCGCTAGCATCGGCTGCTCCTCTTGACCTGAGCCCCGACAAGATCGAGATTCCATTGAGCCCGGATTTCCATTTTGGTACTGGTACGGCCATAGTATACACTCGCGCTGCCCCGAATACGACGTCTTGTCGCGGTGCCCATCGCGAACTCCGTCCGCGTCGAAACGATTGAGCTTAGCGACCCTGGAACCAGCAATTTTGAACGTCTGGAGCGTCGGGCGCAACTCTCTGAGAGACAGCCACTTGAGTCCCGGTCGAGTTTCGGGCAGTACTGGATCATGGTCGATGGCGACAGCCGCGGCTCGGCGGTGACGGACAGCGGGACACGGCTGAAAGAGGGGGTTTTGGAAAGTCTCGGCGGGCGTGTCGCGACTAGACAAGTCAAGGCCGCGGATCTCAAAAATCGAGATCCGCGCTACGGGCTGCTGCCGGGGCGCGCGAACTTTCTGATAAGCCGAGCGCGGCATGCTGTTCAGTTTCATGACATCGTTTCCAGTTGTACACAAGACATGGTTTCCACTGCAGCCGTGGGCTAAGGTCGGACGAAGGAGTCCCCCCGATGCCCTTTCGGAAACTGGAAATGAAAGAAACCAGGATGCAATTCGTCGTGCGCACCGGCAGCGGCGCCGAATCGCTCAGGGAGCTGTGCCGCGAGTTCGGCATCTCGCGCCCGACCGGTCGCAAGTGGCGGGATCGCTACCTCGCCTGCGGGAATCTCGCTTACTTCGGTGAGCTGAGCCGCCGTCCGCATTCCTCGCCGCGACGCAGCGCACCTCAGCGGGAACAGCAAGTGCTCGAGCTGCGTCGACGCGACGGCTGGGGCGCGCGCAAGCTCCGGCGGCTGCTGGACAAAGCGGCGTGCGCTGTCCGGCGACGACGGTGCATCGGATTCTCAAGCGCCACGGGCTGGTGAACGTGCATGCCCCGCGGCCGGCCTTGCAGCGCTTCGAGCGCCCACGGCCCAACGACCTGTAGCAGATGGACGGCAAGGGGCCTCTGAAGAGCCTCGACGGTCGTTGTCAACCGCTGTCGATCCTCGCTGACCACAGCCGCTATGCGGTCGGGTTGCACGCGCTGCGGGTGCTGCGCCGCGAGCAGATCCAGGCGTGTCTGCAACAAACGTTCGAGCAAGCGGGTTTGCCGGAGGCGATGTTGATGGACCGCGGCACACAGTGGTTCTCCGCACACAGCGAGCATGGGTTGACGGTGCTGTCGGTGTGGTTGATCAAGCAGGGGATTCGCTTGCTGTACGGGCGGCCGCGGCATCCACAAACGCCGGGCCAGGTGGAGCGTTTTCACGGCGCGATCGAGGCGGCGGTGCGGCATCGTGGCGGACCGTCGCCGGTGACGGATTGGGCCGAGTGGTTGGCGCACTTCCGGCGCGAGTACAACGAAGGGCGGCCGCACGAAGCGCTTCAGATGGAGACGCCGGCCAGCCGTTGGCGGCCCAGCGAAAGGTCGTATCAGCCGCCACCGCCGGCGTGGGAGTATGCGGCGGGGATGGAGGTCCAGCGGCTGAACGAGGCGGGCTGTCTGTGGGAGGGGGGCCGTCATTGGTTTGTGAGCGAGGCGTTGGCGGGAGAATGGGTGGGCCTGGAGCGTTTGCCGCTGGACACGATCGCGGTGCGCTTTCGGCACCTGTATGTACGCGAGTTGGAGCTGGCGGCGCAGGCGACCCATTCGCTGGTACGGCCCGCGCCGCCCCCATCGCCTGGAACGGAGAGTGGAAACCATGTCTTGTGAACGCCTGGAAACGATGTCTGGGTACTTGACAGCATGCCGTGCCCGGGCACAGCATGCTGTGCCCGCCTGCCGCAACGCGCGGCCGCTCCCGACGATCGGGTCGGGTACCGGGGGATTGCGCCCCGGCACCCTCCCACACCACCGGACGTACGGTTTTCCGTATCCGGCGGTTGGACCCAGCGGCTGTACCTACGCGCCGCAAGGCCGGCAGGCCACCAACCATCGACCGCCTCCCGTGCCTCGTGCCTCGCTTTCTGTCGGGATGGACGCGACACTCACCCTGGCTCCCACCGGCCTCGGCTCGCCACCGCTCCACCGCTTCTGCTTCGGCTTGCTCCCCGTTTCATTCCCCTGCACAGGGGAAGGACCTTCCGGCCCGGGACTCCGGGAAACCTCTTGGGCGTGATGTCAGTCGCTGCTCTAGATTTGCTCCTTGGTCCTTCAGCCCTTCGCTCCAGCGGCATTACCCACCTTCCTCGCTACTATGGCTTCTGCTGACTTCTCCCCCGCTCTCACGGGGGAGCTCTCCCCAGGTAAGGTGCTGATTCTGTCCCTTCGTGCCGTCCGGCTCTACCTCGTACGTCTTGGTATGGATTTTGGGCTTCGCGGTGGCCAGCACGCTTACCGCCCGTACGCGGTCTCTCTGCCGATTTGTGTTCCTACAGTCGAAAGGTTTGTTCCCCGCTTCCTTCAGCTTGGCCGCGCGGCTTGCGCCCCACGACTTCCACCTTGCGGTTCCCTACGGTTACCTCCATCGGTTCCGGTGAGTACGTTGCAACTCACAAGAAACAGCCCATGCTGGGCACACTGGCGCGCGCCCGTGGCGTGCCAAGCCGAGCCAGGCTCGGCTCTTGTGCCGGCCCCCCCCTCCGGCGCCCAAACATAAACCGAAACAAATGTTTTCCACCGTTTCGCAAGGGCTATAATAAGCCCAGTGGAAGAAAAACTAAAGTTCGCAGTCTTCATCGACTACGACAACATCGACATCGGAGTGAAGTCGACTCTGCACCGGGATTTCGACGTCAAGTACGTCCTCGAGGGCCTCAAGGAGCGCGGCGAAGTCGTTTCGAAGGTCGCCTACGGCAACTGGAGTCGTCATGGCCGCGCGGCGCGCTCGTTCAGCGAGCACGGCGTGCACATGGTGCAGCGCGACTCGACGCCCCGCGGCGACAAGAACGGCGCCGACATCAACCTCGCCTTGGACGCGCTCGAACTGGCGTTCACGCGCGACCACATCAACGCGTTTGCCATCGTCAGCGGCGACAGCGACTTCATGGCGCTGGTCAACAAGCTCAAGCAGTTCAACAAGCGCGTCTACGTGGTGGGCGGCAAGGCCTTTACTAGCACGATCCTGCAGCGTAACTGTCACGAGTTCATCAACTACGAGTCGCTGCTCGAGACCGTGTCGCCGCGTTCGCGGCGCGGCGCAGGAGCGCAGCGCGGCCGCGCACGCCGTTCGCTGCCCATCTCACGGGCCGTGAGCCTCGTCGACCGGGCCCTGCACGCGCTCGACCTGCGCGGCGTGCTGCCGCAACTCGGACTGCTCAAGAGCACGATGCAACAGCTCGACTCCGCCTTCAACGAGCGCGACTACGGCGCCTCGTCGTTTTCTCAACTCGCCGAGAAACTGGTCGGAGAGGGCTTCATCAGCGTCAAGAAGGTCGACGGTCAGTCGGTCGTCGAGCGCAAAGAAGCCGCCAAGGGGGCCGAAACCGAAGGCGAACGCGCGCCCGAAGATGCACTGCCGCTCTTGCAGGAAGTTCTCACCAGCAATATCGATTTGCTCAACATGGGCATCCCCGCCAAGGAGATTCAGGCGCTCGTGCAGGCCGCGGACCCGGCTTTCAAGGAGACCGACTTCGGATTCTCGGAGTTCGCCGAGTTACTGAACTTCGCCGTCGACAAGGGTCTGGTCGGTGTGGGCGCCGATCCCGAGCACGGGCTGCGCTACTATCCCGGCGAGGAACTGGGCCGGCCGCTGGAGTCTAGCGGGTCGGGCCACGAGGACGGCGAATCCACCGAGGGCGACGAGGAACTCGCCGGCGCGGAGGCCGACGCCGAGCCGGAACCCAAGCCTCGCCGCAGCCGTGCCCGCCGATCGACGACCACTCGCCGGACCCGCTCCTCGCGCGGCCGCGGATCATCGCGCAAGCGGGCTACCAGCTCGGGGACGAGTGAGCCGCAAGACGTGCCGGCCGACGGCGAATCCGCCCCAGCCGGGCCTGTGGCTGTCGACGCGCCCCCATCCGAGCCCGTTGGCGATGGCGGCGACGCTGAGTAAGCAGCCCTCGCCGGTTGGCCGTTTCATCAAGAAGGGTTTTCTTCCCTACTAGGGCAGCCTCCCGCCGCAGCCACGGGCCACCCGCATGTCAGACCTCTTGATTGGCATCGGTTTCCTGCTGGCGATCTTCGGACCCCTGCTGCTGGTTCCCGTTACGTGGCTACTCTATCGCCTCGCGGTACGCCCGCTCGTTCAACGGCTGGCGCCCCCGACGTCCTCCACCAGCCAGGCCCCTACCAGCAATGTAAGGTGGCTGGCGTGGTTTGTGTCCGCGGCAATCGTGGCGGTGGTGATCGTCGCCTCGTACCTCCCCGGACGCTGGGAGTTCGACCGGATGTGTTCGCAGCACGCCGTCCCTTCGGTTTCCGATCAAGTTGAAGCGAGGGGCTTCTTCCGCACCCGCCTGTTCCCCTACGAGGCCGCGCAATACCTCCGGGACGGCTCTTTCGAATTCGTCGAGGCTCCGCACCCCTACCAGCAAGGCGAGCATGTGCGCTATTCCAGGTCCGACGCCGGCAAGACCGACGAACAGCCCATACCCACCATCAGCGCCGCCTATGGAGTGAGAAAAACGTTCTCGGAACTATCGGGAAGCCTGACGATGACCGAGAAGGTCATTTACGAAATCGCTACCGAACGGGAGTTGGCCCGCGCCGCGTCCATCAACTACCACGGCGGGCCGCTGTCGATCTTTCTAGGGAGTTCCGGCATGACCTCGTGTCCGGACATTCTATCGGAGGAGGGGTCGAGGCACTTCGGCACTTTCTACGAATTGGAATCGATCGTCCTGCAGAACCAGCCGTTACCCTAGCAGCACCGGCCAAAACGTAGGGGCACGGCATGCCGTGCCCGCCTCCCGCAACACACCGCAGGCCCTTTGAACATACCGGGCGGTAGGTAACCCTTGTAGGGGCGGACCGCAGCGTCCGCCCAGAAGCGACTCCTCCCTCGTCGGCCGGCAATCTACTCCGGCACAACGGCAACGACATCTACTTCAATCTGCAGGGCGCCGATCAACGGTGTCTCGACCAACGTCGAAGCCGGCGGCGTATCCATGTTGATGTACTTTGCCCGGATGTCGCGCACCTCGGCCAACTTCTCGACGTCAATCAAGTAGTAGTTCATCTTGACGACATCGTCGAAGCTCGCGCCGGCCATCTCGAGGCACTTTTGGATGTTCTTGAACGTGTTCTCGGCCTGTGTGGCAAAGTCATCGGGAAGCTCGCCGTCTTCCCCGGCGCCCCCTTGCCCCGACAGAAACACCATCTTGCCGGGCGGCGAGGTGACGACGTGCGTATAGCCGGCGGGCTTCGGCAAGTGCGGCAGATTCATGAATTGTTTTTCCACGGTGGCATTCTCCTCCGAGTCAGGTTGATTCAAAGAAACATTGCAGGACGCGAGCAGCGCTGCTGACAAGATCACGGCGGCCGCCAACTGACATGTACTCTTCATAGTCGATTCCCTCCGCAGTCGAAGATTGTAGCACTCGGTCCCGCCGTCCTTTGTGGCGTAAGCCTCGCCAACCGAGCCGTGACCGTCAGGGAGCGGTCCAAGATGCACCCACCCCGACGCAGTCAGCTCCTGGAAACCCACCGTCCACACAGCATGCTCTCCGAGACCACCGCAAGCCCACGCGCCCAATCGGCGCGGCTCCCCCACGCATAATCATCACCTATGATTAGGCAGAACCCATGATCGGCCGCACCATCTCGCACTACAAAATCACCGCCAAACTCGGTCAAGGCGGGATGGGCATCGTCTACAAAGCCGAAGACACCAAGCTCAAGCGCCCGGTCGCTCTCAAATTCCTCGCCGCCCACCTTCTCAACGACGAAGAAATCCGGGCACGCTTCACGCGCGAAGCCGAAGCCGCGGCGGGTCTCAACCACCCCAACATCTGCCACGTCTACGAAATCGACGAAGCCGAGGGCAAAACGTTCATCTCGATGGCCTTCGTCGAGGGCGACAGCCTCGAGAAAAAAATCGAGGACGGCCCACTCAAGCTTGAGGACGTGCTCGACATCGCCATCCAGACCGCCAAGGGCCTGCAGGCCGCACACGCCAAGAAGGTCGTTCACCGCGACATCAAGCCCGCCAACCTGATGATCGGCGACGACGGCCGAGTCACCATCATGGACTTCGGTTTGGCCCTGCTGGCCGACCGCTCCAAACTCACCCGCATGGACGAGACGATGGGCACGGTCACCTACATGTCGCCCGAGCAGACCTACGGCATGGATCTGGACCATCGCACCGACATCTGGGCACTGGGCGTCGTCCTCTACGAGATGGTCACGGGCCAACAGCCGTTCAAGGGCCACTACGACAAGGCCGTGATGTACTCCATCACCAACGAAGACCCGGAGCCGATGACCGGCCTGCGGACGGCCGTCCCGATGGCATTGGAGTGGCTGGCCGGCAAGTGTATGGCTAAGGACCGCGAGCAGCGCTATCAACACACCGACGAGATCATCGTCGACTTACAGAATCTCAGCGACAAGCTCAAATCTGGCAAGTCGACCATCATTCGCACCCACCCTCCGACCGATGTGGGGCCTTCGACCGCCCATGTAGGGGCACGGCATGCCGTGCCCGCGGGTGCTACAACCCCTGACGCGTCCCAACAATCCGAAGGCGATGGCATCGAGCAAGCCCTGACCCCCTACCGTGTCATCGAGCGCCTCAGCGATGAAGGCGACACCGTCACCTACCGCGCCGAAGACACCCAACTCCATCGCTCCGTCGCCATCAAGATCCTGCCCGAGAGCGATGCACAAAAGGCCCAAACAAGGGAACGTCGCAGGCATCTGTTGTCCACAGCCGTTTCCCTATTGGCCATAGGCCTCGCGGCTGTCTTCGCGTTTCTCTGGTGGAACCAATCGGTCCCCGAGGCACCTCTGCGTCGGTTTTCCTTCACTCCTGACAATCTGTCTACTCCGGACATTCTGTTAGGAGGAGACGTGGCGATCTCGCCCGATGGCAAGCGGATCGTCTATGCCTCCGGTGAGGGGGAGACGAAGCTCTGGATTCGCGACCTGGACCATGAAGAAGCTCGCGAACTGGCCGGTACCGAAGAGGCCCGAGGCCCCTTCTGGTCCCCTGACAGCAAGTTCATCGGTTTTGTCACAGAGACCGAAGTAAGAAAAGTCTCTGTGCGCGGGGGGGCTCCGATGACTCTCTGCAAGTTGCCGCACCGGTTGTTCGGCGGGGGCGCTTGGAGCCCAGACAGCGATTCGATCGTGTTCAGCTCTGACTTTCCGCTGCGTCTTTTCCAGGTCCCGGCACGCGGCGGAACTCCTGAGATACTTTTCGACCCCGAAGGATCGATGGGGCCACATAACTGGACGCCTCACTTTTTCCCTGCCGAGGCGGGTGCGCGGAGCATCACGTTTGGTGCAGGCACCTTCGGCGTGTCGAAGATCGTTGTCAGGGACCTGCAGGATCGGCAGAACAAGGTGATGGCGGATGGACGCTGGCCCTATTACTCGCCCGGCGGCCATCTGTTATTCGAGCGTGATAACGATCTGTGGGCCCTGCCGTTCTCGGCTGCAACCTTGAAAGCAACCGGCGAGGCCTTTCCGGTTGCTCAGAATGCCTGGAGTCCGAGTGTGGCCAGGGACGGCACGCTTGTGTATGCCGATGCAGCGAGCGAGGACCGGCAGTTGGTCTGGCGAAGCCGAGCCGGCGACAGGTTGGACGTAATCGGGCAACCCCAGCGGCGCATGCAGAGGCCGTCCCTCTCACCCGACGGCCGGCAAGTCGTGGTACAGAGCCAGATCAGTGGCAACGGCGACATTTGGGTTCACGACATCGAGCGAGGAGGGGCAACGCGCATCACTTTCAATCCGGACGGTGATCTCGAAGCCACCTGGACTCCTTCCGGCCAACAGATCACCTATGCTTCTTTCCGGGGGAATTCCACAGAGATCTTCAGTGCATCGGCCGACGGGAGCGGCGACGAAACACAGTTAACCGACGAACCCCTTGCCGAGTACGATCCGAACTGGTCTCCTGACGGCAAGTATCTGATCTATCACACCCGGGGAGATCCGAACACGCAGCGGGACCTTTGGTACCGGGAGATCGAGCCGGGAGGCGGCACTTCCGATCCCGTCGTCTTTGTGCAAACACCCTTCAATGAGCGAGTCGCGACGTTCTCGCCGGATGGGCGTTTCGTCGCGTACTGCTCAGATCAATCGGGTCGGTACGAGATCTACGTGCGACCGTTCCCGAAAGGGGGCGGTGTGACAAAAGTCTCTGTCAACGGAGGTAACCAGCCTCGTTGGGGCAAGAATGGGAAAGAGCTTTTCTACGTCGAGGGCACGACCCTGCTGTCGGTACCGGTCAGCGGAAGCGAAGGCTTCTCAGTGGGCTTACCCAGGCCGCTTTTTGACAATTCAGGGTTACTGGCCGGCGCTGCCCTGAAGCCGCAATATGACGTTTCCGACGACGGGCAGAGGTTTGTTCTGGTCGAGCCAGTGGGGGCTGAAACCGCCAAGCCGCGCTCCATCCACGTCGTCCAAAACTGGTTCGCCGAATTCAAGAACCGCCAACCCGCCCCATAAACCGACCCATAAATCTCACCGTGACCGGAAGCGGTTGTGAACCGAGCCGTGACCGTCAGGGAGCGGTCCGGCACGAGCCTTCGACCTGCTCCGGATGTACCTAGGGCGGGAGGCCCTGGTCTGGCCGGTGCTGCACCTCCGCCCCTGTCAGGACCGTACGTGACCTGACGGGTCAACGAAACAGGTCTCCGGCCTAGCCGCCTTTTGAGGTAACGTCAGGGTCCATCTCGGACCGCTCCCTTACGGTCACGGCTCGGTTCACCTTGACCTTCAGAATCAGCAACTGATACCTTCCAGGATGGACGGCGGAGTCCGAGGGCTTCACCGTACGCATGCGGTGCTCCCGCCCGTGAACCGAGCCGTGACCGTAAGGGAGCGGTCCGAGATGCACTCGCCCGGCGCAACCAGTCCGGAGGGCCTGAATCGGGAGGGAGAGAATAGGGAAGCGGGTGAAAGTCCCGCGCGGTCCCGCCACTGTAATCGGCGTGGGCGCGTAGCCGGCACGATGGCCCCGCCAAAATAGTGCGTTTCGAGAGATGGTTAGGTCTCTTAATGCACCATGTAGGGGCACGGCATGCCGTGCCCGCCTGCCGCAACACGCGGGGTGTTCAGTCCGGGGTGGCCCAGGAATCCCCCCGGGACCTCGGGCCGCGAGCCCATACCGGGCGCAAGCCGCGAAGCGGCGTTGGATGTTAGCCCAGGGTGAAGCCGTCAGGCGGAACCCTGGGTGCCGAACCTCATTACTCCGGAGCCCTGAAAGGGGCGATGGAAAAGCAGCGACGGACCGAGTGGCTTCCACCGAACCAGCATCCCGCATCGCACCGGGCCAACCGGAGCCTACGCTTCCCGTGCGGCGGCAATTGAGGGAATCGGCTGGATTGTTGGCGGCGTCTCCCACCCGTAGTTCGAGCCCCGTTGAACCGCGCGCAAGAGCCACATCGCTCCGCCGCTGTCCACGGCGAGCTGCCATCCTCCCACTGCTCGTTTGCGCGGCCTTGTCTCTACAAACCCTGCCCCTCCAATCCCAAACACCCCAGCGCATCATCTCCACCGCGCCCTCGATCACCGAAATGCTCTATGATCTCGGGCTCGGCGACCGCGTCGTCGGCGTGACCGAGTTCTGCCACTATCCACCGGAGGTGCGCCGTAAGCCGAAAATCGGTTCCTACCTGCACCCCAATCTTGAAACCATCCTCCAAATGAAACCCGACTTGGTCGTCGTGCTCAAAGAGCACGGGCAACTCGCCGGCCGCCTCCGCAACGTCTCGCTCGACGTCTTCGAGTTGCAACATAACGACCTCGCCGGCGTCTACGACTCGCTGCTGCTTCTCGGCGGCCGCGCCGGCATTCGCCCTCTCGCCGAAGAAAGGGTAAGCAGCATCCGCGCCGCCTTGGAACAGATCAAGTCGCAAGCCGCAGGCCGGCCCCGTCGCGGTGTGATGTTCGTCGTCGGCCGCACGCCGGGGACGATCCAAGACCTGATGGTCGTCGGCCGCGGCTCCTTCCTGAACGAGTTGATCGCGATCGCCGGCGGATGCAACGTCTTCGGCGCCGCCGCCAGCCACTACCCGCGCATCCCGCGCGAGGAAGTCTACGCCAAGCGCCCCGACGTGATCATCGACATGGGTGACATGGGCGACACCGACCAGGCAACCGAGCAGTACACGCGTTCCGTCGCCGAACTGTGGAAGCGCATCCCCGGGCTGCCGGCGGTGGAAACCGGCCGCGTCTACTCGGTGGCCGAAGACGCCTTTGTCGTGCCCGGCCCCCGCGTGGTCATCGCCGCACGGCTGTTGCTTGAGATGATCCACCCCGAGGCCGGCCAAACCAACGAGGCCAACCGGTGAGCGAGGTCTACGCCCTCGACGACCTGCGCGTTCGCTTCGGGCAAGCCGAAATCCTGCGCGGCCTCTCCCTCACGTTCGGCGAAGCGGCGCTGATCGCGATCGTCGGCCCCAACGGAGCCGGCAAGTCGACGATGATGTCGGTGTTGTCGGGTGTGCTCAACCCCTACGAGGGAAGCTGCCGCTTTCGAGGCCGGGAAGTCTCCGCCTGGAACAAACGGCAGTTCGCCAAGCAGATGTCGTTCGTCCCCCAAACGGTACGCCTCGAGTTCCCCTTCACCGCCGAGCAAGTCGTCTATATGGGCCGCACACCCTACTGCAACGGTCTGTTCGAATCGCCCAACGACGGAAAGGTCGTGCGCCGCGCGATGGAGACGACCGACAGTTGGCAGTTTGCCGATCGCGACTTCCGAGCGTTGAGCGGCGGCGAACGCCAGCGCGTCGTTCTCGCTGGAGCGCTGGCGCAAGAGCCCGAGGTGCTGCTGCTCGACGAGCCCACCAGCTATCTCGACCTGAAGCACCAGGTCCGAACCTATGATCTGCTGCGGCGGCTGGCGCGCGAAGGGCTCACCGTGCTGGCCGTCACGCACGACTTGAACCTCGCGGCGAGTTACGCGGATCGCATCGTCGTGCTCTCCAACGGAGCGGTGGCCGCGGACGGCACGGTTGAAGAAGTGCTGCGCGAGAAGCTGCTGCACGACGTGTTCGAGGTGCGAGCCGAGATCCGCGAAGGGCCGCGCGGCCGTCCCTGGGTGTTCTATGAAGAGGCGGAGGGGTACCCAGACGGGCACAAAGGGGCGTCGGGGTCCGGGGAAGCGGGCGGTTCTAAAGAGGCGGATGCGCCATGATGAGCCGCCGCAAATTCTGGGTCGCCGTGAGCATCTCGCTGTCACTCTTCGTCGTAATGACCGCGCTGATGCCCTTGATCGGGTCGAGCGACGCGACCTTCGCGCGCGCCTGGGCCGGCGAGTCGCCCGACAAAGAGATCCTCTTCCAAGTGCGTTTACCACGCGTGTTGCTGGCCGGGCTCGCCGGCGGCGCGTTGGCGTTGGCGGGCGTTTTGTTTCAAGCGCTATTGCGGGACAACCTGGCGACACCCTTCACCCTCGGCGTGCAGAGCGGCGCGGCGCTCGGCGCGGTCGTGGCGATCTGCCTCGGTTGGGGCATGTTTGGCGTCTTCCCGGCGGTTTGGGTCACGGGCTTCGCGGGCGCGGCGATCACGATTGCCGTGGTCGTTTCCATCGCGTCACAGGGACGCCGCATGTCGTCGTTCACGCTGCTGCTCACCGGCGTGACGATCAACAGTATCTGCATGGCGGCGATCCTGTTTCTCCATTACTCGGCCGGGTTCACGCAATCGTTCGCGATCGTGCGTTGGCTGATGGGCGGCATTGATTCGATGGAGTACGGCACGCTGGCTATCTTGGCGGTGGCGGTGGTCGGGGGCCTGGCGGTGGTGATCGCGAAGTCGAATCAGTTGAACCTGCTGTCGGTCGGCGAAGAGTGGGCCGCGACGCGCGGCGTGAGCCTGGGTGGTCTTATGCTGACCTGCTACCTGCTGGGGTCGTTTTTGACGGCGTCGATCACCTCGCTGACAGGGCCGATCGGCTTCATCGGACTGATCGTGCCGCACGCGCTGCGGATGGTGTTGGGCGCCGATCACCGCGTGCTCGTGCCGACGTCGTTCTTCGCCGGCGGCGCGTTCTTGATGATGTGCGATACGGTGGCGCGCACGGCCATGGCGCCCACCGAGATCCCCGTCGGCGTGATGACGGCGATGCTCGGCGGACCGTTCTTCATCTGGCTGTTGCGGTCGGCCCGGAGCAGCCTGTGGGTATAGCAGCCTGTGGCAGAAGCGAGATGCCTTACTTCGGGGACTGCCACCCTTTTTCGCGCCGCCCTGGAGTCAACGACTTACACTGGTGTCCGTGAGCGAAAAAGGGCTGGCTGTCCCCAGAGCACCCTTCCACCACGGGCTGCTAGTGCTCATCGGCGGCGGCGTCCGCAGCGGCAAGAGCCGCTTTGCGCTGGATTATGCCGCCAAGCGGTTCGAGCGCCGCGCGTTCATCGCGACAGCGCAAGCGGGCGACGACGAGATGGCCGAGCGCATCCGCCGCCACCAGTCCGCCCGCGGCCCCGACTGGACCACGATCGAAGAGCCCTTCGATCTCGCCGGCGCACTCGCCCGCAACGCGGACATGTATGACGGCCTCGTCGTCGACTGCCTCACGCTCTGGCTAAGCAACGTGTTGCTCAGCCCCGACCACGACGCAGCAAAAGAAATCGAGTGCCTCGAACAGCAACTGATCGAATGGAGTGGCCTCGAGGGGCAGGGGCCCAAAGGGAAGGAACGAGGCCTGATCCTAGTGACCAACGAAGTCGGCTGCGGCATCGTACCCGACAACGCACTAGCACGGCGGTACCGCGACCTGGCCGGCGAGCTAAATCAGTCGGTCGCTCGCCTATCCGACGAAATCTACTGGATGGTCTTCGGCACGCCATTACCAGTGAAGCAGACAGAGCCCCAAACGCCAGTGAGGGGTAAATCCGCCGAGCCGAGGGTCATAGCCGCCGGTACGCCGCCGACCTCCTCAACGCAGCCGACTTAGATTGGGAGCACGCTAGCAGGGATGCTCTTCGTGAGTAGATCCTGATGGGTCAGGCCCTGCTCAAACGCTTTGGGAACGGAGCTGAGGCAATGACCGACCCCAACCACGATTTTGAGCTTGTGCACGGCAGCGGCAACGTGTTCCGCGATTTCGACCACCCTGACGCCGATGTGCTGCAGACCAAGGGCTTCTGGCCGCCCGTACCATCGGCATTCTGGACGATGAAAGGCTGTCGACGCGCAAGGCCGAGGCTCGGACCGGCGTCACTCACGCCGACTTCACCCGCATCCGCAACGCACAGCTTGGCCGATTCACCATCGACCGGCTGATGACCGTGCTAAACAAGCTTGGCCGGCAGGTGGAGGTGCGGATCAGCGTCCAGCCGGGACCAACGGACAGGGAAGAGACCCCCGCGCATCCCAAGGGGCTCGCTGTTATGCCAATGAAGAATCCACCTCACCCCGGTCTATCGGTGCGTATTGATTGTCTGGAACCGCCCGGCCTGTCGGTGACTGAAAGCGGCCAAGGTGCTTCGCGTCAGCCGGGCTGCGCTATCGCGCCTGATCAATGGCAAGGCGGGCGTCTCTCCCGAAATGGCGATTCGGGTATCGAAGGCGTTCGGCTCAACACCGCAAAGCTGGATCAGAATGCAGGCGGCCTTCGATCTGGCGCAAGCCCAAGCCGGTCAAGATCAGAACCAGGTTGAACGCTACCAACCGCAGCCGGCAGCGCGAAGGAATAGGCCTTCCCCGTCTCCCCCGGGCCGCCGATAGTGTCAAGGGTTCTGCGCGCGTCAGTCGTCCTTCGGATGGATGAAGCCGATGGGACGCCTTTGCTTCGGTCGGGGCGGATCGAGCAGCGTCTGAACGTGGTCAAACAGGAGGGCGATCTGACGGTCGTGCTGGGCGACCTTGCGGGCCAGGTCTTCATTGGTGGCCAGCATCTCGCGCAGCCGCACGAAGGCGCGCATGATAGCCACGTTGACCTTGATGGCCGTCTTGCTCCGGAGAAGGCCCGAGAGCATCGCCACGCCCTGCTCAGTGAAGGCGTACGGTGCGTAGCGCCGGCCGCCCCAACTTGAGATGCCAGTTTGGCTTCTCAAGTCGTCGAACTCTTCTTGTTCAACTGGAAGGAGAAATCTTCCGGGAAGCGGTCCTCGTTCCGCTTCATCGCGCGAATCAGCGCGCCCGTTTCAACTTCATAAAGCCCGGCCAAGTCGGCATCGAGCATCACCTTCTGGCCCCGGATCAGGTAGATCCGGCTGGCGATGCGTTCGATCGGGATGATACTCGCTGATTTCGCCTTGGCCATGTCCCACTGTACGGGCTGGCTTGGCGAAGTCAACGCGTGGTACAAAGGGGGCGATCCGGGAATCCGGCGGGAAGGTCGGCTGGAGGGGGCCGGTGAAACACTATGGGGCGGAAGGGTTGCAGCGGGAGCTCGGCCCGTTAGCGCTATTGAGGGCAGAGCAACTCGGCTGCCACCCTTAAGCACGAATAGCTCAGGGCGACCTACCCCTGTTGAAGAACTCAGGACCTCCGCTTGCCACGAAATATCAGTACAAGTGCTGCCACAAACGCAGCGAGACCAGCACGAGAGGGATTAGAGATGTCAAGCGCTGAATCGAGTGATCGTTGCGGCAACATGCTGAGCCAGCCCACGAGCCACAATGCAATCACGGCCCAGCAGAGCGCGGTCACGATCGTCCTGGACGAGGCACGACCCGACTGAGCCGCTGTACCTTTCTGTTGATTTAGGTTTTCCCGGTCGGTCAATCGCTCCAGCCTCCAAAAAACGCCTCTGTTCGTCGAACAGGAAGACGATTGGCGCTCCCCACTGGGTGATGTGGTGCGGAACGCCCTCCGCGACCACCCGGGCTTGCCGTGACATCGCTCGGTGCGGTCAGATTAGCACGGTCCATGCCTGTCACCGAACTCCCTTGCTTGCGGTGGTACTGCTTGTCGGCGCTTCCCGAATTCGCGATTTAGAAGAAGGGTTCTCTGGGCAATGTCACTCTCCTTTCTTGACAATCTCGACTACTTCGAATCCTTCCCGCCTCAATACGCCAGCGACGCGCTCAGCCTCAGAGCGAGGGAAGAGAGGCCCGACACTGTCACTGCCGTCAGAATGGTAGGCTTGAGAGACATCCTTAACCTCATCGGTGCGCCGCAGAAATTTGGCCAGCGTAGCTGGATCATCAGGTGTCTCAGCAACCATCACCCAGAACTCGACATTCATAAGATTCTCAAGTTCAACTTCGGGGACATCATATAGGCGGTCCGTCCCGGTTATGCCGTACCCTAGTTGAATGGGATGATCGGAGCCGAGCGGCACCTCGGCGGCTACCGTGATGATCGACCGGGGTGCCAAACGCCTAGCGACTCTGGTACGAAGCCACCTCATGTAGCTGAACTCGGAGTCTAGCGGAGAGTTGGTCCAATCTCGTGGCCCGAAACGTCTCGGGTAGTCCCACCCTCTGGAATTGCGTCGAGGCTCTTTCTGGTGTGCAATGAAACCCGCTCTTGCCTCTGTCGCGTTTTCACCTATAGCGATGGAGAACCAGGATCGGTCGATCTGCAAGACGTCCTGCCTAGACGGATTCCTTGTAGCAACGTCGGGGAACTGCGTCGCCACAAGAGCTTTCATCTTTTCGTATTCCAAGTCCGTCGCCTGCAGATAGAGCTGCGGAACGAGCGCAGCTACTACGACGAACTGAGTGCCGGGGCCGCTGACGGCTATCGGCTCTTCCTGATTGTCCAAGAGTATTTGGTCGGTAAAGGCGTAACCGATGGGCTGGATCGGCGCGCTCGTCCCGATGAAGATCGCGATCAACAACAGGAACATCAATCCGCAAAACAGAGACCGCTTGGTTTTCAGTAGGCGCATCGACAAGGTTCTTCGAACGACAGGAATAGGCTAACACCGCTCTTTCAAGCTCGCACGAGCAGTGACCGGCGGAGAGCAGAGGTGTCGCATGCGCTGCGCTGGCTTTCAAGTTGCCGTAGGGTCGATCTCATCTTGATATACTAGACGATAAAGTATATTATCGGCTAGCAAGGGGGTGCGCGACAAGAAAGTGATGATTTGCGGGTTCCCCTTTTTTGCGTGCGAATCCTTACGTAGTGATATGTTAGGAAAGGAGGCGTACTATGCCCGAATCTCTCGTCGCGCTCGAACGTCAACGAAAGGCCATCCTCGCTCGGATTCTCGATCTAGGAGACTTCCGCAGCGGATCCATCAGCGCTGTCAGCGGCCGCTGCGGCAAACCGTCCTGCCGCTGCCATCAGCCCGGCCAGCCCGCTCATGGCCCGAACTACCGCCTGACCAGGAAGGTCAACGGCAAGACCGTGAGTGAAACCTTTTCCTCGCCCGCCCAGCGGCGCAAAGCGCAACGTGAAGTTGAGGCTTTTCACCGCTTCCGGGAGCTGAGCCGACAACTGCTCGAAGTCAACGAACAGATCTGCCGCTTGCGCCCCGTCGCCGAGGACGCCGAGCTGAGTCCGCAGGAAAAAAACGGCCGAGGCGATCCAGCAAGAAGTCGCCGTAGAAGTAGGGAGGCTGCTACGGGTCGTCTTGTGTGAGAGGCGCAAGCGCGGGTCGCTCGACCTCGAAGCCGTCGAACAGGCGACGCGCGACGCGCTGCATCAAGCCGGCGCTGTCTTGCTCGAGACGCTGTTGAACGAAGACGCGGCCGGCGAATCGCAGCAGCCCTGCGCCTGCGGCTCGCCAGCGCGCTACGCCGGTCGGCGGCCGAAGAAGCTCGTCACGATGCTGGGCGAGGTCGTCGTCGAACGGCCGTACTATCACTGCAGCCGCTGCGGCAAAGGCTTCGCGCCGCACGACCAAGAGCTGGCCGTCAAAGCGACGCAGTATTCGCCAGGCGTGCGCCGCATGACGGCGCTGGTCGGCTCCGAGACGTCGTTCGATCGCGGTCGCGCGTTGCTCGACGAGTTGGCCGGAGTGCGGCTGACCGCCAAGGCTGTCGAGCGCGAAGCCGAGGCGATCGGCGAAGATGTCGCCAGCGAAGAACAAGCCGCGATCGCGCGCGCCGTACCGCTGGAGCTTCCTGCGATGTCAGGACCTGAAACTCCGATTCTCTACATCGAGATGGACGGCACGGGCGTACCGGTCACCGCCGCCGAGACGGCCGGCCGCAAGGGTAAGGACGGCGGCCCGGCCGGCACGCGCGAGGTCAAGCTCGGCTGTGTGTTCACGCAAACAAGCTGCGACGAACAAGGCCGTCCCGTGCGCGACGAAGACTCGACCAGCTACACCGGCGCGATCGAGGACGCCGCCGCCTTCGGACGCCGCATTTACAGCGAGGCTTGGCGACGGGGTTGGAGTCGGGCGCGCAAGAAGGTCGTGCTTGGCGACGGTGCGGGCTGGATCTGGAATCTTTCGCACGAATACTTTCCCGGCGCGATCGAGATCGTCGACTTGTATCACGCTCGCGAACATCTGTGGGAGCTGGCGTCGAAGCTGTTTCCCCAACAACAAAAGCGCCTCCGCGGTTGGGCGCGGCGCATGCAGAAAAAGCTCGACGCGGGGCGCATCGAGCAACTCGTCACTGCGCTGCGCGAGATCGAAACCGACGACCCGGAGTTGGCGCATCCGCTGGCGCTGGAGGCGGACTACTTCCAGCGCCATGCGGAGCGCATGCGTTACGGCGAGTTTCGCCGGCAGGGCTTGTTTGTGGGCTCAGGCGTGATCGAGGCGGGTTGCCGCACCGTCATTGCGAGTCGGTTGAAGCGCTCGGGCATGTTCTGGAGCGTGCGCGGCGCGAACGCTATCACGGCTTTGCGTTGCGCACGGCTCAGCAACCGCTTCGACGACTACTGGGAGAATCGCGCTCGCGCGGCCTGAGCCTCACAAATTTGTCGCACACCCCTAGCAAGGTTGGCATGTTCCACGAGCGCTCAGGAACGGTATCTGCTCCCGGCGCGCACGCCTTAGGGAAATCGTTCTGCAACCGCAGCCAGCGCCGCCCGTACGGCCTCGAGCGTCTCGTCGACTTCCGCGTCGCCGTGAACGGTCGACACGTACCAACGCCCGTCGGGCAATAGATAGACGCCGTTGTCGAGCATGGCTTCGAGCCAGGCGCCCAAGCGACCCGAGGGCGGGGCGGTCAGGCCGCGCGAATCGGTCACCGCGCCCTCATCGGGGAAGACGAGCTTGAACACCGTGCCCACGCCGCGGACCGTGACGTCCACGCCGGCGTCGGCGGCGGCTTGCCGGATGCCCTCCATCAGGCGTTCGCCCTGACGGTTCGCCGTGGCGAGGGCGGCGCCGTCGTCGCGGGACAGCTCGGCCAAGGTGGCTTCCGAGGCTGCCAAAACCGTCGGGTTGCCGTTGAAGCTGCCGCCGTGCAGCACCGTGGCGTCCTCGATCAGCTTCATGATGTCGTGGCGTCCGGCGATGACGCTGAGCGGGAAGCCGCCGGCCACCGCCTTGCCGAACGTCGCCAGGTCGGGCGTCACTCCATACAGGCCTTGCGCGCCGTTCAGGTGCACGCGGAAGCCGGTGATCACCTCGTCGAAGATCAACACGATGCCGGCGCGTTCGGTGATCTCGCGCAGCCCGGCCAGGTAGCCGTCCACGGGCAGGATGCAGCCGCCGTTGCAGAGGATCGGTTCGAGAATCACGCATGCGATCTCGTCACCGGACTCGGCGACGGCCTGCTCAACCGCGGCGAGGTCGTTCCAGGGCAGGAAGATCGTGTCGGGCGGCGCCTCCATCCAGCCGTGATAGTGGTTCTGGAAGCGTAGGATGCGCTTGCGTCCGGTGAAAGCGCGCGAGAGGCGAAAGGCTATCTGGTCGGCCTCGGTGCCGGTGTTGCTGAAGATCACGCGGTCGGCGCACGGGATGAGCTCGACCAGCCGCTCGGCGACCGTGATCTCGCCCTCGTGCTGCGCGCCGTAGTCCCAGCCGCGCCGCAGCGTGTCCTCAACGGCCGCGGCAATCGCCGGGTGCGAGTGCCCGAGGATCAGCGGACCCCAGGCCAACGTGTAGTCGATGTAGCTGTTGCCGTCGACGTCGGTCAGCCGCGGCCCCTCGCCGTGGTCGAAGTACAAAGGGTGGGGCACGGACTTCGCCCGGAACGCGCTGCTGACGCCGCTGGCGAGCGAGCGCTTAGCGCGCTCGAGCATCTGCTGCGAGCGCTGCCGTGTGGCGACTGTGGTGGTTGTGTTGGTTTCTGCCATGTTGGATGACCTTCTGGGGTTGGGAGCCGGCCGTTGGCGCGGAGCCGGCCCGCGCCGTCAAAGACAGGAATCCCGCCTCTCCCCGCCCGATTTTACCAGCTTGCCGGGAGGGGCTCCGCCGGAGTTCGGGCGGGCCAGCGATTCCGCAACGCGGTCGGGCGAGAGCCGGGAAGTGATTGGGGAACGAGCGAGTTAGGTGCGGGGCGAGCGGGGCGAGCAGATTCGCAGCCGGACGAGGGCCTCGGCGGGGCCCGAAGTCGGCCGCGGAAGACACCGCTACGCTCGGCTGCCGCTCGGCGGCGTGGTGGCAGCGCAGGATGGCAGGGAGAAAGAAAACCACCCGCTCGCTATGGCGAGGGCCCCGAGCCGTACGGGCAAGCCGCCGCCTGATACAGATCAGCCGCCATCGCGCGCGCCCAAAAGACTCGCGGCTTGCTGCGCCGCAGCGATGCCTTGAGATTGCGCGCAACAAAAACGTGGAAGAGATTAAAAGCCAGAAACACCGTCAACAGAAAGTTCTCGATCGCCGCGGGGTCGTGCTTATATACGTGGTCGGCGTGCCAGCCGTTGACTAACTCGTTGAAACCCTGATTCTCGATGTCCCAGCGTTGATGGCCCAACCTTACCACCCGCGCGGTCCGAACCTGCAGTGAGGAAAGGGTCGTCACCCACACCCACTCGCTGTGATGCGGATGCGGTTGGGAGTCGAGTTGCGAATACTGCTGCCAGCTCTCGACGGAACGAACCACCCGCAGCGGCTGCTGCACCTGCGGCCACGACACCAGGCCCTCGTGATCCCACCACTGGCAATCGCGACCTTGATAGTCGCCGCGTTGGGGCGCCGTGGTCGGCCACAGCCCTTGGACGTCTTGATAGAGGTTGCGGCGCTCGTCCTTGAGCACGATCACGGCGTCTTTGCCATGCCCCAATAAGAAGTTGATAAACGGGGCGGTGGCGTAGAGAGCATCGGCCAACACGACGTCAAAGGCTCGCGGATAGGTATCGAGAACTCGCGCCAGCAAACGGTGCGCCGCGGCCATCTCGTCCTCGCCGGGCCGTTGCGGCTCGGCGTCGAGCAACAGTCGCAGCGGTTCGGAGCCGGGGGGCGCATCGGAGAGCAACAGCAGTGTGACTTGGCGATGGTAGTATTGCATCTGCTGGCCATCGCGGCGCTGCACGGTGCGCTTCAAGCATCCTCGACAGCAACGGCGGTAGCTGGCGTGAGACTCATGGCCGTCGAGCACGGCCACGCCCAGCCCGCCGATCCCGGGCAGGGCCTTGTTGCGCTTGAGCCGTTCGTAGACGTGATGAATCGCTGCCCGCACCGCGGCGGCATCGAGCCGGCTGTAGACGCGCCCGAGGGTGTCGGCGCTGGGCATCTCGCGGCCCAACCACTGTTTCCAAAACGGTGCGGGCGCTAGCGTCTCTAACGCGTTGAGGCTGCCCAGCCGTGTCCAGAACAGCACCAGCACCGACTGCAGCACCACCCGCGTCGGGATGCGCGGCCGCGGCCTGGTGTCGCCGACGGCGGCCAGCAGCGAGTCCCGCAGACCGTAGACCTTCTCGGCGTAGTGCAGCAGGCGTCGAAGAACGTCATTCCTCCCGGCGGCTTCGGAGCCGCTTCCATTCACGCTCGGAGACCTCGTCGAGGAGCCGTTGGAGTTGCTGGTAGGCGGCCACGGCCTGGCGGACGCGGGCCTCCCAGTGGCGGGGCACAAACAGCTGCTGCAGTTGCCCTTGGCGATTCCGCACCAAATACAACGAGGCGTGAAGCTGACCGCGAGCACAGCGACAGGTGGGCTTGCCGCAGGTGCGTTGGCGGGGCGCCAGCGTGCCGTGCAGCAACCAGCGGCCATGGACGAGCTGCGCGATGCGGGAGCGGAGCCTACGTTCGGCATCCGAGAGATGAGAGCGAGTGGGGGCCGCCTTCATGACTGGTATAATTAATATATATCAGAATAACACATGGGTCAAGTCCGCCGGGGGAATGCGAATCTGCTCGGACCTGGAGGACGAGCGAAAACACTTGCTAAATCAAATGTTTCCGACCCTCAAGAAATGTGGATGCGGAACCGCTGCGGGCGGGCAGGCGGGCCTGCAAACCTGTGTCGGTAAGAGTATCGACACGGCAGGTCTGGGAACCCGCGCCACACCGCCCCGCCTGGTGGGGCTCGAAGAGAGCGGTTTTGTTTCGTCTCGCCCATCGGCCGGGTATTGAGAGCAGAAAGACTCAAACGCCCCTACCGGGGCTCCGGATTCGTTGGTGGCTTTTTCCCACGGCTTGCGCCGTGGGCTACATTCAAACGCCCCTGCTGGGGCTCGGACCCGTAGTCAGATGCATCGGGTTGCGCCGAGGGGGAACTGCGGTTTCGTCTTAGTTTCCGATCTCTGGGGTTTCCGCCCCGGAGGAGCCGAGAGCGCAGACCCGTGCCCCTACGTCGCAAACCGAAACGTAACCATATTCGCGAAACACGCTACTTAGTTGCCGATCTCAAACACGGCTCGGATCTTGCGCTTCACTCCGCGGTAGAAGGTTCCGTAGTAGGGACTCGCCAGGTTGGCTTGGACATCCTGTGGGTTAAAGGTGTTCAACACGTTGAAGAGCCGCAGGCCTGCGCGGAAGCGCCGCTCTTTGCCCTTGAACTTGATCACCACGTTCTTGGTGAGCTGCAAATCAACCGAGTTGAAGATTGGGAAACGGCCCGCACGGTTTCGCGCGCCGACAAAGTCGCGTTCCTCGTTGACGTTCGAATAAGGGAATCCGCTTCTCAGCTCCCATGCCGGAATGGCGGTGAGGCCCCAAGGCAGTCCAAACTCGGTCCAAGTCAGAAGGCGATTCGGGACGTCGAATCGCAGCGGAGCCCGCTCGTTCGGGCGAATCAGGGCAGCCGGCGTCGGTCCGTAGATGGAGCCCAGGTCGTTCAAGTCGCCGACCGACGAGGAGCGAACGTAAGAACTGGTCACGTGACCGGTGCCGCTGAGCCGGTACCGCACCGTAACTTGGTACTCGCGATAGTGATCCCGTCCGTCGTTGCTCAACGTAAAAGCGCCGTCCGTCTCAGTCGGGTCGGTGGGGATGGTCGGGTTGATCAGAAAGTTGCGGGTCGTTCTTCGCTGCTGGTAGCCGGCCCGAAGGAACAAGTTGTCTACAAGTTCCCGGTCCAATTGCAGGCTCCAACCCAAACTCCTGGCATTGCGGATTCTGCCGTCGATCCGCGGAATGAAGCGCCGCACGGAGGTGACATCGCCTCCCGGTCCGTAACGGGTTTCGATGCGCTGCGGCAGCGATTCGAACGTAGGCACAAGCAGGCTGACACGGTCGATGAACAGCCCAGCCCCGCCGCGAAGCACCGTCCGAGTCCCTCCCCCGAAGGCATAGGCAAACCCGGCTCGGTAGGAGGGGTTCCAGTCGGTAGCGATCGAGTCCCGTTCGAGTCGCGCACCCAGGTCGAGGGTGAGCGCTTCGGAGGCCGACCACTGGTCTTGCAAGAACATGGAGAGGTCACTCTTATTCGCACGCACCGTGGCCGAGGGAGTAAAACGTAACTCGGAAACCGGCTGGTCACTAATACCCAGCCAACTAACCGAGTTGAACGTCTGGTCGCCGCTATAGGACTCCAGTCCCAACTCGACACCCGTCTTGAGTTGGTGCTTGCCAGCGCGAGCGAAGTGGTAGTGCTCCGACAGCTTGCGGCGAATCGTGTTACGTGCCTGGCGGTTGAAAAAAGCTCCGTTTGCGCGTTCGAGCCCGATCACCGACGGGTCGAAACTCAGCGACTTCACATCACTATCGAGATCCTGGTAGGAGAGGTGCGACAGCAACAGCCCGCCGGACTCGAACTCGTGACTATCCTTCAGCGTTAACAAGACCCCTCGCCTTCGCAGATCGGGCGTCGATTCCTGCGGCGTAAACGCGTTGAGGCCGAAAAAATTGAGCTTCTCGGGATAGATCAACAGCGTCACCGACGCGCGATTGCGGTCGGTCACAAGGGCGTCGAACTGGTTGAAAACCGTCAACGCCTCCCGTTCCACATCTCGCTCGAGCAGCGGCAGGTTGGCGTCTTCCTGGTCGGCGCGCACAAATTGGTACTCGGTCGAGTGCAGAAGCGCGAACCGGCCTCCGCCGAAGGGAACGTTCACCGTGAGTCGCGGCGTGCTCGACTCGATCCCCATGATGGCGCCGTCCCTGCGCCGGATGCGCGGGGTGAAGTTCTGCAGATCGAACCGAAAATCCGACAAGTCGGCCGCCCGTGTCTCGACCGTCGACACGGCTCCAACAAAGCCGCCATATTGCGCGTCGTACGGAGTCGAAAGAACTTCCACGTTGGAGATGACGCTCAGCGGCAGGCCGATTTCGGAAGTCCGCGCGACAGGATCGGTGATGTCGACGTTGTTCAACTGCGAGCCGCTCTGCGACGCGCGAACGCCGTTCATGTTAATCTCGCCGGCTTGGCCTCGCAGGACACCGGGGATGAGCGGCATCACGTCCTCGACACTACGATTCGCCTTCGGCGCATTGTCGAGGGTGGAGACTCCCACGGATCCGGAGGAAGAAGTTTCGGTGGGATCGATCGCTATGGCGGACGCGGTGACCTCAACCGATTCGACGACCGCCTCAACTTGCATTTCGATCTCGACGCGTAAGGGCTGTTCTTCCCCGGGCAGACAAAGAATGTCGCTCTGGCCGCTCATTCCGGGCGCTGTACCGACGATGATATAGCAGCCCTGGGCGACGCCCTCAAAACGAAAGATCCCGAGTTCGTTAGTTTGGACCGCGACCGGCCCCGATCCTTCCGGCTCCCCCTCCGCCGCTTCCGCAACGGAAACGGATTCAAGCCGCATCTCGGCGCCAACCGCCCCCAACCGCTCGCCGTCGGGCCCCGCGATCACGGCCTGTCCGACGATGGCGAGGGCCGGCTCCTGGGAGTACACCGTACCCGGGAGCAACCATAGAACAATCAGGGTCGCTATGAACGTGACCGCCAACGGTTTAGCAAGCCTCATTTGTCAGGGTAGCAGCCCGCTCTGACGATCTCCGGAAGATCGGTCACCGCGCAAGACCGATTGGCACGCACGCCCCGCACGTATTCAGTGAGGACACTGAGCCCAGGGGGGGTCGTTCTTGCCATAAGTCCCAGCGAGAGCCCCGTCCACGCCCACTCCGGCCCAAATCCGCACGTAACGATTCTGACGAATCGCTTGATGCCCCGGCCCGCCGCAACCGCCCCATCGAAGCTTCAGAGCCGTGGACGGAAGTCCGCGGTTGCCCCTCGGCGCAACCTGGAGCATACAACCGCGGGTCCGAGCCCCGGGTAGGAGCGTCTGAAACTAGCCACCTCGTCAGCCCGGATGGCCGTTGGAACCGGCCAACCGTTGGGCGCGGCGAGTGGTGCGAAGTTCCTGAGTCAACTGCGGCAGGTGTATTTCGAGCAGTTTGAGGCGCTGACTTTCGGATCGCTCGGTCAATAGACGCTGCTTGAAGGGGAGTTCGAGCCGGATGGCCCCGGCCACGATGAAGCTGAGGTTGCCGGGTGGCTCGGCCGACTGCGTCAGCTCCGCCAACTCAGGCGGCAGCGTGCCGCCTTCGAGATCAATCACCTGATGCGCCAACGCCGACACCGTACTGACCAGTTCGGGGTCAGGCTCGGGAGACGGTTCGTCGTCAAAGAACTCGACACGGCCTTGCAGGTAGGCGAGGCTTTGGTCGATCTCCGTGATCGTGAATCGCCTTACGCCAAGGCACCCGATGTCGAAGCGGCCGTCGTCGTAACTCTGGGTGACGCGCGCGAAAGCCGTGCAGCCGGCGGCGGTCAGTTTCTGGTCGAGCACCAGGACGACGCCGAACGGGCTCTTGCGTTCGATCGCCTCGCCGATCATCTCGCGATAGCGCGGTTCGAAGATATGGAGTGGCAACAGGACGCCGGGCAGCAGAACGACGTCGAGCGGGAAGAGCGGGAGTAAGTCCGGCGTTGCCATGCTACATTATGGCTTCCCTGAAAGTATGGCCCCCCTTCGAACGGATCTGGGGGGACGGACCGCTGCAGGGCGTCGCACGTCATGAATCATGAGCTTTTCGGGCAAGACGGTTCTGATTACCGGCGCGTCGTCGGGTATCGGGCGGGTGCTGGCTCACCGGCTGAGGGCTGAGGGGGCACGGCTGATCCTGACCGCGCGGTCGCAAGAGCGGCTCGAACAGGTCGCCACCGAGGTGTCGCCGGCCGAGGCGGTCGTCTGTCCAGCCGATCTGTGCGACGCCGCATCGATCGAAGCGCTGTGCGACGAAGTGCGAGAACGCTTCGGCCGCATCGACATTCTGATCAACAACGCCGGCGTGGGCCTCTATGCACTGTCGTATGACTCGTCGCCCGAGAAGGTGCGCCGGCTGTTCGAGCTGAACTTCCTTGCACCGGTGGAGTTGACACGGCGTCTCGCCCCGGCGATTCCGCGCGGTGGAGCGGTGGTGAATGTCAGCTCGATGGCCGGGAAGGTCGTGCTGCCGTGGCTGACGCTCTACTCCGCCTCGAAGTACGCGCTCAACGCCTTCTCCGACGGGCTGCGGATGGAACTCAGCAAGCGCGGGATCTCGGTGTTGTGTGTCTGTCCCGGCTACGTGGATACGCCTTTTCGCGAGAACGTGTTGCAAGGGACCATCCCTGAGAAAGTGCCCGGGCAAAGCCTTTTCTCGATCAGCGCGGACGAGTGCGCCCAAGCCACCCTCGATGGGCTGCGCAGGGGGAAACGAACCATCGTCACGCCGCGCATCGGCTGGTTGCTCGTTGGGCTGGCCCATTTGTTCCCACACTTCCTGTACGGCCGCATGGCGAGGATGAACCCCTAGAATGGGACTGATCAGCAAACTCGAAGCCGCGCCCGGCGTTTACCTGGTCGGCTTCATGGGCAGCGGCAAGTCGACCGTCGGGCGGATGCTGGCCGGCAAGCTGGGCTGGGAGTTCGTGGACCTCGACGACGAGATCGAACAGCGCGCCGGCATGAGCATCCCCGAGATCTTCGAGGCGCAGGGTGAGCCGGCCTTTCGTGCGCTGGAGCGTAGCGCGCTGCTCGAACAGGTGCAGCGGGTCCGTGAGGGACGCCCGGTCGTTGTGGCCCTCGGTGGCGGCGCCTTTGTGGATGCGGATAATCGCGAGGCGCTCGAGGGTATCTCGATTTGGCTCGACTGCCCGGTCGAGAGGCTCTGGCAGCGCGTCGCGAGCGAAGCTCATCGCCCGCTGGCGAGAGATCGCGACGCCTTCGAGGAACTGTACGAAAAGCGCCGCGCCGAGTACGCGCAAGCGAAGTTCACCGTCGAGGATGCGGAGGAGGGGCCGGACGCACTCGTGGAGCGGATCTTGAAATTGCTGTCGCGGTAACCTGCGCCACATCGCCCTACAGCATCCGTCCACCGCTCCTAATCGCCCGCCACCGAACCCATGCCAGAGCCTCTCGTCAGAGTCGAAAACCTCAGCAAGATTTACCGCTCGGGCGTGGAGGAGTTGAGGGTCATCTCGGGCGCAAGCTTCGAGCTGCATCCGGGCGAGGCCGTGGCTCTGGTGGGGGAATCAGGCGCCGGCAAGACGACGCTGCTGCATATGCTGGGAGCGCTGGACGTCTCGACCGGCGGCGAGATCTATGTCGAGGGCCAGCCGATCTCCTCCTACGACGAGGCGGCGCTGGCAGCCTTCCGCAACCGCAGCATCGGCTATGTCTGGCAAAGCTACCACCTACTGCCGGAGTTCACCGCGATCGAGAACGTGATGATGCCGCTTCTGATCGGCGCGATGGACCACAGTGATGCTGAGAAACAGGCCCGCCGTTGGCTCGGGGAGGTCGGCTTGGCCGATCGCACCGAACATCAACCGGGGGAACTCTCAGGCGGCGAGCAGCAGCGAGTCGCCATCGCGCGAGCGCTGGTTACCTCGCCGAAGCTGCTACTGGCCGACGAGCCGACCGGCAACCTAGACCAACACACCGCGGAAGCGGTCATCGATCTGATCATCTCCCTGCCTCGGACCCACCAACTCACCGCAGTGATCGCCACGCACAATGTCAGCTTCGCCGCGCGCTGCGACCGGACGTTTCGTATTGATTCCGGGGCCGTAACGCAGGTGTAGCCGCTAGCCTATTTCGCAAATACGGTTACGGTTCGGTCTGCGATGTGGGGCACGGAATGCCGTGCCCCCCCCCCCCGGGACGCCGACGATTGCTGCTGACTTATCGCGTTCCGTCCAACTTTCCGTCGACCGTGCTGAGGCCGGCTTCAGCCACTTCCAGGCCCCTATCGGGACCCCGAAAGATTCGCGCGATTATGCCGTGGCGCCCTCCGGGACTTCTGCTCCGCAGTACGATTGAAGGACGACTGCGGGGAGCTCTCGTCGACCGCAAGGTGACGATCCGAGCACGGCGACAGCGCGGGGAAGACCGACTTCCATCAAAGCCGTGTTGAATCAATGAACCCTACAAGGCCCTGATCCGGTTGAAAGACGCAGGTCTCGACCAGGTACATCGAGGCTAGACAGCGATGAGCGGCGCAATGACCAGGGCCACGATCGACATCAGTTTGATGAGGATGTTCATCGAAGGCCCCGACGTATCCTTGAATGGATCGCCGACGGTGTCGCCGACGACCGCCGCCTTGTGGGCGTCGGAGCCCTTTTGCTCGCCCGGCAAGTCGCCTTTTTCGATCAGCTTCTTGGCGTTGTCCCAAGCGCCGCCGGAGTTAGCCATGAAGAGCGCCAGCAGAACGCCGGTCACCGTCGCGCCCGCCAGCGTGCCGCCCAAAGCCTCGGGCCCGAGGACGAAGCCGATCACCACCGGTGCGCTCACCGCCACTAGGCCGGGGGCGACCATCTCCTTCAGCGCCGCGGTGGTGGCAATGTCGACGCAACGTTTCGTGTCGGGCTTGACACCGGGCTCTCCGGCCAGCAGGCCCTTGATCTCGCGGAACTGCCGGCGAATCTCCTCGACCATTTGGCTGGCCGCGCGGCCCACGCTGGTCATGGTCATCGCCGCCACCATGAACGGCAGAATGCCCCCCAGCAGCAGGCCGATCACCACCGTCGAGTCGTTGATCTGGATGAGGATTGGTTCAAGATTCGCGCGGGCGCGGACCGCGTCTATGGCCTGCGTGTAGGCGGAGAACAGCGCCAGCGCGGCGAGTGCAGCCGAACCGATCGCGAATCCCTTGCCCATCGCGGCCGTGGTGTTGCCGAGGGAATCGAGCTCATCGGTAATCGCGCGGACCTCGGGTCCGAGTTCAGCCATCTCCGAGATGCCGCCCGCGTTGTCGGCAATCGGGCCATACGCGTCGACGCTCATCGTGATCCCGACCGTGGCCAGCATGCCGACGGCGGCGATGCCGATGCCGTAGAGCCCGGCTGCTTCGTGGGAGACGTAGATAGCCAAACAGATCATCAGCACCGGCAAGGCACAACTGCGAAAACCGACCGCGAGCCCGTTGATGATGTTGGGCGCCGCGCCGGTCTTCGAGGCCTCGGCTATTCCCAAAACCGGCTTCATCGAGGTGTAGTACTCGGTAATGAAGCCGATCGCGACTCCGGCAATCGTCCCGGCCAGTACGGCCCAGAAGACGCGGTGACTGACGCCGAGCATCCCGATGGCGCCGTAGCCTCCCCCTAGAAAGAGCACGGCGGCGAACCAGGCCGAGTAGCGCAATGCCGCGGCCGGCCCCATGCCTTTGAATACCTGTACCGAGGCGATACCGATCAATGAGGCGATCAAGCCGACAGCGGACAACACGATCGGGAGCGCCATCAGCGCCGACTTGACGACATCGGCAACGGCCCCGGCAGCGAGCAGTTGCAGCGCGTCGGTTCGCAGGGTCGCGGCGATTGCGATGGTGGCGATCATCGAGCCCACATAGGACTCGAAAATATCGGCTCCCATGCCGGCGACGTCCCCTACGTTGTCGCCCACGTTATCGGCGATGACGCCCGGGTTGCGCGGGTCGTCTTCGGGGATGCCGGCTTCGACCTTGCCGACCAGGTCGCTGCCGACGTCAGCCGCCTTGGTGTAGATGCCGCCGCCCACACGCGCGAACAGAGCGATCGAGCTGGCGCCCATGGCAAAGCCGTTGATGTAGACGGCCTCCTCGATATCGGCGAAGATCTGCGCGAACAAGCCCACGCCGAGCAGGCCGAGTCCGGCCACGGCCAGCCCCATCACCGAGCCTCCATTGAACGCCACCAACAGGGCCGCGGCGGTGCCTCCGCTGCGGGCGGCCTCGCAAGTGCGCGAGTTGGCGCGCGTGGCCGCCTTCATTCCGATGAACCCGGCCACGATCGAGACGATTGCGCCGCTGACGAAGCAAAGCGCGGTCTGTGTATTGAGCTGCCAGGCCAGCAGACAGGCCACCACCACGACGAAACCGGCCAGGATCTGGTACTCGCGATACAGGAAAGCCATGGCACCCGATTCAATGAGCGCCGAGATTTCCTGCATGCGCTCATTGCCGGGCGAACTGCGGCCGACGACCACAAAGAGGGCAAGAGAACAGAGTAAACCTAACAACCCGATGACGGGAGTGAACAACAGAGGGTTTTCCATGCTTGTAGCAGAACCGGGCCAAGAAGGCTCCCCGGCCCACGCAACCTTTCAAAATGATAGAGGTTCTACCTGAAACGCCTGCGGAACGAACCGAACCACAGGCTAACATGAGTTCACCCAGCTCGGCTAGTTGCCCGAAGCCGTCTATCAGGTGCTGGAATGAGGTATCCGGGCGAAACGTGGCGTAAGCCTCCAGGTGTCGAGGACCGATTCCTCGGTTCTCAGGTCTGCTGTCGACGGCGATGCTTGGTGATTCGCAAAAGAGACCGGCCCACCGGCCGGCCCCCGCCGGATCTGATACCTTCTTGTCTAGGAGAGAACAGCCATGACCGACCAACTTTCCCGGCGGCGTTTCCTCGGAACAACCGTAGCTTCCGCGGTCGCGACATCCACCGCAACGGCGGGAGACAAAACCCTCCCCACCCGCCTGCTCGGGCGCACGGGCGTGCGCGTGACGATCCTGGCGCAGGGATGCGGCAGCCGGCTACTGATGTACGGCGATGAGGACCGCGCCGCCGAGGCCATTCACCTGGCGCTCGACCTTGGCGTACGCTATTTCGACAGTGCCCAGGCCTACGGCAACGGCAAGAGCGAAACCTGGGTCGGCAAGGCGTTCAAGGGTCGCCGCGACGAGGTGTTCTTAGCGTCTAAAATCAAGACCCGCGATTTCGACGAGGCGATGCGCGAGACCGAACGCAGCCTCGAGCGGTTGCAGACCGACCGCATCGATTTGCTCCACGTCCATAGCTTGTGGTACCCGCCCGATTTGGCGGCGATCGAGAAGGGCACGCTCAAGGCGCTCTACCGCCTGCGCGACGAGAAGGTCGCGCGCTTCATCGGCGTCACCAGCCATGTTGACCCGAACACGCTGGCCACCGCGCTTGAACGCCACGACTTCGATTGCACACAGATGGCGCTGAACGCCGCGCTCCAAGGCCGCAGCACAAAAGGCAAGAACCTGTCTCCGGTCGCCTCGAACAGTTTCGAGCGCATCGCGCTGCCGGTGGCGAAGCGAAAGAACCTCGGCGTGTTGGCGATGAAGGTCACCGCGCAGGAGGGGTTGCTGGGCAGCGGGTCGGGCAAGGCGGGGATCGAGCCGTTGTTGCAATACACGCTCTCGTTACCCGTGGCCGCGGCAGTAGTTGGCATGCCGACGCTTGAGTACGTGCGCCAGAACGCGGAGTTGGCGCACCGCTTCGACCCCATGCCGGCGTCCGAGATGGAGCAGTTCTCACGCGAGATGTCCGACGCCAACAAGCTGGCTCTCGACGATCACTTCTGCCGCCACGAGGACGTGTAGCGCCTTCTGGGCGCGCCAGTCCGAACTGGTGAGCCCGATCAGTGTGAGTCTCTTTGCGGTCTTCGTGATCGCCGGACCGACGGCTCTCGCATTGGCATCGCTGGCGTTGCCTACGTTTGCACAAGACGGCTCGCCGACTCCGAATGGATCACCACGGGCCGCCTCTTGGCGCGACCCGTCCAACCACCGCCGGCCCAAGTCCGATACGGCGGCGACTGCACGTCCAAACTGACAGGAGGCTTCCGATGAACCGAATACTTCTCTTGAGTGTTGGCGCGCTACTCGTGGCAGCGGCCGCAGCCCAGACTGCGGCCTTGCGCAAGGGCGTCAGCGTGCAGATGCCCGTCACCACGAATGCGGTGGCGGTGCCGGATGCGGACCTGGCAAACTCCCTAGTAGTGGCCGTGACCTTCCGCGGTGCTGTGTTCCTGGGGGTGACCACGGTGACGCCCGCTCAGTTGTCCGAGAGAGTGAAAGCGGAGCTCGAGGGTCACCCCGGCAAGCGGGTCTACCTCAAAGGGGACGCGCGTACACCTTATTCGACCGTGGCGGAGGTGTTAGATGCGCTGCGGACAGCCCGGGTCAACGCGCCCATCCTACTGACAACCCAGCGCGACTCGACGGACGCCTCATACGTGTCGCCGAAGGGACTGGAGGTGCTGCTCCCGCCGCCGGCGCCCGATGCGGCGAAGTCCCTGACTTTGAAAGTCGGCAACGGCCAAGCCTCGGACACGGAACTGAGGCAGCACGCGCAACGGGACAAGCCGGTTGTGCTGCAGGTGGATGGAGAGGCGCCGTTCGGTGACGTCGTCCACGCGGTCGACGTGTGCCGCGCGGCGGGAGCCAAGGTCTTTCTAGCCACGCCGGGGAAGTAAGCCGGGCACAGCCGGCGGGAACTTACCGCCGTGACACGCTCATTCGAATCCCACCGCCGTGGTAAGTGCTCTACGAATTGCGTGCGTCTATCCCCGAGTTGCATTAGCCGTCCGGCGTGCAGGTCGTCTAGGGTTCGCGGTCCTCACATTCCTAGTGGTAGACGCCCTCCTCGAACACGGACGCTACGTCACGACCACTGGCCTCTGCCATCGCCCGTTGGAAGTCTCTTGAATCGACCAATTGATGTGCGTGCCGCGAGGTGTACAGTGCGATTCCCTGCCAGAAGCTCTCCTCTCCCAGCATTGTTTTTAGCCGATCCAGAAACAACGCACCCTTGACATACGGAATCCGCCCAAGCGTTTCCCGCGCATCTTTCCACTCCTCCCAGTGCAATGGGCGGTCCTTCCCCTCTTCCCGCAGCGTCTCCATTCGCTGCTTCCAATCGGCGACCTCTCGGTCGTACACCGCCCTACCCTGCTGTTGCTCCATATAAACGGCCGTCATGAACTCCGCCATACCCTCATTCAGCCAGAAATCCGACCACGAGCGGATACCGACGAGAGCGCCCCACCACTGGTGCGCTATTTCGTGAGCCATCAGGCCCACTTTGTCGTTGCCTTCGAGATCGGCTAGATACTCGGCAGACATCAACGCAAGCCCCGCCGCCTCCTGACCAAGCCCTTTCCCCGGCAGAAGCGGCAGAAAGACCTGCGCGTACTCCGGGTTGATTGGGTCGACGCTCGCCTTGCCGCGGAAGAAGTCATAGGCATCTGCCGCTTTGCTCAGGCTGACGCCGTGGCCGGCGGTCGGGGCGTAGGTCGAAAGCTTCCCGTCGACCGTTGCTTCGAGCTTCGCCACCCCGAAACTGAATAGGTACGTCTGCACGGGTGTGCTCTGCTCGAAAACGAAGTGGTCACCCTCTTGGTCCCGCCAGCGCTTGCTGAGACGCCCTGGACCCACGGCTCTCAAGCCACTCGATGCCGGCAGAACGATCTCCAGCCGCAACGTGGCTCTCTGTCCCGGAGAGTTGTCGCACACCATCCAGGCGTCGCAATCGAAGGTCGTAAATAAGCCAGCCCCGTCATCAAGCCAGCGGAGTCCGCGCACTTCCGTCACCCAGTATTCGAAACGCAATCGATGCGTGCCGCCGGCGGCCAAGTCCACCGTGACGGAGTTGTCCTCCAGTGTCACTTCGCCGCCCTTGCAATTCGCGGAAACGATCTGCAACCCCTTCTGCTTCTGCCAAACGACCGCTCCGGCATCATGTTGAAACTCGATCTGCTGTTCACCTCTCAAGATCTGCCGATCGAGGTCCGGAATCAACTTCACTGAGTAATGAGTGACCTGTGCCGGTAGGGCAGCTGTGGCCAGCCAGACAACAGAGACCCAAGCGAGTGCCAGAAGCATGCCCATATCCTACAGGTCCCGGCGTTACCAATTACGAGCGGCAGCCGAAGATGGAAGTATGGACAAGCGCGAGGAGCCGCTCACTTCACATCCTGAAGCAGATTCCTCGGTCCGCTAGTCTCGACGGAGCCGGTAGAATTGGTGTACGTGATCGGATCCACGATCGGCCGCTACAAGATCCTCGAGCGCCTCGGCGGCGGCGGGATGGGTGAGGTCTTCAAGGCTGAAGACACTACCCTCGGCAGGCCGGTCGCACTGAAGTTCCTCGCTGCGCACCTCCTCGACGACGGCGAGGCCAAGCAGCGTTTTCTCCGCGAGGCCAAGGCCGCGGCGGCCATTAGCCATCCCAATATTTGCCACGTCTATGAGATCGGCGAGGAGAGCGGCAAGACCTTCCTGGCCATGGCATACCTGGAAGGTGAGCCGTTGGCGGACCACATCGCCAAGGGACCGTCACCTCTTGAGAAGGTTCTCGACATCGGTCGCCAAGTGGCCGAAGGTCTCGAGGCGGCGCAAGAGAAGGGGATCATCCATCGCGACATCAAGCCGGCCAACATCATCGTCGACGCGAAGGGTCACGCTACGATCCTCGACTTCGGCCTCGCTCGTCTAAACGAAGCAAGCAAACTCACCCGCGCCGACCAAACCATCGGTACCGCGGCCTACATGAGCCCCGAGCAGTCGCAAGGCGCCAACGTAGATCGCCGTACCGATATTTGGGCCTTGGGGTGCGTGCTGTACGAGATGGTCTGCGGCCGGCGACCTTTTCAGGGCGTATACGACCAAGCGCTGCTCTACGAGATCGTCCACGAGCAGCCCGAACCGCTCACAAGTCTGCGGACCGGCGTGCCGATGGAAATCGAGCGCATCGTCGGCAAGTGCCTCGCGAAGAATCCCGACCAGCGCTACCAGGGTTGTACCGACCTGCTCGTCGATCTGAAGGCGCTTCAGAAGTCGCAGGAAGGTACCGCTCAGAGTGCTCCGTCAGGTTTCGCCTCGTCAGTCGCCACTCCAGCTCTCTCTAGCCATAAAGAGGGGGTTCATGTTCTGCGCGCCCCCGCATCGATTGTCCGACGCCGGCGGCCGATACTGTTTGCCTTGGCCGTCGTACTGGGCTTCGTGCTGGGTGCCGTCTCGATCGCGTTGCTGAGAACGGCCTCCAATGGCCCGTCTGGCGGGTCCCAGCCTGCCACCGAATACAACTTGCGCCGGATCACCTGGGATGGGCAGCTCTCCGGCTTCCCAGCGCTGTCGCCAGATGGCCGGCTGCTCGCCTATGCCTCGGATCGCAGCGGCCGAGGCGACCTCGACATCTGGGTGCAGCAAGTGGATGGCGGCAGCGCGATTCGTCTCACCGACAACCCAGCCGATGAGCTGCAACCTTCCTTCTCGCTCGACGGCACGAGACTCGTCTATTTCAGGATGGACAGCGGTATTTTCCTGATCCCCGCGCTGGGAGGCGATCCCTATCTCGTCGCAGAGGACGCTGCGAACCCCAGCTTCGGTCCCGACGGGAAAACGGTGGCCTACCGCAAGCGCGGCAAGCTGTATTTTTCGCCGGTCAGCATGGGGGAACCCGTCGAGCTCATGGCGGATTTCAGTGCCGTCGGCCCCCCGGTGTGGTCGCCGGACAGCTCACATGTTCTCTGTCACGCGAGCCGCGGGGGCGAACCGTCCGACTGGTGGGCCGCCCCCATTGACGGCTCCGAACCCAAGCCGCTGGACGCCCGGAAGGCATATCGAGAAGCCGGCATCTCCTTCCCCTATCCCGAAGCATGGAGCTGGAGCCTGTCCGGTCCGCTGCTGGGGAGCGACGGCGAACTGTTTCGCGTACCCGTCGACACCGGCTCGTGGAAGGTCGCGGGGCCGCCGGAACGCTTGACGTTCGGTTCGGGGCTGGAAGCCCTTCCTTCGGGCTCGGAGGACGGCAAGATCGCTTTCATGGACGTGACCCAGCGCCGCGATGTGTGGAGCCTGGCGCTCAATCCGCGAACCGGCGGCGTCGCCGGCGATCCTGTCCGGCTCACCCGAAGCGAGGCGAACGACACCTCGAGCGTGGTTTCCGCGGATTCCAAGAGGCTGGTGTATATCTCGGACCGCTGGGGCCGTACCGACCTGTGGACCAAAGATCTCGAAACCGGAAAGGAATCGAACCTGAGCAACGACAGCGCCAGGCAAAGGTATCCGCTGCTCATGGCGGATGGCGAGCGGGTCGCCTACTTGACCCGGGAGAACGGCAAGCCGGCCATCTACGTTCGGCCCTACGGCGGCGGCGTCGGCCGCCGACTCTGTGACGACTGCGGCGTGCCCCGCAGTGGGTCAACCGACGGACGTTTCTTGCTCTACGACCGGGCTGAAAGCGAGAGTGTCAACGTTCTGGACGTGGAAACGGGAGACCGCCGTGCGGCGCTGGCTGGGGACGGTCTGCGCGTCAGCATGGGCAGAGTATCCCGCGACGGCCGCTGGCTGGCGTGTCGTGTTCGGGGACCGGGAGAGGCCGCAAGGCTGATGGTAGCGCCCTTCCGCGGGATGGAAAGCATCCCTCGGGAGGAGTGGATCGAAATCAGCTCCCATGCTTCCGATACCGAGCCGGTTTGGAGCCATCAGGGGACGATCGTCTACTTCATTTCCGGCCGGGCCGGATCGTTCGACATCTGGATGCAGCGGCTCGAGCCGGAGACGAAACAACCGCGAGGCGAGCCCCAAATCGTCAAGCGGTTCCCGAGGACGCGCCACTCGATGGGCCTGATGACCGCCGAGGACCGCCGCCTGTCGGTTTCCCGCGACCGCCTCGTCTTCCCCATGAGCGAGCTCGGCAGCGCCGTCTGGCTCATGGAACCGGTGGAATAGAGGAACACGCTAGCTCTTGACCTTGAGCAGCGGCAGCGACAACAGCCCGCCGAGATAGATCAGTCCTCACTTCCGACATTGAATTGGCGATTCTCGGAAGTTGCCTCGGCGGAGTGCAGTCCCGCCCGCTTCCGCGATCCGGACATCTCGGAAGTGCCCGCTGGGTCGTCGCTGCCAGTTCCGCCGACAGCCGAACAGATCGTGATCTCGAAGACACCAAACCTAACTTTCGCGGCTTTAGGTGAGGGGTGGCGACTCACGACTACGGAATTCTACCTGGTAACCGATTCGTTCGCCCTGCCTTTCGGCCGGACAGGCGAGGCACTTCCAAGCAGTGCTAAGGTGACGCCTCCAAGGATAGCCCCTGTCGCCGAGACGAGCCTCCACGTCATCTGTTCACCCAAAAACACGACGCCGGCCACAGCGGCAATGATTGGCACTGTCAGTTGTACAATCGCCGCCCGAGTTGTTGTCAAGCTTCGCAAAGCCATGTACCAGATCGCATACCCCAGACCCGACGTGACCGCTCCGGAGATCGTCGCCAACACAATGCCAAATGAACTTGCATGAGTTCTGCCCGATACCCAAACCGCGAGTGCGACGATGGTCGCCATCGGTACAGCCCGAAGGAAGTTCCCTGCTGTCGCCGCAGTCGGCGACTGAACCCCTTTCGCTGCCAGAGAGTACGCCCCCCAGGACATCCCGGAAACCGCCATTAGACCCGCTCCTGCAAGTGATGGCGCTGTCAGGCCAGGCGAGACCAAGTAAATAAGCCCCATTAGCGCCATGCTGAGCCCAAGCCATTCCGACGCTCGCGGGCGTTCCCCTTGCTTCATACCGACGCCGATCATTGTGATCTGAACGGCGGCGAACAAAATGAGTGCCCCCATCCCCGCGTCGAGGGACAAGTAGGCGAATGAGAAAACTACCGCATAGCCGAACAGGGCAAGCGCAGCCGGCCACGAGCCGTTCTGCTTGAGCGCGGCCACGCCTTCCCCTCGCGAGCCGACCAGGAAAGCCAGCGCTGCGGCACCCGAGCAGATCCGGATCGCCGTGAAGCTCCCGCCATCAATCTCGTCTTCACGAAGTGCGAGGCGAGCGAGGACGGAGTTGGCCGCGAAGAACACCATCGTCACCGCCGTCAGTAACAGAGTCCCGGGGAACGAAGCGGGTCGAGTCGGCATCGGTCGAGTCTGCGAGCGCGTTCTTCTCACGGGACTCGAGAAGCGCGCCTCCTATAGACTAGACGAAAATCACACAGCCGTTGGAGGTTCATCATGGATCTAGCCGTCGGACAGAAAGCCCATCGCAGCCTGACACTTACTCAAGAGCACGTGCAGAAATATGCCGAGATCACCGGTGACTACAATCCGCTGCACTTCGACGAGGCGTTCGCCGCTAAGACGAAGTTCAAGCGTCTCGTTGTGCAAGGAGGACTCACGACCGGGATCCTCAACGCACTTGTCGCTACGGACATGCCCGGCCCGGGGACCGTCTTCCTAAGCCATGACTGGAAGTTCACCGCTCCGGTCTACATAGGCGACACGATCACGGGCGAAGCCGAGGTCCTAAGCGTTCATGAAACGAAACCGGTGACGCAGCTAAAGATCAAGGTGACTCGTCAACCCGGTGAAACCGTCCTCGAAGGAGAAGCCTGGTGCTACACCTTTTCGCCCGAGGAATGAAGGCTATTCGGTCGCTCTCAGAGATCATCGGTTAGGCAAGTAGACAAAATGGGAAGCGACTCACTTGAGGCAATCGAGGTGGGTAGACCTAGCTTCCGCGAATGGGGAATCGAGGAAGCGCGCCGTGCCAGCTTCCGCGGAACCGGGACTTGTAGCAAGCACATTCATCAGGCCATACGATCGAGGCCGAGAAGCGTCGACCACTCGACGGGCGCGCAACAGGGAAACCTGGGACGAAGACACTCGCGCGCGCCTCAGCGCCGCTCCGAGGCCAAATACTCCAGATACAGCTTCTCGTGTCGCTCCACCGCGGCCCGATAGCCCTCCGGGTCCACAAACGTCTCAGGGTTGTAAGCTTGCTCCGGCTTGTACTTTGTGTGCAACTCGTACTGCGAGCCGTGCGCCGCGACCCAGACGTCGACGGGCAGCGCCTTCTGCCTGCGGAACGTCGCGGCGAAGTCCTCCGCTACGCCGGGATACGTCGGATTGACCGCCAGCCGCTTGCCAGGATTGATCGAACCCATGTTCGCGATCACCACGTCGTAGTCATGGCTGCCTTCCCGCACCTTCATCGTGTAGCTCACACTTCCCCTCGTGTGACCTGGGGTCTCCACGACCGTCAGCCGCGTCTCTCCCAGCTCGATCACCTCGCCGTCCTTGATAATCCGGTCTACCTTGATCGGCTTGAACCACACCTTCCCGCCGAAATGTGGGTCGCTGAACCCCCCGTCCTCCAGTACCGGCGCGTCGCCGGCGGTCGCCCACATCATCGCACCGGTGATCTCTTTGACTTCGGCAAGCGCGGCCGTGTGATCCCAGTGCGCCTGCATCGTCAGCAGTATTTTGACATCCTCCAACCGAAAACCTAGCGACTCGATGTTCTCGCGGATCATCGGCGTCGAGTCCTCGACTCCTGTATTGATCAGGACGTGTCCCTCCGCCGACGTAACCAGAAAGACGCCCAGGTCATAGGTCCCGACAGCGTAAAGGTTGCCAATCACGCGATGTTCGGGGAATGGTCGTGTCCAGCCTTCCGGCTGGGCGGTGAGAGGTGCACTGAGCGCAAGGGTCAACCAGAGAGCAGCGAGTAGATTGCGCATGTCGAATATTATGATCGTTCCGCTCTTCTCATTCGATGATCACTCCGAGGTGGGGGAACAGGATACGCATACCAAACAAGCAAGGCCGCCGCCAGGAATCCACTCACCGACGGCCACCATCGAGCCATGGGCCCGGGCGCTATCTCATCCGCCAGCCGGAACACGTTCTTTTCTCATTTTCTTGGAAGAAAGCCATAGACATTCTACAGCTTGCCCGCCATCAGCCCAACTCCGGTGATGACGCAACTCCTCACAAGAGCCCGGTATCGGCTGGAGTATGATTGTGGTGCCGAGGCCAACGAGACCATGTCGCTCCAGCTTTCAACACATTGGCTCTTAGCGTGGCTCGGACTCGTCGGCACGCCGTTGGTCTTACCGCCAGCCAGCCACGCACAACCGACCGGCGAACCGGTTGTGATCGGCGAAAAGCTGGAGATCGAGTCTAAACTCCTCGGCGAGCGTCGGCCATTGATGATTGCGAAACCCCGCGGCTATGACGACGGAGACGAGCGGTACCCGGTTGTTTACCTCTTGGATGGGGGGCCGCAGAACTTTCGTCACACAGCGGGCATCGTCAGCTTCTTGGACTTCGCCGGGCGCGCTCCCGCAATGCTCTTGGTGGCGATTACCAACACGAATCGCAACCGAGACCTGACGCCACCCACACAATCGGAGCGGGATCTTCGTTCGGTGCAGACCCACGGCGGCGCGGACCGGTTCCTACAGTTCATCAGTGATGAGTTGATGCCGTGGGTCACTAAAAACTACCGCACGCGGCCCTACACAATTCTGGTCGGACACTCCTTTGGCGGGTTGTTCACCATTCATGCGCTGACGACCCGGCCAGAGATGTTCAACGCCTACGTAGCCGTCGACCCGAGTCTGCACTGGAACGACCAAGGAATCGTGAAGCAAGCCGAGACCTTCTTCAAAACAACGACCCAGCTCGACGCCGACCTCTACATGACGATGACAGCCGAAGGCGGCTCGGCAAGCGGAGGTGCCATGAAGCTGGCCGGCATCCTGGACGAGAAGGCTCCGAGAGGCTTCCGGTGGACGCTCCGGCGATTTCCCGAGGAGACTCACCTGTCGACGCTTCACCGAGGCATCTATCTTGCTCTCGATACGATCTTCGACGGTTGGCATCTGACCGACCCGTTCGATCTCTACGACAAAGGCGGCCTCGCAGCCGTGCACAAGCACTTCGAAAGGGGAGGCAAGAGGTACGGCTACGACCGAAAGACCTCCCCATTCATGATCTCCATGGTCGTCTACGGGTTGATCAAAGCGGGCCGCCTCGACGAAGCAGCTTCGGTACTGTTGCAAGACCGCGAAAACTACCCGGCGCACTGGAATCAATTCGAGGCCTTGGCTCGTGCCTACTCCGAGCGCGGCAACAGGGATCGTGCGATCCACTACTACAAGCTCATGATCGAGGGGAATCCCGACAACGAGCACGCCAAGACCAAGCTTCGTGAACTTGGAGCCGCCGCTGCCCCGACGTCGGTCCCATAGACCCAGTGATAGCCGGTTGGGCGCCTCGGGTCACTGTGCACGACCCTCCGCGGCAACGCCGGCCTTGACGAGCACGTCAAAATAGTAGGGATGGCGGTTGAAAGCAGTCTCGTCGAGAAACCGGCCGTCGCCGCCTTGACCGCCGGCGAGTTGCTCCACGCCTACCGCGTGATGTATCTCTCTCGCCGGCTCGATGACAACGAGATCATCCTCAAGCGGCGCAACCAAATCTACTTCCAAGTCAGCGGCGCGGGACACGAGGCCGCACAGACCGCCGCGGGGATGGTCCTGCGTCCGGGATTTGACTGGTGCTATCCCTACTACCGTGACCGCGCGCTGTGTCTGGCCCTTGGGGTCAAGCCGCTCGACATGTTGCTGCAAGCCGTGGGCGCGGGGTCGGACCCGGCCTCGGGCGGACGCCAGATGCCCTCCCATTGGTCGAGCCCGCCGCTCAACATCGTCTCCGCATCGAGCCCGACCGGAACGCAGTTCTTGCAGGCGGTGGGCTGCGCGCAGGCCAGCCGGCTCAAGCCGCACACCGGCGAGAAGGGCGGCTCCGGACTCGACCCTCAGCAAGAGGTTGTCCTGGTGTGCGCCGGTGACGGGGCCACGAGCGAAGGCGAGTTCTGGGAGGCGCTCAATGCGGCGTGCCTCGAACGCCTGCCCGTACTCTTCCTCATCGAGGACAACGGATATGCCATCTCCGTGCCTGTCGAAGCGCAAACCGCCGGAGGGAATCTCTCGAAGCTTGTGGAGTCGTTCCCTTCGCTGGCGGTGGAAGAGATCGACGGTCTCGACTTCATGGCGAGCTATCGCGCCATCGACAAAGCGGTCCGCTTATGCCGCGCGGGCGCCGGGCCCGCGTTGGTGCACGCCCACACCACCCGGCCTTACAGCCATTCGCTCTCTGACGACGAAACGCTCTACAAGCCGCCTGAGGAGCGCCGGCGCGAGGCCGAACGTGATCCGATCCACCTGTTCGCCGAGCACCTGCAACACGAAGGCGTGGCCGATGAGCACGCGTTGTTTACGGTCCATCACGAGGTCGATCTCGAGATCCGGCAGGCGGTCGACGAGGCGGTGCGTGCTGAGTCTCCGGCCGCGGGTTCGGCGCAACGCTATCTCTACTCGCCGACCGTCGATCCGACGGCGGCAGACTTCGAGACGACTGCACGTTACTCAGGTCCGCCCAAGACGATGGTCGACCTGATCAATGCCTGTCTACACGATGAAATGAAGCGCGACGCGGGCGTCGTCGTCTTCGGCGAAGACGTCGCCGACTGTACGCGCGAGGAGCACCTGAGCCGGGTCAAGGGCAAAGGCGGCGTGTTCAAAGTTACGGCGGGCTTGCAGCGCGAGTTTGGAAGCAAGCGCGTCTTCAACGCGCCGATCGCTGAGGCGGCGATTGTCGGACGCGCCATCGGCATGGCCACCCGAGGGTTCAAGCCGGTGGTCGAGATTCAGTTCTTCGACTACATCTGGCCGGCGATGATGCAGATTCGCAGCGAACTCGCGACGCTGCGTTGGCGTTCGCACAACGGCTTCTCGTGCCCACTGGTCGTGCGCGTGCCGATCGGCGGCTACCTGGGCGGAGGCTCGATCTACCACAGCCAGTCGGGCGAAGTGCTTTTCACGCACATTCCCGGGCTGCGGGTCGTGTTCCCGTCGAACGCACTCGATGCCAACGGGCTTCTGCGCACCGCCATCCGTTGTGACGACCCCGTGCTGTTCCTCGAGCACAAGAAGCTCTATCGCGAGACCTACAACCGGCACGCCTATCCCGGGCCGGACTACATGGTCCCCTTCGGCCGGGCCGCGCGCGCGAAAGAAGGCTCCGATTTAACGGTCGTGACCTACGGAGCGCTCGTCCACCGCTCGTTGCAGGCGGCCAAAGCTGTGGAGAGGCGCCAGGGCGTGTCGATCGAAATCCTCGACCTGCGCACCTTGAGCCCTTACGATTGGGACGCGATCGCGGATTCGGTCTCGAAAACGAGCCGCGCCATCGTGGCACACGAAGACTGCCTATCGTTCGGCTACGGAGCCGAGATCGCCGCGCGCATCGGCAGCGAACTGTTCGACCGGCTCGACGCGCCGGTGGGCCGGATCGGGGCACTCGACACCTGGGTGGCCTACAACCCCTCGCTCGAACGCGAAATCCTGCCGCAAACCGAAGACATCGAGCACGAGATGGAGCGCGTGCTCGCACACTGATTCGCCTGAGGCGTAGGACGAATCGTCCGGCTGCGTCGTTAAGGAGATAGGGGCATCGGCCCACCACTACAGAGGCGCGGATGTAAATCCGCGCGCCCGCGGGCTCCCGCCCGCGGCGCTGAACGTTTGCTGCAACAGCCGGCGAGTTATTGACACCCTCGGCTAAGGCAGCCTGCAGCGCGGATCTCGGTTTTGAGATCCGCGGCCTTTCGCCCTGAAGGGGCACGAGGAAAATAGCCCCCGGCTTCAGCCGGGGGTATCCGGGGGGTAATCAGATTTTTGAGCCCTGGAGGGGCACAGGAAAAGTTTCCACAGCCATGCCTCCAACGCGCTGTGGAACTTCAAGGGCTATGCGTCAACTCGGGTTTCACAAGACTGCCGTTCTCGAAGAGAAAGGACTTACAAAACTGTTCCTTGAGAGAGGCGCCGCTCATGGACGTCATCAAAACCCCCAACCAGGGGCCGGCATAGTGCCTCAACCCCACCTGAAATCAGCCGTTTCCCCGAGATCGGCCCTGACAGCCCCATAGTAGGATGTTCTAGATGTCCGCACTCCTACGCCCAGCCGCCGGCCTTTTGTGCTTTGCCAGTGTCGCCTCGGTCGCCCAAGCCGCTCCCAAGGAACTCGTCGTCCAGCAAGGCCAGGTGTCGCTACTCTCCTCTTGCGACGACGGAAGCGCCATGGTCGCCGAGCTTCCCCAGGGACAGACGGTGCGCTTGCGCTTCGCCCTGGCAGGCGGGGGCAGCCGCTGCTACTCGGTCGAGACCGAGATCGAAGGACGGACCTTCAAAGGGTACGTCTACCGCGAGGCGCTGGCCGGCCTCGACGACTTCGAAGCCCTCCGCCGCGAGACTTCCAGCCGGCAACTCGTTGAAACCGCCGTCCAGATGATCGGGCTGCAGGAAACGGAGGCGGCCCGACCCTCTTCCTCGCAGTCGCTCACGCAGCGCGCCTTGTTGCTGCAGGCCGCGGCGGAGTTGCAACAGGGCCGTCCCGCCGAGGCCGAACGGATGCTGCTCGGCTCCGATCTGCCGGCCGATGATCGCGACGCCGCGCTGCTGCGGTCAAGAGCCTTGATGCAGCTTCACCGGCCGAGGGAGGCGTTGAACGCACTCGATCCGGCCCTGCGAGCCCATGGCCGGGATGCGCAGTTGCTGGCGATGGCGGGCATCAGTTCGTTTGAACTGGACGACATGCGCGCCGCGGAGGCGTACCTGCGCGAATCGCTCGCCATTGAGCCCGCCCCGTGGGTCGAGGGCGTGTACCGCAAGGTGAAACGGGAAACGGCGGCCGATCAAAGCCACGAGAAGAGCTACGGCTCGCGCTTCACCCTTCGCTACGAGGGCGAAGCACTCGATGCCGAGGCCGCACGCCGCCTGACCACAGCATTCGAAAGCGAAGTCACCCGCATTTCACAGCACCTCGGATGCCGCCTGACCAATCGCTTGCCGGTGATCATCCAGAGCCGCGAGAACTACCGCAATACCACCGGCGCGGCCGATTGGAGCGGGGGGCGCTACGACGGACGCATCCGTATCGCCATGCCGCCCAGCGGCCAAGTGGACGGTTTCGTGCGGCAGGCGTTCTCGCATGAGTTCGTCCATGCGTGTCTATCGACGATCGGCCCATGGCCTTCGTGGTTGCACGAGGGGCTGGCGCAAAAGCTGTCGGGCGATGAGCTCCCTTCGCGGATGCGCGCACATCTGGTGCAGCTCGGTGGCGAGGGCAAGCTCCCGAAGCTCAACAATCTGGCCGGCGGTTGGGGGGGGCTCAACAGCCAACAGGCCCAACTGGCCTATGGCCTCTCGTTGGCCGCGGCGGAGATCTTCGTCGAACACTATCAATACTACGGGCTACGCAATCTAATGAACGATTCCTCCGGCCTCGACGAAATCAGCCGTACGCTCGACCGCAAACTCGCCGAACGCTATCACTAGAACCGGTATCGCTGGAACAAACGTGGCGGTTTTCCGGGGGGGCAACTTCATCGTCCGCCAGAAGGTTTTCTTTGCGCTCTTGGCGGTCCTTAGCGCCTTTGCGAGAAACGAAGAGCCGCTAAAACGCCGATCAGCCCTCGCAACTAGTGTATGGCACCATAAATACTGTAACTTATATTGGCTTCCCATCGTCTCTATTAACAGGAGGCATGGGATGCGAAGAGCACAACCAGTAACTTTGAACACAGCGCAATGCAAGCAGTTGGACCGCTACGCGCGCGGCCGCCAAGTCGCCGTTCGTCTCGCCCTGCGAGCCAGGATTGTCCTGCTGACCGCCCACGGTCTCGAGAATAAGCAGATCGCCGCACAGCTCGGTGTCTCGCGGCAGTTGGTGGCCCGCTGGCGCACGCGCTTTCTCGAAAGCGGCATCGCCGGCATTGCAAAAGACGCCCCACGGCCCGGTCGTACACCTGCCGTCTCGAAGCAGAAAGTACAGCAGATCATCCACAAGACCACCCGCGAGAAACCGTCCAACGCCACCCACTGGAGCCGCCGCACCATGGCCGCCGCGGCCGGCGTCAGCGCTTCCACCGTGGGACGGATTTGGCGCGCCCATGGCCTCAAGCCCCACCGCGTCAAGACCTTCAAGCTCAGCAATGACCCGCGTTTCGCCGAGAAACTCGACGACATCGTCGGACTCTATCTCAATCCGCCTGAGCATGCTCTGGTTCTCTCGCTCGATGAGAAGTCCCAAATCCAAGCCCTCGATCGCACCCAACTCGGCCTGCCGCTCAAAAAGGGACGCGGCCAAACGATGACCCACGATTACAAGCGCAACGGCACGACCACCCTGTTTGCGGCGCTCAACACTCTTGACGGCAGCGTGATCGCCGAGTGCATGCCCCGACACAGCCACCAGGAATGGTTGCGCTTCCTGCGCTTAATTGACCGCCGCACTCCCAAGGACAAACAGCTTCATCTCATCGTGGACAACTATGCCACCCACAAGCATGCCGCTGTGAAGCGTTGGCTCGATCGTCACCCGCGCTTCCACATTCATTTCACCCCGACCTCGGCGTCGTGGCTGAACATGGTCGAGCGATTCTTTCGCGATCTCACCGTCAAGCGCCTGCGCCGCGGCGTGTTTCGCAGCGTGGACGAGCTCGTCGCCGCCATTGACGACTACATCGCCCAGCACAACGAGCATCCCACGCCCTTCATCTGGACCGCGACCGCCTCCGACATCCTCGAGAAAGTCAAGCGAGGACGTGCCGCCCTGCATAAGGTGCAATCTGCTTGACGCACTACACTAGAGCACCTCTTCCTGAATGACCGGCGGCTTCTCCGTCGTCGGCCATCCGTCCGGCTCTATCGCTTCGAGTTGCCGCAGCTTCTTCAACTTCTCGATCAGCGTGGTGCGCTTGAGCTGTAACAGATCTGCTGCCCGGGTCTTGTTGCCGTGCGTGCGCTCGAGCACGCGCTGAATCAGGTCACGTTCGAAGTGGCTCACGATGGTCTTGAAGTCAGCCGACTCGCCGGCATCCTCTTGCCGCCGAACGCCCGTGAACAGTTGCCTGGGTTCGGGGAAGTCTTCGATGTCCACGACCTTGCGGTCCTGGGATCGAATCACCGCGATCTCGACCGCGTTCTCTAGCTCTCGGATATTGCCCGGCCATGGCCTCGACATCACGGCCGCCTCCGCGCGCGGGTCCAGTTCCTTTTTCGGCAACCCGTCACGGCGGCAGAACCGCTCGAGGAAGTATTCGATGAACAGGGGAATGTCTTCCCGGCGGTCTCGCAACGGCGGCAGATGAATCGGGAAGACGTTGATGCGGTAGAACAGGTCTTCCCGAAACCGTCCCTCGATCACCTCCGCCCAAAGGTCTACATTCGTGGCGGCGATTACCCGGGCATCGACGCGAATCGTCTCGACCCCGCCGATGCGGTGTATCTCGCGTTCCTGCAGCACGCGCAACAGTTTGGGTTGCAGCTCGAGTGGCAGGTCGCCGATCTCGTCCAGGAAGATGTTCGAGCCCTGCGCCTGCTCGAAACGCCCGACACGCGCCTGGTGAGCGTCGGTGAACGCACCCTTGACGTGACCGAAGAATTCGTCCTCCAGTAGATTGGCCGGAATGCCCCCGCAGTTCACCGACACCATGGCTTGCTTGTGCCGCAAACTCAGCGCGTGAATCGCCTGCGCTACGCGTTCCTTGCCGGTACCGGTTTCCCCGGTAATCAGCACGCTCGTCTGCGTCGGCGCGACCATCCTCACTTGGTCGATCACTTTTCGAATGGCGGCGCTCCGGCCGACAATCATGTCCGTCGGCAGTCCGAGGGCCGGCTCGGCCTGCGAATGCCGAACTTCGACGCCACGGCCGGATCTCACCGGCGGCGCGGGTGCTTGAGCGGTGGCGGCCGGTACCGCGTCCCGTTGTCGTCCCCGGGCCACTTTCTGCTTCAGTAAAACAATGGCGACGCGCCGCAACAGGTCGTCAACCGACAGCGGTTTGCTCACACAATCGGCCGCGCCCCTCTCCAGTAAGTCCGCCGCCGCTCCGAACTGATCAGCCTCCGCCAAGACCACAACCGACGCCCCGGCCTCGACGGCCTGCGTCACCAACGGCCCACGGTCTTCCATCTTGTTTTCGTCGGGCGCGCCAGGGATGTCCGCCAAGACCACGCTGGGCCCCAACGCCACAATCCGCTTCAGCGCCTCCTCGACTCGCGGCGCCACGTCGACGCGGAACCCTCGTGATTCAAGGACAGAGCGGAGATGGGCGCTACCGGCTGGATCCGAGCAAACCACGAGAATGCGGTGCTCGCCGCCGGTTGGATTCAAGGAACTGTCGGTCATGATAGGTGTCTAGGCCAAGCAGCCCGTGGCAAAACCGAGAACCGCGCGAATCGCAATGTAGGGGCACGGCATGCCGTGCCCGCCTGCTCGACCGACCGCAACAGGTAGGGGTATCAAACAAACTTGACAAGAAACCATGCTTTCACCACGGGCTGATAGGGCACTTCGTGGGCCAATTGCAGCCACCGTCGGGCAAGTCGTTGGAAAACCGACAGATCGTCGCGATTTCGTTGACATAACAAGAGACCGACGGGAGCGCCAACTTCCCGTTATGGAACGACTGAAAACCGACGCCTGGGCGGCAAGTAGTTGATTCGCCTTCGACACGCGGCACTTGTTTTGCGATGCCAGATCGGCTCGCGAGTGCCGATCTGGCACGGGATGGCTCGCGCACTCGGCGGTGGCGCCTTGTCGGTCGACTTGCGGGTCCGTCCTCGGGGTTTTTGCGTACAACTCGATGCTCACTTGGCGGTTCGCGGAGCCGCTTTCTTGACAGTGCCGTCAAGTTTTTGACGAGAATTCGACGGTCTCCAGGATCATGGGCCTTTTATTGCCAATCACTTAGCACAAGTCACACAAATGGCAGCCCCGGTGCATCCATTCGCGCCGACGTCACAACGGACATCGAAATAGTCCGGCATCACGGGCAGTGTGGGACCGTTTTTCCGTTTCTGAGGAGCACTGTCCCGGTAGGGACCAGTCCGTTGCGGCGGCCTCTGAAATCACATGCTTAGCAACACTTTCTTTCTGCTTGAAGACCTGAGGAGCTTGAGGGAATGCCATCTGCTGCAACCGCCACTGCCACGACACCTCGACGATCCAAACGAAAGGAGAGTCAACAAACGCAAAGCGAGAAGGCCAAACGAGATGAGTTGATCGTCAACCATTTGCCGCTGGTCAAGGCCATTGCCAATCGAGTCCGGGAAAGCCTGCCCGTTCAGATCGAGTTGGATGATCTGGTACACGCCGGCATCTTGGGCCTGGTGGATGCGATCTCGAAGTACAACCCCGACAAGAAGGTTGTTTTTCATCTCTATGCCAAGCATCGAATCCGAGGCGCGATTCTCGACAGCCTACGCCAGTTGGACTGGGCGTCGCGCGACCTGCGAAAACGATTCAAAGGCATTGAAAACTTGACGCAGAAACTCGGTCAAGACCTGGGACGCGCTCCCACCGAGGCCGAGATTGCCACGAGGATGGGCGTGTCCGAGGCCCAGCTTCGCAAGATGAAGGTCGAACTCTACAACGCCGGCCTCACCGCCGGCCAGCCACATCGCGTGGAGAGGCCCGATCACACCAGCTTTGCCGAGGCGACCGAGGCGCCAGGTCATCGTCCCGACCAACTGCTCGCTCACCACGAACTGCGGGTGGCTCTCGACCAGGTGATCGCAACGCTGCCGGTTCGCTATCAAAAAGTGATCAAGCTCTACTACGATCAAGATCGAACCATGAAGCAGATCGGAGGCGTGCTCGGCGTCAACGAAAGCCGAGTCTCGCAGATTCACAAAACGGCTCTGGAAAAGCTCGGCGTCGCCATGCGCGCCTACGGCTTCCAGTCGCCGCAGATGTTCCTCGAAGACGCCTAGAAGGGACACGCCCGCGTGTCCTCGACGTGCGCCGTCGTCTGGGAACAATTGTCACGGCACGACAACGCGCAGCACCAGATACGGATTGAGCGCCGATCGGGCCAGCCACCGAAACGGCCGATGCTTCATCAGCCGAAAGCAGGCCTCGCACGGTGTGCCCAGCAGCCTGCCCCACCACTTGGCGCCGACCTGCCCGAAAGTGAAACGTCCGGCGGGGCTCAATGCCTCCAGGGGTTCTTCGCAGCCGGCGGCGCGTAGCAGCGAACGTACCTCCGCGAAGGTCGGCAGGAACCTCTCTCCCGGTGAGTGAACACGCCCGCTCTTGGCGTCGTCGTGCCAGAAGTCGATCGGGAAAGCTCCGTTAGGGTGGTCGAAGTAAAGCGCTCCCGGACGCCGCAGCACACGCAGGCACTCCCGGACGAACTCGACCCGCTGCTCGAATTGGCCGGCCAGCGGCCCCACCCGATAGCGCGGTTCCCATTCCTCGTGAACGCCGATGTGCTCGAGCAATCCACAGCTAAAGACAACATCGAATTGACGGTCGCGAAACGGCAGCCGCGTGGCGTCGCCGCACAGAGGATACGCGCCCTGGACCGCGGTGCGCCGGCCCCACTGCTCGACGCGCGCCGCCCAGGTATCGATCCCGAACGCTTGCCAGCCCGCGCCGGCCAAGCAATCGAGCGACAGGCCGGTGCCGCAATCGCAGTCGAGCACCCGGACGCCGCCGTTGTTCTTCCCGTGCTGCGCGATGAACTCGCGAAACAGCGGGAGATAGAAGTTCTCCATCCGGTGGCGGACGCCGCGTTCCTCAGCCGCTTCTTTCTCGTCGTGACTACAGTGCATGAGGTCGGGGCAGTGAGAGTTCGCCGGGCAAGGCCGGTGCAATCACCCGGTCAGCCTGCTTCGTATCTCTCGCTCGTAGTCGGGGAAGTAGTGCCCGATCAGCGGCAAGTCAAAGCGTCGCAGGATAGACTCCTTCGGTTCGCGCTCGAGTAGAAACTCGAACGACCGGCGAAGCAAGTCCTCTGTTGTGGCGTTTCCCGCTGTCAGCTCGGCGGCGTAATCCGGCTCTGCCGTGACGGTGTGGGACGTTCGGCTAGCTCCTTCAATGACCGTGACCCGGTATTCGCCGGCCTGCAGCGATTCCACTTCGATCGTTGCTTTCATCCCGGGACTCCCCTCGAAGGGCTATCTTTACCCGCCGTCATTGCGGCCGCCCCTGACTCGCCCCCCTTCGTTGGCCGCGACGCGGCACGGCCCGCCAGGACCGCCGACAGCAGAGCCGCTGCCAGCAACGACGTCAGCAAAGCGTCAGTCCCCAGCACCTGAAACAGCCGGTGCCAGCCGCCCGACGGCAGCAGAACCTGCACCATGCCCAAGGCGGCAGCGCCAGGCAGGCAGACACGCCCCCAAACCGGCAACCGATCCAGCCGACCCGAAACAACCGCCAAGGCCGGCCATAACAACACGATCAGCGCACTTTGCTTCTGCGAATACGGCTGAAGTAACACTAATGCGCAGAACGCGATACCATCCACTTCGGCGCGGAAGGCCAAGCGCCGGCTCCGGGCAAGCCACAACAGCAGCCCGTATCCGGCACACGCGACGACCCACCATATCATGTGCACCGACTCGCCAGTCAATGATGCCACGTTGACCCGCGGATAGTTCGGATCGGGGAAGTGATCGTAGGCGACCTCCGAGAGATAACGCGTCATCACACCGTGCAGAGATTGACTCGGGAACCAGATCTCCGCCGCGTTGGCGACAATCGCCTCTTCCTGCAGGCGCCACTCGTCGAGTAGCGCCAGGTTGCCGTCCCAGCCGAAGTAAGCCGCCGGCAGCAACAGCAGGACCACGGCCGCCGGCAGCGCCCCGGCCGCCACTCGCCACACACGACTCGCGGCGAGATAAGGGACGAAGAACAAGGGCCACACTTTGATGGCGATCGCGAGCCCCAACATCAGCGAGGCGAGCCGGGGCCTCTCCCGCGAGTACAGCAGCACCCAGGCCACCAGGGCAAATACCAGGAACTGCACATTGCCGTAGCGGAACTCCAGGAAGACGTACGGTCCGGCGATGCACAGGGCCGCTAGCACGTTGACAGCGCTACCCGTCCAACCGAACGCGCGAATCAGATCACGAACGGCCCAGGCCAGAATCCCCGATTTGAGCAGCGCCCAAAAGAACGCCGCCGCCCCAAACGGCAGCAGGACGAACGGCCGGACCAGGAACAGGAAAGGCGACGGGTATCGATAGTACATCGGCCAGACCATGCCTTCCACGTCCGGACCGTACGGCGGATACCCGTTTATGAAGACCTTGTAAGTGATGGCGTAGTAGATGCCGAAGTCGATGGCGAATCGAGAAACGTCGTAGCTCAGTCCCACCGCTGCCAGGCCCAAGATGGCGGCCGCCCAGAGTCTCTTGCGGTTCGCGGACGAGGTCATCAGTTGTTACGGGGTTGCGGTGCACGACACGGAGATAGAGGGGTAGCGTGCTTTGCCCTGCGGCGATCCTGCCCCCTAGGCTAGCGCGGCCCTGAGTCGTTTGTGGAAAGCAGCTTGTGGAAAGCATCGTCTGGGAGATCCGCAAGCGAGGCCACGTGCAGCGATGCCGACCCGGCTGCATCGCCGAGCCCTAAGCCGATACTTTTCATCCCGGCCCGTCGCGCAGCCTCGACTCCGGCTGCTGCATCCTCCACCACCACGCAGTGAGACGGCGGAGTACCGAGACACGCGGCGGCCACCAGAAAAACTTCCGGGTCGGGCTTGCCGCGCTGCACGTCTTCAGCCGTAGCGATGGCCTGAAAATGCGAAGCAAGTCCGAGCGCTTCGAGAACCACTTCAACGTTGAGACGCGGAGCCGACGACGCGACCGCCTGCCGCCAGCCTTCTTCTCCGAGCCGCCGCACCCACTCCGCCGCCCCGGGCAACGGCGAGACACCTTGCTCCCGGACCGCTTGGCGATAGCGAGCCTCCTTGGCATCGCCGACGCGGGTAACCGGTTCGGGGGTGGCCTCGACTCCGAGCCACTTCGGAATGATGGCGTCGTTACGCTGGCCGAACGTCGCCAGGAACTGCGCCCGTGTGATCGAGACGCCCTCGGCCGCCATGGCCTCGCGCCAGGCCTGCCAGTGATACTCCTCCGAGTCCACCAACGTGCCGTCCATGTCCCACAAGACCGCGCCTATCATGTCTGCGTCTATTCCATCGTGAGTCGTCTGGAACCCCTCAGCGCACCTTGATGAACCGGGAGCGGTGGTAAGCCGTCCGAAACCCCAGGCTTTCATAGAGCCGCTCGGCACTGCTCCCCGTGGCCGTCTCGAGACTCGTCCATCGATTGCCCATGCCGATCGAGTCGGCGACGGCGCGCGTCACCATCGCTGATGCGACGCCGCGACGCCGGTACTCACGCAGCACGCCCACGAAGTCAAGATAGCCCATACCCTCTTGGGAGAGCAGCAGTGTCGAGCCCACCGCCTTGCCATCCACGCGGGCGAGGTAGCGGTGGTCGGCAGGCGTCATCAGCACCCTGCGTCCGAAGTCTCCTTTTTGCGAGGGCTGCTCGAAACTACGGCACATCACCTCGGCCCAGGCGTCATAGTCATCCGGCCCGGCGAGGGTCAACGTAGCGCCGGCCTGGACGGCCGCGGGGGGCGCGCCCGCGTCGTATACCATGGCTGAGGAAAGCGTGCTCTCCACAAAGCCTCGGCGCAGAAGGTGCTCGGCGAAGTTCGCGGGACGGTCGAGCGGCGACAACGTGAAGGTGCAATCGAAGTCCTTGCCGGCGAAGAAGCGAACCGCATCGTCAATCAGCCGGCCGGCGTCGGACTCCTCGACTCTCACCCGCGCCGCCCGCTGACAGAACAGAATCCGCACCCGCTCGTTGCTGAACGCGATCGCTCCGTTGAGGTCGTGGCTGTCGGACCAGCGCGCGTGCTGCCGGAACCAGGTGTCCTCGAAAGCCGCCACGAACTCGTCTGACACGGGAATCCCTCTCGCCTGCCCGGCGACGTTCACCGCCGGCGGATGCGCGCGAGCATCTTATCCAGAGCCGACGACAGCTCGGCCGGTTTCCGTATCGAGTAGGTCTTGCCACCCAGCGTGCGCACGGCCTGCCCAACGATGCCGCGCCATGGGTGGCGGCTCGAATTCAAGTAGAAGACCGGATACCCGCCCCAATCGAGGCTGCGCACAGATTCCTCGGCGACCCGTTTCTCCGTGAACGGATCGTGGCCCAGGAACACGAGCGCGTCGATCGTTCCATCGTTGGTGACTTCGTCCTGGAGCAGGCGGCTGAAGAAGTCGGTTTCCTTGCCCTTGCCGAGATCGCCGAAGTCCACCGTGCCGGGCGAGAGGTTCTTGAGGGCGCGCCCCAACGCCGGGAAATTGATTTGATTCGCCAACGCCTGGCGGTGGAGAACGCTCTGGTCTTCAAAGCTATAAGCCACGACCGAGAATTGGTAGGTATCCGGATGCCGCGCCAGCAAGCGAAGCGTCGAGAGCATCGCACCGTACCGCCAGAGCCGCCGCGCGACGCGCCGCCGCGATCCGCTGTCGAGATTGAGCAGCACTTTGATCCTCAGGTTGGGGCCATCGCGGTTCTCCTCCGAAGGTGGCTCTCTACGGAAGAGATAGATCGTCGACGGCGCGACTTCTCCGGGCCGGAGCGCAAGCTCGACCTTGCGGTCTCCGCGCGAAAGCTTGGCTTCGACATCCCACGATACGTCACAGTAGCGGCCGGTCTGATCACGCAGATGCCATGACACGTCATAGGAACCTTCGCCCATCGCGAACGAGCCACTGAACTCAACCAGGCCTTTGGCCTTCGCCGGAATCTCCGCCATGGTGACCTTTTGGTCGCTGCGGATAGGCTCCAGGCCTTCTCGCGACAGGGGCCGCACGACCAGGGCGACGTACCAGTCGGTCTCGGGTCCCGCAAGCTGTTTGGTCGGGATTTCGATCCAAAAGCCGGTGAAGAGCCTGAGTTCGTAGTCGAGCCTCGGTTTGAACTTGTGGAGTTTGCACTTCAGCGGGATCGTGGGCGGCGGCAGGACCACGGCGCTACCTTCCGGCGACGCCGGCAAGCGCACGGACTTGTCTCTGCTTTGCGGATGGGCCTTTGAGGCGAGTAAGAGAACACAGAGAGCGATCACCAGACGACATCCCGCCCGCGCAAGCCGAAAGGGCAGCCGCTCGATTGGGATGCAGTCCGCGGTCACCTACTTTGTCCCGTTGCCGACAGACGGCCCGCCAACCCGGCGAGGAAGGGCCGCTAGAAGGCTTGATGCCAGCCTAGCAAGTCCTTTGCGGTTGCACCAAGGTGCTATAGGGCGCCTCGGGACGCCATGTGCGGCGCGGCCTCCTCGGCGGGGGGTTGTTACTGCACCGCCAGCCGCGTCGGTTCGCGACCTTTGTTGTTTTGTTGTTCCTTCGGAAGTCGATGATTCCATGGGGGCTGGGCGAGAATGGCTTTGTTCCGACGCAGGGTTCCCACTGGCACCCCAAGGCCGTCCGCATCGGCTTCCGCCCCGGAAGATCGGGTCGGGTGACTGGGATTGCGCCCCGGCACCCTCCCACACCACCGGACATACGGTTTTCCGTATCCGGCGGTTGGACCCGGCGACCTTACCGACACGCCGCAAGATTCGATGGCACCACAAACCCGTAGCGCTTTAGAATGGCGTTCGACAGACCCTTGTGCAACAACGCGTTGCTCGACATGAACCATGCCCCGCGACGCGTTGGCACCAACGCCATCAGCCGCTCGCCCACCCCCAGCCGCCGTAACGCTCTCTGGCGGCCTCGCACCCCGTGCCATCGCAACCAAAAGCACTTCCGCATGTGACGCCGTATCCAACCGTCCAGCCGAAAGACATTCCGGCGCTGCTGGGCTAGCCGGTACTATCCCCACCAGCCCACCACGTATCGCCGCCACTCGTCGCGTAACGCCCGACTCGTGACACTGCGGCCACTGCGCGGGGGTGGTGGTACGCAGCGCGGAGGGCACGCCGCAAGGCGGGCCGCTGTCTCCGTTGCTGGCGAACCTTGCGGCCCGGAACTCCGGGAAACCTCGTCGGTGCTTATGTCAGTCGCTGCTCTAGCTTTGCTCCTTGGTCCTTCGGCCCTTTGCTCCAGCGGCGTTACCCGCCTTCTTCGCTACTATGGCCTCTGCTGACTTCTCCTTCGCTCTCACCAAGGATCTCTCCCCAGGTAAGGTGCTGTTTCTTTCCCTTCATACCGTCCGGCTCTACCTCGCACGTCTGGATGGACTTTGGGCTTCACTGAGGCCAGCAAGCTTACCGCCCGTACGCGGCCTCTCTGCCGATTCGTGTTCCTACGGTCAAAGGTTTGTTCCCCGCTTCCTTCAGCTTGGCCGCGCGGCTTGCGCCCCACGACTTCCACCTTGCGGTTCCCCACGGTTACCTCCATCGGTTCCGGTGAGTACGTTGCAACTCACAAGAAACAGCTCATGCTGGGCACACTGGCGCGGGTCTCCCGGCGGGCAGCGTCGGCCTCCCGGCCGACGTTCCTTCCGTGCCGCATGCTTCAGCTTGCGGTCCCGGCCCTCGGTAGTACCGACACGGCACGTCTGGGGACCTGCGCCGAAGCATGGGGGCCTCGGGCGGGACGTAGGGAGTGGGCTCGAGATCTCCCCTGTTCCGACGACGCCTGAAAAAGTTGGACTCCGTCTGTAACGCCCGCCGCCCGAGAATCACTAACCCCTTGATGAGCCGGATAGAGACTGCTTTCGGAGAGGCTCGGATCCGGCATCTCACAAACTTACCCTTACAGGAGAAGAAATGACCAACGATATCAACATCAGCAGCAGCGTGCTCGACGTGTTCAACAACAACCCCGGCCTGGGGCTGACGTTTGGGGACGCCAGTAGGGTCGTTTGGAAGAACGCCGGCTGTATCGTTTTGATGCGCTACCAGAAGGACTCGAACGACTTACGGTACATTCGCTTCGATAGCGGAGAGGTGCTCAACGGCCATGGGGACTCGGCGCTGAAAGACGACCTCAGGAAGTTCCGTGAGACCTTCGAGTGTGCCGCCAAGTACGGCATGAAGGTGGACTACTGCATCAGCACGGACGGCAAGACGATTACAATGGTCAACCTCCATCCTTGCGGTTGCCCATGCAAGCGCGACTGATGCTAGCTGGCCCCTAACGGGGCGCCGGCTATTGTCGTATTGCCCGGCTTTACGGCCAGGCCGGTCCGTTCGGCCTGGCCGCCCAAGGGTTTGGCGCTTCTCGGCATGATGCACCCTAGGGGGTTTGACGGTTTTTCGGCTTGTCAGCAAACCTGAATGGTTCGGTTGAGATGACTCCGCGAGCACATCCCGCTTTGATTCCAGCACAATCATCTCGTATACTACCTACGCTGGTTCGTGGTGATAGCGGCTTGAAACAGCGGAAATTCGATCAGGAGTATGTAAGCCGTCTGGCCGAGTACGATCCCGGGACGGAACGGGACTTCGTGGATTATTTCGGGGATGCCGAGTATCCACTTGACTCAGGTGACCCCAACATCTTGTAGTTGGGCTCACAGCGTCTTAGCGTCCCAATCGGCGACGATCGAGCGGTACGGCGTCGGCTCCACCGCCATGGCCTGCTGCACAAGGCGGTAGAAGAGCTTGCCCCGACTGCGTGATCTGCGCCGATTGAAGCGGAACACGAACTCGTCGAGATAGTAGTCCAGATGCTCGTGGCTGACCGCCCCCTGATGCGTGCCCAGCATCCAGCGCTTGAGTAGCGAGATCGCCAAGTGCACCCTCGGCAGTAGCTGCGAGGCCTGCTCGCGGCGGTTGTTAATCGAGATGATACGACGCTGGTAGTCCTTCTTCTTGAGCGGATCGTAGCCCGACCAGTTGTCGGTAACAACCACGCTGCCCGGCTCGACCGACTCCTCGACGAAGGGCATCAAACTGGCCGCCGAGGCGTTCTGAACGCGCTGCATGCGGATGCGCCCCAGCCCGGTGCCTCTCTCTTCCGCGGCGACTGCAATCAACGCTTTACGCTCGGTCTGCCGGCCGATTACCCCTTCTTCTTCAGCGCCCCAGTAGGTCTCATCGACCTCGACGAGGCCCGTCAATCGCTCCCGCCCCGGGCGCACCATCGCTCGCCTCAGCTTGTGCATCCAAGGCCAGGCGGTTTGGTAACTGCCCAGTCCCAGAACGCGCTGTAGACCCAGGGCGCTGGCCCCATTCTTCTGCGTGGTGATGGTCCACATCGCCCGGAACCACAGCCGCAGCGGCTTGCGTGTGTCTTGAAAGATCGTGCCGGCGGTGACGGAGGTTTGCCGCCCGCAGCGAGCGCATTCGAACCACACTTTGCGCACCGGCCAAGCGCGCTCATGCCCACACCTTGGACAGCGGAAACCCTCTGGCCAGCGCAAGGCGAACAGATAGTCGCGGCAAGCCTCCTCGCTCGCAAAGCGAGACTCGAATTCGAGTTGGTCGCGCGGGTAATCCTCCACCAGGCCCTACACTACATCTTGGGGTCACCTGAGTCAAGTGGATACCCAGCTCGGGGATTTGCTCCACATCAAGCTCCGCCGGAAGCTCCGCTCTCGTCAACAGATCGAAGATGTCCGGCAAGAGGTTTTTCTACGTGTGCTTACGCAGATCCGCAAGAAGGGCGGCCTCGAGAAGCCGGAGAGCCTCGGTGCGTTCGTGCATACAGTTTGTAACAACGTCGTCTTGGAGCTGATAAACAAGAATAGGCGCGATCCCCCGGCCAGACCGCCGGCCGAACAAACCGGCGGCAGCCCGTTACCCCGCCCCGAGCCCGTCGACCCCGAGTTGAACTCGGAGCGCCGGCTCATCAGCAAGGAACGCACGAAGCAGGTTCAGGCCATCATCGAGAGTTTGCCGCCGCGTGACCGCAAGATTCTCATCAGGATTTTCCCGGAAGAGCGGGACCGGACGGATGTTTGCCGGGAGTTCGGCATCACGCCCGAGAATCTCCGCGTATTGCTTCATCGCGCGCTAAGGCGGTTTCGGCAGGCATACGAGAGCCGCTCCAACGGGTTAGAATGCGACCGTTACGCCGATCGAAGAAAAGGGCGGCGGGAGGGAGTTTCATGAACCTTGAAACAAAACAGTCCCCGTATCGGGCCGAGCGCTATTATCTCGGCGAGATGACTCCCGCCGAACAAGAGGAGTTCGAGCGGGAGATGTTCGAGTCGCCGGAGCTGGGCGAGGAGGTCCGAGACCTCCACATTTTTGCTGAGAATGCGAAGTCGGTTCTGGCAGAAGAGAGGAGCTTCCAGCCGTCGCCTGTAGCGGTTCCTTGGTTCCGGTCGCCGTTCATCTGGCCGGTTGCCTGGCCGGTTGCCGCCTGCGTTGCGCTGGCTGTGCTGGTTTACCAAGGCTTCGTCATACCTGAATTGCGTCAGGAAGTGGCTGAACTTCGTAGCCCACAACTCCTGGCCGGGACGTTTCTGAGGCCTCCCACTAGAGGGGACGACAATGTCGTCGTCGTCAGCGAGTCGCAAGAATTCGTACTTGTCTCCTTCGACGTCAACCCGTCCCGGCCGTACGCAACCGTCATCTGCCGCGTCGGAAAGACCGACGCCGAGCCGGCGTTCGAACTGCAGATTCCGCCGCAGGAGCTGTTGTCGGGAAGCTTGCCAGTCTTGATTCCGTCTGGCCTCTTGGAAGCAGGGCGATATGAACTGGTCCTGTCCGGCACGACGGGAAAAGGCGAAAATGAAGTCATTGAGACGTACGAGTTTGTTGTTCACCAATCCACCAACAGCGAAGGAGGAGAAAACCAATGAGACGGAACTGGCCAAGGCGTTTTCTATTCACCGATGATGCTGTCGGCTTTATGGGTCGGATTACGCGCCCGCGAGACGAGCCCATCGAGGGCCAAGCGGTGGCCAGCTTGGCGGTCGGCGGCGGGGTTTCGACTTCCCGCGTCGACGGCTTTCGTTACGGCGAGTCCGGCGAGTTTGTTTCGTTCGACGAAGCCACGGCGGCCGTCGTTGGCAGAAAAGTGGAGGTGGAAGGCTCCAACCCTAGAAGTCGTGTCGCGGAGACTTCCGCGACCGTGTCCGTGCGAGGGTTCAATCTGTTAAACGTCGTGCGCGCCGGTGTCGTCACCGCACGGATCGCGGCCGAACACCCCGAAGCCGGCCCCAGCGACTCTACCATCAGGATCCTGGGAACCGGTTTCGAGGACCTCACGATCGCAGGGCGTCGAGTGGCCGTCATATTTAACGAGTGTCTCTTCGAGCTTCAAAAGTTCTCCGACTTGCGAGAAAACAGTGATGCATTCGAGCTCGTGCGAGACTGCTGGAAGGCCCCACAGCGAAAGCTGCCGAAACAACGATATGCGAGGAAGCGCCTACCCAGGCGTAAGGCGGAATGGATCGAGTTGCTCAGAAACGCGGGGCCGATACTTTGTCCGATTGTCAAAGAGATCCGCGGCTTGCCCCCCGGGGTCGAAGCCAACGGACACATCCTTTACACCAGGATTTCCATTTTGGCCCTGGCACGGCCACAGTATACACCCGCTCCGCTCCGAACAGCACGTCCTTTCACGCTGAACCCTGCACATCACCTCTGCTGGTAGTCGCCAGAGCTGGTTCGACCGCTCACAGTCGTTGATTGAGCGGCTTGAACGGCGCTCCGGCCGACACTGCTCCTTGCGAAACCTTTTGGAGCCAAAAGCTGTTGATCCTCACTCCGGCAATGCTACCCACTCGGCAGCGGCAGCGCCCAGATCTTGTGCAGCATGTCGCCGAACAGCCGCCGGTTCAGATGTCCCTCCGCCAATAAGAGCCAGTAATACCGCGCGTGCTTGACCAGCCGACCGCCGGTCTTCATCAACCTGTGTTGCAAGCTCGTCAGCGACCAACTCTTGATTCGCTGCGGAAGCCCCAGCCGCCGCCAAAGATTGCCCAGGTTGTAGGCCAGCACGCTCAGTTGCAACCGCACTTCGTTGGCCCGAAATCGATGGCACGACAATCGCGTCCAGTGCGTCGCCTGCTTGCCTTCCTTGATCCACTGTTCCGCCGTGCCGCGCTTGTTGTAGAAGCGCACCACCGAGCGGCTCGGCAAGCTCATGCTCGTCACGATGAATCCGACGCGCGGGAACAGCTCGCCCTGGTGATGCTCGACCTTAGCGACGATCCGCCTCGCCTGCGACCAACTCTCCGCCTGATAGCGAAAATTCTTGTAGCGCACCAAGGGCTTGCGGGAAGGCCTTCCCGGCGGGCGAAACAGGATGTCTTCGATCTCCAGCTCCAAGCTCTTGTTGGCCGGAATGCGAATGGCGTACTGTACTCCGCGTTCCTCCGAAGCCTCATAAACTTCCGGCTTCGCAAAGGCCGCATCGCCCCGGAAGGCGACCTGCTTGCCCGCAGCCTGTTGGCGCTCGATCTCCGGCAACAAGAGCTCATCCCAGTCCTCGGCGCTGTGCACGTTGCCTGGACGCAGCTTGGCAGCGAGGCAATCACCATGACCGTTGAACAAAAGCAACGGGTGGTAGCAGACCGACTCGAAGTGTCCGTTGTAGGCACTGCCTTCCTGTTGGCCATGGACCGGACTCTCGGTGGAGTCCAGGTCCAGAACGACCCGCTCGGCGTCGTCGAACGCTTCCGCTTGCCCGACCAGCTCTCGGTTCAGCGCCATCAGCCCCAGCAGGTTCTCTTCGCTCGCCAGCATCTCCGTCTCGAAGCCGTGCAGCGTCGAGGTCAAGGCCGCACCGCGATCCCAGATCTTCTGCGAACCGATCAGCCGAAACGTCGGATCGATCGAAACCCGCTCGGCGTCGTTGAGGTCCTCGTAGCCGGCGAGTCGGCTGTAAACCGACTGCCGCAACAGATCAGCGAGCGTGAACTGCTTGTTTGTGCCTTGCCGGGAGTCGCTGAGATGCTCGTCAATCAGTTCTCCGAGACCGAACCGTTCGTCCAGTTCGCGAACCAAAATCAGGCCACCGTCGGAAGTGACGTGCGATCCCTGGAAATCGACTTTGAGAAGTCCATTGAAACTTAGCTGGAATGGCTTGGTTTGTTTTTCACCCATTGGGTGTTGGCCTCCATGGCGTCCTCATCGGGCTCTAGCCCCTATGAATAAAGACGCTCAAGGCCGCTGGAAGGTCGGGATGTCAAACATCAAATTGAAAATGCGGGCTAAACCCTCGCAAGCACGACGCAGAGCCTAGTGACGACGATCTAGTTTCCTTCGTCCGGATGGCCGCCGTCGAACAAGAGGCCGGGAAGCTCGACCCCTCGACATTGCGGCCTTGGGGCGAAGTCAAGAAGGGCTACACTCGCTTTCAAGACGGTGATGTTCTTTTCGCAAAGATCACACCTTGCATGAAGAACGGGAAGTTTGCTCTGGCCCATGGGTTAAGGGATGGGAGGAGCGCCGGATCAACGGAGTTTCACGTACTGCGGCCATCTCCGATCGTACGTGCGAAGCTGCTGCTTTATTACGTTCTGCAATCCTCTTTCCGAAGTGACGCACGGGTCAAAATGAGGGGGGCGGCGGGGCAGCTCCGTGTTCCGCCTGCCTTTCTTGAGGCGGCATCCTTCCCCCTACCGCCCTTGCCGGAACAGGATCGAATCGTCGCCGAGATCGAGAAGCAGTTCACGCGACTGGATGCGGGGGTGGCGGCGCTCCAGCGGGCCCAGGCGAACCTGAAGCGCTACCGGGCGTCCGTGCTGAAGGCCGCCTGCGAAGGACACCTCGTTCCCACCGAAGCCGAACTCGCCCGCGCCGAAGGCCGCGACTACGAACCCGCCGACCAACTCCTCGCCCGCATCCTCCAACAACGCCGCGCCCACTGGGAAGCCGACCAACTCGCCAAAATGAAGGCCAAAGGCACCCCCCCCCCCCCCCCAGAATGGCAACTGGAAGGACAAGTACAAACCGCCCGCCGAACCTGCGGCAGATACACTACTCAGCCTTCCGGTCGGCTGGGTCGCCTGCACCCTCAACCAGATCACGCACCGAATAGGTGATGTGGATCATCGAATGCCGAAAAAACAGGACTCAGGCATCCCTTACGTGAGCACAAAGGACTTTGTCGAACCTGATGCCATTGACTTTGAAGGTGCCAAGAAGATAGCAACTGACGACTTTTTGCGCCTTTCGAGAAAGATCAAGCCCAAGAACGGAGATCTGTTCATATCTCGTTACGGGACTATCTGAGTCGTTAGGAGAGTCACGACCGATACCCCGTTTCAAGTCTCCTATAGCGTCGCAATCGTGAAGCCGATCGGAACTCGAGCGCTTGGTGGCTACTTGACCCACGCGCTTCGAGCATCTGCCTCGCAGCTTCAGATGAGAACCTACGTCCGAGCGAGTAGTCAGCCCGATCTCGGCTTGGAGTACATTCGGCAGATTACGATTGCTCTACCGCCAGTAGCGGAGCAGAAGCGAATCTTGGGCGACCTTGAGAGACGGATCTCAATGATTCAACAACTCGACGGTGAGCTTGCTACTAACATCCGGCGCGCCGAGCGCCTCCGCCAGTCCATCCTCAAACAAGCTTTCGAAGGCAAACTCGTCCCCCAAGACGCCACCGACCAACACCCGTAGCGCGGATCTCGGTTTTGAGATCCGCGGTTTTTCCCCCGACCCCTGCAACCCGCCACCCTAAACCAGGCAACGACCACCACCATCCCAACACCACGTCGAGGTTACGACGGGCGGACATCCACTGGCATCTGCTCTGAGGCGACAACCGTTCAACCACCAAAGGCCGCGGATCTCAAAACCGAGATCCGCGCTACGGATCTTGCTCCATCCGCTACCCTAAACGCGATACCCCTACCACCCCAACACCATGTCCAGGCTACGCCGTGCGGACCTCCATTCACGATTCTTCTTCATAACGACGAACCTACTGCGAGGCCGACGGCCATTCAACGACCGCGAATTCCGCGTCTTGGCAACCATTCTCGACCGAACGCGAAAACGGCTCCCATTCGCCTTGTGCGGCTACTGCTTCATGCCCGACCACATGCATGCGATTATTTTCCCCGAGGAAACCACGACCCTCTCGAACGTGATGAAAAGCTTCAAGCTGGCAACATTCCAGTCCCTCAAACGATCCGGTGATCGCCCGACGGCTTTCTGGCAGAGTAGGTTCTATGACCACGCGCTGAGGAGCCGCCGCGAGTACGACGACGCGTTGGATTACATGCACATGAACCCGGTTCGCCGCGGCTTGGTGAGCGAGCCGCGCGAATGGCGCTGGTCGAGCGCCCGCTGGATCGACGAGCGCGTGGGCCCGATGGAGCTCGATTTCATGCGCCTACCAACGGACCCCAAGGCCCGGCTGTAAACCGGCCCGATCGTCGGTGCTGACCTCACACAAGACCCGTAGCGCGGATCTCGGTTTTGAGATCCGCGGCTTTTCTCTGGAACGCATCCGGGGCGAACGAGAAAAGCCTGAACAGCAGAGCTTGCCACATGTTCCAGCGCGCCGCACTGCGACCCGATAGAATAGGCGTGCATTGACACCTCAAAGCCGTCAAATTCGTGTGACCGGAACGCTGGACATGATCCGCCACAGCACGAGAACGTTTGGCCTGCGGCTGGATGACGGGTCCGAAGTTCACGGAGTCGTAGAGAGTTATGAACTCATGGACTTCTTGAAGGAATATTTCGGCAAGAAGGTTCTGGTGCTGGGAAAAGCCGTCTATCGCCCGTCAGGCCGCTTACTCCGCATCGACGCCATCGCCGTGGAATCCGGCGAGAATCAGCCGCCCGTGTTCGCGAAGATTCCCCCACCAAGATCCTGCCAACCCATGCCTGTTCGCGAGAAGCCTGGACTGACCGGCAAGCGTGGCGTGGCTGCGTTCTTCGGCATTTGGCCCGGGGACGAGACGGATGCGGAACTCGAAGCCATGCTCCGGGAGGTGCGGGGCTAACCGTCTTCGGATCGACGGACCCCGATCCATTCATGGTAAATGCAAGCGCATTTATCGTCGACAAGGTCTGGAACTACTGCAACGTCCTCCGGGACGACGGCCTCTCGTACGGCGACTACGTCGAGCAGCTCACCTACCTGATCTTCCTCAAGATGGCCCACGAGCGGACCCAGCCCCCGTTCAATCAGCCATCGATCATCCCGGGGGGCTACGACTGGACCACCCTCATCGATCTGGAAGGCGACGCCCTCGAAGTTCACTACCGTCACGTTCTGGAGAATCTCGGCAAAGAGAAGGGCACGCTCGGACTCATCTTCCGCAAGGCCCAGAACAAGATCCAAGACCCCGCCAAGCTGCGACGCCTGATCGCGGATCTCATCGGCCGCGAAACCTGGTCGAGCTTCCATGTCGACGTCAAAGGGGAGATCTACGAAGGCCTGCTCGAAAAGAACGCCGCTGACGTCAAGACCGGCGCCGGACAGTACTTCACGCCGCGGCCGCTGATCAAGGCGATCGTCGATGTCATGCGCCCCGAGGCCGGACAAACCATCATGGACCCCGCTGCGGGTACCGGCGGTTTCCTCGTCGCCGCCCACGATTACATCAGCCGTTCCGACCTAGACCGCGACCAGAAGAAACACCTCCGTTTCGAGGCTCTGCGCGGCGTCGAGATCGTCGACAACACGGTGCGCCTGTGCGGCATTAATCTGCTGCTCCACGGCATCGGCGGCGATGAAGACGAGCTCATCACCGTGACCGACAGCCTCAATACCGCGCCCTCCACCTACAACGACATCGTCATGACCAACCCGCCCTTCGGCAAGAAGTCGAGCGTGACGGTCATCAACGAAGAGGGCGAACAGGCCAAAGAGGCGCTGACCGTCGTGCGCCAAGACTTTTGGGCCTCGACCAGCAACAAACAGTTGAACTTCTTGCAGCACGTCCGCTCGCTCTTGAAGATGAACGGCCACGCGGCGATCGTCGTGCCCGACAACGTCCTGTTCGAGGGCGGCGCCGGCGAGACGATTCGGCGCAAGCTGCTGGACCAGTGCGACGTTCACACCCTGCTGCGCCTGCCGACGGGCATCTTCTACGCCCAGGGCGTCAAAGCCAACGTTCTATTCTTCGACCGCAAGCCCGCCGCCAAAACCCCGTGGACGAAGACCCTCTGGATCTACGATTTCCGCACCAACCAGCACTTCACCCTGAAGACCAAACCTCTCCAGCGGCCCGACCTCGACGACTTCGTCGCCCGCTACAACCCCAAGAACCGCCACAGGCGCAAGGAGACCGAGCGCTTCAAGAAGTTCGACTACGATGAGCTCCTCAAACGCGACAAACTCAGCCTCGACATCTTCTGGCTCAAGGACGAGAGCCTCGAAGACACCGAAAACCTCCCCAACCCCGACATCATCGCCGCCGAAATCGCCGAAGACCTAGAAGCCGCCCTAGCCCAGTTCGCCGAGATCGCCGGGGATCTGAAGAATTAGACGATCGCACGGATAATGAGGGAACAACCGACTCCCGCCCCTGCCGTGCCCCCCCCCTGGCACTCGATCTCCCCATCTCACCAAAAACCCAATCTCAGTCACAGGAAAGAAAAATAACCCTTTTCCAATCAAGCACTTGCTTCTCCCCGAGGGTGGAGTCCCGTCCACCTGCTTGCTACCCTGTAGTCGGAGGATAGAGAGACCAGAGCGAAGCTTGGCACAGTGCCAGATCGTTCAACGGACCGTGGCCACAATGACCGAACCAATCACCACTACGAAATCCGCCTCCAACGAGCTCTCGGACGCCCAGGAGTTGGGACGATACCGCCTAAGCCTATTGACCTCAGACCCCCACTGGTGCCATACTCGAACAAAAGGCGAATATAAAGGGTAGAGGAGAAGAATCTGTGAGGACCAACATACGGATTGGAACAGCGGGCTGGTCGTATCCGGATTGGAAGGGGGTCGTCTATCCGCGGAACCGTGGGGCCGGGTTTCACGAGGCGGCCTATCTGTCGAAGTTCTTCTCGGTGATCGAGATCAACACGTCCTTCTACCAGCCGCTACGGCCGGAACTGGCCCGGCTGTGGGTGAAGAAGGTAGAGGCTGCGAAGAACTTCCAGTTCACGGCCAAGCTCTATCGCGGTTTTACGCATGAGCGCAGCTTGACGCGGGAGGGTGTCCTGCGGTTCTCGGAGGGTCTGGCGCCGCTGGCGGACGCCGGCCGTCTCGGCTGCGTGCTGATGCAGTTCCCCTTTTCGTTCCGGCAGACCCGCGAGAACCGCGAGTATCTGGCCCGACTGGGGAAGGCGTTCGGCCATTACCCTGTCGTGGCCGAAGTACGCCATTCGAGTTGGAACGCGCAATCGACGCTCGACTGGTTCGGCGACCACGGCATCGGTTTCTGCAACATCGATCAGCCGCAACTCAGCCACTGCCTGCCGCCGTCGGCTCACGTGACGTCTCTGATCGGCTACGTGCGCCTTCACGGACGCAACTATCACGAGTGGTTCAACTTCAGCCAAAACCCGGCCGCCCACGGCGGCTTGCAGGCCGCCCAGGCCCGCTACAACTACCTCTACACGCCCGCGCAGCTCGAAAAGTGGAAGGAGCGGGTCGAGCAGGTCGCCTCGCAGACCCGCGCGACCTACGTGGTGGCCAACAATCACTTCCAGGGCAAAGCCGCCGTCAACGCCTTGCAGTTGATGGAGATGATCTCGGGCGACCGGGTCGAGGTGCCTGGTGAGTTGCTGACGCACTATCCCGAGCTGCACGAGAGCGCCCGCCGGAGGCCGGCGCAGAAGCCCCTGTTCGTGATGCCGTTGCCGCGGCGCGAGGCGTACAGCTTTGCGGCTGGTGCGAGGGGTCCGGTGTTGGCGGCCCGGTGATGCGCGTCCTCCTTTGCCCTTACCAGGGCTCCTGCATCATTGTCGACGGAGCCTTGCCATCGCCAGCCGTGTGTAGTCTGATGAGAAACGGATTGTGGCATGGCGGCCTCCAAGACACCACTGCGCGTCCCCACACGCAAGTCCCAGCCTGATCGCTCGCATACCCTGTCTGGCACGCCGGTCGAGCGCGTCTACGGGCCCGCTGACGTGGTGGAGTTCGATCCCGCGTCGGACCTGGGAAAGCCCGGCGAGTATCCGTTCACGCGCGGCATCCATCCCGACATGTACCGGGGCAAGCTCTGGACTATGCGGCAGTTCTCGGGCTTCGCGACGCCGCGAGAGACGAACCGCCGCTATCGCTACCTGCTCGAACAGGGCCAGACTGGGTTGTCCGTCGCGTTCGACCTGCCCACCCTGATGGGCTACGACGCCGACCATGCGCTCTCGGCCGGCGAGGTCGGTAAATGCGGCGTGGCGGTTTCGTCGCTCGCCGACATGGAGGAGTTGTTCGACTCGATCCCGCTGGCCGAGGTCACGACCTCGATGACGATTACCTCCTCGGCGGCGATTCTGTGGGCCATGTACCTGGTGGTCGCCGAGAAGCAGGGGGCCGATTGGGGCCGGATTTCGGGGACGATTCAGAACGACATCCTCAAGGAGTACATGGCGCAGAAGGAGTACATCTACCCTCCGCGCCCATCGATGCGGCTGGTGGTGGATACGCTTGAGTTCGGGGCCCAGCATGCGCCGCGGTTCAATCCCATCTCGATCAGCGGCTATCACATCCGGGAAGCGGGTGCGACAGCGGTCCAAGAGTTGGCGTTCACGCTGGGGGCTGGCATCGCGTATGTGACGTGGGCGCTCGAGAGGGGGCTCGACGTCGGCCGCTTTGCGCCGCGGCTGAGTTTCTTCTTCGATGTGCACAGCGATTTCTTCGAGGAGATCGCCAAGTTCCGCGCCGCGAGAAAGATTTGGGCCAAGGTGATGCGCGACCGTTTCGGGGCGAAGGACGAGCGCTCACAGCGGCTGCGCTTTCACGCTCAGACGGCCGGGGTCTCTCTCACGGCGCAGCAGCCCCAAGTCAACCTGGTCCGGACGGCGGTGCAGGCGATGGCGGCGGTGCTGGGTGGGACGCAGTCGCTCCACACCAACTCACTTGACGAGGCCTACGCGCTACCAACCGAAGGGGCGGCGCTCCTCGCGCTGCGTACCCAGCAGGTGCTGGCGCACGAGACCGGCGTGACCGAGACGGCTGATCCCTTCGCCGGCAGCTACTATGTGGAGCGGCTGACGCTCGATCTCGAGAAAAAGTGCTTCGAGGAGTTCGACAAGATCGACGCGATGGGCGGGATGGTCGCGGCCGTGGAGAAGGCGTACCCGCAGGCCGAGATCGCACGATCGAGTTACGAGTTCCAGCGCGCGGTCGAAGAGCGCAGGCGGCTGATCGTGGGCATGAACGCCTTCGCGGACGAAGACGAGCAGCCCATCGAAACGCTGTATATCGACAAGCAGGTCGCCGAGGAGCAAGTGCAAAAGCTGGAGCGGCTACGGCGCGAGCGGGATAGCGCCTCCGTTGGGAGTGCCTTGCAAGCGTTGCGTAAAGCTGCTGAGACCAACGTGAATCTGATGCCGCCGATTCTCGACGCGGTGCGAGCTTATGCGACGCTGGGGGAGATGTGTGACGTGTTGCGCGGCGTCTTCGGCGTGTATGAGGAGAGGGTCCAGGTCTGAAACCGATGAGTGCCGAGTCTTCCCTCGCAGCTTCTCCCCCGATCCGCGTCCTGGTGGCCAAGCCCGGTCTCGACGGTCATGATCGCGGCGCCAAGGTGATTGCCCGCGCCCTGCGCGATGCCGGCATGGAGGTCATCTATACCGGTCTGAGGCAGACGCCGGAGCAAATTGTCAGCGCGGCGCTTCAGGAGGATGTCGAGTTCATCGGCCTGTCGATCCTCTCCGGCGCGCACAGTGTGATCGTCCCACGGGTGATGGAGTTGCTTCGCGAGAAGGGCATGGACGATGTGAAGGTCGTGCTCGGCGGCATCATCCCCGACGCTGACGTGGCCGAGCTGAAGACCTTGGGCGTCGCCGCGACGTTTCAACCCGGCTCCTCGCTCGATTCCATCATCGAGTTCATCCGCGAGAACCGTCCAAAGCGCGGGGCGGTGTGAGCCCGCCGGGGCGTCGTCGGGTGGATTGTTATCATGAATTTCTTGGGTTCTGATGCTTAAATTCATCCCGTTGACGCTGAAAAACCTGCTGCGGAATCGCCGCCGAACCATCCTCACGGTGGCGAGCATCACCGTATCGCTGTCGCTGGTGGGAATCTTGCTCGCGGTTTATTCAGCGTTCTACTTCCGTGACGCCGCGCCGGACGAAGCTCTGCGGTTGATCGTCCGTCACCGGGTCTCTCTCGCGATGGAGTTGCCGCAGGCGTACGAAAGCCGTATTCGGGCAATCGACGGGGTCGAGCAGGTGACCAAGTTCTCGTGGTTCGGCGGCCAGTACAAGGACAACCGGCCCGAGGAGTTCTTTGCCCGCTTTGCAGTCGACCCGGAGGCGATCTTTCAGGTCCTCACCGAGGTGGATATCCCCGAGGACCAGTATCAGGCTTGGATCCGCGACCAGCAGGGCATTGCGATCGGCCGCTCGGTTGTCAATCGAACCGGGTTGAAGCTCGGCGACCGGTTTACGCTGGTTGGCGACATCTACCCGATCAGTCTCGATCTGGTGGTGCGGGCCATCTTCGACGGGCCTGAAGACAACAACAGCTTCTTCCACTTCAAGTACTTCGAAGAGAGCTTGCCTGAGGAATGGCAAGGAGCAGTCGGCACGTACTACCTTCGTGTCGGCTCGGCCGAGGCGGTGCCGCGAGTCGCGCAAGCCGTCGACGCCATGTTCAAGAACGCACCCCAGCCGACCAAGACCGAGACTGAGCGAGCTTTTCAGCTTGCTTTCGTCAGCCAACTCGGCAACGTAAAGCTGTTCCTGATGAGTATCGCCGGGGCGGTGGTGTTCACGATCTTGGTGGTGTCGGGGAACACGGTGGCGATGTCGGTTCGCGAGCGCATTCAAGAAATCGGCGTGTTGAAGACGCTCGGCTTCACGTCGAACACGGTTCTGGGGATGATCATCACCGAAGCTGTCTTGATCGCCCTGCTCGGCGGGCTATTGGGAACCGCCCTGGCCTATGGCGTGACGCAGGCGGCTTCGGAGGTGCTGGTAGCCTTTTTTGAAGGACTGGTCATGCCGTGGTGGGGCGTGCCGTTCTGTCTCGTGGTTGCCTTGCTGATCGGCGTGGTGAGCTCGGTGATCCCCGCGACGCTGGCGGCGCGCACCCGAGTGACCGACGCCTTACGCCATACCGGCTGACGATTGCTCATGCCGATTCCAATCTCCTACAACTGGCGCAACCTGCTCGTCCGCAAGACGACGACCGCGATGACGGCCCTGGGCGTGGCGCTATCCGTGGCGGTGTTGGTCGGCATCATGGCGCTAGTGGACGGGCTGAACGGAGCCCTCGCCGTGACCGGCGACCCGCTGCACGTCATCGTGATGCGCCAGGGCTCGACTGCCGAGCTGAACAGCACGGTCACGCGCGAGCAGTTCCAGAACCTGAAGTTCATCGCCGGCATCGCCGAGGACGCCGGCGAGCCGATGGCCTCGCTCGAGGTAATCACCGTGTTCAACCTGCCGTTTCGAGGCAGTCCCGATGACGTTGCCAACGTCAACGTTCGGGGCCTGCCTCCGATGGGCGTACGGTTGCGCGAGCGGGCCGGGACGCTGAAGATTGCGCGGGGCCGGTGGTTCTCGCCGGGACGGCGGGAAGTCACGGTCGGCCGCGGGATCTTCGAAGGCAACGAAGGCACGTCCATCGGCGACAAGTTGAACTTCGGGCGAGGGGAGTGGGAAGTCGTCGGTGTTTTCGACGCGGGGGCGTCCGCGTTCAATAGTGAAATCTGGGCGGACGCAAACCTGCTCGCCGTCGATCTCGGCCGCGGCGGCACGCTGAGCACCGCGCTCATTCGCGCCGCGGACGAAGTGAGCGCCGCGGCTCTCATCAACAGTGTGTCGGACGATCAGCGCCTGTTGCTCGAAGCCTTGGGTGAGCGGGACTACTATGCCAAACAGACAGTTTCCGGCCAACCGGTGCAAGCACTGGGGATCTTCGTGGCCATCGTCATGGCGATCGGCAGCAGCTTCGCGGCGATGAACACGATGTACGCCGCCGTGGCGCGGCGGTCGCGGGAGGTCGGTGTTCTGCGGATGCTGGGTTTCTCGCGGGGCAGCGTGTTGCTGTCGTTTCTGCTCGAGTCGTTGCTGCTTTCGTTGCTGGGGGGCGCGCTCGGCTGCATCCTGGTGCTTCCCCTACACGGCCTGGGAGGCCGCATCGGCAACTTCGAGACGTTTAGCATCACCACCTTCGATCTCGCGATTACGCCCCAGGCGGTGGCGGTCGGCATGGGGTTTGCGGCTTTCATGGGAGTGCTTGGCGGCGTCCTGCCGGCGCGCATGGCGGCACGGCAAGACATCCTTGGTTCGATGCGCAACGTCTAGACGAGATCTCCGAATAGACAATCCCCATGGCGGCTGACACGGACAGAATCGACCAGCGCCTGGCGAGTCTGAAGATCGACCGCTCACCACGCGGGCGCAACGGTGGATCGTCGCGCTGGACCAAGTGGTGGATCATCATCGGGATTCTGCTGTTTGCCGCGATTGGCATCTGGCGCTACGGGTTTGCGTCGGCGGGCGGCGTGGAGGTCGAAACCTATCGCGTCACTGCGCAAACCGTCGGAAGCGGCGAGCGGGTTGTTCTCAATGCGGCCGGCTACATCGTGCCGCATCACAAGATCGAGGTCGCCTCGAAGGTTCTGGGTCGGGCCGCATGGATCGGCGTCGAGAAGGGCGATCGCGTCACCAAGGGCGAAGCGATCGTGCGCCTCGAAGACGATGAGTATCGGGCGCGCCTTCGCCAAGCCGCGGGCAGTTTGGCGGCACTCCGCGCGCGGCTGGCGGAGTTGAAGGCGGGCTCCCGTCCCGAGGAGATTCAGTTAGCCAACGCGAACCTCGACGAAGCCAAGGCCGACTTGGTGAACGCACGTATCGATCTCGAGCGATCCGAAACCCTTTTCAAAGAGGGCGTAAGCTCCGAACGGGAGTTCGATAACGCGAAGGCACGCTTCGATTCGCAGCAGGCGCGCGTCAACTCGCTCGACCGTGCCTTTGAGCTGGCGCGCCTCGGCCCTCGCAAGGAGCAGATCGACTCCGTTCGCGGCCAAGTCGAACAGGCCGAGGGCGAAGTGGCCTACGCTCAGACGCTGGTCGACGCCACGGTGATTCGCGCGCCGGTCACGGGCACCATTCTCGAGCGCAATATCGAAGTGGGCGAGTTCATCACCACCAGCTTCGTCGGCGAGCGCGGCGCGAAAGGGTTCGTCGTCTCGCTGGCCGATCTCGACGACCTGCAAGTAGAGCTTGACATCAGCCAAGACGACTTCGCCAAACTCTCGATGGGGCAGCGAGCGATCGTCGCCACCGATGCCTTTCCCGACCGCAAGTACGAGAGCGAGATCGTCGAGCTGTCGCCCGAGGCCGACCGTCAGAAAGCCACAGTTCAGGTCAAGGTGCAGATCCTTAAGCCGGACTCCTACCTGCGCCCGGAGATGAACGCCAACGTCGCCTTCTTGGTGGAGGAGCAGCCGCAACAGGGGGATGCCGCCTGCGCCTCGATCACGATTCCCACCGCCGCTCTGGTTAACGGCAGCTCCGTCTTCGTGCTACTCGACGGACGGGCCGTTCAGCGAGACGTAGCGGTACGGCAAACGACCTCCCGCGGCGTGGAGATCGGCGAGGGTCTCGTCGGTGGCGAGGATCTGATCCTCTCCCCACCGCCTGATCTCGAAGCCGGCGATGCGGTCGTACTCAAAGACCCCCGGGGAGCCTCATGAGCGAAGCAGCCGTTAGCACGCAAGCCGCCCACATGGAGGCAATCGTCAAAGAGTACCGGCGCGACGAGTTCAGCGTGCTGGCCCTCAATGAGGTGGACCTTGTGATCCCGCGCTCGGAATTCCTGGCGTTGATGGGGCCTTCGGGTTCGGGCAAATCGACCTTGTTGCACCTGGTCGCGGGCATCGACCGTCCCACGGCCGGGCGGTTGACGGTGCAAGGCGACGATATTACCAGGATGGGTGAGAAGGAGCTAGCCGCCTGGCGCAGCCGTAACATCGGCTACGTGTTCCAGACCTTCAACCTGATCCCCGTCCTGACGGCGCTCGAGAACGTCGCGCTGCCCCTGCTGCTCACCAACCTGAGCAAGAAGGACCGTCTCGAGAACGCCAGGACCGCCCTCGACATCGTCGGCTTGAGCGATCGAGTCGATCACTATCCGCGGCAGCTCTCCGGCGGACAGGAGCAGCGCGTGGCGATCGCCCGCGCCATCGTCACCGATCCGGCCATCATCCTGGCCGACGAGCCCACGGGCGACCTCGACGCCGCCTCAGCCAAAGAGGTGCTGACCATCCTCTCGCTCCTCAACGAACAACACGGCAAGACGATCATCATCGTCACCCACGACCCGAACGCCGCCAAGTTCGCCCACAAGACCCGCTACCTGGAGAAGGGCGATCTGCTGCCGGAGGGTCAGTTACCCGAGGATTGGTTCATGACGGCTGCGCCGGCGTAGGGGCCGTGAACAGGTCGACGTGGCAGTCCGCGGCTCGAGATGTCTCGGTTCTAGAGACTTCCGAGGTGCCGGAGGGGTCGTGCCGGACCGCTCCCTTACGGTCACGGCTCGGTTTCTGGGCTCGCCGCCTCTCTTATGGAATCACCGGCAGCAGGATGTGTGACGGCTGACGGCTCGAGTGATGGACGGTTTGGCGGGCCCGCTTCACGGCTGTGCCGGTTCCGAACGGCTCTCCGGTGTTGGGGTTGCGGTCGAACTGCGGGAAATGGCTGCTCGTGATGTCGACCCGGATGCGATGTCCCGGTTGAAAAGCCACGCTTGTGCCCACCAGGTCGATTTCGAGTTCATACACTTTGCCCGGCTCAAGTAGCTCGGGCTTGCTCAGGCCTTCGCGGTAGCGCGCGCGCAGCAGGCCTTCGGCCATGTTGTACGCCTTGCCGTCGGGATAGACGTCCACGAGCTTGGCGACGAAGTCCGTGTCCACCGCGTCGGTCGAGGCGTAGAGAACGACTTTCACAGGGCCGGTGACCTCGATCTCTTCCTCCAGGAAATCGGACGTGTAGACCAAGACGTCAATCCGGCTCTCCCCTTCTTTCTGATCACGGGGACCGGAGCGCGTCGGCGTGCCGCAGCAATTGTTCCCGCCCACAGTCGGTACCGGCATATCGGGATCGTAGGTGTAGCGATCAGGCGACGCGTCGGCCGCGGGCTCCTCCCACGAGAGCCGCCCGTCACCGCGGTAGCTGTTGGCGCCGCCGGCGCTGTGCAGGTACAGCTTCTTGAATTGGGTGCGCGCCAGGGGGTACTCGTTCTCGTACCTCCAGGCGTTTCTGCCCATCACGAACAGCCGAACCGGCGGCTCTTTGTCGAGCCCGTTGTCGATGCCCTTGAGCCAGTAGTCGTACCAATGCAGTTGCAGAGCATCGCGGCTGGCGTAGCCGTGCTCGCCGAAATCGAGATCCCCGACGCTGCGTGAGGGGCTGTGTCCCCAGGCGCCAATCGTCAGGTGACTCTTCTTGCGAGCGATCTCGGTCTTGCCGTGATGGCTCACGCCGACGTATCCGCGCAGGGTCCCTTGGCTGAAGATGTCGAACCAGCCACCCAGTGTATGGACGGGGATGCCGATCTTGTCGAACATCTCTTCGACGTTGATCTTCTTCCAGTAGTCGTCGTAGTCGGGATGCGCCAGCCAGTCTTTGTAGAACTGATCGTTGCGGCCGACGCGTTGCTGCATTTTGTTGAGCGGGAAGCTCCAGATCACATCGTCGTAGCTGATTCGCTGTGGGCCGTCCGGCATCGTGTGGGCCCCGACGTTCTGCATGATGCGCGAATCCTGCCGCACCGTGCCCCAGCCGAAATTGAAAGAGAGGCGCCACGCGCCGTTGAGGGTGATCCAGTCGTGGTAAAGGCTGGTGGAGGCGACCAAGGGGAACGCGGTCACCAGGTGAGGAGGCGACGCCATCGCCGCGCGCCACTGGACGTGGCCGCCGTAGGAGTGTCCCTGCATGGCGACCTTGCCGTTCGACCAAGGCTGCTGGGCGGCCCACTCCACGGTGTCGTAGCCATCCTCGATGTCATCTCGAAAGGGCTCCCACTTGCCCTCGGACTGATGGCGCCCTCGCACGTCCTGGTAGACGTAGGCGTAGCCGCGCCGGGCGTAGAAGAGCGCTTCCTTGTATACGCTGGGGTAGCGCTCGGTGCTGTAGGGGGTTCGCGCAACGAGCACCGGGTGCCGGCCATCGACGGCGGGCAGGTAAACGTCGGCGTAGAGGATCGTTCCGTCCCGCATCGGCACGGGGACTAAGTTCTCGATCGTGACGTCGTTTCGTGGTGGCGGAGCCTCGGGAAACTTGACCTCCGCCGCCAGGGCCGGTTGTGTGATAAGGACTACGGCAAGTAAGATGAACCCGGCAAGCAGGGTATTGGTCTTCGCTGTCGGCACGCGCGTTTCTACCTCCATAACTCCCTCCGGCGGCCAGTGTAGCAGCCTGCCGTTGCCGCCGGGTTTCGCCTGAAGCCAGACGGAAAACAAGCCAACTAGGGACGCGAACCAACCAAAGGACGGGCATCCATGAATGTTGCCAAACCACTTTCTTCCCGGCGGCACTTCTTTCAGCAGTTTGCCGGCGCCTCAGCAGCATTGACGACACTGACTCAGGTGAAGGCTGCCTTCGCTCAGTCGGCTCAGGCGGTGCGACAGGCCGCCGGCGCCTCGCGAGAGGACTGGCGCGTGGACGAGGGTTACTGGGCCAAAGTCAGGAAGCGCTTCATGCTGGAGAAGGGCTTCACATACATGAACAACGGCACCTTGGGGCCGACGCCAAGACCGGTCTACGAGGCCATGGTGGAGTACTGGCGACTGATGGCCGTCAATCCCCACGAGAACAGCCAGATTTTTCAAGACCGGGTGGAGCAGATCCGACTGAAGGCCGCGAGCTTTCTGGGCGCCTCCGCCGACGAAATCGCGATCACGCGCAACACGACCGAGGGGAACACGATCCTCTGTCAAGGCTTGGACTTGAAGCGAGGGGACGAGATTCTCCTGACCGCCTATGAACATCCCAGCAACCGGGAAACCTGGCGGCGTCAGGCGAAGCGCTACGGACTGGTTGTGAAACAGGTCCGGTTTCCCATTCCGCCCGACGACCCGTCGACCATCCTCAACGCCTTTGAAGCCGCCATCACGGCCCGGACCCGCGTGATGCACTTTGCGAACCCCCTCGGCAGCACGGGCTGCTTCCTGCCGGTGAAAGATCTGGCAAGTTTAGCCCACCGCAAGAACATCCTTTGCTTCGTCGACGGCGCTCACAGCATCGGTCATATCCAATTCAGCCTCAACGAATGGGGCGTGGATGGTTATGCTTGCAACGCACACAAGTGGCTGACCGGGCCCGCGGGCTCGGGCCTGTTGTTCGTGAAGCGCGACGCGCAGGATCGCATCTGGCCGAATATCAGCATCTTGCCCTGGGATCGTCCCGCACAGGGAGCCCGCAAGTACAGCTTGAGCGTGGGGCGTCGCCCGTGGCCTGTCGTGGCGGCACTCGAAGACGCGTTGGACTTCCAGAACGCTCTGGGCCGCTCCCGTGTGGAGCAGCGTACACGTAGTCTTGGCGCCTACCTGCGGCGCAAGGCAAAGGACATCCCTGGGGTCAATCTCTACACGCCGGAGCGCTCCGACATGGCGGCGGGAATCACCAGTATCGGCATCGAGAACGTCCCGGGAAGGAAGCTCAAAGAGTACTTGCGACAGAAGTATGACGTGTACGTGCCGGGGAGCAGCGAGCGCCCGGGTGCGGCCATTCGCTTCTCGACGCACTACTACAACACGTTCGGCCAAGTGGACTTGGTGTTGCAGGCTCTGGGTGAACTGGCTTCCGAGGCGGCCTGACAGGGCCGGGTAGGCCGCGCAGCAACGCTCAACCCATGCCGGCGACCCCTAACCCATCACCGTGTAGGCCCGTTGGCTGCCGAACCTCTCCCCCTCGGCGAAACGTGATGCCCGCAGCGGATGGATGTCGAAGGACTTGGGTTCGCCGTCGAGCACCATCTCACCGATCAGCTTGCTTACGGCGGGGGCCATCTTAAACCCATGGCCGCTGAAGCCCGCGGCGCACGCCACGCCTTCGACGCCCGGTAGCCAATCGATGATCGGATGCCAGTCGGGCGTGATCGAGTACAACGCGCCGTAGCCGCCGCGGCCCACGCCGCTCTGCATCGAGGGATAGCGGGCGTGCAGCTTGCCGCGAAGCTCTGAGACGAACTCACGGTCCGCCACTTCGTTGTAGTCGTCCGGGTCGACCTCGGCGCGCTCTTCCCTGGGGTCGATGTTGCCCAGATGAAGCTGATCTCCCGGCATCGGACGGAAGTAGATCTGGTTGGCGAAGTCGCCGTAGATCGGGCGCGGCGTTTCGCCGAGACAGGGACGCCGCAACAGCGCGATCTGCGTGCGGCACGGGCGCACCTGCAAGTCGACGCCAAGCGGGCTCACCAGCCGCGACGCCCAGGGCCCGGCCGCTAGCACCAGGCTGCGCGTCGCAATCGTACCCTGGGCCGTTGAGACCGCCGACACGCGTCCAGCCTCCACTTCTATACCGGTGGCGGCCACCCCCTCGCACACATCGACCGCGCGCGCCCGCGCGGCCTCGGCCAGAGACGTCACGACTTGCAGCGGGTCACAGAACCCGGCCTCCGACTCGAACGCCACGACCTCGCCGTCGTCCAAGACTACGCCCGGGTCGATCGACCGCAATTCGTCGTGCGTGATGAGGTTGACCTTGATTCCGAGCTTCTGCTGCAGGTCTACGTTGGCCCTGAGATCGTCACGCCGGTCGGCCGGGACAATCATCACCAGCCCCGCTCGGGTGAAGACCTCGGAGCCGCCCAGTTCTTCGCTGAAGCGCTCGAAGAACCGCAGGCCGTACTGCGCCATCGAGGCCGTGAGCGAATGTGAGTAGTGCTGCCGAACGTTGGCGCCCGACTTGCCGCTGGACCCCGAACCCAGGGCTGCCTTCTCGACCACGACAACCGTTCCGGCCCCCCGCCGCGACAGCTCATACGCGGCCGCCGTCCCCATCACGCCACCTCCGATCACGACCACATCCGCTGTCTTCCTCATAACTCCTCTGCCCTCTTCTCGCCGAGCCGACCCTCCGAAGTTACTGAGCCGCAATCACTTGTGCTGCCTGAGGTAGGCCGAAAGTACTGCCCAACTCTGGAACCTGCGGTCTATCCGAACCACCAGGAATTTACCCCGCTGTTCAGGAATAGCTCTAGGGAATTTAGTGTCATCCGCTAAAGTTCCGTCAGGCCGGCCCGATGATAGAGTAGCCGTATATCAAAGGACCGCCCGCTCCGTCGGGGCTCTTGGAGGACCAAAATGCTGAGTTCAAGACTTGTCATCGTCAGCACACTGATCGGAGGCGCGATGTCCATCGCCTTCGGCATGGTAAGCTATCTGCGGGGCATTCAAGAGACTCCTCTTTGGCCGGTAAACGCTCTGGCCCAACTTCTGCCCGGCGACCTAATTCCCGGATTTCTGTTTGCCATCGGGCTCGCCTCTTTGTGCCTGGCATTGCGGATGGAACCCTCCGCGCTTCGATCGAGCCCCGCTGGGGAGCGTCCGGGCCGCGTCGTGAAGCAACGGCAAGCATCTGTTACGAGCTCAGACCGGGAATTGATCGCGCGGCTCCAGGAAGCGTTCGACGCGAACACAGCCTATCCTACCAGCGGACGCATCCAGACCCCTTGAAGTTGGGGCGTTTGAAGCTGCTCTGTAGGCCATAGGTAACTGAGTCCGGGAGGAAGCCCCGGCTCGAGGCTTCTCACACCTGGATCAGATCCCGAAAGCGATCGACCCGCAGGATTCCTCTACCATCCCCGAAGCTTCATCCGCCGCAGGATTTCCTGACTGTAGCTATTCATCTGGTGCGGCTTGCGCGTGCGCGGCGCCGGGATGCAGGCCGCCAATCGCGCCGCCTGCTCGAGCGTCAGATGCGAAGCCGATACTCCGTAGTGATACTGCGCCGCTGCCTCTAGCCCGTAGACGCCCGGGCCCCATTCGATGACGTTGAGATACAACTCGAGGATTCGATCCTTTGAGAGAACGCCCTCGGCGATCGGCACGAGCGTGAACTCCAGCGCCTTCCGAATCACAGAGCGATGCGTCGTCAAAAAGAGGTTCTTAACGAGTTGCTGCGAGATCGTCGAGCCACCGCGCAGACGCCCGCGCTTGCGGTCTTCGGTCCAGATTTTCCTAAGTTCGGCCCAATCAATACCCCCGTGGTCATAGAACCCGGTGTCTTCGGCGGCGATCACGGCTCGCTGGACCTCGATCGGGATTCCCGCTAGGGGCAGGAACGAACTGCTCTTTTGGTAGGGGCCTGCCTCGAACCAAGCCTCGAACCGCCGCTGGGCCTGCACCGTCGTAAAGACCGGTTCGGCCGACCGCAGATAGAGCAGGTTCAGCGTGCAGAGCAGGTATAATGCGCCCGCGGCCGCGATGCCCACGAGCAAGAGCCGCCGCAATCGCCCGCGGGGCCGGCGCCGTGCTCTCCTGCGACGGCGCGCGCGAAAGAGCTTCACTCCCCGATTCAACCAAATCAGCCGGCCTCGCGTCGCCTGTTCGGCCCGTCTATGATGGGGGGCTCACACGAACGATAGACGAGGAATCTCATTTGCTCGACGACGGCCGATTCTACGAACTGGGTGCTCTGTTCGCCTACCTCGCCTTGCTGATGTGGATTGGCGTGCGCAGCGCGCGCACCGTTCGCTCGTGGGTGGACTACACGCTGGCCGGCCGCGACGTGCCGTGGGTGGTTCTTCTGGCGACGACCGCGGCCACGATGGTTGGCGGCGGCGCCTCGGTCGGGATGACGTCGCGCGTCTACGAGGTAGGCATCGCGGCGGCGTTCGTCACCTCGGGCTGGCACTTGCAGCTCATCTTCACCGGGTTGTATGTGGCCCCGCGCCTTCGCGGAATGAACCTCGTCACGGTCGGCGACTTCTTCGAGTTGAAATTCGGCAAGCTGGCGCGGGCGTTGGCCGTGGTCAATTGCATCATCTTCTTGCTCGGAGCGGTGACCGCACAGTTGGCGGCGATGGGGACGATCACCAACACCGTGCTCGGTATTCCCTACGAAGTGGCCCTGCTGATCGGCGCGGCGGCAACGATCTTCTATGCGACCGTCGGCGGCATTCTGGCGGTGGTGACGACGGATGTGCTGCAGTTCGTCATCCTCGTCGGAGGCATGGGGACGGCGGCCGCCATCCTCGTCGCCAACAACGGTGGGTTCTCCGCGATGCTCGACCATGTCGGCAGCGATCACTTCTCGCTAACGGGCAACTGGTCGGCCACGCGCGTGATCAGCTTGTTCGTGGCCTTTCTGCTAGGCGAGACCCTGGTGCCACCCTACGCGGTGCGCTGCTTCATTGCGAAGGACGCTCCGCAGGCGCGGCTCGGCGTGGCCGGCGCGGGTTTGTTCCTGTTACTGTTCCTCCCGGTCGTCACGTTTGTCGTGGGCATATCAGCCGCCGTCGATCCGGTGGTCAATCAGGCGGCCCAGCAGAACGTGCAGCAGGTCTACCCGGCGCTGGTGCGGGCAACGTTTCATCCTCTCTTCTCCGGCGTCATGCTCGCGGCGCTGGCGGCGGCGGCCATGTCGTCGGCTGATAGCAGCCTCTCCAGCCATGCCACGGTCGTGATGGAAGATATCTACCGCCGCTACCTAAGACCCAAGGCGAGCCCCCGCGCGCTGCTTCGGGTGGCCCAAGTCACAACACTGCTCACGGGCGTCGTGGCCGCGATCTGTGCGTTCCTATTCAGCAACATCGCCGATATTTTGGAGTTTGTGTATGACTTCTGGGCCCCGGCGATGGTTCTGCCCTTCATGGTGGGGCTGTTCTGGTACCACGAAAGCCGCGTCACCGCCGTCGTCGTGTCGATGATCGCGGGCATGCTGAGCACAGTCATCTGGCGTTCGGGTGAGCACTCCGAGATCGGCCCGGCATTGTTTGGAACCGCCGTCGCAACGGTAGCATTTTTCGTTGCGCTGCCTCTGACGCGCGGCCGCGCGCTCGGCCCGTGGCTTCGACCGCAGGATCCCTATGGCGGAAGCTCCCATGGCGAAAACAATGAGGAGGCCGCGTGATTCCGGCCTGGCTTCTAACGATTCTGCATTACGTGGCGCTGGGCTCGGCGGTCGCGGTCCTCGGGCTACTGATCTGGCACTACTGGACGGCGGCAAGCAGAGAGTGACCTCTGGCGAGTGTGGTGTATCTGCCCCGGGCCGGCCGCTTAGTAAATGCGGTCACGTATCTGAGGGGGGCATCCGCCGCCATCCTGGGCGGGCGGGCACGGGGGCCCGCCCCTACATGGCCAACCCGAACGTAACCGTATGCAAAACGCACTACTTCATCCCCGCTCGCAAGCTAGAGGCGTTAGGGTTGGTGGGCTCTTGGCCGCGTCGTTTACTAGTCCGCGGCCAGCGTCGCGCCAAGACCGTGGTCATTTTGGCGGTGGTGGAGGGCTAGGACGTCACGGCCGAAGTCGCCGGCGAAGTCACGCCAGACGGTGTGCGAGTGGTTGGCGCCGCCCTGAGTGTTGTCGTACTCGATCAGGAACGACGGAGCCTGCACACGGTAGTAGTGACCCTTGCCGGGTTCCCCGCTGCCGGCCCAGGCAAAGAGCAGGTCCGCGTTCGAGGTGCCCTTGACCGCTTTCATGCGTTCGGCGGCGATCGAAGCCGGCACGTTGTGCACGTATTCGCCGATGAGCGCCATCAGGGTCTCGCGCTGCTTGGCGGTCAGCGCGGAGGCCGCCAGACCCTTCGGCTGATCTTCGAGCTTGGCGCGCGTGTCGGCGTGCGTGAGGACGTCGGGGTAGGCTTCTTCGGTGACGATCGCGGCTTTCTTCTGCTTGGCGTCAAGGGATCGCAGCAGATCTCGTCCCAAGTCTTCTTCTCTGGGTAGGGCGCGAGCCCCGGAAGCGATCCGGTGCGGATTGGCACCGAAGAAGGTAGGCGACGCCGAGATGAGCTTGCCGTTCTTGAGCGTGTAGTGTAGGGAGACGTGGTGTCCCTCGACGCGCCAGCCCCAGGCGCCCATGGCCGCGGGCGTACCGAAGACGGAGACGTAGTACTTCTGGACGTCGCGTCGGCCGGCCGTGTCTTTCTCTTTGACGCGCAGCCGCTCTTCCAGGCTCATGATCGACATGGTCTTGACGAAGCCCGCGGGGCTCAGGCCGGAGCTCAGCAAGGCGTTTGCCAGGCGTTGCTGTTCGGGGGACATGGCTTTGTAGGTGACCCCGCGGCGACCGTACCCGTAGGTCTTCTCGAAACTGCTGTCAGGCACGAAGTGCCAATTCTGCCGGCCGGCTGAGTTGAAGTCCAACAGGGCTTTGGATTTCTGGCCGGCGTCGAGCGACTGGACAAAGCGGTTCGCCGTCTCGAGCATGACCTGTTCGGTGGCGTGATGGTAAGCCGCGGTCACTGCCGCGGCTCCGAGGAAGAGCGTGACTAGTCTGAGCTTCAATGGCTTGGACATAAGGGACTCCCAGGACTTCTTTGTCTCGCCAATTATACTGCGTTCAACAGCACATCTCCACAAGGAAGGGTTGAGACTGTCCGCTAGAATAAGGATCATGCGCCGAGGTCTTCTTGCCGGGGTGCTGGTGTTCGCGACGCTCGCTTGGGCGCAGGGCGCGCTCACGTACCGGCAGTTACGAGACCTGCTGCAGTCCTCGATCGAGCAACACATCCCGGACAAGGAAATCGCGAAGTTCCTCAAGACGCAGCAGCTCGGCTTCGCGCTGACTGCTCCCCTGATCGAAGAGTTCCAAGGCCAGGGAATCGGGTTGCGCACGCTAAAGGTTTTGCACGAGTTGGCGCCGACAACCCAAGGGCAGCCGGCGGCCAAAGTTATGGAAGCGCTGCCGCTGGAGCCCGAGCAGCCGCCCCCGCCGTCCCCGGAAGAGCAAGAACGCATTCTCGCCGAGGCTCGTTCGAGCGCGCTGGCCTACACAGCAGGCCTGCCGGACTTCATCTGCCTGCAGGTTACCCGGCGCTACGTCGACCCGAGCGGTCTCGAGATGGACTGGCTGAAGCAGGACGAAATCAAGATCCGCGTCAGCTACTTCGACAAGCACGAGAACTACGAAGTTCTCAGCATCAATAACAAGATCAGCAACAAGGGAATCCGGGAGTTGGGCGGCGCTACGAGCACGGGAGAGTTCGGCAGTATGCTGGCTCAACTGTTTGACCTGAAAACGGCCGCGGAGTTCCAGTGGGCGCGCCATTCACTGCTGCGGGGCCGCGGCGTCTATGTATTTCAGTTCCGAGTGCCCCGGCACCGCTCCCGGTGGACCCTCAGCGTTGAGGACACCCGCGACATCATCACCGCCTATAAAGGACTGGTCTACATCGACAAGGAGACCGAGCGTGTCCTGCGTGTGTACGAGAAAGCGGAAGACATCCCCAGCAGCTTCCCGATCCAATCCGCGGAAAGCCGTCTCGACTACGACTACACCGAGATCAGCGGCACCGAGTACCTGCTACCGCTTAAGGCGCGCATGCGCCTGAGGCAAGGTAGGCTGCTCGCCCGCAACGAGGTGGAGTTCCGCCTGTACCGCAAGTTCAGCGCCGACGCCGTGATCTCGTTTGACGAGATCGACGACTTGGCGCCCCTGCCCGAGGACGACAGCGCGGCGAACCCGTAGCAGCTCGCGGTGCAAGTGAGGTTCTTCGTAGAGATCGTTCGGCACCCCCAGACGTCGCGGTAGGCCGAGCAGGCGGGCACGGCATGCCGTGCCCCTACATTTTGATCAGCACCGCTCTCGACCTCACCACGGGCTGTTAGCCTAGCCCGGGCTAGCTACTTGGGTTTTCCTTCTCCGGGCCCCAGCTTGTACCGCGAGGGGCGGTAGGGGTTTTCGATCCCGAAGAAGTCGGCCGTCATGAGGTCGGTTTTCGATCGGCCGCCCTTCCAGAGGTCCCACTTCGGTTCCGCGTAACGGTCAAAGAAAGCGTGTAGGCGCTTCGCCCGTTCGGCTTGGATCGGAGCGAACTCAGGGCGGCCGTAGAGGTTCATCCTCTCGCCGGCGTCGGACTCGAGGTCGTAGAGTTCGTTGGGTTGCTGGTAGATCCTCTCGATGTATTTCCATTTTTCGGTGCGGATCGAGCGCACGTTCTCGAACTCGAAGAAGACCGCATTGTCCCACTCGGTTTCTTGCCCCTGGAGGATAGGCGCAAAGTTCCGGCCCGGCGATGGTGGCCGGCTCGGCAGCTTGTCCGCGAGGCCCAGGTAGTTGAGCACGCTTGGCAGCACGTCGTAATTGCTGACCACGGCGTCGCTGGTTTGGCCGGCGGGGATTCCCCCCTTGTGGCGGAAGATCATCGGGATCCAGGTAGTCCAGTCGAAGGCCGTCAGCGGACGGGTGTGGTCGCCCATGCCCCAGAAACCACTGTGTCCGCCGGCGAGACCCTGGTCGGCCATGAAGATGACGAGCGTGTTGTCCTCGAGCCGCAGATTTCGTAGCGTTGTCACGATGCGGCCGACGCCGTCGTCAATACCACTCACCTCGGCGGCGTACTTGCGGCGCACCTGCATATCGCGAAGCCAGCCGCCGTAGTTGAAGTTCCAGGGGTGCGGGGCGTCGCGCGGCATTGATGGCAAGGGGTGCCGAGCGTACTGGAGACGGTGGCGGTTGCGGATGGGCTCGCGCATTGCAGAGCCCCGACCGTAGGGCCCGTTGTAGGCAAGGAACAGGAAGAACGGTTTGTCCTTGTTCTGCTTGATGAAGCGGATGCCGTGGTCAGTCCAAAGATCGGTCAGGTAGCCTGGCTCATCGCGGATTTGTTCATCCTCGATGACCTCCTGGCCGTAGAAGCCCTGGCTGCCGCCGTGAGGTTTGGTGATCCAGTAGGTGAAGCCCTCCTGGGGGCGCAAGTTTCCGCCCAGGTGCCACTTGCCGCTCAGCCCGGCGACGTAGCCCGCCTCGGTCAGAATGCTCGGCAGGGTGGCGAACTCCTCGAGAGTGTTGTAGGCCTGGGGGCCTATCTGCGCGCCCTCCCCGCCAAGGTAGCGGTGAACGCCGTGCTGCGAGGGCATCAGCCCGGTGAGCAGGCTCGCGCGCGTCGGCGAGCAGACGGGGTTGTTAGCGAAGGCACGCTTGAAGAGTACGCCTTCCGAGGCGAGCCGGTCGATGTTGGGCGTGCGGATGTCGGGATTCCCGTAGCAGCCCAGCGTACAAGCGCCGTGGTTGTCGGTGAGGATAAGGATGACGTTGGGGCGGGGAGTCGGCGGCTGGGCCGTGGAGGGCCCAGCGAGCAACAGCACCACAACAAGTGCGAGCAAGACCGGCCGAGTAGTGTGATTCATGGCTGAAACGCGCCCAGCATAGCAGACACCGGCTCGCCCCACGAAGTGCCGGCGGCGGCTGCGGGAATTCGGGCAGCGAACGTCCAACCGGCCCTGCACTCGCCCTCGGGCCACGGTTGTTTCGGCCGTGGGCCGACGCGAGCCCTGTGACATAATGGGGAACGGTTTTCCCTTAGACAAAGGCAAACGAGGTTTTCTTATGCGTACCGAATGGGTGGCCAAGCGCGCGAATGATCCCATCCGCACTCAGATCCACTATGCCCGCCAGGGCGTGACGACCGAGGAGATGGAGTACGTCGCGAAGCGCGAGAACCAGCCCGCTGCGTTGATCCGCGACGAGGTCGCTCGGGGTCGCATGATCATCCCGGCCAACGTGCGCCACACCAACCTCGAACCGATGGCTATAGGCATCGAGTCGAAGTGCAAAGTCAACTCCAATATCGGCAACTCTGCGGTCACCTCGGAGATCGACCAAGAACTGGAGAAGCTCGACTACTCGCTCAAGTACGGCGCCGACACGGTCATGGACCTCTCGACCGGCGGCGACATTCCGCTCATCCGCAAGGCGATCATCAACCACTCGCCCGTGCCGATCGGCACCGTACCCATCTACGAAGCCCTTACGCGGGTGAACGGCCGCATCGAGGATCTGACTTGGCCCGTCATGCGCGACGTGATCACCGAGCAGGCCGAGCAGGGTGTCGACTACATGACGCTTCACGCCGGCGTGCTGATCCAGTACGTACCGATGGCGACGAAGCGCGTCACGGGCATCGTTAGCCGTGGCGGTGCGCTACTGGCCGAGTGGATGGTACGGCATCACAAGCAGAACTTTCTGTATGAGAACTTCGAGGAAATGTGCCGTATCTTCCAGAAGTACGATGTGAGCTTCTCGCTCGGTGACGGGCTGCGTCCGGGCTCGATCGCCGACGCCAGCGACGAAGCGCAGTTCGCCGAGCTGAAAACGCTGGGCGAGCTTACGACGAAGGCTTGGGAATACGACGTGCAGGTTATGATCGAAGGTCCCGGGCACATTCCGTTGGATGAGATCAAGCTGCAGGTCGACAAAGAGATGGAGATGTGCCACGAGGCGCCCTTCTATACGCTGGGGCCGCTGGTGACCGACATCGCGCCGGGCTACGATCACATCACCTCTGCGATCGGCGCGGCCATGATCGGCTGGCACGGTGCGTCGATGCTGTGTTACGTGACGCCCAAGGAGCACCTCGGCCTGCCGAATAAAGAGGACGTCAAGCAGGGGCTGATCGCCTACAAGATCGCCGCCCATGCGGCCGACGTTGCCCGGCACCGTCCCGGTGCGCGCGACTGGGACGACGAGCTGTCGAAGGCTCGCTATGAGTTCGATTGGAACCGGCAGTTCGAGCTGGCGATCGACCCGGAAACGGCCCGCGCGATGCACGACGAGACACTGCCGGAAGAGGGCTACAAAGAGGCTCACTTCTGCTCGATGTGCGGGCCGAACTACTGCTCGATGAACATCTCCTCTCGCGTCGCCGAATTCACCGCCGAAGATGCCGAGGCGGTTGTGAAGCAGCAGGAGTTCGTGACGATCGCGGGCGACTAAGGTTGCCCCCGCACGCCGGACTGAGTGCCGGCGAGAAACCGTGACTTGCTCGGTCTGCAGCTCCGACGAATACTACGAAAGGCTAGTCCGCTACAGCCTCGATTACCACGGACGCCTCGTCGTCGTCGAGAACGTACCGGCACGCGTCTGCGATCGGTGCGGGGAGGTTGGTGTCGATCCCGAGGTTGTAGACAGGCTCCAGCGTACGGTCTGGAGTAAACAGCAGCCTCACCGGACGGTCGAAACCCAAGTGTACGAGTACGCTTGAGCCGAGTCGCAAGCACGACGAGGGTAGAGAAAGGCCCTCCTGTCTGTCGAACAAACCATAACTCCCAGTAGCCATTCAATAGACGGCCTCGACGCGTCACACGCATCAGTTCAGTGGGCTACGCTTCACTGTTTGCTACATCCACCCTGAGCACGCCGCCATGGCGCCACCCCACGAGATCGCCCGTCTCGACCACGAAGAACTTCTGCGCGGAGAGTTCAATCGCTGGGCTCACGACGATCGTGCACGCGACATGGAGCGCTGGCACCGCCCGGTCACCGAAAAAGTCGTCGGGCGGATGCAGATCAGCCCCGACGAACGCATTCTCGATGTGGGCTGTGGCGACGGTTGGACCTGCCGTCTGCTCTCGCCTCTCGCGCCCGAGGGCGCCGTAGTCGGCATCGATGTCGCCGACGAGATGATTGCGCTTGCCCGCGGTCGGTCGATCGAGCTGGACAACATCCTCTTCGCGCCCGGCTCGGTGGAAGAGATCCCCTGGGCCGAGGACTACTTCTCGCGGGTGCTCAGCGTCGAGTCGGCCTACTACTGGCACTCGCCTGAGAAAGCTGCCCGGGAGATCTTCCGGGTCACCGCATGGGGAGGGCAGGTTTTCATCCTGCTGTTCTACTACCGGGAGAACGCTCACGCGCTCCACTGGCAGGAGCACGCCCCGGCGCGATTTCAGCTCAAGTCGGCCCGCGAGTGGCAAGAGATCTTCGAGCTGTCCGGGTTCCAAGACGTCCGCACGGAGCAGATTCCTGACACGACCTCGGTCCCGCCGGACTTCGAGCCCGATGTACATTGGCGCTCGCGAGAAGAGCGGGAGGCCTTTCAGCAGGCGGGCGGCTTGCTCCTCACCGCAACGAAACCGCCGCTTCCCGAGCCGGGGCCGCTGGCCTCGGAGCCAAACCCGTTGAGAATCTTGCCGTAAACGAGCCGTCTCAGCGTCAGCCGATGCTCACTAGTTCGACCTGAAAGATCAGCGTCGAGTTGGGCGGGATCTTGCCCTGGTCGCGTGAGCCGTAACCAAGCTCCGGTGGGATGTAGAACTTGTACTTCGCGCCGACTTTCATCAACTGCACGCCCTCCGTCCAGCCGGGGATGACCTGATTGAGCGCAAAGGTGATCGGTTGACCTCGGTCATAGCTCGAGTCGAAGACTGTGCCGTCAAGCAGCTCCCCCTTGTAGTGAACCGTAACCTGGTCCTGCCGCGTCGGCTGCGGGCCGTCGCCTTCCTCAAGCACCTCGTATTGTAATCCTGATTCTGTCGTTGTCACTTCTTCCCTCTTTCCATTCTCGGCCAGAAAATCCTCGGGGGTCGCCGGGTCTTGCACCGGGTCTTGACCGCAAGAAACCAACAGTACAGTGGCCAATACACTCCATCGAACAAAGCTCACTCGGCAGCCTCCAAACCTTGTAGGGCAAACCTCGTAGCCTACAGGAACTGACTCCCGTAAAGCGAACCGCCTCGTCGCCGCTCAGGAGCAAAACCGGCGCTTCACCCGCTACGAGCGGCTGTCGTAGTAGACTACTTTCCGTGATGAGACTCGCCATTCTTGCTGCCGTGTTTTCCTTGTCATTGACCTGCGGTCCCGCGCTGCGGGCCGAGCCCAAGAGGGACCACCGAGTCCATCAGTACCACTTCGGGACTATCGCCATACCGCCGGCGTCGGCCAACGAACCCGTAGCGAAGACCCTATCGCTTCCCAAAGCGGTCGCCTACCTCGAGGACGGAGCCAAGGCTTGGATCAACGACCGCGGCTGCGTCTCTTGCCATACCACTGGGTGGTACGGAATCCTTCGGCCGCAGCTTACCGGCCGGCTCGGTGCGCCCGACCCGGCCCTGCGCGCTTTCCTCGAGAGGCGTCTCGACGAGAAATTGGCCGCGGACCCTGACGAGACCAAACGGGGCGCCAACCCCGCCGAAGTCGTCTATCTGGCCGCCGCCTTGGCCTCGTCGGATGCCCACGTCGAAGGACGACTCTCGCCCGAGACCCAGAAGGCGCTCGGGTTCATGTTCAGCCTTCAACATGACAACGGCGTTTGGTATTCCGTAGACACCTGGCCGCCGTTCGAGTCAAGCGCCTATCAACTTGCGACGGTAGCGGCGATGGCCGTGGGTATGGCGCCGGGGTGGCTGGAGAAGTCGAAGTCAGCGGAAAAAGAACAGGGTGTCGGCCGACTTCGGAAGTACTTCCGAGAAGCCGAGCCACCCCACGACTACGCCCGTGTCGCCTTGCTGTGGGCGTCCCAACACTTCCCAGGGTTGATGGACGCCGCCGCGAAAGACGAAACCGTGCAGACGATTCTCAACCACCAGCGTCCTGACGGCGGATGGTCGATTCGATCGTTTGCGGAGCCCGAGCAGTGGGGCCGCGGCAACCGGGCCGGGCGTCTGCGGGCGGAGGCGAACTACGATGAGCCGGCGAGCGACGGCCATCAGACAGGCCTGGCACTGGTGGTTCTTTCCGGTGCGGGCGTGCCGGCGTCGCATCCGGCCGTGCAGCGGGGCGTCGAGTGGCTCAAGGCCAATCAGAGGCAGTCAGGCCGCTGGTGGACGAAGTCACTCAACACCGACAAGTGGCATTTCATCACCTACACCGGGACGCTCTACCCGGTGATGGCCCTGGCTAACGAAAAACCGAGCCCAGAACACAAGTGACGGGTCGGGTGCCGCGGGCGTAGCGGGCTACTGCTCTACGCGAGAATCTCCTTAACGACGTTGCCGTCCACATCCGTCAGCCGGAAGTCACGCCCCTGAAACCGGTGGGTCAGCTTGGTGTGGTCGATGCCGAGCAAATGCAGCATCGTGGCATGCAGGTCGTGGACGTGGACGATGTTTTCGACCGAGGCGTAACCCAGTTCGTCAGTCGCGCCGTGGCTGATGCCGCCCTTGATGCCACCGCCGGCCATCCAACATGAGAAGCCTTTGATGTGATGGTCTCGGCCGCTGCCTTGGGCCATCGGCGTGCGGCCGAACTCGCCGCACCAAATGAGCAGCGTGCTGTCAAATAGCCCGCGCTCCTTGAGATCCTTGACCAGGGCGGCCGAGGCTTGGTCGACCAGCCCGCAGGTTTCTTGAATGCCTTCCTTGATCTTGCCGTGGTGGTCCCAACCGCGGTGGTAGAGGTGGATGAAGCGCACGCCGCGCTCGGCCAGCCGCCGCGCCAGTAGACAGTTGGCCGCGAACGTGCCGTCGCCTCCCTGCGTGCCGTACATGTCGAGCACGTGCTGCGGCTCGTTGCTGAAGTCGACCAGCTCGGGCACGCTCATTTGCATGCGGAAGGCCAGCTCGTACTGTGCGATGCGTGTCTCGATGTCGGGATCGTCGATGGAGTCAGCCTGAATGCGGTTGAGGTCACGCACCGCGTCAATCAGTTGCGACTGTGACTCGTCGCTGACGCCCTTCGGGGAGCGCGCGTAGGAAACCGGGTCGCCCGAGGAACTGAACTTGACTCCTTGGTAACGTCCGGGCAAGAAGCCGCTGTGCCACTGGCGCGCGGCGATAGGCTGCGACTGCGCGCCGCCTTCCGATGTAAGCACGACGAATCCGGGCAGGTCTTCCGAATCGCTGCCCAAGCCGTAGGTGATCCACGAGCCCATGCTCGGCAGGCCGGGCAAGCGGCTGCCGCTGTTCATGAAGGTGTGGGCCGTGTCGTGGTTGATCTGCTCGGTCTGCATCGAGCGGATGATGCAGATGTCGTCGGCGATCTCGCCGAGGTGCGGCAGCAAGCTCGACATGTGCTGCCCGGAGCGGCCGTAGCGCTCGAAGGGATGTTGCGGCGCCAGAACCTTGAGCTCCCTCCCCTGAAGCTGCGCGATCTGCTGGCCTTTCGTGAACGACTTGGGCATGGCCTCGCCATCGCGTTTTTCGAGAGCCGGTTTGTGGTCGAACAGCTCGAGGTGCGAGGGGCCACCGGCCTGACACAGAAAGATGACGCGCTTGATTTTGGGTTCGAACTGCGGAAAGCCGGCGATGCCGGGCCGCGCGGCCGAGAGCTTCCCGTTGCTGAGCAGGGAGTTGAGGGCCAGACCACCGAGGCCCATCGATGCGCGGCCGAGAAACGTACGGCGGCTGGCGAGACGGTTCTTGATGCTGTGGATCATGACGTGTCTTTCTGCGATGTAGGGGCTCGGCATGCCGAGCCCGCGGGCACGCCATGGCGTGCCCCTACATTCCCTAGTACCGCATGATGAACTCGTGCTTGTTGAGAATCGCGCGGGCGACGCCGGTCCAGGCCGCCAACTCGGCTTTGTCCAAGTCGGACGGAGCGGGCGCGAGGCCCACCGATAGCAATTCGTCCGCCTCGCCGGGCTTCTGCTTCAAGCGCTCCTGCTCGCCGGTAAGCAGGCGGGTCAGTACCTCGTGTTCCTTAGCGTTGGCCTGGCGTGAAAAGGCCTCATAGAACGCAAAGTCGATGCGGCTCTTCTCATCCGCCGCGCCGGATCGCAGAACACGTTCGGCAAGGGCCTTGGCCGCTTCTACGTACGTGGGGTCGTTCAACAGGATGAGCGACTGCAGCGGCGTGTTCGAAACCGGCCGCTCGGCGGTACACTCCTCACGCGACGGGGCGTCGAAGGCCACCAGCGACGGATGCGTAAACGTGCGCTGCCAGTGCGTGTAGAGGCCGCGCCGATACTGGTTCTTGTCGAAGTCAGGCTCGTAGATGCGCTTGGGGAAATTCAAGTCCCGGTAGTATCCCGCCGGCTGGTAGGGTTTGGCGCTTGGGCCAAACATGGTTCGGTTGAGAAGCCCGCTCACCGCGAGCGCAGTGTCGCGCACGAACTCCGCATCGAGCCGCTTCATAGTCTGCCTGCCGTGGTAACGGTTGTAGGGATCGGCCTGTTCCAGGGCGTCGCTGGGTTCGCTCGACCGGCGATAGGCTTCTGAAAGCACCATGGCCCGGACGATGTGCTTCACGTCCCAACCACTCTCCATGAATTCGACCGCCAACCAATCGAGCAATTCCTGGTTGAGGGGCGTCTCCCCCTGCGAACCGAGATCGTCGAGCACTTTCGAGAGCCCGGTTCCAAACAACGTTTTCCAAAGACGGTTGACGAAAACACGGGCCGTCAGCGGGTTTTCACGGTCGACCAACCAATTCGCCAGGTCCGTTCGCGTGAGCCGCGCTTTTGCCGCCGGAAGCTGGTTGAGAAAATGCGGCGCCTGTGGAACGACCACTTCGCCTGAGTCATCCATCCAATTCCCGCGCGGCAGGATGCGCACTTCCCGTAGCTCGTCGCTGACTTCGGTGACCAAGCACTCATCCGCGAAATCGAACAGAGTCGCCCGTCGGCGTTCGAGTTTGCGGATCTCACGCCACTCGGAGTTGTTCCGGGTCCATCGCAGGAAAGTCTTCTTGAGAGCCCTGCGTTGTTTCCCTGTCAACTTGCCGGAAGCGAAGTCCGCGTCCTGTAAATCCCCACCCGGTGGAAGCTCGGGGAAAGCCGCGCCCGTCGTGGACAGCCGGACGCGCCCGGCGATCTTTTCCGGTCCCCGGCCGTTGTACTCTATCGTGATTCGCAGTTTCTGACCGGGCTTTGTCTCAAGCGGGTTCTCGAAGATCCACATCGCGCGGCGCGGACCGTCCTCGGCCAGATTTCCTTGCCAGCTAGTCCGGGCCTTGCGGTCAATCGTCGCGCGCAAGAGGGATTCCGGCCCCTGGCGGTCCGCTACCAGCACGCCCACGGGGATCGGCACAGGCCGTCTGTCCTCTTCGAGCAGTTCAACCAGGAACTCGCCCAGGGAGAACTCGTCGAATCCTTCTGTCGGGAAGAGCTCCAACTGTACGGCCGTGATCCGTCCTTCATCGAAAGCGATTTCAGCTTTCTGGACGGCATTCTCGGGCTTCTCTTCTCCGATAACGACCTCGCGGATGAAACCACCCTCCTCAAGCCGCAGCTCGAGGTCTTCGCAATCGTCGATCTCGGGATGGTCACAATCGTTCCACACCCGATCCGGCACGAGCACTCGCCACTCCTCGGATTTCTGGCGAAGGTAGGCCCGGAATTCCTCGAGTGGCGCGCCTCTGGCTTTCAGGCGGCCGCCCTCTTTCCGCAGAGTTCCGATTTGGTCTTGAATCGACCGCAGCTCTGCCTTCGATTCGTCCGGCAGCACGCGGATAGACGGGGCGAAGCTCCCGCCGTAGACCCCCACTTCTTCGATGTCGGCAAAGAACGAAGCCATCTGATAGAAGTCTTTCGAGGCGAAGGGATCGAACTTGTGGTCGTGGCACTCCGCGCAACCGAGCGTAGAGCCCAGCCACACCGTGGAAACGTTCCGCACTCGATCGGTGGCGTACTTGGCCAGGTACTCTTTGGGTTGCGCGCCGCCCTCGTTGGTCATTCGATTCAAGCGGTTGTAGGCGCTCGCGACGCGCTGGGTATCTGTGGGGTTCGGCATGAGATCGCCGGCGAGCTGCTCTCGGGTGAATTGATCGAACGGCTTGTTTTCGTTGAACGATCGGATTACGTAGTCGCGGTAGAGGTAGACGTTGATAGGGAGGTCGTTGTGAAAGCCGGCGGAATCGGAGTACCGGACCAGGTCCAACCAGGAGACCGCCATGCGCTCGCCGAAATGCGGAGAAGAGAGTAGACGCCCGACAAGGCTTTCGTAGGCCTGGGGACTGTCGTCGGAGAGAAAGGCCTCAGCCTCTCTTGCAGATGGAGGCAGACCCGTCAGGTCGAAGCTGAGCCGTCGAATCAGGGTGCGCCGGTCGGCTTCCGCCACCGGCCGCAAACCCTTCTCGGCGAGCTTGGTGTTGACCAGGTGGTCGATGCCCGCGGGCCCCTCAGGAGCTTGCGGCCGCTCGGGCGCGATGTAGGCCCAGTGCCCCTCGTACTCGGCGCCCGCTTCGACCCAGCGGACCAGCAGGTCTTTCTGCTCATCGGTGAGCTTCTTGTCGGAATAGACCGGCGGCATGGTCTTGACTTGATCGGTCGACCGGATTCGCTGCACCAGCTTGCTGGCTGCGAGGTCGCCCGGCTTGATCGCTCCGGCCGCCAGCGCTTCGTCTCGACGGTCGAGCCGCAGGCCCGCTTGCCGCGCCTTGTTGTCGGGTCCGTGGCAGGCGTAGCAGTTCTCGGAAAGAATCGGACGGATGTCACGGTTGAAACGGATCGCGGTTTCCGCGGCCGCCGGTGCCGCGGCAATAAGAAGAGCCAAGCTCGTGAACGGTAGGTGTTTCATGGCCGGATTCGGGTTCGAAGACAGCTCTCACCGCTAGGATAGCAGCAACGAATGAGCCTGAGGAAGGACCGCGGATGTTGAATCCGAATCAAACGCAGTCTGCAGACGCCCAAGAAGCGTCCGAGACGCCGCGCGGCCGAATGGAGACCTCACGGGCCGACAGCAATGGTCAGTCCGGGTTGGCTGCGGATGCCGGCCATCTCGACTACGACCTCCGGATCGCCGAGCGGGGTGTCGTCGAGCAAGAGCAGGTTGATCTGGTAGACCCCGGCCAGCCTGGGGGCCTGTCCCGCGTACTGAATGAACCCACCCACCAACTCGCGGTCGCCCACCCACACCCGTATGGGGTTCATTACCTGGGCCGCGAAGTTCGGGAGTTGGCCGGCCAGTACCGGTGGTAGGGTGAGGCCCAGGCCGGTTCCGAAGATCACGATGTACTGGCCCGGATGGGCCGGCGTCGAGCCCTCGACCTCGCCGCGGCCAATCAGGGTGAAGTCGATGTGGGTCGCCACGGGACGCCCCAGAAAAGTGAACAAGCCGGGATCAAGTGTACGCACCTTGACCCGTACTGCGTTGCTGGCCAAGCCCTCGCGAACGATCTGGACCACCGTTTCCTCCGGCGGAAGGAGGGACGGGGTCTGCGCGTTAATCTGACCTGGAGAGACGAAGTAGAGAGGCGCGAGCTGGCCTCCAACGGAAACACTTACGCCGCCCAGGCTGGTGGGCAGACGGCCGCGATCGAGGTCGCCTGGGCGCACTTCGCGCGTCCGCAACGACAAGTCCTCGCCAAAGATCGAGAAGATGCCGTTCGGCACCAGGAAGTTATCGGGAGCGGCCCGGAAACTAGCGGCATTGACTACCCCGTCAATGCCGATGGTTGGGGCGTGGCGGCGCTCGATTTCGGCACCGATCATCGTCGGCGCCGTGGCCAGCCCGACGACTAGCCCGAGAGCGCAAAGGCGCATGTTTTTTGTGTGCCCTCATTCTAGCTCAGACCGTGACCGAGGGCGGCCCTGAATGGATGTAACAGGATCATGGCCGTGTATCGCGGTGAGACCGCCGGTACAGATGCCGCTACGGATGTTAGTGATCCGGCAGCGCGGGCCGGCTCGGGTTCTTGCGCAGGCAGCGGATCACTAGGAGCAACGCCACGACGAGGGCTATGCCGGTGATCTCCAGCAGGTGCAGGCAGGCCTCGAAGCTGAGGTCGAGATCGAGCATTGCAGCGGTCATGATCAGCCCGGAGTTCCAGTAGATCCACGCGACCCGCAGGCCGAGCAGCCCACTGATGAGCAGGGCGAGGTCGGTGGCAAAAGGGCTATCCCACCTGTGAACCCAATTCCGGGCGGCTCCCATGGCTACCAGCGAGGAGATGAGAAATGCCCCGCCGGCTTCGAAGATATTGGCGCCGAGAAACGAGAGCAGGTACTCCTCCCGGCCGACATCGCTCAGCGAATAGCCGAGGCCCGTGGCGAAGAACAGCAAATAATAGGTGGCGAAGTAGACCGAGGCAGCGACCGCGACGCTGAGCCAGCGGACCCGGCGGCGAACAAAAACCACCACGATCAGGGCACCCGTCATCAAAAACGCTACCATCGCCGGCATCAGCCGCTCCCTCTTTCCCAGTTCTTGTAGGTCAGCGCGGTCGGGGATCCTTGAAACCGTGAGCGCCTGTTGCTCGGCTGCGCGCTCGCGCAACTGAGCCTCGTGCGCAGGGCTCAGATCGAGCGCCGGCCAGAGCGGATCACCCTGGTTCGTCGCCGGCAGCGGCAGTCCAAGCAAAGCGCAAATCGTCGGGGCAACGTCGACGCTGCGGGCGGACCAGCCGCCGTTTTGACGAACGCCACGGCCGGCAAGAACTAACGGAATCTCGACCACCTCGGGTTCGGCGCCCCCGTGGCCACCGGCGCCACGCCGCTGGATGTGCCCATGATCGGAGGCGATGACGAACGCCGTGCGGCCATCGTCGAGCGAGGTGACGACCGAACCGAGGCAGCGGTCCACCGCCAAGGCCACCTCGTGGTACGTCTCGGACTCGCCGCCGTAATCGTGGCCGGCCGCGTCCGCCGATGTAACCCCCGCGGCGAGGAATCCCGAGCGATAGTCGCGCAGAAAGGCGATCTCGTCCGCGCATCGTGCCTCCTGCCAACGGATCAGCTCCGGCGCCTCGGCGCCAATGTCCGGGCCCTTTCGCTGGAACAGAAGGTGCCTCTCCAGGTGCTCACCGAAGGCGCGGCCCCAGATCGTGGACCCGGCGGCAGCGACCGGTATCCCCGCCGCTTTCGCCAACGAGAAAACCGAATCGATCGGAGGGGGCCGGTGGAGGACGTTGTTGGTGACGCCGGTCACCTCGGGCCAAGCGCCCGTGACAAGGACGGCCCGATTCGGGTTTGAGAGCGAGGGCAACGCGGCCTGCATGGACCCGGAGGAGCCGCGCTCGGCCAGCGACTGCAACTGCGGCATTCGGCGGGAGGCGTCGAGCCGGATGCCGTCCAGCACGACCAACACAACCCTGTCCGCCAGAGGTTCGCCCGGCGGCAGGTCGGCACGGAAGGCGTACCGGCTCTCGTAGCGCGTGACGCTGGTCCAGGAGGCGACGGCCAGCACGAGGGCGCTTGTCGCCAGTGCGAAGAGCAAGACAAACCGTCGAGTGGAAGGGGAGAGTAACCGCAAATCCTGATTCTACCGTGGGGTGACGGAAACGGACTCCGCGGAGGCTCCCTTACCCGAAGAGCGAGGCGGGCTCGACCGTCCACTGGCTGCGATCTCCACTCAGGAGCTTCGGCGGCGGAGCACGTAGTCATGCCTGTCGTCCGCGATCATCGGCGATGCTTTTTCCACCACACCTCCGGTCGGCCGTCGCGGCCAATGTGTGGATTCGGGTCCGTCATGGACTCGTACAGCTCGGGGCGACGTGCGCGGATGTAGGACTGTCCAGGCGCGACCTCGATCTTGCGCGGGTCAAGCGCCGCTACCACAACCTCATCGCCCAGCTTCCGGCACTCGGCGAGCACCTCGCCGAAAGGATCGAGCACCATCGCCCCCCCGGGCTTGATCGTGCCGCCATCGACGCCGATCGGATTCGTGTAAACGGCATAGACACCGTTCTCATAGGCGCGCGCCGGCAGCCAGCGCATCAGCCAGCCGCGCCCCTTGGGCCCGTCCAACTCCTGGCGGCAGCGAACGGGGTCACGTTCGCGGTTGTGCCAAACCTCGGGGTCCACTAGTCCGCGGCCGGGCATCGGACTCGGCAGGCAACCCGTGACGTGAGGCATGAGGATGATTTCCGCTCCCTTCATGGCGGTCATGCGCACGTTCTCCGGCAGGTTGACGTCGTAGCAGATCAGGATGCCAAACTTCACGTCGAGCAAATCGAAGACTGTATAGCTGTCGCCGCAGGCGATCTCTTCGCTGATGAAGGCGTGGATCTTGCGATGCTTGGCGGCCACACCGTCGCCGGTGACGACGATGTAGCTGTTGAACAGACTGTCGCCGTCTTGTTCGATCAGCCCGGCCCCGATGGCGACGCCGTGAGTGCGGGCGATGGCGGCCAGCCGTTCAATGGACGGCCCGTCGGGAATGGGCTCCGCCAGATCGACAATCTGCGAGCGCGTGAGGTTTTCGATGAACGTGTAGCCCGGTATCGAACACTCGTGGAAGCAAACCAGTTCTGCGCCCTCTTCCGCGGCCTGGCGCGTGAGAGCGTCGATGCGGCTGAGGTTGTACGCTTTGTCGCCATCGCGGGCTTCAAACTGGGCGGCGCCGATTCGGATTTCACGCATATAGGTCGAGCAGGACGGGGGGGGTGCTTGCAGGCTAGTATAGACATCTACGTTGCCCCATCAGCTCAAACCGAACAGTCTACGCCATAGCTTCCCGATATAATAGACGACTCCCGCCGACCGGGCACCCTCATGTTCAACCCCGTCATCCTGAGCTTTCTGAGCTTTCTGACGCTCTTCATTCTCATTGGCGCCTATGCCGCGCGAAGCAAGACCTCTACGACCGAAGACTACCTACTGGCTTCGCGCAGCATCGGACCCTGGTTCATGGCGCTGTCGGCGGTCTCGACCAACAACAGCGGGTTCATGTTCATCGGCCTGATCGGCATGACCTACACCATGGGCCTCTCCGCCATCTGGATCATGATTGGTTGGATCTTCGGCGACTACTTCATGTGGTTCTGGATTCACCGGCGCCTGCGCGAAGAGAGCGAGGAAGAGAATGTTCGCACGATCCCCTCGTTCCTCGCGGCGAAACTGCAGAGCGGTGAGCGGCTGGTGAAAGTCACGGCCGCGGTGATCACGATCCTGTTCCTCGGCACGTATGCCGCCGCGCAGCTCAATGCCGGAAGCAAAGCCCTGCACGTGCTATTCGGCTGGGAGTACGCCGTTGGAGCGATCGTCGGTGCGGTCATCGTTGTGATCTACTGCTTCGCCGGCGGCATCCGCGCGTCGATTTGGACCGACGTCGTGCAAGCGATCAACATGATCATCGCGATGTGGCTGTTGCTGGTGATCGCCATTGGCGAAATCGGCGGCGTGGGTAAGCTGTGGACGGAATTGGAAGCGATCGATCCCCAACTGGTCAACCCCTTTCCGCCCAATCCGCGCTTCGGGTTTCTGCTCTACCTGCTGGGGTGGATGGGCGCCGGGATTGGCGTCGTGGGCCAGCCGCACATCATGGTGCGCGCCATGTCGATTCGCTCGGGGTCCGACGTGGCCAAAGCGCGTGATATTTATCTGGTCTGGTACCTGGCGTTCACCGTCGCCTGTTACGGCGTGGCGCTGGCGTGCCGTGTTTTGATTCCCGACGTGGGAGCTTTCGACGCGGAGTTGGCCCTGCCGACGCTCGCGAGCGAATACTTGCCGGCTGTGCTCGTAGGGCTTGTGCTGGCCGGTTTGTTTTCCGCCACCATGTCGACGGCGGATTCGCAGGTTCTCTCGTGCTCGGCCGCTCTGACGCAGGATATTTTTTCCGACTGGCGTGATTCCTACATTAAGTCGAAGATCAGCACCCTGGTCGTCGCCGCGGTGGTTCTTTGTATTGCACTGGCGGCCAGCGAGAACGTCTTTGAGCTCGTCGTGATGTCATGGTCGACGTTGGGAGCGGCGCTGGGTCCGTTGATGATCGTGCGCGCGTTGCGGCGTCCCGTCTCGGGGCGTCTGGCGATGGCGATGATGTTGGCGGGGCTGGCGGGCGTCGTGGTTTGGCGGCACGTGTTGGTGCTGACCGGCGAAGTGTTCGAGATTCTGCCCGGCATGGCTCTGGGTGCTCTGGTCTATCTGCTCGGTCGTCCTCGACAAACCCGCTGAGTGAAGCTGTGCGAGATCGGTGGCCTGCTCTGCCCCGCCCGTTACGTCGACCGGCACCCGGAGCATCGGCAGGAGGCAGAGCATTTCAGCCGATTCGTTACACTTAGGTTGGATTCGAGACGGTCGTTTGGTTTGCCGGAAAGTAGCCTCAGCATTCAGCTCAGCGGCGTGCTCCGGGCACTCGTCGAGATCCTGGTGCTGTCGTATCTGATCTACCAGGTCATCCGGGTGGTGCGCGGCACGCGGGCGGCCCCGGTGATGTTGGGCGTGGCCTTGGTTGCCGGGCTTTACTACGCGTCGGGCGCTTTGGGTTTGGGTACGATCGAGTGGTTGATTGGAACCGCATCACCCTATGCCGCGATCGCGTTGATCGTCATCTTCCAAGCCGAAATCCGCCGAGCGCTACGTCAGATGGCCCTCACTTTCCTGCCCATGAGAAGGCCGAGCGAAGCCGAGAAGCTCGAATACGAGGACGTTGTTTTCGGCGTGGCGCAGCTCTCGGAAGAGAAGGTCGGGGCGCTGATCGTGCTAGAGCGCGAGACCGGATTGCTGACCTTCATCCAGAGCGGGGTGCCGCTGGGTGCGCGGCTTACGTCTGACCTGTTGGTCAGCATCTTCCAAAGCGGTTCGCCCCTGCACGACGGGGCGGTGATCATCAGCCGCGGCAAGGTCGCCGCCGCCTCTTGTTTCTTGCCGCTCGCGACCCAACCGGAACTCGACAGCGCGCTCGGCACCCGGCACCGCGCCGCGATCGGCGTCACCGAGGAGAGCGATTGTGTCGCGATCGTGGCGGCCGAGACCACGGGGCGCATCTCACTCGCTGTAGGGGGGAATCTCGAGACGAACATCACGCTCGATCGTCTGCGTGTTCGGCTGATCGAGCACTTCGGGCCCGTCGTGCTTCCACCACGTGGGGCCGCGGCACCCCCGGCGCCCCCCGCCCGGACGATCGGCGCCGAGCGGCCCGCCGGCGAGACCGTCCGATCGGTAGAAGGCGTGCAGCCGACAGGCGTGGGCGACGTCTAGGCAGAGCAAGACCAGTAGCAATTCACAGTCATGGAGAAGGTTCGCGACTGGGTGGCACAGGACATGGGGATGAAGTTGGTGGCCCTGACGGGAGCCGTCGCTCTGTGGGCATTCATCTCGCTAAGACCGACGGCTGAGCGGGCTCTGGAAGCTAGGGTAGAGTACGCCCACGTGCCCCCTGGCCTGGAGATCAACCCCGATGACATCGATCGACTCACGGTGATCGTTTCGGGGACGCAGGACCGGCTCGATGACCTGGGTCGCAACTTGACGGCCCGGGTGGATTTCTCTGACGTGCACGGCCTCGGGGAGTATACGTTCGACGTGACGGCGGAGCGTCTTGCCCTGCCGCGCGGCGTTCGCTTAGTCAAGGCCGTTCCGTCGCAGGTGCGGCTGGTGCTTGAGAAACGGGTGGCTCGCGAGGTGACGGTCGCTCCCCATTTCTCGGGCACGACGGCGCCGGGCTATACCGTGCAGTCCTATTCCGTCGAGCCGCCCCGGCTTCTGCTAACAGGCCCGGAGAGCCGTATGGCACTTTTTGGCCAGCTCTCGACCGACGCCATTGACCTCAGCGGTGTCGTCGGCAGCCGCAGCTTCCGCACTATGGCGTTCGTGGCCGACCCGTACGTTCGCTGCGAGCAGGGGGCCGAGGTGACCGTGAGCGTCCAGATGCGGAAGATTCCGTAGTCCGAGGCGCCCTTGAACCGAGTAGGAGCGCAGGCGGCACCGGGCTCTCGTTTGTTTTTCACAGATATTCGATATGGCAAAACAGCTTTTTGGAACGGATGGAATCCGCGGCGTTGCGGGCGAGTATCCCCTCGACGACCGGACCGTCTTCGCGGTGGGCCGGGCGCTCGCCGGCCATGTGGGGAGGCTTGCCGGCAGCCCGAAGGTATTGATCGGCCGCGACACGCGCGCCTCGGGCCCGCCGTTGGAGGAATTGCTCGCCGGCGGGCTTGAGCAGGGCGGCGTCGGCGCGATGTCCGCCGACGTTATCACCACGCCGGGCGTTGCTTACCTGACCGAAGCGGGTGATTTCGTCGCCGGCATCATGATCTCGGCGTCGCATAACTCGTTCGAAGACAACGGCATCAAGGTCTTTAGTCCGTCGGGACAGAAGCTGCCGGATTCAGAAGAGCACGAACTGGAGCGCAAGATCTTCGATCTACTGGAGGGAGCAACCCGTCCAAGTCGCAAATCACTGCAACCCGATACCGCCCTTGCCGAAGCGTACCTTGAACACCTCTTAGCGGTGGGCTCGCCGGATGTGAACTTTCGAGGTCTCAGGATCGTGGCCGACTGTGCCAATGGCGCGGCCTCCGATCTCGCCCCGGCCTTTTTCCAACGCTTGGGCGTTGCGGCCGAGTTCCTGTCGAATCATCCGGACGGGCGCAATATCAATCGCGATTGTGGCTCATTGCACATGCAGGTATTGCAAAGACGCGTCGTCGAGCAGGGCGCGGACTTGGGTGTCGCTTTCGACGGGGACGCCGACCGTGCGCTTTTCGTCGCGGAGAACGGCGAGATCGCCGATGGAGATGTAATTCTCTTGCTGGCGGCCCAGCACCTGTCGCGCCGTAACCACCTGCCGGGGAACCGAATCGTCACGACGGTCATGGCGAACATGGGCCTCGAGAAATCGCTGGCGGATCGAGGCATCTCGCTCGCGCGCACGCAAGTCGGCGACAAGTATGTGCTCGAAGAGATGATCGAGAGCGGCGTGGCGTTGGGCGGCGAGCAGTCCGGCCATATTATCTTCAGCGAGTACGCGACGACGGGTGACGGGCTATTGACCGCGCGGATGATGCTCGAGATCGTGTCGGCGTCCGGCCGGCCGTTGAGCGAATTGAAGAGGCAGTTGACGGTGTTCCCCCAGAGGCTGGAGAACGTGCGCGTCTCTCGCAAGCCGCCGCTCGAGCAGGTCCCCGCTCTGGCAGAGGCCATCGAGCAAAGCGAGAAGGCGCTCGGGTCTGCCGGCCGGGTGCTCGTGCGTTACTCGGGAACGGAACCGCTGGTGCGCATCATGGTTGAAGCCGAAGACGACGCCATGGTAGAAGAGCATACCGGCAGACTGGTCAAGGTCTTCCAGGCCCGGTTGGGCTCATGAGCGATCCGAAAACCTCTTCGCCGCAAGCGACGGACACCCCGCCCCGCCCCGCCGATCCAAGTCTTCGCGAGCGGTCGGCCAAAGATCCTCTACGCCCCTTCGGCGCACCCAAGTGGCTGGGTGCCGTGTTGTATTCGTTCTTCTGGGTAATCTTGCTTCTGCCCCGCTTGCGGCGGCTGCGGCGCGGACCTCGATGGAACCGCATTCGGGTGGTAGCGGGCTTGGCCGGCGTAGCCCTCATCGCGGGAGCGTGGTTTGGTTCTGAGTTGTGGCTGGGTGTCGCGGGCGGCCTTGTCGTATTGACTGCGCTCGCCGTGAATCGCGCGCGAGACCCGGACCACGAGCGCAAACTCCAAGCCCGGCACGGCGCGGACTACCTCCTAAATGGCGGTGTGCTCGTCGGCGGCTCACTGCCCGGCTCGTCGCTCAACTTGAAACCGCTCGGGCCGAAGCAGCGGCTGTACTTCCTGATTCGTGGGGCCGAATTGCTGGTCGTGCCTGCCGAGGGTCCGGGTGATGTCGTGTCCACGATCGACATCCGCGAAGTTGCCGAGATCCTCGTCGCGGGTGAGCCGTACCGTCCCATCTATGTTTCAGAAGCCAAGGGCCCGCCGGTGCGCGAAACGTCGGTCATGACCGGAAACAAGACCGAGTTACAGCTGACTTTGGAACGCGGCCAGACAATGTGTTTTCAGTACCAGGGGGCCTTCAGCAAGCACTTAGCAGAAACCGCGGCCCACGCGATCTACAGCGTTCGAGGTCTGGTCCGGGAGGCCGAGAGCGGCGAGTCGCAAGCCCTCTTCCAGATTGTCGGCTGAGAAACCACATTCCGACAGCAGGCTTTGACAGCCTGGGCCCCGATTTCCAATAATGAGCCGCAGCACGGTTGTCGGACAGGTCCTGCCGGCGGACACTAACCAGTAAGGGAGTTGCGATGAGCTATACCTTTGAAGAACTCAAACACAAGCGGATCGCCGATCTTCGCACGATCGCGGAAGGCCTCGATCACGAAAGCCTGCAAGGTCACACGCAGATGCACAAGGAGCCGCTTGTCCTTGCGTTGTGCGCGGCTCTCGGGATTGAAGCTCACGAGCATCACGAGGTAATAGGCATCAACAAGGCCGCGATCAAGTCGCAGATCCGCGAGTTGAAGGGCAAGCGTGACGGCGCGATCGAAGGTCACGACCACAAGGAACTGAAACGCATCCGGCGCGAGATCCACGGGCTCAAGCGCAGCCTTCACAAAGCGACCGTTTGACGGCCGGTGGTGGCCCACCTCGTGCGCGGGGAGCACTGAGTGCTGAGCCTGGCCGTGAACTTGCCGGCCCCAGGCTACGACGCGGATCCGGCCGACACCGTGGCCTGTGGTTCGCGGGTGAAGACCCGCTCGTACGATTCCTTGGCCACTCCAGAGAGCATATCCGCCAGGCGCCGGAAACCCTTGCGTCGGCGGTCCCAGGCTTGGTCGCGTTCAACCTGCTCCAGCCAATCGCACAGGTGGACCGTGGCGAGGTCCTCGAACTCCTGTGGCGAGAGCTCGACCGTGTCGCCGGTGAAGCGATCGACCATCGTGTAAGGACCCTCATCCTTCTCGATCGACTCATCGAATGTCGCGCGGGTCATCGCGCAATTCAGATACGCCAGCCGCTCGGCGCGTTCGCCGACGAGTTCCCGTACTTCACCGCGCTGTTCGAGTGGAACCTTGAACTTCTGAAACGGCTCGGTGCCATAGATGGAATGGAACATGCCGGCCCGGCAAATCTCGTGGTCACAGCCCCAGGATTCGAGGTCACGGTGCACGCCAATCAAGTGGGCGAGAAAGGTCCTGTCACTGTGCTCGACCTTGTCGGTGCCGAGTCCGACCAGGAAGTTCGTCATCTTTCGGTATCGCTCGTCCATTGAAGTGTTCCTCCCCGCCGCGCCGGCGCCGCCCACGCGACTCTTGTTCGCTCACCCCGAGCCATTGTACAGGAGCAATTCTATCAGCCCCGGCATCGGCCGGGCGGTCTGTTGAGTTGACCCCTACGTCTTCGGCCTGTCGGGCCGGCTGACCCGGACTTGCATCGGCGTTGACAGGCTCCCGCCGCAGCTTACCGCCATCGCGTACTCGCCTGGCACCGTGCTGGGATGAAGCTGCACGTTGGCTTGCCGATAGCCGTCCTTGTCGGCGGGGCCCAGGTAGCTGACAGCAAGGGCGGCGTCGCCCAACCGCACCTTCAAATGCTCCCGGCGGACGGACGCGGGAAGGCCCTTGACCCAAAGCGACGCCCAGGTCTGCTTGCCAAGCCATACCTGGTTCTCGTCGAAGGTCTCGGCGTCGGTCACGCTGACGATCTTCAGGCCGGTCAGCTCGAGCGGCGTCGGCGTGACGTCGACGGCGATTTCAACCGAGTTGCTGAAACGGCTGCCGGCCGTGCGGACGCGGACGGTGTGGCGTCCCGGCTCGAGGCCCGGCGGCAACTTGCAGTTGACCTGCCAGGCGTTCCCGGCCTTCCGGCCGACGTAGATCGGACGCACGCCGTAGCCTCCGATCTCGGGAAAAACGCCTGCGTTCTCGAACTCGGGCGGGCTTTCAGATCCTCCTCCCGACTCAAACCACAGGGAGACGTAGTCGTCGAGGCGGCTTTCAAAACGCGTCTCCGCGGTCCGCAGGTTGAGGGCCTCGGTGAGGGCGGGAGGCGGCTCGGTTGGGTTGTCGGGCTCGGGGTCCCAGTGACGGTAGCAGGCGACGTGGGCCCGTTGCTCGATGACGCTGAGCAACTCGACGCGGGCGAACCCGGCGGCGCGGCACAGCGCCAGCAGGCAGGCGGTGTTGGGGCCGATCCAGTTGTCGAGGCGGTTGGCCAGCTCGTCTTCCTCGTAGAACTCCATGACCGGCGCGCGTCCGGGCTCGCCGGCCGGCGGGAGGCCTTCGTCGATGACGTACGACTCGACGATCGCCAAGTCGAGGGTCACCTCGCACACCTTCTCAAGGCCCAGCAGTGGGTGCTTCAGGTGGTAAAGCACGCCGAGGAAAAGGACCAGGTCGAAGCGTCCGACGTCAGCGGCCGAGAGTTGGTAGACGTCCATGACGCGGTAGCCGACCTTAGCGCCGAGGCGATCGCGAGCGAGATAGAAGGCCGGCTGCTCGATATTGTCGATGGCGGTGACGTCGGCGCTGCGCCGCTCCATCTCGAAGGCGAACCAACCGTCCCAGGTGCCGATATCGAGCACGCGCTTGCCCGAGAGGTCGTCGGGGATGGGGAGGAGCCGCAACCGCTCTTTCTGCTGATCGAGGGTTTGCAGGCCCTGGAGGACCTCCCCGCCGGGCAGTTCGATGCTGTGATACCATCCGCTCTCGGAAAACTCGTCGGCCAGGCCGCGCCAATGCGCACGCGTCGCCGGATCGTTGGCGCGGATGCGAGCCATACGGTCCACGCTATCAGACGGCCTTCAGTAGAGCAACGGAATAGTGGGTGAGTTTGGCGCGCGTACCCTTGTGCGGCAACAGTGGTTGCTTGTAGCGGTTGCGAAGGACTACAGTTGTTCCCGAGTCGCCCTCAGGCGGCTTCCGCGCGAAGCGCGTCGTAGGCCGGTCGTTCTACGGCCGGTTACGCGTTTGCCGCTCGCTCTGTCCCCAGGGCGCTTTCAGCGTCCTTTCCAAGCCGGCTTCAGCCATTCTGGATTGCCGATTTACTTCCCAGGACAGCCAGATTCTCAAACTGACCCATACAGCAATAAGAGAGGGCTTCCTAGTAGACTGTCCCGGAGGGATCTGCCGATCGCGCCCTAACGGGCTAGGGAAGCCAGGGCCGGCACGGCAGTCGGCCCCTACGCCGCACCCATGAGCCACCGCCTGAGAGGCTTTCTACAATACTCGGCCATCGTCTTGCTGTCGGCGGTGGTGGCGATTGGCCTGGCGGAAGCGTATCTGGCCTCGCAGGCGACGCAGCCGGGGGCCTTGCCGTTCTACGGTCAGCTTCATCCGTATGTGATGTTCCGGCCGCAGGCGAACCTGCACTACGTCAGCTCGGAAACGTTCGTGATGTCTCATCACACCGAGCAGGTGCATCATTACACCAACGAGGATGGGCTCCGGGTCAGCGCACCGGACTATGAGTTGCCGCGAGCGAAACCATCGGGGCAGTTGCGCGTGGCGGTGCTGGGCGGATCGGCGGTCGAGATCGCCACTACGTTCGAGACGACGCTTCCAGGGTCGCTGAAGACCCTGCTGCGCAAGGAGTATCCGGGCCGGGACATCGAGGTCATCAACGCCGGGATTCAATCGTCGGTATCGCGGCAGTCGCTCATTCATCTGATGTTCACGATGGCGGACTACGAGCCCGACATCGTCGTGCTCTACGACGGGCATAACGACATCGGCATGCCCTTGATGTACGACGCGCGCCCGAACTTTCCTTACAACTTCCAGGTGATGCAAGAGGCCTGGGACTTCTATCGCGCGAGGCACGAGGATTCGTTGTGGCGTGTCATTCTCGACCGCAGCCATGTGTACGCCGCGCTGTCCGCACGCTGGGGTGGGCAGGCCACGACCGCAAGCACCGTGGCGCAGGGCCTGCACCGGGCGCCTTACGCGTTGACGCCGACTCAGATCCGGGGCGATCGCGATTACGTGGAACGCTTCGTCGGGGAGTACCTGTCGAATTGGGAGAAGCTCATCGATCTGTCGAAAACCTACGGCTTCGAACCGGTCTTCGTGCTGCAACCGACCGGTGCTTTCGATCGCGAGTACACCGTTGCGGCGCTGCAACAAGGGTTCAACATTGAGGAAGAGGCGGCGACGGACTGGAATGATGCCTTCACTGGGATCTACCGGGAAACGGGGAGGCAAATCGAAAGCCTGCGGGCGAGATACCCTGACGTGACGTTCCTGGATCTCGGCGACTATCTACTACCGGCCGAGACGTCTTTCTGGGACGGGGTTCACGTGTATGACGAAGTGAACATGAAGCTGGCCGGGCGTCTTTATAAAGAGATGAAGAGCGTGGTGGAGAGGGAGCTTCAGCGGTTGGGGCCGGAGCCTGCCACGCCGCGGCCGTGAGGGAGCGTTGATGATCCGGCTGCGTCCGCGCTACTCGATCCTTCTTGGGGTCCTTCCGGCGGTTGTGCTTTGGCTCGCTCAGTGCGGGGCTCCGTCCGGCCCGGGACTGATCCGAACCGAAGACGCCCTTCGCCGCGCCATCGCTGAAGGTACGGGCGAGATTCGGCTGGCGGCGGGCGTGATCGAAGTGTCGGCACCGATTGAGGCCCCTGAAGGCACTCATGATCTCGGACTCATCGGCCATCCTGAGGGCACGACCTTGCGTGTGTCGAGGGGTTTCGCCGGCAGGTCCGTTCTGATCTTCCGATCGGCAGAGAACGTGGCGCTCTCGGGGTTCGCTGTCGAGGGACATCGCAAGTTCGTCGACGAGCGGGTCGGCATTCCACCGGCCAACGAGGCCTTCACGTCGTTCTACTCGAACAACGGCGTGATCTTCGAGGGCGTGCGCGGCCTGCACATCACCGGCCTGCGCTTCACCGAAATCCCCGCCTTCCCGATCATCGTCAACCATGGCCGCGACGTGCGGATCGAGAACGTCCACGTTCGCAACTCGGGCTCGCTCAATGAGAACGGACGCAACAACACGTCCGGCGGCATCTTGATCGAGGAAGGCACGGCCGAATTCACGGTCCGCAACTGCACGTTCGAAAACGTGCGCGGCAACGGCATCTGGACGCATTCCAGATACGAATCACCGCGCAACCGAGACGGTCTGATCGAGGGCAACCGCTTCAAGTACATCGCGCGCGACGCCATTCAAGTGGGGCACGCGACGCGCATCCGCGTCGAAGGGAATCACGGCGAGCGCATCGGCTATCCTTTCCACTTCACCGACGTCGAAGGCCGGGGGTATCCGGTCGGCATCGACACGGCGGGTAACACCGACGAGAGCATCTACGCCAACAACACGTTCGACGAGGTCAACGGCAAGTGTATTGATCTCGACGGTTTCCATCACGGTGAGGTGCGCGGCAACCGCTGCACCAACAAGGGGACGGCGGTCGACTATCCGCTGGGGCACTTCGCGATCATCATGAACAACACGAACCCCGACATGACCTCCGAGCACATCGTGATCGAGGACAACGAGATCGACGGTGCGGTGTACGGGGGCCTCTTCATCATCGGCAGCAACCATCGCGTGGCTAACAACCGTTTCCGCAACTTGAACCGGGTGCGCTGCGAGGAGGGATCGGCGGATCTACGGTGCCACTTCTGGCTCGACGAGCCGGCGTTGCTGCGTACCGGGATCTACTTGGGCAGGCAGGCGGAACGGCCCGCTGTGACACGAGATAACGCCATCGAGGGGAACGTTGTCAGCGGGTTTGGCATGGTGGCGAACTGCATTGCGGCGGCGCCAGGCGTGCGGCTCGCGGCCAATCGCGTTGACAACAATGATTGCCGCGATGAATGAATGATCAAGAAGAAAAGTCGCCTCACGTAGGTGCCATGCAATTCTTGACACCTAAGCCCCAAAGGCCCAAACTACGATTTGATGATGACAAAACCAACAAGTAGGCCGCTCAGCCTAGCTCCACTGGCGCTCAACGAAGGGTGACGGACCTGCTGAAGGTCAAGCCTCCGTCGAGGCCGAAGGCGACAGCCAAGAAGGTCAAACGTAAGCAGGAGGGTGGTGAGGGATGCTCCCTCAAAGGTTGACCCGCACATTGAGCGGCCTCGTGAGGTCTCTCGTACGTCTTTTCGGGAGGGCGGCCCCCGGAAGATCCGTACGCCTATGTGACCGCCCCGAAAGAGCCAGTGGTACCCCACCTGACGGCATCAGCCAAGAAACGGCTAGATGAGGACTGAGGGGCTCCAAGGCCGCCGCGACTTCCTGAAGGGGATGGTGACCGCAACAGCAGCCCTCGCTGCCTCCCCTTCCTGCTCGACTCCCGAGGCCCCGCGAGCCGATCTGATCGGGCAAGAGAACCGCAAGTCGGGCGCCGGCGACTGGCAGCTCACGCGCCTGCGCCTCGACCGCCGCGACGGCTACCGCTCCCCTTGGATCGAGGGCTACTGCTCGCACCAGAGCATCGAAGCCGGCGAGACGCTCTCCATCATGGTCAGAACGGACCCGCCCGAGCGGTTTCAGATCGAGATCTTCCGCACGGGCTACTACGGCGGCCGGGGCGCGCGGTTGATGACCACCCTCGGGCCGTTCGAGGGCACGACGCAACCCGAGCCCGAGGTGGGCGAGCTTCGCCTGCGCGAATGCCGCTGGGAGCCGAGCGTTGAGATCAAAATTCCCGGCGACTGGCTGAGTGGCGTCTACGTCGGGCGGCTCAGCCTGCTGACCGAGTCGGCGGAGAAAGCGCCTTGGCAGAGCTACGTCATCTTCATCGTGCGCGATCGCCGCCAGGCCGACGTGCTGTTCCAGTGCAGCGATAACACCTGGCAGGCTTACAACCGCTGGCCGGACGACTACTCGCTCTATACACACCCCGACGGCCCGCTCGTCTCCACGGTCGAGGTCAGCTTCGACCGCCCCTACGGCCTCTACCCGCAGATCTTCCGGAACCCGCAGTCGGTCGGCTCGGGTGAGTACCTGCTGTGGGAATACCCGCTCGCTTATTGGCTCGAGCAGCACGGCTACGACGTTACCTACTGCTCGAACAGCGACATGATCGACTCGGCCCAGCCCTTGCGTGCCAAGGTGCTCATCAGCGTCGGTCATGACGAGTATTGGGACCTGCGTCAATACGAAAGCGCGCTTGCGGCCGTGAAGGAGGGCGTCAGCGAGCTCTATCTGTCGGGGAACTCGGTGTGCTTCGTGAGCCCGTTTCGCGAAAGTCATGACGGGCGAGCCAGCCGCATCATCACGCGCGCGGGCCGCTATGGCGGCTTGACCGAAGAAGAGAAGCCCAAGATGGGACCGTTTCCGATGAAGGGCCCCAACGAGAATCTGCTGATGGGCGCACGCACAATCACGCCCTTCAACGGCGGCGGCGACTGGATTGTGACCAAGCCCGATCACTGGATCTTCGAAGGCACGGGCGTCAAGAAGGGCGAACGCGTTCCGGGCTTGGTCGGTTGGGAGTTCCACGGCAACCCGGCTGACCTGCCGGGCCTCGAGGTCGTTGCTGAGGGCATTGCGCTCAGCGGCGGCACGCGCCCCGCACATTGGACGGCCACGGTGTATCCGGGGCCGCGGGACAACTTCGTCTTCAATGCGGCGACCATCTTCTGGGTGCAGGGCTTGTCGTCGCCGCCGGGACACACGCTGCCGTGGTCGCATTGGTCACGTCCGCACGGGCCGGATGAGCGCGTGCGGCGCATCACGCAGAATGTCCTCCGGCGCGCGATCGCCGGGTAGCGACGGTCGCCCTCGCTATCGACCGCCACATGCTCTTCTCTCTCCTGATGTCCAACAAACCATGGCCAACCACTTCCCAGTCCTCGACTCTGACCGCGAGATCTTCCAGCGAGAGCTCGACAGCTTCCTCCCTGACCGCATCTACGACGCGCACTGTCACCTCTGGGAAAGGAGCCAGTTCCCCGGCGGCAAGCCGGCGCTGATCGACCAAGGCCCCGAGTCGGTGGGCTTTGCCGCCTACACAACCTCGATGGAAGAGCTAACGCCGGGACGCCGATACTCCGGCCTGTTCTTCGGCTTCCCGCACGCCGAGGCGGACATCGACGCCGCCAACGATTTTCTGGCCCGCGAGGTCGAAGCCGATCCGGACTCGCACGCGCAGATGCTCATCCGTCCGGGGATGGACCCCGAGTTCGTTCGCGAGACGGTGAAGCGCGACGGCTTCGTGGGGCTGAAGTGTTATCACGTCTGGGCGACCGAGAAGCCCACGTTCAATGCGAAGGTTGAGAGCTTCCTGCCGGAGGAGCACGTACGGGTCGCCCATGAGTTGGGGCTTTCGATCACGTTGCACATGGTCCGTCCGCGCGCCATGGCCGATCCGCTGAATCAGCAGACGATTCGGGCCTTCGCCGAACGTTACCCCAACATGCGATTCATCTTGGCGCATGCGGCGCGTGGGTTTAACCCACACCACACGATCGAAGGGATCGGCGCGCTGCGTGGGTTGCGGAACGTCTGGTGCGATACGAGCGCGGTGACGGACGCGGGCGCATTCGAGGCCATCATCGACACGCTGGGATACGACCGTTTGCTCTACGGCTCGGACTTCCCGGTGTCGCACGAGCGTGGGCGGTGCGTGGCGATTGGCGACTCGTTCCTGTGGTTGTCGGAAGCGAATACGAAGTTCGAGACGGACTACGCAGATATTCAGCCCGCGTTGGTGGGGATCGAGTCGTTGCGGGTGCACAAGATCGCCTGCGACAGCCTCAAGCTCAGCGACTCGCAGGTCGAAGCGATCTTCTTCGGTAATGCGGCAGCGATGTATGGCGTGACGTGAGTTTTGTTTCGGCGTTGCATGAGTGGGGAGGTTCGACACACACTCAGAGCCGCAAGCGTCAGCTTGCGTTGATCACCACCAAGCGAACGCGCCTTCTTCTCGGGGCGTTGTTGTGCCTCTTCGAGGGTCCTCAGCGCAGGCTGACGCCCGCGGCTCTGAATCGGTGCCGGGTTCAACAATACGTCGTTCACAACTGCCCGCAGAGTCGGGCCCTGAAGACGGACTGCTATCATGACATTGAATTCTCTTCGGAGCGTGCGATGAAACGGTTTTGGCTCCTCTTGGTGGGATTATTGTGCCTGCTTGTCGGCGGCAACAGCCTGTATCCCCAGTCACGGCCGCAGCGCAACAAAGACGAAGACAACATGATGCGCTGGCGGGTCCTTCGGCCCGTCGTCCGGGGGACGCGCGCGGCAGTGGCCGCTGGCACGCCGCTGTCGAGCGAAGCGGCCATGCGGCTCCTCCATGCCCGAGGCAATGCCGTCGACGCGGGTGTCGCGGCACTGTACGCAGGGGCCGTGAATGAGTTTTCGCACTTCGGCTTTGGCGGCGAGTCACCGATTCTGATTCGCACGCGCGACGGCGAGGTGCACTCGATTCCGGGAGTGGGCGCGGCTCCGGATCTGATGACGCTGGAGTTCTTCCAGTCGCACCGCCAAGACCCCGAGATCATCCAGGAATCACGGCGGCGCGGGCGCAACGGCGGATCCATCCCCTCCTACGGCATTCTCCCGGCGCTCGTGCCGGGCATGGTGGACTCGGGGCTGCTGTCGCTGCGTGAGTTCGGCACGAAATCGTTCGGCGAGGTCATCCAGCCGGCGATCGACTTGGCCGACGGCATGCCTCTCGACTCGATTCGCGCGGGCTCGATCGCACAGGCGGTGCGGATCTTCAAGCTGTTCCCGACGTCGCAGCGTGTTTATCTGCCCGGCGGGCGGGTGCCGCGCGCAGGAGGCCTTTTTCGGCAGACGGACCTGGCGCGAACCTTGCGCTCGATGGCCGCCGCCGAGAAAAAAGCGCTGCGCGACGGGGCGACCCGCGTGCAGGCGATCGATGCCGTCCGCGACTTTTTCTACCGCGGTGATCTCGCCCGCAAGATCGCCGACTTCAGCAAGGACAACGGCGGTTTGCTGCGCTACGAGGACTTCGCGCAAACGCGGCTCGAGTTGGAAAAGCCGGAGGTTACGACCTATCGCGAGTACGAGGTCTACAAGAGCGGATTCTGGACCCAGGGGCCGATTCTACTGCAGGCGCTCAACCTGCTCGAGGGATACGACCTGAGCACGATGGGATGGAACTCGGCCGAGTACATTCACACGCTCACCGAAGCGCTGAAGCTGGCCTACGCCGACCGCGACACCTACTATGCCGATCCGAAGTTCTCTGACGTGCCGGCGGAGCTACTCACGAAGGAATACGCCAAGCGCCGCCGCGGATTGATCGACCCAGTGCGGGCGTCCGTTGAGTTCCGTCCGGGCAAATTCGGCCGGGAACCGCCTCATCCGTCGCGCTACGCGGGCCAACTGCGACCATTGACGGATGCACTGGCGTCGAAGGATACGACTTGCATCAACATCATCGACAGCAACGGGGTGATGTTCTCGGTAACGCCGTCGGGGGCGTGGATGCCGTCTGTCATCGCCGCCGATACGGGCATCCCACTGACGCAGCGGGCGCAGAGCTTCCTGATGATTCCCGATCACCCGAATGTGGTTGAGCCGCGCAAACGGCCACGCATCACGCTCTCGCCCACGATCGTGACCCGGCGCGGACAGCCTTTCCTGGCTCTCTCCACCCCGGGGGGCGATCAGCAGGACCAGGCGTTGCTGCAGGTGATGCTGGCGGTGATGGAGTTTCGGCTGAACCCGCAGGCGGCGGTGGAAGCGCCACGCCTCCAGACCCGCCACATGGTCGCCAGCTTCGACGACCATGCCATGGAGCCGAATCTGTTGCTGCTCGACGAGCGCATCGCGCCGTCGGTTGAGGTACAGCTCAAGGAGTGGGGCCATCAGATCGAGCGGCGCAGCAAATGGAACAGCGGTTCGGCGCCCGTGGCCGTACTGTTCCTCCCCAATGGAGTCATCTCGGCCGGCGCCGACCCTTACGGGTATCGGTATGCGGATGCCTGGTAGGTACGCCTGCTAGGTAGAAGCGCCGCCGAGAACGTACCCTACATTCCGACGTAGCGGGCGTAGAGGCTGCGGGCCAGGGCCGGGTCTTCTGTGCCTTTGATGATGGCTCGGCCGTCGGGGAAGATCGTCATCTGGTAGGGATCACAACGAAAGCGCAGGGCATACTCGTTCGCACGTACCTCGCCGAGAGGTTCGAGGGCCGTGCGGAGCTTTGCCAAGTCGAGAGGCTGCTCGCGTTCGTGGACTTGCACGGCGTTTCGTCCGCAGAGGGTGACGGGCCGGCGGCGCGTGGCGGCGAGCCAGGTGAAGTCCCGGCGTCCGCACGCCCGGCAGTCGGGGTTGCGGTCGCGGGACGAGACGTTCTGGACGGTGTTCTTCCAGATGTCCATCGAAAGCAGCCTGGGCTCGACGGGCTTGCCGGCGAGGATCTTGATCGCATCGGCGACCTGCAGCGAGCCGATGAGAGAGGCCGTGGAGTTCAAAATGCCGGCCGTATCGCAAGTGGGCTGCGCTCCACCAGGCGGCTCGGGGAACAGGCAAGCCAGGCAGGCCGCCTCTCCTGGGAGGATCGGCATCGTGAGGCCGTAACTGCCAACCGCCGCCCCGTAGACCCACGGCACCGAATGCTTCACGGCCAAGTCATTGACGAGGTAGCGGGTGTCGAAGTTGTCGGTGCCGTCGAGGATGACGTCGGCGGGTAGGAGGTGCTGTTCGGCGTTCAAGGCCGTGAGATCGACCACGCGCGGCTCGACGGTCACGCCGGAGTTGATGGCGGCGAGGTGCGCTGCCGCGGCGGCGGCCTTGGGGAGGCCCTGGCGGGCGTCGTCCTCATCGAATAGCCACTGACGCTGGAGGTTGCTGGGCTCGACGTAGTCGCGGTCAATGATCACGATGCTGCCTACGCCCGCACGGGCCAGCGCGGCGGCATGGTAACTACCCAGGGCGCCGCATCCGACGATGACCGCGCGCGAGCCGAGGAGCCGCTCTTGTCCCGCCTCGCCCACTTCGGCGAATAGGATCTGGCGTGAATAGCGCTCGCGGTCTCGGTCGGTCATGGTGGGCGCTTTCTGATCGTACTCTCAATAGGGCGGACTCGGGAAGCGGGTTGCCGAGGCGGCTTTCAGCCCAAGGTTGAGAGGCAAAGTGATGGATGACACATCGGCCCACAACCATGGGTGGAACAGGCACGTCCTATAATTTTGGTATTGGTACAGATTCTCCTGCTGACGGCGCTCCTGGCGGCCGGTGCTCGTGCTGCGCCTGCCGGTGCCGCGTCTGCCGGTGCCACTGCCGGGCCGCCCGTGGTCGAGATCGAGTTCGTACCACGTAGCCAGCCGCTGACCCAAGATCACCTGCGACAGATTGTCGCTATTCGCAAGGGCGAGCCGCTCGACCCCCGCACGGTCAACGAAAGCATCCACAAGCTTTACGCCACTGGCCGCTACGAATACATCGAGGCGCAGCGCGAGGAGGTCGAAGGCGGCGTCAAGGTGATTTTCGAGACCCGCCCGAGCTGGTTCGTCGGGCTGGTCACCGTGGAGGGCGCAGCCGCCCCGCCGAGCGCCGTCCGTCTGGCGAACGCCGCGCAACTCAGTCTGGGCGACCGCTATCTCGAAGAGAACGTTGCGTTCGCCCAAGAGCAGATGCGCGAGCTTCTCCGAAACGACGGCCTGTTTCTCGCCCGCGTCGAAGGCGAAACCCAACCGAACTCCGAAAACCAGCAGCAGGACGTCAAGTTCACGATCACGCCCGGGCCGCGAGCGACCATCGGGCGGATCTTTCTGACCGGCAAGGCAGAGCGGGCCACGCCTCCGCTGACGCCGGAACTGGTGCGCCGCATCGCCAGGTGGGGCGAAGGCTCCACGTACACTCAGAAGCGCATCGACCGCGGCCTGGAACGGCTCGGCAAGTATTTCGAGACCGACCAACACTGGCAGTCCGTAACGCGCGTGACCGGACGGCAGTTCAATGCCGATGCCCACCAAGTGGACTTGGTGGTCGACATCGATCCCGGACCGCTGGTGCGGATCGAAGTCGAGGGCGCGGAGTTCTCAACGCGGCAGCTTCGGCGCTACCTGCCGGTCTACGAAGAGGGCGTGGTGGACGACGATTTGCTGGCCGAGGGCGCTTCGAATCTTCGCGATTCCTTGCAGACACGCGGGTACTTCTCGGCCCAGGTCACGCCTCTGTTACAGCGACAGAACGAAGATGAAGTCCTGGTGACATATCAAGTCGAGCCGGGCCCGCGGCAGGAGTTGGTGCGGGTCGAAATCACCGGTAATCGATTCTTCGACCTCGAGACGATCCTAGAACGGATGCTGGTGAGGGACCAGACGGTCGATGTGCGACGGGGGCGCTTCAGCGAGAGTCTCGTGGAGCGAGACCGCAGAGCGATCGAGGACCTCTACCGCTCGAACGGCTTTCGAAACATTCAGGTCACGCCCAGTTGGCAACGGGACTATCGCGGCCGCGAAAACGAGATGGCCGTGTTCTTCCGGATCGACGAAGGCACGTTGACGCTGGTGGAGGGGTTGGCGATCGAGGGCGCGAAGGCGATTCCCGAGGCGGGCTATCGCGATCTTCTGGCGTCGAGTCCCGGACAGCCTTTCAGCGAGATCAGCATCGCCACGGACCGTGACCTGATCCTGGGCCAGTACTTCGATGCCGGCTATCACAATGCGGAGTTCCGATGGCGGGCAGTACCGGGCGAAGACCCGGACCGCGTGACGCTGGAGTACGAAATCCACGAGGGAGTAACGCTGTTCGTGCGCCGCCCGCTCGTTTCGGGCTTGAGCCACACCCGTCCGTCGCTCGTCGAGGAGCAGATTCAGATCGTTCCCGGCGAGCCGCTTTCGTCGAATGCCATGTTCGAAACGCAACGGCGGCTGTACGACCTGGGGATCTTTTCGAAGGTCGACGTTAGTCTGCAGAACCCCGATGGCGACGAACCGTCGAAGAACGTGCTGGTGCAGGTGACCGAAGGCCGGCGCTGGACGGCGAGCATCGGCGGCGGCGCGGAGTTCGCCCGCATCGGCGGGAACGCCGGCGACCTCAGCCGGCCGGTCGGCAGCGCCACGTTCAGTCCCCGGGTGACCCTGGAGCTGACGCGGTTGAACGTACGCGGCATCGGTCACACGATGAGTTTGCGGACGCGCTTTTCCAGCTTGCAACAGCGTGCGCTGCTGACCTACGAAGCGCCGCGCTGGACGGGCTCGGACAAGTGGAACATGACGATCAGCGGCTTGGCCGACACTTCGCGCAATGTGCGGACGTTCACCGGGTCACGCCTGGAAGGAGCGGTCCAACTGCGGCAGCAATTGAGCAAGCCCTCGACAGCGCTCTACCGCTTCACGTACCGGCGCACGACGATCGATGAGCAGACGCTGCAGATCTCGCCGGAGTTGATTGACATAGCGTCGCAGCCGGTACGGGTGGGCTTGTTTTCGGGCACCTACATCCAGGACCGCCGCGACGACCCGGTGGAATCCACTCGAGGCCTGTTCAACACGGTCGATCTCGGCTTTGCGAACGGCGCTTGGGGGTCGGAGCCGGACTTCTTCCGCATCTTGGCCCAGAACAGCACGTATCATCGCCTGGGGAACACGCGCGTCGTGTTTGCACGGACCCTGCAGATGGGGCTGATGGTGCCGTTCGGCACTTTCGGGACCGGGGCAGGCTTGGCTTCGACCCCGGGCTTCTCGATGCCCGATCCGAAGATTCCACTCTCCGAGCGATTCTTCTCCGGCGGCGCGAACTCCAATCGCGGGTTCCCGTTCAATCAGGCGGGACCGCGCGATCCAACTACCGGTTTCCCGATCGGTGGAGGGGCACAATTGCTCCATAGCGTAGAGCTACGCTTTCCTCTGCGGTGGGAGGACGTGGGCGGCGTGCTGTTTCACGATGCGGGCAACGTGTATTCCCGGCCGGAAAACATCAGCTTTCGCAGCAAGCAGGAAGCCGTCACCAAAGAGGGCGAGTTGGTCGGCTACAACTTCGATTACATGGTGCATGCGGTCGGGTTCGGGGTCCGTTACGGGACGCCGATTGGCCCGATGCGCTTCGACGTGGGGCACAGCATCAACCCGCCACGGTTCATCGGGTTCTCGGGAACACGCGACGAGTTGCTGCAAGGCGCCGGGATGGTGACCAATCAGCGGATATCGAAGTTCCAGTTTCATTTCTCCTTGGGGCAGACGTTTTGACGATTTCATGCATGCGGGCGGGCCGCGCCGGTTTTCTTTCGCTGGGCTGGCTTGTGCTGGTTGGGGTCGCGCCCCCCGCGGGCGCGGCAGAGGTTATCGACAAGACGGTGGCCGTGGTCGGAGCACAGGCCGTCACCGCCAGCGAAGTGGGCCGGCAGGTGGCGCTGGAAGCCCTCAGTGAAGGGCGGCCTGCCGACTACTCCGACCCGAACCGCAGGGAGGTGTTGCAGAGAGTGATCCGGCAGCGACTGGTGATGCAGGAGATGGCCGTAGCGAACTTTGTGGGCGCCGGCGATGAAGATCTGCGCGTTCAGTTGGAGCGCCAGAGAGAGATCTTCGGGGGCGCGAACCAGTTTCGGGAGTCGCGGGCGAAGTACGGGCTGAGCGAGCAGGAGGTCGCCGACTTTCTTCGGCGGCAGTTGGACTTCGAGCGGTTCATCGACTTTCGATTCAAGACCGGGCTGGTGCCGCCCAGGGCGGATGTCGTCGCGTATTACAAGGACGTCTACCTGCCGGCGCTCGAACGCATCAACCGCACCGAGACGATCGAGCAGGCGTACCCGGTGATCGAGCAAACGCTCATCGAGCAGTGGATCAATCCGATGCTGGAAAACTGGATCCGCGAAGTGCGCGCCAGGACCCGGATCGAGATTCTCGATGGAGCACTGAAGCCGGTGGGGAACTAGGCTAGGCCGGAAACTTCGACATGACATTCATGCGTCCCCTCCGCCGTTTGATGCGCCCGCGCCTTGTGCTCTGGGGCGTGTTCGTGGCGGGGCTGTTGGTGGCGGCGACCGGGTCGTTCTACGGGCTACTGTATACGGACTGGTTCCAAGACCAGGTTCGGCAGCGGGTGATCGCCGAGGCGGAGCTGGCGACAGGCGGCAAGGTTGAGATCGCGCAGTTTCGGTTCGATCCGGACCGGTTGTTCGTCAGAGCGGAAGGCCTGGTTGTGCGTCCGCCGGAGCCGGACTCAGCACCCCCGTTCTTGACTGTGGCGGCGTTGGAGATGCAGCTTGGCATCGAGTCGCTGTGGGCCCGGGAGGTCTCGCTGCGATCGATGAAGGTGGATTCGCCGCGGATGCAGGTGATTGTCGGCGCGGATGATACGACCAATCTGCCCCCGTTCCCGGCGGCACGACTTCCGGCGGGCGGGGCCGCTCGCGGGAAGTTGTTCGAAATGGTGGTCGGCCGGCTCGACCTGAACGAGGGCAGCTTCCAGTGGAACGACGCACACTATCCGGTCTCGTTCGCGACCGAGCAGTTTCAGATGCGCACGCGATACGAACCGGAGGAGGGCCGCTACCGCGCCTGGCTACGGTTGGGCGAGTCAGAGTTCGAAATCTTGGGGAACCACCCGGGCGTGACCGAAGGCGAGGGCGAGTTTTTCATCTACTCGGACCGCGTCGAAGCGCCCGAGATCTACCTGGCCGGCAGAGGCGTGCGCATCCTCGGCGAACTCAAGGTCGAGCAACCGAGCCGGCCGCGGGGAGTGCTCAAATACCAGTCGACGGTAGCGCTCGGTGAATGGGCGGACCGTGCGGGCCTGACTCTGCTTGCGAGTGGCGAAGCGCAGACCACGGGTGAGGCGCGGTGGGACGCGGCCGCGGAGGAGTTCAGCATCCGGGGACGCTTGGACTTAACTGACCTGATTGTCGAGGGCGCGGGGGCCGAGCCGCTGAGTCTGACCGCGGACTACGAAGGGGACGCCGACCGGGTGCGGATTCGCAACATTGAGGCCCGTGGCCTGCAAGGAACGCTGACGGGAGAGACGACGGTCGGCGGGCTGCGCTCCGGTAGGCCGCGTTTCCAGTTCGATGGGGTGCTCGATGGCTTTCCGTTGCAGCCCGTGCTGGCCGGACTGACCCATGGGAACCCGCAAGTGGCGGGTCTTCCCTATCGCGGGACGCTGAGCGGCTCCGTGCAGCTCGAGGGCCACGGCCGCGACGACCTGGAGGCAACGGCCGAGCTCACGCTAGCCAAGCCGGCCTGGCTCCCGGCAGGCCGAAGATCGCTGGAGGGTAAGGTCGAGCTGGCGTACGCGGGGCCGGAGCAGACCTTTACTCTGTCACGGCTCGAACTGGCGACGCCAACCACGCGGCTGGAGCTTGCAGGCTCGATGACCGGGTCCCAAGAGACGTCACTGCGGGTGGCTGCTCAAGTGAAGGGCCTCGACGATGTTCTGACGGTAGCAAGCGCGCTGGGCGTGACGGTTGACGAAGCACCGTTGACGATCCGGGGGAGCGTGGGCATCGAAGGTACTGTCTCAGGTCGGGTATCGCCGCTGCAGACCCTGACGTTCAGTGGGCGCTTGCAAGCAACGGATTTTGACATCGCGGACTACGCGGTCAAGAGCCTTGCCGGTGACATTGCACTTGGGCCGGACGGGATCGACTTGCGGCGGATGGTCATCGAGGACGAGACAGGCTCGGCGCGAGTGACGCTTCGTGTGGATCTGCCGGCCGGGTCGGGCTTGGAAGGCGACATCGAACTCAAGGGCTTGTCGATCGAGAAGTTACTCAGGGCCGCGGGGCGTACGGAGCCGGTGACCGGATCGGCGCACGGGCAGGTCCGTTTTCGAGGGCCGATGACGGCGCTGACGGCTTCGGCCGAGTTGGATCTGCGCGACGGAACGACCTGGGATGAACCCTTCGACCACCTACGGGCGGCGGTTGGGTTCGAACAAGAGAAGCTCTCGGTGGACTCGCTCACGTTGGTACACGAGACCGGGCGCATCGACGCCAAGGGCGCCCTCCACACCGGCGAAGGCCGTTATGAGTTCGACCTTAAAGGCAAGGACTGGAGCCTCGAAGATCTGAAGGTGCTCAACGAGGGCGATACGCGTGTTGCCGGCAAGCTCGAACTCGCGTTGAAGGGATCGGGCCGGATGGAGCCGAAACAGGATCCTTTCGAGGACCTACTAATCGACGGCTCGCTGAAGCTGCAGGATGTCGAGGTCAACGAGCGGAAGGTCGGCTCGTTCTCGGCCGCCGTCGAGACCTCGAACCGCCGCATCCATCTGACTTGGCTGGGGAACCTCTTCTCCGGCGCACTCAGCGGGCGCGCGCAGATCCGCCCGGGTACGGGCCGGCCCTACCAGGGTGAGTGCGAAATCAAGAATCTCGACGTCATCCACCTCGGGCAGTTGGCGGACATCGAGGTGCAGAAGATGACCGGTGAGGTCGACGCGAAACTTGGGTTCTCGGGAGAGTTGACCGACTCCAATACGCTGTCGGTCGACGGGGAAGTCACGCGGCTCGAGGTCTCCTACTCGGAGGTGCCCGGCGCCGACCGCGGCTACGGACTGTGGAACCCCTTCCCCATGCGCTGGAGCATCGCGAACGGCAAACTCGATCTCGACCAGGTGCGGTTGCTGGGGGACGGGACGGATCTCGTGATGGACGGTTCGGTCGGCCTCGCGGAGGGATTCGGACAGCAGGACGATTCCCTCGACTTGTCGTTGGGTGGCATCTTCAATCTCGCCGTTCTTGAAAGTTTCCGATCGGGGCTCGAGGCATCGGGCAGCTCGAAACTGCAAGCGACACTGCGTGGCCGGGCCGACGAGCCGGTGATTCGCGGCCGCATGAATCTGCAGGACGGCAATCTGCGCTACATCGGTTTTTCGAACGGGCTGAGCCAAGTCAACGGGACGCTGAGCTTCGACGAGAGACTGATGCGCATTGAGGAGTTGAGCGCGGCCTCCGGTGGCGGCAACCTGAAGCTGGCGGGCACGGTGCTCTACGGTGCGGAGGAATTGGACTACCGGCTGCGTGTGGACATTGAACGCGTGCGGGTCCGCTACCCCGAATCTTTCAGCAGCGTGCTGAATGGACAGTTGACCTACTCCGGAACCGACTTGCGTAGTCTGTTGAGCGGGAACGTGATGATCAGTCGGGTGACGTTCGGATCGGATGTCTCGCTCGGTGACGCGATCGCGTCGCTGTCCGAGCCGACCCAGACGCCCGCCAGCAATCCCGCGCTACTGAACATGCAGTTGAACGTCGAGATCGGCTCAGTGCCGGACCTGCTGGTCGAGACATCGGGAATCAAGAATCTCGAGGCGCACGTCAATCTGAGGCTGGCAGGGACGGCCGTGCAACCGTCGCTGTTGGGAGACATCAAGATTCCCCAAGGTGATCTCTTGTTTTCAGGCTCGAGCTACTCGATCAACCGCGGCGTGATCGAGTTCTACAATCCCTTCCGCGTCGAGCCGGTCGTGAACTTCGAATTGGAAGAGCGTATTCGCGACGTCGACATTTCGCTGACGCTGTCGGGTCCGGCGACCCGAATGAATCTCAGCTACCGCTCCGATCCGCCGCTACGTTTTGACGAGTTGATCGCTTTGCTCGCCTTCAGCCGCTCTCCGACAAGGGACCCGGTACTGGCCGCGCGTGAAACGGTCGAGGGGCATCCCTACACGCAATCGGGCGCCAATACGATCCTGTCGAACGTGCTGTCGGGGAGGGGCGTGAGCCGACTGCAGCGCTTTTTCGGCGTGAGCCGCCTGAAGGTCGACCCGCGGGCCGGCGGCGCGGAGTCGAACCCGACCGCCCGCGTCACGACCGAACAGCAGGTCACGAAAGACCTAACCCTTACCTACAGCTACGACCTCTCCTCCGCGCAGCAGCAGGTCATCCGTGTCGAGTGGGCGCCCACGCGGCAGTGGTCGTTCATCGTGACCCGCGACGAGAACGGCCTCGTGGGGGCGGATGTACTCTTTAAGAAGAGGCTGCGTTGATTGCGCAATTGGGACGAGCTACGCCATGCCATGGTCGAGGGCCAGCTCCGCCGGCGCGGCATTCGCGATGAGCGTGTGCTCACGGCGATGGGGCAAGTCACGCGCCACGAGTTCGTTCCCGAACAGCACCGCTACCTCGCCTACGAAGATGAGCCGCTCCCGATCGGCCACGGCCAAACCATCTCGCAACCCTATATCGTGGCCGCCATGGCCGAAGCGCTGAGGCTGCGCGGCGGCGAGAGGGTCTTGGAGGTCGGGGGTGGATGTGGATACGCGGCCGCGGTCATGGCGCGGGCATGCGCGCATGTCTACACCGTCGAACTGGTCGCCGAACTGGTCGAGATGGCACGGGAAAGCCTTGCTCGAACGGGCTTCGCCAAACGCGTCACGGTGATCCAAGGAGACGGCAGCCTTGGGTACGCCGCGCAGAGCCCCTACCAGGGAATCTCCGTTGCCGCCGCCGCCCCCACCGTGCCCGAGGCGCTTGTCGAACAAGTCGACCCCCAGGGCGGCCGGCTCGTTATCCCCGTGGGTTCTGAGTACGATCAAGAGATGCGTGTGGTCGAGAGGCGACCGGAAGGTTTGCATACGGAAGTGATCAGCTACTGCCGCTTCGTGCCGTTACGCGGGGAAAAAGGTTGGAAGCGGTAGCCGTTCCTCGATTGCCGAGTCTCTTGCCTTAACCCGTGCGGTTCGCCGACGGTCCGGGCCATGAAGCACCGCCTCGGTTTGACGGTCTCTTCGGACAACCCCTATGCTGCTAGGGAGACCTTTCGACGAACTCTCCCAATATGGGTACCTACTCTCGCTATCCTCCGATGAACTTCGGCCCCAGCCGAATCGTGCCTCGGGCGATCAAGATCCTGCTGATCTCCAACACGGCCTTGTTCGCGGTCTACTTCCTCTCGGTGTCGCTGGAGATCGTGCCGCTGCTCTGGCTCTTTCATGCCACGAGCTTGATTCCAGACTGGCTGTTCCGCGGCGCGATCTGGCAGCCGTTCACCTATCTGTTTCTGCATAACCCGACCGGGTTCGGCCACATCCTCATCAACATGCTGATGCTGTGGATGTTCGGCAGCGACTTGGAGCGCGATTGGGGAAGCCGGCGCTTTCTCAACTACTACTTTGTGTGCGGTGTGGGTGCCGGAGTATGCGATGTCCTCACGCGGCTGGTCTTCGGAGGCCGCCTGGACGTCGCGACGATCGGTGCATCCGGGGCGATCTATGGCGTGTTGCTGGCGTACGGGCTGTTGTACCCGAACCGCGTCATTTACTTCATGCTGATGTTTCCGATTCCGGCCAGGATCGCGGTCGCCATCATGGGAGCGATTGCATTCTTGTCAGCGTTCGGCGGCGCCGGTGGAGGCGTTGCGCATTTCGCCCACTTGGGCGGCATGGTGATCGGCTACTTCTACCTGCGCCACCGCCCGAGCGTGCTCGACATCGATTGGCTGGGGTCGTATCGCCAGTGGCAGTTGCGACGCGCCCGGCGCAAGTTCCAAGTCTATATGAAGAAACGGGATCGGGGCGGCGGAGACCGCTGGGTCCACTGACGCCCACTGTGGAGACGGCGCGCCGGGAGGCCGCTCAGAGCCTCTGTCACGGGCTGTCCACCCGGCAACGTCTTGACTGCCCTTTCAGGGTGCCCCTACAATGAAGCAGCAGGAGGCCACATGGCACTACTCACCGTTCCATACGTACCTTTGGGCTTATTCATTCCCACTCTGGGCGTGCAGGAACTGATTATCATTTTGCTGATCGCTGTCCTGATCTTCGGCGGGAAGAAGATTCCCGAGATCGGCAAGGGGATCGGCGACGGTATCCGGCAGTTCAAGAGCGCCCTGAAGGGGGCGGACAAAACCACCGCGAAAGCGGAGGAAAAGAAAGAGGAACCGCACCCGTCCTCGTCCACCAGCTAGCGAGAGCTTACCAGCAGGCGGTCGCTGTTGCAGGCGTGAACCGCCCCGGGCACAGAGGGTTGAATAGAGCCCCATCCAGCACAGTGGCTGGATGGGGCTTTCGTTTTCCCCGCGGCGGGCTTACTTCTTCGGTGGGACGATGGCGTCCTTCGCCGCTTTGGCCAGCCGGAACTTGACCACCTTCTTGGCGGGGATCTTGATGGTTTCGCCGGTCGCCGGATTGCGCCCGAGGCGGGCTTTGCGGTCCGAGCGGACCAACCGCCCGATGCCCGGGATGATGCAAACACCGCTCCGCTTGGTCTCTGCGACCGCTAGATCGGCGAGAGCTTCCAGCATCCCCTTAACGTCCTTCTTGCTTGTATCGGTCTTCTCGGCAAGCGCGGCAACGACTTGCGCCTGAGTCAGCTTCTTCTTCTCAGCCATGCTCCTCCTTGTTTGCTTGACCTTCGTGGGTCACGGACTGCCTCAATAAAACATAACTGTCGAAAGATGTTTTATCGCTTCGGTCCCATCATACGGGACTTTGAGGCGCTTGTAAAGGGGTCAAAACAGCTCGGGTGCGCGACAAGAAAGTGATGATTTGCGGGTTCCCCTTTTTTGCGTGCGAATCCTTACGTAGTGATACGTTAGGAAAGGAGGCGTACTATGCCCGAATCTCTCGTCGCGCTCGAACGTCAACGAAAGGCCATCCTCGCTCGGATTCTCGATCTAGGAGACTTCCGCAGCGGATCCATCAGCGCTGTCAGCGGCCGCTGCGGCAAACCGTCCTGCCGCTGCCATCAGCCCGGCCAGCCCGCTCATGGCCCGAACTACCGCCTGGCCAGGAAGGTCAACGGCAAGATCGTGAGTGAGACCTTTTCCTCGCCCGCCCAGCGGCGCAAAGCGCAACGCGAAGTTGAGGCTTTTCACCGCTTCCGGGAGCTGAGCCGACAACTGCTCGAAGTCAACGAACAGATCTGCCGCTTGCGCCCCGTCGCCGAGGACGCCGAGCTGAGTCCGCAGGAAAAAAACGGCCGAGGCGATCCAGCAAGAAGTCGCCGTAGAAGTAGGGAGGCTGCTACGGGTCGTCTTGTGTGAGAGGCGCAAGCGCGGGTCGCTCGACCTCGAAGCCGTCGAACAGGCGACGCGCGACGCGCTGCATCAAGCCGGCGCTGTCTTGCTCGAGACGCTGTTGAACGAAGACGCGGCCGGCGAATCGCAGCAGCCCTGCGCCTGCGGCTCGCCAGCGCGCTACGCCGGTCGGCGGCCGAAGAAGCTCGTCACGATGCTGGGCGAGGTCGTCGTCGAACGGCCGTACTATCACTGCAGCCGCTGCGGCAAAGGCTTCGCGCCGCACGACCAAGAGCTGGCCGTCAAAGCGACGCAGTATTCGCCAGGCGTGCGCCGCATGACGGCGCTGGTCGGCTCCGAGACGTCGTTCGATCGTGGTCGCGCGTTGCTCGACGAGTTGGCCGGAGTGCGGCTGACCGCCAAGGCTGTCGAGCGCGAAGCCGAGGCGATCGGCGAAGATGTCGCCAGCGAAGAACAAGCCGCGATCGCGCGCGCCGTACCGCTGGAGCTTCCTGCGATGTCAGGACCTGAAACTCCGATTCTCTACATCGAGATGGACGGCACGCGCGAGGTCAAGCTCGGCTGTGTGTTCACGCAAACAAGCTGCGACGAACAAGGCCGTCCCGTGCGCGACGAAGACTCGACCAGCTACACCGGCGCGATCGAGGACGCCGCCGCCTTCGGACGCCGCATTTACAGCGAGGCTTGGCGACGGGGTTGGAGTCGGGCGCGCAAGAAGGTCGTGCTTGGCGACGGTGCGGGCTGGATCTGGAATCTTTCGCACGAATACTTTCCCGGCGCGATCGAGATCGTCGACTTGTATCACGCTCGCGAACATCTGTGGGAGCTGGCGTCGAAGCTGTTTCCCCAACAACAAAAGCGCCTCCGCGGTTGGGCGCGGCGCATGCAGAAAAAGCTCGACGCGGGGCGCATCGAGCAACTCGTCACTGCGCTGCGCGAGATCGAAACCGACGACCCGGAGTTGGCGCATCCGCTGGCGCTGGAGGCGGACTACTTCCAGCGCCATGCGGAGCGCATGCGTTACGGCGAGTTTCGCCGGCAGGGCTTGTTTGTGGGCTCAGGCGTGATCGAGGCGGGTTGCCGCACCGTCATTGCGAGTCGGTTGAAGCGCTCGGGCATGTTCTGGAGCGTGCGCGGCGCGAACGCTATCACGGCTTTGCGTTGCGCACGGCTCAGCAACCGCTTCGACGACTACTGGGAGAATCGCGCTCGCGCGGCCTGAGCCTCACAAATTTGTCGCACACCCAAACAGCTCCGGAGCCCGTTTTTGCTGCTCTTCGCGGGGCGGACGATCTCGAACACCTGACCCCGAGCGTTCTCGATGCATCAAGTATACTCCGTCGCGTTCTCGCTGCATCAACTTTTTCGTGCGGTTGACCGCACCCGCCGGCGGTCAGAAGGCCGCGGATCCATTCCCGGTAGGCACTGCGGCGCAGGGTGACGACACCTCGAGCGTCGGCCCCAGCACGCAAACCTATAATGGTTCCCAAGGGCTAACGATTCTCAGCAGGCGTCTGAGGATGAGATGACCGGATCTACCATTCACGTAATTGGCGGCGGGCTGGCGGGCCCGGAGGCGGCTTACCAGCTTGCGCGGCTGGGTAACCGCGTCCGGCTGTACGAGATGCGCCCTACCGTGATGACCTCCGCGCATCAGACTGAGGGGCTGGCGGAGTTGGTGTGCAGCAACTCCCTCAAAAGCGAGAAGCCCCATTCGGCGCCTTGGCTGCTGAAGGAAGAGTTGCGCCGCATGGGCGCGCTGTCGATGCGGGCGGCGGCCGAGGCGCGCGTCCCGGGCGGCAACGCCTTGACGGTTGACCGCGAGGCGTTCTCGGCGCGTGTCGGCGAGGCGATGGAACGCGAGCCGCTGATCGAGATCGTTCGCGAAGAGGTCGAGTCGCTCCCGTTGGACGACGTTGTGATCGTGGCCAGCGGGCCGTTGACGAGCGACCGGCTGGCGCAGTCGATCGTTGAAGTGACCGGCAGCCAGCGGCTGTTCTTCTACGACGCGATCAGCCCCATCGTCGACGCGGAGACGATCGACATGAGCGTGGCCTTCCGCGCGTCGCGCTATGGACAGTCGATCGATGGGAGCGATGACTATATCAACTGCCCTTTCACGAGAGACCAGTACGAGCGGTTCTACCAGGCGCTGACCGAGGCCGAGCAGCACCGGGGGCACGACTTCGACAACCCCAACTACTTCGAGGGTTGCTTGCCCATTGAGGAGTTGGCGCGGCGTGGCGTCGACACACTGCGGTTCGGACCGATGAAGCCGGTGGGGCTACGGCATCCGGTGACAGGGCAATCGTTTTACGCGATGGTGCAGCTTCGGCAAGAAGATCTGCGCGCCGGATCGTACAACATGGTCGGCTTTCAGAACCATTTGAAATACGGCGAACAGAAACGCATCCTGCGGATGATTCCGGGCCTCGAGCAGGCTGAATTCTTGCGCTACGGGCAGATTCATCGCAACACCTACATCAACGCGCCCGCGCTGCTGACGCCGTCGCTGGCCTTGCGCACGCACCCCAACGTGTTCTTTGCTGGTCAAATCTCCGGGGTCGAGGGCTACGTCGAATCGATGGCTACCGGCCTGATGGCCGGCTGGAATGCGGCGCGCACGGCTGAGGGCTTGGAGCCGCTGGTATGGCCGCGGGAAAGCTCGCACGGGGCCTTGGCCGCCTATATCTCGGGCGCGAACCCTGATAACTACCAACCGGCGAACATCACGTTCGACCTGTTGCCTCCGCTACCCCCGGAGGAGCAACAGCGCTTTCGGCGTGACAGGAAAGGCCGTCGGCGGCGTCAGTGCGAAGTCGGTCTTGAGCGGCTCGAGTACTTTCTCGAACAACATGCCCCAGTTGCCCAATAAGGCGGCGCCCAGTAAGGCGATGCCGGCCGCGGACCCCGGCCATGAGTTGGGACGCGAAGCCGGCCTCTTTCTCGATTCGCTCGCGCGGGCGAACTTCTCCCCTTACACGCTGCGAAGCTACCGCTCGGATCTCGACCAGTTCGTCACCTACTGCGCGCCGCCCGGCGAGCATCCCCCGGCCCCGGCGGCGATCGACCCGCTGCTGATCCGCGAATTCATGGCGGACTGCTTCGAGCGCGGCAACACCAACCGTTCGGTGTCGCGTAAGCTCTCGGCGCTACGGGCCTTCTTCAAGTTCCTGGTTCGCGAGCGACGGGTGGCGACGAACCCAGCCAAGCTGGTCTCGATGCCGAAAACGCCCCAGACCCTGCCGGCCGTGATGACCCCCGACGAGGCAAATACGCTGACCGATTCGATCGTCGATTCGGCTCCGACTGGGCAGGTGTCGGACGGCGGCGTGGACGACAGCGGGAGCAAGCGCGTCGCTTCGTGGCGCGATCGTTTGATCTTCGAGTTACTGTACGGCTCCGGCTTGCGCGTCGGTGAACTGGTCGGGCTCAACCTCGACGATTTCGATCGCAACGAACGCTGGATACGCGTCCGCGGCAAGGGACGCAAGGAACGGCTCGTCCCCTTTGGCGGGCGCGCCTCCGAAGCTCTGGACGCGTATCTACAGGTCCGCGGCCATGAGAAGCAGCAGGCGCTGATTCTCAACCAGCGCGGGGGCCGCCTGACATCCCGCAGCGTCGAACGCCTTGTGAAGCGGTACGCCTTGCTGCTCTCCGGCGACCCGACGCTTCATCCGCACGCCCTGCGGCATGCTTTCGCGACGCACCTGCTCAGCGACGGCGCCGACCTGCGCGCCATCCAAGAGATGCTCGGCCACGCCAGCCTTTCGACGACGCAGAAGTACACGCAGCTTTCGTTGAAGGATCTGATGGATGTCTACGACCGCAGCCACCCTAAAGCGTAACCGCTACGGCTCACGCTTCCTCGACAAAACCGGCACGGGCTTGGTTTCCTCAGCCAGACCGAAGGTGAAGACGTCGGTCTGCGCCACCAGAGTGACGTATTGCTTGCCGTCGACCATGTAGGTGATCGGCGAGGAGAAGAGTTGTTGGCCGACGGTGAAGTGCCACAGATGTTGCCCGCTCTTGGCATCGAGGGCAACTAGGTGATGGTCGTCGTCGCCGAAGAAAACGAGGCCGCCTTCGGTTGAGAGCGTCCCCGCCCACATGATCGTGGGCCCGGTCATGGGGTATTCCCAGACGCGCTCGCCAGTGGCCGGGTTGAGCGCCCGGATATAGAACTGATTGGTGTGCCGCGGCGGCTTCTCGCCGCCGGTGCCCGCGAAACCCACCATCGGGATGGGCTCTTTGGCGGAGCTGGTATAGATGTCGCATCCCTCGAGCACGACGATGTGCAACAGGCCGGTGTTCGGGTTGTAGGAAGGCGACATGAAGTTCGAAGCCCCGCGAACCGTGGGACAGACTTCCACGCCTCCCGGTTGCGGGTCCATGCCGGAGACCAGGATCGGGCGGCCGTTTTCGTCGACGCCCGACGCCCACGTCAACCGATCGATGAAAGCATTGGCGTGCAGAAACTCACCGCTGACACGGTCGAGGACGTAGTAGAAGCCGTTGCGGTTGGCCTGGACGACGAGCTTGCGGTCCTTGCCCTTGTACGGCAAATCGAGCAGCACGGGGAACTCCTGAGCGTCCCAGTCCCAGACATCGTGCGGAGTGAACTGGAAATACCACTTCAGCTCCCCGGTGTCGGCGTCGAGGGCGATCAGCGAGTCGGAGTAGAGGTTGTCGCCAGGACGGTCGCCGCCGTAGAAGTCAGGCCATGGGTTGCCCGTGCCCCAATACAGAATGTTCAGCTCGGGGTCGTAGGAACCCGACATCCAGGTGCCGCCGCCACCCCAGGGGAGCGTTTTCGGCCCCCAGGTTTCCGATCCCGGCTCACCTTCCTCAGGAATCGTCCAGAAGCGCCACAGCTCCTCGCCGGTCTCGGCCGAATGGGCTGAAAGGAAGCCCCGACAGCCGGAGTCGCCACCGCTGACGCCGGCGATGACGCGGTCCTTATACGCGAAGGGGGCGACGGTGCAGTGATAGCCTTCCTCGGGCTTAGCGTACTGGTGGCTCCACTGCAGTGCGCCCGTTTTGCGGTGCAGCGCGATCAAGTAGCAATCGCCGGTGACGAAGAAAACTTTGTCGCCGAGCAGTCCGACGCCACGGTTGGCCCGCGCGCCTCCCTCTACGTTTTCTTCGCGGTAGTGCCAAACTTTGCGGCCGGTGCGCGCGTCGAGGGCGTGAACTTCATTACCGTTGGCGACGTAGACCAGCCCGTCATAGGAGAGCGGAACGGAGCTGAGCCGCGAACTGCCTTCCACGTGGTAGACCCACTTCGGGACCAGCGAACCGACGTTCTTGGTCGTGACCTGCTCGAGCGGGCTGTGCCGCTGCGCCGTATAGTCGCCCGCGTAGGTGATCCAGTCGTCGGAGGAGCCCTTGAGAAGGTCGTCGTAGGTGACCTGGGCTGTGAGGGTCAAAGCCGACACGATTGCCAGCGCGAGACCGCCCACGGCTAGCCGCCCTCGGCGGCCCAAAGACGAATACCCCATGAACGTGAACCAACCCAGCTTCTGTGCCCTCAACTTAGTTGTTCTCCTTCTCGTCCTCGGACGTTTGCGGTATGCGCGCCGCCTGTCGGCTCAGGAACGCCAGCACGTTCTGGACTTCATCTTCCGCGAGGCTGTCGGTCACCTTGGGCATCCAGGACTTTTTCAGGAACAGCACTTCGGTCAAGTCGCGCGCGTCGAGCATGTGCAGCGTCCCCTCCCGGTCCAAGAGCTGCACCGCATAGTTGGTGTAGCTTTTGGCGACCCCTTCGAGCGTCTTGCCGTCTTTGGTGGTGACGCGTACGGGGTCGAAACCAGGCGTGATGCGCTTGTGCGGATCAAGCACTCCCTCGCGCAGTTGGTACATGTAGTTCTGCAAGCCGGCGTTGCTCAAGTCGGGACCGAGATGGCCGCCACGTCCGCGAATCATGTGGCAGTTGGAGCAACCGGCTTTCCCATAGAACAGCGTCTTGCCTGCCGCGCGGTCGCCGGGAACGTCGATCTCGTAGGCGGGACGGCTGAGGCTGCGGACGTAGGCGGTGAGCTGCCAGAGTTGCTCTTCGGGCATCGGGAACGGCGGCATGTCGCTGCCAGGGACGCCGTTCTTGATCGAGCTGAAGACCTCGGTGGGCCGCTTGTTCTGCGCCGCCGGGCCAAGCATCAGGCTGGGTCCCCGGCCACCTTCGCCGCTCGGGCCGTGGCAGCCGGCGCAGGCAAGCATGTAGAGGTCATTGCCGGCGGCGATGTGCACCTTCTTGCCGATGTACTTGTCTTCGTTGGGGTCGCGCGCCAGATTGGCCAGCGCCGGGTTCAATTGAGCGCTAAGACTCGAGGCGAACAGGAGCAAACCGACAAGAATACGCATGGGAAATCCTTTGGCCTCAGAGTAGCAAACCGTTTTATAGAGCCGGTTTCACCAACGTGGGCGACGATCCGATCCACTCGCGAGGCGCGCACGACTTGAACGACGCGACGTGTACGACGCGACTTGGACTACGCTAGTGTGTTTGCGGTTGCGCCGCGAAGCAAGTCCGTCCCAGGAGATTCACATTGGCATTCGAAGGCCGAGTCAAGATCGTCGTTCCGGGAGACCACCCCGTCCAGATCGCGGGATCGCCGCACCTTGAGAAGCTGAAGCCCTACGGGGATGTGGTCCTGTTTTCCGACCGACCCCAGTCATCAGCGGAGAAAGTCAAGCGCGCCGCAGATGCCGAAGTCATCTTGAACACCCGCGGCGCCGTCACCTGGGGCGAGGACGAGTTCAAGCACCTGCCGAAGCTGAAAGTGATCTCGCTGTGCTCCATCGGCACCGACATGATCGACCTGGTCGCGGCGCGCGAACGTGGCATCACCGTGTGTAACCTGCCGGGACGCACGGCACCGGTGGTCGCGGAGCACATCTTCGGGATGATGTTCGCGCTGTCAAAACGGGCCGCTTTCTTCACATCGGCGATGAAGGCGGGCGGTTGGCCGCGGAAGAACAATGTGATGCTGCAGGGCAAGCTGCTAGGCGTGATCGGTACTGGTGCCATCGGAGCGGAGATGGCTCGCCTGGCCCGCGCGATCGGCATGGACGTCGTCGCTTGGTCCTTCAACCCCTCGCCGGAACGCGGAGAGAAACTGGGTGTTCGATACGTCGAGTTGGATGAGCTTCTCAAGACCTCGGACGTCCTAAGCCTCCACGTAGCTCTTTCGGACAAGACGCGCGGCATGATTGGGAAGCGCGAGTTGGGTCTGATCAAGCCCGGTGCGCTGCTGGTCAACGGGGCGCGCGGGGCGGTTGTTGACACCGCGGCCTTGGTGGAAGCTTTAGACTCAGGTCACCTAGGCGGCGCGGCCGTCGATGTCTACGAACAGGAGCCGCCCCCGGCGGACCATCCGTTGTTCGCGTGCGAGCAGGTGGTGCTAACGCCACACTGCGCCGACATGACGCCGGAAGGGGTGGAGCTGCTGAACAGCGGCGTCGTCGAGAACGTGATCGAGTTCCTCGAAGGCCGGCCCCAGAACCAAGCCAACTGACGCTTGCGGAAGCGCGGGCACGGCATGCCGCACCCTACTTTGCGCCGGCGTAGTGGATCGCGTTGAACAACAGCTTGAACGTGTTGTGCGCCTGGGCGCGGTGCTGGGGACGGAAGGCAAACAACACGACGCGGCCTTTCTTGTACACGACTTCGGCCGCCGCGATACGGTCGTGCAAGTGCTCGGGGCCACGTATCCAGCCGCTCTGCAGCGGATTCGTACCGGGGTAGCGGGCGATCACCCTGAGATCGGTGAAGCTGAAACCCGGTACCGGCTCGAGCGCCGCGTTGTTCTTGAACACCACCGTCGCTTCGTCCGGCATGCCGTACGCGATCGGGTGTTGCGGATCGACCAGGACACGCAGAAACGAGCCAGGGCAAGAGAACTCCGACTGCTTGACGCCTTCCAAGGCGTTCTTGAGCGGCAGCTCAAACGTCCGCAAGGCGAACTCGGTCGAATCGCCCATCGTGATCAACGTGCCGCCCGCGGCCACGAACTCCTTAATCGCCGCCCGGCCCTCGGAGCCGATCCCGCCACGGTACTGCTCGGGGACGGACTTGCTCTCAAGGCCCTCAACAATGCTCTCTTCATCGCGGTCGCCCGGCAAGATAACTACGTCCCACCGCTCTGCGAGAGACCCCTGGAGAATGTCGGCGTTGTGGACCGGCGTGAATCGAAACTCGTGCCGCTCAAGCAGCCAGCGCGTCCAGCCCTCGTCCATCGAGCCCGTCCACGGCTGGTAGAGCGCGACGCGAGGCTCGTTGATTTGCGACGTAGCAACCTCGAGCGGTGACGCTAGCCCTCGGCCTTCGAGTCCCAACTCTTCGACGATGGCGGCCGCTTGGTCCGCGGGCGCTCCACGCACCCAGAGCGTCCCCGCCGGATAGTGCTCACCCTCGACAGTGGCTTCTTCGCTCAAACGACGCACTGCGGCGCCCGCTTTCAGGAACCGGTTGGTGGCAGTCGCGAGTTGGTTTGGGCTCGGACGCACCAAGAACCCGTGGCTCCCGGTACCCCCGGCCAAGCTGCCACGAGGACGTGGAACCTCGTCGAGCAGAGCCAGCGACGCGTCGAAAGTGTCCTTGACCCGAACCCGGTGCACGCCCATCTGTAGCGGCATCGTCCAGGTAGTGATGTCGTAGGGTTGAGACCGCATCGCGCCCAGTGGCAGGTCGCCGGGATCAGGGTAGTCCTGCTTTTCGAGCAGGTCGACGACATAGTTGCGAAACGGTTGCGCCAGCGGAATCACGAAGGTGCCGGCAGGATAAGGTTCACCGTCGGCGCTGAAGGCCTCCGTGGCCCGGTGAATCTTGACGCCGTTGTGGTCAAGGGCTTCGAGCAGCTCGTAGGCCGCGCCCGGGTCATGCTGGTCGGGCGGGAACAGGTAGGCATAGGGCTCACCCTGCTTGCCCTTCTCGATCGCCTGCCGTCCTAGCCGGATCTGGTTCTCGATCACCTGCACGCGGTTGTTCGCGGCGGTCTCAAAAAAGGCGTAGGCGATGATGAGCTGGCGCTCGATGATGTCGTTGAGCGTCCACTTGCCGCCGAGCCACGGACGCGGGTAGTTAACCAGCGGAACCACGTTACGCGGCGCCGGACGCGGTGCGTTCGGGTCCTCCTCGCGGCGTTTGGTCCATTGCTCGGTGGTATATGCGTCGCTGGGCTCGTTCCACAGCTCGGTCGTCTCCTGATAGACGGGGCTGGCCAAGTTGGCGCTGGCCACTTCCGTCAGCAGGCCGAGAATGTTGTGGTACCACGCCGCGCGAATGAAGCCCCCCTGCCACCAGCTCGTGTAGTTGATGTTGTAGCCGATGCCCGAGTGCCCGGCTTCGTGAAGCCTCGCGAACATCGACAGGCCAAACTGCCCCATCTCCGCCCAGATGATCGGGTTGACGTTTGGGTTGATGGGGTTGGTAAAAGGCGGCACGAACACCCGCATCCCGGCGTTGCCCATCTGATGCTGGTCGAGGTAGACCTGCGGAAACCAGTCTTGGTAAAGCACCTTGTTCATCAGGCGCGCCTCGACCTGCGTCATCAGGAAGGCGTCACGATTGTTGTCGTGGCCGGTGTAGGGGTGATAGATCCACGGCAACGGTGACCAGACGTTCTCGGTTCCCCGCACGCGGTTGTTCCAGTCGGTCACCATGATCTGTCCGTCGGGGTTGAACGACGGCACGAGCAGCAGTACGACGTGATCGAGCACGTTCCGCACCCAAGGCGAGTCCTCGGTCGCCAGCCGATAGAGCACCTTGAGCGCCATCTGCGAGGAGGCTATTTCGGTCGAGTGGATGTTGCAGGTCATCAACGCGACGACCGGCGAGTTCCACGGCAGTTGCTCGATCTCGTCGTCGCTGAGCTTGCGAGGGTCGGCGAGGCGGTGCTGCGTGGCTTGGATCTCGTCGAGCCGGGCCAGGTTCGCGGGTGCCGACACGGCAGCCATGATGAACGGGTTGCCGTTGGTCGACTTGCCCAAGTCCTGTACCTGCACCCGGTCGCTTTCGGCGGCAACGGTGCGGAAGTATTCGACGATCTTCTCCCAGCGCAGCAGGTTGCCGTCGGAACCGATCGGGAAGCCGGCAAATTCGTCAGGGGTGGGAGGCGTCGCGGCCCAAGCCGGGCCGGAAGCCAGCAGGAGGACGCTGAGCAGAAGAACAGCAACGCGGACTAGGTTCGTATTGTTCAGAGCTTGCATAGTGAATCTCGTTTCGGGATCTCGTTCGGTCGCCGACAAGGAGAGGAATGAGACAATCCCGGCGAAACCGGATTCATCTCGCTGTCGATTCTAGCAGCGTGCTCCAGACGGAATTCGGCCCGCGTTCACATGGCCCAGCATGTTGAAGCCCAATGATAATGTCCCCTTGAACGCCCAATAGAAATGTCCCCTACTCTGAGGCTCCGAAGGAGGAGCCGAGAGTGGGAAGGACATGGATGAGTGCCAAGGAGTTGAGGCGCGGCGAAGTGCTGAGCCGAGTGAAACGAGGGGAACTGAAGTTGACCGAAGCCGCCGAGCTGCTGGAGGTCAGCTACCGCCATGCGAAGCGTCTGAAGAAGCGTTACCGTGCGGGCGGGGCCAAGGCTTTGGTGCACGGTAACGTCGGCCGTGCTTCGAACCGAGCCGATCAGAAGCGACGCCAGCAGGTTCTCGAGTTGGTGCGCGAGAACTATGCGGGCGAGGGGCACGAGCGCTTCGGGCCGACGCTGGCGTCGGAACATCTGGCAGCCGACCACGGCCTGGAAGTGCCGCGCGAAACACTGCGGCGCTGGATGCTCGCCGCGGGTCTGTGGAGCCGCCGTCGCAAGCGCCAACCGCATCGCACCCGGCGCCAACGCAAAGCGCACTTCGGCGAGCTGATTCAACTCGACGGTTCGCACCACCACTGGCTGGAAGAACGCGGTCCGAAAGCCTGTCTGATGAACTTCGTCGATGACGCGACCGGTGTGGCGCTGTGCCGTTTCTCGGACCAGGAAACGACCTGGGCCGCGGCCGATCTGCTCGCAGCCTGGGTACGTCAACACGGCGTTCCCAAGGCGTTGTACTGCGACTGGAAAAACGTCTACCAGCGCCAGCCGACGTCGCGGGAAGCGCTGGCAGGCATCAAGCCCGAGACGCAGTTCGGGCGCATGTGTGCCAAGCTCGGCATTACGATCATGGCGGCTTCCTCGCCGCAAGCCAAGGGCCGAGTGGAGCGCCATCACGGCACGCACCAAGACCGCCTGATCAAGAAGATGCGGCTGCGCGGGATCGTCGAGTACGAGGCGGCGAACCGTTATCTCGACGAGGAGTATTTGGCCGAGCACAACGAGCGCTTCGCCTGTGAGCCGGCGGCGGCAGCGGACTTTCACCAGGCGCTCCCCCGCGGCACCGAGCTGCGAGGCGTGTTCTGTTGCGAGTACGAACGGGTGGTGAGCAACGACCGGGTGGTGCGTTTCGAGAATCGTTGTTTGCAGTTGAAGCCGAAACGCAACCAGGGCGTGGGGGCGGGGGCACGGGTGACGGTCCAACAGTGGCGCGATGAGAGCTTGCAGGTGAGGTTTGACGGGCACGAGATCGAGCACGACGTGATCGCCACGCCGACGCCACAGCTGCGGACGAAGCCAGCACCACAGCAGCGTCCGGGGGGCGGGCGCAAGCCGGCGGCGAACCACCCCTGGCGGCGAGCTGTGTTACTGAAAAAACGGGCTGCGAATACATAAGAGGGCTGTGGAAATGCCGGGTCGGATGGAAAGCGTGGAAAATCTCTCGAGGCAGCAGTACCGGGTTCGAGGAGCGGTGGATGGTTTTCCACCCTTCCCACCGCCCCTTGGAAATCGCTACGCGATTCCCACAGTTCCACAGCCCCGACGACGACGATATCTCTCCTACGAACAAGAAACACAAGGGGACACTTCTATCGAGCTACCGAGGGGGACATTTCTATTGGGCTACGACAGTTCACATGGCCCAGCATTGACTTCGCGATCGCTTCGACCGTAGCATGTAGCTAACACTGGCGAAAGGAGGTGATCTAGCAAATGAATGAACCTGGTAGTAGTCCTTGTGAGGTGGCCGACAGCTAGAGCTCAAGCTCGATTGCTCAGATGCCCGCTCCAGTGAACGGGACGCGATTCCTGTGGACCGGCCATCTCACCAATTCGGCTATTTTCAGTACGCGCGGACTTGGCCCGGATTTCTCATCACGTGGCGAGGCGAAGCGCGTGAGAAGGTCGCCAGTGCGAGGCGCGCGAAGCTTGGCGCGCGGAGGCGTACTGATTGTACGTTGAGCACGGCGAGCAAGCGCAACGACGCAATGGCGGCCTTATCGTGTGCTTCGACCGTCAGGTGATGAGAAATCCGGGCCCTGGTCCGCGACTCCAAAACACCCTCGGCTGGCTGACGCCCCCGGGGGTGTTTTCCTTTCTGTGGACCCCGCCACCTGATGAACTCCCCACGATACCTTCTCGGCATAGAAAGTTCCTGTGACGAGACGGCTGCGGCCGTCGTCGAGTTGGGGAAGCGGTTGCTCTCCAATGTCATTGCCTCGCAGCTACAAACGCACTATCGCTACGGAGGCGTGGTTCCCGAGCTGGCCTCGCGGGAGCACTTGCGGGCGATTGTCCCCGTGGTGCGGCAAGCGCTCGAAGAGGCCGGCATCGCGTACGCGGATCTCGACGGCATCGCGGTGACCCGAGGCCCGGGCCTTGTCGGATCCTTGCTCGTTGGGCTTACGTTCGCCAAGGGTCTTGCCCTCTCGCTCGACATTCCCTTCCTGGGAGTCAATCACATCGAGGGACACATCCATGCCGTGGTGCTCGAGGAGAAGCAGCAGGGGCGAGAGGTCTTATTCCCAGCGCTGGCGCTGGTTGTCAGCGGCGGCCACAGCCATCTGTTCTTCGTCGAGTTGGACGAAGCGGGCGTTTACCGCTACCGGCTACTGGGACGCACCCGTGACGATGCCGCCGGTGAGGCCTTCGACAAAGTCGCCAAGCTGCTCGGCCTCGGCTATCCCGGCGGTCCGCTGATCGACAAGCTGGCGCCGTTGGGGGACGCCTCGCGCGTGCGGCTGCCGCTGTCGCGGATGAAGGGCAACGTGCTCGACTTGAGCTTCAGCGGTCTCAAGACCGCCGTGCTGCGCCACGTTCGCGCGGCGGACATGGACGAGGAGATCGACCGCCGACGCCGCCTCTTTGCGCGGGGACGGCCTGCCTCGCTCGACCCCATTGTTGAGGAGACCCCGCAAGCGACCCTCGACCTAATCGCCTCGTTTCAGCAGACGGTGATTGAAGAACTGATTCGCCGCACGGTCAAGGCGGCGGAAGAAGAGCCGGTGCGCTCGATCATCGTATCCGGTGGAGTGGCCGCGAACTCGGGGTTGCGGCGGCGGTTCACGTCGCTGCCTTATCCGCTGTACTTCCCGAGCCTGCTGCTTTCCACCGACAACGCGGCCATGATTGCGGCCGCGGCCTACCCGCGCCTGTTGCGCGGCGAACGAACCGGCTTCGAGCAGCGGGCGGAGCCGTCCTTGCAGTTGGCATAGTGGTTTCGGACCGAACTACTTTGCGGGCTCTTCCACTGGGGCCTCTTGGGGCGGACCCAAAAGGCCCCGGTCCTGAATGTGCGCCGCGACGATGTCGGCGACCACTTCCACGCCGGCCGCGTTGAGGTGCACGTCGTCTCCATCGAGGAAATGCGGCTTCTCGATCTGTTCCAAGGCGTGCTGATCCAAGAACTCGACCCCCTCCCGCTCGAAAGTTTGGACCGCCCGCTCGAGGAAGAGGTTGTACCTCTCGCTGTAATACTTCCAATAGCGCCACATGTTGGGCCTCTGGGGCTGCAGCATGACAAGGAACCCGACGTCCCGCTCGGCGGCCAGCGTCGCCATGCGCCGAACGTTGCGGGTGTAGATCGCGAGCTTGGCGTCGAGGTGGTCGTCGGGCATCTCGCCGTACCAGTCCTGCCGAATGCGGCCTGGCAGCCGTCCCAGCTTCTCGACTCGGCCGCCTAGCTCCCGGAAAAGGGAACGTACCAACCCCCAACTCGCCGACAGAGGATTTGTCCGCTGAGTCCGCCAATCGATCAGGCGACTTTCGAAGTCGCGGAACGTCGAGTTCGTCATCGTCCGATCACCGGCCAAGACGTAGCCGAGCTGCGAGTCGTTGAAGCCGTCGAGTGCGAGGATGAGCGACGGGTCGAGGTCCAGCAGTTCCTTTTCCAGGAGCGTCAGCTCGTCGGTCGAGACATGCCCGTTGACCGCGGCGTTGATGACTTGCACGCCGTCGAAGCGTCGCTCGAGCGCGGCGGCAAGGGTTTCGTTGTCCGACAAGGCGCCCGTGCCGAAGGCCGCCGAACCGCCGACGAGTACGATGCGGGTCGTGCTGGGGCTGCTGTCCACCTCCGCGCCGCGATAGCCACGCGAGTTGATCGTGAACCACGGGTCGCGCTGATTGGGCAGGTTGCGATAGGTGACAAACGGGTCGAGGATCAGCTTGAGCCGTCCATCATGTTCCGACAAGCTGGTGACGCCATCGGTAGCGTACAGCGTCAGGGTGTAAGGCGCCCCGGCCAGGTCGTTTCGCCCCGGTGCTTCCATCCAGGCATGGATGCGCAAGGCGGCCTCGGCGAGCACGAGTGCGCCGGCCAGAGCGGCCGCCACGACAAGAAGCCGGCCGCGCCTGCCTGAGAAAAAGCGAGGGTGGTTTGCGCGGTTCACAAACGTTCCACGAAAGATACTCTATCAGCCGGACACTTTCGCGAAGGAATGGGATTAGAATAAAGCGAGCTGGGTATCCACTTGACTCAGGTGACCCCAAGATGTAGTGTAGGGCTTGGTGGAGGATTACCCGCGCGACCAACTCGAATTCGAGTCTCGCTTTGCGAGCGAGGAGGCTTGCCGCGACTATCTGTTCGCCTTGCGCTGGCCAGAGGGTTTCCGCTGTCCAAGGTGTGGGCATGAGCGCGCTTGGCCGGTGCGCAAAGTGTGGTTCGAATGCGCTCGCTGCGGGCGGCAAACCTCCGTCACCGCCGGCACGATCTTTCAAGACACACGCAAGCCGCTGCGGCTGTGGTTCCGGGCGATGTGGACCATCACCACGCAGAAGAATGGGGCCAGCGCCCTGGGTCTACAGCGCGTTCTGGGACTGGGCAGTTACCAAACCGCCTGGCCTTGGATGCACAAGCTGAGGCGAGCGATGGTGCGCCCGGGGCGGGAGCGATTGACGGGCCTCGTCGAGGTCGATGAGACCTACTGGGGCGCTGAAGAAGAAGGGGTAATCGGCCGGCAGACCGAGCGTAAAGCGTTGATTGCAGTCGCCGCGGAAGAGAGAGGCACCGGGCTGGGGCGCATCCGCATGCAGCGCGTTCAGAACGCCTCGGCGGCCAGTTTGATGCCCTTCGTCGAGGAGTCGGTCGAGCCGGGCAGCGTGGTTGTTACCGACAACTGGTCGGGCTACGATCCGCTCAAGAAGAAGGACTACCAGCGTCGTATCATCTCGATTAACAACCGCCGCGAGCAGGCCTCGCAGCTACTGCCGAGGGTGCACTTGGCGATCTCGCTACTCAAGCGCTGGATGCTGGGCACGCATCAGGGGGCGGTCAGCCACGAGCATCTGGACTACTATCTCGACGAGTTCGTGTTCCGCTTCAATCGGCGCAGATCACGCAGTCGGGGCAAGCTCTTCTACCGCCTTGTGCAGCAGGCCATGGCGGTGGAGCCGACGCCGTACCGCTCGATCGTCGCCGATTGGGACGCTAAGACGCTGTGAGCCCAACTACAAGATGTTGGGGTCACCTGAGTCAAGTGGATACCCGGCTAAAGCGAATGTCTTTGGGTGCCGGTAGCCGTCGTCGCCTGCTATACGTGGGCCTCCTCGTCGCGGCCGCGGCCTTCTTCCGCTTCGCCGGGTACGACGGGCTGATTGAATTGCGTCAGTCGTGGCAGCAGGAGCGCGAGTTGGAGAGCGAACTTCAACAGTTGCAGGAGGAAAACCTCCGCATCGAGGACGGCATCGAGGAACTCTCACCCGACGGAGCGGCGATCGAGCGCATCGCCCGCCAGAACCTCGGCTGGGCCAAGCCCGGCGAGATCGTCATCAAGATTCCCGAGAAGAAGTAACGCGCCGCCGCGCTAGCTCATCACGCCCAGGAGCGGACTGCTGGCGGAGGCGTAGGCGCGGCGGGCCATCCGCCCCGCTTCGTACGCCAGGCGGCCGGCTTCGACCGCGAGCTTCATGGCGAGAGCCATCTTCTCGGCCTCTTCGGCTTCGGCAATGGCGGTGTTCATGAGGATGCCGTCGGCTCCAAGCTCCATCGCCTCGGCCGCGTCAGATGCCGTGCCCACCCCGGCGTCGACGATCAGTGGCACCTCGGTGATCATCTCGCGTAGGATGCGCAAGTTGTTGTGGTTCTGGATGCCGAGGCCCGAGCCGATGGGCGCCGCCAGCGGCATCACCGCCGCTGCCCCCGCCTCAACCAACCGCCGCGCGGATACCAAGTCGTCGTTGGTGTAGGGCAGCACGACAAAGCCCTCCTTGACCAGCACGCGCGTGGCTTCGAGCAAGCCTTCGTTGTCGGGGAACAGCGTCTTCTCATCACCAATGACTTCAAGCTTGACCCAGTTGGAAAGACCCACCTCACGGCCCAGCCGCGCGGTACGGATGGCGTCGTCGGCCGTGTAGCAGCCGGCGGTATTCGGCAAGATGAACATCTTTTCGCGATCGATGTAGTCGAGCAGCGATTCCTTGGAGCGATCGGTCAGGTTCACGCGCCGGACCGCCACGGTCACGCAGTCCACCCCCGACAGCTCGTGGCAGCGCCCCATCTGCTCGAAGCTGCGGTACTTGCCCGTGCCGACAATCAGGCGGGAAGAGAACTCGCGGTCGGCGATTTGAAGCCCCATGACTCGATTGTAGGACTTCGCTTCGGGGGTGGCAAACAAACGGCGGTCATCGCCCAAATCCGTACATAGGGATTCTGACGACCGCTCGACGCCCTGGCCCGCAGTGACCGTGCTATCCAACACTTCCGAGCCGCGGACGGGAGTCCGCGGTTACCCCTTGGCGCAACCTGATGCATCCAAGTACGGGTCCTAGCCTCGGCAGGGGCATTTGAAAGTAGCACCGGCGCGCGCTACGACTCCAACAGTGACGCCCTACTAGAATGAGACTTCCATGGACGGCATCATCGTACTCGACAAGCCGGCAGGCATTTCATCGCACGACGCCGTGCAACGGGCCCGCCGCCTGACCGGCATCAAGCGCATTGGGCATCTCGGCACGCTCGACCCGATCGGGACGGGCGTTCTCCCGTTGGTCGTGGGCAAGGCCACGCGCCTGGCTCAGTTCTTCCTCAAGCACGACCGAACCTACGAAGCTGAGTTCCGCTTTGGGTTTGCCACCGATACCTATGACTCCGGCGGCGAGCCGACCACCGAGGCCGTGGCCGCCGAGGTATCCGAAACCGAAATGGAAGCGTCGCTGGAAGAGTTCCGGGGCGAGATCGTCCAGACGCCGCCGCCGGTTTCGGCCAAAAAGATCGGCGGCGTGCCGGCCTACAAGCTGGCCCGGAAGAAACAGCCCGTCATTTTGGAGCCGGTCAACGTTACGGTGCACGAACTTGCTTTGTTGAGCGTCGAGGGGCCGCTGGTGCGGGTGCGTGTCCGTTGCTCGGCCGGAACCTATGTTCGCTCCATTGCGCACGATCTAGGGCGGAAGCTCGGGGTCGGCGCGCACGTCCAGGCCCTGCGCCGGACAAGTATGGGGGAGTTCGATATCTCCGACGCCTACACGCTCGACACTCTGGAGTCACTACGCGGCGAAGGGCGCTTGAAAGAGGCCCTGGTGCCGGCCGCACGGGTGTTGCTCGAAATACCGGCTCGGCGCGTCGATGAGGTCACGGCGGCACACATTCTGCAGGGCCGAGACTTCCGCGTGTCGGCGTTTGGCGCCGGACAGGGAGCCAAGCGGATCAAAGCGATCGACCCGCACGGCCGGCTCGTAGCCATTGCCGAGGCCAAGCTGCCCCTGGTCTATCACCCCATTGTTGTGTTCTGAAACGGGTTTCCTGTAGGGGCACGGCATGCCGTGCCCGAGGCCGCCAGGCTGGCGAACGCCCCGGTCAGCTACGCAACTGAGACTGCCGGACGCTGTGCTATGGGAGTTCAGAGCGGAGCCTCGGAGTTGCAGCCGTTGTTCGCCTTACGGCAACGGGTCCACCCGCTCGACAAAGCCGTCGCGATACGTTACCCGCACGGGAAGAATCCCCAAGTCTTCGCCCAGCCGGTAATCTGCGATCCGGGTCGCCGAGCGAGCGGACGCGCTAACGAGCTGGCCGGCCCCGAGTGCAAAGGTCACTTGGTATTCGCTCTCGCCCACGGCGACCTCGTGCTTCTCGATCCTCGCCCAATCCTTTTCGGTCCAGTGGTCGAACAACTCGCGAGGGTTCTTGAGCAGAAAAATCTCATCGACATAGAAGCGCCTGCCTGAGCCGATCGGAATTCTGCAGCGGCGGCCGTCCTTCTCAAACTGCAGCACCACTTGACCGCCCCGGCGGGCCACCCCGGTGGGGACGATCTTCTCGAGCGGCCCCAGCGTCTCCTCCCCGGGTTCATAGATCCAGCGATAGCCCTCTTTGACCCACAGCGGCTTGCCGACAAGCTTCTTCGCCGACTCGAAGTCGGTGACGTACGACTTCGGCAGGAAGGTGTAGTGGTCGAGGTGGATTTTCCTCTTCGGCTGCTCGCGCACGAGCCGCGGGCGGGTCCGACGCTGGTAGAACGTCACCGCCAGGTTGATCGCGACGGCAACCAGCGCCAATTTCAAGGCCAAACTGCCCCACCTCGACCACTGAGTCATGGTTTGCCGGGCCTACTTGTAGCAGAGGTGCAGCACCGAGATCCCGCCGGTGAGTGAGACGGCTTCGACTCGCTGAAAGCCAGCCTCTTTCGCGGAGACCGCCAATTCCGCCGGCGTCAGGAAGCGGCGAACGGAATTGTGGAGGTAGGAGTAGGCGCTGCCCGAGCCCGACAGAGTGTTGCCGATACGCGGCAGTATGTGGCGGAAGTAGAACCGGAATAGCGGGCCCCAGACGCGGTTGGTGGGTTGCGAGAACTCCAGAATCGCGAGACAGCCGCCTGCCGCGAGCAGCCGGTGCATCTCCCGTAGGCCTCGCTCGTAGCTGGCCAGGTTGCGAAAGCCCCACGCGACTGTGATGAGATCGAGCGTCTCGCTGGGCAGGGGGACGTGTAGCGCATCGGCCTCGATCAGTTCGTTGCCGTGACCCTTGGCCCGCACCTTGCGGCCGGCCGCGGTCAACATCGGCCGGCAGAAGTCCGCGCCGAGAACGAGCGTCGCTGCCGGGCCGCATCGCTTGCGCTTTTCGGCTTCGAGGGCGATCATCAGGTCGCCGGTGCCGCAACAGAGATCGAGCACGCGAGACTCGTGACGCTCGAGATAAGGCCGGACGCGGCGCACGAGCGTGCGGCGCCAGAGCTGATCGATCCGCGCCGAGAGCAAGCGGTTCAGCAGATCATAGCGCGGGGCGATGCGCCCGAACATCTCACGAATGTTGCGGGATACTTCCGTTTCGTTGCCGGGATCGACGCCCGCCGGCGTCGCACCGGCTGTCACGCGTGCGGGAGTGACGGAAGGCGCGGTCATGAGTCGAGGGTCATTGCTCCGACGATCATCGCGCCGAGGGTCAAAGCTTCGAAGCGACCGTCTCCACCGCAGGGTTCGCCTCCGCCGGAGCGGCGGCAAAGGCCCGGAGTCCGGCCTCGGCGGCCTCGCGAATCAAGCTGCTATCGATGTCGCTGACCACCTTGACCGTGCCGATCTCGGTCGGCAGGACGAAGTGAACCCGTCCGCCAATAGTCTTCTTGTCGCCGCCCAGCCGCTCCACCAGCCGCTCGACCGGGACACCTTCGAGGCTGGGAATCGGACCGTACTCAAGGACGAGGTGCTCGATGCGCTTGCGGTCTTCGGCCGCCAGCATTCCGGTTGCTTCGGCCAAGTGGGCTGCGGCGATCATGCCGTAAGCGACGGCCTCCCCGTGAAGCAGCCGGCGGTATTCGGTCTCGGCTTCCAGCGCATGTCCCAGGGTGTGGCCGTAGTTGAGGATGCGCCGCAGGTCACCTTCGCGCTCGTCGCGGCCGACCACCTCGGCCTTGATGGCGACGGACTCGGTGATAATCGTCTCCAACACGCTGGGGTCGCGGGCCAGGACGTCGGCCCGGCGTCCTTCGAGCAGGTCGAAAAGATCGCGGTTCCAGATGACACCGGTCTTGATCACTTCGTAAAGCCCGGCGCGGTACTCGCGCTCAGGCAGAGTGGCGAGGGTATCGGGGTCGATCAGCACCAGTCGCGGCTGGTGAAACGAGCCGACAAGGTTCTTGCCCTCGGCGAGATTGACGCCGGTCTTACCGCCGATCGAGGCGTCCACTTGCGCGAGCAACGTCGTGGGTACCTGGATAACGTCGACCCCGCGCATGTAGACGGCGGCCAGGAAACCTCCAATGTCGCCGGCGATACCTCCGCCGAACGCCACCACGCACGCTGCGCGGTCGGCACCGGCGGCGTACATCCGGTCGGCCAGAGTCTCGACTTGCACGAGCCGCTTGTTGCGCTCGCCGAGTTCGAGTTCGAGCAGGGTAAAGTCGTAGCCCTCCAAGCCCTGGGTAAGGCGGGGCCCCTGGTACCGCCACGCCTCGCGATCGGCGACGACGAAGAGCTTTCGGCCGGCCGCGACGGCCTCGAAGTGCGCTGCCGCCTGCTCCACGCTGCCGCGCTCGATCACCACGTCGTACGACGCGTTAGCGGTGTTGACCGGAACCCGCTTCATGCCCCTGTTGTACCATGCGGCCCTACTTTGGCCGTCGTCCTGAGCACATCAGCCGGTGTTCTAATAGAGGGGTAAACGAGTTCAGCAAACCTGCCGTGCACCGCGGCGGGAGCGCAGCGAGGAGCAACAGCATGTCGAGAAGCAGACGCGAGTTCGTCAAAGCCGCCGCCGGCGGGCTGGCCGCCGGTGTGGCCTCAGGGAAAAGCCTAGGTGAGATCCCAAAGCGCAAGCTTGGCAAGACCGGGCTCGAGGTGTCGATCATCGGCCTGGGCGGCGCTCGCACCGGCAATCTGAGGGACGAAAAGCAGGCGCTCGCCACCATCCGCCGCTGCTACGACCTCGGCGTCAACTACTTCGACACCGCCGCCGCCGGCGCTTACGGCATCAGCCAGAAACGCTACGGTCTGGCCCTGGCCGATGTGCGCGGCAAGATCTACCTCGGCACCAAGACCCGCCACCGCACGCGCGCGCACTCCGAGCTTGACCTCAACCAAAGCCTCTCGAACATGAAGACGGACCATCTCGACCTCTACCAGGTCCACAACGTCATGCATCAGGAGGACCTTGATTTCATCTTCGGCCCGCGCGGGTTGATGGAGATGATCGAGGCGGCAAAGAAGGCGGGCAAGATCCGCTACGTCGGCGTCACCGGCCACATGGACCCGCGCGTGCTCGCCAAGGCGATCGGCATGTACGACTTCGACACCGTCCTGATCCCGCTGAGCGTGACCGACGGCGCCAACCAGGAGCTAAGCTTCGAGCGCACCACCCTGCCGCTAGTGTAGTGCGTCAAGCAGATTGCACCTTATGCAGGGCGGCACGTCCGCGCTTGACTTTCTCGAGGATGTCGGAGGCGGTCGCTGTCCAGATGAAGGGCGTGGGATGCTCGTTGTGCTGGGCGATGTAGTCGTCAATGGCGGCGACGAGCTCGTCCACGCTGCGAAACACGCCGCGGCGCAGGCGCTTGACGGTGAGATCGCGAAAGAATCGCTCGACCATGTTCAGCCACGACGCCGAGGTCGGGGTGAAATGAATGTGGAAGCGCGGGTGACGATCGAGCCAACGCTTCACAGCGGCATGCTTGTGGGTGGCATAGTTGTCCACGATGAGATGAAGCTGTTTGTCCTTGGGAGTGCGGCGGTCAATTAAGCGCAGGAAGCGCAACCATTCCTGGTGGCTGTGTCGGGGCATGCACTCGGCGATCACGCTGCCGTCAAGAGTGTTGAGCGCCGCAAACAGGGTGGTCGTGCCGTTGCGCTTGTAATCGTGGGTCATCGTTTGGCCGCGTCCCTTTTTGAGCGGCAGGCCGGGTTGGGTGCGATCGAGGGCTTGGATTTGGGACTTCTCATCGAGCGAGAGAACCAGAGCATGCTCAGGCGGATTGAGATAGAGTCCGACGATGTCGTCGAGTTTCTCGGCGAAACGCGGGTCATTGCTGAGCTTGAAGGTCTTGACGCGGTGGGGCTTGAGGCCATGGGCGCGCCAAATCCGTCCCACGGTGGAAGCGCTGACGCCGGCCGCGGCGGCCATGGTGCGGCGGCTCCAGTGGGTGGCGTTGGACGGTTTCTCGCGGGTGGTCTTGTGGATGATCTGCTGTACTTTCTGCTTCGAGACGGCAGGTGTACGACCGAGCCGTGGGGCGTCTTTTGCAATGCCGGCGATGCCGCTTTCGAGAAAGCGCGTGCGCCAGCGGGCCACCAACTGCCGCGAGACACCGAGCTGTGCGGCGATCTGCTTATTCTCGAGACCGTGAGCGGCCAGCAGGACAATCCTGGCTCGCAGGGCGAGACGAACGGCGACTTGGCGGCCGCGCGCGTAGCGGTCCAACTGCTTGCATTGCGCTGTGTTCAAAGTTACTGGTTGTGCTCTTCGCATCCCATGCCTCCTGTTAATAGAGACGATGGGAAGCCAATATAAGTTACAGTATTTATGGTGCCCTACACTAGCGCGGGAGAAAGGCATGGGTGTGATCGCGATGAAGACGACCGGGGCGGGAGGGCTGGTGGAGAACAAGGTCGCTCCGCTCGACGACTGCCTGAACTACGCATGGTCGCTGCCGATCTCGATGGCGATTCTCGGGTGTACGACGGTCGAGCAAGTCGAAGCCGATGTCCGCTTGGCCGTGAGCCATACAAAGCTCAGCACCGACCGGATGAGCGCGTTGCGGAAACGGTATGCGTCGGTCGATTTCGCCGCGCTGGAGCCCTGGAAGAAGGACCAGTCGGTACAAGCCGCCGGCCTGCCACGTTACGTGAGTGACTAGCCCGGTTAGGCTCAGGCAGCTCGGGATGGGACCCCTGTATGTCCCGCTTCTCGTTGTCCCACTTCTCGTTGTCCCACTTGTCCGGGTCCCTCTTCGCCGTGTCCCTCTTCTCTGGCGCGTTGCTGAAAACCATCTTTCCAGCTCCGGAAACGTGGGCTCCAGCCGAGTTGTTGCTTGGCCTTGTGATTCGAAGCGCCGCGTTGCCGGGTCATCACGAAGCGTCCGTAGGGTCCGGCGGCAAGTCGGGCGACGAACTCCGGCACCTTGAACGGGGCGTGGGCGTCGAGTAACCGAGCGTAGTCGGGCAACCACTCGGCCACCGGCATGGGCTCGTCATCGACGATGTTGTAGATGCCGGGTTCGGTGCTGGTGACGGCCAAGGCGGCCGCGGCGGCTGCGTCGTCCACGTGAACGAAGGAAAACACGCCGCCGCCCTCGCCCACGACGGGGACGCGCCGCCGCCGCACGTCTTCGGCGAAGCTGCCATCCGAGGCGTAGAAGGTTCCGGGCCCGTAGAACTGGCCATAGCGGAGAACGACGGCCTCCATGCGGGACGCACCCAAAACAACGTGCTCGTGTACGCGCAGGGCGTCGACGATTTCACCGGCGCCGGGAATCGTGGAGTCCAGCGGGTCGTCTTCCGGCACGGGCGTGCGCTCGTTGGGATTGTAGAAGAAGGCGACGCTCTGGGCGATGAAGCTGCGAGCACCGGCGGCCTGTGCGGCTTCGACCAAAGCGAACGTGCCCTCGGTACGGAGCCGGTTCGTCGTGGCCAAGTCCCGGGCGATGTGGCGAGGGTTGATCCGCGCGGGGATGCGAGTCAACTGGTGAATCACGACCTCGGGCCGGGCTGCTTGAACGGCCCGAAAAAGCTCGTCCTTGCGGAAGACGTCGCACACCACCGGCTGTGCTCCCAGCGAGCGAATCCAGTCCGCGCGATCCGGCGAACGGGTCATCGCTGTCACCTCGTGCCCGTCTCGCACGAGGCGAGGCAGCAAGCAGCGCCCGACGGCGCCGGTGGCGCCTGCGAGGAAAACTCTCATACCTGATGGATGCTTCACGTACGTGTGTGGTTCCACCGTCTTCCAGTTGCCGCCAATGGGGAACTTTCCCGTGGTTCGCGTATCCAAACCCCACCGGCGGGAGGGTCGGATTTCCTTGGCTATCAGCAGGCTCGGCGTCGCTCCCACCAGCGGGCAGGCCATCCGTCCGAATCGTTTACCGAGAGTGTTGTTTTCACTATGCATAAGCCAATCTTGAGACGGCTTGGATCGAGGGCTCTTCAGCCTTACCGACCGGCTAGGAGAACGGAACTGAGCCAGTTCGTCCAAGACCTCGGCGTCCTATTGCCATAAACACTTCTCCCATGGAATGTACTTCTGCCACGGGCTGCCAGGGGCAGGGTGTAATCTCCGGCTGTCCTGCGGCGGTACAATTGCATCAGGTCAGCGCGGCGCATGATTGGCCAAACCATCTCTCACTACCGCATCCTCGAAAAGATTGGGGAGGGCGGAATGGGGGTCGTGTATAAGGCCGAGGACACGAAGCTCGGCCGAACGGTCGCGCTGAAGTTCCTCGCGGCCAACCTGGTTTCCGACGACGAGGGCCGGCGGCGTTTCCTTCGCGAAGCGAAGGCCGCGGCGTCCCTCGATCACCCCAACATCTGCACGATCCACGAGATCGACGAGGTCGGTGGCAAGACCTTCATCGCCATGGCCTATCTCGAAGGCCGCGAACTGGCCGACGAGATCAGGACTGGACCGCTGAATATCGAGCGCTTGCTCGATCTCGCGGTCCAGGTCGCCCAGGGCTTGGCTGAGGCGCACGGCAAAGGTGTTTCCCATCGCGACATCAAGCCGGCCAATGTCATGCTGACCTTGGGCGGCCGGGCGGTGTTGACCGACTTTGGCCTGGCGCAGTTGTCGGTCGCGGATTCCCGCATCACGAAAGAAGGGACGACCCTGGGAACGGTCGCCTACATGTCGCCGCAACAGGCCGAGGGCGTCAAGGTGGACCACCGCACCGACATCTGGTCGCTGGGGGTGGTGGTCTACGAGATGGTCACGGGGCAGCTGCCGTTCCGCGGTGATTACGAGCAAGTGATTGTCTACTCGCTGCTGAACGAGCAACCCGAGGCCATCACGGGGTTGCGCAGCGGCGTTCCGATGGAGCTAGAGCGAATTGTCAACAAGTGTCTGGAGAAGCGCCCCGATGAGCGCTACCAGCGTGTGGAAGAGTTGCTGGTGGATCTGCGGGCAGTCCGCCGGCAGTTGACCTCTGACACGGGACTGGCGAGTAGGGGGTCGAGAAGAGCCTCGCGGGCCGCCGGGCCGCCCCTGTCTATCGCGGTCCTGCCGTTCGTTAACCTGAGCCGGGATGAGGAAGACGAATACTTCAGCGACGGGATCACCGAAGACATCCTGAACAGGCTGGCTCGAGTCGAAGGCTTGAGGGTCCCGGGCCGCAGCTCAACCTTTCTGTTCAAGGGGTCTAATCCGGACCTTCGGGAGGTGGCTGAAAAGCTCAACGTAGGTTTGGTCCTCGAGGGAAGTGTCCGGCGGTCGGGCAAGCGGCTGCGAATCACGGCCCAACTGACCAGCATCGATGACGGCTACCAGATTTGGTCGGAGCGGTACGACCGGATTGTGGAAGACCTCTTCGATATTCAGGACGAGCTTTCCCTGGCGATTGTCGACAAGCTAAAGGTCAATCTGACGACAAGTCTGGGCCAGCCGCTCGTGAAGCGCCCCACCGACAATCTCGAGGCCTATGACCTGTTGTTGAAAGGGCGCTATGAGTGGAGAAAACAGACGGCGCCGGGGATCAAGGCGGCCATCACGTATCTAGAGCACGCCAAGCAGAAAGACCCGAACTTCGCTGAGCCGTACACGGAATTGGCATACGCCTACGGCGGCCTGACGATCCGTGGCTGGGTCGCTCCGAGAGAACTTGTACCCAAATCAGAGTGGGAAGCCCGGAGGGCGCTGGAGATCGATGACAGCCTCGCCGAGGCCCACAATGCCTGGGGGGAATGTAACTTCTGGTTCAGATGGGACTGGGCCGGCGCCGAGCGTGGGTACAAGAGGGCCATCGAGCTTAACCCGCGCTACGCGCAAGCGCATTGGTCCTATTCGCGCTTTTTCTATTTCACTGGATCCCTCGACCAAGCGTTCGTTGAAGCGAAGAAAGCCCTTGAAATTGACCCACTCTCGCCGGGTAATACGCTGGCTGCGTCACACAGCCGAGCGGGCCAGTACGATCAAGCTATTCAACAGTGCCGCAAGGGACTCGATATGGATCCGAACGGGTTCCACACATACATAACTCTCGGGGTCGCCCAGATGGGAACCGGCGCGCATGAGGACGCAGTGAAATCCTTTGAGAAGGGGAGCCTCTTGGGCCACGGTGACCCCATAGCTCAAATGTTCCTTGGATGGGCGTACGGCGTTACGGGCGGAAAGAATAAGGCTCTGGAAGTGCTGGATCAGCTAAAGCAGCGGAGGGCCCAAGGGTACCTATCGGCCGTCGCGTTGGCATGCGTAGCGGGAGGTATTGGCGACAAAGATCAGGCGTTTCAATGGTTGGATCGGGCGCTTGACGACCGGGATCCGTTGCTTGTGACGATCAAGCCTGGACTCGAATGGGACGTACTGCGCACGGATCCACGGTTCGACAAGGTCCTAACCCGGGTCGGGTTCGGGCACTGACGCACAGCGCAAGCGACCTAGCAAACTCGAAGATCCGCGCAGGGGGGATCCGCAGTTTGAGAATCTGCTGCGCAAGACCGGTTTTGTGAAGATGAGCAGAACTGTTCGGCGTCAACCCACCAACACAGGGATTGTTAGCAACCCACTGGACTAGAAGGCGTACCGGAGCCCGAGCTGGATCTGCCGCGGAGGTTTGTTCCCAAAAGCATTGGACGACCGGGCGGCGGAAAATGTGGCCGAGTCGAAGATACGGTCGGGAATGTCGAAGTTCGGATGGTTGGGAAGGTTGAAGAACTCGAATCGCAGTTGCAGGTGGTGATTCTCTCGGCGAAGCGGGATCTGTTTGATCAGAGACACATCGATGTTCTTCAGGCTGGGCCCAATCACGGAATTCCGCCCCGCGTTACCGAACCGTGGCGTTGCTGGCGCGGCAAACGCGCATGGGTTGAACCAGCTTGCCGGGTCCGCCACAACGTCTGCCGCCCGTCCGCCTTGGGAAACCGTCGCATGGCAAGCCGGGTCGGGATGATTCGGAACCGGCCCGGCCTGGGAGGGGTCCGCAATCTGATCCGGGCGGTCCGACGCGGCGAGTTCGGTGCCGGTCAAGCTTTGGTCGATAGCCCGGTTTACCGTGAAGGGGCGGCCCGACTGCAACGTGGTAATGATACCGAGCTGCCAGTTGCCGAATAAGTGACGAAGCACTCGACCGTCCTCCAACCAGCGCTTCCCGGTCCCGAAGGGAAGCTCGTGGAGATAGCTCAGCACGAACCGATGGTTGACGTGGAAGTTCGAGAGTGCGCGTTGGGCCCGGAGGTCAAAGGAATCCTGCGGAATGCCGGGTTCCGCCGCCGTTTCTGAAAGCCACGTCGACGTATCGTCTATCGATTTCGACCAGGTGTAAGCTGCGAGGAACGTGAATCCCTGATGAAACCGCTTTTCCACCCGAAGCTGCAGAGAATGATAGTTACTGGAGTTACGCGACCCGAACGATCCGATCGTACCGAACTGCGGGAAAGGGCGGGGTCCGTTTCCCGGGCGGGGCTGGTTGATGTCGCGGGTCCCGATCAGTTTTGGAATGGACCCGAAAAGCGAGACCAGGAAAGAAGGGACAATGAACCAGGGAACGGGAAGGAGGTTCAATTGTCTCGAAGACGATTCACGAAGGAGTTCAAGCTGGCGGCCGTCCGGCGGCTCGAAGCCGGCGAGTCGGGCTCGGCTCTAGCACGCGAGCTCGAGGTGAAGCGCGAAAAGCTCTACGACTGGCTGGCACAAGTCGAGCGCTACGGCGTCGAGGGAGCTTTTCCCGGCGCTGGACGGCGTCCGGGCGGCAGCGCCCGCGTCGAGCCCGGCCGCGAAGCCCAGGCCCGTCTCGCGGAGCTGGAACGCAAAGTCGGCCGCCAGGCCAGGGAGATTGATTTTTTGTCCGCAGCCTTGCGGCGTGTCGAGGATCTGCGCCGGCCGAGCATCGTCAGTGGAACCGGCGCGTCGCTAACGAAGTACGAGCCGCAAGGCGGCAAGGCAACATGAGCGCACGCGATTTGTGCCGCTTGAGCGGGCTGGCGCGAGCCAGCCTCTACCGCCAGGGCAAACCCGACCGCGAGCCGGTCGGGGAACTGCGGCAGGCCATTGTCCAGGCCGCCTTGGACCATCCGGCCTACGGCACCCGGCGGACGACCCAACAGGTGCGCCGTCAAAAGCTACTGGTCAATCGCAAGCGCGTGCAGCGGGTGATGCGCGAAGAGAATCTCTTGCGGCGACGTCGCCGCACCGTTCCGCAAACGACCGATTCGAAGCACTCGTTGCGGTGTTACGAGAACCTGACGCGCGAGGTCCAACCCACGGGTCCCAACAAGCTGTGGGGCTCGGATCTCAGCTACGTGCGATTGGGAAACCACTTCGTCTATGTGGCGGTGGTGTTGGACGTGTATTCGCGGCGCGTGGTGGGTTGGGCCGTGGGTCCGAACCTGAAAACCGAATTGCCGCTGGCGGCGCTGCACCAAGCGTTGAGCAGCCGGCGTCCGGCGCCGGGTTGGATTCATCATTCCGATCAAGGTTCGCAGTACGCTGCGGAAGCTTATGTGGCCACACTGCGGCAAGCGGGCGCGAGGATATCGATGAGCCGCAAAGGCTGCCCGCAGGACAACGCGTACGTGGAAAGCTTTTTCAAGACTTTGAAAAGCGAGGAAGTCAACTGCAACGAGTATGAAAGTTTGGCCCAGGCGCAGGCCGCGATCGGGGCTTATATTGAGCAGGAATACAATCGCACACGATTGCATTCGTCGCTGGGCTACCGGCCGCCGCAAGAGTATGAGCGGCTGTGGGAAGAGGCGGCTGACGCCGCCTGAGTTTTCGTAAGGCATGAGCAGATCTATCGATCCGATGGCGCAGCACAAGGCGGGATGCGGCCTGAGTAGGCGCACACCCCGCCCTCATCGTTTCGATGAGTCTGCGGCCGGGTATTCCTTGGCGGGTTGCTCTCCAGCAGAGCCCGCCTCCGCTTCCCCGGCTAACTTGATCATGCCCCCATTGGGCTGGATTCGCTATGCTTTTTCAGTCAACTGCAACCCGTCCCTAATTTCTTGGCCTCGCCGTAGGGGTCCAGTCCAAGCCGTCCCTGAAGTTGGGGTCGAACATAAACGAGACAGAGGGTAGAGCAAACCCGGGCTGCTCGACGATATTCTGGATGTTATTGGCGCCTGTGTTGGGGAACACGGTAAATCGTAAAAAAGGAGGATTCAGAGCCCCGAGCGCATCGGGACCCATGATATTGATGTCATAGAAAATCCCGTAGGCCGTTCGCACGACCAGCCGATTCGTGGCGAAGGGCTGCCAAGCCAAACCGACACGGGGCGCGAAGTTATTGGCATCTCTACTGAAAGTCGAACGTGAGACACCGTTTGTGCCGGCTTGAATAAATTGGCAATTGGGCTTTGGCTCGCACGTCATGGAATTTGGGCTGAAGTCGGGGACGCTCAAATGGTCCCGGGCGTCCACCGGCGGGCTGTTGAAGTCATAGCGTAACCCGAGATTCAGGATCAGGCGGGAGCTGACACGGATATCGTCCTGCAGATAGAAGTTCAAGGACGTGGCGAATACCTCGACAGCCGAGTCGCCTGTTCCTGTGATGGCCAGTTCCGGCGTGCCTCGCAGCAGGTCCACCAGAGGGTCGCCGCTAATGCTTCCAAAGAACGACCATTGACCCCGGGTGAAGATGTTGGCGAACCCGGGGGCGCGGGTGCGGCGGATCTCGGCACCCAACTTGAGTTGGTGGCGTCCTCCCTGCCAGCCGGGAGTCCAGGCTAGATTGTCCACATAGTGGAAGGTGTTGCTCGTTGCCGTTTGGGGCCTCGCAGTCGCTTCCCCGATGTTGTCGAATCTGGCTAGGCTGACATTCGGGAAACCCCAATCGATCGGGTTGCCGGAGATATCAGGAAAGCCCAACTCCTGACTGCGGCTGATGCCTGTACTCTCCTGCAGATCTGCACTGCGGCTGCGATTGAAGCCGAAACGCGCCTCGTTGATCAACCGGTTCCTGAAAGTGTGTGTCCACGTAAAGCGAGCATTGTGGCCTCGATTTTGGGAGAAAGTGCCATAGCCGGGGAGATTGGTATAGGCCTGGGTTAGGTCGTAGGGGCTGAACCGGTCTTGATCAGACAAGGCGTAGTGTCCGGCGATTGTGTCGTTGTTGCCGGCGTGGTGGTCCACTTTGAACAACAACTGGTTCAGGGTGCTACGAATCGACGGCGAGGCGACAAACGTGTTCGAGGCTATCAAGTCGCTGCCTACGTTTGCCGCCGGATAAAGGTTCAAGATCGCCTCGCCGGCCGGATTCCTCTGGTTTGGGGCGACTGCGTTGAAGGCCGACTCCCGCTGGACTTGAGAGGGTACCGCCGCTTGACGGGTGGTGGCCTGCCGCAGGTGCAATGCTTCATAGGCAACGAACAAGAACGTACCATCGCGATCGATGGGTCCACCCACGCTGCCACCAAACTGGTTGCGATCAAATCGAGGGATGTCGCCGCAGCTACCAGGCGCGGAGGTGGTTGTGCAATCCGGCCGGTCGAAGAAGTTCTTTGCATCTAGCTGACGGTTACGGACGAACTCGAACAGGCTCCCGTGCCAATCGTTGGTGCCGCTTTTGAGGATCACGTTGATTTGCGCCCCTCCGCTGCGGCCGAACTCGGCGGAGGAATTGCTCGACTGAACTTTAAATTCCTCAATGGCTTCAACCGAAGGAAGCACACTGAAACTGTTCGTAATGCGGGCGTTGTTATCTATGCCGTCGAGCAAGAAGTTATTGGACTGCTCTCTGGCGCCGTTTACGCTGATCGCTCCAGCCAAAGAGTTCTGCGAGCCGTCCGCCGACGTCTGGGCGCCCGGAACGAGCAGCGCAAAGTCTAAGAACTTGCGTTCGTTTAGGGGAAGCTGGCTGACCTTGCGGCGGTCGATGACCTGCCCAAGATTCGAAGTCTCCGTCTCCACCAGCGGCGCAAAGTCCGTGACCTCGACCTGAAACACCGCCTCGCCAATTTGGAGAATCACATTCAAACGGAGAGTCTGGTCGATATTCAACTTGACGTTGCTGAATGTGGCAGTTTGGAACCCCGCCTTTCCGATCGATATTTCGTATATCCCCGGTAAAAGAAGCGGCATCGTGTAGCGGCCGCGCGAATTGGTTACGATTATAAGTTCCGCACAGCGCCACCACGAACGCCCAGAAATAACGCTCGCGCCCATACCCAAAGGGACGAAGCTTGTCCGGCACGCGCCGCGCCGCGACCCAGCCCCAAAGCAGCAGCGCCTGGTTGCCCGTATCGGCGACCGAGTGAACGCCCTCGGCGAGCATCGACGCGGCCCCGGTCATCGCAAACGCAACGAACTTGGCGACGGCGATGCCGGCATTCGCGATCATAGCCGCAACGACGGCCTTGCTGTTCCCTGTTGCCATGTCTAGGATTTCAATGGTATCGAAGCGGAGGCCAGCCGGGTGGGCCGACATGGCCCTGCATTTTCCAAGTCAACACGGACGGGCATGGATTCAAAACGCGCGCTGCCGTAGGTGGGCGGGTTTGTTGTTTCTCGCAAAGACGCTAAGGACCGCAAAGGACGCGAAGGCGTGGAGTCTTTCTTGCGAGCTTGGGGTCCTTAGCGTCTTTGCGAGAAACAACCCTGCCGCCCCTGCTATAGCAGCCCTCGAGCGGTCCCAGGGTTCGTACCGGACCACTCCCTTACGGTCATGGCTCGGTTGGGTCAACGATCGGTGGGTTCCTATTTCGCCGGGACCGGCTTGGTGAATAATGGCATCTGATCGCGGGTAGGCTCGACGCGCTTGCGCGGCGGCTTGCGGACGGGGCTGCCGATGACGCCCAGCACCTTCAGGTCGTCGAGCGCCGCGCGGGGGACGAAGATCTTGTGGGTGTTGGCGTTGGGGTCGGGCGGCGTCACCATCACGCCACGCTCGTCGAGTTGCAGCAGGTTGTTCGGCAGTATCCCCTCAAGAACCTCGCCATCGCGAAAGCCCATGCGTATCCACAGCCCGTCCGACTTCGGGCGTGCCTGGAAGACCTTGCGCTGTTTTGCGTCGGGGTCGTCTTCGAACTCGCGCACGAACAGGACGGCGCGGATATCCTGATAGGGGATCAGACGAACCTGAGCGGAGCGGTCGAGGATCTCCGCACCCTCGGCGCGCAGGAAAGACTGGGGTGAAACGTACCCCGCGATGATCCGGCCGTCGAAACAACGGACACAGACCTTCTTTGTGGTCGAACTGGCCAAGTCCAAATCGGCTTCGTGTCTCGAAGCCATCAGGGGACGCGGGAAACCCCTGCTTGCCTGTATGCTATGATGCGCCCCGCTCTGGTGTCAAGCCGTAGAGTGAGATAAGTTATTGATATACAGCGATTTGACGTGAATTCGACGCCACAGGTCGAGGAGTATCTGTTCTACTGCCGCGCCGAGAAGGGTCTGGCCGGCAACACGCTCTCGGCCTACCGGCACGATCTCGCCAAACTCGAGGCGCTTGCGGCCAAGCAACGCCAAGCACCCCTCGACCTCAGCGCCGACGATCTGCGCGCGTTCGTCGATTCGCTCTATGGCGCCAAACTGAGCAGCCGTTCGATCGCGCGGCACATCGCCACGCTGCGCAACTTCTACACCTACTTCCTGGCACAGGGCAAGATCCAGATCGACCCGACCGCCGACCTCGCCTCGCCGCGGCAGTGGAAGCAGTTGCCGAAACATCTGACGCTTGACGAAGTCGACCGCCTGCTCGAAGCGCCCGACCCCGCGACGCTGCTCGGGCTTCGAGACCGCGCGATGCTGCAGCTTCTCTACGCCACCGGCCTGCGCGTCTCGGAATTGGTGTCGACCGAGCGTGGCCTCTTGAACACCGATATGGGGTTTCTGCGCCTGACCGGCAAAGGGGGTAAGCAGCGGCTGGTGCCCGTGGGACGGGTCGCGCTCGGGGCCATCGAGACCTACGCGAACGAGGCGCGCGAGAAGATTCTGAAGGGCAAGCACTCCGAGTATCTGTTTGTGACCGCGCGCGGAGGCCAACTGACGCGGCAGGCTTTTTGGCACTTGTTGCGGCGCTACGGGCTGAAGGCGGGCGTCACGAGTCGTTTGACGCCGCATGTGTTGCGCCACAGCTTTGCGACGCACCTGCTCGAGCGCGGTGCGGACTTGCGGAGCTTGCAGATGATGCTGGGCCATGCCGACATCTCGACCACACAGATCTACACGCACGTGCTCCGAGAACGCCTGCGCAAGGTGTACGATGAACATCACCCCCGAAGCTGAGGGGGCGGCTCATACGGAAGCCGAAGCCGACTGCCTTGCGAATCATCTCTCTCATTGCCAGCGCCACGGAGATCGTCTGCGCCCTCGGCCTCAAGGACAAGCTGGTCGGGCGTTCGCACGAATGCGACTACCCGCCCGAGGTGAAGTCGCTGCCCGCTTGTACGGAGCCCGGCTTTAATCCCGAAGGCAGCAGCCGCGAGATCGACCAGCGGGTGAAGTCGGCGCAGCGAGAGGCGGCCGCGTCCGACGCGCTCGGCGTCTATCGCGTCTTCCCCGAGCGGTTGCGCGAGCTCAAGCCGACTCATATCGTCACGCAGACCCAGTGCGAGGTTTGCGCGGTGAGCCTCGCCGACGTCGAGCGAGCGGTGGCCGAGATCACGGGCTTCGACGCCACGATCATCTCGGTGCAGCCGAATTGCCTGGCCGACCTCTGGCAAGACGTGTGCCGCGTAGCGTCGGGTCTGGGCTTTACCGAGGCGGGCGTACACCTGGTGGCCGAGCTGCAAGCGCGTATGCAGGCGATTGAGTCACGAACGCGCGCGTTGCGATCACGTCCGTCAGTAGCGTCGATCGAGTGGGCCGATCCGCTGATGGCGGCGGGGAACTGGATGCCGGAGTTGGTGCAGATGGCCGGCGGCCATGACGTTCTTGGGATCGCGGGCAAGCATTCGCCGTGGATCGAGTTCGACGACCTGGCGGCGAAGGACCCGGACGTGATCCTGGTATCGCCGTGTGGCTTCGACTTGGCGCGCACGTGGCAGGACCTGCCGGTCTTGGCGTCGCAACCGGGCTGACGGGAACTGCAAGCCGTTCGCAACGGGCGGGTCTACCTCGCCGACGGCGATCAGTATTTCCACCGGCCAGGGCCGCGACTGGCCGAATCGCTCGAGATACTGGCTGAGATCCTACACCCGGAGCGGTTCGACTTCGGTCACGAAGGCTCAGGTTGGGAACGGGCCTCAGAGTCCGAGCCGTAGAAACACGAACGGCCTATGCGGCCGGGATTCGCTTCTTCTTTACGAACGGTAGAATCAAGCTCGCCGCCGTCGCTAGTAGGAAGAACAGGAGGATCGGGCTTTCGAGCATCCCCAGCCAATCACCCCGGCTCAGGATCAGCGCCCGGCGCAGGTTCGATTCCATCATGGGGCCGAGAATCAACCCAAGCACCAGAGGCCCAAGCGGCACATCGGCCTTGCGCAGCAAGAACCCGACAATGCCCGCGGCAAACATCATCCATACATCAACCACGGCGTTGTTCATTGCGTAGGAGCCGACCGTGCCGAAGAGCACGATCCCAGCCCATAGCCAAGGGTTGGGGATCCGCATCGCCCGTGCCAGCGGTCGAGCGCCCAGCAGGCCGATCAGCATCATTAGCACCGCCGCGAACGCCATCAGGAACACCAAGCTGAAAACAAACGAGCGGTGGTCGCGGAACAATAGCGGCCCGGGCTGGATGCCGTGAATCAGCAACGCGCCGATCAGCACGGCCGACACAGCGTCCCCCGGGATGCCGAGCGTCAGCATGGTGGTCATCGCGCCGCCGATCGCGCTGTTGCAACCGGCGCAACTCGCCGCCAGCCCCTCGATTGAGCCCTTGCCGAAATTCTCCTTATCGCGGGACAAGCGGCGCGCCTGCTCCCAGGCGATGACCGAGCCGATGTCGCCGCCCGCGGCCGGCACGGCGCCGACGAAGGTACCTACCCCGGCGCCGGTGAACATGGCGGGCAGCATCCGCTTCCACTGTTCGAGTCGCGGCCAGACGCGGCCGAGCGCTTTGGGGGCGTCCGCGATTTTGCCGTGGCGCTCGGAGATTTGGACCAGGACCTCCGCTAACCCGAACAGCCCGATCATCACCGGCACGAACGAGATGCCGTCGAGGAACTCCGACCACCCGAAGGTGTAGCGCGGATAGGCCGTCATTGGGTCGAGCCCCACAGTGACGAGCGCCAGACCTAGCATCCCCGCCAGCATCCCTTTGACGACGCGCTCGCCTGAAACACTGGCCATCAAACTGATGCCGAACAGTGCCAGCCCGAAGTACTCCGCCGGGCCGAACCGCAGCGCGAACCGCGCGATGGGGAACGCCGCGACGGCCAGAAAGAAGATGCTGGTCAACTGGCCGATCGCCGAAAGCAGTGCGTTGATGCCCAGGGCGAGCCCGGCGCTGCCCCGCTGCGAGAGTGGATAGCCGTCCCAGGTGGTGGCAATGGACGCGGGTGTCCCCGGGACGTTGATCAAGATGGCCGGGATGCCGCCGGCGGGAATCGCGCCGCAGTAGATGCCGAGCAGCATCGCCAGGCCCTGCTCGGCGGAGACCCAGAAGGTCAGGGGAGTGAGCACCGCAACGCCCATGGTCGCCGTCAGCCCGGGCAGGGAGCCGAAAATCGCGCCCAGCACGACGCCGACGGCCAGGAACCCCAGCACCTTCAGTTGCAGGACGGCCATCAGGCCTTCGAGGAGGTCCGCTGTCACGCCTACTCCAGGGAAACCCTCAGCCCGTATTGGAAGGCCCCGACGACGGCCGCGGTGAGCACGGCCGAGACCGTCAGGCTCTGGCACCATTGCTCACCGAGGAACCGCAAAAAGAGGGTCAGGAAGACGAGCGTGCGGAGCGCGAAGAATCCTGTGCCCCACAGCAAGAGGAAAAGGAAGGTCAGCCCGATCGCCCCGCCGATGGCCATGTGGTTTTCGACGAGGAACTCAACGCTGCCCTTACCCCGCAGGGCCTGCACCAGCAGCAGCGTCGCCAGCAGCAGAATCACGATGCCGATGGTCTGCGGGAAGAAGCCGGGGCCGGGGACACGTCCCGCGCCCGCCGGCAAGAATGCCGCGCTGACGACCAGGTACAGGCCGAACACGAGGAACAGTGCAGCGAGGATGAGATCAGACCGGTTCATTTGTCAAACGCCGTCCCTATCTTTCCAACCGCAGAAGCTGCGGAATCCGCTCCGCAAAAAATTGACCCTGCTGCAGTGCAAAGTCGCGGAAGTCGTCGCTTCCGAGAAAGACAGCCTCCATGCCGCGTTCGGCGCACAACTTCGTCCACTCGGGACTCGCAAAGGCTTCGCGAAACGCGGTCTCGAGACGCTGGCGGACTTCCTCGGAGACCCCCGAGGGCGTGAAAAACCCGCTCCAGGCGGGCGCCCCGAAGGGGTAGCCCAGTTCGTGCGTCGTCGGGGTGTCAGGGAAGATGGGTGAGCGCGCCTCGTCAAACACCGCCAGCACTCGCAGCCTCCCGGCTTGGACGTTGGCCGCCGCTTCGCCGGTACCCGCGATCACGGCATCGACGTGGCCGCCGAGCAGCGAGGTCAGCGATCCGGACGAGCCGCCGTAGGGAACATGCGTCACGCGGATGTCGGCGGCTTGTTCCATCAGCAGGGTATTGAAGTGCCAGATCGAGCCGGTGCCCGAGTTCGCCATGATCAGACCGCCGGGCTCGCGGCGGGCCGCTGCGAGAAAGTCTTCGAGCCGCGTCCAAGGGGCGTCGCTGCGCACGACCAACGCGGGCAGAGTCTTCGACACCATGCAGATCAGGCCCATGTTGTCAGGGCCGACATCGGCGTACCCGAGCGTGCGTACCATGGCGATCTCGACGGCCGCGTGTCCCAGCGTATAGCCGTCCGGCGCACGCCTGGTTACGTAAGAGAAGGCCAGCGCACCGCTCGCGCCCGGCTTGTTCTCGCAAACGACGGGCACGCCGAGGTCCTTCTCGATGAGGCTGCCCATGAAGCGCGAGACGGTGTCGGAGATACCACCGGGCGAGGCTTGCACGATCAGCTTCAACTCGCGCGAGGGAAACGGCCCATCGTCCCCGGCGCAGCCGGCTAGGGTGGCGGCGAGCCCGAGCAGAAGGGCAAGGCGCCCGCTGGTCAGTTCCCGGGACATTCTCGTAAGCATAGTGGGTTCCGACCGACAGGCTCAAGTCGGCAGTATCCTAATCTTGCGTTGCCGGCGCCTGTGCTTAGGTGGGCCAGTCGATGTGTCGGATTAGGTCCGCGTGGGCAAGCAGATCGGCTGTTGGTTTGTAGCCGGGCACGACCACTAAGACGACCCTCAGTCCTGCTCTCCGGACATGCTTCATTGCGGGTACGCAATCTGTGTCGTTAGTAACCAATGCAAGCTCATCGACTGAGCGGTTGGCTGCGAATATGGCCATGTCCAGACCGATCCTCATGTCTACACCCTTCTGCTCAAAGTTGGGCACAAAATCAGAATCGGTCAGTGGCCGAGCGGTCTGAAACGGGATGCTTTTCAAACGATATCCCCTTGTCCCGCCTCAGCTGGAAATGGAGAACAGCGTTCCGCCGGTAAGCTAACGGAGGGAACGCATGAGGAAAGCACGGAAACACTACACAGCCGAAGAGAAGGTCGCCATCCTGAGACGGCATCTGCTGGACAAGGAGCCGGTCTCAACACTCTGCGACGAGCTGGCGCTGCAGCCGACGGTGTTCTACCGCTGGCAGAAGGAGTTCTTTGAGAACGGAGCCGCCACCTTCCAGACCAACAACCGCAGCCGTCGTCAGCCCGAACAGGAACGCATCGCGCGGCTGGAGAAGAAGATCCAGACCAAGGATGAGGTTCTGGCCGAGTTGATGGCCGAGCACATCGCGTTAAAAAAAAGCCTTGGGGAACTCTGACCAAAACATGGACGCCGCCCGACGTGCGCGACCAGATCGTCGATTTCGTGCGGCGCTGGTCCGACAAGACCGAGATCCACGCCGGGCGTTTCATCCAATGGCTCGGCATCGCGCCCAGCAAGTTCTACTCCTGACGCCGGCGCTACGGCTCTCTCAACGAGCACAACGGTTGGGTTCCCCGAGATTTCTGGCTCGAAGAGTGGGAGAAGCAGGCCATCCTCGATTTTTATCGCCAGCATCCGCTGGAAGGCTACCGGCGGTTGACGTTCATGATGCTCGACGCCGACATCGTGGCGGTCAGCCCGTCGAGCGTCTGGCGGGTGTTGAGCCGAGCGGGGCTGCTGCGCAAGTGGAACGACAAAACGTCGCTGAAAGGGACGGGCTTCCAACAGCCGCTAGAGCCGCATCAACATTGGCATATCGACGTTTCCTACATCAACATCTCGGGTACGTTCTACACCTGTGCAGCGTGCTGGATGGCTACAGCCGTTCGATTGTGCACTGGGGCTTGCGCGAGGCGATGAAGGAGGCCGACATCGAGATCATTCTCCAAGCCGCGAAGGAGAAATACCCGGATGCCAGACCGCGCCTCATCTCCGACAACGGGCCGCAGTTCCTCGCCAAGGACTTCAAGGAATTCATCCGTATCTCGGGGATGACGCACGTGAGAACGTCGCCCTATTATCCACAGTCGAACGGCAAGTTGGAGCGTTGGCACAAATCGTTGAAGAGCGAATGTATTAGGCCGGGCGTGCCGCTGACGCCGGAGGATGCGCGTCGGCTGATCCAGCGCTATGTCGAGCACTACAACACGGTGCGCTTGCACAGCGCGATCTGGTTTGTGACGCCGGAGGACCTGCTGGCAGGACGGCGGGACGAGATCCACGCCGCCCGCGACCGCAAGCTGGAGCAGGCTCGACAGCAACGGCAGCTGCGGCGTCGCCAGGCGGCTTGACTGTGGGAGTTACAATGGCGTTGCCGGGTGAAACGGAAGCGGGCTCTGCTGGGAAGCAACCCTGCCGAGGGATAGCCCGGCGGGCTCATCGAGACGATGACCACGGGCGCGGAAGTCCTCTTTCGCGCTCGTCCCCAAACCCTATCGGATCGATAGACCCTGATGCCTTGAAAATCCCCGCCCGCAGGGCGGCATCTACACTAACGCGGAGCGCTCGCTCTCCCGTTCCGGCTGAACCGGCACACCCTGAACTTCAAGGTTCCACGACGAACCGCAAAGAGGTTCTTCTGAGCGAGTTCGTGCAGCCAAGCATCCGACCCACGATGTTGATCCTCGTTGCCCGACACAGGCAGCTTCGTTGTGCCTTTGTAAGGTGCACAATCGTAGTACAGCACTCTGTGAATATCCTCGTCGTCTGCGGCGCACTCTAGTGCGACCTTCTCGATGAACTCTGGGTTGTAGACATGACCGGCTTTCTTCGCATAGACGCGAAGGTGCCCGCCATCAATGAGAACGGCTAGAGTCTTCGGCATGGCAATTAAAAGGGCCCCCAGTGAATACTGGGGGCCCTGGATAATGCTCGCCTACGAGCGTAGCGGATAACTTGCGGGGATCGCATTCATTTGCGACCCACCTACTCCCTTTTTATACACTGGGAGCATTCTTCTGTCAAGTCCAAGTTCGACAAACCGTTATATTTACCCCGGACATGATCGGTCAAGCCCGACTCCATCGCGGGCGTGACCTTCAGCGTCAAGTGGAGATACGACGGAAGTTGTAGCAGGCGAAGTGCATACACTCCCCTCAAGTTGGCGACGCGGCAATAGCGGCGATCCGTTGGGATGGACTCGGAGACCCATGGAGACAAACCCATCACGGGCTCTCGAATCCAACGGGCCGTTAACGCAATGTTTGCGCTTGGCGCGGCGGAGAGGCGACGTCGCGAACGGGCCGAGTTCTTGCGCCCGCGGGGCTACTTGGCGGTCGGCGGTTGGGCCTGGGCTTGTTGTTGCGCCGCAATCACGCCCAGTGCCTCCCACTCTTTGAGCTGCCTCTGGATGTCGGCAGCCTGCGGCGCGTTCGGTTGCGCCGTCACGTACGCGCGAAACGCGCCAGCGGCGGGCTCATACTGGCCGCGCTTGACGTAGATCATTCCCAACAGCTGATTCGACTGCGGAAACATCGCAGCCTTCTCGCTGGCCTGGAACTCCGTCACCGACTTCTCGGCGGCTTCGATGCGGCCCAAGTTGTACTCGGCCACGGCCTGGAAGTAATGCGCCTCGGTTAGGTAGGGATTCAGCCGAAGCAGGTGGTTGGAGAGCTGCATGGCGTCGTCCCACCGCGAGCCCTGTAGAGCCATCCGCGCCAAGTGAGGATAGGGTTCCAAGTACTTCGGATCAGCCTCGGCGGCCTTCTCGAACGCTTCCTGGGCTCCGGCTTCATCGTTCTGCCGTAGCCGGATCTTGCCCAGCAGGTTCCAGGCAGCGGCAAACTGGTGATGCTCGGCCACCGCCTTGTCGAGCTCTTTCTGGGCCTTCTCGAAGTTCGGCTTCTTCTTGCGCACTTCCTTGGAAGCCTTCTCGTAGGCCTTCTTGGCCTTCTTGGGAGCCGAGTAGCTGGTGAAGCTGATCGAGGTGCCTTCAACTCCCTCCAGCCGGCGCAGGATGATGGTGCCGACGTTGGGATTGTCAAAGACGCTCCGCGATCCGAGTTCGATCGACTCGGACACAAAGCCGGCCAACTCCGCCAGCAGCGAACAACCGAACAGGTTGTATTGGCCAAGCCCCGACTGGCGGCCCGCCAGGGAGGCGCCGCCAAAAGCCCCTCCGCTGCTGCCGAAGCCGCCTTGGCCTCTGGTATTAGGAACGCCCGAGTAGCTGGCGTCGGCGAACGCCATCTGGTTGCGGTCGCTGAGGTCGACGCTGAAATGTCCCTTAGGATTGGAGTAGCCCTTCGGGACGCGCTGGCCGTCACAATCGAGATAGATCGTGACCGAGTCGGGCGGCCGGGTGCCGTCGTCGAGTTGGATCTTGCCGCTGAGCATCAGCGGACGCTGCATCTCGGGCATCTGCTGCGGCTGCTGCTGGCCGAAGGTGCCTCTTTGGTCCTGTCGTTGCTGTCCCCCTTGCTGCCCGCCAGGCGTTGTGGGTTGCGTAGGCGGGGTGGTGGTCCCGCCGCCCCCGCGGCTTGCACCACCGCCGCCACCGCCCTGCTGCTGCGCCCAAATGGGTGTCGCGGCCAACATTGCCACAGCGAGAAATGCTATGCTTTTTGCGCTCATGGATCCCCCTTGTCCCTAACCGATTTTGGGGAGACAGACCATCGCTGCAACGAGCCTACCACAATACCTGGGGCCAGCCAAGCGTTTCTCGTGTTTCTTCGACAGTGTGTCTCGACAGCGTTTCTCGACACCCTGACACCCTATGCGGAAAGGGTCTCTGGCCGGCGAGTACAGTGTGAGTGATCTTGAAAACCAGCCGCAGTGAGGCTCACTCTCGTGGTGGTAACGGTGCTTCGACTCGGGGGAGCCGCAAGAGGCCTCGCCTGTACCGGCCAGGGTCTCGCCACCCGTCGCCGCCAGCCCCGCCATACGCGGTCGAATAGGTCACACCGCGATGTCTACCTTGTAATCAGATAGTGGTAGGTGAACCAAGCCGCTACTGTTTCCAGTCGGCGACAAAGATGTTGAACTCGTAGCGGCCCGTGGCCTTCCAGTCGGAGGTGAACACGAGCCGCTTGCCGTCGGGTGAAAACTCGGCGAACGAGGTAAAGCCGCCGAAATCGGTGACTTGCCGCAGGTTCGAGCCGTCGAGGTCCATCAAGAACAGTTCGAAGTGGCGACTGTCGCAGTCGTGCTTGTTCGACGAGAAGATAATCCGCTTTCCGTCGGGCGTGAACTGCGGCGCAAAACTGGCGCAGCCGAATTCGGTGACCTGCTTGGCGTTGCCGCCGTCGGAGTCGGCGACGAAGATCTCCATCTTCATCGGCGCAGTCAGGTCTTGCGCGAGGAGGTTCTGGTAGGTCTTGACGTTCTCCTCGCCCCGGGGGTGATGCGCGCGCCAGACCATTTTCTTCCCGTCGGGTGAGAGGAAGGCACCGCCGTCATACCCCAGGCTGGTCGTGAGACGCTGCTTGCCGGAGCCGTCGGCGGCCATCGACCACAGATCGAGGTCGCCCGAGGCCTTCGAGGTGTAGATCACGCGGTTGGTCTCGAAGTTCACCGTTCCTTCGGCGTCGTAGCCGTCGGCCGAGGTCAGCTTGCGTAGGTTCTTGCCATCGCTGCCGACCACATAAATGTCGTAGCTCGGATAGACCGCCCACACGTACCCTTGGCTGCGGTCCGGGCGCGGCGGGCACTCCGGCGAGCCCTGGTGGGTCGACGCGAACAGGATGTCTCGACCGCTAGGCAGGAAGTAACCGCACGTTGTCGCGCCTTTGCCGGTCGAGACCATCCGTGCGTCGCCGCCGTCGGCGTTCATCACATAGATCTGGTCACAGCGATGCTCGCCGCGGGTTGATTGAAAGACGAGTTGGCCGCCGTCGGGCGACCAGTAGGCTTCCGCGTTCTGCCCTCCGAAGGTCAACTGCCGGATATTGGTCAGGAAGTTGGATGTCTGGGCGGCAACGGGAAGGAGGCCCAAGGCCAAAATGAACACGCACAGGCGACAAGCTAAAGTCATGGTTGAAGGTCTCGATTATATCCCATTGACAGGCAGCGCCCTAGCTGGAACCGGACTGCTATATCTCGTATGCTGAGCCCAAGAAAACTCAAGATATTGTTGTCGACTGTCTTTACAAAGCCCTTTCTTCAGAGTAGGATAACAGCGAACGGGGTGCCGTTGCGCCCCCGGTTCTGACCCCTTCCCGGCTCCGATAGAATGAGGATCACAAAGTTGGGGAGCGGCGGGGTTCCGTGCGGGGGTGGTGCGTGCACTCACCCTCGAAAGGTCTGGGTCTCTTGCTCAAGCTGAAAAAAATAGAACTGACCGGTTTCAAGTCTTTCTGCGACCGTCAGGAGCTGCCGTTCAACGGCGGCGGCATCTCGGCCATCGTCGGCCCCAACGGGTGCGGCAAGTCGAACATCAGTGATTCGATTAGCTGGGTACTCGGCGAACGGTCGGCGAAGAGCTTGCGTGGCGCGCGCATGCAGGACGTGATCTTCAGCGGCACGCGCACCCGCAAGCCGTCGGGGATGGCGTCGGTAAGCATGACGCTTCTCGATCCCGAGGCGTATCTGGCGGCCAAGGCGGCCAACGGGACGACGGAAAAGGCGGCCCGCCGGCCCGGCGAAATCGTCGTCACGCGTAAGCTGTTTCGCTCGGGCGAGAGCCAATATCTGTTGAACGGTAAGATCTGCCGGCTACGTGACATCCAAGACCTGTTCATGGGCACGGGACTCGGCCCGGAGCACTACGCGATCATCGAGCAGGGACGCGTCGATCAGATTCTCAGCTCACGGCCGAATGACCGGCGGGCCATCATCGAAGAGGCCGCCGGGGTCACGAAGTTCAAATCGCGCAGACGGCTGGCGGAGTTCAAGCTCGAGAGCGCACGCCAGAACCTGCACCGAGTCAACGACATTCTTCAAGAGGTCATTCGCCAGGTCAATTCGCTCAAGCGGCAGGCGTCGCGGGCGCGGCGCTACGCGGATCTCAAAAAGCAGCGCGACGAGAACCTGACCGTCCTGCTGGCCAGCCGCCATCATGACTTGCAGCGGCGCCTCGCCGAAGCATCGGCTGAGATGAACTCGGCCGAGGGGCAGTACGGCGGCCTGGCGGGGCGGGTTAAGGAGATGGAGTCTGCGCGCGATGCCGGCCGCCGACAGCAGCAAGAAGACGAGCAGACGTTGGAGCAGCAGCGGAATGAGCTGTCGAACCTCACGGTGGAGCTCGAGCGGTGGCGGTCGCGCGCTGAGCAGCAGGCGCGCACGGTCGAGGAGACCGGACAGCGGCGAGAGCATGCCGGGGTGGAAATCGTCGAACTCGACACGCGTCTTCGTGAGCTGGAAGAAGAGCTGAAGGTCGAGCAGCAGGCGCTCAGTGAAGCCGGCGGCTTGACCGAGCAGGTACGCGGCCGGCTCGGGGAAAAGACGACCGAGTTGGAGGCAACCGACGCTGCCATCCAAGACCACGAGCAACGCAGGGAGGAGATTCGCCGGCGCGTTCTGCAGGTTCTCGGGGAGGTGGCGTCGCTGCGGAACGAGCTGGCCAAAGTCGAGGAGTTTCTCGCCGGCAACCAGCGGCACATCGCCCGCGTGGAAGAGGGGAAGGCAGCCGTCGAGAGCGAGTTGGCGCAGTTGGAGGTCCGGCGGGGCGAGCTGGATCGTCAGATGGCGGACGGACGGTCGGGCGTCGAAACTCTCGCTCAAACGCGCGACCGTGTTCAACAAGAGATCGTCCTGCTCAAGCAACAGTCACAGCAGCGCCGCCAGGAAACTGAGCAGTTACAGCAGGAGCTGTCGCGGCTTCGGGCGCGGAGCGAGTCACTCGAAGAGATCCTCTCGCACCACGCCTATACCACCGAGACGGTGAAGAAGCTGTTCGCGACGATCGAGCAGCGGCCGATCGACGGGTTCGAGCCGATCGGCATTCTGGCCGACTACGTCGAGGTGGATGCGCCTTTCGAAAAGGCGGCCGAGGAATTCCTGCGCGACGAGTTGGAGTTCGTGGTGGTGCGCAACTGGCAGGAGGCCGAGCAGGGTGTGTCGCTGTTGCGGCGCGAACTCGAAGGCTACGCGACGTTCCTGGTCCATCCCGAATCGCCGATTCGTCCCGAGCAGCCGGTGCTGGGGCCGGAAACGGGCGTGACGGGACGGTTTGCGGACCACATCCGGTTGACGAACGGATTGTCGGGCTCGGCCTCCACTCTGCTGCCGAAGCTGCGCAACTGCTACTTGGTGGAGGAGCAGGGCACGGCGCAACGCTTGGCGGTGCAGTATCCGGATCTCTTCTTCCTGCTGCCCGACGGCCTCTGCTATCGCGGCTACACGGTGAGCGGCGGCAAGAAGGCGTCGGCGGGGCCGCTGGCTCTCAAACGGGAGTTGCGCGAGTTGCGTCCGCGGCTCGCGGGAAGAGAGAAGACCCTCGAGACCGCCTCGGCTGAATCGAAGCGCTTTGAAGAAGAGCTGACGGCCAAAGGCGAAGAACTCGAGACGGTGCAAGGGGCTCTTCAGACATCGGAGAAAGAAGCGCTGGCCGTCGAGCATCAGCTTCGCCAACTGACCGATGAGTGGGAGCGCGCGCGCCGCAACCTGGCCGTCGCGCAGTCGGAGATGGAGCGGCTGCGGCGCGAGGCCGACGATGCGACGGCCCGGCAGAAGGGGCAGCAGGCGGCGATCGAGCAGCGCGAGAAGGAGCGCGGCGAGGCGGAAGCACATCTCGAGGAGCTGGCGCGGCAGACAGAAGAGCGACGGGCGCGGCGGGTTCTGCTGGCGGAAGAGCAAACCAGTTTGCGAACGGAGTTGGCGACGCTCGAGGAGCGGGGCAAGTCCGCCGCGGCATCGCTCGAGCGGGTTCGCGCCCTGACCCAAGAGCAAACCGAGCGCCGGGAGAAGATCGCGAACCAGGTGGCCGAGTGGGAGGCCGAGTGCAAGCGGCTGTCGGAAGACAATCAGCAACTCGGGGAACGCATCGAGAGCGAGGGGGCGCGGCGGGAGCAACTGGCGCAACAAGTGTCGCGGCTGGCGGAGAGCCTCCAAGCCTCGCGTACGCGGGACGCGGGCATCGACGAGGATTTGAAGCAGAAGCGGGAAGAGTTGGAGACGATCCGGCAGCGGCGCTCGACGGCGGAGTTGCGGCAGGTGGAGTTGCGCTCGGAGAGCCGCCACTTGGACGAGACCTGCCAACGCGAATTGCAGCAGTCGGTCGAGGAACTGTTCTCGGGCGAAGGCAGGGAGTACACCGCCGAGCAATTGGCCGAGGCCGAAGAGCGGCATCGCGAGGTCGAGGCGAAGCTCGAAAACCTTGGTCCGGTGAACGTGCTGGCGCTCGAGGAGTTCGAGCAGGAACAACAGCGTCTCGAGTTTCTTGACACCCAGCGGCAGGACTTAGTCGACTCCATCCGCGATACCCGGAAGGTGATCGAAGAGATCGAAGTCGTTTCGCTCAAGCAGTTCGAGGAAGCTTTCGAGCAGATCAACCTCCACTTCCGTGAGACGTTTTCGACGCTATTCGGCGGCGGTCTGGGCGAGATGCGCCTAGTCGAATCCGAAGACCGCACGTCCGAGGCGGGGATTGAGATCGTCGCGTCCCCGCCGGGTAAGCGTCTGCAGAACATCGCGCTGCTTTCAGGTGGAGAGAAGTCTCTGACCGCCATCGCGTTGTTGATGGCGACCTTCCAGTACAAGCCCAGCCCGTTCTGCGTGCTCGACGAGGTGGATGCCGCGCTCGACGAGCCGAATGTCATTCGCTTCCGGCGGCTGGTGCAGCAGATGAGCGACCAGACGCAATTCATCCTCATCACGCACAGCAAGGGGACCATGGAAGCGGCCCAGACGCTCTACGGCGTCACGATGCAGGAGCCGGGCGTGTCGAGGCTGGTCTCGGTGAAAATGGGTGATCACGAGCCGGCCCCGGCAGGGCGGAGGCAGCCGGAGCCCGAAGCGGTGACGGTAGGCGCGTAGGGTTGTGCGGGCCTTGCTTCTCCTTGGAGGCGGCTTAGAGGGCAGGGGGTCGAGCCCTTGCAGTTCCGCGGTGCGCCGGAGGTATGGCTGCCGAACCCCCCCCCCGGGCTGAAGTACCTGATTGCCCTTGGGTTCCTGTAGGGCGAAAGGCCGCGGATCTCAAAACCTAGATCCGTCACTACGACGCTCCGGAAGGGGGAAGTGTGCCCACAACCCCTCTGATAAAATGGTGCTTTGACCTTCCCGAAACGATTCTCGATCGGGCCGGTACCGGTGCAGCCCGCGGTTGTGTTGGCGCCGATGGCGGGCGTGACCGACACGGTGTTTCGCCGCTTCATTCGGCGTTTGGGCGGCTGTGGGCTCATCATGACCGAGTTCACCAGTTCGCACGGCATCGTGGCCACCAGCGGCGGGACGAGGAAGGCGCAGCGCACCTTCAACTACCTTTACTACGAGCCCGACGAGCACCCGATCTCGGCGCAACTGTTCGGCTCCGACCCGAACGTCCTGGCCGACGCGGCGCGCGTGGTCGAGGACTTAGGGTTCGACACGGTCGATCTGAACTTCGGCTGCCCGGTCAAAAAGGTCGTCAAATGCAACGGCGGCTCGGGGCTGTTGCGCGATCTGTCGCTGGTTGAAAATATTCTGCGCACCGTGCGCGCGGCGGTGAAGATCCCGTTCACGTGCAAGTACCGCTCCGGCTGGGACGACGACCACATCGTCGCGGTCGAGATGGCGCGGATGGCCGAAGACTGTGGCCTGCAGGGTGTCGCCTTGCATGGACGCACGCGCGCTCAGGGCTACGCCGGCAAGGCCGACTGGAACCTGATCGGCGAAGCCAAGCAGGCCGTCTCGATCCCGGTGATCGGCAACGGCGACGTCTTCACGCCCGAAGACGCCGTCCGCATGGTCGACGAAACCGGCTGCGACGGCGTGATGATCGGACGCGCGGCGTCGACCAACCCTTGGATCTTCCGCCAGATCGCTGAGTACGTTGCGACGGGGCGCTACGACCAGCCAACGGAACTCGACCGTTACCAGATGATCCGCGACTACTACCGGCTGCTGATCGAAAAGTCCGACAAGATCTCTGGCGAGATCACCGGCAAGATGAAACAGTTCGCGACGCACTTCAGCCGCGGCGTACGTAACGGCACGCGCCTGCGCAAGGATATCTACCCCTGCCGGTCGGCGGATGAGATCGTGGCGAAAGTCGACGCCTTCTTCGACGAGAGTCTCGCCAACGCGGCATGAAATCTGTCACGTTGATCACCGACGGCTCATGCCTCGGCAATCCGGGGCCCGGCGGCTGGGCGGCGATTCTCCGACACGGCGAACATAAGAAAGAGCTGTCGGGCTCCGACCCCCGAACCACGAACAATCGCATGGAAATGACGGCGGTGATCGAAGCGCTTGCAACGCTCAAGCAGCCCTGCCGCATTCTTGTCGAGATCGACTCGGAGTACGTCAAGAACGGTATCACCCAGTGGATCTATAGCTGGAAGAAACGCGGCTGGAAGACGTCGGCGAAGCAGCCGGTCAAAAACGAAGACTTGTGGCGCAAGCTCGATCAGGCGGTCGCACGGCACGAAATCGAATGGAAGTGGGTGAAGGGCCACGCCGATCACGACGACAACAACCGCTGCGATGAGCTAGCCCGCGAAGCGGCGGAGCGAGCCCGGCGTTAACCGCGTTCACTCTCACGCCCTCTCATGGCGCTCAACTTCTACAACACCCTGAACCGCCGCCTCGAGCCTTTCGAGCCGCTCGAAGGCAACCGCGTCCGCATGTACTCCTGCGGCCCGACGGTCTACAACTTCGTCCACGTCGGCAACCTCCGCACCTTCACTTTCCAAGACGTGCTTCGCCGCTACCTGCGCCACTGCGGCTATGAGCTGTTCCACGTCATGAATGTCACCGACGTGGACGACAAGATCATCCGCGGCGCCGGCGAGGCGGGCCAGTCGCTGGCCGAGTATACGGCCGAGTATCGCAAGGCGTTCGAGGCGGATACGGCCCAACTACGGCTCGAAACGCCCGAGCGCGTCACGCCCGCCACCGAGCACATCGGCGAGATGATCGAGTTGATCGGCCGGCTCGACAAGAAGAGCCTCACCTACCAGAGCGACGGCTCGACGTATTACCGCATCGCGGGCTTCGACGCGTACGGTAAGCTGTCGCACCTCGACGTCAAGGGCATCAAGGCCGGTGCGCGCGTCGATCAGGACGAGTACGACAAAGACGACGTTCGCGACTTCGCTTTGTGGAAGGCCTCAAAGCCCGATGAGCCCTCGTGGGAGAGTCCTTACGGCGCCGGGCGGCCGGGCTGGCACATCGAGTGTTCGGCCATGGCGATGAAGTATCTCGGCGAGAGCTTCGACATCCACACCGGCGGCGTCGACCTCGTCTTCCCGCATCACGAGAACGAGATCGCCCAGGCCGAAGGCGCCAGCGGCAAGCCGTTCGTGCGCTTCTGGCTTCATGCCGAACACCTGCTCGTCGACGGACAGAAGATGTCGAAGTCGCTGGGCAACTTCTACACGCTGCGCGATCTGATCGAGCGCGGGTTTTCAGCCGACGCGATCCGCTACCTGCTCGCCTCGGTGCCCTACCGCAAGCAGCTCAACTTCACCTTCGATGGATTGAAGGCCGCCCAAACCGCCATCGAGCGGCTGCGCAACTTCAAGCGCCGCCTCGACACCGAGACCTTCCCCGCCGGCTCGAACCCGAATGTTTCAGCGCTGGCCGACGAGGCCCGAAAGAAGTTCGAGGCGGGCATGGACGACGACTTGAACACCGCCCAGGCCCTCGGCGCGGTATTTGAGTTTGTTCGCGACGTCAACACGAAGATGGACAATACAAAGACGGATGCCGGTGAGTTTCAGGCGGACAACGCCGCCGAAGCCACGGGCGTCCTCGACCTGTTCGACTCGATCTTCGACGTGCTCGAAGTCGAGCAAGCCGGGCAGGTTGCCGCCGACGAGATCGAGCTGCTGATCGAGGAACGCTTGGCCGCCCGCAAGGCCCGCGCCTTCGCCCGCTCCGACGCGATCCGCGACGACCTCAAGGCCCGCGGCGTGATTCTTGAAGACACCCCCGCGGGTACGAGGTGGAAGTACGCGAGCACCTAGCCGGAAGCAAACTCCGTCAGTCTGAATGAACAAGCGGTAGGCGGGCGATCTGATTCACCCAGTCTTTCGCCTCGGTGGTGCGCCAAAGCTCAGCAACTTCCCTGATAACGGCTCCGATTGAGGCCCGCTGGGCAACCAGCAATACACCAGGGGACTCGTTGGTTTCGACAAACTCAGCGAAGTGCAACGGCATCGTCCTAATGTCGTGCGTGACGAGGATACGACCCTCTTCGGCCGCAATCGCGAACACTTCCATGTCGGGTTGGCCGTGGAGGTTGGCCTCGGACGCACGCTTGAAGTCGACCTCGGGTTCGCCGCGACAGACTCCTTCGAGAATAGTTAGGTGAAGGTTGGAATCGGCTAGGAAGCGGACTTTCAAGGGTCTTGCGGCTGTTTTTGTTGCGAGCGAAGCAGGCTACGAAACAGAACTGTGTTCTGCTCCGGAATGCCCTCCGGGAACGATTCGAATAGATGTTCCTGCTCCTGGAGGTGTGCGTCGATCTCAGCACGCCGGTGGAGGTAGAACGTGATGGCGCCGTAGACCTCTTCCAACGAGAGGGAGGGGAAACCCTGAGCGATGCTCTCGGGCGACGCGCCCGCGCGATAGGCGTGAACCACTGAATCCAGAGAGACTCGACTTCCTCGAATCCAATGTCCGCCCTGACGGCATTCGACGTAGACAGGCTGGGTGGTTGTCGTCGCCATCGAACCTCAGATTAGCACCCTGCGCGAGACTGCGCCGAACTCAGACACGCGACCGTCCGCCCATCCCCCCTGGGGGGATGACAGGGCCGAGTTTCCCTCACAGAAGTCTGGTAGACGAGTGGCAAGCCGGTGCCGGCGGTGGTATTCCACCACCACAGTAGAGCCGGCCGGACGGCTAAGTCATTGTTTTTCACAGCGTTGGTAGATTGGCAGCCATCGTGCTGTTCTCCAGGAGCGCAACAAACTTCTTTCTGGAGGGTTGATCATGAGCATGAGACATTCCTTCTTACTTGCTATCGCTTTTGTTCTCTTCGCCGCGTTGCCCGCTCATGCCCGGCGCGGCAACGATCGAGATCAGAATCGCGACCGTGGCCCTTTGGTCGGTGTCGCCTACGTAGGCGTGGCCGACGGCGACGTGACTAAGTTGAGCGTGCACGGCGACGTGACCGCGCTGCGGGCAGGCGACGAACTCGTGTCCGGAGACGCGGTCGAGACCGGCCGTGCGTCGCGCGTCGAGGTCCAGCTTGACCAAGGCAACTTCCTGCGGCTCAACGCCGCCACCAAGTTGCGCGTGGTGCAGCTCGGCAACCGCCGTTTCCAGTTTGATCTCGAGGTGGGCCACGTCAGCGTAAGCCAAGCCGACGGCGCTACCGCTGACCTTGAAATCCATGCCGGCGGCTTGACGGTGATTCCCCTCAAGCGGGGATCCTACCGGGTCGAGCTGGAGCCGTCCGGCCGTGCCGTGGTCACCGTCCGCAAAGGCGAGGCCGACGTCGGCACGTCCGGTGGCTTCCGCACGGTCAAGAAGGGCAAGACGCTCACAGTGTACGGCGACCAGGATACAGAACGTGTTCGCTTGGCCGGTGCTCCGAGCAAAGACGGTTTCGATGAGTGGAACCAGCGACGTGACAAGGTCCTCGACCAAAACCGCGGTCGGCGTTCCCGCTACTGGCCGTCGTTCATCTCCGGCCACTATGGGTACGGCTACGGCCATCACGGCTACGGGCTGGGTGTCGGCTACGGGGGCCACTACTACCCGCGCTACTTCACTTCGTTCCACTACGGCCGTTACCGCGGGCGAAGCCGTTTCGGCGGCGGCGTAGGCTTCCGGGGCGGCCGGCGACGCTACTGATCCTCGTGTGGTCCGATCCCCGACGACGCGGTTCCTGCCGCTGAGCGACAAGGAACAGTCGGGGGAATGGGAACAGCGCGCCGCCGTCCGGTTGCGCCGGGAACGCTTTTTCCACTTTCGCTTGGTAGGCGGCAAGGAACGTCTCTTGCTCTTCGGCCGGTAGCCGTTCGAGGTAGGGTCGCAGTCCGGTCCCGCGCATCCACTCGACAATCGAGGTGGGGCGTTCGAGGATATGCCAGTACGTCGTCTGCCAGATTTCCAGCTTGGCGGTCAGCGGCGCCAGCAGACGGTAGTACCCATCCGGCTCGATAATCTCGAAGGGCTCAGGGCGCGGATCGAGCCAGGCCCGCCAGGGCGGCTCGGCGCAGAGTTCTTCAATCGCAACGTGCGCCGGGCTTTGCAAGTGGTAGGGGACCTGTATCGCAAGGACCCCCGCAGGCCGCAAGTGTCCGAGTAAGCGCGGTAAAAGGACCCGCTGGTTCGGTATCCACTGGAAGGCCGCGTTCGAGAAGATCAAGTCTGCGGGCTCTGCGGGCTGCCACTGGGCGACATCGGCCTCACTCCATTGGGCGTCCACGCCGCTCTGCCTTGCCTGCGAGAGCATCTCGGCCGAGTTGTCGACCCCGGTGATCTGAGCGACAGGCCAGCGGGCGCGCAACGTGGCGGTGCTATTGCCGGGACCGCAACCCAAGTCCACGATCCGCCGTGGCTCGGCCAACCCGATCCGCTGGATCAGATCGAGGCAGGGCCGAGTACGTTCATCGCCGAATCGAAGATATAGTGATGGGTTCCACATCGTGAGTGTTGAAGCCCAATGATAATGTCCCCTTGAGCGCCCAATAGAAATGTCCCCTACTCTGAGGCTCCGAAGGAGGAGCCGAGAGTGGGAAGGACATGGATGAGTGCCAAGGAGTTGAGGCGCGGCGAAGTGCTGAGCCGAGTGAAACGAGGGGAACTGAAGTTGACCGAAGCCGCCGAGCTGCTGGAGGTCAGCTACCGCCATGCGAAGCGTCTGAAGAAGCGTTACCGTGCGGGCGGGGCCAAGGCTTTGGTGCACGGTAACGTCGGCCGTGCTTCGAACCGAGCCGATCAGAAGCGACGCCAGCAGGTTCTCGAGTTGGTGCGCGAGAACTATGCGGGCGAGGGGCACGAGCGCTTCGGGCCGACGCTGGCGTCGGAACATCTGGCAGCCGACCACGGCCTGGAAGTGCCGCGCGAAACACTGCGGCGCTGGATGCTCGCCGCGGGTCTGTGGAGCCGCCGTCGCAAGCGCCAACCGCATCGCACCCGGCGCCAACGCAAAGCGCACTTCGGCGAGCTGATTCAACTCGACGGTTCGCACCACCACTGGCTGGAAGAACGCGGCCCGAAAGCCTGTCTGATGAACTTCGTCGATGACGCGACCGGTGTGGCGCTGTGCCGTTTCTCGGACCAGGAAACGACCTGGGCCGCGGCCGATCTGCTCGCAGCCTGGGTACGTCAACACGGCGTTCCCAAGGCGTTGTACTGCGACTGGAAAAACGTCTACCAGCGCCAGCCGACGTCGCGGGAAGCGCTGGCAGGCATCAAGCCCGAGACGCAGTTCGGGCGCATGTGTGCCAAGCTCGGCATTACGATCATGGCGGCTTCCTCGCCGCAAGCCAAGGGCCGAGTGGAGCGCCATCACGGCACGCACCAAGACCGCCTGATCAAGAAGATGCGGCTGCGCGGGATCGTCGAGTACGAGGCGGCGAACCGTTATCTCGACGAGGAGTACCTGGCCGAGCACAACGAGCGCTTCGCCTGTGAGCCGGCGGCGGCAGCGGACTTTCACCAGGCGCTCCCCCGCGGCACCGAGCTGCGAGGGGTGTTCTGTTGCGAGTACGAACGGGTGGTGAGCAACGACCGGGTGGTGCGTTTCGAGAATCGTTGTTTGCAGTTGAAGCCGAAACGCAACCAGGGCGTGGGGGCGGGGGCACGGGTGACGGTCCAACAGTGGCGCGATGAGAGCTTGCAGGTGAGGTTTGACGGGCACGAGATCGAGCACGACGTGATCGCCACGCCGACGCCACAGCTGCGGACGAAGCCAGCACCACAGCAGCGTCCGGGGGGCGGGCGCAAGCCGGCGGCGGACCACCCCTGGCGGCGAGCTGTGTTACGGAAAAAACGGGCTGCGAATACATAAGAGGGCTGTGGAAATGCCGGGTCGGATGGAAAGCGTGGAAAATCTCTCGAGGCAGCAGTACCGGGTTCGAGGAGCGGTGGATGGTTTTCCACCCTTCCCACCGCCCCTTGGAAATCGCTACGCGATTCCCACAGTTCCACCGCCCCGACGACGACGATATCTCTCCTACGAACAAGAAACACAAGGGGACACTTCTATCGAGCTACCGAGGGGGACATTTCTATTGGGCGTTGACAGGTTCCACATCGTGAGTCGTCATACTGTGCCTGATCAGCGAAGCGGGCGGCACGACTTGTGTGCCAACAAGTAACCCACTTTGCGCGCATATCGCCTGATCCATTCTGGCACCGGGTCGACTCGGCCACCGCCAACTCAACAAGTAAGGAGAATCATGCGCCATCAGGCATGCCCGCTGTTAGCCGTTGTCCTCGCGTCGATGCTGGCCTTCCCGCAGCGCGGCTGGGGACAGCAGCTGGGCCTCCAGGTTTTGGTTCTGTCAGGTGAGGCGGCGACCAACGACGTTGAGAAAAGAGCAGCTACCGACCCAGTCGTCGAGGTACGGAACAGTCAAGGCGAGCCGGTGCCTGGGGCCAAGGTCATCTTTCGTACTCCAGCGGTGGGACCCAGCGCGACGTTCTACGGCGCCTCGCGGACCATCACGATGACCACCGACGAGACCGGACGCGCGACGGCCGGCGGCATGATGCCCAACACCGAGCCGGGAGAGTTTTTCATCGACGTGACCGCAACGAGCGGCTCGCTCAAGGGTGGCGCCACAATCGCACAAAGCAACGTCATGACGCGCACCGTCGAGAAGAAGAGGCGGTTCGGCTGACGGTTCTGGGCCGCCATGGGCGCGGCCGCGGCGCTCGGCACCGCCGCCGCCGTCCGGAGAAGCAACGACCCCTCAGGTCCCAGACCCGCCTCGAGTTCGTTGGGCTCGGCCGGCTTGAGCCCCGCCCCGTTCGGCCCGTAGGAGTCGGCGCGGTATCCAGTTGGATTCGCCAGGGCCTCGCAGTCCGGCGGATGAGTCGCCGATCTGTGACTCAGAGCCGCAAGCGTGAGCTTGCGCTGAGGTACGGTTAGCAAACACGGTCGTCGATCGAGGTACCCACAGGTCGTCGCGCGGGGGGGGTGATCCAGCGCGATCTTGGGTGGCTGGAACAAGCTCAACGCAGGCTGACGCCCGCGGCTCCGAGCAACGGGTTGGCGCCTCATCGCCGATTCTTCTACACCTGCTGAGCCGGCGTCAGCAACCCTGGGACGCAAGGGTGTGCGGCAAGTCGCGGCCACCGCGCACGGCTACGCTACCCTTACCCTGGGCTTACCCGCATGATCCACATCACCGAAGACCAAGTCCGCGAAGCTCTCCCCGTGACCAAGGCCGTCGAACTCGTCGAGGACGGGTTCCGCCGCCTCTCCGACGGCCGCGCAGTGAACCAGCCGCGCCGGCGGGTCGTGCTCGACAACGGCGCCTGCCTGCATTACATGGCCGCGGGAGAGAACGAGGCCGGCTATCTGGCAACCAAGGTCTATGCGACACGCCCGCGCGTGGGCGCCCGCTTCGCCGTGTTGCTGTTCGACGCCGAGACGACCGAGCTGCTCGCCAGCATCGACGCCAACGTGCTCGGACAGATTCGCACGGGCGCGGCCAGCGGTGTCGCCACGCGCCACATGGCCCGCGAAGACGCAGCTACGCTCGCGATGATCGGCAGCGGCTTTCAAGCCGAGACGCAACTCGAGGCCGTCGCCGCGGTTCGCAAACTCAAACGGGTGCGGGTCTACAGCCGCTCGCCCGAACGACGGGAGGCCTTCGCGCGCCGCATGAGCCAACACCTCGTGCTGCCCATCGAGGCCGCCGCTAGAGCCGAGGACGCCATCTCGGAAGCCACAATCGTCGTCACCGTCACCACGGCCCGCGAAACCGGTCTTCGACTCCGCCGCGCTCTCGCCTGGCTGCCACATCAACGCCGCCGGCAGCAATCATCACAGGCGGGCCGAGATCGATGCCGAAGCCGTATCGAGGGCGCAGGGTCGTGGCGGTCGATTCGCTCGAGCAAGCTCAAATGGAAGCAGGCGATCTCATCGCCGCTCATGCCGCGGGACGTTTCGACTGGGAGCGCGCCGTCGAACTTTCCGCGATTGTCGCCGGCACCTCTCCTGGACGCACCTCCGGCGAGGACATCACTCTGTTTGAATCACAAGGCCTCGCGATCGAAGACCTAGTCGCCGCCGCACACGTATATCAGGAAGTCAGCGCCTAAGCGGTTGAGACCCCAACCCACGATTCAGAGGCGCGGACGGAAGTCCGCGCTTGGCCCATCAACCCTACACCGCACCACGTTGCCGCTGGGGCTCGCCCCCTCCAGTCGACGGGATCCCCACCCAATGACCCGGCCGCTCCAAGCCTTCCGGCAACTGTGTCGCCTCGTCACCAACAGCCTGGTCGATCTGCTGCTGCGTGAGACCCTTGGCAGACCGGAGATCCGCTCCATGCACGAGCGCACCCGCCATCGTCGCGTTCTCGATTTCCGCGTCCGCGCACGCCGCCCCTTCCAGATTCGCCATCTTCAAGCAGGCCCCTTGCAAACGAGCACCTTGCAACGCGGCCTGGGCAAGACACGCTCCTCCTAAGTCGGCTCCCTGGCAATCCGCTCCGGTCAGGTTGGCGCCCTCGAGGTCCGCTTCCCACAAGTCCGCGCGGGCGAGCCGGGCTTGCTGAAGGTCCGCGCCTCCCAGGTGGGCGGAGCTCAAGTTCGCTTCTTCGAGATGGGCCCCGGAAAGATCCGCGCCTTGCAGCCGCGCCCCGCCGAGATCCGCGTGGCGCAGGTGAGCGCCGTTCAACTTGGCGCTCTCGAGGCGGCAATCGCCGAGGTTGGCCTGCTCGAGCCGTGCGCCGCCCAAGTCCGCCGCCGCCAGGTCGCAATCAAACAAGTCGGGCCGCGACTTCGGATGCTCCTGTCTCCAAACGTTCCACGCGCTGACGCCTTGTTTGAGAATCTCAAGCTGCTGCTGGTTGGCCACCACCACACCTCCGTTACAGCCGTGATCTTTGACCATGATGCCTCAAGATCAAGGGAAACGGTAGCAAAATGTTGGCCACTTGCGCGATTCCTTCTCTCAAGCGGCGCCGACGCACCAGGCAAAAGTCCCCCCGTTCCTGCAGTGTCGGATGTCAGCGGCAGGCGCGGGTCCATCGAGCGAATGCCAAAGGTGCACGTGCTACACCGGGTGGTGGTGGGCCACAACCGCCTTGCAGGATCCCCGCTCGAATCCAAGCCAGGGTGGTATAATGACGCCCTGTAGTAGTGAGCCGGAAGACGCAAGGCTCGATACGTGGGGGACGGGCCTTGCCCCGCCGGCCGAGTCCGGTGGGAGAAGATGTTCCGCCTGCCAGCCGGCTCGAAGGCCCGCTAAGGAGCGACTCGAATGGCTTCAAGAGAGTACGATTTTGCCCTGGCCATCGGCGGGGCGGCCGGGCAGGGAATCGCCACGCCGGGTGGCATACTAGCGCGAATCTTCGCTCGACGTGGCCTCCATTTCAACGCATATAACGCCTATCAGTCGATTATTCGCGGCGGCCACATTTTCCTGACCATCCGTGTCAGCGATCAGCCGTTGACCAACCACGGCGATAAGCTCGACTTGCTGCATTGCCTCAACCAAGACACGATGAACCGGCATCTCACGTTGATGGGGCCCGGCAGCCGAGTGGTTTACAACAGCGATACCATTGAACCCGGTGAGGCCGCCGAAGGCGTCCAATTGTGCCCTCTACCGATCGCCGAACTGACCGACAACAACCGCAACAAGCTCGTTCAGAACACCGTCGCCCTGGGTGCGGTTACCTTCCTGCTCGGGCTCGGGTTCGACGTTCTTGAAGCCTCGCTGACGGCCCAGTTTCAGCGAAAAGGGCAGGACGTCGTCGATGAAAACGTGGCCATGGCCCGTGCCGGCTTCGACTATACAAGCTCAAACTTCGAGCCCTTCCCCGACCCAGCTCCCGCCAACCCAAACCCTTTGGCTGTCTGGACCGGCAACGAGGCCTTAGCGATGGGTGGGGCCGCGGCGGGCGTGAAGTTCTACTGTGCGTACCCCATGAGTCCTGCGACCGGGGTCCTCCACTGGATGGCGAAGAACGCCCGCGACCTCGGCATCATGGTCCGCCAAATCGAGGACGAAATCGGCGTCGCCAACATGGCCGTCGGAGCCGCCCACGCAGGCCCGCGGACGATGTGCGCGACCTCCGGCGGCGGCTTTGCGTTGATGACCGAAGCCATCGGCAGCGCGGCCATGATGGAAATCCCCGTGGTCTTCATCAACGTCCAGCGGGCCGGTCCCTCCACGGGCGTGCCCACCAAGACCGAACAAGGCGACCTGTGGCAGATGCTCGGCGCCAGCCAAGGCGATTTTGAACGTTTCATCGTGGCGCCGACAAGCGCACTCGACGCCTTCAATACGATGCCCGAGGTCTTCAATCTGGTGGACAAGTGCCAGTGTCCGGGTATCGTGCTTTCCGACCTGCTCATCTCCGAGGGCACCTTCAGCGTCAATCCCGATGACATCAACCTGCACCCCACGATTGACCGGGGCGAGCTGATTACCGAACCCTCCACGACCGACGGCTACAAGCGCTACCTCATCACCGAGAGCGGAGTCTCTCCACGCGCTCTGCCCGGACTGGAGGGCTATGCTCACGTGGTCGCCACCGACGAGCATGACGAAGACGGAGTTTTGATTAGCGACGAGTACACCAACCCGCACAAGCGGCGCGCGATGGTGGAAAAACGAAATCGCAAGTTTGCCCACATCCTCGATGACATCGAGCCGCCCGCGTTGGAAGGTCCCGCGGACGCCGACGTGACGCTGATTGGTTGGGGCTCCACTCACGGCGTCATCCAAGAGGCCGTCGAGCAGCTCAACGACTTGGGGCTAACCGCCAATCAACTGGCGTTCAAATGGATTGTCCCTCTGCACGCGCAAGCGGCCATCGACATCATCTCGAAGGCCAAGCGGTCGATCATCGTCGAAAACAATCATTCCGGCCAGTTCCACCGCTATCTGCGGGGCGAGACAGGCATTACGGTCGACGGCCACATCCGCAAATATGACGGCGAACCGTTCCAGCCGCACCACATCGTGGCCGGTGTGCAAGAGCAGCTTGCCGGGACCACCGACCACTACGTGCCAACCCAGGAAATCATGGTTTAACAGACCAAGGAGAGATCAATGAGCACTACCGCCGAACCGATCGTTCAGCTCACGCCGAAGGACTTCAAAGGCAAAGTCGATCCCGACTGGTGTCCAGGATGTGGGGATTTCGGCGTCCTCAGAAGCTTTCAGACCGTTTGCGCGGAGATGGGCCTGCGGCCCCACGAGATCGTCGTCGTCAGCGGCATCGGCTGTTCGTCGAACTTCCCTGGCTACGTCAACAGTTTCGGGATGCACACTTTGCACGGCCGGGCGCTCGCGGTTGCCGCGGGCGTGAAAATGGCCAACCACGAGCTGACTGTGGTGGTTGCCGGCGGTGACGGCGACGGCTATGGCATCGGCGGGAATCACTTCGTGCACACCGCCCGGCGCAACGTCGATCTCACCTACATCGTGATGAACAATCAAATCTACGGGCTGACCACCGGCCAGGTCTCGCCGACAAGCTGCGACGGAATGAAAACCAAGAGCACCCCGTTCGGCAGCGTCGAGAGGCCCGTCAATCCGATCACGTCGTCCATCATGAACGGCGCGACGTTCGTCGCCCGCGGCTATAGCGCCGACCCCAAGCACCTGAACATGCTCATTCGCAAAGGCATCGAGCACAAGGGCTTCGCCCTCATCGACGTCTTCAGCCCCTGTGTCACCTTCAACCACGACAACGACTACGCGTTCTTCAAACCCAGGGTCAAGAAGCTCGAGGACGAGAACCACGACACCAGCGATTGGAAGGCCGCCTGCGAAAAGGGGATGCTCTGGGGCGACACCATTTACACGGGGCTTTTCCTGCAGAAACGAGAGCCCACGCTCGACGAGCAGGAGCCGGTTCTTGAGGAAGGTGGTCCGCTCGCCTTCCGGCCCCCCGCCCTCACCAAAGAGCAGTCGGGCCGCATCATCAAGCGGATGATGTAGGCGGCCTTTGACTGGTTAAAACCGGCCAAGCGAATTTTGACCAGGCCAGGCGTGTTACGCTTGGTACCCCCTCGGCTGGCTGAAGTGCTCTACAGCAAAGTGAAGTCGGCTGTGCCGCTGCGCCGCCAAGGGCAGAGCGGTTGCGGAATCCTCCCCCTACGCGGATCTTCGAGTTTGCTGGGTCGCTTGAGCGGTACGTCAGTGCCCGAACCCGACCCGGGTTAGCACTTTGTCGAACCGTGGATCCGAGCGCACTCCGTCCCACACGGAATGGTGCTTGAGGGTGGCAACCAAACAATCCCGGTCGTCGATTGCCCGATCCAACCATTGAAACGCTTGATCCTTCTCGCGAATACCTATGGCCACCATCGCCAACACGACCCCCGATAGATACCCTTGGGCCCTGCGCCGTTCTAGCTCAGCCAGTACTTCCAGCGCCTTATCCTTTCTGCCCGTGACGCCGTAAGCCCATTCCAGAAAGGCTTGGGCGATAGGGTCACCATGGCCCAAGAGGCTCCCTTTTTCAAACGACTTCAGCGCGTCCTCATACGCGCCCGTTCCCATCTGGGCGGCACCCAGAACCACGTAAATGGTAAACCAGTTCGGATCCATGTCGAGTCCCTTGCGGCACTCTTCAAGGGCTTGATGGTACTGGCCGGCCTGGCAGTATTCCTCAGCCAGTAGCTCCGCGGTTTGCGGCGAGAGTGGTTCGATTTCAAGGGCTTTCCTGGCCTCAACAAGAGCCTTGTCCATGGACCCGGTGTAATAAAGGAAACGCGAATAGGACTCGTGTGCCTGTGCGTAGCGGGGGTTCAGCTCGATGGCCCTCTTGTACTCACGCTCGGCGCCGGCCCAGTCCCATCGGCCCCAGAAGTGGTATTCCCCCGAGGCATTGTGGGCTTCAGCAAGGCTGTCGTCGATCTCGAGGGCTTGCTTGGCTTCCGCCTCTACTCTGGGCACGAGTTCCCTCGGAGCGGCCCAACCTCGGATCGTCAGGACGCCATAGGCGTATGCTAATTCCGCGTACGGCTCAGCGAAGTTTGGGTCTTCCTGCTTGGCCCGCTCTAGATGGGTTATGGCCGCTTTGATGCCCGGCGCCGTCAGTTTTCTCCACTCATAGCGCCCTTTCAACAGCAGGTCATAGGCCTCGAGACTGTCGGTGGGGCGCTTCACGAGCGCCTGGCCCCCACTTGTCGCCAGATTGACCTTTAGCTTGTCGACAATCGCCAGCGAAAGCTCGTCCTGAATATCGAAGAGGTCTTCCACAATCCGGTCGTATCGCTCCGACCAAATCTGGTAACCGTCATCGATGCTTGTTAACTGCGCGGTGATGCGCAGACGCTTGCCCGACCGGCGAACGCTTCCCTCGAGGACCAAACCTACGTTGAGTTTTTCAGCCACGTCCCGAAGGTCCGGATTAGACCCCTTGAACAGAAAGGTTGAGCTGCGGCCCGGGACCCTCAAGCCTTCGACTCGAGCCAGCCTGTTCAGGATGTCTTCGGTAATCCCGTCGCTGAAGTACTCGTCCTCGTCATCCCGGCTCAAATTGACGAACGGCAGGACCGCGACAGACAGAGGCGGCCCAGCGGTCCGCGAGGCTCTTCTCGACCCCCTACTCGCCAGTCCCGTGTCAGAGGTCAACTGCCGGCGGACTGCCCGTAGATCGACCAGCAACTCTTCCACACGCTGGTAGCGCTCATCGGGGCTCTTTTCCAGACACTTGTTGACAATCCGCTCCAACTCCATCGGAACCCCGCTGCGGACGCCCGTGATGGCTTCGGGTTGCTCGTTCAGCAGCGAGTAGACGATCACTTGCTCGTAATCACCACGGAACGGCAGCCGCCCTGTCACCATCTCGTAGAGCACCACCCCCAGCGACCAGATGTCAGTGCGGTGGTCGACCTTGACGCCCTCCGCCTGTTGCGGCGACATGTAGGCGACCGTTCCCAGGGTCGTCCCTTCTTTCGTGATGCGGGAATCCGAGACCGACCACTGCGCCAACCCAAAGTCGGTCACCACCGCCCGGCCGCCCGAGGTCAACATGACGTTGGCCGGCTTGATGTCGCGATGGGAGATACCTTTGCCGTGGGCTTCGGCCAGGCCCTGGGCCGCTTGGACCGCGATATCGAGCAGGCGTTCGATCTTGAGCGGCCCGGCCTTGATTTCGTCGGCCAGTTCGCGGCCATCGAGAAAGGCCATGGCGATGAAAGTCTTGCCATCAACCTCGTCAATCTCGTGGACCGTGCAGATATTGGGGTGGTCGAGGGACGCGGCGGCCTTCGCTTCGCGAAGGAAACGCCGCCGGCCCTCGTCGTCGGAAACCAGGTTGGCCGCGAGGAACTTCAGCGCGACCGTTCGGCCGAGCTTCGTGTCCTCGGCCTTGTAGACAACCCCCATTCCGCCTTCCTCAATCTTTTCGAGGATGCGGTAGTGAGAAACGCTCTCTCCCTCTGCGACTGGGGAGAACACCTTTCTCTCGGGTAGCGAAACCAGCGGTCTTTCGAGAAAGCTCCCGGCGCTTTCCGCGTCCGCAAGAAGGGTTTCTACCTTGTCCCGCAGCGCGTTGTCTCCCCGGCAAGCCTCGTCAAGGAAAGTTTGGCGTTCAGCAGCGTCTTTCTGCTGACACTCCCCAAACAGCACCTTCATTCGTTGCCAGCGGTCAGAAGTCACGGGACATTCGCTAGGCCTTCAGCTCCCGGAACGAAGCGGTCAGGGAGCCGTCGCGGTCGGAATCCAAGTCTGGTGCCAAGCCGAGTATACGTACGGGGTCCAGGGAAACCTCCGGCTGGGTAGATTGTACCGCCATCGACTTAGCTTCGGAACCCCTCGCCCGTTCTCTGCCCGTTCTCCCGTCGTGGTGAATCTCGGCCCGGGTGGCGGGCCGGACGCTACAAGTGCGCTTTTCGATGCGGAAGGCAAGTTTCTACGCTTTCTGGACCCGATGAGGGGAGACTTCGAATGGCTAAGCCCAAGATCACTCGACGGCAGGTCATTGCCGGCTCGCTGTTCGCGGCGGCGAGCGCTCCCGCGGCGTCGGTGTGGTGGTGCATAGATCAGGTCAAGGAGAACGACCTCAGCCGGTCACGCGCCAGAGAGTTTCCGGTGATGAAGATCGATCCGACGATCGCGTACGCACTCAGCCGGGTACCGCAAAGCTTGCCGTGGATGGAGTGCTGCTGATCGGCGAGCATGGCGATTATCTGTAGGAACGCCCGACCGTTTTCTGCCCGTCAGTCCTGTAAGGCGAAAGCGACGACGCTGCCGCCAGCCGGTCTGCCCGACTTTCCACCGCCGGCGGAGATGACAACGAACTGCTGCCCCGCCACCATGTAGGTGCTGGGTGTGGCGTTGCCGCTGAAGGGCAGCTTAGTCTGCCACAAGATTCGGCCCGTCTCTTTGTCGAAAGCGCGGAAGGTCTCGTCGGCGCTGGCGCCGATGAAAATAAGGCCACCGGCGGTGACCACCGGGCCGCCATAGTTCTCGGTGCCGGTCGGGGGAATGCCTCTCGCCGTTAGCTCGGGATACTCTCCCAGCGGAACCTTCCATTTGATTTTGCCGGTGTTGAGATCCACGGCGTTCAACGTGCCCCAAGGCGGCTTGATCGCGGGATATCCCTCGTCATCAAACCAACGGCGGAAACCCGCGAAAGTGTAGGGTGGGTCATCTCGTCGTACGTCACGACGTTTGCGTCCACTTTCCAGATAGGCCGACGCGGGCTGTTCCTTGCCGAGCAGGAAGTCGACAATAGCGCGGCGCTGTCCCTCCCGTAGTGCGCCGAAACCGGGCATGCGCCCCGCACCCTCATCGACGACGCGACTCACCTGCGCTTCCGTACTTCTTTCCGCGATGTTCAGCAGCGATGAGAAGCCCGCCGCGGGATCTCCACGGCGATCGAGGCCGTGACAATAGGCGCAATGGATCGCGTAGCCGCGCTCACCCACCGAAACCGGCTTACCGTCTGGACGGTGTGTGGCGACCATCTGATAGATCCAGGGTATTTCGTTGACGTTTACGTAGTAGATGCCATCGGGATCGGCCGCCGCTCCTCCCCATTCCATCCCGCCGTCAAAACCTGGAAAGATGATCGTCTCCCGTAGGCTTGGGGCCGGAAATGCTCCGTAAGATCCAACGCGCTTGTAGCGCAGCGACGTCATCGCCGCGGCTCCTGGCGATATGTTCGATGTGTCGTTTTCCGTATACACCTGCCGCGTCAGCGGGGGTGGTTTTGTCGGAAACGGCTGCGTGGGCCAGGTCTGCTCTCCGGGCAAATCGGTCTGTGGTACCGGTCGTTCATGGATCGGCCAGAGGGGCTCGCCCGTCACCCGGTCGAAAACAAACAGAAGCCCATTCTTGGTGCCTTGCGCGACAGCGTCGATTGTGCGCCCGTTGTGAGTGACGGTGAGCAGCACCGGCGGAGTGGGCAGATCCTTGTCGAGCAGATCGTGGTGCACAAGCTGCTGGTGCCAAACCCGCCGCCCCGTGTTGGCTTCCAATGCGATGAGCGAGTTCGCGAACAGGTTCATGCCATGACGATCACCGCCCCAAAAATCGGGACCGGCCGTCTCGGTGGGCACGTAGACGATCCCACGTTCTTCATCCAGAGCGAGGCCCGACCAATTCGACGCCCCGCCGATCTTCTTGTACGCCTCCGGCGGCCACGAGTGGTAACCGTACTCACCCGGCCGCGGGATCGTGTAGAAGATCCACTTCAGCTCGCCTCGGCGCACGTCATAGGCCCGAATGGTGCCAGGGGCATTCGTGGTGCCCCCGACGATGTAGAGGTCTTCATAGATCACTCCGGGGGTGTTAATGAGGATGCTCGGCGGACTGTCCTGACCGTGAACCTCAATACCGGCACCGAGATGGATCGAGCCATTCTGGCCGAAGCTGCGAATCAGCCGACCTGTCTTCGCATGCAGAGCGTAGAGGTACGGACCGGCTCCGGTAAAGATCCGGCGGTCGTCGCCGCTTTCCCAGTAGACGAGACCGCGCTGCCTTTTGGCCGCGCCGCCCGGTCGCTCCGTTGTAGGGTCGAACCGCCAGATCTCCTTGCCCGTCGCCGCATTCAGGGCGATGACTTTTCGTGTGGCCGAGGCGGTATAGAGAACGCCCTTGAGGACCAGGGAATTCGCCTGGAACTCCCCGCGGTCGCCCGTATCATAGGTCCAAGCCACGCCGAGCCGCGCGACGTTGCTCTTGTTGATCTGGTCGAGCGTCGAGTACAGTGTGCGGCCTTTACTGCCAAGATACACAGGCCAGTCCCGATTCGCCGCGGGCGCCGAGGCTTGCGGACCCCCGGCTTGGCCGGCAACCGGGACAGGAGAGACCAGTAGAACACACGCGGAGAATGATAGCGCCCTATGCAGTAACACCCAGGCTGTATGCATTGTCCTTATGCGTCAACCGCCAGCCGAAAGCTTGAATCGGGTTGAGGCATCCCCCCCCCCCGCGAATTTTGCCGGCAACCTCCGAAAGATTGTTGCACTTTTGGGACACGTCGGTCGGACGTCCATAGATTTCACTCGATTTACGACTCGCGCGCCGGCGCTGACGGATTCCGCGGGCGTGAGGACTGAGTGAAGGCGGAGCATCGCTGTGTCTATCAGAAATCCCGTCTCAGTTGGAAACATTGAGGTTATCGTGTCCGAGGTGATAGTCTCGAAGATCCATGCGAAGCATCGGTTGGCCGACGAAGGCTGCCGCGTCGCCCGAGCTCACGCAAGATTCCGCCGCGCAACTGATTCTTAGGTGTGCCTGCGGCTAGCCTCCTACGCCGCTTGAAGGGCCCACCGGGATCGATTGCCGGATGTGACTGGAGACCCGGGATCGGCCCAATTGTTCCTACATCGCGGTCCCGCGCCGGAACCTCAAAAGGCATTCCAAGAGGGCGGCGCTGGTCCAGCGGTGGCCCTCCTGGGGTGTGAATCTCCGTCACTTTACGGTGAAGAGTACGGAAGCGCTATGGTTCTCCCACTCCAGCGTGAGCTTGCCCTCATCGCTCAGTGTATATTTCAGGTTCTCCACCATTGTCGACGGCTTGCTCATGGTCATCTTGACGCGGCCGAGGTCCTGCGCCTGGTCGTAGCTCAGCCCCCATTGGCCGGTTTGCTTGTTTAGGATCAGCTCCCAGTTGTTGGGGTCCGCCAGATTCACGAATAGCGTGTAGTCGCCACTCGGCACCGCTAGGCCACCAATGTCGAGAGTGGCATCTGTATGAAAGGCGGTGGCGGCGTTTGCGCCCGCCCTCCAGATCGGATAGGCGCGGTCTTGAGCAATTCTCCCGTCCTTGCCGAAGAGTTTTCCCTCGCGGCTTCGCACCCTCGGTGAAGAGTAAGTGATAGTGATGGTGTTGCCGCCAATCGTCACCGTTTCCGTTGCCCCTGGGCTCTTTTGGGCTGAGGCAAGACTCGCGGTGCCAAGCAACGCGCCGATTGAGATGCAGATAAGAAGATCTTTCATGTCCGGGTCCCTCCTATGCTTGACCAGGATTTCCGTTTTGGCATCCTGACGCCGAGAGCATACACCCACTCTGGCCCCCAGCACAACCCGGCAGGATCATGGGATGAAAAGACACGTTACCGTCTTCCAGCCAGCCACAGGGTATCGTTTCGGCCCCGGCCGCGCGCTTGTTAGAATGCACCCGAGATGGCGTTTTGGTTGGTGCTGCTTCCGGCGTTGGTTCTAGCCCCTACCTTGCCTGGCGCGGACTGGATGCGCTTTCGGGGACCGAACGCCACGGGCGTGGCCATGGGACCGATCGTTGAGCGGCCTTCGCTTGACGAAAATTTGCTTTGGAAAACGCCGTTGCCGACAGGGCACTCTTCCCCGGTGATCAGCTCCAAGAAGATCTACGTCACGGCGGTTGAAAACGAAAAACTCTATACGCTGGCGCTGGAACGGGAAACCGGAGAGATTCTGTGGCGTAGGGAAGCGCCTCGCCCGCGCCGCTCGGAACTTCATGAGAACAACAACGCCGCCTCGCCCACGCCGACGAGCGACGGCGAGAACGTCTATGTGTTTTTCGGCGACTTCGGGCTGCTGAGCTATGGCCCGGACGGCAACGAGCGTTGGCGCGTCCCGCTGGGGCCGTTCGTCAACATTCGCGGCATGGCGTCGTCGCCGGTGGTGGAGAACGGCAAGGTCTTCCTGCTGTTGGACGACGACAGCGGCCGTTCGTTCCTGATCGCCGTCGACGCTGAGACGGGCCGGGAGTTGTGGCGCGCCGACCGCAAGGAGTTCGGCAAGGGGTTCTCGACACCGGCCGTGTATCGTCCCAAGCACGGGCCGACGCAACTGATCGTGCCGGGGTCCTTCGCGCTGCTGTCGTACTCACTGGAAACAGGCAAAGAACTGTGGCGGGTCGGCGGACTGTGCTGGCAGGCCAAGGCGGTGCCGCTCATCGACGACAAGCGCGCCTATTTCAACTGTCAGGGGGCGGCGACGGATGCGATGGCCGGCCGGTATTCGGACTTCGCGGGCGCGTTGAAACTCATGGACGCCAACGGCAACGGCGCTCTGGAACAGGACGAATTCTATGAGAGGCGCCGCGGCAAGTTCCCCGAGTACGACTTCAGCAAGGACGGCGTGATGGACGAGCGTGAATGGAACTTCTTCGTGCGGCGAATGGCGACGCGGCCCGGCATTTTCGCGGTGCGCCTGGGAGGGCTCGACGAGGTAAGCGACACCCGCGTGGAATGGGCTCAACAGCGAAGGATGGGGAATGTGCCGTCCCCGCTGCTGTATGAGCGAGTGATCTACTCCGTGCGCGACGCGGGTATTCTGTCAAGCATCGACGCCGAGACAGGAGAGATTCTCAAGCAAGCGCGGCTGCCGCAAGCGATGGGCGCCTACCGTGCGTCCCCGGTCGCCGCCGACGGCAAGCTGTTCTTGTTGGACATGGAGGGCACGCTCACCGTGGTGAAGGCCGGGGGCCAATGGGAAGTGCTGCACAGCTTGGCGCTCGACGAGGGCGGTAGCGCGACCCCGGCGATCGCCGACGGTCGGCTCTACGTGCGTACTCACCAGAACCTCTACTGCTTCGGAGAGTGAAGCGCGGGCTTAGCGGCTGCCGGCTCGCTCGGCGCGCTGCTTGATGTTCCGGAAAAACCCTTGGGTGGACGTTGTAGATGATAACGTCCGACCAGGTATCGTTCGCAAAAAGTCAATCTGGGCCTGACGGCCTTCGCCAAGCTCCCCTAGCCATGGATTTTCCGATCACCTTCCGAAAGAGTCGCGTAGCGCAGGCAGATGTTTGACGGCGTTCTGGTAGTAGATTTTGCGGATCACCTCATCGGACAGATAGGCACCGTGGATCGCCCAGCGTCCCTGTAGGGGCGCCCCCAGTGGCGACAGCATTTGCGCCGGCGATGGCGAAAACGAACAGCACCAACTTGAACCATCGTTGTTTCATTGGCCTCTCTCCTCTGCGCGAGCCGGCTGCGGGTCTGTCCCCTGCCACCACCGGCCTGGAGTCTAGAGCGGCTGGTGTGGTGTGTCAATGTGGCCGCCGCCTGTTTGGCCGCCGCCTGCTGGATGAGATACGATCACGGGGCAATCGACGATCCGGCTACCGCCGGACGAGTCGTCCGCCAAAATGAGTGGAGTCGCGTCATGAAAGGACAGATATTCTTGCCCGCAGCGGCTTGGCTTCTAGCCGGTTCCGTCTGCGTATTGCTGCGGTGCGGCGACAGCACGTCCCCTGCCGACTCGGAACACCAAACCTGGACGTTCGACCGGCTTGACGAAATCGGGGGGCACCGGCCGACAGTTTTGGGCGATCCGCGTGTGATCGATACGGCGCTCGGGAAAGCAATCGAGTTCGACGGGGCGGATGACGCCCTCTTTTTCGACGTCCACCCGCTCGCCAATGCCGAGACGTTCACCTGGGAGGCCGTTTTTCGTCCCGATGGCGGCGCGGTTGAGCAGCGCTGGTTTCATCTCAGCGAAAACCCGGCGACCGGTGCTGACCCGGAGAATCGCATGCTATTTGAGATTCGAGTAATCGACGACCAGTGGTGTCTCGACGCCTATGTTCAGTCGGGTGACGCTCGCAAGGCACTGCTCGATCGCAGCCACCTCCACCCGCTCGGCGACTGGTATCATGTGGCCGCGGTCTATGACGGCCGCGAGTTTCGCAGCTACATCAACGGCGAGTTGGACGGCGCGGCCGAACTTGACCTGCCTCCGCAAGGCGAGGGGCGTTCTTCGGTCGGCGTGCGAATCAACAAGGTTTACTACTTCAAAGGAGCTGTCCGCCAGGCTCGCTTCACGCGGCGGGCGCTTGCGCTGGACGAGTTTTTGAAGTTGCCGAAGCCGTAGTAGCCAGGGCGAGAGGTTCGAGGGCCGGTTCACATCGTACTCGGACCACACCAGCAGCAGACGCCCATCTTTCAACGGGAAGATCTGTTGGTGGTCGTGCCGAGGATTCTCGGCCGTCCAAGGTGATCGCCCCGAAACTACCTTGCCCCATGGCCACCGGAGAGCTGATCCACATGCCAAAGAGCACCAACAACAACCATTTGCCTGAATCGATCTTCACCTTAGAACCCCCTAGGTTTTTGTTTCGAGTTGACCGAGCTACGGAGCGCCCCGTACAAAAGGTCCTCCGAGCAAACCGTCAGCGGTGAAAGCAAGCTGGTGACATATCCTGTGAAGAAAGTCACGACCGTTCCGATGCCACAATACCACGACCAAGAGATGTCCGTACTGGTCATGACCATTACGACGCTTGCCATTCCCAGTACCGAGCCGATGACAACGCCGGCGGCCCCGGCCCGCTTTACGAAAATGCCGAGAAGAAACATCCCAAAAAGAGCGCCGGTAATCACGCTGCCAAGCTTGATTCCCGCGGTGATGACGGTTCCAAATTGAAGTACGAAATGAGCGGCAACAAAACTGAAGCCGCCCCAGAAAAGTGTCAGCAGACGGGCGCGACGAATCCAGGTTTGCTCGCCGGCGTTGTCTGAGAAGTTGAGTTGCCAAACGTCGACGAGGGTTACCGTTCCCATCGAGTTCAGCATCGAGCTCAAAGTTGACATTCCCGCGGCAACGGCCGCCGCAATGAATGCGCCCTTCAAGCCCGTGGGCAGCGCCGCCATGACGAAGGCCGTAAAGACTCGATCAGGCGGGGTACCCGGCGGTACGCTGCCTGGCTGCAAAGCATTATGGGCGAATAGAATGACGCCTACGAAAAGAAAGATGATCCACAGGCCTAGGATGCCGACGCTGCTGAGTAGAATCGTCCGGCGGGAGTCCCGCTGCGACGGCGTCGTCATGTAGCGCTGAATCAAAACTTGATTGACGCTCTGGTTTCCGGCGTGCCAAAACAGCATGCTCACAAGGGCCGCCCAGAACGTAATCTCCGCCGTGAAATCGAACGAGAAGTTGAACGTGCGCAGTTTGTCATGCTCCGCGGCGGTTTGGATCAGTACCGACAGGCCACCCTCCGTGGTGGAAACGGTGTAAATCAGCAGACCGACGGGCACGGCGGCGAATACTAAAAATTGGGCGACATCGGTCCAGATGACGGCCCTCATGCCACCGATCGACGTGTAAAGTAGAGTCGCGACCAGCAAGATCGCGACGGCCGCCTCGTAAGAGATTCCAGTTGCTTCCGACATGACGAGACTCGGTGCGGCGATCACCGTGCCTAACACGAGCGCGGTTTCGATCTGGAAGATCAAGCTGGCGTACGATTGAACGCGCGAGTTGAATCGTCTGCCCAGGTACTCGTAGGCAGAGGTGATGTTTAGGCGGCTGTAGAAAGGCAGGAAGATGACGGCTGCGATTAGCGCCGCCAACGGCAGCACCAAGTACATCTGCAGGTAGGTCAGATCCCCCGCGAAAGAAAGCCCGGGCAGACCGATCAGGCTCTTGGCGCTGATGCCGGTGGCGACCATCGAGGCCGTGGCCGCCAGCCAAGGAACTTGGCGATTCCCGAGAAAGTATTCGGAGGTGGAAGACTGCCTACGGCGGGAGGCAAGCAGCCCCACCAGCGTTATGCCGATTACGTAGACAGCAATGATGGTGTAGTCGAGCAGCGACATGGCCTTGCCGTCTCTACAAGTCCATCAGGTTATCTAGCCATCCATCTACGCCCCAACGGCACGGATCACCGGTGGAGGGAGGACCTAGTGTAGGGCACCATAAATACTGTAACTTATATTGGCTTCCCATCGTCTCTATTAACAGGAGGCATGGGATGCGAAGAGCACAACCAGTAACTTTGAACACAGCGCAATGCAAGCAGTTGGACCGCTACGCGCGCGGCCGCCAAGTCGCCGTTCGTCTCGCCCTGCGAGCCAGGATTGTCCTGCTGGCCGCCCACGGTCTCGAGAATAAGCAGATCGCCGCACAGCTCGGTGTCTCGCGGCAGTTGGTGGCCCGCTGGCGCACGCGCTTTCTCGAAAGCGGCATCGCCGGCATTGCAAAAGACGCCCCACGGCCCGGTCGTACACCTGCCGTCTCGAAGCAGAAAGTACAGCAGATCATCCACAAGACCACCCGCGAGAAACCGTCCAACGCCACACACTGGAGCCGCCGCACCATGGCCGCCGCGGCCGGCGTCAGCGCTTCCACCGTGGGACGGATTTGGCGCGCCCATGGCCTCAAGCCCCACCGCGTCAAGACCTTCAAGCTCAGCAATGACCCGCGTTTCGCCGAGAAACTCGACGACATCGTCGGACTCTATCTCAATCCGCCTGAGCATGCTCTGGTTCTCTCGCTCGATGAGAAGTCCCAAATCCAAGCCCTCGATCGCACCCAACCCGGCCTGCCGCTCAAAAAGGGACGCGGCCAAACGATGACCCACGATTACAAGCGCAACGGCACGACCACCCTGTTTGCGGCGCTCAACACTCTTGACGGCAGCGTGATCGCCGAGTGCATGCCCCGACACAGCCACCAGGAATGGTTGCGCTTCCTGCGCTTAATTGACCGCCGCACTCCCAAGGACAAACAGCTTCATCTCATCGTGGACAACTATGCCACCCACAAGCATGCCGCTGTGAAGCGTTGGCTCGATCGTCACCCGCGCTTCCACATTCATTTCACCCCGACCTCGGCGTCGTGGCTGAACATGGTCGAGCGATTCTTTCGCGATCTCACCGTCAAGCGCCTGCGCCGCGGCGTGTTTCGCAGCGTGGACGAGCTCGTCGCCGCCATTGACGACTACATAGCCCAGCACAACGAGCATCCCACGCCCTTCCTCTGGACAGCGACCGCCTCCGACATCCTCGAGAAAGTCAAGCGCGGACGTGCCGCCCTGCATAAGGTGCAATCTGCTTGACGCACTACACTAGAGAGCGGGTTTTTCAGGAAGGAGCACTCCGGGGCGCTGAACGTCATGAGTCTCATCCAAGGCGAATTGCCAACTTGGATCTTGCGCGCCTCAACTCTACGCCCATCCGCCTCCCGAATGCAAGGATTCTTTTGACCCCAGGCAGGCACGCACTGGGCCGCAGGGAACCTCGTTGCGGCGCTACACGTTGCGGCTCGATGGCTTCGTTTCGGTGCAGGCTCCGATGAGTGGCGGCGAACTCATCACGAAGCCACTGACGTTCACGGGCAAGTCGCTTTCGCTCAACTTCGCCACGTCGGCGGCGGGCAGCCTACGCGTCGAACTGCAAGACGCGAGAGGAAAGGCTCTGCCAGGCTACACGCTCAACGATTGCGACGAGTTGTTTGGTGACACGGTTGACCGGACCGTCACCTGGCAAAGCAAGAGCGACCTAGCGGCCTTGATTGGTCACGTCGTGCGCATGAGATTTGTATTGCGCGACGCCGATCTGTTTGCGTTGCAATTCGGCGAGTGACGACAAATGGCTATCCGCTTGGTGGTATGACCTTTGATGCCGCCCGAAAGTCTCGGTGCTGGTGTAGAGGTCTTACCGTAAGCCTGGCAGCGGTATCGACGACGCCTTCCCCATTTCGTCCGGTAGAAGCCGTGACGGACACTCTTCCGGCGGCGGCTTTTCCCGCCACTGGGCAGTCCCTGTTTGCCAACTAGGACTCTTCATTGCTCTTGGACCGGACGGCAGCAGGACTGGTTGCCCCGGAATTGGGCCTCAAATCCTAGCAGCTACGGGAGTTACAATTGGGTCGCCAATGATTGATAGCGGAAGCACCTCGGATGACGCTACCATCTTCTCGTCGATGGCCGAGGGTTCCATCAGTCGATGCCGCCTCCTTGGGAAGCTCATTATTGAATTCACGCCCGGGCCCTTGGCCCGATGTTTCTCGCTTGCCGTTTTACTTCTACTGCCCGGCCGGTTGGGTCCCTACGGAGATCTGCCGAAGCCGGAACCGCCGAAGATCCCGGTAGAGCAGATCGTGCAAGAAGCGGTCGAGGCCGCCGAGTCTTTGCCGCACCTGCACAGCCTTCTGATCACTCGGAAAGACGAACCCCTGCTCGAGCGCTACTTCCACGGAGCCCGTGCATCGAGTGCCGCGAACGTCAAATCGGTATCGAAAAGCGTGATTTCCGCGCTGGTCGGTATCGCGATCGCGCGCGATCTGATTCCCGGGGTGGATGCTTCCATCGCGCCCTATTTCCCGAACGTTCTGGGCCCAGGCTCGAATCCCCAAAAACGGACGATTCAGATCGAAGACTTGCTGACGATGAGGTCCGGGCTTGAGCCCACCAGCGGGAGGAATTTCGGAGCCTGGGTGGCGAGCCGGAGTTGGGTACGGAACGCCTTAACTCGCCCGCTTATTCGGCTCCCTGGAACGGAGATGGACTACAGTACGGGCAACACGCATCTGCTCTCGGCGATACTCACCAAGGTTAGCAAGAGAAGTACCTGGGCGTTCGCTCAAGAGACGCTCGCGGAGCCTCTCGGCTTCGACTTGGCCAAATGGCCTCGTGATCCCGAGGGCATCTACCGTGGTGGCAACGACATGGAAATGACGCCGAAAGAGATGATGTCATTCGGCAAGCTCTACCTCAACCGGGGTCGCTCCAACGGCCGGCAAATCGTCCCTGAATCTTGGGTCGATCAGTCTTTCGTGCCACGGGGACGTTCTCGCTATAGCGGGAGACTCTATGGCTACGGTTGGTGGATTCGGAGGCTCGGCGGTCGAGTCGTTTATTACGCCTGGGGCTATGGTGGACAGTTCATCTTTGTCGTCCCCGACCTCGAGGCCGTCATCGTGACGACTTCTTCGACACAACCCGGCCGGGGCCGTCGCGCCCATCGGGCAGCGCTCTACGACCTAGTCGGGGGAGTCGTTACGAAGCTGTGTGCAAACCGAGGCAACTCGGCCTGGCTCTAGCGTTCGATGAGTGTCGATACACTCATGCCTCATAATGCCCTCCTGCGAGCTGGAACGCGGCGATCGAGCGGCATTCAGCGACCGAAACGGGAGCCAACGGAGCATCGAATCGTGAGAGGAGAACGAAGACCTGTTGAAGCCCAATGATAATGTCCCCTTGAGCGCCCAATAGAAATGTCCCCTACTCTGAGGCTCCGAAGGAGGAGCCGAGAGTGGGAAGGACATGGATGAGTGCCAAGGAGTTGAGGCGCGGCGAAGTGCTGAGCCGAGTGAAACGAGGAGAACTGAAGTTGACCGAAGCCGCCGAGCTGCTGGAGGTCAGCTACCGCCATGCGAAGCGTCTGAAGAAGCGTTACCGTGCGGGCGGGGCCAAGGCTTTGGTGCACGGTAACGTCGGCCGTGCTTCGAACCGAGCCGATCAGAAGCGACGCCAGCAGGTTCTCGAGTTGGTGCGCGAGAACTATGCGGGCGAGGGGCACGAGCGCTTCGGGCCGACGCTGGCGTCGGAACATCTGGCAGCCGACCACGGCCTGGAAGTGCCGCGCGAAACACTGCGGCGCTGGATGCTCGCCGCGGGTCTGTGGAGCCGCCGTCGCAAGCGCCAACCGCATCGCACCCGGCGCCAACGCAAAGCGCACTTCGGCGAGCTGATTCAACTCGACGGTTCGCACCACCACTGGCTGGAAGAACGCGGCCCGAAAGCCTGTCTGATGAACTTCGTCGATGACGCGACCGGTGTGGCGCTGTGCCGTTTCTCGGACCAGGAAACGACCTGGGCCGCGGCCGATCTGCTCGCAGCCTGGGTGCGTCAACACGGCGTTCCCAAGGCGTTGTACTGCGACTGGAAAAACGTCTACCAGCGCCAGCCGACGTCGCGGGAAGCGCTGGCAGGCATCAAGCCCGAGACGCAGTTCGGGCGCATGTGTGCCAAGCTCGGCATTACGATCATGGCGGCTTCCTCGCCGCAAGCCAAGGGCCGAGTGGAGCGCCATCACGGCACGCACCAAGACCGCCTGATCAAGAAGATGCGGCTGCGCGGGATCGTCGAGTACGAGGCGGCGAACCGTTATCTCGACGAGGAGTACCTGGCCGAGCACAACGAGCGCTTCGCCTGTGAGCCGGCGGCGGCAGCGGACTTTCACCAGGCGCTCCCCCGCGGCACCGAGCTGCGAGGGGTGTTCTGTTGCGAGTACGAACGCGTGGTGAGCAACGACCGGGTGGTGCGTTTCGAGAATCGTTGTTTGCAGTTGAAGCCGAAACGCAACCAGGGCGTGGGGGCGGGGGCACGGGTGACGGTCCAACAGTGGCGCGATGAGAGCTTGCAGGTGAGGTTTGACGGGCACGAGATCGAGCACGACGTGATCGCCACGCCGACGCCACAGCTGCGGACGAAACCAGCACCACAGCAGCGTCCGGAGGGCGGGCGCAAGCCGGCGGCGGACCACCCCTGGCGGCGAGCTGTGTTACGGAAAAAACGGGCTGCGAATACATAAGAGGGCTGTGGAAATGCCGGGTCGGATGGAAAGCGTGGAAAATCTCTCGAGGCAGCAGTACCGGGTTCGAGGAGCGGTGGATGGTTTTCCACCCTTCCCACCGCCCCTTGGAAATCGCTACGCGATTCCCACAGTTCCACAGCCCCGACGACGACGATATCTCTCCTACGAACAAGAAACACAAGGGGACACTTCTATCGAGCTACCGAGGGGGACATTTCTATTGGGCGTTGACAAGAGGAGAACGAAGACCTTGCATGTGAGCCGTGGAGAGGAGTACCCTGACCATGCGAGGATGGTTTCAACGGAAATCCGTGTTAGCAGGAATTCGCATTTCCTTTTCTATACCACTCCTACCAGGGCTCCTGGCAACCGTAGCTTGGGCTGCGCCTCCGGCCACCTTTGAATCCGATATCAAGCCCATCCTGGATACCCGCTGCGTTCTTTGTCATGGCGCTACCGCGCCACAGGCCAGTCTCGATCTCCGATCTCTCGAATCCCTGCTGAAGGGCGGCAAATCGGGTTCCGCGATCGTCCCGGGATCGGCCGGCGGCAGCATCCTTGTGGAGAAGCTGGTCACGAAGTCCATGCCTACGATGGACCCAAAGCTCAGCGATGCCGAGGTTGCCGCAATTCGCGGCTGGATCGACGCTGGGGCCCTGAGTGCCGACGACGAGTCCCCTTCTCTGGTGACGGAGAACGACGTCCTGCCGATCTTTCAAGTGCGGTGCCTCGTCTGCCACGGGAAGCGTGAGCAGAGAAGCGGACTCGATCTGCGAACGCGTGCCAGCCGTTTAAGAGGTGGTACATCAGGCCCGGCCCTGGTGCTAGGACAACCCGAAAAGAGTCTATTGATCCAGAAGATCGAATCCGGCGCGATGCCTCCGGTCAAGATGCAGTTCGACTATGCGGTCCGCCCTCCCGGCGGCGCCGAACTGGGCAAGTTGAAGCAGTGGATCGCCGCAGGCGCGCCCGCGGCGCCTCCCGCGAAATTGGAGGCCTTAAAGATTACGGCCGAGGACAAAACCTTCTGGGCCTTCCAGCCCCCAAACCGTCCGAAGCAGCCAGAGGTGCAACATAAGGACCTTGTCCGCAACCCAATCGACGCTTTCCTGCTCCAGAAGCTAGAATCCCAGAATCTAACTTTAGCGTCCGAAGCCGATCGTCTGACGTTGCTGCGCCGGGCCTATCTGGACCTTATCGGCATGCAACCCACTGCCGCCGAGGCTCGCGCATATATGGCCGATACCAGGCCCGACGCCTACGGCCGGTTCATTGATCGGCTTCTCGAATCGCCACACTACGGCGAGCGCTGGGGGCGTCATTGGCTCGATCTCGCCGGTTACGCTGACTCTCAAGGTTTCGGCGACTCGGATGAACCTCGCCCGTTCGCTTGGCGATACCGAGACTACGTGATCCGTTCATTGAATTGCGACAAGCCCTACGATCTCTTCCTGACCGAGCAACTCGCCGGCGACGAGCTTTACGACTGCAAGAAAGCCGAAGCGGTCACTCAAGAAGTGGTCGACCGCTTGGCGGCCATCGGTTTTCTGCGAACTACACCCGACCCTAAACATGCGAGGCCGCACGGGCAGGGTTCGTGGGCAAGAGATCGCCCGCCAGAAGCGTCGCGCGAGCCGTGCCGTGCAGGCCGTCGACCATACGTGAGAAGAAGTCACGGCGCGTGGACTGGGTTGCCCGGTAAGGCAGGCATTCTTCCCTCACCGTTCAAATTCGCGCAACACGGCAAGAGCGGGTTGTGGGTGTCTGACCTGCTACCCCACACTGCCGAGTGCGTCGACGATATGGCGGTGATTCGTTCAATGTATGGCGAGCACTTCAACCACGTTCAGGCCCTGTTTCTGATGCAGACTGGCCGCACCATCGCGACCAAACCTTGTCTCGGCTCTTGGGTTACGTACGGGCTCGGCACCGAGAACCAGAATCTGCCGGCCTTCGTCGTGCTTGATGACCCGAAGGGTTTCCCGGTGAACGGCATCGCCAACTGGCAGTCGTCGTTCCTCCCGGCGCTCTATCAGGGGACGCGGGTTCACTCTGAAGGTGCGCCCGTGCTGAATCTGGAACCGCCGTCAGAGATTCCCACGCCCATCATGGAAGCCGAGAGGGCTCTGCTGAGCCGCATGGACGAGGCACATCGGCGCGCGCATCCACGGGAACCCGACCTCGACGGCCGTATCGCCGCCTACGAGCTGGCCGCGCGCATGCAGTTGGCGGCGAGCAAAGTTTTCGATCTGTCGAAAGAGAGTGCGGGCACCCAAGAGCTTTACGGCCTCAATGACCCGGTCACGGAGTCCTACGGTAAACGCTGTTTGATGGCCCGGCGTTTGGTCGAGAGCGGGGTCCGGTTTGTCCAGATTTACATGGAGAAGATCGTATGGGATTCGCACGCCGATATCGTCGGCGGGCACGACCGGTGCTGCGCCCGAACTGACAAACCGGTGGCGGGCCTCCTCAAGGACCTGAAGCAACGAGGACTTCTCGATGAAACACTGGTGATCTGGGGTGGGGAGTTCGGCCGCATGCCAGTTGCCCAAGTCGCGAACGGCGTGCCTCCCGGCCGCGACCACGGACCCAGCGGTTTTTCCATCTGGATGGCCGGCGGCGGCATCAAGGGCGGCACGGTCTACGGCGCCACGGATGAACTAGGCCACAAGGCGGTTGAAAACCGTGTCAGCGTACAGGACTTCCACGCCACGGTTCTCCACTCGCTCGGTCTCAACTTCCGTGACTTAACCTACGAACGCCACGGCCTCCGAGAGCGCCTCACGGAGCAATTCCCGGCGCGCGTGGTCCACGAAGTTTTCAGCTAACCCGAGACGGCACATGACCGGCGTCGCGTAAGATACCCGCAGGCGAGGGCCGGCAGACCCACCTCCGGTGACTCAGCGGTGAGCGCGGCAATGTCGATCGTCATAGGCGGAATCTGGCACGAGACCAACACCTTCAGCCCACTGGCGACGGACCGCGAGTGCTTCGAGCGGTTCCAGCTCGTCGAAGGGGAAGCAATCCTGGATGTGTTCGCTGGCACGAACTCCGAGATCGGAGGCATGATCGAGGCCGCGCGCGAGCTCGGCGTCCGTCTCGTACCGAGCATCTTTGGCGGCGCCCTACCCTCGGGTAAGGTGAAACGCTCGGCCCTTGACTCTTTCGTCGACCGGATCTGCCTGCAAGTGCGCCAAACATCGGGCGTTGACGGGGTGCTGCTCGCCCTGCACGGCGCGATGGTTGCCGAGGGACTCGACGAGGCCGACGCGTATGTGCTTCGGCAAGTGCGGAGGGTGCTTGGGCCCGGTCGGCCGCTCGTCGCGACCTTCGACTCGCACGCCAATCTGAGCGAGCCCGCCGTGAGAACCGCCGACCTCTTGATCGGCTACGACACACTTCCACACGTCGACATGGCCGAGCGCGGGGCTGAAGCGTTACGTCTGCTGCACCGCATGCTCCGCGAGGGACGCCGGCCCCGGGTGGCGTTTCGCAAGCTTCCTTTGCTCTCGGCGCCGCAGCGCCAGGCGACGACCGAGAGCCCGATGCGCGAGGTGATGGACTGCTGCCGACAGCTCGAGCGCGACCCCGGCACCTGGACCGCATCGGTGGTGCTCGGCTTCCCATACGCTGACGTCCCCCACCTCGGCATGGCGGTGCTCGCCTATGCCGATGACCAGAGCGATGCCGATGCGGCGGCGGACACGCTCGCAGCCGAAATGTGGAAGCGGCGCGAGGCATTCCTGCCCCAGCTCGAAGCGCCGGCCCCGGCGGTCCTGCGCGCTGCGTCTGCGCGCGCGGGGCCGGTGATGCTGATCGAGCCGGCCGACAACGTCGGCGGTGGCGCGCCGGGCGACGGCACCGTGATTCTGGACGCACTGCTCGCGTGCAAGCCTTCCTCGGCAGCGATCGTGCTTTGGGATCCAGTTGCCGCCGCCGCGGCACGCGAGGTCGGAGCCGGAGGCCGGTTCCAGCGGCTCGTCGGCGGCAACACACTCGCTCTACACGGTCCGCCGGTACCGCTCGACGGACGCGTTGAGTTCTGCGCCGACGTCCGCTATCGCCGAGACCGCGAGTACTATCGAGGCCAGATGATCAACCTCGGCCCGGTGGCGCGGGTGGCCGCGGGCGGCGTCGAGGTGGTCTTGACCACTGAGCGGCTGATGCCATTCGACACGATGCACCTGCGCTCAGTGGGGCTCTCGCCCGCTGCCCTAAACATCATTGTTATGAAGTGCGCGAGCAATTGGAGCGTAGCGTTCGGCGACATCGCGGCAGAAGCAATATACGTGGACACCCCAGGGATTTGCTCGTCGAACCTCGCGCGAATGCCCTACTCGCGGTTCACCGGCACCTGCTTCCCGCTCGAAGCCGCAACCCAGTGGACCCCAGGTCAGAGCACCAACGGAGCGTGATCGTGTCTGCGCTCACAGAGTCTACATGAGGCGGCTCGATGTCGGGTAGCTAGCCCAAGGAGGTTCCAATGACGACTGCTTCGACACCCTTCGAGAACCCCGTCAAAACAGCCTTGCGGGCGGGGAAGCCAATTGTCGGCTTCAACGTCTTCGAGTGCCTGCGCCCGTCGGTGGCGAAGATCCTGGCGCAGACAGGATACGATTTCGTGCTGGTCGATAGAGTCGCGCAAGGGCGTAGAGAACGCCGCCCGGCTGCTCGAGAACAAATGGGTCGACGCAGTCGAGGCGGTGGCCGGCCCAGCTAACCGCGAGGAGTTCGAGCGCCAGCGCGAGCGCGGGATACGGATCTTCGGCCCGACCCGCAGCACCGAGTACGACGCCCTGCGCTCGGCGGCGGCGAAGCTGATCGAGCCCTTTCGCTCTTGATGGCCGTACCGTCGGCTTAAAAGTTCAGCCTGACGGATGCACCGGCTTAGACGAGTTCCGATGTTCGAAATCGACTTACCCCAGGAGTCCTGCGGCGGTACAATTTCCCCAGGTCAGGGGCGAGACCACGGTCGGCCAAACCATCTCCACAACCGCAACACCGTGACACTGGGTGAGCGCGGAACGGGGCGGTGTGCGAGGGCAACGTTCACGGCCCGATCCCCCACTCTTTCTGCAACCATTCTGCACCGATGGATTCGAGGAGACCTTCAAGATGCCCGGTATGATTACGGCGCCCCAGCCGGACGCGGTCGAGGCTGGCGCCAAGGTGCTGGCCGATGGAGGCAACGCGTTTGACGCGGCGCTGGCCTGCGCGTTTGTCCAGTTCGTTGTGGACCCACATTCATGTGGAGTCGGCGGATATCTCCTTCTGACCAGCAAACCGGCTGTTGCCCCGGACCACCAGCCGATACTTGACGCCCCGGCGCTGGCCGGATCTAATGTGTCGCCGGGCATGTGGGAAGAACACGTCATTGGGCCTAACCCCGGGGGTTGGGGTTTCTTTTTGAAGTACCGCATCAACGAAGACGGCTACCACTCGATCTGCATTCCAGGGGCGGTGAGAGGACTGGAAGCGATCCACTCGCAATGGTGTACAAAGCCTTGGAAGGAGTTGATTGAGCCGGCGGCTGAGTTGGCGGAAGCGGGCTGGAACGTTGGCGCCCACCAGGCGTCTCGGTGGAAGGACAAGGCGCAGTACTACGAGGGAGCACCGCTTCACGAAAAACTACACGTCACGCCGGAAGTGGCGAAGATCTATTTGAAGCCGAACGGCTCGCCGTACGCCGCCGGGGAGACGATCCGCAATCCGGACTATGGGCGGACTCTCCGAAGGCTCGCCACTGATAGAGCGGAAGACTTTTACACAGGTTCCCTGGTAGCCGAGATCACAGCGGATCTCTCAGACAACGGCAGCTTCGTGACGGCGCAGGACCTCTCTGGGTATGAGACTCGCGAAGAGGCGCCGATTGTCATCCAGTACCGTGGCTATACGGTGCAGACTTCGCAGCCGCCCCATGGCGGGCCGACTCTAGCCGCGATTCTCAAGATCCTGGAGGGGTACGATCTCCGCTCGATTGGCCACAACTCGCCAGGCTACATCCATCTTGTCTCGATGGCCATGAAGGCGGCCTTCAAGGACCGCAACACGACCCTGGGAGACCCGACTTTCGTCGATGTTCCCGTTGAGTGGATGACCTCGGACGATCGCGCACACGAGTGGCGGGCCGTGATCGACTCGCATGAGCCTATGGATGTACCACCCGTTCAGACAGGCGGGCCCAGTACGACCCATGTCAGCGTAGTGGATGGAGCGGGCAATTGCGTGTCCTTGACTCATTCGCTGGGCACGTCCTCGGGAGTGATTACTCCCGGACTCGGCTTCATGTACAACAACTCGATGTTGAACTTCTATCCCTGGGCGGGGCATCCCAACAGCATTGCACCTCGCAAAGGTAGGACCACAGGGATGACGCCGACGATTGTCTCCAAGGATGGAAAGCCGGTTCTGGTCGTCGGTGCGCCGGGTGCGACGAGAATCATCACCGCTGTTTTGTCGGTGATCTTGAATTCCATCGAGTTTGACATGCCGATCGCCGAGGCGGTGCTTGCGCCTCGATTTGACTGTCAGGGTGAGACGATCTATTGCCAGGCGCGGGTTCCCGAGTCGATTTGTGCAGAAGTGCGCAGGCAGCACCCTATCGTGCGAGCCGGGTATCCACTTGACTCAGGTGACCCCAACATCTTGTAGTTGGGCTCACAGCGTCTTAGCGTCCCAATCGGCGACGATCGAGCGGTACGGCGTCGGCTCCACCGCCATGGCCTGCTGCACAAGGCGGTAGAAGAGCTTGCCCCGACTGCGTGATCTGCGCCGATTGAAGCGGAACACGAACTCGTCGAGATAGTAGTCCAGATGCTCGTGGCTGACCGCCCCCTGATGCGTGCCCAGCATCCAGCGCTTGAGTAGCGAGATCGCCAAGTGCACCCTCGGCAGTAGCTGCGAGGCCTGCTCGCGGCGGTTGTTAATCGAGATGATACGACGCTGGTAGTCCTTCTTCTTGAGCGGATCGTAGCCCGACCAGTTGTCGGTAACAACCACGCTGCCCGGCTCGACCGACTCCTCGACGAAGGGCATCAAACTGGCCGCCGAGGCGTTCTGAACGCGCTGCATGCGGATGCGCCCCAGCCCGGTGCCTCTCTCTTCCGCGGCGACTGCAATCAACGCTTTACGCTCGGTCTGCCGGCCGATTACCCCTTCTTCTTCAGCGCCCCAGTAGGTCTCATCGACCTCGACGAGGCCCGTCAATCGCTCCCGCCCCGGGCGCACCATCGCTCGCCTCAGCTTGTGCATCCAAGGCCAGGCGGTTTGGTAACTGCCCAGTCCCAGAACGCGCTGTAGACCCAGGGCGCTGGCCCCATTCTTCTGCGTGGTGATGGTCCACATCGCCCGGAACCACAGCTGCAGCGGCTTGCGTGTGTCTTGAAAGATCGTGCCGGCGGTGACGGAGGTTTGCCGCCCGCAGCGAGCGCATTCGAACCACACTTTGCGCACCGGCCAAGCGCGCTCATGCCCACACCTTGGACAGCGGAAACCCTCTGGCCAGCGCAAGGCGAACAGATAGTCGCGGCAAGCCTCCTCGCTTGCAAAGTGAGACTCGAATTCGAGTTGGTCGCGCGGGTAATCCTCCACCAGGCCCTACACTACATCTTGGGGTCACCTGAGTCAAGTGGATACCCAGCTCGTGCGATTGCCACAAAGCCACGGCGGCTTTGCATTCGTGCACGCGGTGGCAATCGACCCGGTGACTACGCAGCTCACTGGCGCCGCGGACGCCGGGACGGATGGCATGGCTGTCCTCATCGAGTGACGGCCCTGACACTCGTCAAGATTCCGTAACCGATTGGATTCAGCGACTTGCACTGACTGCGAAATTGACACGACAGGGCGTCGGCGACCCACTTTGAGCAGTCATCGTGTCAATGTCCGCGCACCTTCGGCTACGCACGAAGCCCGGTCCCTTCTAACAAACCTCCGCTCTAAGCAGTGCGCCCCTGTCGATCAACCGCCGGGCCGCGGCCGGGCCCCTTTGAACAGGACGCAGCTCCAGCCGCCTTTGATTATGAGACCACCGGCCCCGAAAGCAGGTGCTCTCAAGGTTGGCTCCATCCGTCCCAACTCCTTTGACACAAGGGACTTCTGGGATCAGTCATCGTGTCAGTGTTCGTCGTACCACGGCTGTGTTCTCCGCGGCGGGCGTGTACACGCTGCGACTGACCGGGACGGACGGGGACCTCGCCGCCGCCGATGAGGTGACCGTCCACGTGACCGAGAGCTTGCGGGCCGGCTCCTGGCGATCCTCAGCTAGTTCGGGGTCGCGACCCGGCGTCCCCACCGGATCGCTGATCAGGTTTAGCGGCGTGGTCGTGACGCAGGGTTCGGCTGCAAACCGCTCCACCCTTGGCGTTGTTTCGTCGTTGTCCGTGGGGGAGCTGGACCCGTACGCTTGTTGGGCGGTGGTTTGAACCCTGACGTCACGGCGGCGGGTCATTTCTGTTCGTCCGGGGCGACTTTTTCGAGGCCGGCGATGCGGTCGGCCAGGTCGCCGTAGGCGCCGGAGCGGAAAGCGAAGTCGAGGGCAGTGCGGATGAGGGTGGCGCGGCCGGTTTCGATGAGGCGGTCCGAGTCGATGAGTTCGTACATGGCGCCCACAGCGCGGATCGCCCCTTGTTGGAGGTGCGTCGAGGCTTGGCCGAGGGCCTCGTTGCGGAGTTGGCGGAGCGTCTTTTGGAAGTGTTCGTCGTCGTGCAGCCAGCGGCGGATGGTGCGCTCATGGACACCGCATTGACGGGCAGCGGCCTTGATTGTGGGGCAGGTGAGCAAGGCGGGCAAGGCCAGCTGCTGGCCCTGTGTGAGGGAGGGTTGTTTACTGGTGTTGTCTTGCGGGTCACCGGTTTTCTGGCCGTTGGGCGGTCCGGACATCACAAACATCGGCTCGGCATGCCCGCTCTTGCCCGCTAATACCCGGTTTAGCCCGTTCTCGAGAGGGGCCCTTTGGGGTTCTTTGTTCATGAGTCACCTCGCATGGCACCGGTTCGGATCGGTGACCGGAAAGGCGATCGAGTCGGTCCCACCGTAGCGGGAGTTTTCGCTGTTGTTCTGTGGGAGTGATCCATCGCCATTAGTCTTCCTCGCCCACAGTATAGGTGTCGATGGTGGGGGTTCCGGGGTGTGCGGAGAGGCAAGTGACTGAAAGGAATATGAATAAATTTCTCAAAAATCTGTGATCCTATAGAGGATGTCCGGAAGGTTGGCGTGGGGCGGAATCGGTTCACCCCGGTCCGCGGTCATCGCTAACTCCCAACTGACCAGGGGATCTAGCCACGCTTCGTGGTTTTGTTGGTGGGATCGGATTTCGCAACAGTAATCGGCATCCTGCAACGAAACCGTGTGGTTGCAACCACTTGGGACGCTTTCGCCTTGCGTGGCGAACGTGCTCAGATACCGTCTCTCGCGACCCAGAGGTCCCACTCGGCAAGGTCGGATCGACTCTTCGCTACTACAGCGCGTTTAGGGGCCCGGTCCGAGCGGCACAACTTGATCGAGTAGCGACACGCCAGGCCAACGCCCTTGTTGTCCGCGCTTACCCGACCGAGTGCCAATCCAACCTGTTCTCGGTGAGATGGTAGACGATAATATACTTTATCGTCTAGTAAGTCAACCCAGGAACACATCGTTCCTAAGTGGCACTTGCTAGTGCCGTGAGACACTCAGGGCGGTGTCGCGAGACCGGCCAACAAACCCGAAGGAGTTCTTCGCCGACCTGCGCCGAGTTCGAGAGAAGATCGCCGAACACCATGACAACGAGACCTGGCGCAGAGAGGCCCTGATCCGACCCGTGCTAAAGAGTCCGTTCGGACTTGGGTTCCAGGAGCACGAGATCCTCTGCGAGGTATCGTTCCCGATCCACGCGGGACAAGCGCGGCTCTTGGCGGAAGAGATCTATCCAAATCGAAAGCGAATTCGAGCTGACTATCTGATCCTGCCCGAAGGGAACATTCGGCCATCTGGGCTAGTCGAGGCCAAGGGTCAGCTACCGGACTTCGTCTCCGTACAGTCCCACAAGAACCAGGCCCTTATAGGCCAAGTGCTGGCAGACACCGACTGGGGGCTGCTCACTGATGGAGAAGCCTGGTTGTTGATGCGAGGCGATGAAGAACTCCTTTACTGCGATTCGATCGAAAACCTCGAAGCGGCCATAGCAGAGTTTCGATCATTGGTCGGCCCGTTAATTCGGCGCTTCGGTGGCTCGCCACGGATTCGCCTTATGCCAGTGATTCAGCATTCGCAGACCGCACCGCAGGTTCCGGAATCCGTTTTGGGTGGGCAGTTAAGCGAGGCGTCCGTGAGAGAAATTGGACCCCGGTCAGCAGCGTACAACTCGGTCGCATGGGCGGCGGGCGAGACAGACCGTTTTTGGTGGCCAGATGAGAGTTCTTTTTACTACTGGCCTCACGGGGTCGAGCGTAAAGACAACGTAACTTGCTGTGTCGAAGCTTTCAAGCAACTCGGCTACGAATCATCGCCCTATGATGCACTAGAGCCGGGATTCACGAGAGTCAGCATTTTTGGGCATTCGAGTATCGTGCATGTGGCGCGACAGATCTCCAATGGGCTTTGGACAAGCAAAATCGGTGTCCGAGGTCCACTGGTCGAACATGGCCTTTCGGCTGTTCACGGCTCGTACGGACGTCCAACGGTCTTCATGAGGAGACCTGTCAGCGCCGTGCGCCACTGAAGAAGTTAGCGGCTTCAACTGCACTCATCCCAGGCAAAGCCTGCGATCTCCGCTGCAACCCTTCCCCCAAGACCGTTGCAGCGGTCCGCCGGCGGGGCTCCCAGGAAGCGCACGCAACCCCGCGCCTAAGAACGCCGGTCTCGCTTCTTGCGCCGGAATTGAGTGCGCTCCTTCCTCAAGCTAGCAACGAGATTCTCAAGCGCCTGCCCGAGGGACTCTTCATTCTTCCAATTTGAAAAGTCTTGCACGTGGAACTGCCGTACGACTCGAGCAAGATCCTCTCCTGTATCGGTGTCAATGGACGTCCAGTTGCGCAGGTCCTCGAATTCAAGAAGTGAGATCGGAAACAGGATGTCGCTACCCGTGATCTTCTCCTTCTCCCTGGCACGTCGGATCTCGAAGTTGACCCAGGGGCTTTGGGTGCTATTCCCCGAAAGGATCAGGAGTACGCGTTCGCGCGAATCGATCGCCTCCTCAAGCTGATCGATGATCCGCCGTAAATGCATTACCTTAGGCTCCGAGAGCCCCGTAGTGGAGAGCGTCCCGCGCCGCCGTGGCTTCTTCCACTTTCGGGAAGGGGCTGCAACGGCCCGAGGAGGGTCTCAGAAGAGCCGGAAACTGCGCTTGACACGCACGCTTCCCGCTGCGTATAGTATCCAAAAGGGTCTTTGGAAGTACTGAAGTACTGTAGACAATTAGCTTTCGCCGGTACCCGCACAGCGTGGGTGCGTGGCTGGGGGTTTTTCCAAGATCCGATACCGGCCGACAGGCCGGAGATTTGTCGAACTTGAAACAGGGGGTAGGCAATGAAGGTTGCTTTTACGAACAGAGCTATTTTGGTATTTAGCCTGGCGGCTCTTGTACTGCTAGGCTCTGGTGCTTCGAGCCTGCAAGCGCAATCGACCACGCAGGCCATTCAGGGCCTCGTGAGCGATGCCACCGGCGCCGTGATTCCCGGCGCGACGGTCAGCTACATGAACCTCGACACGGGTGTGTCGGCAAGCGTTCAAACCAACGAGACCGGCAACTACACGTTTACGCTGGTTCCCGTGGGCAACTATGAAGTCAGTTGCCAGTTGGAAGGATTCAAAACCGAAATCGTGGCCAACCAGAGAGTCGAAACGGCCGCTCAGGTCCGCCTCAACTTCCAACTCGAAATCGGCGACGTCACCGAAACGGTGGAAGTCTCGGCGGCAGCCGTGACGCTCAACACCGAGAACGCCACGGTCGGCAGCGTCATCGAGAACAAGCGCATCATCGAGCTGCCGTTGAACGGCCGAAACATCGTGCAGTTGGCGGTGCTCGTGCCGGGTGTGCAGTTTGGGCAACGTTCGGGTCTGGCCGACGGCCAGGGAGGCTTTCCAATTCCCGGCGCCAGCTATTCCGTCAGCGCCAACGGCATTCGTGAGAGCCGGGTATCCACTTGACTCAGGTGACCCCAACATCTTGTAGTTGGGCTCACAGCGTCTTAGCGTCCCAATCGGCGACGATCGAGCGGTACGGCGTCGGCTCCACCGCCATGGCCTGCTGCACAAGGCGGTAGAAGAGCTTGCCCCGACTGCGTGATCTGCGCCGATTGAAGCGGAACACGAACTCGTCGAGATAGTAGTCCAGATGCTCGTGGCTGACCGCCCCCTGATGCGTGCCCAGCATCCAGCGCTTGAGTAGCGAGATCGCCAAGTGCACCCTCGGCAGTAGCTGCGAGGCCTGCTCGCGGCGGTTGTTAATCGAGATGATACGACGCTGGTAGTCCTTCTTCTTGAGCGGATCGTAGCCCGACCAGTTGTCGGTAACAACCACGCTGCCCGGCTCGACCGACTCCTCGACGAAGGGCATCAAACTGGCCGCCGAGGCGTTCTGAACGCGCTGCATGCGGATGCGCCCCAGCCCGGTGCCTCTCTCTTCCGCGGCGACTGCAATCAACGCTTTACGCTCGGTCTGCCGGCCGATTACCCCTTCTTCTTCAGCGCCCCAGTAGGTCTCATCGACCTCGACGAGGCCCGTCAATCGCTCCCGCCCCGGGCGCACCATCGCTCGCCTCAGCTTGTGCATCCAAGGCCAGGCGGTTTGGTAACTGCCCAGTCCCAGAACGCGCTGTAGACCCAGGGCGCTGGCCCCATTCTTCTGCGTGGTGATGGTCCACATCGCCCGGAACCACAGCCGCAGCGGCTTGCGTGTGTCTTGAAAGATCGTGCCGGCGGTGACGGAGGTTTGCCGCCCGCAGCGAGCGCATTCGAACCACACTTTGCGCACCGGCCAAGCGCGCTCATGCCCACACCTTGGACAGCGGAAACCCTCTGGCCAGCGCAAGGCGAACAGATAGTCGCGGCAAGCCTCCTCGCTCGCAAAGTGAGACTCGAATTCGAGTTGGTCGCGCGGGTAATCCTCCACCAGGCCCTACACTACATCTTGGGGTCACCTGAGTAAAGTGGATACCCAGCTCGTGAGATTCACCAGGTCGTCAGTCTCGACGGCGTCGATGCCAAGGATCCCCGCATTCACATCACACCCTTCGTGCCTTCCATCGAGGCGATCGAGGAGTTCAAGATCACGACCAACGCCTACCATGCTGAGGTCGGGTTCGGCGGCGGGGCCGTGACCAGCATCACCATGAAGAGCGGCACCAATGAATTTCACGGCACGGTCTTCCACTTTCTGCGCAACGAGTCGCTTGATGCCGAACCTTACTTCTTGAACTTTGAGCGGCCTGCTGGCAGCACAAGGGAGAAGAACAAGCGCCGCCGCAATCAATTCGGTGGCTTCGTCAGTGGCCCGATCGTGAAGAACAAGACGTTTTGGGCGTTCAACTTCGAGGGTCGCGTCGAAAGACTGACGCGAGTGCAAGAGGGGTGGTTTCCTCACGATACGTTTCGGCGAGGAGATTTTTCGGAGCTGATCAGTGACTCCTACCTCAACCTCGGCAAGAGCCCCCTCGTCGTTTACGACGCGTTTAGCGGCAACCCCTATCCCAACAACATCATCCCGACGAGCGAGCTGCATCCGGGTACGGTGAACAATTTCATACCTCAGCTCATTCCATCAGCGGACTTCCGGGATCCCGATCCTCTCGATGAGACGGTCCGCAAGGGCATCGTGAGTCCCGTGGACTCGGACCTGTACTTCGGCCGCGTGGATCACCATATCAGCGATGCCGACCGCGTCTTCGCCCGCATCGCCATTGACGACTCCGAGCGGCCCAGTCCGACAATAAATCCCAACTTCAATAACGCCTGGATCGCCGACACGACGAACCTGGCCACGCAGTGGATCCACACCTTCAACCAGAACGCGATCAATGAGTTGCGGTTCGGCTTCAGCTTCTCGAACAACGACCTGGTCCACCCGCGGACGAACGACGAGAGCTTCAGCATGGATGATTTCGAGATGGGGATCTACCGCGTGTTTGGCGACGGCAACCGCCTGCCAACCCCCTTCGAGCAAGGCATCGTCGATTTCTTGGGTACCCGTATGCCTCGCATGCGGGACAACAGCATCACCAACAAGCTCGACTCTCTCCAGATCGGCGACCACATCTCGGTCATCAAGGGGAGCCACAACTTCAAGTTCGGCGGGGAGATCCACCGTATCTCGATCGAGCGCGCCGCGGCCAACCTTCCGACCGGGAGGGTGCAATACGGCGCCAACGAGAGCGGCTTTAACTTCGCCTCGTTCATCTTGGGCCGGCCAAGGTTTACCAACACGATGGAGGGCGTTCCGTTCACCTTCCCTCGCGCGATCCGCCAGGGCTACTACGCCCACGACGACTGGAAGGTGAACCAGAGGTTGACGGTGAACCTTGGCTTTCGGGTCGAATATCTCGGCAACCCCCACGACATCAAGGGGCTGTGGCGGACCGTCAACTTCGTGGGAGAAGATTCTCCCCCGGGCCGCGACGGATTCAACGGAGCGGGCTACATCGATCCCGCGACCGGCCAGGCCATCGCGACCATGGGGCCGACCTTCGTGGACGAGCGAGGCGGCGGCGTGATCTGGAAACAGGATTTCAGGTTCTTCATGCCGCGTGTGGGCATCGCCTACCGGCCGACCGAGAAGTGGGTGATCCGCACGGGCGCCGGTTGGTATGCCAACCTGATGCACTAGAACAACTTCACGATCCTCAACCTGAATCCGCCCAAGTCCGGGTCGCTGCGGTTTGATTCGGTGACCGACACGGCGCAGACCCTGATGATTACGGGGCCCGACGGAACGGACCATACCGTTCGTACCCGCATGTACCGTCCCGGCGTCGATATCCTGACGCTCGATGACCCGTTCCTGGAAGCCACCGGCGGTAAGGCCGCCGTGAAGAATGTCGATACCCTCCACGTGAAGCCCGACTACAAGGACGGTAGCACGTGGAAGTGGAGCTTCGACGTGCAACGCGAGTTGCCGTTCAATTCGACGTTGACGGTGGGCTATGTGGGCAGCACGAGTTACCATATTGCCAACAGCTTCCGGAACTGGAACAGTCCGCTGCCGTCATCGGATACGAACATCCAAGCGAACCGGCCCTTCCCGCGCTTCTTCGACGAGGCAACCCCGGAACTTGGGGTGCAGGGGCTGGCGGTGATTCGCTACCTCGACAGCTACGGTAGCGGGAACCACCACGGGCTACAGGCGAAGCTCGAGAAGCGATACTCGTCGGGTCTCAGCTACGGCGTAGCCTATACCTACAGCAAAACGCTGGGGAACGGGGAAGCCGGAGGCAATTCCCACGCCAACCACCAAAACCCACGCCTTGACCGTGCAAGATCTTATGGTCGTCTACTGTTCGATCAAAAGCACGTCATGGTCTCTCACTTCGTCTGGGAGATGCCGGGCCAAAACCTTGCGGGGCCCTTGAAGCACATTCTGGGGAGCTGGCAGACCAACGGCATCCTTTCGCTGCGTAGCGGGTTTCCGTACCGCATCACACAAGGCAGGGGCGATCTCAACGTGGCCGACCTGACCACAACCCGGCCGGATCAAGTGGGTGACCCGCTAGTTAGCAACCCCAACCGGGCGAACTGGTATAACCCGCAAGCGTACTCACGGGTCACCTGCAGAATTCCCGAGAAGCCGGAGTTGTGCCGTTTCGGCGACATCGGCTACCAGCCCAGTTGGCGAAACTCGCCCGGGCAGACGAACTTGGACTTCGGACTCTTCAAGAACATCCCGATCACCGAGAGCCTCCGAGTACAGTTCCGGGCGGAGTTCTTCAACGCCTTCAACACGCCGTACTTCAGAAACCCGCAGAATATCTCGTTCTCGAGCAACGACATTACCACCCCGGACGGGAATCGTGACGGCGAGATTCGCGGGGTACGCACGCCGGAGCGAATTATTCAGGCTGGGTATCCACTTGACTCAGGTGACCCCAAGATGTAGTGTAGGGCCTGGTGGAGGATTACCCGCGCGACCAACTCGAATTCGAGTCTCGCTTTGCGAGCGAGGAGGCTTGCCGCGACTATCTGTTCGCCTTGCGCTGGCCAGAGGGTTTCCGCTGTCCAAGGTGTGGGCATGAGCGCGCTTGGCCGGTGCGCAAAGTGTGGTTCGAATGCGCTCGCTGCGGGCGGCAAACCTCCGTCACCGCCGGCACGATCTTTCAAGACACACGCAAGCCGCTGCGGCTGTGGTTCCGGGCGATGTGGACCATCACCACGCAGAAGAATGGGGCCAGCGCCCTGGGTCTACAGCGCGTTCTGGGACTGGGCAGTTACCAAACCGCCTGGCCTTGGATGCACAAGCTGAGGCGAGCGATGGTGCGCCCGGGGCGGGAGCGATTGACGGGCCTCGTCGAGGTCGATGAGACCTACTGGGGCGCTGAAGAAGAAGGGGTAATCGGCCGGCAGACCGAGCGTAAAGCGTTGATTGCAGTCGCCGCGGAAGAGAGAGGCACCGGGCTGGGGCGCATCCGCATGCAGCGCGTTCAGAACGCCTCGGCGGCCAGTTTGATGCCCTTCGTCGAGGAGTCGGTCGAGCCGGGCAGCGTGGTTGTTACCGACAACTGGTCGGGCTACGATCCGCTCAAGAAGAAGGACTACCAGCGTCGTATCATCTCGATTAACAACCGCCGCGAGCAGGCCTCGCAGCTACTGCCGAGGGTGCACTTGGCGATCTCGCTACTCAAGCGCTGGATGCTGGGCACGCATCAGGGGGCGGTCAGCCACGAGCATCTGGACTACTATCTCGACGAGTTCGTGTTCCGCTTCAATCGGCGCAGATCACGCAGTCGGGGCAAGCTCTTCTACCGCCTTGTGCAGCAGGCCATGGCGGTGGAGCCGACGCCGTACCGCTCGATCGTCGCCGATTGGGACGCTAAGACGCTGTGAGCCCAACTACAAGATGTTGGGGTCACCTGAGTCAAGTGGATACCCGGCTTATTCAGTTTGCGCTGAAGATATTCTTCTAGCGCATCGGATCAACCTTTAACCACAAAGGGCCGGCCCGAAAGGGTCGGCCCTTTGTTTCTCTTACCTGCTCTGTTTGGAACCACGCCCGTTGCGCGTTTGGGGCGAAGCTTGGTGGTGATGCTTCGGAGGCCGCACCTTATGGGTGACGACGAGGCAAACGGGCCGGGAAAGGTATACAATCAACACCGCTGGAGGGCCTGATTGGAGAGTCTACCACAGAAGAGCGAACGAGGCCCTGTCCCTCGGTACATCGGGCGTGTCGCGCTGGTCTTGATGCCACCACTCCTTTGTTTGTTGTTTCTCGAAGGGGGTTTGCGGCTTACAGGGTACGGATACCCCGCAAGCTTTTGGATTCCTTTGGATGCACAAGACGCTGTCATTACGAATCGACAGTTCGGCCAACGCTTCTTCCCCGCTGCGCTAGCTCGTGCACCGGAGCCCGTCGGCTTCGCGAAGCCGAAACCCCCTGGGACCTCTACCGCATTTTCATCGCCGGGGGCTCCGCGGCGATGGGTGTACCTGACTCTGCTTTCAGCTTCGGAAGAATTCTGGGAATCTTGCTTCGGGATCGTTATCCCAAGGCCGAGATCGAAGTGATCAACGCGGCGATGACAGCTATCAATTCGCATGTGGTGCTGCCGATCGTCAGGGAAAGTACAGACCTAGAGCCGGATTTATTTGTGCTTTACCTGGGAAACAACGAGGTGGTTGGCCCGTACGGCCCTGGAACGATCTTTGACCGCTCACCAGCAAGTTTGGACCTGCTGCGAACCACGATCTGGCTCAACGCCACCAAGATTGGGCAGGTAGCTCAAGACCTTGCCGCCGATTTAGAAGACGCGGAAAGTTCGCTTCAAGAGTGGAAAGGTATGGAGATGTTTCTCGAGGGCAGAGTGCCCGCGGACGACCCCCCCTAGAGCGGGTCTACCGCCACTTTCGCCGGAACCTGATTGACATCTGCGGCGCGGCAACCAACAGCGGTGCGGATGTTCTCCTTTCCACGGTCGCCACCAACTTGAAGGACAGCGCTCCCTTCGCTTCTCTTCATAGGAAAGAACTGTCCGACACCGACCTTCGCCGCTGGGAACAGTCCTACCAGCTTGGGGTGAGTGCGGAGGCGACCAAGGATGCTAAGCTGGCTTTGGAGCACTTTCAAAAGGCCGAAGCACTGGACGACCGGTTTGCCGATCTGCATTTCCGCATGGCCCGATGTTATCTATCTCTCGGCCAATCAGAGGAGGCAAAAAGGCACTATGTTCTGGCACGCGATGTCGACGCGCTACGGTTCCGCGCCGACAGTCGCCTAAACCAGGTGATTCGTGATGTTGTTGGGGAGTTGAACTCGGATGGGATCAGCCTCGTCGATGCCGAGAAAGCTCTCGGGCAGGACTCAACCGTCGGCCATGGCATCCTCGGGGAGGAGCTCTTTCACGAGCACGTCCACTTCAATTTTGACGGCAACTACCTGCTCGCCAAGACCGTAGCCCAAGCACTTGAGCACATTCTGTCCTCCCGGCTTCGTGGAGGCGAAGTCCGTCCGGCGTTCCTGACCAGGGACCAAGTCTCTGAAGAAGTAGCCTTCACGGGCTGGGACCGTTGGCGGATCCGCTCCCGAATGTCGGAGATGATGAGCCGCCCACCTTTCACGAACCAGATGGACGATGAGCAGAGAAGCAAGCGGCGCCGAGCGGAGGTATATAAGCTCCGGCGAACGCATGCCGGGCCCGCGGCTCTCGACCGGACGCCAACACTCTACGAACAGGCGATCGAGAAACACCCCGACGACCTGTATTTTCGCCTCCGGTATGCGGAGCTGCTCGCTGCGAATCGGGACTTCACAACCGCAGCAGGCGAGTGGAGGAAGTTGCTCAAGCAAGTGCCCGGCCACGTTGCTTGGCAGATGTCGCTGGCCGCGGCGTTGCGAGACGCCGGCAGACTCGAAGAGGCGATCGCGCAGTACCGGTGCGTCCTTCGAACTCATCCGGACTTTCCCGCGGCGCGGTTCGGCATCGGATCCGTGATGCAAAAGCAAGGCAAATGGGAGGAGGCCATCCGTCAAGAATTCCAGCCCCTGGCTGTGTGCGGGTCTACTGAAGCGCAATACTACCTAGTGTAGTGCGTCAAGCAGATTGCACCTTATGCAGGGCGGCACGTCCGCGCTTGACTTTCTCGAGGATGTCGGAGGCGGTCGCTGTCCAGATGAAGGGCGTGGGATGCTCGTTGTGCTGGGCGATGTAGTCGTCAATGGCGGCGACGAGCTCGTCCACGCTGCGAAACACGCCGCGGCGCAGGCGCTTGACGGTGAGATTGCGAAAGAATCGCTCGACCATGTTCAGCCACGACGCCGAGGTCGGGGTGAAATGAATGTGGAAGCGCGGGTGACGATCGAGCCAACGCTTCACAGCGGCATGCTTGTGGGTGGCATAGTTGTCCACGATGAGATGAAGCTGTTTGTCCTTGGGAGTGCGGCGGTCAATTAAGCGCAGGAAGCGCAACCATTCCTGGTGGCTGTGTCGGGGCATGCACTCGGCGATCACGCTGCCGTCAAGAGTGTTGAGCGCCGCAAACAGGGTGGTCGTGCCGTTGCGCTTGTAATCGTGGGTCATCGTTTGGCCGCGTCCCTTTTTGAGCGGCAGGCCGGGTTGGGTGCGATCGAGGGCTTGGATTTGGGACTTCTCATCGAGCGAGAGAACCAGAGCATGCTCAGGCGGATTGAGATAGAGTCCGACGATGTCGTCGAGTTTCTCGGCGAAACGCGGGTCATTGCTGAGCTTGAAGGTCTTGACGCGGTGGGGCTTGAGGCCATGGGCGCGCCAAATCCGTCCCACGGTGGAAGCGCTGACGCCGGCCGCGGCGGCCATGGTGCGGCGGCTCCAGTGTGTGGCGTTGGACGGTTTCTCGCGGGTGGTCTTGTGGATGATCTGCTGTACTTTCTGCTTCGAGACGGCAGGTGTACGACCGGGCCGTGGGGCGTCTTTTGCAATGCCGGCGATGCCGCTTTCGAGAAAGCGCGTGCGCCAGCGGGCCACCAACTGCCGCGAGACACCGAGCTGTGCGGCGATCTGCTTATTCTCGAGACCGTGGGCGGCCAGCAGGACAATCCTGGCTCGCAGGGCGAGACGAACGGCGACTTGGCGGCCGCGCGCGTAGCGGTCCAACTGCTTGCATTGCGCTGTGTTCAAAGTTACTGGTTGTGCTCTTCGCATCCCATGCCTCCTGTTAATAGAGACGATGGGAAGCCAATATAAGTTACAGTATTTATGGTGCCCTACACTAGGGTGGATGTACGACGGAGGCCGCGGGACACCGCAGGATGACATCCAAACGGTGAAATGGTACCGCATGGCGGCCGCGCAAGGGCATGCTAGAGCGCAAGCTAACCTTGGGCGAATGTACACCGAAGGACGCGGCGTGGCGCCGGATGATGTTGAGGCTGTGAAGTGGTACCGCAAAGCTGCTACGCAGGGGCTTGCCGCTGTGCAATCCTACCTTGGCCTAATGTACGCTGAGGGACGTGGAGTGCCTCGAGATGGTGCGAAGGTGCTGGAGTGGTTCGGCCAGGCCGCTGAACAGGGGCTCGCAGCGGCCCAAGCGTACGTCGGGCTGATGTACGCCAAGAGCCGTGGAGTGCCACAAGATTGGGCAAGGGCGCATCTGTGGCTTAGTCTTGCGGCCAGGCAAGGCGATAAAGATGCTGCCGATGCGCGCGGTCTAATCGCGAAGAAAATGACTTGCGAACAGATCATGGAGGCCCAACGGCTCGCCAGCGAATGGAATGCTGATTGACTGCCTACCTGGGTTTGACGCGCCCTTGTAGCTGCGGACCCGTGGCATAAGCATGTGGACTGCATCGTTCAAAGCGCAGCAAGTCGCCTGTGCTTCCGTATGATGACCGACGTGAGAACGTCTAGCGGATGGCGCGCCATCTCTTCATTGGTGCTCGTCTGCGCCGTCGCGACGTTCGTCGCATGTCGAGACACGGCGGCGGTAGAGGCTGGCGCTGCATCCGGCGGTGGCAAGCTCACCTTCAACCGGGACATCGCACCGATCATGTTTGAAAACTGCGCCGGCTGTCACCGCCCCGGTGAAGCAGGGCCGTTCAGCCTGTTGACTTACGCGGATGTGAGCAAGCGGGCGCAGCAGATCGCTGTCGTGACGAAGAGCGGGTTCATGCCACCCTGGCTGCCCGAGCCCACCCATGGTGGGTTCGCCGACGAGCGCCGGCTCTCCGAGAGCCAAGTGGCGGCCATCCAACAGTGGGCAGAGCAAGGGGCCGTAGAAGGCGATCCGGCGGATCTACCGCCTCTGCCCACGTGGACCGAGGGCTGGCAGATCGGCGAGCCCGACCTCGTCGTTCAAATGCCCGAAGCGTACACGCTTCCGGCGGAAGGATTGGACGTCTTTCGCAACTTCAGCATCCCGATTCCTCTGCAGGCCGGCCGGTATGTGCGGGGCATCGAGTTCCGGCCCGGAAACGCCAAGGTCGTCCACCACGCCAGCATGCTCATCGACAAGACACACCGCTCACGGGAACGTGAGGAGGAAGATTCCGAGCCGGGTTTCACGAGCCGGATGTTTCTGGATGAGATTTTCTCGCCGGAGGGTCATTGGTTGAGTTGGACGCCCGGCAAGCAGCCTGTTTTAGAACCCGAGGACATGTCCTGGCGACTCGACAAAGGCAGTAACCTGGTTCTCGAGTTGCACATGTTGCCTACGGGTAAGCCCGAACGAATTCAAGCCTCTGTTGGTTTGTTTTTCACAAACCATCCTCCTAAGAGAATTCCTATCCATTTGCGTCTGGGTTCACAAACAATCGACATTACCCCCGGTGATAAGAATTACATCATCAAAGACACTTACGTTCTTCCCGCGGACGTGGAGGTCTTGCGAGTGTACCCACACGCGCACTACCTCGGGAAAGAGATGAAGGGCTTCGCCGTGCTGCCTGACGGCACCAAGAAACGGCTGATCTACATCAAGGAGTGGGACTTCAATTGGCAGGACGAGTACCGCTACGCCGAGCCCCTCTTGCTGCCAAAAGGCACAACAGTAACGATGGAGTTCACGTACGACAACTCCGCTCAGAACGTACGAAACCCCAGCAACCCACCGCAGCGCGTCCGTCATGGCTGGCTTTCTGCCAACGAAATGGGGGACCTTTGGTTACAGGTTTTGCCGCGGCAGCAGGAGGATTGGGCTACCTTGCGGCATGATTCCCGACGCAAGGAGCTGGGCGATTTGATCGCAGGCTACGAGAAAAAACTAAAGGAGACCCCCGTGGATCATGTGAGATACAACATGATCGGCAATTACTATCTTGAACTGGGCCAACCCGCGAAGGCACGGACCTACTTTGAACGAACGGTGCATCTCGAGCCGGACTATGCGGACGGCCATTATAACCTGGGGGTCCTGCTTGAATCAGAGGGCCAACTCGAGCGTGCGGTGGAACGATATCGACGGGCGGTTGAGTCGAAATCCGGCTACGCGCAAGCCCACAACAATCTGGGGAACGTTCTACTCTCACAGGGCAAACAGGAGGAAGCTCTTCGCCAGTACCGCCTCGCGCTGCGAGCCAGGCCTGACTTTGCCGAAGCACACAACAATGCCGGCAACGCCCTTCAGGCGCAGGGCAGGGTGGAGGAGGCCTTAATTCACTACCGCCGAGCGTTGGAGATCAGGTCCGACTACGCGGAGGCGCACAGCAACCTTGGTAACGTCCTATTCGCTCAACGTAAGCTCGATGCCGCGATTGGGCACTATCGCGAGGCGCTCAAGATCGATCCAAAGCATGCGGAAGCGAATAACAATCTGGGAAGCGCGCTGGGGAGCCAGGGTAAGATCAATGAGGCGATGGAGTACTTTCGCAAGGCCATCGACGCAGACGGCCGCTACGCGCAAGCGCACAAAAACTTGGGGATTGCGCTTCAGGCTCTAGGCCGGTCTCAAGAAGCGGATAAGCACTTTCGTTTGGCTGATTCGTTGGGACGCTAGCGGGCAGGCCGCTTTCCGGTTCCAAGAGAGTCGACGATTGAGAGAGTCACTTGGTGAAGCGGCTTCCATCTCGAACTTGGGAAACGGGAGCGAAAGCTCGACCCTCAAGTGTCGTTGTGCCTCGCGAAGCAGCACAGTGCTGGTTGCGTCGAGTGTTACGATACAGCGAAGAATCGGTGAACCTACCGCATTTCCACAGGGCCCTGGTGTGGTTTTCGTTCGGCGCAACCCAGGCTCCCACGTCTGAGTAGTTCTGATGGCCGGCCGCGCAGCGAGAAAACGCAAGCGCTTGAAAGCGCGCGAGACTCTCGATCAGCGCACAGCCAGTCCCGTTGGTGTGCCGCCGCTTGCGGGCGCCGCTTCACGGACGGCGTCCGACGCGGCGTCCGCCAGTTGGATCATCTCCCCGTTCTGGGACAGCGCGCTCTTCATCGCCGCTCCAGTGGTCAGCATCGGCGTTCTGTTTCCCCTGAAGGCTTTCTGGTCCTCGCAGGACTACGCCGCGTTCCTGCTGGCGTTTCTGACCTTCGGCCATCATCTGCCGGGCTTCATCCGCGCGTATGGCGACCGCGAGCTGTTTGCGCGTTACCGCTGGCGGTTCCTGCTGGGGCCGCTGCTGATTTTCCTGGCGGCACTGTGGTTCGAGAAGCGGCAGCTCCACGGCATCCTGATGGTCGGGTTCACGTGGGACATTTGGCATGTGTTGATGCAGCACTACGGCTTCATGCGCATCTACGACGCCAAACAGCGCGAGATCAGCGCACTGACCGCGCGGCTGGACTGGGCCTTCTCACTCTCCTGCTACGTCGCCCTGATCGTCGCCAGCCCGCACTACCGCAAGAATCTGCTCTATCTGGCCTATCAGAGCGGCGTCCCGCTGCTTCCGACACAACTCTTCCAGGCGCTGGAGATCGTAACCTACACGGTGACGGGCGCGATCGCCGCGGCCTACGTCGTCTACACCCTCTATCTGTGGAAGCACGGCCGCCACAACGTTCGCAAGCTGGCGACGCTGGTTATCTTTCTGGCCGCGACCTACTACCTCTACATCTACAACGATGACTTCATGGTCGGGTTCGCGGTCTGGTCCGGCTTCCATTGCTTGCAGTACTACGGCATCGTCTGGGCGTTCAATCGAAGCCGCGTTGACCGCGGCGCCGCCGTGACGCGGTTCGTGCGGTTCGTGTTCCGGCCGCGCACGGGGCTGGCCCTGCTGTACGTTTCGCTGATCTTCTTCTACGGCGGCATCGACTACTTGCAAAGGTTCCTCGACCAGGGGGACCTGCGCACCTTGCTGGTTGCCTTCATCGCCACGTCGACCGTGATGCATTATTACTACGACGGCTTCATCTGGAAGGTGCGCGAGAAGGACATGCAGGAGCCGCTCAATATCGCGCCTCCGCAACCGATGTTTGAGAGCGGCCTGGTCGTTTCGTCCGCGCAATCGGCGCTGCGTCGCTTGCGGCAACTGTTGCCTAGCTATAAGCGCGGACTGTACCAGGCGGGCTACTTGGCGTTCTTCATCGCTCTGCTCGCGACGCTGGAGATCCGTTGGCCGAACGATGATCTGGCTATGAGCCGTTCGCTGGTGGCGCTCGCCCCGGGCGCGGAAGAGGCCCACCTGCGGCTGGGTGAGTCGTTGCGCCTGCGGGGACGGGTCGACGATGCCGCCGAGGCCTACCGTGAAGCCGTGGAGGTGAACCCCGAATATGCGCAGGCGCACGTGATGCTGGGCGTCAGCCTGGCGAGCCTGGGCGACATGGACGGCGCTGTCGAAGCCTATCGGCAGGCGCTCGAGATCGACCCCGGCAACGCCACCGGCCACTTCAACCTGGCGGGCCTGCTTGAGAGCCGCGGCGAAACGCAGCAGGCTCTGCATCACTACCAGCAAGCCACGCGCGGCACCGACGCCCAGGCCGAGAAGCTCGCCCGCGAGGCCATCCTGCGCCTCCAATCGCAGCGCTAGGGCGGATTTCTCGCGACGTGGCGAGGAGAATGGGAGAAGGCCGTCAGTACGAGGCGCGCCGCTGGCGCTCCGGCCCGTGTCGGTCACTGTGCTTGCGAAGCTGCGATTGTGAAGCTTCACAGGGTGGCCGTGGGCCCTTTCCGAAAGCCTACAACTCAAGGGAGGCTTTGAGGATCACCTGTTTCCCCGAGCCGCGGTCCTCGATGCGCAGCTTGCCGTTCTCCCATTCGATCTCATCGACGCCTTGGAAGACTTCGGGCGTGCGCGTCCAGAACATGAGAAAGCGGCCTTGGATCGACGAATGGGCCGGGAGCCAACGGAACAGGTTCTGGCCGAAGATGTTGCCCTGCGTGATGACCTGCCGGCGGGGCAAGTCGAAGGCCTGACTGCCGAACTCGAGCCCGCGGGCCATCATGCCCTGGGCCGGGTAGTTCTCCCAGATTTGGAGCCACGGGTAGTCGGAGGTCTTGAACAGGTAGCCGAGCAGAAGCCGCTTCTTCGGGTGCAGCGCCGTGGCGTAGGCGTATTCGCGCGCGGGGTCCATCAGGTGGCCGGTGTGATCGCCCGAGTTGGGAGGAGCCGGGGCGGCGCGGAGATCGACCTTGCCGCCGTCGAGGGTCGGGGCCATGGGCCAAGTGAATTCCTCGCCCGACGTCAGGCGGTGAGGAATGCTGCGGGGGCCCTTCTCGTGCGGGCGGGTCATGGCACGGTTTTTCGAGAGATCGACGACCGTCACGCCCGCTTCGAGAAACGGCGAGCCGATGGTGGCGTGCTCGGCCCAGCAAATGGGGCGGTCGAAGCCCAGCAGGCTATCGAGCGTGTTGTTGACGTAGACGACCTGTTCGCCGTCGGCCAGGCGGATCGTGCGGGTAAGCCGCTCGCGCGTTCTTGGGAGGACGACGGTCTGGGTGAGTTGCGACACCTTGCCCTTCTTGCCGGAGGACTTCGTGGCCCAAGGCAAGGTGTGGGCTTCACCGTGGCCGGGCAGGCCGGCCTGTTTCTCTTCATCGGAAACGGGGCCGAAGCCGTCGACGCAAACGAAGTGGCCCACCGAGGTGCCCCAGCGCCGGGGACGGCCCTCCTCTTCAGCGGCACGGAAGGCGTCCCACAGGGGGTTGGTCTTGCCGCGGTCATCATGGAGGAGGAGCTGGACCATGGCACCACCCAAAGGCAGGACGGATAGGTCGAGCTTGTCGTTTGAGAGGGACAGGGCGGGGCGGCCGTGGAAGTCGCCCTCGCGCACGGGTTCGGCGGCGGAAAGTGTAGAGGGGAGCGCTGTCAGCACTAAGGTTGCGAGGAGCCCGGCTAAGATGGTGGATACGAGGGCTGGTTGTGGTTTCATGGTTCAAACTCCTATCACCAATGACGCATTTCGCATAGCCTGCGGCCCGGACTGATCTACTCAAGCCGCCTGCGCTGAATCGATGCGCCTGATTCGATTATTCGGCAGTAGTAACCACAATAACCCGAACGACAACGGATGCATCAGGCCTGCCATCAAGAATACCGGCGTGTACGAGAAGCTTCGCACGATGTGGCCCGTCACGAGGTTCGCCAAGATGCCTCCGACGGCGCCGCCCATGCCGGTTAGGCCGGTCGAGGTGCCGACTTGAGGCCCGGGGAAGATGTCGGTCGGCAGTGTCAGCAAGCTCGAGATCCACAGCGCGTGGCCGAAGGTGACGACGCAGGTGAAGCCGATCGCCATCCACGCTTCCTCCACGCGCGGCGCGAAGATGGCGGCGGGCATGCCGATGGCGCCGAGGAATAGCACGAGCCGGCGCGCCTTCGCGAGGGGCCACCCTTGCCGCATCAGGTAGCCGTTGAGCCATCCCCCGACGATGTACCCGACGGAACCGACGAAAAACGGCACCCAGGAGTACTTGCCCACCATCTCCAAATCAAACCCGCGCTCGGCCCTCAAGTACTCCGGCAGCCAGAACATGATGAAGTAGACCACCGGATCGGTGAAGAACCGAGCGACCACCAGCGCGTAACATTCGCGTTTGCCGAGCACGCGGAGCCAATCCCACAAGCCCGGCCGCGCTGGGGCCGTCTGGTCAGGAGGAGTGACTTTGCCTTCCAGAAAGGCGAGTTCCTCGCCGGTGATGAGCTTGCTCTCGTGCGGCGCGCGATAGAGAGCGAGCCAGCCTAGCAGCCAGACGAAGCCGAGCGAGCCTGTGATTAGGAAGGCCGCGCGCCATCCGATCTCGAGCGTCAGAAAGGCGACGAGCGGTGGCCCGAGCACCAGTCCCATCGCCGAGCCCGAGTTGAAGATGCCCACGCCCAGGGCCCGCTGGTTGGCCGGGAACCACTCCGCCACGCCCTTGGCGGCGACCGCCCAGTTGCCGGGCTGCGCCAGCGAGAGCATAAAGCGCCAGAAGATCAGCGACCCTTTGCCGAACGAAAAGGCGTGTCCCATGGCCGCCGCCGACCATGCGCTTACGAAGAAGATATAGCCGCGGCGAGTGCCGAGGCGGTCGGCGATCGGTCCCGACCCCGCGTACATGATGGCGTAACCGAACATGAACCACGCCACGATCTCGCCGTAGTCCACCTCGTCGAGGTTGAATTCCTGGCGCAGTTCGGTCGAGACGACGGCGATCATTTGCCGGTCGGCGTAGTTGATCGCGGTCGCCACGAAAAGCATGCCGGCGATGACGTATCGGAGATTCCGGATCTTCATGAGGCGTAGTGTCGGAACAGCGAGCGGGGCAGGGAAGCCTCCGCGAATAGCTCGGGGGACATCGTGGCTACCGGGTCGGCCATGGCGGGCCGGAAGCCAAGTTGCGGCGCGATGTCGCGCTCGAAGTCGATGCCAGGGGCCAGCTCTTCCAGGCGCACGCCTTGCTCGGTCAGCCGGAAGACCGCGGCCTCGGTGACGTAGAGCACTTGCCGGCCATCGCGCCGCGCGTACTCGCCGCTGAAGGTGATCTGGTCGACCGTCTCGACCAGCTTCGGCCTGCCGTGCGACAGGAATCGCACGCTGCCGCCGCTGAGCTCCGTCTTCGCGCGCACCGCGAGCGTACCACAGAAGACGACCTTGCGAGCGCGTTGCGAGATGTCGATGAAGCCACCGGTGCCGATGATGGCGCCGGGCAGTTGGCTGACGTTGACGTTGCCCGCGCGGTCGATCTGCAGGAAGCCGAGGTAGGCTTCGTCGACGCCGTGCCCTTGGTAGAAATCGAACATGTGGCCGGTTTCGAGGATGGCCTCGCTGTTGAAGGTGGCGCCGAAGTCGAGTCCCTCGGCGGGGATGCCGCCGAACTGCCCGTGCTCGATGGTCGGCACGAGGGTGTCGGCCAGGCCCTGCTCACGAGCGACCTTCATCACGCCGTCGGGGACGCCGAAGCCGACGTTGAGCACCGCGCCGGGGGCTAGCTCGAGCGCCGCGCGCCGGGCGATGACTTTGCGGACGCTCAGCGGGAAGTCGCCGAACTCGCTGTCGGGCTTACGGGCGTCTCCGCTGAGGGCCGGGTCGTGATGGGTCTGGAAGGTCTGCCCGGCCTCGGGATCGACCACGATGTAGTCGACGAAGCAGCCCGGCACGCGGACGTCGCGCGGGTGGATCGAGTAGAGGTCGACGAGTTTCTTGACGACGGCGATCGTGAGTCCACCCGCGGCCCGGGCCGCTTGCGCCATGGCGCAGTTGTGCCAGAAGCCGGCCTCGTCGTTCATGCCGAGGTTGCCGTGCGGGTCGGCGGCGCTGGCCTGGATCAGCGCGACGTCGATCGGGATCGTGGGGTAGAAGAGGTACTCCTCGCCGCCTCGCTCGAAGAGTTCGACGATGTCGTCGTGCGCTTTGTCGTTGAGCTTGCCACCTCCTTGGCGTGGGTCCATGAAAGTGCCGAGGCCGATGTGGGTGATCCAGCCGGGGCTGCCGGCGGCCGCCGCGTGGAATAGCTGGACGACCACGCCGGCCGGAATGTTGTAGGCCTCGAAGTCGTTCTCGGCAGCGAGCTTGCCCATCGCCGGTGCCATCGACCAGTGTCCGCCGACGACGCGCCGGAACAGGCCGGCGTGCGCGGTGTGTTGCAGCCCGCGGTCTTTCTGGTTGCCGACGCCGAACGCGTGCACCAGGGTCAGATCGCGGAGCCGGCCGGTCGAGATGAAGCGCTCGCCGAGGGCCTTGAGCAGGGCGTCAGGGATGCAGTGCCCCGATCCCGATCCGCCGACAGCGACGGTGCGGCCGTCTTGGATCTTGGAGACCGCTTCGGCGGCGGTGACGACGGGTTTTTCGAGCACCTGGGCCATCGGAGGAGCCCAAATCTTAGCAGGGAAACATAGGCGACCGCACCGATTCGTGTTCGGAAGAGGCGCGGGCTGGCGCCCGCGCGCCCGCGGGTTTACACCCCCGGCTCTGAAGCGTGGTGACGGTACGGTTGCGGCAGGCCGGGGTGATCGACGCGCATACCGCCGCGGCCTATTGCAGAGCCTGTGCTAACCTGTCCTCCACCCATGCCCAAGCGCTCTTTCGACGAGATCGAGATCGGCGAGACTCACGAGACCCCCGGCATCACGATCACCGACTGGCACGTGATGCAGTTCGCGGGCCTGTCGATGGACTTTTTTGAACTGCACACGAGCGACGAGTTCGCCAAGCAGACCGAATTCGGGCAGCGCGTCGCCCACGGTTTACTGGGACTGGCCGTCACCGACGGCCTCAAAAACCGCTCTGAATTCCAGGTGCGGGCGATGGCTTCGCTGCACTGGTCTTGGGACTTTGTGGGCCCAATTTTCGTCGGGGATACGGTGAAGGCCACGCTCCGCGTCGCCGACAAACGCCCTTCGAAGTCGAAGCCCGACCGCGGCATCGTGACCCTCGAGCTGGAGTTGCTCAACCAGCGTGGCGAGGTCGTCCAGAAGGGCAAGAACCTATTGATGGTCGCGCGAGGCTGATTTCATTGACACCCTCAATTAGCGGGTGATAGCTTGAGAAGTCCCCTTCCAGCTCATGGCCGTCAGTTTCCCCCTCGCCACATTGAAGAAGACAGCCCTCCACGGCGTGCACCGCCGGGCCGGGGCGCGCATGGTCGACTTCGGCGGCTGGGACATGCCGGTCGAATACGCGGGCATCATCGACGAGCATCTGGCCGTGCGGCGCTCGGTCGGCCTGTTCGACGTCAGCCATATGGGCGAGATCGAGATCCGTGGCCCGCAGGCGCTCGTGCTGGTCGAGCACGTCACGGCGAACCACGCCGCGCTGCTCGAAGACGGCCAGGCGCAGTACTCGGCTCTGCTTTACCCGCGCGGCACGTTCGTCGACGACATCTTGGTTCACCGGCTGGCGGCGGACCACTATCTGCTGTGCGTCAACGCTTCCAATCAAGAGAAGGACTACGATTGGATCGTCTCGCAGAACAGCTTCGACGCCGAGGTGGAGTTCGCGAGCGACAACTACGCGCAGTTGGCGATTCAAGGCCCCCGTGGGCTCCAAACGCTCAGCAAGCTGACCGACACTGACCTAACGGCGATTCGCTACTACTGGTTCGTGCGGGGCGAGCTGCTGGGTGTGCCGGCGATTATCGCCCGCACCGGCTACACGGGCGAAGACGGCTTCGAGATCTATGTGCCGCCGGACGAGGGCGAGCGCCTGTGGAGCGCCATTCTCGACGCAGGTAAGGATTTCGGCATCCAGCCTTGCGGCCTCGGCGCACGCAACACGTTGCGGCTCGAATCGGCCATGTCGCTCTACGGGCACGAGATCGACGATTCGATCACCCCGTACGAGGCGCGGCTGGGGTGGATCGTCAAACTCGACAAGGGTGACTTCATCGGCCGTGGGGCGCTGGTGAAACAGAAAGCAGAGGGCGTCGAACGGCGCTTGGCCGGCCTGGAGATGCGGGGGCGGGGTATTGCGCGCGACGGCTACCCCGTCCATCGAGGCGACGCGGAGGGCTGGGTGACCAGTGGCTCGCCGGCACCCTTCTTGCAAAAGAACATTGCTCTTTGTATGCTGCCCGTCGCGGCACACGAAATCGGCGGCGCTGTGGAGGTTGAGGTCCGGCAACGCCGCGTCGAGGCAGAGATCGTCAGACTGCCGTTCTATTCACGAAGGCAGAAGTAAGAAAACCGTATGTACCCTCAAGAGCTTCGCTACACCAAAGAACACGAATGGGTGCGGGTCGAGGGAGACACCGCCACGGTGGGTGTCACCGATCACGCCCAAGACCAACTCGGCGACATCGTCTTCGTCGAGTTGCCCAAGACGGGTGCGCGGATCCAGTCGATGCAATCATTCGGCACGGTCGAATCCGTTAAGGTCGTCTCGGACATCTACGCGCCGATGAGCGGCGAGGTGACCGAGGTCAACGAAAGCTTGGTGGACGAGCCCGAAAAACTCAATACCGACCCCCACGGCGCCGGCTGGTTGATCAAGGTGCAGATCGAAGATCAAACCGAGCTGGCAAGCCTGATGAATGCCGAAGAGTACTTGGCCTACATCGAGGCTGAGCGGGAGTCGTCGTAGGGTGCGTTACCTCCCAAAGTCCCCCGACGAACGCCGCGAGATGCTGGAGGTGCTGGAGCTTGAGTCGCCCGAGGACCTCTTCGCCCACCTGCCGGAAGAGGTGCGGCTCGGCCGGCCGCTCGATATCCCGCCCGGCAAGTCAGAGTACGAAATCATCGACTACTTTCGCGGCCTGGCGGAGCAGAACGCCAACGGCTACGCGTCGTTTCTCGGCGCGGGGGTCTATCGCCACTACCGGCCGGTCGTGATTGACCCAATTGTGACGCGCGGAGAGTTCCTGACCTCGTACACGCCGTACCAGGCCGAGATTTCGCAGGGCGTTCTGACGACGATCTTCGAGTTTCAGACGATGATCGCGCAGTTGACCGGCATGGAGGTCGCCAACGCCTCGATGTACGACGGCTCGACGGCGACGCCCGAGGCGGCCATGATGGCCGTCCGCATCACCAAGCGCGACAAGATTCTGGTGGCGCGCTCGCTGCACCCGGAATACCGCGAGGTGCTCCACACCTACGGACGGCACCAGACGCTGCCGACCGAGACCGTTGCCTACGACGCCGAAAGCGGACAGCTCGACCTCTCCGACCTCGAGGCCAAGCTCAACGACGGCATCGCGGCGGTGATCGTGCAGTCGCCGAACTTCTTCGGCGTGATCGAGAACACGCGCGCGGCGGCTGAGTTGGCGCATCGGCACGGCGCGCTGCTGGTGGTCATGTTTACCGAGGCTGTCTCGCTGGGACTGCTGGAGCCGAGTTACGACGCTGACATTGTTGCCGGGGAGATGCAGTCGTACGCACATCCGCCGAGTTACGGCGGCCCGTTCGTCGGCGTGCTGGCGACGAAGCAGAAGTTCGTGCGGCAGGTGCCGGGGCGGCTGGTGGGGGAAACCGTCGACAGCGAAGGCAACCGCGCGTTCTGCTTGACCCTGGCCACCCGCGAGCAGCACATCCGCCGCGCCAAGGCGACGTCGAACATCTGCACCAACCAGGCGCTGATCGCGTTGATGGCCACGGTGTTTATGAGCGTTTACGGCAAGGAAGGCTTACGCGAGTTGGCCGAGCAGAACGTGGCGAAGGCGCGCTACCTTGCCGGCAGGTTGGAAGAGGCCGGCGCGAAGCCCGTGTTCAGCGGCCCGTATTTCAACGAGTTCGTCGTGCGGCCCGAGGGGCAGTCCGGCGCACAAGTCAATGGTAAGGCGCTCGACAACAAGATTATCGGTGGGCTCGAATTGGGCCGTTTCTATCCTGAGCTGGATGGGGCCTTGCTCGTGTGTGCCACCGAGACAAATCGCCGCGACGAGATGGACCGTTTCGCCCAAGCCTTTTACGCCTAACGATTACATGTACGAAAAACGTAGGGGCTCAACATCAATGTAGGGGCACGGCATGCCGTGCCCGCGGCTCGAGATAACAGGCCACCCACACCCACCACCCAGACACCATCGATGATCAACAAAGTCCGTCCTCACCTCAGCCAAAACGAACCCCTGCTTTTCGAGCGATCCTCGCCCGGAAAGAAGGGCTATCAACTTCCTGACCTCGACGTGCCCGCGGTTGATCCGCGCGAAGCGCTGGGCGCCGAGAATGTGCGCACGGAGATCCGTGACTTCCCCGAGGTCAGCGAGGTCGAGGTCATCCGGCACTTTACGCGCCTCTCGACCTGGAACTACGCCATCGACCTGGGCCTCTACCCGCTGGGTTCCTGCACGATGAAGTACAACCCGCGGCTGAACGAATACGTGGCGCGCATCGAGGGCCTGGCCATGGCGCACCCCTATCAGCCCGAGGCCTTGTCGCAAGGCGCCATGCGGGTGCAGCAGCAGCTCGAGCAATTTCTGTCGGAAATCACCGGCATGGACGCCGTGACGCTGCAGCCGTCCGCCGGTGCGCAGGGCGAGCTGACCGGAATCCTGCTGATCCGCGCCTATCTCGAATCGCAGGGGGACGCCCGCAAGAAGGTGCTGATCCCCGACTCGGCGCACGGCACGAACCCCGCCACGGCCGCCATCGCCGGCTACGACGTCGAGGAGGTCAGATCGGATGGCAGCGGCCGCATCGACCTCGCCGAGCTCGACCGCCGCGTCGACTCGACCGTCGCCGCCTTGATGGTCACCAATCCCAATACCCTCGGGATCTTCGAAAACGACATCGCGAAGGTAGCGGAGATCCTTCACTCTCGCGGTGCACAGCTTTATATGGACGGCGCCAACATGAACGCCCTGGTTGGCATCACCCGTCCCGGCGATTTCGGCGTCGATGTCATGCACCTCAACCTGCACAAGACGTTCTCTACACCGCATGGCGGCGGCGGTCCGGGCGCGGGACCGGTGGCGGTCAAGAGTCACCTGGCCCCCCACTTACCGATTCCCCGGATGGTCGAAGAAGACGGCACGTTGCGTTGGGACTACGGCCTCGACGCGACCATCGGCCGCGTGCGGGCCTTCTATGGCAACTTCGGCGTCTTGGTCCGCGCGCTCGCCTATACACTGGCGCACGGCGGCGACGGCCTCCGCAACGCGACGATCGACGCGGTACTGAACGCCAACTACATTCGCAAGGGCATCGAAGACCGCTACGCGCTGCCCTACGACGCGCCCTCGATGCACGAGTGCGTCTTCAGCGATGACAGGCAGGCGGCCCAGGGCGTCAAGACCGGCGACCTGGCCAAGCGCCTGGTCGATTACGGCTTCCACCCCTACACCGTAAGTTTTCCGCTCATCGTTCACGGTGCGTTGATGATCGAACCCACCGAGACCGAAAGCAAGCAGGAACTTGATCTGTTCATCGACGCTCTACGCTCGATCGCCGACGAGGTTGAGAACGACCCTGAGTTGGTCAAAACGGCTCCGCACAACACCCGCACCAAGCGAGTAGACGAGACGCTAGCCGCCCGCCGCCCGGTGTTGCGCTGGCAAGCGCCCGAGGTCGAGAGCCAGGCGGCGGATTAGCGCTTCTCGTGGCGCGGGCCTCCTGGCCGGCAGCGTCGACCTCCGGGTCGACGTTCCTAAGCACGGAGCCGCTGCCGCTTGGCGCAACTAGAGGGCTAGAATGGTTGACCAGAGGGCCTCAACGTCGGGTAGGTGCCGAGAACCAATTTCCCATTGAGGGATCCAGGCGTCAGGGCTTCCTCGATCGGTCGCCGAGCGGCCCAAATCGAGTCCCCTCAGAGGGCTACCGAGATTCTGGGCCGATAGCGAGTGACATCGGTTGTTATCATTAGCTATGTTTTCAGAGTAGAATCGGGCTGGCATGACCGGCCAAACCATCTCACACTACCGCATCACTGAGAAGCTCAGTGAGGGCGGGATGGGTGTTGCTCCTGACGGCTAGCTGATGGTCGCTTCATTCCATTTCGACCACTACTATCGGGGCGCCGATTCGCTCCGAGTACACGAGCGGGCCGACATGTCGAGGGGCTACGTTTTGGGGGGCGTTGATAACCACTAGCCTAACGACCGTATGTGACGAGACAGTTCTATCAACCCCACCGGCGGTCACTGCTTCACCAGTTCCACGCGCCGATTCTTGGTTCGACCTTCCGGCGTGTCATTTGAAGCCACAGGAGAGAGAGGCCCCACGCCAGCCGCCATCAATCGGCCGCTATCGACCCCGTATCGGCTTACCAGAGACGTCAAGACAGCCTCCGCCCGGCGTCTCGAAAGGTCCATGTTGTGTTCGTAGCCGCCTTGGCTGTCGGTGTGTCCGACCACCTGCAGTTTTAGCTACGGCCGACTCTGGAGGAGCTTGGACATTTCCTCTAAGGTGGCTGAAGACTCCGGCTTGATGTCGGCACTATCGGTGTCGAAGTATACACCGTAGATCGCAATGTGGCCGGTGGCGTCGATGCCTTTCGCCATGGCCGCGGCTTTCACAGTGACCATTCCGGTGTCCATGGCCTGGGACTCGACGACTTCCAGGAGCGTCACCGGACGCTTGCTCAGCTTGCTGAACCCTGCATCGAAGGCGACGAGCACGGAAACATGGACTGTCGCCCCGCCAACCGACCCTTTGGCCGCCACGTAGCGAAGATTCTGCGGTATGGCAAAAGCTGACCCACTCGTTTTTGTGTTGAGGAGTAGCTGTTCTCTCTCGTGGTAGAAGATCCAATGAAACAAGAAGCCACACTCCTTGTCGGCGCAGGTGAACAAGGTCTCAAAACCGGCCGATTCCAGCGCCGCCTGATAGTTGCGGAGAATTTCTAGAGTGGATCGCCCCTCCGGCCCGCGGTAGAGGATTCGCGTGATCTTGCCCTCCAGGGTTTCTTTCTTCGAGGGAACCCGCCGACCTGCATCTTTAACCGCAGGCCCCAACGGCAGCGTGTACTCGTCAAAGTCTCGAACTTCGTAGCCGTCGATGAAGGAACCGGCGTAGCGCGTCACGAGTGGGTGGTCCGCACTGCCGGGAGAATCCTGACCCTGCGCCCGGCTGTCTACCGCGACGCCAAGCAGGGAGATTAGGATACTGAGAACGAGGGGGTTTACGTATGCCAGCTTCGTCTTCATGTTGTCATCGTAGGATAGTCTATCCGTCCGCTGATGCTGGGACCCATTGCCGAACATCTGGCTGGCCGAGCCGCAAGCCGGGCGGTGACGATTTGAGTGTAGGTCATCCAGAACTGGTTCGCCGAGTTCAAGGGCCGACAGCAGGACTAAGTCCTGCGGAACGAACTACAGAGCACCTGTCCGCAGAAAGGTGTTGTGATATCCGGTTCGCATGAGCAGTTCGCCACCTCTTCTTCTAACTTATTCCAACATAGGGGCTTAGCTCGAATGGCCGGCGCACGTGGTTGTGTCGTCGGCAATCCGGGACAAGTGTCGCTCCCTCCCAAAACCTTGAAGGGCAGATGAATCCCCCCTGGTCTGTGGTAGGGTTTACCTAGCTATGCGCGCATCAGGCCTCGTCCGGGGTATAGCCCTGCTAGTCTGGGGCACACTCCCCCTTGCCGCCCAGCAGGGGCCCGACGAACCCTTCTCAGCCGACGCGATCCGCTTTTTTGAGCACGAGGTCCGGCCGGTTCTTTCGACCAAGTGCGTCGCTTGCCATAACAACAAACTACTTACAAGCGGCCTATCGGTCGAGAGCCGGGAAGCCATACTGGCGGGCGGCAACCGCGGGGAAGCGGCGTCGTCGGGGTCTCCGGAAGATAGTCTATTGATCCATGCAACTCGGCAAGACGGCGAGTTGAAAATGCCTCCCGGCGGCAAGCTCGAGCCGGAGCAACTGGCCGCACTGGTTCGCTGGGTTGAGTTGGGTCTGCCGTGGCCCAGCCAGATACCTTCAGGCGGGCGGGCAGCCGACCCGTCGAAACATTGGTCTTTTCAGCCCGTCCGGCGTCCCCGTGAGCCCACGGTTTCCGACGCGGCGTGGGCACAGAATCCGATCGACCGTTTCGTCCTCGCGCGTCTCGAGAAAAAAGGGCTGACTCCTTCACGCGAAGCCCAGAGGCCCACGTTGATCCGGCGGTTGTACATCGACTTGGTGGGCCTATTGCCCAAGCCGGACGAGGTCGATGCGTTCGTGACGGATACTCGTCCTGACGCCTATGAACGGCTGGTCGAGCAAGTGCTGGAGTCTCCCCACTACGGCGAACGCTGGGGACGTCACTGGCTCGATGTGGCGCGATACGCCGACTCCAACGGATACAACAACGACGGCGCACGAAAAATCTGGATGTACCGCGAGTGGGTGATCAAGGCTCTGAATCGGGACCTTCCTTTCGATCAGTTTGTGATCGATCAGATCGCCGGGGATCTCCTACCGAATCCCACCAAGCAGCAGATCGTAGCGACCGGTTTTCACCGTAATACTTTGTTGAACCTCGAAGGCGGAGTCGACTTCGAGCAGTATCGTGTCGAGGCCGTAGTCGATCGCGTCGACACGACGGGCGTGGCTTTCTTGGGGCTGACCCTGGGCTGTGCGCGCTGCCACGACCACAAGTTCGACCCGGTCTCACAGCAGGAGTTCTATCGATTCTTCGCGTTCTTCAACAGCATCGACGAGTTGAGCGGCGAATTCAAGAACGAAGAAGGACGCAAGCGTGCCTTCGAGCCTGTGATGGAATTCGGGACGCCCGAGCAGCATACCCGGCGCGAGGCGATCCGGGCGCAGCTCAAGGTGATGGAGGAGGAACTGGAAAGCTACGAGGAGCGCCTCGAGGAGAAGCAACCCGAGTGGGAGGCGTCCCTCAGCGGCGAGGCGCTCGATGAGTTGACGCCCGGGCAACGTGCCATCCTCGATATCCCCGTGGACCAGCGCCACGAGGCGCAGGCGGATGCTATCCGAGGCGCCTACTTTGGGCAGGATTTCGGACATCAAGAGCGCAAGAAGGCGGTCGCGGCGGTCAAGAAGATTGAGCCCGACATTCCGAGCACCCTCGTGATGAGGGAGTTGCCGACGCCCCGGCCGGCCCACGTTTTCTTGGGCGGCGAGTTTCTGAACAAGGGCATTCAGGTTTGGCCCGGCACCCCCGCAGTGTTGCCCTCTCTTCCGAAACAAGAAAGCTATACCCGCCTCGACATGGCCCGCTGGCTCGTAAGCGAGAAAAACCCACTGACGCCCCGGGTAACGATGAACCGCATCTGGCAGCGTTACTTCGGCCGCGGAATTGTCGAGACAGAGAACGACTTCGGCACCCAGGGTTCGCTGCCCACGCACCCCAAGTTGCTCGATTGGTTGGCCGCGGAGTTCATCGCCCGCGATTGGAGCCTCAAGGCGATGCATCGGCTGATCGTGACATCGGCGACGTACCGGCAGTCGTCGGCGCATCGGCCCGACGCGGCCAAGAAAGACCCGCGCAACGACCTGCTGGCGCGGCAGAATCGGTTGCGGGTCGAGTCGGAAATTGTGCGCGATTTGGCTTTGTCGGCCAGTGGCATGCTGACATCCGAGATCGGCGGGCCCAGCGTCTTCCCGGCACAGCCGCCGGACGTCATGATTCGAAGGACGTGGGAGGAAAGTGAGGGGCCGGCTCGCTATCGGCGTGGCATGTACACGTATTTCTGGCGCACCAGCCCTCACCCCGGCCTCATGGTCTTTGACAGTCCCGACGCGCTGACCACGACAACGAAGCGCAACCGGTCGAACACGCCGCTGCAAGCGCTCACTCTGCTGAACGATGCGGGCTTCCACGAGTTCGCGCAAGGGTTGGCCCAGAGGGTTCTCAGTGAGCAGCCGGACGGGTCGAATGCCGAGCGGGTCGAGCATGCGTTTCGCCTATGCCTGGTGCGCCCGCCGAGCGAGACGGAGAAAGAGCGGCTGGAGCGACTGCTGGCGGCCCAACTCGATGACTTCAAGACCAAGCCGTATGAGGCAAAAGAGCTCTTGCCTCTGAGTACGCCCGACGGGGCTGACGTTCCCGAAACGGCCGCCTGGACCATGGTGTCGGGAGCGCTTCTTAATCTCGACGAATTCATTACACGGGAGTGAGGGCTGTGAAAAAATGCTGGGGACAGTCAGCCGCGGCATGGCGAGCGTTGCAGATAGGCGGCTTAGGTCTTGCCGCTTGTGACAGCCCCCGATTTTTTCACAGCCCTCGATAACAAATATGCAACCCATCGGACTACTGGACAGAACCCGGCGGCACTTCTTCAGTCAGTGTTTCGCCGGGCTGGGCAACATCGCTCTGGGCAGCTTGTTGAGCAGCGGCAAGTTACTGGCCGCCGCCGCGCCGCGGGTCGAGAACCCCTTGGCGCCGAAAGAGCCGCACTTTACTCCTAAAGTCAAACGCGTCATCTACCTTTTCATGGCGGGTGCGCCGAGCCAATTCGAGACCTGGCTCTATCGCCCCAAGCTGGCTAAGTTGGACGGCCAACCGACTCCTGATTCGTTTCTCGAGGGCAAGCGTTTCGCCTTCATGGAACGGTTCATGAAGGATAAGCTCAAGCTGCTCGGTCCCCGGCGGAAGTTCAGCCAACACGGGCAATCGGGCACGTGGGTCTCGGAGATCTTTCCGCACATGGCCGGCGTGGCGGACGATCTCGCGCTGGTGCACTCGCTTACGACGGAGAACTTCAATCACGCCCCGGCGAAGCTTTTCTTCAACACCGGCTCGACTCGCTTCGGACGTCCCAGCATGGGCTCTTGGCTGAGCTATGGGCTTGGCAGCGAGTCGCAGAACCTGCCGGCGTTCGTCGTGCTGCGCTCCGGAGAGCAGAGCTTGATGGGCGGCGTGAACCTCTGGAGCAGCGGCTTTCTGCCGACGACGTACCAGGGCGTTGAGTTCCTTCGGTCGAAGGACCCGATCCCGAATTTGTCGAGCCCGAAGGGCATCTCGATGAAGCGCCAGACAGCGCGGCTGGACGCGGTCCGTGATTTGAACTTAGCGCGGTTGGCCGAGGTGGGTGATCCGGAGATCAGCACGCGCATCTCTTCGTACGAGATGGCCTATCGGATGCAGACCAGTGGGCCCGAGCTGATGGATCTTGCGACAGAGAGCCAGGCGACGCTCGACCTTTACGGAGCGAAACCCGGGGAGCAGTCATTCGCCAACAACTGCCTGCTGGCGCGGCGCATGATCGAGCGAGGCGTGCGCTTTGTGCAGTGCTATCAAACCGGTTGGGACCACCATGGGAATCGGCAGAACAACCTCAATGAAAAGCTCGACGAGGTCGCGTTGACGGTTGATCGTCCCGCCGCCGCGCTGATCACCGACCTCAAGCAACGCGGTCTCTTGGATGAGACGCTGGTGATTTATGGCGGCGAGTTCGGGCGGACGCCGATGGGTGAGGTGCGAGAGTCCGTCGGCCGCAACCATCACATCGAAAACTTCCCGATGTGGTTCGCCGGCGGCGGCATCAAGGCCGGTCAAACGATTGGCGAAGTCGACGAGCTTGGCTTCTTCATCACCAAGGACAAGGTGGAAGTGCACGACGTTCAGGCGACGATCCTTCATCTGCTCGGCCTCGACCACGAGAAGCTCACTTTCCGCTACCAGGGACGCGACTTCCGCTTGACGGACGTCGGCGGGAGCGTCATCCAGAAGCTGGTGGCCTAGGGCCATCAGCCCGGTGCTCGTTGGGGCGGACCGCTGCGTCTGCGCCGAGAGCACTAACAGGCACTCAAGCCTTGGCCGACCCGAGCCTCGGGCTTGAAACGAACTCCAGTCCGCAAGCCGCCGGTTATCGCCGCCCGCCACCCGCCCCAAATCGCTCCAAATAAAGCAACACCGCGATCGACTTCGCATCGCAAATCTTGCCTTCCTCGACCATGGCGATTGCCTGTTTGGCGGGGACCCACTTCGGCTCTATCAACTCGTAGGGTTCGGGCGCCGCCTCACCCAATGTCAAGCCTTCCGCCAGGAACGCCGTCATCTTCTCGTTGCAAAACCCCGGCGTCGGATAGAACGCAAGCAACTTGCGCCACCGGCGTGCCCGGTACCCGGTCTCTTCCGTCAACTCGCGCTTGGCGGCGCGCAGGGGCGTCTCGCCTGGGTCGATCGTGCCGGCCGGTAGCTCCCAGAGTTGCCGGCGGATGGGCAAGCGGAACTGGCGGATCAGCAGGATTTCACCCTGTTCGTTACGAGCAACCATCACGGCCGCGCCCGGATGCTTGACGATCCGCCGGTCGATGACAACGCCGCCGGAGCCGACGGCACGCTCGTGGGCGACATCAAAGATCGGCGTCTTGAGGACTGTTTTCGAGGAGGTTAGTTTGAAGTTCGGCATGGGTTTCGACAATGGGGGTGCTAACTAACAGGACGGAGAAGAGCCAGTCCCGGCTCGCGGCACGGGCGCAGCACCTCGACCATCAGTTTCTGGCGAGCGCCTTCTTGAACTTCTCAACCGGGAGCGTATTGAGCACATCGGAGGCTTCGAGCCAGCCGCGCCGCGCTGTTACGACGCCGTACTTCATGTTGTCGAGGTGGCGCGTGTGGTGAGCGTCGGTCGAGATCACGAACTTCACGCCTTTGGCCTGCGCCGTGCGCAAGTGGATCGGGCCGAGATCGAGCCGCTCGGGACTGGCATTGATCTCCATTCGTACGCCGCGACGCGCCGCCTCATTGACCACACGCTCGAAGTCATACGGGTAGGGCTCGCGCCGGAGTAACAACCGGCCGGTCGGGTGGCCCATGATGTTGACGTAGGGATTCTCGAGCATGCGCAGCAGGCGGTCGGTCATCTCAGCCGCTTCCATGTTCATGTAGCTGTGGACGCTGGCGATCACGACGTCGAGTTGCGCCAAGACCTCGTCGTCGATGTCCATGCGGCCGTCGCGGAGGATGTCCACTTCGCAACCGCTGAGGATCGTGAGCTTGCTCAACTTCTCCGACGCGTCGCGCACCTGCCGGATTTGATCGAGCAGCCGCTTCTCGTCAAGCCCGTTGGCCATCGCGAGCGCCTTCGAATGGTCGGTGATGGCGATGTAGGAATAGCCGGCCTGCTCCGCGGCCTCGGCCATCTCTTCGATCGAGTAGCGCCCGTCGGTGGCATGCGTGTGCATGTGGACGTCGCAGCGGATCTGCTTCTGCTCGATCAGGTTGGGGAGCGACCCCTCTAGTGCGGCCTCGATCTCGCCGGTGTTTTCGCGCAGCTCGGGAGCGATCCACGACAGCCCAAGCTTGGCGTAAACCTCCTCTTCGTCCTTCCCGGCGACCTTTTTCTCGTCGTCGCTGCGGTATAGCCCATACTCGTTCAGCCGGAACCCCCTGCGGACGGCGCGGTCGCGAACGGCGACGTTGTGCGCCTTGCTGCCGGTGAAGTACAGCAGCGCGGCCCCGTAACTGCTTTTGTCGAGCGCACGCACGTCGACCTGCAGCCCCTCGGACCCGATCATCGCGCTGGCTTTCGTTTCCCCGTGGCCCAGAATCTCGGCGACCTCGGGGAACTTGACGAAATGATCGAGCGCGGCGGCGGGCTTCGAGCCCGTGACCAGCAGGTCGACGTCGCCGATGGTCTCCTTGCCGCGGCGCAGGCTGCCCGCGGGAGTGACTCGCTCGACGCCCTCGACTTCCGCTAGGCGCCCGGCCAATTCTTGTGCGGCTCGGTCGGCGAAGTTGATGAGAAAGCGTCCCGCACTGCGCTTGTAGCCCTCGATGCCGCGCAAGATCCTCTGTTCGAGCTTTTCGCCCATACGCGGCAGCTCGCGCAGTTTTTCGTCACGGCAGAGCTGTTCGAGACCGTCGATCGTGCTGACCCGGAAGTGGTTGTAGATGGCGGCGATGCCCTTCGGGCCGAGCCCGCCGATCTTGAGCAGCTCGAGCGCCGTCGGCGGGTACTTCTCCAGCAGCTCATCGCGGCGGCTAAAGCTTCCACGCTCGAGCAGTTCTTCGAGGTGAGCTTGCATGCTCTTGCCGATGCCCCGAATCTCGGTGACTTTGCGCGTGGGGTCGCCGACGATGTCCTCGATGCGCTCTGGACAAGAGTCGATAGCGATCGCCGCGTTGCGGTAGCTCCGGATGCGGAAGCCGTCGATGGCGGCGATCTCCATCAGGTCGGCGGTTTCGTTGAGAATATTGGCGATTTGTTTGTTGGTCATGGCCAGGGGCTTGCTAACGCGAGGCCGGGTGAGATTCAGAATATCAAGTTGGCCTCTCGCCAGGTGTCGGTTCTATTGAACGCCGGGTGTTCCCCGCCAGACTCGGAGCCGCAAGCGTAAGCTTGCGCTGAGGTGTCGCGACTGAAAACGGTCTCGTCGAAATGCGATCCAAGCCCAAAACGAAAAGAGCCCCCGCCTTGCGGCGGAGGCTCCTTGAAAACGTTCTGCAACCAAACTCGTCAGCGGCGCTTGAGGGTCGGACGATCGTCCTCTTCCTCTTCGCCCGAGTCGCCGCCGACCGTGGTGTCGTCAGCCGGAATGGTTCCGCCCGAAGTCGTGCGGCGTAGCCGCGGCCGGTTGGGATCTTCCTGCGGCTTGCGGTGGCGGTTCTGTGCCTCGAGGCGATTTTTCACGTCGAGGAACTCCGACGTGCTGACCACGTACTCGGGCTTGTTTGGCAGCAGCTCGTCGATCATCTTCTGGCTTTTCTTGATCCGCGACTCGTGAGGCGGATGACTGCTGAACAGTTTCGAGATCGTGCCCGGCTTGCGCTTTTCGTCGGCCTGCATCTTTTCGAAGAAGTCGATGAACGACGTCGGGTCATAGCCGGACTTGTACAGGTACTGCAACCCGAGGAGGTCCGCCTCCTCTTCGGCTTTGCGGGTGAACCGCATGAAGCCGATCGGGATCGCGAAGCCCGCGGCGGAACGGATGCCGTAGCCGGCCCAGCCGCCCATGAAGATCAGCGGTATCGTCGCCAGGTTAAGCACCTGCCCCTTGGTCGCCTGCTTGGTGCCGTGCCGCGCTGCCACGTGGGCGATCTCGTGAGCCATCACGCCGGCGAGTTCCGACTCGCTCTCGGCCCGCAGGAACAGGCCGGCGTTGACGAAGAAGAAGCCCCCCGGCAGCGCGAAGGCGTTCACCGTCTGGTCGTCGATGAGCTTGATGGTGAAGGGAACCTTGGAGTCGGAGTTGCGGACCAGGTTCTGCCCCACGCGGTTGACGTACTCGGCGATGATCGGGTCATCGACGATCTTCGCGTGCCGCTCGACGTCTTGCGCGAGCCGCTTGCCCAGGGCGATCTCCTTCTCGAGCGAGTAGAAGTTCATCCCCTTGCCGATTTTGCGGTCGCCGATCGCGTCGACGTCTTCTTTCTGGTTCTTGGGCTTCTTCTTGCCGGTGCTGTCTTTCTTGGGTCCGGCGGCCAGCGAGAAGGGTAAGGCCAACGCCAGAACAAGCGTCAGCACCGTGGACCTGCGGCGATGGAACATCAAAGGCCTCCTTGTCGGTCGGCCCGGCTGGCTTGGCGGGAGCTCACCGGCCCGTGGTTCCTCACTCATAGTATATCGTCCCGATGCAACCCAGTACACTCAATTATGGTATCGCTCCGGAAACCGTCGAGGTTACGGAAGATAGGGACGGCCGATGGATGTTGCCCAGTACCGGCGGGAGTTCCCCGTCACCGACAGCTCCATCTACCTCAATCACGCCTCCGTCTCGCCCCTGCCTGAGCGGACGGCCCGCGCCATGGCGAGCTTCACCGACGACGCCAAGCGCCACGGGGCCGCCCACTACGCCGAGTGGATGCAAACCTGTCACGGCGTCCGCACCGCCGCCGCGAGCCTGATGGGGTGCGACCCAGGCGAGATCGCCATCAGCAAGAACACATCCGAGGGGCTGGCCATCGTTGCCAACGGACTCGACTGGCGCCCCGGAGACCTGGTGGTGGGCATCCGCGATGAGTTCCCGGCAAACTACTTCCCGTGGCTTCAACTCGAGCGGCGCGGGGTCAAGCTCCGCTGGCTCGAATTGCAAGCTGGGCGAATCGAGTTGGACGAGATCGACCGGGCCTGCCGCGGCGCCCGCCTGCTGGCCATCAGCTTCGTACAGTACCTCAGCGGCTTCCGAGTCGACCTCGACGCCGTCGGTGAGATCTGCCGCTGCCACGGGACACTGCTCGTCGTCGACGGCGTCCAGGGCCTCGGCGCGTTTCCCGTCGACGTGAAGAGAAGCGGCGTTCATGCGTTCTCGGCGAGCGGGCACAAGTGGTTGCTAGGGCCCGAGGGCTGTGGCGTGCTTTACATCGACCGCGACTTGATCCCGCAGGTCGAGCCCATCGAGTTCGGCTGGACGAACGTCGAAGGCTCTGCGACCTACAGCCACGAGCTCAAGCTGCGCAGTGACGCCTCCCGCTATGAGTGCGGCACGCTCAACACGATCGGCTGCTACGGGTTGCGGGAATCGCTCGAGCTGTTCCTGGAAATCGGCGCCGAGCCCATTGCCGGACAGATCCACCACCTCGCCGGCCGCATCGCCGCTGGGGTCGCCGCCAAGGGTTACGAGATCATGACGCCACGGGACGAGACCTGTGGCTCGGGGATCGTGACCTTCCGCAAGCAGGGCGCGCCGTCGGAGCAGGTGGTGGCCAAGCTCAACCACAACGGCGTATCCACCGCGCTGCGGTTCGGGTGGGTGCGGGCCGCCCCGCACTTCTACATCAACGACGAAGATGTGGACCGCTTCCTCGACCTACTGCCCTGAGGTTTGGCGTGGAGGAACCGTCTCGAGCACCAGCCGCTCGCCGTCGGTCAGGCCGTCAAAGGCGTCTTCGAGCGAGCCTTCCGAGATCGAGCCGCCCTGCTCGTTCGCCGTGGCGTAGAGCGTCTCGAGCGCGTTGCCGAAGTCCGTGCCGGTGCTGAACTCGGGCGGCTCGCCGAAGGCGATAACTTTGAGCGCGTCGGTCAGGCGCTCGGCCCAGACGCGGGCCAGCCACTTGGCGTCGGTCTCGCCGGCCAACGTGAGGTCGTCCTGCGTCAACTGCACCAGCACGGTTTGTTGAGAGCCGTCGTCCTCCTGCTGGATGATGGCCGGCAAGGCGCTCTCCTCGTCGAGGGTAATCACCTTGCCTGGCTCGTCCTTGAGCGCCGTTACCGCTTGTTGCAGGGTATCGACGATCTTCTTGGCCCGCGCCGCGCCGTCCCCGCCCTGCATGGGGTCATTCACCACGAAAACCGCGATCTGGTTGAGCTTGATGGCGATTGGCACGCCGCCGGTCTTGCCCTCGTTCGGCAGCAGGGCGTAGGTGACCTCCGCAGGCGGCAGGTCCGCCCGGAGGCGTCCGGCTTCCAGATAAATGACAAAGGCCGCTATGCCCGCCACTAGTGCGATGGCGGCGATGGACACCGGTTGCGAGAGGCGCGCTTTGAGGGTCGGCTTCTTGACTTGGTCGGTGAAGGTGAAGCCGCTCTCACCCTCGGCTGGTCGGGCGGTTGGCGTTGGATTCATAGTGGTCTACGGTCGTTGGGTTACGCTACTTCAGTCACTCTAGGCTGTAGGACGCACGCCGGGGCCGCTGCGATTCAAGTTTTTATTGTAGCTGGGGACCTGGACTCGGGTGCCGTCCGCGCCGCTTGAATGCCTTGGCACGATACGGTGTTTGACATCAAAGACCCATTTTGAGAGCATGAAAATCAAGCAATACCACGCCTCTGCTCCTCAGTAGCTCAATGGTAGAGCATCCGGCTGTTAACCGGAGGGTTGTTGGTTCGAGTCCAACCTGAGGAGCCAACCCTTGCAATCACTTAGCCTTGAAGCGGTCATTGCGGTGCCCTCGATGGTGCCCGCAAAGGATCATCGCGTGCGCCCTGTAACGCCGGCGCCAGGTCCTACTGAGTGAGGGATTTCGGGGGACTTAAAGCTGCTGCCAGAGCATATGGGAGTGGGCATGGGCGTGGTGGACGTGCGGAGAGAACGTATTCCGGAGGTCGACGAAGTGGAAGCGCTTGCACTCGCCGGCGCAGAGAAGATCAGCCCCGATCGGATCGCCTTGAACCCGGACTGTGGGTTTGCGCCCGACATGGGCGAGCCGCCGTCCATCGACGAGGCGTTTGAGAAGCTCTGCATACTCACGGCTGCAGCTAGACGCATTCGGGCACGACTGATTCCCCCTCGGTGATTCGCTCGAGGGGAACGATTGGGTAAACCTTAGCCGACAACAAGGCAGGATCGATCCAATCGCTCGTCGCTGTTTGCTGGTCGGAAGACGATGTCTCACCACCTAGCGACGGACGGGCGCTATGTAATTCCTTTCGGGCACTTAGTCGTACTGGCCGTCCTCGAATTCGGCGTGCGAGTTTCGGGCAGCGCCGTATCGAGTCGTCGAGAAACTTGGCTAGATGCGTGGCGTGGCTCAGACTCTCCGTCGCTGTGTCGGACCAGGCTGGGTCCATCGGCTGTCAGCGAACGGCTACGACTGCGACTTGCTCCAACCGGTCTTGGATGACCTGGACGGTTGTTCGAGCAGGCGGGTGGCGTGGGAAGTTCTTTTGCTGAGGGGGTTCTTGGTCACTGGCGCTGACCGATCTCGCGGCGTTACGACTCGGATCCGGGATCGGTCCGCGTAAGCAATGCAACTGACCTCGATCTCAGCCCCACCGGGTAGTCCCGGCATCTCAAGTGTCGTCCGGGCGAGGTAGGAGCCTGCTTCAAAGTAGCTCCCATAGACCTTGTTCATCGTTTGATAGTTGCCCATGTCGGCGAGGTAAGTGTGACATGTGACGACGTTGCGATAGGCCATCCCGGCTTCGTTCAGAACGTAGCCCATTCTGTCAACAGCGCTTTTGACTTAGGCTTCGACTTCGCCTAGCGAAACCAGCGTGAATGCTACCGCTGCGAAAGCCCCGACCGCCCCATTACCGAAAAGACGTCCACGACCTGGTGGCCCTTGCAGACAAACATGCGGTCGAAACAATTGACGCTCATGTCCAAGTTCGACATGACGAGCTCGAGCTGATCCCCCAGCTTCGGCTCGCGATCCGTCTCCTCCCATTCGATGAGCCCGAACTCGGCCCCGGCTGGTCGTACGCGCAGGTCGGGACGGCCCTTGACGATGTCCGTCGGCTTCGTCATCGACTTCTTGCCCGCGTCGATGGAGGCTTGCTTCGGATAGTGTCTACTGATGACGGTTGTCAGCACGGTGAGAGCCAGCCCGAAGTTGTCAAAGGTCTCGCTGCCGTTTTTGCTGCCGATGATCTGGTAGTAAGAATCCATCAGCGCATAAGAACCGGCCTGTAACTCCGTTAGTCCGTCTTTGTGCTGGCTGTCGATGTCGTAGGTGCCCGTGCTACCGCCGGTGACGATGTCGACCGGAATCCTCGCCTTGCGGCACAGGTGCACTGATTCCATGAGCTCGTCTACTTTGGTGTTCGAAACGGCCCGGCGGTGCTTCCAGCCTTTGACATGCGACGCCGCGCCCGAATACCCCATCAACCCGGCCAGCTTGAGGTTCTTGGCCTTCATCACCCGCTGACTGAGTTCGAGCGCTTCCTTGCCGGGCGTCACGCCCTGCCGACGATTGATCCCGATGTCGTTGTCGACAACCACGTTGAACGTCACCTTCTCCGCCGCTGCGAGTTCCTCGAGTTGGTCCACAATGATTGGGTCTTCGACGACGAACATGAAGGCCGGGTCTCTGTTGGTCAGCGCGACGACGCGGCTGAGCTTATTGGGTCCGACGGGCTGGCTGGTCCACAGAATGCCCGGCGCGCCGGCGTCCATCATCACTTCGCACTCTGAGATGGTCGCGCAACAGAGGCCGTGCGCCCCAGACTTGATCTGCAGCATGCCGATCTCGGGGCTCCGATGCACTTTTACGTGCGACCGCAAACCGATGCCGGTCGCTTGGCAATGATCGGCGAGTGTCTTCAGGTTCTTATCGAAGACGTCCTTGTCGAGGACGAGATTTGGCGTCGGCAGGTCGTGCTTCGCAACACCTGAGAGATCGTGACGCTTGATCTTCCACTCCAGTTCTGCGTGCGAGTACGACTTCGTGTGCGCGGCGCCCATCGCAGGCGCGAAGGGACGGAAGCCGGCAAATGCACTGCCTGCGACCGCGGTGGAAAGCAACAATCTTCGGGAGAGCATGATCAACCTCCGAGGGATGACTGGCCTGATTATAGTGGATCGATAGGGCGAGGGCTGAGGTCACGCGGCTGATTCCGATCGAGCTACAAGAAGCCCGAGACAACATCCCGGCTCCCGTCGGGACCGATGTTCAAAACCGGCACAATCGGGGTCGGCTACCTAGCGTGGGTCGTGGTTCCGGAACCGTCCGACAACCGATTTTTTGCGGCCGGGCCCTTGATATTACCCGGCCTGTACCCGTCGCTGTGACGAACTTGGGCTAGGATAGATGCCGGTTGTAGGGCCGGCGAGGTAAGTGACTGAAGGCTTAGAGGAAATCGATTTTGAGAATCGGTGACGGTTGAGTACAGGGGAAGGAGGTGTATCGCCCGGTGCTCAAGACGAAGGCTCTGTGACGGGCCCGCGGTAAAGCCCTTCGGCGAGGATGTGGTCAAAGATGGCTGGGGGGACGAGCGTTTGCCAGCGGGCGCCGATTTGAATCGCCTGGCGGACGGCGGACGAGGAGACTGCGCCGAACGAAGGCGGCATTTGAATGGTGTGGATGCGGCCTTCGTACTCTCGCGGAGTCTGGTAGGAGCCGGCGCGAGAGGCGACGAGCATCTGGAACTCATCGAGTTGGCGGTGGAAGGTGGGGCCGTCGCCGTAGTCCCAAGAGACAGCACGCTCGGCGGCGTCGCGGCCGCAGAGGATGAAGACCTCCGCGCCGGGCTCGCAGGTTTCGCGGTAGTCACGCGCAATCTCGATGAATAGGCCGCCGCCGGACGAAGCGATCGCGAACGTCGGATCGTCCGCGGTTGCGGCTCTCAGCATGTCCAAGCGCTGATCGAAATCGGTGTCCCCATAGTGCTTATGTGGAAATGCGCGGGGCAGTAGGAAGACGACTTGGTCCAATTGGTACTGGCCCCTTGCTTCCCGGGCGAGTTGGAGGTGGGCGATCGTCGGAGGGTTGAAGGCTCCCGGCATCACGCCAATGCGTCCGGTGTGGATGGGGTTGCCTTTGCGGATGGGGTTGCCGTTATGAAAGTCGAGTGCCACGCTCACCCTTGCCCGCCGCCGGCCAACCGAGGGATGATCTTTTGCAGCAAAGCGGTCAGACGCGGCGCCGCGGATTCGCCCGCGCTCAGCACTTCTTCGTGCGAGAGCGAATCGGCCGCGAGGCCCGCGCCGAGGTTCGAGATCACGGAAAGCCCCAGCACGCGCATGCCCAGGTGGCGCGCGGCGATCGTCTCCTGCACGGTGGACATGCCCACCAGGTCGGCGCCGATCGATCGGAGGTAGCGGATCTCGGCGGGCGTTTCGTAGTTCGGTCCCGTGACGCCGGCGTACACGCCCTCGGGGAGATCGAATCCCAGTTGCGCTGCGGCCTTGCGCGCCAGTCGGCGGTACTCGGCGTCGTAGGCATCGGTCAGGTCGGGGAAGGGCCGACCCCAGCGTTCTTCGTTCGGACCCGACAACGGGCTCGTACCTTGTAGGTTGATGTGATCGGCAATCAGGGCCAGACTGCCTGGCTGCAAGGCCTCGTTGACCGCGCCCGAAGCATTAGTGAGGATCAGCGAGCGCACGCCCATCATGCCCAGCACGCGCACGCCGAATGCGACTTCGCGCGCCGAGAAGCCTTCATGGAGATGCGTGCGTCCCGATAGGATGGCGACGGTGATGTTGGCGATGTGTCCGGCAAGCCATTGGTGGTTGTGGCCCGTGACGGCTCCGCGCGGCCAATGAGGGATGTCGTGGTAGGGAATGGTTGTTGGGTTTTGGATTGTTGTGGTGAGGTGGCCGAGTCCGGTGCCGAGGATGACTCCAAGCTTGGGCCTCGGTTCACAGCGCGCGGCGAGGAAGTCGCGGGCTTCGGCTACGCGGCCGTACTCGCTGGGAGCGGCGGACGTTCTTGTCATCGTCGCGCTATCCGGCAATGAGACCGGCGATCGCCGCCGTCATGAAGTTGGCCAGCGTGCCGGCCAACATGGCGCGCAGGCCCAGGCGTGCGAGGTCGTGCCGGCGTTCGGGGATGAGCGAGCCGATGCCACCGACCTGAATGCCGACCGAGCCGAAGTTGGCGAAGCCACAGAGGGCGTAGCCCGTGATCAGCAACGCTTGCGGGGAGAGAGTGTCACGAAGGGTTCCGAGTTGCGCGTAGGCGACGAACTCGTTGATGACCATACGCGTTCCCAAGAGCGTTCCGACCGTGGGCGCGTCTTGCCACGGAACGCCCAGCAGCCACGCCACGGGGGCGAACAGGGGCGCGAGGATGCCCTGGAGGGCGTCGGGCAGCCACGCCATGTAGGGCAGGGCGTGCAGCCATCCGAGCAGGCCGTTGAGAACAGCGATCAGGGCGACGAAGGCAATCAACACGGCGCCAACGTTCAGCGCGAGGTAGAGGCCCTCGCTCGCTCCACGCGCGGCGGCGTCGATGACGTTGACGTCGGAGCTGTCGGTGTCGGTGGGCACGCGGCCGAAGGTCTCCGGCGTTTCGGTTTCGGGCTCGAGCATCTTGGCCATCAAAATGGCTCCCGGGGCGGTCATCACGACGGCCGTCAGCAGATGTTCGACGGGGACCCCGCCGATGCGCACATAGGCGACCAGCAGCGCCCCGGAAATGGTCGCCATGCCGCCGGTCATGACCGTCATCAACTCGGAATTCGTAAGCCGAGAAAGATAAGGACGGATCGTGAGCGGGGCTTCGGACTGTCCCATGAAGATGTTGGCGGCGACGTTCAACGACTCGGCGCCGCTCGCGCCCAACACGCGTTGCATGACGACGGCGATGCCGCGCACGACCCACTGCATGATGCCGAGGTAGTAGAGGACGGCGAACAGCGACGAGACGAACACAATCAAGGGCAGAATCTGGAACGCGAGGACGATGCCGAGGGGGCCGTCCGATTTGCCGAGATCCCCGAAGACGAAGATGCTACCGTCTTCGGCGAGTTGCATCATGCGGTTGATGGCGCCGCCGAGGGCCTGGAACACGGCGCCGAAAGGCGTCTTGAGAACCAAGACGGCCAGGAGGATTTGCAAGCCCAGTCCCCACAGCACGAGCGAGGGTTTGATGGCGCGGCGATTGCGCGACAGGGCGTACGCCAGGGCGAGGATGGATAGCAGTCCGAGAAGACCCATTCCCGAGGAACCGTTTGTGGCAGGATGCGTGGGGCGGGCTGCCCCGCGGCCCTAGGCCCGTGGGCAGGCGACCCGCCCCCGGGTCGAAAGCGGACCCGCCCTACTGTAGCAAGTTGGCTATTGTACGAGGTCGAGGATCAGGTCACGAGTTTCGGGTGGCTGGGCCGAGAGGCGGAAGGCGTCTTCGACGAGTTGCTCGGCTTCCGCGAGCTTCGTGTCGTCGGTGTAGTAGAGAGCACAGAGCTGGGAGCCGGCTTCCACCTGGTGGCCGACCTTCGATTGCAGGATGACTCCAACCGCGGGGTCGATCGGGTCGTCGATATTGATGCGGCCCGCGCCGAGCAGAGCGGCGGCTTTGCCGATGTCGTCGGCGTTGATGCGGCTGATGTAGCCGTCGCGAGGCGAGTTGACCACCAGTTCGCCGGTGGCGTTCGGCAGAAGCTCGAAGCGGTCGACGACATCGGGATCGCCGCCCTGCGCTTTGATGACCTGCTGCAGTTTGGCGAGCGCGGAACCGTCGGTGAGCAGTTGCTGCGCCTGCGCGCGCGCGCTTTCGATCGAGCTCGAGGATTTACCAAGGTAGATCATCCGCGCCCCGACTTCGACAGCTAGCTTTTCCAGATCGGGCGGCCCCTGGTTTTGGAGCGTCTGGGCAGCTTCCATCACCTCGAGCGCGTTGCCGATGGTGAAGCCGAGCGGCTGGTCCATGTCGGTGAGCAGCGCCTGGACCTTGACGTTCATGCGCCGGCCGATGGAGATCATCAGTTGGGCCAGCCTGCGGGCCTCGGAGCGTCCTTGAATCAGCGCGCCGCGGCCGACCTTGACGTCGAGCAAGAGCGCTTCCAGGCCCTCGGCCAGCTTTTTCGACATGATCGAAGCGGCGATCAAAGCGAGTGACTCGACCGTTCCGGTGACGTCACGAAGGGCGTAGAGCTTTCGGTCGGCGGGTGCCAACTCGAGAGTCTGCCCGGTGAAGGCGAGGCCGATTTCGGACACCTGTTGCTTGAACTCGTCCATGCCCAACTCGGTGCGAAAGCCGGGGATGGACTGCAACTTGTCGAGCGTGCCGCCGGTGTGGCCCAGGCCGCGTCCGGTGATCATGGGAACGTAGATGCCGGCCGCGGCGGCGATGGGCGCGGCAATGAGCGTGATCTTGTCACCCACGCCGCCGGTGGAATGCTTGTCGACGCGCGGGCTGGGGACATCGCTCATATCGGGCCGCTGGCCGCAGTGGAGCATGGCGGAGGTCAGCGCGGTGGCCTCGGTATCCGTGAAGCCGCGGCAGTAGCCGGCCATCAGGAAGGAGGCCATCTGGGAGTCTTGGATCTCGTTGCGGGTGTAGCCGTTGATCAGACGCTCGTACTCCTCTTCGACGAGTTCTTCGCCATCGCGCTTGTTCCGGATTAGATCAATAACGGCGTCCATATGTGCACACTATCCCTAGGCTTCCCCGTGGGGAAAGATGCTCGTCGCGGCGGCCTGAATAGTCCAGCGTAACATTCGGTCTCACCCAACTGCAAGGAAGCAGAAGAGTTACCCTCCCCGCAGAGCCGGACCGATAAGGCGGAGGGGTGTATTTCGATTGTGTGATAACCCTGGAGGTCACAAAAATATTGACCCTGCCGGCTAAAGACAGGTTGGTATGACGAGAGCCGGGGCGACCGGAGACAAGCGTGATGTGCTTCGGGCTTGCGAGAAGTCTGGAGGCGATTTGCGGTGCGGGCACGGCATGCCGTGCCCCTACTTTTCGCCCGCGGGTTCTGCCTGTAGGCCGACCACTTCTACCGCCGCTGACACTTGGAACAGAAGTGTGTCCCGCGGCTTGCCACGACCGTTCGGCGGATGGGGCTGCCGCAAACCTTGCAGGGCTGCCCCGTCTTGCCGTACACGAGAGTGCTGAGCTGGAAGTAGCCTTGCGCACCCTCGCTGTTGACGTAGTTGCTAATCGTCGACCCACCTTGCGCGATGGCGTCGGTTAGCACTTGTTGAATCCCCTCATACAGTCGCGTCGCCCGGAGGCGGCCGATCTTGGCCGTGTTCGCTCTTGGGTGGATGCGCGCGCGAAACAGAGCCTCGTCGACATAGATGTTGCCGAGGCCGCGCAGGAATTCCTGATTGAGCAGCAGCGCTTTCACCATGCCGCGGCGCGAACGCAGGCGCGCGATGAAGTCGTCCTCTGAGATTTCGAGCGGGTCGGGCCCAAGTTCACGCAGACGCGGCGGCAAATCGTCGGCGACCTGCCAGCGTCCGAACTTGCGAATGTCGTGATACACCATCGCGGGGCCGCCCTCGAGTTGCACGATGGCGCGGGTGTAGGGACCGGGTTCGCCGTCGAGGACGAAGTTGCCGGTCATGCGAAGGTGAACGACGAGGCAGGACAGCGCTTTGCGTTTGACCAGTTCGATGACGATGTACTTGCCGTGGCGGTGTATGCCGGTGATCGTTGAGCCGCGCAATCGGCGGGCGGCTTCGTCGGGATCGCCAACCACGAGTTGCGGAAAGCGAAACTCGGCGCTGGTGATTCTGCGGTTGAGAACGCGGCGGGCTAGGCCGCGGATGATAGTTTCAACTTCGGGGAGTTCCGGCATCGAGGAGCGGAGTTGGGTCTTCTAGTGTAGGGCACCATAAATACTGTAACTTATATTGGCTTCCCATCGTCTCTATTAACAGGAGGCATGGGATGCGAAGAGCACAACCAGTAACTTTGAACACAGCGCAATGCAAGCAGTTGGACCGCTACGCGCGCGGCCGCCAAGTCGCCGTTCGTCTCGCCCTGCGAGCCAGGATTGTCCTGCTGGCCGCCCACGGTCTCGAGAATAAGCAGATCGCCGCACAGCTCGGTGTCTCGCGGCAGTTGGTGGCCCGCTGGCGCACGCGCTTTCTCGAAAGCGGCATCGCCGGCATTGCAAAAGACGCCCCACGGCCCGGTCGTACACCTGCCGTCTCGAAGCAGAAAGTACAGCAGATCATCCACAAGACCACCCGCGAGAAACCGTCCAACGCCACCCACTGGAGCCGCCGCACCATGGCCGCCGCGGCCGGCGTCAGCGCTTCCACCGTGGGACGGATTTGGCGCGCCCATGGCCTCAAGCCCCACCGCGTCAAGACCTTCAAGCTCAGCAATGACCCGCGTTTCGCCGAGAAACTCGACGACATCGTCGGACTCTATCTCAATCCGCCTGAGCATGCTCTGGTTCTCTCGCTCGATGAGAAGTCCCAAATCCAAGCCCTCGATCGCACCCAACCCGGCCTGCCGCTCAAAAAGGGACGCGGCCAAACGATGACCCACGATTACAAGCGCAACGGCACGACCACCCTGTTTGCGGCGCTCAACACTCTTGACGGCAGCGTGATCGCCGAGTGCATGCCCCGACACAGCCACCAGGAATGGTTGCGCTTCCTGCGCTTAATTGACCGCCGCACTCCCAAGGACAAACAGCTTCATCTCATCGTGGACAACTATGCCACCCACAAGCATGCCGCTGTGAAGCGTTGGCTCGATCGTCACCCGCGCTTCCACATTCATTTCACCCCGACCTCGGCGTCGTGGCTGAACATGGTCGAGCGATTCTTTCGCGATCTCACCGTCAAGCGCCTGCGCCGCGGCGTGTTTCGCAGCGTGGACGAGCTCGTCGCCGCCATTGACGACTACATCGCCCAGCACAACGAGCATCCCACGCCCTTCATCTGGACCGCCTCCGACATCATCGAGAAAGTCAAGCGCGGACGTGCCGCCCTGCATAAGGTGCAATCTGCTTGACGCACTACACTAGCCGCCCTAGGTTGCGAAGCCACCGCCGCGGCTACTCCCACTCGATCGTGGCAGGGGGCTTGTCGGAAACGTCGTATAGGACTGCCTCGACGCCGTCCAACAGCATGAGCCGCCTGGCGAGTTCAGCAACGCGCGCCACGGGTATCTGCGCCACTTCGGCCGTCATACCGTCCACCGACGTGATCGGACGCACGGCGATGGTTTCTCCGCCGGTGCGGGTGAGCGGCAGCAGGACGACGGGGCACTGCCAGACGCGCTTGTAGAGGTTCTGCTCCCGCAAGAAGTCAGTCACGAGCTGGTCGGCATGTTGCAGCAACGAGAGGCGCTTCGGAGAGAGGGACGTCTTTCGCACTTTCCATTCGGAGGGCCGCCATCGCTTCGGCGCCAGTGCCACCGCGACGCGATTCGTCTGGCGGTAGCGGTTCGTGATTTCCGTCGACACAGGCAGTACGCTACGGAAATCGAACGTGCCGCCGTGGAGGATGGTGAGCTTGGCGTAGGTTCGGCTATCGCCCTGCACCCCGACGCTGCGGATCGGCAGGACGAAGGCCCGGAAGCCGGCTCGGCGGGCGACCGCGTCGATGTCGACATCCTTTTGCGGACGAGCCAGCTTTGTGGTGCACAGGCAACGGATCGCGAGGCCGGGACCGGGGAAAGGGTGCCGCTCGATCAGCGAAGCAGGCAAGCCCAAGACGCGGCCCAGCACGCGCACCTCGTCCTTGTAGAACTCGCCCAAGGGCTCGAGCACCAGCCCCTGCTCGATCATCTTCGTGATGCGGTCGACCCGGTTGTGATGGGTCTTGATCACCGCGGAGTTGGCCGTTGCGCCCGACTCGATGCGGTCCGGATAGATCGTGCCCTGCCCAAGCATCCACTCGTGCTTGGCGAACTCCTCTTGCGCGATCACCTGTTCCTGCACGTCGACGAACAGCCGTCCGATCTTGAGGCGTTTCTGTTCCGGGTCGCCGACGCCCCGCAGCCCACTGAGGAACTGGCCGCGCGCGGCAACGACTTCAAGGCGCCCCAGGCCCAGATGGTCGAACGCTTTCTGGGTTTCCTCGGTCTCGTTGGCGCGCATCAGTCCTGTGTCGACGTACACGCCGTGGACGTTGTCCTCGCCGAGGGCCTTGACCGTGAGCGCGTAGGCGACGGTCGAGTCCACGCCGCCGCTGAGGAAGAACAGCACGCGCCGTCCTCGCGCCGATTTGCGGATCTGCTCAAGCAGATTGACAACGCGATGTTCCGGCCGCCAGTTGAGACGGCAGCGGCAAACGCGGCTCAAGAAGTTGCGCAGGATCTCGGAACCGTAGGCGCTGTGGACAACCTCGGGGTGGAACTGCAGTCCGAAGTACTTGCGGCGCAGGTTGCCCATGGCCGCCACCGAACATTGCCGCGTGTCGCCCAGTGTCTCGAAACCGAGGGGCAACTTCGTGACATGGTCGCCGTGGCTCATCCAGACGCGTTGGCGCGAGGGGAGTTCGGCAAACAGCGGCTGCTCGTGACGCACGCGCAGATCGGCCCGTCCGAACTCGTGATCGATGCCCGGCTCGACTTCTCCCTCCATGTGCTGGGCCATCAACTGATGTCCATAGCAGATGCCGAGCATGGGCCGGCGGATCTCAAACAGGCTCGGCCGGGGCCGCGGGCTCTGCTTGTTGAACACACTGGCCGGTCCGCCGGAAATGATGACCCCCTGGTAGTTGGCCAGCTTCTTGGTGGTCACGCGCAAGGGCAGAATCTCGGCGTAGACACCAAGTTCGCGCACTTTTCGTGCGATCAGGTGGCAGTACTGCCCACCGGAGTCGAGGACCGCGATCTTTTCCATAGAGAGAGCGTATCTACCGGAAAACAAAGGTTTTTCCGGGTGACGCGTTGGGCGGATTCCATTAGTATATCATTGAGTCGTGATGCACTCCCAAGTCATTGAAAAACTAAGGGATATCGTCGGGGCCAGGGGCATCTTGACGGGCGAGCACGACTTGATGCTCTACGAGTACGACGCCAGCATTGAGAAGGGGCTTCCGGACTGCGTGGTGTTCCCGACATCGACCGAGGACGTGGTGCGCATTGTGAAGGTCGCGCGGGAATACGACTTGCCCCTCGTGGGGCGCGGCGCCGGGACGGGCCTGAGTGGAGGCACGATCGCGACCCAAGGCGGCGTCATGATCGCTTTCGCCCGCATGAACCGCGTTATCGAGATCGACCTCGAAAACGAGTGCGCGGTCGTCGAGCCGGGCGTGGTGAATCTCGACATCACGCTCGCCGTGCAGGGTGACGGGTACTACTACGCGCCGGACCCCTCGAGCCAGAAGGCCTGCACGATCGGCGGCAACGTCGCGGAGAACTCCGGCGGGCCGCATACGCTGATCAGCGGCGTGACCACGAACCATACGCTCGGCTTGGAAGCCGTGTTGCCCGATGGGACGGTCATTACCGTGGGAGGCAAGGAGACCGACCATCCCGGCTACGACTTGACCGGATTGTTGACCGGTTCGGAAGGGACGATGGCGCTGGTGACGAAGATCATCGTGCGGCTGATGCGCGCGCCGGAAAAGGTCAAGACGCTGCTGGCGATCTACGACGAGCCCGAAGATGCCGCATCGACGGTGGCGGCGATCACAGCAGAAGCCATTATCCCGGCGGCGCTCGAAATGCTCGACGGGGTGATGTTGCGGATGGTGGAAGAGGCGACCCACGCCGGCTACCCGATGGACGCCAACGCCGTGCTGTTGATCGAGTTGGAGGGGCTGGAGGAAGCGGTCGAGGAGCAGGCGGAGAGGATCACCGCCGTCTGCACCGAGTGCCGGGCGCGAGAGGTGCGCGTCGCGAAGTCGGAAGAGGAGCGTGCACTGCTGTGGAAGGGCCGCAAGAACGCGTTCGGCGCCGTGGGCCGGGTCAGCCCCACATACTACGTGCAGGACGGCGTTGTGCCGCGAACCCGCATTGCCGACACGCTGCGTTTCATCTACGAAGTCTCAGAGAAGTACGGTCTCACCATCAGCAACATCTTCCACGCCGGCGACGGCAACATGCATCCGATCATTTTGTTTGATCCGCACAAGCCAGACGAACTCGAGAAAACCAAGCAGGCCGGGGCGGAGATTCTCAACTACTGCATCGAGGCCGGGGGCTCGATCACCGGCGAACACGGCGTGGGCATGGAGAAGAACGACCTGATGCCGTTGGCGTTTAGCGAAGACAGTCTTGCGATGATGGAGAAGCTGATCGAAGTGTTTAACCCCGACCGGCGACTCAATCCCGGCAAGCTGCTGCCGACGGGTAAGGGCTGTCTCGAAATCCGTCCCATGCTGAGTGGACACAAGGCGGTCGTCTGGTAGGCGCCGCGTGTTGGCCCCCTGACCGGCACCCCTGACCCGGCACCCCGTGACCTGACGAGGATGACGACGGCCACGCGATACTGGCTGCTGCAAATTCCCGGGTGGGTGCTGGTGGCTCTCGTCCTCGTCGCCGCGCGCCGCTGGATCGAGTATCCGTGGTGGGTGGTGGTGTTGATCGTGGCCCTCGACGTGGCGAAAGACGCGGTGCTCTACCCGTTTCTCCGCCGCGCTTACGAGACGGGCGCGCCCACCGTTGCCGATCAACTCGTGGGCCAGCGGGGCGTGGCGAAGCAACCTCTCGCTCCCGAAGGCTATGTGTTCGTCAGGGGTGAGCTGTGGAAGGCGCGGGTGGAAAGCGGGCACGAGCCGATTGAATCTGGCGAGGCGGTGCTGGTACAAGTTGTCGAGGGGATGAAGCTCACGGTGACCCGGGCCAAGAGGAAGTGATTGGGATGCAGGCCGGAACCGGGGCCACCACGAGTGTTGTGCCCGGCTTCAAACGGACGACCTGACCTGAACACGGGCACAGCATGCTGTACCCCTACTTTTCGGTTCGGCCGTTCGGTAGGGATATCAAGGGCGCAGCCCAGGATGGGTCCTTATGCGAATCGGTGTCGGTTACCTGCTGCAAGAGAGCAACTCGTTCTCACCTGTTGAGACCTATCTGCGCGACTTCCATCCACTGTTCGGGACGTCGCTGCTCGACCGCTGGCGAGGCACGCGGACGGAGATCGGCGCTTTCCTCGACGTGCTGGAGCCTACCGGACACGAGGTTGTGCCGCTCTTCGCCGGCTGGGCGATGACTGCGGGCCCGATGTCGGCTGGGACGTTCGATGAGTTGAAGAGCAAAGTGGTGACGCAGGCGCGCGAGGATGGCCCGTTTGACGCACTGCTGCTCGCGTTGCATGGCTCGCTCGTCGCGGCCGGGACCGACGATTGCGACGGTGAGTTGCTGGCGGCGCTGCGTGAGATCGCCGGCCCGGAGGTTCCCATCGCTCTGACGCTCGACCTGCACGCCAACGTCACGGCGAAAATCGCCTCGAACGCTGACGCCGTTGTCGGTTACAAGACGTACCCGCATACCGACATGTATGAGGCAGGCTTTGCGGCGGCCGAGATTCTGGTGCGTACGTTGCGGGGCGAGGTGCGGCCGACGACGGTGATTCGGAAGCTGCCCTTGCTCGTGCCGGCCGAGAACATGCAGACGACAGGCGGGCCGATGAAGGAGGTTTTCGACACGGCCGAGGGTTATCGCGGTGGACACCCGGAGATCCTCTCCGTTTCGGTCTTCGGTGTTCAGCCGTGGCTCGACATCGACGAGATGGGCTGCGTAACACTCGCCGTCGCGGATGCCAACGAAGCAAGCGCCGCGGAATGCGCGCGGCAGGCCGCCCAACGCTTCTGGGATTTGCGCGAGAGGTTCGAGGTCTCTCTGACGCCGCTCGAGGAAGCCATCCGTGACGCACTGGCTACCGAGGGCGGCCCGGTCGTGCTGGCGGATTCGGCGGACTCACCGACTGCGGGTGCGCCGGGTGACAGCGCCGAGTTGTTGCGTCTGCTCCTGGAAGAAGCTCCAGACACGCCAGCGCTGGTGTGGGTCCGCGATCCGCAGGCGGTCGAACAGGCTTGGAGCCTGCGGCCGGGCGACTCGATCCGCACATCGCTCGGGGCGCAATTCAACCCGCAACAATATGGGCCGGTGCCGATCGAGGGGCGCGTGCGGTCGATGTCGGACGGGCGCTTTGTTTTTCGCGGTGCGTACAACCACGGGATGGTGAACGAGATGGGCCGGACGGTTGTTGTGGACGTTGGCGCGGTCTCGATCGTCGTGTCGGAAGAGGCCGCCAGTATGATCGGCACCGAGGTGTACCGCAGCCAGGGGTTGGAACCGAAAGACTACAAGATGGTTGTCGTCAAGTCGGCGAACAGTTTTCGATCCGAGTACGGCCCGTTCATGGTCGAGGCCATCATGGTCGACACGCCGGGGCTGAGTTCGTCGAACCTGCGCTCGCTTCCTTATCGGCGTGTGTCGCGCCCGATCCATCCGCTCGATGATGCGGTTGAGTTCTCGACGGCGACGGCGTGAGCGAACGCTGTGCGAAGCTGTGTGGGCATGCGGGCGCTGTTTTTGAACCGGGGGGCTGGGGATTGAAATCGTCGCGGCGCGGGCACGGCATGCCGTGCCCCTACAGTTCGCGGTCGGCGTTTGCCGCACTTGCGGGTGCGGTTCTGCTGCTCGCGTTGTGCGGACCCACGCTGCCCGACAGCCAACCTCTCGATCCCGACGCAGCTCTCGCAACGTTCCAAGTCGTCGACGGATTCCGCGTCGAACAGTTCGCGGCGGAACCGTATGTGCTCGATCCGGTTGAAATCGCGTTCGATGAGAGTGGCGGACTCTACGTCGCCGAGTTGGCCGACCACCCCGACGATCCGCCGCCCGGCAAGCCCGCCAAGAGCCGCATCTCGTACCTCGAAGACACCGATGGCGACGGCAGGGTCGACCGCCGCACCGTCTTCGCCGAGAACCTTTTGCAAGTCGAAGGGGTGATGCCGTGGAAGGGCGGCGTGATCGCCACCGCCGCGCCCGACATCCTCTTCCTCAAAGACACCGACGGCGACCGCAAAGCCGATGTTCGGGACGTGCTCTACACCGGGTTCGGCCTCGGGAATCCGGAGGGACGCATCAGCAACCCGCGGCTGGGCCTCGACAATTGGATCTACGTCGTCAACCACGGCTATCCCGGCGAGATCCGAGCGCCCGACCGGCCCGACGCGGCGCCGGTCGAGGTACGCGGCTGGGACTTCCGGTTTGACCCCGTGCGCGGCATGGCCGGAACGGCCTCGGGCAACGGGCAGTTCGGGCTGTCGTTCGACGAATGGGGCCAAGCGTTCGTGTCGCAGAACACGGTGCACCTGCGGCAAGCGGTGATGGACGCACGCTACGTGATGCGGAACCCCCTGCTTACGGTCACGGGAGCGGATCAGGACATCTCCGACCACGGCCGGCCCGCCGCGCGCATTTTCCCGACGAGCCGTGCGCAGCAGTGGCGCATCGACCGTACCGAGGCGCGGCGCGAGCGTTATGCCGAGACGCGTCCCGGCCATATCGAGCGGCTGGAGGGGTACTTCACCGCGTCGTGCGGGGTGACGATTTACGTGGGTGATGCCTTCCCGGCGGAGTACGTCAACAACGCTTTCGTGACGGACGCCAACGGGAACTTGGTTCATCGCGACATCCTCACACCCGATGGCTCGACGATGAAGGCGTCGCGGTGGCCCGACGAGGCTGAGTTTGTGACTTCGACGGACAACTGGTTCCGGCCGGTTAACTTCGTCAATGCGCCCGACGGCAACCTCTACATCGTTGACTACTACCGACAGTACGTCGAGCACCCGGACTTCATCCCCGAGGCGGTGCAAGAGAAACTGCGCATGAATTTCTACGCGGGCGAAGATCGGGGGCGCATCTATCGCATCGTGCCCGAGGAGCCTAGGCGTGTTGGGAACCTGAGGCCGAACCTGGGCGAGGCGACGATCGAGGAGCTGGCCGGGCACCTGTCGCACGCGAACGGCTGGCACCGCCGCACTGCGCAGCGGCTGTTGTTTGAGAAACAAGACACGGCCGCCGTGCCCTTGCTCGAAAAACTGGCGCGCGAGGGGGAAACGCCGCAAGCGCGGCTGCACGCCCTGTGGGCGCTCGAAGGCTTGGACTCGCTGAAACCGGAACTCGTCCGCGCCGCTTTGAAAGATCCGCACCCCGGCGTGCGCGAGAACGCCCTGCGGCTGGCCGAGCGTTTCTTGCCAGAGCTCGGCGATGAAGTCTTGCTGCTCGCGGACGACGCCTCGGCCCGCGTGCAGTTCCAACTCGCGCTCAGCCTGGGCGACGTGCGCCACGACCTCCGCGCACGCGATACTCTCGCCGCGATTGCCGCGCGGCACGCTGAGGACCGTTGGTTTCGTGTCGCCGCCGTGACGTCGCCGCCGGAATGGGCGCTGCCCATGCTACGGATTTTACTGAGCCGCGAGAAGGAGTTCTTCGCCGAGGCTTCCGAAGGCAAGGCCGACCTGCTCTCGGAGTTGAGTCGCATTGTCGGCGCGCGGCGCGACCCGAAAGAGATTACGTTTTGGTTGCGAGCGCTGGCCGGCGATTCGCAGCTATCGGATGCGGCTTGGAAGCAAGCAGGCCTCGAAGGGTTGGCCGCCGGATTGAAGCTCGAAGGCCGTACCGGCCTGCACGTTGCTCCGATTGAACAATCGCTGGCGCGAATCATCGACAACTCGCCGGACCAGGTGCAGGCCGCCGCGGTCGACGTGGCGCAGTTCTTCCAGTTGCGCTCTTTGCTCCAAGGCGCGGTGCGCGATGCCCGCAACGAGTCATTGCCGATCACGGCGCGCGTGCCTGCGATCCGTCTGTTGGCCGGCGGACCGTATGACGCGGCGGAGCCCATCCTGCGGGAGATCCTCACCTCGCCAAGTCCGCAGGACTTGCAGGCAGCGGCCGCGGCAACGGCGTCGTCGTTCAACGAGCCCCCGGTGGCGGCGTTGTTGCTCGCGGGCTGGAAGGGCTACGGGCCCGAGACTCGCCTGCGCGTGGTCGCCGCGCTGCTCGGGCGGCGCGATCGCGTCACGACGTTGCTGGATGCCGTCGATGAGGGGCGCATCGAGCCCTTCGCGGTGGACGCCGTGACGCGGATCAAGCTCACGCAGTATCCCGACGAAGCGGTTCAGCAACGGGCGAAGAAGCTGTTCGAAGCCGAGATCGGCGATCGTGGCCGGGTGGTGGAAGAGCACCGTGATGTTCTCGACCTGGCGGCGTCGGCCGAGCGCGGCAAGGAGGCGTTCGAGCGCGAGTGCGAGAAGTGTCACGTGCGGACTGCGGAGCGCGGGCGGATTGGCCCTGACCTCTCGGGCGTGAACAATCGCGGCAAGGAGACGCTGCTCAGCCACATCCTCGACCCCAGTGCGGCGATTCAGGTGCGTTATACGAACTACGTGATGACGACCAAAGACGGGCGGGTGCTCGATGGCTTGCTGGTCGGCGAGACGGCGGGTACGGTGACGCTGCGGGGCGAGTTGGAGGATGTGACGGTGCTTCGCGGCAATGTCGAGGAGTTGCGTGCGTCGACCGTGTCACTCATGCCGGACGGGCTCGAGGATGCTTTGACGAAGCAAGAGCTGGCCGATGTGATCGCCTATTTGCGTGCGGGGTTGTGAACGTGGGTTCCGTCGGGCTTCGTCACGCGTTCAAACGAGCCAGGGTTACGCCCGCAATACCCGAAACGGAACCGCCGAACGTAAAGTAGGGGCACCGCATGCTGTGCCCGTTTTCGGGCCTGATCGTCCGTTCGAAGCCGCGGGGCACGGCGTGCCGTGCCCCTACATTGCCGGTCGATTATCACATACCTAAGCGAAAGTCTCCAGGGCCTGAAGCACGGCTTTGATGTAGCCGTAGCCGAAGGCGAAACCTTGCAGGTAGTCGGGGTCGTCGGGATGTTTGGGCATATGGTCGGGCATGAGCATGTAGGGATAGTCGACCTCGTATAGCGTCTGCGCGAGCTTGATCATGTTCATGTCGCCGTTGTCGGGATAGACCTCATAGAAGTCGCCGCGCTTGCCCACGATGTTCCGGAAGTGAATGTTGAAAATCTTCTTGCGCTCACCGAAGTAACGGATTACGTCGGGAAGCTCGTTCGCCGGGTCTTTGAGCATCTCGGCCGTCGTTCCGAGACACAGGTTCAACCCGTGATAGGGGCTCTCTTGAATCGAGACCAACTTCTTCAGCCCTTCGACGGTTCCCAATACGCGGTCGACGCCCTTGTAGCCTGACGGCGGCACGCCCGGGTCATGAGGGTGGCACATGGCGCGGACTTTGTACTCGTTGCACACCGGGATGACGCGTTCGAGGAAGTAGGTGATGCGCTCCCAGAACGTGTCGGCGTCCACGCGGCCGACTTCCGGCTCGGGCGGATCGTTGCTGACCTCGTCGAACTTCCAGGTGCTGTAGGAGGAGCCGCCGCGTCCCGGCGTCACGCCCGAGCGGACGTTGAAGAGCACGCGCAGGTTGTATTTGAACGCCGGGATGCCGGCTTGGGCGCACGCGCGGATGAGGTTTTGCATGTATTCGATCTCGCGGTCGCCCTCGGGCTGTTTGCCCAGCAAGAACCGTGCGACGGGAGCGCCGGCCAGCAGACCTACCTGCGCGATGTCGAGGCTGAGCCCGTACTTGGCGCAATGGTCCTTGGCGCGGGCGAGGTCGTCGGCGAGTGTGGCTTCTTTGGCGTCGGTGGGCCATCCGGCGATGTGGTCGACCCCGTGGCGTTTGAAGAACTGCAATCTATCGGGAGAAAGGTCGCCGGTGCGCTGGGTGCCGAGATGCATCCGGATGGGCTTGCGGGCGGCGGGCTTGTCGGTGGCCGCGTTCGGGCCGGCGTCACCACAAGCGGAGAGCGCTCCGGCGCACGAGGCGCCGGTGGCGGAAAGGAAGGTTCTGCGGTTGACTGACATGAGTTGGCTCCCGGCGGTTACCACACGATGGCAGCACAGCGGCGCTGGCGTGTCAATTGCGTAGGCTGGGTATCCACTTGACTCAGGTGACCCCAAGATGTAGTGTAGGGCCTGGTGGAGGATTACCCGCGCGACCAACTCGAATTCGAGTCTCGCTTTGCGAGCGAGGAGGCTTGCCGCGACTATCTGTTCGCCTTGCGCTGGCCAGAGGGTTTCCGCTGTCCAAGGTGTGGGCATGAGCGCGCTTGGCCGGTGCGCAAAGTGTGGTTCGAATGCGCTCGCTGCGGGCGGCAAACCTCCGTCACCGCCGGCACGATCTTTCAAGACACACGCAAGCCGCTGCGGCTGTGGTTCCGGGCGATGTGGACCATCACCACGCAGAAGAATGGGGCCAGCGCCCTGGGTCTACAGCGCGTTCTGGGACTGGGCAGTTACCAAACCGCCTGACCTTGGATGCACAAGCTGAGGCGAGCGATGGTGCGCCCGGGGCGGGAGCGATTGACGGGCCTCGTCGAGGTCGATGAGACCTACTGGGGCGCTGAAGAAGAAGGGGTAATCGGCCGGCAGACCGAGCGTAAAGCGTTGATTGCAGTCGCCGCGGAAGAGAGAGGCACCGGGCTGGGGCGCATCCGCATGCAGCGCGTTCAGAACGCCTCGGCGGCCAGTTTGATGCCCTTCGTCGAGGAGTCGGTCGAGCCGGGCAGCGTGGTTGTTACCGACAACTGGTCGGGCTACGATCCGCTCAAGAAGAAGGACTACCAGCGTCGTATCATCTCGATTAACAACCGCCGCGAGCAGGCCTCGCAGCTACTGCCGAGGGTGCACTTGGCGATCTCGCTACTCAAGCGCTGGATGCTGGGCACGCATCAGGGGGCGGTCAGCCACGAGCATCTGGACTACTATCTCGACGAGTTCGTGTTCCGCTTCAATCGGCGCAGATCACGCAGTCGGGGCAAGCTCTTCTACCGCCTTGTGCAGCAGGCCATGGCGGTGGAGCCGACGCCGTACCGCTCGATCGTCGCCGATTGGGACGCTAAGACGCTGTGAGCCCAACTACAAGATGTTGGGGTCACCTGAGTCAAGTGGATACCCGGCATCTCTAATACGTTGCCGAGACGACTCCGGAGGAGGTTCGCCGCGCGGCTCGGGAGTGGCTCTCCGACGGTGCGCTCAATCTAGCACGCAATTACATTTCTGCGACTGCACGTCCGTGTCGGGCCGGATGAGCAACCGTTGCTTTACTGCCGTCCGCTAAACACGTCCAACATTGGCACTGGTCCGCCGCTGGTGACCACTGTGGGCATCACCCCATTCCATTTCTCTATAGCGCGTCCCTGAACCTCGATTCGCCGCAAGGCCAGTAACTGGTCCGTTATCTGTGTTTTTTGGAGCTCCAGTGCCTTGGCTTCAGCTTGGGCTCTGGTGATTTCCTGTTGCGCTTCAAACTCCACCCGTTTCAAGGCGTTCTCTGCCTCCAGAGCCTGTTGGACCGCTTTCACCTTTGCCTCGATGGACTCCTGGAAGGTTGACGAGAACTGAAAGTCCGTGATGGAGAGTTGTACAACTACGATACCAAGGGGAGCTAACCTTTCCGCCATCAAATTTTGAAGCTCATCTTTCACCTGTGGCCTTTGTGTGATCAACTCCTCGGCGTTGAAATCGGCCGTGGTAGATTTGACCGCTTCCTGGATGTACGGCTGAATGACCGTGCTTTCATAATTCTGCCGCATACTGCGATAAATTTCCCCCACGCCGCTGGCATTCAACTGGTAGTTCAAGGTGACTTCTGTCGAAACCAGTTGCAAGTCCTTGCTGGAGGAGCCGGCAGGAGCAGTGTATTTCTGAAGCTGGGTTGACATCAGAACTACCTCCTGAGCGAAAGGAATCTTGAAATAGAGACCTTCCTCTTTGATCGTCTCGGTCACGGCTCCAAAATGCAGCAAGACGCCTCGTTGTCCTGCGCCGACTGTCCCGGTGCTTCCCACTAACATAATGAGGCCGGCAATCACTATCACGGCAACGGTGATCTTTTTACCCAGCCCTTGCGGAATTCTAAAATCCCCAAATTCTTCAGTAGAGTACCTTGCCATCACTACCTCCTTTTATGCGGAATTTCCAATTTGGATCTTGCGCTCCTCAGGTCTACGCCCATTCTAGCAAAAGCCGGATCGCCCCGGAAGGCGATCTGTTTGCCCGCGGCCTGTTGGCGCTCGATCTCCGACAGCAGCAACTCGTCCCAGTCCTCGGCGCTGTGCATGTTGCCCGGACGCAGCTTCACCGCTAGACAATCGCCGTTGGCCGCTGAACAACAACAGCGGGTGATAACAGAGTGATTCGAAATGCCCGTTGTAGGCACTCCCCTCCTGCTGTCCATACACCGGGCTCTCGATGCTATCCATGTCCAGCACCACTCTTTTTGATGCATCGCTGGCTTCCACCCGAGCCACCAGTTCGCGATCAAGGAGGCTGAAGACCACCGCAAAGGCTGGATACCGGGTTCAAATTGGAAACCCGTGTTATTCAGACGATCGGCGCCGGCGAGCGCGGCGTGGTCTTCAGCCAGTTCTGAGGCGTTCAGGAGAGAGTGCTCGACGAATGGCTGCGCTTCAAGATCTCTTATGTTCAGGGCCTCATTCCCATGGACGTGAAGATCCAGAAGTCGGAGACGGCCGCTTCGCGACGATCGAGAGAGTTGTTGAAGCCCAATGATAATGTCCCCTTGAGCGCCCAATAGAAATGTCCCCTACTCTGAGGCTCCGAAGGAGGAGCCGAGAGTGGGAAGGACATGGATGAGTGCCAAGGAGTTGAGGCGCGGCGAAGTGCTGAGCCGAGTGAAACGAGGAGAACTGAAGTTGACCGAAGCCGCCGAGCTGCTGGAGGTCAGCTACCGCCATGCGAAGCGTCTGAAGAAGCGTTACCGTGCGGGCGGGGCCAAGGCTTTGGTGCACGGTAACGTCGGCCGTGCTTCGAACCGAGCCGATCAGAAGCGACGCCAGCAGGTTCTCGAGTTGGTGCGCGAGAACTATGCGGGCGAGGGGCACGAGCGCTTCGGGCCGACGCTGGCGTCGGAACATCTGGCAGCCGACCACGGCCTGGAAGTGCCGCGCGAAACACTGCGGCGCTGGATGCTCGCCGCGGGTCTGTGGAGCCGCCGTCGCAAGCGCCAACCGCATCGCACCCGGCGCCAACGCAAAGCGCACTTCGGCGAGCTGATTCAACTCGACGGTTCGCACCACCACTGGCTGGAAGAACGCGGCCCGAAAGCCTGTCTGATGAACTTCGTCGATGACGCGACCGGTGTGGCGCTGTGCCGTTTCTCGGACCAGGAAACGACCTGGGCCGCGGCCGATCTGCTCGCAGCCTGGGTGCGTCAACACGGCGTTCCCAAGGCGTTGTACTGCGACTGGAAAAACGTCTACCAGCGCCAGCCGACGTCGCGGGAAGCGCTGGCAGGCATCAAGCCCGAGACGCAGTTCGGGCGCATGTGTGCCAAGCTCGGCATTACGATCATGGCGGCTTCCTCGCCGCAAGCCAAGGGCCGAGTGGAGCGCCATCACGGCACGCACCAAGACCGCCTGATCAAGAAGATGCGGCTGCGCGGGATCGTCGAGTACGAGGCGGCGAACCGTTATCTCGACGAGGAGTACCTGGCCGAGCACAACGAGCGCTTCGCCTGTGAGCCGGCGGCGGCAGCGGACTTTCACCAGGCGCTCCCCCGCGGCACCGAGCTGCGAGGGGTGTTCTGTTGCGAGTACGAACGCGTGGTGAGCAACGACCGGGTGGTGCGTTTCGAGAATCGTTGTTTGCAGTTGAAGCCGAAACGCAACCAGGGCGTGGGGGCGGGGGCACGGGTGACGGTCCAACAGTGGCGCGATGAGAGCTTGCAGGTGAGGTTTGACGGGCACGAGATCGAGCACGACGTGATCGCCACGCCGACGCCACAGCTGCGGACGAAACCAGCACCACAGCAGCGTCCGGAGGGCGGGCGCAAGCCGGCGGCGGACCACCCCTGGCGGCGAGCTGTGTTACGGAAAAAACGGGCTGCGAATACATAAGAGGGCTGTGGAAATGCCGGGTCGGATGGAAAGCGTGGAAAATCTCTCGAGGCAGCAGTACCGGGTTCGAGGAGCGGTGGATGGTTTTCCACCCTTCCCACCGCCCCTTGGAAATCGCTACGCGATTCCCACAGTTCCACAGCCCCGACGACGACGATATCTCTCCTACGAACAAGAAACACAAGGGGACACTTCTATCGAGCTACCGAGGGGGACATTTCTATTGGGCGTTGACACGACGATCGAGAGAGTTCTCGGCCCCGCAGGACATTTGCTAAACTCCGTCTTGCGCCTGGGGTTTGCGCCCGCCTGCGCGCAGCCTGGGACTCGTAGATGTAGGGGCACGGCATGCCGTGCCTGTAGCGTCGCGCCACCTTCGCCGGACGGCGGCGACGCGCGTCCCCATTCACCGAGACGACCTTTCTCGTAGGAGATCGCCATGAGCCGACCCGTCACCCTCTTCACCGGACAGTGGGCCGACCTGCCCCTGGAGGTGCTCGCCGAGAAGGCGGCGGGTTGGGGGTACGACGGGCTCGAGCTGGCTTGCTGGGGCGACCACATGGACGTCTTCAAGGCCGCCGAAGACCTCGAATACTGCAAGCAGCAAAAAGCCATTCTCGCGAAGTACAACCTGAAGCTGTTCGCCATCTCGAATCACCTCGCCGGACAGCTCGTGTGCGACCCCAACGACGACAGCCGCTCCGATGCTTTTGCTCCGGCCGAGTGTGCCGGCGATGCGGAGAAGAAGCGGGCCTGGGCGATCGAGTCCGTCACCAAGACCGCCTACGCCGCCAAGAACCTGGGTTTGAGCGTCGTCAATGGCTTCTCGGGCTCTTCGATCTGGCACCTGTTCTACAGCTTCCCACCGGTGTCGGAGGAGATGATCGAAGAGGGCTTCCGCTACTTCGCCGAGCTGTGGAATCCGATCTTCGACGCGCACGACGAATGCGGGGTGCGATTTGCCTACGAGGTGCATCCGACCGAGTTGGCGTTCGACATCGTGACCGCCAAGCGGATGCTCGAAGCGGTCGACAATCGCAAGACGCTTGGCTTCAACTTCGACCCCAGCCATTTGCATTGGCAGATGGTCGATCCGGTCAAGTTCATCTACGAGTTCTCCGACCGCATCTACCACGCGCATATGAAGGACGCGGCGCTGCAGCTTGACGGACGCGCCGGCATTCTCGGTTCTCACCTGAACTTCGGGCAACGCGAGCGCGGGTGGGATTTCCGGTCGCTGGGTCACGGGGGGGTGGATTTCGAGGAGATCATCCGGGCGTTGAACCACATCGGGTACAACGGGCCGTTGTCGATCGAATGGGAAGACAGCGGCATGGACCGCGAGCACGGCGCCAAAGAGGCCTGTGAGTTCACCAAGAAGGTGGACTTCGCGCCGTCGACGCTGGCGTTCGACGCGGCGTTTGGGGAGTAGGGTTCAAGAACGGGGCCGCGGCGGTTCGGTTCCGTAGGGCGCGCGGGCACGGCATGCCGTGCCCCTACATCGGAACCCAATCAGCAGGAGGATCTATGCCACGATTTGCCCGCATCATCTCGCTCGTTCTGTTTGCTTGTTTGGCGGTCTCGGCGCAATCGCTGGATGCGCCGGCCAGCGTGCAGGGAGGCGCCACGTTCAACGTCACCTGGTCGGGAACGGATGCGGCGCGGGACTACGTCTCGATCGCAGAGAAGGGGGCTGCGAGCCGTTCCTACATTTCGTATCGATACCTGAGCAAGGGCCAGACCCTCGAGATGTTGGCGCCCGAAGCCGCCGGTGTTTACGAACTACGCTGGGTGCAGGGAAAGACACGGGAGATTCTCGTTACCAGGCTGCTGACGGTCACCGCGGCAAAGATCACACTGAACGCCCCGGCGTCGGTCCAACTGGGCGGGGACGTTGAAGTTTCGTGGAGCGGCACCGTCAACCCTCGCGATTTCATCACAATCGTCGAACCGTCCGCGAAAGAGCGGACCTACAAGTCCTACGTTTACACGAAGACCAACAACAGCGGAAAGCTGCGAGCGCCCGAGAAGCCGGGGAAGTATGAAGTGCGCTACCTCTCGGGGGCCAAATACCTCACGCTGGCCAAAGTGCCGATCACTGTTGGCGGGGTCGACGCAAGCATTACGATCCCCGGGCAGGTGGTGGCAGGCGCGCCCTTCGAGATCGTGTGGGCCGGGCCCGACAATGCGCGCGACTACATCACGATCGTCGAAGCCGGCGCCAACGAGAAGACTTACAAGACGTATGTCTACACCAGCAAAGGCAGCCCGGTTACGATGCGCGCGCCGGACAAGCCGGGGCGCTACGAAGTCCGTTATCTAACGGGGCGGTCGTATCTGACACTGGCTAGCGCGTCGCTCGTGGTGGGCGGAACCAACGCGACGCTCGATACTCCCGACACCGTCCAAGGCGGGACCGAGTTCACGGTTTCTTGGACCGGCCCCAACAACCCGGGCGACTACGTTACGCTCGTCAAAGCCGGTACGCCGGAGCGCAGGTGGGGTGTGTATGAGTATGTGCATCAGGGTCCGCAACTCACCCTCCGGGCCCCGTTTGAAAGCGGTGATTACGAGCTGCGCTACCTGACGGGACAGTCGTACTTGACGCTGGTGCGCCGCCCGATCCGGCTGGGCCCGGCCGAACGGCCGCCGGGCTTTCTCGAAGTGCATGCGTCCTCGGCGGGCCCGCAAGGCGTCCTGCCGGTGGCAGGCGGCGCGGTGGAGGTGATTCTCGATGCGTCCGGCAGCATGTTGCAGCGCCAAGGCGGCAAGCGCCGCATCGACATCGCCAAGCAAGTGCTGTCGGAACTGATCCGCGAGACGATCCCGGCGGGCACGCCCTTCGCGTTGCGTGTGTTCGGTCATCGAGAAGTCGATTCCTGCCGAACGGATCTCGAGCTGCCGCTGAAACCGCTCAACGCAGCCGAAGCCGCTGGGCTGATCGGCAACATCCAAGCCATGAACAAGGCCAAGACGCCGATCGCCAAGTCGATCGAGGCCGTTGCCCGAGACCTGCAGGCCGCCGGTGGCCAACGCGTAGTGGTGTTGGTGACCGATGGCGAGGAGACCTGCGACGGTGATCCCGCCGAAGCGATCGGGTTGCTCAAACAGGCCCGCGTCGATGTTCGCGTGAACATCGTTGGGTTCGCCATCGAGGACGACGAGTTGAAGCAGAAGTTCCGCCACTGGTCGAACATCGGGGAGGGCGAATATTTCGATGCCGGCAGCGCGGAGCAACTCAGCCGGTCGCTGTCAAAGGCCGTGAAAGCACCGTTCGACGTGTATGGAGCCGATGGCCAACAGGTGGCGAGTGGGCTGGTCGGCGGCGACCGGGTTGAGCTGGCGCCGGGAACCTACAGCGTGAGCACGCGTACGCGACCGCCGCTACAGAAGGCGGAAGTGGTGATCGCGTCCGAGCAAGCGACGACGGTTGTGCTTGAAAACTAGGCATCGCGAAGCGAAGCGCGAAGCAACCGAGCCGTGACCGTGAGGGAGCGGTCCGGCACGAACGCTGGCACCACTCGAGGGCCGCTAGACTGGTCCGAATCTCGCACTCACCATCCACGCCCCTGAAGTCGCAGCGTCATGAAATCGAAAGCTGGGCCCGGCGCTATAATCCGGCTATGCTCCTCATCAACCGCCGCGGCTTCCTCTCCGTAGCGACAGCGGCGGCGCTCAGCCGAGCGCTGCCGGCGGCGCAGCTCTCCGACTTCAAGCTGGGCGTCACTACCGACGAGATCGACGACGACCTGCTCACGGCGATCGAGTTCCTCAAGCGCTTCGGCCTCGGGTACGCCGAAATCCGCAACCTCTGGGGCAAATACAACACCTCACAGCCGGTCGAGAAGGTGCGCCACGCCCGCAAGCTACTCCACCAACACAGCATCAAGACCTGCATTCTCGATACGTCGTTCTTCAAGGTGCCGCTGCCGCCCGAGAGCGCCGAGGGCAACCGGGCGCTCGACAAGCAATGGGCGCTGCTCGACCGTGCCATGGAGCGCGCCACGATTCTTGGGACCGGCAAGATCCGCGCGTTCGCGTTTACCTACCCTCGCGGAGGGCAGGCCAACCCGAGCCAGTACCCGCGCATTTACGAGCTGCTGCGCGAGGCGGCGCGGCGGGCCAAGGCGCGGAGCTTTCGCCTGGCACTCGAGAACGTCGGAGGAAGCTACGTTTCGACGGCCTCGGAGTTGGCGGCGGCGCTCAAGGCGGTCAAGGACGATTCGTTCGGCGCGATTTGGGAGCCGAACAACTCGGCGCGGTCCGGCGGTAAGTCGTTCCCGGAGGGCTACCGCATGATCGACACCACGCGGATCTTCCACATTCACTTGCGCGACTACTGCCGCGTGGCGTCGGGGAAGTATGAATGGTGCGGTGTGGGCGAGGGCGAGTTCGACCACGTGGGGCACTTTCGAGCGTTGCTCAAGGACGGTTACAAGGAAACGTTGTCGCTCGAAACTCACTACCGGATCGAGGGGAGCAAGATGAAGGCGAGTGAGTTTTCGATGCGGGGGTTGTTGAAGGCAATCGAGCAGGCATAGGGCGCGGCGATCGGTGTCTTTCTATTTGCGTTGAGAAACAGGCGAACGGATTTACCCGTCACTTGCGTTCCGGGCTTCCATGAGGAGATTCGCTTTGTCAACTGGCAAGGGGCCTCGGGGAAACTTCAGTTTCTGGGGCACGTCCGACCTGGCTTCCATCCGCACTCTCTTTGGCGTCGTCCGCGACGCGGTGCTCTTTGAAGTTCAGTCTTAGCAGCGCTGCTGTCTCAGCTGCGGCCTTGTCCTGCTGGCCGGCCCGGAACGCGCAGTCGCTACGAACTCGGTGTCCGACGTGTTCCCTTCGCTGGAGGCTTCCTTTCCTCCGCCTTGCGAACTCGTACTACTGACCTGATCCGGCTTCCTTCGTGCCGCTCAACTCATCCCGCCGGCTCGGACCCCGACCCCGACACGGGGGCCGCTTCGAAGGGCGGCTTCGGGTCCTGGCTGCCGTAGAACGGATCAAAGTCCACCTCGCGCTTCCACAACACATGCAGCAGGATCGCTAACTTGCGCGCCACCGCCACCACCGCCTTGCGCTTCGCTGCCTTGCCGCCCCGCGCCGCCAATCGCAAGCCCCAGCGCCGCAGCGCCGAGTCCGTGCCGTGGTGTCCCAACACGTACTGCGCACATTGCACCAATAGCTTCCGCAGCATCGGGTCGCCGCTCTTGGTGATGCTCAGCTGCGGGGAGCTCTTCCCCGAGTCGCGCTTCTTCGGACGCAGCCCCATGCGCGGTCCCGCCGCTCGGCTGCTCTTCAACTTCGTGGCGTCGTTGTCCAGGTTCAGCACGAACGCCAACGACGTGATCGGCCCAACCCCTCGGATCGAGCGCATCCGCCGGGTCTGCGGATATTTCTCTTCGCCCAACTGCTCAATCTTTTTGTCGTAGCGGCGGATCTCGTCGCTGAGGTGTTGAATCACCAGCAGCAACGGGCTCAGCGTCTCGCGCAGCGACGCCGGCATCGCCGCGCCGGCCTTCTTTGCAAAGGCCTCGGTGCCCGACTTCGGCAAGCGTTCGCCGAAACTTTTCACCGTGCCCCTCACCAAGTTGATCAGTTTGGTGCGCGCGGCGACCGCGCCCTCGCGTGCCCGCAGCAGGGTGCGATCCTGTTGCGTCTCGAGCGAACACGGCTGCACGGGGTTGAGCATCTGGGGCATCCGCAGTCCCAACTCGCCCAACGTGGCGGCGTCGCGCTCATCGCCCTTCGACAGCGATTGCGTGATCAGCGCCAGCCGATGCGTGTCGGCCATCAGCGCTTCGTGACCGAGGCGTTCCAGCAGCCGGTAGACCCACAGCGAGTGGGTGCCGGCTTCGAACACCACCCGCATCGACGCCCACGCGCCGAAGTACTTCTCGAACTGCTGGACGGTGGTGCGCACGCGCACGCGTTCCACGATGTTTCCTTCCAGATCGAGCAGGCAGACGTGGGAGTACTGGTCACCCAGGTCCAGACCGGCGACGACGTTCATGCCTTGTTCGATCATCTCGTGTTGCGGTTGTGACAAGGCTTCGATGGCTTTGCTATGGTTCTTCATAGTTCGTAGTTCCTTTCGTTATAAGAAGAGATTTCGGGATTCGCCCCGCGTCATGGAACGGGCGGGGCGAAGCCCGTCACTCGGGAGCGTACCGCACTCCCGAAACCGCGAGTCTCCTCATTTCATCTCGGTTGCGCGGGTGCGAACAACCTCTGTAGGTCATTCGCATCAAGGGCGAGGGCGCGCTCAGTCAAGCCCACGCGGCGGGCCGCTTGGCCTAGCACGTCGCCCGGTGGCGTGCCACTCCTGCGCAACTCCCGGACCGGCGGGGCGGCTTGCTTCTTGCTTAACTTGTCGCCCGCTTCGTCGATGATCAGCGGGTGATGAACGAACACCGGCGGTGTCTCGCGGCCCAGCATTCGCGCCAAACGGATCTGGCGGCCCGTCGAGGCCAGTAGGTCTTCGCCGCGAATGATGAGGTTCACGCCTTGGCGAGTGTCATCGACTGTCACGGCGAACTGATACGTCCACTGGCCGTGGCGGTCGCGCAACAGCAGGTCACCGCACTGTTCCGCTGGATTTTGCGACTGCTGACTTAGCAGACCGTCGCGGAATCTCTCGACACCCGGCGACAACACCACGCGCAACCCGTGCGTCACGTCGACCGGGTGGTTCTTCTCGCGGCAGTGCCCGCTGTAACACCTCTCGCCACCCTCGCCCATCGCGGAATGCGTCGCGATCTCCTTGCGCGTGCAGGTGCAGCGGTACACTTGGTGACTCCGGCGCAGACGTCCGAGCGCCTCGCGGTACGCCACATCGCAGTCCGACTGGCGGTAGTCGCTGTGCGCGTCAAGCGGGTTCGCCGTGACAAACCCCAACCAATCGAGGTCCTCAAGGATCGCCTCTTCGTACTCAAGACGGCAGCGACCGCGGTCGTGGTCCTCCATCCGCAGGAGCACTTTCGCTCCCAATACATCGGCGATTCCCCACACATACAACATGTGCGCCACGTGCCCGAGATGGAGATGGCCGGTTGGGCTCGGCGCATAGCGCGTTACGAGCGGCTGTGCTGCGAATCCCTCGGGCAGCTCGATCTTCAGCGGTTGCGCCATCAAGAAACGATAACGTACTCGGCTTGCATCGCCTTGCTGGACACCGAACACGGTCTCGGTTCTAGGGCTCCCGAGGGGCGTGGGAGTTCGAGCCGGACCGCTCCCTTACGGTCACGGCTCGGTTTCCGGGCTCGTGATGTCGGTGGTCGTGTGCCTGTAACTTTCCGGCCCAGGCCGGCGAACAGGTAGGGTAAGGAAGCTCCAAGCCCTCCTGGGAAACTCACCCCTGATCGACAGCGCTACCCTGGGTGCCGAGCCATGAGCGATTCAACAACCGTAAATCGAATGGCGACGATTCTAAAGCTGGCGTCGGCCGTGCTGATCGTACTGGCGCTCGTTCTGCTGAGCCGGGCTCTGCCGATCGATAACGGCATTCAGTTTCTCGAGATGTGGATTCAGGGTCTCGGCGTTTGGGCGCCGCTGATCTTCGCGTTGGTGTACGCCGTCGCCGTGGTGTTCTTTGTCCCGGGGTCGGCGCTGACCCTGGCCGCCGGCGCCATTTTCGGGTTGTGGTGGGGCACCGTTACGGTTTCGCTGGGTGCAACCACAGGGGCGGCGCTTTCGTTTTTGATCGCCCGGTACGCGGCGCGAGAGAAGGTGGCGGCGTTGGCCGCCACGAGCCCCAAGTTCAGCGCCATCGACAAGGCCATTGGCGAGGAAGCCGGTTGGAAGATCGTGGCGATGCTACGCCTCACCCCGGCCGTCCCATTTACTCTGCAGAACTATCTATACGGCCTGACCTCCATTCGCTTCTGGCCTTGCATCGCCGCAAGTTGGTTTTTCATGTTGCCGGGCACGTTCATGTATGTCTACTTGGGGCACCTCGGTGGACAAGGGCTCTCCGTGGCCGCCGGCGCGGGCGATGAAGGCCGCAGCCTCGGCGAATGGGTTCTGCTGGTGGTCGGTTTGCTCGCGACCGTCGCCGTGACGGTCTACGTCACGCGTCTGGCGAACCACGCCATCCAGAAACACACCGGGGCGGACAAACCGCAAGCCGAAGCCCCGGCAGCCGAAGCCCCGGCGGCGCAACCCCAAGGATGGCCCGTCGGCGCGACCGTCATGGCGCTGATCGCGGTGCTCGTCTTTAGCTCGGCGCTCTACGCCTACATCGAGCGCGACAGTCTGATGGAGTTGTTCGGGCCGCCGCGCATCACCTTGGCCGAGGCCTACGAAGCCAAGCCCGACGGGCCGGCGTTCGACCATTCCACGTTCGACGCGCTGCTGTGGAACCACGTCGACGATGATGGTTGGGTCGACTACCAGGGCCTAGCCCGCGACCAAGGGGACCTCGATGAGTACATCGCTGCCGTGGCCGAAGCACCCTTCGACGACATGGGCCGCGACGAGAAACTGGCGCTGCTCATCAACGCCTACAACGCCTTCACGCTGCGCCTCATTCTTGACAACCAGCCGATTCGGTCGATCTTCGACATTCCCGCCGACAAGCGATGGGACGACGCGCGATGGAACGTTGGCGGCCACGTCTTGAGCCTGAGCCAGATCGAGCACGAGCAGGTTCGGCCGAAGTTCATCGAGCCGAGGATCCATTTCGCGCTGGTCTGCGCCGCCGCCGGCTGCCCCAAGTTGAGCAATGAAGCTTACGTGGCCGAGCGCCTCGAGGAGCAACTCGCCGACCAAGCGCGCTACGTTCACGAGCACGATCGCTGGTTCCGCTTCGAGCCCGGGGAGGGCGACGTTCACCTGACGCAGATCTACCAATGGTACGGCGGCGACTTTGAGCAGACCGCCGGCTCGGTGCTCGACCATGCGGCCCGGTATTCGCCGGAGCTGAAGCAGGCGCTCGATGCCGGGAATACGCCGAGCATTCGCTGGCTGTTCTACGATTGGAACCTGAACACGCAGAACGCCGCCGAGTAGGGTCCGGGTGAACCAAGCCCGAGTTTAATAGCCTGGTGACTCAGTGCAACTTTTCACTAGTACCTTCGCTTGTCTGATAGGGGTGCCTTGCATCCTGGCGGTCTCGGGCACGGCATGCCGTGCCCCTACATTGCGGGCCGAACGTAAGCCCAATTGCGAAACAGCCGAAACGTAAGCCTGTTTGCGAAACAGACGACTGAACGCCAGCGACGAAACCATGGCCACTACCGAAGCGATTGCCAACAAGCTCCCGCAGACTCGCCCCCTCGACGAGCACAACGAACTTCTGGTCCGCAACGTTCATCCGCCGGATTGGACGAACCCCACGCCCTCGGGACGCTACAACATGGTCGTCGTCGGCGCGGGCACGGCGGGGCTGGTCACCGCGGCGGGCGCGGCGGGACTGGGCGCGAAAGTGGCGCTGATTGAGCGCGACTTGCTAGGCGGCGACTGTCTCAACGTCGGGTGCGTCCCCTCGAAAGCGCTGCTGCGTTGCGCCCGCGCCTATGCCGACGTGCGCGACGCCCACCGCTACGGCGTCAACGTGCCGGACGGTTTCGGCGTCGACTTCCCCGCCGTCATGGAGCGCATGCGCCGCTTGCGAGCGGGCATCAGCCGTCACGACTCGGCCGAACGATTCCGCGACCTTGGCATCGACGTCTTTATCGGCGAAGCGCGATTCACCGGCCGCGACAGCGTGGAGGTTGGCGGACAGACGCTCCAGTTCTCGAAAGCGTGCATCGCCACGGGCGCGCGGGCGGCCGCGCTGCCTATTCAAGGGCTGGCCGAGGCGGGCTACCTGACGAATGAAACCGTCTTCTCGCTGACCGAGCTGCCGCGCCGACTCGCCGTGATCGGCGCCGGCCCGATCGGCTGCGAGCTGGCCCAAGCCTTTGCCCGCTTCGGCTCCGAAGTGACGTTGATCGAAGCCGCGACGCAAATTCTCATCCGCGAAGATCGCGACGCCGCCGAGCGGATCGAGCAAGCGCTGGTTCGCGACGGCCTCCGCATCCAATGCTGTGGCAAGACCGCCTCCGTCCGCAGGGAGGGCGACGAGAAAATCCTCGGAACTGAGGGCAAAGACGGCCGCCAGGAGCTGCGCGTCGATGAGGTGCTCGTCGGCGTCGGCCGCGCGCCTAACGTCGAAGGGCTGGGCTTGAAGGAGGCAGACGTCGAGTTCGACCGCGCCGGCGTGAAAGTCGACGAGCAGCTACGCACGTCAAACCCGCGCATCTACGCCGCCGGCGACATCTGCTTCCCTTACAAGTTCACTCACACGGCCGACGCGATGGCGCGCATCGTCATCGGGAACGCCCTGTTCTTCTCGCGCGGCAAGACGAGCACACTGACCATCCCGTGGTGCACCTACACCGACCCTGAGATCGCGCACGTCGGCCTCTATCCGCAGGACGCTGAGAAGAAGGGCATCGCGATCGACACCTTCACGATCGAAATGTCGGAAGTGGACCGCGCGGTGCTCGAAGGTGAGGAAGAAGGTTTTCTGAAGGTCCACGTGAAGAAGGGCAAGGACGAGATCGTCGGGGCGACGATCGTCGCGCGCAATGCCGGCGACATGATCTCCGAGTTGACGGTCGCCATGGTCGGCGGCGTCGGCCTCGGATCGATCGCAAAGACGATTCACCCCTATCCGACACACGCCGAAGTCATCAAGAAGGCCGCCGACGCTTACAATCGCACTCGGCTGACCCCGACGGTGAAGCGTTTGTTTGAGAAGATCTTGCAATGGCGGCGCTAGCCATTGGTCAGATCGGGCTAAGGCCGAAGACCTCGGCCTCGGCGATTCCGACAACAGGCCGTGATCAAAGCGTTCGATTAGGCAAGGCGACGACGAACCAAGGCTTGTCGCGCGCCGCTCAGGCGCCCTGCGGCGTACCCCAGTGCGTGCGGTAGCGCCGCTTCACATGCAGGTTCGCGCCGGGGTCGTCGACGATCGTCTCGGTCTCGGCATCGAACTTGATGTTCCGACCCGTGCGCGCCACGATATTCGCCAGGTGGGCGTGAATCGCCGACATGTGCCCGATACCGATGTCGGCGTTCGGCAACTTGCGCGTGCGAACGCAGTCGACGAAGTTGCGCATGTGGTCGTCGCGTTCATCGTCGGCATCGTCGTACTCGACCATCATGCCCTTGCTGTCGTACACCTTGTAGCCCCAGCGGCGGTTCCAGCGCCCGATGTGCACCATGCCCTCGCTGCCGTAGACGGCCACGCCGTTCGACTGGTCGTCTTGTCCGTAAGGCGCCCAGATGCGCATCTCCCAGATGAGCGCCTTGTCGCCGTAGTCGAACGTCGTGTTCATCGTGTCGGGTGTCTGCTGGTCGTCATCAAAGAAGACCTTGCGTCCCATGCCACTGACGGTCTGCGGGAAGTTCCTCCCCAACGCCCAGCGGGCGATATCGAGCGCGTGTACGCCGTCGTTGCCGGCGTCACCGGTGCCGAAGTGCCAATGCCAGTGCCACTTGTAGTGAAACCGATTCCGGTTGAAGGGAATCCACGGGGCCGGCCCAAGCCAAGTATCGTAGTCAAGTCCTTCCGGCACTGGTTCGTCTTCGGCGTGGCCGATGTCATCGCGAAGCTGGACGTTCCACGCCTTTGCCATCAGCACCTTACCGATCTTGCCCGACTTGGCGTACTCGACGCCCCGCATAGTCGAGCCGCGGCTGCGCGCCTGCGTCCCCACCTGCACGATGCGCTTGTTGTGGCGCGCGGCGTCGATGATCAGACGGCCTTCGCGGATGTTGTGCGAGGGCGGCTTCTCGACATAGACGTCCTTGCCGGCGTTGCACCCGAGAATGGCCGCCGGAGCGTGCCAGTGATCCGGCGTGGCAATGACGACGGCGTCGATTTCGGGGTCGTCGAAGAGCCGCCGCATGTCGTCGGTTTCCTTCGGCTTCTTGCCACCCGCCTTGGAGATGACGCCCTGCGCGCGCTCGAGCGATGCCTGGTCGGCGTCGCAGATGTGCATCACATTGGCGTCCTCGATGCCCACGAAGGTACGGGTCAGGCCGCGTCCGCGACCACCCACGCCGATCATGCCGATATTGACTTTGTCGTTGGCGGCGACGGCCTTTTTGGTCTTGGTGGCGGCGGCAGCCGCGAGGGCGCCGCCGATGAAGTAACGTCTGTTCATGAGTCCGATCCTCCCTCTACAGCGGCCGCGCGAGGCGGGCTTTGGTTGGATGCTGAAACGAGCGGATGGCAGAGGGTTTCGGATGCGATCCCGGCCCGAATCGTCATTGCAAATTGCTATTCTCGCACGCGGGGCGGCGGGAGCGGGATGCACGGTGGGCTACTTTCAGTCGTCACTGCCGGGGCTTGGTCCGCTGGTTGGATGCATCAGGTTGCGCCCAGGGGGAACTGCGGACTCCCGTCCGCGGCTCGGTGGTGCTCGATGGGACGGTTGCGGGGGCCGGGGCTTCAAGCGGTCGTCAGAATCGTTACGTATGGATTTGGGTAGGACGCGCGGTCACAAACCCTTCCATCCGAGTTGAATCCTTGTAGAATGATACCCGTAGCCCGAAGGAGACCCCATGGCCTTTGATCGAAGAGAGTTCTTGGCCGCCTCGCTGGCGGCAGCGACAGTGGCGTGCCAGACCGCTTCTGAGCGGCAGGCTTCGGAGCCCACTACCTCCGCGTCAGGCAAGAAGCTCGGCATCCCCGGACCGTATCCCGGCCGGGTGGTCGAGATTCGCCACCCAAACAGCATCGTCGGCGACCGTTACCAGGCCGAACCGGTGCGCCAGATGATGGAGCGCGGCATGAGGGAGTTGACCCATGCCGAGAGCTGGACGGATTCGTGGCGTGAGTTCTTCGAGCCGGGCGACGTGGTCGGCGTCAAGCTCAACCCCGTGGGGCAGCCCCATGTGATCTCCGCGCCCGAAGTCGTCCACAACGTCCTCGACGGGCTCGAGCAGGCCGGCGTCAAACGCAAAGACATCGTCGTTTACGACCGCTACCACGACCAGTTCCTGAACGCCGGCTTCGACAAGTGGCTCCCCGAGGGCGTGCGTTGGATGTCGGCGTCGGCCAAGTTCCAGACCATGCAGATGGACATGGACGGCTACGACCGCGACCTCTACATGGAGATGCCGCTCGTCCACCCCGAGTACAAGAGCGACTTCAGCCTCGACGATCCGCACATTCGCCGTTCGTACGTGTGCAACTTCCTCAGCAAAGAGGTCAACAAGGTCGTCAACCTGCCCCTGCTGAAGCACCATCAGTCGGCCGGCGTGACCCTGGCGCTGAAGAACCTCTCGCACGGCTTCGTCAACAACGTCAACCGCAGCCACGCCTCGACCACGGCGAACGCTTGCGGCGTGTTCATCCCGGCGGTGGTCGACTTGCCGATCTTCCGCGAGAAGATTGTGCTGAACATCCTCGACGGCGTGAAAGCGGCCTACCACGGCGGTCCCGGCCCCACGGTCGGCAAATACTCGTGGGAGCACAAGACGATGTACTTCGGCACCGACCCGGTCGCGATGGACAAGACCGGCTGGAAGGCCATCGACGCCAAGCGTGCCGAGCTGAAGCTGGCCTCGATCGCGCTACTCAAGCCCGACGAACATAGCCAATGGCTGAACTGCCACGTGGAGCACATCGAGATCGCCGGCAACTTCGGTTTGGGTGTGTTTGACGATGAGCAGATCCGGGTGAAGCGGGTGGATCTGGCGTAGCCGGGTTCGCGCCGCCGCTCTGCGTTCAACTGCTTAGAAACGGACGGTTGCCCGGCGGGCTCTGCACCCCTCATTTGCGTTCGGAGTCTCGGTTCGGCTGGGTTACAACCCCTCGAAGATCCGGCTCACTTCGATCCGCAATTCGGGGAGTAGGTCGGGCAAGGTAAGGTCTTGCCCTTCTCGCAGATCGAGCCGTCTTCCATTCTGGTGAAAGACCATGACGTGGCGGGTCTCGGGATAGAACACCCACAGGGCAGACGCACCAGCGCTCAGATACTGGTGGACCCGCCGGTCTAAGTCGCTTGCTTTGTCGGAGGGTGATACGACCTCGACGACCAAGTCGGGTACACCCTCATACCATCCACGAGATGTATCCATCGAATCCGCCGCCGACTTCCGGATGAGAAACGCATCGGGAATTCGCAGGATCTCGGTGGCGAGCTGGAACCCGGGGCCGGAGACAACCCAAAAACCGGCCCCCTTCTTTTCTACATGACGCGTGAGGAGGGTACTGACTCTAGAGACCATGATTCCGTGAGTAAGGTTCGGCGGCGCCATCTCGACCAGTCTCCCTTCGTCGAGTTCTCGAATGATGCCCTCTTCTTCCGGCAGTTCGAGGAACTGCTCAGCCGTGAGTAAGGTCTGCGTGGCCATCGCCGCTTTCCTAGCTCAATCCTATCACGCGGCCCGGAACCTTCTCAGCCGCAAGCTGTTCGCCACCACCGACACACTCGAGAACGCCATCGCCGCGGACGCGATGATCGGCGAGAGCAGCCAGCCCGTCCACGGATAAAACAGGCCCGCGGCCACTGGGATGCCGATGGCGTTGTAGAAGAACGCCCAGAAGAGATTCTGCTTGATCGTCGCCATGGTTCTGCGCGACAGCTCGATCGCCGCCGCGACACCCGCAAGATCGTCGCGCATCAAGACGATGTCGGCCGTCTCGATCGCGACGTCGGTTCCGCGTCCGACGGCGATGCCGAGGTCGGCTTCGGCCAGCGCCGGTGCGTCGTTGATGCCGTCGCCCACCATCGCCACGACGCGGCCTTCCGCCTGAAGCCGCCGGACTTCCTCCGCCTTGCGGTCGGGCAGCACCTCCGCAAGCACTTGGGAGATTCCCACCTGTCGGGCGACCGCCTCGGCGGTACGTTGATTGTCGCCGGTAAGGAGCGCCACGTCGAGCCCGGAGGCCTGGATCTTCGCGACCGTTTCGCTGGCCTCTGGGCGGACCGTGTCGGCGAGGGCGATCAGTCCGGCCAACGAGCCCTCCACGGCGGTGAAGATCACCGTCTTGCCTTCCGCCTCGAGCCGGTCTCTGACGGCGGACGCTGAGTCCGTCTCGATGCCCTGTGCCTCAATGCCCCGTTTTGGGAGCAGTTTCTCTCTGCCTACCAGCCACCTGCGCCCAGCGAGCCTCGCCTCCACGCCGACGCCGGGAAGCGCTTGAAAGCCGTCTGTTTCCGTTAGCGCCAAGCGCTGCGTGCGCGCCGCGGCCACGACCGCCTCGGCCAGCGGATGCTCCGAGCGTCCCTCGACGGAGGCGACCGAGGCGAGCAGCTCATCCTCGGAGAGATCCGGCTGCAGCGGCACGACGTCGGTCACCGTAGGCTTGCCGGTCGTGATCGTGCCCGTCTTGTCGAACACGACGGTGCTGATCTTGTGCGCGATCTCGATCGCCTCGCCGCTCTTGATGAGGATGCCGCCTTCCGCGCCACGGCCGATGCCGACCATCACCGCGGTTGGCGTCGCCAGCCCCATCGCACAGGGGCAGGCGATAATCAGGACCGCCACGGAGTTGATCACCGCCAGCCGCAACGCGACGTCCGGCGGCGCAAGCCAGTACCACGCAACGAAGGTCACCGCGGCGATGGCGATCACCACCGGGGTGAAGTATCCGCTGATCACGTCGGCCAGACGCGCGATGGGCGCTTTCGAACCCTGTGCCCGCTTGACCATCTCGATGATGCGGGCCAGCACCGTCTCGCTGCCCACCTTGCGCGCGGTGAATCGGAAGCTGCCGGACGTGTTGAGGGTGCCGCCAAGCACTCGGTCACCCGCCGCTTTCTCCGCCGGGATGCTCTCGCCGGTGAGGGCCGATTCGTCGATGGCCGACTGCCCGTCGAGGACCTCACCATCGACCGGGATCTTCTCGCCGGGCCGCACCACCACGATGTCGCCGGCACGCACGTCTTCCACGGGGATGTCCGACTCAACCCCGTCGCGCACCACGCGGGCCGTGCGAGCTTGCAGGCTCAACAGCCCACGGATCGCCGACGACGTGCGGCCGCGCGCGCGCGCTTCGAGCATGCGCCCGAGCAGGATGAGCGTGATGATTGCCGCCGCCGTCTCGAAGTAGACGGGCACGTGCTCCGGGCGGACCGCGCCCGGGTCGATCGCTTGCGGGGCCACAGTCGCGACAAGCGAATAGACGAAGGCCGCCCCGGTGCCGACCGCGATCAGCGTGTTCATGTCGGCCGCGCCCCGGCGGGCGGCCTTCCAGGCGAGCACGTAGAAGTGTCCGCCGGCGTAAAAGACCACCGGCAACGTCAACAACAATTGCACCCAGTGGACACCCGGAAACGAGATAGCTCCGTGCGACATCGCGATCACCAGCAGCGGCGCTGTGAATACCGCCGACACGATGAACTTGCGCTTCCACCCCTCGGCCTCGCGTTGCTCCTCTTCGCCGGGCATCTCAGCGGCAGCGCCGGTAGCTTCCCGCGCGGCGTATCCCGCCCGGTCGACGGCTTGGCGAATGGTTTCAACCTCAACCGCCACAGGGTCGTACTCGACCGAGGCCGTCCCGGTGGCGAGATTTACTTCAGCGCGCATAACGCCGGGCACGGCCTCGACGCTCTGCTCGATCGTGTGCACGCAGCCGGCACAGGTCATGCCGCTGATGATGAGGTCGGCGGTGGCGGTTTGGGCCTCCCTCGGCAAGCCCGGCTTGGCGGGGGCGAAGTTGACGAGTGGAGACCAAGGGGTCGTGGACGTTGCGTCGACCGCCGGGGCACCGCGGTCGCCAGCAACGCCATAGCCCGCTTCCCGAACGGCCTGCTCGAGACCCGAAATACTGGCCGTGGGATCGATCTCCACGGTGGCGACGCCGCCCTCCAACTCGACATGCGCAGCGACGACCCCGGCCGTGGCCTTCAGGCGGCTCTCGACGGTGTTGACGCAGCCGCCGCAAGTCATGCCGGTGACATGGAGCTTGACGGTTTTCGTCTCGCCGGAGAAGAGCGTCGCGGCCGAATCAACCCTTGACTCAGGCATCACCTACTCCTTCGTTTCGCTCTCTTCGGGGCACGCATCGACCGCTCTTTCGGCGGGTGAATCGAGCCGGCGGCGAGCCCCTCGATCAACCCACAGACCGCCCCCTCCTTTTCGCCCTGATCCTCCCAGGCATCGACCGTCTGCTTCAGCTCCCGCCGATAGCGCTTCAACTCCTTGAGACGCTCGTCGAGTTCCAGCAGACGCTGTTGCGCCATGCGCCGCACCTCGGCACACGGCCGGCGGCCTTCGTTGGCCTCGGCGATCAGCCAGGCGATCTGGTCGAGCGTGAAGCCGACGGCCTGTGATTTCTTGATGAAGGCGAGGCGGTCGAAGACCGACCCCGCGTAGAGCCGATAGCCGGATTCGGTCCGCATGGCGGGCTCGATCAGTCCGCGGCTCTCGTAAAACCGCAAGGTCTCAACGCCGGCGCCGGATGCTTTGGCGACCTCGCCGATTTTGAATAGCTTGACGTGAAGGGCGTGCCTGGGGGAAGCGCTCATACCTTTAGCATAGACTCTATAGTCTGCTATAGAGTCAAGGAACCGAGTCGTGACGGGTGCGCGACAAGAAAGTGATGATTTGCGGGGTCCCCTTTTTTGCGTGCTGATCCTTACGTAGTGATATGTTAGGAAAGGAGGCGTACTATGCCCGAATCTCTCGTCGCGCTCGAACGTCAACGAAAGGCCATCCTCGCTCGGATTCTCGATCTAGGAGACTTCCGCAGCGGATCCATCAGCGCTGTCAGCGGCCGCTGCGGCAAACCGTCCTGCCGCTGCCATCAGCCCGGCCAGCCCGCTCATGGCCCGAACTACCGCCTGACCAGGAAGGTCAACGGCAAGATCGTGAGTGAGACCTTTTCCTCGCCCGCCCAGCGGCGCAAAGCGCAACGCGAAGTTGAGGCTTTTCACCGCTTCCGGGAGCTGAGCCGACAACTGCTCGAAGTCAACGAACAGATCTGCCGCTTGCGCCCCGTCGCCGAGGACGCCGAGCTGAGTCCGCAGGAAAAAAAACGGCCGAGGCGATCCAGCAAGAAGTCGCCGTAGAAGTAGGGAGGCTGCTACGGGTCGTCTTGTGTGAGAGGCGCAAGCGCGGGTCGCTCGACCTCGAAGCCGTCGAACAGGCGACGCGCGACGCGCTGCATCAAGCCGGCGCTGTCTTGCTCGAGACGCTGTTGAACGAAGACGCGGCCGGCGAATCGCAGCAGCCCTGCGCCTGCGGCTCGCCAGCGCGCTACGCCGGTCGGCGGCCGAAGAAGCTCGTCACGATGCTGGGCGAGGTCGTCGTCGAACGGCCGTACTATCACTGCAGCCGCTGCGGCAAAGGCTTCGCGCCGCACGACCAAGAGCTGGCCGTCAAAGCGACGCAGTATTCGCCAGGCGTGCGCCGCATGACGGCGCTGGTCGGCTCCGAGACGTCGTTCGATCGCGGTCGCGCGTTGCTCGACGAGTTGGCCGGAGTGCGGCTGACCGCCAAGGCTGTCGAGCGCGAAGCCGAGGCGATCGGCGAAGATGTCGCCAGCGAAGAACAAGCCGCGATCGCGCGCGCCGTACCGCTGGAGCTTCCTGCGATGTCAGGACCTGAAACTCCGATTCTCTACATCGAGATGGACGGCACGGGCGTACCTGTCACCGCCGCCGAGACGGCCGGCCGCAAGGGTAAGGACGGCGGCCCGGCCGGCACGCGCGAGGTCAAGCTCGGCTGTGTGTTCACGCAAACAAGCTGCGACGAACAAGGCCGTCCCGTGCGCGACGAAGACTCGACCAGCTACACCGGCGCGATCGAGGACGCCGCCGCCTTCGGACGCCGCATTTACAGCGAGGCTTGGCGACGGGGTTGGAGTCGGGCGCGCAAGAAGGTCGTGCTTGGCGACGGTGCGGGCTGGATCTGGAATCTTTCGCACGAATACTTTCCCGGCGCGATCGAGATCGTCGACTTGTATCACGCTCGCGAACATCTGTGGGAGCTGGCGTCGAAGCTGTTTCCCCAACAACAAAAGCGCCTCCGCGGTTGGGCGCGGCGCATGCAGAAAAAGCTCGACGCGGGGCGCATCGAGCAACTCGTCACTGCGCTGCGCGAGATCGAAACCGACGACCCGGAGTTGGCGCATCCGCTGGCGCTGGAGGCGGACTACTTACAGCGCCATGCGGAGCGCATGCGTTACGGCGAGTTTCGCCGGCAGGGCTTGTTTGTGGGCTCAGGCGTGATCGAGGCGGGTTGCCGCACCGTCATTGCGAGTCGGTTGAAGCGCTCGGGCATGTTCTGGAGCGTGCGCGGCGCGAACGCTATCACGGCTTTGCGTTGCGCACGGCTCAGCAACCGCTTCGACGACTACTGGGAGAATCGCGCTCGCGCGGCCTGAGCCTCACAAATTTGTCGCACACCCAGTCGTGACCGTTAGGGGCTGTGAAAAAATGCTGGGGACAATCAACCGCGGCCTGATCAAACCATTGGGTTGAGCGGTAGCCGGCATCCGAATCAGGTTTCACGCCACCACAGGAGTTCTCGGCGCGAATCCGCGCGAACACAAGAAGGCGAGATGAAATGAGGAGACTCGCGGTTTCGGGAGTGCGGTACGCTCCCGAGTGACGGGCTTCGCCCCGCCCGTTCCATGACGCGGGGCGAATCCCGAAATCTCTTCTTATAACGAAAGGAACTACGAACTATGAAGAACCATAGCAAAGCCATCGAAGCCTTGTCACAACCGCAACATGAGATGATCGAACAAGGCATGAACGTCGTCGCCGGTCTGGACCTGGGTGACCAGTACTCCCACGTCTGCCTGCTCGATCTGGAAGGAAACATCGTGGAACGCGTGCGCGTGCGCACCACCGTCCAGCAGTTCGAGAAGTACTTCGGCGCGTGGGCGTCGATGCGGGTGGTGTTCGAAGCCGGCACCCACTCGCTGTGGGTCTACCGGCTGCTGGAACGCCTCGGTCACGAAGCGCTGATGGCCGACACGCATCGGCTGGCGCTGATCACGCAATCGCTGTCGAAGGGCGATGAGCGCGACGCCGCCACGTTGGGCGAGTTGGGACTGCGGATGCCCCAGATGCTCAACCCCGTGCAGCCGTGTTCGCTCGAGACGCAACAGGATCGCACCCTGCTGCGGGCACGCGAGGGCGCGGTCGCCGCGCGCACCAAACTGATCAACTTGGTGAGGGGCACGGTGAAAAGTTTCGGCGAACGCTTGCCGAAGTCGGGCACCGAGGCCTTTGCAAAGAAGGCCGGCGCGGCGATGCCGGCGTCGCTGCGCGAGACGCTGAGCCCGTTGCTGCTGGTGATTCAACACCTCAGCGACGAGATCCGCCGCTACGACAAAAAGATTGAGCAGTTGGGCGAAGAGAAATATCCGCAGACCCGGCGGATGCGCTCGATCCGAGGGGTGGGGCCGATCACGTCGTTGGCGTTCGTGCTGAACCTGGACAACGACGCCACGAAGTTGAAGAGCAGCCGAGCGGCGGGACCGCGGATGGGGCTGCGTCCGAAGAAGCGCGACTCGGGGAAGAGTTCCCCGCAGTTGAGCATCACCAAGAGCGGCGACCCGATGCTGCGGAAGCTATTGGTGCAATGTGCGCAGTACGTGTTGGGACACCACGGCACGGACTCGGCGCTGCGGCGCTGGGGCTTGCGATTGGCGGCGCGGGGCGGCAAGGCAGCGAAGCGCAAGGCGGTGGTGGCGGTGGCGCGCAAGTTAGCGATCCTGCTGCATGTGTTGTGGAAGCGCGAGGTGGACTTTGATCCGTTCTACGGCAGCCAGGACCCGAAGCCACCCGTCGAAGCGGCCCCCGTGTCGGGGTCGGGGTCGGGGTCCGAGCCGGCGGGATGAGTTGAGCGGCACGAAGGAAGCCGGATCAGGTCAGTAGTACGAGTTCGCAAGGCGGAGGAAAGGAAGCCTCCAGCGAAGGGAACACGTCGGACACCGAGTTCGTAGCGACTGCGCGTTCCGGGCCGGCCAGCAGGACAAGGCCGCAGCTGAGACAGCAGCGCTGCTAAGACTGAACTTCAAAGAGCACCGCGTCGCGGACGACGCCAAAGAGAGTGCGGATGGAAGCCAGGTCGGACGTGCCCCAGAAACTGAAGTTTCCCCGAGGCCCCTTGCCAGTTGACAAAGCGAATCTCCTCATGGAAGCCCGGAACGCAAGTGACCGGTCAATGCGGTCGGTTCGATAGGTACCCCCGGACCCTTGGCCGAAGCACCAAAACCTCAAACGCCCCTTACCGGGGCTGGAGATCGTTTGGCTTCTTCCCACGACTTGCGTCGTGGGCTACTTGCCATCGCCCCGTACTGGGGCTTGGATTCGTGGTTGGATGCACCGGGTTGCGCCCAGAGAGAACCGCGGGTTCCCACCCGCGGCTCGGTTGTGTCGTTGGATGCCTCAACTTGCACGATGAGTTGCCGCGAGGCTCCCCGCAGTGTCAACCGTGGACTCCCCGATTTTTTCACAGCCCCTCAGCAAGCGGCCCGGCACCCTCACCCGCCTCGGAAGGCTCTATAACCAAACACTACTCCCGTTGAAAGTAGGGACGTATCAAGCTGTTCCTCCGGAGCAGAAGATCTCAAATACCCCTGCTCGTGGCTCTGGATTCGTTGGTCTTCCCACGGCTTGCTGTCTTGGCCCTAGCACCTTCCGATCGGGGTTGGGAGCTCGTGCCGGACCGCTCCCTGACGGTCACGGCTCGGTGTCCGGGCTCGTGTCGTCAGAATCGTTACGTACGGATTTGAGGCGTCCGCGAGGGTAGCGCGTCGCGGGGTTGTACAATGTCTTTGCGCCAGGTGTCTTTGCGCGTGGCGTCTTCGCGCCGGGGTTCGAGAGTTTCGCTACGTTCTAATCCACAACCAGCAGGTTGTCCTGAAAGCAGGTTCCTTTGTCTGATCTCATGAACCGACGGCGTTTCCTCGCCGGGAGCGCCGCTTCTTTTCTTGCCGCGGGTGCGGGTTCCAAACTCGCGGCCGCGCCGTTCGAGGGAGCAGGAACCCGGTGGCTGCACTACGGCGGCGACGCGAGCGCGTCACGCTATTCGCCGCTTGAACAGATCAATCGCTTCAACGTCCACCGCTTGAAGCGCGCCTGGACACACCACACCGGTGACAAGATGGACCGTCCGGCGACGATGATCCAATGCACGCCGATCGTGATCGGCGACGTGATGTACATCACGACGACGCGTTTGCAGGTTCGGGCATTGAACGCCGCGACCGGCGAGGTGCTGTGGAGCTTCGACCCCTACGAGGGTTCGCGCTCGTCGCGGGCGCGGGGCGTCAACCGCGGGGTAACGTACTTCCGAGACGGTAAGGACGAACGCATCTTCGCCGCCGTCCAAACGCGGCTGTTTTGTCTCAACGCCAAGACGGGCGAGTTGATCAAGAATTTCGGCGACGGCGGCGTGGTCGACCTCAAGCAAGACTTCGACCGCGACATGACAGGACTCTTCTACAAATGCACCAGCCCGCCGATCGTCCACGAAGACGTCGTCATCGTCAGCGGTGGCGGCGGGGAGGGCCCGCGGCGCGAGGGGCCGGGTCACATTCGCGGCTACGACGTCTACACCGGTAAGCGCCGCTGGATCTTCCACACCATCCCGTTCCCGGGCGAGTTCGGGCACGAAACCTGGAGCCCCGACTCGTGGGAGGTCAACGGCGGCACGAACAACTGGGCGGGCATGAGCCTCGACGCGAAACGGGGTTCGGTGTTCGTGTCAGTGGGTTCTCCCTCGTTCGACTTTTGGGGCGGCGACCGGATCGGTGACAACCTGTTCGGCAATTGTGTCGTGGCCCTGAACGCCAAGAACGGCGAGCGCATCTGGCATTACCAGATCGTGCGCCACGACGTCTGGGACTACGACTTGGCGTGCCAGCCGACGCTGCTGCGCATGCCTCACGAGGGGCGGATGATTGACGCGGTCGTGCAGGGTACGAAGATGGGCCTGCTTTACTTCTTCGACCGCGAAACGGGCAAGCCGCTGTTTCCCATGAAGGAACAGCCAGTGCCGGAAACCGACATCCCGGGTGAAAAGCTGAACGCATCACAGCCCGTCCCGATATTGCCGCCTTCGCTCAACCGCGCCGAGTTCACCGAAGACCTGGTGACCGACATCTCTGCCGAGGCCCACGCCTTCGTGCTGGAGAAGTTTCGCGCCGCGCGCCACGGGCCCTTGTACACACCGCCGAGCCGGCAGGGCACGATCATCTATCCCGGCTTTAGCGGGGGCGTTCTGTGGGGCGGCGTCAGCTATGACCCCGAAAGGAATTGGCTCTACGTCAACTCCAACGAGACCACGAACTTCTGCACGGTTGTCGACGCCAAGCCCGACGACCCGTTCCGTTTCAACCACGAGGGCTACATCCGATTCCTCGATCACGAAGGCTACCCGGGCATCAAGCCTCCCTGGGGGCGAATGAACGCGATCGACCTATCGACCGGCGAGTTCGTATGGCGCAGGATCCTGGGTGAGCACGCCGAGCTCACGGCTCGGGGCATCCCTCAGACGGGGACGCTCAGCTTCGGCGGGTCGGTCGCCACCGCCGGCGGGTTGGTTTTCATTGGCGCGACGGCCGATCAGAAGTTTCGGGCCTTTGACTCTCTCACTGGTGACGTCGTTTGGGAGACGACGCTCGAAGCCGGTGCGAACGCAACGCCTTGCACCTACGAAGTGGGCGGCAAGCAGTACGTCGTGGTGGCGGCCGGCGGAGGCCGGAGTAAGGTGCGCACGAAGTCGGGTGACGAGATCGCGGCGTTTGCGTTGGGTTGAGTAAGGGACCGGGAACGAGAATAAGGTCACGGTTGGTTGGACCGGGCATCAGAGGGTGCGCGTGGGCCCGAGAACCGAGGAATCGGTTCTCGGCAGGCCTGGAGGCTTACGCCACGCGCTGCGGCTCCGGTATCCCGGCGTCACGCTCCAGCCGGCGCCATCAATGACAGCCGTGGCTCCAGTCGGTGGTATGTCACGGGAAACCCCAATCCGGCTTGGCGTGTCATCTTGTCTACTCGGCGAGCGCGTTCGCTACGACGGCGGCCATAAGAGGGACGCCTACCTGGTCGAGCAACTCGGCGAGTTCGTGGAGTGGGTGCCGGTGTGTCCGGAAGTCGAGATCGGGTTGGACGTGCCGCGCGAGACGATTCAGATCGAGCTGTCGGGTCAACTCGAGCACTCGGGCGGCGGGATGATCCGTTTACTGGGAACCGATTCGCGGACCGACCACACAGAGGAGATGCGGAGCTGGGCGAGGCGGCAGCTTGCCGACCTCGAGGCGCAATCGATTGCCGGCTACGTTCTCAAGAGCCGATCGCCGAGTTGTGGTGTCGAGAGAGTGCCGGTGATTGCCGACGACGACGTCTCCAAGCCGGTGGGGCGAGGCATCTTCGCCGCCGAATTGATTGAACGCTTCCCCCACCTTCCCGTCGAGGAGGAAAGCGGCCTCGAGGATCCGGATCGGCGGGAGAGCTTCTTGGAACAAGTGTTCGCCCATGGCCGGCTGCGGTCTTTGTTCGCGGGCCGATGGCGGCGGCGCGACGCGGTCGCGTTTCACACCCGGCACAAGCTCCAGCTCCGAGCGCATTCCCCCAAGCTCTACGCCGACCTCGGACGGCTGGTGGGACGCATCGCCGACTTGGAGCAGCAGGAATTCCGTACCGCATACGAGGCCCTGTTCATGGAAACGCTACGGACACCGGCAACGCGCGGCAAGCACGCCGATGTCTTGCGGCACGTGATGGGGCATCTTCGTCCCCACTTGGATGCGGGCGAGTGCAGGGAATTGCTTGCCCGAATTGATGAGTTTCAGATCAGATCGAGCGCGTTGGCGGTTCCACTCGGGTTGATGCAGGGCTACGTTCGCCGCTTCGACGTACCGTATCTTCGGGAACAGTCTTACCTCGCGCCCGATCCCCGGGAGTTGGCGTTGCGATCACGAATCGTAGCGGCGTAGCGTGCTACGCCCACAACGCCCAGAAGGGAATCTACCCCCGTGATGCCGCAACGCGATATCCTTTCACCACTGTTAGACCGCCAGAGGGGTCCTCATGACCACGACGCGACTGCGTGAAATGACATCGGACGACCGGCATGAAGTCGCCGAGCTGATCTATGCCTCGATCAACACGTGGTATCAGCTTCGTGGCATGCCGCAGATCTTTCGCGGCGGCCCGCTGGTGACCGAGATCTTCTACGACGTCTACGGCGTTGTGGACCCGGGCTGCGGCATCGTTGCCGAAAACACCGAGACCGGCCGGCTCACGGGCTCGTGCTTCTACCACCCGCGCCCGCGGCATGTGTCACTCGGCATCATGAATGTGCACCCAAACTACTTCGGCCAAGGCGTCGGCCGCGAACTGCTGCAGTTCATCATGGACTACACCGACAGCCACGGCTACAAGGCCCTACGGCTGACGCAAAGCGCCCTCAACCTTGATTCGTTCTCGCTCTACAACAAGGCGGGCTTCGTCCCCCGCTGCGCCTACCAGGACATGGTGCTCGCCGTACCGAAGGACGGCTTTGAGCAGTCGGCCGCCGGGTCGGAGCGCGTCCGCGACGCCACGCTCGATGACATCGAAGCCATGGCGGCGCTCGAGATGCAAGTCAGCGGGATCACGCGCGAGCAGGACTACCGCTATCTGATCGAAAACGCGCTCGGTGTTTGGCACTTGTCCGTTTACGAGGGTACGAACGGGGCCATCGAGGGGTTCCTGGCCTCGTGCGGACATCCGGCGATGAACATGGTCGGGCCCGGCGTGATGCGCACCGAAGAGCAGGCGGCGGCGCTGATCTTACGAGAGCTTGACCAGCACCGCGGGCGCATGCCGGTGTTCTTGGTGCCGGTCGAGAAGGAGAAGCTGGTCCGGCAGGCCTACGAATGGGGCGCGCGCAACTGCGAGCTGCATTTCTGCCAGGTGCGGGGCGAGTTCCAACCCTTCCAGGGCGTCAACATGCCCACGTTCCTGCCGGAAACGGGTTGATTTCACCTTTCCCAATCGAGCGATTTGTCAAGCTGACGGCGGTGATGCGCTCAGGAACCGGCCGGCTGTATCAAGAAAAGCCGCCGGAGTCACGATACGCAGCCCCGTGCGCTTCGTAACCTCGGTGTTGAAGTGGGAGACGTTGCTGGTCAGCAGCCAGTCGGGCTTCGCCTTGGTTGCAGCCGCGATGACCGGTACGTCGTTGGTGTGGCGAATCAGTTTGCGTGCATCCTGGAACTCGATTGCCGAAACGTGGGGAATGCGCTCTACTCTCAGACGTTGCAGCAAGAATTGCAGATCGTCCAAGAGGCGCTGCCGGCCGCCATAGCCGATGCCAAACTTGGCGGCAATCGCCCGCTCGGTTTCCTCGACGACCACCTCGGCCACAACGAAATTGAGAAGAGCCGCTCGACCGAGAATTAGGACTCCGCGCGAGCCGCTCCAGGGTGCCACGAGGCCCTCGATCAGCACGCAACTGTCCGGGAAGATACGGGGCGTCTTCAACCAGTGTTCTTCCGGGCAGGGCGCTTCGTTTTGGGCGAAGAGGATTGGCGCTTAGGCGCTTTGGAAGCCGGTTGCTGAGAGAGGTAGCGCTCTTCGACAATCTTCTCGCGCTCGATGAGCGCCTGGGCCTGTAGGTCTTCCAGAGATACCCCGGCACCCTTCATTGCCTCTTCGAGACGGATACAGATCGACTCCAGCACAGCGTCATGCGGAGCCAGAACCAGAGCCTCACCCATGGTCACGGCCATCACGGTCCCACCGCGCGAGAGAGCGTGTTCCTTTCTGAACTCGTTCGGAATCGTGATTTGACCGTTCTGGCCCACATGGAGTACTGCCGTCGACGAACGCTTGGTCATGTGATCTCTCCAACTCCATTCTAGCAGCGTCTACAGAATCCGTAATCTAAAATATTCGTAGCGTGCGACTGTGGCTTGCCGCCGGGATACCGCAGGCGACTGGGGAGTCACCGAACCACAGTCTTCGCCGCCGCCAGGTTGTCGAAGCGGTCGTAGACGCGCACGGCGACGGTGTGCTCGCCTTCCTCGACGGGGGACGTCGAGAAATCAAACGACAGATCTTTGGAGTCAAACAACCGCGAGGAGGGAAGCACCGGCTGCCAGTCACCACCGTCGAGCGAGTACTCGGCTTTGCGAATCACGGAAACCTGATCCGCGGCTTGCAATTGGACCCGCAGACGGTCCCCGTCGCGGCTCGCCTGCATCCCGTCGATCGCGGGGGCGGTGTTGTCGATCGCGAACGCATCGCTGACCTTGGAATGGGTGGCGGCTTCCGAAGCGGGATTGGAAGGCGAGTCCGAGGCGGTGACGCGAACGCGATACAGCCCGTCGGCAAACGAGGTCGCGTCCCAGTCGTGATGGCTGGAAGTCACCTTCTCTTCAAGCAACTTCCAATTCTGCTCGCCCTCGCCGCGGACCTGGAGCTTGAAGACCAACTCGTCGCCGTTACCGTCCTCGGCGAGCCAGCGGACGCCGACCCGTCCCTTGGCGGGCAGCAGGGCCTGGCCGACTTGGGGGGCGCTGTTCGTGCGGGTGATCCGAGGCAGTTGGCGCCCGAGCGGCGGCAGCATCAGGTTCTTCGACACCGCGCTGCGAGGTTTCGCCGGGAACTTGTAGTTGGGGGCGGTGGCCTCGATCTCGATGACCACCGGCGGCGTGTTCTTCGGCAGATAGTAGAGCGCAACGGAGTCGAGTATTGGGAGGTCCAGCACCGGGGAATCGCCGCTGGCCGAGCGCCGCAGCACGGCTTGCCACTGCGCGAAGCGAGCGGCAGGCGAGTCGGTGCGGGCGCCCTCGGGGAGCGTCACCGGCGACGACCACTCACTCCAGTTGCCGCTCGGGCTGGCCAGGTTGCCGCTGCGAGTCGAAACCGCGATCGCGGCGTCCCGCGCGCCCGCTTTCCATTCGACACGGCCCCACTCGGTGAACCTTTTCGCGTCGAACACCTTGGACTCAAAGGAGCCTTCGTCGGCCAGATCGGGACCGAGCTGGTAGATCTTGGCGCTGTTGCTTGCCGCCACGACAACCCGTCCGCCGGGACCGGGAGCCAGAGCCGTGATCTGGTCCGACGGTACCGTGAGCACTTGGGAGTAAAGCGTCTCGGATTCAACGCGAATCAGGCGGCCGCTATCGCCGGTTCCGACCAGAAGCTTACCCTCGGGATCGACGGCCAGGGCGTAGGCGATGTCGCTTGCCGACCGCCACACCCGGCGCGGTTCGCCCCCCGGGGAGATACGGTAGACCTCGCTGCCTCCCGTTACTCGGCCTGCCAGGGCCGCCGGGGGCGGCAATCGCAGCGAGGGCGGCCGGGGGGCGCCGGGCTGGCTATTGGGCTGCCGCGCCGTACCCGGCGCGGCAGCAGCGGGGGCCGCGCGGGACGTAACCGTCACGGTGGGCCGGACGCCGGTGGCCGTCCGATTGCCGACACCGGCGGCGTAAATCGTTTGATCGGGGGCGATCGTAATCGCCGTCACTTCCTTCTTCGCTGACTGGTACAGTACGAAACCGCGCGGCGATTCGCTGCCCGACCCTGAAACACGCATGATGAGGCCGCTCGGGTCAGTACCCACGATCAAGTCGCCGTTCTTGTCTGCCACGATCGAGCGAACGTGGGTCTCACCGGTTTCGAAGTGAATTTTACCCTCGCCCGCGGAGTTGACGCGATAGATGACCCCGTCGTCTCCGGTGGCGACGAAGAGCGTGCCCTTGGCGTCGAAGGCCATGCCCCAAACGTAGTCCGCCGGCGGGTCGAAGAACACCGAGTAGCCGCCCGAGGGGTCGATCTTGTAGACCTTCGAGTCCGGGGAGGTCGCCGCGTACACGTTGTCATCCCCGTCGACGGCCAGAGCATGCACCTCGATGGCGCTGCTTTCAAAGAAGGTGCTCTTTGCACCGTCAGCCCCGAGACGAAAAACCGCCGCGCCCGGCCCTCCGGAAGCGAAGAGATTCCCCTTCGAATCGTAAGCCAGCGCCCAGAGAAACGAAGCCGTCGGCTCGGATATCTCTTCAAAGTGAGGCGCCAGCATCAGCCGTCCGTCGCTGCGGATGGAGATGTGTTTCGCAGTCCCCGCGGTGAAGTCCTCGAAGCGCGTCTGCTCCCAGCGGCGGGTCTTCTCGGCTGCGAGGGGCCCGGCACCGGAGATGATGGCCAACAGCACGCCGACTACGAACGGCCTGACTAACGTGAGTCTCATCGAAGTCTTTCTCCGCGCGAAGGGTCGAGGGGCGAATCTGGGGTGGTCTCCGCGGCGATCTTCACCGTACTCGGAGCGTTACCGTGTGGCTGCCGGTGACGATCGAGTCGAACGGAATCGAAGTCTCGACGAGCGGCGACTGCCCCTCAACCGCCAAGCGGCGATTGGCGGACTTGCGCATGACGTTGAGAACCGACAACGGAATGTTCGGCAGCGTCTTATCATCGAAGTGAGCCGTGGGCTGGCGCTGAAGCAGAGAGATATAGAGATGGCTATTGGAACGCTCTTGATTCAGCGCCGAAACGGTGTCGGGCAGCGTCAGTAAACGGTTGCGGGCCATGGCCATCGACTTGCCGCGATGGAGCGTTGCGGCGTCGCTGACCCGGAGCCGCAGGGTACCCTTCTGCGCGCTAACGGGGATTTTCAACCGGAAGCTGCGCGCGATCCGCCGGCCGCGATAGGGCCGCAGGAAGACCTTGCCGCTCACCTCGTCGCCCGGCCGGACATCGCGCTGTTCGAGCGACACCTGCTCGACCACCAGCAACCGCCGTTCCGGCAGCAATTCGATCGTGACGTCTACCCCTTCGAACGACGGCAACTCCTCGATGTTCGACAAGAGCCGCTGAAACTTGTCCCCGACCCAGCCGGCTAGTGCCAGCGGCGCGGGGATGGGGGTATCGGAGGCGGCCCGCATGGTCTCGAGCGCAATGCGATGATCGCCGAGGTCAATGTCGCCCTTCAAACGGAACGTCGACTCATGCGCGAAGTCGTTGAGGCCGAACATGGAGTTGTAGATGGTGAAGACCATCAGGGGCGGCGTCCAACGCTGGTTTTGGAACACGTTGTAGTGGAGTTGCTTTTCCTTGATCACGGCGTTCTCGCCGTCAAGGGTGCGGACCTTCACGTTGACGGGGATCATCGCGGCGGTTTCGCCGAGTACGCCCATGATGCCCGAGTGGCGGTCCTGCCGCAGCGCTCCCACGATGTCGGCTGAGTTGGCCACCTTGACGGGCTGGAATTGCGAGGCCAGCACGGTGAGAACGTCGGCACCGGCCATGGGCATCTCGATCGGGCCCATGTTGAACATGGCGTGTCCGAAAGCGAGCACGCGGCGGCCGTCGTTGTAGGTCACCGTCCCCAGGCCCGAGGCGGAGGTGTCGCCGGAGATCAACACGGCCGCTACCGGCTCGCCCGGTTTGAGTTCGCCTCCGTTGCCGGTCTTGGCCGCGCCGGCGGCGGAACTACCCGCTGAACCACCTACAGCCCCGCCCTGCATGACCCACAACCCGGACTTGCGGAAGAAGCCGCCGAAGACGTCGAGCACGCCGTCATGCACTCCGGAGAAAACCAGTGGGGTCTCAATCGGGGTGGCGTAGGAGTTGGAGGGCAACTCGGCGTCCACCGAGTTCCAGACCTGTTCGGCGAGACCGGAGGCCGCGACTTCCAACGGCTCTCCCCTCGCGCCCTCAGCGCTGCCGTCGGCGGTGTCGCCGGTGCGACGCGCCGACTTGGCCATGACAGGGCGCGTTTGGTCGAACTCGTTGATCTCCAGCATCAACTCAATGGGTGTGATGCCCGCCACGGCGTCGGGCGAGAACGTGCTGAAGCGCAGCGAGATGGCGCCGAGCAGCTTGCCGTCATAGTAGACCGGGCTGCCACTCATGCCGCCGGCAACGTTGGTCCGAGCCGCTTTGCCGCCGAGCTTGGCCATGATGATGTCCTGCCCCGGCCCCCAGACGTTGCGCATCACGCCGATGACTTCGACAGGGACCGGCTCGGGCGTGCGGCCTTGGAACGCCGTCCAGGCGGTCGCCTTCATTCCGGGGACGACCTCCGCCAACGGCAGAATCTCAACCGGACCCGACTCGGGAGGCGCCTGTGTCTGGGCCACTGCGACCCAGGGGCACAACGTCACCACGGCCAGGAGCGCCACGGGCAGCACTAACGAGGACACGCGGCCCCCGACATGGGAGGTCAACTGCTGGAAGCGCTTCATGACTGCCGAAACGGTAGGTGAACTCGACTCACTCTAAGCATATACCACGCCCGTCGGCGCGGCTCGCGAATCGAAATCGAATGCCCAGCCGCTACGAATTGACCTCCACACCCGATTTCGATACGATAGAAATGCGGGGTGGAGCAGTCTGGTAGCTCGTTGGGCTCATAACCCAAAGGTCGCAGGTTCAAATCCTGCCCCCGCAACCACCTTACTCTATTCCTCTCAATCATCTTGCTTCCCCGCTCGGATGAGGCTGTTCCCCGAAACCGTCCAGGGTGGCAGCAAAAGTGGCGGCAATTGCGGTTTCCGGCCTCGGTCAATGGACCGCTTCGCCCCTCGGTAGCACGTCTCTCTGAGGTGCATACTTGCCGAGAAATCCTTCCGCACGACGGCCGACCTGGTCCGCGTCGCGGTCACGGAAGATGGTGTAGCGTTCGAAGATCGAGTCGCTGCGATGGCCGATAGTCCGCTTGATTTGGTATCGTTCAACGCTGGCCTGGACGAACAGGCAGACGGCTATGCGACGACGATCGTGAAACCATAACTCGGTCACAAACGGCTCTGCGTCGTGTGGTCGGATGCAAGGTCCGAATCCCAATTCTTTACGACTTGGCCGTCAACCAGCCACAAGGGCGGGCGAAGCCACATCTCCGAGATGCCGACTATACGGCCCCGACTGATTCCGGATCGGCTGAGGATCCCGTTGTCCGCTTTCTCGCGTCGGTCGAGGAGTCGGCTGATCAGCCCGCGCAGTCGTTATTGGTAACATACCGACCAAGAGAAGAACGACCGATGTCCGAGCTAGCTGACAAAGAGTGCGTTCCTTGCCGGGGCGGCGTTCCACCGTTGAAGGGCGACGAGATCGAGCTACTGGCGGCGCAACTGCCCCAGTGGAGCGTGATGCGCGGGCATCACTTGGAGCGTGAGTATCGCTTCAAGAACTTCCGTGAGGCCCTGGATTTCACGAACAAAGTGGGCGAGCTTGCCGAGCGAGAGGGTCATCACCCCGACATTCATCTCGCGTGGGGCAGAGTGGGGATTCACCTGTGGACGCACAAAATCGACGGGCTTACGGAAAGCGACTTCGTCATGGCGGCGAAGATTGAGCGGCTAGGCCAAGAACCGTAGCGAGACGTCGGGTCCATGGTATGTGGAGCATCGTTGCGGCAGCGCATCATGGGCCTGACCGAAGCTCCAGTCTGAAATTACTTTGCGGTATGAAACCTTGGCCACGCCTCCGCCGGAAGACCTCGCCGGGCGTCTGCTGAGCATCTGGGCGACGATTTTCGAAACGCCATACGACTCATTCCGTCCGGTTCTGCGCGGAGACGAGAGCGAGTGGAATGAGGACACGTACTATCTGGCCTGGGATGGAGAACAGGTGATCGGCAGTTCGCACCTAACGGTTCCGAAGGCGGACCGGCGATTGGGCGGCTTGGGTGAAGTGGTCACGCTGGCGAGCTATCGAGGCCTCGGCATCGCCTCCGAGCTCTGTCAGCGCGCGCGCGATACATTCTTTGAGCAAGGCGGCGAGGCGCTTTTTCTCGGGACCCACAATCCTGTCGCGCGGCGGGTCTATGAACGCTTGGGCTGGAAGCAACTCGTGGGCTCCAATGTCATGGGAAACTTCCGCACCGCGACGGGTCCGGAAGCTTTTCTGAACCAATACTTCGCCACCGAAGGCCCATTCGAAGTGGTCACCGGATCACCCCAATTCCGGATTCCGATGATACCCCTCGTACTGACTCCCCAGAGCCGGTTTGTGCTGGACGCGAACACCCGTCTCGGATCGACGCATCATTTCGTTCAGCACTCTTGCATGAGCCTGTATCCGCGCTATCAAGAGATCACAACGCAACGCCGAGGAGCGTGGTTCGCGGCGGTGTCGAAGGAAGGACGGCTCGTCGGCCTATCCACCGCCACGCTGGACGAACTGCTCACGTGCTGGCTGGACGGTTTTACTCATCCCTCGTTTTCGGACGTCTGGCCAACGTTGATCGACGCAGGGATGCAGTGGGCCACGCGCAACAGGGCCGCGGCTACAGTGGCGCGGGTCCTCCCGGACGATGCACCGAAGCAGGAAGTGTTCGAACAAATGGGTTTCGAGGCGGCCGGACAGGCCGATCCTATTCGGATCGGCGAATTGACCCTCCCCAGCCGGCGCCTATCCTGGAAGGAGTAGTGCCCCGAGACTCGATCGATAGCACGAGACGCGGGCTATCATCTTGGGTGTCATGATTGACCGAATGCCTTCCCGCACTTGCGTCGTCCCGGCGCTTCTCGCCCACCTGCCGATTGCTTCACCACTCCTCGCCCAAGACAACACCTCGGCCATCAACATCGGAAGCCGGCGGGAGCTGTTCGTCGACCGCTGGCGATCCACTGCATCAGCGTCGAGGGTGACGCTCAGACCGGGTTTTGTCGGAAGTGTGCCACGTCTCAGCCCGCATTTTCAATTTGATGTTTGACATCCCGACCTTCCAGCGGCCTTGAGCGTCTTTATTCATAGGGGCTAGAGCCCGATGAGGACGCCATGGAGGCCAACACCCAATGGGTGAAAAACAAACCAAGCCATTCCAGCTAAGTTTCAATGGACTTCTCAAAGTCGATTTCCAGGGATCGCACGTCACTTCCGACGGTGGCCTGATTTTGGTTCGCGAACTGGACGAACGGCTCGGTCTCGGAGAACTGATTGACGAGCATCTCAGCGACTCCCGGCAAGGCACAAACAAGCAGTTCACGCTCGCTGATCTGTTGCGGCAGTCGGTTTACAGCCGACTCGCCGGCTACGAGGACCTCAACGACGCCGAGCGGGTTTCGATCGATCCGACGTTTCGGCTGATCGGTTCGCAGAAGATCTGGGATCGCGGTGCGGCCTTGACCTCGACGCTGCACGGCTTCGAGACGGAGATGCTGGCGAGCGAAGAGAACCTGCTGGGGCTGATGGCGCTGAACCGAGAGCTGGTCGGGCAAGCGGAAGCGTTCGACGACGCCGAGCGGGTCGTTCTGGACCTGGACTCCACCGAGAGTCCGGTCCATGACCAACAGGAAGGCAGTGCCTACAACGGACACTTCGAGTCGGTCTGCTACCACCCGTTGCTTTTGTTCAACGGTCATGGTGATTGCCTCGCTGCCAAGCTGCGTCCAGGCAACGTGCACAGCGCCGAGGACTGGGATGAGCTCTTGTTGCCGGAGATCGAGCGCCAACAGGCTGCGGGCAAGCAGGTCGCCTTCCGGGGCGATGCGGCCTTTGCGAAGCCGGAAGTTTATGAGGCTTCGGAGGAACGCGGAGTACAGTACGCCATTCGCATTCCGGCCAACAAGAGCTTGGAGCTGGAGATCGAAGACATCCTGTTTCGCCCGCCGGGAAGGCCTTCCCGCAAGCCCTTGGTGCGCTACAAGAGTTTTCGCTATCAGACGGAGAGTTGGTCGCAGGCGAGGCGGATCGTCGCTAAGGTCGAGCATCACCAGGGCGAGCTGTTCCCGCGCGTCGGATTCATCGTGACGAGCATGAGCTTGCCGAGCCGCTCGGTGGTGCGCTTCTACAACAAGCGCGGCACGGCGGAACAGTGGATCAAGGAAGGCAAGCAGGCGACGCACTGGACGCGATTGTCGTGCCATCGATTTCGGGCCAACGAAGTGCGGTTGCAACTGAGCGTGCTGGCCTACAACCTGGGCAATCTTTGGCGGCGGCTGGGGCTTCCGCAGCGAATCAAGAGTTGGTCGCTGACGAGCTTGCAACACAGGTTGATGAAGACCGGCGGTCGGCTGGTCAAGCACGCGCGGTATTACTGGCTCTTATTGACGGAGGGACATCTGAACCGGCGGCTGTTCGGCGACATGCTGCACAAGATCTGGGCGCTGCCGCTGCCGAGTGGGTAGCATTGCCGGAGTGAGGATCAACAGCTTTTGGCTCCAAAAGGTTTCGCAAGGAGCAGTGTCGGCCGGAGCGCCGTTCAAGCCGCTCAATCAACGACTGTGAGCGGTCGAACCAGCTCTGGCGACTACCAGCAGAGGTGATGTGCAGGGTTCAGCGTGAAAGGACGTGCTGTTCGGAGCGGAGCGGGTGTATACTGTGGCCGTGCCAGGGCCAAAATGGAAATCCTGGCTCAGAGGGGTCAATCGACCCTAGATGGCAACACTGCATCGAACCTGTCACTGGCGGTGTTGCTACCGCGAGACCCCCCCTGGGACCCCAGTCTGACCGTTTCGCCACAAATCCGAATTCCGTCACAGCTCTTCAAAAAACTTACCCCCTGCCCTTTCAATCACTTACCGTTCCCAGCCGGTCGAGCTCCATACACCTTGCTGTACCTTGGAATCGGAGGGAAACGACGGCAACGCCAAGGTCGGCGGAGTGCCAAATAGTCCCACGAGATTTCGTGAAAACGGCTGGCCCGCGAAAGGCGGCCCACAAGAGCGATAATTCACGCATGGATACTACCAGAAGGGATCTGCTGCGGGGCGTGGCCGCCTTGTCCGCGCTCCCGGCTGTCTCACAAACGCCCTCTTCTGAGCCTGCCGCGAATAAGAGCGGCGGTGTGCCGGCCTATCGAATCATTTACAACTGGGACGGCGCGCCGCACGACTATTCGGAGTTTCCGCAATCGCTCGAGCAGTTCCTCGATAAAACCTACGCGCCCATGAAGGGCACGCAGGTGGACGCGCACTTCTGGTGCATCGGCGAGCACGAGGCCAAGTGGCGGTCCGATCACATGGAGATGACCGGCGACACCGAGAACCGCGTCTACGGTTCGGCCCGCTCGATGCGGCACAACGAAGGCATTCGGGCGATGCTTGATCGCGGTGAGGACCCCTACAAGGGAATCGTCGAACGCGGCCGGGAACTGGGCATCTCTCCGTGGGCGTCGGTGCGAATGAACGACAATCACTTCAACGGGCTGCAGGTGGAAGACATGGCCACGGCCGTGATGCCCGGGCTGACGCGGCTGCGTAAAGAGCATCCCGAGTGGTGTCTCGGCCCGGGGAACGCTCCAAAATGGTTCGCCGCCAGTTGGAACTTCGCGCACCACGAAGTTCGCGAACACCGACTGCAACACATCACCGAAGTCGCCCGCTTGGCCGACTGGGATGGCATCGAACTCGACTGGCAACGGCACGCGTTTCACTTGCCGCTCGACGACGCCTACCGCTTGCGCTACACCCTCACCGACCTCCAACGCGCCGTCCGCGAGCTAACGAACCGCATCGGGCGCGAGCGCGGACGTCCGCTGCACCTGGCCGTTCGCGTGGCGACGACGCTGGAGTCGTGCCGCCGGATAGGTTACGACCTGCCGGCCTGGGTCAACGAAGGCCTGTGCGACGTCGTCATCGCGGGCGGAGGGGCGCTCACCGATCCTGGCGTCGAAGTGGAAAAGTTCCGCGAGCTGCTGCGCGGCACGGGCATCCGTTTCTACCCTGGGTTCGACAGCGGCTTCTGGGGGGACCACCAGGGCCTGATGCCTCAGGCCGAGTGGAACCACGCGTGGGTGCGGGCCATCGCCCAGGGTTACTGGGCCCGCGGCGCCGACGGCATGTACGTCTTCAACTGGCACGCCAACGAGCGGACGCGCCGGCCGCTGCTGACCACGGTCGGTTCGCCCAAAACCCTGCGCGGAACCGACAAAGTCTATGCCAACCTCCATCGGCACATCACCGCGGACGATGGCCCGTGGGCCGGCGCCGATTTCCACGACCGCATCCATGGGGAAACGCCGGTCGAGTTGCACGAAACCTTGACCGGCGACGGTCCCCGCTTCCGCGTGCCGGTTCATGACTCCGGCGACGATGCGCGCAGTTTGGAACTCCACATCGAGATCGACCACTACACGGCGCTCGACAAGGTGCGCGTCACGTTCGAGGGGAAGGACCTCGGCCGGCCGGCGGTCCGCAGCGCCGCGCGCGACCTCCATGACGATCCGGCTGACTTCGGCGAATCGAGTTGGCTGGTTTGGCCGCTTGCCAAGCAAAGTGTCGGCTCGGGCACGCACGAGGTTCAGACGGTTCTACTCGAACGGAATCGTCATGTCAGGCCGCCTCTGGTGGTGAAGCACGTAGAGATCCACGTGCGGTATTGAGGCGAGTTGGTGGGGCGGGGCCGAGCGGGCGTGCCCCCTACATTTTGAAGCCGCGTGCGAAGAAGGCGTTACTCGCTGCGCAGCACTTCCAGCGGCTTCTTCCCCAGGATGTGAAAACTGGCCAGCCACCCCGCTAGGTTGGCGACCAGCGCCGTACCGAGCACAGACACCACCAGCGGCGCGACGTCGAAGCGCGGCTCCGCGTCGAGGATCTGCTCCAGCAACACCCACGAAATCAACGTGGCCAGCACACTGCCCATCAGGCCCGCGGTCACGCCTAGCACCAGAAACTCCACGGAGAAAATCGCCGTCACCCGCCGCCGCGTCGCGCCGAGGGCTTTCAAGATCGCGGTCTCGTGAATGCGCCGAAACCGCGTCGCCATCACGCTCGACGCCAGGATCATGATGCCACCCACGATTGCGAACGCCGAGATGAACCGGATCACCAGCGCGATCTGGTCGACCACTCCCTGCACGATCCGCAGGACGTCGGCGACGCTGATCACCGTCACGCTCGGGAAGCGTTCGAAGGCGAACCTCTGCAAGTCCGCGGTTTGGTCGGGAGCGATGCGGACCGCGCCGTAGTAGATCGCCGGCACGTCGTGGAGGGCGTTCGGCGTGAGAAAGAAGCTGACCGTCGAGCCCGGCCGGATCGCTTCGGTGCGATGGATCGCGGCGACCTTGACTCGGATCTGTTCGCCGCCGACTTGCCACTCGAGTTGCGACCCGACATCGATGCCCAGCCTCTCGGCCGTAGACTCCTGGATCGATGCCAACAACGGCCCGCCATCCTTGCGGCCTTCCTCCAGGCTCCACCAGCGGCCGCGAATCACATCGGTGTGCTCGGGCTTTTGCTCGCTCCAGGTGACGCTACGCGTTGTCCAGCGGCGGCGGCGGCGCCCCTGCTCGGCATTGATTTCCTCGAGCGGCACCCCGTCTACCGTCAACAGGCGCGCCGCCACCGAGGGCGTCAAGTCGACGTCCCCTTCTATGCCGGGATAGCCGTCGAGCAAGTCCTGCAACCCGTCGACGTCCTCGCCGGCTATGTTGACCATGAAGAGGTTCGGCATGTCGGGTGGCGCGCTGCGCATCATCTGGGTCACCACGGACGACTGAATCAGATATACCGCGAGCGTGAAGGTCACACCGATGCCGAGCGCCACGAGGATTGCGTCGGCATGGGCGCCCGGGCGATGCAAGTTGGCGATGCCATGACGCAATGACGGCGGCAGTCTCCAGGGCAGCCGGCGCGGCAACGTTCGCAACAGCCGCAGCAACCCGCGGGACACCAGGCCCAGCGCCGCCAGACTGACGAGCAAACCTCCGGCAAACCAGCCCCCAAGTTCGAGCGAGTCGCCGAGCCAAGCGGCCAGACCGGCCAACGCCGCCACGATGAGGACGCCAAACCGCAGCCCGGCGGTGTTCTTCTTTCTACCGCTCTTCTTCCCACCGCCGGAGGGCTCTCCTGCAGCCGTCATCTCCCGGCGGAACACCAACGCCGGGCGCACGTCCCGAATCGCCAGCAGCGGCGGCAGCGTGAACAACAACGTCGTCAGCAACCCCGCCGCCAGCCCTTGAAAAGCAACGATCGGCTGCCATTCGAAAGCAGGGGCGTCGGGGAAATAGGTTGCGATGAACGTGGGAAACCAGGCTTGCACGCCGTAGCCGACGACTACGCCCGCCACGCTGCCGGCGGTACCCAGCGCGAGGCTTGCAGCAAGTAGATGCGAATGATTTGCGACGAACGGCCCCCGAGGCACTTCATGATCGCCAGCGAGTCCAGCTTCTGCTGCAGGTGCGAATGCATCGCCATCCCCACCCCGAGCGCGCCGACGATCAGCGCGATCAAGCTCACCAGGCCGAGGAAATTCGTAGCCCGGTCAAGACCGCGCCGAATCGTGGGATGCGTCTCGCGATAGTCGGCGATCAGGGCCCCGTCGAAAACTGCCTTGAGCTTCTCGCGGGTCTCGTTGATCGACAACCCGTCCGGTGGAAGCCGGAACAGATAGCGCTGCGACGCGCGGCTGCCGGGCGCCATCAAGCCGCTGCGGTCCAGCGCTGCCCGGCTGAACAGCACCCGTGGCCCTACGTTCATCGTCCCCGTCATGCGGTCCGGCTCGACCAGAACCACCGCCGTGATCCGAAACGTCTCGTCGCCCACGCGGGCGGAATCGCCTACCTCCGCACCGAGCCGGATCAGCAAATCCTGCGAGACGACGATGCTGTCATCGTTCAGAGTGGCGGCCAGATCGCCGGGCGGATTGAGTTCGAGCGTTCCGTAGAAGGGGTACTTGCCCGGCTCGACGGCCTTGATCGAGACGAGGAAGGGCATCCCGCTCTGCCTGGCCGGCATCGACGAGACGGTTTCGGTCACCCAAGTGTGCTCGATCCCCTGTGCCTCGAGCTCGTCGAGCAATCGCTGCTCATCCGGCGTCGCTACATGGAAGTCGCGCACCGACAAATCGGCGGCCATCAGCATGCGGGCGTCGCGCAGAAGCATGTCGCGGAAGGCCGCGCTGAAACCGCGAACACCCGTCAGCGCGCCGACGCCGATCGCGACCGCAAGAATGACGAACAGGAACTTACCGCCGGAGGCCCGCGCATCTCGCCAGGCTATGCGGGCGGCGACACGCCAAGAGAGTGCGTTCATGGCGGAGATGTGGATGGCGGGCCGTTCATTACAGGTTCGGGCCGGGCGCCGCGGAAGAGGATTCGGAGGCATCCTTGGGGGCATCCTCGGGAGCATCGCGTAGCTCGTCGGAATCGATCCTCCCGTCGCGGAGCCGAATCAGCCGGTCGGCGCGCGACGAAAGCTCCTGATCATGCGTCACGAGGATCAACGTAGCGTTCTCGCGCCGGTTCAGATCGACCAGCATGTCGAGCACATGACGGCCGTTCGCCGTATCGAGGTTGCCGGTCGGCTCATCCGCCAGAATGAGCGGGGGTGCGGCGGCGAAGGCCCGCGCAATAGCGACGCGCTGCTGCTCGCCGCCGGAAAGCTGTACGGGATAGTGGTCTGTGCGGTCAGCTAGGCCGACGCGCTCCAGCAGCTCCCGCGCCCGATCCGCTCCCGCATAGCCGTCGCCGGCTAGATCGAGCGGCAGCAGAACGTTCTCTTCCGCCGTCAGCGTCGGCACCAGTTGATATGACTGAAACACGAACCCGATCTTGCGGCCCCGCAGCAACGCCATGTCGTCTTCGGGCAGGTTGTGGATCTCCTCGCCGTCGAGGAGAATCTCGCCCGCCGTGGGCGTATCGAGACCGGCCAGCAGCCCAAGTAGAGTGCTCTTTCCACTGCCCGAAGGGCCCATGATCGAGACAAACTGCCCCTTCGGTACAGCCAGGTCAATGCCGCGTAGGATTTCTACCCGGTGGGACCCACTGTCGATCGTTTTGGCCAGCCGGCGGACTTCAATGATCGGCCTCGGATTCGACATTTGAGGGCGGTGAAACCTATTATGACATTACATGCGCAAAGCAGCCCCGCTACTGACGGTGGTCCTGACGGTTCTACTCATGGGGGGCTGCGGGTTGCTGCCATCCTGGCTCGGCGGCGACGCGGGCTCGGCGCCGGAGTCGCCGAGCGGCCCGGGCGGCAACCCCTCCAGTGCCTATCAGCCAAGACCGATCATCGTGGCGTTTGGTGATAGTCTGACGGCGGGTTTCGGCGCGGACCCCGGCGAGAGCTACCCGGATTTCCTGCAACAGGAACTCGACCGGCGAGGGTACGAATACCACGTCGTCAACGAGGGCATTAGCGGCGACACCTCAGCCGGCGGCCTCGTGCGGACCTCCATCGTCGCCGCCCGGAAACCGCGGATCGTGATCATCTGTTTTGGAGGTAACGATGGCCTGCGTGTCCTGTCGGTGAGTCGCATGCGGCGGAACCTAAGCCGCACGGTCGAGCCTTTACAGAAGCAGGGCATCAAAGTGATCCTCTGCGGCATGAAACTGCCGCCGAACTATGGCGCGGACTACCGCGAGGAGTTCGAGCAGGCGTTTGCCGAGGTGGCAGAGGAATCCGGCGCCGTGTTCCTTCCTTTCCTGCTGGAGGGTGTCGCCGACAAGCCGAACCTGATGCAGGACGACGGCATTCACCCCAATGAGGACGGCAACAAGGTCGTCGCTGCGAACGTCTTGAAGGTCTTGGAGCCTCTCCTTAGCCTTCCAGTACAGGTCAAGCCTGCCGGAAGTCCATAGCCGCCCGCACAGCGCGCCTCCGATGAGCTTGCCCGTTCAGCGTCCAGTTCAGCGTCCTCGTGCTATGGTCACAGAGGTTTACCTCATCCCATGGAGCAACTCGGCCTCAATCTCGCGCCGGAACGCCGCATCTATACCGTCGCCGAACTCACCTCCGAAATCAGAGATCTGCTCGAAGTCGGATTCGGCGACCTCTGGGTGATGGGCGAGATCTCGAACGCCCGCGCCGCGCCCAGCGGCCACTACTACTTCACGCTCAAAGACGGCGAGGCGCAGCTTCGGGCCGTGTGCTTTCGCCAACAAGCTCGCTATCTCAAGATCAAGCCGCAAGACGGCCTCGCTGTGATGGCCCGCGGCCGCCTCAGCGTCTACGAGGCGCGTGGCGAATACCAGATCTACGTTGAGCACCTCGAGCCGCAGGGCTACGGCGCGCTGCAGCTTGCCTTCGAGCAGCTCAAGAAGAAACTCGCCGCGGAAGGCCTCTTCAACCAAGAGCGCAAACGCCCGCTCCCGACGCTGCCCCGCCGCATCGGTATCGTCACCTCCCCGTCAGGAGCGGCGATCGCCGACATGTTGCGCATCTTGCAGCGCCGCTTTGACGGGTTGCATATCCAGCTCTACCCCGTAAGGGTGCAGGGGGACGAAGCCGCCGCGGAGATCGCCCGCGGGCTGCGCCATTTCAGTGATACGCAATCCGTCGAAGTGGTGATCGTGGGCCGCGGCGGCGGCTCGCTCGAAGACCTCTGGGCCTTCAACGAAGAGACTGTCGCTCGGGCGATCGCCGCGTCCGAGGTTCCCGTGATCTCGGCCGTCGGACACGAGACCGACTTCACGATTGCTGATTTCGTCGCCGACCTTCGTGCGCCCACTCCGTCGGCGGCCGCCGAGTTGGTGGTGCGGCAAAAGGCCGAGTTCCTCGAGGCTGTTCGCGGACTTCAGTCGCGTCTGGTCCAAGCCTTGCGCTACAAGTTGGCCACCTCGGGCCGCCACCTTGTCGAGAGCAGCCTCGACCGCGCTACGGCCTCAGTCCGGCACAAACTGTCGCGGCTCTCCCAGCGGCTCGACGAACAGGACTTTCATCTACGGGACGAAATCCGCCGCAGCCTCCGCGCCCGCGAACGCCGCTTCCGCGAGACGATCGAGTCATTGGCACGGCTCGATCTGCGCGTGAAACTCGCCCAGAGCCGCAGCCGGTTGGACGGCTGCTCGCTCCGCTTGCCGGCCGCCGCGCGGCACGGTCTTGAACGTTCCCGCAGCCGCGTCGACTCGCTGGTCCGCCAACTGGCGCACCTCAGCCCGCTCTCGATCCTCGAACGTGGCTACTCGATCGTTCAAGATGCGAACGGATCGGTCCTTCGCTCCTCCCGTCGTACCGAGGTCGGAGCACCCCTCGCTGTCCGCCTCCACGAAGGGGGGTTGTCCGTTAGAGTCGAGAAACAAATGAATTTACCAGGACATAAAGTGTTACCTATGTCCCGGTAAATTCAAAGCGGCCGCCTATCTCCAAAACGGTTCATGGGAGTCGAACCCGCGGATCTCAAAATCGACGATTCGTGCTACAGGCTGCGGCACCAGGGCGGGGGCCGGGGCTCCCCTAGTATGCCCAGCATGGGCAGTTTACTTGTGGGTTGCAACGTGCTCACCGGAACCGATGGAGGGAACCGCAAGTGGCTATCCATCGACCCAGATCGGGCTTGACCAGGCTTGGTGCGCGTTGTTGACCTGGGTGACGCGCACGTAATAGTAGTCCGTGCGGCCCGGACTTCCATAATCGGTGTGGCGGAAGCGCACGTTGAACAGCTCCAGCGTCACCAAGCGGTGGATCAGCACCGACTCCGAGGTAAACGGGCCCGTGAACTCGACTTCGCTGTTCTCGGCCAGCTCGCCGAGGGTCTTGCGGAAGCTGAGCTTGGCCGGTTTGGTCACGTCTAGTTCGACGACGGCATCGCGTCCGCCGGCGATCTGCAGGACAATCGACTTGGTGGGTTTCTCTTCGTACGCCTGCTTGCGCGACGTGAAAAGCTGCACGCGGCACGACGTGTCGGTGCGCTCGATCACGCGATCACGGCGGTCTTCATCATACGGCCCGGACTGGAAGCAGCGGTCGAGGCCGCGGATCTTGCCGTTGCGGACCGTCACCGTCGCGTCCCAGTCGGCGATGCGGGCCATGTTGAGGTCGCCCCACGGCCCCCAGCCGAACTCGAGACGCGAGAGGACTTCACCCGGCCAGGGCGCCTCGTCGCGAACGTAGTCTTCGGGGAAGTAACGGTAGATGACGCGGTTGTTCTTGAGGATCTCGACCTTCTCGATCTCGTCCTTGCCCCGCACGCCGACCTCGATCTCGCGCTCGCGGGTGAAAGGGACTTCCGAGCCCATCCATTGCTGGTTGAGCTTGACATCGAGATGGATGCGGTCACCGCTGGCAGCGATCGTGCGGCGCTTCCACAGCGCATCGAGGATGGCTTCGCGGGAGAGCTCCTTGGCCCAGACACGCCGGCGAGCCCTTCGCCGTAGGCTCCGGGGTAGCCGAGATGATCGTCCGAGCTAGCGATGACGCCCGGACGGAACCCGCGCTTCAGGGCCGCTTGCAGCGTGTTGCGCGTCCACCGTCCGCCCATGCTGTGGCGGATGAAGCGGAACCCGCCGCGGTCGTGCTCGGACAACCCGTGCTCGGACATAATCTCCATCACCGGGCTGATCGAGGGGTCGAGGTAGTCCCAGTTCGCGCCGCGCCAGCCCTGCTTGTACGCCAAGTGGTGTGGGACGATCATCGCCCCGGTGCCCTTGACGTACTTCTGCAGGTCGCGGACGTGTTTGTGGTATTTGATCGGCGCGCCGTCGACGGGGTAATAGAGGCAATAGTCGCCGAAGAAGCTCGAGTGCCACTCGTACGCGAGGATCGAGACGAACTTACCCTTGCGGTTCGACTCGGCGGCCATCGTTTGCACCTTCGACCAATTCTCCTTGAGCACCTTGAATCCGTTGACCCACTTCATGTGAGCGTCGTTGGGCATCTCAGGCATGTCGTGCCATTGCGAGTGCGGCGTAAACGCTAGGAAGTCGAGGTGCTCTTGAGCGATTCGTAGGTGCGCTGGAGCGAGCCGCGGGCATAGCCGACGGCGTTGTGGTTGTGCAGGTCGCCCCAGAACAGTTGGTAGTCACCGGAGGAGGCCGCCGTGCCGGCCATGGACGCGGCGAACCCAGGCTGTTTGTCTGTTCGACCGGTCATCGTTGATAGAGTAGCGCGGCGGAGTTCGTTGCGGGGCGGCCGGGTAGACCCAGGCAGGCGCGTGAACGAGAGTGTGAGACTAGCGGTTGTGACCGGCTCGGAATTTCTCAGGAAGGTGAAGCGTTTGGGCAGAAGGAACAGAATCGCTGTCGAGTTCCTGCGGAAGCCTGGCAAGGGAAGCCATGGAACTCTTTTCTATGGTTCGAACCGTACGGTCTTAAAGGATCTGAAGAAAGAGCTTCCCAAGGGTCTACTCTCCGCGATGAGCCGTCAACTTGGAATCGACCTTGCAGACTTGTAAGATAAGAGCGGCCCCGTGACCTATTCCTTCCGGTATCCTGCTCGAATCAAACGTGACCCGCGCGACGGGAACTACCTCGTGTCGTTTCCGGACCTCCCCGAAGCGCTCACTTCGGGCGTGGACTTCGACGACGCGATCTCCGAAGCCGAGGATTGTCTCGATGCCGCGCTCGCCACGCGGCTGGTGCGTCGCGACCAGATCCCTCCGCCGTCTCGCGCGAAGAAAGGGCACCGTTTGGTCAGCGTCCAGTTGTACTTGGCACCCAAAGTAGCCTTGTGGGCTGCCATGTGCGACCAACACGTGAGTCGACAGCAACTTGCGCGAAGTCTGGGGATGAACGAGGCTGCAATCGGCCGGCTGCTGGACCCCAAGAAAGATGCCGAACCCGCGACGGTCCAGAAAGCGCTAGCGGTACTTGGAAGAAGCATCGTGCTCAGCACCGAGGACGCGGCGTAGAAAGTCCACTGCGGAAGGACGCCTCTGCGTCTTGTGAACATGACTCCAGGGCTCTGACCGATTATCATCGCTGAGATCCAGAGTACCTATGCTTCCAGAGAATCGAATTCCAACGCACCCGGGCGAGATCCTGCGCGCCGAGTTCCTCGAGCCACTGGGGATGACGCAAGTGGCTCTAGCCAAAGCGATTCGAATCCCGATTCAGAGAGTCAACGAGATTGTCCGCGGCAAGCGCGGCATTACGCCCGAAGCCGCCTGGCTGCTGGCGAAGGCTTTCGGTGCCGGTCCGCGGTTCTGGATGAACCTCCAGTCAAACTATGATCTGGCGGCTCAGCGCCCGGCCAAGAAGCTGGCGGGGCTGGAGAGAATCGCGGGTTGACCTGAAGCCGCTCAGGGTGCCGCACAGAATCGCAACTTCGGAGGACACGGCTTGGCTATGAATCTTTTTGGCAAAGCCCTGGATCAAATTGGTCACGAGGACTTGGAGTGGCTCATCCGGGAACAGGTTCCCGAGAATGATCAGATCGAGTTCAAGAGGAGTCTGCCGTCGTCGAAACCTGGTGGTGATCCCTGGGAAAGGGGCGAGAATCAGATGGGCAACGAAGCTCGCAACAAGATTCTGAAAGAGGTCGTGGGTTTTGCCAATGCTCATGGTGGTCACCTGTTGCTGGGAATCGAGGAAACCGAGTCGAAACCGGCCAGTGCAAGCAAGATCGTTCCGGTTCAGCGGTGTGCAGATCTAGCAGAAAAGTTTAGGCTTCAGGCCCGTGATTGCATAAGGCCCCAACTGCCCATCATCAATAGTGTTGGGCTCCCGGTTGACGACGGTGGCAATGGGGTAGTGATAGTTCGTGTTCCGGAATCGCGGCTGGCTCCACATCGTCTGGAGGACATTAGGGGCACTAAGGAATGCTATATTCGCCGTGCGGATCGAACGGAAAAGATGACCATGCGCGAAATCCAGGATCTGACGCTGAATCGGCACAGAGGTCTCGAGGCGGTCAACCTTCGGTTTTCGGGGATGCACAGCCGCGCTGTTGAGCGGTGCCAGGCTGTTCGGTCCCGTGGCTACGATAGGGCTTTCGGACTACGGGCTGCGGCCTTCCCAACTTCGGGCGATCTGTACATCGATCGGGTACACCGGAACGATGCTCTGGACTTTGAATGTCGACCATTCTCCGCGCGGCTCGGAAATGACCCTTTTACGATCGGAGACCATTACGTTCGCGGAACTCTGAGAGCCATACTCCGCGGGTCACAGCTCTCCTACGACCACGATAACTTGACGTTCAGCACTGAGATTTACTGCGACGGGGGCATAGCGCTGGACTACACGTTCGGCCCCAGAGAGGGCCGTCAAGAAGAGGGTGTCGAAACAAATCTTCTGCTGGCGCTAGTCGTGAACGCCGCCGTCAAGGCTCATCTGTTCCGCGTGGCCGCTGGGGCACCGGATACTGAGTATGCGCTTGAAGTAGGAATCATTGGCCCACCGGGCAAACTGCGCGCACTCCGGCTGGATTCAAAACCGACTAGATCGCTGGGAGAGATTGACGGAAACCTAGCCTTCCCACGTTACCCCATCCGCGCCCCGGGTGAGTTCAACGAATTGTTCGACCTGTTCATTCGAGACCTCTGGAACGCCTGTGGCGAGGACCTGGGTGCCGGGCAAACGCTTGTCGTTGACTACGGCGACGGCGGGGCGTAACCAAAGCTGCTCCTCTCTCCACCCCAATGCCCGAGAGCAGCTCAGTCCAATCAGTCCTCTTTCAAGTGCTTGGCTGCGGTTTCCAGTTCCGACAGGCGCTCTTGACGATCCGAGTTTACTGAAAAGGGTACTGGATCGCCGGTCGGCGAGGTCTCTGACTCCAACATGGAAACTAGTGCGGCCAGACGCTCTCCGTCGCTGAGGTCATACTGAAGTCGGACTGCCGTTCGATCGCGCAAGAATGCCGGCGGCTCCGCGGATCCGAACAGCACGGGAATCAACCTTGCCGGGTATCCACTTGACTCAGGTGACCCCAGCATCTTGTAGTTGGGCTCACAGCGTCTTAGCGTCCCAATCGGCGACGATCGAGCGGTACGGCGTCGGCTCCACCGCCATGGCCTGCTGCACAAGGCGGTAGAAGAGCTTGCCCCGACTGCGTGATCTGCGCCGATTGAAGCGGAACACGAACTCGTCGAGATAGTAGTCCAGATGCTCGTGGCTGACCGCCCCCTGATGCGTGCCCAGCATCCAGCGCTTGAGTAGCGAGATCGCCAAGTGCACCCTCGGCAGTAGCTGCGAGGCCTGCTCGCGGCGGTTGTTAATCGAGATGATACGACGCTGGTAGTCCTTCTTCTTGAGCGGATCGTAGCCCGACCAGTTGTCGGTAACAACCACGCTGCCCGGCTCGACCGACTCCTCGACGAAGGGCATCAAACTGGCCGCCGAGGCGTTCTGAACGCGCTGCATGCGGATGCGCCCCAGCCCGATGCCTCTCTCTTCCGCGGCGACTGCAATCAACGCTTTACGCTCGGTCTGCCGGCCGATTACCCCTTCTTCTTCAGCGCCCCAGTAGGTCTCATCGACCTCGACGAGGCCCGTCAATCGCTCCCGCCCCGGGCGCACCATCGCTCGCCTCAGCTTGTGCATCCAAGGCCAGGCGGTTTGGTAACTGCCCAGTCCCAGAACGCGCTGTAGACCCAGGGCGCTGGCCCCATTCTTCTGCGTGGTGATGGTCCACATCGCCCGGAACCACAGCCGCAGCGGCTTGCGTGTGTCTTGAAAGATCGTGCCGGCGGTGACGGAGGTTTGCCGCCCGCAGTGAGCGCATTCGAACCACACTTTGCGCACCGGCCAAGCGCGCTCATGCCCACACCTTGGACAGCGGAAACCCTCTGGCCAGCGCAAGGCGAACAGATAGTCGCGGCAAGCCTCCTCGCTCGCAAAGCGAGACTCGAATTCGAGTTGGTCGCGCGGGTAATCCTCCACCAGGCCCTACACTACATCTTGGGGTCACCTGAGTCAAGTGGATACCAAGCTCAACCTTTTCTCGGGATGGGACCAAGTATTCTCGAGGGCGACCTGCCATTCGAAGTCCTGTGGTTCTGTCCGGCGGTGCTCGGGACCGATCAGAATCAAGTAGTCTTGCGATTCCTCGAGTGCGGATGCAAGCTTATCCCTCCACGACTCCTCCGCCTTGATATCCCTCGAGTCAAGCCAGGTTTGCAGACCACGGCTCTCAAGCTCCTTCGAGATAAACTCTCCCTGGTCTCGGGTATCAATAGAGGTCGCGATGAAAACCTGTCGCATACGCTAACTCATTCTACATCACAGAAACGGCCCCCACTCGTTCGGTTTAGCAGGTGGGGGCCTTGCCCACTGGCCACGGAGGCAGTAAAACCGGGGGCCGTGGACGGGGATCGGCCAGCCGCTAGCGGGCTTCTCCGGACGGTTCCGACACCTGGCGGATCTCGCTCACACTGCCGTCGACATCGACCAGCCGCAGGGTCAGCTCCTGGCGCAGGTCCAGCTCGTGCTTGGGGATTTCAAACCGTGCGGCCACCATCGCAAAGACGGACTCCCCCGGTTGAATGCGCACGCGGTTCAGCAAGGGCTCATTGTCGATGCCTCTCAGGCCGGGGAAGTATTGGAACAGTCCCTTGAGGTCGGGAGCGCTGATAATCATGCCTTGGACGCGAATCCCTTTCGGGTCCAGAACCGTGATGGAGCGCTCACCGATCATCATCTGGATGTCCGACGGGTTCACCGCGGTGACGTCGACGATGGCGACGGAACTCTGCTGGTCCATGCCGAGCGTGCGGACGTTCGTGATCGTGCCCTCGAGCTGCGCCGTTTTCCAATCGCTGATTCGCAGCGCGCCCCAGACGAGTACGCAGGCGCCGACAAGACCCGCCAGGACGAATTGATACGCTTTCATGTCAGTCTATAGACGCCCGGAAACTCGCCATGGTGTCGCCGAATTTACCCTCCGCGCCTCAGCCCGCGTTTCTCACCACGCATGATAGGCCGGGTGGCCGGGCTTCACCGCGACGAACGTGCCGCGGCACGTCGCGCACACGTCTCCGGCCGATGAGAGCTCGGCTTTGATCACCGCCCGCCGGTCGGTCGATTCGACCACCCGCGCTACGAGATGAACCGGCCCGCCGCTGGGCGTAGGCCGCAACAACTTTACCGCATACTCGGCCGTCACTGTGCAGGGCGGCTTCCCAGGGGTGCGCGACAAGAAAGTGATGATTTGCGGGGTCCCCTTTTTTGCGTGCTAATCCTTACGTAGTGATACGTTAGGAAAGGAGGCGTACTATGCCCGAATCTCTCGTCGCGCTCGAACGTCAACGAAAGGCCATCCTCGCTCGGATTCTCGATCTAGGAGACTTCCGCAACGGATCCATCAGCGCTGTCAGCGGCCGCTGCGGCAAACCGTCCTGCCGCTGCCATCAGCCCGGCCAGCCCGCTCATGGCCCGAACTACCGCCTGACCAGGAAGGTCAACGGCAAGACCGTGAGTGAGACCTTTTCCTCGCCCGCCCAGCGGCGCAAAGCGCAACGCGAAGTTGAGGCTTTTCACCGCTTCCGGGAGCTGAGCCGACAACTGCTCGAAGTCAACGAACAGATCTGCCGCTTGCGCCCCGTCGCCGAGGACGCCGAGCTGAGTCCGCAGGAAAAAAAACGGCCGAGGCGATCCAGCAAGAAGTCGCCGTAGAAGTAGGGAGGCTGCTACGGGTCGTCTTGTGTGAGAGGCGCAAGCGCGGGTCGCTCGACCTCGAAGCCGTCGAACAGGCGACGCGCGACGCGCTGCATCAAGCCGGCGCTGTCTTGCTCGAGACGCTGTTGAACGAAGACGCGGCCGGCGAATCGCAGCAGCCCTGCACCTGCGGCTCGCCAGCGCGCTACGCCGGTCGGCGGCCGAAGAAGCTCGTCACGATGCTGGGCGAGGTCGTCGTCGAACGGCCGTACTATCACTGCAGCCGCTGCGGCAAAGGCTTCGCGCCGCACGACCAAGAGCTGGCCGTCAAAGCGACGCAGTATTCGCCAGGCGTGCGCCGCATGACGGCGCTGGTCGGCTCCGAGACGTCGTTCGATCGCGGTCGCGCGTTGCTCGACGAGTTGGCCGGAGTGCGGCTGACCGCCAAGGCTGTCGAGCGCGAAGCCGAGGCGATCGGCGAAGATGTCGCCAGCGAAGAACAAGCCGCGATCGCGCGCGCCGTACCGCTGGAGCTTCCTGCGATGTCAGGACCTGAAACTCCGATTCTCTACATCGAGATGGACGGCACGGGCGTACCGGTCACCGCCGCCGAGACGGCCGGCCGCAAGGGTAAGGACGGCGGCCCGGCCGGCACGCGCGAGGTCAAGCTCGGCTGTGTGTTCACGCAAACAAGCTGCGACGAACAAGGCCGTCCCGTGCGCGACGAAGACTCGACCAGCTACACCGGCGCGATCGAGGACGCCGCCGCCTTCGGACGCCGCATTTACAGCGAGGCTTGGCGACGGGGTTGGAGTCGGGCGCGCAAGAAGGTCGTGCTTGGCGACGGTGCGGGCTGGATCTGGAATCTTTCGCACGAATACTTTCCCGGCGCGATCGAGATCGTCGACTTGTATCACGCTCGCGAACATCTGTGGGAGCTGGCGTCGAAGCTGTTTCCCCAACAACAAAAGCGCCTCCGCGGTTGGGCGCGGCGCATGCAGAAAAAGCTCGACGCGGGGCGCATCGAGCAACTCGTCACTGCGCTGCGCGAGATCGAAATCGACGACCCGGAGTTGGCGCATCCGCTGGCGCTGGAGGCGGACTACTTCCAGCGCCATGCGGAGCGCATGCGTTACGGCGAGTTTCGCCGGCAGGGCTTGTTTGTGGGCTCAGGCGTGATCGAGGCGGGTTGCCGCACCGTCATTGCGAGTCGGTTGAAGCGCTCGGGCATGTTCTGGAGCGTGCGCGGCGCGAACGCTATCACGGCTTTGCGTTGCGCACGGCTCAGCAATCGCTTCGACGACTACTGGGAGAATCGCGCTCGCGCGGCCTGAGCCTCACAAATTTGTCGCACACCCGCTTCCCAGGGTTATTCCCTGCGCCGCCGCGGGTCATCAGGTGCCAGGCCGCCGTCCAATTGGAGTGGCAATCGAGCAGCGATCCGATGATGCCTCCGTTGAGCATGCCCGGGAAGGCCTCGTGCATGGGCTTCGGCGTCCAGTCGGCATGGACCTCGTCACCTTGCACGACACTCTTGATCCGTAGCCCTTCCCGATTCGCGGGCCCGCAACCGAAGCAGATGCTGTTGGGAGCATATCGATCTTGTAGCGCTTGCGACTCCATCTCTATTGAACCTACGGCGTCTGGAACGCGTTGTAAAGTGTGGCGCAACTCTCTCCGGCGACAGGCCCTAGCAGCCCGTGGTGAAAGCATGGTTTCTTGTCAAGTTTGTTTGATACCGCTACGTGTTCCGGTCGGTCGAGCAGGCGGGCACGGCATGCCGTGCCCCTACGTTGCGATTCGCGCGGTTCTCGGTTTTGCCACGGGCTGCTAGCCGGTCGTCGACCCATAACAGGCCCGATCGTTCCCTGTCCGGGCTCCAACCATCATCGGCCACGAACCATCATGGGGCGCGAACTATAATGAGGGCGCCCCGAGCGGCGCCCATCGGCTCTTCGGGATCTACCCTTCCGTTCGGCGGTCATGCCTGCTTCAGCGTCACGTCCGACCCGCGCCGAGCGCATGCGTAACTACTTCGGAATTCGCGAGGGCGAGTTCGAGCCCGCGGTTTTGTTGGGCTTGCAGTTGATGCTGGGCATCGGCTCGGTCATCTGCCTCAAATCGGCCGCCGACGCGCTTTTTCTCAGCCGCTTTGAAGCGGAACGGCTGCCGCTGGTGGACTTGACGATTACCGGGCTCGTGGGTGTCGCGGTGGGCTTCTACATTCGGCTCTCGAACCGGTTTCCCCTCGGCCGGCTGATCGGGTTCAGCCAGATCTTCCTGGCTCTGAACCTGTTCTTGTTCTGGCTGCTGATGCGCTGGGACGTAGTGGGCATCCCGGCATTGATTTACGTGTGGGTGGGCATCTTCGCAGTCCTGGTGCTGAGCCAGGTGTGGTCACTGGCCGGATTGGTCTTCGACACGCGCCAGGCCAAGCGGCTTTTCTCGCTGATCGGCAGCGGGGGCATCGTGGGCGCCGCGCTGGGCGGCCGCTTCGCGAGCGTGCTGGGGAGCATGTTCGGACCGCAGAACCTGCTTCTTGCCACTCTCGGATTCCTGTTGCTGTGTGCGGCGCTGGTCTTCCGGTTGACGTCCTGCACGGCGAGCCGCGAGCGCGTCATGCAAAAGGGGGCGGCAGGGACGAAGGCCTCGATTCGAGAGAGCTTTCGGCTGGTTCGCAGCCGACGCTATCTGCGACTGATGGCGGGCGTACTGCTGCTGTCGACCGTGGTCAGCACGCTGATCAAGTATCAGTTCAAAGCCACTGCCAAGGCGCACTACTTGGGCGATGAAACCGAGCTCATCGCGTTCTTCGGGGATTTCAACGGGTACATCGCCGTCATCTCGTTCTTGTTCCACGTGCTGCTGAGCGGCCGGCTACTGCGCTGGGTCGGCTTGGGGATGACGCTGCTGATCCTGCCGCTCTCGGTGGGTGTGGGCGCCGCGGCTCTGCTTTTCTCGGGCTCGCTCGGAGCCGCCATCTTCGCGCGTGGGACCGACCTGGGCTTCCGGCACTCGGTCGACCGTGCTTCGATCGAATTGCTCTACGTGCCGATTTCCACGGCGGTCCGCGCCCAGGTGAAGAGCTTCCTCGACATGGTGGTGAGCCGCTCGGCGGACGGGCTGGCGAGCGGCATCCTGCTTCTGATGCTCACGGGTCTCCACTTTGAGCTCGGCCAGATCAGTTGGGTGAGTCTGGGCGTGATTGCGGTCTGGCTGGGTTTCTTGTGGCAGCTCCGTGGGGAATACGTGCACACGCTGCGCAGCAGTATCGAGCGCAAGGATGTGAGCCCCGAGGAGTTGCTCCGCAGCGTGGCGCAATCGGCCCCCGGTTCGCAGCTCGACACGACGCTCCAGAGCTCCGACCTGCGCGCGGTCGAGACCGCCGTCGACTGGATGCAGTATGGCGGGGCGACCGCCGAGCGGGCGCAGTTGGCTTCGCTGCTGACGCATGAGTCCGGCGTGATCCGGCGCAAGACCATGGCAGTGGTAGCCACCAACGGCCTCGAAGGCTACGGCCGGGAAGTCCTCAAGTTTCTCGAACTCGAGCCGGAAGTCGAGGCGCGCTGGCAAGGGCTCGAGTATCTCGAAAACGAAGACCCGGTCGAGGCGGCGAAGGCCGTGGAAGGTTTCCTCGATAGCGACGACCGCAACCTTGCGGCGACCGCCGCGGCATGGATGCTGCACCACGAAGAACGCGACTTGGAAAAAGCCGAGCAGACGTTCCGTGCCTACATCGAGTGGGCGGCGAGCGAAGCGGCGAGTCACGACCCGACGACGCGCGCCACGGCCGTGCGCTTGATCGGGTTCGCACCGTCGGTCGAGGGACTGCGCGGCGCGCTGTCGAAGTTCCTGCGGGATGACGACATCGAGGTCGTTCGAGCCGCTCTGCTCAGCGCCGCCACCGCAAAACCGACGGACGAAGTCCCCACCATCCTTGCCGCGCTGCACAACCGGAGACTGCGCCGCGAAGCCCGCGACGCCCTAGCAGCCTTCGGCGAACCGATTCTCGAAGAGTTGAACGACTCGCTGCGCAAGCCGTCCTTGGAAGTAGGGGCGCGGCTGGCCTTGCCTCGTGTGATGAGCGCCGTCGGAGGCCCGAAGGCGGCCCGGCTGCTGCTGGCGCACTTGAATCAGCCCGATCGCGACCTTCGCTATCAGGTCTTGCGGGCCTTGATCCGTATCCGCGAGAACCAGCCGGCGGTGCGCTTCGATCGCGAAAAGACGTCGGAGCTGGTGGTCGAAGAGCTGCGGTACTACTACTCCGAGAATCTTCTACTGAACGGGATCCCCTCGAACGGACTGGGCCCTGGCGCCCGTTTCTTGCAGCGCGCGCTCCAAGAAAGGTTGAAACAGCGCGTCGATTCGATTTTTCGGCTGTTGGCGTTGGTGTACCCGCAGCGTGAAATCTCCGACGCCTACCATTGGACTCTGAGCGGTCGTCCCGAGCTTCGCTCCAACGCGCTCGAGTTCCTCGACAGTCGCCTCGACAATCCCGTGCGCCAGATGTTGCTGCCGGTGCTGGAGGACAGCGGCAGCCAGCGGCTTCTCGAAACGGCGCGGGACTTGTTCGGACTGGAGCCGGTAGCTTACCCTGACTTGTTGCGGCCGCTGCTCGATACGCCCGACCCTTGGCTGCAAGCCTGCACTTGCTACGTGGTCTCGGAGAACGGGTCGGCGAACCTGCTGCCGAGGGTCGAGAGGCTGGCCCGAAGCAGTGATCCGCTCGTGGCCGAGACGGCGTCACTCGCATATACGAAGCTGTCGCGCCAAGGGGAAGAGCCGCACTAGTGCAGCGGGCAGGAAGATCGCGTAGATGGAAACTCTGACGACATTGGAACGCGCCATCCGGCTCCAGAAGGTCGAGCTGTTCTCGGATCTCGAGACCGACCTGCTGGCCCTGATCGCTTCGGTCGCCAGCCAACCGGAAGCCAAGAAGGGCGAGACGCTGTTCGAGGAGAACCGCCCTCTACCCGCGCTCTATGTCGTGCTGGCGGGCCGTATGGAGATGAGCCGAGGCGGGCAAGCGATGTTCACGGTCGGAGCCGATGAGACGATCGGCAACTGGGCCTTGTTCGATGACCAGCCCAGTGTGGTCGCCGCGCGGGCGGCCGAAGATAGTTGGCTGTTGCGCATCGACCGGGAAGACTTCTTCGATTTGCTGGCTGACCATACCGAGATTACCCGTAAGCTGTTCCAGGCGTTGTTCAAGCGCGTGCGGTCGCTGCTTACCGCCGGCCTGGAGCGCCCCCAGGCGGCGACGGCCACGCCGAAGTAGCTTCCCGTGAGTTGAGATCCCGACACGGATCTGTAGGGGCGGGCCCCCGTGCCCGCCCGCCAAACGGTGCTTGACATTGCTTCCGAACCGAAACCGCGAACAACTCCGCAGCAGGTATTGACCGGGCACATGGGTAACACTTTATGCCAAGCACATAGGTAACACATGGACCATCGCCTTGCTATTTAAGGCTGGAGTTCGCCCCCGAACCTGTCAAGGCTCCCCTGTCGGCTCGCGGGCGCGAGGCCTTGACAGAACCGGGGCCGAACTCCTTTGGTTTCCTCCGCTTACCAAGGCGATGGCCCAGCCTAGCCTCGGCCGAAGAAAGCTTTGCCAGTGCCCTGATTCCACGAGAGTTAGCGCAGACTTCGCATCAGCCGGCCCGAAAAAGTGTTACCTATGTGCTTGGCATAAAGTGTTACCCATGTCCCGGTCAGCACAGCACGGGTGGACGCAGGGGTCCACCCCTACAACATGAACCGAGACAGCGAAACCGCTGAAGGTAGACAAGAAGCGGCTAACGCTCGGCCTTTTGACCACCGGGCTCAGCCCACCTACCCCCCGAGGCTGATCATCTCGATCTTCTTGTGTGACTCGGGTTGGTAGCCCTCGGCGGAGTTCAGCGCCACCCAGCGCTGCTCGGAGTAGCGGTCGTCCCGGCGGGCCCAGAGCGATTCGATGAAGGTGGAGATCTCCGCGTCGCTGCTGCCGCCGCGGAGCAGCGTCTTGAGGTCGTGGCCGGCGCTCGAAAACAGGCACGTGACGAGCCGGCCGTCGGCGGTGAGCCGGGCGCGAGTGCAACTCGTGCAAAACGGCTCGGTCACCGAGGCGATGACGCCGAGGTCGCCCGTCCCGTCGGCGAACTGGTAATCGACTGACGGAGCGCTGCCCTGATGGCGGCCCTTCTCTTCGATCGCGTATCTCTGGCGAATCGTGGCGAGGATCTGCTGCTTCGACACCAGACGGTCCGACTCCCAGTGGTTGGCGTTGCCGACATCCATGTATTCGATAAAGCGAATGCCGAAGCCGTGTTCCCTTGCGAACTCGACCAAGTCGAGAACCTCGTCGTCGTTGACGCCCTTCTCGATGACGGCGTTGATTTTGATCGGCGCAAGGCCGGCGGCTTTGGCTGCGGCGAGGCCTTCGAGCACCGGTGCGAGATCGCCGCGCTGGGTCATGGCGCGGAAGCGTTCGGGCTGAAGCGAGTCGATGCTGACGTTGATGCGCCGCAGGCCTGCCCTGCGCAGTGCGTCCACCTTATCGGCGAGCAGCGCGCCGTTGGTCGTGAGGCAGAGGTCGTCCACCCCTTCGATGGTAGAGAGCCGTGCGATGAGGTCTTCGAGGTGTTGGCGCACCAACGGCTCGCCGCCGGTCAGCCGGATTTTGTTGACCCCCATCGCGGCGAAGATCCGCGCCAAACGCTCGATCTCTTCGTAGCGGAGAATCTCCTCGCGGCGGATCCACTCGTACTCGGCCAGCGGCATGCAGTAGGTGCAGCGGAAGTTGCAACGGTCGGTGACCGAAATGCGCAAGTCCTGGAGCGGACGATGAAGGGTGTCGCGCGGCATGGCGGGAGCGGGGCGGCTGAGCTGCTACCCAGTGCAACTCCTATTCTAGCGGGACCAGGCCTCTTCAACGAGCCCCAAATCCGCACGTAAGGATTCTTGACGAATCGCTTCATGCAGGGCCCGCCGCAACCGCCCCATCGAAGCTTCAGAGCCGCGGACGGAAGTCCGCGGTGGCCCCTCGGCGCAACCTGGCGCATCCAACCACGGGTCCGAGCCCCGGCAGGGGCGTCTGATAATAGCCCACGGCGCAAGCCGTGGGAAAACGCCACCAACGAATCCGGAGCCCCGGCAGGGGCGTTTGAGATCTTCTGCTCTCAACACCCGGCGGGTGGGCCAACCGCAAACACATCCGCTCTCTTCGAGCCTCACCCGTCGAGCCATGAGGGCGTTACGACACAGACTCACGCCGACTTACGGACGGATCGCGGGCCGCCACCCTCGAATCGCCGAAACCCTTGGCTATACTTGACTTGACCCGCCGCTGATGACCCCCAACGCATCGCAGACCAAGCTCAGCGCCGTCGTGGTTTGCTACCGCGACGCGCCGGCTGTTCCGATCATGCACGAGCGGCTGACGAAGGTGTTCACGAGCCTCGGCGTCGACTACGAGATCATCTTCGTCAACGACGCCAGCCCTGACAACGCGCGCGAGGTGCTTGCCGACCTGGCCGGGCGCGATCGCAAGGTCGTCGTGATCAACCACACCCGTAACTTCGGTTCGCAAAGCGGCTTCACCAGCGGAATGCGAGTCGCCACCGGCGACGCCGTGATTCTGCTCGACGGCGACCTGCAAGACCCGCCCGAACTGATTGAAGACTTCGTCCGCAAGTGGCGCAAGGGCCACCAGGTGGTCTACGGCGTCCGCGTCCAGCGTGACGCACCGATGCTGATGCGCGGGGCGTACAAGCTTTTCTACCGCATCTTCCGCGCGCTGTCGTACGTGCGGGTCCCGGTCGACGCCGGGGATTTTCGCTGCTCGACCGCCGCGTCGTCGACGTGCTCAACGCCATGCCCGAGAAGAACCGCTTCGTGCGCGGACTTCGCGCCTGGGCGGGGTTCCGGCAGACCGGCGTACCCTACACGCGCCCGGAACGCATGTTCGAACGCAGCTCGAATTCGCTGCTCGGCAATGTCGGCTGGGCGGCGAAGGCGATCTTTTCGTTCTCCTATGCGCCGCTGCGGATGATCACGGTGGTAGCGCTGCTCACCGTCGTGCTGTCGCTGATGCTGGCCGTCTGGCAGGTGGCGTTCCGGTTGCTTTATCCCGCAGCCACCCCGAGCGGGTTGACGACCGTCATCTTGCTGATTCTCTTCCTCGGCGGGATTCAGCTCCTGTGCCTGGCGGTGATTGGGACGTATCTGGCGCACATCTACGACGAGGTAAAGCATCGCCCGGCGTATGTCGTCGAGAGCATCCTCAACGCGCCCGCCGCGTCGACGAAGTCCGACCATGCCTCGCCCTGATCCCGAGGAGGGTGATGTGCCGGAGGGCGATGTACCGGCGCGCCATCTGCCGGCGAGCGCTACGCCCGCTCCCGAACTGGAAGCGACGCGGTGCGCGATCTGCGGGACCCCGGGGAACACCGCCACCGTTTACGAATCAAACTTCCAAGCCGAAAACCTCACTCCGGAGGTGTTCTCCGCGCGGCGCCCGCCCGACCGCTTGCACTACCGCATCGTGCGGTGCCGGACTTGCGGGCTGCTGCGTTCCGATCCCATGCTGAGCGCTGAGGCCATCGAGCCGCTCTATCAAGAGAGCCGGTTCACCTACGGCGGCGAGACCGCTAACCTGCAATACACCTATGGTGCGTACCTGCGCGGCCTGGAACGGCACGGGTTGGAGCAGCGCTGCGTCCGCAAAGGAGCGTTGCTCGAAATCGGCTGTGGCAACGGCTTCTTCTTGGAAGAGGCAGTACGTCAGGGGTACGGCTCAGTAGCCGGCGTCGAGCCGAGCCGCGAGGCGGTAGCCGGGGCGTCCGAATCTATCCGTCCCTTCCTGACGACCGGCTTCTTCGAACCAGGTTTGTATGGCTCCGAACAGTTCGACGTGATCTGCCTGTTTCAAGTACTCGATCACTTGCGAGAGCCCGATGCCGTGCTGCGCGAATGCAAACGGCTGCTCAGGCCGGGCGGGTTGGTGCTCACGATTCAGCACAACGCCCGGGCGCTCTCGGCGCGGGTGCTGGCGGAGCGAAGCCCGATCATCGACATCGAGCACACCTATCTCTACACACCCCAAACACTCGAGCGCCTATTTGAGAAGTCTGGAGTCACCGTCGTCGATTCGGGTCCCTCGTGGAACCGCTATAGCGTGAGCTACCTGGCGCATCTACTTCCGTTGCCGCCCCGGGTCAAACGGGCTACCAGTCGTTTTCTGGAAGCAACGCGCTTGGGGCGGATTTCGGTTCGTGCGTGTCTGGGCAACTGCGTCTGTGTCGGGAAGAAGGAAGTGGCGGATTGAGCACTCGGCGAACGGGAGCGTGACCACATGGATGTCGTACCCGATTCGCACCATGGGCACGGCATGCCGTGCCCCTACTTTCCAGCGGCGCCCCGTGTTGCGTTACTTGAAGCTCACCATCACCGGGTTGGACGGCTTGCCGTCGGCCGTGAAGATGACCTCGACCGGCCCGCGGCCGATGAAGCGGCGCGGGATGGCCCCGATGTTCACTTGCCCGAGCCCTAGGAACTGCTCCAACTCACCGACGAAGCTGAACACCGGCACGTCCTCGCCGTCGATCGTAGCGCTCATGTTCGCCACTCCGCCGGCAAAGCGAATCCCGGTGACGAACAGCGACAGAAACACCTGGTCGGCCGGACCGCCGAGGTCGATCGGCTCTAGGCTGAAGTCGCCCGCAAAAGTGAACGTAGTTGTTACGTTGCCGCCCGAGATGGTCAGAACCGTTGCCAGCGCGACGAACTGACCCGCGGCGTTGCCGATAAAGAAAACACCGGGGGCGACCTGGTCGATTTGAATCGCCGCGGTCGACATCTCACCGTCCGCCCGCTTCAACGTGATGGTGGCCGGGCCGAGGGCGGTGGCCGGGTCGATCAGAAAGTTGATCTGGCGTCCGCCGTTGAAGATGCCAAACAGGCCGGACGGGCGCGTCACACCGGCGCTGTCGGTGATTTCGAGGCTCGTGCCGGAGAGCGTCTCCGGCAGCGGCGTCACGGTAGCGATGGCGTCCGCCCCGGCGTTGCGCACGAAGGCGGTCCCGATCATCGAAGGTGTCAGGCAATCGGGCATGAAGCTGCCGCCGTTAACCGTGCCTCGGTGCGAAACGTGGGGCAGCAACAGATCAAACACGTAGGCGGACCCGAAGCCATCGGAATCGACTTCGCCAATCCCAAGGGTAGGGGCGCCGGCGATCACGCGCTGACCGCTGATGCCGACCGGCCTGCCCTGGCCGAAGAAGGCCCCGCCTAAGAGGTCTTCTGCATTGGCGTCGGAGGCGGTGAGCTTGTCGATCTTCCGTCACTCGCCATCCATCAACTCGAAGACGTAGACCGCCCCAGGGTCGCAGAAGAGCGGATTCGGGTCCGCTCCGGGGGGCAGCGGATCGGGGCAGGCGTCATCGTCGCCGCGAGCTCCGACGACGGCGCGGTTGCCCTCGACGGCGATGCCGAGAAAGCCGAAAAAATCAAATTGCTCGAGTTCTTCAGGGGCGATCTTCTGCTGCAGCACTCAATCGCCGTTCTGCTGGCGCTGGTAGGCGAAGACAGCGCCGGACGTGCAGGAGTTGGGCTCGTCGGGATTAATAAGCATGTCATCGAGGATGCATTGCTCGTCGTCGCCCGAGCCGACGAACGCCCAGTCGCCGTTGAGGGCAACTTCGCGGGCAAAGGTGTCGTTCTCAACCAAGTCGGGCGATGTCACCGGGGGCGGGAGCAGCTTCTCGATCCGTTGCCATCGGCCCGCACGCAGCTCGAAAACGTGGGCGGCGCCGGCTTGAGGGCCTGCCTCGGCGTCGGTAGGAGAGCCAACGATAAGGCGGTCCCCGTCGAGCCCAATCGTCGTGCCGAAGAACGACGCAAACAGACCCGATCTGGGCAGGATCTTTTGTTCTGGCACCCACTCGCCGTTTTCCCGCACGTAGAAGTAGGCGGCGCCGGCCTGGATATCCACTTGGTTGTCTTGGGGCGAGCCGATCACGGCCCGGTCTCCATCGAGGGCGACCTCCCAGCCGAACCCAACCGAATTCGAACTAGTGCCGCCAGGGTCTACAAAGACCGGGTTGGGGGGCTCTAGCTTTTGCACCTGCTGCCACTGGCCGTCAATTCGTTCGAAAGCGTAGACCGCCCCGAAATTGCACGTGCCGAAGTTGGCGCCGGCCGGGCAACGCCCACCTACCCCCAACGCGCCGACGAGAATCCGATCCCCATCGATGGCGACCGACTCCCCGAAGAAATCGCCTGCACTGTGGTCTGAGGCGACTAATTTTTGCACCTCTTGCCACTGGCCGTCGATGCGCTTGAAGACGTAGGCCGCACCTGTATTCACCCGGTTACCATCGTCGGAGGTTCGCACGCCGACGACGATATAGTCCCCGCTGATGGCGACGGCCTCGCCAAAGAAATCGTTCCTGCCGGGGTCCGAGGCCGTGAGCTTGGTCTCGAACTGGGCGAAGGCGGTGGTGGCTGATAGCAGGAGTAGGAGGAAGAGGGTGAGTTGGGGTGGAGTGCGGAGGGCTGGAACCGGGAGACCTGGAGAGCGGGAGCCTGGCAGCCCGCGACAAGAACGAGAACGGCGCTGGTCGAAATGTAGGGGCACGGCATGCCGTGCCCGCCGGCTCGGCCCGTCGCGGCCTGGAAAACGGTCGCGCCTCGGTGACGCCTTCGCGTCTCTCACGATGCTCGGGATTTGCGCCATCGTCATAACACTCCTCGCCTCGACAGGGTCGTCGGGTGTGGGTTTCGTGCTCGGGTAATGGTCTAGTGTAAGGGCAAGACGGGGCCAACGCCACACGGTTTTGGGTGGGGTGAGCCCAGCCCTCGGTCTTGAGGTCCGCGCATGGTCCTATGTCCAGTTCGCCTCAAATACAAGGAGTCCCGATGGCTGCCACCATCCATCACACCCCAGCCGCAAAGCGGCGTTGGACGTTAGCCTAGGGTGACGCCGTCTGCGGCGGAACCAGGAAGAGATCACCAAGAAACACCGAGCCCTGAAGGGGCGATGGAACCATGGCTCAGACTCACTCTCGACGCTGGTCTACCAACTGTTCCCACAATCGCCGCACGCCCACTTCTTCCATCGAAAGAACAGTGGGAGTAGGAAAAATATAGACGGCACGATCGACCACGGAGAATAAGGGTGCGACGAGATCAGGCCGGACCCACATCGTGGACACAGTGCGTCGGGAGGAGCATCGGCTTGATCTCCTTCAATCGCAAGAAGCTCCTGAGTACAATCTGCCGCAAGGACTTCGCGCGCTTCCTCCAGGTTCGCCTCCGGAACCTGAATCTTGACCCCACCGATCGCCTGCGAAAGGACCCAGTCGAGCCGCACAAGATGTTCGTCCAGAACAACAGCCTGAATACCCTCTGCCTTGAGTCTCCCGCTCGCCAGATGTGCCTTGAACGGCTCCCTGAAGCTGGCGACCATTCTCACAGTTCGTGATTGTACACCGGTGCGGGCCGAACCGCGAGGGCCGCGAGGGTCCGTCTGCGCAAGGTTGCTCCTGCTAAACCCCTGGCCCTCGACTTCTTTGGCCGCTCAGTCCGTAGCGCGGATCTCGTTTTTGAGATCCGCGGATGGTCCTACGCTCCTGCCCACCTCAAGCAACAGGACGCGCCGCGCCTTCGGCACAGGACCGTGCCTCGGCGCTGGGCCCCACCGACGGTGAGGGACCCGCCCGATTGCCCATTCCAGTCACCGATCCGCGGCGGGGGCCATGCGAGGTGACCCATGGGTGAAGAACATGAAGAATCTTTAGGATCTCCTCGAAAACCGCGCCAAATCCTGCCAAATCCTGACAAATCCTGCCAGCCAACGGGCTTTCCGTCGTTCTGCTACCGTGGGCGAATTAAGCCAACGGCTGCGGACTTGACATCCCGATGGAACCGGCGAACGGAAAAGTAGGGGCACAGCATGCTGTGCCCGTGTTCGCGTCAAGTGGTCCATTCAAGCCGCCGGGTACGGCGTGCCGTGCCCCTGCATTGTCGGACGTACGAGCGTCGCCCAACGACGAATCAGAACCATCGGGAGGAAAAACCATGAATAGCTTTGTGAAGTTCAACCTGGGGCTGCTGAGATCGCCGCTGTATGTACGCGTGTGGATGATCCTACTGCTGGCGGCGAACCTGGCGGCTCCTCTGTTCTTTCTGGCCCGTGTGGAGGCGCAGGCCGTCCTAGCGGCGTTGGCGGCGTCGTTCGCGATGATGGTGATCTTGACCGGGCTGACCGGCTATACGCGCCTGCTTGGCGCAGGTCACATCTTCTGGGTTCCCCTGATCGTTTGGCTGTGGACCCGGCTTGATCAGATCCCGGCCGACGATGCGTTCGGCGTGTGGGTCCGGGTGTTGATCGGCCTGAATGCGATCTCACTCGTAATCGACGTGATCGACGTCGTCCGTTACGCGGCCGGCGACCGTGAAGAGACGGTCAAGGGTTTGCCCGTGTCATGACGCTGGATTCGTGCGGCTCAAGGCGTTGACTGACGGTGTCCCACGACGTGTGAGGAAGGTGCATGGCCTGTGAGTGGGCGGGGGCAAGAACGCCGGCGGCTGGTAACATTGGTGCGGATCGATTCGGACCGGGGGAAGGCCCAGTCAGTCAGGCGACCATGAGCGTGCGGAGGTGGCTCTCGATGAGCGAATGGACGAGGCTTCAGTGTTTGATCCCAACTCGCTGTTTGATGGCAACACTGTGCATCGTTGGGGTGGTGCTTCCATCCCACGCGAGCCCGGCGGAGGGCGACGTGAGGCTGACCGAGGCGCAGATTCGTGAGAACGCGGTGATCAGATCGGACCGGCCTGATGGCCGTTATATGAGTGGGCGTGGATTCACCCAGTACCTCATGAAACACACCCGTCCGAAGCTGCAGTTTGATCCAGGGTTCTCCGTCGCGCACCGCGAAGCCTGGCAACTCGAAGTCAGGATGAAGATGGGCGAGTTGATGGCGTTTCCTGCCGTCGTCGAGCAGCCGCCGCCCAAGAAGCTGGCGACGACCGAGCGGGACGGATACCGCGTCGAGAAGTGGGAAAGCTATCCCGAGCCGGGCAGCGTCGTTCGCTTCCTGATGCTCATTCCCGATGGCGTAGATGCAGACAAGCCGGCACCCGCGGTCATGTGCTTTCCCGGATCGACGCGCAGCAAGGAAGGCACGGCGGGTGAACCCGAACTGCACCCTCGCTTCGCCAAACCGAGACATGCCGAGCCGAACAAGATGGCCAACCGCTATGCGCAGGCGGGCATCGTCAGTGTCGTTGTGGATAACCCCGGGGTCGCCGAGACGTCTGACCTCGAACGCCTCGGGATGGCGCCGAACTACGACCGCAATGCGTTCAGCGCGCAGCTTTTGGAACTCGGGCGGCATTACCTGGGCCTATCGGCGTTCCAGAAATTGGACATCCTTCGCTGGCTGAAGAATCGGCCGTTTGTGGATCGCACGCGCATCGCCCTGAGCGGACACTCGCTGGGAACCGAACCGTTGATGGTGATGGGAGTGCTGGACCCGGAGATCGCGGCTTTCGTGTTCAACGATTTTCTGTCGCCTACGTTGCAACGAGGGATCGTGAACACCAAGCCCGACGAGCGCGGCCGGCGTCCGCCGATGAACTGGATCGGTCACCGGGTGCCGGGGATCTGGCAGTGGTTCGACTTTCCCGACATTGTGGCTTCACTGGCTCCGCGGCCGCTGATCATTACCGAGGGCGGTCCGACTCATGCACTTGACAAAGTACGTGCGTCGTATCGACTGGTGGGTGCGGAAGACAATCTAGCGATTCATTACTATCCGAAATACAGTGACCCGGCGGCGCGCCACGATGGTGAAGAGATGCCGGATGGGCTGAATCGGGAGAGCTGGTTTGAGTACGCCAACGTTGACGCCCCTCAACACTACTTTAAGGGCGACGTTGCTGTTCCTTGGCTTGTAGAAGCTCTGAAACCCTAGCCACTCGCCAAATTCTGGGCCGGTTACGAAGCGCTACCATGGAACCTCGACCAACTGCCCAACCCTGCCGTCGATGTCACGCCGCTGGGTTGAGGCCCGTCCTCGGAGAGTGCCATCCCAGTCCTAACACCATCGACGAACTCTTTCGCCGTCGAACACTCGACAGAGCCCGCTGGCTTGATTACGCGGCTCACGATGCCGCGGCCCGAGACGGCGTCCGTGCGCTGGGCGCTGCTGGCCGACCCGCACGTGCCGGCGGACCCGGCCGAGGGAGGTCCGCCGGACTACCCGGTCGAGAACCTGCGCGTAGCCGTGGAGCAGGTCCTCGAGGCCGTAAAGTCCCCTGAAACCGCACCCGAAGCGGCGATGATCCTCGGCGACGTGGCCTGGCGGCACGGCCTGCCCGAGGACTACGTACAAGCCGCAAGCCTGATCGGGCCCCTGGCCGCGAGCATCCCGGTGTGCCTCACGCTCGGCAACCACGATGAGCGCGAGAACTTCCTGGCGGCCTTTCCGCCGCAGGCGTCCCCTGCCTCGCAGGCGGCAGGCGACATCGCTACGCCCAAGTCGATCGTCGTCGTCGAGCACGCGCCGGTGCGTTTCGTGATCCTCGACTCGCAGTTCCGCGGCGGCGTGGTCGGCGGGTTGCTGGGCTTCGAGCAGCGGGCCTGGCTGCGGCGGTTTCTGGACGGGACGCCGCCGGTCCCCACGATCCTCGCGATGCACCACGCTCTCGACGACAACGACAAGAGCCTGTTCGACGCCGAACAGCTCGTGAAACTGATCGCCCCGTTCCGGCAGGTCAAGGCGATCGTCCACGGGCACTGGCACAAGTTCAAGCATGAGGTCGTCGAGGGCATTCACGACATCCAGCTTCCCGCGGTGGGCATCCCTCTGGCGGACAGCATTCCCATCGGCTGGCTCGACGCCGTGTTCACGTCGGACGGTGCGGAGTTCACCATGCGCACCATCGGCGCGGACCCGCCGCCGCAGTCGGCCAAGCTGTCCGTGGAATGGCGGTAGCCCGGCTAGGCCGACGGTTCGGCGGTTGGTTCCATCGCGGCCATTAGGCCTGATAACGAATGGCTAGGTCGGGCGTGGTGATCTTGCGGTAGCCGTCGTAGAGCGAGTCGATCGCGAAGGCCAGGATGCCGGTGGTCAGCAGTGTTCGCTCGACCGGGTTCGGCAAGACGCCGTCCGCAACCAGATTCTCGAAGTTGCGTGCCATGAATCCCCAGTGGCCGTGAAGGTGGAACTGGATGCGGCACTCGGTCGAGAGGATTTCGGTCGAACCCTTCTCGCGGCCGGCGAAGACCCAGCTTCGCAACAGTCCGTTGCAGATCAGGATGCTGCCCTTGAGTCCGTCGCGGTAGGTGAAGAGAAATAGGACCGGCTCCTTCACCAGATCCTCGGGACGGCCTTCGACTAGGGAGGGTGTTCGCTTGAGCGCTTCGTCAAACAGGTCGCGCGACCAGACACCCTGGTCGGCAAGCTCCCAGACCTTCGCGCCGCGGAAGCCCTGGACCGACTCGACGCCGCTTTCCCCGCCTTGGCGGCGTTCGACGATCGCTTGTAGCGCCTCGATAGCATGGAAGCCGTAGTCGTCGGTCACCCCGAAGCCGACCACGAGCGCTTCGTCGAGTGCGGCGGTGCCGTCGAGTTCGAGAGGAGGCACGCGCCAGCCCAGGGAGACGGTGGAGCCGGCCATCAGCGGGATGTCCATGGCTTTGGCCGTGTCGTACATCTCCCGCGCTTTCTTCCAGTCGTAGGAGAGGTGCTTGTCGACGAAGATGGGGCAGGTGCGGCCGTCTTGCTTCATGGTCTCGATGACCTGCATGAAGAGTTCGTAACGCGGGTAGAGGTGCCGGCCCTTTTCATCGAACGGATACTCGCCGTGCTCGCCGACGAGCGCGACGCCATCGACATCCAGTTTGTCGCCGCCGCGGCGTAGCGCCTCGGAAATGGTGGGGTAGACCTGGAAGCCGTACTCCTCGGCGAGGTCGTGGCCCATGTCGTTGGGCGGCGTCTGGTCGAGGTACATCGAGGCGACCTCGAGGCGCGGGTAGTAGGTCTTCTTGTTGAGACGGTAGCCGTGCAGAATGCGGCTGAAGAACACGTCGGCGTGCGAGCGCTCGAAGTAGGCGGTGATGATGGCGGCGATGCGGGGCCGCGGCGTCTGCACATCGGAGGGGCCCGTTTGGCAGGCTGCCGTCCCCAAGCCAAGTCCCAGCAAGAAATTGCGTCGGTGCAAGTCGATTCCTCCGATAGACAAAGGGTAGCGATCGATAGGGCCGGCCTGCTCGCGCGTACAGCCCGAGGCAAGGCCCGTGCAGGCCACCTTAGCACCCCTTTAGCAAGGGCGCCCGGGGCCTTACGTTATAATGGCGATTCTCATGCTATCCGCAGCAAGGGTGCGGGTCCCGGCTTCGAGCGCCAACTTGGGACCGGGATTCGACACGCTTGGGCTAGCGCTGCGTCTTCATCTAGACTGCCGCTTCCGCCGTGCCGAGGAATTGCGCATCACCGCGCAGGGCCGTGACACGGACTCAATCCCGCTGGACGAAAGCAACCTGATCTGGCAGACGGCCCTGGCGGTGGCCAAGGCGCAGAACAAAGAGCTGCCGCCGATCGAGTTGGAGATCCGCAACGAGATCCCCGTGGGCAAAGGGTTGGGTTCGAGCGCGGCGGCGTTGGTGGCGGGTGTGGTGATCGCCAGCCGCGACTTGGATTTCGACTGGGACCACCACCGCATCCTCGACGAGGCGGCGCGGCTCGAGGGCCATCCCGACAATGTCGCTGCCAGCGTACTGGGCTCGGCGGTGACGGCGACGATCGGGTCGGACGGGGTGACGCGGGCCGTGCGCATCGAGATCCCTGATGACTTCGCCGTGGCGGTGGTGTGTCCGGGGTTCGAGCTGCCGACGAACCACATGCGTTCGGTCCTGCCCGACTGCTACTCACGCGAAGATGCGATCTTCAACTTGCAGCGCGCGACGCTGCTGGTCGCGGGCCTGGCGACGGGTAATCGCGAGGCGTTTCCGGCGGCGTTTGAAGACCGGATGCATCAGCCGCACCGCATGGCGCAGGTCCCCGGCATGGAGGCGATCCTCGCGTTGAGAGCGCCGGGGCTGCTTGGCTGCGCGTTGAGCGGCGCCGGGCCGGCGATGCTGGTCTTCTACGAGAAGGAAGCGGAGTCGGTGCTGGACCTGGTCCGCGATGAGTTTAGTCGCGCCGGCCAGCAGAGCGAGGTGGTTGTACGCGAAGTCGATCGGGAGGGGCTACAAATCCAATGAACGAATCACGCCGCTGGCTTGAGGATCACGGGTGGCCCGGGACCGATCCGGCCGTTTGTCCGACGTCGGAGAAGCGTTTCCCCGACGGGGCGCAGTATCGCATCGAGATTCCCAGCACCGAGGGGCCGGGGTCGTTGCGCGCGGTGTTGGATGAGGCGGCGAAGCGCTCAGTGCCGGTGCACCGCGTCAGCCAAGGCAGCGGCATCATGCTGCTGACGGACGACGAGATCAAGGAGATGGTCGCGGTCGGCGAGGCGAACGACGTCGAGGTCAATCTATTCATCGGCCCGCGCGCGACGTTCGACATTGGGGCGCAGGTGCGCGCGGACGGGGGCAAGCCGATCGGATTGAGCTTGCGCGGGGCCGACCAATTGGTCTTCGCGCTCGAGGACGTGCGGCGCGCGATGGCGCTGGGCGTCAACAGTATTCTTGTCTCAGACCTGGGCCTGCTGGCCGTCATGGGCAAGCTCAAAGAGACGGGCGAGTTGCCCGCCGACTTGATCATCAAGACGTCGGTGATGATGGCGCCGACGAACCCGGCCTCGGCGCTGCTGCTGGAAGATCTCGGCGCGACGACCATCAATGTTCCCTCCGATTTGACGCTGCCGCAGTTGGCCGCGATCCGGGCAGTGATCGATGCGCCGATCGACCTGTACGTCGAGGCGCCGGACAACCTCGGCGGTTTCATCCGGCACTACGAGGTGCCGGAATTCATTCGCGTCGCGGCGCCACTGTACGTGAAGCTTGGGCTGCGCAATGCGCCCGATATCTACCCTGCTGGGACACACATCGAGGATACCGTCGAGCGGTTGTCACGCGAGCGCGTGCGGCGGGCCGAGATGGTTTGCCAGATGGTGAAGAGGTATTATCCCGAAGCGGTGATGTCGGCGCGGCCGGCGGCGGTGGCTGGTTAATGATCGGACGCGACGTTGGTTGGCCACCCCGCTATCCCTATTCGGCGAGCGCCGAGCGCAACTTCTTCGTTAACGTTAACTGAACCGAACTTGAGGGCCGGCGAACCGTTTCCGCTTGCCAACAGACGATGGCCGCTCGGTCGGTATAGATACCCTCAGCAGATAAGTATGGGGGCACTTTCAACCTCTCGTGCAACTTCAGCCGAAAGCCTCGCATTGTCTCAGGCTTGTGCCACCAAAACTGGGGTTGACAAACGATTGCAGACGGTGCGCACAATTCTCTCATGCGATCGGCTTTGGCTGTGTAGTAGGACCTTTCTTGCTCCTTTGTTGCACCATCAGTCGCACCATACTCGAAGGGATCGTTAAAGATGAAGCTGGGTATCCACTTGACTCAGGTGACCCCAAGATGTAGTGTAGGGCCTGGTGGAGGATTACCCGCGCGACCAACTCGAATTCGAGTCTCGCTTTGCGAGCGAGGAGGCTTGCCGCGACTATCTGTTCGCCTTGCGCTGGCCAGAGGGTTTCCGCTGTCCAAGGTGTGGGCATGAGCGCGCTTGGCCGGTGCGCAAAGTGTGGTTCGAATGCGCTCGCTGCGGGCGGCAAACCTCCGTCACCGCCGGCACGATCTTTCAAGACACACGCAAGCCGCTGCGGCTGTGGTTCCGGGCGATGTGGACCATCACCACGCAGAAGAATGGGGCCAGCGCCCTGGGTCTACAGCGCGTTCTGGGACTGGGCAGTTACCAAACCGCCTGGCCTTGGATGCACAAGCTGAGGCGAGCGATGGTGCGCCCGGGGCGGGAGCGATTGACGGGCCTCGTCGAGGTCGATGAGACCTACTGGGGCGCTGAAGAAGAAGGGGTAATCGGCCGGCAGACCGAGCGTAAAGCGTTGATTGCAGTCGCCGCGGAAGAGAGAGGCACCGGGCTGGGGCGCATCCGCATGCAGCGCGTTCAGAACGCCTCGGCGGCCAGTTTGATGCCCTTCGTCGAGGAGTCGGTCGAGCCGGGCAGCGTGGTTGTTACCGACAACTGGTCGGGCTACGATCCGCTCAAGAAGAAGGACTACCAGCGTCGTATCATCTCGATTAACAACCGCCGCGAGCAGGCCTCGCAGCTACTGCCGAGGGTGCACTTGGCGATCTCGCTACTCAAGCGCTGGATGCTGGGCACGCATCAGGGGGCGGTCAGCCACGAGCATCTGGACTACTATCTCGACGAGTTCGTGTTCCGCTTCAATCGGCGCAGATCACGCAGTCGGGGCAAGCTCTTCTACCGCCTTGTGCAGCAGGCCATGGCGGTGGAGCCGACGCCGTACCGCTCGATCGTCGCCGATTGGGACGCTAAGACGCTGTGAGCCCAACTACAAGATGTTGGGGTCACCTGAGTCAAGTGGATACCCGGCAAGATGAAATCGTACTGAGTAGTCGTTTTGAAAGTCCAGAAGCTTCCTCGAATCGCTAACACAGACTTCATTTTTGCTGCATACGATTCAAGGTCCTTGTAGATCTGTGTGTCGATCTCAACGATATGATGTTCCAAAGGCTGCAAATATCCCTGTATTCACTGGGCAGAAATGCCGAGGCCGTACCAGATTTCAAGAACCTTCTTCGGCCGAAGTCTCGATACTCGCCGAAAAAGCTTTTCGAAGAACGGCTTTTCCGACCTGGACATCACAATATGTCCCTTCCACACGATCAAGTCTGGGGTCTTTACATCGAAGCGATATCGCATTCTCCCTCCGTCGCAGTCTGCTCACCACAACAGCCAGAATGACAGGCACAATCCGACGATCAACCATTCTGCCACTGCCAACGCGTCAGTCACAAGGGGGACACCAGAAACCGGTATAATACCACAATCAAGGAGACTAAACCAGATGACAACCATGAAGATCGTCGAGATTCTGTCGGTAGCCGTGGAGAGCTTTACAGTGGAGAACATTACGGTAGTGATCCTGCTTGCCACGATGGGAGTGCTGATCTGGCAGACGCGAGCGCTGTTGAGCTCCATCCAAGCTAGTACGTACAACCAAATCGTAGATCAGAATCTGCGTGTGAACGAACTGTTGCTGAAGGAGCCGGAACTACTGCCGGAGTTCTGGGGAGAAAAGGACGCCGCTCGCACGCTGCTTGCTCATTCCATCATCGACCACTACGAGAATGTTACCGTACAACACAGCATCAAGCCCGCATTTTCAATTTTATGTTTGACATCCCAACCTTCCAGCGGCCTTGAGCGTCTTTATTCATAGGAGCTAGAGCCCGATGAGGACGCCATGGAGGCCAACACCCAATGGGTGAAAAACAAACCAAGCCATTCCAGCTAAGTTTCAATGGACTTCTCAAAGTCGATTTCCAGGGATCGCACGTCACTTCCGACGGTGGCCTGATTTTGGTTCGCGAACTGGACGAACGGCTCGGTCTCGGAGAACTGATTGACGAGCATCTCAGCGACTCCCGGCAAGGCACAAACAAGCAGTTCACGCTCGCTGATCTGTTGCGGCAGTCGGTTTACAGCCGACTCGCCGGCTACGAGGACCTCAACGACGCCGAGCGGGTTTCGATCGATCCGACGTTTCGGCTGATCGGTTCGCAGAAGATCTGGGATCGCGGTGCGGCCTTGACCTCGACGCTGCACGGCTTCGAGACGGAGATGCTGGCGAGCGAAGAGAACCTGCTGGGGCTGATGGCGCTGAACCGAGAGCTGGTCGGGCAAGCGGAAGCGTTCGACGACGCCGAGCGGGTCGTTCTGGACCTGGACTCCACCGAGAGTCCGGTCCATGGCCAACAGGAAGGCAGTGCCTACAACGGACACTTCGAGTCGGTCTGCTACCACCCGTTGCTTTTGTTCAACGGTCATGGTGATTGCCTCGCTGCCAAGCTGCGTCCAGGCAACGTGCACAGCGCCGAGGACTGGGATGAGCTCTTGTTGCCGGAGATCGAGCGCCAACAGGCTGCGGGCAAGCAGGTCGCCTTCCGGGGCGATGCGGCCTTTGCGAAGCCGGAAGTTTATGAGGCTTCGGAGGAACGCGGAGTACAGTACGCCATTCGCATTCCGGCCAACAAGAGCTTGGAGCTGGAGATCGAAGACATCCTGTTTCGCCCGCCGGGAAGGCCTTCCCGCAAGCCCTTGGTGCGCTACAAGAGTTTTCGCTATCAGGCGGAGAGTTGGTCGCAGGCGAGGCGGATCGTCGCTAAGGTCGAGCATCACCAGGGCGAGCTGTTCCCGCGCGTCGGATTCATCGTGACGAGCATGAGCTTGCCGAGCCGCTCGGTGGTGCGCTTCTACAACAAGCGCGGCACGGCGGAACAGTGGATCAAGGAAGGCAAGCAGGCGACGCACTGGACGCGATTGTCGTGCCATCGATTTCGGGCCAACGAAGTGCGGTTGCAACTGAGCGTGCTGGCCTACAACCTGGGCAATCTTTGGCGGCGGCTGGGGCTTCCGCAGCGAATCAAGAGTTGGTCGCTGACGAGCTTGCAACACAGGTTGATGAAGACCGGCGGTCGGCTGGTCAAGCACGCGCGGTATTACTGGCTCTTATTGGCGGAGGGACATCTGAACCGGCGGCTGTTCGGCGACATGCTGCACAAGATCTGGGCGCTGCCGCTGCCGAGTGGGTAGCATTGCCGGAGTGAGGATCAACAGCTTTTGGCTCCAAAAGGTTTCGCAAGGAGCAGTGTCGGCCGGAGCGCCGTTCAAGCCGCTCAATCAACGACTGTGAGCGGTCGAACCAGCTCTGGCGACTACCAGCAGAGGTGATGTGCAGGGTTCAGCGTGAAAGGACGTGCTGTTCGGAGCGGAGCGGGTGTATACTGTGGCCGTGCCAGGGCCAAAATGGAAATCCTGGTCAAGAACCTTCCTGAGACTGTCTGGCCGGGCTGGAAAGAGTATATCCCAACCCGCATATGACGTATTCCGGCGTTAAGAGAAGCGTACTTGAACATGAGGGAGCACATGGATAGGATTTTCACAGATTTAGTCGACGAGCGAGTGCCAGCGGACCCAACCGATGCTAAGACAAAGTGATGAGGTCTACTTCAGGTGGGACGAGTCCGGGTCAAATCTTGTCGCGCTGTCGCTGCGTACCGAGCAAACCTATGGGATCGACGACCTTGACTTCGCTATCCTAGAAGCCTTGGTGAGAAGTCCTGACCGGGGGCGGGAGCCGCTGATCGCTGAACTGGCTGCGCGATTCGGAAAGGCGAGCGTGGTGGAGTCGAGACTCAAGGCGATGAATCGGGCAGGTGTGATTGAGGATTCTGAGAGAGCTAGGCCCGAGGACCAGTTCTATCCGCCGATGCTTTATTACTACATGTTGAGTGACTTCGTGAAGATGGATGCCTATTTGGAGGTACTCCGGCGTAGCGTGCACCCAGGAATGAGGGTTCTCCACGCTGGCTGTGGGCTTGGCTTGTTTGCAATCGTCGCGGCGCGCCTGGGAGCAGACCGCGTTTGGGCCGTTGATGTACGGCCCGTTGTACACATGGCCAAGGCCCTTGCACGCGCTAACGGCGTTGGCGAGGCGGTTGAGTTCATTCGCGGCGATGTGTTGGCCGCTGAGACTGCATCGCGAGTGGGTAGCGTAGATCTCGTAGTGAGTGACTTCATCGGAGATGAGGTTTTTGACGAGGGTATTTTGCTCAAGAACTACTGGTTAAGAAAACTTTACTGTGGTGACGGGGCAGGGAAGTTCATACCGCGGGCCATTCACGGATTTGCCGTGCCGATAGAGAGTCAAGAGGCGGTGGAGCGCTATCGTTTGAAAGAGCGGGGTGTACAGACAGTTGGCGAGCGTTATAAGCTAGACATGAGATCGTATACCAACTACGTGCGGCGGGTGAGCCTACAGAATGATCTTGCCGAGCGGGTATACGCCGCCTCATTTAGGGAGTTTGGGCCAGACGAACTCAAGCTCCTTGGCGATCCTGTGCCCTTCAAAATGGGTGACCTGAGTAAGGTTGACCGAGTCTTGTTCAAAAGCGTGGTAGAAATGCCGATGTCGCGGTCCGGCCGACTTGACGGAGTGCTATTATTCTTTCGAGCTGATCTGGACGAAGTCACTCAGCTGTGTTCTGGGCCAAAGCAACCGCCAACTCACTGGCCGCAGCTCATATACCTGTCAGCGCAGAGCAGCGAGGTGTCATGCGGTGAGTTGCGAAAGTTGTCGGTTGCATACCTCGGTGGGAAAGGTTTGGTGGTAGCTGTCACCTAATAGGTCCAACAAGGCAAGCGGGGCGTGAGTGCCTCTTCGCGGACCTGAGAACCGAGGAATCGGTTCTCGGCAAGGCTGGAGCCTTGCGCCAGTGTGCCCAGCATGGGCTGTTTCTTGTGAGTTGCAACGTACTCACCGGGACCGATGGAAGTAACCGTAGGGAACCGCAGAGTGGAAGTCGTGGGGTGCAAGTCGCGCGGCCAAGCCGAAGGAAGCGGGGAACAAACCTTTGACCGTAGGAACACGAATCGGCAGAGAGGCCGCGTACGGGCGGTAAGCTTGCTGGCCACAGTGAAGCCCCATGTCCATCCGAGACGTGCGAGGTAGAGCCGGACGGTATGAAGGGACAGAAACAGCACCTTACCTGGGGAGGGCTCCTTGGTGAGAGCGGAGGAGAAGTCAGCAGAGGCCATAGTAGCGAGGAAGGCGGGTAATGCCGCTGGAGCGAAGGGCCGAAGGACCAAGGAGCAAAGCTAGAGGAGCGACTGACATAAGCACCGACGAGGTTTCCCGGAGTCCCGGGCCGCAAGGTTCTTCCCTGTGAAGGGGAACGAAACGGGGAGCAGGCCGAAGCAGAAGCGGTGGAGCCGTGGCGGGCCGAGGCCGGTGGGAGCCAGGGTGAGTGTCGCGTCCATCCCGACAGAAAGCGATGCACGAGGCACGGGAGGCAGTCGATGGTTGGCGGCCTGCCGGTCTTGCGGCGGGTAGGGACAGCCGCTGGGTCCAACCGCCGGATACGGAAAACCGTACGTCCGGTGGTGTGGGAGGGTGCCGGGGCGCAATCCCCGGTACCCGACCCGATCACGTCGCGCGACCCGTCGCTCGGACTCAACGGAGTTGTGCGGAGCCCCTAGTTGCCGGCCGGCTGAGGATCTGCTGCCCGCTTGATCTCGCGTGCGAAGGCGTCGGCGATGAGGCGGTTGACCCAGGTTCGCCAGTGTCCGCCGGAATGGGGGTTGGCAAGAGGGATGTCGGGAGTGGATTGGCGGACGGACTCGACGGCGGGCCACCAGTCGGCAAACGCGATACCTTCGTCGGCGGAGCGCGTCCGGAGCCAGGCATAAGACGGCGAATCGCCCGGCGTCCAGCTGAGGATCAACAACGCTCCGTAACCTTCGCAGACAGAACGGATCTTCTCAATCGCGGGCCAGGAAAGCTCTGCCACCGATGTTCGCGGTGTGCCTGGCTCAACCGCGGCACCGGTGTCGGGGGCCAGGATCTCTCGCCGGAGCCATTGCGAAGCGGCGATCTTCAGGCGCTTCACCAGCTCGAACTCGCCGGCCCAGAGCAAGGGCTCGGCCATCCAGCCCCAGCCTGGGCTGCCCCGGACGATGTGGCGGTGCCGATACCCGGCGCGGAACAGCCGGTCATCCGAGTAGTCGTTCTCTGACCCGAGATAGAGACAGACTTGCGGTGCGCCCAGGCGCTCGGCGTAACGGCGCAGCGCAATCAGTGACTGTTCGGCCCCGTATGCGGCCAAGCCGAGATTCACGACGGCATAGCTGCGATGGTAGAGACCGTCTTCGCCGAGGTTGAGCCGCAAGTCAAGTTGGAACGGGTAGGAGGCGTCGGGCGGTAGGCCGGTCCCCTGGGTGTAGGAGTCGCCCAGGGCAAAGACGCGCGACTCATAGGCCTCGAAGGATTGTTGAAAGTTGACCGTCCCAAGTTCGTTAGTGCGGATCTCTTCGAGGTGGTCGCTCAACTTGAGCGCCTGCACGCCGTCATCGAGCCTGACGCCGAGTTCGTCGTCGTAGATGTAGGTACTCTGAATCCCGGCGAGGTGGATTGGCGCCCCCGGACGCAGCAAGGACTCGCCGAGACAGAGCAAAAGCACGACGAGAGCCAAACAGAAGGCTGCTTTCCGGAATCGAAGGCGGCGTGCCGTTGGCGTGGTCATGCGCGTGTGGTCAGACTATAGCGTTTGGTGGCGGCGGGCGTGTGGGCTGCCTACAATAAATCCTACATGGCCAAGAAGACCGAGAAAGGGCCGTCTTTTGAGGAAGGGCTCACGCAGCTCGAGAAGATCGTCGAGGAGCTGGAAGGCGGGGAGCTGCCGCTCGAGAAGTCATTGGAGTTGTTCGAGAAAGGCGTCCATCTGAGCCAGACATGCCGCAAGCAGCTCGAAGAGGCGGAGTCGAAGGTGGAGGTGCTGCTCAAGAAAGAGGGCCGCGTGCAAGCGCAGCCCTTCAGTTTGGAAGACGGCGAGCCGGGCGAGTGACCCTCGACGAATACCTCGCCGGCCGCCGGGCCTTGGTCGACGGCGCTCTCGAACAGGCCGTTCCTTCCGAGCGCACCCACCCGGAAACGATCCACCGAGCGATGCGCTACAGCCTGTTCGCGGGCGGCAAGCGCGTGCGGCCGATTGTCGCGATGGCGGTAGCCGAGGCGGTCTCCGACGATACCGAGGGGGTCGAGCGGCCGGCCTGCGCGCTCGAACTGGTGCACACGTACTCGTTGATTCACGACGACCTGCCCGCGCTTGACAACGACGACTATCGCCGCGGCCGGCCTACCTGCCACAAGGTTTTCGGCGACGCCATGGCTGTGCTGGCCGGCGACGCGTTGCTGACCCTCGCCTTTCAAGTGCTGTCGGAGATGGAGGACGTACCGTCGGAGCGGCGCGTGCGCATGTTGGCCGAGCTGTCAAAAGCCGCCGGCACCGTCGACGGCATGATCGGCGGGCAGGTGGCGGACCTCGAAGCCGAAGGCAAGCCTGTTGAAGCGAAGCACCTACAGTACATTCACCGATCGAAAACCGGCGCCCTGATTCGCGCTTCGGTGAGGATTGGGGCCATCTACGCCCGGGCGTCGAAGGAGGAGTTCGACGCGCTGAGCCGCTACGGCGAGCACGTCGGTCTGGCATTCCAGATCGTGGACGATGTCCTCGATGTCGTCGCGACATCCCAGGACCTTGGCAAGACGGCGGGCAAAGACGCCGCGCAACAGAAGGCCACGTTCCCGGCGCTGTACGGCGTGGAGGCCTCGCGCCGCCAGGCTGCGGAGCATCTTGACCAGGCGCTCGGCGCTATAAAGAGGTTCGGCGAGCGGGCGCAGCGGTTGCGAGAGATCGCGGAGAGAATCGTCAGCCGCACGTCATGAAGGAACGGGTCGATCGACTGCTCGTCGAGCGCGGTTTCGCTGAGTCCCGCAGGAAAGCCCAGGCGATGATCATGGCCGGGCAGGTGCTCGTCGACCAGCAGAAGGTGACCAAGGCCGGCCAGCGGGTTGACGAGGGCGTCGAACTGCGGTTGCTGGGCGGTCCCGCGAAATACGTGAGCCGGGGCGGCCTGAAACTCGAGGCGGCGATCGAGGGGTTTGGCATCGACGTCGGCGGCAAGATCTGCCTCGATGTCGGCTCTTCCACTGGAGGCTTCACCGACTGCCTGCTCCAGCATGGGGCGCGGAAAGTCTATGCTGTCGATGTAGGGACGGCGCAGCTTGACTGGAAGCTCCGGAAAGACCCGCGAGTCGCGGTCCACGAGCGGGTCAATGCCCGCCGGCTGACGAAGGAGGTTGTGCCGGAGCGGGTGGACTTCGTCTGCTGCGACGTCAGTTTCATCTCGGTGACGCTGATCCTGCCGGCTCTACCGCCGTTGATGAGCCCGGCGGCGGAAGTTGTGGTGCTGGCAAAGCCGCAGTTCGAGGTGGGCAAGGGTGAGGTCGGCAAAGGAGGCATCGTCCGCGACCCGGCTCAGCACCAGAGGGTGATCGCGAAGGTGACCGAAGCAGTCCGGCAGCTTGGATTTCGCAAAGTCTTGCGGCAGGAAAGCCCGATCTTGGGCGCGGAAGGGAACAAGGAATTCCTCATCTATGGCGCAGAACGCGAAGGCTAAGGCCGTCCGCAAAGTCGGCATCCTCTCCAAGCCTAACCAGGAGAACATGCCCGAGATCATCTCGGATCTGACCGCGTGGCTCGATCAGCGCGGGATCGAGTTCGAGTGCGACCTGGTGACCGCCGGCTACCTGCGCCGCAAGGATGGGTTTGACCGCGAGAGCCTGCCGCCACAGGGTTTCGACCTCGTCATCGTGCTTGGCGGGGACGGCACATTGCTCTCGGCGGCCCGTGCGGTCGGGGACGATCAGACTCCGATTCTCGCCGTGAACTTGGGGGGCCTGGGTTTCATGATGACCACCGGACCCCAGGAGTTGATTCCGCGTCTCGACAGGGTGGTCGCGGGTAACTATGAGACCGAGAGCCGCTCGGTGTTGCGCACAGAGGTCATCCGCTACGGCCGTTCGCTGGGGGCCCATGAAGCGCTCAACGACGTCGTTGTGAACAAAGGTGCAGTGGCGCGTTTGCTACTGATGGACGCGTTCGTCGACGGGGAGTTCGTATGCAGTTACCGCGCCGACGGGCTGATTGTTTCCACGCCGACCGGCTCGACCGCCTACTCACTCTCGGCCGGGGGACCGGTCATCTATCCTTCTGTGGCGGCCGTTTGCGTAACGCCGATCTGCCCGCATACGCTCACGAACCGTCCACTGGTGCTACCGGATAGCTCGACAGTCGAAATCGTCCTGCGCGGTGGGGAGCGAGACTCCTACCTGACGATCGACGGGCAAGTCGGCATCGAAGTGAAACTGGAAGACCGCATTCAGACGCGATTGGCAGGCCACCGCGTACAGATCATTCAGCCCCGGCGGCAGCGGTTTTTCGAGGTCCTGCGCAGCAAGATGAAGTGGGGTTGAGTGCGGCGGGATCGACCCCGACGATCACCCTGATGGCTCACATATGGCTCTTGCAACGACACGCCTCGTCTTCACCGCCCTGACCGCATTGGCCGTCCTGCTTCCAGGGCCGGCCACGCCGAAGACGCCCAACATCGTCTTCATCCTCGCCGACGACATGGGCTACGGCGACGTGCACGCATTGAATCCGAAGTCGTCGATTCCGACGCCGTATCTCGACCGCCTTTCGAGTGAGGGGGTGACCTTCACCGACGCGCACACTCCCTCGGCGGTCTGCACACCGACGCGATACGGGCTGCTCACCGGACGCTATGCCTGGCGAACGCGCCTCAAGAGCGGCGTGCTGAACGGCTACAGCGAACCGCTCATCGAGGAGGACCGGCCGACGGTAGCGTCGTTCCTGCAGCAGCGCGGCTACCACACGGGTATGGTCGGCAAGTGGCATCTCGGCCTCGGCTACGCCAAGGCGCCCGACGGCAAGAGCTTCGATTTCAGCAGGCCGGTGAGCGACGGGCCCCACACGCGCGGATTCGATTTTTCGTTCATCATTCCGGCTTCGCTCGACTTTCCACCCTATTTCTATTTGCGGGACGGCAAGCCGACCCAAGCGCCTACGCTCACGCAGGCCGCGCAGCCGTTCCCCGCGTTTCTTCGCAAGGGTGAGCGCGGCCCTGACCTGGTGATGGAGGACTGCCTCGATGATCTGCGCAAGCAGGCGGTGGCGTATCTCAAGCGTCGCGCGGGATTCGAGGAGCCCTTCTTCCTCTACTTCGCGTTGACCGCACCGCACAAGCCCGTACTGCCCCACCGGCGATTTCGCGGCAAGACGCAGCTCGGCCCCTACGGCGATTTCATCACCCAGGTAGATTCGACTGTGGGAGAGGTGCTGAAGGCTCTCGACGAACTCGGGCTCCGCGACAACACTCTGGTCATCTACACCAGCGACAACGGATCGTTCATGCGCCGGCAAGATGATGCTAAAGCCGCCGATCACGTCAGTGACGAAACCGTGCAGGCCTACAATGCCGGCCATCATACGGCCAACTATGTCTTCCGTGGGACCAAGGCCGACATCTGGGAAGCCGGTCACCACGTGCCTTTCTTTGCCCGTTGGCCGGGCGCCATCGAGCCCAACTCGCAAAGCGACGAGACGATCTGCCTCACGGACGTCTTCGCCACGGTTGCGGAGATCGTTGGTGCACAGACGCCGAAGAACGCCGCCGAAGACAGCTTCAGCATCCTGCCCCTGCTGCGGGGAGAGGGCTGGACATCCCCACGCGCACCGGTGATCCATCACTCCTCGGGCGGCATGTTCGCGATTCGCGACGGGCAGTGGAAGCTCGTGCTAGGCAATGGCTCGGGCGGACGGGAGCAACCCAGGGGGAGACCGTTCGAGAAGCCCTACCAGTTGTTCGATCTATCGAGCGACCTCTCCGAGAGAACTAACGTCATCGACGATCACGCCGACGTGGCCGCCGGACTCGAGAGAACGCTGGAGCAGATCCGTTGGAGCGGTACGAGCCGGGTGCGGCCAGTCCCTTCCGGCGAATCAGACACAAGATGACCTCGTCACCGCGGCACAGGGTACCCACGCGGTGCACCGGGCAGGTTGAATAGACCGCTTCCGGGGCTCCACCAGGAGCCGGCGGGTAGAATTGTTCCCGGCTTGGCCGCAACCTCTTGGCGTCGCGGAGCGCCCTTGCTGTTTGAACCTGCCCGCACGCTGTGGTAGGGTTCCCTGTGGAGGAGATCATGAAGATCCGGTCGATGGTTTTGCTTGTTTTGGCGCTCTGCGTTCTGGGAGCATGCGGCGGACCACCGCCCGAGCCCGAAGAGGGCCTCTACGCGTTCGTGGGTGCCCGGGTGATTGACGGCACCGGCAATCCCGCGATGGAAGACGCCGTGCTGGTGGTCCGCGACGGCCGCATTGAAGCCGTGGGACCGCGGTCGTCCTTACCCCCGCCGCCCACGGCCAACCAGATTGACGTCACGGGCAAGACGATCATGCCGGGCATGATCGACGCGCACTCGCACGTGGGGGCCACCAAAGGACTCGAGGCCAAGCCGGAATTCTATACCGAAGAGAATATCCTTGATCAACTCGGGCTGTATGCGCGCTACGGGGTGACCACCGTGAACAGCCTCGGCGGCGACGGCGACGCCGGGGCGAAAGTCCGCGACGCCCAGGAGACGGCCAACCTCGACCGGGCCCGCCTCTATGTCGCCGGGAAGGTCGTGGACGCGGCGACTCCCGCGGCGGCGAGCAAGATGATTGACGAAAACGCCGCCATGAAGGTCGACTGGATCAAGATCCGCGTTGACGACAATCTCGGCAGCTCCCCCAAGATGAAGCCGGACGTCTATCAGGCCATCATCAGCCACGCCCACGGGAGCGGCTACAAAGTCGCGGCCCATCTCTACTACCAGGCCGATGCCAAGGCATTGCTCGACTCCGAGGTCGATTTCATCGTTCACAGCATCCGAGACGAAGAGGTGGATGACGCTCTGATCCGAAAGCTCGTGAATGACGAGGTTTGCCTGTGTCCCACGCTCACGCGCGAGGTCTCCACGTTCGTCTACGAGAGCGAGCCGGACTTCTTCAGTGATCCGTTCTTCTTGAAGGATGCGGACCCCGAGGTCATCGAACAGCTCAAGGACCCCGCGCGGCAGAAGGGAATCCAAGAGAGCAAGAGCGCGCAGCAGTACAAGACGGCGCTCGAGGTCGCATCGAAGAACCTCAAGAAGATGGCCGACGCGGGCGTGACCATCGCGTTCGGGACCGACACGGGTCCGCCGGCGCGCTTTCAGGGCTACTTCGAACACTTGGAGTTGGAGCTAATGGTGAAGGCTGGGCTGAGCCCGATGCAGGCCATCGTCTCGGCCACCGGGGATGCCGCCAAGTGCCTCAGCCTTTATCGCCTGGGCACGCTGGCCCAAGGCAAGTGGGCCGACATGATCGTACTGAACGAGAACCCGCTCGACGACATCAAGAACTCTCGAACGATCGATGCGGTGTATATTGCCGGCAACCTGGTGCCCGGTAAGAAGTGACCGGGAACCGAGCCGTGACCGTAAGGGAGCGGTCCGGCACGAAACCCGAACGCTCCCCGGAAGGCTCTAGCCTGCGTCTCTCACCACTTGACGGTCGAAGCACGCTATGAGAAATGCAGGCCGGGAGGTCTTCGACCTCGGGGTTCGTGCCGGACCGCTCCCTTACGGTCACGGCTCGGTTCCTTACAGCCGGGCTGCTCAGTCGCCCGCCGATTCGGCCGGGTGAAGGTCGGCGCCCGCTCCGGTTTCCTTGCGCGCGCGGGCCGTCTCTGACCAGCCCTCCAAGGTGAAGTAGACCACCGGGATAAACACCAGCGTGATCAGCGTGGAGGTCGTCAGACCGCCAATGACCACGCGCGCCATGGGCGCCTGCAACTCGCCGCCCTCGCCCAGGCCCAGCGCCATCGGGGTCAATCCAAGCACCGTGGTCACCGTGGTCATTAGGATGGGCCGCAGCCGGCGGGTCCCCGCCATCACGACCGCTTCGCGCAACGAGTAGCCGTGCTCGCGCCGCAACAGGTTGGTGTAGTCCACCAACACGATGGCGTTGTTGACGACGATTCCGACCAGCACAATCAACCCCAAGAAGCCCTGCATGTTGAAGGTGGTCTCGGTGAAGATCAGCATCGTCACGACGCCGATGCCGGCCAGCGGGATCGAAAACAAGATGATGAACGGGTCGCGCAGCGATTCGAATTGCGCCGCCATCACCATGTACACCAGCACCAAAGCCAGAATTGCGGCGAACGTCATCTGCTGGAAGGATTCCTGTTGCTCCTCGTACTCGCCGCCGAAGCGGAGCTCGTAGTCGAGCGGGATGTTCATGGCGGCGATGGCCTCTTTGAGATCACCGACAATGCTGCCGAGGTCGCGGTCGGCGATCGTGCCCGTAACTTCGATCATGCGCTGTTGGTCGGCGCGGGTGATTTGTGTCGGTCCCTCTTGGCGGCGCATCATAACGACGCTCTCGACCGGGATGGTGCGGCCGTCAGGCAGCGTGAGCGGGACCTGGGAAACTTGGCTCAGACTCATGCGGTCCTCTTCGCGCAAGCGAACCAGAATGTCGTACTCGTCACCCTCTTCGCGGTAGAGAGAGGCGCGGGTTCCGCCGACCGCGGTCTCGAGGGTCTCAGCAATCTGGGAAACCGGCAGACCGAGGCTGCTGGCTTTGGCACGATCGACGGTGACGAGCATCTCGGGCATGCCCGGCGGCCGGCTCAACTGCGCGCTCACGACGCCCGGCGTCGCGAGCATGGCTTCGCGGACCTGCTGGGCTAGGTCTTGCGCGACTTCGATGTCATGCCCGCGGACTTCGATCGTGAGCCGGTCGCCGTCTTCAGAGCCGCGCCGCCGGAACAAACCACCGCTGACGCGGGTGCGCACCAGCATGCCCGGTTCAAGCTGCATCCTTGGCCGCAATAACGCGGCGATCTCGGCCGCGGATCGATCGCGTTGGCTCTGGTCGATAAGGTCGACCCGCATTCGTCCGGAGTTCGTACCGCGGAAGTAGTAGGTGCTGTTGCTTCCCGCTTCGGTCATGACGTACTCGGCCTCGGGCGCGACTTCGCGGACGATATCGGCCATGCGCTGCATGGTGTTGTCGGTGACTTCGATGCGCGTGCCGGGCTCCAACTCCACGTAAACGCGGATCTGTCCCTCATCCACCGCAGGCTGCAGTTCGACTCCGATGAGAGGCATAAGCTGATACGAGCCAACGAACAGCAGGACCGCGACTCCGGCAACGACCGCGCGGTGATCGAGCGCCCACAAAATCACGTGACCGTAGCGCTCGATGATGCGGTCTTGCATCGCCGCGATGCTCCGCCCCAGTTTGGCTCCCATACCACCCGCGCCGTTGGCCCCCCGTACCGCAACAAAGCGCGAACACAGTACGGGTACTACAGTTAGCGCAATGAGCAGCGAGCACAGCAGGGCAAACGAAACAACCCAGGCCAGTTGCTGGAAGGTCTGGGCCGAAACGCCGCCCATGAACAGCACGGGCACAAAAACAGCAATGGTCGTGAACGTGGAAGCGGTAATCGCCGTCGCCACTTGCCTGCTCCCCAGTACGGCGGCTTCCTTGAGCGGTCGTCCCTTCTCCCGCAGGCGGAAGATGTTCTCGAGAACGACGATGGCGTTGTCCACCAACATGCCGACTCCCAAGGCCAAGCCGCCGAAGGAGACGGTGTTCAGCGTGAACCCGTTGAAGTACATCAGCGCAAACGTCGCGATCACCGAGATCGGAATCGCCGTACCGATGATCAGAGTGCTCGCAATACTGCGCAGGAAGAAGAGCAAAACGAACACGGCCAGGCCGGCGCCGACCAGCGCGGCGTCCATCACGTTGCTGATGGAAGCCCGAATGAACTCCGCCGAGTCCCAGGTGCTCTCGATCGTGACGGGGAACCCCCCGGCCTTCCCCGCTTCGTTGATGCGCTCCATTTCTTGCCAGATGGCATCCGACGCCTTGACCGTATTGGATCCCGACTGCTTGTAGAGAGACATGCGCACGGCCGACTCGCCGTTCACGCGCACCACATAGCGGATCTCTTCGTGGGAGTCCTCGACCGTGGCGATGTCACGCACGTAGACGGGGACCCCGTTGCGGCTGGCCAGCGCCACGTTGAGGATGTCGTCGAGATTCTTGAACTCACCCTGGGTTCGCAGCAGCACCTCGTAGCGGCCTTCGAAGACGGGACCCACCGGCCGGTTGAGGTTCTCGCGCCGCAGGGTCTGCACCACCTGCACGACGGACAGGTTCAAGGCGCGAAGCTTCTTGAGATCGAGATAGACGTGAATCTGCCGCCGCAGCCCGCCGAACACACGGGCCTGCGCTACGCCCGGCAAACGCTCGAAGCGGTACTGCAGGTTCTTTTCCGCGAAGTGACGAAGCTGCTTGGCATCCATCTCGTCCGAGCGGATGCTCAGGAACATGATGGGGAACTGCGAGACATCGAACTTGTACATAATGGGGGGGTCGATGTCTTCGGGAAGCGACCCGCGGCGGCGGTCGATGCGGGCACGCAGCTCGTTGGCGGCCTCATCGAGATCGGAGCCGTACACGAAGCGAACGCGCACGTTGGAGTTGCCCTCGCTCGAACGCGAAGTAATCTCTTCGACCCCGGGTGCGGACGCCAGCGCCTGCTCGAGCGGCCGCGACACCAACGTCTCCATCTCTTCCGGCGCGACGCCTTCATACCTCGTGGTCACGCTGATGGTCGGGTACTCCATTTCCGGCATCAAGTCCACGGGAATCTGCACGAAGGCGATCGCACCCAGCAAGACGGCGATCAGGCACGCCATCAAGATCGTCACCGGCCGATGAATGGAGAACTCCGGAAGATTCATTTCGAACTCCTACGTCGCTACAGACGAACTGCCGCCTGCCATGTTCTACGTACCGCTGTTCCGCGCCGCCGTACCCGGGCCATTGCCGGACTTCGTTGCGGTGCCCGTGCCAGGAGATTTGGCCTCCTTCGAACGGCCGGGGGCCCCAGCACCCGCGACCCGGATGCGGTCTCCGTCCTCCAGCATCGCTGCACCGCGCCCGACAATGGTCGCACCTGGCTCCAAATTGGCCAGCACCTCGACATTGTCCTCGTTCGTCAGCCCCGTTTCGATCTCGCGAAACACGGGACGGTCCTCGTCAACGACGTACACGCCTGCCTGCTGGCCGCGATAGACCAGACCCTCGCGAGGAATCAGTGTCGCCTCGCGCATCAGACCCGTGTCGATCCTGATGCGCACAAACATTTCCGCCTTGAGGAAATTGTCCGGGTTCGGTACGTCGATCTCGATGAGAGCGCTCCGCGTGGCGGCATCGAGCACGGGCGCGATCCGGGCGATGCGCCCGCGGAAGCTCAGGTCCGGGAGTGCATCGATGGCGATGACTGCCCGGTTGCCCACCCGCAAGCGGCCTAGGTTGCGTTCCGGTACGTTGGCGTGGGTCACCATGGTCGACAAATTCACCACGCGCAGGATGGGCGTGGTCGGGCTGATCAGCGCGCCTACATCGACGTAGCGGATCGCAACGAAGCCGCCCATGGGCGCGAAGATTTTGGATTGCTCAAGCCGGATTTTCAGCTCCCGCAACTCGGCCTCGGCCTGCTCGGTCTGCGCGTAGGCCAACTGGACCTGGGCTTCGACGACTGCAAGGTTCGTCCTAGTCGAGGCATGGTCCTGCGGGGAGATCAACTCGTCGTCGAGAAGCTTCTGGGCGCGGTCCAGCTCGGCTTTGGCGTTTTCGAGCTCGGCCTCGCGTTGTGACGACGATGCCCGGCTTACAGCGATGGATGCCGTAGCGCGGTTGACCTGTTGCTGAAGCTCGTCGTCTTCCAGGTCGGCAACCAGTTCGCCGGCTTTGACCGGGTCGCCGACGTAGAAGTAGAGCTTTTCGACTCGGCCGGTCGCCTTGGCGGTGATATCCACCTGCTCTTTGGGCTTGAGGGCCCCGGTGATCACCAAGTCCTCGCGCAGCGAGCCGCGGCGGGCTTGGGTGACCTCGACGCTCACGGTCCGGGCGGTCTTCTTTTTCTTCTTGGAGGAGAGGGCCTGCTTATCCTGTAGGTCCACGATGCGCATGCCGCCTGCGATGAGCAGACCGGCCCCGATGGCGATCCAGATGATCCTCTTTACCCAGATGTTCAAGATCTTTGTGCTCGCACTTTCCGGACCGTCTTGTACGTAGGCCCTCCGCGGAAGCCGAATCGACTGAATCCCGCCCGATGGGGCGGCCGTGGCGCACCCGTCCCTATCTTACGGGATTGTCCTGCTGAGGACCGACCCGGGGGCTATCCACACGAGCCCACGGGCGGCAGTGCCGTCCAATCGGAAGGGCGCAGATTGGGGCCGCGGGGTTACCGTATTTGTACGTCTTTGGCCGCCTGTGACGCCCGGCCTGTCGCAACGGTGCCATCCAAAGCATCAGAGCCGCGGATGTAAATCCGCGGGCCCAGCGGGGGCAGGCTGCCACTCGGGGAGCGAGCCGAGCCCGTTAAGCGACCAATCGTACTTGTGGTGGGGGGATTTTCAGCCGGCGGAGGCCCTTCGAGGGCACGCTTTTTCTCCGGGCCGGCGTACCGGAGCAGTAGGCGATGAGCGACCATCCAGCCAGGCCAAGGCCTGTGATAGACTCATCGCGCGGCCCGGGAGTTAGTTCACCGGACCTACTTCCGAGACCGGACCGCGGTGCGCCCTTGAGCTGTTCGCGCCCATCTTGCATACCCCGCAGAGGCTGGCTAGCGCGCTGCCTCGGGGTCCTCGCCTGGTTCGCTTCCGTCACACCGGGCTTGGCTGCCTCCAAAGATGTCTTCCGCAAGCTCAAGCAGCCGGTGGCGGTCCCCAAGGGCTCGCTCGAGCGGGAGTGGACGCCGGTTCCGTTCACGGCGCGGGCGACGAAGCCGCATCCCGGGCCGGACGGTATCTCCGACATCCTCTTGCGAGGTATCCTTGTTCGGGTGTCGGGGCCGGAGCCCGACGGCGCTCCGGACGACAAAGGAATCCGAGCGCTGTGCCTGCACTGTCCCCACGAGTTGTGCTACGTGAACCTGGTCGAGGAAACCGAGGCCGTGCGGGTTCCCGAGGGGGCCAAACCGGATAACCCGCTGCTGGTGTGCCCGTGCCACTTCAGCGTCTTCGACCCGGCCTCGGATGGCGCGCTGTTGACTGGGCCCGCCGGCCGCGGGCTGTACCGGTTTCAATTCGAGGTCAGCGAGAACACGATCGAGATTCAAGGCGTCGAGGAGGCCGCGCTCGGCTAAGCAGAGCGGACTAAGGCCGGCCCCGCGTCGACGAATCTGAAGGAGATAGTGATGAAACGCACGCGGATCTTGCGCAGGTTGGGTTTGGGGCTCGCAACCGCCTTGGTGGTGGGGATACTGTTGTTGGCGGCAGCCTCGGCCGGAACACGCCAGAAGCTCTACATCCTCAGCAGCAACGCGGACGACGTCACGGTCGTCGACGTCGCGACGAACAAGATCCTCGGGTCGATCGAGGTTGGCAAGCTGCCCCACGGCATCGCCACGCCGAAGTCGCAGCACCCGCTCTATGTCGCCACCGAGGGCGATGATGGGCTGACCGTTGTGGACCCCGTCAAGGACGTCCTGATCAAGAAGTACGACTTTTTCGGCAGGCGTCCCAACGAAATCGAGACGCCGTTGGACGGGCGGTATGTTTACGTTCCTGCGATGCGAGACGGTACGTACGAGGTCTTCGACACGAAGCAAGAGAAGATCATCACACGCATCCGGACGAACGGCACGCCGCACAACACAGTCGTCTCGCCGGACGGCAAGTACATGTACCTCGTACCGCACGATCGCGGCACCCGCACGGTCGAGCAGGCACGGAAGGAGGGGCGACCCACCACCCTTAACAGGAAGATCTACATCGTCGATGTCGCGCGACACGATGTCGTCGGCACGATTTCGACCGGCAACGCGCCGCGCCCGACCACCATCAGCCCCGACGGGAAGCGGTTATACGTCAACACCGACAACTTGATGGGGTTCCTCGTCATCGATATCGCGAAGCGCAAGGTCATCCACACGGCCCGCTACAACCTAACCGACGACGAGAAAGCGACGCCCAGCCGTTGCCACGGCATCGGCGCGACGCCGGACGGGCGAGAGGTCTGGTCGACCAACATCAATCACGGATTCGTGCACGTGTTTGACGTCACCAAGGAGCCGCCGGTCGAGATCGCCAAGATCAAGACTGGCAACACGCCTCTGTGGCTGACGATGACTCCCGACGGCAAGACCGTCTACACAGCCAATACCGCCGACGACACCATCTCCGTCTTCGATCGGGCAACGAAGAAAGAGCGGACCCGCATCCAGCTTCCCAAAGGCAAGGCACCTAAGCGGATGCTGGTGCTAACCGTTCCGACTACTTAGTAGCGTGTTCCGGCAATACGGTCACCGGTCGCTTTGAAATGATCGGGTCGTGGATCTGGCGATCGCGATGGGGATTCTCTCCGCCATGCTCTCGGGGGCAAGCTACGGCACCGAACTCGGCAACATGGTTGACGGCGCGAAGCCGGGGCACGACGGCCACTTCTTGCTGGCGTTGAAAGTCGCCGCTTTTGAGGAACCCGCACGGTTCAAGCAGTGCGTCGACGGCCTGATTCGAGAGATCCAGGCGAGCCGCCGGGCCGAAGGAGCGGATCGGCTGTACGCGCCCGGGCAACTCGAGGCCGAGACCGCGGAAAGCTACCGGAGGGACGGCATCCCGCTCAACGAATCGACCCGTACAGGGCTAGCCGACGTTGCCCGCGAACGGGGTGTAGATTCCTCGCCGCTTGGTGATTGACCGGGCGGCCTGTGGCGTAAGGCTCCAGCCTTGCCGAGTCTCGATTCTTCGGGACTCAGGATGGCAAGTGACCGAGCAGCGGCTATAGCCCGCGGACCTGAGAACCGAGGAATCGGTTCTCGCCTGGAGGCTTACGCCACATGAGGGCCGCTTTGTCGGCCCCAGGTCGCCGACGTCGCGAGGAACCGGCTCCCGTGATCTCAGGTCTTGGTTGTGGTCGACCCGGTGCTGCCGACCAGCACCCGAACATCCGGCAGATTGCGAAACCGCTGGTCGTAGTCAAGCCCGTATCCCACAACAAACTCATCCGGAATCTCGAAACCCACGTAGTCAAGCTCCACGGGCTCTACACGGCGGCTGGGTTTGTCGAGCAGTGTCGCAACGCGTAGCGAGTGCGGCCGCCGTTGCTCCAAGATGCCTAACAGGTAGCGTAACGTCAGCCCAGTGTCGACGATGTCCTCTACCAAGATGACGTCAAGCCCCGCGATGTCTTCGTCGAGGTCTTTCGTGAGGCGAACCTGGCCCGACGTTTCGGTGGCTTCCCAGTAGCTAGCCACGCCGATGAAGTCGAGTGACACCTCGCGCCCGATGCCGCGCGCCAAGTCCGTCAAGAACACAGCCGCCCCTTTCAACACGCCGATCAGCCGCAACGGCGGACGGCCTTCCCCGGGTGGAAAGTCCCCCTCGATGGCTCGGCCCAGTTCACCGACACGCGCAGCGATCTGTTCGGCTGAGAGGAGTGGTTTCAGCTCACTGGGCGTCACGGGCTGCATTCTCTCCAAACCGGGCGCTGAAGGGCAATTCGTTATAATCCAGAAAGCCTTGGCTGGAAGGCACGCGAAAACGAGTGGGGCAGGTTCATTGTCCGTTTCCCCGCGCCGTCTTGCAGCCGGCTCCCTCGACGCACCGAACAATCCCAAGTCGGGGCGGTAGCTCAGTTGGTAGAGCAACGGCCTTTTAAGCCGTGGGTCCCGGGTTCGAGTCCCGGCCGCCTCACCACTTGCGTTCTTTGTTTCCAGAGCTTCGATCGCCTTCGCCGGCCTGCTGAGCCCGTTGGACCTGCCCCACATCGTGAGAACGCAACGCCTCTCCACTGAGCGGCGTCACATCCAATGCAAGCGATCTTCGTCCGACAACCCGGCAACCTCGGTTCACGGAAGGTATTCTTGTTTCGGTGCTAAGATCGGGACGACTCTGGCCGCTCGCTTTTTCGCTTTCAGACGTCAGCTTACGAGATCGCCCCAACCGTTGACCTCGTAGACCAGCGAAATAACCGCCTCTACGCAGGGGACAGCTATGCACGAACGGCTCCCGGAACCAACGCCGCGGCCGACCTTCTTCTTAGGACCGCCATCCGCCGGAGTGCGGCTGCTGATCTTGACACTCGCCCATGTCGGGTTGTGGGTCTGTGTTGGCATAGCTCAGGAATCTTCTGGCGGCAGCGACAAGAACGCCTCCGCGAGCGCGATTGAGAGCAAATCGTCATCACGCGGAGGGGCCCTTACCACCCGCGCCCTGGCCGACTTCATCGGCCGGCAAACACCCACTCGCCTGAGCAGCCTGGAGGCTTTCGAGTCGAACTGGGACGTCAATCTCGTCCCCTTCATTCTTGACAGTCTTAATTTCATGCCTCCCGAAGATCGGCGGGTCGCGGTTCTGTGGAAACTGCTCAGGAAAATGACGGGGCAATCTTTCCGGTCGGACACGTTGCGATGGATCCAGTGGCTTTGGAAACAGGAATTCACGATGCACTCTGACTATCCTGAATTCAAGGCCGCGGTGTATGCCCCGATCGATCCCCGCTTCCACTGGTGGTTCTATCGGGCAATGCCTCACACCATCCGACTCGACGAGATCATGTGGGGCGGCGTCAAGGTCGATGGCATTCCTCCTCTGGACCACCCTTCGGTGATCCAAGCCGAGGAGGCAAGCTATCTCGGAAAAAAGAACATCGTCTTCGGCATCTACGTTAACGGAGAGGCGCGTGCTTACCCGAAGCGCGTTTTGGCCTGGCATGAGATGACCAACGACACCGTGGGCGGCATGGATCTCACCCTGGTCTACTGCACGCTGTGCGGGGCAGCCATCCTTTACGACCAGCAAGTCGGGGACCGCCAGTTCGAGTTCGGCACGAGCGGCTTCCTCTACCGTTCGAACAAGCTGATGTACGACCATGAAACGCGGTCGTTGTGGTCGGCGCTGGAAGGGGTTCCCGTTACGGGCAAGCTGGTGGGATCCGGACTGCGGTTGAAGCGGTTGCCGATCGTCACAACGACCTGGGGGGCATGGCGTGAGGCGCACCCCAAGACGACGGTGCTCTCGCTCGAGACAAGGCATCAGCGCGACTACGGGGAAGGCGTTGCTTACCGCAACTACTTCTCGACGGACCGGCTGATGTTTCCGGTGCCGTTCGACGACAAGCGGCTCAAGAACAAGCGGGAAGTGTTAGCGGTAATCCTCGGCCGTGAGCCGGTAGCGTTCAATACATCCTTTCTCAAGAAACACGCTCTTCACCACGACACAGTCGGGAAGCGGAATATCGTGATCCTGACTGATACTGCCGGCGCCAATCGCGTCTACGATGCCGGGGGTGTGACGTTCTCGAAATGGGATCGGAAGGTGACTCTCGCCGATCAGGAAGGACAGAGCTGGACGGTCACCGAGAACGCTCTGCTGGGTCCGGCCGGGCAACAACGTGACCGACTCGCCGCGCACCGGGCGTTCTGGTTCGGCTGGCACGCCCAGTTTCCCCATTCGCGCCTCGTTCGGTGATCGCCAGCCCCCTGCAGATTGAATGCTTCGACATGCCGCAGCCCACGATAAGGACCGTGGAGTTCCTCCGGGCATACGGTAGGATGCCGCCGGTCTAGCCGGGCACGACCGATCTCGATTTCGGCCGCGGCTCGCCGGGTCAAACTGCATCACGACCACCAGGGCACTGTGATGCCGGCCTTTGCGCCACACTAGGGTTGCAGTGGGCGAAGTTTGGAGGATCTGAGTCCGTGGCGATGCAAGTCAGCAGTTTGACGCCAGTTTCGACCACACCGGTCCAAACCCGCTACCGCTCCATTCAGACGCCTATCCCGGTTCCGGAATCAGTGGAACTGCTTGAGCGCCTGCGCAAGGTGGAACCGCGCACGATGCTCGGGATGCCGCCCGTCGTGTGGGAGCAGGCTGAGGGCTTCCTTGTCCGGGACCCCTACGGCAACCAGTGGATCGATCTGACCAGCGGGATCATCGTGGCGAACGCCGGCCATTCCCACCCCCGGATACTGAAGGCCATCCGCGACCAGCTCGATTCGCAAATGATCTTCAGCTACGCGTTCCCGACGCGGGCCCGGCAGCGTGTGCTGGAGCGGTTGGTGGAGATCGCGCCAGCAGGTTTGAACAAGGCCCTGCTCTTCTCCTCAGGAACCGAAGCGACGGAATGCTGCTTCAGCTTGATGCGCAAGCACGGCTTGACACAGTCTCAAAAGAAGGCGGGGGCGCCAGGGAAGGTGGGTGTTCTGTCGCTCGAAATGTCTTACAGCGGTCGAACCCTCTCGGCCAAGTTTGCCGGCGGGGTCCCCGGCCCCGTGGATGGCCTCGACCGAACCTCCGTCCTTCACACACAGTTGCCGTTCCCGGGCGGTCCCGACTCCCAGGGGTTTCGCGCGGACCTTGAGAGCCGCGGCATCAGCCCCGAGACCACCGCGGGGGTCTTCTTCGAATCGATCTCGGGCTGGTCGACGAGGCCTCATCCGCGGGAGTACATCGATGAGTTGGTCGAGTGGGCTCGGGAGCATGACGTCGTCGTGGGCGTCGATGAAGTCCAGGCCGGCATGGGGCGCACCGGCCGCTGGTTTGCCTTCGAGCACTACGGCATCACGCCCGACCTGATTGCCTGCGGCAAAGGTCTCACATCGAGTCTCCCAGCGTCGGCGGTGATTGGACGAGCCGAGATCATGGATCTTGCCGAGCTGGGCGAAATGGCAAGCACGTTCGGAGGAAACCCCGTTTCGGCCGCGGCGGTCCTGGCCAATCTCGATGTGCTGCGCGACGAAAACCTCATCGAGCGGTCAGCTCAACTGGGAGAGGATCTCGGCGCGGCCCTTCGCGCCAGAGCCGCCAAGCACGAGCGCTATGCAAAGCGGCCTGAGGGACTGGGGCTGTTCCATTCGCTTCATTTGAAACATCCAGACACAGGCGACCCTTGGGTGGAACTCTGCGACGAGATTGCCATGGAGGCCGTGCGGCGCGGCGTGATGATGTTCGTTACCGGTAAGGGCTTCCTGAAGCTCGCGCCCCCCTTGTGCATCGAGAAGGATGCTCTGCTGGAAGCGGTCGCCGTCCTGGGCGACATCCTCGACGAAAAGCTGACGTAGCCCCCGGGCCCCTTCCCCCCACCCAACACATCTCACCATGGACTCCGGCTCGGGCTTCGGCGCTCTCAACTACACGATCCTGTTTACCTATCTGGCCGCGATGGTCGGCATCGGGGCTCTCTTCGCCGACAAGCAAAAGACGACTGAAGAGTATTTCCTGGCGGGCCGCCGGATGCCATGGCTCGTCGTCGGTATGAGCATGTTCGCCTCGATCACGAGCGCCATCTCCTACATGGGCATCCCGGGGACGGCGTATCGCGAAAACATCGCGCTAGTGATGATGGTCGTCATAAGTCCGGTGGTGGCGCCGGTCTTGATCTTCGTCTTCTATCCGTTCTATCGAGCGCTGAATGTGACGACATCGTACGAGTACGTGCTGCATCGCTACGGGCAGCCGGCGCGGCAGGTGGTCTCGGGACTGTTCATCTTGGCGCGGCTGGGGTGGCTCGGCACGGTCATCTACGCGCCGGCGTTGGCCCTTTCGCTCGTCACAGGGATCCCGTTATGGCTGGCGATTCTGTTGATGGGACTCCTCGCAACGACCTACACGGCGCTCGGCGGGCTGACCGCCGTGCTATGGACCGACCTCGTGCAGTTCATCGTGCTGGTGGGCGGAGCTTTGTGGGTCGCATGGAGCGTAACGGCCTCGATCCCCGGGAGCGTCGGATCGATCTGGCGGATCGCCGGGCAGACGGACCACCTACGAGTGGTCGACTGGCAATTCAGCCTCGTCGAAATGAGCGGCCTCGCCGTAGCGGTTTCGTACTTCTTCCAGTTCATGCATGATTACGGCTGCGACCAGGTCACGGTGCAACGGCTGCTGGCGGTGAAATCGTTCCGCGCGATGGCGAAGGCGACAATCTTCAATGCCATGGCTGACGTATTCATCGTGAGCCTGCTGCTTTACGTGGGGTTGGGGCTGTTCGCTTACTTCCACACGTTTCCCGCCGAGCTGGCCGCGGGCATTGGCGGCGACCGGGTCTTGCCGTACTACATCATGCACGCGCTGCCACAAGGCATTTCCGGCCTGGTGATTACCGCCATCTTCGCGGCCGCGATGTCGAGCATGGATTCGGGAATCAACTCCGTGGCGACAGTGCTGATCAACGACTTTGTTCGCCCCCTCCGCAAGATTAAGCGCAGTGATCTGCACGACGTGAAGTTGGCGCGGCTACTGACCGTGCTGCTAGGCGGCTTCGCCACCGCCGTCGCGTTCTATGTCTCGGGCGTAGGACAGATCCTCAAGGCGTCGTCTGCCTTCCTGGGGCTGTTTGGCGGGCCCATCCTGGCGCTGTTTCTGTTGGGGATGCTGACGCGGCGCGCTACCTTCCGCGGATGGCTCGTCGGTCTGGCGGTTGCGGTACCGGCGACGCTTTGGGTGCAAGAAGGGACCGACGTTCACTTTATCTATTACTTCCCGTTCTGCTTTGGGATCTGCGCCGGCGTGGGATACGTCGCCAGTGTGCTTGTGGGTGGGCCCAAGCCACGGGCCGAGCTGACGGTCTGGGGCCGGCCGCCGATCGTCGGGCCATAGCAGCCCGTGGCGATATCGAGAACGGTGCTGGTCAAATGTAGGGGCAGCATGCCGGGCCCAGGGCCTGGCCCCTCCGGGGCCTGCAAGCCAGCCAAGCAGCCGCAGACAACCGATGAAGACCTTCCGCATCGCAGTCCTGCCGGGTGACGGCATCGGCCCCGAGGTGATCGCCGAGGGGGTCGCCGTGCTCCGCGCTCTCGAACCGGGGTTGGATGGCGTGCAGTTCGAAATGAACGAGTTCGCCGCCGGGGCGGGGGAATACCTACGCGGCGGCGATCCGTTCCCCGAGGAGACGTTCGAGCAGTGCAAGCAGCACGACGCCATTCTGCTGGGCGCAATGGGATTGCCCGACGTGCGACTTCCCTCCGGCACCGAGGTAGCGCCGCAGCTCGACCTGCGCGAGCGGCTCGACCTCTACTGCGGCCTGCGCCCCATTCGGCTCTTTCACGCCGACCACTCGCCGCTCAAAGGCTACGCGGCGGGCGATATCGATTTCGCGGTCGTCCGTGAGAACACCGAGGGCCTCTTCTCCTCCCGCGGCGGTTCGTTCGACCCGGGCGCTGAGGCAGTGGAGGACACGCTGCGTGTTTCGCGCCACGGCGCCGAGCGGGTGCTGCGGGCGGCGTTCGCGGAAGCGTCGCGCCGGCGTGGCAAGGTCACGCTCGTCGACAAGTCGAACGTCCTGCCCTCGATGGCGTTTTTTCGGGGGATCTTCGAGCAGATCCGAACGGAGTTCCCTGCGATCGAGGCCGAGGCCATCTACGTCGATGCGGCGGCGCTCTACCTGGTGCAGCGTCCGCGGGACTTCGACGTGATCGTCACCGAGAACCTTTTCGGCGACATCTTGTCCGACTTGGCGGCGGGGCTTGTAGGCGGCATGGGCATGGCACCCTCGGGTGACATCGGTGACCGCCACGCGGTCTTTCAGCCCTCGCACGGCTCGGCGCCCGACATCGCCGGGAAAGGCCTCGCCAATCCGGTGGCGACGATCCTCTCGGTGGCGATGATGCTCGAGTGGCTGGACCATCCCCAAACGCAACGTGCCGCTACAGTCCTTCGGCGCGCGGTTTCGGAAACGCTGAGCGACGCCAAGAACCGAACCGCTGATCTAGGGGGCAGACTGACCACCACCGACATGGGGACGGCGATTCGCCAGGTGATTCGGTTATGACGCCTTAGGAACTCTCTTCGTCGAACCTCAGATCAAGAACTGAGCCCAAGCCTACACCGGCCTGCTCGGCCGCCGACCCCTGGTTGATCGAGACCTCCAGGTAACCCGAGCTGCCCGCGATGATGAACGACGTCCCCTCCGGCGCGGCGGCATAGCTTTCGGCAACCGTCGTCACTTCGATTTCGCCGAGCTCAATTCGGAATCCCACCGGCGACCTCTCCGGCAGCTCAGCAGGAAAGCTGGTGACGATGTTCCCGAAGCGGTCGATGTTCAGCACCCGCCCGCGCCAGTGTCCCGGCGCGATGAGCTTCGGGGTGGTGGATTCGAGACAAATGTAATCGCCGGTAGCTTCACCGAACTCCTCGAAAGGCGTCCTGATCGACAACCGGCCGGCCACGGGCGCGAAGACGTCCCGGCCGTGAAACGTTCGGCTCGTGGGCTTGAGGGCGAAACGATCGACGTCGATCACGCGGACGGTGTGCTCTTCGCGCTCGAAGACCTGCGACAGCACGCCGTTATCGGGAGCTACGAAAAACTGGCCCGCCGCCGCGGCCACGATCGCGCGCCGCTCACTGCCCACACCGGGGTCAACGACAACCAGGTGCACCGTCCCCGCGGGAAAGTAGCGATAGGCCTGCGCGATGACAAACGCCCCATGCGCCACCTCGTAGGAACGCACGTCGTGGCTGATGTCGATCAGCCGGACATCGGGGTTGATGCCGGCGATCACCCCCTTCATGACGCCGACGTAGTGGTCTTGGAGACCGAAGTCGGTCGTCAGAGTAATGATTCCGGGGATGATTCCAGGGCCCACGATATAATCAATCTTGGCATCGTTTCCCATGCGCCGCTACTACTTTGATCACAATGCAACGACGCCCGTCGCGCCGGAGGTGCTAGCGGCGATGCTGCCTTATCTCGAAGGGGCATACGGCAACGCGTCAAGCATCCACACGTTCGGCCAGGACGCGCGCAAAGGAGTCGAGCAGGCGCGGCGCCAGGTCGCCGGCCTACTGAACGCCCAGCCCAAGGAGATCGTCTTCACCGGCAGCGGGACCGAAGGCGACAACCTCGGCATCCTCGGCGTCGTACGGGCCGCCAAGGGCGAGCGCAAGCATGTCATCACCAGCACGATCGAGCACCCGGCCGTCCTGAACACGTGTGAACACCTACAGCAGGAGGGTGTCGACGTTACCTTCGCGCGGGTCGGCTCCGATGGCGTCGTTTCGCCCGACGATGTGCGGGCGGCGCTACGTCCCGAGACCGTGCTGATCACCATCATGCACGCCAATAACGAGTTGGGCACTGTCCAGCCGATTGCTGAGATCTCTCGCATTGCCCGCGAAGTCGGCGTGCTTCTCCACAGTGATGGCGTGCAGAGCACCGGGAAGATCCCGACCGACGTCGAGGCGCTGGGTGTCGACCTGTTCGCGCTAAGCGGCCATAAGATCTATGCGCCGAAGGGGGTCGGAGCGCTCTACGTTCGCAAGGGGACGCCACTCGAGCGTATTCAGTTCGGCGGACATCACGAGCGTGACCGGCGTCCGGGAACGGAGAATGTCGCGGGGATCGTCGGGCTGGGCCGCGCCGCGGAGTTGGCGAACGAGAAGCGCGAGGCGGAAACCGCGCGTCTGGCCCTGCTGCGCGACCGGCTCGAGACGGGAGTACTCGATAAGCTAGGAGCCTGCACGGTCAACTCAGGTCTGGCGGAGCGGACACCGAACACGACCAACATCCGCTTTGACTACCTGGAAGGCGAGGCCATGCTAATCGCGCTCGATCTCAAGGGGATGGCGGTCTCGAGCGGCGCTGCGTGTTCGAGTGGAGCCGTGCAGCCCTCGCACGTTTTGACGGCGATCGGGCTCACGTCGGAGCAAGCGCGCTCGAGTCTGCGGTTTTCACTCGGTGCGCAGAACACTGAGGAACAGGTCGACGAGTTACTAGACGTGATCCCGGACGTGGTCGAGCATCTGCGCAAACTATCCCCGGCGTACGCGGGCTGATTCACCGCCGGGGCGGACGACAGTGTCAACTTGGTATTAACCGGGCACATGGGTAACACATGATGCCAAGCACATAGGTAACACTTTGAGGCATAGAACATTTCTGGGAGGGAATGCTTTATGCCGTGGCAGGAGACCTGTGTGCGAGACGAGAGAACCCATTTTATCGTGGACTGGGAAAGAGACGAGGAGTCGATGGCCGAGCTGTGCCGGCGCTACTCGGTGAGCCGCAAGACCGGCTACAAATGGCTGCAGCGCTACCAGCAGCAGAGCTGGGAAGGTTTGCAGGACCACTCCCGGGCGCCGCAACGCCATCCCGGTCAGACCGCGGCCGCGATCGAGCAAGAGATTCTCGCTCTGCGGGCGCAGCACAGTCGCTGGGGTGCGGTCACCTTGAGGGCGCGGCTGCAGCGAAGGCAGCCCGACGTGGCATGGCCGGCGGTGAGCACGATCGGAAATCTGCTGCGACGACACGGTCTGAGCGTGCCCCGACGACGCCGGCCCCGCGCCGCACCGACCCCGCTGCCGCTGACGCCAGGCAAGCAGCCCAACCAGGTTTGGTGCGCCGACTTCAAAGGCTGGTTTCGCACCCAAGACGGCCGGCGCTGCGATCCCTTAACGATCTCGGACGCGGCCAGCCGCTACCTGTTGCGGTGCCAGGCGGTGACGAAACCGGACGGGGACCATGTTCGGCCGTTGTTCGAGGCGACGTTTCGAGAGTTTGGACTGCCGCGGGTGATGCGCACCGACAACGGGCCGCCGTTTGCGACCCTGGCGGTGCACGGGCTGGGGCGGCTGGCAGTGTGGTGGATCAAGTTGGGGATCTGTCCCGAGCGGATCGAGCCGGGACATCCGGAACAGAACGGGCGGCATGAGCGGATGCACCGTACGCTGAAGCAAGAGACCGCCGCGCCGCCAGCGGCGAATCTGCGAGCGCAGCAACGGGCGTTTGATGGCTTTCGCAGCGACTACAACGAGGAGCGACCGCACCAGGGACTGGAGTTGCGAACCCCTGGTGAGTGTTATCACGGCGCGGCGCGGGCGTATCCGTCGCGGGTGGACGAGCCGGAGTATGCGGCGCCGATGCAGGTGCGGCGCGTGATGGATGGGCGGATTCGCTGGCGGCGTCAACGAGTGTTCGTCGGCAAGGGACTCAACGGGGAGCGGGTCGGGGTGGAGGAGATCGAGGAGGGCGTGTGGCGAGTGTGGTTTTCCTTTTATGAGTTGGGAGTATTCGAGGAACGAGAGCGGCGGTTGCGCCCGAGCAAGGGCCCAGCGGCGGGCCCTTCGTCCGGGGGTGGGACTTGACTCTGGTCGCCCTCCGGGCTCCCTGCGTCAAGTCCCACCCCCGGACGAAAAGTGTTACCTATGTGCTTGGCATAAAGTGTTACCTATGACCCGGTCAGTTCAGCTGCGAAGCTGTGCTTGGCTTCAACCGGAAATGAGTTGCACAACCAAGGGCCGAGGGCCAACAGCCCAACGATCCTAAACACCCCATGAGCGAAAACCTCATCGCGGTCGCCATGTCCGGCGGCGTGGACAGTTCGACGGTCGCCGGCCTGCTCAAGCGGCAGGGCCAGCCGATCGTCGGCATGACCATGCAGCTTTGGAACCAGCGGCGCGTACCGGAACTGGTGCCCGAGGGCGCGGTGTCGGGCCGCTGCTGCTCGCTCGACGACGTCTACGACGCGCGCCAAGTGGCCGGCCAGCTCGACATTCCGTACTACGTTGTCAACTTCGAGGAACGTTTCGAGAAGGAAGTCGTCGAGCCGTTCGTCAACGACTATCTCTCCGGACGCACGCCGATCCCGTGCACGCTCTGCAATAACTTCGTGAAGTTCGACCAGTTCCTTCAGATGGCGCGGCAAGTGGGCGCCCAGCGCGTGGCCACCGGCCATTACGCTCGCATCGAGTTCGACGAAGGGAGTGCCCGCTATCTGCTCCGCCGGGGCGTGGACGAGACGCGCGATCAGTCGTACTTCCTCTTCGGCTTGACGCAGCAGCAGCTTGCCGGCTCATCGTTCCCGCTGGGCGGCCTTGAAAAGTCGGAAGTGCGGCGCATCGCCAACGATCTGGGTCTTTGCGTGGCCGGCAAGGGCGAAAGCCACGAGATCTGTTTCGTGCCGAACGGCGACTACGCACGTTTCGTCGAGATCTATCTCGAGCGCAAGGGCCTCAACGGGACGGAGCATGAGGGAGAGATCGTCTCCTCGTCCGGCGAAGTGCTCGGTGAGCATCGTGGCATCCATCACTTCACCATCGGGCAGCGCCGGGGGCTTGGCGTCGCGACCGGTACACCGCAATACATCACCAAGATCGAGCCGGCGTCGCAGCGAGTGGTCGTGGGCCCCAAGGCCGATCTGCTCCGCAAGACGTTCCGCGCCGGCGGCCTGAACTGGATCTCGATTCCTTCCCTCATGGAGCCTTTGCGTGTCGAGATCAAGATCCGGCATCAGTTCCGGCCCGCGCCCGGGGAGGTGCGTCCGGGGAGCGATCCGACCCGCGTCGAAGTCGAGTTCGACGCGCCCCAGCCTGCTGTCACCCCCGGCCAAGCGGCTGTCTTCTACCAGGGGGACCGAGTCGTCGGCGGCGGCTGGATCGACTAGCACCTCAAAACATTCACCCCGCGAGACTTTCATGCTTTCCAGGCCCGTTTGCCTCGACCCCGGGGGCGACAGGATCATCCACTTGTCCGTTCGAACGGCCGTTGCGTCAGAATAGATGGCGCGGGCGCCGGGCACAGTGAGTCGCCCTGGGGATCGGCCTGGAGCTGGGCGAAGCTCCTTGCGCGGCCGATAGAACTGTATTGTGCCTGAAGAAGTTGGAGGCCTGAGTTGCAGAGGATTCTCACCGCCGCCCAGATGCGCGAAGTCGATCGGGTGACGATCGAGGAGCGCGGCGTGCCGGGCTTGCTTTTGATGGAGAACGCCGGGGCGCGGGTGTACGAGCTGCTCTCGCACAGCTACGGGCCGCTCGACGAACACCGCATCGTGGTCCTCTGTGGGAAGGGCAACAACGGCGGCGACGGCTTGGTCGTGGCGCGTCACTTGGCCGTGCGCGGTGACGCAGGCGGCATGCGGGTCGTGCTGTTCGCCGAGCCGGCTCAACTCAAAGGCGACGCCGCAACCAACTACCGGGCGCTGCGCGGGGTGGATGTCGAGCCGACGGTCGTGACCGATGCGCAAGGCTGGGGCCAGGTCTTGCCCGACTTGACGCCTGCGACCGTGGTAGTCGACGCGTTGCTCGGCACGGGCCTCCGCGGCCCGGCCGAAGGGCTCTTTGCCGATGTGATCCACGATGTGAACACCCGGTTTCCGCACGCGAAGGTCGTGGCGGTGGACATGCCCTCGGGCCTGCCCTCCGACACCGGCGAGCCGATGAGCGAGTCGGTGAGGGCCGACGATACCGTGACGTTCACCGCGCCCAAGGTGAGTCAGATCTTCCCTCCCAACTGTGAACGGATCGGCCGGCTCACGGTCGCGCCGATCGGTAGCGCGCCGTCGGTCATGGAAGCCAACCCCGACCTCACCCTGAGCCGCCTCGAAGCCTCCGACATAGCCCCGCTCTTCGCCCCCCGCGAACCCACCACGCACAAGGGTGATTATGGCCACGTGCTCGTCGTGGGCGGATCGAGGTCGAAGCCCGGCGCCGTGCTGATGGCAGGGACGGCCGCCATGCGAGCCGGCGCAGGGCTGGTCACCGTCGCGACAGCCACAGGGGCCACAGCGGCCATCGTCGGGGACACGCCCGAGCTGATGACCCAGCCGGTCGAGGAAATCGAAGACGGTTCGATCGGCGGCGGCGCTTTCGACCCCGCCTGGCTCGACCGCAAGACGGTCGTCGCCGTGGGTCCGGGGCTCGGCACGCTCGACGCCAACCAAGAGTTGGTTCGGCGCATTGTGCGCGAGGTCGCGTGCCCGCTGGTCGTCGACGCGGATGGGCTAACGGCACTGGCCGCAACGCCGCCCGAGGAATGGGGCGCCAAGAGTCGATTGCTGGTCCTGACGCCGCACCCCGGCGAGATGTCGCGCCTCACCGGCCTCTCGACCAGCGAAGTGCAGCAACGCCGGCTCGACCTGGCCCGCACGTTCGCACGTGAACGCGGCGTCTATCTCGTGCTGAAAGGCTTCCGCACGTTGATCGCCACGCCAGACGGGCGCGTCCTGGTCAATCCGACGGGCACGCCCGCGCTGGCCAAGGGGGGATCGGGAGACATCCTGACAGGGATGATCGCCGGCTTCCTGGCACAGTTCACCGATGCTGAGCCGGAGGTCGTCATCGGCGCGGCGGTGTATCTACACGGGCTCGCGGCGGAAGTGGCGGTCGAGGAGAGCAGCGAGCAGACGGTAGCCGCGACGGACCTGTTGGAGTACCTGCCGAAGGCAATCGAGCGCGTCGGCAGCGAATGAAAAACGGAGTTAGCCCCCGAAGGCCGAAGGGAGTGAACACCAGAACTGAGACAGCAGAAGGAGAGACACTTTTCATTAGCGCTGGATCTCAAAAAAACCGCGGCACGGGTCTCCTGAAAAGGGCTCCGTCCCCTTTGGGTCCCCCCGAACTGCTCTTGAAAACTTTCTAGAGCGTACGATCCGGCTTTATGAGCAAGAGCCGGGCGAGGGAGATGGGTGCCGTCCGGCTTGGACCGTACGTTCGGCGGTGGTACGGATGGGCGGAGCCGGGCTGCAGCTCACGGCAGGAAGCAGCTGAAGCCGCGGTCGGCGCCCGCCTGAGCTGCCTGTGCTTGGCATGTCGCTAACTCTTCAGGCGTCGCCTCAAAGAACCGGCGTACGCCCAAACACGGACCCCCCGCCGGGGTGCATATATCCTCGAAAAAGCAGAATGAAAAGCTAGGCTGCACGGACACAACTACATCGTAATCTAAGTTATTTGGTTCAAAAATGGTAAACAATAGGTTACCTAAATGGCTAAAGCAAACAGTATCATCCCCAGGTAGTGGCTGCCTCAAACTAGATAACTCCCCTTGAGTCCAACAAGGGCATGGTCCCTGAATGCAAGGCATGTCCGGGTCACCCGCCCCTTTCCTCTTGTTGTATTTCGCCAATAATTTGCCCGAGGAAGGCAAACATGCGGAGAACGGGTCGGCGGCGCTTAGGTCAGGTTCGCAATCCTGGGCCTCACAGAAGGCGACACAGAGGCCATAGAGGCCCCGCGTGACTCCCGCTATCTTGAGGCCATCGCAGACACCTTCGTTTGCCGGGGGGAAGCCGTCCGGTGTCTGGGCGGTGAGATTTGTGGGGACGAGGAAAACGAAACAGAGCGCCGTCCCGAGTAAGCTTCTACTAAGCATCTCACGTACAAGATACATATTCCACTGATTCATGTTTTCTCCTTTTTTCTCTTTCTCAGGAAACTGTAAAGAATTGAACTAGGCCGGTCCCACGGCATGGGCAAATCGGGCCGCTCACTGGCCATAGGCTAAGGCGAAACCGCTAATGGCTTGGAGAGTTGGGAGGGCATAAACCCACGTCGGCGGTGGTCGCACGATGCGTTAGGGATTGCAGAGGCGAACTCTGCACCTTCGCGCAAAGCGCTTGGCCCTGACGACACACGTCTTGGCATCAACGCCCTCCGCACGGCAGCGCTTGAATATGACCTTCCTTCCATCTTCGCACCTGGATAGACATGTGTTATTTCCGTTGACCTCCACCGCCGACAGCTCCGTGCCAGCGATCGCGTGCTCGACCGCTTTGCCCTCTACAACCGGCTTAGCGGCGTCCGCGAGCAGGCCATCACTCGCGAACATCATGCCGACACCCAGCAAGCAACCCAACAGACAGCTAAACATTACTCGACTCATTGGACTTCTCCTCGTTTTCACAATTCGGTACCGCTTGGGCTTCAGCTCACAGGAAACAGCCAAAGCCGCGTTCTGCCCCCGGCTGAGCTAGCTGGGCCTCACACACCGCGAACTCCCGAACTCCCGAGGCTGTCTACCCACAGAGCAACTCGTGCCTTGTGCCTCAACGAATCGCTCCGGTATCCTGTCCCCGTCGAGATGCGATCTGCACCGGCAAGCGCTAAGTGCCCACGCTCCTCTTCGAGACCAGCCTTTTCCCGTCCTTGACAAAGCCGACGTCGAACCGCCCGGCTGCTACTGCAGCAGTTCGACGTCGAAGGAGAAAGTCATCTCCTTGTCGACGAAGCAAAAGTCAGCCTGGCCTGTATCGGTTGCGTGTTCTCCACGCAAGCAGAGCCGTCATCGGTTACGGTCCAACTCAGTCCGTCGAGTGCGCGCTCGACGCGCACCAAGCCACTCTTGTTCTTGCAGGGGCCCGGCCCCCGGGGGTTGAATTTAAGGAAGAAAAGGTCCCCATCACTTACTGGATAGCCGAAGTCAATTCTCATCGGGACCATCACGAAATCTCCCGGATCGATGCCGAAGACTCCGTCGCTGACTTCCTTGTTGACGTCGACCTCCAAGCCCCGGAAGTCGAAGGTCACCAGTGTCTCTCCTGGCGGAAGTCCGCAATCGTTAGTGTTAGCGGGCACGGTGATGCGGAGCGTTCGAAAGGAGTTGTTCCCGAGCCCGATATTGCCTTGCTTCGCTGCCACGCCGATCTTGACGTTCAGATCGGGATCCACGCCGTCTATATACGAACCCATCTCGTCACTCAGGATCTTGTGGTCGAAGGGCTCGGAGGTATCACAGCCGGGGACATCGTTACAGAACGTAATCTTGGCCGGGGTGGGCTGCTGGCCTCCACCTCCGTCGTCACCCCCGCACTTGCAGTCAGGTCTTCGATTTCACTGATGCAGTCAATCAAGCCGTCTCCGTCGTTGTCGATGCCGTCGCTGCACCTGGGCCCCTTTTCGTTCGCAGCCAGTCCGGGGGTGGGCCCTGCTAAGCCGATGACAAATATGGCCGTAGCGGCGGTCAAAAACGGTCTTCTGGTCAGCATTGGTGGATTCTCCTGGTTTGGTCTATGATGGCCGGAATCTCCATCCGCCGCGAACCGGCCTCGCAGGCTCGCCCTTCGTCCATGTATCGCGACAAGTTTGCCCCAGGAAAGCCGCTGTTTCAACCCATCGCCGTGCGATTTCTTTGTGATGGACTAACTCCTTCGTTTCAGGGCAGTTGTCGCCCGTTGCGACACGGGGAAACAGCGCAGAACCATGGCCTTTCGGCAAGATGGGCGGTCCAAGGACTGGAAAGAAGCGGTATACTGGCCAGCGTCCACGGGTTTTGGATATGGATCCGCCACGGCAGATCGACGCCCGGCGCATTGTTCACTTCGGGGCCTTCGAAGCGGACTTGCACGCCGGGGAGTTGCGGAAGTACGGCATCCGCATCAAGGTTAACGACCAGCCCTTTCGCGTCCTGGAGCTGTTGCTCAAGCGGCCTGGCGGGCTAGTAACGCGCGAGGAATTGAAGCAGCATCTGTGGCCGGGAGATACCTACGTCGATTTCGACCGCAGCCTGAATGCGGCGGTCAAGAATCTGCGCGGGGCCTTGGGGGATTCGCCGCGAAACCCACGTTTCATCGAGACCCTCCCGAAACGGGGATATCGTTTTATCGCGGCGCTGGAGATTCCCGCCGAGGCCGCTCCCGGGCCATCGGTATCCAGGCAAGACGATCAACCCGCGGTCCAGGAAAGTCATTCCGGCAGGGCCGAGCCCGTTGCCGCCCGAGCCCGCGCAAAGACCACCTTCTGGAGAATCACGGCGCTCGCCGCCTGCTTCGTCATCGCCCTGGGCGCGGTTACCTGGCTTCGGGAGACTACCGGTTCCCCTCCGGACCCTTCGGTGGAAGCCGGCCCCTTGCGGTTCCAGACACGGCCGCTGCTCGACCTCCCGGGACGGCTGGGGCTTCCCGCTCTTTCCCCGGATGGCAAATCCGTCGCCTTTCCCTGGAGGGGCGCAGAGACATCCGGCGAACGGGCACAGTGGGACGTTTACATCGCCGCGATTGATGGCGGAACGCCTACCCGAGTAACAAACGGCCCGGAGCGGGAACAGTGGGTTTCGTGGTCGCCCGAAGGGCAGCGGATCGCCTTCTCGCTTGGCTGGCACCCCTCGCGCACCAAGGCACCCGGCACCTACGTGGTGTCCCTGCTCGACGGTTCCGAAACGAGAATCATGGACCTTCCGAGTTCTACCTCCTGGACGCCGGACGGGAAATGGCTGATCGGGACCTTTGGAAAGATCTGGGCTGTATCGCTCGAAACCCGCGAGCAGCAGGACGTGCTGCCGGACGACTGGAAACTCAACTATGAGCCGGCGGCAGTCTCTCCGGACGGCAAGACGCTGGCGTTTGGGGGGTGCCGGCGGCCCTCGGGGATGTCGAGCTGCGATGTGTATCTTCGTCCGATGGACGGCGGGGAGCCGCGGCGGCTGACCTTCCGCAACGGCGCCATCGGGGGCCTGGCTTGGACGCCGGATTCGCGGGAGATCATCTTTGTCATGGACGGGCGAATGTTTCGCATCCCCGCCGCCGGTGGGACACAGCCCGGGCGGCTGGAATTCCTCTCCTCCGACGCTGTGTTCGGGAGGGTTAGGTTTCCGTCGTTGGCGCGTTCCTCACCCAATGGAAATACCCGCATGACTTTTGTCCGCTATGTCAGGGATATTGACATCTGGGTAACGGACATTGAGAAGGAAGCCGGTTCGCCGCACTCTTACCGCAAGCTGATCGACTCACCCGGCGTCGACCGCTATCCCGAGTTTTCTCCCGATGGAAGCAAGATCGCTTTTTACTCGGACCGATTAGACGCCGACCGCGCTCTCTGGGTCTGCGATAGTGACGGATCGAACCTGCGGCAGCTTACGCCGTCCACTTTCCAAGCGAGTGATTCGGGAGGTCCGGCCTGGTCGCCTGACGGCCTCCAAGTTGCCTTCCGCGCCTCCACGCCCGAGTACATCGCTTTCCACATTTACACGATTCCTCTTGAGGGAGGGTTTCCCCAACTCATTACCGATGGCGACGACGAGTCGCAGCCGGCCTGGTCGCGCGACGGCCTCTACATCTATTTTCAAACCGCCGCGTCGGGGCAAGGAGAAGTTTGGAGAGCCCCGTCGGACGGGAGTTCGTCGACCGGAATGCCGGTCAACGAGACGCTTTCGTGGTCCTACGCGGAATCGCCCGACGGCCGCTTCCTGTACTTCTGCGGGGTGGAAAAACCGGGTACAGGCTATAGCTCGCTTTGGAGAGTTCCCGTGGAGGGCGGAGAGAAGGAGGAGATACTGCGTCCTTTTGGTTTTGACAGCCTACGTTTTCGGGAAGAAGGGCTGTACTTCTTGGATCCTGGCAAGGAACGTCGGACGAATTTGCTGGTTGCTCTCAAGCTGCTGGACACGGAGACGCTCAAGATCACCGAAGTGGCGCGTGCTATAAAGCCCCGGCGTACTAGTCACTTGTCGCTCAGCCCGGACGGCCGGTTGGTTCTCACCAGTCATCCCGAGCCCGGCAGCACCGAGCCCATGCTGGTGGACGAGTTTCGTTAGAAGCGCGGTTCCTCTTAGCGATCTATCTGCTGTGTGCTGACAATCGCCGCATCGGGTGGAAGATCGAGACGGAAGGGGGCGGGGGAAATGTAGGGGCGCGACAGCTCGTGGCCGCATGGCCGGATGGCCCTGGATGTGAGGGCCTTCCTTAGCTGCGACCGCGGTTTTCACGGCAAACTCGGCAGGGGCGCAGGAGCCTTGCCGACCCCCTTCGTTATGTTATTGATCTGCGCCTCATGTCTGTCTACCACACCCACTCCGACCAAGAAACCATTAACCTCGGCAAGCGCCTCGCCGCCGAACTAAGTCCCCCGCAATGGGTGTTGCTAACCGGGGAGCTCGGCACCGGCAAAACGACCCTCGCCAAGGGCCTGATCGCCGGTCTCGGCGTCGCCCCGATGGAAGACGTGCTCAGCCCCAGCTTCTCCCTGATTCACGAATACGAGGGTCCGCCGAAGGTCTACCACATCGACCTGTATCGGCTCGACCGGGTCCCCGAGTTGGAGACCCTTGGACTCGACGATCTCTGGGACGAAGCCGCCATCGTGCTGATCGAATGGGGCGAGAAGTTCGCGGACCGACTGCCCCACCAGCCGATGGAGATTCACTTGCGGGACTTGGGACAGGACGAGAGGGAGATTCGGGTTTCTCGCAAAGGCACGAAGGAAAACCCCAAGGCCGCTAAGAAAAACCAATAGAAGCCGGCGTCAAAATCGCCTTCACCCGGACGAGTTGGCCCCTTTCGGGCGAAAAACAGTCCACTGGAGCACTTCGATCCAGCCCGGTGCGTGTCTCCAGTGCGGGTCTGCGGTCAGAACAATGCTTGCATTCGGGAGGGAATGGGTGTAGAGTTGAGAAGCGTAAAATCCAAATCCGACAGCGGAGGACACAACCCATGGCAGACGTTATCGAAGAGAAGAAGCGAGAGCTTCTCGAGGGTCTCAAAAGACAGGGAATCGGCAATCTGGAAGAACTCGCCGATTATCTAGGCAAGAAGGCTATTCGGACGACCGAGAAGGGAGACCCTCTTATCGCCAACTCGATTCTCGGCCCCCACTGGTTCGTGACCAGCGACTAGCTCCTTCCGAACACCAAACTTTCAAATGTGCGTCTGCCCGCGAATCGCGCGGTCGCACGTACTGGCGGGGGCCGCCGGCCCAACAATCGGAGAAGCCTGGTATCCACTTGACTCAGGTGACCCCAACATCTTGTAGTTGGGCTCACAGCGTCTTAGCGTCCCAATCGGCGACGATCGAGCGGTACGGCGTCGGCTCCACCGCCATGGCCTGCTGCACAAGGCGGTAGAAGAGCTTGCCCCGACTGCGTGATCTGCGCCGATTGAAGCGGAACACGAACTCGTCGAGATAGTAGTCCAGATGCTCGTGGCTGACCGCCCCCTGATGCGTGCCCAGCATCCAGCGCTTGAGTAGCGAGATCGCCAAGTGCACCCTCGGCAGTAGCTGCGAGGCCTGCTCGCGGCGGTTGTTAATCGAGATGATACGACGCTGGTAGTCCTTCTTCTTGAGCGGATCGTAGCCCGACCAGTTGTCGGTAACAACCACGCTGCCCGGCTCGACCGACTCCTCGACGAAGGGCATCAAACTGGCCGCCGAGGCGTTCTGAACGCGCTGCATGCGGATGCGCCCCAGCCCGGTGCCTATCTCTTCCGCGGCGACTGCAATCAACGCTTTACGCTCGGTCTGCCGGCCGATTACCCCTTCTTCTTCAGCGCCCCAGTAGGTCTCATCGACCTCGACGAGGCCCGTCAATCGCTCCCGCCCCGGGCGCACCATCGCTCGCCTCAGCTTGTGCATCCAAGGCCAGGCGGTTTGGTAACTGCCCAGTCCCAGAACGCGCTGTAGACCCAGGGCGCTGGCCCCATTCTTCTGCGTGGTGATGGTCCACATCGCCCGGAACCACAGCCGCAGCGGCTTGCGTGTGTCTTGAAAGATCGTGCCGGCGGTGACGGAGGTTTGCCGCCCGCAGCGAGCGCATTCGAACCACACTTTGCGCACCGGCCAAGCGCGCTCATGCCCACACCTTGGACAGCGGAAACCCTCTGGCCAGCGCAAGGCGAACAGATAGTCGCGGCAAGCCTCCTCGCTCGCAAAGTGAGACTCGAATTCGAGTTGGTCGCGCGGGTAATCCTCCACCAGGCCCTACACTACATCTTGGGGTCACCTGAGTCAAGTGGATACCCAGCTCGGAGAAAGCGGCTAAGACCTGCAGGCTCTCCGGTGTGCTGCGGGCAGGGCCCCGTTCTTTTGAAACCAATCCCACGTAGACCGATCATGAAGGACCACCGTCGTGATCTCTTGGAAGGTAGTCTCTCGTGGCTCGTGGCTAACCTTCGATTCTTCGACCTACCGTCGAAAGAGGAAGATGGCGCGGAAGTGTCCATCTCCATCGATACCAAGCGCAAGGCATTCGGAGAGCTTTGTTTGACACTGTTTCTTATGAGTCGCCTTCAGGCAAGATCGTGCCCGGAGTTTGGCCTCATCCACAGACATATTAAAGAGGCGATTTCTGATCCTTATTTTAGCCACGATATGATGAACCGCCCGAATCTATTACCTTTCTATTTGATGGTATTTCTTGCACTTCGAGCGGCGGGTGAAAATGTGTGTGAGCAGGGTCAGCGGCTGCAGAGAATGGTCGACTTCGGGCTGATCGACTCGATCGAGCGCACCCCCTGGAATCAGATCGACCTCAGGTACTACCTCGATTCGGCGGACCTGGAGCACAGGATCGCCGACTTCGGATCCTTGCTACGTTTGTCCAACGCCCGGCGGCCGCCGCCGATTCCTCATATCAGGAATATTGATGTCTATGCGCTCACACATATCATCTTTCACACCACGGATTTCGGCAGGCGCTCGATGGAAGAAGTCTGGCCAGGCCAGAGGACGCGGGAGTTGGAGCGCTTTGTCACGCTTCTCCTGGGAGTGTTTCTGCGATGCAGGGACTGGGATCTGGTGAGCGAGTTGCTCATATGTTGTCGCTGCCTCGGGATCGAGCCGAAGCCCATGGTAGCGCTGGCATGGCGTGGGCTGGGAGAGGCGCAGAGGGCAGCGGGAGATGTGCCGGGCCTTGAGTTCCAGGAAGGCCTTGCCGCGGAGGGAGTCGATGGTCGACCGGCGGGGTTGGACAGATTCAGGGAGAACTACCACCCGACAATGGTGACCTTCTTCGCCTCACTGTTGTATGCGGAGCACAATGTGGAATGAAGGGCGTGGGCGTGTCCGAGCACGACAGCGCCGAGGCGGCGGCCAATTGCCTGGGGTGGCTGGAGCGGCTTGTGGGAGGGCCGGTTTCAGCGCAGGGCTGCCTGTGGGCAGCCATCTTGAGCGTGATCTGCCGCGACCTGAATCGGGAGCTGACTCCACTGGCTGGCCGCCTGGCAAGCACGTTTCTGGGACGGGTCAACGATCCGGAGGAAGCGGGCAAGACGCTGCTGGCTCTCATGGCGAACCTTGGCAGCACGAACCTGGGGCTGCCACAGGCCACCGGCTTCTCGCGGCTTGCCGCCGCGACGGCCTCGGCACTGAGCGACGTCGGCCCGGAGAGTCTGAGCCCGTTGTTTCGTCCACCCTGGTTCCTTCTGGCTCGCCTCGGCCATCTTCCTCCGCTGGCCGAGAGTAGCCCAGGCTTCACACCCGATCCGTACGCCCTGCTGCTGGGCGACCGCGCGCTCGTGGCGGAATCGGTTGATGCCTACTGGCTGTGGACCTGCTTAGGCGTGTTCCCGCTTTCGGTGGAGGAGGGATTCTTAGATGTGCTCGAAGCGGCGTGTCTCCACTTCATTCGCCGCAGGAGATTCGACCTGTGCATGCGACTGTTGAGGATGCTGGCACACCTATCCGAGGGCCGCGAGAGCATGGCGTTGAACATGGCACGGCATTTCCTCCTGACGAACCAGACTCCCGAGGGAAGCTTCGGATTCGTCGACGCCGACAGCCAGGCGGTGTTCGGCTCCGACTCCCCGGAGGTCGTCCTCGATGCCAAGCTGGAACTGTCTCTCGAGTTCCTTTGGTCCCTGGCGGAGATGGACCTTCCCGGCTATCGGGTGTTTCGGGATCTCGGCAAGTACAGCCACCGGGCCCCTACGGTGGTCGCGTGACCTGGCAGCTCTACCGCCATCCACTGGGCGAGGCCCTCGAGCCCCCGGGGTGACGACCGTCGGCAGTACGGTCACCGTCTGGCTGGACCTCCAGAGAGGCCTCGTCAAACGACAGTTCGACCTCGACGGCACGACCGTCTGTGGTGCGAGACCCTTCTACGGGGCGACGACGCAGGCATCTCTGTTCGAGAATGACCTCAAATGGCTGAAGCGCCTGTCGAGTAGCGAGCGGGCCTCAGCGCTGCACTCCTACTCGCGCAGCGAGCGGTACATTGTTCAGGAGTACGTCGGTCCCGATCTGTATCTGCTCACGCACCGGAATGGATCCCTGCCGGACTCTCTCGTGGATCAAATGGTCGAGCTTTACCATGAATTCCGCCGCTACGGACTGTTCAAAGGAAATGGCGATACGCGGAATCTGGGCTTCCGAGGCGACTATCTGGTGGCGTTCGATTTCAAGTGGGCGAGAGCCCGGTCTGAAGAGGGTTTGTTCCAGGAGTTTCTGAGTATTAGGCACTTCCTGGGAGGGCTTGACCCGAGTTTGATGACGCGCCTGCTGGAAACGTTCTCCGATTTTGCGGGCTCGAGGGCCTATCAGGAGATCCGCTCCATGTGTGCGTCAGACGGCGGAGCGGGTCAATCGCGATGAGTAGGATCGCTACCGGATGAGCCTGCTGGATCGCCAGGAAATCACTTCGTTCAAGGCGAACGGCTTCCTCGTCCTGGAAGGATTCCTGGATTCCAGGTCGATTCACCTGTGGCGCCGCCAGATAGCGGAGCACTTCGGCGTCGATCCGAGGAAGCCGGCCGAGTGGGAGGGCACGGCGAGGTCGAAGTCTGTCCAGAGCTTTCAGTTCTCACCCGAAGAGTCGGCCCCGTCGTCGCACAAGAAGATCGTCGAGCTCTTGCATCAGTTGGGCGAGGCGTTCGTCGGCAATGGCTACGATCAGCTTATCGTGACTTGGCCAAGGCCTGCGGCCAGCTGGAAGATGCCCGCGCGGGGACACATCGATCTCTCGCCGAGGAGCTCGGGTTGGCGCTTCGCTCTCGGACTCACGATGTACTTGTACGAGGTCCCGGCGCGCGGGGGTGGAACGGTCTTCTGGCCGGAAAGCCACAGGACGGTCTTCGACTACTTTCGGCAGCATCCCGAGCATTTCTACGGCGACGTGGATGGTGGGATGGACCACGTGCGGGAAGCGCTGGGCAAACGGATGACCAAGGAGCCTTGGGAGTTCGTTGGCGGCCCGGGAACGGTGTGCCTATGGCACGGCCTGTTGTACCACAGTGCATCAATCAACATGAACGGGATACCTCGCGTCGGCGTCTTCAATCGATGGGGACAAGAGCACGGGGGAACGGATCCGAGGTGGGAGGACATGTGGGCGTCTTGGAGCATCTAGAGACCGCTCTGACTTGCCCCTTCGATGCCCGACTGAGTCGCCCTTCTCGGACATACTCGATTCCCCCATGGCACACTGACGATCCAAAGAACCGCTGTTTTCGGCCGTAACGCCCCGCTGCTCAGCGCAACCGCGGTGCCGGGCATCCTGCTTCACCAGCGACGAGGCCGCCAACAACGCCTGGCCGTCACTAACTTGGACAGCTCAGCGGCATGCCGTGCCCGGCCGCCGCGACAGGGTATCGCACTCACCTGACGAACAATCACTGCCACCACAGGTTTCTACGCCGAGGCTTCGCCGTGGCCGTGACCACGCTTCTTGCGAACGTCGATATTCAGCCGCTGGATCTTTTGATTCAACGTCGACAGCGCCACGCGCAACCCCTTGGCGCACTCGGTCTGGTTCCAGCCGCACTTCTCAAGCTCTTCGGTAATCAGGCGGCGCTCGAACTCCTCCATGATCTCAGGTAGGCTGGCTCCGGCGGCGGGCTTGAAGTTCGTCGGGATCTTCGGTCGGTGAACGCCGTTCGAGGCCAGCAGCGCCGCGGGGAGCTTATCCACCGGCACCTCGGGACCCGTCGCCAACACGACGGCACGCTCGACGACGTTCTCCAGCTCCCGCACATTGCCCGGCCACGGATGGTCCAGGCAGATCTGCAAAGCGTCGGGAGCGAAGTGCAGCAGGGACTGCTTCCGCTCATCGAGAAAGCAATCGTTTTCCAGGCAGTACTTGGTGAAGAAGTGCTCGATCAACAGCGGGATGTCTTCACGGCGGTCCCTGAGCGGTGGCAGGTCGATCTGGATCACGTTCAGTCGGTAGTAGAGGTCCTCGCGAAACTCGCTTTTCGCGACCGATTCCTGCAAGTCGACGTTGGTCGCGGCCACGATCCGGACGTCCACTTTGACCGTTTCGGTCGAGCCCACCGGCATGAACTCGCGCTCCTGAATCACCCGTAATAGCTTGGCCTGGGTCTCGAGTCCCAGCGTGCCGACCTCGTCGAGAAAAATCGTGCCGCTATTGGCTTGATCGAAACAGCCCTTCTGCGTCTGCGTCGCGCCGGTGAAGGCGCCGCGCACGTGCCCGAACAGCCGCGACTCCAGCAAGTCGATGGGAATCGATCCCGTATTGACCGCAACAAACGGCTTCGCGACGCGCGGCGAGTTGGTGTGGATCGCCCGCGCGATCAGCTCCTTGCCGGTGCCGCTGTCGCCGTGGATCAGCGCCGTCGAGCGGCTCTTGGCGACCTGCGCCACCAGCTCGAAGACTTGCTGCATCACCTCGCTCTTCCCGATCAGGCTCGCAAAGCTGTAGCGGCGGCGTAGCTCGTTGCGCAGGCGGGCGTTTTCTTCTTCGAGACGGTGCTGCTTGATCGTGCGATCAATCTCGATCAGCAGCTTGTCGTTGTTCCAGGGTTTCGTCTGGAAGTCGTTGGCGCCGAGCTTGATCGCGGCGACGGCGTTCTCGACCGATCCGTAGGCGGTCAAGACGACAATCGGCGTTCCTGCGTCGCTGCGGCGGATCTCCTCGACAACCTCGAGGCCGCTACGGTCGGGCAGCATCAAGTCGAGCAGAACCAGGTCGTGGGGTTCACTACGAAGACGGGCGAGCCCCGAGCGGGCGTCCGGGGCGGTGGTTACTTCGTAGCCTTCCAGATCGAGCAGCGTCTCGAGGCTCTCTCGAATCGCTTGCTCGTCGTCAACGATGAGGACTTTGCCCTTGACGGTCTCCGGGGATGGAGAGTCAGCCTGCATTTCTCACCACCTGACGGTCGAAGCACGCGACAAGACCGCCATGACTTCGTTGCGCTTGCTTGCCGTGCTCAATGTACGCTCAGTACACTTCCGCGCACCAAGCGGCTCACGCCTCGCCCTGGCGGCCTTCTCACGCACTTCGCCTCGCCACGTGGTGAGAAAGGCAGGCTAGGCATGAACGGGTTTTCGCTCGAGCGGGATCTCGATATGGAAAGCCGATCCCTTGCCCGGTGAACTCTCTACCGTCATCGTACCGGAATGCTCTTGAATGATGCCGTGGCAGACCGCCAGGCCTAGACCGGTTCCGCGCTGTGGACCTTTGGTCGTGAAGAAGGGGTCGAAGATCCGCTTTGCCTGTTGTGCGCTCATGCCAACGCCGGTGTCGCTGACCGTGATGCGCGCGGAGGGGCCTTCCGCAAAGGCCTCAGTGCGAACACACAGCCGGCCGCCCTGCGGCATCGCGTCCCTCGCGTTGAGGAACAGATTGAGGAACACCTGTTGCAGCTTGCCCGCACTGCCCGTGACCCGTGCAGCGGCGGGGTCGAACTCTGTCTCGACCTCGATCTTGGCGTGGCGGAGCTGCGGTTCGACCAGATTGAGCGTGTCACGAATCGCTTTGGCCAGATCTACGCGCTCGAACTGACGTGTCGAGGTACGCGAGAAACTGAGCAGCGAGTTGACAATCTCGCTGGCCCGGAACGTTTGCGAGGTGATCTTGTCGAGCATCTTGGCGTGGCCGGGCTGGCTGGAAACCTGCCGCGCGAGCATTTGCGCGTAGCTCGAGATCACCGCCAGCGGCGTATTGACTTCGTGTGCCACGCCCGCGGCCAGCAGGCCGATCGAGCTGAGCTTGTCGGCCTGAACGAGTTGCTCTTCGAGTTCGATCCGCTCGGTCACGTCGTCGAAGATGATCAGCCGCCCAATGCGGTCGAAGTTCTTCGCCACGAGCGGCGCCACGACGACGTTGAGCACACGCTCCCGCTCGTCTTCGCCCGTTCCGTTGGGGCCCGAGGACGCCGGTAGCTCCCCGATCGCCTCCCCTCGAAACTCAGCCGGGAAGTCGGAGGGCGTTAACCGGAACTTGTAGATGTTATGAATGCCAGCGTCTTCGCTCACGCGGTCCAGCTCACCGGCCAGCGCCGTCGGCAGCAACTCGCCGATTCGGCGTCCAACGGCCTCGTGCCGGGGAATGCCGAACATCAACTCGAGTTGCGTGTTCCAGCTTTCCACCCGGTCGTCGAGGCCGGCCGCGGCGATGCCCACGCTCAACGACTCGACGATGTTCTCCTTGTAGTCTTTGAGCCGCTCGTACTCGCGCGCTTTGTGATCGAGGGAGGCGTGCAGACGGACGTTTTCGAGTGCAATGGCGAACGAGCCCGAGACGGTCTCGACCAAGCTGAGGTCGTCGCTCGAGAGGTAATCCCCGCGTTCGGTACGTCCCAGACCGAGGTAGGCGATCGTGCGGCCCCGCACGCGGCAGGGCACGTAGTAGTTCAGATCAAGCTCGGCGATGGCTCCGCTCTCGCTCAAAGCCGCCCCCTGGCCCCGGGGGTTCTCGAAGTACCGGGGGTTCTCGAAGTAGAAGTACGACCCCGAACCGCTGGCCTGTGGCCCTAGCGAGTCCAGGAACGCGAGACCGAGAGCGTCAGCTCTGCCGTTGGGCGGATCAATCGCCTGGCCCGACAGATCCGTGAGCCCGCGGCCGCAAGCCAGCCGGAATGAGCCCTGTCTGAGTGAATCCGCTCTACCCGCCTCTGTATCCCCTGTATCCCCGTCCCGTAGAAAGATAGCCATCCGGCTCAGCCCCAGCGTCTTGACCAGCCGTTTCGTAGCCGCGGAAAGCATGCGGTCGAGGTCCGTTTCGGTGCTCAGCTCGGCCGCGAACTCCACCAGCGTGCGGCGGTAGTCGTACCGCTCGCGATAGAAGCGCCGGTCGAGAACCGTTTGGATGCGTCGGCGCAGCGGCTGAAAAGCGAGTGCGCCCGCCACCAGCGACACCACCCACACCGCGGGGCCAAGTTGCTCCAATCGAACACCGAGCGCCGCTCCGAGCCCGAAACTAACGGCGTAAAACAGCGCCAGCGTACCCGCCGTCGCCAGCGTGTACGCCGTTCCACGCCGAACGGTCACCTCAACGTCCATGAGCCGGTGCTTGACGATGGCATATGCAAAGGCCAGCGGAATCAGCACTAGCGAAAAGACTGACAGGCCTTGGTTCGGGCCGGGGATTTGCCCACTGACGAAGGGGATCAAATAGAACACCGCGAACGGCAGCACGCCCCATAGGGCTCCCGCGGCCAGCCAGCGCCGCTGCTGCCGCAGAACGACATCCTCCGTTTTCGGAGCCGCCCTACTCAATAGCGCTGCGCCTAGCACGAAGTACACGCCGAGCAATCCGTAGGAAAGCCGGTCTAGCAGGAAGCTGAGGTCGGCCAGCGGCATCTCGGTGTAGATCGCTCCCAACGCCGCCAAGTGATACGCCGCCAGCAGGGGAATGACCGGCAGGTATGCCGCGACCCCCAACGAACGCCGTAGCCGCGACACCCCTGAGCCTTTCAAGAACGCTGGGCCGCCCGGGAACACCAAACAGAAGTGCAGGAACAGCGCTGGCGCCAGCAGCGTCGCCCAAACGTCCGCCCAGTAGACGAAGCGGTCGAGCCCCCCGAGTTCGCCCGTGTAGCTGAAGGCGTAGAGCACGAACGACGCCAACGTGAACGCGTAGAAGTGCGGTGCCATCGATTCGTTGCGCCGCTTGACGAGCACGGTCAGGCCGATCGCCAGGTACGCTAGGGCCACCACCCAGAGGAAGTGATAAACCACGTCCGGTGTGCGGGCCGTGCCGATGATCACGCGCGCGTCAAATGGGGCGCCCCCGCGGTTGAGGCCGTAAGCGGCCTCGTGCCAAGCTCCGATAGCGTTAAGGGCGGCGCCTACCTGCTCGGCGCGATCGATCGCACCTCGGTTGATCGTGCGCAGCAGGTCCCCGGCGACAATGCCGGCCTGCTCGCCAGGCCCCTCGGGAGCGACTCGCAACGCCTCGACGCCGACGGCCGTGTCGGCCCACACGACGCCATCGTGAGGCCGCTCGATCTGCCGTCTTTGCGCAAAATTGAGCAGGGCGATCAGGACGCAGGCCACCGTCGCCGTCGCCAGCAGCGCCGTCCCAATCCGCTTTGTCAGGTCCTGCTTCATCCGCACATCCGCGCTCTCGCCCCGGTGCTAAATAGACGCACTTCACCCCGGAGAAAGACGGTTATCTCTTTATAGCACGCGTGATGCCAAAGCCAAGTGGGCCGTGACGGGCCCTAAATGCCTGAGGTCTAAGTACTTGAGCCCCATACAAGTTGCCGCCGACAGCCCCCGTCGAGTCAGTGAGGGAATCCGAGTTCTGGAAGAAAGTACCTGTGAATCATGGTAGAGAGGCTTCAATAGCCGCTCGGGCGACCCACACCGCTCGCACACCGGCCGCGGAGCCCCAGCGACAGCGCCTGAGCGGCCTTCTGCCGGCCCATGGTTCCCGCTCCAACCGGTGCCGGGGACTGCCTGCGTCCTCGGGGGCTGCGCCGGGCCTTGAAACCTCAAGCCTCGGTCGATCGTATAGACGCCTGAGGGGCAGGTTGCTTGGTGTGATTTGTTTACCATGTTTCGCTGGGTGCGCGACATAAAAGTGCCGCTCATCCGGCCTGGGTGCGGGATTCCCAGTAGTCTTCGAAGCGGCCGCTGAGGCGGGCGCAGCGTAGCGCCAGGATGGCGTTCGCGCCGCGTACCGTCCAGAACATGCCCGAGCGCTTCAGACGTTGCGCCACTACCGTCTTGCATCCCGCCTCGATCACCCCTGAACCGATGAACAATCCCTGCTTGCGAAAGTGCGGATAGCGCATCCGCTCGGCGTTGTGTTCGAAGTACTCCGCTTCGCTCGTCAGTCGACGAGCCAGATCCGGCTGCGGGGCCACCACACCTCGTAGGGCCGCCACCAACTTCTTGATCTGACCCTGATCGAGTTGGCGGAGCCGTTGCTGGGTCCAGCGCCGCCGGCTGGGCTCGTCGTCGAGCCCCAGTTGCGCCGCCAACTCCCACAAGTGCTGGCGCGCATGATAGAGGTCCACGATTTCGATCGCGCCCGTGAAGTATTGATGCGAGAGGTTCCAGATCCAGGCGGCTCCGTCGCCGATTACCACCTTCTTGTTCGCCCGCCCCCAGCCGCGCTCCCAGGCCTGCTGCCAGAGGCGTCGCCCAAACGCCTCGGCGCCCTCGATCGCTCCCGTATAGCTCGTCGACCCTTCCTCACGCACGGGTCGGTCGCCTGGCTTGCCCTCGGCTTGCGTGAACACACAGCCGAGCTTGACCTCCCGCGTGCGGGCGCGCTCGCGGTCCTTTTTGCCGGCTCGTCCCGCCGTCTCGGCCGCCACCATCGGCACCCCGGTGCCGTCCATCTCGATGTAGAGAACCGGAATGTCGGCCCCGGCCACCGCGGGTAGCGGCAGTTGCACCGCCCGTTGGATCTGTTGTTGTTCGCGGGCGCCGAGGTCGGCCCCGATCGCCTCGGCGCCGCGCTCGATGGCTTTGGTGGTAACGTCCAAACCGGCTAACACCCGCAGTTGCTCGCGACTGCTTTCAAACGACGACTCGCTGCCCACCAGCGCCATCATGCGGCGCACGCCGGGAGAGTAGTGCGTGTTGTCGACATCGAGTTCGCGGTCAAAGGGGAACTGTCCCTGATGGCACGCCGAGCAGAGGTAGTAGGGCCGTTCGATCGCGACCGCGCCGAGCACACTCACCACGGTCTTGGGCCGCCGACCGCGGTGACGGGTGCGACGGCCGCAGCGACAGGATGGCTCAGGCGCGGCGTCGGCGGGCGCCTCCAACAGTTGCTCGAGCAACTTCGCGCCGGCTCGGTGCAGTGCCGCACGGGTGGCCGTCTCCAGCGCTTCCAGATCCCAGTGCTGCTGCTTGCGCCGGGCGGCGAAGATCAGAGTCAGCAACTGTTCGACTTCTTGGGCGACTTCTTGTTGGATCGCCGCGGCCGTTTTTTTTCCTGCGGCGTCACAGACGCTGCCGACTCGGACTCTTGCTCAACGGGCCGCAAGCGGCAGATCTTCTCGTTGACTTCGATGAGTTCTCGGCTTAGCTGCTGGAAGCGCCGAAAGGCGGTGATCTCCCGCTGAGTCTTACGGCGAGCCGCCGGGTCGGAGAGGCTCTGGGTGACGGTCTTGCCGCGGGATTTGTAGGTCAACCGCCAGTGCGGGCCATGGCCGGGATGACCGCGCTGACGACAGCGGCAGGTGGGTTTGCCGCAAGGGCCTTGAGTGGTGGTGACGGAGCCTTGGCGAAAATCACCCAAGGCAAGCATCTGCTGGAAGATCGCGTGGCGACGGTACTCCAAGGCGGGCAGGGAATCGGGCATGGGACACCTCCTTCTTATCCTAGCGTATTATATACGCTAGGACACCGCACCCCAGACCGTACCCCAACCACTTGGCACTTTCATGTCGCGCACCCTGTTTCGCTTGACGTTCGGGTGGCTGAGCGCCTAGAATCGAGGCTAGAGTAGTGGCCCTCGGGCTCTTCTTCGAACAGCGGTCGCGATTGGCCGCCCGTCGAGGGAGTTAGGAGTTAGAGGTGATGATGCGAAAGCTGTTTCGTAGCGGTTCGCTCCTGTTGTGTCTCGCCCTGTTCTTCCCTACGTCGCCGCTGAGCGCCGCGGAAGATCAGGCTCCTCGCAAGCTCACTAAGAAAGAAGAGAAGAAGCGCCTGAAGCGCCTGCGCAAGGAGTTGCGTGGACCCTTCAAGAAGTGGCTCGACGAGGACGTCCTTTACATCATCACCGGCGACGAGAAGAAGACGTTCCTCGGCTTAGCGACCGTCGAGGAGCGCGAGAACTTCATCGAGCAATTCTGGCTGCGGCGCGATCCCACGCCGGACACGATGGAGAACGAGATGCGAGAGGAGCACTACCGCCGCATCGCCTTCTCCAACGAGCGGTATCAGTCGGGTTGGCCGGGCTGGAAGACGGACCGCGGCCGCATCTATATCGCGCATGGTCCGCCCGATGAGATCGAGTCCCATCCGTCGGGTGGCATGTACCAGCGCCCCTACGAAGAGGGTGGTGGCACGACCTCGACCTACCCCTTCGAAATCTGGCGTTATCGCTGGATCGAAGGTGTGGGCCAGGACGTGTTGATCGAGTTCGTCGATCCCACCATGACCGGCGAATACCGCATGACGCTCGACCCGTCCGAGAAGGATGCGCTGCTTCATGTGCCCGGCGCCGGCTTGACCATGGCCGAATCACTGGGGATGTCGGAGAAGAGAGACCGCTTCATGCGCACCGACGGCACTCGCATGGGCGCCCCGATCGGCGGCATGCAGAGCATGCGCTATAACCAGTTCGAGCGCCTGCAGCGCTATGCGGCACTGCAAAAGCCCCCCGAAGTCAAGTTCAAAGACCTCGAAGCCGTGGTCGATTCGACGATTGAGTACAATACCCTGCCGTTCAGCGTCGACGTTCAGTACACGCGCATCACCAACGACAACATCCTGACCGGCGTGACGGTCCAACTCCAGAACAAGGACCTCATCTTCAGGGAAGAGGAAGGCCGTCACAAAGCGATCGTCAATATCTACGGCCGTATCACAAGTGTCACCCGGCGGGTAGTGGCGGTCTTCGAGGACGTCGTCACCGTGGACACGACAGCCGAGCGGCTGCCTTACGAGGCGGAGAGATCCTCGATCTATCAAAAGCCGGTGGTCTTGGCGCCCGGCCTGTACCGTTTGGAAGTGGTTACCAAAGACATCGTGGGCGAGACCATGGCCACCTATAAAACGGCCCTTCGAGTGCCGAAGTTCGATGACGAGAAGCTGGCTTCCAGTTCTCTGATCTTGGCCGACCGTATCGAGCGCGTCCCCACCAGGACCCTTGGCACCGGAGCGTTCGTCATTGGCAGTTCCAAGGTCAGGCCGCGGATTACCGAGGAGTTCAAACAGACCGAGCGGCTGGGGATCTATCTGGAGGTTTACAATCTCGGCGAGGACGAGGCGCGCATGCCGCAGGGTACCGTCACCTACCAGGTAGCCAAGCTCGACCAGCCCGATGAGCTGTTGCTCGATTTCACCGAAGACATCGACAAGATTCGCGGTGCCTCGAGCCGGCAGATGGTGGTGGAGAAACTGCTGCCCTTGAAAACGTTAGACCCCGGCGAGTATCGCCTGAGCTTGCGGGTGGCCGACGGCGTCAAGAACGAGACTCTCACGCCCACCGCGACCTTCAAGATCAAGGACAAGTGAAGTGGTTGGGAAGCGAAACCGAAGAGCCGGACCTATCCAAGGGGCGGAGAACGCAAATCGGATGACGATGAGCACAGGTCTAGGGTTGAAAGCCGCGGTGCGTCGCTTGGCTCGCCGGGCTCGGACTATCCCCCTGATTGCTGCTTTCCTGGCGGTGCCCGTCCTCGACGCGGCCATCCTCGGCTCGATTCGCGGACTGGTCCGTGATGAGAGGGGTATCCCACAGATTGGGGCGCTAGTCACCCTGCTGACCGCCGACGGCTCCGTAGCCAAGCGCGTTTACAGCAATCACGACGGGCTGTTTGCCGTCGAGAAGCTCTTTCCCGGCAACTACTCGATCCGCGTCTCGCTGGATAGTTTTCTGCCGGTAACGAAAGCCGGCATCGAAGTCATCTCCGGCTCGAGTGCGATTCTCGACGTGAGCTTGCGCGGCTTGTTGAGCACGCTGCAGATGGTCGTTCCCGGCGGCAGCCAAGTGCGCGACATGAGCGACGACTGGAAGTGGGTGCTGCGGACATCCAGCTCGACTCGCCCGGTGCTGCGCTATCTGCCCTCACTCGACGACGAGACCAAGAGAGTGATTCGCCGGGCTTCGGGCCGCTTCGCCGACACGCACGGTTACGCCCAAGTCAGCGCCGGCGCGGGAACGCGCCAGACGGCCCTGGCCAACGAGTCGGATCTCGGCACCGCGTTTGCGGTGGCCACCTCGATGTTCGGCAACAACGACGTCGTCGTCAGCGGAAACCTGGGTTACGGCTCGACCACCGGCGTCCCGGCGGCGGCCTTCCGTACGAGCTTCAAGCGCGACTTGCCGGTCGGCGCCCCCGAGGTGTCGCTCACGGTGCGGCAGCTCCAGATGCCCTCGGCGGCGCGCCAGGCGATCTTCGGCCCGCGGAACGAGCACACCGGGCCGGTGCTACAGACCGTGACCCTCGGCTTTGCCGATGCGGCGAAGTTGGGCGAGTCGATGCGGTTCGAGTACGGCTTTCTGTATGAGTCGGTCCGCTTCCTGAATCGCCTGAACTTCGTCAGCCCCTACGGGCGGTTGGTCTACGAGTTGGGCGACCGCCGAGAGATTCATGTGCGCTACGCCTCCGGCGTTCCACACGCGCGGGAGAGCGTCGTGGCCGACGAAAACGAGTCGCTACGGCGCCAGGTGTCCTCTCTCGGCCTGTTCCCGCGGGTGGCGGTCAGCGGCGGCCGTCCGACGGTGCAGCGCACCGAGCACGTCGAGATCTCTTACCGCGAGAAGGTCGGTGAGGGCGTGATCGAGGCGGCGGTCTATGAGGATTCGATGAGCGATGCGGCGCTGTCGACGATGGTCCCGCAGGACTATTTCGCCGATGGCGATGTTCTGCCCGACCTCTTCTCCGCCAGCTCCACGCTCAACGCAGGACGGTTCCACTCGTCGGGCTACCGCGTCTCCTACGCGCGACGGATCAAAGACCGGCTGCAGGCGGCCATCGGCTATGGCTCGGCGGGCGTGCTTGCGCCCACGACCGGGCAGTTGGACGGCCCCTCGATGGATGAGTTGCGTCGCGCGCTCGCCGTCAAGCGGGCGCAGTTGGTGACGGCCTCGATTTCGGCCGAGCTTCCCAAGAGCGGCACCTTCCTGCTGTCCGCCTACCAGTGGAGCAGCGTACCCGCCGTCATCGCTCCCGACGTGTATAACGACTTTGCGTCGCGTTCGGACCCGGGGCTCAATCTGATCATTCGGCAGCCGCTGCCCTTCTCGGGCGGGCTGCCCGGTAAGCTCGAGGCAACGGCAAACTTCAGTAATCTCCTCAAGACGGGATACACGCCGATCCAGACCCACGACGGACGGCATATGTATCTTTTCCAGGCGATTCGTAACTATCGCGGCGCGCTGAGCTTCATTTTCTAGCCATGCCGCGGCCAGTCCTCCCCAAGGTGAAGGAACACGGTGAAGGTACACGGCGAAGGAAAGAGCAAAGCAGAATGAAGCTGTTCCTACCCGTATTGTTGGCAGGACTGCTGGTGCCGCCGACACTCGTCCACGCGAAGAATGAGGCGACCCAGGTCGACATCATTGTTCAGAACGAGAGTGGGGACCCGGTTGCGCAGGCGAGCGTCATTGTCAAGACACTGAAGGGGAAGAAAAAGAAGAAGATTGGAGAAATATTTCAATTGAGGACCAGCCAGCAGGGCACCGCGCCACTTCCGCCCATCTTCGACTCGGCCGTGCTGGTGCAGGTGATCGCGGAGGGGTATCAGACGTTCGGCGAACGGTTTGACGTCGTGCCGCCGCAACAATCCCTGACGATCACGCTCAAGCCGCCGCAAGAGCAGTTTTCCGTTACGAAGTAGCACCGGGGCGGCCGGCCCTTCGGTGCGGACTATATTCAAAATCTTTGAGAAGGTCTGGAAGAGGATGCGTCTTTTTACTGCACTCGAACTCAATGCCAAGGTCATTGCCAACTTGACCGAGTTGGTGCGGCGCCTGCAACCGTACGCGCCGGTCCGCTTCGTCCATCCGCAGAACATGCACGTCACGCTCAAGTACATTGGGCAGTGGGAGGTTCACCGTGTCGATGAAGTGGTTTCGGCGCTCACCGAAATCCGCTGCCCCGCGTCGCTGGACGTTCCCTTGGCTGGGATGGGCTTTTTTCCCAACACCAGGCACCCGCGGGTTTTCTGGGTCGGCGCCGAGAACACTCCGGGCCTGCGTCAGTTGGCCAGCAATATCGATGCCGCGCTTCAGCCGCTGGGGATCGCCCCGGAAGTGCGGCCCTACTTCCCGCACTTGACGCTGGGGCGAGTCCGCGAACAGGAAGCGCTCGACGACCTGCACCTGGCCATCGAGGAGCTGCCCACGCGCGAGTTCGGCACGATCTCGCCCGACCGCTTTGTGCTGTTCGAGAGCACACCTACCAACTCGGGCGTGATCTACCGCAAGGTGACGGAGTTCCCGTTCTCGATCGTGCCCGAGCAGGAGCCTGCGTTGGCCACCCGCACCGTGATGGCGGGCCAGGTCTAGCACCCGGCCTAGCAGCCCGTGGCAAAACCGAGAACCGCGCGAATCGCAACGTAGGGGCATGCCGTGCCCGCCTGCTCGACCGACCGCAACATGTAGGGGTACCAAACAAACTTGACAAGAAACCATGCTTTCACCACGGGTTGCTAGCCCAGTGCGAGAGCTACACAGGAAATTCCCAGGGCGGGGTCGCTTGCAGGCCTGTTCGTCCCGCCCTTGCTCGGCCTCCCGGCCGATAAGGAACCTAAGCGACCTGCCACATCGGTCCGCCCGCAGCCTCGGCCCGGGACCGGCCGGCCGCCCTTCCGCGGCCCCGAGCTGCGATATAGTTCTAGTACCGCCCGTTCGCTGCAAGGCTATCTTTTTCCGCAACTTTTTCATGCCCGACAGTGTTGATCAACGTGTGGGAGTGGCCGCCACGTTGGAGCCAGATGCTCAGTTGATGCTTCGCGTCAAGGACGGTGACGCGTACAGCTTCGAGTTGCTTCTTGGCAAGTATCGCCGGCCGGTCGTCAACTACCTGTACCGCATGGTGCAGAACCAGGGCGTAGCCGAGGAACTGGCGCAGGAGGTTTTTCTGCGGGTCTACCGGGCCCGTGCGAACTACGAGCCTACCGCCAAGTTCACGACCTGGCTGTTTCGCATCACCACGCACTTGGCGCTGAACAGCTTACGCGACCACAAGGGTGAAAAGCGCCAGCACAGTCTGGACGTGGAACAGGAAGACCGGCAAGCTTTTGAGCCGGCCGATACGCGTCGCAACCGCGAGCAGGAGATGGTCGCCGCCGCGCATCTCGACGTGGTGCGCCGTGCCATCGCCGCCCTGCCTGAAAAACAACGGGCGGCGGTGCTGATGCACAAGTATGAAGAACTCGACTACTCGCAAATCGCGGGTGCGTTGAGCTGCTCGGTTTCGGCAGTGAAGTCGCTGCTGTTCCGGGCTTATGAAACACTACGGGAACGTTTGGCTCATCTGGCGGAAGACCAGAAACCGCGTGCCCGGTAATGAGGTGTCAAGAGGTGTGTTATGACTCGCGAGGAAGCGGTTGATTTAATCTTGAAAACCGGCAGCGGGCCCCCGCAGGGCTCGCCCCGGCATCGGGAACTCATGCAGTTCTTGGAGACCTGTTCCGAGACGCAGGCGCTCTACGAGCAGCAACGCGCCGTGTGGGGAGCGCTCGAGCTGTGGGAGCCGGTGGAGCCCTCGGCCCAGTTCGATCGACGTCTGCGCGAAAGGGTTGACGAGTTGGCGAACCGGGAGCCCTGGTACCTGCGGACGTTTGCCACCTGGCGGCCGACCTTCGCGGTTGGTCTCGCCGCGCTGCTGATCGCCGCCGTGGGCGTGGTGCAACAGCGGCCCGAAGCCGCGCCGGGCACGGAGCTGGCGGTGGTCGAGCCGCTCGACGACGAGGTGTATCTCGAGCAGCTCAATCGGGCTCTGGACGACATCGAAATGCTCGCTGATTTCGATGTGATGGTCGACGACACGGCGCAGGATGAGTCGTAATGACGGTACACGGCATCATCGGCGCCGGATTACTGGCGCTGTTGCCGGCGTTGGGCGTCGGCGGCCCGGCGGGCAGCGCTGAGGCTGCCCAGGGTGCCGCTGGCATCGCCCAAGCGCGGAAGCGCGCCACGCAGCCGACGCAGCCGTTCAAATCGGCACGGCAGCGTCGAGCCAAAGCCGGCAAAAGCGCCCGCGGAGCCGGGCGCATGCGTCCCGGGCCACAGTTGCTCGAGCAACTGATGCGAATGAAGCCTCAGCAGCGCCGCCGCTTCTTCCAGCAGAATCCCAAGTTCCGCAACCTTCCAGGCCCGCAGCGGCGTCAGATCCAGCAACGTCTACGCCGCCTCAGCCAGATGCCGGCCAAGCGGCGGGCGGAGGTGCTCGAGCGCTATCGTCTCTTCGACCGCCTGCCGAGGGAGAAGCAGACGCAGGCGCGTACCATCTATCAGAGTTGGCAAAGATTCCCCCAGGGCCGCCGCCAAGAGTTGCTCGACGAGTACGACTCCCTCCTCGCCACGACGTCCGACGCGCGCCAAAAGCGTTTCGAGTCCGAGGACTTCACGACCCGCTTCAGCGCCGACGAGCAACAAGTCCTGAAGGACCTCGCCGGCCTATTCCCCGACCGGCCGCCACGCCCCCGCTAGTCGTCTGATCTCGCCGAGATCTGAACAACCGCGTCAAGTTTTCACCGAGGCGCCCGCCCCGCCATGTAACGTAAGGCTCCAGCCTTGCCCCGAGAGATATTGACTGTTCGATTCTTCGGGACTCAGGATGGCAAGCAACCGAGCGGTGGGGGCGGTACGGGGGCCGGTGCAGCAAAGCGAGATCCGCCAACCCACACTCAGAGCCGCGAGCGTCAGCTCGCGTTGAGATGCGGCGGCGACAAGAGGTTCCCGACAAGCGGTCGGTAGCACGGCCCCAAGAAACCGAGCCCCGAACGCAAGTGAGGGGTCAATCCCTGCCCAGTGGCATAGGGGCAGCGAACCGGCCACTGGCGCTCCGGGACTCCAGGCTCGTTTCCTCCGGCCCCGCTCTTCGATTTGACGTCGCAGACCTCGCCGGCGGCAAGACAGATCTCATCCAAGCCGCTACTCGACCGCAATGGTGACGCCGCCCTTGCTGACCACTCCTCCGGTCTCGATCGTGATCGGGACGGCGCTGCCGGGCGGCACGCCGCCGGGCATCTCGAAGACGATCTCGTTCACGCCCACCGACGCCGGCGAGGAGCCCGAGAACACAACCTTCGCCGCCGGCACCACCACCCCGCCAACTCGGATCACCGGCGTCATCGTCGTGTGACGCAGCACGACGTTCGAGCCATCCGGTAGGCAGACGCCATCGGGCTCACAGGAGTTGTGACCGTTCACGAGCGGTGGATCGACCGGCCCCAGCCCGTTGGCATAGATCGTCAGCAGGTCGCCCGCCGTCGCCGGACGGCTGTTGCCGACCGTGCCCACCGGCGCGGCCAAGTCGGGCGAATTGGCGAACGTGACGATGCCCTGCCCTTCGCCGTTTTGCGACAGCGTGAAGATGCCCGGGGAGTAGTCGTTGATCTCGATCTCCCGCGGGTTGCTGCCGGCCTTCTGGAAATCTCTGACGACGAGCAGCGTCGCCGTTGGCCCCTGCAGCCCCATCGGCAACTGCGCGTGGATCAAGCCCGGTGTCACCAGGTAGAGAGGCGCCGCCGTGCCGTCAAACAGCACCCGCACGCCTCCCAGCTTCGTCGGCAACGGCACCGTGTCGGCCCGAAACTCGCCGTCCGCCACAAAGCCCTCGGCGAAGATCGCGATGATCGACTTGCCCGTCATCGCGTGGCCCGGTCGCCCGGGAGGAATGAAGTCCGCGGCATCGACCGCGGGATGGTCGGGCAGCCGAAGCTGCGGGTACGCGGCCACTCCGCCCTCCGGAACGATCATCGTCACTGGGATACGAGCCATGAGGAGCCCGTTGCCGCGGATGATCATGTTCGTGTTGTAGGTGCCCGGGCTTTGGGCGGGATCGACGATCACTTGAATCGTGTCGGTCTCGCCGGTGGACTGGCCGCCTTCGGGGATCGTTCTCAACCAGCTCGCGATGCGAGGAATCGAGTACCCCACCCGGCCCCCGAGGCTGCGGATCGAAAACGCCTGCGACGCCCCGCTACTCTTGCCGAAGAGGAAACTGAACGAGTCGGTTGACACTTCCAGTGCGCGCACGGCCACGATGACGGTATCGGTATCGACACCGCCTTTACCGTCGTCCACGCTGAGGGTGATCGTGTGGACCCCGCCCGGCAGCGTCACCGTCGGACTGACGCCGCCCACAGCACCGAACGTCCCGGTCCAGTTGAAGGTGAGCGGATCGCCGTCGGCATCACTGGACCCGGAACCATCCAGGGTGACGGTTGCGCTCCCCAGGGTGACGTTGACGGTTTGGTCGGGCCCGGCGTTCGCCACCGGTATCTGGTTCACCGTGATGACGACCGTGTCACTGTCCATACTACCGTTGCCGTCGTCGACACTCAGCGTGATGGTGTGCATCCCCGGTGGCAGCGTCACTGCCGGCATCATGCCCATCACCGTGCCGCCGCCTTCGGAGAATGGGCCGGTCCAGGTGAAGGTGAGCGGGTCACCGTCGGGATCGCTCGAGCCCGAAGCGTCCAGCGCCACATCGGCCGTGCTACCGCCAAGAACCTGCAGCAACTGGTCGGGCCCGGCGTCGGCGATAGGAGGTTGGTTGACCGTGATTTCGACGATGTCGGTATCGGTACCGCCCCGCCCGTCGTCGACGGTCACCGTGACGGTGTGCGTTCCGGCCGGCAGCGTGACCATCGCCATCTCACCCATGAGGGTGCCGCCGCCCTCCGGGAAGGGCCCGGTCCAAGTGAAGGCGAGCGGACCGGTGTCGGGGTCGGAGGAACCCGACCCATCCAGGCTCACCAAGGCTGTGTCGCCAGGAGCCACGGTTACGGTCTGGTCCGGGCCGGCGTCCGCCACAGGCGGATCATTCACATAGAAGAAGCCGGCCTCCGACGGGGAATGGCCAAGCCTGAGGGGCGTGTCGAAATCGGCATCTTCGCCAGTGGAAGTGTTCTGCGTCAGATGGGAGATCAAAACGAGGTCGATGTCGCTACCATCGGAGAGACGAAGCACGACGAAGTAGCAGCGATCGGTTCCCACTTCGAGCCGTACCTCCGGATCATCGTCGTCAAAGGTCACGGTCTGAACGCCGTCGACGAGCCGTAGTTCATCGATCGTTTCAACTAAGAAGTCTTCGCCGAGTTGAAAACTCCCCGCACCGGAGCCAGCGTCATCATCGCGGTAGATACGAAGCTCATCGATCAACCCAGGCAGATCGTTGTTGCCCAGGAAAGAGAACCCCTGAAACAGAAGGTCCAGCGTCACCAGTTCGACCGGATTGTCACTTGGCCAACCACTGTGGACTGCCGTGATCTTGAGCACTTCCACAAGAGCGCCCGCCTGGGCTACCTCTGGTGAGATACCCATCGTCGGGAGACTGAATTGGCCACCCCGGTTCTCCCGCCAGCCGAGGATAGGGTCGGCCAGCGCGAAGTCAGGTAACCCATCCAAAGTGAAATCGGCGACGACTGTGGAATTCGGGACGCTTTGGAAGCGGGATGCTGCGAAGATGGTGTGCTTGAGAAAGCTAGGTGGCGTAGCGCCGTCACTCTCCCACCAGACATTCTCACGAGGCCCGACCAAGCTGCCCAGGATGTCCATGTCGCCGTCGACATCTAAGTCGGCTGTGGAGACGCCCCTAACGGGTTCGCTCAACCGATGCGCTACAAAGGAAGGGGGACTCCCACCGTCGCTTTCCCACCAGGAGAATCCGTCGCTCGTCGAGGTGAGAATGTCGACGTCACCATCGTTGTCCAGATCCACCGTGGACAGCTCGCCGTCTCCCAGATCTGCCACCACGGTATGTTTTGTGAAGGTTGGAACTGCCGTGCCGCTGTTTGCCCACCATGCGAGGTCAGTCACGCTGGGAGGACCCAGCCTGCCGACCAGAGCGAGAATATCGATAGCCCCGTCGCCGTCGATATCCGCGGGCAGTGCGCGGGCACCGAACGCCGCCGTGTCGACCTCATGGCTAGTGAAGCTAGGAGGCACCTCGCCGTCGTTCTCCCACCAGGCCACGTCGCCGTCTTGGCCCACTATGTCTAGGTTGCCGTCCTCGTTTAGGTCAGCGACTGCGATTTTCCCATCACGGGATGACAACCCGAGATGATTGCCCAGCGAGTGCCTCCGCCAGCCTCTCCCATCTCCCCTCGTGTTCTCAAACCAACTCTTCTCCTCTATCTCGAAGACAGCCACGTCTTGATCCCCGTCCCCGTCTAAATCACCTGGGGCCAACGCGCTCGGCCCATCGCGCAAGAGGAAGGCACCAATCGGTAGGAAGCGCGCCCCGTCGCGGGACCACCAGCTAATCATGTGTCTAGTAGTGGGGGCAGTGTTGGCGCCGGACGCGACAACGTCGGGTCGGCCGTCCCCATTGAAATCAGTCGAAGCGACGTCGTCGAAACCTACCGCGTCGTGAACCGGGGAAAAGCCGAAGAACTCAAGCACAGGGAAAACCGCGTTCCCGTGGATCGTATCGTTCTCCCACCAGGTGATCTCTGCATCTGGTGCTGAACCTCCTGCAATAAGATCCGGATCACCATCGATGTCAATGTCGACCGCAAGCAATAGTGCGTCATTAGGCAGTCCTGGTAAGAAACGATCCGTCCACGAGCCACCGACGCCGTCGAGGTTCTCGATCCAGCCGACGCCGGCGAAGTTGTTGAAGTTGCTAGGGACAATATCAAGGTCTCCGTCGCCATCCACGTCCAACGTCTGAAGATCACCACTCGCGAGCGCACTGACGGAGTGTGTCTGCCAATTCCCGCCGCTTCCATCGCTATTTATCGATGCCGGATATCCACTTGACTCAGGTGACCCCAACATCTTGTAGTTGGGCTCACAGCGTCTTAGCGTCCCAATCGGCGACGATCGAGCGGTACGGCGTCGGCTCCACCGCCATGGCCTGCTGCACAAGGCGGTAGAAGAGCTTGCCCCGACTGCGTGATCTGCGCCGATTGAAGCGGAACACGAACTCGTCGAGATAGTAGTCCAGATGCTCGTGGCTGACCGCCCCCTGATGCGTGCCCAGCATCCAGCGCTTGAGTAGCGAGATCGCCAAGTGCACCCTCGGCAGTAGCTGCGAGGCCTGCTCGCGGCGGTTGTTAATCGAGATGATACGACGCTGGTAGTCCTTCTTCTTGAGCGGATCGTAGCCCGACCAGTTGTCGGTAACAACCACGCTGCCCGGCTCGACCGACTCCTCGACGAAGGGCATCAAACTGGCCGCCGAGGCGTTCTGAACGCGCTGCATGCGGATGCGCCCCAGCCCGGTGCCTCTCTCTTCCGCGGCGACTGCAATCAACGCTTTACGTTCGGTCTGCCGGCCGATTACCCCTTCTTCTTCAGCGCCCCAGTAGGTCTCATCGACCTCGACGAGGCCCGTCAATCGCTCCCGCCCCGGGCGCACCATCGCTCGCCTCAGCTTGTGCATCCAAGGCCAGGCGGTTTGGTAACTGCCCAGTCCCAGAACGCGCTGTAGACCCAGGGCGCTGGCCCCATTCTTCTGCGTGGTGATGGTCCACATCGCCCGGAACCACAGCCGCAGCGGCTTGCGTGTGTCTTGAAAGATCGTGCCGGCGGTGACGGAGGTTTGCCGCCCGCAGCGAGCGCATTCGAACCACACTTTGCGCACCGGCCAAGCGCGCTCATGCCCACACCTTGGACAGCGGAAACCCTCTGGCCAGCGCAAGGCGAACAGATAGTCGCGGCAAGCCTCCTCGCTCGCAAAGCGAGACTCGAATTCGAGTTGGTCGCGCGGGTAATCCTCCACCAGGCCCTACACTACATCTTGGGGTCACCTGAGTCAAGTGGATACCCAGCTTATCGATAACGCGATTCCGTTGGCTGTGGACAGTGCATCGACATCGCCATCTTGATCAATATCGGCGCCAAGAACTGCAGTAGCGCGATCCCGGTGAAACGCGATCCGCTGAACACCGCCGAAAGTTCCGTTTCCATCTAAGTTGGCCCACCATCCGATCTCCCCGCTGGTAAAGCTGGCGGACATCACATCCACATCGCCATCGCCGTCCACATCAGCCACATCGACGGAGAAGGCGCTGCCGAAGAACCCGTCAATCACGTGCTGAGTCCACGAAGTGCCGCGGCTGTCCAAGTTTTCCCACCAACTGACCTCGACGCTACCCCCCCCCCCGCGCCCACGACATCCGGGTCGCCATCTCCATCTACATCCGCCACGCCAACAGAGGTGCGATTAACGAGCTCGTTCTGATGAACTGTGTGTTGTGCCCATGCCACACCATCGCCACTGGTGTTTTCCCATCAAACGATTCCGGGCCCTGCGACCAGGGTTGGGGCCAGAATGTCCATATCTCCATCCTGGTCCATGTCGACTGCAACAATATCGGTTGCAAACATCTGTCTAACCAGGTGCTTCGGCCAACTGCTGCCGGTACCCGGATTCTCCCACCACGCGACACCTCCGAGCCCAGTTGCGGCGACGAGATCAGGGTCTCCGTCGCCGTCAACATCGGCTGCGAACAAAGCGTGCGTGCTCCCGGACTGTGTGGCGATTGTCTGCCTCTGGACGAATGGCACCTCAGTGGCCGGCGCTGGGCTCGAGCCCCCGGCCAGCCACAAAACTCCGGCTAGGGCAAGCAGTAGATACCCTCCTTTACGGCAACCAGCGCGGCGGGGGCCGCTCGAAGGGGAGCGAAGCGGATAAATCATATCGCGTCTCTTACCGGAATTCCCTCTTGGGTGTTCGTCCGGCCTACTCCGCCCACTCGATCGGGAAGAGACCCCCGGCCTTCTCGGGCGAAAGCTCGTAGCCGACCAACTCCGCCGCGTATGACAGCACCGGGTCGCGGCCGGCGGCCAGGTCTTCTTGAGTTGGAAGCCTCCGCTCATCCGGCGTCACCCCTACATGCTCCAGGCTCTTGCCGTCTTTCATGATGACGTCGGCATTGGTCACGTTCACCCCATAGAGGACTTTGCTCTGCGCGCCCAGCGTGTGGCTGTGGAAGCGGCTTTGCATCACCGCCCCGGCGGTCTGGTCGCCGATGACGGTGGCGCGCTCTTCGAGTTGCATCACCCGGGGGGAAAGCTCGGCGGCCGACCCTGACTCGCTATCGACCAGCACGATCAGCTTTCCTTGAAAGACCCTCTTGCCTCCGCGCGTTTTGGCCACCATCGGCTTCATTTTCTTGCGTCCGACACGATCGGCGATCTTGACGTCTTCGGTGAAGAAATAGCCGACCAGTCGCTCCAGCGCCTTGACGTACCCGCCGCCATTGCCGCGCAGGTCGAGGATCAGCGAGTCCCGCTTGGCGACACGCTTCATCATCTTGTCGATGCCCTGGTCCGTGATTTGAAACGTCGACATCTGCCAGATCAAAGCGTCGTCGCCTAACTCGTAGTAGTAGTGCCGCTTTCGGCTCAGCTCGTCTTCGATTTCCCGGAAGAACTCGCCCGAGCCGATCTCGCTCGTCAGGTCGCGCACGACTGTCCCTTGCTTTATCTCCGACAGCACGTCGACCTCGCGCGGCTGTTGCCCGGGGGATTGCACGGTCAAGCGCACTCCCCCCACTGGGCGCAGGGAGTAGAACAAGTACTTCAGCAACCACAGGTTCTTTCGCGTTGGCTGGTACTGGCCGTGGTTGACGATTCGATCACCCGGCTTGAGCCCCTTCTTCTCCCCGTCGCTGCCCGGTTTTACGGCGACCACATAGCAGTCGTCCCCAACCATCTTCGACTGCCAGCCATAGCGGATTTTCGCCGCGCGCGCCGGCGGGGAGAAACGCGTGTGCGAATCCTTGAAGCCCAACAGCGTCTGACCAATGATGCCGAACACCTGACCCAGCGACTGCGCGTTTTGGACCTTCTCGTCCGCTTGTTGGAAGACGGTGTCCAGGTCGATGCCGCGATAGTTGGGATCGAAGTAGTTTTTCTCGATGTCCTTCTTGATCTGCTTCAGCATCTCGCGGCCGCGGTCCCGGTCCACGCCCCTGAGCTGTTGGGAGTGCGCAACGGAGAGCGTGGCGGCAAGCACTCCGGCGGCCGCTAGGAAGCAAAGCAGCCGCTGCAAGCCGCGGCTTGATCTCGGGTTACTTGACAGCATCATTCGTCAAAGCCTCCTCAGCCAGCGATGGTCTCTGCCAAACGATAGAAGTCGCCGATGAGCAAAGAAACCCTTCGCGTATCGGAACGGCTTCCGGTGAAAATCCAAGCCATGGAAAACGATGCCCCATTGTACTTCACGGCGGCAATAAAATCATTTTCGACTGGGTCTGACGCAAAACTTGCTTGTTCTTGTGATCGCTCGGGTAGTTTACGCCACTGAGAGGATGGGATATGCGATTGCCTGCTTGTGCCAACTCTTACGCTTGACGATTCCGAGGGGTTCTCGGCCGGCTCGCCCGGGCTAACGCAAGGCCTGCCGGCGCGCGAGCTCGATTCGGAAGCTCTTTTCACCTTTCGCCATGGCCCAGCGATGGTTCGCGGAGAAGATCGGTCTGAGCAAGCCCGAGAAGTAACGGAGCAGTGGTTTTTCGGCGCGAACCTTCCAGTCGTAGGTCATGTTGACCCAAGCGCCGTCTTGCTCGAACGTCCAGATGCCGCGCCCGACGAAATCACTAAAGGCCTCAAAGGTATACCCATACGGTTCGCGCGATTCGGTGACGCGAAACTGCCACCGCAGGGTGTAGGGGAGCCAACCTCTTGTGTGGAGGCTGACTCGTTTGCCGATACCGCGGTCGTCACCCGGCTCGAGCTCCTGTACATCCAGATAGACCGCGGGCCACCAGCGCGGCAGGTCTTCCACGGCGCTCAGGACGTCGGATACCTCCCGAACGGTGCCGCGAACCCTCCAGCGCGTTACAAAATGGTATTCGTTGCGCACGATACGGGTGGCTTTCTGGTGAAATGTCAGGTCGGGGTGCAAGTCGACGGTCGCAAAGAAGGCTTGACGGCCCGTGGCAAAATCGCAAACCGTGCGAATCGCAATGTAGGGGCACGGCATGCCGTGCCCGCCTGCTCGACCGACCGCAACATGTAGTCGTGTCTAATGGGCGTCACAGGAAATCGTGCTTTCACCACGGGCTGTTAGCGGTCAGGGGCATGCGGTCGGGCACGGGAACCCGCCCCTACAGTCTCTTTCGAGAATCCTACGCCTATCCGATACTTACCGTCCGCCGCCCCGCGCTCCCCCATGGAAAGGCGTCGACGCGCCGGGCTCAAACAGCCGGAAGACGAACAGCGTCCCGCCGCCGCGGTAGTTCCTCGTCCACGGGGCGCCGGGACCCATGTAGCCGCCCACCGCTCCGCCCATGCCGGATGCAATCGCGATGTATTCAACCCCGTCGAGCCGGTAAGCAACCGGACCGCTGCGAATGCCCGAGCCCGTTTGGTACGACCAGAGCAACTCGCCGCCGCCGGCGTCGTAGGCGAGCAGGTTCCCCTCGGCATCGCCGGTGAAGACCAGGCCACCCGCCGTGGCGAGAACGCCGGCCGACATCGGCGAGCGGGTCTTCACCTCCCACGTCGCCTCGCCTGAGTCGACATCAATAGCCATGACCTTGCCATACGCCTTGCCGGCCAGGTAGCGGAAGCCGTCCGGGCCGGGCGGCCGACCTTCGGCCTTCGCCTTCACGCCGTAGTTGAAAAACTCAGCGCAGTTCTCGATGACCGGCATGTACGCCAACCGGGTCAACGGGCTGTAGGCCATCCCCGTCCACTGCTTGCCGCCCGCCGCGCCGGGGCAGACCTCGACTCCCTCATACGTCGGAATCGCCCCGGGGTTGACGATCGGACGGCCCTCCGGCGTGAACCCAGTGGCCCAGGTAACGCGCGCGAAGGCTTTCGCGAAAAGAAACTTGCCGTTGGTGCGGTCGATCGCGTAGAAGTAGCCGTTGCGGTCGGCGTGGATGATCGCCTTGCGCCGCCGGCCTTCGTGCTCGATCTCGACGGGGATGTTTTCGGTGACGCCGTCATAGTCCCAAAGGCCGTGCGGCGTGTACTGATAGTGCCAGCGCAGCCTGCCCGTCTCGGGATCGAGCGCGACCACCGAGTTGCTGTAGAGATTGTCACCCTCACGCGCGTCGCCGTCATACACCGGCCAAGGCTGGCCAACGCCCCAGTAGATCAGGTTCAACTCCGGGTCGTAGCTGCCGTGCATCCAGGGAGCGGCGCCGCCCCTCTTCCAGGAATCGCCGGGCCAAGTCTCCGCACCCGGCTCGCCTTCGCCGGGCACAGTATAGAACCGCCAAAGCCGCTTGCCTGTCTTGGCCTCGTAGGCGTCGATGAATCCGCGGCTCGGTTGGTCGCCGCCGGCGATGCCGATGAACAGCTTGTCGCCCACGACGAGCGGGGGCTGTTTGGCGTTGAGATTGTCCTTCGCCTTGCCCAACTCGACGTCCCAACGGACGCGCCCCGTCTTCGCGTCGATCGCGACCAGGTGCGCGTCGAGCGTCGCCGTGTAGAGCAGGCCATTCCAGATCGAAACGCCGCGGTTGGCCGGCCCGCAACAGTAGCTCAGCCCGTCGGCGTCGGGCAATCGGCGCTGGTAGCGCCACAACTCGGCGCCGGTACGGGCCTCAATTGCGAAGACGTGGTTCCACGACGTCGTCAGATAGATGACGCCGTCGATGACCAGCGGCATGCCGGTCAAGCCGCCGCGGGTGCCGGTTTGGAAGCTCCACACAGGGACGAGGTTCTTGACGTTCGATTTATTGATCCCGCCGAGCGGGCTGAAGCGGGTTTGGCCGTAGTCGCGGGCGTACATCAGCCAGTTGTCGGCATCTTGCTCCGCCCGCAGCAGGCGCTCGGGGCTGACACGGACGTCCGGCGCTTCGGCTTCGGTAGAGGGCTGGATGGCCTTCTTCGACAACGACCGTAGGTGGCCGGCGATCGCGCTGCGTCCTCCGGGGTCAATGCGCGCGGCGAACCCAGGCATCGACGTGTTGGGCACGCCGTCCCCGATGATGTGCTCGATCTCTTCGCCGGTGCGCTCCGCGTGCCAGCGGGGGTTGGTCAGGTCGGGGCCCGAGCCGCCTTCAGCGAAAGCGCCATGACAAAGCGCGCAGTGCTCGTTGAAAAGCTGCTGCCCCCGGTCTTGAGACTCCTCGGGAAAGCCGGCGGCAGCCGGTAATGCCGTCAGGACGCAAAGCAGAACAGCGAACGGCCGAGGCCACGTCATCGAAAGCGCATTGTAGCCGACAGGGGTTGCAGCTCGGGGGCCTCGCGGGCACCGTACCGTCACGGTTCGCGGCCGCGCGCCGCACGGAAGAACCGCTGGAGCCGATCGAGACACTCGTCGGCGAGCACGCCCTCGACGACTTCCACACGATGGTTCAGCAGGTCGGAGTCCGCCAGGCGGAACTTGCTGCGGACCGCCCCGAAACGCAGGTCGCGCGTGCCGAAGACCAGCCGCTCAACCCTCGCGGCGACCAGTGCGCCCGCACACATCGCGCAGGGTTCCAAAGTGACGTAGAGGGTGGTTCCGGCAAGGCGGTAGTTGTCGAGGGTTTGGGCCGCCTCGCGCAGGGCCCGGATCTCCGCGTGGGCCGTCGGGTCGACGCTCGTGATCGGCGCGTTCGAGCCCCGGCCGACGACCGCCCCGTTGTAGACAACGACCGCCCCAACAGGAACCTCCCCGGCCCGCTCCGCCTCGTCGGCAAGCTCCAGCGCCTGCCTCAGGAAGGCTTCGTGTTCCGGCGTGATAGGTTCAGGCGCTTCGGCGGCGGCCATCAGGCCCAGACTAACACCGCAGCGAGGACTGCGGTCCCGCGGAACACATCAACCGAGCTCGGAGCGACAGTGACGGGTTCGCAGCCGCGGAGTCACCGGTCGCGTCGAGCCCATCACGGCCTTGCGGGGAGTGCGATCGGCCAACCCGATCCCGATCCCCAACCGCCTTTTCAACGCCTAGTTGATCGCCAGCGGCGAGCGCAGCACGAAGTCCAACCGTGTCTCCGAGGGGATGCGCAGCGTCTTGCCGCGCGCCGCCGAAACCGCCACGCCGGCGCCCGCCCCGGCCCCGGCCCCGATGGCCGCGCCCCTGCCGCCGCCGAAGATGCCGCCCAAGACCGCTCCGACACCGGTTGTGACCGCCGTCGTCTTGGCCGTCTGCTTGCCTTTGCCCTTGGACTTGACCTCGGCGTAGTTCGTCACTACTGGGTGTTGACGGCCGTTCAGCGTGACGTCAGACAGCTTCAAGGCGACCTCGTCGCTGCCCTTGATCGCCCCGGCTTGCTGGACCCGCATCACCTGTACGGTGGCGTCGGCGCCCCTCGGGATGACGATCTGGCCGTTCATCGAAATCGGGTCATCGATGCTCGCGCGGAACCTCTCGCCCGCACCGGTCACGTCGGTGTCGATCGAGTCGATCATCCGCACGGTCACCACGGTCCCGGTGCGAAGCGTAACAGCAGCCGGTGGGGGTGCCGGTGCCGCCGCGCGGTACGGTTGCGGTTGCGGCGCGGTGGGCGCCAGCGGCGCGACCGCGGTGGGCGTCGTCACAAAGCGAAGGCTTTCAATATCGCCGACCGAATAGGTGTTCAGGTTGCCGTCCGCCCCGATGAAGCGGACCGAACGCGTGTCGCCTCCCACGAAGCTTCCCGTGACGACGGCCCCGTTTCGAAGCCGCAACTCGTCGGCGACGACCGACGAAGCGGCCAGAAGGATCAGTACGACCAACATAATCGCGGATGCTCGTTTCATCTCGTTCAGGCTCCTTGTCTTTGGCTCTGGAAGAGTGATTTCAGTATCTCAAAATGAACGCGCGATGGACGATTCGACGAGTAGCGGAATCCGGCGCCACCTTCGTTCCGCCGCTACTCCCCCGGGAAGGAACTGCCCGAAGCAACCGATCGTCACTCGTATGACAACGCCGTAATCGGGTCCTGCCGAGCCGCCCGCAGCGAGGGATAGAGCGCCCCGAAAATCGCACCGGCGATGCTGATGAGCGCGGTCCAATAGAGATGGCTGTGCAAGATGCTGAAGGTTACCACCGGGAATCTCTCTTCAACAATGCCTTCGGTGAGATAGGCCAGGCCGATGCCCAGCGCGATCCCGACCGCGGTGAGCATCAGCGTCTCTTGCAGGAAGATGCGCAGGATATAGCCGGGAGACGCGCCGAGCGATTTCAGAACACCGATCTCGCGAGTGCGGTCGAGCACAGCCGTGTACATCGAAATCAGGATCACGATGAACCCGACACCGACCGCGATACCAACAATGGCGTTGATGAAATCGTCGGCCATCCCGCGCGTCTGCGTCGTGAACAGTGAGATGAACTCCTCCATCGTGTAGATGGGGTTGTCGGGCAGACGCGCCTTCAGCTTCTGGACAAAGGTGGTCGCTTGCGCGGGGTCGTCGAGCTTGACGTAGACCTGGCTCAGCTTGCCGGCCCAACCCATCACCTCTTGTTTCGTGGCAAGAGGTATGAACAGGCGCGAGAGCTTCCCGGACTCCACGATGCCTACCAACTGGAAGTCTCGATTGAGCACCTGGACCGTGTCCCCCACCGACAGCTTTTGCTGCTTGGCGTAAACCTCGTCCACGACCAGGTCGAAGGGCGCTTCGAAACCGCGGCCTTCCACGAACCGCAGCCCCCCCGACATGCGGCCGAATTTATCGAGATCGACCCCGGTGACGGTCGTAAAGAACGCCTGCATCGAGAACGCCGTGCCCACCGCCAGCCGAACGCCCGGCATGGCCTCGATCTCGTCGACGATCGTTTCCGGCAGGCCGGCCGATCCCGTCGTAAGCGCGCTGCTGCTGGTCGAGGGGCGGACCAGAATGTCGGCCCCGATACCCGCTTGCCGCCGGTTCGACTCCCCGACCAGACCATCCGCAAGTCCCAGGATCAGCAAGATCATCGTCACTTCGAGACCGATCGCCGACACCGCCAGCACCGTGCGCATGCGGCGGTGAAACAGGTTGGCCCAAATGACGCGCTGGATCATACGCGGCTCTGACCCGGGCGGGCGAGCCGGCGACGGCACATGACGGAATTGATGGGAATCTCCACGTTGCAATGAGGGTCGCCGCTACTGCAAGTAGCCCAGGCTTTCGAGCACCTCGGTGTCCCGCTCGGTCAGTTGCGCTTCGCTCTGTGCGAGATCGGTGCGTTCGAACCATCTGCGCAACTCGGCGGTCTCTTTTTCGTAGGTGTCGTCGTCAGTGCCATGGACGCTCGACTCGTTTTCGAACGGGTCGTCGTTGAGATCGGTGATCGACACGCTCTCGGTTTCGGGTGTCCAGACTACTTTGCGATCTCCTTGCGTTTTTCCTAGATGCAGCGGCAACGCCGATTTGCGCGACCACATCCACGACAACCACCCGGGCGCAATACCCTTGCGTCCGGCGAACGTAACGTAGCGCGTCGCGCGCGGCGGCAGGCCTTCTCCGCAGGCAAGCGCCGCGGCGAGACTGCGGCCGGCGAAATCAGAGGGCACGGACTCGGTGGCGATCTTGGAGACCTCGGCCAACTCGAGCACGGTCGGAGCAACATCCAGAAGAGAAACAGGCTGGCGGATCACGGTTCCCGCCGCGACCTTCTTGGGATAGCGCATGATCAGCGGCACTCGCAGTATCCCCTCGTGCAGCCGGCGGCCGTGGCCTACGTAGCCGTGCTCGCCGAGGCTCTCGCCATGGTCCGAGGTCAGCACCACCAGCGTCGAGTCGCGCAGGCCCAGCCGGTCGATGCGGTCGAGAACGCGTCCGAGGTAGTAGTCTGTATAGCCGATCTCGGAGTCGTATCTCTTGATCCGCTTGGCCATCTCCCGGTCCTCGTTGGCGCGGGCACCGGCCCCCTTTCCGGAGTGGCCGCTGCTCTCGGGCGAGGCGAAGCGGGGCTGCAACTCATAAGGCGAATGTGGATCGAAGTAGTGCACCCACAGAAAGAAAGTCTTGTCGTGATTCTCCTCAAGCCACTGGAGCACGGGGGGCGTGACGTCCCTCGCTAAGCGGCTGGAGCTGAAAACGTCGTACTTGCGCGTCATACGCTGGTCGTAGACGTCGAACCAATGCCCCATCTGGGTGAGCCGGTCGATCAGGGGCCAGGCGCTGACGAAGGCGGCGTTGCGATAGCCGAACCGCTTCAAGATCTGCGGCAGCGACAGCCACTTCGACTTCCTGGGTACGGCCATCCCGTTGGTCCGTGCGCCGTGCTCTTGCGGATAGCGGCTGGTGAACAGCGACGAGTGCGAGGGCCCGGTGAGCGGGATGACCGTGCTTGCGTTCTCGAACCGAACGCCTTCTTCCGCGAGCTGATCGATGCGCGGGCTCGTCTTCAGGTGATAGCCGTACGACGAGAGGTGGTCGGCTCGCAGCGTGTCGATCGTGATGAGGACGACGTTCGGCAGCCCGTCCGCCGCCGCCGGCCGATCGGACTTCACCGCAACCACCAAAGCCGAGGCCAGGCAGATTCCAGCCGTGAGGATCAGATATCGGCGCACCCTGCGATTGTACCGTGGCCGTGAGGCGCGTTTCAAACGACTGTATGCCCCGCGCGAGAATGTAGCGGCACGCCATGCCGTGCCCGATGGGCGCACTGCGGGCGCACGGGGGGTGTATTGCCTCACGTTGTCGTCTCCCTCGACGTTGTTTTTTGCGCTGTTGGTCGCCGTTACGTCGCGATTACCTCCGTTGCCAGGCGGCTCGGAACGGGCGCCACGGGGGTGCGGTTCGTTCCGTAATTCGTCCTGAGGGCTTCGGCGGTGCTCAAGCCCTTTGTTTTCACGGGGCCTTGGGTTTGTCTATGCGGTCGGCCACTCATTCGTGATTCGTGATTCGTGAATCGTGATTCGCCGCCGAGCGTCGCTTGGGGGCTGGGCACGGACTGGGAGGAAAGGCCGCGGATCTCAAAATCGAGATCCGCGCTACGCGCTGCGACGTTTTGCGCGGCGACGTTTTGCGCCGGGCCGGGCTGCCGGGCACGGCATGCCGTGCCCCTACATTCGGGACACCCGTCCTCGGTTTGCACCGACTGGGTCTGGGCGCGGAAGCCGATCGGGTTGGAGGTCTGCGCTGCTGCTGCCGGTGGTTCGTAGCGCGGCGGTTGTGGCTCCATCGGGTCGGGGGTGTTGTAGGGGTCCGGGTCGGTGACGGTCGGACGGTGGATCGCCCCGTTCGCCGCGCGGTTCTCTTTGCACTCGAACTCGTCTTTGCGCAGTTGCCGGATCATCCGCAGAGCGCGCGTGATGTCGCGGCTCGTCATGGTGCGGTAGCGGGCCAGGTTGTGGAGGGCCTGGGTGTGGTCTTGCATGCTCTTGCCCAGGAGCTGGTTCTCGCCGTTGCGGCCCGGGACGACGGTGTCGGGGTAGCGTTCGCGGGTGGCGCGGTCGGTGCCGTGGTACTGGTAGGTGGTGAGGCCGGCCTCGATGCGGGTGATGCGGCGCAGACGCCAACGGGCGTCGGCGATCTGGAGGACGAGCTCGAATTCGATGGCGTTTTTGGGGAAGAGGTTTTCTTCGAGGATTTGGAGTTGGCGGTCGTATTCGGCGGGGTCCTCGTCGGCCATGACGGCGTCGCGAGCGAGGAGGCCGTGCTTGAGTGCGTTCTTCGAGGAGCGTGCTTTGCCCTCGGGGGTGCGGGGGCCGGTTGATTTCTTGGCGTTTTGACGGTTCGCCTTCCGTTGTGCTTCTGTGGGCATAAGTTTTTCTCCTTGAAAGTGAAAAAGCCGAGCGGTTTGGTCCGCGCGGCCCGGTGCGCCGGCCATTGGGCCGGCGTTCTTCACCTTCAGGATACGCTGGGGTGGTTGGGGTAAAAGGGCCCCCGACGGGGTAAGTGGTTTGGAATCAGTGGGGTGAAGATTTGAAAGTTCTGTGACTGATTGGGCCGACGCGGAGGAACAGCGAGACGGAGCCTGCCTCACCGGGCAAAAGAAGATAGAGTCAGCGGTTGAGGGTTAGGGTGACTGTCCCCTTTGGGCCCCTTTGGGCCGTCCGTCCCCTTTGGGCCGTCCCCTTTGGGCCCCCCTTTGGGCCGTCCCCTTTGGGCCTTGAATAGGCCAGGCGTTTTGGAATGGACCCGAAAAGCGAGACCAGGAAAGAAGGGACAATGAACCAGGGAACGGGAAGGAGGTTCAATTGTCTCGAAGACGATTCACGAAGGAGTTCAAGCTGGCGGCCGTCCGGCGGCTCGAAGCCGGCGAGTCGGGCTCGGCTCTAGCACGCGAGCTCGAGGTGAAGCGCGAAAAGCTCTACGACTGGCTGGCACAAGTCGAGCGCTACGGCGTCGAGGGAGCTTTTCCCGGCGCTGGACGGCGTCCGGGCGGCAGCGCCCGCGTCGAGCCCGGCCGCGAAGCCCAGACCCGTCTCGCGGAGCTGGAACGCAAAGTCGGCCGCCAGGCCATGGAGATTGATTTTTTGTCCGCAGCCTTGCGGCGTGTCGAGGATCTGCGCCGGCCGAGCATCGTCAGTGGAACCGGCGCGTCGCTAACGAAGTACGAGCCGCAAGGCGGCAAGGCAACATGAGCGCACGCGATTTGTGCCGCTTGAGCGGGCTGGCGCGAGCCAGCCTCTACCGCCAGGGCAAACCCGACCGCGAGCCGGTCGGGGAACTGCGGCAGGCCATTGTCCAGGCCGCCTTGGACCATCCGGCCTACGGCACCCGGCGGACGACCCAACAGGTGCGCCGTCAAAAGCTACTGGTCAATCGCAAGCGCGTGCAGCGGGTGATGCGCGAAGAGAATCTCTTGCGGCGACGTCGCCGCACCGTTCCGCAAACGACCGATTCGAAGCACTCGTTGCGGTGTTACGAGAACCTGACGCGCGAGGTCCAACCCACGGGCCCCAACAAGCTGTGGGGCTCGGATCTCAGCTACGTGCGATTGGGAAACCACTTCGTCTATGTGGCGGTGGTGTTGGACGTGTATTCGCGGCGCGTGGTGGGTTGGGCCGTGGGTCCGAACCTGAAAACCGAATTGCCGCTGGCGGCGCTGCACCAAGCGTTGAGCAGCCGGCGTCCGGCGCCGGGTTGGATTCATCATTCCGATCAAGGTTCGCAGTACGCTGCGGAAGCTTATGTGGCCACACTGCGGCAAGCGGGCGCGAGGATATCGATGAGCCGCAAAGGCTGCCCGCAGGACAACGCGTACGTGGAAAGCTTTTTCAAGACTTTGAAAAGCGAGGAAGTCAACTGCAACGAGTATGAAAGTTTGGCCCAGGCGCAGGCCGCGATCGGGGCTTATATTGAGCAGGAATACAATCGCACACGATTGCATTCGTCGCTGGGCTACCGGCCGCCGCAAGAGTATGAGCGGCTGTGGGAAGAGGCGGCTGACGCCGCCTGAGTTTTCGTAAGGCATGAGCAGATCTATCGATCCGATGGCGCAGCACAAGGCGGGATGCGGCCTGAGTAGGCGCACACCCCGCCCTCATCGTTTCGATGAGTCTGCGGCCGGGTATTCCTTGGCGGGTTGCTCTCCAGCAGAGCCCGCCTCCGCTTCCCCGGCTAACTTGATCATGCCCCCATTGGGCTGGATTCGCTATGCTTTTTCAGTCAACTGCAACCCGTCCCTAATTTCTTGGCCTCGCCGTAGGGGTCCAGTCCATTTTACGCCTGGTACGCCGCTCCGCCACCCCCACGCACGGCGCTTTCAGCGTCATTCCCGTTCTGGCTTCAGCCACCGCACCGGCTCGTCCAACCCCTCGAGCTCACCGGCAACCCCAACGTCAAGGACGACTGGTACACCAACCCCAAGACCGGCGAGCAAATCGACTTCATCACCTTCGCCCGCAGCGAAGGCCGCTTCTCCAAGCACTTCGACAAAGACGGCAACCCCTCCGCAGAGATGCTCCTCGCCCAGCAAGACCGGCTCGAGAACTGGCAGTTGCTGCAGGAGCTAGCGGGGATTAAGGACTAGCGCGGGGGCTGTTCCGCAAGGTCAATCATCTCAAGAAGCGGCCACAACGGTGTGGCGGTCCGCCTGTCAACGCCCAATAGAAATGTCCCCCTCGGTAGCTCGATAGAAGTGTCCCCTTGTGTTTCTTGTTCGTAGGAGAGATATCGTCGTCGTCGGGGCTGTGGAACTGTGGGAATCGCGTAGCGATTTCCAAGGGGCGGTGGGAAGGGTGGAAAACCATCCACCGCTCCTCGAACCCGGTACTGCTGCCTCGATAGATTTTCCACGCTTTCCATCCGACCCGGCATTTCCACAGCCCTCTTATGTATTCGCAGCCCGTTTTTTCCGTAACACAGCTCGCCGCCAGGGGTGGTCCGCCGCCGGCTTGCGCCCGCCCCCCGGACGCTGCTGTGGTGCTGGTTTCGTCCGCAGCTGTGGCGTCGGCGTGGCGATCACGTCGTGCTCGATCTCGTGCCCGTCAAACCTCACCTGCAAGCTCTCATCGCGCCACTGTTGGACCGTCACCCGTGCCCCCGCCCCCACGCCCTGGTTGCGTTTCGGCTTCAACTGCAAACAACGATTCTCGAAACGCACCACCCGGTCGTTGCTCACCACCCGTTCGTACTCGCAACAGAACACCCCTCGCAGCTCGGTGCCGCGGGGGAGCGCCTGGTGAAAGTCCGCTGCCGCCGCCGGCTCACAGGCGAAGCGCTCGTTGTGCTCGGCCAGGTACTCCTCGTCGAGATAACGGTTCGCCGCCTCGTACTCGACGATCCCGCGCAGCCGCATCTTCTTGATCAGGCGGTCTTGGTGCGTGCCGTGATGGCGCTCCACTCGGCCCTTGGCTTGCGGCGAGGAAGCCGCCATGATCGTAATGCCGAGCTTGGCACACATGCGCCCGAACTGCGTCTCGGGCTTGATGCCTGCCAGCGCTTCCCGCGACGTCGGCTGGCGCTGGTAGACGTTTTTCCAGTCGCAGTACAACGCCTTGGGAACGCCGTGTTGACGTACCCAGGCTGCGAGCAGATCGGCCGCGGCCCAGGTCGTTTCCTGGTCCGAGAAACGGCACAGCGCCACACCGGTCGCGTCATCGACGAAGTTCATCAGACAGGCTTTCGGGCCGCGTTCTTCCAGCCAGTGGTGGTGCGAACCGTCGAGTTGAATCAGCTCGCCGAAGTGCGCTTTGCGTTGGCGCCGGGTGCGATGCGGTTGGCGCTTGCGACGGCGGCTCCACAGACCCGCGGCGAGCATCCAGCGCCGCAGTGTTTCGCGCGGCACTTCCAGGCCGTGGTCGGCTGCCAGATGTTCCGACGCCAGCGTCGGCCCGAAGCGCTCGTGCCCCTCGCCCGCATAGTTCTCGCGCACCAACTCGAGAACCTGCTGGCGTCGCTTCTGATCGGCTCGGTTCGAAGCACGGCCGACGTTACCGTGCACCAAAGCCTTGGCCCCGCCCGCACGGTAACGCTTCTTCAGACGCTTCGCATGGCGGTAGCTGACCTCCAGCAGCTCGGCGGCTGCGGTCAACTTCAGTTCCCCTCGTTTCACTCGGCTCAGCACTTCGCCGCGCCTCAACTCCTTGGCACTCATCCATGTCCTTCCCACTCTCGGCTCCTCCTTCGGAGCCTCAGAGTAGGGGACATTTCTATTGGGCGCTCAAGGGGACATTATCATTGGGCTTCAACACGGTGTGGCGGTCCGCCACCAGGTCCCCGGGGCATCTCTCCATCATCTTGCCTCTCTGCAGTCCGTCTCGGGGTCTCGCTTCGTCCTCTTCTTGAAAGCCTGATCTCCCAGAAGCCTTCCCTCGCTCAGCCACCGATCGAACTCTCTTTCCATTACTTCAAACCGAGCCTCCACTGCGGGCTTCTCCACCGAGGCCTGCGTGACATGACGTTGGAAATCGATCAAGTAGCTATACTCCCGATCAACGTCTAGGCCCTTTCCGACCTGCCAGCGAAGGCGACAAACAAAGGCGTCCACGAACTCCCTAAAAGCCTTTAGCTCTGCAGACCTTCTATACAGTCCCCGCTTCCAGGCCACGAGGACCGTGGTTACGGCTATAGCTCGATTACCCAGCAGACCTTCCGCGTCACCAAACACCCTGGCCAACGAGTCAAATGTCTTCGTGACTTCACGAATCACTTCTGCGTCTAAGTCACCGGGCTCAGCATACTCCTTGAAAAACAGCTGCAGGTCGAAATGTCGACCCCTCGTAAACTCCTTATTCTCTTTGCTGGAAAACACCTGAGTCAAAATCTGCGCCGCCACCTGTTCCTTGGCATATCTTCGAGTGGGAATGCTGAGCATCTTAACCCGCATTTTCAATTTGATGTTTGACATCCCGACCTTCCAGCGGCCTTGAGCGTCTTTATTCATAGGGGCTAGAGCCCGATGAGGACGCCATGGAGGTCAACACCCGATAGGTGAAAAAGAAAACAAGCCGTTTCAGCTCACGTTCAATGGATTTCTCAAAGTCGATTTCCAAGGATCGCGAGTCACCTCGGATGACGGTCTGATTCTCGTTCGCGAACTGGATGAACGACTCGGACTCGGCCAGCTGATCGACGAGCATATCAGCGACTCGCGACAAGGCTTGAACAAGAAGTTCGCGCTGGCCGATCTGCTGCGGCAGTCGGTCTACAGCCGACTCGCTGGCTACGAGGACCTCAATGACGCCGTTCGAGTATCCGCCGATCCGACCTTTCGCTTGATCGGCTCGAAGAGGAACTGGGATCGCGGAGCAGCCTTGACCTCGACGCTGCATGGCTTCGAGACGGAGATGCTGGCGAGCGAAGAGAACTTGCTGGGGCTGATGGCAGTGAACCGGGAGCTGGTCGCGCAAGCCGAAGCTCCCGACGGTTCAGACCGCGTGGTGCTCGACATGGACTCCACGGAGAGCCCCGTCCACGGCCAACAGGAAGGCAGTGCCTACAACGGCCATTTTGAGTCCCTCTGCTATCACCCGCTGTTGCTGTTCAACCAGCACGGCGACTGCCTAGGCGCGAAGCTGCGTCCCGGCAACGTGCACAGCGCCGAGGACTGGGACGAGCTGCTACTGCCGGAGATCGAACGACAACAGGCGGAGGGCAAACAGGTGACGTTCCGCGCCGACGCCGCCTTCGCCAAGCCCGAGATCTACGAGGCGATGGAGGAGCGCGGCGTGGACTACGTGATTCGCATCCCGGCGAACAAGAGCCTGGAGCTGGAGATCGAGGACATCCTGTTTCGGCCACCGGGCAGGCCGAACGCCAAGCCCCTAGTGCGCTACAAGAGTTTTCGCTATCAGGCCGAGAGCTGGTCGAAGGCAAGGCGAGTTGTCGCCAAGGTCGAGCATCACCAGGGCGAACTATTCCCGTGCGTCGGATTTGTCGTGACGAGCATGAGCTTGCCGAGCCGCTCGGTCGTGCGGTTCTACAACAAGCGCGGCACGGCGGAGCAGTGGATCAAAGAAGGCAAACAGGCCACGCACTGGACCCGCTTGTCGTGTCACCGCTTCCGAGCCAACGAGGTACGGCTGCAACTCAGCGTGCTGGCCTACAACCTGGGCAACCTGTGGCGGCGGCTAGGGCTGCCGCAGCGAATCAAAAGCTGGTCGCTAACGAGTTTGAAACACAGGTTGATGAAGACCGGCGGTCGGCTGGTCAAGCATGCTCGCTACTACTGGTTGCTGCTGGCGGAGGGGCATCTGAACCGGCGGCTGTTCGGTGACATGCTGCATAGGATCTGGGCGCTGCCTGTGCCGGGTGGGTAGCGTTGCCCGGGCGAGGATCAACAGTTTTTGGCTCCAAAAAGGTTTCGCAGGGAGCAGTGTCGGTCGGAGCGCCGTTCAGTCCGCTCAATCAACGTCTGTGAGCGGACGGACGAGCCCTGGCGCCTACCGGCGGAGGTGATGTGCAGGGTTCAGCGCGAAAAGACGTGGTATTCGGCGCAGCGGGGGTGTATCCTGTGACCGTGCCAGGGCCAAAATGGAAATCCTGGTCAAAGTCGATTTCCAGGGATCGCACGTCACTTCCGACGGTGGCCTGATTTTGGTTCGCGAACTGGACGAACGGCTCGGTCTCGGAGAACTGATTGACGAGCATCTCAGCGACTCCCGGCAAGGCACAAACAAGCAGTTCACGCTCGCTGATCTGTTGCGGCAGTCGGTTTACAGCCGACTCGCCGGCTACGAGGACCTCAACGACGCCGAGCGGGTTTCGATCGATCCGACGTTTCGGCTGATCGGTTCGCAGAAGATCTGGGATCGCGGTGCGGCCTTGACCTCGACGCTGCACGGCTTCGAGACGGAGATGCTGGCGAGCGAAGAGAACCTGCTGGGGCTGATGGCGCTGAACCGAGAGCTGGTCGGGCAAGCGGAAGCGTTCGACGACGCCGAGCGGGTCGTTCTGGACCTGGACTCCACCGAGAGTCCGGTCCATGACCAACAGGAAGGCAGTGCCTACAACGGACACTTCGAGTCGGTCTGCTACCACCCGTTGCTTTTGTTCAACGGTCATGGTGATTGCCTCGCTGCCAAGCTGCGTCCAGGCAACGTGCACAGCGCCGAGGACTGGGATGAGCTCTTGTTGCCGGAGATCGAGCGCCAACAGGCTGCGGGCAAGCAGGTCGCCTTCCGGGGCGATGCGGCCTTTGCGAAGCCGGAAGTTTATGAGGCTTCGGAGGAACGCGGAGTACAGTACGCCATTCGCATTCCGGCCAACAAGAGCTTGGAGCTGGAGATCGAAGACATCCTGTTTCGCCCGCCGGGAAGGCCTTCCCGCAAGCCCTTGGTGCGCTACAAGAGTTTTCGCTATCAGACGGAGAGTTGGTCGCAGGCGAGGCGGATCGTCGCTAAGGTCGAGCATCACCAGGGCGAGCTGTTCCCGCGCGTCGGATTCATCGTGACGAGCATGAGCTTGCCGAGCCGCTCGGTGGTGCGCTTCTACAACAAGCGCGGCACGGCGGAACAGTGGATCAAGGAAGGCAAGCAGGCGACGCACTGGACGCGATTGTCGTGCCATCGATTTCGGGCCAACGAAGTGCGGTTGCAACTGAGCGTGCTGGCCTACAACCTGGGCAATCTTTGGCGGCGGCTGGGGCTTCCGCAGCGAATCAAGAGTTGGTCGCTGACGAGCTTGCAACACAGGTTGATGAAGACCGGCGGTCGGCTGGTCAAGCACGCGCGGTATTACTGGCTCTTATTGGCGGAGGGACATCTGAACCGGCGGCTGTTCGGCGACATGCTGCACAAGATCTGGGCGCTGCCGCTGCCGAGTGGGTAGCATTGCCGGAGTGAGGATCAACAGCTTTTGGCTCCAAAAGGTTTCGCAAGGAGCAGTGTCGGCCGGAGCGCCGTTCAAGCCGCTCAATCAACGACTGTGAGCGGTCGAACCAGCTCTGGCGACTACCAGCAGAGGTGATGTGCAGGGTTCAGCGTGAAAGGACGTGCTGTTCGGAGCGGAGCGGGTGTATACTGTGGCCGTGCCAGGGCCAAAATGGAAATCCTGGCTTAAGGAACCGGTGCCTGCCGATCTTCGGATCAACAAAGCAAATATCTCGCATCTGCCCAACCATCGCGTTCAGCTTCTCGCCAGCATAGATCAACATGCCGAGATTGAGTCTCGTAAACTGCAGATTGAACTCCTCAGCCCGAGCCACACCCGACAAAAGAACAAAGGTGAGTTCGTATCCCAATAACGTGTCAACTACTCTCTTGGCGGTGTCTTTCCTGGTTTTAGAGGATCTGATTTGGGCATAAGAATGGCCATTGAAAACCGCGAAGGGATGGCCTTTCTCCGCGTAGATCTCATTTGATATCGATAGGGTGAATCCGTTGTCCTCATCACGTTCGTTACAACCCAAGAATGACATTATTGCATTGAGTCGCTGGCGGCCATCAATGCACTCCCGTGAGTCGTTGGATCTCTCGTAGAAGTAGAAAGATGCAATGTCAAACCCGCGCAAGATTGAATCGATGAGGCGACGCTTGTCGCCTAACGACCAGATATTTGGTTCCCTCTGATATTCAGGGAAGCCGGGTATCCACTTGACTCAGGTGACCCCAACATCTTGTAGTTGGGCTCACAGCGTCTTAGCGTCCCAATCGGCGACGATCGAGCGGTACGGCGTCGGCTCCACCGCCATGGCCTGCTGCACAAGGCGGTAGAAGAGCTTGCCCCGACTGCGTGATCTGCGCCGATTGAAGCGGAACACGAACTCGTCGAGATAGTAGTCCAGATGCTCGTGGCTGACCGCCCCCTGATGCGTGCCCAGCATCCAGCGCTTGAGTAGCGAGATCGCCAAGTGCACCCTCGGCAGTAGCTGCGAGGCCTGCTCGCGGCGGTTGTTAATCGAGATGATACGACGCTGGTAGTCCTTCTTCTTGAGCGGATCGTAGCCCGACCAGTTGTCGGTAACAACCACGCTGCCCGGCTCGACCGACTCCTCGACGAAGGGCATCAAACTGGCCGCCGAGGCGTTCTGAACGCGCTGCATGCGGATGCGCCCCAGCCCGGTGCCTCTCTCTTCCGCGGCGACTGCAATCAACGCTTTACGCTCGGTCTGCCGGCCGATTACCCCTTCTTCTTCAGCGCCCCAGTAGGTCTCATCGACCTCGACGAGGCCCGTCAATCGCTCCCGCCCCGGGCGCACCATCGCTCGCCTCAGCTTGTGCATCCAAGGCCAGGCGGTTTGGTAACTGCCCAGTCCCAGAACGCGCTGTAGACCCAGGGCGCTGGCCCCATTCTTCTGCGTGGTGATGGTCCACATCGCCCGGAACCACAGCCGCAGCGGCTTGCGTGTGTCTTGAAAGATCGTGCCGGCGGTGACGGAGGTTTGCCGCCCGCAGCGAGCGCATTCGAACCACACTTTGCGCACCGGCCAAGCGCGCTCATGCCCACACCTTGGACAGCGGAAACCCTCTGGCCAGCGCAAGGCGAACAGATAGTCGCGGCAAGCCTCCTCGCTCGCAAAGCGAGACTCGAATTCGAGTTGGTCGCGCGGGTAATCCTCCACCAGGCCCTACACTACATCTTGGGGTCACCTGAGTAAAGTGGATACCCAGCTCAGGGAATTCGATACTATCATACTCATTGCGGAGGCGTTTGATCTCAACCGGCTGAACCAGTTTCTTCATGAGGGCGACTCCAGTAGTTTCTCAAATACTCCACTATCCGTCGTGAGAGACTCAAGGTCCTGGTACATAGATTCGGCCTTTTGCTTTAACCAGTACGCCAGTGGATTTGAAATGCTGCCGGACTGCTGGAGTATCCTCTTCTGATCCTCATTCGTTAGATCTCCATACCGACGTGGCGGACCACCTGTCACTTCGGCAACGATCTGTTCGCCAATGACCTCTAGCTCCAATAGTGACTTCATGGCAAGATAAGGGAAGCGAAGCTTGATCTCCTTCGCTGAGGTGGGCCTGTCGATTATCTCGATCTCATAGGGCTCGATACGCCTGTGGGCGTGCTGTGTCGAGAAAAGCATCGAGATTAGATCCCAGTCGTTCGTACTGACGCTGCAACCAGCTATGCGGAGGATGTCGCAATCCAGCAGTTCTCTGGCCATGCCCCAAAGAAGGTTGAAGGGATATCTACCTTTCGCTTTCTGGATTCCTGGAGGAATCCAGAGTGGAGCGCCAGCGTTCGTGCGGGATTCAATGGGCCAGACGTCCCGCCAACCGAAAGAACCATGGAGTTTGAGAACCTTAACCGACTTCTTGGCCCGGCTTCCGGAGGTGCGGCCGATACCGTAGTCGACCGAAAAGCGGAGCGTGTCCTTAATCGCATGCTCCAAGAATAGATCGTAGTTGAGAGTGAGTATCCCCTGGAGAGTTTCATTAGTGCCCGGAACTTCGTGCATGTCGATTAGCGCCGCGTAGAGCTCGCTGGGAGTGTGACTGAGCTCAGATGTAATTTTACTTAGACGCCGTCGTAGGACCCGCTGAAAAATGTGCCGAAGCTGGCGCGCGAGGCGCTGATGGTCACCAGATCCGGATTCGTCAAGAAAGGTTATCACCTGTTCGATGTCAGTGTCCTTGTCCAATACGTCGTTGGTAAATCGAGTGACTGATGGAGCATTCCTGTATCGTTTGGGTAACTCCCGTACCTCTTCTCGAATGTCCGCGGTGAGGTGTTTCATGAGAACACCCTGGCTACTGCCCGCTCTGTCAACACAGGCATGAGTAGCACCCGCACCGAAGAGGTACACTACTCGTCGCGGAGCATCGACTTTGCGCACGTGGGGGTTCGCGGTGGCGGATTCCGTCATTGCAAGGGTTGTTCTGGAACTAACGGAAAACGAGAAGAGATTCTAAATTGCAGCGGGTTGCGAGATGCTGGCGGGCGCGGGGGTTTCGTCGAGCCATGTGGTGTTGGACCTCAAAGTCCTGTCTGGCGACCAATCTTCGCTTGGACGACGCCATAATCTCGGTGACGATTCGCTGAAGATCGATGTGGATCCGCTTGTAGTGGGAGTCTTGCACAATAATGCAGATCGGGCCATTGGCGGCAACAACGCGATCGGTTTCGAGCAGTCCACCTTGCAGACTCTTTAGATAGTTCGACATCCACGGAAAATAGTAGGCCTTGGAACCCTTCGACGCGTGAGATCTGATGCTTCGTAGTACTCTACAGCCATATCGCGACCGCAGGGCGCCAGTGTGCTTGGTGACTCCCTTTACGACTGGGCTTCCGGTTGAAAGGCGTCTGAGGGACTCCACGTCAGTGCTTGTGGCTCCGAGCACTGCCAACTCCGGAAGAACACTCTGCACGTAGTCGATCCGCGTCGCATACGGCGGAGACGTGACTGAAGCACCGAAGGACCCTGAGGCGAAGCTAAGGGCAGCGGCTGAGGCTGTCCTGATGGAGACTGGAACGGGTGGCGAAGCCTCCTCGCCGATCGATAGACGTTCGGAAAGATACGCCACGCGGTCAAGGAACCGCTCGCGTATGGTCTTCCAGGTTGCAGCTATGCGGTGCGCACTTGTTTCTGGTGCCCTTAGCCAGGTCGGGTTCGTCGCGCGGAATCGACCGACGAGATCCCGCGTTGTCGCGAACAAAGCAGAGTAGTAGAAACACGCGAGTAGGGGCAGGCTATCTGCGAACGCCGCAATCGTGAACGGGCTCGGCCTCTCGGGCATATCGATCAGCACAGAATGGATTGCGCTCTGGACAGACCGCAATCGCGCAACACCTCCGGGACGTATCCATACGCTGAGCATGTCTTCGCTAAGTGGGACCTCATCCCGCCGCCGCGCAGCCTCCAGGATCTCGGCCCCAAGAGGAGTGAGGCTGTCAATCAGCGATTGGGGAGTCAGCCTCGCGCGTGCGACGACGGTGAGTGCCGGGCTGATGTCGACCCCCGTTGCTTTCAGACCCTGCTTAGCGGAAGCCGCGGTCGTTGTTCCAGAGCCGTTCCACGGATCCAAGAGGGAATCGACGTCGCCGACGTGCTCTCTGAGAACCTCAGCCACGAACTTCTCAGTGAACCCAGCGTAGTACGGGTACCAGTCCCGGTTTCGCTCAGGTAGCGGCTGCTTGGGAGAGGCAATCACGGAATCGCTCCGACCTAAGAATAGAGTAGTCGAAAACGGTCCGCATCTGTCAATTCTTTGCCGTAAGGACGGAAGTCGGGGGAAGTCGGGGACTGTCAGCGAATTGGGTGGGATATCGGCCGCCATGGTTCGAATCCTTCGTGGGTACTCCGACTCCTCCGGCCCGTACACGTGGATCGCACGGCCTTGGGCTTCTAGTGATCCCCCAGACCAAGCAAGGCAAGGTTCACTAGCGAATCCCTTGCAATCTGATCTACGATGGGCCGTGTGATGGTATCGACTGGAGGCTAGACTCATGCCGAGTTTCATAGGTCGACGAAACGTGTTGCGGACCGGTTGCGCCGCGGCAACCGGACTGCTCTTTGGCATCGGCCGGCGGGCGGCCGCCACGCCAAGCGCGGCGGTGGCATCCACCCGCGTGATTAGCCGGCACCCTTCCCTCTACCATGGCTGGCCCACACTGACCCGGCGCCGCGGCGGGGAGCTTCTGCTGGTCTACTCCGGAGGACGCGAATCGCACGTCTGTCCCTTCGGGCGTCTCGAACTCATGCACTCCAGGGACGAGGGCCGCACGTGGAGCTTCCCTCGTGTTCTGATCGACGGTCCCGTAGACGATCGGGATGCCGGCGTGCTCGAAACCGCCAAGGGCTCGCTGTTGGTCAGTACTTTCACGTCCGTAGGCTACGAAGCAATACTCGCGGCGGCCGAGAAGAGGAAACCGGGAGACGCCGGCGCTTGGTCGGATGAAAAGCTTGGCCGCTGGCGGGCGGTCCATCAGCGACTGGGCCCGGCGCAACGAGAGATCGAGCTCGGGAGTTGGATGATCCGCTCGACCGACGCCGGGCAGTCCTGGTCGGCCCGATACCGCTGTCCGGTGGATAGTCCGCACGGGCCGATTCAGCTCTCTGACGGCCGTGTACTCTATGCCGGCAAGATGTTCTGGTACGGTAACAGCGGTCAGGACGCCGGGCGCATTGGCGCGTGCGAGTCAACCGACGATGGACAATCCTGGCGCTGGCTCTCTGAAATACCCACGCGTCCCGACGACACGCACCATCTCTACCATGAGCTGCATGCAGTAGAAGCCGCGGACGGCCGCGTCGTTGCGCAGATCCGAAATCACAACAAACCCCATGAGAAGGAAACTCTCCAGAGCGAATCGCAGGACGGCGGCAGAACGTGGTCCACGCCACGCTCGATCGGCGTGTGGGGCTTTCCCTCTCACCTGCTGAAGCTGCGCGATGGGCGGCTCGTGATGACCTATGGCCACAGGGCCCGGCCGCTCGGAAACCTGGCCCGCGTGAGCGACGACCACGGCCGGACGTGGTCGGAGGCGATGACCGTTTCCGGCGACGGGACTTCGAGCGACATCGGATACCCCTCCACCGTGCAGCTCGGCGACGGTTCGTTGTTGACGGTGTGGTACGAACTGATGGGAAGCTGGCCCGGCGACCTGGACCATTACAACACCCGGGGCCGCGACGAAGCTTGGTTCGAACGGACGGAAAAGCTGCGGCCGCGGGCGGTGCTGAGACAGGCCCGTTGGTCGATCAAGACCTGACCCTCGAAACACGCCGCGACTGGAGCAACACGGCAGAGGTGCGCTCGGTGGCGAGGGCCTTCTGGCCCGCAGAGTGGACCTCCCGCTCGACGTCGCCGCACAGCCGCAACCGCAACGCGTGTCGATTCGAGCCCAGGTCGGCGGGGACGCCGACCCTTCCCGCCAGGAGGCGCGCGCCACACCCGCGGCCGCAATGCTCGAATGCCGGCAGTCCGCGGCCCGAACCATCCCAACCGATAGAATGAACCCATGAACGGAGCTTTCTCCGATAACGACCGTACCATCGTCGTCGAGGGCGTGACGCTGCACCTGGCGCACCCCGACGAAATTTCCATCCGTTGGGTTGGCCAGGACGAGTTGGTGCGCCAACTCCAGGCCGCCTGGCTCAAAATCCACGAGCACGACGTGCCGATGACGCCTCGGCTGCTGGGCAAGCCCGGCGTCGGCAAGACCACGCTGGCCTACGCCACCGGCAAGCGCATGGGTCGCGAGGTCTACATCATGCAGGCGACTCTCGACATGCGTCCGGAGGACCTGCTGGTCACGCCGGTCATCGAGGGAGGGGGCAGGCTGCGCTATGTCGCCTCGCCGCTGGTAACCGCCATGGTACGGGGCGCCGTCGTCATTTTGGACGAAGGCAACCGCATGAGCGAGAAGAGCTGGGCCTCGCTCGCGCCGCTGCTCGACGATCGCCGCTATGTCGAATCGATTGTGGCCGGCATCAAGATCCACGCCCATCCCGACTTCCGCATGACCGCCACGATGAACGACGACGCTTCGACCTTCGAGCTGCCCGAGTACATCCATTCCCGCTTGCAGCCGCAAATCATGGTCGATTTCCCCGAGCGCGACGAAGAGAAAGCCATCCTCAAAGAGAACCTGCCCTTCGCAGACGACGAAGTTCTCGATTACGTAACTGATTTCCTCCAATCGGCGCACGCGGGGGACGAGCGCTATACCTCCCGCGACGGCATCAACATCGGCCGCTTTGCTCTCAAGCTTGTCGAGGCCGGCCCGAGTCTCAGCAAGACCGACGCGCTTGAGACCGCGATCACGCAAACGCTGGGACGCGAGGCGTTACGCTATGCGGCCCAGCGGTGAAATTCACCGGCATTGATGAGCCGCATGGATTTGTCGCCCGTAATGATGGATGACCCAACCATGATGGGACCTACTGAGGCTCGCAAAACACGGTGACCTTGGAAGACGGGCACGGCATGCCGTGCCCCTACCTGTGAACATGGGTCCTGTCAGCATGATTCGCGAGAGGCCATAAATGATGGCGTTGCCCAACGACAGGACGCTGCCTGACGACGGCCCGGGCGGACTCGTCCGTGGCCGCATCCGCTACGTCCCCGTCGTGCCGGGGCGAATGGAGTTCGCCGAGCTGGTGCGCGAGAAAATTCTGCGGCACAAGCCGCGGGTCGTCGCCGTCGATCTGCCGGTGACGCTCGAAGCGGCCTACGGGCGCTCCGTCGACCGGCTGCCCGAGCTATCGGTCATCATTTACGACGACGAAGGCGAGGATCGTGCCGTGTACATGCCGGTCGAGCCCTGCGATCCGTTCGTCGAAGCGCTACGCTCCGCGCGCGAGGTGGGGGCCGAGGCCGTGTTTCTCGATCCGGACGTCAGCGATCGAGTGCCGCTCGATGACACGTATCCCGACAGCTACGCGGTGCGCCGCATCGGCATCGAGAAGTACGTTGAGAGTCACCGCGTGAATCCCCGTCCGCGCTCGAACGAACTGACGGTACAGGCGGAGGGCCTCGCCTGGAAGTTGCAAGGGACCGATCCGGAAGCTTCGGTGCTGGCCGTGGTGTCGCTCAAGCTTCTCGATCCGCTGCTCGACGCGATGGAGCATCCGCAGACGCAGCCTTTGCGCAAGGTTCGGCGCAAGGGTGTGCGCATCTTGAACCTGCACCCAGAGTGCCTGGCCGAGGTACTCACCGAAATGCCGTTCGTGCAGGCGGTGTATGAGACACGCCGCGAGGGTAGTGAGGCTGCTCAGGGCGACGAGGCGGCCCCGGCTGGTAAGGCCCAGGCAGAAGAGATGCCGGTTGACGAAACCCCCGCGACGGTGGTCCAAGATTCGCGCAACGTGCACGGCTTCTCGGTCATCGACGCCCCGAAGGAGGATCCGGCCGGCGGCGCGATCCGCCGGGCGGCGCGCGGGCCGCTCGATCGTCAGCGCCTCCACCTGCGCCTGTTCACGGAGACGCAACGCCGCTACGAATCGAAGACCGGCGAAAGCGTGGCCGTCTGGCAGCGCCGTTTGTGGGCGCGCTACACGCGCAATCTGGCCGTGCTACAGAATCAACTGCTCGGCGGCCTGTTCGAGTTGACCGTCGCCGCGCGCTCGATCGTCGACGACAACATGGGCTGGGAGTTGTGGGAGATGGCGGGCGCCTATCCGGCGCAGAAGATCGAGACGGACCTGATGACCGTCAAGCTGACCGGCGAGCAGATGTGGCTCAACACGCGCCGCATTCAACTGCGGCGGCGTTTGCCGCGCAAGAAAGCGAGACTCCGTCCGACCGGCCTGCGCGGCCGCAAGGGCGAGACGCGTCCGGGCGAGTGGCGGCGCGAGTGGAAGGGTTTCTCGATCTGCTCGTACCCGCCCGAAGACCTGGTGATCGAGAACTACGGCCTGTTCCTCAAGAAGAAGGGCAAGAGCGTACTGTCGGAGGAGCGTTCGCACAGTGAGCCGTTCACCACCTCGCTGCTCGACGGCATCGACCTGCGCGAGACGCTGCGCCACTGGCACGAGAAGAAGATCTTCGTCCGCTCGCAGCAACGGGTCTCGGGGGAAGTCGGGGCGATCGTCATCATCTTCGATGAGGACCGCGACAACCGCTACTCCTACTGCCTGACCTGGCTGGGCGAACACCAGAACGAGTCCGACATGGCTTTTTACGCCACCGACCCGTTCGTGAACGTCGTCGGCCCCGGCATCGGCCGCTCCGAGTACGGCGGACTGCTGCTCACCCTGCCCTCGGGCCGCATGTTCGACGTCTGGCAAGACCCCGACTACTACTTCGCCGAATCGAAGCCGGAGCGCCTGCTGCTGGCCGCGCTCGATTACTCGCTCGAGAAGTTTGTTGTGTACGTTGCGCCGAGCCCGCCACGGTCGGTGTTCCGCAGCATCGCCGGACGCCTGGGCCAGAAAATCATCTACATCCCGATCGGCCAACTCTCGCCCGTGGCCCTCAAGAAGGTACGTGTCATGCACGTGCTTGATGGCCACGACAAACGCGCCACCGCGAAAGACTACATCTGGTAAGACGGAACGGGTCCGGTAGCGCGTTGAAGGGGCGGACCGCTGTGTGCGCCCTGGACGTGGCTACCCGGCAACGTCGCCGTCTCGTAGGTCGAGGGCGCGAGCAACTCCGCGGCGCCGGGGTGGACGCGGCGGTCTACCCCTACAAAGTGGCTGTCGAGGTAGCGGCGGCGGGCGGGCACAGGGGCCCGCCGCTACAAGTGGCTGTCGAGGTAGCGGCGGCGGGCGGGCGCGGGGGCCCGCCCCTACAGGTGGCTGTCGAGGTAGCGTTCGATCGAACGGAACAAATGGAGCCGCGCCTTGCTCCCGTGCAGGGAATGCGTCTTGCCAGGGTACAGCAACAAGTCGTAGGGCTTTCCCGCCTCCACCAATGCGTCGATCATCGCCACGGTGTTCTGAAAATGCACGTTGTCATCGGCGGTGGGGTGTACGAGCAGCAGCCGTCCATGCAGGTCCGCCGCGGCCTCGACGGCCGAGGTTCGGCGATAGGCTTCCGCCTCTTTGTCGGGAAGCCCCATGTAGCGCTCGGTGTAGATCGAATCGTAGAGCCGCCAATCCGTCACCGGCGCGACGGCGATGCCGAGCTTGAACGCCTTGCTGTGGGTGAGCACGAAGCACGTGCTGAAGCCGCCGCCGCTCCAGCCCCACACCCCCACGCGCTCGGGATCGACGAAGTCCATCGCTTTGATCTTCGCGGCGGCGAACTCGTAATCGTTGGCCGCAAGGGGGCCGTAGTCCCGCGACAGGGCCGTTTCGTAGCGATGCCCGAGCCGCGACGAGGCGCGGTCGTCCACGTAAAACACGACGTAACCCTTCTGCACTAAATACTGATGGAACAGGTAGCGGCCCCGGCCGCCCCAGGCGTCCCGGATGGTCGGTGCTCGCGGCCCGCCGTAGACGTAGAGGAGCGCGGGGTGTTTCTTGCCCTGGCCGGCGCCCTGACCCCCGCCCTGACCGACAGCGCGCGGCTTCAGCATCAGGGCCCTCACCAGCGCCTTGTCGTCAGTGGTCCATTCGATCAACTCGGGCTTGACCAGTCCGAAGTCGTCGAGCGGCTTTGCCCGATGAATCACCGTCGTGCGGTCGGAGGGTAGGTGCCGAACGTCCCATTGCGGCGCGACACCCAGTGCCGAGTGTTGATCGCTATAGGCCGTTGCGTTGGAGTTCAGCTTGACGCTGTGGCTTCCGCCGAAGCGGGTCAGTCGCTCCTTGCCGCTCCCATCGAGCTTGATGCGGTAGAGGTCGCTGCCAAGCGGATTGTCTTCGTTGGCCGTGTAGTAGACCCAGCCGCCCTTCTCGTCGACGCCTTCGATGGCTTTGACTTCCCACTCGCCCCCGGTTAACGTTCGCTTGCGTTTGCCATTGTAGCCATGGACCTCGATGTGACGGAAGCCACTGCGCTCGGAGGTCCACAGGAACTCCTCGGATCCTTTGAGGTTTGGGTCCTTGACGAACGTCAGGTCGTCCGTGACGTTGATCCAATGCGGAGATTTCTCCTTCAGCACGGTGCGGGTACGGCCATCGACGGCGTCGGCGAAGACAATCTCGGTCTTGTTCTGCCCGCGGTTGAGCCGCTGTACCGCGAGCAACTCGTCCCCGGCCCAAGAAAAGCGCGGCGTGTATTCAGCTTCGCCTTTCACCCAAACGATGCGGGGCTTCTTGCTGTTGCCGGGACGCGCCGCGATCACGCCCACGCGCACGCGAGGATTCGGGTCGCCGGGCTTGGGGTAGCGCTGCAAGTCCAGTCGATGCTTGACGGGCGTCAGGTACGTGATCGGATACTCGGGCACGGGGCTCTGGTCGATCTCGAGGAACGCCACGTGGCGCGAGTCCGGCGACCACGCATACCCTGAGCGAATGCCGAACTCTTCGGGATAGACCCAGTCGAGGTCGCCGTGCAGCAGGTCACGGTCGGCTCCTGTGGTCAATTGGCGGGTTTCGCCGCCGCTCGCCGGCGCCAGCCAGAGGTCGTGCTCGTGGAGGAACGAAATCCAGCGTCCGTTGGGCGAAAACTTCGGATCGCGAACGTCCTTCTTCTCCTCGGCGATAGGACGCGCCTTCTCGGCCGACACGTCGTAGAGATAGAGGTGTCCGCCGCTGGTGAACAGGATCGATTGCGAGTCTGGCGACCAGCGGTAGGCCGCCACCGAGTAACGCAGCAACCGCTCGCGCTCGCGCTCGTCACCGGCGGCTTTGTCGGCTGAAGGAGCAAGCTGCGAGAGCTGCTTGTGGCTCACCAGCACACGCTTCTCGCCGCTCGCGGGCGTCACCGCCCACAGGTCACGGCTTTCGCCGTCTTCGCGCGGCAGGATGTAGGTCAGCGTGCGGCCGTCGGGGCTCCACTGAAACTGCTTCGGCACGGGCCCGGTGAGGCCGGGGTCGGCGAAGATCTCTTCGAGGCGGAGTTTGGTTGGCTCGGCCGCAACGCCGAGGCAGAGCAGCAGCGGCCAGAGCAACAGTGTAGTGGCGGCCGACCAGCGCACCAACGAAGCGATCACCCAACGATTATACTTGGGCGTCGCCCGATCACCCGTCATTGCCTTCCGACACTGCAATCCAAGATTTCGTCAACCCTAGAAACCGCTCACGCCAGATCCTCGCGCGAGGAAACAGCCCCTCCAGCTCCGTGCGATCCAGCAACTCCGTCAGGCCCAGGAAGCCCACCGCCTCCTCTTGCGACGGCCTACCCAGCAGCCCCCAAACCGTGAAGTTCCGCACCACCCTTCGCTGCACGCGCTTCGGCAAGAAGTGAATCAGCGGCGTCATCACATGGGGCTCGACCGGAAACCAACGATTCGGCGTCTGCACATAGAAACGCTCGCCGACACGCCGTACCTCTCCGGCAAACGCCTGCCGGCCTTCATCCCCCAGAATGTGCTCGACAAGCGCGTTCGAGAAGACCACCCCGAAGGCGCGGTTCCGAAACGGAAGCCGCCGCGCATCGCCGATCACCCATTCGAAGCCGCCACGCCCCTCGACCGGAGCTTCCAGATTGAGAATCGTCACCCGCGGACGCCGGTCGAGGAGGTCCCAATAGTAGGCGTAGCCACCCACATCGAGCAGCCGCGTACCCTCGTTTACGCCGAACACCCGTTGGAACGTCCGCAGGCGCTTGCGCCGGAAGTAGCGCCCAATGGGACGGTGGAAGCGCCGGATGCGGCTGCGGAGGTTGGACATCTGAAACGCGGTCGGCTTCGAGCGGAGTCGCTGGGTTTGTGGGCGGGCCGCTAGAAAAAGTTGTATCGCCCCTTTCAGGGCTTCAGGAAGATTATCGCCCTTACCCTCGGCTGGAAGCCGGGGGCTATCATCCTTCGGCCCCTCCGGGGCGAAAACCCAGGATAAGGCTTGCGTACGGATTTGGGCGCTCGTGATACGTTGGAAGACGCCATGGCAAACTACATGATCGCTCACATGGATGACGTCCCTGCTATCCCATGTTTCAATGCATAGGTAGTGGCAAAGAGGAATCCTCCCGGGGGCAAAATGCTGAGAGCGGCCACGCGGTCGGCTCAGAGCCAATCCCAGGAGGATTCCATGCCAGAACTCTACTACATCGGACTCGATGTCCATAAGAAAAGCATCAGCTTCTGCATCAAAACCGGGGACGGAACGATCGTCCAGCGCGGTCAGGTCGCGGCCACTCGCGCCGCCCTGACCGCTTGGGCGTCAGCCCTCGAGCGCCCTTGGGTGGGCGCGCTCGAAGCCACTCTGTTTACCGGCTGGATTTACGATCACCTCCAGCCCTTCGCCCAGGAACTGCAAGTCGCACACCCGGCCATGCTCAAGGCCATCGCCTGCGCCAAGAAGAAGAACGACCGTCTCGACGCCACCAAGATCAGTGACCTGCTGCGCTGCAACCTGCTGCCGCGCTGCTACGTGGCGCCGCCTGCCCTGCGCGAGTTGCGGCGCGTGCTGCGCTATCGCAATCTGCTGCTGGGCGAAGCCGTCCGCATGAAGAACAAAATCAGCGGGCTACTGATGGAAGTGGGCGAACCCTACGATGCCCGGCGGCTGCACGGGCGCAACTATTTCTACTCCTATCTCGACAGCCTGAGCGACACGCCCGAGTCGGTGATCGAGCTGCTCGCCATCACCCGCGGCAGCCTGGAAATGTTCGATCGTTTGCAGCAGGAGTTACTGCGCGGATTGCGGCGCCATCCGCTGTTGCGGGAACGCGTCGAGTTGCTGCAGTCGATTCGCGGCGTGGGGGAGGTGACGGCGTTGACCTGGGCGCTGGAGACCGTCGAGCCCGAGCGCTTCGGTTCGCTGGGCCAGGCGGTGAGTTACTGTGGGTTGTGTTCGGCACAGCGCGAGTCGGCCGGCAAGACGCAGCGGGGACCGCTGTCGAAGCAGCGCAACAAGCATTTGCAGCGGGTGCTGATCGAGGCGGCGAAACTCGCGCCGCGCTGGAACCCGCAACTGCACGACGTCCATGAGCGGGAGTTGACGCGCGGGTCTCGCAATCGCGCGACGTTGGCCGTGGCGCGCAAGTTGGTGGCGTATCTGCGGGCCGTGGACACCAGTGGCCGCGCGTTCGTGCCGCGGGTTGCGGCCGAGGCGTAACGAGGAGAATTTGCTTTTTTTCTGTTAAAAGGAGAAACGAAGAGTTTCATCGACGCTGTGCGGTGTCACGAGCGGCCCGCCGGTCCTCGCCTGTTGGGGACTACGCGAAGGAGTTTGCTGGGAGTTTCCTGGGAAATTTCTGATGCGTCCGTATCTCTGTTTCGAGGCCGGCGGGCCTGAAAACCCAAACTGAATCTTCCGCGACGGTCCCCCGGCCGGTACGGTGGGGCGACCCGATGCGCGCACATGGATGTCTGGTCACGTGACTCGTTGACCTTGCGACTTGATTCGCAAAAACGCTCGGGCTGCGAAGCGTCACTGCTGAAGACAACGCCCCCGCTGACGGGAGGATTCGGATGACTGCGTCCATCCTTGACAGATACCTATCATGGATGTCCCTGCGGCTCGGCACGGCGCGCTTTCGCCACCGACGACAACTCGGTCGCCACGCTGCACGTCGTCGACATCAGCGCCGATTCCCGCGTCCACTATCACAAGAAGATGACCGAGATCTATCTGGTGCTCGAAGGCGAGGGCCACATGGAGTTGGACGGCGAGCGCGTACCGGTCAAGCCGATGACCTCCATCTTCATCAAGCCGGGCTGCCGCCACCGCGCCGTCGGCAACATGCGCATCGTGAACATCCCCATCCCCGCCTTTGACCCCGCGGACGAATGGTTTGACGACGAAACCGCCTCGTAGCCTGTACTCCGCGACCGCCATGAAACGAAAGGCCTTCGCCGTCATCACGGTTCTGTTGAGCATCATTCTCGCCGTGACCGCCGTCGAGCTTGTGCTGCGCTTCCGCGCCGAAGGAAGCTGGCAGGCCGTTTGGACGACGCTGCTCACGGGCGGAAAACCCTACATCGACGAGCAGCTTCAGCACCGCATCCTGCCGGACCCGGTGTTGGGCTACCGGCTCAACCCGACCCGTGAAGGCATCAACTCCTGGGGCATGCGGAACGCCGAGGTCTCGCCCACGAAACCAGAGGGGCTCGAGCGCATCATCGTCATCGGCGACTCGGTAGCTTGGCCCGCCAACGGCTTCGTCAAGCGGGTGGGCGACCGCCTGGAAGGCCGCGCGGAAGTCATCAATGCCGCGATCCCCGGCTATACCACCTACCAGGAGCGCATGTTCTTCGAAAGCGACCTGCTGGCGCTCGACCCCGACCTGCTGATTGTGCAGTACTGCCTCAACGACAATCACCGCTTTCTGCACAACTTCAACGCCAAGAGCGGCATGCTCTTCACCGAGGAGGCCCGCCGCGTCCTGCTGCCGGAAGAAGGTGATCCGCTCGCGTGGCTGCCGAGCTGGAGTTACCTCGCCCTACGGTTGCGAATCGTCTACCTGGGCTGGCGAACGCCCGTGCTCGACTTCCCGTGGGAAGGCCAGCTCGACTTCGCGGTCGGGTGGCAAGAGCAGCGCTGGGAGTCCTTCCGGGAACACCTGCGCGCCATGCGCAACGCCATGCGCGAGCGAGGCGGCGACATTACAGTCGTCATGTTCCCCTACGGCCCGCAGTTCCGGCCGGACCTCCTCAAGCGCGACCGGGACTACGTCCTCAAGCCCCAGCGCCTCATGAAACAGATCTGTGAGGAGATGGAGATCTCCTGGCTCGACATGTACCCCGTCCTTGTCGAGCAGGGCGGCCGGGAGCGTCTGCCGGACAAAATCCACCTCGACGAGAAAGGGCACGAAGCCGCCACCGGTGCGATCTATGAACACCTGACGCGAAACGGGCTCGTCGAACCGGGCGAGAGCGAGTCCGCCGCGCAGTAGTGAACTTGCCGGGATGAACGTACTCGACCGATTCGATCGCACGCTCGAGCGCCACGGCCGGAGCGGCGCACTCGAGTTCGCCGGCCGGGAGTTCATCTTCGACCAGATCGAAAACCGCAGCAATCGCCTGGCGAACCGGCTTGCCGACGACGGTTTCGAGGCGGGCGACCGCATCGCCGTCTACCTGAGCAACTGCGTCGAGTTGATCGAGGTCTACCTGGCGGCGCTGAAGCTGGGCCTGATCTTCGTGCCGATCAATGTGCTCTACCGCGGCCGCGAGATCGGCCACATCGTCTCCGACGCCGAGCCCAGAGGGGCCGTCACGAGCGGCTATCTCGAAGCTCTCTTGCAGCCCGCGCTCGCAACACTTACGGATGCCCACCTCTACCATGTCGAGGACTTCGCCGCCCTCACCCGCGACGCCTCGCCGGAGCGCCCCACGGCTTCGGCCGACACGGACACGCCCGTAGCGATCGTCTACACGTCGGGAACGACCGGGCGCTCGAAAGGGGCGGTGCTGACCCACGGCAACTTCACCTTCAACGCCGATGCGTTGATCGATTGTTGGCGCATCTCGCCCGACGACCGGCTGCTGCTGCCCCTGCCGCTCTTCCACATCCATGGGCTGGGCAACGGACTGCATACCTGGCTGTTCGCCGGTTATCGTTTGCGGCTGCTCGAAAGATTCCGCAAAGAAACGATTGCACAGGAGTTTCTCGACTTCCGTCCGACGGTCTTCTTCGGCGTGCCCACGATGTATGAACGCTTGCTCGACGTCCCGCCCGAGACGGCCCGCGAGATCGGCTCGTTCATGCGGTTGTTTGTTTCCGGCTCGGCCCCGTTGCCGGCCGCCACGCTCGAGCGCTTCGAGAAACTCTACGGCCACGTTGTGCTCGAGCGCTACGGCATGAGCGAGACGATGATGAACATCTCGAACCCCTACGACGGTGAGCGGCGGCCGGGCTCGGTGGGCTTGCCGCTGCCGGGCGTCTCGATTAAGCTGGACGGGCCTGAGAATGACCAGACCAGTGGCGAGACGGGCGAGGTGCTCATCAAGGGGCCCAACGTCTTCGCCGGTTACTGGAGGCAACCCGAGGCTACGAAGGCGGCGTTTACGTCCAGCGGTTACTTCCGCTCCGGTGATCTTGCCATCCGATCCCCGGACGGTTACTACACGCTCCAGGGCCGGAAAACGGACCTGATCATTTCGGGCGGCTTCAACATCTACCCCCGCGAAATCGAGGAGTTTCTCAACGAGCAACCCGAGGTGGGCGAGGCCGCAGTCGTCGGCGAGCCCGACGCTGTCAAAGGCGAGGCGCCCGTTGCCTACATCGTCCCGAGCGAAGCCGGGCCGCTCGACGGCGACGAGCTTTGCTCCCGTTGCCGCGAGCACCTCGCGAGCTTCAAGGTTCCCCGCCGAATCGTCACCGTGGAGCAGATCCCCCGCAACGCTCTGGGAAAGATCCAGCGCCACCTGCTCAAGTGAGGTTCAAATTAGCTCGGTAAACTCGGGCTCTCAATGTAGGGGCACGGCATGCCGTGCCCGTGTGCCGCAACACGCAAAAGCGTCGGTCCGCCTTGACGGAAGAAGCTCATTTCGACCTCGCTCCAGCAGTCCACACTGGACTCGAGTCCGCGAAGCGGATGCAGGCTTTTCGCCCTGCGAAATGTCGCTCTCTTCGCACGATGCAAGCCGCGAAGCGGCGTTGGATGTTAGCCTCGGGTGAAGCCGTCAGGCGGAACCCTAGGTAGCGAACTTTTGCACCAGGAGCCCTGAACGGGGCGATGGAAAAGCCGCCACCCACCGCGCGCCTGAATCCCAGCGGCATTCCCCTACATGGCCAATTGGGCCTAACCGTATTGCGAAGCGCTAGCAGCCCGTGGTGAAAGCATGGTTTCTTGTCAAGCCTGTTACATGTTGCGGCTGGCCGGGCAAGCGGGCACGGCATGCCGTGCCCCTGATATGGTGTGACCTTGTCAAGTCAGCGCAGACCTTCCCGGTGGCAACCCGCTGTTGCGCGTCGCCGCCAAGCCTGCTTCTCCCCGTTGCCCTCGTATCGGACGAATCTTAGGAGGGTCTCGGGGCTGTGTCCAGGCCGCGCAACGCGCGCCGCAGGGTAGCCTGGACTCAGCCCCGAGACCCTCCTACCCTCGGCCGTGAGGGGAACGGGGAGCCCTCACCTGCGGCCCGGCCGACTCACGGGCGTGGGATCTTTCAACGTCGGTCTACACTCTGATATCCGCGCATTGGATAGCGCCTGACCTGTTTACGTCGAGGAGCTGCCTCGGTCTACAAGCGCGGATTACCCCTGATGCCGCTGGGGGCGCCGCGTAGGGGCAACGAGGATTCTCCCTTGGGGTCCCACGCCCGGCTGCCGGCCGGACCCGTCCATCCTCCTTACGCCGCCATCGCCGACGGCATCACCTCTTTCACAATCGCCCACAGGAAGCCGCATAACTCGCGCGCCACCGCGGTCACCGCCAGCGGCGTGGGTTTGCCGCGCGCCGTCAGCCGTTGGTAGCAACCGCACAAGCGTTTCTGCGCCGTCCACGCCATCGCCTGCACCGCCGGCGAGGTCTTCTCGGCACGACGTTGCCGGCGCGCCGTTTTCCGCGCCGGGAATCGATACCCCCACCCCGACTCCACCAGCAGGCGCCGCACGTGCTGGTTGCCGGATTTCGTGATCGCTCCTTGCCGCCGCCGCGGCCCACTGGAGTGCTCGCTCGGCACCCGTCCCACAAACGCCATGAACTGCCGCGGACTCCGAAACCGGTTCACGTCGCCGAGTTCGGCCAACAGGGTCAGCGCCGCCACCGGGTCGATGCCACGCAGCGCTTGCAGCGCCACGAAGGCTTCCTGCAAACGCCACGACGCGGCCGCCTCCAGCGCCTGGGTCTCGATCGCCGCCGTGCGCCGGGTGGCCTCCGCACCGCTTCGATGTACTCTTCCATCACGATCTGCTCGGGCCGTTCGGCGAAACGTTGTTGCTCCAGCCAGCGGAAGAAGGACTGCGTCCAGTACTGGCGGCCCGGGTAGGGCAGCCCGTGTCGCCGCAAAAATCCCATCAGCCGTTGTTTCATTTGGCGCTCGACGATCTTCATGTCTTCGCGAGCGCGGCTCAGATCGCGCATCGCTTCTTGGCCTTCGTCGGGCACCCACACGGCGGTGAGCTCTCCGGCGCGCCCTTGGCCGACCAGCTGCAGCGCGTCGCGGTTGTCGGTTTTCACCCGCACGCCGGCTTTGCGTGGAATCAGCGACGGGGCCACCACCTCGCACTCGTGGCCCAGCGTCCGCACCTGACGGTAGAGGCCGTAGCCACACGGACCCGCCTCGTACCAAACTTTCAGTTTATGGTTGCGCTGGCTGAGTTGTTTCAGCAGCCGTTCGATGGCCAGTGGAGTGTTCTCGATGGTGCCCCAGATGCGGGCGGCGCCGGCCGCTTCCGCCACCGCTACGGTGATGGTGTTCTTATGCACGTCCAATCCGATGTACTTGGTAGACTTCTTCATGACCTGTTCCTCCTCGAGGTGGCTCTGCGCATCTGTTGGTGTTTGCGTCTAGCGTAATCCGCGCCATACACGGTCGAACAGGTCACACCATTTTGTCTACACTTGTGAACAGCACCTGTCAACGCCCAATAGAAATGTCCCCCTCGGTAGCTCGATAGAAGTGTCCCCTTGTGTTTCTTGTTCGTAGGAGAGATATCGTCGTCGTCGGGGCTGTGGAACTGTGGGAATCGCGTAGCGATTTCCAAGGGGCGGTGGGAAGGGTGGAAAACCATCCACCGCTCCTCGAACCCGGTACTGCTGCCTCGAGAGATTTTCCACGCTTTCCATCCGACCCGGCATTTCCACAGCCCTCTTATGTATTCGCAGCCCGTTTTTTCCGTAACACAGCTCGCCGCCAGGGGTGGTCCGCCGCCGGCTTGCGCCCGCCCCCCGGACGCTGCTGTGGTGCTGGCTTCGTCCGCAGCTGTGGCGTCGGCGTGGCGATCACGTCGTGCTCGATCTCGTGCCCGTCAAACCTCACCTGCAAGCTCTCATCGCGCCACTGTTGGACCGTCACCCGTGCCCCCGCCCCCACGCCCTGGTTGCGTTTCGGCTTCAACTGCAAACAACGATTCTCGAAACGCACCACCCGGTCGTTGCTCACCACCCGTTCGTACTCGCAACAGAACACCCCTCGCAGCTCGGTGCCGCGGGGGAGCGCCTGGTGAAAGTCCGCTGCCGCCGCCGGCTCACAGGCGAAGCGCTCGTTGTGCTCGGCCAGGTACTCCTCGTCGAGATAACGGTTCGCCGCCTCGTACTCGACGATCCCGCGCAGCCGCATCTTCTTGATCAGGCGGTCTTGGTGCGTGCCGTGATGGCGCTCCACTCGGCCCTTGGCTTGCGGCGAGGAAGCCGCCATGATCGTAATGCCGAGCTTGGCACACATGCGCCCGAACTGCGTCTCGGGCTTGATGCCTGCCAGCGCTTCCCGCGACGTCGGCTGGCGCTGGTAGACGTTTTTCCAGTCGCAGTACAACGCCTTGGGAACGCCGTGTTGACGCACCCAGGCTGCGAGCAGATCGGCCGCGGCCCAGGTCGTTTCCTGGTCCGAGAAACGGCACAGCGCCACACCGGTCGCGTCATCGACGAAGTTCATCAGACAGGCTTTCGGGCCGCGTTCTTCCAGCCAGTGGTGGTGCGAACCGTCGAGTTGAATCAGCTCGCCGAAGTGCGCTTTGCGTTGGCGCCGGGTGCGATGCGGTTGGCGCTTGCGACGGCGGCTCCACAGACCCGCGGCGAGCATCCAGCGCCGCAGTGTTTCGCGCGGCACTTCCAGGCCGTGGTCGGCTGCCAGATGTTCCGACGCCAGCGTCGGCCCGAAGCGCTCGTGCCCCTCGCCCGCATAGTTCTCGCGCACCAACTCGAGAACCTGCTGGCGTCGCTTCTGATCGGCTCGGTTCGAAGCACGGCCGACGTTACCGTGCACCAAAGCCTTGGCCCCGCCCGCACGGTAACGCTTCTTCAGACGCTTCGCATGGCGGTAGCTGACCTCCAGCAGCTCGGCGGCTTCGGTCAACTTCAGTTCCCCTCGTTTCACTCGGCTCAGCACTTCGCCGCGCCTCAACTCCTTGGCACTCATCCATGTCCTTCCCACTCTCGGCTCCTCCTTCGGAGCCTCAGAGTAGGGGACATTTCTATTGGGCGCTCAAGGGGACATTATCATTGGGCTTCAACAGGACCGTGGAGGCCCCTGTTGGTAGAGCCCTCGGCGAGCGAGTGATCAGGTCGAGAAACTCCACGGACTCGTTGAATCAACGTTGCCGAAGATCTGACCCTAGGATTCGCAAGGGTTTTGAGGCCGTTCGTGGCGTTGGTCCCATGGGGCGGGGACCTCTATGGGACACATCTAAACAGGCCGCTGCAGTTAGCGGCAGAAAACAACATGACCCGATGGACTCGATGGGGACGACCCGATGGACCCGATGGGGACAGGCGCCGGACCCGATGCGACCAGGCAGCGTAAACACTCTTGGCAATCAGCCGCCGGCGCAACCTCCTCAATACAAGGCCTTGCTCGGAACCGTCGAAGCAGCGCTCCCGCTCAGCTACTCTCAGAGTCGATCACATCAACGGCGCCGTGTTAGACTATTGCCGCGAACGGCAACTACGCCCTTAGCTGCCTGTCTCACGATTGGGGTTCACTTCAAAGGTTCCCCCCTTATCCCGCTTTACCGGGCTATGCGACGTGCGGACGGCGGAGCCGGCAGGCCGGGCTGCCGATGTCCGTGAGAGAGCGGGACCATGGTCAGAAACTCTAACTATGTTCGCGACACTACGTGATCATGGGTAGACGGGTAGAGCGTCGGGGACTGCATCGGGTGGCTCCGTCCGCTGCCGGTTCCGCTCTCTCTTTGGAGGGGACGAGCTGAATTGCTATGCGTGGCTGTTGATTGTGCGGGTCGCGCGACCGTGATTCGAGTTGTCTCGTAGTTCATGAAGAAAAACGTGGTGATCATCGGAGCAGGGAAATTCGCCGAGCCGAGTATCCACTTGACTCAGGTGACCCCAATATCTTGTAGTTGGGCTCACAGCGTCTTAGCGTCCCAATCGGCGACGATCGAGCGGTACGGCGTCGGCTCCACCGCCATGGCCTGCTGCACAAGGCGGTAGAAGAGCTTGCCCCGACTGCGTGATCTGCGCCGATTGAAGCGGAACACGAACTCGTCGAGATAGTAATCCAGATGCTCGTGGCTGACCGCCCCCTGATGCGTGCCCAGCATCCAGCGCTTGAGTAGCGAGATCGCCAAGTGCACCCTCGGCAGTAGCTGCGAGGCCTGCTCGCGGCGGTTGTTAATCGAGATGATACGACGCTGGTAGTCCTTCTTCTTGAGCGGATCGTAGCCCGACCAGTTGTCGGTAACAACCACGCTGCCCGGCTCGACCGACTCCTCGACGAAGGGCATCAAACTGGCCGCCGAGGCGTTCTGAACGCGCTGCATGCGGATGCGCCCCAGCCCGGTGCCTCTCTCTTCCGCGGCGACTGCAATCAACGCTTTACGCTCGGTCTGCCGGCCGATTACCCCTTCTTCTTCAGCGCCCCAGTAGGTCTCATCGACCTCGACGAGGCCCGTCAATCGCTCCCGCCCCGGGCGCACCATCGCTCGCCTCAGCTTGTGCATCCAAGGCCAGGCGGTTTGGTAACTGCCCAGTCCCAGAACGCGCTGTAGACCCATGGCGCTGGCCCCATTCTTCTGCGTGGTGATGGTCCACATCGCCCGGAACCACAGCCGCAGCGGCTTGCGTGTGTCTTGAAAGATCGTGCCGGCGGTGACGGAGGTTTGCCGCCCGCAGTGAGCGCATTCGAACCACACTTTGCGCACCGGCCAAGCGCGCTCATGCCCACACCTTGGACAGCGGAAACCCTCTGGCCAGCGCAAGGCGAACAGATAGTCGCGGCAAGCCTCCTCGCTCGCAAAGCGAGACTCGAATTCGAGTTGGTCGCGCGGGTAATCCTCCACCAGGCCCTACACTACATCTTGGGGTCACCTGAGTAAAGTGGATACCAAGCTTCGCCGAAACCGTTCACTATTGCATGATGCAGAGTGGTGAGTTTGAGGTGGTTGCGTTCGCAGTGCAACCGGAATATCGAAGCGCGACCAGCCTATGCAACCTCCCGGTCGTCGACCTCAATCGTCTGCCTGTTGATTTTCCGCCTTCAGACTATCGACTGTTCAGCGCGATCGGGCCACAGAACACGAACGCGAATCGCATCAACATTTATAACAAACAAAAGACCTTTGGCTATCAGTTTGCCACGTTCCTTGATCCGCACGCGAGAATTTGGCCGAATCTTGTCGTTGGTGAGAATGTCTATATCGACGACTCCTCCATCGTTCAGCCTTTCGTACGTATCGGCGACAACGTCACGCTGATATCAGCGGGCGTCGGTCATCACAGCCGAATCGGCGACCATTGCTTCCTGTCGTCTACCTCGTTGGGCGGAAACGTGACCGTCGAGGAGGGAGCGTTTCTCGGAATGAACTCCGTTGTCAGGGACGGGGTCACCGTTGGGTCATTTTGCGTGGTTGGAATGTCGGCCACGGTACAACGAGGTTTGGATAGCCATACTCTACTGGCTCCTCCCAAGGGCAAGGCAGTCTCTGTGAAGAGACACAGAATGCGCATCATCACTGAGAACGATTTGGGTTGAGGGTCGTGCCGAGGGGGCCTTCATCGCCGGTGCTGTGAAGGCGCGGGACAACCGTCGCATCAGGCGCTACTGCATTGTCGTCATGGGAGCCCTCGCCCTCCAGCCAGGAGCGTCCCCGGCGACAGCTTCGTCACCACCGAGCGCTCCACGATAAAGCCCCGGGGTCGCCTCCCGCTTCGCGCGGCGTCTGCTGGGCCGACGCGGTGGTCGAGCTATCATCCGAGAGGCGCACTGACCACGGGATGGAGTATGGCCCTTAGGAGCTGGCGGGCCCGCTCGGCATGGGGCTCGTCGAGCCTCTTCGCGAGCAGGTCGCCGAGTGTCTCGGGAGTCTCGAAGGTCGCCCGGGAGATCGTCCCATTCCCGCAAAAATGGAAGACGCGGACGTTCTCGGGAGCGTCCTCACCCTCTGGGGAGGGATTCCGGGCTCTCATGAGCGGTGCCGTTTGGTTCAACGGGAAGTTGAAGGTTAGGGGGAGCGATCCCCAGGGAATACTATGACGCACGAGCGCTAGCGAGAGCGCGAGCTGATACTGGAAGACGAACTCATCGCCCAGGAGGCCGGCGACGGCGGCCTGGTCCTGCTCTTGGGAACTGCCGATGCGCTCGATCACCTCGCGGGGAGCCAGAACGAAGCCGTAGTTGAAGTAGGCCGGGCAGCGCAGCATGTCAGCAGCGTGCGCGCACCGCAGCCGGGGACGCGGGAGGCCCGCGGCGTCGAAGAGCCGCATCCACCAGAGGTTTCCGGGCTGCTTCGCCCCTTCCGGGCTTCTGAAGGGGGTGATGTGGGCTATGAAGCCGGCCAGGTGGCCGTCTCGGTGGATCTCCTCAACCAGCTCGTCCAGGCTTCCGGCGATCAGGATGTCGGGGTCGACCATCGCGACGACCTCCGCGTCGGATTCGATTCGGAAGCGCTCGTGGACGTTGGCATGTAACCCCATTCGGCGGAATCGCTCGCGGTCGACCCATCGCCAGGTCAGGTCGTACTTGGCGGACCACGCGCACCCCTGGCTCAGGTCGTACGGCTCAATGTCCCCCCCCCACGCACACCACCAGGCGTGCCTTCTCGCCCACCCGTCCGCCGTGGGTGCGTAGGGATTCGGCGACGACTTGCACCATCCTGAACTGAGCAGGCACGGGGTTGATTGCCAGCCGCAGCTCGAGCCGCGGTGGAGCCGACCGGACCGGTGGCGTTGGGAGCGATCCTGCGTTCCGCAGGCACTGGAGCATTGCTTCCAGGGCTTCGTCGGAGAGCCGGGACAGCCCTGGATGCGTGGGAACCACGACGGAGCGTCGGTAGAGCTGGCGCGCCACGAGGGCGTTCTCAACCAGCGGGGGATAGTGGCGGCCGAGGACCACGGGCAGGTCGTTCAGCGTGACGTCCTCGATCGGTCCCGGCGCCGCGAGCCAGGCGCACGTGGCGAAGCCTGTTTCCTCGGAAGGGGAGAGCACCTCTAGGCCGATCCTCGACGCGATCCGCGCGATCCGCTCCCACTGCGCGCGATGAGCGACGCGCAGGGCCTCGAAGGAGCGGAGTCGGTCGAGCAGGAACGCAGCGGCGGGATCGGAGAGCTTCCCGTTCATCGAGAGGGCACCGGTGTCGATGCCCTCGCCGCGGCCGCAGTTTATCAGCGATCGTAGGGTCATCTCGTGCTTCCTGGGGACCGTGATTCCGCCACCTTCTCCGAAGCCCAGGGGCTTGGTGTGGTGGAAGCTGAAGCACTCGCCCGCGCCGAAGCGTCCGAGCGGGACCCCTTCGTAGGTCGTCCCAAATCCCAGGGTGGAGTCGAACAGAAGGATTTTGTTGCGGCGACGCGCCATCTCCTCCCAGGCTCGGATCTGCGCAGTGCCACCGAGCAGGTTCGTCACGATCACCCCGTCGAACGCGTCATCCGGCAGCGCGTCGACGCGTTGGGGGTAGATGTGCCCGTCGGCCTCGCAGTCCATGGGGACCGCGTTCGCCAGGGGACCCTGGCTCTGGCAGGCGAAGGTGTAGGCGGAGACCACCCAGCGCAGAGTGCGCCCCTCCAGGAATTCGTACAGGCCGACGAGGGCGTGCAAGGCAGTTGTGCCACTGGAGCAGGCCACGAAGGCGCGCTCCTCAGGGAGGGCGAGCAGGCGACGCGCTTCACTCTCGAGTCGCTGGGAGGTCGGGCCGTAATTGGCCCAGAATCAGGAACGTCGAGATTCTTCCAGTACCTCGGATAGAAAAGCCCAGTCGGGCTCCTTCCGGTCGACGAAGGGGATGGGTCCTGCGCCGCCACCGGGTCGCAGCAAGACCGCTGCTTCCTTTCCCGCCTTCTCGTTCACCTTCTTACCGTCCTTCTTCCCGGCCTTGGGCCTCGGAGAAGTTGCCCGTCGCAATCCCTTTCAGGAATTTGCGCAATGCCGCGGGCCTGGAATTCCACACTTCATAGTACCTGGCGGAGCATGAGACTGCCGGACCTCTCCGGGCCGGAGGCTCTCGCAGTCGCCACACGGCTGCTAGGTGAGAGGTTGTATTCGTTCTTGACGGCCCTTTCTTCGTGATGATGGCGGACAGTCCCTCCTGTGCGCTGGCGCAGAAGGCTTGTCGCGACGGTTTTACCGCGTTCTACACGCGCGCGGCGCAACTGTTCCGGGACCTGGCCGCGGCCCGGGCCGATGGCAGCTTGCCGCGACGCTTGCTGCGACTGGCCCGCATCGATGTCCTCATTGTCGATGACTGGGCCATGGCTCCCCTAAAGCGATGGAGGTTGGGCGGCATTCCGTCCCACCTGTCGCTTACCCACCACGTTCTATCGAGAGTAGTTAAAATACCTGAAATCATCGGCATACATATCGTATATCCTTGCCCTGTTTTCTTCCGTCAAATATACATCAGTCGACCACCGACGTGTCACCATTCTCTTTTGCACTGGCTGCTTTACACCTACCTTAAGAATGAACGCGTTGATCTCATCGTATTCTTCATACCGAAATATCTTGTCGACACCGATATACTCATCGCGCATGACAAAGAGATGTTGACGCATCAAATGACGATCGCAGTCCAAGAATTCCCTATCCCGCCTATACGATCCGTAAACCAAGCTCAACTCATCACTAAAAACCTTTTCGGGCATCTCGGCGTTAGTTTGCCAACTCTTATCCCGCATTTTCAATTTGATGTTTGACATCCCGACCTTCCAGCGGTCTTGAGCGTCTTTATTCATAGGGGCTAGAGCCCGATGAGGACGCCATGGAGGCCAACACCCAATGGGTGAAAAACAAACCAAGCCATTCCAGCTAAGTTTCAATGGACTTCTCAAAGTCGATTTCCAGGGATCGCACGTCACTTCCGACGGTGGCCTGATTTTGGTTCGCGAACTGGACGAACGGCTCGGTCTCGGAGAACTGATTGACGAGCATCTCAGCGACTCCCGGCAAGGCACAAACAAGCAGTTCACGCTCGCTGATCTGTTGCGGCAGTCGGTTTACAGCCGACTCGCCGGCTACGAGGACCTCAACGACGCCGAGCGGGTTTCGATCGATCCGACGTTTCGGCTGATCGGTTCGCAGAAGATCTGGGATCGCGGTGCGGCCTTGACCTCGACGCTGCACGGCTTCGAGACGGAGATGCTGGCGAGCGAAGAGAACCTGCTGGGGCTGATGGCGCTGAACCGAGAGCTGGTCGGGCAAGCGGAAGCGTTCGACGACGCCGAGCGGGTCGTTCTGGACCTGGACTCCACCGAGAGTCCGGTCCATGGCCAACAGGAAGGCAGTGCCTACAACGGACACTTCGAGTCGGTCTGCTACCACCCGTTGCTTTTGTTCAACGGTCATGGTGATTGCCTCGCTGCCAAGCTGCGTCCAGGCAACGTGCACAGCGCCGAGGACTGGGATGAGCTCTTGTTGCCGGAGCTCGAGCGCCAACAGGCTGCGGGCAAGCAGGTCGCCTTCCGGGGCGATGCGGCCTTTGCGAAGCCGGAAGTTTATGAGGCTTCGGAGGAACGCGGAGTACAGTACGCCATTCGCATTCCGGCCAACAAGAGCTTGGAGCTGGAGATCGAAGACATCCTGTTTCGCCCGCCGGGAAGGCCTTCCCGCAAGCCCTTGGTGCGCTACAAGAGTTTTCGCTATCAGGCGGAGAGTTGGTCGCAGGCGAGGCGGATCGTCGCTAAGGTCGAGCATCACCAGGGCGAGCTGTTCCCGCGCGTCGGATTCATCGTGACGAGCATGAGCTTGCCAAGCCACTCGGTGGTGCGCTTCTACAACAAGCGCGGCACGGCGGAACAGTGGATCAAGGAAGGCAAGCAGGCGACGCACTGGACGCGATTGTCGTGCCATCGATTTCGGGCCAACGAAGTGCGGTTGCAACTGAGCGTGCTGGCCTACAACCTGGGCAATCTTTGGCGGCGGCTGGGGCTTCCGCAGCGAATCAAGAGTTGGTCGCTGACGAGCTTGCAACACAGGTTGATGAAGACCGGCGGTCGGCTGGTCAAGCACGCGCGGTATTACTGGCTCTTATTGGCGGAGGGACATCTGAACCGGCGGCTGTTCGGCGACATGCTGCACAAGATCTGGGCGCTGCCGCTGCCGAGTGGGTAGCATTGCCGGAGTGAGGATCAACAGCTTTTGGCTCCAAAAGGTTTCGCAAGGAGCAGTGTCGGCCGGAGCGCCGTTCAAGTCGCTCAATCAACGACTGTGAGCGGTCGAACCAGCTCTGGCGACTACCAGCAGAGGTGATGTGCAGGGTTCAGCGTGAAAGGACGTGCTGTTCGGAGCGGAGCGGGTGTATACTGTGGCCGTGCCAGGGCCAAAATGGAAATCCTGGTCAACACCGTCAAAGACCGCGAACTGGAAAAGTACCGGACCGAGTCCACGATCAAGATAAGCACCGCGCAGCCCGAAGCCGCCAGGGCGATGAAGATCGCAGAATCCGAGCGCCTCGCGCGAGCGGAGCTGGAGTCTCAGGTCGCTGTTGCCGAGGCCCGCTCCGCGGAGGCGAATGTCGTCGCCTCGCAGGCACGGCTAGAGCTTGCGAAGCTCAAGGAGCCCAGGACCATAGCGCCGGAGGACCAACAGAAGATCATCACCGCGCTGAAGGAGTTCGCGGGACAAACTTTCGCCTTCTCTGTGTTTCGAGACCCGGAGGCGTTGGCACTCTTTCTATCTCTTGACGCCGTGCTGAAGTCGGCCGGATGGCTTAGAGTGCGGTCCCAGATCGGTGCTATCGTTGTCGACGCCGCCGGAAACACTGCCGGAACGTCACACGACTCCGGCGTGACCGCCTTCATCGGGCCGGATAACCGCGACGCAGAGGCTGCACTACGGACCCTAAGCAGGGCTCTCACCGCCGCAGGAATTCCCTGCCGACCAGCCCGGACCGAACAGCTACGAGACAAAACCTCAAAAGCAATACTGATCAACGTCGGAAAGATGCCGTAGCTGGGCGTGGAAGATTACCCACGCGTCGTGGCTGAGTTCAAGGCGCGTCTCGTCTTGAACTCCCTTCCGTGGAGGGCCATTTTTGGGGTTCTGTTTTAACTCGAAGTTGAGATCGTCCGCATCCGAGCCCGCCTCGCTCAAAACACTGGATCAGCGCGACTTCGAACGCCAAAACCGGCGCGGCGAGCTGCCTGCTCGGCGATGAGCTCGCGTGAATACTGGTCCATCTTGGAAACTCAAGCTTATACCCACTCCTCCACGCGATCTCTGACACCACCCGGTCGTAGGGATTCCGAACGATGGAAAAGCTACAGAATCTCTGGAGCGTATCTGACGGCAGAATGCTACTAAGGGCGGATTTGCGGGCTCTGAACGGTCAGACCGCGCTGGTCGAATCCATGAAAAGCGGTTGGGGTGGGTCTAGCAATTCCCGTGAGGCTCCCGCTGATTGGGTTGCTCGGCGTCTAGGGGCTGCGCCACCTGTAGGGCTCGTTTCCCTGCATGAAACGGCCAGTCGAGAGGTTGCGCTTTGCTGTGGCGTCCCTACGGCTTTGCTCGCCGAATCTCCCACGGGAACAGGTACGAGAGAAGCTTGGAGACAATTCCTTTTCGGAACGGTCGCGCCACTAGGAAAGCTAGTTGCTGACGAGCTTTCCCGCAAGTTGGACGCGCCAATTAGCTTGACGTGGGCCGATTTGCGGGCGTCAGACCTTGCTGGACGGGCTCGGGCCTTTCAGTCGATGGTAGGCGGCGGGATGGAGCTTGGCCGCGCTGCGGGGCTGGCTGGCTTGATGGACCCGACCGACTGACACCCCGCGGTACTCCTGGCCGACGTGCTCAACGCCTTTCGGCGACATTGATGGATGCACATTCCGCCGTCTAAACCAGGATTTCCATTTTGGCCCTGGCACGGCCACAGTATACACCCGCTCCGCTCCGAACAGCACGTCCTTTCACGCTGAACCCTGCACATCACCTCTGCTGGTAGTCGCCAGAGCTGGTTCGACCGCTCACAGTCGTTGATTGAGCGGCTTGAACGGCGCTCCGGCCGACACTGCTCCTTGCGAAACCTTTTGGAGCCAAAAGCTGTTGATCCTCACTCCGGCAATGCTACCCACTCGGCAGCGGCAGCGCCCAGATCTTGTGCAGCATGTCGCCGAACAGCCGCCGGTTCAGATGTGCCTCCGCCAATAAGAGCCAGTAATACCGCGCGTGCTTGACCAGCCGACCGCCGGTCTTCATCAACCTGTGTTGCAAGCTCGTCAGCGACCAACTCTTGATTCGCTGCGGAAGCCCCAGCCGCCGCCAAAGATTGCCCAGGTTGTAGGCCAGCACGCTCAGTTGCAACCGCACTTCGTTGGCCCGAAATCGATGGCACGACAATCGCGTCCAGTGCGTCGCCTGCTTGCCTTCCTTGATCCACTGTTCCGCCGTGCCGCGCTTGTTGTAGAAGCGCACCACCGAGCGGCTCGGCAAGCTCATGCTCGTCACGATGAATCCGACGCGCGGGAACAGCTCGCCCTGGTGATGCTCGACCTTAGCGACGATCCGCCTCGCCTGCGACCAACTCTCCGCCTGATAGCGAAAACTCTTGTAGCGCACCAAGGGCTTGCGGGAAGGCCTTCCCGGCGGGCGAAACAGGATGTCTTCGATCTCCAGCTCCAAGCTCTTGTTGGCCGGAATGCGAATGGCGTACTGTACTCCGCGTTCCTCCGAAGCCTCATAAACTTCCGGCTTCGCAAAGGCCGCATCGCCCCGGAAGGCGACCTGCTTGCCCGCAGCCTGTTGGCGCTCGATCTCCGGCAACAAGAGCTCATCCCAGTCCTCGGCGCTGTGCACGTTGCCTGGACGCAGCTTGGCAGCGAGGCAATCACCATGACCGTTGAACAAAAGCAACGGGTGGTAGCAGACCGACTCGAAGTGTCCGTTGTAGGCACTGCCTTCCTGTTGGCCATGGACCGGACTCTCGGTGGAGTCCAGGTCCAGAACGACCCGCTCGGCGTCGTCGAACGCTTCCGCTTGCCCGACCAGCTCTCGGTTCAGCGCCATCAGCCTCAGCAGGTTCTCTTCGCTCGCCAGCATCTCCGTCTCGAAGCCGTGCAGCGTCGAGGTCAAGGCCGCACCGCGATCCCAGATCTTCTGCGAACCGATCAGCCGAAACGTCGGATCGATCGAAACCCGCTCGGCGTCGTTGAGGTCCTCGTAGCCGGCGAGTCGGCTGTAAACCGACTGCCGCAACAGATCAGCGAGCGTGAACTGCTTGTTTGTGCCTTGCCGGGAGTCGCTGAGATGCTCGTCAATCAGTTCTCCGAGACCGAGCCGTTCGTCCAGTTCGCGAACCAAAATCAGGCCACCGTCGGAAGTGACGTGCGATCCCTGGAAATCGACTTTGAGAAGTCCATTGAAACTTAGCTGGAATGGCTTGGTTTGTTTTTCACCCATTGGGTGTTGGCCTCCATGGCGTCCTCATCGGGCTCTAGCCCCTATGAATAAAGACGCTCAAGGCCGCTGGAAGGTCGGGATGTCAAACATCAAATTGAAAATGCGGGACTAAGCTCATAAATTGTTAAGTGTTGGTATTCTCCTCCCCAGAGAAGTTCATTCGGCAGGGTGGCAGACGTTTCCTCCAAGCCAACTCGTTTCTTGTCGCCGTGCATATCGAATATAGCTTCAATATATGTTCCCGACGTCTTCGGAATATGAACAAAGATGAGTTTATGTGTATTAGAGATTGGCACGGGAACGTTGCCGTTCAGTGTTGAAAAAGAAAGGATAGGATGCCGGCGGCTATCTCTTTATGCTGATATTTATACGTAAGCTTAAAGAGAGGGTGTTTCTTTCGAACAACTATTTCCTTCAAATCGGCTGTTATCGGACTTAGCATGCCCCTCGCTTGAACAAGATGCGGCCCGTCCGCGCTTATTTTATCTATCCTGCCCCATCGACGCCTAAACTCTTTGTTCTGCCTGTATAGGTCGCCGAACAAATAGTGAAGCCTGGTATCCACTTGACTCAGGTGACCCCAACATCTTGTAGTTGGGCTCACAGCGTCTTAGCGTCCCAATCGGCGACGATCGAGCGGTACGGCGTCGGCTCCACCGCCATGGCCTGCTGCACAAGGCGGTAGAAGAGCTTGCCCCGACTGCGTGATCTGCGCCGATTGAAGCGGAACACGAACTCGTCGAGATAGTAGTCCAGATGCTCGTGGCTGACCGCCCCCTGATGCGTGCCCAGCATCCAGCGCTTGAGTAGCGAGATCGCCAAGTGCACCCTCGGCAGTAGCTGCGAGGCCTGCTCGCGGCGGTTGTTAATCGAGATGATACGACGCTGGTAGTCCTTCTTCTTGAGCGGATCGTAGCCCGACCAGTTGTCGGTAACAACCACGCTGCCCGGCTCGACCGACTCCTCGACGAAGGGCATCAAACTGGCCGCCGAGGCGTTCTGAACGCGCTGCATGCGGATGCGCCCCAGCCCGGTGCCTCTCTCTTCCGCGGCGACTGCAATCAACGCTTTACGCTCGGTCTGCCGGCCGATTACCCCTTCTTCTTCAGCGCCCCAGTAGGTCTCATCGACCTCGACGAGGCCCGTCAATCGCTCCCGCCCCGGGCGCACCATCGCTCGCCTCAGCTTGTGCATCCAAGGCCAGGCGGTTTGGTAACTGCCCAGTCCCAGAACGCGCTGTAGACCCAGGGCGCTGGCCCCATTCTTCTGCGTGGTGATGGTCCACATCGCCCGGAACCACAGCCGCAGCGGCTTGCGTGTGTCTTGAAAGATCGTGCCGGCGGTGACGGAGGTTTGCCGCCCGCAGCGAGCGCATTCGAACCACACTTTGCGCACCGGCCAAGCGCGCTCATGCCCACACCTTGGACAGCGGAAACCCTCTGGCCAGCGCAAGGCGAACAGATAGTCGCGGCAAGCCTCCTCGCTCGCAAAGTGAGACTCGAATTCGAGTTGGTCGCGCGGGTAATCCTCCACCAGGCCCTACACTACATCTTGGGGTCACCTGAGTCAAGTGGATACCCAGCATAGTGAAAACCAAAAATAGTGTACATGATCGACGCGTTGATTCCATTCGTCTATCGAAACATGCACGGTTTCAGTTCCGATAACATGGCGAGAATTGACAAAGCCAAACACCGCTTCGTGCCACTTATCGATAATGTAATTCGATCCGTCCGCGTATAGAAGCCAACTAGATAGCAGGCGGTCAGTTTGTAATTCAAACGCGAAAAACCCATGGTCACTGTATTCCGGTAACCAGCTATCCAATGGCTGATTGCAAAATGTCGTTGCGTCAACCCATAGACCCCCGTAGGTCTTCAATAAATCTATGCGAATAATCTCGGACAATGCAATTCTGTTGATTTTCTTAGACGCATATTCCGGGATCAATCCTTCGATCGTTACATACTGCTCAATATTCTTCTCGGTAAGCTCGACGACATCCCAGCTATCACTATTATGGGCCTTCCACGAGTGCAGACATTTGGTGACTACGTAAGGCGCCTGCTCGAAACCTTGTAACCAAAGAATCCATAGCTTCCTCTTCATTTGTCTTGTGTCGCCGCCGATTGCCATACGTATGGCACCAAAGCCCAACGATAGGAGGGTTGCATCCGCGTGGTGCGGCGGGCCGGGGCGAGCGGGGGGCCCGTTTCAAAATGCAGTCGTTGAGAACACGCGTCTTGGGCCATGCTGAGATCTGTGAATCACCTATGAAGCGGTGCCACGCGTGCCACAGCACGTCCTGGTCGTGGAAATCCTGCGATCGTGGGCCTGGCGGCTGACCGTTGCGAAGTTCGGGGGCAGTTCGGGGACAAGAAAGTTCGGGGACATCCATGATAGGTATCTGTCAACGATGGACGCAGTCATCCAACTCCTCCCGTTGGCTGGGGCCTGGTCTTCAACGATGACGCTTCACGGCCCGAGCGTTTGTACGAATCAACCAGGATCTCCATTTTGGCCTTGGCACAGCCACAGTATACAGCCGCGCTGCCCCCAATACGACGTCTTTTCGCGCTGAACCCTGCACAGCACCGCCGCCGGTAGGCGCCAGGGCCCGTCCCCTCCGGTCACAGACGTTGATTGAGCGGGCTGAACGGCGCTCCGGCCGACACTGCTGCCTGCGAACCTTCTTTGAGTCGAAAGCTGTTGATCCTCGCCCGGGCAACACTACCCACTCGGCAGCGGCAGCGCCCAGGTCCTGTGCAGCATGTCACCGAACAGCCGCTGGTTCAGATGCCCCTCCGCGAGCAGCAACCAGTAGTAGCGAGCATGCTTGACTAGCCGACCGCCTGTCTTCATCAGCCGGTGCTGCAAGCTCGTCAGCGGCCAGCTTTTGATTCGCTGCGGCAGTCCCAGCCGCCGCCAAAGATTCCCGAGGTTGTAGGCCGGCACGCTCAGTTGCAGCCGCGCCTCGTTTGCACGGAATCGGTGGCACGACAGCCGCGTCCAGTGCGTGGCCTGCTTGCCTTCCTTGATCCACTGCTCGGCCGTGCCGCGCTTGTTGTAGAACCGGACCACCGACCGACTCGGCAAGCTCATGTTCGTCACGATAAAGCCGACGCGCGGGAACAGCTCACCAAGATGATGCTCGACCTTGGCCACGATGCGTCGCGGCTTTGACGCCGCTTGGCAGGCTACGAAGATCTGAACGATGCCGTTCGTGTTTCCGCTGTGAGCGGAAGCTGTCCGCCGCCCGGAGACGATACCTCCGAGCTTGCGAGACACTGGCCCGAATACACAAGTTCCGACTTCCCAGCATGCAGATCAACATCGGCGAGAAGCAACTCATCGTCGCATAGCCTTCCGGACGCTTGCGGGAGCACTACCGCCAGGAACATCAACCTCCGAGCGCTGCTCCAAGTGCGGTCAGCGAGCACAAGGCTTGGGAGATGATCAAGCGGCACGCGAAAGCCGCCGGCCTTTCGACGATCACCCGTCCGCACAGCTGGCGCGGCAGCGGCATCACCGAGTACCTGCGCAACGGCGGGAACCTCGAAACCGCGCCGGAAATCGCCGCGCACGAATCCAGCCGCACGACGAAGCTCTGCGACCGCGGCCCGGGTGAAATCACGCTGGACGAGATTGAGCGGATCCCCGCCGGTGTGAGGAGTTCTCTCCCCGGCTCGCTCCGAGGAGAGCCGCAAAAACAATTCGCGCTAGTTCCCCGATGAGACGTCAGACTGGTCCAGGGCAAGCAGCACCCACGTACCGCCGAACTTGACCCAGGTGCAGAGGAACCGTCGCGTTAGAGTTTCCTGCGGTCCATCCTTCAGTTTTTGCACGCTCCTGTAGCGTCCCCAGAAGAGGCCGGTGGTCCCCACCACACGGTACTGAGGATTGATGAGCGTTAGGGTGAGCCGCTCAAGAATCGCGAAGGAACTTTCCAAACTCTGCCGCCGGTCTGCTTCTGACCGCCCCTTGCTGTCGCCGAAAACGTCACTGGGTCCGGAGGTAATATAGTCGTCGTGGCGACTCGTCAGCAGTGCACTGATGTCCTGCTTGTTAAGCGCTTCGATGTATGCCTCGCTAGCGGCTTTGAGGTCATCGACGTCTCCGGCGTGGGCGGCGGGGACGATCAGCATCGCGATTACGGCAAGTGTTAGGACAACTGGTCTCATTCGGTCCTCCACGTCTCTGTCGGGAATTCAGAACTTCAGGCTGTGAACAGTAACTAGGTTTTGCGGGGTGCTTTTCAAGCGCAAGGGGGGGCTCGATTATGATCCCGTACTATCCAAAAACTCGATCGGGACACAAGTTGTAGTCTCGGCCCGCAGTTGCGGCCCTCGTTCAGACCCGCGGAAATCAGCGATTTTGGACGCTCGGATGGTACCGTAACGCCCGATGTCGCTGCATCTCACTCCCCTGCGATTCGTCCCCATCATCCTCGCCGGCTGGCTCGGCCAACAGCTACAGGACGTCATCGAGCTTTGTCAAGTTAACGACTCTGAGGGGGTGCGCGACATGAAAGTGCCAATCAGGCGGCTTGGGCGCGGGATTCCCAGTAGTCCTCGAAGCGACCGCTGAGACGCTGCTTTCGTTTAGCGCCCCGCCTGGCTCGATCCTCCCGGGGCGTTACGACTGGGCGCTCGTCACCGAGTGTAACGACACGAACGGAACCATCGTCGGCACCGGCGTGCAAGATAGCGATCTCGATGACTCGTGCGGCGTCAACGTCGGCATCTTGCCCGTGTTCCCAGGCCCGGTCATGTTGGGGCCGGAGCCGATTGAACTTTTCGATCCCGATCCAGGTGGCTCTCCGCCGGGTCGCGGTCCCGGGTAGGAAGGCACCACGCGGCCTTGGTGTTTCGACGTGACCGTAATGTAGGGGCTGCGAGCGCATCAGCGGCAAGCCTGACCGAGCTGTGACCGCGAGGGGCTGTGAAAAAATACTGGGGACAATCAGCCGCGGCCCGATCAAACCATTGGGTTGAGCGGTAGCCGGCATCCGAATCAGGTTTCACGCCAGTGGAGAAACCCACGGGCCACCCACCGGCCCTACGTAGTCGAACTTCGACCATCCCTCCAGGTCGGAGGGGAGACGGAAGCCTTTGCGGACCGCCTCCTGGGTGAACGAGCGTAGGTTGGCTCTTGGCTCGCCTCGCGGTCCGCGGTAGCAACAGCCGGCGCATCCTTCGAGCGACTCTCCTTTTCGAAGACGGTCGGCGGTCTCGGGCCAGATGTCGCCGAGACGACCTTGTCACCGCCGTAGAGTGCGAGCATACGCTGGGCCAAACTTGCGGCACCAGGATCGAATCGCTTCGTGGGACACCGTGATGCCACGCTCAGCGAGAAGGTCCTCCACGTCGCGAAAGCTCAGCGTGAACCGATGGAACAGCCAAACTGCATGGCTCATGACTTCGGGCGGAAAGCGGCGGCGTCGATACCGTGATCCCATCGATCGATTGTCGCCGACTGCCGTTAACTTGACAAGCCCTGCCGGCTGCTGATGCAGCGCGACGATCTCTATTTGCAGTTCGGCCTGGCTACGGAAGCTCGACCGCAGCCCGATCAACAGGGCAATCACGATGCTACGCATGGACCGCCGAGCCTATCAGGCAACACCGCTAAGCTCAATCGTTTCAGCGCCGACGGAGTTTACGATAGGCACACGCCGATTCATGCACCAACGCCGTTGCGAGCCTGTAGCACCACATGAGGGGCGCCCAGAGCCTCTTCCCGCGCATGAGGCGATTGGCTAATCCTCGTAGAGGTCTGGTGACCCTCCAAGATTCGGAGCCTAGTAGCGACGCGACTTCTTCCTGCAGTTCCGCAACCTGCTGCCGTGCGAGGGTTGCATCACCACGCAACGCGTTGACCTCTCGGTCCCGCGCTTCCACCTCCGTGTCACGGCCGGCGATTTCATGGTTCAGCCTTTCTATCTCCTGGCTGCTTGAGCCGGCCTTTTCCTGTAACTGCTGGATCTCGGCGTCGCGGGACACGAGATCCGCGGAGAAAGTTTCGATCTCAGCTTGCTTGTCGGCTACTACCTGATTGGCAGAGCCGAGGTTACTGGTAAGCTCTTCAATGTTTCGAGCTTGCGCTTCCATCTGCGTGTTGCGGCCGGCGATTTCATGGTTCAGCCTTTCTATCTGCTGGTTGCTTGAGCCGGCCTTTTCCTGTAACTGCTGGACCTCGGCGTCGCAGGTGGCCAAGTCGACCGAGAGCCGTTGCATCTCGATGCCCTGCTCGGTCAGCTCCTCTTCGCGCTTAGTCAGGGTGCGATCCGCCAACCGCGCTCGCTCCGACTCGCGTCTCAGGCTCAGGCGCGCTTCAGCGAGCAGCGGCCCGAAGGCCTGATCGGCGGCCTCCAACCTGCTTCGAACGTCGTCGAAAACCTCCGACATGGGAGCGGCACCCTCGTCGGTCGTCAGCGTAGCAGCGTAGGCTCGCTTGACCCAATCGGCGATCTCCGATCTGCTAAAGAGTTCTTCCGCCGAGAAAGAATGGTGCCTTGCGGACTCCGAAAGGCACATCTCGATCTCCACCCCAGCCTCATGCGAGGTCCGTGGCCAAGAGATCTCAAGATTCCGAGAGATCCCTGCGGCGGTTTCCATCCAGTTCCGTAACAGCTGTTCGTAGCAAACGAAGCTTCTCTCCCGGCCACGCGTCTCTCTTTCGGCTTCCAACAGGTGTCGCAGCCAGAGCAGCAGTGATTTGGCGGGCAGAAAGCCGTCTCGCGACTTCAGAGAGGCGGCGACCTCCAGCGGATTTCGCACCGAAATGACGTAGTGAGGTTTAGCACCGAACTCATTTAGCACAGTACGCCAGAAAGGCACCAGTCTGCAGATCCGGGGATCTTTGATCACGAACAACCGAGAGGCGGCAAAATGGGCTCTTAGAATCTGGACCACCCGGTCTTGGAAGCTTTTAGCCACGTCGGAGTCGAACCATGTTCTTGGAAAAGCCGCTACGTCGTCCCAGCTCGACCCCGCGGATGCAAGCAATTCGTCGTGGATCTCGGCAATCTCCTGGGACTCCCAGAAGCCGAGCGGATTGTTGTCAGGTACCGGAGGCATGAGTTTGGACGGTACATCGGCCCCCAGTAGATTCAGCAAACGGGTGACCGCTGACGTACCGCTACGATGCATGCCGAGAACCACCACCGCTCGCTTATCGAACGGTCGCTGTGCGACCACAGACAGTGTTTTCGACGCGGATCTCAAATTAGGCTCACTGCCACTTCTCGCAGGTACTTCGACTGTCATTCCGATTGCCTCCTGTCGCTGTTCGGCACCGCCGCAGCCCAATAGAAAGGACTGAAAACTTTCACACAGCTCCGTCAACTCCTCCCTGAGAGAGAAGTTTTCGTTGACAAGGTGTTGACCCGCATTTTCAATTTGATGTTTGACATCCCGACCTTCCAGCGGCCTTGAGCGTCTTTATTCATAGGGGCTAGAGCCCGATGAGGACGCCATGGAGGCCAACACCCAATGGGTGAAAAACAAACCAAGCCATTCCAGCTAAGTTTCAATGGACTTCTCAAAGTCGATTTCCAGGGATCGCACGTCACTTCCGACGGTGGCCTGATTTTGGTTCGCGAACTGGACGAACGGCTCGGTCTCGGAGAACTGATTGACGAGCATCTCAGCGACTCCCGGCAAGGCACAAACAAGCAGTTCACGCTCGCTGATCTGTTGCGGCAGTCGGTTTACAGCCGACTCGCAGGCTACGAGGACCTCAACGACGCCGAGCGGGTTTCGATCGATCCGACGTTTCGGCTGATCGGTTCGCAGAAGATCTGGGATCGCGGTGCGGCCTTGACCTCGACGCTGCACGGCTTCGAGACGGAGATGCTGGCGAGCGAAGAGAACCTGCTGGGGCTGATGGCGCTGAACCGAGAGCTGGTCGGGCAAGCGGAAGCGTTCGACGACGCCGAGCGGGTCGTTCTGGACCTGGACTCCACCGAGAGTCCGGTCCATGGCCAACAGGAAGGCAGTGCCTACAACGGACACTTCGAGTCGGTCTGCTACCACCCGTTGCTTTTGTTCAACGGTCATGGTGATTGCCTCGCTGCCAAGCTGCGTCCAGGCAACGTGCACAGCGCCGAGGACTGGGATGAGCTCTTGTTGCCGGAGATCGAGCGCCAACAGGCTGCGGGCAAGCAGGTCGCCTTCCGGGGCGATGCGGCCTTTGCGAAGCCGGAAGTTTATGAGGCTTCGGAGGAACGCGGAGTACAGTACGCCATTCGCATTCCGGCCAACAAGAGCTTGGAGCTGGAGATCGAAGACATCCTGTTTCGCCCGCCGGGAAGGCCTTCCCGCAAGCCCTTGGTGCGCTACAAGAGTTTTCGCTATCAGGCGGAGAGTTGGTCGCAGGCGAGGCGGATCGTCGCTAAGGTCGAGCATCACCAGGGCGAGCTGTTCCCGCGCGTCGGATTCATCGTGACGAGCATGAGCTTGCCGAGCCGCTCGGTGGTGCGCTTCTACAACAAGCGCGGCACGGCGGAACAGTGGATCAAGGAAGGCAAGCAGGCGACGCACTGGACGCGATTGTCGTGCCATCGATTTCGGGCCAACGAAGTGCGGTTGCAACTGAGCGTGCTGGCCTACAACCTGGGCAATCTTTGGCGGCGGCTGGGGCTTCCGCAGCGAATCAAGAGTTGGTCGCTGACGAGCTTGCAACACAGGTTGATGAAGACCGGCGGTCGGCTGGTCAAGCACGCGCGGTATTACTGGCTCTTATTGGCGGAGGGACATCTGAACCGGCGGCTGTTCGGCGACATGCTGCACAAGATCTGGGCGCTGCCGCTGCCGAGTGGGTAGCATTGCCGGAGTGAGGATCAACAGCTTTTGGCTCCAAAAGGTTTCGCAAGGAGCAGTGTCGGCCGGAGCGCCGTTCAAGCCGCTCAATCAACGACTGTGAGCGGTCGAACCAGCTCTGGCGACTACCAGCAGAGGTGATGTGCAGGGTTCAGCGTGAAAGGACGTGCTGTTCGGAGCGGAGCGGGTGTATACTGTGGCCGTGCCAGGGCCAAAATGGAAATCCTGGGTTGAACGTCCCGAGTTTGAGCCTCGCGTTCGTCGAGCGATCGACGTATATTACTCTCCAATCCCAACCGAAACTCAGGGCGGGCAGCCACCTGTGGAAAATCAGCCACGAAACGATCAAACATATCTTTGCAGCCAACATTTGCGCTTGCGGCGCGTTCGCTGATGGTGTTCCGGGAGTGTGTCCGGTAGGCCGTTATCTCGTGCTGAACGTACAGGGTTCGCCCCAGCGTCATGGCCCGGAGCGCGAAATCCCAGTCGTGCACGTATCGATACGGACCGAAGCCGCCTATCCGGGCATGCAGGTTCTTGCGGAACACCATGTTGCTCGTCGTGCGCAGGTAGTTATGGGTCGAGAGTAACTCCAGGAAACGGCCGGACCGCACCATATCGGCCACATCGAAGGGAAGCGGCATCCTGGGATCGAGGACTCGCCCACTGTCGGCCGTCAGCTCACCGTTTTCGCCGATCAGCTTCAAGTCGCCAAAGATAAAATCACTTCGGGAAAAGTTGGGGTCCGATGAGATCACTTCGAAGCGGCCGGAAACGAAGGCGTCGTCGGAATTCAGGACTGCCACCCAGTCGCCACGAGCCGCGCCGACCAACTCGTTGAGCCGATAATGAGCCCCGCGGTTGTCACCCCCGGGCGGCGTCAGGTTCCGCACCCGAGGCTCAGACGCAGCCGTTTCCGCGGCGATTGTCGCTGAGCCGTCGCTAGAGCCGTCATCCAGCAGAAGCACTTCGGTAACAAAAGGCGAACACAACGCTGACTCGATCGCCTGGTTGAGGAAGGCCGCGTGGTTGTAAATGGGAATGAGAACCGAGAACATGCTTAGCAAGGATTTCCAACCTGGAACTGAGACTCCCACATGGTACTCCCTCTCTTGTTCTGAGTGCAACGAATCTGCCTCGTAAGGCAGGCCACGACGGCATCGAGGGGTTCCTATGGGCGTTGGTGCATGAATCGGCGTCGGCTGTGGTTCGCCTGTCGCTCGCCAAAACTACGTACTTGTGTAGAATCAATGGCTTGCCGTGCTCCGGCGAAGGGATCCGCTCAGCGGGTCGACGCTGGCACCGGTCCCCCGAGCCAAGTTTCATGTGCCAACTCGTCCTTGCTGTTCTCCATTATGTCGGTGCCTTCTTCCGCGCACGGCATAACCTCGGGCTTGAGAGCCTCGCTCTCCGCCAGTAGTTGATTGTTCTCAAGCGCAAGAGGCCGCGACCCCGATTGGCTCATCTCGACCGGCTGTTCTGGGTCGTGCTTCGGCGCCTCTGGCCCCACTGGTCAGAGGCGCTTCTCATTGTCAGGCCGGAGACCGTGGTGGGCTGGCATCGCAAAGGCTTCCGCCTCTATTGGCGCCTCAAATCTCGAGCGCACTCGATCGGCAGACCCGAGTTGGATGCGGAGATCCGTGGTCTCATTCGGAAGATGTCGAAGGACAATTCCATCTCGGGCGCTCCACGAATCCACGGTGAGCTTCTCAAGCTCGGCTTCGATGTCTCGGAACGATCCGTGTCGCGTTACCTGGCCCGCCTGCGTCCCCGCGGCAACGCCGCCGAACAGTGGATGGCGTTCCTGCGCAACCATCGCGGCGCGATCGTCGCGATGGACTTCTTCACGGTCCCGACTGCGACCTTCCGTCTGCTGTACTCTCTGTTCGTCATTGAGCATGGCCGCCGCACGATCCTGCACTGCAACGTCACCCGACACCCGACCAGCCAATGGGTGGTGCAACAGCTCCGGGAGGCGTTGCCGGATTCTTGCCGGTACCGTCACATGATCCTCGACCGCGACACGGAACTCAATTGGCGGGAAGTCTTGAAGAGCGCCACCAGCTACTGTTCTCCCGCTACGTTCGTGTCACGTTTGATCGGCGTGGCAAGCAGAGCCGGTATTCACGGGGGCAGACGCTCGCTTGGCTCAGCTGGCTCGGCTCTTCGCTGCGGAGCCAGAGGCAGAGCGTGTTTCATTTGGAGTACGTCCACCCCGATTGGCTCTCAACACGGTCTCCGATCGACCTTCACAACGCTGTGGCCAGGCACGTGAAGCCGGTGTGTCGCGAATTGGGTCTGCCTGAGGTTTCATGGCACGATCTGCGTCATGCTTACACGACCTGGGCACGGCAAGCGGGAGTGCCTCCCGAAGCGCTGCAAGCTCAACTCGGGCACGCAGACATCAGTACGACGCTTGGAATCTACTCTTATGCTGGGGACGACCGGGCGCACTCGGCGGCGCAGATCGAACAGTTCGTCGCCCAAAGTGTTACCCCTAAACGTTACCCCGGCGGGAGACACGGTTCCCGCAAGCCGTTTAGAATGAAGGCACGCGCTCGTAGCTCAGTTGGATAGAGCGTCTGGCTACGAACCAGAAGGTCGGCAGTTCGAATCTGTCCGGGCGCACCACCTAATCCTTCCCTGTCAACAACTTCCGGACCGGTTGGGGTCGCGGTCTCCTCGGACGGAGCGGGGTGTTGTTGGTGAGTTCGGTTTTTATCACGATCTGCCTTAGAAACCGTAGAATCGGACCGGCATGGTCGGCCGAACGATCTCCCGCCACCGCGTCGCCGAGAAGCTCAGCCAAGGCTGGATGGGCGTCGTTTACAAGGCGGAGGACACCAAACTCGACCGGCCTGTTGTCCCGAAGTTCTGAGCAACCCACGTTGTTTCCGGCCCGGAAGCCTGCCAACGCCTCAAGAGATCACTTTCCCGCGGACGATCCCCTACCAGCAAACGATCGCAGAAGAGGACCTGATATGTTCGAGCTGATGCGTGATGACCAGACGCGTTCCGGAAAGACCGCCCTTGCTCCCAAGGCCTGGCTGACATCGGTACGCGGGCTGCCCCGTGACGTTTGGACCGGTGACGGTTGGGACAACATCCTCACAGATCGGACCATCCGGTGGCCCTGTAGATTCGGTGACGTCTTGAGGCTGTTGGTGATCTGTTTTTGTTGCATGGGTCAGATTCTTAGCGCACAGGCCACGAAGCAGCAGGCGGAGCCACTGCCGCTATCGCCCTTCAAGGAGCCGCAGAAACGCTCTAAACGCATCCGATACAACAGTGGAGCCTGGAATCCCATCGTCGATCTTACGGAAATCTTTCCCGGAAGCCGGAATCTCGATCACCGTGGCGTGTTCGAATTGAACGACGGGGCGGTCGGGGTCAAGCTGCGCGTCGAGCAGGCAGAACGGTCCGAACCGCTGCTCGAGGCCGTCGCGCCCTGGGAGAAGGGTAGTGGGATCTCCCCGTTGCTTGTCTGGAATGCAGACGGCCTATGGCATATGCTCTACGAGGTCTCGGCCGCCGAAGCAACGGGTTACGCCACCAGTGTCGACGGCTTCCAATGGAAACGTCCTGAAATGGGACAGGTGGAATTCCAGGGCTCGACGAAGAACAATCTGCTCGCCAACGGCATCCGCGGAGCGACCGGCGCGTATGTCGATCGGCATGCGCCTCCGAATGAGCGCTTCAAGGCGATGGGCGGCGACATGAACTGGTACGATCCGGCCACCCTGCAGCGGGTCCAGGGCAAAGAGGCCTGGCGGCGCTATACGAAGCAAAAGGAAGAGGGCGACGCCTACAAGGGGCCCCGCGCCGAAATTTGGGGCCGCACCCTCGGATGGATCTCGGCGGACGGCCGTGATTGGAAAATGCTCGAGGAGCCGCTAGGCAACCGGCCGGTGAACGGCGGCATTTCCTTTCACTACGATGCGGATGTCGGCGAATACATCGCCTACCTGCAGATCATGGGCAACACCGCCGAGATCATGCAGGGGATCGGCACCGCGCGGATCGAGGAACAAACCCAGCGGCGCACCATTGGATTCTCACGCACCAAAGACTTCCGCCGCTGGCCGGCGCCCAAGCTGATTCTGGCTCCGGACGGGCAGGACGACCTCGACATCTCCTTCTATGGCGCCAACTACTTTCCGTATCCGGGGCGCACCGACCTGCACGGGATGATCGTCCCGATCTATCACCAAGCGACCGAAGACATGGACGCCCAGATCGCCTTCAGCCGCGACGGCATCTTCTGGACCCGGCCCGAACGCCGCGCCATCCATACGGTGGGACCGCCCGGCAGCGGCGAAGAGACTTCGGCGCATTGCTGGCGCAGCGGTCTGGTCATCTTGCCCGACGGCCGCTGGGCCGTGCCGTACACAGGAAACTCCACCCGGCACAACGTACTCGACGAGGACAAGGACGAACTCTTCCCACAGCGGCGGCCGCTGCAAATCCGCTACATGCTCTGGCAGCCACACCGCCTCACTGGGATCGAGGCGGAGACCGAGGGCCGATTCACGATCCCGACCATCTTTCGTCACGGGGACGAGTTGAGGCTGAACTATCGGTGCGCCCCGGGGGGCTGGATCACAGTGGAGCTCGTGCGCCAGCGTTCGGCGGTCGGACCCAATCCCGGCCCCATTGAAGGGTTCAGCTTCGGCGACTCCGATCGCATGATCGGCGATGAAGCCGACCGCGTCGTGACCTGGAACGGCAAAAGCGACATCTCGGGAATCGGCAGTACCGTAGGCATCCGTATCAAGATGTTCCAGGCCAAGCTGTTTGCCTACAAGATTTGAGAAGCGGGTGGCGCTAACGAGACGCCCGCGCGGGATGTGGCGTAAGGCTCCAGCCTTGCCGAGTCTCGATTCGTCGGGACTCAGGATGGCAAGTGACCGAGCAGCGGCTGCAAGATCGAGGACCTGAGAACCGAGGAATCAGTTCTCGGCCTAGAGGCCTGCGCCACATGGGCGCTTCGCCAAAGGAGGGAGCGAGATGGAGACATTCGGCATCATCGGCATGACATTTGGGATCATCGGCATGGGACTTGGCACAACGGGGTTCACTTCCGCCCAGAGCGCTTTGGCCAAAATCTCGAAGTTGGAGAAACAACTGAATGAAACAGGAGTACTGGACAGAGAGTACAAATCAGACTGAGAAGAGGACTACCGTTGAGCGCGCACCTGCTTGAGCCTGGTCTTCAGTTCCAGGGACAGGCCTTGCTCGACGTCCTCAGTGATGAGTCCGACTCCATCAATGTCTTGGATGTGAACCTGATCCTTGAGCCGAAAGCTCGTCAGCTTCATCTTCACCAGATCCGCCACCGAACCGATCTGCAGGCCGTCCTCAGTATGCACAGCGTCGCGCATGGCGGGGACCGGCTCGAGATAGTCGGGTTGAACCCTCTCGTTCAAAAACACAAAATGGACTGCACTCCTCGCCGATGGAGACTCACGATCGATGAGCATGTCGACGCCGGCGGCTTGCCGGAATTCGAATCCTGATCCAGCGGCTGCCGCGCGGATTCTCTCCAAGTCGTCTCGGTGGACAGCGACATCAACGTCACGCGTCGCCCGAGCTGCTAGCGGGTCGCGGTCTCGCACATGCAGGAAGACCGCCAGTCCGCCGACGATGCGATACACGATGCCGGCTCCATCGAGCGCCGCCTTCAGCCTCTCGGCTACCTCGACGAGCTGCTCAAGATGGGCGTCGTATGAAGCAATAGTAGCCACCTAAGTCCGCCGAACTGCGTAAGTTCAGTGTAGCCTTTCCGCTGCGTAGCCCGAGACTCCGACAACGCTTGCTACCCTTTATGTCAATCGCGGACCCTCCGAAGTGGTCTTGAGGCTGATCGAGAACCGTAACAGACTCACAATCAGAGGAGCCATTCTGTGCATGTAGCAAGATGCCTTGAACACTTTGTACTCAGTCAACTGGGGCCGGTCATCCCGTTGGGACTCATCTTCGTCCTCGCACCCCTCGCGTCGCACGCGCAAACGATCCAGGAGACGCAGGCCGGCATGCGTGCAAGGCCTCCTGCCCTCTTTCTCGACCGGCGACACGTGGCGCAGGGCAGCTTGTCACCGACCCTCGACCCCGCACGGATTACCGAAGCCGCCAAAGAGAGCATCGCCAACCTGAAAAGGGACTGGAACATCATCGTCGACGTATCGGGACACGGCATGAAGCAAGTCAAAGTGCCCTTCGGCGTGCGCATCACGATGGAGAAGGCGCGCAAGACCGAGCCGTGGCTGCGGACAGACCGTCCCTGGGAAGACCGACTCGGGGCATACCACCAGGTCCTCCACGAGGACGGCAAGTACCGGCTCTGGTACCACATCATGCTGACCGACGCCGCCAAGGAGGCGTTCTTTCCACCGGGCGGTGGAGTCGAACCGGCCGACCAGGTCCTGTCGTACGCGGAAAGCGACGACGGCATCCACTGGACGAAACCCGAGCTGGATGTGTACCGCCTCAACGGCCGGCCGACCAACGTCGTCACGCCCTACTGCCGCGAAAGCGGGGTCTTTCGCGACCCGACGGCGCCGGCCTCGGAACGCTATAAGTGCTTCCACTTCGACAAGCTGCCCGACAGCGAAGGCAAGCCGCCGCGCAAGTCGTACGGTCTGTACGGGTTGGTCTCGCCGGACGGAATCCACTGGTCGCGGCTGCCGGATCCGCTCCTGTCGTACTTCCACGACACGGAGAACATCGCCGCGTGGGATCCGGTCCTCAAGAAATACGTGGGCTACTTCCGCGGTCACCTCGATGGCCGCGCCATCGCCCGCAGCGAAACGGACGACTTTCGAAATTGGCCGCCGGCCGAGGTCATCCTCGCCGCCGGGCCCCAAGACTCTCTCGCCGCCGACTACTATACGAACGGCTTCACCACCTACCCCGACGACCCGTCGCTACGGTTCCTGTTCCCGGCGATCTATCATCACGACACCGACCAAGTGGACGTCCACTTCGCTGTCAGCCGCAACAATCGCGCCTGGAGCTGGATGTCATCCGAACCGATCATCGAGCTGGGCGCGCCGGGCGAATGGGACAGCGGCACGATCTACGCCGCCCCCGACATGGTCCACCTGCCCGACGGCCGCCTGGCCGGGCTGGAAGCCGAGGATCGAGGCGAGTTCTGGAGCAACAATCTCGGCACTTTTGAAGGAACGCAAATCGAGATCAACGCACGAACTCCGCGTCACGGAAAGGTCGAGGTCGCGCTACTCGAACCCTATGGCCGAGGTACCAAGCCGCTGCCCGGCTACACCTTCGACGACTGCATCCCCTTCAGCGGCGACGCCATTTGGGAACCGCTCCAGTGGAAGCGCAGCGCCTCCCTCGAAGCCCTCCGCGGCAAGGAGCTAATTCTGCACTTCCGCCTGACCAGCGCGAAAATCTTCGGCATTCGATTCACCGACTGACACCGCACCCCGGCCCCCGCAGGGTACAGCCCGACGATAAGCTTAGGACGCTTAGCCCTGGCCCGTGGCCTCGACTCTCAGCCCCCGAAGAGGGCGACCCAACTATCAGCCCAGTGCCCCAGTGCGTAACCGCTGGGAAACCAATCCCCCCACATCTTACCAACGTCTCAAACTCCATCCACGGATTTCACGGATTCTCGCAGATGAGAAGATTGAAGTCCGACAGCGGGTCGTACCTCAGTCTCAGCTTCCCTTCTACCGAACGCCGATGTCATCGCGTCGCGTCGCGAGAGCTGATACGGGGGGGGTCAGTTTGGCTCCGCCACGCTCGCGCACGGGTTACAAGGGCTGTCCGCGCTGCCACGGGAGGCGGTTGCTCCCGGAGTCGCCTTCAGGCGGCTGCCGCGCGAAGCGCGTTGTAGGCCGGTCGTTTTACGGCCGGTTCCGTGCTCCCACGCACTCCGCCCCAGGGCGCTTTCAGCGCCCTTCCCACAAACCGGCTTCAGCCACCGTTACTCCCTGATTTCGAAGGGTATACTGAGGTCGGAAACAATGGCGAAACCGATCCATCCGAGTGCCACCCGCGAGATGACCGAAGACGAGGCCGATTTCGAGGTTGCCTCGCGGAGGGAGTCTCAGCCCTCGATTCCTCTCGAGGAAGATCCGAGACCGCATGACGCCGTCGAACTACGGGGTCACCGAGACTACTACCGTGTCAGGTTCGAAGGGTATCGCGTCGTGTACCGCGTGTCGGACTCTCGGCGTCGAGTAGCGGTGTTGCGTATCCGCCGTCGCGACCAGGCCTACCGCGGCTTGGAGTCGCCGTAGCGCCGCCTCACCGAATCGCTTTGCCCACGCGGGCACGGGCTTTGTCCCCGAACCCCCCACCGCTTCGGGCACCCCGCCGGTTGGTCCGTCGGCTCGACGGAAACGCGGAGAATCCAGTTTGACCGTGGATTCTCTCAGGAAGCGTCTTCCTTTTCCTGCCAAGGGTAGGCAGTGCGCTCAGAAGACGGCTTCCAAAAAAGCTGGTGCTCCGTCAACTGCTTTGCTACTGGCGGCAGCCGCTCCCAAGTCTGGCGGCTAATCGGATCGTTGTCAGGAGACAGGCGGCCGATCCACCAGGGGTTGTAGGCACACGAAACCATGACACGTTCACGGTCGCTCCGGTTGGCGCCGGCCGCGTGCCAAACGGTGTTGGGCAAAATCGCTACGCTGCCCGGGTCCGCGGTAAGGGAGATTTCGCCATCCAGATCATCTAGCGTGGCCGGCGGCATCTCCCGCAAGCGATGGCTGCCGGGCAAGACTCGCGTCGCGCCTGTTGTTTTGGAAAACGGCGTCAAGATCCAGAGAACGTTGACCGACGTGGGGAAATCCGGCAGCGGTTGCCCTTGCCGGACCGATTGGTGAGCCGGGGGATCGCAATGCCAATACTGCTTCCGCGACCCGGGATGCGAAATCAGCGCGTCAACACAGAACACGCGCACGCGATCCTCTTTCGGCCAGGCGAACGCGTTGTCCGCCGCCTCCGAGCGGCCACCGATCAAGAAGTGGACCATCTCCAGGATCTGCGGATGCGTGATCAGCTCGGCCAGCTCAGGCGCGGTCTCTAGTAAGCCCTCCGTCGTCTCGTAGTTTTCGGTAACGGCGCGACGGGGCGCCTGCATGACCACCCGGCTAAAGTGGCTTGTCTTTTCCTGGTCGAGTACCTTGTCGAACAACACGTAGCCCTGCGCGTCCAGGCACGCCACCGCCGCATCGAAATCACCAATAGGGATAGGGTTCATCTTGAGTTGGGCGCCTCGACGATGTTGTAGTCAGTGATCGCCTGGCCCACCGTAGCCCGTTCCTAGCCTGAGCAAATTGTACCGCCGTTGGACACCTGCCGGGAACAAGCGGCCCCACTGGGGGTCACCTTGCCAAGGCGCGAAAAAAGGGCTCCGTCCAGCTCCGTCCCCTTTAGGGCCCTTGCAGGCCCTCACGCCGGTTGGCCGGCCTTTTGGCGCAGTTTGGCAAGGTTTTCGGCAAGGTTGCCATCCTGGGTTGCCGCGTCCTCCCCTCCGATCTCAGGGTAGCGCACCGGTGTGAGGGAATCAGCGGTTTTCGTGACTGGGATTCCGACGAGGGAGGAGATTACACAGCGGAATCGTTGGGCAACGCCGGTCTCTGCCAGCAAGCACAACCCTGCAAGCCTTGTAAGAGCGACTTCCAGTATACTGGGCCGCATGCCGCTGATGGCCCGTACGTTTTCCTTCGTGGTGTTGGCCGTCGCGCTCTGCTCCGGGCAGCGCCCGCCGCAACTCATCGACGATCCCAGCCAAGTTGCTTGCCGCGTTCAGCAGCTTGAGTACGCCCCGGCGCCGGTACAAGCGGAGGCCTGGCGGCTGCCCCCGATCGAGATTCGCTGCACAGTCCCGGTGCCTACAGCCCCTCCCAAGGGAGGCTTGACATATCTCAACCGCATTTCCGCCGACATCGCGATCGAATACGAAGGCGGCTTCAAGAACGAGCCTTTTGATTGCGGCTCGACAGCAGACGACGTGGTGGACGCCGTACTGTTCGTCAACTCCAACCCCGGCTTGCCGTCCGCTTCCCCCTCGGTGGCCAAGGGCCAAGATCAAATGGCCCCCACGCCGCAGCTCGGCGAGATCGACGGGGACCGACTCGTCTTCCCCGATGTGTTCATTCCCGTCCCGGGCGCACCGGTCGACCCCGAGAACCCTCCCGCGCAATGCGCCGAGGGAGAGCCCTCGCCGAGCAACCCCGGCGCTTGCTTCCCACCCGAGACCGTGCTGCGAATCTTCAACGTCCAACTCGACCCGGAACCCAACATCCGCCTCAAAGTAACTGTCTTTCCGGAGGGCTCCACAGCAACCGAGGAGCGTATACAGATCCCTCAAGTCTCTCCCGACATCCTCCGTATCACCGCCGGCTCCGCGGCAGCGGAGGACATCGGCGAGCAGCGCGCCGTCAGCGGCGCGATCGAAGTTGAGATACGCGGAGCGAAGTTCTGGATGTTCGACGCCCAGTGCGGCGACGAACTAAGCGAGCCACAGCCCCAGCGAGTTGTGGTCGAGCCGAGCAGGTTCTGGTTTTTCACGGGCGACCTGAGCCATTTGGATTACCGGATGACCGTTGTCGACACAGTCCGGGGCTCCGATGGTTCGGAATGGCGCTTGAGCCAGGGTCACAACGAAGATGGTTCCGGCGGCGAGCCCGTGGAAACCGATGGGCAAACACAAGTCGAGCCCGACGAGAACGGCAACGGTCTAACGATGTACAGGCGCTTCGTGGTTCCCGAGGACCTCCGCGACACTACTCCGCGGACCGAGGTCCGTATCGTGATTCCCTTCGCGATTACCTATACGCCGGGCCCGCTGGCCGACCCACCCGAGTTTCGCCTCACTGTGACGCCGGCCGATTCGCGTCCGCCCGAGATCACCGTTCCCAAGTATGAACCCCCGTTCGCCCGAACCGCTGAGCCCCCTGGTAGCACCAAGACAGGCAGCGCGAAAACGCATAACGCGAATATGAGCCTGCCGCCCTTTGCTTGCGCCAAGCTCGGACTTGAGGTTCAGCAGGCTCTCACCCAGCCCGCGATCCCCTCGCTCATCGAAGGCCCCATGCGGCCCTGCGACGTGCGGCTGTTCGCTAATGGCGTGGTGAACGCAGCAAGCTTCGCTCCGCCCGAGGTGAGCCACGGCAAGCTCTCGCCCGGATCGATCATCACCCTGTTCGGTCAAGGACTTGGATCCACCGAGGGAGTCGAACTCGCCTTTCCCCTCAGTGCCGAGGTGAACGGCATACGCGTTCGCGTCAGGAACGGCAACGAAACGGTCGACGCGCTTCCGCTTTTCTCGAACGGTGCACAGATCAACGCCGTGCTGACCAATGCGACGCCGCGAGGTCCGGTAACCATCTGGGCCGAGGTCGACGGCGAAATGAGCAACGAAGTTCCGGTCGAAGTCGTCGACGCCGCCGTCGGTCTATTCGCCATCGAAGGCTCTTACGGAATCGTACAGAAAGCAGACGCAGAGTTTAGCCTTGTCACGCCCGACAATCCGGTTCACCCCGGCGACATTCTTATCGCTTGGGGAACGGGCGCCGGTCAGACCGCCACGCCCAGCGAGTTGCCGCCCGAGGCCGAAGACCTGGGCGGCGTACGCGTCTTTCTAGGCGACGTGGAAGCGAGCCGCGTTCTCTACGCCGGCCCTTCGCCATGCTGCTCCGGCATTCATCAGTTTGTCTTCGAGGCTTCGCAGGAAACGCCCGGCGGAAGCTACGTGCCACTGATCGTTGAGACCGACAACGGGGGCGTCAGTAACGCCGTTCTGCTCGACGTAGACGATGGCTCCGTCGACGAGCTCAACCCGCGCAAGCCCCTCGCCGGAGAGCGTTTGAATAAGGGAGAGATCCGCTTACGCTCTCGCCTCCGCCCGCAGCCGAGTGGAGCGATCGAAGCCCGCGAGATCATCGAGGCCCGATCGGAGCGCGATCGCCGCTTCGATTTCACTCCCCAGATCGATCCCCCCCCCCCCCGGGACATGCTGGTTCGGCAACCGCTCCGGCAATAGCGAACGGGACGTCCTGCAACCGATGCCCGTCGAGCCGCTGCGGCCTGGCGAGATAACCGTCACCGCCGAGGACGGCGACACCGTATTCCTGAGCCCGATCTTCGACGGCGTGCTGGAATGGGCGAGAGAAATCTTCCTCGCCTCCTTCGGCCCACCCGGCCTCGAAGCCTCGTTGCGCGTCGGCGCGTTTATCCAGTTGCTGGCCACCTTCGCGATCACGCACGACGACCCGGATGAAATCGCCGACTTCGCCGAGTACCTCCTCGAGCACTTGACCGTCCCTTCGCGCATCGAAGACCTACTCCTCCCGAATGACAAACTGCTAGCCGCCGCGAAGCAGACCCCGGTCCTCATCTCGCGCGAGAAAAGCTACACAGTCGAGTGGACCGGCGGCGACACCGAGACCGATGTCGCGTACATCCTGGGGTTCGCCCCAGGAGAGAGCAGCGTCGGGGCATTCCTTTGCTCCGCCGATGCCGACGCCGGGACATTCGAAGTGCCGCGGCGCGCTCTCGCCAACATGCCGGCAACGCCCGCCGATCGAGAGGGCTTCCTCGCCGTTGGCGTCGTGCGCAAACTCTCCGAACGAACCGAGGCTTCGGTCGAAGGCCTCGACCGCCTCACCATCAGCGAAGACATATCCATCGCCACGGGCGCTCGATTCAACTGATCGCCTTCCTAGCCAACACTCGCTTTACCTTCTTTCAAGAATCGAAGCCAGCATACCATCAACTATTTGAGTTGAGTGCTGAGCTCCCAGAGCTGACCAACTGGCCCAGTTGTGTTCCGGGACAAACCTGCCGCGCAACAACCCGGCGTTCCTATCGACCGTCCAACTGCTCGGGCGTCAACTCGTTCACGAGTGTCTTACCTGACAAATAGCGGTCCAGGTTTCCGAGAAAGATATCCCAGTTTCGGCGAACGAAGAACTGGCTGAGGCTCGAACCCGCGATGTGCGGCGTCATGATCACGTTTGGCATTTGCCAAAGGGGATGGTCGGGCGGCATTGGATACTCGTAGTGGGTGTCGAGCGCCGCACCTGCGATCCAGCCTTCGCGTAGCGCTTGTAGCAGCGCCGCCTGCTGGATGATCGGTCCCCTTGCCGGATTGAGCAGGTAGGCCGTTCGCGGCAATGCCCGCAGCTCTTGTTCACCGACGATGCCCTCTGTGCTCTGCGTCAGAGGCAGCGCAAACACCAAGAAATCAAGGTCCGAGAGGAACTCCGTTTGCTCCTCTTGGAGGTAGACCCGGTCCGGCAGTACGCCTTCCGGGTCCCCGGTTCCGGGGACGCAGTAGACAGCTCCCATAGGACCGATCCCCGGCGAGAGAGGACATGAACCTCCATCCCCATGGTCTTCGCCAGACGCGCCGTCTCGCGGCCAATGCCGCCGTAGCCCCAGATACCCACCGTCAGGCTCCGGATTTCACGCTGGAACCGAGCTGCCGGGTCCCATACGCCGCCGTGTTGATTGCGAATCATCTGCCGCAGATCTCGTGCCAGGTTGACCATCATCGCTATGTTCCATTCGGCGATGGGAATGTCAAAACAGCCCCGGGCGTTGCTGGCGCGAATGCCTTTCTCCGGGAGTCCGAGGCTGTACAACTGGTTGTAACCCGCGGAGCTGATCTGGACCCACTTGAGGCTGGTCATGTCCGAAAAGTTCTCGGGCGGAAACGTACAGGTGAGAACCTCGATCGGCTGCAGCAACTCCGCCGGCAAAGGCCGCACACGCTCTTCCGGCTCGACGAGTTCCACGTGTACGTCGGGAATCCCCTTCAGCTTGGCGAGCGCTGCCTCATCTACCGGGACGTCAACAAGAACGTGGATCATGGGACTCGCTCTCAGCGGGCAGGACTTACGGTCAGTCGGTCAGGATCTTGCCTGGCACGTCGTTGAACTCACCACTGCCGCGCACGAACGGGTACCGGTTCTTGATCTCGTCGGTCAACACGATGCCTAGACCCGGTTTCTCGGGCGGTAGCGCGCAGCCGTCTTTCATCTGAAAAGAATCGCCGATGACCTCACTGTGCAATCCGGCGTAGTCGGGAGCGATCTCGAGGATGCGTGTGTTGGGCGCGGCGAATCCAGAATGAATGTTCTGCATGAACGCTCCCCCGGCTCCCCAGCTGTGGGTGGCGATCCCGCGCCCACGGCTGTCAAGCATCGCTGCCACCTTCATGAAATCGCCGAGACCTCCGGTGAACGCGCCGTCCGGCTGACCGATGTCGAAGCAACCCCGCTCGACAAAGACGCGCCACTCGTAGCTGCCGGTCAGGCATTCACCCCCTGCGATGGGCACGTGAGTACTGCGGCACAGCTCGGCGTAGCTCCAAGGGTCGGTGTAGTGCAAGGGCTCTTCGAAGAAGAACAGATTGTAGGGTTCCACCGCCTTCGCGACGGCCTGCGCGATCCCAAGGTCCCACGTAGTGCCCGCGCTATTGCCCATGTGTCCGTCGAGCATGACCCTGACGTCGCCACTTGCGTGCGAGCGAATGAACTCCAATTTGTCGCCCTCAAAGTCCGCCGCCTCGGAGGCGCGCTCCGGGATGTAAGACCCACTGTCCGGCGAATAGCTGCCGGTGGCAACCTTGAAAGCCCGGAAGCCTAGTGACTGGTAGTGGTCGACCTTTGCGCCCAAGCGGTCTTTCGGGTAGTTGCTGGGGCCGCCGGTCGCATAGCAGAGGATGTTGTCGTGCTTCCGTCCCCCCAGTAGCTCATAGACCGGCAACTGGGTCATCTTGCCCTTGAGGTCCCAGAGCGCCGCTTCAATCCCGTTGATGACGGAAAGCCCCATACCCACCCGGCACCAGAAGTTGCCGCAGTGGTACATCCGGTCCCACAGCTCGGCGATGTTGTCAACATTCTGTCCTACCAGGATCGGCTTGAAGAACTCGACGATCTCCGGAACCACTTCAGGAAAGAAATAGCCCACGTAGGTTTCGCCGATGCCGACAAGCTCCGTATCGGTATAAATCTCGATAAACGCGGCGCTACGTCGCTTGCGGGATTCACTCAAGAAAGGATCGTTCGTGCACGGTCCTGTTAACAGGACGGTCTGTACATCAGTGATTCTCATGGTTGGCTCCGTCGGCTCAGTCAGTCAACGTCCCGCCGGGAACGTGATTCTGTTCACTGGACTGGACCCCTACGGCGAGGCCAAGAAATTAGGGACGGGTTGCAGTTGACTGAAAAAGCATAGCGAATCCAGCCCAATGGGGGCATGATCAAGTTAGCCGGGGAAGCGGAGGCGGGCTCTGCTGGAGAGCAACCCGCCAAGGAATACCCGGCCGCAGACTCATCGAAACGATGAGGGCGGGGTGTGCGCCTACTCAGGCCGCATCCCGCCTTGTGCTGCGCCATCGGATCGATAGATCTGCTCATGCCTTACGAAAACTCAGGCGGCGTCAGCCGCCTCTTCCCACAGCCGCTCATACTCTTGCGGCGGCCGGTAGCCCAGCGACGAATGCAATCGTGTGCGATTGTATTCCTGCTCAATATAAGCCCCGATCGCGGCCTGCGCCTGGGCCAAACTTTCATACTCGTTGCAGTTGACTTCCTCGCTTTTCAAAGTCTTGAAAAAGCTTTCCACGTACGCGTTGTCCTGCGGGCAGCCTTTGCGGCTCATCGATATCCTCGCGCCCGCTTGCCGCAGTGTGGCCACATAAGCTTCCGCAGCGTACTGCGAACCTTGATCGGAATGATGAATCCAACCCGGCGCCGGACGCCGGCTGCTCAACGCTTGGTGCAGCGCCGCCAGCGGCAATTCGGTTTTCAGGTTCGGACCCACGGCCCAACCCATCACGCGCCGCGAATACACGTCCAACACCACCGCCACATAGACGAAGTGGTTTCCCAATCGCACGTAGCTGAGATCCGAGCCCCACAGCTTGTTGGGACCCGTGGGTTGGACCTCGCGCGTCAGGTTCTCGTAACACCGCAACGAGTGCTTCGAATCGGTCGTTTGCGGAACGGTGCGGCGACGTCGCCGCAAGAGATTCTCTTCGCGCATCACCCGCTGCACGCGCTTGCGATTGACCAGTAGCTTTTGACGGCGCACCTGTTGGGTCGTCCGCCGGGTGCCGTAGGCCGGATGGTCCAAGGCGGCCTGGACAATGGCCTGCCGCAGTTCCCCGACCGGCTCGCGGTCGGGTTTGCCCTGGCGGTAGAGGCTGGCTCGCGCCAGCCCGCTCAAGCGGCACAAATCGCGTGCGCTCATGTTGCCTTGCCGCCTTGCGGCTCGTACTTCGTTAGCGACGCGCCGGTTCCACTGACGATGCTCGGCCGGCGCAGATCCTCGACACGCCGCAAGGCTGCGGACAAAAAATCAATCTCCATGGCCTGGCGGCCAACTTTGCGTTCCAGCTCCGCGAGACGGGTCTGGGCTTCGCGGCCGGGCTCGACGCGGGCGCTGCCGCCCGGACGCCGTCCAGCGCCGGGAAAAGCTCCCTCGACGCCGTAGCGCTCGACTTGTGCCAGCCAGTCGTAGAGCTTTTCGCGCTTCACCTCGAGCTCGCGTGCTAGAGCCGAGCCCGACTCGCCGGCTTCGAGCCGCCGGACGGCCGCCAGCTTGAACTCCTTCGTGAATCGTCTTCGAGACAATTGAACATCCTTCCCGTTCCCTGGTTCATTGTCCCTTCTTTCCTGGTCTCGCTTTTCGGGTCCATTCCAAGTCGAGTGACGGCTGCGGGGCAACCTTCTTCACACTTCGTTGTCGTAGCCCAATAGAAGTGTCCCCCTCGGTAGCCCAGTAGAAATGTCCCATTGCGCGCTAAGTTCTTAAGCTCATTCGCCTTGTTGAACCGAATGCTGTTCTCGCGGCGGCGAGGGAGCAGTCAAGGGCGGGCCCGTAGGGCTTGGCTTCGCGGACCCTTGACGGGTACCTCGGCGTCGCCATCATCAGTCTCCAAGGCGAAGGGGCCAGCCACAATCCTGCTCCAGAGGGGACATTTCTATTGGGCGCAAAAGGGGACATTTTGATTGGGCTTCAACACCTTCTTCACACTTCGTGTCTCGTCTTCAGCTCGAAGGGTGAGATCTATGTCGCCGACGCCGGTAACGGACGGGTGGTGCGGCTTTCGCCCGAGGGCAAGTACCTGTCAGAATGGGGCCGAAAAGGGAAAGGGGAGTCCGAATTCGCGGCTGCCCACGCGATCGCCATCGACGGCCGGGACCGCATCTATGTCGCCGACCGCGGCAACAACCGCGTGCAGGTCTTCTCGCCCGCGGGTAAGTTCCTCGCAGCGTGGACCGGGTTCGGCAACCCGTTTGGCGTGCTGGTCGTCGGCAAGGAGTTGCTGGTGGGCGACGGCGACGCCCATACGATCAGCCATTTGCGGCTGAGCGATGGGAGCCTAGCTAGCGGCTCAGTGGGGCGACCCGGAGATGTTACAGTTGCCGCGTCTGATGGATGTCGACGCGAACAGGAACCTTTTCGTCGCCGAGGTCAACGGCAAGCGTATTCAGAAGTTCCGCCGGACGCGCTGAGATAATAGAAAGTGAGGTCTGCCAAGATGAAAGCGCTTCGTGTTCTTGCCTGTCTGGCGTTGGTTCCGGCGGCCTTGACGGCGCAGGAACTCGCTCCCGAGGCTCGCGAGCGCATGGAGCGGGCCCATCGGACGTCCGACCGCGTACCGGCGTCCGAGGTGGCCGAGCAGCTTACCGAGCAGGCTGCAGCGGTGCGCCCCGGCGAGACCGCGCCCAGCGCTCCCATCCCGCGGCGGAACTTCATCGACAACCACATCTTCGGGCGGATCGAGCGCGACGGCATTCCGCACGCCGGTCTTGCCTCGGATCGCGAATTCGCCCGCCGAGCCTACCTCGACGCCACCGACCGCGTACCGCCCGTCGCCGAGTTGATGGCCTTCCTCGACGACGCCGACCCGGACAAGCGCGACAAGCTGGTCGATCGTCTGGTCGATAGCGACGAGTTCGTCGAGCGCTGGTCTTACTATTTCGAGGACCTCTTCCGCGCCGGCAACCGCATGGGCTTCGGCAAGAACCTGTTCCACTACTGGATCGTCGAGTGGCTGCGTCTCGACCGCTCCTACGCCGACGTGGTGACCGACTTGCTCTCCCAAGGCGGCAAGAGCAGCCATTCGTCCCCCGGCGCGCTCTACTTCGCGCGCGACTTCGTCAAAGCCAAAGACGATCCCGATGAGCCGGACGCGCTCGACCTCGTCAACCGCGCTGACTCGATCGACGAGTTCACCATCACCTACAGCAAGATGTTGCTCGGCGTGAACCCGGGCTGTGTCTCGTGCCACGACGGCGCGGACCACCTCGAGAAGGTCAACGTCTTCTTCACCGGCAAGACCCGCGAGCAGTTCTTCCAGCAGGCGGCGTTCTTCGGCAAGACGCGCATGGTCATGAACTGGGAGAACGGCTTCCAGGCGAACACCGAGTATACGGTGGACGACGTCGAGCCGGGCTACCCGACCGAGGGCGAGAGCATTGTGCGGGTGCCTCGCAAGGGCGGGTCGAACGAACCGCGTTTCATTCTCACCGGCGAGGCGGCGCGTCCCAATCGCATGCCGCGCGACGAGTTGGCGCGACTGCTCACCAGCCACATCCAGTTCTCGCGGGCGATCGCCAACCGCATCTGGGCCGAGTTGATGGGCTTCGGCATCGTCGAGCCCCTCGACGGCTTCGACCTGGCGCGCTACTACCCCGACCAAGAGCTGCCCGACGGTTGGACGATGCAACCCTCCAACCCCGAGCTGCTCGACGCCATGGCCCACGACTTCCAGAGCCACGACTTCAGCTTCAAGCACTTGGTGCGTACGCTCATGAAGTCGAACGCCTATAGGCTGTCGTCGAAGTTCGAAGCGGAATGGAAGCCCGCGTACGCGAACTACTATCCGCGTAAGTTCGTCCGGATGTTAAGCGCCGTCGAGTTACATGACTCGATCGTGACCGCGACGGCCCGACCGGGCTCGTACAAAAGCGGAGTCGAAGACGTGGCCATGGCCATGCAGCTTCTGGACCCGGCCCATGTGAACCGTGAGGTGTCGGAGTTTCTGCGCGCGTTCGGCCAGCAGAGCCGTGACAATCTGCCGGCCAAGACGCCGACGTCGTCGCTGCAAGCGATGTTGATGATGAACTCGCAGGTCGTGCTCGACCGCGTCAAGGCCGAGGGCAACAGCCGCGTCGATCAGTTGCTCCACCGGTTGACAGACGATCGCCTTGTGATCGAGCAAAGCTTCCGCGCGGCGGCGGGACGTGCGCCCGAACCGGAGGAGTTAGAGCGGGTACTCGATCGTGGCCTCGTCGAGAAGATTTACTTGGCAACCCTGTCACGGCGTCCGTTGCCGGCCGAAATGGATATTTCGCTTGGCGCGCTGCACAAGGATCGTCAGCAAGGGCTTGAGAACCTACAGTGGGCGCTGCTCAACAAGCCCGAATTCTTGTTCAATTACTAGCGCGCCAAAACCGAGCCGTGACCGTAAGGGAGCGGTCATCGCATTGACTGTTTTGAGATCAGGCAGCAGGCAGATGACACAAGGAGGACCCAGCCATGAAAACGGTTAAGGACATCCTTCCCGCTCGGCGTGACGTGCTGAAATTCGGCACCCTCAGCCTCATGGGCGCCTTTGTCGAGCAGGGGCTATGGCCTCCGAAGCTGCGCGCCGCTGGCCGCTCCAACCCGCGCGGCACGGCTCGCTATTGCATCGTCGTCGAGGCCGCCGGCGCCATCAGCCACACCGACACGTTCGATTTCAAAGAGAACATCGGCACCCAACCCGACTTCGATGTCCGGCAAATTCGCAACGATCTCTACCTCTCGCACCGCCTGTTCCCGGAACTCTCCTCGGAGATGGACAAGGTGGCCATCGTGCGCTCGTTCTGGAGCCACGAGGTGGTCCATTTTCGCGGCGAGTACTACACGCGCGCCGGCCGGCCGTTGAATCCCGCGCAAGTGTCGGAGATCCCTCCGGTGGGGTCGACCGTCGCGTATGAGCTCGAATCGCAGCGGCGCGAGACCGACACCTTCCCGACCTTCGTCACGTTCAACCTCGGGTCCTCGTCATTGCCCAGCGGCTTTCTCCATCCCAAATTCTCTGGCATGGACATCAATGCAGAGGCCGGCCTCGGAAGCGTGGCCGCGCAGGGCGAGGCTCTTGCCTTGCTCGAAGAGCGCTTCCGTCTGCTCAGCGATCTCGAAAGGGTCGTGGTGCGCGACCACAAGCAGCGGGGCCGCGAGTTGTCCGCCTTCAGCAGCTTTCAGCAAGACGCCTATCGCATCCTGGGCGACAACCGCTGGCCCGAAGCTCTCGCTCTCGACGACGCCGACCGCAAGCGCTACGGCGAGAACACCGTCGGGCTCGGCTGTCTGATGGCGCGCAATCTGATTCAGGTGGACGCGGGCACGCGCTACATTCACGTCAAGCACGCCGGCTGGGACCATCACAAGAACATCTTCGACCACTCGAAGAAGAGCAACCACTACAGTCACTGCAACAACCTCGATCGCGCCGTGGCCGGCCTGATCCGCGACCTCGGCAGCACGCCGTCGCCGCGTGACGCCGATAAGACCCTGCTCGATGACACGATTATCGTCGTGCCGACCGAGTTCGGCCGCGTGCCCGGCGTTCTCAACGGCGTAAACGGACGCCACCATTACAACAAGTGCTACATCGGCCTGTTCGCGGGCGGCGGTGTCAGAGGCGGGCGCATCATCGGCCACACCGACGGTACCGGCGAGAATGCGATCGAGACCGGCTGGCACTACGACATGCAGCCGAAGACCGAAAACATTTACGCCTCGATCTATTCGGCCCTGGGCATCGATTGGAGAAAAGAGATCACCAACACGCCGTCCAAGCGTGTGTACCGCTACGTGGACCCCCTGGGCGCCACCGAACCGTGCATTGACGACGAGATTCAAGAGCTCTTCGTCTAGGACCGATTCGCTTGATCTTGTTCCGCACCCTACTACTTTTGTGTCTTGTGGCCGCTGCTGCGTTCGCCGGCGAGCCACCCACGCTCGATCCGCCCGACGGCATGGTGTTGGTGCCGGCGGGTGAGTTCATGATGGGACGCTCCTTCGAAACCGAAGACGACAAGAGGGGCATGCGGCCGTTGGTGTTGCGCGACGACCTACCGGCGCACGCGGTTCGGCTCGATGCCTTCTACATGGGCTCGCGCGAAGTAACCGAGGCCGAGTACAAGCGGTTCGTCAAGGCGGCCGCTCACCGCGCGCCCTATCACTGGTTGGGCGGAACGGTGCCCGAGGGTACGGAGGATTTCCCGGTCCACAACGTCGATTGGTTCGACGCCAAGGCCTACTGCGAATGGCAGGGCAAGCGGCTACCCACCGAGGCCGAATGGGAGCGCGCCGCGCGTGGGGACCTCGAAGGCAAGCACTATCCCTGGGGCGACGACCAGCCGGACCGCACGCGCGCCCACTTCAACACGCCGCTCGGGCCCAAACCGGTCGGGAGCCACGCGCCCAACGAGTTTGGCCTCCACGACATGGCGAGCGGGGTAGCGGAGTGGTGCTCGGATTGGTTCGAGCGAACGTATTACGAGCACAGTCCCGCTGGGAACCCGCGCGGCCCCGAGCAGGGCATGTACAGGATCATCCGCGGCGGCTCGTGGTCGAGCGGGCCGCGGCGTATCACCGTCTTCTTTCGAAACTGGGTGCGGCCTAACCAGCGCACGCCCAACCTCGGCTTCCGCTGTGTGAAGAACGCACCGGCTCAAGCGGCCACCCAAGAATGACCCGCCGACTCGCCAGCCCGATCAATCGCCGCGCGTTTCTGGGCGTTACCCCGGGCGCCTTCGCCTCGCTGTTGGACGCGAAGCTCCTGCGTGCCGGCGATCCGCCGCTCAAGATCACCAAGGTCGAAGCGATCGTCATCCGCACGCCGAAGGACGAGCGCGCCCACGAGGATTTCGTCGAGATGCCGCCGCTCGGCTCGCTCACCGGCGGGCCCGGCCTGTGGAATCGCCTCGACCATGCGAGCCCGTCGCGCATGAAGGGCGCCACGCAGGCCACGCTCGTCAAGATTACGACCGACCGAGGGCTCGTCGGTTGCGGCGAGAGCCATGCTCCGGCCGCCCCGCGCGTTCACCAATCGGCACAGCGCGTTGCGCTGGAGGTGAAAGAGCATCGACAGATCCTGTTTGCGCTTCGCAAGCACCACGCCGGCCGGCTGATGCAGGCGCTCAGCAGGCATATCGAGCGATCGAAGGGTGTACTTACCGCCGACCTGGCCCAACAACCAGTTTTCTCTCGGGGCGGTCCGCAAAGGCGACCACCAAGCGAACCGGCGGAAGTACGCCCAGGAAAGGAGACCGAAGATCGCAGGCGAAGCGACCGCGTGCAATGCCAGAGCCCCCCCGCAGGGAAGCGAAGTTCAGTGGGGGCGCCACAGGCCATAGAACCTACCAAACTGCGTAGATCAAGAAGGCTCCAAAACCCACCGTCACCAGAGACCAGGCTTGAACCAAGCTCGCAGAACGGTCGCTCCACCACTGCACGACCCGTCGCAGACGTGCGAAACCTACCAGCGGCGAAATCGCTGCCACTACCAAAGAGATCGTTCCAAGCACCCGTAACACCTTCGGAAAGCCCGATTCGGAAGCGGCGGCAAGCAGCAGCAGTCCCAGAACGACCCTGAGACCCATCGCCCAGTAGAGACCAGCCCGAGACTGCATGGTAGATTCAACGAAGCCCACAAGTCTCCTCGGACGAACGAAGCCGAGGATTCCGAGCCCCGCGATTGCTGCACCGAACAGTGCGACGAGGAGTGTCATCCAACCGACGTCACAGACAGAGTTTTTTCGTCCGGTCTTTGGCCCTACGACGGTTTGCGACTCCTCCGAGGGCCTTCCGGCAGGCTCCAACGGGCGTAAACTTGTGCGATCCGGATTTCGTGACCTCTATCTGCGAGCGAGCGCTTTGTTTCGAGTTTCGGATTTCGGCATTCGAGCTTCATTGCGATTAAGGCCGCGCTATTGATTCTCGGCCGGCGCGGGCTTGGGGCCTTTTCCCAGCGGCCACAGTTCCCAGCGGCGGACGAAGCATTCGGCCAGTTCGGTTTGCAACTGCAGACGGCCGTACGTGGGGAACGAGTCGAACCCTTCGTTGACCTTGACGCCGTTCACGAAGATCTGGATGTGGCCGCCGTCGCAGATGACGTCCATCCGCGTCCACTTGCCGTCGGGGCTTTCGACGTCGTGCTTGCCGCGGAAGCCGAGCACGTCTTTCCAATCGGGATCGCGGCCGTACCAGTTGATCCGTTTGCGGTTTTCCATATTGAACGTTTCGCGCCGGCCGCCCTCTTTCCAGATGACTTCGCCGTCGCGATCGCGCGCCGTTTCGCTGGTCATCGCGAGCGGCACCGGTTTGCCGTCTTTGTCGTCACCGCGGACGAGGATGAAATCGCCAAAGCCGCCTTCGATGATTTGCGCTTCGATCGACGGCATCCAGATGCCGTTGTAGCCGCCGTCGGCGCCGACGCTATGGATCAGCAGGCCGGAATCTTTCGTCCGCTCCTTGCGGTGGGCCCAGGTACGCGGGCCCCACTTGATCTCGAGAATGCAGTGATAGTCACGGTACTCTTTGTTGGTCACCAATCCGCCCAGACCGTCACCGGTCACGTGCAGCATGCCGTCGGTGACGCGAAACACTTTGCGCGGGTCTTCGCGCTGCGTGTCTTTCATCCAGGTGTAAAAACCGTCCAGCGACTTGCCGTCAAAAAGCCGGATGACTTTCGTGGGCCGCACGGCGCTGTCGCGCGCGTCGGCGGCCGCCGTCTGGGCAGCCGCACCGCCGACCGCTATGAGCATGGCCAGGCAGTGCAATAAGATCTTGTTCATGATTCGTCTCCGTCGCTGACGCAGATAGCACACACACGCAGCCAAGTTTACTCGAACCGACGCGGGATTGGGCGGGCCGGCGGCGCTGTCGGATAAAATCGTCCGCTGAGCGGCCGACCTTGGCGACGAGTTCCGGGCCGTCCAAGAACGCAATGGCTATGAGAGTACGACCTGCGGCTTCTCCAATGTCGTGAACTGCTGCGATGTTGGGGTGGTCGAGAAGGGGGGGGAGACTGAGCTTCGCGAAGGAAGCGAGCCTTCTGATCCTCATCGCCAAGGGCATCCGTAGAGAGGAACGTGAGGGCGACACTGCGCCTGAGGCGAGTATGCTCGGCCTTGTAGACAACACCCATCCCGCCCGGAACGGCCATTGATCTATAACTCGCCTTTGCGCGCTTGGTCGGCCAAGTAATCACTGGCACGCCAGGAGACGGCCAGCATGGTTTGGGTCGGATTCTGGCAGCCCGCGCTGGGCCAGGCGGCCCCGTCGACGACGAAGAGGTTCGGGACGTCGTGGGTCTGGCAGTATTTGTTGAGAACGCTGGTCTTGGGGTCGTTGCCCATCCGAGCAGTGCCCATTTCGTGGGCGATCGAGCCGGGCGTGCTGAGAAACTCCCTCTCGTGAAGGATCTCCGCGCCGGCGGTGTGCATTAGCTCTTGCAGGGTCTGAAAGGCGTGCTTGAGCATCTTGCGGTCGTTGTCGGTGCGCTTGTAGTTGATGCGCAGTACCGGGATGCTCCACGCATCGACGACGTTCTTGTCGATTTCGACGTAGCTGTCGTAGACGGGGATGGGCTCGCCGCGCGCGTACACGCGTACGACGGCCGGATGATACTCCTTGATGCGCCGCTTGTACTCCTCGCCGAATCCGGGAATCAAGTTCGCGTGTCCTGGGAAGATGCGGCTACCGCCCTTGACCATGACGCCGTAGCCGCGGACGAAGTCGGTGTCGCGGCCGCGTAGGTTTTGATAACGGGGGATATAGGAGCCGTTGGACTTGCCGTCGTCATTGACGATCTCGCTGCCGGCCAGCTCGGGCAAGAAGCCGGTAATCTCGCCGGCGGTGAAGTGATCGGTCAGATAGTGGCCGAGGACGCCGCTCGAGTTCGCGAGACCCTTGGGGAAGTGACGGGAGGTTGAGTTGAGCATCACCTGGGTCGATTCGAGCGTCGAGCCGGCCAGCACGACGGCCTTGGCGTGCGCTTCACGATAGTCTTTCGTCGCGCGGTCGTAGTAGCCGACGCCCTTCACACGGGCTTCTTTGTCCACCAGCACGTGCCGGACGACGGCGTCGGTCATCAGGGTCAATTTGCCGGTCGCCATCGCGTCGGGCAGGGTGACGGCGATGGTCGAAAAGAAGGCGCCGATGTCACAGCCCGCGCCACAGCTCCCGCAGTAGTGGCACGCCGGACGGCCGCGATGCGGCACGCTCAGTTGCGCGGTGCGCAAAGCCGTCTGTCGCCATCCTTTCTTGTGGGCGGCCTTGCGCATGAGGTGCTCGAAACACTGCAGCTTAAAGGGGGGCAGAAACTTGCCGTCGGGGATCTGCGGCAGGGCTTCTTTGATGCCCTGGATGCCGACGTATGCTTCGACCTTGTCGTAGTGCGGTGCGAGTTCGCCGTAGCTGAAGGGCCAGTCGGCGCCATGTCCGTCGATGGAACGGCCCTTGAAGTCGTACTCGGCGAGGCGAAATGACTGGCGTCCCCAGTGAAGAGTGCGTCCGCCAAGGATGTGCGAACGGGTGTCCCAGGCCCAAGGGTTGTCGGGAGGCGTGGTAAACGGGTGGAGATTCTTCTCGGCGTAGTAGCCGGTGAACGGCGTGATCTCGCGGGCTGCGAAGGAGCCGGCTTCGCGGATCTTGCTCGGCTCGCCCCGGCCCCGGAAGGGGAAGTCGTAGGGCATGGCGTGCGTGAGGAAGTCGGACTGCTCGATCTTCGGGCCGGCCTCCATCAACAAGACCTCGAGGCCGTGCTCGGTGAGAACCTTGGCGGCCATGCCTCCGGTGGCGCCGCTGCCGACGATGAGAACGTCGTAGGTTTTCATGCGGCGTCTCCCGAAGGGCCGTCGTCGTCGCGATGCTCGGGATGGGTGCAGCCGACCCACTCCGGCAAGGGCGTTTTGCCCTTGTACTCGATTTCGTCGTGAATGCCCGTCCTGGATGTGTAGTAGGCGAAGACGGTGCGGCGGCGGATGTCGCGGAAGAAGCGGCGTCCGGGTTCGAGGCCGGGCGGCACCGGCTCGGGCTTGGAGACGAGGGTGAGAAGTTCGGTTTGCTGGTCTCGGGTGGCTTTGAGGAAGGTGGAGTCGAAGCGGCGGCGGCTTTCCTGGTCGATCCAGCGGAGGCCTTCGAGGAAAGCCTGCTGGACTTCGGCGGTCTCGGCGCTCAAAACCAGGTCGATGTGCTCATTGGCCTGGGCGGCGCGGGCTCCGGGCGTGTCGGTTTCGGGGATGATGAGCTCGGCCAGAGTGGTGACGAGTTCGTTTTGTTCGGCGGTGAGGAATTTGGGTTGCCAGGAGCCAGGGGTGCTGCTTGATTGAGCCGAGGCGAGCTTCCAGGCCGGGAAGAGGGTGGTGGAGCCGACCGTGATGGTTTTGACGGCGTCGCGGCGGTCGATTTTGTGGGGTTTCATTTGTCGGTTAGTGTCCGGGAAGTGTTAGTCGGCTTGGCGGCCGCCGAGGTGCGCGGAGGTTCGTGCCGGACCGCTCCCTTACGGTCACGGCTCGGTTGGATGTGGCTCGGCTTCGGTTCAGGTGTGCCCTAGACGATGCCACTTCGCGCCGCCTCAGGCGATGAGCTTGTGGGCCACGTTGCCGGCGACATCGGTGAGGCGGAAATCACGGCCGCTGTAGTGATACGTCAGCTTGGTGTGGTCGAGGCCCAGTAGGTGCAAGATCGTGGCATGCAGATCGTGGATGTGCATGCGGTCTTCGACGGCGTGATAGCCGAACTCGTCCGTGGCGCCGTAGATGAAGCCGGGCTTGACGCCGCCGCCCGCCATCCAGATGCTGTACCCGTAGGGGTTGTGGTCGCGTCCATCGGCCTCGGCGAAGGGCGTGCGGCCGAACTCGCCGCCCCAAATCACGAGCGTATCGTCGAGTAGTCCGCGCGACTGGAGGTCGGTGATCAGACCCGCCATCGGCTTGTCGACCTCTTTGGCGCTGCGGTAGTGGAGCTTGGCAAGCTCGGTGTGCTGGTCCCACTTCTCTTCGAGGCCGCTGTGCGTGCACTGAATGAAGCGCACGCCGCGCTCGGCCAGCCGCCGCGCCAGCAGACACTGCCAGCCGAAATCGCGCGTGACCGGATTGTCGAGGCCGTAGAGTTTCTTGGTGGCCGGCGATTCCTTTTCGACTTCGAGGGCTTCGGGCGCCTCGGCCTGCATGCGGAAGGCTAGCTCCAGCGCTTGGATGCGGGCTTCGAGGTTGGCGTCGTGGGCACGATCGCTCTGGTGCAGACGATTCATCTTGCGCAGCATGTCGAGCTCATAGCGCTGCTGCTCGGACGAAAGGCGGCTGTTAGAGAGGAACTCGATCGGCTCGGCTTGAATACCCTCCACATTCATGAACGAGTTGCCGATCGGCGTGCCTTGATACGCGCCGGGGAGGAAGCTGCTGCCCCAATTCTTGCCGCCGCCGTGCCAGAGTGTCGGCTTGATGGTGATGAAGCCGGGCAGGTTTTGGTTCTCGGTCCCCAGGCCTTGGAGCACCCAGGAGCCCATGCTGGGCCGGGTGAAGGAGAAGGTCCCGGTGTGGAGTTGCAGCATGGCAGCGCCATGGTCGACGCCGTCACCGACCATCGAACGCACGATGCAAAGGTTGTCCACCACGCTCCCGACGTGCGGGAACAGATCGCTGACGGGGATGCCGCTCTCGCCGTACTGCTTGAAGGCGAAGGGTGATTTCATGAGTCCACCGACGTTGCGGTCGGCGAACTGCAGTGACGGTTTGAAGGGCAGAGGCTTGCCATCATCGAGGTCAAGCCGTGGCTTGGGATCGAAGCTGTCGACGTGCGACACCCCGCCGTGCATGAAAAGGAAGATGACGCGCTTGGCCTTGGGCTCGAAATGCGGCTCTCGCAGGGCCAGTGGATTGCCGACTCGCGGGGCGCCGAAAAGCCGGCTCTCTTTTCCCAAAAGGCCGTGTAAACCCAAAGCACCGAAGCCGAGCGCGCTGCGACGCAGCAGAGTGCGGCGGGACATCATACCCTGTGTTTTTCGGCTTGTCAGATCGTCAGTCCACATAGTGAAACTCGTTTGACGCCATCAGTATACGGCAGAGCCCTTGCCAGCCCTTGAGTCGGGGATCACTCGTTTCAGGAGAGTCTTTTCGCGGTGAACCTGACGGATAGTTGCGTACGTACTCGAGGCCCGATTGAAGTTCGCCGGAAGTCGGTTCGCGGGTTAAGGCCATCAGATAGGCTCGCTTGATGCGAACGGAATCGGCTGGGGCGGAGTCGGCCGGGCCGGTGCCGGCCGTCGAGGGCTTGTCGAGTACACGTTTGGCGAAGTCATGGGCGCGGCCGTCGAAGAACTCGCTGTTCATCACGAAAAGGCCTTGCGGCGCGATGTTGGTTTGCGAGCGCTGTCCGGTGCTCGACGTTGAGTCGACGAAATCGAACAAGCTCAGCAGTTTCGGCAAACGATTGCGGTAGAGCGGCAGGTAGACCGTCCGGCGCATCGACGCTTCGGGTGCGAGGTACGGAGGGTCTTCTGTCGACGAGCCCTTGGTGGAGTTGCCCAACTCGGGTTGTAGCGTGCCGCCCATGGTCAAGTCGAGCGAGCCCGCCAACGCCAGGATCGAGTCACGTAGCTCTTCGATCGACAGACGCCGGCGGTCGAATCGCGACCATAGCCGATTGTCGGGGTCGAGGCGCCAAGCATCGCCGGAGGCGCGGCTGCTCATGCGGAACGTGCTCGACAGCATGATCAGCCGATGGATGTGTTTGACCGACCAGCCGTTGCCGATGAACTCGCGGGCTAGGTAGTCGAGCAACCGGGGATGCGTCGGGCGCTCGCCGACCTTGCCGAAGTTGTTCGGCGTGCGTACCAACCCCTGGCCGAAGTGCCCGTGCCAGATGCGGTTGACCATGACGCGGCTGGTGAGGGCTGCACCACCGGTGACGAGCCAATCGGCGAGTTCCTTGCGACCACTGCCTTGGGTGACAGGCTGCTGGTTCGAACCGGCCAGGACGCGGGGGAACTCCTTGGGCACGATGTCGCCGTGGTTGTGATGATTCCCTCGTAGGAAGATCGGCTGGTCGATGATTTCGCCTTCGATGACCGCCGAGGCCATCGGCGGCCGGGGTGGCGCGTTCTTCTTCAATTCGGCCAGTTCGGCTCGCAACCGTTCGATGTGCGAGCGAAGTTCCGCCGAGAGGATGTCTTCGCGCTGCTTTTCTTCGATCGAGAAGGGACCGCCCTTGTTGATGGCGGTTTCTTCGTGGAAGCGGTTCTTGAACCCGGCCGTTCGGGGACGTTTTGGGGCGGGCGTGCCCGTGTCGTGGGCGGTCAATGTCTCGGCCTGCCAGTTCGCCACCTTCTCGCGCCACGCGGACGACGATACGGCAAAGCGCTGATGGTACTGCTCGGCTGCGGCTTGTGCGTCGGCTGTATCAGCGCCGTGCCACTGCTTGAGATACAACCGCAACTGGTCGCCGGGGTCGAGGTACGCGGCCCACTTCTTCAACGTTTCGACATCGAGCTTCGCGCCGCGAGCGGCGGTTCCGGGAGACTGGCCCTCCACATAGACCGAGCGCGCGGCCAGCATGTAGTCGGTGAGACGCGGTAGCTGCGTCCGCTCCATGTGCTCGATCGACTCAAGTTCCAGCGTGGCGTTGACGAGTTTCTCGACCGTTTCGATCTTGTCTTGGTGGTTGCGGTAACGCCGGTAGACGTCCGCGGGCACGAGCGGCTCCATGTGGAATTGGACGACGTTGCCCTCCTCGAGCGACAGATCCGCATAGGTCTGCGAGCTGGCGAAGATGGAGGCGAGCGAGTAGTAATCGGTGTGAAGGATCGGGTCGAACTTGTGGTCGTGACAGCGGGCGCAGGCGATGGTCAGGCCGAGGAAGGCTTTCGAGACGGTGTCGATCTGCTCGTCGACGACGTCGTAGACCATCTTGACGCGGTCTTGCTGCGCGATCGCTTTGGGGCCGAGAGCCAGAAAGCCCGTGGCGATGATGCCGCGCTGGTTGACCTGACCGGGCTCGCTGGCCGGGAGTAAGTCGCCGGCGATTTGCTCGCGCACGAATTGGTCGTACGGCAGATCATGGTTGAAGACGTCGATGACATAGTCGCGATAGCGCCAGGCGTAGGGGTAGCGGTGGTCTTCGTCGGCACCGGTCGACGTGGCGTAACGGGCCACGTCGAGCCAATGGCGGCCCCAGCGTTCGCCGTAGCGCGGTGAGGCGAGCAGGCGGTCGACGAGGCGGGCGAAAGCGCCCGATTCGGTGTCGGCCAAGAACTGTTCGATCTCCGCTTCGGTGGGCGGGAGGCCGTGCAGGTCGTAGGTGGCCCGGCGCAGTAGTGTGAGCTTGTGGGCGCGTGGGGCGGGATCGAGGTTTTTTTGCGCAAGCTTGGCCTGGATGAAACGATCGATCGGGTTGGCCGCCCATGATTCGTTTTTCACCGGGGGCGGAGGGGAGTTCTCGAGAGGTTGGAAAGCCCAGTAGTCGCTCTTTCCCGCGCCGGGTTCAGCTTGGTTGGCCAGCTCAGCTTTCGGCCACGGGGCGCCGATCGACACCCACTCCTTGAGCGAGCGAATCTCGTCGGGGGCGAGCTTGCCGGTGGGCGGCATCTTGATCGCATCGAGATACCCGACGGCTCGGATGAGGCGGCTCTGGCCGGGGTCGGTCCCGCTGATGAGAGGGCCGCTCTCGGCGCCCTTTTCGAGTCCCTCGGCGGTGGTGAGTACAAGGCCCGCCATTTGGACCTTGTCGCCGTGGCAGGCCGAACACTTCGAGACCAACAGAGGGCGGATCTTTGATTCGAAGAGCTCGGCCGGGTCGGAGGGTTGGGCGTGAACGAGCCCGGCCGTCAGGTAAAGCACCACGCCGGCGCGCGCGATCGGGTGACATGAAGCTGCCGAAAAACGCATGAAAGTTATCCGTCGATGCCGGCGCGCTTGATGTCGCGCAGGCGCTTCATCACGTCGTTGCCGCCACGGCCGAAGTAGTCATGCAACGCGTGGTACTCAGCGTAAAGCTTGTCGTACGTCGCGTGGGCGGAGGCGTCGGGGTCGTAGCCGGTTTCCTGTAATCCGGCCATGGCCTTGGCGGCCGTTGCGAAGTCGGGGTGGTAGCCGGCCGCCACAGCGCCGTGGATCGCCGCTCCTAATCCCGACGCCTGGAACGAGCGCGGCAGCCGGATCGGCCGTCCGGTGACGTCGGCGAAGATCTGCATGACAAGCGGGCTCTTCTCGGCGAGTCCGCCGCAGGCCACGAGTTCACGCACCGGCACGCCCTGGCCCTCGAAGGCCTCTATGACGGTACGCGTGCCGAAGGCCGTCGCCTCGATCAGAGCGCGATAGATTTCCTCGGGCCGCGTGCCGAGCGTCATGCCGAGGATGACGCCGCTGAGCTCGGCGTCCATCAGCACCGAGCGGCTGCCGTTCCACCAGTCGAGCGCCAAGAGGCCACCTTCGCCGGGCTCTAGGCCGGAGGCTCGCTCGGTGAGCAGGTCTTCGGGAGCGATGCCGCGCTCGCGGGCCTCGCGCTCGATCTCGGCCGTCAGGCCGGTCTTGAAAAACCAACCGTAGATATCGCCGACGGCTGCTTGTCCGGCCTCGTAGCCCCAGTAGCCGGGGAGGATGCCGCTATCGGTGAGTCCGGCGACGCCCTCGACGATTTGCTTCTTGTCGGCCAGCAGCATGTGGCACAGCGACGTGCCCATGATCATCACCAGGCTGCCCGGCGCGACGATGTTGCAGGCGGGTACGGCGGCGTGGGCGTCGATCACGGCGGCGGCGACAGGCGTCCCCGCGGGGAGGCCCGTTTTCTCAGCCAACTCGGGGGTCAGGCCGCCCGCGTTGTCGCCGAGCGTGAGGAGCTTGGCCTCCACCTTTTCGGCGACGACGTTTTCCATGCGCGGGTCGAGCGCCTTGAAGAAGCCGTTGGCGGGCCAGCCCTGACCCTTGATCCACATGCCCTTGTAGCCTGCGGCGCACTCGGAACGCGCCTCGACGCCGGTCATTTGCCAGACCGTCCAGTCGGCGGCTTCGATGAAGCGGTCGGCGGCGGCGTAGACCTCGGGAGCGTTGTCGAGCGTCTCGAGGATCTTCGAGAAGAACCACTCCGAGGAATAGCCGCCGCCGTAGAGCGTCATAAACTCTTCGTTGCGCTCGGCGGCGACCTGGTTGATGCGGGTGGCTTGTGGCTGCGCGGCATGGTGCTTCCAGAGCTTGACCCAGGCGTGGGGGTTACTTTCAAACTCAGGAAGTGCGCGGAGGGGTGTCCCGTCTTTCTTCGTCGGCAGGACGGTCGAGGCGGTGAAGTCGACCCCGATACCGGCTACGTCTTCGCCCCGTGCGCCGGCGGATTCTAGAACCGCCGGTACGCCGTCGCTGAGAACGGTCAGGTAGTCGTTGGGATCTTGCAGCGCCCAATCGTGTGCGAGGGGGGTGCCGTCGGGGAGTTGACGGTCGAGGACGCCGTTGGGATAAGGGACGACGTGCCAGGCGACTTCTTCGCCGTTGTCGGCGTTGACCAGCATCACGCGGCCGGATTCGGTGCCGAAGTCGAGGCCGAGGACGTATTTCGTGTTGGGCATGTTTCAACAAGCGATCAGCTGACACGGCATGAGTAGAGCACAGGCCCGTTCGCCCGCTGTGATGCGGGGTGCCATATCGGTTGAAGCCACTCGCTGCGGCGCCACTTTTCCATCGCCCCTTACAGGGCTCCCATTGCAAACGAGGTTCGGCACCAGGGTTTCGCCTAACGGCTTTACCCTGGGCTTCCATGGTAGGTGTTGGCCATCAGCGGCTGGTGGCCGAGGCGTTTGAGCAAGCGCCAGACCCACAGCGAGTGGGTGCCGGCCTCGAACACGACGCGCATGGACGCCCAGGCGTCGAAGAATTTCTCGAAGGCCTCAAGGTTGGTGCGGATGCGGTGGCGCTCGACGATGTTTGCCTCGAGATTGGGTAGGCAGAGCTGCGAGTGTCGGTCGCCCAGGTCGAGGCCGGCGACGACGTTCATGCCTTGTTCGATCATCTCGCGTTGCGGTTGTGCCAATGGCCCTGTCCGAAAAGCTCCTGCCAGATACGGTTGACGGTCACGCGGGGCGTCAGCGGGTTGTCGCGTGAAACGAGCCAGCGGCCCAAGTCGGCGCGCGTCGGGCGGCTCTCGGTTTCGAGAGGATGCAGCCAGGCGGGTGTTCCCGGTTGGACTTCGATCCCGGGGTCTTTGAAGCTGCCGGCCAGAAACACATAGCTCCTGCGCGGATTGCGCTCGACATGAATGGCTTGGGCTTCGCTGAAGGGCGGCAACGATTCGTCGAGCGCCTTCAGCTTCTCCCATAGCTCGGTGAAGCCGAGTTCCTTCCACTCTTCCTTGGTGACGATGCGGCGATACTCGCGGACGAAAAAGTCGGTTAGTCGCTTTTCCCACTTGCGTGAACGCAGCTCGGGAGGAGTACGAAGGATCGTTTCGCCGAGATCGACGAACGTTCGCAACTCGTCGAAGGTGGTGTCCCAGGGCGCCGACTCTCCGGGGTTGTCGCCGTGGTAAAGCAGCTTTTTCTCCCACGGGGGCTTGAGCTTGTACACGCCATACTCGCGCAGAAGCCGGTCGCGTTCAGCTTGATAGGCCGGCAGCGCTTGCAGGTAGGGGCCCTGTTCGTCCGGCAGCGGAGCGTCGATGTTGACCTCTTCGGCGTCGTTGAAGAAACCGAAGAGCTGGTAATACTCCTTCTGCGTGAGGGGATCGTACTTGTGGTCGTGGCACTGCGCGCATCCGACGGTCAGGCCGAGCCAGACGGTGCCGACGGTGTTGGCGCGATTGACGACTTGTGCGAAGCGCCATTCCTCGGGGTCGGAACCGCCTTCGGTATTCGTGGGCGTGTTTCGATGGAAGCCGGTGGCGACGTACTGCTCGGTGGTTCGGCCCGGGAGGAGATCGCCGGCCGTCTGCTCGATTGTGAAGCGGTCGAACGGCATGTCGTTGTTGAAGGCGTTGATCACCCAGTGGCGGTAACGCCAGGCGTGTGGACGGAATTGGTCGCCGCGAAAGCCGTGGCTGTCGCCGTAGCGGGAGAGATCGAGCCAGTGGCGTCCCCAGCGTTCTCCGTAGTGGGGAGACGCGAGCAGGCGATCGACCAGGTGGCGGTAGGCGTTTGGGTTGCGGTCGGCCAGGAACGCGTCGAGCTCGGCCGGCGTTGGCGGGAGGCCGGTCAGGTCGAGATAGAGTCGGCGGACAAGGGTGGTCTTGGGGGCCTCGGGCGACGGCTCAATGCCCTCTTTTCGAGCCGCGCGAGGATGAAGTGGTCGATGGGGCCGCAGGCCCAGGCGGTGTCGCGGATGGCCGGGGGTTTGGGGCGCGAGATGGGTTGGAAAGACCAGTGGGATGAACCGACGGCATTAGCGGGCGGAATGGAAACCGCCAGCAGACTCAGAACCGTAAATGTGATCGCCGTTCTCATCACGCCGACGTGAGCGGGCACGGCATGCCGTGCCCCTACATTCCGATTCGCGCAGGTCACGGTTTTGCCACGGGCTGCTAGGCCAACTCCTTCTCTAGGTCCCGGATGAACTTCTCCGAATCGCGGGCGATGTTCTCGGGTCCGTGGTCGAACTTGAAGACCTCGAGCGACACCCATCCCGGATACGTCAAGTCTTTCAACGCTTGCAAGGCGGGCTTGAAATCATAGTCGCCGGTCCCCGGATGCCGACCGTCCATCTCGTTGATGTGGACGTGCTTGATGTAGCGATAGTGCTTCTTGACCGCGTCGCCGTGTGGTAGCTTCTCGTCGACGGCGTTATGCGTGTCGAACATCGATTGCACGGCCGGGCTGCCGACCTGTTTGACAATCGCGACCGCTTCATCAAGGTTGTTGACCACGTCGCATAGATGCGGCGCCAGCGGCTCCATCAAGATTTGCACGGTGCGCGCCTCGGCATGAGTCGCGAGCCCGGCCAAGCCCTCCGCCAGACGTCCCATCGCCTCCTCGCGCGTCGCACCGCCGACAGTGTTGCGCTGCTTGCTCGAGCCGAAGATCATCAGGCCGTTGTCGCCGAGGTCGGCGCAGAGATCGACGAGATCGCGAAGATACTCCCAGCTCATTTCTCGCGTTAGCTGGTCGGGCGTCGTGACGTGGAGCCAGCCGGGGGCCTTCAAGATGTTGTGCAGCCCGACGTAGAGGACGCCTTCCGACTCGCGGATGTCACGCAGCTCCTTGCGCCGTTCGGCCGACAGCGTGTTCGGGTCGTCGGAGAGTACGTGGGGGCCGATCTCGATCGCCTCGTACCCGGTGCGGATCACTCCCTTGCAGGCGTCGGCGAACGTCCATCCATCGAACGTCTCGTTGCAGATGGCGAGGCGAAAACGGTAGGGTGCCGGCTCGGGCTGCGTCGTGCTCGCCTCGGACTCCGCCTGCGAACAGCCCGCGGCTGCGGCGCCGGCCAGGGTCACGAACTCTCTGCGCGTCGGGCTCATAGCTGGAACAGCTTTTTCGCGTTGTCGGTGTAGATCTTCTTCTGGTCGGCTGCCGGAAGGTCGAGGCTGTCAATGTTCGACACGATCAGGTTCGGGTCAACCCAGGGGTGATCGCTGGCATAGAGTAGCCGGTCGGGGCCGACGAAGTCGTAGCCATATTTGATGCCCATGGCGATCGGTGAGACGGCGTCGAGGTAGATCTGCCGCAGGTATTCGCTCGGCGGCTTGTTGATGTTCTCCGCGCCGCGCTTGAGCACCTGCGTTTGATGGTCGATGCGGCCGATCAGATACGGCAACGTCCCACCCACGTGCGGACAGAGCAGCTTGAGCTTGGGGCACTCGTCGAGAATGCCGGCGAGGATAATCCGCGCCAGAGCGATCGTCGTGTCGAACATCAACCCCAGCCCGGCGATCATCGAGCGGCCCTTCACGGCCTCGTAGGTCGTCGGGTAGGCCGGGTGCAGCAAGATGGGAACGCCGATCTCCTCGGCGCGCTTGAACAGCGGCCGAAACTCGTCTTCGTCGGGGAAGCGGCCGGCGAGATTGGAGTAGAGCAGAATGCCCCGAAAGCCGAGCTTGTTGACGCAACGATCGAGTTCCTTAAACGCCTCATCCATCTGATAGAGGGGCAGCGTCGCGAGGCCGAAGAAGCGGCTGGGATGCGACTTGACCACGTCGGCGATGAAGTCGTGCGCGAGCCGGGCTACCTTGGGGCCGTGGGCGCCGAAACGCTCAGGGCCCGGGTCGTTGATGCTCAAGGCAGTGGTCTGGATACCGGCTTCATCCATGTCGGCGATTTTGGCGTCGACATCCATATGTTGCGGGCGGACGCGGCGATGCCACTCGTCGGTGATGGTGTAGTAGCTGCAGTCTTTTTTGTAAGCGCGGGGCTCGGTGTCGAGCGTCATCATGAACTCGAGCACGGGCGGCGGATACATGTGGCTTTGCACGTCGATGCGGAACGGAGTGCCGTCGTTGTGCTTCGACGCGGCGAGCGCCGAGCCGGACGCGGCCGCGGCACTCGTAGTGGCAAGAAACTCACGTCGGCTGGACAAATTGGCCCTCCCTTTCATGCCTACTCCTCAACTGGTTCGCCCGGCAAGTGGTCACGCTTCCGAGTTCCACATCTCTTCCCAGGTGACTTCGCGCTTGAGGTCCATCGCCATGCGCCCCATGATCGCCGTGAGAGTGGTTTCGACCCCTCGGACGCCGACGTTCTCGGGCCGGCCCTCCGCAATTCGCGTCACGAACTCATCAATGGAGTCAACACTGACACTGCGCGGCGATTCCTCGGTGACGATGTCGTCGCGGTTGCGGAAGTGCTTCCAGTATTCAGAAGCCGTCTCGATGCCGCCCCTTTCACCGAAGAACTTTTCGTTGACCACACGATAGGTCGGCGGGCCGAGGGTGGTGCCGATGAGGCAGCCCTGCACGTTATTCGAATAGTCGAACGTCACTTGGCCGTGATCACGCACATCGCCGAGGCGAGCCACCGTTTGGCCGCCGGTGCCGAGCGCCTTGACAGGGTGCTCGCCCAGGAACCAGTTCATCACGTCGATCAGGTGGATGTTGTTCTCGACGATCAAGTCGCCCGACAGGTGCCGCCACGAATACCACTGGGCGATCTTGTCCTCCATCTTGGTGGGCGGCTCGACGTGGCCGGGGAACTTGCGAACGCCGCTGCTCTTGAGGAACTGGATGCTCGCCAGGCGGATCTTGCCGATAGCGCCCGAGTCAAGCAGCGCTTTGGCTTTCTTGTAAACCTGGCCGTAGCGGCGCTGGAAGCCGAAGGCGATGTTGAGCTTGCGGTCGGCGCCATCGGCCGCGCGCATGATGCGCTTGCATCCGGCGACGTCGGGCGCGGCGGGCTTCTCGATGTAGATGTGCTTGCCGGCCTGCACGGCCTTCTCGAAATGCTCGGCGTGCAGGAACGCGGGCGTCGAAATCATGACCGCGTCGACGTCGCTGGCGAGCAGCTTCTCGTAGTCGGTGTAGGCCTTGGCGTCGGGCGCGCCGATGAACTCTTTCGCGCGCTTGATCTTGTCGTCGTAGAGATCGCAGATCGCCGCCAGGCGTCCAGCGGTGTTTTTCACCATCTGACGCGAAACCCGGGGGCCGCGGTTTCCCGCGCCGATCAAGCCCACCGTGACGGCCGAGTTGGCCGCCGTGCCGCTGACCGCGGCGAAGGGAACGATCGCCGCGGCCTTGACGACGTGGCGGCGGGAAAGGTTTGAGGTTTGGTTGCTGTGCATGGATTGTTCGTCCTTGCTCGGCGCGCGGGCACGGCATGCCGTGCCCCTACTCTTGCCTTATGTGATGTGGCCCGAGGCCCGCAGCAGCGTCTCGTGTAGTAGTAGCTCGTGATCGTAAGAGTACTGCAGGGGTTCGCCGGTGCGAATCGCGTTGGCGAAATCTTCGAACTCGTACTTGTCGTACGGGTGCGGCTTGAGGCGGATGTCCTGCCAGCCCTTCTTGTACGGGCCACGCGCCTCGGCCATGTTGACGCGCATCGTACGATCGCCCGCGATCGGCTGGATGAAGAACGACCCATCGGTGCCGATCAGCTCAAACGAGCGGTGAGCCCCGGAGTTGGCCATCTTGGCGGCGGTCGAGATCAGCGCCATCGACTTGTCGTACTCGAGCACGGCGAGTGTGTTGTCTTTGAGGTCGTCGGGCTCGCTGGTGTCGTGGCGCAGGAAGCTGGTGACCTTCGTCGGACGGCCCCACAGGGCCACGGCGCGATCGACCATGTGCCCGCACAGCTCGAAGAACGCGCCGCCGGGGTAGCGGGCCTCGATCTTTCGTCCCTCGGGGCTGCGGTTGGAATTCATCGTGGCGCGCATGAGGTAGACATCACCGAGCCAGCCCTTGCGCGCGGCATCGAGCGCGGCACTGATGCCTTCATGGAAGCGGTAGTTGTAGCCCAACTGCAGGATGCGCTTCTTGGCCTTGGCCTTGTCAACGAGTTTCTTGAACGGCTCGAGATCCGGCGAGGGCGGCTTCTCGAGATGCAGGTGGCGCCCGGCGTCGAGAACCTGGTTGCCCCACGGGATCGCCTGCCAGATTTTGCACTCGACGATGATCATGTCGAGCGAGTCGTCGGCGAGAAGGTCGTCTTCGGAAACCCACTTGAGACCCGCGAAGCGCTCCTCGCCCTTGATGCGTTTTTGCAGTGCTTCGTCATGTTCGTGGACCGAGACTAGATCGAAATCGGGGTTCGCCCGGAGTGCGCGAAGCTTGCTGCGAAGGTGGCCGTGCTGGGTGCCGAGGAAGCCGACGCGGATGGGCTTTTGAGCGGCACGCGCTGATGACGCCGCGGCGGCCGCCGCGCCCGCGACTTGCAAGAATTTTCGTCGATCTACGGAACTCATTCCGCCTCCCAGAAGACGATCCGGCAAACCGGATCGTAGCGATGCTCTACGCCGTCAACGGTCGCAGGTACTCGTGACTCTTGCGAATCGCCTCTTCCACCGACATCACGCCTTCAAACGCCTGGTGCACCGTCACGAAACCGCGATAGTTGATCGAGTGCAGCGTCTCGAAAACCTCTTCAAAGTTACAGCCGCCCCTGTCCCACAACCCAATGTGATCGACGCCGACCCGGCCCTTGCCCCACGTGCCGAGCGACGCTTCGCCTTCGGGATTGAGGCGATGGTTCTGCACGTAGACGTTGAAGATGTAGTCCTTGACGGCCAGGATGCCCGCGCGGCCGTAGTCTTCGCCCGCGACAAACCAGTTGGCCGGCTCGTAGATAATGCCGAAGTTCTCGCGGTCCACTTTCTTCAACACATCGAGCGAGCCGGCCACGGTCTCGAACAGGCTCGAGTTGTGGGCCTGGTGGGCCAGACGGATGTTGCGTTCCTTGGCTTCGTCGGACGCCTTTTGCGCCCACTCGATGTCCTCTTCCTTCTTCATGCAGATGCGGATCAGGCCGGCCCCGAAGGCGTCGGCCAGATCGAGATAGGGCGAGATGTTGCGAAGCCCATCGGGGCCGTGCTCGTCGTTCTGAGGCACACGGAAGTCGCCGGTGACCATCGACACCACCATGCCGGCGTCGTGGATGCTGTTGGCGATCTGCTTCACGACGTCGGGGTCGGTGTGCGTACCCGCCTGCGAGGCGCGCATGCAGAGCGCCTGGTAACCGTTCTCCTGGGCAACCTTGATGAGCTGATCGATCGTCAGCGAGGCCTCGCGCTTGTTGTCGAACTTCTCGGCCACGCGGACCGACATCGACAGCTTCATGCGAGGCTCGGCCACGGGCGCCTCGGAGGTTTCGACTTCGGTCTCAGTAGAGGTCGAACAGCTGGCCAAAGCGGCTAGAGCGACCGACGCCCCGAAAAACTCACGGCGCGTTGACATTCGTTTCATTTCGAGGGAACTCCTTTCGAAGAAGGTCAGACCAAGTCCGCCCGGTAGAGGTCGTGCAAGCGAACCAAGCCCAGGCAGCGCTGGTCGACGGGGTCGACGACCGGCAGCACCGAGATTTGAGAAGGACGATCTTCCATCAATCGTAAAGCCTCGTGAAGCAGAGCGCTGGGAGCGATGGTGATCGGGCTCGGCGTCATGATCTGTGAGGCTTCGAGGGCGCGGATGTCGTCGTGGTTCTCGAGCCCCCGCCGCAGATCACCGTCGGTAATCAACCCGCGCAGGCGGCGGCCGGATGAAACGACGCAGGCGGCGTCGAGAGGACATCGCGTCATCGCCACCACGACTTGCTTGATGGAATCCGCCGGCCCGACCCAAGCGATCGCGTCTCCCTGATGCATCACCTCTTTCGCGGTGAACGCCAAGCTGCGCCCCAGCATTCCGCCCGGGTGGCAGCGGCGGAAATCGTCCGGACCGAAGTTGCGGGCCCGCATCAGCGCGATGGCGAGCGCATCGCCTAGAGCCATCGCGACAATCGAACTCGATGTAGGGATCATCCCGTCGGCGTCGGCCTCCCGACGGACTGAAGCATCGAGCGCGACATCCATCTCGCGGGCCAGCGGCGAGGAGGGATTTCCAAGAATGCCGATTAACGGGGATTGAAGCTTCCGCAGAGCGGACGCAAGAGCGATCAGTTCGCCGGTCGTCCCGCTTTTTGAAATGATCAGCGTGCTGTCCCCAAGGCCATAGATTCCGAGATCCCCATGGGCTGCCTCCGCGGCGTGCAGAAAGACAGACGGCGTTCCGGTACTCGACAGCGTCGCCGCCACCTTGCGAGCGACGTGGCCCGACTTGCCAACACCGGCCACCAGCACCTTGCCTTTGCAGCCGAGCAGGATCTCGACAGCTCGCGCGAACGAGTGGTCGAGGCGCGCTGCTACCGCGGCAATAGCTTCCGCCTCCGTTTGCAGCCCCTGCCTGGCCACGGCCAGCCAGTCCTGGGCCTTGTCGACCATCGCTTTGGGTATGTCCCTTCCCTCGAGTTTGAACACTCTCTGTTCAAAGAACCAGAGAGGTCCGAACGCCGTCTTGTGATTTCCGAGTGTTGGCATCAATTGTCGCATGCCAACTCGGTCACCTTTGGGATGCGGCGACTGACTCTCGCGGGGTTCTTGTTCGCGGGGTCGTGTTTGTTGACTTGGCGCCCGTGGAGGTGCAAACTCTTGGACGATGCGACGCAGGGAGATTCTGGCAACTCTCGCGGCGGGTGCGGCGGCGGCCCCATCCGCAACGAGCGCCCAATTCAAACCCTACCCCGCTCGCGGTCTTCGGCTTTCCGTCACGTGCGCGATGTTTCTGGGGCCCGATACGGGTCTGCCGTTCGACAACCCGGGACGTACCGATCCCCGGCCGCAGCCGGTTCGCAAATACTCGCCCGACGAGGCACTGGCCCTTGCGCACGCGAGCGGTTACCAGGGCTTTGAAATGTTCAATTGGCGCGACGCGGCCGAGCGCGACGGTTACCGTGCGGCACAAAAGAAGTGGGGGCTTGACTGTGTGTGCCTCGTCGCCAACAAGGGCGTCCGCGCACCCGGCTGCAGCCTCGTCAATCCGGCCGAGCACGAGTCGTTTCTCGAAGAAATCGAGAGGTGCAGCCAGGCGGCGAAGCCCTTCGGCACCAAGCGGCTGGTGGTCTTGACCGGCATGGATCGTGAGGGCGTCTCGCGCAAAGAGCAAACCGATCACTGCGTGGCGGGGCTGCGCGCGGCCCTACCGATTATCGAGCGCCACGACATGACGATTGTGATGGAGCCGATCAATACGCTCGTCACGCGTCCCGGTTTCTTTCTCGCCTCGGGCTCGCAGGGTTTTCGCATTCTCGAGCGCGTCGGGAGCCCAAGGGTGAAGCTGCTGTTTGACATCTATCACGTGCAGGTGCAAGAGGGAAATCTCATCCCTTTGATTCGCGATCACATCGACCTGATCGGGCACTTCCAAATCGGCGACCATCCCGGGCGGCATCAACCGGGGACGGGCGAGATTCATCACCGCAACGTGTTTCGCGCGGTCTACGATTTACAGCAGGAGGGACGGTACTCCGGCTACGTCTCGCTTGAATACCACCCCACCGTGCCGCTTGGCCAGACCATGGGGGTGGTGCGACGGATGGCCAACTTCACATGAGGGCTGTCGCGATCAAATGGGTCGGCGCTGCGGCGGCCTCAACTAGTGTCCATGCATGATGCAGCGATGAGATACTGTTGACTCCTTGAAAGGAAGGGCAGCATGTCGAAAGTACTGATCACCATTGGCGACGCAGCGGAGGCCATGGATACCCTATATCCGGTCTACCGGGTTCAGGAGGACGACTTCGAAGCCGTCGTGGCGGGTCCGGAAGCGCGGGTCTATCCGCTCGTGATGCACGAGATTCCCCCCGGTTGGGACATCACGCGCGAGGGCCCAAGCTATCATCTCGAAGCCACGATCGCTTTTCGGGATATCGATCCCAACGACTACGACGGCCTGTTCCTGACGGGAGGGCGCGCGCCCGAGTACCTGCGCTACGACCAGGACCTGATCCGCATCGTCCGCCACTTCTTCGAGAAGGAAAAGCCCGTGGCGGTGGTCTGTCACGGCGCCGAGATCGTCGCGGCGGCCGGCGTCATTGACGGCAAGCGCATGGCGACCATCCCCAAGTGCCAAATGGACATCGAGGTTTGCGGCGCAACGTTCGTCGATGAAGGTTGCGTGCGGACCGGTAACATGGTCAGCGGGCGCGGCTGGTTCGACCAGCACCTCTACATGCGCGAGTTCATGAAGATGCTCGTCGAGGCCCGCGACCGGAAGCAGGCGCCGGTCGTCACCGCGGTGTAGGGGCCGAGCGGCTACCCACTGCACCGTTAGACGCGCGGCGCTGCGCCGGGCTCTCGCGACCGGAAGGCCGGCCGATCGCTCCGTTCCCTCAAGCTCAACCGACTCATGCAACAGCGCCCCTTCTACGGCTGGTACATCTCGATCTCGTCGTTCTTCACGCTCGCCTTCACGGTCGGCATTCCGCTCTACGGCATGCCGTTCTACTACGACTACTTCATCAATGAGTTCGGCTGGTCGCGGGCGGCGACCACGGGGGGGATGGCCTTTGCCACGATCCTCATTCTTCCCATCGCGGGGTTTTTCGTCCATCGTTTTAGCGCGCGCAAACTCATCCTCTTTGGAGTGATCCTGTGGGTCGTGGCCCTGAACGGGTTCGGCTTCATGGGCGGGAACCTGGTCATGTACTACGCGCTGTGGTGCGTCGTGCAGACCGCCTACGTCTACTCGGGGCCGATCCCGAACCAGGTGATTCTCTCGCAGTGGTTTCACCGCAAGCGCGGCACGGCGATGGGAATTGCCTACCTGGGTCTGGGCATGGGAGGCGCCGTCTCGCAGAAGTTCATTGCGCTGCCGCTGATCCAACGCTTCGGCTGGCATGCGGCACTGCGGATCACGGGATTCCTGACGCTGGTGCTGTTGCCGCTTCTGCTGTTTGTGGTTCGCGACCGGCCTTCGGAGAAGGGCCTTCACCCCGACGGCGATGCAGTCGAGCCGCCGGAAGCGCGCGCCACGCCGCATGAGTTTCCGCAGCTGCTGCGCAGTCGCTCGTTTTGGCTGCTGGCCTTCGGCAGCTTTTGCAGCATGGGCGCGATCGGCTCCATCACGCAGCACTTGAAGCTGATGTTTCTCGACAAGGGTCTGTCGGAAGTCACGGTCGCCAACACGACGTTCCTATTGCTGATCTCCAGCAATCTGGGCCGCATCGGGATGGGCTGGCTGGCGGACCGCTTCCCAAAGAAATACGTGATGATCGTCGCCTATCTGTTCGTGGGCCTGCCCCTGCCGCTGCTCTACATCGCCGACCAGCCGGGCATCCCGTGGATCTTCGCCATGATTTACGGTTTCGGCCTGGGCGCCGACTTCATGATGATCCCCTTGATGGCCGCCGAGATCTTCGGAGCGAACTCGTTGGCTCGCGTGATGGGCATCATCCTTCCGGTCGACTCGATCGGCCTGACCGCGTTTCCGTTCATCCTCGGGGTGATGCACGACCAACTGGGCAACTATGATGCGGCGTTGTTGATGATCTCAGCGCTGGCGTTGATCGGGGCGGCGGCGATCGGAACGCTCCCCAAGAGATCGCCGTTCCGAGAGGTGGAAGCTGCCAAGGCGACCGCGCAAGGCTGAGGGTCGCCCGAGGTTTTGATCGCTTGGCGGTTGGAGCCCTGGCTCGGCGTATCGTCTCGGCCCGGCACTCGAAGCGGATGACCCGGTCTAACGACCGGGGCACGACGGGAGGGAACAGGGGCCGTCTGGCTAGCGGTTGTAGATCGGGGTCGGACCCCGCAGGTGTTGCCACGCCTGGTCGCAAGCCTCTAACTGGCCTGCCTTCAGCGCTGGGGCGTCGAGGGCGCGCAGGTTCTCCTCCAACTGCTCCAACCTCGATGCGCCCAAGATGATGCAATCCGCCCCCTTCTGCTGCGTCAGCCATCGAATCGCGAGCTGTACTAGGCTGAGCCCCGCCTCCTGCGCAATCCGTCCTAACTCGTCGACGGCATCGAAATACTGGTCGTGCCAGTAGCGCCCCAGATACATCTGGTTACCGTCGAACCGGGTTCCGGGCAAGGGGGTCTGACCCCTTTTCTGCTTGCCGGTGAGCAACCCTCCCGCCAGCGGGTTATAGCAGACGTTACTGATCCCGCGGCGTTCGGTAAACGCGAGGTATTCCTGCTCGATACCTCGCGCCGTCAAGTTGTACATCGGTTGGGAGATCCAGGGCGGCTCATAGCCGTTCTTTTCACACAACCAGTGAATCTCGCACATTTGCCAGGCGCTGTAGTTTGACACCGCCGGGTATCGAATCTTCCCTTCTTGGCGCAGCTCCTCGATCACCTGCAATGTTTCCTCAACCGGAACGTCCTGGTCAGGTTGGTGAAGGTAATAGATGTCGAGATAGTCGGTGCCCAACCGGCGCAACGACTCTTCGATTCCGCGGCGGATCGCCTCACGCGAAAGGCCTCCGTAGGCCGGCGGACCCTCCATTCTTCCCCGAACCTTGCTGGCCAGAACGATGTCGGCGCGCCTGGCGCCCAACACCTCGCCCAAGATCTCTTCCGAGCGCCCTTGGTTGTATACGTTGGCGGTATCAAAGAAGTTGACTCCGGCGTCTAAGCAGCAGTCCACCATGCGCCGAGACTCTTCTACGTCGGCTTGGGACCCAAAGGTCATGGTCCCCATGCAGGCCCGTGAGACTTCCAGATTTGTGCTGGACAATCGAACGGTTTCCATCCCAGGCGCGTCTCCCGAGCTTGTTAGAAAAAATCTCGGTGGGTGTAGTCCGAGATAGGTTTTCTATGTGCCTGGTATCCACTTGACTCAGGTGACCCCAACATCTTGTAGTTGGGCTCACAGCGTCTTAGCGTCCCAATCGGCGACGATCGAGCGGTACGGCGTCGGCTCCACCGCCATGGCCTGCTGCACAAGGCGGTAGAAGAGCTTGCCCCGACTGCGTGATCTGCGCCGATTGAAGCGGAACACGAACTCGTCGAGATAGTAGTCCAGATGCTCGTGGCTGACCGCCCCCTGATGCGTGCCCAGCATCCAGCGCTTGAGTAGCGAGATCGCCAAGTGCACCCTCGGCAGTAGCTGCGAGGCCTGCTCGCGGCGGTTGTTAATCGAGATGATACGACGCTGGTAGTCCTTCTTCTTGAGCGGATCGTAGCCCGACCAGTTGTCGGTAACAACCACGCTGCCCGGCTCGACCGACTCCTCGACGAAGGGCATCAAACTGGCCGCCGAGGCGTTCTGAACGCGCTGCATGCGGATGCGCCCCAGCCCGGTGCCTCTCTCTTCCGCGGCGACTGCAATCAACGCTTTACGCTCGGTCTGCCGGCCGATTACCCCTTCTTCTTCAGCGCCCCAGTAGGTCTCATCGACCTCGACGAGGCCCGTCAATCGCTCCCGCCCCGGGCGCACCATCGCTCGCCTCAGCTTGTGCATCCAAGGCCAGGCGGTTTGGTAACTGCCCAGTCCCAGAACGCGCTGTAGACCCAGGGCGCTGGCCCCATTCTTCTGCGTGGTGATGGTCCACATCGCCCGGAACCACAGCCGCAGCGGCTTGCGTGTGTCTTGAAAGATCGTGCCGGCGGTGACGGAGGTTTGCCGCCCGCAGCGAGCGCATTCGAACCACACTTTGCGCACCGGCCAAGCGCGCTCATGCCCACACCTTGGACAGCGGAAACCCTCTGGCCAGCGCAAGGCGAACAGATAGTCGCGGCAAGCCTCCTCGCTCGCAAAGCGAGACTCGAATTCGAGTTGGTCGCGCGGGTAATCCTCCACCAGGCCCTACACTACATCTTGGGGTCACCTGAGTCAAGTGGATATCCAGCTTCTATGTTAGCATTAGCTTGTTATGGCTGACATCCTAGAATTACTCACTGCGGAGAGAGACCGCCTCAACCGTGCTATTGCAGCGTTGCAAGGAGACGACGTGCCGAAGCGCCGCGGCCGCCCGCCCGGCAGCAAGACGAAGAAGGCCAAGACGGCCACGCCCGCCAAGAAGCGGGGTCGGCGTAAGATGAGCGCCGCGCAAAAAAAGGCCGTGTCGGAAAGAATGAAGAGTTATTGGGCCGCGCGCCGCAAGGGCAAGAAGTAGTCAAACTGCTTCGAGTCCGCTTTGCCGGATAGCGAGAGACGGGGGGCCCGGCGCTGTGGGTGAGTAACAAGGAAGGTCGGAAGACCGGCCCCTCCACGTTCTAAGTAGCTTCCTGTTCAGGGAGCTTTTCGCCCCTAGTGATTTGATGAAAGGGCGTTCCCCGACGGAGCGATCGGGGGAGGTTTGTCTTCGGCCTCGACAACACACCATGCTTGGCCCGGCCCTTCGCTAGCCAACAATCCAAATCGGGCTCGACCAAGCGCGGTGACCGTCCTCTTGGGTCACCGCGACGTAGAGAGGATTGTCCACTCCCCTTTTGAGTTCGACAGTTCGCTCGATAACCACTTTGCGATGCGGGTTTTCATCCGGTAGCCGAAACACCCGCGCGCGCCGCCCAAGCTTGCCGGATTCGTAGACGCGATCTTCAACTCCGATTTCCGCGACAGGCAGCTCGAACCGAGCCGGCTCGGTCTCGAATCGTAGAGTCCCTGCCGAGGCGTCTTCCAGCCACACGTCGAACCCAGCGAAGTTCCCCGTTGTGACGGCTTCCCATCGCAGCGCATCGGCAGCGGTCTGTTCAAAAGCTTTGAGGGGGTTGAAGAAATTGATCTTCTCGGCGCGCAGGATGCGATTGCCTTCGATGCGAGCCGACCCGTCCCAGACGGTTTGGCGGAACCGTCCCCGGTACTCGGCCCCTTCGAACACGACACGTACTCTCTTGCCTCGAAGCGCCTCCTCGCGATGAGGACGAACAACCTCCAATGACTCGCGGCCGTTGCGAATCTCCAGCCGCTCGATCGGTGAGGAACCGACGACATCGACCGAGAGGACCACGGAATCGCCGCCGGTGCACACGATATCCCCCATCAGTGCCTCCTTGACGGGTTCGGCCCGCGAAGGCCCAAGCTGGGGGTCTTCCTCAAACCGTTCCGCCGGCGAGGCGAACGAGGCCCGAACGTCGAGAAGCATACGCGCGCCGGTGGTGCCATAGTGGCGGCGCTTTCGCAGGCAGTCAAACAGTGCATCGCGGGTCAATTCGGGCAGTAGGTAGCAGGTGAGGCCACCGTATGCTCCGAACCACGACGCGCCCGGATAGCTTGCGCCCGGCCTGCCTTTGTGCCCGTCACTGTGGCAAATCACGCCAACCCGGTACCCCGCCTCGAAGGCGTCATCGAGCAGCCACTCGAACGTCCCCCACGCCGAGTGCACCTCGACCGAGCGCTCGAATCGCCCATCGTGCGCCATCTTGATGTCGGCGTAGCGCCCGCCGACGTGGGCGATCACGACCGCATCCTCGCCAGCGGCGGCTAGGGCTTCAAACAACTCGGCGGCGGTGTGACAGTCGGTGGCGAGGTCTGAGCGGTCTTCGATCAAGGCGTGCGACGAGCGCCGAATGGTCCGCCCTTCTTGCCGGAAGAAGACGTTGCGGTCGCCTCCAAGCGCGGTGTTGCCCGACCATTCATAGCCAGGCACGGCAACGAAGCGGCCCGGCTCGTCGAACTCGGCGGTGGCTTGGTTCAGGTCGTCCCAGAACTCTTTGGTGATCTGAAAGTCGTTGCCCTGATGGCCGCAGATGTCGACGAAGGCCCGGTCGCGAGCGAACGCGAAATAGTCACGGACCGAATTGGTGCCGACGGTCTCTTCGCTTTGCCCGTGTAGATCGCCCCAGTAGGGCAGCACATCGGCCGACCCGACGATCCGAAGCGGATTGCTACTCCCCAGCACATCGCCCCCCGCGTCGAGAACGTCAATCGTCAACTCGCCCGGTTCTTCCACAGTCAGGTTGTCCGCAACCGCGGTGAACTGGCCCGGTGCGAGAGTCACCGTCTCAGGCAGGCCCTTGATGGGCCTGCTTGGGTGCAGCGATACGGTCGCATCCGCCTGGTCACTGGGGTTTCCCCATAGGTCTTCCGCCTTGAGACCCAGGCGAAACGGCTCGCCGCACGGCCGTAGCGTCGGCAGCACGGCCTTCCACACGGCAGGCGGGCCAGGCACGATGGCGATCGTCGGCGGATTGGGCAACTCGACGTAGTGATAGGTTGCGATCGCATCCACCAGCACGCGGAACTCGAACGTCTCCTCGCAAAACGTTTGCAGCCGCAAACCGGGCGAGCCCTCTCGCGGGTCGCCGAACCGCACCACGATTCGGTCTCCCTCTTGCATGAAGCCCTTGACGATCTTGATATACAGCGTCTTGTCCCAGGGACGAAGGTTGCCCTTGGGGTCGTAGCGCGTCTCGAGAACGGCGCCGTTGCCGGCCTCGACAGTCACGTAATTGGCGCCGCCGGGATCGTCGAACTGCAAGCGGCCCATGTCGGCCGCGAAGCGGAAGACGATCTTCAAGCTGGCCGTATCATCCATCCCGAACCGTCCGGCCGTGTAGGTCAGAGTGAACGAGGCGTAGGAACCCGCTTCGAAGCTCCCAGTGGGATCGATCGTTGAGTGACCCATCAACTCGGGGAGGTACGTGGAATGAGGCATGGGATTCACTACTGTCCCATCATAAGTCGAATAGAGTCAGTTGGTTGGAGGGATGGAGTGGTGGAAGTTGGGAATCGAGGCCCTCCAACACCTGTAAAATGGGCGTTTTCTCGAAGCCGGGTATCCACTTGACTCAGGTGACCCCAACATCTTGTAGTTGGGCTCACAGCGTCTTAGCGTCCCAATCGGCGACGATCGAGCGGTACGGCGTCGGCTCCACCGCCATGGCCTGCTGCACAAGGCGGTAGAAGAGCTTGCCCCGACTGCGTGATCTGCGCCGATTGAAGCGGAACACGAACTCGTCGAGATAGTAGTCCAGATGCTCGTGGCTGACCGCCCCCTGATGCGTGCCCAGCATCCAGCGCTTGAGTAGCGAGATCGCCAAGTGCACCCTCGGCAGTAGCTGCGAGGCCTGCTCGCGGCGGTTGTTAATCGAGATGATACGACGCTGGTAGTCCTTCTTCTTGAGCGGATCGTAGCCCGACCAGTTGTCGGTAACAACCACGCTGCCCGGCTCGACCGACTCCTCGACGAAGGGCATCAAACTGGCCGCCGAGGCGTTCTGAACGCGCTGCATGCGGATGCGCCCCAGCCCGGTGCCTCTCTCTTCCGCGGCGACTGCAATCAACGCTTTACGCTCGGTCTGCCGGCCGATTACCCCTTCTTCTTCAGCGCCCCAGTAGGTCTCATCGACCTCGACGAGGCCCGTCAATCGCTCCCGCCCCGGGCGCACCATCGCTCGCCTCAGCTTGTGCATCCAAGGCCAGGCGGTTTGGTAACTGCCCAGTCCCAGAACGCGCTGTAGACCCAGGGCGCTGGCCCCATTCTTCTGCGTGGTGATGGTCCACATCGCCCGGAACCACAGCCGCAGCGGCTTGCGTGTGTCTTGAAAGATCGTGCCGACGGTGACGGAGGTTTGCCGCCCGCAGCGAGCGCATTCGAACCACACTTTGCGCACCGGCCAAGCGCGCTCATGCCCACACCTTGGACAGCGGAAACCCTCTGGCCAGCGCAAGGCGAACAGCTAGTCGCGGCAAGCCTCCTCGCTCGCAAAGTGAGACTCGAATTCGAGTTGGTCGCGCGGGTAATCCTCCACCAGGCCCTACACTACATCTTGGGGTCACCTGAGTCAAGTGGATACCCAGCTTCTCGAAAACGGTGGCGCTGAGAATCTGTAGAATTCGGGAGAGACTGGCCTCGATGTCGAGCTGTTTCTTCAGAATCGCCACCATCAGATAGACGATCACGGCGGCCCAGATCTGCGTCTTCACCGCGTTCGCCGACGTGCCGTAGAACTTCTTGGTGCGGAGGTGTTGTTTGATCCACTTGAAGAACAATTCCACGTCCCAGCGGCGCTTGTAAAGCTGCGCGATCGTGAGCGCAGGCAACAGAAAATTGTTCGTCAGGAAACGCAGGCGAAGGTCCTGCGGCTCATCCCAATAGCGGATCAGCCGAGCGGGGGCGGGATAGTCGCGGGCCGAATCCTGGCCGGTGAGTACGATCGTCTGATCTGAGCGTAGGCCCGTCGTTTTGTCCACGCGATGGGAGTAGCGGCGGCGGTACTGCATGTTGGTTCGAGCCCGTACTACGAAGAAAGTGGCAGCCAGCGTGAACCGGTAGAGGCGGGCAAAATGAATGTAACCGCGGTCCATGACATAGCAGGCCCCCGGCTCCAGCACGAGATCATCCAACACGCTGACATCGCTGACATGCGCCGACGTCACGCGAATAAAGCTGGGAATACTGCCGCGCAGGTCCAACAGGGTATGGACCTTCACGGCTGCTTTCGTGCGTTGGAAGGGAGCCCACGGGAACAACGACAAGCACAGATCGATGGTGGTGGAGTCCAGGGCGTAGGCTGTCTGCTCCAATTCCAGCCCCAGATTTTCGTGGGAGTAGAGTTGCCGGGCTTGGCGGATGAGGATCTGGGCGACCTCGGCGTAGATGCGCCAGTCGCGTTTCAAGTTGGCGTTCGCCAGCGTGTTACGGGAGATGTTGCCGCGAAAGCCCATATGGTAGAGCCGTGGTTGTACGGCGCGGAGACAAACTTCGATATCGCGCAGACTCTCGCGCGAGGTGAGTTGGGCGAAAGCGAGACACAGGAACTGGTCGAGACAACAAAAGCGCTGGACCTTGTGATTTCCCCGGTAGCGCTCGACGCAACAGCGGAACTCAACCCAGGGGAACAAATCCATCAGCTGCGAGAAAACGGTCCGTCCGACATGCATGACCCAGCATCGTACAGGCAGGCAGGCCCAGATGGCGTTCAAATCGATTTGCCTTGAAACCAACCCTGTCACGCTGTGAAATCGTGACTTACGGAGTTTCTACGAATCGACGTTGGGACAGTAGTGGCCTGACCTAGTTTACGCAATTCGGAGCACAATGAATCGCCAGATAGAAGACATCCCGGTGGATTGGAGCCCGATGAATACCAATTGGCAGGAAAAAACCGCGAGGCAAGTGCGCGATGAGGTGAAGAGAACTGAGCATGATCGGACTTGAGAAAGTCGGGGACATCCATGATAGGTATCTGTCAAGGATGGACGCAGTCATCCGAATCCTCCCGTCAGCGGGGGCGTTGTCTTCAGCAGTGACGCTTCGCAGCCCGAGCGTTTTTGCGAATCAAGTCGCAAGGTCAACGAGTCACGTGACCAGACATCCATGTGCGCGCATCGGGTCGCCCCACCGTACCGGCCGGGGGACCGTCGCGGAAGATTCAGTTTGGGTTTTCAGGCCCGCCGGCCTCGAAACAGAGATACGGACGCATCAGAAATTTCCCAGGAAACTCCCAGCAAACTCCTTCGCGTAGTCCCCAACAGGCGAGGACCGGCGGGCCGCTCGTGACACCGCACAGCGTCGATGAAACTCTTCGTTTCTCCTTTTAACAGAAAAAAAGCAAATTCTCCTCGTTACGCCTCGGCCGCAACCCGCGGCACGAACGCGCGGCCACTGGTGTCCACGGCCCGCAGATACGCCACCAACTTGCGCGCCACGGCCAACGTCGCGCGATTGCGAGACCCGCGCGTCAACTCCCGCTCATGGACGTCGTGCAGTTGCGGGTTCCAGCGCGGCGCGAGTTTCGCCGCCTCGATCAGCACCCGCTGCAAATGCTTGTTGCGCTGCTTCGACAGCGGTCCCCGCTGCGTCTTGCCGGCCGACTCGCGCTGTGCCGAACACAACCCACAGTAACTCACCGCCTGGCCCAGCGAACCGAAGCGCTCGGGCTCGACGGTCTCCAGCGCCCAGGTCAACGCCGTCACCTCCCCCACGCCGCGAATCGACTGCAGCAACTCGACGCGTTCCCGCAACAGCGGATGGCGCCGCAATCCGCGCAGTAACTCCTGCTGCAAACGATCGAACATTTCCAGGCTGCCGCGGGTGATGGCGAGCAGCTCGATCACCGACTCGGGCGTGTCGCGCAGGCTGTCGAGATAGGAGTAGAAATAGTTGCGCCCGTGCAGCCGCCGGGCATCGTAGGGTTCGCCCACTTCCATCAGTAGCCCGCTGATTTTGTTCTTCATGCGGACGGCTTCGCCCAGCAGCAGATTGCGATAGCGCAGCACGCGCCGCAACTCGTGCAGGGCAGGCGGCGCCACGTAGCAGCGCGGCAGCAGGTTGCAGCGCAGCAGGTCACTGATCTTGGTGGCGTCGAGACGGTCGTTCTTCTTCTTGGCGCAGGCGATGGCCTTGAGCATGGCCGGGTGTGCGACTTGCAGTTCCTGGGCGAAGGGCTGGAGGTGATCGTAAATCCAGCCGGTAAACAGGGTGGCTTCGAGCGCGCCCACCCAAGGGCGCTCGAGGGCTGACGCCCAAGCGGTCAGGGCGGCGCGAGTGGCCGCGACCTGACCGCGCTGGACGATCGTTCCGTCCCCGGTTTTGATGCAGAAGCTGATGCTTTTCTTATGGACATCGAGTCCGATGTAGTAGAGTTCTGGCATGGAATCCTCCTGGGATTGGCTCTGAGCCGACCGCGTGGCCGCTCTCAGCATTTTGCCCCCGGGAGGATTCCTCTTTGCCACTACCTATGCATTGAAACAGGTGTGTTTCGCTGGGGGATCGTTCTGGGACTCGTTCATCGTGGAAGACGGAACTGGCGGAGTTGACGCTGCGGTCAACCCCTACAGGGGTGGCTGCGCGGCTGGTTGCGGCTCGCGGCAAAGTTGCGGTTGTAGGAGTTGACCGTAGGGGGCTTCGAACTGCTGACGCGTCTTGACAGCGCGGGGAGGGTCGGTCAGGCTGATGTGATGCAGTTTGGTTTGATGCTTATCGCCGTTGCGATGGCTTGCGGGCTTGGTGTGCCTGCCGCCGCCCAAGCGCCGGGGCAAGCACAGGGGGAACCATCGCCGGCGGACGTCGAGTTTTTCGAGACGCGCGTGCGGCCCGTCTTGGCGGTGAATTGCTATAGCTGCCACGGGCCCGACAAACAGTTCAACGAGCTGAGGCTTGACTCGCGCGAGGCGATGCTCGTGGGCGGCAAGCGCGGTCCGGCGGTCGTTGCGGGCAAGCCGGACGCAAGTCTGCTGGTCCAGGCGGTGCGGCACGACGACTCGCAGATGGGCTTGCAGATGCCCATGGGCGGCAAACTCGCCGAGACGGAGGTCGAGGCGCTGGCGGAGTGGGTTCGCCGGGGGGCGTTCTGGCCGGCGTTTGTACCTGGGGCCGAGTCCGCCGGCAACGACCACTACGAAACGTTGGCACGAGAGCACTGGGCGTTCCAGCCGGTGACCAAGCCGGCGCTTCCCGACCTGCCTGGGGAGACGCCGGGTCAGGGAGCGGACGCCGCACGATGGTCTCGCCACCCGGCCGATCGTTTCGTCTACCAAGCGCTCGCCGAGGCGAAACTTGCGCCCGCGGAGCCGGCCGACCGGCGCGTGCTGATCCGCCGCTTGAGTTACGTACTCACCGGGCTGCCGCCGATGGCGGAAGAAGCCGATCGGTTCGCCGCAGACCAGTCCCCGGATGCGTACGAACGATTGGTCGACCGCCTGCTCGCGTCGCCGCGCTTCGGCGAGCACTGGGCGCGGCATTGGCTCGACTTGGTGCGGTACGGCGAAACGCGCGGCTACGAGTGGAACTACGAAATCATTGGTGCGTGGCGCTACCGCGACTACTTGATCCGCGCCTTCAACCAGGACGTGCCCTACGACCAACTCGTGCGCGAACACGTCGCCGGCGATCTACTCGACGAACCCCGCATCAACCACGACGAGCAGATCAACGAGTCGGTTATCGGCACGGCCTTCTATCGTCTCGGCGAGGCCGGCCACGACGACTGCATCAAGTTCCGCGGCATCGCGCTCGACGTGATGGACAACGGGATCGACACATTGACCAAGACCTTCCAGGGACTCACCGTCTCGTGCGCGCGTTGCCACGACCACAAGCTCGATCCCATCCCGACCGAGGACTACTATGGGCTCTACGGCATCCTCAACAGCAGCCGGATCGTCACGCATTCGATCGATACGCCCGAGGTCAACCGGGACGCAATCGCGAAGCTGAAGGGGCTGAAACAGAAGATCCGCGGCGAGTTGGCTAAGGTTTGGCTTCAGGAAGCCGAGGAGGCGCTGCCGTATCTTCTGGCCCTGACGCCGCCGGAGGCAGGGGCCGGCGGGCAGGATCAGGCCGCGTCGCTGGATCGCAAACGTCTGGACCGTGAACGCCTCGACGCTTGGCGCGCCGTGCTGACCTGTCCGGACCACGGCTTCGCTAACCCTGGGAATCCGTGGGCGATTCTGCTGGACGCGATGGCCGGCGGCGCGAGATCGTTCGAACTGGCTGCCGCCGACGTGGCCGAGCGCTACCGCAAGGAGGATTTTGAGCGCACAGAGTTCAACCGCGCGAACTTCGAGCCGTTCGGGAACTTCCGGTCCGAAGTCGCGGCGGGGTGGCGCGTGTCCGGGATGGGGCTCCGCGAGGGCCCGTCGCCGAGTGGTGAGTTCGCCGTCGCGCCGGAAGGCGACCGGACCGTGACGGGCATCTTCCCGGCGGGCCTCTATACCCACACGATGTCGGCGCGCTTGAACGGGGCGGTGCGGTCGCCGAGTTTGCCCCGGGGACTTCAGCAAGAGGGAAGGGAAGGGAAGAAGTATCTCAGCCTTCGCGCCATGGGTGGCATGTTGGGCGCGCACCGCACCGTCATCGACAACTGCGCCATCGGCGAGAAGTACCAGGTGCTCGACCGCGCGATGCAGTGGAACAAGCTCGAGACACAAGCCGAGCAGGAGCGGCTCCCGGTCTTCGTAGAACTCATCACCAAGTGGGAGAACCCGCGCATCCCCGACCGCCCTAAGCGACTCGGCGGCCCCGAGGAATACATCGACACGCCCACGTCTTACTTCGGCGTTGTCGATGCCGTGTTGCACGACGTGGACGAGACGCCGCGCGAGGAGCTGTCGCATCTGATACGGCTGTTCGAGGGTGGCGTGGTTGCGGACTGGCAGGGGTTCGCCGGCCGCTACGCCGGTGCGGTCAAGACGGCCGTCAAGAACTGGGCCACCGGTCGTGCGAACGACGACGACGCACGATGGCTCAACTGGCTCGTGAGCAATGAGCTGCTCTCGAACCGCAGGGACGCGAACGCGCGGCTGCTTTCACTGATCGCCGAATACCGCACAATCGAGGCAACCCTGTCGGCGCCCCGCACGGTGGAAGGGCTGGCGGACGGCGGACCCGGGCGCGACTTCGCTGTCCTGGTGGGCGGAGGACCGAAGAGTTTCGGCAAACCCGCACCACGTCGTTTCTTGCGGTACTTGTTGGGCAAGGAACCGTTCGCCTCCGAGGGAAGCGGCCGACGGGAGCTGGCCGAGGTCATCGCGAGCCCCGACAATCCGCTCACGGCGCGCGTCATGGTGAACCGCATTTGGCATCACTTGTTCGGGCGAGGGATTGTCGCCTCGGTCGACAATCTGGGCGTCATCGGCGATAAGCCCACGCACCCCGAGTTGCTTGACTACTTGGCCGCGCGATTCGTCGAGGACGGCTGGTCGGTTAAGAAGTTGGTCCGTTTGCTGGTGCTGTCGGAAACGTTCCGGCAGAAGAGCGAAGCCTCGGCGCGCGCCTCGGAAGCCGACCCGCAGAACGAGTTGCTGCATCACTATCCGCTGCGGCGTTTGCAGGGCGAATCGTTGCGCGACTCGATCCTGCTCACGTCGGGCAAGTTGAGCGATTCGATGTATGGCCCAAGCGTCCATCCGCACCGCGCGGAGGCGAAGGAGTACCGCCGGCTGTTTTCCGGCGCGCTCGACGGCGAGGGGCGGCGAAGTATCTACCTCAAGGTCACCCGGATGGAGGGCACGGAGTTTCTCGATACGTTTGACTACCCGAGCCCCCTGGTGACGCGCGGCCGACGCGATGTGACGAACGTTCCGGCTCAGGCGCTGACGCTGCTCAACGACCCTTTCGTGATCAGCGAGGCGAAGACTTGCGCTGAAAAGTTGCTCGCGCGGCCCGCCGGGTCGGTTGAGGAGCGCATCGCGGAGTTGTTCCGCACGGCGTTGGGGCGCGGGCCGACCGGTGTGGAGGAAGAGCGATTCCGTGGACTGGCGGCCGAGTTGGCCAGTTTGTATGAGGTGCCGCGGGCCGAGTTGATTGATAACGCTGAGGTATGGAAAGACTTGGCGCACGCGGTTTTGAATCTCAAGGAGTTTTTGTACATTCAGTAGACTGGTGGAGGCGGTGAACTCAGCGGGTGTGCGACCTCAGGGCGACCGGCGGGAATGGCGAAACCGAGCCCGGCACACCAGTGACGGTACGCAGCGGCTATGCCACCGGCGGGGGATTTACCCCTCACTTGCGTTCGGGGCTCGGTTGTTTCAGCGGCGCGAGGTCATCTTGAGTTAGAAATATGAGGGCGGAGACAGCGCTCCGCCCCTACACGAGTGACGCAGCAACACATGAAGCGGCAAGTTATATGAAACGGCACTTGGGTAGCAACGGTTGTCCGGGCAGCGTCAAGGCCATGACCCGCCGCGAGGCTTTGCGGCTCGCGTCGAATGGGTTCGGGTATCTTTCCTTTGCAGCGCTCGCGGCCGGCGCGGCTCCCAAGCCACACCTCGCACCCAAGCCCCACTTCGCGCCCAAGGCTACGAACGTCATCTTCCTGTTCATGCCCGGCGGCGTGTCGCACATGGAGAGCTTCGACCCCAAGCCGAAGCTCGCCGGGCTGGACGGCAAACCCGCGAAGCTCGACAACTATCTCTCCGGCCCCGACCGCAAGTGGCTGCGGTGCCTGTGGGAGTTCAAGCAGTACGGCCAGTGCGGCGCGCCGGTCAGCGAGCTGTTCCCGCACACGGCCAAGTGGGTCGATGATCTGGCGATCGTCCGCTCGATGAAATCGGAGTTCCCGCTGCACGCGCGCGGCAACGTGTTCCTGCACACCGGACGCAACTTCGGCGGCTTCCCAAGCCTCGGCTCGTGGGTTAATTACGGGCTGGGAAGCGAAAACCAGAACCTGCCGGGCTACGTGCTGCTGCGGGACGCGTCGATCCCGCCGGGCGGCATCGAGAACTTCTCGAACGGCTTTTTGCCCGGGACGTACCAGGCAACCCACGTTCGCGATCAAGGCCCGCCGGTCAGCAACATCGCGCCGGCCGACGAGGATAAGCGCGTCCAACGGGCCAAGCTCGACGCCTTGCTGCAACAGGACCGCGACTTCCTCGGCCGCACCGGCGGCGCCGGCGTGGTGGAATCGGCGATCTCGAACTACGAGCTGGCGTATCGCATGCAGTCGCTCGTGCCCGATGTTCTCGACCTGGCCAAGGAAACGGAAGCGACCAAGAAGCTCTACGGGCTCGATTCCGAAGACAAGCCGAAGCGGCTGTACGGCTTGCAGTGCCTGCGCGCGCGGCGGCTGGTCGAGTCCGGCGTGCGGTTTGTCGAGGTGACGTGCCCGAACCTGTTCGGGATGAACGGTACCTGGGACCAGCACACCAGTCTCAAGAAGGACCACGAGAAGAACGCCTTCGTCACCGATCAGGCCATCGCGGCGCTGATCGAGGACCTGAAGTCGCGAGGTCTCTTTGACCGGACGCTGCTCGTGTGGTCGGGCGAGTTCGGGCGCACGCCCGACACCGGCAACGGCGACGGACGCGACCACCATCCGTTCTGCTTCACGATCTGGATGGCCGGCGGCGGCGTCAAGGGCGGCGTCACCTACGGCGAGACGGATGAGTTGGGCGATCAGGTAGCGAGCCACCCGGTCACCATCCACGACTTACACGCGACGATCCTGCACCTGCTCGGCCTCGACCACGAGAAACTCACCTACAACTTCGGCGGCCGCGAGCAGCGCCTCACCGATGTCCACGGGCGCGTTGTCCGAGAGATCCTGGCTTAGGCAGCGAGCCGCGTTGACTGCTATCTAGCCAGACCACCGCACAGCCACAATTGTGCGGACGGCCCGCCGTACATCCCCTGGGATGGACGGAACCATTCGGTTCGGCAATCGGAAACGATGGCCCCTGTTCCGCGGAAATGCCGCTATATACTAGTGACATGCCCAAAGGGAAATTGAAACTTCACGTAACGGACCTTCTCGACGAGGGGATCGAAGGAAAGCTGCTCGTTGACTTCAGTCCGAAGAGTGGTTCGGCCGGCGGCACTCCGATGGATGCCGAGTTTCCGCTTACCGGCGAGACGGATCTTGTCGTAGGCGACATCCAATGCCGTGGGGGCCCCGGCACCCTTTACACCGTACGGCTCACCAACCGGAACTTTCGCAGCTACGGCATGTTTCAGATCAGCCGGGTATCCACTTGACTCAGGTGACCCCAACATCTTGTAGTTGGGCTCACAGCGTCTTAGCGTCCCAATCGGCGACGATCGAGCGGTACGGCGTCGGCTCCACCGCCATGGCCTGCTGCACAAGGCGGTAGAAGAGCTTGCCCCGACTGCGTGATCTGCGCCGATTGAAGCGGAACACGAACTCGTCGAGATAGTAGTCCAGATGCTCGTGGCTGACCGCCCCCTGATGCGTGCCCAGCATCCAGCGCTTGAGTAGCGAGATCGCCAAGTGCACCCTCGGCAGTAGCTGCGAGGCCTGCTCGCGGCGGTTGTTAATCGAGATGATACGACGCTGGTAGTCCTTCTTCTTGAGCGGATCGTAGCCCGACCAGTTGTCGGTAACAACCACGCTGCCCGGCTCGACCGACTCCTCGACGAAGGGCATCAAACTGGCCGCCGAGGCGTTCTGAACGCGCTGCATGCGGATGCGCCCCAGCCCGGCGCCTCTCTCTTCCGCGGCGACTGCAATCAACGCTTTACGCTCGGTCTGCCGGCCGATTACCCCTTCTTCTTCAGCGCCCCAGTAGGTCTCATCGACCTCGACGAGGCCCGTCAATCGCTCCCGCCCCGGGCGCACCATCGCTCGCCTCAGCTTGTGCATCCAAGGCCAGGCGGTTTGGTAACTGCCCAGTCCCAGAACGCGCTGTAGACCCAGGGCGCTGGCCCCATTCTTCTGCGTGGTGATGGTCCACATCGCCCGGAACCACAGCCGCAGCGGCTTGCGTGTGTCTTGAAAGATCGTGCCGGCGGTGACGGAGGTTTGCCGCCCGCAGCGAGCGCATTCGAACCACACTTTGCGCACCGGCCAAGCGCGCTCATGCCCACACCTTGGACAGCGGAAACCCTCTGGCCAGCGCAAGGCGAACAGATAGTCGCGGCAAGCCTCCTCGCTCGCAAAGCGAGACTCGAATTCGAGTTGGTCGCGCGGGTAATCCTCCACCAGGCCCTACACTACATCTTGGGGTCACCTGAGTCAAGTGGATACCAAGCTCAGATCATTCTTGAGAAGAAGGTCAATACGCCGAGCGAATCTCACATCCGGCTGATGGTGAAACCGAAGCGCGTCCGGGATATCAAGGCACCAAGCTTCTCCGCGTTGGGGTCGCCGCTGCGAAGCTTCTTGGACATTGCCCGGATGCGGGCTCCGAAGTCAGAGGACAACGATCTGTTGGGGCTCCAAGGCAAGGGCCTATACGATGCTCTGGGACCGTTGCGGAAGGCGTGTTTGCTTAATATCTTCACGAAGGCAAGCCATGTATCTGCCGCCCGCTGCTTTCGGTTTGTCCGCGCGGCCCAGGTCATTCGTCAGGATCGATGCTTCTGCTCGGTCGATTCGGGCATGCCAGAGGCGCTGCGGAAGTCTGATCGGTTCAAGTCCGCTCCAAAAGCACTTCACAAGCCGTTGAGCGGGTTTCAACTGGAAGACAGCTTCAAGAGCAGGGACGACCATGCGAACCTCCAGGTCACTTTCATGCGCCACAAGCAGAGCGGAGAACTGGCAGCGGACGTCGATATCGACGAGTCAAGCGGCGTACAGCATGGCCTTGAGGTGATCCGAAACGCGGTCACACAAGGCCGCACCAATCCTTACCTGATTCGAGAGCTGATGCTGCTTTTCGATCCTGTCGAGAGGGTGCTCGATCCGGGATATAGGTTTGTCTTTGGATGAATCGGGGAGGAGGCTGCCCCGCACTGGGGGGCTCGGACGGGGACGGGGCCTGAACCAGACCCTGAAGGGCCACGCAGGGCCATTCGAAGAGGCAAACTGGGGGACAGGCTACTACTTTTCAGGGTAAACGTCAAAGCCACCAGGAATCTTTGTCAACGCCCAATAGAAATGTCCCCCTCGGTAGCTCGATAGAAGTGTCCCCTTGTGTTTCTTGTTTGTAGGAGAGATATCGTCGTCGTCGGGGCTGTGGAACTGTGGGAATCGCGTAGCGATTTCCAAGGGGCGGTGGGAAGGGTGGAAAACCATCCACCGCTCCTCGAACCCGGTACTGCTGCCTCGAGAGATTTTCCACGCTTTCCATCCGACCCGGCATTTCCACAGCCCTCTTATGTATTCGCAGCCCGTTTTTTCCGTAACACAGCTCGCCTGTGCTGACCGGGACATGGGTAACACTTTATGCCAAGCACATAGGTAACACTTTTCGTCCGGGGTGGGGCTTGACGCAGGGAGCCCGGAGGGCGACCAGAGTCAAGTCCCACCCCCGGACGAAGGGCCCGCCGCTGGGCCCTTGCTCGGGCGCAACCGCCGCTCTCGTTCCTCGAATACTCCCAACTCATAAAAGGAAAACCACACTCGCCACACGCCCTCCTCGATCTCCTCCACCCCGACCCGCTCCCCGTTGAGTCCCTTGCCGACGAACACTCGTTGACGCCGCCAGCGAATCCGCCCATCCATCACGCGCCGCACCTGCATCGGCGCCGCATACTCCGGCTCGTCCACCCGCGACGGATACGCCCGCGCCGCGCCGTGATAACACTCACCAGGGGTTCGCAACTCCAGTCCCTGGTGCGGTCGCTCCTCGTTGTAGTCGCTGCGAAAGCCATCAAACGCCCGTTGCTGCGCTCGCAGATTCGCCGCTGGCGGCGCGGCGGTCTCTTGCTTCAGCGTACGGTGCATCCGCTCATGCCGCCCGTTCTGTTCCGGATGTCCCGGCTCGATCCGCTCGGGACAGATCCCCAACTTGATCCACCACACTGCCAGCCGCCCCAGCCCGTGCACCGCCAGGGTCGCAAACGGCGGCCCGTTGTCGGTACGCATCACCCGCGGCAGTCCAAACTCTCGAAACGTCGCCTCGAACAACGGCCGAACATGGTCCCCGTCCGGTTTCGTCACCGCCTGGCACCGCAACAGGTAGCGGCTGGCCGCGTCCGAGATCGTTAAGGGATCGCAGCGCCGGCCGTCTTGGGTGCGAAACCAGCCTTTGAAGTCGGCGCACCAAACCTGGTTGGGCTGCTTGCCTGGCGTCAGCGGCAGCGGGGTCGGTGCGGCGCGGGGCCGGCGTCGTCGGGGCACGCTCAGACCGTGTCGTCGCAGCAGGTTTCCGATCGTGCTCACCGCCGGCCATGCCACGTCGGGCTGCCTTCGCTGCAGCCGCGCCCTCAAGGTGACCGCACCCCAGCGACTGTGCTGCGCCCGCAGAGCGAGAATCTCTTGCTCGATCGCGGCCGCGGTCTGACCGGGATGGCGTTGCGGCGCCCGGGAGTGGTCCTGCAAACCTTCCCAGCTCTGCTGCTGGTAGCGCTGCAGCCATTTGTAGCCGGTCTTGCGGCTCACCGAGTAGCGCCGGCACAGCTCGGCCATCGACTCCTCGTCTCTTTCCCAGTCCACGATAAAATGGGTTCTCTCGTCTCGCACACAGGTCTCCTGCCACGGCATAAAGCATTCCCTCCCAGAAATGTTCTATGCCTCAAAGTGTTACCTATGTGCTTGGCATCATGTGTTACCCATGTGCCCGGTTAATACCGCCGCCAGGGGTGGTCCGCCGCCGGCTTGCGCCCGCCCCCCGGACGCTGCTGTGGTGCTGGCTTCGTCCGCAGCTGTGGCGTCGGCGTGGCGATCACGTCGTGCTCGATCTCGTGCCCGTCAACCCTCACCTGCAAGCTCTCATCGCGCCACTGTTGGACCGTCACCCGTGCCCCCGCCCCCACGCCCTGGTTGCGTTTCGGCTTCAACTGCAAACAACGATTCTCGAAACGCACCACCCGGTCGTTGCTCACCACCCGTTCGTACTCGCAACAGAACACCCCTCGCAGCTCGGTGCCGCGGGGGAGCGCCTGGTGAAAGTCCGCTGCCGCCGCCGGCTCACAGGCGAAGCGCTCGTTGTGCTCGGCCAAGTACTCCTCGTCGAGATAACGGTTCGCCGCCTCGTACTCGACGATCCCGCGCAGCCGCATCTTCTTGATCAGGCGGTCTTGGTGCGTGCCGTGATGGCGCTCCACTCGGCTCTTGGCTTGCGGCGAGGAAGCCGCCATGATCGTAATGCCGAGCTTGGCACACATGCGCCCGAACTGCGTCTCGGGCTTGATGCCTGCCAGCGCTTCCCGCGACGTCGGCTGGCGCTGGTAGACGTTTTTCCAGTCGCAGTACAACGCCTTGGGAACGCCGTGTTGACGCACCCAGGCTGCGAGCAGATCGGCCGCGGCCCAGGTCGTTTCCTGGTCCGAGAAACGGCACAGCGCCACACCGGTCGCGTCATCGACGAAGTTCATCAGACAGGCTTTCGGGCCGCGTTCTTCCAGCCAGTGGTGGTGCGAACCGTCGAGTTGAATCAGCTCGCCGAAGTGCGCTTTGCGTTGGCGCCGGGTGCGATGCGGTTGGCGCTTGCGACGGCGGCTCCACAGACCCGCGGCGAGCATCCAGCGCCGCAGTGTTTCGCGCGGCACTTCCAGGCCGTGGTCGGCTGCCAGATGTTCCGACGCCAGCGTCGGCCCGAAGCGCTCGTGCCCCTCGCCCGCATAGTTCTCGCGCACCAACTCGAGAACCTGCTGGCGTCGCTTCTGATCGACTCGGTTCGAAGCACGGCCGACGTTACCGTGCACCAAAGCCTTGGCCCCGCCCGCACGGTAACGCTTCTTCAGACGCTTCGCATGGCGGTAGCTGACCTCCAGCAGCTCGGCGGCTTCGGTCAACTTCAGTTCCCCTCGTTTCACTCGGCTCAGCACTTCGCCGCGCCTCAACTCCTTGGCACTCATCCATGTCCTTCCCACTCTCGGCTCCTCCTTCGGAGCCTCAGAGTAGGGGACATTTCTATTGGGCGCTCAAGGGGACATTATCATTGGGCTTCAACAAGCCACCAGGAATCTTGAGTGAGTCGCCGCTCCGCCGGTGGCTAGACCGTGACAGGTGTTAGCTCATACACGCGGCCGAGCCGGGCTGCGGCCTTAAGGTCTCCCTTGCGGAGTGCCTGGCGGACTTCATCCAGCTTGCGGGCATCGGGCAGCGACAAGTACGGCGCCCAGCCGGTGTCCGACTCGATCACCTCAACCTTCACCTCCGCCGCGTATCGTCCCTTGTGCACAAATTTCTTGCGGCGTCCTTTGCTCACGAGACCCTCCTTGAGAAGTCCTCCGTCCAGCGGTCCGGATCGGGCCTGTACGCGGTGATGCTCACGGCCGGGCTGTTCGCTGCTGTCGGGATGCCCCTCAACACGTGTATCGGCTTGCCATTCCGATCCTGCGGCAGCACAAGGACACGCGGCCCTTTCGGGTAGTCTGGATAGTCCTCAACGACCAAGCCCCCACGAACACCGCTGAAAGCATTTTCGATCAGGATATCATCGGCCTGCCTGCACCACAGAGGCGCGCATGAGGCCGCCGATTGGAGAGCACAAACCTGCTTCGTAGCTGTATCCTATCGGGGGCAGCATGGCGTCTCGTTCACGGAAATCGGTAAGGTTTGCCGAGTGTGCCTATGAGCGATTCATCGGTTTTGCTCCCAGCGATGAAGAGGTCGACGCTGTCTGCGAAGCTCTGGTGGACGTGGCTGCGGGCTCGGGGCACGGGTTTCCCGTACTCGGGACAGGCGCCTCCGGCGGCGCACTTTTCCGTGTAGATGTGGGAAGATTCGCTGTACTTTACGAGACCAGTGACATCGTTCACGTCGTCGAAGTCTATATTCCGTAGCAACGAACTACTCGACGAACATGGTTGGATCTCTGGGATTCCTGCTATCGATTGCCGGTGCGACCCTCGGAATCGTGGGCGTGCTGATGATGGCTCGCTCGTATCATCCCTTCTCGTTGCCGTACTTCGCCAAGCGGGCGTTTCGCATCGCGTGGAAGCTGTTCCGCGAAGGCCGGGATGCGGTCGTCCGCTCCTCTGAAATCGAATCAAGGCTTGGAGCGCTCAACGATGAACAGCGCGGCTACTCGCTGTTAGGGCTGTACTTGGTGTTCTTGGGCTTCTGCCTGCAGTTGCTCGGAGCAACTGTCTCTTTCAGCGCTAGCGTTTCTTGACCAGCGCTCCGGTAGGCCCTCGCATCAAACCTAGATAGCGCTCGGCAAGGCTCTTTCCAAACTGCCTAGGATGGGCTTCCTCAACCGGGCGGATGACCGGTTCGGTGATCTTTTCAACCTTCAAACCCAAGTCGCCCAACTTGGCTTCCAGGTCTTGTTGAGAGTATGCCCCCTCTGGATCGCTGAGGATGAAGAGCCCGCCGCCGGCTTGCTTGGCACCCGCTTTGGCTCGCCGCTTTACTTCCGTGAGTGCGATCGTCTTGCCCTCACGAACTTGGGATTGGCCGCTGAGGATGTTTTCGATGACTTCCGGGCGGTGCGCCAGTTCAGCCGCCGCCTTCAGAGAGCGGTAGTCTTCGGAGCCCAGCAACACGGCCTGCGGTACCCCCTGGTGGGTCAGGACGTAGCGGCGCATCTGAGTCTGTGCTAGCTTGGCCAGGTTGGCGATCTTGGCACGGGCCTTGCTGATCGGAACTTGGTCTTCCGCCATTGCTGCCTCCACTTGTATTGTACAACATGTCGTACAATTGTCAATCCGTGATCGACTCGCATGGGGACGCTCGAATGGGGACGAGCCCTAACTCGAGTTTGGCAAGGCGACCTCACGGGCGCGGCTCGATGTGGTCCAGCGTTACACAACGATTTCGCTGTGCAAAGATCCTCCCTCTACGGAAGCCAGTCACAGCATCTTCATCCCACAGAATCAATCACTTACGGCGAAAACGGTCGATTGCCACAGACCGGTGCGTTACCCTGAGGCCGGCGAGGGTGAAGAGGGGGGAACGCGACAACCCATGAATGACAACTTCGCCGAGAACCTCGCCAAACCTTGCCAAAAGGCCGGCTAGCCGGTGCAGGTCACCAACGTGGCTGTTGCTAGGGCGGGCCCCTGCCCACGCCTCGACAGAGCACCGATGCAATCTCGGTGTCGTGAGTGGTCGCAGCGCGGGAATCGATTCTCTTCGCCCGGCCCGCCTATAATCGTGTCGGTCCCTTGAGACCGGGGGCCGGAAAAGGAGGCGCGATGGCGGAGCGGCAAAAGCGTAATTGGTCGGCCTGGTATCCACTTGACTCAGGTGACCCCAACATCTTGTAGTTGGGCTCACAGCGTCTTAGCGTCCCAATCGGCGACGATCGAGCGGTACGGCGTCGGCTCCACCGCCATGGCCTGCTGCACAAGGCGGTAGAAGAGCTTGCCCCGACTGCGTGATCTGCGCCGATTGAAGCGGAACACGAACTCGTCGAGATAGTAGTCCAGATGCTCGTGGCTGACCGCCCCCTGATGCGTGCCCAGCATCCAGCGCTTGAGTAGCGAGATCGCCAAGTGCACCCTCGGCAGTAGCTGCGAGGCCTGCTCGCGGCGGTTGTTAATCGAGATGATACGACGCTGGTAGTCCTTCTTCTTGAGCGGATCGTAGCCCGACCAGTTGTCGGTAACAACCACGCTGCCCGGCTCGACCGACTCCTCGACGAAGGGCATCAAACTGGCCGCCGAGGCGTTCTGAACGCGCTGCATGCGGATGCGCCCCAGCCCGGTGCCTCTCTCTTCCGCGGCGACTGCAATCAACGCTTTACGCTCGGTCTGCCGGCCGATTACCCCTTCTTCTTCAGCGCCCCAGTAGGTCTCATCGACCTCGACGAGGCCCGTCAATCGCTCCCGCCCCGAGCGCACCATCGCTCGCCTCAGTTTGTGCATCCAAGGCCAGGCGGTTTGGTAACTGCCCAGTCCCAGAACGCGCTGTAGGCCCAGGGCGCTGGCCCCATTCTTCTGCGTGGTGATGGTCCACATCGCCCGGAACCACAGCCGCAGCGGCTTGCGTGTGTCTTGAAAGATCGTGCCGGCGGTGACGGAGGTTTGCCGCCCGCAGCGAGCGCATTCGAACCACACTTTGCGCACCGGCCAAGCGCGCTCATGCCCACACCTTGGACAGCGGAAACCCTCTGGCCAGCGCAAGGCGAACAGATAGTCGCGGCAAGCCTCCTCGCTCGCAAAGTGAGACTCGAATTCGAGTTGGTCGCGCGGGTAATCCTCCACCAGGCCCTACACTACATCTTGGGGTCACCTGAGTCAAGTGGATACCCAGCATTGGTCGAACACGATCGATGTTTGGACCAAGATCATTTCTACCCTCGCGGGGATCCTGATCCCTGTAGCCATTTGGCTGGTTGGCGAGGAGATCAAGTCGGTAGAACGCGCGGTCAGTCTGATCACGCATTTGTCGTCGGAAAGCGTGGTCGAGCGGAAGCTTGCCTTGCGGGTCGTCAAGCAGTTGGCGGCGGGGGGTCAGCTCACTCCGGATCTGGCCGGATCGCTGGTGGCCGTCATCGTCGACGATACGGATCAAGAGGTACGTGATCTGGCACTTGAGATTGCAAACAGCAATCCGGAGTTCTGGGGCGCCGTGGCGGTCGAGGCAGAAGAGGAACTGGCCAAGAATGCCGAGCAAGCCCCAACCGCCCAACAGAGCCTTCTCGCGTTTGAAACCTTGCAGCAGATACAGGCTACGACCCCGAGCGCGGTCAAGATCGAGAAGAAGTTAGCCCCGAGACTGTACATTCACATCGCAACGGAAGATCAGCGGGAACGGCTTGCGGAGATCGCGCGGAAGCTAGAGGAAAGGCATGCGGATCAGGGACTGGTTGTTCCCGGGATCGAGCTCAAGGCCGGGCCGAAACGGACGGCACTTCGTTACTTTAGCAAGGCGGAGAAAGAGGAAGCCAACCGGCTCACGAAAAGCCTCAATGAACTCGGGCTCCCGACAGTCTCTCGGGATGCCTCCCGGTACGTGCGCAAGATGAAGGGCCGCTCGGCGATCCGGCCGCGGCACTATGAACTCTGGGTGGGAACTCCGGGTAGGAACTCTGGGTAGGAACTCTGGGTGACGGCCGCACCCCTGAGTCGTGATGGGCCTACGGTAGGCGGTTCGGACGTACAGGCATACGTTCGTAGGGAAACGTATGCGCTACAATGCAGATCATGCGGACGACACTCAACCTCGATGATGAAGCCTTGGCTGCCGCCATGAGGCATTCAAAGGGCAAGACCAAGACAGACGTTATCAATGAGGCATTGCGGCAGTTTGCCCGGACGAAGCGGCGCAAAGGCCTCTTGGACCTACGTGGAAAGGTTCGTTGGCAGGGGGACCTGGACGATCTCCGAAAGCGCAAGTGACGGTTCTCGTCGACACGTCCGTCTGGGTCGATTTCTTCAATCGCCATACGAGTCGCGAAGCTGACGCACTAGCGCAGTTGATTGAGGATGAGGCTGAGATTGCGACCTGCGGTGTGGTGCTAGCCGAGTTCTTTCAGGGCATCCGCGATCGCGAGTTCCTGAAGACGCTTGAAGGCTTCTTCCGCGATATGCCAATGCTAACGCCAAGGGAACCCGCCACCTACCTGGCGGCGGCCGAACTCTATCGTGGCCTGCGGGCTCGCGGGATCTCGGTACGGTCGACCATCGATTGTTTGATCGTTCGGATGGCGCATGAGGCGGGCACCCTTCTACTGGCTAAGGACCGCGATATGACCCGGATTGTCGAGTCGGGACTGTGCAGAGTTAGGGCTGTGCCTTTGTGATGGCTCTCGGCGATACCTTGCGGCTCGTGCCGTTGAGGTTCGAATGACGCGGGCGAAGCTCGATTAACCGAACCGGCCCGCTACTCAGCATCCCGGCCGAGTTGCATGATCCATTCCCTGACCAGGTTGGCGCCGGCCTGGTCGACTTCAAGCGAGCCGATGTGCGGCATGCGGCCTTGGCCGGTCGTGGCCATGCGGGTGTAGAGGACCGAGAGCGGCGGGTCGCCGGGCCGCACGATCTTCGCGTTGTCGGCTCCCAGGCCGCCGTGCATCGGGTCCATGTTGATGGTCTGGGTCTGGTCGAGCGTCATGGGATACAGCAGCCGGAAGTCGGCGTTGCCTCCGCCTCCGCCCCGGTGGCAGATCGAGCAATTGGCGTGCAAGTAGGCGCGGGCGCGGCGTTCAAGCGGTGCCGCTTCGTCCGCCGGGTCGGCTAGGCGCGGCAGGTCGGCGGTCGCGGCGGGGAGCGGATCCGCGAAAAGCCCGATGTGATCGAGGGTGCGGAGTTGGTTGTCAGCCACTGCGCCATCAATGTTCACGCCGTCAACGGCTCGGTTGTAGTCGTGCTCGCGATTCATCTGCGGCGTGTTCAACCCGAGCACGAAGCCGGCCTTCTCGTTGTGGCAGATCATGCAATCGGTGCGGCTGGGGTAATACCAGGTCTGCTCGCGGACGCCTCCCGGCGCGCCGGCATCGCGGATGGTGTAGGTCTTGCGCAGCGGGTCTTTGCCGAGCAACTCGGCCTCGGTCTGCTCGTCGTTCCATAGGTAGGTGTAGCCGGCCCACTGTTGGCGGCCCTCGGGGCCGGACTGCAAGGTGAGCAGCCGCGTCTCGAGCCGCCGCCGGCTGGCCGAGTTGCCCCGCTCCATCTCGAGCAGGAATGTTTTAACGAGGACGGAACCCTCGGGGAAGTTCCAGCGGTCGTCGGTCAGGTATTCGATCTTGCTCTCGCCGGGCACGGCGATGAAGCGCTGTTTGGCTGCGCCGTCGGACCACAGCGGCGCATTCACCGAGTAGGGTATGAGCCCCGCGGCGGGAGCGAGGTCTTCGACCGAGGAGAAGAGGCCCGTTTCGCTCAGCAGGCGCGGGAACAGCGGGCGCTCGCGGTCTTCGCGCAGCTTGGGCCGCCGGATCAATTCGTAAATGCGGCCGGTGCGGTGCGTCAACAGGTAGAGCTCGCCGGCGTGCGTCTCGCCGAACGCCGCGATGTCGAGGGAGGTGTCGTCGAGTTCCTCGTGCCAGGTGACCTTCTCGCCGTCGTAACGCAGCGCCCAGATTTTCCCGGTTTCCCAATCGGCGTAGATGTAAGCGCCCGAGAGTTCCTCGAGGCGCGAGCCGCGATAGACGAAGCCGCCGGTCATCGAGCGAGCCTCGCCGTGGGAGTGCGACACGACGGGCGGCGACAGGGGCGCCGGGCCGCGCGGCCTCTCCGGGCGGAACCACTGGAAACCTTCCTTGACGCTCCAGCCGTAGTTGCCGCCGCGCTTGACTTGGAAGATCGATTCCCACAGGTCCTGCCCGACTTCGCCCACCCAGAGGTCGCCCGTCTTCTTGTCGAAGCTGAGCTTCCACGGTTGCCGGAAGCCGAACGCCCAGATCTCGGGCAACGTCCCCGGCGTGTCGAGGAAGGGGTTGTCGGGCGGGATGGCGTAGGGCTTGACCGAGTGCGTACCGTTGATGTCGATGCGGAGGATCGACGAGAGCAGGTCGCCGGTGAACTGTCCGGTGGCCATGGGGTCGCTTTGTCCGTAGCCGTCGCCGGTGCCGATGTAGAGATAGCCGTCGGGACCGAACTTGATCGAGCCGCCGCTGTGACCGATCGACGGGAACTCGAGCACGATCAACTCCGAGTCGGGGTCGGCTTTGAGTGGATTGTCGGCGTATATCTCGAAGCGCGAGATGCGTGAGCGGACCGGCTTGGGCAAGCGTTCGCGAGTGTAGGCGTAGACGTATCGGTTCTGCTCGAACTCGGGATGGAACGCCAAGCCGACGATCTGCCGGTAGACGGTGCGGCCGGTTTTGCGATCGTACTTGGAGTCGAGTTCGAGAAAGAGGTCGGTCGTCTTCGCGTCGCGGCGGTCTTCAAACGAGTGGATGCGTCCTTCGACGTCGGCGACGAACAGACGGTCGGTGCCAGGCGCGCGCGTGATGAGTGTTGGGCGGTCGAACTCGAGGTGCGGGAACGCCACAGCAGGCATGTAGGGCGACGGGGGCTCGGGTGAGCCGACGACGCGCGAGGTGGTCCAGGGGATGCGCGTTTCGAGCCCGTAGGGTGGCGAGGCGCTGTCGGCCGATAGGGAGAGGAGGGCGACGGAGGCGAGGGCCACGCCTGTCGCGATCCAGGTTGCTTTCCGGCGATGTTTGTAACTCGTCAATGCATCGTCATTGTCGCATGAGCCCCCCCCACGAAATGTAGGCACGGCGTACCGTGCCCGCCTCGAATCGCCCGCGGACCGCAACGAGTTCCCACAACCCGTGCGATGACGTAAGATTGGGTTGCCGAAAGCCCAGCCCATAGCTTGATCCCGCACAGGAGGCTCGACCCGCATGTCTCACTACCGGTTGTGTGTGCTTTTCTTCGTTTGTTCCGCCCTCTCGCTCGCGCAGCCCCTGGGGCTCCACGACGCCCTGGCGCGTCCGATCCTCGCGCCCCAGCAGCCGCTCGTCGAGGTCCAGGCCTACACGGCCGCCAACGTCCCGGTGCTGCCCACGTTTCGCACGGCCGCGGAGTGGCAAGCGTATGCCCGGCGTATCCGGGAAGAGACGCTAACCAAGGTCGTCTTTCGAGGCGAAGCCGCGCGCTGGCGGGACGCTGACACGCAGGTCAAGTGGCTCGATACTATTCCCGGCGGCCCGGGCTATCGCATCAAGAAGCTGCGCTTCGAAGCCGTGCCGGGCCTATGGGTTTCCGCGCTGCTTTACGAGCCGCATGAACTGCGAGGCAAGGTCCCCGTCGTACTCAACGTCAACGGACACGCGCGCACGGGCACGGCGACTGACTACAAGCAGGAACGCTGTATCAACCTGGTCAAGCGCGGCATGCTGGCGCTCAACGTCGAGTGGTTCGGCATGGGGCAACTCAACACACCGGGCTTCGCGCACGGCCGGCTCAACCAGCTCGACTTGGCGGGCACGAGTGGCATCGCGCTTTTCTATCTCTCGATGAAGCGCTCGATCGACGTGCTGCTGTCGCACGACAACGCCGACCCCGAGCGCGTCGCGGTGGCGGGGCTCTCCGGTGGCGGCTGGCAGACGATCTTCATCAGTGCGCTCGACGAGCGCGTGCAGTTGGCGAACCCAGTGGCGGGCTATTCGAGCTTCGTAACGCGGTCGCAGTTCCCCGAGATGGATCTGGGCGATTCCGAGCAGACGCCGTCCGACCTGGCCACCGTCGCCGACTACACGCACCTGACCGCGTTGCGCGCGCCGCGGCCCACGTTGATCACGAACAACGCACGCGACACCTGCTGCTTCCGCGCTGACTATGCACTGGCGCCGCTGGTGCAGGCGGCGCGTCCGGCGTTTGCGCTGTTCGACAAGCAACACCACCTTCGCAGCCACGTCAACTTCGATGCCGGCCACAACTACGGCCCCGACAACCGCGAGGCGTTTTACCGGCTGCTGCGCGATTTCTTCTACGGCGGCAGCAAAGACTTCTCCGCGAAAGAGATCCCCTCTGTCGAGGAGATCAAGACGGCGGAAGAGTTACACGTCGAGTTGCCCGCTGACAATACGGACTTCCACAAGCTGGCGCTCGAGTTGGCTAAGAACCTGCCGCGGGAGCCCGACCTGCCGGCGGACCGAACAGCGGCCCTCCAGTGGCAGAGAGCAAGCCGCGTCCGACTGCATGAGCTTGTTGCGGCCAAGGACTTCCAGGTGGAAGCCGTCGAAGCCGGCAGCGAGAAGCAAGGCGATACCAACATCACCCGCTGGAAGATTAGGCTTGACGGCGAATGGACCGTGCCCGCGGTTGAACTATCGCGCAGTGGGGCGAACGATACAGTACTTCTCTTGGGCGACGGCGGACGCGCCAGCTTGGCAGGAGAGGCGCGACGTCTGTTGGCCGAGGGGAGGCGCGTCGTCGCGGTCGACCCCTTCTACTTCGGCGAATCGAAGATCGAGAAGCGCGACTGGCTGTTCGCGATCTTGCTCGCCGCGTTGGGCGACCGGCCGCTGGGAATCCAGGCGAGCCAGGTTGGGGCGGTGGCCTCGTGGTTGCGGCGGGAGCACGGCGATGCGGTCCGCATCGTGGCCGCCGGGCCGCGAACGAGCTTGATCGCCCTCGTTGCCGCGGCGCTGGATCCCGAGCCGATCGCCGGCGTCGAGTTGCACGAATCGCTCGGCAGCCTGAAGGAGATCCTCGATCGCGACCTCAGGGCGCGAGACGTTCCCGAGATGTTTTGCTTCGGCCTGCTGGAAGCGTTCGACATCAAGCAACTGGTCGCTCTGGCCGCGCCCTGGCCGGTCACGTTCGCGGCGCCAACGACGCGAATGCAGGCCGACCTCAAGGGCCTGCGCGCCTACTACAAAACACTCGGCGAGGAGTTCGATCCGCTGGCCGGCCAGTAGCAGAAAGCCAACCCGACGGAGGACGACACACCTCATGCGAATAAAAGCCGCCCTGGCGCGCGAAGTGAACCAGCTAACGATTGAGGAGATCGAGCTAGCCGATCCCAAAGACACCGAAGTGCTGGTGCGCATGCAGGCGGCCGGCGTGTGCCATTCGGACCTGCACACCTATCGCGGCGAGTTGCGCGCGACCCCGCCGCTGGTGCTGGGGCACGAGGGCGCGGGTATCGTCGAAGCGGTGGGCAGCCGGGTCAGCCGCGTCAAGAAGGGCGACCGTGTGATGGTCAACTGGCTGCCCTCCTGCGAGACATGTGCGCGTTGCCTCAACGGCCGTCAGAACCTGTGCGAACGCTTCGCCGACACGACCTTCAAGGCGATGCTGCTCGACGGCACGTCGCGGCTCAAAACCCTCGACGGGATGACGCTCAAGCACATGCTCAGCGCCGCCACCATGGCGGAGTATGCGGTCATCGACGAGGCGAGCGCGATTCCGTTTCCCGAGGACGTTCCGTTTGAGGTGGCCGCGGTGACCGGCTGCGCCGTCGCGACCGGCGTCGGCGCGGTGATCAATACCGCGCAAGCCCGGCCGGGGCTGCCGGCGGCGGTCATCGGTTGCGGCGGCATCGGGCTGAGCGCGATTCAGGGCTGCAAGCTCGCCGGCTTGAACCCGATCGTCGCCGTCGATGTGATGGCAAGCAAGCTCGACTTCGCGAAACAACTGGGGGCCACCCACGTTATCAACGCCAAAGAGACCGACGCCGTCGAAACTCTTCGTGAGCTGACCGGCGGCGGCCCGGAGTACGTGTTTGACAGTGTCGGCTCGGCGGGGACGATCGCGCAGGCGTTCCAGGCGGCACGGCCCGGCGGTACGGCGACGGTGATGGGACTGCACGCCGCCAAGGTCGACGTCCCGATCGCGGCCGGCGTCCTCGTGCTGCACAACAAGCGGCTGCTGGGGTCGTTCGTCGGCTCGATCCGCCCGCGCCTCGACCTGCCCATGCTGGTGGAGCTCTACCGCGCGGGCAAGCTGCAACTCGACGACCTGATCACCAAGCGCTATCCGCTCGACGGCCTACCGCAAGCCTTCGGCGATATGGAAGCCGGCAACGTCGCGCGGGGGGTGTTGGTGTTTGGGTCATAGGGGGAGATGCACCAACACGGTCCCGGACGTTAGGGACGTTCGGGAGGATCTTTGACGTCTTAGCGTCAAGACGCTAAAATGTGACTGTGGCGACAGCACAGAAGCGAGCGACCGTGTATTTCGATCCGGACCTCCACCTTGCGCTCCGACTCAAGGCCGCGGAGACGGATCGCAGCCTGTCCGACATCGTCAACGAAGCCGTCAAGCTCACGCTGGCCGAAGATGCTGAGGATCTCGCCGTATTCGAGGAGCGAGCCGGGGAGCCGAACCTGCCGTTTGAGAGTGTGGTTAAGGATCTGAAGCGGCGTGGCAAGATTTGAGGTCTTCATCAAGCCGTCCGCGGTCAAAGAGATTGAGGCGATCTCCCGGAAAAAGGACCGTCAGCGTATTGTGCAGCGAATCCGCCGGCTCGCCGACGACCCGCGGCCGGACGGCGCTCAGAAGCTGTCCGGTCGAGATCGCTATCGAATCCGCCAAGGGCCTTACCGTATTGTGTATGGGATCGACGACGACCAGTTGGTGGTTTACGTGGTCAAAGTGGGCCACCGAAAGGACGTGTACCGCAGGGCTTTCTGATCGCCTACCGACGCGGCAGCGTCAGAAAGGACAGCGATGAGACAGGACAAGTTCCCACCGGGCTGGGATGAAGAACGCGTGCGGAAGGTGCTCGCACATTACGAGGAGCAAACCGAAGAGGAAGCCGTGGCGGAAGACGAGGCGGCGTTTGCAGATTCGACGCAGACCGTGATGGAAGTGCCACACGCACTCGTGCCCGCCATTCGGAAGCTGCTTGCAAAGCACCGAGCATAAAGGGGGCTAGCTCCACCTACGTCCTGAGCCGCAGCGCTCGGGAGTCCGCAACCTCTGCAAGGAGATGCACCTGAGGGCGCTCGCGTAGCCCAGCTGATCAACGAAATGTTAGGCGACACACTGCTGCAGGATAGAGTTGCTGCCATGGATAGAAACCCGGACTCACCGTGGAATCCGTACACACCTGTCGAGATCTCGCCGACTGAGTTCGAAGAGCAAGTCCTTTCCTGGCTAGAGAGATCCGCGGCTGAGCAAGGTTTGCCCATCAAGGCGACCCCGCAAGGTATCGTGAGTGGGGCCGGTGGCGACTATTCGATAGACGTCCTGCTTGAGTCCACCCTGTTTGGGGCAAGCCTACTGGTGTTGGTCGAGTGCAAACATCAGCGGCGACCCGTCGAGCGCGACGAGTTGATCGTGCTGGAAGGGAAGCTCCGCGACGTTGGTGCGCACAAGGGGATGCTTTTCTCCACTTCGGGTTTTCAGTCGGGCGCAATCAAGTATGCCGCGGCACACGGAATCGCTACGGTAACTGTCGTGTCGGGACAGTGGCTCTTCGAGACGAAGGGGGCGGGAGCCTCGCCACCACCACCCTCAAGCCTGCACTTCGATCGCTTTGAAGGAATCCGCCTTGAGCCGTCGGCCACGGGAATCAGCCGCCACAGCGTTGAGAGTGATCGAGTCGACGCACTGTCGGAATGGTTCGCACAGGTGAAGGTTGAGCACCGGGCATAGAGTGATCTGAGCATGCGGAAAGCGGACCTTCCCAATAACCACCAGTCATTCGATGACTCGTTGCAACGCTATCGCGCATTCATGGACAAGATTGTCAAGGCCCAGCGCGTCGTGGCATCAAGTGCCGACAAGCGGGACCTCGCGGAATCGGTTCTACTACGTCTCTGTGCCCATTGGGAAGGATTCATCGACGAGCACTTAGCCGACTGCGTCAACCGCGACCACTCGATGCTGACGGAGTTCTTCGGTGTCTCGATTCCGAAACACCCGAGCAAGGACCTCTGCCAAGCGCTGCTGTTCGGCGACACGTACCGCGATTTCCAGAGCTTCGGGGCCCTCAAGGGATTTTCGAAGAAAGTCCTGCCGAAGGCAAGTAACCCGTTCCTCGTTGTCTCAGAAGCTCACGGAAGAAGAATTGATGAAGTGTACAAGATCCGCAACTACCTTTCGCACTATAGCTCCAAGGGGAGGCGCGCGCTGATGGCCATGTATCGGAAGGAGTACGAGATGGACCGATGGCTCGAGCCCGGCCAATTCCTCTTGGCGTACAAAGCAAGGCGCCTATGGTCCTATTTCAATGCTTTCGAGGGGGCATCGGCAGACATGAAGGCTTGGTGCGTTTAGTCCTACTTGATTACGCCGTGCGTCTCTTTTGTACCTCTCTAGAAAAACTTAACTGAAGCCCGTGCGACGGGATCTGATACCCCAGGCTCACCTACTAGAAGTGCCTCGTTCGCTTGTGCCCGACGTCCTTGACGATCATCGCCGCTAGACCCCCTCTGGTGCCCCGCTTCCGCGTCGTATACTGACCGGAAGGTCGATGAAAAGGTATTCGTCACTATCCGCAGGCGCCCCGCGAACGCTGTTCGCAGCGTTGGTCTTGACCGCGGCGTTGGCTTTAGGGGCAACCGCACAGAAGGACGCCGCCGTCGACTTTGGCTCTGATGTGCTGCCGGTGCTGTCGGACCGCTGCTTCGCGTGCCACGGGCCCGACGAATCGCAGCGCAAGACCAAGCTGCGGTTTGACACCGAGGCAGGCGCCTTCGCCAAGCTCGCCGGGGGCGGCTTCGCCATCGTGCGGGGCGACCCGGAGAAGAGCGTGCTGCTCGAGCGCATCACCTCCGACGATCCGGCGCTGCGCATGCCGCCGGCCTATCTGGGGCACGGCAAGCTCAGCGACGCGGAGATCGAGCGCATTCGCCGCTGGATCGAGCAGGGCGCGGAGTGGCAGAAGCACTGGTCGTTCACCGCGCCGCGGCGGGCCGAGTTGCCCACGCTTGAAAGGCGGCCGGTCGAGCAACAGCGATGGCCGCGCAACGCGATCGACCGCTTCGTGCTGGCGCGGCTGGACCGCGAAGGGCTCAAGCCCTCGCCGGAAACCGACCGCGCCACGTTGATTCGCCGGGTGACGCTCGACTTGACCGGCCTGCCACCGACGCCGGCCGAGGTCGACGCGTTCGTCAATGACCCAGCACCCGAGGCCCACAACAAACTCGTCGATCGGCTTCTCAACTCGCCCCACTACGGCGAGAAGATGGCGTCCCATTGGCTCGACGCCGCGCGCTACGCCGATACCAACGGCTACCAGTCCGACGGCGTGCGCAGCATGTGGCGCTGGCGCGATTGGGTCATCGGCGCCTTTAACCGCAACATGCCGTTCGACCAGTTCACCATCGAGCAGATCGCAGGTGACTTGCTGTCGAACGCCACGCGCGACCAGATCATCGCCACCGGCTTCAACCGCAACCACCGCACGACCGCCGAGGGCGGCAGCGTCGAAGAGGAGTTTCGCGTCGAGTACGTGGCCGACCGCGTCGAGACGACCTCGACCGTTTGGATGGGCCTGACCGTCGGGTGCGCGCGCTGCCACGATCACAAGTACGACCCCATCACGCAGAAGGAGTTCTACCAACTCTTCGCGTACTTCAACAATGTGCCCGAGCGCGGCCTGGTCTACAACTTCGGCAACGAGCATCCCTATATCCAAGCGCCCACGCCCGAGCAGGACGCCGAGCTCGCTGAACTCGACGCACAGGTCGCCCGAACACGCCGCGAGTTCCAGGCGCTGGAGCCGAAGATCGCGCGGTCGCAAAAAGTGTGGGAGAAGTGGCTGCGCAACGCCGGGACGCGCGACTGGTCGCCCCGCGACGGACTGATCCTGCACTTCAAGCTCGACGGCGATCTGCGCGAGGACACCGGCGTCTACCGGCGGCGCGAGTCAAGAAAACCGCTCCAGACCCCGGACCCGGCGAAGCAAGTGCGCGCGGCGTTTGTGGATGCGGGCGACGAGTCGGCTTTCGTTCGGGGACGCGTCGGGCAGGCCGCCAGCCTCGACGGCAAGCGGCACATCGACGGCGGCCCGGGGTTCAAGCTCGACTTCCTGGATCCCTTCAGCTTCGCCGCGTGGATTCGCCCCACCTCGGCGAATGGCGCGATCCTGTCGAAGGCCGAAAGCTTTCGCACGGGCCAGGGGCACGGGCTGTACCTTCGCGAGGGCAAGGTCTTCTTCTACGTCAACCGCCGCTGGACCGACATCAGCCTGCGCTTGCAGACCGAGCGGGCGCTCAAACTCAACCAGTGGCAGCACGTGCTGGTCACCTACAACGGCAAGCGCGCGGCGAAATACGTCCACATCTATATCAACGGCGAGGAGTGGGCCAAGGACGTTCTGTTCGACGAGCTTACGTTCCCGTTCTCGACCAAAGAGCCGTTCCGCATCGGCGCGGGTGGCGGCGAGCCCGGATTCGAGGGCTTGATCGACGACGCGCGCGTGTACGACCGGGCACTCTCGGCTGACGAGGCGGCGGCGCTCCCGCTGCTCGAAACCGTTGCGGCCATCGCGGCCATCGCTCCCAAGAAACGCACGCCGGCCCAACGGCTCAAGATGCGGTTCGCCTTTCTCGACCTGGCCGCGCCGAAAGAAGTGCAACTGGCCCGGCAGCGCTACGGTGACGCGCGACGCGAGCGGGAGCTTTTCAACGAGAGCATCCCGACGGTGATGGTGATGAAAGAGAGCGAGACGCCGCGCGATGCGTTCGTGCTGCGGCGGGGTTCCTACGACGCACCAGGCGAGAAGGTCGCGCCCGGCGTGCCATCGATCCTACCGCCGCTGCGAGAGGGTTGGGAAAACAACCGCCTCGGGTTGGCGCGCTGGCTGGTCGACCCGGCGAACCCGTTGACGGCCCGCGTGACGGTGAACCGTTTCTGGCAGAATCTGTTTGGCGTCGGTCTGGTCAAGACGGTCGAGGATTTCGGGACGCAGGGCGAGCGGCCGGTCCATCCCGAGCTGCTCGACTGGCTCGCAAGCGAGTTCGTCGAGAGCGGCTGGGACGTAAAGGCGCTGCTCAAGACGATCGTCACCAGCGCCACTTATCGGCAGGCTTCGAAGGTTACGCCCGAGCTGATCGAGCGAGACCCCGAGAACCGCTTGCTGGCCCGTGGGCCGAGGTACCGTTTGCCGGCGGGAACGATTCGCGACCAGGCGCTGGCGGTGTCGGGCTTGCTGGTGGACGAAATCGGCGGGCCGTCGGTGCGGCCCTATCAGCCGGAGGGGCTTTGGGTAGAGTTGACCTTCGCCGACGCCAAGTACCAGCCCGACACCGGAGACAAGCTCTACCGCCGCAGCCTCTACACCTATTGGAAGCGTACGGTCGCGCCGCCGGCGATGATGACCTTCGACGCCACCGATCGCGAGACCTGCACCGTGCGCGAAACGCGGACGAACACGCCGCTGCAGGCTCTCAACCTGATGAACGACGTGACGTACGTCGAAGCCTCGCGCAAGCTCGCCGAGCGCATGATGACCGCCGGCGGCGCGACGCCCGACGAGCGCATCGCCCACGGGTTTCGGCTGGCGTTGGCGCGGACGGCCCGGCCCAAAGAGCAGGGGGTGTTGCGCGGCGTCTTCGAGCGCTTCCGCGACAAGTACGCCGACGACCCCGACGCCGCGGCCAAGCTTCTCGCCGAGGGCGAGTCGGAGTACGACGAGTCGCTCGACAAGGCCGAGCTGGCTGCCTACGCCGGAATCGCCAGCCTGATCCTCAACCTCGACGAAGCCGTCACCAAGGAGTGATGGTTCGGGACTGATCATGCTTGTACCGAACGAGACGTTGCGAGTCGGGGCGGTGGGCACGCCGTGGCGTGCCCCTACATTGTCGAGCCGAACACTCCCGCCGGGATGTAGGGGCACGGCATGCCGTGCCCGCTGCCGCTGAGATTGAGGAAGGAGAGAGTCCATCATGGAGCCGCAATCCGCGCTTCAACGACTCATGACCCGCCGCCACTTCTTCGGGTTGAACGCCGCTGGTTTGGGCACGGCGGCCTTGGGATCATTGCTGAGTGATGATCTTCAGGCTGCCACGAGCGGGCAGGGAACAGACAAACCCTTCCCCGCCTTGCCGGGCATTCCCCACTTCGCGCCCAAGGCCAAGCGCGTCATCTGGCTGTTCCAGTCGGGTGGCCCCTCGCAGATGGACTTGTTCGACTATAAGCCCGCGCTCGACGCCCTGCGCGGCACCGAGCTGCCCGACTCGATTCGCAAGGGCCAGCGGCTCACGGGCATGACCTCCACGCAAGAGGGCTTCCCGGTCGTCAACTCGATCTTCAAGTTCAAGCAGCACGGCCAGGCCGGGGCGTGGATCAGCGAGTTGTTGCCTCACACGGCCAAGGCCGCCGACGACCTGTGCTTCATCCGCTCGATGCACACCGAGGCGATCAACCACGACCCGGCCATCACGTTTTTTCAAACCGGCTTCCAGATCGCCGGACGGCCCTCGATCGGCTCGTGGCTGGCCTACGGGCTCGGCAGCGAGAGCACAGACCTGCCAGCGTTTGTCGTGATGGTGACCCAGGGCACCGGCGGCCAGCCGCTCTACGACCGGCTATGGGGCAGCGGGTTCCTGCCGACGAAGTACCAGGGCGTCAAGTTCCGTTCGGTGGGCGACCCGGTGCTTTACTTGTCGAACCCTCCTGGTTTCGGTGAGACGCAGCGGCGGCAGTATCTCGATGCGCTCGGCGAACTGAACCGCATGAAGCTCGAGGAGTTCGGCGACCCGGAGATCTCGACCCGCATCGCGCAGTACGAGATGGCTTTCCGGATGCAGACCTCGGTGCCGGAGCTGACCGACCTCTCCGGCGAGCCCGAGCGCATCTTCAAGCTCTACGGCAAAGACTCCCGCAAGCCGGGGACGTTCGCGGCGAACTGCCTACTCGCGCGGCGTTTGGCGGAGCGCGGCGTGCGGTTCATTCAACTATTCCATCGCGGCTGGGACCAACACGGCACGTTACCCAAGGCCATCCGGGGACAATGCGAGGCAACCGACCAGGCTTCGGCGGCGTTGATCGCGGACCTCAAGCAGCGCGGCATGCTCGACGACACGCTCGTGATTTGGGGCGGCGAGTTCGGGCGCACGGTGTACTGTCAGGGTCGGTTGACCGAGGACGATTACGGCCGCGACCATCATCCGCGTTGCTTCACCACGTGGATGGCCGGGGGCGGCATCAAGCCCGGCATGACGATCGGCGAGACTGACGATTTTAGTTACAACGTGACCAAAGACCCGGTGCACGTGCATGACCTGCATGCCACGATCTTGCACCTGCTCGGCGTCGACCACACCAAGTTGACTTTCAAGTACCAAGGCCGGCGGTTTCGTTTAACGGACGTGCACGGAAACGTTGTGAAGCAGATTCTGGCCTAGCGGGGAGCCACACGCCAAGGTCAGAGGCGCGGGCTCACGCCCGCCCGCGGATTCACATCCGCGGCTTCCATGAGGTTGTGTTGGATGGCACGGTTGTCAATGCGCCGCTTGACGCCTCAGCTGTTCTCGATCTAGGGCCTTCCGGGGCGCGTGAGGGTTCGTGCCGGACCGCTCCCTTACGGTCACGGCTCGGTTGCCGGGATGCCTTAGTCGTCGCTGCCGCCGAGCAGGCCGGAGCGCATGAGGAAATACAGCAACGTCAACAGCGTGCTCACCGCAGCCGCAACATAGGTCAGCGCCGCGGCGTTGAGCACCTTGTCCACGCCCTCGCGCTCGTAAGGCGAGATGATGCCATGGGCAACCACGAGCTTCTTCGCCCGGGCGGTGACGTCGAATTCCACCGGCAGCGTCACAATCTGGAAGAGAAGCACCATCGAGAACAGCACGGCGCCGAGCAGCACCAACGTGTTGGACAGGAACAAGCCCAACAACATCACGATGTAACCCACCGACGAGCCGATGCTCGCCGTCGGCACCAGTGCAGTGCGCAGCCACAGGGGTGCATACCGGCGGGCGTGCTGGATGGCATGGCCCGCCTCGTGGGTCGCCACGCCGATGGCCGCGACGGACGGCGTGTCGTAGACCGCTTCCGAGAGCGCCAGGCTGCGCGTCGCGGGGTTGTAGTGGTCCGACAGAAAGCCGTGCGTGCGGTTGATCTTCACGTCGTGCAGGCCTTCGCGGTCGAGCATGACGCGGGCGGCCTGAGCGCCGGTGTAGCCGGTCCCCGAGCGTACCTTCGAGTACTTGTCAAAGGCCGACTTGGTTCGAAAACTGGCCCAGGCCGAGAGCGCCAGCGCGGGCAGCATGAAAAGCAGGTACATGGGGTCGAAGAGCATGCGGAACCTCCCGAAGTAGGGCTACGTTCTCATTCTACGTTCGAGCGGCCCATGCGGCAAATCGAGAGCGGAAGCCGCGTGCCAAAGTGACCGTATCGTCAGCGGGTAAGGTCTCAACGCCGAGTGCCTCCAAACCAAACTCAGAGCCGCAGGCGTGAGCCTGCGTTGAGATGTACCGGCTTATTGAATCCCGCAAATTATTATGACACTTTTTGATAGTTTGGAGCATCTATATATGTATGGGCAACCCCAAAGGTGTGAAGCGGGATTTCAAGGCCCTGGAGAAGCGCCGTTTCGAAGCGATGCGGCTGCTCCACCAAGGCCACAATCAGTCCGAGACGGCAAGACGGCTGAAAGTCGCTCGCCAAACCGTCAGTGCGTGGCGGCGGCAATACCGCGAGCAGGGTGCGGCCGGACTCCGCCAGGCCGGGCGCGCCGGACGCAAGCCGCTCCTCGATGCCGCACAACGCGAACGCCTGACGTCGCTGTTGCTGGAAGGCCCGCAAGCCCACGGCTTCCCCACGCCCCTGTGGAGCTGTCCGCGGGTGGCTCGGCTGATCGGAGACGAGTTCGGGGTCGACTACCACGAAGGCCACGTCTGGAAGATCCTGCGAGCGCTCGACTGGAGCCCGCAACGCCCGGTCGGAAAGGCGCGCGAGCGCAACGAAGAGCAGATCCGCACCTGGAAGCGCAAGACCTGGACGCGCATTAAAAAAAAGCCCACAACGAAGGCCGTACGCTCGTCTTCATCGACGAAAGCGGATTGAGTCAGAAGCCGCATCGCTGCCGCACCTGGGCGCCACGCGGCCAAACACCGGTGCTGCAGTTTAACTTCAATTGGGAGAAGCTTTCCGTCTCGGCGGGGCTGACGCTGCGTAACTTCTACTTTCGGCTCTATCCCGGTGCGATCGGCAAAGAGCAAGTGATCGACTTTCTCAAGGCGTTGGTACGTCATATCGATCGGCCGCTGCTGATCGTCTGGGACCGGCTGCCTGCGCACCGTAGCCGCCTGGTGCAAGAGTTCATCCAACTCTCCGAAGGCCACATCGCAACCGAGTACTTGCCACCCTATGCGCCGGAGTTGAATCCGGTGGAATACATCTGGGCTTACTGGAAGCAGCACGAGTTGCCGAACGTCTGTCCGAAGGACTACGGCGAGCTGAACGAGCGGGCCCGCAAGGCACTCCGCCGCATGCACCGCAAACCGCGTTTGATCACGGCCTTCTGGAAACAGTCTTCTCTTTGCTTCGAGTGACTGGATATTATGCGGGACTCAATAGGCGGGTACTGCACGTCGGCCAAACTATTGTTTCTTCGAGCCAGAGTGGCTGGATGGCCGATTCGTAGGGGCTCAACGCAGGCTAACGCCCGCGGCTCTGAGAGGCAATGGCGGGGCCGCTTCTTCAGGTGATGGTCTTCTTCTTGCCCGCCAATTGATACTGCGTGAACGGCGAGCGCGCGCCTTGGATCTCGACGTTGATCAGAAACGGCTTATCGCTCTTGAGGGCCTGATCGAGCGCGGGACGCATCTGCTCCGGCCTTTCGACGTACGCCCCGTCGCCGCCGAAGGCCTTCATCACCAGATCGTATCGCGTGCGGATCAGCTCGCAGGCCACCGTCTTGTCGCCGCCGTAGGTGCCGAGCTGCAACTCGCGTTCGATGCCCCAACCCCCGTCGTTGCCGACGATGATGATCACCGGCAGGCCGAAGCGCACGGCCGTATCCATCTCGGCCGCGTAAAACCCCAGCGAGCCGTCGCCGCTGATGACGATGGCGCGTGAGTTGGGCCGCAGGATCTGGGCCGTCAGCGCGATTGGGAAGCACGCGCCCAGCCCGGCCAACGCGCCCAGTCGCAGCCAATGCATTGGCTTGCGCGTGGGGATGCTGCAACGGCCCCAGTGGACGAAATCGCCGCCGTCCCAGCATAGGGTCGAGTCCTCGGGGAGCCAGTCGCGCATTTCTGAGTAAAGGTGCAGCGGGTGCATCGGGCTCGACGGTTTCGCGGCGATCGACTCCAACTCCGCCTGCCAGGCGTCGGAGGCCTTTTGCACCTCGCCGAGCCACGCCGAGCGGTCCGGCGTCGGCCGCTTGCCCCAGGCATCGAGCAAAGCGGTCAGCGCGAGCTTGACGTCGGACTGTATGCCCACCTCCAACCGCCGGTTGAGCCCCAGCTCTTCGGGATGGATGTCGACTTGAGCGAACTTGGCTGCCGGCGAAAAAAGCTGCGCCCCACCCATGCGGAGGCGGTAGTCGAGCTTCTTGCCGAGCACGATCACCACATCCGCGTCCTTGAACGCCTTGGCCGCACCGCGGCTGAGCGTCGGGTCGGCGTAGCCGAAACACAGCGGGTGGTCGTCGGACACCACGCCGCGCGCCAGGCACACCGTGAACAACGGCAGCGAGGTCTTCTCGACGAAGCTCTGCAGCTCCTCGCCCGCGTCCGCCCACCAAGCGCCGCTGCCCGCGATCACGACCGGCCGCTCCGCGCCGTCGAGCAAGTCGATCAGCCGATTGATCTCCGCCTGGTCGGGCCCCGGACGCCGCACTTCCACCGGCCCGCTCGGCAGCGGGTAGTGTTGCTCCACCTGGGCCGTGAGCAGATCGACGGGTACGCTGAGGTGCGCGGCGCCGGCGCGTCCCGAGAGAGCCTCCTGGAACGACTTGCGTACGTGGAACGGGATCTGCCCCGCGTCGGCCGGCACGGCGGCGTACTTGGTGATGGACTGCACCATGCCGAGCTGCTCCATGTCCTGGAACCCGAAGCGGTCTCGTGCTTTGGAACTGCTCATGCCGCTGACGGCGAGAATCGGGCTGCCGGTGGTGTGCGCGGTGGCGATACCGCTGATCGAGTTGGTGTGGCCGGGGCCGCCGGTCACCATCGACACGCCGGGCGTTCGCGTCATGCGTCCCCAGCCGTCGGCCATATGAACCGCCGCCGCCTCATGGCGAGTGTCCACAAGCGTGATCCCCTCGCGCTCGGCGACGCGCAGGATTTCGTTGAGATGGTCTCCGACCAACGTGAAGATGTGTGAGACGCCGAGCTGCTTCAAGCTCGCGATGAAAAGTTCAGATCCGTTCGGCATGTTTGGTTGTCCGGGGGAGCGAGCCGGTTTCTCGCGAAGGCGCAAAGTTGCGCAAAGATCTCAGAGCTTCGGTTTTCTTTGCGGCCTTAGCGGTCCTTCGCGTCTTGGCGAGAAAAGAGCCCTCGCAATTCAATACCGCAATATAACGTGTTTCGAGGATGGCGAGAATCAGGGGCTAGTTAGCGAATCGCCTGAAATACCCGGCCCAAGCGGCTTCCTCGCCGGGCCGGTCGAAGGTCTCGTGCCAGTGGGTCACAAAGGCATCACGCTTGGCCTGCATGCGCGCCGCGACGAAGTCTCGCAGTGGGCCTGAGTCTTCGAGCCCGGCCAACTCGGCGTTATCGAGCATGCCGCGGGTCATCTCGCAGTCGTTGATCTCACCAAGAAAGTCTTGCAGCGCCTTGAGCGCGTCAAGACGCCGCGTGAGCACTGGGCCATAGCACGGGCGGAACAGCTCAAGCGTGTATCGAAAGCGCTTGACGGCGAGGCGAAATTGATGCAGGGGCTTCTTCGGCGAGTCAGGGCGGGCAACCTTGCGGCCGGCCCGGAAGACCTCCTCCACCAACGCCGGCAGCACGCGGGCTGCGTTCTGGGCCGCGTTTTTCTTCAGCGCCCACCTGATCGTGACCTTTGACTTGCCCATGGGACGACTCACAGCTTCAGGCGTGTTCGCCACTTCTCCGCCACGCTCGCCTTGCTCCAGCGCTTCAACAACCGCCTCAACTCTTTCGAGTGGGCGGCCCGCTGTCCTCCCAATGTCTTGACCAACTCCCCCTCGGCCGGCAACCCCGCCTGCCGGGCGAGATCGATCGCGATGTCGCGGTCACGCACCTCGCCGGCTAACGTCATCGCTTCTTTGAACCGCTTTCGTGCCCGCTTCGACGCCTTCGCGGGAAAGAACTGCCGGAAGACGACAAGACACGCACCCAGTCGCCGGATCGACACCCGCAAGTCATGCACTGCATCGGCGTCGTGCGCCTTGCGGTTGCGGCTGGTTTGGTACATTACCCGGTCGAGCCGCGCCGCGCCCTGTTGGGCGGCGTATTGCTTGATGTCGAGTTCTGACTCGCGAGTCATGGCTTCGTCATCCGTCTCATGCCGATTTCAACACGGCGAGGGTGGCTCCGTACACCTGCTCGAACGGGCCTTCCACTTGCTGCGCGGCCCACTGCTCGAGATCCACGTCTTTCGAAGACTGCAAATACAACTCCACCTTCGACTTCCGGATCCGCACCTGCACGTCCACGACGCGCTGCTCGCGGCTGCGGTCAAGGCTGTCGGCGAGCCGCAGCAGCGGAATCAGTTGCATCACGGTCTTCCTCTCGTCTCGGCGGAGAGCGCGGAAGTTCTCGTGCTCCTCCGACGGCAACGCTTTTCGATGATAGCGGCAAAGGTTCGCAATCACCAAGCGCTCGCGATTGCTGAAGCCGGAGATGTCTGAATTGGCAACCAGATAGTAAGTGTGGCGGTGATGGCGCGTATCGCTGATAAAATGACCAATATCGTGCAGGTACGCCGCCGCTTCGAGTGAGCGTCCCGCCGACGCAGGCAGCCCGTGCGCCGGCCGCAGCGCGTGAAAGAGCTTGCCGGCCAGGGAAGCCACCCGGTCGACGTGCTTGAGCGGCACGCCATAGCGGCGCGCCATGGAACGAACCACTTCCCGGCGCTCTTCGTCGAGCGTGTCCGCCCGGCTTTCGGCGCCGTCCTGCGCCATGTCGGCGATCAGGCCGTCGCGGACGCCCGCCGCGGAGTAGTAGAACGACGGCACCTCGAAGTCCGTGAGCACCCGCCGAAGGACGGCCAATCCCGCCACGATCACCTCGGCGCGGCGCGGCCCGATGCCGGGCACTTCGCGCCGCTCGGCCAGGCTGCGCCGGGACATCATCTCGTAAAGCTCCACGAGTTGCTTGCGCGAAATGCGCAGCCGATCCACCAGATCACGCCGCGCTCTCGGTACGCGATGGACGGCGCACACGACCGCCGACGCCGTAGCCGCGGTGGCAATCGTGCGGGCAGGACGCTCGCCTCCGATGCGGCTCAACACAGGCGCGATTTTTTGCTCGATGTACTCATCGAGGCGATGAAGCTGCCGCGGCGTGGGCGGGTCGTCCTTAAGAAAGGTCTCGGCGAGCCGAACCGCGCCCAGTGGTTTCGAAAAGCCGCCGGCGAGGTGGCCGCGGCTCCCCCGCATCAGTTCGGCGCTGCCGCCGCCGATGTCGATGATGAGGATGTCTTGATGGGGGTGCGGCCAACGGCTCTGTACGCCCAGGTGGATCAGCCGCGCCTCCTCCTGCCCGGAGATCACCTCTACTTCGGCGCCAATCGCCTCGGAGGCGCGCTCGATGGTCTCTTTCTGATTGCGGGCGTCCCGCACGGCGCTCGTCGCAACGGCGCGGATTCTGTCGACGTGAAAATCGTTGAGGGTCGCTGCCATGCGGCGGAGCGCGTCCGCGGTCGACTCGATCGCTTCGGATCGGATCTTTCCGCTCTGGAAGACCCGCTCGCCCAACCGGGTGACCTGGCGGTCCTCTGCTAAAATTTCGATAGTATCTCCGGGGCCGACTTCGGCTGCTTGCATCCGAACGGAGTTGCTGCCGATATCCACCGCTCCGTATCGGGACATGGAATGATATAATACGCGCTTTTGCGCCTCGACACGTTGTCTCAATACGATGGCTCAATTCCTGCAAAACCGTTACAAGGGAAAGTTGATCATCGTCGAGGGAATCGATGGGTCGGGCAAATCGACCCAGTTGGCGCTGCTAAGCCAGTGGTTGCGGTCGCAAGAACTCGCCGTCGCTTTCAGCGAATGGAACTCGTCGGATCTGGTGCGCGGCACGACGCGTCGCGGCAAGAAGAAACAGATGTTCACGCCGACGACGTTCAGTTTAATCCACGCCACGGATTTCGCCGATCGTTTGGAGCGTTATATCTTGCCCTTGCTGAAGGCCGGCGCGGTGGTGTGCGCCGATCGCTATGCGTACACGGCCTTTGCGCGTGACGTCGCGCGAGGCGTCACGCGCCAGTGGGTGCGCAACCTTTATCGCTTCGCGGTGCGGCCGAACCTGGCCTTCTATTTCCGTTTGCCTCTCGACGTCGCGTTAGACCGTATTCTCGGCGGCCGCAGCGCTATCAAGTACTACGAAGCCGGCATGGACCTCGGGCTGAGCCGCGATGTAGAAGAGAGTTTCCGTATTTTCCAGAGCCGAATTCTCGATGAGTATGACGCGATGGCCGCGGAGATGGGTTTTCACATCATCGATGCCACGCAATCGATTGAAGAACAACAGCAGCAGATGCGATCGATCGTGCTAAGGCACTTGGGGAGCAGCCTGCGCAACGGCGTGCTGCGCGTACCTGTGGGAAGGGAGTATGGGCTCCAACCGGGCACTGCAGTTCTATAGCGAGCCGATTCCGGGGATCGACACCTCGGAGTTGCGAGGCAAGCTGGTCGTCATCGAGGGACCGGACTCCGTTGGCCGATCGACCCAGGTGACGCAACTTCGCTTCTGGCTCGAGCAACACGGCCACGCGGTGATGGACACTGGCATGGCCCGCTCGGCCTTGACGAAACAAGGCATCAAGCAGGCCAAGGAGGGACACACCCTCGGCCCCACAACGATGACCTTGTTCTACGCCACCGACATCGCCGACCGCCTCGAGAACGAGATCATCCCCGCCTTGCGGGCCGGTTTCGTCGTGCTGACCGACCGCTACATCTACTCGCTCATGGCGCGGGCGATTGCGCGCGGACAGGACCCGCAATGGATTGAAGAGGTCGTCGCCGGAACGGCGCTCGTGCCGCACGCTGTCTACTACCTGCGCGCGGACGTCGAAGACCTGGTCGCCCGCGTGGTGGTCGGACGCGGGACGTTCGAGTACTGGGAGAGTGGCATGGACGTGCCGCTGGGCCGCGACCGCTATGAGAGTTTCGTGCGCTACCAAGGGCGCGTGATCAAGGCTCTCGACGACATGGCGGACAAGTATAAGTTCACCACCATCGACGCCGGCAAGCCGCCCGACCAGATCTTCCGGCGTTTACAGCGATCCATCGGCCGCCTGATGGACCCGATCGCGAACAAGATCGAGTCGATCGACCGGGCGATCGCCTGAGGGAGAGTAACGAGAATTCTGTTCTCGTTGGGCGATAGTCGTCGGTCCGACAATGTAGGGGCATGCCGTGCCCGGCGGCTTTGAACGGACGACGTGACCCGCGCACGGGCACAGCATGCTGTGCCCCTACTTTTCGGTTCGCCGGTTCCGTTGGGATATCAAGGCACAAATCGGCTGAGGCCTATCGCCCCAACCGGGCGTCCGCTGAGGCCATCCACTCAACCGTCTCTTGGTACCGCAGCACCCCGTCCGTCCCCCCGACCTTCTGAACACTGCACGCCCCCAGGGCGTTGCCCAAGCGTCCCGCCTCTTCGAGGCTCAAGCCCCGGCAGAGCCCGGCGAGAAAGCCTCCGCAGAAGCAGTCGCCCGCGCCGGTCGTATCGATGGTGGTCACGTCGTAGGCTGGAAGCAGAAACTCCTTTTCCCGCGTGAAGATTGCGCAGCCGGCGGCACCCCTCTTGAGCACGACGGTCTTCGCCCCCCGCCGTTGGAAGAACTCGGCGATCTCGGCAGGGATGTCCGTTTCGGCCAGGTGCCGCGCCTCTTCGACGTTCAAGAACAGGTAGTCGAGCAGTGGACATAGCGGCTCGAAGTCCGCCATCCAACGCCCCTCCGGGTCCCAGTCGGTATCGAGCGACACTACGAGCCCGGCGTCGCGGGCGCGTTCGAGCAGGGTGCACGCTTGCCCGCGGAATTGCGGCAGCGAGAAGATGCTCCCGAGATGGAAAAGGGAGAACCGATCAAGATCCTGGCCGTCGAACCGAACATCCTCGCCGGAGAAAACCCCGCTCGCACCCAGCTCATGAAAGAACAGGCGCTTGCCTTCCGCATTAACCAAGCCGACGGTGGCAGCGGTAGGCGTCGAGTCAAGCGTTCGGACGTGCGCTAGGTCCGCCCCCGCGCCCCGCCCGTCCCAGCGCAAACTCGCCGTAGGGATCGCGGCCCACCGCGCCGGCGAGGCGCACCGGCACGCCCATCATCGCCGCGGCATAGGCCGTGGCCGCGCCGTTGCCGCCGAGGTGCAACGAGATTGAATCGACATGGGTGGTCGTACTCCACGGCGGCATCGCCTCGACCGGTCGAACCAAACAATCGACGACGATGTTGCCCGCGCAATAAATCCCCCGGGCACTCATTCGCGGACCCGTCACCAACGTTCCGGGCACGGTTTCGCGACTAGCGCGCAAACACCGGCTGCACCCAAGCGAAATCCCCGGTCGAAGCCATCACCTTGGCCCGAACATACCGGTCGCCGGGCTTCAGCGTGTACGCGGCCTGCAACTCGGTGCTGCGGTCGAGAACCTTGCCGTCGATGCCGATGAAGTGCGTGACGTACTTGGCGGTGCCCTCGGGCTTGATCGTCAAGCGGATCGTGTCGGGGGAACGCTGCATGTCTTCCAGCTCGACGCCGGTGGAGGCATAGAATTCGCCGCGGTCAAGCGCTTCAGTCACGGCCTGGGTCGATAGCTCGGGCGACCGCACTGAGATCCAACCACGCCCGGGATTCGACAGCTCGGGTGCAAACCGCTTGAACACGTGCGCGTCGTCGACCGCGATGCCGTACACTTCTCGCCCGGCGCTCAGCACGACGTCCCACATCTCGTCGAGGCCCGGACGCCCGCCGCCGCCCAAGTCGTTGGTGTCCTTGATGCCGTTGTAGACCTCAAACAGCTTCAGGTTGTTGACCTGTCTCAGCTCGTCAGGAGTGATCGACCACTTGTAGTTAGGATGGTTGAGCGACGGCATGCCGCCCGCCCGGCGGATCGCATCGACATTCTTTTGCAGCGTGTCGAGGACGCTGTTCCCGAACACGGGCGGAACGACGTCTTGCAGCGGATAGCCGTTGACGTGAATCGACTTGTCTTCGTACCTCGACGTCACCTCCTCGCCGGGGATCAGCAGGAACTTGTCCTCGGCCCCGAGAATCGCGTTCAGGCCTTGCGGGTTGGTGAGATAGTTGTGGTCGGTCAGCACCAGGAAGTTGTAGTAGTGTTCCTTGTACCAACGCGCCACGGTGTCGGGCGAGCTGTCTCCGTCGCTGTTGATGGTGTGGGTGTGGAGGTTGCCCTTGTACCACTTCATCTCCGCCGCGGGCGATGCGGCCGTGCGGGCGAGGGGGAGGCAGATCCAGGCCAGGGCCAGCACCGCCAGGAACGCGAGCCGCACCGGGAGGGTTCGTTTGAAGGTCGTCATATTAGCGTATGTTGCCAGATCCGGATGGCAATGTCATTGCCGGCTTACCGGCCAGACATGCAGTTCGGCCGCGAAGTGTAGGGGCACGGCATGCCGTGCCCGCGGCATCAACCGTCGCCCGATGCGCCGTTCTATTGAGTAGCCGCGGTGGCCGTGCATTGATTCTGGAACGTCTGGGGGCTCAGGCGAGCATCAGACGGCGACCCTTGGGTTCGGGGACCGGCCTGCCGAACTCACGCGCGGTTTCGATCCACAACTCGATGGCATCCTTGGCATTCGCCAGGGCCGATTCGTGAGTTTCCCCGTGGGCCATGCAGCCCGGCAACTCGGGGATCTCTGCTACAAAGACACTGTCTTTGTCACTCCAGTAGAGGATGATCTCGTACTTGCACGTCATTCCCGGCGGAGGATCGACATAGGTCGTCAAAAGAGATATTCTTGTCGAGAGCCTAAGGCCCTGGATGCTTCCATTCTAGTGGTTGGCCGGGGGCGGACACAGCGTTCCGCCCCTACAACGGTGCTTCTATGAAACGTCTACTGTTGTTCACCGCGTTCGTTGGATTGATCTGGGCATCCGTACAACTCACCACGTGGGGCCGCAACCTACCCACCCCCGGTGACGAGTACACCTTCGAAACCTCGCGCAACGGGTTTCAACCGATCACCTACCCCGGGCCGCTGACCGAGTTGGACATGGTCCGCCTGCTGCTGCGTCACGAGGGCGACTTCCACCTGCCGTTAACGACCCCGTTCAGAGAGTGGCGGATGGTCGAGCGGCCCGACCTTTGGGAGCTGGACCTGCCTCACGCTCTGAAGGTGCGGCTCAGCGCGAGCGGCGTCGAAGTGGTCTCGAAGCCGAAGCGGTTGCGGCTGGGTGTCGGGGCGATCTACAACCTGCCGGTCATCTTGCGCAACGAACTCCCGAATCCCACCGACATCAAGATCATCGCAACGCTCGGCGAGGCGGGCCCCACCGACCGCTGGACCGCCGCGGCCGGCGAATCCGGCGAGCCCAAGCTCACCTACGCCTCGCTCAATCTGCGCCCCGCGAGCATCGGGCCGGCGCGGCTCGACCTGCGCATCTATGCGGGCATTGACCTGCCCCCGGACGGGTCGCCGCCCGAGAGCCAAGTGAGAGCGGAAGCCAGCGTTCCGGTGGACGTGGTTGGTTGGGGGACGTTGAGGGTTACGACTGTTGCCAACTTCGAAAAGGTGCCGGCGCGCGTCTATATTCGCGGTTCCGACGGTCTCGCTTACGCGCCAGAGGAGGACGTACTCTCGCGGATCACCTGGACGCACGGCGACTACTTCTACTACAGCCGCGGCGTCCACGACATTCGCGTGCCGGAAGGTCGAGGGACTTACGAGGCAGTGCGGGGCATTGCGTATCGTTCACAGGAGCCGTTCCCTTTCGGGGTACGGGCAGGTCAGATCACCGAACAGACGATCCGCCTGTCCGCGAACTCGCCCTTCGAAGATCACTGGTACGGGGGCGACCTGCACACTCACGTCAACTACAACGACCACGAGTTCATGACGCCCGAAGACATTCGCCTGCAAGTCCTCGGCGAAGATCTCAACTACGCCAACCTGGTGGTCGCGAACTCCTCGGGCGCGCAGGTCCACGACGAGCAATACTTCGAGGGCCGCCCGCACCGGTTGAGCGACTCGCGGCACATCCTCTACTGGGGCGAGGAGATGCGCAACGGCGGCGTCTACGGCCACATGTGCCTGACCGGTTTGAAGCAGCTCGTCAAACCGCTCTACACCGGCTTCAAGGATACGTCCTACCCCTACGACTATCCGCCGAACCACGTGCAGGCGCTGGCGGCCAAACAGCAAGGCGGCGTCGCAAGTTACGCCCATCCCGGCTACCGCTTCACCTCGCACCCCAAGACGATGAGCGCGCGCGAGCTGCCGGTCGACCTGGCGCTCGGCTCAGTCGAAGCCATGGACGTGATGAGCAACTCGAATGAAGACGGCTCGACGCCGCTGTGGTACGGGCTATTGAACACGGGCCTCAAGTGCGCGATCTCCGCCGGCACCGACAGCTTCACCAACCGCCGCCATCATTGGATCCCCGGCGGCCACCGCGTCTACGTTTACACCGGCGACTCGCTCACGGCCCGCGGCTGGGTCGAGAACTTCCGCGCCGGGCGCAGCTTCGCAACCAACGGCCCGATGCTGAAGTTCACGGTGAACGGGAAGCTCGCCGGGACGGAGCTGGCTTTGAAGAAGGGCGATACGATTCAGATCGAAGCCTCGGCCAGGTCCCACCTGCCGATGGAGACTTTGGAGATCGTCATGAACGGCGAAGTCGTTGCGACCCAAGCAGCCACCCACAACGGCACATCGCTGCAGTTATCGAAGGAGATCACCGTTAGCGAAGGCGCGTGGGTGGCGGCGCGAGTGCGCGGGCCTTTCCATCGGCACCTCGTCAACGACACCTATCTCTACGCGCACACCAGCCCGGTCTACATCACGGTCGACGGCAAGAAAGTCGGACTCAAGAAAGACGCGCAGTTCTTCGTCGAATGGATTGATCAACTCATCGGCATGGTCGAGCAGCGTGGCCGCTACGCCTCCGACGATCAGAAGCAAGAGGTCATCACGCTGTTCAAGAAAGGCCGGGCCTATTACGAGAAGGTCGCCGCGCGGTGAGCGACCGTCCGTTTGGGAGCGACCGCGCCTTTGGCCTTGCGTTTATCGGTGCGGGCGCCGTCGTCGAGCATCGCCACTTGCCGGGTCTCACGCGCACCGGCCAGGGCCGCGCGGTGAGCGTCTTCGATCCCAACGATACGCAAGCCCGCAAGGTGGCCGAGGCGTTCGAGATTCCGCATGTAGCCTCGTCACTCGAAGACGCGATCGCCGCCGATGGGGTCGAAGCTGTCGTCGTCGCCTCGCCCAACTCGTTTCATCGCGAGGCGGTCGAGGCCGCGGCGGCGGCCGGCAAGCACATCTTCTGCGAGAAGCCGATCGCGACGAATCTGCGCGACGCCCGCGCGATCTGCGACGCCGCGGAAGCGGCCGGCGTCGTGCTGTTCCTCGGCTTTCACCACCGCTTCAGCGCCGAACATTTGTGCGCCCGGCGCATCCTCGATGCCGGGCTGATCGGCGACGTGCGCGCCTTCAACAGCGTGACCGCCGAGCCGATCGACACGATCCCCGGTGGCACGAGCAACTACCGCTTTCGTCCCGACGAGGGTGGCGGCCTATCGCTGATCGACTTCGGCTCGCACCGTATCGATCAGATGCGAGCGCTATTGGGCGAAGTCGAAGAGGTGTATCTGCAGATGGGCTCCGTTCTGCCGACCCACAACCTCGACGATAGCGCCGTGCTGTCGCTCAAGATGAAGTCGGGCGCGCTCGGGTCGCTCAACTTTCAACGCTTCTCGCGCGCCTATCTTTCGCCGACGATTCTGTTCGGCCCGCAGGGCACGCTATGCATCGCGCCCCTCATCGTCAACCCGTTTCAGTCAGCGCCGGTGTCACTGTTCGCCGAGCGTTCGGCGGTCGACCTTCCATCCGACCTGCAAGACTGGACACGCCCTGAAGGCTGGTGGGGCGAGTGGCCGGCGGGCTGGGTGAACCTGTGGCCGCCGCGTCGCAACACGTTCGAAGCCGAATTCAACAGTTTCTTCCAGTCGATTCGTGATGGCCAGTCGGCCGAAGTCAACGGCGAGGATGGCTATCGCGGACTCGAGATTATCCTCGCCGGCCATCTCTCGTTTCACGAGCACCGGCCTGTGCGGCTACCGCTCGACCCTGATGTCGATGTACCACCGCCGAGTTTCGACTGACTTGGGTTGTTCGGGCGGCATGGTGGAGCCTCCAGGCTTGCCGAGTCTTGATTCTTCAGGACTCAGGATGGCAAGTAACCGAGCAGTTGCTGTAGATTGCGGACCTGAGAACCGAGGAATCAGTTCTCGGCAAGCCTAGGGGATTACGCCACGGGAGGCTGCAACCCTCGCTGCACGTCAGGCTGGATAGACTAGTGAGGTGCATGAGACGGCTCGCAGGCGAATGCCACTGCTTCGGAATCCAGTGAAAAACGGTGCGCCCAAGCACCCCCTCACCTGCCGCCACTTTGTTCAAGCCGGCACGGCGGCTCTATCTTCCCTTTACGATTTGCCCTCAATCGCCTCCGCCCAAAGCCCACCCGCTTCAATCAAACTCAAAATCACCTCCGTCGAGGCCTTCCCGGTTCGCTTGTGGAATCGACCGGCCCAGGGCGCGCCGACGTTCAAGTCCGACTTCGACCCGGCCCGCTGGCGCTACCGCGGCCCCTTCGCGCAGTTGGGCAGCGCAATCGTCGTCGTCATCCGTACCAGCGACGGCATTACGGGCTTCGGGCTGGGCGCGGGCGGCCGCGTCGCGGCGGAGGTCATCCACGGCCACTTGCGCCATTTGCTCGTGGGTGCCAACGCGCTCAACGTCGAGCTGCTGTGGAACCAGATGTATACCTCCGCGAACGCCTACGGCCGGCGGAGCGTGTTCGTAATGGCGCTGAGCGGCGTTGACAACGCGCTGTGGGACATCCTCGGCAAGCACGCGGGCCAACCCGTCTACCGCCTGCTGGGCGGCGCGACCCAAGAGAAGATCCCCGCCTACAAGACCGGCTTCGACCTCGAAGGCGGCCTTGCGATGGGCTTCGAGCACTTCAAGATCCCCATTCGCGACGGCGTCTCCGAGAGACCGGCCGGGATGGACCGCATCGTCGAGCTGCTCACCCGCGCCCGCGAGACGATCGGCCCCGATCGCTCGCTCATGATCGACTGCGGTTCACGCTGGGACGACGTCGACTACACGATCGAGATCGCCCGGCGTCTCGAAGCGGTCGGCCTCTATTGGATCGAGGAGCCGCTCTCGCCCGACAACCTTGCCGGCTACACCCGGCTCGTGCGCGAGATCAACAGCACCAAGATCGCGAGCGGCGAGCACGAGTACACGCGCTTCGGCTTCCGCGAGTTGATCCGCCACAACGCGGTCGAGATCCTGCAGCCCGATGTGAGCTGGTGCGGCGGGGTGACCTCGCTGCGCCGCATCGCCGCGATGGCGGCCGAACATGATCTCGAATTCATCCCGCATCGCGGCGGCAGCCTCTATGGCCTGCCGCTATCGCTCTCCTCGACCCGGTGCAAGTGGGCCGAGAGCTTCGGCACCGGCGACGACGGCACTGAGTTGATGGAAGCAATGACCGCGCCGTTCGACGCAGGTTACTATTACCTGTCCGACAAACCCGGCTTCGGAACCGCGTTGACAGAAGACCTGGTCGAGAAGCACGCCATTGCGTAGGCGGCCGCGCGGGTTAGGACGATCAACGCGGGCTTCGCTGTCGCCCGCCTTGCGGACGCTAGCAAGACCGCGGCGCCCGCAAACCGCCAATGGAGCGAGCGTTTCATCTCTCGCAGCCAGTCTGGCGCGTCAGCGGAACCACCGGATCACGCTGAGCAGAAGGGTGAACACGATGCTCACGACGATGCAAGTGACCACGGGGAAGTAGATCGTCGTGTTCTTACCGCGGTACACGATATCGCCCGGCAGCCGCCCGATCTTCGGCAAACCGAGCTTCGCCGCCAGCATGAACACGAGTCCGGCTGCGACGAAAACGAGACCTGCGATGACGAACCAGCGCCCGACGTTCATGGGGAGTAGAGCAGCAGCGATTCGCTGTTCTTCTTCTAGCGGCCTTATGGCGACGACGCAGGCGTCGAAGTCCCTTCAGAATCGGCTCCCGTGCTGTGTATTTGGTCCATCCCAACTTTATGGATCAGCTGCCGAAACCTCCAAATGTTCCTGTCATGAGTGGGGACGGGCTCGTCCTCGAAGCACGAGCGCGATGGGTCCGACCAGCATTCCACCGAGCATCTTCGTTCCTCGTCCGGATCGCAAGGATAGTCCTTAGGCGGCAGGAATTCCAGGTCTTTTGGTCGATGTGACAGCTGACCCTCATAGAAGCTGACAATACGAGCAATCAACGGTGCGGTTGGTACTCTGGACGTCAGCCATTGGGCTACCGGGACTCGTAGCGGACCAGCTTCGATAGCGTAGTCATTGATCATCACCCGAAGAACCCCTGCACATGAGTCGGAGTTCTCATCCAGCAACGCTCGGTACCTCGGTTCAAACAGATCGACGTCAGTCCTGCTGATGCCGAATTCGAACCACCTAAGACCGACTTCTTCGCAAGCTTCACCCTCCTTCAAATCTTGGAAGCGAATGGGTCCATAGCCGTAGGCTTTCTGGCGTCTGGCCCTCTCGCACCAAAGGTGATCGCGGAACTGCGCGACACACCCGCGGCCTTCGTCTTTGCCCCGCACAACATCCAGAAGGCAGATTCTAGCCCTTCGCCCATCCGTGTATGTTCGACCACCGACAGCGAATGCTAGTGCAACCTCAGGGTCTTCCGAAAAGTCGATGTACCTGGTCGGCAAGCCGAGATGCTGCAACAATCCCTCTGCGTGGTGTTCCGAAATGAAAAAGTTGGACTCTGGGCTCGACAACCATTGGCACATGGCCCCTACCATCGTGGAAAGCTGTTCCCTATCTGTCGAGTCCAGGGAGTCATCATTCGCCAAGCGCGAACAACCTGGAAGGGTTGTTGGATAAAGGTCGGGCTCACCGCGAAACAAGAACTTGGGAACGCTTTTCGGCTTCCGAACTTCGGAACCGCCCGGCTGAAATCCCCTGGCCTCGGTGGTGACCGTTTGACCCGCGAAAAGCTGCTTGAGGGCGGCCAAACACTCAGCAGCACTGTCAAAAGTACGGTGGTGGCTAATCGACCTCACAATTCCATTAGCTGGGTATCCACTTGACTCAGGTGACCCCAAGATGTAGTGTAGGGCCTGGTGGAGGATTACCCGCGCGACCAACTCGAATTCGAGTCTCGCTTTGCGAGCGAGGAGGCTTGCCGCGACTATCTGTTCGCCTTGCGCTGGCCAGAGGGTTTCCGCTGTCCAAGGTGTGGGCATGAGCGCGCTTGGCCGGTGCGCAAAGTGTGGTTCGAATGCGCTCGCTGCGGGCGGCAAACCTCCGTCACCGCCGGCACGATCTTTCAAGACATACGCAAGCCGCTGCGGCTGTGGTTCCGGGCGATGTGGACCATCACCACGCAGAAGAATGGGGCCAGCGCCCTGGGTCTACAGCGCGTTCTGGGACTGGGCAGTTACCAAACCGCCTGGCCTTGGATGCACAAGCTGAGGCGAGCGATGGTGCGCCCGGGGCGGGAGCGATTGACGGGCCTCGTCGAGGTCGATGAGACCTACTGGGGCGCTGAAGAAGAAGGGGTAATCGGCCGGCAGACCGAGCGTAAAGCGTTGATTGCAGTCGCCGCGGAAGAGAGAGGCACCGGGCTGGGGCGCATCCGCATGCAGCGCGTTCAGAACGCCTCGGCGGCCAGTTTGATGCCCTTCGTCGAGGAGTCGGTCGAGCCGGGCAGCGTGGTTGTTACCGACAACTGGTCGGGCTACGATCCGCTCAAGAAGAAGGACTACCAGCGTCGTATCATCTCGATTAACAACCGCCGCGAGCAAGCCTCGCAGCTACTGCCGAGGGTGCACTTGGCGATCTCGCTACTCAAGCGCTGGATGCTGGGCACGCATCAGGGGGCGGTCAGCCACGAGCATCTGGACTACTATCTCGACGAGTTCGTGTTCCGCTTCAATCGGCGCAGATCACGCAGTCGGGGCAAGCTCTTCTACCGCCTTGTGCAGCAGGCCATGGCGGTGGAGCCGACGCCGTACCGCTCGATCGTCGCCGATTGGGACGCTAAGACGCTGTGAGCCCAACTACAAGATGTTGGGGTCACCTGAGTCAAGTGGATACCAGGCTTCCATTATGCCTTGCGAACGCGGGGAGGGTGTCCCGAGGCCTATGCGCAGGGTGGTTGATTGGGTCGCCCCCCCCCCGGGGGGGGGGGGGGGGGGCCGCGTGGCTGAGCGAGGGACTGCTGCGTTGCACGACTGGCTAGAATCGGACTCCCGCTCCGGGTTGGCTTCCGCGGCTACACGAGTTGGAGGCGAATCTTGCGGCCGAGGGCCGCTGCAGCCTTCTGCATCGTGTGCAGCGTTACGCTGGTGTTGCAGGGATCGAGTAGACGGTCCAGGGCGCGTCGGCTCGTCTTCATGCGGGCCGCCATGGCCGTCTTAGGCCCGGATGACCCCTTGGAGTGCTCCCGGTGCTGTTCCAGAGAGCCCGTCCTGCTCGGATATCGGCCAAGCCGGGTATCCACTTGACTCAGGTGACCCCAACATCTTGTAGTTGGGCTCACAGCGTCTTAGCGTCCCAATCGGCGACGATCGAGCGGTACGGCGTCGGCTCCACCGCCATGGCCTGCTGCACAAGGCGGTAGAAGAGCTTGCCCCGACTGCGTGATCTGCGCCGATTGAAGCGGAACACGAACTCGTCGAGATAGTAGTCCAGATGCTCGTGGCTGACCGCCCCCTGATGCGTGCCCAGCATCCAGCGCTTGAGTAGCGAGATCGCCAAGTGCACCCTCGGCAGTAGCTGCGAGGCCTGCTCGCGGCGGTTGTTAATCGAGATGATACGACGCTGGTAGTCCTTCTTCTTGAGCGGATCGTAGCCCGACCAGTTGTCGGTAACAACCACGCTGCCCGGCTCGACCGACTCCTCGACGAAGGGCATCAAACTGGCCGCCGAGGCGTTCTGAACGCGCTGCATGCGGATGCGCCCCAGCCCGGTGCCTCTCTCTTCCGCGGCGACTGCAATCAACGCTTTACGCTCGGTCTGCCGGCCGATTACCCCTTCTTCTTCAGCGCCCCAGTAGGTCTCATCGACCTCGACGAGGCCCGTCAATCGCTCCCGCCCCGGGCGCACCATCGCTCGCCTCAGCTTGTGCATCCAAGGCCAGGCGGTTTGGTAACTGCCCAGTCCCAGAACGCGCTGTAGACCCAGGGCGCTGGCCCCATTCTTCTGCGTGGTGATGGTCCACATCGCCCGGAACCACAGCCGCAGCGGCTTGCGTGTGTCTTGAAAGATCGTGCCGGCGGTGACGGAGGTTTGCCGCCCGCAGCGAGCGCATTCGAACCACACTTTGCGCACCGGCCAAGCGCGCTCATGCCCACACCTTGGACAGCGGAAACCCTCTGGCCAGCGCAAGGCGAACAGATAGTCGCGGCAAGCCTCCTCGCTCGCAAAGTGAGACTCGAATTCGAGTTGGTCGCGCGGGTAATCCTCCACCAGGCCCTACACTACATCTTGGGGTCACCTGAGTCAAGTGGATACCCAGCTCGGCCAAAACGATCTGGGAATTGAGAGTGACCAAGCTTTGGGTGGTGCCGCGAGACTTCCTAGATGGGACTTTTTCGCGTTGAGCCCGGTCCCCGGGGCGTATCCATCTGTCGCATGCCGGTCTCAGCCCATCACCGGCCGGCCTTCTCTGCAATGCAGTACACGTGGGAGTCGGTTCGGTAAAACAACTCGTTTCCGGAGACAGCGGGTGAAGCGGTTATTCTCTCGCCGAGGCTGTTTATGGCCGGCAACTCGAACTCCCTCCCAGCCTTGACCACGAAAGTCGTGCCCTCGATGTCACTGAAGTAGATGCGTCCGGCGCCGGCGATCGGGGAAGCGTTGCAGGCACCGCCCAGTCGCTTGCGGTAGAGTTAGAAACTGTCACAAAATAACATTTGCATCTAGAATTGTTTTCACTTACTCTGGAAGGGTGAGCGAGCCGGCAGCCATCAAGCGTCGTTATGAGGCGCTGCGAGGGGTGCTCGATGAACGTTCGCGGCGGCTGCTGGTGGCCGCGGAAAGCTTGGCCCTGGGGCGCGGCGGCATCTCGGCAGTGGCCCGAGCGACCGGGGTCTCACGGCAAGTCATTGCCCGTGGCCGCCAGGAGTTAACCGAGCCCGCTGGGCCTCCGCCCGGCCGCATCCGGCGTCGGGGCGGCGGGCGCAAGCGAAGCGTCACGAAAGACCCCACTCTCAAGAGCGAGCTGGAGCGGCTGGTCGAGCCACTCACGCGCGGCGATCCGGAATCCCCCCTGCGCTGGACGTTGAAAAGTGTCCGCAAGCTAGCCGCCGAACTCGAACGGAGGGGCCACCCAACGAGTCATCGCATGGTGGCCGAGCTGCTGCACCAGCTGGATTACCGCCTGCAAGCCAACCGCAAGACGAAAGAAGGAACGAAGCATCCCGACCGCAACGCTCAGTTTGAACAGATTAACCGCAAGGTGAAGCGTTTTTTGGCTCACCGCCAGCCCGCCATCTCGGTCGACACGAAGAAGCGGGAACTGGTGGGAGACTTCAAAAACAACGGGCGGGAGCTACGGCCGAAGGGTGATCCGGAGAAGGTGCGGGTGCATGATTTTCCGATTCCCGAACTGGGCCGGGCCACGCCCTACGGGGTCTATGACATGGCGCGCAACCGGGGTTGGGTCAGCGTCGGGGTGGATCATGACACGGCGGCGTTTGCGGTCGAGACGATCCGCCGCTGGTGGCGCTCGATGGGGCAGGCCGCTTATCCGCAGGCGAAGCGCTTGCTGATCACCGCCGACGCGGGCGGCAGCAATGGCTCGCGTCCGCGGCTGTGGAAGCTGGAATTGCAGAAGCTGGCGGACGAAACCGGGCTGCGGATCGCGGTGTGTCACTTCCCGCCCGGCACCAGCAAGTGGAACAAGATTGAGCACCGGCTGTTTTCCTACATCAGTCAGAACTGGCGCGGCAAGCCGCTGATCAGCCATGAGGTGATCGTGAATCTGATCGCCGCGACGACGACGCGAACGGGATTGCAAGTCCATGCCGAACTCGACACGGGCAGTTATCCGACCGGCATCAAGATCACCCACCAGCAGATGGCGGCCCTCAAGCTGCGCCGAGACAAGTTTCACGGGGAGTGGAACTACACGCTCCTTCCCCGCAAGACCCAAGATTGACAAGGTTATTTTGTGACGGATTCTTAGTTGCCGGTCTTCCCGTCAAGGCAGGTCAGCACACCGCTGTCCATCAGGACGCAGGATCATCTTGCATTGGCCAGCTCTGGGAAGCTTTCTCTGTTTGCGACCGTGATAAGATTGTCGTCTCGTCCGCGGGCCTTTCGAGCGTCCTCCCGCGAGACCATACGAGATGACGCCCACCGCCGACCCTCATCAGACTTCGCAAGGGAGCACCGGGTCCCAGCCCGCATCCGATCCACTGCCCACCCGGACGCGCTACCTGGTGATGATTCTGGTTGCCCTGGCCTCGGCCACGGCCTACCTGACCCGCCACCCTATCGCCGCGGCGGCCACCACGATCCAAGCCGACGTCGGACTCAGCAGCGAAGAGATGGGCGTCATCCTGGGAGTGATGTCGGTGGGCTACTTCGTCTTTCAAATTCCCACCGGCTGGCTCGGCACTCGCTTTGGGGCCCGCCTGGCCCTCCCGGTGCTCTGTCTCGGCTGGTCGCTATGCACCGTGTGGTTCGCAGCGGCTTCTTCGTATCTCTCGTTGCTGATCTCCCGGGCCGCGTTCGGCGGCATGCAAGCCGGACTTGTCCCCAACTCCGCGCTCGTTGTTCGTGACTGGTTTCCGCTCAACCAGCGCGGCATCGCGAGCGCCGCGAACGCGGCCGCCATGTCGGCCGGCGGGGCGATCGCGATCGCTCTGACGGCGGTCCTGATGGAGTACTTCTCTTGGCGCATCGTGTTTATGATGCTGGCGGCGGTCAGCGTCGTTTGGGCCGTGGGCTTCTACGCCCTGTTTCGGACCACGCCCGCGGAGCACGCCTGGGTGAACCAGACCGAGCTCGATATCATCCGCGCCGACACCGGTGGAGCTGAGCCCGCGGCAAACTCCCCCCCGGCGGATCGAGGCGCACCGCGAGGCGACCAACGAGACTCCCCTAATCTCGGCGACATCGCCGGTTCGTTCAGCATGTGGGCGCTCGTCGTCCAGTCGGCGTTTCGCGCGGCCGGATACCAGTTGTTTGTGACCTGGTTCCCGGCGTTTCTCGAGAAGGGCTATGGCGTGACCCGCGAAAGCGCGGGCATGCTTTCAAGTGCGCCCTTGATCGGAGTCGTCTTCGGGTCGCTATTGGGCGGCGTGGTGATCGACGCCCTTTTCAACAAAACCGGCAGCAAGCGCATCAGCCGCAGTGGAGTCGCCCTTGCGGCCCTTACCCTGGCCGGCGCATGTTGTATCGCCGCTTCGGTGACCGATTCAGCCGGCTGGCTGGTTGGCGCGATGGTGCTCGCCGCCTTGTTTTCGGGTCTCGGCGGTCCGGCCGCTTGGGCCGCGACGATGGATGTCGCCGGCCCCTATACCGCCGTCATCATGGCCATCATGAACATGGGCGGAACCCTCGGCGGACTCTCGTTGCCCATCGTAGTGGGCTTCATGATCGGCGACATCGAGCGCACCGGTGGCGACTGGAACCAGGTGCTGTACTTGATCGCGGGCATCTATCTCACCGCCGCCTTCTGTTGGATTTTTGTTGACCCGAATCAGGAGATCGGCAAGCCCCGGCCCGTATAGGGGTCCGGCGCCAAACCACGGGCCCTACCGCATCGCCCGCAACGCCGCCTCCTCCAGTTCATCCAGCGCGTTCGCGAAGAAGTGATCGCCGGCCTCGATAAACTCCAGGTGCTTCGGCTCCGCCGCCGCGGCCACCACGGCCTCCACCTGCTCCCGCGAGCCGTATTCGTCCCGCGTGCTGTGAAGAAAGTACTTCGCGCAGGCGCAATGCGCCAGGTACGACCAATCGTGCCGAAACACCGGCGTGCCCACGGCCAGGACCCTCTCGATGCGCCCGTCACCGCAGCAGACCCGTAACGCCACTCGCGAGCCGAACGAAAACCCCGCCACCGCGAGCGGCAGGCCCGGGTAGCGGTCATTCATGTACGCGATCGCGGCGCGCAGGTCATCCAGCTCGCCTTCCCCTTCGTCGTAGCTGCCGGTGCTTTTTCCCACCCCGCGGAAATTGAAACGAAGCACGGCCGAGCCCGCCCGGCGGGCCGCGCGTGCCAAGCGGAAGACTACCTTGTTGTGTAGGGTTCCCCCGTAGAGCGGATGAGGGTGGCACACCACGGTCGCACGCTCGATGCGCACATCGTCGTCGGGTGCTTCATGCAGGGCCTCCAACGGCCCGGCCGGCCCGGCAACAAATGTGGATTCCAGCAGGCGTGCCATCGGTGCAAAGACGATCAGTTCGAGCGGTAGTTGGTGAACTGCATGTCAATGCCCAGGTCTTTCTCCTTCAGCATCGCCATCACCGCCTGCAAGTCGTCGCGCTTCTTTCCACTGACGCGAACCTGGTCGCCTTGGATCGACGATTGGACTTTGAGCTTCTCGTTTTTGATCAGCTTGACGATTTCCCGCGCTTTCTCGATCGGGATGCCCTGCTGCAGGGTGATCTCCTGAACAACGGTGGAGCCGCCGGCCTCCTGGATCGGCCCGTAGTCCAGCCCTTTCAGCGGCACTCCTCTGCGCACCAGCTTCTGATCGAGAATCTCTACGACGGCACGAATCTTGAAATCGTCGGCGCTACGGATGACGATCTTGTTAGCCGCTGCATCCCGCTCGATGGTACTCTTCGTGCTCTTGAGGTCGTATCGGTTGACGACCTCTTTCATTGCCTGGTGAATGGCGTTATCCACTTCCTGGAGGTCGATTACGGAAACGATGTCAAAGCTGTTCGCGGCCATGAAGATCTCTCCTTGGGAGAAGCAAAAAACGGGAACCGCCATGGGCGCCCACGCGCGAGCAGTTGTGCCATCAGCGGCCCGTGGGGCCGCGGCTGACTGTCCCGGTATTTCTCACACGTTGGGTTGTGAGCCTATTTCCTACCTAGCACGTGCAGGACCCGTTCCGTAATGCGGTCGATCAGTGCCGGCGTCACGGCCTCGAAGACCTCAGTGACCACCACCCGAACCTCCTCGCGGAGATCTACCGCGCCCGAAGCCTCCGTCAGTGCCTGCTCGACGGCGGTTTCGAGCTGCTGGGACACATCAGGGGCTTCGTCGGCGCCGGGGCCGAGGGGGCTGAACGCCCTATTGGGTTCTTGCGGGAAGTCCTGTGCAACCTGCGGAACGCGGCCCTCCGGCGTATCTTCCAGCAACGAGTGTACGGTTCTCAGCAACATCGACGCATCGAGGGGTTTCTTGAGAACGCCGTCCGAGCGCACCTGCCCGGCTTGCTCGGCGTCAAAGTCCACCAACGGCGACCGCAACAAAACAACCTTCACATCCGCCAGCCGCGGATCCGCGCGGATCAAGCCGCAGATCTCGAAACCCGACCGCCCCGGGGAGGCCGCGTCGGCGAACACCAAATCGGGCCGATGCGAGGAGAGATACTTCACCGCGTCCTCACCGCCCGCGAAGACCACGACCTGATGGCCTTCGTCGCCGAGCACTTCACGCCCCATTCTCTGGGCGTGGGGATTGTCGTCGATAAAGAGAATGGTGCTCACAGGTGTCGCCGCCCTGGGGTTGTAGGAGCGGGCCGTTTTGAATCCGCGGCCGAAGCCGTGGGCTATGATCCAGGGCGCTCCGGGGCCACAATCAGCGCCTACCCAGGCAAGGTACCCTTGATGGGACAAGCTGCCCTGATGAGGTTGCCAACCGCGAAAGGCCTACTGTTGCGAGCTGGTCTCGGACCCCTCTTCATTCTGCTGCGGAGGATTCACACCCCGCCGCGCGTCGGGCTCGGTATCCAGTTTGCTCTCGCCGTCGATTGTCTGCACCGACACGCCGGCCGTGGGCTCCACCTCAACTCGTGTCTCGCCCACGCCGATCGGCACGGTGGGCATCAGGGCGGTCATAGCCGGCTCGCCGGCCTTGGCCGCGTTTCCAACATCGGCACCGGTCCCGAACAGGCCGAACACCCGCCCATACAGGCTCTTCCTATCGCGCCGCTCCAGGTTGTACTTCTCGAGCTCGAAGCGCGCCGGATCGGGCTCAGGCACGGGCTGGTTGGCCGCCACAAGTTTCTCCTTCGCTAGATCGACGTAGGAGCTCAAGGGGTAGTCCCGCACTAGTCGTGCATAGGCCTCGTAGCTCTGTTCTGTGTACTCTTCGCCCATCTGTTCGTAGACGTCGCCGAGAATCCACAGCGCCTCATCACTTCGGCTGAACAGCGGGTAGTGCTCGGCCACAGCCGCCAGACGGTTCGCCCCGGCGCGATAGCTGCCCTTCTTGGCATAGAAGCTGCCGACACGAAACTCGGCGTCGGCCAGCACTTCCTGCACCTCACGCAACATCTGCCGGGTCGGCTCGGTATGCCGGCTGTTGGGATGCTGCATCAGCATCTGCCGGCACTCCCGATCCGCTCTCATCGCGTGTGTTGGGTCGCGGTCGGCGGTGTGCATCTGGTTGTAGTGGATGTTGCACACCTTCATCTGCGACTCGGCGGCCTCTTCCATCGTCGGGAAGAAGGTGATGAAGTCCTTGTACTCGGCCTCAGCCTGGGCCAGCGCGCTGGACGTCCCTTCGCGGTACCAGCTATCGGCGATGGCCAGCTTGGCCTTGGCAAGGTACTCGCTGTCCGGATACGTGTTGATGAGTGTATTGAGCGACAGGCGCGTTATTGTGTACCTCTTCCTCTCCAGATCCTTGACCGACTTGTCGAAAAGGATCTTATCCGGCTGCTGGGAGTTGGTCGCAATCGGGTTCTCGTAGTCTTTGCCGCGGCAGCCTGCCAGCAGCGCGACGGCCAGCACGGCGCCGAGTGTAAGACAGGTACGGGTCATCTTGCCAAAGTTGATTGCTGTCACAGGAGTTCCTCAAGCGCGCAACAGTTGCGCCTCTTCCGCTCTTTGCTGCATGGCCTCCACCGCGGCCGTGGCGTCCGTCGTGCCGAATATACTCGACCCGGCCACCACAATATCACAGCCCGCCTGAATGATTGGGGCCAGATTGTCGAGGTTGACCCCGCCGTCGATCTCAATGCGGTAATCCAACGCGCGCCGGCGGCGGATGCGCTCCAAACTTTCGATCTTTCCCAGGCTCGACGGGATGAACGTCTGTCCCCCGAACCCTGGATTCACGCTCATCACGAGCACGAAGTCGACGAACTCGAGAATATCGTCTAAGCTCGCCACCGGCGTCGCGGGATTGATGACAACGCCGGCCAGGACTTTGTGGTCGCGAATGAGCTGCACGCTGCGATTGAGGTGCGGGCAGGCTTCCTGGTGAACGGAAATCATTCCCGCGCCCGCCTCCACGAACGCCGGGACGTAGCGCTCAGGCTCTTCGATCATCAGATGGCAGTCGAGCAGCAGGTCGGTCGCCGCGCGCAGGCTGCTAACCACGGCTGGCCCAATCGTGATATTGGGTACGAAATGCCCGTCCATGACATCGACGTGAACCATCGACACGCCGCCCTTACGGACGGCCTCGACGTCCCGCTCGAGGCAGGCGAAATCAGCCGACAGAATGGAGGGTGCGATCTCAACCATGGCGGAGGACAGGATCTGGAAGACCGGCGAACGGATTGAGCCTAAACTTCATTTTATCAAAGCTCCGGAGAGTAATCTCCCCCGAGCCGCGCACCGTCTGCCAACCGAGCCGCGACTGCCAGGGGCGGTACGTTGAGCCGGCAAACCTGCGATCGGCACATTGCGAATCACGGCGGCCCTTTTCCCCATCCCAATACTCTCTGTAGATACGCATCGGCGACGAACTCGGTTCTCTCGCTCTCAAGACAGCCTCTACGACCGGGCGGCTCGGGCCGAGTCTCCTTGCTGGAACGCCTTTCAGTGCCGCCCTCGGATTGCCCTGTGCTATCGTCGCCCTAATGAGGCGACGCCCCCGGATGATCTCTGAAGTACGCAAAGCAGCCGTCCTCGGCGCGGGAACGATGGGCTCGCGCATCGCCGCCCATCTGGCCAACGCCGGCGTGGATTGCTTATTGCTCGACCTGCCTTCCGCGGGGGCTGAGACGCCCGCCGCCCGCAACAGCCTGGTCGAAAACGCCATGAAGGGTCTGCTCAAGTCACGCCCCCCGGCGCTGTTCACCGAGGCAACACTGCGCCGCATCGAAGCCGGCAACCTTGAAGACGACCTGCCCCGTATCGCCGAGGCCGACTGGATCATCGAAGCCGTCGTCGAGAACTTCGATGCCAAGCGCGCGTTGCTCGATAAAGTCGACCGCCTCCGCAAGCCCGGCACGCTGATCAGCTCGAACACGTCGGGCCTGCCGATCAGCCGCCTCGCCGAGGGCATGTCCGACGATTTTCGCCGCCATTGGCTCGGGACCCACTTCTTCAACCCGCCGCGTCATATGCGGCTGGTCGAGATCATCCCCACTCCCGAAACCGATCCCGGCATCGTCCGCTTCGTCTCGGACTTCTGCGACCGCCGGCTGGGCAAGGTTGTCGTCTACGCGAACGACCGCCCGAACTTCATTGCGAACCGCCTCTTTCTCTTCTCGGTGATGCACAGCATCAAGACCATGCAGGCGCAGGGTCTTTCCGTAGAAGAGGTCGACGCGCTAACGGGGCCCCTAATCGGCCGTCCGCGCATGGCGACCTTTCGGCTGGCCGACTTTACGGGTATCGACGTCTGCCTGTTCGTTGCTGAGACTTTGCACCGCTTGGTGCCTGACGACGAGCAGCGCGACGTCTACGACCCACCCGCGTTCCTGCGCAAGATGGTCGACCAAGGAAGACTGGGCGACAAGGCTGGCCAAGGGTTCTACAAGAAGGTCAAGGGCGCTAAGGGGGCCGACCGGCTGGTGCTGGATCTCGACACGCTCGACTACCGGCCGCCTCGGCCGCCTTCCTGGCCGATTCTCGAGAACGCCCAATCCATCTCAGATATTGCCGGCCGCATCAAGGCGTTGATCAACTCCTCCGGCGAGCCCGGCCGTTTTCTCTGGGAGACCCTAAGCGAGCTGTTCCTCTACACCGCGGCACGGATCCCCGAGATCACCGACGATATCGTGAGCATCGACACGACCATGAAGTCGGGGTTCAACTGGGAACTCGGCATCTTCGAGATTTGGCAACGCCTCGGGGTCGAAGAAACCGCCGCCCGCATGAGCAGGGAAGGCAAGAGCCTGCCTCCGCTGGTCGAGGAGGTGCTAGCGTCACCCGAGAAATCCTTCTACCAGCAAAAGGACCTGTCCCTCACCTACTTCGACTCGCCCACACGCAGCCACAAGCCGCTGGAGGACCCGCCCGGCGTCCTGCGTCTGGCCTCGCTGCGTCGTTCCAAGCAAGTGCTCAAGTCAAACAACCGCGCCAGCCTGGTGGACCTCGGCGACGGCGTCGTGTGCCTGGAGTTCCATTCCAAGGCCAACACTCTCGACCAAGAAGTCCTGGCCATGCTCCGCGAGGCCCTGGCAGGCCTTGATGCCAAACACCGCGCGCTCGTGATCGGCAACGACGGGACGCATTTCTCCGTCGGTGCCAACCTTGCAATGTTGCTTGAGTGGTGCCGCGCGGCGCGTTGGAAGGAAGTCGAGAAAACCGTGACCGAAGTGCAGAGCCTGTTCCGGGCCTTGCGAGACAACCCCAAGCCGACCGTCGCCGCCGTCTTCGGGCAGACGTTGGCCGGTGGGTGCGAGCTAGCGCTGCACTGCGACCGCGTGCAGGCCGCCGGCGACACGTACCTGGGGTTGGTCGAGGTGGGTGCGGGGCTGATTCCCGCCGCGGGCGGATGCTTCGAGTTACTGCGCCGCCACACCGATGGGCGTACCGTGACCGATGACCTAACACCCCCCACCCGTCAGGTGTTTCAGATCATCGGGTTGGCCCAGGTCGCGAACAGCGCCGCCGAGGCGCGGGAGTGGCGATTCCTGCAGTCGACCGACGGGGTCACCATGAACCGCGACCGTCTGCTCGCCGATGCCCTTTTAGCAGCTCTCTCTCTTTCGGCCATGGGATACCAACCCAAGCCCGCCCCCGAAGTGCTCGTTGGCGGAGAGGGAGTCCGTGCGGCCCTCGAACTCGAGCTCTACGTCATGCACGAGGCGCGCTACATCACCGACTACGATCTCGCGATCGGCCGCAAGTTGGCGAACGTGCTGGCCGGAGGCCCCCTCACCCAAGCCGGCGTCGTCTCGGAGGACTACCTGCTGGGCCTCGAGAAAGAGGCCTTCCTGAGCCTATGCGGCGAGCAGAAAACCCAAGACCGCATGGAGCACATCCTCAAGACCGGCAAACCCTTGCGGAACTGACGGCCCTGGCCTGGGCTTGGCTCACTGCCCGACGAACATCAGCTTCTTGATCTCGAATCGGGAGCGTTTCCCGTTGGGCCCCTTGATGCGTATTACGTTGCGCTGCTTCTTCTGTAAGGGGTTCTGGGTGAATCGGCCCTCGTAGAAGGAATGCTTCTTGAGGTAAATCTTCTCTCCCTCGGGCAAGACCGCTGCTTCAACCATCATCGAGTGCATTGGCAGCAGAAGGGTCACGTTCCCTTTTTTCTCGTCCACGCGGGTCACTTTCACGTTGACCGCCGGCAGCATCGGAGTCAGTAGCGCCGCCAGGATCAGTAGTCGGGCCAGGGGTCTCATGTCGCGCCTCCTTGCAATCGCTGCTTGGCGGGCTCCAGCGCCGGGCATGGCGAGCGGCGGAGGCCCTCGTGGCGTACCCGAAAAGCTTGAGCGGCAACAAGCATTGCATGGGTCTTATCGGCGGACACGACCCCAATCGAGACCACCACCTCGAAGGGGGTAAACGACAACCCCGAAAGAGCACTCAAAGAGACAAGAAGTTGTCACCGGCCGGCCCTTCAAGCGGGTGGGCCGTCCGGGTTCGAAGAGCTAGGCAGTTACTGCTCTGGCGGGTCGGAACTCTGCTCTCGGGGGCCGCCACGAACGATCAGACGGTGCCCGTTTTCACGAAAGGCCCTTCAGGCCAACGTACCGTTTCGCTTCAGGTAGGCAATGACCTCATCGGGCACCTCGTACTTCGTCATGCCGATGTTGCCCATGTAGCCAACGTCTTTGTACCCGATCGGGCTTGTGTAGAACGCGTCGACGGTCATCTTGCGGACCCAGTCGAAGAAGCGCGCCCCGGGGGCGAGGCTGGGGGGCGGCTCGGTCAGGTATTCGCGGTACCCGGTGTTTTCGGCGGCCCGGCGGTAGGTGGGCTTTCTTTCCCTGAGCGCGGCCTCGGCTTCAACGAGCTTGGCCAGCACGGCATCTTGCTGCTCGGCCGTGGCGTCCACAAAGCGCTCGCCGTGCTCCTCGAGCACATAGTTGTCGAGCCAGAGGATCCCGCCGCGATAGATATCGGCCAACGTCCCGCTGCCCGAGCAAAGCACGTCGATGAACTCCGGAGCGCCTGCTTCCAGCGCGCTGCCCGAGACGTCATCGGCCGGGATAATCAACTCGGCCAAGCGGCACACCGTCGCGAACTCGTGCGCGGTGAGGGCCTGCGGCGTGTACGAGCCGCCGCTGGTGGCCGCCTCGGCGGCGCGGTGCACCTGCTGCGCCGAGGCCTGGTCGAGGATGCCCGCACCGGTCAGCGCCAGCGCGATCGCGCGAATGGCGTCGCGCCGAGTCACAGTGGCGCGGCTCACATCGCCGCTGCTCGAATCGCCGATCGTGACGAGCTTTGGAGTCACGTCAGACATTGCCTTGCCGCATCTCCTCCGCCATGTGATCGGCCGCCCGCCAGGCCAGCGCGTTGATCGTCAGCGTCGGGTTCTTGTCCGGGTTGGTCACAAACGACGCCCCGTCGCAAACGTAGAGGTTCGGCACGTCGTGCGCCCGGCAGAAGCGGTCGACCACCGAATCCCGCGGGTTGTCGCCCATGCGGGCTCCGCCGACCTCGTGAATGATCGTCCCGGGGATCGAGATGCCGTTCTTTTCGAACAGCGGATGCCCCCGCCGAGTCACCCGTCCGCCCATCTGCTCGATCAAGCCGGTGAACGTCTTCTCCATGTGACGCGCCTGCTTCCACTCGTAATCGGAGAAGCGGAACTGGAATCGCAGCACCGGGATGCCCCAACGGTCGACGACTTCGGGGTCGAGTTCGCAGTAGCTGAGACTGTTGGGGATCATCTCGCCGCGTCCGGCGAAGCTCACCGCCGCCCCGTACTCTTCGCGGATGCGCTGCTTGAGCTTCTTGCCGTAGCCCATGTCTCGCGCCACGCCATGGAACGAGCCGACACCCGGCATGCGGAAGCCGCCGCCGATCTCGATGTGATAGCCGCGCGGAAACCCGAGCTTGGCGTGATCTTCCCACCGCCACCAGGGCGCGTAGATATGCGACCCGCCGAAACCATCGGTGTCGTAACGCGGCACGTTCTCAAGAGCCGGCACGTAGCCGGAAACGCCAAACCCAACCGTATCCATCAGGTAACGCCCGACCAGACCCGACGAGTTTGCGACGCCGTTGGGGAACTCCTTCGTCTTCGAGTTGAGCAGGATGCGGATCGACTCGCAGGTGCTCGCCGCCAACACCACCACCCGCGCCTCGATGCGCCGCTCGGTGCGCGCTTTCTTGTCGACGTAGATGACCCCGGTGGCCCGCCCACTCCCGTCGGTGGTCACCTCACGCGCCATGGCCTCGGTCAGCAGCGTCAGGTTGCCGGTCTCGATCGCCGGGAACACGTCGACCAGGCTGGCCGAGTAGTTGGAGTTCGTTTTGCAGCCGTTGCCGCAATGGCCGCAGTAGTGGCAGGCGGCGCGTCCGTTGATCGAATGCGTGATCACCGCCCGCCGATTAGGGATGAACGGAACGCCGAGCTTCTTGCCTGCCTGCCGGATGACTTGTTCGTGGGCCTTGGGCGGCGGTGTCTCGTGGAACACGCCGTCGGGCGCGGTCGGGATGCCCTCTTGGCTTCCGGTGACGCCGATGTATTTCTCGGCCCGGTCGTAGTAAGGCGCGATGTCGTCGTAGTTGATCGGCCAGTTGTAGCCGAGCCCGTCGCGGTCGTAGGCCTTCAGGTCGAGTTGCGAAAAGCGAAACGACATGCGGCCATAGTGGTTGGTGCGTCCGCCGACCTTGCGGGAGCGGAACCACAGAAATTCACTGCCCTCGGCGACCGTGTAGGGCTCGCCTGGGAGTTGCCAGCCGCCGTTGGTGACGCGAAAAAACCCGAAAGGCTTGCCTTGGCCGAAGTATTTCTTACCGCCCTCTTCAGCGCCGCGGTGGTCATGCTCCCACGGCCAAGCGTGCTGCATGAACTCTGTTTCGTAGTCGAGCGCCGGCCCGGCTTCGAGCAGCGCGACTCTGAGGCCCTTCTCGGCGAGAACGCGCGCGGTGGTGCCTCCCCCCGCCCCGGCACCGACAACTACGACGTCGTAGCCGTCCGCGCTACGCTTCCCTTGCGGCATCGCCTTATTACATCACACCGATTCGGCCCACTAACCCGGGTTGTGGGGCCCTTCCCGCTGACACGAAGCGCATTCAGGCTGCCGCAGATCCTATTGGCCAGGGCGCCCGGTAGCTTGATTGTGAACCTGGACTAGTTGCTTCCCAAGTAGGTCCGACATGAGCTTCTCCATGTCGGATAGATCGAGTTTCCCCTGCTCCCAAGATGCATCGGCTGATTTGAGCGCCGTATAGTATGGTTGCCGGTTCGCTACGATCAGATCGGGGACCGTGGTCTCGCCTGGCACCAGGAATCCGAGCTTTGCGCAGAGAATCAAATAGGACACCGCCCGCGCTGTTCGTCCGTTCCCTCCGAAGAAGGGATGAATCCAGTTCATCCGCCACATCAAGTACGAGGCAAGGTGGATTGGCGTTTTCTCGCCCCAGCCGTCGTTGACGTACTGGCACATCTCCTCTGCTAGAGAGCGAACTTCGGAGTAATTGGGGGGCGTGTGGATTGAGTCCCCTATCGCTACCGGACCATCCCGCAGGTGCCCCGCACAACGGTAGATCTGATTCACCGCCAACCGCTGAAGTTCACAAAGAAGATCGACAGTCAGCGATGATTCGGCACCCCACGCCGAAATCCGATCAACAACGAACTCCGCTTGGATATAGCCGTTGCGACTCTCTTGCCTGCGTTTGTCGTCGTTGTCTTGGTAGATGGGGCCCCTAGGAGTCGGTAGTGGCACGCTCCGCCCTGAGTGATTCCGCTGCCTGTCTTATGTCTTCCCTGGTGATCGACTCGTTCTCCAAGTGCGTGTTCCCGTAGGCGAAGCTCTGGATCTGTGCTTCCTGTTCTTCGGGCGTCATCCGGTACTTCCTGGCTTGTTCGATCAGGTGGTCTAGGGTCTGGTCTGACATTTCATGGCCCTCTCTTTCCCTCGACAATAAGTGGCTTCGGCGAGCGTCCTGCCCTGTCTCTCCCTCTCGACCGAGCTAGGGTCTCCTTTATTGTAGCCCCGCCAGATCCCAACGCCACAAAAATCAGGCGAGAATCTCGGAAACGATCCGCGCGGGGAACTGGTCGGTCAGGCGTTCGTCGAGGCCGTGACGATGGAAGCTTAAATCGCGGAAGTTCATGCCCAGCAAATGCAGGATGGTGGCGTGGTAGTCGTGGACACTCACGCGCCCTTCCACCGCCTTGTGGCCCAGCTCGTCGGTTGCGCCGTAGGTCGTCCCGCCTTTGACGCCGCCACCCGCCATCCAACTGCTGAAGCCGCTCGGCCCGTGGTCCCGGCCCGCTTTCGACAGGTCACCCGTAACCTGCGCAATGGGCAGACGCCCGAACTCGCCACCCCAGACGACCAGCGTGGAATCGAGCAGGCCGCGCTGCTTGAGGTCTTTCAGCAGGGCCGCGGCAGGCTTGTCGGTCTTGCGGCAGGAATAGCGCAAGCCCTTGTCGAGTTCGGAGTGGTTGTCCCAGATCTGCTGCTCGATGTAGATCTGAACGAAACGCACGCCGCGTTCGACCAACCGCCGGGCCATGAGGCAGCGCTTGCCGTAGGAATGGGTCTGTTCGTCGTCGAGGCCGTACATCTGCTTGGTCTGCTCGCTCTCGCGCGACAAGTCCAGCGCGTCGGTCGCCTCGAGCTGCATTCGCGCCGCCAATTCGTAGCTTGAGATGCGCGCGTCAAGGTTAGGCTCATCGGGACGTTTGCTCCGGTGTGCGTCGTCCATCCAACGTAGCAGCTTGCGCTGGGCTTCCAGCACCGGGCTCGGCCACTCCGGACGCGGCTCCAGATTGAGTACCGGCGCCCCTTCCGAGCGAAACCTCGTTCCCTGATAGATCGGCGGCAACCAAGCCGACTGCCAGTTCTGGATGCCGTTGATCGGCAAGCCCTTGGGGTCATCGAGCACGACGTACGCAGGCAGGTTTTGGTTGGCGGTCCCAAGGCCGTAGGCGACCCATGCCCCGAGAGAGGGGCGGTTCGGCGTCAGGCGGCCCGTGTGGATCAAGAACAGCGCCGGCTCGTGGTTGATGTGCTCGCTGTACATCGAGCGAATGACGGCGATATCGTCCACGACCCCCGCCGTGTGGGGCAGAACCTCGGAAAGCTCGATCCCTGATTGACCGTGTTTCGAGAACTTGTACGGCGACGGCAGGATGCCACCGGTGGCCTTCGAAAAAAGCACATCCGTGACAAGGTCACGCGTCGGCATCGTGCCCGCATACTTGTCGAGCGCCGGCTTCGGGTCGAACAGGTCGACCTGGCTCGGCCCCCCATTCATAAAGAGCTGGATCACCGCCTTGGCCTTCGGCTCGAAGTGAGGTCGCTTGGCCGCGAGGTCGTAGACCTCAGGGGCTGCGGTGGCGGCGATCGCCGCCTCGGGCGAGTAGAGATCCTTACCCAGCAGACACGCCAGCGCGGTGCCGTGGAGACCGTCGGCAATCCGCGCGAAGAAATCGCGCCGCGTCGGCTGGGTCGTGGGCTGCATTGGATGTTCGCTCCTAGAATGCGACAGGTTCTGGCCAGTCAAGGGCTGCGCCCCCGAAATCCCAACAAAATCGACGAACTGCAAAGTAGGGGCACGGCATGCCGTGCCCGCGTTCGGGTTGAGTCGCCCGTTCCAAGCGGCCGGGCACGGCATGCCGTGCCCCTACATTGTCGCTTGTGCGACCGCCGCCCGACGGCAACAAGGTCCTCGTTTCGCTATGCATGAGAGGCTAATCGATAAACGAGAACTCCGCGGAATTCAACATCGTATGGGACAGGCCCGCCAGCGCCAGCCAGCGGGATGTCCAGCCGATCGGCGTCTTCACGCCGTCCTGCGCGAGCCGCTCGGGCCAATGCCCCGCCAGTTCCTCCAGCGTCTCGAGCGAACGCTCGATCTCCGCCTCCTCCGGCGCGCGCGAGAACAAGCGCAAGAAGAGTTGCTCCACCTGCCGCCGCGAGTCGGAGCCGACCTCGTCGATGATGCGGCCCGCCAGATACCGCGCGTGGTCCCACATCTGCTCGCTGTTCATCATGTGCAAGGCCTGCGTGGCCACGGTCGATTCGCGCCGCTCGAGGCAGTTGGGCGTCATGTGCGGCAAATCGTAGGCGTCCATCAAGGAGACCCGCGTGGTTCGGCGCTGAAGCACGTAGATGCTGCGACGGAAACCGGACTCGGTTCCTTTCGCGACGACCTCCTTGCTTTCCTTGACCTCGACCGGCTCGGGCGGACCGAACCGCTTCGGGTTCCACCGGCCCGTCGCTTTCAGAATCGAGTCGTAGAGCTGCTCGGCATCCATGCGCCGCAGCGGCATGCGAGAGAGCAAGACGTTGCCGGGGTCGGCCGCCGTGGCCGCAGGGTCCTTGCGCGACGCCTGGCGGTAGGCCGTGGAGGTGACCATCAGCCGGTGCATATGCTTCAGGCTCCAGCCGCTGGCGACGAACTCCGTCGCCAGCCAATCGAGCAAAGCTGGATGCGAAGGCGGTGTCCCCGACCGGCCGAAGTTCGAGGGGCTCGCCACAAGCCCGCGGCCGAAGTGGCGCATCCACAACTGGTTCACCATCACGCGGGACGTCAGGGGATGATTCGGCTGCCCCAGCCAACGCGCCAGCGCCAGGCGCCGGCCGCTGGTATCGGCTCCCGGCCGGGGCGGCTTCACCTGATAAGGCTCGATCCCCACTTGCAACACCGCCGGCACGCCCGGCTCGACCGGCTCGACCGGCGAAAGCGCCTCGCCACGGCCTAACAGATAGTGTGTCGACGGCTCGCCGCCGGTATCGGTCAGCGCGCGGACGTACGGCTTGGGCTTGAGCTTCGCCTTGGCTTTGGAGAGTTGCTCTTGCAGGGGCTTGGCCGCTGCCTTGAACGCGGCAAACTCGGCGATCAGGTCCTCGGTGATGATCTCGACCACGTCTTCGAAGTTCTTGGCCAGATACTTCTGGACCGCGGTTCTCTCCTCCTCCGGCGTGGCGACTAGTGCCCGCAGATCTTTACGGAGATCCTCGGGCAAAGCCGCGAGCCTTTTCGCGAGCAGCTCTTCGCGGAACGGCTTTGCCAACGTCTCAAGCGACGTCTCGAGCCTCTCGACCTCCGCTTCGATCGGCTTGTTGAATTCGCTTATCTCGATTCGCTCGCTCTCGAGCGCGAGATCGACCCGGCGTTCGTCGGGTACGCGCCAGTCGTAGGGGTCGAAAGCGGTCTGCAAGATCGCGCTGAAGCGATAGTAGTCGCGCTGCGGGATGGGGTCGTACTTGTGATCGTGGCAACGCGCACAGCCGACGGTCAGGCCCATGACCGACGAGCTCAGCACCTGCACCGTGTCAGCCACGACGTTCATGCGCTCGGCAAGGTAGGCGAACTCCGGCTCGTACGTCGAGTCGGGCGTGGTGCGCAGAAAGCCCGTCGCCGCGAGCCGATCGATCAACTCTTGCGTGGGTTCCTGCTTCTTGTAGTTCGATAGCTCGTCGCCGGCGATCTGCTCGGTCAGGAACTGATCGTACGGCTTGTCGTTGTTGAGCGAGCGGATGACGTAGTCGCGGAAGCGCCAGGCATAGGGGCGGATCTTGTCTTGGAAGCCGACTCCACGCGAATCCGAGTAGCCTGCCAGGTCGAGCCAGTGGCGCGCCCAGCGTTCACCGTATTCGGGCGACGCCAGCAGCCGGTCGACGAGTTGGTCATACGCATCCGGGCGGTCGTCGTTGAGAAAGGCCTTGCGTTCGGCAACCGAAGGCGGCATGCCGGTAAGGTCCAGGTAGACGCGGCGCAGAAGCTCGTGGCGCGTGGCTCGCGGCGAGTAGCGCAGACCCTTCCCTTCCAACTTGCGAAGCAGGAACGCATCGACGGGATTGCGAACCAACTCCTGCTCCTGAACCTTCGGCGCCTCGAGCCGCTTCGGCGGCTGAAAAGCCCAAAACTTCCGGTCGGCGTCGGACACCATCGCACGGTCCGCCGGCGGACCCGGGGCCGGAGGGCAACCCACTGCGATCCATTGGCGTAGCGTATCGAGTTGAGCCTCGGTCGGCGACTTCACCGAGCTCTCGAGTATCAGCTTCAGGGGTGGCATCTCGCCGGAAGCGATTCTTTGAATGATCAAGCTGTCGCTTGGCTTGCCGGGCACGAGCGCGGGGCCGGATTTCCCTCCGCGCAAGCGGCTGGCCTGAGTGCGTAGGTCGAGGCCCCCTTCCTGCTTGCGTTTGCCGTGGCAAGCCAGGCAGCCCGCCTGGAGAATCGGCAAGACGTCGCGCTCTGTGACGCCCACCTCGGTCACGGTCGGCCCGCCCGCGGCCGTTGCCATCTCGCCGGACCTGCCCGCGCCCGCGTCGATCCACCGCCGAATCAGGTCGACCTGCTTCTCTGGGAGTTTCTTGTCACCGGGCGGCATCGTCCCCGTCACGAGCTTTTCGACAAGCAAGCTCTTGCCGGACGAGCCTAGGTGGATCGCGGGACCCGAGTTGCCGCCCTTGAGAACCGCGGCGGCTGTGCGCAGATCCAACCCCTGCTGCAGCGATGCTTCACCGTGGCAGGCAACGCAGTTCGCTTCAAAGATCGGCAAAATGTCGGACTCGAAGGCAGGCGTACTCGGCTCCGCCGCTCCCAGCAGCGAGACGCATAAACCCGCGATGCTGAAGGTCCGGATTGCGCGGACCAGGTCCGAAAGGATCAAAGCTCCAGCCTCCCCCTGAGAGATTATCACCCGAAACCGGGGCGTCATGAGGCGTCCGCCGCTAGCCCGTTAGCGGGCTTGGCCGACTCGCTCGGCGGCGCTTTCACCTCAGGGCCCAACAGAACGGCGATCCAGCGGGTGTCCTCGTGGCTTTCGAGCGCAATCTTCACCGTCATCGTCAAGGGTACGGACAACAGCATGCCGACCGCGCCCCACACCCAGCCCCAGAAAACCAGAGAGAGAAACACCACCAGGGTCGACAAGCCCAGTCCCCGGCCCATGAACCGCGGCTCGATCACGCTGCCCATGATGAAGTTCACCACCAAGAACGCCACCGCGACCATCAGAGCCTTGCCGGGCCCGAGCTGTATGAGAGCGAGCAACACGGCCGGCACGGCGGCGATGATCGAACCGATGTTCGGGATATAGTTGAGCAGGAAGGCCAGCAACCCCCACAGCAGCGCGAAGTCGACCCCCAGCATCCAGACCCAGCCTCCAATCAGCAAGCCCGTGGCCAGGCTCACCGCGGTCTTGATCGCCAGGTAACGCTTGACGCTATCGGTGAACTCGGCAGCCTGTGGAAAGGATGCAGCCTTTTCCCCGAACGCCTGTCGCAGCTTGCCAGGCAGGCTCGACGCCTCGAGCAGCATGAATATGACCGTCAGCACGATCAAGAACGCGTTCGTGAAGACCGAGCCCAGCCCGGTCAACGTCCGCGCCGCCATCGACATCGCCGCGCCCGGGTTTACGATATCGAACACCAACGACGGGACCAACTCCACGCCCCACTCATCGAGCAACCCGATCACCTGTGCCGATTCCTGCCGCAGGCGGGTTTCGTAGGTAGGCAGGTTAGCCGAAAAGTCGTTGACCGAGGTCCCGATCAGCGCACCCAGCCCAAAACCCACGCCGACCATGGCCGCGACAATCAGCAACACGGCGAGCCTCGCCGGCACCCCCACCCGCTTGAGCGCCAACATGGGACCGGAGCCGATCACGGCCAAGAAGACAGAGATCAGAAACGGCAGCAGAATCGACTGCGCCTCCCGCATGCCGGCGATCACGACCATCAGTCCGGCGGCGACGAGCACGCCCCGGACTACCGTGTCCGGTCTCCTCGGGTCGTACATAGGCCTAGCCTAGCAGCCCGTAGGGCGGGTGAGGTTACCTGGCACGCCCGGTCGACAGCCCTACATGTCGCGGTAGGCCGAGCAGGCGGGCACGGCATGCCGTGCCCCTACATTTTGATCAGCGCCGTTCTCGATTTCACCACAGGCTGCTAGCCTAGGCTAGCTACATGAAAGCCTTGATGATCTGTGCCTGGATTTCCTGCAGGTTCTGCTGTACGTTCTGTACCTCTTTGATCTTCTCTTCCAGCTTTTCCATCAGGAAGCGCCGTTCCAAGCCGTTCTGAATCACCAATCTAAGATCTTCGTTCTCCCAGGGCTTCTCGACGTATTGGTACAAGCCGACTTCGTTGATGGCTTTGATGGCGTTCTCTTTGTCGGCGTACCCGGTGAGCAGAATTCGGGTGGCGAAAGGATGGATCTTCTTGACCTCCAGCAGGAACTGGATGCCGTTCATCCCGGGCATAAGGTAATCGCTGATGACGAGGTCGATCGGTTGCCGGCGGACCTCTTCCAACGCCTTTTCCGGCCCGTTGTAGGTCAGCACCTCATACTCGGTCTCGAGCAGCAAAAACGACCGGAGGCTGGTCAAGACCATTTCCTCGTCGTCGACAATTGCAATCACAGGGGTTCTCTCCGCCATGTTCACCCGATGTCTCTTTCTCCGCTGCCTTCCAGGATCGGCAGCCGGACGGTGAACGTCGAGCCCCGGCCGACCTCGCTTTCGACATCGATCCTACCGCCGTGGTCCTGCGCGATCTTGAAACAGATCGACAGCCCCAGGCCTGTGCCCACGCCAACGCCTTTCGTGGTAAAGCCGGGATCGAAGATGCGGGGCAGGTCTTCGGGAGGGATGCCTACTCCGCTGTCGGAAAATTGGACATTCACTATATCACCTTCCCGGAAGGTGCGAATCGAGATCTTGCCCTTCCCGTCAACCGCTTGGGAGGCGTTGACCAGCAGGTTCATAAACACTTGGTTGATCTGGTTGGGATGGCAACGGATCGCCGGAATATCGCCGTAATCCTTCTCCACCTCGATGCGGTTTTTCAGCTCGTGATGCACCAGGGTGAGGGTGCTTTCGAGGGCCTCGTGCAGGTCGGCGGTCTTCAAGTCGGCTTCGTCGAGTCGGGCAAAGTTCCGCAGGCTGCTGACAATGTTGATGATTCTTTCGCAGGCAAGCTGATTGATGCGCGCGATGTCCTCGAGAACGGTCTGGACCTGCTTGAGAGGGCGCAGGGCGCGGACCGACTCGGGCACCTCGCCGGACTGCAACGTAGATGACAGCCTGGCAAGCGAACGGCTCAGCGTATCGGCGTTGGACGTAATCGTCCCAATCGGCGTGTTCATCTCGTGAGCGATGCCCGCGACGAGCTTGCCGAGCGCGGCCATCTTTTCCTGCTGCACCAACTGCGCTTGAGAGTTCCGCAGGTCGAGTGTACGCGCCGCGACCTCCTGTTCGAGCTCCTCGGCGTGGTGCCGCAGATGCTCGGCCAACTGCTCGCGCTCGGTCACGTCGTGGCAAATCACTTGGATGATGCGGTTGTCCCCGTACGTGATGAGCGAAGCGCTGACGTCGATATATTTGGGCTCCCCCCGGCTGCTCTCGAGCCTGACGTTCGAGTAGCGCAACTGGCCGCTCTGGGTCATCGCTTCGAACGTGGCAGCGTCCTTCCACTCCTCGATCGGGATGACGTCGGCCAGCGTCCGCCCCCGCAGAATGTCGCGGGGAACCTCGGTCAGCGGCCCGACCTGTTCGTTGACCTCGAGGATGCGCCGCGACCAGAAATCGGCCAGCAGAATGGCTTCGCCCGCTTCCTGGGTCAGGGCGCGGTACTTCGCGGCCGACTCCTGCAAATCCGCGCTGCGGCGTTGTAGCTCTTCGTAGAGCCGGACATTCTCGACAATCTGCGCCGACTGAGCGGCGATGATCGAAAGCAGCCGCTGATCTTCTTCCGTGAATCCTTCGTCGGCGCGTTTGTTGAAGACATTTAGCAGACCCACCATCTCGCCCTTCGCCCACAGGGGGACGCTGAGCAGAGAGCGCATCGGGAAGTCCTCGCCGGCCAACCCTTGGAAGCGGGAATCGCCCGCAAGATCGTTGATCAACAGCGGCTTCTGGTTCTTCAGCATCCAGCCTGTAAGCTGCTGGCCGAAGCGGTAGGGCACGACGTCAGACCCCGAGTACGCCTTCCGGGCCATGGTGCGGAAGGGATCGCTGTCCTCCTCGTTGCGCAGCAGCATCACCGCGCCCTGCTCGACATTGAGGTACTTGACGCTCTCCTGGACGATCATTTCCACGATGCTGTTAACCGACAGCATCGAGCTGATCGCGATGCTGATGCCGTTGAGGATCGACAGCTCTTCGACCGCGCGGCGGAGCCGATGGTTCTCCGCCTGCAACTCGGCCAGGGTTTGTGGTGGTGCGTCGTCGTTCATACAACCGTTGTCGGAGAGCCCCTGCCCGCTCGGAACCGGATGGGACCGGAACGGGCCGACTCCCGATATCCCTACAAGTATAAAGGCCGCTACCGATTCCGAAGAGAGTGCGGAACGTGCTCACTACAGTCAGCAAGCCGGACAACTGATTCTATCGATGCTACTGAGCCGGGCCGTGGGGGCACGTAGAGCTCGGCGCAATCTAGTAGATCTGGCGGGCGACGGGGTGAGATTCGGCGGGCGATACACCGGCGGCATTGAAGACTCGATGGAACGCGGCTACGGTGACGGCTGACGGCTTGAAATTCCCGAATCGGTAACCTTGCGCGATCGTGAGCGGCGTCCAGCCGTGTTTGTTGTTGTGATTCCAGACTTCGATGTCGGCACCCTTCTCGGCGAGGAACTCGACGACGGCGGGGAGGTTTTTGTAGGCGGCGGCGTGCATGGCGGTTTCGCCGTTGTCGTCTACGGCATTGATGTTGGCGCCGAGATCCAACGCGAGTCGCACGGCCTCCAATACTTCACTCTCGGTTCCAGCGTCTTCGCCAGGCGATCGTGTTCCGAGGCCGGCGGCCACCATCAGAGGAGTGCTGTTCTCTTCGTTGGTCAGCAGCGGATTGACACCTAAGTCAACGAGCGTGCGCATGAACTCGGCGTCGGCGCTTTGGGCGGCAAGCATGAACGGCGTCGCGCCGCGCTTGTTGAGACGCGTGTTGCCTAGATTCACGTTCTTCGTCATGCGTGCGTTCAAATCGGCTCCGCTCGCGGCGATCTTTTTGACAAACTCGAGGCTGCTCATGTTGCCGGAGCCCTGGGTAACCGGGTCGTTATCACCGGCGCCCGGCTTGCGGACCGACGCTATCGCGTGCAGGACCGTATAGCCCGGATGATCGGCGTTAGGGTCGGCGCCCGAGTCGAGCAAAAGCGCCGCCAGCTCGAAGTGCCCATTCATGACCGCCAAAAGCAAGGCGCTCGTACCGGCCCGGGGCCCTGCCCGACGCGCCTCTTGGGGTTGGATGGCCTCGTTCACGTCCGCACCCGCTTCGATCAAAGCTTGAACGACGCCCCCGCGGCCCTCGCGCACGGCAAACAGCAGAGGCGTAAAGCCTGATTCGAGAGGGGTCCGAAAATCCGCGCCATACTCGATGAGCGCTTTGACGACCTCCGTGTGACCTTCGGCGGCGGCCCACATCATGGCCGTCTGTGCTCGCTGCGTTTCTTTGCGATGAACGTCGGCCCCGCGCACCAGTAAGGCCTTGACGACCGCTAATTTGCCGGTTCGCGCCGCCGTCATCAACGCGGTTTCTCCGCCTGGAAGAACCGTGTCGGCATCCGCGCCCGCATCGAGGAAAAGTTCGACCATCGCGCCGTTGCCGTTCGTGCAGGCCGGCGAGAGAGGCGTCACCCCGTAGCGGTTCAGGGCTTTGATGTCCGCGCCTTTGCGGACCAAGGCCTCGGCTGTTTCGAAGTCGTCCTGGTAGGCGGCCCAGTGCAGGGCGGTCATGCCGTCGACTTGAGGAGCGTTGACATCGATACCCTGCTCGAGCAGTGCGCGCACGGTCAACGCGTCTCGCTCTTCCGCTGCATCCGCCAAGGGCGCGTCAGAGCCGGCCCCAACCAGGCAAACAGCCGAGAGAGCAAAAGCTGTTCCGCAACCGCCGAATCGTTTCAGACGCATCGCTATGACTCTTGGCCCGCCGCGGCGATCACACCGAAAGCAGTTCGTCGACCTTTCCCTGGCTGTCGGCGAAGGAGTCAAGCCGCACACCAACCTTCTCGAGCAGCGTCAGGTGCAGATTGGCCAGCGGCGTGGGCTCGGCGTACCTGATGTGACGGCCTCCCTTGAGCTTGCCGGCCGCGCCGCCGGCGACCAGGATTGGCAGGTTCACGTGGTCGTGGACGTTGGGATTGCCCATGCCGCTGCCATACAGGAAGAGCGAGTGGTCCAGCAGCGTCCCGTCGCCCTCCGGAGTCGCCTTCAGCTTCTCGAGGAAGTAGGCGAAAAGCGAAACATGGAAAGCGTTGATCTTGGCGACCTTCGCGATCTTTTCCTTATTCCCCCCGTGATGGGTGAGCGGATGGTGGGGATCGGGGACGCCGATCTCGGGATAGGTTCGGTTGCTGGTCTCGCGCGCAAGCTGGAACGTAGTCACGCGGGTGACGTCGCCTTGCAGGGCGAGAACCTGTAAATCGAACATCAGCCGTGCGTGGTCGGCATAGGTGGCCGGGACTCCGACGGGACGATCGAGGTCGGGGAGGACATTGTCGGCTGTTTCGGCCTCGGCTTTCTGAATGCGGCGCTCTACCTCACGGACCGTATCAAGATACTCGCTGACCTTGCTGCGATCGTTCGCGCCGAGCTGGTTCTGGAGGCGCGAGATATCTTCCTTGACCCAATCAAGCAGGCTGGCGCGCTCACGAAGAGCGGCGCGGCGGTCTTCGACGCTGCCGCCCTCGCCGAAGAGGCGCTCGAAAACGACGCGCGGGTGCGCCTCGGAGGGAAGCGGCGTCGTGGGCGACGACCACGAGAGATTGTTCTGGTAAACGCAGGCGAAGCCGTTGTCGCACTGGCCGACCATCGATACCAGATCCATTGACAGCTCAAGCGATGGCAGTCGCGTTTCCTGACCGATTTGATTGGCGGCGATCTGATCGACGGTTGTGTCGAGGTAGTAGTCGGTGCTTTCGGTCCACTTGGCTTTAGCGGCGCTGAGAAAGGCGGCGTTCGACGTAGCGTGGGTGCCAGGGTAGGCGTTCTTCAGCTCCATGTTTGTGATGGCTGTGACGTGGTCCCGGACCGAGGCAAGCGAGCTGAGGCTCGGCGAAAGCTCGGACAGGTCGTTTTCGCTGCGCGGGGTCCAGCGTGCGACATCCGACCCCATCGGCATGTAGACGAAGCCGAGACGGGGCCGCGGACGGGCCGGGGTCGAGGCCTGGGCGGTCATGGCCGGAACCATGGCGTCCAGTAGCGGGAGGGAGAGTGTGGCGCCGACGCCTCGCAGGAACGTCCTTCGCGGCAGTGCCTTCTTCGTTAGGATCATCTGGACTCCCTTATCTGAAACGGCGTGCTGCTTGTGATTCCCATGATAAGTGACGAAAAGCCGAAATCCTCAGCTTGCGCCGTGCGGACGATCTTCCGGATCGCCGGAGCGTCGTAGTGTTCGACGCCGCGCCCCAGGGCATAGGTCAGGAGTCTTTCGGTCAAGACGCCGGTGAAAATCTTGGGGCGGCTGAGTAGGGCCCGCTGGAGTCCGACGACGCCGTCGAACTCGCTGCCGTCGGGAAGGCCTCCGGCGACATCGATGGGCTTCCCTCCCTCGAAGGTCCGCCAGCGGCCTACTGCGTCGTAGTTCTCCAGCGCGAAACCGACGGGGTCCATGAGTTGATGGCAGCCTGCGCACGCGGGGCTCGCGCGATGCTCGGCCAGTCGCTCGCGCATCGAAAGGCCCTTGCCCGCTACCGTGCCCTCCCCCAGTACGGGTACATTCGGAGGCGGCGGGGGCGGCGGCACGCCGAGGAGATTGTCGAGCACCCACTTACCACGAATCACCGGAGAAGTGCGCGTGGGGTAAGACGTGACCGTCAGGATGCTGCCGTGACGAAGCAGTCCGCCTCGTTTGCTGTCGTCGTCGAGCGAGATGCGCCGGAAGCGGCTGCCGTAGACGTTCGGGATGCCATAGTGCTTGGCGAGGCGCTCGTTGACGAACGTGTAGTCCGCGTCGAGCAGGTCGAGAACGCTTCGATCCTCTCGCACAATGCTCTCGAAGAAAAGTTCGGTCTCCTGACGGAAGGCTTGGCGAAGGTTGTCATCGAAGTCGGGGAAGCGGCGCATGTCCGGAGTGATCGCCGCCAAGTTCCTCAGATGGAGCCACTGCGAAGCAAAGTTGGTAACGAGGGCTTCTGCGCGCTGGTCGGCCAGCAGGCGACGGACTTGCTGTTCGAGCAGTGCGGGCTTTCCGAGATCTCCGCGAAGGGCCGCATCAAGCAACTCGTCGTCCGGAATGCTGCTCCACAGGAAGAAAGACAGCCGCGACGCCAACTCCAGGTTGCTGATGCGGTAGGCCGTATGGGGCTCGATACCGTCAGGGTCTCGTTCGACGCGAAACAGAAACTCCGGACTGACTAATAAGGCGCGCAAGGCCATTTCGATCCCCGCGTCGAAGCCGTCCTTGGCCCCCGCTTCCCGGTCGGATGCTTGCCGGTAGAAATCGAGCGGCCTGTCGAGGTCCGCGTCGGTGACCGGCCGGCGGTAGGCCCGGCGCATGAGCGTCTCGAGGATGCGTTTAGCGCAGCCCTCTTCCTCGCCGGCCCTCTTCGGCCGGCACACGAAAATCCGGCGGCGGCTCGGCGTCTCCCCGGGGCCCTTCGCTTCATAGGGGCCAAGGATCGAGATCGAGTAGACAGCCGGCTGTTGTCGTGGATGCCGATAGAAGTTGAAATGCGCCTGATACGGCTGGCGTGCCGTTTCGAGCAGCACCGAAGGTTTCTTGGGGAACGTCACGCCAATCTCGTGAGGCCCGGCTCCGACCGGCACGCGGACCTTTAGGTGCTGGTCGGTGGTGCGATGATCGTCGCCACGCGGGGGCGGCTCTACCGTGAACAGCCCCAGCCGTTTTCTGTCCAGCAGCAGTTCCACTTCGTGGGGCTCTCTCAAACCCTCGATGTGCTCATTGCGGTCCCGCGCCAAACGAATTGAGATTTCGTATTCGGCGTCGAGCGGAAACGTGTAAGGGACAACCGCGCCGCCGCGGGTGCCGAGTGGGAGACCGTCGAAGTGTTTCTCTTGAGTGAGGTCCGGGGGGATGCGGATGGTGTCGCCGCCAGGCGAACGGGAGGGCCGTCCGACGGCAAGACGGCTGATCTTCTCGGCTGCCGAGAGATATCGGTCCAGCAGTGTCGGGGAGAGCTCGCCGACCGTCACGTTGTCAAAGCCATGGCTCGACTCGTCGCTCGGCAGCAGGGCGTCTACGTCGACATCGAGCGCAAGCAGGTCACGAATCGCATTGCGGTATTCGGTTCGGTTCAGCCGCCGGAAGGTATCGGTTCGGCCGGGATTGGGGTGAGCGGCGGACGCGCTGTCAAGCGAGGACTCAAGCGACTCTACGACGGCGTTGTAGGTGGGCTCATCCGGGCGCGGTACCCCTGGGGGCGGCATCCGCCGCGCGCGAAGCCTGCGGACCACTTTCTCCCATACCTCAGGGTGACGGCTAGTGTCTTCGCGGCTGATGATGTCGAGAGCGAGCCCCGCCGTTGTTGTCGTGCTATTGTGGCAGCCGATGCAGTACTGGCTGACGAAAGCGCCCTTGGGGGAGTCCGAAGATGGAGGGGCGGCTACGCCGATGGAGCCGGCGGCCACGAACAAGACCAGAGTCCAGCAGCGTGTCCGCCTAGCCGAGCAGCTCACGAGACCACATCCCCCGACATAATATCAGGGTCTCCGTTCGCCGAAGGCGCCCCGACACGCTTGGTGAGCACGGAAGCGCTGTTTTCATCACCGTAGCCTCGTGGCGGTACAATTTCCTCAGGGTAAGGCGAGTCCATGATCGGCCAAACCATCTCGCACTACAAAATCACCGACAAGCTCGGCGAAGGCGGGATGGGTGTCGTCTACAAAGCCGAAGACACCAACCTCAAGCGTCCCGTCGCCCTCAAGTTCCTCGCCGCTCACCTGCTCGGTGACGAAGAGATCAAGGCGCGCTTCCGCCGCGAAGCCGAAGCCGCCGCCGCCCTCAACCACCCCAACGTCTGCCACGTTTACGAAATCAGCCAGGTCGAGGCCAAGACCTTCATCGCGATGGCCTTCATCGAAGGCGATCCGCTGGAGAAGACGATTGCCGCCGGCCCGCTGAAGTTGAACCAAGCCCTCGACATCGCGATTCAAACCGCCAAGGGCTTGCAAGCCGCGCACGGTAAGAACGTCGTTCATCGCGACATCAAGCCGGGCAATGTCATGGTGGGCGGCGACGGCCAGGTCACCATCATGGACTTCGGGCTGGCCCAACTCACCGACCGCTCGAAACTCACCCGCCTCGACGAGACCATGGGCACGGTGACCTACATGTCCCCCGAGCAGACCTACGGGATGGAGCTGGACCACCGCACGGACCTTTGGTCGTTGAGCGTCGTGATCTACGAGATGGTCACCGGGCAGTAGCCCTTCAAGGGCCACTACGACAAGGCGGTGATGTATTCCATCACCAACGAAGAGCCGGAACCGATGACGGGACTACGCACCGGCGTCCCGATGGAGTTGGAATTACTGGTCAACAAATGTCTGGCCAAAGAGCGCGACGAGCGCTATCAGCACACCGACGAACTGCTTCTCGACCTGCGCAGCCTGCAGAAGAAACTCGAATCCGGCAAGTCGACGATCATGCGCGCCGCCCCGGCGGGCTCTGTAGGGGCACGGCATGCCGTGCCCGCCGCGGGTGAAGAGACAACAGGAACACGGGCACAGCATGCTGTGCACCTACATTCCTCGGCGGAAGCGTCTGCCCACCCGCTCGTGAAGTACCGGGTCATCGAGGACGGGCAGGAGACGGGCGACTCCATCCGCTATGTTGCCGAAGACACCGAGCTCCACCGCTCGGTCGCGATTCGGGTCTTGCCGCAATCCGCGGAGAAGCGGATCGAGCGCGCCCAACGGCGCAAGCAAACCGTGCTCCTGGGGACCACGGCGCTGGCCGTGCTTCTCGCTCTGGGCTTCGCCTTCCTCCCGCTGTTCTCCCCGGCTCCCGTTGCTGAAACGGCGGTGCGGCGATTCTCGTTTTCACCTGAGAATGTCGCCGCCGGCCGCATTTCTCCCGATGGCAAGTGGATCGCCTATAGGACTGCAACCGAAGGCCAGAGCGTTCTATGGGTTCGGCCGCTGAATAGCGAGGCGTCCCGCAAGCTGGAAGGGACCGGGGGCGTTCGAAGCGGCCACTGGTCGCCGGACAGCCGGTCCATCGTCTTTGGCACCGACCGCGAGCTGAAGCGGATTTCACTCGACGGCGGCAACCCCATCACCCTGTGCGAGTTGCCGGTGACGGAGGGCAACTGGCCGTTCTTCGGAGCGTCGGGGAGTCCTGACGGCAATCGAATCGTCTTCTCTTCGGGCTTGCGGTTGTATGAGATTGCCGCCCGCGGTGGCGAACCGCAGCTCCTCTTTGAGCCGGATGAGTCCGACAAGCTGCAGTTCTTTTGGGCCCCGCATTTCCTGCCGCCGGGCGCCGATTCCGAGGGGCTGGTCTACGCAGCCTCAACAGGCCCAAGCGATTTCAGGGTTGGGCTGCTGGACCTAAGAACGGGAGAACGCAGCGAGCTGACGGCGGGATCGGGACCGGTCTATTCGCACAGTGGGCACCTGATCTATCATCCCGGCAACACCACTGAGACTGGGTTGCGGGCCCTCCCTTTTTCGGTCGAGAACCTGGCGGCGACCGGGGAGGCTTTTCCGATCGAGGAGGCGGGACGTTGGCCCAGTATTGCCGGGGACGGTACGTTGATTTACCTCGATTCCGGAACGTTCGTGGGTCTTCGGCAACTTATCCGGAAAGATCGTACCGGCACAACGCTCGGCAAGATCGGTCAGCCGCAATCTTCCACGGGAGTGCCGAGCCTGTCCCCGAATGGCCGCTTGGTGGCGGTCCACGCTAGGGAGAACGGCAACACGGACATTTGGCTGCACGAGGTGGACCGGCCCGTCAAGACTCGCTTGACGTTCCACGAGAGCTTGGATGTTCAACCTAAATGGCTTCCATCCGGAGATGCCATTGCCTTTTCCTCGGGCCGCTCGGGAAAGGGCTTAAACCTGGAGCTTTACGTGCAGCGGATCGGCGGAAACAGCACGGCCGAACCGTTACTGAAACCCGATCCGTCCGTTCGCCGGTACATGAGCGACTGGTCCAAGGATGCTCGTCTCGCATTGTTCTACGAACGGCCCACGACGGACCCTCTCGGTCATGACCTTTGGTATCTCGACCGCCGCGATGACGGCAGCAGCTACCAGGCTGTGCCCTTCTTGCAGACTCCGTTCAGCGAGATCACGGCACAGTTCTCCCCCGATGGAAAGTGGGTTGCCTATACGTCCAGTGAATCAGGGCGTTACGAGGTCTATATCCGTTCGTTTCCCGATGCAGGAGGCAAGCGTCTGGTGTCGGTCAACGGTGGCGGCCAGCCGCGCTGGAGCGACGAGGGAGGGGAGCTTTTCTACGTGCAGGAGTCCACCTTGATGGCCGTCCCGGTCTCGACCCGTCCCACGCTGACGATCGGCAAGCCGCAACCGCTTTTCTCTTCGAGTGATCTTCGCAGTGCCGCCTACAGGTACGACATCATGCCCGACGGCAAACAATTTGTGATGGCGGAGGCGGCGGTCACCGAAGCTGCGAGTGACGAAGAAGAGTCCGGCGGTGAACCACAGACCTCGATCCGGATCGTGCAAAACTGGTACCAAGAGTTCAAGGACCGCGAGCAAGACTGACTTGCCGTGGTCGGCCAAACCGTCTGGCTTTTCAAGGCCGCTTGACGGCAACCGTAGCCCTCGGGAGGATTCTAGATGACAGTCCTCATCGCACTATTCGGTGCGGCAATCGCAGCGCTCGGAATCCTCGGCTTCGTTCGCCCGAGCAGACTTGTGGGCTTTGGTACATCTACTTTTCAGTCTCGGGCTGGTCTCTACTGGGCGATGGGTATGAGGGTCGTCTTAGGACTGCTGCTGCTTGCCGCCACTTCCGAATCGCGCTTTCCACAGGCGTTGCGGGTCCTTGGAACGATCTCTTTGGTAGCGGCGGCGATTTCGCCGCTGGTGGGGTTTGCACGTCTGAGGCGGTTCGTGCAGTGGTGGAGCGAGCGTCCGGCGAGCTTGATTCGAGTGTCGTCTTTGGTGACGGTGGGTTTGGGAGCTTTCTTGATGTACGCAGTTTGGTAGGCTCTCGGGCCTGTGGTGAAATCGAGGAAGGCGCTGATCAAAATGTAGGGGCACGGCATGCCGTGCCCGCCTGCTCGACCCGCAACCTGTAGGGGTGAGTACCAGAAGCGAGTACCCCAGCCCTCACCGGTAGAGCGCCAGCGCCAGAATCGCCCCCGCCACCAGCAGCAAGAAATACCCGAGCTGGGTATCCACTTGACTCAGGTGACCCCAAGATGTAGTGTAGGGCCTGGTGGAGGATTACCCGCGCGACCAACTCGAATTCGAGTCTCGCTTTGCGAGCGAGGAGGCTTGCCGCGACTATCTGTTCGCCTTGCGCTGGCCAGAGGGTTTCCGCTGTCCAAGGTGTGGGCATGAGCGCGCTTGGCCGGTGCGCAAAGTGTGGTTCGAATGCGCTCGCTGCGGGCGGCAAACCTCCGTCACCGCCGGCACGATCTTTCAAGACACACGCAAGCCGCTGCGGCTGTGGTTCCGGGCGATGTGGACCATCACCACGCAGAAGAATGGGGCCAGCGCCCTGGGTCTACAGCGCGTTCTGGGACTGGGCAGTTACCAAACCGCCTGGCCTTGGATGCACAAGCTGAGGCGAGCGATGGTGCGCCCGGGGCGGGAGCGATTGACGGGCCTCGTCGAGGTCGATGAGACCTACTGGGGCGCTGAAGAAGAAGGGGTAATCGGCCGGCAGACCGAGCGTAAAGCGTTGATTGCAGTCGCCGCGGAAGAGAGAGGCACCGGGCTGGGGCGCATCCGCATGCAGCGCGTTCAGAACGCCTCGGCGGCCAGTTTGATGCCCTTCGTCGAGGAGTCGGTCGAGCCGGGCAGCGTGGTTGTTACCGACAACTGGTCGGGCTACGATCCGCTCAAGAAGAAGGACTACCAGCGTCGTATCATCTCGATTAACAACCGCCGCGAGCAGGCCTCGCAGCTACTGCCGAGGGTGCACTTGGCGATCTCGCTACTCAAGCGCTGGATGCTGGGCACGCATCAGGGGGCGGTCAGCCACGAGCATCTGGACTACTATCTCGACGAGTTCGTGTTCCGCTTCAATCGGCGCAGATCACGCAGTCGGGGCAAGCTCTTCTACCGCCTTGTGCAGCAGGCCATGGCGGTGGAGCCGACGCCGTACCGCTCGATCGTCGCCGATTGGGACGCTAAGACGCTGTGAGCCCAACTACAAGATGTTGGGGTCACCTGAGTCAAGTGGATACCCGGCATACCCGAAACGCTGCTGCAGGGCTTTGGGCCCGGCTTGCAGCGCCAGCCGCGGCCCGATCTGCGCGCCTACGGCAATGAACGCCGCCAGCAGCAGCGTCGGGCCCCAGTCCCACGAGCCGGCGGCGGCTAGATGTCCGAACAGGCCTCCGAGCGCAGTAAGACTCACCATGACCGCGGAACAGCCGAGCACCACGTCCATCGGCATGCGGAACAGCAACGCCATCACGGGGATCTTGAGGAATCCCCCGGCCACGCCCGCCAAGCCGCTGAAGACTCCGATCAGGAAGAACACAGGCAGGCCTTGCACGAGGTTCACGTCGTAGGCGCGGCTTCCATGGCGTCGCCGCCACACGCCAAACTGCGATCCGTTCGCCGGACCGGCTTGTGAGGGCGGCAGGTCGCGCAGCATCGAGAGAGCCGCCATCATCACCAGCAGTGCCAGCACCAGCAGCAGGCCCTCTTCAGGAAAGCGTTGCGCGTAGAAGCCCCCCAGATAACCGCCCGTGACGGCCGGCGCTTCCAGCGCGAGCGCCACCGGCCAATCGATCTTGCCGGCCTTGCGGAAGATCAACATCGACGAGACCGATGTCACGATGATGAACAGTTGGCTGCGGGTGGCCGCCTCGTAGAAGTCAACCCCGAACAGCACCTGAATCGGCGTATAGAGCACGCCTCCGCCCAACCCCTGCATCGAGAAGGCGACGGCGCTTGCGCCCAAGACAAGCGCCAGGAGAATCATCTTCACACCAAACATTTGCTCAGAAACCGCGCTGGCTGGTTAGCAGGCCTGTCTTGCACCAACTGCTACGCGCAAGCGCTCGCGAGACCCCCGCGGCGAAACGTTCAACCTTCGCAGATTCGGCGTCTGCGTGCAAGGCGACCGCGCTCTGGACTTCAGGCGCATACCCCGCCGCGACAGGCTCTACAATAGCGTCCATGAAAACAGTCGTCCTTGCCCTTGCCCCAAGCCTTGCGCTCGGCTCGTTCGCTTGCCTCGCACCCGCCTTCGCTCAGGACGTCACCGACCTCCACCGCGACGCCTTTGTGATGGACGCGCACATTCATGTGATGACGCGGCAACTGCTGCAAGGGCTCGACATCGGCGACCGCTATCCAACGGGTGACGTCGATCTTCCACGCGCGCAAGAGGGCGGCCTCGACGCCATGTTCTTCTCGATCTACACGCCCGAGGCCTACTACACGGGCCGCTACGAAGTGAAGAATACCCTTCGCGTCTCTCGCTCGCCCGCGACCAGATCGAAAAGAACAGCGATGTGATCGATCTGGCTCTCACGGCGTCTGACATTGAACGCATCAACCGCGAGGGCAAGATGGCCGCGTTCATCGATCTCGAAGGCGCCTTCGACATGGACGGCGACTTGAACGTCTTGCGGGGCTTCTACCGCCTGGGCCTACGCTCGGTGCAGTTGACCGCCCACAACTACACCAACAACTTCGCCGACTCCTGCTGCGACGTTCGCAAGTGGCAGGGGCTCAACGAGCAGGGCCGCAAGGTGGTGCGCGAGATGAACCGGCTCGGCATCGTCATCAACGTAGCGCACGCTTCGGAGGAAACCATGCTCCAGACCGTCGAGCTGAGCGAAGACCCGGTGATCTTCTCCCACGGCGGCTACCGCCATTTCGTCGACATCCCCCGCTCGATCAGCGACAAGGCCGCCAAGGCGATCGCGGCCAAGGGCGGCGTGATCGGCTTGCAGTGGGGCAGCACGTTCAACAACCCCAAGTACTACGCCTGGCGGAACGAAGGCCGGCAGCGCCGCGGGGCCGACATTTCGACGCGGCTCGGCAGTTGGGCGGGCTTGTCGATCGCCGAAGTCGATGCGCGGATGGCCCCCGGCCTCGGACGCCCGCGCAAGCCGCTCCCTGATGAGTACTGGATGAAGACCGACCAGTTGGCAAAGGTGATCGACTACGGCGTCAACCTCGTCGGCGACGACCACGTCGGGCTCGGCTCGGACTTCGACGGCGGTCCGCCACTGCCGCGCGAGATCAAAGACATCAGCGACTACCCCGAAATGACCAAGGCGCTGAAGCGCCGGGGCTATCCGGATGAGCGCATCAAGAAGATCCTCGGGCTCAATTGGCTGCGCGTCATCCGCGAGGTGACTGAACAATAGCGCACGATCACTTGCTCGACACTGGAAGTTTCTGTACCTTCTCTGCACCAACAGTTCGCTCGGCTATTTGCACTTGGTTTCACAGGGGCCGCGGGCACTGCATGGCGTGCCGCCACGTTTCACCGTCGGACCGGACGGGTTCGTAGAGAGTCTGCGGCGCGAGTTCTTCACGCTGCCTTACGCTGTGGCTTCGGACCACGGCTTACTCATTCCTTCACCACTCCCGATCGCCGGCATTTGAGGTTTTACTTGCGTCGAAGAAACGTGGGGCGGCGGCACCGCTTCCACCCCGGAATTCTACCCCGGAACTTCTTCCGGCCGATGCCAGCCTATTGGCACTCCACATCGACGTGTCGATTGAGGGAGCGGCCGGCCTCGAGGAGGGGGGGGCCTGCGAGTCCGACGATGTCGGCGAATCGGTCGCGATGGCGTCGTCCTCACCGCCAGAGCAAGCCGCCCCGAACAGAGCGGCGAAGGCCAGCAAGGCCGTGACACATCGAAGCTTGGGCATCGGTGGACTCCTCGTTGTTCGTATCGTGCAGACTCACAACCGGGCCACAACACAATCCTAGCCTATTGACGAAGGAGGGTTCCTCGTCTGGGGGCGAGTCCGCGGGTGTCGGTTGGCTGCGGTCTTCAGCGGGCGCTAAGTTCCTTTTCTAAGCAACTCGTGTAGCGAAAGCTTCTCGAAGACCAGGTGGGCCTGGCTGCCTTCGTAGACGATGCCGACGTGGCGATCGTCGATTTGCGTCAGGCTCGGGTAACCGTTGCCTTGCCCCTCGTCGAGCAGCAGTCTGTACTCTTCCGGCCAGGTTCGGCCCTCGTCGAAACTGAGCTGGATGGAGTGGTGATTGCGGCCCGTTTGCGAATACGGATTGGCGAACACCAGGACGTGCTTCGATTGCCCTTCCTCTTGATAGTCAAACCGCAGCAGACTGCCGTTGCAATTCGGCTCGATGAGCGTCTTGCGATGGGTTGGGTGCGGCCGCCAGGTGCGGCCGAGGTCGTCGGTCACGTACACCGAGCGTAGCCCGGTCGGCTTCTCTGTACGGGCGTTGAGCATGATCGAGCCGTCGTCTAGCTGAACGGCTTGACATTCTGTGTTGCCGACGGCCGAGGGGGATCCCACGGTCCAGGTGGCTCCATGATCGCGGCTGACGATGAGCGTCGAGAACCTGCGGTCGTTTTCGTCGCGCCCTTGGCCGGGCAGGACCAGCGTGCCGTCGCGCAAAGTGATGCCTGCTTCAGGGGACGGCGCGATAAGAATCCACTCGGCCTTCTTGAGCTTGCGAGTCATGTTTTCCGGCTTGGTCCAGGTAAGCCCGTCGTCTTTGGAGCTCACCATCAGGAACTGGGCGGCTTTGCCGATTTCGTAGCCCGGCTCGGAGCCGTCGCCGTCCCATTGATGCTTGCCGGTCTTGCCCCACATCCACATGGCTCCGCAAAAGATCTCCCCGGTTCGCTGATCCACGACGATGCCCGGATCACTGCAGCCGTTTTCTTCCTGAGGCAACCCGCCGTATTCGCCCATGTCCATGATCACGCGCGGCGGCTCCCAGGTGCGTCCGCCGTCGGTGCTACGGCTGAGGCCGATATCGATGTCCTCTTGCAGATCTCGGCGCTTGCGCCGGCGCATGTCGTAGACGCACAGCAGCGTCCCTTTCGGTGTCGTGGCCAGCGCCGGGATGCGATAGGTGTGCACGCCGTCGTCGTAGTGCCGGCGCAGCGCGATGCCGATGCGCTTGCGGACGCCGGGTGTCGAGTCGCTTGGCGTGACCGTACCCGTTGACGTTTCGACCTTCGTACACTGGGCAGCCACTTTACGGGACAGGTCCGCGGTGGGCCGCAGCTTGCAGGCCAGCCAGAAGACATTGGCTCCCGGGCGCAACGCCTGATCGCCGCGAAACGTCAGCTCGGCGGCCGGCTCTGACGGCTCCCCGAACGGCGTTGCGGTCAACTCGGCTAACAATTCCTGTTTGTCGACGGGAAATGAACTTCCGCTGTGAACGTGGTCGAGCTCTTCCGATCCCTTGTCCCCGGCGTAGAACAACCTTAGAGTCTCGATGTCCTCCAACTCGTCGGTGCCGGGGAGTGAGAACGCAAACGAGGTCGCGCGAACGTCCGGTTGCCCGACCTCCACCGTGACGCGGATCAATTCACTGTGGTCGTTACGAATCAGCACCGGATGAACGCGCTGATTGGTGGTTGCACCGACGTCAGTGGCGGCGCAGCTCGAAGAGGTGAGCACGGAGGCCGAAACGCCGGCGCCCGTAGCCGCGGTCATCAGAAATTGCCGTCGGTCAAGATCCCTTTTGTCAGGCATGTGGTCCTCCGAGTCCCCTGAGATTGACGTAGCCAGTGTAATCGAGGCTGTGCCGGTTGTGTGCCTGTCCCGATTGTGTGCCTCCGCTTCCCACAGCTTGGTTGAAGTTTGGCGATCGTGGGCGGATGTGCCCGGGAGTGCCCGCTTTTGTGCAGAGATGCCCTCTCGTCCCGAGGGCATTCAGCCCGCTGGACGGGTGTCGGCTGAGCATGATGGTTGACGCGCTGGAGTGGAACGAAATGGAACGGAATGAGACGGTTTTGCCGTTTCTTGGACGCTGACGCACGAGTTGAGGGTGTGCGGCGGGGTTCCGAGGTAAGGTGTGGTGGCAAGCACGGTTGCGGGAGTGTAAGCCGATTGGCCGTGGATTGAGGGGGCGAGAAACATCGCACCCACTCGCTTGCGCTCGGGGCTCGGTTCGGGCGAGTCGAGACGTAGCTTTGCTCTAGCATCGTTGGTAGCAAGCGTGTTGCTGCAGTGCCGGACCGCTCCCTCACGGTCACGGCTCGGTTCCTTCATGAAAAGAGGGCCCTCTGGCTCCAGTCTGTGATGACCTCAGTGGCCCGCCCAGGATAGGAGCGAAAAGGCGGGCTTGAACGGACGGTCCTCACCTGACCGATTGCGTCAGGAGCTGCCGTTCGCGGGGGAAGGTCGCTTACATATTTTCGGAGAGCAACATCGAAACTGCCTGGCCAGGAAACGGTCGTTGTTGGTCCGGCGATCTGTCCGCACCGGTCGTTTCCGCTATCAGGCTAGCACTCGTATGTAGGGGGCCGCGGTTCTGAGAGTGGTAAGTGGTTGAAAACGCGGCGAAAAAAAGCTCTGGAAATCTGTGATCGAGATTGCGCCTGAGGACCACTGGATATGTTGAAGCCCAATGATAATGTCCCCTTGAGCGCCCAATAGAAATGTCCCCTACTCTGAGGCTCCGAAGGAGGAGCCGAGAGTGGGAAGGACATGGATGAGTGTAAAGGAGTTGAGGCGCGGCGAAGTGCTGAGCCGAGTGAAACGAGGGGAACTGAAGTTGACCGAAGCCGCCGAGCTGCTGGAGGTCAGCTACCGCCATGCGAAGCGTCTGAAGAAGCGTTACCGTGCGGGCGGGGCCAAGGCTTTGGTGCACGGTAACGTCGGCCGTGCTTCGAACCGAACCGATCAGAAGCGACGCCAGCAGGTTCTCGAGTTGGTGCGCGAGAACTATGCGGGCGAGGGGCACGAGCGCTTCGGGCCGACGCTGGCGTCGGAACATCTGGCAGCCGACCACGGCCTGGAAGTGCCGCGCGAAACACTGCGGCGCTGGATGCTCGCCGCGGGTCTGTGGAGCCGCCGTCGCAAGCGCCAACCGCATCGCACCCGGCGCCAACGCAAAGCGCACTTCGGCGAGCTGATTCAACTCGACGGTTCGCACCACCACTGGTTGGAAGAACGCGGTCCGAAAGCCTGTCTGATGAACTTCGTCGATGACGCGACCGGTGTGGCGCTGTGCCGTTTCTCGGACCAGGAAACGACCTGGGCCGCGGCCGATCTGCTCGCAGCCTGGGTGCGTCAACACGGCGTTCCCAAGGTGTTGTACTGCGACTGGAAAAACGTCTACCAGCGCCAGCCGACGTCGCGGGAAGCGCTGGCAGGCATCAAGCCCGAGACGCAGTTCGGGCGCATGTGTGCCAAGCTCGGCATTACGATCATGGCGGCTTCCTCGCCGCAAGCCAAGGGCCGAGTGGAGCGCCATCACGGCACGCACCAAGACCGCCTGATCAAGAAGATGCGGCTGCGCGGGATCGTCGAGTACGAGGCGGCGAACCGTTATCTCGACGAGGAGTACCTGGCCGAGCACAACGAGCGCTTCGCCTGTGAGCCGGCGGCGGCAGCGGACTTTCACCAGGCGCTCCCCCGCGGCACCGAGCTGCGAGGGGTGTTCTGTTGCGAGTACGAACGGGTGGTGAGCAACGACCGGGTGGTGCGTTTCGAGAATCGTTGTTTGCAGTTGAAGCCGAAACGCAACCAGGGCGTGGGGGCGGGGGCACGGGTGACGGTCCAACAGTGGCGCGATGAGAGCTTGCAGGTGAGGTTTGACGGGCACGAGATCGAGCACGACGTGATCGCCACGCCGACGCCACAGCTGCGGACGAAGCCAGCACCACAGCAGCGTCCGGGGGGCGGGCGCAAGCCGGCGGCGGACCACCCCTGGCGGCGAGCTGTGTTACGGAAAAAACGGGCTGCGAATACATAAGAGGGCTGTGGAAATGCCGGGTCGGATGGAAAGCGTGGAAAATCTCTCGAGGCAGCAGTACCGGGTTCGAGGAGCGGTGGATGGTTTTCCACCCTTCCCACCGCCCCTTGGAAATCGCTACGCGATTCCCACAGTTCCACAGCCCCGACGACGACGATATCTCTCCTACGAACAAGAAACACAAGGGGACACTTCTATCGAGCTACCGAGGGGGACATTTCTATTGGGCGTTGACACTGAGGACCACTGGATATGGCGCCAGACATCCCGGATGTGGCATCGTGGCGGTAAGCGGAGGAGCAGCATGGCTGAAGAGAGAGCAAAATCGTTTGCCGCCTATGCGAAGGGTGCCTGGAATGGACCCGAAAAGCGAGACCAGGAAAGAAGGGACAATGAACCAGGGAACGGGAAGGAGGTTCAATTGTCTCGAAGACGATTCACGAAGGAGTTCAAGCTGGCGGCCGTCCGGCGGCTCGAAGCCGGCGAGTCGGGCTCGGCTCTAGCACGCGAGCTCGAGGTGAAGCGCGAAAAGCTCTACGACTGGCTGGCACAAGTCGAGCGCTACGGCGTCGAGGGAGCTTTTCCCGGCGCTGGACGGCGTCCGGGCGGCAGCGCCCGCGTCGAGCCCGGCCGCGAAGCCCAGACCCGTCTCGCGGAGCTGGAACGCAAAGTCGGCCGCCAGGCCAGGGAGATTGATTTTTTGTCCGCAGCCTTGCGGCGTGTCGAGGATCTGCGCCGGCCGAGCATCGTCAGTGGAACCGGCGCGTCGCTAACGAAGTACGAGCCGCAAGGCGGCAAGGCAACATGAGCGCACGCGATTTGTGCCGCTTGAGCGGGCTGGCGCGAGCCAGCCTCTACCGCCAGGGCAAACCCGACCGCGAGCCGGTCGGGGAACTGCGGCAGGCCATTGTCCAGGCCGCCTTGGACCATCCGGCCTACGGCACCCGGCGGACGACCCAACAGGTGCGCCGTCAAAAGCTACTGGTCAATCGCAAGCGCGTGCAGCGGGTGATGCGCGAAGAGAATCTCTTGCGGCGACGTCGCCGCACCGTTCCGCAAACGACCGATTCGAAGCACTCGTTGCGGTGTTACGAGAACCTGACGCGCGAGGTCCAACCCACGGGCCCCAACAAGCTGTGGGGCTCGGATCTCAGCTACGTGCGATTGGGAAACCACTTCGTCTATGTGGCGGTGGTGTTGGACGTGTATTCGCGGCGCGTGGTGGGTTGGGCCGTGGGTCCGAACCTGAAAACCGAATTGCCGCTGGCGGCGCTGCACCAAGCGTTGAGCAGCCGGCGTCCGGCGCCGGGTTGGATTCATCATTCCGATCAAGGTTCGCAGTACGCTGCGGAAGCTTATGTGGCCACACTGCGGCAAGCGGGCGCGAGGATATCGATGAGCCGCAAAGGCTGCCCGCAGGACAACGCGTACGTGGAAAGCTTTTTCAAGACTTTGAAAAGCGAGGAAGTCAACTGCAACGAGTATGAAAGTTTGGCCCAGGTGCAGGCCGCGATCGGGGCTTATATTGAGCAGGAATACAATCGCACACGATTGCATTCGTCGCTGGGCTACCGGCCGCCGCAAGAGTATGAGCGGCTGTGGGAAGAGGCGGCTGACGCCGCCTGAGTTTTCGTAAGGCATGAGCAGATCTATCGATCCGATGGCGCAGCACAAGGCGGGATGCGGCCTGAGTAGGCGCACACCCCGCCCTCATCGTTTCGATGAGTCTGCGGCCGGGTATTCCTTGGCGGGTTGCTCTCCAGCAGAGCCCGCCTCCGCTTCCCCGGCTAACTTGATCATGCCCCCATTGGGCTGGATTCGCTATGCTTTTTCAGTCAACTGCAACCCGTCCCTAATTTCTTGGCCTCGCCGTAGGGGTCCAGTCCAGATGATGGCGACGCCGAGGTACCCGTCAAGGGTCCGCGAAGCCAAGCCCTACGGGCCCACCCTTGACTGCTCCCTCGCCGCCGCGAGAACAGCATTCGGTTCAACAAGGCGAATGAGCTTAAGAACTTAGCGCGCAATGGGACATTTCTACTGGGCTACCGAGGGGGACACTTCTATTGGGCTACGACAACGAAGTGTGAAGAAGGTTGCCCCGCAGCCGTCACTCGACTATGCTGTTCATGCCGAGACACCAAAACGGAAATCCCGGCTGGGAGGAGATCATGGCGGAACAAGAAAACAGCGCAGTCGTCCGAGGGCTGTACGAGAGCTTTAAAGCAGGCGATATTGACGATTGACGCAATGCTCGGCGTCATGGCCGAGGACATCGAGTGGCAGCTTCCGGAAATCTCCGGGGCGCCGTTTTCGGGCAAGCGGCAGGGGCATGCCGGCATCCGAGAATTCTTCGCAAGCGTAGCTGAGAGGTAGGATGCCGAGGAGTTTGAACTGGACACGGTGATTGCGCAGGGCGACACGGTAGTCGTCCTCGGGCACTACACCTGGCGTGTGAAAGCGACCGGCCGCAGCTTCACCTCCGATTTCGCGCACGCTTGCCACATGGCAGACGGCAAGGTCGGAAGGTTCCAGGAGTTCCTGGATACGGCAGCGGCGGCTGCTGCCTACCAAGGCGCGTAGCGGGTCCCTACTAGGGCGCGACGTGCCGGGCGTTGGTCCTCCTCGGCTAGCAAAGGGCTCCGTCCCCTTTAAGGCCAGAAGAAGCTTTCGCACTGCCGGTAGCGGGACATTTCGAGCAGGCCAGCTGCTTCAGGAGAGGGCATAATGGGGCAAACGCCCCTTGACCGCACGTGCCTCTTGCATCCTAGACCGTTTGCGGATACGCTCAGCCGTGAACTCGCAACTCGCGATCTCCGGTGAGCAGAATGACCACAAACCCTGAAGAGACAACAGCGCCTTCATCGGACCACGACGCAGAGAAACCTCTGCAAGGCTGGAAAGAAATCGCGGCCTATCTCGAACGTGATGTGCGGACCGCGCGGCGATGGGAAAAGACCACAGGCCTCCCGGTCCGTCGTTATCGCGAAGACCGACGCAGTTCCGTCTACTCGTTTCCCAGTGAGATTGAAGCGTGGCAACGATCGAGAGGAGCCGACGAAGGCGACCGAATGCCTTTCCCGCGTTTCTGGACCAGGCTCGCACCCGCAGCCGGTGTCGTTGCTCTGATGGTAGCCGGGTGGCTGCTGGTGAATGGCCCGATACTCAACCCGGAGCAACCCTATGCGGAAGCGGCGAATCCCTCCGGCATGATGGCACGTCAGGTTTGGGCTGAACCTGACACCGACGGAACCGGGTCTGTCTCACGCGACGGCCGCTTTCTGGCTTACAACCACTGGTCCACAGGCAACATCGCTATCCGCGACTTGCACACAGGTGAAAACCGCGTCCTCACGAAGAAAGAGGGCTGGGACTGGACCGATTACGCCTCGTTCCCCATGTTCTCTGCGGACGGAACAGAAGTCGCATACACGTGGTACCGCTACGAGGAGAAGGGTAGTGCTGGCTATGAATTGCGTGTCGTGGGCCGAGATGGTGCCAATGACCGACTCATCTACACGAACGATGAGGTCCAGTACATGGTCCCCAAGGGTTGGTTTCCCGATGGTCGCCATGTCCTCGCATGGATCGAACGAAAGGACCGGACCGCCCAGATCGCCACGGTATCAGTTGGAGACGGAAGGTTACGGTCAATCAAATCACTTGGCTGGAACCGAGAAGGGCCGTTCCGCCTCTCGCCAGACGGTCGTTGGATCGCCTATCAATCACGCAATGGCATCAAGATACTAGCCGCGGATGGTAGCGCCGAGCATTCCGTCGCTGACACGTCGGAGGAATCCGAAGTGATCGATTGGGCCCCCGACGGTGGGAGCCTTCTATTCAGCAGCGAGCGAACGGGTCAGAAGGCAATTTGGTCGATTGCATCCCAGGATGGTTTCCTGCAGTCCAAGCCAACGATGCTAAAGGCGGACTATGGAGCTAGAAACGCTGTCGGCATCGCCTCAGACGGTTCGCTGTACTACGCAATTACATCAGGGGGCAACAACATTCACAGCACAGCTTTCGACTTTCAGTCCGGCCGGTTGCTAGAAAGCCCCCTCGATCCTGATACAAAGTCAGGTCGGTGGCAACCGTGATCCGATATGGTCGTCCGACGGCAAGCAGTTGGCTTACAAGCGCCGCAGGCAGATTCACATCGAAGACCCCAAAAGTGGTCAGGGACGCGTTCTGACAGATTTTCAAGGATATACCCGGCTGACGGACTGGTCATTGGATGGCCGGTTCCTCGTCTGCACAAGCTACGGGGACGAGAGCGGGCAAAAGGGAATCTACAGGATCGACGCCGAGACCGGTGACACAAAGCTGGTCAAACGAGGCGGAGAGGGATTCGAGCTGGAATATCCGCGGTGGTCGCGTGACGGCAAGGGTTTGTACTTCCGACGATGGACGCCACCTCCCAACGTGGGAACAGCGGTTTGGTTTCTGGATCTGCAGTCCGGTGCCGAACGCGAGATATACCCTGACGCCGAGTCAGTCGCGATCTCACCCGTCGATGGCAGGCTGGCACTCATCGTTCGAGGACCGGACGAAGGCATGCGACTCGTTATCGCCGACTCTGACGGTCGAAACGAGCGTGCGCTACTCCACGTGAAGAGCGTTGAGTCACGTAGTTATCCACGCTGGACGCCCAATGGGCAGTTCGTTCTTTATGACCGCGTCGTCGGGAAAGAACCTCACACGGAAAGGGAACTATGGGCGGTCAGCGTGGAGAGTGGAGAGACCCACAGGTTGCCGCTCGACGTGCCGGGTCGGCCGGGCATCCACAGCGTCCACCCGGATGGCAGGCATGTTGCCATTGCGGTCAACGCGTCTCGTGACGAAGTCTGGAAGCTGGAGAATTTCCTTCCGGAGCTGACCACCGACTAGCTTGCCTTCGCCAGCGGGTATCCATGATGAGCGAAGCTCTATCAACGTTTCAACCAAGACTCCGGTTGCCCAAGCGCAAGCGTCTTTTGTCGGACACATGGCTTCGCCGTCTTGGGCGTGAGGCTTTGGTGGTCCTCGCTGGCACCGTTCTCTTCATTGGGCTCGCCGCGACGGTCGGCATCCGAGGCAGGCCACCATCCGCCGAGGCGATGGTGACACGGGTTCAACCATCGGGACAGCCCCTTAGGCTTCAGGGATCGCAACCCGACCCCAATCCCGTCCGCACCGCCCACCACTCTCGGTGAGCGTAGTCCGTTGCCGCGAGATAGACTAAGCCCCACGAAAGCAACAACATCGCGACAATCGGCCGATTACTGTCGTGAAATCTTCGATCGCACCAGGAATCCCAGAACTTGCGGGCGGCTCGCGCCCTTTGGGGGAGCCGGAAACAGGATTTGCTCAGTGGCCTGGACGAGAAGAAATCTGTTCGTTGGTGGGTTGCGTGGTTCCTCGCGCAGAGGGGCAAGGGAACTTCACTGCAGGCGGTACTTCTCCGTCATGAGCCGCTGAAACCGCGGACGATAAATCAAATCGTAGGCCAACTCCTTGCCGGGAAACATCGTCAAGGCTGCCTTGCGGGCCGAGGCGATCAACTCGCCGGCCTCCTCGATCCTCATGCGGTCGTTCTGGCTGATGACGCTCATCACCAAGGACATCATGAATTGCAGGCGGCGCGTTTTCTTGCGTTCGGCTTCGATCTCCGCTGGGGTGGGTTTGGCGGCCATCGTGCAATGATTATATAGACTGATCCGGTGCCACGGCCGGCGGGGGTGTGCTTTGTATTTCCTGTCCCGCAGCCCCGGCGCGCCGCATGAGGCCCTTCGTGCCCGACCCAGAGACCCCAGACCTAGAGACGCCCGATCAAGATAACCCCGACCATTACACCGACGACGAGTTCGTCACAGTGTTCGCATCCCGAGGCCATGCCGCCGAGATTGAGGCCGAGACGGTCCACGGCCTGCTCGAATCGGCCGGGCTTGAGGCGCTCATCGTTCGGGAGAACGCGCCCGCGGTCCCTGTGGGCAGGGTGTCGGTCAAGGTGCTTGCCTCCGACAAAGATGACGCTGAAAAGCTGATCGAAGGCGCGCGCGACGCCGGCCGCACGGCATCCGCCGGGGAAGCCTCGGAGTGAAACAAGGGCCGTGAGAAAGGCGCTCGCCCTGGTCGTGCTCAGCGCGACCATTGCCTTGGCGCTGGTAGCCGTCTTGGCCGGTCCCCCGCCCTCGGTCTCGCCGCGGCTGGTCGTGCTGATCGTCGTCGATCAGTTCCTCTACGACCGCCTCACGGCTCTCGACGGACTGTTCCACGACGGCCTTCGCACTCTCCTCGATGAGGGCGCCTCCTTTGCCAACGCGAAGTTCCGCCACGGTATTACCCTCACCGCGCCCGGACACGCCTCCATCTCGACCGGCCTGCACCCCTCGCACACCGGTATCACGGCGAACAACGTCTACCACCCAGGGCTGAAGAAGCGAGTCGTCTCCATCTTCGACCCAAGGGAGAAGGCTGTCGGCGGGCCGGGCAGCACAACGTCGCCGCGCCGCCTGCTAGCGGCTACCCTCGGCGACCATCTCAAGCGCAAGCACCCCAACTCCCGCTCCGTGTCCCTCGCCATGAAAGACCGCTCGGCCATCTTGCTGGCCGGCCGCGAAGCCGACGCCGCGTACTGGTTCTCGACCGACTGCGGATGCTGGGTCACCAGCAGCTACTACGCCCGTAAGCTGCCGGCATGGCTGCACCGTTTCAATCGCACCCGCCCGGCCGACCGCTTCGCAAGTCAACCCTGGAAGCGCCTCCTGCCTGACGCCGATGTCTACCGGCGACACGCTCGCGAAGACGACTTCCCGGCAGAGAACTTCGGCGTAGCGAACACCTTCCCCCACCAGTGGACCGCCCGCCCGCCGGACAAGGCCTTCTACACGCAGCTCATGGACTCCGGGTATTGCGACGAGGTGGTCCTCGAGGGCGTCCTCGCGGCGATCGACGGACACGAGTTGGGCGCCGACTCGACGCCCGATCTGCTGGCCGTCAGCTTCGCCGGGCTCGACCGCGTCGGGCACCCCTACGGGCCGCTGAGCCAAGAAGCCCTGGACGCCGCTCTGCGACTCGACCGCGTACTAGGCAGGCTGTTCCGCGCCATTGACGGCAAGGTCGGTTTGGCCCAAACCGTCATCGGTCTCACCGCGGACCACGGCGCCCTCCCGCTCGTCGAGCATCTCCAGACGCAGGGGGTAACATCGAAGCGCTTTCCCAAGCCGACCTTGCCCGACGCCGTCACGCGCGCCGTCCGAAAGCGATTCCCCAAAGTCGGCAACGTCGTCGCCTACTTCGATCCGCCGCACATCTTCTTCGACCTGGAAGAGTTCGACAAGCACGGCGTCCCCCGCGCCGAGGCCGAGGCGCTCGGCCGTGAAGCCTTGCTCGCCACCGGCTTCGTCGAAAAGGTCTACACCCACGCCGACCTGCGCGACGGCCCCCAAGGCAGCGACCCTTTCTGGCAACTCTATCGCAACTCCTTCCACGAGCCACGCAGCCAGCACCTCATCGTGCGCCTCAAGAAGAACCATTACGTCAACCGCTCGCAAGGCAGCACCGGCCACGGCTCGCCGTACGACTACGATCGCCACGTCCCGCTGTTCTTGATGGGGTCGGGCATCAAGGCCGGACGATACGATCTGCCGGCGGAACCCGAAGACCTCGCGCCAACGTTGGGAACGCTCATCGGCCTCGAGATGCCCACCGAACCCGACAGCCGCCTACTGCAAGAAGCCCTGCAGTAGCGGCCCGACACGGCTTCGTGCGCCGGGCCGCGCGGCTCGGGCCTCCTGGCCTGCAGGGCCGGCATCCGTGCCGGCCTGCTCTTCCCCGGAACTGGGGTGAGGCTACGCCTGAAACGCGGCTCGTATCGATTCAAATTCTTTGGTGAACCGCTCTTCGATCTCTTCCAAACTCTGCTCCAGCCCGACTTGCCGTAGCGCGGGTTCCGGCGACTCCGGCGGCTTCTCTGCCGACGTCAGAACATCGAGCCCATGATAGCGAACGAACAGGTCGGCGGCGTGGACCAAGTAAGGCAGCGTGTGGAAGTCTTCGCCGCAGTCGGGATCGAGGTCAGGCCGCGCGTGGTAGCGGGCCGCCATCTGCAATGACTCGGGCAGCTGCCAGCGCTCGAGAACGGCGCCTGATAACTCCGGATGCGTGACCCCGAGCAGTTCCAGCTCGGAGTCCTCGAGTGTGCCGTCGCCCTGTTCCCAATGAGTAATCAGTTTGGGCGCCATTTGCGGCAGCGTGTTAATGATGAGCAACTCGCCGATGTCGTGGAATAGGCCCGCCGCAAAGGCAGCGTCGGCATCCTCGGTATGAGAGTAAAGGGCCAGGAACTGAGTCATCACGGCGCAGCCCAAGGCGTGTTGTGAGTAGGCGGCGTACAGTCGGGAATTAGCGGTCTTGTTGCTTGACAACATGCGCCTCATCGAGAACCCGAGCGCCAGATTGCGCACGGTGCCAAAACCGAGCAGTGTCACGGCCTGCCGGATGGAGGATACGCGCTGCATCAACCCGTAGTAGGCGGAGTTGACACATCGCAACACGCTGCCGCTCAAGACGCTGTCCTTCTCGATCAGAGAGGCGATCTGCGTCGAGGAGCAATACTCGTCGTTGAGCATGCGCAGTACCCGGCCTAACACGGCGGGGAGCGGCGGCAAATGGTCTACCGCCGCGAGCAACCGCTCGCGGTAGCTTCGCTCTTTGGCCTTGGGCGGCGCGGCGACGGGTGCGGCGAAAGAATATCGATAGGGAGGCACAGGTCTACTGTCTTGCCTCTCATATCGACCATCCAGAGATTCAAATCGAGGGAGTTTAGCCGTGGGCTAGACGGGCACAAACGGGGAAACCCAGGATACAGCCAAGCCAGCGTCCTGACGGGCCACCGCGCCAGTTCCCGACCCTACCGGGCTCGTTACGCGGGACACTGGCGGTTCAAGCGTCGAAAGCTTGCCATTCTCCCGACAGTGGCCTAGGATCATGGCATCCCCTGTTCTCCGGCGTGTGTGTTGCCGTTCGGAGGTATTCTGATGCCGCATCGTTCTGTTCGCGAAATCGATCCTCCCTGATTCTTGGGGCGCTCTCTCTTCTTGTGCTCGCCTCTCCTGCGCTGTTGTTTGGCCAATCGGCCGTTTCGGTACGGTCTGGGTTGATCCACTTGGCCGAAGGCGACGTTACGGCATTGTCAAGTTAACGGCGGTCGGCGACAATCGATCGATGGGATCACTGTATCGACGCCACCGCTTTCCGCCCGAAATCATCAGCCATGCCGTTTGGCTGTACCATCGGTTCACGCTGAGCTTTCGCGACGTGGAGGACCTTCTCGCGGAGCGTGGCGTCAGCGTATCCTACGAAGCCATTCGATCCTGGTGCCGCAAGTTTGGGCCGGCGTATGCCCGCACGCTACGGCGGCAACAGGGCCGCCTCGGCGACATCTGGCACGTGGACGAAGTGTTCATGAGGATCCGCGGCGAGCGCCATTATCTTTGGAGGGCGGTGGACCAGGATGGCGATGTCCTCGATATCCTGGTCACACGCCACCGCGACAGGAAAGCTGCCAGACGGTTCTTTCGCAGGGCCTTGAACACCAGGAGCGGCCACCCTTGCAGCTCGTCACCGACAAACTCCGAAGCTATCCGGCGGCGCACCGAGAGGTTTTCCCATCCGTCACCCACCGAACCGGGCCATACGAAAATAACCGAGCGGAAGTCTCCCACCAACACACCCGGGAGCAGGAACGCCAGATGCGTTGCTTCAAATCGGCGGCACAGGTTCAACGATTTCTCTCGGTCCACGGTCCGATTCACAACCTGTTCCGAGTTGCACGTCATCATCTCAAAGCGATCCACCATCGACTCCTCAGGGATCGTGCTTTCACTGACTGGAAGACGGCGACGTGTGCCTGCTGAAGGCGAGAAACCTCAGACGGACCTCAGTAATACTCCGCCTCGGGGTCGTTAACTTGACAATGCCTGACAGGTTCTTCGGACCAGATTGCAGACCCGGAGATCTCAGGTCACCGCATCGCTAAATCCTCGCCGAACTCGACGCTCGTCCGGACCATCCCTGAGCTCGCGGGATCGCGTGGGCCGCCAAAGTCTGCGGGTTATCGCCTCGCAGGACTGGTCTCGCAGCCCCAGATCCGGTTTTGACTACACGCAGGCATTCAGCGACCGAAACCGGAGTGGACGGAGCATCGATCGTGAGAGCAGAACGAAGACAAGCAGAACGAAGACCTGTTGAAGCCCAATGATAATGTCCCCTTGAGCGCCCAATAGAAATGTCCCCTACTCTGAGGCTCCGAAGGAGGAGCCGAGAGTGGGAAGGACATGGATGAGTGCCAAGGAGTTGAGGCGCGGCGAAGTGCTGAGCCGAGTGAAACGAGGAGAACTGAAGTTGACCGAAGCCGCCGAGCTGCTGGAGGTCAGCTACCGCCATGCGAAGCGTCTGAAGAAGCGTTACCGTGCGGGCGGGGCCAAGGCTTTGGTGCACGGTAACGTCGGCCGTGCTTCGAACCGAGCCGATCAGAAGCGACGCCAGCAGGTTCTCGAGTTGGTGCGCGAGAACTATGCGGGCGAGGGGCACGAGCGCTTCGGGCCGACGCTGGCGTCGGAACATCTGGCAGCCGACCACGGCCTGGAAGTGCCGCGCGAAACACTGCGGCGCTGGATGCTCGCCGCGGGTCTGTGGAGCCGCCGTCGCAAGCGCCAACCGCATCGCACCCGGCGCCAACGCAAAGCGCACTTCGGCGAGCTGATTCAACTCGACGGTTCGCACCACCACTGGCTGGAAGAACGCGGCCCGAAAGCCTGTCTGATGAACTTCGTCGATGACGCGACCGGTGTGGCGCTGTGCCGTTTCTCGGACCAGGAAACGACCTGGGCCGCGGCCGATCTGCTCGCAGCCTGGGTGCGTCAACACGGCGTTCCCAAGGCGTTGTACTGCGACTGGAAAAACGTCTACCAGCGCCAGCCGACGTCGCGGGAAGCGCTGGCAGGCATCAAGCCCGAGACGCAGTTCGGGCGCATGTGTGCCAAGCTCGGCATTACGATCATGGCGGCTTCCTCGCCGCAAGCCAAGGGCCGAGTGGAGCGCCATCACGGCACGCACCAAGACCGCCTGATCAAGAAGATGCGGCTGCGCGGGATCGTCGAGTACGAGGCGGCGAACCGTTATCTCGACGAGGAGTACCTGGCCGAGCACAACGAGCGCTTCGCCTGTGAGCCGGCGGCGGCAGCGGACTTTCACCAGGCGCTCCCCCGCGGCACCGAGCTGCGAGGGGTGTTCTGTTGCGAGTACGAACGCGTGGTGAGCAACGACCGGGTGGTGCGTTTCGAGAATCGTTGTTTGCAGTTGAAGCCGAAACGCAACCAGGGCGTGGGGGCGGGGGCACGGGTGACGGTCCAACAGTGGCGCGATGAGAGCTTGCAGGTGAGGTTTGACGGGCACGAGATCGAGCACGACGTGATCGCCACGCCGACGCCACAGCTGCGGACGAAACCAGCACCACAGCAGCGTCCGGAGGGCGGGCGCAAGCCGGCGGCGGACCACCCCTGGCGGCGAGCTGTGTTACGGAAAAAACGGGCTGCGAATACATAAGAGGGCTGTGGAAATGCCGGGTCGGATGGAAAGCGTGGAAAATCTCTCGAGGCAGCAGTACCGGGTTCGAGGAGCGGTGGATGGTTTTCCACCCTTCCCACCGCCCCTTGGAAATCGCTACGCGATTCCCACAGTTCCACAGCCCCGACGACGACGATATCTCTCCTACGAACAAGAAACACAAGGGGACACTTCTATCGAGCTACCGAGGGGGACATTTCTATTGGGCGTTGACAAAGCAGAACGAAGACCTTGCATCGGAGCTTTGGATTGGAGTACCCTGACCGTGGCGGGATGGCCAAAACGGAAATCCCAGTTCATGTCGGGTTGTTCTTTGACATCTGTATCTTTCCCTCTTTGGATGTCGGTTCGTGCCTGGGAGAAGGGTAGGCGGGTTCTGAGGAATTCCCTGCGATCGGTCTGTTTGATCGGGCCGCTGATGATGGGAATCTGGGCCATCCAGTCCCATGCTGCGGACCCTTTGCCGGCTTCCCTGCGCGAGCCCTTTCGTCCGGATGAGCACACCGTGGTGCTCTATCATTTCGACGAGGGGGAGGGTGTCCGGACGCAGGATGCCACGGGTGATCCAGCCCTGACTCTGAGGGCTCACAAGCGTTTCCTGTGGGGCAAGCGCCCGGGCTTCGGTTCGACGGCCCGTTTCACGCCCCGGGGGGACGACGCCAACCTGTTACTCGGACCTGTCAATAACGACAAACTCGAGTTGCGCACCTGCACACGAGCGTGGACCGTGGAGGCCTGGGTGCGCTACACGGGGTTCGCCCTGAGCGGAATCCAACTGGACCACCCAGCCTCTTACCGTCCCTTCGGCTCCGGCACGGCGGGACCCTTTGCCAAAATCTGCGGGACCGACGACGAAGGATTCAGTTTGCCGCACGGTGTCCGTGGCGGATGGGACTTCAGTTTGCACTCTTGGTTAGATGCCTGGCCGGTGAAGCCGGGGCTGCTCCCGGCGTCTCGATTTATCGGATCGCAAAGGCGTGTTCCGGACAGCGACGCTTTGGTCTACCCGGGACGAAAAGCCGGGGCCGGAACCATCATCCATGAGGCTGCCATTCAGGACGGGGAATGGCGCCATGTGGCCTGGCAGTTTCGCTACGAAGACCAGACGCACTTTTTTTTCCTTGACGGCAAGCTGATCTGGAAGGACACCCCAAAGCGGCGGGTGATCAATGATGCCGAGCGAAACGACGTTCCCTTTATGGTCGGGGGGATTCTCAATTCACTCGACCCGCCCTACCACGTCAAGACCTACGACTTCGAAGGGGAGTTGGACGAACTTCGCATCTCCAGCGTACTGCGCTATCCGATTGCCGAGGAACTGACGGTCGTGGAACGGCTGCTTCCCGAAGCCGGACTCCATTCCCCCTATACGGTGAAGTTCTCCACCGATGCGGCCGAGGGGGCCGTCCGCTGGGAGTTGGACGGAGAGTTGCCGGATGGACTTCGCTTTGATGAGGCGGAAGGGAAAATCGAGGGCGCCCCGACGGAACCTGCCAGGGAACGGGCGATTACCTTGCGAGCGACTGATTCCACCAGCCGCCAGGACGAGCACGCCTTTGCCATTACCGTCTCGGAGGCCGAGGTGGTCACGGCTTCTCTTCCCCTCGCCTTTCGGGGAAGACCGTATCGGGAGGTCCTCGAAACCCGCTATACAGTGGAGCCGGTGAGTTGGCGGAAGACCGAGGGAGTGTTGCCGAACGGGATTTCGCTGAGCAAGGGCGGGGAGCTAAGCGGCACAGCCGCGACTCTGGGGTTGGAGAGCATTCGGCTCGAGGTCACCGACGCCGCGGGCCAGAAGGTATCGCGCGAGTTCCAGTTGAAGGTAGTCGGCGAAGGGCTCCGGGACCTCCGTCCCGATAGGCACACCGTGGCCTTGTGGGACTGGCAGGGTCCCAGCGGAAGGTACATTCCGGACGTCATGGGTGATGCGGAACTGACTCTGACCTGGGTCAACACCAAAGGCGACACGCGCTTGGAGCGGCCTGGCTGGGGAAGATACCCCAAGTTCATCGGGGGCGGCGAAGCCGGTTTCGTGGGACCGCAGTGGAACGATAAGGTGGACCTACGGACGATCGACGCGGAATGGACGGTGGAGGCATGGGTCCGGCTGGGCGGCCCCATCAACAAGTACGGCCAGGATTTCCACTACGGCCATGTTTGCGGCACCTATGACAACACCGAGCGCGGCGTTTGGGAACTATACCTGTCCGACGATGACTCGCCCGACGGCAGCATGGCTCCGGGCGTGCACTTCCTGGGGGCCGAGCCGGAGCAGGCCCTGAAAGACCTGCATCCCTACAGCCGTCCGAGGGGCACCGTGGCGGCTCCGGAATGGGTGGGGATCCGCGACACCGCCTGGCACCATGTCGCTTGGCAGTACTCCTACGAGGAAGACCTGCACCAGCTCTTCCTCGACGGCAAACTGATCTGGGCAATGAAAAGCCCGGATGGACGCCGACTGGTCAATAATCGCCGGCACCTCGCCCAGTTCTCCGTGGCCACGCGTCTGAACGGCCTCGCCCGGTATGGGGGTCAATTCAACTGGCTGGGAAAGGGAAACTTTTTCGGGCAGATCGGTGAGATCCGGATCTCCAGTATCCGGCGGTATTGAAGTGCCTAGCCCTCCACGAGCGGTGCCAGTTCTTACTTAGAGCTGGGGGCTACAAGGCTAAAAAGCGGGTGCTTCGTTCACTGACTGTTGCTGAGAAGAGCCTAAGTGTCGACCATACAATCACTTATAGCCGAGCCTGGTATCCACTTGACTCAGGTGACCCCAACATCTTGTAGTTGGGCTCACAGCGTCTTAGCGTCCCAATCGGCGACGATCGAGCGGTACGGCGTCGGCTCCACCGCCATGGCCTGCTGCACAAGGCGGTAGAAGAGCTTGCCCCGACTGCGTGATCTGCGCCGATTGAAGCGGAACACGAACTCGTCGAGATAGTAGTCCAGATGCTCGTGGCTGACCGCCCCCTGATGCGTGCCCAGCATCCAGCGCTTGAGTAGCGAGATCGCCAAGTGCACCCTCGGCAGTAGCTGCGAGGCTTGCTCGCGGCGGTTGTTAATCGAGATGATACGACGCTGGTAGTCCTTCTTCTTGAGCGGATCGTAGCCCGACCAGTTGTCGGTAACAACCACGCTGCCCGGCTCGACCGACTCCTCGACGAAGGGCATCAAACTGGCCGCCGAGGCGTTCTGAACGCGCTGCATGCGGATGCGCCCCAGCCCGGTGCCTCTCTCTTCCGCGGCGACTGCAATCAACGCTTTACGCTCGGTCTGCCGGCCGATTACCCCTTCTTCTTCAGCGCCCCAGTAGGTCTCATCGACCTCGACGAGGCCCGTCAATCGCTCCCGCCCCGGGCGCACCATCGCTCGCCTCAGCTTGTGCATCCAAGGCCAGGCGGTTTGGTAACTGCCCAGTCCCAGAACGCGCTGTAGACCCAGGGCGCTGGCCCCATTCTTCTGCGTGGTGATGGTCCACATCGCCCGGAACCACAGCCGCAGCGGCTTGCGTATGTCTTGAAAGATCGTGCCGGCGGTGACGGAGGTTTGCCGCCCGCAGCGAGCGCATTCGAACCACACTTTGCGCACCGGCCAAGCGCGCTCATGCCCACACCTTGGACAGCGGAAACCCTCTGGCCAGCGCAAGGCGAACAGATAGTCGCGGCAAGCCTCCTCGCTCGCAAAGCGAGACTCGAATTCGAGTTGGTCGCGCGGGTAATCCTCCACCAGGCCCTACACTACATCTTGGGGTCACCTGAGTCAAGTGGATACCCAGCATAGCCGATTGTCTCGTTGGCACCTTCGGTCGTCGCTGAAGTTGGGCATAAGTAACTTCGTCAGAAGGAGATACGGGCGAGACAACTACAGTTGATGACGGAAGCACCGCTGTATCGGCAGTCGTCCATTCCGGCCTCAACGCCGCCGTTATTGCTGGGAGGTCCCGTAGGCGGCCTTCAGCTTCTCGTGCATGGCGAGTTCCCGAGCCGCGTCGTCCTTTCTGCCCAGCTTGCGATAGATGCGAAACAAGACATAACGGATCGAGCGGCTGTTTGGCTTGAGTCGAGCGGCTTCTTCGAGTTGCGGCAAGGCATCTTCGGCACGGTTTATGTTTTCGTAGATCTTGGCCAGCAGCAGCCGGTTCTCCACACGAGACGGTTCGAGACCTACGGCTCTTTGACCGAAAGGGAGGGCCAGCTTTGGGTCCCGGCCGAGCAGCAGGATGGCTAGCCGTTCGAAGGGCCAGCTATACGGCTTGCCTTGCTGATCAACCATGTCGATCGTGGTGCGGTAGGCTTGCTCTGCTTCTTCGCGGCGGTCGAGCATTTCAAAGCAAACGGCGCGGAAATGATGACTCTTGACGTCCTCGGGATTACGGGCCAGCGCCTGATCGAAATAGGAAAGAGCCGTGCTGAAGTCGTTGAGGTCCAACTCGTGGTAGCGACCCAGATAGTGATACGGCTCGCCGTCCCGGGGGTCGGCCTCGATCGCCTTCTCCATTTGCTCACGGAAGAGCGCGTGCTGGCGCAGTCCGTAGTAGGCAATGCCGAGAGCCTTGTGAAGGGCAGCGGCCTTCATGCCCAGCCGTTCGGCCGCACGCAGTGCGATGGCCGCGTGGACAAAATCGCTGAGCTGTAGTTGGGCGATTCCGAGCCAATAATGGAGACGGCGATCATCTGATGCGGCAAGTAGGCCCTCGGCTGTCTCAGCCAAATCCTTCCAATTCCTCTCCTGAGCCAGTGCGCGTAGCGAATCGAACGTCGACTCGTGGTCCTCGGCGTCCGGCGTGGTGAGGTTCTCAAGTGTGAAGACCGCGGAGGGCCGTTGATTCTTGTCGGGGGCCGCGCGGAGGTGGTCGGGAACCGAGTTCCGCGGAGCGCCGCCGCCGGCCTCTGCCGGCCGCTGAGCAAGGGCGTGTGGTGTGAAGAGAAGCAAGACAGCCGCGATGAAGCACCCGGCCTTCCTTACCGAGCTGCGACTGTCAGGGGAAGTGGAGGACCGTCGTCGCACATCGACCGACTTTTTGAGCCGTGGCTTGGTCACCGCTTGCCTACGCGCGCGGCTTTGGATGACTGCGCCTGCCGTCACAGCGCCGGCTTCTGATCCTTCGCGCGCAAGGTCTGAGACACCTTGAGTGCCGCCTTGGCTTTCTCGGGCTGCTTCGTCTTCCGGTAGAGCATGAACAGTTGGTAGTGGACCGATCCATCGGTGTCGGCTTGAGCGCCCCGCTCGAGGTGATGCAGCGCTTGCTCGTCCTTGCGGGCGGTTCGATACGCTTTTCCCAGAAGAACATGGGCCTCGGTAAGCTTGGGGTTGAGTTCGAGGCTCTTCTCAAGAGCAGGAATAGCGGCCTCGGTTTGTCCCATCTGCACCAGGGCGTCACCCCGCATCAGGTGCGCCTCGGCGTGGAGAGGGTCCAACGCAATCGCCCGCTCGAACACATCGGCGGCTCGCGGAAACTCCATCTGTTTGTAGAAACCAGTACCCAGGAGGTAATGAAGCTCAACGTCGTTTGATTCTAGATCTACTGCCTTTTCGAATTCCTGCACAGCGTCTCCGAACCTCTCCTGCGCCATGTAGGACTCGCCCAGCACTTGGTACGCTCTTGCGGAGCGGGGGTCCAGCTCGACCATCTTCTTCAGGTGAAAGAGCGCGGCCTCCCTGTAGCTGAGAGCCGTCAGGTAGATCGTCTCCGGATCTTCGCTTTTCTTGTGCCCGACAAGTTCGATCAATTCTTCGTACTTCCTCGCCCGCATGAGGCCTCTCGCGATCTCCCGCAAGGGGCTCGGCCGGAGTTCAGTGCTCGTGGCCAACGGTAGGAGAACCGCCAGACCCTCTTCATACCGCTTGCGGCGCAGCAGGTCCACGCCGGCTTTTTCGTCGCGCGGCGGCGGGTTCGCGGGAGAGCCGAGAGCCGTCAGGATTCGTTTCCTTTCCCGCTCTGCCCGGTGCAGCCACGTCTTCGCATCCGCGGACGAACCGTCACCCGTCAGGCGCACCAGAAGATAAGCGGAGCCAAAGCTGATGTCTGCCCGCTTCAAACGGACGGCGAGTTCCCGACGGAGTTCCCCGGAGAGTTGACCGTCAGGTTGGACAAGCCAGGCCGGTGAAGCCTCGAAGAATTCGGGGCGGATGTGAGCGGCTTCGTTTAGCAGACGAACACTCGTTTCCTCATCGCCATCCATGAGAGCAAGATGGGCCAGATAGAAACGCGCTTCATAGCTGTGAGGGTCAATCTCGAGTTCGGTTTCCAGTGCCGTGCGAGCCGCCTGCCAGTCCTTCTGTGAAAGTTGCAGTTGGGCGTACCCGATTCTGGCACCGGGGAGCATCACTCCCTTTTCGAATGCGTCCTCATATGCGGTGAGCGCAAGGGAGCGCCATCGCGGTTCCGGGGCGTAGTGCCGTGCGGTAAGAAGGAACGGGTAGCCGCTGTCTTCCCGTCCGCGCAGCCCCTCGATGGTGAGCTGGCTCATCTTCATATAGACGACGCCCAAGCCGTAGCGAGCTTCGACGTCGGACGGGCTCTTTCTGATCAGTGCGCGGTATTCTTCCACGGCGGCTCGGTATCTGTGGAGACCGACAAGCGTGGCGAGATAGAAACCCCGTACTTCTGACTGGCCAGGCTGGGATTCCAACGCCGCTTCGAGCAGCGGCAGGGCCTCGTCATAACGGTTCTGCTTGAACCGCCTTTCCCCGATGACGAAGTTGGGTAGAAACAGCTCCTTCTTGAGCTGCAACGCTTTCAAGAACGCTTTTTCCGCACAGTCTCCTTTGTTCTGTAGATGACAGGCCAGGCCGAGATTGCTGTGAAGCTCGGCCATTTCGGGAGCGTGCGAGATGAGTTGACGGTAGAGTGTCTCCGCGGTGGGGTAGTCCTTGCGCTGCATCGCCTGGCCCGCCTGCGACGCAAGTTCTTGAGGCGACTGGGCAAGGGAGGTTACGCTTGCCAGAGCGACGGCCGCCAACACCCTCATAGGTATCCGGATCATTTCCGCCTAGCCTGAACGATCTTTCACTCCCGCGCCGGCAACGCCTCCATTATGCCACTTCAACGTATGGCGTCCGCCGGACCGGACGAACGAACTCCGGCGGCTAGCGGCGGAGGTAATGTGCAGGGTTCAGGGCGTAAAGATGCGGTACTCGGGCAGTGCAAGTGTATACTGTGTCCGTACGAAGCTATTGTCGTTGCAGGTGTTACGGGGGTGTTCGCGCTGGCGAACCCGAAAGGAGGCAGGTTGGACAAACGACTTCGTTCTCTGATTGCCCCACTGAGTTTCGCTCTTGCTCTTGGGGCGGGCGCGGCCCAAGGCGGTGCGGAATCGGACTGGACCAAACCTTTCACCCCCGATAAGCATACGGTCGTGCTCTACCATTTCGACGAGGGCCGGGGAAACGAAACCCACGATGCCGGCGGTGATCCCGTGCTGACTTTGCGTGCCGTGGAAACGGCGCTGTGGGGCCGTCGGCCCGGCTTCGGGGCCACCGCCCGCTTCGACCGCGACGACGCCCGGATCCTGATCGGCCCCGTGGACAATGACAAACTTCAGTTGCGGACCTCCCCTGAAGAATGGACTGTCGAAATGTGGGTGCGATACTCGGGCCCCGGCGGGAAGGATCACTGGAAGGGATTCACAGGGAGAGAACCCATTGAAGGTTATACCTACGCCAACCTTTGTGGAACCGACGATGAAGGATTCAGCCTGCCTCACGGCTACCGGCACGGCTGGAGTTTCTCTCTCCACACGACTCGTTGGAAGACGCCTAAGGGCAAGGTCACGCTGAAGGACGGGATCCTGCCTGGGGCCAGATTCCTGGGATATCACCGAGACAGAGACCCCCGTGCCGACCCCGGCGGCTTCTTTCCGTGGACGAAATACGGCTGGATCGACAGGGAGCGGGCGCACATCCGCGACACGGACTGGCATCACGTGGTTTGGCAGTTCCGCTTCCGGGATCAGACCGGTTTCCTTTATGTCGATGGCAAGATGGTCAGAAAGGTGTCACTTCCGCCACCCGATGAACCTCACAGATTTGGAATCCTCAACGACGCTCCGACCTGTGGCATTCCTTTCATGGTCGGCGGCATTCCTCATTCCGACGACCCCCCAATACACTTCAGTCCAGCGCTCGGCAACCTGGAAGGCGAGATCGATGAGCTTCGCATATCGAACATCATGCGCTACCCGGTGGCCGCCAAACTGGCCATCATGCGCCAGAAGCTCCCTGACGCAGGACTGAAGATTCCGTACGAGGTCCAACTGGGCACAGATGCAGCCACCGGGAGCGTTACCTGGAAGATCGTAGAAGGCGATTTACCTGAGGGGTTGTCGCTCGATGCACAGGACGGGGCCATTCGTGGCTTCCCCAAGGAAACGGTGGCGGACCATAAGGTGACCCTCCGCGCCCAGGACGAGGCCGGGCAGACCGACTCGCACACTTTCATGATCACCGTCGCCCGCGGCCGGCTGCTCACCGAGTCGCTGCCGCCCGGGTACGAGTGGAGTACGTACTTCGCTACGTTGAAGACAAAGCATATGGCCGGTCCGCTTCGCTGGAAGATCGTCTCAGGAACCCCGCCTCCCGGCGTTACGCTCGATCCGCGGAGTGGACTACTCACCGGAGCTCCCGTGAAAGCCGGCCGGTCACCGCTTTCTGTACAAGTGACCGACGCCAACGGCTTGACCGATCGTGCGGAGCTGTTGCTCAGAGTGCTGCCACAAACGCTTCGAACCATGGGCGCCGACGAAAATACGGTAGTGCTCTACGACTGGCAGGGTCCCAGCGGCCGGTTATTCGAGGAACGCATCAGCCGCGACAAGGCACTGACCCTCACGTATACGAACATGGGCGGCGACCGGCGCTATAGCTGGCCCGGCCGAGAGGGACGATTCCCTCAGGAGTCCGGACACGGCGAACACGGTTACGCGAACATCGGCAAAGACTGGGGCGTCTATCCGCAAGCCAGAGATCGTTTCGAAGCGGACCCTCGGCTCGACCTGAAGACATGCAACAGAGAATGGACGGTAGAAGCATGGGTTCGTCGCGGCGGACCCTATGAGGCCTTCGGCAGCGACAAGATCAAGAGAAAGTTCGAGTACGGTCATATCTGCGGCACCTATGACAACAGCCGGCGTGGCGTGTGGGAGTTGTATCTCTCGAGCATCGACTCACCCGACGGGAGCATGGCTCCAGGAGTCCAGTTCCAGAGTGCGGACCACACCTGGAAGGATCTCGATCCATGGCAGCGTCCAGAGGGCATTGTGGCCGACCGGTCGGAAGTCGGGATCAGCGACACCGAGTGGCACCACGTGGCCTGGCAGTACAACTACGAGGAGGATCTACATCAGCTATTTATCGACGGCAAGCTGATCTGGCGCATGAAGAACCCTGACAGCCGTCAGCTGATCAACGACCGCGAGCACAAGTCCCAGTTCAGCGTCTTCACCCGGCTTGAGGGGTATACGAAGTACGGCGGAAAGTTCAACTTCCTCGGCTCTGGAAACTTTTTTGGTCAGATCGGCGAGATTCGCATCTCGAACGTTCGGCGATACTGAGTTCGGCAATGCTGGGGAGCGGCCAAGGCGGTCAAGCACATGTACGGGAGGACTAGCAAGATGTTTCACTTCTGTTGTCGGGCGGTCTCCCGACGTCTCCCGACCGTTCCGGACTCACAGACGGCTTTCGTCACGCCACTCAGCGCGCGTTGTTGCCTTTACTTGCTCATTGCCTGCCTTGTTTGCCCGGTCGCCCGGGCGGACGAGGAGTGGACACATCCGTTGACTCCCGACGAGCACACCGTCGCGCTCTACCACTTCGATGAGGGCAGTGGGAACGAGACCCGAGACGCCCTCGGTGACCAGGAGCTGACTCTTCGCGCGAAGCGGGCGCTGTGGGGCAAGCGCACCGGCTTTGGATCGACGGCACGTTTCGAGCGTCGAGCCGACGACGCCAACGTCTTGGTCGGGCCCGTCAACAACGACAAGCTCCACCTGCGCGGCTGCACCCGAGAATGGACGATCGAGGCCTGGGTGCGCTACACAGGTCCCGCCGGAGAGGACGACGGGCACACTTACGTCAACATCGCGGGCACCGATGACGAAGGGTTTGGTTTGCCGCTCGGTTTTCGCGGCGGCTGGAATTTTGCACTGTGGAATCGACCCAGTCTGATGGACGGTCTTACACCCGTCGCCCGCTTCATAGGTTCTCTGGCCCGGAAAGATCCGAACCAAGACACCAGCGGTTTACTCTTTCCTCACCAACGCGGCGGGGGCTACACCGGCACCGAGCCGGCACACATCACCGACGACGGATGGCATCACGTGGTCTGGCAGTTTCGCTACCGCGATCAAACACACTTCTTCCTTCTCGACGGGAAGGTCGTTCGACGGGTTCAGCTTCCGTTCCCTGGGGACCAGCAAGGGAAGGTCATCAACGACGCGGTCGATGTCGTCGTCCCCTTCGTGGTGGGAGGCTTCATCCACTCGCAAGATCCCCCGTTCTACCTGAAGTTCGGCAACCTCGAGGGCGAGATCGATGAGCTGCGCATCTCGAGCGTCATGCGATATCCGGTTGCAGAGGAACTGAGCATCGTACGGGAGAGGCTGCCCGTGGCTGGGCTGAATCTTCCCTACGAGGTTCAATTAGCAACGGACGCGGCGGAAGGTAAGGTCTCCTGGAAGTTGAGGGGGGCGGAGTTGCCACAAGGCCTGGCCCTGGACAGCAGCAGCGGCGCTATTCGGGGAAGGCCACCGGAACCGGTCGTAGACCGCACGGTCGCCGTCGAAGCCAAGGATTCCGCGGGGAAGACCGACCAACACACCTTCGCGATCACCGTGGCTCCGGGCGAGATTGTCACCGAGTCGTTGCCGCCCGCTTTCGCCGGTTCGGCCTATCGTACCGCTCTGAGAGCGGTTCACGCCGCCAAACCGCTACAGTGGAGAGTCGTTGCAGGTAGCTTGCCGGAAGGCATGACGCTCCACGCGAAAACCGGTTCTCTTAAGGGTGTGCCGACCACGCACGAATGGGTGAGGTTTACCGTCCAAGCCACTGACGCAAATGAACTTACGCTGCGGCGAGACCTCGTGCTCAAGGTGCTGCCGCAAAAGCTCGAAACCATCGAGCCCGACGCGAACACCGTCGTCCTTTATGACTGGCAGGGTTCCAACGGCCGCCTCATCGAAGATCGCGTGGGCGACGAGGATCTGACGCTGACCTGGACCAACATGGGTGGCGACCGCCGCGTTTCGTGGCCGGGCCGCGAAGGCCGCTTCCCGCAGTTCGTTGGCCACGGCGAGCATGGTTTCGTCATTACGGGGACCGGCAACGAAAAACTCGACTTGAAAACCTGCAAAGAGGCGTGGACCGTCGAAGCCTGGGTGCGGCGCGGTGGCCCGTTTCGGGCACACGGCGATCGGCTACGGCGACACAACCAGCCGTTCGACTACGGCCACATCATGGGTTCGTACGACAACACCAAACGCGGCGTGTGGGAACTGTACCTTTCCGATGCCAACTCGCCCGATGGAAGCATGGCCCTGGGCGTCCACTTTCTGGGTACTGAACCGGATCAGGCGCTGATGCAACTGCATCCGTGGAGGCGTCCGCAGGGCATCGTCGGCGAACGCCGCGACGCGGGTATCAGCGACACCGAATGGCACCACGTAGCGTGGCAGTACAACTACTCCGACGATCTGCACCAACTGTTTGTCGACGGCCGACTTATCTGGCAAATGAAGAGCCCCAACGGATGCAGGCTGGTCAACAACCGCGAGCACGACGCCCAGTTCAGTGTGACGACGCGCCTCAATGGGTACTCCAAATACGGCGGCGACTTCAACTATCTCGGCTTCGGGAACTTCTTCGGCCAGATCGGGGAGATCCGAATCTCGAACGTTCGGCGATACTAACGAAGAGAAGATTCCATGATCTACCGACCGAAGCTACCTGCGAACCGATCTCTGTGTGGCGGGGTCGTCGGGCGCTTTGTTGTCTGCCTCGTTCTGACCGCTGGTGTGACCAACGCCGAGACGCTGCGTTGCACCTTTGTTGACAAAGCGGGCGTTCGGCTCCATGAAGTCGAGACTCGGTTGACACGGCTGGACGATCGTGGCGAAAGCACCGGCGAGCCCGGGTACCGGGAGTCCGACCAAGAAGGTTTGATTGAGTTCCTTGATCAGGACCCCGGCACCTACCGCTTCGAAGCTCAACTCAATACTTTCATCTCAATGACGAGAACCCTGCAACTGCAGGGTGAGATCGACCTGAGGCAGGTGCTACTTAGAAAGGGACAGTTTGATCAGCTAAACAAGGAGGCGAAGCGTGCCTTGGAGAACGCAGACTATCAGACTGCCATCGACCGTCTCATGATACTGGTCTCGGCATTGCCGGACAGGGTCGTTTTGCATGCGAATCTGGCGCGCGCACATGCAGGAGCGCTGGATCAGGAGAAGGCTCTAGCCGAAGCCGATGCAGCGGCCGCCATCGACGCCAAGCGGTTCGCGACCCTACGACAAGAGCTTCAGAAACGGATGCTGCCTGAACTGGGGCAGAAAGCCATGTACGAGACGGACTTTGCTGCGGCCTCGATTCACTACAAGGCGCTGCGGGAGATCGACCCCAAGGATCCACTTGCCTACCAGGGCCTGGCGCTCTCCTATGGCCATCTGGGCCGATTCAAAGAGGCCTTGGCGGCCGTGGATCGCGCCATCGAGCTGGATCCAAGCAATCCCCAACTAGCGGTGATCAAGAGCGCGTTGGAAAACAACGCCGCCGCCGAAAGTCGGTAAGGCTATAGGCCTCGGGAGACTGGAGGCGCACGACATCGTGCTCGCCCCCTGGGCCCCGATAGATCTTCGCGGGCACGGCATGCCGTGCCCTACTTTCCCGCTGTAGGCCCCTCCGCGTATCCAAGGGCTCGGGCCTGCTCTACTTCGTGCTCTTCAGAAGCTTCCTAGCGGTATTTGAGTCGGGATTAAACTCCAGCACTTTCAGAAGTTCCTCTTGCGCCTCCGCCTCGTTTCCAAGCTTTCTGTGGGCAAGAGCCAAGTTGATGCGTGCTGCCTCAAGTCCAGCGTTGCGCGCGAGGGCGTCTTCCCAAAGTTCTAGCGCCTCTTGGTAGCGGCCCTGAAGGGCGAGCTTCCCGCCCAGGTTGACGGTCGCGGTGAGAAGGCTCGGATCCAGGGACGCTGCGCGTCTGTAGAGTTCGATGGCTTTTTCTTCATCCCCTCGGCGGTCATGGAGGAATGCCAGCTGTAGCGACACCCGCGGATCGTCCGGATTGCCTGTCTGGGTTTTCTCCAAAAGATCGAAGGCGCGCATCGCGTAGGATCGGTCCTGTTCGCGGAGCGCGAGCCTGGCATAGGCCAATCCTCGCTCCCGGTCAGCTCCCGCCCCAGCCCAAAACGAGACGAGTTCACGCAGTTCGTTTGGCGGGTGAGCTCGCCGATCCGGTGTGCGGGGCATCGAATGGTCTGTGAATGCGCTGTGGCCGCCGTCTCGGGCCCGTGTTTTCGGCATGTGGCAAGCCGTGCAATCGTTGGCTTGGCTTTCGGCAAGCTTGGCGTGCTCCGAGGTCAGCTTCGATTCATGGCAGGTGAGGCACTTCGTGCGGAAGTGAGCAGCCTTCTCGGTAGCTGGTGGAACGGCGTGGGGATCGTGGCACGTCCCACACCACAATCGGTTGCCCGATACCTGCTTGCAGCGGCTCTGCCAAAGCTTCTCGAAGTGCCCGATGACCTTGATGCCGTCGTCTTTCGGTGGCGACCACACGAAAGCGGCGGTGTGATCGCTCAGCACGTCACCGGGCTGAAAGCTCGACGGCGATCGTCCTAGGCGAGAGACGTTGATCTCGCCAGTCAGATGGCACCGCGCGCAAACGCTGTCGCGCCGAACCGGTTCGAGTCGAGCCGGGTTGACAATCTCCTTCGAGCCAGTCGCCGCTCCCGCGCCCATCCGGTTGACGTGCGCGGCTCCGGGCCCGTGGCAGCGCTCGCAGCCGATCGCTCCCTCCAGAAACGGGGCTCCCCGATACCTGTTCTGCGTACCCTCGATGTGTTGAACCCGGCTGGCGTGGCATTCGAGGCACTGCCGATCGACCGGCCGCGCCACGTCGAGGCGCTTGTCCTCCTCATAACCCGGCGCGACATCCCACTTCCGGCGACGCGAGTAGTAAGAGACCGGCGACTGGAACCAGTAACCATCCGCCGAGAAGATGTATCCGCGCGCGGCGGCACCTGATCCGATGTAGTACTCGAAGCGTTTACTCCCTCGAAACGCAGGCCGGTCGGGATCGGGCCGGGTGTTCGCAAATTCGAGGTGCGATTCTGTCTGATCTCCGTAGACCCGGTACCGGATGCCGGAGGATGGGTGCAGGAACGAACTCGGTTGGAACTGAGCGGGGAAGGAACCGTCGCTGACCTTGCCGCTGCTCCGGCCCATCGGCGTCGTGAAATAGCTTTGATAGATCTCGCTATGGCAGCCTTGGCAGGCCTCGCTTCCGGCGTAGGAGGCCGGGGGCCCCTGTGCCCGCATGCTGGCTGTCAGCACGACACAGGCGGCCAACCATAAAATGTGCGGGCGGGCACGGCGGCCCGCCCCTACAAGACCGATGATGCCGTGCGCGTGGTTACGACGGGCTCGCGAACCGAAACGCATAGAGCTTGACACCGTACTGAAGCTCAAACCGAAGCCGAATCGTCCGACCCGCAAGTGCCGCCACGCTCGACTTCCCACGCCACCGCACCGCCCTCTTCGTTGAATTGGCCGTGTGGATGCGGTCGCAATCCTCCAACGTGAACCCAGGGATCGGCTCGCCCGCGTGATCCTGAATCTCCACTCGCAGCAGACCCAGGGCCGACGTATCGACATTCAGTACGAGCGAGTCGCCTTCAAACTTCAAGGGAGGAGTCGTAAACTCCCCGCCTTCGTAGTCCGCTTCAACCGACGTGAAGCCATCCTTCCTCAACACAACACGGCTCATCACCGGCTCGGCACGTTCCTTCTCGTTGACGTCACCATGCAGGACGTCGTAGCCGATGTAGTACATCCAGATCTCGTCGCCGTGAACGAAGATGCCCCGGCACGAGTACATCTGCTTCGAGTCGAACGAGCCCTCCGGGCCCGGCGGGATCCACGGTTTGCGGTCGTAACGCTTCCACTCGACGCCGTCTCGGCTGGCCGCAAACCCGATGTCGAGCGGGCCGGTGTTGAGCGTGTCGGCGTCGGAGAGCGGGTAGCGCGACAGGTCCTCTCGGACGAACCAGTCCTGGTAGTGGAGGTAGCGCGCAGTGAACAGGTAATAGGCATCCTGCGCGTGAGGATACTGAATTACCTGAGGCGTGTAGAAGTCCATCACGCCGACGCCGTCGAAACGAGGGTCCTGGCCGTCGGGTTGGAGAACGACCTCGGGCATCGGGAACTTCGAGAGATCGTCCGTCACCGACCGGCCGATCGCTCGTAGAAAATGGAACCCCTTGCGGCCATAGTTGCGGGCGCTCAGTTTGTCAAAGTAGGGCTGGTGCTGCGGCGGCGTCGGAACGGCGAGGTTGACACGCACATAGGCAACGTACTTCTTGAGCCGGGTGTCGTAAAAACAGACATTCTGGCTGTCCATCCCCCGAGGATACTCAGCCTCCTTGGGAAAAACGTCCCGGTAGATCTCTCGCCATGCCGCGCCGTCCGCGGAGGCGCGAATGACCGTTTCGTTGAACTTCTTACCTTCGCTGACCGAGAACAGCTTGTAGCGCTCCTCCGGCTTGGCGAGCGGATCCTTGAAGGGAACCCGCTGGCCATTGTATAAGCCGAGGATGTCGTCAGCCTCGGGTGCGTCGCCCGGGCTCGTGCGGCGCCAGTGCACGCCGTCCTTTGACAAGGCGTGGAAGCCCTTGAACGTCCCGTCGACCGCGAGAACCGTGTCATAGCCGCGGAGATTCCCGACCAGACACTTCTCATACGTCTTCGCCGGCTGGTTGACGGAGATGCGAACGTGGGTGGCCGAGTCAAGGTAACGCCCATCGATGAATACCTGGTTGCGGCTGCCAATGTCGTGGGTTGCCGGACCCGGAGGGGCTGTCAGAGCAGGAAAGCCGCAAAGCAACAAAGCAACAACGGACCCAACGGAACGAACACTCATCGAGCGCCTCCAAACCGGAACGCATACAGCTTCACACCGTAGCGCAACTCGAACCGCAGGCGAACCGGTTTCCCCGCGAGCGCAGCCAGGCTCGACTCGCCACGCCACCGAACGGTCTTCTTCGTCGAGTTCGTCGTGTGGATACGGTCGCAATCCTCCAACGTAAACCCGCGGATCGGCTTGCCCTCCAGATCTTGCATCTCCACTCGCAACAGACCCAGCGCCGACGTGTTGACGTTCACGTGCAGCTCACCGCCCTCAAACGTTACGGGCGGCGTCGTGAACTCTCCCCCGGTGTAATCGGCCTCGACGGCCGTGAAGCCGTCTCTGCGAAAAACCGTGCGCGAGACTGTCGGGCGGTACTCGATGCCTTCCTTGCGCGCCAAGTGGCTTTCCCACGTCACGAAGTACAGCCACATCTCGTCGCCGCGAAAGATCAAGCCTCGCACGGGGTAGAGGCCGCCAGAGTCGAACGCCCCGGTTGGGCCCAGTGGGATCAGTGGTTTCCGGTCGTAGCGCTCCCAGTCAATGCCATCTCGACTCGAAGCGAAGCCGACATCCAGCGGGCCTTTGTTGAGCCGGCCGCCTTCGGGCGCGTAGACGCTTAAGTCGTCGCCGAGAAACCAGGGCCGGTAATGCAGATAGCGGTTCGGGAACATCACGTAGGCGTCTTGCGCATGCGGGTATTTGAGCACCTGCGGCATATAAAAATCGGACTCGGCGAGGTCGTCGAAGCGTGGATCGCGCTCATCGGCCTCGAAGACGATCTCCGGCATCGGAAACGAAGCGAGATCCTTCGTGACCGAGCGGCCGACAACCCGCAGAAAACATTGCCCTAAGTCTCCACAGCGAGCCCGGAGCCGAGGCGCAACTTCAACGCGCCGGTTTACACGAACATAGGCCACATAGCCGCCCTGCGCCTCGTCATGGAAGGCAATGTTTTGGCTGTCCATGCCTAGCGGATAGAGAGCCTCCTTTGGGAAGACGCCCTCGTGAACTGCCGTCCACTCCCGGCCGTCCGCTGAAGCGTACACCTTGTTGCGCCAGCCGCTGACGATCTTGTAGCGCTCTTCGGGCGGGGCGTGAGGATCGCGAAAAACAACGCCGAAGGCGGTGAGCTTGGGGTGCACACTATCGCGCATGCCGTAGGCGAAATCTCCCGCCCCAAGAATCTCCTTCGTCGCCCACTGCCAGTCCACGCCGTTTTTCGAGACGTAGCGAAACCCTCGGAACACCCCGTCGTTCTCCATCACCTGGAGATAGGCGGAGGATTCCGGCCCGTCTGTGACTACCATGGGCTCGCCGGCAATAAGCTTGTGGACTCCGGCAATGATGTTCTGCTCGCCGGTCTTGCGAGGTTGCTGCACTACAATTCGGACGTTCTTCCGATCGGCTAGAAAACGGCCGTCGAGGAAGATTTGGTTGCGGCCTCCGAGGTCGTGGGGCTTTTGGCCTTCGGCAGGTAGTGGACTGAACAGAGTCACCAGTGCGAGAGTAACGAGCAGGGTGCGCCACGTGAACCGCTGGATCATATCGAGTAGAGATAGTGGCGGGCGGGCGCGGGGGCCCGCCCCTACGAGACAAGTGATACCGGCGTGAGAGACTGGGGTCTCCTGTGCCTGCAACTCAGCGATCACGACGAGCCAGGCGGTCAACCATGGGCGGGCCCCCGCACCCGCCAGCACTCCCATCGTCGTGAACAGTCCGTAGGGGCGGGCCCCTGTGCCCGCCCGCGCTCTCGGCCTACCGCACAACCCGGTCCCGCGCCGACCACCGCAGGGGGTTATTGTCGATGTAGCTGCGGGCATCATTGAGTTCCTCACGATTGCGGATGATGCGGTCGAAATAGCCTCGCTGCCAGAGCCGACCGGCCAAGGCCGGCCATCCATGCTCGCCGACGCCCTTTCGGTACCTCGCGGTCGTTAATGATTTGAACCGGTGGATTACATCGGGTAGAGATAGTGGCGGGCGGGCGCGGGGGCCCGCCCCTACGAGACGGATGACACTGTGAAGGTGGTTGGGCATGACGACAAACGTGTCGAGCTCGACTCCCTCGTATTGCGTTGGCATCTCGTCCCAAACGGAACAAGCCATCTGCCCAGGACCGCTGAGACCGACTACACCTTGTTGTACGGTCCCAAACACACACTTCTTGCCCTCCACGCAGATCGTAACGAAGTAATCGCCCGGCAGCGAGTAATCATAGCCCTGGAGTCGAGTCGGCCTTCGACTCGGCAGGGCGTCGCGTACGTTCACTTATGCAGACAGCGCCTCCCATTTTGGTGAACTTGCCGGGACACGGTGGATTACATCGGGTAGATAGTGGCGGGCGGGCGCGGGGGCCCGCCCCTACGCATATGTCTGTCCCAGCAAGTTCACCAAGCTACGAGGAGCACCGCGTCCTCCGTCTCGTAGGGGCGGGCTCCCGTGCCCGCCCGCTCCATTCCGACAACAAAAAAGGGGCTCGCGGTTGCAACCGCCGCCCCCTTTAACATCTTGTCCGGCAACGCCGACCCGGGACGGAACCTCCCGCCCCAGGCCGGCTTGCGCTAGAAGTTGAACTTCAACCCGAACTGAATCGTGCGTGGCGAATTGCCTTGTCCCCCGACAAGGCCAAAGCCGCCACTGGTGGAATTCGTATTCGGGTTGCCAAACCGCACTCGGTTGAGCAGGTTGAAGAACTCCGCCCGGAGCTCGACGTTCATCGTCTCACCGATGTACGTACGCTTGGAGAGCGCGAGGTCTTCATTGAACAACGCGAAGTTCCTCAAGTCCGGCTCCCGCGGAGCGCCCGTTCCGAACGTGAAGGGAGCCGGCTGCACGAACGCCGCCGAATTCAGATAAAGGTCCCCTTGCCCTGGGTCGAAGCTGCCCGCACTCACGTTGGACCTGGCGCTCACACCGGCCACACGGTGCGGACGATTACCGCCTCCGAATAGCGGAATCGGCGGGCCTCCGCTAATCCCAAGAGGCTGACCGGTGGCGTAGCGGACAATGGCGCTGGCTTGCCAGCCTTTGAGAACCCCGGCGGCCGCCCCCCTGGCGTTCTTGCCGAAAGGCAACTCATAGACGAAACTCGTGACAATGCTATGAGTCTGGTCTTTAGGCGCGATCGACTTCTCGATGCCTCGATTGGCCGTGTCCCGGGCGCCTCCGTTAAAGGCCGCGAACGCTGCAAGACTGGTATTCGAGATGGTCTTGCTCAATGTGTAGCTGGTCAAGAACGAGAAGCCGTTTGAGAAGCGTCTCTGCAGCTTCATCTGGAAGGAGTGGTAATTCGACGCACCGTTGGGCTGCCAGGGGTTGTTGACGCCGGTGTACTGCGGGAACGGCCGCAACGCCTGAGCCACGCTTGCCGCTCCCCCGAGCGCCGCCCCGAATCCGTCAAACGGCGCCGTGATGCCGGCGGCAATGGCATCCGGTGAGTCGAACCGCTGGTTCAACAAAGGCCCGAGGCTCAGGAAGCTGACGGGCACTTGGTTGAGGTTCTCTAGGCCCGCGGAAAGCCGCTGGCCCTTGTTGCCGATGTAGGCCAGATCCAGATGCGCTTGGAAAGGCAACTGCCGCTGGATATTCAACGTCCAGGTCTGTTGGTAGGCCTGCAAACCCCCATCCGCATTGTAGAAATCAACCGTGGACCCAATGCCCAGCTCGGGTTCGCGTGGCGGGGTCGTGAATGCCGGAAAACCATCTCGCAAGAGGCTGGCCGGCGTGATCCCGTTGTCAGTACTCTGGAGTTGCTGGAATCCCAGAAAACCGTTGTCGAAATTGTTGTTGAACTGCACCGATCCGGTTGTCGACGCATTTGAGATGCTGTAGATGATCCCGTAGCCCACGCGAATGACCGTCTTATCGTTAAGTTGATAGGCGATGCTTCCACGAGGGCCGAGTCCAGTCTTGGCGCTGGGAACGACGGCATCGTTGCCGAAGACATGTGCCCCTGGCAGCCCGCCGGCGCCCGGATTGCCCAAGTTGAGATCGATGGCGGCAACGCGGTCGGCATCCTTGCCGCGCCACGGAAACGCCGTGTCGACTCGAAGACCGAGGCTCAGTGTCCACTTGGGGCCCATCTGAATGGTGTCGGTCGCGAACAACCCCAGGTAGGGGATTATCAGCGTTCTTTCCTCCCCCCCGATCAGCCGCCGAACCGAATTGACCTGACCGAGCAAGAAGCTGGCGGAGGCTTCGCCTTGGAGGGCAAAGTTGTCGGCGTTGGGCTGGGACGAGAAGAGCCGGTTGAAAGTCAAAGTGCCCGCTGTCCCTCCTCCGTTGAGAATATTGAAGTCCCGAAACGACTGCGCCCAATACTCGCCACCGAACTTGATCTGATGATTACCTTTGATGACCGTCGTTGTGTTCGTATAGTTATACGTGTGGTCCCAACGGGCGTCACCTTGCGCTCCAGCGTTCCCGAATCCATTGTAACCATCAATACGGATACTGGTCGTACCGGCGAACGACGAAGGCAAGCCCGGTATGGGGAGAATTTCGGCGCCGTTACGCTGGTCGAACCCACGGCCAAATCCGAAGGTGCCTGAGAAGCCGAACCCGAAATGGTTCAACAGAGTCGGCGTGATCACGCTGTCCCAGTTCGCCCGCATGCCGTGAAAGTACCCTCCACCCGGAAACCCGTTGTCCAGCGGATGATCCGGGCCGTAGGCGCCGATCGCCGCTCCCCCTGGGTCCTTGTCCCACCAGTGCGTCCAGGAGAACTTGTTGCTGTCGTTAATCTGTTCGTCCACTCGGTACACAAAATAGTCTTCGTTGGTCGGAGACTCCGAGCGCGTAAGGAAGTTATTGAAGAGCGCGTTGTTATCCGGTTGCGGCATGAGCCCGTTTACCGTCAGCGCCAAAGGATCATGTTGGCTCGACGGGATCACGTTGTTCGGAAACGCATCACGAACGAATCCCCCTGCTCCGTCGTCGCGCGTGGTGGCGGGATCGTAGATCGAGATGCCCAGTTCCGGCATGAGCCGGGAGTAATCACCGGAGCGGAAGGCTACGGGCGGCAGCGTAAGCAGCGAGGTATTACGCGAGCCGCGCCGCCGGAAACCTGTGTAGTTGAAGAAGAAGAACGTGCGGTTCTTGATCACCGGCCCACCTATGGTGGCGCCGAACTCGTTCTGCCGCGTCGGGGACCGCCCACTGGCGAAGAACCCGCTGGCGTCCAGTTTCTCGTTGCGCAGGAACTCAAAAACGTTCCCGTGGAAGGCGTTCGTCCCCGACTTGATCTTGTAGGTCGAGACCCCGAAGCCGCGGCCCAACTCCGCCGGATACAGCGTGCTGGAAACCTTGAACTCTTCGATCGACTCGAACGGCGGCGCGAAGGTCGTGAAGCGGCCTGGAACCTCCGCGTTGGCGTAGGCGATGCCGTCTACCATGGCGACCTGCGCCAGGTCGGGACTGCCGTTGTAAGACTTCGAGAAGGTGTCGCCGGCAACACCGGGAGTCAAGAAGATGAAGTTCTCGGCCTGACGGCGGCCACCGGCCACCTGCAGCGGCAGGTCCATGATGACTCGCTCTTCCACGCTGGTGCTGATCTCGGAGGTCGCCACCACCGTGATGGGCGTAATCGTCTCGGAAACCGTGATTTGCTGAACGAGCTCACCGACTTCCATGGTGATGTTCACCGTGGCTGTTGTGGCTGTTAGAACCTGCACGTCCTCCGCCACAAAGGTCTTGAAGCCGTCCAACGTCGCTTCCAGGCGGTACGGGCCCACCGGGATGTTGACCATGACGTAGTTCCCGGCGCCGCTACTCTCGGCGTTGGCCGTGAAGTCCGTCTCCAAGTTCGTGATCTTGATGGCCACACCGGGCACGACCGCGCCGGCCGGGTCGGTCACGACGCCTCGCACGCCACCGGCGGTGACTTGCGCGGCGGCGCTCGTCGTCATCACGACAGCGAGCGTCAGTACTGCAACGATGTCAAACACACCTGCACTTGCACTTCTCACGTCTGTAGTCAAAGGCCCCCCCCCTAAAAGCTAAAAGTGTTGACTTCTACTCTGCACATTGGATGGGCATGTGTCAAGTGAGTTTTGTGGCATTCGTGGCATTCGTCCAGTATTCTGGCTAGGCGTGATTCAGGGCTGGGGCATTTCCGGGGTCCGGTAGAACCGCTCGACGGGCAATGAAACGAATAGCATGTCGCTGTAGCCTGGTTGGACTTGAAACCGATCGATCGAAGAAAACAGCGGGTAGCGCATCGTCGTAATCACCACGCGGTCAGCCACATAGTCTACGCTCGTGTATCCGTAACCGTGGTGCTCACTGCGGTCCAGCAGCTTCACGGGAGACCAAGTCTTTCCTCCGTCGCGAGAGACGGCGGAGTTAAGCGGCGTGCGTCCCGTCAAGCCACGGCACCAAATCGCCAGGACGTCGCCCGTCGAGGGGATCGTGCCCACGTAACCCGGCGCGACGACGCCGCGGAGTGGTGACAGGTAGGGCTTGGCCCAGGTCTCGCCGGCGGTGCAATCTGCGCTTGCTAGAGGACTGTCGCCTGCAGTGGCAGGGCACTTCCGACATTCCCTGCCGGCACGGTCGTCCGGCTCACTTCCTCGATTCCCCCATAGCGGAAGCTGGCCGACCCTAGCGCACTTACTGGAGCGTCGTGTTCAGAGTCTCGACGCGACGGTCAGGCGGCCACGATCGTCGCCGCGAGCGCCATCCGATGGTCCTTTGCCCAAGGCGGTCCCAGCGTTGCCCGCGGCCCGTGGAGTACGTCGTCGGCCCGCTCACCGAGGATGGTCACCGCCTGGCTCTCTACGTTCTTGGCGTCGAAGAGATGGATGTCCCAGCCGCGTGCGCGGGCACACTCAGCCAGCACTTGGCGGTACATGACGGAGTCGGCACGGCTTTCATAGGGTGCGCGACGAGGGCGAGAAACCTCAGCCGGACCTCACGAACACTCCGCCTCGGGGTCGTTAACTTGACAATGCCCTCAGGGTGCCTTGGCTTGGTCAAAGAGCCGTAGCCAGTTTTCGCCCAGGATCTTCTTCATGCGTTGCTCGCTGTAGCCCTTCTTGACCAGGGCTTCGGTGAGGCGGCCGTATCCGGTGGCGTCAAAGTCGACCAGGTTGGGGCCGCTCATGAGATCGAGGCCAATACCGATGTGGCTGTCGCCGGCCATCTCGACGACGTAGTCCACCTGGTCCGCCCAATCATCGATCGTCGGCAAGGGGCGTCCGGCGTCGACAGCTTTCTGGTGGAGTTCGCGCCAAGGCTTGCCGTATCCGCTGCTATTCCATTTGTCGTGCATCTTGGCGTCGAGCTTGGCGATGTAGGCTCCGAAGTCTTCGTAGGCAGGGCGGTGGAATTCGAAGCCCTCGATCAGGTGTCGTAGCCTCGGAGCGGATCTACGTCCGCCAGATCCAGTGGACCGAGACTTTCGCAATTCGGCGAGTTTCACCCCCACGTACCCGGAACTCGAGTGCATGCCCATCAGTCCACCCTTGGCGGCCATGGCCTTGAGTACTTCATTGGAGAGGTTGCGCTTGTGTTCAACAAAATGGCGCAACCCGTGGTGGCTGCCGACGACGGGTGCACGACTCGCCTCGATGATCTGGAGCTTGGCCTCGTCGGTGGCGTGCGACAGGTCGATCAAGATCCCGAGCCGGTTCATCTCAGAGATCACCTTGCGGCCCTGGTCGGTGAGCCCGCCCCATTTCGTCAACCCGAGACCCGCGTCCATGAAGGCGTTGGTTGTGTTGTGGCTGATGGGTTGAATCATGCGGACGCCGAGTCGGTAGAACAGCCGCAAGACGTCGAGATCGCCTTCGGTGTCAAAGCCACCTTCCAGCGCCAGGATCGCGGCCATTTTTCCCTTGGCGACGATGCGGCGCACGTCGGCGGAGGTGAGGGCCAGTTCCATCTTGTCGGCGTTGGCGTCGAGCACGCGGTAGAAGACCTCGATCAGACGGCAGGCCTGCTTCACCGCGTAGTTGTAGTTGTTGTAGGGGTCTTCGATGTAGACGGTGTGCACGACCACGTCGAGGCCACCTTGCTTGGCGCGGGCGTAGTCGAACAGGCCCGTCTCCTGCACCTTCCACGGATCGATTCCTTGGTGAAACACGGGCGTGATGATGTGGACGTGGCCGTCCACTACGATCGCTTCGTCGTGCAGTTTGGCCGCGTCGATGGACTGAGCAAGCAAACAGACGGGTAGAACGATGCTGCCGAGCAGCAGAGCAACGGCAGGGCTGATCCTTCGTCGAACGTGGCGCATAGAGATCTCCATAAGCAGGGGCGAAGACGATGGGCTTCCAGAACCTGACTCGCACCGGGGTCGGTGGCCGACATTGTACTGGTTTCGCATCCAGGCGGTGCTACGCGCGTACCCGCGATCGACGACGCTGCACTCTACGGCGGGTAGTGGCTCAGTTTCAGCCATGACGATCTCACGGACACCGGATCAGCCATCCACGGTGGCTCAAGCCGGTGCGTCGGAAGGACGCTGAAGCGCCCTGGGCAGGAACGAAGGGCTACGCTGAACCGGCCGTAAACGACCGGCCTACCACGCGCTTCGCGCGGAAGCCGCCTGAAGGCGACTTCAGAAACGCCGGCCTTCTCCGGCACAGTGTGCAGCGCACGCCCATCACCTAGCGTGGCGCAGCCAAATTGAGCCACTACCCTACGGCGCTTGTCAATGAATAATCCCCATCGGGTGGTATAGTGGCGCCGAGGGGTGTGTATTCACGCAAGTGTTCCCTATAAAAGCAGCATTGCAGCGGTTCGTATGGCTGCTGACCCTGACCCCGGCGCTCCTAGCCGAGTCTCCAATCCCCTCCATTCGCCCCGCGGTGAGCGGGGTGTTCCCGCATGGAGGCCGGCAAGGCACCAGCGTCGAAATCACGATTCGTGGCGCGGACCTGCAAGACACTTCGGAGATCCGTTTCGCCACCCCGAAGCTTCAAGCGGAAATCCTCAAGTCCGCGCATAACCGCATCGAAGCACGCGTTCACATCGATGCGGCCGCCGAGCCCGGCCGTCACGACTTCCGTGTGATCGCGCCCCAGGGCTCGACCCTGAATTGGTTTACTGTCAGCACGCGTCCGGAGTCCTTTGAACAGGAACCCAACAACGATCGCGATGACGCGCAGGCGATCGAGTTCCCGGTCCTGATCAACGGCATTGTCAAGAGCAAAGACTACGACTACTTTCGTTTTGAGGTACGGGCGGGCCAGACGATTACGTTCGACGTCAACGCTACTCGGAATGGGTCCCGCCTCGATCCCGTCATCGGCCTCCTCGACCGCAACGGCGTCGAGATCGCCTATTCCGATGACTACTATATTTTCAAGGACGCTCATCTCGTCCATACCTTCCGACAGGGCGGAACGTACTACCTGCGCCTCTACGGCACCAGCGAGCGAGGATCCGCCACATCTGACTACCGGCTCACCGCGGGCGAGATGCCGCAAGTCGACCACGCTATGCCGATGGGAGGCCGACGCGGCAAGCCGGTCGAGATCTTGCTGACCGGAGTGAACCTCTCCAATCTCAGCGCCGTCGTACTGGGCGACGGACGATCTCGTGGGCAGGTTCTCTCGCGAAGCTCGAAAGCAGCGAAGGTCCGACTGGAGATCCCGGCGGACATGCCCCTCGGCGTCCATCAACTCCACGTTCATGGGGCAACGCTGCCGGTACCGTTCGTGGTCTCGGAGTTACCCGAGGTCACGGTTCTGGGCGACGTTGCGAGGCAACGAGACGACCCCTACCCGATCACCCTGCCGGTGGTTGCTAACGGCGTCATCGACAAGCGCAAGGCCGCCGACTATTTCTCGTTTCGCGTGAACACGCCGCAGAGGGTCCTGCTCGCAGTCGCGTCGATGAAGCTCAACTATCCGTTCGATCCCCTGATCGAGGTCTACGACGAATCCGGTAAGCGGATCGACTACCAGGACGACCCGGCCACCAACACGGGCCGGAATCCCGCGAACATGGACCCCCACTTGGCGATCGACCTACCTAAGGCAGGGCGTTACGTGGCCAAGATCCGCGACGCGGCGTTCCTTGGACACCCCAACTTCCCGTACCGTCTGACTGTGAAGCGTGCGGAGCCAGAGTTCAAGGTGAAGGTTATCGGCACCGACGAGACCTTCTACCGCGGCCGAAAGAACGTCGTGACTGTGTGGTTGCGGCGCCTGCAAGGCTGGAACACGCCGGTCGAAGTCTGGACCGAAGACCTGCCGGAAGGCGTAACCGCCGAGAAGGTTGTGGTGGAGCCGGTCAATACGCCGTTCCGAAACACCTGCGGCGAGGCGCACACCATGGACGGCACCAAGGTGGACATCCCCATCCACGTCGCGGTTGATGCTCCCGCCGGCTTGGGCCAGATCCGCTTCCGGGCGCGAGGCGTGATGGAAGGCCGCGCGGTTGAACGCGAAGGCCATACGCAGTACTGGTTTAAAACCAACCGAAAGATCATGGGCGACGCACAAACCGGAAGACTGCTGGCGACCGTCGCTGATCCACCCACACTCGTGCTATCGACTCCGGACGAAGTGACTGTCGCGCTCGATGAACCGGGGGAAATCCGCGTGATTGTCAACCGTTTGGACGAGGGCTCTGCTCCTCTCGATATCGTAGGGGAAGGGCCCGCGGGAATCATCGTCGAGCCGGCGGTCGTCCAGCCGAGCACCACCCTCGCGACGCTCAACGTCAGATCTTCGATGAGCGCCCCGGCATCGATCGTGCTGGTCGGTAGAACCGAAGGCAGACAGCTCGGCAAGTCCCATCCGATCGTGATCGCGCCCGCCGAGGAATCGGCCGCAACGGAGACGTCGAATGCGAATTAGTGGACTCTCGCAAAGAGAGCCTAATGGTAGACGGGCGGCCGGGCGGGCACGGGGGCCCGCCCCTACAGTTGCGCTGGATAGTCCTGCGGCTAGGTCTCCACAACATTCCACTAGCGAAGTCTTCCACCTCAGACCGACAAGTGGGCGTCCATATGGCGTAAGCCTCCAGGCTTGCCGAGAACCGATTCCTCGGTTCTCAGGTCCTCGATCTACAGCCGCTGCTCGGTCACTTGCCATCCTGAGTCCCGAAGAATCGAGACTCGGCAAGGCTGGAGCCTTACGCCACATCCTGCGCGGGCGCCTCTTGCAAGACTTGACACTCTTGACTAGGATCCTGACTTTGTTCGTGGTCACCGCGCCTGCTTGGGCGGAGGGCGTCTCCGTTTATCCTGCGTCGGTTCACCTGCTTGGGGCCGACGCCACACAAGTACTGACCGTCAGCGGCGACGACCTCGATGTTACCGCCTGCTGTTCCTTCGAACTGGATAACAGGGATGTCGCCTCCGTTTCACGCCAAGGCGTTCTGACCGCCTTGGCTAACGGAAAGGCCACACTGGGCGTCGAGTGCAAAGAAGGAAGTGCTACGGTCCCGGTTTCCGTCGCGTCAGCCGGCGAGAAACCCAAGGTGAGTTTCGTCAAAGACGTCATGCCGATCTTCACGATGGGTGGATGCGCCGGTTCCTCCTGCCATGGGTCGATCAGCGGCCAGAACGGGTTCAAGTTATCTCTGTTCGGTTACGAGCCCGATCTCGACTATGAGGCGATCCAGCCCCGCATCGATCGTGAGAATCCCGAGAAAAGTCTCCTTCTCCAGAAACCGACGTTTGAGGTTGCTCACGGCGGCGGGGTCCGTTTCTCGGTCGATTCGCTCGACTACCGCACGATTCTCGATTGGATCCGCGATGGCGCTGAGTACGACAGTGGTGATGCACCTCGAATCGAGTCTCTGACTGTCTACCCCGAAGAGCGCATCCTCAGCGGCGTGGCCGCCACTCAGCAGTTGGTAGCGACAGCTACCTACACCGACGGAACAAGCCGCGACGTCACCCACTTCGTCCAGTACTCTTCCAACAACCCGGATGTCATCGAGGTTTCAGCGGACGGGAAGATCAAGGCGCTGCAGCCGGGCGAAACGGCAGTCATGGTGCGGACGCTGGGCCGGGCCGTGGCGGCCAAGTTCTATGTGCCGCAGCCGGAAGAACTGCGGACCTCCGACGCGGCTCACGCCCCGCGCAACAACTACATCGACGAACACGTCTTCTCGAAGCTTGAGCGCCTCCACATCTCGCCCTCCCAGCTCGCCGATGACGAGCAGGTCCTTCGCCGGGTCTATCTCGATACGATCGGCTTGCTTCCCACCGAAGCGGAAGCCGTGGAGTTTCTCGAATCGACCGACCCCGACAAGCGCGCCAAGCTCATCGACGGTTTGCTCGAAAGGCCGGAGTTTGCCGAGTTCTGGGCGCTGAAGTTCACGGAGATGTTCCGCGCCGGAACCCACGAGGCAGGCGCCAAGGGCGCACGGCTGGTCTACCAATACCTGAAGCGATCGTTCCTCGACCACAAGCCCTACGACCAACTGGTCACCGAAGTGCTGCTTAGCCAAGGCGCGCACTTGTTCGAGTTCGGCAACATCGGGCCCACTAGCTTCTACAACATCAGCCGCCACTCCGAAGCCGAGGACCACGCCACCAACATCAGCCAGCTCTTCCTTGGCGTGCGCATCGAGTGTGCTCGCTGCCACAACCATCCGTGGGAAAAATGGACGCAAGACGACTTCTACGGATTCGCCGCCTTCTTCGCTCGCATGGCCAAGAAGGAGGTCTATCAGAACGACGAAAACGGCCACTACTGGGCGCCGGAGCCGGTCGATTTCGTAATGAAGCCCCGTCCCGTCAAGCATCCCGCGACCGAGCAGGTTGTTTTACCCAAGTATCTCGACGGCGGCTTCGAGCCCGATCTACCCGAAAAGGATGTTCGCGAAGACCTCGCGCGATGGATGACCGACCCGCAAAACCCGTTCTTCTCGCGAACCATCGTCAACCGGGTTTGGAAGCACTACCTGGGGCGCGGATTGGTCGAGGAAGTGGACGATTTCCGCGTCACCAATCCGCCGGTCAATCCCGCGCTACTCGACGCAATGGCGGAGGATCTCTCGAGCCACAACTATGACCTGCGCCACTTGATCCGAGCGATTCTCAATTCGCGGACGTATCAGTTAAGCTCCGAGCCTAACGACTCCAACCGCGGTGACCAGATCAACTCCTCGCGCTATTACATGCGCCGCCTCCTGGCTGAGCAGATCCTCGATACCATTGTGCAGATCACGGGCATTCCCGAAAAATACGACGGCTATCCTCCGGGTACGCGCGCCATGCAGGTCTATTCCGGGAAGCCGCACTACATACTCGAAGCCTTCGGGCGGCTGGACCGCGAGACGATTTGCGAGCGCGACCACCAGCCCGACATCACCCAAGTGCTGCACTTGATCTCGGGTGACACCATTCATGAGAAGGTATCCAAGTGGGAGCCCGACCCCGCGCTCAATGACGACCACCAGTTGGCTCGTATCTTCCTGACGTCGCTATCGCGCTACCCGCGCCAGGCCGAGCGTGAGGCGATCACGGCTAAGTTGGCGGAGCAGGACCGCCGCCAAGTGTTTCAAGATCTGTTGTGGGCGATCCTAAATTCGAAGGAGTATCTGTACAATCACTAAGGGATAGGCCATGCGCCGCTTCGACCGCCGTTCGTTCATCAAAATAGGCTCGATCGCGCCGTTCGGCTTGCTGTCGTGGGGCGACGTGCTGCGCGCCCGGCCGGCGCCCAAGAAGGATCTTTCGATCATTCACCTGCTGCTGGGCGGCGGGATGAGCCATATCGACACGTTTGACCTGAAGCCCGATCTGGGCGCGAAGTATCGGAGCATCTTCAAAGCGATCCCAACCAACGTCGCGGGCTTGCAGGTCTGCGAGCACTTGCCGCTCACCGCGAAGCAGGCCGATAAATTCACCGCCATCCGCTCCATGACGCACAAGGACGGCTCCCACGAGGGTGCAACGGACATCATGTTGACGGGCCATAAACCATTGCCGACCATGAAACACCCCTCGATGGGTTCGGTGGTGAACAAAGAACTGGGTCCGCGCAACGAGCTGCCGGCCTACGTGGCCATTCCATCCGCAAAGTTCAGGGAGCAATCCGGTTTCCTGGGGCCCGAATACAACCCGTTCGCCGCTGGCGACCCAAACGTCGAGAAGTACTCCGTCCGCGATCTTGAGCTGCCAATGGGCGTCGACTGGACCCAGATGGAGAGCCGCTACTCGCTACTGCAATTGGTGGACTCCAAGATCTCGCAATGGGACACCGGCAACACCTTCAACTCGATCGACTCCTACTACGAACGCGCGCTCGGGCTGATGCGCTCGCCGCTCGCAAAGAAGGCCTTTGACATCGCCCAGGAACCGGAGACGCTTCGGGAGCAGTACGGCCACACGGGAATGGGGCAGGGCTGCCTGCTGGCCCGCCGCCTGGTCGAAGCGGGCGTCCGTTTCGTCACCGTCAAGCGGGGTAACTGGGACCACCACTCCAACATCTTCGAAAACCTGGCGAACGACTACCTGCCCGAGTTCGACCGTGCCTACGCCACCCTGCTCGAAGACCTCCACGACCGTGGCATGCTCGACTCAACCATCGTGCTGGTAACAGGAGAGTTCGGCCGCACGCCCGAGATCAACGTCTACACCGGCCGCGACCATTGGCCGAACTGTTTCTCGCTGACGATCGGAGGCGGAGGCATCGAAGGCGGCCGCGTCTGGGGCGCTTCGGATAGCGATGCGAGGTTCGTCAAGGACGGCCCGGTCGAGGTGCCCGATTTCACCGCGACCTTGTACAACAAACTCGGGGTCGATCACACCAAGGAATACATGACGAACATCGGCCGCCCGATGGTGCTTTCCGATGGCACGCCTCTGTCGTTTCTTTAGCCAAAGACGCTTTTTCAAGCCGTATGGTCCCAAAACACGACCGACCGAATCCGAGGAAGACAAACGCACTCCGGGCTGGCGCACGGAGTGCTTTGATTCTCGGTCGATCGGTGTTGGAATCGGCTGGCGCCCACAGAGAGTGCACAACCTACACACAAGGGCAAAACCGCCTTCGCGTCGTTATCTTGACAATGCCGCCCGGCAGCCCAAGTTGTTGGTTCTACACAACGACGAGGTTTTGGCTACCCACACCAGCCGACCGGGCTCAGCTGCCGCTATGGGCCGCGATTCCAGGCAGGTTATTGATCTTCTTGATGTAGAGTTCCGCCACTACCTTGAACGCAGCCGGCTCGAGGTGCAGCTCGTTGTACCAGTCATCGGCTTTAAACAGGCCGCGGGAGTCTACGTGATGCACGTGCGGGAAACTGCTGCCGGCTCTTTCCATCATGGCGTTGAAATCGTCGATCATGTGACGGACGATCTTGCGTTGAGTTTTCGGATTCGTGATTCCCCGCATCTCGAGCGGGCGCTTGAGCCATTTGCCCGTGCGGCTGAAGAAGTTCACTAACCATTGCACGGGGAAGCGCCCCTTCTTGGAGGAGGGAATCGCGTAAGCGTAGCCGTGGGTGATTATCTTCAATCCCGGGCAGCGACGACCGACCTCAGCAAACAGCTGAACGTACTGCTGCTCGAACACCTCGATGACACAATAGTAGTCTTCATTGAGATATTTCCTCGGCTCCTCTTCCCGCTCTTCCGAGAATGGGTGAACCAGCTTTGCCACTCGATAATCATCGGCCAGGTCATTGCCGCCGCCGCTGATTAGAAAGACATGCGGTCGCGGATGCTCAGCCTCGATCGCCTCGAGGTGTTGTTGTTTTTCGACCATGTTCGCCAGCCAGTCGCCGCCCGATCCCAGACTGAGGATATTGTATTTCGGCTCATCCATCAGCCAGTCGATGATGTCCTTGACAAACCACGGGAACTGGAACCAGGAGTCGCCTTCTGAGACGATGACGGTTCCCTGGAACCCGTTCTTCTTGGCACGATACGCCTTCTCTCGGCGGCCTTGACTCCACCGGTTCAGAATGCCGAGCACGCCCCTGTTGGCGGCCGAGTTATTTAGCTTCGGTTTGGCCGGGTCGAGCAGGATGAGGCGGGCGAGTTCCATCCGCTCCGCCGAGTTAGTTTTCTCTGCGCCGAGCATTTCGACGAGTTGTTGCTTGCGTTCCTCGGGCATTTCGAAGGCCTCCTGGGTATACGTCCCCTGTCAGATGGTAACCGCTCCTCGGCATTGGTGCAGGCATTGTCAAGTTAACGGCGGTCAGCGACAATCGACCGATGGGATCACTGTATCGACGCCACCTCTTTCCACCCGAAATCATCAGCCATGCCGTCTGGCTGTACCATCGGTTCGCTCTCAGCTTTCGCGACGTCGAGAACCTTCTCGCCGAGCGTGGCATCACGGTGTCCTACGAAGCCATTCGATCCTGGTGCCGGAAGTTTGGACCGGCGTATGCCCCACGCTGCGGCGCCGACAGGGCCGACTCGGCGACATCTGGCACGTGGACGAGGTTCATCACCATCCGCGGCGAACACCACTATCTTTGGAGAGCGGTGGACCAGGATGGCGATGTCCTCGATATCTTGGTCACACGCCGCCGAGACAAGAGAGCAGCCAAACGCTTCTTTCGCAAGGTCTTGAAGCACCAGGAGAGGCCACCGCTGCAACTGGTTACCGACAAGCTGCGAAGCTATCCGGCTGCGCACCGCGAGGTGTTCCCATCCGTCATCCACTGAACCGGGCAGTACGAGAACAACCGAGCTGAAGTCTCGCACCAGCACACCCGGGAGCAGGAACGCCAGGTGCGTCGCCTCAAATCAGCGGCACAGGTTCAACGATTTCTCTCGGTCCAGGGCCCGATTCAGAACCTGTTCCGAGTTGGCCGTCATCATCTCAAAGCGGTCCATCATCGCCTTCTGAGAGAGCGAGCTCTCAGGGACTGGAAGATGGCGACGTGTGCCTGCTGAGAGGGGAGAAACCTCAGACGATCTTCAGGGCAAAACCGCCTTGGCGTCGTTAACTTGACAATGCCCTGTGGTCCGACCGCACCCCGGTTGCGCTGAGATGCCGGCCCGATGAACGATGAGTCGAGCCTCGGATCGTTGTCCAACAACCTCCGTGTTTTCAACGCAGGCGGTGTTTACGATGGGCACAGGTTACGAGCCGAGCGGGTTCTCCGTTTTCACAGTCCAGCTCTGGATGACCGGCAACTCGTTCACGATTGCCATCCTGTGTACCGTTACTGTCGATGCGCCCAGAAAGTAGTTCGACCTCAACCAAGCTTGCAAGTCGGTGCCATAGAATATCCGATTGCTAGAACCCGATACGATCGCCACAGCGATGTTCAACAGGCCGATAGCGAAGAAAGTTCTTAGCAGGAAAACAACCACCTTGGCCTTCCAGCCGCTCGCTGTAATTGAGGACAAGGAGAAACCAATTATCTCTGGGATGTCCAGCAGCGCCACGCGAAGCGCGTGGTCAACGATGAACAATAGTCATTGAACTGGTTCCTTGCTTGCGGAAGCGCCAAAGAACTCTCGAACGTATGGAGCCGGTGATAGGAGCAGATAGGTCACCGCGACCAAAGACATCAGGGACAGAATGCTGATCCTGATGTCACCGAATTTCTTGTGCCGATCTGACTTGAGCTTGATTCGGACCCAGGCTAAACAGAGAACGCTGCCGAAACTCAAGACAGCGACGGCAAGCCAAAAAGAGAGCTGCACCGAGAGCAGTTGGAAGACCCAGAGCCAAAAGTACAGCAGCAACGGCAGCGAGAGAATGGTCAAGGAGCCGAGTAAGCGATGCCGAAGACTAATGGTGATCCTCCACTCATAGATCCGATTGTCTAGAAAGTCAAATCGGTTCTGCGAGGTCTCCTGGGCGTTACGGTCGTGCTCGTCTTGGGTCATGGTGGTCTAAATTCTACAAAGTTGGTATCCATTTGACTCAGGTGACCACAACATACTGTGGTTGGCCATTGGCGGCCCCCGGAAAGGCTTGCCGATAACACCACGTTTCCAAGCCTGCGATGGCCAAAGGCGCGTTCGGCACATGGATGATTGGCCGATACACGGTCAACATCACCGCGGCGACCGCCGTAGACCAAAGCGGCGGCTCCCTGAACCTCGGTTCGTGCGTGGTTGTCAGCGGTGTGCCCACAGCCGGTGGAGCGTTCGCAGCCACGAGCATCCGCGTACAGTCGGCGTCCGGAACGTGTTTTGAGGCGGACGGCCTGGTGAACGCGGCCAGCTTCCAATCGCGGGCGGTGAGTCCGGGCGAGATCATCAGCATTTTCGGTCTCTCGATCGGGCCGCCCGAGGACGCGTTGCTGGTCGTCGAGGGCGGGCAGATCGGTAGCGAACTGGCTGGCACACGGGTGCTCTTCGACGGTGTTCCGGCACCGCTGATCCATGTCTCAGCCAACCAGATCAATGCGGTCGTACCCTATTCAGTTGCGGGCCAGGCGTCGACGCTTGTCCAGGTGGAAAGGGGCGGTGCTTGGTCGAACATCGTGACCTTCGACGTTGCTGAGGCATCGCCGGGGATCTTCACACTGGACCAGACCGGTGCCGGTCAGGCCGCGGCACTAAACGTCGAAGCGGACGGCTCACTCACGCTAAACGGCCCGGGCAACCCGGTCGCTCGCGGGGGTGTGGTCGTTCTGTATGCGACGGGCGAGGGGCAGACGGACCCGCCGGGGTCGGATGGCCAGATTGTCAGTGGGGCGGTCCCTGTGCCGCAACTGCCCGTGACCACAACGATCGGCGGCGTACCCGCGCAAGTCGTCTATAGCGGGTCAGTCCCGGGCTCGGTGGCGGGACTACTGCAGATCAACGCCGTCGTCTCCGAGCAAGTCGCGCCGGGAGCGGCGGTCCCCGTCGTGATCACTGTTGGCGACCAGCCAAGTCAGAGCGACCCCACGATCGCGGTGGATTAGGAGGGGATCGGCTAATAGACCCTTAGCGTCATCTCGGTTCTTGAGGTCCGCGGCTTCTAGTTGGCGGGAAGCGATTTCGGACACGTATCCGTGGACGAAGGCTATATAATTTGCGTTGCAGGACTTAGTCCCACTCGCGGTCGTGGAACTCTTCGTACCAGTTTTGGACGACGGGAAGCCTGCTTGGGGCGCGCTGAGCCGGAGTCGTCCCTTGGCTGCCGACCGGTGGAGCATACTGAGTACAGAGGCCCATGTCCTTCGTGCGCGGTGTGCTGTTCTTCGTCATCCTTATATTGTTGGCCGCCGCCGCCTTGCTCTGGCTGCCTTCCAGTGATCAAGAGGTCTCGGAGGCGATCAACATAGGTTCGCGCCGGCTGCGGGATGAAGCGATCGAGATCGAGCGCGAAGGGCGGGCCGCGCTGAAGGAGACACGCGAAGAGATCAACAAGAGGAGCGAAGGGTTACGCGAACAAAGCGGTCGTCTGAGAGAAGAGATCAGCAAGACCGGACGTGAACAACTAGAAACGCTCCGAGAACAGACCGGGGTCGCAAAGGAAAAGATCGAGACGTTCCCAAAAGAGACTCACGGAGTGTTGGACTAGTTGCAGGCCTTCTTTGTCGAGAACCTGCGAGCCCTGCGTGTGCACCTGCTGGGCTTGACAGAAGACGCCGAAGACTCCGCGAAGCAGTGAAGTCTCCGTCTGTCCACGGGCCACGGAATTCACCCTGACGGCGAACTCATGATCTAGGAAATCCAGGCCGCTGGATCAATCCTTTGGGACAAGAACGAAGCCGCTGGGCGCGGCGGACGCCTGCGGCGTGGGCGGCAAAGGGGAAGAGTAGAGTTTGTCGCAGAGAAGGAGCTTCTCTGTGACGATACTCACCCAGCGGATGCGAGAAGAGCTCGTACGCCGCAACTACGCTGAAACAACCATTCGCACCTATCTACGATCCGTCGAGCAGTTTCGAGAATACGCTCGAAAGAGGCTCGATCATCTCGGTCCGGACGATATGCGCCGCTACCAGGCGTACTTGCTCGAGAACAAGAAGCTCGCCGTCGGCACGGTCGTCCTGCACGTCAGTGCGCTGCGATTCCTGTACGTCAAGGTGCTTGGCCGGCGCGAGATGAAGCAGGAACTGCCCTATCCAAAAGAGCGCAAGCGTCTGCCAATTATTCTGAGTCCCGACGAGGTGGCACGCCTGATCGACTCGGCGCGCACCCTATCGCACCGCGCGATGCTGATGACGCTGTACTCGGCGGGGCTGCGTCGCGCCGAACTGTGCCGCCTCAAAGTTGCCGACATCGACAGCCAACGAATGATGCTGCGTGTCGAACGCGGCAAGGGCGGCGTGGATCACGAAGTGCCCCTGAGCCAAAAGCTTCTTGAGACGCTGCGCGAGTACTACCGCTGGATGCGGCCCAAGACGTATTTGTTCCCCGGCACGATCAACAACTGGCGCGTTGACAAGCCCATCACACCGAAGGTCGTCTGGATGGCGGTTCGCGAGGCGACCGAACGCGCCGGGATCCGCAAGCACGTTACCCCTCACACGCTGCGGCATTGTTACGCCACGCACCTGCTCGAATCCGGCGCGGATCTCAGAACCATCCAACTGCTCATGGGGCACGTGGATATCGAGGCGACAACGGTCTACCTGCACCTCTCTCGGAAGCACCTGCAGGCGACGGCGAATCCGTTGGATCAACTCGCGATTTCCCCTACAGCGCGCATCGAACGTTCGCGCAGACGGCACAAGCCCGCATGAGCCGGCCCAGCCTCGAGGTGGCCGATCTCATCCAGGCGCAGGGCGAGCGCTTCGTGGATCGCTATCGATCGATCGGGTCGGGTACCGGGGATTGCGCCCCGGCACCCTCCCACACCACCGGACGTACGGTTTTCCGTATCCGGCGGTTGGACCCAGCGGCTGTACCTACGCGCCGCAAGACCGGCAGGCCGCCAACCATCGACCGCCTCCCGTGCCTCGTGCATCGCTTTCTGTCGGGATGGACGCAACACTTGCCCTGGCTCCCGCCGGCCTCGGCCCGCCACGGCTCCACCGCTTCTGCTTCGGCCTGCTCCCCGTTTCGTTCCCCTACATAGGGGAAGGACCTTCCGGCCCGGGACTCCGGGAAACCTCTTGGACGTGATGTCAGTCGCTCCTCTAGCTTCGCTCCGTGGTCCTTCGGCCCTTCGCTCCAGCGGCGTTACCCGCCTTCCACGCTACTATGGCCTCTGCTGACTTCTCCTTCGCTCTCACGAAGGAGCCCTCCCCAGGTAAGGTGCTGTTTCTGTCCCTTCATCCAGGATTTCCATTTTGGCCCTGGCACGGCCACAGTATACACCCGCTCCGCTCCGAACAGCACGTCCTTTCACGCTGAACCCTGCACATCACCTCTGCTGGTAGTCGCCAGAGCTGGTTCGACCGCTCACAGTCGTTGATTGAGCGGCTTGAACGGCGCTCCGGCCGACACTGCTCCTTGCGAAACCTTTTGGAGCCAAAAGCTGTTGACCCTCACTCCGGCAATGCTACCCACTCGGCAGCGGCAGCGCCCAGATCTTGTGCAGCATGTCGCCGAACAGCCGCCGGTTCAGATGTCCCTCCGCCAATAAGAGCCAGTAATACCGCGCGTGCTTGACCAGCCGACCGCCGGTCTTCATCAACCTGTGTTGCAAGCTCGTCAGCGACCAACTCTTGATTCGCTGCGGAAGCCCCAGCCGCCGCCAAAGATTGCCCAGGTTGTAGGCCAGCACGCTCAGTTGCAACCGCACTTCGTTGGCCCGAAATCGATGGCACGACAATCGCGTCCAGTGCGTCGCCTGCTTGCCTTCCTTGATCCACTGTTCCGCCGTGCCGCGCTTGTTGTAGAAGCGCACCACCGAGCGGCTCGGCAAGCTCATGCTCGTCACGATGAATCCGACGCGCGGGAACAGCTCGCCCTGGTGATGCTCGACCTTAGCGACGATCCGCCTCGCCTGCGACCAACTCTCCGCCTGATAGCGAAAACTCTTGTAGCGCACCAAGGGCTTGCGGGAAGGCCTTCCCGGCGGGCGAAACAGGATGTCTTCGATCTCCAGCTCCAAGCTCTTGTTGGCCGGAATGCGAATGGCGTACTGTACTCCGCGTTCCTCCGAAGCCTCATAAACTTCCGGCTTCGCAAAGGCCGCATCGCCCCGGAAGGCGACCTGCTTGCCCGCAGCCTGTTGGCGCTCGATCTCCGGCAACAAGAGCTCATCCCAGTCCTCGGCGCTGTGCACGTTGCCTGGACGCAGCTTGGCAGCGAGGCAATCACCATGACCGTTGAACAAAAGCAACGGGTGGTAGCAGACCGACTCGAAGTGTCCGTTGTAGGCACTGCCTTCCTGTTGGCCATGGACCGGACTCTCGGTGGAGTCCAGGTCCAGAACGACCCGCTCGGCGTCGTCGAACGCTTCCGCTTGCCCGACCAGCTCTCGGTTCAGCGCCATCAGCCCCAGCAGGTTCTCTTCGCTCGCCAGCATCTCCGTCTCGAAGCCGTGCAGCGTCGAGGTCAAGGCCGCACCGCGATCCCAGATCTTCTGCGAACCGATCAGCCGAAACGTCGGATCGATCGAAACCCGCTCGGCGTCGTTGAGGTCCTCGTAGCCGGCGAGTCGGCTGTAAACCGACTGCCGCAACAGATCAGCGAGCGTGAACTGCTTGTTTGTGCCTTGCCGGGAGTCGCTGAGATGCTCGTCAATCAGTTCTCCGAGACCGAGCCGTTCGTCCAGTTCGCGAACCAAAATCAGGCCACCGTCGGAAGTGACGTGCGATCCCTGGAAATCGACTTTGAGAAGTCCATTGAAACTTAGCTGGAATGGCTTGGTTTGTTTTTCACCCATTGGGTGTTGGCCTCCATGGCGTCCTCATCGGGCTCTAGCCCCTATGAATAAAGACGCTCAAGGCCGCTGGAAGGTCGGGATGTCAAACATCAAATTGAAAATGCGGGTTCATACCGTCCGGCTCTACCTCGCACGTCTCGGATGGACATGGGGCTTCACTGTGGCCAGCAAGCTTACCACCCGTACGCGGCCTCTCTGCCGATTCGTGTTCCTACGGTCAAAGGTTTGTTCCCCGCTTCCTTCGGCTTGGCCGCGCGACTTGCGCCCCACGACTTCCACTCTGCGGTTCCCTACGGTTACCTCCATCGGTTTCGGTGAGTACCTTGCAACTCACAAGAAACAGCCCATGCTGGGCACACTGGCTCAGCTTCCAGCAGCTGAATGTGCTGCAAGCGATCGGGCGCTGTCGCACGGCGGCCTTGGGCGGCCCCGTTGATGTTTGTCCGCGCTGTTATCAGCAGGCGATCTCGTATGACTCCTGTCGTAATAGGCACTGTCCAAAGTGCCAGGCGCAAGCGCGCCAACGCTGGCTCGCCGCGCGCGAGCAAGAAGTCTTAGGCGTGCCCTACTTTCACGTCGTCTTCACCCTGCCGCACGCACTCAACATGCTTTGCGAGCAGAACCCGGCGGTCCTCTACGGCTTGCTGTTCTGGGCCAGCGCACGGACTCTGTTGGAAGTGGCGGCGGACGCGAAGCATCTCGGTACTCAGATCGGCTTCCTAAGCATCTTGCATACCTGGGGGCAGAACCTGCTGCTTCATCCCCATCTCCACTGTGTCATTCCAGCCGGCGGACTTTCTTCCGACCGCACCCGCTGGGTCCGTCCCAAGTATGCTTTCTTTCTGCCGGTGAAAGTGCTCAGTCGCGTCTTTCGAGGCAAGTTCGTCGACGGCTTACGGCGAGCTCACCGGCATAAGCAGCTCCGCTTCGGCGGCCCGCTTACCGCCCTCGAAGAATCCAAAAACTTTGCGGCTTTCCTGCGCACCCTGTTCCGTCAGGACTGGGTCGTGTACGCCAAGCCGGCTTTCGGCGGACCGGCGCAGGTGCTGCGTTATCTGGGCCGCTATACCCATCGCGTCGCCATCAGCAATCACCGCTTGCTGGCTTTCGACGACGAGCGCGTCACTTTCCGTTGGAAGGACTACGCGCACGGCAACCAACAGCGGAAGATGACACTTCGTGTTGCAGAGTTTCTGCGGCGCTTTGTCCAACATGTGCTGCCACGAGGTTTCGTTCGCATCCGGCAGTTCGGCTTTTTGGCCAACCGCTGCCGCAAAGCTCTGCTCGTACTCGCCCGCCAGTTGCTCGCGTCGGCGCTGGAACCACGGCAACCTAGTTCGCAGGCGTCCGCCGACACACTGACCTGGCGATGCCCCCGCTGTTCCACGCCGATGCGAATCGGGCCCCAGCTTACGCCGGCCCAACTCGCTCTCCAATGCAGCTACTTCGACAGCTCGTAAGGCACCCGCCACAGTCTGGCGCAAAGACGTGCAACCGCACGCCGCGGCGGCCGTGTGTCCGTGCACCTAAAGCCATGTGCAAATCCGCTCTTGTCGCAGTGTTTCAACCCCGCGGATCGCCGATCCGATCTCTGTACTTGGCTTGTCGCGGCTGCTCGGCCATCCTCGCGACTCCCGCGGTGACTCGCAGCACCGCCTGACGTGGTTCGTGGCTCCATAGCCGCCCGCCCCGCCCAGCGGCTTCCTTCAAGTCGCCCTATCGAAACTGCCTCGGCCCCGGCTTCCTCGCCTTCTCTCCCACCTTCGTGCTCCGAGGCAGCCCCGATACGGCACTAACAACAATGGTAGAACCAGCGGCCTGGATCAAGTCTCGCACTGCCTTCGGCCATGACGTTGCCCTCGATGTCCATGATGGATCGGGACGCCAAGTCGATGCTCGCGTGGGAGCCGACGCTGATTTATGCACCAACGCTCCTGTGAAGTGATGCGTTAACTTGACAATGCCGATGGCGTGCTCATGCCAGGCGCCGAGAGCGTGTAATGCAGAAACTCCTCGAAACCTACTTTGCCCTGCTGTCCCACGGTTGGGACACTCGGGTCTACGGGCACCTACATTGCCCAGTAATCGTCGGGCTTGTCGAGCGCGACGTATCGGTCCACGTTTTGCGGCGTGATGAAGGCGAGCTTCATTGGTTGATCTTTGGGGATCGGCTCGCCGCGGAAGATCTGTATCAGCGATTCGACGCACTGCTTCCCGTGCAGGCGCGGCGGGTGTTGAATCGAGAACTTGCCGATGCCCGCCTTGATGAGCTTCAAACCGCCGTTGTAACCATCGATCCAGGTGAGGAAGGGCTTGCCGGCACGCATGCTTTCGTCAGTAATACCGGCGGCGCGCAACGCCTGCACGCCTCCGACGGCCATCTCCCCGCCGTCGAAGTGGATCCCGTCGAGTTTCGGATGGGCGGTCACGAGGTTCTCGGTGACCCGCTGGCCGCTCGCGCGTGACCAGTCGCCGGCTTGGCGGATCGCCTCGACGTCCGGGTGCCGCGCTAGAACCTCGTCATAACCGGCGTTGCGCTCGACCGCGGGACCGGTGCCGGGGAGGCCTTCGATGATGGCGATCTTGCCGCGTCCGCCGATGAGATCGACAAGCTTCTCGAGGGCGGTGGCGGCGAGCCAGGTGTGGTTGGTCGAGACGAAGGTCGTGTACAAGTCGGTTGATACCTTGCGGTCGACAATCACCGTCGGGATTCCGTAGCGGGCGCACTCCTCGATCGCCGAGTTGGCGACGTGCGTGTTCGCGGCGCCGATGATCAGGCCGTCCACTCCCTTGGCGAGCAAGTCTTCAAGATCAGCGACCTGTTTGGCGGGGGAGTCGTTCGCGTCGGTGATGAGCAGGTCGATGTTGTCGTGAGCCGCAACGGTCTGCTCGATGGACTCCCGGAGCGCGGTGCGCCAAGTGTTGGTTTCCGAGGCGTTGCTGAAGCCGATGACCCAGCGGCGAGCGGCGAATGATTCGGAACTGCCCGCTTCGCGGGGTCCCGATGATGGAGAGCAGGCGCCGCCGAGGAGTGCGGCGGCGAGGGATGCGAGGAACTGCCTTCTTGCGGCGGGTCGATTCATTGGCAGTGGCGCTTCCCATTGTCGCCGTTCGCGAGGGCGAAGTGGGGGCAGCCGCCGATTACGTAGGGATTCCGACGAGCGCCTGAAACCCCGGTCGGGCGCCACGGTACCCGGTACAAGATCGTTGACCCGAGTTGGGGGCAGAAGCTCTCGATCTAGAGGGAAGAGATCGCGACCACCATCAATGCGGCACGTGCTGGTTCACCACTGCTTGGACATCGACACGGACGTGGTGTGGTCGGTCGTTGAAAGAGAACTGCTCACCTTGAAACGCGCCCTCTCTCAGATTGTTAGCGAGCTGGAAGAGTAGCCGAGCGCCGTAGCGCGATCTTCTACCCGGATTTCTTCTTGTAGAGGGTGATGGCCGCCAGGATGATGATGCCTTTGGCCACGCCCTGCATGTAGGGAGACACGTTCAGCAGGTTGAGTAGGTTGTTGATCATGGTAATGATCAACGCCCCGAGTAGGCTGCCCCACATCGTCCCTACTCCGCCGAAGAGGCTCGTGCCGCCGATCACGACGGCGGCGATCGCGTCGAGTTCCAGACCGCGGCCGGCCCAGGGATCGCCGACCGTCACGCGCGCGCTGAAGATGATGCCTCCCAGCGCGGCCAGGCATCCGCTGATGGCGTAGGTGATGACCTTGACGCGATTGACGGCGATACCGGAGAGGCGCGAGGCTTCTTCGTTCCCGCCGACGGCGTAGACCTCCCGTCCGTACGGGGTGTAGCGCAGCACCAGCGCACCGACGAGAAACACGCCGAGCATGATCAGCACGAGCACCGGGACCGGCCCGACAGAGCCGGAGCCGAGCCAGGCGTACGTTCCCTGGATACCCCCGATGGGCTTGCCGCTGGAGACGGTCAAGGCGGCGCCGCTGGCGATCGCCATCATCGCCAGGGTCACGACGAAAGGTGCCGCGCCGCGCCAGATGATCATGAAGCCGTTGAAGGCGCCGACCGCCGCGCCGAGGGCGAGTGTCGCCAGGAAGACGGCGGGTAGGGGCAAGCCTTGTCCGTTGTCGAACAGTATGGCGGCGACCACGCTCATGAGGCTCAGCACCATACCGACCGACAGGTCGATGCCGGCAGTGAGAATGACGAACGTCATGCCGACGGTGACGACGCCGAGCATGGCGGTTTGCCGCATCACGTTGGTGACGTTGCGTTGGGTGAGAAAGGTGGGCGAGAGCAGGCTGCCGACGATGGCGATCACCAGGAAAGCGATGATGGCTCCCGCCGCGGGGCCGAGGCGTTGGATGGCGCGGGTGGCCAGTGAGTGGGGACGGGGCATGTTGGGGGAGGTAGAGCCCGATTATAGATGGGTGGGCGGGTCGCGGACACCCGCGGAACTCCGTGCGACCACCGAAGCCGCGAGGCCGGAAGAACCGAGCCATGACGGTAAGGGGCTGTGGAAAAATAGCAGCGACGCCAACGCAGCTTGGCAAACCGCTGGGTTGAACAGCAGTCGGCAACCTGATCAGGCTCCACATCATTACAGGATTTCTGGACGCAATTCGGCGCGAACCCAAGAAACCGAGATGAAATGAGGAGACTCGCGGTCTCGGGAGTGCGGTACGCTCCCGGGCAGCGGGCTTCGCCCCGCCCCTACCGTGGCGCGGGGCGAATCCCCAAACCTCTCTGATTACGAAAGGAACTGCGAATCATGAAAAACTCTAGCAAAGCCATCGAAGCCTTGTCACAACCGCAACACGAGATGATCGAAAAAGGCATGAACGTCGTCGCCGGTCTGGACCTGGGTGACAAACACTCCCACGTCTGCCTGCTTGATCTGGAAGGAAACATCGTCGAACGCGTGCGCGTGCGCACCACCGTCCAGCAGTTCGAGAAGTACTTTGGCGCGTGGGCGTCGATGCGGGTGGTGTTCGAAGCCGGCACCCACTCGCTGTGGATCTACCGGCCGCTGGAACGCTGCGGCCACGAAGCGCTGATGGCCGACACGCATCGGCTGGCGCTGATCACGCAATCGCTGTCGAAGGGCGATGAGCGCGACGTCGCCACGTTGGGCGAGTTGGGACTGCGGATGCCCCAGATGCTCAACCAAGTGCAGCCGTGTTCGCTCGAGACACAAGCGGATCGCACCCTGCTGCGGGCACGCGAGGGCGCGGTCGCCGCGCGCACCAAACTGATCAACTTGGTGAGGGGCACGGTGAAAAGTTTCGGCGAACGCTTGCCGAAGTCGGGCACCGAGGCCTTTGCAAAGAAGGCCGGCACGGCGATGCCGGCGGCGCGGGGCGGCTAGGCGGCCAAGCGCAAGGCGGTGGTGGCGGTGGCGCGCAAGTTGGCGGTCCTGCTGCATGTGTTGTGGAAGCGCGAGAGGGACTTTGATCAGGTCGGACGTGCCCCAGAAACTGAAGTTTCGCCGACGCACCTTGCCAGTTGACAAAGCGAATCTCCTCATGGAAGCCCGGAACGCAAGTGACGGGTAAATCCGCTCGATTCGGCAGGCGACCGCGGGCGTTTTGCTGAGGCACCAAAAATCTCAAACGCCCCTGCCGGGGCTGGGGATCGTTTGGCTGCGTTTTCCCACGGCTTGCGCCGTGGGCTATCTTCAGTCGCCCCTTACTGGGGCTTGGATTCGTGGTTGGATGCACCGTTGCGCCCAGGGGGAACCGCGGGTTCCCACCCGCGGCTCGGTTGCGTAGCTGGATGCCTCAACTTGCACAATCTTGCACTATGAGTTATCGCGGGCGTTCCAGCAGCGTCCACGCTGAACTCCCCGCACTTTTCTACAGCCCCTAAGGGAGCGGTCCGGCACGAAGCCTGCGAGCCGTCTCGGAAGCCTCTAGCAGAGACGGCGCTCGACACTCAAAAATCGTGTACTGCAGAAAGCGGCTTCTATTGAGTCCCGCATAATATCCCGTCACTCGAAGCAAAGAGAAGACTGTTTCCAGAAGGCCGTGATCAAACGCGGTTTGCGGCGCATGCGGCGGAGTGCCTTGCGGGCCCGCTCGTTCAGCTCGCCGTAGTCCTTCGGACAGACGTTCGGCAACTCGTGCTGCTTCCAGTAAGCCCAGATGTATTCCACCGGATTCAACTCCGGCGCATAGGGTGGCAAGTACTCGGTTGCGATGTGGCCTTCGGAGAGTTGGATGAACTCTTGCACCAGGCGGCTACGGTGCGCAGGCAGCCGGTCTCAGACGATCAGCAGCGGCCGATCGATATGACGTACCAACGCCTTGAGAAAGTCGATCACTTGCTCTTTGCCGATCGCACCGGGATAGAGCCGAAAGTAGAAGTTACGCAGCGTCAGCCCCGCCGAGACGGAAAACTTCTCCCAATTGAAGTTAAACTGCAGCACCGGTGTTTGGCCGCGTGGCGCCCAGGTGCGGCAGCGATGCGGCTTCTGACTCAATCCGCTTTCGTCGATGAAGACGAGCGTACGGCCTTCGTTTTGGGCTTTTTTTTAATGCGCGTCCAGGTCTTGCGCTTCCAGGTGCGGATCTGCTCTTCGTTGCGCTCGCGCGCCTTTCCGACCGGGCGTTGCGGGCTCCAGTCGAGCGCTCGCAGGATCTTCCAGACGTGGCCTTCGTGGTAGTCGACCCCGAACTCGTCTCCGATCAGCCGAGCCACCCGCGGACAGCTCCACAGGGGCGTGGGGAAGCCGTGGGCTTGCGGGCCTTCCAGCAACAGCGACGTCAGGCGTTCGCGTTGTGCGGCATCGAGGAGCGGCTTGCGTCCGGCGCGCCCGGCCTGGCGGAGTCCGGCCGCACCCTGCTCGCGGTATTGCCGCCGCCACGCACTGACGGTTTGGCGAGCGACTTTCAGCCGTCTTGCCGTCTCGGACTGATTGTGGCCTTGGTCGAGCAGCCGCATCGCTTCGAAACGGCGCTTCTCCAGGGCCTTGAAATCCCGCTTCACACCTTTGGGGTTGCCCATACATATATAGATGCTCCAAACTATCAAAAAGTGTCATAATAATTTGCGGGATTCAATAAGAGGTGGCTCGGGAATCGCAGGTTCTAGAATCTTTCGAGGAGCGCAAGGGTTCGTAGCGGACCGCTCCCTTACGGTCACGGCTCGGTTTCGCGACGGTTGCTAGACTGGTCGCGTTTGGCGCACGGGGCACAGCCGACATACTCGATGCTCGAAGCCCGCGACATCACCAAAGACTTCGGCGGCACCTGCGCGCTCGATCGCGTGAACTTTTCCGCCCGCCGGGGGGAGGTACACGCCGTGCTCGGGGAGAACGGGGCGGGCAAGTCGACGCTGATGAAGATCATTGGCGGTGCACTGCAACCCGATGGCGGGGCGCTGTCTCTCGATGGCCGACCCGTGCGCTTCGACAGTCCCCACGAGGCGATGGACGCGGGCGTCTCGGTCGTGCATCAGCAGTTCACACTGGTTCCCGAGTTGACGGTGGCCGAGAACATCTTTCTCGGCCGCGAGCCCCGCAACCGGTTCGGCCTGGTCGATTGGAAGCGGCTGTTTGCCGAGGCGCGGGCGCTGCTCGCGCACCTCGATTTCGAAGTCGACCCCGGCCGGCCGGTCAAGGAACTCGGCTCCGGCGGCCGGCGCGTCATCGAGATTGCGCGGGCGCTGTCGATCTCAGCGAAGGTGCTCATCATGGATGAACCGTCGGCCGTGCTCGGGCCGGGCGAGATGGATACGCTCTTCGGCATCATTCGCAAGCTCCGCTCCGAGGGCACAACGGTTCTCTACATCTCGCACCGCCTGGACGAGATCTTCGCGATCGCGGATCGCGTCAGCGTACTGCGCGACGGGCGGCTCGTCGGCGTCTATGAACTCGACGGGCAAGTGGATCGAACCTTCTTGGTCAGCAAGATGGTGGGACGGCGATGGACGGAGCAGTTTCCCGACAAGCCGACTGAAAAAGGCCGCGAGCTGTTGCGGGTGGAGAACCTGACGCACGCGGGCGCGTTCGACGACGTCAGCTTCACTCTACATGCGGGCGAAATCGTCGGGCTGGCCGGCCTGGTCGGCTCGGGGCGGACCCAGGTTTGCAAGTCGATCATCGGCGCGGACCCGATCGATGCCGGGCGCGTCTTCGTCGACGAGAAGGCCGCGCGGGTTGCGTCTCCGCGGGAAGCCCTGGCGCGGGGAATCGCCTACTTGTCGGAGGACCGCCACGGGGAGGGCGTGGTGGCGTGCCGTAGCGTGGGTGAGAACATTACGTTGGCTGTCGTCAGGCGGTTCGCCAAGCGAGGCATTCTCAATCTGCGGAGCGAAATCACGTTCGTTGTCGAGATGATGCTCAAGACGGACGTGCGGGCCGCCGGGCGGCAGCAGCCGGTCGCGAGCCTTAGCGGAGGGAACCAGCAAAAGGTGGCTCTGGCGAAATGGCTCAGCACCGAGGCGAGGATCTTTCTACTCGACGAACCGACGGCCGGCATTGACGTGGACGCGAAGAGCGAGATCTACCGCATCATTGCCGAGCTGGCGCGGGGCGGGGCGGCGGTGCTGCTCGTGTCGTCGGAGATCCCCGAGATCCTTTCGATGAGCACGCGCGTGCTCGTGATGAAGCAAGGCCGGATTGTCGCGCGGCTGAAGGCGGATGAGGCTACCGAGGAAAGCGTGTTGAGTGCCGCCCTGTAACGGCGGATTCGAATCCGGCGTTCCGATGACGCCGTGCGTATAATGTTGTACTTCCCTTCGGGCCGCTCTCTGAACCGTGTCCGGTCTTTCTGAGTTGGAGAGCGTTGCCCTAGGCCGGTCCAAAGTCTGTGATGAGCAACCCCGCACAAGTTCGCTGCGGCATCGATACTGGAGGCACGTTTACGGATCTTGTGGCGCTCGATGAGGCGACCGGCGACTTGGTGGTTGCGAAATGGCCGTCGTCGCCACGCAATCCGACCGAAGCGCTGGTCGGGGTCATCGGTGAATCGCAGATCTCTCCCGGAGCGTTCTCCTCGCTAATCCTCGGAACGACCGTGGCAACGAACGCGTTACTCCAGCGCAGCGGGGCGCGGGTTCTGTTCGTGACCACGAAGGGATTTCGCGACATCCCCTTCATTCAACGCATCAATCGGCGCTACCACTATTCGCTCGAATGGACGAAGCCGAAGCCGCTGGTGGAACGCGTCGACTGTCTCGAGATCGACGAGCGCGTCAACCACAAAGGCGACATGCTCGTCTCGCTGACCGATCAGGTGCTGCAAGGGCTGGCGCAACGGATCGCGGCGCGACTGAACGGCACGGGTGCTTCCCACGCCGGCCCCGATACCCGCACCGAAACGGTTGTCGCCGTTTGCTTGCTGTTCTCGCATTTGAATCCCGAGCATGAGCGGCGCGTCAAGCAGTATCTCGCCGAGCGCTTCCCCGACGTGCCCGTGTCGCTCTCCTACCAAGTGGCGCCGATCTGGAGGGAGTACGAGCGCGGTAGCACGGTTCTCGCGGATGCCTATGTCAAGCCGACGCTGCAGCGCTACATCGGTGGCGTTCGGAAGAGCTTGGAGAACTTGGGCATCTCGTGTCCCTGGGCGGTGATGAAGTCGAACGGCGGCCGGGCCACAGCGGAGGCCGCCGAAAACCAGCCCGTCGACGTTGTGCTGTCGGGGCTGAGCGGCGGCATGATCGGTGGCCGCTTCTTCGGCGAGTTGGCCGGGCACAAAGACCTCGTCACGCTCGACATGGGCGGCACGAGCTGTGACGTCGGCGTCGTGCGGAACGGGCAGATCGCCTACAACACCGACTACCAGATCGAGTGGGGGTTGCCGATTGCCGCGCCGTTCGTCGACCTCACCACGATCGGCGCCGGCGGCGGCAGCATCGCCTGGATCGACAAGGGCGGCTTCCTGCGCGTCGGCCCGCAAAGCGCCGGGGCGGACCCCGGGCCGGTTTGCTACGACCAGGGCGGCGAAGAGGTCACGGTCACCGACGCGAACCTCGTGCTGGGCCGCCTCAACCCGGACTACTTTCTTGCGGGCAAGATGAAGCTCAACGCCGACAAGGCCCGCGAGACGCTGACCGAGCTGGGCGTGAAGCTCGACATGGCCGTCGACGAGACGGCGCAGGCCGTGATCGAGATGGCAAACGAAAACATGGCCAACGCGATTCGCGTCGTCTCGATCGACCGCGGGCTCGACGCGCGGGACTTCACGCTGGTGGCGTTCGGGGGCGCGGGCCCGCTGCACGCCAGCGGCATCGTCCAGCGTGTGGGGATGAAGCGGATCGTCGTGCCGCTCTACCCGGGGTTGTGTTCGGCGTTCGGCTCGCTGATCGCTGATTTCCAGGTGGACAAGGTGTGGAGCAAGCATTTTCGATCCGACAGTGTCGAGGTGGATGTGGTCAGGGAGCACTTCGACGAGTTGGTCGCCGAAGCTATCCGGGAGCTTCACGCCGAGGGGTTCAGCGGCGACCCCGAGGTCGAGCGCACGATCAGCATGCGCTACGCGGGCCAGAACTACGAGCACGACGTGAAGGTCGGGAGCGGCGACATCAACGCCGGGAGCCTGGAGCGAGCGTTCGAGGAATTCCATCGGCTTCACGAGCGCTTCTACGGCTACTCGATCGGTTACGAGGTGATCGAGTTGATTCGGTTCAACGTGAAGGTGGTGGGGCGGACGGAGAACCCGAGTCTCAAGGCGCCAGCCGTGGCGGGCGTGCCGCGGCCGATCGCGACGCGCCCGGTCTATTTCAAGGGTGAGGGCTTTGTCGATTGCCCCGTCTACCGCCGCGAAGATTTGCCGGGCGGGTTTGAGGCGAGGGGTCCCGCGCTGGTCGAAGAAGTGGATTCGATGATCCTGGCGCACCCCGGCGATCAACTCCGCGTCGATGTGCATGGGGTGATCACGATGGACGTCTAAAGGATCGACGTAAAGAGAACAGGGCCCATGCAGATGATCGACAGCGTTACCCTGAGCGTCATCAATAACGCACTCATCAACGCCTGCCGCGAGATGGGCACGGCGATGATGCGCACGAGCTACTCGCCGATCTTCAACGAGGGACTCGATTTTTCGTGCATCATCTTCAACACGCGCGCGGAGATGATCGGGCAGGCCGAGTTCTGTCCGACGATGCTCGGCTCGGCGCAGTACGCCGTCAAGTGGACGATCGAGGAGCTGGGGCTCGATTCGTTCGAACCCGGCGACGTCGTGATCCACAACGACCCCTACCGCGGCCAATGCCACATGCCCGAGCACATGGTGCTTAAGCCGGTGTTCCACGGAGGCGAGTTGCAGTGCTTCGTGGGCAACATCGCCCACATCGGCGAGATCGGCGGGATGGCGCCCGGTTCGTTCGCCGCCGACGCGACCGAGGTCTACCAGGAAGGGCTGCGCTTGCCGCCGGTGAAGATCATGCAGCGCGGCGAGTATGTCAAGGACGTGTGGCGCATCATCCTGACAAACCATCGCACGCCGAAAACGAGTTGGGGCGACCTGCACGCCATGATCGGCTCGCTCAACATCGCGGAAACGCGCATGCATGAAATGCTGGACAGGTACGGGCCGGAGTTGTTCGCGTCGGCCGGCGATCAGTTGCTCGACTACTCGGAACGTTGGATGAGGTCGGAGATCCGCGAGATCCCCAACGGCGTGTATCGCTTCGAAGATTGTATGGAGGACGACGGCGTCACCGATCAGCCGGTGTGGATGCGGCTGAAACTGATCGTCAAGGATGACGAAATCATCGCCGACTGGACGGATTCCGATCCCCAGTCTTTGGGTCCGGTCAACGCGACGTTTGTCGTCACAGCGGCGGCGACCTACAGCGCCGTGCTTCACGTGACGAACAAAGACATCCCGGTGAATTCGGGTTGCTATCGGCCGATTCGCTTGATTACGAATCCCGGCACGGTGGTGAACGTGCGGCACCCGGGGTCGTCGGTCGGAGGGAACACCGAGACGCATCCGCATTTGCAGAACGTCGTGATGGCGGCTTTGAGCCAGGCGGTCCCTGAGCGGGCGGCGGCCGCGGAGGCCGGCACGGCGTGCAACTTCCTGTTCGGCGGGGTGCACCCGGAGACCGGCGAGTACTACACGAACTATCACTTCGACGGCGGCGGCTGGGGTGCCACGGCCGAGCATGACGGCAACTCGGTGATGTGTCCGGTGAACGGGAACTGTCGCAACACGCCGGCGGAAGTCCTCGAGACGAAGTATCCCTTCCTGACGCTCGAGTACAGCCTGCGGTCAGACTCGGGTGGTGACGGTAAGTTCCGCGGCGGACTCGGTAGCAAGCGAGTCCTGCGTGTGGTCGGCCCGGAGATCACCGTCAGCGCGCTGCTCGACCGCACTCGCACGCACCCCTGGGGACTGTTTGAGGGCGGGCAGGGCGCCTCGGGCGGGTTGCTTGTCAAAAAGAAGGGCGACCGCGAGTTTCGCACCTTCAAGGAGGCGTATGGGACGGTGTCGGCGACGAAGTTCACGCGGATCGCCTTGAAGGAAGGCGACGAGGTCGCCATCATTTCACCCGGCGGGGGCGGGTACGGTCCGCCGAGCGAGCGCGCGGCCGAGCAGGTCGAAGAGGACCTCCGGCAGGGTCTGATCTCGACCGAGGCGGCACGAGCGTCGTACGGCTACGAAAGTTGAAAGCGGAATCTCGAAGCAGAAGCTATGGGTGAATGGATAGACAAGAATGTGGCCTGGTACGACCAGTCGATGACGTACTGCGCTTGCTGCGGCTTGGTCATCCCCAAAAGCTATTGGGAAGCCGAGGTTGGAGGCAATTCGCTTGTCTTCTGCAAGCCCGATTGCGAGAGGCTTTACCGCGAGCATCGGCTGCCGGAGGGCAAGAAGAACGGCTCGGCCTAGGCACTATTGAGTCCCGCATAATATCCCGTCACTCGAAGCAAAGAGAAGACTGTTTCCAGAAGGCCGTGATCAAACGCGGTTTGCGGCGCATGCGGCGGAGTGCCTTGCGGGCCCGCTCGTTCAGCTCGCCGTAGTCCTTCGGACAGACGTTCGGCAACTCGTGCTGCTTCCAGTAAGCCCAGATGTATTCCACCGGATTCAACTCCGGCGCATAGGGTGGCAAGTACTCGGTTGCGATGTGGCCTTCGGAGAGTTGGATGAACTCTTGCACCAGGCGACTACGGTGCGCAGGCAGCCGGTCCCAGACGATCAGCAGCGGCCGATCGATATGACGTACCAACGCCTTGAGAAAGTCGATCACTTGCTCTTTGCCGATCGCACCGGGATAGAGCCGAAAGTAGAAGTTACGCAGCGTCAGCCCCGCCGAGACGGAAAGCTTCTCCCAATTGAAGTTAAACTGCAGCACCGGTGTTTGGCCGCGTGGCGCCCAGGTGCGGCAGCGATGCGGCTTCTGACTCAATCCGCTTTCGTCGATGAAGACGAGCGTACGGCCTTCGTTTTGGGCTTTTTTTTAATGCGCGTCCAGGTCTTGCGCTTCCAGGTGCGGATCTGCTCTTCGTTGCGCTCGCGCGCCTTTCCGACCGGGCGTTGCGGGCTCCAGTCGAGCGCTCGCAGGATCTTCCAGACGTGGCCTTCGTGGTAGTCGACCCCGAACTCGTCTCCGATCAGCCGAGCCACCCGCGGACAGCTCCACAGGGGCGTGGGGAAGCCGTGGGCTTGCGGGCCTTCCAGCAACAGCGACGTCAGGCGTTCGCGTTGTGCGGCATCGAGGAGCGGCTTGCGTCCGGCGCGCCCGGCCTGGCGGAGTCCGGCCGCACCCTGCTCGCGGTATTGCCGCCGCCACGCACTGACGGTTTGGCGAGCGACTTTCAGCCGTCTTGCCGTCTCGGACTGATTGTGGCCTTGGCCGAGCAGCCGCATCGCTTCGAAACGGCGCTTCTCCAGGGCCTTGAAATCCCGCCTCACACCTTTGGGGTTGCCCATACATATATAGATGCTCCAAACTATCAAAAAGTGTCATAATAATTTGCGGGATTCAATAAGCCGTCGCTTCGTCACCCTGAAGCGGCAACGTAATGGTAAAGACCGGGCCCTTCAAATGAAGTCGATGCGCTGACCCCCGCGGCCTATTGTGCGGCGTCAGCCCCGGATGGTATCGCCAGAACGGCTGTTCTCCCGCACTCAGCTTGTTGAGGCTGTTTTCGAAAAAGCCCGAAGTCACGCCGTAGTCTAATTCGGGTCGCTGGTGGTCCAAGCCCCTGATCAACAGGGAGTTGCGTCAGATTCCGCCGCTAGATCCTGCCTTGTCGTTAGTGCCGTATCGGGGGTGCCTCGGAGCACGAAGGTGGGAGAGAAGGCGAGGAAGCCGGGGCCGAGGCAGTTTCGATAGGGCGACTTGAAGGAAGCCGCTGGGCGGGGCGGGCGGCTATGGAGCCACGAACCACGTCAGGCGGTGCTGCGAGTCGCCGCGGGCGTCGCGAGGATGGCCGAGCAGCCGCGACAAGCCAAGTACAGAGATCGGATCGGCGATCCGCGGGGTTGAAACACTGCGACAAGAGCGGATTTGCACATGGCTTTAGGTGCGCGGGCACACGGCTGCCGCGGCGTGCGGTTGCACGTCTTTGCGCCAGACTGTGGCCGGTGCCTTACGAGCTGTCGAAGTAGCTGGGGTGCCGAACCGGATCAAGAGCAGGTCGCTAATAAGCTTGCAGCACCGGCTGATGAAGACAGGCGGACGGCTGGTCAAGCACGCCTGGTACTACTGGTTGTTGTTTGGCCGAAGGGTATCTGAACCGCAAGCTGTTCGGCGAGATGCTCAACCGCCTCGCGGTACTGCCTGTGCCAGGAGGGTGACGCGGTGAGCATCGGAGCAGCCGGGCGAGAGTCGCCGAGAGGCAAGCTCGGAGCAGTGTCGGCAGAGTGGGCGCTAGCGTGGCCGGAACGCCTTGACCCGACTGATCTGAACGCCGGACCGGCGAAGATAGGAGGATCGAACGTGAATGAAGTGCCGGCAACGTGTTGAAGCCCAATGATAATGTCCCCTTGAGCGCCCAATAGAAATGTCCCCTACTCTGAGGCTCCGAAGGAGGAGCCGAGAGTGGGAAGGACATGGATGAGTGCCAAGGAGTTGAGGCGCGGCGAAGTGCTGAGCCGAGTGAAACGAGGGGAACTGAAGTTGACCGAAGCCGCCGAGCTGCTGGAGGTCAGCTACCGCCATGCGAAGCGTCTGAAGAAGCGTTACCGTGCGGGCGGGGCCAAGGCTTTGGTGCACGGTAACGTCGGCCGTGCTTCGAACCGAGCCGATCAGAAGCGACGCCAGCAGGTTCTCGAGTTGGTGCGCGAGAACTATGCGGGCGAGGGGCACGAGCGCTTCGGGCCGACGCTGGCGTCGGAACATCTGGCAGCCGACCACGGCCTGGAAGTGCCGCGCGAAACACTGCGGCGCTGGATGCTCGCCGCGGGTCTGTGGAGCCGCCGTCGCAAGCGCCAACCGCATCGCACCCGGCGCCAACGCAAAGCGCACTTCGGCGAGCTGATTCAACTCGACGGTTCGCACCACCACTGGCTGGAAGAACGCGGCCCGAAAGCCTGTCTGATGAACTTCGTCGATGACGCGACCGGTGTGGCGCTGTGCCGTTTCTCGGACCAGGAAACGACCTGGGCCGCGGCCGATCTGCTCGCAGCCTGGGTACGTCAACACGGCGTTCCCAAGGCGTTGTACTGCGACTGGAAAAACGTCTACCAGCGCCAGCCGACGTCGCGGGAAGCGCTGGCAGGCATCAAGCCCGAGACGCAGTTCGGGCGCATGTGTGCCAAGCTCGGCATTACGATCATGGCGGCTTCCTCGCCGCAAGCCAAGGGCCGAGTGGAGCGCCATCACGGCACGCACCAAGACCGCCTGATCAAGAAGATGCGGCTGCGCGGGATCGTCGAGTACGAGGCGGCGAACCGTTATCTCGACGAGGAGTACCTGGCCGAGCACAACGAGCGCTTCGCCTGTGAGCCGGCGGCGGCAGCGGACTTTCACCAGGCGCTCCCCCGCGGCACCGAGCTGCGAGGCGTGTTCTGTTGCGAGTACGAACGGGTGGTGAGCAACGACCGGGTGGTGCGTTTCGAGAATCGTTGTTTGCAGTTGAAGCCGAAACGCAACCAGGGCGTGGGGGCGGGGGCACGGGTGACGGTCCAACAGTGGCGCGATGAGAGCTTGCAGGTGAGGTTTGACGGGCACGAGATCGAGCACGACGTGATCGCCACGCCGACGCCACAGCTGCGGACGAAACCAGCACCACAGCAGCGTCCGGAGGGCGGGCGCAAGCCGGCGGCGGACCACCCCTGGCGGCGAGCTGTGTTACGGAAAAAACGGGCTGCGAATACATAAGAGGGCTGTGGAAATGCCGGGTCGGATGGAAAGCGTGGAAAATCTCTCGAGGCAGCAGTACCGGGTTCGAGGAGCGGTGGATGGTTTTCCACCCTTCCCACCGCCCCTTGGAAATCGCTACGCGATTCCCACAGTTCCACAGCCCCGACGACGACGATATCTCTCCTACGAACAAGAAACACAAGGGGACACTTCTATCGAGCTACCGAGGGGGACATTTCTATTGGGCGTTGACAATGAAGTGCCGGCAACGTCGCATCCTAGCCGCAGTTCGGCTACACTGTACGTGGCCGGATGGCCAAAATGGAAATTACGAACACTGCCATAACTTTCGCGCAACGTATGTCGACGGAAGGAAACATCCGATGACGGCAGGTCCGAACAAAGGGCAGACCTATCAGTCTCTTGGGTATTGGTTTTTTCCGATCCTATTAGCGGTCCTCGTAGCACCGCCCGGAGCGGCGGAACCTCCGCAGCGAGTCTATCGGAACGAGCTGAAGCCGCTGGCCAATCCGACGCCTCTGCTTGCCGACTATCCGGAACTCATTCAGCCGATACGCGAGTCTGCCCGGTTCGAAGGACCGGCGTTGATCGACGACCCGGGAGCCGACCTTTCGGTGCGGGGCTGGCGTTTTTCGATGAATGCCCGGGCCGTGATCGAGATGCCGAACCGGCTGCGCGGCGACAAAACGGCCGTCGTCGTCGTTCATCCGTGGGGCATCAACGACGGCCAGGGTTGGCGGATCCCCGAGCCGGCCGGCTTTGCCTTCGGAACGCCTGCCACGGTTGACTATATCGCGCGGCATATGCGCGAGGTGGTCAATCCACTCTTGAAGTCGCTCCGCGGCAACGTCGCCCTCGTGATGTACAGCATGCGAGCCGGCGAAGATCCGATTCGCCGCCGACTGTATCGGTCCATCCGGCGCCGGCCCACTCGAGCGGAAAGTGAGCAGGCAAGAAACGATCTGACGGCGAAACTCCGGTCGTTCTCATACGAAGCGGGCTCCATTCCCGAGTCGATGCCGTTGTCGCAGCAGAATCCCGTAAGCGACTACTTCCAACAGCTTCCCGGCGGCCTGTTTCGCGACAAGTACAACGGGCCAGGATTCTGGGACCTACCGATTCCCATCCATAGCGCCATCGATGTCGCACCCGATGACGTCGTGATCTACGACGCCGACGGTTACGAAGCGCTCCGCGATTTTCTGCGTCAGGAGGGAGTCTCGCACATCTTGCTCTGCGGCTACGCTTGCACCAAGTGTTATCGCAGCACGACCGCCGGCTATCTGAATCTGGAAAAGGATTTCAACGTTTTTCTCGTCGGCGACGGCACGCTTGAACCAACGCCTATGGTCGATAACATCCGCTTTGCCACCTCGGCTGCGATTGCGGCAGCGTCGCGCGATCATCTCATCACGCAGGCCTCCTGGATTCAGATGATTCCCGGCCAGAAGGCGGCTCCCCGTTCCAAGGAGCACTCCGATGAGCCCAAACTCTCCTCCCAGCAATAGGTCCAATTCGCGGCGCGAATTCCTGCGCACGACGACAGCCGGAGCCGTCGCCCTCTCAACAGGCGCCGTAGCGGCAACGTCGCCGAGCGGGGCGCTCGCGTCGCCCGGCAGATCGTCGGACCTTGGCGAGTTACGCATCGTTTCCGACCGGGTGGTTGCCGCCGGCGGCAAGCATGACTTGCATCTTGCCTTCACTGCGAAGGTCGACCTGCAACCGGGCGCCAAATTGTGGCTGTTTTTTGAAGACCGCCAGGGTGCCGCCGTGGGGCAGATCGACGAGGCTGCAGCGGATAACTTTCTCTCGGTACGCAGATCGGACGCTCCCGAGAAAGAGCTGACGCCGGAATTGCCGCGCGTGCCGCGCACGCTCGATTTGTTCCCCGTGGCGCCCGAGTTCTTTCACATGATCGGCGTTACGCTCGACGATCGATTGGCGGCAGGGGGCGAGATTGCATTTCAAATTCGCCGCTGGAAAGGTCCGCGGCAGCCCATTGCCCCGTACCAGTTCTGGCTGGTCGTTGACGACCGGGCCGAGTGGGACTTCGAGCCGATCGACTTTCGCCGGTATCGAAAGTTCGTGAATCGACAAGATCAGTCGCGCGTGCCCACACAGCAGCTCCGCGAGAAAACCTTGATCCATTCGCTGCGCGTGACGGGAAAATACGCCCCCGTCGCAGCGTCGAGTCTCCGTCGCAAGCCGGGAGTCTTCTGGGGCGAGTTCCACGGGATGGTCTTCAACCAGCGGCCGCTCGACGACTATTACCGCTACGCGAAGAGTGTGGCAAAACTCGATTTCTGTGCGCCGTTCTGGTTCAGCTACGGCACGTGCGTCGAGGACGTCTGGCAGAAAGTCAAAGAGGCCTCCCGGCGACATACCGAGCCGGGCAAGTTCGCGGCGCTGGCGGGTTTTGAATGCGGCACGCCCCCGGATGACAGCCATCGTTGCGTGTTGTTCCGCGATCCTGACAAGGTGCCGCCCATTTTCTGCGACAGTCGTCCGCCTGCCCAAGATCCGTTTCACCAAAGCCGGCTCCACCCAGAGACGGTCGTGTGCAAGACGTTGCCGGAGTTTTATGAGACGATCGAGCGATTTGGCGGCATTGTCACGGGACACTTTCACACGCGGCACTACGATAAGGAAGTGCTGGCCGAGATCTACCAGAAGAATCTAAGGCAACCCGCTCGCGAAGAAGAGCGAATCTATGAGCTCATGCGGCGGGGAAAGAGATTTGCTCTGGCCGGCACGAGCGATACGCACGATTCCATGCCTGGCAACCCCTTTGCGGAGCCTCATCTGCCGATGGCGGCCGGGTTCACTGGCGTCTACGCCGACGCGCTGACGGCCGACGCGCTCTTGGACGCGGTCGTCGCCCGGCGCACGTTTGCGACGAGCGGTACGCGCATGTTCATGAATTTACAGAGCAACGGCCAACCGTTGGGGGCTGAGTTGCCAATCGACGCGCCGCGGGTGTTCAGCATAGAGGTCGACGCGGCCGGCCCGCTCGATCGGGTCGAATTATTGCGCGACGGACGGACTCTCCAGACGTGGACGCCGACGGGAAGTCAATTCACCACGCAGGCCAAGGACGACGAGAGTTCGGCCAGCGCTTTCTACCTCGTCCGCGCCCGACAGCAAGACGGACATCAGGGTTGGACCAGTCCCATCTGGTTCGGTTAGCTCGCCGTACGGTCTTCGGTTAGACCTGCGCGGACCGGGCACTCGGCCCCTATTCCTATTCGAGGACAGAGCCCGAAGGGTGCGCGACATAAAAGTGCCGCTCATCCGGCCTGGGTGCGGGATTCCCAGTAGTCTTCGAAGCGGCCGCTGAGGCGGGCGCAGCGTAGCGCCAGGATGGCGTTCGCGCCGCGTACCGTCCAGAACATGCCCGAGCGCTTCAGACGTTGCGCCACTACCGTCTTGCATCCCGCCTCGATCACCCCTGAACCGATGAACAATCCCTGCTTGCGAAAGTGCGGATAGCGCATCCGCTCGGCGTTGTGTTCGAAGTACTCCGCTTCGCTCGTCAGTCGACGAGCCAGATCCGGCTGCGGGGCCACCACACCTCGTAGGGCCGCCACCAACTTCTTGATCTGACCCTGATCGAGTTGGCGGAGCCGTTGCTGGGTCCAGCGCCGCCGGCTGGGCTCGTCGTCGAGCCCCAGTTGCGCCGCCAACTCCCACAAGTGCTGGCGCGCATGATAGAGGTCCACGATTTCGATCGCGCCCGCGAAGTATTGATGCGAGAGGTTCCAGATCCAGGCGGCTCCGTCGCCGATTACCACCTTCTTGTTCGCCCGCCCCCAGCCGCGCTCCCAGGCCTGCTGCCAGAGGCGTCGCCCAAACGCCTCGGCGCCCTCGATCGCTCCCGTATAGCTCGTCGACCCTTCCTCACGCACGGGTCGGTCGCCTGGCTTGCCCTCGGCTTGCGTGAACACACAGCCGAGCTTGACCTCCCGCGTGCGGGCGCGCTCGCGGTCCTTTTTGCCGGCTCGTCCCGCCGTCTCGGCCGCCACCATCGGCACCCCGGTGCCGTCCATCTCGATGTAGAGAACCGGAATGTCGGCCCCGGCCACCGCGGGTAGCGGCAGTTGCACCGCCCGTTGGATCTGTTGTTGTTCGCGGGCGCCGAGGTCGGCCCCGATCGCCTCGGCGCCGCGCTCGATGGCTTTGGTGGTAACGTCCAAACCGGCTAACACCCGCAGTTGCTCGCGACTGCTTTCAAACGACGACTCGCTGCCCACCAGCGCCATCATGCGGCGCACGCCGGGAGAGTAGTGCGTGTTGTCGACATCGAGTTCGCGGTCAAAGGGGAACTGTCCCTGATGGCACGCCGAGCAGAGGTAGTAGGGCCGTTCGATCGCGACCGCGCCGAGCACACTCACCACGGTCTTGGGCCGCCGACCGCGGTGACGGGTGCGACGGCCGCAGCGACAGGATGGCTCAGGCGCGGCGTCGGCGGGCGCCTCCAACAGTTGCTCGAGCAACTTCGCGCCGGCTCGGTGCAGTGCCGCACGGGTGGCCGTCTCCAGCGCTTCCAGGTCCCAGTGCTGCTGCTTGCGCCGGGCGGCGAAGATCAGAGTCAGCAACTGTTCGACTTCTTGGGCGACTTCTTGTTGGATCGCCGCGGCCGTTTTTTTTCCTGCGGCGTCACAGACGCTGCCGACTCGGACTCTTGCTCAACGGGCCGCAAGCGGCAGATCTTCTCGTTGACTTCGATGAGTTCTCGGCTTAGCTGCTGGAAGCGCCGAAAGGCGGTGATCTCCCGCTGAGTCTTACGGCGAGCCGCCGGGTCGGAGAGGCTCTGGGTGACGGTCTTGCCGCGGGATTTGTAGGTCAACCGCCAGTGCGGGCCATGGCCGGGATGACCGCGCTGACGACAGCGGCAGGTGGGTTTGCCGCAAGGGCCTTGAGTGGTGGTGACGGAGCCTTGGCGAAAATCACCCAAGGCAAGCATCTGCTGGAAGATCGCGTGGCGACGGTACTCCAAGGCGGGCAGGGAATCGGGCATGGGACACCTCCTTCTTATCCTAGCGTATTATATACGCTAGGACACCGCACCCCAGACCGTACCCCAACCACTTGGCACTTTCATGTCGCGCACCCAGCTTCCCCCTTCGGCGGCAGCCTAGTAGAGCAGCCTAGTAGAATAGAGTGAAAGTTCGCTTCACTTCCCGCGTAGGAAGGTGCACCCCATGAAAACCCCCGTGATGAGAACTCTCGCGACAACGTCTGTGTGCCTGCTCGCTGCCGTCTGTTTTTTCCTGTCGCCTCCGGCCTGGGCCCAGCTATCGCAAGACCCGGAAACCGTTGTGGCGACGGTCGATGGCCGGCCAATCAAGGAGAAAGACCTCAACATCTCGCCGAAACTCACCCGTCTCCAGCAGCAGGCTTACCAAGCCCGGCTCGAAGCCCTCGATGAGCTCATCGGCGACCGGCTCGTCGAGAAGGCGGCTGCCGAGCAAGACATGACTACGCCCGAGTTCCTCCGTCACGAGATCGACAGGAAGGTCGAGGACCCCACCGAAGAAGAGGTGAGCGCTTTCTACAAGGCTCAGAAAAGCCGTATTAAGCAACCCCTCGAAGCCATTCGTGATCAAATCGTCAAGTTTCTCAAGAGCGAGGAGCGGGAGAAACTGCAACGGCAACTGATCGACGGCTTGCGGAAGAAAAGCGATGTGGCGGTCATGCTGACCGCGCCGCGGCTACGTTTCAACCTCGAGAACTCACCACGACGCGGCCCCGCCAACTCCCAGGTGACGATCGTCGAGTACTCCGATTACCAATGCCCCTACTGTCGGCGCGTGCAACCGACGCTGCTACAAATCCTCGACAAGTACGGCGACAAGGTGAGCCTGATCTACAAGGACTTGCCGCTGCGGCAAATCCACCCCCAGGCCCAAAAAGCCGGCGAGGCCGCCCGCTGCGCCGGCGACCAAGGCAAGTTCTGGGAGTATCACGACAAGCTATTCGGGCTTTCGCGGATTCGCAAATCCGACTTCGCGGTGATTGCAACGGAGCTCGATCTCAACACGCTCTCTTTCGGCGAGTGTCTCGACTCCGGCAAGAACGAATCGCTGATCAATGCCGACCTCAACGAGGCCGCCTCGTTGGGCGTGCAATCGACGCCCATCTTTTTTGTGAACGGCATCGAGGCCAAGGGCGCCCTGCCGCTCAGCGCCTTCAGCAAGATCATCGACGCCGAACTGGCCTCTCCCCGTACCGCCGCCCAGTGAGTCGAGTGGGCAAAACCAAACGCTACGATCCCGATCCAGGCTCCGCCGGCGAACCCGACGGAGTCCGTCCAACCCAGCGCCCGGCAGCGCGGAGGTGGCGCTTACGCATCCCCATCGGATTCAGCGCTCAACAAGCGCTGCGTAGTATGTCGTGTAGAATGACATCGCGCGGTTGAGTAGCGATTACGGCCCGGAGACAGAAATGCGGAAGAGACTCATCGTTGTCCTATCATTCGTTCTTCTTTTCGTTTGGGGGATAACCGCCCAACGCGATAAGGTCATCGCCGTCGAGATTGGCAGGCACAACACCGACTTGCTGCCCAAGGGCAAGGAAGCCGACGGCATTCTCGGCGACTTCGTCCTCCGCAACAACAAGGTGCACGCGCTGGTTTCCGGCGCCCAGCCCCTGCGCCGCGCCAACATGACGACCGACTACGTCCAGGTGCTGCAGGGCTGCGTCTACGACCTCGACCTGCGCGGCGAAGACAACGACCAGTTGACGGCGTTCCGTCCCGGCGGCGAGGGCGGAGAAATGTCGTACGTCAAGATCGTCGACGACGGCTCGGGTGGCGCGGCGGTCGTTGAAGCCGTGCGCACCGCCCCCAAGGGCGACGGCCTCTACACACGCCACGAGTATCGCCTGGAGCACGATTGGCAACACATTCTGGTTACCTCGACCTATCGCAACGAATCGCAGGAGTCGAAGATCATCACCCCCGCACCGCTCTGGAAAGGCCTCTCCGACGAGAAACGGGCCGGCGCCACTTTCGTCGGAGACAGCATTGACCCGTTCGACAAGCGTGCCTACGCCGTGGGGCCAACGGGCGGCGTGCCGTTGCCCGAGGGCGAAGTCCGGCTCAACCCCGGTGACGAGAAGGTCTACAAAGTGGCGCTGGGTGTGGCTGACGCTCCCCTGGCGGCCTATGGGGTCGTGCAGGCGCTGTCCGGAAACTCAGGTACCATCTCGGGCTCAGTCAAGGACCCCGACGGCGAGGCCGCGATTCGCGCCAGCCTGTTCGTCGACGTGGCGGGTGTCTCGTTGCAGCAGTACCCCGACAGCGACGGCGCGTTCTCGTTCCATCTGCCCGCCGGAGAATACGAGCTGCGCGGCGAAGACATCGGGCGCGACCCCTTCGAGAAAAGCGTCTCGGTCAAGGGCGGTGGAACGGCCAACCTTGATCTCACAGTGTCGAAAGCCTCGCGCGTTCGCATTGAGATCCGCGATGAATCAGGCGCCATGTCACCGGCCAAAGTGCAGTTCGTCGGTGTTCTGCCGACCCTGTCACCGAACCTCGGCACCGACTACCGCGCCCACGGCGGCAACCATCAATATCAAACGCACGACGGCCGCGTCGACCAGCAAATTCCACCCGGTGACTATCTGGTCCGCGTCACCCACGGGCCCGAGTTCGATTTGGTTGAGCAGCCCATCAAGGTCGCCAAGGGAGAAACCGTCGAGTTGACGGCGACGCTCAAGCGAACCGTTGACACCAGCGGCTGGATCAGCACCGACTACCACTCGCACTCCACGCCCAGTGGCGACAACTACTGCAACACCACCGACCGCCTCATCAACATCGCTGCCGAGCACGTCGAGTTCGCGCCCACCACCGAGCACAACCGCATCTACGACTGGCAGCCCCACATCGACCGTCTGGGGTTGAGCCGGCGCATCCGCACTGTGCCCGGCATCGAGTTGACCGGCAGCGGACAGCATTTCAACTCGTTTCCGCTGACGCCCAACCCGCTGTCGCAAAACGGGGGCGCGCCGCTGTGGAACTATGACCCGCGTATCAACGCCATCGTGCTTCGCAACTGGGGCACTCCCGACCTTGAGGGCGGTTCGCGCCACGATGTCGGTGTCAACCCGCGCGTCGGCGTGGATCTCTTCGCCGGCGACGCCGATCGCTGGGTGCAGGCGAACCATCCCACCGTCGGCACGGTGTTCTTTGACCGCGACCGCGATGGCGTACGCGACGGGGGCTTCACTGGCTTCGAGGAACTCATCGACGCCGCTGAAGTTTGGAGCGCCGAGATCCTCAACCTCAATCCCAACTACAAGGGCTGGAACCGCCGCACAGGCCAGAACCGAACCTTCGGCTGGTTACAAATGCTCAACCAAGGCCGGCGCCTGTGGTGCGTGGCGGTCAGCGACGCCCACCGCGTCTTCGGAGGCGGCGTCGGCGACTGGCGCACCTACGTCCCCAGCTCGACCGACGAGCCGGGCGATATCGACCCCTCCGAGGTCATTCGCAACTCCAAAGCCGGGCAGATGATGATCACCAACGGGCCGTTCCTGAAGGTCGAAACGACCGACGGTCAGCCGATCGGCTCCACCGTCATCAGCGAGGGCTCCATCGATCTCAACGTCGAGGTCCAAACACCGAACTGGATCGAGATCGACCGCGTGCAAGTGCTGGTCAACGGCCGCCAGCCCGAGCAGTACAACTTCCGCAAGGACTTGAATCCCGGCATGTTCTCCGACGGTGTGGTGAAGTTCAGTGAAACGGTCCGCGTCACGCTGCAGCGGGACGCGCACCTGATCGTTGTCGCCACCGGCGAAACGACGACGCTCGAACTAGGCTGGGGCCTCGCGCCCCAGGGCCGCTGGCGTCCTGTCGCCTATACCAACCCGATCTTCGTCGATGTCGACCGCGACGGCTTCGAAGCCAACGGCGACACCCTCGGCCACCCGCTCATGACCACCCCTGGCGCGGACTAATAAGAGGAACCGCCCGCTCAATAATCCTGCACCGACCCATCCGGGTTGAAACGCTCGGGCCACTGGAACTTGCGCTCGGGGTCGGCCGACAATTCCGCCAGTCGAACCTCATCAATCTCAACCCCAAGCCCCGGCCCCTCGGGCAGTGAAACATACCCCTCGTCGTCCAGCGTCCAGCTCCTCCGCGCCAACCCCGGCAGACGGTTGTCGGGCGAGTAGCCCTCGTGAATCAGGAACAGCGGGATCGACGCCGCCACATGCAAACTGGCGGTCATGCCGACCGGCGTCATCGTGCAATGCGGCGCCAGCGGCACGTAGAAGGTCTCGGCAAGAGCCGCGATCTTCTTCATCTGCGTGATACCGCCTACGAAACCGCAGTCGGGCTGCAAGATATCGATCGCGTTGTGCATCAGGTACGGCAGCACGCCCCAGATGGTGCGGTCCTTCTCGCCGGTCGCCAGCGGTATGCGAATCTGCTGCTTGAGCCGCTTGAAGATCTCGATGTTGCCGTAGACCGCGGCTTCCTCAATCCACATGACGTCGTAGGGCTCGATGGCCCCGGCGAACTGGATCAACAGCGGCGGCGGCATCGAGCAATGCGCGTCGAACATGATGGCGGCATCCGGGCCCATGCGCTCGCGCGTTTGCTTCACCTTGTTGACGAGCGCCTCGACCTCGTTCGGCGTACCGGAGAACGGATGCGGCCCGCCGGTGCCGATCTTGCGCGCGCGGTCGGTGTGGTAGACGCGAATGCGCTCGCGCGTTGGCCCGCCCAGCAGCCGATAGACCGGCACGCCCCACAGCTTGCCGGCGATATCCCACAGTGCCATATCGATCGCCGAGATCGTGTGCACCATGAACGGCCCGCCGCGCAGGTTGCGGTGCGCGCGGTACATGCGCTGCCACAGGTGCTCGATGCGAGTGGGGTTCTGCCCGTCGAGCAACTCGAAGATTGAGTTCGCGAGCGCCGTCGCCACCCGCGGCTGGACGTTGCTGATCTCGCCCCAACCGGTGATGCCGTGGTTCGTCTCGATCTTGACGATGCACTTGGGATTGGCCGGTGTCGACGTCAACTTGGTGATCTTGATCGTCGAAGCCCGGTCCTCGACATTCGCCGCCGGGTTCGACTGCGCCGCGACCGCGTCGGACAGCAAGGCCTGCGCCGCGGCCATCGTGCCCAGGCCGGAAAGAAAGCCGCGCCGTCCCAGTGTGCCTACTGTGCGTGATGCGCCTGATGCGTCCACTGATTCTTCGCTCATAGGATTCCTCCAAACACTCCGCGATGTGAGTTTCGAAACCGCCCGCCGTGGCCGCGGACTCCAAGGCCGGGCTGCTCCATCCTAGCCGCCCCGCCGCTCCCAAGCCCATAGCGCGGATCTCGATTCTGAGATCCGCAGCCTCTCCTCTCCCGCCCTTCCGAGCGATCCCAGACCGCTTTAGCTAGAATGAGAAACCTCCCGTATGAGAGAGAAACGCCGGGTTTCGGCCGTCGGTTTTCTGAACACGTCGCCGCTCGTCTGGGGCTTGTTGCACGGACCCCAGCAAGGCGTCTTCGATGTGCACTTCTCACTGCCCTCGGAGTGCGCCGACGAACTCCGCGCCGGTGGGGCCGACATCGGCCTCGTGCCGGTCATCGCGCTCGCCCGGCAACCGGACTTAATGGTCGTGCCGGGATGTTCGATTGCCTCCCGCGGAGCGGTGCGCAGCATTCTTTTCTTCTCGCGCAAGCCCATCGAGACGATCGAGTCGTTCGCCGCCGATACCAGCTCCCGAACTTCGGTGATGCTGGCCCAGGTGCTGCTGGCCCGCCGGCACGGCATCCGGCCGCGCGTGCGCCCCTATCCGCCGAAGCTCGACGAGATGCTCGAGTTGGCCGACGCCGCGTTGATCATCGGGGATCCGGCCTTGCGCCTCGACCCCGGCCAAACCGAGTGGCGCGGGCAGCCCTTGTTCGTCTACGACCTCGGGGCCGAGTGGATGGAGTTGACCGGCGCGCCCATGGTGTTCGCCGTGTGGGCCATCAAAAACCTGGTGGCCGAGCCTGACGACGTGGCTCTCTTCGGAGCGTCGGCCGATTACGGCCGCGAACACATCGACGACATCATCGCAGTCGAGAGCAAGAATCGCGATCTGCCCGAGGACTTGGTCCGCCGCTACTTGACGAACCACATCCACTATGAGTTTGGTGACGAAGAGCAGCGCAGCGTCGATCTCTTCATGCGGTCCGCGGCCGAGTTGGGGCTCATCGAAAAGGCCCCGGAGCTGAAGTACCTGGAGCCGGCCACGGTGGGTGAACGCGACTGACGAGTTCGATACAGTCCCCCAGCGGGCCCGACCCAGGAAACGGCGCCACTATGACCCAGTCGCGTATGACCCAGTCGCAAGCGCTCGACGCATTCGCCGGCGATGACCTGATCGGCATCGGCATGGAGGCCGATTCGATCCGCCGCAAGTTCCATCCCGAGGGCGTGGCCAGCTACATCATCGACCGCAACATCAACCACACGAATTTCTGTACCGAGTACTGTAGCTTCTGCGCCTTCTATCGCCCGATGGGACACGAAGAAGGGTACGTGCTACCCAAGGAAGAGATCTTCGAGAAGATCCAGGAGACCATCGACCTGGGCGGCACCGGCGTCCTGATGCAAGGCGGCGTCAACCCCGACCTCAAGATCGAATACTTCGAAGACCTGTTCGGCTCGATCAAGCAGCGCTACCCGATTCACCTGCACTGCCTGTCGGCCCCCGAGATCCTCACCATCGCCGAGGTCAGCGATCTGACGATCCGCGACACCATAGCGCGGCTGCGCGACGCCGGGCTTGACTCGATCCCCGGCGCCGGCGCGGAGATTCTCGACGACGACGTGCGCTTCAAGATCGCGCGCCTCAAATGCACCACCGCCGACTGGATCAACGTCCACCGCACGGCGCATCAGCTTGGCATGCGCACGACCGCCACCATGATGTTCGGCTGCGGCGAAACCGTCGAGCACCGCGTCAACCACCTCGAGACGTTGCGGCAATTGCAAGAAGAGACCGGCGGCTTCACGGCATTCATCCCCTGGCCCTTCCAGCCCGAGAACACGGCGCTGGGCCGCAAGGTCACCGAAGAAACCACGGCCGTCGACTTCCTCAAAACCCTCGCCATCTCGCGCATTTTTCTCGACAACGTCGTGAATATCCAGACCTCCTGGGTCACCCAAGGCCTCAAGGTCTGCCAACTCGGCCTACGCTTCGGCGGCAACGACGTCGGCAGCGTGATGCTGGAAGAGAACGTCGTCCGCCAAGCCGGCGCCCAGCACTCCGCCTCCGAAGAAGACCTCCGCCGCATGATCCGCGACGCCGGCTTCATCCCCAAGCAACGCGACACGCTCTATCGCACGTATTACTTGAACTGAGTCATGGCCGCGGATCTCAAAAGCGAGATCCGCGCTACGGTCACACACGCTTCATGACCTGCCCCGATTCTCCACCACCGGCCCCCGGAAGCATCCCTTGAGACCGTGTCGATGGGACGATTTGGGACGGTCTGGACTGGACCCCTACGGCGAGGCCAAGAAATTAGGGACGGGTTGCAGTTGACTGAAAAAGCATAGCGAATCCAGCCCAATGGGGGCATGATCAAGTTAGCCGGGGAAGCGGAGGCGGGCTCTGCTGGAGAGCAACCCGCCAAGGAATACCCGGCCGCAGACTCATCGAAACGATGAGGGCGGGGTGTGCGCCTACTCAGGCCGCATCCCGCCTTGTGCTGCGCCATCGGATCGATAGATCTGCTCATGCCTTACGAAAACTCAGGCGGCGTCAGCCGCCTCTTCCCACAGCCGCTCATACTCTTGCGGCGGCCGGTAGCCCAGCGACGAATGCAATCGTGTGCGATTGTATTCCTGCTCAATATAAGCCCCGATCGCGGCCTGCGCCTGGGCCAAACTTTCATACTCGTTGCAGTTGACTTCCTCGCTTTTCAAAGTCTTGAAAAAGCTTTCCACGTACGCGTTGTCCTGCGGGCAGCCTTTGCGGCTCATCGATATCCTCGCGCCCGCTTGCCGCAGTGTGGCCACATAAGCTTCCGCAGCGTACTGCGAACCTTGATCGGAATGATGAATCCAACCCGGCGCCGGACGCCGGCTGCTCAACGCTTGGTGCAGCGCCGCCAGCGGCAATTCGGTTTTCAGGTTCGGACCCACGGCCCAACCCATCACGCGCCGCGAATACACGTCCAACACCACCGCCACATAGACGAAGTGGTTTCCCAATCGCACGTAGCTGAGATCCGAGCCCCACAGCTTGTTGGGACCCGTGGGTTGGACCTCGCGCGTCAGGTTCTCGTAACACCGCAACGAGTGCTTCGAATCGGTCGTTTGCGGAACGGTGCGGCGACGTCGCCGCAAGAGATTCTCTTCGCGCATCACCCGCTGCACGCGCTTGCGATTGACCAGTAGCTTTTGACGGCGCACCTGTTGGGTCGTCCGCCGGGTGCCGTAGGCCGGATGGTCCAAGGCGGCCTGGACAATGGCCTGCCGCAGTTCCCCGACCGGCTCGCGGTCGGGTTTGCCCTGGCGGTAGAGGCTGGCTCGCGCCAGCCCGCTCAAGCGGCACAAATCGCGTGCGCTCATGTTGCCTTGCCGCCTTGCGGCTCGTACTTCGTTAGCGACGCGCCGGTTCCACTGACGATGCTCGGCCGGCGCAGATCCTCGACACGCCGCAAGGCTGCGGACAAAAAATCAATCTCCCTGGCCTGGCGGCCAACTTTGCGTTCCAGCTCCGCGAGACGGGTCTGGGCTTCGCGGCCGGGCTCGACGCGGGCGCTGCCGCCCGGACGCCGTCCAGCGCCGGGAAAAGCTCCCTCGACGCCGTAGCGCTCGACTTGTGCCAGCCAGTCGTAGAGCTTTTCGCGCTTCACCTCGAGCTCGCGTGCTAGAGCCGAGCCCGACTCGCCGGCTTCGAGCCGCCGGACGGCCGCCAGCTTGAACTCCTTCGTGAATCGTCTTCGAGACAATTGAACCTCCTTCCCGTTCCCTGGTTCATTGTCCCTTCTTTCCTGGTCTCGCTTTTCGGGTCCATTCCAGTCCCAAGCTTCGCTTTGGTCTCTCTATCCTTCGATTACACAGTTAGCAGGCAGGTGGAAGGGCCACGACCCTCGGGGAGAAGCAAGTGCTTGATTGGAGGAGAGTTAGATTATTAGTTGCCGAGTATCCCCTTGGCATCACCGGAGGGGGTGTGCTGTGATTGATCAGGTACCCCGGCCCGGGGTAGTCGCTGATGAGCTTCCGAAGAGAGAGGATTATTCTTTTCAGGAAACGGATATAATCCAAGGTTTCGACGTGGAGTTCAGGTTGATGTACGACGGCGGCCTAACGGCCGCTGGATCATCTGCAAATCGAAGGCCGACGGAGAAACATTACATTCGGCAGCAATTCCACCCACAAACCAAAACAATTGTGGGAGTCCCATCCGGCGCTGCGTTGGCAGTTCCTTGAACAGAGACCAGACGTTCTCGACGCCATTGGCGGTGGCTCCAGTCTCCCAGTTCACGTACTCGAATCGGTGGTCTACGGTCTGGTGGGCGAACTCAGAGGCATCAAGCCAGCCGTAGGACTTGAAACGGTCGGTCTGAACGACGGCCCTGGGCTCGGCATTCTCGCGGATGAAATCCTTCAACACGGTGGCCTTGACGTTCTGAACGGCCCGCATACGGACCTTGCCTGATGTCCGCTCTTTCATTCCGACTACAGGAACTTTATTGGCGGCTCCGCGCCCGCGTGTCCCTGATCCTTTGCCACCTACATAAGTCTCGTCAACTTCGACGATCCCGGAAAATTTCTGGAGGAAATCACTACTGTCCCATCATAAGTCGAATAGAGTCAGTTGGTTGGAGGGATGGAGTGGTGGAAGTTGGGAATCGAGGCCCTCCAACACCTGTAAAATGGGCGTTTTCTCGAAGCTGGGTATCCACTTGACTCAGGTGACCCCAAGATGTAGTGTAGGGCCTGGTGGAGGATTACCCGCGCGACCAACTCGAATTCGAGTCTCGCTTTGCGAGCGAGGAGGCTTGCCGCGACTATCTGTTCGCCTTGCGCTGGCCAGAGGGTTTCCGCTGTCCAAGGTGTGGGCATGAGCGCGCTTGGCCGGTGCGCAAAGTGTGGTTCGAATGCGCTCGCTGCGGGCGGCAAACCTCCGTCACCGCCGGCACGATCTTTCAAGACACACGCAAGCCGCTGCGGCTGTGGTTCCGGGCGATGTGGACCATCACCACGCAGAAGAATGGGGCCAGCGCCCTGGGTCTACAGCGCGTTCTGGGACTGGGCAGTTACCAAACCGCCTGGCCTTGGATGCACAAGCTGAGGCGAGCGATGGTGCGCCCGGGGCGGGAGCGATTGACGGGCCTCGTCGAGGTCGATGAGACCTACTGGGGCGCTGAAGAAGAAGGGGTAATCGGCCGGCAGACCGAGCGTAAAGCGTTGATTGCAGTCGCCGCGGAAGAGAGAGGCGCCGGGCTGGGGCGCATCCGCATGCAGCGCGTTCAGAACGCCTCGGCGGCCAGTTTGATGCCCTTCGTCGAGGAGTCGGTCGAGCCGGGCAGCGTGGTTGTTACCGACAACTGGTCGGGCTACGATCCGCTCAAGAAGAAGGACTACCAGCGTCGTATCATCTCGATTAACAACCGCCGCGAGCAGGCCTCGCAGCTACTGCCGATGGTGCACTTGGCGATCTCGCTACTCAAGCGCTGGATGCTGGGCACGCATCAGGGGGCGGTCAGCCACGAGCATCTGGACTACTATCTCGACGAGTTCGTGTTCCGCTTCAATCGGCGCAGATCACGCAGTCGGGGCAAGCTCTTCTACCGCCTTGTGCAGCAGGCCATGGCGGTGGAGCCGACGCCGTACCGCTCGATCGTCGCCGATTGGGACGCTAAGACGCTGTGAGCCCAACTACAAGATGTTGGGGTCACCTGAGTCAAGTGGATACCCGGCTTCTCGAAAACGGTGACGCTGAGAATCTGTAGAATTCGGGAGAGACTGGCCTCGATGCCGAGCTGTTTTTTGAGAATCGCCACCATCAGATAGACGATCACCCCGACCCGGATCTGCGTCTTCACCGCGTTCGCCGACGTGCCGTAGAACTTCTTGATGCGGAGGTGTTGTTTGATCCACTTGAAGAATAATTCCACATCCCAGCGACGCTTGTAGAGTTGCGCAATCGTGAGCGCAGGCAACAGAAAATTGTTCGTCAGGAAACGCAGGCGAAGGTTCTGCGGCTCATCCCAATAGCGGATCAGCCGAGCGGGGGCGGGATAGTCGCGGGCCGAATCCTGGCCGGTGAGTACGATCGTCTGATCCGAGCGCAGGCCCGTCGTTTTGTCCACGCGATGGGAGTAGCGGCGGCGGTACTGCATGTTTTTTCGAGCCCGCACGACGAAGAAAGTGGCCGCCAGCGTGAATCGATAGAGGCGGGCAAAATGAATGTACCCGCGGTCCATGACATAGCAGGCCCCCGGCTCCAGCACGAGATCATCCAACACGCTGACATCGCTCACGTGCGCCGACGTCACGCGAATAAAGCTGGGAATACTGCCGCGCAAGTCCAACAGGGTATGGACCTTCACGGCTGCTTTCGTGCGTTGGAAGGGAGCCCACGGAAACAAGGACAAGCACAGATCGATGGTGGTGGAGTCCAGGGCGTAGACTGTCTGCTCCAATTCCAGCCCCCGATCTTCGTGGGAGTAGAGTTGCCGGGCTTGGCGGATGAGGACCTGAGCGACATCGGCGTAGATGCGCCAGTCGCGTTTCAAGTTGGCATTCGCCAGCGTATTGCGGGAGATGTTGCCGCGAAAGCCCATATGGTAGAGCCGTGGTTGTACGGCGCGGAGACAAACTTCGATATCGCGCAGACTCTCGCGCGAGGTGAGTTGGGCGAAAGCGAGACACAGGAACTGGTCGAGACAACAAAAGTGCTGGATCTTGTGATTTCCCCGGTAGCGCTCGACGCAACGGCGGAACTCAACCAAGGGGAACAAATCCATCAGCTGCGAGAAAACGGTCCGTCCGACATGCATGACCAGCATCGTACAGCCAGGCAGGCCGCCGATGGCGTTCAAATCGATTTGCCTCGAAATCAACCCTATCACGCTGTGAAATCGTGACTTACAGCGTCTCTACGAATCGACGTTGGGACAGTAGTGGGAGGAAATCCTTTTCTTCCTGCATAGCGAGCCTGATGCGATGAGACATGTACCAAGCGGTCTTGTAGGTAACGGAAAGCTCTCGCTGAAGCTGTTTAGCGGAGACGCCTTGCTTGGCCGAGCAGATCATGTAGATGGCCAGGAACCACTTGGTGAGGCAAGTGGGAGTCGTGGAAGATACTCCCCACGGTGACAGAGAAACGATGTTTGCAAGTCGAGCAGCCGCGCAGGTAGCGGACCTTGTCGGTCTTCCCTGGGGATTCGTACCGGAAGGTCTTGGTGCCGTTGCACTTTGGGCAGACAACGCCCTCCGGCCAGCGGATGCGCTCGAAGTGGTTGATGCACTTCTCTTCAGTTCCGAACCGGCTGCCGTTGCGCTTGTAATCGTGGGTCATCGGTTGGCCGCGTCCCTTCTTGAGCGGCAGGCCGGGTTGGGTGCGATCGAGGGCTTGGATTTGGGATTTCTCATCGAGCGAGAGAACCAGAGCATGCGCGGGCGGGTTCAGACAGAGTCCGACGATGTCGTCGAGTTTCTCGGCGAAACGCGGGTCGTTGCTGAGCTTGAAGGTCTTGACGCGATGGGGCTTGAGGCCATGGGCGCGCCAAAGGCGTCCCACGGTGGAGGCGCTGACGCCGGCCGCGGCGGCCATCGTACGACGGCTCCGGTGGGTGGCGTTGGGCGGCTTCTCGCAGGTGGTCTTGAGGATGATTTCCTGCACGGTCTCCGGCGAGACGGCGGGCTTACGACCGGGCCGCGGGGCGTCCTTTTCAATGCCGGGCATGCCGTGTTCGAGAAAGTGCCTGCGCCACGATCGTCGTGTTTCATGTTGAAGCCCAATGATAATGTCCCCTTGAGCGCCCAATAGAAATGTCCCCTACTCTGAGGCTCCGAAGGAGGAGCCGAGAGTGGGAAGGACATGGATGAGTGCCAAGGAGTTGAGGCGCGGCGAAGTGCTGAGCCGAGTGAAACGAGGGGAACTGAAGTTGACCGCAGCCGCCGAGCTGCTGGAGGTCAGCTACCGCCATGCGAAGCGTCTGAAGAAGCGTTACCGTGCGGGCGGGGCCAAGGCTTTGGTGCACGGTAACGTCGGCCGTGCTTCGAACCGAGCCGATCAGAAGCGACGCCAGCAGGTTCTCGAGTTGATGCGCGAGAACTATGCGGGCGAGGGGCACGAGCGCTTCGGGCCGACGCTGGCGTCGGAACATCTGGCAGCCGACCACGGCCTGGAAGTGCCGCGCGAAACACTGCGGCGCTGGATGCTCGCCGCGGGTCTGTGGAGCCGCCGTCGCAAGCGCCAACCGCATCGCACCCGGCGCCAACGCAAAGCGCACTTCGGCGAGCTGATTCAACTCGACGGTTCGCACCACCACTGGCTGGAAGAACGCGGCCCGAAAGCCTGTCTGATGAACTTCGTCGATGACGCGACCGGTGTGGCGCTGTGCCGTTTCTCGGACCAGGAAACGACCTGGGCCGCGGCCGATCTGCTCGCAGCCTGGGTGCGTCAACACGGCGTTCCCAAGGCGTTGTACTGCGACTGGAAAAACGTCTACCAGCGCCAGCCGACGTCGCGGGAAGCGCTGGCAGGCATCAAGCCCGAGACGCAGTTCGGGCGCATGTGTGCCAAGCTCGGCATTACGATCATGGCGGCTTCCTCGCCGCAAGCCAAGGGCCGAGTGGAGCGCCATCACGGCACGCACCAAGACCGCCTGATCAAGAAGATGCGGCTGCGCGGGATCGTCGAGTACGAGGCGGCGAACCGTTATCTCGACGAGGAGTATTTGGCCGAGCACAACGAGCGCTTCGCCTGTGAGCCGGCGGCGGGAGCGGACTTTCACCAGGCGCTCCCCCGCGGCACCGAGCTGCGAGGGGTGTTCTGTTGCGAGTACGAACGGGTGGTGAGCAACGACCGGGTGGTGCGGTTTGAGAATCGTTGTTTGCAGTTGAAGCCGAAACGCAACCAGGGCGTGGGGGCGGGGGCACGGGTGACGGTCCAACAGTGGCGCGATGAGAGCTTGCAGGTGAGGTTTGACGGGCACGAGATCGAGCACGACGTGATCGCCACGCCGACGCCACAGCTGCGGACGAAGCCAGCACCACAGCAGCGTCCGGGGGGCGGGCGCAAGCCGGCGGCGGACCACCCCTGGCGGCGAGCTGTGTTACGGAAAAAACGGGCTGCGAATACATAAGAGGGCTGTGGAAATGCCGGGTCGGATGGAAAGCGTGGAAAATCTCTCGAGGCAGCAGTACCGGGTTCGAGGAGCGGTGGATGGTTTTCCACCCTTCCCACCGCCCCTTGGAAATCGCTACGCGATTCCCACAGTTCCACAGCCCCGACGACGACGATATCTCTCCTACGAACAAGAAACACAAGGGGACACTTCTATCGAGCTACCGAGGGGGACATTTCTATTGGGCGTTGACACGATCGTCGTGTTTCATTGCATGCAACGCTGGGCCCGTGTTAGCATCAAACATAGGTAGGGCTGGCTCGGGTCGCCGCAACACCCGATGGGTGGAGCGGCGTTGTTTTTGCCCGGCAGCCGCTTGCCACCTCGTTTTCGGGGGCGTAGTTCAGTTGGTTAGAACGCCGGCCTGTCACGCCGGAGGCCGCGGGTTCGAGTCCCGTCGCTCCCGCCATCTTTCTTCAACCGCACAGACACGAACGGTTTCACTGGATGCTCGTAACGGGCGGCCCCGTCCACGCGCCGCGAACCGCGCTCGATTTGGAGCACACATTGCCGTAACCGCCGGCAGTAGGCGAGCGTCATGACAGTATAGGACGGTCGCCAGTCCGCTCTTACCGTTTTGCGTTGCTGTGCCCCGTCAAAGGAGCGTTCCAAGATGACTCGTCTAGCCGGCAGGATTTTCGCCGACGTTGGCTTGCTCGCGGCCATGTTGATGGCGGTCGAGGGCGCCGTCGCGGGTTCGACACCGGGCGTGGGGGACCAAGCACCGGACTTCGCACTGCGGTCGGTTCAGGGCGCAGAGGTGAAGCTTTCGGACGTCACAGCGAAGGGGCCGGTGGTCCTGCTGGTGTTGCGCGGTTTTCCCGGCTATCAATGCCCCATTTGCAGCCGGCAGGTACAAGATTTCATCAGTCACGCCAAGGGTTTCGCCGGCGCCGGCGCGCGTGTGGTGATGGTCTATCCCGGCCCTGCCGACAATCTCCAAGGGCGCGCCAACGAGTTCATCGAAGGCAAAACGCTGCCCGAGAACTTCGATGTGCTGTTGGATCCCGGGTACAAATTCACCAACCTCTACGGCCTGCGTTGGGACGCCCCGCGCGAGACCGCCTACCCCTCGACCTTCCTGATGGACAAGGCAAGGAAGGTGTTCTTCGCCAAGGTCAGCAAGACGCACGGCGGACGGACGAAGGCCGCCGAGATGGTCGAGCTTCTTTCTTCCCGTTAGGAAACAACCTACCTTTGATCATTTCCCACCGACCAACGACCGCCGGGCGTGCTTGAAGTCGAAGTGCTCAGGGTTCACGGCGGTGACGCCGGCGCTGTCGACGGCAATCACTTTGGCTGAGATCGGCTCGTAGGCGGCGCGAGGCGCGATCGTGCCCTTCGCCACCAGGATCTTCTGCCTCTCAGGGTAGACGCCGCAACTGATCAACTGGTGCAAGCTGAATGGGATGACGCGCTTCTTGGTGAGCAGCAGGACGTTCGGCAGATCGCGCGTGGAACCCTCGGCCTCGATGACCGCGGTCGGGCCCATGTCCCAGTAGCGGCCGCCGCCGTGGCGCACCTCGGGCTCGACGAAGCGGCCGTCATGGAGTGACTTCACTCGGCCGCGCATGCGCACCGGCTTGCCGTGGAAGGTGTCGGTTTTGCCGCCGACGAGCTGGTCGAACGCGCCGTTCACGCCGGCGGCGAACGCCGCTTCATTCGCCGCCGCGTCGGAGATGACCACGACCCAGCCGTGGGCATTCTGTTTGAGCAGCTCGGCGAGGATGAAGGTGCTGTCGCCTGAGGAGCCGCCGCCGATGTTGTCGCCGGTATCCATCAGCGTGACGGGGAACTCGCCGCCGGCCATCGCGGCCTTGACGGCCTCGGCCGGGCTCGGCAGGTCGAGCACGAGCTGGTCCTCGACCGCCATCAGCATGTCCGCCAGGCGCTTGGCTTCGCGACGCGCGAGTGCCGGGTCGTTGTCGGTCACGACCACCACGCTCGGCCCCATCGCCGGAATGTCGGACCACTGGTAGCCGGCCGAGACGCTCGCGGCCAGGATCTTCGGGTTCTTCTCGAGTCGACGGCTCTCGTCGGTGATGGACTTGAGCGGTTCGCGGTTCGTGTTCTGAAAGATGATGTTGTAGAACAGCTCGGGCTTCTCGATCGCCGCCACCGGCTTGACCTTGCCGCGAATCGTGTCGGCGAGGATGCGTGCCGACTGGATACCGCGTTCTTTCGCGTCGAGGTGAGGATTCTCTTTGTAGGTGACGACGGCGGTCGCTAGCTCGACGATCTCCTCGGAGACGTTGGCGTGGAAGTCAGAGGTGACCACGATCGGGATGTCGTTACCGAAGACCTTGCGAACGCGGCGTACGACTTCGGCATCAGCGTGAGGGTGGCCCTCGGCGACCATCGTCCCGTGCAGGTAGAGCAGAATGCCGTCCAGCTTCGGCGCGGCTTTGAGGCGTTCAATCAGCTCCTGTGTGAGGAGGTCGAAGGCCGGCTTGGTGACGATGCCGATGGTCTGCGGGCCGGCGATCAGGGTGGGGTGAAGCCGCAAGCCGTGCTGCTTGGCGCCGGCGACGTGGCCGGCCGTGGTGTTGTTGGCGTCGGTGTACTCGTCGAATATCTCTTGGCCGCGCAAGATTCCCTTGGCACCACGCAGGCCCTCCTCGAAGTCTTCGACGGTCGTCTTCTTGGGATTGAAGGTGTTCGTTTCGTGGACGATGCCGCCGAGACCAACGACCGGGGCCGGTGGTTTGGCCGCCCAGAGCGCTAGTGGCAGAAGGAGTGAGCAGATCAGCTTCATGAATGGGGCCTCCCGTCGGGCGTGGCTTAGAGTCTCTTGACTAGATCCTGGTCCAACAACGCTGTCAATGTTGCCTCGAACGCGGCCGTCGCCTCGTCGATGTCGCGGTCGGTGTGAGCCGCTGAGACGCAGCCGCCGGTGTAGCTCATCAAGTCGATGCCGCGTGCGCGGAGCTGCTTCTGGTATTCGGTGATGAGCGCCGGCGGCATGGTCTTGATGCGCAGGGCGTCGCCGGTGACAAAGTCCTGGCGGCTCGAGGCCTTGCGAATACGATCGGGATCGGTCTCGAAGTACACGTGGAAGGTCGACGAAGGGCCGTAAACCAGGCCCGAAACATCGTGGCGCTCGATGACCGCGTCCCAAGACGTTCGCAGGCGCTCGGCCATGGTGTTCGCGCGCGAGGTGGGCTCGCCGGTGGCGACCTGAGTGAGGACGGCGATGCCGGCGGCAGCCGAGAGCGGGGCGGCGTTGAACGTCCCGAGATGCGTCACGCGTTCGTAGCGGTCGTGGCGGGGGTCGCCCGTCATGTCGAACATTTCGGCGATGTCGGCCCGGCCGACAACAGCGCCACCGGGCATGCCGCCGGCGAGGATCTTGGCAAAGCTCGACAGGTCCGGCTTGATGCCGTAGAGTTGTTGCGCCCCGCCGGGACTAAAGCGAAATCCCGTGACCACCTCGTCGAAGATCAGAACCACTCCCCGGCGCGCGGTGATCTGCCGCAGGCCTCGCAGGAAGTCCGGATCGAGCGGCACGCGGCCCCAGGAGGCTCCCGAGGGTTCGATGATCGCCGCGGCCACGTCGCGGTCTTTCGACAGGACCTCCTCAACCAGGTTCAGGTCGCCCGCGGGAATCGCCACCATGTTGTCGCGCACCTGCGGGGGCACTCCCAGCGACCCGTCGGCTGCAAAGGGCGGATGGAAGCCGTGCACGACATCGTCATGCCAACCATGAAAGTGACCCTCGAAGCGCAGGATCTTGTTGCGTCTTGTGAAGGCGCGAGCGACACGGAGAGCCAAGAGATTCGCCTCGGTCCCGGAGTTGACGAAGCGGACACGTTCGGCGGAGGGCACGAGCTTCTGCACCAACTCGGCCCACTGGATATGTAGCGGATGGTCGCTGCCGAAATGGGTCCCGTAGACGACGGCCTCCCGGATCGCCTCGATTACTTCCGGCGGGGCGTGTCCCAGCAGCAACGCGCCGTTCCCCATCAAGAAGTCGATGTACTCCTTGCCGTCCACATCCCACTTACGGCTTCCCAGTCCACGTTCGATGTAGAGGGGCAGCGGCTCAATATGCCGCAGGTCATGCCCCACCTTCCCGGCTAGCACGCGGGAGGCACGCTCGAAATACTCCTGGGACTTCTGTGTGGAGGAAACGGCGGAGGGAAGGGTGGCAGCTTTTGGCATGGCAGTGAATCCTCGGTCGAGTGCGTGGTCGAAGTTCATCTTACCGTTGTATGGCGGGCTGTGAGAAAACGGTAGCGCCTCAGCGTGAAGACGACTGCTTCGGTGGGGCATGGAGCGTACCTGAAACTGAGACATTGCCTGGACTTGACTTCGGCGTCGCCATTCGATAGAAGAGTACTCATATAACAAACATTCTCTGAGCAGTTTGTTTTTGGTTCCCGCACAAGCAGCTCAATCCAAGTTCCGGTTTCAGCCCAGGTGTGGCGGCTTCGCCGCGTCGGCCGGGGGGAGGCAAGAACTGGAGGGCAGAGCTTCGAATGCGGGCGACTCTTTCGGCGGCAGATGGCAAACGGTGGAAGCTGCAGATCCTGGGTGGCCGATCGCCGGAACGAGAGCAAGCTCACCGCACCCCCGTCTCTAGACTCCTTACAAGCTACATACCATCCCTCTTAGTCCTTCTGATCACCCTTTCGGCTGCCGCCTTCGCTTGGTGGACGGCCCGCCGTTCCACCGACCTCGTAGACGACTCCGGATGGGTGTTGTTTGTGGGCCTTGCGTTCGCTGCGTCGGTCACTCTTCTGGTCGTCCACTCCGACCGCGCCAGCGCCGAGTTGGCCCGGCAGGCTGCCTCGGCGGCCGAACAGATCGCAGCGGTAGAAGCGAAGTTACGAGTTGAGCGAGATGGCTTCGAAGCCGCCCTTCGGGATTCGACGGAAGCCTGGTATCCACTTGACTCAGGTGACCTCAACATCTTGTAGTTGGGCTCACAGCGTCTTAGCGTCCCAATCGGCGACGATCGAGCGGTACGGCGTCGGCTCCACCGCCATGGCCTGCTGCACAAGGCGGTAGAAGAGCTTGCCCCGACTGCGTGATCTGCGCCGATTGAAGCGGAACACGAACTCGTCGAGATAGTAGTCCAGATGCTCGTGGCTGACCGCCCCCTGATGCGTGCCCAGCATCCAGCGCTTGAGTAGCGAGATCGCCAAGTGCACCCTCGGCAGTAGCTGCGAGGCCTGCTCGCGGCGGTTGTTAATCGAGATGATACGACGCTGGTAGTCCTTCTTCTTGAGCGGATCGTAGCCCGACCAGTTGTCGGTAACAACCACGCTGCCCGGCTCGACCGACTCCTCGACGAAGGGCATCAAACTGGCCGCCGAGGCGTTCTGAACGCGCTGCATGCGGATGCGCCCCAGCCCGGTGCCTCTCTCTTCCGCGGCGACTGCAATCAACGCTTTACGCTCGGTCTGCCGGCCGATTACCCCTTCTTCTTCAGCGCCCCAGTAGGTCTCATCGACCTCGACGAGGCCCGTCAATCGCTCCCGCCCCGGGCGCACCATCGCTCGCCTCAGCTTGTGCATCCAAGGCCAGGCGGTTTGGTAACTGCCCAGTCCCAGAACGCGCTGTAGACCCAGGGCGCTGGCCCCATTCTTCTGCGTGGTGATGGTCCACATCGCCCGGAACCACAGCCGCAGCGGCTTGCGTGTGTCTTGAAAGATCGTGCCGGCGGTGACGGAGGTTTGCCGCCCGCAGCGAGCGCATTCGAACCACACTTTGCGCACCGGCCAAGCGCGCTCATGCCCACACCTTGGACAGCGGAAACCCTCTGGCCAGCGCAAGGCGAACAGATAGTCGCGGCAAGCCTCCTCGCTCGCAAAGTGAGACTCGAATTCGAGTTGGTCGCGCGGGTAATCCTCCACCAGGCCCTACACTACATCTTGGGGTCACCTGAGTCAAGTGGATACCCAGCCGACGGAAAACCACCGGCTTGCCGTCCCGGCTTCCGAAGGCGGTTTCTGGGACTGGGACCTGCGGAAGAACGAGATACGCTTCTCCGCCCGATGGGAGGGCCTGCTGGGCTTCGCTGAAGACGAGTTAGGCCACGGGCCGCTGGAATGGTTCCGTCGCGTCCACCCGGAAGACTGCACGCGGCTTCGTGCCGACTTGCTCAACCACCTGCGTGGCCAAACCTCGGTTTTCGAGTTCGAGCACCGCATGCGTCACCGCGACGGCAGCTACCGTTGGATGCTGAGCCGTGGCATCGCGGTGCGCGACGACAAAGGCCGTCCCAAACGCCTGGTCGGTTCTCACACCGACGTCACTCGCTACCGCGAGGCAGAAAAGCGGTTAGTGCAAGCCGCCATGCACGACCCGCTCACCGGCCTGCCCAACCGCACCTACTTTATGGAGCGGTTGGCGGTGTCAGGACGTCACGCGCACAACCATCCTGACTGTCTGTTCGCCCTCCTTTTTCTCGATGTTGACCGCCTCAAAGTCGTCAACGACAGCCTTGGGCATCTCGTGGGCGATGAACTGCTCGTGTCGATCGGAGAACGGCTCAAGACCTGCGTTCGCCCAAACGACACGATCGCTAGGTTGGGCGGAGACGAATTCGCCATTCTGCTCGATGATCTCCGCGAGGAACTCGAGGCCTCTCAGATCGCCGAGGCCATCCAAAGGGAGCTGGCCCGCCCGTTCCACGTCGCGGATCAGGAGATCTTCGCCGCGGTGAGCATCGGCATCACCTTTAACTCCGCGGCGCACCAGCGCGCCGAGGACATCTTGCGGGACGCCGATGCTGCCATGTCGCGCGCCAAGGAACACGGCAAGGCCGGCTACGCCATGTTCGACCCGGAGATGAAGACCCGCGCCGTCGAGCGGCTCAACCTGGAAAGAGACCTGCGGCGCGGCTTGGAGCGTAACGAGTTTCTGATCTACTACCAGCCAATCTTCGACTTGGCGTCGGCGCGGATCACCGGCTGCGAAGCGTTATTGCGCTGGCAGCATCCCGAGCGTGGGTTGGTCTTACCGAACGACTTCATCCCCGTGGCGGAAGAGACCGGCTTGATCATCCCCGTGAGCGAGTGGCTGCTCAGCACGGCCTGTGAGCAGACGAAGGCTTGGGAGAAAGACGGCCTTCCGTCGCTACAGTTATCCGTGAACGTCTCCCCGCGGCAGTTCAACCGCCACGACGTATTTGAGGTCGTCAACCGCACTCTCGAGCAGTCGGGTCTCGATCCCAGCCTGTTGCTGCTCGAGCTGACCGAGAGCGCCTTGGTCGAGAACGCGGATACGACCATCACACCCATCGTCGAGTTGTACGCCCGGGGCGTTGAAATTGCGCTGGACGATTTCGGTACGGGTTATTCCTCGCTGATCTATCTACGCCGGTTTCCCATCAGCGTCCTCAAGATCAGCGAATCCTTCACGCGCCAGATCGCAACCAATCCGGGCGACGCGGCGATCGCCACCGGCCTGCTGGCGCTGGCCCACAGCCTCGACCTAAGGGTCGTGGCCGAAGGCGTCGAGACCGAAGAGCAGATGGACTTCCTGAGACTGAAGAAGTGCGACGCAGTGCAGGGCCATATCATCAGTCCACCCGTCGCCGCCGCGGACTTCACCACTCTCCTCAAACGCCGACGGATGTCGATGACAGCCTGACCCTCGTCCCCGTTACGAGCGTGGGCCGCGATTGCACCGTAAGCCCTTTCGAGCCGCAAACGCGCTTCGGCTATAATCACCAACATGCTTGTGAAGCCGTCGGGCGTGCTGTTGCTGGGCTTGGCTTGGATTGCCTCCGCCCAACCAGCACCGCAACCCATCGAAATCGCGCGCGTCCCCAGCTACTGCGAAGGCATCGTCTTCGATCACGACGGCAACGGCTACATCTCCCACGGACGCCACATCACGCAGGTTGTCTTTGCCGGCGATTCGACCATCTCCACGAGTATTTGGGCCGAGACGGGCGCACCCAACGGACACAAAGTCCTGGCCGACGGCACCCACCTGGTCTGCGACGCAGACAGCCACGCCGTGCTTCACCTCGACGCGAACGGAAAAGTGATCGGCAAGGCTTCGTCCGAGTGCGACGGCAAGGCGTTGCGCGGGCCCAATGATCTCACGCTAGACCCCAAGGGCGGGTTTTACTTCACCGATCCCGGCGGGTCGGAGGACAAACCCATCGGCACCGTCCACTATGTCGATCCGCAAGGCGTCACGCATTGGGTCGCGGGTGGCCTCAGCTACCCTAACGGCATCGTGCTGCGCCCGGACGGCAAGACGCTGTTAGTGGGGGAGAGCAAGCACAACCGCATCCTCGCCTATCCGGTGATCAAGCCCGGGCAGGTGGGCCCGATGAAGGTGTTCGCCGATCTTCCGGCAAAGGAAGGCGAGCAGATCGACAATCAACCCGATGGTATCGCGCTCGACGCGGCCGGCAATCTCTACGTAGCTCATTACGGCATGCGGCAGGTACAGGTGCTCGATCCGCACGGTAAGCTCATCCGGCGGCTGCCCGGCGGCAACCTGACAACCAGCAACGTCGCCTTCGCCGGCCCGCGCATGGATCAGCTCTTCGTCACCGGGGCTCTCGGCAAGTCCGACAGTTCGCAGGGGGCTTTGTTCCGGCTCGATCTGGCCGGGGTGCGAGGACTCACGATTCTCCCCGCGAAACGGTAGCGGTCTCGCGCGATTGCCAGGCCTCGCCGTCTAGCTCTTCGCAACATCGGAGCGGCTTTCCCGAGCATGATCGACTTCACCACTCTTATCGCGGCGCTGCTCGTCGCCCTCGTGCTGGGCTTTCTCGTCTACTTGTCCACGCAGTTAACCGGCCGGGCTCGCGACACGGAGAACATCGTCCGTAACCTCGACCAGGACCTACGCGACCGTCAAACCGAGGGCCGGCAGCGGCTGCTCGAGCAGCTTGCCGAATCCAAGCAAGACCAGCAGGAAGCCATCCACGAACTCGACCAGAACCTCGCCAAGCAATTCGGCGAGCTGCGTCAAGGCCTTGAGCAGCGCCACGCTCAGGCCACCGAGACGCTCCAAGGAACCCTGCAAAGCCGCGTCGACCGCGTCCAGGAGCAAGTGACGAACGCGCTGCAGCGGAGTAGCGAAGAGCTAGGGCGCCGCATGGAAGCACTCACCGAGTCGACCGACAGCAAGCTGCGCGAGATCAGCGGCCAAGTGGACCGGCGTCTCTCCGAGGGCTTCGAGAAGACCACCGCGACGTTCACCGACGTCGTCAAGCGGCTAGCCTTGATCGACGAAGCGCAGAAGAAGATTACCGAGCTGTCAACCAACGTCGTCGGCTTGCAGGAAGTGTTGGCCGACCGCTCCGCGCGAGGGATATTCGGCGAAGTTCAGTTGAACGCGCTGGTGCGCAACGTGCTCCCCGAGTCGAGCTTCAAGCTGCAGGAGACGTTGTCGAACGGCAATCGGGTAGACTGCCTGCTCCTGCTCCCCGGCCCGACCGGCAACGTCCCGATCGACTCGAAGTTCCCGCTCGAGAACTACCGCCGCAAAACGAACACCGATTTGCCCGCCGAGGAACGCAAAGCAGCCGAGAGCGCCTTTTCGAAAGACATCCGCAAGCACATTGAGGACATTGCCGAGCGATACATCGACCCGCCGGAGACCTCGGATGGCGCGATGATGTTCATCCCGGCCGAGGCGGTCTTCGCCGAGATCCACGGAAGCCATCCCGACCTTGTGGAAGAAGCCTACAACAAGCGTGTATGGATGGCTTCGCCGACAACCTTGATGGCCGTTCTTACCACCGCGCGAGCGGTGATCAAAGACGCCGCCACCCGCGAGCAGGTGCACATCATCCGCGACCACCTCGCTCGGCTCGGCCGAGACTTCGGACGGTTCCAAAGGCGCATGGATAATCTCAAGCGCCACATTGACCAAGCCCAAGAGGATGTCGGCGAGGTGCACACCTCTGCCCAAAAGATCACGAGCCGCTTTGGCAAGATCGAAAGGCTCGATCTCAACGAGGATCTCAATGACGTGGAGGCCCTGCCGCTGTTGGACGCCGCCGAGCGCGAGGCCGACTCGGAGGAGCCTCCATCCTAAGGAGTTCTATGTCACTTGAAAGCATGTTTTCACTCGCCGGCAAGAAAGCCCTGATCGCCGGAGCCAGCCGCGGCATTGGCCTCGCCATCGCGAAGTCCACGGCCGCCGCGGGCGCCCACACCGTGTTGGCCGCGCGCTCCAAAGACGTCCTGGCCAAAGAGGTCGAGGCGATCCGGCAGGCCGGGCATCAAGCCGAAGCGCTTGAACTCGACGTGACGACGCCGGAATCGATTGACGCCGCCGCCGGCGCCCACATGGATATCGACATCCTCGTCAATGTGGCCGGCACCAACATCCGCAAGCCCTTCGAGCAGTACACACAGGACGAGTACGACTACCTGATGCAGACAAACCTGCACGGTTTGGTGCGGCTGACGCAAAAGGTTGGCGCGGTGATGATCGAGCGCGGCAAGGGCGGCAAGGTGGTCCACATCGGCAGCCTCATGTCGCTGCTCGGATTGCCCTACCTGTCGGTCTACGCGATGACGAAGAGCGCGCTGGCCGATCTGACGCGCGTGCTGGCCGCCGAGTGGGCCAAGTTTGACATCCAGGTCAACTGCATTGCGCCGGGATTCATTCTTACCGATCTGAACCGACATATGTGGGAGCCGCCCGAGATGGCCGCGTGGCTGAAAGGCGCTCAACCGAACCCGCGTCTCGGCACCCCCGACGATATCGCCGGTCTCTCGGTGTTTCTGTCGAGCCCCGCGGCCAGCTACATCACCGGCCAGGTGATCGCTTCCGACGGCGGGTATACCACGACCGCCAATTGGCCGTATGGCCCGTAGGGTCGGACGCGCTACCCGATCCCTTTACGAGGATCTTGTCTACCGAGAAGAATACAGCGACGACTCCAAGGAGCAGCACGACGCATAGGAACACAAAGACAGGTTCAACCGGGAAGACCGCCCTACGTCGCGTAGACTTTGCCCACGCCAGCGGCGGCCGCCTCATAGGGTGCTAAGCAGATTACTGTCACCATACACGCTAAGCAACCCGAATTTGGCCTCGGTCGATGACGTACTCTCCGTACAGCAGCACGAACCGTATCGCGTGAAGTAGGCTCTAACCGTACTTCTGCACCGCCGCCTCGATCGCCGGACCAGCCTTCGCGAGATCCTCCGGGATCATCGCTGGGGTTGCTTCGATTTCTGCGTTCAACGCCAGAAACCAGGGCTCGGCCAGGGCGGGTAGCTGCGAGGGGTCGTCCATATTCACAATGAGCAGGCCGGTGCGCTTTCCGTTGTCGACAAAGAAATAGGCCGCCTCGGGTTTCTGCTCTTCAAGAATGTCTTGAATCGCCTTGAAGCCCTTTTGTGCCTGGGCGTTGCCGGCTTCCGCGGAGAAGGAAACTTTCATTACGAATCTCATATCAACCTCCAGGAGCAAGTTCGAACAGGTGATCCTATCAGCTTGCGCAGGTGGATCTATGTAAACCAGGATTTCCTTTTTGGCCGTCCTGGCACAGGCTAGGGTAACCGATCCACGGGGCGCGGTGCAACGGTTTTCGCACTGCTGCCACGTTCGGTACTCCTTTCGCTGCCGCTGCGGCCTCTCAATTTTACTCGACAGTCGCTGCGGCCTCCCGCGCGCCCTTCCGTCGGAAGGCGCCCTTGGTCCAATGCAGGACCACGCCCGCGATGAAGGAAATCCCGCAGTAGTAATAGTAGAGCAGGTGGAACGGGATCGCCGTGAACGCAAAGAGCGCGTCGTGCGTGTGAGCGAGAAACGCGTAGAAATGCACGTTGAGCGCCATCACGAGCAACACGAGGATGATTGGAGGCAGGACCAGCAGCTCACGCGGCCAATGACCCAGCAAGTAGATCGCGCACGACAGCGTGCCCACGCCCATCACGGCTGAAAGCACCCTCGCCAGTCCGCTATCGTCACGTGACCGCAGGAATCGGTGTTGCACGAAAAGGATCGCAAGCCCTACCAGCAGCGGTGGTAAAAGAGATGGGAGCCCGAAGCCGAACGCGACCAGCACCGCCAGGGCCAAGCCGCCAAGTACCTCCATCGCCCGGCGCACCCGCACCTCGGAGATGTTCCAATTGAAAAGCCAGTAGTTAGCGGCAACCAGGTACAGCCCCACGGCCAAGGGGGCGATGACGATGCCGCCGAAGTGAATCGCGAGCGCCACCAACGCAAGTACGAGTAGATGCACCAGCGCGACGTTGGCCCGCTGCATTGCTCGCAGATTCAAGTCCGAATGCATATGGTGGCTACTGAGGATCAGCTCGGTCCAGGGTATCACTCGGTCAAGCACGTCCGTTTTAAGGATGCCCCAAAAGCTCCACTTCTTTAGATGCTTGACGCGGAGCTGTTTGTCGAGGCGCATTCGTCTCGCATCGGCGTGCATGCGGTAGCCCAACTCGATGTCTTCGATGGACGGACGTTTGTACTTCTCGCTGAAGCCGACGTAGTCGGCGAGCACCGAGCGTCGGATAGCGCCACAGCCGCTCCAGAAAGTGAACGCCTCTTCGTTGGCTTCCTGATGGACGAAGTGGTGGAACAGATTACGGTACTGCGAGAGGAAGTCCGGCTCGTCCGGCTCGTCGTCGTAGGAGCCGATCAGGGCGTCGAGGTCGGCTTCCTGCTCAAAACACTCGGCGACACGCGCCACTGAATCGGGGCCGACGCAAACGTCAGCGTCAACGAAATAGAGGATGTCGCCGGCCGCTTCGCTGATGGCCCGGTTGCGGGCAGCCGCGGGACCGCGATTGACGACTCCCCGAATGACCTTGCAGCCACGCCGCTCGGCCACCTCGGCGGAGTTGTCCGTCGAGCCGTCGTCGACGACGATGCACTCGAAGTCCCGGAAGGTCGAGTTTTGGAGACTCTCCAGGCAGCGGTCGAGGTGCACAGCGGAGTTGTGCACCGGGACGATGACCGTGATGGCGGGCTGGGTTTTTGCCGCGGGAGTCAACAACTTAGTCTATGACCGTACGGTCGTCTTTTCAATCTTCTCGAGGCGGCGAGCGGGGGCCGTAGAGCCGCGACGTTCGACCGCTACCAGAGGCATTGCCGGAGATTCCTTCAGCGAGCCGGCGGCCCGAGCCGGACTTGTTCTAACACATCCAGGATTCTATCCGCTGCCTTGCCGTCCCACAGGGCCGGCGCCGGGCCGGGAGAAGAGGGCTCGGCGAGCACCGCGTTCACGGCCGGAGGGATGTCCTCGTAGTTCGTGCCGATCAGGCGATTGGTACCTTCTGCGATCGTGATGGGCCGCTCGGTGTTGTCACGCACGGTGAGGCAGGGCACGCCCAGCACGGTCGTCTCTTCTTGAATGCCACCGGAGTCGGTAACCACCACGCGCGCCTGGCTCTGCAGGTGAAGGAAGTCCAAATAGCCCAGTGGCGGGCAAACCGTCAGTCCAGTGGTGTCGATCGCCGCGTGCTCGATCACCTTCTTCGTGCGCGGATGCACGGGAAACACGACCGGCAAGCGCGTGGCGACCTCCCGGAGGGCTTGCATGAGCGAGTTCAATCGTTCCGCGTCATCCACGTTCGAAGGCCGATGCAACGTGGCGACGACATAGTGAGGGTGGGCGTAGTGATGCGGCTTCAGGCCGAGCCGCTGGTGGACGTCCGTGTTGGCCGCTCTCTCGCGAAACCGCAGCAGCGTGTCGATCATCACATTCCCCACGAGAAAAACGCGTTCCTCGGGTACGCCCTCGGCTCGCAGGTTCTCGACGCCCGAGGGTTCACTGACAAACAGATAATCCGAGAGAACGTCGGTGACCACGCGGTTCACTTCCTCGGGCATCGAGCGGTCGAAGCTGCGCAGGCCAGCCTCGACGTGGGCCACCGGAAGCCCGAGCTTAGCCGCCACCAACGTGCTCGCCAAGGTCGAATTCACGTCGCCCACCACGACCAGTGCGTCAGGCTGCCCGGAAGCAAGCTGCGACTCAATGCGCCGCATGATCTCGGCCGTTTGTTGCGTTTGCGAGCCTCCGCCGGAGCCCAGGTGAACGTCCGGCTCGCGCAGCTTCAGTTCTTCGAAGAAGGTTTGGGACATCTCCGGGGAGAAGTGCTGTCCCGTGTGAATGAGCCGCGCTTCAAACTCCGGCCGCGCGTCGACGGCGTCGAGAATCGCAGCCATCTTGATGAAGTTCGGCCGTGCTCCGACGACGCAGGTGAGGAGGATGGGTCGCATCAGGACATTGCGGCGGGAGTCGTAGGCTGTGGCGGGCGTTCGCTCCGGCCGTCGTGCGGCAAGGAGAACGCCGGCGAAAAAGAAGGCCTACATGAAAAAGCCAAACGACAAAAAAGGGTGACGCCGCGGCGTCACCCTCCTCGAAGATCGCTTTCCTTCGCGCCTAGCCCACAAACAGGTCGGTCACCGCCTTGCCCTTCACCAACTCCCTGGGCTGGCCGAGGTGGTTGTGAATCTCCTGATTCGGGTCAATGCCGAGGGCGTAGTAGACGGTGGCCAGCAGGTCGTTCGGGTGGACCGGCTTGTCTTTGGGCGACGAGGCCGTCTCATCCGACTCGCCGTAGAGCCGTCCGCCGGGGATGCCCGCGCCCGCAACCAGCGCCGTGTAGCAATAAGGCCAATGGTCGCGGCCGTCGGGAGAGTTCGAGTTGCCCGACGTGCTGACGCCCAGGCGCGGCGAGCGGCCAAACTCACCCACAGCCACGACCAGCGTCTCGTCAAGCAAGCCGCGCTCGGTCATGTCTCCGAGCAGCGCGGTGAGCGTCTGGTCGAGCACGGGACAGTGCAGGTTCTTGAGCGGACCGAAGTTCGAAGCGTGGGTGTCCCAGGCCGTCGTTTCGGGATTGCCGTTGGCCACCGAGGGCCAGTTGAGTTGGACAAAGCGCGTACCCGCCTCGATCAGCCGACGGGACATCAGCGCGCCCTGGCCGAACGTCGTGCGTCCGTAGCGGTCGCGCATCTTGGCCGGCTCTTTCTCGAGGTCGAACGCGTCGCGCGCCTTGCCGGAGAGCACCAGATCGTAGGCCTTCTCGTAATACTTATCGAGCGCGGAGTTTTCGACCGCCTTCTCGAGATCGGGCATCGACTTGTTGATGCCTCTCAGCAACTCGAAGCGCTCCTGCAGCCGCTCGGGCGGCGTCTCTTTGCGCAACGCCAAGTCGTCAAGCTTGATCGATTTATTAGGATCCTGATAGAGCCGGTAAGGGTCGAAGGCCTTGCCGATGAAGCCGGCCGCGCCGCCTTTGCCGATGACGCTGGATTCCTGTAAGGGCCGTGGCATCTCGACGAACGGCAGCACCGCTTCGGTCGGCGGCTTCATTTTGCTGATCCACGAGCCGGCCGTGGGGAAGTCGATGGGCGAGGGCGGCTCGAGCTGGCCCGACGGCGACACCTTGTCGGGCGGATAGCCGGTCAGCATCTGGTAAATCGCCGCCGTGTGGTTGAACAGCCCCTTGGGCGTGTAGCTCATCGACCGGATCAAGGTGCACTTGTCGACCGACTGGGCGAGTTTCGGCATTGTCTCGCTGAGCCAGATCCCCGGTACTTTGCTCTTGATGGGCTTGAATTCACCACGGATGTTGGAGGGCGCGTCGGGCTTCGGATCCCAGATATCGATGTGGCTCGGCCCGCCTTGCAGGAAGAGCATGAGGACCGACTTGGCGCGACCGAAGCCGGTCGCGCCTTCAAAGCGCGGCGGCGCGGCGGCGGCGCGGGCACGATCCTGCAGCGCAAGGATCTGCGACAAACTCACCCCCAACAGGCCCATTGACCCGACCTGCATGAAGTCGCGGCGACTTACGCCGTCACAGTTCCGCACTGCTATACGTCCAGGAATCGTTAACATGCTCGCCTCCCCAGCGACCGAGTGTATGCGCTCAATATTATAAGCTATGGGAGCGGATCGGACAGAGCTGGTCCTTGCTGCTTGGGGGATTCGGGCGGCGACCGGTCAATCGTCCCTTTCGTGGCCTCCTGCTCCCAAAGCTTGCGGAAGGGCAGGCTTGCGAAGGTGCCATCAACCCGCTTGAAGTAGATGGAGTCGAGGCGTTCTCGTTCTGCTCATTGGCACTTCTAGAAGCCGGCGCCTCTTCGGTGGAGGTAGCGTCATCGCCGCCGAAACAGATAGAGCGTCCGAGCCGTGCCCGGAACGTCGGTCTGCCAAGCCGGCTCGAAGTGTTGACGGAAGCAGCTCTCGAAACTATCGCGATCGTAGTCGCCAAAAGTATCCTTGCGGCCCGCTAGCAGTCTCTTGACCAGCGGGTCCTGTTTCGGCACGAACTCGATCAGTAAGTGCCTGCCGAGTTGCGCGAAAAATACTGCTAGGCGCCGCAGCGGAATGTTTCCGGTAATGCGAAGATGGTGCAGCAGCGCGAGCCCAAGGACAAGGTCGGGCTCGGCCCTCCCGGCGAACGCCATCCGCTCTGTGCCTTCGAAACCCAGCGCGGGAGTTGGGTTGGTGAGGTCCATCACCAAGGGCAACATGTGGGTGTCGCCGGTCTTTCGAGACCTGCGATAGTTCTCGTTGACACAAAGAGGGTCTTGATCGTAGCAGACGCAATCGATGCCCTTGGCCGTCACGGTCCGGCTGTAGTTCCCGATGTTGCCGCCCACATCAAACACCAGCTTGGGCATGACTTCGCCTATGGCTCTCGCCACCGCATCGTGCTTGCACGTCTCGGCCGTTGCGGGATAGTGCGTCGCGTTCTCGTAGTAGTCGGACCATTCAGACTCTTGACGTCTGAGTTGAACGCTCTCCACCGTTGAAAGCAAGGACTCGACCAGCGCGGTCTTTCTTTGCCGGCTCATCTTGACCGGGACGTTTCGCCGGTTCGGCTCCCCCTGCGCATGCTTTTCTTGGCTGTGAGCGTGCAGCGAAACGTGCATGAAGACGCCTGGGTTCCATTTGACTCTCCGTGGAAGCAGACGCCGCGTCAACGACAGGTTGAAGCCGTCGAGCGAAGTCGTTAAGTAGCGATTGAAATCAAGCGCAACATTCGCCATCAGCAGTAACGGTGACAGGAAATGCTCGCAATATTGGCGATAGGCTACCCAGGGGCCATCGCCATCTTCTTCGAACGACGACGTGTCGATAAAGGTCGGCTTGCCCCTGTGGAATTGCACATTGAAGAAAGATGCATCTTTGAGAGACAGGCCTAAGTTCAGCGCCTCTCGCTGAATCCGCAGTGTGAGCAGCGCGGCATCTTTCAACTGCTCAAAACACCACTCGTACGGATACGAGATGAAAGGCAGTTGCTCAGGAACGAGAACGTGCCGGATGTTCTCGGGAAGGTCGTCTTGGACGATCTCCTCTTCGTGAGACAGGAGAAAAACTTGTGAAACCAAGCGTTCATGCAGCCCCGACTCCATCAAGAGCCGGTAGTCATTCTCTCCATCAACCGTAATTGCTCGCTTGTAAACACCATCGTCGAGGAAGACGAACCCCGCAGGATCGCGAAACGATGCCGAGTGCTGCTCGCCTGATCGAAGGGTCAATTCCGACACGTGCCTCTAATGTTATCGCGAACGGGGTTTTGAGGAACCAGAGCGGAGGTGTGAATCTGCTTGGTCGCGTTCGGTCCAGAGTTGCAGGAAAGGGATACTCTGAAAGCTTCGATCCTCCGCCGGGTAGTAGACAGAGTCCAACCCGGCGGCAGGTATTGCCACCTTGGGATAGATCTCCTGCTGCAGGAAGGCAAGCAAGCTGCCTTTGCGTTGCACCGTTCGACCTTCACGCACATCGGGCTTCTTCACGGCGAGGAAAGTCGAAAAGCTCTCCAACAACTGTCGAAAGGAGCCTTCGTTCTCTGTTCGCCCGACGATCCGTGAGCCGTGGTCTCCGTGCAGGACCACCGTGGCGGAATCCAAGAGATGGTTCTGCTCGAGCGTGTCGAGAAACTTGCCGAGTTGCAGGTTCAGGTACCGAACTTGCTCCGCGTAGCGCGCGTGGCGAACCGGGTAGCTTGGATCTGATGGAGGCGTATCCTCGGCGTCGCGCAGCTCGATGATCTCCGATAGCGGCCGGATCGAGCCGTCGGCCCGATACACGTGCGTGAAATGCGGCGCCAGAAGGTGAGCCAAGAAAAGCGTATCGTGCTCGGCCGCGAGGATGTCTTTGAGAAGCAGGTCGAGCACTTGGAGAGAAACCGTCTGCCACCACCAGACTCTTACGACATTCATGTACCGCGAATCAATGTTCTTGACCACCAAGTGGATCGGCCGGTTCCGGGCTGCGTGAGTGCCGGTCAGAAGCCACACGCGGTCGAGAAGCGGCAACGGGAGATCCGCGGCCGAACCGATGCGGTACTCCTGGTACGAGACGTCCTGCTCCGTCTCGGGCAGGGGACCGAAGTGACTCATGAGGCGGGCTCGGTATAGATGGATCTTGTAGCCGCGTGCACGGAAGTGCGTAAATACTTTGAACTCGCTTCCCCGGTCGCGGTCCTCCCAGTGCCCTTCCATGCTTTGCTCCATCAACCTCAGGTTGAGAAGGCTGGGCATGGCGTTTGACGTAGCGTCGTAGTGACTGAAGGCGCTGTCATAGACGGTAAACCCTCGGGGCACAAACGTCTCGTAGATCGACCGGACGGCTTGCTGCGACTCCTGCACGCTCTCGGGAAATCCGGCGGGGCCCATATATTCATCGAGGATCAGGTAGATGATATGTGCGGGACGCCCCGGCGTAGTGCCCGGGCCGTTCACCGTGTCTTGGCGCCGAACCTCGATCAGGGGCTCACCCAGCAGTGACTCGATCGAGCCCGAGGCGAACGACACGGCCAGGAATACCAAGAGCACCAGGCAGAACTTCTCTCGCATCCAATAGCTCAGCGCTCCGAATACCACAGCCCCGGCGGGCAGTAGCCAGACCGGGCCGGCCTCGAGCAGACGCGGATGCCAAAGCTGCACGTGAGGCACCTGCATGACGGCCAACACCGCGACCAACACCGCGTAGAACAGATGCGCACGGCGTGTGAGAGATGCCAGCAGCAAACACGAGGCCGCCATGAGCAGCACGCTGACTGCCACCTCGCTTCGCAGAAACGGGTACCTCTGGTCAATCAGGTGCTCAATGAAAGGAAGAACGAACAGCGCCGAAAACAGCGCGAACCGAAACCAGAACGCGGAGGGCGTCCATATCCTTCGGTTTTCCATGGAGTGGGCGCGATTCGTTTGAAGCACCGCTTGGGCAGCTCCATCTACAGTCAAGACGACGCTGCCGGCGTCAGCGAAAAGGAAGAGATCAAGTTGGCGATGGGCTTGGCTTAGTCCTCTGGCCCCGAACGGAAGAAGCCCGCAATCTTCTTCCAATAGAGCTTGCACAGGGTCAGGCCCGCCGCGATCGCGCCGATCGTCACCTGGACCAGCATGCTGCCGGTGCCCGGATCGAGGTAGGCGAACAGCGGTGCCGGGGCCGAAACGAGCAGGCACAGCGCGAACGCAACGGAACCCCCTCCGCCGTTACGGATGGGCGCTCGCTTCAGCGCCAAGCGGCGAGCCGTTATTGCTGTCACGGGACCGCGGCAACTGCTAAGCATTTTTCTTCTTATACCACTCGACTTCGGGCCCGATCTTGCCTTTGCCTGTGCGCGTGAGAAGCTGCGTCAGCTCCTTATCGTCAAAGGGCCGTTGGTGTTTGATGACGGAGACGTTGTGATCGAGTTGTTCGACGGTTTCGACGCCGGAGCAGATCGTATCCGGGCCTTGGGCCATGGCGAAGCGCAGGCATTCGGCGATGGTCGCGATCTTGTTGTCGAGAATCGGCCCCATGGCGTTCGTCTTCATCGCGATCCTCCCGAGGCCCGCCGCGGTCGCCTTGGGCAGGACGTTCTCGACGAAGCTCAGGTAGTGCGGATCGATCAGGTTGACCGGGTGCTGCACCGTCTCCCAGCCGTCATAGCCCTTGAGTAGCGCCAGGTGGACTTGCGGGTCATGGTGACCGGTGAACCCGATGTGTCTCACCTTGCCCTGCTTCTTGGCTTTGACGAATGCTTCGAGCGATCCCTTGGGGCCGAAGATCTTCTCGACCTCGTCCATGCGGGCTACCTCGTGGCACTGCCAAAGGTCAAGATGGTCGGTACGCATGCGCTTGAGGGTGTCTTCGAGCTGCTTCATGGCACTGTGCTCGTCGCGCAGTTCCGCTTTGCTCATCAATAGGACCTTGTCACGCTTTCCACCCGCGAGGGCATGTCCGTAAAACGAGTCGCTCAGCCCGCTGTGATATTTGTGGGCGCTGTCGAGGAAGTTCACGCCGAGGTCGATGGCGCGGTGGATGACCTTGGTGGCGTTCGCCGGGCCCTTCTTGGCCATGTGGAACCCGCCCAAGCAAAAAAGCGACACGCGCAGGCCCGATTTGCCGAGCGTCCGCATCGGCATCTCGCCTTCGGCCGCAAGCGGTAACGCGGCTGTCAAGCCGACGCCGCCCGCCACGCTGCTCTTCAAGAAATCACGCCGTTTCATCGCCAACCTCCCGCCGAAACCACGCCCACAGGATAGCATTTGCTGCCTGAGCAGCTTTTCGGCCCACCCCTACAATTCGAGCAAATAACCCTGCTTGCCGACGTTACGCGCCGCCGTTCTCCCTAGGGTGGTTTCGTGCCCCGCCGCTTCATGAATGTGCCCGCAAAAGAAGTAGTCGGGCTGCTGGGCATCGATAAACTCGCGTACGGCGCGGCTGCCGAAATGCTGTCCGGGGTTGACCCCATCGAGGTCGGTGTCGAGCGGCGGAGCATGGCAAACGAGCACCAGCGGCGACAAGCCCGCGAACTTGGTCAGCCGCTCGGCCAGTTCCTCCTCGCTATACTCGCCGGGCGTATTGAACGGCGTGGGGCTCGAGTAGCCCAATCCGGCAAAGTGGTGGCCGCCTGCTTCGAAGACTTGCTCGTGGAAGTTCCGCAGGCCGTAGCGGCCGCAGAACTTGCCAATCTGATCGGCCGATTCGTGATTGCCCGGCAGCACCCAGACCTTCTCGCCCAAGGGCTCCAGTATCTTCCCGCAGTCGCCCAACCCCTTGGCCCAACTCACGAGGTCGCCGGCGGAGATGTAGATGTCGGCCGGTTCGGCGGCCAACCTCTCCAGCCTGCGTAGGTCATTGTGAATATCAGAAAAGATCCGGACCTTCATGAAGACCTCCTCGGGCCGAATCGCGAACGCGCGGGCACGTATCTCGCGGGTCGGCGATGTCCGACCAATGATGCCCTACCAATATAGAGAACCCGCGAGGCACAGATCCTCGACTTGCACCACCAGCTCCCTCGACAGTCGAGCGTAGCCACTCTGCGCCTGGCAACGTCTTTCTGTGAGAGCGGGGCTGTGGTGGAGCCAACTCCACTTCCCCGGCAGTTTCCTTGCCGCAACCGCCTCCGGCTAGGGCTCTTTCCCTTCGAGAGAAGGGCGGATCACTTACTGGCAACTCGCAGGAGAAGCGCTACGCTCGACGTGTATCGCTGGGTCCCGCCCGCTTTGTCACGACCTGTCTATTGAAGGACTCGCATGGAGACCGTCCAAGACGCTATTCGTCCGTCGGGCGTTCGTTCCGGGCTGCGGGCCTCGCTGTTTCTCGGCGCGGCTATCGTGGTGCTCATCGTCGTGGCGGGTGCGCTCTACCTCCCACCCTTGCTGGCGACGTACGGCGCCTACTACTTGGGCGCGCTCTTGGTGACCGCGATGCTCGTGGCGCTGGCCCCCAGGGTCTGGAAGGCTTCGGCCAATACCGCTCAGCAGGGCGTCCGCCTAGCTTTTCAGTTGCAAGCGGTCCTCTCGGGAGCAGTGGCCCTGGTCGCGCTCGTGTTTGTCGCCTGTCCGCTGGAGTTTCGCTCCGGCACTCTGTTTGAGATCCTGCTCGTCGCGATCCCCTCGCTCGCCTTCGCGGTACCGGCCGGCATGCTGGCCACGGCCTATCTCCTCAAGGACCAGTCGGACGCGAGTCTTTTTCGTGACAACCCGGCCGTGCAGACAACGCGGCTCCTCGTCTCAGCTTCGTGGGGGGGCTCGCTCGGTCCTTTTGGTAGCGCTCGCTATTTGGATTCAGTCCCGGTTCAGCTAGGCTTGCTGTTCGGAACCCTCGGCTGGGCGTCCCGACATTCGCTCACATTCGGCTGGATCCCATCCTGTTGAAGCCCAATCAAAATGTCCCCTTTTGCGCCCAATAGAAATGTCCCCTCTGGAGCAGGATTGTGGCTGGCCCCTTCGCCTTGGAGACTGATGATGGCGACGCCGAGGTACCCGTCAAGGGTCCGCGAAGCCAAGCCCTACGGGCCCGCCCTTGACTGCTCCCTCGCCGCCGTGAGAACAGCATTCGGTTCAACAAGGCGAATGAGCTTAAGAACTTAGCGCGCAATGGGACATTTCTACTGGGCTACCGAGGGGGACACTTCTATTGGGCTACGACATCGGCTGGATCCCATCCTTGACACAACACGGTGGAAAGCAGATACTCCAGAGCAGACCAGCGTCATCTGCTAAAACATAACGAACCCCGCCCCCCAGACCGGACTTGAGAGCGGGTGAAGCAGCGGGTGGCGCAATGCTGTCGTGACGAGATCTGCAGCAGCTTTGCGAGCCGGATGTTTGCTGTCTTTGGCCGCCTTGCCCCTGTTGGCCGCGGACCCAGGGCCCGTGAAGTTTGTCGCGGAACCGGCCGCTTCGGCCGGAAACGCGGTTGCGGCGGACATCGGACCGTCCGAAACGCTATTCGCTCTGATCGAACAGCTCCGCCCGCTACAGATCAACGGCCCCCACATCGACTTCACCGACGTCATGTTCGATGCCCAAGTTACATCCAGAAGATGGCAGCGCCGGCGGCGGTCCCCCTTCCGTTCGCGTCGGGGCTCGGGTGAATCGTCGTCAAAGCAAGGCCGAAAGTCTGGCAGAGGCAGCGCTCGCGGCGGGCTGTGAACGTCGAGACCTCGGCTGATTTGGGCTCCTTGTTCTCCGGCGTCGCACTCGTATCCCGCGTTTGCGTATACCCCCGGCCACAAGCTACTATGAGCCCATCGGGGGTTGAGGGACGATGAAGACCACGCGGAGGGAATGGATGCGAACTGGAGTCAGCTTGGGGGCGGTAGCGCCTTTGATACTCACGCCTCAGAGAGCCTCGGGCTATAGCGTCGACGAGGTCGAGAAGCGCCTCGGCTCGCGCAAGGGAATTGAGGGCGTCACCAAGCACGATCTGCCGACGCCGGCGCTCCTGATCGATCTCGATCGGCTCGAGTCGAACATCGACAAGATGGCGCGGCACGCCAAGGCTGCCCCGATCAATCTGCGTCCGCACGGAAAGACACACAAGTGTCCCGAGGTGGCTCGGCGGCAGATCGCGGCCGGCGCGATCGGGCTATGCTCGGCCACGATCAGCGAAGCCGAACGCATGGCCGACGCCGGCATCCCCGGCATCCTGCTGACCTCCGAATCCGCCGGCCCCAATAAGATCGCGCGCCTTGTAAGGCTAACCAAGAAACATCCCGACACGATGGCCGTGGTGGACAGCGCCGTCAGCGCCGAGCAACTGAGCGAAGCCGCCAAGGCGGCCAAGGTCACGCTCAACATTATGATCGATATCGACCCGGTCGGACGCCGTACCGGTATCGAGCCCGGCGCGCCCGCTCTCGCACTCGCCAAGAAGGTCGATCAGCTTCCCAACTTGCAGTTACGGGGCGTGCACTGCTACTCAGGCCGCTCGTCGCACGTCCAAGGCTTCCAGGCGCGCAAAGAGCATTCCGAGTCCGTCATGGCGAAGCCGATCGAGACCTTCGCACAGATGCAAAAAGACGGCCTGCCCGCCGAGATCATGTCCGGCACAAGCACCGGGACGTACAACGTCGACTCGGCACTCAAGGGAATGACCGAGATGCAAGTCGGCTCCTACGTCTTTATGGACGTGGACTATCGCAGGATCGGCTGTAAGAGCGGCGACGTCTACGACGACTTCGCGCCTTAGCTCACCGTCCTGGGGACCGTCATCAGCAAGAACCACAACGACCGCGCCACGCTCGACTCGGGCCTGAAGGCTTTCGCCACGGACCGTAAGTTCGGTCCCGAGATCATCGGCATCGAGGGCGTCGAGTACCGCTTCGGCGGCGACGAGCACGGTATCCTCGAACTCAACAACCCCAGCCGCGATGTGCGCATCGGCGACAAGTTCGAGCTGATCGTGCCGCATTGCGATCCCAACGTGAACCTCTACGATCACGCCTACTGCGTGCGCGGCGATAACGTCGTCGAGATCTGGGAGATCGGTGCGCGCGGCCACGTATAGAGCGTAGGGTACGCACCCACGGCCGTACACATCGTGCCGGTACGCCGGCGGCTCCTGAACGCATTCCATTAGTCCTGGTCCGCGGTGTCAACCCGGGCACTCCCCGCACGATCCACCCCAATGATCCGGGACGTGCCCACGCCACGGCTCCCCAGCAGAGGGCTGGCGGGGTCCGCATCGGTCAAGTTTCCCGTGAGGGTGAACCGGTTACCGTTGGAAGGCTGGCTGCGACGAATGCTGGCAACGACGAACCCGATTGAGTCGACGTTCTCGGTGGTGGAGACGGTCTGTCGTCGAGTGAAGTGTTGGCAGCGGGGGGATCACCTGGAGCGCTGGGTGGGCTCAGCGCTGTGGGTGGCCGAGGGCAATTTTCGGCGGATCAAAGGCTACCGAGACCTGCCGAAGCTGCTCGCCGCGCTCGAAAAGCTGCGTCCGCAACCGCCTGCGTCGCAGGCCAAGGCGGCTTAGACTGGAGGTTCTGGAGAGCCGCCTGTTTCAACGGAGTTCCGGACATCCTCCTCCAGCCCCGGCAGGGGCGTTTGAGGTTCTCGTCCCTAACACCGAGTCAGTGGGGCCGGGTTAGGGCACCTGCCTTCGAGGAGGCCCACAACAATCGGGTCTTGGGAAGCAGGTAAGACTCAAACGCCCCCTACCGGGGCTCCTGATTCGTTGGTGGCGTTTTCCCACGACTTGCGTCGTGGGCTACTTTCAGTCGCCCCTTCGCGGGGCTTGGCGCCGTGGTAGGATGCAACCGCGTTGCGCTCAGCGGGAACCGCGGGTTCCCACCCGCGGCTCGGTTGTGTAGCTGGATGCCTCAACTTGCCCTAGCAGTGGCGGCGGGCCTTCCGGCAATGCTAACCGTGGACTCCCCGATTTTTTCACAGCCCGTCAGGGAGCGGTCCGGCATGCCCCCCCACGTCCCGCGAAAGGACCTAGAGCAGGGGACCGGGGTCAGAGTTGACGGATCGTCGCGTCGTATGACAAAGGACTCGAAACGCACTGCCTCAGGAGCCTGGCCTGCCCGGGTGAGAGCGGAACTGCGCACGGCTCCTTTCGGTTGGCTGCTTCTCTGCCTCCTGTTTCACGTTCCCGGACGAGCCCAGACCGGCGAGGTGCGAGGGTTCGTGACGGTTGCTCACGGCAACGAACCGCTGCGGAGCGTCGAGGTGAGTCTCACCTCCGGCAAGTTTGCGGGCTCCCGCCCCGTGGTCAGCCGTCACGCGCGCACCGGCCTCGACGGACGCTTCCGTTTCTCCAAAATCCCGTTGGGTGACTACTCGCTGAGTTTCAAGAAAGACGGCTACGAGGCCGGGTCTAGCATCCCCGCCAGCGTTACGCTGAGCGAGGACGCGCCCGACGCAGAGCTTCGGATCGGCATGAGGCGCTCGGCGGCGATCTCGGGAAGCGTCCTCGACGCGGATGGGGACCCGGTGGCCCAGGCGACCGTGCAGCTTTACGAAAGAATGACGGCGCAGGGTCTATCACGTCTGCAGTTCAAGCGGTCGCACCGGACGAACGATCTGGGCGAGTACCGCTTGTCGGGGCTCAGCCCGGGCCGGTATTTTGCGGCCGTGCTGCCTCTGAGCCTGCACAGCCCTCGCGGGGTCTGCGCGTTCGAGTTTCCCAACGTCTACTACCCCAACGCGGGATCGATCAAGGAGAGCGAGCCGATCGCGGTGAGCTGGGGAAGCGAGCGGGTAGGGATCGACTTCCGCCTCCCCCGAGCCATGCGTACCTCGCTCGAGGGCGCGGTCTTTCACCGCGAAAGCAGGCAACCCTGCCCGGGTTGTAACGTCAACTTGATCGGCCCGGGCAGCGTCACCGTGGCAGCCGTGACCCCGAATGAGCAGGGGCTCTTTGCGGTCCGCGGGCTGCACCCCGGCTCATACCGGCTGGTGACGCAGTCGGTCGGCGGTGGCTTTCACGCGGAGGAGTCGGTGCTGCTGGTTGCCGGCGAAACCGTCGACGTGGAGCTAGCAACTTCCGCGACCCAGGACGTCGTCGGACGCATCGTCGCGGAAACCGCCCCTCCCGAGGACAACGCCGAGGCCCTGCACCAACCGATCAGAGTCCGCCTCGAGTCTGAGGTGGGGGCTCCCAGCGGACGTCTGGGCCGCATGCCTACTCTCGCGGAAGGGGGTGCCTTCCGCTTCACCGGCGTCACGCCCGGCTCCCATCACGTGTCCGTCCGGGCCTTACCGATAACGGCCTACGTGCGCCAGATGCTGGTCGGCGGCCGCCCTTTGAAAGGCCGGCAGATCTCCATCCCGCAAGACGCGCCTCTTGAGGGACTCGATATCCAGATCGCTTTTGATGGCGGCGTAGTAAAGGGAACCGTGGGTGAGGAGGGCTTGTCGGCCTCGGGAGCCTCGTTGGGTTTCGTCGTTCTCCTCCCCGATCTCTACGGGGACGGCTGGCACTTTGAGCGCCTTGGGAATTACCGTCCCGACGATGGAGCCTATGAAATCGGGGGTTTGCCTCCGGGGGGATACACCGTCTTCGCGATCCCGCGGGAGAACCATTTTGACCTCGGCATCGCCGGGGATCTGCGCTACCTGCGCGAGCGCGGCCGGCGCGTGCGAGTCGCGGCGGCAGAGACCGTCACGGCGGAAGCTCCCTTCATTGCGGATCGCGAATAGGGCCAAGAAACAAACCACATAGCGCTCGTCAACGGACATCTATTGGTATGTCGCGTTCCGTCTAGCGCTGAAATGGATCTGCCAACCCCCGCCTCGATAGTTTTGCGCCGTTCAGGTAACTGCCTCAAAATCAATCAGTTTCGCCTTGTCTCCTCGGCAATTTCTTCCGACTGGACGATTTCCTGGTGCTACGATAGTTTCGTCGCGTGGATACTCTTTTCTTCCTACTGGTGGTGGGTGCGTTCGGAGCGGTGTACCTCGCTTCGAAGAGGGCTCGGGAAAGGTTTCGAGCCAACGAAGAACGCACCGCCCGACTCAATGTTGAGCTTCAGGCGACACGGTCGGCGTTGCTGCGGCGCATCTCCGCTCTTGAAGAGAAGCTCGACCAACAGACAGCGGTAGAGCGCCCGGCTGCTGAGGCGTCGCCAAAAGAAGCATCCGCGGACAAACCCGAGCCTGCGCCGGCGCCACCCTTCCCCGCGGCTCCGACTGCACCCGTCACGCCTCCAGTAACGCCTGTCGAATCGAAGTCGCCCATCGCAGCCAAGCCTTACGAGCCGTCCAGGGCTCCGATAGGGGAGGCGCCTCCTGTCGCTCCACCTCCACCGGTGCCGCCTAGTCGGCAGCCTCCGCTGGAGACGCCTCCCGCCAGCAGTGGAGTCGATTGGGAACAGTGGATCGGCATTCGCGGAGCGGCCGTGCTCGGCGCGATCGTTCTCGCGCTGGCGGCGGTGATGTTCTTGCGGTACACCATCGAGCACGATCTGATTCCGCCGATTGTCCGCGTCGCGATTGGGGTGATCGTCGGGTTGGCGTCGATCGCTGCCTCGGAGGCGCTCCGCAAGCGCGACTACACCACCACGGCTAACGCCCTCGCGGGGGGCGGCATCGTGGTGCTCTACGTGTCGACCTGGTCGGCGCGCGTTCTCTATGAGCTGATCGGAACAGGCTTCGCTTACGGGTTGATGATCCTGATCACGGTGACGTGCGGCCTGCTGTCGTGGCGACACCGTGCGCGCGTCACCGCGGTGCTGGGGCTGGTGGGCGGCTTTGCCACGCCGATCCTGCTCTCGACCGGCAGCGATAATCCGATCGGGCTGTTCTCCTACGTTTTGCTTTTGGACCTCGGTCTCCTCACGCTGGCGCGCCGCCGAGGCTGGCCCGGGCTGATGATGCTCGCGCTCGCCGGGACGGTGTTCTACCAGGCGGCCTGGATCTTCATGCGCATGGGGCCGGAGCGGGCCGTCCTTGGGCTGGGCATCTTGGGAGTCTTCGGCGTGTTCTTTGCCCTGACGGGCCGGCTGCGGCCCGCCGATGACGATGATCCACGGCAAGCCCAGAGCCAGCGTCTGACTCAATTGGCGGGCCTTCTGCTGCCCATCGCATTTGCCTTCTACTTCGCGGGCAACGCCGACTTGGGACCAGATCTCTACCCCGTTGCCGCGCTGCTGTTGCTGCTGCTGGCGGCCGCTTGTTGGATGGGGCGCGTGCAAGAGCTTCCCTTGCTCCCCACTGCCGCCGCCGCCGGCACGGCAGGCGTGGTGACGGTGTGGTTCATGCGAACGCGCTTTGATGACGCGCTTGCGTGGGAGGCGACGGCGGTTTGTTTTGTGCTGGCGCTGGCTCCGCATCTATTCTTCGAATACGACCTGCGCGCAGGCGAGCACGAGACGCCGTCGGTGAGCGTGTGGCCTGCTTGGATCACTTCACTCGGTTTCCTCTCGCTGTTGATCCTATTCTGCGTCGAACCTCCGTCACCCTCGCTATGGCCGTGGCTCTGTGGCTGGCTGGCGCTTGCCGGCCTCGGATTGCGCCAGGCGACAAGGACCGGCCACCGATGGATTCAGGCTCTGATCGCCGGTGCCATGGGTGTCGGGCTCTCGATTTTCTTCCTGGATCACAGGCGCACGTCGGCGTTTCCATTGCCGGAGCTCTACTTCGCCATCGTGGTTCTGGTCGCCGTGGGTTTTCAGACGCTTGCGTTATGGCAGCGGGAACTGAAGGCAAAGCTCGCGGCCGACATCGCCGCCGCGACGCTGCCACTCACTCTGCTGGCATTCCTGATCGGAGAGAGTGCCGATCCGCAGCTCACCCCGGTGTTGTTTCTTGTCGCGAGCTTCGTCCTGGCTTTCCTGGCGGCACTCTCGGCGACCCGGATGGCGTCGGGCGGCGTCTACTTCGCGGCAGTGATGCTGCTGGCCTTTGATCATTGGCTGTGGACGATCTCCTACCCGTGGACCGGAAATCCCGAACCGGCCGCACTCTTGGCTTTTCTGTTGCAACTCGTCCCCGTGATCGTCTTCTCCTTCTGGCCGTTGCTGGCCGGGACCGTCTTCCGCGAAAAACGGTGGGCCTGGTACGCCGCGGCGCTGGCGGCTCCAGTTTGGTTTGTTGCGCTGCGAGCGCTTTTTGAAATCCGCTTCGGCGACGCAGCTATCGGACTGCTCCCGGTAGCCCTCGGGGCCGTGTCGCTCGCCGCCGCCTACCAAGTCCGTGGGCTCGGCGTACCCGGGGATCCGGCGCGCCTGAGGGGACTGGTGTGGTTCTCCGCGGTCGCGTTGGGCTTCCTGAGCGTCGCCATTCCTCTGCAACTCGAGAAGCAGTGGATCACGTTGGGTTGGGCGTTGCAGGGAGTTGCGGTAATCGCGCTTTGGAAGCGTCTGGACCACCTCGGGCTCAAGTACTTCGGGCTGGCGCTGTTGGCGGCGGTGACCGTCCGCCTGGTGGCGAACCCTGAAATTCTTGATTACTACCCGCGGTCGGGTTGGCCGATTGTCAACTGGCTGATGTATACATACCTCGTGCCGGCAGCGGCGTTGCTGGGGGCGGCGTCGATCTTGCGCGGGCTGGAGTTGCCGCGACGGCGCGAGTGGGAGGGCATCTATGCCGGCGGCTATCCGGTGGGCGCGGTCGCCTGCGCGGTTGGGGCGATTCTGGTCGTGTTTGCGTGGATCAACCTGACCATCTTCGACTTCTACTCGGCCGGAGACCGCCTCACCGTTTCGTTCGAACGCCTGGCGGCCCGCGATCTGACCCTGTCGCTCGGTTGGGCCGTGTACGCGCTGCTTCTTCTCGGTATCGGTTTCAAACGAGACAGCCCGGGCCTGCGCTGGATCAGCTTGGCCTTCTTGGTGCTGACCATTGGAAAGGTGTTCCTCTACGACCTCGGCGAACTCGAAGACCTCTATCGCGTGGCGTCGCTGGTTGGGCTGGCTTTGTCGTTGATTTTGGTTTCGCTTGCGTACCAGCGATTCGTGTTCCGGAAACGAGAGGATGAATGATGCGCTCCCCGGCAGTCGGTCTACCCTTGGGCCTTGCGTTGGGCATGGTGGCCGTCGCGACACTCACCGCCGCGCCGCCTGACTTGAAGACGCTATTCACGAATCAAGCGGCGGTTCATGTGACCACCGGCCGTTTGTCGCGGCTTGAGTTGCCGCCGGAAATTCTGACCGCTTGCCGCGCCGATCTGTCGGACCTCCGGATTTTCGACCCCGACGGCAAGGAAGTTGCGTTCCTGGTGGAGACGGGCCTGGTCCCGAACGAACCCGCCACGCTCGAGCAGACCTACGCGCTTGATGTGCTCGACGTCGAGCGTCATAGAACCGAGCGCGACGGCGAACCGCCGGCGTATCGCGAGACCTACGAGCTGGCCGTGCCTGATGAGGTGTCGGGAAGTCTGGTCTGGGACCTAGCGTTCGACACGCGGCAAGCACGATACGTGCGGGCCGTCACTGTTGGCGCGCGCGCGGCTGGGGGCGGCGAGCGCACGCTCATTGAGAGCGGTTCGATCTTCCGGCTACCCTCGCCGGTCGGCGAGAAGTCCCGGCTCGCGCTTCCGCGGTTTACGGGCGATCGCCTGACCGTGACGCTGGAAGGCGAAGACGGCGCGTACCTCAACCCGGTGATGCGGCTGATGCACTCGCGGTCGCTCGATCCACGGGAGAAGGCTCTGGTCGAGCTGAACGAGATCAGCCGGAGGGAAGTCGATCAACGCACGGTCATCGAACTCGAACGCCCGAATGGTCTCGTGCCCGACTCGCTGACGCTGGCGACCACCACCGTATCGTTCCACCGGCCGGTTGAGATCTGGGACGAGGGGCCCGGCGGTTCAGACGACGTGCTTGGGCGCAAGCGCCTGTTTCGAGTTCCGGCCTCAGCTACCGTGGAAGAAGTTGAGATCGAGGTCGCCGCCGCCGCCGGAGACCGCCTTCGCGTGGTGATCGGCAACGGCGACAGCCCGCCGCTCGAAGACGTGTCGTTCAGTGCCGTGATCCAGCGGCCGGCGTTGGTCTTCGCGCTCGCGCCGGCGGACTTGGGCGCGCCATCGGGCTTGCTGCGGTTCGGCGGCGGGCGAGCCTTCCGCGCCCGCTACGACCTCGATCATCTGCGGTCCGCTTTCGAGGTCCCGTCTCAGGGAGAGCGTGCCCGCCTAGCCGGCGAATTGCACGAGTTGCCGTTGGCCCGGCTCGGCGACATCGAAGCGAACCCTGATTTCGATCCGGCGCCGATCCTGGCGTTTGCCATGCGTGCCGGCGCCGAGATCGATGCGCGGCTCTATTCTCACCGGCGCGGGGTGGAAGCGCGCCCTTCCCCCGAGGGACTGACCCGCTTGAAACTCCGTCTCGATGACCTGGCGCACGCCCAGCCCGACCTCAATGATCTGCGCATCGTCGACGAAGAGTCGCGCCAGTGGGCGTACTTGATGGCCAAGGACGCGAGCCGCGACGTGCAGACGCTGGCGGTCGAGGGACCGGAGTCAGAAGATGGCTCGTCCGAGTACGGGCTGGCCCTTCCCACCGCCCCGGCGACCCTCACGCAGGTCGTGCTCGAGACGGATGTCCCGTTTTTCGACCGCGCCTATGAACTGGTTGCGGTGCTCGAAGAGCAAGAGAGAACGCTGGCGCGGGGCCGCATCGCCCGGCGCATCGACGATCCGCGTCCGGTGAAGATTGGCTTTCCGGCCGCCCGAGCCGATTCGCTGAAGCTTGTGGTCGAAGATGGCAACGACGCACCTTTGGCATTCGAGCGGGTGACGGCGGAGTTCCCGGTCCCGGACGTTTACTTCGCGGCCCCGGAAGGCAGCTACTCGTTGCTGCTGGGCAATCCTGACGACGGCGCGCCTCGGTACGAACTGTCCCAGATCCGCGGCATCGTTCTGGCGGTCCGAAGTGGAGACGCCGCGGCGGATGAGCTGATCGGCAATCCCGCATACAGCGCGAGCGCGCGCTTCGCCACCGAGTCCGGCATGCATCAGGCGCTGCTGTGGGGCGCGTTGCTGCTAGCCGTAGCCTTTCTCGGCCTGCTGACCCTCAAGCTCGCCCGCCGCGAGGCATCTCCAGACGACGGAGCTTGAGACTTGGCAGCGGCCGGAAAAGTAGGGGCACAGCATGCTGTGCCCGTGCTCGGGTCAAGTTGACTGTTCGAAGCTGCCGGGCACGGCATGCCGTGCCCTCAGACTGTTGGTTGTACGACCGTTGCCTAACGAGAACAGATTCTCGTTACACCGGTATGACGGTCTAACGACATGCCCCAGTATCACGCTGCCTTCTACATGCCCAAGAAGCCGGGCGACATGGTTGTGGCAGACGTGCGCGACTTCCCGGGGGTCCTCAGCCAAGGCTTCGATCTTGCAGACGCCCGGGTGATGATCGCCAGCGCGTTGGAAGAGATGGCGGAAGACTACTTGGATTCCGGCCGCCCGCTGCCGGTTCCGGACCTCGAAGCCGCCGACGCCGAAGCGGACCTGATCGAATTGCTTCCCTTGAGAGTTGCGGCTAGCGTGGAGCGAGAGGAGGAATCCGTCGAGGCACGGCGAGCGCTCTAGGGATGCTTTCGAAGGTTAAGGGCTCATGAATGCGCTGCTTGGAAAACGTGTCGGGATCGGTATCTCTGACCCCTGGGAACTCGGAGAAGCGCTAGGTTGGGCCACACTACAGGGAACAATATCGCACGTGGGACAAACGCCCACCCATTACAATACGGTTTATGACGCGATCATTGTGGAGCTAGAGAAACCGCTCGAATACCGCAATCAGCACTTGAAGTGGCTACATCTGGGGGCTCGACATGAAGGCCGCTCGGTGTTCGACTTGGACAAGGGTGCCAAGGTATCTTGCAACTTCTCTGTGATCCCAGGAAGAGCGATTAGAGTCTAATCAGCAGTTCGATGTAGAGATGTGGCAACGCGGAGGCATTGGGTTCATCGGCAGCGCTGAACTCGAAGACTAGAGCAGCTTCAGGCCAAGATAGAGCGGGGTCACCGCGAGCGCAAACACGAGGAGCTTCGAGAGAGCCGGGCAATTTCGGACGGGCACGCGACTCACGGATGCGCCGGAATTTCTTCAGCCGTCGGGCGCGGGTGAACGTCGATCTGCACATCGACCTGGTGGCCGAGCTTGTTGAGCACAGTCATTAGGCGATCGATGGTGAAGCGGTCAAGCTGCACATTCCTGATACGGGTAAAGTCCGCATGGCTGACACCGGTGCGGGCCTCGGCCTTGCGGGTTGAAAGTCCTTCATCGTCAAGAATGCCGATGATGTTGGCGGCCAGAAGCGCCTTGGTCTGCTGTACGTCGGCGTCAGCGCGGCCGAAGTCGCGGAAGACATTGCCGCTGCCGTGTACCAGCTCGAAATCGTCGTCGGATTTGGTCACTGCTGTAACTCCTTCTTCAGTCGTTTGAGCCGCTCGCGGATCAGATCAAGCTCCTTCTTGGGCGTCTTGATGCCCTGCTTCGCCTTCTTCTGAAAGGCGTGCAAAACCCAAAGCCGGTCTCCGAGTTGCAGAGCGTAAACCGTCCGATACGCATCGGCGCGGTACTTGAGCGCCACCTCGAAAACGCCGGAGCCGAAACCCTTCATCGGCTTGGAGATGTCGGCTTTGCGGCCTTCGGCCGCGACCGTCAGCGCCCGCATGATCTCATCCTGCGCCTCTTCCGGAAAGCCGTCGAAGCCTTTGCGCGCGGCCTTGATCCATGAGATGGGCCGTGTGTCCCTGCTACTCATAAGATATGGTGTCACATATGACACCGATTCGTCAACAGGAAGGTATGCCCAGAATCGGCCCGGACGCCACTGGACATCACAGATTGCGACACCCAAAGCGCCGGGCCGTAGATCACCCTTTTCGCCTTCCCCTCAAGGGGAATCTCGCGTATCCAGAGCCGCCTGGTGATGCGGCCCCGGAGCCTGGGCTCGGGGCCGTATTCAGGCTTGGGCGAGCAAGACCGTTACCTCTTCGTCCTCGATATTAATGGTCCGGCGCTCGGCACCGTTCCACGACGGCTCGTCGTGGCGCAACTCGGTGCAGAGAACTTCGCCCATGAAGTGGTCCTGGTTTTCGGCCATAATGCGCTGAAGCCGGTCCGAGCCCTGAACGGAGAGGCGAATACGTTGGGTGTATTCGACGTCGAGCTCCCGGCGCAGGTTCTGGACGCGGTGGAGTAGCTCGCGGTAGAAGCCTTCTTCCCTCAGCTTGTCGTCAAGATCGGTGTTGAGCACGACGACCGCCGTCCGGTCACCCGCCACGGCGAAGTGCTCGGCGGCATCGACCAAGATTTCGACGTCATCGGGGTCGAGCACCAGCTTCTCGCCGTCCGCTTCGATCTCGGCCGAGCCCTTGGAAAGCAAGTCGCTACGGAGCGCCGCTGCATCGGCCTCCGCGAAGGCTTTCTTCGCCAGCGGCATCTTCTTTCCAAGACGCGGGCCCAGACGGCGAAAGTTCGGCCGCAGCGAATAGCGTACATGTTCTTCGCCCGCGTGCACGAACGCCACTTCGTGAACGTTCAACTCCTCTGCGATCAGGTGCTTGTAGCTCCCGAGCCTCGCACGCAGCTCCTCGTCGGGCAAAACCACTTCGGCGCGAGCGAGCGGCTGGCGTACCTTGAGCCGGTGGTCGGTGCGCACGCGCAACCCTAGCGACACCACGTTGCGAATCACCGCCATCTCCTCCGACAGCGCCCGGTCAATGATCTCCGTCCGCGATTCGGGGCAGTCGCACAGGTGGACACTTTCCGGCGCGGCATCCCCCTGCGCCCCCCGCACGATGTTCTGATAAATCTCCTCCGTCATGAAGGGAACGAAGGGAGCGGCGAGCGCGATCACCGTCGTCAAGCACTCATAGAGCGTGGCGTAGGCGTCTTCTTTGTCTGCGTCGAATCCGCTCTTCCAGTAGCGCTGCCGGCTGCGCCGCAGGTACCAGTTCGACAAGCCGTCGACGAACGCCGACAACTCACTCGCCGCTTCGTAGGCGCGGAAGTCGTCCATGAACCGGGGCACACGCTCGGCAAGGATCGCCAACTCGGAGAGGATCCAGCGATCGAGCAGCGCGCGATTCGCAACGCGACGTCCCTTCATCACGAGCGGATCAAACCCGTCGATATTGGCGTAGATCGTGAAGAACGAGTAGACGTTGCGCAGCTTGAGCGGAAACTCCTTCTGGATCGTTCGGACGTTGCCCAGCGAGTGGCGCTTCGACGACCAGGGCGGGTTGCCCGCCAGGAAGAACCAGCGAAACGCGTCGGCCCCCGGCGCCGAGGATGTCGGACTCTCGACCGTCACCCTCTCGCGAAAAGAAAGAAACTGAAGCGCGTTCGGCAGGGTCTTCAGACCCTTCTCGCCTTGCCGAACGACGAGTGTTTCCGAATCCGCTTTGGCGAGCGCGATCAAGCGTCGCGGCAACTTCTTCGTCTGTTCGAGCTTGACGGCGACAGCCTTGTCCGGGTGGTCCGGGCGATACACCCTCACCTCAGCACCCGGACGCAGTTCCAGCGCTTCCAACTCGGCCCGCCCGATGAGCGCTGTTCCAGGTTCTACCTCCAGGCCCGCCTCCTCCGCGTCGATCACGGCGAACTCTTGGGCGATGCGGTCGAAGATGACCTCGGGCGGCGTGTAATTACCGATGGACTTCGACTCTTTCTTGCCCTCGGGATCGGTGACAAACCCCGCCACGATGCACGTCTTGAACGGATGCGGGTAGCCGTGGGGCTCGAGCCCCAATCGTTTCTGCGTCTCCTCGCTGAAGAGCAAGGTCGAGATCATCAACTGCGAATAAAACCACCCGCGTGTTTGATCAATCCCCTCGGTGATGTAATCCGCCGGGAACTGCGAGGCGAACTTGTCGACGTTCTGGTGCGGGTAGCCCCACTGCGCAAACGGCATGCAGCCGGAATCGAACCAGCAGTCGATCACCTCCGGCACGCGGCGGTAAACTCCAGGCTCATCCGGCTCGGTCCATGTGATCTCGTCGATCCACGGCTTGTGGACCATCAGGTGCTCGGATAGCTCCGGTTCCTTCTCCCGGTCGCGGTGGAAGTGATCGAACGCCCGCGGGTTCTTCGCGAGGATCTCGTCGGCCGACGCCGGTGCCAGCATCTTGCCGGTCTCGTCGTTCAGCCAGATGTTGAGCGGCGTGCCCCAATAGCGCTCGCGCGACAGCGCCCAGTCGACGTTGTTCGCCAGGAAGTCGCCGAATCGGCCGGTGCCGATGTTCGGCGGCAGCCAATTGATTTGCTCGTTGTTACGGATCGCCTCGTCCTTTTTCGCCGTCGTGCGGATGAACCAAGCCGGCCGGGCGTATTGAATCAACGGATCATCGCTGGCGCGCCAACAGAACGGGTACTCGTGGCGGTGGGTCTCGCGGTGCAGCAGGATGCCCTTGTCCTTGAGCGCGCGGATCACCTGCCGGTCAGCGTCTTTGATCCACTGCCCGGTAAGATCGGGGGTTTCTTCGTTGAAGGTACCGTCGGGTTTGACGGGGCACAGCAGGGGAATCTCGGAGGGGTCCTTGAATCGCGCGGCGTGATTCTTGAGCAGGTCGTAGTCGACCTCGCCGAAGGCCGGTGACTCATGCACGAGCCCGGTGCCGGTGTCCAACTCGACGAAGTCCGCCGCTAACACCCGCCACAGGACGTGCTCACGGCCGCCGTCGGCGAGCTCGGCCTCTTTGTCCCAGTACAGCTCGCGGTAGTAGTCGAGCGGCGGCTTGTAGCGCTTGCCGAGCAGCTCGGCCCCCTTGAACTCGCGCTCGACCGGCAGCTCGCGGCCGATCTTTTGGGCCAAGGTCTCGCGTAGCGCAGCGGCTACGATCAGCTTGTGGTCGCCGTCGCGTGCGGCGACATAGTCGTACTCGGGTTTGACCGCCGCGTACTGATTCGAAGGCAGCGTCCATGGAGTGGTGGTCCAGATCACCAGGAACGTCCCGGGTTCATCCACAAGCTCGAGCGCCACATAGACCGCCGCGTCGTCGACGGTCTTGTATCCCAAGCCGACCTCGCCCGCCGACAGCGCCGTGCCCCCTTGCGGCCACCACCAGACGATCTTGTGCCCCTGGTACAGCAGGCCCTGCTGGAACAGCTCCGAGAGCGCCCACCAAACGCTCTCAACGTAGCTCTTGTGATAGGTGACGTAGGCGTCGGAGAGATCGACCCAGAAGCCGACACGGTTCGTCATCCGTTCCCACTCGGCCGTGTAGCGGAAGACCGACTGCATGCAGCGAAGAATGAAGCCCTTGACGCCGTATTCCTCAATGGCCGCTTTGCCGTGGATGCCAAGTTCCTTCTCGACCTCGACCTCGACCGGCAGCCCGTGCGTGTCCCAGCCCGCTTTTCGCGGGACGTAGTGGCCGCGCATCGTGCGGTAGCGCAGAAAGACGTCTTTGAAGACGCGAGTCAGAACATGGCCGTTGTGCGGCAGTCCGTTGGCGGTGGGCGGGCCCTCGTAGAAGGTAAACGCGGGCCGTCCGCGGCGGTTCTCGAGGCTCTTCTCGAAGATGCGGTTCTCGCGCCAGAACTCCTGAATCGAGGACTCGACCTCAGGGAAGTTCACGATCGCCTGGGCCTTCTCAAACTTCGTTTCGTTCATGTTCGACTCTTGTAAGAAACCTAGTTTAGCGTCTCTGGGACGAAGGGCCTTCCGGCCCGCGTTCGGGGCAGCCTCCCTTCACACCACGGTCACAAGCTGTAAGTTCCTGTCGAGGGCGCAGCCCTTGCTAGTTAGGGTAAAGCCCAAGGGAGACCTAGCAGCCCGTGGTGAAAGCATGGTTTCTTGTCAAGCCTGTTTGATACCCCTACATGTTGCGGCGGGCCGGGCAAGCGGGCACGGCATGCCGTGCCCCTACGTTGCGATTCGCGCGGTTCTCGGTTTTGCCACGGGCTGCTAGGCCAGTACCAATGGCCGTGCAAACGTGGCCCAGGGCGTCGCGGCGGAGCGAAAAACACCACTAAGCAGAGGCGGCCCTATCGCACAGTCCCGGCTGGCCACAGGCCCGGGTAAGGTCCGCTGGCCTAGGAGCGACGAGCGACTTTACTGCTTGGTGGCTTTGAAGTCCTTGGCCTCGGGGGCGTTGGGCATTTTGATCTTGCCGTTCAGCTCTTGACCCGAGACCGTGCCATTGAGTGCGACCCTCGATTCTGAGCCGTCCCGGCGCTTGAACATGATGGCACACGAGAAATCATTCCCCTCGAGCTTGCCTTCGACGACATCCCACTGTCTTTCGGTACCGTCCACGCGTATGGTTCCCGTCAGGGCCTCCCCTTCGGATTGGAAATCCACGACCCACTTCTGGACGCCGCGCTGCGTCTCTCTCTCCATGAGTCAGGTGCCGTCAATGTCGGCGGCGGCGAGCGGCAGGGACCCAAGGGCTGCCAGGCCCAACGCCAAAATCAGCTTTCCAAATCTCTTCATGGTGAAAACTCCTTCTTGTCGAGGTACCCAAGCGTTCCGGGCGGCTGCGGCCACCAAGCTCACTCGGCATGGTTGCTCTTCCCCGTCACCCACAGGCGGGATGGTTATTCTTTAGGCGTCCATCAATGCAAATACGTTTCAGCCAATCGGGACAGCTCTACATCTTCACCGAGTCGACATGAATGCGGTCGCCGTCGGCTTTGCCCGTGAGAACGACCTTGTGGCCGACGTGATCCTTGACGGCATCGGGGTTTTCGATCTCGTAGATTTTCTTGTCAACGTCGTTCACGAACACGATCGGCTCGCCGTCTTTGACGCAATTCCGTGCGCATTCGACATGGCCTTCATCGGGCTTGGCGCACTTCTTGTCGCTCACGTACCCGACCCATTCGCCGGCCATGCACAGCGAGGCCGTCGCCATGAGAGCTGCCGTCAGTAGTAGGAGCCTTCTCATGCCTTACCCGCTTCCTTCTCTACAACACAAACGGCGCCGTGACCGCGGCTACCGAACCCTTGTGACCATGCTAGCCAAGCCCCCATGGGGTGTCAAGGCACTCCGGTGACCTGCCCCGGGCCCAACGACTCTGGCCCGATGGATCTCCGTTTCGGGCTCTAGCTGCCCTGGGCGTCGAGCACCGCAACTAACTCGGTGACCGCGTCGGCGCTCTTTTGGAAGGCCGCTTTTTCATCGGCGGTCAGGGGTAGATCGTAGATCTTCTCGATGCCCCGGGAGCCAAGCTTTACCGGGACGCCCACGAACAGCCCATTCACGCCGTACTCTCCCTCCAGGTACGCGGCGCATGGCAAGACCTTCTTCTTGTCCTTCAGAATCGACTCGACCATCTCGACAACGGCCGAGGACGGGGCGTAATAGGCGCTCCCAGTCTTGAGGTATTTCACAATCTCGGCGCCGCCGTTGCGCGTCCGATCGACGATCTTCTCGAGGGTTTCGGCGTCGATCAGCTCGCTGATTGGAATGCCGGCCACGTTCGTGAAGCGCACCAGCGGCACCATCGTATCGCCGTGGCCCCCCAGCACCAGCGCCGCCACCTGTTCCACTGAAACGCCCGCCGCCTCGGCCAGAAACGTGCGGAAGCGGGCCGTGTCGAGCACCCCGGCCATGCCGATGACCCGGTTCTTCGAGAAACCACTCACCTTGTAGGCCACATGACACATCGCATCGAGCGGATTCGAGACGACGATCAGAATGGCGTCGGGTGAGTACTTCGCGGCCGGCTCGACGCAGGCCTTGACGATCTCGGCGTTCTTGAGCAGCAAATCGTCGCGGCTCATGCCCGGCTTGCGCGGGAAGCCTGCCGTCACAACCACGATGTCGGAGTTCGCCGTCGCGGCGTAATCATTCGCGCCCGTGACGCTCACGTCCGACCCCTCGACCGGACACGCTTCGAGCATGTCGAGCGCCTTGCCTTGCGGGACGCCTTCGACGATGTCGATCAAGACCACATCCGCCAGCTCTTTGTCCGCCATGCGCAGAGCACAACTGGCTCCCACGTTTCCGGCTCCCACCACAGTGACTTTGTTTCTCATCAGTTCCCCCAAATATAAATGAATGAATGTCTTAGCGCCGAATCGGTCAAGACCGCCAGGACGCCCAGGGCCACGAACCGGCCGCTAGGTCTACCGAGAACGCCGGCAATCACGCTGCCATATTCTCGACCATCGCCGCCGCGAACTCGCTGGTCTTCACCTTGGTTGCGCCGTCCATGAGCCGATGCAGGTCGTAGGTGACCTTCTTCTGCCGGATCGTTTCGGTGATGCTCGCTTCGATCAGGTCGGCCGCTTCCGCCCAGCCCATGAACCGGAACATCATCGCGCCCGAGAGAATCACGCTCGAGGGATTGATCACGTCCTTGTCGGCGTACTTGGGCGCGGTGCCGTGCGTCGCCTCAAACACAGCCTGCTCATCGCCAATGTTGGCGCCAGGCGCCATTCCCAACCCGCCGACTTGGGCGGCACAGGCATCCGAGATGTAGTCGCCGTTGAGGTTCGTCGTCGCAAGCACGTCGTACTCGGTCGGACGCAGCAGCACTTGCTGGAACATTGAATCGGCGATACGGTCGTTCACGAGGATCTTGCCCGCGGGGATGTCGCCTTCCAACTCGTCCTCGATCACGCACTGGTCCGCGAACTCTTCTCGCACCAGCTCGTAGCCCCAGTCGCGGAAAGCCCCTTCGGTGAACTTTTGGATGTTGCCCTTGTGCACGAGAGTCACGCTCTTGCGGCCGTTCTCGATTGCGTATTCAATCGCCCGCCGCACAAGCCGCTTCGACCCGGTCACGCTCACCGGCTTGATGCCGACGCCTGAATCCTCGCGAATGCTCTTGCCCATCTCGCCGTTCAGGAAATCGATGACCTTCTTGGCCTCCGCCGTGCCTTGCTGCCACTCGATGCCGGCGTAAACGTCTTCGGTGTTCTCGCGGAAGATCACCACGTCGAGTTTCTCCGGGTTCTTCATCGGCGAGGGGACGCCGGCGAAGTAGCGGACCGGCCGTATGCAGACGTACAACGTCATGATCTGCCGCAGCGCGACGTTGAGGCTGCGGATACCGCCGCCCACCGGCGTCGTCAGAGGCCCCTTGATCGCGATACGGAATTCGCGAATGGCCTCGACCGTGTCATCCGGCAGCCACGAGTCGAATTGGTCATGTGCCTTTTGGCCCGCGAACACCTCATACCACGCCACCCGGCGAGTCCCGCCGTAGGCCTTCTCGACAGTCCCGTCGAAGACATGCCGGGACGCTTTCCAGATATCCCGTCCTGTCCCGTCACCCTCGATAAAGGGCACAATCGGATGGTCGGGCACGATGAACTTCCCGTCTTGAACTTGAATGGCTTCCCCGTCACTCGGGACGGCAAGCCCGTTGAAGGACTTCATGCTCTCTCTCGATCGCTCGGGTCTGAGGGGCCTCGGCTCGCGTCCTTGCGAACCCTACCCTCTCGGCGGCAACTACGTTGACGATAAAGGGGATTCGGGCCGAATCGGGGCCGTCGCCCAACTCCTGCGCCTGGATCGCAGGAGCACCCAACCCCAAGGTATAGAACCGAATTCTAGCAGTTCCCGGCAGTTCGGGCAAACGAGCGGACCCTGAGGTGTCAACGCCCAATAGAAATGTCCCCCTCGGTAGCTCGATAGAAGTGTCCCCTTGTGTTTCTTGTTCGTAGGAGAGATATCGTCGTCGTCGGGGCTGTGGAACTGTGGGAATCGCGTAGCGATTTCCAAGAGGCGGTGGGAAGGGTGGAAAACCATCCACCGCTCCTCGAACCCGGTACTGCTGCCTCGAGAGATTTTCCACGCTTTCCATCCGACCCGGCATTTCCACAGCCCTCTTATGTATTCGCAGCCCGTTTTTTCCGTAACACAGCTCGCCGCCAGGGGTGGTCCGCCGCCGGCTTGCGCCCGCCCCCCGGACGCTGCTGTGGTGCTGGCTTCGTCCGCAGCTGTGGCGTCGGCGTGGCGATCACGTCGTGCTCGATCTCGTGCCCGTCAAACCTCACCTGCAAGCTCTCATCGCGCCACTGTTGGACCGTCACCCGTGCCCCCGCCCCCACGCCCTGGTTGCGTTTCGGCTTCAACTGCAAACAACGATTCTCGAAACGCACCACCCGGTCGTTGCTCACCACCCGTTCGTACTCGCAACAGAACACCCCTCGCAGCTCGGTGCCGCGGGGGAGCGCCTGGTGAAAGTCAGCTGCCGCCGCCGGCTCACAGGCGAAGCGCTCGTTGTGCTCGGCCAGGTACTCCTCGTCGAGATAACGGTTCGCCGCCTCGTACTCGACGATCCCGCGCAGCCGCATCTTCTTGATCAGGCGGTCTTGGTGCGTGCCGTGATGGCGCTCCACTCGGCCCTTGGCTTGCGGCGAGGAAGCCGCCATGATCGTAATGCCGAGCTTGACACACATGCGCCCGAACTGCGTCTCGGGCTTGATGCCTGCCAGCGCTTCCCGCGACGTCGGCTGGCGCTGGTAGACGTTTTTCCAGTCGCAGTACAACGCCTTGGGAACGCCGTGTTGACGCACCCAGGCTGCGAGCAGATCGGCCGCGGCCCAGGTCGTTTCCTGGTCCGAGAAACGGCACAGCGCCACACCGGTCGCGTCATCGACGAAGTTCATCAGACAGGCTTTCGGGCCGCGTTCTTCCAGCCAGTGGTGGTGCGAACCGTCGAGTTGAATCAGCTCGCCGAAGTGCGCTTTGCGTTGGCGCCGGGTGCGATGCGGTTGGCGCTTGCGACGGCGGCTCCACAGACCCGCGGCGAGCATCCAGCGCCGCAGTGTTTCGCGCGGCACTTCCAGGCCGTGGTCGGCTGCCAGATGTTCCGACGCCAGCGTCGGCCCGAAGCGCTCGTGCCCCTCGCCCGCATAGTTCTCGCGCACCAACTCGAGAACCTGCTGGCGTCGCTTCTGATCGGCTCGGTTCGAAGCACGGCCGACGTTACCGTGCACCAAAGCCTTGGCCCCGCCCGCACGGTAACGCTTCTTCAGACGCTTCGCATGGCGGTAGCTGACCTCCAGCAGCTCGGCGGCTGCGGTCAACTTCAGTTCCCCTCGTTTCACTCGGCTCAGCACTTCGCCGCGCCTCAACTCCTTTACACTCATCCATGTCCTTCCCACTCTCGGCTCCTCCTTCGGAGCCTCAGAGTAGGGGACATTTCTATTGGGCGCTCAAGGGGACATTATCATTGGGCTTCAACAACGAGCGGACCCTGAGGCTGCCCTGAGGCGACGAGGAAGCAGTATCCAAGAAGATTCGCTCAAGGCAAGGGCATCGGCTCGCTCTCTACATCACGTGCCCGGCGGAACGCCTTCACCGGCACATCGGAGTGAAGCTGCTCCAACCAGTACACCCCGTCGAACTCGCCGCTGTTGCCTCGTGTTCCGACGAAGTCGATGTCGCCGTCACCGTCCATGTCGCGGGCGACAAAGGCGTCGAACATACCGCGCTTGCGGCGGGAGATATCATGGCGCTTCCACTCGCCCGCAGGCGCCCCTGGGTTCTCGAACCAGGCGAGACGACCCACCGGATCGTTCACCGTGACGTCCTCGCCGTTTTCGAGCCGCGGCCCCCGGCTGTAACCACCGGTGATCAAGTCGGGACGCCCGTCACCGGTGAGGTCGGCGAGACTCACAGCGACCAGGTGGTCGGGCTCGATGGAGCCGATCGGGTGAAGCTTCCAAAGGGCGTCGGGTGTCTCGGGCTGCTCGATCCACACCGCGGCGTGGGGCATTCCCGGCATGACGGCGTCCAGCCGGCCGTCGCCACTGAAGTCGTGGAAGGCCAGGTTGAAGCCGGTGAAGCGCAACTCGCCCCCGCCGGCCTCCACATCGACCGCGTGCTCCACAAACGTAGTGTCGCCCCCGCTTCCGTCGCGTAGATTCTCGAACCAAAAGACCCTCGACTCGCCCCGTGACCCGGCAAACACATCGAAATCACCGTCTCCGTCGAGGTCGACCGGCTGCACGTTGATTGGCACCTTAGCGCGACCGAGGATGTGCTCTTGCCAGCCGGTCGCGTCTAGCGGGTTGTTAGGCGTCTCGAACCACGAGATCTCCGTCTCGGGTTTCTCGGCGACCGCTTCCTTCGAACGGCCTGATCCCTTGTTTGTGGCGAGGACGTCGAGTCGCCCGTCGCCGTTGAAATCCGCCAAGAAAGCCCGGATGAACGAGTCGCGGCCGCGCGTGACCTCGGGGATCACGCGATCCCAGCGCCATCCGCGCACGGTGTTGCCGGGCGTGCGGCTTCCCGGGTTCTGCAGATAGAGCAGCTGGCCTCGCTCGCAGGCGACAATGGCGTCGAGAAAACCATCGCCGTTGAGGTCGCCGATCGCGACGTCCTCGGCGGCGCGGGCCTCGGCGCCTTCAGCCAACGAAAGGCGGAACCAGGTGTCGGGATCCTCCGACCCGTAGGCGACGCGGACGTAGTGGCTGTCTTCGTGGACCGAGATGATGTCAAGATGTCCGTCGCGGTCGAGATCGGCCATCTGCAAGCCGTCAGCTCCGCGAAGGGGTACGCCGCCGGCAAGGGCTTCGTCATCGATGAGATGCTCCTGCCACGAAATGTAACGGCCGCCGGTATCGCGCGCTTCTACCATTTGGTCCGCCACGGCGAGCGGGCCCTCGCTGCTGGGACCGCACGTGGCCAGTAGCCCGCAGACGACAACCGCCGGCGCGGCCGGACCTCGACACCGGCGTATCAAACGATGGGCCTTCATATAAAACATGTAAGACCTCAAATGTACTTTCGCGGCCGGCAATCCGCAAGTAGGTGTTACCATCACCGGGTATGAAAAACGCCGCATGGACTCGCCGAGACGTTTTGCAAACGATGGCAGCGATGGGCGCCGTGGCCGCGGCGCGCGCACCGGCGTTCGCGCAGTCGAGCGGGCGGCCGAACATCCTCTTCCTCATCTCCGACGATCACAGCGCGCCGGACTTGGGCTGTTACGGCAACCGGGCGATCCACACACCACACCTCGATCGGCTGGCCGGACAGGGCATGCGCTTCGACAACGGCTTCGTCTCGTCCCCGCAGTGCAGTCCGAACCGGTCGTCGATCTTCTCCGGCTGCACGCCACATACGACCGCCACCAGCCGTCTGCACACACCGTATCCGGAATGGGAGCCAAGCTTCGTCGAGATGCTGAAGGAGCAGGGCTACTTCACCGGTGCGTCTCGTAAGGTACACCAAGGCGAGGCGTTCAACCGGCGCTTCAACTACTACCAGCCTCAACAGAAGCCGTTTGAGAAGTTCTTTGAGACACGGCCCGAGTCGCAGCCGTTCTTTCTGCACGTGGGCTTCAGCGATCCGCACCGTCCCTACCGCAAGGGCGCTTTGACGCCGCCCCACGACCCGGCCAAGGTCGAGATGCCCGACTTCCTGCCCGACACGCCCGCAGTGCGCGCCGACGTGGCGCTCTACTACGACGAGATCGCGCGCATGGACTCGGAGTGCGGGGAGATCCTCGACATTCTCGACCGCCGCGGTCTGACCGAAAACACGCTCGTCGTCTTCATGGGAGACAACGGCATGCCCTTCCCGCGCGCCAAGGGGAGCTTGTATGACGCCGGGATCAAGGTTCCGACGTTGGCGCGTTGGCCGGGCAAGATCAAGCCCGGCACGGTGACCGATCAATTGATGTCGTCGATCGATCTGCCGGTGACGTGGCTTGCGATGGCCGGCGTCTCGAAGCCCGATAAGATGCAGGGACGGAGCCTGCTGCCGCTCTTCGCGGGCGACCCGGCGCCGCTGCGCGAAGCGGTTTTCTCGGAGCGCAACTGGCACAACACGTTTGACCCGATGCGATGCGTACGCACCGAGCGCTACAAGCTGATCTTCAACACGCAGCCCCGTTTTCCCTACCTGCCTGCGTATGATCTGGAGCGCTCGGCGACGTGGCAGTCGTATCTGGCCGAGTCGCGCAAAGGCGAAGGCAGCCGCTTGGAGGCCCGCCACTGGCAACTGCTCGAGCCCAGCCGGCCGTTGTTCGAACTGTACGACCTCGAGACCGATCCCGGCGAATTCAACAACCGTGCGACCGACCCCGCGTTGGCCGACGTGCGCCGCGATATCGAGTACAAGCTCAGCGACTGGATGCACGAAACCCGCGACTTCCTGCCGCCGCTGTGGAAGAGCTGCCCCGCCCAGAGCAGATCTGGCCTGGGCCGGGCCCGGCCGGCGCGACCGCCTCTGAATCGGGGTCCGGGTCGCTACCGCTTGCACTCGGATGGACCAGAACTCGCCAGCCGGAGTTGCTAGCCCAGCGCAACGTCGCTATCCCCACCCGCCCGGAAGCGGCTGCAAAGCCGCCAGTGTTTTCGTGAGTTCGCAGAGGCCGATCGCCTCGGTGTCTGCATCTATGGCATAGCGGTCGGTCCCTGCATTGACAACGAACCGCCGCTGAGGTTTGAGGTCCCCGCAGGCGATGAAGAACCCCTTTTCCGGGCGGGCCTTGAGGCCGCGCTTGATATCGACGGCCCACAAACCGTGCCTGGGGATCTCCAGGAGCAAGTCGATTTCCGCGCCGGCCGCGCTGCGGTAGAACATCGGGGCCGTGCGCTTCGGTGCCGCCGCGATCAGGTTCTCGATCACAAACCCTTCCCAGCTTGCACCGGCCACCGGGTGACCGAGCAGCGCCTCGCGATCTTCGATGTTGAGCAGCGCATGCACGATGCCGCTGTCACGGATATAGATCTTGGGCGACTTGACCAGGCGCTTGCCGACATTCGCGTGATGGGGTTGCAGGCACCGCACCAGCATAAGATCGACCAGCAGGTCCAGGTACCTCGCGACCGTCTTGCCGTCCACGGCAAGCCCGCGGGCAAGCTGCGCCGCGTTGAAGAGCCCACCCTGGACATGCGCCAGCATCGTCCAGAACCGGCGCAGCGTTGCAGCCGGAATGCGCGGCCCAAGTTGCGGGATGTCGCGCTCCAGATAGGTGCGGATGAAGTCCTCGCGCCAAGCCAGGCTCGGTGCGTTGTACTCCGCCAGAAAGCTCTCCGGCAGCCCGCCGCGCACCCAGAGCTTTCCTTGCGCATCCTCGGGCACTTCCAGCACGACCAGGGCGGGCAGTTCGATATAGGCGATGCGGCCGGCCAGCGTTTCCGACTGCCGGAGCAAGTCGGCGGAGGCCGAACCCAGCAGCAGAAATCGCCCGGACCTTTTGCCCTTGCGGCGGCCGTTGTCGATCAGGCCGCGCAATACCGCAAAGAGCTCCGGGAGCCGCTGCACCTCGTCTATGATGACCAGCTCATCCTCGTGTCCGGACAGGTAGAAGGTGGGATCACTGAGTTTTTCTCGGTCGGGCGGGGCCTCAAGGTCGAGGTATATGCTGCTGCGCCCCTCCGCGATCCCCAGGGCTAGCGTCGTCTTGCCGACCTGGCGCGGCCCGAGCAGGGCGACGGCCGGGAGATGCTCAAGTCGGTCCAGAACCAGGTTCTCGGTGCGACGCGGGATCATCATCCTTGCAATTATGGCACGGCATTCCAGATTTGCAAAGGTTGGGTTGATAGTTCGCGGGATGACGCCGTCCGTCGGTGTTGTCGGAATGCGTTAGTTAAGTGAAATCCATGTACGCTCCGTGGCATTGCGGTAGTGTACCTTCACGCTGGCTGGTCGGCCTTTTGGCACAGTTTGGCAAGGTTTTCGGCAAAGTTCCCATTCATGGGTTGTCACGTTTCCCCTCCCGAACTGCTCCGAACTGCTCATTCATGGGCTGTCACGTTCCCCCTCTCCGGTCTCAGGGTAGCGCACCGGGCTGTTGCAATCGGCTGTTTTCCCCGTAAGTCATTGATTCTGTGGGATGAAGGTTCTGTGACGGGGACTCCGAAGATGTAGGACTCTGCCCAGCGGAATCGTTGTGTAACGCCGGCCCACATCGAGCAGCGCCGCGAGGTCGCCTTGCCAACTCGAGTTCAGGCCCGCTCCAGATCTGCGTGATGCCGGGTGCGCCAACAGCGTGATCCCAATGGGACGTGTTACCGGATATTAGTACGGACCTGAATCAGCTATCATACACTTCAAATACATGATAATATAGTATGTTAAAGTGGAGTCGTATGAGGCCATGAAACCGGATATTCAGGCGGCAGAAGACAGGGGCGAAGCGGTCTCGCTGATGGAGCCTCTGCTCATCGGCGAAGGCTCCCGTCACCGTGGCGGGTTGACCGATCTCGCCATCGAACTGGCCCAGAAGGCCGCCGGTTTCAAGAGCAGCCTGCCTCCCAGCCTGCTCACCTCCCTCGCTGGACTGGTGCGGGCCATAAACTGTTACTACTCCAACCTTATCGAGGGTCACGACACCCACCCGGTGGACATCGAGCGCGCCCTTAAGGAGGACTACAGCCAGGACGCCCGCAAGCGCGACCTGCAACTCGAGGCCAGGGCGCATATTGCCGTTCAGAAGTGGGTTGATGAAGGCAGCCTGAAAGGCCGGGTGCTTACCGGCGAAGCCATCTGTGAGATCCATCGCCGGTTCGGCGAGCTGTTGCCCGAAGACCTGCTTTTCGTCGTAGACCCGCAAACGCAGCAGCGAGTTCGTGTTGTTCCCGGAGAGCTGCGCCCACGCGATGTCGAGGTAGGCCGCCACCTTGCCATCAGCCCCGGAGCCGTGCCGCGGTTTCTTGAACGCTTTGAGCAAGTCTACGCTAACCTCGGCAAGGCTGACGTCATCCTCTCCGTTGCCGCGGCCCATCACCGCCTGCTCTGGGTTCACCCCTTCCTCGATGGCAATGGCAGGGTCGCGCGCCTGATGTCGCACGCGACCCTGCTGGAAACGCTCGATACCGGCGGGGTCTGGTCGATCGCGCGCGGCCTCGCGAGCCGGGTCCAGGACTACAAACAACACCTGGCCAAGTGCGACCAGACGCGGCGCAACGACCTGGACGGCCGCGGGCACTTGAGCGAAGAGGGGTTGGCGGAATTCACGAGGTTCTTCCTTGCGGTGTCTATCGACCAAGTGGACTTCATGCAGGGTCTGGTCCAGCCCGAGGGTCTGCGCACGCGCATCGGGGTGTGGGCCGAGGAAGAAACGAGATTGGGCAACCTGCCGCCGAAGGCAGGCGCCATCCTCGAAGCGATCTTGTATCGGGGCGAGCTGCCGCGCGGGCAGGCTGCCGGCGTGGTGGGCTCGGGCGAGCGCCACGCGCGCCGCATCGTCTCGGCCCTCATCCGCAGAGGGGTGTTGCTATCGGATAGCTCCCGAGCACCCCTACGCCTGGCCTTCCCGGAGGCTCTGGCGTCCCGCTGGATGCCGGGGCTCTTCCCGGAAAGGCCCGCTTGAAGAGACAGACCGCTCCGCGGGGGTGCGTCTCTGAGACCTGTGGCGCTATCCAGGATGCAGGCGGGAGGGTCGGCTGCGGAGGGCTGGTGAAACACTTTGGGGCGGAAGGGTTGCAGGCGGCGACCTTGGCGAAATCTCCACACGGGGGTCTCGTGATCCCGCTCTAATCTCTTAACGAGTTGAAGTACTCAGTGCAGCGGTTTATCGCCCTTGTCGCTTCTTGCTGGCTACCGTATCGAGCATAGGCTCTTTTAATTCCCTCTGGCGTTGGCGGAACACACTACTGTCCGGCTGATGAGCGGTGGTTGGCCTGCAACTGATTGTAGAAACGTGGGTTAGGTGCTGTTTTTTCTTGCCGCGATTTGAACGGCGGTGCACCGTTTGAGCGGCATCCGCCCTGAGCCGACAATGGCTCATGAATCTGGGCCGCACCGTCTTCTCCCAACTGATCAGCTTCCTTCCGGATCGCGAGTTCCGGCGCTGCGTGGCCCGCTACGACGGCGACCGAGGCTCGCGCAGCTTCTCCTGCTGGGATCAGTTCCTCTCGATGTCCTTCGCCCAGCTGACCTATCGCGAGAGTCTACGCGACATCGAGGCCTGTTTGCGCTCCGTGAGCGGCAAGCTCTACCACATGGGGTTCCGCTCCCAGCCGGCGCGCTCGACACTGGCCGACGCTAACGAGTCGCGCGACTGGCGGATCTATGCCGATTTCGCCCAGGCCTTGATTCGCATCGCGCGGCCTTTGTACGCCCGCGATCCGATCGGCGTGGATCTTAATCAAAGTCTCTACGCTCTGGACTCGACCACCATCGACCTCTGCCTCTCGCTGTTCCCGTGGGCCCAGTTCCGCCGGCGCAAGGCTGCCGTGAAGATGCACACACTGTTGGACCTGCACGGCAACATCCCCACGTTTATCCGCATTACCGACGGCAAAACGCACGACGTCAACATCCTCGACGAGTTCCTTCCCGAGCCCGGCGCCTTCTACGTCATGGATCGGGCCTACGTCGATTTCGAACGCCTCTTCGTGTTCACCCTCTGCTCATCGTTCTTCGTCGTGCGCACCAAGAAGAACGTCGTTCTGCAGCGGCGCTACTCGCATCCCGTCGACAAATCCACGGGCGTGCGCTCGGATCAAACCGTCATCCTCGGTGCCATCGAATCGGCCCAAGCCTATCCGGACCCGTTGCGGCGGGTCAGCTACGTCGACGCCGCGACGAACAAGCGGCTGAAGTTCCTAACCAATAACTTCGCGCTCCCGGCGCTGACCATCGCCGAGATCTACCGTTCGCGCTGGCAAGTGGAGCTGTTCTTCAAGTGGATCAAGCAGCACCTGCGGATCAAGAAGTTCTACGGCGCCAGCGAGAACGCCGTGAAGACCCAAATCTGGATCGCCGTCTCGGTTTACGTGCTGGTCGCGATCGTGCGCAAAAGGTTGGGCCTGGAGGAGAGTCTCTACCAAATCCTACAGATTCTCAGCGTCACTCTATTCGAGAAGCTGGGTATCCACTTGACTCAGGTGACCCCAAGATGTAGTGTAGGGCTTGGTGGAGGATTACCCGCGCGACCAACTCGAATTCGAGTCTCACTTTGCGAGCGAGGAGGCTTGCCGCGACTATCTGTTCGCCTTGCGCTGGCCAGAGGGTTTCCGCTGTCCAAGGTGTGGGCATGAGCGCGCTTGGCCGGTGCGCAAAGTGTGGTTCGAATGCGCTCGCTGCGGGCGGCAAACCTCCGTCACCGCCGGCACGATCTTTCAAGACACACGCAAGCCGCTGCGGCTGTGGTTCCGGGCGATGTGGACCATCACCACGCAGAAGAATGGGGCCAGCGCCCTGGGTCTACAGCGCGTTCTGGGACTGGGCAGTTACCAAACCGCCTGGCCTTGGATGCACAAGCTGAGGCGAGCGATGGTGCGCCCGGGGCGGGAGCGATTGACGGGCCTCGTCGAGGTCGATGAGACCTACTGGGGCGCTGAAGAAGAAGGGGTAATCGGCCGGCAGACCGAGCGTAAAGCGTTGATTGCAGTCGCCGCGGAAGAGAGAGGCACCGGGCTGGGGCGCATCCGCATGCAGCGCGTTCAGAACGCCTCGGCGGCCAGTTTGATGCCCTTCGTCGAGGAGTCGGTCGAGCCGGGCAGCGTGGTTGTTACCGACAACTGGTCGGGCTACGATCCGCTCAAGAAGAAGGACTACCAGCGTCGTATCATCTCGATTAACAACCGCCGCGAGCAGGCCATGGCGGTGGAGCCGACGCCGTACCGCTCGATCGTCGCCGATTGGGACGCTAAGACGCTGTGAGCCCAACTACAAGATGTTGGGGTCACCTGAGTCAAGTGGATACCCGGCTTCGAGAAAACGCCCATTTTACAGGCCTTGCAGGCACCCGACTCCCGCACGAACTTACTCAATGACCGCAACCAACTGATTCTATTCGACTTCTAACCGGACAGTAGTGAGCCCGCCTCATGGCCCTAACTACCGCTTGACACGCTATGTCAACGGCAAATACGTCTCGGAATCCTTCTCCTCGCCCGCCGCCTTGCACAAAGCCCAGCGCGAAGTCGCCGCACACCACAAGTTCCGGGAACTCTGCCGTAGCTTTGTCGAAGTCAACGAGAAGATCTGCCGCTTGCGTCCCGTCGGGCAAGAGCAGGAACCAGCGGCGTCCCTCACGCCGCGGGAAAAAAAACGGCCGCGGCGATCCAACAAGAAGTTGTCCAAGAAGTAGAACAGTTACTGAGGGTGATCTTCGCCGCCCGGCGCAAGCATCAGCGCTGGGACCTCGAAGCGCTGGAGACGGCCACCCGAGCCGCGCTGCACCACGCCGGCGCGACGTTGCTCGAGCAACTGCTCACGGCGCCCGTGGAGGCCGCGCCCAAGATCCTGCTGACCGTGCTCGGCGCGGTCGAGATCGAACGGTCCTATTACCTCTGCCCGGCTTGCCACCAGGGACAGCTCCCCTTCGACCGCGAACTCGACGTCGAAAATACGCACTACTCCCCCGGGGTGCGCCGCAGGATCGCGCCGGTGGGCAGCGAGTCGTCGTTCGAAAGCAGGCGCACGCAACTGCAGCTGTGAGCCGGTCTGGACGTCACCGCCAAAGCCGTCGGTGCCGATGGTGGCGGCCGAGACCGCGGGACGAGCCGGCAAGAGCGACAGCGAGCGCGCCCGCACGCGGGAGGTCAAGCTCGGCTGTGTGTTCACGCAACCGGAGTGCGAGCAAGACGGACGGCCGGTGCGTGAGGAAGCGTCGACGAGCTATAGCGGGAGCGATCGAGGGCGCCGAGCAGTCTAGGCGGCGCCTCTGGCAGCAGGCCTGGGAGCGCGGCTGGGGGCGGGCGAACAAGAAGGTGGTGATCGGCGACGGAGCCGCCTGAATCTGGAACCTCTCCCATCCATACTTCGCCGGCGCCATCGAGATCGTCGACCTCTACCATGCCCGCCAGCATCTGTGGGAGTTGGCGCCGCCGCTGTGGCCCGACGACGAGCCAGGCCGGCGGCGCTGGGCGAAGAAACGGCTACGCCAACTCGATCAGGGCCAGATCGAGGGGTTGGTTGCGGAACTCCGAGGTATCGCTGCGCCGCAGTCCGATCTGGCTCGTCGGCTGGCGAGCGAAGCGGCGTACTTCGCGAAGGCAACGCCGAGCGGATGCGCTATCCGCGCTTTCGCAAGCAAGGGCTGTTGATCGGCTCGGGAGTGATCGAAGCGGGTTGCAAGACGGTGGTGGCGCAGCGACTCAAGCGCTCGGGCATGTTCTGGACGGTGCGCGGCGCTAACGCCATCGTGGCGCTACGCTGCGCCCGTCTCAGCGGCCACTTCGAGGACTACTGGGAATCCCGCGCCCAAGCCGCCTGATTGGCACTTTCATGTCGCGCAGCCGTCGAACTCGTGCCCGAGGCTGCCGCAGGGTTCGGGGCGCGGGCACGGCATGCCGTGCCCCTACTTTTCACGCGTGGGTTCAGTAGAGGCCGGTGTTATAATCGCGACATGCGGAGAGCCCTGTTGACAGTATGTGCGCTCGCGGTGCTGGGCGCGGGAGCGGCGGTCTTGGCGGGTGGGCCCGCCGGGCTGGGGCCGGAGAAGAAAGTCTACTTCTGGCCGATGAGCTACGGGTTCGATCACTACCTCGCCGAGCAGGCGGCCGCCGAAGGCTTGTTCGGCGTCGTCGTGGATCCGAAGCTGGCCCAGGCCGTGATGACCGAGCGCATCGACGCGCGGTTCGTCAAGGCAATGGACGAACTATTCCCCTTGCCTGAAGACGAGGCAGAGAAGAAGGCGCGCGAGGAAGCGGAGAAAAAAGAGGCCGAGACCGAGGGGTCCACTGCCATCGCCGGCGACGGCTACCTCCCCGAAAGGCCGCCGAATCAGTCGGTGGGGCAGTCCCGCGGGACACTGTTTTTGGTGGATGTGGTTTCGCGGCGTGTCTTGTGGTCTACCTACCTCAAGGAGTTCGATCCCTCTCCTGACATGCTGCACAAACAGGCAGGCAACGTCGTCGAGAAGTTCAAGAAAGACGGCACTTCGGGCGTTGAGTAGCCGGGCACTCTCAGCAGTTCGTCGAACCTGGTCAAGCCACAGCCTTAGTGCCGCCAAGCCGTAACGTGCGCGGGGCTGCGCCAGGTTTCGACTGTTTCTCCCGCAAGACCTCACGGTAGTGCCGCTCCAGGCGGACCGTGTTGGTCGCCATGTTCCACTTCTCTTCCACCTCGCGGCGCGCCCGCCGTGCCAGCTCGCGGCCGCGTGCCGGGTCGTTGAGCAGAGCAAGGACGCGATCGGCGAAGTCGCCGGGCTTGTCGGCCTGCTCGAAGAGAGACGCCTCGCCATTACTGGGCCGGCCGTTCGTCAGGCCCTCCGCGCCCAGAGACGTGGAAACGACCGGGATGCCGGCCGCGAAGGCTTCCAATAGCTTGACGCGGACGCCCGAACCCACCAGCACCGGGCAGACGAAGACCGCGTAGCGCTCGAAGGGCTCGCGGATGTCGTCGACACGCCCTTGGAACTCGACGCCCGGTTGCCGAAGGGAGTTGCGGAACGCCGCAGGCGCCTGCGCGCCGACCACAACCAACCGGCTTTGGGGACACTGCTCCATCACGCGCGGCCAAATCTTGCGGATGAAGAAGCGGAGGCCGTCCTGGTTGGGCAGGTGTCTGAAGTTGCCAACGAAAAGCACGGTGTTCGGCTCGCGGCCGTCTTCGACGTAACGGTACCGCTCGACGTCAATGCCGGCGCGCAAGCCTTCGACCACGGGGGCACCGTTCCAGACAAACGACTCGATGTAGCGGCGATTCTCGGTGGTGCAGGCCTGAGCTGCGTCGAAGCGTGTCAAGGCACGCCGCTCGAAGCGTAGGGTGCGTAGATACTCGTGACCGTACTGCAACCAGCCGGCGACGCTGCGCTGCCTTTTCATCGAGCGGAGAATCGACTGGAAGAAGACGTCGTGCTCGAAAAGGAAGGACCCGATTTGGCGAAAGTCCGGCGCGTAGGTTGCCAGTTGGGTGTAGTCGAGTTGGAGGACATCGATTTCGTGTTGAAAGATGGTGCGGTGGATCTTCCAAAGCAGATCGGGGTGGTAGAACATGCGTGCCGCATGAGGTGACAGGGAGCCGATCCCCATCGACTGCTCCCGCCAGCGAACCATGAATTCGGCGCCGGCACACACGTCGCGGAGTGTTTGGTTAGTGGCGAGATCGTCAGGCTCGTCGAGCAAACAAAGCAAATGCAGCCGCGAGAGCCGCGCCAAGTGGCGCACGGTCTGGTTCATGAAGACGCCGCCTCCGTGGATCGGAGGCTCGATCGGGTACGGCGAGACGAACAGGACGTTGAGTTCGCGTCCTTCGGGAGCCACCTCGCCGAAGCGGTCGCGGAAGTAGCCGCCGAGTGGACGCCGAAAGGCCTCGGTGTCGTCGGCCGCGGCTAGATGCAGAGCTCGGCGGCGCGACTTCAGCAACGCGGGGAATTGCCGCAGCGCCCGCAGCACGCTGCGCGGCGCGGGGCGCGTCGGGGTCGGCCCCAGCAGTAAACGCACCCACATGCCGGCATAGGTCCAGAAGAAGTGGCCGGCGAGGCGTCGGGCTTCGTGGATGTTCTTCCAGACGAACAGCAAGCGGTTCTTCTCGAACACGGCGTCGATATAGGCGGTCGGGAAGTTCTTGCCGATCGTAGCGCGGTGTTCGTGGTAGACGATGCTGCGCGGCTGGTAAAGGATCACCCAACCTCTCTTCCACGCCATGTAGCTGACGTCGGTGTCTTCGAAGTAGAACGGTTCGAGCAGAGGGTCGAACCCGCCCAGATCGAGGAACTTTCGGCGGTCGTAGGCTGTGGATCCGCCGCCGGCGTAGAAGGTGGGGAAGAGGCCATTCACCTGGTCGTCGCGGTGCGCAACGTGCAGGCTGCCGTTGACCCAACTGCCGTGCACGAGTCCGGTCTCCTCGCGACGCTTGTCGGGGTCGGAGAAGTGGATCTGCGCCGTGACGGCGAAGACGCGAGGGTCGGAGAATCCTTCAAGCAACGGTTCGAAGAAGCCCGGCTCGGGGCGCATGTCGTTGTTGAGCAGCAGGACGATGTCGTTGGCGGCGCGCCGAATGCCGGCGTTCGAACCACCACCGAAGCCAAGATTCTCGTTTAGAGCCAGCACGGTGACTTGCGGGAAACGATCCTCAAGAAAGTCGGCCGTGCCGTCGATGGAAGCGTTGTCGACGACAATCACTTCGTGTTGGGAGGCGTCGCCCAGGGCGGCCAGCACGTGAGGCAGATTACGCGCGAGCAGATCACGGCCGTTCCAGGTTGGGATGACGACGCTGACGGCGCGCGTCGAAACCGGCGTTTCTTCGGGCAACGTCTTCGGGCGGCTCAAACGGGCGAAACGGTCCGCCACCCACAAACTGGCGAAGGCGAGCGGCAGCAGGAGCGGCGCGGCGGTGAGTAGAAAGACGACACGGCCGACCGCCTTGGCGGCGGCGATCAGCTTGCCCATCGCGGTTCGAAGGGTTGGGCGTCGCCGGCGCTCTGGAAACGGCCGTTGACGGAAACGCGGCAAGGGAGGTGGATGTAACCGTAGATTTGCCGGCCCTTGTGGGCCATCTGAAGCGTCAAGGCGTTGTCGATCCAGTCGCAGACGGTGCTGTAGGAAGCCGGGCCGGTCTTGACATAGGGGGAGAACGAGAAGTTGCCCGGGTAGAGTTCGGGCACGGCGAACTGGAAGTCAACGGTACAGAGGTCGCCCGGGGCGCGGTGCGGCAGTATGACGTTTTCCCGCGCGCTATCGGCGCCGGCGAATTCGAGGCCGACGTGGTTGCGGATCAGCACGCCGGCCGTGGGGTTCAACAAGGCCGTCCGCGCCCGGAAACTGACGCGGATCGTCAGGAGGGTATCGGGCTCCATCAAGTGAACCGATCGGCCGGTTGCATCGAAGGCAGCAATGCCGATGATCTCGGCCTGCCCGTCGCCGTGGCGGCGATCCACGTTGGGGATCGTCTCGACGGTGTCGGCTGGTGTGTGGGTCTTGTTCAGATCACCGGCCTCGGCACCGGCCGGGCTGGGGTGGGTTTGGGCGTAGGCCACGTCCTTCTGCGCCATACGGGCCAAGTAGTGGGAGACGACCTCGGCGGGCGGGCCGATCTCGACGCAACGGCCCTTTTCAAGCCACAGGGCTTCGTCACCCAGCGCCTTAACGTCGGCCAAGCTGTGCGACACGAAGAGAATCGTGGCCTCCCGGTTTCGCAGTTCCTGCACTTTGCGAAGGCAGCGCTGACGGAAATAGTAGTCGCCGACGGCCAGCGCCTCGTCGACCAACAGGATCTCGGGGTCGACGTGAATAGCGACAGCGAACGCCAGCCGCACGAGCATGCCCGACGAGTAGGTCTTCACCGGCTGATTGATGAAGGCGCCGATCTCCGCGAAGCGCTCGATGTCAGCATAGCGCTGTTCGATTTGGCGCGTGGAGAAGCCCATCAGCGCCGCGCTCAAGAACACATTATCGCGGCCGCTGAACTCCGGATTGAAGCCCGCACCCAACTCGAGTAGCGCCGCAACGCGTCCACCGGCCTCGATGCGGCCTTCGGTCGGCGGGAAGATCCCGGCCGCAAGCTGCAAGGCCGTGCTCTTGCCCGAGCCGTTTTCCCCGACGAGACAGAACACGGAACCGCGGCGCACTTCGAACGACACGTCCTTCAAGGCCCAGAAGTCACGATGGTATTTCAGCCGGTTGAGGGTGGCGAGCTCTTTGAGGCGGTCGGAGGGGGAACGGTAGACCGGGTAGGCCTTGGAGACGGAGTGGAAGGCGAGGGCGGTCATCGTTCGGTCCGTGCCAGACCGGGGGAAAGGGAGACGTGTCCCGAACTTCGTGGACCGTCGAACTGTGAAGCCGATGTCGCGATCTTATCCGCTAGGACCTTCGTGCCTTGTAAGGATTCGGACCTTCAGCCACCAACTCGGCGCTGCCGGCTTGATCTCGCCCCGCGGCGTCGGACGCGGCTCGCCGGCTGCAGCGCCTCGTTAGGCAGCCTCATGAAGCTCTCGGGCCGCAGGAGACTCTCCACGGAGATGTCTTCTCGATCTCCTCCCAATGGATGCCGATCCCTCCACCGATTAGTTCCCAATCGGATCGTTCCCCGGATGTCGCGTCGGCTAAGCGCGGGAACCATACCAGAGGTACCGACACGACCCGCCCGTCCGACAGTGTCACGGACAGTGCGTCGCTCGAGAATGACACCTCAACCGCCAGCGCCTCAGCCTTTTCCACCAAAGTACTCATGCCATCTCTCCAGGAAAAAAGTGGCGTTCTCCACAACGATGTGCCGAATCTCCGTCATCTCATGCCCGCGAAAGGCTCTCACATCGGCGACGGATCCTGGATCGAGCCAGAACTTTGCATAGCGTCCGGCGTGAGCGACATGGATCTGGGGAGGCTCGCGTCCCTCCATGCTGAAGAAGAACCGGCACCCACGGACCCTCAGCAGAGCGGGCACTCTACAAGTCTACCGCCGCCGGCTCGAAATACCGCAGACTTGATTCTACGTCAAGGCTGTTTGGCCGGGCAGGCTCGGACCGGCTGGCTTACTGCTCTTGCGAAATCTCTCCGGGCCGGCGCAGCTCAGCGCAAGCTTAGGGGCTGTGAAAAAATACTGGGGACAATCAGCCGCGGCCTGATCAAACCATTGAGTTGAGCGGTAGCCGGCATCCGAATCAGGTTTCACGCCACCACAGGAGTTCTCGGCGCGAATCCGCGCGAACCCAGGAAGCCGAGATGAAATGAGGAGACTCGCGGTTTCGGGAGTGCGGTACGCTCCCGAGTGACGGGCTTCGCCCCGCCCGTTCCATGACGCGGGGCGAATCCCGAAATCTCTTCTTATAACGAAAGGAACTACGAACTATGAAGAACCATAGCAAAGCCATCGAAGCCTTGTCACAACCGCAACATGAGATGATCGAACAAGGCATGAACGTCGTCGCCGGTCTGGACCTGGGTGACCAGTACTCCCACGTCTGCCTGCTCGATCTGGAAGGAAACATCGTGGAACGCGTGCGCGTGCGCACCACCGTCCAGCAGTTCGAGAAGTACTTCGGCGCGTGGGCGTCGATGCGGGTGGTGTTCGAAGCCGGCACCCACTCGCTGTGGGTCTACCGGCTGCTGGAACGCCTCGGTCACGAAGCGCTGATGGCCGACACGCATCGGCTGGCGCTGATCACGCAATCGCTGTCGAAGGGCGATGAGCGCGACGCCGCCACGTTGGGCGAGTTGGGACTGCGGATGCCCCAGATGCTCAACCCCGTGCAGCCGTGTTCGCTCGAGACGCAACAGGATCGCACCCTGCTGCGGGCACGCGAGGGCGCGGTCGCCGCGCGCACCAAACTGATCAACTTGGTGAGGGGCACGGTGAAAAGTTTCGGCGAACGCTTGCCGAAGTCGGGCACCGAGGCCTTTGCAAAGAAGGCCGGCGCGGCGATGCCGGCGTCGCTGCGCGAGACGCTGAGCCCGTTGCTGCTGGTGATTCAACACCTCAGCGACGAGATCCGCCGCTACGACAAAAAGATTGAGCAGTTGGGCGAAGAGAAATATCCGCAGACCCGGCGGATGCGCTCGATCCGAGGGGTGGGGCCGATCACGTCGTTGGCGTTCGTGCTGAACCTGGACAACGACGCCACTAAGTTGAAGAGCAGCCGAGCGGCGGGACCGCGGATGGGGCTGCGTCCGAAGAAGCGCGACTCGGGGAAGAGTTCCCCGCAGTTGAGCATCACCAAGAGCGGCGACCCGATGCTGCGGAAGCTATTGGTGCAATGTGCGCAGTACGTGTTGGGACACCACGGCACGGACTCGGCGCTGCGGCGCTGGGGCTTGCGATTGGCGGCGCGGGGCGGCAAGGCAGCGAAGCGCAAGGCGGTGGTGGCGGTGGCGCGCAAGTTAGCGATCCTGCTGCATGTGTTGTGGAAGCGCGAGGTGGACTTTGATCCGTTCTACGGCAGCCAGGACCCGAAGCCGCCCTTCGAAGCGGCCCCCGTGTCGGGGTCGGGGTCGGGGTCCGAGCCGGCGGGATGAGTTGAGCGGCACGAAGGAAGCCGGATCAGGTCAGTAGTACGAGTTCGCAAGGCGGAGGAAAGGAAGCCCCCAGCGAAGGGAACACGTCGGACACCGAGTTCGTAGCGACTGCGCGTTCCGGGCCGGCCAGCAGGACAAGGCCGCAGCTGAGACAGCAGCGCTGCTAAGACTGAACTTCAAAGAGCACCGCGTCGCGGACGACGCCAAAGAGAGTGCGGATGGAAACCAGGTCGGACGTGCCCCAGAAACTGAAGTTTCCCCGAGGCCCCTTGCCAGTTGACAAAGCGAATCTCCTCATGGAAGCCCGGAACGCCAGTGACGGGTCAATGCGGCCGGTTCGATAGGTAACCCCGGACCCTTGGCCGAAGCACCAAAACCTCAAACGCCCCGTACCGGGGCTGGAGATCGTTTGACGGCTTCTTCCCACGACTTGCGTCGTGGGCTACTTTCCATCGCCCCGTACCGGGGCTTGGCTTCGTGGTTGGCGGCACCGGGTTGCGCCCAGAAGGAACCGCGGGTTCCCACCCGCGGCTCGGTTGTGTCGTTGGATGCCTCAACTTGCACGATGAGTTGCCGCGAGGCTCCCAGCAGTGTCAACCGTGGACTCCCCGATTTTTTCACGGCCGCTTACGCTTGCGGCTCTGAGTGTCGCTTGGAGAAGGCGAGGCTTGGGTCGAGTCGGTTGACATGGCCTTATAGCACGTCGGCAAAGCCGCGCTTGGCGTGGCGGAAGAACAGACCGCCGACGAGGAACGCAGCGACGCCAAACAGCGTGATCGCGGCCAAGTCTGTCCAGGCGGGCAGCCGGCCGCCCAGAATGCTTTCCCGATAGGCCCTGACCACGAAAACCATGGGGTTGAGATCGAGCAGGAAGCGCAGGCGGCCATCAGCCATGTCGCGCAACAGGGTCTCGCTGAGAAAGATTGGCGTCAACCAGAACCACGCCAGCAGCACCACGGTGAGTACCTGCGCTGTATCCCGGACGTAGACGTTCAGGCCGGCCGCTATCCAGGAAAGCCCCAGTGTGAGCAACCCTAGCGGCCCCAGATACAGCAGCGGCGCTAGGGCCGCTGCGTTGACCTGACCGAGCACGATCGCCGTAATCACCACCAGCAGAATCAATGCCAGGAAGTGGCTGATCAAGGTGGAGAGCAGAATCGTCAGCGGCACCACCTCGGCAGGGAAGACGCTCTTCTTGATCAAGTTGGCGTACTCGAGCAACGACGAGGCCGACCGCTGCAGCGCCTCGGAAAACAGCAGCCACGGCAGCATGCCCGCGAACAGGAACAGCGGGTAGTTCGTCGTCACCTCTTCGGGGGGCAGCCGCATCCCCAGGGCGTACTGGAAGACGAAGGTGTACACGCCCAGCAAGACCAGCGGGTGAATCAGGCCCCAGAGCCAACCGGCAAGCGAGCCGATGTAGCGCTGCTCGAAGTCGCGGCGGACGAGCTGATAGACGAGACTACGGTTGCGTACCAAGACGAGGACGAACTTCGCCCCCGGAATAAGGTCCACGGCAACCATCTTCAGGACTGTAGCGGGCTGGGCGGCGGGGAGTCAACGACGGGAGCCGTTGAAAAAGGGCCTAAACGCAACAGTGGCGTGGGCCGACCTCCCACGCCACCGATCTCTTGTGGATTTGCAAGGAGAAGCAACTGGCAGTTGTAATTGCTCTCTTGTGTGTTCACTAGGTAAGACGATCGAGGAGCCGTTTTTTTCGTCCCGCCACACGAAAAACTGACCGTGGAATCTTAAGTCATTGATAATAAGCTACTTGGAAACAGGGGTCGTGGTAGAATCTTAAGCAGGGTGGGTGGAGCCGACTTTTTGGGCCGCCGCCACGTCTTGAACAGTGTACGGAGCCGGAATTTGATCTTCCGCGAGGTTGAGGATCGGGACCTGATCCTACGGGCGGCGAAAGGCGACGTCGAGGCGTACAACGTGCTCGTGTCGCGCTGGGAGAAGCGCGTCTACAACTACCTGCTGCGGACGGTTCGAAACCGGGAGGACGCCCTCGATCTGTGCCAGGACACGTTTCTGAAGGCCTATCGAGGACTGAGCCGGCTGGAGAAACCGGACCGCTTCCCGCAATGGTTGTTTCGGATTGCGCACAACGAGAGTATCTCGCTATTTCGTCGCAACCGATTCAGCTCGGATAAAGAGGTCCCCGAGGGCGTCGATGCGATGCCTCTCACCTTCGGCGGGACGAGTCTGAACCGGGCCGACGTGAGTCTGGCCGTGAGGAAGGCGCTGGAGAGCTTGAGCCCGGAGCAGCGCGATGTGGTCGTGCTGAAGGTGTACCACGGGTTCAAGTTTCATGAGATCGCCGAGATCCTCTCGTGCCCGGCTTCGACGATTAAGTCCCGGCTCTACAGCGCGTTTGATGTGCTGAAAGACGTCTTGACGCCGGTCAACCGGGTCTGAGGCACGGCGCTGAAGCGCGAAAGCCGAGACACGCTTGCGGAGGTGTGAACGTGACGAAACCACCCTATGAGAAGCCGCCCCATGATTTGCGCGATTACCTGCTCGACGAGTTGGACGAGCTGCAACGGGCCGAGGTGGAAAGCTACCTCGACTCCTCGCCCGAAGCCCGCGAAGAGCTCGAAAGGCTCAAGCTGATCCACGCGGCTCTGGTGAGCGTCCCGGACGAGGAGATCCCCCGCCGGGTCGCCTTTGTTTCCGACAAGGTTTTTGAGCCGTCCCCGGCCAAGCGCATCTGGCGCGAGATCTGGGCGGGCGCTCCTCGCTTGGCCTTCGGCCTGGCGGCCGTCGTGTTGGCTGTGTTCGTGGGCCTCTCGGCCGCGCAGCCGACGATCACGGTCGACGACCAGGGCTGGCGTGTTGCCTTCGGAGCGCCACCGGAAGCACCGACGGAAGCAAGGACGGCGACGCCCCAGCCCGCGAGCCTGACGGCCGAGCAGGCGCGGGCGCTGTTCCTCGAGGTGGCCGCGCAGCGGGATGACGGCCTGCGGGAGGAACTCCGGCAGATCATCGCCGAGCGCATGGACCAGGAAGCCGCGGCGCGGAAGGCACAGATGCAGCACGTGACGGATCTTTCCGGAGAGACGTATCAGTTCCTCAGCAACCGCATTGAAGACATCAACAACACCTTTATCCGAATGGATATGGCTTCGCTAGGACGGTGATCATCATGCTTGCTCGATTCGCAGTGCTTCTTCTGGTGGTAGCAATACCTGCCGCGGCGGAGCCGCGCGCTGATGAGGGGGCGGTGCGCCGGCAGCTCGTCGAAGCAGAGCGTTCGATCGACCGCACATTCCGGAACGTCAAGGACTCCTCACCGATGCCGCTGACCGGGATAACACGAGGCGCTTACGTGCAGGGGTTCGGTGCGGTGTTCTCGCTGCAGGTGAGCCTCATTCCAATGCCTGGGTTGAACCCGTTTCGGCCCACGGTCAGCGACGAGGAGAAGCGCGATCTGAACATCCGCAAGCGGCAGCGGCTGGAAGACCTCGAACTGCGCGCGCGAAAGATCCTGGTCGAGCAGGGTAACCGGCTCACACGGGTGCCGCTCGACGAGAAGGTGGCGCTGATTGTCTCGCTGCTGCAGTACTCCTGGGAGGACATCAGCGGCTTGCCGGCGCAAATGGTGATGCAGGCGCCGCGCCGCGTTCTCGTCGAACGCCGAGCCGGGCGGCTCGATACGCCGGCCTTCAAGGAACGTCTCGAGGTGCAGTACTTCTAGAATCCCCGCCCGGCGCTACGGGCCTAAAGATCACGACATCATGGCTGCACGTCTCGGTGAAATGCTCATCGCCAAAGGGCTGCTCGACAACGACGATCTCGAGCAAGCTCTCGAACTGCAAAAAGAGCGTGGCGACAAGCTCGGCAAGATCCTGGTCGACCTCGGGTTCGTAGCGCCAAAAGACGTCTTGACGACGCTCTCCGAGCAGCTTCAAGTGCCGTTGGTGACGCCGAATGATTTTCCCCCTGTGCTGCCCGAGCTGGAACGTCTGACGCCGAAGTTGATGCGGCAGTTCTCGTTCGTCCCGATCGAAGAGGAGAACTCGACGCTGACGGTGGCGATGAGCGATCCGCTCGATTTCGAGACGGTGGCCACGTTGCGCAACTTCAGCGGCATGAACATCAAGGCGGTGCTCGCCTCCGAGCAGGACATCGACGATTCGATCGACAAGTACTTCGGCGAACAGGAGCGGGGCGTCGACTCGGAATTCGGCACGGGCGACGCCGATGACGCCGCACAGATCGAACATCTGCGCGACATGGCCAGTGAGGCGCCCGTCATCCGGCTGGTCAACGCCATGATCGCGCAGGCGCTCGATCGGCGCGCGAGCGACATTCATCTGGAGCCTTTCGAGAAGGAGTTCCGCGTCCGCTTTCGCGTGGACGGGATTCTGCAGATGCAAGATCCGCCGGGGCGAGAGCTACGGGCGGCCGTAATTTCGCGCATCAAGCTGATGGCGAGGCTCAACATCGCCGAGCGCAGGCTGCCACAAGACGGCCGCATCAAGGTCCGCGTGATGGGCCACGAGGTGGACCTGCGTGTGTCGACTCTCCCGACGCTCTACGGCGAAAGCGTTGTGATGCGTCTGCTCGACCGCAACGCCGGCGACTTCTACGACCTGACGCGGCTGGGCTTTGACCAGTCGATGCTGGACCGCATGGAGTATTTCACCTCCTTGCCGCACGGGATTCTGCTCGTCACCGGGCCGACGGGCAGCGGCAAGTCGACCACGCTCTATTCCGCGCTCAAGCTGATCAACGGCCCCGAGAAGAAGATCATCACGATTGAAGATCCGGTCGAGTATCAGATGGACGGGATCAACCAGATTCACGTCAATCCACAGATAGGGCTTACGTTCTCCGCGGGGCTGCGGCACATCGTGCGCCAGGACCCGGACATCGTTATGGTCGGCGAGATTCGCGACCGCGAGACGGCCGACATCAGCATCCGGGCGGCGCTGACAGGACACTTCGTGTACTCAACGCTCCACACCAACGACGCGCCCAGCGCCATTACGCGCCTGACCGACATGGGGGTCGAGAACTACTTGATCACGTCATCGGTGGTTGGCGTGCTGGCGCAACGGCTGGTGAGGCAAATCTGTAACCACTGCAAGAAAGACGACGGCGCCGTCAACACGCCCGAAGGCGAATCGATCGAGAGCTGGCGCGGCGCGGGCTGCGACCATTGCCTGGGCACCGGCTACACGGGCCGCGTAGGTATCTTCGAGTTGATGGAGTTGAACGAAGAGATTCGGAACTTGATCATGCACCAAGCCGACGCGACGAAGCTGACGGACGCCGCGCGGCGCAACGGCATGCGCAACTTGCGCGAGGACGGTTGGGACAAGATCGCGCGTGGCGTGACGACGGTGGATGAAGTTGTTCGGGTTACGCGGGAGTTCTAGTCGTGATTCGTGAACCGTGATTCGTGATTCGTGAAGCGTAGGTCGTGAGACATACATACGTATCTGGGAACTGTGGAATGTTGATTCGATCGTATCGGGATTCGGATGCTTGGCGGGCGGCTCATGAGTTTACGCTGCAGGTGTACCGGTTGACCGCGTCTTTTCCGCGGGACGAGTTGTATGGCCTCACTTCGCAGCTCCGAAGAAGCGCCTCTTCGGTGGCGTCGAATCTGGCCGAAGGGTTTGGGAGGTGATCCAAGAACGAACTGGGGCGCTACTGCAGAATCGCTAACGGATCTCTGCAGGAAGCGAGTTATCAGATCTTGCTCGCCAAGGATCTTGGGTATTGCGCCCCGCAAGAGCACGACGAGCTTGGTGCACTGGCTGAGAAAGCCGGCGCTCTCATTGGCGGCTTGGAGCGCAGTTTACGGGGTACTCGTCCTGGCGCATAGAGGTACGCACGCGATGCCACTCAGCGGCGACGACTGACGAATCACGAATCACGAATCACGAACAACCATGTCCACCTTCCATTACCGAGCGCTCTCGCCCGACGGCAGGGTCCGTACCGGGACGTTGTCGAGCGACGACGATCGGGCAGCGGCGCGGGAGCTACGCAGGCAAGGGCTGACGCCGGTGGCCGTGAGCACGTCGCGGCCGCGGGCTTTTTCGTTTCGATTCCCGAAGTTTGGCCGCGCGCGTTTCCGCCAGGTTCTCAGTTTCACGCAGGAGAGTGCGACGCTGCTCAATGCCGGCGTCCCGCTCGACCGGAGTCTCTCGATCGTCGCCGAGCTGACCGACAAAAAGGAGTTTCAATCGGTCGTCTCGGAGGTACTGCGGTCGATCCGGTCCGGTAAGTCGTTCGCCGACAGCCTCGCCGAACACCCCGAGTATTTCACCGATCTGTACGTGAGCATGATTCGCGCAGGGGAGGTGAGCGGCAGTCTGGCGGTTGTCCTGGACCGCCTGGCGGAGTTCGAGACCGCCCGTGATGAGTTGCGCTCCTACATCGTGTCTTCGCTGACCTATCCCTGCCTGCTGATCGTGGTCGCCTCTGGATCGATCTTTGTTCTGCTGCGATTCGTGATCCCGAAATTCGCCGATGCGTTCGAGCAGTCGGCGATCGAGATGCCCGGGCCGATGAAAGCTCTGGTGGCGGCGAGCGACGCGGTAACCACGTTCGGCATTCCAGCGATCGTGTTGCTCATCATCGGCATCGTGGCGCTGCGTTACTACATCCGCACGCCGCCGGGCCGCCTGCGTTGTGACCGGCTGCAACTCAAGGTGCCGCTGCTCGGTATCGCGTTACGGAAAGCCGACACGGCGCGCTTTGCGCGGGCCATGTCAACGTTGGTGTCGAACGGCGTACCGCTAGTACAGTCGATTACGATTGCCCGAGATATTCTGGCGAACCGCGTGCTGTCGGGCGCGCTCGAGGCCGTTGCGCAGGGAGTCAAGCGCGGCGAGGGCCTCGCCCTGCCGCTGAAGCGGACGAAGGTCTTCCCCACCCTGGCCGGGCACCTGCTGACCGTTGGCGAAGAGACGGGTAATCTAGATCGAATGTTCGAGCGGATGGCGGATATCTACGATAAGGACACCCGCGAGTCCGTCAAACGTTTCACTTCTTTGTTCGAGCCTATTGTGATTGTCTTCATGGGCATCGTTGTGGGCGCGATGGTTTTGAGTATTATGATTGCTATCACGTCGGTGAACCAAGTGGGGTTCTAACCATGAAAACCTACCCTCGAGAGAGATTCAAACGCACGCGGGGAGCGGACGGTATCACGTTGATCGAGATGCTTGTCGTCATCACGATCATCGCCTTGTTTTCGGCGGTGGCATACCAGCGAATGGTTCCGGCACTGGACGACGCGCGCCGCATTGCAGCCAAGACACAGGTCGAAGCGTTGGACGCGATCTTGATGCGGTTCAACATCGAGCATGCCCGCTTCCCCACCGAGGAAGAAGGTTTGCCGGTGTTGCGGCCTTTCATGCAGCAGGATCTGCCGCTCGATCCCTGGAAACGCCCCTACACCTACAGGTATCCGGGCGAGCACGGTCCCGAGCCGGATGTGATGAGCTACGGGGCCGACGGCGAGCCGGGCGGCGAAGGGGTGAACGAAGACATTGTGAGCTGGAAGTAGCGCCCGAGCCCCCTAGCGGCAGCTCCGTTTCTCGGTTGAGTTTCGACTTTCCTGGGCGATCAGGCGTCCCTACCTCTAGAGGGACTTCTGCGCTCGCATGCCTCGCAAGTACATCCGCCGCCGCGATCCCGGTGCGTCCGGAAGAGGACGGTCGTCTGTCCGGGGCATCACCCTCATCGAGCTGCTGATTGTGATCGCGATCGTAGCGCTGATGCTGACGATCGCCTACCCCAGTTTCACGCGCGGGCTCGACGGCATTCGGCTGCGCACGACGGTCGACGGTGTGGGCACGTTCTTCAACCAAGCCCGCAACATGGCGGACCGCCGCCAGCAGCCCGTGCATCTGATTGTTGATCCCGAGTTGCGGAGCGTGATCGCCGTCAGCCTCGACCGCGGCTGGCAAAGCGTCTATGAGCTACCCGATCGAATTGGGGTCGAGATACCGCGGGAGCGATCCAGCGTGATCCTCTTTCCAGGCGCTCCGGCGCCACGGCTGCGGGTCATGCTGACGTCCGAGTCTGGGGGGCGCGTCGGTCTGCAGGTAAATATCTTCACCGGTGTGCCCGAGCTGTGGGACGGCAAACAGGAGTGATTCTAGTCGCTTATGCGTAGCGAGGTGTACCTACCGCGGTCTTACCGGCTCAGGGCTTGGTGTAGGGGTGGACCGCTGCGTGCATCCCGGCGCAGCAGAGCCCCGCTCGTTTTCCGCGCGCAGGAGAAGCTGCGCCTCAGGGGCGGCGGGGCGGACGCAGCGATCCGCGCCTGCGAGCTGCATCGTCGACGCTTCGAAACACCGCGTGACGCGAACCGTTTCGTGCCCCGTCGGCAGGGCTTCAGCCTGATCGAGATGATCGTGGCCATGGCGATCATGGCGACGGCGATCATCGGGCTGCTGACGCTTACCAGCGTCTCCCTGTCGAACGCAGCGGTCATTCGCGAGTACGACCGAGCCGCAATGCTGGCGCGTTCAAAGATGAGCGAGTTGCTGGAGGTACATCCGCTGCCGCTGGGCCAGGTGATGGCGGGTGCTTTCGATGAATCGACCCGCTGGCAGGCGCGCGCGGAGCCGTTCGATGTGGCGCCGCCCGTGGCCATCGGCAGGCGCATGTTGGTACGCGTGGACCTCACGGTCCACTGGGTGGAGCGCGAGAGGGAGAAGTTCGTGCAAATCGAGGGCTACCGCACCCTGAGGATTCGGGAAGAGCACGAGGGATTCCTCGGGGCCTTTCGTTAACCCGTCGTCCGCCCCGCCGAACCCGAACCGCACGGCATGAGATTGCGCCTGATGAGATCGCGCCCCATGAGATTTCGCCCCGAGCATTGTTGCCCCCCGAAGCCCCGGCGCGCCGTGGGTCCGGCTTCGGCCACCGCCGGGATGAGCCTGATCGAGGTCACGGTAGCGGTGGCGTTGATGGGCCTGCTTTCCGCGGGCATCTTCACCGCCTTCCAGGTCGGTGCCAGTTCGTGGCAGAGCACTCGCGACCGGCTGATGCTCGACCGCCGCATCGCTACGGCCAATGCCATCTTGCACGGCACCCTCAATGGCATCGTGCCCATCCGGGCGGAGATGCCGCCGGGGCGGCCCGAGCGTGGACGCCGGTTCTTTTTCTTCCAGGGCGAGCCGCGCTCAATGCGGTTTGTGACGACCTATTCCGTTGTGACGGGTGTACGGGGCGGGCTGTTGATCACCGAGTTGCAAGTGGTCAGTTCCGAGCGGGGCCTGCGCGTCTTGCTCAACCAGTCGCCCTACCGGGGCCCACAGAGCGCCGGATTCTTCGTGGCAGGCTTCGCCCGGGATCCGCTGAGAGGGCGCGAGCGAGCGCTGTTCGTGCCCATACTGCCCCGGGCGACCTCGTTGATCATCGTCGACGAACTCGAGGACTGCCGATTCGCCTTCTTGGAACAGCCACCCGGCCTGGAGCAGCCGACCGAGTGGGTTCCCGTCTGGGCGGATCTGTTGAGGCTTCCCGAGGCGGTGGCCATCCACGTTATACCCAGCCGGGGGGGAGCGCGGTTGCGGCCGATCTCGGTCATTGCCGGGGTCGCCTCCAAGGGCTTGGACCAAGGGGCGCCGACCGGCGCCGGCGGGGGGCCTCCGCCGCCGGGGACACTGGGTTTGCGAGGGAGGTAAGAGTGTTGAGACGGGTGCAGGGGATCGGCTCCAACCGGGGTAGCGCCTTGCTGGCGGTGATGTGGCTCTCGATCGCCCTGACGGTCATTGCCTTCACGCTGTCCCGAACCGTCCGGACAGAGTTCGACCGGGCTGACCTGAACGTCGACTCCACCCGCGCCTACTTCTTGGCACGAGGCGGTATCGAGCGGGCGATGATGTATTTGCTCAACCAACGCAACCCGGAAGACCTGCGAGCAGGGCCGGGATTCGTTCCGGGACAGCGCTGGATGCGCTTCTCCTTCCCGGCCGGCGACGTTGCCGTGCAAATCGAGAGCGAGTCCGGAAAGCTGAGCGTGAACAACACGGCGCCCGAGGCACTGGCGCGGACCTTGGCTGCCGTCGGCGTCGATGCCGTCCTTGCTGGGTCGATGGCGGGCCGCATCGAAGCGGCGCGCTCCGCCTCGCGCGAACAGGTCCTCAACACACAAGAAAATACGGGGGGTGGATCGTCTTTCTCGCGCCGTCCGTCGTCCTTCGAGTATCTGGAGGAGTTGTTGATGGTCCCCGGCATCTCACCGGAGCTTCTGTATGGGACCTACCGCCAGAATTACGAAGGCAACTGGATGCGTATCGGAGGACTCCACCGGCACCTGTCGGTCCTTGGTTCCCCCACGGTCGACGTCAACTACGCGTCCCCAGAGGTGTTGCAGGCAGCCGGCGTTCCCGGGCCCATGATCGCTTCGATCTTGGAGATGCGCGAGGTGGCGCCGATCGGCCGTGACTTTCCGGGGATCGCGGAGATCGTCAACCAGAGCGGCCCGATTCGCGTGTCGGGGGCGGGGCCGTCGAGGGCGTACACGCTATGGGCGGAAGCCCGGTTGCACACGGGCAAGACCCGGAGGATGGTGGGAGCTCTCGTGCAACGGGGGCAGGCTGTTGGCTCCGAGCCGATTCGGGTGGTCCGCTGGTATGACACGCAGTTCTAGCTGATGAATACAAATCTCCTATTCCGACTCGGGACCGGTTGCGGGATCGAAGTACGCGACGACGACCTGTTGGTCGTGGCGGTGAAGTCGCGCCCGAAAGGGGTCACCGTTCTCGGCCGGGAGATCATCAAGGACTTCCGCCACCGTCCGCCCGAGGAATGGGGCGTAGAATACGCAGCCTTCTTGAAAGAGAGAGGCCTGTCACACCTGGCGGCGACCGTGAGCCTGCCGCGAGGCGAGGTGATTGTCCGCCAGATTCAGATGCCGCCGGTTACGGGAAAAGACCTGGCGGCGGCGGTCGGGTATCAGATCGAGACTCTGCACCCCTTCGGGGAAGACGAGGTCTGCTGGTCGCATGCCGCTTTGCGCGCTCCAGGAGAGGGTGCAGGAGAGCTTCCCGTCGGGGTCGTCATCGCCGAGAAGTCGAAGGTGGATGCCTACGCCGACCTGTTCGAGGCGGCCGGTATCGCGGTCAGCTCGTTCAGCGTGACGGCGGCGGCTTTCTTCGCCGGGATCCGCGTTCGTTGGGATTCTCCGCCTGTCCCGTTTCTGATCACCTACTTCCACCATCACAAGCTCGAGATCTATGGCGAAGGAGAGAACCGACCGCTCTTCAGCGCCGAGTTCGACCTGGCGTCGCTACCGGCCAAGCGGGCGCTGCAACTCGCCGAGGCGGACCTGCGCTTGGCCGAATCGGAGTCGGCGCTGTTGGCGGTCTGCGGACAAAGCCAGGAGGGCGAGGACGAACAAGAAACGCCGCGGCCGCTGGGCGCACAGCAGTTCGAAGAAGGCGACAGCCCGTTTGAGTGGCGGTCGATTGCGGAGATCCTTCCCACGCCTTCTGACATGCCGCTCAACTTCGACCTTCGGCGTGACGCCGCCGCGCTGGCGGTGGGGCTCGAGTCGGCTTGTCCCCGACTGGGCTGGCGCGTGAACCTGTTGCCGCGCGAACGCCGCAAATCGAGCTCACGTTGGATGTATGCGCCCACGGCAGCGCTGACGGTGATGGTTTTCTTGCTGCTGATCGCCTTCGCGATGCGGCCCACGATTCAGAATCGCAGCTATGTGGAAGCGTTGGAAGCCGACTATGCCGGGCTGGCTCCGGTCGTCGAGGAGGCAAACGCGACCCAACAGAGAATCGTTGAAGCCAAGCGAAAAACGGCACTACTGGGGTCGTTGGAGGCGAGGACCGAGATCGACATGCGAACCCTCGCCGAGTTGTCGGATCTGATCCCCGACACGGCCTGGCTGAAGAGCCTCGAACTGGACGACAACGGGCTGCAAATGAGCGGGGAGGCGAGGTCGGCCGCCCCTTTGCTGGCGAAACTGAGTGACTCGCGTTATGTGATGAATGCCGCCTTCAGTACGTCGCTTCGCGAGATTCAGGGCGGGCAGCGCTTCCAGATTACCGCCAAGAGGGTCAGCAGTGTCGAAAGCGGCACCGTGCAAAGCGGCGGGGAGCGCATGGAGACGGTGGGTGGGGCCGCCGAGGCTCCGACCGCTCCCGAGGCAGCGCAGTCGGCCACGTTGACAACGATGTCGGAGCAGGATCCGACACTCACTGACGACGCGCCGGCGGTACCGGAGTTGGAACCGACGCCCGAGCTGAAGCCCGCAACGGAAGGTGAGCCGGAGCAGACTCCGAAATCCAAGCCGGAGGAAAAGCGCTAATGGCCGTGCAGAGCCGCGACCGCCGGGCGCTGATCATCCTCGGCGTAGCCGCAATTCTCTTTTTGCTGCTCCAGACGGACTTCATAATCCCCTCGGGCGGCGGAGGCAGTTCCATTGTCACCAACGTCGAAGCCTCTGAAGAGAAGCTGCTTCTGGCGCAGACGAGGGTACGGCAGAAGCCGGTCGTGGATGCTGAGTTCAAGGCGATCTCCGCGCAGCAGGAAGCGCTGGAGAAAGGGCTACTGGCTTCTGAAACCGCGGCTTTGGCCCAAGCGGAGATGCGTGAACTCATCGGAGGCCTGCTGCGAAGCGCCGGGATCGCGATGAAGGCTTCGCGCTTCGGCACGGTGCGTCTGGAAGGTGAAGATTACACGCAGATACCCCTGATCGTGGATTTCAACTGCACGATTGAACGTTTCGTGAACCTCATGGCGGATATTGCCAACGCCGAAACCCTCCTGTCGTCGCGAGCTATCAAGGTTGGTGCGGGGAATCCGGAGACCAAGTCTGTAACCGTACAGTTCACCGTGAGTGGTTACCTCCCGGTATCGCGTACGCCGGAACTAGCCAGGAAGAGTTCGGCCCGGAGAAGCCAATGAAGAACAAGAAGTTGTTGGCGCTCAATGTCGCGCTTGGCCTCTTGGTGATTCTGGGCGGCGTCGAACTCAAGGGCCGGATTGACGAGGCGAACGATCGCTATCGGATTCTGAATCCGTCACAGCCGCCGAAGGAGTTAGCAAGCTTTGGCAGCCCACAGACGCAACCGAAGGTGCGCCCCGCCGACCACATGTCGATCGTCCAGCGGCTGCTCTTTTCGGCGGACCGGAACCCCGATGTCGAAGTGGAGCCACCACCCGTGCCGGCTCCGGTGGTGCGCCCGGCGTTCCCTCTGCTGGTCGGCGTCATGGAGTTAGGCGAAGGGCCGATTGCTCTCATGGCCGCCGATGTTCAAACCCCGGCCGGCCCTGTCGAGGTGGGTGAAAAGGTTGGCGAGTACGTGTTCTTAGGGTCTGCCGGTGACGTGATCCGCCTGGAGTGGAACGGCGAGAAGATCGAGGCCCATCACGCGGAGCTGACCGGAGGGGGCGACGGTTCGCCGCGCGGCAGACGACGCCGGGCTAACGCGGGGAGACGCGAAGCGCGCCCTGCGCACGCTCCCCAAAAGCCGAAGAAGCCGGAGGGTCTCGGCGGCAAGTACAACATCGGCCAACAGATCAGACCGGGTGTCTACAACGGCGACCCAAAGGATGACTCACCGGCCGGCACGCAGTTCAAGGACTTGGTCAAGAAGGTCCAGAACACTCCGTTCGGGAGGAGGACGTGGTGGGAGAAAGCAAGATGATCAAGATGATTCAGGCGGTTTCTCCGGTCCTGTTCTTGGCGGCGGCGACGCTCGTCGCCAGCGCCACGGCGCCCAAGGAACCCAGAGCCCAGGAGCGGGAGTCTCAGGCGCCGAAGGCGGCTGCCGCGGTCAAGCCTTCCTCAAGTAAGCGCTCGGAGAAGGCGTCGGACGATGCGGGGCCGGCGACAAGGATGACCCCCTTCGGCCAGGCGAAAACGACCTCGGCTCCCCGGCCCCCGCGGCCGTCCGCAAGCGGTGTAAGTCACCTTGTGAAGGTGGAAGAGCAGGGCGATACGATCATCTTCCGCCAGCGCACGCCCTTTGGGGAAAAAGTTTGGAAGAGAGCGCGAACGGAACTGTCAGACCCAGAGCGCGAACTACTGGAAGCGCATCGGGCCGCGAAGCCGAGTTCGGCTGAAGGGCCGACCCCTCCGGGTTCAGGCCGTCCCGGCGCTCCTCGCAAAGCTGAGAGTGCCCGGTGAAGGCCGGCGAGATGTCGGCTCGCCATCGGCGCGACCACTCATCAGTCACGGTCATAGGGAAAATCATGCGAAACGCAGTCCTTTGCTTACTCCTGCTCGTGTCCGGGCTGCCGGCGCAACAACCCGCTCCACAGGACCCGAACGCACAGCCGCAGGCCGCGGGCGACGCCCAGGCTGAGCCGCAACCGGCTGATTCCCAGCAACCCTCTGACCAGCCGACGCCGGACCAGCCACAGCCAGCACCGGACCAACAACCCGCCGACCAGCCGACGCCGGATCAGCCACAGCCGGCAGATCCCGCGCAGGCGGATCCGGATCCCGGCGCGGCTGCGGCGCCGGCCCCTCAGCAGCAACCGCCGACGCCGCCGGCCGCCACTTCGGGCGGCAGTGTCTCGTTCCGCAACCTGCGTAACGCGGATTTGCTCGAGGTGATCGACCTGATCGCCCGTGAGCTCGAGATGAACTACATTCTTGACCCACAGATCCAAGGCGGGACCGTCTCGATCAACACCTACGGAGACCTGCCCCGCGATGACCTCTTCCCGCTGCTCGAGACGATCTTGAGGATGCATGGCGCGGCGGCCGTCAAGGTCGGCAGCCTATACCGCATCTCACCGGCGGCAGAGATCCCTGGCCTGCCGATATCGCCCACGACCGACCCGGACGCGGAGATCCCCGATGACGAGCGCGTGATTCTGAATGTGATTCGATTCAATTACACGACCGCCGCGGACATCGAGAAAGTACTGGTGCCCTTTCTGGGTCCGGGAGCGTTCACGCAAGTGATCGAGCAGGCCAACATGATGCTCATTCTCGACAACAGCCGCAACATGCGTCGGACGATGGAGCTGATCGCGTTATTTGACACCGAGGAAATGACGCAGCAGCGCGTGAGGCTGTTCAAGGTCAAGAACAGCTTGGCGACCTCGCTGGCCACGGAGCTGTCCCGTATCTTCGCGGCCTACTCCTTGTCGGAAACGCAGTCCAGCATCCAGTTTGTGCCGATTGAGCGAATCAGTTCGATTATGGTTGTTGCCGGAAACTCGAACGTTTTCAAGGACGTGGAGGACTGGCTGAACAAGCTGGATCAACCCGTCACAATAGGCGGCTCGCAAACCTTCGTCTACCGGGTGCAGTACGGATACGCTCCGCAACTTGCCCAGACGCTCATGATGCTTTACGGCGCTCCGATGGGCGGAGGTTATGGGGGTGGAGGTTATGGCGGTGGTTATGGAGGGGGCGGTTATGGGGGCGGCGGTTACGGTGGCGGCGGTTTTGGTGGCGGCGGTTTTGGCGGCGGCGGTTTTGGCGGAGGCCGGGGGTCTCGCGGTGGCGGCGGTTTTGGCCGCGGTGGTTTTGGCGGCGGCGGTTTCGGTGGCGGTGGTTACGGCGGCGGTGGTTACGGCGGCGGTGGTTACGGCGGGGGCGGCATGGGCGGAGGCATTATTCGCTTGCCAGTCTCGGGGGCGCCCGGGATGCCGGCCGTGGCGCCACGCCCCGATGCCCTTGTGCCGCAAGCGGGAGTGCCATTGGATGCTACGGGTCAACTCTTGGGATCGCAAATGGCAATGGGGGTGGGCGGGAACCAGGCGGGCGGTATCCGCATCGTGCCGGATGATCTGAACAACGTGATTCTGGTCCAAGGAACGCAGCAGGAGTGGCAGGTCATCCGCAAGACGTTGATGCAGCTTGATTTCCCTCCCCGGCAGGTACTCATCGACGCGAAGATTTACGAGGTGGCGCTGACAGGGGCTTTTTCGGCGGGGGTATCAGCCGTGCTTAATCAGAGGAGGGCCTCGACCGGCACACGAAAGCTGACCGGCGGCTTCGCCTCGGGCAATGTAAACTTGACCCTCGGCGCCTTGGTCGGCAGCACGCGGGAGTTGTCAGCTCTCCTCGATGCCAGCCAGACCGACGGCCGGACCAAGATCCTCTCCGCGCCCTCGATCATCGCCACCGACAATATCTCGGCCTCGATTACGGTCGGCGCCTCGGTACCGACGCTCTCCAGCCAGGCCCTCACGGGGGCGCAGCAGGACGGCTCGTCGCTTTTCGCTAACACGGTGGCCAACGTTCAGACGGGTGTGACCCTTTCCATCACCGCGCGGGTCAACGCCTCGGGCATCGTCACGATGATCATCAACCAGGAGGTCAGCTCGTCGTTGCCCTCGTCCGGGGGCATCAACTCGCCCTCGATCGACCGCCGAAACGTGAACACGCAGATCACGGTGCGCGATGGCGACACGATTGCCATCGGCGGCATCATGTCGGAAACGAACATCTTCTCGCGTAGCCGCGTGCCGGTGCTCGGCAAGATCCCCTACGTGGGCGCCATCTTCGGCTCGACGAGCGTTTCCAAAGAGAAGACTGAGTTGGTCGTGACGCTCCGGCCTCAGGTCATCTACGACGAGAACGAACTGCTGACCAAGAGCAATGAGCTGAAGGGGAGGCTGCGCAATCTGCGCCGGCTGATTCGCGAGTAGTGGCGTTCCGCAACCGTATCCCCCCGATTGCTTTTGGGCCGGGCCTCCGTCTTCGAGACGGTTATAGCGTCGCGCGGCGCTTCACAACCCGGGCGAGCAGGTTGGCTTGTATTTGCCTGGCCTGTTTGGCGGTGAAGCCCAACCTCCCTTCGGCGGCGCGCTCCATCTCCGGCTTGCGCCAGGGAGTCCGCATGATTCCTTTCCCTGAATGGCTTCCTTCACCCAGTAGCAGATGACCGATTTCGTGCGCCAGGATGTACCCCAGCATCTGGGCATTTGAGGCGGAGTAACCGGCAGCCAGGTCTTCGGCGGCCTCGTAGAACACGCTGGCATGGGTTGCGAGCTTCCCTTCTCCCTTTGGCAGGGCCGCAAAGCCCAACTGACAGCGTGGGTTCTGCGAACGAGGAACCATCCTGATCACAAGTTCGGTGGGTGCTGGACGGCCGCGGCAGGCCGTGTTCGTCTTCACTTCTGCAAGGGATGTGGGGCAGTCCAGCCATCGGATGTTGACCTCCGCCCGGCTCAGCACCTCGCGCGCGTGCTTCTTGGCTCCGGCCAGAGTCCTCTTCCCCACGTTGGCATAGTTGAAGACGCGTACGGTAATGACCGGCACCGGATCGCGCTCGTGACTGGACACCGTGCCAGCCATGCTTGCCGGAGCGAGGTGCGTGATGTTCAAGACAGCTCCCCAAACCAGCCATCTCCTTATGGGCTTTCTCATGGCGCCTACCTCCCGGTTGCGAATCGAGAAAACCGGGACTCGAAAGCCGCCCGCGTCTTCTCAGCCCGGTAAGCGCCGTCTCTGTTGAAAACCGATCAGACCAAGAGGAAAATTTGTCCGGACCAAACAGGTGAACCCTTTTTTTGAATCTGAGGAGTGTGAAATTGGGGTAGAATTGGGCGGCAGTTAGCCGCAGAGATGAGCCCAATGGCCCCAGCAGCAGGAGAACTCACCGCCTTGCTACAACAGATGGGCAGCGGCGACCCACAAGCCGTCGACCGCTTCATGCAGTTGGTGTACGGGGAGTTGCGGCGGCTCGCCGGGCACTACATGCGCCATGAGCGGGGCGACCACACTTTGCAGCCCACCGCTCTGGTCCACGAAGCGTACGTACGCCTGTTCGGGCGGGGCTCGATCGACTGGCAGAATCACTCCCACTTCGTCTGCACAGCCGCCAGGGCCATGCGTCAACTACTCGTGGACCACGCTCGCAAGCGCGCCCGTGCGAAGCGGGGTGGCGAGTTCAACCAAGTCACGCTCAACGAAAGCGCGATTCTGATTTCCGATGAGCAACCGGAGGTGCTGCTGGCCCTGGACGAATCCATCGCTAGGCTGGCGGCGCTCGACCCGCGGCAGGCACAGATCGTCGAGATGTTGTACTTCACGGGGATGACGCAGGCAGAGGCGGCCAAGGCCCTGGGTCTGTCGGAAATCACCGTGCGGCGGGAATGGCGGCTGGCGCGGGCTTGGTTGCAGAAGGAGATCCGCGAGGGAGCGTCCCGGAGTGAGAGTTGACAAAGCCCAACAAGCCTTGGGACGAGAGGCCGAACACAGAATCAGTAGCCCCGCAGGGGCGGGGGATAGTAGCCCGCGGGACGACCAGCCCTGGCTGGAATTGAAGCAGAGCCCCACAGGGGCGAGGGATAGTAGCCCAGGGCGAACAGCCCTGGGTTAGAGTCGCCAAAGCCCAACAAGCCCTGAAAGGGCGCAGGAAAATGGCACAAACCTTCACGCACCCGTTGACCCACGCGATCTTTTCCGCCAAGGTTTTCCTACGCCCCCTGCGGGGCTTGTCCCGCCGTTGGTCCACCTTACCCAGGGTTGGTCGCCCTGGGCTACTATCCGCTGCCCCTTCGGGGCTGACGCTGTGGAAGGAGATTCGCAAGGGAGTTGCGGCATGACTCCGGAACGGTGGCAGCGGATCAAGCAAGTTGCCTTCGCGGCCCTGGAGCTGGAAGAAGAAGAGCGTGCCGCATTCCTAGATAAAGAATGCGCTACGGATCGGGATCTGCGAGAGAACATCGAGGGCCTGCTGGAAGAGGACCAGCAGCCGGGTGGCAGTATCGAGAAGGCGATTGCGGCGGCCGCCGCCCAGGTTCAGAGGGCCCCCGGCGCCCCAGCCACCGAATCCATGCTGGGCCGCACCATCTCGCACTACAAGATCACCGAGAAGCTCGGCGAGGGCGGCATGGGGGTCGTCTACAAGGCCGAGGACAGCAAGCTCCGCCGTACGGTTGCCCTGAAATTACCGCCGCTTGACCAGTTGGCGGCAGAGGAAGCGAAGGCCCGTTTCGTGCGCGAAGCACAAGCCGCCGCGGCGCTGAACGATCCCAATATCTGCACCGTACACGAGATCGACGAAGCCGACGGACGCACGTTCATCGCGATGGAGTTCGTCGCGGGCCAAAACGTCAAGGACAAAGTGCGGGACGGAGCGCTGCCGCTGGACGAGGCGCTCGACATCGCGATCCAGGCGGCGCGGGCGCTACAGACGGCGCATGAAGAAGGCATCGTTCACCGCGACGTCAAGAGCGCCAACTTAATGGTGACCGCCCAGGGCCAAGTCAAGGTGATGGATTTTGGGTTGGCGCAGGTGGGCGACCGCAGCCAACTAACACTAAGTGGGACGACGCTGGGCACGCCGGCCTACATGTCGCCCGAGCAAACCCAGGCCCAACCCACCGACCGCCGGACCGACATCTGGTCACTGGGCGTCGTCCTTTACGAGATGGTCACGGGGCAGCTCCCCTTCCACGGGGAAGTCCTGGCAGCAGTAACTTACGCGGTCGTGAACACCGAGCCCGAGCCGCCGAGCGCCCTGCGTAGCGGGTTGCCCTCCGAACTGGATCAGGTGATCGCCAAGGCGCTGGCGAAGGACCCCGCTGAGCGCTACCAGCACGTGGACGAAATGCTGGAGGATCTGCGGGTCCTCGAAGGACAGATCGGGGCGCCAAGCAGCTCGACCAAACCGAGCAAGAAACCATCGACAGCGGCGCACCGGGAGGCGGTGGCACGAACCCGGCGAAGGCGCTGGGCCTGGGCCTTGGGGGTGGCTGCCGCGGCTGCCGTCGTGACGATCGCCGGCCTGTCCGTTGGGAACTTCCTGCCCACGGCTGAAGCACCCCTGGAACCCCTGCGGCCGGTCCCTCTTACAACCTATCCAGGCTTTGAGGGCAATCCCAGTTTCTCTCCCGACGGCAATCAGGTGGCCTTCAGCTGGAACGAGCAGCGGGACAATTGGGATATTTACGTCCAACTCATTGGCCTTGGTGATCCGCTGCGACTCACGACCGACCCCGCTTCAGATCTCAGCCCAGCCTGGTCGCCGGACGGCCAACGCATCGCCTTTCTCCGTGGAACTCCCGCTAGGGGAACGGCTGAAGTCTTCCTCGTTCCTGCCCTTGGAGGGCAGGAACGCAAACTGGCTGAGACCCGGGTACTCGGGGTGCGTACTTTGGGGACCTGCCTGAACTGATCTCCGGACAGCCGTTGGCTGGCCGTGTGCGACGCGGATGATTCCGACTCTGTGTTGAGCTTGTTTCTGCTCTCGGTTGACTCCGGCGAAAAGCGAAGGCTGACGTGGCCGCCGGAGGGCTCGATGGGAGGTGATTTCAGTCCCGCTTTTTCTCCGGACGGCCGCATGCTTGCCTTCACCCGGTTCGTCACCGGCTTGTTCAGCGATCTCTACCTGCTGGATCTCGGAGACGATCTGATCCCAAGAGGTGAACCGCGGCGGCAGACCTTTACCGAGCGCACTACGACCAGTCCCGTTTTTACCCCCGACGGCCGCGACATTATCTTCGCTGCCGGAATGATCGACGCCCCAAGCCTGTGGAGAGTGCCGGCATCCGGGGCGGCCCCGCCTGAACGGCTCTCCATCGGGGAGCGCGCATTGTTCCCGGCGATTTCCCGCCGGGGGAATCGGGCAGCCTACGAAAATGTTAACGTCCTCGAAGGAGATATCTGGCGTGCCGACCTGCCCATGACGGAGGGCGGCGCCATCAAGTTGAATTCCTCTTCACGGGATGACATCGATCCACGATATTCTCCCGACGGCAAGAGCATCGCGTTCGTGTCGTCTCGCGCCGGCAGCCTCGAGATCTGGAAGTGCGACAGTGACGGCTCGAACGCCGTGCAGTTGACTTCGCTTGGCGCCTCGATAACAGCTCAGCCCCGGTGGGTGCCCGATGGGAACAGCATCGGATTTTTGTCCGATGCTGAAGGGCAGTTCGATGTTTATGTCGTCAACGCTGACGGGGGGGGCGCCTCGGCGCTTGACGAGCGGCGAGTTCTCAAGCTGGTCGAGGGACGGCAAGTGGATCTACTTCTCATCAAGCTCCCAAGGCGATCGCAAGATTTTCAGGATGCCGGCCGCGGGAGGAGCGCCCGTCCCGGTAGTTGCGGCCGGGGACGGCCGTACGATGGAATCACCCGACGGCAAGCTGTTTTACTTTAGCTGGGTATCCACTTGACTCAGGTGACCCCAAGATGTAGTGTAGGGCCTGGTGGAGGATTACCCGCGCGACCAACTCGAATTCGAGTCTCACTTTGCGAGCGAGGAGGCTTGCCGCGACTATCTGTTCGCCTTGCGCTGGCCAGAGGGTTTCCGCTGTCCAAGGTGTGGGCATGAGCGCGCTTGGCCGGTGCGCAAAGTGTGGTTCGAATGCGCTCGCTGCGGGCGGCAAACCTCCGTCACCGCCGGCACGATCTTTCAAGACACACGCAAGCCGCTGCGGCTGTGGTTCCGGGCGATGTGGACCATCACCACGCAGAAGAATGGGGCCAGCGCCCTGGGTCTACAGCGCGTTCTGGGACTGGGCAGTTACCAAACCGCCTGGACTTGGATGCACAAGCTGAGGCGAGCGATGGTGCGCCCGGGGCGGGAGCGATTGACGGGCCTCGTCGAGGTCGATGAGACCTACTGGGGCGCTGAAGAAGAAGGGGTAATCGGCCGGCAGACCGAGCGTAAAGCGTTGATTGCAGTCGCCGCGGAAGAGAGAGGCACCGGGCTGGGGCGCATCCGCATGCAGCGCGTTCAGAACGCCTCGGCGGCCAGTTTGATGCCCTTCGTCGAGGAGTCGGTCGAGCCGGGCAGCGTGGTTGTTACCGACAACTGGTCGGGCTACGATCCGCTCAAGAAGAAGGACTACCAGCGTCGTATCATCTCGATTAACAACCGCCGCGAGCAGGCCTCGCAGCTACTGCCGAGGATGCACTTGGCGATCTCGCTACTCAAGCGCTGGATGCTGGGCACGCATCAGGGGGCGGTCAGCCACGAGCATCTGGACTACTATCTCGACGAGTTCGTGTTCCGCTTCAATCGGCGCAGATCACGCAGTCGGGGCAAGCTCTTCTACCGCCTTGTGCAGCAGGCCATGGCGGTGGAGCCGACGCCGTACCGCTCGATCGTCGCCGATTGGGACGCTAAGACGCTGTGAGCCCAACTACAAGATGTTGGGGTCACCTGAGTCAAGTGGATACCCGGCTTACTTTATACGTGGCGTCACAAGCCTCTCTCTGTGGAAAGTACCGGTTGAGGGAGGCGAGGAAAGCCAAGTCATTGAATCTTTACGCATGGGACTGTACGAGGTCGTCGAGGACGGGATTTATTTCATTCCCGAAGTGACTCCGGGAGCCTGGTTTTCGATTCAGTTCCTGCGCTTTGCCACGGGCGCCGTCGAGCACGTCTTAGACTTCGAAGGGATCCCGACGAGTGGCCTGAGCGTTTCTCCCGACGGCCGATCGATTCTGTACACCCAGATGGACCCAGTGGAGATCGACCTCATGCTGGTGGAGAATTTCCGGTGAGGGTTTGGGGTTGTTGTGTGGGCAAGACACCCGCGACCAGCGGCCCCGCGGATTTGGGTCTTGTCCTACGCCCCTGCGGGGCTTCCGGTGTTGTTGGTACGCTTACCCAGGGCTGATCGCCCTGGGCTATTTTCCGATGCCCCTTCGGGGCGCCAAGGTCAACGACGCCGCAGGCCCGGCCCCAGGGGATCGCGGGCATTGAATTCGATGACGGTATGTTCGGCTGTTTTCCTACGCCCCTGCGGGGCTTACGGTGTTGTGGCGCCCCCTGACCCAGGGCTGACCGCCCTGGGCTACTTTCCGATGCCCCTTCGGGCGCCAAGGTCAACGATGTCGCGAGCCCGGCCCAGAATGAATCGGTCGACCAGCCCTGGGACAAGAGGCCGAGCACAGAATCAGAACGTCAGGGACGGCCCGGGACGATCAGCTCTTGGTTAGAGTTCAAACAGAGCCCCGCAGAGGCGAAGGATAGTAGCCCAGGGCGATCAGCCCTGGGTTAGGGTAGACGTAACCCAGTAAGCCCTGAAAGGGCGCAGGAATGGCACAAACCTTCACAAACCTGTTGACCCATGTGATCTTCTCCACCAAAGAACGGCGGCCCTTGTTGAAAACCGAAATCAGGCCTCGGCTGTTCTCCTACATGGGAGGGATCGTACGCGATCTAAGCGGGAAGGCTCTCATCATCAACGGCACCTCCGATCATGTGCACTTGTTGGTGTCGATGCCGGCAACGATCACAATCGCCGAGATGATGCGCATCGTAAAATCAAAATCGTCCGGGTGGGTCCGGGAGCAGTTTGCCTCCGAGGGCGCGTTCGCCTGGCAAGCGGGCTATGGCGCATTCAGCGTGAGTCATGCCAATGTGGACGCAGTGAAGGAATACATAGCGGGTCAAGAAGAGCATCATAAGAAGGTGTCTTTTCAGGAGGAGTTGTTGTCGTTTTTGAGGAAGCAAGGCATTGAGTTCGATGAACGGTATATTTGGAAAGCTTGGTATCCACTTGACTCAGGTGACCCCAAGATGTAGTGTAGAGCTTGGTGGAGGATTACCCGCGCGACCAACTCGAATTCGAGTCTCGCTTTGCGAGCGAGGAGGCTTGCCGCGACTATCTGTTCGCCTTGCGCTGGCCAGAGGGTTTCCGCTGTCCAAGGTGTGGGCATGAGCGCGCTTGGCCGGTGCGCAAAGTGTGGTTCGAATGCGCTCGCTGCGGGCGGCAAACCTCCGTCACCGCCGGCACGATCTTTCAAGACACACGCAAGCCGCTGCGGCTGTGGTTCCGGGCGATGTGGACCATCACCACGCAGAAGAATGGGGCCAGCGCCCTGGGTCTACAGCGCGTTCTGGGACTGGGCAGTTACCAAACCGCCTGGACTTGGATGCACAAGCTGAGGCGAGCGATGGTGCGCCCGGGGCGGGAGCGATTGACGGGCCTCGTCGAGGTCGATGAGACCTACTGGGGCGCTGAAGAAGAAGGGGTAATCGGCCGGCAGACCGAGCGTAAAGCGTTGATTGCAGTCGCCGCGGAAGAGAGAGGCACCGGGCTGGGGCGCATCCGCATGCAGCGCGTTCAGAACGCCTCGGCGGCCAGTTTGATGCCCTTCGTCGAGGAGTCGGTCGAGCCGGGCAGCGTGGTTGTTACCGACAACTGGTCGGGCTACGATCCGCTCAAGAAGAAGGACTACCAGCGTCGTATCATCTCGATTAACAACCGCCGCGAGCAGGCCTCGCAGCTACTGCCGAGGGTGCACTTGGCGATCTCGCTACTCAAGCGCTGGATGCTGGGCACGCATCAGGGGGCGGTCAGCCACGAGCATCTGGACTACTATCTCGACGAGTTCGTGTTCCGCTTCAATCGGCGCAGATCACGCAGTCGGGGCAAGCTCTTCTACCGCCTTGTGCAGCAGGCCATGGCGGTGGAGCCGACGCCGTACCGCTCGATCGTCGCCGATTGGGACGCTAAGACGCTGTGAGCCCAACTACAAGATGTTGGGGTCACCTGAGTCAAGTGGATACCCGGCTTTGGAAATAGCGAATTGGTTTTCCTACGCCCCTGCGGGGCTTACCATGTTGTTGGTACGCTTACCCAGGGCTGATCGCCCTGGGCTATTATCCGATGCCCCTTCGGGGCTCGACATCAATGGCCCTGCGAGGTTAGGAGCCCCGCAGGGGCGAGGGAAAGTAGCCCAGGGCGAATAGCCCTGGGTAGGGATCGACGAAACCCAGCAAGCCCTGAAAGGGCGCAGGAGAATGGGCCAAACCTCCAGACACACCGGTTGACCCACGTGGCCTTCGCCACCAAGGTTTTCCTGCGCCCCTGCGGGGCTTGTCCCGTCGTTGGTTTCCCGTGACCCAGGGCTGATCGCCCTGGGCTACTATCCGCTGCCCCTTCGGGGCTCGACATCAATTCCCACGGGATCCCGGCCAGGGTTTGGGATGAATGAACCGGTTGGTGGCTTGGGCTACTATCCGATGCCCCTTCGGGGCGCCAAGATCACACCATGCGAATCTCGCCGGCAAAACTGATCCTAGCGTGCGCGCTATCCTTTCCGCCCGTCCCCGCGGTGGCGCAAAGCGTCACCGGGGCCTTCGTGGGGCGGATCACCGATCCTAGTGACAGCGTGATCGTTGGCGCCCAGGTACGGGCGATCAACGCGGCCACCGGCGCGGTTGACGCCGCCACCGCCGATGAAACCGGCTTCTACCGCATCGCGAATCTCTTGCCGGGGGAATATCTTATCGAGGTCGAAGCGCCCGGTTTCCAAACAGCCAAGCTGGGTATCCACTTGACTCAGGTGACCCCAAGATGTAGTGTAGGGCTTGGTGGAGGATTACCCGCGCGACCAACTCGAATTCGAGTCTCACTTTGCGAGCGAGGAGGCTTGCCGCGACTATCTGTTCGCCTTGCGCTGGCCAGAGGGTTTCCGCTGTCCAAGGTGTGGGCATGAGCGCGCTTGGCCGGTGCGCAAAGTGTGGTTCGAATGCGCTCGCTGCGGGCGGCAAACCTCCGTCACCGCCGGCACGATCTTTCAAGACACACGCAAGCCGCTGCGGCTGTGGTTCCGGGCGATGTGGACCATCACCACGCAGAAGAATGGGGCCAGCGCCCTGGGTCTACAGCGCGTTCTGGGACTGGGCAGTTACCAAACCGCCTGGCCTTGGATGCACAAGCTGAGGCGAGCGATGGTGCGCCCGGGGCGGGAGCGATTGACGGGCCTCGTCGAGGTCGATGAGACCTACTGGGGCGCTGAAGAAGAAGGGGTAATCGGCCGGCAGACCGAGCGTAAAGCGTTGATTGCAGTCGCCGCGGAAGAGAGAGGCACCGGGCTGGGGCGCATCCGCATGCAGCGCGTTCAGAACGCCTCGGCGGCCAGTTTGATGCCCTTCGTCGAGGAGTCGGTCGAGCCGGGCAGCGTGGTTGTTACCGACAACTGGTCGGGCTACGATCCGCTCAAGAAGAAGGACTACCAGCGTCGTATCATCTCGATTAACAACCGCCGCGAGCAGGCCTCGCAGCTACTGCCGAGGGTGCACTTGGCGATCTCGCTACTCAAGCGCTGGATGCTGGGCACGCATCAGGGGGCGGTCAGCCACGAGCATCTGGACTACTATCTCGACGAGTTCGTGTTCCGCTTCAATCGGCGCAGATCACGCAGTCGGGGCAAGCTCTTCTACCGCCTTGTGCAGCAGGCCATGGCGGTGGAGCCGACGCCGTACCGCTCGATCGTCGCCGATTGGGACGCTAAGACGCTGTGAGCCCAACTACAAGATGTTGGGGTCACCTGAGTCAAGTGGATACCCGGCACAGCCAAAACCGCCACGCAGCGCCTGAGCTTGGCCGACAATCTGCGGCTGGACATCGAGCTGCAACTTGGGGCCGAGACTTTCTCGCTAACGGTCGAGGACACAGCCAGCGAGGTGAACACCGAGGACGCCCAACTGGGCAAGGTGATGCGTGACATCGGGGTGCTGCCGGTGCTTTCGACCGCTGACGGCCGGAGTGTGCTTACACTGGCCTACACCCAGCCCGGTACAGGGCCTGCGCCCGCCGGCACTCTTGGCGGCGCCGGCCTCTCTGTCAACGGCAAGCGGTCCCGGCAGAATCACTTTGTGGTCGATGGGGCGACTACGAATATGGCCTACAACAATTGGCGCACGCCGACCAGCGAAGGTATTTCACCCAATGCTGTCGAAGAGTTCCGCATCGTCACCGGTCCCATGAAGGCCGAGTACGGCAAAAGCCCGGGGGGTACCTTGATCCTAACCACAAAGTCGGACGGCAATGAATTTCACGGCATGGCGTCCGAAGTCTTTCGCAACCGGCAGCTCAATGCCGTTCCTTTCTTTCGGAAATCCGCTCCGGGTGGAACACCCGAGAGCTCCGGAAACGGACTTCCCCGCAAGCCTGGTTACAACAGCCACGACTTCGATGCCAATCTGGGCGGGCCGATCGAGCGAAGCAAGACGTTCTTCTTTGCATCCTATCTGGGGTTCCGGCGGCGCACGGAACTTGCCGGCGCAGCGACCGTCCCCAACGACGGCCAGCGTCAGGCTATCGATGCGTTTGGAACACCACAAGCCCAGGCGCTGCTTGGGCTGTTGCCACACGCCACCCAAGACAACACGCTTCTCTTTAGCTCGCAAAGCGACCTCGATCGCGACCAGGTCCTGTTCAAGATCGATCATCATTTGAGTGCGGCAAACCGCCTGGCCGTCACGTATTTTCTCGAAGATTTGCGAGCCATTAGTCCTCCGGCAGGGTTCGCTTCTCAGTTACCAGGTTTCGAATGGTCCGACGAGTTTCGAACGCAAAACCTGATCGTGCGCAACACGCACTCGTTCGGCCCCAATCTATTTCACGAGTTCCGAGCAGCGTTCCGGCGTCTAAGCGGGGATGTTTTCAATCCTGCAAATCCGGTACCACCGAGCAGCTTGGGGCTGGACGCCATCATTCCCGACGTTCCCGACCGGGCGTCGGCGCCATTCGTCGCCATCTCGGGCTTCAGCGCGTTCGGGGACATCGGTGTTCCCCTGGTGTTTACCGACACCACCCTGCAGTTCATCGACAACGTGAGTTGGACCCACGGTCGGCATACCCTCAAGTTTGGCGCCAACTTTAGCTCGACGCCTGTCGATGCGACGAATGTCCAACTCAACAACGGACTCATTGTTGCCGACGGCGGCGGCACGACAGGCGGCTTCGTTCCCGTGATCGAGGGGCTCTCGGATCCCTTGAACGACTTTGCCAACGGTTTCGCGACCTTCTTTCGGCAGGGATCGGCGGCGCTCACCGGCGGCCGTACGCGGTCCACGAACCTGTTTCTCCAGGATAATTGGAAAGTCAAGAGTAATCTGACTTTGAATCTGGGGCTGCGGTGGGAATACAACAAGGGTCTGACGGACACACGGGAGCGTGTGGCCGCCTTGCGGCCGGGGCAACGGTCCGACGTTTTCCCGGACGCGCCGGTGGGTTTGGTCTACCCCGGCGACGCGGGGATATCGCGTTCCACTTACGGCGAGGACTGGAACAACTTCGCTCCTCGTTTTGGTTTTGCCTGGGACATTCTCAAGAACGGACGGCTTGCGCTGCGGGGCGGCTACGGCTTGTTTTATGACCTTCATAGCTTCCAATTCACGGTCAATGTCGTGAGGGCGGCCCCCTACTCGATCAACCCGGCTGTTTTCTTTACGGACTATGCCAACCCCTGGGAGGGGTCGCGGATCAATCCGACGTCGCAGCCCTTTCCCCATGTTCCACCCGAGCCGGGTGGAAGTTTTGACTTCGCCGCGCTGGCCCCGGTCAGCCTCTGGGGAATGGATCCCAATCTGCGCACGCCTTACGGCCAGCAGTGGAGCCTGCAAGTGCAATACGAGTTGCGGCCCGACTGGCTCCTGGAGGTGGGCTATGTGGGATCGAACGGAGTCAAGCTCTACAGCTTGCAGGAGGCTAACCCGGCTGTGGTGGGTCCCGGGGCCGACGCGGGCAACATCGATCACCGTCGCATTCTGAATCAGGACCACCCCCAGAGGGAGGAGTTCGAGGGTGCGGTGTTCGGCTCCCTTCCGCAGTTTCGAAGCAACCGCAACTCCAACTACAACAGCTTGCAGGTCAATCTGACCAAGCGGTTCTCGGGCGGGTTTCAGATGACCCATGCCTACACCTGGTCGCACGCCATCGATACGGCATCGGACTTGGTGCGCGTCGGTGGGCGCACCCAGTGGGGCCATGCCGACTATGACCGCCGCCACGTCTATGTCGGCACGTATGTCTACGAATTCCCGTGGCGTCGGACGCAGACCGGGCGGTTCGGCAAGCTTGTGGGAGGGTGGGGGGCGTCGGGCGTGACAACGATTCACAGCGGCTCTCCGTTCGCTGTGCGTGACAGCGGCGAGCGTTGCCTGTGTGGCGACGCTGTCGTGGAAACACCCGACTACATTGGCGGCGAGATCGCTTTTCACTATCCTCGCTCAACGGATGCGGTTGCGGGCCGGCCGAATTCCTGGTTCGACGGCACCGGCGGCGGGACGCCCACCGCCGGCGACAATCCATACTTCCGCAGGGTGGGTTCGGGGCCGAGTTACGAGTTGGGTGCGGGACGCCTCGGCAACTTCGGACGCAATGTCTTGCGCGGTCCCGGCTTCGTGAACTGGCAACTGGCCGTTTTCAAGCGCACGAGGATTACGGAGCGTCAGAGCGTCGAATTGCGGGCCGAGTTTTTCAATCTGTTCAACCAGGCCCAGTTCCTGAATCCCGTCGGCGACATCGGCAGCCCGAATTTCGGGCGAATCCTCGAGACCGCCGACCCGCGCATCGTACAGCTCATGCTGCAATACAGCTTTTGAGCGCTGCCACCGGCCTCGTACTTGTGGGAGGGGGGGCGTGTGGGGCGGAAACGTCGACCCGGAGGCCGACGCGGCCGGCCAGGAGGCCTGCGCCATAAGGCCGGAAACCGAGGGCTGCCCGTTCAGAGCTCGAGCGACTTCAGGTAGGCGCGGAAGTCATCACCCACCTTGTCGTGATACAGGGCGAACTCCACGGTGGCCTTGAGAAAACCCAGCTTGTCGCCGGCATCGTAGCGCTTGCCCTCGAAGCGATAGGCGTAAACCGGCTCACGCTCCATCAGCTTCTTGAGGCCGTCGGTTAGTTGAAGCTCGCCTCCGCTGCCGGGCTCGATGGCTTCGAGGCACTCGAAAACAGCGGCCGGCAATACATACCGTCCGATGATGGCGAGATTCGACGGCGCCTTCTCCGCCGGTGGTTTCTCGACCAAGTCCCTGACGCGGTAGAGACGATCGTTTCCGGACTCCACGGGCTCGACATCAACCACGCCATAGGCCGAGATGCGGTCCGATGGAACCTCCATCACGGCGATCACGGCCCCGTCGTGGCTCTGCTGGACGTCGAGGAGTTGTTTGAGACAGGGCGTCTCGGCGTCGATCACGTCGTCGGCCAGAATGACGGCGAACGGCTCGCCGGCCACGAGTTCCTTGGCGACCCACACGGCATGTCCCAGCCCGAGAGCCGATTTCTGGCGAACATAGGAGACGTGAATCAGCTCGGAGATGTCGCGCACCATCTTCAGATCAGCCGTCTTGTTGCGCTCGCGTAGAAGGTGCTCCAACTCGAAGCTGACGTCGAAATGGTCTTCGATCGCCGACTTACCGCGGCCGGTAACGAGGATCATGTTGGTTACGCCCGAGGCCAGAGCTTCCTCGACGCCGTACTGGATGATGGGCTTGTCCACCAGCGGCAGCATCTCCTTGGGCTGCGATTTCGTGGCGGGCAGGAAGCGCGTGCCCCATCCGGCAGCGGGGAAGACGGCTTTGCGGACTCTCTGTGGCATGGCCCCTCTAGTGTGGCCTGAAAACCCTCGGGATATCAAACGCTCCCCTGATCGCAGTTCAGGTTGTGCCGGCCCAGGGCATGCCACGGGGCGAGCTTGGCTAGCCCTGTATAATGAAGCGGTTATGGCTGAATTCAGCGTCTTCTGGCTGCGTGTGACGCTGGTGCTTTATTCACTAGGGTTGTGGCACGCGCTGGTAACGGTGGTGAAGCGGCGCCAGCGCATGTTCAAGCTCGGCTTGGGGTCGATTTCCATGGGGGCCGTGTTTCATCTGGTCTCGATCGTCGATCAGGGGATGGCGTTGGGGCGGTTCCCGGTTCACACGCTCCACCAGATGGCCTCGCTGGTCGGATTCCTCGTGACCGGCGTGTTTCTGCTTGTCTACTGGCGCTACAAGTACGAAAGCTTGGCCGTCTTCGTCTTTCCGACTGTGTTTCTGCTCACTCTTGTGGCCAGTCTCGGTACGGGCACGCCTGCGCCCGTGGCCGGATCACTCGGGAAGTGGTGGCTCTCGGTTCACGTGGTGTTGCTGCTGCTGGGATACGCGGCGCTTACGCTGACCTTCGTCGCCGGCGTGATGTATATCATTCAAGAGAAGGAGCTTAAGTCGAAACGCCCAAGGGCGTTCTATTACCGCCTGCCTCCGCTGGGCACGCTCGACGATATGGCTTACCGAACCCTGGCCGCAGGGTTCGTGCTGGTCACGCTGGGCTTGATTGCAGCCAGTTTCTGGGCTTTCATGGAGTGGGGCTCGAACTGGCTCGTCGATCCAACGATTGCCCTGGCCTTCGTCACCTGGGCCATCTACCTGGCCATGGTCTTCAGCCGGGTGGCGATCGGCTGGCGGGGTCGAAAGGCGGCCTACTTTTCCATCGCGGGGTTCTGTTCGGCGGCACTAACGTGGATCGTCAACAGCGGCGTCCACTCCTTCACACAGCGATGAGCGTACTTCTTTTGGGCCTCAGTCACAAGACCGCCCCGGTCGAAGTGCGTGAGCGTTTCGCGATCGCTGAGGGGGCGGCTGTCGAGCACATGGAGAAGCTGGTTGAGCAGCCTGGGATCTCCGAGGCCCTGATCCTCTCCACGTGCAACCGGGTCGAGTTCCTGGTTCGAGCCGGCGCCGGGTCGGACGCATCGCAGGAGCTCTTCTCATTCCTCGAGACCGCCGGGGAAGGCGTCATCGACGACGCTAAGCCCTACTTCTACCGCTACGTCGATGAGGAGGCCGTGCGCCATGTCTTCCGGGTAGCATCGAGCCTTGACTCGATGGTCGTCGGCGAGCCCCAGATCCTGGGCCAGGTGAAGGACGCCTACGCGCGCGCCAAGGCGGCCGGTACGATCCGCGGCGAGCTGGACTTCGTGCTCAACCACGCGTTCCGAGTCGCCCGGCGCGTTCGCAACGAGACCGGGATCGGCCGGATGGCGGTGTCGATCAGCTTCGTGGCGGTCGAGTTGGCACGCAAGATCTTCGGCGATCTGGGCGGCCGGTCGATTCTGATTGTCGGGGCCGGCAAGATGTCGGAGCTGTCGGCGAAGCACCTGCAGCGCGCCGGAGCGGGGCGGGTCTACGTGACCAACCGCACACATGAGCGTGCCGTCGACTTGGCCCGGGCGTTCGAAGGCGAAGCGGTTGCATTCGACCGGCTGTTCGAAATGTTGGCCAAGGTCGATATCGTCATCTCGTCGACAGGCGCTCCGAACTTCATTCTCAACAAGAAGACGGCGGAGGCGGTGATTGCCGCCCGCAAGCAGCGCCCGGTCTTTCTGGTGGATATCGCGGTTCCGCGTGATATTGACCCGGCCATCAACTCGGTCGACAACATATTCGTGTACGACATCGACGATCTGCAACAGGTCGCCGACGCGAACCTCGAGCAACGGAAACGCGAGGCCGAGCGCGCGGATGCGATCGTCGAGGAAGAGCTGACTAAGTTGATGCATCGGCTCAAGACCCACCAGGTCGCGCCGACCATCGTCTCGCTGCAAGATGAGTTGGAACGAGTGCGCCGGGCCGAAGTGGCCCGTTTTCGCTCGAAACTGGGCACACTCGACGCCGAGCAAACCGAAGCGCTCGACGCGATGACACGCAGCATGATCAATAAGATTGCGCATTCGCCGATCTCCCACATGAAACGATTGGCCAGCCATCCCGACGGGCTGCATTTCGTGGAGTTCGTCAAGCACGCCTTTAACCTTCGAAAATGAAACCTCTAGTGATTGGTACCCGGGGCTCCCCACTCGCCATGTGGCAGGCCCAATGGGTTGAAGAACAACTCGCGGCGGCAGGAGTGCCCAGCCGCACCAAGGTCATCAAGACCACGGGCGACAAGCTGAGCCAGACCGCCTTGGCGAAGCTGACCGCCACGAAGGGAGCTAAGGGCGTCTTCACCAAGGAGATCGATGACGCCTTGCTCAAGAGCCGCGTGGACGTGGCTGTGCACAGCTTGAAGGACGTGCCCACGGAATTGAATCGCCGCATGGTGCTAGGGGCCATCCCCGAGCGGGGTGACGCCCGCGATGCGATCGTCGGGGAGGAGTTCAAGATCCTGCCGGAAGGCGCGCGGGTCGGCACAGGGTCCCTGCGGCGCACCTGCCAGCTACACCGGCTGCGGCCCGACTTGAAGATTGAGCAGATCCGGGGCAACGTCGAGACCCGTCTCAAGAAGCTCGATGAAGGACGCTACGAGGCCCTGGTTCTCGCCGCCGCCGGGCTCCAACGGCTCGGTCTGGAAGAGCGCATCGCCGAGATCTTCGAGCCCAACGTCATGTATCCGGCGGTCGGCCAAGGCGCCATCGCGATCGTGGTTCGCTCAAGAGACGAACGGGTGCGAGGCTTGGTGGCGCCGCTGAATCACGAGGAGTCCGAGGCGGCGGTTCTGGCCGAGCGGTCCCTGCTAGCTGCGCTGGGCTGCGGATGCCAGGTCCCGATGGGCAGCTACGCCTCGATTCAGGGAGACCGCTTGCGCCTGTCGGTCCTCGTGCTTTCCGAAGATGGCCGCCGAGCCTATGGCAGAGTCGTGGAGGGCAGCCCGACGAATCCAATCGCTTTGGGACAGGACGCCGCCGAGAAACTACTGGCCCTGGGGGCCGGCGAGTTGCTCGGCAAAAAAGCGCGCGCCGCCAAGCGCCGCTAGCCGGCAAGTCGCGCCGCCATGCGGCGGATGCGGTTGAGGCTGTCGAGGAGGACACAGTGAAAATCGGCGTTGCTGGACTGGGGTTCATGGGCAGCACCCACCTCCAGGCTTATCAGGCTATTGCCGGCGCGGAGATCGCCGCGGTCGCGAGCAGCGATGAGCAGAAACTGGCCGGCGACCTCAGCACCATCCAGGGCAATCTCGAGCGGCCGGGTGAATCGATGGACTTTGGTTCGGCCGCGCGCTACAAGACACCGGAAGAGATGTTCGGCGATCCAAACGTCGAGGCGGTGGACTTGTGCGTGCCCTCGCACCTGCACGCCTCCCTCAGCCAGGCAGCGCTCAACGCCGGCAAGCACGTGCTGGTCGAAAAGCCGATGGCGATGTCAGGCCAGGAATGCGACGCTATGGTCGCGACCTCCCACAAGTGCAACAAGGTGCTCATGGTGGCCCAGGTCATTCGTTTCTGGCCCGACTATGTGGCGGCAAGGAACATCGTCCAGTCGGGGGAACTAGGCGCCGTGAAGGCCGCGGTCTTTCGCCGCAAGTGTGCCGCGCCGGCTTGGGGCAAGTGGATGCACGACCGTTCGAAGAGCGGAGGCGGCGTTTTCGACCTGCTCATTCACGACTTCGACTTCTGCCTCTATGCCTTCGGACAGCCGACGGCGGTGCAAGCCCGTGGCGTCGAGGAGATGGAAAAGGGAATCGACATTGTTGAAGCGCGGCTGGAATATGAATCTCCTGTTGCTGTGTTTGTCTCGGGGGGCTGGCACCATCCGCGGGGTTATCCCTTCTCGATGGAGTTCTCGATCGAATGCGAGGAAGGCACGCTCGATTTTCACTCCGCCCAGCGGCGTCTGACGCTGTATCGCCGCAACGGCGAGGTCGAGGAGCCCGCGCTGCCCGAAACCGACGGTTTTCAGGCTGAGCTCGAGGCCTTCGTTCGCGCCTGTGAAGCCGGCAAGCCCGCCGCCGACTGCCGCCCGGAGGAATCCGCCGTGGCCACCCGCATGACGCTCGCCATGCGAGCCTCGCGCGAGCGCGGCGGTGCACTGATCGAGGTGTAAGAAAGCAATTCCGCCCCACTGGGAGCGAGGCTGTCTACTTCGCCAGTCGGGAGCCCGTGCCTCCACTCTAGAAGGAGGCTCTAGCTGATGTCACCCATCGTCCGCGCGATCGCCGAGATGGTGCGCGACCGCGACATCGTGGTGCTGTCGGACGAGGTCTACAGCAGGATCTACTTCGACGAGAAGCCGTTTTCGATCGCGTCCATCGACGGCATGGCGGAGAAGACGATCATCCTCGACGGGTTCTCGAAGACGTATTCGATGACCGGCTGGCGCATGGGCTACGGCGTGATGCCCAGCAAGGAACTCGTCGACGCCGTATGCCTGCTAATGGTCAACTGCGTCTCGCACACGGCGAGCTTTTCGCAACGCGCCGGCATCGAAGCCCTCACGGGCCCGCAGGATTGCGTCGCCGAGATGGTGGCGGAGTTCAAGCGCCGCCGAGACGTGATTGTCGAGGGCTTCAACCGCATCCCCGGCATGAGCTGCGCCACGCCGGGCGGCGCGTTCTACGCCTTCCCGAACACTTCGAAGTGCGGCGTCCCCTCGGACGAATTGGCCGACCGCCTTCTGAACGAAGCGGGCGTCGCTTGCCTGACCGGCACCAGCTTCGGCGCGTATGGCGAAGGGTACCTCCGGTTCAGCTACGCGATGGCGCTGGATCAGATCAAAGAGGCGCCCGACCGTGTCGAAGATCTGATGAGGAAGATCGTGGGCTAGCAGTCCGTGGGCAGATGTGCGCCCCGGGGACCGGGCAAGACGGAATTGCGGGGAGAGGTTTGACGGTTGAAAGTATTTCGGATTTCAGCGAGGGTGCCAAATACTTGGCTCGAAAGACCTGCATGACTGTCGGTCTCATCTTCGGCAGGTGACTCTACCGTTGTTCCCCGCACTGGCAGTCGCCTACAGAGCTTGGATTCTCTGGTCTGGTCAGTAGGCCCGGCCGGGTGAGCGGGACAGCTCGCCCCCCAACCTGCCGTAGGAGAAGATGCGTGGATTCGGTGATAGCCTGGGCTCGGGTAGCGTTCGTCGACTGCCTACAGGACAAACGACCGGGCCGATCACGGCCACTGCCGCCTGTGACTCCAGGGGCTGCTCGATGGTCGTGTATGCAGGGTGCGCTATCAACCTTGCAAATCAAAAGTCCAGCTTTCAAAATACAAGGATTGCGATCTTGCCCCTTCGCCCCCAACACGCTACCGTGAAGCTATGACCTTGACCGTTGAGGCCATCAAGGAAGCGATCAACAAACTGCCCGACGAAGACAAGGTGTCTCTGACCTCCTGGCTGAACGTGCAGACCATGGACGACTGGGATCGGCAGATGCAGCGTGATTTTTCGCCTGGCGGACGAGGGGCGAAGTTCGTCGAGCAGGCTAAACGTGAGATCGCCGAGGGCGTCGCCGAGGGAACGGTCCGGCCCCTGTCGGAAGGGTTCTCCAACCGCCGCCGTTCGTGATGGTTCGGTCCCTAACAACCCTACGGTTTTGGGACCTCTTCGACCAACTGCCGGCGGACATTCAAGCCCGCGCCGATAAGCAGTACGAGCTATTCTCCTCGAACCCTGGCCACCCGTCCCTGCACCTGAAACAGGTCGGCGAGTTCTGGTCGGTCCGAGTGACGGATGCGTACCGGGCGTTGGCCTTCCGAGACGGCAACGAATTCACTTGGTTCTGGATCGGTTCCCACGACGAGTATGAGCGCATCATCGGCTAGTCTCCCCCCGGTGCCGTCGCGGGCTGTCCAACGATCCGTGATGCCCAGCAAGGAACTCGTCGACGCCGTGTGTCTGCTGATGGTCAACTGCGTCTCGCACACGGCAAGTTTTCCGCAACGCGCCGGCATCGAGGCCCTCACCGGCCCGCAGGATTGCGTCACCGACATTGTGGCGGAGTTCAAGCGCCGCCGCGACGTGATTGTCGAGGGGTTCAACCGCATCCCAGGCATGAGCTGCGTCACGCCGGGCGGCGCCTTCTACGCCTTCCCGAACGTTTCGAAGTGCGGCGTCCCCTCAGACGAGTTGGCCGACCGCCTTCTCAATGAAGCAGGCGTGGCCTGCCTGACAGGTACCAGCTTCGGCGCGTATGGCGAAGGGTACCTGCGGTTCAGCTACGCGACGGCGCTTGATCAGATCAAAGAGGCGCTCGACCGTGTCGAAGATCTGATGAGAAAGATCGTGCGATAGGTCGCCGACGAGCGAGCGCTTCGGGGGGGGGGGGGGGAACCCTGGGTTAACCCCTCGGGAGATGTCAGCGCGAACTCTACGGTGATCTTTGCTGGACGATAATATACTTTCACTACTGTCCGGTTAGAAGTCGAATAGAATCAGCTGGTTGGTGTCATCGAGTAAGTTCTCATGGGAGTCGGATGGCTGCAAGGCCTGTAAAAGGGGCGTTTTCTCGAAGCTGGGTATCCACTTTACTCAGGTGACCCCAAGATGTAGTGTAGGGCCTGGTGGAGGATTACCCGCGCGACCAACTCGAATTCGAGTCTCGCTTTGCGAGCGAGGAGGCTTGCCGCGACTATCTGTTCGCCTTGCGCTGGCCAGAGGGTTTCCGCTGTCCAAGGTGTGGGCATGAGCGCGCTTGGCCGGTGCGCAAAGTGTGGTTCGAATGCGTTCGCTGCGGGCGGCAAACCTCCGTCACCGCCGGCACGATCTTTCAAGACACACGCAAGCCGCTGCGGCTGTGGTTCCGGGCGATGTGGACCATCACCACGCAGAAGAATGGGGCCAGCGCCCTGGGTCTACAGCGCGTTCTGGGACTGGGCAGTTACCAAACCGCCTGGCCTTGGATGCACAAGCTGAGGCGAGCGATGGTGCGCCCGGGGCGGGAGCGATTGACGGGCCTCGTCGAGGTCGATGAGACCTACTGGGGCGCTGAAGAAGAAGGGGTAATCGGCCGGCAGACCGAGCGTAAAGCGTTGATTGCAGTCGCCGCGGAAGAGAGAGGCACCGGGCTGGGGCGCATCCGCATGCAGCGCGTTCAGAACGCCTCGGCGGCCAGTTTGATGCCCTTCGTCGAGGAGTCGGTCGAGCCGGGCAGCGTGGTTGTTACCGACAACTGGTCGGACTACGATCCGCTCAAGAAGAAGGACTACCAGCGTCGTATCATCTCGATTAACAACCGCCGCGAGCAGGCCTCGCAGCTACTGCCGAGGGTGCACTTGGCGATCTCGCTACTCAAGCGCTGGATGCTGGGCACGCATCAGGGGGCGGTCAGCCACGAGCATCTGGACTACTATCTCGACGAGTTCGTGTTCCGCTTCAATCGGCGCAGATCACGCAGTCGGGGCAAGCTCTTCTACCGCCTTGTGCAGCAGGCCATGGCGGTGGAGCCGACGCCGTACCGCTCGATCGTCGCCGATTGGGACGCTAAGACGCTGTGAGCCCAACTACAAGATGTTGGGGTCACCTGAGTCAAGTGGATACCCGGTTTCTCGAATAGGGTAACGCTGAGAATGTGTAGGATTTGGTAGAGACTCGCCTCCAGGCCCAACCTCTTGCGCACGAGCGCCACCAACACGTAAACCGAGACGGCGATCCAGATCTGAGTCTTCACGGCGTTCTCGCTGGCGCCGTAGAACTTCTTGATCCGCAAGTGCTGCTTGAGCCACTTGAAAAACAGCTCCACCTGCCAGCGCGAACGGTAGATCTCGGCGATGGTCAGCGCCGGGAGCGCAAAGTTGTTGGTCAGGAACTTCAGCCGCTTGTTCGTCGCGGTGTCGACGTAGCTGACTCGCCGCAACGCGTCCGGGTAGGCTTGGGCCGAGTCGATGGCACTCAGGATGACGGTCTGATCCGAACGCACGCCCGTGGACTTATCGACGGGATGCGAGTAGCGCCTCTGCAGCAAGATGTTCTTCTTGGTGCGCACCACGAAGAACGACGAGCAGAGGGTAAACACGAAGAGGCGTTGGAAATCGACGTAGGCCCGATCCATGACGTAGAAAGCGCCGGGCTCGGGAAGGAACTCGTCGAGGATGTTGACGTCGTGCGTTTTGCCGTCGGTAATGCGGATAAACGTGGGGATGTTGCCGTGCAGGTCCAGCAGCGTGTGCATCTTCGCGGCGGCTTTTGTGCCTGCGAAACTTGGCCCAGGGGAACAGCGACAGGCACAGGTCGATGGTGGTGGAATCCAGAGCGTACAGAGTCTGATCCAGATCCACGCCGATCGGATCGCGGGCGTACAAGGGCCGCGCGATGCGGATCAAGACCTGGGCGAGATCGGCATAGATGCGCCAGTCGCGGGACTCGTTGGCATCGGCCAGTGTCGAGCGAGCCACCTTGCCGCGGAATCCCATGTGGTAGAGCTTAGAATCAGTCACAAAATAACCTTGTCAATCTAGGGTCTTGCGGGGAAGGAGCGTGTAGTTCCACTCCCCGTGAAACTTGTCTCGGCGCAGCTTGAGGGCCGCCATCTGCTGGTGGGTGATCTTGATGCCGGTCGGATAACTGCCCGTGTCGAGTTCGGCATGGACTTGCAATCCCGTTCGCGTCGTCGTCGCGGCGATCAGATTCACGATCACCTCATGGCTGATCAGCGGCTTGCCGCGCCAGTTCTGACTGATGTAGGAAAACAGCCGGTGCTCAATCTTGTTCCACTTGCTGGTGCCGGGCGGGAAGTGACACACCGCGATCCGCAGCCCGGTTTCGTCCGCCAGCTTCTGCAATTCCAGCTTCCACAGCCGCGGACGCGAGCCATTGCTGCCGCCCGCGTCGGCGGTGATCAGCAAGCGCTTCGCCTGCGGATAAGCGGCCTGCCCCATCGAGCGCCACCAGCGGCGGATCGTCTCGACCGCAAACGCCGCCGTGTCATGATCCACCCCGACGCTGACCCAACCCCGGTTGCGCGCCATGTCATAGACCCCGTAGGGCGTGGCCCGGCCCAGTTCGGGAATCGGAAAATCATGCACCCGCACCTTCTCCGGATCACCCTTCGGCCGTAGCTCCCGCCCGTTGTTTTTGAAGTCTCCCACCAGTTCCCGCTTCTTCGTGTCGACCGAGATGGCGGGCTGGCGGTGAGCCAAAAAACGCTTCACCTTGCGGTTAATCTGTTCAAACTGAGCGTTGCGGTCGGGATGCTTCGTTCCTTCTTTCGTCTTGCGGTTGGCTTGCAGGCGGTAATCCAGCTGGTGCAGCAGCTCGGCCACCATGCGATGACTCGTTGGGTGGCCCCTCCGTTCGAGTTCGGCGGCTAGCTTGCGGACACTTTTCAACGTCCAGCGCAGGGGGGATTCCGGATCGCCGCGCGTGAGTGGCTCGACCAGCCGTTCCAGCTCGCTCTTGAGAGTGGGGTCTTTCGTGACGCTTCGCTTGCGCCCGCCGCCCCGACGCCGGATGCGGCCGGGCGGAGGCCCAGCGGGCTCGGTTAACTCCTGGCGGCCACGGGCAATGACTTGCCGTGAGACCCCGGTCGCTCGGGCCACTGCCGAGATGCCGCCGCGCCCCAGGGCCAAGCTTTCCGCGGCCACCAGCAGCCGCCGCGAACGTTCATCGAGCACCCCTCGCAGCGCCTCATAACGACGCTTGATGGCTGCCGGCTCGCTCACCCTTCCAGAGTAAGTGAAAACAATTCTAGATGCAAATGTTATTTTGTGACAGTTTCTTAGCGCCGAGCGAACGCAGGCACGCTTGGATATCGCGGAGGCTTTCGCGGTACGTCAACTGGGCGAACGCCATGCACAGAAATTGATCCCAACAGGAGAAGCCACGCGAGCCCCGGTCGCCGTCGTAGCGGCTTACGCAGCGCCGGAACTCGCGATCCGGCAGGAAGCTGATCAATTGGGAGAAGACGGTGCGGCCCAGATTCATGAGCCATTGTCGGCTCAGGACGGATGCCGCTCAAACGGCGCACCGCCGTTCAAATCGCGGCAAGAAAAAACAGCACCTAACCCGCGCTTCTACCATCAGTTGCAGGCCGCCCACCGCTCATCAGCCGGACAGTAGTGAGGCGGGCTGTCAGGCTGGGCGCAACGGCAGCCGGGTTTGCCACAACGTCGAGTGAGGGTGGTGATGGAGCCGCGGCGCTGATCGCCGAGTTGGGAGATCTCCTGCAGCAGCTGCGCTTTTTGCTTTTCCAGAGCGGGCAGAGTGTCGGGCATGGGGACATCTCGTTCTGAACCTTGTACAATGTTCAGAAACAGTATACCCCCAAACCTCTCGATCAACAAGCACCTTCATGTCAAGCCCCCAATGTGATTGATTGATCCCTCGGCAACTCTGATAGCTGGGTATCCACTTGACTCAGGTGACCCCAAGATGTAGTGTAGAGCTTGGTGGAGGATTACCCGCGCGACCAACTCGAATTCGAGTCTCGCTTTGCGAGCGAGGAGGCTTGCCGCGACTATCTGTTCGCCTTGCGCTGGCCAGAGGGTTTCCGCTGTCCAAGGTGTGGGCATGAGCGCGCTTGGCCGGTGCGCAAAGTGTGGTTCGAATGCGCTCGCTGCGGGCGGCAAACCTCCGTCACCGCCGGCACGATCTTTCAAGACACACGCAAGCCGCTGCGGCTGTGGTTCCGGGCGATGTGGACCATCACCACGCAGAAGAATGGGGCCAGCGCCCTGGGTCTACAGCGCGTTCTGGGACTGGGCAGTTACCAAACCGCCTGGACTTGGATGCACAAGCTGAGGCGAGCGATGGTGCGCCCGGGGCGGGAGCGATTGACGGGCCTCGTCGAGGTCGATGAGACCTACTGGGGCGCTGAAGAAGAAGGGGTAATCGGCCGGCAGACCGAGCGTAAAGCGTTGATTGCAGTCGCCGCGGAAGAGAGAGGCACCGGGCTGGGGCGCATCCGCATGCAGCGCGTTCAGAACGCCTCGGCGGCCAGTTTGATGCCCTTCGTCGAGGAGTCGGTCGAGCCGGGCAGCGTGGTTGTTACCGACAACTGGTCGGGCTACGATCCGCTCAAGAAGAAGGACTACCAGCGTCGTATCATCTCGATTAACAACCGCCGCGAGCAGGCCTCGCAGCTACTGCCGAGGGTGCACTTGGCGATCTCGCTACTCAAGCGCTGGATGCTGGGCACGCATCAGGGGGCGGTCAGCCACGAGCATCTGGACTACTATCTCGACGAGTTCGTGTTCCGCTTCAATCGGCGCAGATCACGCAGTCGGGGCAAGCTCTTCTACCGCCTTGTGCAGCAGGCCATGGCGGTGGAGCCGACGCCGTACCGCTCGATCGTCGCCGATTGGGACGCTAAGACGCTGTGAGCCCAACTACAAGATGTTGGGGTCACCTGAGTCAAGTGGATACCAGGCCTCTGATATTGTTGATAGGGAAGATCTTAGAAACATGGGCTCAACCGCCCTCCCGGTCCCCAGCACACTATGGCAAAAGAGCAAACGCTCGCTTCGATTCTCGACATCGGCTTAGTGGCCATTGTGCGCGCCGATGCGGCGGAACCGGCGCTGGAGGCGGCGAAGGCAATTTATCGAGGCGGTGTACGCGCGCTCGAGGTGACGATGACGGTGCCGGGCGCCGTCAAGGTACTGGAGAAGTTGGCTGACGAATTCGGCGATAAGATTGTGCTGGGCGCGGGCACCGTACTTGACCCGGAAACGGCGCGGACTTGTATGTTGGCCGGCGCGGAGTTCTTCGTCACGCCGTCGCTCAATACGTGCACGATCGAGATGTGCCGCCGCTATTCCAAAGCCATCATGCCGGGGGCGTTGACGCCTACCGAGGTGGTCACGGCTTGGGAGGCAGGGGCCGACATGGTCAAGATCTTCCCTATAGGCAATGTCGGGGGCCCGAGTTACCTCAAGGCGTTGAAGGGCCCGCTGCCGCAGATTCACATGATCCCGACCGGCGGTGTGGGTTTGTCGAATGCGGCCGATTTTTTCAAGGCCGGTGCAAGCGCCATCGCCGTGGGGTCGGACCTGGTGAGCAAGAAAGCGCTCGCCGACGGCGATTTCGATCACATCGAGAAGACCGCGAAGCAGTTTCTTGACATCGTCAAGCAGGCGCGAAGTTAGCCGGGTTGTAGGGAGGGGCTTCGGGCGGGCGGATCGAGATCGCGGCGGTCTTGCCGCGTGCGCGACGGTCAGACCGTTAGGGGTGAGAGAGGTGCACGCCTAGCGGTCGTTGGAGCTACGTCAAGGTCCGTGCCGGACCGTTCCCTGACGGTCACGGCTCGGTTGGCTTGCGCCGTCCGTCATGACTCCCACCGTGCTGTCTCAACTGCCCCGGGGCGCGACCGTGGTCGTCATCCGCCTGCGGTCGCTCGGTGACGCGGTGCTCACCACGCCGGCGCTGGCCTTGCTCAAGCAGACGCGCCCCGATGTGCGAATCGTTGTCGTCCTAGAGGCGGTGTACCGCGAGCTGCTGGACGGCAATGACAGTGTCTCGCGCGTGTTGACATACGACCGCTCACAGCCCCTGCGCCGTCTGGGCACCCTGCGAGCCATTCGCGCCGAGCAACCGGCTCTCTGCCTCAACCTGCACGGCGGCTCGACGAGCGCTTGGTGGACGGCGTTTTCCGGCGCGCGCTTCCGAGCCGGCTTCGGCCACTTCTCGATGCAGTTCGCTTACAACGTGCGCATCCCACGGGCCCAGACGATCCTGCGGCGGGATGCGGAGAAAACGGTTCATACCGCCGAGCATCATGCCTCGGCGATGTTCTATCTCGGTGTTCCGGTGGCCAAAGTGCCGCGCGCCGTCCTCCATGCCGACCCTGCGACCTTCAAAGACGCTCCCGGCGAAAAGCCGTATGCCGTATTCCACGTTACGGCCGCGTACTTCACCAAGCAGTGGCCGGCCGAACAATTCCGCGAGACTGCCCAGTTCGTTCGTGACCAACACGGCTTCGAGCCGGTCATCGTCGCGGGGCCGGGCGAGGAGGCGATCTTCCAGAAGTTCAGCGGTTTTCGATGCGTGGGCGGCTTGCCCTTGAGTGAACTGAAGTCCCTGCTAGCCGGGGCAGGGTTGTTCGTGGGGAACGACTCCGGCCCGGCGCACCTCGCTGCGGCCTTTGGCGTACCGTCGGTGGTGGTGTTCGGTTCGTCCAACTCGGCGGTGTGGCATCCCTGGCAGACGCCGAGCGCGGTGGTCGAGACGCCGTGGGACTGCAAGCCGTGTCCCGGCGACCGTTGTTACGCGTTTGACGAACCGCGCTGTATCCTGTCTGTGAAGGCCTCCGAGGTGGAGGCCGCCATCTGCGGCCTGTTGTCCGAGGTGACGAGCAGGTCGGCCAGCCGCTCCCAACTGCCGGCATGAGCGAACTGTTTCATCTACTGAGCTTTGCGCGCCCCTATGCGCCACGGATCGCCGTTTCGGTGGTCCTGATGGCGATCGTCGGGGCCTGCCACGGGATCGTGGCGCTGCTGGCCGAGCCGGTCTTCGACCGCTTGCTCAACCCGGAGCCGCGGCAAGGTCCGGTCGAGCTGTACAAGATTCCGTTTCTCGACGCGACGATCTACCTCGACGACCTGCTTCCGTCGTGGTTCGACAGCCTCTGGATGGTGGTTGCCGTTGGCATCGTCGGGGTTTTTCTGCTCAAAGGTGTGTGCAACTTCCTCGGCAACTACTTTGTCAACTACGCGGGCCTGTCGGCGGTGCGCGATCTGCGCGAAGACGTCTACGGGGTCGTCCTCAACCAGTCGCCGGCGTTTTTCCAGAGGCAACACACCGGCAAGCTGATTTCCACGCTGGTCAATGACATCGAGAAGATCCAGGTCGCCCTATCTCACATCCTGGCCGACCTGCTGCGGCAGGGCTTCGCCTGCATGTTCTTGCTGTGGGTGCTGATCCAGACCGATTGGAAGTTGGCGACGGTGAGCTTGACAGTGCTGCCGTTCGTGTTGGTTCCCACAGCGCGCATCGGCCGCCGCATTCGCAAGACGACGCGCAGCGCGCAAGACTACTTGGCCAGCCTGACCCAGATTCTCGAGGAAACGATATCCGGCAACCGCGTCGTGAAGGCTTTCGGCATGGAGAGTTTCGAGATTGGCCGCTTCCGGGCCGTCGCCGAAGAAGTGTTTCGCTACAACCTGCGCTACGTCACCCAGCAGGGGCTGGCTACACCGCTGATCGAGATCTTCGGCGCACTGACGATCGTCGCGCTGCTGACGTATGCGCGTAGTGCGATCCTCGCCGAGGAACTCACGGCCGGCAGATTCACTACGTTCATCATCGCGTTGCTGATGCTCTACCAGCCCGTGAAGCGACTCACGGGAATTTACAACATTTTTCAGCAAGCCATCGGGGCCGCTCAGCGGGTTCTGGAGTACCGTTCCCATCCGCACGACGTCAAAGAAGCGCCGGACGCCGGCGAGTTGCTGCCGTTTTCGCGCTCGATCGAATTCGAGGGCGTTGGCTTCCACTATCCCGAGAGCGCGGGCCCGCCAACGCTGCGGGAGATCAACCTGCAGGTCAACGCCGGGCAGGTTGTGGCCCTGGTCGGGCCGAGCGGCGCGGGCAAGACGACGCTGATGAATCTGTTGCCACGCTTCTTCGATCCGTCGGAGGGGCGGATTCTGGTTGACGGGCGCGACATCCGGTCGGTCAAGCTGCGGTCACTGCGGGACCAGATTGCGCTAGTCACGCAAGAGACCTTCCTATTCGACACCACGGTGTTCAACAACATCGCCTACGGCCGGCCCGACATCCCTCGCGAAGCCGTCGAGGACGCGGCCCGTATGGCCATTGCGGTCGATTTCATCGAGGCCATGCCAGAGGGATACGATACGCATCTCGGGGAGCGCGGCTATCGCCTGAGCGGCGGCCAACGCCAGCGCATCGCCATCGCCCGGGCCCTGCTCAAGAACGCGCCGATCCTCATCTTGGACGAGGCCACGTCGCATCTCGACAGCGAGGCGGAGCTGCTGGTGCAGCAAGCGCTTGCCAACCTGATTCGCGGCCGCACCGTGATCGTCAGCGCGCACCGGCTCTCGACGATCCGCAGCGCCGACAAGATCGTCGTGCTTGATGGAGGCGCGATCTCCGACGTGGGCGCGCACGACTACCTTCTCGAGCACAGCCCTTTGTATCGACGCCTATCAAAGCTACAATCGGTCGAGCAGTGGAGCGGCTAGGGTCCTTCGCCGAACACGAATCACGAACACCAATCACGGTTCACGGATCACGAATAACGAAACATGGCCTACAGCATGACCGGCTACGCCCGGGTCCGATCGGAGAACGATGATCTCTCGATGGTGCTCACTTTGCGGAGCGTCAACCATCGCTTCGCCGACCTGCAACTGCGCATCCCTGGCGATTTGGAAGCCCTAGAGGCCTGCATCCGCCGGCTTGTCAAGAAACATGTCAAGCGTGGCCAAGTGCAGCTCAACATCTCGATCGACTGGAATGTTTCGAACGACAACGTGACCGTCAACCAACCCTTGATTGAGGCTTACCTGGGAGCCTACCGCGAGCTGGCCCGGCGTCATGGAATTCCCGCTGAGCCCGATCTGAATGTGCTGTTGCGGCTGCCCGACGCGGTTTCGTTCAACGGTTCTGAGCTGGACGAGCCCCGCCGGACGATACTCGAAAAGACTCTCGACGACGGCCTGACCCGCGGGCTCGAAGAACTCAACCGGGCTCGCCAACAGGAGGGCACAGGCATCGTAGACGAGATGAAAGAACGGCTTCGCCGCATGAGAGAGGACGTCGAGGCGCTCGAATCCGTCCGACTCGATACGGTGCCCAAGTTTCAAGAGCGGCTCCAAAAGCGGCTGGGCGAGTTGCTGGAGCGCTTTGCCCCGGAGCCACAGCGCGTCCTACAGGAAGCCGCCATTCTGGCCGATCGGGCCGATATCAGCGAAGAGTTGCAGCGCTTCGGGGGCCACCTCGAGCGGCTTACCGAAATGCTCGACGGCGGCGGGGAGTTGGGCAAGAAGATCGACTTTCTCGCCCAGGAGATGAACCGCGAAACCAATACGATCCTCTCGAAAAGCTCACCTCTCGGCCGGGATGGCCTCGCCGTTACCGAAGTTGGCGTTCGCCTCAAGGCCGAGATCGAAAAGATTCGAGAACAGGCGCAGAACCTCGAATAGCTCAGGGAACCACGCAGGGAATCACTTTGGGAACCACTCTGGGGATCGCTCACGAACCGCTCATGGCAGCACCGCTGGTATTAATCATCTCCGCCCCCTCGGGTTCGGGCAAGTCCACCCTGGTGAGGCGCCTGATCGAGTCGGACCCGGGACTCGATTTCTCCATCTCGGCGACTACCCGCCCGCCGCGCGACAGCGAGGAAAACGGAACTAGTTACGACTTCGTGAGCCGCGAGGAATTCGAGCGCATGCGCGACAACAATGAGCTGCTTGAGTGGGCGGAGGTTTTCGGCCACTATTACGGCACGTCGCGGCAGGTTCTCGAGCAGGCCCGCGAGCGGGGCCACGATTTGATTCTGGACATCGACGTGCAGGGTGCGGGACAATTAATGAAGAAGCTTCCCGAGGCCGTCTCGGTCTTCATTCTCCCTCCGTCGAAACAAGAGTTGGCGGTTCGTCTTCGCAACCGATCGTCGGATTCCGAAGAGGTCATTGAGCGCCGCATGGGCGATGCTGCACGGGAAGTCGAGAATTTTGGGTCGTATCACTACGTACTCGTGAACGACCAGTTGGACGAGACGTTCGAGCAATTGCGGGGCATTCTGCTGGCCGAGCGCTGCCGCCGGCAAAGAGTGAAGGACCGCATCGAGCCGATTATCGAGAGTTTCAAGGTGAACTAGAAGATGGCAAAACGAGCGAAAGCAAAAGAGGTTGCAGCCGTGGCAGAGCCCGAAGCGATTGAGAAGCCGCCCGACCAGCCGTGGTTTATCCCCACCGACGAGAACGAAGGCGTCTACCGTTTCATCATTGCGGCGTCGAAACGCGCCCGGCAGCTCCAGGCCGGAGCGCGGCCTTTGATCTCCACCACGTCGCGCAAGCCGACCAAGATCGCGATGGAGGAGATTCGTTCGGGTGCGGTGGAGGTCGACCTCGACCCGCAAGATCCGCCCGATGAGCTGCTTCTTGGTTTGGATGAAGCTGAAGTCGAGGAGTAGTCGAGCCTAGCCTAGAGGCCTTTGAGTACCGGGCGGGTTCGTGCCGGACCGCTCCCTGACGGTCACGGCTCGGTTTGATCCAGCGCATCAGGTAGACCGCATGACGAACGAACCCGCAGAAGCCAAGACGGTCGTTCTGGGCGTCACCGGCGGCATCGCCGCCTACAAGGCGGCGGAGTTGGTCCGGTTACTCACCGAGCGCGGCTTGGCCGTGCAGGTCGTGATGACGGCCGGCGCCCGGAAGTTCGTACAGCCTCTCACCTTTGCCGCTCTCACGGGCCGCAAGGTGATCACCGAGTTGTTCTCCGAGGCTGACGACGACTCGACCTTCCAAAGCTCCGTCGAGCATATTGCCGTGGCACAGGAAGCGGACGTTTTACTGGTGGCCCCGGCGACGGCCGATGTGCTGGCCAAGTTCGCTCACGGCATCGCCGACGACTTCCTCACGACCATGCAGTTGGCCTATGCCGGCCCCGTAGTTGTCGCGCCGGCGATGAACGTCAACATGTGGAACCACGCCGCCACACAGAGCAATATGGAAACTTTGCGCTCCCGGGACGTGCGGGTCGTCGAGCCTGACGCGGGCGCGCTGGCCTGCGGCATGGTTGGCCCGGGACGGCTGGCTGAACTCTCGTCCATCGTGGCGGCCGTAGAGGAGACCCTTGCCTCCGCTACGCCGAAAGCCCTTGACCTCGAGGGCGAAACGGTCTTGATAACCGCCGGTCCGACGAAAGAGCCGATCGATCCGGTACGCTTTCTTTCGAACCACTCCAGCGGCCGCATGGGCTATGCACTGGCCCAGGAGGCCCTCGCTCGCGGGGCGCGCGTCATCCTCGTGAGCGGCCCAGTGGAGCTAGCACCGCCCGAAGGCTGCGACTTCGTCCCCGTCACAACCGCGCAGCAGATGTACCACGCGGTGCTCGAGCGGCTTAAGGACGCGACGCTTGTTATCGCCGCGGCCGCGGTAGCCGACTATCGCCCGAGCCGCACGGCCGGCGAGAAGATCAAGAAGCAACCCGGCCCACTGTCCCTTGAACTCGAGCCGACCCCCGACATCCTCGCCGAAGTCGGACGCCTGAAGGGCGAACGCTTCCTCATCGGCTTCGCCGCCGAGACGGAAGACGTCGCCGAGAACGCCCGCAAGAAACTAGCCGCCAAGAATTGCGACCTGATCGTCGCCAATCCGGTCGGAGACGCCGCCGGTGGAACAGGCTTTGACTCCGACCAGAACCAAGGTTGGCTCATCGATGCCGCAGGCGGCGCTACCGAACTGCCACCCATGTCCAAACGCCACATGGCGGCGAGGATCTTCGAGCTCGCGCTTACGCTAAAACGGCAGGCCTCCTATCGCGCAGCGCGGTGACCCTTCAAAACGGCCGGCAAGGATTGGCCCAGGGCTTCAGTGCGTCTGAAAGCCACCGGGTGCTTGTGTCGTAACGGCTGAATGAAGGTACCGGTGGGGTTCGGACTTGTTCTTGAAAGCATCAGGTTGCGCCAAGGGGCAACCGCGGACTTCCGTCCGCGGCGCGGGCTGAGCCCGCGCGCCCGCGGATTTACATCCGCGGCTCTGTTGCAGTCCGGTGGCGCGGCTACGGTGGGCCGGGTGTGACCCTCTCGGGAACGGCGAGTCATTCCGCCAACGTGCTAGCATGGCCTCTTCCACGGAGGTTTTCATGAGTAGACCCCACTTCTTTGTTATTGCGTTCCTGGTGCTGAGCCTGTCGGCCTGTGGCCCGACCGAGCCGGCCGGAGACATCGAGAAGGCTACGCCCACAGGCGCCGGCACGGTCGTGAAGAACGATCCGGCGCTCGATGCGATCGTCCCCGCTGACTATGAAATCGAGAAGCTTGCCGGCAACCTCATGTTCACCGAAGGCCCGTTGTGGGTCGAAGAGGGCGGCCCGTACTTGCTCTTCAGTGATGTGCGCGGCAACGCCAACTACAAGTGGGACCCCGCGTCCGGCCAGGTGAGCGACTTCCGCAAGCCGGTCTACCCGGGCGACTACGAGGAGGGTGAGTATGTGGGCCCCAACGGCATCACGCTCGATCCGGCCGGCCGCATCGTGATCTGCGAGCACGCCAACCGGCAGATTGTGCGCATCGAAAAGGACGGCTCGGAAACCGTCATCGCCGACAAGTACAACGGCAAGCGCCTCAACAGCCCCAACGACATCGTCTACAAGTCCGACGGCTGGGCCTACTTCACCGACCCGCCCTACGGGCTGGCGAAACAGGACGACGATCCGGCTAAAGAACTGGCTTTCAACGGCATCTACCGCCTCAGCGCCGACGGCAAAGTCGAGTTGCTCAACGACAAGCAGACGCGCCCCAACGGGCTCGCCTTCTCGCCCGACGAGAAGACGCTCTACGTCGCCAACTCCGATGCCGCGCGCAAGGTTTGGATGGCCTATGGCGTCAACGACGATGGGACGCTCGACGAAGGGCGGGTCTTCCACGACGCCACCGCGGAAACGGCCGAGGGCCTCCCCGACGGCCTCAAGGTCGACAAGCAGGGGAACCTGTATCTCACGGGCCCGAGTGGCGTATGGATCTTCAATGCCGAAGGCAAGCACCTCGGCACGATCCAAGCGGATGAAGTGCCCGCGAACGTGGGCTGGGGTGACGACGGCAAGGTGCTCTATATGACCGCCCGGACGGGGCTGTATCGGATTCGGCTTAACGCCGAGGGCGTTCGTCCATAGGCAACCGAGCCCCGAACGCGACGGTGCCAATCTGTTTCTCGTGGCCTCGGCACGAGGGCCGCGATGGCCTGCCGCACCGAGTGGATCTACCCGTCACTCGCGTTTCGGGCTCGGTTTCTTGGGTTCGCACGGATTCAAGCTCAAAACTCCGGCGATGGTGGGAAGCCGGCTAGGGATGTCGACTGCAGACCGGTCGACCATTCCTCCAGCCGCTGCTTGTTTGCCCCCGAAGCGGCATAATAGAATTACGGAAGGCCCGCCCCCGAACCCGAAACAATGGAGTCCCCCGAGAGCAGAGACGAGGCAGCCTCGCCAGCCGCCGCGTCGGCTGAAGATCGACCCGCGCCCGTGGACGGCGCGCCTGAAACGCCAAGCCGTCCCTCGTTCTGGTTCGACATCCAGGTGTGGGTGCGGGATATCGTCATCTCGGTCGCAATCGCGGCTATTGTCATCGTGTTCCTCTACCAGCCGGTCAAGGTCGAGGGCACCAGCATGATGCCGTGGCTACACGATCAGCAGCGCATCTTTGTGAACAAGTTCATCTACAGTTTCGAGGAGATCAGCCGCGGCGACATCGTCGTGTTCCGCTTCCCTCTGGATCCCAGCAAGTCGTACATCAAGCGCGTGGTCGGCCTGCCGGGCGATGAGATCGAGATCGTCGACGGCGGATTGATGATCAACGGACGGCGCACGCTTGAGCCCTACGTCCAGCCGAACTACCAGGATCGCTCCACCTATCCTCCCGTCCGGATACCGGCCTATCACTACTACGTGCTGGGCGATCATCGCAACACGTCGAACGACAGCCGCACGTGGGGGCCGGTGCCCCAGGGACATATCCTCGGCAAGGCGGTATTCGCCTATTGGCCGCTTGACCGTCTTGGGGTGTTGCAGTGATGACCGAGGCCGTTCTCGCGCTCGAGGACGGGCGTTTCTTTCGCGGTGTCAGCGTCGGAGCCAAAGGCGAGTGCTATGGCGAGGTCGTCTTCAACACCGGCATCACCGGCTACCAGGAGATCTTTACCGACCCCTCCTATAGCGGGCAGATCGTTATCCTGACGAACCCGCAGATCGGCAACTACGGCGCCAACGCCGAAGACAGCGAGTCGGCGCGGCCCTACATCGAGGGATTGGTCACGCGCGAGTTTTCAGAGATCGCGAGCAACTGGCGCTCGTCCGGGCACGCCGCCGACTTCCTGGCCGAGCAGAAGATCCCGATCATTTCCGAGATCGACACCCGCGCTCTCGTTCGGCACTTGAGGACGCAAGGGGCCATGCGAGGCGTGATCTCATCGCTTGAGACCGATCCCGAAAAGCTCGCCGAGAAAGCTCGCTCCATCCCCAAGATGGATGGGCTTGACCTAGCCAGCTCGGTCTCTACCAAACAGCGCTACGAATGGACTCGTGGCGTCGACGCCTGCTCGCCGTCCGAGTTGGTCCCGCCAGCCGACGAACCCGCGTTGCACGTGGTGGCCTATGACTTTGGCATCAAGCACAACATCTTGCGCCGGCTGGTGCACAAGGGCTGCCGCGTGACGGTGGTCCCCTCGCTGACATCCGCCGACGACCTGCTGGCGCTCAAGCCCGACGGCGTGTTTCTTTCGAACGGCCCGGGCGACCCTGACCCGCTCGAGGGGCCGATCGCCAGCGTGCGCAAACTCGTCGGCCGGGTGCCGATCTTCGGTATCTGCCTGGGCCATCAGGTACTGGGCTTGGCCGTCGGAGGCAAAACGTTCAAGCTCAAGTTCGGCCATCACGGCGTCAACCATCCGGTGCGTAACGAGCGCACGGGCAAGGTCGAGATCACGTCGCAGAATCACGGTTTCGCCGTGGACCCCGACTCTCTCGACGCCGCGAGTTTCGAGTTGACGCACGTCAACCTGAACGACCAGACACTGGAGGGTTTCCGCAGCCGCAAGGACCCGCTCTTCTGCGTGCAGTACCATCCGGAAGCGGCCCCGGGGCCCCATGACTCGCAATATCTGTTTGATGATTTTGTAGAGCTGATGAAGGCGGCGTAAGTGAATTTCACGCAAAGACGCAAAGGTGCCAAGAGTACAGCGCCAACGGATACCCGCCGGAGCGGAGCCCGAGCGTTGGTCATCGACAGGAATCTTGTAGTCTTTGCGCCTTTGCGTCTTTGCGTGAAACACTGACCCACCCCATGCCCAAGCGCACCGACATCCACAAGATCCTGATCGTGGGCTCCGGTCCGATCGTCATCGGCCAGGCCTGCGAGTTCGACTATTCGGGCACGCAGGCGTGCAAGGCGCTACGGAGCGAGGGTTACGAGGTCGTGCTGGTCAACTCCAATCCGGCCACGATCATGACCGACCCCGAGCTGGCCGACGGCACCTACATCGAGCCGCTCACAGTTGAGTACGTCCGCGAAATCATCGCCCGCGAGCGTCCCGACGCACTGCTTTCGACCGTCGGCGGACAGACCGGTCTCAACCTCTCGGTGGAACTCGCCGAGAAAGGGGTCCTCGATGAATACGGCGTCGAGTTGATCGGCGCCAAGGTCGAGGCCATCAAGAAAGCCGAAGACCGCCTGCTGTTCAAAGACGCCATGCGGAGCATCGGCCTCGACGTGCCTCGCTCGAAGCTGGTCAATAACCTCGATGGCGGGCTGGAGTTCGGCAGCGAGGTCGGCTACCCCGTCGTGCTGCGTCCGAGCTTTACGTTGGGCGGTACGGGCGGCGGACTCGCCTACAACAGCGAAGAGATGGTCGAGCTGTTGACCCGCGCCCTCGACTTGTCGCCGGTCAGCGAGGTGCTAATCGAAGAGAGCGTGCTGGGTTGGAAGGAGTTCGAGCTCGAGGTCATGCGCGACCTCAACGACAACTGTATCATCGTCTGCTCGATCGAAAACTTCGACCCGATGGGAGTGCACACGGGCGACTCGATCACCGTTGCCCCGGCGCAGACCCTCACCGACCGCGAATACCAGATGATGCGTGACGCCGCCCTGGCCTGCCTGCGTGAAATCGGCGTCGATACCGGCGGGTCGAACGTGCAGTTCGCCATCGAGCCCAGCACCGGGCGGATGGTGATCATCGAGATGAATCCGCGTGTCTCGCGCAGCTCAGCCCTAGCGTCGAAAGCCACCGGGTTTCCGATCGCCAAGATCGCCGCCAAGCTGGCGGTGGGCCTGCGGCTCGACGAAATCGCCAACGACATTACGCGCAAGACGCCTGCCTGCTTCGAGCCCACGATCGACTACGTTGTCGTGAAAATGCCGAAATGGCAGTTCGAGAAATTCCCGGGCTCCGAGCCGCTGCTGGGCGTGCAGATGAAAAGCATCGGCGAAGTGATGGCGATCGGCCGCACGTTCAAGCACGCGCTCTCGAAAGCCGTCCGCAGCCTCGAGACCGGCAAGAAGTACGAGTCGGAAAAGTTCGACTCCGAGCTGATCTCGCAAAAGCTGATCACACCCACGCCCGACCGCTTCAACTACATTCGCTTCGCGTTCTCCGAGGGGTACACGGTCAAACAGATCGCTGAGATGACGCGCATCGACCCGTGGTTCCTGCACCAGATCAAGACGCTGGTAGACTTCCAGGCGGACCTTGAGAAGCAGAACCTCGACACGGTTTCCAAAGAGCAGCTCGAAGAGGCCAAGCGCTACGGCCTCTCCGACAAACGGATCGCGCGAGCGCTCGACAGCGACGAGGAGGCCGTGCGCCAAAAGCGCAAAGAACTCGGCATCCAGGCCGTCTTCAAGCGCGTCGACACCTGCGCCGCCGAGTTCGAGAGTTTCACGCCGTACCTCTACTCGACCTACGATTCCGAGTGCGAGTCGGACCCGACCGACCGGCCCAAGGTGATGATCCTCGGCAGCGGCCCGAACCGCATCGGCCAGGGCATCGAGTTCGACTACTGCTGCTGTCACGCCTCGTTTGCGCTCCAGGAGTTGGGACGCGAGTCGATCATGGTCAACTGCAACCCCGAAACCGTCTCGACCGACTACGACACGAGCGATCGGCTCTACTTCGAGCCCCTGACGCTCGAGAACGTGCTCAACATCTGCGACACCGAAAAGCCCGACGGCGTCATTGTCCAGTTCGGCGGCCAGACGCCCCTGACGCTGGCGCTGCCGCTGAAAGCCCACGGCGTCCCTATTATCGGTACCGACCCCGAGTCCATCGATCTTGCCGAGAATCGCGACTTGTTCGGGAAACTGCTGGCCGAGCTCGACATCCCGCAGCCGGAGAACGGTGTCGCTACCAGTGCGGATGAAGCCTGCACTGTAGCGCGCGGCCTCGGCTATCCCGTGTTGGTCCGGCCTAGCTACGTCCTCGGTGGACGGGCCATGGTGATTGCGTACGACGAAACGACAGTCCGCAATTACATGCGCGAGGCGGTGGCCTACTCGCAGGAGCGGCCCGTTCTGGTTGATCGCTTCCTTGAGAATGCGACCGAAGTGGACGTCGACGCGCTGAGCGACGGCGAGGAAGTCCTGATCGGCGGCATCATGGAGCACATCGAGGAAGCCGGTGTACACTCGGGCGACAGCTCGTGCGTGCTGCCGACGGCGTCGATCACGCCCGAGCAGATGGATACGATCCGCGACCACACGGTGCGGCTGGCCAAGGCGCTGAACGTCATCGGCCTGATGAACATCCAGTACGCGATCTACAACGGCAAGATCTACGTGATCGAGGTGAACCCGCGCGCCTCGCGCACCGTACCCTACGTCAGCAAGTCGACCGGCGTGCCGCTGGCGAAAATTGCGGTAGGGCTGATGACCGGCAAGAAGCTCGCCGACTACGACCTGCCGAAGGGCATCCTGCCGATCCAGAAGAACTGCGTGAAGTCACCCGTATTCCCGTTCAACAAGTTCCCGGGCGCCGATCCGATTCTCGGTCCCGAGATGCGCTCAACGGGCGAAGTCATGGGCATTGGCGAAACCTTCGGCGAAGCCTTCGCCAAGGCGCAACTCAGCGCCGGCCAGGCCTTGCCCGACCAGGGCTCGGTCTTCGTCAGCGTCAATGAGCGCCAGCGTGCCGAAGGGGTCGAAGTCGCCAAGAAGTTCGCCGACCTTGGTTTTTCGATCTACACCACGCGGGGCACGGCGTTCTCGCTCCGCGCCGCGGGACTGAAATGTCGCGTCGTCCTGAAGGTGTATGAAGGGCGGCCCAATCTGGTGGATCACATCAAGGACCGCCAGGTCGATTTGGTGATCAACACGCCCGCCGGCGCGCACTCGTTTCGTGACGAGAAGGCAATTCGCCGCGCCGCCGTGCAGTATCACATTCCCTGCATCACGACGCTGAGCGCCGCGCGCGCGGCCGCCGACGGGATCGCGGCCCGCCGCGCCCACCCCGCCCGCGTGCAATCTCTCCAGCAACTCCACGCCAACGAGCACGTAGCGTAGCGCCGGGACTACTGCCCCGATGCGGCTCTGCTTGTTTACGCCAGCAGGTCAGCGCCCTGGCTCGCCCATCGGCGAGTGAGGCGTTGCGCTTTGGCGGGTTACAATGGTCAGTTGATGGCGAGAGGTGTGCCGATGTTGCGACGCCGGGATCTGTTGCTCTCGATGGCGGGCTTGTGGCCTTCCGGACGCGCGCTAGGCGCAACGTGGCCGCAGTTTCGCGGGCCCGGCGCGCGAGGCGTCGTGCCGGACGACCCCGATCTGCCGGAGAGCTGGAGCACCACCGACAACGTCGTTTGGAAGCGTCCCATCCCGGGCCTGGGATGGTCGTCGCCGGTCGTGTGGGACCGGCAGATCTTTCTGAACACGAACGTCAGCTCGCGGCCCGCGGCCACTCCGAGCGGAGGGTTCTACGGAGGTGGGAAATCGAACCCCATTCCCACCGACGAGCACCGCTGGGTTGTCTATTGCGTCGATCTCAATAACGGTGAAGTCCGCTGGGAGAAAGAGGTCCATCGCGGCGTGCCCAACGTTCCGCGGCACAAGAAGAATACCTACGCCTCCGAGACGCCGGTCACCGACGGCGAGCACGTCTATGCGCACTTCGGCGATCTGGCGACCTACTGCCTCGACATGAACGGCAAGGTGGTTTGGTCGAAGCCCTGGCGGCCGGTCGAGACGCGGTACGGATACGGCACCGCCTCCTCGCCGGCGCTTCACGAGGGTCGGCTCTACATCACCAACGACAACGAAGAGCAGTCGTATCTTGTCGCGCTCGACAAGGCGACGGGTAAGGAAATCTGGCGGGTTGACCGCGATGAGTCGACCACATGGTCGACGCCCTACGTCTGGAAGAACGCCGAGCGAACCGAAATCATCACCGCGGGGCGCAAGAAGGTGCGCTCCTACGACCTGGACGGCAAGCTGCTGTGGGAGATCAGCGGCATGTCGGCGTTGTCGATTCCGACGCCGTTTTCCGAACACGGGCTGCTATACGTGACCTCGGGCTTTCATGTGACCAAGGAGCGGCCCGTCTACGCGATTCGGCCCGGCGCTTCCGGTGACATCACCCTTGCCGCGGGAGAGACGAGCAACGGCTACATCGCCTGGAGCCTGCCGCAAGGCGGACCGTACCATCCCACGCCGGTCCTCTACGGTGACCTCATCTATGTGCTGTTTGACCGTGGTTTCGTGACTTGCCACAACGCCAAGACCGGCGAAGAGGTTTACGACAAACAACGCATCTCTCGCGCGAGCGGCAACTTCACCAGTTCGCCTTGGGCCTACAACGGCAAGATCTTCTGTCTGGATGAGAACGGCGACACCTTTGTCATCCAAGCCGGGCCTGCGTTCAAGGTACTCGCGAAGAACAGCCTGGGTGAGATGTGCATGGCAACGCCGGCGATCGCGGACAAGAGCCTGATCGTGAGGACGGCCTCGCAGATCTACCGAATCGGCTCGGCCTCGTAGCCCGTGGCACATGGTAGGGGCACGGCATGCCGTGCCCGCTTGGCCGGCCGGCCGCGGAATCAGCGAGAACCCGCGTGAGGTGGAACGCAGCAGAACACGATCCCGAGTGGCCGTTCGAGCTACTCGCCACGCAATTCGAACTCGCGTGGCCGTCGGTGGCCTTGCTCGTCATCGACATGCACGCCAAAGACCTCGTGATGGGGGCCGATTCCGAGGTCGCGTCGTCTAAGCCCGAAATTGCCGAGTACTGGAACACGCGGGTCTCGGAACTGGTCATGCCGAACCTCTGCCGGCTGATGGGCTGCTTTCGGGGGCAGGGGGCCGCGGTCGTCTATACGCGCAATGGGAATGTGACGTCCACGGGCCGTGAGATGACCCGCCGCCTGCGCGTGAAAGACGCCGCTGATGGCGAGCGAGCGCCGAAGCAATTCAAGCATCCCAGTCAGACGCCGGGACACGAAATCGATTCCCGGATTGCGCCACGAGAGCAAGACCTCGTCGTCGACAAGCTAACGTCGGGAGCGTTTACCGCATCGATTCTTGATCATGCGTTGCGCAACATGGGTGTCAAGGGCTTGGTGATCACCGGCATCCTGACGGATATGTGCGTGCTGGGCACAGCCCGGGCGGCAGCGGAGTTGGGCTACGACAGCCTGATTTGCGAAGATGCCTGCGCCACGTTGACGGCCCGCGCTCATAACGAGGCGCTGCTTATGCACGCGCGGGTGTTCGGGCGTGTCGCGGCGACGGAGGATGTGGTCGCCGAGCTTACGCGCGGCCGCCGCGCGTAGCATACGACGGCCCTACCGCTCGACGATCGGCTTGACTACGCCGTCGGCGTAGTTGTCCATCATCTCGAAGGTCTTGTGGCCCTCGCTGATTGCCCGCAAGGGTCGCGGCTTGCCAGGGAGCCGCAGCGCGGAAGGGGTCGGCGCCTACACGCGACAGGCCTTGATTTCGGCCCTAAGGCAGAGTCTGCGTACCCCAACCGACCCACCCCAGCCGCGCCTGACAGGGGCCGTGAAAAAATCGGCCCCGCAGGCCCGCCACAACTGTGCCATCCAACGCGACCTCACCGCGGACGGGAGTCCGCGATTTCTCTCGGCGCAATGCGGATGCGTGCTACCACGTCACCGAGCCCCGGTACGGGGCGTTTGAAAGTAGCCCACCGCGCAAGCGGTGGGTCCAGGCCATGAAACGATCGCCAGCCCCGGCAGGGGCGTTTGAGGTTCTCGTCCCTAACACCGAGTCAGTGGGGCCGGGTTAGGGCGCCCGCCTTCGAGGCCCACAACAATCGGGTCTTGGGAAGCAGCAAAGACTCAAACGCCTCCTACCGGGGCTCCAGATTCGTTGGTGGCGTTTTCCCGCGTGGGCTACTTTCAGTAGCCCCTTCGCAGGGCTTGGCGCCGTGGTAGGATGCAACCGCGTTGCGCTCAGCGGGAACCGCGGGTTCCCACCCGCGGCTTCCATGAGGAGATTCGCTTTGTCAACTGGCAAGGGGCCTCGGGGAAACTTCAGTTTCTGGGGCACGTCCGACCTGGCTTCCATCCGCACTCTCTTTGGCGTCGTCCGCGACGCGGTGCTCTTTGAAGTTCAGTCTTAGCAGCGCTGCTGTCTCAGCTGCGGCCTTGTCCTGCTGGCCGGCCCGGAACGCGCAGTCGCTACGAACTCGGTGTCCGACGTGTTCCCTTCGCTGGGGGCTTCCTTTCCTCCGCCTTGCGAACTCGTACTACTGACCTGATCCGGCTTCCTTCGTGCCGCTCAACTCATCCCGCCGGCTCGGACCCCGACCCCGACACGGGGGCCGCTTCGACGGGCGGCTTCGGGTCCTGGCTGCCGTAGAACGGATCAAAGTCCACCTCGCGCTTCCACAACACATGCAGCAGGATCGCTAACTTGCGCGCCACCGCCACCACCGCCTTGCGCTTCGCTGCCTTGCCGCCCCGCGCCGCCAATCGCAAGCCCCAGCGCCGCAGCGCCGAGTCCGTGCCGTGGTGTCCCAACACGTACTGCGCACATTGCACCAATAGCTTCCGCAGCATCGGGTCGCCGCTCTTGGTGATGCTCAGCTGCGGGGAACTCTTCCCCGAGTCGCGCTTCTTCGGACGCAGCCCCATGCGCGGTCCCGCCGCTCGGCTGCTCTTCAACTTCGTGGCGTCGTTGTCCAGGTTCAGCACGAACGCCAACGACGTGATCGGCCCCACCCCTCGGATCGAGCGCATCCGCCGGGTCTGCGGATATTTCTCTTCGCCCAACTGCTCAATCTTTTTGTCGTAGCGGCGGATCTCGTCGCTGAGGTGTTGAATCACCAGCAGCAACGGGCTCAGCGTCTCGCGCAGCGACGCCGGCATCGCCGCGCCGGCCTTCTTTGCAAAGGCCTCGGTGCCCGACTTCGGCAAGCGTTCGCCGAAACTTTTCACCGTGCCCCTCACCAAGTTGATCAGTTTGGTGCGCGCGGCGACCGCGCCCTCGCGTGCCCGCAGCAGGGTGCGATCCTGTTGCGTCTCGAGCGAACACGGCTGCACGGGGTTGAGCATCTGGGGCATCCGCAGTCCCAACTCGCCCAACGTGGCGGCGTCGCGCTCATCGCCCTTCGACAGCGATTGCGTGATCAGCGCCAGCCGATGCGTGTCGGCCATCAGCGCTTCGTGACCGAGGCGTTCCAGCAGCCGGTAGACCCACAGCGAGTGGGTGCCGGCTTCGAACACCACCCGCATCGACGCCCACGCGCCGAAGTACTTCTCGAACTGCTGGACGGTGGTGCGCACGCGCACGCGTTCCACGATGTTTCCTTCCAGATCGAGCAGGCAGACGTGGGAGTACTGGTCACCCAGGTCCAGACCGGCGACGACGTTCATGCCTTGTTCGATCATCTCGTGTTGCGGTTGTGACAAGGCTTCGATGGCTTTGCTATGGTTCTTCATAGTTCGTAGTTCCTTTCGTTATAAGAAGAGATTTCGGGATTCGCCCCGCGTCATGGAACGGGCGGGGCGAAGCCCGTCACTCGGGAGCGTACCGCACTCCCGAAACCGCGAGTCTCCTCATTTCATCTCGGTTGTGTAGCTGGATGCCTCAACTTGCCCTATCAGTTGCGGCGGGCCTTCCGGCCATGCTAACCGTGGACTCCCCGATTTTTTCACAGCCTGACAGCAAGCGGTCCCAAAAGCCTCGGCGAACGTCGCCGGCGCGTCCGCGCCCGACGCGGCCCTCTGCTTTCCAGCCGCTGAATTTCCATCGGCGCCTCGTTTCAGTCACAGATAAATCGTAAATTTATCTCCTTATATTTCAACGATATAACTTCCAGGATGAACGGAACGCGGCAGTAAGCGAGATAACCTGAAGCCGAAAAGGGGCCAGGATTACCGAGGCTCCCGTCGTCCACTATGGGGCGGCCTCGTGGGAGAGAACGAGAATGCGAAACACCGGACACTTGCTCATAACAGCTGTGGTTTACCTCGGGCTGTGTGGTTGTGCCGCGGCGCTTCCCGGAACCCGTGTCCAGGACGTGCTCTACAACGCGGACGGCACACGCGTTGAAGGAACGGCCACCATCGGCTGGAACGGGTTCACGGCGTCGGATGGTTCGACGTTGGCGACCAGCAGCATCAACGCGCGGATCGTCCAGGGCGTGATCAACGTCGATTTGGTGCCGAATGAGAACGCGACGCCGACGGGAACGAGTTACCAGGTCAGCTACCTGCTCGACAACGGTTCGCGATTCTTCGAGACGTGGGTCGTGCCGGAAAGCGTGACACCGGTGACGGTGAGCCAGGTGCGCGTGACGCAGCCGCCGCCTCCGGGATCGGTCATCGCGCAGTCGCAGGTGACTAGCTTGGTCGCCGATCTGAATGGGAAGGCCGATATTGACGAAGAGAACGTCTTCACCGAGCGGCAGACCATCGAAGAGAGCAGCCCCGGCGGGAGCAATGCGCTGCTTTCCTTCCGCGAGTCCGGCGGACCCGAAACGGTCGGGTTCCGCCTGCCGACGCTGACGACCAGCACGCTCTACACGCTGCCCGTGTCGGATGGACTGCCGGGACAGCACTTGACTACGGATGGTGGGGGCAACATGTTTTGGGCGGCGGCCGGCGCGGGCGCGGAGACCGGGATGGCGTACGAGATTTTTCAGGATGCCGGTACGTCGGTGACCCAACGCAATGTGGCGAACTTCTCGAACGGTCTGACGGTATTCGACAACATATCGCAGACGCGTAGCGAGGTCGAGCCAGTGTATGGCACAACCGCCGGCACGATCACGGAAGGCAACGATGCGAGGCTCTCCGACGCCCGGACGCCGCTGGCGCATGCGTCGACCCATGCGACGGGCGGCAGCGATGTCGTCACGCCGGCCAGTATCGGTGCGCTGAAGAACTCCAACGATACGATTACGTCGGTGCTGCCGGGGGCGGCCGTGCTGACGATCCGAGGCATCTCGGGCCAATCGGCCCCCTTGCAGTCGTGGCGGGACGGCAACGGCGACACGATGGTGGTCATCAGCCCGAATGGCAGCACGTTCGTCCGTCAACTCGGCATCAACAGCTCGCTGGGCGGAACGGTGTCGAACCTGTTCATGCAGGTGGGCGGCCTGAATCGCTTTGTCTTTTCGTCGTTTGCGACGGTGTTGAACGTAGGCCGTTACGACGACTTCGGTGTCTTCAAGGATACGCCGCTTCAGATTCTGCGTACTGGGGACACGCTGATGAACACGTCGGTGCAGATCCACGATCCGACGGCTACGACGGGGACAACAACGCTCTCGATCAAGTCCGGCGACGGGCAGGGGACCACCGCGCTGCAGCAATGGAAGAACAACGCCAACTTTGTCATGGCCGATCTCGACTGGGCCGGGAACCTGAATCTTCACGGCGGGTACATTGACTTTCTCGAGAGCACGGCGCCGCCGCCACCGGCATCTAACGAAGTACGGCTCTTTGTTGATTCCGCAACCGGGGAGATCTCGGTGAAGAAGGACATCGGTTCGGTGGTCTCGCTCGAGAGTGGAGCCGGTGGCGGCGGCGGTTCCTTTGGGGTCTTCCAGGACGGGGAAACTCCGTCGGGGACGATCGACGGCGTCAACGACACCTTTACTTTGGCGGTGGCACCCGATCCGGCCGGCAGTCTTGAATTGAATAAGAACGGCGTCGTTCAAAAGCCGGGAGTCGACTTCACGCTTAGCAGCACTACGATCACGTTCCTCGCAGGCGCGATTCCGCAGACCGGCGACTCGCTTCTTGCTTGGTACCGCAGCGACGGCTCCGCAGCGGGCGGGGACCTGACGGCGACCTACCCGAACCCGGTGGTGTCGGGTATTCGGGGCCGCGTCGTTTCCGCCGCCGCGCCGACGGACGGACAGTGTCTGGTTTGGAACATCGGCACCAATCTCTGGGAGCCGGCCAACTGTGCACGTGAAACCGACGCGATCCAGTGGCACTTCGCCGGCACGCCCTCAACCGGTCTACGGCCGATGACACTCACCGTTCCGGAAGGCATCACGGGCGCTGCGCTGGTTGATAGCCGCATCGTCGCGAATACCACGGGTGGGGCGTCGACGTTCAATATCGAACGCTGCACCGCCAGTTGTACGGGGACCGGCCCGGTGTTCAGCTCGATCTATTCGGCCGACCGGGCTCTGCCGCTCGGCACCCGCACGGCGACCGGGGGCACGCCGACCACGGCCACGGTCAATGCAGGGGACCAGTTTCGTGTGAACCTCGTGTCGGTGGGGTCGGGCGTCGCGGATGTGACGGTGTCGTTGACTTACAAGTACACGGCGTCCCACTGAGTTGGGTGATGAACCTGAGCCGGGAGGTGGGTGATCCTGACTCGGGCGCTTGTTAGGGGGTTGGGACCAGGAGTTTAGCATTGTCATCGTGCGGCTGAGGGGATACGATGCAGGCATGGATGTCGAAAAGACCATGGTGTTCATCCTTGAACAACAAGCGGCGATGAACGTGCACCAGGATTCGATTCTCACCATGATCGAAGGCGGCATGAAACTAATCGCGGGTCACGACCGGCAGATCAAGGCCCTCATTGAAAGCCAGGAAAGACTCACCGAGGCCCAGCAGGCCACGGACCGGAAGCTCGATCGACTGATCGAAGCCTTGCAGCGCAACTCTTCCAACGGGTCGTCTTAGATTCCATACCCTAGCGGGGCGGACTGGCTCGAAGCCCGGGCGTGGCTGTGTCGGCCGACCCTACTCCACCCGAATCGGTGAACTCCAGGCGATTTGCTCGTTGTTCTGGAGGACACGGACGTAGTAGTAGTTCGAGCCGGGTTCGAAGTTGCGGTCGAGGAAATCGAGGTTGACCTCTCCGGTGTTGGGCCGGGCCGTGTAGACGAACTGCTGGTTCTTGACGATCACGATCTGCTTGATGCGGTCGGTGCCGAGAACGCGTATCCTCGGACGATCAACTCCCACTGGCGGGCGCCGAGCCGACCGGCTCTTCGCGGCGGTTTGTCAGGCGGTGGGAGTCCCCGGCCTGGACCCAAGCGGCCACCAGCTCGGCGAGCTTTTGATTGCCGCGAATCGAGGGATGCTCGGTCTCGTTGATGAGGTACTGGGTATCCTCAGCAAATACACCGGTCGAGTCGCTGTACTTGACGCCTTCGGCCTCCAGAAGCGATCCGATAGCGCGATGCAGGTCGGCCAGCCGGTACTCCCCTGAGGGTTCGAAAGCACTTCCCGCAGGCAAGAGGACGACTGTGAACCGGATACCTTTGCGCCGGGTATGGTCGACGATTGCTTTGAGGTGACGCCGCGCGAACTCCCGGTTGCCCTCAAAAAGCCAACGGTACCAGCCGTCAGAGGTCTCGTTCGAATCGATGAGGCTCCCGTGCTTCCTGAGCCGATAGATCGCCTTGCGACCAAAATAGCGTGACCACCAGCGAGGACGGCGGTAGATGCGATAGAGGCTGTTGTCGGCTCCTTCGTACACGCTGTCGCGGCGACAGAAGTCGTTGAGGTTCAGTAGGTAAACGACGTCATCGAAGGCGTAGATGCGATCTTTCACCAGGAATTGTTCGGCGAGTTCCGCAATCCCGTAGCCGGGCACCCCGAGGTTGAATACCTTGAGCCGCTGCTGCTCGGGGTCGAGCAGCTCTTGTGTCCGATCGGTGATGGTGGCGAACTGCGTTTGCCAGATACCAAAGAGCGCTGAGTCACCGAGGAGTCCGACCCTGCGTTTGCCTTCAGCGAGGTCGTCGTTCCAATCGCGGATGCCGTAGCGGTTGATTTGTAACTGGCGGCCCATTCAGCGGAAGAGGTATTCGGGGCGAAGCTGGTAAACGAGCGTCGGATTGTCGGAAGGCACGTAGTAGTGACCGGGCTGGGCCAACAGCTCTTGCCACTGCTCTTCCAACTCCCGTGCGTAGAGCCGGCATATCGCCTCGGCAGCAATCAAAGATAGGGTCAAGCCAAGGGCAACCGCGGCCGCTTGCCTCAGCCGCCGTGGCTTGGAGTTCGAACGAGAGTGATCGGGCTTGGGATGCAGGGGTTCAGCCATCAGGCGGCCGCTTCATCCGGCGGGTCTCCTCATAGTATCGAACGGCGGCGGCTGAGCCTTCAGCCAGATGAGACGCCGAGATCGCTCCAGCACGGATTGTACGCGGAGGCGTGGGTCTGGCCTGCATCTCTCACCACCCGACGGACGAAGCACGCGGTGAGAAATACAGGCCGGGCTCCACTTGGGTCTTATTGACCCTGAAGTGAGGCTCCCGAGGGTCGATATGATAGCAAGGCGGGCCACCCAGATTCCCCTTGCGGGGCCGGGTGACCGAGACTATACTGGGTTTTTTGGGTCCAGGCGGCCTGTTTGCGAACCTGCCGCCGGGAGTTCGATGTGGCAGTGCTCGACGCCGAAATACATGCGCCGCAGCGAGAAGCGGCGATATTCTACGGGATGTTCCTCCGCGGACGCCCCGTCGAATCGTTGCGCCAAGAAATCGACGTCTCCCCGAAGCTCTACCACAAGTGGATGCGCGCGCGAGAGTACGACAGGACCTTCCGCGAGAACTTGCGCCGCATGTACATCTACCGTAAGCAGGTGCTGGCGATTTTCGAATCGTTGGTGACCAGCGACCAGTGCGCCCGGAATTGGCAATAACCGCCTAGCGCCGTCGAAACCGCCCGACGACGGCCTCCTACAGAAGCCCGCCGTCCGCGGCCGCCCGATAGAGAATCGCAGCACCCAGTAGCGTGACCACTGCCGCGCTGCCGACGGGCAGCAGGCGGACGAGCGGCCCATCCTTCGAGAATCGATCGAACGCCGGCCCGGCCAACACCATGGCGACACCAATGGCGATCAACACCGCCGCCAGCCCCAAGCTGAACGAGACCAGAATCGCCATGCCGAACAACAGGCGGTTGATGGTGATGGAGACCAACAGGACGGCCATCGCCTCGGGACAAGGGACGAGCCCGCCGGAGATTCCCAGCGACAGCAGGCTCCCGCGGCCGGCTTTTGGAAGCGCTTGCCTGACGTGATCATGCTCGTGAGAGTGCGAATGGTCATGCTCATGGGAATGGTCATGGGAATGGTCATGGGAATGGTCATGGGAATGGCTATGCCCATCAGAATGCTCGTGGGCATGACCGTCAGCGTGTCCGGCGTCGTCATCATGAGTGTGGCTATGGGCGTGGCTGGGTCCATGTGAGTGACTGGGCCCGTGCGAGTGGCTGTGGCCGCCGAAGGGCCAGTGCGAGTGGCTGGGGGTTCCGTCGGAACCCTTCCGCAGCGCCTGCCAACGGGACCAGAACAGCCATCCTCCGATGGCAACGATGAGCAATCCGCTGATCAACGACAGCCAGACCAGAACGCGATCCACCAGCAAGTACTGCGAAGCGTAGAGCGCAATCAGACCCAGAATGAACACTCCTGCGGTGTGAGTAATCGTGACGACGCTACCCAAGTAAACGGCGTCGCCGATCGTGCCGCGCGATCCTGCCAGGTAGGCGGCGACGATCGCCTTCCCGTGGCCGGGGGTCAGCGCGTGAGCCGCTCCCGCCAAGAAAGCGACGCCCAAGGCTGCCAGAATGAAGCCGGCACCTAAGTCCCCCGCGGTCAGCAGCGACTGGAGCTGCTCTCGCATCCCCTGATGGGGATCCGAAGAGGCCTGAAAGGCGGCGCTCGGCAGGGCCGCCAGCGCCTGCAACAGGGCATGTCTCGCGAATCGTGTCATCGCAGTCGTATTCTGAATGCTACCATTTTGCGAACAGCGCGCCGGTCGGCTGGCAGCGCCTGGTGGGGTCCCAACGGGGACGGCGTTCTACCCTCCCCGGCCCTGGCAGGGAGATTTCCGAATGAAACCGGGAGTGAAAAGACTCTTTGATCGACGCAGTTTTCTGAAAGCTGGGTATCCACTTGACTCAGGTGACCCCAAGATGTAGTGTAGGGCCTGGTGGAGGATTACCCGCGCGACCAACTCGAATTCGAGTCTCGCTTTGCGAGCGAGGAGGCTTGCCGCGACTAGCTGTTCGCCTTGCGCTGGCCAGAGGGTTTCCGCTGTCCAAGGTGTGGGCATGAGCGCGCTTGGCCGGTGCGCAAAGTGTGGTTCGAATGCGCTCGCTGCGGGCGGCAAACCTCCGTCACCGCCGGCACGATCTTTCAAGACACACGCAAGCCGCTGCGGCTGTGGTTTCGGGCGATGTGGACCATCACCACGCAGAAGAATGGGGCCAGCGCCCTGGGTCTACAGCGCGTTCTGGGACTGGGCAGTTACCAAACCGCCTGGCCTTGGATGCACAAGCTGAGGCGAGCGATGGTGCGCCCGGGGCGGGAGCGATTGACGGGCCTCGTCGAGGTCGATGAGACCTACTGGGCGCTGAAGAAGAAGGGGTAATCGGCCGGCAGACCGAGCGTAAAGCGTTGATTGCAGTCGCCGCGGAAGAGAGAGGCACCGGGCTGGAGCGCATCCGCATGCAGCGCGTTCAGAACGCCTCGGCGGCCAGTTTGATGCCCTTCGTCGAGGAGTCGGTCGAGCCGGGCAGCGTGGTTGTTACCGACAACTGGTCGGGCTACGATCCGCTCAAGAAGAAGGACTACCAGCGTCGTATCATCTCGATTAACAACCGCCGCGAGCAGGCCTCGCAGCTACTGCCGAGGGTGCACTTGGCGATCTCGCTACTCAAGCGCTGGATGCTGGGCACGCATCAGGGGGCGGTCAGCCACGAGCATCTGGACTACTATCTCGACGAGTTCGTGTTCCGCTTCAATCGGCGCAGATCACGCAGTCGGGGCAAGCTCTTCTACCGCCTTGTGCAGCAGGCCATGGCGGTGGAGCCGACGCCGTACCGCTCGATCGTCGCCGATTGGGACGCTAAGACGCTGTGAGCCCAACTACAAGATGTTGGGGTCACCTGAGTCAAGTGGATACCCGGCTTCTGAAAAAGGCCGGGGGCCAGGCCGCACAAGAAGGCGGTGGCGGCGCTATTCCCGGGGTAGTATCGGTGAGGTGCTAGTCTGGTCTAGCCGATGGAACGTTGGAAAGCGCAGGATCTCGAACCGTTTGCTCGCGGCATTTTCGAGGCCGTTGGCACGGAGCCCGACATCGCGGGGGGCGTCGCGGGCCACCTCGTTCGGTCGAACCTCTCCGGTCACGACTCGCACGGCGTCATCCGCGTCACGCAGTACGTCGCCCAGATCGAAGAGGGGGAGATCGCACCCTCGGCGAGGCCCGAGGTGCTCCGAGCGAGCGGCGCCACCGGGCTGATCGACGCGCATCGGGGTTTCGGCCATCACTCCACGGCCTGGACGCTCGATTGGGCGATCGAGCGCGCGACTCAACATGGAGTCGCGCTGGCGACGGTCCGCCACTCGACCCACATCGGCCGGCTGGGGGAATACGCCGAGCGTGCCTGTGATCGCGGGATGATCGCCATCGTCACGGTGGGCGCCGCCGGTCCCGGACTGGGAGGGATGGTTCTGTTTGGCGGCCGCAAGCGCTTCCTGGGCGCCAACCCGTGGGCGATCGGCATTCCGGCCGAGGGGCAGCCGCCGATGGTGTTCGACGGCTCGACCTCGACGATCGCCGAGGGGAAGGTGCGGGTGGCGCGCGACAAGGGAGGCGAGGTGCCCGCCGACTGCATCCTCGACCCGGAAGGTAAACCCACCACCCAGCCCGCCGACTTCTATGCCGGCGGGACGCTTGTGCCGCTGGGCGGCCGGGTCGCCGGTCACAAGGGATACGGCTTGGCGATGGCCTCGGCGTTACTCGGGGCGTTGGCGACGATTGACGATCCGGAGCCGACGTTCATTGGAGCGCGTGTTCGCGAAGAGGTGGACGATCCGCGCGGCCGCGTGGCGGGCGTCTTCCTGGTGGTCGTTGATCCCGGTGCGTTTGGGGACGCAGGCGGCTATCAATCGATGGTCGCCGGGACGATGGATGCAGCCAAGCGAGTGCCGCCCGCGGAGGGCAAGTCCGAGGTGCTCGTTCCGGGTGAGGTGGAGGTACGGAACCGCGAAGAGCGCGGGCGCGACGGCATTCCCCTGCCCGACGCCACCGCGCGGGACTTAGCGGCTGTCGGCGAGAAGCTGGGGGTGGCGATGCCGGCTCCGCTTGGCGGTTAGCGAGGTTTTCGACCTCAAGTCGCGCGGCGGCTGTCTTGGACCACCGTTTGAGCCCTAATACTACTTCGCGGGAAGGAGCTGCTTTGGCGAAACTCTACGTACGTATCTCAGCTTTGGTGGCCTTGGTCTTTGCCACGGGGGCCCTCGCCTTTGGAGGGTCCGCTGAACACGGCAAGCAATTGCTCCCGCACCGCGAGGAGATCGCGTCGGGAGTTCATGCCGCCGGCTTCTCCTATCAATTCGGGCACCTAAACTGTGGCTGGGTGGTACTGGGCGACCAGACGCTCCTGATCGATCTGCCGCGCGGTACGCCCGTCCCGGAGTTCCTGGCCTACGTGGAGAAGACCACCGGCAAATCGCCGAGGACGCTTGCCCTAACGAACATCTGGCAGGACGAGGCTTGGATCTTCCCCAACCTCTACGATCGCAACAAGCCGCGATGGCATCGCGCCGAGAAGCCCGAGGGTCCCGACAAGGTGCTCCCGATCATCGAGGCGCTGGTCGCGGGCGGGATCAGGCGCATCGTCACGTCAGAAAGAATTGCCGAGCGATTGGCGGCCGCACCGAACGGCCTGCCCGCGAACTTGCTCGAAGCACGCTCGGGGCGCGCTAGCATCGGCGACGCAAGCCGCGTGGTCGAGTTCATCTCGCTGGATCGAGCGCGTGAAGACGGAGCCGGGGCGGTCTATCTGCAAGGGGAGGAGGTGCTGTTCGGCGGACCCCTCGTTCACAATGGTAGTCGGGCGAAGCTGGCCGGTCACAACACCGCGGAGTGGATCGCGGCTCTCGGCGACTTGGAGGCGCTGCGCCCGAAACGAGTAGTGCCTGGATTCGGCACGTGGGACGGCCCGGAAAGCCTCAAGCGTATGCGCAGCGTGCTGACCGAGCTGCGCAACCAGGTCAGCCACGAGATTGCCAAAGGGCACTCCCTCGAAGAGACTCAGCCGCGCGTGCGTCTTCCGTACGGGCTGCTTTCCTGGACTACGCACACCCGGCCGCGTGCTGATGAAATCGAGCATGTCTACCGCGAGTTGACGGTCCCGAACGCACCGTTCGCCGGCCAGGCTCCTTCCGCTTCCGACAAGCGTCCGCAGGCTCTCGTCCTGATCGGTGACAGCCCACACCCGCCGGCGCCGATCGAGAAAGCGCTGCGGCCCGTGTTCGAGGCGACGGGCGTGGTGCCGCACTTCACCGTCGATGTCGAGGCGTTGAGTGCCGAGAACCTGTCGGAGGTGCAGCTTTTCGTCATCCTTCGCGATGGGCGTCAGGTGCACAGGACTGGAGCCGGTCGCGAGAAGCTTCGCGTGCTCGAGGACCCTTTGCACGGCGAGATCGGCACCTGGATGACGCTCGCGCAGGAGCAGGCGGTGGTTGCGTTCGTCGAGAAGGGCGGGGCGTTTCTGAACCTGCACAATTCGCTCGGACTTTACCCGCCGGCGGGCCCGTATTTGAAGCTTGTGGGAGGCCGCTACATTGGCCACGGGCCGTACGAGAGATTTCGCGTCGAGGTGACCGACCCGCGGCACCCCATTACCGAAGGCGTCAGCGACTTCACGACACCCGACGAGCAGCATACCCCGATCATCTACGACGAGAGCCAGGTGCATCGCATTCTCAACAGCAGCATGGACAACGGCACCGTTGTCCCGGCGGGCTGGGTGCGCGAGGTGGGCCGTGGCCGCGTGTGCCATCTCGCCGGCGGCCACCCGCTCGAACCGTTACTGCACCCGATGTATCAGCGGCTGATGCGGAATGCGGTGGAGTGGTGCTTGCGGAAACGTTGAGGCGGACGCAGGAATCGCCTAGAGTGACCGCTCCCTGACGGTCACGGCTCGGTTGCTCGTTCGCATGTGCATCAACATGAACATTGGTACCTGGAACGTCGGCACGAGCGCCATCGGGAACTGAAAACCCCGGCAGTTGTCGGCCCTTCGAAATACACGTGTAACGGCCCGGGTAGCTACAGGTGGAGCACTACCGGCGCTGACAGAAACAGCGCCAGGCCGAAAGCATTCCAAGCCGCCAGCACCGAGCGCGAAACAGGGGGTTGCGCAATTAACGTTAGAAGATTGACATTCCGCTGAATCGCTGCTATCTGGTACCCATGGCAACGATAAAGATAACGGACGCCCTCGGTTTCGTGGTAGAAACGGAAACGGCTCAGGACGCCTCCATTACGAGGTACTTCAGAGACGCTTTGTCGCTGAACCTTCGCGAAACGGCCCTCAACCTCCGAAATACCCCGCTCAAAGACTTCCCTCTTGCGTCGGTCCGAACCGGTCTCGACGTCGAGCAGGAGATCGACATTGGCAACGAGGACACGGAGTTGACCCTTTCGGCAGGCTTGACCGCCGGGTTCACGGTTTTCAAGAAGAAGGGTGAAGCGGTGCTTCCCGGGCGTTTCGGCGAGGAGGCCGCCGTCAAAGTCGGCGACAACGAAGCCTGGGTGTCATTCGACATCACGCCCACGCTCTCGGCCGGACTGACGACCGAGCGCGGCGATCTGACATTCGGATTCGAGGCGGGTACAGAGGTATCGATCTTCAACTACCGGCCTTTCAGACTCACGAACGGGGCACCCAAGCTCGCCAGCGCTCTGGCCGACACCGTCAGCGCCTTTAGCTTGCCCGGCGACGTGGACGACCTTCGGGCCATGGCTCCTCAAACCATCTTGAGCGTCGACGGCAAGGCGTCTCTCAGCTTCACGGCCGGGCTCGCGGTGTCCGCACAGCCCAACCCGCTCGCTTCGATCAACGCTCCGGGGCTGCCGGGTTCGATCGACGTGAAAGTCGGCGGCGCCGTGAGCGTACAGTCGTCATACACCTTGAGCGGGGGGTTCGAGTTGCGGGTGCGAAAGCTCGATACCCACCGTCTTGAGTTCGGCTACTTCAAGAGCAGCGGCAGGGAGCTCAAGGTAGCGGTCACCGGCAGCGCGGGCGTTTCCGTCGGGCCCGGAGACACGGACCTGACCAGCGCGATCTTGAGGACGATTAGCGGTGACCCAAAAGTCGACGAAGATGAGCTGCGACAGGCGGGCCTTGCGGCGGACAGGATCAGGGCCATTCGAGAGACGGTGGAGGCCGGGGTCGACCGCAGCCTCGAGCTGAGCCTTGCCGCTGAATTCAGTTCGTTACGCCAGGGCAGCGCGGCCTTCCTGTACGAAATCGACCTCAACAACTTAGATGAGCAGGGCGCGGCGGCGGTTCGCCTTGCTCTCGACGGCGATCTCACCAGGCTGATGGCACTCGAGAATGAGTTGCCCCCGGGAGTGGAGATCCGAACTAGCATCTTCCAAACCGTACGCGAAAAGAGAACCGCAATCAGGATCAACCTGCTGGGGATCTTTAACTTCATTTCGATCAGCAAGTTACTTGTTGGCGGCGAGGTTCTCTATAACCACGAGACGGGCGAGTTGGTGCTCACCGACAAGGCTACGGCCGAACGCATCCGTGCCACCCTCCGCAACTTCGCCGTCGACTCAGAGAAACTCCACGAAGTACAGATGGAGAGCTTCCTGTTCACGGCCGCCTACCGCGGCAGCAAGCTTGCGGTGGCGCCACCGGAACTCAAGTCTAGGCACAGCTACTTCGAGCTGCACGCCCGGACCAACCGCCAGACCATGAAAGACAACCTCGACGTCGCCGAGGCTCTCGGCTTGGTGTCCCGGGAAAAGAAGGCCGAACTGCTGGGAGACGGCAACGACTTCAGGCGCTCGACTCTCTATGCCGAAACGGGATACGGGGATGACCTTTTGCAGTCGGTCTTTTTGGATGATGAGAGGAATGCTAGATCCCTGGACTTCTACGAGCAAGCTGGACGGAAGGCGCTCACTCTGCTCTACCAGACGAGCGACCCTGACGAGTATCGGCGGCAGCCCGCGCTCGATGATGGGTTATGGAAGAAGATGAGGGCTGCGGGCAGCCCACAAAACGTGATGGCCCTCTTTCCTACGCTCGAAAAGACGCAGAGGGCGGTCGTTTATTCCGATTATTTAGTCATCGTCTGGTGGGCGAAGGCGATGCATGAACTGGCGGAGGAGTTGGTCAAGGTGCACAAGTTCTTCGCCGACCACCCCAACGTCTCGCCGGGTGATAACGGGCTACGAAGGGTTCGCAAGCGTTTCCGCAAGAGAGTCACCGCTGCAGCCAAGACGACGAAGAAGCAGTTCGGCGAGCCTTGGGGACTCATTGCCATGGACATTGCGACCAACCACCAAGCCTCCGCGAACGTCCGCTTCACCGGGGATGTCGTCGCATACGAGAACGACAGGGAGCAAGGCGAGAGTGTGCCGGTCTAGGCGACACCATGGAAGGTTAGGCGTGAAACGTATTCAGGACGGTCGCGCGAGCCGCTGCCGCGCCTTTCGTGCTGCCTCAAACTCCTTTGCGAGTCCATCCCGGTTGAGCTTCTCTCGAAAGCGCTCCAGCTTGTCGATGTAAGCCGTCAGAGCCTGCTCGACGTTCGAAGTGTTCGTGGCGAGAATGTCCTTCCAAATTTCGTAGGGGCTCTCGGCGAGGCGTGTCATGTCGCGCAGGCCGGGGCCGGCGATCTCGAGGTGCTCATCGCCCGGCAGTTGGTCGACCATCGCTGATGCCAAGGCGGTCGAGAGGAGTTGGGGCAGATGCGAAGTCCAAGCCACCACGCGATCGTGCACGTGGGCTGGCAAGACCACCGGCTTGGCTCCGATCTTCTCGATCCAGGCGGCGAACTCCTTCACTACCGGCTCGTCGGGCAGGCGCGAGTCTGAGGCAGTCAGCACGGAGGGGGTCAGCACGTACGTGGCGTCTCGAAACAGGTCCGCGTCGGCGCGCTCGACCCCGCGTTGCTCCTTGCCCGCCATCGGATGCCCGCCGACAAACCAGGGACCGTCGGCGAACAGTGCGGCGGCCTTCTCGACGATCTCACCCTTGGTGCTGCCCGCGTCGGTGACCAGGGCGCGGGGCGGCGCGAGCTTGCGGACCTCCGGCAGTAGCTCCAGGATGCGGGAAATCGGCTGGGCCAGGTAGATCAGGTCGCTTTCGGGAAGGGCCTCCTCCAAAGGCGCACCACGCTCGATCGCCCCCTTGCCGAGCGCCGCCTCGATCGTCCGGGGCGAGCTGACGCCTAGTATCCGTCCCTTGAAGCCGGCGGTTCGCAAAGCCAAGCCGAAGGAGCCGCCGATCAGGCCGACGCCGACAATCGTTACCGTCTCGATGGCCATGTAGTCAGATCTACTGAGAGGGAAGACCCGCGCATGGGCGGGTGGGCGTCGCGGTCAGCGCGACGAGTTACCCGCGGCGTCCACCTCCTGGACGGCCCGCATTTCTTTCATGATGGTTTCGAAAATCCGCTGGACGGCCTCGTTACAGAGCGGTCCGCCATTGTGGCCTCGGAGGCTGTTCACCACCTGCTCTTCTCGGTCGGGTGCGTGGACGGGAATGGAATCCTGTCGTTTGAGCGGAGCCAACTGCAGGACAGCTCGGGCCCGTTCGTTCAGCAACTCGAGAATCCGCAGGTCTAGCTGATCGATCCGCTCTCGCCATTCCGCCAAGTCCATAAACGACTCCCACTAATGTCAGGCCGCGGGGTCGAGCCTCAGCCCGGCCTTGAGCTGCGCGGCAAACGCTTCGAGCCGGGCGGCCAAGTCAGGCGCCGATCGATGCTCTTCGATCAGACGCATGAACGCACTACCCACGACCGCCCCGTCGGCATACGGCGCCAGCGCCCGCATGTGCTCCGGCTTTGAGAGCCCGAAACCTACCGCCAGCGGCAGCGACGTCACGCGGCGGGTGCGTTCGATCAGCGCGACGGCTTGATCGGAGACCGCATCGCGCTCGCCGGTGACCCCGGCCCTCGAAACAAGATATACGAAACCGGCACTCGATTGCGACAGTTTCTCGAGACGATCGTCGGGCGTGGTCTGCGAAACCAGGAAGACCGGATCGAGCCCGCGCTTGTGCATCTCGGAGAGGAAGGGACCGGCTTCCTCGATGTTGAGGTCGATCAACAGCACCCCGTCGGCGCCCGCTGCCGCGGCGGCGGCCGTGAACTTCTCGAAGCCGTAGCGCAGGATCGGGTTGAGGTAACTGAAGACGATGACCGGGATTTCCGAATAGGCGCGAAGCTCCTTGAGGATATCGAGCACCTTGGCGAGGGTCATCCCGGCGTGTAGCGCCCGCTCGCCCGCTTTCTGGATCACGGGACCGTCAGCGATCGGGTCGGAAAACGGGACGCCCAGCTCAATGATGTCCGCGCCGCCTCTCTCAAGTGCCCGGACCAGCTCGACGGTGCGGTCGGGGCTGGGGTCGCCGGCGGTGATGTAGGCGATCAGAGCACGGGTGTTCTGTTGCCGCAGGCGCTCGAAGGTTGGGGTGATGCGGCTCATCAGTCAGGAGGCTGCGAAAGGAACCTGCGGCACCGGAAGGGAATCGGCGGGCCTAGCGACGCAGTCGCGGCTCAGTCTGGCTAGCCAAGGGCTACGGCCTTGATATCCCGAAGGAACTCGCGAACTAAAATGTAGGGGCACAGCATGCTGTGCCCGTGTTCGGGTGCGGCTCACAGGCATCGGGCACGGCATGCCGTGCCCCTACGTTGTCGAATGTACGACCACCCCCTAACGAGAACAAAATCCTCGTTACGCTACGCATTAAGCGACTAGCCTAAGTCCGGCATGTTGTCGCGAAAGATGCCGATATCCTTGTCGCCGCGCCCGGAGAGATTGAGCAGGAACGTCTGGCCCTTGGCCTCTGGGGCCCGGCGTACCGCTTCGGCCACCGCATGGGCCGACTCCAATGCCGGTAAAATGCCCTCCAGCCGAGACAGTAACTGCACCGCCTCCAGCGCTTTCTCATCCGCGCAGGAGGTGTATTCGACACGCCCTTCATCGTGCAGCCAAGCGTGCTCGGGACCGATCGACGCGTAGTCCAGACCGGCGGACACGGAGTGGGTCAGAGCGATCTGCCCGTCGTCGTCCTGCAAAACGTAGCTGTAGGTGCCGTGCAGCACGCCCGGCGCCCCGCCTGAAAACCGTGCCGCGTGGTCGCCCAGTTTGCCACCCCGTCCGCCCGCTTCGACGCCAAGCATCTTGACGCTCTCATCTTCGAGAAAGGGGTGGAACAGCCCAATCGAATTGCTGCCGCCTCCGACACACGCGATCAACAAATCAGGAAGACGCCCGCCGGTGGTCTCGAGAAACTGTTCACGCGCCTCGCGCCCGATCACCGACTGGAAGTCGCGCACCATTCGCGGATAAGGGTGGGGCCCGAGCGCCGAGCCCAGCAGATAATGGGTCGAGTCGAAGTTCGCAACCCAATCGCGCATGGCCTCGCTGATGGCGTCCTTGAGAGTCCGGCTACCGGCGTTGACGCCGACGACCTTCGTCCCCATCAGGCGCATGCGAAACACGTTGGGGCTCTGCCGGCGCATATCCTCTTCGCCCATGTAGACGATCGACTCGAAGCCGAAGAGCGCGCAAGCCGCCGCGGTCGCCACGCCATGCTGGCCTGCGCCGGTCTCGGCGATGATGCGCTTCTTGCCCATGCGGCGGGCCAGCAGCGCCTGCCCGAGACAGTTGTTGATCTTGTGGGCGCCGGTGTGGAGCATGTCCTCACGCTTGAGGTAGATCTCGGCCCCGCCCAGGTGTTCGCTGAGCCGCCGGGCGTGGTAGAGAACGGTGGGCCGTCCGGCGTATTGCTGGTAGAGTTCCTGAAGCTCGGCCTGGAAGACGGCATCCTCTCGCGCCTCTTCGTAGGCCGACTCCAACTGATCGAGCGGCGCGACGAGGATCTCCGGGACGTAGCGGCCGCCGTAAGGCCCGAAGTGGCCCAGGGTGTCCGGCACGACGTTCGGTGCGATGGTGGCCATGGCTATTTCACCTCGGCGCGGGTAGCTGCCTGAGCGGCTTCGAGAGTCGCTTTTCGGGCGGCGTCTTTGGCCGCTTCGAGGTATCTCCGCACCTTATCATGATCCTTCACGCCCGGGCTGCGCTCGAGCTTCGAACTGGAGTCCACGCCGAACGGCTGCGCGAGGCGAATCGCCTGGCCAACGTTGTTTGCGTCGAGTCCGCCGGCGACGATCACCCGGCCGTAGCGCTTGACCTCGGCGGCGCGCTGCCAAGGGAAAGTCTGTCCCGTGCCGCCGTAGAGGCCGTCACCGGCCGTGTCGAGGAAGAACGCCTCGCAAGTGAACGCGGCCGCTTGCGCCGGGTCGAAGTCTTCCCCGACGCGAAGCACCTTCCAGACCCGCAGCGGCGAAACCCCGGCACAAACCTCGGGTGATTCGTCCCCATGAAGCTGGGCGACGTCGAGCCCGGCCTGGGCGGCGATTTCTAATACTTTCTCGGGCGCTTCATTGACGAACACGCCGACGCGGACGATGTCTTCGGGCACGGCCCGAGAAATCCGGGCAGCCGTTTCCGCATCCACAAAGCGAGGGCTGCCGGGATAGAAGATCATCCCCAGCGCCGTGGCACCGTTTTCGGCGGCGAATCGCGCGTCGTCGACGTTAGTGATGCCGCAGACCTTGATGACCTCAGGAGCCAAGATCGTCGGTCCCTTCAATGAGACTCGCCAGCGCCCCACCCGGTTCGGCCTGTCTCATCAAACTTTCGCCCACCAGGAACGCCTGGTAGCCGGCCGCCAGGAGTCGCTGGATGTCCGCTGAGGTTCGGATGCCGCTCTCACTCACGCGAAGCACGTCGTCGGGCATCTGTTCGGCTAATTGGAAAGACGTTTCGAGCGATACCTCAAGTGTCTTGAGATTGCGGTTGTTGACGCCGACGATGTCCGCTCCCGCGGCCAAAGCCCGCTCGAGCTCGGGTTCGTTATGCACTTCGACAAGCGCATCCAAGTCCAACTGGCGCGCCTGAGCGAGCAACTCTGTCAGGTCATAGTCGGAGAGCGCGGCCACGATGAGCAGGATGGCATCGGCCCCCGCGGCCGCCGCCTGCAAAAGGTGGTAGCGGTCGAGCGTGAAGTCTTTCCGAAGCACGGGCAGGTCGACGGCGGCACGAGCCTGCTCGAGGTGTTCGAGGGAGCCCTGGAAGAACTGCTTGTCGGTCAGCACCGACAGCGCGGCCGCCCCACCCGCCTCATAACCGCGGGCAATCGCGGCGGGGTCGAACTGCTCGGAGATGACCCCAGCCGAAGGGGACGCCTTCTTGATCTCTGCGATCACCGCCGGACGCCGCATTTCCAGCGCTTCGCGAAAGCTCCTACGCTCGAACCGTGGGGCCTCCTCCAGTTCTTCGATCGGCACCAGTGACTGCTCGGCGAGCAGCTCCGCTCGCTTTCGCACGACGATCTGGTCGAGCACGGTTAGCTCCGCCGCATGTACGGAGGTTTTTGAGGACATGGCTTGTACGGGAACCCCCTCATCGTAGCCCCAGGTTCGGAGGGGCGTCAACGAAGAAGGGGCGTCCTCACGCCAGGTTTTCGTCTGGAACGGACTCTCAACGGTTAGGGGATTGGTAGACCAACCGGTCTCGGCTGAACCTTTGGACCAGCAGACCACCGAGCGCGCCGACACCAGCTAGGCCGACGGTGGTCCCGATCACAAAGGGGGCGGCCTCGCCGCTCTCGCCCGAGCCTGCGAACGCCGCCGCCGCCAGGCCCGCGCCGCTTCCGGCCCCGATGGCGGCTCCGTACCAGGGAGCGCGACTGCCCCGCGACCGCCGGACAAGCACGCGCTTAACATCCTCTCGGGAGACTGTCACCTGCTGACCGTCACGGTTGCGGACGATGATCGATTCGGCATCGCTGGAGAGGAACTCGCCACGTAGCTTTTTCCCTCTGCCTTTGTGCGGTTTGATCGTTACCAGGGACTGCGGGACCAAGTTCGATAGGATGCTCCAATCGTGCGGCGGCCAATCAGAGATCTCCGCAGCCGGTGATGACACTGCGCCGAGCATCGCGGCTATCCCAATTGCCAGGACCTTTCTAAGCCTGCTTGCCTTCGTCATGTCTTGCCTCCTCCATGGCGGCCTTGCCGCCTTGTTGAAGATGCATGAGCAAATGACCGCCCGTTGTGTGTCGGGGCAGCCAAGGCGCTCAAAAACCACCGGTTAGAATTCGTCACAAAATAACCTTGTCAATCTAGGGTCTTGCGGGGAAGGAGCGTGTAGTTCCACTCCCCGTGAAACTTGTCTCGGCGCAGCTTGAGGGCCGCCATCTGCTGGTGGGTGATCTTGATGCCGGTCGGATAACTGCCCGTGTCGAGTTCGGCATGGACTTGCAATCCCGTTCGCGTCGTCGTCGCGGCGATCAGATTCACGATCACCTCATGGCTGATCAGCGGCTTGCCGCGCCAGTTCTGACTGATGTAGGAAAACAGCCGGTGCTCAATCTTGTTCCACTTGCTGGTGCCGGGCGGGAAGTGACACACCGCGATCCGCAGCCCGGTTTCGTCCGCCAGCTTCTGCAATTCCAGCTTCCACAGCCGCGGACGCGAGCCATTGCTGCCGCCCGCGTCGGCGGTGATCAGCAAGCGCTTCGCCTGCGGATAAGCGGCCTGCCCCATCGAGCGCCACCAGCGGCGGATCGTCTCGACCGCAAACGCCGCCGTGTCATGATCCACCCCGACGCTGACCCAACCCCGGTTGCGCGCCATGTCATAGACCCCGTAGGGCGTGGCCCGGCCCAGTTCGGGAATCGGAAAATCATGCACCCGCACCTTCTCCGGATCACCCTTCGGCCGTAGCTCCCGCCCGTTGTTTTTGAAATCTCCCACCAGTTCCCGCTTCTTCGTGTCGACCGAGATGGCGGGCTGGCGGTGAGCCAAAAAACGCTTCACCTTGCGGTTAATCTGTTCAGCCGGGTATCCACTTGACTCAGGTGACCCCAACATCTTGTAGTTGGGCTCACAGCGTCTTAGCGTCCCAATCGGCGACGATCGAGCGGTACGGCGTCGGCTCCACCGCCATGGCCTGCTGCACAAGGCGGTAGAAGAGCTTGCCCCGACTGCGTGATCTGCGCCGATTGAAGCGGAACACGAACTCGTCGAGATAGTAGTCCAGATGCTCGTGGCTGACCGCCCCCTGATGCGTGCCCAGCATCCAGCGCTTGAGTAGCGAGATCGCCAAGTGCACCCTCGGCAGTAGCTGCGAGGCCTGCTCGCGGCGGTTGTTAATCGAGATGATACGACGCTGGTAGTCCTTCTTCTTGAGCGGATCGTAGCCCGACCAGTTGTCGGTAACAACCACGCTGCCCGGCTCGACCGACTCCTCGACGAAGGGCATCAAACTGGCCGCCGAGGCGTTCTGAACGCGCTGCATGCGGATGCGCCCCAGCCCGGTGCCTCTCTCTTCCGCGGCGACTGCAATCAACGCTTTACGCTCGGTCTGCCGGCCGATTACCCCTTCTTCTTCAGCGCCCCAGTAGGTCTCATCGACCTCGACGAGGCCCGTCAATCGCTCCCGCCCCGGGCGCACTATCGCTCGCCTCAGCTTGTGCATCCAAGGCCAGGCGGTTTGGTAACTGCCCAGTCCCAGAACGCGCTGTAGACCCAGGGCGCTGGCCCCATTCTTCTGCGTGGTGATGGTCCACATCGCCCGGAACCACAGCCGCAGCGGCTTGCGTGTGTCTTGAAAGATCGTGCCGGCGGTGACGGAGGTTTGCCGCCCGCAGCGAGCGCATTCGAACCACACTTTGCGCACCGGCCAAGCGCGCTCATGCCCACACCTTGGACAGCGGAAACCCTCTGGCCAGCGCAAGGCGAACAGATAGTCGCGGCAAGCCTCCTCGCTCGCAAAGTGAGACTCGAATTCGAGTTGGTCGCGCGGGTAATCCTCCACCAGACCCTACACTACATCTTGGGGTCACCTGAGTCAAGTGGATACCCAGCTCTGTTCAAACTGAGCGTTGCGGTCGGGATGCTTCGTTCCTTCTTTCGTCTTGCGGTTGGCTTGCAGGCGGTAACCCAGCTGGTGCAGCAGCTCGGCCACCATGCGATGACTCGTTGGGTGGCCCCTCCGTTCGGGTTCGGCGGCTAGCTTGCGGACACTTTTCAACGTCCAGCGCAGGGGGGATTCCGGATCGCCGCGCGTGAGTGGCTCGACCAGCCGCTCCAGCTCGCTCTTGAGAGTGGGGTCTTTCGTGACGCTTCGCTTGCGCCCGCCGCCCCGACGCCGGATGCGGCCGGGCGGAGGCCCAACGGGCTCGGTTAACTCCTGGCGGCCACGGGCAATGACTTGCCGTGAGACCCCGGTCGCTCGGGCCACTGCCGAGATGCCGCCGCGCCCCAGGGCCAAGCTTTCCGCGGCCACCAGCAGCCGCCGCGAACGTTCATCGAGCACCCCTCGCAGCGCCTCATAACGACGCTTGATGGCTGCCGGCTCGCTCACCCTTCCAGAGTAAGTGAAAACAATTCTAGATGCAAATGTTATTTTGTGACAGTTTCTTAGCAGAAAGTGCCTGCTTTGCTGCCGTCCAATCTCGACAAGTCCCGCTGACAGGTGTCAGGTTTCGGTTGCGGCGTTCACGGCGGGCGGGAAAGCGCCTGCGATCATCTACAATCGAACGAAGCCTCGCGCTTGAAGCAGGACGGTGGATGTAACGTCAGCTCAGACGAATGCGCCGCCGGCAAAGAACGGGCCCTGATTTTCTTGCATGGCGGAGACATCCCCAAAGAACGGGAACTGCCAGGTCCCGCTGGAAGACCAAGCGTCCAACTGCTGGGACGTCGCCATCGTTGGTGCGGGGCCCGCGGGATCTTTGACTGCCAGGGAGCTGGCCGGCAAGGGCTATCGCGTCCTGCTGCTGGACAAGTATCGCTTCCCGCGAGACAAGGTTTGCGGTGATGCGCTGATACCGGACGCCATCGAAGTCCTCCGCAGGACGCAGCTTTACGAACGTGTCCGTGGTAGCTCCTACGAGGTTTCTCTGGCCTCCGTCTTCAGCCCGTCACAGATTCAAGTTTCCGTTCCTGGGGAGTTTCTCACCCTCAGGAGAAGCGTTCTCGATTCCCACCTGGCGCTTGGCGCGGTCGAGGCGGGCGCGGTGTTCTGCGAAGGCAACGTCACTGAGATCGAGCCCCAGGGCGACGGCGCTGTACGACTCAGCGTGCAAGGACTCGGGAAGGCCTACGAAGCCCGAATCGCCGTCCTCGCGACCGGAGCCAAGGTCGACCTGTTAGGGCAGCTCGGTATGCTCACGCGCCCCGAGCCCAGCGCGGTCGCCCTGCGCTGTTACATTTCGTCGGTAATCGATCTCGACCGTCTGATCATTTCTTACGATCGCTCGGTACTGCCGGGCTACGCATGGATCTTTCCGTTGGGAAACCAGGAATACAACGTCGGGTGCGGCATCTTCTATCAGAACTCCAAACAGAGGCGGTTGAACCTGCACACGATGTTCGACCGCTTTCTCAACAGCTTCCCGCAGGCGCGTGAATTGATGCGATTGAAACGCCGGATGACTCCCGTGCGCGGCGCGCCTTTGCGATGCAATCTCACTGGTGCGGAGGTTCTCGGGAACGGCAGGGTTCTGGCGATCGGCGAGAGCATCGGGGCAACCTTCCCCTTTACCGGAGAGGGCATCGGGAAGGCGATGGAAACCGGCGAGTTGGCGGCGCAGGCAATCGATCGGACGCTGGAGTCGGGCGACTTTGAGCCCCTCTGCCAGCTTTCGGAGCGTCTGAAACTCGATCTGCTGCCTCGCTATCGCGCCTACGCGACAGCGCAGAAGTGGCTGTCACAGGCTTGGCTCAACGACCTCGTGGCGTGGCGGGCGTCGAAGAGCGTGTACTTGCGGGAGGCGATGGCGGGCATTGTCGCTGAGACCTCCGACGCCGGCGACGTCTTCTCGCTCAAGGGGCTGTGGAGATCGATGTGGAGTTGAGCGCCGGTCTACTGTTTGTCTTGGGCGTCTCGGTAGGCCGAGACGAGCAGCTTGGCCACCTTTTCCGCGACGTCCGCGGCCGCGCCACGATACTTCGCTCCAGAACTCTCTTGGGTAGCAGACCAGATCACCTCGCCGTCCCTTAGCACGAGCCGCACGGCCGCACTGGCTTCATGCTTGTGCTCGCGGCGCAAAGTGCTCTCCCTATCGGCGATGCCAAAAGAACCGGAGTCGAAACGCGAGTCACCCGGGTCCCGGCGGCTCCGTGAAGAAGCGCCGCGCACGTTGATGGCTTCCTGGTCTCGCCGGTAGTCGGAATAGACCATGTCATCGGCCGAGCCGCGCAAGAAGGCGTCCGCGTTCTCTTTGTCTTCGGTGATCGTGAACAGGCCCGTGCGCTGGATGCTGCCGATGATCATGTCACGAATGCGCTTGCCGGCCGCTCCGCCGTGGAGTTCATCCACGTAGACCGAGCGGACGGACAACAGTTTCGCGCCCTGCGTCGATGCCGGCGCCGCCGGACCCTCCGAGGCGAATAGCGGAATGGGAGAGAACCCGGCGCCCAACAGCGAAAGCACCGCGGTCATCCACAAGGTACGGCTTAAGACTGTCACGGGTCGCCTCATCGGTCGGTCGACTCGCGGGCGGCTTCATCCTGATACACGATGGCCATGCCGGTGCGGGCCTCGACGCCGGCCAGGGTGGTGCGAACGATCTTCTTGCCGAGCTCAAAAACCGCCGCCTGCTGCTGCCCTTGGCTGTCGAGAAAGCCGATCGTCAGGAAGTGTTTGCGCTTTCTCGAAAGGAGCAGCGCCGGGGTGAAGACGATTGCGAGCCCCAGACGGCGGCCCGCCTTTTGTCCGTATTCGAGCGAATTGATTCGCTCGTAGGGGATTCGGAAGATCCCTGACCGGTACTCGAAGGTGAAATGGTCCTGCTCCGCGGTGTTGACCGTGCCGGTCGTCTCGGGCGCGGGCTGCGTGAGCGTCCCGCCACGATAGACCGCTTTTTTGCTGGGGATACCAGCCAGCAAGGCCGGCGAAGTGGCATTCGCAAGCGAGAAGACCGCGAAGAAGGACAGAACCGTTCTGCGATTCATCTCGATTTGGGATTAGATCTGTAGAATCGGCCCCATTATCGCAGAAACTGCCCTGACATGCCAGCGGTCATGCAAAGCTCGGCAAGATGGGCAACCAAGATGGGCGTCGGACGGCGTGCTTCCGATCCCTCACCGATAGGCCGGCTACAGCCCGCGCGCGGCCGAGGGGCGGAGCGGTTTATGATTGGACAGATGCTGCATGCGGCGCTGATCGCGACCTCTCTGATAGCGCCTTGCTCCTGATGGCTCCGCTGGCGTCGGGCCAAGATCTGCTCAGCGGCGCCATTACGGCGTACAAAGATGGACGGATTGACGAAGCGTTCGATCTGGCCGGTCAGGCCATTGAGGCCGCCCCGAGCGACCCGACCGGATTTTTCGTTCGGGGAACCGTCTTCGAGCATCGCCAGGAGTACGACGAGACCCTCGGCGACTACGACCGGGTGGTCGAGCTCAGCCCCGCGCTTCCACTGGCCTACGGCCGCCGCGGGGCGCTGTACTTCAAGTTGGGCCGGTTCGAGGATTCCATCGCCGATTTCGACAAAGAGATTGAACTCGAGCCCCCGAAGGCCCAGAACCATTGGCAGCGGGGGATCTCTTACTTCTACGCCGGGCGCTACGAGGCCTGCTGGAAACAGTTCGAGCTGTCACAGCGGACCGTGAACCCGAACGACTACGAAAACGGGATCTTTCACTTTCTTTGCATGGCGCAAGCGAAGGGCGTGGAGGAGGCTCGCAACTTTGCGCTCAAGATCGAAGGCGACAGCCGCGTGCCGATGAAGCAGATCTACGAGGTGTACCGGGGCAAGGCCACGACGGCCGAGGTCATGCAGGCCGCCGAGCACGGTTACCCCAACGCCGCCGAGCTGAATGACCGGCTGTTCTACGCTCACCTCTACCGCGGCCTCTTCGAGCACGTGGCCGGCAACACCGAAGCGGCGCGGAGACACTTGACGCGCGCGGTCGACAACTTCCCGGTGGTCCATTACATGTGGGACGTGGGCCGCATCCACGCGCGTAAGTTTGATCAGGAATCGGAGGCTCAATAGATGGCGAACTCCTTCCCCGGTTTCCCGCCCGAGGCCCGCAAGTTCCTTCGCAGCCTCAAGGCGCACAACAAGCGTGAATGGTTCCTGCCCCGCAAGAGCGTCTTCGACGAGCAGGTCAAGGCCCCCATGATTGAGTTGGTGCTGGCGCTCGGGGACGAGTTGCGCAGCTCCGGCTTTGACCTAGTGACAGCTCCGGAGAAAGCCATCTACCGCATCTATCGCGACGTTCGGTTCAACAAAGACAAGAGCCCCTACAAGACGCACATCGCCGCCGTGTTTACCCCGCGCGACCTGCCGAAACACGCGGGCGCCGGACTCTACTTTCATATCGGGCCGGACGAGGTTCTGGTCGGAGGCGGCATCTACGCGCCCGGGCCGAAGGAGTTGCTGGCGATTCGCCAGATGCTCGCCGCGCGGCACCAGGAGCTACGCGCTGTGTTGACCGACCGTGGGTTCCGCGGGTTGTTCGGCGAAATGAGCGGCGAGAAACTTAAGCGCGTCCCCAAGGGCTTCGTGAGTGACCATCCAGCGGCCGACTTGCTGGTCTATAAGCAGTTCCTTGCGGGAGCGAACCTGCCCGCCGACATCGTGGAGACGCCGAAACTCTACCGGCAGATCGCGAAACACTTCCAGGCAATCGAACCTTTCCTCGTCTTGCTGAATTCCGCCCTCAAGGCTCGGCGGGCGAGAGCCTTCACCGCCGGCTGAATGTCCCAACGCATGGGCGTACCCTGAGTGCATGCCCAATTGACATCGCTAACCAGCCGCCTTACCATACACTTAGCTAATTGTGCCCTGGAGGGCGTTATGAAGCGACTTCTGTTCGTCGTTCTGCTCGCTGGTTGCCTCGCGCCGGCGTTCGCCCAGAACAAAGACGCGCCGCGGCAAGCACAACCTGAGGTGCTGGCGCCGGAAAAGTTCTCCGAAGTTCACGGTGAGCTGTTCAACCGCGCGGAATCGACCGACGCCGCTGAGTTGACCGACCGCATCGCGGGCTCGCTTCCGCCCGACGCCGCCGCAGGCTCGGTCCCGCGACGGAACTTCGTCGACGAGCACATCTTCTCGAAGATCGAGCTCGACGCCGTGCCGCACGCGCCCCTGGCCGGCGACATCGAGTTTCTTCGGCGCGTAACGCTCGACCTGACGGGCCGCATCCCTTCGCGCAGCGAGGTTCGTGAATTCTTGGCCGATACCGATCCCGCCAAGCGCGACAGGTTGATCGAGCGGCTGCTTGACAGTGAACCCTACGTCGACAAGTGGGCCTACTACTTCATGGACTTGTTCCGCGCCAACGGCAAGATGGGCCGCGGTCGCAACCTCTTCCACTATTGGATGAAGCAGAACCTGCGCGCCGACCGGCCGTTTGACGAAGTCGCGCGCGACATCATCTCGTCCTCGGCTAAGAGCAACCACGTCGTCGCGGCGTCGAACGTAATCGCCCGCGAGCACATCCAAGGCGCGCCGCAGCCGAAGGACGGCGATGACCTCAGCATGGTGCATCAGCTCGACACGCACGACGAGTTGGTCATTCATTATTCGAAGGCGTTCCTGGGCATCAACTTCTCGTGCGTTTCGTGCCATGACGGCCAGGGGCATCTCGAAAAGGTCAACCTCTGGCTCAGCCGCAAGACCCGCGCGGAGTTCTTCCAGTACGCCTCGTTCCTCGGCCGCAGCCGCTACCTGATGTATTGGGAGGATGGCAAGCCGCAGTCGGGCGAGTTTCTCATCGACGACGGCAACCCCGGTTACGACTCCGAAGGGCACAGCATGGTCCGCGTGCCGCGTCTCGGAGGCCCTGAGAATCCGGCATTTATCATGACCGGCGAGGAGCCGCGGCCCGGCGAAGAGCCCCGCGACGCCCTCGCGCGAATGCTGCCGGCGCATCCACAGTTCGCGCGCGCGATCGTGAACCGTTTTTGGGCGAGCTTGATGGGCTTCGGAATCGTCGAGCCGGCCGACGAGTTCGATCTGGCGCGGCTCGACCCCGACAACGTGCCCGAAGGCTGGCAGTTACAGGCGTCGCATCCTGAGTTGCTCGAAGTGCTGGCCACGGACTTCCGCGAGAACGGCCACAGCCTGAAGCGCCTGATGCGAACGATCGTCCGATCGAGCGCCTACCAGTTATCGGCGCGCTTCCCGGGCGAGTGGAAGGAGTCGTACACCAAATACTTCGCGCGAAAGTTCGTGCGGCGGCTGAACGCCGAAGAGTTGCATGACGCGATCGCGTTGGCGACGGACCGTCCCGGCGAGTTCAAGGCCGGTGAAGAAAAGGTCGGCATGGCGATGCGGCTGGCCGGACCCGCGGGCGACCGCGACACCCGGACATTCCTCAAGACCTTCGGCCAGTCCGACCGCAACACCCCGCCGCGCACCGTGGCCGGATCGCTGCTGCACCCGCTGGCGCTGATGCAATCACCGGTTGTGACCGAGCGCGTTCTCGCAACCGACGACAGCCGCATCAAAAACCTGCTCGACACCTACTCCGACAACGAGAAGGTTGTGGACGAGATGTTTCTCGGCACCCTCTCCCGCCCACCCTCGGGGGAAGAGAAGGAAATCGCCCTAGCCACACTGGCGGAAAACCGCACCGCCGGCGCCCAGAACCTCCAGTGGGCGCTGATCAACAGCGTCGAGTTCTTCTTTAACTACTAGTCTAGGCTTTGGATTGGCCCGGGCGAAACCGTATTGAGGAGCGCGGATCTCGGTTTTGAGATCCGCGGCCTTTCCCCTCGCCCAAGCCAGCCTCGCATGCCAGGCTGTTGTTGTTGCGCGGCGAGGATCTTTTCGTCGTCGTGAAATTGATACAGAACTTGCGCGCGGCTTCGGGCGAAGGCGGCTCGTAGCCGAGCCTCTCGGCCATCCCGAGGTCCTCGCGCAACACGGCGAAGTCGTCGAGGCACTCGCCGCCTACGGCGTTGAGCGTCAAGAAACTTTCGATGTAGGAGGCTTCATCGAGCCTGCGGCGACGTTGCTTGAGCGGCAGGTTGCGCTGGACGCTCACCGCGACACCGAGGCTGCGGGCTGCCCGCACAAACAGCGGCAGGCCGCCGAAGGAAGTGAGCGTTTCTTCGAGCGGCGTCTGGTCGATTTCAAACAGGAACTCGCCTTCGGCCGGGCTGCGCAACTGCTTGTTGAGACCCATGCCTGGACCCCAGCCATCGTGCACCCATTGGGTGCGCGCCTGGTTGAGCCCCGCTCCGTCTCCCGCCCCTTGCCTATGTCCCTCTCAGCTCCACTCCGCCCGGCCCTCGCTTCCTTACGGACGGATCAGGGACTCGGGGAGTCTGTTCGACCCTATCGACAAAAAGGGGCCGGTCTCCTATAATCCAGATAGGAACCTATTGTCGCGACCTGCACGGCAGCGCCGGCTGCCGTGGTCGCTCGAAGGGGAGAGATGCCAGGATGATCAGCCTAACGGAAACCGCGGTCAGCAAGATCAAAGAGATCATGTCGCAGCAGGACCCCAAGCCGCAGGCGCTGCGGATCTCGGTCGTCGGCGGAGGCTGCTCGGGCTTTCAGTACTCGATGGCCTTTGAGAACGACCAGTTGCCGCTCGACAAGTCTTACGACTTCGATGGTGACTTGAAGGTCCTCGTCGACCAAGCCAGCATGCTGTACTTGGACAACTGCGAAGTGGATTACGTCGAGACGCTCGAAGGGGCAGGCTTCAAGTTCGGCAACCCCAACGTGACGTCCACCTGCGGCTGCGGCAGTTCCTTCCAAGCCTAAGCCGAATCGCAAGGGATCTCGATGCCGCGCCGGGCTTCGGTCCGCGCGGCATTTCTGTTATGGCGTCCGCAACCGAGTGGGATGAACGCTTCCACCGGGGCGACCATGCCGGTTCTGAGATCGATCCCTTTCTCTCGCAATCCAAGAAATACTGGGCGCTGCTCAATGACGGCGCGGCCACGCCGGCGAGCACCTTCAACGGCAAGCGGGCGCTCGACCTCGCCTGCGGTGCCGGACGGCACGCGGTCTACCTGGCCCAGGCCGGTTTCGCGGTCACGGCGGTCGACTTCTCGGCGGAGGACTTGGCGTCCGCGAATCGTCTGGCTGAATTGCGAGTGGTTTCGATCGAGCCGGTTACTTTGGATCTTGAAGCCGACGGGGCCGACCTCGGCGAAGAGGCGTACGATCTGGCCGCTGTTTTCTTCTACCTGCACCGGCCGCTGTTCCCGCGGATCGCGCGCTGCCTCCGGCCCGGCGGGCTGCTGATCTACAAGACCTACAGCGTCGATCAGCTCCGTTATCCGGGCCGTCCGCGTCACCGTATGCACATGTTGGAACCGAACGAGTTGCTCGAAGTGTTCTCTGAGTTTCGCGTGCTACGCTACGAGGAAGAGTGGGAAGGTAAGGGAACCGCCGCCCTCGTAGCGCAGAAATGAAGCTCGCCCTGGGGCAGATCAACCCGACGGTCGGTGACCTTCCCGGCAATGTGGACCGCATGGTCGAGGTCGCCCGCCGAGCGGCCGAGGGCGGAGCCGAACTGGTGGTTTTCCCCGAACTGGCCGTCAGCGGATACCCCCCGCGCGACTTGGTTGAAGTCCCGGCCTACCTGGACCGCAACGAAGCAGAACTCGAGCGCCTGGCGGGCGCAACAGCCGCGCTGAAAATTGGCGTGATCACGGGTTTCGTGGGCCGTGCCGAGCCCGATGCGCGTCGGCACACGACCAACTGCGCCGCCTATTTGGCTGACGGCAAGGTCGTGGCGACGCAGCGAAAGATGCTGCTGCCCACCTACGACGTTTTCGATGAGTGGCGCTACTTTGAACCCGCCCATGAGCAGCACGTCTGGCCCATCGGCGGGTGCTCTTTCGGCGTGACGGTTTGCGAGGACGTGTGGAACGACAAGCAGTTCTGGGACCGCCGGCGATACGAGCGTGATCCCGTCGAGGAATTGGCGAGGCAGGGCGCGGATTGCTTGATCAACATCTCTGCTTCGCCCTACCACATGCACAAGCGCAAGCTGCGCTTCGAGATGCTCCAAGCCATGGCGCGGCGGCAACGCCTGCCCATCGTGATGGTCAACCAAGTCGGTGGAAACGACCAGCTCGTCTTCGACGGATCGAGCCAGGTGGTCGGCTCGGACGGCGAGCTTCGCGCTCGGGCTAGGTCGTTCGCCGAGGACCTGGTTTTCTACGACACCGAAACCGGGCAAGGCGACGTCCATGAGCAGGGGCAAGACGAGTGCGAAGCGGTCTACGAGGCCTTGGTGCTCGGTACGCGGGACTACGTGCGCAAGTGCGGATTCAAGACGGCCCTGGTTGGGCTGAGCGGCGGCGTGGATTCGTCGGTCACGGTAGCCATCGCGGTCGACGCCCTCGGTGCGGAGAACGTCATCGGCGTAGGCATGCCGGGACCCTATTCCTCGGAAGGCAGCATCACCGACGCGCGCCACTTGGCCGAGAAGCTCGGCATCCGGTTCGAGCTGATTGGCATCAACAAAACCTACGAGGCGTTCACCAAGACGCTAGCCCCGGTCTTCGCCAATTTGCCGGAGGACACCACCGAGGAGAACCTGCAAGCCCGTTTGCGGGGAGACACGCTGATGGCGCTGTCGAACAAGTTCGGCTCGATCGTGCTGACAACGGGGAACAAGAGCGAGTTGGCCGTCGGGTACTGCACGCTCTACGGAGACATGGCGGGCGGTCTGGCCGTGATCAGCGACGTGCCGAAATCGATGGTGTATCAGTTGGGGCGGGTTGCCAATCAACGTCATCCGGGGGCCATTCCCGAGTCGGTGTTCACGAAGCCTCCGTCGGCCGAGTTGCGTCCCGATCAAAAGGACAGCGATTCGCTGCCGGAGTATGACGTGCTCGAGCCGATCCTGCAGCGGTATGTGGAGAACTATGAGGAACCGGCCGCGATTGCCGAGGCGCTCGGCCTGCCGCTGCATTTAGTGCGGGACGTTACGCGCAAAGTGGATCGGAACGAGTACAAGCGGCAACAGGCGGCGCCGGGGTTGCGGGTGACCTCGAAGGCGTTTGGGATGGGGCGGCGGTTTCCCATTGTGCAGCGGTTCTCGCCGTAGGACGCGTAGGACGGGTGACCTCTGCACTCGGCAGATGTTAGTGTTATCATAGAGGCGGAGCTTGATAACATGATACGCACGCAGATCAGCCTGGACAAGCGGGAGTACGAGCTGGCAAAAAAAGAGGCGAAGGCGTTGGGCATTTCCGTGGCGGAGTTCGCGCGGCGGGCGATTCGGCAAATGCTGCCCGCGGACGAAGGCAAGCCTTGGATGCGGTACGCGGGCTTTGTCGAGTCGGGTGATCCGAGATCCAGCCAGTCGATCGATGAGGTCGTCTATGGCGGCAAGGATTGATGCCTACGTCGATACCTCGGCGCTGATCGCGTTCCTCGACAGATCCGATAGTCATAACGCTTTGTTTCGCCGACTCTTCTCCGACCCTCCCGTCTTAGCAACTTCGGCCCTTGTGGTTGCCGAAGGGCACGGTTGGTTCCTGCGGCGTTATGATCAGCGCCGCGCCATTCAGTTCTTGAACTTTGTGAAGGAGTTCTCCGAGCTGCCTGTGGAGCCGTTTGACAACCTTCAACTCGGGCAGTGCGAGAGAATCATCAAGAAGTACGAAGATCAAAAACTCACGCTGGCGGACGCCCACGGTCTCGTCTTGATGCAACATCTTCGGGCGAAACAATGCTGGTCGACAGACTGGCATTTGGGTTTGACGGGTGTACCGCTGGTCGTGTAGCAACCACCGACCCATCGCGATCGTAAGTCGCGACTTCATATGAAACCACTCGTTCGGTTGGTTGGCATGGCGGCTTTGGCTGCTGTGGGCTTGCACGTCGCGCTTTCTCAAGAGATAGCGCCGAGGGAAAAGTCACCCCGCCGCCACGTGGGGCTGCAGGCGGACGGTAGCGTCGTGCTGCCGAACGGGTGGACCATCACGCACGCCGGCAAGCAAATCCCGCTGAGCACGCTGCCGATGTCGATGGCGGTCACTCCCGATGAAAAGCACATGCTTGTGCTCAACGGCGGTTTCTTACCGCCTTCGGTCAGCGTAATCAACCTCGCCGGCGAGCGCGAAACGGCGCGCGTTCCTGTGGAAGACGGCTGGTTGGGATTGGCGGTCAGCCCCAACGGTGAGAAGGTCTACGTCGGGGGCGGTTCGACCGCGAGCGTGTTCGAGTTTGATTTCCGCGACGGCAAGCTGGTGGCCGGCCGAACGTTTCCGGTCGTGCCGCCGCGGAAACGTAGGCCCTCGGACCACATCGGCGATGTGACGCTCTCCGCGGACGGCCGGTTCCTCTATGCAGCCAACCTGTTCCGAAACTCCGTGACGGTGATGAACGCGTCGACCGGCTTTCTCACCGGCGAGTTCAAGACGGGCCGGCGGCCGTACCGCCTGCTTCCCAACCTCGACGGGGAGACGCTGCTGGTGAGTCACTGGGCCGAGTCGACGGTGGGGCTCTACCGGATCTCGGACGGACAGTTGATCGAGAGAATCGGGGTGGGGCCGCATCCGACGGACATGCTGCTGCGGCCCGGCGCGATCGAAACGCCGGAGGGTCAGCCGCCGATCGTCGCCCGGCTGTTCGTCGCGTGCGCGAATACCAACAGCGTCACCGTGCTGGGCGTGAGCAAGGGCAACCGATTTCGGCTCCTAGAGCACATTCCTGTCGCCCCGACGCCACGGGCGCCGCTGGGCTCGACGCCGACCGCGCTCGGCTTGAGCGCGGACGGAAAACTGCTTTATGCAGTTGCCTCGGGGAACAACACGATCGTGGTTTCCGACGTATCGGGCCCGCGGGCGGAGTTACTGGGGGCCATTCCGACGGGGTGGTACCCGACCGCGGTCCGCGGTCTCCGCGACGGGCGGCTGCTCTACCTGAACGGCAAGGGCAACGGGTCGCACGCGGCCCCGCTCGGTCCCGACCCGAACCGCCGCGGCGAAGAGCAGCAGTACGTGGCGTCTCTCGAGACGGGCTCGCTAGGGATTCTGCCGCCTTTGAGTGCGCGGTTATATCAGCGGCTCACGCAAAGAGTGATCGCCAATACGCCGTACAGCGACGAGTTGCTCGCGAATGCGTTCCCCGAGAATGCGGGCATCCCGGCCGGAAATCCTGTCCCCGCCCGGTTGGGCGAGGAGTCGCCGATCCGCCATGTCATCTACGTACTCAAGGAGAACCGGACGTTCGACCAGGTGCTCGGGGGGCTGGAAGGGGCAAAGGCTGACCGTGGCCTCGTAGTCTTCGGCGACGGGGTCACGCCGAACCACCACAAGATCGCGCGCGAGTTCGTGCTGCTCGACAACTTCTACGCCACGGGGTCGGTGAGCGCCGACGGCCAGAGCTGGAGCGCTGGTGCCATGGCCGGAGACTACGTCGAGAAGATGTGGCCCAGCTACTACGGACGCCGGCGGCAGGTGTACGACTTCGAGGGAGGGGAGCCCACCGCCGTTCCTCCGGCAGGGTATTTGTGGACGAACGCTCTGGGGCGAGGCCTCACGGTTCGCAACTATGGGATGTGGACGGCTCGTGGGTCTGACGGGGCGGCGGCGGTGCTCGACCCGGCGCTGGCCCCTCACACGAATCCGGAGTTTGCGCCGTTTGACCTCGACGTTCCCGACCAGGAGCGAGTCGATGTCTTCCTACAGGATTTCGAGCGGCTGGAAGCGGCGGGCGCGCTGCCGCGGCTGATGATGGTTCGCCTGCCGGGCGATCACACGGCGGGACGCGAGCCCGGCAAGAGAACGGCGCGGGCCATGATGGCCGAACACGACCTCGCGCTGGGCAAGCTGGTAGAGGCGGTCAGCCGAAGCAAGCCGTGGAGCCGGACAGCGCTGTTCATCATCGAGGACGACGCCCAGGACGGAGCCGACCATGTGGACTCGCACCGTTCCTTGGCGTTTATCGTCAGTCCTTATGTGAAGCGTGGCGCGATCGACAGTACACTCTACACGACCGCGTCGGTGCTGCGGACAATCGGACTGATTCTCGGGCTACGTCCGATGAGCCAGTTCGACGCCGCGGCGACGCCGATGGCCAACGCTTTTACGGCGAAGCCGGACCCAAAGCCCTACGAAGCCGTCGAGCCGCGGGTGGACCTTCAAGAACTGAATCCGGCCGGAGCGGGCGGGCGTTCGCGGCGGGTTGAGAACCGATTTCCCCTTTTCTTTTCAAGACCTTAACGCTGATGGGGTTTGCGGGTGATCCCTTATAATGGGTTGGTGCCACCGCTTCCTATCGGCATTATCGGCTTGGGAAACGTCGGCGGCGGGACCCTGCGCGTCCTCGCCGACAACGCCAAGCTGATCGAGCGCAAGCTCGGTTTCCCCCTCGACGTCAAAGCAATTTGCTCGCGCTCGGTGTTGGATAAGCCGCCGGCGGAGGCCGATTTGTTTCCGGAGGCGATTCGCACGCCGAATTGGCGCGAGGTGGTCGAGAACCCGGACATCCGTGTCGTGGCCGAACTGGTCGGGGGTACGACGGTCGCCGCGGAGATCGTTGAGGCAGCCATAGACCGAGGGAAGTCCGTCGTGACGGCCAACAAGGAGCTGATGGCCGTGCGTGGAGCCAACATCTGGGATCAGGCGATCAGCCAGGGCATCTGCCTAGCCATGGAAGCGAGCGTCGCCGGCGGCATCCCGATCCACTCGGTGCTGAGGGAAGGCATCTCCGGTGACCGGGTGGGCTCGTTGATGGGCATCCTCAACGGCACCTGCAACTACATCCTCACCGAGATGGAGCGGCGCGGCGACTCGCTCGAGACGGTGCTCACCGAGGCACAGGAATTGGGCTACGCCGAGGCGGATCCGAGCGCGGATATTGACGGCTACGACGCGCGGTCGAAACTGGCGCTGCTGGCTGCGTTGGCCTTCGGTGTGCGGGTGACGCCAAGCGACATCTATGTGGAGGGCATCCGCCGTATCCGCGATATCGACTTCGCCTATGCATCGCGGTTGGGCCAAACCGTTCGGCTGATCGCGTCAGCGGACGACGGCCCCGAGGGGTTGCTTCTGTCGGTGAGGCCGGTGCTGGTGCCAAAGGAAACGATCCTGGCTCACGTGCAGGGCTCGTACAACGCGATTTGGGTGCGGGGCGTCCACGGGGAAGACACGTTTTACTACGGACGCGGCGCTGGAGCAACACCGACGGGCGTTGCCGTCGTGAGCGACCTGATGCGGGTGGCGCGGGAGATTGTCAGCGGAAGCTCGGAGCGGGTCTCGCCTTTCGCCCACGCGGCGCTCGAACAGCACGCGCCCGTGTCGATCGAGAAGCAGGTACGGCCGCACTACTTGCGCTTCCGCGTGAGGGACCAGCCCGGGATTATCGCCAAGCTCGCCTCGATACTGGCCGAGGCGGGGATCAGCCTGGACGCGGTGTTACAGGAGCCACGGTTTGATAAGGGCGACCTGCCGTTCGTGATTACCGTGGAGCCGACACCCGAACAGGCCGTCCGCGAAGCTGTGGCGAAGATGAAGGGCCTCGAATTCCTGGTGGATGACCCGCTGGCGCTGCCGCTCGAAGCGGGGCTGAGCGGGTGAGATCGCGATGGGCGGCGCGGCGCGAGGGCCGAAGCGATGGGCCCCAGCCGGCAGGTCGAGGCGGGCAGCGATGATTTCTTTTGCGTGCTGATTGATAACACGGGGCGAATTGGTTTTCACCGCTTTAGACAAAGAGACAAAATTATTCCCCCGCATCGGCTTTCGGAGTTATAATATGCATTCAATGTCTATCGGCAAGAAACTGCGTGAGCGACGCTTCATGGGCCGCGGCCGGGCGGTCATCGTTGCGCTCGATCACGGCAATGCGGCGGGCATCGTGCCCGGGCTCTAAAACCCGGTCGAGGTCGTCAAGATGGCGGCGCAGGCCGGCGCGGATGGCATCCTCGTTACACCCGGAATCTTGGAGCAGGTGATCGAAGTCGTCGATCGGCTGGCGATCATCCTGCGGATCGACGGCTGCGTGAGCACGTCGGGTTCGGGCGCCATGCGGCTGTTCAGCAGCGTCGAGCACGCGGCCACGCTGGGCGTCGATGGCGTCGTTGTCAACGCCACGATCGGGGCGCTGTACGAAAGCGACGAGTTGGAAAAGGTGGGCCGGGTCAGCACCGAAGGCCGACGCTGCGGCGTTCCTGTGGTCGCGGAGATGTTGACGCAGCGTATGATGGCCAACCACATGGACTTCAGCGGCAGCGGAGAGACGCTGCTGCCGCCCGATCTCCACGACGACGTGGCCATGGCGTGCCGCATCGGTGTGGAGTTGGGCGCCGATGCCATTAAGCCTGTTTCTGCGACGGCGCCTTTCTCCACGCAACATACACTGGGTAGTGACGAAGGAGTTGCACGTCGATCCTCGTCGGCGATTGAGCCAGCAGTTGTTCGCCGTCCGCCGCCAGCCGGTAGATGCCACGTTGGACCTTTTCCACTAAGCCAGATCTCTCCATATGAATAATCGCCCAGCTGACCCGGTTCGTGAACACCGGTTGTCGGCCGCTGGGTAACAACTCTTGTACCTCCTCGGGTGTGAGCCCTTCGGCGGCCGCGACACGTTGGCGCACCTCGGCGACCGATGTGTCCGAGCTGCCGGACAGTGCCGTGAGGGTCGGGAGCATGAGCGATTGAAAGTCAGGGACGGGCAATGAGTCTTCCTCCGTTCTGTCTACACCACCCGGGGCTGGCGTCACGCGGACGACTCGACGGGAGCCACCGCGATCGCCCAGATCCGCCGGGCGGTGTCGGTGAAATATTGGATTTCCTCTGGCGTGAGCGGACGGCCGAGGATGGTGCGTTCGCGGTAGGAGAGCCATTTCTTGAGGATCTGGTAGCCACCGAGCTTGTAGGTCCACACGGCGGCCGGCACGTTGCGCCAGCAGGTGCGGGCGTTCAGATAGATATCGACGGTGGTCTCGCCGAGCGCCGGCAGGGCGCGTCACCCATCTCGAGACGCTCGTCCGCGGCTTCTTCCACCTCGGCTCTCTTCGGGGCGGGCCATAGCTGGTCTCCAAACAAATCGTAGAGGGACACCTGTAAGCGCCCGACCTTGCCATCCAGAGCAGGGTCATAAAGCGCGTAGATCCGGTTGAGTATATCGACCGCCTGAGCCCCATCAGAAAGCTCGGCTTTGGCAGCGGCGGAAAAACTACTGGTGTCGATGCGCTCTTGCGCCATGGCAGGGTCGGCATCCGATGTTGCGAGGATGGCGAGCAACACGAGCCCAATTATCTGAATACGCATTGGCGATGATAGATCTCATGCTTGCCGCCCTTTTCATGGAGCCGCGGCCACCAGCGCTTGCCCTGCTGGTAGTAGTTCTCGACGCGCATATTGGGCTCCAAGTTGGGGCATTCACCAACAACCTGACAATACCCCTGACGAAGCCCATGTAGACGTAGAACGCGGCCAGGACAGCAACAGCCACGAGGCCGATGTTGCCGTAGAGAGGATCGACCAGAAGTCCCAAGAACAAACGACCGAAAACGCGAGACTATAGACCGATGATGGCGGCGGCGTGCGCGAGGATCTTCAGCATGGCCACGTCCCTCTTCGCTCCTCGCGCTTCAGTGCTTCTGCACTCCTCGCCGCCTCTTCCACTTCATGCTCCCTTGGCAGGGGCTCCGGCGGCAAAGCGATTGTAGAGCCACCCAAAGACGAATCCCGCAACGGCCCCGTCCACGAGTCCGTAGAGCGCCGCCAGGAGCACTTGCCCGATTGAGGCATTCCCCTCGTAGGCGGGATATACCGATGCCATAAGGTTCAGGAAAGCCTGGCCGTAGCCGCTCCAGGCTAAGTTGGCAAAGCCCACGAAAAGCAGCGCACCTCCCCAAATCAGACCAGCCGTCAATGCCAGCGCTTTGGTATTGAAGTGCATCATGCCCCCCTCGCCTTCTATGGTACACCCGAGCGCCGCGAACTCGGCAGCGGCGACGACCCATTGGCCGATCGGTGCCGCACCTAGGACAAGACCTACACACTGGCGCGAATGTGAGGCAGCGTGTGTACTTGTCAGCGAGGAACCTAGGTGGCCTCTCAACAGCTTGTGCTCCAAGCGCAAGCACAACGATCTGGAAGGCGCAGCGAATTGAAATTATGACATAATGTCAGGAGGATTGACAGCTGTCATGACATCATGTCAACTTACTATGGTGTCATCTCAGAAAACCGATAGGAGAACACATTGACCGTTCTATTTGGGAACTCGAAGGGTGGCGTGGGGAAGTCCACGCTCGCAGTCAATCTGGCTGTTCACCAGGCAAGTGAAGGTCTTGATGTGGCAATCGTCGACACCGACCGACAGGGGAGCGTCGCGGCTTGGTCCGCAGTTCGGGATGAAGAAGGAATAACCCCTCGAATCCCTTGCGTGCAGCTCTTCGGAAAGGTCCACCGCGAACTTGAAGATCTTAGGCAGCGCTACGGCTTTCTGATTGTCGACGCGGGGGGAAGGGACTCCGCCGAGCTCCGCACAGCGATGGGGATAGCAGACATTCTCCTGATGCCTCTACTACCGTCGCAAGCTGACCTTTGGGCAACAGAGGACATCGTGCAAATACTTGAGCAGGCCCGGCACTTCAACCCGAACATCCGTGCGGTGGCAATCCTAAATTGCTGTCCAACACATCCGCTCGTAAGAGAAACCCAGGAATCAAGAAGCTACCTTGAGGCGGCCGGGATCGAACTTGCTGATGTTGTAATTCGGGAACGGATATCATTCAAACGATCATTTGGAGAGGGTAGGGGAGTGTCCGAGCTCCGACCACTTGATAAAAAGTCCATGCTTGAGCTCCGTGCTTTGTGGAAGGAGGTACTACGATGAGGAAGAGACCAGACCGGAGAAAACTCTCGGCTCTGGACCAGTTCGCCGACCAAGCGTCTATGTATGAAAACAAGACAACATCAAAACAAGATGACATGTCATCAAGTAAGCATGTTGAGGTAAAATCAGAAATACTAAAGTTGGTGAGCACACGAGTACCGGTTGATTTAATCGATAGACTCCAGCGCATTGCCGCACACACTGAACTCTCAATTCAAGACGTGATTATCGCTGGAGTAAGAGAGGAAACCGAGCGGGTTATAAAACGGTATGAGGAAAAGATAGGGCACGCCCTCCCGCCAGTACCGCAGAAGGTGAAGCTGTAAGTTCGATTTTTTGAGTTGTTTGTTGAAGTCCAGCGGCGCAACTACACCGGTAGGAGGGAAGTGCTGACGCGGCCACCAGTGGTTGCTCTTTAAATCAGAATCCTCTCGACCTCGTCGAGCGAGACCTGGTCGTTGCGTCTGTCGTAGAGCCCGGTGGTGCGGGCGGATTCGTGGTTGGCCATCTGCTGCGCCACTTCGAGTTTGCCCCCGTTCCGCAAATACTCCGTGATGCCGGTGGCGCGGAAGCTGTGGCAGCCTATTTTCGTCTCGATGCCCGCGTCGAGGGCGCGGCGGCGGATCATGCGGTACACGTCGGCCTGGCCCATCGGGCGGTTGCTGAGACGGCCGGAGCGTCCTGCGGCCGTAGGGAAGGTCCAGGCTTTGGGGTCGAGCGTCGAGTCGTCCTCGAGCGCTGTTACCTCGAGAGTATCGATGTACTGCTGCAGGTAGGACTCGAGTTTGTGGTGACAGGGCATCTGGTGATGCTTGCCGCCTTTCTCGTGGAGCCGCACCCAGGTGTGGCGGCCTTGCGTGAATACGTCCTCGAGGCGCATCTTGAGCACCGCGCCCACGCGCGCGAAGGTATAGATCATCAAGGCGATCAGCGCCCGGTCGCGCAGGCCCACCGGCGAGCGCGTGGCGATCGAATCAAGCAGGTCGCGGGCTTCTTCAGCTGTCAGCGCGGGCGTCTTGCCCTTCTTGAGCGAATGCTTCGGCCCGCGCACGGCGCTGGCCGGGTTGGTGGGGACAATCTGGCCCACCACAAGCCAGTCGAAGAGCATGCGGATCGCGGCCAGCTGGAGTTTGACCGAAGGAGCCGCCAGGCGGCTCTGCAACTGCTCGATATAGGCGGCGACATGGAGTGGCTTGATGTAGCGGAGATGGGCGATGCCGATGGTGTCCGTCCAAGCGGCGAAGCCGCGGACGGCGGTGGCGTAGGCCTTGCGGGTGTGAGGGTTCCTGATGTTGGCGGTGAAGAACTCGAGGACGCGCTGGGCGGTGGCCGAGTCGGGAGAGAAGAGGGCGGGGAGCTGGATACCGCCGCCCGGGAGAGTTTCCGGTGTTGGGGTTGTGGTCTTGGGAATCAGTGTCGGGTAGTTGGTCATGGGGCCTCCTCAAGATATGAATGATAATATCCTTATCATGCATGATCAACCTCCCCTCCCGCCGCTCCCGGGCAGGCCATAATGCCGGATCGCTCCCTAACATGTAGTAGAGGAGGAGCTCCCCCCATGCCCGCCCAACCAGCCTGGTTTCAGCGACTTGATGAAATCCTCGCAGATCTGCTGGCCATCGAATCCACTCACCTCGACCGCCGGGCGGTCCAGAAGCTCTTCCGTGTGCGCCAGCGCCGCACACGACAGATCATGGCTGGTCTCGAGGGCCTGCGGGTCGGCAGCGCCGCGGCGGTGTCGCGGGAGGCTCTCATCGCGCGCCTGGAGCAGACGGCGGCCGGCTGCGGCAGATGTTCGCGAGCGCTTCCTTGAGGATCTTTCCGCCGGCATTGCGTTGCGGCCCGGAGAACTGCGGATCGCATTTTGCGGCGCCGAGAACCTGGCGGCCAAGCTGCTCGAAATCTCGCAGGCGATGGCCAACGACGGGGTCGTTAGAGTGCATTTCTGCACGAATCTGGTTCGTACCCTACTACCGTCTCAAGCTGCGGAACTTGCGTCCTCGCCGCCGAGGGGCGGCGGCTTCGATCGTAGAGGCGGGTAGTGCGGGGGTCGGCGTGGCTGGCGAGGCGCTGGACGTCTTCGAGCGGCACGCACTCGGAGAGCAGGTCGGTGATGACGGCGCCGCGGAACGAGTGCGGCGAGAGCTCGGGGGGCAGGGAAGCATCCTTAGAAGCGGCGCTTCATCATGTGTGCGGTGAGGCAGCCAGCACCGAGCCGGCCGGTCTTGCCGATCGCGGCGGCCGCCGGGCACCCCCGCTGCTCACACCTAGATCCTTCGTCATAAGCACCGGGTTGACGCTCATTCAGAACTGATGGGCGAGCTCAAAAAGGAAACCCCTAACATCTCTGAGCAAGGCGGCCTCGTCGCCGTTAGCAGTTCTCAGGAGATCGTCAGCTTCGCGTAGCGCTTTCCTGACGGTCATCCAGGGAACGCTCTCGTCCTCGCTCAGCATCCGTTTGGCCCGCCATGCGTCAAACTCAACCACTCTGGCGGCGGGCAGTAAATCGGGGCGCTCAAAATAGATGAGGCGATACGCGAATTCCTTGACGCGAGGATCCTCGATCCGCTCGGCAAGGGCCACACGGTCTGGCCAGTCCACATCGTGAAACTGCGCCATCAGCTCCTGATCCGCTGCGCCCGGAAAGCTGTCATAAAGACGCCTTTCGATATACGGTGAAGGTTCCTCATCCGCAAAGCGTAGTGCCTGAGCCCGGCCGACCCGCGCATGAAAATCCTGATCGCCCTGAATGATTGCGACACGGCGACGTAGCTCATCGTCCGGAACGGAAAGTGCTTTGACGGTTTCCGGGGCCATGTTTGCTGGCATCATGACGGGCTGGCTGTTGGCCCGCAGGGACCGGATCACCTTCGAGCTGGCATTCAGAACACTGACCAACTCCTCTGCGGACAGGGAGCGATAATCGTCGGGATCGTAATAGAGGTCGAAGACGGCAAGCTGGCCGTCATAATTGGGGTTTTGGCCGCAAGGCGTGACAAGCCACGAATAGGTGCGCCCGAAATAGCGCTCGGTCAACGAGAACATCGACTGGGCCGCGACATATGCCTTGACGGCATTTTTTGTGCTCGCGCGGTCCATGGCCTGCCAGACGTGCGGCGCACGGTCCCGCGCTAGGCGGGCTATGTAGATGGTTGCCTCCACGTCCGCCATTGCTTCGTGCGCCTCGTCGTGATTGTAACCGTTCGTGGGCGCAAGGCGTTCAAGGCGAAAGGTTTGCTGGCCCTGGTCGTCGGTCGGCACGACTATACTATCTGACGCATAGATGCTGATCGCATGCGCCACGCGCATCACATCGGAGCGTGCGTTGTCGTTGGTGTTCGTCAGATAGGCTGGGTGAAGAGTCTGAAACAGGGCTTGTCGCAGCAGGGGCTCGTCGAACTTAAGCGAATTGAAGCCGATGAACGTTGCCGGCGACCACTCCAGAAGTTTGGCTCGGATTTGCCGGATCGCTTCATAGTGGGACGGCAGCGTTGGATTGGTCAGCATTGCCGGTGTGACACTGGTGACACGGAGCGCCCCCGGCGATGGAACGATATGCGGCAGCAAGCGGCACCTTATGTTAAAGCGTCCCAGCTCGTTGAGATCGTCATCCGTCCTGACGGCAGAAAATTGCAGGATTTGATCGAAGGCCGTTTCGGTTCCGGTGGTCTCGGTGTCGTAGAATACGTAGGACACGGTGTCCTCCCATTGTAAATCGCAGCCCGAAAATCAACTTTGGCCAAGACCTCTCTTTGCCCCCTGGCTCAGCCCACAATATACATCCGCGCTACGGCGCCAGGGCTCGTCCTGACGATCAGCGTGCGTAACGGGAGCGCTCTCGCCACGGCCATCAACGACCTCGGTTCCGGCTGGGACTTCGTGGGCACCTCGGCGAACGCGCTGAAGATCCAGATCTGGACGGCGCTGATCGCGATTTTGCTGCTGCGTTACCTCAAGCTGCGGGCGCGCTGGGGCTGGAGCTTGTCCCATCTGGTCGCTTTGTTGCGGCAGCAGTTGTTTGTGCACCGTGAATTGTTCGCCTGGCTGGACGAACCGTTCCACCCGCCGCCGGGCAGCGAACCCGAGCCGCCGCGGCAATTATTACTGACGGGAATGGAGGCCTAATTGAGCCAGGATTTCCATTTTGGCCCTGGCACGGTCACAGGATACACCCCCGCTGCGCCGAATACCACGTCTTTTCGCGCTGAACCCTGCACATCACCTCCGCCGGTAGGCGCCAGGGCTCGTCCGTCCGCTCACAGACGTTGATTGAGCGGACTGAACGGCGCTCCGGCCGACACTGCTCCCTGCGAAACCTTTTTGGAGCCAAAAACTGTTGATCCTCGCCCGGGCAACGCTACCCACCCGGCACAGGCAGCGCCCAGATCCTATGCAGCATGTCACCGAACAGCCGCCGGTTCAGATGCCCCTCCGCCAGCAGCAACCAGTAGTAGCGAGCATGCTTGACCAGCCGACCGCCGGTCTTCATCAACCTGTGTTGCAAACTCGTTAGCGACCAGCTTTTGATTCGCTGCGGCAGCCCTAGCCGCCGCCACAGGTTGCCCAGGTTGTAGGCCAGCACGCTGAGTTGCAGCCGTACCTCGTTGGCTCGGAAGCGGTGACACGACAAGCGGGTCCAGTGCGTGGCCTGTTTGCCTTCTTTGATCCACTGCTCCGCCGTGCCGCGCTTGTTGTAGAACCGCACGACCGAGCGGCTCGGCAAGCTCATGCTCGTCACGACAAATCCGACGCGCGGGAATAGTTCGCCCTGGTGATGCTCGACCTTGGCGACAACTCGCCTTGCCTTCGACCAGCTCTCGGCCTGATAGCGAAAACTCTTGTAGCGCACTAGGGGCTTGGCGTTCGGCCTGCCCGGTGGCCGAAACAGGATGTCCTCGATCTCCAGCTCCAGGCTCTTGTTCGCCGGGATGCGAATCACGTAGTCCACGCCGCGCTCCTCCATCGCCTCGTAGATCTAGGGCTTGGCGAAGGCGGCGTCGGCGCGGAACGTCACCTGTTTGCCCTCCGCCTGTTGTCGTTCGATCTCCGGCAGTAGCAGCTCGTCCCAGTCCTCGGCGCTGTGCACGTTGCCGGGACGCAGCTTCGCGCCTAGGCAGTCGCCGTGCTGGTTGAACAGCAACAGCGGGTGATAGCAGAGGGACTCAAAATGGCCGTTGTAGGCACTGCCTTCCTGTTGGCCGTGGACGGGGCTCTCCGTGGAGTCCATGTCGAGCACCACGCGGTCTGAACCGTCGGGAGCTTCGGCTTGCGCGACCAGCTCCCGGTTCACTGCCATCAGCCCCAGCAAGTTCTCTTCGCTCGCCAGCATCTCCGTCTCGAAGCCATGCAGCGTCGAGGTCAAGGCTGCTCCGCGATCCCAGTTCCTCTTCGAGCCGATCAAGCGAAAGGTCGGATCGGCGGATACTCGAACGGCGTCATTGAGGTCCTCGTAGCCAGCGAGTCGGCTGTAGACCGACTGCCGCAGCAGATCGGCCAGCGCGAACTTCTTGTTCAAGCCTTGTCGCGAGTCGCTGAGATGCTCGTCGATCAGCTGGCCGAGTCCGAGTCGTTCATCCAGTTCGCGAACGAGAATCAGACCGCCATCCGAGGTGACTCGCGATCCTTGGAAATCGACTTTGAGAAATCCATTGAACGTGAGCTGAAACGGCTTGTTTTCTTTTTCACCCATCGGGTGTTGACCTCCATGGCGTCCTTATCGGGCTCTAGCCCCTATCAATAAAGACGCTGAAGGTCGCTGGATGGTCTGAAGCTTATACATCAAATTGAAAATGCGGGTTGAGACAGCAGCATGATTTCTATCTTGTCCAAAGCGGCAACCTGGTCCCCAGAGCAGCCCTTTGGCGAGGCTTTCTCGCGTGTTTTCAGCAGCCGTCTCTGCTCCGCCCAGCTAATTTGGACAGCAGTGCTTGGTTAGAGGTGAGCAGGCATCCGGTCCTGGCGGCTTTTCGCACACGACGGCCGTGCGCTTGACCGTCTTGGCGTTCCTGCACGATTGCGGAAAGCTGAACGCGGGGTTCCAATTCAAGGTGCGAGATCGAAACGAGTTCCCCGGCGCGCCGCAAAAAACCAATCACATCGGCGTGGCGCTTGTTGCTTGCGACGTTGGAGAAAAGACAAACCCGAAGGAGCAGACATGGACGAGCAGGAATTAGAAGGCGTAGACAAGCTGCTTCGCTCGGCGGAGATGGGGATTGCTGAAGCTTCGATGGCGCTGCTGTTCGGAGGCCAGGGCCTGAACGCGCGAACCGAAGTCGACTTAACTTCGAAGAGTCCAGCACAGATTGCCGAAGTCATAACAGCGCTGCTGAAGACAGGTGCAAATTTGAACGTGCGCACAGAAGATGGTTGGAACCTGCCGAATTTTGCGGCGCATTTTGGGACTGCCAGAGCCGTAACGGCGCTGCTGAAGGCAGGTGCGAATTTGCACGCAGCCACTGAAGATAGTTGGACCCTGCTGCATTTTGCGGTGGGTGGCGCAGCTACGAGTGGCGAAGCTGTGACGGCTCTGTTGGAAGCGGGCGCGGACCTGGAAGCACGAACCGAAACGTACTTAACCCCGCTGCATCGCGCGGCGGCGTTTGGGACTGCTGAAACCGTGACGGCGTTGCTGGAAGCAGGAGCGGACCTGAACGCGCGGGACAAAAATGGCTTAACCCCGCTGCATGTGGCGGTGGGGATGGGGACTACTGAAGCCGTGACGGCGTTGCTGCTGGAAGCGGGGGCCGACCTGAACGCGCGGGACAAATGTGGCTCAACCCCGCTACATGCGGGGGCGATGTTCGGGACTGCTAACGCCGTGACGGCGCTACTGGAAGCAGGGGCCGGCCTGAACGCACGGGACAACTGTGGCTTAACCCCGCTGCATGCGGGGGCGGGGATGGGGACTGCCCAAGCCGTAGCGGTGCTGCTGAAAGCAGGCGCAGACCTGGAAGCACGAACCGAAACGTACTCAACCCCGCTGCATCGCGCGGCGATGCTCGGGACTGCTGAAACCGTGACAGCGTTGCTGGAAGCGGGCGCGGACGTGAACGTGCGGGACATAAGCGGCTCAACCCCGCTGCGTGAGGCGGCGGCGTTTGGGACTGTCGAAGCCGTAACGGCGCTGTTGGAAGCGGGCGCGGACGTGAACGCGCGGGATAAACACAGCGATACCCCGCTGCATTCTGCACGAACTGCCAAAGCTGTGAAGGCGTTGCTGGAAGCGGGCGCAGACCCTGCCGCACGAAACACATTTGGCCAAATCCCGCTGCATCATGCACGGCCTGCCGAAATTGTGACGGCGCTGCTGGAGGCGGGTGCAGACCTGAACGCGCGAGACGACAGAGGCGTAACCCCGCTGCACTTTGCGGCGCACCACGACGCTACCGAAACCGTAACGGCGCTGTTGGAAGCGGGCGCAGACCCTGCCGCACGGGACCACGATGGCAAACCGCCCTTCGACTACGCCGAAGACAACGAGGAACTCAAAGGAACCAATGTTTATTGGAAGCTCAAGCAAGTTCGGTTTCAGCGGTAGAGGTCATCGGTTCGATCAGTCTTGTTGCACGGATAGGGATGGAAACGGAATTCTCCCTTTCCCAAGCCGTAGCGTCAGGAGATGCGTTCGAACACAGGCCGTCCGAGCGCGGTCATTGTGTTCAGGACTTTTCGGTCGAGTTGGACCTCCGTGATCTGCCTGGAGAAGCTGCGGAATTTGAGTTTGGGGCCGATGACGCTCTTCCAACGGCCCATCTGCGTTTCTATTCAGCTGCGCTGGTTGTACCCTGTTGCCGTCTGTCAGGCCATGCACCCGTTGCTGCGGATTTGGGCAATATGGCGATCCCGAACGGTCGCATCACGCGCCGATTGCAGGCGGATCACTGCGTCCTTTGGCGGCGGTATGACCACATCCAGGGTCTCCCCATACCGCTGCCTCAGCAGATTTCGTGTGGACGCTCCATCGTAGGCGCCGTCAGCCAGAAAGCCCGTGACCGGGGCATCCAGCTGATCCAGGAGGCCGGGTAAGGCTGTGCTGTCTCCAACGTTATCGTGAGTCAGAGCGGCGCAAACAATCGCCCCGCTGGCGAGGTCCAGTCCGAGGTGGAGCTTGCGCCAGCGGCGGCGTATTCCCTTGGTGTTATGCTTCTGCGCTAGCCCTTCGCCCTCGCCGAAGATCTTGAGGCCAGTACCTGTCGACCAGCAGATGGATAGGCACAGATCCTGCTTGCCTCATCACCTGAGCGATGCTCACCCCGTTTGCGCGACGCGACAGCATGGAGTAATCCGGTACCCGTATATCCAACCCCATGAGCGTGCCGATGGAACCCATAAGCCCCTGTGTCTGACGCAGTCCAAGATGGTATGCCGTGCGCAGCATCAGGCATGTCTCGATCGCCAAATCCGAGTATCTGCGCTGACCACCCCGTGACGTGCGGCGCGGCGCGCTCCACACACTTTGAGCCTCCTCACTGACCCAAATCGTCAGGTCACCCCGTTGGCGCAAGCTCTCGTTATATTCCGCCCACTTGATCACCCGGTACTGCCGAGGGGTATCTGAACCGGCGGCTGTTCGGCGACATGCTGCGACGGATCTGGGCGCTGCCTGTGCCGGGTGGGTAGCGTTGCCCGGGTGAGGATCAACAGTTTTTGGCTCCAAAAAGGTTTCGCAGGGAGCATTGTCGGCCGGAGCACCGTTCAGCCCGCTCAAACAACGTCTGTGAGCAGACGGACGAGCCCTAGCGCCTAACGGCGGAGGTGATGTGCAGGGTTCAGCGCGAAAAGACGTGGTATTCGGGGCAGCGCGGGTGTATACCGTCGCCGTGCCAGGGCCAAAATGGAAATCCTGGTTTAACCCTCAATGTCGTTGATTACCGGTATCGCTTTCACCGCAATTTCAGTGAACTTGTCAACGAAGTACTTCGTGATTTCGTCGCTTTGCTCTTTGCACTCCTGATGCAAATCCGGGACGAGTGAACTCCAATTCTTTTTGTCCTCATCCACCTTATCCCACCACCATGGACACCGGTCGGTAATTCTGCCACAACCAAACGCACTCACGAACTTTGTATCGAGACGCTGTCGCCGTTCCTTAAGTTCGGCCGGCATTTCCTCCCTGCTCATTGGAGAGCTTACAGAAAAACCCCAGCCATTCGGACCTGCGTGTTCATTGGACAGTGTAATGGAGGTCCGCCCATGGAGTTGTTGTTCCACTCGATATTGAGTCCAACACTCCCTATATAGCCAGACGTTGGTTTTCCACGCCTTATCCTCCTACTTATAGTCGATGTGCATGTCGTCGGCGAACTCCTTCAGCGTCTCATTCTCCTTTACGGATGTCTCGATCCGAGAACAGAGTCTTTTCAGAAACTGTTGACATACGTGCGCTTTGACATCGGGCCAAGACTCGAACACCGCCTGAGCGGTCTCCAGATGATCCGGTTGAGACAATATGAATTCAGAAGCAGCATTCCTTTCGCTGTCGGATGTCATGGCTGGTTCTCCAAATCTCCGGTTGCAGAAGATCTCGAATTCGCGCAGGAACCCCCGCAGGCGGTCCGCTTCGCAGTTCCGTCGGCACTCCCCGATCCAGTCGGCGAACGAGTGCGGAATGCGGAAGAGATCTTTGTCGGTTCGTTCCTCGGAGCCTTCGCAGTACGGCATGATGGCAAAGCCGTTTCTCCATTTCTCAAGTTCCGCCTTTCGAATGCTCCATTCCGACGGGCGCTCGCCGTTAGGGGAGATGTATAAGAGAAGAAACCGTTCCGGGTATTTCCCATTGAGCCATGCGAGGTAGTCCTGAACCTGATTCTCGTGGTCGCCAGCGTACGGTTTGTTCTCAATGGCCAGACAGTAGCGCTGTTCATCGGTGCCGATCTCAACGAAGACGTCGAGACGCCGGCCGCATTGGATCACATGCTCGGGTTTGACGACAACTTGAACCCCCCGCGAGTCGATGGTGGGCCAACGTCGAGCGGTTCTCAATCCCTCCAAGCTCAGCAAACTCCGGAGAAATACCGTGCCCTGACCATGGCTTGCCTTCGGGTCGAGCAAATCGGCGATGATTCGAGAAAGCCCCAGTTCATCATTTCGCACGTAGTCGAAGACGTTGAATCGGGGCGCCAGCTCTCGGTCGAGCTCGGCCGCTCGGACTCGCGCCCTCTCCAATCGGGGAGTCAACTCGGCAAAGAACCGTTTCGTACTCCATTTGACATCCATTTGACTCTACAAGCATACCCCAGCTTTCCCGAACCTCGCCGTCCTGGTTCGTCCAGTAAGACCGCTTCAAGGGGCCGGCGACGGAGATCATCTCGCCACTTTCGTGGCGCTCCAGGGATTCAGCTTGTGCTCCGAAGGCGATCAGGTTCAGCCACCACGGAGCTGGCTGACGGTCGTCAGTGAGGCGGTCTACAGCGAGTCGATCACGCTGTGCGGCGTCGAGGGTGAAGACATCGGGACTGGACAGACACTCTGCCCCGACTGCGCCCAGGTCGCCGATGCTCTTCACGTTTGTGGGTTGGGACCGGAGAGCCTAAGCCAGGATTTCCATTTTGGCCCTGGCACGGCCACAGTATACACCCGCTCCGCTCCGAACAGCACGTCCTTTCACGCTGAACCCTGCACATCACCTCTGCTGGTAGTCGCCAGAGCTGGTTCGACCGCTCACAGTCGTTGATTGAGCGGCTTGAACGGCGCTCCGGCCGACACTGCTCCTTGCGAAACCTTTTGGAGCCAAAAGCTGTTGATCCTCACTCCGGCAATGCTACCCACTCGGCAGCGGCAGCGCCCAGATCTTGTGCAGCATGTCGCCGAACAGCCGCCGGTTCAGATGTCCCTCCGCCAATAAGAGCCAGTAATACCGCGCGTGCTTGACCAGCCGACCGCCGGTCTTCATCAACCTGTGTTGCAAGCTCGTCAGCGACCAACTCTTGATTCGCTGCGGAAGCCCCAGCCGCCGCCAAAGATTGCCCAGGTTGTAGGCCAGCACGCTCAGTTGCAACCGCACTTCGTTGGCCCGAAATCGATGGCACGACAATCGCGTCCAGTGCGTCGCCTGCTTGCCTTCCTTGATCCACTGTTCCGCCGTGCCGCGCTTGTTGTAGAAGCGCACCACCGAGCGGCTCGGCAAGCTCATGCTCGTCACGATGAATCCGACGCGCGGGAACAGCTCGCCCTGGTGATGCTCGACCTTAGCGACGATCCGCCTCGCCTGCGACCAACTCTCCGCCTGATAGCGAAAACTCTTGTAGCGCACCAAGGGCTTGCGGGAAGGCCTTCCCGGCGGGCGAAACAGGATGTCTTCGATCTCCAGCTCCAAGCTCTTGTTGGCCGGAATGCGAATGGCGTACTGTACTCCGCGTTCCTCCGAAGCCTCATAAACTTCCGGCTTCGCAAAGGCCGCATCGCCCCGGAAGGCGACCTGCTTGCCCGCAGCCTGTTGGCGCTCGATCTCCGGCAACAAGAGCTCATCCCAGTCCTCGGCGCTGTGCACGTTGCCTGGACGCAGCTTGGCAGCGAGGCAATCACCATGACCGTTGAACAAAAGCAACGGGTGGTAGCAGACCGACTCGAAGTGTCCGTTGTAGGCACTGCCTTCCTGTTGGCCATGGACCGGACTCTCGGTGGAGTCCAGGTCCAGAACGACCCGCTCGGCGTCGTCGAACGCTTCCGCTTGCCCGACCAGCTCTCGGTTCAGCGCCATCAGCCCCAGCAGGTTCTCTTCGCTCGCCAGCATCTCCGTCTCGAAGCCGTGCAGCGTCGAGGTCAAGGCCGCACCGCGATCCCAGATCTTCTGCGAACCGATCAGCCGAAACGTCGGATCGATCGAAACCCGCTCGGCGTCGTTGAGGTCCTCGTAGCCGGCGAGTCGGCTGTACACCGACTGCCGCAACAGATCAGCGAGCGTGAACTGCTTGTTTGTGCCTTGCCGGGAGTCGCTGAGATGCTCGTCAATCAGTTCTCCGAGACCGAGCCGTTCGTCCAGTTCGCGAACCAAAATCAGGCCACCGTCGGAAGTGACGTGCGATCCCTGGAAATCGACTTTGAGAAGTCCATTGAAACTTAGCTGGAATGGCTTGGTTTGTTTTTCACCCATTGGGTGTTGGCCTCCATGGCGTCCTCATCGGGCGCTAGCCCCTATGAATAAAGACGCTCAAGGCCGCTGGAAGGTCGGGATGTCAAACATCAAATTGAAAATGCGGGTTAAGACGCGCTACCCCGGCGACGTCGACCACTTCCGAAGGATTGTCCATGCCACGGGCCGTCCGGTGTTGGTCGCCGGAGGGCCGTTCCGCGACACCACCCTCAAGGACACGCTGGAGCTGGTCGACGAGGTGCTTGCAGCCGGCGCCTCCGGCGTGATCTTCGGCCGCTCCATCTGGCAACAGCCCGATCCCGCCTAAGCGCTGCGAGCCATCTGTGCGATCGTTCACGAAGACGCAACGCCCGCCGAGGCTCTGGAAATGGCTCGACTATAGCGCTCGCCACGTACCCACTTTCCCACCAGTTTCGCAAAAGTACTAGGACTTTTTGTATGTCCTGCTGAAATGCCGCCGTGACATGCTGCGTTGTGTTTCGCTGGCTGAGTGGGCAACTTCGACGGCGTCAACGGGCGCGGAGCGGCGATCGGCGGGATGCTATAGTCTTTGGCTGAGACTGCACGGGCGCCCGCGAGTCATGCGGCCGAGAGTCATGTCGCCACGTGCCTTGGCATGTGGCGTCTTCAGTCCGGTCCTCTAGAACTTGAAAACCAGGAGCTTCCGATGCCGAAACCGAGCCGCCGTCATATCTTGCAGTCCCTCGGGACGTTGGGGGCCGCGGCCGCTCTCCCGATGCATGACGCGGCGGCCGCAACCCCGGGAAGCGCTCTGACTTCGCGGATCAGCCGCTTCGAGGTGATCCCGACCAAAATCCCTTTCTACGAGCCGGTTCGGGAGGCATGGACGGCGAGCTTCTTCCGCCAGAACCGCTTCCAGACCGACTTCCGGCCGACGATGGTCAAGATCCACACCGACGAAGGACTCGTGGGGATCTGCAACGCGACGATGCCGAATCAGGAGCAGATCCACGCGAAGCTCAAAAGCATGGTGGGGCGGTCGCCCTGGGAGTTTCTGCTCGACGACAGCCTGCGGGGTCTTCTGGTGGCGGTCTACGACCTGATCGGCCAGGCGGCGGGGCTGCCGGTATCGCGCCTGTTCGGCACCAGCCCGAAGGAGCGCATCGTTCAGACGTGGTGGAGCCAGTGTTACCCGCCCGATCTGATGGCGGCGGAGGCCCAGCGCGGCGAGAGGGAGGGGTACAAGGTCCACAAGGTGAAGGCGCGCCCGTGGGAGGACCCGATTGCGCAGGCCGAGGCTATCTGCTCGGTGGTCGGCAGCGATTTCCGCATCTGGGCGGACGCCAACGCCTGGTGGGGCTCGGTCGGCCGGACGATCCATTTCTGCGAAGGCCTCGCCAAGCTGAACAACTACTTCGCCATCGAATCGCCGATCAAGCGGCCGGGCATCGAGGGCTACCGGCAATTGAAGGGAAAGCTGCCGCTACAACTTTCCGAGCACATGACGCCAGACCCGATGCCGTATATCCGCGAGGGGCTGCTGGACTCGTTCGTGATCGGCGGACCGATGGGCAAGACCTTGGTGCAGCGCGCTCTGATGGCCGAGGTCACCAAAATTCCTCTGTGGGTCGAGCACAGCATCGAAGACGGCATCAACCAGGTGTTCCAGGCGCATCAGGCTGCCGCACTTCCCGGCATCGAGTACACCATCAGCATCACCCACGTTCTCGAAGACGACCTGATGGTCGAGCCGTTCACGATGAAAGACGGGTTCTACGAGGTTCCCACCAAGCCGGGCCTTGGCGTCAGTCTTGACGATGCGGCGGTGGATAAATATCGCGTCGCCTGATTGAGGGCCGCCGGCAGACGTTTCCCCTAATGCTCGCGCGGCAGCGGGTGCCCATACACCCCTCCGCTATAATCGCCAATTGAGCATGGCCTCCCCGCCCACAACTCCCTTGATGCGCCAGTATCACGGCATCAAGAGCGAGTTCCCTAATGCGCTGCTGCTGTTTCGGCTGGGTGACTTCTACGAGTTGTTCTTCGACGATGCCGTGGTCGCCTCTCGGGATCTCGAGATCACCCTGACCTCGCGTAATAAAGAGAAAGGCCGGCCCGTTCCGATGTGTGGGGTCCCGTTCCACGCAGCCGACGGCTATATCGCCAAGCTGATCGCCAAGGGCCATCGGGTTGCTGTGTGCGACCAGGTGGAGGACGCGAAGAAGACCAAGACAATCGTCCGCCGCGAAGTGACCCGGGTGGTCACGCCGGGAACGGCCAGTGACACGTCGCTGCTCAAATCCGGCGAGAACAACTACCTGGCCGCCGTCGCCGATCGGGGCCAGACCGCCGGGTTGGCCTATGTCGATGTGTCGACGGGCGAGTTTCGCATGACGGAGCTGGAGCCGTCGGAGGTCGACGGCGCGCTCGAGAGCTTGGGGGTCAAGGAAGTGCTGATTCCCTCGGCGGGTCCGCTGTTCCCTGATGAACCGGCCATGCGCTCGGGCTCGAACGGCCGGCTGCGTACGGAGCTGGAGGGATGGGTGTTCGATACCTCCTACGCCGAGCGAACGTTGCGCGACCACTTCAAGCTGCAGGTGCTCGACGGGCTCGGCGACTCCGACCACCCTGCGGCCTTGGCCGCGGCGGGGGCGGTGTTGCACTACTTGCGCGACACGCAACGGGCGGCGCTGCAGCACCTCGACCGGCCGACTTACTACCGCCAGCAAGACTGGATGGTGCTCGACCCCATCACAGTGCGCAACTTGGAATTGGTCGAGCCGCTGTTCGGTGGGCCGGCCGACTCGACGCTGCTCAGAGTCATCGATAGAACGCGGACAGCGATGGGCGCGCGTCTGATTCGCCAGTGGCTGCTGAGGCCCTCGGTCAACCGCGACGAGATCGGCTCCCGCCGCGATGGCGTGGGCGAGTTGCGCGCCGAGTTGGTATCGAGGAGCGAGATCCGCGATCAGCTCGAGCACGTGCTCGATATCGAGCGCCTGCTGGCGAAAGTGACGCTAGGTTCGGCGACGCCCCGGGACGTGGTCGGGCTGGGCGCCTCCCTGCAGCGCCTGCCACAGTTGAGGGCGTTGACCGCGCCGATGAAATCGCCTCGCATGCACGAGATCCACGAGCGCATGGACGATCTGGCCGACATCCGCGACGGCATTGGCGGCACGCTGAAAGATGAACCGCCGATCAACCTGGCCGACGGCGGCGTCATCCGCGAAGGTGTCGACGGCGATCTCGATGAGCTGCGCGACATCCGCCAGAACAGCCGCGCCTACATCGCGCAGATGGAGGCCCGCGAGCGCGAAAAGACGGGCATTCAGTCGTTGAAGGTGCGGTTCAACAACGTTTTCGGCTTCTATATCGAGGTCTCGAAGGCGAACCTCGCGAACGTGCCCGAGGAGTATGATCGCAAGCAGACGCTGGTCAACGCCGAGCGCTATACGACTCCCGAGCTGAAGGAGTACGAACAGAAGATACTCGAGGCCGAAGAGCGCATCCTCGAGATCGAGAAGAGGCTGTTCGAGGAGCTGCGGACCTGGTTGGCGGGCGAGGCGCAGCGCATTCGCGCGACTGCGGCGGCCGTGGCCGAGCTGGACGTGCTGCAAGGTTTGGCGCAGATCGCTGCCGAGCATGACTACGTGGCACCGGAGTTCAGCTCGCGCGGTGAGATCCAGATTGCCGGTGGACGTCACCCTGTCATCGAGCGGCTGGCCGAGACCGAGGGCCGCGAGCGCTTTATCTCCAACGATGTGTATCTCGACAACGAGAATCACCTGCTGGCGGTCATCACCGGGCCTAACATGGGCGGCAAGTCGACCTATCTGCGGCAGGCAGCGATCATCGCCATCCTGGCCCAGATGGGATCGTTCGTGCCCGCCCGCTCGGCGAAGCTGCCGATCATCGATCGGATCTTTACGCGTATCGGGGCGAGCGACAATCTGGCCAGCGGACGTTCGACCTTCATGGTCGAGATGACCGAAACGGCGCAGATCTTGAACACGGCGACGCCGGCGAGCTTGATTTTGCTCGATGAGGTGGGGCGCGGCACGTCCACGTTCGACGGCCTGGCGATCGCCTGGGCGGTCGTCGAGTACATTCACACCCGTACACGGGCGAAGACCTTGTTCGCCACGCACTACCACGAGCTGACCGAGCTGGCCGAACAGTTGCAGGGCGTGGTGAACCTGCACGTCTCGGTGAAGGAGTCGGGCGACCACATCGTGTTCCTGCGCAAGGTGGAGCCGGGCAAGGCGGACCGCAGTTACGGCATCGAGGTCGCACGGCTGGTCGGGCTGCCGTTGAACGTGATCAACCGGGCGCGGGAGGTGCTGTTGCGGCACGAGGTGCGCGAGCAGTCGGTGACGGAGGATCTGTCGAGTGATCCCGCGGAGTCGCCCACGCAGGTGTCGATCTTCAACCCGGCCGCGCATGAGATCGCCGAGGAGCTGGGCGCGGTGAACCTCGATGAGGTGCGGCCGATCGACGCGTTGAGCCTGATTGAAAAGTGGCAGCAGCGGTTGAAAGAGTAGAGGCACGCTGTCAAACCGAGCCGTGACCGTAAGGGAGCGGTCCGGCAAGGAACGGCGAGCTTCGTGACGACTCCGGGAAACAGATATGCACGCCGCGATGTCCACTGAGCGCTCTATAGAAACTGAAAGTGATCGTTTCAGCGGGAGAACGGATGCCGACCGAACCAAGCGTTCCGGTCTAGCGGCCTTGAGCGTAGCGTCAGGTCTTGTGCCGGACCGCTCCCTTACGGTCACGGCTCGGTAACATGCTGGTCGCCGGAGTCATGAGCGGAACGTCGGTGGACGGCATCGATGTCGCGCTGGTCGAGATCGCAGGGAGCGGGTTCGACCAGACGGTCACGCCGCGGGCCTTCCACTCGTTTCCCTACGACGCCGAAGTGCGCGAGGCCGTTCTCGCGGTCTCGAACGCCGACACCCACACCGCGCAAATCAGCCAGATCCACTTCCTGCTGGGCCAACTCTACGGCGAGGCTGTCGCCGAGACCTGCCGCCTCTCCGGCGTCTCGCTCGCTCAACTCGAGTTGGTGGGCTGCCACGGGCAGACCATCTATCATCAACCGACGCCGAGCCGCCTCGGCGGGCGCGAGGTTGCGAGCACGCTGCAGATTGGCGAGCCGGCGCTGATCGCCGAGCGGACGGGCGCGCCGGTGGTGGCCGACTTCCGTCCCGCGGATGTGGCGGCCGGGGGACAGGGCGCGCCGTTGGTGCCGTTTGTCGACTACCTGCTCTACCGCGATGAGAAGCGCGGCCGCGTGGCGCTCAACATCGGCGGCATTGCGAACGTCACGGCGATCCCAGCCGGCGGCACGCCCGAAGATGTGCTGGCGTTCGACACCGGGCCGGGCAACATGATCATGGACGCGCTGGCGGACCGGTTCTCCGAGGGGGCGGAACGGTACGACAAGGACGGCGAGCTGGCGGCGTCCGGAACCGCTGACGAGGGACTGCTGGCCCGGCTGGTGACGGCCGACTACTTCCAGAGGCCGCCACCGAAGACGACCGGGCGGGAAGCCTTCGGGGAGGAGTTCGTGGCGGCCCTTGTTGACGAGGGTCTTGAGCCCGCCGACTTGATGGCTACGGCGAGCGCTTTCACGGCAGCCACGATTGCGGGTGCGGTCGAAAGGTTTGTGACGCCGCGGGTGAGAGTTGACGACATCATTGCCTCGGGTGGGGGCACGCGCAATGTGGAATTGATGCGGCGTCTTGGGGACTTGCTGCCTGGAATTGACCTTCGTATGTCGGACGAGTTTGGCATCGAAAGCGATGCGAAGGAAGCGATTGCCTTCGCAGTGCTTGCCTATGAGACCTTCCACCGCCGGCCGGCCAACGTTCCGTCCGCCACAGGGGCACGGCATCCATGCATTCTGGGGAAACTGGTCTGGCCGTAGTCCTGAGGAGCGGAGGGCCACGGCGACAGCGACTTCGCTGACCTTCGCCGTGGCCGAGGCGTTCGAGCAACCGCCAGACCCACAGCGAGGCAGCCTGCGTTTCTCACCACCTGACGGCCGAAGCACGCGATAAGACCGCCATGACTTCGTTGCGCTTGCTTGCCGTGCTCAATGTACGGTCTAGTACACTTCCGCGCGCCAAGCGGCTCGCGCCTCGTCCTGACGGCCTTCTCACGCACCTGGCCTCGCCACGTAGTGAGAAACGCAGGCTGGCGGCTGGGATCACCGGCTCAGGCCGCACCGGCGTCCATCGCCTTGGCGAGAGCCTTGACGCCATCGACGGCGAGCAACGCGGCGTGCTTGGACTCGTTCGAGAGTCCGCCGACGGCCTCCTCAACCTGCTCCTTGGTGATGGCGAGTGCTTCGGCGCCGGTCCGGCCTTGGAGTAGTTCGGTGAGGGCGGACCCGACCGCGATCGAGGCGGTGCAGCCGCGGGTCAGGTAGCCAATCGTCTCGACCCGTCCGCTGTTGAGCTTGGCCGTCAGGCGCAGGATGTCGCCGCAGATGGGGTTCGAAACCTCCACGCGGACATCCGCGTCCGGGATCTCGCCGACGTTCCGGGGATGCTGGAAATGATCCAACAGCCGCTCACTATGCATGCCCCCACTGTATCGGTTCAGGGTGGGCGCCGACAAGAACGAGGCGTTGAGCGCCGAGTGTCTGAGCCGACGCCCCCGGCTCTGTTTCTTTCCATCTCAGCGGGACACGCCAAGCCCGCCTAGGAACTCCCGTTCTGTTTTCTCTTCTTCTTACGCGCCCGGGGTTCAGGGGTTCTCCCCGCGGCTTTGAGGGCCTCGGCAATAAACTTTGGCGGACGTCCGCGGCGCGGCTTGCCCACGGAGATCATTTCGAGCAGCTTGATGACTTGGTCGATTTGTGCGAGCTCCCGGCGGAGCTCCACAATTGCGTTCTCAATAGGCCTATCGGTCATACGGTTTGCCTCCGGTCGAAAACTGAAGCTGGGGCCTGGCGGTGATCAACCTGCGGAGCAAGAGCCCGGCAAGCACCGGCAACGCCCGAGTCCGCCTACGGACCCGTGTGCGTCCGCGAGGCTGTCTCTTCGAGAGCTATATCGGTTCAGCCGCGACAACGCTTTATGCTCCGACGGCGGGAAGGATCGACTCTTTGAAGGTCATTAACCTTAACTCGGGAAGAAATGCGGGCGTTTTCTCGGGGATTAAGGACCGTGGCGGCAGCCAAACATCACTCCTCGGACTGCTCGCCAAGGAGTGAAGCGCTTGCAGCCATCTGGGGATAAAGCCCGCCCGGCTCCCCGTCGATTTACCTGTGGGGTGAACTATGTCAACGCAAACCGACGCTCCCGCAGCGAATGCCATTGACATCGGGTCGGTGGGGACCAAGCCGTGGGCGCTGAAATCGCTGCCTCCGTTCCCGGCCGTGGCGCTGCAACTTTTGAGCCTGCTCGACGACGAAGAAGTATCGATGAAGAAGGTCTCGGATCTGCTGAGGATCGATCCTGCCCTGTCGGCCGAGATCCTGCGCGTGTCGAACTCGGCGCTATACGGGCTCAGCCGGCGGATCGACAACATCTCGCACGCGATGGTCGTGCTCGGCACGGATGTCGTGAAACGCCTGGCGCTGACCGTGGCGCTGGGGCGATTCTCGCAGAGCTTCCTCCACAACCAGAGTCTTCGGGTTTGTTGGGACCACAGTGTGGCCTGTGGGCTGGTGGCCGAAGAGCTAGCGTCGATGATGAACCTGCCGCGCGGCCGCGCCTATACCGCGGGCCTGCTACACGACGTAGGCCGGCTGGCGCTGCTGGCTTGCTATCCGGTCGAGTACGGCAATCTATTCGATGTCGCTCGCGAGCACGGCTTCAACGAGTTGGAATGTGAGCGTCATTTGTTTGACGTTGATCACTGTGCGGCCGGCGAGTGGCTGGCACACAGTTGGAACCTGCCCGCCGAGTTTGTCGGGGCGATCGCTCAGCATCACGAAGCGGAAGCGACCGACGGTTCGTTACTCTCGTTGGTGAAGGCCTCAAGCGACATCGCCGACGCCCTCGGCTACAACGTGATGCAGATCACCTCGGAAGACACGATCGCTGACATCGTCGCCGACCTCCCCATCCCGGATAAAGAAGAGGCTGTCAAGAAGCTGGGGGACTTCCGCGACCACATCCAAGCAACCGTCGGCTCGGTGGCCCCCTCGGCATCTTCCTCGTAGACGGAAGCTTTCACGTTCCGCAACTGGGCGTCCGGCCGTCCCAAGGGACAGGATCAAGGCCCAGCTTCAGGGCCCTGTCGCCGCGCCACCGCACAGGCACTGCGTCCGGGCAGGATCTATCACTGTCCAAGGCTCCTGGCGGTTCTCCCGCTATGCCGGAGAAAAGCCCCATGGCGGTCCACCACGTCTGTTTGATCTGCTACCGCGAGATCCCCCATGCCGGGGCAGCTTGCCCGCACTGCCGCGCCCGCCTCTCCTCCACGGTGGGCGCGACGCCGCAGATGCTGGTCGGTCTCTTTGTTGTTAGGGTGCTCTTCTTCGTGGGAACCGGCCTGCTGACGGGGGCGTTTCGGCGGGCGCGGGAGCACCGCGCAACCGAGCACCACGACGTGGCCCGCGGGCTGACCGATTCGGGCGAGTACGGCCGCGGTGTCGAGCAGTACCGCAAGGCGCTGACCTATCGGCCCGACGACCTGGAGTCGCGCCTGGGGCTCGCTCAGGCCCTCTACCTACTCGAACGCTACAGCGAGGCCGAGGCGCATCTGATCGAACTGCGGGCCGCGCTTCCAGTGTTCCACCCGCCGAGTCATCAGGGCGTGACGACACACAGCCCCACAGCCTTACAGACGGATCTGGGACGGTCTGCGCAACCGGAGGCACGGGTTCGCCAATATACGAGAGAATGAAACACTATCCCCCGGAGTAACTGATTGGATCGATGACGCGGGAGGAGATCGTCCGGCTGGCGCGGGATGTCGCCGAGACCGCTTCGGCTCGGCTTGGCCGTAATGGAAGTGCGCCTGGCCCCGTTGAGTCTCGCTGTGGTGCTTGTAGCACTCCTGTCGGCAACGCTCGCGCAGCGGAGCCGGCCGGCGGGGCCTGCGCCGATTGGGTTGCCCCGAAGGAAGGCATCGCCAGGCTGATCGACCATACGCTGCTGGCGCCGGATGCTTCCGACGGTGACGTGGTCGAGCTGTGCCGGGAGGCGTGGCAATACGGGTTCTGGTCGGTGTGCGTTCATCCGTGCCGTGTGGGATTGGCGGTGCGGGAACTCGCCGGCGCGGATGCGAAGGTGTGCGCCGTGATCGCCTTCCCGCACGGTGCGAACACAGTGCCGGTGAAATGCGTCGAGGCGGAGCAGGCGCTGAAGCTGGGCGCCGACGAGTTGGATATGGTCCTCAACATCGGCGCTCTGCGGTCGGGCCGGCTGGATTCGGTGTACACCGAGATTCGCTCGCTGGCCGAGTTGACTCGCCAGGCGGGAGCGAAGTTGAAGGTGATCCTCGAGATGGCGTGCCTCGATGAAACGCAGAAGATCCAGGGCGCGGTGCTGGCGCGGCTGGCGGGGGCGGATTTCGTAAAGACGTCGACCGGGTTCGGTCCTGGCGGGGCGAAGCCGGAGGATGTCGCGCTGTTGCACCGGCTCGTTGGCGGGGAGATGGGGATCAAGGCGGCGGGCGGCATCCGGACGCATGCACGGTTGGAGGAGATGATGCGGGCGGGCGCGACGCGGATCGGGGCGAGTGCCGGGGTGGAGATTTTGGAGCAGGTTGTCGCGGCCGGCTAGCCGGAAGCCGCGCAATCGACAAAGTAGGGGCACGGCATGCCGTGCCCGGCGACTCGGACGAGGCGACCCGAACACGGGCACAGCATGCTGTGCCCCTACTTTGCGGTCCGCCGGTTCCGTTGGAATAGTAAGGGCGTAGCCCTGGTCATGCAAGCAACATCTCTCAGTCGCGGACAGCAAACCGATGAGTCGCTGGCGATTCTCGTCGAGGCGTCGGAGATCGTCGCGGGCCACTCGCTCGACCTCGACAGCCTATTGAGCGAGTTGGTCGCGCTGATTCGCAAGGTGGTCGAGTACCAGTTGGTCGCTGTCTTGCTCAAGAGCGGCGAGAGTACGCTGCGGATTCAGTTCGCTTCGGGTTATAGCGACGACGTTGTCCGCAACATGCGCATCAAGATCGGGGAAGGCATCACCGGGGCGGCCGGCGCCGAGATGCAGACGGTGATCGCCAACGATGTCCGCGACGACCCCCGCTACGTGGAAGCGATTGAAGACGTGCGCTCGGAGATCGCTGTGCCGCTGATGGCGCGCGGCAAGTTGGTGGGCGTGATCGACGTGCAAGCGCCCGAGCCGAACGCGTTCGGCGACAACGAGCGCAAACTGCTGGAGTTGATCGGCTCGCGCTTTTCTTTGGCCATCGATGCGGCGCAACTCTACCGCGCCACGCTCAGGCAGAACCGGACGCTGCGCACGCTGTCGGAGATCGCGCAACAGTTCAACCGCATCCTGAATCTTGACGAGTTGCTCAAGAAGATCTCGGGGTTGGTGAGGACGATCATTCCCTACGACGCGTTCAGCATTCTGCTGCTCGAAGAAGGCGGCGACGTGCTCAAACACTACTTTGGCGTGCGCTATGACGAGCGCATCCAGTGGGAAACGCTGAAGCTCGGCCAGGGCATCGTCGGCGCCGCGGCCCTCACGAAGCAGCCTGTGCTGGTGCGGGATACCAGCCAGGACGCGCGCTACGTGGCCGCTATCGAGGCGATTCGATCCGAGGTCGCGGTGCCCCTGATGATCAAGGACGAGGTCATCGGCGTGATCGACCTCGAGTGCGAAACGGTCGGGGCCTTCACCGCGGAACATCAGCGCACGCTGATGCTGCTGGCTCCCACGGTGGCCGCCGCCATTGAGAACGCACGGCTCTACGAAGAGGTCGAGCGCAACAAGGTGCGCCTCGAAAGCGACTTAACGGCGGCACGGACTTTGCAGCAGCACTTGCTCTCCTCGGCGGAGCCGGAGTTCGAGGGCATCGAGATCGCCGTGCGGAACGATGCGGCCACGGAGGTGACGGGGGATCTGTACGACTTCTTCCCGTTCCCTGGAGATCATCTCGACATCGTCATCGGCGACGTCAGCGGCAAGGGCGCGGCGGCGGCGTTATACGCAGCGCTGGCTAGCGGTTTGCTGCGGAACCTGGTGAAGCCCAACAGCCGGTCTACCGTACTGCTCAAGAAGCTCAATGAGGCGCTGCTGGCGAGGCGGGTCGAGGCACGCTACCTGACCGCCCTGTTCGCCCAGTGGCACCCCCGCGAGCGACGCCTGGTGGTTGCGAATGCCGGCCAGCCGCGACCAATCGTTCGGCGCAACGGGCAGGTGGACCGCGTGGCGGCGGAGGGCGTCCCGCTGGGGCTGCTCGAGGGTACCAGTTACGAAGCCGTCACTCTCGATCTCGAGCCCGGGGACGTTGTGATTCTCGTCTCCGACGGCATCACCGAGACGCGCCAGGCCTCGGGCTCGGAGTATGATGAAACGCGGTTGATCGAGGTGGTGCGCGGACATCCCGGCGCGTCTGCAGGGGAGTTGGTGCAGGCGATCTTCGACGACGTGAAGGCGTTTTCTTCCGGCGCGCGGCAAGAGGATGACCGCACGGTGATCGCGCTCAAGATTACCGCGTAAGGCCCGCGAACCATGTCCGACTCGACGATTGCGATGCCGACCCTCGGGTTCGAGTACCGGCAAGACCAGCTGCACTGCGAAGAGACCCCTCTGGAACAGATCGCCGAGCGGTTCGGGACGCCGTGCTACGTCTATTCGGCGCAGTCGATCGTTGGGAATTATCGCGCCTACACCCAGGCGCTGCGGACCATCGATCATGAGGTGCACTACTCGGTCAAGGCGAACGGGTCGCTGGGCGTGCTGGCACTGCTGGTCCGAGAGGGTGCGGGATTCGACATCGTGTCGGGCGGGGAGCTGTTTCGCGTGCTCGCGGCGGGCGGGGATCCGTCGAAGGTCGTCTTCTCAGGCGTGGGTAAGACGGTCGAGGAGATGGACTACGCGCTGCGATCAAAAGTAGGCTGCTTCAACTGCGAGTCAGAAGACGAAGTGCTCCTGCTGAACGAGATGGCGGGGCGGCTGGGGGCGAGGCCGGTCGTGGCGCTGCGTGTCAATCCGGACATCAACGCGGAGACACACCCGTACATCGCGACCGGGCTGCGGGACCACAAGTTCGGCATCGCTCTCGCTGACGCGGAGCGTATCTACCGGGACCATGCCTCGTTGCCGCACCTGCGGCTCGAAGGAATCAGTTGCCACATCGGGTCACAGATCTTTGACACCGGAGTGTTCGTCGAGGCGCTCGAAACGCTTATCGGCATCACGGAGCGGTTGCGTGAGGCGGGGCTCTCGATTCGGCAACTCGACCTGGGAGGTGGCCTGGGCGTGGCGTACGACGAGACGCAGGACCCGCCGTCGATCGAGGACTATGCTTGGGCGCTCATGACGGCGCTCGACGGCAAGGGCCTGCGGCTGATGATCGAGCCGGGCCGCTCGATCGTCGCGCAGGCGGGCGTGCTGCTGGCGCGGGTGCTCTACCGTAAGCTGGGGCAGAGTAAGGAGTTCGTCGTGACGGACGCGGCGATGAACGACCTGATTCGCCCGTCGCTCTATGAGTCGTATCACGAGATCCTGCCGGTCGCGCGAAGTGAGAGAAAGACGGTCACCGCGGACATCGTCGGGCCGGTGTGCGAAACGGGCGACTTCCTGGCGCGGGACCGGGAGATGGCTGAAGTCGAGGCCGGTGAGCTACTGGCGGTGTGCACGGCTGGGGCGTACGGGTTCGTACAGGCGTCGAACTACAATTCGCGACCGCGACCGCCTGAGGTGTTGGTGAAAGGTGCTCAGGCGGAGTCGATTCGTGAACGCGAGAGCTACGAGGATCTGATTCGCGGCGAGCGAACCGGGGGTAGGCATCCGACAATGTAGGGGCACGGCATGCCGTGCCCAGCGGCTTCGAACGGATGACTTGACCCGAACACGGGCACAGCATGCTGTGCCCCTACTTTTCGGTTCGCCGCCTCCGCTGGAGATATCAGGGTCTCAGCCCTTGGCTGGTTAGTGGGAAACGCCCACCTTTGAGATGAAGCAGCCGATTGCTTCGGTGCGTTGCGGTTCGACGGGCTTGCCGGCCAAGACCCGGTCGAGCGCGTCCCGCAGGTCGTGTTTCGTGATCACGCTCCGTCGCCGGCCGAAGCCCTCATACCAGTTGTTGATGCGGCCGAGGTAGGCCAACTCGCCTTGGCGCGAAAAGACGGCGGCTTCGGGAGTGACCGCGGCGCGGGCCGCGTCGACCAGTTCGTGTTTGGCGTCGAGAATCGCCGGGCAGCACGTGTGGCTGAAGTCCTTGCGATGCTTGTTTACGTCTGCTGCGGTGAGATGCGGATCGACGTACACGAGGTAGCAGCCGACGTCTCGACTTTTGTATTCATCGCAGATGCGATTCATCTCCGGAGCGAATTGGTTCGAAATCGGGCAGTCGGTGGTGACGAAGAACAGGAGGCGGGCCGCCTGTTTGCCGTCGCCGAGTGAGCCGTGAACGGCGCCGTCGACCGATTGTAGGGCGGGCCTGCCGGGTTCGGCCGCGGCAGCTGGCAGCGAAAGACACGCCAACAACAAGCACGGCAGCGCCGGTTGCTTTCCTGTTCGCATTCTGGCGGCGCGCCCGCCTGTTCTACGATGTGAGCGCACTATGGATCAGGTTACACCATGTCTACCTGGGCCTACCCCAGCGCGAGCATGGCGGGTCGGTAGACCGTGCCGCGTCCGTCCGCACGGCGCCGGGCGCCGCCGCCAGGATATCTTGAGCTTTCGAAGGAGCTGCCGGCCATGGCACATACGGTGAACGCAACGCTCGAGGGGCTGCGAGCCATCCAGGGTCAGGAGGTCGGCGTCAGTGACTGGATCGAGATGTCCCAGGAGCGCATCGACCGTTTCGCCGACGTCAGTGGTGATGATCAATGGATCCATTTGGATCGCGAACGCGCCGAGCGTGAGTCGCCATATGGCACCACGATCGCGCACGGTTTCTTGACGCTCTCGCTGCTATCCACTCTGTTCAAAGACGCGGTGACGGTGGAAGGCGGCTTCCAGAGGATGATCAACTACGGGCTCAACCGCGTGCGCTTCCCGGCGCCGGCGCCGGCGGGATGCAGAATTAGGGGAAGATTCCGGCTAGCGGAATTCCGGGAGCTTCCCAACGGAATGGAAATGGTTTGGAAGAGTACGATCGAGCGCGAGGGCGGGGAAAAGCCCTGCGCGGTGGCGGAGTGGGTGCTCAGAGGGTATTACTAGCCCAGTGGCAGAGGCGGCCCGATCGAGCTAGCGTGTGCTGCGCCCGCAGTTACGGTGTGGCCGCAGTAGCTGGTGTGGCCGGGGCGGCGGAAGAAGACTCTGCCGCGGCGGCACCTTTGACCGGGTTCTTCTGGTCGTAGAGCTGGATGATGTCGTTGGTGATGAGCAACTCGTTCGACGCGTCGACCACCGGCGTCTGCGGGTTGGAAATGTCGAGCACGAGCGAGTAGCCCTTGTCGGTCATGTACTGGCGAATGACCTGGCGGAGTTTTCCGAAGATCTCCTGCTGGAACTGGCGGAACTCCTGCTGAAACTCGCTTTCGGCGTCTTCGGCTGCGCGCTTCAACTGGCGCTCGTTGGTCTGGATCTCGCGCAGTAGCTTGCGCTTGGCCTCGTCGCTCATCGTGTTCTGGCCGCGGTTGAGCTGCTCGCGGAGACTGGCGATCTCCCCCTGCTTGGCCTTCACGTCATCTTCCCGAGGCTTGTACTTCGCCCGGAGCGCCTGCGTCTGCTTCTGGCCTTCTTGTGTTCGGGTAATGGCGTCCTGAATGCTGATGAGGGCGATTCTGGTGCCCCCGCCGCCGGTCGCCTGCGTGCCGGTCGCCGGCAAACCCGTTGCCTGCCCGTACGCGGGGATCGCCCCGCCGATAAGACTGCACAACACAAAAGCACGTACTACCTGATTTCGAAGCATGGAGAACCCCAGGATGGGACTAGCGAAACTAGTACTAGCTTAGCACAGCAACGTCGTGATCCTTTGAAATGAAAGGGTTAGAACGTCCGGCTGACAGTGAAGCGGAAGGTCTTCTGTTTCTCGAAGAAAGGCAGCGCCCTTCCAAAGGGCGTCACGGCCGACGCGAAGGATGTCTGGTTCGGAAAGAACGACCGGTCGGCCACGATGGGCGGCCGCAGGAAGGTCTGGACCCGCAGTGGATTGTACGCCCAGTAGAACCGAAAGGGCGCCTGGACGACTGGCATCATGACCTGAAGCTCGACACCGGTCGAGGCCCGCATCTTCTCGGTTGCGGGAATCACTTGGATCCGCCGCTCGAACCCGACCTGGGGAAAAAGAGCGTTCAATTCCGAGATGCGGTCTGCGTTCATCCGGACCTGGTTCTTGAGTAAGATCTTGTTGAAGCCGAAGTCGAAGAACGGAGCCAAGGTAACCGGGCCGAACAGTGGGATGCGGTACTCGAAGTTGTACACCATGCGTGTGTCGCCGCCAGGAAACGACAGCCGATAAATGGGCACGGTGGTGGTCTGGTTTACCTTGCGCTCGACGCCGTCCATGATCAGTACCTGCTGGCGCGGGGTCCCGTTGTCATTGAGGATCGGGACGGTCGCCTGATCCGGAATCCATACCATTGGGCTGATGCCGAAGATCTCGAATCCGCGAATGTCGTTCTCTCCGCCCATGTAGGCTCGTCGGAAAGGAGGAGGAACCTTACCCCCAAAGCCGCTGATCATCGAGAACAGAGCGCGCATACCGATCACATGGCCGCGCGCGTTCACTTTCTTGAAGTATTTCGCCTCGACGGTCGGAGCCAGGAAGTTCGTGTTGCCCCCGAAGCCGGCGATGCCGAAGCTGGCGAAGATGCTCTTGCCGCCACTTGGAGTAATGGGGTGGTTGACCGTGTTGTGGAAGAATCCCGGGGTGATCTCGCTTGTCGTGATGCCCTGGAGTGAATTCGGGCCCGAGACCCCCAGAAAGTTCTGAAAACGGAAGAGGTTCTCGGCTGCCTGGCTGAAGGTCGTCAGATCGTCCCGCTGAAGGCGGTACGTCAAGCTGACACGGTTGAAGCTGCCTCTCAGCTGCTTGCTTGCGAAGGTCGTGAAGCCGGTGCTGTTCTGGCGGAAGTCAAGGAAGTTGTCTTGGCCCAACTGGTTGAACAGCGGGATCAAGTTGGCGCCGGAAAAGATCGACGCCTCGCGGCCTTGGTTGAAGTTGAAGCGGCTGGTGAAGACCGTAAACCCGGTCTGGATGGCGCGGTCGAACAGGTATGGTTCTGTGAAGCCGAAGGTCAGCGCCCGCTGGCGACTGCCCAACTGCGCGTCGAAGCTAAGCGTCTCGCCCAAACCCAGGAAGTTGTTCGTCGCGTAGCCGAAACCGATGAAGCTGCCCGCGAAGCCCGAGACGCCGCCATTGAGACTGACGGTATTCTTACCGCGCTCCTTGACGTTGAGAGTAAGATCGACGACTCCCTGACGCGTATCGCGTCGAATGTCGGTCGAGTCATCGTCTTCTTCTCTGATGGGCTCGAAATAGCCGAGCTGATTGAGCCGGAGGATGCTCAGGTCCCACAGGCGCGTGTTGAACATGTCGCCTTCGTCCAACAGCAGCTCACGACGGATCACCTTGTCGCGCGTGCTGTTGTTTCCGGCGAAGTTGATGCGGCGGACAAAGAACTGCTTGCCCTCGTCGACCGACAGGTTGAGGTCGATCCGCGGCGGATCGTCGCTGTCGCGAAACTCGAAGTTCGGCTCGCCCACGAAGTCGATGTAGCCGAACTCTCCGTAGAGCTTCTTTAAGTTCTCCATGCCGTCGCGGAGATTCTTGATGTTGAAGACATCGCCCTGCTGCATCTGAAAGACACGATCGAGGACGACGGGGCTCCGAAATAGCTCGACGTCAGTGAAGCTCAGCTTGCCGAGTCGGTATTCCTGGCCCTCGTCGAGAAAGATCGTGACGTCGGTCTGCTTGCCCGTCCCCTTGGAGATCAAGGGTATCGGAAACAGCTTTCGACTGGTCACATCGTGGGAGTCGAGTTCATGACGGGTGACGGTCGCCTTGAAATAGCCCCGCTCCTGGTAGGCGTTGCGAACCATCTCCTTCGACATTTCGAGCTTGTTGATGTCGAAGGTTTTCTTGAACATCTTTTCGAAGAGGATACTGCGCGGTAGTCCCATCGGGTGCAGCGGCTTCATGGCGCGGCGGACGGTTTTGTCCGAGAGCACCGTATTGCCTTCCACGTTAAGCTTGCCGACTTTGACCTTAGGCCCTTCCTCGACGTTGAAGATCACCTCGACCGAGGAGGGAGGGATCTGCGAAACCTGCGGCTCGACCTTGGCGTACTGGCGTCCACGCTCCCCGAGCAGTTCGCGCAGCACCACGACCGCCCGTTGGACGCGGGTGGGATCGTAGCGGGTCTCGACGCTCAAGCCCACCCCGCGCTCCTTGAAGCGCTCGAGAACATCCGAAACCGTGGCGGACTTAAGGCCTTCGTACTTGATGCTTCGCACGACGCGACGCTCGGTGGCGACAAAGCGTACGATCCGGCCGGTGTCGCCCTCTTCCAGCTCAAGCCGAAGGTCGTCGAAGTAGCCGGTGTTCCACAGCACCATGAAGTCGCGGCGCAAGACCTCTTCGTCGATCGTGTCGCCCGGTTTCGCGAAGATCCGCGCCAGCAGGCCGGCGCGCGGAATGCGGCGCGTGCCGCGGAACTGGATGTCTTCGATCAGATCGTCTCGCGCCCTCCGGGGAGCGGGCTGGCCGGCTTCGTCGGGGATGTCCTCAAAAGGTGTGGGCGCCTTCTTTTGCTCTTCGGTGGCGTCGGGCACGTCCTCGAAGGGCGACGGGGCCTTCTTTGGTGCTTGCTGCTCGTCGGGGGTTCCTTCAAGCGGCGACGGCGACTGGCGGCTTTGCTGCGCCAGGATAATCACGCGCGGATGCTTCCGGATCGCGTTTGGGAGGTCCAAATCGCCGCTATCCGCCCGCAGGTGCGCGGCGGAGCCGCGCTGGGAGGATACGTCGGGTGAGTCGAGCTGACCGAGCAGGGGAGCCGTGAGAACCGGTAGGGCTGCGAGACCCAGAACCAGCCCGAACCACGCCCGGCGCCGGAATCGGCAGCCTACCATAAGCAAACGTTTCCTCTACGAACCGGCTTCACGGGTATCCTACGCACCGGTCCTCGTGGCGGTTTCAACCCGCGTACGGCTCCGACGCTCGAGCAATGTCCCATTGTAGCGAAAAGAGGTTGGACCTCCCGAAGCGGGAGTGTTACATTTCACACGGCTCGATCTCGGGCCACGGCCGGCACCCGGTGTCGATCACGATCTCATTTGAAAGGGATCTTGCACTGGCCCGCGGACCCGTCGTACATGAAGGCCAAGTGCTTCGGTTTGTTCTTTGGGTTGAGCTGAAAGTACAGGTAGCCCCGCACTTGGGTGCGCGTGGGACCCATTGCGAGTTCGAGTTGCTTGAGCCGGCCGATGAGGGTCATCTCCTCTTGTGTCTCGGCGGACACTCTCGTCTCGATCTCCGACCCCCCGCCGCCCCCGGACCGCGCACGCCCCTCGGTAAGCACCAAGACGGCCTCGCCCGCGATCCGGTCGGGCGACTGGGCAAAGGAGCGGTCGCCGTAGCGGTAGGAGCGCAAGACGAAATCGTCGCGTGATAGTTGGACGGTTGCGTTGTACAAGGGCTTCACGTCCAACTCAAGCAGGATGTATTCCTTGTCGAGGTCGCTGCCGAGCAAGCGAGTGATGTCGCGCAGGTCGCGCACGAGCCTGACGTTAAACACGACATCCTCGAGCTCGACACTCCGCCAGACGGGGCGGTCGGCCGCCACGAGCGGCAGCGCCGCGCATGCGATCAACCAGGCCAGGAGATGTCTTCTCATCGTTGCCTGACGGTGTAAACCGCCGCTCCGACCGTGATTATGACACAACGGCCGCGAGGACAATGTACGAAACCTCCCACAGCAACTCCGCCCCGCAGAGCGGTGTGCCCGGCCGCGGGGCGCCGTTGCGGGACCAGAGTCTCAGGTTCGCCGGAGCGCTGCGCTACCATCGGTTATATCGGTGGAGAAGAGTCGGCACAACATGGCGAAAGCCGCTCCCTGGATCGTGGCGGGTGTCGCTGTCGACCTGCTGGGCGCGGTGCTGATCGTCACTTCGCTGCCCGCGATCGGATCGACACTGATGGCGGGGGTGGCGGCGCTCGTGGGCGGTTCGGTGCTGGTGAGCGTGGGCGTGATCCGGAAGACGATGTCCGGGCCGAGGGCTCCGGCGGGGTCCGAACCCGGCGATCGCTCGAGCGGCGCGTGGAGTCAGGAGCCCGAGTTGCGGCGGCCGCTTCCACGGAGGGTTCGTCTCAGCCGGTCCGGTAGGAGGATTGTGCTGTTTTGGGCCCTGCTGACGGTGGCGGTTCCCTGCTACATCCTGTTCGCGGCTTCCCGGTCGAAGACCCCCGACCGAAGGCATGTGGCCGAATACTTCCACGACGCCCAAGGTGAAATCCACGATAAGCAGGTCAGGGACGGTTCGAACGGGCCCCGCTACCATCTCTACTATCGTTATCACACCGACCGGGGGCGTGAGTATCGGGCCTCTATCCAAGTAGAGAAACCGATCTACGACTCTTTCAAGGTGGGGGACACCGTAACTGTGAAGTGGTTTCCCCAGAATGCTACGGTGCACGAGGTGGTGGGTCTTGAAACAAGGCCTGAGCAGCCGCCAGTCGTACTTTTCACCGTGGGCTTGACCGCTTTGATGATTCTCATCTTCGAAACGGTGCGGCGGAGGCACCGCAGCCTCACTGCGCGTGGCATCGCGACGGCCGGGGTGATTGAATCGTTGCGGCGGCGGGGGGCGGGGTACGTCTACGTGTTGAGCTACGCGGCCGACGGGCAGCCCCGCAAACTGCGCGGTACCGAGCGCGAGTTGGAGTTGAGCCAGGGCGATCCGCTGACCGTGCTGTACGACCCCGGAAAGCCGCACAGGGCGCTTATCTACCGGCTGAGTATGTATCAGAGTGTCGGCAGCTAGCTGGCGGCGAGTGGTCGTGAAGCGGCCGAAGCCGGTTGGTAACGCGGCCCGAATAAAGGCCGGCAGGATCATCAAGGGCGGGGTCCTGGAAAGCCTCGCCGGGAAGCCGGATGCGGAGTTCCTTGCGATAGCCGAAGCGTAGTTCCGAGGAGCGCGGGGCGCAGACGTCGAATCCCAGCGGCGTAACCGCCTGGGCGGTGCCGCCGGCTTCGGAGAGTCCAACCCCCGGGGCAAGCCGGGCCGGTTCATGGGTGTGCCTCGTTGCGACGCTCAGCCGGTTCGCGAATCGTCGGCCGTCACCCGTTTCCGGGCAAGAAGGAAAAAACTAAACAATCAACAGCAACTAACAGGGACGGGTCGTCGTCTCTACTTCCAGAGGGACAGGTAAGCGCCGATGGCCCCAAAAGGCGGGGCGGGCGCCCACCGATACTGGGGCGGGCAAGCCTTGATGGGACGAGTCGACGGCACCCTGGGCCGCCCTAGATTGGCCCGATTCGGCCTGCGGACGGGAACAATAATCGCTCGCCACTCGTAGACTCTGATGACTCATAATAGGAGCCAAGTCAGGTGGGTCGGACGGCGGCAGTTTTCCACTAGCCAGATGCCAACGGCGGGCGGATCACGGCGTCTAAGGGTAGAGGGTCTCGTGTCTAGCGGGAAAGGGTTGACAAGATGAGTCCGCGAGTCAAGGGGTACGGGGTTCTCGCCCTGCTGATCGGCATCGGCCTCGTGGTGCACTACCGCAACGATCTGGGCCTCGTTTCAACCGAGGAGGGGAGCGCCAAGGCCTCGACCAAAGCGGTGGGCAAGAAAGCCACCAAGAAGGGCGAGTCGAAGGACGAAGTCGTACCGGTCGAACTGGCCGAAGCCGGCCGCGGCTCGATTTCGTCGTACCTGTCGTCGACCGCCAACCTGCGCGCCCGCCGCGACGTGGAAATCACCACGCAGGCCGACGGCGTTGCCGAGAAGCTGCTGGTGGAGGAGGGCGATTTCGTTGAGCAGGGCCAGTTGCTGTGCGAGCTGGACGATCGCGAGCTTCAGATCAATCTGACGCTGAACCGCCAGCAACTGGCGCAAGCGAAGTTGCAGCTCGAGAAATCCGGAATCCAGCGCGAAAAAACAGCCGTCCAGATCGAAAACACCAAGGTCGAGTTGAACCGCAAGGAGACCGCCTTCAAAGAGCAGCTCGTCAGCGAGCAGGAAGTGGACCAGCTCCGCTACACACTTGAGGAGCAGGAGCACGACGAGCGCGTGGCGTCCTCCGACGTGCGGGAGCTGACCCACCGTGTCGAGGAACTGGACGCGACGATCGAGCAGGGTGAGCTGGAAGTCTCGCGTACCCAGATTCGCGCGCCTTTCGCCGGCTACATCACCGAGCGGCGCGTCGAGTTGGGGCAGATGGTCCGGAGCCTCGAGCGGCTATTCCGGCTCGCAAGCTTCTCGCCTTTGTACGCGGACGTGTATCTCTCGGAGCAAGAGACGCACCAGATCCACCCCGGCCAGCCTGCGAGAGTGGTGCTCGGAGCCACGGAGCGGGGCCAGACCGGCGGACGCGTGCTGCGCATCAGCCCCGTAGTCGACGAATCCACCGGGACGGTGAAGGTGACCGTCGAGTTGACCGGTGCGGCGCGGGATTATCGCCCCGGCGCCTTCGTCCGCGTCGACATCGAAACCGACACGCATGCGGATACGGTGCTCATCCCCAAGCGGGCCATCGTTGAGGAAGACGGCGAGCACTATGTGTTTACCACCGATGGCGCAACGGCTAACCGGCGGAAGGTCGACCTCGGCTATGAAAGCGAAGCCCAGGTTGAAGTGCGTGCAGGCGTCGCGGCCGGCGACAGCGTGGTCGTCGCCGGACAGGGCAACTTGAAAGAAGGCTCAAAGGTCCGCGAGGTCGACACGTCCCAGCCAACCGCGAGCCCGGAGGCGGACGTCGTTCGGAGTTAGATGAACCTCACCAGAACGGCCATCCACCGGCCGGTCACCGTGTTTATGTTCGTCATCGCGGTGATCCTGTTCGGCGTCGTTTCGCTTGACCGCCTGCCGCTCAACCTGCTGCCGGAAATCTCCTACCCCTCCCTCACCATCCGTACCGAGTATCCCGACACCGGCCCCGTTGAGATCGAATCGCTGATCACGCGCCCGATCGAGGAGCAGGTGGGCGTCGTCCCCGGCCTGCGCCGGCTTAGCTCCACGTCGCGCTCGGGCGAGTCGGAAGTCGTGCTCGAGTTCGCCTGGGACACCAATATGGACCTGGCGAGCCTCGACGTTCGCGAGAAGCTCGACCTGATCGTCCCGCCCGAGGATGCGGAGAAGTCCGTCATCCTGCGCTTCGATCCCTCCTACGATCCGATCATGAGGGTCCAGCTCTTCGGCGAGCAGAGCCTCAGCCGCCTGCGCTACCTCGCCGACAAAGACCTCAAGCAAGGGCTCGAATCGACCGAGGGCGTCGGGGCGGTGAAGGTGGCCGGCGGACGCGAAGAGCAGATCCACGTTGAGATCGATGAAAAGCGGCTTGCCGCGCTGGGCGTGCCCATCACCCAAGTCACCAACATCCTACGGCAGGAAAACCTCAACCAGGCCAGCGGCAGCCTTTACGACCAGGACGCCCGCTACATGGTGCGCATGCTCAACGAATTCGACTCGGTGGATGATATCGAGCGCATCATCATCCGTGACGATGATGGGCGCAAGCTCGTGCTGGGCGACCTCGCGCGCGTCTGGCGCGGCACCAAGGAACGCGAGATCATCACCCGGCTCAACGGCAAAGAAAGCGTCGAGCTGGCCGTCTACAAGGAAGGGGATGCCAACACGGTCACCGTGTCGAGGGCAGTGCAGGCCAAACTGAAGGCCCTGACGGGAGCGCCCCTGTTTCAATGCATAGGTAGTGGCAAAGAGGAATCCTCCCGGGGGCAAAATGCTGAGAGCGGCCACGCGGTCGGCTCAGAGCCAATCCCAGGAGGATTCCATGCCAGAACCCTACTACATCGGACTCGATGTCCATAAGAAAAGCATCAGCTTCTGCATCAAAACCGGGGACGGAACGATCGTCCAGCGCGGTCAGGTCGCGGCCACTCGCGCCGCCCTGACCGCTTGGGCGTCAGCCCTCGAGCGCCCTTGGGTGGGCGCGCTCGAAGCCACCCTGTTTACCGGCTGGATTTACGATCACCTCCAGCCCTTCGCCCAGGAACTGCAAGTCGCACACCCGGCCATGCTCAAGGCCATCGCCTGCGCCAAGAAGAAGAACGACCGTCTCGACGCCACCAAGATCAGTGACCTGCTGCGCTGCAACCTGCTGCCGCGCTGCTACGTGGCGCCGCCTGCCCTGCGCGAGTTGCGGCGCGTGCTGCGCTATCGCAATCTGCTGCTGGGCGAAGCCGTCCGCATGAAGAACAAAATCAGCGGGCTACTGATGGAAGTGGGCGAACCCTACGATGCCCGGCGGCTGCACGGGCGCAACTATTTCTACTCCTATCTCGACAGCCTGCGCGACACGCCCGAGTCGGTGATCGAGCTGCTCGCCATCACCCGCGGCAGCCTGGAAATGTTCGATCGTTTGCAGCAGGAGTTACTGCGCGGATTGCGGCGCCATCCGCTGTTGCGGGAACGCGTCGAGTTGCTGCAGTCGATTCGCGGCGTGGGGGAGGTGACGGCGTTGACCTGGGCGCTGGAGACCGTCGAGCCCGAGCGCTTCGGTTCGCTGGGCCAGGCGGTGAGTTACTGTGGGTTGTGTTCGGCACAGCGCGAGTCGGCCGGCAAGACGCAGCGGGGACCGCTGTCGAAGCAGCGCAACAAGCATTTGCAGCGGGTGCTGATCGAGGCGGCGAAACTCGCGCCGCGCTGGAACCCGCAACTGCACGACGTCCATGAGCGGGAGTTGACGCGCGGGTCTCGCAATCGCGCGACGTTGGCCGTGGCGCGCAAGTTGGTGGCGTATCTGCGGGCCGTGGACACCAGTGGCCGCGCGTTCGTGCCGCGGGTTGCGGCCGAGGCGTAACGAGGAGAATTTGCTTTTTTTCTGTTAAAAGGAGAAACGAAGAGTTTCATCGACGCTGTGCGGTGTCACGAGCGGCCCGCCGGTCCTCGCCTGTTGGGGACTACGCGAAGGAGTTTGCTGGGAGTTTCCTGGGAAATTTCTGATGCGTCCGTATCTCTGTTTCGAGGCCGGCGAGCCTGAAAACCCAAACTGAATCTTCCGCGACGGTCCCCCGGCCGGTACGGTGGGGCGACCCGATGCGCGCACATGGATGTCTGGTCACGTGACTCGTTGACCTTGCGACTTGATTCGCAAAAACGCTCGGGCTGCGAAGCGTCACTGCTGAAGACAACGCCCCCGCTGACGGGAGGATTCGGATGACTGCGTCCATCCTTGACAGATACCTATCATGGATGTCGAAGCAGCGCAACAAGCATTTGCAGCGGGTGCTGATCGAGGCGGCGAAACTCGCGCCGCGCTGGAACCCGCAACTGCACGACGTCCATGAGCGGGAGTTGACGCGCGGGTCTCGCAATCGCGCGACGTTGGCCGTGGCGCGCAAGTTGGTGGCGTATCTGCGGGCCGTGGACACCAGTGGCCGCGCGTTCGTGCCGCGGGTTGCGGCCGAGGCGTAACGAGGAGAATTTGCTTTTTTTCTGTTAAAAGGAGAAACGAAGAGTTTCATCGACGCTGTGCGGTGTCACGAGCGGCCCGCCGGTCTTCGCCTGTTGGGGACTACGCGAAGGAGTTTGCTGGGAGTTTCCTGGGAAATTTCTGATGCGTCCGTATCTCTGTTTCGAGGCCGGCGGGCCTGAAAACCCAAACTGAATCTTCCGCGACGGTCCCCCGACCGGTACGGTGGGGCGACCCGATGCGCGCACATGGATGTCTGGTCACGTGACTCGTTGACCTTGCGACTTGATTCGCAAAAACGCTCGGGCTGCGAAGCGTCACTGCTGAAGACAACGCCCCCGCTGACGGGAGGATTCGGATGACTGCGTCCATCCTTGACAGATACCTATCATGGATGTTCCCCAAAGACGTTTCGTGCGAAGTCGTATTCGATCAAGCGTCCTTCATCAGCCAGTCGGTCAACAACGTCTTGACGGCGGCCATCATCGGCGGCGTGTTGGCCATCATCATCCTCTACATCTTCCTGCGCGACCCCCGTAGCACGGTGATCATCGCGGTGTCGATCCCCATTTCGATCATGGCGACGTTCGCGCTGATGTACCAGACCGGCATCACTCTCAACATCATGTCGCTCGGCGGGGTGGCGCTCGGCGTCGGCATGCTGGTCGATAACTCGATCGTCGTCCTCGAATCGGTGCATCGCCAGAGGAGGGCGGGCGGCGCGCTGACGGAGGCCGCTTACCGCGGCACGAAAGAAGTCGGTATGGCGGTTACGGCGTCGACGTTGACGACGGTCGCGGTGTTTGTGCCGCTCGTGTTCGTCGAAGGCATTGCCGGGCAGCTCTTCAAAGACCAGGCGCTTACGATCACGTACTCGTTGTTGGCATCGCTGCTGGTCGCCCTGACCGTGATTCCGATGCTGTTGGCGCTGCGGATGAACCGGGGGACTCTTGAAGAGGACAACGCGGAGAGCGCCGAGGGACAAACCGAGCGCGCGCCGGTCAGGGCCCATTCAGTTGTCTACCGCGACATCCTGTGGCTGGGCCGCAAGATCTTCCGGTTCCTCTTCGTCGATCTCATCCTGATCGTGGTCACCGACGTCCGGAGGGGGTTACGGGCGCTCGGGCGCGGGCTGCTGTTTGTGATCAACCCGGCGCTCCGGCTCTTCGAGCGTTGGTTCGACGGGTTGACCGAGACCTACTCGCGAGTTCTGCGCTGGGCGTTGAACGAAAAAGCGCTCGTCTTCACAATTGTGATCGCCCTGGTCGGGCTCTCGGCGATTGCCTACCATTACCTGGGCGCCGAGCTGATTCCGCCCCTGGCGCAAGGGGAGTTCTCGTTCGAGATCGAGTTTCCCGATGGGACGCCGATCGAGACCACCGACCGGGCCCTAGCCGACATCGAGAACCGTGTGCGGGAGATCCCCGAGATCGCAACGGTCTTCTCGAACGTGGGTGGCAGCAACAGGAATCAGTTCTCGCAGTCCGCCGTCGAAGAGCACATCGGCCAGCTACACCTGGTGATGAAAGACCGCCAGGACCGCGCGGCCGAGGAACGCGCCATCGGGCAGGTCCGGCAGGAACTGAGCCGCTATCCCGAGATCAGCTACCTCTTCTCGCGGCCGACGCTGTTTAGCTTCAAAACGCCGGTGGAAGTCGAGATCTTCTCGTTCGACCTGGAGGCCCAAAGCGAAGCGGCGGAACTGGTGGCCGCCAGACTTGCGGGCATCGAGGGCTTAAGCGACATTCAGACCACGACGCGACGGGGCAGCCCCGAGATCCAGGTGCGCTTTCGCCGGGACGTGCTTGCGCGGCTGGGCCTCGATGAAACCCGCATTTCCGAGATCCTGCGCAACAAGATCCGCGGCGAGGTCGCGTCCCGTTACCGCGAGGAAGAGAAGCAGATCGAGATCCTCGTGCGCGCTGACGAAAGCCATCGCGACACGATCGCCGATCTCGCCAACCTGGTCATCAACGACCAGGGCGGCGCCGCGGGCAACACCGGCGGGCAAGGGAGCGCGTCCGGGAGTCAGCCGGCGCAGCAGAGCACCCGAAACCAGAACACCGGTTCGGGCGATGACGACGATGAGGGAAACCAAGCCACCTCCCAGGAGCCGGAGGAGCAGCAGACGGCGCGGACGATTCCCATCCGCCTCGGCGCCGTTGCTGACATTGCGGTCGGCCGCGGGCCTGCCGAAGTGCGCCGCATCCGGTCGCAGCGGGCCGCGATCGTCTCGGCGAATCTCACCGGACGCGATTTGCACAGCGTCGCGGGGGAAATCAGGGCGCAATTGGCGGACCTGCGCACCGAGGTCCCGGTCAACACGGTGATCGGACTCGGCGGCCAAAACGAGGAGTTGGAGGAGTCGTACGGAAGTTTGCAGTTCGCCCTGGCACTGGCTGTGTTCCTGGTCTATCTCGTGATGGCGTCGCAGTTTGAGTCGCTGATTCACCCGTTCGTGATCCTGTTCACGGTGCCGCTGGCGTTGGTCGGCGTCGTCCTCTCGCTGTTCCTGACGGGGACGACGATCAGCGTGATGGTGCTGCTGGGCGTGATCATCTTGGCGGGCATTGTCGTAAACAATGCCATCGTCCTCGTGGACTACACCAACCAATTGCGCCAACGTGGCATGTCCAAGAGCGAGGCCTTGCTGCAAGCAGGGCAGGTGCGGCTGCGGCCGATCGTCATGACGACGTTGACCACCGTGCTGGGGCTGTTCCCGATGGCGCTCGGTTGGGGCGAGGGGTCCGAAGTGCGGGCGCCGATGGCGATCGCCGTCATGGGCGGCCTGCTGTTTTCGACCATGCTGACGTTGCTGCTCATTCCGGTGGTCTACGAGTTGGTCGATCGTAAGGTCTACGCTCCGGCGGACTCGACACCCCCTGCCGAGGCCCCCGGAAGCGATGTATGGGGGACGCCCTTAGCGGAGAAGGGCGGCCAGACATTGAATCCCGGAGGTGGCAGTGATGGAGTCGACTGAGCCCACCAACCAGCCGCGCGAAGACGGCCCGAGCGGACGGAACCGCGCGTCTGTGTCCACCTCAGCATCCGGAGTCCGCTTGGCCGGATTTTCTCTCCGCTACCCGGTGACCATCTGCATGATCTTTGTGCTGTTCGTCACCCTGGGCGTGATTTCGATCTTCAAGATCCCGCTGGTGATGATGCCGGCCATGGAGTTCCCGTTTCTGAACATCGGGCTGGCCTATCAGAACGCCACGCCTCTTCAAGTGCTCGAGTCCATTACCAAACCTCTCGAGGAGGTTCTGAGTACGGTCCCCGGCGCCAAGCAGATGACTTCGCGCGCATCGAGCAACAACGCGAACGTCCAACTCACCTTCGGCTGGGAGGAGGATCTCGACGCCCGGCGGGCGGAGATCCGGGACAAGATCGATCGGATCCGCGACGACCTGCCGGAAGACATCGAGCACATCTGGATCCGCAACTGGGGAACCGAAGACTTGCCGATCATGTTCGGCCGCATCGCCTCGGGGAAGGATCTTCGGACCGCCTACGACTTGCTCGACCTCAAGATCAAGAAACCGATCGAGCGCGTCCCCGGGGTGGCGGAGGTGGGTTTGTGGGGCGCGGGCCGCCGCCAGATCGACATCGATCTGCGATTGGACGACCTTAAACGCTACCGCGTGGATGTGCCGCAACTGTTTCAGCGGCTCGACGACATCAACGTCAATCACTCGCTGGGCCGCGTCGTCGACGGAGAGATCCGCTATGGCGCCATGACACAAGGCACCCTTGCGTCCGTCACCGACATCGAAAATATCCCGGTCAATGACCGCGGCTTGCGACTTGCCGATATCGCAGACATTGTTTACGATGCCCCTGCTCCGACGGGAGGCAACCGGCTGAATGGCAAGTCTGCTCTCGGCTTCGAGGTGGGCAAAACCTCTCAAGCCAACACCGTGAAGGTCGTCGACGGTGTGTTGGCCAAACTTGAGGAAATCGGCAAAGACCCGACCCTCGAGGGCATTGATCTGAGGCTCTGGTTCAACCAAGGCGAGCAGATCACGAAGTCGCTCACCGGATTGCTCTCGGCCGGCGTTTTTGGCGCGATTCTGGCGGTCCTCGTGTTGATCTGCTTCCTGCGAAAGTGGGGCGCGACGTTGGTGATCGCCCTGGCGATTCCCTTTTCGATCATCAGCGCCGTTGGTTTCCTCTATCTCTCGGGCCAGACGCTCGATGTCTTCACGATGCTGGGCTTGATGCTTGCCACCGGCATGCTCGTGGACAACGCGGTTGTCGTGTTGGAGTCCATCTACCAGAAGCTCGAGATGGGGATGGACCGCGTGAGCGCGGCAAAAGTAGGTACGCAGGAAGTCATCACAGCGGTGATCGCCGCCACCCTGACGTCGGTGATCATCTTCGTCCCACTCATTTTCGGCGAAAAGAACCAGTTCTCGGTCCAACTCGGCCACACCGGCATCGCCATCATCTTTGCTTTGGCGGCCTCGCTGTTCATTTCGCTGACGCTCATTCCACTGGCCATGGCGCGCCTGTTGCGGATGGACGTGCGGGAGCGCTCGGCCTGGCAGCAGCGGATGGTGCAGGGCTTCGAGCGCCTGATGCGCCGGCGGCGGGCCGCGGAGTCGGTGCAGCCGCCACCCGCGGCGGCGCCGAGCGGGACGGGCCGCATCACGAGATTCTATTTGCATACCGTCGCGTGGCCCTTGCGCCACCGCGTCCTGGTGGGCCTCTTGCTCGTGCCCGCGCTCATCGCCGGGCCCTACTGGCTACTGATGAACAAGGTGCCCAACATGACGCCGGACGCGCTCGATGTTCGAGACGTGCGGGTGCGTTACCGGTTCTCGGAGAACTTCCACTACGTCAAGATCCTGCAGGACTACGTCTTCCCGGTGGAGCGCTTTCTCGATGCCAATCGCGAACAGTTTGGCATCAAAGACATCTACAGCCGATACAACAACAACTCGGCGTCCACGCAGATCTATTTCGATACCGACAAGATCGACCACGTAGCTCTCGCGAAGATCCGCGAGGAGATCACCGAAGGACTGCCTGAGATCCCGGGGGCCGAGATTACTCTTGGCAGCCAACGGGGCGAGAACCGGACCGGCTTCAGCGCGAATTTCTTCGGTGACGACCCACAGACGCTGGAGGCCCTAGCCCAGGAAGCGAAGCGACGTGTGCTGGCCCTGCCCGACTTCACGAGGGTTACAACACGCCTCGACAGCGCCGAGGAGGAAGTTCAGGTTCGGGTGCGCCGCGACCTGGCTCGTCGCTACGGCGTCTCGGCGCAATCGGTTTCGCAAGCGTTGGGCATCGTTGTTCGAGGCAGGCAGATGCGGGGCTTTCGAACCCCCGAAGGCGAAGTCGACATCCAGGTCCAGTTGCGCCCCGAGGACCGCGAAGACCTCAACGACTTGCGGTCGCTCGTCGTGGGTGCCGGGCAGGACGGGGCGCAGATTACGCTCGAGCAGGTCTCGGACTTCCGGATCGAGAAGGTCCCGGGCCAGATTCGCCGTGAGAACCGCCAGACGAGCACCTCCATCTACGCCACCTATACCGGTGCGCAGAGGGATATTGGCAAGCAGGCGATGAGCGACGTTCTCGACCTGCTCGACTATCCGCGTGGCTACGGTTGGAGCTTCAGCTTTTGGACCAATCGACAGGATGAAAGTCGCGCGGGCTTCGTCACCAACATCGTGCTGGCGTTGTTCATGGTGTATTTCGTGATGGCTTCGTTGTTCGAGTCGGTGGCCCACCCCTTTGCCATCATGTTTTCTCTGCCGTTTGCGATGGTGGGGGTGGCGGGCTTCCTGTACGCAACGGGTAGCCCTTTCAACTTGATGGCGTGGATCGGCTCCATCGTCCTGATTGGAATCGTCGTCAATAACGGTATCGTCCTCATCGACCACATCAACAACCTGCGCCGGAAGGGCATGCCACGCTCAGAAGCCGTCATGGCGGGTTGCCGGGAACGCCTCCGTCCGATTGTGATGACCGCCGCCACAACGATCGTCGGCCTGATTCCTCTGGCGTTCGGTCGCAGCAGCGTTTTTGATATGCAGTACTTCCCGATGGCCCGCACGGTGATGGGAGGACTGATGGCGTCGACCGTGCTGACGCTGATTGTCCTGCCGACGTACTACACCTTGTTCGACGACTTGGCGAACTGGGTGAAGTTCGTTTGGCGGCGCTCGGGCTCGTCGGAGCTTCCCAAACCCGCCGTCTCCGGCGACTGAATTAAACCCTCTCGATCGCCGATTTGAACTGACCGGGTCATAGGTAACACTTTATGCCAAGCACATAGGTAACACTTTTCGTCCGGGGTGGGGCTTGACGCAGGGAGCCCGGAGGGCGACCAGAGTCAAGTCCCACCCCCGGACGAAGGGCCCGCCGCTGGGCCCTTGCTCGGGCGCAACCGCCGCTCTCGTTCCTCGAATACTCCCAACTCATAAAAGGAAAACCACACTCGCCACACGCCCTCCTCGATCTCCTCCACCCCGACCCGCTCCCCGTTGAGTCCCTTGCCGACGAACACTCGTTGACGCCGCCAGCGAATCCGCCCATCCATCACGCGCCGCACCTGCATCGGCGCCGCATACTCCGGCTCGTCCACCCGCGACGGATACGCCCGCGCCGCGCCGTGATAACACTCACCAGGGGTTCGCAACTCCAGTCCCTGGTGCGGTCGCTCCTCGTTGTAGTCGCTGCGAAAGCCATCAAACGCCCGTTGCTGCGCTCGCAGATTCGCCGCTGGCGGCGCGGCGGTCTCTTGCTTCAGCGTACGGTGCATCCGCTCATGCCGCCCGTTCTGTTCCGGATGTCCCGGCTCGATCCGCTCGGGACAGATCCCCAACTTGATCCACCACACTGCCAGCCGCCCCAGCCCGTGCACCGCCAGGGTCGCAAACGGCGGCCCGTTGTCGGTGCGCATCACCCGCGGCAGTCCAAACTCTCGAAACGTCGCCTCGAACAACGGCCGAACATGGTCCCCGTCCGGTTTCGTCACCGCCTGGCACCGCAACAGGTAGCGGCTGGCCGCGTCCGAGATCGTTAAGGGATCGCAGCGCCGGCCGTCTTGGGTGCGAAACCAGCCTTTGAAGTCGGCGCACCAAACCTGGTTGGGCTGCTTGCCTGGCGTCAGCGGCAGCGGGGTCGGTGCGGCGCGGGGCCGGCGTCGTCGGGGCACGCTCAGACCGTGTCGTCGCAGCAGATTTCCGATCGTGCTCACCGCCGGCCATGCCACGTCGGGCTGCCTTCGCTGCAGCCGCGCCCTCAAGGTGACCGCACCCCAGCGACTGTGCTGCGCCCGCAGAGCGAGAATCTCTTGCTCGATCGCGGCCGCGGTCTGACCGGGATGGCGTTGCGGCGCCCGGGAGTGGTCCTGCAAACCTTCCCAGCTCTGCTGCTGGTAGCGCTGCAGCCATTTGTAGCCGGTCTTGCGGCTCACCGAGTAGCGCCGGCACAGCTCGGCCATCGACTCCTCGTCTCTTTCCCAGTCCACGATAAAATGGGTTCTCTCGTCTCGCACACAGGTCTCCTGCCACGGCATAAAGCATTCCCTCCCAGAAATGTTCTATGCCTCAAAGTGTTACCTATGTGCTTGGCATCATGTGTTACCCATGTGCCCGGTTAATACCATTGTAGGGGCGGACCGCTACGTCCGCCCAAATGCCGCAACGGCCACCGCTGCCCCTTGCGCCGCCCCGCCCCGTCAGAACTTCCGCGACCACTCCTTCGGCCAGCGCTCGATCACAACCTTCTTCTCGGTGTAGAACTCAATCGCGTCACGGCCCTGCCCGTGCAACACGCCGAGGAAACTATCCTTCCAACCACTGAACGGGAAATAGGCCATCGGCGCCGCCACGCCGATATTGACTCCGACATTGCCGGTAGGCGCCTCATACCGGAACTTGCGCGCCGCCGACCCGCTCGCCGTAAAGATCGACGAGGCGTTGCCATAGGGATTGCGCGCGATGATGTCGATCGCCTCGTCCACGTCGTTGGCGTGAATCAAGCTCAACACCGGCCCGAAGATCTCCGTACTCGAGAGCGAGCTATCGGGCGAGACGCCATCGAGGATCGTCGGCCCGACGAAGTTCCCGTTGCCATACCCCGCAACCTCAGCGCCGCGTCCATCGAGCACCGCCGCCGCTCCCTCGCCGACTCCCTGGTCGATCGCCTTCTCGATCCGCGCCTGGCTCTGTTTGGTAATCACGGGCCCCATCTGTGTTCCTTCGTCGAGCCCGTTCCCGACCCGGAGCGAACCCGCTACTTCTGTGATGCTGTCTCTAAACGGCCCGTGCGCCTCGCCGACCGTCACCGCCGCGGACACCGCCAAACAACGCTGCCCGGCACAACCGAAGGCGCTATCGCTGATGATCTTCGTCGTGGTCTCGAGGTCCGCGTCCGGCATCACGACCACGTGGTTCTTCGCCCCGCCCTGGCACTGCACGCGCTTGCCCTGCTCGGCCGCGCGCGCGTAGATGTACCGTGCCACCGGCGTCGACCCGACGAAGCTGATCGCACGCACCGTCGGATGGTCGAGCAACGCGTCCACCGCCGCCTTGCCGCCGTTGACGAGGTTGATCACCCCGGCGGGCAGGCCCAACTGATCGATCACCTCGAACATCTTCTTCATGGTCAGCGGCACTCGCTCCGACGGTTTGACGATCATGGTGTTGCCACATGCGATCGCGTAGGGCAAAAACCACAGCGGGATCATGGCCGGGAAGTTGAACGGCGTGATCGCCGCGACCACGCCCACCGGCTGGCGAATCATGATTTCGTCGATGCCGCTGGCGATGTCTTCGAGGTTGTAGCCCTGCATCAGCGTCGGGATGCCGCAGGCCACCTCGACGTTCTCGATGCCGCGCCGCAGCTCGCCGCGGGACTCGCCGAGGGTTTTGCCGTTCTCCATCGTCGTGACGCGGGCGATGTCGTCGAAGTGCTCATCGAGCAGTTGCTTGAACTTGAACAGGTACTGGATGCGCTCGCCGGGGGGCGTTCGCCGCCAATCGGGGAACGCCGCCGCGGCGGCCTCGGCGGCACGGTCCACATCGGCCTGGCCGCCGAGCGGGGTCTTGGCCAGGATCTCGGCCGTGGCTGGATTGATGACGTCCGATGTCTCAGCGCCCGCCGATCCCTGCCAACCGCCGCCGATGTAATCCGCTACCTGTTCCATCCGTTCCTTGTAGCACAACCTCTTGGGTTCTCCACGGCCTTCGCCACACGAACATTCGCCGTCCGGCTTGCACCCCGCTTCGTGCGTGGTGCATAGTGAAGGAGGTCGCGCGGGGGCCTTTTTCCGGCCCGTCGCGCGGCGTTCTCCATGCTCGACGAACCTGGAAGTAGCGGCATTACGAGTAAATACGTTGCGCGCGAAACGCCCCGTTCGCTTGGGCGTGACGCGTTAGTGATCGACGATGGCCACCGCCTCCATCGACGTGGACCGCATGCTCTACCTCACCGAGCTGACGGGCATGCGTGTCGTTGCGCCCAACGGCCAAGTGGTCGGGCGGGTGCGCGACGTGGCGATTACCCCCAGCGAGCATCCACGCCGGATCTCGCGTTTCGTAGTGGGCCGCCGCACGCGCTTCGTGGCGCGCTACGACCAAGTCGCCTCCATCTCGCTTGACGGTATCGGTCTCTCGGATGACCGTTTCGTTCCGTTCTACCCCGACGATTCGCATCTGCTGCTGTCCGAAGACCTTCTCGATCAGCAGATCGTCGATGTGAACGGACGCAAGGTCGTTCGCGTCAACGACCTCTCGCTCCGCATCGAGCACACCGCCTACCGTGACGAGCTGTGGGTCCATGACGTCGGCGTGGGCTTGCAGGGCGTGTTCCGGCGTCTGACCGAGGGCCTGTTGCCCAACAGCGTCATCCGGCGCGTGCAGCAACGCATCCGGCCGAACGCCATCCCGTGGGAGTACTGCAATATCGTCGAGCCCGACGCCCAACGGCGCCTGAAGCTCCGCATCTCCCACCATCGCCTCGGGCAGCTTCACCCCGCCGACCTCGCTGACATCGCCGAAGAGCTGGCGCCGGCCGAGCGCGAAGCCCTGTTCGAAACCCTCGACGACAAGATCGCCGCCGACGCCCTCACCGAGGTCAACCCCAGGATCCAGGTCACGATCCTCAAGTCCCTCGAAAAAGAGCGTGCCGCCGACATCGTCGAGGAGATGGACCCCGACTCTGCCGCCGACTTGCTCAACGCGCTTGAGGAGGAGGAGAGCCAGGAGATCCTCAAAGACATGGAGCAGGTCCCCGCCGCCGAGGTCGAAGAGCTGCTCGAATACGACCCCGAGACGGCGGGCGGCATGATGAACAACCGCTACATTGCCGTGCATGAAGACGCGCGCGTGCGTGACGCTGTCGAAGCGATGCGCGGCAACCAAGAGCTGCTCAAAATGCTAACGCACATCTTCTTGATCGACAAGCAAAAGAACCTCGTCGGTGCCGTTGCGGTGGCCCGGCTTTTCACCGCGGCCGACGACCTTCCCTTGCGGACGCTCACCTTTCTCGAAACACTGCAAGTCCAATTCGACGACGATCGCGAGCACGTCGTCGAGCTGTTTGACAAATACAACCTGTTCGCGCTCCCCGTGGTCGACGAAGACGGCGAGCTGTGCGGCGTGATCACGGCCGACGATGTGATCAGCGTCCTCCACCCCGAAGACTGACCCCGCGGACATCCGGCCGATCTCATGCTGAAGAAGCTGAAGAACCTGCGCACGCACGCGATCGTCTTCCTAGCCGTCTTGGGGCCCGGCTTCATCACGGCGGTTGTCGACAACGACGCGGGCGGCATCTTCACCTACTCGGAAGCCGGCGCGCGGTTCGGCTACGTTCCGCTGTGGACGATGCTGCCGGTGACACTGATTCTCATCGTCACTCAGATCATGTGCTCGCGCATGGGCGCAGTGACGGGCAAGGGATTGTCAGACCTGATACGCGAAGAGTTCGGCCTGCGCACCACGTTCGTCGTCATGGCCGCGCTGCTGGTGGTGAACTTCACGAACGTCACGGCCAACTTCGCCGGGATTGCCGGCTCGCTCGAGATCTTCGGCGTTAGCCGCTACCTCTCGATTCCGCTGGGAGCGGCGCTGGTATGGGTATTGGTGGTCAAGGGCACCTACCGAAGCGTCGAGAAGATCTTCCTCGTGGCGAGTGTGTTCTACGTGGCCTATGTGATCTCGGCCTTTTTGATCAAACCCGACTGGTCCGAAGCTCTTCACGCCAGCGTCACGCCGGTGATCTTGTTTGACGGGCCCTACCTGGCCATCCTGGTCGGGCTGGTGGGGACCTCCGTCGCTCCGTGGATGCAGTTCTATTTGCAGGCGGCGATCGTCGAGAAGGGCGTCGACGTCAAGCAGTACGCCGAGTCACGCGCGGAAGTGATCGTCGGCTGCGTGGCGATGGCGTTCATCAAGTTCTTCATCATCGTGTGCGCCGCGGGGGCGATCTGGTCGGCGGGCCCGCGCGAGATCCGCGACGCCGCGGAAGCGGCTCTGGCGCTGCAGCCGCTGGGGCCCTACGCCTACGCCCTGTTCGCCGCTGGGCTATTCAACGCTTCGCTGCTGGCGGCGACCATCCTGCCGCTCTCCACCGCTTACTCGGTGTGCGAGGGATTGGGGTTCGAGTCGGGCGTGAATCATCGCTTCCACGAGGCGCCCTTCTTTTACTGGCTCTACACGCTGTTGGTGGTGGTTGGCGCCGGCGTCGTTCTATGGCCGGATTTCCCGCTGGTACGCATGATTCTGCTCTCGCAGGTACTCAACGGCGTTCTGTTGCCGGTGATTTTGATTCTGATGCTGGTGCTGACCAACCGCCGCGAGCTGATGGGCAAATGGGTGAACACCCCCCTATTCAACCTGGTGTCGTACGCAACGGTCGCGGTCATGATCATCCTTTCCCTCACGGTTGTGCTTCTGTCGTTCTAGTCTTAGAGGACGCCCGAACCGCCACTCAGAGCCGCACCATCAGCGAACGCCCCATTCTAGACGCCGGGCCGAGCGACGTTGTACGATAGTCAAGAAATACAACAGCATGCAGGATTTTCTCGACTGGGCAAAACCGGGAAGCGAGGAAGCCCAACTCGCCTCCGTGCTCGACCCGAGCACCTTCCCTCGCCACATCGCGGTCATCATGGACGGCAACGGCCGCTGGGCGCGCCGGCGTCACTTGCCGCGCGTCGCCGGACATCGCGCCGGCGTCAAGTCCGTTCGCGAGATCATCGAAGCTTGCTGCCGTCTGAACCTGAATGCACTCACGCTGTACGCCTTTTCGGTCGAGAACTGGAAGCGGCCACGCTCGGAAGTCGAGACCCTGTGGGACCTGCTGCGCCACTACCTGCACCGCGAGCTGCCCTCTCTGAAGCGGAACAACGTTCGCTTCCAGGTCATCGGTCGCATCGACCAATTGCCCGAGAACGTTCAGAACGACCTCGACTACGCGATCCTCGAGACGTCCGCGAACTCCGGCCTGCTCCTCAACGTCGCGCTGAACTACGGAGGCCGTGCCGAACTGGTCGACGCTGTCAATTCTCTGCTCGCCCGCTCTCGCCAACTCGATACTCCCTTGCAAGTCGACGAGGAGACCATCAGCAACGAGCTGTACACCGCCGGGTTGCCCGACCCGGATTTGCTGATCCGAACTTCCGGCGAGATGCGCATCAGCAATTTTCTGCTGTGGCAAATTGCCTATGCGGAAATTTGGGTAACAGAGCAGTTGTGGCCCGACTTCCGCACCGTCGATCTGCTTCACGCACTTCTCGACTATCAGAAGCGCGAGCGGCGCTACGGCGGTTTGGGGCACTCGACACAGGAGCCTGAACCGGCGGCCGAGCTGGTCGGCGTGACGGCGGCACAGCGCGGCGAAACCGTGGCCGACGAGCCTGACGCGCCTCCGTTGGGCGGCTACGTCGAATGAAGCGGGTCCTCACGGCCCTGCTGCTAATTCCCCTCGTCACCGCTGTCACTTTCTACGCCCCGCCGCGCGCGGTTTGGGTGGTCCTCGCACTGGTCGCCCTGCTGTGCCTGCGCGAGTTCTTCCTGCTCGCGGCGAAGTTCGGGTGCAGGCCTTTCTCCGTCGCCGGTTGCGGGGCTGCGGCCGTGCTCATCGTCGCGAGAGGTCTTCCCGAGGCCGCGTTTCTTGTAGGCTTCTCGATCCTGTTGTTGCTTCTTGCCCTGACGCGGCCGCTACGGGAATCGTTAGGGGGCGTAGCCTCGACGCTCTTCGGCGTCATCTACATCGGCGGCGCCTTCAGCCTCGGACGTGAGCTGCACGTGGCGAGCCCGCACTGGCTGTTCTACGTGCTTGTGCTCAACTGGGTCGGCGATTCCGCGGCGTACTTTGTCGGGCGCTCGTGGGGACGCCGGCCGCTCGCTCCCGCCATCAGTCCCAACAAGACCTGGGAGGGGACGATCGCCTCCGCCGTTACGGCCGTAGCGGTGGGCACGAGTTACCTGGCCTACTTCCAGCCGGCGGAACCGGCAGCCGTTCCCCTGCTGACGGCCGCGCTGCTTTCGTTGTGGGTCAACGCGGCCGCGCAACTCGGCGATCTTGCCGAGTCGGCGCTCAAGAGAGGCGCCCAGGTCAAAGACAGCGGCGAACTGCTGCCGGGCCACGGCGGGATGCTCGACCGTGTAGATGGCGTGCTGTTCGCCTTGCCCGCCTGCTACGCCGTCGTGGCCTGGCTTGTTTAACGTGGCTTGCCTTCAGCCTTCGCGTGTACCATCCCCGCTCGCGGCCTTGGCCTGCCCAGAAATGTAGGGGCACGGCATGCCGTGCCCGCCTGCCGCCACAAGTCGCCAACCACTTTGAACTAACCGCACTTTCCGGGATTGTAGGGTTATGCGATCTGGCCGGAATCTTATGTCTTCGACATGCCCCGTCCCAGGTCTGAGTCCCGACGGTTCGGGGGAACCGCTTGTAGGGGCGGACCGCTGCGTCCGCCCAAATGCCTGTGCTGACCGGGACATGGGTAACACTTTATGCCAAGCACATAGGTAACACTTTTTCGGGCCGGCTGATGCGAAGTCTGCGCTAACTCTCGTGGAATCAGGGCACTGGCAAAGCTTTCTTCGGCCGAGGCTAGGCTGGGCCATCGCCTTGGTAAGCGGAGGAAACCAAAGGAGTTCGGCCCCGGTTCTGTCAAGGCCTCGCGCCCGCGAGCCGACAGGGGAGCCTTGACAGGTTCGGGGGCGAACTCCAGCCTTAAATAGCAAGGCGATGGTCCATGTGTTACCTATGTGCTTGGCATAAAGTGTTACCCATGTGCCCGGTCAATACCGCCGCAACGGCCACCGCTGCCGCTGACCGTCGGGACGCGTCGGCCTTGGACTCGCGAAGGGCCACCGCTATTCCCCATGCCGGCTTCAGACGTCTTCAGGCGGCTTCCGCGCGAAACGCGTTGTAGGCCGGTCGTTTACGGCCGGTAACCGGACCCCGGCTACGCTGTCAGGGCGCTTCAGCGTCCTTCCCCCTGCTGGCTTCAGCCCGGCCCCGTTCGGAACGCAAATCAGCCAACCCTCTGAGCTACAATGACAAGCGCCATGGCCGCCTCCCCTCATCGCCTGAAGATTGCCAAGGGACTGCGCGACGTCTCCGATCAATCGTTGCGCTTCTTCCGTCAGATGGGCGTCGAGCATGTGGTCATGCCGACGCGATACCGCACGACGGTAGCCAAGCGCGGGCTCGTTCCCCCCAAGGACCCCGGCCCGCGGTCCGACCAGATGCTCGAGCCCTGGGATGCGGGCGAGCTGATCAAGATCAAGAAGCGCATCGAGTCGTTCGGCCTGAAACCCGAGATGGTCCATCTCGGCCGCTTCTACCGCATCCTGCACGCGAAGCCCGGCGCGGACGAGGAACTCGAGAATGTGAAGACGTCCCTTCAGGCGGCGGGGCAGGCCGGCATCCCGGTGGTGGAGTACAACTTCACGCCGCTACGGGGTTCGGCGGGCTACGCGCGAACCACCGGCCGGGGCGAGGTGGGCCTGCGGAACTTCGACTCTGAGCGCATCAAGAACCTGCCGCCGCTGCCCAATGTCGGCACGCACACGCACGAGCAAATGTGGGAGCGCTTTTCGGCCTTCCTCAAAGAGGTCGTTCCCGTCGCCGAGCAAGCAGGCGTGCGCATGGCCTGCCATCCCAACGATCCGCCCGTCGAAGCCTACCGCGGCGCGGCACAGCCGGTTCGCTCGGTGCCCGATCTGAAGCGCCTGATTGAAACGGTCGACAGCCCGTCAAACGGCATCACGCTCGATACCGGAGTGACGACCGAGATGGGTGAGGACGCGGCCGAGACGATCCGCTACTTCGGCTCGCGCGACCGCATCAATCACTGCCACTTCCGCAACGTGCGCGTTGAGACGCCCTATTACAAGTACCTCGAAGTGATGCACGACGAGGGCGACTGCGACATGCTCGCCTGCATGAAGGCGTTCCAAGAGGTAGGCTACTCGCGGCTGATCATCCCCGACCACACGCCGGAATTCAGCGACGACACCATCGCCTCGCAACGCGGCTGGGCGTTCGCGCTAGGCTACATGCAAGCCCTACGCCACGCCGCCGCAAAATAGGAAGCCAATACCGATTGTAGGGGCGGATCCCCGCGTCCGCCCAAAAGCCGCAACGGGCACTGCTGCCTGCTTGGCGTCACGAACGGCCGGTACCGCGCGAAACGTAGGGGCACGGCATGCCGTGCCCGCCTACCGCAACACACCGCGAACCCACCTTTGTGCTGACCGGAACAGCGGCAATACCGGTCGTTCGGACCGGAACATGGGTAATACCGATTGTAGGGGCGGATCCCCGCGTCCGCCCAAAAGCCGCAACGGGCACTCCTGCCCGTTGGCCTTACGAACGACCGGCTCCAAGCACATTCTCGTTCGCGAAGCAGACGGAAGGACACAAGGCTTGCGTTGGCTAGCCGCCTCTAGAATAGGCCGTGGCATATGGCAAGAAGGTAGGGCGCAGGAGAAGTTACACAACATCCCGAGCCGGCGTTTCTCAACGCGTGGCGGTCTTGTCGCGCGCTCCGTCCGTCAACACACTTACGCCTCGAGGCCGCGCGATTTCTCGACCACCAATTCCCACAACCGCGCTACATGCTCGGATGTGGTCCGTATATTCCCGATCGCGGCCCGCAGCACAAACTTCTCGCGCAGCACGGTATTAGAGAGATAGAATTCGCCGCTTCGATTCACCGCCTCGATCAACTCTTGGTTGAGGCTATCGACCTCTTCAGCACTCTTCCCCTCGGGGACATACCGAAAACAAACCACCGAGAACGGGTGCGGAGCCATCACCTCGAAGTCCGGGTGCGCGTCCACCCACCGCGCGAACTCCTGCGCTAGCCGGATGTGCTCGCGCAAATTGGCCGCCAGGCCTTCGTGGCCGAAGTAGCGCATCACGAACCACAGCTTCAGCGCGCGGAAGCGGCGTCCCAACGGCAGCGCGTACTCCATAAAGTTAACCGCGCGCGAGTCTTCCTGACTGCGGAGATAGTCGGGCACCAGCGAGAGCGCCTGCCGCAGTTCGTCGGGACGGCGACAATAGAACGCCGTCAGGTCCATCGGCGTGAACAGCCATTTGTGCGGGTTGACGAGAAACGTGTCCGCCCGCTCACACCCGTCGAGCACGTGCCGCATCTCTGGCAACATCCCGGCCACGCCGGCGTACGCCGCATCGACGTGCAGCCACAGCGAATGCCTCGTCGCGATGTCGGCGATCGCCGCCACCGGATCGACGCTGGTGGTCGAGGTCGTCCCGACCGTTGCCACGATGCAAAACGGCCGCCGCCCGGCTGCGAAGTCTCCTTGGATCTGCGCGTCGAGCACGTCGGGACGCATCCGAAACTCGCCATCCACCGGGACCTTGCGGCAGTTCTCGCGTCCCAGGCCGAGCACCAGCATGGTCTTCTCGATCGACGAATGCGCCTGCTCGGACGTGTAGAGCACGAGCTTGGTGAAATCGCTCGTCCGGCCCGTTGCGCGGTCGACTTGCAGCGCCGCCTCGCGCGCGGCGATCACCGCGTGCAGGCTCGCGACCGACGCGCCCCCAAGCATCATCGCGAACCAACTCGTCGGCAGCCCGAGCCATTCGGCCAACCAACGCAGCGTGACTTGTTCCAACTCGGTCAGCGCGGGCGAGGTCTTCCACAGCAGCCCGATGTTATTGAGCCCCGCGGTGAGCGTCTCGGCCAGAATCCCAGGCCCACTGCCCGTCGTCGCGAAATAACCCATGAACCCCGGATGGTTCCAGTGCGTGACGTGCGGAAGAATCTGCTTCTCGAAATCCGCAAGAATCGCCTCCATCGGCTCACCGGTCTCGGGCGCGGACCGCGGCAGGGCGTCAACCAAAGCGCCGGGCTTCACGTCGGGCAGCACGGGGTGTTTCTCGGGATGCTCGAAATAGTCAGCCAGCCAGTCGACCACTTCATGACCGAAGCGGCGAAACTCCTCCGGCGGCATGTCACCGAGAAGCGCGCCTGAACCCGACACGATCGTCTCCGGCTCGGGCGAACTCTGTGCGCCTACGCCGTCGTCGTCGCCCCCGGGACGGCCATTCGTTGCCTCGGCCGTCTCGCTCTTCCGCTTGTCGGTTATATCAGCCATCGCGCGCACAACTGCTACCTCTCAGGATACTAATCGACCCCGCTCGCCAACCGAGACACCCATGCATTCGAGGCAACTCGACCCGCCACAACAGAGGCGCGGGCGAAGCCCGCACTCCGATGCGCCTTCCAAGCCCGTAGCGCGGATCTCGGTTTTGAGATCCGCGGCCCTGGCTTGCGGCATGCGTTTCGTCGCCCCTCCCCTGCTACCATCAAACCAATGCAACTCCTACCCCTCCTCGTCGCCGCCATCCTCTCGGCCGTCATTCTCAAATTCGGCGGCGGCTGCGGATGCGACGGTTCCAACCACTCTAACCCTCATCCGCCAACCCAACCCAATCGGCCCTTCCGGGGTGAATGATACGATGACTGTTTCATGGCGCTGGTCACCCGCCGAGTCTTCCTAGCCGGGCTGTCTCCGCTTGCAGCCGCCACACAGCGCCTGGACGGCAAACGCACTCAGGTCGAAGCCACCGCGGCCGTCTTTCCCGATCCGCTCACCGAGCGGCTCAAATGGCGGCTCACCGACCCGAAAATCCTGCATCATCTGCCGCACTATCACCACCGCTTCATCGCCAAGAACAACTCCTTCATGCTGGTCGCCTCCGAGAGGACCGGCTTGCGGCAGATCTACCGTATGAACCTCCCCAAGGGAGACATGGTGCAGCTCACCGACGGTCCGGGCGTTCACTCCTACTCACCAACCTTAGACCGCAAAGAGAAGAACTTCTTCCTCCTTCAGGGAAACGAACTCAAGAGAGTTTCAACCAAGAACGGCCGCGAGAGGCGCATCTACCGCACCCCGGCCGGCTGGCGCATGACCGGCCACCTCAGCGTTGCAGACAGCGCGCGCTATGCCGCTGTGGTTGAGATGAAGGAAGACGACTGGGTCGATGACGGCTTCGAGCAGCAGTTCCCCGAGCAGCAGTTCCCCGAGAAGCAGTTCAAGGCGCGGCCGCGATGCCGCATTCAGCTCGTCGACATCCGCCGCGGCCGTGCCGATCTGCTTGTCGCGGAAAACCAGTGGCTGGCGCACCCGCAGTTTCGTCCGCGATCGAGGGACGTGCTCTACCGCCACGAAGGCCCTTGGGGCGAGGTGGATGCCCGCCTGTGGTTGATGACCGCGGCCGCGAAGCTCCCCGTGAACCTCCGTCCGCGCCAGGGTGATGAGCAAGTCGGGCACGAGTACTGGTCAGGGTATGGACACGAGGTCTGCTATGTCTTCTATCCCGACAGCTCGGGCCGCGACGCCACGGTGCGCTGCGTAAACACGAGCACCCGCCAGGAGCGGATTCTCTCCCGTTGCACGAAGTACGGCTGGCTGACGGGCAACCACGACAACTCGGCCATCATCGGCGCGAGCCGCGCCGTCACCGGACCCAATATCTACGTTCTATTTCCCCAACTGCGCCGCGAGATTACGCTCTGCGAGCACGATTCGAGCGCTAAGCCCTACCCGATCGCCGGCACCCGCGGCACCGACCCCTGCGCGGCCTATCCCGAGCCGGTCTTCTCGCCCGACAGCCAGTTGATCTACTTCGTGAGCGATCGCGAAGGCCAGCCCGCCATTTACCGCACCGAGGTGCCCGACTTGGTCGAAAGGACCGAACGCGAGCAGACCTAACAGCCCGTGGCAAGATCGAGAGCGGTGTTGTCCACAAATGTAGGGGCACGGCATGCCGTGCCCGCTTGCGCGGCCTGCCGCCACAGGTAGGGATATCAAACGGGCTTGACAAGAAGCCATACGTTCACCACGGGCTGCTGAGCGTGCCGTGGCCTCAGGCAGCAAATGCTCGCCGTTCCGACGCAAAACCATGACACGCCACGCAGTTCAGGGTTTGATCTCCGCGGGTCTTGTTTGATTGACTGTCAGGACGCAGAGCTTCTCCGGTTGGCTGCAATTCCTTTTCGAGCCGACTGCCAGCCGTTCATCGTCCACAGAGCCATGGCGAGACGGCACATCTACGAGTAGCCGACAAACCAGCCAAGTGAGTGCGGGACCGGACTGTCGGCAGTCTCTTCGGCAGTATTTTTGAGGTTCCTGCGAACAAGTGCCACAGATGACCGCACATACTCAATGAGATGAGCGAACGACCGCATCGACATCGAACCGTAGGCACGGCGCTCTCCTGACACGGAAACTGGTTGCCCACCACGCGACCAAGTTACACTAGAGACTTCGCACTCGTAAGGAGCGAAGATGACTCGGGGTAACACCCTCAGGTTCCAAGTCACCGCTGCGGACGGGCGTTGCTCGGACGTTTGGCGCGCCTGGAACGATGGAAATAACGTGTATCTTGCTCCGCGGATGAAGGGAGGCGAGTTCAAGATTAGCCTCCATGAGTCAGGTAAGTGGCGCTTTGCTTTCACGAAGCAGTATGCCGAGCTTATGAGCTGGCTCGGAACCTGGGACGCGGACCGCAAGGTGGAGGCGCTTGACCGACCACCCGAGCACGCGACGGGATTCACTCGCGCGGTTTGGATGTACTTCCCGGATTCCGAACTTCGTATGCCCACAACTCAGCATGAGAAACCTGGACTGGTAGTTCAGGTTCCCGGTCCCCCGGAAGGTGGACTCCGTGTCGTGAACTTGATCTTCACCACTCCCCGCTCAAGGTTCACCCAAACCGATCCGCCTCCCGGAGCAAGCTGGGGACCAGAAGCTCTGGCCGCCTGGAGGCTACCGAGCGGCGAGACGCTCTGGATCGTTCACTTTGAACTCGCCGGTTTGAGGGGACTAGACTGCGAAACAGAGCGGTTCCGCGCGGGCTTAGCGAGTGCGAAGAAGTTGGATAATCGAAGCCCGTCGCGCGTGAACGATCCTTCGGGACGTATCATGATCACGGGCACCAACGACCAGGGGTGGTTTTGTATGATCGACGCAGCTGTTTATTGAAAGCTGGCAAGCCTCCTGCCGACGAGAGAGCCTCACAGTTTCCAGCTCACCGCCACAAAGTTTGAATTCCCAAAGACAAGTCGTCGTGGATGGTGTAGCGGTTTAACACTCGTTACCTCGCCTCCATTGGCGACGATCTGAAGTTCCGGAAACGGATTGCCCGCCAACGTTAGCAGCAGGTCGAAACTGCGGAACTTGAAGCGTCCGCCGACAATCTTGTTACCAGCACCATCCTCTACGAGACGGCTATACGAAACTCGCTCGTCGCCGAGATCAGGATCAAAAGAGTACCCAAGAAAGAAGAGGCCAGCATTCGGCGCGAACACCCTCTTGCCGAACGCAATTTCTATGATGTCACGGGCCGGCCGGACATTGAAATCCGCAAGGACCTCCATATTGATGAGGGTCTTGAGAAGCCATCGCTCAAGCAGGATACCATTGATCTTGTTTTTTCTTCTAGGATTGGGACCTGCGGAATCTCTCACAGCATTGAAGGCAACAGTGCCCGCCTCGTCCACCTGACTAAGAGCGTTATTGTGCTTCTGGCACAATATGTTGCTCTTGAACTGGCTCTTGTGGAGGGTGATGGTGTTGCCGTGGAGGAATGGAAAACCTCGAATGTTAAGTTGCGGACCCTGCAAGGTCGATTCCGTCACTATGTGCTCACGACTATGTTGAAGAGAGCACTGGCCAAGGCACGCGGCCCAGCAGATTGACGATGATGACTGCGGAATCGATGCGACGACTGGCATCACTTCATCCTACCGGTAAGCGACATAACTTCTGGGCATCTTTCGAGGAAGCACAGCACGACTGACCCAAAGTCCGCCAAAATCACAAACGCTCGGAAGCCATCCATTTGGCCGAAGAACGCCCTAACCGGAGAACTGGCAGGCTGCTGCATCCCGCCTGGAAGGTGGGCAGATCCACAGCGACGCCACTTCACACTTCCGACATTGGGGATTCTCGAAAGCGTCCTCGGAAAGGAGTCCAGGCTGGCCCCCCGACTCCAGCGGGAGTACAATTGGGTTTCTCCCACGTCAAGAGGGCGCCCAAGGAAGGGACAACGAACCGTGAGCATTCCGCAACTCTCCGAAGCCGACCTGGCTCTGCTTCGCAAGTACGACACGCCGACGATCTGCAACGTCATCGAGGTTTTCAAGGTGCGCTCGCAGACCGAGGGCTACATGGACGGACGCATCCGCGCCTGCTTCCCCGAGATGCCGCCGATGGTGGGCTACGCGTCGACCGCCACCTTCCGCTCCGGCGCCCCGCCCGCGTCGGGCAACGTCTACGCCTCCCTCGACGCGCAGGTGGAGGGCTTTGCCAAGCTGCCGCAGCCGGTCGTGGTTGTGGTGCAAGACCTCGACGATCCGACCGTGGCCGCCACGTTCGGCGAGGTGATGACGACCATCTACAAGGGCTTCGGATCGGCGGGCTTGATCACGAGCGGCGCGGCGCGCGATCTCGACCAGGTCCGCGCGATCGGTTTCCCTTGCTTCAGCGACGGTGTGATCTGCTCGCACGGCTACCCGCACCTAGTCGATCTTGAAGTGCCGGTTCGCGTCGGAGGGTTGACCGTCCACCCGGGCGACCTGATCCACGGCGACGCCAACGGAGTGACCAACATCCCGCATGAGATCGCTTCGGAAGTTGCCCAAGCCTGCGAGGAGTTCGCGGCCGCCGAGGAAGTAGTGCTGGCCTACATCAGAGCAGGCAACATCACTCCCACCGGCCTCGGCGAGGCCCGCAAGAAATGCGGCGCCATGATCGCGAAGATCGGCGAACGCGTCGCAAAGTGAAGCAACCGAGCCGTGACCGTCAGGGAGCGGTCCGGCACGAACCCTGACGCAACTCAAACGTCTCTAGCCTTGCTCACCCCCCCCCCTAGCCCGCGGACCGCTCCCTCACGGTCACGGCTCGGTCGTGACGTACTCGTCGGCTGCACCAAGGTCTTCGGGCCGCCCGATGTCCCGCCAGAACCCTTCGATGCGGTGCCAGCGCAAGTGGGCCCCACCGGCCAGCAACTGGTGAATCGCGTCGGTCAATTCATACTCGCCACGCGCTGACAAAGGGATGCGCTCCAACTCGTCAAACACCGCCGGGCCGAAGCAATAGATACCGGCATTGACGAACCGTGTCGTCGAGGTTCCCTCTGGTGGCTTCTCGACGATGCGGGTGATGCGGTCGCCTTCGACATACACAGCGGCGCCTCGGTGGGGGTCGTCCACTTCCTTGACGGCAAGCACGCCGTCCGCGCCCTCAGCCAGATCGAAAATCGCGCGATAGGTCGAGGCGCGAGCGAGGATGTCGCCGAAGGTGAGCAGCACGCGCTCGCCGCCCGCGAACTCTTTCCCTAGCAAGGTGGCGCTTCCCGTTCCATCGGGCTTCTCCTGCACGACATAGCTCAGCCGTGCCCGCGCCGGCCGATGGGTCTCGAAGTATTCGCGAACGAGCTCGGCTTTGTAGCCGACAACCAGCAAGATTTCCTCGATCCCGGCTTCTTCGGCGCTCTCGACGATGTGCGCCAGCAGGGGCCGGCCCTGGACCGGCAGCATCGGCTTGGGCCGCTCCGCGGTTAGATCCTTCATCCGCGTGCCGCGTCCGGCCGCCAGGATCACTGCTTTGGAAATCTTCACGGTCTTATCGGACCAGTCGGTGGAATTGCGCTACGCCTACGGCCGGGTGCGCACTTGATCGGCGGTGGGGAAGTCGTCGGGAACCATCTGCGTGACCTTGCCGCTCACCGCCCACTCGGCGCCACGCTGCAGAGTTGCGATGAAGCCAACGCAACTCATCGCGACGGCATCGTGTCCCAGTGTGGTGTGGAAGACGCGCCCAAGGCCGTAGTGGATGGCCATCAACATCGGCTCGTGTTCGCCGGTGCCGTGGGTGGCTGGATCGGAGTAGGCCGTAGCCAGCAGCGCCATCTGCTCGGCGGGCCCTCGCAAGCGGTCATAGAGTTCGTCCTCGGCATGCATCCACTTGGCGGGTAGGCCGGCGGTGATGGGGTGCTTCGCGTCTCGAATCGCGACCTGGAACGCATGGCGCTTGCCGTGGCCTCCGCCGCGCCCGGCTTCGCGGTCGAGCACCAGCTTGCCGTCGCGGAAGCGCGCATAGGGCCCCCAACGCTCGTCACGTTCGCCCCAACCGCCCAGCGCGATCATGCGGTTGTACTCTTTCCATTCAGGGAAGGCGTTGTTGGCCGCGTGGACCGAGACATAGGCTCCACCCTCCCGGACGTATTTCTCGAACGCCGCTTTCGTGGCCTCGGCCCAAGGCTCGCCATTGTAGTTCGAGACCACCACGTCGTAGGCGAGGAAATCGGGCTTGAAGCCGCTCAGGTCCGAGCCCGTTGGCGGCGACGTTGCCACCTCCACCGTGAAGAGCCCGCTCGCCTCGAGCGCGCTCTTGATCAGCGGGGTCGTCTCTTGCCACTGGTGGTTGTTCTGGCCGTCGATCAAGAGAGCTTCGTACTTCGGCGCCGCCGGCAGGCACAACGGCAACCACAACCCCAAGGCAACGACGACACGGTATCGATGCCAGTTCGTGGCACCGGCGGCGACGTGCATCACACACCCGCCGACGTGCGCAAGATGGTTCCCTTGTCCGACCCGGGGACGATCCGCGTCAGGTCGCCGCTGTCGATCGTCGGGCACCAGTGGCGCTCGATGTGCTCAACCACCATTTCGGTGCCGCGCTGGTGGCTGACGTAGGGGAAGTCGCGCGGGTCGTACATCGCGTCGGTCAGATCACGGGCCAGGACGACGTTCTTCCCCAGCTTCGTCAACTGCCGGATGCCGAACGACCGGCCCAGCACGCACATGTTGGTGTGGACGCCCATCATGACGACGTTCTTGATCCCCAGCTCCTCGAACAGGTTGTAGATCTCCTGGCCGTTGTCGCTGACACCGTCGTATTCGGCGATTTCGATCGCCGGGTGCTGACGGCTCCAGGCAGGGTACGACTTGGGATCGTCGGGGTCGTCGCAGCCGCCATCGGAGTCGTCAATCGGTAGGCGCACTTCCTTTTCCGGCTCGAGGTAGCACCAACGCTGAATCTTCACCGGCGACTCGGTGTAGAGAGTTTCGATCATGCGGCGGCGCTGGGGTGTGCCGTCGTAGAAGTCCATCGTGTTGCTGGGCGCATGAATGATCTGCACCCCGAGCGCGCGGGCCGCCCTGACGACCTCGTTCATGCGCGGCGCGAACTCGTTCACGCGGCGCGCGGCCGCGCGGCACCAAGTGTCGTCCCACATGTCGCAGACGATGATGGCGGATTCCGAGACCTTCCACGCGGCTGCCGTCTGCTCGATGCGCAACTCGCCGCCGGCTTCGATGCGCCGGCGCCCGTGGATCTGGAGCTTCCCGTTGCGCCTGGGCCGGTTGGGCAGGCGCGAGGCGGCCTGTCCTTGGAGCAGAGGACTGAAGGCCAAGCCTGAAAGCGTCAACAGCGCGCGGCGTCGATTGAGCAGTCGATTGAGCACGATACAGCCTCCTTGGTCGTCCGTATTGTATCGGATGCCCGGTCGCAACCGGGGCGTAGACACGCGACCTGGGAGCCCCGGTCAACCATGTAGGGGCACGGCATGCTGTTCAGTTCCATGACATCGTTTCCAGTTGTACACAAGACATGGTTTCCACCCAGCCGTGGACTAAGGTCGGACGAAGGAGTCCTCCCGATGCCCTTTCGGAAACTGGAAATGAAAGAAACTAGAATGCAATTCGTCGTGCGCGCCGCCAGCGGCGCCGAGTCGCTCAGTGAGTTGTGCCGCGAGTTTGGCATCTCGCGCCCGACCGGTCGCAAGTGGCGGGATCGCTACCTCGCCTGCGGCACGCTCGCTCAGCTGGGTGAGTTGAGCCGCCGCCCGCGTTCCTCGCCCCGCCGCAGCGCCCCGGAGCGGGAACGGCAAGTGCTCGAGCTGCGCCGACGCTACGGCTGGGGCGCGCGCAAGCTCCAGCGGCTGCTCGAAGAAAGCGGCGTGCGCTATCCGGCGACGACGGTGCATCGCATCCTCAAGCGCCACGGGCTGGTGAACGTGCACGCCCCGCGGCCGGCCTTGCAACGCTTCGAGCGCCCACGGCCCAACGACCTGTGGCAGATGGACGGCAAGGGGCCTCTGAAGAGCCTCGACGGGATTTGTCAGCCGCTGTCGATCCTCGATGACCACAGTCGCTATGCGGTCGGGTTGCACGCGCTGCGGGTGCTGCGCCGCGAGCCGATCCAGGCCTGTCTGCAACAAACGTTCGAGCAAGCGGGTTTGCCGAAGGCGATGTTGATGGACCGCGGCACACAGTGGTTCTCCGCACACAGCGAGCATGGGTTGACGGTGCTGTCGGTGTGGTTGATCAAGCAGGGGATTCGCTTGCTGTACGGGCGGCCGCGGCATCCGCAAACGCAGGGCAAGGTGGAGCGTTTTCACGGCGCGATCGAGGCGGCGGTGCGGCATCGAGGCGGACCGTCGCCGGTGAAGGATTGGGCCGAGTGGCTGGCGCACTTCCGGCGCGAGTACAACGAAGTGCGTCCGCACGAAGCGCTTCAGATGGAGACGCCGGCCAGCCGTTGGCAGCCCAGCGAAAGGGCGTATCAGCCGCAACCGCCGGCGTGGGAGTATGCGGCGGGGATGGAGGTCCAGCGGCTGAACGAGGCGGGCTGTCTGTGGGAGGGGGGCCGTCATTGGTTTGTGAGCTAGGCGTTGGCGGGAGAGTGGGTGGGGCTGGAGCGGTTGCCACTGGATACGATTGCGGTACGTTTTCGGCACATGTATGTGCGCGAGTTGGAACTGGGTGCGCAGCAGACGCATTCGCTGGTACGCCCGGCGGGGTCAGGCGGTGGAGGCGCCGACCTTGGTCGCCCTACGGGCTCCCGCGGCGGCGCCTCCACCGCCAACCCGAAGCCCAATCGGCCCTCGCCGCCCCCATCACCTGGAACGGAGGGTGGAAACGATGTCTTGTGAACACCTGGAAACGATGTCTGGGTACTTGACAGCATGCCGTGCCCGCCTGCCGCACAACGCGGATGCTCACCCGTCCACCGACCGAAGGTATGAAATAATCACGGGACCACGTTTGCAGGTTCTTTTGTAGGTTCGCCGCAAATGAAAATCCAAAGCTACACAACCCATATCGTGATCCTGCCGCCCGATGTCGGCGCGCTCGACCAGGCGCCGCCGACCATCCGAGGCGACTTCGTCACGCTGCAACTTCACACCGACGACGGCGTCGACGGCATCGGCTACGCCGGCTTTGCCAGCCCGTTGATGACGAAGGCGCTCAAGGAAGCCGTCGACGCTCTCGCCGAACAGACCCTCGGCGACGACCCGATGCGCGTGGAAGCGATCGCCGCGAAGCTGCTCGAGCTCGGCGGACGCGGCGCGCCGTCGGGCCTGGTGATGCGCGCCATCTCGGCCATCGACATCGCGCTGTGGGACCTCAAAGGCAAGGCGCTCAACCAGCCGGTCTATAAGCTCCTGGGCGGCTTTCGCGACCGCGTCTCCACCTACGCCAGCGGCTACCTGTGGCGTCACTACGACGCCGCGGCGCTCGCCGAGAAAGGCGCCGCGTTGGTCGAGGAAGGCTTTCGCGCCATGAAGTTCCGCATGGGCGCCGAGCCGACCGACGCGCAAGAGATCGAGCGCATGGACGCCCTGCGTGACGCCGTGGGCGACGACATCGACCTGATGGTTGACATCAACCAGGGCTGGGACGTCAACCGCTCGATCGCCATGGGCCGCGAGATGGAGGCGTGCGGCCTCTACTGGCTCGAAGACCCCACCCACTACGAAGACTTCGACGACCTGGCCCGCATTGCCGACGCCCTCGATACGCCGATCGCGGCCGGCGAGTACTTGTGGGGCGTCGCGCCGTTCCGCTCGTTCCTCGAGCGGCGCTCGGTCGACATCGTGATGGTCGACATCATGCGCGTCGGCGGCCTGACCCAATGGATGAAGGTCGCGCATATGGCCGAAGCTTGGAACCTGCCGGTGGTCAGCCACCTGGCGCCGGAGGTTCTGATGCACGCCGTGGCCGCCGTCCCCAACGGCCTCACGGTCGAGCACATGCCCTGGGCCCTGCCGCTATTCAACGAAGATCTGACGATGCAGGACGGCCAATTGGTCCTGTCGCAGCAGCCGGGCCTGGGCTTGACGTTGGATGAGGGCCGGTTCTCTGACTAGTAGTCGCTTCGCCAACAAGGCCACGTTGCATTTTGTAGGGGTGGACCGCTGCGTCCACCCTTCACCCGCCCACCGGCACGCGAATCACTCCGCCGGCGCGATGGCGATCGTAACGTCGTCGCGGCTACGAAAGACGTTGCCGTCTCCACAGTCCACTTCGATGACGATCGGAACGGCGGCGCCTGGCTCGATGCCCTCGGGCACGATGGCGTTGATTTGATTCAGCGCCACAAACTGGGGCTGCAAAAACGCGCCCAAGACCTGCGCTTCGATCCCTCCGATGAAGACCCTGACCGTCTTAGCCGCTAACAGAACGGGTGCTCCGGGTTCCGGGATGTCTCCGCTCGGCACCATGCCGGTGAGGGGTCCGAGACCATTGGCCCAGAGCGTGATGATGCCACCGATCTTGGCCGGGCTCTCGTTAACGATCGGCGCGCCCTTCGCCCCGAGAGGCGCGCCGTTGAGCGTGGACGTGCCCGCCGGCAACCCGGTATCCGGCATCGTGTCGAGAATACCTTCGTTACCAATAGTACCGGGGACTTGCTCGGATATCGTCACCTTGTAGTTGAGCAAGCCATCATCTCCGCCCAGCACCGCCAGTGGCACGACCGCGTCCATGCCGTCCGCCACGATTGCCACGGCACCAGGGATCATGACGTTCGAGGAGACCGCGTTGCAACCGGAGAATCCCAGCACTCGTGCTTCCTCCATGTCGAGACCCGGGCTCATTTCCAGCAGGAAATCCACGCCAAGCACTTCTGCGTCCGTCACACAAGTGGCATCTGTGCCCGGACTGCCCGTGCCTGTGTCCTGGTCCGTGTCGAGTGAGAAATAGGCTTGGCTGAGCGCCGGGTCGAAGGTTCCGGGCTTGAAACGAACCGAGAGGTGCAAGTCGGTCCCGTCGCTCATAACGCTCGCCGAAACCACATCGGGATCGGGGTCCTCGTTCCCGCTGGGCACCGCATCGTCGTCCGGGTCGGTGACCGTGGCGTCAGGTGGTGGCAGTGGCGTACCGCCGCAAAGTTCAGGGGATAGGCCGAACGAGGTGCAAAACGTGCCGGGGCTCTGGGCGAACTCAACCCGCCCCGGGTCGTCCGGTATGAAGTTCGTCACGATGCCGGGGCCGGGGCCGAACTGCCACGAATAGAGCCCCGGGGAAGCTGGGGACAACGAGATTTCCCGCGGTGCGCTGGAAACGCCATTGCTGGTGATGACTAGCGTCGCCGTCGCTCCCTTCGGACCGGCCGGCAGTTCCCAGGGGAGCTGCCCGTTGAACTGATCGAAACCGGCGCCCGAGTCCTCGCCGCGAAAGACGCCGAACAGCGGCATCGGAATACCGTCGACCGTCGCGGTCAGGTCGCCCAGCGTCGTATCGAGCGGAATCTGTTGAGAGTTGAGGGGCACGGGCGAGGGGCTGGCGAGATGCGAAGCGAAACCCTCGCCGAAGACCGCCACCGCCGAGCCCGGCGAAGCGGCGTGCCCCGGTTGGCCTTCCGGGACGGAGGTCGCGGCGTTGAAAACTCCGGTGATGGTGAGCCCGCCCGCCGGCGGCCCGCCAACGAGCGCGGACGTGCCCGCCCGCTCCCTCGTATCCGGCATGATGTCGAGAATACCCGGTGAAACCGTCGAGACCCTCGATCAGCTCGAACAGCGCCACCTTGAAGTTGAGCAAGCCGTCGTCCGAGCCAAGCATCGCCAGCGGCACGACGGCGTCCATGCCGTCCGCGACGAATACCACGGCGTTAGGGACCATCACGGGCGCGGTGAAGATCCTGCAGCCAGAGGACCCCAACAGTCGTGCGTCCATGCCTAGGTCCGCGCCCATGTCCAGCACGAAATCCACGCCAAGCTCTTCCGCGTCCGTCACACAACTGCCATCTGTGCCAGGGTTCCCCGTGGCTGGATTCTGATCGGTGTCGAGATTGAACTGTGCTGCCGTGAGCGCCTGATCGAACGTTCCGGGCTTGAAGCGAACCGAAAGGTGCAGATCGGTCCCGTCGCTGGTGACGCTCGCCGAAACCAGGTCGGGAAAGGGGGCGGGGTTGTCGCTGGGAAACGCATCGTTATCCGGGTCAGTGACGGTGCCGGGGACGGGCCCCGCCGAGAGTTGCAGAGGAAGGCAAAGGCAAACCGCCAGTGCGAACGTTCGTGTGCTTTTCATGTTGCACTCCAATCGTCGTACGTGGGCCGGGTCAGATACATCGCCGAGGATTCGATCTGAGTCAGCGAGTTCCAAAGAGTACAGTATGGCGCGGCGTGAGCACAATGATTGCCGATCCTCATGATGACCGGTCCTCATGCTGCCGTATTTCGGCTCGGGAGGTCGAGCGACCCTGAGGGCCACGGCATGCCGTGCCCGCGACTCGGTGCGTCAACCGTTGGACACCTTACGCTCCGTCCATCCGCGCCCACGCCCCGACAAGCAGAGCCCCCGAAGGGGGCGGCCCAACGATCAGCCCGGGCCGCTGAGCCCGGTCGCATGGCCTCGGCTCTCAGCCCCCGAAGGGGGCGGCCCAAATATCAGCCCAGTGCGTGAGCGCTGGGAAAAGAAAGACCTCAAAACCAACCGAGCCGTGTAAGGGGCGGCTCAACCCCTGCCACATGCCGCCGCATCCGACACGACTCCCTTGCACACGCCCAACCCCACCTGTCCCGCACGCCGGGACCCTCGGCATGCACCGCCGTGTCCACCCAACAGCCTGAACCGACCGGAACTCAGCCCGTAGCGCGCATCTCGGTCTTGAGATCCGCGGCCTTCCCTCGACCCACCGCACACCCACGCCTCCGCCATGCGCCACGGTCTCACCAAACCGCGTGCTTGACGAACCAGCCTCCCGCTCCGTCAACCCAACACCGCCCGGCCCTCGCCCCGCCAACGCAGGCGACCTCGGCCTAGCCGCGACGCGGCGGCCGGATGTCAGCCCTGGGTGCCGGCGAAGCCGAAATCCAGGGTCCCGTCCGCCTACACCATTCCAGCCCTGAAAGGGGCGTTGGACCGGCCCCGAAGCGACCGCTTGAGCCCCGTCGAAAAGTAGTAGCCTGTCCCCCAAATTTCCCCAGTGAGACTCTGTCCCTGTTGAAGCCCAATGATAATGTCCCCATGAGCGCCCAATAGAAATGTCCCCTACTCTGAGGCTCCGAAGGAGGAGCCGAGAGTGGGAAGGACATGGATGAGTGCCAAGGAGTTGAGGCGCGGCGAAGTGCTGAGCCGAGTGAAACGAGGGGAACTGAAGTTGACCGAAGCCGCCGAGCTGCTGGAGGTCAGCTACCGCCATGCGAAGCGTCTGAAGAAGCGTTACCGTGCGGGCGGGGCCAAGGCTTTGGTGCACGGTAACGTCGGCCGTGCTTCGAACCGAGCCGATCAGAAGCGACGCCAGCAGGTTCTCGAGTTGGTGCGCGAGAACTATGCGGGCGAGGGGCACGAGCGCTTCGGGCCGACGCTGGCGTCGGAACATCTGGCAGCCGACCACGGCCTGGAAGTGCCGCGCGAAACACTGCGGCGCTGGATGCTCGCCGCGGGTCTGTGGAGCCGCCGTCGCAAGCGCCAACCGCATCGCACCCGGCGCCAACGCAAAGCGCACTTCGGCGAGCTGATTCAACTCGACGGTTCGCACCACCACTGGCTGGAAGAACGCGGCCCGAAAGCCTGTCTGATGAACTTCGTCGATGACGCGACCGGTGTGGCGCTGTGCCGTTTCTCGGACCAGGAAACGACCTGGGCCGCGGCCGATCTGCTCGCAGCCTGGGTACGTCAACACGGCGTTCCCAAGGCGTTGTACTGCGACTGGAAAAACGTCTACCAGCGCCAGCCGACGTCGCGGGAAGCGCTGGCAGGCATCAAGCCCGAGACGCAGTTCGGGCGCATGTGTGCCAAGCTCGGCATTACGATCATGGCGGCTTCCTCGCCGCAAGCCAAGGGCCGAGTGGAGCGCCATCACGGCACGCACCAAGACCGCCTGATCAAGAAGATGCGGCTGCGCGGGATCGTCGAGTACGAGGCGGCGAACCGTTATCTCGACGAGGAGTACCTGGCCGAGCACAACGAGCGCTTCGCCTGTGAGCCGGCGGCGGCAGCGGACTTTCACCAGGCGCTCCCCCGCGGCACCGAGCTGCGAGGGGTGTTCTGTTGCGAGTACGAACGCGTGGTGAGCAACGACCGGGTGGTGCGTTTCGAGAATCGTTGTTTGCAGTTGAAGCCGAAACGCAACCAGGGCGTGGGGGCGGGGGCACGGGTGACGGTCCAACAGTGGCGCGATGAGAGCTTGCAGGTGAGGTTTGACGGGCACGAGATCGAGCACGACGTGATCGCCACGCCGACGCCACAGCTGCGGACGAAGCCAGCACCACAGCAGCGTCCGGGGGGCGGGCGCAAGCCGGCGGCGGACCACCCCTGGCGGCGAGCTGTGTTACGGAAAAAACGGGCTGCGAATACATAAGAGGGCTGTGGAAATGCCGGGTCGGATGGAAAGCGTGGAAAATCTCTCGAGGCAGCAGTACCGGGTTCGAGGAGCGGTGGATGGTTTTCCACCCTTCCCACCGCCCCTTGGAAATCGCTACGCGATTCCCACAGTTCCACAGCCCCGACGACGACGATATCTCTCCTACGAACAAGAAACACAAGGGGACACTTCTATCGAGCTACCGAGGGGGACATTTCTATTGGGCGTTGACAAGTGAGACTCTGTCCCTTGCGCCGTCATAGGCTGTTCAGCTACTGTGTCAAGCTTAGCAGTGGCGACGTCTCGCTGTAGGAGAACTGATGCCGGAATGTAAACTTGACTACCTCTTCACGTATGCACTTGACCTGAAGCTCCCGCCGGAGGTCATCGGGTCACTTCCTGAAGGTATCCGTGCCAACTTCTATATTGCAGGGGGCTCGGTAGAGGGACCTCGACTAAAGGCGAAGGTCCTGCCGGTTGGTGCGGACTTTCTACTGCTACGCAAGGACGGAGTCTGCGTGCTGGATGTCCACGCTACTTTCGAGACCGAGGATGTCGCACTGATTTACACTCACTACTCCGGCTTGGCCGACGCGGGTCCCGACGGTTATGACAGATTCCTGGCAGACGACTTTCCGACGAAGTTGCCGCTTCGCAACGTGCCGCGCTTCCAGACGTCGCATCCCGACTACGCCTGGCTGAACCGCGTGCAGTGTTACGGGGTTGGAGAAGCCGATCTGGCCAAGAGCCTCGTTACGTACGACGTCTACGCGGCGCCCTTCTAGGCCACAAGGCTCTCTGTCATCGACAAATGCTTGGGCATGCCGAGTTCCCGGTATTGCGCCGCAGCTTCTGTGAGCATCTTCTGGGCTCTCTCGGCGTCCCCGGATTCGCTTCGAGCCAGGAGCATCTGTGCGTACCAACGGCGAATGTCCGCCTGGGCGATACGATGCGGCATTTCGTGAGCCTGACTGAGTGCCGTCTGATAATGCTCTTCGGCCGCCGCCCAATCACGAGCACAGGCTGCGGCGATGCCGGCCGCAAGCTGTGGCATCGCGGAAGAGAAGAATTCGACTAGCGTACCAGTCTCGAGCGACAACTGGGCCAGAGGATACAGCTCGCCGGCCTCGTCTCTTCGACCCATGATCGCCAAGCCTTCGATCACTCGCATCAGCCCAACCCACGCTCCGCAGTTGTTAAAAGGCCGCATGCGAGGAAGCGTCGATCGTTTTTCCTCCAGCATCTCCAGCGCCTTGGGATGACCGGCGTATGCCATCGCCATGAAGTAGTTGCCCCATGCGTAGAAGCCGTTCGGCCGGGCTTCTTCGATCTCGATTCCCCGCTGAAAGTCCTCGTGAAAGCCTTCCCAATCCCCTCTCCAGAACTGACAGAGTCCCAGATGGGAGTGGGAGACAAAGCTCCATGGGTAGTCGGTGCTTTCACACCAATCGCGGTACCATTCGGCGTGTCTCTGGAGCTCGTCGATACGTCCGGAGCGCAAGAAACCGCTGAATTCGCGAGTGATTCTGAGACAGGCCTGGGCATTGAGATGCCCCACTTCGACTGCGACCTTTTCCGCCTCGTTTTGTTGGACGGCTTCTTCCAATCGACCGCTGAAAATCAGCCCGACTTGCAGAAATCCCACGGCCTCTACCCAAGCCCAAAGATTGCCGGCGCGCGGGAGCTTGGAAACTCGCCGGCTATCTTCCAACCACTGCCGACCTGTCATGAACAGCCAGTTCGCGTTGCCCCTGAGACCGAGCACCTCGACGAGCAGCTCCGGGTCCCCAAGTTCTTCGGCCATCGTCAGCGCGCCCTGGAGAAGTGGCGGAGCCTCGTCGCAATCGCCGGCGACCGCAAAGCAGGCACCGGCTGCCGACAGCACCCGGCAGCGTTCCGGCGTGACGTTGTCTTCCGTCATGGCGAGACCCCGCCGAAGAATCGGTATCGCCTCGGTGAAGTCAGCTCGCCAAATGGCTTCCATGGCAACGTAAGAGCAGGTTTGCGCCATGCCCTTGACGTCTCCAAGACTTTCGTAGAGTGTCGCTGCTTCGTTCCAGACGGCCAATGCTTGCTCGCTTCTACCCTTGGCGTGCGCGGCGCGTCCTTTGAGCAAGAGTAGTCCTACTCGGATTTCGGGCGAATCCCTCTCTAGGAGGCTAAGCGCGCTGTCAAAGTTGTCTAGCGCCTCTTGGAATGCGCCCGTCTCAAGCTGTCGCTCGCCGGCCAGCCTCAAATAGTGAACGGTCTTGTCGAGGTCCGCCGCAACCACGGCCTCATACAAGTGATGCGCGAGACTGCCAACGTTCTCCGCCCCCCTCTTCTCAAGCACGTCCGCGATGCGCAAATGGGTCCGTTGCCGTCTTCGAATCGAGAGTCCGATGAGCAAAGTGTGCCGAATGAGCTCATGCGTGAACCGGTAACTCACGTCGCGGCCTGTCGACACCGAGCCGATGAGCCTAGCCGACTCCGCCTCGTCGATCGCATCCAGAACCTCGTCGGGGTCAAAGCCTTCGAGGGATTCCAGGGTTGCCAGGTCGAAGACCCTGCCGATGATCGCCGCAGCGCTGAGGATTTTCGGCGACTGCGGGCTCAAGCGCTCGAGTCGTCGCCCGATGACGAGCCTGACGCCCTCGGGAACTTCGAGCGCGTCGGATTGTAGGTCGCCTTTCCAGCGACCTTCCTCGTCGAAAAGTTTTCCCTCCTCGGAGAGATGCTGGAAAACCTCTTCGACAAAGAAGGGGTTCCCCTCGGTCTCGTGATAGATCACGCGGATCAAGGTATCCGGAGGCTTGGCCCCGCCGAGACTTTCAAGAAGCTCTCCAACCGAAGCCTGAGGCAATCGCCTGAGTGTCATCCGCTGCGCCAAGCGGCTCCGAACCAGTTGCGACAGGGCTTTCTCGAAAGGCTTGCCGACTTCGAGCTCTACATCGCGATAGGTCCCGAGGATCAGCACCGGTAGGCTCTCGAGGTTCTGCGCCAGATGCTGGAGCAGCAGCAGGCTCGAATCGTCAGCCCAATGCAGATCGTCGAGCAGCCAGACAGTCGGCTTCTGCCGACTCAACCCCTGGACGAACTCTTGAAACGCGTTGAACAAATAGCGCTGTTGCTGTTCCGCTGGGAGTTGAATCGGCTCGGGAATGTCATCAAAGGTCCGTCGGAGCTCCGGCGTCAACTTCGCGATCTCGGGCGCTGCTTCGCCGAGCGCCGCGCGAAGGTTGGCACGCGGGACGGTTCGCGACGCAGCTTCCACACTCTCCACAAACGGAAGGAACGATTGAACCCCCGTCCCCTCGTAACTATGGCCAGTGAGCACGAGCATTTTCTCTTCGGCGGCGTCCGCAAGGATTTCCTCGCATAGGCGAGTCTTGCCAACGCCAGGCTCGCCTCCGATGAGAATCAGACTCCCCTTGCCATTTCGGGCTTGCTCTAGGAGCTTCCCGAGTTCCGCCGTTTCGGGCTGGCGCCCGACGAACGCTCGTCTCGGTTGTGCTGGTGGGGCTTCGACGCCGGCATCGTGGAGTGCGGCCCCCGATTCAAGTTGCCCCTCCAGGCCGGCGAGGTCAGCCAATAAATCGTCAAGCTGGGTATCCACTTGACTCAGGTGACCCCAAGATGTAGTGTAGGGCCTGGTGGAGGATTACCCGCGCGACCCACTCGAATTCGAGTCTCACTTTGCGAGCGAGGAGGCTTGCCGCGACTATCTGTTCGCCTTGCGCTGGCCAGAGGGTTTCCGCTGTCCAAGGTGTGGGCATGAGCGCGCTTGGCCGGTGCGCAAAGTGTGGTTCGAATGCGCTCGCTGCGGGCGGCAAACCTCCGTCACCGCCGGCACGATCTTTCAAGACACACGCAAGCCGCTGCGGCTGTGGTTCCGGGCGATGTGGACCATCACCACGCAGAAGAATGGGGCCAGCGCCCTGGGTCTACAGCGCGTTCTGGGACTGGGCAGTTACCAAACCGCCTGGCCTTGGATGCACAAGCTGAGGCGAGCGATGGTGCGCCCGGGGCGAGAGCGATTGACGGGCCTCGTCGAGGTCGATGAGACCTACTGGGGCGCTGAAGAAGAAGGGGTAATCGGCCGGCAGACCGAGCGTAAAGCGTTGATTGCAGTCGCCGCGGAAGAGAGAGGCACCGGGCTGGGGCGCATCCGCATGCAGCGCGTTCAGAACGCCTCGGCGGCCAGTTTGATGCCCTTCGTCGAGGAGTCGGTCGAGCCGGGCAGCGTGGTTGTTACCGACAACTGGTCGGGCTACGATCCGCTCAAGAAGAAGGACTACCAGCGTCGTATCATCTCGATTAACAACCGCCGCGAGCAGGCCTCGCAGCTACTGCCGAGGGTGCACTTGGCGATCTCGCTACTCAAGCGCTGGATGCTGGGCACGCATCAGGGGGCGGTCAGCCACTAGCATCTGGACTACTATCTCGACGAGTTCGTGTTCCGCTTCAATCGGCGCAGATCACGCAGTCGGGGCAAGCTCTTCTACCGCCTTGTGCAGCAGGCCATGGCGGTGGAGCCGACGCCGTACCGCTCGATCGGCGCCGATTGGGACGCTAAGACGCTGTGAGCCCAACTACAAGATGTTGGGGTCACCTGAGTCAAGTGGATACCCGGCATCGTCAATTCCTTGGTAGCGCTGATCCGCCTGCTTGGCCAGGCACCTATCGATGATGCGCTCCAACCCTCGGGGCGCGTCAGGACGCAACGCGGTCACCGGCTCGGGCGATTCATTCAGAATCGAGTACATGACCGCCTGTTAGTAGTGGCCCCGGAAAGGGAGCTGCCCAGTCACCATCTCGTACAGGACGATTCCGCAGGACCAGATATCTGTTCTGTGGTCGAGCGCTTCGCCGGTGGTTTGCTCTGGTGACATGTAGGCCGACGTGCCCACGGTGGTGCCCTCTTGGGTCAGTTTCGAGGCAGCCGAGCTCAACTGTGCCAGCCCAAAGTCCATCAACACGGCCCTGCCGCTTGAAGTGACCATCACATTCGCCGGCTTGATGTCACGGTGAGTGATCCCTTTGCTGTGGGCCTCCCGCAGCCCCTGGGCGATCTGGCCAGCCAGCTCGATGATCCTAACCACTTCGAGAGGGCCCTTTTCGATTTCCTGGGCGAGCTCCTGCCCCTCGAGTAGAGCCATGACGATGAAGATCCTGCCCTGGGCTTCGTCAATCTCATAGATCGGGCAAATGTTGGGATGGAGCAGAGAGGCGGCGGCTTTAGCCTCACGCACGAATCTCTGACGTCCCCCCTCGGCACCCGATAGATGAGGCGGTAGGAATTTCACCGCAACCATGCGATCTAGGCGAGTGTCCTCGGCTTTATAGACGACACCCATGCCGCCCTCGCCGAGCTTCTCGATGATGCGGTAATGGCTGATGGTTCGACCGATCACGACGGTCCAATTCTACCTTTTTGCGGATAGGTAATGATAACAACCGTTCGCATGAACTATGACATGTTTTCGTCCCCAAGCGCCTGAGACGACCCGGCTTCCGCCCCGCTGACCGACACCCGCGGACCCCTCGGATGGGCGATCGGTGGCGAGAAATAAATCTCTCAGCTTTTGGTTGAACTACCAGATCGGTGGAGACGCACCCGGCGGCTACCATCTGTTCAACCTCGTGCTGCACGGTCTCACGGCTTGGCTCGCATGGGGGCTCTTCCAATCGTTCGTGCGGCCCAGGGCGGCGCTGCTGGCGGCAGCGGTGTTCGCCTTTCATCCGATCCAAACCGAGCCCGTGGCTTAGGGCCCAAAGGGGCCCAAAAGGGGGGCCCAAAAGGGGACGGAGCTGGACGGAGCCATTTTCGGTACGAGCCCGTAGCGCGGATCTCGGTTCTGAGATCCGCGGTCTTGCCCTCAACCCACCCAATCAGTCACAGAACTTTCAAATCTTTACCCCACTGATTCCAAACCACTTACCCCGTCTGGGGCCCTTTTACCCCAGCCTGGTATCCACTTGACTCAGGTGACCCCAACATCTTGTAGTTGGGCTCACAGCGTCTTAGCGTCCCAATCGGCGACGATCGAGCGGTACGGCGTCGGCTCCACCGCCATGGCCTGCTGCACAAGGCGGTAGAAGAGCTTGCCCCGACTGCGTGATCTGCGCCGATTGAAGCGGAACACGAACTCGTCGAGATAGTAGTCCAGATGCTCGTGGCTGACCGCCCCCTGATGCGTGCCCAGCATCCAGCGCTTGAGTAGCGAGATCGCCAAGTGCACCCTCGGCAGTAGCTGCGAGGCCTGCTCGCGGCGGTTGTTAATCGAGATGATACAACGCTGGTAGTCCTTCTTCTTGAGCGGATCGTAGCCCGACCAGTTGTCGGTAACAACCACGCTGCCCGGCTCGACCGACTCCTCGACGAAGGGCATCAAACTGGCCGCCGAGGCGTTCTGAACGCGCTGCATGCGGATGCGCCCCAGCCCGGCGCCTCTCTCTTCCGCGGCGACTGCAATCAACGCTTTACGCTCGGTCTGCCGGCCGATTACCCCTTCTTCTTCAGCGCCCCAGTAGGTCTCATCGACCTCGACGAGGCCCGTCAATCGCTCCCGCCCCGGGCGCACCATCGCTCGTCTCAGCTTGTGCATCCAAGGCCAGGCGGTTTGGTAACTGCCCAGTCCCAGAACGCGCTGTAGACCCAGGGCGCTGGCCCCATTCTTCTGCGTGGTGATGGTCCACATCGCCCGGAACCACAGCCGCAGCGGCTTGCGTGTGTCTTGAAAGATCGTGCCGGCGGTGACGGAGGTTTGCCGCCCGCAGCGAGCGCATTCGAACCACACTTTGCGCACCGGCCAAGCGCGCTCATGCCCACACCTTGGACAGCGGAAACCCTCTGGTCAGCGCAAGGCGAACAGATAGTCGCGGCAAGCCTCCTCGCTCGCAAAGCGAGACTCGAATTCGAGTTGGTCGCGCGGGTAATCCTCCACCAGGCCCTACACTACATCTTGGGGTCACCTGAGTCAAGTGGATACCCAGCTTACCCCAACCACCCCAGCGTATCCTGAAGGTGAAGAACGCCCGCCCAATGGCCGGCGTTACCAAGCCGCGCGGACCAAACCGCGCGGCTTTTTCACTTTCAAGGAGAATCACTATGTCTACAGAAGCACAACGGAAGGCGAACCGTCAAAACGCCAAGAAATCAACCGGCCCCCGCACCCCCGAGGGCAAAGCTCGCTCCTCGAAGAACGCACTCAAGCACGGCCTCCTCGCCCGCGACGCCGTCATGGCCGACGAAGACCCCGCCGAATACGACCGGCAACTCCAAATCCTCGAAGAAAACCTCTTCCCCAAGAACGCCATCGAATTCGAGCTCGTCCTCCAGATCGCCGACTCTCGTTGGCGCCTGCGCCGCATCACCCGCATCGAGGCCGGCCTCACCACCTACCAGTACCACGGCACCGACCGCGCCACCCGCGAACGCTACCCCGACACCGTCGTCCCCGGCCGCAACGGCGAAAACCAGCTCCTGGGCAAGAGCATGCAGGACCACACCCAGGCCCTCCACAACCTGGCCCGCTACCGCACCATGACGAGCCGCGACATCACGCGCGCTCTCAGGATGATCCGGCAACTGCGCAAAGACGAGTACGAGTGCAAAGAGAATCGCGCGGCGAACGGCGCGATCCACCGTCCGACCGTCACCGACCCGGACCCCTACAACACCCCGACCCGATGGAACCGCAACCACCCCGCTACGAGCCCCCGGCGGCGGCAGCGCAGACCTCCAACCCGATCGGCTTCCGCGCCGAGTTCGTGCCCAGCCCCCAAGCGACGCTCGGCGGCGAATCACTATTCACGAATCACGCATCACGACAGCAGAACCACGGGTCACCCAGGAGGGACCGCGGCCACAGACGAACCCAAGGCCCCGTGAAAACAAAGGGCTTGAGCGCCGCCGAAGCCCTCAGGACGAATTACGGAACGAACCGCACCCCCGTGGCGCCCGTTCCGAGCCGCCTGGCAACGGAGGTACTGGGGAGGTAATCACGGCCCAATAGCGCAAAAACAACGTCGAGGCCAACGACAGCATGAGACCCTACACCCCCCGTGCGCCCAAAGTCAGCGCGCCCGATCGCAAGGTGGCGCGGACGCCCACGCCTGCCGCATCGACACTCCTGTCGATGCTCGGCACTCTTGGTGTGGCGCGGGCCTTCGGCCTGCAGCGTCGACCTCCCGGTCGACGTATCTCGCCAGGAGTACCGACGCGGCACGTCTGGGGACGCGCGCCACTGGCCTCTGGCGTTAGCCATGGGACATCGTGCCGCCGCATCATGGGTCACTAATCACGAATCACGGATCACGGATCACGGATCACGGATCACGAATCACGATTCACAGGTCACGAATCACAATTCACGGCCGCTTGACTTCGCCGCCCCGTCCACGATACAAACCAGCGCATGGAACGCAGACATTTCTTGCAAACCCTCGGACTCGCGGCGGCGGCCGGCTTGATGGCTCCTCGTGCGTCGTGGGCCGCGCCTCCGCCTCCCGACACCGCGCTCAAGATCACCGGCGTGCGGATCGTGAAGACGCGTCCGAAGCGTCCCGTGCCGAGCTACGCGCCCACGCCCGGCTCGTGGTCGACCGGCCGCGTCGAGGTCGCCAACCCGGTCTCCATCTACCCCAAGTACAAGCCGATGCGGAGCCTCTTCATGCCCGACGCCGGCGGCGTGTCGAGCTTCACGGTCGAGATCACGACCGACTTGGGGCTCAAGGGTTACGGCCGCGGCGGTCCGGGCGGTGATCCGATCATCGAGGGCCACCTCACCAAGCTCCTGCTCGGCGAGAACGCGCTCGACATCGAAAAACTGTGGGACCTGCTGTGGCGCGCCACCATGTTCTACGGCCGCAAGGGGGTCGTCGTCAACGCGATCAGCGGCGTCGACCTGGCGCTGTGGGATATCGCCGGCAAAGCCTGGGGCTTGCCCGTCTACCGTCTGTTAGGCGGCGAGACCAAGCCGCGCATCCCGAGCTATTGCACCGGCAATGACATCGAGCAACACGTCGAGTTCGGCTACACCAAGCTCAAGCTGGCGCTGCCCTACGGTCCGGCGGACGGCCGCGAAGGGATTCGCAAGAACGTCGAGTTGGTCAAGCGGGCGCGCGCGGCGGTGGGGCGCGACGGCGAGGTCATGATGGACTGCTGGATGGCGTTGACCGAGCGCTACACGCTCGAGCTGTGCGAGGCGTTCGAGCCCTATCGCGTCTACTGGATGGAGGAGTGCCTGCCGCCGGGTGACTACGCGGGTTTCGGGCGGTTGCGCGAGCAGATCAAGTCGACGCGCATCGTCACCGGCGAGCATGTCTATACGCGCTACGGCTTCCGGGAACTGTTGAAGCACCGCGGGGCGGAGATTTGGCAGCCGGACATCCACTGGTGCGGCGGGTTGACGGAGATGCGGCGGATCGGGGCGCTGGCGGCGGCCTACGACATCCCGGTGATCCCACACGGCGGCGGCCAGCGCGATGCGGTGCATTTCATCATGGCGACGCCGAACAGTCCGTGGGCCGAGATGTTTATGCCGGCGCCGGGCGGGCCGGATGTGGTCTACGAGCGCTATGAGCAGGACAACAACCTCACGCGCGGCCCCGAAGGGATCTATACCAAGCCGTCGGATGAGCCCGGGTTTGGGTGGGATATTGAGGTGGTGTGAGGGAGGATCTGAGGAGTTCGTGAGATCGGCGTGTCGGTTCGTGGGCTAAGGTGTTCCCCTCTGCCAACTCGCCCGAAAAACCCAAACAATTCAGTATCTAGACGAAACAAAATAGACAAGACGACGGTTTATACTAGAGGGCGTCACCGCCCCCGGCGACTCCACGATGAGCAAATACTGGACGATCGTCCTACCGTGTGCCCTGTGCGGTGTTGCCTACTACGCCTATACCAGTGGCGGCCATTTCAGTCACTGGATTCAGCGATTGGTCGACCCGCTGCTATGGCTCGGAAAAGCGATCGCGAATACGATCTTCGGCGTGTAGGGACTGAAGCGATCAGCGGCATTCCTCGGGATGGGAACCCGGAGCCTCTGTCTCCCCGGCTTATGGCCGGCACCGAACGCCGCTTCGCGGGCCTCGGAACCGAGGAATCGGTCAGGCTAAGCAGGGCCGCGGATCTCAAAACCGAGATCCGCGCTACGCGGTTCGGCTGGGGTGGTCACGGCTCACTGCTTCCACTTGAGATTGAAACGGTATTTGGCGTCGCCGCCCTTGGGGTCGGAAATCTGAACGACCGCCATGAACTGGTTCTGCGTCCAGGGCCTCTCGACAAGAACCACTTCTCCCCGGCCATCTTTCTTGTCAAGCTCGATCTTCTTCAACGTGCCGGCGGGCAGGGGCTGCGAGAACTCGAACCAGTCGAGCTTCAGCGGCCGGCCGCTGAGCGTTTCCACAAACACGCGGTTGCCCCGCAGACGCAAGATCACCGTGCCGTCGACGCGTCCCTTGAACTCGAAATCGCCCTCGTCATCGCGGTCATACTTGCGTGGGTCATTCTCGTCGGAGAACAACTCGATGCCGGCGACTTGGTCCTGGCTGGGGAAAGGAGAGGCCACCGAAGGCGCCTCTAGAGAGGGTGCCGGAGAGGGTGCCGGAGAGGCTGCCGGGGAGGTCACCGGAAGGGCTGCGGGGGGCACCGACCCCGGCTGGGCCGAGCGCGGGTGCCGTGCAAAGATGCCGGCCTGCGACTTGCCTGTGTTTGACGTACCTGTCCGGGACGCGCCGGCGCGCGACCGCGGAGGTGGTGGAGCCACTTGCGAAACTGGCCCGTCCCGTTCCCATTCGACGCGGACGTGGTAGCGGTCGTCGCCGCCTTTGGGATCGGAGATCTTCAGCTTCGCCGTGTATTGGTTGGCCGCCGTAGGCTCTTCGAGCAGGCGGACCGTGCCGCGGCCGTCCTTCTTATCGAACAGGAACTTCCGAAACGCAGCTCTCGGGACGGGCTGGCTGTATTCCGAGCCCATGTCTCGTGGCACACGCCCATTGTGGACGGCGTAGCGAACCCCGTCCCCTTGCAGCAGGACGTCGATCTCGCCGTCGACTAGGAGACGCAGGTCGAAGCGGCCCTTCTTCGAGCCGGGATCGAAGTTGCTGCTAGGCCGCGCCCGGAACGCAGGGGGGCTCGCCGAGGGCAGAGGCGTTGGGGATGGCCGGGGGCTTGTCTGCGTGTAGACCGGTGGCTGGGGCGTGGGCGCCGCTGGCGGCGCGGGCGCCGTTACCCCCGGTCCGCCGATCCCGAGATAGGGGTTGTAGATGTAGTTGACCGAGAAAGGTGGCGGCATGCGGAGGTTCTGCGAAACGCCGTAGGCCGGGTCGAGGCCCCACTGCCCGGTCGCCAACACCTTCTTCTTGCGAGTCCGCCTGTCGTGCCAGCCCCAGAAAGGCTTGGCTTTGTTGGAGCCGTGCTTGCGGCCGTAAAACGAGCCTGCGACCTGCGCTTGGCCCGCGCCTGGACGGCCGCCGTAGGGCTCGTAGGAGTAAAAGGCGTCGAAGGTGCGTTCGCGGGAGGCGTTGCGGCTCTGCGCCCGCTGCCACCAGTGCTCGTGGATTGACAGCAGCTCGTAGCCGATATTGCGATCGTTGCCATGCCTCGGCCGCTCCGCCCTGCCCTTGTAGGCGTACGTCACGCCGGTGCCGGCCGTGAACTCGTTGCGGCGCAGCGAGAAGTGCGAATGGCTGTCTTTCGAGCCGAAGACGCCATGACCGCCGGCCTCGATGAAGATCACCGGATGAGAATCCTGGTACAGCTCGATGTCGCCGTCAAGGTTATGAACATTCTTCCGTACTTTGCGGTCGTTGCGGTAGGAGTAGATGTTGTTGTGCGCGAGCGTTTCCATGACCTGCAAGCGCCCATGGGGTGACCCGTCCTTTGCGACGGTGAGGATCAGCCCTTCGTTGTCGTTCTCATGGCAGGTGCCCACCACGCACTTGTCGGAGTAGTCGCGCGGGTGAAAGAAGTTGTAGACGAGAAACCAGTGCGTGTCGGTTTCCATGACGGCGTAGTGGACGTAGGCCTGCGAGCTGCCCTCGAAGGCCTTGTCCCAGTTGTTGTCGCCGCGCCAGTCGCCGTCGAGATCAAACCGCGCCAGGTAGTCGGACTTGGGCTGGAACCAGGTTTCCTGCGCCACGAAGGGGGCGTAATGTTCAACCAGCGAACGGTAGCGGTCGCCGAAGCTGCGTTCGCCCGCGAAGTTGGTTGTCTCCTTCGGCTTCAACGACGGCGCGTTGCGGTCGACGTGCACCGTCGCCGAGGCGGTCTTGCCGTTGAGGGTTGCTTCGATCGTGTACTGGCCCGGGCGGTCGGAGGCGGTGAATAGGACGGAGTCCTGCAGCACGTAGCTCGCCTGGGCCCGGCCGAAGATGAGTGCTCCCAACCCGGTGCCCTCCGGCGAGTAGAACGACTCGCTTTCTTTACCCTGGTAACGGAACGGCTTCGAGAGCCAACCGGCGTTTGAGTTCTTAAGCGCGACCTTGGCTCCACCTTCGCGCAGGCGCACCTTCGTCTTCTTGCCCTCTGCGTCGGTCACCTCGCCGTAGACCAACACCTGAACGACCAGGCTTTCGTATGGACGCACGCGGGCGCCGGCGGGATCGGTGCGGAGTTGAATCTCGGTTACGAGCAGTTGGTTCTGGGCGCTGACGACACTCGACAGCAACACTGCCATAACGATGGTTCGAATCAAATAGATCATGGTTGCCCCCTTCGGTCCGTGCGGCGGCGACGGGCGGACAGATGCGCCATCCAGGTTCCACTAATTTCAGCACAGCGCCTCATAGACTGGCAACGGATCGATCGGCCGTCAGCGGACGTGCCTGCACAGCCGTAGCCGGCCCAGTCATAGCCAACCCCGACGCAGCCTCGTGATAGGGTTGTGCTTGAGACGGTAAGCGAGGACGAGCCGTTTCCGAGAATGCTTGCCGCCGACAGTCCCGCTAAGAACACGTCCGTCGCGGCCAGGCCGGGTGCATGGTACGTGACCGGCGCCCGCGTGGCGCTCGACGCCGGCCGGGCGGCCTCTCTGGATCTGGAGATCCGGGACGGCCGTATTCGCCGGCTGCACGAGCCGCGTGGCTGCTCTCCCGAGCCCGGTGACGAGGTGCTAGCGCTCGACGACCGGTTGCTGCTGCCCGGGCTGGTCAACGCCCACGACCATCTCAACTTCAGCCTGTTTCCGAAGCTGGGACGAGGCCCCTATCCGAACGCGCGCGCCTGGTCCGACGACATCTATCGGCCCGCCGAGTCGCCGGTGCGGGAGCACCTCGCGGTTCCCGATGCGGATCGATTGGTCTGGGGCGGCATCAGGAACCTGCTCGGCGGCGTGACGACCGTCTGTCATCACAACCCCTACGACGCGACGGTCTTCGAGCGCGGCTTTCCGATCCGCGTCGTCAAGGAGTTCGATTGGGCGCACTCGCTCGCGTTCGACGACGACATCGCGCAACGATTTCAACAGACGCCGCCCGACTGGCCGTTTATCCTTCACCTTGGGGAGGGCACAGACAGCGAAAGCCAGCAAGAGATCTTCCGGCTCGCTGAGATGGGCGCGCTACGCCGGCGCACGGTGCTGGTGCACGGTGTCGGTCTTGACGAGGCGGGGCTTGCGCTGGTGAAGCAGAGCCAGACTTCGATGATTTGGTGTCCCAGCTCTAACGTGTTCCTGCTGGGGCAAACCCTCGACGACGGCTTTTGGGAAAAGGGAATTCCGACGGCGCTGGCCACGGATTCGAGCCTCACCGCCAACGGCGATCTGTTCGACGAGGTGGTGGCCGCCGCGCGCAACAGCTCGCTTTCTAGGGAGGCGCTCTACGAGAAGGTCACCACGACCGCCGCTCAGGTTCTGCGTTTGCGGAACGGGGAAGGGACTTTGCGCGAGGCGGGCGTGGCGGACTTCGTTGCGGTTCGAGACACGGGCGGCCGGCCTTGCGATGTTCTTGCGGAGTTGAGAGCCAAGGATGTCGAGATGGTCGTAGTAGGCGGGCGTGTCAAGTTGATCGCCGAGGCGTATCGAGAGGTTGTCCCTGGGCCGGTGGTGTCGTGCCTGCATCGCTTGACGGTCGGGGACGTGGCGGTCCTGGTTGACGCCGACATCCCACGGCTCGCGGCAAGTGCAGCGGCTACCGTCGGTGGAGACTTGCGGCTGGCGGGAAAGCGTATTCTGACTTGAGAAGCCGCCGGTCGCCGGGTAGTGCATGGGCCGAGAGCACTCCAGATCCCTGATCGTCTGAATCACTCATGGTCGGTCGTACCGGGAGACCGGGACGTGGCTGAAGCCGGCATAGGAAGGACGCTGAAAACGCCCTTACAGCACGGTCGGGACCGCTTCACAGGCCGTACAACGACCGGCCTACCACGCGCTGCGCGCGAAAGCCGCCTGAAGGCTGTGCTGACCGGGACATGGGTAACACTTTATGCCAAGCACATAGGTAACACTTTTCGTCCGGGGTGGGGCTTGACGCAGGGAGCCCGGAGGGCGACCAGAGTCAAGTCCCACCCCCGGACGAAGGGCCCGCCGCTGGGCCCTTGCTCGGGCGCAACCGCCGCTCTCGTTCCTCGAATACTCCCAACTCATAAAAGGAAAACCACACTCGCCACACGCCCTCCTCGATCTCCTCCACCCCGACCCGCTCCCCGTTGAGTCCCTTGCCGACGAACACTCGTTGACGCCGCCAGCGAATCCGCCCATCCATCACGCGCCGCACCTGCATCGGCGCCGCATACTCCGGCTCGTCCACCCGCGACGGATACGCCCGCGCCGCGCCGTGATAACACTCACCAGGGGTTCGCAACTCCAGTCCCTGGTGCGGTCGCTCCTCGTTGTAGTCGCTGCGAAAGCCATCAAACGCCCGTTGCTGCGCTCGCAGATTCGCCGCTGGCGGCGCGGCGGTCTCTTGCTTCAGCGTACGGTGCATCCGCTCATGCCGCCCGTTCTGTTCCGGATGTCCCGGCTCGATCCGCTCGGGACAGATCCCCAACTTGATCCACCACACTGCCAGCCGCCCCAGCCCGTGCACCGCCAGGGTCGCAAACGGCGGCCCGTTGTCGGTGCGCATCACCCGCGGCAGTCCAAACTCTCGAAACGTCGCCTCGAACAACGGCCGAACATGGTCCCCGTCCGGTTTCGTCACCGCCTGGCACCGCAACAGGTAGCGGCTGGCCGCGTCCGAGATCGTTAAGGGATCGCAGCGCCGGCCGTCTTGGGTGCGAAACCAGCCTTTGAAGTCGGCGCACCAAACCTGGTTGGGCTGCTTGCCTGGCGTCAGCGGCAGCGGGGTCGGTGCGGCGCGGGGCCGGCGTCGTCGGGGCACGCTCAGACCGTGTCGTCGCAGCAGGTTTCCGATCGTGCTCACCGCCGGCCATGCCACGTCGGGCTGCCTTCGCTGCAGCCGCGCCCTCAAGGTGACCGCACCCCAGCGACTGTGCTGCGCCCGCAGAGCGAGAATCTCTTGCTCGATCGCGGCCGCGGTCTGACCGGGATGGCGTTGCGGCGCCCGGGAGTGGTCCTGCAAACCTTCCCAGCTCTGCTGCTGGTAGCGCTGCAGCCATTTGTAGCCGGTCTTGCGGCTCACCGAGTAGCGCCGGCACAGCTCGGCCATCGACTCCTCGTCTCTTTCCCAGTCCACGATAAAATGGGTTCTCTCGTCTCGCACACAGGTCTCCTGCCACGGCATAAAGCATTCCCTCCCAGAAATGTTCTATGCCTCAAAGTGTTACCTATGTGCTTGGCATCATGTGTTACCCATGTGCCCGGTTAATACCGAGGGCTGTTGGAGCGACTCAGCGGCTGCGCGGGCGGGCGCGGGGGCCCGCCCCTACAAACGACTGTTGGAGCAACTGAGCTAACCCGCATAGGCGAATAGCAACTTGAGCCTGAGACACTGCTGGCAGCCGCCCGCCGGTGCTGCACTCGCGAGTCGCATGAACTCACTCGAACCGATCGTCAGGAAGCTGCCGATTCTGATCTTGTTTCCGCACAGCCGCTGTAACTGCCGCTGTGTGATGTGCGACATCTGGAAGATCACGGCCGCCGAGGAGATCAGCGTCGAGGAGCTCACCGGGTATGCCGACGACATCGAATCGCTCGGCGTCGAGTGGGTTGTCTTTTCCGGCGGCGAGCCCCTCATGCACAGCGATCTTTTTCGCTTGGCCGAAGTGCTCGGCGAGCGCGAGATTCGCACCAGCCTGCTGACCACCGGCCTGTTGCTTCGAACGCACGCGGCTCGGGTGGTCGAGGGTCTCGGCGATGTGATTGTTTCTCTCGATGGCCCACCCGGGGTGCACGACGCGATCCGGCGCGTCCCCGGAGCCTATGGGCGTCTGGCCGACGGGGTCAGGGCGCTGCATGACCTTCGTCCGGCCTACCCGGTCACGGGCCGCTGCACGGTGCAGCAAGCGAACCACCGGTACCTTCGGGATACCGTCAAGACGGCGCGCGAGTTGGGCCTTGCTTCGATCTCGTTCCTGGCCGCGGATCTGACATCGGGAGCGTTCAACCGGGGCGAGGGTTGGCCGGATGAACGGCAGGGTGAAGTCGGGTTGAGTGTTGAGGAGACGCGGGCCTTGGAGGTGGAGTTGGAGGCGGTGATTCGCGATCGAAAAGATGATGTCGCGTCCGGGTACATCCGTGAGTCGCCCGAGAAGCTGCGGCGAATTGTGCGGCACTTCGAAGCGCACGTTGGATTGGCGGAGGAAACCGCGCCGAGTTGTAATGCTCCCTGGTTCTCGGCGGTGGTTGAGACGGATGGCACCTTGCGGCCGTGTTTTTTTCATCAGCCGATCGGGAATGTACGAACGCAAGGGTTGGCGGGGGCGCTGAATAGTGTTGAGGCCGTTGCTTTTCGGGAAAGGTTGCGGGTTGCGGAGGATCCGGTTTGCCGGCGGTGTACGTGTTCGTTGCATTGGCGGGGGGAGGATGGCGGGGGTGGCACGGCGGATGTGGCTTCGTGAGAACTTCTCCTGCGCCCCTTCAGGGCTTCCCGAGATGATCGCTGCGTACCCACGGCTGAAGCCGTGGTCTATTTTCCTCCGTCCGCTTTGCGGACTCGCGTTTTGCGTGGGATGAGTGAGTGTCGTCAGGGCAACATCCAACGGAGCTTCGCGGCTTTTACGGGGGCGGCGGTGTAGCTCTTTAGACGGAGAGTTCGGTGCTTGCGGGGCAAGAGCCGAGCATGGCTCGGCTCGGGGCAGGGCATGCCGTGCTTCTACATTGCGGGTCGTCCCCATCGGGCCCAACGAGAGCGAGCACCGAGAACGAGCGTTGCCACGTGGGTCGGAAGTGCGTGACAATGTCGCCGGGTCACGAAGCATGACAAACGAAACTCCTAAGAAGGCTCTCTCTCGCCGCGATGTGCTGGCCGGCATCGTAGCCGGCGCCTTCGCTACGCAAGGCTGCCGCCAACCGTCCGGGCCCGAACTCGGTATGGCGCTGTTCGAGGCCGACGTCACACCGCAGGCCGAGGGGCATCCTTTGCTCGCCAACCGGGTGTCGCGGTCGGTGGTCGATCCGTTGTTCGCGAAAGGATTCGTTCTCCAGGGCGCGGGCGAGCCGATTGTCCTCGTGTCGATCGATTGGTGCGAGATTCGTAACGAGTCGTACGAGCTTTGGCGGTCGAAGTTAGCGGAAGCCGCCGGGACGACCAAGCAGCGGGTGCTCGTCACTTGCATTCACCAACACGATGCACCCTACACCGACCGCGGCGCACAGAAGCTCTTCGATGAGCACGACATTTCGGGCGATCTCTGCGACGTCGAGTTCGAAGACCGGATGATCGAGCGTGTCGCGAGTGCCGTTGGCGAAGGGCTGTCCGGCGCGCGGCCGATCACACACCTTGGCTTGGGACAGGGCAAGATCGGCGAGCTCGCTTCGAATCGCCGATACGTGCGCGAGGACGGCACGGTCTCGTGGGGGCGCGACAGCACGACCCGTGATGCGGAGATTCGAGCCAAGCCGCTGGGGACGATCGACCCGTGGGTTAAGACCCTCAGTTTCTGGGACGGCGATCACGCGGTCGCGGCCATGAGTTGCTATGCGACGCACCCCATGAGTCACTACGGCGACGGCGACATCTCGGCGGACTTCGTCGGCATGGCCCGCGCGAGTTTGCAGAAGGACACACCGGATACCCTGCAGATCTATGTCTCCGGGTGCAGCGGCGACGTGACCGTGGGTAGCCACAACGACGGCAGCCACGAAAACCGGCCTATCTTCGCCGATCGCCTCTACCAAGGGATGGCCGCGGCTTGGAAGGCGACGGAGAAGTTTCCTCTCGACGCGGTCGGTTTCCGCTTGGCGGAAATGCGGCTGGCTCCGCGCGAGTCGTCCGGGTACAAGCTGGAGGAGTACCAGAGCACGATCGCGGATTCGTCGAAGCCATTTCGCGAGCGCATGACGGCCGCGTTGGGGTTGAGTTGGCGAGAGCGTTACGACGCCGGCCATTCGATCGACGTCCCGTGTGTCGATTTCGGGCAGGCGCAACTGGTGTTGATGCCGGCCGAATCGTTTGTGCAATACCAGCTTTGGGCGCAGGAGTTGCGTCCGGACTCGTTCGTGATGGTGATGGGCTACAGCGAGTGTGCGCCCGGCTACATCCCCACTGCCGCGGACGCCGCGGACGGGTATAACGACCATTACAGTTGGGTGGCGTTTCCTGAGTGTGAGGAAACGATGCGGGCGGCCCTGGCAGCGGTGTTGAAGGCGGCCGATGCGTAGTTAGCGGCAATGCTGAAACCGAGGCTGGAACGCCAGTGACGGGCCGCTGTCTCAAGGCGGGCGAGCGGCGGATTTACCCCTCACTTGCGTTCGGGGCTCGGTTTCTTCGGGGAGGGGGATTTAGCCCTCACTGATGTTCGGAGTGAGGGCTCTTCGCATTTCAGTTATGGCAGAGCTTGCACATGACTTCGCGCGGCAGTATCAGGTGCTTGGCCGCCGTCGAGCCATGGGCGTTGTGGCATTGGCCGCACTCGACGAAGTCGTGGACGGGGTGGGCGTGGACGCCGACAAACGGTTCCTGCTCGTGGCAGTCGAAGCAGCCGCCCTTGAAGCGGAAGCGGCCGCGGCGGCTCACACCGTGACACTGCGTGCATTCCACACCGGGGACCGGCGGATGGTCCTGAAAAGGTTTGAACTCGGCCGGGGCATTCTCGCCGACGAAGAAACGCACCTCCTTGCGGCCGCCGTCCCATACGAGCGCTAGCCGATGTTCGCCCGCGGCTGGGGTCAACTTGGCATGGAAGACGTTGGGGAAGGGCTCTTCGGCCCCGATCGGTTGCCCGTCAAGTTCAAGCTTTCCCGCCGGCGCCGTCGCGACGATACTTACCTCGCCTGCCGGAAGGGCCGAGCTGTCCGGAGGTCGCATGATCTTGCCGGCCTCGTTCGGCAACTGTGCCCACGCGGGGCTCGCGACCGCCAACAGCAGGGCAACCTGCCAAGCAGGCGCATAACGCGCCGGCTCTGCGACTCCGCGCAAGGCACACTCTGGGGAACGCCTTGGGCCGCGACTCATCGGCGCCGGCTCCTCACAGATGAATCCTGCAAATGTATCCCCCGTGCTTGCCGTCGTGGGCGCCGCCGCCTCGCACGAATGCCGAGTCACTGTAATATAGGACGCCTTTGTGCATCGTCATCCCGTGCGGGTCGGGGTCGACACCTTTTGTAAGCTGGATCGCCTCCCGCACCTGCCCATCCTTCGCGTCGAGGCGTTGAATCAGGTAGTCGTTCGAGAACATGCACCACACCGAGTCGCCGTCGACGGCGATGCCATGGGCACGGTCGAGCGTGATGGGGATGCTGTGCAAGGCTTTGAAGTTCGCGTCGAATCGCGTGAGTGTCTTCTGGTGCAGGGTCGTCACCCACAGCGAGTCGTTACCCCAGGCGAGGCCGTGCACCCCGCCGCCGCCGGGGACCGGGTAGCGCGCCACCGTTTTGCCGCTCTTGGCTTCAACCTTGTGCACCTCGCCGGTCTTGGTGTCGGTCGGCCGCGGGTCGCGGCGGCTCGCCGGACCGTTCGCCGCCATCCACAAGTATCCGCCGCCGTAGGCTATGCCGCTGGTGTTCGATGACAAGGTCTCGACGGCACGCAAGACCCGGCCGGTCTTCCAGTCGAGTAGGTAGGCCACGTCGGTTACCTGCTCGCCGACCCATAGTCCTTCGTCGGTTGCCTCCAGAGCGTTGGGGTGGCTGTCCGGCGACTTCCACAGTGTTTCTACCTTCGGTTTGCGGACGGTGTACTCCTTTGCCGTGAGTGGAGCCGCCGCCAATGTCGCCAATAGAGTTCGTCTCGTCAGCATCATGGCCTCCTCACTATAGATATATAGGGTCGCCCAGAGCGCGCACTGCAACCTTGGTAGTCGGACGTCTTCTCACAGCGTGTAGTTGCGAATCCGAACCAGTCGGCGGTCAATGTCGGAGACCTTCGCGACGCCGGACATGCCCATGTCGAGCGCCAACTCGGTCCTCAGTAGCTCGATGACGCGGGTGACCCCACGCTGCCCGAACGTCGTCAAACCCCACAAGTAGGGGCGGGCGACCCCCACCGCCGTGGCGCCCAGCGCCAGCGCCTTCAAAACATCGCTGCCACGCCGGAAGCCGCCGTCGATCAGCACCGGGATCTTACCGCCCGCGGCCTGCACGCACTCCGGCAACGCCTCGATCGTACCGCCAACGTGGTCGAGCTGCCTTGCGCCGTGGCTGGAAACAACCACCCCCGACATCCCGGTTTTCACCGCCATGTCAGTATCCTCGGCCGTGAGGATGCCCTTGATGACAATGGGCAGATCGGTCATCTCGCGAAGCTGACGCACCGTGTCCCAGGTCGGGGTCGGAAACGGGCGCGAGGGATAGCCGCCGGTCCGCCAAGGCTCGTCGCCTTCCTTGTAGATCAGGTTGCCCTGGGCGTCACGCGGAACTCCGGTGCTGCACCAACTCCGCACCAACTTGTTATGGATGCTCCGTTCGCGATGCGAGACATGCATGATGTCGACGGTGAAGCAGATCCCGTGGCAACCTTGATCCTCGAGCCGCTCGACGAAGTTGAGCATCATGTTCTCGGTGCGGAACTCCCCGCCGGTCGTGACCTGCCACCAGTTCTTCGGCCCCACCCCTGAACGGATCACGTCTTCGATGCCGCCGTTGGTGATCATCAGCGTGCCGGTTTCGCCGGCGGCTTTCGCGACCTCCTTCTCGCCGTCGGGGTAGAAGCAGTTCTTGCCGCCTGCCGGGTCGATGAAGATCGGATGCTTGAGTTTGCGGCCGAACAACTCGGTCTCGAGATCGATCTTGTGGACGTCGGTGAGAAAACGCGGCCGCAGGAGGATGCGGTCGAATGCCTTTCGCGCATCGCGCAAGGCGGCCTCGTCGCTCGCGCCTTCCGCCATGTAGTCCCACGCGACGGGATCGAGCTTCTGCTGGGCCAGCTTGGCGAAGTCGAGGACGTTGGCCGGCTCGAGGACCGGGTCGATCTTGGGCGGCCCCTGCCCCTGCAGCCATTGCCGCTGGAGCAGCGGCGAAGCCGCGAAAAGCTGTGCCAGGGCCTGTAGCGCCTTGCGTCGATTGACCTTCATTTGTTCTCCCAGTTGCGAGTCGCCCGGCACCTTCCGAAGGGCTCTGCCGGACTGAGCGAACGTATCACGCGCCTGTGCTGGTGTCAACAAAACGTCGTGTGCCAGGATGCTGTGTTAGCTCCGACAAGGGGAATCAGGGATCTTCGGGCGCCAGCAAGGCCCGTTCCGACCTCGAAAATATACTCCCAAAGGGGGTTGTATCCCACCGAAGCCCTCTGTTACCATAGAGAATCTTTCGGGGGCGCTCCTGGTTGAGGCGATGGTTTCGGCTATCGAATCTCTCGCGGAGCCAACCCGGAGTGGTACCGGTACAATGCTCCAGTGCTGTAGTTCTTCGGATGAGGGACAACGGTTGAGGGAGTGACTGTACGGCAGTTCTCTTGTGGACTACGTTTCTTGCGAAGAAATCTTGTGGAGAAAAAGGAGAGCCGGATATCCACTTGACTCAGGTGACCCCAACATCTTGTAGTTGGGCTCACAGCGTCTTAGCGTCCCAATCGGCGACGATCGAGCGGTACGGCGTCGGCTCCACCGCCATGGCCTGCTGCACAAGGCGGTAGAAGAGCTTGCACCGACTGCGTGATCTGCGCCGATTGAAGCGGAACACGAACTCGTCGAGATAGTAGTCCAGATGCTCGTGGCTGACCGCCCCCTGATGCGTGCCCAGCATCCAGCGCTTGAGTAGCGAGATCGCCAAGTGCACCCTCGGCAGTAGCTGCGAGGCCTGCTCGCGGCGGTTGTTAATCGAGATGATACGACGCTGGTAGTCCTTCTTCTTGAGCGGATCGTAGCCCGACCAGTTGTCGGTAACAACCACGCTGCCCGGCTCGACCGACTCCTCGACGAAGGGCATCAAACTGGCCGCCGAGGCGTTCTGAACGCGCTGCATGCGGATGCGCCCCAGCCCGGTGCCTCTCTCTTCCGCGGCGACTGCAATCAACGCTTTACGCTCGGTCTGCCGGCCGATTACCCCTTCTTCTTCAGCGCCCCAGTAGGTCTCATCGACCTCGACGAGGCCCGTCAATCGCTCCCGCCCCGGGCGCACCATCGCTCGCCTCAGCTTGTGCATCCAAGGCCAGGCGGTTTGGTAACTGCCCAGTCCCAGAACGCGCTGTAGATCCAGGGCGCTGGCCCCATTCTTCTGCGTGGTGATGGTCCACATCGCCCGGAACCACAGCCGCAGCGGCTTGCGTGTGTCTTGAAAGATCGTGCCGGCGGTGACGGAGGTTTGCCGCCCGCAGCGAGCGCATTCGAACCACACTTTGCGCACCGGCCAAGCGCGCTCATGCCCACACCTTGGACAGCGGAAACCCTCTGGCCAGCGCAAGGCGAACAGATAGTCGCGGCAAGCCTCCTCGCTCGCAAAGTGAGACTCGAATTCGAGTTGGTCGCGCGGGTAATCCTCCACCAGGCCCTACACTACATCTTGGGGTCACCTGAGTCAAGTGGATACCCAGCAAAGGAGATTGAGATGGCAGCGATGAAAAAGATCTCGCTCGTGCTGGCGGTGGTGCTGCTGGCGCTGGCGAACGTGGGCGTGGCGAGCGCCCAGTTTGTGGACTTTCCGATGCAGCCGCTGGGACGCATCACTTGCGTCGCCACGTTTGTGCCCAACCTGTTACGGTCGGAGAACCTCTCCGCCCGCACCGGTGACTCGCGGCTGGACTGTACCAACGACGGCGTGTTCAACCCCTTCACGCCGAATAACATTACCCAGTACGTGTTGATGAACGTCAACCTGACGCTGAACACGGCTGTGACCAACATGTTGGCCGGGGGCGATGCGCTGGTCGTCGTCAACGACAACAACGCGTGGAATCCGCGCACCACGTCGCAGTTGCCGGACGGTTCGGATGGCTGTGGGTTTATCCTCGGCATGGCTGGGGACCCGTTCCCGGTGCCGGACCAGCGCTATCCGTGTCCGCAGAAGGCCTTCATCTCGGGGCCGTCGACGCTGACCTGGAACGGGATTCAGTTCCCGGTGCCGGGCGCGCCGAATGACCTGACCGCCCTGCCCGTAGCGGACATGAACGACATCCCGATCTGCGACGACTTCTTCGACCAGGTGAGCACGAACTCGTGCTTTGACCTGACGACGACGTTGCGGTTCACCAACGTACGGGGCAACGCGGCGGCGCTGGGGGCCGGCGGGACGATCATTGCGACCTTGGGCGTGGCGGCGTTTGCGTCGATTTCGGTGCAGACCAACCAAGGCGCGGTGGGCATCATCCTGCAGGGCCTGATCACGAGCGTGACCCCGGCGCCGGCGGGGCTGCAGTGCGAGCACTACGACAACGACTTCTTGGTTCACCTCGACGAAGGGTTTGCGGCGGCGTTCAAGACGCTGGGCGAGCCTTCGTTTGTGAACGGAGACAACGCGACCGAGAACGGCTATCCGGTGTTGGTGGACAACCGACCGTTTGCCACGCCCCAATCGGACGGGGGGACTGGAGGCGCCGCCACGCAGGCGACGCGCTTCATCATCCGCCTGACGAACATGTCGGGGGGGGGGGCTGACGATCACCGCGCCGGGCGCCTGGGAGCAAGCGGGCCTCCCCGGCTTTGACCCGGGTCGCTGCATCGTGGATCCGATCTTCCCAGGCAGCGGCAACGCCTTGTGTGTCGAGCGGGTCGCGGGCACGGACGCGAACGGCGCCGGCGGTTCGACCGCTGGCACGTCAGGCTCCTACGCGGTGCCCCTGGACGCTGCGGGCAATGGGTTCATCGTGTACGAGCTCAAGGACGGCGATCCGTTCTTGCCGCAGGGGCTGTGGATTCCGTTCAGTGTCATTTGGGGGCCGGACACGACTGCAGACTTGCCGACGATCGGCTCGGGGCAGGTGGACGCGCGCTTTGCACCGCTGAGCACCGTCGGTACCGCGAGCAACGAACCGAAGCCACGATTTGTGGACGTGGGCGCCGATCCGGCGACGGTCGTCACGGTGGTGAGATGCGCGACCACGTTGCTGTTCCCGTTCGTAACCAACCGCTTCGGATTTGACACGGGTATCGCGGTGTCGAACACGTCCGAAGACTGGAAGGGGACGGCGAAACAGCGGGGCGTCTGCATGGTGCACTACATCGGCAACATCGGGGATAACGGACCGAGGGAACCGATGGATGAGACCTCGACGGTCATCGAGGGCGGTGAACAGATGACGTTCACGCTCTCGGCGGGCAACCCGGTGTGGGGACTGGTCGGAGCGCCGGACTTCCAAGGCTTCCTGGTGATCATGTGCGAGTTCCAATGGGCACATGGGTATGCATTCATCACCGACGGAGCGGCGGGGATCCCGACGCTGGCGCAAGGGTACCTGGCCCTAGTGCTGCAATATGATGCCAGCGGCGCCCGCCTGATCGACTGCCAATTCCGAGGCGGCATGCACGTAGGCTGTCCGTCGGAGGGCCTGAACCACTAAGGGTTCACGCTACGCAATCAACCTTTCAACCAGAGGGGGGCTTCGGCCCCCCCCTCTTTTTTATTCGCTGAGGGGCGTCACTTCAGAGGTTCCCTTGCAGAAGCGGCATGCCGTTCGACGCCATCGAACCACGCCGCCAACCCCGCCAGTCACTTGAGATACGGCAGCATCTGCTTGAACTCGGGTCGGCGGCTGTCGCCCAGCAGTTCGTACGATGCCATTTCGGTGGAGGAGATGACCGCCCCCGCGTCTCGCATGCGGTCGATGCCAAGCTTGGCGTTGGCTGCCGTCCGTGAACCCGTCGCGTCGCTGACGACATGGACGCGGTAGCCTTCGTCGAGCACACCCAGCGCGGTTTGCATGACACAAATGTGGGCTTCGACGCCCACCACCAGCACGGTCCCGCCGCTGGGCAGGGTCTCGGCAAGCTTGCGCCGGAACGCCTCGTCGCCCGCGCCTCCGAAACAGACCTTGTCGAGGGCCTCGACCGCAGCGAGTTCGGCAATCTCAGGTACGGTGTCGCCCAGTCCCTTGCGGTACTGGGTCGTCACCACGGTCGGAAGTGAAAGGGTTTTGGCCAGGCGTAGCAGCGTCTTGGTGTTGGCGAGCACCGCGCCGATACCCTCGATGGCCGGAGCCAGCTTCTCTTGAAGGTCGACCACCACGAGCATCGTGGCCTCGGATCGAATCAACAACTCCCGGCTGGGCATCGCCTGATTGTAACGAAAGCTTGGACGCGCCTATTCCGCCGCGTCACTCACTCACCAGCCTCGGTGGAGTCGCCGTCGGGAGGAAAGAAGCGAGCCGCTAGAATGTGAAAATGATTCGCGAACGTTTGTTACGGCTTGAGGAGCGTGTGGCCGAGGCGGCGCGGTCCGCCGGGCGCGACCCGGAAGAGATTACGGTCGTGGCGGTCTCTAAAGTCAAGCCGGCCGCCGACATCGTCGCCGCCTACGAAGCGGGACAGCGGCACTTCGGCGAGAACTACGTCCAGGAGTTCCAGGAAAAATCCGCCCAACTCGGCGACCTGCCCGGGGCCGTGTTCCACTTCATCGGCAAGCTTCAAAGCAACAAGGCGGCGCGGTCCGCGACGCTGTTCGACGTGATCCAGACCGTTGACAGCGCCAAGATTGCGCAGCGCCTCAACCGCGCGGGCACGCCTCTGGACGTCTTCCTCGAAGTCAAGCTGTCGGCCGAGGACACCAAAGGCGGGATGCCCGATGAGCAGATCGCGCAGGTCAAAGAGGCTGTGGAGGTCTGCGAGAATCTGCGCCTGCGGGGCTTGATGGGGATGCCGCCCTGGTCTGACGACCCCGAACACAGCCGAACGTACTTTCGCCGTCTACGTGAGCTGGCCGAGCGGCACGGGTTCGGCGAGCTGTCGATGGGCATGAGCCACGATTTCGCCGTAGCGATTGAAGAAGGCGCGACGCTAATCCGAGTGGGCACCGCCGTGTTCGGCGAGCGAGTCTATCGCACATGACGGTGGCGGTCGTCTCTCCGTTTCCGCCCGTTCGCTCGGGCGTGGCCGACTACGCGGCCCGCATTGCCGACGCCGTTGCCCGGCACACCGATGTGACGCGCATCTCTTCGCCTGATGCCGCGACACTCGATCGTTTCGCCGCCGTGCTCTACCACATGGGCAATCATCCCCTGCACGGGCCGATCTACGAAGCGGCGCTCGCGGTGCCGGGGGCGCTGGTTCTCCACGACGCCGCGCTGCACCATTTCGCCCTGGGATGGTTCCCCAGAGAGCGCTACATCGAGGAATTCGTTTACAACTATGGCGAGTGGTTCCGCGACTTCGCCGAAGACCTTTGGCGTGAGCGCGCGCTGTCGGCGGCCGAGGAGCGCTACTTCCACTACCCCATGCTGCGCCGGCTCGTGGAACGGTGCCGCTGCGTCATCGTTCACAATCCGGCTGCGCGCCGCGCCGTCGAGGAAACCGCCCGCGCAGCCGGGACCTCAACCCATATCGCGGAGATCCCCCACTTCGTCGACCTCCCCGAGTTGCCCGACGACGCCGAACGCAGGGCCGTTCGCCGCTCGCTGGGGATCTGCGACGAGGAGGTGGTGGTTTCCTGCTTCGGGTTCCTGCGCCCAGCCAAGCGGCTACGGTCGTTGTTCGATGCGGTCGACGCGGTTTCTCTACCGCTGCGCATTCTGCTGGTCGGAGAATTCGACTCCCCCGACTACGAGGCTTCGCTGGCGCCGCGGCTTGCGCGGCGCCATGTGACGAGGTTCCCCTATGTAGGTGAGCAGGAGTTTCAGCGTTTGGTGAGCATTACCGACATATCAGTGAACCTCCGCTATCCGTCGGCCGGTGAGACCTCCGGGATCACCATGCGAATGATGGCGCTGGCCAAGGCTACGATCGTGAGCCGTGGTGAAGAGACCACGGCCTTGCCGTCGGACGCCGTGCTTCGAGTGGATGCCGACGAAGCAGAGACCGAAATGCTGGCACACTATCTCAGCCTGTTGGGGCAGCACCCGGAAGCGCGGAATCTCTTCGGTAGGAACGCGCGCCGACATGTGGCCGGGCAGCATTCGCTGGGCCGCGTGACGGAACTCTACCTAGACGTGTTGCGTGGGCTGAGCAGCCCTCAAGAGGCGGTAGCGGGACCCATCACTAGTGATCGAGCGGGCTCGTAGCCTGCATTTCTTGCCGGCAGGGTGCGAAGGGTGGCAACGTGCTGAGCCGGGACGTGAGCAGCGTCAGCTGTTTAGCTGGAGGGCGCCGATCAAGTCGGCTGCGTTCGCGATGCTCTCGGCTCGAAGAAACCTTCGGAACTCGTCGACAATCCTACCGGGCGACTGAGGGTCCCAGAAGGTCGCCGTACCCACCTGTACGGCCGAAGCGCCGGCGAGGAGGAACTCCGCGACGTCCTCACCGGTCGCGATGCCTCCCATGCCGATGACCGGAATGCGCACAGCCTGCGCAGCCTGGTAGACCATTCGCAGGGCGAGCGACTTGATGGCGGGCCCCGACAGTCCCCCGAAATTGGCGCCGAGGCGGGGCCGCCTTGTCCGCGTGTCGATCGCCATGCCGAGAAAGGTATTGACCAGTGATAGTGCGTCGGCACCGGCTTCTTCGGCCGCACGGGCCATGGAGGCGATGTCGGTCACGTTAGGGGAGAGCTTCACCATCAACGGCCGCAACGGCCGGTGCGCGACCGCCTTCCTGGCCAGGCCGACGACCTCGCTCAGCAGGCCCGCGTCCGACCCGAACTGCATGCCGCCGTGCTTGGTGTTCGGGCACGAGACGTTCAGCTCGTAGCCGGCGAGCCCTTCGGCGTCCTCGAGCACGCGCAGCACCTCGACATAATCCTCGGGCTCGTAGCCGAACACGTTGGCGAAGACCGCCGTGTCGAGTCCGGCCAGTTTTGGGAGTTTCTCTTCAACGAAGGCCCGCACGCCCACGTTCTGTAGGCCGATCGAGTTCAGCATGCCGGAGGCCGTCTCCACCAGACGCGGCGGCGCATTACCCGCGATGGGCTCTTTCGAGAGGCCCTTGACGACGAACCCGCCCAGCCGGGTCACGTCGAAGATGCTTTCGAACTCGAGCCCGTAGCCGAAGGTCCCGCTGGAGGCGATGACCGAGTTCTTCAGCCGAAGGCCGCAGAATTGGGTTTCGAGATCGGGCACGCGCTTCTCAGTTAGGCGGCGGAGGACCGACCAGGGTGGGGGTCGCGGGCTGAGAGTTCGGCCGAAGCGCTTCCGTCAAGGCCCGTCCCGTGGCCGCGCCCGGCGGGGCGATCCCCAGGAGCGCCGCTAGGGTGGGGGCAACCGAGGAGGCGTCCGCGACCGGCCCAAACCGCTGCGTCTGGAACGCGGGCCCCAGGAAGATCAGCGGTACGTCGGTGTCGTAGCGATACGGCGAGCCCGAGCCAACACCGCGGCCCTGGCCGAAGTCCTCGGAGAAGTACGGCTCGTAGAGCAGCATCAGGTCGCCCGACCGCCCTGAGTGCCGGCTGCGCCGCAGACGACTGCGTAGAGCCGAGGGCACGGCCTCCACGCCGGGAGCATAGTAGCCCGCCACACCCTGTACTCCGGCCGTCGCGGCCTCGCCCGCGGCCTCGATGACCGCGCGGCGCTTTGCGGAGGCCGCCTGCCGGGCGGCCTCACTCAAGTAGACAAACGGCCGGACATATTTCTCGACGAAAACGTCGCTACCAAACTCCGCGGCCAGTCGGTCGTTCATCGCCTTGACGACGAGCCCTCCGTCGACGCGGCCGGCCGGCAGCCCTTCCCGGCGCAGCGACTCGGGCATGGGAGGCGTGCCGTGCAAGGCAGTGAAGACGACCGCGGCGTTTTCAAGGCCGATCGCCTCGTCCAAACTGACGAGGAAGTCGGCGATCATCTCGTCGAGCCGCAGCACCATGTCGCGCATCAGCGGGGAATACGCGCCCGTCTCCAGGGCGAGCAAGGCGGGAGCGCTGAGGTTGACGATGAGCAGATCCGTGTATCCGAGCTGTCCGAGTTGTTCCTCGTCGATGGCCTTGCGCGCCAGATTCAAGACCTCTTCGGCGGCAAAGGGCGAGGAGCGGTAGAGCATGCGATAGCCGTTGTGCTCGCCCGGCTTGCCTAGGTGAAGCACCCGCAGCGGCAGGGCGTCGGGACGGGCGTCGAGGGCGGTCCATGGCCGGCCCTCGTGGCGTGAGTTGTCGTTGTGCGTGTTGAAGACTCTCACCCAGTCGGGCAGGTCGTCGCGGTAGTACAACGCGGTGGCAAATCGCCCGTGCGAATCCTTCCAGTAGCAACCGGCGGGACGGCGTCCGGCCAGCAGGATGGCGGGACCGGGGCGGTACGAGATAGCTACCACGCGCGAGCGCCCCCCCGTTGCCCACCGCAACTGGTCGGCCAGGGTGGAGCCGATCAGCCGTCCCGGCGACGGAGTTGCGTTGGGCCCGGCGTCCTCCGCGCTGACGACTTTCGAGGCGCCGGCATCATACCAGCGGTCCGCCACGATGCCATGGGTCTCGGGGTAGGCGCCCGTGGCCAGTGTAGCCGCGTTCGGGGCCGCGAGCGTCACGGCGTGGTCAAAGCGGCAGCGTGGAAAAACCGCGCCTTCCGAGAGCAGCCGCTGGAATCCGCCGGCGGAGAAACCAGGCCGGTACAGCTCCAGATAGTCGGCCCGAAACTGCTCGGCGACGATGAGCACGACCAGGTTCGGCCGCGGAAAAGCCCCCGCGTGAAGAGAGCCAGACGACCGGAATACCACCAACAAGCAAGCACCGATGATGAATCGGGTCAGCCTGGCCTTTGTTGAGAGGTCGCGCATCCTTTGGGGAGTTTACCAAGAAGGCCACAGGTTCCACGGAAGGTAGGGGCCGCGATCCGTATGTGGGCCGGCGGCCGGTTGGGTCGTAAGGCGCATGACGTGTGAGTGGGGAACGAAGAGGCGGGTGTTGGTCGTCGTCCTCGACTCACGGGGTGGCGCGAAGGGAAAAGCTCAAACGCCCCTGCCGGGGCTGGGACCGGTTGGGCGTTTTTCCCACGGCTTGCGCCGTGGGCTATTTTCGGACGCCCCTGCCCGGGGCTTGGACCCGTAGTCGGATGCATCAGGTTGCGCCGAGGGGGAACCGCGGACTCCCGTCCGCGGCTCTGGAGCTTTGGGTGGCACGGTTGCGGCAGGCCGAGGCGTTAAGCGGCCCTCAAGGTTACGTGCGGGAGCGTGTAACCTACCTCACTCGCTCGGGCGAGGGTTCGCAGGGCGCCCATGTTACAATCTCGAAAGCTGGGTATCCACTTGACTCAGGTGACCCCAAGATGTAGTGTAGGGCCTGGTGGAGGATTACCCGCGCGACCAACTCGAATTCGAGTCTCGCTTTGCGAGCGAGGAGGCTTGCCGCGACTATCTGTTCGCCTTGCGCTGGCCAGAGGGTTTCCGCTGTCCAAGGTGTGGGCATGAGCGCGCTTGGCCGGTGCGCAAAGTGTGGTTCGAATGCGCTCGCTGCGGGCGGCAAACCTCCGTCACCGCCGGCACGATCTTTCAAGACACACGCAAGCCGCTGCGGCTGTGGTTCCGGGCGATGTGGACCATCACCACGCAGAAGAATGGGGCCAGCGCCCTGGGTCTACAGCGCGTTCTGGGACTGGGCAGTTACCAAACCGCCTGGCCTTGGATGCACAAGCTGAGGCGAGCGATGGTGCGCCCGGGGCGGGAGCGATTGACGGGCCTCGTCGAGGTCGATGAGACCTACTGGGGCGCTGAAGAAGAAGGGGTAATCGGCCGGCAGACCGAGCGTAAAGCGTTGATTGCAGTCGCCGCGGAAGAGAGAGGCACCGGGCTGGGGCGCATCCGCATGCAGCGCGTTCAGAACGCCTCGGCGGCCAGTTTGATGCCCTTCGTCGAGGAGTCGGTCGAGCCGGGCAGCGTGGTTGTTACCGACAACTGGTCGGGCTACGATCCGCTCAAGAAGAAGGACTACCAGCGTCGTATCATCTCGATTAACAACCGCCGCGAGCAGGCCTCGCAGCTACTGCCGAGGGTGCACTTGGCGATCTCGCTACTCAAGCGCTGGATGCTGGGCACGCATCAGGGGGCGGTCAGCCACGAGCATCTGGACTACTATCTCGACGAGTTCGTGTTCCGCTTCAATCGGCGCAGATCACGCAGTCGGGGCAAGCTCTTCTACCGCCTTGTGCAGCAGGCCATGGCGGTGGAGCCGACGCCGTACCGCTCGATCGTCGCCGATTGGGACGCTAAGACGCTGTGAGCCCAACTACAAGATGTTGGGGTCACCTGAGTCAAGTGGATACCAGGCTCTCGAAAAAGCACTTCAGACAGTGGTTCGAAGAGCAAGTGGTTCGGAGAGTAGTTCCGCCTCCGCGGGGAGAGTTTCTCATCATGTCGTTGCGAATCTGTAGTCTTGGTGTGCTCGTGGGTCTTGTGTGGGCCGGCGTTACCTGGGCCCAGGGCGGTCCAGCCGGCTCCCAATTCGGGAAGGGTCAATCTGATCGGGTCTTGGCGACGATCGGCGACAAGGACTACACGCTCCGGGACGTGCGCCGCATGCGCTCGTTGATCCAGCCGGGCCTTCAGGCCCAGACCTCCCAAATGACGAACCGGCAGTTTCTCGGGCTGATGCACAATCTGATCGCCACGGCCAAGGCAGCCGAGAGCGAGGGTCTGCTCGAAAGGGAGCCCTATAATGCCCAGTGGGAGTTTATGCGTTTGCAGTTTCTTGCGAACGCTTACGCCAACGAGCTTGGTCGGACCATCACGGTGCCTGACCAAGAGCTTCGCGATTTCTACGAGCAGAACAAGAGCCGCTACGAGTCGGTGAGCGTTTCGGCCATCTATCTGCACTACCAGCCTACGGCCGGCGCGCCGTCGTCGAGTTCCCCGGAGCGTCCTAGCGAAGCTCAGGCCAAGGCCAAGGCCGAGGAGCTGCTCGCAGCTATCCAAGGCGGCGCGGACTTCGCGGAACTGGCGCGCAAGCACTCCGACGACACGGCATCGGCCAAGAACGGCGGTGTACTGGGCGCCTTCGACATGGATTCATCCATCCCAGAGGCGATCAAGGCGGCGATTTTGGGATTGCAAGCCGGCGAAGTCTCGGAGATCGTCAAGGACGCCGGCCGGTTCTACATTTTCAAGGCCACCGGCCGGGAAAGCAGGCCCTTTGACGAGATCAAGTCGGAACTAGAACCGCAACTGCGCAGCCGCAAGCTGCTGCTCACGACACAGAAAGCGCAAATGTCGGTACCGATCGAGTTCACCGACGACCCCTCGTTGGATGAGTCTCCGTCGATCCGGCCCGGCGGGGGTGGCACGAAGTAGATTCGCGTTTGCCCCTTGACCGTCATCCCGAGGGTGACGGGTCCGCGCCTCCATTGCGGATGTGGATGTAGTTCGCGGCGCGGGCACGGCATGCCGTGCCCCTACTTTTCGGTTCACCGCATGCGAGCGAGCGCTTACGTTGGCCAGGTGTTGCTCTCGATCAAGTGCGGCGCGCATTTCGCTTCGTCCAAGGCGACACCGTGGCCCGGCGTCGCCGGCGGATAGGCGTAGCCGTTCTCGATCCGCAGGGGCTCGACGACAAAGCGGCTCAGGAAGGGGATGTGCTCCACCCACAGAGCGTTGGGGACCCCGCAGGTCACTTGGATGTGCAACTCCATGAGGAAGTGCGGTGAAACGTTGACGTTGAAGCTGTGCGCCATGTGAGCAATGCGCAGCCACTCGGTGATGCCGCCGACGCGGCCCACGTCGGGCTGAAGAATCGAGACCGCGTCGCGCGCCAGATACTCCTTGAAGACGTGCCGGTTGTAGAGACTCTCGCCGAGCGCAATCGGGATCGAGGTAGCGCGGCGTAGTTTTTCGTGGCCGAGAACGTCGTCCGCCTCGATTGGCTCCTCGAGCCAGAACAGGTCGAACTCCTCGAACAGCCGCGCCCGCGCGATGGCTTCGGCCGCCGTCCAGTGGAGATTGGCGTCGACCATGAGCTTGACGTAGGGGCCGATGGCTTCGCGCACCGCGCGAATGCGCGCGACGTCTTCGGAGCGGTTGGGTTTGCCCACCTTGATCTTGATGCCGGTGTAGCCTTGCTCGACCTGCTCCGCCGCTTGCGTGACCAGCTCTTGCTCGGTGTGGTTCAGTCAACCGCCGTCGGTGTCGTACACGGGCATGCGGTCGCGGCAGCCGCCCAGAAGCTTGTATAGAGGCAGGTCGGCGTGCTTGGCCTTGAGGTCCCACAGTGCGATGTCGATCGCGCACATGGCGACGGAGGCGACGCCGCCGCGGCCCACCCAGTGCGGACCCCACCACATCTTTTCCCACAAGCGCTCGATGTCGCCGGGGTCCTCGCCCAACATCAGCGGCACGAACTCGTCGTCGAGAAAAACCTTGACGGAGCGGCCGCCGCGTCCGATGATGTAGGCAAAACCGACGCCCTCGGTGCCCTGGTCGGTGTGAACCGTTGCCGTGATCACCTCCATGGCGTCGAACTCCTGGATGGCGTCGACGATCTTGCGATGGGCGGGGAAGCGGTAGAAGTGCGTGTCGACTCGGGTGATCTTCATGCTTGGTGTTTAGACCCGAATCGGCAGCTCGATCAGAATCTCATCTTGCGCGGCAAACGGCGCGCCGCAGTGGGGGCAGAACTTGAAGGGGTAGAGAGTCGGCTGCTCATATTCGCCGCCGCACTCGCCGCACTGGATCTCGTCGTTGCCGTAGCGTTCCTTCTCGATGATCTTGCGGCTCTCGTCGATGCGGGCCTCGCGGCCATTGATTGACAGCGCGCACCAAGGGCAGAAATCGTACGCCTCGTAATCGCCTTCCGGGTAGGGTAGCAGGCACTCGCGGCAGCAAAGGGTGTCGTCGGTGGTGCGGTCGAGGTGGGCCAGGATCTCACCGCGCAGACGCAGCAGCGTGCGCCGTACGTGCGGTGGCAGATCGTCGCTCATGCTCGTTCGGCCGGAGGAGTCGCCCCGTAAGACCTGCCGGGAATTTCGGCTACCCTCCGGTTGTGAACTGTGCCATCGAAGCGGGCACAGCACGCTGTGCCCCTACATTGTCTATCGCACGTTTTCGCTCTTCTCAGGCTAGCAGCGACCGCATGGCCTTGACGCCGGCGATCGCGCGCTCAACGTGTTCGGTGGTGTTGTAGAGGTGCGGACACAGCCGCAGGCCGCCCGTGCTCGAGCACGCAATCCCGTGCTTGTGATACATCGCGGCGTTGACCTTGGCGCGGTTCTCCGCCGGCACCTCTATGATGCAGACGCCGCTGCTGACCTTGGAATCCATGGGTGTGACGAGCTTCGCGCCGGCGTCCTTGAGTCCCTCTTTGAGAGCCGTGGCCAAGCGGTAGACACGGGCCTCGGTGGCCGCGGCCCCGAGCGTATTGTGGAATTCCACGGTCGTCGCGATGGCGGTGAGACGCGAGTCGTCGCGCTGGCCGAAGTTCTCGAACTTGCGCGCGCCCTTGAGCACGGTCTCGGCGGTCGTGCCCCAACCCGGCGCGACAATGCGGGGCCAGATCTCGGCGATCCGCTCTTTCCTCACATAGAGCAAGCCCACTTCCCTCGGCCCGCAAAACCACTTATGCGAACTGGCCGAGTAGGAGTCGCAGCCCAAGTCATGCAGGTCAAGCTCGGCGATGCCCCACGACTGCGCGCCGTCGAGGTGGACGTACACGCCGCGTTTCCGGGCCTCGGCGATGATTTGCTTCGCCGGCAGCCGGATGCCGCTGACGTTGGAAATGTGCGTGATCGAGAGCACGCGCGTCTTGGGCGAGAGGGCGTTGATAAACGCGTCGACCAGCTCGGCCTCGCTGCCGGGCTGCTTGGGGACGGGGACCTTTCTCACGCTGAAGCCGTGCCGCTTCGCGCGGACCTCCCAAGCCACGTTGTTGGTCGGGTGGTTCTGCTCCCATAGCAGAACTTCGTCGCCCGCCTTGAGCGGGAGCCCGGCGTTGATGGTGTTGTTGGCCTCGCTGGTGTTGCGAACCAGGGCCACCTCGCCGGGATCGGCGCCGATCTGCGCGGCTACGGCGCGCCGGGATTTTTCGAGCAGCCCGGAGAACTTGCCGCGGTTGTTGAACGAGCAGTCGAAGTCGATGTCCTTGGTGAGGCTCGCGACCTGTTCGGTGACCGCCCGCGGCGACGGACAGAGGTTGGCCGCGTTCATGGGCACCTTGTCCTCGCTGAACGAGAACTGTTGGCGAACCAGATTCCAGCGGCTTTCTTCGCCGGCGGTGGCGGCCAGCAACGGCTTGAGCTCGCTGAGCGAGGCGGCGGCCGCGGCGGCGCCGCCGAGGCGGCCGAGAAAAGATCGGCGGGAAGCAAGATGCGACATGTTGACTCCTTCGAGGGTGCTTGGGCCGGTGAGCCGGCGCAATCCCTATTCAACCAGCTTGCGCGTGAGCCGCAAGCCGAGCACGGACTGACCAAATCATAACGCATGGGAGCTTCGCAGGTACGTTCTCCGAATCCGCCGAATCGGGCCCAACGCCGCCGGATCGAGTCCGAACGCCGGTGCCGCTGACTGAGCATTCCACGGACTGGCTACCCTGCGGACCTCGGACCGGAACTGACCCGATCTTTCAACGAATGTCCTTCAGGCTTGGGGCAGAAGGGATCGACGTGCGGAGGGATTTGCGCGGAGTTTCTCGAATCCCAATCCGCTCGACCTCATCGATTTAGGCTGGAGTCGCTGCTGGGTACGTAGGAGAGCATGGCGTTCGCCAGGTCGAGAGCTTGATCCTGATAGCGGCTGAAGGCGTCCTGGAACTGTTCGAATGGGAGGTCGTCGCTTTCGAACTGCTGTCCCGCGGCGTCAAGCTGAACCCAGGGAAGACGCAAAGTGTTGTACTGTATGTTCAAGGAGAACCGAGCCATGGCTGAGCGTGATCTTGCTACCTTGATCGAAAGGGCTAGGAGTATACAGATGACTCCCGCTGAAAGGGAAGAGCAGCGCCGAAGTTTCGCTTATGGCAATGCCAACATCGAGAACCCAGCTGTAACTCGAGAGGTCATCGACAAGGCAGCGGCGGCCCTCAGCAAAGAATCGGAATCTGCACCAAGGGACCGGTAAGGTGTCAGATCCGGCTCACACGGACCGCCAGAGTTCACCGGTCCGGATGGAGCCGCTCGTTCCTCTCACTGAAGCCCAGAAGGCTGATCAGGAGGCCGCAAATACACTACTGCAGCACGACCGTATGGTCGAGCTGATAGAGGAGGACATCCGTGGTTCTGCTCCCTTTCGGCTACGCCCACACGTGATTCAGGAACTCAATCGCATCTCCATAAGGAAAATTGAGACCGAAGCAGGCCGTTGGCGGGATACACCTATGCAGATCGGAGGGAGCGGACATGACCCACCACCGGCCACGGACGTTCCCAGGTACGTTGACGAGATGTGTGACTACGTCAACGACAACTGGGATACGAAAAGCGCTCTGCACCTCGCTGCGTACGTGATGTGGCGGTTGAACTGGATCCACCCTTTTGTTGACGGCAACGGAAGAACAACACGAGCTGTCTCCTATTACGTCCTCTGTTCTAAACTCAACTTTTATTTTCCTGGCGTCACGACTATCCCCGAAGCCGGGTATCCACTTGACTCAGGTGACCCCAACATCTTGTAGTTGGGCTCACAGCGTCTTAGCGTCCCAATCGGCGACGATCGAGCGGTACGGCGTCGGCTCCACCGCCATGGCCTGCTGCACAAGGCGGTAGAAGAGCTTGCCCCGACTGCGTGATCTGCGCCGATTGAAGCGGAACACGAACTCGTCGAGATAGTAGTCCAGATGCTCGTGGCTGACCGCCCCCTGATGCGTGCCCAGCATCCAGCGCTTGAGTAGCGAGATCGCCAAGTGCACCCTCGGCAGTAGCTGCGAGGCCTGCTCGCGGCGGTTGTTAATCGAGATGATACGACGCTGGTAGTCCTTCTTCTTGAGCGGATCGTAGCCCGACCAGTTGTCGGTAACAACCACGCTGCCCGGCTCGACCGACTCCTCGACGAAGGGCATCAAACTGGCCGCCGAGGCGTTCTGAACGCGCTGCATGCGGATGCGCCCCAGCCCGGTGCCTCTCTCTTCCGCGGCGACTGCAATCAACGCTTTACGCTCGGTCTGCCGGCCGATTACCCCTTCTTCTTCAGCGCCCCAGTAGGTCTCATCGACCTCGACGAGGCCCGTCAATCGCTCCCGCCCCGGGCGCACCATCGCTCGCCTCAGCTTGTGCATCCAAGGCCAGGCGGTTTGGTAACTGCCCAGTCCCAGAACGCGCTGTAGACCCAGGGCGCTGGCCCCATTCTTCTGCGTGGTGATGGTCCACATCGCCCGGAACCACAGCCGCAGCGGCTTGCGTGTGTCTTGAAAGATCGTGCCGGCGGTGACGGAGGTTTGCCGCCCGCAGCGAGCGCATTCGAACCACACTTTGCGCACCGGCCAAGCGCGCTCATGCCCACACCTTGGACAGCGGAAACCCTCTGGCCAGCGCAAGGCGAACAGATAGTCGCGGCAAGCCTCCTCGCTCGCAAAGCGAGACTCGAATTCGAGTTGGTCGCGCGGGTAATCCTCCACCAGGCCCTACACTACATCTTGGGGTCACCTGAGTCAAGTGGATACCCAGCTACCCGAATTCATCGCCAGAGGCAAGCAACCTTACTACAAGGCTCTTGAGGCAGCGGATGAGGCGCAAGAGGCCGGCAAGATAGACGTCGCCGCGATGGAGGGGCTGCTGAAGAATCTGCTGGCCAGGCAGATGGTCCTAGCTCTTGAGGGAGCGGAGTCACCATCGCCAGAGCCAAGGCCCAAGCGCTCTGGCGCGGACCAGGCAGCCCGCAGTCAGACTGGATCCAGTCTGCCAAGTGGAAAGACGGGTGGCCAGCAATTCTCCTTGAGGACTGCGGCGGCCTTCGGTGCCTTGGCGCTGGTTTTCTTTATGCTCTTGAGCGTCTTGGCCGTCATGGGTTACGAAGTTCCGCAGACGCAGAGATTCTTACTCGTTATCGTTCTAGCCTTGTCGGGCGGCCTGTCTGCTGCCTTCGTCGGGGGGAATGCTTCCGCTCGTGGAAGCATTCCAATACACGGAGCCCAACAGCATCCAGTTAGGTTCGCGGTGTCTGGCGGTGTCGCAACTCTAATCCTCTTGTTGATTGTTGGCACAGCCTTGTTTTAGTAGCAGCTGCCTTCGGTCCCTGAACGTTAGTGTGTTCTAGCGGCGCCCGGGAGTCAACAAGTAGACGATCTGGCCTTGGACATCGTAGCGAAAGCGAAATCGCCCTGAGCGCAATCGGTCATTGACCCTCGCCAGGCGAGACCCCTTCGAGCTTCTTGATTGGGTGAGAGCGGGTGCGGTTATGAGGGTCGGTTTGGAGGATGGCAGTGGCCGCGGCAAGGCGTGCCGGTAGGTCGTGATGGCGTTGAGCCGGCTTTTTGAAGGCTCGATCAAAGTGGGCGGTTGGTCGAATCGAAAAGGGCGGCGTCATTCCTTCTGACGCTGCTTTGCTCGCGGTCTTCGCTTGGGCGTTTGGCCAAGCTCAGAAAGCAGATCCTGCACAGAGCGGGTCCTGCCAGCATGGACGTCTGCGCTGCTCTTGCGGATCTCTTCCTGGACTTTCGGGTCGCGCAGTTCCAAGTAGTCCTCCAATTCGTCGGCGTCCATGAGTCCGGCAACCGGGATCAGTGTTCCTTCCCGCATGACTGTCCCGATTGTCTACTATCGTCTGAAAGGGGAGCATCCTCATAGCTGTTGACCGTTTGGAGCCAATCGAACATGCCGTCCGCCAGTTCCGCCGAGCACAAGAAGAGGGCCGCCGAGCGCACGCCGGTGTCGGTGGCGGTCGTGACCGTCAGCGACACGCGCACGCCGGAGACCGACGTCAACGGCAAGTACCTGCGTGAACAGATCGAGACGTCGGGCAATCGCGTGCATTCCTCGCGCATCATTCCCGACGATCCCGAGCGCGTCAGCGAGGTGCTCGACGAGCTGACCACGCAGGACGACGTGCAAGTCGTGCTGTTTAACGGCGGCACGGGGCTAAGCCGGCGCGACACGACGTTTGACGTCATCAGCCGCAGGCTCGATAAGACGATGCCGGGCTTCGGCGAAATCTTCCGCACATTGAGCTTCGAGCAGGTGGGGGCGGCGGCGATGCTGTCGCGTGCTACCGCGGGGGTCTGCCAGGGCAAGGTGGTTTTCTCGACGCCGGGGTCGCCTGCGGCTGTGCGGCTTGCTTGGGAGAAGTTGATCGGCCCGGAGTTGCAACACCTCGCCTGGGAAGTTGTTCGGTAGGCGAGGCCGCTGATCTCAAAACCGAGATCCACGCTACGCGCTACTCGCTAGTCAGGAGCCGATGCCCAGACGTCGACCGGGAGGTCGACGCTGCAGGCCGGAGGCCCGCGCCACAAGGCGGCCCAAGCATCGACACGAGTGTCGATGCGGCAGACGTGGGCGTCCGCGCCAGCTTGGGCGTCAACTGCAGGCAAGGCATGGAACAGGCGTTGGCACGTCGCGGCCAACCGCGGATTTCCATCGGCGGCTCGGTAGCGGTGATGAGTCGCCGCAACTTCACCCCCGCACGCCCCTGTTGAGTCCGGCCCGCAGCGGTATGGCAGACTAGTTTGATGTTGCCTGCGGGGAAGACGAATCACATGTTCCAGGGGCTTGTGCTCCCTATTTTGTTCGTACTTTGTTGGGCGGCTCCGCTGACGGCGGATGTCGTCCTGCTCTTCAACGGCGACCGGCTGACCGGCGACGTGCAGGGGCTGAAGACCGCCAAGCTGTCGCTGAAGACCCGCTACGCCGGCACGGTCAACATCGATTGGAGCGAGGTCAAGAGCCTCGACACGGAAGGCTTCTTTCAAGTGCGGGCCGAGAGCGGTGTCCGTTACAGCGGAACGATTCGGTCGGCTGAAGAGGGTATCGAAGTGGTCGGCGAGGAGACGATCCCGGTCGACCGGGTGGACGTTGTGGAGATGACACCCACAAAGGACGGCAAGCTCCCGGGGTTCTGGCAGACACTCCAAGGGAGCGTCGATCTGGGATACACGTTCAACCGCGGCAACTCAAGGCTGAATCAGTCGTCCGTGGCGGTCACGAGTTCATATCAACAGGAGAAATACAGGCTCTCGGGCAGCGTGACCTCGCTGTTCAGCCGCCAGGACGAGTCCGACCCGACCAACCGCCAAACGGCCGACGCACGCTACGATCGCTACATCAACTCCCGGCGGTTCTCCTTCTTGCTCGGAGGGTTCGAGCGCGATGACCGCCAAAAACTGGACCTTCGCTCCCGCGCCGGCGCCGGCCTCGGCCTCACCCTGATTCAAAGCAAGAAAACTGAACTTTCGTTACTCGGGGGCATGACCTTCATCAACGAGCAATTTCGGCTGGAGCCTGACGAGCTGACATCGCTGGTCGGACCATCGTCGGCGGAGGCGCTGGCGGGCATCGAGTACCGGACGACTTGGATTCAAGGGATCGACGTCACGTCGAAACTGTCGTTCCTGCCAAACGTGCTGGCCCAAAGGGGCCGTTATCGTCTGGAGTACGATGGGACGCTCCGTGTTCCCTTGGTGGGCGGATTCAACTGGAACTTGACGTTGTTCGACCGCTTCGACAGTTCCCCGTCACGAGAAAACGTTCAGCGGAATGACTATGGCATTGTTTCGGCGCTGGGGTATTCGTTCTGAACCGCAACGGGGATTCTACGGCCAGAGAGCCGGCTTCGACTAGCCACGCAACTCCTCGACGGCGGATTTGAGGGCTGCTTGGTAGACCCCGAAGTCGACGTTGTAAGAGATCAGGTTGTAGCCCAGCGCCATCCACCCTTTGGCTTGTTCGGTGCTGCTAGGTTGGATGCCGGCGGCTTGGCCGTGTTCGCCGGCGGTGGCCGCCACCCTGCTGAGCGCCTCGACGAAACGCTCGTTCTTGAGTTCGCCGACGATCCCCATCGACGAGGTGAGATCGAAGTGCCCCACCCACAGCACGTCAACCCCGCGCGTGGAGGCGATGGCTTCGAGGTTGTCGAGCGCCGTGGTGCTCTCGATCTGGCAGATGACCATGTTGTTGCGGTTGGCCTCGTACATGTACTCCTTCGGGTTCGGGCGTTGGAAGTCGTTGTGGGACGAGCCGAGGCCGAGTCCGCGCTCGCCGTCAGGCGCGTAGCGTACGGCGTCGACCACCTGCTTGGCTTGCTCAGGCGTCTTGACGTTGGGGACCATGATGCCAAGCGCGCCGAGGTCCATCAGACGGGCGATGAAGTGGTAGTCGCTCGAGGGGGCTCGCACGAACGGCGCGACCGGGGTCGCCTTGAACCACGCCAACAGGTCGTTCACCTGGCCCATGTCGAGGCCGCCGTGCTCCATGTCGATGAGGACGAAATCGACGCCCGCCGCTTCGACGATCTTGGCGATGCCGCGCGTCGAGAATTCCATGATCATGTGGCCGATGGGGGTCTTCCCCTCCGACAGCAACTGACGCACTCGGTTGGGTTTCACGCTTTCCTCCACGGGGCGAGCTTGGCTTCGAGGCCCGGCCGCCCCACGACCTCGGGATTCGCCAGGGTCTCGGGCACTCGGCCTTCGTAGATGGCCAACACGTTGCGGCAGGCGTCCAGGCTGTTGTCGCGAAGGGACTCCTCCGTCCAGGCGATCGAGTGCGGCGTGAGCAGCACATTGTCCATTTTGAACAAGGGGTTGCCCGGGTCTGGCGGCTCTTGTTCGAGCACGTCGAGGCCGGCGCCGGCAATGCGGCCCTCCCGCAGGACCTCGATCAGGGCGCTTTCGTCGATGATCGGTCCACGCGCGGTGTTGATGATGAAGGCGGTGGGCTTCATCAGCGCCAACTGCTTGGCACCGACGAGGCCGCGGGTCTGCTGGTTCAAGAACGTGTTGACGGCGACGAAGTCGCTCTCGCGCATGACGGTATCGAGGTCGACCAGCTCGACGCCCAGCTCCGCCGCGCGTTCTTTCGAGACGTAGGGGTCGTAACCGAGCAGGCGTCCGAAGCCGATGCCCTTCGCCATGCGGAACATCTCGCCCGCGATGCTGCCGACGCCGACCGAGCCGAGCGTACGTCCTTGAATGCAGATGCCTTTGGGCTCGATGTCGTTGCGCCATTGGTTCGTGCGAACGCGGATGTCGAGCGGGCGCAGGTACTTCGCGACGCCGAGAATCAGAGCGATGATGCCCTCGGCGACCGGCCTCCGGACGGCATGGGGCGTGAGCGAGACGATGACGTCGGCATCGGTGGCGGCGGCGGTATCGACCAGGTCGTAGCCAACCCCCCAGCGTGCCAGGCTGATGAGCCGCTTGACGCCGGCGAAGCTCTCCTTCGGGAAGGCGTAGCTGAACACGATGACGGCGTCGTAGTCGTCGATGACCCTGGGGTCGCCGACGTCGTTGGTCGCCGCCATGAGCTCGTACTCGATATCGGGATGCGGACCGAAGACCTCGCGCAGGGCCGGCCCCATCCACTCGTCGGTTTTCGCCTCACCCCATTCAGGGGTGATAGCGACGCGGAACTTGCTGTTGGATGGCATGGTTGGTTTGGCCACGTTTGATGTGGCGGGCTGTTCGGGATGTGAGCCGACATTGTAGCTGAGGCGTTGGGTGGGCCGCGAATGCCCCCGACAGGCCCCCGACACGCGAAAGCCGCGGATCTCAAAACCGAGATCGGCGCTACGGATTACATAGGAGCCTGAGGAGAACTTCGTACAACCCGGCAGGAGGAGTTCTTGGTTATCGAGGCTTCCGAGGGGTGCGAGGGTTCGTGCCGGACCGCTCCCTGACGGTCACGGCTCGGTTTTCGGGTTCGCGGGCCGGCGGCTATAATCAAGGGATTGCGCATCCCTTTTGGGGCCTTGATGCGATTCGTTCCCCTCTTTTTTCTACTGTGTGTACCGGCGCTCGCCTTGGGTGACGACGAGCTGGAGCCCCATATCCAGCAATTTCTCGACGTCTACGGCGTGGTCGAAGAGCATTTCGCCGATCCTGTCGACCCCGAGCAGGCCTTCTACCAGGGTGTGTTGCCGTCGATGCTGCTCACACTCGACCCCCACAGCGCTTTTCTTGACCGCGAGCAGAACGAACGGCTCCAGGAGATGCGCACCTCGACGGAGAAGGGCTTCGGGAGCGTGGTGTCGCTGCTGCCGGGACGGGTCATCGTGCTGCAGACACTGCCGGGGAGCCCGTCGGAGCGGGCGGGACTGTCGCCGGGCGATGAAATTGTCGTCATCAACCGCTATCCGCTGGGGCGCCTAACGATTGACCAGCTTGTGTCTCTGCTGGGCCAGTCGCGCCAGGGCGAGGTGGAACTGATGGTCAAGCGTCCGGGCTTTGCGCGCCTGATTCCGATGGAGCTCGTCCCCGCGGAGATGGCCGACCCCAGCGTGCGGCGTTCGTTTCTGATCGAGCCCGGCCTGGCCTACGTCAAGCTGGCGAATTTCGAAGAGAACACGGCCGAAGAACTGCGGCAGGCGATTGACCGGCTGGGTGGCGACGAGCTGCGCGGCCTGGTGCTCGATTTGCGAGGCAATCCCGGCGGGATCGTTGAGTCGGCCGTCAAGGCGGCGGCTTCGTTTCTCAAGCCCGGCCAGAACATTCTCTGGATCCGCGCGAAAGAAGGGCCCCAGGAAGAGGTCAAGGTACCCGAGGGGTACGAGTCGTACGGATTCCGCGTCTGCGTGCTGATCAACGATCAGACGGCGAGTGCCGCGGAGTTGATGGCCGGGGCCCTGCAAGACCACGACCGCGCTTGGGTCATCGGCGTACCCAGCTTCGGCAAGGGCCTGGTGCAGAGCGTCTTTCCGCTTTCTGAAGGGGCGGCGGTGGCGCTCACCACGGCCCGGTACCTGACACCGAGCGGACGCTCCATCCAACGCCCCGTGGCCGACTGCGAGCTTTATGCGCTGGCCGTGTGCCGCGATGCCTCCGACACCGACAAGGAGTTCAAGACCTCTTCGGGACGGGTCGTCCATGGCGGCGGCGGCATCGTGCCGGACGAGGCGGTCTTCCCCCGCGGCTACACGCGCTTTGAGAGCGTCATGGAGCGCAGCAATTCTTTCTTCGACTTTGCGGAGCAGCACGTGAGGCGCAATGGCAAGGTCGCGAGCGACTTCGAGGCGTCGCCCAAGCTGCTCGACGAGTTCCAGCTCTTCCTATCGGAGCGCCAGATCCGTCCGGGGCTCTCCGAGTGGGCCTCGACGGTGGACTTCATCCGCAGCCGCTTGCAACAGGAACTGTTCAATCTCAGCCTCGGTGTCGAGAAGGGCGATCAGGTGGAAGCCCGCCGCGACACCATCGTGCGGGCCGCTCTGCGGCACCTGCAATCCGAACCCAGCGGTGATCTGTGAGACGCCTCGCATTCGTTTGCTTGCCGGCAGTGATGTGCTTGTCCGCCTGCGGCGGGGATGCCGGACATGGCGCCTCCGAGCCCCCACTTCCCGCCGATGTCGTCTTCACCGACGTGACCCGTGCCGCGGGCATCGAGTTCGAGCATCACAACGGCCGCTCGGGCAAGAAGTATCTGCCCGAGACGCTGGGCTCGGGCTGCGCCTTCCTCGACTACAACGGTGATGCGTGGCCTGACATCCTGCTGATCAACAGCCGTGGCTGGGAGTCGTTAGCGGGGCAGCCTGGGCCGGGGCAGGCCACCACGTCCGCCCTCTACCGCAACAACAAGAACGGTACTTTCACCGACGTCACCGCCGAGGTGGGCCTCGCGATCGAGATGTACGGCATGGGCGCGGCCATCGGCGACTACGACAATGACGGCGATGACGACATCTACGTCACCGCCCTCGGCGGCGACCACCTGTTTCGCAACTACGGCGGGGCGGCGTTCACCGACGTGACCAAGGAGGCCGGCATCGACAACGCCGACTTTGGGACGAGCGCCGCCTGGCTCGACTACGACCTCGATGGCCGGCTCGACCTCTTTGTCGCCAACTATGTCGTCTGGAGCCCCGAGGAAGACCTGTGGTGCTCGATGGATGGCGCGACGAAGTCCTACTGCACGCCCGAGTCCTACGGCGGCGTTTCGTCGCGTCTCTACCGCAACGTCGGGGAAGGGAAGTTCGAGGACGCTACCTATAAGGCGAAGCTCTACGACGAGACCAGCAAGGCGCTTGGCGTGGCGGTATTCGATTTCGACCGCGACGGCCGACCCGACATCTTTCAGGCCAACGACACTCAACCGAACAAGCTCTACCGCAACCGCGGTGACGGCGCATTCGACGAGGTGGGGCTGGCGGCCGGCGTGGCCTTCGCTGAGGACGGGCGCGCACGGGGCGCGATGGGCGTCGACGCGGCCGACTACGACGGCTCCGGCCGCCCGCATCTCTTAGTGGGCAACTTCTCAAACGAGATGCTGACCCTCTATCACAACGAGGGCAACGGCCTCTTCGTCGACGATGCGCCGACGAGCGCCGTGGGTCGCGAGAGCCTGCTCTCCCTCACGTTCGGCGCCTTCTTCTTTGACTACGACCTCGACGGGCACCTCGACATCTTCGCCGCCAACGGACACCTCGACGAGGAGATCGAGCGCGTCCAACCGAAGGTCCGCTTCGCTCAGTCGCCTCTTCTATTCCGCAATCTCGGCGGCGGCCGATTCGAGAACAGCCTCGGCCGCGTCGGAGAAGAACTGGCGCGGCCGCTGGTCGCGCGCGGGGCGGCCCACGGTGACTACGACCGCGACGGCGATCCCGACATCCTCATCACAACCAACAACGGGCCGGCCTACTTGTTTCGCAATGACGGCGGCAACAGCAACTCCTACGTGCGGCTCCGCCTCGCCGGCGAGCCGTCGAATCGCTCGGCGCTCGGCGCGGTGGTGACCCTGCGCAGCGCGTCAGGCGAACACTGGCGAATGGTTCGCAGTGGTTCGAGCTATTGCTCGCAGAGCGAACTGCCGCTCACGTTCGGGCTGGGCAAGGACCTCGAAGTGGCAGGCATCGAGGTGGCGTGGCCCGATGGCAAGCTCACCAGCTACCGCAACGTCGAGCCCAACCGCTCGTACCTGCTGCACGAACGCTACGGAATCCAAGCCGAGGACTGAGGCGAGCGAGCGCCCGAGCCCCTCGGAATGTGCGCTTGAACACGTTTCCGGCGATTTTTTCCCTGTTCCCACGATTCGTATCTCCCTCCGCGATGCCGGATGTACGACCCCTTGAGCCAGGGGTGTATCCCCTGTGGGAGTCACCCTATTGAATCCCGCAAATTATTATGACACTTTTTGATAGTTTGGAGCATCTATATATGTATGGGCAACCCCAAAGGTGTGAAGCGGGATTTCAAGGCCCTGGAGAAGCGCCGTTTCGAAGCGATGCGGCTGCTCGACCAAGGCCACAATCAGTCCGAGACGGCAAGACGGCTGAAAGTCGCTCGCCAAACCGTCAGTGCGTGGCGGCGGCAATACCGCGAGCAGGGTGCGGCCGGACTCCGCCAGGCCGGGCGCGCCGGACGCAAGCCGCTCCTCGATGCCGCACAACGCGAACGCCTGACGTCGCTGTTGCTGGAAGGCCCGCAAGCCCACGGCTTCCCCACGCCCCTGTGGAGCTGTCCGCGGGTGGCTCGGCTGATCGGAGACGAGTTCGGGGTCGACTACCACGAAGGCCACGTCTGGAAGATCCTGCGAGCGCTCGACTGGAGCCCGCAACGCCCGGTCGGAAAGGCGCGCGAGCGCAACGAAGAGCAGATCCGCACCTGGAAGCGCAAGACCTGGACGCGCATTAAAAAAAAGCCCAAAACGAAGGCCGTACGCTCGTCTTCATCGACGAAAGCGGATTGAGTCAGAAGCCGCATCGCTGCCGCACCTGGGCGCCACGCGGCCAAACACCGGTGCTGCAGTTTAACTTCAATTGGGAGAAGCTTTCCGTCTCGGCGGGGCTGACGCTGCGTAACTTCTACTTTCGGCTCTATCCCGGTGCGATCGGCAAAGAGCAAGTGATCGACTTTCTCAAGGCGTTGGTACGTCATATCGATCGGCCGCTGCTGATCGTCTGGGACCGGCTGCCGGCGCACCGTAGCCGCCTGGTGCAAGAGTTCATCCAACTCTCCGAAGGCCACATCGCAACCGAGTACTTGCCACCCTATGCGCCGGAGTTGAATCCGGTGGAATACATCTGGGCTTACTGGAAGCAGCACGAGTTGCCGAACGTCTGTCCGAAGGACTACGGCGAGCTGAACGAGCGGGCCCGCAAGGCACTCCGCCGCATGCACCGCAAACCGCGTTTGATCACGGCCTTCTGGAAACAGTCTTCTCTTTGCTTCGAGTGACGGGATATTATGCGGAACTCAATAAGCGGCTGTAAACCCGCATTTTCAATTTGATGTTTGACATCCCGACCTTCCAGCGACCTTGAGCGTCTTTATTCATAGGGGCTAGAGCCCGATGAGGACGCCATGGAGGCCAACACCCAATGGGTGAAAAACAAACCAAGCCATTCCAGCTAAGTTTCAATGGACTTCTCAAAGTCGATTTCCAGGGATCGCACGTCACTTCCGACGGTGGCCTGATTTTGGTTCGCGAACTGGACGAACGGCTCGGTCTCGGAGAACTGATTGACGAGCATCTCAGCGACTCCCGGCAAGGCACAAACAAGCAGTTCACGCTCGCTGATCTGTTGCGGCAGTCGGTTTACAGCCGACTCGCCGGCTACGAGGACCTCAACGACGCCGAGCGGGTTTCGATCGATCCGACGTTTCGGCTGATCGGTTCGCAGAAGATCTGGGATCGCGGTGCGGCCTTGACCTCGACGCTGCACGGCTTCGAGACGGAGATGCTGGCGAGCGAAGAGAACCTGCTGGGGCTGATGGCGCTGAACCGAGAGCTGGTCGGGCAAGCGGAAGCGTTCGACGACGCCGAGCGGGTCGTTCTGGACCTGGACTCCACCGAGAGTCCGGTCCATGGCCAACAGGAAGGCAGTGCCTACAACGGACACTTCGAGTCGGTCTGCTACCACCCGTTGCTTTTGTTCAACGGTCATGGTGATTGCCTCGCTGCCAAGCTGCGTCCAGGCAACGTGCACAGCGCCGAGGACTGGGATGAGCTCTTGTTGCCGGAGATCGAGCGCCAACAGGCTGCGGGCAAGCAGGTCGCCTTCCGGGGCGATGCGGCCTTTGCGAAGCCGGAAGTTTATGAGGCTTCGGAGGAACACGGAGTACAGTACGCCATTCGCATTCCGGCCAACAAGAGCTTGGAGCTGGAGATCGAAGACATCCTGTTTCGCCCGCCGGGAAGGCCTTCCCGCAAGCCCTTGGTGCGCTACAAGAGTTTTCGCTATCAGGCGGAGAGTTGGTCGCAGGCGAGGCGGATCGTCGCTAAGGTCGAGCATCACCAGGGCGAGCTGTTCCCGCGCGTCGGATTCATCGTGACGAGCATGAGCTTGCCGAGCCGCTCGGTGGTGCGCTTCTACAACAAGCGCGGCACGGCGGAACAGTGGATCAAGGAAGGCAAGCAGGCGACGCACTGGACGCGATTGTCGTGCCATCGATTTCGGGCCAACGAAGTGCGGTTGCAACTGAGCGTGCTGGCCTACAACCTGGGCAATCTTTGGCGGCGGCTGGGGCTTCCGCAGCGAATCAAGAGTTGGTCGCTGACGAGCTTGCAACACAGGTTGATGAAGACCGGCGGTCGGCTGGTCAAGCACGCGCGGTATTACTGGCTCTTATTGGCGGAGGCACATCTGAACCGGCGGCTGTTCGGCGACATGCTGCACAAGATCTGGGCGCTGCCGCTGCCGAGTGGGTAGCATTGCCGGAGTGAGGATCAACAGCTTTTGGCTCCAAAAGGTTTCGCAAGGAGCAGTGTCGGCCGGAGCGCCGTTCAAGCCGCTCAATCAACGACTGTGAGCGGTCGAACCAGCTCTGGCGACTACCAGCAGAGGTGATGTGCAGGGTTCAGCGTGAAAGGACGTGCTGTTCGGAGCGGAGCGGGTGTATACTGTGGCCGTGCCAGGGCCAAAATGGAAATCCTGGTTCAGAGGGCAATTGATCGAGGATAAGCGGTTCTAGACCCCAGCGCCGAAGCATTGCGTCCAGACGCGCACGCGCTTGCTCTTCATGCCCATACACAACAAAGACTTTGTTGTTGCTGGCGACCTTCTTCGCCACTGCTGCGGGAGCCGCCTGCCGACCCGGGGCGAGCCCCAACAACTGATTGACGAGTTCGACGTCTTTGCCCTGCGGGCTGACGGTGCCTTTGTCGAATACGCTTACCAATGAGCCGTTGGTGAACTTGAGCTGGACTCCGTATTGGATTTTCTTCTCTTCATCCAGCACGAAGCCTTTGGCTCCGAGGACTTCCTTGACTTGATCGACATTCATGCGATGAGTGCTTCCGCTTGAGGTGGCTAATCCTACCGCTCTCGCTGTAGGCGGCTTCACGCAGAAGGGCCTAATGTCGTAGCCGTCCTCCATTATCGCTTCCAATAAGCGACGTTGCGGCGTTGACGCCTCCCGGAACTCAGTGCAACCGAATTACCCAAAGTGTTTCACGCGGTCGTGCCAGATGATAGAGCATACAGCTCTTCGACGTGCGCGGACGGGTGCGCGACAAGAAAGTGATGATTTGCGGGTTCCCCTTTTTTGCGTGCGAATCCTTACGTAGTGATACGTTAGGAAAGGAGGCGTACTATGCCCGAATCTCTCGTCGCGCTCGAACGTCAACGAAAGGCCATCCTCGCTCGGATTCTCGATCTAGGAGACTTCCGCAGCGGATCCATCAGCGCTGTCAGCGGCCGCTGCGGCAAACCGTCCTGCCGCTGCCATCAGCCCGGCCAGCCCGCTCATGGCCCGAACTACCGCCTGACCAGGAAGGTCAACGGCAAGACCGTGAGTGAGACCTTTTCCTCGCCCGCCCAGCGGCGCAAAGCGCAACGCGAAGTTGAGGCTTTTCACCGCTTCCGGGAGCTGAGCCGACAACTGCTCGAAGTCAACGAACAGATCTGCCGCTTGCGCCCCGTCGCCGAGGACGCCGAGCTGAGTCCGCAGGAAAAAAACGGCCGAGGCGATCCAGCAAGAAGTCGCCGTAGAAGTAGGGAGGCTGCTACGGGTCGTCTTGTGTGAGAGGCGCAAGCGCGGGTCGCTCGACTTCGAAGCCGTCGAACAGGCGACGCGCGACGCGCTGCATCAAGCCGGCGCTGTCTTGCTCGAGACGCTGTTGAACGAAGACGCGGCCGGCGAATCGCAGCAGCCCTGCGCCTGCGGCTCGCCAGCGCGCTACGCCGGTCGGCGGCCGAAGAAGCTCGTCACGATGCTGGGCGAGGTCGTCGTCGAACGGCCGTACTATCACTGCAGCCGCTGCGGCAAAGGCTTCGCGCCGCACGACCAAGAGCTGGCCGTCAAAGCGACGCAGTATTCGCCAGGCGTGCGCCGCATGACGGCGCTGGTCGGCTCCGAGACGTCGTTCGATCGCGGTCGCGCGTTGCTCGACGAGTTGGCCGGAGTGCGGCTGACCGCCAAGGCTGTCGAGCGCGAAGCCGAGGCGATCGGCGAAGATGTCGCCAGCGAAGAACAAGCCGCGATCGCGCGCGCCGTACCGCTGGAGCTTCCTGCGATGTCAGGACCTGAAACTCCGATTCTCTACATCGAGATGGACGGCACGGGCGTACCGGTCACCGCCGCCGAGACGGCCGGCCGCAAGGGCAAGGACGGCGGCCCGGCCGGCACGCGCGAGGTCAAGCTCGGCTGTGTGTTCACGCAAACAAGCTGCGACGAACAAGGCCGTCCCGTGCGCGACGAAGACTCGACCAGCTACACCGGCGCGATCGAGGACGCCGTCGCCTTCGGACGCCGCATTTACAGCGAGGCTTGGCGACGGGGTTGGAGTCGGGCGCGCAAGAAGGTCGTGCTTGGCGACGGTGCGGGCTGGATCTGGAATCTTTCGCACGAATACTTTCCCGGCGCGATCGAGATCGTCGACTTGTATCACGCTCGCGAACATCTGTGGGAGCTGGCGTCGAAGCTGTTTCCCCAACAACAAAAGCGCCTCCGCGGTTGGGCGCGGCGCATGCAGAAAAAGCTCGACGCGGGGCGCATCGAGCAACTCGTCACTGCGCTGCGCGAGATCGAAACCGACGACCCGGAGTTGGCGCATCCGCTGGCGCTGGAGGCGGACTACTTCCAGCGCCATGCGGAGCGCATGCGTTACGGCGAGTTTCGCCGGCAGGGCTTGTTTGTGGGCTCAGGCGTGATCGAGGCGGGTTGCCGCACCGTCATTGCGAGTCGGTTGAAGCGCTCGGGCATGTTCTGGAGCGTGCGCGGCGCGAACGCTATCACGGCTTTGCGTTGCGCACGGCTCAGCAACCGCTTCGACGACTACTGGGAGAATCGCGCTCGCGCGGCCTGAGCCTCACAAATTTGTCGCACACCCTGCGCGGACAGCGCAAATACCTCACCCAACACGAGCGAGACCGCTTCTTCAAGGCGGCCAGGTCCGCCCCTACGCCGGTTCGAGCGGTCTGCGAGATTCTGGCCTATACCGGATGCCGATTATCCGAGGCGCTCGCCCTCACACTCGAGCGGGTCGATCCGGCGGCGGGCGTCGTAATCTTTGAATCGCTCAAAAAGCGTCGCCGTGGCGTCTTCCGGGCCGTCCCTGTGCCGACTGGGTTGCTCGAAACGCTCGCTCGCTTGCGTCTGCGCAACGCCCGCTTTGGGCTCGACTCCACACTTTGGTCGTGGTCGCGCACGACTGCCTGGAGACGGCTGCGCGCGGTGATGACGGCGGCCGAGGTCGAAGGATCTGCCGCTACCCCCAAGGGGCTGCGTCACTGCTTCGGAATCGTCGCCGTCGCCGCTGCGGTACCGCTCACGATCATTCAAAAATGGATGGGCCACTCCGACGTTGCGACGACCGCGATCTACCTAGCCTGCATTTCTCACCACCTGAGGGCGAAGCACGCGATAAGACCGCCAGGGCTTCGTTGCGCTTGCTTGCCGTGCTCACTGTACCGTCAAGTACACCTCCGCGCGCCAAGCGGCTCGCGCCTGGTCCTGGCGGCCTTCTCATGCACTTCGCCTCGCCACGTGGTGAGAAATGCAGGCTCGCTCCTTCAGTGCCAAGTCATCGTCAGCCCGCACCCACCCATGGTGCCGATGGATGCGCAGAGGGCGGGCTTCGGCCAACTGATATAGCAGGTGGTGTACCAAACTCGAAGGGCTAGCGGTTGAGGCCATAAAGTGATTGACGGGAAGAAGGTTACCAGAACACTGCGGAACACTGGCGGTCACCACATAGGGCTAGCCTGCATTTCTCACCACCTGACGGCCGAAGCACGCGATAGGGCCGCCATTACGTCGTTCCGCTTGCTCGCCGTGCTCAACGTACAGTAAGTACGCCTCCGCGCGCCAAGCTTTGCGGGCCTCGTACTGGCGACCTTCTCACGCACTTCGCCTCGCCACGTGGTGAGAAATGCAGGCTAGCTGTACACCACCGAAGACGTCCGGTGAACAGGTTGTCGGTCGGGGTTGTCAACCTGCAGCACTGCCGACCGCCACCTTCGCCGAGCTTGTCGAGGATCTTGTAATGGCTGATGGTGGAGCCGATCACGACGGTCCAATTCTACCGCCGCAGGATACCTGGTGAGCTCGCAACCGATGTCATGAACAGACAGAGTTTTTTCATCCAGGGCGCTCTTGCCAGTTCTGGACGACGCGGATCGCTATCTGCGATTTCTGCAATGTCTGCTCTGTAGTCATATGCTAGCCTGTCTACAATCACCGCGGAATCGGCAAATCGTGTCGGCGCCAGGGTCGTTCTGATAAGTCCGGCGCAGGGCTCACGCTCTGGGGGTTCTGGTGACCGCCTATCTCCGACGCCCGCAGCGACACGTTCGTGAAAGGGACCTCTACTATGACAAGACAGACCACGCGTCGTGACATCCTCCAACGCGGCCTTACGATGGCGGGGCTGGGAGCCCTTGGTATACCGGAGTGGGCGGTTCCGGCCCTCGCGCAGAGCGAAACGCTCATGGAGTTCACCGACCTGCCGGAAGAGATCAGACTGATTCGCGGCCCCGATCGCCGCATCATCGACGTACGTCACATCGACGGCCTCTTTACGCCGATCGACCAGTTCTTCACGACGCAGCACCACGGCCACCCCGAGATCGACGCCGCCACCTACCGTTTGCGGGTCTCCGGCCTGGTGGACGAGCCGTTGACGCTCTCGCTCGCCGACCTCCACGCGATGCCAAGCCGCGAGCTCATCTTCGGATTCGAGTGCTCGGGCAACCGCGGGCCGCTGAACGGGTTGTCGAGCAACGGGCGATGGACCGGCGTCCCGCTGCGGGCCGTGCTCGATCGCGCCGGGGTAAAAGCCGAAGCGCGGGAGTTCGTCTTTTTCGGCGCCGACCATGGCGAAGAGGAAGTGGTGTTCCGTGGGGGGAGCTACAAGGTCGACCAGCAGTACGGGAGGAGCCTGCCGCGCGACAAGGCGCTGTCGGACGAGCCGCTGCTCGCCTACGACCTGAACGGCGAGCCGCTCACCCGTCATCAGGGCCGGCCGCTTCGCCTGCTCGTCCCGGGCTGGTACGGCGCGCCCCACGTCAAGTTCCTCTCCGAGATCCACGTCCAGGAAGACCAGTATCTTGGGAAGTACCAGGCGCGGTGGTATCGCACCCTGAAGGGCGAGATGGTCAACGGCGAGATGAAGTGGAAGGAGACGGCGATTACGCGTATGCAACTGAAGTCGTTCATCGCGCGCGTCACCGGCGGCGCGAACGGCCACAACGTCTTCGGCGTCGTGTTGCACGACGGCACCCCGATCCGCTCGGTCGAGGTGAAGGTCGATGATGGGCCGTGGCAGCCGGCGACGCTCGATCCGGCAACGACGCGCGAGAAGTACGCCTGGAAGTTCTTCAACTACACGTGGAACGGCGCGAAGCCGGGCGAGCACACCGTCACCTCGCGCGTGACCGACGTCAACGGGCTGGTGCAGCCGACGGCGGAGGAACTGGAGGTCAAGCGGACGTTCCTGGAGCACAACGCGCAGCGGCCACGGACTGTGATGATTGCCTAGCGGCCCGCTGTCCTTCGCCAAAGCTCCATAGCCCGATCGAAATCGAAGACCGGGCTCTTGAGCGATAGATGGCGAGGACAACCGAGCCGTCCATCAACCAGATTTTTCTCGTACAGGCCGTTGAGTCGGCCGGGGTTCTGGGTTCGCCGACACACTCTGAGCAGTCGCAGGGCCGGATGCGGAGTGCGAACTCGATATATCATTAGTTTTCATCGGACGAGCGCTATGTGATTCGTTCCGGGGGAGTTAGCCCTGTTCGAGATTCCGCTTTTGATCTACCCTCCTACCTCCGCGTCGCGCAGCCAGCCGCCGGCAGGATTCTGACGTTGCCATCAACGGGACTCTACTTGAGCAGTGACGGGCCTTCGCAACAGCCGAATCTGACAGGCTCTACTGAGGTTCAAGAACCGAGGGTTGAGAGAGGCTGAGCTTGAACCATGCGCACGATCTCGTCGCGGTATGCAAAGAGCGCCGGTGTGCCGCCTGTGTGGATGAACACAATCGATTGATCCGAGGAGTATCGGCCGGCGCGCAGGTGATCGATCAGCCCCGCCAGCGCCTTTCCCGTGTAGCTCGGGTCAAGCAAAATGCCCTCGGTGCGGGCCAGCAGCGCCATTGCGTTCATGCACTCGGGAGTTGGTATCCCGTAACCCGGTCCGATGAACTCGCCATCCACGATCATTTCGTCGGGCGTCAATCGATCGGGCAAATCAAGCAACTCGGCCGCTTCGTTCGCCAGTGCGCACATGTCTTCCGCTTCGTCCCAAGGCCAACGGATCGGCAGCATGTTGAGTAGCGGGCCCTTCACTCCCAACGCGGCTCGGCCGAGCGCCAAGCCCGCTCCGGTTGAACCAGCAGAGCACACGTAAATCGCCGCGGGGACGACCCCCTGCTGATCTAGTTGCTCAACCAGTTCGGCCATGCAAAGCGTGTAGCTCACCGCCGCTCTGGCTCTCACTACGTCTCGGTGCCAGTGATAGACCTTGCGGCCTTGTGCGCGGAACCGGTCCGCGGCTTGCGCTATGAGGTCGTCCAGTCCTGGACCGATGCCCGCGTCGACGATCTCGTACGTCGCGCCGAGCAGGTGATCGAGCAGCAGATTGCCTTGTACCTCGTCGCCGTGGCTACCGCGGTTGAGCAACAGATGGCAATCCAAGCCGAGTTTGGCGCACGAGGCAACGGTCTGCCGGCAATTGTTGGACTGCACTCCCGCGCCCCACACGAGCATGTCCGCCCCTTGATCGAGGGCGTCGGCCAGGAGGAACTCATTGTGTCGCGTCTTGTTCCCGCCGAATGCCAGCCCGGTGCAATCATCCCGTTTGATGAAGACGGACGGACCCCCGAGAGACTTGGAAAACCGCGGCAGCGGCTCAAGGGGCGTCGGCAGATGGGCCAGCCGAACACGGGGCAACCGTTCGACTCGGTCACGGATATCCTGAGGGCAAAGCGAGGTTTCGGAAGTAGGCATTGCTGTTGGCTCGGCAATTTGTGAATAGCTACGATTGTCTCGAATCGGCCGATCACAATCAATCGCCCGGAACCGCATAGGTCAAATGGGTGACTAGTTGATGTCTGCTCTTTCCGCCTACTGGCTACGCCGAACCTGCAACCAGTGCGCGGACCTTGCTCCACAGCTGTGACTCGGCTATTCTGACGGTGACGAGATGGCCAAACGGGGAATCTCCGATCGGACGCCGCGGCTCCATACCTGGCTGGCCGGCTTGCTCGCGACTGGTGGGCTTCTGTGCACAGTGGAGGCACAGCAGCCGGCGGCGCCTGGAGCCCCACACCGGCTGCTCATCGATCGATACTGCATCTCTTGCCACAACGACACTGTCAAAACGGCCGAGCTCGCACTCGACGTCGTGAGCGCTCACCCGGTGGAGGAGAACGCGGAGACCTGGGAGAAGGTCGTGCGCAAGCTTCGCGCCCGCCAGATGCCGCCTGTGGGGCTTCCGCGGCCGGATGAGACAATCTATGAGGGCGCGGTGGCTTTTTTGGAGGCCTCGCTGGACAGCGTGGCCGCGGCCCAGCTCAACCCGGGCCGCACGGACACCCTCCGGCGACTGACACGAACGGAATACCAGAACGCCATCCGCGACCTGCTTGCCCTCGAGGTGGACCTCTCCTCCCTACTGCCGCGCGATGAGTCGAGTCAGGGCTTTGACAACATCACCGTAACGGATCTCTCCCCAACGTTGCTGGAAAGCTATGTATCAGCGGCGGACAAGATCAGTCGTCTTGCGGTTGGTCGGCCGGTCCCCTCTCTGGCTGTCGAGACCATCAAGATGAAGCCGGACCTCACCCAAGAGTGGCCGTTTGAGGAGCTCCCGGTTGGCACTCGCGGCGGAACACTGTTTCCTCACACCTTTCCGCTGGACGCGGAGTACGACATCGTGATCCGGTTGACGCGCGACCGTGACGAGCAGGTGGAAGGTTTAAGAGAACCCCACCATGTGGAACTGCTTTTGGACAGGGAGCGGGTCCGCTTATTCGAGGTCGTGCCGCCTCGGCACGTCGGAGATCATTCAGCCGTCGACAAGCACCTCAAAGCCCGCATTCCGGTCAGGGCTGGTCCCCACCGGATTGGCGTGACTTTTCTGAAGAAGCCTTGGGGAGTGCTCGAAACGGACCGTCAGCCGTATCAGGCTCATTTCAATTCCTATCGGCATCCCAGGGTCCAACCGGCGGTCTATGAGGTCTCGATTGCCGGTCCCTATGACGCGAAGGGCCCCGGTGACACGCCAAGCAGGAACCGGATTTTCGTATGCCGGCCGGGGGCCGCCGAAGAGGAAGAAGGCTGCGCACAACGCATCCTCACGGCTCTGATGCGCCGAGCCTACCGGCGGCCGGTAACAGAGCGGGACTTGGAAAGCCCGTGGGAGTTCTATCGACGCGGTCGGTCCGAGGAAGGCTTTGAAGCCGGGGTTGAGATGGCCTTATCCTCGATCCTGGTAAGTCCGGCGTTTCTGTTCCGTGTGGAGCGAGACCCTGCCGGGATTTCGCCGAAGACGGCCTACCGGATCAGTGACCTGGAGCTGGCGTCCCGCCTTTCATTTTTTCTTTGGAGCAGCATTCCAGACGACCAGCTTCTCGATATAGCGATTCGAGGAGACTTGAGAAAACCGGAGGTGTTCGAAAGCCAGGTCAGGCGAATGCTGGCGGATCGGCGCTCCCACGCCTTATTGACGAACTTCGCGTCCCAATGGCTGCACTTGCGCAATCTGGAGTCGGTCACTCCCGACATGCGCTTGTTCCCAAGCTTTGATGACAATCTCCGGCAGGCGATGCGCCGCGAGACAGAACTGCTTCTGGAAAGCGTCATCAAGGAGGATCGAAGCGTCCTTGACCTGCTCACCTCCGACTACACCTTTCTGAATGAACGCCTTGCCAAGCACTACCGGATACCGCACGTGTACGGCAGCTGGTTCCGGCGGGTAAAGCTTGACGACGATAGCAGACGCGGCGGACTGCTTCGCCACGGAAGCATTCTGACCGTGACCTCTTATAACACGCGGACCTCTCCGGTCGTACGAGGGCATTGGGTGCTGGAGAATCTGCTGGGAGTGCCGCCGCCGCCAGCCCCGGCCATCGTCCCGCCGCTGGAGGAGAAGACCATTGATGGCAGCCTGTCCGTCCGTGAGCGGCTGATGGAGCATCGCTCCAATCCCGCCTGCTCGGGCTGTCACAGTCTGATGGATCCGGTGGGCTTTTCGCTGGAGAACTATGATGCCGTAGGCCGCTGGCGGTTATCCGAAGATGAACGGGCGATCGACGCTTCGGGAAACTTTCCGGGCGGTGCCCGGTTCGAAGGAGTCTCAGGCCTCGAGAAGGCCCTTTTGGACCGGGCCGAAATGTTTGTTGGAACCCTCGTCGAGAAGCTTCTGACGTATTCTCTAGGTAGGGTCGTCGAGCATTACGACGCGCCGGCGGTTCGCAAGATCGTGCGAGATTCGCGCTCTGAGGGTTTTCGTTTCTCTTCCCTCATTCTTGGGATCGCTGAAAGCAAACCGTTCCAGATGAGGAGATCACTATGATCATCACCAAGAAAGCTCTCCCGCGGCGGACCCTGCTGCGGGGAATCGGCGCCACCGTGGCGCTTCCGCTACTGGACGCGATGGCGCCCGCAATGACCCCTTTGGCCTCTACACCGGCGAGGCCGGTGCGGCGTCTGGGTTACGTTTTCATTCCCATGGGATCGGATGTTTCCCGATGGACGCCTCCAGGCGAGGAATCGTTGACGGAGCTTTCGCCCATCTTGCGGCCGCTTGAGCCGGCCAAGGACTACGTTACGGCTGTAACGAACATGGAGCTGAAGAACGCCTATCCCGGCACTCACGCGACCTCCAACTCCGCCTTCTTAAGCTGCGCGAAGGCAAAGTTGACCGAAAGCAACGACTACTATCTGGGCGCCACGGTCGATCAGATTGCGGCCAAGGAGATCGGCCAGGACACGCTGCTGCCTTCGCTCGAGCTCGGCATCGATCTGCTGGATGTCGTCGGGCAATGCGACGACGGCTACGCCTGCGTTTACCAGAACAATCTCTCCTGGTCCTCGCCCACCACTCCGCTTCCCTATGAGGCTCACCCGCGGAAGGTTTTTGAGCGGTTGTTCGGCGAGGGGGGAAGCCCGGCGGAGCGCAGCAAGACCCTACGAAAGAAAGCCAGTCTGCTGGATCGGGTGAAAAGCGATATTTCGCGCCTTCAGCGTGAGCTGGGCTCCGGCGATCGGACGAAGGTGGGTCAGTATTTGGACAGCGTGCGGGAAGTGGAGCGCCGTGTTCAACGGGCCGAGACGGGAGCGGTTGAGAATCCGGCGCCGGATTTCGAGCGGCCGGTCGGCGTACCGGCCGAGTACGCCGATCACGCCCGGTTGATGTTCGACCTGCAGGTGCTGGCGCTTCAGGCCGACATCACCAGGGTGATTACGTTCCAACTGGCTCGGGAAACCAGCACGCGAAGCTACACCGAGATCGGCGTTTCGGAGCCGCACCATCCGCTGACCCATCACGGCAATGATCCGGAGAAGATAGCCAAGGTGGCCAAGATCAACGAGTATCACGTCTCGCTGTTCGTCTACTTTCTAGAAAAACTAAAGGCCACGCCTGACGGTGACGGCAGTCTGCTCGACCATTCGATCTATCTGTATGGCAGCGGCATGGGAGATCCGAACGCGCACGACCATACCAACCTCCCGATTCTGGTGGCTGGAGGCGCCGCCGGAAGATTGAAAGGCGGCCGGCACATCCGCTATGCCGAACCAACGCCCCTTGCGAATCTCCACCTGACCCTGCTCGAGAAGGCGGGTGTCCACATGGATTCCTTCGCCGACAGTCGGGGAAAGGTCGACGAACTGCTGTATATTTGATTCCCGGTGAAGGAACCGGGGACACGATTGCCATGTCCGTGAAACAAATCGGCGTTTGGGGAATGGTTTGGCTGTTGTCCGCGGTCAGCCTGACCGGCGCCGCCGACGCCCCGCTGGCGGATGCGGCGGAAATCATGGATCGCGACGGCATTCGCGCCCTGCTTGGAGGGCCTGTGGATGTGGACGCATCGCAGGTTGACGGGATGACGGCTCTGCACTGGGCCGCCCGCCACGATGATCTGGAAACGGCGAAACTGCTGGTGCGAGCCGGCGCCGGCGTCAACACGGCAAACCGATATGGGGTGACTCCGCTCACATTGGCCTGCACAAACGGAAACCCTGTGCTGGTCGAGCTGCTTCTGGATTCGGGAGCCGACCCAAACACCACTCTTCCCGGGGGCGAGACCGCTTTGATGACCGCCGCCCGCACGGGTCGGCTCGGGCCTGTCAAGGCGCTGTTGGCTCGCGGAGCTGACGTTCACGCAATGGTTCACGGGATGGGACGGCGGGAGGGAGCGGGCGCGAGCGCGTTCATCGCCCGCTTGGATGACCCCGCTATTTTTGATTTTGAGACGAAAGCCGAACAGACGGCGCTGATGTGGGCGGCAGCGGAAGGTCACGCCAAGGTCGTCGAGGAGCTCATCAAGGCCGGCGCCGAGTTCCGGATGCGCCTGGCCTCGGGTTTCACACCTCTGCTCTTTGCGGTGAGGAACGGCCACATTGAAGTCGTGAGGATCCTCGTGAAGGCGGGCGCCGATGTGACCGAAAGCATCGACACGGCCCCGGCCTGGCGGCATCCCGGCTACGGCGCGCGCCTGCGGCCCGGGATCCGTCCGCTACACCTGGCGGTGCAGAATGGTCATTTCGAACTGGCAGCCTCTCTGCTGGAGCTTGGCGCGGATCCAGACGCCGCCGACCCGACCGGCTACACAGCGTTACACGCAATTCCCGGGACGCGCAGGGTCCCTGCGGGCGATGATGACCCTCCTCCCGAGCCCTCGGGAAACATGACCAGTCTTGAGTTCGTCAGCAAGCTGGCAGCCCATGGCGCAAACTTGAACGCGAGAATCCGAAAAGAGGGCGAGGTCAATCCAGATCGCGTCCGGCTCGGGACGACTCCGTTCTTGATGGCGGCCCAGACGGCCGACGTCGAGTTGATGAAAACACTGGCCGATCTGGGCGCCGATCCGCTGCTCAAGTATGAACTCAACCGCACAGTCTTGATGCTCGCGGGCAGCCGGGCCGGCACTGGGGAAGAAGTGTTGGCGGCGATGCGACTGGCCCTGGATCTCGGCGTCGATATCGATGCCGTCGATGATAACGGTGAAACCGCAATGCATGCCGTCGCCTACAAGAATCGGCCTGAGACAATAAAGTTCCTCGCCGACAAAGGCGCCGCAATCGAAGCCTGGAACCGCGAAAACAAGTACGGATCGACGCCCTTAGCAATCGCGGTGGGGTACAGAAGGACCCGAAGTTTTAGGCCTCAGCCCAAGGCCGAGGCTGCAATTCGTGAAGTGATGATTGCCGCCGGTGTAACTCCACCGGAAAAAGTTACGCTGACTCCCAAGACCCAGCGGGCATATTAGCGTCCAAGCGGCTGACACCTTGCCGTCACCGAGTGGCACCACGTCCACCAGGTTCGGATAGACCGGGAGGTCCCAATCCCACAAGTCGTGGTGAATTGTCTGGAAGTGCCATTAGCGATTACCGGTCTTGCAGTCGAGGGCCACGATGGCATTGCTGAACATATTCATGCCCTTGCGATCGCCGCCATAGGTATCCGTTCCTGGGGAAGTCAGCGGTACAAAAACCCATTCCAGTTCCGGGTCGACGCTCAATGTCGACCATGCATTCACGCCGGAACGCTCTTTCCATGAACCATCCTTCCAGGTGTAGGGCCGTACTCGCCCGGCCGCGGCACGGTGTGAAAACGGCCACACTAACTCGCCTGTCCTCGCATCCAACCCTCGGATATCGCCGCTCGGACCCTGGGGTTCGCCATCGCTCACCCACCGGGACCGTAAGCTATTCGCGACGACGGCTTCGGTGACCGGCGCCGTCTGGCCGGCCTTTTGGCAAGGTTTGGCTAGGTTTCGGGAAGGTCGTCATTCATGAGCCCAAGGCGGGCATCCATGTGCCCGGACATTTCGCCACAGCCCCGCGCTTCTGCTCCAACCGGGTCAGAATGATGCCGGTGGAACGATCTGGCATTCCCGGGGGCTCGACCTTGCTGTCTCTATCCTCCGATTACACCGTAACAGGAGGGTGGGCGTGACTCGACGGCTGGAAAGCGTCAAGTGATAGAAAGGGCAGGGAATAAAGTTTGCTGGGTATCCACTTTACTCAGGTGACCCCAAGATGTAGTGTAGGGCCTGGTGGAGGATTACCCGCGCGACCAACTCGAATTCGAGTCTCACTTTGCGAGCGAGGAGGCTTGCCGCGACTATCTGTTCGCCTTGCGCTGGCCAGAGGGTTTCCGCTGTCCAAGGTGTGGGCATGAGCGCGCTTGGCCGGTGCGCAAAGTGTGGTTCGAATGCGCTCGCTGCGGGCGGCAAACCTCCGTCACCGCCGGCACGATCTTTCAAGACACACGCAAGCCGCTGCGGCTGTGGTTCCGGGCGATGTGGACCATCACCACGCAGAAGAATGGGGCCAGCGCCCTGGGTCTACAGCGCGTTCTGGGACTGGGCAGTTACCAAACCGCCTGGCCTTGGATGCACAAGCTGAGGCGAGCGATGGTGCGCCCGGGGCGGGAGCGATTGACGGGCCTCGTCGAGGTCGATGAGACCTACTGGGGCGCTGAAGAAGAAGGGGTAATCGGCCGGCAGACCGAGCGTAAAGCGTTGATTGCAGTCGCCGCGGAAGAGAGAGACACCGGGCTGGGGCGCATCCGCATGCAGCGCGTTCAGAACGCCTCGGCGGCCAGTTTGATGCCCTTCGTCGAGGAGTCGGTCGAGCCGGGCAGCGTGGTTGTTACCGACAACTGGTCGGGCTACGATCCGCTCAAGAAGAAGGACTACCAGCGTCGTATCATCTCGATTAACAACCGCCGCGAGCAGGCCTCACAGCTACTGCCGAGGGTGCACTTGGCGATCTCGCTACTCAAGCGCTGGATGCTGGGCACGCATCAGGGGGCGGTCAGCCACGAGCATCTGGACTACTATCTCGACGAGTTCGTGTTCCGCTTCAATCGGCGCAGATCACGCAGTCGGGGCAAGCTCTTCTACCGCCTTGTGCAGCAGGCCATGGCGGTGGAGCCGACGCCGTACCGCTCGATCGTCGCCGATTGGGACGCTAAGACGCTGTGAGCCCAACTACAAGATGTTGGGGTCACCTGAGTCAAGTGGATACCCGGCTAAAGTTTTTGAAGATCTGTGAGAGAATTGGGTTGGTGGCGAAAATGGTGGAACTCGGGTGCCAGGGGGTGCCACGAGGGCAAGGGCGGCGGGCCCCTGCGACATTCTGAAGCCCACGATCCGGCGCTGGTGGGTGTGGCGCAGGTTCCCAGAGCTGCCGTGTCGGTACTCTTACCGACACACAGCCTCGCCCACCGTTCCAGACGCAAACAGGCCGTTTTCGGGTCTTGGTTTCAACTAGGCCAGGCGTTCTACGCCTGGTAGAATGCCCCCCGAGCCAACGAATCCGGCCCCTTCGAGAGGCCTTACCACGACCCGGCTTGAGCCATGAACCGGCCGGACTGTCTCGAACCAATCGATGCGCCGGCGCCCGCCGCGGAACGGCTCAAGCCCGCGATCGTAAGGCCGCTAAACCCAATACTCGTCATTTAAGTATTCTGACGCAGGAGGCGAAGTCAGTTCTCTTGCGGGACACCGCGCCACGCGATCGTACCTTGTAGTTGCTCATCTTGCGATTGACGCCGCGCGGTCGTTGCATCCCGCGGCTCGAGTGCGCACGCTCCCCCAGTAGTTCCCGCAACACCGCCTCATGCAACGCTTTCTGGTCCCGCGGGGGGGGAGAGCGACCGCCCGCGCCCTCTTGCGTCGCACCACCCGCACCGCAGGCAGGTACGATAATCGGTCCGGATCTTCGTCCGCGTGCAGCGTCGCCTCGTGCATCAACCCGCGGATCGCGAAATGAGCCATCAGTAATCCGTAAATGGGGTATCCACTTGCTTGGACCACATACTACCTGTGGTGGTCTGCCCCCGATTTTCCTCCCACGAGCCGACTGTACGGCACCGGATCGACCCGGACAGCGTTCTGCAGCAGGCGGTAGAACAGCAACCCGCGTGCCCGTGAGCGCCGGCGGTGGAAGCGGAAGGTGAATTCATCGAGGTAGTAGTCGAGAGGCGGCTGGCTCACTGCTCCTTGATGCGTCCCCAGCAACCAGTGTTTCAGAAGCGACGCCACCAGGTGCACACGGGGCATCAGTTTGTGGGCGGGTGCGTCGCTTGGGCTGAGGATCGTAACCTTGGGGGGGTAGCTCTTCTTCGCGATGTTGTCATAGCCCTTCCATCCGTCCGTGTGAACCACCGACCCGAGGCGGCCGATTCTTCGATGAATGCGTGGAGACTGTCGCCAGAGACGTCGGGTGCCCGTCGGAGCCGAATGCGGCCGATCCCCCGCCCGTCTTACTCCGCCGCGACGACAACGATCGCCTGGTCTTGCGTTTGGCGGCCGTGGACGCCTTCTTCGTTTCCGCCCACGTAGGTCTCCTCCACCTCCACACAGCCTTGCAGGCGATCTCGGCCGGGCCGGACCATCGCCCGGCGCAGCTTATGGAGCCAACTCCAAGCCGTCTGGTAGCTGCCCAGGCCGAGCAGCTGTTGAAGACCCAACGCACTTCCCTCCAGATTTTTGGCTGGTGACGTACCACATCGCTTGAAACCACACCCGCAGGGGCTTCTGCGTCCTTTCAAGAATCGTCCCCGCCGTCACGGAGGTTCGCCACCGACACTTTCTACACTTCCGGTGGGCCGTCTTCGTCTTCCAAGCCTCGCGGCCGGCACAGTGCGGACAGCGGAAGCTTTCGCGCCACCGCAGGCGCTGCCAATAGGTCAGACCAGCCGCCTCCGACGAAAACCAATCGTCGAATTCCTGCCGGGTTCTGGGATAGTCAACGCCGCCAACCGGATGCGGTCCGGATTCGTCAACCATCCCCGCATCCTACATCTTGTGGTTGGTCCAAGCAAGTGGATACTCCATTTGACTGATTTGGTTCCTTACCTGTGGGGAGCGGGCGGTATTCAATTGGCGATTGCCGCAGCCAACATCGTGTTGCCGCGCAAACTCCGGTACGGCGAGAACCTCAAACTCGTCGAGCCGATCATTCGACAAGTTTTCGTCGTGCACTCGGTATACATCCTCTACGTGCTGGTTGCGTTTGCGGTGATCTGCTTCGCGTTCGCTCCCGAGTTGACGGGTGCAACCCCGCTCGGACGCTTCATGAGCGCGTGGCTCGCCCTGTTCTGGGCGCCGCGATTGATCGTGCAATGGACCTACTACGACCGCGAGCTGCGCCGCCAAAAACACGTCGGGCATTGGGGATTCTCGCTGGCGATCCTCTACCTGATCATCGTCTTCGCCGCCGCATTGGGGGTGGCGAAATGAATGCGACCGCATCGGGTACTTCGATGTCCGACCTGCTCAGTCTGGCTCTTTGGCTGGCCGGCGCCGGACACTTCGCGCTGTTGGTGGCGAGCTTCCAAGTGCCCGCCCGACTGCGATGGAGCGAGAACCTGGCGACGCTCACCCCTTTCAACCGCAAGCTGATGTGGGTCTACGGCGACTTCACCGTGTTCACAATCACGGCCTTCGGGACGCTGACCCTCGCGCTCCACGACGAGATGCTGCGGGGCGATCGCGCGGCCGTCGCGCTGGCGTTCTTTATCGGCCTCTATTGGACGGCCCGCGTGCTGGTGGATCTGCTCTATTTCACCCATGCCGACTGGCCCCGAGGCCCGGGAATGGTTGTGGGACATCTGTTGCTGACGTCACTGTTTGTGGCGCTGGTAACGACGTACCTCACGTTGGCTGCATGGCACTGGATCGGAGAAACCATATGACTCGAGCGATGAGAGGCATCACCATGACCGCGGAAAAGAATGAGGGCCATCCCACAGCGGAAGCCGCATGGCTGACAGCCGCGCCCAAAGCCGTACTGTTCGGGAGCGACGCATGGTTCGTGTCGTTGGCTCTGTCGTTGACGGGGCTGTACCCGCTGACGATCATCGAGCAGCTTTTCTTGCTGACGCCTCTGGTGGTCATGCCGCTGGGGCTGGAGCTGATCGGACGGTTTGCGTTCGGCAGTCGGACGCCTTCTTTGTTTCGCGGGCTTTTCCGTGCGGGGAGCGCCTTGCAGCCCTGGGCCGCTCTGCCGGTTGTCGCGGCGTTCTACCTACCGCCCGGGGAGGCGGCTGCCTGGCTGGCGTCGGGGTGGATGCTGACCACGGCGCTGCTGGGTTTGGCCGGACTCCCTTTCCTGTGGCGGATCTTTCGCGAGCCGCAAGCGGCTGGGTTCGAGGCAGGGCTTCTGTACCTGCCGGTCGGCGGCATCTGGCTGTTGATCACGCGCCTGGGCCACGAACCACTCGGGCTCGGTGAGCCGATCATTCTGCTCACGGCGGTCCACTTCCATTTCTCGGGCTTCGCGGCGTGCGTGTATGCGGCCTGTGCCGCCCGTGTCTTGCAGCTCGATCGAGGCCCGTCCGCCGTCCTGTTTCACCTCGCCAATGTCGGCGTCATCGGCGGGACGTTTCTGGTCGCGATCGGCTTCCTTGTATCGATGCCGGTCAAGTTCGCGGCCATCGCGCTGTATGCGGCGAGCTTGGTGACTCTGGCCGTGCTGATCACCGGTTCCCTGTCGAAAGTTGAAGACCGTTTGGGCCGGCGCTTGCTGGCTCTCTCGGTGGCCTAGTGTAGGGCACCATAAATACTGTAACTTATATTGGCTTCCCATCGTCTCTATTAACAGGAGGCATGGGATGCGAAGAGCACAACCAGTAACTTTGAACACAGCGCAATGCAAGCAGTTGGACCGCTACGCGCGCGGCCGCCAAGTCGCCGTTCGTCTCGCCCTGCGAGCCAGGATTGTCCTGCTGGCCGCCCACGGTCTCGAGAATAAGCAGATCGCCGCACAGCTCGGTGTCTCGCGGCAGTTGGTGGCCCGCTGGCGCACGCGCTTTCTCGAAAGCGGCATCGCCGGCATTGCAAAAGACGCCCCACGGCCCGGTCGTACACCTGCCGTCTCGAAGCAGAAAGTACAGCAGATCATCCACAAGACCACCCGCGAGAAACCGTCCAACGCCACCCACTGGAGCCGCCGCACCATGGCCGCCGCGGCCGGCGTCAGCGCTTCCACCGTGGGACGGATTTGGCGCGCCCATGGCCTCAAGCCCCACCGCGTCAAGACCTTCAAGCTCAGCAATGACCCGCGTTTCGCCGAGAAACTCGACGACATCGTCGGACGCTATCTCAATCCGCCTGAGCATGCTCTGGTTCTCTCGCTCGATGAGAAGTCCCAAATCCAAGCCCTCGATCGCACCCAACCCGGCCTGCCGCTCAAAAAGGGACGCGGCCAAACGATGACCCACGATTACAAGCGCAACGGCACGACCACCCTGTTTGCGGCGCTCAACACTCTTGACGGCAGCGTGATCGCCGAGTGCATGCCCCGACACAGCCACCAGGAATGGTTGCGCTTCCTGCGCTTAATTGACCGCCGCACTCCCAAGGACAAACAGCTTCATTTCATCGTGGACAACTATGCCACCCACAAGCATGCCGCTGTGAAGCGTTGGCTCGATCGTCACCCGCGCTTCCACATTCATTTCACCCCGACCTCGGCGTCGTGGCTGAACATGGTCGAGCGATTCTTTCGCGATCTCACCGTCAAGCGCCTGCGCCGCGGCGTGTTTCGCAGCGTGGACGAGCTCGTCGCCGCCATTGACGACTACATCGCCCAGCACAACGAGCATCCCACGCCCTTCATCTGGACAGCGACCGCCTCCGACATCCTCGAGAAAGTCAAGCGCGGACGTGCCGCCCTGCATAAGGTGCAATCTGCTTGACGCACTACACTAGCTGGCATTCGGAATGCTGCTGGCGACCGTCTACGGGCTGGGCGAAGCGCGGGAGGAGCTGTTGATCACGATTCCGCGGATGGCCGACCTTCACGGGCCGGTCAACGGCATTGGCTTTGCGGTTTCCGGGCTGCTGGGATGGTTGTTCGCGTCGCGTCCGGGGCGATCGAACGGGAGCGTGTCGTAGGCTGCAAACGCGGTTGCCTCGGGCCGGCAAGCGCAGTACTATGAAGACGCATCCCATCCACCGTGCGGGAGTAGTTCAGTGGTAGAACGGTAGCTTCCCAAGCTGCATGTCGCGGGTTCGATCCCCGTCTCCCGCTCCACTTTTCAATAACTTACAGTTCTAGTCGTACCCTGTTGGGAGGCGGCTGCGCCTCGTGTTTGGTGGATTTTGTGCCCGGGCGCTAAATAGAACGGGTTGACCATGTCGGGGACGAGTCTATGTGGTTCGAGGTTGACACCCCCAACGGTCAGTCAGGACTCTCGGAGCTGGTTTGGAACAGATCAAGATGAGAAGCAGTGAGCAGGTCACCAGCAAGGCGCGGCGCGCTGAGCGGGTGACCTCACCCGTGAGCTCGCCTTCCATTAACTGTCCGACGACTTCCTGCGCGGCTTGAAGCCGGTTTCTGAGCGGTAGATAGAAGTCGACCTCGACGCCTGTGACACGAACACCCGATCGGGTTGGAATTTCCGGCATGGGTGGCTCCGCTGAGGGTAGTCTACAGTAGCAGCCTGGACCGCTCCCTGACGGTCACGGCTCGGTTTGGTCTTAGCGGGGGGCGCTTGTGGCGGTGGATTTGCGGGGGCGGGCGCGGCCGACTAGGGCGTTGAAGCGGTGGATGCGTTGGGCGGGGGTGAGGCGACGCCATTGGGGGGAGCGGGTCATCGTGTTGAGTTGGCGGTTGGCTAGGTCGAGGGTGGCTTGGAGGAAGTCGCGTTGGGTTTGGGCGTCGGCGTTGCGGTAGGGTTGGGCAATCACTAAGCGTTCGACGCTGCGTAAGAGCAGCTCGCCGCGGAAGCGTTGGCGGGCGATGCGTTCGGGTTCGGTTTCGCCTTTGCGGAGCTGCGGGAAGTCGATGCCGACACGGCGGCGCTGTCGACGTCGCGCCCGCAGGCCTTGGATAACGGGACGCCTGTGCCCGAAGCTGCAAAATCAATCCCAAGCGGCCTGCGGAAATTGTACCATCTAATCTCCGCATATCATGCGGTGAATAAGGTTGCTGTTCTCTGCAGGGACGCCGGTTGAAGTGGCGTCAGAGACGCAGGTCGGTGCGGATTTGCTGGGCGAGGGCGTCCAGTTGGGTGGCCGGGTGGGTGGTGATCTGCTCGCCTTCCAGGTACTGGACGACCTGGTCGGCCACGCCGTCGTCAACGACGACCGCGAGTGCGATGTCGCTGTCCTCCAGACGGGTCAAGTCCTGATAGACGCCGCGGAGTTTCTGAGCGTCCGTTTCGGCATGCAGCAGCGCCAGGCCGTGGAGGTACTTTTGTGTGCCGTTCCGCGGGTAGGCGAAATCAAAGGTGAAGTGGTAGCCGGGTGCGCCGTAGGTGACGCGGGCGTTGCGGGCGAGGCTGCGGCCATTCCCGACCAAGCCGTATCGGCGGAAGGCGCCCTCCATGCGGCCCACGAGATGAGCGCGCGTGCCCGGGGCGGGCTCGTGCTCTTCGGCGCCGCCGGCTTCAGGCCGTGACGTCGCGACATAGGCCTGATAGAGGCGCTCGATCTCGCTCGCCGCGTCCCGTCCCCAAACGGCCTTGGGGTCGGTGACCTGGAGCGTCGTCGAGAGGTTCTTCCGCAATTCATCCGCGTAGAGCGAAAAGCCCTCGCCAAGCACATGAACGTCTTCGAACTCGTTGCGCAACGCTTCGAGGTACACGAGGTCAACCTGGGGGTGACAGCGCAGCCGCTGAAAGTCGGATGCGAAGCGCACGTCCAAGACCTGCCCCTGGTCGTTCGAAAGAAACACGCCGATGTTGAAATTCTCGTCCGAGACGAGGTTGGGCACATAGCGCAGGAGTTGAAAGCTGTAGCGGCTCATTTCGTCCTTTGCCATGAGATCGGTCTTTCGGCTCCGTAACCCTAGATTTCCTGCTCTCCGACCTACCGAGATGCCGTCGAGGCCTTCAGCGACCAAGCGGGGAATGGGTCGCGGGAGGCGTTCTTGGCCTCGCGAAGCAAATCCGGCACGCGGCTCCGTCTGTTATACAGCTTCTCGAGCAGTGACTCAAGCGCATCCCAATCGCCGTCATACCACGCGGGCGGCACCTTCTTCGAAGCGTTGTCCAACGGCTCCGACGAGCATTCTTGAATGCGGTTCAACCACGGCTCGAAGTCGTCGTAGCCGGTGACGCCGGCATAAACCTCCCGGCGGCTGTACAGGCCGCGCTCGGGAGAATCAGGAAACTCCCAGTTTTGGGCGTTGAATACGAACCCGTGGTCGATCATGTTCGCCACGTAGACCAGCGAGCGAGGCGAGGTAGCGTCCGGGCTGGGCTGACCGTTTTCCTCGATCCATCGCTTGGCGCGGTCGCGGAAAAAGATGGCTTGGCGCCCGTTGGCGTTGCTAACCCACTTGTCGAAAGCGAGCATCCCGAGAAAGCTATCGACGTTGTAGACGAGCCGCAGGAGCGACAGGGGCAAGTAATCGTAGACGGCCCGGCGCGTCGGATCGCCGGGAAAACCCGAGCCGAAGTGCAGCCCGGCCTTGCATTGGCGTACGCGCCAACCGACGTCCATCGTCAGCTCGGGCGTCGCTTCGATCAGCCCCTGCGGCACGTCGACGATGTCCCACGGCGGCACGGGCAACTGCAGTTGCTCCAGCAGGACGTAGGAAACCAGTTCGTTGACCAGAATCCTCGGGTGCTGGGGGTTGTTGCGAAACTTGACGATGTAGTAGCGGTCGTTGTCAGCCAGCATCAGGTGGGCGTTGGCCCCGCCCCTCATGCGGCGGATATGCTGGCGGGCAACGACGGACATCGCGACAGGAACGGGCCGCCGGCCGTAAGCATGGCGGACACGGCCACTCCGCCCACACGTTCCTCCAAGAAACTGGCAGTGGTTTCGAGACATTATACGATCTTTTTGTGAAATCCGACGGGGATTTCGAAGGGTGCCCGCGAGTCGATCTGTGAGGAATGGCGAACGAGGAGATGCGGCGCGGGGCTAGCCGGCGGGCTAGCTGCCGCCGGAGGCCGGTTCAACGGTCAGGTAGCGGCCGGCGCGGATGCGGCTGTTGCGCAGGCCGTTCCAAGCTTTGAGATCAGTGATGCGGACGCCGAAGCGCTTGGCGATCGCGTCCAACGTGTCGCCTTCGCGAATGCGGTAGCGTACTGCGCTGTCCGCGGAAGCGGTGAGCGAAGGTGAGGCCGCCGTGCGAGCGCGCTGGGCGACGTTGAGAGACTCGCCCGCGGTGATGCGGTTGCCGCGAAGCCCGTTCCAGCGCCGGAGATCGGTGACGGAAACGCCGAACCGCTCGGCGATGGCGCCCAAGTTATCGCCTCGCCGGATACGATAGCGGCCGTTGGCCGGAAGCGGGGACGTGGGCTGACGCTTCGGCGTAGGCTTCTTGGCCGATGCCTTAGCGGTGAGCGTGCTCGCGGTGGAGCCGGGTCCCGAATGGACGACTAGATACTCGCCGGCCGTGATACGGTGGCCGCGAAGGCTGTTCCAACTCTTCAAATCAGCCACGTCGACGCTGAAACGACGGGCAATCAACTTCAGATTGTCTCCCCGGCGAATCTTGTAGCGTTCGGCCCCCGCGACCTTCCTACTAGGCGCGGCACTGTTGGAAGCCACCGACGCGCGCCGGCCGCTTGACGAGGCTGGAACGTCGCGAGGTGGCCGCACCGTGAGATACTTACCGGCGCGGATGCGGCTGCTGCGCAGCCCATTCCAGGACTTGAGATCCGCGACCGTGACACCGAACCGTTGGGCGATGATCGCCAGGTTGTCACCACGACGAATTTTGTACTGTCCCATGCCACCGGAAGATGCTGCGCGCCTGGCGGTGGAACTCGGCGTCGAGCGTGAAGAAGCGCCGGAAGCGCGCCGAGACGAGGATGCCGCCTTCCGTGTCCCCACAGTCAACGTGTCGCCCGCCGTGATGCGGTTGCTCGTGAGCCCGTTCCACCCCTTGATCTGAGCCACGGTAACGCCGAAGCGCCGGGCGACCGTCCCGAGGGTATCTCCCCTACGGATGCGGTAGATTCCCGATCCGGAGGGGGCGGAGGCAACGACGCTGCTTCCTTTTTTGCCGACGCCTTCGGGGCGCACGATCAAGTAGCGGCCGGCTCGGATACGGTTGCCGCTGAGTCCGTTCCACGTGCGCAGGTTTGCGATCGAGACGTTGAAGCGGCGCGAAATCGAGCCCAGGTTGTCGCCGCGCACGATGCGGTAACGTCCGGTGCCTGGTTCGAGAAAGCCGCCCGCTCCCCCCGAGGAGCCGCCGTAGAAGCTGAGCCGGGCCTTGGGCGCGGGGACCGTTAGGCGCATCCCTGCCCGGACCATCCCAGACTGCCCCGGGCTGTTGTCGATCCGGTTGTGGGCCACGATGGCCGAGGCCTTGACCTTGTAGCGCTTGGCGATGGCGGCCAGCGATTCGCCGTCCCGCACCTCGTGCCGTCTCCATCCCAAGCGCTGATCGGGCGGGACCTGCCGGAGTTCGCTGACGAACGTCTCGCCGCTGTTCTTCGGAAGCCGCAGCTTGTAGTCGTAGGGCGGCGTGGCCGAGCGCAGTAAGGCCGGGTTGAGCTGCTTGATGGTCGCGGCGCTGGTGCCGGTGATGTCGGCGATCAGGTCGAAGTGGATCTCGGTGTCGGTCTCGATGGTGTCGTACTCGAGTGGCGGCGCGGGATCCTTGATTTCGATCCCGTACATCTCCTCGTTCTTGCCGACGTACGTCATCGCGAGGATGATCGGGACGTAGTTGCGCGTTTCCCGCCTCACGAAGCGGCGCCGGCTGTGGGTCCAGAAATCCTTGCTGCCGGTGCGCCTCACCGCCGTCTTGACCCGGTTCGGTCCGCCGTTATAGGCGGCCATGGCCAGGTACCAGTCGCCGAACTCGATGTAGAGGTCGTGCAGGTGCTGGGCGGCGGCGCGGGTGGCCTTCTCGGGGTCGTAGCGCTCGTCGACGTAGCGGTCCTGGCGCAGCCCGTACTGTTTGCCGCGGAACTTCATGAATTGCCACATTCCCGTGGCGCGAGCCCGAGATCGCGCCTTGGGCCGGAAGCCGGACTCGGCCTGGGCCAGATGGAACAGTTCGAGCGGGACGCCCTCCTCGTCGAGAATCCGCTCGATCATCCCGCGGTAGGCGCCGGCGCGCTCAATCGAGCGGATGTAGGTCTTCTTCCCCTGACCCTTGAAATAGTTGATGAACTTGGCCACCTGAGGATTGAGTACCAGCGGCAGGGTCGAGCGCGTCGTGCTGAGCTGGGTCCGACCGGAGCCTTCGAGGTCTAAATCGTCGGGAATGTCGCTGTCGTTCAGCTCATCGATGAGGGCTAGTTCGTCTTCGGAGGCCGGCTCCCCATCTTGCTCGATGTCTTGCCCTGGGGCTTGCTCGGTTGCCGGGGCCTCGAGTTCGCTGAGATCGGGCTCGGCGATCTCCTCGGGCTTCTCCAGCGAGATCTGCTCGGGCGAGAAGGGCTCCGCTTCGGCGACCTCGGCCGTCTCCATCCGTTCGACCGGGTTGGGCGCCTCGGCAGGGGGCAGCGGGACCGGAGCGGTGACGACGCGAGTGCTGTCACGGCTGCAACTTGCCCACAAGAGCAATACCGCAGCTACAGCGATGGTTACGGGTGGAAGCTTCGTAAAACCCATGATCACGAGGGTGTTAACGCCTATCCCCTGGGGGCTTAGGGGCCTATCTGAGCGCCCGGGCAGTGTCCCGACGACCGTCCCGACGCCTGAAAGCTCGATCCTAACAGACCCATCGGAGGCGGGTCAATGAGCGCCATATCGCTGAAGTACCGCGGGGCGTAAGGGTTCCGGTCTAGAGCGCGCCCCGCTAGCTTGGCTAGTCCTCTTCCTCGGCGACGCCTTCGCGCTCGGCCTTGGCGTGGGCGATGACCTTTTCGGCGATCTGCTGAGGTACAAAGTCGTAGTGATCCATCTCCATCGTGAAGGTGCCGCGGCCCTGGGTCATCGAGGTCAGCTCGTTGGCGTAGGTGAGCATCTCGGCCATCGGCACTTCGGCGCGCACGATCTGATTGGTGCCGCGCGTCTCCATGCCCTGGATGCGGCCCCGCCGGCCGTTGAGATCGCCCATCAGGTCACCGGCGAATTCCATCGGGGCTACGACTTCAACTTGCATGATGGGCTCGAGGAGCGCCGGCTTGGCTTCTTCCATCGCTTTGCGGAAGGCCTTGCGTCCCGCCAGCTTAAAGGCCAGCTCGGAGGAGTCGACGTCGTGATACGAACCGTCGTAGAGCACGACCTTGAAATCGGAGACTGGGTAGCCGGCCAAGAAACCCTTCTCGGCTGCCTCGAGAATGCCCTTCTCGACCGCCGGAATGTACGTCTTCGGGATCGACCCGCCAAAGATCTCGTTGGCGAACTCGAACTCCTTACCACGCTCGAGCGGCTCCATGCGGATCTTGCAGTCGCCGAACTGTCCGTGGCCGCCGGTCTGTTTCTTATGGCGCCCCTGCACGTCGGCGCGGCCACGGATCGTTTCGCGATAGGGAATCTTGGGCGAATGTAGTTCGACGTCGACCTGGTAGCGCTTCTTCAGCTTGCTGACGATGATCTCGAGATGCTGCTGGCCGTTGCCGGCGAGCAGGAACTCCTTGGTCTGCGCGTCACGGTAGAAGCGGAGGGAAGGATCCTCTTCGAGAACCCGCTGAATGGCGGTACCGAGCCGGTCTTCATCGTTGCGCGTCTTGGGTTCGATGGCGTAGGCAATAGCCGGCGCCGGCAGCGTCACGGCCGGGTAGTGGATCGGCTTGCCTTTCTGCCCTAGGCTGTCGCCGGTCAACGTGTCTTTGAGCTTGGCCACTGCGGCCAGGTCGCCCGCGTGGACGGCGTTGACCGGCTTCAACTCCTTGCCGAATACCAGGCTGATGCGGGCGAGGCGCTCGTCGGTCCCACGCTCGTAGTTGTCGACATGGTCGTCGTTCTTGAGAACGCCCGAGACAACTTTGAAGTAACTGACGCGGCCGGCGAAGGCGTCGGCGGCGGTCTTGTAGACGAACAGCGACAGCGGCTCGCTGTCGGAGATCTTGCGGGAGGCGTCGCCCTCGGCTCCCTCGCGGGCTGCGATTTCGCCGCGCGCGGTTGGCGGCGGGGCGTAAGCCTCCAGGAAGTCGAGCGCGGCGTCGCTGCCGATGTTGTGCAGCGCCGAGGCGCACAGGATTGGGTAAAGCTTGCCTTCAGCCACGCCCTTGCGCAGCCCCGCAAGCACCTTGTCCGGCGGCAGGGTGAGGTTTTCCAAGTACTCGATCAGCAGGTCGTCATCGCACTCGGCGACGACCTCCATCAAAGACTCCGTGGCTGACTCGACCTCGGACGCCAAGTCGGCGGGAATCTCCTCTTCCTTGCCTTTGCCAGCACCGTCGGGCTCGTAGGTGTAGGCCTTCTTGTTGATCAGGTCGACGACGCCCCTAAACCCCTTTTCGGACCCGATAGGGATCTGCACAGGGACGGCTTTCTTGCTCAGCGTTTCCTGGATGTTTGAGACGACACGGGTGAACTGGGCCCGCTCACGGTCGAGCTTGTTGACGAGAATCACACGCGCGAGTCCGTAGTCCTCGGCAAATCCCCAGACCTTCTCGGTCTGCACCTCGACGCCGGAAACGCCGTCCACCACAACCAGGGCGGCGTCAGCGGCCAGCAGGGACGCTTTGGCATCGTTGATGAAGATGTTGTAGCCCGGGGTGTCGATGAAGTTGATCTTGGTCTTATTCCACTCGACGAAGGCCAGCGAGGAAGTGGTGGTGACCTTGCGATTGATTTCTTCCTCGTCGTAGTCGGTGATGGTGGTGCCATCGTCGACGCGGGTCAAGCGGCTGGTGACGCCGGCGGTGTAGAGGTACCCGGCCAACACGGTCGTCTTGCCGCTGTCGCCATGTCCGACGATGCCGATGTTTCGAATATCGCTGCCTTCGTATACCTTCATCGGTGATTCCCCTGCCTATTTCACGAAGTCCGGCTCGGCCGGCGTCTCGGGGGGATCGCCGGACCAATCCAACAGTGTACCCGGGAACGACGGCTGCTAACCGCCGCGCTTGGAGGCATCGAGGCGGGCTTGTGCGCGGGCGACGGCCGCGCCGGCTCGTGCGACATCCACCTGCATCTCCGACTCTTCGCGGTCAAAGCGGCCCACGGCGCGCTGCCGGGCTTGGTGGGCGCGGTCCACATCCACCTCGTCGGCCCACTCGGCCGCGTCGGCCAAGACCCGAACGTGGTTGGGCAGCACCTCGACCAGCCCGCCGTGCAGCGCCATGTGTTTCGTGTGATCGTCGACGCGAAAGCTCATCACGCCGAATCCGAGCTGGGCCATCAAGGGGGCGTGGTCGGGGAGGACGCCCAGGTAGCCGTCGGCGGCTGGGATCTGGACCTCGTCGACTTCCTCTTCCACGAGCAGCCGCTCGGGGACGGCAACTTCGAGTGTGAGCTTGCCGGCCATGGCTACGCCGCCTTCTCGAGTTGCCGGGCTTTCTCGACGGCCTCTTCGATCGTACCGACCAGGTAGAAGGCCTGCTCGGGGAGGTCGTCGTGCTTACCCGCAACGATCTCCCTGAAGCCCCGAATGCTGTCGGACAGGCTCACGTACTTGCCTTCCAGCCCGGTGAACTGCGCGGCGACAAAGAAGGGCTGCGAGAGGAAGCGCTGGATCTTGCGCGCCCGGGCGACGACCAGCTTGTCGTCTTCGGAAAGCTCTTCCACGCCGAGAATGGCGATGATGTCCTGCAGCTCTTTGTAGCGTTGCAGGATCTGTTTGACCTCCTGGGCCGTGTCGTAGTGCTCACTGCCGACGACGTTGGGGTCAAGAATCCGCGAACTCGAGGCTAGCGGATCGACTGCCGGGTAGATGCCGAGCGCGGCGATCTCGCGCGACAGGTTGGTGGTGGCGTCGAGGTGCGCGAACGTGGTGGCCGGTGCCGGGTCGGTGTAGTCGTCGGCGGGCACGTAGATGGCCTGCACCGAGGTGATCGAGCCCTTCTTGGTAGATGTGATGCGCTCTTGGAACTCGCCCATTTCGCTGGCCAGGTTGGGCTGGTAGCCAACGGCCGAGGGCATGCGTCCGAGCAGCGCGGAGACTTCCGAGCCGGCCTGGGTAAAGCGAAAGATATTGTCGATGAACAGCAGCACGTCCTGGCCCTCGACGTCGCGGAAGTACTCGGCGACGGTCAGGCCCGTGAGGCCGACCCGCAGGCGCGCGCCCGGCGGCTCGGTCATCTGGCCGTAGATGAGCGCCGCCTTGGACTTCTCCCAGTTATCCGGATCGACGACGCCCGACTCCTGCATCTCGAGCCAAAGGTCATTGCCCTCGCGGGTGCGTTCGCCCACGCCGGAGAAGACCGACACACCGCCGTGTTTGAGGGCGATGTTGTTGATCAGCTCCATGATGATGACGGTCTTGCCGACACCCGCGCCGCCGAACAGGCCGATCTTGCCGCCGCGCAAATACGGCTCGAGCAGGTCGATGACCTTGATGCCGGTCTCGAACATCTGCAACTCGGTGGACTGGTCTTCGAGTGAGGGCGCCTGGCGGTGAATCGGGAAGCGCTGTTCGGTATTGACCGGCCCCTTCCCATCGACGGGCTCGCCGAGTACGTTCATCAAACGGCCCAGCGTTTGCGGGCCGACCGGGACGCTGATGGGCTCGCCCAGATCCTCGGCGGGCATGCCGCGCACGAGGCCTTCGGTCGGCTGCATCGCCACCGTGCGCACCCGGCCCTCGCCGAGATGCTGCTGCACCTCGCAGATGATGCTGATGGGCGTCTCGACGTCGAATCCTTCGCTCGTGATGCGCACGGCGTTGAAGATCCTCGGAAGGACGCCTTCGCTGAACTCGACGTCAACCGCCGGACCGGCGACTCGAATCACTTTGCCTAGGTTTGCCATATGACTCCTGATTCGTGAGCGGTGTCACTTTTGCCCGCTCTGACAGCCTGACCGCGCCCTAACGGTCACGGCTCGGTTACTCTTGTACCTGCGCTCCGCTGACGACTTCGATCAACTCCGTCGTAATACTGGTCTGGCGCACGCGATTGAGGAACAGCGTCAGCTTGTCGATCATCTCCCCGGCGTTGCGCGTGGCCGAGTCCATCGCCGTCATGCGCGCGGCGTGCTCGGCGGCAGCCGATTCGAGCATGGCGCGGTAGAGACTCAAACGCACGTACTTCGGCAGCAGGCTTCGAAAGATCTCCTCGGGCGGCTGCTGATAGATGTACTCGGCCGCGCCACTCTCGGTCGCCTCGGCCGTGCGGACCGGCAGAAGCGGCTGCAAAATCACGTTCTGTGACATCGCGCTCTTGAACTCGTTGTAGACCAGGTAAACCGCGTCTACCTCCGCGTCGGTGTAGCGCTCGATCAACCCGTCGGCGATCTCGCTTGCCGCTGCGAACTCGATGGGTTTGTTGAACAGATTGACCCACTCTCCGGTGATCGCGGCCTTGCGGCGACGGTAGTAGTCGCGTCCCCTGCCGCCGATCAGTTGCAACTCAACGTCTGCGTCGGCGTGCTCGCCTACGAAGCGCTCGGTGGCGCGGATCACGTTGCTGTTGAAGGCCCCACAAAGGCCCTTATCACCGCTGAGCAAGACGACGGCGATGCGGTTCGGCTCGCGCCGGGCCAGCAACGGGTGATCGAGAACCGGAGAGCCCTCGGGCAAATGATGCAGCACGCTCGAGAGCATCTCCTGGAGCAGCGAGGAGTACGGACGCGCGGCAACCACCTTGCCTTGGGCCCGGCGCAACTTCGCCGCCGAGACCATCTTCATGGCGCTGGTGATCTGCTGCGTGTTCTTGACCGACCGGATGCGCCGGCGCAAGTCGATCAGGTTCGGCATTCTAGGAGGCCGCCTTCGTGGACCGCTGCGACTGGAAGCGCTTCTTGAACTCCGTCAGCGCTCTCTTGAGTTCATCAGTCAAGACATCGTCGAGGGCTTTCTTCTCGCGGATCTTGTCGAGGACGCTGCCTTCCTGGCGGCCGAGATACTCGTATAACTCGTTTTCGAACGGGCGGCACTCCGCGACCGCCAGATCGTCGAGAAAGCCGTTGGTGCCGGCGAAGATGATGGCGATCTGCTTCTCGATGGGCAGCGGGCCGTACTGGCCCTGTTTGAGGATTTCGGTCAGTCTCTCACCGCGGTGCAACTGCTGTTGAGACGCCTTGTCGAGATCGGACCAGAATTGCGCGAAAGCGGCCAGGGCACGGTATTGGGCCAATTCCAAGCGCAACGTGCCGGCAATCTTCTTCATCGCCTTGGTCTGCGCGTTGCCGCCGACACGGCTCACCGAGAGGCCCACGTTGACCGCCGGACGGACGTCGGCGTTGAACAGATCGGCTTCGAGATAAATCTGGCCGTCCGTAATCGAGATAACGTTGGTCGGAATGTAAGCCGAGACGTCGTCGGCTTGCGTCTCGATAAACGGCAGCGCCGTGAGAGAGCCGCCGCCTTTCTCGTCACTCAGCTTGGCCGCGCGTTCGAGCAAGCGGCTGTGCACGTAGAAGACGTCGCCGGGAAACGCTTCGCGGCCCGGTGGGCGCCGCAGCAACAGCGAGATCTCACGATAGGCGGCGGCATGCTTCGAGAGGTCGTCGTAGACGCACAGCGCGTGCCCGCCGTTGTCACGGAAGTACTCGCCGATGGCACAGCCGGAGTAGGGCGCCAGAAACTGCATCGGCGCCGGATCGGAGGCCGAGGCCACGACGACGATGGAGTACTCCATTGCCCCGTGATCTTCCAGCGTCTTGACGACGTGCGCCACGGTTGAGCGCTTCTGCCCGACCGCCACGTAGATGCAGATGACGCCGCTGCCCTTCTGGTTGATGATCGTGTCGACGGCAATGGCCGTCTTGCCGGTCTGGCGGTCGCCGATGATCAACTCGCGCTGCCCGCGGCCCACCGGGATCATGCTGTCGACCGCCTTGATACCCGTTTGCATGGGCTCTTTCACCGGCTGGCGGTCGACGACGCCGGGCGCCATGCGCTCGACCGGGAAATACGTGTCGGTTTCGATCGGGCCTTTGCCGTCGATCGACCGTCCCAGAGCGTCGACCACGCGCCCCACCAGAGCCTGCCCGACGGGAACCGAGACGATGCGCTTGGTGCGACGGACTTCGTCGCCCTCCTTGAGTTCGGAGTACTCGCCGAGCAACACCGCTCCGACCTGGTCTTCCTCCAGGTTCATGGCGATGCCCGAGACGTTGTGCGGGAACTCGAGCATCTCCCCGGCCATGACTCTCTCGAGGCCATGCAAACGGGCGATGCCGTCGCCGAGGGAGATGATCGTGCCGACTTCGGCGACATCGACGGCGCCTTCGTAGTTCTCGATCTGGTTGCGAATGATTTGCGAAATCTCTTGGGCGCTGATTTGAGCCATGGGTTTAACGGTCTCCGGTGAGGGCACGGTCGAGGGACTTGAGTTGGGCGCGCAGCGATCCGTCGTAGACCGTGGATTCGTGCCGAACGACAGCGCCGCCCAGCAGGTCTTCGTCGACATCGAAGGTCGCGACTACGCGCTTGCCGGTTACCCGGCCGAATCGGTCGACGAGAGCGTTGCGGGCCGGTGCGTCCATCGGGCGCGCCGAGCTGACTTCTACGCGGGCGATGCCGGCCTGCTCGTCGAGCAAGCCACGGTAGGCCTCGATCATCTCGTCGAGCAGCCCCAAACGGCGATGGTCGATCACGACGTAGAAGAAGTTTGTGACTGGCTTCGCCAAGCCAAGCCGTTCGCTCAGGCCGGCGATGAGCCGGCGTTTCTTGGCGGGTTCGACGCTCGGCGATGTCAGAACACCCAGTAACTCGGCCGACTCGCCGAGAACGTCGCGAAACGTCTCAAGCTGCCGAGCTGTTTCTTGAGCGTTGGTGGGCGAACCCGGACGGCTGACGACGTCCAGGAGAGCCTGGGTATATCGATTCGCTACTGCAAGCGCCATGATCGGAAGTCAGAGAAGACCCTCTCCGGCTGTTTCAGCCTGCACACCGCGGCGGTTTTCGTTTGGTTAAGACGGGCGTGGGGACCCGGAAAATGACCCCGTGCCGAGGGTAGAAGGGCTACAGTAATCATCAAGTTATCACAGCGCAAAAAACAGCGTCAGCTTTCGGGCTGGGGACGGTTGCGTTCGGTTCGCTTCCTCGCCCACGGTGAGGTGGGCCGGGCGCATCCCACTACCCCTTGCTGTCACGGCGCGGCTCGAAAAAATTAGGGGGTGAACGAGTGCCGCCCACGGAGCTTCGTTCTCTTCAATGATCCCGAGGGTCGCGCCGCGGATTTCCCCCCTTTCTCTGGGCCCCGAGGCCCAGTGGCATAACCCGCCTATCCCATGGGGCGTAGGGGGTTTCGCCAATAGGCGCTTCGCAAATGCTCTGGTACGCTCGGATTGTTCCGAGGAGGGTACCGTGAGGTCACTACTATCATTGGGTCTTGGCACCGCACTAGCGCTGGCGTACGCACCCTTTGCCGCCGGACAGGCCATTATCGGTTACGGCATCAATGTCGGACGAGCCGGAACCGCCGGAGCGGCCACGGGCGCAGCCGGGGCGGGCGCGGCCGGCATCTTCAAGCGCCTGAAAGGTACGCTCGACGCCGAATCGGAGACGAAGCCTTCTCAGGCGTCCACGACCGAGCGAAAGCCGGAGTTCGACAAGGCCCCTGGTGAGAAACCAGAGGATTCCGCGGCCAACCGGCCGGCCAAGCCGGTCTTCAAATCGAGTGGCGAGGTCAAGACCAAGAGCGGCGTCAAGATCTCGGGGCTCACACCAGTAACCGGCCCCCGCCGTTGGGCCGAGCCGGAACCCGCGCAGGCCTGGGTGCCGATGCCTCCGGGGCCGGCGCCAAGTGCGCCCGCGCCCGCGCCGTCCCAAGCCAGTGCTTCCGCGACCGGCGCTCCCTCCGCCCGTGCCGGGAATCCGCAGCCCGCTCCTGCTTCCGCACCAGCACCCGTGCCGACGGCAAGCGGGGAAGGAGCCGACGGCCTCCCGGTGGCGGAACGCGGCATCTCCCACCCGGTATCACCGAGGCACGCAGGGCGACGGTGTACCCAAATCGGCCTCCGCGGGCCACTCGGACGACACCGCAAGCTGACGCAGGCTCAAAACCAACCGGTGGCACGGAGCCTACCTACTATCCGGTCGTGGAGATCATCGAGGGCGCACTCATCAGCGACGTGATTGAACGTTTCGGCAAGCCGCTGATGCGCATGGTCGGAATTCCCCGTGACGGCTACTCAGAAAAGTATCTCTTCCGCGCGCCCGATGGCTCACGCTTCGCGGTGTTGGCGCTTGACGGAAGAGTCGTGCGGGTCTTGGTCGACCGTCCGATGCCAAGCCGCGCGTCGTGGTAGTCCGGGCCGGCGCTTCAACTCGGCAAGTTTGGCGGATGGGCACGGACTCCGTCTCCGCTTATGCCTCTTCGGCCGTGCCGGCCACGGCACGCCGCGATACCGAATCCACCGCGCGGTACCCCAGCGCGATCACGGTCAGATAGAGTCCCAGAATCTCACTGTCGCCGAGGCTCAAATCGGAACAGCTCGTCACGACCATACCTAACGTCGTCGCGATCACACCCTGCAAGAGAAAGCGCTCGTCGCTGTATCCGGCGGGCAGCCTCGCCAATGCGCGGCGATGGTCCCAGAGGACCTTACCGAGCGCAAAGAGCAGAAACAGGGCGGCCGGGATGCCACGCTCGGCGGCATAGTGAATGAACACATTGTGTAGATGCTCGTAGTAGGCCAGGGGCAGTTCCGTAATGTCCTCGGGCTGGAACTCAGCAAAACGCGGGCCGACCCGCATGGGGCCGACGCCGAACCAGGGATGCGCTTCGACCATGCGCGCACCGGTGCGCCACATGATCACACGGGCCGAATAAGCTTGCGGGTCGATCAGCGAACCCACTCTTCGGTCGATCGATCTGGGAGACGCGAGCAGCAGCACCACCAGCGCCACCGGCCCTAACCAGAGCACGCGCCGGTTCGAGTGCCAGAGGAGATAGGCGATCCCGAGCAGGCTCGCCGCCCACACGCTGCGCGTGCCACTGAGAACTAAGGCCACGCCGAACACCGCGCTGCACGCCCACCAAACGGCCCGTCCGAAACGGCGTCCGCTGCTCGAAAATAGAACGTAGCCGGCCAGCATCAGGAAGACCATGAGCAGTACTTGGCTGAAAGTCATCCAGTGGCCAAAGAAGCCGGTGATTCGCTGCCCGACATAGGAGTTGTAGAAATCCTGGCCCGCGGCGCTCGCCTCAGCCAGCTTGATCGCAAACTGCACGATGCCTGTTAGCGCTGCCGCCAGAGTACAAACGAACAGCGCCTCGAACAGGCGGCGCGCTTGGTCGACGCGAGAGAAGACCGAAAAAACGACCAGCAGCACCGTGAAGACGAGGAACTTCTTGATCTGCGGCCAGCTGGCGGAGGGGTCATCCGCCGCGGCCATCGACAGCAGCGTCCACCCGAGAAAGCCGGCTAGAGGCCAAGCAACGGGAGGCAGCCGCAGACGAGTGTTCGAAAGCAGCAGAAGTACCAGGGCGATCACCAAAAGGGTCTGTGCAACCGCGATCGAAAGCACCAACGACGCCGAGGAGAGGAACGCACAACCGTAGGCGTAGGGTGTTATGCGGTCGCGCCAGGGTTGCACCGCCGTGGCGGGCTTGAGGGTTTCGACGCTGCCGGTGGACATCGGAAGTAGTCAGTATGGCAGACGGCCTGTCGGCACCGGCGGTGGCGGGGATCCGTTAGGATCCGGGCTCGTTGACCTGAGCCCGCGCGCCCGCTCGCCACACTCGAATGCGCCGGCAATGGAGTCTCGGCGGGCTTCGTGGGCGCAATCGGAAACGCCCGCAAGCGGCAGGGCGGCCAGATCCTCCGGCGCGCAGGCCGTCCGGCGCATTAACCCCTGATGGCAATTCACATCGCGGACGCCGCGATGAGTGCTTCCTGCACGATCAAGTCTTCGTGGGGAGTAACGGCGATCGGCTTGTCGCCGCGTACGGCCGCGGCCAATTCAACAAAGTCCCCAACGTAGCGCTTGTAGGGCGGCAACTCGACCTTCTGCCGGCCCTTCGCGTACGGTCCAGTGGCTTCCGTCAAATCGACCATCAACTCGGGCGGCTCGATCGGACGCAACGTCGCCGTGCCTTTCGTTCCTTGCACAGTGAAGCTGCGGTAGCGGCTTGAGTGGTGCAGCGCGGCGCCTACGACCAGCCCGAGCGTGTTGGGGAACTCAAACACCGCGATGGTGTTGTCGGCCATGTTGTCGTCGAGATTGCTGTCGTTTTGCAGGAACGGCGTCACGCGGTCCGGACGGCCCATCAGACGGATCAGCGGGTCGATCACATGGCCGCCCAACTCGAACATCTGTCCGCCGCGAAATTCGGCCCAAGCCGCCCGCTGTTCCGGGCTTAGCTTCTTATTGATGATCGCCTTGACCATGTAGACGTCACCCAGCCAGCCGTTGCGCGCCGCCTCGATCATGGCGTTGATGCCCGGGTGGTGCCGCCACATGTACCCCATCTGCACGATCCGCTTGTTGCGCGCCGCCAAGTCGAGGATCGAGCGCAGCGACTCGACATCGAGCGCGGGTGGTTTCTCAAGGTGGATGTGCTTGCCCGCTTCGAGCACCATGTGTGCATGACGGGCGTGGTCGCGTACGGGCGACTCGACCGCGATGACTTCGATGGCGGGGTCACGCAAGAGCTGTTCGCGCGAGACGAAGCGTACGCCCTTGGCTTTGTACCTTGCTTGAAGCCCGGGGTCGTCCTCCCACATCCCAACCAACTCGTATTCGGTTGATGCCAGCACGACGTCGACCTTGCCCGCGGCATGCGAGTGGCTACCGCCAAGAAACCCGATACGGACCGTGCGTCCGTTAGCACGGGCGGCCACGGGAGCAGCGAGTACTGACGCGAGAAAGCTTCGACGATTCATGGATTCCCCTTTCGTGACCGGACCATTGTCGCTGATTCGGGCAGGCCCACGGCATCCGACGGCCCTTCGCAGGTCATCGATGAGGCTTGCAGCGAGTCAGAAGGGTCGAGCGAAAAGGGGCTAGACGCCGGCCCCCGCGGATCGAGCGGCCACGGGCGCGGTGCCGGATTCAGGTTGCGTGCTTCCATTGACGCCGACCCCAACCTCGCGGTGGTCGCTGATGTGGCGCGGGAAGACACGCCGCACGGTCTCGACGATGGGGTGCACGACCAGATACCCTTCGCCCCGGTCCAGGTGGCGCGAGATCTCGACGTACCCGTCGCCCTCCGCCGGCAAGGGTATCCGCAGGGTTCAGCAGTCCTCCGGACGCAGGCCGACGCGCTCGGCGTGCAAAACCTGACGCCACAGCAAAGGTATTTGGCTGCCGTTGCCCGGGAGTTCGAGCGAGACCTGGTCGAAGTCGAGATCCCGTAGAGCCGATACGGTCAAGTCCCAACAAGACTCCAGTGATTCGGCTTGGTCCATTTCGTGGCTGAACGCCCGCAGACGTACGTCCGCCGCCACGAGCTTAGTGACGGTGCCCCCGAGGATGATCTTTCGCGCCGACCCAAACTCCGTGTAGCCGAGATGCTGGAAGCCGATCCACGAGACGATGCAAAACAGAATCAGGATGGCCCCTTTGTCACGGGCGCCCGGGGTCGACATGATCAGGGCCACGCCGGCGCCCAATCCGGCGATGGCATAGACGAGAACGGCGGCTTGCTTGGGGCCGAGGCCGCGTTCAAGTAACCGATGGTGGATGTGCCCGCGATCAGCACCAAACACCGGCGTGCCCAGCAGCACCCGTCGGGTGACCGAGATCACCGTCTCGGCAATGGGGAAACTCAGCGCCAGGATCGGAGCCGTCATGCCGAGAATGGTGGCTGACTTGTAGGACCAGATGATGCTGTAGGAGCCGAGCAGGAATCCGATCAGCAGGCTGCCGCTGTCCCCAAGGAAGATCGAGGCCGGATTGAAGTTGTAGCGCAGGAACGCCAACAAGGCTGCCGCGAGAGGCACGGTGAGAATCAACAGTTCCATGTTGCCGTGCAGCAGAGCCGAGATCAGCATCGTCGCCGTCGCGAAGAAGCCGACCCCGGAGACCAACCCGTCGATTCCATCTATGAGGTTGAAAGCGTTCGTACAGGCAAGCAGCCAGGCGACAGTGAGCGGGTAGAGGATCCAGTGCGAGTCGCCGAAAGCGAAGCCCGCAATCGACTCGATGCGAAAACCATGGACATAGATCCAAGTGGCGGCCGCAAGTTGTCCCAGCAGCTTCTACCACGGCCGTAGGTCGTAGAGATCATCGAGCAGCCCGATGACAAACACGAGGCACGCTGCCGGCAGCAACGGCATGATCTGTCCCAGCACTGTGTGGAAGAGTTCTGCTCCGGAATCGGAGATCAGCGAGACCAACGCCAACGAGAGCACGACGGCAAGCGCGATCGGAACACCCCCGAGCCTGGGAATGGGCCGAGTGTGAACTTTGCGGTGACGGTCGGGCTTGTCGAGCACGCCCACCCGATGCATTAGATTCCGGACGAGCGTAGTCAGCAGGAAGCAGATCGAGAATGAGAGTACGGCTAGATAGAGAAGGCTGTTCATCCAGACCTGTTAGCACCCAAAAAAGGTGATCGGCGGGATCCTTGGTGACAACTCTTCGGCCTGCGGGATGTTCGGCTTATGGTACCTAACTTACTAGATTTCTAAGGTAGTTTCAATAGGTCCGCTCCGGAAAGGTTTACGCGGAACCTGTTCTCGGGGACCGTCAGCACGAAAATTCCGTCGCCCGCGGCTTCCCACCGAATCTTAGCGGGTGGGAACGGGGTGATCCAGTAGGCCCAGTACTGAGGCAGTTTTTCTCGGCTGCGGACGAAGAGCGTCTGAGAGGGTCGCCGCTCGCCCAGGCGGGTAGAGTAGTGGTCCGGCTTGACTTGGAGAGCCGGCAGGCGGATAGCGGCCAGCGACCAGCCAGGTGGAGTTAGCGCGACGGCTTCGGGCTGGGGTTCGATGACGCCCGGCCCAATTCCTCCCGGGACAATGTGGGGGTGCAGGTGAATGAAACTCTCAGTCGTGTGTAGGCCGCTGCCTTCGAGCAGATCCGCGACGAGCCAGCCGGCGCCTTCCAGGCCGAGAATGGCCCTACGGTGCGTGACCCCCAGCGGCTTATAGCCATCATGCCAGGCGGAAATACAGTGCCAACCCGGGCCGGATCGCGCCTCGACGTCATGGACGAACGCTCGCCGCCCGATGCGGAACGAACTCCAGACGACGAACTGGTTCGCTTCATCGAGCCGGATGGTATTGTGAGCCGCGGTCCCGCGTAGGTGATCGCGCTCGGCACCGGCCTCGTAGCTGCCGGTCCCGGTGTCGACGATCACCCGCCCCTGCTCAGAGGAGATCTCGTAGCTGAAAATGCCGGCGTGCTGATGTCCGGGATTGTAGCTCGATCCCGGGGCGCCGTAGTCGGCGATCAGCCGGCCGGCCGGCTGGTCGAGGATGTAATAACCACTGGATGGATATTCGAGAAGCGTGAATACCGGCCGGCTCGGGCGGTCTAGACGAGGGCGGTCTTCAGCCGAAGAAAGCGGTCCCACTCTGCGTCCTCGATCCACTGCGCGTCATGAAAGAGCGGCAGGTTGCCGTCGCAATGACGCATGGACTCGGTGAAAGAAGACATTCTCTCATGCACGTCGTGCAGGGTTAAAGGCATTGGCCTTTGATTGGCCTGCAGGAGACAGAGCGCCTCGCGGCAAACCTGGTTGACGCGTAGGTGGTAGGAGACGGAGCGCTCTACGTGGCCGCCGTCGGGCAATGCTTGCTCGTCGAGTTCGGCCGTCAAGAGCTCGATACCCTTTCTCTCCCATCGCCGGGCCGCGGTTCCGCGAAAGAACAGCCCTGCTACCAGGAGCGCGAAGGCGTTTTCGATGAGATGATTGGCCCCCAGGTGGAACTCCAGGTTGGCTTCGACGAACGCCGCTTGGTGCGACAGCGACTGCGTCCATGAGGGACAGTCGTGCCGCTCGCCCATCACCATCAAGGCGCGAATCCAGTTCACGATCCGCAGGGAGGTCGGGTAGGGGTGCCACGAGGGCATCCGGCCAGGGGGGTTCTGGCGGATCCAGGATTCGATTTGCTCGCACAATTCCTCGTGCCGGCCTTCGCCCGCGAGCCGCGGAGCTCAGTCGAAGTAGTTCAGGCGGAACTGCCAGGCGAGCGAAGTTCCCGCCAGGAGCCAATCGTAGCCGTCCGGAAAACTCATCGTTTGCTCGAGAAAGCGAAAACGCCGCCCACCTTCGTAGCCGCCGGACACTTCACCTGCGGCTTCAGGGTATTGAAAGGTTTGGGACGGGGCGACCATGCCTGTGGACAAATCGCAGGCCCGCTCGATAGCCCCCTCCATCCCGAGCCTTGGCAGCACGCGATACAGGCGGCTCATCTGCCGGTGGAGAACCCGGCCCAGGATCTCTCGTGTTCTCAGATAGCGGAACGAGTGGTAGTAGTTCTCGAGGCTCAAGGAGAGTTTCACTACGTTGACCCAGGGAGCGCGGGCGACGGTATTGGCCGGACCAGACGAACCTGGCGGTGGGCCCCTACCCGCGGCTTGCGCCTTGGGCTATTGTCTCGTCTCTGCCGCGCGGATCGCCGGGCTCTGTTGGAGCACGTCCAAGTAGTCGCGGGCGCGGGCGCGGTAGGAGCTAGTCCGGCACACATAGTCGCGGCCGTTCCGGCCCAACTTCCCGCGACGATCCGAGTCGCGATAGAGAGCCAGTACGGCGTCCCGCATCGCTGGTGGTGATTCGGGCTCGACAGCCAGCCCCGCGTCAGACTCTTCCAGAATGGCGCGTGTCTCGCCCTCCACTCCCAGCACGATCGCCCGGCCTGCGGCCATCACCTCGAACATCTTGGAAGGGATGACGGTTCGAAAGACCGGGTTACGCGCCAGATGGATGATCGAGAGGTCGGATGCGCCGAGGTAGGACGGGATGTCCGCCCACGGTTGCGGGCCTGCGAAACTGACGTTATCCAGATTGAGTTCCGCTTGCCGGCGCCTCAAATCCTCGAGCCGCGCCCCTTCGCCCACGAGCAGGAAGTGAATCTGCTTCTCGTCCCTCAGCAGGGCGGCGGTATCGAGAACCGTCTCCAAGGCGTGGGCCATGCCGTGCGTGCCGATGTAGGAAACGATGAACTTTCCCTGGAGACGTTCCTGTGAGCGAACCCACGGCGACGGCGCGGCGTCGGGGTGAAAGAAGGACGTGTCGACTCCGTTCTTCACCACTGCGATCTTCGCCCCATCCACACCGCGCTCGACAAGCGCGTCACGAAAGGTTTCCGTCACGACGACGATCTTCCAAGCGTCGCGGTAGAGGCGCAGCGCGATTCGGTCCAGTGCGCGATAGGCGAGCGATCCGCGTGCGCACACGCCCACCGCTTCGAGGGATTCCGGCCAGAGGTCGCGCACCTCCAATACAAAGCACGCCCGGAACCGTCGGGCCAACCGTGCCGCCGCGACGGCGCACAGCAGTTGCGGCGACGTGCCGATCACCACCTCGGGCCGGAAGCCCAGCCAGGCTCCCCTGGCGATCGCCGAGAGCATGAAGCTGGCATAGTTGGCGCTGCGGCGGAAGACACCCTTGTTAGCCGCTGGGTACAGCCAGGTCCGATAGACCTGGAGGCCCCGAAACGTCTCGGTATGCGCCCCGCGCCGAAACGCCGCTCGGTAGTTGGGATGAATCTCGCCATCCGGGTGGTTCGGAAAGCCGGTCAGAACCCGCACGTCCTCGCCCCAGTCCCGCCAATGCGCGCTCATCTCGGAGACGCGAACGGCGGGGGGCCCAATCTCAGGCGGAAAATACTGACTGACGTAGAGAATTCTCATCCCGCGGGAACTGAAACGGCGTCCCAGTCTTCAGGCACCGCACGGCCTCGATCGAAGCCAGGGTGGTGCGATCGAGCTGGTCGAAGGGAATCGGCGGCGGTCCGCCGGCCAGGATAGCTTGATGGAAGGCGGCCAGCCCTTCTGCGTGGCCCTTCTGCTGCCGACGGCGCCGGATAGTCCAATCGCGGCCATCGTCGTAGAACCAAGCTTGCTCGAAATCTTCGAGGTCGATGACTTTGTTGCCGCACCAGATTTCGAGATGCTCTTTAGAGGTCGGCGCGTCGTTGCTCGTGATGTAGCTGATCGTGCCCGCGGTTCCACCGGCGAAGCGTAGATGGATCTGGCAATCCTCGATTCCCTTTGCCGGGTCGTACTCCGATGCGACCGCCGAAACCTCCTCCAGGGGCGCGGCTGCCAGGAACGTGACCAAGTCGATGAAATGGCAAGCCTCGCCGATGATCCGGCCGCCGTGGGCGGGGTCGAGGATCCAATGAGCAGCCGGGACCGAGCCAGCGTTCACACGGTAGTGGAACGAGAAGGCGGGTGGCTTGCCGCCCAAGAGCTCCCGAATTCTTTGGGCGAGGGGCGAAAAGCGGCGGTTGAAGCCCACCATCAGAATCGACGAAGAGGCTTCGAGGGCCGCGCGCACTTCCTCCAACTGCTCGCGGCTGATCGCCAGCGGTTTTTCCACAAAGACGTGCTTGCCGGCGCGCAATGCCCGGCACACCAAGTCGGCGTGAACGGCGTGCGGTGTCGCGATAAACACCGCGCCAAGATCGTCCCTTGCGAGGACATCGTCCGCGGACGCGCAGACCGTGTCGAACTGAAACTTCTCCGCGGACGCGCGAGCCGAGAGACCGTGCCCGGCGGCGAGCGCCACAGGGCGGAAACCTTGGCGGCGCAGCCCCGGCAGTAGAATGCTTCGGGCGAACGAGCCACACCCGATCATCCCAAAACCGTGGGAACTCGCCGCGTGAATCGTTCGCGTGCGCTTTGGCAGATCGATGGCCCGCCGTTCGGCGACCGGGGCATCCTTGTACCCGAAAACGATACCCATGTGGCCCGCGCCGCTCGTGAGCAGGCGGTAGGCCGAAGGCGCGTCGTCGAACGAAAAGCGGTGACTGATGAGGTGCGACACCGAGATACGCCGCCGGGAAAGCAGGTCGAGAAACGCTTCCATGTTGCGCGTCTCGGTCCAGCGGACATAGGCGTAGGGGTAATCGATCCCTTCGACCTCGAACGAGGGGTCGTAACGGCCCGGACCGGTCGAACGGGACACAACCAGCTCCAGCTCCTTGCGGTAGAACTCCTCCCGCGGGAACTCCGTTCTCACCAGCCCGAGCACGACCACACGGCCTTTGTCGCGGGCCAACGAGGCGGCGAGTTCCAGAGGACGGCTCGAAGACGAGTCCGCCGCGACGATGACGCAGTCAAAGCCCGGCTCTGGTTGGGGCCCGCCGTCCCAATCACCCCTTTCCGCGCGATCCGCCGTGACGGCGACGTCGGCGCCATGCTGCGCGGCGAGATCGACACGTCCGGGGTCGAGGTCGGTGGCCAGGATGCGGCAGCCGGAGGCCTGTAGCAATTGTACGGTGAGCTGGCCCACCAGCCCGAGGCCAATAACAGCCACATTCTCACCCAGCTCGACCTTGCCGAGGCGGACCCCCTGCAGGGCAATCGCACCGATCGTGGTGAAGGCCGCCTCCTCGGGCGCGACTCCCTCGGGAACCTTGGCAAGAAGGCGTCGAGGGACCGAAACGAGTTCGGCATGGGAGGCGACTCCGGCTCCGGCGCACGCCACTATGTCACCAACCTTGATGTCGCCGACCACGCCGTCGTCAACGCCGCCGCCGACTTGCGTGACACGGCCCGCGGAGCTATAGCCAAGCGCCGTCGTTCGCTCGATTCGGTCCTTGACTGCTTTGAATGTGGAAGACCAACCATCCCGCCGATACTTGCTGACGACACGCCGCACCAGGTCCGGGCGGGAGGCGGCTGTTTTGACCAGCGACCCGCGGCCGACGCGAACCGTGTTTCGCTCGGTGCCGCCGCTGACGGCCGAAGCGAGCGTCTGCACAAGAACGCAGCCGTCTTCGCACACGGGAGTCGGCACCTCGACCAATTCCACAGCACCCGACTTGGAATTGTGAGCGAGTTGCAGCACTAAAAGATGGTGTAGATGAAAGGAGCCAGCGCCGACGTCTGGGCGAAGACCAGCAGAGCGCCAAGCATCACGAGCGTCAGCACGATCGGCAGCAGCCACAGCTTCTTGTTTTGCCGCAGAAAGAGGACAAACTCGCCCATTACGCCCAGTTTACTCATGTCCTAAAGGTCTCCCCGTTTAGCCCTGAGGGTCGGAGTGGTGCACTGTTGTTAATGATCGTAGCATGCCCGCATCCACTGTAGACGCAAGCCGGAGGCACGGACTGTTGTTACCGTTCTCGGGTAAGGCACGGGAGCTTGGGACGCTATAATCTCAGCTTGAATTCGCGTGGCCGGTTCATCAGTTTCGAGGGGATTGACGGAAGTGGGAAGACCACCCAGCTCGAGCGGCTTGAGAAAAAGCTTGCAGCCCAGGGCCACCTTGTCGTCGTCGCCCAGGAGCCTGGTGGCACTCGCATCGGCCAGGGTATTCGCCGGCTGCTGCTTGATACCGCCAGCGCGGACTTGGGCGCCATCCCCGAGCTGCTGCTTTACTTCGCCTCGCGCGCGCAAAACATCGAGCAGGTGATTCTGCCGGCCCTCGATGCCGGGTCCATTGTGGTCTGCGACCGCTTCACCGATGCTACCGTGGCCTACCAGGGCTACGGACGCGAGCTGGGCGTTGACATCGTCCAGCGTATCGAGCAGGTCGCTTGCCAGGGCCTGAAGCCCGACCTCACGATCTTACTCGATATCGAAGCGGCCACCGGGCTCCGCCGCGCGCTCGACCGCAATCGTGGACAGAAGCACGACGAGAGCCGCATGGAGCGCCAGGATTTGACGTTCTACCAACGCGTACAACAAGGCTACCGGGAGCTGTCGATTGCCCAGCCTGATCGCATCAAACGGATTGACGGGCAGGGTTCGGTCGAGCAGGTCGCCGCGGCGGTGGAATCGGAAGTCGAGAGCTTTCTAAGAGGCTCGCTACCATGACGTTCTCGGACTTCGTCGGCAACGAAAAGATCGTCGAAGCCTTGCGGCGCATGGTCACCGAAGATCGTCTGCCGCAAACCCTGCTCTTTGCCGGACCGGGCGGGATCGGTAAAGCAACGCTGGGACGGCTACTGGCCGCGGCCTTGCTGTGCCGCAAGACATCGAGCAGTCCCTGCGGCACGTGTTCCTCATGCCTTCGCGTGCTCCAGGCGGATCTATCGAGCGAATCGTTCCAGCAACAGTTCGCTGAGCGGGAAAAACTGCCCGCTGCCAAGCGCGCGGAAAGTCCGCTCATCATCTCGACGCATCCTGACTTTCTGATCTTCCCGCCGGATGGTCCGCTGCGGCTTATCACCATTGAGCAAGCACGCCGGCTGCGTGATGCCGCACGATTCGGCCCCTCGGAAGGGAAGCGGCGGGTCTTTGTCATCGACCACGCCGATCGGGCGAACATCGAAGCCGCCAACTCGTTGCTCAAGATTCTAGAGGAGCCCTCACCCACGCTTACGCTGGTGTTGACGGCCGAGAACCCTTACGACCTGCTGCCGACCATCCGTTCGCGTTCGATCCCCTTCTACTTCGCACCGCTGGCCGCCGAGGAGATGGAGCGCTTCTTCGAAACACGTTCCGACGTCCCTCAAAAGGACCGTCCGCGACTCGCCGGCTGGGCGCAGGGCAGCCCCGGCCGCGCCCTGACGATCGATGTCGATACCTACCTCGAGCGCCGTACTGTCATGCTGACCTTGACCCGCACCGCGCTCGCGAGCAGCAGCTTCGCCGAACTGCTGGCGCAGACCGAACGCATCGCGCGCAAGAGCCAAGAAAAACTCGACGTGCTGATCGATGTGCTCTTTGGCCTGCTGCAAGACTTGCTCCGCCTGATGCTCACGCCGCAACGGCCTCTTGTCAACGAGGACATCCGCGACGAGCTCACCACCCTTGCTGCAAGCACGTCGTTTCCCTGGCTCCAGCGAGCGGTCGATGATCTGCGCGAGATCGAGAGCCTCCAGCGGCGCAACATTCAGAAGCAGATCGCTCTCGAAGCCCTCGCTCTCGGTCTGCGCGGCGCGGTCGCCGCCCCATGACGGCATCGCACCCTCAGGGGCCGTGAAAAAACACTTACGGAACTCGGCCCGCGGCGTCGCCCGACGAGTCGCGGCCGACGCGTGGGTGTGCGACAAATTTGTGAGGCTCAGGCCGCGCGAGCGCGATTCTCCCAGTAGTCGTCGAAGCGGTTGCTGAGCCGTGCGCAACGCAAAGCCGTGATAGCGTTCGCGCCGCGCACGCTCCAGAACATGCCAGAGCGCTTCAACCGACTCGCAATGACGGTGCGGCAACCCGCCTCGATCACGCCTGAGCCCACAAACAAGCCCTGCCGGCGAAACTCGCCGTAACGCATGCGCTCCGCATGGCGCTGGAAGTAGTCCGCCTCCAGCGCCAGCGGATGCGCCAACTCCGGGTCGTCGGTTTCGATCTCGCGCAGCGCAGTGACGAGTTGCTCGATGCGCCCCGCGTCGAGCTTTTTCTGCATGCGCCGCGCCCAACCGCGGAGGCGCTTTTGTTGTTGGGGAAACAGCTTCGACGCCAGCTCCCACAGATGTTCGCGAGCGTGATACAAGTCGACGATCTCGATCGCGCCGGGAAAGTATTCGTGCGAAAGATTCCAGATCCAGCCCGCACCGTCGCCAAGCACGACCTTCTTGCGCGCCCGACTCCAACCCCGTCGCCAAGCCTCGCTGTAAATGCGGCGTCCGAAGGCGGCGGCGTCCTCGATCGCGCCGGTGTAGCTGGTCGAGTCTTCGTCGCGCACGGGACGGCCTTGTTCGTCGCAGCTTGTTTGCGTGAACACACAGCCGAGCTTGACCTCGCGCGTGCCGGCCGGGCCGCCGTCCTTACCCTTGCGGCCGGCCGTCTCGGCGGCGGTGACCGGTACGCCCGTGCCGTCCATCTCGATGTAGAGAATCGGAGTTTCAGGTCCTGACATCGCAGGAAGCTCCAGCGGTACGGCGCGCGCGATCGCGGCTTGTTCTTCGCTGGCGACATCTTCGCCGATCGCCTCGGCTTCGCGCTCGACAGCCTTGGCGGTCAGCCGCACTCCGGCCAACTCGTCGAGCAACGCGCGACCGCGATCGAACGACGTCTCGGAGCCGACCAGCGCCGTCATGCGGCGCACGCCTGGCGAATACTGCGTCGCTTTGACGGCCAGCTCTTGGTCGTGCGGCGCGAAGCCTTTGCCGCAGCGGCTGCAGTGATAGTACGGCCGTTCGACGACGACCTCGCCCAGCATCGTGACGAGCTTCTTCGGCCGCCGACCGGCGTAGCGCGCTGGCGAGCCGCAGGCGCAGGGCTGCTGCGATTCGCCGGCCGCGTCTTCGTTCAACAGCGTCTCGAGCAAGACAGCGCCGGCTTGATGCAGCGCGTCGCGCGTCGCCTGTTCGACGGCTTCGAGGTCGAGCGACCCGCGCTTGCGCCTCTCACACAAGACGACCCGTAGCAGCCTCCCTACTTCTACGGCGACTTCTTGCTGGATCGCCTCGGCCGTTTTTTTTCCTGCGGACTCAGCTCGGCGTCCTCGGCGACGGGGCGCAAGCGGCAGATCTGTTCGTTGACTTCGAGCAGTTGTCGGCTCAGCTCCCGGAAGCGGTGAAAAGCCTCAACTTCGCGTTGCGCTTTGCGCCGCTGGGCGGGCGAGGAAAAGGTCTCACTCACGGTCTTGCCGTTGACCTTCCTGGTCAGGCGGTAGTTCGGGCCATGAGCGGGCTGGCCGGGCTGATGGCAGCGGCAGGACGGTTTGCCGCAGCGGCCGCTGACAGCGCTGATGGATCCGCTGCGGAAGTCTCCTAGATCGAGAATCCGAGCGAGGATGGCCTTTCGTTGACGTTCGAGCGCGACGAGAGATTCGGGCATAGTACGCCTCCTTTCCTAACATATCACTACGTAAGGATCAGCACGCAAAAAAGGGGGACCCGCAAATCATCACTTTCTTGTCGCGCACCCCCGACGCGTTGCGGTCGCGCGCCGCTTTGTGCTATCTATGAAACAACTTGAAAGCGAAGTCGCTTTCCCTAGCCCGGTCGAAAGTCCAGGGTTCGCCGGATCAGCAGCACCAGACAGCGCAGGTTTCGATGTCGAGGCATATGTCTCGCGTGCGTCGTTCCGTTGTGTAGTCCGGCTGGCAATGCAGTTTCTCTGAGGGGTTCGATGATGGAAGAAGCTGAAGAGATCAATCACCGCAAACTCATCCGACCGTCGCTTACAGCGATGAAAGAGGAGTTGGAGCAAAAACGGCGCAAGACGCCCGAGAGAGACTCGTCGCCGGGCAACTCACCGCTGGGCAACTCACCGCAGCGCAACACGCCGCGGCGCAACACGCCGCAGCGCAACACGTCGCAGCGCAAGACGTCGCAGCGCAACGGCCCCCCGCGTAGCTCGCCGCAGCGTAGCGGGCCTCTACGGAACGCGCCCCAGAAGGGCGGGCCGCTGCGCGGCAATCGCCCCACGCCCGCCGACCACACCAACGCGGAAAGCTTCTATTTCGTGAAGCAAATGCAGAACCAGACGCCGATGGTGCTTGTTCTGACTGACGGTGAGGAAGTGTGTGGCTCGATCGAGTGGTACGACCGCGCCTGCGTCAAGATTCGCCGCGACGACGAAGTCAACCTGCTCATCTACAAAGAGAGCATCAAGTATCTCTACAAGGCCAACGAGGACGACGAACCAGGCCCGGAGAAGGTTGCCGTGCAAGAGGCAGCGCCGGCGGAAGCGGTCGCGCCAGAGCCGACCACGGATGTCCCGGAGGTCGAAGACCTGGACATAGACGATCCAGACGCGGAAGACGAGAATGAGCCGAACGGCAATATTGCCCTGTAGGCCCCGTCAGAAGCTGTGAAAAACTCGCCCCGCAGCCCGCGGGACCAGAAACCGAGCCGTGACCATAAGGGAGCGGTCCGGCACGAACCCTCACGCGCCTCGGAAGTGGCTGGAGCGCTCCGAGACTGCGCGAAGCCCAGCCCCCGGCAGGGGCGTTTGAAGTTATTTTTGATGCTTCGGTAAAGGTCCGCGGCTACCTGCGGAACCGACCGGATCTACCCGTCACTTGCGTTCCGGGCCTCGGTTTCTTGGGCTCGCGCAGATCCGCTCCCACAGCTCCCGCAATGATTCGAAGCACTATCTGGATGCCGACCGCTGCTCAACCCAGCGGTTGCCAGGTCGTGGTCGGCGCCGCCGCTATTCCTTCACGCCCCCTCAGCCAAAGACCACCAGTGAGACCTCGCGGGGGCCGTGTACCCCAAGAGTGAGGATCATCTCGATGTCGCCTGTCCGGCTCGGGCCTCCGATCAACACCATCGAACTGGTCAGCGCGGCCGGATCCGGCACGGTGAAAAACAGTTCATCCATGTCGCTGAGCACGCGCTCGGCCGGCACCACGGCAATATGCCGCGGAGGCAGCAACGATACCAGTCGCTCCTCCTCCGCGGACGAAACCATCACCAGCGCCCCCGGATCCGCCAGTGCGTAGGTTGCCCCGCTGAGGTCGACGTCCACTTCCGCGCAGAGCCGCCGTATTTCATCTTTCTCGGTAACGTTGGAGTGGACGTTCGGCAGGTCCGTGATGCCAAGCGATTGGAGGATCGGATCGTTCGAAGCGATGGCGGTCTGCCCGTCAAGCCGCAAGGCGACGAAGCACCGCGCGTCCTCGGTGGTGTGCGCGTGGAGGTTATCACCAGGGAAGTTCTCTAGCAGGAGCCGCACCTTTTCCGGCTGCGTGCGCTCGGCCCGCACTAGGCGTGGCGCCGGCGCAGGCTCGGGCGTCTGCCCGCTGCGACGCCCTAGCGCGGCCCTTACTTTGTTGAGGATGTGCTCTCGATCAGGCATCGACCGCTCGGTCTTCGGGCACGGCTCGAGCAGCAGTGCGTCCCCCGCGCGATGAGCGCTCCCGCCACATCTGCCGGAAGCTCGCCTGAGCCGGGGGTGGGAAGTCCCTCGTATCCGTCCAGGCTTTGAGCGGCCCGGGCAGCGACTTTACCCAACTATGACCGTCGTCGCCCGGCGCGAAGCCCCGCGCCAGAAAACCCATCCGCTCAAACCACCAGGGCCGCCGCATCACCCAGCTCCAGGCGCGGAACGCAAGCTTCTCGGCCAGCCACGGCCGCTCGCGGCTCTCGCTCTTTTTCACGTCCCGGCGGAGGGCGAGTAACATGCGCGGAATGTCGATCTTCACCGGACACACCTCGGCGCACGCTCCGCACAAGCTCGAGGCGAACGGCAAACCCGGCTCATAGCCCAGCCCTTGCATTTGCGGGGTGAGAATCGCGCCGATCGGCCCCGAGTATGTCCCTGGATAGGCGTGCCCGCCGATGCGCCGATACACGGGGCACACGTTCGAACAGGCGCCGCACCGGATGCAATAGAGGGTCTCGCGCTTCTCATCATCGGCAAGAACGCGGCTGCGGCCGTTGTCGAGCAGCAACAGGTAGAACTTCTCCGGTCCGTCGAGTTCGCTGCTCCTGCGCGGGCCCGCCAGAAACGACGTGTAGCTGGTCAGCGGCTGCCCGGTGGCGCTGCGCGCTAGCAGTTTCAGGAACACGGCCAAATCCGCCGCCCGTGGAATCAGTTTTTCGATCCCCGCAACCGCGACGTGGATGCGCGGCAGCGAGGTCGTCAGCCGGATGTTCCCCTCGTTCTCGACTAACAGTACAGCGCCGCTCTCGGCGACAACGAAGTTCGCCCCGGTCACGCCCATGCCCGCGTTGAGAAACTTGTCGCGCAGGATGCCCCGGGCGATTGCGGTCAATTTCGACGGCTCGTCAGTCCTCTCAACTCCCAGCTTCGCGGCGAACAGGTCGGCCATGTCGCCGCGCGTCATGTGCAGCGCAGGCGCGACGATATGGTAGGGTCTGTCGCCGGCGAGCTGGATGATGTACTCACCCAGGTCGGTCTCGACCGCTTCGATCCCGTTCTTCTCTAACGCTTTGTTGAGATGGATTTCTTCCGTCGCCATCGACTTCGACTTGACAACGGTTTGGACACCGTTCTCGCGCGCGATCTTCCCGATGGCTTCGACCACCGACTCCGCGTCCCGGCACCAGACGACTTCGCCTCCGTGCTCGCGTACCCTCGCCTCGACCCGCTCGAGGTAGTAATCCAAATTGTCGAGCGTGTGCTTCTTGATCCGGCGGGCGTATTCGCGTAGTTCCTGGTACTCAGGGAAGCTGTCGGGTTCGACGACCTTCAGCCGCTTTTGCTTGAAGCGGTCCGTGGCTGTCTGGATCGTCGTTTGCAGTTTCAGATCGCCGAGGGCGACGTGGATCTGCTGTTCGAAAGCGGCTGACATTCGGTTTATCGGCGGCCTCCCCGCTGTCTAGTGGGAGGCCAGCACTTCCGCCAGATGCAACGTCTTCACCGGCAGGCCACGCCGGCTCAGCCCACCGCCAATCTGCATCAGGCAACTCGGGTCGATCGACACGACCGCGCCGGCGCCGGTGGCTCGGATGGCCTCGATCTTGCCGTCGAGCATGTCGCCGGAAAGCTCCCCGAACTTGACGGAGAACGTTCCGCCGAAGCCGCAGCATTCTTCGGCGGGTTCCATCTCGCGCAGCTCCAGGCCTCGTACCTGGGCCAGCAAACGCCGCGGTTGGTCTTGGATCTTCATCTCGCGCAGCGCGTGGCAGGAGTCGTGATACGTGACCGCGCCAGGGTAGTGAGCCCCCAGGTCTTCGATGCCGGCCACCGAGACGAGGAAGTCAGAAAACTCGAAAACACGTCCTTCGATCCGACGGGCGGCGCGGGCTTCGCTGCTGTTTTCTGGGAACAGATCGGCGAAGTGATGCCGCACCATCGAGCAACACGATCCCGACGGCACGACGATGTGCTCAGTGTCCTCGAAGACCCGCAGAAAATGCCGTGCGACGTCACGCGCCTCCGTGGCGAACCCGGAGTTGAACGCCGGCTGCCCGCAGCAGGTCTGCGCCTCGCGGAACTCGCATTCGTATCCGGCGCGCTCCAGCACGTCGGCCATGGCGATTCCGACGCGCGGGAAAAGCTCGTCGACCAGACAGGTAACAAATAGCGAGACGCGTGGAGCCATAGGCGGCGGATGCAGCAAGCAATTGTAGCGCGATCGGCCGCCCTTCAAACTCGTCGATCAGACCGTGTATCCTGAAGACCCCAGCCGGGGGCTGAGTACCGAAACATGCGTAACGCCGTTCGATTTCCATTCCGCCTTGTCAGCGACCTGGCCATCGCCCGCCTTATCATCGCGGTCGTTGTCTTGCTCGTCTCCCTTGGCGGAGTCGCCGCGCAGGTCCGCCCGGTCGTGCCGGCGCAGGGGCCGAAACCAACCGGGCCCTATACGCCGGGCATTCTGGCCGGCGACTACCTCTACGTCTCGAGCCAAGGGCCGCGCAAGCCCGGCGGCGAAATCCCCTCGACCATTGAGGGACAGGTCGATCAGTGCATCGCCAACGTGCGCTCGATCGTCGAGGCGGCCGGGCTCACGCTCGACCACTTGGTCTACGTCCAGGTGTATCTCGACGACATGAGCCTCTACGAGGCGATGAACCGCGCCTACGCGAAGCACTTCACGAAGTTTCCGCCGGCGCGGGCGGTTGTTGGCGTCTACAAACGCTCGAACGGCATGCACGTCACGATGAAAGCGGTGGCGGTCCGCGACCTGGGTAACAAGAAGTAGGCCGTCGAGGTGTCCGGCTACCCGTTGGCGGAGGGAGTCTCGGCGGGTTTGCTTACCCACGATCAGCTCTATGTCTCGGCGATGCTCGGACGGGATCCGGCGACGGGCGCGCTCCCGAGCGATGCCGGCAAGCAAATCGGGTTCGCACTCGACAACGTCGAGCGGGTGCTCAAGGCCGCCGGCCTCGACATGCGTCACATGGTGTTCGTCAATCCGTACCTGCTCCGAACGATCCCTTATGGCGTCATGAACAAGATCTACGCCGGGCGTTTCGAGTTCGGAAACACGCCGGCGCGCGCGACGATCTTCGTCACGAGCGTGCCGCACGGGGCCCTCATTGAATACACCGGCATCGCCGTCAGGAACCTCTCGAAGCGGCTTGCCGTACGCCCTAAGAACATGAACCCCAGTCCCACCGCGAGCCCCCTGCGTGTTTGCCGGCGACATCTACTACTGCTCGGCCAAGAGCGGCTTCATCCCAGGGGCGAACGGCGGCATCTGGACGGGCGACGTCCAGAACCAACTACGCCAAACGATGCGGAACCAGCTCGACAATCTTGAAGAGGCGGGGATGGACTTCAGCCACGTCGTCGCGGCGACGCTCTATTTTGACGACCCCGCGGATTACGACAAGCTCAACGAGGTCTACCGTTTGTACTTCTCCGAACCTCTTCCGGCACGCGGTGTCGTGCAGCAGTTGGCCCCGGTGGAACGGAAGCCGCGCTCGAACGGCCGCTGGCCGGGCCTCGAGCAGATTTCGCTGATTGGATTGAAGTCGAAGAATTGAAGTAGCACATGGGTGGCGGCCACAGCCTCTCCTAGGCCAGCACGCCGCGCCCACAAACACGGGGAGGAAACGAAGCACTATGGCGGAACGCTCAGGTCAGAACTACGACAATCACGTCATGTTTCCCAAGGCGTTGTTCATGGCAGTCCTGCCGATCCTAGTGTAGGGCACCATAAATACTGTAACTTATATTGGCTTCCCATCGTCTCTATTAACAGGAGGCATGGGATGCGAAGAGCACAACCAGTAACTTTGAACACAGCGCAATGCAAGCAGTTGGACCGCTACGCGCGCGGCCGCCAAGTCGCCGTTCGTCTCGCCCTGCGAGCCAGGATTGTCCTGCTGGCCGCCCACGGTCTCGAGAATAAGCAGATCGCCGCACAGCTCGGTGTCTCGCGGCAGTTGGTGGCCCGCTGGCGCACGCGCTTTCTCGAAAGCGGCATCGCCGGCATTGCAAAAGACGCCCCACGGCCCGGTCGTACACCTGCCGTCTCGAAGCAGAAAGTACAGCAGATCATCCACAAGACCACCCGCGAGAAACCGTCCAACGCCACACACTGGAGCCGCCGCACCATGGCCGCCGCGGCCGGCGTCAGCGCTTCCACCGTGGGACGGATTTGGCGCGCCCATGGCCTCAAGCCCCACCGCGTCAAGACCTTCAAGCTCAGCAATGACCCGCGTTTCGCCGAGAAACTCGACGACATCGTCGGACTCTATCTCAATCCGCCTGAGCATGCTCTGGTTCTCTCGCTCGATGAGAAGTCCCACATCCAAGCCCTCGATCGCACCCAACCCGGCCTGCCGCTCAAAAAGGGACGCGGCCAAACGATGACCCACGATTACAAGCGCAACGGCACGACCACCCTGTTTGCGGCGCTCAACACTCTTGACGGCAGCGTGATCGCCGAGTGCATGCCCCGACACAGCCACCAGGAATGGTTGCGCTTCCTGCGCTTAATTGACCGCCGCACTCCCAAGGACAAACAGCTTCATCTCATCGTGGACAACTATGCCACCCACAAGCATGCCGCTGTGAAGCGTTGGCTCGATCGTCACCCGCGCTTCCACATTCATTTCACCCCGACCTCGGCGTCGTGGCTGAACATGGTCGAGCGATTCTTTCGCGATCTCACCGTCAAGCGCCTGCGCCGCGGCGTGTTTCGCAGCGTGGACGAGCTCGTCGCCGCCATTGACGACTACATCGCCCAGCACAACGAGCATCCCACGCCCTTCATCTGGACAGCGACCGCCTCCGACATCCTCGAGAAAGTCAAGCGAGGACGTGCCGCCCTGCATAAGGTGCAATCTGCTTGACGCACTACACTAGTGGGGGTTGTCTTGGCGATCGTCGGCCTATTCAAGGTAGGCACCATCGCCGGTACCTGTCTCATCGGGACTGGCGCCGCACTCAACGGCTTGGCGACGATCTTCGGGCTCGGCGTCGCGCGCAGCTATTCGACCAAGGTACAGGACCGCATCATTCGTACCGAGATGCATCTTCGGTTGCAAGAGATCCTGCCGGACGACCTTAAGGTGGGCGCCCGGAAGCTCAGCATGGGCCAGTTGATAGGGCTGCGGTTCGCCTCCGATGACGAGCTGCCTGCGTTGGTGCGCAAAGTCGTTGACGAGAACATCGAAGACCGCAAGGCCATCAAGCAGATGGTCAAAGACTGGCAAGGCGACTTCGACCGCGTGTAGGGGCTAACCGCTGCGGCCGCCCGAGCAGCACCGGCCGGCGCTGCTGCCTTTGGGCCGGCGCGAACCGTCGAACTACGCACAAATACGCATCCGCACAACGGACGCATGATCCGATTCGCGGCGAACCAACGCTTGATTTGCTATCTTGATGACGCGATTTTCACCTTGTGATCGAGCGGTCAACGGAGAGAGACCATGCTAACCCGCAGAGCCTTACTCGCAGCGATAGCCACCGCCGCCTACGCCAAAACGCAGAACGGGTACCCCATTCGCAAACGCCGGAAGGTCGAGCGCCTTTATAAGTCGCCTGACGGCAACCCGAACGGCCTCGAAGCCACCGCCGACGGCCTGTGGGTTGGCGAGCAGGTCACCGACCGCGCGCACCTGCTCGACTGGGAACTCGGCAAGCCGCAAGCGAGCTACGAAACACAGTCGTCAAACACCAGCGGCATCGCCGCCGGCGGCGGCTACGTGTGGATGGCGGCCAACGGGCCGGGGCAACTGCGTCCCAAGCGGCCCCATGACGTCGTCAAGGGCGGCCGCATCGTCAAGGTCGACATCAACACCGGCAAGCACGTCAAGAACTACGTCACGCCTAACGGCGGCGGCCTGCACGGTCTGTTGTGGGCGCTCGACTCGTTGTGGATCACGCAGTTCGGCCCAAACAAGAACATCACCCGCTCCGACGCCGACCTGAACGTCCTCTCGTCGTTCCCGGTGCCGCTCGGCCGCGCTCACGGCATGGGTTGGGACGGCAAACACCTCTGGTGCATGTTCTCGAACGACTTCCGCATCCTCAAATTCGATGTCAGCGACGGCCGGGTGGTGGAGGCCATCCAACTCAACCACGACGACCCCGACCCGCACGGCATGACGTGGTGGAAGGGCCACCTCTACTATTGCGATGCCGGCATCGCGCCGGGACACAAAGCCAACACCAGCCCCTACGCCGGCTACATTTGCCGCATTCACCTGTAGATGAGTCCCAAAGGTCCGGCTCAGTTTGCTTTCCTCACGGCTCGCGCCTTTCGAGCCTCGAGCGATGAGCGACTGTTATTGTAGTGTCAGAGCGGAAGCGGGGCGACCGATGAGCATTCAGTTTACGGCGAACGTTTTTCGAGAGCGCGACCAGTTTGTGTCCTACGCTCCCGAACTCGACGTGTCCTCGTGTGGAGCAAGCGATACCGAGGCAGAGAAGAACCTAATGGAGGCCGTTCGCTTGTTTCTCGAAGAGGCGGGCAAGATGGGAACGCTGGAGCAGGTTTTGGAGGAGGCGGGCTACGTTCGCCGAGAGGGTCGTTGGGGGCCGCCCGAGCTGGTTCGTTCCGAGCGAGCCTCACTGCCACTCGAGCATGCCGAAGCTTAGCCCGCAACCCTACCGAACGCTGCAAAAGTTATTCGAGCGAGACGGTTCCGGAAGATTCGAGAAGAAGGAAGCCACCTTGTCTATACGAAACCAGGCGTGCCACGGCCGGTAGTGATTCCCAAGTATTCTTCCGTTCCGATCTTCGTTATCAAGAACAACCTGAGGACTGCGGGGATCTCGCGTCAGCGATACTTGGAGATGCTCGCCCAGTGCAGCTAGACGTCGGCACAGAGCGGAGCGGGCAGGCGCGCGGTCGCAGGTCCTTGGGTCTGGTATGATTGGCTCGCTATGCGCAGCCGATCTTCACGACGAAGCTTCTTGAAATCCGCTCCTCTGGGGGCGGCGGGCGTGGCCGCTGTCTCCTCGGGTCTTGCAACCGCTCCTGCCCATGCGTCCGCTCCGGCGGTTGTGGGCTCATCCAACACAGACGTCAAAAGCGTCGACCGTACCTGGGTCGACGTCCCCTTCCGTCCGGTGCCCAAGCGGCACATGCACCGCGAGCGCCCGGGATGGACGCTGTTCGAGATCACCAAGGTCACGCTCGCTAACGGCGTCGTCGGTTTCGGCGAGTCGATGGTCCAGTACGGCGGAAGGCCCCTGCGGGATGAGATCATCGGCCGGGTGGTCGGCCACCCCGCACCGGAGTCGATGTGGGACGACTCGATCGGCCACGGCCTACAAATGGCGCTGTTCGACGCCGTCGGTAAGACCAACGACGTACCGATCCATCGGCTGTTGGGCCACAAAGTCCGCGAACGCGCTTTCATGAGTTGGTGGGCCTGCGACCAGCCCGGCAAGGATTGGGTCATCGAATGCAAGGACGCGGTGGCGCGTGGCTACACCGACTTCAAGGCCAAAGCGCGCTCGTGGTTCGATCTCTTTGACCAGTGCCGTAAGCTGACGCCGACGCTGCCGGCGCACTTCAAGATCGACTTCGACTTCAACTCGCTTTTGCTCGATTCGGCTCACGCCGGGCGGTACCTGGTGGGGCTCGAACAATTCAAGAACCTGGCGATCTACGAGTCGCCGATCCCGCAGAACGACGTCGAAGGCAACAAGCTGCTACGCCGCAAGACCCAGATCCCGATTGCCATGCACTACGGCAACCCGCCGATCATGACGGCTCTGCGCGAGGAAGTATGCGACGGCTTCGTGATCGGAGGAGGCGCGGCGCGGGTCCTCAACAACGGCACAATTGCCGCCACGGCCGCCAAACCTTTCTGGCTGCAGATGGTTGGCACGGGCATCACCGCAACGTTCTCGATGCATTTCGCGGCCGTGCTGTCGCACGCGCGCTGGCCCGCGGTCAACTGCAACAACCTCTATGAGGAGCAGTTGGTGAAGCCGGCGATCCGCGTGGAGAACGGCTCGGCGAAGATTCCCGAAGCCCCGGGCCTCGGAGTCGACCTCGACGAGGACGCGGTCGAGCGTCACCGCATCGAGCCGCTTACGAAGCGCCGTAACCCCCCTACCGACATTCTGCTGGCGATCCGTTTCCCTTCGGGCGCCACCACCTACTACGTGAGCGCCCGGCAGTACCGGGCGGATTTCCTGGCCGGCAAGATGCCAGTGTTCGCCCCCGGCGTTTTCATGGAGCAGGTTCCAAACGACGGAAGCCGCGAGTGGAAGGACTTGAACCGACGAGCGCAAAAAGCCGGCGTGCACGTTGGCGGACGACCACTGTGAGAGCGCGTCTTGTAGAGAGAAGCTTGATTTGGGATTGAGCACGTGTATGGAGGCAAAGTTCATGAAACCGAAACTGACTCGTAGAAAATGGTTCCGAAACTGTGCGCTCGCCGGAGCCGGTTCCGCTGCCGCGGCCTTGCCCGGCGCCCGGCCTGCCGCGGCAGCCGCGGCGGCGCCCGCCGTCGTCGGCAACTCGAATATGTCGGTCAAGAGCGTCGAGGAGATCTTCATCGACTTGCCGTTCAAGCCCGTGCCGAAGCGCCATCAATACCGCGAGTTCAACCATGAGGGGCGGCGCTTCAAGAAGCTCTACAGGGCGCATCTCGCCAACGGCGTCACGGGGATCGGCGAGGGTAGCCTCGGAGACAGCGCGCTGAAGCGCGTCGTCGGGCAGAATGCCGCCGATCACATGTGGGATGACTCGGTCGGCAGCGGCTTGCAAATCGCTCTGTTCGACGCTGTCGCGAAGACCAACGGCGTTCCCATCCATCGACTGCTGGGCAACCAAGTGCGTGACCGCGCCTTCATGAGCTGGTGGGCGGTCGACATGCCGGGCAAGGACTGGGCGCTCGAATGCAAAGAGGCGGTCTCGAAGGGGTACACCTCGTTCAAGGGCAAGGCGCGCTCGTGGTTCGACCTGTTCGATCAGTGCGACGTGCTGACGCCGACGCTGCCCAAGCACTTCAAGATCGACTTTGACTTCAACTCATTGCTGCTCGACAGCGGCCACGCCGGGCGATACCTGGTCGAGTTGGAGCGCTTTTCGAACATTGCCATCTACGAGACGCCCATCCCGCAGCAAGACGTGGAGGGCAACAAGCTTCTGCGAACGAAGACGCGCATCCCGATCGCCATGCACTACGGCAACCCGCCGATCATGACGGCGTTGCGTGAGGAGGTCTGCGACGGATTTGTCGTCGGTGGTGGGGCGAAGAACGTGATCGAGGCCGGGACGATCGCAGCCACCGCCAGCAAGTCGTTCTGGCTGCAGTTGACCGGCAGCGGGGTGACAGCGGCGTGGGCTCTGCACCTAGCCGCCGTGCTCACCCACGCACGCTGGCCCGCGATCAACTTGAATCACATGTTTGTCTCCGACATGGTGAAGCCCGCGATCAAGTTGGCGAACGGATCGGCGAAGATCCCCGATACGCCGGGTCTCGGCTACGAGATCGACGAGGATGCACTCGAGAAATACCGCATCGACCGCATCCCGGACCGCCCGCGGCCGAACAAGCTCTATGCGATTCGCTGGCCGTCGGGCGCTACGAGCTACTACCGCAACGCCGATGAGTTCCGTGCCGAGTTCCTCGCCGGCAAGCTGCCGGTCTTCGCGCGCGGCGTCTACATGGAAGAGGTGGTCGACAACGGCAGCGGCGACTGGAAGCAGATGAACGCCAAGGCGCAGAGCGGCGGAGTACACCTAGCCGAGCGGCCGATGTAGCCTCGCCTACCGGGCCACTTCTATCCGCGGCATCCGACGCCGAGAAACGGCCTTCGTCACCGATCGCGTGGTGTACCGCCTCGAGCTCACGGTTTGGCCAGAACAACGTCCTCCACCTCGATGCGCTTGAACATGGCTCGATACTCAGGCGAACCGTCGTCATCCCAGTACTCGCTCGTCAGCGGTGAGGCGTAGCTCATCGGAATCAACCGCCGCCGATCGGGCCGCACCATGAAGATCGACTGCTTCGGGTCGGCGATGTTGTACATCATCGTGCCGTTGGCGAAGCGCGTCTTGATGATCCACTTCGACTGCTCGGGCAGCTCGAGCCTTTTCAATCGCTCGAGTTCCTCGCGGTCGAGGGTCACGCCTAGGCCCGGTGTTTCGGGGACGCGCAGGAAACCGTTCACCGGCTCCAAGCGCTCCTTGACGACGTCCGACTTCCAGGTCTCGGCGTCGCCGTGGAAGTGAAAGCTCGCCGTCTTGAAGGCCGCTTGCATATGGGTCGACATGGCGCGGGTGATGTATCCGCCCACGTTTTGGATCATGAACGGAACGTTGGCAGCGGCGAACAAGCCCGCGCGGCGGATGGCAACGCCGATCTTGTAGTGGCCCAGCATGTAGATGTCGGCAGCCCGGCGTAAGACCGAGTACGTTGCCTGCATCGGTACATGGTGCAGCACCACCGGCAGCTTGACTCGCTTCCGCAGATCGGCGTAGCTGTCGAGGTCGTTCGGTTCGAACGGATCTTCGAAGCAACCGGCAATGGGGTAGTGGACGAGCCTCTCGAGCAGGTCGAAGATGTGGTCATCGGTGCCGCCCATGGTCAGGTCGTAGTGAATCTTGAACCCCTTGGGTGCGACGGCCTGCATCGCCTCGGTCTGGTCGAAGACGTTCTCAAACGGCGAGAGATGATATTTGAGCCAAGTGTAGCCCTCGGCCGCGTAGCGCTGGACCGCCTCCGCCATGTGCGTCGGGTCGCTGGAGACCGTCCACGAACCCACCGGCACCCAAGCGCGGTAGCGTTGGCCGAACAGCTTGTAGACCGGGACGCCGGCGGCCTTGCCCATCAAGTCATACATGGCCGTGCCCAACCGCAGCGAGGTTTCGTCGCCCACCCAATCGAACGGGCTGGTACCGATGTATTTCTCGATGACCTCGTCGGGCTCGCGGCTGCCCTCGCCCAGCCCTGTCAACCCTTTGTCGGTGTGGACAACGTAGACCGTGCGCTTTGTCGGTCCGTAGTAGTGGTTCAGCGGGTAGGCGATCCAGTCGCGGTAGTCGACCGTGATGTCGTGGATCTCGATGTCGGTGACCTTGATGGAGCCGAATATCGAGTCAGCGGTTTTCTTGGCCGCGAATGCAGCCTCATGGAACAAGCCGCCTGCAAGCAGCCCGCTCCCGGCCTTCAAGAAGCGACGGCGTGAGTAAGTCAGCATGGATTGCCTCTACGTTGCTCTGTGCGCTACGCTGCGCCGCGCGGGAGGAGCGCCGTCCTCCATCGCGACCACGATCATACCGGAGCGCTGCCCCAACAGCCACCACGAATGGAGATTTCTTCGCCGGTGAGCCACAATAAGGCCATGCCTGAACGCCACCCTACCCGCCGCCACTTCCTAGGAACTGCCGCGACCGGCCTCACCGCGACGACCCTGGCCGGAGCACCGGCTACCGCTTCTGCCGCCAGTGCCAGCCGCGTGATCGGCTCCAACGACCGCATCAACCTCGCTTTCATCGGCGTCGGTGGCCGTGGCCGCGGCCATCTACGGGAACTTTACAGCCGCAGCCAAGAGCAGGCCGATGTGCAGGTCGTCGCCGTCTGCGACATCTACACCACGCGTAAAGAGCGCGCCCGTGAGATGGCGAAGCTCGAATCGAAAGACGTCCACCACGAGCACCGCGAGCTGCTGGCCCGTTCGGACGTCGACGCGGTCGTTATCTCGTCGCCGGACCACTGGCACGCTCCGCAGGCGCTCGACGCGCTCGACGCCGGCAAAGACGTCTACCTCGAAAAGCCGATCACCTACACGTTGCACGAGGCCCACGAGGTCGCGGCGCGCGTCAAGACGCATAGCCGCATCCTGCAGGTCGGCAGCCAGCACCTTTCCGACAAACGCTATCACCACGCGCGCGAGGCGATCGAAAAGGGTTGGATCGGCCAACCCCTCTGGACGCAGAACACCTACTCGCGCAACTCGCTTCATGGCGAATGGAACTATCGCATCGACGACGAAGGCACGGCTGAGAACATCGACTGGAAGGCGTTTCTTGGCCCGGCCCCGAGTCGTCCCTTCAGCGCCGACCGCTACTTCCGCTGGCGCAAGTATTGGGACTACTCCGGCGGCATTGCCACCGACCTGTTCTATCACCGCTTGGCGCCACTCGAGTTCGCGATCGGACCGAACTTCCCCGTCCGCGTCAGCGCCAACGGCGGCATCTACGTTCACAAAGACCGCGAAGTGCCCGACACCTATGCGACCAACATCGAGTACGACGACCATTACGCGTTGATGTCGGCGTCGATGGCCTCGGCCGCCGGCAATCAAGGGCTGCCGCCGATCATCTACGGCCACGAGGGGTCAATCCAGTTTCTCCCCGGCGCGCTCGCCATCTTGCCCGAGTCGCAGTTCCGCAAGAAGTTCGAGGCTGCCACCGGCAAGCGCGAGTTGCTCATCCCGGTCGAGAAGCGGGACCTTACGGCCGACCATCTGAGCAACTTCCTCGACTGCATGCGCTCGCGCAAGACGCCGCACTTCGACGCCTTTTTCGGCTACCAGGTGATGACGGCGATCGACCTCGGCGTCAAGTCGTACCGGCGAGGCCGGCTGATGGCCTTTGACCCCAGGCGAGAGCAGGTGCTCGACGAGGCCTCCGCTCGTCCGGCATACGAAGGCACCGGCGCGAACTTCGAAGAGCCCGGGCGTTAGACTAGCCCACTCGATTCCGTATCGGCCTCGTGAGCGGACCCAGCCGTGTCGATCCCGTGCTATGGGAACTCCCCGAGGGAACGACCGTCCTGTCGGCGACGGACCTCTACTACTACTTCGACGAAGAGCGTGCCGAGCCGCAGTTTCCCTCGGGCGGTCCCTACGTCGCGAAGTTCCGCAAGCCGCCCGGACTGCGGTACGTCTACGTGCCGCCCGAGCAGTTCGGCACGGCATGTGCGGATGAGCCGTCAGCACACGTTCTGCTCACCAGCAGCCAGCAATCGAGCGCGCTCGATCGGCCCCGACCGCTGGTCGATCGGCCCTTCCCTTCGCTGTCGCGGTTCCCGCCTTCGTGCTTGGCAAGCCTGCCGCTCCCGTACCGGCGCCTGTGGCGATACAAGCTGGTTGCTTGCGACGACTTCCGAAGGACGCGCGACTCTCCGTAGGGCCCGTGTTGGCCACCGGGTTCCGCCTCCTGTAGAATCTCGACCATGTCCGCCGGGCATGCCGCCCACCGCGAGAGAGGAACATGTCGAACGAACTTGTGCAGGGTAGCGGGGAACACACCTACGAACTCATCCACGACTGGGGCGAGTTGCCGAGCCGCATCAAGTACGGCAATTGCCACGGCGTGCATGTCGACGAGGCCGGCTACATTTACGTGCACCATACCGTCCACGAGACCAGCGAAAGCCTCGACACCATAGTGGTGTTCGACCCCGAAGGCAAGTTCGTCAAGTCGTGGGGTCCACAGTTTGCCGGCGGCGCTCACGGGCTGCACCTTAACAAGGAGGGCGGCGAGGAGTTCTTCTACTTCTGCGACATCAACCGCGAGATCGTGGTCAAGACGACGCTTGACGGGGAGGAACTCTTCACGCTCGGGCGCCCGGAGGAGTCCGAACCGTACGCCCGCCCCGGCGAGGACGGAGAGAAGATCCCATGGAAGCCCACTAACCTCGCCGTCGCGAGCAACGGTGACCTCTACGTGGGCGACGGCTACGGTTCGAGCTACGTCGTCCAATACAACCGACGAGGCGAATACATCCGCACGTTTGGCGGACCCGGCGACAGCCCTGGGCAACTCAAAGTGCCGCACGGCATCATGATCGATGACCGCGACGGGGAAGAGCGCCTACTGGTCGCCGACCGCAGCAACAGCCGCCTGCAGTACTTCACCCTTGATGGCGAGCACCTCTCGTGCGTTGGCGGCGTCAACCTGCCCTGCCACTTCGACATTCGCGGCGGCGACTTATTGATCCCCGACCTGGCCGCACGCGTCACTCTGATGGACAGGAAGAACCAGGTGATCGCCCACTACGGTGAAGGTCCCGACGATTATCGAAAGCGCCGGACCATGAGCCGGGAGAACTTCATGCCCGGCAAGTTTGTGTGTCCTCACGGAGCGTGTTTCGACCACGAGGGCAATATCTTCGTGGTCGAGTGGGTTGAGATCGGGCGGGTCACCAAGATGAGGCGTGCTGACCGGGAACATCGGTAACCCGCCGCCGGGGTGGACGCAGCGGTTCGCCCCTACTCGGCGCAGTCGGTCGGTTAGGGGACGGTGACGGAGACTTCGGTGGAGGGGGGGCCGGCGTTGCCGTCTTGGTCGATAGCACGAATCGCGTAGCGGTAGGTTTGGCTGGGTTGGACCGTGGCGTCGCTGTGGCTGGGAGTCAAGAGGAGACCGGTCGGGAGCGCTGACGGCGGCGCGGCGCCTTTCGCGCGCTGCACGCGGTAGCCTGCCAGGTCGGGCTCGGGGCTGGGCTGCCACGACAGCTCGACGGAACCGGGGGCCGGGATGGCTTGCAAGCGTACGGGGGCCGCGGGCGGGAAGGTGTCCGCCGTGAAGACGGGCGTGGGCTCGGAGAGGGGGCCTAGGGCATCGCCGGTCGCGCTGCGGGCCAGGCTTTGCACGCGGTAGAGGTAGTGGCGGTCCCACTCGAACGTCGCGTCCCGGTACGAGAGGCCTTCGGTGTCGCCGATCGGCTCAAACTGCCGCTGCTCACGCGGGCTGCGGAGAATACGGTAGAGGTCGGCGTTGTCCGCGTCGGTCCAGGTGACAACGACCGCGTCGCTCTCGACGGTCATCTCCGGCGTGCCGGGCGTGCCGGGTGGCGAGACCACTTCGATCGCCACCAGGTTCGAGAAACCTATCGAGCGGCCGCGGCTGCTCTCGCCACGTACGCCGAACGCCCATGCCTTGCCGGCGATGCCGCTGATGTCGAGAACGTGGCGGATTCTTCGGCCCGGTCCCAGGCCCGAGCCGTCGTCCTGACCTTTGCCGGAATCGTCGCTGGGCCCCCGGCCCTCGTCCTCGCCCGGTAGGGCGGCTTTTGCGGTGACGCCCAACGTAACGTCCGCCAACTCAGTGTTCGCCAAGTCGGCGGTGGCGATGGCGGCGACGCGGCGGCTGTTGAGCTCGAAGACGTCGTGATTGGGCGACACGGCGGACGCTGTCAGTTCCATCGTGTGAATAAAGAAACTCTCGAGGTCTTTGAGCGGCATGCCCTCGGTGGTCTTTGCGGGCCAGGTCCACTCGAGGACGATGCCTTCGGGGGTTTGCACCGCGCTGAGGTCTTGGCTGCGCTCGGGGATGTTGAGCAGCGGAGGCAGCGGTTCTCCGACGGAGCCACATCCCGCGGCGAACAGGCTGAGTAACGCGATGGCCACGCTCAAGGCCGAGCCGGCCATGCGGCGCGGAAGGACGAACGGCATAGCGCGGGACTACAGGATGTACCGGCTGAGGTCTTGGTCCTTGACGATGTCGGCGAGCTGCTTCTTTACGTAGGCGGCATCAATGTTGATGCCTTTCTTCTTGAGGTCGGGCGCGTCGAAGGAGATCTGTTCGAGCACCTTCTCCATGATGGTGTGGAGCCGGCGTGCGCCGATGTTTTCGGTATCTTCGTTGACCTGCGAGGCCATGGCAGCAATCTCGGCGATGGCGTCGTCCTTGAACTTGAGCTTGACGCCCTCGGTCTCCATCAGCGCGACGTACTGCTTGACGAGCGCGTTCTTGGGCTCCGTCAAGATGCGGTATAAATCCTCGGTTGTCAGAGGTTTCATCTCGACCCGAATCGGGAAGCGCCCTTGCAGTTCGGGGATCATGTCGCTGGGCTTGGAGACATGGAAGGCGCCGGCGGCGACGAACAGAATGTGGTCGGTGCGGACCATGCCGTACCGCGTGTTGACGGTGGTGCCCTCGACGATCGGCAGAATGTCGCGCTGAACGCCCTCGCGGCTGACGTCGGGTCCGCGTCCGCCTTCGCGTCCGGCAATCTTGTCCATCTCGTCGAGAAAGATGATGCCCGACTGCTCGACGCGCTCGATGGCCTGGCGGCTGACCTGATCCATGTCGACCAGGCGCTGCTCTTCTTCGGAGATGAGGTAGTCGAGAGCCTCGCCGACGCGCATCTTGCGGCGGCGCGACTTGCCGCCGAACAGGCCCGGCAACATGTCTCGGAGGTTGATGTCCATCTCCTCGACGCCCGTGTTGGTGACGATTTCGATGGGCATGTTGCGCTCGCGGACATCAATGTCGACCATGCGGTCGTCGAGCTTGCCCTCGCGCAGGGCGTTGCGAAGCTTGTCGCGGGTCTTGTCTACGTTCTGCTCGCCCTCTTCTTGCGGCGGCATGAGCAGGTCGAGCAGCCGCTCTTCGGCGTTGATTTCGGCGCGGTCGGCGACGAGCTCGAGCTTTTCCTCGCGGATCATGTCGATCCCGACCTCGACGAGGTCGCGGATCATGGCGTCGACGTCGCGTCCGACGTAGCCGACTTCGGTGAACTTGCTGGCCTCGACCTTGAGGAAGGGCGAGCTGGAAAGCCTAGCGAGGCGGCGGGCCACTTCGGTTTTGCCGACGCCGGTGGGGCCCATCATGAGGATGTTCTTGGGCATGACCTCTTCGGCCATCTCGGGCTCGAGCTTGCGGCGGCGAATGCGGTTGCGGAGAGCGATGGCGACGGCGCGTTTGGCTTCGGCCTGCCCGATGACGTGCTTGTCGAGCTCGCTGACGATTTCGCGCGGCGTCAACTCATCGAGCGCAACGGCGTCTTTCGTGGACTGCCCAGGGAGGTAAATGACCATGGAGGAAACTACTCCAATTCCTCGAAACTCAAGTTGTCGTTGGTATAGATGCAGATCTTGCCGGCGATGCGCATGGCTTCTTCGGTGATCTGGCGAGCGCTCATCTTGCTGTGGTTGAGCAGCGCCGTCGCCGCGGCGACGGCCAGCGGACCGCCCGAGCCGACGGCCGCCACGTCGTCATCGGGCTCGATGACATCGCCCGTGCCGCTGACGAGCAGTGTGTTTTTCTTGTCGGCGACGAGCAGCAACGCCTCGAGGTGGCGCAGCATCTTGTCGGTTCGCCAGTCTTTGGCGAGCTCGACGGCAGAGCGGCTGAGGTTGCCACCGTACTGCTGCAGCTTGTCTTCAAAACGCGCGAAGAGCGACAAGGCGTCCGCGGTGGAGCCGGCGAAACCGGCCAGGATCTTGTCGTCGTGCAGCCGGCGAATCTTGCGGGCGGTGTGCTTGATCACCTCACCGCCCATGGTCACTTGGCCGTCGCCGGCCATCGTGACTTTGCCGTTACGGCGGATGCACAAGACTGTGGTGGAGCGAATCTTCGGAAATCTACCCATGGGAGGAATGTCTAATTATACTGGATGGCCCGAACACCCCCACGAGCGTGAAGTTTACCAGGTGCGCGGATCGCACAGAGGCCGGCTTCCGCGTCAGTCGTAAACGTAGTGCAGGACCTTCTTGAGGTCCTGCCATGCTTGCACCTTGCCTTCCTTGTTGTAGGCGCGGAGCAAGAAGGAAGGGTGGAAGGTGGGCATGACGGGGATACCGTGCCAGTCGTGCCAGCGGCCGCGGATCTTGGTGATGCCCTGACGCGTCTCGAGCAGGTATTTGGCGGCCGTGCCGCCGAGGACGCAGATGGCGCGGGGCCGGATGGCGTCGAGTTGGCGTTCGAGAAACTGGCCGCAGGTCTTCATTTCGTCCGGCTCGGGGGCACGGTTGCCGGGCGGACGGCATTTGACAACGTTGCAGATGTAGACGTCGTCACGCTGGATCGCGATTCCTTCCTTGGACGCGGTGTTGTTGATCATTTGCGTGAGGAGCTGGCCGGCGCGGCCGACAAACGGGATGCCTTGGGCGTCCTCGTCGGCGCCGGGGCCTTCGCCCACGAAAACCAGCTTGGCGTTGGGGATGCCGACGCTGAAGACGATGTTGGTACGCCCTTTGTGGAGCACGCAGCGGGTGCAATCACCGATGTCCGCTTGGATCTTGTTGAGGATGGTGAGCGGGTCGCGTTCGCCGCTTTCGGGCGGTGCCTCGCCGGAACCGAACAGGTCGGCGGGCGGGCGATAGTTCCACTCGGGCGCGGGCTCTGAATCGACGGGGCTCGGTGTCACGGGGCGCGTAGAGGTGCGGGGCTGCGGGGGGGCCGGCTCGGTTTTCGGTGGCACCGCCGAACGCAGCGGGCGGCCCTCCGGCATCAGGACTTCCTTGATACCTAGGTCTTGGTAGAAGCGCAGATGGGCAATGAGCGAGGAGTGGGGATCGGCCATGTTCGGATCAGGCCACCACGTTATCAGAGTCGAGGGTCGAGCGCACCCGGGCGACGCGTACGGATGCTCCCCGATGGGATCGGCAAGGCCTGGACAACGCTGCGGGGCCTCTTCCACCCCTCCCTCGCAAATCCCGGTTTGCGGTAAGATTGTACCCGGCCATCTTTAACATTTGGTCCATTCACTGAGGAGGAACGAGTTATGGCATCGAATCGGGGTGTAGCGTACATGGAGCCCGGAAAAGTCGAGGTGCAATCCATCGACTATCCGAAGCTTGCGATCGGCGACCGAAAATGCGAGCACGGGGTGATTCTTAAGATCGTCACCACCAACATCTGCGGCAGCGACCAGCACATGGTGCGCGGCCGGACGACCGCGCCGGCCGGGCTGGTGCTCGGCCATGAGATTACCGGCGAGGTGATCGAAGCCGGAAGCGACGTGGAGTTCATCGACGTCGGCGATATCGTCTCGGTCCCGTTCAACATTGCTTGCGGGCGTTGCCGGAATTGCAAGGAAGGCAAGACCGGCATCTGCCTGAACGTCAACCCGGCGCGGCCGGGCGCGGCCTATGGTTACGTTGACATGGGCGGCTGGGTCGGCGGCCAAGCCGACTACGTCATGGTCCCCTATGCCGACTTCAACCTGTTGAAGTTCCCGGACAAGGACCAGGCGATGGAGAAGATCGGCGACCTGACGCTGCTGTCGGACATCTTCCCGACCGGCTACCACGGCGCTTACACCGCCGGCGTCGGTCCGGGCTCGATCGTTTACATCGCGGGGGCGGGACCGGTGGGCCTTGCGAGCGCCGAGGGCTGCCATCTGCTGGGCGCGGCGGTCGTGATGGTGGGCGACCTGATTCCCGAGCGTCTCGCGCAGGCGGAAAGCTTCGGCTGTGTGCCGCTGGACCTTCGCAAGGACGCCACCCTCGCCGAGCAGATCGAGCAGGTTGTCGGCGTGCCCGAGGTGGATTGCGGCGTCGATTGCGTCGGTTTCGAGGCGCGCGGTCACGGTAAAGACACGGCCGTTGAGCGTCCGGCGACGGTGTTGAACGCGCTGATGGAAGTCACGCGGGCTGGCGGCGCGGTTGGTATTCCGGGCCTCTACGTGACGGGCGATCCGGGCGGCGTCGACGAGAACGCCAAGATCGGCAACCTTGGCATCCGAATCGGTCTCGGCTGGGCGAAGTCGCATGTGTTCACGACCGGCCAGTGCCCGGTGATGCGCTATCACCTGCAGTTGATGCAGGCGATCCTGCACGAGAAGACGCATCCCGCGAAGGCTACCAACGTGACCTACATTAGCCTCGACGAAGCACCGTCGGGCTACAAGGACTTCGACAAGGGCGCGGCGAAGAAGTTCGTCATCGACCCGCACGGGATGGCCAAAGCAGCATAGTTGCGCAGTTTGTAGGGGCGGGCCCCCGCGCCCGCCCGCCGCCGATTTGGACCGGCAGTCATTGGCCCACAGCGGTCGTGAGGAATACTTGGCGGCTCTTTGCGCCTTTGCGAGAAACGTCGTCGCTCATGAGCCTCACCCGGCGAACTCTGCTCTCCACTGCTCTCGCTCCCGTTGTTTCTCGAGCGGCCACTCCGAAAGTTCAGGTCGGCTGCCAGACCCGCGCCTACGGTTCGCCGATCCCCGATCGCGGCCGGTTTCTCGGTGTGCTCGACGACCTCGCCGAGTTGGGCTACGAAGGTTTCGAGACGAACTACCGGAGCCTCGAACACAGTTTTGACGATCCCGCTCCGATGCGCCGTGAATTCGAGAAGCGCGGTGTCGAATTGATCGGCTTGCATCTCGGCGTCGGCTTGTTTGACCCCGAGAAGATCGCGGGCGAGCAGGAGCAAATCCTGCGCATCGCGAAGGCGGTTCACGGGCTGGGCGGTAAGCACATTATCCTCAGTGGACGTCGCCTCCCGACCGAGGCCGCCGGCCGGGCCACGCGGGCGGCGCTGGCTTCGAAAGCCCGCGAGCTCAATCGGGCAGGGCGGTCCTGCCGCGACCTAGGTGTCCGCGTGAGTTTTCACAACCACCGGCACGAGTTGGCGCACAACGCCGAAGAGATCACGTATATGTTGACGGAAACCGACCCCGACTTGGTCTCGCTGGTGCTCGACGTTGGCCATCCGTTTCCCCCGCGGCTCCCGGCGACGGAGTTCGTCTACCAGTACCCGAACCGCATCGCGGGCTTTCATCTGCGCGACACGAAAGCGGGCAAAGAGGTGATGATCGGCAGCGGTGATTTCGACTTCGCGGCGCTGGGCAAGGCAATTCGCAGGACGGGCTGGCTTGGCTGGCTGATCGTGGAAGTGAACAGGCGAGGATATCTCGAGCCGCGATCTGGTCGAGAAATGCCGCAACCATTTGCGGCAAACGATGAAGGTCTAGACCATCATGCTTGCCCCCGGCACCTCCTGTCGGGAGCCGCCGAGGTCCTAAATTTCGCTTGATCCGGCGGTCGGGGCTGCCATCAGCCCGTGGGCGAGTCACAGCCGGGTGCGCGACATAAAAGTGCCGCTCATCCGGCCTGGGTGCGGGATTCCCAGTAGTCTTCGAAGCGGCCGCTGAGGCGGGCGCAGCGTAGCGCCAGGATGGCGTTCGCGCCGCGTACCGTCCAGAACATGCCCGAGCGCTTCAGACGTTGCGCCACTACCGTCTTGCATCCCGCCTCGATCACCCCTGAACCGATGAACAATCCCTGCTTGCGAAAGTGCGGATAGCGCATCCGCTCGGCGTTGTGTTCGAAGTACTCCGCTTCGCTCGTCAGTCGACGAGCCAGATCCGGCTGCGGGGCCACCACACCTCGTAGGGCCGCCACCAACTTCTTGATCTGACCCTGATCGAGTTGGCGGAGCCGTTGCTGGGTCCAGCGCCGCCGGCTGGGCTCGTCGTCGAGCCCCAGTTGCGCCGCCAACTCCCACAAGTGCTGGCGCGCATGATAGAGGTCCACGATTTCGATCGCGCCCGCGAAGTATTGATGCGAGAGGTTCCAGATCCAGGCGGCTCCGTCGCCGATTACCACCTTCTTGTTCGCCCGCCCCCAGCCGCGCTCCCAGGCCTGCTGCCAGAGGCGTCGCCCAAACGCCTCGGCGCCCTCGATCGCTCCCGTATAGCTCGTCGACCCTTCCTCACGCACGGGTCGGTCGCCTGGCTTGCCCTCGGCTTGCGTGAACACACAGCCGAGCTTGACCTCCCGCGTGCGGGCGCGCTCGCGGTCCTTTTTGCCGGCTCGTCCCGCCGTCTCGGCCGCCACCATCGGCACCCCGGTGCCGTCCATCTCGATGTAGAGAACCGGAATGTCGGCCCCGGCCACCGCGGGCAGCGGCAGTTGCACCGCCCGTTGGATCTGTTGTTGTTCGCGGGCGCCGAGGTCGGCCCCGATCGCCTCGGCGCCGCGCTCGATGGCTTTGGTGGTAACGTCCAAACCGGCTAACACCCGCAGTTGCTCGCGACTGCTTTCAAACGACGACTCGCTGCCCACCAGCGCCATCATGCGGCACACGCCGGGAGAGTAGTGCGTGTTGTCGACATCGAGTTCGCGGTCAAAGGGGAACTGTCCCTGATGGCACGCCGAGCAGAGGTAGTAGGGCCGTTCGATCGCGACCGCGCCGAGCACACTCACCACGGTCTTGGGCCGCCGACCGCGGTGACGGGTGCGACGGCCGCAGCGACAGGATGGCTCAGGCGCGGCGTCGGCGGGCGCCTCCAACAGTTGCTCGAGCAACTTCGCGCCGGCTCGGTGCAGTGCCGCACGGGTGGCCGTCTCCAGCGCTTCCAGGTCCCAGTGCTGCTGCTTGCGCCGGGCGGCGAAGATCAGAGTCAGCAACTGTTCGACTTCTTGGGCGACTTCTTGTTGGATCGCCGCGGCCGTTTTTTTTCCTGCGGCGTCACAGACGCTGCCGACTCGGACTCTTGCTCAACGGGCCGCAAGCGGCAGATCTTCTCGTTGACTTCGATGAGTTCTCGGCTTAGCTGCTGGAAGCGCCGAAAGGCGGTGATCTCCCGCTGAGTCTTACGGCGAGCCGCCGGGTCGGAGAGGCTCTGGGTGACGGTCTTGCCGCGGGATTTGTAGGTCAACCGCCAGTGCGGGCCATGGCCGGGATGACCGCGCTGACGACAGCGGCAGGTGGGTTTGCCGCAAGGGCCTTGAGTGGTGGTGACGGAGCCTTGGCGAAAATCACCCAAGGCAAGCATCTGCTGGAAGATCGCGTGGCGACGGTACTCCAAGGCGGGCAGGGAATCGGGCATGGGACACCTCCTTCTTATCCTAGCGTATTATATACGCTAGGACACCGCACCCCAGACCGTACCCCAACCACTTGGCACTTTCATGTCGCGCACCCGTCACAGCCCTGCGCCTCGCTCCCTTGCGTCCACCTCCGTTACACTAACTGCCATGCCGACACAGAACGCGAACCTTTTTTCCTCGTCCGCTCATGGACGCCGTGACTTCCTGCGGATGCTCGGCGGCGCGGCGCTGGGTGCGGGCTTGCTCGGCGAGTTCTCTTGCTCGGCCGATGCGGTCGACCCGAAGAAGTTCCGGGGCATCTTCCCGATTGTTCAAACGCCCTATACGAAAGACAACAAGATCGCCTTCGACGAGCTCGAGAAAGAGGTCAAATTCCTCGACCGGACAGGTGTTCACGGCATCGTCTGGCCGCAGCGTGCCAGCGAGTATCAGTACCTTTCGTTTGAAGAGCGGATCGAGGGCGCCGAGCTCATCGTCAAGGCGAACAAGGGCTTGAAGCCCGTGGTCGTGATCGGCGTGCAAGGGCCCGACACCGAGACGGCCGTCAAGTATGCGAAGCACGCCGAGAAGCTGCGCCCGGACGCCATCGTCGCCCTGCCCACCCGCGACCGCGGCGAGTTCGACCTCGACGAGGTCCTCAAGTACTACAAGGCCGTCGGCAATGCCTGTAGCCTGCCCATGTTCGTGCAGACGACCGGCAACATGAGCGTCGAGTTTGTCCTCAAGATGGCGGAGCAGGTTCCGACGTTACGCTTCGTCAAGGACGAAGCCGGCCACTCGATGTCGTGCATCAAGGCCTTCGGAGCCGAGGGCGGCGACCGGGTGACCGTCTTCACCGGCAGCCACGGGCGCAATCTGCCCGATGAGATGATGCTGGGCGTCGCGGGCAACATGCCGGCTGCAGGCTGGGTGGATCTCTATGTGAAGGTCTGGGACCTGATGAACGAAGGCAAGACTAACGAGGCTCTCGACGCGTTCTCTAAGATCATGCTGTTCGTGACCCAGGCGGTGGCGTACGGGTTCCCGTCATTGCTTTACGTGTTGCATCTTCGCGGGGTGGTGTCGAATTGGGACGTGCGTAACGCCGATGTGCGTCCGCTGGATGAAGACGCGATGAAAGCCATCCGCCAGACGTACGAGTTCGTGAAGCCCCATTTTGTGGCGTAGGGGTCGAGTCCGTGACCCAGTAATCATAGGACCGCGGACGGTTGGCAATCGGATAATGACCGTTGCGTGGGCGACAGGGGAGGCTGTGTCACGTGGCGCTTATTTGACACACCGGCTGAGCGCTTGTTAGCCTGCCAATTCGGCCTTGTCGCGTGATTGGCGACGGCATCGTGTACTTGAGCCGCCCCGTTTGGACGGTTCTTTGAGGAGGAAACTTCAGTGGATTTGAAACCTTTGTTTGACCGCGTGGTCGTGCGCCGCGTTGAAGAGGGAGAGCAGCAGAAGGGCGGTATCATCATCCCTGACTCGGCCAAAGAGAAGCCGCAGCGGGGCGAGGTGGTGGCTGTCGGCCAGGGCAAGCGCCTCGATGACGGCAAGCTCGCACCGCTCGACATCAAGGCCGGCGATCAGGTTTTGTTCGGGAAGTATTCGGGTTCCGACGTCACAGTCGACGCCGAAGAGCTATTGATACTCAGGGAAGAAGAGATTCTCGGTATCCTCGACTAGGCGCGCCCCCCGGGGCAACGCCGCTTCGCGGCTCAGACCTCGTTGCGGTTCGACCGTTCGTGCGGGCCACGGTTCCTACGGGTCAGGGAGCGGGAGTGGCCGTCGCCCTGTGCTGACCGGTATTAACCGGGCACATGGGTAACACATGATGCCAAGCACATAGGTAACACTTTGAGGCATAGAACATTTCTGGGAGGGAATGCTTTATGCCGTGGCAGGAGACCTGTGTGCGAGACGAGAGAACCCATTTTATCGTGGACTGGGAAAGAGACGAGGAGTCGATGGCCGAGCTGTGCCGGCGCTACTCGGTGAGCCGCAAGACCGGCTACAAATGACTGCAGCGCTACCAGCAGCAGAGCTGGGAAGGTTTGCAGGACCACTCCCGGGCGCCGCAACGCCATCCCGGTCAGACCGCGGCCGCGATCGAGCAAGAGATTCTCGCTCTGCGGGCGCAGCACAGTCGCTGAGGTGCGGTCACCTTGAGGGCGCGGCTGCAGCGAAGGCAGCCCGACGTGGCATGGCCGGCGGTGAGCACGATCGGAAATCTGCTGCGACGACACGGTCTGAGCGTGCCCCGACGACGCCGGCCCCGCGCCGCACCGACCCCGCTGCCGCTGACGCCAGGCAAGCAGCCCAACCAGGTTTGGTGCGCCGACTTCAAAGGCTGGTTTCGCACCCAAGACGGCCGGCGCTGCGATCCCTTAACGATCTCGGACGCGGCCAGCCGCTACCTGTTGCGGTGCCAGGCGGTGACGAAACCGGACGGGGACCATGTTCGGCCGTTGTTCGAGGCGACGTTTCGAGAGTTTGGACTGCCGCGGGTGATGCGCACCGACAACGGGCCGCCGTTTGCGACCCTGGCGGTGCACGGGCTGGGGCGGCTGGCAGTGTGGTGGATCAAGTTGGGGATCTGTCCCGAGCGGATCGAGCCGGGACATCCGGAACAGAACGGGCGGCATGAGCGGATGCACCGTACGCTGAAGCAAGAGACCGCCGCGCCGCCAGCGGCGAATCTGCGAGCGCAGCAACGGGCGTTTGATGGCTTTCGCAGCGACTACAACGAGGAGCGACCGCACCAGGGACTGGAGTTGCGAACCCCTGGTGAGTGTTATCACGGCGCGGCGCGGGCGTATCCGTCGCGGGTGGACGAGCCGGAGTATGCGGCGCCGATGCAGGTGCGGCGCGTGATGGATGGGCGGATTCGCTGGCGGCGTCAACGAGTGTTCGTCGGCAAGGGACTCAACGGGGAGCGGGTCGGGGTGGAGGAGATCGAGGAGGGCGTGTGGCGAGTGTGGTTTTCCTTTTATGAGTTGGGAGTATTCGAGGAACGAGAGCGGCGGTTGCGCCCGAGCAAGGGCCCAGCGGCGGGCCCTTCGTCCGGGGGTGGGACTTGACTCTGGTCGCCCTCCGGGCTCCCTGCGTCAAGCCCCACCCCGGACGAAAAGTGTTACCTATGTGCTTGGCATAAAGTGTTACCTATGACCCGGTCAGTTCAACTATGTGGGCGGACGCGGCGGTCCGCCCCTACGAAGGTCGGCGGGTCCGGGTTGTATGCCGGCAAGCGGGCACGGCATGCCGTACCCCTACATTTTGGCCCGGGCCGACCTCGATTTCGCCACAGTCGGCGTTAGCCCGTCGTGCGGACGTTGATGTCGTGGCCTTTGAGGATCTGCTTGAGCCCGTCCACCGTGTAAGTGGCGTAGTGGAAGATCGAAGCGGCTAGCGCCGCGTCGGCTTCTCCCTCGGTGAAGACCTCCACGAAACTTTCCGGCGTGCCGCCGCCGCCGCTTGCGATCACGGGGATGTGCGTGTGGCGCGAGATGGCGCGCGTCAACTCACAGTCGAAACCCGTTTGGGTGCCGTCGCAATCCATCGAGGTCAGCAGAATCTCGCCCGCGCCTAGCGACTCGCCCCGCTCGGCCCACTCGACCGCGTCGATGCCGGTGTCCTTGCGGCCGCCGTAGGTCACGACGTTCCAGTTCGCGGCCCCGGACCCATCGGCACCACTGCGCCGCGCGTCGATCGCCAACACGACGGCTTGCGCACCGAACTCCTCGGACAGCTCGGTGAGTAGTTCCGGGCGTTCGACAGCCGCCGTGTTGACCGACACCTTGTCGGCCCCCACGATCAAGATGTTGCGAGCATCGGCGACCGAGCGAATGCCCCCGCCCACGGTGAGCGGAATGAACACTTCCCGGGCGGTCCGCTCGACGACGTCTTTCATGATGTCGCGGCGGTCGTGCGAGGCGGTGATGTCGAGGAAGACGAGTTCGTCTGCGCCGTCGCGGTTGTAGATATTGGCCAGTTCGACGGGATCACCCGTGTCGCGCAGTTCAACGAAGTTGACCCCCTTGACGACCCGCCCCTCTTTGACGTCGAGGCAGGGGATGATGCGCTTCGCTAGCATGCCAAGAAATTGCGGACGATCTGCTGTCCGATGCCGCTCGACTTTTCAGGATGGAACTGCACGCCGAAGACGTTACCGGCTTCGAGGGCGGCCGTGTACCGAAGGCCGTATTCGCATAAGGCGGCGGCCCGGTCGCCCGCCACGTCCGCCGGGACGTAGTAGCTGTGGGCGAAGTAGACGTAGGGTTTAGGGTCGAGTCCCTCAAGCAGACGCGGTTGCCCCTGCGGCTCGAGCCGGTTCCAGCCCATATGAGGGACGCGGTAATCGGCCGGGAAGCGCCGCACCTCGCCCGGGTAGACGCCCAGGCCTTCCAGCTCAGGAGCCTCTTCACTTTTTTCGAATAGAGCGTGCAGGCCGAGGCAGATTCCCAGAAACGGCACGCCGGCCGCGATGCGCTCGCGGAACGCGTCGCGCACACCGAGGGAGTCGAGGGAGCGGATCAACTGGCCGAAATGACCCACGCCGGGCAGGATGATTTTCTTCGCGCGTTCGAGGCCGGCGCGACCGTTGACGATCTCGTAGGGCTCGCCGATCGCGTCGAGCGTGTTCTCGACCGAGCGAAGATTGCCGGCGCCGTAGTCAAAGATGGCGATCATGGGGTTCGTGATTCGTGATTCGTGTGCCCGTCAGAGCGGGATGGCGGCCCGGGCGTTGTGCGCCTACGCTGAGCGCCCCTTGTCTTCTCCAGTAGGCCCTTGGTGCTTGGGAGCTGGTCTTTTAGCCGCTTGTCCTTCGAGCAGGCGTAGCGCATGGCCCGCGCGAAGCACTTGAAGATACCCTCGATCTTGTGGTGATTCGAGCGCCCGTACATCACGCGCACGTGTAGATTCGCTCCGCAGTGGTTGACGAACCCGTCGAAGAAGTCGTGCAGCAGCTCGGTCTGCAGGTCGCCTACTAAGCGGAAACGCGTCGGCGCGTGGTAGACCAGCGCGGGGCGTCCACCGAGGTCGACCGCGACGACGGCGAGCGTTTCATCCATCGGCATCACGAAATAGCCCGCTCGATTGATGCCGACGCGGTCACCCAGGGCTTGGGCGAAACACTGCCCGAGTACGATCCCGACGTCTTCGACCGTGTGATGCTGGTCGACCTCAAGGTCGCCGCCGGCGGTCAGTTCGAGATCAAAGCCGCCATGCTTCGCGAACAATTCGAGCATGTGGTCGAAGAAACGGATGCCGGTAGAGATTTTGTAGCGACCCTTGCCATCGAGGCGCAGCTTGGCTCGGATCTGCGTCTCCTTGGTGTCGCGTTGGACGGTTGCTGATCTCATGGAGCTGATCTTCAGGGAGCGTTTGGTCGCAGAGACAATGCCTACAAAACATCCTGCAAGACTTCCAAGAACCTGCGCACCTGCTCTTTCGTGCCGGCGGTAATGCGGGCGGCTCCGGGGATTTCGTGGCTGCGGTCGCGGATCAGGATGCCGCGCTCACGCAGCGCCCCGCAGATTTCTTTCGATCGCCCTCCCAATTGCGCGAGCACGAAATTAGCGCAGCTCGGGTAGTGCGCAACGCCGAGCCAGTCGAGGCCTTCGGAGATCAACGTCCTCGCTTCGAGCGCCTCGCTGACGTAGCCACGGACGTAGTCCTGGTCTTCGATCGCTTCGAGCGCGCAGGCGGCCGCAACCGCATTGACGCTGTAGGGCGACTGGCCTTTGGCGACGGCGGCGATGTTTTCGGCTTGTGAGAGCAGGCACCCGATGCGCAGACCGGCCATCCCGTAGGCCTTCGAAAACGTGCGGCTGACGAATACGTTCGGGTACAAGGGCAACATTTCGGCCGCGCTAACGCCGTGGAACTCGAAGTAGGCCTCGTCGATCAGCACCACTGCCTTGTGCGCCCGCTCGGCGATTTCCTCGATTGCGTCCAGATCGATTCCGGAACCGGTCGGGTTGTTGGGGTTGGCGATCAGTACCACGCGCGTCCGCTCGCTGACGGCATCCAGTAGCTCGTCGAGAGGAAAGGCCAGGTCCGGGACGCGATAGGGGATCTCGCGGCGTACAGCGCCGGCCAACTCCACGTAGAAGCGGAACATCGAGTAGGTCGGCGATGGAATCACGACCTCGTCGCCGGCATCGACATAAGTGTTGATGAGGGAGTGGATCGCCTCGTCGGTCCCGTTGGTGAAAAGCAGTTGGTCGGTGTTGACGCCGAGAAACCGGGTCATCCGCTCTCGTGCCTCGGTGTACTCGGGGTAAACGGCCAGGAACTCGGGATCGGCCAGCTTTTGCAAAAAGCGGGCTACACGGGGCGAGGCGCCGACGGTGTTCTCGTTGAAATCGAGCCGCAGCTTACCCTGCCGGCCGCTGGTGGGCGGCACGTAGGGGGCCATCCGCTGAACGGCTTCGCGGGGCTTGGGCCGCTGCCCGATCACGGCTTTCATCATGGCCTTAGTCCATGACCTCAGTCATCGACACGCACTTCGATCGAGCGGGCGTGTCCCTCGAGGCCCTCGGCCCGCGCCAAGGTGGTGATGGTCGGCGCCAGGCGTTTAAGCGCTGCCCGGTCGAGTTGCTGCACCGAGACGATCTTGACGTAGTCTTGAACGGAGAGGCCGCCCCGAAACGTTGCCACGCCGCCAGTCGGCAACACGTGGTTGGGGCCCGAGGCGTAGTCGCCGGCTGCTTCGGGACTCCATGAGCCGACGAAGACACTGCCGGCATTCGTGACATTCTTGAGCATGGCCTCGTCGGGGATCGATAGGTGTTCAGGGGCGAAGTGGTTGGCGATCTCCATGGCTTCGTCGAGGCTGCTCGTCAGGATGATCGAGCCGTTGCGTCCCAGAGACGTCGCGGCGATCGCGCGCGTGGGCAGCACTTTGAGCTGCTTCTTGACTTCGTTCAGGACCCCGTTCGCCGTCCGCTTGGAATGCGTCAGCAAGATGGCTGTCGCGTCGACATCGTGCTCGGCCTGAGCGAGCATGTCGGCCGCCAGCATCCGGAACTCGCGCGAGGTCGCGCCCTTGGGAGCGATCAGCATGATCTCGGTGGGGCCGGCTACGAAGTCGATACCTACCTCGCCGGCCAGTAGCTTTTTCGCCGCCGCCACGTAGATGTTGCCTGGGCCGACAATGCGGTCGGCTCGAGGAACAGTCGCGGTTCCGTAGGCGAAGGCCGCGATCGCCTGCGCCCCGCCCATGTGGAAGAAGTTCTCAACCTTGAGGAACCCAGCCGTCGCCAAAGTCGTGGGCGTTGGCTTAGGCGAAGCGACTGAGATCACCTTCACACCGGCTACTTGTGCCGGGATCACAGTCATCATCAGGGTCGAAGGCAACGGATAGTTTCCTCCGGGGATGTAAGCGCCCACCGACCCGATCGGCCGGACGATTTGGCCTAGCTTTACTCCCCGCCGGACCCGCTTCGACCACGGCTGCGGCATCTGCAACTCGGCGTACTGCCGGATTCTCTCCGCCGCCGTCTCCAAGGCGTCGCGGAAGTCTTCGTCGGCTTCTCGGAGGGAGTCGCGAAGCTTTTCGGGCCGGATGCGGACCGTGTTGCCCTTGAGCCCGTCGTAGCGGCGGGCGTGGGCGAGCAGGGCCCCGTCGCCACGCTCGCGAACCGCTTCAATGATGGGCGCGACCGTCGATTCGGCCTGCCCAAGCCGCTGTCGGCGCTTAGCGAAGAGCCGATTGAGTATGGCGCGGTCGCCGCTGCTGACGATCTTAAACATCAGAGACCTGTTTCCTCAGGAATCGTAGACAGCCTTGGGGTTGTAGGCGGGATCTTCGAACTGCGTCCAATCGCCGTCTTCAAAACGGCGGTAGAAGCAACTTCGGAACCCATTATGGCAAACGCCCGGGCCTAACGCCTCAGCCTGGATGACGAGCGAATCCTCGTCACAATCGACCTGAATTTCCCTGGCCAACAAGTAATGGCCCGAGGTCTCCCCCTTGACCCACAGGGAATCGCGGGAGCGACTATAGAAGGTTACTTTGCCGGTCTCGCAGGTCAGGCGAAAGGCCTCGTCGTTCATGAAGCCAAGCATCAGGACGCGGCCGTCGGAGGCGTCTTGAACGACGACCGGCAGAAGGCCATCCAGCTTGGAGAAATCAAGTTTCATAGGCACCTGGAAACAAAAAACCCGCTCGGCCCCGAGGCCGGCGGGCGTCGCATCGCGTTGAAATTTCGCTTACGACTGGGCTTGCTTCCGCCGGACCCCGTCTGTGTGTGGCGGGCCATGATGATGGCGTCGGTCATGGAGGCGGAGATTCATGGCGTTTTCAGCCACTAGTATATCGCCGAAAGCGACCGTGGTCAAAGTCAGGACGTGGTTTCGGTCCGAGGGTTAGGTTGCAGGCCTATTCCCAACGAGTGCTGAGAGGTTGCGGCCGACCGCGAAAGTAACGGCCTGAGTAGCGGCCTAGCTCTCTGCGATAAGATGGATCTTGATCCCGGGGTACTGAGGGGAAGTTCTTGGCGGACGAGGCAAGCAGCAAGCGACAACTGGATTTCTCGATCGACTGGAGCGAGGTCGAAAAAGACATCGCCAAGGTGGTGGACCAGTATCAGCGGCAGGTCCGGATGCCGGGCTTCCGGCCCGGGAAAGCGCCGGCGGCGGTGGTTCGCTCCCGCCATTGGAAGGACATCAAGCAGGAAGTCATCGAGAGGCTGTTGCCCAAGTTGTTCCGGGAGCGCGTTGCGGAAGACGGCTTGAAGGTCGTCGGGGCGCCCTCGGTCACCGATCTGCACTTTGAGAACGGCGAGCCGGTCACTTTCCGGGCCGAGTTCGACGTGCAGCCGGAGTTCGAGTTGGGGGATTATCTGCGCCTCGAAGTCCCGTATACCGAGCCCCAAGTGACCGACGACGAGGTCAGTCAGGAGTTGGAGCGGCTGCGGGAGCAGCACGTCAGCTACCTCAATCTGGATCCGCGGCCGCTGGAAGACGGGGACATCGCGGTGCTGTCGCTCAAAAGCGTCGGAGACTCGCCCAAGATCGACCAGGACGAGATGATGCTCGGTATCGGGGAGGAATCGACGCTGCCCGACTTTAGCGAGAACCTACGCGGCAAGAGCCCGGGCGACGAGGCCGAGTTCGACGTGAAATATCCCGACGACTACGGCAGCGAGAAGCTCTCCGGCAAGACAGTGCGCTTTCACGCCAAGGTCGTGGGGCTTCGCAAGAAGGAACTGCCAGAGTTGGACGATGAGTTCGCCTCCGAAGTCGGCAACTTTCCAAGCCTCGACGAGCTACGCACGCAGATCCGCGAGAGCATCGCGGCCCATCGCCGCCGGCACGAGATGTCAACCGCCAAAGACAAGCTCGTCGACAAGCTGGTCGCGCAGCACCCGTTCCCGGTTCCTGAAGCGATGGTCGACCGCCAGATTGCGAACCGGGCCGACCGGCAGTTGCGCCAGCTAGCCGAGCAGGTAGTGGATCCCGCGAAGCTCGATCTCGACTGGTCGAAGATCCGTGACGGTCAGCGCGAAGGGGCTGTACGAGACGTGCGTGCGGGGTTCATCTTGGAGCGCATCGCCGAAGTGGAGGCGATCGAGGTCAGCTCCGACGAGTTGGACGAGCAGATTCACCGCTACGCGGAGCAGAATAAGAAAAAGGTCGCCGACGCCCGAGCCGAATTAGCCGAAGACGGCACGTTGGATCGTGTGAAGGTCCAGATGCGCAACGACAAGGCCCTAAACTTCCTCTTCGACGAAGCGCAGAAGGTCGATCAAGAAGTGAGCGCGGCCGGCGAATCGTAGAGCTGCACCGTGGGCTAGCCCGGCGCGCCGAGCCCACCTCTTCGGCCCGAGCGGGCCCGCACTGAACGACACGAGAAGGAGCGTACATGGCAACGTCACCCCAACCCCAGGCCGGTTTGATTCCGATGGTGGTCGAGCAGACTAGCCGGGGCGAACGCGCCTACGACATCTACTCGCGGCTGCTGCGAGACAACATCATCTTCGTCGGCTTCCCGATCGACGACGGCGCAGCCAACTTGGTCACGGCCCAGTTGCTATTTCTCGAGGCCGAAAACCCGGATCGCGACATCTGGCTCTACATCAATTCGCCCGGGGGTTCGATCACCGCGGGTATGGCGATTTACGACACGATGCAGTTCGTCCGTCCCGACATCACGACGGTTTGCATCGGTCAGGCGGCGTCGATGGCGGCGGTCTTGCTCGCGGCCGGCGCAAAAGGCAAGCGCTACGCTCTGCCGAACTCGCGGATCCTGTTGCACCAGCCCTCGATTTCCGGAGGGCTCGCCGGGCAAGCCACGGACATCGACATTCATGCGCGGGAAATCCTGCGGATGAGGGCGAACCTCAACGAGATCATTGCGAAGCATACCGGGCAGGAAGCCGAGGCGATCTCGAAGGATGTCGAGCGCGACTTTATCCTGGACGCCGACAAAGCAAAAGCATACGGCTTGATCGACGAGATTATCTTCAAGAAGGCCCAGGAGTAGCGAAGTACGGGTGGGGTTGACTCCACGGTCTCTTCCTTTCCTATAGGCAGGGTCCAGGCTTGGTTCCGGGGGTGCCGGTGTGTTCCCGTTGAAACCTGACTGCTGGTCACGTATGATCTTAGATTCTCATGCCAACGCCCGTTCATGATGTCTTGATCGTCGGTGGAGGTGGCGCAGGCCTTCGAGCCGCGATCGCCGTCGCGGAAGCCGACCCGAAACTCAAGGTAGCCATCGTCTCGAAGGTCTACCCCATGCGAAGCCACACCGTCTCGGCCGAGGGCGGATCCGCCGCGGTCATAGCCGAAGACGACAGTCTCGAAGAACACATCTACGACACCATCTCCGGCGGTGACTGGTTGTGCGATCAGGACGCAGTCGAGATGTTCGTGAACGAGGCTCCCAACGAACTGCTGCGTCTGGAGCACTGGGGCTGCCCCTGGAGCCGACGGGACAACGGCCGGGTCAACGTACGCCCGTTTGGTGGCATGAAGAAGAAGCGAACCTGGTTTGCCGCTGACAAGACCGGCTTCCACATGCTTCACACGCTGTTCCAGACGAGCCTGAAGTATAGCTCGGTCACGCGCTATGACGAATGGTTCGCCACGCGGCTGCTGGTAGACGACGGGCGGGTCCAGGGCGTTGTCGCCATGGATCTGGCGAGCGGAAGCATCGAGGCAATTACCGCCAAGGCCGTCATCATCTGCACGGGCGGTTGCGGCAAAGTCTTTCCTTTCACGACCAACGCCAACATCAAGAATGGCGACGGCATGGCCATGGCTTTCCGAGCCGGGGCCCCGTTGAAAGACATGGAGTTCGTGCAGTACCATCCCACCGGTCTGCCCTTCACGGGAATCTTGATTACCGAGGCAACGCGGGCCGAAGGAGGCTACCTCCTCAACAAGGACGGGTACCGGTATCTGCAGGACTACGACCTCGGCAAGCCGGAACCGAAGCCGGTCTTGCGCAGCATGGAGCTAGGCCCCCGCGACCGGCTGTCGCAGGCCTTCGAGCAAGAGCGTCACAAGGGCCGCACCGTGGCAGGTTCCTACGGCCCGGTCGTGCATTTGGACCTGACGCACCTGGGGGAGGAGCTCATCAACACGCGACTCCCGTTTGTGCGGGAATTGTGCCAGAAGTATCAGAACATCGATCCCGTTACCGAGTTGATCCCGGTGCGGCCCGTAGTCCACTACGTGATGGGGGGCGTTCACACCGATCCGAACGGAGCGACACCGCTGGAAGGGCTCTATGCCGCGGGTGAAGCGGCGTGCGTCAGCATCAACGGCGCGAACCGCCTGGGGTCGAATTCTCTCACCGAGTTGCTGGTTTTCGGGGCGCGTGCCGGAGCCCAGGCGGCCGCCTATGCTTCCGAGTCCCGTGAGGTCAGCGCGGCGATTGAGGCGCAGGCTGCCGACGAGAAGAAACGGCTGGAAGAGCAGTTTCTCCGCAAGACGGGTGGCACCGAGTCCATTGCGGGCATTCGCGAGCAGATGCAGAAAACGATGGAAGAGGGTGCCGGTATCTACCGAACCGGCAGTTCCCTGCAGGCTTCGGCGGACAAGCTTTCGGAGTTGCAGGAGCGGTTTCGTGACATCGCTATTGCGGACCACAGCCGCACCTTCAATACCGAGATTACTGCCGCGATAGAGCTTCAGTTTATGCTCGACGCGGGCGAGGCGATCATTCATTCCGCCTTGAAACGGGAGGAATCACGGGGCGCCCATCAGCGCACTGACTTCCCGAAGAGAAATGACGAGGAGTACCTTGCCCATTCTCTGGTGCATCGCAACGAGGACGGAACCACCCGCGTGGAGTTGCTGCCGGTCACGGTCACTCGTTGGCCACCGGGCGAGAGGACTTACGGAAGGTAAGATCTGTTGGGGGTTTCGTCAAGTCGACCGCTTAGAGTTGCACGATGACAAGTTCGCACACTGCGAAATACACGAAGATCAACTCGGGGTACATGGGCCAACTGGTCGAGTGGCCAGAGGTTGTTACGGAGGGAGAGACCCTGGAAGAGTGTCGAGAATCGCTTCAAGACGCACTCAACGAGATGATACAGGCCCATCGACAGCAGAACAAAGAACTGCCTGTTGGTAGGGCGTTGATCGAGCAGATTCCGGTCGAGATCTAGTTGTAGGTAAAGCGGCGTGACTTGATCAAATATATCGAGGGGAACGGGTTCTATCTCTTGCGGGAGGGATCGAAGCATTCAATCGATACAAACGGCGACAGGACGCTACCGGTCAAGAGGCACCGTACACTTGATCGGATAACGACAAACGAGCTATGCAAGCAGGCAGGGTTGAAACCGAAGTTCTGAGAGGCAGACGGTAGTCAGATGCCGGAAACGATCGTACTGGAAGTAAGCCGCTACTCCCCCGAGAGCGACACCGAGCCGAGACCGCAGGAGTTCGAAGTCCCTTATCGGGAGGACTGGGTCGTACTCGACGCTCTCAACCACATCAAAGATCAGATCGACGGATCTCTTTCGTATCGCTGGTCCTGCCGCATGGGGATTTGCGGAAGCTGCGGCATGATGGTGAACGGCGAGCCGACGCTGACTTGCGCCGCCTTTCTGCATAGCTTTCTCCCAGGGCCGATTCGTGTCGAGCCGCTTCGATACTTCCCGGTGGTGCGAGATCTGGTCATCGACATGAACGATTTCCTGGCGAAGCTGCAGAAGGTCAAGCCGTGGATCGTTCGAGAAGAAGAGAAGCCCTTGGAAGAGGGGGAGTATCGCCAGAGCCCCGAGCAGCTAGACACTTTCAAGCAGTTCAGCATGTGCATCAATTGCATGCTGTGTTACTCAGCCTGCCCGGTGTATGGGCTGGACAAAGAGTTTATCGGGCCGGCGGCGATCGCACTGGCTCAACGTTATAATCTCGACTCGCGCGACCAGGGGGCGGACGAACGTCTCAAAGTCCTCTCGCAGCACGAGGGAATTTGGGATTGCACCTTCGTGGGCGAATGCACCCAGGTCTGTCCGAAGAAGGTGGATCCAGCCGGCGCCATTCAGCAATACAAGCTGGCGGCCACGACCGAGTGGTTTCAGTCGCTTCTGATGCCGTGGGGTTCGAAATGAATCAAAACGCAAACACGGCGACCACGTCCAAGACTTATCTGCCGCCCATGCCGACCTTTTGGTGGCTTCAGACGCGGCCATTCATCAAGTTCATGGCAAGGGAGATGAGCTCCCTTTTCGTGGCGTACCTCGTTGTCATCACGCTGATGTTGGTGAACGCTTTGATCAACGGGCCCGAAGCGTACGAGGAGTATCAGGCCTGCCTCGCAAGCCCCATCATGGTGGTGATCAGTGGCGTGGGTCTGCCTTTCGCCGTACTCCACACCGTCACTTGGTTTAACGCGACGCCCCGGGCCGTCGTGGTTCGCATGGGTGGAAAGAAACTGCCCGAGGCGATGATCATTGCGCCGAACTATGTGGCCTGGGTCGTGATCTCCGCCGTCGTGGCCTGGGTGGTCGTGGGGGGCTGAATGGCAAAGAAATCAAGTGAACCGTTCTTTTGGGGCATCTTTAGCGCCGGCGGCGTCGTCACCGCCCTTCTGGTACCCGTGCACCTCCTGCTCTTCGGCTTGGCCTTCCCTCTCGGATGGATCGAAGCGCCCAGCTATGAAAGTCTCCGGGCCTTGATCGGACACCCGATCACTCAACTTTATCTTTTCGTGTTGTGCTCACTTGGGCTGTTTCATTGGGCCCACCGGTTCAGGCATACGCTCTACGATGCTTTTCAAATCAAGCATTTGGGCGGACTGGTGGCGGTGCTCTGTTACGGAGCGGCCCTGGTGGGGACCGTGGTGGCCGCCTATCTGGTGTTGAGCATTTCCTAGCAAGCCACAATCCCTCGCCCCTACTTTCGGGGCTTCGAATCCTGTTGGAACCGTGCCCAAGGCTTGACGCTGGGCTAAAACCCTACGTCGCCCGTGTGGCTGGACTTGGTCGAAACTCCGTGCCGAAGCGTTTGAGTCACGACGAAACACGCAATCTTGTCCACGGGCTGCTGCGTTGGTACCGTCGGCATCATCGAGATCTACCGTGGCGGAACACGCGAGATCCCTACCGCATCTGGCTCTCGGAGATCATGTTGCAGCAGACGCGGGTGACCACCGTCATCCCCTACTACGAACGCTTTCTCGATCGCTTTCCGACGTTTGACAGCTTGGCCAACGCGCCCGAACAGCAACTGCTCGAATGCTGGAGCGGTCTCGGCTACTACCGCCGCGCCCGGCAGATGCAGCAGGCCGCCCGGCGCATCGTCGAGGAGCATGGCGGCGAGTTCCCGCGTGACTATGACTCGATCCGCGCGCTGCCGGGCATCCGAGCCTACACCGCCGCCGCCGTGGCCAGCATCGCCTTCGGCCTTCCCCACGCCGTGGTCGACGGCAACGTGTTGCGCGTACTGACGCGATTGTTCAACGAAGAGGGAGATATCTCGAAGGTGGAGGTACGGGGCCGAATCGAGGAGCAGGCGCAGGCGCTGGGTCAGGCCGGTGCGCCAAGGCGCTTCGCCCTGTTCAACCAAGCCGTCATGGAGCTGGGTGCGACGCTGTGCGTCCCCCGCGCAATCCCCGTTGCCTGCTGTGTCCCTTGAGGGGCTCGTGCGCGGCCCGCAAGAAGGGGGTCCAGGAGCAGCGGCCGGTTAAAGCGGCCAGGGCGAAGACCGAAAAGCTTGATATGGCCATCGCCGTGGGACGAAGCTGCTGTTGCGGCAACGTCCCGCCGACCTGCCGCTGATGCCGGGCTTCTGGGAACTCCCGGAAATCTCTGGCAAGAAGCTCGGCGCGGACTGCTTCGACGGCCTGGGACTCACGCGGTGCGAGAGCCTCGGCGAGTTCCGCCACGGCATCACGTTTCGGGACTACCGGGGTCAAGTGTACCGCGCCCGGCTGCAGGGCAAGGCGCCTCGTGGGTACCGCTGGGTTACACCGGAACGACTGCTCGAATTGGCCTTAACTACGGTCACGCGGAAGGCTTTAGCGGTAGCCGGCATCGCGCTTACACCCGAAAAATAACGCTGCGACCGAAACTTAGGGCTGGAGGCAGGAGTTAACCACTAGAGAGGGCCGGGTGACGAGGCTCCTGATTAACGTAGCTGCCGACGTACTTAGGGTGAGGTTATGAATTCTCGCAGAGCGATGCTTGGGGTGTTGTTGACCTTGTTCTTCTGCTTCCCGGTTTTCCTTCTTTCGGAGCGGGACGGTCCTGAGCCTCGTAGGACCAACGGCAAGCTCGCGAGCGGGGCCAACTTCCCCGGCGAAGACACCTGTAGCAACTCCGAGTGCCACAATGTGACGCCGAACACAGGGGCCGGAAGCGTCGAGATATCAATCAACGGCGGGCCGATCAACAACTACCAATACTCACCTGGCGAGACCGTCCTCGTTCAAGTCAAGGTGAGTGACCCCGACCCGCTGCAGCAACGCTTCGGGTTTCAGATCACTTCGCGGACGCCGGACGGCTGCCGGCAAGCCGGCACGTTTACGCCAACGGGAACGGATCCCCAGGTGTAGATCATCGAGGACTTCGATCAGTTCGACCCCTGTCCGCCGCTGACTCGCGGGCTGCAGTTTCCCGAGCATCTGTTTGCCAAGTTTGGCCCTGACATGGCGACCTACGGGGTGAATTGGACCGCCCCGGCGACGGACATCGGCCCGGTGATCTTCGTGACGGGCGGCAACGCCGCTAACGGTGACCAGGAGAACACCGGCGACAACATCTACCACAGCCAGGAGACGGTTGAGTCGAAGGGTGGCGGCCCACCATCTCCCCCGCCGCCTCCGAGCCACGAGGTCAGCGGCGTGTTCGATGCCGCCGGGTTCCAGGCCTTGATCTCGCCGGGGTCGATCGTTGCAATCGGCGGAGAGTTTACCGACACGACGGCTGTGGCTTCCACCGTGCCGCTCAGCATGAACCTGGATGGCCTCTCGGTGACATTCAACGACGTAGAGGGGGCGCTGTTCGGCGTTTTCGACGGCCCGTTCGATCAGGCGAATGTTCAGGTACCCTGGACCCTCGATGTGAGTTCCGGCACCGTCGATGTCAGAGTGCACTGGCAGGATCAGACGGGGACTGTGTGGAGCGAACCCTTCGCGGTCAATGCGGCTCCGGCGTCCCCCGGCATCTTCACGTTTGACTTCGGCCCCGGCCGCGCCATCGTGCAGAACCTCGACGGCAGTTTCGCGCAGGCCGATGGATCGTTGGGAGCGGCACCGGCTACGCCGGCCCTGATCGGCGGTGTGATCATCATCTGGGCCAATGGCTTGGGGCCCGTGAACATACCAACCGCTACCGGAGACATCCCCGGCTTTGACAACGCAGGCAACCCGATTCTGCCGGCGCCGACCAAGGGTGTACGCGTGATCGTCGACGGGATACCCGCGCTGACCTTCCCGGTGCTTCATCCCACGCTGGTGGGCGTGAACCAGATCAACGCTGTGATTCCTGCCGGTGTCACGCTGGGGGACACCGTTTCGATCGTGATCGAAGTGGACTGCGGCGGCAACGTCGTCACGAGCCGCGGCGATGTCACGATCGCCGTAGGGCCCGCGGCCGTACCTTGAGCTGAGGAGCAGGCCGGCCCGTCCTGCTGCGCTGGTCTCACAGTCCTCCTGGGGCTGTAAGATAGTCATCGATTGCCCCCGCCGGCTACCGGTCGGACCGCAGGACAAGATGAAGCTCGACGGATCGAAGGCCCCGGTCGCACTGTTGATCGTCTGCCTGAGCTTTCTCACAGCAAACGCAGCCGACCCCGACACCTTCACCCTCATTTTCAACCGCAAGACCCTCGACGGTTGGCGCGTGATCCCGTCGGATCAACAGGCAGCGTGGTCGGTGCAAGACGGGCTCCTGGTCGGAAGCAACGACGGCACTGGGTCGGACCTGATCTGGAAGGGCGGCGACCTGGCTGATTTCGAGCTAAAACTCAGCTACCGCTTTCGGACTGAGGGCAACTCGGGCATCCACATCCGCAGCCTGCTGGGTGAGTCGTCGACCCATCGAGTGAAGGGCTATCACGCCGACTTCGGGCACGTCGGCATCGGCCCGCGGGTGCTTGGTTCCTGGGACTTCCACGGAGCGCCGCGCGGCTCGTATCTGGTCGAGCGCGGCCAACGCGTCGTTATCGACGAACAGGGGGAGAAACACGTCACCGCGATCGAGGGGGCGCTCACCTCGGGCGACGTTCGCAGGCGCGACTGGAACGAGGTCCACGTCGTCGTGCACGGACGGCACATGTACTTCTCGATCAATGGTAAGAGGGCGTCAGAGGTCGTCGACAACGAAGACGCGCAGCGCATCGAGCGGGGCGTCATCGGGCTGCAACTGCACGGCGGGCCGCCCATGACCATCGAGTTCCGAGATATTCTTCTCAAGCGCCTGGAACCATAGATCGCAGTTCGCTTAGCCCTGTAGCTTGATGATTCAATCCGCGTACGCTGGGCAAAACATGGCTGAGGGCCGGCTGCGTTACGATATCGGCACACGGGACCGCCCCGTCGACTAAAAACCTAGGATTGTGCTCATGAGTGTCTGCAGGTTGTTGCTTCTCATCGTCGGTTGCGCCGTCGTCCAAGCGTCCTCGGTCGCGCCGGACAAAGAGACCCCCGAGGAGCACGCCGTATGGATCAAGGCGAACTACACCAAGTACGAGTACATGATCCCGATGAGGGATGGTGTGCGGCTGTTCACAGCCGTCTACGCTCCCAAGGACGTCTCGAAGCCGTACCCGATCATGCTCTTCCGCACTCCCTACAGCGTGCGGCCCTATGGCGTGGATGCCTACAAGACCCGCATCGGGCCGTCGCGTGAGTTCGCCAAAGACCTGTTTATCTTCGCCTACCAAGATGTGCGCGGCCGCATGGGTTCGGAGGGTGAGTTCGTCAACGTACGTCCTCACATGCCGGTGAAGAACGGCCCGAAGGACATCGACGAAAGCAGTGACACCTACGACACGATCGACTGGTTGGTAAAGAACGTCCCCAACAACAACGGCAAGGCGGGGCAGTGGGGCATCTCCTATCCCGGCTTCTACACGGCGATGGGAGTGATCGACGCGCATCCGGCGCTGAAGGCCGCGTCGCCGCAAGCGCCGGTCACTGATTGGTTCATCGGGGACGACTTCCACCACAACGGCGCGTTCTACCTGGCGCACGCCTTCCGCTTCTTCTGGCGCTTCGGCATGCCCGTGGACGAGCCGACCCGCGAACCACCGCGGCGCTTCGACTTCAAGACGCCCGACGGCTACGAGTTTTATCTCAACTTGGGGCCGCTGACCAACCTCAATGAAAAGTACTTCAAGAACGAGGTTCCGTTTTGGAACGAGATGAGCAAGCACGGTTCCTACGACGACTACTGGAAGGCACGGGACCTTCGTCGGAGCCTCAAGAACATCAAGCCGGCAGTGATGACCGTCGGCGGCTGGTTTGACGCCGAGGATCTCTTCGGGCCGCTCAAGGTCTATGAATCGATTGAGAAGAACAGCCCCGACGCGTACAACACGCTGGTGATGGGCCCTTGGTATCACGGGCAGTGGGCGAGCCATGACGGCGACAAGATGGGCCATGTGCCGTTCAACGCGAAAACGTCACTTTTCTATCGCGAGAAGATCGAGCTGCCCTTCTTTAAGCACTTTTTGAAGGGCCCAGAGGCGGGCCCGGAAGAGGACAAAGAGTTCGATTTGCCTGAGGCCTACGTCTTCGAAACCGGCACGAACCACTGGCGCCGGTACGACGCCTGGCCGCCAAAGAACGTCGCGGCGAGAACGCTCTACCTCCGCGAAGACGGCAAGCTCAGCTTTGACCCCCCGGCGGCGGACGGCAAGTCGGCTTTCGACGAGTACATCAGCGACCCGGCCAAGCCTGTGCCCTTCATCCCCAACATCTCGATCGGCATGACGCGCGAGCACATGCTCGACGACCAGCGTTTCGCCGGCTCACGAACCGACGTGCTGGTCTACGTGACCGACATCCTCGAGGAAGACGTCACGATCGCCGGGCCGATCACCCCGAGCCTGTTCGTCTCAACGACCGGAACGGACTCGGACTGGGTGGTCAAGCTGATCGACGTTTACTCAGGGGACTTCCCCGACCCGGACCCGAACCCGACGGGCGTGAAGATGGGCGGCTATCAGCAGCTCGTGCGCGGCGAGGCGATGCGCGGCAAGTTCCGCAACAGTTTCGAGAAGCCCGAGCCTTTCGAGCCCGGCAAGGTCGCGAAGGTCGAGTACGTGATGCCGGACGCCTACCACACGTTCCGCCGCGGCCACCGCATCATGGTGCACGTGCAAAGCTCGTGGTTCCCGCTGGTGGACCGCAATCCACAGAAGTTCGTTGATATCTACAACGCCAAGAAAGAGGATTTTCAAAAGGCGACGCAGCGGGTCTATCGGTCGAAGAGCGCTCCGTCAGCGGTAAGGTTGAAGGTGCTGCCGTAGGAAAGAAGCGTCTCAATTCCATACGGTTCGCCGTGACCACCGATGCGACGGAAAACCGAGCCGTGACCGTAAGGGAGCAGTCCGGCACGAGCTCTCACGCCCCTCGGAGGTCGCTAGAGCCGAAGCAGCGGTCGGTATTTGGGCATCGCTCCTTGGAGTAAACTGAGGTGGGCCGATCGGGCGATTCGCTTGCGAGCGCGCTTTCAAACGGCCTCAATCGAAACGCGGCAAGGGGGTTCCGCCGTGGCACGGCAATCACAATCCAGTCCACTGACGCGCAAGCAGGTCGTGGACCTCTACTTCCTCGAACATCGCGCCAAGATGATCGACATCGCGGCGTTTCTCGACCGCGTCGATCGGGCGCAACCCGACGGCGAGGCGGAAGACTTCCGTGTCGCGGCCATGCGACAGGCGCTCGGCCTGCTGACCGACGGCACCGGCGAACGGTCGCGGCGGGTGCTCGATGCGCTCAGCGATCCCAGCACCGACCCGATCCCAAAGTCGCCGGGCAAAGGGGCCGTCGGTGCCTACCCAGGGAGTGAATGAGGGCCTTCGACTGCCATGAGGTACATCGACCCACACATCCACATGGTCTCGCGCACGACCGATGACTACCGGCGCATGGCCGAGGCCGGCTGTGTCGCGCTGACCGAGCCTGCGTTTTGGGCCGGTTACGACCGCTCGTCGGCGCAAGGCTTCTTCGACTACTTCCGCCTGCTCACCGACTACGAACCCAAGCGCGCGGCCGCGTACGGCATCCAGCACTACACGTGGATCTGCATCAACCCCAAAGAAGCTGAGGATACCGGCCTCGCGCGGGACGTCATCGCCATCATCCCCGAGTTTCTCGACAAAGCGAACGTTCTGGGCGTGGGCGAGATCGGGCTCAATAAGAACACCCGCAACGAGTTGGAGATCCTGGAAGAGCAGATTGCGCTGGCCGACAAGCACGAGCAACTAATCCTCGTTCACACGCCGCATCTGGAAGACAAGCGCAAAGGCACGCGTCTCATCATGGACGCGATCAAACAGAACGGCCACATCGAACCCGGCCGCGTGCTCATCGATCATGTCGAGGAGCACACCGTCAAGATGGTGCTCGACGAAGGCTTCTGGGGCGGCATGACGCTCTACCCGGACTCGAAATGCACCGTCCAGCGTGCGGCGGACATCATAGAGACGTACGGCACCGAGCGGCTGTGGATCAACTCCGCCGGCGATTGGGGCCCCAGCGACCCGATGAACGTCCCCAAGACCGCTGTCGAGTTAAGACGCCGCGGCCACCCGCCCTCCGTTTTCGAGACGATCTCCTTCGACAACCCGCGCACGTTCTTGAGCCAGTGCGACAAGTTCAAGGTTGATGATGCGTGACGGGCTCGGTCCGGGCACGATGTTGGGCTATTGCACCAACGTTCATGCCGGGGCGAGCTACGAACAGACTCGCGCGAATCTCGAGCGCTATGCGCTGGCCGTGAAAGCGCGGGTGAGTCCGGACGCTCCGATGGGCATCGGGCTGTGGCTGTCGGCGAAGGCGGCGCGGCAGTTGATCGAACAGGACCGCGCTGCCGAGTTCGCCGACTGGCTCGGCGAGAGGGGTCTCGTCCCTTTCACGTTCAACGGCTTTCCGCACGGCGACTTTCACGAGCCGGTCGTCAAGCACAAGGTTTACCAGCCCGATTGGCGGAGCCGCGAGCGGCTCGACTACACGCTCGATCTGGTCGCGATCCAAGACAGGCTGCTGGCGGAAGGAGCGGAAGGTAGCATCTCGACACTCCCGGTCGGCTGGGGCAGATCCTTCGCGGACTCGCCCACCGAGGTGGAGGAAGCGACCCGGAACCTGTGTCGGCTCGTCGAGCATCTGCATCGGCTTGAGCAGGAGACGGGGCGACTGATCCACGTCGATTTGGAGCCCGAGCCCGGCTGCTACCTCGATACTTCCGAGGATGTCGTTAGCCTGTTTCAGAACAACCTCCTAAGGCAGGCCGACGAACAACAGATCCGCCGGTACCTGCGTGTCTGCTATGACGTTTGCCATGCCGCGGTGATGTTCGAAGACCACGCCGAGGCCTTGCGTCGCTACGCCGGCGCGGGCATCGAGATCGGGAAGGTGCAGGTGTCGTCAGCCGTACGAGTGGATTTCGATCAGCTAGCTGAGGGTGCGCGGAGGGCGGCTCTCGATCAGCTCCGCGGTTTCGCCGAGGACCGCTACCTGCATCAGACCGTGATCCGCGGGAGGAGTGGTGATGGCTTCGCCGACAGCTTCATTGACGACTTGCCGGCTGCGATTGCTGCCTGCGACGCGGGTGCCAAGCCCTCGGGCGAATGGCGCATCCACTTCCACATACCCCTCTACATCGATCGCTTCGGATTGCTCGAGACCACTCAGGGGCATATCAACGAGTTCATGACCGAGGTGGGACGCAGCTCCCACGTCCGGCACTTCGAGGCCGAGACGTACGCCTGGAGCGTGTTGCCCCCAGAGCTGCAGGCGGCCGAGCTCTCGGAGGGAATCGCCAGGGAGTTGAGCTGGCTGCGCGACCGGGTCCCATCGGCAGCCCCTGCTTCATGAACGATCGGCCGTCGACGCTGCGCACCTACGCCGGGCTTCTGCGCGTTTCGAATCTGCCGACCGTGCTGCCAAACGTGCTCACAGGCTGCGCGCTCGGCGCGGGCACGGCAGAGATCTCTTGGCACGTCGTGGCTCTGTGTGCCGGCGGTGTGGCGTTGCTCTACGCAGGTGGTATGGCGCTCAACGACGCGGCAGACGCCGAGATTGACGCCGCCGAGCGGCCGGAAAGGCCGATCCCCTCCGGACGCATCTCACGCGCGGCGGCCTACCGCGTGGCGGCGTTTGCCCTCGCTGCCGGGTGGGCGCTGCTCGCCGTCACGGGAACAGCCGCGGCGGTAACCGGAGCTGCATTGGTCCTCGTGATCGTCGCCTACGACCTGCTGCACCAGCGGCAGGCTTGGACGGTGGTGCTGATGGGCCTGGCAAGAGGCCTGGTGTATGCGGTCTGTGCGGCGGCCATCGCCTGGCCGGCCTCGGTTGAGCAGGTGTTGTGGTTCGGCTCCGCGGTGACGCTCTACACCCTGGCCTTCACCTTCGTGGCTCGGGCCGAAAACGAGGCCCAACTCGACGCGCGGCGCTGGATCGGCCCGGCGCTCCCGGCGATCGCGCTGGCGCCGGGCGTGTGGATCGTAGCGGCAACGGCCGCGGCGTCCGGTGTGGCGGCCGCGGTTTTGGTGGCTTGGCAGGCGCGAGCGGTGCGGGCGGTCTTCGCGACGCCGCCGAAGACCAAGAGGGCCGTGCTGACTTGGATCAGCGGTTTCTGCCTGCTCGATGTGTTCTTCTTGAATGTGCTGGGGCGGCCCGGGCTGTCGGTCGTTGCGCTGGGGTGTTTCGCGGCCACTGTGTGGTTGCATCGTCGAGTGACGGGAACATAGCTGAATTGTCTGAGCGACATCGCACGCTATCGGCGTATAGGGTACGAGGATGTAGGGGCTCGGCATGCCGAGCCCGTGGGCACGCTATGGCGTGCCCCTACTTTCTCGGGGTTGCTTCTGGGACTTCTCAGTAACTCATGGCTCATCCAACAGCCGTTCTGCTCGTGGTCGGGCTCAACCAGAGCTTGCTTGGCGAGCACTGCCCGCGCCTGGACGCCTTCGCTCGTCGGGGAGCGCTGCGTCGGCTGAAGCCGGGGCTGCCCGCGGTCACGTGCAGCGTTCAATCAAGTATGCTCACAGGCTTGACGCCTCGCGATCACGGCATCGTCGGCAACGGCTGGTACGACCGCGAGTCAGCGGAGGTGCGTTTCTGGAAACAATCGAACCACCTCGTCCATGGCGAAAAGGTCTGGGAGACGGCTCGCACGCGCGATCCGTCGGTGACCTGCGCGAACTTGTTCTGGTGGTTCAACATGTATTCCTCGGCGAACTATTCGGTCACGCCGAGGCCGATCTACAAGGCCGATGGGCGCAAGATTCCCGACTGCTACGCCGACCCACCCGAGCTGCGTGACGAGCTGCAAGAGCGGCTCGGGCCTTTCCCGCTATTCAACTTCTGGGGACCGGGCTCGTCGATCGCCTCGAGCCGCTGGATCGCCGACGCCGCCCGCTTGGTGCACGAACGCCACCGTCCGACGCTCACGTTGATCTACCTGCCGCACCTCGACTACGCGCTCCAGAAGCTGGGGCCAAACCACGCCGGCATCCCGAAGGCTCTGGCCGAAATCGACGATGCTGCCGGAGGGCTGATCGACTACTTCGACGGAAACGGTGTGCGCGTAGTTGTTTGCGGCGAATACGGCATCGAGGCCGTTGACGACGCCGTGCACATCAACCGCTTGTTGCGGGAGGAGGGGGGAATTCGGGTCCGCGAAGAGGAGGGACTTGAACTGCTCGACCCCGGAGCCTCGCCTGCCTTCGCCGTTGCTGACCATCAAGTGGCCCACGTGTACGTCAAAGACCCGAGCCAGATCGGGCGGTACGCTGACGTCTGCCGGAGCGTGCCGGGAGTGGAACAGGTGCTCGACCGGAGTGGGCAAGCTCAGGTCGGCCTCGACCACGCGCGAGCCGGTGACCTATTACTCGTGGCCGAACCACGCCGATGGTTCAGCTATGACTACTGGCTCGACGACGCCAAAGCGCCTGATTTTGCTCGCACGGTCGACATCCACCACAAGCCCGGCTACGACCCTGTCGAGCTGTTCCTGGACCCGGCCATCCGCTTCCCGAAGCTCACCGTGGGCTGGAAGCTCCTCAAGCGAAAACTCGGGTTTCGCACCCTGCTCGATGTGATCCCCCTCGACCCATCGCTGGTTCGCGGCTCGCACGGGAGAATCGAGCAGAGCACGTCGAAGCAGCCCTTGCTTATCACCCAAGGCGACTTGGTACACGAGAACAACGAGCTACCGGTGGCCGCGGTGCGTGACGTTATCCTTGATCAGATGTTCCTTGATTGAGCGGCTACATCATCGGTAGTGCCATGGACTGGAGTCATAGGTCGAGCAAGCGCCGGATATCCCTCGCGCCATGCAGTACTCGAACGACGTCGATCACATCTTTCCGAACGCGATAGAACACGAGGATCTTCTCGAATCCGGGAATGGGCCACACCCGAATCTCATCCCGCCGGTACCGTTCTGAACTGTACCGATGCCCTACTTGGGGCATCTGGCTGATACGCTGCAAGGCCTTCTCTGCCCGTCGTAGAACCGTTTGCCTGCTTCGAGGTTGTTCTCGGCGATGTAGAGGGCGAGTTCGTCCAAGTCACGGTCGGCCCGAGGACGGACGACGACCTTGGCGATCACCCGGGCTTCTCGTGGTCGTCACCCAGCCCTGAGGCAAGCCCGCGCCGCTTGCGATCCCAGTAGGCTGCCCCAACTTCCTCAGGCTCTCCGGAGTCGATTCCTTCTTGCAGCAGGCTGTCGAGCCGGTTCTGAGTGTCGCGCCTGTGCTCTTCTTCAAGCAGGTGGTTCACGTATTCGCCGGGAGAGTGGTACCCCTGCGCAGAAGCTCGATTCTCAACGAACTTCCTGAGGGATTCGGGTAGGGATACCGTAATGGTCGCCACTGTCTTGCTCCGCAGTTGACCTTTGAGATGATCTTCCCACCACCCGGAGAGATTGTCAAAACGCCCAGACTAACCAGCCCTGGATGCCATCGAGAACACGGCAGGGGCGTTCGAGCGTCCGCGAACCGTCAGTCCTCTGCAACCAGCGGACGCAAAAGCAGCAGTAGAGCAAAGACAAGCAAGCCAAAGGCAACTGTTGACACGGCCGGCGAAGCAAAGTCGAGGTAGGTCAGGTCGAATCGACCGGACGTCAGGGTGGCTTGCAGCTTCGACCACAATTCCTGCAACGGCAAACCCTCCCTAACCCACAAACCGACGGCGCCGACTGCCACGACAACGAGGGCGGCAATGTTGACGATGTCCAAGGGACGCTGCGCGCGCTCGTCCGCCTGTTGGATTTCTTCAAGGCGGGCCCGCAGCCAGATCAAGCCGGGATCGGGCAGAGCTGGATCGTTTCGGGCGTCGCCGGCCAGGGTCGCCATCCAGCCAGCGGCCGCGGCGATCTCGCGGCAGTGCTCGCACGAGCCGACGTGCTCCCTAAGCGAGTCGTCCCACCCGCCCTGGCGAGCCGCCTTGGCCACGGCGTCTTCGTAATTACATGCAGTGCGCTTCATGACCCCATCTCCGGCGCGAGGCCCTCGCTCGTAAGAATGGCGGCGAGTTTCTTACGCGCGCGGAACAGCAAAACTTTGATGCTCTTCACTCGCAACCCCAGCACCGCCGCGATCTCGCGATGGTCGAAGCCCTCGACATAGGCCAGCCATAGCAGCGCCCGCTCGCGATGGGCCAGGCGCTCGAACATGCGGGCCATGTCACCGCTCAGCGTATCGGGCTGCGCCGTCTTCGTGCGGAAGATCGCCTTCAGGCTCCACGCCTCTTCGCGCTTCCGTTTGCGCCAATGGTCGGCGATCAACGTGGTGGCCGTTCGGTAGAGATAGGCCCGCGTGGAGGCCTCGTCCATGGCCGGCCTGGGGGCCGCCTTCAGAAACTTGAGGAACGTCTCTTGGAGGATGTCCTCGGCCAGGTCCGGTTGCCCGCAGGTGCGGCGGACATAGGCCCCAAGCGCCGGGGCCGTCCTCTGGTAAAGAGCTTGAAAGGCCGCCTCGTCCATCGTCTCGAGGGGAACGGTCGCCGTCGACGCAGAGTCCCCAGCCAGGGGCGCTGCCGCCGCAGTTTCCGTCCACCCTACCAACTGCTCGAGCATGGCATCCTCTTCGACCGCAGTCGTGATTCGATCTTACGCCGCGGGTTGGCTGGGCGTTGCCGGCTCGTCGTCCCTACTGATTCCCCATGCCGTCGAGAAGCGGTAAGCAATCCAGGCGGCAAGCAGCAACCCGACTCCCACCGATAACACGAGCAGGGCTGGAACGATGACGTCCTCATCCCAGAAGAACGTGAGCAGCAGCATGCCGACTCCGAGGGTCGTCAAGACCACGCCTCCTTTGATCGTGCCGAGGATTCGCTCCTTCGTGGTATCGCGCTCCGCCCACATCTCGTCGAGAAAGCGCTGGCCGCCTTCCTTGCCCAGGAACTCCGTCAAATCCTGGCCCGAAGTGAACTTGTCGAGGAAGTGCTTGTTCAACTCGGCGCGATCCCGTGCCCTCGCTTGCTTCTGCCGGTGGCTGAACCAGACGAGCAACACGATCATCGCAAACAAACCAAGGGGAACCGCAACATTCTGTATCGTAAGGAAAAGATACTGCTGGTGCATTGGAATCCTCCTTTTGAACTGACCAGACCGCCACGAGCGCGCGGTGGAGCGTAGCCCGGCGGCGCTGTTTTGCTTACACCCTCACAACGCTCGGCAAGCGCCTGAGGTTAACAAACTCCAAGAAAAAACAGTCTCGGGAGAGGAGACGGCCGCTTCAGGGGCCCAATTCCGGGTAGCGGAAGCAGCCGGTGACATGGTCGTTGACCATGCCCGAGGCCTGCATGAAGGCGTAGCAGATGGTGGAGCCAACAAAACTGAATCCGCGCTTCTTGAGGTCTTTGCTCATGGCGTCGGACTCCTTGCTGATGGCTGTGACCTGCTTCATGCTGCGCCAGCGGTTGCGAATGGTCCGGCCGTCGACGAAACTCCACAAGTAGGCGTCGAGGCTGCCGAACTCTTCTTGCACGGCCAGCGTCGCGCGGGCGTTCTTCACCGCCGACTCGATCTTGAGCCGGTTGCGGACGATCCCCGCATTGCCGAGCAGCTTCTCGATGCGCGGCTGGCGGTAGCGGGCGACCTTGTCGATCTCGAAGTTGTCGAACGCCTTGCGGTAGGCCTCGCGCTTCTTGAGGATCGTCAGCCAACTCAAGCCCGCCTGCGCGCCGTCGAGAACGATGTGCTCGAACAGCAGCCGGTCGTCGTGAACGGGGACGCCCCACTCCTTGTCGTGATAGTCGTCGAGCAGGGGCGCATTGGCCCAAGAGCAACGCTCGAGAGAACTCTGGTTCCTTGCCATAAGTCTTTGGGGTCGAGCACCTGCGTTACCGAGAGGGGGCCGTCAAGGCGCGCTACCCCCACCGAAAAGGCCTGGCGAGCTTCAACCGCCTCTCCACCCTCGGGTACCATCCAGGCGCCGCATAGTCACAGGAGTGCAAGTAGCACTGCACCCGCAGTTCGTTTCCCCGAAACGTGAAGTAGCGGCTCATCGGCACGGTCGTCAATCGCGCGTGGTGCCTGGCCAACGCGGACACGTTGACGAAGTGCACGCCCCAACGGCTCTCGACATGCGTCTTGCCGCCGTAGGTGTCGTCGGGGTGGGTGTGGGTATGGGCGCCGAGCCAAAGGTCGATGGCCCCGGGATGGGCCTGCAAATATCTCTCGAACGCCTGCGCATCTCGTACCCCGTCGACCCAATAGAGATAAGACGCGCCTTTGGGTGTTCCCAACGGCTTGTAGCCGTGATAGTACGAGCGCCAGAGGCCGCTTGCGTCCTTGCGCATGCCTTCCCACTCGCCCGAGGCGACGGTCGTGTTCTTCAGTACATAGTGGTGCGCCGAGACGATGATCTTGTCCTGGTTGGCCTCGACCATCCGGCGCCACCACTCGAAGGTCTCACCTGACACCACGCCACCTGGGTTGCCGCCGAGCAGGTCCCGTCCCGGGCGGCTCGTGGGCTCGTTGATGTCGCTCATCATTAGGAAAAGCACGTTGCCCACTTGGAAGGAGTACCGCTCCCAAGTCCCTTCGACCGGATACGTGCGTTTGCCGGCATCGACGCCCGAGTACTTCGTGTACTCCCCCATCGGGTCGAGCCACTTGTGCCACCACCAGTTCTTGGGCTCGTCCATGCCGCTACGGTCGTGGTTTCCGCAGAGGCTATAGATGTCCTCGCGCCTATGCTTCTCGAGGGCTTTGCCGAATTGGCGGACGACTTCCTCGCCTTCCGGGTCATCGGGCAGATGCTGCGCGCCGGACTGGTCGCCGAGATCGACGGCGGCGTCCCAGTCAAACGGCGGAGCGCCGTCGGTCGTGCCGAACTCGGACTGCGAAATCGCCTCGACCAAGCTCTCGCGGCGGCCGTAGCGGCGATCGCTGCCGACGTGGGCGTCGCTGAAAGCCCATAGGCGGAAGGTGTCGGTCGAGGAGGTTTGCGCCAGAGCCGGGGCAACTCCTATCGCGCCGGCGGTGGCCAAGGAAGTCGCCCGTAGAAATTCGCGTCGGCTCGTCACTGGCTATGGGCTCGTCCACCCACCACAACGGAGCTGCGGATGTGAATCCGCGGGCGCGCGGGCGCAAGCCCGCGCTGGTCCAATATCTTCACTTCACGTCCTCATACAGTGCAATGGTCTCTCGGATGAGCTTCCCGGCCGCGCCACGTCCATAAGGCGACCGCTCGACCTCATAGCCCCCGAAAGCGTACTCAGCCTCGATCGGAATGTAGTCGCCGCCCACGCCGCTCGAGTAGGCGGCGAACATCGTGAAAGCAAACGGCGACGCTTTCTTCACGGCCACACCGATCTCGCCGAAAGGCTCTCCCGGCATGGCGACAATCGCCACATCGCCAATTCGCAGTACCTGCACCTCCACCCGGATTGGCGAAGGATCGACCGGCGCCTTCCACTTCTTGAGTAAATCGCCGAACCGCCGCAGCCGGGCTTCCGCTTGATGCTTCTTCCACGGATCGTTACCGCCGCGCTCCGCCTCGACCTGCCGGCGGGCCGCGGCCACCCGCGCTACCATGGCGGTGATCTCTTCCTGCGTGTATTGGCGCCGGGGGAGATCAACCAACTTCGACGTGAACTTCAGCGTAGCGTCGCGGGGTCCTTTCACGCGCCAGTGCTGTTTCGCTTGATACGCCGTCGATTCGACGAAGCCCTCGAACGTCGGCTCGCGGCGTACCGTCTCAATGCTGTGAGCGACTCCTGCGACTTGATGCCCCAGGATCGACCCAAGACGGTGCGGCACGCTCAAGTCCCCTGTAAAGCCCTCGATCGGCCCCTGGTTTCCCGCCGCCCCCTGAAAGAACAGGCACAGTGCTCCCGGGAACGCCTGTTCGACCACCTTGCGCGTCATACCGGGCCAATCGGGCGAGGCGTACTTGTTCTCATAAGCGAGCACTGTGCCGTGGCACTGGAAGTTCGCCAGAACTGCGATCGGCTTGCCGTCCGTGCCGTCGATGCGGAAGACGACCAGTTCGCGGTCAATGAAGCCGTCAGGGTTGCGTCCCACCGCCGGCGGATCATCGCCCCGGGCTCGAACACGGCGGTTGATGTTGATCGTACCGGTGCCGCGTCCACCGTAGATGTGTGCAGGACGCAGGTTGCGATCTGCTTCGGCGATCAGCCCGACAATCTTATCGATGACCTGCTCGCGATAACGGCCGATCATCTTGAGATGCGGTGAGAGGTCGACGCCCGCGGGACCCTTGGCCGCGGAGAGATAGGGCCCGGCGTGCGTATGCGTGGCGGCGAGCCGTATGTGCTGTGCGGGGATGCCGGTCTGTTTCGCCGCCCGCTCGATCGCTGGTTGAAAGAACCGGATCAGGATCGTATCGACGTCGACCATGGCGAACTTCTGGTCGCCGTTGGCCACAACCAGCGCCGTCGCCACCATGCCGACCGGGTCGTTGCCGACGGAGTTGATGTGGGTTTGCGACCCCCAATTCAACTGCGCAATCCCCACGGGAGGCGTGATGTCCGCCCGTGCCACCCCGGCCATCAACCCGGACGGCGGCGAATCTTTCGGACCCTGCTCGACCACATCGGCCCGCGCGGTTTGGGTGCACGAGAGGGCGAGGGCGAGACCCCATACCCGGAGATGCCACGCTAGTCGATGCACTGCTTTCAAACCTCCTGACCCGGCGAACCAAGACGGCAATCCAAAAGCTAGCACCGCGCCGCGAACAAAACAAGCGGAACAAGACAAGCGGCGGCGGCAACCGCCTCTGAACCAGCCTCGTTGAAGCCGGGTTCGACTTGGAAACCGGCGCGGCCGGTTTGCTACACTGATGCTCTTTGTAATGGAGTAGATACGCCTGACTGTCGTCGCGGCCCTTGCCGACACTCAGGCGATCGGAGCTTGTATGGCCTTTGTGCTGGCACTTGTTATCTGGATCATCTGTTTCGCGTTGTCCCTCCCCTTCATCACCAGATGGTGGTGGCCGCCGGAGCCGATCACCGATCACGCCCGAGCGGTGGACGACCAGTTCTTGCTGACCTGCGTTGTCACCGGCATCATCTTCATCCTGTCCCACCTTGCCCTCGGCTATGCCGTATGGAAGTTCGGGAAGCGCCGGGCCGGGCCCGCCTCCTATGTGACCGGCAGCGACCGCTGGGAGCTCCTGTGGGCCGTGGCGGCCACGGTTCTGTTCGTCGGACTGACATTCATGGGCTACACGGTGTGGGCTGAGGCACGGTTTGCCGAAGCTCGATCGGCGCCGCCTCTCGCCGACCGAGTCGTGGTCGAGGTAACCGGCCAGCAGTTTGTTTGGAACATGCGCTACGCAGGACGAGACGGCAAGTTCGGGCCGCTGGACGTCAACCAGATCGACGACACCCTGGGCAATCCTCTCGGGGTGGATCGCAGCCATGCCGACGGCAAGGATGACGTCATTGTTCCCACGATGGCCGTCCCCGTCAACAAAGAAATCGAGGTCGTCCTTCGCTCGAAGGATGTGCTTCACAATTTCTTCGTTCCAGAGCTCAGGATCAAGCTCGATACGGTCCCGGGTTTGGAGGGGAAGCTTCGGTTCAAGCCGGACAGGGTCGGAAAGTACGAAATCGTCTGCTCGGAGCTGTGCGGCCTTGGCCACTACAAGATGCGCAGCTACATGGAGGTGAAAGAGCAGGCCGAGTACGACACGTGGCTCGAAGAGCAGTACTCTTTCCTGGAATAAATGAGCACCCCGAAACATTCGAATACCTCGGGAGGGACGGCGTCCTCCTGCCAAGTTGGTTGTTGGGCCGATGTTGAGAACCGTCGTAGGAGAGCAAGTTCATGTCAGAAGTAGCGGAATACGTTGAGGTTCACCGTCACCCTGAACCGAAGAGCTTTATCTGGAAGTACATCTTCAGCCTGGACCACAAGGTCATCGGCATCCAGTACATCCTGCTCGCGATCGTGGCGGTTTGCATTGGGATGGGTCTGTCGCTGCTGATGCGACTGCGCTTGGTGTGGCCGGGGGAGTCTTTCGGCTGGCTGGGAGCCCTGTTCCCGGTTGGCGCCCCCGACGGAATGATGACACCCGAGTTTTACCTGGCCCTGATGACGATGCACGGCACCGTCATGGTTTTCATGGTGCTGACCACGGCGCCGCAGGGTGGCTTCGGCAACTACATCTTGCCGATTCAGATCGGGGCCGCTGACATGGCTTTCCCGCGGCTCAACATGCTGTCTTTCTGGGTCACGTTTCTTTCGTTCTGTGCATTAATGATGGCGTTCTTCACCGTGGGCGGCGCGCCGATTTCGGGGTGGACGGCCTATCCGCCACTGAGCGCCCTCGACAGCGCCCAGATCGCCGAAAACGGCCAGGACTGGTGGCTTATCAGCATCGCGCTTTTCTGTGTGGGAGCGTTGCTCGGCGCGTTGAACTTCATCGTCACCACGCTGCACCTGCGTACCAAGGGCTTGACGATGATGCGGCTGCCGCTCACCGTCTGGACGTGGTTCGTCACCGCCATTCTGGGCCTGCTGGCGTTCGGCGTGCTTTTCTCCGCCGGGGTGCTGTTGCTGCTCGACCGCAACTTGGGCACGAGCTTCTTTATTCCCGGCGGCTTGGTGATCAATGACATCCCGCTCACCGGCCACAGCGGCGGCTCACCGATCCTGTGGCAGCACTTGTTCTGGTTCTTCGGGCACCCGGAGGTCTACATCGCCATTCTGCCGGGGATGGGCGTCACGTCCCACATCCTTTCCACCTTCTCCCGCAAGCCTGTTTTCGGCTACAAGGCGATGGTTTATGCCATTCTTGCTATCGGCGGCCTGGGGTTCGTCGTTTGGGGTCATCACATGTTCATGAGCGGCATGAGCCCCTACTCGGCGTTCGTGTTCTCCGTTCTCACCATGGTGATCGGCGTGCCCTCGGCCATCAAGACCTTTAACTGGATCGGGACGCTGTGGGGCGGCAAGATTCGCTTGACGGCACCGATGATGTACTCGATCGGCTTTGTTTCGCTGTTCGTCACAGGCGGCATCACCGGCATTTTCCTGGGTCAACCCACGGTGGACTTCTTCTTTCATGACGGCTACTTCGTGGTCGCCCACTTCCACCTAATCATGGGTGTGGCGGCGATCTTCGGCATGTTTGCCGGCATCACGTTCTGGTTTCCTAAGATGTTCGGACGCATGATGAGCGAGGGCATTGGCAAAGTGCACTTCGGGCTTACCTTCCTCGGCGTCTACGCCATCTTCGGACCGATGCACTACCTGGGGCTTATCGCCCACCCGCGGCGCTATGCCGAGAGCACCGGCGTTGACTATCTAGCAGCCAGCGGGGCGAACGAGCTCCAATACTTCATCACCGTCGCGGCGATCATCACGATCATGGCCCAGTTCTTGTTCTTGTTTAATTTCATCTGGAGCCTGCGTAAAGGCCGAAAAGCCAGTGACAACCCATGGGAGGCGACCACTTTAGAGTGGACTGTAGCCAGCCCGCCGGTACACGACAACTTCGAAGGCAAGATCCCCACTGTCTATCGCGGCCCTTACGAGTTCAGCGTGCCGAAGGCTAGGAGGGACTACATCATGCAGTCCAACTCCGACGATATGGCCTTCGGACCGGCCTCGGGTGACTAGCGCATGGCCACGACCCTAACTCCCCCTTCGTCGGCGACTGAGGAACAGCGCGACCGCACCTCCACTGGAGGAGGCGGTTTCGGCGGCCGTGGGAAAGACAGCAACGGTGGCGGCGGTGAGGGTGGTAACGGCTGGGACCCGGTGGCGGCGGCGGTTTATCGCTACCGGCTGGGAACCTGGGTCGGCATGGGTGGCATCGTGATGGTTTTCGCGGCCTTCACCAGCGCCATGGTCGTCCGCAGTGGACTGGGTGGCGATTGGAGTGCAATAGAGCTACCCGGAGTGCTATGGCTCAGCACCGCAGTGCTGCTGGCCAGCAGTTTCACGATCGAACTCGCCAAGCGGCGAATGCGCGCCGGACTCGGCCAAGAACTGCGGACTTGGTTGGCCGTGACCCTTGGGTTGGGAATGGCGTTTATGGTTTCGCAGGTTGTTGGCTGGGCTGAGCTTTCCGCGAGGGGCATCTACATGGCGTCGAACCCGAGCAGTTCGTTCTTCTATCTGCTCACGGCGGCCCACGCGGTGCACATCATCGGCGGGCTGCTGGCGCTGACCTACGCGGTCTTCCGCGTGTGGCGCCGGGCGGTTTGGGCGACGCAGGCGGCGGCGGTCGAGGCGACCACGATCTACTGGCACTTCATGGACGTGCTGTGGGTCTATCTGTTTGTTTTGCTGATGGTTTGGAGGTAAGGATTGATGTCTCACTCATCCGCGGCGGTCGAAGCGAGCTGGGGTGGCGGCGTGTCGCCATTCGCCGTAGGCCACAAGAAGCTGGGCATGTGGCTGTTTATCGTGTCGGACGCGCTCACGTTCTCCGCGCTGATTGTGGCCTATAGCTACGTACGGCTGTCGAACGAGTGGCCCACGCCGTTTGAGTTCTACCCCGCCATTATTTTCTCGTCGGTGATGACGCTGGTGCTGCTGTCGAGCAGTCTGACGATGGTGTTTGCCGTGGCCGCGGCCCATGCCGGTGACCGCAAGGGGACCTTCAAATGGATCTGGGCGACCATTGTCTTCGGCGTTGCCTTCATCGTGTTGCACATGAACGAGTGGATGCACTTGATCCACGACGGCGTCACCACGCTCGAAAATCCTTGGGGGACGCCGTTGTTCGGCGGCACGTTCTTCACGCTTACCGGCCTGCACATGACACACGTCGCGATCGGCGTGATCTACCTGGCTGTCGTGGCCTGGGGATTCAAGAAGGGCAAGTACGACGGCGAGGACGTTGAGGTCAGCGGTCTGTATTGGCACTTCGTCGACCTCGTCTGGATGTTCATCTTTCCGATGGTCTACTTGATGTCCACGAAGGTTGGATAGAGAAGGAAGGAATCAATGACGGCGGAAGCACAGTCGCACAAGGGATTGTTCATCAAGGTTTGGATCGGCCTGCTGGCCCTCACGCTGGTGGAGGTGCTTCTGGCCTACATCCAGTTCGGGGTCGTGATGATGCTGACCTTTCTGATGGGCCTTTCGCTCATCAAGGCGGGCATGATCATGGCCTATTTCATGCACCTGAAGTTCGATCGGCCGGTTTTATCTTGGACCGTAGCCGTGCCATTGGTCGCCTGCATCTTGATCATGATGGCCTATTTCTTCCCCGACGGCTACCGGATCCTCGAGATCGGCTTCAAGGGATGGCAGTAGGGGGCGGGAGATGAGGCTGATGTCGCGGCTTTTCTCACGGTTGAGTGCGCTGCTGATGTTGGCGGGCTTGAGCGTGGCGCTCGCTGGACCGCTGGCCGCTCAGTGTGTGATGTGCCGCGAATCGGCCAAGTACCAACGAGGGGAGGCGCTCCAGGCGCTCAACCGCGGCATCATTGTTCTCGCACTCCCGCCGGTCGCCATCGCCCTCGGAATCGGCTGGGTCACCTACCGCCACCGCAACTCGCCGCGTCCCGAACCACGAAACCAGCGAATGCCCTCCGACCTGTAGGCTTCCTTAGCCCAGCAATCGACGATCCCAGACGACTGGCGTCGGCTTGCCTGCCTTCATCTGCGCGAAGTCCGGGTGCTCCTGGTTGAAGATCACATTGAGCTCCACCCGCGTCACGACCGAGGGGACAAGGAGCACGGCGGTGCGCCGCCGATCGTACCAGTCGTCACCGTAAGTCCGACTCTCCTGCTGGCTCGGATCGTCCCAGCACGGCAAGTCGTCTTGTTTCACTTCTTCCACCACGAAACCTGCCGGGACGACGATCTCAATCCAGCTTTGAGTCGAGGGAATACGGCCGATGTTGGTATGGACCAGCTTTTCCAGCAACGCTCCTGCATATGTCTCGGAAGCGTAGATCACGCGCCGACCGGGGGAATTCCAGCGTCCTCCGAAGGTGGCGGCACCCGAACCGTCGAATACTTCCCGCCGGCTATCCGCGATCCGATAGGCCCGTAGCGGCTCCTCAAGCCGGAAGGCCATGGAAAATCTTTTCCAGGATCAGCTCGACCTGGCGCGCTCCCAGTTCCGTCATGGCTGCGTTCAGAGGGGCCCTACCCCGCAGCTCTGGGTGCGGTGCGGATAAGAAACGGCGAGCGTTCTCAGGACTGTCCCAAACGTATTCAGCCGCCGCGACCACACGCGCCAGCCTCTCGGTACGTTCGCTTTCGCTCGGGGATAAGCGTTCACGGCGACGTTTGAAGGTCGCTTCCGGCACGACTCGATACATGAGGCGACGCTGCTCCCCGCGATCCGCCAGGACTCGCCGAGCGGTATTTCGCAAACAGCCCTTGGGCAATCCGTTCTCTACCGCCTCGACCAACTGATCCAGCGAACAGATGGCACGACCAAGAACTTTCGGTCCGCCCATGACGTCCGCCACCTTTTGGACATCGATCACGTTGGTATCATCATATCACGTTGATTGGGTCGGATGATACCATCGTGGAAGACTTAAAGGATCAAGTCTCTAACAACATGCCAATCTATCAGCGACTTGCAAGGCTATCCTCAGTAAAATCAGACGGTTGCATCCTCATGATACTTTGCGTCGGTTCGCCGGGAGTCATGATACCTTAGGCCCCAAAAGTATCATTCTTGTAGCGCCCCGTTCGAAGTCGCGGGAGCGCGCAGGGAGCAGGGCCCCCTACCCGCGCACGGTGTCGCCGGCCAGCCCCCAGAAGTCTTCCACGTAATACGACGACATCACGTTCCCGAACAGGAAGCAATTGTTCTTGCACGCCGGAACCTCGCCGTAGATCCGTCGGCCGCGCGCAAAGGCTGCTGAGATCGAGCCCTCCTCGAGCACGTTGCCGGCGATCTTGCGCAGCACTTCGCACGGGTAGAAGATGTCGCCGTTGGGATAGACTCTGGGGAACATCGTTGGGTAGCACTTGAACTCTTCAAACAGCAGCAACGTGCGCAGCAGCTTGGGAGTCCCGTTGATCTTCGCCGCACCGCTTTTCCGCAGCTCGATTAGCCTGTCAACGAAAGCCCGGTAGCGGGGGTCTCTGAGGAACTGGAAGTTGGGGTACTTGCCGTTGTTCTGGGCCGACTGCACCGAGAATTGAAACCCGTGTTCCTGGCAGAACTCCAGGATCTTCTCCGCCTCGGTGAGGTTCCACAGCTCGAGCACGCAACTCACCGTGATAGCCCCGGGCGGGAGCTTCTCCTTGGCCAGCATGAGATTCTCTTTGACGCGCGGCACGGCGGCCGACTTCGACATCGGCTCGGAGGGGTCGTGCGTGATGGCGTCCAGGCTCACGACCAAGCCGTTGAGGTGCTCGAGCACGGAGGCCCGCTTATCGAGCATCACGCCGTTCGTAACCATCAGCAGGGACCGGAACTTGACGTCCCTGCGAGCGGCGAAAATCAGTTCCTCGATGTCGGGCCGCATCAAGCATTCGCCGCCCGTGATCAACATCGTGTCGACGTCTTTGCGGATGTTGCGGAATAGGCGGATCGTGTTTTCCGTGTCCAGCTCTTCGCTGAACACCTCCGGGTTCTTCTGCGTGCAATAGCTGCAATCGAGATTGCATTTGTGGGTGGCGTAAAAAATCGCCGAGTACGGAGTCACCACGGTTGACTTCAAGACTTTGCGCCGATACAAGTTCTTGGCGTACGCCTTGAAGTTCTTGATCACAAAGGGATAATGCTGCAGCATCCCTTCGATCAGACGATGTCGATCGAGAGCCATATCGCGTTGTTCCAGCCCAAAGCCTAAGCCATTGCATGAACCCATTGCAACAGCCTCAGGAATCTCATGCCTCAGCATGACCGGTTCTGTGGGGCGACCCACGCCGTTGATCCCAGCGCCACTACTGTAGAATCGTGGGTATGTCGGCGCCGATGGAGGCGGCCGACTCCCTGGCGGGCCGAGATCCCCGTCCATCGTTCCCCGAGACCCGTTGTGGCCACCAAGCCCACTCTCAACCTCAATCGGCGGCTAACCGGAGGCTCCGACCCGCTAACGCTGGAGTTGCCGCCACGCGCCCCGAGCATCGGTCAGGTGATTACGGCTCCGGACTCGGCTGATCTCATAGCGGGGGTGGACGCCAAGCCCTACCCGGTTTGGCCGGACGACCGTGGCTACTTCCTAGAGGTGGCCCGCCTCGGCGAGGGCCTCCCCGGGGGGTTTCCGGTCGAAACGACCCAGATTTCGGCGGCCCTGAGCTATCCGGGAACCATTAAGGCTTTCCACTACCACCGGCATCAGACTGACCTCTGGGTTCCCGCGCTAGGAATGTTCCAGGTTGCCCTCGTCGATTTGCGCACGGAATCGCCCACGTTCGGTGTTCGCAACACCCTCTACCTCGGCGCCCTGCGGCCCTGGCAACTGCTCATCCCGCCCGGCGTGGGGCACGGCTACAAAGTGATCGGGCAGGGACCAGGCCTGCTGATCTATGTCACGGATCGCCACTACAACCCCGAAGATGAAGGGCGCATCGTCTACGACGATCCCGGGATCGGCTACGACTGGGAGACGCAGCACAAATGAAGCTGCTCGTCACCGGCGGAGCGGGATTCATCGGCTCCGCCTTTGTTCGGCTCGTACTGGGCTCCGACCCCGCCGCCGAGGTGCTGAACTTCGATGCGCTGACCTACGCCGGCAACCTCGAGAACCTCGAACCTGTCTCCGGCCATCCCGGCCATCGCTTCGTCAAAGCGGATGTACGTGACAGCGACGCGGTCGAAGAATCCTTCACGGAGTTCGCTCCCGATACGATCGTGCACTTCGCCGCCGAGTCACATGTTGATCGCAGCATCCTCTCGCCGCAGCCGGTGATCGAGACGAACCTCCATGGCACGTTCACGCTGCTCGAAGCGGCGCGGCGGCACAATGCCGGCCGATTCATCCATGTGTCCACGGACGAGGTGTACGGCAGCATCGATCCCCCGGCCGAGGCCGATGAGTCGTATCCGCTGCGGACCAGCAGCCCGTATTCGGCGTCGAAGGGTGGCTCGGATCTGTTGGCGCTCTCCTACTTCACGACCTACAAACTGCCGGTCATCGTCACCCGGGCGTCGAACAACTACGGGCCCTATCAGTTCCCGGAAAAGCTAATCCCGCTGATGATCTCGAACGCGCTTGCAGATCGTCGCCTGCCGATCTACGGCGACGGCATGCAGGTGCGCGATTGGCTCTACGTGGACGACCATTGCCGCGCAATCGCGGCCTTGCTCGACAAGGGGCGTCCCGGCGAGATCTACAACATCGGCGGCAACCGCGCCCTGCCCAACCTGGACGTGGTCAAGAAGATCCTCGCCGCGACAGGCAAGCCGGAGAGCCTGCTCGAAACCGTCGAAGACCGGCCCGGACACGACCGCCGCTATGCCCTCTCGAGCGAGAAGATCATGCGCGAGACCGGCTGGTTGCCGCAGGTGGAGTTCGAGCGAGGCTTGGAGATGACGATCGCTTGGTACCGTCAGAACGCGGCTTGGGTTGAGCGCGTGCGCTCGGGAGCCTACCGCGACTATTACGCGAAGAACTACGAGCAGCGCGGAGCCGAACTCAGCCGCTTGGTGAAGTAAGCGGTTGCGTCACATCGCCCCCCGGTCACATCCCCCACTGATGGCGGCCACGAAGTGAACTTCACTCTGCTCCCCGACGTCGGCCAGCAGCCCCAGAGGGCTCACGACCCCGTCGATCGCAACGGAAATGTTGGGCTTGAGGCGGTCGCCATCGACCAGCCAGTCCTTCGTACCAGGATGCGTCTCGTCGAGCTTGCGGATGATCCGCCGGACGGAGGCGCCTTCGACCTCCAACTCGCCCACCCCGCCGGTCAACTCTTGCATGCCCGACGGGATAAAGACCGTCGCCATCCGATCAACCCCGTTTTTGCCAGATCGCTTCCATCACCGCGACGGGATTCATGGGCAGCCGGTCCATCCGGACCCCAATCGCATCGTGGATCGCGTTGGCGAGAGCGGCGGGAGGCGGAATAATATTGGCCTCCCCGACGCCGCGCGCTCCAAAGGGGTGCCCCGGGTTGGGCACTTCGATGATCACCGTGTCAATCATCGGCAGGTCAAGCGACGTGGGCATGCGATAGTCGAGCAGCGAGGAGTTGACCATCGCTCCCTCCTTGCTCATGTAGTACTCCTCGTTCAGCGCCCAGCCGATACCCTGCACGCTGCCGCCTTGCATCTGCCCCTCGACGTAGCTGGGGTGGATGGCCTTCCCGGCATCCTGAAAGGCTGTGAAGCGCAGGATCGTGACCTTGCCGGTTTCCGGATCGACCTCGACGTCGACGATGTTGCCGGAGAAGGAGCCCCCGACACCCGGCGGATTGACCGCCGCGCGACCCACAACCGGTCCGCCAGTGGAACCGAGTTTGGCGGCCAGATCCTTGAACGTGAGCTTGTTGTCCGTCCCGTTCTTCGAAACAAAAACACCCTTGTCGCAAGCAACAGCGCCGGCATCCACGTCCCAGATCTTCGCGGCACGCTCGAGCATCTGCTGCTGTACGTCCTCTGCCGCGCGGATCGCTGCCAGACCAGTCGCAAACGCCGTGCGGCTGCCGCCCGTCACGGCCGTAAAGCCGACCGAGTCGGTATCGACGACGCTCGGGTGCACGTCCTCGGCAGGAATGCCCAGCACCTCGGCCGCTTGCATGGCTACGGCCGTTCGTGTTCCGCCAATGTCCGGCGAACCCTCGACCAGACTGACCGTGCCGTCGGAGGTGACGGCCATGCTGCAGCTTGACTCCAAACCGCAGTTGAACCAGAACCCGATCGCCACTCCGCGGCCGCGGTTCGGGCCGTCGAGTGGCGCTTGGTAGTGCGGGTGGTTCTTCATCGCTTCCAGTAATTCGACACAGCCGATGCGCGGGTACTTGGGACCGTCAGCGCGTCGGGTGCCTTCTTTAGCCGCGTTCTGCAGGCGAAACTCGATGGGGTCGACGCCGAGTTTCTCGACGATCTCATCCACGACTGTTTCCGTAGCGAAGGCCGCGTTGGTCGCCCCCGGCGCCCGGTAAGCCGCGGTGCTGGGCTTGTTCACCACCACGTCATAGCCGTCGATCGTCACGTTGGGAATGTCGTAGGCGGCGAAAACGCACATGGAGCCGGGCACCACCATCGCGCCCGGATACGCGCCGGCTTCGTAAGCCAAGGAAGCTTGCGCCGCCACGATGTGGCCGTCTTTCTTGGCCCCGATCTTGACCTTGATATGCGAGCCCGGCGTTGGGCCGCTGGCTTCGAACACATCGGCGCGGCTCATGACGATCTTGACCGGATGGCCGCTTTTCTTCGAAAGCAGCGCGGCGACCGGCTCCAGATACACCGGGATCTTGCCGCCGAAGCCGCCGCCGATTTCCATCGGCTTGACCCACACCTGCGACACCGGCAGACCCAGAACCGCGGCCGTCGCATCCCGCACCACAAACGCACCCTGCGTGCTGCACCAAACGAGCACGCGATCGTCGTTGTTCCACAGGACGGTGGCATTGTGCGGCTCGATGTAGCCCTGGTGGACCGTGGCGGTATCGAACTCGTGCTCCACGGTGAGGTCCGCTTCGGCGAAGCCCTTCTCGCTGTCGCCAAGCTTGTGCCGGAAGTGGTCGGCGACGTTGCTGACCCGGTCGGTTTGCTTGCCCAACTCCTTCGCCGTGAGGTCTTCGTGCAGGATCGGTGCACCCTCCCGCATGGCATCGGGCGCCGTGAGCACGGCCGGCAACGGCTCGTAGTCCACCTCGATGAGCTTCAACGCCTCCTCGGCGTCGTGCAGACTGGCGGCCACTACGCCCGCCACGGCATGGCCTTTGTAGAGCACTTTGTCGCTGGCGAGGACGTTGTCGCGTATGTACTTCAATCGAGTGACGCCCTCCCCGAGATCGACCGTCTTGTCGGCTGGGTCGGGCAGGTCTCGGTACGTCACGACGGCGCGAACTTGGGGCAGGGCCTTGGCCTTGCTGGCATCAATCGACCTGACGCGCGCGTGAGCGTGCGGGCTGCGGAGAATCGCGCCGTAGAGTAGGCCCGCCATAGTAAAGTCGGCGCCATAGAGCGCGCGCCCGGTTACCTTGTCGGCGCCGTCGTGGCGGACGGGCCGCGTGCCGACCACGTCGAAGGTCTCGGTCGCGAGGACCATGTTCGGTTCGTAGTCTTGTTTGCTCATGCTTTCGCCTCCTGCATGCGGCTTGCGGCCTCCTGCACCGAGCGCACGATCTTGTCGTAGCCGGTGCAGCGGCACAGGTTATTGGCCAGCCAAAGCCGGATCTTGTCTTCCGAGGGATTGGGGTCTTCGTCGAGCAGGGCCTTGGCTGCCACGATGAATCCCGGCGTACAGACGCCGCACTGCAACGCGGCGCCCTCGAGGAAGCACTGCTGCAGCGGATGCAGCTCGCTGCCGATGGCGATGCCCTCGATGGTGGTGATCTGCTTGCCCTCGGCTTCGACACCCAGCACCAGGCACGAGGTCACGATGCGCCCATCGAATATCACGGTGCAGGCGCCGCAGTTGCCGTCGTTGCAGCCTTCCTTGGTGCCGGTCAGGTTCAGAATGTCGCGCAAACACTCGAGCAAGCTCTGGCGCGGCTCGCAGAGAAAGTCCACCCCCTCGCCGTTGATCGTGGTGTGGACTTGGACCTTTTGCGACATCTATTGCGCCCCCTTGGCTCGCTCGATGGCGACATGGAGTGCACGGCGAGTCAGCACCTCGCATAAGTGTTTGCGGTACTCGACCGTCCCGCGCATGTCGGTGATGGGCTTGGCGGCGGCCTTCGCTGCCTCGGCGGCCCGCTGAACGCTCTCCGCATTGGCGGGCTGACCGGCCAGGGCATTGCCGGCTTCCTTGACGAACAATGGGATTGGCGCCACTGCGGCTAAAGCGACACGCGCCGACTCGACGTTGCCGTTACTCAACACCACCGAGACGCCTGCCCCGGCGACGGCGATGTCCATCTCGTTTCGGGGGATGAAGCGCAGGTAATGGGCACCCGAGTGAGGCTTCGGCGCTGGGATCTGGAAGGCGACCAGCAACTCGCCCGGTTGGAGGACGTTCTTTCCCGGACCCGTGCAGAAATCCTCCACCGCGACGTCGCGGCTGCCGCCGGAACCTTCGATGCGGCACGTCGCTTCGAGTGCGATCAGTAGCGGCAGGGCATCCGCGCTAGGCGCTGAGTTGCAGAGATTCCCGCCCAAAGAAGCGCGGCCTTGAATCTGTGTTCCCCCGATCAACGAGGCCACGTCGATCAAGCCTGGATACGCTTGCCGGATGTCGGCGTGCTGGTAGATCCGGAAACACGGCACGGCGGCTCCCAGCGTCAGCCCGCTGCCAGCGTCGTAGCTTATCTGGTTCAGCTCCGGGATTTCTTTGATGTCGACGACCATGTCAGCCTCGCGCACACCGGCGCGAAGCTGCACCAACAGGTCGGTTCCGCCGGCCAACACGCGGGCCCGGTCCCCGTGCTGCGCCAATAGGTCCACAGCCTCTTTGAGAGAGCCGGGACGTGCATAATCAAACGGCTTCAAGAGCTAGCCTCCACTGAGTAGGGACAAGCTTCGTGGCTTGTCCGCCGCCGAACGCGGCGTTTGATAACGGCCCGACCGGCCACCCTGCCGGGACCGGTCACGACCGATCTCCATACTATACAGATCGCCGGTTGCCGTTGGGTTGCGGCTTCGGGCATGGTGGCGTCGCGGGTTGGGGTGGGGCTTGGTTGCGTGATTCGTGATTCGTGACCCGTGATTCGTTGCCGGCCCGGCGCCAGATTGGGTCCGTCTTTGCCACTGGGGATTGGCTTTGTTGTGCCCGAGACGAATTGGGTTCGTTGTGGCCCCGCGCATGGTTGGGTTCGTCTTTGCCACTGCCCCGTTGGGTTCGTTTGGTTCTAGGCGTCTTGGTGTGGCCAAGCAGCGAGGCCTGAGCGCGCCCGGTCGGCGGCGGGAGGACCTGAGTCGAGAAGGGTGTCGACTCGGCAAGCTGAGAGCTTGCGCCACGCCGTGAGTCGGGGGACGCGAGCCCCTGGCCAACACCCGATATGAGGGAAGAAGTGGGTTCGTCCTTGTCCCTCGCGTGATTGGGTTCGTCTTTGATCCGCTGGCTTTGGGTTTGTTCCGGCTCGATGAGCAGTTGTGCGGGCGCCGGGGGCACGGCATGGCTCGACAGGGTTGGGGCGGTGGTGCGCGGAGGAAAGGCCGGTCGCGATGTCCGCGGTTGGCCGCTCTTGGCCATGATTGTCCTATCTCCAACAGCGGACCTTGCATGTCCTTTCTGCTCGGGTGGGCCCTCCAGGTCGCCGGCGGGGGCGTGGCCGGCAGGGTCGGGCGAGTGAATGGAGTCGCGCAAGGGCGGTCTTCAGAGGCGGCAGGGATCGAGAGAGATTGGTTGGCATCGGTGTCCCTGGGCTGACGCGCAACGCTGCTATGGGTGCTGTTTGCTGGGTCACCCCTGCCGGGTTGGTCCTTGTGGCCGATGGGCCGAGGCCGATGAGTGCGGCCGGTAGGCGTGAAGGCTATCCGAGTGCGGGGTGCCGTGGCCAATGCTGGTGCGATCATGGTCAAGGTTCTCTCGCCCTCAGTATAGGGGCCGGTGGTGGGGCCGGCGGGGTGTTCGTAGGGGTAAACAACTGAAAACATGGAGGAAAAAGATTCCGAAGATCTGTGACTGGAGGCATGGTGGAATGGACCCGAAAAGCGAGACCAGGAAAGAAGGGACAATGAACCAGGGAACGGGAAGGAGGTTCAATTGTCTCGAAGACGATTCACGAAGGAGTTCAAGCTGGCGGCCGTCCGGCGGCTCGAAGCCGGCGAGTCGGGCTCGGCTCTAGCACGCGAGCTCGAGGTGAAGCGCGAAAAGCTCTACGACTGGCTGGCACAAGTCGAGCGCTACGGCGTCGAGGGAGCTTTTCCCGGCGCTGGACGGCGTCCGGGCGGCAGCGCCCGCGTCGAGCCCGGCCGCGAAGCCCAGGCCCGTCTCGCGGAGCTGGAACGCAAAGTCGGCCGCCAGGCCATGGAGATTGATTTTTTGTCCGCAGCCTTGCGGCGTGTCGAGGATCTGCGCCGGCCGAGCATCGTCAGTGGAACCGGCGCGTCGCTAACGAAGTACGAGCCGCAAGGCGGCAAGGCAACATGCGCGCACGCGATTTGTGCCGCTTGAGCGGGCTGGCGCGAGCCAGCCTCTACCGCCAGGGCAAACCCGACCGCGAGCCGGTCGGGGAACTGCGGCAGGCCATTGTCCAGGCCGCCTTGGACCATCCGGCCTACGGCACCCGGCGGACGACCCAACAGGTGCGCCGTCAAAAGCTACTGGTCAATCGCAAGCGCGTGCAGCGGGTGATGCGCGAAGAGAATCTCTTGCGGCGACGTCGCCGCACCGTTCCGCAAACGACCGATTCGAAGCACTCGTTGCGGTGTTACGAGAACCTGACGCGCGAGGTCCAACCCACGGGCCCCAACAAGCTGTGGGGCTCGGATCTCAGCTACGTGCGATTGGGAAACCACTTCGTCTATGTGGCGGTGGTGTTGGACGTGTATTCGCGGCGCGTGGTGGGTTGGGCCGTGGGTCCGAACCTGAAAACCGAATTGCCGCTGGCGGCGCTGCACCAAGCGTTGAGCAGCCGGCGTCCGGCGCCGGGTTGGATTCATCATTCCGATCAAGGTTCGCAGTACGCTGCGGAAGCTTATGTGGCCACACTGCGGCAAGCGGGCGCGAGGATATCGATGAGCCGCAAAGGCTGCCCGCAGGACAACGCGTACGTGGAAAGCTTTTTCAAGACTTTGAAAAGCGAGGAAGTCAACTGCAACGAGTATGAAAGTTTGGCCCAGGCGCAGGCCGCGATCGGGGCTTATATTGAGCAGGAATACAATCGCACACGATTGCATTCGTCGCTGGGCTACCGGCCGCCGCAAGAGTATGAGCGGCTGTGGGAAGAGGCGGCTGACGCCGCCTGAGTTTTCGTAAGGCATGAGCAGATCTATCGATCCGATGGCGCAGCACAAGGCGGGATGCGGCCTGAGTAGGCGCACACCCCGCCCTCATCGTTTCGATGAGTCTGCGGCCGGGTATTCCTTGGCGGGTTGCTCTCCAGCAGAGCCCGCCTCCGCTTCCCCGGCTAACTTGATCATGCCCCCATTGGGCTGGATTCGCTATGCTTTTTCAGTCAACTGCAACCCGTCCCTAATTTCTTGGCCTCGCCGTAGGGGTCCAGTCCATGCGCCTCGTCGCGCCCCAGCGAAAAGTCGTAGCCTGTCCCTCATTTTCCTGTCCCTCATTTTCCCCATTTTCCCTCATTTTCCTTCGTCCCCCTTGGCGGCCCCGGAAGGACCTGAACCGAATGAAGTTCGACGCGCCTTGTCAGACGGCGTCGTGGCGTCCCACTTGCGGGAGGCCTGTAGCCGGCCAGGGGACGGGCTTGGCACGCTGGGCGTAGCACGCTACGCCCCTACAACCTTGTCAACGACGCTGTTGCTGGTTCTCCTTGTCGATCACCCACGACTCAGCGTTCCTCGCAATGTAATCCCTGGCGCGCAGGTACTCCTGGTCGTTTCCGATGATGTGCTCGTAGTAGTTACGTTGCCAGACCGCTCCGAGATGACCCGATTCGACCCTTCCTCTCCGGGTCACGGCGGCCTTGAAGGCCCGCAGAATGGCCCCCACCGACCCTGCCGCTGGAGGCGTCGGGCTGTAGGGGCGTAGCGTGCTACGCCCGCTTTCCACGCTCTCGACCTTGCACCGTGGCGGCCCTTCGCGCAAAACAGTGAACAGTGCATGGACGTGGTTGGGCATCACCACGAAAGCGTCCGATTCGACGTACGGTCGGAGCACTGCCGTCCTTTGCCATTCCCCTGCGACGATCTGGCCAAGTCGGGAAAGATGCATGACGGCGTTGATCACACGTCCAAACAAGCACGCCTGCTTGGCGGCGCAGACGGTGACGAAGTAGCTGTCGTTTCGGGTGTAATCAAACCCTGGAAGGCGAATGCTCCGGCGGCGCAGAACCTTCGCCTCGTGGCGGGAGGGCACAGGTTGATCGAAAACAAGAATAGCAGATGCCAAATCCGTACCGGATCATCTCTACCAATCGGCCGCGCTCTCGCTTGCTCAATGCTACGGTCTCGTTCACCCTCCTACGGTCGCTGGTTCGAAGGGGAGCTTTCTACTTTGCTCAACAGGGGATCTTTTCACATTGCGGCGACACAAACGGTTCAAAGGTTGCGCCGGCCGGAGGCGGACACGCTAAGCTAACAGATTGCCGACGAAAGGAATTTGCACGCCATGATGACCCCCGAGGAACTCAAGAACCGGCTTGGAGGGGTGATCACGTTTCCCATCACCCCCTTCAAAGAAGACCTCTCGCTCAACATCGAAGGCCATCGCAAGAACGTTGCCGAGATGCTTGAGTTTCCGTTTTGTGCCACGGTGGCGGCCGGCGGGACGGGCGAGATGTACTCGATGACGCCCGACGAGAACTTCGAGATCATCAAGTCAACCATCGAAGAGGTCAATGGCAAGATCCCGGTGCTGGCGGGCGTGGGATTCAACCAGGCCCTGGCTGTCGAGATGGCCAAGAAGGCGGAGGCAGCGGGCGCGGACGGCATCCTTTGTTTCCCCCCGTACTACCCCAACGCCGACCGCGAGGGAATGTTGAATTACTACCGGGCGATCGGAGAGGCGACCAACCTCGGGCTGTTCATCTATAGCCGCGATTGGGTCACTTTCAGCGCCGGGGAGGTGTGGCGCTTGTGCGAGGCGATTCCCAATTTGATTGCCTGGAAAGAGGGCCAAGCCGATCTGCGAACCTACCAGCGCATTATGCAGCGTTGCGGCGACCGCCTGCACTGGATCGGCGGCATCGGCGACGATATGGTGCCGGGCTACTATTCGATCGGCATCCGCACGTATACATCGAGCATCGCCGTCATCGCCCCGCGGCTTTCGCTGCAGCTCCACGAGCGGGCTTCGATGGTTGACTCGGCCGCCCTGTCGCGGCTGATGTCAAACTACGTCGTTCCGCTGTACGCCATCCGGCAACGGCGGAAGGGCTATGAAGTCGCGGTCATGAAGAAGGCGATGGAGATCTTGGGCAAACCCGCAGGTTCCGTCCGGCCTCCTTTGGTCGAGGTTCGGCCCGAGGAGGTCAAAGAGATCGAAGGCCTGATGGAGCGCTACAAGCCAGTGCTTTGAATCGCCGCCCGAACTGAGGCCTCCTACTCGATGGCGATCGTTACGACGTTAGAGGCTACTCCGCCGATCGTCAGAATCATCGGTACCGCTTCGCCGCTCGGGGCCGCTTCCGGCACGCGGACGTTGATCTGATACAGGCCCACGAAGCCCGGCTACAGCCCCGAGAAGGTCACCGTCGCGCCCACACCGCCGATCGTGATCACAGGCAGGGTCGTGGTTAGGGGAGGGGGGACTCCCGTGGGCTGCCCCGTGCCCGGCGGGTCCGTTACGGGGCCCAGCCCCGTGCACCAGATCGAGATGAACTCACTGCGGCGGACCGGACGCGACACGACCCCCGGTATCGAACCGATGGCGGCGGGAACGATACCTCCTGTCCCAGAGATCACCACCGCCGCCTGACCAGCGTCGCCGAGCGTAAAGAAGCCCGGGGTGTGAGAGGTCAGGGTGACGTCGATCGGGTCGCTGACCAGCGGACCCACCTGGACTGTAATCGTCGCCTCTTCGGTGTCCGCCAACTCCCAAGGGACCAGCGCGTTGATCTGGCCCGGTGATGAGAAGTACGCAGGGACGCGCACCTCGCCGTCGAATGGCTGACCCTTCGGGGAGGTGAGCGCAGCGCCATTCTTCCCTTTGAAAACCAGTACGGCGCCACCCAGGGCGGTCGGCAGCGGTCTGAGCGTAGCCACTTCCACCCAGGCGCTTACGTCGATGCCGAAAACCGCCATGATCTGCCCGGGTGATAACGGTTCCCCGGAGGCGTAGGTGGCGGCACTCACGGCGCCTCCCTCGAAGAGCATCGGGGCCAGGTCCGTTGCTGCCTCTACTACGAACTCGATGGGCTCCGACAGGCCGCCACGGGGCGGCGGTGTGAAGATCGCGATCTCCGCCGTGCCCGCAGCCGCCACGTCGGCTTTCCCGATCACGGCCTGCAACCGGGTGTTATCCACCACCACCGTCGGCTGTGGCTCCCCGTTCCACCAAAGCTCCGTGGCGGGAATGAAGCCGGCCCCCGAGGCCGTCATCTCGAAATCACCCCCGCCCGCGACGTGACGAAAGGGTGTCAACCGCGAGAGCACCGGTACGGGGCGGTCGGCCTTGACCCGAAAGACGGTTTTCGAAAGCAAGTCCGCAAGATAGAGCCGGCCCTGCTCGTCTTCTCCGAAGGTGCTGATCGAGAAACTGGTTTCGCGGGGGCCAGCGGGTATCCACAGCGCTCTCTGGTTCGACGCCTTCTCGCTTCGGACCGCGGTCCAGATCTTGCCCGTGCAGAAGTCGGCGTAAAAGTAGACGCCGTCAAGCTCGGGATAGTCCGTGCCGCGGTACACATAGCCTGCCGTGACCGAACCGCCACAACTGCCCTCCCGATGGGCGTATTCGATAATCGGAGTGGTCAGCGACCCGTCGTTGCAGGTCTCGGGGGGTACGTCGTCGGGGAAGGGACGCCCGGTTTCGAGATCGAAGCACGCGTTCCCTTCCATCAGCCGCCAACCGTAGTTCTCGCCGCCCGCGCTCCCGGCGGGCTGGAAGTCAATCTCCTCGCGCGCGGACTGCCCGACATCGCCAATGAACATGTCGCCTGTTTCCCGGTCGAAACTGAAGCGCCAAGGGTTGCGCAAGCCGTAGACCCAAATCTCACCGAGTGCTGAGTCAATCTCGGCGAACGGGTTGTCGGGGGGGGATCGAGTAAGGCGCTTCGCCATCCACGTCGATCCGTAGAATCTTCCCCAGGAGCGTCAAGAGGTCCTGAGCAGGGTCTTCGGAACCGTCCGCATGGCCTCCATCTCCGCTCGCGATGTACAGGTAGCCATCGGGACCGAACTCGAGTTCACCGCCATTGTGAGATGCGGCCGGCTGCTCGATCTTCAGGACCAGCTCTTCGGATGACGGGTCGGCCACGTTGGGGTCGGGCGAGACCTGGAAGCGAGAAACAATCGTGTTGCCATCGAGGTCAGTGTAATTGACGTAGAACTGTCCGTTGACGGCAAACTGCGGATGGAACGCAACGTCGAGAAGCCCCTGCTCTCCGCAGCAGCTCACCTGGTTAGAAATATCGAGAAAGAGTTCGTCGACCAGTTGCTCACCGTCATGCACAACGATCCGCCCCGCCTGCAGCACGATGAACAGCCGGCCTGAGCCGTCGCCGGCGTGGGCGATGGAGATCGGCCGTTCCAGCCCTATCGCGACGGGTTCGAAGACGAGGTCATCAAGTGAGAACTGGGCAGTGAGCCGACCGGCCACCATGAGAGCGCAGAACCCAATCAGGGTCAAGGAACGCAAGCGGGCCGTGAGTGGGATAACGGGTTGCATAGGCGAGTGTTCCGATTATCCTACAAACGCCGTTCACGTTTGTAACGTGACGGGACTCGCGGCCACCTGCCGTCCCGACGTGCTCCGTCCCCCCTCGACCACCCGAACCCCTGTGGGACAATGGGAACAGATTCATGAGTGAAACGCTAACCCCCGGAGCCCCCCTCGACGAAGCCGACGTCCCCGAAGAAGTCGCCGCCGCCCTTGAAGAGGAAGTTGACTTCTCCGAGCTGTTCGATGAAACCGGACCTACCCCCGAGAAGGCGAGATCGTCGGGCCAAAGCGGTGTACTGCAAGGGACCGTTGTCAGTGTGCGCGGCGACGGCTACTTCGTCGATATCGGTCACAAATCCGAGGCCTTTCTGTCTTCGGAGGCCGCGAGCTCCGGCGACGACGATGCCCTGGCTCTAAGCGATTCCGTCGATTGCACCATCACAGGACGCTCGCCGGACGGCTATCTGACTCTCTCTCGCATCATCGCCCAGCGGCCCAAGAACTGGACGCAGTTCGAGATGGCTTTCGAGAACCACACGCCCATCGCGGGAACGGTCAGCGAGGTCATCAAGGGAGGCATGGCGGTCGACGTCGGCGTGCGTGCCTTTCTGCCGGCGTCCCGTAGCGGCGCCCGCGACGCCGAGGCCATGCAGGCATTGGTCGGGCAGGAGATCAGCGCCCTGATCGTCCAGCTCGATGTGGAGGACGAGAATATCATTCTCGACCGCCGTGTCCTGCTCGAGGAAGAGAAGGAGCAGAAGCGAAAAGAGGCCATCGGCCGGCTCGAGCCCGGCGTCATTGTCCACGGCGTCGTGCGAACCATCCGCGACTTCGGCGCCTTCGTCGACCTCGGGGGGGGGGTGGATGGTCTGCTGCACGTCTCCGATCTTGCTTGGAACAGAGTCAAGGACGTCGCTTCGGTTCTCTCCGAAGGTCAGGAGATCGACGTCCAGGTACTCAAAGTCGAAGAGGACGGCAAGCGCATCTCTGTCGGCCTCAAGCAGCTCACCCCCGACCCCTGGACGTTGATTGCCGGGAAGCTCAACGTCGGCGATCGAGTGAAGGGAGTCGTGACACGCCTCAAGGACTTCGGCGCGTTTGTCGAACTAGAGCCGGGTATCGAGGGCTTGGTGCATGTCTCTGAGATGTCGTGGGCGCGCCGCGTCAAGCACCCCAGCGACTTGTTGAACGTTGGCGACGCCGTCGAAGTGGTGGTCCTCGAACTCAAACCAGGCGAGCGCCGGATCGGGCTCGGACTCAAGCAAGCGCTGGGCGACCCCTGGGAAAAGGCCGCGAAGGAGCTGACCAAGGGAAGCGTCGTGGAAGGGACGGTCCGCAACCTGACCACGTTCGGCGCCTTCGTCGAGGTTCTGGAGGGCATTGAGGGCTTAGTGCACATCTCCGACATCACGGCCGAGAAACGACTCAACCATCCGAAGGAAGTCCTCAAGGCCGGCGAAACGGTCAGGGCCGTGGTGCTGGAGATCGACCGTGAGCAGCGCCGTCTCAAACTGGGCATCAAGCAACTCGAGCCCGACGAAACCGACGACTTCCTAGCGACCTGTAAGGTCTGCGATACGGTCACCGGCCGCGTGACCTCCGTCAAGGGCGCCACTGTTCAGGTGGACTTGGGCGGGGTCAAAGCGGTCTGCCGTCTCGAGGAAACCCCGGCTCCGGAAGCCCTTTCGGAAGCTGCTGAGCTGCCGGTCTCGAAACCAAAGGCCGACGTTTCCTCTCTGAGCGAGATGCTGCAAAGCGCCTGGAAAAGCGGTTCCGGTTCGGCCGGCGGCGCGACGACAGCCCAGCCCACCAAGCTCTCGCGTGGCGAAGTGCATTCGTTCCGCGTTACACAGCTCGACCCAGAACAACGTACCATCCAGCTTGTGCTTGCTTGAAGACCGGGCTTGAAGCAACGCTCACTCGAAGTTCTTGCGAAACGCTTCGAACTCCCGGCGCAATGCCTGTAGCTCCGCTTTCACAGCTTGCAGTTCGCTCTCGATATCCTCGACTCGGCCGGTTGACCTTGCCGCCTCCTCGCTTTTGTGTTCGGCCGGCGACGCAGGAGCTGACACCGCCGCGGCCGGCGATTCGCCGGAAAGCAGGTGCGCGTAGCGCGTCTCCTTGGTTCCCGGCGTACGCGGAAGTGTCGCGGCAAGCTGACGTGGTTCGTTTCGATCGAGGAAGTCGAGCGCCTCCTGCACTTCCGCCAGCGACTCAAACGCGTAGATCCTCTCACTGCGCTGGCGGATCTCGCCCGGTGTTTGCGGCCCCCGCAGCATCAGCACGCACAAGACGGCCGCCTCGCGCCGATTGAGCTGAAAACCTTCGAGGAACGAGTGGCGGTGGCGCGGCACGCGACCGTCGGAACTGCGGATGAGCGAAGCTAGGTCCTTCTCGCGTAACCGCTCGAGCGCCAGGGAAACCGTGTCTTCGGTGTAGGAGACCACGGGGTCGCGGCTCGATTTCTGGTTACACGCGCTCGTGATGGCATTCAGCGTGAGCGGATAGTAATCCGGGGTGGTCGATTCCTTCTCGACGAGGCAGGCGAGAACCCGCGCCTCGACATCGTCGAGCGTCGCATCGCCCAGGGCCGCGCGCGCTTCGGTCTCGGATCGGGTGGGGATGGCGGGACGGACGGTTCGGTACTGCATGGCGACAGGTTGACGGTTCCCCCGTATTGAAGCACATGCTGTCGAGACTCAGCCGCCGTGCTCATTTGAGTGCTCGGTTGCTTGCACTTGCTTGACTTACCACCGTCGAAAGGCTACTTTGACGGCTCCCCGCAATGCACTGGATCGATTGGACGGTCGTGGCCGCGTACGTCGGTGTTTTGGTCTTGATCACGGTCAAGGCCCGGCGCACGAGCCTGCTCGAGGATTTCACCGTCGCTTCCCGCGACATGCCGCGCGCGATGGTATTCGCCACGCTGAGCGCCACCTATATCGGTCCCGCGTATACGCTGGGCATCGCCGGCAATGCCGCCGAGCACGGGTACGTCTGGTATCTGATTTCGGTGATGGTGCCGCTGCAAACGGTCTTGGTCGGCAAATGGATCGCCCCGAAGCTGCGAGAGTTCTCCGGCTGCCACAGCGTCGGCCACGTGATGGGCGAGATCTATGGCCCGGCGGCGCGATGGGCCACCGGCGGGCTGTCGTTCCTGTTCAACGCCTTCGTAGTGGGGCTGATCGCGCGGGCCTTTGGCGAGGTCGTCGCTACGTTCACTGGGGGATCCCGGCTGAGACGGTGATCATTGTAGGGACGCTCCCGGTCATCTTCTACGCGGCCTGGGGCGGCGTGGAGACCGTCATGCTGACCGACGCTATCCAGTTCGCGGTGCTGGCGGTGACGATTCCCTGCGTGATTTTCTTTTCCGGCTACCTGTTCGACTTCGGCGCTCTGGCCGCCGCCATTCCCGAGTTTCACCTCACCTGGCACGGCGGCTACACGCCCGGCGAGCTGATCGGGCTGATGGTTGCCTTCTTCTTCGGTGAGATTCTGCTGCCTCCTTATTGCGTGCGCGCGCTGGCTGCCAAAGACCCCCAGCAGGCGGGAAGCGGCTTCACGACCGCCGGGCTGTTTGGGTTCCCGTGGATGTTCGTCGTCGTCACGATCGGTGTGATCGGGGCGGCGTCGATGCCGGGCGCGAGCGGCGACACGGTGTTCCTGAAGACGATGGAGATGTATCTGCCCGTCGGCTTCTTGGGGCTGGTGCTGGCCGGCATTTTCGGCATCATCATGAGCTCGCAGGATAGCTGCCTGCACAGCGCCTCGGTGGCCTTCTCGATCGACCTCTACCAGATGGCGCGCCCCGACGCGACCGACGAGACGCTGCTCAAGTACAGCCAGTACGCCGTGGGAGTGATCGGAGCCATCGCCGTGACGTTTGCCCTGCTGGTACCGGGGCTGGTGCAGGCGTTGTTGATCGTCTATACGATGTGGGCGCCGACGGTGGTCGCCCCTTTGGTAATTGGGTTGTTGTGGCCCGAGGCCCCAAAAGCGAGCGGGATCGCTGCGATGGCGGCCGGAGCGATCGCGGCGGCCATCTGGGAGTGGGGCCTGGCTATTCCCTACGGCGTGCCGTCGTTAGTCGCGGGCCTCGTGGCGAACCAAGTGGCATTCTGGGCGGTGGTCCATCGTAGCCGGCGAAGGGAGGCTCGCTAGTGGGCGTCCTGATCGTGGTCTCGTGCGCGATTTGTGTCGCGGCAGGCTTGTACGTGGCGGTGATGATCGTGCGTGAGTTTCCGAAGCTGCGAAACCGGCTTTGAAGGTGAAGCTGAACACCGCTCGGCTCGCCGCGGGCGTGCGCCACGCTGCGTTGACCTGCGGAAGGCGGCACGGCATGCGGTGGTCATACAAGTACGCCCCAGAGGTTTTCGAGGGGCGTGAGGGGCAGTGCCGGAACCGCTCCCTGACGGTCACGGCTCGGTTAATCCGCCACCGTCAAGTAGTGCAAGCTGAACAGCCGGTCCGGGTCTGTCCAAACCTCCATGGACTCGAAACTCGCCCGCGCCGCCAGGCCGTGAAACTCTTCAATGCTGAACTTGTACGAGTTTTCGGTATGAATCGTCTCTCCCTCGCGGAAACGGATGCTGGAACCGTTCAAGCCGACCGTCTGGTCTTTGAGGCTCACGAGGTGCATCTCGACACGGCCGCGGCCGGCATCGTAGAAGGCCTGATGTCGGAACGCTGAGACATCAAAATCCGCGTCCAGCTCACGATTCATTCGGGTCAGCAGATTCAAGTTGAACTCAGCCGTGACACCCCGCGCGTCGTTGTAGGCAGCGTCGAGCCGCGCTGGGTCCTTCTTTAGATCGACACCAATGAGCAGCGATCCACCCGCGCCGACGAGCGCCGCTGTGTTTCGCAGGAACTCCAACGCCTGCTCGGGACTGAAGTTGCCGATCGTCGATCCGGGAAAGAACACTGCGCTTTGGTGCACCGCGTACCTGCGGGGCTTGGGGAGCGGGAACGGTTTCGAATAGTCAGCGCAGACGGCGATCACCTCCAACTCCGGATAAGCCGCGGCCAACTCGGAAGCGGAATCCATCAGGTGCTGCTTGGAAATGTCTATCGCCACATACGACAAGCGCCCCTGCATCGCATCGAGCAGGATGCGCACCTTCCGGCTATTGCCGCTTCCGTACTCGATCAGCCGGCTGCGGGGACCCAGCCGAGCGGCGATGTCGGGCGCCCGTCGCGTGAGAATCTCGGTCTCCGTTCGCGTCGGGTAGTACTCTTCCAGCTCGCAGATCTGTTCAAACAACTCCGAGCCGTGTTTGTCATAGAAGAACTTCGGAGGGATCTGCTTGGGCTCCCGGCTCAGGCCCGCGCACACTTCCTGGCGGAAGTCGCCTAACTCGGGATGGAAATCGTGGAACTCGACGCCGGCCGTGATTTCCATCTTGTGGGGTGTTTGTAAGCTGTCAGTCGGATGCCAAGCGGATGCCCGTGAACTGCCAACGGGCCGGGGGTGGAAAGAAATTGCGATAAGTGGACCGAATGTGCCGTCGCGACGTGGCGCATGACCCGCCGCGCAACACGTACTGGTTGCACATGAACTTGCCGTTATACTCGCCGACGGCCCCAGGCGCGGTCCGAAAGCCCGGGTAGGCTACATAGGGGCTTTGCGTCCATTCCCACGCGTCACCGTACAGTTGACCCAGAGTCCCGCCGTTGGATGCGGCCAGTGGATGAAGAGCGCCTGTCTCAGACAGATTGCCTTCGATCGGCTCGGCGAACGCCGCCGCTTCCCACTCGGCCTCGGTTGGCAATCGCTTCTCGCGCCAGCGGGCGTAGGCATCGGCCTCGAAGTAGCTCACGTGGCAGACCGGCTCTGCCTCGCTAACTTCGCGGAAGCCGGAGAGCGTCATCATCCACCACCGCCCGTCCACCTCCTCCCAGTAGAGGGGGGCTCGCCAGCCTTGCTCCTGCACCGTGGCCCAGCCTTCCGAGAGCCAATACTGTGGCTGCTCATAGCCGCGTGACTCCATGAACTCCAAGTACTCGCCGTTGGTCACCAGCCGCGAGCCGAGCCGGTAGGGCTCCAGGTAGACACTGTGCCGCGGGCCCTCGTTGTCGTAGCTGAATCCCGTGCCCTCGAAACCGATCTCGACCAGCCCACCCGAGCAGGGAACCCAGTTCATGGGGCGCGCGCTTTTCGGGGCCTCTTGGTCGCGGCTTTGGTACGCCGGCCGCAGCGGATTCGTCGCCAGGATGTGTTTGAGATCGGTCAGCAACAGCTCTTGGTGCTGTTCTTCGTGATGCAGCCCCAACTCCAGCAGCGGCGCAATCTTCTCCCAGTCACCCTCATCCGCCGAGAGCACCAGATCCTTCATCTCACGGTCTACGTGTGCGCGGTACTCGTAGACTTCCCCCACCGTTGGGCGTGATAGCAAACCTCGTCGCGGACGCGGGTGCCGCTGCCCTACCGCTTCGTAGTAGGAGTTGAATAAATACCCGTACTGCGGATGGAACTCGTGGTAGGCGGGCAAGAACTCGCGCAGCAGAAACGTCTCAAAGAACCAGCTTGTGTGAGCCAAGTTCCATTTGGGCGGGCTCACATCGTCCATCGTTTGGACGACGTAGTCCTCCGTCTCGAGCGGAGAACAAATTGCCTCCGACGCTCGGCGAATTCGAGCGAAAAGCGCAGCCGCGTCTTCACGCGAGAGGCACGCCTCGTGGCGCAACTCGGTCAGTGTGGAAAGGTTGGAAGCCGGGGATGCCATGGGGCAGAGGGGAAAACCGGCCAAGCTTTTTCATCTTAGCGAACGCGTCCCGCCCGTTGCAGATCAAGATGCTAGATGGCTAGAGGGCTAGAAGGTCCTCGTCCCGGGGACTCTCGTCCTGACGTGGTAAACCGAGGTGCGCGCGGTGAGATAGAGGCCGCCGTGGCCCCAGCAGCAGTTCGACGGCCGCTCGGGCGTAACGATCGTGCCCAAGTGCTTGCCGGCCGGGCTGAAGACCCACAAGCCACCCGGACCGGTCGAGTACACGTTGCCCAGCTCATCGGTCTTGAGGCCGTCCGTCCCGCCGGGCTCATCGGACTCGAACTCCGCGAAGACGCGCCCCTTCGCCAGCGTCCCGTCATCGTTGATCGGCTGCACGCGGAGGTTCTTGCGGCCCGCGTCGGCGATGTAGAGCAGGTTCTGCTTCGGACCCAGCGCAACACCATTGGCGCGCTCGCATTCCTCGGAGACCTTTTCGAGCTTGCCCGCCCCCGGGAGCTGCGTGCCGGGGATTTGGGTACGTGTGATGCGATAGACGGCCGGGACGTTGGTGCGTTCGTTGGCGTCGGGGACGTTACGGCGCGGCATGTCGCTGAAGTAGATCGAGCCGTCGATGTTGTAGACCAGGTCGTTGGGCGAACTCAGGCGCTTGTCGCCGTAGCGATCGGCAAGAACCGTGATCGATCCGTTTTTCTCGGTGCGGGTGACGCGGCCCGAGCCGGTCTCGCACGCTAGCAGCCGTCCCTGATGATCAAACGTCAGTCCGTTGGCGCGATTGGACTTTTCGCGGAAGACCGTGAGCGTACCGCCCTCGGGTTCGTTCTCCCAGCCCGGGACCGTCCACTTGTGGATCTTCTCGCTTCGCAAGTCGCTGAACAGCAGAAAACCGATCCGGCTGTAGACCGGGCCTTCGGTGAAGCCGAACCCTCCCGCGATCTTGACAATCCGGGCGCGGCGATCGACAAGATCGAACAGGTCCGTATCGTTGGCGTAGATTCCCGGCGCTCTCATCTCACGACCCGATCCCGTGCGCGTAGTAGGATTTCTCCGGCCCCCGGTAGCGGACGTCGAGCATCGGCGTGTCGATGCGCATCTGCCCGCGATGCCACGACTCCATCAGAAACGAGAGAGCGCCGCTGGTCAGCAACGTTCGCTCGACCGCGTAATCGAGCGTACCGTGGTTGAACATCCGGCCGATCGAATCAACCAGCGGACTGAAGTTGTTCGAGTTCTCAATCGGGATGTAGCACAGGGTCGACTTCGGCTCAGATTCGCCTTTGATTTTCACCGCGGCGAGATACTCCCCCGCCTTGCCGCCCAGGCCCAGCGCTGTGCCGCGAAAGCCGTCGTTGTATTCGATGAGACAAGCGACCGGCCGTGCGGCTTTCTCCTCGACCGGACCCGGCGTGACCTTCTGCCCGCGAGAGAGCGCGGCGTCTAGCAGGCTGCGGCTCCAGAGTCCCTCGTCCGCGGCTTTCCAAACCGCGTCGTCGGCCAGTAGCTGCACGGCCTTGACGCCACTCTCGCCGCCCTTTCGCCGCTCGGCGAAGCACTGCAGTGTTTCGAGGATGTGGAACAGCCCGCCGTCGGCCACCCAGCCGCCGCCCACGGCCAGGGCGCCCTCCAGCTCTGTTTCGAGCGGGAAGTCGAGCTCGGGCCGCCGGAACGTGACCGAGACCGACGAGCCGGCCATCATCGGGAAGTCCAGCTCCTTCGACCAGTCGTACATCTGTTTCGCCATGGTCCAGTCGTAGGAGAGATGCTTGTCGTTGAAGACCGGCACCGCGCGTCCCGAGCGCCGGAAGACGCTCACGATCTCATCCATGAAGCGGTAGCGCGGGTAGAGCTTTTGGTTCCTGACGTTGGTCGGGTAGTCGCCGTGCTCGCCGATGAGCAGAACGCCGTCCACTGCGAGATCTTTGCCGCCGAGGGTGAGCGCGTCTTGGATCGTGGGCACTTTCTCGACGCCCCAAGTTTTTGCCAGCCGGGTGCTGATGTCGCCGTCATGCTCCTGCTCGACGAACAATGATGCCACGTCACAAGGCGGCTCGTGATGTTTGTCGTTGATCCAGTAGCCTTCCAGAAAGCGCGTGATGAAATTGTCGCTATGAGAGCGTACGTGATAGGTGGTGGATAGTGCCGCAATCTTCTTGCGGCCCGCCGGCGGCGCGCTGAAGCCCATGCCGGCCCACGTCCCTGCCGCGGTCATCATCCCCGCAGCAGCTGTCTTTAGAAAGATTCTTCTGTTCATCGTGCCCTCAAGGGACTCATTCTCAATTCCAAACGCGTTTGAGCCGCGAGTCTTTGCGAAGCTTGCGGATGTACGTGGCTGTGTCGGGTAGATCACGACGGTTCTTCCAGGCCCCACACGCCTCGTCGAACACCTGACGCCAGTTCGCGGGCAGCTCCCTTTGGAAGTAGGTCTTGTCGATTGCCTCGCGAACCAGGGCCGACACCGTCGTCTTGCGAGCCGCGCTCAGGCGTTTGAGCTTTCGCAGCGTCTGGTCCTCAATGAATAGTTGAGTCCGCCTCACGGTGTATATTGTACGCCGCCCGCAGTTGTCGAGAGAAAAACGGGTTGCCTGGCTCCTCCTCCCAACCACCCGCGGCGCTGATCCGACATGGCTCACCGCGCCCCGGTGTTAGAATCGGGTCGAGAGCGCTCATGCCGGTCATCGCCAAGAAACTCACCTGGGATGACATCAAAGACCTGCCCGAGGACGCCGGTCGCACCGAGATCGTTGATGGAGACTTGGTCATGGCCCCCGCACCTTCGTATCGCCACCAAGATATCGCCACGGCTCTCGGGGCCAAGATCTATCCGTTCGTCAAAGAGCACACTCTTGGCAAGTTCTTTTCAAGCGCCGTTCATGTGATTCTCGCGGACCATGTGAACTATGAGCCCGACTTGTGCTTCGTCGCTGACAGCCGCTTGGATCTCTTAAAGGCGCCGGTGATCCAGGGCCCGCCCGACCTGATCATCGAGATCATGTCCGAGAGCAACCGCACTCACGACACTGTGGTTAAGTTCAGCCACTACGAGCAGTACGGCGTGCGTGAGTACTGGCTGGTTGATCCACGTGACGACCACATCCACGTCTACAGCCTGCAGCAGGGTTCGTACGTTTCCCTGGGCGCCTTCGCTGCCGGCGGACGAGTGGAAACACGCGTTCTCGAAGGCCTCGATCTCGACCCGGCGGAGATTTTCTGACCGTTCAGGAGCCCGCGCTTTCGGCCCCGCGCAGCACTCAATGCCGATGAGTGGTCGTGACCTCGGTGGGATGTTCCGAGCAGATGCTCTCGGCGTGCTCGCACTCGATGTGCTCGAACTGGATGGTAGTGTGGTGAATATGGAAGCGCTCCGCCAGAATCCCGTTCATGGCCCCTAAGATCTTCTTGCTCTCCGAGGGGGGAATGTCTTCAATCAACGCGTGGCAGCTCAGCGCATGCGAGTTCGACGACAGACTCCAAATGTGCATGTCGTGAACGTCAACCACGCCGTTCACGGCCCGCAAAGCGCAGCACACCTCGTCGCGCTTCATCCCTTTCGGTAGGCCCTCCAGCAAAATGTGCATCGATTCGCGGATGATGTCCCACCCGCTCCACAGGATCAGTACGCCGATCAGGACCGACAGCAGCGGGTCGATCCACTGTGCGCCGGTCATCGAGATCGCCACGGCCCCGAGCACAATGCCGATCGATGAGAGCGCGTCGCCCAGCATGTGCATGAACGCGCCCCGAATGTTGATGTCGTGACGGCTGTCAGCGTGCAACGCCCACATGACGACGACGTTGACCACCAACCCGGCGGCGGCGACGACCATCATGATGTCTTCCGAAACCACTCGCGGGTTCAGGAAGCGGTCATAGCTTTCGTAGAAGATGAATAGCGCCAGCACCACCAGCGTCATCGCGTTCACGAACGCCGACAACACGCCCGCGCGGTGGTAGCCGAAGGTCTTGGTTTCGCTCGGTGGTTTGCCCTGCACGTAGAAGGCGAACCACGCGAGCCCCAGGGCGAGAGCGTCGGTGAAGTTGTGGCCGGCGTCGGATAGCAGCGCCAAACTCTGCGCTTTGATACCCGCCACGAACTCGATGACGATGAACAACACCGTCACCCAGAGCGAGATCTGGAGTTTGCGTCCCGTGCCGGTGGAATGGGAATCGGTATGCAAGGGACTCGTTGCCCTCGGGCTTGCGATCGGGACCATCGCCTTGACAGACCCGGAGATCGTAGCTTGCCCGCTCTTACTCTAGGGTGCTCTGCCGAGAGCGGTCAACCGAAGGGATGCGCCGGGCGTCGGGCCAGGGGCGAACCGACTTAAGACGAACGGCCCCTCCGCCGGCGCTTTGTCTTCCTGCCGGCGGACGGCGAGGGTGTGGCCGGTTCCTCGGGAGCCTCCTGGCTCATCCAGTGAGCGGCCAGAGCTACCGGGGCCAGCAGAGCCACCGGCGTTCTGAGCCAAGATGCGGTCGGCTGAGGTGGCGAGCCACCACTCGACATCGTTGATGCCGCTAGAGTAGGCCAACAGCGCTCCCAATAGTTGCCAAACCACCAAAGCGGGCAGCAGCCAGAAGCGCCACGGCGCTCCCAACGGCTTGGCGGCGATCACGGTGGCTGCGAGGACAACGAAGGTGAGGGTAAACAGGTTCGTGTCAAGTGCTTTGGCCAGCAATGCCTGCAGTGACGTCAGAAAGAGGTCCAATCGGAAGTTCCATCCTGGGACGAATTCGGCAGCTTGGATTCCATACGACTGCTTCACGAGAAACCACGGGACCAGGACCGCCACGGGGGGCGTCACGACAAGCAACCAGGCACGGAGGGGTTGCCTGCGAACCAAGAGTCCGGCTACCGCGAGCAACAACACACCTAGAAGGAAGAACTGTCCCTCGTTTTTCGTCCAGGCCGCCGCAGTCGCGGCGACCGATGCACCAGCCAGGTTTAGCAACCCTCCATCGCGGTACCACTCGTAAAGGAACCCCGCGGCCGCAACCAAGTAGAGGGAGAGCGTCGATCCGGCGTAACCCGCGTATTCGAACGCCAGCGAGCCCACCATAGGCGTGGCCGCCACCATGGCGGTGAATGCCAAAGCCGCCGTGTTGCCCGCCCATCGGCGCGCGAAATGGTGGAATACCCCCAACAAGGCCACGAACGAGCAGGGCGAAAAGATCTTGACGGCGTTGTCCGCAACGCCTCCGTTCAGGACGTACAGGAACGTCGCATAGAGCGGCACCAGCAGGGGGTAGCCCGGGTGGCTGTTGACGAACTCCCGATGCCGCGCGAGGAAATCACCTACGTTGCCGTCAAGGTAGAAGGCTTTCGCCTTCAACAGCCAGATCGCCCAGGCGTCCCAAGCCGTCAGCGGCATGAGCCGCTCGTAGGGAAGCCATATCAACACCGGGATCAGGACTAACAAGAACAGCGTGACGTCCAGTGCCGAGACCTTCGGCACCCGGAGCGGCACGATCGGGCGCAACAGGGCCGCTCGATGCCGGTACGCCGCAACTGCCACCACCACCAACCATGGCAGCAGCAGCCCCGGCGGGCTCCACGCGAGCCCGGCCACGCCATAGACGAACATCTGCAGCGACAGGGCCGCAAGTCCCGCGGCGAAGCCGAAGCTGAGTTTGGCCGCGAGGCCGAGTTCCATCTTTGGCGGGAGCAGAACCCAACCAATCAGGCACGTGATGAGCAGGCCTAGATAGAGCATTGCCGAAGGTTCACTGAACGCGGTAGATGTCGACCGTGTCTCCCGGCGTCACTTGATCGAGTTGCCGCAGGCGCTGGTTCAACCGGCTCTCATCCCAACGGCCCTTGAAGGGGTCGCGGTTCAGGTTCGCGGGGCTGTCTCGAAATACCGCCAAGTAGCCGCATCCCTCGCGTTCCGCCAGCGGGTTGGTCACCACGTGGATGCGCCGAGGGTAGAGATCGTAAGGGAGCCGTTGCCGGTAGAAGTCCCGCGCGGACGGCCCTGTGTACGCCAGAACGAGAACACATTCGTTCGCCGGTACGGCCGCCGCGAGCTCTTGGGCGAGCGGCACGGATCGGCCATGAAAGCGAACCGAGCGCTCCCCGAGACTCAGCCCGGCAAGTTCCGTCCAAGTTTTTTCTGTGTTGTGGAACTGCTTTTGCAGATGCGGAGCTGCCAGAGCCATCCACAGCACCAGCACAGCAGCTACGGTGACGCTCGATCGTCTCATGGGCAAGCGAGCATCATATCACGCAGGTTGCACCCTTCCGGCGCGTGTTTGCGACGAGCGCAAGCGGGGCCGGAAACGCTCCCGAGCGCGGACGGCTATGGCAGCAACTGACCGCAAATCCGGCAGCGCGAACGGCGCTTCGCGTTGAGATTGCCGCACCCGGCACACTTGAAATAGGCTCGGCGAAGGTAAGCGGACGTTATCCACGCGCCGGACCCGAGCACCAGCACCACGAGGCCGGCTTGAAGAAGAAAGTCCATCATCGCGCGTTCTTAGGATGATATTGTTTGGATGGCCCGCATTACCTCAGAGGCCCGCCCGCCAGATCTCAAGCGCCTTGACAAGTCCCTGGTCAAGCCACTCTCCAAACCGATCTTGTACTTCCTGCGGGTCTTCTTGGTAGTTGATCTGGAATATCTCGTCTGAGACGGAGAAGATCTTCCCTAGCTGCCGCTCTTTCTCTTCGGTCTCCTCCCTGCGGTAGAAGCACATGGTGACAGCCAGCAGGCCGCGGTACTCATGCCCGATTCCGTGAAAGGAAATCAAGACCTCAGCCTGCTCTTTCGTTCTCAGAACGAGGCGCGCCCAGGCGTGGTACTCACCGATGTTTGCGAAGTAGTGCAACTCCCGGGCTGTTTCAATGATCTGGTGACGAAAATAGTGGGCACGGCTCCCCAGGTCCGGCTCCTTGTCCACCCAGAACGCGAACTCGGTCGAGAAGACCCCAATCTCCTGAGTCAGCTTCTGCTGGACCTGGTCCAAATGTTCGACGGCCAACGACTGGAGTTTGGCTGCGGTGTCCTTCGCTTTCTCCCACTTCTGGTAAAGGGCTTGCCTACGCTTTTCAAAAACGTTGCGAGCCGCCGTGATCACGTGGTCGACCTGCTGACGACGCTGCACGTGACCGGCAATACTAAGTGCGGTCACAAATGTCCGTTTCAGTATCGAGGCTGTGAATGACACAAACTTCCGGAAATCACCATAGTCAGCAGCTTCGAGTGCCTCCAGGTATCTCCCTCGGTCATCTTCCGTGATGGTCAGGGGAAACCAATCGGCCTTGATGAGGACCATGCTGGCTAGAGATCGGGCAACTCGTCCGTTGCCGTCCTGGAATGGATGGATTTGGGTAAAGGCATGATGGAGCCAAGCCGCTTGAACCTCCGGTAGCACGCCGTTCGCCAGATGTTTAGCGTGAAGCTCGACGAGTCGGTCCATTTCCGAGGAAACCTGTTCTGGAGGACAGTACTCATGTACGGCCCCGTTGGGTCGAGTTGGATTGTTTGGTTGCTTCTTGTATTCTCCCCTGATCAGCGGGACCTGCACGGTCCTGCCGAGGGTATCTACGGCCGTTGCTGTTTCCTGATGTCTTGTCAGCACAGCGTGAAGCTCTCTGATATAGCTTGTGGACAGCGGCCGCTGGCCTTTGACTGCCGCAAAGATACCCTCGACAGCGTCCTGGTGGTCACGAATCATAGCCGCGACCAATTCTGGGTTTTGATCGGTGGCTGAAGAGGGGATGAGGCTCGAGTCAATTCCTTTTTCAATCAGCAGCTGAGTGATTCCTCTGTCCAGAGTGTAGACGCGTTCGATAATGCCGGTCTCGATCGACCACTGCCGCTTTAGCTGTTCATTGAAGTTGTCGAGTGCTCCACTCGACGTCAGACCATCCTTCTGTTCGAGCCAGACCGAGGCGAGCGATCTAAGCTCCGAGTGGGCCACCGCTGAGACATCCTCCGGCAGAGCCGATATACGTTTCCAAACGTACGAGGCCTGTACAGTCATGCGAATGATCTCCTCCTGAAACACGAGCGTCGCCGGCGCCTCGGCGTGAGACGTCTAAGAACACGCGTCGGCTAGGCGAGGCACGCAATCAGTATATCGGCAGCACAGGGCCTCGCTTCCGCACGAGGATGTTTCGAGGTCCTATGGTAGGATGCGGACGAAATGAGCCTTGCCCAAGCTCGAGAATGGGTTGATCAAGCTTCCCGCATCGTCGGGTTCACCGGCGCGGGCATTTCGACCGAGTCGGGTGTGTCCGACTTTCGCAGCCCCAACGGCGTGTGGGCCCGAAACCGCACGGTTTACTTTCAAGAGTTCGTCGCCAATGAGGAGGACCGCGTGGAAGCCTGGCGCCAGAAGGTCGAAAGCTGGCCTGAGATGCGCGATGCCAAACCCAACGCGGGCCATCTGGCGTTCGTCGAACTGGAGCGCCGCGGCAAGCTCACGGCCATGATCACGCAGAACATCGAGCGCCTGCACCAGCGCTCGGGACTGACCGCGGAGTTGGTGCTCGAGCTTCACGGGACAACCACCGAGGTTGCCTGCCTGAGTTGCGGCGACCGCATTTCCATGAACGAGGCGGTCGAATGTGTCGAGGCCGGTGAGTCGGCGCCGAAGTGCCGTGCCTGCGGCGGCCTTCTCAAGCCCGCGACGGTCTCGTTTGGGCAATCGATGCCGCAGGATGTGCTCCTGCGCGCCCACGAAGCCGCGCAGTCATGCGACCTGTTTCTGGCCGTTGGCTCCTCGCTGGTGGTGCAGCCCGCCGCCGGACTTCCGTTGGTCGCGAAGCAACAGGGCGCCAAGCTGATCATCATCAACCGCGAGCCTACGCCGCTCGACGAATCCGCGGACCTCGTCTTCCACGCCGAGATAGGGAAGGTTCTGCCGGCGATTGTGGGTCTGCCGTCCGCCGCCGACGTAGGCGCATAGCCTGCTGCGCCCGCTCCTCAGAACCGCCGGCTGTTCGTCGCCATCAGCGATAGTCGCGTTTCGCGCCAAGACAAGGTCTGCGTTCGACAGCTACAATAGCGTTCAGCGGACGGGGTCACCGACCTGCCATAGGGCATTCCCCCCACCCCGTCCGTCCCCAACGTGCTGGAGTGGCGGAACTGGCAGACGCACCGGACTCAAAATCCGGCGCCCTTCACTGGGCATGTGGGTTCGACCCCCACCTCCAGCACCAACCCGGCTCAAACTTCCTGATCAAGCGACCCGGCCCTCATGCCGGCTGGCCTTCACGCACGCCGGCCTTCATAATGGTACGGGCCTCAGGATACGGAGCGGGGTTACGTCGTCCGTCTCGAGGCGATCGGGCACGGCATGCCGTGCCCCTACACTGGCATGACGGCTTGATGAGCCTACTGGAGAAACCATGCCCAACCAACACCCTATTCATCGCCGCGACGCCCTCAAGCTGGCGGCCCTCGGACTCGCCGGCGGCTTGCCCGCTGCGGCGGCTTCAGGAAGTCAGAAGTCAGACGCCTCTTCAGCGACACGTCCGGTAGATTCGCATCCGGAGCAATCAATGGGATCGTGGGAGGAACAGCCGAGTTTGGAGGTCGGCGTTTCCTGATTGTCATTTCACCTCCTCCTCCAGAAAAGAAGCAAGAGAAGCAAGAGAAAGAGGACTAGAAGAACGAGAACAAATAGACCTCGTAACATGCTTCAGCCGAAGACAAGCCCGATCAGCCCGGAGTTTTACTACCGCGCAACTCCCAGGGCCCTTCGAGCAACATGGATTTTTTCCTCAAGTGCTGCAGTGTGGGTTGTTATTCTTGTTCTTGGCTGGCCCAACCAGCACTGGGGTGTCGTATTGTTGGGCACTGTCTGCATTCTCGGTTCGCTCTCCTTTGCTATCTTGCCATTACTGCACTATGTTCGTGTAACAAGTGCCGGCATCGTGTACAAGCCCGTTTACGAACAGGAGTTCTTAGTTCCGCACGAGTCCCTGAGTAGCATTGAGATCCATGGCAACACAGCTGTGCTCATCTCCAGTTCGGGCGATTCCGTGGCCATTCCCTCCTCGATCGTAGAAGGGCCTGACCTCACTACTGTCCCATCATAAGTCGAATAGAGTCAGTTGGTTGGAGGGATGGAGTGGTGGAAGTTGGGAATCGAGGCCCTCCAACACCTGTAAAATGGGCGTTTTCTCGAAGCCGGGTATCCACTTGACTCAGGTGACCCCAACATCTTGTAGTTGGGCTCACAGCGTCTTAGCGTCCCAATCGGCGACGATCGAGCGGTACGGCGTCGGCTCCACCGCCATGGCCTGCTGCACAAGGCGGTAGAAGAGCTTGCCCCGACTGCGTGATCTGCGCCGATTGAAGCGGAACACGAACTCGTCGAGATAGTAGTCCAGATGCTCGTGGCTGACCGCCCCCTGATGCGTGCCCAGCATCCAGCGCTTGAGTAGCGAGATCGCCAAGTGCACCCTCGGCAGTAGCTGCGAGGCCTGCTCGCGGCGGTTGTTAATCGAGATGATACGACGCTGGTAGTCCTTCTTCTTGAGCGGATCGTAGCCCGACCAGTTGTCGGTAACAACCACGCTGCCCGGCTCGACCGACTCCTCGACGAAGGGCATCAAACTGGCCGCCGAGGCGTTCTGAACGCGCTGCATGCGGATGCGCCCCAGCCCGGTGCCTCTCTCTTCCGCGGCGACTGCAATCAACGCTTTACGCTCGGTCTGCCGGCCGATTACCCCTTCTTCTTCAGCGCCCCAGTAGGTCTCATCGACCTCGACGAGGCCCGTCAATCGCTCCCGCCCCGGGCGCACCATCGCTCGCCTCAGCTTGTGCATCCAAGGCCAGGCGGTTTGGTAACTGCCCAGTCCCAGAACGCGCTGTAGACCCAGGGCGCTGGCCCCATTCTTCTGCGTGGTGATGGTCCACATCGCCCGGAACCACAGCCGCAGCGGCTTGCGTGTGTCTTGAAAGATCGTGCCGGCGGTGACGGAGGTTTGCCGCCCGCAGCGAGCGCATTCGAACCACACTTTGCGCACCGGCCAAGCGCGCTCATGCCCACACCTTGGACAGCGGAAACCCTCTGGCCAGCGCAAGGCGAACAGATAGTCGCGGCAAGCCTCCTCGCTCGCAAAGTGAGACTCGAATTCGAGTTGGTCGCGCGGGTAATCCTCCACCAGGCCCTACACTACATCTTGGGGTCACCTGAGTCAAGTGGATACCAAGCTTCTCGAAAACGGTGACGCTGAGAATCTGTAGAATTCGGGAGAGACTGGCCTCGATGCCGAGCTGTTTATTCAGAATCGCCACCATCAGATAGACGATCACGGCGGCCTAGATCTGCGTCTTCACCGCGTTGGTCGATGTACCGTAGAACTTCTTGATGCGGAAGTGTTGTTTGATCCACTTGAAGAACAATTCCACGTCCCAGCGGCGCTTGTAAAGCTGCGCGATCGTGAGCGCAGGCAACATGAAATTGTTCGTCAGGAAACGCAGGCGAAGGTCCTGCGGCTCATCCCAATAGCGGATCAGCCGAGCGGGCGCGGGATAGTCGCGGGCCGAATCCTGGCCGGTGAGTACGATCGTCTGATCCGAGCGCAGGCCCGTCGTTTTGTCCACGCGATGGGAGTAGCGGCGGCGGTACTGCATGTTTTTTCGAGCCCGTACTACGAAGAAAGTGGCCGCCAGCGTGAACCGATAGAGGCGGGCAAAATGAATGTAACCGCGGTCCATGACATAGCAGGCCCCCGGCTCCAGCACGAGATCATCCAACACGCTGACATCGCTGACATGCGCCGACGTCACGCGAATAAAGCTGGGAATACTGCCGCGCAGGTCCAACAGGGTATGGATCTTCACGACTGCTTTCGTGCGTTGGAAGGGAGCCCACGGGAACAACGACAAGCACAGATCGATGGTGGTGGAGTCCAGGGCGTAGGCTGTCTGCTCCAATTCCAGCCCCAGATTTTCGTGGGAGTAGAGTTGCCGGGCTTGGCGGATGAGGATCTGGGCGACCTCGGCGTAGATGCGCCAGTCGCGTTTCAAGTTGGCGTTCGCCAGCGTGTTACGGGAGATGTTGCCGCGAAAGCCCATATGGTAGAGCCGTGGTTGTACGGCGCGGAGACAAACTTCGATATCGCGCAGACTCTCGCGCGAGGTGAGTTGGGCGAAAGCGAGACACAGGAACTGGTCGAGCCCGCATTTTCAATTTGATGTTTGACATCCCGACCTTCCAGCGGCCTTGAGCGTCTTTATTCATAGGGGCTAGAGCCCGATGAGGACGCCATGGAGGCCAACACCCAATGGGTGAAAAACAAACCAAGCCATTCCAGCTAAGTTTCAATGGACTTCTCAAAGTCGATTTCCAGGGATCGCACGTCACTTCCGACGGTGGCCTGATTTTGGTTCGCGAACTGGACGAACGGCTCGGTCTCGGAGAACTGATTGACGAGCATCTCAGCGACTCCCGGCAAGGCACAAACAAGCAGTTCACGCTCGCTGATCTGTTGCGGCAGTCGGTGTACAGCCGACTCGCCGGCTACGAGGACCTCAACGACGCCGAGCGGGTTTCGATCGATCCGACGTTTCGGCTGATCGGTTCGCAGAAGATCTGGGATCGCGGTGCGGCCTTGACCTCGACGCTGCACGGCTTCGAGACGGAGATGCTGGCGAGCGAAGAGAACCTGCTGGGGCTGATGGCGCTGAACCGAGAGCTGGTCGGGCAAGCGGAAGCGTTCGACGACGCCGAGCGGGTCGTTCTGGACCTGGACTCCACCGAGAGTCCGGTCCATGGCCAACAGGAAGGCAGTGCCTACAACGGACACTTCGAGTCGGTCTGCTACCACCCGTTGCTTTTGTTCAACGGTCATGGTGATTGCCTCGCTGCCAAGCTGCGTCCAGGCAATGTGCACAGCGCCGAGGACTGGAATGAGCTCTTGTTGCCGGAGATCGAGCGCCAACAGGCTGCGGGCAAGCAGGTCGCCTTCCGGGGCGATGCGGCCTTTGCGAAGCCGGAAGTTTATGAGGCTTCGGAGGAACGCGGAGTACAGTACGCCATTCGCATTCCGGCCAACAAGAGCTTGGAGCTGGAGATCGAAGACATCCTGTTTCGCCCGCCGGGAAGGCCTTCCCGCAAGCCCTTGGTGCGCTACAAGAGTTTTCGCTATCAGGCGGAGAGTTGGTCGCAGGCGAGGCGGATCGTCGCTAAGGTCGAGCATCACCAGGGCGAGCTGTTCCCGCGCGTCGGATTCATCGTGACGAGCATGAGCTTGCCGAGCCGCTCGGTGGTGCGCTTCTACAACAAGCGCGGCACGGCGGAACAGTGGATCAAGGAAGGCAAGCAGGCGACGCACTGGACGCGATTGTCGTGCCATCGATTTCGGGCCAACGAAGTGCGGTTGCAACTGAGCGTGCTGGCCTACAACCTGGGCAATCTTTGGCGGCGGCTGTGGCTTCCGCAGCGAATCAAGAGTTGGTCGCTGACGAGCTTGCAACACAGGTTGATGAAGACCGGCGGTCGGCTGGTCAAGCACGCGCGGTATTACTGGCTCTTATTGGCGGAGGGACATCTGAACCGGCGGCTGTTCGGCGACATGCTGCACAAGATCTGGGCGCTGCCGCTGCCGAGTGGGTAGCATTGCCGGAGTGAGGATCAACAGCTTTTGGCTCCAAAAGGTTTCGCAAGGAGCAGTGTCGGCCGGAGCGCCGTTCAAGCCGCTCAATCAACGACTGTGAGCGGTCGAACCAGCTCTGGCGACTACCAGCAGAGGTGATGTGCAGGGTTCAGCGTGAAAGGACGTGCTGTTCGGAGCGGAGCGGGTGTATACTGTGGCCGTGCCAGGGCCAAAATGGAAATCCTGGATTACTACTTCGACATTCAGAAGGTGCTGGACGCGCCGAATTCGCTGGACAAGCGTTCCGCCAGCACGACCTCGCCATAATCGGTAACGTTCAGCGTCCGGGGCGATGCGCCTTCTACAACCAACATCCGATCATTCCATATCTAAGAATTCATCCAGGTCGATCGCAATGGCCTTCGCCTGACGCTTGAGAAACCAAGTCAAGCACCGATTCTGCACCCACTGATGGAGGCGTCTTACAGTAAAGCCCACCACAAAATTCACCAGCGTCAGTAGGGCTAACACGATAGCACTTATCTTGAGTACCCAAGCTAGGATGGGATTGGCCGAACTCAGTCCCAATCCAGCTACAGCAAGTGAGCCAATGGGCGCAACTACTATGACTGCTGAAAGAATCCAAGCTACGACACCTGCTTCACGACGGCACCGCCAGTAAAGGTCGCTAATAATCCTTTGATGGCGGTCTTTTTGAGAGCTGAGTGTGGTCCGAGTTTCTTGGTGGGCCGCTTGCTCCTCTGTAAGCCTCTCAGATACTTCTTTTTTAATCTCGTTGGTCACGCGTTTGAGCATCTGCGTAACCGTCTCTGTCGTGAGAGCAGCATCCTCACCGAGCGTCAGGTGCATGAGTTCTTCGTACGCCCGAGGACTGCTTCTCAGCAATTGATGATCGCGCTCAGTGATCGTCCCTTGACTCTCCAGTCTGTCTATCTCCTTCATATATTTGCCTAACAGCTCTTTGGAAGGTTCGAGTGCCGCATAGGAGAAAGCAAGTAATTGGGTGGTCGGTATAGCGGCCGCCCCCACAGGGGCCTTCAGCCAGGCCATGTTCGCTAGGCTGAAATCGGCGATCACGCTTGACACGTTTTTGGATGCCTCGTGATCTTTCCCGTACTCCCAAGCAGCTTTCGCAAACGCAGCATTGCTTGTCACAAAGACGGCGCGGGCCTTTTCCACAGACGGTGCTGGGGTATTGCCCCTGATAACGTAGATACTTCGTACGGAGTTGATGTCGTATTCTCTGGCACGGGGGTTGTAATCGGGAATAGAGAATCTAGCGGCCTAGCTGGCCTTGATTGGGCGGCGCGATGGCAGGCGTCGAAGGCAAGAGGATCAAGATCCCTTTGGCCGTCGCGTAGTTCAACTCCGGCCAGGACAGCTTGATCTTCTTCAACTCGCGCAGAACCTTGCGGCGGAAGTATTGAACGGTGTCGTGGGTGCCTGCCTTTGAAGGGTCCGCATCGAACTGGTGGTACAGGTGCGACCAGGACAGCCGCAGCGGGCTAGTGAACGCGAAGGTGCGGTAAACAAGCCACAAGTAGAGATCAAGGCCCAGGGCGCAGCGTTTGAGGGCCGTGAGAGTGTTCATGTCAATCGGCACGGGGTGGCTGATGATCTCGTTGAAGAAGTCCTCACCCAAGCGAATCTTGCTGTTCCACAGCACCCGCTCGTCGGGCTTGCGCTCGTTCCACCAGAACTCGGTGCGGTCGGCCACAGCCGAACTCACGCGGGCTTCGCCGCGCTCATCCTTATAGACCAACTGGACGTGAGCGTTGAAGAGCCGCCGCAACTGGTTGCGGAGCTTGGTGTGTACGTTGCCGCCGCCGCTACTGTAGACCCCCAGCGCCCGCATGAACTCGGCCAGCGAACGACCCAGGACGAGTTCACGGCTTTGGGTCTGCACGGCTTCGGTACACACCCAGGCCAAGATCAGGCGCGGAAAGTTTCCGAAGGGGAGCTTACAGCCGCCACCAGCCGTCATGTAGAGCGTGTAGGGGCCGTTGACGCGCTTGTACTCTTTGCGGTTGCCGGGGTTGCTGCGAGGCAGGGAGCAACAGCGCCATCATCCGCGCCATGAAGCCGAGATCGGGGTCCGCTTCGCTGACGCTGACCAACTGGTTCACCTGATCAGCAACGGTGAAGTGGTGCCGCGCCGGTGGTGGGGTTTTGCGGATCGCCTGGATCGGGCCGGGTAGATCGGCCAAGGCTTCCCCGATCGGAATCAAGCCGTCTCGTTTAGGCTGCATGGCCCATTCTCTCACGCCCCCTGAGCAAGACCAAACTAGCGGCTGGGGCCAAAGTCCCGTCAGGGGCGCTTCTGAGCCGGGGAAGGGGACTTGTGCCAGCAAGACCGTGGTCGTCACTCAATCCAGCGGATCTTCCTGCTTTCCGGAAGCAGTGCCCTGGTCACCTGGCTGCTGGTCTCTTTGCGGCAGTATCCGGTGCTTGGGCGGCACGTCGTAAATCGAACCCATCCGAGAGCCGTAGAAAAAACCGCCTGCGATTGGGAGGGTGATCATTGCGTGGCCCCCGAGCCTCTCTAAAATAGTGGGTGGCAGGTCGATGTGCAGGGCGTATTCCGCTATCACGGCAACAATCACCAGGGCGACCCACGCCGGCTTTCGTTTCTTAACCGGACGCCAAGTCCGCACCTTGCGCACGGCCTGCTTCGGGAAGGTGCGCGTTTGACCGTCCTCGATCACCAGCGTGATGGAGTCGGCGGTGGCCAAGTGGAAACGGCCCTTGATCCTCCGGCTCTCCGGAGAGGCTGCGTCCTGGTACAGCCGCACCCCGGTCTTGGTATCGTGCGGCACTGCCTGCACTCGGGACCAGTCGCTCTTCTTCGCCGACTCTACCCTGAGCCGCTGATAGGAATCCGAGCCTTTGATCTTTTTGTTCCTCCGCGCAAAATGCCAGGGTAGCCTGCCGGCTATGCTGTACGTCCGCGGGTTGGCGCCCGCATCCAGCAACGCCTCGATCACGGCCGGGTTACCGGTATCCCGCGCCGCCCGATGCAGGGCGGTGAGTCCTTTTGTATCCGACTTGTTCGGGTTCTCACCGGCGCTGAGACAGGCCTTCACCTCGTCCACCGTTGCGGTCTCGAAAAACTTCTCTGTATTCCAACCCTGGCAACTCTGGGCAGCAGCCGGCAGTGGCAGGCCGGCCACAAGCAGCAGGCACACCAGCCCGCTGGCCGTGATCATCCTGAAAAGACCTCCGGCGGGGGTCTTCAAGGTCGTTTCTCCTTGGCGGAGGAGGGCCGCTCCGCCTGCGAGCCGTCCCGTGAAGAATCCGGCGCTCTCTCGTCCAACACAATCAGCACGGTCCCGCGGTCGGCCTGCGCTCCGAGCTTGTAGAACCAATAGGGCACTGCTATCAATGTGGCCTCTTCTGAGCCACCAAAGAGGTCATGACGGCTATCGTAACCCTTATTCCACAAGCTGAAGTTGCTCTGCCGGTGGTATAGCCAGGATTTCCATTTTGGCCCTGGCACGGCCACAGTATACACCCGCTCCGCTCCGAACAGCACGTCCTTTCACGCTGAACCCTGCACATCACCTCTGCTGGTAGTCGCCAGAGCTGGTTCGACCGCTCACAGTCGTTGATTGAGCGGCTTGAACGGCGCTCCGGCCGACACTGCTCCTTGCGAAACCTTTTGGAGCCAAAAGCTGTTGATCCTCACTCCGGCAATGCTACCCACTCGGCAGCGGCAGCGCCCAGATCTTGTGCAGCATGTCGCCGAACAGCCGCCGGTTCAGATGTGCCTCCGCCAATAAGAGCCAGTAATACCGCGCGTGCTTGACCAGCCGACCGCCGGTCTTCATCAACCTGTGTTGCAAGCTCGTCAGCGACCAACTCTTGATTCGCTGCGGAAGCCCCAGCCGCCGCCAAAGATTGCCCAGGTTGTAGGCCAGCACGCTCAGTTGCAACCGCACTTCGTTGGCCCGAAATCGATGGCACGACAATCGCGTCCAGTGCGTCGCCTGCTTGCCTTCCTTGATCCACTGTTCCGCCGTGCCGCGCTTGTTGTAGAAGCGCACCACCGAGCGGCTCGGCAAGCTCATGCTCGTCACGATGAATCCGACGCGCGGGAACAGCTCGCCCTGGTGATGCTCGACCTTAGCGACGATCCGCCTCGCCTGCGACCAACTCTCCGCCTGATAGCGAAAACTCTTGTAGCGCACCAAGGGCTTGCGGGAAGGCCTTCCCGGCGGGCGAAACAGGATGTCTTCGATCTCCAGCTCCAAGCTCTTGTTGGCCGGAATGCGAATGGCGTACTGTACTCCGCGTTCCTCCGAAGCCTCATAAACTTCCGGCTTCGCAAAGGCCGCATCGCCCCGGAAGGCGACCTGCTTGCCCGCAGCCTGTTGGCGCTCGATCTCCGGCAACAAGAGCTCATCCCAGTCCTCGGCGCTGTGCACGTTGCCTGGACGCAGCTTGGCAGCGAGGCAATCACCATGACCGTTGAACAAAAGCAACGGGTGGTAGCAGACCGACTCGAAGTGTCCGTTGTAGGCACTGCCTTCCTGTTGGCCATGGACCGGACTCTCGGTGGAGTCCAGGTCCAGAACGACCCGCTCGGCGTCGTCGAACGCTTCCGCTTGCCCGACCAGCTCTCGGTTCAGCGCCATCAGCCCCAGCAGGTTCTCTTCGCTCGCCAGCATCTCCGTCTCGAAGCCGTGCAGCGTCGAGGTCAAGGCCGCACCGCGATCCCAGATCTTCTGCGAACCGATCAGCCGAAACGTCGGATCGATCGAAACCCGCTCGGCGTCGTTGAGGTCCTCGTAGCCGGCGAGTCGGCTGTAAACCGACTGCCGCAACAGATCAGCGAGCGTGAACTGCTTGTTTGTGCCTTGCCGGGAGTCGCTGAGATGCTCGTCAATCAGTTCTCCGAGACCGAGCCGTTCGTCCAGTTCGCGAACCAAAATCAGGCCACCGTCGGAAGTGACGTGCGATCCCTGGAAATCGACTTTGAGAAGTCCATTGAAACTTAGCTGGAATGGCTTGGTTTGTTTTTCACCCATTGGGTGTTGGCCTCCATGGCGTCCTCATCGGGCTCTAGCCCCTATGAATAAAGACGCTCAAGGCCGCTGGAAGGTCGGGATGTCAAACATCAAATTTAAAATGCGGGGTAATACGACACCCCATCTTCGAGGACATGTTCAAACGCCATCTCATCAATCTGAAATCTTTCGCTATAACGAGGAGTATCCTTAACCTCAATGCCAGCTTCGATAAGTTTATCGTCTATCGACTCTGCAAGAAGTAGCAGATCGGATCTTGTCGTTCCACGTTTCTTTGCCTCAAGGACGATAGCGCCACGACTATGAGGTCTTTCCAAGTGCTTAGCGGCCCCCTGCAACACTCTCTGAAGTTCTTCGCGCGAATGGGAAAACGCTGTGACCTCACCTCCCAGATTACTCAGTAGAGAAATTAATTCTCGGGTCGCGTCTTGCTTGGCTTTGACCTCTGCACCAAGTCTCCGGACAAGCAAGGGTGTATCGAAAAAAAATGTTACTCCCTGATAGGTTTTCTTGATTTTGTCGAGATCGAGGCACATTAGAGCATTGGCTAACATATGCCCTTGCACCAAAATAAGAAAACTGTCGAACCTTTCCGGGTCGTTCTGTTGTACGTGTTGGACGTATTCACTGACTAGCACGATATCGGCCTGGGTGGGTTTTGCGAGCGAAGGAATAGTCGTCCCTCGCAAGTAAGCGCGCAGGCATGCGACGTCGAACTTGGCGAGAAACGTGCATATGGCGACGATGGCCTCTTTGTCGCTGTAGATCGGTTTGATTGTGCCTTGTGAGAACCGGCGCAGTCCCCCTAGTACGGCTGCAATATGACGTTCTGCGTGGCTTTGCTTAGCGGTAATTTGAGGGTCTGGCAAATCGCCTGTTATTTGATATCTGCCGTGATCTCTCTTGAGGGAATATTTCCTGCAGATACGTTTCAAAACTATCTGGACAGTGCGTTCAGGAATCTCCAAGCCAAATTGTTCACAAATATAGTTGCGAACAACACCATCTGTAATAGGGTTGGGATTGTGTTCAATGAGAACCTGGAGAATGAACGGGCGAAGGTAGTCAAGGTAGTCTTTGCCTTGGTCTATGTGAACTTTCAGAATCGCCAGACTGGTGAGCGTGTTCGTTGACATCATTCGACTCCCTCAGGTGAGGATGCGGCGTCCCTCACCCGCAACTCTCCGGTCGGGGTATGCACTTCACTCCCGACTACCCCACATCTTGTGGTTGGCCGGTCCGCCTGCCGCGTAGGTGTTGGACCATCTCTGAATAGGTCGTGGGCCCAACGGTCGCGGCCTGTTGTACAAGCCGGTAGAAGAGCTTTCCCAGGTGACGAGAGCGTCGTCGATTGAATCGAAACGTATACTCATCCAGGTAATAGTCCAGGTGTTCACGGCTCACAGCGCCTTGGTGCGTCCCGATCAACCAGCGCTTCAACAGGGCAGCCACCCGGTGAACGTGGGGCAACAGCTCGGAGGCCGACTGGCTCGAACCGGCCAGAAAGTCGTACTCGTGCCGATAGCCAAGCGCCTCCAGGCCGACGTACCCTTCCCAGCCGTCGGTGTGGATCGTGCTGTCGGGCTCGACAGCCTCTTGGATGAAGCCGTGCAGCTGTTGCTTGGACGCTCCGCGGATGCGCTTCATACGGATCCTTCCTATCCCCGCGCCGTCTTCCTCGGCGGCGATGGCTAGCAGTGCTTTTTTCTGCGTCTGCCGTCCGCGCAGTCCCTCTTCTGCGCCCCCCACATAGGTCTCGTCGACCTCCACGCGACCGCTGAGCCGTTCTCGGCGGCCGGGCCGCACCATCGCGCGCCGCAGCTTGTGCAGCAACGCCCAGGCGGTACGGTAGCTTCCCAGACCCAAGATGCTTTGCAGTCCCAGTGCGCTCGCCCCGTTTTTCTGGCTGGTCACCCACCACATGGTCCGAAACCAGGTGCGCAGCGGCAGGCGCGTGTCCTGGAAAATCGTGCCCGCCGTCACCGAAGCCTGATAATCGCATTGCCCACACCGCAGCAGGCCCCGCCGGCTGGGCCGAGCTCTCCGCCCTCCACAGCGGGGACACACAAAACCCTGTGGCCAGCGCAGTTGCATCAGATACTCGCGACACGCCTGCTCAGTGGCAAAACGCCCCTCAAACTCCTCCAGCGTCCGCGGGTAGTCCTCCACAGCCCCGCATGCTATATGTTGGGGTCTCGGGAGTAAAGTGCATACCCCAATCGCACGATTCTGGGCGCTACCCTAAAGAACCGCTTCTCCCTGGCCTACGGACCCTCAATCCAGGTAATAGCCGGCTCCGACCAGGATGGGCAGGCCATAGGCCACGACCCTCTTGACGAAAGTCACCTTGTTCTGCATCATTCCGCTGGCGGGATTGCGCGTCGAGTAGTACAGGAAGGTTTCCCCGAACGCGTCGCCGACGCTCACCACATCCCGGCCGCCGAAGGGTCCGCCCATATGGTCGTTCAACTCGGGAGCAATGAGGCCATACCACTGGCTGTAGGGATCGCCGCTGAACAGCGCGTTGCCGTAGGTGTCCAGGCCGAACAGGTAGATCGAGCCGTTCCTCCAGCGCGGATCGCTTGACAGCGCCCGGAGGGCGAAGTACCCCTGCGATTCAAGCTCCATCGCGGCGCAGCGGACGAACTCCTGCAGCCTCTCGTTGGAAGGCGTGGCATCGAGCCCCCTGGCGTTGACCTCTTCGCTCTCGCAGGTGCCGGGAATGTCACGGCGGTAGATGCCCGCGCCGATCGCGGCCAGGTTCCCTTCCCAGTCAATTTTCTTGATGTAGGAATACTTCGGCTCATCCCTGCCTGTCGCTGGATTGGTGAAGGAGTAATAGAGCCACCCGGCGCCGAAGCTGCTTACGATACGATGCTGTTCCTTGTAGTAGTCGTTGCCAAAGGCGTCGATCAGCAGCCCTAACGATGATCCTTCCCGCGACCGGGCGGGCGGGAAGACGAAGAGTCGCGCCTGATCGCTCAGCGATGTCGCTTCGGAGACGAAGATATAGATTGGGCCGCTTTTCCAACGCTCGTCCTCGTTGAAGGCCCGGCGGGCCTCCTCAAATCCCATTTCCTGGACAAACTCGTAGGCGCACTGAACGAACGATTTAACGTCCTCCGGTGTGTGCACGGCGCTGGCGGTGACGGAGCGATCCGCGCAAGGCAGGGTTTCAGCGGCGCCGAAAGCCGGCAGCGCGGTGCACAGTAGGGCTAAGGGAATCAAAAATGGGCAAACACTATGATTCGTCATTTGGTAATGCTAGCGAAAATCGAGGGAGCTCCAAATCGACGGGCGCGGCGGTTTACCGGGGCTGTTGCAAGCGCGTCGGGGCAGCGCGGAGCACAAACGATGAAGTCTAGAAAATCGGGCCGGAGGGGGGCGGTTACCCAGCAAGGAGTTCGTGTTTGTGACATCAGCGCCGATCTGGAACAGCTCGATCTTAGCCTATTGGAGAACGACCGATGGCGCTCCGGACTCATGCGGTCGCAGGTCGTGTGAGTCACCGTTTCGACGCACTGAAGGCGGTCAGCGGCGTGTAAGTCAGAAAGTCGTCCCAGAAGGGATCGTCCCGCTCAGTCGGCTCCAGCATAGCGTCGACCCAGCGGAAGTCGTCGAAGCCGGCGCCTCGCGCCGCCGCCTCGTAGGTGACCGGTGCGAGAGGCGCTGTTGCATGATTCAACTGCGGCGCAAGTGGGGGCGCTTTTCCAACTTCTCGCTCAGGACACCACAGCGCAGGATTTCGACCTACCCAGCTCGGCCATCCGGTTGAGGATGTGACACCCGATCGCAACTTCTCTCCTTTGTGCCTTGCCGTGCCTCGCCTTCAATCCGCCTCCGAGTACGGACTTGTATCGGAAGAAGCTGTTTTCAACGCGCGCCTGCTGTCGGTAGCCCGACTCCTTCTGCCACTCTCGTAGCCCGACCTGGCGAATCCTCTCAAGAGCCGTCTCACGCTGCGCCCATGAGCCGTCCGTTGGCCCCGCCGACACCGCAGAGCGGGAGCCATCGATTCCACCGGGGCACGATCGACTTCGTGCTCTCGGGGTCGCGCGATGCCGCGGCTGCCAAACGGCTGTTTCGCAAGGCTCTCAGCGATCCGTCGCATTCACAGTCCCGCGTCATCAACACCGACCAGGCACGCCTTTACGGCTCGGCGATTTCAGGAGTGAAAAAGGAAGGAATCCTGCGCCGCCGCTGCCGCCACCGGCCTATCCGGTACTTGAACAACATCTTGGCCCGCATTTTCAATTTGATGTATAAGCTTCAGACCATCCAGCGACCTTCAGCGTCTTTATTGATAGGGGCTAGAGCCCGATAAGGACGCCATGGAGGTCAACACCCGATGGGTGAAAAAGAAAACAAGCCGTTTCAGCTCACGTTCAATGGATTTCTCAAAGTCGATTTCCAAGGATCGCGAGTCACCTCGGATGGCGGTCTGATTCTCGTTCGCGAACTGGATGAACGACTCGGACTCGGCCAGCTGATCGACGAGCATCTCAGCGACTCGCGACAAGGCTTGAACAAGAAGTTCGCGCTGGCCGATCTGCTGCGGCAGTCGGTCTACAGCCGACTCGCTGGCTACGAGGACCTCAATGACGCCGTTCGAGTATCCGCCGATCCGACCTTTCGCTTGATCGGCTCGAAGAGGAACTGGGATCGCGGAGCAGCCTTGACCTCGACGCTGCATGGCTTCGAGACGGAGATGCTGGCGAGCGAAGAGAACTTGCTGGGGCTGATGGCAGTGAACCGGGAGCTGGTCGCGCAAGCCGAAGCTCCCGACGGTTCAGACCGCGTGGTGCTCGACATGGACTCCACGGAGAGCCCCGTCCACGGCCAACAGGAAGGCAGTGCCTACAACGGCCATTTTGAGTCCCTCTGCTATCACCCGCTGTTGCTGTTCAACCAGCACGGCGACTGCCTAGGCGCGAAGCTGCGTCCCGGCAACGTGCACAGCGCCGAGGACTGGGACGAGCTGCTACTGCCGGAGATCGAACGACAACAGGCGGAGGGCAAACAGGTGACGTTCCGCGCCGACGCCGCCTTCGCCAAGCCCGAGATCTACGAGGCGATGGAGGAGCGCGGCGTGGACTACGTGATTCGCATCCCGGCGAACAAGAGCCTGGAGCTGGAGATCGAGGACATCCTGTTTCGGCCACCGGGCAGGCCGAACGCCAAGCCCCTAGTGCGCTACAAGAGTTTTCGCTATCAGGCCGAGAGCTGGTCGAAGGCAAGGCGAGTTGTCGCCAAGGTCGAGCATCACCAGGGCGAACTATTCCCGCGCGTCGGATTTGTCGTGACGAGCATGAGCTTGCCGAGCCGCTCGGTCGTGCGGTTCTACAACAAGCGCGGCACGGCGGAGCAGTGGATCAAAGAAGGCAAACAGGCCACGCACTGGACCCGCTTGTCGTGTCACCGCTTCCGAGCCAACGAGGTACGGCTGCAACTCAGCGTGCTGGCCTACAACCTGGGCAACCTGTGGCGGCGGCTAGGGTTGCCGCAGCGAATCAAAAGCTGGTCGCTAACGAGTTTGCAACACAGGTTGATGAAGACCGGCGGTCGGCTGGTCAAGCATGCTCGCTACTACTGGTTGCTGCTGGCGGAGGGGCATCTGAACCGGCGGCTGTTCGGTGACATGCTGCATAGGATCTGGGCGCTGCCTGTGCCGGGTGGGTAGCGTTGCCCGGGCGAGGATCAACAGTTTTTGGCTCCAAAAAGGTTTCGCAGGGAGCAGTGTCGGCCGGAGCGCCGTTCAGTCCGCTCAATCAACGTCTGTGAGCGGACGGACGAGCCCTGGCGCCTACCGGCGGAGGTGATGTGCAGGGTTCAGCGCGAAAAGACGTGGTATTCGGCGCAGCGGGGGTGTATCCTGTGACCGTGCCAGGGCCAAAATGGAAATCCTGGCTTGGAGCAGGATCATCGAGCGATCAAACGACGAGTGAAGGCCAAGCAGGGCTTTCGTGCATTCCACGCGGCAAGGCGAACGATCCAGGGATACGAGGCAATACACATGATCCGGAAGGGGCAGGCGCGGCGGCTGAGCGGTTCGGATGTTCGGCGACAGATTCAGTTCATCAACAAGCTGTTCGGGGTGGCTGCATGAGACGTCGCCCGGTCGACCCGACCAATCGCTTCCCTGCCGCTTTTTGAAAGTTGCAACACATCCATGACAGGCCTTGCGAAAATCGTGGATGGGGGCCGGTCCCCGCCGCTCTCCAATCCTTCAACAAGGGAGGTTGACAAGTTTTGATGGTTGAACAGAGCCTGCTTCACATCACGCTGAATATGAATCACAGGCGGCGCAGTCCGCGTTCAGAAGTGAGTCAGGAGGCAATTGATCTTCTGTCTGTCCTGATTCAGAAGTCGGAGTTCCCGATCCCCGGCCAAGCCGCTTATCGCTGTGACGTTTTCGAGCCGGGGGGCCGCTGCCCCTGCTTCCAGGTGCTTGATGCGGACGGCGTTTCCCTCGTGACCTTCGGGGTTGGACTGGGGGTGGACTGCTCGCAGGGTCTGTGGATCGCCTTGCACGCCCGCGCCGATTTTCTGAATCTCAAGATCGAGACACAGTTGGAGAGTCCTCCCAGGACTCTCTGGCTGGGCGTCCTTCTCGAACCTGCACTGCTTGCGGGTTCCCCGGCGATGGAGTGGCTGGAAGATTTTGTAAGATGCCTCTCGTGGTCGGTGCTGGACCGGGCGCAGAGTCGAGCGGGACAGGGTGCGGGATGGGTGAATTGAGGGGCTCTCGAATACCCGTCTTTTCCATCGAGGCTCCTTCTCCTGCGGCAACCGCGGTCGAGCGGTAGCGCACCCAGAGGGAAATACGTGGGTAGCCATGCAGGAAACCGAGACAGCCCCGGAAAAGTCATTCGCAGTGGGCGCGGGTTGCCGTCGTCCAGGATGTACACAACGAGCTTGTGTGGGGTCCACCCGATAGCAAGGTAACGGCTCCCTCCATCCGTGAATAGTGCTATCCAATATTGGGGGTCGTCATGCTCGATCTTTGACCTCCAGTTCCTCCAACAACCACGCCCCGCAGTCGGCGCAAACGTCCGCAAGTGCCAACTCGGTTGTTGTGACAGCCTGCATGGTGAGGGTTGCGTCGTTTCCGCCACAGGCGTCCAGACGGCATTGCTCGCAGACGTAGGGGCCTCCGGTCGACTTCGGGTTGCGCCATGCGCCGCCCCGTGCAAACGCCCAAGCTGGGTATCCACTTGACTCAGGTGACCCCAAGATGTAGTGTAGGGCCTGGTGGAGGATTACCAGCGCGACCAACTCGAATTCGAGTCTCGCTTTGCGAGCGAGGAGGCTTGCCGCGACTATCTGTTCGCCTTGCGCTGGCCAGAGGGTTTCCGCTGTCCAAGGTGTGGGCATGAGCGCGCTTGGCCGGTGCGCAAAGTGTGGTTCGAATGCGCTCGCTGCGGGCGGCAAACCTCCGTCACCGCCGGCACGATCTTTCAAGACACACGCAAGCCGCTGCGGCTGTGGTTCCGGGCGATGTGGACCATCACCACGCAGAAGAATGGGGCCAGCGCCCTGGGTCTACAGCGCGTTCTGAGACTGGGCAGTTACCAAACCGCCTGGCCTTGGATGCACAAGCTGAGGCGAGCGATGGTGCGCCCGGGGCGGGAGCGATTGACGGGCCTCGTCGAGGTCGATGAGACCTACTGGGGCGCTGAAGAAGAAGGGGTAATCGGCCGGCAGACCGAGCGTAAAGCGTTGATTGCAGTCGCCGCGGAAGAGAGAGGCACCGGGCTGGGGCGCATCCGCATGCAGCGCGTTCAGAACGCCTCGGCGGCCAGTTTGATGCCCTTCGTCGAGGAGTCGGTCGAGCCGGGCAGCGTGGTTGTTACCGACAACTGGTCGGGCTACGATCCGCTCAAGAAGAAGGACTACCAGCGTCGTATCATCTCGATTAACAACCGCCGCGAGCAGGCCTCGCAGCTACTGCCGAGGGTGCACTTGGCGATCTCGCTACTCAAGCGCTGGATGCTGGGCACGCATCAGGGGGCGGTCAGCCACGAGCATCTGGACTACTATCTCGACGAGTTCGTGTTCCGCTTCAATCGGCGCAGATCACGCAGTCGGGGCAAGCTCTTCTACCGCCTTGTGCAGCAGGCCATGGCGGTGGAGCCGACGCCGTACCGCTCGATCGTCGCCGATTGGGACGCTAAGACGCTGTGAGCCCAACTACAAGATGTTGGGGTCACCTGAGTCAAGTGGATACCAGGCACGCCCAATACTTGGTCATGGCTCCTTCCGCATTTCCAGTTAGGTCCAGGCTGCGTTGAACCGTCTTCTTTTTGACTGCCATAGATGGCAGTATGATACACAGTTTTGTGAGACAGCAAAACAGGCCGATTTCGGTGGGGTTTCGGCCCCGAAACCGGCCCCTGGGAAAGCGTCTCGCCAAACGCTCCTTTTTTGAGACGCCCTGTCCATCCCCGCGTGTGCGGGGGAAACGAGCAGTAGTGGACTATCCCTAGCAGCAGCTACCCGTATACCATTACCCCGCATTTTCAATTTGATGTTTGACATCCCGACCTTCCAGCGGCCTTGAGCGTCTTTATTCATAGGGACTAGCGCCCGATGAGGACGCCATGGAGGCCAACACCCAATGGGTGAAAAACAAACCAAGCCATTCCAGCTAAGTTTCAATGGACTTCTCAAAGTCGATTTCCAGGGATCGCACGTCACTTCCGACGGTGGCCTGATTTTGGTTCGCGAACTGGACGAACGGCTCGGTCTCGGAGAACTGATTGACGAGCATCTCAGCGACTCCCGGCAAGGCACAAACAAGCAGTTCACGCTCGCTGATCTGTTGCGGCAGTCGGTTTACAGCCGACTCGCCGGCTACGAGGACCTCAACGACGCCGAGCGGGTTTCGATCGATCCGACGTTTCGGCTGATCGGTTCGCAGAAGATCTGGGATCGCGGTGCGGCCTTGACCTCGACGCTGCACGGCTTCGAGACGGAGATGCTGGCGAGCGAAGAGAACCTGCTGGGGCTGATGGCGCTGAACCGAGAGCTGGTCGGGCAAGCGGAAGCGTTCGACGACGCCGAGCGGGTCGTTCTGGACCTGGACTCCACCGAGAGTCCGGTCCATGGCCAACAGGAAGGCAGTGCCTACAACGGACACTTCGAGTCGGTCTGCTACCACCCGTTGCTTTTGTTCAACGGTCATGGTGATTGCCTCGCTGCCAAGCTGCGTCCAGGCAACGTGCACAGCGCCGAGGACTGGGATGAGCTCTTGTTGCCGGAGATCGAGCGCCAACAGGCTGCGGGCAAGCAGGTCGCCTTCCGGGGCGATGCGGCCTTTGCGAAGCCGGAAGTTTATGAGGCTTCGGAGGAACGCGGAGTACAGTACGCCATTCGCATTCCGGCCAACAAGAGCTTGGAGCTGGAGATCGAAGACATCCTGTTTCGCCCGCCGGGAAGGCCTTCCCGCAAGCCCTTGGTGCGCTACAAGAGTTTTCGCTATCAGGCGGAGAGTTGGTCGCAGGCGAGGCGGATCGTCGCTAAGGTCGAGCATCACCAGGGCGAGCTGTTCCCGCGCGTCGGATTCATCGTGACGAGCATGAGCTTGCCGAGCCGCTCGGTGGTGCGCTTCTACAACAAGCGCGGCACGGCGGAACAGTGGATCAAGGAAGGCAAGCAGGCGACGCACTGGACGCGATTGTCGTGCCATCGATTTCGGGCCAACGAAGTGCGGTTGCAACTGAGCGTGCTGGCCTACAACCTGGGCAATCTTTGGCGGCGGCTGGGGCTTCCGCAGCGAATCAAGAGTTGGTCGCTGACGAGCTTGCAACACAGGTTGATGAAGACCGGCGGTCGGCTGGTCAAGCACGCGCGGTATTACTGGCTCTTATTGGCGGAGGGACATCTGAACCGGCGGCTGTTCGGCGACATGCTGCACAAGATCTGGGCGCTGCCGCTGCCGAGTGGGTAGCATTGCCGGAGTGAGGATCAACAGCTTTTGGCTCCAAAAGGTTTCGCAAGGAGCAGTGTCGGCCGGAGCGCCGTTCAAGCCGCTCAATCAACGACTGTGAGCGGTCGAACCAGCTCTGGCGACTACCAGCAGAGGTGATGTGCAGGGTTCAGCGTGAAAGGACGTGCTGTTCGGAGCGGAGCGGGTGTATACTGTGGCCGTGCCAGGGCCAAAATGGAAATCCTGGATTACTTGTTTTCTGTTTGCTACCCTGTTCCGGGGAGAAGTCGGCCCGACAGAATTGCACCGAGGACGATCCCGAGAATAATGGGGGTCAGGAAGCTGCCGCTGACAAATGAAAACCAAACGCGGACAACCCGCCGTCGGGTTTCGTTTACCCGAGATCACGGGCCGCTGGCACCAGCTCGCGGACTACTCCGGACACTGGCTGCTGCTGGTGTTTCACAGGCACCTAGCCTGACTGCCGTGCCGGGAACATCTGTCGCAGTTGCGACGGCACGAGAGGGAGTTGAAGAAACTCGACGTCCAGGTCGTCGTCGTCACCTTCCAGAGCGGCCCGGTCGTCGAGGTCTATGCGCGGGAAACCCGCCTGGCGTGGCCAATACTGATCGACAGTGCGCTGGAGATATATCAGGCCTATGGCATGAACCGGGGACACTGGTGGAGCATTTTCGGACCGCCGGCTTGGTGGGTCTATGTGAAGCTGCTGTTACGGGGGCGGCGTCTCCGGATGCCGAGTGGCGATGTCAGCCAACTGGGAGGCGACGTGATCGTCGACCCGGAGGGGATCGTTCGGCTGCACCATGTCGGCGACCGGCCAGGGGACCGGCCGGCCATTCACGCATTGCTCGATACTGTGCGGCGGGGCCGGCAACGTTAGTCGCCCCTCAGCCCCGGCGTCGTTCCGGATCGAGGCGGGGGCAACCCCGATGCAAGGAAGGGAGGTGAAAGTATGCCGGGCAACAAGTGGAAGCCGGAGGAGAAGGAGTCGCTGGTTCGCCAGGTGAACCAAGGCAGACGCCTACCGGACGTCCGAATACGAACTCGTTCCCCAGCGGCTGTCAATCAGCAGCGCCAGCGATTAAGACACGTCGGGCTTTTGCCGCACAGCCCGAAGCGCAACCAAAGGATGTGGACGACCAAGGAGATTAGAGTGCTGCGTCAGTATGTGAACGACTTTCGCATCGGCGCCGTAGGAATTGCGCGGCTTGGGTTGCTGGACGGCCGTAGCAAGGACTCCATCGGCCAGCAAATGAGGCGTCTAGGCTTTGGTAATCCAAGGCGCCGAGAAATTGCACGCTCTGCACACCGGCTTACTCCCGCCGAAAAAGCGGTGCTTGTAAGGTTCTTAAAGACCAAGGGCCGCAAGCTAGCGAGTGCTGAGGTGGCGGAAAAGTTTGAGATTTCCCCGAAGACGGTGACCGCCTATCGCCGTCGCCTGAAGCTGCAGCTGTCGTGGCAGGAGGCCAGGGACTCGGAGCACTACCGACGACGAATGAAGAAACTTCATCGAGTATTTGTTCGGCAAACTCGTGCCCATTGGAGGGAGTGGCGTGCCCACAGGCGGGAGGCACTTGAGAATCTGCGGTGGCGGATGGAACAACGAGGGGTGCGTTGTATAACGAGACAGTGCATCGGTTGCGGAGAAAACTGGTTTGAACTAGGCGAGTTTTTCGCACTGACAAAGAGGTATCGGAGGGACATCAGCACACATACAATGTCGCGCACGTGTCGGGCCTGCCAAGCAGAGAGAAAGGGAGTAAGGCTACGCGCGAGCTGATTGAATTTAATACAAGTGTGGTATCCATTTGACTCAGGTAGCCCTAGGGTGTACCTGAATGAAGTGGATACCCCACTTTGTACCATTCTGGCGAACATGACCGACGACGAACGGCTGGCGCGGCTAATGGCGCTGTGCTCGTTGCCCCGGAGCAACCCCGGCAACCGGCACCAGTACAAGCGCGTCAACGGTCCGTACAAGCTAGTTATGATCGCGGGAGCCGATAACAATCTCCCCTACGGCAACATTCCCCGGCTGCTGCTGGCCTGGGTGTGCACCGAAGCCGTGCGCACCCAGAGCCGTGTGTTGGTTCTAGGCCGGTCGCTCTCGGGGTTCATGCGGAAGCTGGGCATGGCTCCGATCGGTGGTGGCAGCAGGGGAGAGCGGACGAGGCTCCGCAACCAGATGAAGCGGCTCTTCAACGCTCATGTCCAGTTGATCTATGAGGATCAGCACGGCGAGGCCAGTGTGAGTTCGTCTGTAGCCAGCCGCACCGAGTTTTGGTGGAACGAGCGCAAGCCCGACGAGCCGATGCTGTGCGACAGCAAGATCGAACTCGGCTGGGATTTCTTCAACGAGATCATCCGCCACCCCGTGCCGCTCGACATGAACACCCTGAAGGCCCTGAAGCGCTGTGCCCTGGGCCTCGATCTCTACCTGTGGCTCACCTATCGCACCTTCGCGTTGACCCGCCCGCTACAGATCACCTGGAGGCAGTTGTACCACCAGTTCGGCTTGGAGCCGGACAAAGCCTGCTATAAGCGAACCGTTCAAAACTTCCGGCGCAGCAGCTCCGCCCCAACTCCAAGGGACTGCACCTGAGGCAGTCGCCCCCACTGATCTCGCGCAAGGAGCTGTGCGCATAGCAGCCCGTGGCAAAAGTGTCCTTTTTCAGTGGGGTTAATTCGCGCGAGCGAAGAAGGGCAACCGCCCGACTCGCAGGGCCGCCACTATGCCGTCTCCCAGATCCTCGATTACGCCAAGGAGATCAGCTGCTGGTCGTACGAGGAGTTGAACGCAGCGGTCTGTCGGGCCCGCGCTCGGGATAAGCACCCCGTCGCTTCGCTGTTCGAGCTCGTGCGGGAACAGAACGACACGATTGATGAGACGACGTTCGTGGACGATGTGACGCGCAGCCTCGCCAGCGGCCATTTCCTGCTGCTCGTGGTCGGCGACGGCATTCGCGAAGGAGTCGAACGGATCGCGGAGTACCTCACGCAATCGGCTGGCCTTCGGTTCACGTTCGGTCTAGTGGAGTTGGCCATCTTCGACATGCCGGAGGGATCGGCGGGCGGGATCATTGTGGAGCCGAGGGTGCTCGCCAAGACGGTCGAAATCGAACGGGCTGTCGTGCGCCGGGCCGACGCGGCAGTCGTGGTGGAGGATCCGCCGGCGACCCCTGGCAGACGGGGAGGCAGGCCGCCGATCAAGGAGGAGGAGTTCTACGACCAGATCAAACGCGTCGATCCGGCGCTACCGGATCGCGTTCGTACATTCTTCCAACGCTGCACAGAACACGGACTTGAGGTGACGCTGGCACGTGCTTCGTTCATCCTGCATTGGCACCGCCAGGACGGCCGGAAGGTCAACTTCGGCACGTCATCCTCAATGTTCTGTTCGTTGCCCCATTCGCACTCAGCGACCAAGGCGCGTCAACCAATTAACTCAGCCCTATGGAGCGTCCGTTTCACTCAGCGGCGAAGCAGTAAAAATACCCATTGCCACCCGTACCTTGCAGATTCGCCTGACTGCAGCCCCGCGAGCCGTGCGCGGAGTTCCACGAAGTCGGTGCGTTACCACCACCCTGGCGGTCGTGGTGACCCACCTGAGCGCTGCCCTCCCCGTCACTCGCCCAATTCTGACAAGTATGATCCTCGCCGTCCGCAAAGGCGGTGCCGTCAGCCTGCGAGCCCGTCAGGATGTCGTGCTGATTGGGTGTGTCGCCCCGGCCGTTGACGACTTCGCCCCTTTCGGTGAGCGACGTCTCCTTGCCTAGGTTGTTGCTGTCTGAGTGTAGGTCGTCGACGCTCTGGGCGAGGCGGACACCCTTGGCGTTGTGCCACGGACCGCTGCCGATGCGGTCACGAGCATTGACAGCTGCCGTGTCGTCAGCGGCGCTTGCGCTCAGGTAAGCGCGCCAGGTGCGTTCGCCGGCCCCCACGGCTTCGGCGAGCGCCTGGCAGTGTGCGTCAGCGCCCGCCAAGCCGCCCATGGAAGCTCCATCGCCCGGGCCTGCACTCGTGATAAAGAAGCTCAGTTTTCCCTCGTCGGCGTCCTTCGAGCACGCGGGTTGTAACGCGACCGCGCAGAGCGCAATCGATGCACAAACAAGCGGTTTCTTCTTCATAATAAGGTTCTCTCAAACGTCGAAAGCCGCGACCACGGCCCCCGCATTCTACCAGGCGCCATTCTCTATGTCACTGGACTTTCATTTGGGTGTCAACGCCCAATAGAAATGTCCCCCTCGGTAGCTCGATAGAAGTGTCCCCTTGTGTTTCTTGTTCGTAGGAGAGATATCGTCGTCGTCGGGGCTGTGGAACTGTGGGAATCGCGTAGCGATTTCCAAGAGGCGGTGGGAAGGGTGGAAAACCATCCACCGCTCCTCGAACCCGGTACTGCTGCCTCGAGAGATTTTCCACGCTTTCCATCCGACCCGGCATTTCCACAGCCCTCTTATGTATTCGCAGCCCGTTTTTTCCGTGCTGGGTATCCACTTGACTCAGGTGACCCCAAGATGTAGTGTAGGGCTTGGTGGAGGATTACCCGCGCGACCAACTCGAATTCGAGTCTCGCTTTGCGAGCGAGGAGGCTTGCCGCGACTATCTGTTCGCCTTGCGCTGGCCAGAGGGTTTCCGCTGTCCAAGGTGTGGGCATGAGCGCGCTTGGCCGGTGCGCAAAGTGTGGTTCGAATGCGCTCGCTGCGGGCGGCAAACCTCCGTCACCGCCGGCACGATCTTTCAAGACACACGCAAGCCGCTGCGGCTGTGGTTCCGGGCGATGTGGACCATCACCACGCAGAAGAATGGGGCCAGCGCCCTGGGTCTACAGCGCGTTCTGGGACTGGGCAGTTACCAAACCGCCTGGACTTGGATGCACAAGCTGAGGCGAGCGATGGTGCGCCCGGGGCGGGAGCGATTGACGGGCCTCGTCGAGGTCGATGAGACCTACTGGGGCGCTGAAGAAGAAGGGGTAATCGGCCGGCAGACCGAGCGTAAAGCGTTGATTGCAGTCGCCGCGGAAGAGAGAGGCACCGGGCTGGGGCGCATCCGCATGCAGCGCGTTCAGAACGCCTCGGCGGCCAGTTTGATGCCCTTCGTCGAGGAGTCGGTCGAGCCGGGCAGCGTGGTTGTTACCGACAACTGGTCGGGCTACGATCCGCTCAAGAAGAAGGACTACCAGCGTCGTATCATCTCGATTAACAACCGCCGCGAGCAGGCCTCGCAGCTACTGCCGAGGGTGCACTTGGCGATCTCGCTACTCAAGCGCTGGATGCTGGGCACGCATCAGGGGGCGGTCAGCCACGAGCATCTGGACTACTATCTCGACGAGTTCGTGTTCCGCTTCAATCGGCGCAGATCACGCAGTCGGGGCAAGCTCTTCTACCGCCTTGTGCAGCAGGCCATGGCGGTGGAGCCGACGCCGTACCGCTCGATCGTCGCCGATTGGGACGCTAAGACGCTGTGAGCCCAACTACAAGATGTTGGGGTCACCTGAGTCAAGTGGATACCCGGCTTTTCCGTAACACAGCTCGCCGCCAGGGGTGGTCCGCCGCCGGCTTGCGCCCGCCCCCCGGACGCTGCTGTGGTGCTGGCTTCGTCCGCAGCTGTGGCGTCGGCGTGGCGATCACGTCGTGCTCGATCTCGTGCCCGTCAAACCTCACCTGCAAGCTCTCATCGCGCCACTGTTGGACCGTCACCCGTGCCCCCCGCCCCCACGCCCTGGTTGCGTTTCGGCTTCAACTGCAAACAACGATTCTCGAAACGCACCACCCGGTCGTTGCTCACCACGCGTTCGTACTCGCAACAGAACACCCCTCGCAGCTCGGTGCCGCGGGGGAGCGCCTGGTGAAAGTCCGCTGCCGCCGCCGGCTCACAGGCGAAGCGCTCGTTGTGCTCGGCCAGGTACTCCTCGTCGAGATAACGGTTCGCCGCCTCGTACTCGACGATCCCGCGCAGCCGCATCTTCTTGATCAGGCGGTCTTGGTGCGTGCCGTGATGGCGCTCCACTCGGCCCTTGGCTTGCGGCGAGGAAGCCGCCATGATCGTAATGCCGAGCTTGGCACACATGCGCCCGAACTGCGTCTCGGGCTTGATGCCTGCCAGCGCTTCCCGCGACGTCGGCTGGCGCTGGTAGACGTTTTTCCAGTCGCAGTACAACGCCTTGGGAACGCCGTGTTGACGCACCCAGGCTGCGAGCAGATCGGCCGCGGCCCAGGTCGTTTCCTGGTCCGAGAAACGGCACAGCGCCACACCGGTCGCGTCATCGACGAAGTTCATCAGACAGGCTTTCGGGCCGCGTTCTTCCAGCCAGTGGTGGTGCGAACCGTCGAGTTGAATCAGCTCGCCGAAGTGCGCTTTGCGTTGGCGCCGGGTGCGATGCGGTTGGCGCTTGCGACGGCGGCTCCACAGACCCGCGGCGAGCATCCAGCGCCGCAGTGTTTCGCGCGGCACTTCCAGGCCGTGGTCGGCTGCCAGATGTTCCGACGCCAGCGTAGGCCCGAAGCGCTCGTGCCCCTCGCCCGCATAGTTCTCGCGCACCAACTCGAGAACCTGCTGGCGTCGCTTCTGATCGGCTCGGTTCGAAGCACGGCCGACGTTACCGTGCACCAAAGCCTTGGCCCCGCCCGCACGGTAACGCTTCTTCAGACGCTTCGCATGGCGGTAGCTGACCTCCAGCAGCTCGGCGGCTTCGGTCAACTTCAGTTCCCCTCGTTTCACTCGGCTCAGCACTTCGCCGCGCCTCAACTCCTTGGCACTCATCCATGTCCTTCCCACTCTCGGCTCCTCCTTCGGAGCCTCAGAGTAGGGGACATTTCTATTGGGCGCTCAAGGGGACATTATCATTGGGCTTCAACATGGACTTTCATTTGGGCTGCTAGGCGCTAACCGTCCTCCCGCTCTTTGCCGTAGCTGTGCCCGCCGAGAATCTCGCGTGCCGCCGCCGAGCCTGCCTTCTCCAGGGGCTGATCTTCTCCTCCTCCTCTTTCTGCAGCGCAGTGACGTTCTCCAGTACCGCCCCGAGCTTGTCTGCGGGAAACTTGCACGCGCCCGTCTCATCCATGTGGACGATCTCGTCGGGATCGGCCTGAGTGACATGCTCGAGGTAGGATCCGATAAGGATCAGGCGGCGGGTGCGGCGCTTGCGTTCGGCGGCGGAGATGTGGAATTGGGCGCGCCGGCGCCCGCGAAGAATTGCGGGCCGAGATCAGCGCCATGATGACGGGTGATCGCGTCGGCGTGGGGCACGACCCACAGCGCGCCGCAGTCACCACCAGACGGTCGTCCGGATCCGTGGCCGAGGCCGCCGACATGATCGCGTAGGGATTAAAGCTCAGTAGGGGCCGCAGGAGTGCCATGTGTTTCGCCTGCCGACCTTATGTCGAGTGGGCGATCTCCGGTGAAGATCCCGATCCAAATCGGACGCTTGCCGACCATCATCTCAACAACGTACTTGCGCAGAAGATACGCATCCATTTCAAGATCACTATGTGCCTTCGGGGAGTAGACGTTCTTCTTGACCCGCATTTTCAATTTGATGTATAAGCTTCAGACCATCCAGCGACCTTCAGCGTCTTTATTGATAGGGGCTAGAGCCCGATAAGGACGCCATGGAGGTCAACACCCGATGGGTGAAAAAGAAAACAAGCCGTTTCAGCTCACGTTCAATGGATTTCTCAAAGTCGATTTCCAAGGATCGCGAGTCACCTCGGATGGCGGTCTGATTCTCGTTCGCGAACTGGATGAACGACTCGGACTCGGCCAGCTGATCGACGAGCATCTCAGCGACTCGCGACAAGGCTTGAACAAGAAGTTCGCGCTGGCCGATCTGCTGCGGCAGTCGGTCTACAGCCGACTCGCTGGCTACGAGGACCTCAATGACGCCGTTCGAGTATCCGCCGATCCGACCTTTCGCTTGATCGGCTCGAAGAGGAACTGGGATCGCGGAGCAGCCTTGACCTCGACGCTGCATGGCTTCGAGACGGAGATGCTGGCGAGCGAAGAGAACTTGCTGGGGCTGATGGCAGTGAACCGGGAGCTGGTCGCGCAAGCCGAAGCTCCCGACGGTTCAGACCGCGTGGTGCTCGACATGGACTCCACGGAGAGCCCCGTCCACGGCCAACAGGAAGGCAGTGCCTACAACGGCCATTTTGAGTCCCTCTGCTATCACCCGCTGTTGCTGTTCAACCAGCACGGCGACTGCCTAGGCGCGAAGCTGCGTCCCGGCAACGTGCACAGCGCCGAGGACTGGGACGAGCTGCTACTGCCGGAGATCGAACGACAACAGGCGGAGGGCAAACAGGTGACGTTCCGCGCCGACGCCGCCTTCGCCAAGCCCGAGATCTACGAGGCGATGGAGGAGCGCGGCGTGGACTACGTGATTCGCATCCCGGCGAACAAGAGCCTGGAGCTGGAGATCGAGGACATCCTGTTTCGGCCACCGGGCAGGCCGAACGCCAAGCCCCTAGTGCGCTACAAGAGTTTTCGCTATCAGGCCGAGAGCTGGTCGAAGGCAAGGCGAGTTGTCGCCAAGGTCGAGCATCACCAGGGCGAACTATTCCCGCGCGTCGGATTTGTCGTGACGAGCATGAGCTTGCCGAGCCGCTCGGTCGTGCGGTTCTACAACAAGCGCGGCACGGCGGAGCAGTGGATCAAAGAAGGCAAACAGGCCACGCACTGGACCCGCTTGTCGTGTCACCGCTTCCGAGCCAACGAGGTACGGCTGCAACTCAGCGTGCTGGCCTACAACCTGGGCAACCTGTGGCGGCGGCTAGGGTTGCCGCAGCGAATCAAAAGCTGGTCGCTAACGAGTTTGCAACACAGGTTGATGAAGACCGGCGGTCGGCTGGTCAAGCATGCTCGCTACTACTGGTTGCTGCTGGCGGAGGGGCATCTGAACCGGCGGCTGTTCGGTGACATGCTGCATAGGATCTGGGCGCTGCCTGTGCCGGGTGGGTAGCGTTGCCCGGGCGAGGATCAACAGTTTTTGGCTCCAAAAAGGTTTCGCAGGGAGCAGTGTCGGCCGGAGCGCCGTTCAGTCCGCTCAATCAACGTCTGTGAGCGGACGGACGAGCCCTGGCGCCTACCGGCGGAGGTGATGTGCAGGGTTCAGCGCGAAAAGACGTGGTATTCGGCGCAGCGGGGGTGTATCCTGTGACCGTGCCAGGGCCAAAATGGAAATCCTGGCTACAACGAGTGGCCCAACGCTCCTCTCGATGGATTTATTCGCGGCGGGCTGCTTGTCGTGCAGCTCACCGAATTCCCCGCTTTCCAAGGGGATACACAAATGCTGGGCGCCGTGCTGACCTATCGCAACGACGAAACGAAGATCGAGGTCACCGTTCCCCCTCTGAGGTTCGAAGACCTGATTCCTCCGTTCTTCAACGACGAAGTGGCCTACTCCGTCTTCGTCGAAGAAACCGACACCGTGACCACTGGGCTGGCTCTCTGGAAGAACCCCGACAACGAAGTATGCATGGGGCTGGATGGTCTGGACGGGCAGCCTTTTGAGACCCCCGAAGGGCACGATCTGCGGTGCTTCAGCCCGGCGTATGATGACCGTTTCAGCCATCTCGCCCAAATGCTCCCCGAATGGTTCCCCGGCTGGGACTTCTCCGAAGGGTTTCAAGGGCGGCTGGTCGTTGCGGTGACCGACAAGACGTTTGGGAAAGGCAATGACGGGCTGGTTATCCCGATGGGGCTGCGCGCGAACAGGGCAAGCGGGGCTATCTCGGCCGTGCCCGTGGTTCCGGTCGCAATAGACTGGTGGCCGAGTGCCAAGCTGAAATCTTCACCCGGTCAAGCTGTCAAGGAAATGAGCAGGGAAGACTACCTTGAGCAACGCCTCGATCAACTCGGCAACGTGTCCTGGACGTTCGGTCATTGATCTCTGCCAGGGTGTCGAATGGAGGGACACAGCTCGGGGGAGGATTGACATGGCGTCCTCCCCCACCGGGGGGGCCGGGGGCGTCCGGCCCCGCGCGCGTGCTGTCGGTAGCCCGACTCCTTCTGCCACTCCCGTCGCCCGACCTTGCGAATCCTCTGAAGAGACGCTTCACGCTGCGCCCAGGGGCCGTCGGTGGGCCCCGCCGACAGCGCAGAGCGACGAAGGGGGGATCACAATCACGACGTTCTCTGTACGGGCCGCGCTGGCCCGATCGTAGACCGATCTGTGGTCGTAGGCCCCGTCTGCCGTGAAACGCCGGATGGGAACTTCGAGCGGGGCGAGAAGATCAGGGAGTGTGGAGGCGTCGTCCCGGCTGTCGCCCTCAAGATGGGTCGCTATTGCGGTTGGGGGACGCAGTGTTCTTGGTAGGCCTTCTTGAGGGCTTCGGCGATCTGCGACGGGTCATGGCTTTCGATTTCGTGCCGGTGGAGCATATAGACGGGCTTGCCGTCCCGAAAGAGTGCGGCGGAAGGCGACGAGGGCGGTAGGGGTGCCAGGATTTGTCGGACGTGCGCCACGGCTTCTATGTCGCCACCAGCGAAGACGGTTGCTACCTTGTCGGGTCGGACATCCCCCTCAAGGGATTTGAGCACGCCGGGCCGTGCGGAACCCGCAGCACAGCCGCAGACTGAGTTCACCACCATCAGGACCGTGCCGCTGCCAGGAGCGAGTAGTGCGTCGACCTGTTCGGGCGTGCGGGTCTCGATGACACCTCGGCTCGATAGCTCAGCTCTCATGGGTTCGATGAAATATTCGGGATATTGCACTGCCACAGACCCTCCTTCCAACAGCTTAGCAGGCCTCGCTCTTGCGAGTTCCACTAGGCTGAGGCGGCTATTTTGTTGCACCCCTAGCAGCCCGTGGCAGAAGTACGATCCGCCACTTCGGGGACTGTCAGCCCTTTTTCGCGCCCTCGTAGAATCAGCAGCTTACACCGGCATCCGAGCGCGAAAAAGGGCTGACTGTCCCCAGGGCACAGATTTACCACGGGCTGCTAGGCGCGCCCACGTCACTAGAAATGGAACGATCGCGTCTACAAGGCAGTTCGAGCCGCCGCCGAACCAACCGATCGTCGGCGCTGGTTTTGGGGGCCTGTATGCCCACGGAAGAACTGCGGCAGGCCGATTTAGCGGTGACGCTGATCGACCGCCGCAACCACCACCTCGTCCAACCCGGGGTCTGTCAGCAGCCAGGGCGCGAGGCCGCAAAGGTAGCTGGAAACCGGTCGATCCCAACGCCCCGAGGGCTCAAATGGCCAAAACAATGTACCAGGACAAGTCGATGCAGGTCAGAGACATCTGCCAGACGCTGCGCATCTCTCGCTCAACACTTTACCGCTGGATGGCCTCGCAACAGCAGCAAGCAGCCACTCCGATCCAGGCTTAGCGTGTAACATCGCAGCATTTTGCCCGCTACCCTCCATAGGCCATAGAGACACTCTGTTAGTTGAGACTCGCCTGAGCCCGCAGCTTCTCGATCTCGCCCGCTCGACCCCGCAGGGCCTCAATCTCGGCTTTCAGCGCGCAAGGGTCTATCGTCCTGAGCGCGGAAAAGAACTGCCGGAGGCTCTCCGGTCCCAATCCACAAAAGTTCAAGGTGATGGCGACCTGGGCACAGTCGGGGCAGAGTGTCTGCCCTGTCCCTACGTCTTCACCCTCGACGCCACACAGCGTGACCAACTCGCTGAACGACTCTCCCGGCCAGTCCACGCGCAAGTGGTGATAATGTCCTTGCTTCTTCATGGCCGTTGGGTCTCCTGGGGGTTGATTTCACGCTGGGGCAGAGTCGCTTCTGGCGGCCGTTCGTATTTTGGACCCATGCACACAGATTACCTCAGTTTTGCTTCCCGTTGCCACACACGGGCAAGGAGAGCTGCGGTCGGGATCGGATGGTCCCCTCGCCGGGTTCCTGCGCGTGGGCCTCCCCCCTACGGCGTGGGCGTGGTGGTGGCCAATCCACCCGTCAGCGAAGCCCTCTTCCCGGTGCGCCGCCAGGAGGGGGGCGGCAACACGCGGGTCGCGATGCACAACCTGGAATCGACCACAGCGTTGCTGCGCTGCGAGTTGATGCGCGAGGGCGTGCTGCGCGAAGCCGGGCCAGAGCCGGTCGAGGTCGCCTACGATGAAGCCGTCGAGTTGTACGAAGGGTAGCGACTTCCAGCCCTAACATCTTGTAACAACAAGGAGTTGTACTAGTGTAGGGCACCATAAATACTGTAACTTATATTGGCTTCCCATCGTCTCTATTAACAGGAGGCATGGGATGCGAAGAGCACAACCAGTAACTTTGAACACAGCGCAATGCAAGCAGTTGGACCGCTACGCGCGCGGCCGCCAAGTCGCCGTTCGTCTCGCCCTGCGAGCCAGGATTGTCCTGCTGGCCGCTCACGGTCTCGAGAATAAGCAGATCGCCGCACAGCTCGGTGTCTCGCGGCAGTTGGTGGCCCGCTGGCGCACGCGCTTTCTCGAAAGCGGCATCGCCGGCATTGCAAAAGACGCCCCACGGCCCGGTCGTACACCTGCCGTCTCGAAGCAGAAAGTACAGCAGATCATCCACAAGACCACCCGCGAGAAACCGTCCAACGCCACACACTGGAGCCGCCGCACCATGGCCGCCGCGGCCGGCGTCAGCGGCTTCCACCGTGGGACGGATTTGGCGCGCCCATGGCCTCAAGCCCCACCGCGTCAAGACCTTCAAGCTCAGCAATGACCCGCGTTTCGCCGAGAAACTCGACGACATCGTCGGACTCTATCTCAATCCGCCTGAGCATGCTCTGGTTCTCTCGCTCGATGAGAAGTCCCAAATCCAAGCCCTCGATCGCACCCAACCCGGCCTGCCGCTCAAAAAGGGACGCGGCCAAACGATGACCCACGATTACAAGCGCAACGGCACGACCACCCTGTTTGCGGCGCTCAACACTCTTGACGGCAGCGTGATCGCCGAGTGCATGCCCCGACACAGCCACCAGGAATGGTTGCGCTTCCTGCGCTTAATTGACCGCCGCACTCCCAAGGACAAACAGCTTCATCTCATCGTGGACAACTATGCCACCCACAAGCATGCCGCTGTGAAGCGTTGGCTCGATCGTCACCCGCGCTTCCACATTCATTTCACCCCGACCTCGGCGTCGTGGCTGAACATGGTCGAGCGATTCTTTCGCGATCTCACCGTCAAGCGCCTGCGCCGCGGCGTGTTTCGCAGCGTGGACGAGCTCGTCGCCGCCATTGACGACTACATCGCCCAGCACAACGAGCATCCCACGCCCTTCATCTGGACAGCGACCGCCTCCGACATCATCCTCGAGAAAGTCAAGCGCGGACGTGCCGCCCTGCATAAGGTGCAATCTGCTTGACGCACTACACTAGTTCCATTGACAATTCGACCGGTTTCTTGGGGTCCAGAATCACGTATTCATAGGTCTTCAGCGGTTTGTCAGATCTCTCCAGCAGGACTGTAAGTTTGCTGCCGAAAGGTGCGGCGTTGACAATACGGTAGCCGCCTGCCGCGGCTTCACTCAACGTGTTACTTGGGACTATGCGGTCTTTCTCAACGATGAGCGGGACGTCGATCACCCGATAACGCGGGCTGGATTCGGATGGGTGCTTTTGCGCAGACTCAGTGCTATCGACATTTACGTTCTCTTGTGCTGCGAGGGCCGGCGGCAGCCCGGCCAGAATGAGCCTCACCGCCGTGATCATCCACGCGCTGCCCCAAACAACATCAGTCAGCCGACGGTTAGGAGCGGGTGACGACGCGTGCCTTCGGCCACCGCTTTGAAAAAGCCCCGCCGGCGACCCTGCTGAGTCGTTCGCTGCCGGCACGCGATCTCGCCGTGTTCTGTGGGAAGACTCCCGCAGCGGCCTTACGTTGCGTGGCATGGTCATGGCAACCTCCGTCGGTGTCCAAGAAGTTCGACTTGCTGAGTATTACATTGTCTCGCTAGGTGGGAGCGTCCAGACGAACATCTCTTCGCGGGAGCCAACGCCGGCGCCCGTCGGGCGCATCACCCACGTGGCTTCGCAGGTCGAGCCAGGTCCGTTGCGGCTCCAGGTGGTGAGCGCGGTGCATCGAGAGCCCGAAAGAGAACCAGTACATGAGACGGCCGTAGTAGTTGTGCGACCGCGACTCAGGAGTGCCGGTGGAGAATCCCTCGTGGGTCTTCAGAGCAAACACGTACCAGAGCAAGGTGGACTCCGCGATCAGCGCCGGTGCCATGCCTCCCAGAAGGCGTGTGGGACCGACGAGTGCCAGCAACGACGCATACACGGCGCCGATCAAGACGTAGTTCCATACCAGTTCGTGCACGTCACGCTTGCTGATGTACCCCCGCTTCCGCAGCCAGAAGAACCATTGGTGCGGCAACAGTGCAGCGCGCAACGGGACCTCGAACAGGGTCCGCGGCTTGACGAAGTGGTCTGGATCTTTCTCGGGGATGTTGGTGTGGGCGTGATGCAGATGGTGTGTCTTTCGGAAGTTGACGTAAGGCGTCATCGATGCGATCAGCGCCAAACGGCCCCACCAATAGTTCGCCGCCTTGCTCCGCCCCAGGTGGCCGTGGCTCGCCTCGTGAGCCATGACGGTACCGACGAACATGAGGTAGGCGCGAGCGATCACGTCAGCGACGTAGGCGGCAGGACTCTCGGGGTAGAGAAATAGAGTCCCGATTGCCAGCGAGCCGCTCACGCCGATGATGGCTCGGCTGATGAACTGGGTCTGTTGGCGCGTCATGCCGAACTCCCTATCGGGTTGTAGGGAATACCAGCTCGGTCTTCGGTTGCCACGCCGTCTGCCGGGACTGGGAAGTACTTGTTCGCTGCGTCGTATTGCGACGCCGCCGAGTCGGGCCCGGGGGATTCGGAAGTGCCCCGCCGGGCCCTCAGTAGACGCTGGTAATGCGACTTGCGGGCCGCCAGGGCGTCCCCGTTCCAGCAGTCGCGCCAGAGTTGCATCACGTTGTCTTCCAGTTGGTCGACCGTCATCCCACGCGGGCGGAAGTTGAGGTCGAACAGCGTGCAGCGGTCTCACTGGCCGGGATGCAGCAAGCGGTCTTCCTCGAGAAGTTGCTGATACAAGCGCGTGCCCGGGAAGGGCGTCAAGATGGTGACTTGCACTTCGAGCAGGCGTGAGCGGTCGATGAATTCGCGCAGCTCGTCGAAGGTGTCGACCGTGTCGGAGTCGAGGCCGACGATGAAACACCTGCAGACGCTTACGCCGCGGCTCTGGATCTTTTCAATCGCCCCTAGATAGCGGGCGCTTTGCCTCGCCTTCCAATTAGCGCGATCGATTCCTTCGAGACCCGAGGCCCTTGGCGTCTCAAAACCGATCAGCACCTGACGGCAGCCGCTCGGGTAGAGCAGATCCAGCAGCTCTTCGTCTTCTGCGATCGAAACGTCGGTCTCGGTGAAGTAGCGGATGTGACGGTCTGCCAGTTCGCGCAGTAACTGCTTCGACCAAGCCTTGTGCACAAACGTGTTGTCGTCGGCGAACTCGATGAAAGGCCGCCGCCACAATGTGCGAATTGCATCCACCTCTGCAAGGATCTTCTCCACCGGCTTGATGCGGTAGCGGGGTCCGTATAGTTTAGAGGCGGCGCAGAAGTGACAATCCCAAGGGCATCCGCGGGTGGTTTGGACCGTGATGCGATTGTAGGAGCCCAGTCGATTAATCTCGCCGCTGACGGACGTGTCGAGGCGGGCCCCGTTGGCGTCCGGGGCCGCTTGCGTCAGCAAGTCGAAACGCGGCATCGGCGCCTCGGCCAAGTCGAACTGCCCTGGCCGTTGCTCGCGATAGAACTGCTTGAGTCCTGTTCGGCCGCCGCGTTGGAAGTCACGAACGACCTGGGGCCAGGTCAGCTCGCCTTCCCCGATCACGACCGCATCGGCGTGCCGAGCAGCCTCTTCCGGCAAGACGGACGCTTGCAGGCCCCCAAAAACCACGGGTACGCCAAGAGCGCGGTAGGCATCGGCCACGAGATAAGCGTCGAAGGCGCGCGCGGTGTAGGTCGACAGTGCCACGAGGTCGAAGTCCATCCGCGGGCGCTGCACGAAAGCCGTGACGTCATCCACTTCCACGTACTCGACATCCACTTCCTCGAGGGTCGCCCCGGCGAGCGTGAGTAGAGCCAAACTAGTGTAGGGCACCATAAATAATGTAACTTATATTGGCTTCCCATCGTCTCTATTAACAGGAGGCATGGGATGCGAAGAGCACAACCAGTAACTTTGAACACAGCGCAATGCAAGCAGTTGGACCGCTACGCGCGCGGCCGCCAAGTCGCCGTTCGTCTCGCCCTGCGAGCCAGGATTGTCCTGCTGGCCGCCCACGGTCTCGAGAATAAGCAGATCGCCGCACAGCTCGGTGTCTCGCGGCAGTTGGTGGCCCGCTGGCGCACGCGCTTTCTCGAAAGCGGCATCGCCGGCATTGCAAAAGACGCCCCACGGCCCGGTCGTACACCTGCCGTCTCGAAGCAGAAAGTACAGCAGATCATCCACAAGACCACCCGCGAGAAACCGTCCAACGCCACACACTGGAGCCGCCGCACCATGGCCGCCGCGGCCGGCGTCAGCGCTTCCACCGTGGGACGGATTTGGCGCGCCCATGGCCTCAAGCCCCACCGCGTCAAGACCTTCAAGCTCAGCAATGACCCGCGTTTCGCCGAGAAACTCGACGACATCGTCGGACTCTATCTCAATCCGCCTGAGCATGCTCTGGTTCTCTCGCTCGATGAGAAGTCCCAAATCCAAGCCCTCGATCGCACCCAACCCGGCCTGCCGCTCAAAAAGGGACGCGGCCAAACGATGACCCACGATTACAAGCGCAACGGCACGACCACCCTGTTTGCGGCGCTCAACACTCTTGACGGCAGCGTGATCGCCGAGTGCATGCCCCGACACAGCCACCAGGAATGGTTGCGCTTCCTGCGCTTAATTGACCGCCGCACTCCCAAGGACAAACAGCTTCATCTCATCGTGGACAACTATGCCACCCACAAGCATGCCGCTGTGAAGCGTTGGCTCGATCGTCACCCGCGCTTCCACATTCATTTCACCCCGACCTCGGCGTCGTGGCTGAACATGGTCGAGCGATTCTTTCGCGATCTCACCGTCAAGCGCCTGCGCCGCGGCGTGTTTCGCAGCGTGGACGAGCTCGTCGCCGCCATTGACGACTACATCGCCCAGCACAACGAGCATCCCACGCCCTTCATCTGGACCGCGACCGCCTCCGACATCATCCTCGAGAAAGTCAAGCGCGGACGTGCCGCCCTGCATAAGGTGCAATCTGCTTGACGCACTACACTAGTTGTTGAAGCCCAATGATAATGTCCCCTTGAGCGCCCAATAGAAATGTCCCCTACTCTGAGGCTCCGAAGGAGGAGCCGAGAGTGGGAAGGACATGGATGAGTGCCAAGGAGTTGAGGCGCGGCGAAGTGCTGAGCCGAGTGAAACGAGGGGAACTGAAGTTGACCGAAGCCGCCGAGCTGCTGGAGGTCAGCTACCGCCATGCGAAGCGTCTGAAGAAGCGTTACCGTGCGGGCGGGGCCAAGGCTTTGGTGCACGGTAACGTCGGCCGTGCTTCGAACCGAGCCGATCAGAAGCGACGCCAGCAGGTTCTCGAGTTGGTGCGCGAGAACTATGCGGGCGAGGGGCACGAGCGCTTCGGGCCGACGCTGGCGTCGGAACATCTGGCAGCCGACCACGGCCTGGAAGTGCCGCGCGAAACACTGCGGCGCTGGATGCTCGCCGCGGGTCTGTGGAGCCGCCGTCGCAAGCGCCAACCGCATCGCACCCGGCGCCAACGCAAAGCGCACTTCGGCGAGCTGATTCAACTCGACGGTTCGCACCACCACTGGCTGGAAGAACGCGGCCCGAAAGCCTGTCTGATGAACTTCGTCGATGACGCGACCGGTGTGGCGCTGTGCCGTTTCTCGGACCAGGAAACGACCTGGGCCGCGGCCGATCTGCTCGCAGCCTGGGTACGTCAACACGGCGTTCCCAAGGCGTTGTACTGCGACTGGAAAAACGTCTACCAGCGCCAGCCGACGTCGCGGGAAGCGCTGGCAGGCATCAAGCCCGAGACGCAGTTCGGGCGCATGTGTGCCAAGCTCGGCATTACGATCATGGCGGCTTCCTCGCCGCAAGCCAAGGGCCGAGTGGAGCGCCATCACGGCACGCACCAAGACCGCCTGATCAAGAAGATGCGGCTGCGCGGGATCGTCGAGTACGAGGCGGCGAACCGTTATCTCGACGAGGAGTACCTGGCCGAGCACAACGAGCGCTTCGCCTGTGAGCCGGCGGCGGCAGCGGACTTTCACCAGGCGCTCCCCCGCGGCACCGAGCTGCGAGGGGTGTTCTGTTGCGAGTACGAACGGGTGGTGAGCAACGACCGGGTGGTGCGTTTCGAGAATCGTTGTTTGCAGTTGAAGCCGAAACGCAACCAGGGCGTGGGGGCGGGGGCACGGGTGACGGTCCAACAGTGGCGCGATGAGAGCTTGCAGGTGAGGTTTGACGGGCACGAGATCGAGCACGACGTGATCGCCACGCCGACGCCACAGCTGCGGACGAAGCCAGCACCACAGCAGCGTCCGGGGGGCGGGCGCAAGCCGGCGGCGAACCACCCCTGGCGGCGAGCTGTGTTACTGAAAAAACGGGCTGCGAATACATAAGAGGGCTGTGGAAATGCCGGGTCGGATGGAAAGCGTGGAAAATCTCTCGAGGCAGCAGTACCGGGTTCGAGGAGCGGTGGATGGTTTTCCACCCTTCCCACCGCCCCTTGGAAATCGCTACGCGATTCCCACAGTTCCACAGCCCCGACGACGACGATATCTCTCCTACGAACAAGAAACACAAGGGGACACTTCTATCGAGCTACCGAGGGGGACATTTCTATTGGGCGTTGACAGACGCACTACACTAGTATATCAGTACAACGGTATAATGTTATGCTGGCAAGTAGTTCTCATGAGAAAGCTCGCCGTAAGCATCACCAAGGGAGGAACCGGCAAGACAACCACAACAGTGAACCTGGCAGCCGGCCTAGCGCTGCAAGGGGCACGTGTCCTTGTGGTTGATGCTGACAGCCAAGGGCAGGCTGGTCAAATGCTCGGACTGAAGCCCGAGCATGGGCTTGCAGAGGTCATTTCTCAAGCCGCGAAGCCTGAGACGGCGGTGGTTGAAGCCAGACCAAATCTTTACTTGTTGGCTGGCGGTAGAGCGCTAGCGGGCGCCCGCCGGCTTATCGCTCGCAAGGATTTCGGGTCTGAGCGGACCCTTGCCGAGGCTCTTGATTCAATCGAAGGTCAGTACGACTTCGTTATTTTCGATACGGCTCCCGGCTGGGACCCTTTGACTGTCAATGTTTTGTTCTACGCAACTGAGGTCTTAGCCCCCGTTTCCCTAGAGATCCTCACGATCCAAGGACTCGTCGAGTTCATCGGCAACATTGAATCAATCCAGAAGTACAATCCCACCATCATGCTTCAGTACGTACTGCCTACCTTTTTCGACCGTCGAGTGAAGAAATCAGCGGAGATCCTTGCTCAACTTGAAGCCTACTGGGGGGACAAACTCTGTCCACCAATCCGCTATAACGTACGTCTGTCTGAGGCCCCAGACCACAGCCAGACCATTTTTGAATACGCCCCAAGATCGGCAGGGGCTCAAGACTACCGAAAGCTCACCGAGAGGATTCAAAATGGCGGAGCGTAAAACTACGCCCAATATCATGGGCGTGTTGTTGGGGGAAAAGCCGGAACCTGCGGCAAAGCAAGTCAAGCCCCAGAAACAGCGAGCCAGTATATCAACAAAACAGTATACTGGTACTCCAGTAAGACAGCCCACTGGCAATCTAAAACCAATCAAGGCTACGTACTATTTTTCTCCCGGAACTATAGAGGCGATCGATGAAGCCTGGATGAGGCTGCGGAGGTTGGCTGGAACTGCAGGGCGGTCCAGCGTTTCCAAATCACTGATCGTGGAGAAGGCGATTCAAATGGCGCTCAAAGAACTTGAGCGCAAAGGGGATAAAAGCCAAATTGCCAGTATGACAGTAAGCCAGTATCGCTGACTGAACAGTTAGCTGGTGACGGCAGGGCTATGCAATTCTCTCTGCCGTGCGATTTATGAAGGATTGGCTGGAGAAGTCAATCCGGCAGTCGATCACCACAATAGAGGGTGGTGATTTCGTAGACCTTGGCTCTTCGTTGTCCTGCCACGGCAAGGCGGAAGAGTCCATCGATCAGCGGTCCACCATCACCGGACGGGCCTCGGCCAGCTAAGGACAATAAGCCATGGAGTTGGCCTAGATCAGGTCAACATCAGTCCGCTGCCGCGGAGCTTAGCGGGGGCGGGCAAGGTCAACGTGGTCGTCACCCCCACCGGGCACCACCTCGAATCCCGTCACGGTCGCATTCCGGGGCTTCGCTCTTAACCCCCTTTTTATATGAATGATAATATCCTTTATCATGCGTGATCAACCCCCCCTCCCGCCGCCTCCCGGGCAGGCCATAATGCCGGATCGCTCCCTAACGTGTAGTAGAGCAGAAGCTTCCCCCATCCCCTCCCAACCCGCCTGGTTTCAAAGGCTTGACGAAATCCTCAGCGCCCTGTTGTGTGATTCGAAGGAGTTTTCCACGTCCATTCGGGACCCCGTTTCTCCCCCAAATCACCTTCGGAGAGAGGGCCACTGAATCTTCAGGAGCCCAGCTGCACCGACTGAATTAAAACTCCCAGGCCATCGATGTGGGCGTCCTTCGCTCGCACGCAGCCCTAATCATTTACGTATGTCATAAAATCTATAATGGTGACGGGCTATGATCCGCAGCTTCAGGGACCGGAACACCCGGCGGTTCTTCGAAGGGCATCGTGTCCCGGCATTCCAGGGGTTCGCCGATCAGGCCGTGCGCCGGCTCACCTATCTAGACAGCGCGGAAGCCCTCCAGGACCTGGCTGGCTTACCGAGCAACCGCCTGGAGGCCCTGCGGGGCGACCGGGCCGGGCAGTACAGTATCCGGATCAACGCGCAATGGCGGATTTGTTTCCGGTGGGACGATGATGGGCCTGGCGAGGTGGCGATCGTGGACTATCACTAGGAGGTTGAACCGATGACCGTAAACAACGGTATGCGGCCGGTGCATCCAGGAGAGATCTTGCGGGACGAACTCCAGGCACTCGGGCTGTCGGCCAATGCGTTGTCCAAGGCGCTGGATGTGCCGGTGAACCGGATCACGGCGATCCTGCACGGGCAGCGCGGCGTGACCGCCGACACGGCACTCCGGCTGGCGCGTTATTTCGGGACGACGCCGCAGGTCTGGCTGAACCTGCAAAAAACCTATGAGCTGCGCCGAGCGGAGATAGCCGTGGGCCACCAAATCGCCGCGGGCGTGAAGCCCCGGCACACGGCGGTGTAGGCCGGTCGTGGCAAGAAGTGGTCAGTCGTGCATCGATGCCGGGTTGCCGATCTGGTCGAGCGACAACGGTAACGCCCCGATCTGTCAGCGCGACGGACGTTCTGAGAGGTCTCGATGACCGCTGACCCCAAAGGCCGAGGCCTCTTCATTGTCGACAACAGCGTCTCCGGCTGGACGGGGCTCCGCTATCTCGAAGAGTGGGCCGGCATCGCCAAGGCGTTCGATATTGCGACGGGGTACTTCGAAATCGGCGCCTTGCTCGCCCTCGATGGCCAGTGGCAGTCGCTCGACAACATTCGGATTCTGATGGGCGCCGAGACGACGTACCGCACGCGCACGGCGCTGCTCGACGCTGTGCGGGGGCGCGCGGTGCAGATCCTCGATGGGAGCCTTGAGGAGAATAAGGACACCAACCCGTTCTTGCACGGTGTCCCCGCGATTCTCGACGCGCTGCGCTCCGGCCAGATCGAGTGCCGTGTCTACGACAAGGACAAGTTCCACGCGAAGGCGTACATCACGCACGCGAAGCTCGAGGTGGTCGGCTCGCAGGCGCTGGTCGGGTCGAGCAACTTCACCGCCCCTGGCCTGACGAAGAACATCGAGCTCAATATCCAGGTCCAGAGCGCACGCGAGGTTGCCCAGCTTCAGGAATGGTTCGAGACGCACTGGAACGCGGCGGCCGAGGTTACTGACGCGGTCATCGAGACCATCGCGCGCCAAACGCACCGCTATACGCCGTTCGATGTGTACGCCAAGGCGCTGCAGGAGTACTTCCGCGGCCACGAGCTGACGGCGACCGAGTGGGACGAAACCAGCTCGAAGATGTTTCCCCGGATCGACCGCTATCAGCAAGAGGCCTACCGGGCGCTCATGAAGATTGCCCGCCAGCATGGCGGCGCGTTCCTGTGCGACGGCGTGGGCCTCGGCAAGACCTTCGTCGGCCTGATGCTGATCGAGCGGTTGGTGCTGCACGAAGGGAAGCGCGTGGTGCTCTTCGCTCCCAAGGCGACCAAGGAGGGCGTGTGGGAACCGCATCTGCGCGAGTGGTTGCCGCACATCGGCGGCGTCGGTGGGCACGCGGACTTCAGCAACCTCGCGGTCTTCAGCCACACGGACCTTGGCCGCAAGGGTGACTTCCCGGAGCGATTCCGGCACATCGCCGAGCTTGCAGACATCGTGGTGATCGACGAAGCGCACCACTTCCGCAACCCAGGGACACGGGGCGACGACGAGGACACAGAACCGTCGCGCTACTATCGCCTCTACGACCTGCTCGACAACGCGAAGCGGGCGAAGACCCTCTTCCTGCTCACCGCCACGCCGATCAACAACCGGCTGAGCGACTTTCGGCACATGGCCGAGCTGTTCACGCGCCGGGACGAGACGTATTTCGCCCGCACGTTGGGCGTCAACAACCTGCGTGCGCACTTCAACCAGATGGAGAAGGCCCTACGCAATCGGGTCGGGCACGACCTGACCGATGTCTCCGAACAGTTGACCGAGACGCATGAAATCCTCTTCTCTGACGATATCTTCCGCCACCTCGTCGTGCAGCGTAGCCGCGCCTACGCGCGCGAGAGCCAGATCCGTGAGACGGGGCTGGCGGCCGCCTTCCCGGCGCGCAAGCCGCCGCAGGTGGCCGCGTACTCCATTCGCAAGATCTACGGGCGGCTGCTCGACATGTTCGAGAACGCGTTCACGCAGCAGAACCCGCTCTTCACGCTCCCCATGTATTACCCACTCGCTTGGTACAAGGGAACGGACACAGGCATCGATCCATTCGAACAGAACCGGCAGAAGCAAGTTGTTGGCCTGATCCGTACGAACTTCCTAAAGCGCTTCGAAAGCTCCGTTGTCGCGTTCGAACTCTCCTGCGACCGGCTGCTCCGGAAGCTGCTGGCCTTTCTCGAGGTTCACAGCGAGACCGCTTCGGAGAAGAAGAAGCTTGAGCACTGGAAGTCCGACACCGCCGAGATCCTTGGCTACGCACGCAGTCGGAAACTCGAGTTCTGGGGTCAAGACGGAGACGAATCGGAGGACGAAGACATCGTGCCCCCGGAGATGCTCGACGCGGTTACACCGTTAGACCGAGAGCAGTACGATGTCCCGGCCATGATCACGGAAACCTTCCGTGATCTCAACCAGCTGGCGCACTTCACGGCCGAGGCCAGGAAGTTCGAGCCCACGCACGACGACAAGCTCCAGAAGCTCAGCCGGCTGCTCAAGACGAAAGAACTTGCCGACCAGAAGGTCCTCATCTTCACCGAGTTCGCCGACACCGCCCGCTACCTGAAGCGCCAACTCGACCAGGCCGGCATCGACCGCGTCGCCGAGGTCGACAGCGCCTCCCATGGCAACCGCGCTGACGTCATCCAACGCTTCTCGCCCTACTACAACGGCCTCTCCTCGGCGGCACTTGCGGAGAAAGGCCACACGGAGATCCGCGTCCTCATTTCCACAGACGTCCTGTCCGAGGGCCTGAACCTCCAGGACGCATCGCGGATGATCAACTACGACATCCACTGGAACCCGGTGCGTCTGATGCAGCGCATCGGCCGCGTGGACCGGCGCATGAACCCGGAGATCGAGAAGCGGCTGGTCGCCGACCACGCGGAGGTCGCCGGCTCCCGCGGGACGGTAAGCTTCTGGAACTTCCTGCCGCCTGACGAACTGAACGCGATCCTCACGCTCTACACCAAGGTCACGCAGAAGACGCTGCTGATCTCGAAGACGCTCGGGATCGAGGGAAAGAAGCTCCTGACTCCCCAGGACAACTTCGCCGCGCTCAAGGAGTTCAATCACACCTACGAGGGCACCAAAACCGCGGTCGAGGACATGCACCTTGAGTACCAGGCACTGCTTCAGGCCGACCCCAAACTGGAGGCACGCCTCAAGCGCCTCCCCGGCGCCACCGTCAGCGGCCGCAAGCGCGCGGCCCATGGGGCGCGCGGCGTGTTCTTCTGCTATGCGCTCCCCGCCCTCGACAAGGAGGCCGGCGAGTTCACCGAGGAGGCGGGCACGACCCGCTGGTACCTCTACGACCTCGTCCGCGGCGCGATTGTCGAAGATCCGGGTCGAGACAACAAAAGCGCTGGACCTTGTGATTTCCCCGGTAGCGCTCGACGCAACAGCGGAACTCAACCCAGGGGAACAAATCCATCAGCTGCGAGAAAACGGTCCGTCCGACATGCATGACCCAGCATCGTACAGGCAGGCAGGCCCAGATGGCGTTCAAATCGATTTGCCTTGAAACCAACCCTGTCACGCTGTGAAATCGTGACTTACGGAGTTTCTACGAATCGACGTTGGGACAGTAGTGCATGGGATTCCTTTTCTTGGCAACGGAATTCCGTAGGCTACCGCATCGTTCCGCAAGCCGACATCACCCCGGCCCGTGACCTTCGGCTACACACTGTCGTTTGGACAGCGACTAATGACCGGCGCAAGGGGTTCCTTATAATGGTGGCAACCCTCGCGCGCCTGCACTCTTCCCGTCGCGGTAAGCCCATGATCGGCCAGGAAATCTCGCATTACCGCATCGTTGAAAAGCTCGGCGAAGGCGGGATGGGCGCCGTCTACAAAGCCGAAGACACAGTGCTCAAGCGCTTCGTGGCGCTCAAGTTCCTCTCCGCCGAAACGCTCGGCAGCGAGGAGGAGCGGGCACGCTTTCTACGCGAGGCGCAGGCCGCCGCGGCGCTCGATCACCCGGGCATCTGCACCGTCTATGAAGTGGGCGAGGCCGAGGGCCGCACCTTTCTGTCGATGGCCTACCTCGAGGGCCAAACTCTCCGCCGGCGCGTGGAACAACAGCCCCTGCCGGCAGGCGACGCCGTGCGGCTGGTCATCGAGGTTCTCGAAGGCCTGCACGAGGCTCACGACCTCGGCATCGTGCATCGCGACATCAAGTCGTCGAACATCATGGTCACCAAGCGCGGCCGCGCCAAGATCATGGACTTCGGCTTAGCGCAGCTTCCCGGCGCGGCCCGCATCACCCAGCTCGGAACAACCCTCGGCACCGCCGCCTACATGTCGCCCGAACAGGCCGAGGGCCTCGTCGCGGACCACCGTGCCGACTTGTGGTCCGTCGGCGCTGTGCTCTACGAAGTACTGACCGCCACCTTGCCCTTCGGCGGCGACTACATCCCGGCGCTGATGTACGCCATCGTTCATGAGGAGCCGCGGCCGCTGCACGGACTCGAGGAGCACCTGCAAAACGATCTCGACGCGATCGTGTCGCGCGCGCTGACCAAGAAACCTGGGCAGCGATATCAGAATGCCACCGAGATGATCGGCGCCCTCGTCTCGGCGCAGGAGAAGCACGGGCTCGACAAGGGGTCCGCCTCCCACTCGGTCGTTATCACGCGGCCACTCGCAACTGCCGGCCTTCCCGTAACCCCTGAGACCGCCGAGGAACCCGCAACGACTCCCGCCACCCCGCCGGCAGCGCCCGTTGAACCTGCGAGCGTCACGACCGACGCGCCGAGTAAGGGACGGAGCTTCGGGATGTTCACGGCCGGGGTCGTAGCAGCCGTCGTCGTCCTAGTAGCAGCGGGCTGGTGGCGGATGCGAGAACCGGCTACCGGGCCGGCCGAGCCACTGACCGTCGCCGAGGAGATGAGTGCTGTCGAAGCCCCGCCACCCGACGCCGAGAAAGCCTCGCCTCGCCGGCCGCCTGTTGCCAAACGTGAGCCCGCTCCGCCGCCTGCGAAAGTAGAACCACGTGCCGCCGCGGAAGCAGCAGCCGCGAGCCCAGCCCCACAACCCAATCAGCCCGAACCCCAGCCGGTTACGCCCACGGAGGCGGTGGACCCGGCGTCCGCCGCGCCCGAAATACCCCCGGCCGAGCCGGAGCCCGAACCCGAACCGACTGAGCCTGCCGCCGCAGTCGCCCCAGCAGCTTCCGATAGCGGCGTCAACTTGGTGGCCCACCAGATCGCCATGCGTGGCTATGCTCTGCTCGACGACCGCACCGCCGAGAACGCGCGGTCGGCGATCGTCCTGTTCGAACAGGCGCTCGACATCGATCCGAACTCCGCCCTCTCGCACGCGGGCTTGGCGCTCGTTCACGCGGCCCAGGCCTTGCAGGCGAATATGCCGCCGCTCGAGGGACTTCGCAAGGCCGAAGAAGCGTCAGGCAAGGCCTTGGCGATCGACGACACCTTGGCACGGGCTCACATCGCCGCCGGCGTCTCCCAAGGACTGGGCCAATGGAATTGGGACGGCGCCAAGGCATCCTTCGATCGTGCCCTGGCGCTCGAACCCGACAACGCCGACGCCCATCTTGCCTACGCTTTGGCGTATCTCATTCCGCACCGCAGGCTCGAAGACGCGCTCGTCTCGCTACGCCGTGCCGGGACAATGAATCCCTCCGCACCCGACATCGGAACGCAACTGGGTCGCGCGCTAAGCTACGTCGGCGAAGACGATGCCGCCCTGGCGCAGTATCGAACCACCCTGCGGGCACACCCGGCCCATGCGCCGGCGTACTGGGCAATGGGAATGGCTTACGCCAAGAAGGGTGAATTCGACGCGGCTCGCAAAATCTTCAACCGTGTCATGGACTTGAAGCCCAACAATCCCGCCGGCTTGGCCGGCTTGGGGTATGTCGAGGTCATGTCGGGGGACAGCGCTCGTGCGCGCCTTCGGTTGCGGGGATTCATCACCGACGCGGCCCGCCAGCGCACGCCTCGGGCAAAGAAAGGGACGGTCCAGCGCCGGGGCCGGCTGCAGGGAGCGGGCTACGTCTCCCCTTACTGGCGGGCTCTCGTCGCCGCCGCCATGAAGGAGAACGGCATCGCCTTCCGCTGGCTCGAGGAGGGCGTTGCCCAGCACGACCCCTTGGTGGCGCAGGCCGCCGCCCAGCCAGAGATGAAAGGTTTGCGCGAAGACGCCCGCTTCGGCGTACTGATGAAGAAAATGAACCTGTTGCCCTGACGGGTCATCGACGCCCTTGCCCCGGCGCCGCCTTCCCGCTCGTTACCACCGTCTCGCTCGTTACCGGGCCCCGGCACGAAGGGCTGATCCCGACTACTCGAACTGAATCTGCGAAATAAAGAGGTCAGGCATGGCTTGGTTCCAGTCCGGCGAGACCGCGTCGAAAGCCAACCGGAACGACGTCATGCCCTCGGGATCGAGCGTCCCCGTACGGCCTCCGACGATCGCTCTCGGTTCCCGAGCGATTTCGATGCCATTGATCTCGCGGAAGATACAGTTGATCTCGACCAGCGTAACCGTACGGGCGCCATGATTAGCGATCTTGCCCTCGATCGTAACCAGCGTTTGTTCGAGGAAGTCTTCTTCGGCCTGCATCTCGACGTCGGCGAGGTCGAGATGAGGGAGGTACTGCCGCGCTTCTTCGGTAAGCCGCGGATCTTCGGGTGGAGGCCGCTGCGACAGCCACCAGAAGTAGCCTCCCACCCCGGCCGCGAGCAGCAGAATTGCCCCCAGCGCGGGCAACGGGATCCGGGAACCCCCGGCCCTTCGCAGCTCTTTTCCTTGCTCGAGCACGGATGCTAGTTGCTGGATGCTACTTGCCGGCTACGATCATCTGCCGGATCTTGATGGTTGGAGCCACGACCGCGCCGCGAAAATCGAGATCCGACCCCACCGCCTCAATGTCCTGAAACATCTGCTTGAGGTTCCCTGCAATCGTGACCTCCGAGACCGGATAAGCGAGCTTGCCGTTCTCGATCCAAAACCCGGCGGCGCCCCGCGAATAATCACCCGTCACGAGATTCACGCCGAAACCCATCAACTCGGTGACGTAGAGGCCGCTCTTGACCGATCTCACGATATCGTCGCCGCTGGCCGAGCCGGGCTCGATCATGAAATTGCCCGCACCGACGCCCGGATTGCCCGCTAGCCCGCGCGACGCGTTCCCCGTCGTCTTGAGTCCGAGCTTGCGAGCCGTGTAGCAGTTTAACAAATAGCTTTCCAGCACCCCGTCTTGGATCACTGTCGTGCGCCGGCTGGGCGTGCCTTCATCATCAAAGGGAGACGTACCAAACCCGCCCGGTCGTAGCCCGTCGTCAACGATCGTGACTTGCGTGTTGGCCACCGCCTTCCCCAGGTGATCGGCCAGGAACGACGCCTTACGGTAAACCGTGTCTCCGCTGATGGCGTTGAGGATGTGGCCCAGCAGCGACTTCGCAACCGGCGCCTCGAAGACGATCGGTGCTTGGGTCGTGCTGATCTTTCTCGCATTCAAACGCCGCACCACGCGCTCCGCTGCGATACGCCCGATCTCCTCGGGCGATTGCAGTGACCCCACGCTGCGAGCGACGCTGTACCAATAGTCGCGCTCCTTGTTGCCGTTCGACTCCGCCAGCGGGACGACCGATAACGAACAACTCGTACCGCGATAGGCCCCCGCAAACCCGCGCGAGTTCGCCAACACCCAACGGCTCCAACCCGACCCGAAGCCGCCCCCTTCGGAGTTGTTGACCCGCGGATCGGCGTCCAGGGCCGCTTGTTCGGCCACCTGCGCCATCTCGATCTTGCGTTCCGACGAGAGAGTCAGAACGTCGTCGTGATAGAGATCGAGCGAGTCCGGCTCAGCTCCCATGCCGAGTTCGTCGGGTTCAGGCAGCCCCACGCAGGGATCGTCCGAGGTGAAGCGTACGGCCTCGAGTGCCGAGGCGAGGAGTTTCTCGATCCCTGCATCCGTGAAATCGGAACTGTAGGAAGACGCCGCACACTTGCCTTTCAATACCCGCAGGCCAATCGCCTTCGAGCCCGAGTCCTTGAGTTGCTCGACCTCGCCCAAGCGGACGCTCACGGAAAACTCCCCTCGTTCCTGCACGACGCAGTCGGCGTCGTCCGCCCCGCCCTTCACCGCGCGGGATACGACGTCCTTGGCTAGGTCAAGATGATCCATGTTGGCAGTGGGGCGGGCCTTTCAAGCGTGCGCCTCATTCAATAGATTCCCACAAGAGCGGGAAAGGGTGTGGGAACACCGCATCCGTTCGCGCGATAATCGCCTTATGTCTTTCATGCTCGAGGAGATCGAGCAGCAGCCCCAGGCGCTCGAGAAGACGCTCCGCCGCGAGGTCAAAGCGATCGAACGATTCCGTCGCCGCATTGCGGGACGGTCGTTTTCGATGGTCGTCCTGGTCGCCCGCGGTACCTCCGACAATGCCGCGCTGTTTGGCCGCTACCTGATCGAAACCACCGTGGGCCTGCCGACATCGCTCGCCGCTCCATCGGTGACGACGCTCTACGGGGCGAAGCCGAACTGGAGCGATGCTCTGGTCGTGGGCCTCTCCCAATCAGGCGAATCGACCGACACTAATCTCTGCTTGCAGGCGGCGCGCGAGCAAGGCGCGCTCACGGTCGGCATCACCAACGAGCCCGGCAGTTCGATCACGAAGTGCGTCGACGAACTGTTTCAGGTCCACGCCGGACGCGAGCGGAGCGTCGCCGCGACCAAGACCTACACCGGCCAGCTTCTCGTGCTTTATCTTCTGGCCTACGCTTTGGGGGCTCCGATCCCACCTCGGGTCTTGGAGCGGCTCCCGGCCGTGGCAGCCCGCGCTCTCTCTGTCAAGAAGTCGGTGCAGGCGCTGTCGGAACGCTACCGTTTTATGACTAATACCGTTGTCGTCGGCCGAGGCCTCAACTATGCCACCGCCTACGAGTTCTCGCTCAAGATGATGGAAACGTGCTATGTCGTCGCCGAGCGTTTCTCCGACGCGGACTTCCTGCACGGGCCGATCGCGCTCGTTGGCATGGGGTTCCCGGTTTTCGTCTTCGCGCCGCCCGGGCCGACCCAGCCGGGCGTAACAGGCATGTTGGCCAAGCTGCGGGGCCTTGAGGCCGAAACGATCGTGATCGGCCACGGCAACAGTCAGGGCAACGAAGCGCAAGCCGGCGATGTGTCCCGCCGCATCCGCCTGCCCGGTTCGATTCCCAAGATTCGCGGCTGTCCCGACGATCTGCTGACCCCCATCCCCTACATCATCCCGGCGCAGCTTTTCACCGCATCCCTAGCCGAGCAGAAGGGGATCGATCCCGACCAGCCGAGGACGCTGACCAAGATCACGAAGACAATCTAGTCCGGGTTTCTCGCCGCGTGGCGAGCCGCTCGTTTTGTAGGGGCTGACCGCTGCCGACCGAACCCCGTCACCAACTTCAAACCCACAGGCCTTCATCCGTAACCGACCGCGCCTCCAATGCGAAAGCTATAATTGAAGACGGAATGAGGAGTTGTGCATGCTGAGAACCCTGCCCCTTGCGGCCCTGCTCGTCCTGGGCCTCATCGCGACGCCGTCCTGCACCCAGGACATGGCCCACGTTCCTGAAGGAACCGCCCAAGCCGCGACCGACGAAGCCGACCGCAAGCCCGCCCCCGACTTCACCCTGCAGGACGAGCGAGGCGAAAACGTGCAGCTATCGGAGTTTCAGGGGAAAGTCGTGCTCCTGAACTTCTGGGCGACCTGGTGCATGCCCTGCAAGATTGAGATGCCTTGGTTCGTCGAGTTCCAGCGCAAGTACAAAGACCGGGGCTTCTCGGTCATAGCGGTCTCGCTGGACGACGAAGGATGGGAAGTCGTTCGCCCATTCGTGAATGAGTTGGAACTGAACTTCCCCGTGGTGGTCGGCAATGACGAGATGGCCGACGAGTTCGGCGGCGTCGTCGCTTTGCCCACGACGTTCATCATCGACAAACAGGGCCGCATCACCGCGACCCACGCCGGCCTGATTAGCAAAAGCGATTACGAGGAAGAGATCGAGCAGCTACTCATCGAGCAGCTACACCAGGATGACTCCCGGTTGGTGACGCAAGGCGCCCGCTAGCCCGGAACCGGTCCCCTGTTCTCAAACCCGTGACGAAACGAACGCGACCGCCGGGCGCGCCATCGGCGCCAACCACTGCCGACCCACTGACAAAGGCCCGGCATGCGCGCGCCCGTACTCCCGTTCGTCCACTCGTTTTCTTGCTGCTGACAGGTGCTCTTTCCGCCGGGCTGCTGGCTGCCCAATCGTACCGAGGCCTGCGGGCCGCAACCGTGGTCCCGGGCCCACCGGTGGCGCTCAAGGCCGGCGAGACGGTCGTGGTTCCGCTGACCGTCCAGATCCGTGGCGGCTACCACATCAACTCCAATCAACCCAACGAGGACTACCTCATCCCCACGCGGCTGACCTGGACCGCGGCCCCCGTTGAGGTGAAAGACATCCGGTACCCCGAACCCGAACAAGTGACCTACGGCTTTTCCGACAAGCCGCTCTCGGTTTACTCGGGCCGGATCGTTATCCGCACGACCTTCCAGGTCCCCGCACAACTTCCCTCTGAGCTAACCGGCAAGCTGCGCTACCAAGCGTGCAACGACAAAGCCTGCCTGCCGCCCAAGACCGTCGACGTCACCATCCCCGTGCTCTAGCAGGATAAGCACGGCCCCGCCGACGATCGAACAGTTCAAATGTCATCACACATCGCGCTCGTGGGAGATTCGATCTTCGACAACGAAGCGTATACGGGTGGCACGCCTGACGTCGTGGCGCACCTGCGGGATGTGCTTCCGGCGGGTTGGCGTGCGAGCCTCTACGCCGTAGACGGGGCCACGACTGGTGATCTTGCCGTCCAGCTCGAACAGGTGCCGCAAGATGCGTCTCATTTAGTGATCTCGATTGGTGGCAACGACGTGCTGCACAACTTCGACCTGCTCGATACGCCGGTTGGTTCGACCGAAGAAGCGCTGCTTCTGTTTGGGGAGCGGCTCAGAGCATTTGAGACTTCATACGGTTCCGCAGTGGACATGGCTTTGTCCCTGGGCAAGGAAACGACGATTTGCACGATCTACAACTGCAATTTCGAAGACCATGAGGCGGTACTCGTTCGAGTCGCCCTGATGACTTTCAATGATGTCATTCTGAGAACGGCTTTTGAGCGGCGGCTAGCGTTGATCGACCTGCGGTTCGTTTGTGCGGAGTCTTCGGATTACGCCAACACCATCGAGCCCTCCGGCAGTGGGGGGCGCAAGATCGCCGAGGCCATCGCCCGGTCGTGCGGAGCTGTGGATTGCCCTGTACGGTCAAGGGTGTACGCGGGGTGACTCGCGGGTGACGGCGGAGGCCGGGCGCACCGCCCGGGCTTGGTCGCGGCGTTGAGTCCAGTCTATCGATCAGCGATAGAACGGCTGGGTCTTGAGCCAACGCGGACCGTAGTGCGGTTCGGGCCGGCCCACTTCCAGCGCGCCCAGGTCGGGGGCGTCCCCGGTGAAGTCGTCATTCACCGTCGGGATCCGAACGCCGGCGTCCACGGCCTTGCTTCTCGGCTTTAAGCGGAAGTTCAACTCCGTTGCGTGATACACCTCGTGCCGCTTCGAAGGATCGGGTGGGGTCATCTGGTCGAAGATGTCGAAGTCCAGTTCCAGGCCGTGCTTCTCCTGGCCGGTCGCAGCTCGGAACTCTGCGAGCGTTGAGAAAGTCCTCCAGTCGTCGCTCCGCGGTTCGTACATCACCCGGCCGCCTCCCGGGCCACCCTTCGGGGCGAGCCAGCGATACTGCTCCGCGACTCCCTTGTTGGGCCGGTAGCCGTTGTAGTCGGAGCTATAGGCTTCGGTCGCATTCGCCCAGGTCATCACACCGCGGTCCGGAGTATCCCGCCCCAGGAACAAGTTATTGCGGTAGTGCATGTTCGACGTCGGGTCGCCCGCGACCTGCTCGCCGATGATCGTGTTGTGGTACGCGAACAGTCCGGCAGCCTTGGCGGAGAACTTGAAGGCGACACCGCTCGGGACGTGGTAGAGCAGGTTGCGGATGAAATACGCCGGGCCGCCGAAGACGGGTTGCGAGCTGTAGCCACCGTGCGCCGCATTCACGCCGCGGTTGTTGTACACGCGGATGTTGTGTACGCCGCCGTCGGTCTCGACGAAGTCGTCGCCGGACATGTGGATGTCGTTGTTGTAGATGTCGATCGATGACGCGCGCCGCTCGGGATCCTGCGAGGGGGTGCCGTAGGTCGAGACGCCGATGCCGTCGTGGAAGTAGGCGATGGCGTTGTGGGCGATCACGTGGCCGGGTCCGTAGACCTTGACGGCGTAGTAGCTGCGCATCTCGTGCGAGCCGTAGGGGCCGGCGCTCTTCCAGAACCGGCCGGTCCATCCGACGAGAAGGTTGCGCTCTTCGATGCGGCCGAGAAAAATGTTGTCGGCGATGTAGAAGTCGCTTGACCCGGCGTACTCGGTCCAGACGCCAAAGCCGATGTCCTCGAAGCGACAGTTCTTGACGGTCAGCCCGACCGCGCCCAGCACCTCTTTGAATCCGGCGAAAATAGCGACGTCGGTGTTGCGGAAGGTGAGCCCGTCGAAGATGTGATGGGCCGTAGCCATCACGTCGAAGATCCGATGGTTGCCCGCGCCGTCGAAGACGACCTCGCCGTCCCCGGCCGCTTTGATCGTGATGGGCTTCTCGGCCGTCCCCTTGACGGTGAGCCAATTGGTTCCGTCGAACGGCGTCATCATCGGGTCTACATAGTTGAGCCGCTCGTTCCTGTAGAGCCCTGCGTGAACGAGGATAGTGTCGCCGGGTTGGACGCGCTGCTCCCACACGACATTCCAGTCGCCGAGCCCGGCGCCGTAATAGGCATGCAGCAGGCTGGAGAAGTGGGGTTCTTGCCTCTCGCCCTCGTGATAGGGCGGATAGACGTGCAGGGTTCGCCCGCCGCTGTATGGCTGCGGCTCGGTACGCGTCTTGACACGCACCGTTTCGGTCGTTTGGCCCGTCGCGCCGTCGGGGTCGGTCATCTCGAAGCGGCACTCATATTCGGTGCCGGGCTCGAGATTCAAGATGCTGCCCGCGAAACCGTCGGGGACCGTGTAGTCGAGATGCTCTCGTGTGCGAAAGATGCGCTCGCCGCCAACGCGCACTAGCGGAAGCGCCCGGCGCCACTCGGATTCGCCGACCGCGCGAAACTCGACCGAGACGGAGGCGCTGCGGTTGGCATCGCCGGTAATCGTCCACTCGAAGCCGAGGTTGTGCAGGGTCGGATGCTCAACCGTGAAGCGGCCGGCTCGGGTGGTGTCTTGCGCGAGGGCCGAGGCGGCGAGGAGGAGAAACAGAGACAGTCGTACGAAGCTCATTAGTCCAGATTCTAGACCAATTCTTGTCCCGGAGCCCCGGCCGGGCTTGCTGCGAGCCTCGTGCTGTCGCATCCGAAGGTCTGAGGCTCTGACCCGAACAACACCTATCCGGCGTTAGCCGGCGACAAGTCGCGTTGCCAACACCTGACAGCCGCCTCAGTTCACACAGTAGCTCGTCGAACGGGCGAAAGTCCGAGTATCCCGCCGTCGACTTACCAGAGAAGGGAATCGCCGCCAACCAAGACCATCCTTAGGATAGCGGTTTGATCGAAGCCTGGTATCCACTTGACTCAGGTGACCCCAACATCTTGTAGTTGGGCTCACAGCGTCTTAGCGTCCCAATCGGCGACGATCGAGCGGTACGGCGTCGGCTCCACCGCCATGGCCTGCTGCACAAGGCGGTAGAAGAGCTTGCCCCGACTGCGTGATCTGCGCCGATTGAAGCGGAACACGAACTCGTCGAGATAGTAGTCCAGATGCTCGTGGCTGACCGCCCCCTGATGCGTGCCCAGCATCCAGCGCTTGAGTAGCGAGATCGCCAAGTGCACCCTCGGCAGTAGCTGCGAGGCCTGCTCGCGGCGGTTGTTAATCGAGATGATACGACGCTGGTAGTCCTTCTTCTTGAGCTGATCGTAGCCCGACCAGTTGTCGGTAACAACCACGCTGCCCGGCTCGACCGACTCCTCGACGAAGGGCATCAAACTGGCCGCCGAGGCGTTCTGAACGCGCTGCATGCGGATGCGCCCCAGCCCGGTGCCTCTCTCTTCCGCGGCGACTGCAATCAACGCTTTACGCTCGGTCTGCCGGCCGATTACCCCTTCTTCTTCAGCGCCCCAGTAGGTCTCATCGACCTCGACGAGGCCCGTCAATCGCTCCCGCCCCGGGCGCACCATCGCTCGCCTCAGCTTGTGCATCCAAGGCCAGGCGGTTTGGTAACTGCCCAGTCCCAGAACGCGCTGTAGACCCAGGGCGCTGGCCCCATTCTTCTGCGTGGTGATGGTCCACATCGCCCGGAACCACAGCCGCAGCGGCTTGCGTGTGTCTTGAAAGATCGTGCCGGCGGTGACGGAGGTTTGCCGCCCGCAGCGAGCGCATTCGAACCACACTTTGCGCACCGGCCAAGCGCGCTCATGCCCACACCTTGGACAGCGGAAACCCTCTGGCCAGCGCAAGGCGAACAGATAGTCGCGGCAAGCCTCCTCGCTCGCAAAGTGAGACTCGAATTCGAGTTGGTCGCGCGGGTAATCCTCCACCAGGCCCTACACTACATCTTGGGGTCACCTGAGTCAAGTGGATACCAAGCTGATCGAAATCGACCCGCACGGGGCGCCCACGAAATAGGCGGCGGACCTGCAGGGTCGGCAGTACCTCGTCCGGACTGCCGACGCCGGCCTCGCGGATCAGCTCGCCAACTGTGGCGCCGAGAGGCAGGTAGTAGTTCTTCGTGTTGGCTTCAACGCCGATCTCGGAGTTGACGGCGACCCCGCGAGGCATCACGAGACAGAAAGACTCGCCGGCTTCGGAGCCGCGGCAAGATTTCTCAAGGTCTTGCGTAGCGGACGCGAGGGCTTCGGGCGTCGCGGCGGCGAGCAGGCCCATGTCGCGGTCGTCCGTCGACGCGCGCTGCAAGAAGACGAGCCGAAGATGCGCAAAGCGGCCGGGGATGTCGAGCCGGCTGAGCCGTGCTTCCGCCAACGGCTGCTTCTCGCCCTCGATGACCGTCTCGGCGGAGACAAAGCGCAGGGCCGTGCCGCCTCCCGCTGGGTGCGCTTCGACCTTATAGTAGGCGGCCTACCAGCCGATGACGTTCGACTCACCTGCTCGATGCCGCCGCCTAGAACCCTCTTCAGCGCTGCTTGATCTTTCTTGGAAACCTTCACACGCAGAGCGGCACGAGGCATACCTCAAGTATGCCCCAAAACATTTCGATCCAAAACATGTTTGTTTGTAAAATCTTCAGGCGGTCAATGAACTAGCGTCCACAGCATTTCTTGAACTTCTGTCCGCTCCCTCATGGACATGGCTTGTTACGCGGGTTCTTGCCTGGCTTGAATCTTGGACCGACGGGCGCCTTTGAGACCGGAAACTCGTAGACTCTGTCCTCGAACCGATTCAAGTTCACCAGGAGGGCCAGATCAGTCTGAAGCTTTCGCGCATGGTTCTCTAGTACTACTGTGTTATAAAACATGCTAGCATAAAAGTGTGCCGAACAAGGAGTCGGCGTCAGGCAAACAGCAACAACGTTTCGCGGCTTATCTCGACAGCCTGGCGCGTGCCGCGAGACATGCCGACCGCAGCGAGCCCTTGAAAGCTTATTGCCGCGATCTCCTACTGCCCATCGAGCGCAAATGCGTGGAGCCGATGGCGGCACGCCTCGCCCCGCACAACGTTCGCCGTACGCACCAGTCGCTGCATCATCTGGTCGCCGACTCGCCGTGGGACGACGACGCCCTGCTCGCCGCCGTGCGGGGCCGCGTGCTGCAGGCGATGAAGAAGACCTCGCCCGTCGTGGCCTGGATCGTTGATGACACGTCCTTCCCCAAGAAGGGCAAACACTCGGTCGGCGTGGCGCACCAGTATTGCGGACAACTCGGCAAACAAGAAAACTGTCGAGTGGCGGTGAGCCTGTCGGTCGCCACCTCGAAAGCCTCACTGCCGATCGCCTACCGCCTGTACCTGCCCGCGTCCTGGGCCGACGATCGAAAACGGCGACGCAAAACCCGCGTGCCCGACGAGATCCGCTTGGAGACGAAACCACAGATCGCACTGGGCCAGATTCGACAGGCGCTCGAAGATGACATCGAGCCGGGGGTCGTGTTGGCCGATGCCGCCTACGGCAACGACAGCGCGTTTCGCAACGAACTGGCGCAACGGGGACTCGAGTATGTCGTCGGCATCCGGAGTTCGACGACCGTGTGGCGAGCGGGGCAAGGGCCTCTGCCGGCGAAGAAATACTCCGGTCGCGGTCGGCCGCCGAAGCGGTTGCGACGCGGCAAACAGCAGCCCGTCACGGTGAAGGAGCTGGCCGGCGAGCTGTTGGCGACCAAAGCCTTCCGCGCGCTGAGCTGGAGGGAAGGGACCGGCCAGACGCTACGTTCTCGTTTCGCTGCCGTACGCGTGCGGCCGGCGCGTCGCGACTACGAACAACACGAACCGCACCCCGAGCAGTGGCTGTTGATCGAGTGGCCGGCGAAACAGGCGGAACCGACCCACTACTGGTTGGCGAACCTAGGCGTCAAAACGACCCGCAAGAATCTGGTCGGGTTGGCCAAGCACCGCTGGATCATCGAGCGCGACTACCAGGAGCTCAAGCAAGAGTTGGGACTGGGTCACTACGAAGGACGCGGCTGGCGGGGCTTTCATCATCACGCCACCCTTTGCATTGCGGCGTATGGGTTCCTGGTGGCTGAGCGGAGCCTTTTTTCCCTCTCGACACGAATCGACCGATTACAGCTACCCCTCCCCAAGCCGCCGTGGGACTTCCGCCCGCGCGGGGCGCCCGATTCGACCCGAGCGGCATAACCCGAGCTCGATTGCGACGCTGCGGAGGCAAATCGGTCGCCACATTCTGCGTCAGCTTCCTTGCTGTCCTTTTTGTGGCTCCGGCTTTTTATAACACAGTAGTACTGGCTCCGGCGTCCAGTGTCGAGCGTTGAGATACAGAGCATCCTCCGAGGGTGTTGCGAGACGCGGATCCGTCTGGGTCGCGATTCCGACGATGTCTTCAGCTTCCGGACACACCACCTTCGTAACTCGACAACACGCCTCCAGTATCTCCCGGCGGATCAGCCGATAGTCTTCCTCTGACTGGCTATCCAGCTTCGGTAGCAATAAGAAAACGAAATGGGGATCCCCAGGGAAGGAGGGCAGCACCACTCGTGTTGCACGCTGCTGAGGCGTCGCTTTCTCGATCAAGGCAACCAGCGCCTCCGCCAACATCCGCCGCCGGAAGCGTGATTCCCTCGCCAAGAACCGCATAATTTTCTCGTGCTCGCCGATATGTGTGTGACTCACGAAGTGCGAGGTTCCGCCTAGAATGTGTTGATTGAACGTCTCGATGAGGGCGTCCCAATAGTAGCTGATATGGTCAGCAGTGACTTGTGCCCTACGTTCCTCACTACGTTCAAAGTCCTCCCATTCTCCCTCTGGAAGCGCTAAAGCATGGATATTGGTGGGGACCGCGAACCCGTGTTTTCCATCCTTGAGAGTGGTCAAGTAGTGGGCGAGGAGTTCTTCTTCCCCGGTGATGAATACGCGCATCTCCCTTTGGAGTAGTTCTTCCTTGGCTTGGAGGTAGTCAAGGAAGTCGCTAATCGTGTCCCTGTTTCTCAGCAGGATGTCAAGTCCGACGTCGTCGATGACGTGGACGAAACCTTTCGTTCTGTCGAGCCAGCCAGAGGCGAACGGCTGAGAGGGACCGAGCCGTGGGTCCCAGTGCATGGGCCCCTCGATATCCGAGTTGAACATTAGAGTCCCGCTTCCGCCTAGGTGCTTGCGGCAGGGCTCCGAAACATTGTGCGCAACAACAATGCGATGACAATGCATCCGCTCGGGAGTAGGAAGGTCGAGGGGGAATCTCTGCTTGCACGCCTTATCAACGAAGCCGGGTATCCACTTGACTCAGGTGACCCCAACATCTTGTAGTTGGGCTCACAGCGTCTTAGCGTCCCAATCGGCGACGATCGAGCGGTACGGCGTCGGCTCCACCGCCATGGCCTGCTGCACAAGGCGGTAGAAGAGCTTGCCCCGACTGCGTGATCTGCGCCGATTGAAGCGGAACACGAACTCGTCGAGATAGTAGTCCAGATGCTCGTGGCTGACCGCCCCCTGATGCGTGCCCAGCATCCAGCGCTTGAGTAGCGAGATCGCCAAGTGCACCCTCGGCAGTAGCTGCGAGGCCTGCTCGCGGCGGTTGTTAATCGAGATGATACGACGCTGGTAGTCCTTCTTCTTGAGCGGATCGTAGCCCGACCAGTTGTCGGCAACAACCACGCTGCCCGGCTCGACCGACTCCTCGACGAAGGGCATCAAACTGGCCGCCGAGGCGTTCTGAACGCGCTGCATGCGGATGCGCCCCAGCCCGGTGCCTCTCTCTTCCGCGGCGACTGCAATCAACGCTTTACGCTCGGTCTGCCGGCCGATTACCCCTTCTTCTTCAGCGCCCCAGTAGGTCTCATCGACCTCGACGAGGCCCGTCAATCGCTCCCGCCTCGGGCGCACCATCGCTCGCCTCAGCTTGTGCATCCAAGGCCAGGCGGTTTGGTAACTGCCCAGTCCCAGAACGCGCTGTAGACCCAGGGCGCTGGCCCCATTCTTCTGCGTGGTGATGGTCCACATCGCCCGGAACCACAGCTGCAGCGGCTTGCGTGTGTCTTGAAAGATCGTGCCGGCGGTGACGGAGGTTTGCCGCCCGCAGCGAGCGCATTCGAACCACACTTTGCGCACCGGCCAAGCGCGCTCATGCCCACACCTTGGACAGCGGAAACCCTCTGGCCAGCGCAAGGCGAACAGATAGTCGCGGCAAGCCTCCTCGCTCGCAAAGCGAGACTCGAATTCGAGTTGGTCGCGCGGGTAATCCTCCACCAGGCCCTACACTACATCTTGGGGTCACCTGAGTCAAGTGTATACCCAGCTCAACGAAAAGGCGGTCAGGATAGTTGACGATCCACCTCTCGGCTCCCCAAACTTGCTCCGCTGATTTCAGAACCGCCTTCCTGAACCAACGACTCCATCTCGTCTGAAGACTTCCAGAATGCGGGAAGGCACAGTCCTTGTCTGAAAACAGAATGATCTGGTCCCCAAAGACTACGATCAGATCACAAACTTCCTTCCCATCTCCTCCTCGTTGGTTCCCTTGATCGCGAAAAAGTCCTGGATAACTCCAGAGGGAGAGGAAAGTGCGGTCACAAAGACGCTTAAGGTATCGTTCGGACGGCGTCGTGCCTGCGCCACGAACAACAACTGGGAGTTGGCTGGACTGCATAGTCAAGCGTCTCGATTAGAATCGGATCCCCTAACTTCGAGGTTACCGTGTTTCCGGGCATTTCGGCCCGCCCCTCGTCGGCCCTGCTTCCGTCACTGCGGCTACGAGCTATGAAAAATTTGAAAATGCTCTAGACTGTATGGCCGCCACGAAGGAACGCGCTCCCACGACCGGCTCTGCCGGCGATGCCGCCTCAGCCGGACCGCGCCGATCGACAGCCACAGCAATCGGCACACGAAACCGGTCAGCAGCACCAGGACCAATGGTTCCTCGAAACGCCACGATGCCGCGACGCCGCTTGCGACGAGGGCGCCGGCTTGACCCGTGGAGTAGGGAACCGTCGCTACGGTTTCCCACGGCTGAACGAGGGGCACCACGAAACAGGCCGCCAGCAAAGCCTGCCAGTACACCAATCGGACACGCGCATCCCAAATGCGAAACACGTCCAACAACAGGCCGCCCACCAGAACCAGCAAGGCGGCCTGCAGGCTGAAGTCCCACAAGTTGGTCAGCCCCCAAGCCAGGCTCATCGCTCCTCCTCAATCATGCGTTGCAACTCTTCGAGGTCTTTTTCGGTGAGCCGCCGGTCGTCGACGAGATGCACGAGTAGCGGCTGGGCCGATCCGTCGAACACCCGTCCGAGGAAGTCGCTGACCATGGCTTTGATGACCTGTTGCTTGGGCTGGGTCGGTTGGTAGGTGTAGGCGCGGTCCCAGGAGCACTTCTTGAGGTACTTTTTCTCGACGAGGATGTTCATCATCGTCATCACGGTGGTGTAGGCGACCTTGCGCCGCTTGAGCAGAGTCTCATAGACATCACGGACCGTTGGGGACTCGTGGTCCCAGACGACCTTCATGATTTCGAGTTCCTGATCGGTGAGAACGGCGCTTCTCGACCTCATACTCTTTCTATAGTACTAATTAAATAGTACTGTGTCAAGTGTTGCGTTGAAGTTCATCAAAGTCGATCCCATCCAGCCGCCCGGGGCGTCACTCCGAGGTTGAAGGCGCGGGCTCCACGGGGAGCACTTCGAGTTGAACCGTGTTAGACCGATCCGTGGAGGAAGGCCCAGCCCTAACAGTAATGTCGAGGGTGCCAGGTGAAGCGGTGTCTTCGGGCTGCAAGCGGACCACCAACTCTGATTCGCTGCGAAACTCCGTGGGGCGTGCGACGCCGTCCACCGCCCCGACAACAGCCGCGCTGAAGTTACGTCCCTTGACCGTAACGGAAGCTTCCGCCCGGTTGGCGGGGAGGCTCACGGGATCGAGGGCCGTGATGACCGGCTCTGAGCCATGCAATTTGTCGCGCCTCTGGTCGTCGCCCTGCCCCTGAGCCGTTCTGAAGAGGTTGTCGAACGTCTCCCTGAGCTTGTCCGCGGCCTGCTTCGAAAACATACCGACGAGGCCGGCAAGCGCTGCTACCCCATAGGGGCTGACATCGCTCCCAACGGCACCGCTGGAGAGAAAACCACCCCGAACGGCGAAGTAAAACAGTAGAGCCAGAGAGACGCCGATCGGCGGCCGCAACAAGTACCACCAGATCCAAGTGCCGGAAAACGTTCTATTTCCAACGAAAGTGGCGAAGGACGTCACGGTATGGATGTAGGAGCCGAGAGCGCCTGCAAGTACCACGATCCATAGGAGCCGGGTCTCGGTCGGTAGCTGGAAGGATTTTCCGAGCCAAGTCACGTTCGGGTCCCAGTCGGTGACGATTGTGTTGCCCGCCTGCTGCTGGGTTACCTCTCCACTGGGCCAGAAAGCAGCTAGGGTGTAGATCAGGAAGGCAGACAGAACGAGATAGGCGATACCAAGCGCCACGGTGGCGCTGGGCGGAGGCGGCGTCGGTTTCGGTTCGGCCATAGCTGGGTCCGGCACAATTGTACGTCAAACCGGTGCGCGCCGGGAGCCGGTTTTTGCTAGAGCTGTCAAGAGGCAATAGAAATGTCCCCTGCGGTCCAGAAGTGTTCGCTTGTCTGAAGCGCTAACTGGGTATAGTCGAGTCTATGGTTTCGTCCCAGGGAAGTGCGGAACCCTCAACCCTGGCGGTACTTATCCACCGCATCCTCATCAAGGCTGACGCCGAGGCCGGGTTTGGTCGGCACAGTGTAGAAGCCGTCTTTCATTTTGAACGGTTCGGCCATCAGGTCGTCCTCGTGGACGTGGGGGTGGCTGATGGCGTACTCGATGCCGGGCAGCGCGGCGGTCTGGTGCGCCTGGAAGACCTGGTTGATGCCGGTTTGGATGCTGTGCTCCAGCCACAAGGGGACGCGGGTGACCTCGGCCATCAAGGCCCGCTGCACCAGTCCCCGTCCGAACGGGGGGCCGACGACAAAGGCATCCACCAAACTCTCGCGGATGAACGGCATCGGGTCGCGAGGCATGTGCTCGGTGACCATCAGCGACACCTTGCCCTTGAGTTGCCGAAATCCGTCGACGCTCTGCCGGCGGGCGATCGGTGATTCGATGGCGAAGTAGTTGTGGAACTTGGCGAGTTACTCGCAGAAGTAGACCGTGCGGCCGACAGACCCCCACCAGCCGTTGGCATCCACCCACACTCGCATGTCACGCGGGATGACCTCGCAGATCGCCGCCGCCTGTTCAATCGGGTCCTCCCAGGGCCGCGCCTTCACCTTGTGCACGCGGTAGCCGAGGTCTGCGCCGAGCTTGGCCTCGGACGCCATCAGGTCCGGCGGAAAGCACTGGCTCCACCAGGTTTGGACGATGCGCTCTTTCGGTGACGTCGAGAACAGCCGCGAAATCGGTAGGCTGGTCGCCTGCCCGATCAAGTCGTAGACCGCGACGAGAATGCCGCCGAGCCGATCGTCGAGCAAGTACTCCCACGGGGAGTGGCCAACCATGCCCGCCAGGATCTGCTTCGCCTTGCCCGCTTTCATCTGCGCGTCGCAGATTCCCACCAGATCTTCGTCGGTGTAAAGGCGCACGATGGTCGGGTAGTAGTGCGTTTGGAAGCGGTTCTGCAGACGGAAGCTTCGCTGCCAGGCCTCGCGCACGCGCTCATGCATGGGTACCGCGGTGGGGACCACCTCGTAGCGGGTGAACCGCATCCCCGTGGCGGAGGCGGGGGCTGCTGCAGAAGCGGCGAGCAGCGGTTGCGTCACGCCGGACCCAACCCCTAGGGCCGAGATGGATTTGAGCAGGTTGCGGCGGGTCGGTACAGGCATCGGCTAGTTCCTCTCGATCCTCATCTTGTGCTCCCGTTTGGGAGGACTTGAGAGTGAACCTCGATACGAATGGTATCGGGAAAGCGAGTCGGCATCGTCAAACGGATCGTGACCGTGAGAGGTCGAATCGATCGGTGATCGCTTGCCGAGTTGTCGGCCTACCGGCGGCTCAACCTTTCGGGCTCGACCGCCAGTGTGAGTGCCATGGATGCCCAGCTCGTTCCGGCGGCGGAAATCCATTGGTCGGGCCCATAGGGGAAGCCGCTTTCGAAGTACGGCTGCACCGGGAACGACCGGGTCTTGACGTGCCACGATCCATCCGGCGCCTGCGTACGGAGGAGGTATCGCATCCCCTTCTGGTACACGTCGTGGTCGATCTTCATCTTGCCGGCCAGATGAAGCGCATAGAGGGCTTCGCCGGTGGCATAGGCGTCACTGCCCATGGTCGGTAGTTGCGACCAGCCGCCGTCATCGCGTTGCGTTCTTGCCAGAGCGTGGGCTGACTTGGTGATAACGGCCTCGTCGCCTCCCGCCCAGTTGAGCCCGAGCAGATGGAAGGCTCGTTCCTGCGTGGTCACCGGCTGTGCGGACTCGAGCCATGCGGCGGCTCGGGTGAGGCGTTTTTTCGTATCCGCTTTCTCCGTGGGGGGTGAGTAGTGTTGCAGGGCTTTGATAACCATCGCCGTGGTGATGTAGGCGTCATAGGTCAGCGGCGGGCGGTTACCCGTGGTCGCCCAGTGCCCTTCGGGTGACTGGTGCAACTTCAGATAGTGGACGAGGGAGTCGGTGTATTCGTCGCCCGGCCTGCGGGTGGCCGCGAAGCCGAACATCTCATAGCCGACGCTGTTGGGACTGAACGCCGCCATGTTCATCGTGCGTTCGGGGCTTCTCTCGAGCAGCTCCAAAGGAATTTGCGTCAGCTCTTTGGGGGCCGGGATGTTGCGCTCACGCGCCAAAGCTACGGCGGTGGACGGCAGGTACTGGTTGTGGCACGAGTTGCAGCCTCCCTTCCTGACAAACTGCGGGCTCTGCTTCTCGAGCAGCGCGAGGGCCTTCTTTACGGCGTCGGGGATGGATTGCTCGCCGGAAGAAAGAGGCGCATCGACGGCAATGCCTCCGCTCATGCGCTGCTTCTCGGACACACCGAGCAGGCGGGCCACCTCGTTGTCGCCGCGCTTGCCCGCGAGGGTGCTGGGAGTTTCACCCTCGCCGCTGACGGTGGTGTCGGCGTCGCTGTCGAGCAGCGTCCTCACGATCCCGGCGGGCATCGCCTCCGAGTAGGCGGCCCACATCAAGGGCGAATAGCCTCGGTAGTCCTGCCCGTCCGGCTCGGCCCCCTGCTTCAGCAAGACGTTGACAATGTCCTCCGCTCCCTGCTGAGCGGCCATCGCAAGGGCGGTCTGATTGCGCTTCGTGCGAGCCTTGACGTCGGCACCCTTCTCTAGCAACAAGTGGACAGCTTCGAGGTTGCGGCTGCGGGCCGCGTCCATCAGTGTCCCGGCGCCGCTGCCGCTCAGGGCCGTTGCGTCGGCCTTGTTGCCGAGCAAGAGTTTCATCGCCGGGAGGTCTCCGTCGCGCGCGGCCGCCATCAACGGCGTGCGCCCGTTCATCGTGGCAATGTTGGGATCGGCTCCCTTATCGAGAAGCAGCCGCAGGACCGAGTGGCTGTCGCGGCGGCGGGAGGCTAGGTACAGCGGCGTGCTGCCGTTCTGGGTCTTGCTGTTGATTTCGGCGCCGCGTTTCAACAGCAGGCGCGTCTTTTCGTCGCTCCGCACGGCCCAGTGCAGGGGCGTCCCGTCGAGGCGGTTTTTGGCGTTGATGTCCGCGCCGTTGTCCAGCAGGAGCTTCATCGTCTCGATGTCCCCGAAGCCGGCGGCATGATGAAGCGGCGTCGAGTCGCTGTGGTCTCTCCCTTTCACAAGCTCAGGATCGTCGCGCAGAAGTTTTTGCACAGCTCCGCCGTCTTGGCCACGCACGGCTGCAATCAGCGCCTTGAGCTTTGGGTCAAGAGGTTTTTGAGGTTCCTGTGGGGCAAGATCGATGTCGCCCCATTCGGCGCCTTGATCGATCCAGGCGCGCAGGATTCCGATGTCCTCCGCCGGCAGCGCACCGGTTGGCGGCATCTGCATGCCACCATCTCCGCTCACCAGCCGTAGGATCAGCTTGCTCTCGGCGCTCTTGCCCGCAAGGATGACCGGGCCGTAGTCGCCACCGCGCAGGGCGTTCTGCCGCTTGTCGAGGCGAAGTCCCGACTGTTGCTGTTTGGTGCCATGGCATGCGTGGCACTTCGTAGCCAAGATCGGCTTCACGTGTTGATCAAAGTCCACCTGCATGTCGGCGGGGGGCGGTAGCTCGCTGGCAACGGCCGTCGTCAGAGACAGCGTTAGCAAGGCTAGTGTGGCTGCTGATGCTCTCATGGTCGTATCCTTCCCGAGAGGAGCGTCGCGGCCGGTGTGGCATGGCCCCAATGCTCGACGAGGCGTGGCGGCCTCGTTTCGTGCTGGGGTCATTGTACACGGGCTTTGCCAGGCCCACAATGGATTTTCGTTGGCAACCACTCGGTGGGAAGCGGGCTTGAAGGGGCAACCGGTCGGCAAGGGACCGGGCTTGCTCAGATTCTCACTTCTTCTTTCGCTTCTGCCTGGCGGCCTCGGACTCAATCACGCCGAGTGCTTCCCATGCGGCCAGCCAGTGTAGGGCTTCCTCCAACGCCGGGCCGTGCCGTGCCGACGCGGCGTAGATCCTGTACTCGCGGGCGGCCAGGGTAACGTCGCGCTGCTCGCGGTAGACCTCGCCTAGCATGTAGTGCGATTCGGGGAAAAGGAGGGCATCCGGCGCGTGGAGGGCCTCGCGGAGAGCTTTGCCCGCGTCGGTAAGGTTGCCCTGCTTCAGCAGAGCGCTGCCCTTGTAGTAGTGGCCTAGCGGGAAGTAGGGATTGATCTTCAGCATGGCTGCTGACAAGCGGCCGACCACCGCCCACTGCTTGTCCTCGGTAGCCATGTGAGCCAGTTGAGGGTAGGGCTCCAGGTACCGTGGGTCCAGCTCGATCGCCTGCTGAAAGGCTTCTCTGGCGCGTTGCTTGTCGCCGGCACGACGCCGCACGCGGCCCAGCAGTGTCCAGGCGGCGGCGTACTCAGGATACTCGTCGAGTGCTTGCTCGAGATGCCGCACCGCGACATGGAAGTCGGGCGTGCCCTTGTTCATTTCTTTCGTGGCCTTCTTGTAGGCTTTGCGCGCGGTCTTGGGGGCGGCTAGGGTCGTGATGCTGACAAACGACCCCTTTGATTGGCGGCACAGGTAGGGTACGTAGCCCGAGCACCAGCGACCGTAAAGGGAATGGGTCCGGAAGAAGTGCCGCGATCTTGCCGCTTCCAGTTCACCGAAGCTGGCCGACCGGCTGTAACCCGAGTAGCCCCCGCCGGTGCTTGTGGAGGGTGGGCTTGGCGTGCTGGGGGGCGGCGAGGCATGTGTGACGGCACCGGTGCTCATGCGACTGCGCGATAGCGGCATGCGGCTGCGCTGGGCCGATGCCGGGTCGGGCGGAAGCAGGACGAGGAAGAGGGCTGCGATTGGGAGCAACAGGGCCCGTGTGGTCGTATGGAGACGGTGGATGGAGAACCGCATAGGGCACACCTATTTGGTCCCGGTTTTTGCCCGGACCGAAGCCGCCGGTGCGTTTCTTGCAAATTGCGGGCCAATTGCTATGTTGCTCACACGAAAGGGACGAGGGGTATTCGAAGAGACCCTTGTGCGGTTGAAATCCACCGATGCGTACGAAAAGCACCGGGGGCGGGTTGGCGTTTGAGATGGGGCCGCTCGGTGGCTCGCGGCTTTTCCTGTGTCCTCTTCAGGGCTTCTGAACCTAGGTAGGTTCGGCTACCGAGCCTGCTCAGCCTCACTTCTTCTTTTTCTTCGTTCGCTTCTTCCTGGCAACTCCGGTTTCGATGACGGCGAGTTCTTCCCACTCAGTGAGCCATCGCACGGCCTCGTCCACGGCAGGGCCGTAGCGGGCGGCGGAGGCATAGAGCCGGTACTCGCGAGCGGCGAGGGTGACATGTCTCTGAGAGCGGTAGACCTCGGCCAGCATGTAATGCGATGCGGGAAAGAGGGTGGCGTCCGGCGTGTCGAGGGCTTCGCGGAAGGCTTTCTCGGCGCCGGTGAGGTTCCCGGTCCTCATCAGAGCACTACCCTTGTAGTAATGGCCGAGCACGAAGTAGGGATTGATCTTCAGCATGGCTTTCGACAGCCGCAGCACCTCAGCCCACTCCCTGTTCTCGGTGGCTATGTGAGCCAGTTGAGGGTAAGGCTCCAGGTACTTTGGATCCACTTCGGTTGCCCGCTGCAGGGCCCGGCGGGCGCGCTGCTTGTCGCCGCCCTGACGCCGCACGCGGCCCAACAGCGTCCACGCGGCGGCGTACTCGGGATACTCATCGAGCGCTTGCTCGAGATGCCGCGTCGCGACCTGGAGGTCGGGCGTGCTCTTGTTCATTTCTTTCGTCGCCTTCTTGTAGGCCTTGCGCGCGGGCTTGGGGGCCGCCAGGGTCGTGATGCTGACAAACGACTGCTTTGATCGGCGGGAGAGGCCGGAGACGTAGCCCGAGGACCGGCGCCTACCGTAAGAGGGGTATGACCGGCCGACGAAGCGCGATCTTGCCCGTTCCAGTGTGTAGAAACTGGCCACTTGTTCGCTCCGGTAACCCGAGTAGCCCGATGTCCGGTTACCCGAGTAGCTCGGCGGGCAGCTTACGGGTTGCGGGCTTGACGTGCGGCCAGAGGCCGGGGTTCGTGCGACCGCCCCTGTGTTCGTCCGGCCTGTGTTCATTCGGCTGCGCGGAGAGAACGACTGGGCTGTTCGGGAAGATGTCCCGTTCTGAGTCCAAGCCGGGTTGGGCACGAGGAGTGTGAGGGAGAGGACTGCTAGTGAGAGCGACAAGGCCCTTGGGGTCGTGTGTGGATGGTCGGTTGAGAACCGCATAGGTCACCTCTTCAGAGCTGTCTCTATGACTGGTTCGGGTTTACTGCAAATTCTTGGCCAAATTGTTATCTTGCTCACACTAAAGGAACTGGAAGGCCCTTTCCGAGAGGCTCTCGTGCGGCTTGTGCGGTGGAAAACCACCGATGCGTATGAAAAGCACCGGGAGCGGGTGGTGTCTGAGATGGGGACGCTCGGCAGCTCGCGGCTTTTCGCGGGGCTTACTTCAAGTCGGGGACGCCGATGCGGGCGAACAACTGATGTAGCTCGTCGCGTTCTTCCGCGTTGAGCGAGCGATTTGGGAGGCGGCTGGGGCCGCCGGGCCGGCCGCACAGCTCGAGGGCCGCTTTGATGACCGGACTCTCGGCGCCCGTCCGCTTCCACATCTTGGCGCGGAAGTCCGACCAGGGCCAGTTGATGGTGGTGATCTTCTGCTGCGCGGCCTCGTAGTCGGCGGCCTCGAGCAACCGCCACACGTCGAGATCGTGCTCGGGCCAAATCGTCGCCAGGTGGGTGATGTAACCCGTGCCCCCTAACAGGTGGTTCATGACTTGCATCCCCGAGTTGTCGATGACGGCTAGCTGTTCGACGAATCGAGCCACCCCGCGTAGGATCGCGCCACTCCCCTCGGACGACGACCATTTCAACGCGACACAACGCGGCAACTCGGCCAGCCGCGAGACCTGGTCGAGGGACAGATTGTAGCCCTCCCAGTGGGTGTTGTAGATGATGATGCCGACGCGGCTGGTCGCGTCGTGCACCGCTTGGAACACGCGCAGGCAATCTTCGGCTGATGATTCGTAGTAGAAGCCCGGCGCCATTTGGATGGCGTACGCGCCGATCTGCTCGGCACACTGCGCCATCTCGATCATGGTGGTGACGTTGGTATCCTGCGCGCCGACCACGACCGGGGCGCGACCGTCCGCGGCCTTGGCGATCGTTTCCGAGACGGCCTTGCGTTCAGCGACGGTGAGCATCGGGAAGTCGCCGCCGGCGCCCGCCGCCAGCAGCACGCCGTGTCCGGTAGTGATGCCGCGCTCGACGACATAGCGGACGTTCTCGGTGATGGCGGCGTGGTTGATCGACAGGTCATCGTTGAGATTGGTGATGACCGGGATCATCGGCCCGCGTAGGGTTCGCTTAACCTCTGTCAAGTCCATGGTGTTCCCTTTCTTGTCGAGTGTTCTTACTTCTCGCGGCGGACCCAGATCGGGCTGGCCCAGGCCATCTGCTTGTTCGTTTGAATGACTCGGACATAGTAGTAACATTCAGTGCCGTCGAACTTCTCGTCGCGGAAGGTGAAGTCGGTGGTGGGTTGCCCTGGCTGCGTTGTGAAGATGAACTTCCCTTCCTTGATGATGTCCGCTTGCTTCAAGGGCGCCGTTCCCTGGATCGCGACCTTCAGCTCCGGCTTGCCTGCGATGGTGATCTCTTCTCCCATCAAATGGCCGTCGATCGAGAACTCGACCACGATGCGGTCCGTGGCGGCGTACGTCCTGCGGTCATACATGGCCTCGAAGAGCGATTCGCGGTCGGCTCCCTTCGCATAGACAGCGGCGAAGGCGTTGTGCGTCGACAGATGATCGGAGCTGGCGATGAAGCCGAGCTTGCGCTTGCGCGCCAAGGCGTCCCAGACGAAGCTCTTGCTGTCGCGCTCGTAGGGCTTGCGGCGGAAGCCTCGATTCTCGGAATACTTCCGGTACTCGGGCCGCGCCACTTCGTCCGGTGAATCGACGTACTCGTAGCTCCCGCGAAACCCTTGAAAGATTTCCACCAGGCGCTCGAACTTCGGGTCGTGGTAGTCCCAACTGACCTGCTTGTCGATGAACGCGATGTGATGGGGGATGGTAATAGCCTTCGTCCCGCGCAGCGCTGCCCACAGGCCCCACGGGCTGACGCCGAGGTCGCCGGTGACGTACGAGGCGGGGACCATGGTGTAACCGCGGGCGAGGTTGAGGATGGTGCGATGTCCCCAGGGTGAGTGCTGGCTGCGCTCGTAGGTGTGCAGGCCGGCGAACATCGTGGGATGCGTGTACAAGTCGGCCGCTTGCTTGGAGCGCCAGGCGTTGTAACGGCGGGTGAGGTAGCGGGTGTTTTCGGTGGTGCCGAGGAAGTCGAGGTCGGCGGCGTCGATGGCGTAGCGGTAGTTGTCGGTGAGCGAGCCGTCGAGGTACTGCTGCTGTCCGCCGCCGAGGGAGATGTCGGTGTGCCGGTGCGTGTCGCCCCAGTAGAGGTCGTAGCCGCGGAAGGAGTGTCGTTGTTCGGCCGCCGGCGCGGGTTTGGCAACGGGGGCCTCAGCTTCGGTGAGCGGTGGTGTGTGCGACGCGCCGCTGACGGCCGGGCCCGCTTGGAAGTGTTTCGCGTAGAGCCAATTGTGCAGCGAGCCCATGGGGTAGACCAGCAGAATCTCGTCTCCCAATGGGGAGACGGCCAGTCGTTGGTCGATACGGCCTTCGGTGTTGAAGAGGGTCTCGATGGGAGTCCAGCGATCGCCTTCCCAGGTGGTGGTTGCGATCGACAGCCATGGGGGCCGAACATGGTGGCGGAAGAAAAGCCGCAGCTTCCCATCGGTGCCAACGGCGATGGCGGGCGCTTCCATCGTCTCCCAACCGGCGAGACGCTCCAGTTCTTTCTCGGCTTCGACAGGCCGGCGGACCTTCCCGCCCTGCAGGCAGGCGATACCGACTCGGCGGCCTTCAGCACGGAGCCCCTTGGTGGCGGAGTCGCTCGCCCAGGCTTCGGGACCTGTTTCCCAGGTGATCCACACCCGATCCTGTCCGTCGATGGAGAGGTCCGGCCGGTTCTCGAGCCGGGGTGACGCGGCAACGGCCATCTCCTCGCCCCAGCGGCCCGCCGACCACGTACGAAGCAGTACGTCGTAGTCGTTGCGGTAGCTGTCCCAAGCGACATGGAAATCGCCGCGGGAGTCGCCGGCGACGACCGGCTCCCAGTCGTTCGCACGGTTCTCGGTCACGAATCCCTCAGGGCCCCACGTACCGTCTTCGTGGATTCGGTAAAGAATGTCGAGGCTACCGTTGCGGATGCCTTGCCAGACGACCATGACGCGTCCGTTCGACACGGCGATGCGGGGGATTTGATCGGGGCCGGGGTGGTTGGTGAGGCGCTCGGCCGTGGACCAGGCCCCGCCGGCGTCGCGTGTTCGGCTGTAGAGGTCCCAGTTGCCGTCGACCTGCGCCGGCCAAACAACCCAGACGAGCGAGTCGCCGTCCATAGCGATAGCGGGTTTGTAGTAGTCGCCGGCGGTGTCGGTGACGGGCACCGCCGGCGACCAGTCGGTCTCCCCGGCCTCGATCGAGCGGGCAAGGATGAGGCTGCTGTCCGCCGCTTCGGAGTAAGACACCCAGGCGATCCACGCCTCGCGCCTGTTCGAGGAAAGCGACGGGTGGTCGTCTTCGCGCAGACCGGTGGTGAGTTCGGTGACTTCGCGGAAGGCCCGCTCGACCTTCGGATTGGGCCGCAACCCCGGCCCGCGGTAGGGGAGCTGCGACCAGGCAACGAGCGCGGTGAGGAAGAGCAGGAAGATCGCGCGCGGGAACAGCCAGGAATCGAGACGCGGCACGGACACTAGGGTATCAGGCGGTCGGCGGGATTACTTGTCCGCAGGCCTTCGGTCAGCTTGCTCAATGGGGGTGATCTGTTTCTTGTTGCCTCGGGAAAAGGGCCGCGCTTGCCTGCCGAGCCGAGCGGATTTGCCCGTCACTTGCGTTCCGGCTCGGTTTCTTGGGTTCGCGCGGATTCGAGCCCAGCACTCCGGCGATAGTGTGAAGCCTGAGTAGGATGCCGACGGTCATGGCCCCTAACCTAACGGTGAGGTTCTTTGACGGTGACCGTGGCAGTCGCCGAAGCCTCTCCGCCGTGGCCGCGAACCGTGACCGTGTACGTCGTAGTCCGCTCAGGGAAGACTTCGCGGCGGCCTGTGGGTTCGACCCGGCCGATCTCTTGATTAAGCGCGACCGAAAGCGCGTTCTCTGCCGTCCACTGGAGGGTCGCACCCTCGCCGCGCACGACCGATGACGGCTCGGTCGAGAGCCGGACGGCGGGGCGAGGCCCCCACTGCTTACCGTTCAGCGATCGGACACGGGCGTTCTCCAACGTGAGGTGAAAGGGCCGCAAGCTGAGGGTCCGCGGGATGCCTTCGACGATCGCTTCCTCTCCAACCCTGGGGCCGTACCAGCGGCCGTCGGTCCCGTAGCCGGGTTCCAAGTGCAACGTGACCTCCGGCTGACCCTGTCGCTCGGGACTGAGGCGCAGAACCGTTGGCCGCTCTGGCGGATCGGCGGAGACCACCCACAGCTTCATCCTGGGACTCCACTCGCCACGCATGTCCCACCACCAGGTGTCGGCGTAGTCGCCGGTGACCATTTTCTTCAGTCGTTGATAGCTGGAGTCCTGCTCGCGAGGAGTCGCCGAGGTCGCGGTTTCGACTTGGCACCCAACTGCGGCTGCGACGGCGACCGTCAAAGAGGCGAGGAGCCCGATGAAAATCCGACGGCTTGGCATGGCCGGCCCTCCAGCATCGTGAGTCTCTTATCGCGACGCACGCTCGGCCGGCTTTGCGCTCCCGGCTACAACGAGTTGCGTCTCCACCGGCGAAACCCGATAGGGCACGCTGGTATTATCCGGACCCACCAGCGTGGCGCGCGTGATCAGCTCGATCGAATACTCGCCGGGTTGGGCCGACTCCTCGGCGCGGCACCGCAGCCGGTACTCCGTGTCTTGCGGTCCCAAGTCGAACGCTTCACATTCAACCCCCAGGGGCAGGTTCTGCGCGCTTAGGTTCACCGAGGAGGTGAACTCCGGCTCGCGCGACACCGTTCCCGTCAAGTCGCTCGTGCCTCCCGGCTGGATAGACGTGATCTCGGTGGCGGGCTCGATGCGGTAGCCCTCCACCATGTCGAAGCGAATCGGCACCGAGTAGATCGTTTCCTCCCGGCCATCGATCTCAACCGTCGCGCTGAGAGCCACGTCGACTTTGGTGACCGTGGTCCTCTCGGTGGTGTGGACCATCAGTGACCCCTGCATGGCGCTCTTGTCTTTCTTCTTCCGGCGCGTGGTGTTGAACTGTCCGCCGCTTTGGCCGACAAAACTCACTTCTTCTGGTGGCTCGATACCGTCCCGCCGGGACGTAAACGCCCACCTGACCTCATGCGACATGCCGGCCAGAAGCCGCACGTACCGCGGCGTCAGCACTTCGAGCGTGGCGGGCAACTCCGGTGTCACCGCCGCCGGCAGCGGCAAATTGAGCCAAGGCGCAACGAACGGTTTTTGATTGCGCCCGCTCACCGCCGTGACCATACCGGACCCTTGCGCCCGCCGGCGGATGCGCGTACCGTCCTCGTCGACGGCCTCGCCCCATACATCGAGCTTCAGGGTCCGCCGCTCGGCACCGGGCCTTGGCGTGATGACCAGGATGCCTTGCTGGAAGCGGCGCACCGTCCGGCGCGTGTCCGACTCGGCGAGGACAAACCCTCCCTCGACCATGAGATCGTCGGGCACCCCCGCCAGGCTCAACTGCAGAGGCCTCCAGTAGCCGCGCCGCTCGACCGTAACGTTGACGACGGCGCTGCCACGCTGGGGGATGTTGATGTACGGCGAGTCGATGGTGAGCAAGAAGTCCGGAGGATGCTTGCGCGCCGACAGCCGGTACCCGAAGCCGGGTCCGCCACGGTCCAACAGGTCTTCCACTTCGATCACTAGCTCTTCGACGCCCGGCGGGATCTCGAGTGCGGCGGCGGGTTGAGAATTAGGCCGGAACCTTGCGAGCACGGCGTTGGGGTTCTGCTCGCCGGTTTCGTATCCCGCTTCCGCGAGCGGATTGCCTTCACCGTCATACAAGTTGAGGACGCCGTACAGTTGCGAAGTCCCCAAGTCCGCTGCACGCAACTCGATGAACCAGTTCTCGCCGGGCTTGACCGGGAGCCGGTAGCGGTCCTTCTCTCCGGGCTTAGCGATGCGCGCGTTGAGCACGGTTTCCGGCTCGATCGGCGTGGGGCCCTGGTGAGCGGTGGCTGACTCGAGTGCCTCGGGTCCGTCGCTCAGGCGTAGTGGCAGCGGGAGGCTGCCGGGCGGCCCGGGGATCCGAACGAACCCGAATGCCGCCTCCGGGCCGAGGCCGCTCAATTGTGGGCGAACCGTGACGGGCTGGTCGAAGCTGCCTCCGGAGAGTTCCACCTCCACGGGCTCGCCGCGAGTCCAGCCCAGCGGGAACATGGCCTCGGCGTAGGCGAAGTCGCCGATCTTCAAGCGGTAGAAGTTCTGCTTTTGCTCGCTGAAGCGCGCGTCGTGAACTTCGACGAAGTATTCGCCCGCTGCCTCGAACGTAACGGCTGCCCGCGGATCCACTCCCAAGCTGGGGGCGTCATTGTTGCGGCCGATCACGCGGCCCTGCTCATCGAAAACCCGTAGCGCCGGATCGAGCGCCGAACCCGCGCGGCGGCCCTCGACCTCGAAGACCAGTCGTTGCCCCGCCTTGGCCTGGAAGCGGTAGACGTCCCGCTCGGCCCCTTCGAGCGACGCGTTCACGATCACAGGCGTGTCAACGGACTCCGCGGTCGCGGGCTCATCGTTGGTGTTTCCGTCTTCCGCTTCGATCTCGGCTTCGGTGACTTCCGGGAAAGCGCCCACGCTGAACAGTAGGATGTTCGAGAGGCCCTGCTCGGTCTGGATCCGCACCTGGTAGAGGCCGATGGGTGCATCGGGTGCGATCTCGACCAGGAATAGTAGATCGCGGCCCATGCCCATTCCGTCCTTGGCCGCGCTGAGTGCGGTGAACGAGCCGGGCAGGGTCGAGTGGACCTGGGCTTCGTTGTCGAGGCCGTAGCCGTTGACGGTCAGCTTTACGGCGGAGCCCCGCCGGCCGCCCGGAGGGTCGAGCCGCAGCAATTCCGGCCCGGCGGCCAAGGCGGGCAGGGCCGTCAACATCGCGACGACGCCGGCGGCAAGGGTTCGAATGAATGGGTGTGGCACGCCTTGATTCTAGAGTCGTAAACGGGAGCGGTCAATGGCTTTGAGGAGCATTAGTACAATTCCGCGGCCCAGAGTGTATCATGGCGGGATCTCACCACCGCCTCGAGCCGCCTCAAAACACGCCAACCATGCACCCCATCCTGATTCTGGCCATCGCCATCGCGACGGTCTTTCTTCTCATCATCCGGCTGAAGATCAACGCCTTCGTGGCACTGATTTCGGCCGCCATCCTGATCGGCCTGCTTTCGCCGGAGGTTCCACTCACCGACGTCATGAAAGAGGTCGGCGAGCGCTTCGGAGGCGTTGTCGGCCGCATTGGCATTGCCATCGCCATGGCGGCGATCATCGGCCAGTGCCTGATGGAGAGTGGCGCCGCCGACCGCATCACGCGGCGCTTCGTCGCTTGGTTGGGCGACAGGCTGTCGTCGCTGTCTCTGGTTGCCAGCGGCTATGTGCTCTCGGTACCGGTTTTCTCCGACACGGTGTTCTACCTGCTCGTTCCCCTGGCGCGGGCAATGAGCGTGCGGATGGGCGGCAAGAACTATGTCCTCTATGTGCTGGCGATCTCGGCCGGCGGGTCCGCCACGCACGTGTTCGTGCCACCCACGCCGGGACCGTTGGTGATGGCGTCGACGCTCGGGGTCGATGTCGGAATCGTGATCCTCGTTGGGCTGTGCGTGGCGCTGCCGGCGTCGTTGTGCGGCTGGCTCTACGCGATTTGGATCGACCGGAAACTCAACATCCCGATTCGCGAAGCGCCGGGGCTGTCGCTCGAAGAGTTGGGAAAGATCGCCACGCGTCCCGAGGACGAGTTGCCGGGCTTCTGGGTGTCAATGTCGCCGATCCTGCTGCCGGTTCTGTTTATTGCGTCGAACACGGTGGCGAATACGTTCTACAAGGGAACACAGGTGGCCGAGGTCGCCGGGTTCCTGGGCAACCCGGGCGTGGCGTTGCTGGCGGGCGCGGCTGTGGGTCTGTGGGTGCTAGCCCGGCAGAACCACATGACACTGCCGCAGCTAGCCAAACCGGTCGAGACGGCGGTCGCGAGCGCCGGCGTCATCATCCTGATTACCTCGGGCGGTGGCGCCTTCGGCGGCATGTTGGTTCGCGCGGGCGTCGGCGACGTGCTGGGCAAGTGGGCCGGCGACCTCGGCATCTCGATGATGGTGCTGGCCTTCGGCCTCGCGATTCTGCTCAAAGTCGCACAAGGCTCCGGAACCGTGGCCATGATCACCGTCTCGGCGATCGTCGCGCCGCTGTTGGGCGTCGCGTCACTGCCCTACCACGAGGTCTATGTTCTGATGGCCATCGGCAGCGGTTCGCTGATCGGCACCTGGATGAATGACAGCGGCTTCTGGGTCTTTCGCACCATGACCGGCATGACGGAGATCGAGACGCTGAAGACCAAAACCCTGTTGCTAGTGGTGCTCGGCACGGCGGGGATGCTCGTAACCGTGCTTGGAAGCCAATTGGTTCCGCTGCGCTGACCGCCCGCAGCCCGGGTTTGCGGCCACTTCCGTCGGGTTATGATGAAAAGCCACCCGGCGTGCAGCACCCCAGCAACTCCCGCTGTCTCCTTCATGACCGAACACCCCGAATCCGACCAAATCCTGGAGCACAACAAGCTCTTCATCCCCGGCGGCATCTCGTCGATGAACCGCATCACCGAGCCCAATATCGCCTTCGTCGAGGCGAAGGGCTCGCGCATCCAAGACGCTGAAGGCAACGAGTACATCGATTTCCACGGCGCCTTTGCTCCTCAGTTTCTCGGGTACGGGGACGTGCGGTTGACCAGCGCGGTCAAACGGGTCATCGACCAGGGCACGGATCTTTGGGGCTCCGGTCCCACGGAGTTGGAGGGGCAATTGGCCGAGTTGCTCTGCACCCACATCCCGTGGGTGGAGCGTGTTTGCTTGCTCAACAGCGGTAGCGAGGCCACGGCGCAGGCGATCCGCCTGGCCAGGGCCGTCACCGGACGCGACCACCTCATCGTCATGCAGGGCGGCTATAACGGCTGGCACAACGACGTTGCCTTCAACCTGGTGACGCCGCTCGACAAGCTCGGGCCGCGCCAGTCACCCGGCGAGTATGCGCTCGATCCGATGAGCGCGGGCATCCCCGAGGCGCACCAACAGTTGGTGCACGCCATCAACTTCAACGACCTCGACTCGGTACGCTATGTCTGCGAGAAGTACTCCGTCGCCGCACTCATCACCGAACCGATCCTGCAGAACATCGGTCTGGTCAAGCCGTTGCCGGGCTATCTCGAAGGATTGCGGAAGCTCGCCGACGAGCTGGGCTTCCTGTTGATCTTCGACGAGATCAAGACCGGCTTCCGGCACGCCTTCGGGGGCTACGCCGAGATCAGTTCCGTGACTCCCGACCTAGCGTGCTACGGCAAGGCCATCGCGAGCGGCTATCCGCTGGGCGCGCTGGCGGGACCCGCCAAGTGGATGGACTCGTTCGCCCACGACGACCCGGCCAAGCGCGTCCTGCTGGCGGGCACCTACAACGCTCACCCCGTACCCACGGCGGCCGCGATCGCGACGATGATGGTGCTGTTGGAAGACGACGGGGCCGTGTATGCCCGCCTGGAAGAGCTAGGCTCGCAGATGGAGGCCGGGATCAACGAGATCCTGGAGGAACGAGAGATGCAGGGGCAGATCGTGAGACAGGGTTCCGCCTTTGTGACGTTCTTCATGGACCATGAGCCGCGCGACTGGCACGACCTCGCCTCGAACCACGACTACGAGTTCGACACCAAGTTCCGGCGGGCTTTACTGGAGCAGGGAGTGTTCTTCTTCCCGCTGGCGACGAAGCAGTGTTCCATCTCTGTTGCGCACAACCAGAAGGATATCGATGAGACGTTGGATGCGATCGACCGGGTGTTTGATTCCCTCTGAGGCCCGCGAAGGCGGCAGTGGGTGTCTCTAAGAGAGTTTTCGGTGGGTGGGCGACAAGAGCCGAGCATGGCTCGGCACGGGCGCGCGCCACGTTGGCCCAGTCGCTCACGTGCCGTGGTGGGCCAGGCCCCGTCGGGCCATTTCGGCTTCGACTCGCCGGTGGTGCTCTTCCTTGGCTTCGGCGTCGCAGTTTGACCACTGGAAGTCATCTTCGCGAGCAACGAGCGTGCTGGTCCAGGCACGCGCGAATTCGTAGACGCCGTCGGGGTCCCAGCCGTTGATTACGTCGGCGAGAATTTTGATGGCCGGGAGATCGACGTCGCGGACACGCCGCAAGAAGTCGTCGCGGCGAAACTCGTCGATCAGCGCTACGAGGACTTCGGCCTGCGCGGGAGAGAGGTCGCGGATGATGCCGGCGGCCTGCGCCACGGCAGTCCGCTGCGCGGCGGTGAGGGTCTTCTCGCCCCCACGAATCACAGTCAACGGCCCCCGGCCACGGCTTGCTTTCGGCATCGTTCTGAGAGGAGATATCGGCGGGCGCGGGCGCTTAAGGACACCCGTGGATTCCCCTAGGCCGCTCGATTGGGAAGGGCTACCAAACTGCTTCCGGGCCAGTGGTACAATCCTGGCATGAACGCCTGTCTGTCTCGCCGTCAATTCCTCGCGGCTTCAGCCGTGTTCGCCGCTGCCCCCGCCGCCGTAGGGGCTGGCTTGCCTGCGGTACGCGAGTTTCGCCGCGGAGGCATGGTCTACCGCCGGCTGGGCCGCACCGACATGAACGTGTCGCTGCTCTCCTTCGGCTCGCACACCGACCCCGGCTACAAGATCGACGCCAAACACGGCCGCGTGCTGAATGAAGAAGGGCAAGCGCGCCGCGACCGCCAACTGGCCCACGCCTTCGACCTGGGCGTCAACATGGTCGACACCTACGAGAACAACGGCCAGTGGGAACCGGTGGCCCGCGTCGTGAAGCCGCGCCGCGACAAAGTGCTGGTCTCGGTCTGCCGCCAGTTTCCGATGTTCGTTGGCGAGAACATTGACCGCGCGGCCAAGCTTTACGGACACGTCGACCTCTACCGGATCTACGTCGGCGCCGGGCCAGCCGTCACGGGCAAGAACCTTGAAGATTGGGACGTGTTGCGCAAGGCCAAGAAGGCCGGAAAGTTGCGCTCGATCGGCATCTCGACCCACAGCGAAGCGATCATGATGAGCGCGCTCGAGGAATTTGAAGACCTCGACTACGTGATGTTCCCGTATAACTTCATCCACGCCCGCACGGACTACAGCGCTTTCCTCCCGGCGGCGCTGCAGAAGAACGTGGCGCTCATCGCGATCAAGCCGCTGTCGGCCGGCTCGATCGTGAACCTCGATCCGCTGGCGAACCCGGGCACCAAGCCCGAGACCCACCGTATGCGGCTGTACCGCAATACGCACCGGCCGTTGCCGCCGGCGGTTGTCGAGAGGCTAACCGAGAGCCTCAACCGGCTTCCTGATGAAACGCTGTGCCAGGCCGCGCTGCGCTTCGTCTACTCGCGTCCGTACATGACCTCGGCCATGCCAGGCATGTTCGACGACTACATGGTCGAGGATAACTATCAGGCGCTGCAGCGTTCGCTCGAGCTAGACCGGAGCGAGCGGACGGCTCTCGACGCCGCCGCCGATGTAGCACAGGCAGCAGGGTCCTCTTGGCTGCCCCCCCACTACCGCTGGCTCGATCGCGAGTGGCGTGCGTGAGGGTCGTGCGGTGCGGCAACTCGCGAGCCTGAGAACTGAGCCCTCGGCTCTGGGCAAGCTGCCAGGTGCGCGGTCCATTTTCCCACTTCTCTGCCTGACCTTCACCCTCGCGGCGGTTCTGCCGGGTCAATCCAACCTCAAGCAGGCCGGCGTCTGTTCGCGCTGCCATGTTGTTTCCGTGCTCGAGTGGGAGATCTCGAAGCACAGCGAGCTGGGCACGAATTGCCAGACCTGCCACGGCGGTAGCGCCGCGCACGTCGCCAATGAGCGCAACGAGGTCTCGCCGGACCGCATCCCCCGCGGCGAGGCTGCGGACCCGCTTTGCGCTAGTTGCCACAGTGCGGGGTGCCCTGAGACCAAGAATGACTCCGGCTGCCTCGCCTGCCACAACTCCCACTCGCTGACCAAGCCGGACCAGATTCAGGCGTACCAGGGTGATCGTGCGGCTCACCCCATTCGCCAGTCTGTTGCCCGCTTGAAAGAGTTCCGCGCAGCGACAGAGCGTGCCGAGGTGCTCGTCAAGCAACAGGATTGGCCGGCCGCGAAGGCCGCTTTTGAAGAGGCTCTGGCCCTCGGCCCGGGGGATGGCCGGGTTCTGCGGCGCCTAGCGTTTCTAGGCCGCAAGCTCAACCCTGAAATGCCGGGGTTCGAGGTCGCCGGCGAGGAGTTCGACCCCGAAACCGGACTGGCACGGGAGGTTCGGATCAGTGGTCCCGAGATCCCGATGGTGCTGGCGCCGCCGGGTGAGTTCGACATGGGGGCCGATGATTTCGAAGAGTCGCAGCCTGTGCACACAGTGGCCGTCGAGCCCTTCTACCTGGGCAAGTACGAAATCACACAGTCCCAATGGCAGGCCGTGATGGGAGCGAATCCCAGCGAGCAGCAGGGCTCCGGGCAAGAGAAGAATCTGCCGGTCGAACGCGTCTCGTGGCATGACGCGCAAGAGTTTGTCAACAAACTGAACGAGCAGGTCGAAGGCGGTGGCTTTCGGCTGCCGACCGAAGCGGAGTGGGAGTACGCCGCCCGCGCAGGGTCGGGACTGTTCAAGCAGTTCGAGTTGGCGCGCTACGCCTGGTTTCGCGAGACCACGCTGGACCGGCCCGCGGGAGAAAACTTCGTGAAGGTCGAGGCGTTTTCCACGCGGCCGGTCGGCGCCAAGGAAGCCAACCCCTGGGGCTTCCACGACCTGCACGGCAACGTTTGGGAATGGACGTCGAGCCTGCTCAAGCCCTACTTCTACGACCCGGCCGACGGACGCGAGTCGCCCACGGCGGAAGGCCAGCGCGTTCTGCGGGGCGGCGGCTATGCGGACGCGGCCGGTTTGCTTCATCCTGCGCTGCGGCATGGCGAGCGGCCCGAGCGCCGCTATCGATGGAACGGTTTGCGGATCGCGCGTTCCGTCCCACCGCCGCAGGCCACCCGCTGATTCTTGCGCCCTCGCGCCGAGGGGCGATCGCCTGTATTTGGTACGATGGCAACCGCCATGTCGCACTGGAAAACGACCCTTCTGACCTCCGCCGCTCTCGGCTTCTTCCTCGTCTTCGCCTGCGGGCCCACTGGGATCTCGCGGGAGACGGTCACCAAAGAGACCGTCGATGGCTGGATGAAGGAGCTCTCCAACTGGGGCCGCTGGGGCGCGGACGACCAGCTTGGGACACTGAATCTAATCACGCCGGAAAAGCGCAAACAGGCAGCGGCTTTGGTTAAGGCCGGCATCTCAGTGTCGCTCGCGCGCGAGGTCGAAAAAGAGGAAGCCATCGACAACCCGAGCCCGTTCGGGCACCGCATGTTGAGCACGGGTGACAAACCGATCATCGGCCAGTTCGTCAGCGATGAATACACCGTCCAGTACCACGGCTACGCCCATTCGCACATGGACTCCCTCACGCACATGTCGTACGAGGGTAAGATGTACAACGGCTTTGAGATGGCCGAAGTGCAGGCCGCCGGCGCGCCAAAGCTGGCCGTGACGAACGTCAAGAACGGGATCTTCAGCAAGGGCATCCTGATGGACATTGCCCGGCTGAAGGGCGTCGATTACCTGGAGCGCGGAACACCGATCTATCCCGAGGACTTGTCGGCGTGGGAGAAGAAAGCCGGGATGAAGGTCGAGGCGGGAGACGTGGTCTTCGTCCGTACCGGCCGCTGGAAGCTGCGCGACGAGAAGGGTCCCTTCGACGCCTCGGCGAAGTCGGCCGGCATGTACGCCTCGTGCGTGAAGTGGTTTCGGGAACGCGACATCGCGATGATCGGCAGCGACGCCGCCAGCGATGTGATGCCGTCAGGGATTCGCGGGGTGGGGCAACCTGTGCATCAACTCTTCCTGGTCGCGCTGGGTACGCCGATCTTCGACAACTGCGACCTGGAAGCCCTCGCCGAGGAATGCGCCCGCCAGAACCGCTGGGAGTTCCTGTTGACCGCCGCACCGCTACCGGTCGGCGGAGGGACGGGGTCACCGTTGAACCCGATCGCTACGTTTTAGGCGCTTACGCGGTAGGCTTACCGCCCCAGTTGTTGGTGGTATTAACCGGGCACATGGGTAACACATGATGCCAAGCACATAGGTAACACTTTGAGGCATAGAACATTTCTGGGAGGGAATGCTTTATGCCGTGGCAGGAGACCTGTGTGCGAGACGAGAGAACCCATTTTATCGTGGACTGGGAAAGAGACGAGGAGTCGATGGCCGAGCTGTGCCGGCGCTACTCGGTGAGCCGCAAGACCGGCTACAAATGGCTGCAGCGCTACCAGCAGCAGAGCTGGGAAGGTTTGCAGGACCACTCCCGGGCGCCGCAACGCCATCCCGGTCAGACCGCGGCCGCGATCGAGCAAGAGATTCTCGCTCTGCGGGCGCAGCACAGTCGCTGGGGTGCGGTCACCTTGAGGGCGCGGCTGCAGCGAAGGCAGCCCGACGTGGCATGGCCGGCGGTGAGCACGATCGGAAATCTGCTGCGACGAGACGGTCTGAGCGTGCCCCGACGACGCCGGCCCCGCGCCGCACCGACCCCGCTGCCGCTGACGCCAGGCAAGCAGCCCAACCAGGTTTGGTGCGCCGACTTCAAAGGCTGGTTTCGCACCCAAGACGGCCGGCGCTGCGATCCCTTAACGATCTCGGACGCGGCCAGCCGCTACCTGTTGCGGTGCCAGGCGGTGACGAAACCGGACGGGGACCATGTTCGGCCGTTGTTCGAGGCGACGTTTCGAGAGTTTGGACTGCCGCGGGTGATGCGCACCGACAACGGGCCGCCGTTTGCGACCCTGGCGGTGCACGGGCTGGGGCGGCTGGCAGTGTGGTGGATCAAGTTGGGGATCTGTCCCGAGCGGATCGAGCCGGGACATCCGGAACAGAACGGGCGGCATGAGCGGATGCACCGTACGCTGAAGCAAGAGACCGCCGCGCCGCCAGCGGCGAATCTGCGAGCGCAGCAACGGGCGTTTGATGACTTTCGCAGCGACTACAACGAGGAGCGACCGCACCAGGGACTGGAGTTGCGAACCCCTGGTGAGTGTTATCACGGCGCGGCGCGGGCGTATCCGTCGCGGGTGGACGAGCCGGAGTATGCGGCGCCGATGCAGGTGCGGCGCGTGATGGATGGGCGGATTCGCTGGCGGCGTCAACGAGTGTTCGTCGGCAAGGGACTCAACGGGGAGCGGGTCGGGGTGGAGGAGATCGAGGAGGGCGTGTGGCGAGTGTGGTTTTCCTTTTATGAGTTGGGAGTATTCGAGGAACGAGAGCGGCGGTTGCGCCCGAGCAAGGGCCCAGCGGCGGGCCCTTCGTCCGGGGGTGGGACTTGACTCTGGTCGCCCTCCGGGCTCCCTGCGTCAAGCCCCACCCCGGACGAAAAGTGTTACCTATGTGCTTGGCATAAAGTGTTACCTATGACCCGGTCAGTTCAGCCCCTGGTACGCGGTTGCTTCTTCGCACAGAAACCGAGAGCAACTCTGCCGCGCCGGGGTGGACGCTGCGGTCCACCCCTACAACCCTGAGTTGAGTGCACCCCGAGCTGAGTCAAACTGAGCGGAGCCGGCCGTGCGCTACGCTGTCTTGCCCTTGTCGGCGGACGTCACTTTCACGCCGCCGTTGCCCATCTGCTCGATCTCGGCGAACTGCACCTTGCGCTCTTCATCCATACAGTAGTTGGCGAGCATGACCGCGATCGAGTCTTGCAAGCCGACCTCGATGTCAGCCTTGGGCTTGCCGCCGTCGCGCACGTCGATGAGGAAGCTCTCGAGTTCTTTGTACTCGGGGTTCTTGTCCTCGGTGGGAACCATGATCCCCTTGGTGTAAAGCCAGCGCTTGGCGAACTCGACTTCCTTCTCGATGAAGCCGACGTCACCGGATTCGAGGTCTTGGACACCGGGGATGATGGGCAGACCGTCGCCCTGTTCGAGCATGTCGGCGACGGTGGCGCCGGCGGTCCAGGCTTCCTGGGTCTCGGCTTGGTCGCCCATCTTTTCTTTCATCGGATCCCGGAACCACATGCCCTCGCCGTCGGGGATGAGCGTGATCTCGATCGCGCCGTCGGTACCCATGATGACCTCGCGGCAGCCGTCGCCCGGAGTCCGCCGGCCCTGAATGTGCCGGTTGGTCATGATCGAGCTGTAGTTGAGTTTCTCGCCGCCGGGGTACTCGAAGATGAGTTGGATGTTGTCGTAGATGTCGCGCCCGTCCCTCCAGTAGTCGAGCCCGCCGACACCCATCACGGATTTGGGCGGCGACCCGATCATCCAATCGGCCACGTCGACTTGGTGCGACATCAGCTCAGCGCACAGGCCGCCTGAGTATTTGCGGTAGAGCCGCCAATTGATCTGCTCCTCGCGGCTTGGGTCCTTGACGCCGCGGCGCCAGCTCTTGTTGCGGTGCCATTGGGCGGAGATGTGGGTGATTTTACCGACGACGCCCTTGTCGATCATGTCCTTGGCGGTGCGATAGAACGAGCTGTAGCGCCGCTGCAAGCCGACCTGGATGACCTGGTTGGGATGCTCTTCGTGGAGCGTTCGCAGGCTGTGGACCTCCTCCGGCGTGAAGACGAGCGACTTCTCGCAGAAGACGTGCTTGCCCGCTTCGAGAGCGTCCTTCATTACCGGGTAGTGCAGGTAGAGCGGCGTGGTGATGAAGACGGCCTCAACATCGTCCTGCTCGAGCAGCTTGCGGTAGTCGGTGTAGGGGGTCGGCTTGCCGTCGAAGATCTTGAGCGCCTTGTTAAGGTTGGGCTCATAGATGTCGCAGATGGCGACGCAGTTGCCGATCTCGATGTTCTGCAAATGGCGCTCCAGCAGGCGCTTGCCCCGGCTGCCGGGCCCGATGAACCCGTAGTTCACCTGCTTGCCCGCGGCCTTGGCCGTTCGCATCAGCGGTGCGGCGTTGGCGCGCGGCAGCAAAGCCGCGGCGGCGACCGTGGCCGTGCCCGCCGATTTCACGAAATCACGGCGGTTCGGGTTGTTCGGTTCTTGAGCAGCGTCAGTCTTTGCCATCGAGGCCTCACAAGAACCGCAAAATCAATTGCATGCAGGCTCTGTCGGTATTCTATTGGCTCTCGAAAGCCAAACGCAAGGCGGGACCGAGGTCCTGGTGGATGCGCTCGGCGATCAACGCGTTCGTCTCGTCGTAGACGTGGACGCCGTCCCAGAAGTGGTCAGCCGCCGGCTGCAAGTAAGTGCTTATTGAATCCCGCAAATTATTATGACACTTTTTGATAGTGTGGAGCATCTATATATGTATGGGCAACCCCAAAGGTGTGAAGCGGGATTTCAAGGCCCTGGAGAAGCGCCGTTTCGAAGCGATGCGGCTGCTCGACCAAGGCCACAATCAGTCCGAGACGGCAAGACGGCTGAAAGTCGCTCGCCAAACCGTCAGTGCGTGGCGGCGGCAATACCGCGAGCAGGGTGCGGCCGGACTCCGCCAGGCCGGGCGCGCCGGACGCAAGCCGCTCCTCGATGCCGCACAACGCGAACGCCTGACGTCGCTGTTGCTGGAAGGCCCGCAAGCCCACGGCTTCCCCACGCCCCTGTGGAGCTGTCCGCGGGTGGCTCGGCTGATCGGAGACGAGTTCGGGGTCGACTACCACGAAGGCCACGTCTGGAAGATCCTGCGAGCGCTCGACTGGAGCCCGCAACGCCCGGTCGGAAAGGCGCGCGAGCGCAACGAAGAGCAGATCCGCACCTGGAAGCGCAAGACCTGGACGCGCATTAAAAAAAAGCCCAAAACGAAGGCCGTACGCTCGTCTTCATCGACGAAAGCGGATTGAGTCAGAAGCCGCATCGCTGCCGCACCTGGGCGCCACGCGGCCAAACACCGGTGCTGCAGTTTAACTTCAATTGGGAGAAGCTTTCCGTCTCGGCGGGGCTGACGCTGCGTAACTTCTACTTTCGGCTCTATCCCGGTGCGATCGGCAAAGAGCAAGTGATCGACTTTCTCAAGGCGTTGGTACGTCATATCGATCGGCCGCTGCTGATCGTCTGGGACCGGCTGCCGGCGCACCGTAGCCGCCTGGTGCAAGAGTTCATCCAACTCTCCGAAGGCCACATCGCAACCGAGTACTTGCCACCCTATGCGCCGGAGTTGAATCCGGTGGAATACATCTGGGCTTACTGGAAGCAGCACGAGTTGCCGAACGTCTGTCCGAAGGACTACGGCGAGCTGAACGAGCGGGCCCGCAAGGCACTCCGCCGCATGCACCGCAAACCGCGTTTGATCACGGCCTTCTGGAAACAGTCTTCTCTTTGCTTCGAGTGACGGGATATTATGCGGGACTCAATAGGTTGAGCAACGCTACCCCGGGGTACTCCTGGCGGAGGCCCCCCAGTTGCTTGTCGGTTTCGTCGTACAGAGCAGTGAAGGCGTCGACCCACTCCGGCGGCAGGGCTTTGGTGGCGTAGTCGCGGTCCAAACCGCCCGTGGGCTGAAGGACACACACCGGCTGGAAATCGTAGGCTTTCGACAGCTCAATCAGCTTTCGCCAAGCCGGGTATCCACTTGACTCAGGTGACCCCAACATCTTGTAGTTGGGCTCACAGCGTCTTAGCGTCCCAATCGGCGACGATCGAGCGGTACGGCGTCGGCTCCACCGCCATGGCCTGCTGCACAAGGCGGTAGAAGAGCTTGCCCCGACTGCGTGATCTGCGCCGATTGAAGCGGAACACGAACTCGTCGAGATAGTAGTCCAGATGCTCGTGGCTGACCGCCCCCTGATGCGTGCCCAGCATCCAGCGCTTGAGTAGCGAGATCGCCAAGTGCACCCTCGGCAGTAGCTGCGAGGCCTGCTCGCGGCGGTTGTTAATCGAGATGATACGACGCTGGTAGTACTTCTTCTTGAGCGGATCGTAGCCCGACCAGTTGTCGGTAACAACCACGCTGCCCGGCTCGACCGACTCCTCGACGAAGGGCATCAAACTGGCCGCCGAGGCGTTCTGAACGCGCTGCATGCGGATGCGCCCCAGCCCGGTGCCTCTCTCTTCCGCGGCGACTGCAATCAACGCTTTACGCTCGGTCTGCCGGCCGATTACCCCTTCTTCTTCAGCGCCCCAGTAGGTCTCATCGACCTCGACGAGGCCCGTCAATCGCTCTCGCCCCGGGCGCACCATCGCTCGCCTCAGCTTGTGCATCCAAGGCCAGGCGGTTTGGTAACTGCCCAGTCCCAGAACGCGCTGTAGACCCAGGGCGCTGGCCCCATTCTTCTGCGTGGTGATGGTCCACATCGCCCGGAACCACAGCCGCAGCGGCTTGCGTGTGTCTTGAAAGATCGTGCCGGCGGTGACGGAGGTTTGCCGCCCGCAGCGAGCGCATTCGAACCACACTTTGCGCACCGGCCAAGCGCGCTCATGCCCACACCTTGGACAGCGGAAACCCTCTGGCCAGCGCAAGGCGAACAGATAGTCGCGGCAAGCCTCCTCGCTCGCAAAGCGAGACTCGAATTCGAGTTGGTCGCGCGGGTAATCCTCCACCAGGCCCTACACTACATCTTGGGGTCACCTGAGTCAAGTGGATACCCAGCTTGGCCAATTGGAAAGGTAAGCCGCGACCAGTCGTTGGACGAGTTCCGGGTCCGCCAAGACCTGGTCAGACGTGAGCGCGTTGGGCGCCCGCCGCAGTCCCAGGCCGATGGTGTTGGTTGTTTTGAGTTGGTCTTCACCGCCGAATCGGAGGCGTAGTGCCGAGTACAGATAGCTGCGGCTCAGGACCAATTCGGAGAGCGGGGTCGCGGTCTCAGAGCGGTAGTAGTCCCACGCCTCCTCGATCGTCTGGAAGTTGTAGGGGTAGTTCGGGCGCGCCTCATAGAGCAGAATGTTGCCCAGGTCGTTGGCGCCGTCGTACAGAATCACTACGTCCGGTTCGTAGTCGAGCACGGTGAACAGCAGATAGATAATCGACTGTTTCGAGACGCACGACTCGATGCCGGCGTTGAGGACTTCGACATCGCGGCCCGGGTATTTCTCTTCGAGGAGGGTCTTCAAGGAGCCCGGCAGCGTGTCCTCGAACCTGCTGCCGTGGCGCACGGCCGAGCCCCCGAGTACCGCGATGCGCAGTTGACGGGCCGGCTTGGCCTTCGGCAGTTCATAGTCGGGAGCGCCAACGCGGAAGCCGTCTTCGTTCGTGTAATGGAAGACTTGGCTTTTGTGGTGAGACATCTCGAACGTTTCCGCGCTGACATAGTTCAAGTTCGCCTGAGGCTCGAACATCACGTAAGGAGCAAGCCGGTTATAGAACGGCAGCGTCGAACGGGGCGCGGCTTCGGACGCTAGATACCACTCCGTGATGACGACGGCGGCAAAGAATGCGCCAAGGGTGATCGAGAGATAAAGAAAGCTTGTCTTCCAACGGGACATGGGGATGGTCGCCGCGTGTAACGACTGTGCGGTTGAAGAGCCGGCTCGCAGGAGGCCGGCCAGCCTCGGAAGAATCGTCGAGTACGTTACCGGTGCGTTTGCAGCGGTGACCGGCAGCGTAGAACGGCTGGCCGGAGTAGGCCTAGCAGCCCGTGGCAAAACCGAGAACCGCGCGAATCGCAACGTAGGGGCACGGCATGCCGTGCCCGCCTGCTCGACCGACCGCAACATGTAGGGGTATCAAACAAACTTGACAAGAAACCATGCTTTCACCACGGGCTGCTAGTCCTGCGCTGTAACGGAGGCGACTCGGATCACGCCGCCCCTCATGCGGCCGGTGACGGTGACGAGCAAGTTGTCTTCCTTGCCCGAGCGCTCGAGCTCCTTGAGTGCCTTGGTGTTGCCGGCTTCATCGAACTTGATGTATTTGCCTTCCTTCGTTACCAAGCCGAAGCCGCTGCCCTTGCAGTTCGGCATCTTCATGCACTCGGTGGTATGAGACGAGGCTTTGTCGAGCAGGTTGCTGGCGCACATCGTATCCATCAAGTGGCCCCTCCATTCGCCGGGCGCGGCATCACCCGCAAAAGCCGCCACGGGCATCAACATCACGAGAGTGAGCAAGAAGAGCTTACGCATGATCGAAGCCGTCCTTTCAGAGAGTACGCTGCGTTTAGGATAGAACACTTTTGAGAGAGACGCTCGATAGAGAGCCAATGCAGTGTCCGGCACCCCGGTACGCCGACGGCTGCAACTGAGTGCCTGTTCGCGGACCTGAGAACCGAGGATTCGGTTCTCGGCGAACCTGGAGGCTTACGCCACACTTTGCCCGACGCTTCCGCGAGATCCAGACCGGACACGTTGGGCGGAAACGCCTAATCCACCGCAGCTTGATGGGGCTCGAATTCGAACACGTCGCCATCGCTCAGGCGGGCGACGAGCCGGCCCGCGCCCAACTCCCTGCGGCCGTTCTTGAAGAACACGGCGCCATCGGTCGAGTCACCCGGGGCTAGCTGCGTCCTGACGAGTGACAGAGCCGAGGCGGCCGCGGCCGCCTTCAGGCCCTTGGGACCGCGGGCCATGGCGGCTTGACGCCGTGTCTCATAGCCGCTGTTAGAGCGGAGCCGCTGATTGCCATAGAGGGCCTTCTCGTAGGCCAACTGCAGCTTCATCACTTCACCACGGCCCGCCTTCTGGTACAGCTCGCGGACCACGACCTGCTCGGAAGCGGCCCGCAGAACGTCACCGCCGGCCGTCTCGAAGTAGAAATCGGTCGGCTCTACCGCGCGGCTGCGGGCGCTGCCGTTGCTGAACGACACTTGCACGACGGCGAACTCCCGCACCGTGAGCGGAAGGGGGGCATACATCAGCGTCAGCCCCTGCCGGGAGAGGGTCTGATAGTGGAGTCCGTGCGAATCGAACTCGATGACTTGCGCGAGCAGCAAGCCGGGACCCGCGACTACCGAAAAGAGGGCCAACGAGAACCGGTTTTGGCGGCTTCGCAAGCCCTGAAACATGACGCTATGATACAGTAAAGCGTCTTGGGGTCCGGGTCGCTTCTGTGTAATGAAGTCCCTCACTGCTCTTCCTAGTCCCGCCTACGTGCGGATCGCCGAGGAAGCAGGGGTACAACTCTCTGATCTGCTGAAGCTGGTTCAGGAGCTTGAAGCCGGCTCAACGCCGGCGTACCTCGCTTACTATCGTCCCAATATCACCGCGGGCCTCTCTGAGGAGCGTTTGCGGGCGGTCGACGAACGCCTGCGCCAGTTTCTCGACCTCGAAGACCGCCGCATCACAATCCTCACGGCCATCGGACAGAAGGACCAGCTTACCCCCGAGCTACGCGCCCAAATCGAGTCGACGACTGACCGTTGGGTACTGGAAGACCTGTACTTCCCTTTCAAGCCGAAGCGACGTTCGGCTGCCGATGCGGCTATCGCGAAGGGCCTCGATCCCCTGGCCGATGCCCTATGGGGCCGGCACGGCGAAAACGGCGATCCCGAAGATCTGGCGCAAGCCTACGTGAGCGCCGACAAGGGCGTCTCCTCGGCAGCGGACGCGCTTCGTGGCGCCCGCGCCATTATGGCGCGGCGCACAGCGGAGGACTACGCGGTTCGCCAGGGCCTCCGCGCGATCATGCAAGAGCACGCCCAACTCGTCGTGCCCAAAAAGCAGAAGCTGAAGGGCAACGGGAAGGGCCGGGCCAAGCCGCTGCTCGGCTACCAAGCGAAAGTCAAGAAGGTTGCCTGGCGTCAGATGCTGGCGATTCGCCGGGCGGAGCGGGAGTCGGGATTGCGTCATGAGATCCAGTTGCCGATTGACCGCGCGGTCTCGTTCATCCTGGGCCGGCTGCTGGAGTCCCGGCCGGCGAAATCGCCGGTGTGTCTCCAGCTCGGCGATGTTGCCTGCATCGCCCTGGAGGAATACCTCAGCCCGGCCTTGCGCAACGAGTTGACGCAGCGCCTCGACGAGCGCTCCGACGCGGCGGCGATCGAGGTTTACCAGCAAAACCTCGAGAAGACGCTGAAGAGCCCTCCGGCGGGACCCATCACGGTCATCGGCCTCGAAACAGGACGACCGGGAGGCTGGCGTGCCGCCGTTATGGGGCCGGACGGGGACTTCCTCGAAGGCGCGATTGTCCATCGCCCCGAGGGAGGCGAAGCCGGCAGCGGGGACGCCAAGAAACAGCCGGTGGCCAATGGTGCGGCGACTGAGAACGAGGCAGCCGCGGGACTCAGCGGCACTGAGCCCAGCGGTGCGGGGCCCATTGGCGTAGCTGACGCCGCCGAATCCGGTGGTGGGACGGCGGAAGCGTTACCGCAAGCGGAGTCGGCCACGACCCAAGAAAGCTCGGCGGAACCCAGTCCTGACCCGGAGCAGGAGTCCGCGGCGGCCTCCGCAACGGGCGAAGGCGTCGCAGAGTCCGATGGAGGCGAAGCGTTGCCGGCCGCCGAAACGGAGGCCGCGCCGCCTGAGCAATCAGCCGAGGCCGCGGAAGCCGAGGAACCTGCGGAGTCCGCTGAGGCAGATGCCGCCGCCCCATCCGACCAGGCAACGGAAGTAGTGCAACCGGGGGCCGGCTCGCCGGCCGACCAAGCCGCCACACCCTCGGAAGCCGCTCCCTCGAAAGAGGTCGTTTCACCGACGGGCGATGCCCCCCCCGAGGCCCCCGCGGCTGAATCCTCCCCCGCTGAATCGAGCGGCGGGACGGCCACCATGCCGGGACCGCCCGGCAAGGGCAAGCACCGGCCAAAAACCATCGACGAGACGTTCGTCCTCCTCGCCGACCTGCTTCGCCGCCACCAAGTCGCCGCCATCGTGATGGCCAACGGTCCCGGCGTTCGGCAGGTCGAAACATTGGTTCGCAGCGCGATCCGCGAGGCGGGCGCGAAGGATATCTACTGGACCAAGCTCAGCGAAGCCGGCAGTTGGATCTACGCCACTTCGAAGGCTGCGCGCCGAGAACTCCCCGATGTCGCCGTGGCCCAGCGTAGTGCCGCCTGCTTGGCTCGCCGGCTCCAGGATCCGCTGGCGCAACTCGTGCACGTCGATCCGCGCTTGCTCGGGGTGGGGCAGTTCCACCACGAGGTAGACCAGAAGAAGCTCCGAGCCGGGCTGAGCGTGACGCTGGAATCGACCGTCCACCGCATCGGCGTCGATCTCAACACCGGATCGATCGAGCTTCTGGCCTTGCTTCCCGGCATGACGGAGCGGGTCGCCAAACGCGTCGTGGAGCACCGCCAAAGCAAGGGGCCGTTTACCAAACGCGCGCAACTCCAGGCTGTATCGGGCTTGAGTGCCCGGATCTACAAGCAGGCGGTCGGGTTCGCCCGCGTGCGCAACGGAGAGAATCCCCTCGACGACACCGGCATCCACCCGGAGTCATATCCGCAGGCGGAGAAGATCCTCGCCGCGGCCGGCGTCTCGGCCGCCGAGGCGCTTGAGAAGCTGGACACCCTTGACGCCGTTGCCCTCGACGAGCTGAAGGACGCGAAGCATCCGGTTGAGCTTTTGCGGGGCATCGTCGACCAGTTCCGACCTGCGGCAAGAGACCCACGCGGCCGGTTTACTCCAGCCACCCTCCCTGTTGAGCTGCGCGGGATCGAGGAAATCCAGCCCGGCAAGAAGGTCGAAGGCGTGGTGACCAACATCGCCGACTTCGGCGCTTTCGTCGACATCGGGGCCGACCACGACGGGCTGGTGCACATCTCACAGCTCTCTAACGGACCGGGCAAGGATGCCAAGCCCGAGTTCAAGATCGGCGACCGCGTGACGGTGTTCATCCGAGCGCTGGAGAGAGACGGCAAGCGAATCTCGCTCTCTCTCAAAGATCCCCGCGAGGTGGCCAGGGCGGCTCGCGCCGCTCGGCCGGGCGCCGGACAACGAACAGGAGGACCGGGAGTCGGAAGGCCAGGAGCTAGAGGGCCGGGAGTTGGGGGACAGCGAACCGGGCGACCTCGTTCCGCTGGCCCCGGGGCGCGGCGCGACGACGGGCCCCGCAAGCGGCGCAAAGAGCCCCAGCGGGAGGGCGGAATCACCCAACGGTCTTTCGGGCCCGACGCGAAGACAAAGGCCCTTGAAGAAAAGGAGATTCAGAAGCTTTCGTTGAACGAGAAGCTTGAGCTGCTCCAATCAAAATACCGGACCAAATTCTAGCTCGTCGTCCTGGCTCGCACCCTTCAAAAAGTGGCATCAAAGTTGCCATGTCTATTTCTATAGATCGTGGCGGGAGGCCTCGTGCCCTCTATCGGTATGAAGCCAACGTAGACGTGAGAGCGCGCCCTCGCCGAGCTCGAACGGGGTGCACGGTCTGGTTTTGGCGTCTTCCCGCCGAGGATTCTCTTTATGGAAAACATCGGGACCCAATTCAGCAGCACGGATCTTGCCAACCACGGCATTCATAACCTCAATTCGGTCCACTGGAACCTCAGTACGCCACGCTTGGTCGAGCAGGCGCTCCGCCGCAACGAGGGGCACTTGGCCGCCAACGGTGCGCTGGTGGTCCGCACCGGGCAATATACGGGCCGTTCGCCGGGGGACCGCTTCATCGTCGAGGACGACATCACCCGCGACAGTGTCGATTGGGGCGACGTTAACCGCGCCATGTCGGTCGGGCATTTTGACGGGCTGCATCAGAAGATCCGCGCCTATCTGCAGGGCCAGGACGTTTTCGTGCAGGACTGCTACGCCGGCGCCGACTCCGCCTACTCACTGCCGATCCGAGCCGTCACCGAACTGGCCTGGCACAACCTCTTCGCCCGCCAGCTCTTCGTGCGTGCCGACGCGGACGCGACGGCCGACCACCGGCCCGCGTTCACCATCATTTATGCGCCGGGCCTCCACGCCGATCCAACGTCAGACGGTACTCGTAGCGAGGCCTTCGTCGTGCTCAACTTCACGAAGAAGCTGGTGCTGATCGGCGGCACTCGCTACGCGGGCGAAATGAAGAAGTCCGTCTTTAGCCTGCTTAACTACCTGTTGCCGGAACGCAAGGTCTTTCCCATGCATTGCTCGGCGAACGTGGGCGAGGGGGGAGACGTGGCGCTTTTCTTCGGCCTGTCGGGGACCGGCAAAACCACCCTGTCGGCCGACCCCGAGCGGCGGCTGATCGGCGATGACGAGCATGGCTGGAGCGACGCCGGCATATTCAACTTCGAGGGCGGATGCTATGCCAAGTGCATCCGGCTGACCTACGAGAAAGAACCGCAGATCTGGAACGCCCTGCGCTTCGGTTCGGTGCTCGAGAATGCTGTGTTCGATTCCGAGACGCGGGCGATCGATTACGACGACGACTCCATCACCGAGAACACCCGCGCCGCCTACCCGGTGGACTACATCGACAACGCTGTGATTCCCGGCGTGGGTGGCATGCCGTCGAACGTCATCTTTCTCACGGCTGATGCCTTCGGTGTCCTGCCACCGATCTCGAAGCTCACTCCCGAGCAGGCCATGTACCACTTCTTGAGCGGCTACACCGCCAAAGTGGCCGGCACCGAGCGAGGCCTGGGCAACGAGCCTTCGGCGACCTTCAGCGCCTGTTTCGGATCGCCCTTCCTGCCACGCAATCCGTCCTCCTACGCCGAGATGCTCGGCGAAAGGCTGCGTCAAAACACGGTTGGCTGTTGGCTCGTGAATACCGGCTGGGTCGGTGGCGCCTACGGCGTCGGCAAGCGCATGGACCTGCCGCACACCCGTGCCATGCTGACCGCGGCCTTGTCGGGCGCGCTGAAGGATGTGGCGTTCGCTCCGCACCCGATCTTTGGCGTACACGTCCCGGCAAGCTGTCCCGGGGTGCCGGCGGAAGTGCTGGACGCCCGCGCGATGTGGACCGACGGCGCAGCGTACGACGGGGCAGCCCGTGCGTTGGCAGGTCGCTTCCAGAAGAACTTCGAGAAGTTCAGCAATGTTTCGGGCGATATCCGCCAAGCCGCCCCGGCGGCCTAGCCCCGGCGATATTCACCTGCGCCCCTTGTTGTGGGTGCTTCCCAGCAACGTGTGCTTCGCGGCGGGCCACAAAACAGATCTGATATAGTGGCTCGAATTCAGGGCCTGTCGAGCGCCGGCATGTTTGTTGTCGGGCCCATGAGGTTGCAGACGGGCTGCTCCCTTCTCAAGAAACCTTCTGAAAGAAGAGGTCACTATGACTCGCAAGCGATTCCACCGCTTCTTGCGCGGCTCCCTTGCCTTGATGCTGGTGTGCGTCGGGGCCCGCTTCGGACTGGCCGCCGATGTTCGCCATGTGGGTTCGAACCCGGACACCGGCGGATCGCAAGCGGTCGTCGTAACCGGCTCGGCGCTGGCTCACACGGCGCAGTTCTTCCCCGTCGATGGCGGCGGCAACTTGGTCGGCAAGGGGAATGCGTCCGTCCAGATCGAGCAAGCCCTCGAGAACGTCGACGCCGCGCTGCGCGAAGCGGGGTCCTCGCTGGACAAAGCGGTCAGGCTGAACGTCTCGGTCCGCGGGCCCGAAGTCGCCGCCGCGGTCAAGAGCGCCGTGACCAAGCGATTCCCAACGGCCAAACCGTCCGTCGCACCTGTCGCGGGCGCTTTCCACGACGCAGACATCCTGGTGGCGATTGACGCCATCGCGCCGACGCCGCGAGATTCCGACAGCATCGTCCTTCTGCGGAGCTCCACCCTAGCCGGCGCGTCCGGCACGAACCATGTCGCCATCCTGCCCAAGGGACCGCGGGTCTACATCTCCGGCCGCGCCGCACGCGAAGGCAACCTGGCGCAAGCGACGTGGGCCACCATGGAACAGATCAAGGCTACGCTCGATTTCCTCGGCCTGGGCCTCGAAGACGTGGTTCACGTCAAGTCGTTCGCGCAGCCGATCGGCGAGAGGGCGAAGTCCGAAGAGCAAATCGTGAAGTTCTTCGGCGACAAGGCGCCCCCCATGGTCTTCGTCGAGTGGACCAGCAGCAATCCCATCGAGATTGAAGTCATTGCCCGCATAGGAGGAACTTCCGAAAACGTCATCGAACATCTCACCCCTACGGGCGAGCGTGCATCACCGGTGTTCAGCCGCATCGCCCGCTTGTATCACCCTTCCACCATCTACACCTCCGGGCTGTACGGGCGCGACGGTGGCAGCGGCTCGGAACAGATCCATGACATCTACGCCTCGTTGATGGGGATCCTGCGGCGCACCGGCAGCGACCTCGACCATTTGGCGAAGGCCACCTACTATCCTTCCGATAACGACCCGAGCACGAAGCTCAATGAGATCCGACCGGAGTATTACGATCCCAAGCGTCCGCCGGCGGCTTCGAAAGCGCTCGTAGCCGGCACCGGCCTGAAGGGCCGTACCCTTACGCTCGATATCATCGCCGTGCCGGTGAAGTGAGCCGGGCTTCGCTCTTAGTGGTCCAGGTGCTCAAACCCAAGCGGCCGCAAACGGGAGCGCCGACCGTCGGACACGAGGACTAGCTGCTTCTGAACTCGAATCACCCCGATCGCCGTCAGGGGCACTCCCTGAGTACGGCGCGGGACTCGAACCTCCGGCGGGACGGTGAAGAGCAGTTCGTACTCCTCGCCGCCATGGAGCGCTTGCTCGAGCGTCGCTTCGGGAAAGCACGGTACGTTCTCTGCTTGAATCTCGGCCCCCACCCCGCCGGCCTTCGCGAGTCGACCCAGGTCCCTTGAGAGCCCGTCACTTAGATCGATCGCGGATGTAGCCGTAAGCCGACGACGCAGGAAACGTCCTAGCGCGAGCCGCGGTTCGGGGTAGAGGTGACGCTGGACCGCGGGGTCTTTCGGCTCGGGATCTTTCCTCCGGAGCCTTTTGCGGATCCGCTCAAAGCCGAGCCACGAACCACCGAGGCGCCCGGATACGTAGACGATGTCGCCGGGCCTCGCGCCGCTCCTTTGCAGGGCCTTCCCCTTGGCAACCGACCCTACCACCGTCACGTGCGCGGCAAACCGATCGGCGCGCGACACGTCGCCACCAACAAGCGCCGCGCCCGCCGAGGCGCTCAATCGAAAGAGGCCCCGGCAGAAGGCCTCCATCCATGCTTTCTCGGTGGCCCAAGCGGGCAGGCACAGCGACAACAGGAAATGGCGAGCCCGCCCACCCATCGCCGCAATGTCGCTCAGACCCCGAGCCAGACACTTGTGACCCAGCGCGTCGGGTGGGTGAATACCTCGCAAAAAATGTGTGTTTTCAACAACTTGGTCTGTGGTTAGAAGGGTTTCTTCCCCGCGTCTGGGCGGAGTAACGACAGCGGTGTCATCACCAATGCCCACACGGATCGACACGTCGAGCCCTCCCGCGGCCCGGCGGCGGAGTCGTTCGATGAGTTCATACTCGTCGAGGGCCATCGGTAGGTAAACGACCGTCTTGACACAGTCCGGATAACTTGGTAGTTTGACTAGGTCGTTCGATCCGCGCGGCAAGGTTCCCTGTTTAGGCTGGGTTCAAGCCGGAACTACGGTACAGAGCCCCCCGCAAGGCTGGTGTCGGTGTCCCAACCCAGTTCATCACATAAGAACTATCTTATTCTAGTCGTGGCGCACTCCGTCCACGGCCGCATTCGGCGGGTAAAGATACCTCACTACGCTATTCATGTGGTATTGAGCCTCGCGCTGTTCGGATTCATCGTGGCCGTCGGCTTGGTGTCAAGCTACGCCCGCATGTTTTTGAAGGTGTCCGACTACAACGACCTGCGGGAAGAGAAGCAGGCCCTTCTCGAACAAAACGATGTGTTGAAGAATACGGTCGACGAGCGCAATACGCAACTTGCCTCGCTGGGCGAGCTGGCAACCGAAGTCTCGATTGCGTACGGCATCAAACGGCCCGAAGCCGAAGTCGTCGCCGACGAAGGGGTGGGTGGCTTCGCGTTCGACAGCTTCGTCAACCGCTACGACTTCTTGCAGCGGGTCCGCTTGTCTCCCGACGGCGGCGATTCGCTGCTGTACTGGCTGGAAAACACGACGCCCTCGCTTTGGCCCGTGCGTGGAGCGTTAAGTTCCGCATTCGGCGGGCGGCGGGATCCATTCTCAGGAGAAGGCTCTTTCCACACCGGTGTTGATCTCCGCTCGCGGAAGGGGGCCCCGGTTGTTGCCGCAGCCGACGGCTTGGTACGCAGCAGCGGTTGGGAGGGCCAATACGGCAAATCGGTCGTTCTCAGCCATGGCCGCAACGAGCTCAGTACACACTACGCGCATATGTCGCAACTCTATGTGCGGCCCGGTCAGATCGTCAGGCGCGGCGAAGTTGTCGGGCAGGTAGGAAGCACAGGCAAGACCACGTCTTCCCATCTTCATTACGAAGTCCGCTACCGCGGCACCCCGGTCAACCCCTACAAGTACCTCAAGAAGGCCGGGTCCGACACCGCGACGTTCCATTTGTCGGACTGACCCAAGCTATTCCATCAACGGTTTCTGTGAGAGCGTTCGGGGCTCCTTCGTAGCACGGAGTCCAGGCTCCAGATCGCTTGGACGGTTTCCTCTACCTGGGCGAACTCACCCGAGCGCAGCACTTGGCCCCATTCGCTCGGCGAGTCACCGCGTCCCGCGTCGGCGGCAGCCGCCGCAAAGCGATTGAGGCTGAGAAGCAAGCCGCTCAATTCGGCCGCGTCGTCGGGATTCGCCGTCTCTGCCGCGAGCAGCAAACTGAACGACCCGGCGACGTCCTCTTGCTCGATCCACAGGTACGCGCGTTCGGCATTCTCCAAGGCCCGCGCAAAGAACGCAAGGTTGACGGCCCCCGGCGGCAGGGCGGCGGCCATCTCGTCGATCTGTTGGGGCCGCAGCGCGCACCACAACAGAGCTCCGTCGAGAATTTGGGCTCGCACGAGAGGCGCCAAGTCTCCGGCACCTTCCGTGCTGTGACCACCTGCATCTTCAGGACCCGCTAGATACGACACCGAGAGCAGGTCCTCGTCGAGCATCTTTAGGGTGATCTCGCGCGCCGGGGTTCCCGAGCTAAACCGGCACGTCTCGCGTGGCTGCGTCTCCTCACAGTTGCCGTCCCGCTGCTCGACATAGGTTCGGAGCCGACTCTGGGAGATCGTCCCGTATGCAACGACGCGGACGCGCCGGCCACTCATCGACAGCGCCAAGCCGTCCGTTTCCGATGCTTCCAGGAAGCCCGCTTCACCCATCAGTGAGCGGTATGCCCCCAACGGACTTTCCGGCGAGTCGAGCAGCGCTTGCAATACCGGCGCGCTCCGTAGGCCTTTCACGTCGGCGTAAACATAGATCCCTTGATCCGGGGGTAGGGCCTGAAACAGCCGCGCCAGCGGATCGGGAAAAACCCGCCACCAAACGAAATACCCCAGCAGAAACAACAACACCGCCAGCGTCACCCACCAGCGAGCCAGCAACGCTCTCACGCTCCGCCAACGCACGCGTCCAGTATAGACTTTGCGCGATCTTGCCTCCGCGCCGCAGACTGAATGGCAATCGATTCAGTGGTAGAATCCTCCTATGCTCAAACTCCATCGTGGTTGGGTGATCCATCTAACGTTGGTGGCGATCTTCGCCGCCATCGGGCTGCGGGCTCTGCAGGAGCCGAAGAACGACTTTCGCTTCGCCATCCTCGGCGACCGGACCGGCGGCGCGCAGCCGCAGATCTACGGACGCGTGTGGCGCGAGATCAATCTGTTCCATCCGGAGTTCGTCGTCAGCGTGGGCGACACGATCCAGGGAAAGGAAGACAGCCTCGCCGAATCGCAATGGATGGCACTACGGCCGGTGTGGGCGCGCTACAACCACTACCCGCTCTACTTCACGCCGGGCAACCACGATGTCTGGTCTGAGTTTTCGCGTCAGCTCTACGAGAAGGAGTCCAGCCGCGGGTCCTACTACAGCTTCAACTATCAAGACGCGCACTTCACCGTCCTCGACACCGCCATGCCGAAGATGCTGACGGCCGAGCAGCTCGAGTTCCTCGAGAACGACCTCGAGGCCAACAAAGACCGTGACCCCAAGTTCGTCATCTTCCATCACCCCTACTGGCTGTCGCTGATCAAAGAGGGCATTACCGACTTTCCGCTGCACCGGCTGGCCAAGAAGTACGGCGTGGACCACATCATCAGCGGTCACGGTCACACCTTCGTACGCATCGTCCACGACGGCATTCCTTACATGGAGGTGGGCAGCTCCGGCGGCACGATGGCCAAGGGACTCCTGCGCGGCGAGGGTTTCTCGGACGGCCGCTTCTATCACTGGGTGTGGGCACACGTGAAAGGCTCGCGTGTGTACTTCACTGTGAAAGAGATCGCCGGCCCGATGGGCGAGGGCCGCGTGTTTCGCGCCGAAGACTGGAATCGCAACGGCCCGGCGTTCAACGCGGCGGACCCGGCGCTGTCGATACACCCCGAAACCTGATCGCGAGGGTGTCGGACCCTGCTAGGCTGGCCTAGGCTAGCGACCTTTGAGTGGCGTCGGAGTTCGTGCCGGACCGCTCCCTTAGGGGCTGTGAAAGAATGCTGCGCCGACCTCGGGCCAGCTGAGCAGAGCGGCAGTCGCGTCCAGGTCAGGTTTCAAATCACTGCGGAAGTTCTGGGCGCGAATCAATGCGAACCCAAGAAACCGAGCCCCGCACGCAAGTGAGGGGTAAATCCGCTCGGTTCGGCAAACAACTGCTGACCTTGGCCGAAGCACCGAAGACCTCAAACGCCTCGACCAGATAGTCGCCTTCAGGCGGCTTCCGCGCGAAGCGCGTTGTAGGCCGGTCGTTTACGACCGGTTCTGCGTGGCCTCGCGCTCCTCTCGAGGGCGCTTCAGCGTCCTTCCCACGAACCGGCTTGAGCCACTGTGGAATGGCTGATCTGGTTCCCTGACAGTGATGGCTGAAACTAACTAAGCCACTACCAGAAAGTCACAACTGATCTGGAGCCCCGGCAGGAGGCGTTTGAGATCTTTGGTGCTGCGGCAGAAGGTCCGCGGTTGCTTGCCGAACCGAGCGGATTTACCCCTCACTTGCGTTCGGGGCTCGGTTTCTTAGTTAGATTCGGGCGGATGCGCGCCGAGAACTTCGGCGATGGTGGCAGGCGTGACGACGATGACCGCTGCCCGCGGCTTTCGCTTCGAGCCTAACGGTGCCTAACTGTTCAACCCAGTGGCCCCAGTATTCTTTCACGGTCCCTTACGGTCACGGCTCGGTTGCCTCGCGCACCGCGATGAAGACGTCCGGCCGGCTGAGGACGCCGTTTACTTCGATCTGGATCGACACTTGATCCCCCGGCTCGACGCCCGGTACAAACGCGTTGACTTGGTTCAACGCTACCAGCGTCGCATGAAGGACCGCGCCGATGATTTGCGCCTCGACGCCGCCGATGAGGACCTTCACTTCGCCGGTGACTTGCCGCAGGCCGGCTTCGCCGTCGACGATCGGCACATCGACCTCGCCCAATCCATTCGCGAAGATGACGATCGCACCGCCGACGGGGGCCGGTGCCGAACTCGAACGTGAAGATGCCCGGCGACACTGGGGCCACCTGTACCTCGCGGGGCAACGATGATTCTCCGTCATGCGTCACGACCACGGTGACGAGGCCGCTCGCCGTGTCGACACCCCAAGGCATTTGGGCGTTGATTTGATCAAAAGGCAGGCCGAAGTCTTCGCCGCGAATCACCGCAAACAGGGATGCGGGCATGCCGTTGAAGGTCACGAGCACGCCGGCCAACTCGTTCGGCAGGGGAACCGCGGCCGCATTGGCCGATTCCCAGGCGAATCGTCCGAAAATCGAGACGATCGATCCCGGTGTGGTCGGATGCAGCGGGTCGGTAAACTGCACCCCGCTGGCCGCGTTGGTGACCCCGTGTTCGGTGACCTCGACGTCGCGCATCGGGATCTCGGTGGAGATCTTCGACACGAACGCGTTCGCTCCGGGGGGCAGCGTTTCGTTGAACGTCAGGTCCGGCCCGATCAGCAGCGGGAAGCCGTCGACCTCCCTTGAAAACGTGAGGCCCGCGACATAGGCGTTGCCGTCGCCGTCGACCGCAACGTCCCATCCCCGATCGGCTTCGAAGCCGCCGATGTAGCCCGCCTGGATCAATCCCGAGCCGTCGCGATGCACCTTGGCCAGAAAAGCATCTTCCGCGCCACCATTGAACGTCAGGTCGGGGCCCACCGCGACGGGAAAACCCACCTCGCCCGGAGGACCCGTCTCGCCCGATCGAGTGAACCCCGTGAGGTAGATGTCTCCGGCGTGGTCGAGGGCGATGCCCGTTGCGACATCGCTGCCGAAACCGCCGATGTAGCCCGCGAAATCGAGTGCCGAGCCATCGGCGGCGACTCTTGCCACGAACGCGTCGTCAGCAGCGGTCAGCACCAGGTTGGGGCCTACCGCCACCGGGAAGGTTTCCTCGGTGGAAAACGTGCTCCCTGCCACATAAGCGCGACCCAGGCTGTCCACGCGAACCGCATGCGCGACATCCGAGCTTGCACCTCCGATGTATCCCGAATACTCCAGGGCGGAACCGTCCGGGCTTACCTTCGAAACGAAAGCGTCTTCTGGTCCTCCGTTGAACGTCAAGTCCGGACCAACAATACGGGGAAAGGCGCCGTCGACGGAAAACGTCTGACCCACGATATAGGCAGCGCCCTGTGCATCCACCGCGACATCGAGGCCGAACTCTCGTGAATCGCCGCCGACGTAGCCGGCGAAGGTTAGCCCGGTACCTTCGGGGTTGACTTTCACCAGAAAGGCGTCGGAGCTCTGGTTATGGGTCAGGTCAGGCCCCACGAGAACGGGAAAACTGTCCTCGGGTGAGCGGGTCTCGCCGGTGATGTACACCGCATGTTGGGCGTCGACGGCGATCGCGATGCCGTCGTCGACCTCGCTGCCGCCGACGAAGCCTGAGTAGGTCAGCGCCGTCAGATCCGAGTTCAACTTGGCCACAAAAGCATCGCGGAAGCCGCCGTTATAACTCAGATCGGGGCCGACGGCAACGGGAAAGTCAGGTGAGTCGGTGGTCCCCGTTATGTAGACGTTCCCGTCGGCGTCCACGGAGATATCCTGGGCGCGGTCGTTCATCGACCCTCCAAGCCGGCTCAGGGCAAGGAGAGTGCTGCCGTCAGCGCTCACCTTGGCCACGAAAGCGTCGGTCGTGCCGACCCCACCGACAGGCCCTGGGACGAGGGGCGGCAGGAACCCCAGCGCCGATGTGCCTCCCACGATGTAGACATTGCCCTCGCCGTCCAGGGCGATGCCCACCCGGTCGCTCGACTCCGCCGGGTTGATGTATCCGGAGTACACAAAGACCGACGGGTCGATGACGAGAGGCACCGCCGAGTCGTGTTCACCGACCTGGAAGGAGTAAACTGTCCTGTCCTGTTCGGTGGCCAAGAGTTCGTAGGACACCGGTATATCGAGGTCGCGTCCGGCAACGTTTTGTTGGGCGACGGGCCTCTCGTCGTAGAAGCTCCCGGAGGGGGTCGCAACACGTAGCCGCCCTGTGTGATCGATCTCGACAACGGCGCCTTCGTAGGCCAGCCGTATGCGGCCGGGGTCCGCGCCAGGTTCGACGACGAAAGTGTACTTGAGCCGCGACCCGGAGGCGGCGTATACCAAATCAATTCCGGGCCACAAATCCTGGTACAGGATCTCTGCATACGCGGACGCGCCCGTGGCCCAGTTGTCACGCGGGCCGGCGAAGTAGCTGAAGACCGCCTCGGCGGGCTTCCGCCCGATCGGGCGGACTCCCGGCTTCGCATCGATGAACTCCACCCTCACCGCCCAGCGGTCTGCTGTAGGCCGCGCCGGGGCAGAGGACGGCCACGACGCCGGCTGTGGACTGGCTGAGGGGCTCTCGTCGGACGGCGCGATGACGTACGTCAGGCCGTGTGCGTCGAACAGGACGGTCTTGTCGCGCCCTTCTACAACGTACGCCACGGGCGCGGGGAGTTGGCCGAGGTTCTCGACGAAATAGAGCGGTAGGGAAGAGACTGTTGGGCGAGCGTAAGCCGCGGAGTTCGGCGCCGCATCGGCAGCAGCCACTTTCGGCGGCGACGGCGAAAGAACGACAAGTACGGCGAGGCAAACGAGGAAGAGTGCGGCGACAAGAAACGCTTTGGGAGAGTCCATGCTTCGCCGTCTGATTATCCCAGTCAGCGAGGCATCGCGAATGGAGAGGATGTTCGGCCCGCCACACCCGGCTCAATCGGGGGTCATTGCGCAAGCCCTACCGGAACGGCTGTTCCTTCTTGCCGATGGGCGAACCGCACCCGGTGCAGACGTAGTCGAACGTTTCCTTGTCGAGCAAGACCAGCAACAGGCGCTTTCGCACCGGCATGGCCTGCTTGCACTTCTGGCAGTAGACCTGGCTCACCTCCAGGGCTTCAAAATCTCTTCCGTAGGGAGAACCGGGAGTCACGTTCGTTGTGGTAAGCGGCCTCACCCGCCATTGTAATGAACTGCGGCCACTCTCGATCTCTACTCTCGCGAAATCACATCTGGGGCCGGCCGCTCGCCACACTTTTTACAATGTAAGTCTTGACCCCGTACCTAAGTACAGGGCTTAGACTGAATCTAGAAGCAAGCCAACATGACCACCCTGACGATCGGCGATGTAGCCAAGCGCGCCAACGTTCATATCGAGACCTTGCGCTACTACGAGCGCCTGGGCATCGTACCCAAGCCCCCACGCACTCGTTCCAATTACCGGCTCTACCCCGAGGACACCGTTCGCCGCGTCCGCTTTGTCAAGCACGCCCAAGAACTCGGTTTCTCTCTGAAGGAGATCAAAGAGCTGCTTTCCCTACGCGCCACCTCAGGCGCGACCTGCAAGGACGTTCACGAGAGGGCGACGGGGAAAAATCAAGGAGATTGACGAGAAGATCCTCTCGCTTCGGGCCATGCAGCAAGTGCTCCAGACACTTGCCCGTGAGTGTGCAGCGCGTCAGGGCTCACTGAGCGAGTGCCCCATTCTGGAATCGCTCGATTCCAATGGACGGAGGTAAAGGAGAAACATGATCAGCAAAGCTCTTACTGCCGTCTCGGTACTCACGGCTGGACTCGCATCGCTGTGCTGTATTGGGCCCGTTGCCGCTATTGGGATTGGCTTGGGCACATTCGGTGCAGCGGCTCTTTTGGAGGACCTACGGCCCTACCTGCTGATTGTTACAGCAGGCCTCTTGGCCACAGGTTTCTACTTGACCTACCGCAAACAACCCGCCGGGCAATGTGCAGATGGATCGTGTGTGGCCGCGCCCCGGAAGCGAACCCAGAAGCTTCTTCTCTGGCTAACCGCCGCATCGTCGTTCCCTTGGCGGCGTTCCCGCACTACTCCGGTGTCTTGTGGACGAGTGCCGACGCCGGCGCTAGCAGCGAGGCCCCCGCGGCCGGTTCAAGCGGCGCTTACTCGGAAGCGCTGTTCGCGATTGAGGGAATGACCTGTGCCGGTTGCGCCGCCTCTGTCCAGACCACGTTGGAGCAGAGGCCGGGCGTTGCTTCGGCTGAGGTGAACTTTGATAACAAGACCGCTCGAGTGAAGTACGACGCTTCAGGCGTCTCGATCGACCAACTGGTCACAGCGATTCAGGGGCTGGGTTTCACGGCTACTCCCCGGTCTTGACTTGATAAAAAGCCTGGCGATGAAAACTGAACTCTACTTCTTTGACGGCTGCCCCTCCTACCAGCGGGCCCTCGACAACCTTAGGGAAGCGCTTCGGCTCGAAGCCGCTCGTGAAGATATTGCCCTGATCCGGGTCGACTCCGACGAGGATGCCCGAGCCAAGCGCTTTCTCGGCTCGCCAACGATTCGGATCAACGGCGTTGATCTCGAAGGCTCGGAGGCGGAGAAACGAGGGTACGTTTTCGGATGCCGCCTTTATTTCGACAACGATAGCAAGGCGGGCTGGCCTTCTGTGCGACGGATTCGTCAAGCCCTGCAGGCGTCCCGAACCAAATGAGAGAGCTGACATGCAGAACGCTAAACGGAAAATCGAAGTCTTCAGCGCGGGGTGCCCGGCATGTAAGGACACCATCGCTTTGGTCCAATCAATCGCGTGCCCTTCTTGCGATGTAGACGTACTCGACATGCGCGAGGAAGCCGTAGCCGCCAAGGCCAAGCGCTACGGTGTTCGCAGTGTCCCAGCCGTTGTGATCGACGGCCAACTCGCCGCCTGTTGCGCAGGTCGGGGACCCGATCAGGCCACACTGCGGTCGGCCGGCGTCGGTGTCCCGGTGAGGCCGTAGCCGAGCTCATCCATCGCTTGGGGGGACGAAGCTGTTCCTGAAATAGTCGCTGCGCGTGCCCTGGCGGCGACGGAGACGTTATCGGCTCGGGATCACCGGCAGCAGAACGTGTGACGGTTGCGTCTTGGAGTGATGGATCGTCTGCGTGGCTATCTTGACCTTGTCACTCATTCCGAACGGTTCGCCCGTGTTGAGATGCCGGTTGAACTGCGGGAAGTGGCTGCTGGTGATGTCGACTCGGATGCGGTGCCCCGGCAAGAAGGCGTTGCTGCTGGCGAGCAGATCGATCTCGAAGCGGTAGACCGTGCCGGGGTCCATCAGTTTGGGCTTGTCCTGTCCTTCGCGGTGGCGTGCCCGTAGGATACCCTCGGCGATGTTGTACGCCTTGCCGTCCGGGTAGACATCCACCAGCTTCGCGACCCAATCGGTGTCGACGGCGTCGGACGACGCATACAGGACGACCTTGATGGGGCCGGTCACGTCGATCTCTTCCTCGAGGAAGTCGGAGGTATAGACAAGCACGTCGTTGCGCTTCTCGACCCGCCGCTGATCGACCGGACCGATGCGTGTGGGCGTGCCGCAGCAGTTGGCGCCACCGTGGCTGGGTACGGGATGGTCCGGGTCGTAGCGGTAGCGGTCGGCCGGTTCGTTCGCGCCCGGCTCGTTCCACGAAAGCCCGCCGTCGCCGCGGTAGCTGTTGGCCTTGCCGCCGCTGTGGAAGTAGAGTTTCTTGTACTCGGTGTCGGGCAGCGGGAAGTCGTCGTGGAAGCGCCAGCGGTTCCTGCCCATCTGGAAGAGGGTGACGGGCGGCTCATCAGCCAGACCGTTGTCCATGCCGTAGAGCCAGTGGTCGTACCAACGAAGCTGGACGCTGTTTTCATCGACGTGAGCCGTTGGGCCGAAGTCGAGATCGCCGTGCTTGCGTGACGACCCGTGTCCCCACGCACCGACGAGCAAGCGCGTGCCCTTGCGCGCGATTTCGGTCTTGGCGTGCTTGCTGGGACCGGTGTAGCCGTTCAGCGTTCCCTGCAGCAGGATGTCGAACCAGCCACCGGTGTTGTACGCGGGCACTTCAACCTTGTCGAAGTGCTCCTCGACGCTAACCCCCCTCCAGTAGTCGTCGTAGTCGGGGTGCTCGATCCAATCGCGGTAGAATTTCGCGTTGCGGCCCACCAACTTCTGCATGTCGATCAAGGGCAGGTGCCAGATGACCTTGTCGTAGCTGATGGCCTCTGGGCCGCCCTCCACGGTGTGCTGCCCCGTGTTCTGCATGACATGCGACTCCTGCCGCACCGGGCCCCACCCAAACGCCAGCGAGAGCCGAAAGCCGCCGTTTAGCGTGAAGGCATGGTGATACCAGCTCGTGGCCGCGACGTCGGGGAAGATGGCTGTCAGGTGCGGCGGCTGCAGGATCGCCGCCTGCCACTGGTCCGAGCCCAAATACGACCCGCCCTGCATGCTCACCTTGCCGTTTGACCACGGCTGCTTGGCGGCCCATTCGACCGTGTCATAGCCGTCGTCGAACTCGTTTCGCGCCGGATCCCACGCGCCTGTCGATTCATGGCGGCCGCGCACGTCTTGGAAGACATAGACATATCCGCGGCGGGCGAAGAACATCGCGGCCCGATGCGAGGACGGAAACCGCTCCGTGCTATAAGGAGTTCGCGAGATCAGGACCGGATACCGGCCTTCTCCCTTCGGCCGGTAGATGTCGGCGTGGAGGACCGTCCCGTCGCGCATCGTTGCCGGAACGCGGTTCTCGACAACGATGTCGTGGTTGGGCGGCCGCGCCGCGGGAAACGTGACCTCCGGCGCGCCTTGAGCCAGAGTTGCAGGGACGGCCAGAGTGAGTCCAAAGAGAACCGTCACAGATCGATCAATCCAAGAATGCCGAGACATGGGCGTCATCCTCCTTACGCGACCCCCGCTAGTGTCGCGCAAAGACGCCAAGAGTGCCACTTGATCTGAAGTGTCTGCCGGGATGCACTACAATGTAGTACATGGGGAAGACCGAAGTGTATAGCTGGCGGCTGGACCCGGAGACCAAGGGTAAACTCGCGGAGACTGCACGGGCCGAGCGTACCAGCTTGGCGCAGTTGCTCGACCGCATCGTGACGAATTGGCTGCGGCGTCAGGCGGCATCGGGTTCCGACGACGAACGACAACAGCGCTTGCATGCGGCGGCGCGCAACTACTTCGGCACGATGGAGGGTGGTGACGCTGACCTTGCCGCGCAAGCGAAACAGCGGGTCCGGGCGAAAATCCGAAAGCGGTATCGACGTCAAGGGTCTGATTGACACAGGCGCGATTCTAGCGCTACTGAACCCGAAGGACCGCTGGCACGAGCGGTGCGTCGAGGCCTTTCAATCGCTGCGGCTCCCGCTGGGGACGACTGCGGCAGTGTTGGCCGAGCTGTTTCATCTGCTGGGCGAGCACCCCAAGGACGTTGCGGCCGCTTGGGGTTTGCTGCGGTCGGGGGCCGTCACGATCCTCCCGATTACCGACGAAGACCTGCCGGCAATCGAAACCCTGATAAAGCGCTATCACGACCGGCCGATGGATTTCGCGGACGCCACCCTCGTGCAACTCGCTCAACGCGAGTCACTGGCTACGATTTGCACCATCGATCACAGCGACTTCGAAACCTACCGCATCAACGGCAAGCGGAGATTCCACATCGTTCCCGCGCGGTGATTGGCGAGATCTGTGCCCATGACAAGGCAGGATTTCGCAACGAGCCGTATAGCCCCCCGTAGGCTATCGATCGTCCAAGTCCCGGCGAGGGAACCAGAGTTTCTTGGCCGTGCCGCCCACGATTGCCGCGCGGGCTTCGCTCGTAAGCGGCAATTCCTCCGTGTAGATGCGCAGGTGCTGGGCATAGGTCAGGGCGGGTGAGTACTTCTCAAGAGGAAAGTGGGCTCCCCAGGCGCAGCGTTCGGGGCCGAACAAGTCGATCACCTTCATCACGACTTCGTGAAAGCCGCGGCAAGGGTAACCGTCCGAGCAGCCCTTGGGACCATTGCCGATGAACGACATCTTGACATGGCAGTTCTTGCGTTTGGAGAGTTTGGCCAGCGCGTCGAGCGTCCCCTCAACGGGACCGTCGGCTTGCAGCCGCAGGGCATGATCGAGTGCCACCGGCAGATCGGGGAAATCGCTCAACAGGTGGTCGGCTTGATCGGCTAGCTCGTGGCCGGTGAGCAGGTTGATGACGATCCCGTTGTCGAGCGCCGTCTTCCACAGCGCCCGCACCCCGGGGTGATCGAGCTGCCGGCCACGCGCCGGGACGCTCCGCATGCCGCGTACTCCGTATTCGCGAGCGCACCGGGCCAACAGCCCGGGGCTGTGCGGGTCGTTCGGGTCGTTCGGGTCGTTCGGGTCGAGGGTGCAGATTCCGGCGATCCAACTTGGGTGCGCCTTCGCCGAGTCGCAGATGAAGCGGTTGTCATAACGGTAGAAACCGCCGACCTGCACGGCGCACGCCCCGTCGACGCCGTTCGCCTTCATCTCGCTTTGCAGGTGCTCGATCGTTCCTTTGCCCGCAGGCGGCCGCGAAGGGTTCTCCCGCGGAGGGTATTTCTCTTCGTCGGGCGAGAATAGGTGTGCGTGCGTATCGATGACCAGCATGCGATCAGATCCTATTCATCGTCCCAGCGCCACAGTGCCGCGCCGACCGTGAGACCCGCGCCGACAGCGGCCATCAAGGCAAGATCACCCTTCTTGAGCTTGCCCGTCTCGATGGCTTCACGTGTGGCGAGGGGAATCGTCGCGCCGGTGGTGTTGCCGTAGCGGTCGATGATGAGGACCGCTTTTTCGGATGCGATTCCCAGGCGCTGCGCCACCGCATTCACGATGCGGCCGTTGGCTTGGTGCAGCAACAGAACATCCACGTCGTCCGGGGTCAGGCCGTTGCGCTCGAGAAGCGAAACACACACTTCCGACATTTTCCGAACCGCATACTTGTAGACTTGCTGGCCTTCCTGGTGAACGTAGTGGAGCCTCTGCCGAACGGTCTCGCACGTGGCAGGTTGACGGCTGCCCCCAGCCGGCATACAAAGCCAGTCGCCTCCCGAACCGTCGATCTCATGCAAGAAATCGACCAACCCTGTGTCTTGATGCTCAGAGGGTTCGAGCAGCATCGCGCCGGCGCCGTCCCCAAACAGAACACACGTGGCGCGGTCTTCGAAGTCGATGATGCGCGACATCGTGTCAGCGCCGATCACCAACACGCGGTCTTGGGTGCCGGTGGCAATCATCTGCGCACCCGTTGTCAACCCGTAGAGCAGACCCGAGCAGGCGGCGATCAAGTCGAACCCCCAGGCACCCTTGGCACCGATCCGATCTTGCACGAGACAAGCCGTCGAAGGGAACAACATGTCGGGCGTGACCGTGCAGACGATCAAGGTTTCGATGTCGCTGCCACTCAGAGAGCGCTGCGCCAAAGCCACCTTGGCCGCTTCCACCGCCAGATCGGATGTCGCCACATCTTCGTCGGCAATATGGCGGGTTCGAATGCCCGTCCGGCTGACGATCCACTCGTCGTTGGTGTCGACCATTTTTTCGAGGTCGGCGTTTGTCAATGTGCGAGGCGGCACATAGCAGCCGACGGACGTGATACGGACATTGCGGATTTGGCGCGTAGCGGACAATGGACCTCCCGTGAATCGAGCGCGAATGGCCGACCAACCTGCGATTGGTTGGACCGCACAACGTGCACGACGCTTCGGCGAAACTCCTATGATACAGCCAACGCGACGGCGGGCCCCCAAGGCAAATCTGACCTACTGGGGCCCGCCTCTCGCGCTTTTCACCCTCCGCCTCGCGCCGTTATGAAAGCTCCCGATGAAGCCCAGAGTGTCACAATGGAGACTCCGCCCTATCCTGCGCTGCGATGATCCAGACCGCCCTGCTTTTCGAAACCATCGAGGACGTTTACCTGCGTGTCTTCCGCGAATTGAAGCCGCGCACGCGCGCGCCCGAGGTCGCCGTCAAGTTCTATCCCTACGCGAACGCTGACAGCACCATCCAGTTGGACGACGATCGCCGCCGGCTCACGGTCAAGATCAGTGACCAACTCGAAGGCGCGCCCGCGCCGGTGCAGGAAGCCTTGGCTCACATTCTGTTGAGGAAGCTCTACAAGAAACCGATTCCGCGCAAGTACAACTACCGTTACCGCTTGTATCTGAACCGCACGGACATACGACGAAAGGCGCTGCTGATCCGGCAGATTCGAGGACGCAAGCAGATCCTGTCCGCACAGGGGCGAGTGTATGACTTGGACGAGTTGTTCGACGATCTCAACGCCCAATTCTTCGGCGGACTGCTGGCAAAGCCGCAGCTTAGTTGGAGCCCCGGCAAGTCACGCAACACACTTGGCCATTTCGACCCGGCCCACAACGCCATCATCATCAGCCGGGTGTTCGATCACCCCAAGATCCCGCGCTTCCTAGTCGAGTACATCGTCTACCACGAGATGCTCCATCTAAAGTTCCCGGTCGAGTACAATCGCAGCCGCCGCCGTGTTCATACCAAGGACTTCCAAAAGAACGAACGCGCGTTCCCGCGGTATGCCGAAGCTGTGGAGCTGATCAAACAGCTCTGAATTTCGCCCCCCCCGGTTTCCCCCCGTGGAACGATCTGGCACCCCGGGGAGATTTGCTTCTCTGTCATGGCCCTTCGATGCCAGGGCCGGGACTTGCGCGGTAAGTCATTGCCAGGGCGAGGAGTGACGATCCGTGGCGAGATTCGGATTGACGCCGACGCCGTGGGACAGGAGTGCCAGAGACGCGCCACGGGTGGTGAACGCCGGGTGGGGCAGGCTGTGTCTCGGAAGCCGCTGGACGGGTGTTGGTTGGGCGCGTTGGTTGACAACGATGAAGTGGAACGAAATGGGCGGGAGTGTAGGCCGATTGGCGGCGGATTGATCAGGTCGAGACATCGTACCCACTCACTCGCGCTGGGGCTCGGTTTGGGCGAGTTGAGACGGAGTTCTGCTCTAGCATCTGTGTCAACAGGCTTCACTGCAACGCCGGACCGCCCCCAGACCCGGACAAGCCGGAAGCAAAAGGGTACTTCGTGGCGGACCGGACAGCGGTGGGCATTGAGGGAGCGCGGGTTCCCACCCGCGCCTCTGTCGCTGACTCTGGAATTTTCTGCCAAGCTTGGCAAGGATTTCGCTCTGTAGGTACGCCCGGTCACGGCTCGGTTCCTTCAAAAAAAGAGGGCCCTCTGGCTCCAGTCTGTGTTGACCTCAGCGGCCCGCTCTAGATAGGAGCGAAAGAGCGGGCTTGAACGGACGGTCCTCACCTGACGGATTGCGTCAGGAGCTGCCGTTCGCGGGGGAAGGTCGCTTACATATTTTCGGAGAGCAACATCGAAACTGCCTGGCCAGGAAACGGTCGTTGTTGGTCCGGCGATCTGTCCGCACCGGTCGTTCCCAGTATTAGGCTAGCAGACGTGTGCGTGGGATTTGGGGTTGGCGGAGTGGCAAGTTGTTGAAAGGAAGGAGAATAAAGTTCTGGAAAATCCGTGATGCCCTGTCATGGACCGCATCAGCAAAGGGCTCCGTCCCCTTTAGGGCCGTCCCCTTTAGTGCCCCTTTTGGGCCCGTCCCCTTTTGGGCCCCCGAACACACCGAGGGGCTCATCGATCTAGAAATTGGGTCCCATCCGCCCACCGTGCCACCTTAGAATCTGTCACAAAATAACATTTGCATCTAGAATTGTTTTCACTTACTCTGGAAGGGTGAGCGAGCCGGCAGCCATCAAGCGTCGTTATGAGGCGCTGCGAGGGGTGCTCGATGAACGTTCGCGGCGGCTGCTGGTGGCCGCGGAAAGCTTGGCCCTGGGGCGCGGCGGCATCTCGGCAGTGGCCCGAGCGACCGGGGTCTCACGGCAAGTCATTGCCCGTGGCCGCCAGGAGTTAACCGAGCCCGCTGGGCCTCCGCCCGGCCGCATCCGGCGTCGGGGCGGCGGGCGCAAGCGAAGCGTCACGAAAGACCCCACTCTCAAGAGCGAGCTGGAGCGGCTGGTCGAGCCACTCACGCGCGGCGATCCGGAATCCCCCCCTGCGCTGGACGTTGAAAAGTGTCCGCAAGCTAGCCGCCGAACTCGAACGGAGGGGCCACCCAACGAGTCATCGCATGGTGGCCGAACTGCTGCACCAGCTGGATTACCGCCTGCAAGCCAACCGCAAGACGAAAGAAGGAACGAAGCATCCCGACCGCAACGCTCAGTTTGAACAGATTAACCGCAAGGTGAAGCGTTTTTTGGCTCACCGCCAGCCCGCCATCTCGGTCGACACGAAGAAGCGGGAACTGGTGGGAGATTTCAAAAACAACGGGCGGGAGCTACGGCCGAAGGGTGATCCGGAGAAGGTGCGGGTGCATGATTTTCCGATTCCCGAACTGGGCCGGGCCACGCCCTACGGGGTCTATGACATGGCGCGCAACCGGGGTTGGGTCAGCGTCGGGGTGGATCATGACACGGCGGCGTTTGCGGTCGAGACGATCCGCCGCTGGTGGCGCTCGATGGGGCAGGCCGCTTATCCGCAGGCGAAGCGCTTGCTGATCACCGCCGACGCGGGCGGCAGCAATGGCTCGCGTCCGCGGCTGTGGAAGCTGGAATTGCAGAAGCTGGCGGACGAAACCGGGCTGCGGATCGCGGTGTGTCACTTCCCGCCCGGCACCAGCAAGTGGAACAAGATTGAGCACCGGCTGTTTTCCTACATCAGTCAGAACTGGCGCGGCAAGCCGCTGATCAGCCATGAGGTGATCGTGAATCTGATCGCCGCGACGACGACGCGAACGGGATTGCAAGTCCATGCCGAACTCGACACGGGCAGTTATCCGACCGGCATCAAGATCACCCACCAGCAGATGGCGGCCCTCAAGCTGCGCCGAGACAAGTTTCACGGGGAGTGGAACTACACGCTCCTTCCCCGCAAGACCCTAGATTGACAAGGTTATTTTGTGACGGATTCTTAGGCAGTCTCTCGGTCTTTGGTCGGGCTGATCCCGTCGCCCCGCAGCGCATAGCTCTACGGAGCTATGATAAGGGAAGAACAAGAGCTTTTCGGTTGCCGTCCGAGGCTGAGCGTATGGATCATCCAATGTCACTGCTGGGACTGATCGTAGGCATCGTTGGCGGTTCGCTCGGTGCATTTTCCATTCTTGTGACGTGGAAACTGTATCAGGCAGGCGTTCAAATCCACCTCCAGACAGTCCCTCTACTCGCAGAGATCAAGAAATCGTCCCACACCACGGAGATAACCTCGACTCGCTTCACTGAACGTTTGGTTGAAGCTTTGATCGAACTCCAGGGTCGGGATGTGAAGTCCAGTCTTGTAGTGGGACGAGCGACACTGACCGAGCGCATGGACGAACTATTGGCCCAGGCCCTTTCTGATGCCGACCAGGAGTTAGCCAAGAAGATCAAACATCGAGTCAACAAGGAACTCGCCAATACTTTCCGCACATTGGAGTTTCAGACGGCGTCTCTGACGCGGTTGCCCGGATCGGATCTCCTTGAATCAAGTGCGCGCGATCCAAAGACCGTCATAGCGGCGGGGTTGCCAAGCCTACTCAAATGGATTTTCAAGAATGACCACAAGTACAATTTCTTCTCGGTCAAGTTCCTGCAAGAAAAGGTGTTTGCTGGAGACCCGGTCGTTCGTCAAGCGCTACAGTTCGCAATAGATAACGACATCCTGGAACTGTACGACCAGCCCAACCCGAAGAATCCGGCCTGACCCACCAAGGCTTGTCGGGTCAAGCGCAATCACCCTGTTGTTCAAGCGATTCTCAGCGAGACTGGCGAGGGTTCGGCCGCTTGACCCACAGAGCCACCAAATGCTACAGTACAAGTCGCCTTTATTTTAATGACAGGGCCCTCTTCGGGGGGCCCTTTTTATTGGCCTTGAGCCGACCCCTCTCCACCGCACTGAAGACCCCAGATTCTTCCGTAACCAGTTCCCTGCCTTGCTCACAGGTCTTGGAAGTGTGGCAGCCGTTCTGGCGCATCAAGGCTTGGCAAGGTGACCCCCTCACCCTCCTAGCTCTCGGGGCTTGGCGGACTGCCAAACCTCAAGTCCGTCTGCTGCGGATGACACGCCGAGCCTGCGGCCGCTTCTCCAGAGGGGCAGTGAGCAAGCCAGCGAGGCTCCTGCCAGAGCAGTAACCGCTGGAGAGATGGAGAGATGAGGGACAGCCACCGAACTCTCCCTAAATCCAAGGGAGCATCGGCGACCGGCTGAAGCGAGTTGGGGAGTGTCGTGCCGGAGTCTGTTGCCCGGAGTCCGGTGGCTGTCCCTCATCTCTCATTTTGGTTTCTTAGGCTTACACTTCATCTTTCCTTCCAGGAAAGGTGTTGCATCGACCCATTGAGACCACCGGACATGTCGGAAGTGACGTCACATAGCTTCACCGCGTATGTAGGAAAAGCCGGACGCGATTGAGCGAAAACACGCGAGCCTTCACTCCGAAATCGATCCGGTCGCTCGGTCCACCGGCAGGCGGACGACAATCCGAGTGCCGCCGTTGTCGGCTCGTGTCGCCGAGATATCGCCGCCGTGCTCGCGGATCACTTGGCGCGCTGTGAAGAGTCCCCACTTCGAGGCTTCCACCCGCCCGTCTCTCGTCCTGAAACCCGGCTGGAATAGTTCGCTGAGTTCTTGGCTCGATAGTCCCTCGCCGTGATCCCGAACGGAAACGAGGATCTCATCGTTCTCCCGCCCTGCGCTCACTTCGACGGGGCCTCGACCGGCGCTGGCCTTAACCGCGTTGTGCATGAGTCGAGAAAAGACGCTGCTGATCGGCTGCGACTTCAGCTTGACCGCGGGCATCGTCGTTGTTGTCAGCCTGATCTCCGATCCAGCTTCGTCCTCGGCGCGTACCATCTGAGCCACGTCTTGCAGCATCTTGTCGACTTCCACCTGCGTCACTTCGGCGCGGTCGAGGTTTGTGAAGCGCTGAATGAGGTCGACCGCTTTGCTGATCTTGTCGACGGCTTTCTCCGATACGTCGAACAAGTCGCGCTGGAGTCCGCGCATGCGTTCCTTGTTAGCTTCGGGCGCGTCCTGTTTGGCTGCGAGCGTTTGCAACGACGCGACGGAGCTGCGGAGCGTGCCCAACGGAGAGTTGAGCTCGTGGCTGAGCGTGGCCGACAATCGAGCGAACGACATCGCCGTCTCCGAGTGCAACAGGCGGGACTGGGTAGCGAGTCGCTCGCGTTGCCCGAGGTAGCTGTTATGGAGCAGTTGATACGTAAGCCCAGACAACGCGCCGCAGAGCACGGCGATCAGATGTCCTCCCGAGTAGTAGTGCGCGGGCGGGGTCTCGAGCAGGCCCTGGCTGGCGGCGAGCGAAGCCAGCGCCAAGTCGATCCAGATGAGGATCAGACCAAAGGCGAACATCTGTAGCGGTCTTGCCGGAATCGCAGCAAGGGCCACGATCAATACGACCATCACGTCAATCAGTGATTCCAACACTGCGGTCGCTGTATCCCCGGGGTCTTCGAAGATGTTCGATCAAGTGAGAATTGCCGATACGCCGATCCCCATGGCGAATGCGGGCGGGCGTGTCGGCGTCCTTGCTCGGTGCGCGTCGCCGCCAGCGCACATCCCGCCAATGTCAGCAGGACAAGCGTCGAAGGCGACGACATCTGCGGCTCCGGCTCAAAGAGACTCGCTAGGCCATGAAACAGGAGCGCCAGGAACGGCATGAACGCGGTGACGCCGACAAGGATATAGACTCCGCGTAGCGAACGACGACGGATCTCCTCCTTGAAGCCTGGGTCCCTCTCCGCCTCTCCCGGAAACAGAAACCCCACCAATGCCGACCGGGTGTGCGACAAATTTGTGAGGCTCAGGCCGCGCGAGCGCGATTCTCCCAGTAGTCGTCGAAGCGGTTGCTGAGCCGTGCGCAACGCAAAGCCGTGATAGCGTTCGCACCGCGCACGCTCCAGAACATGCCCGAGCGCTTCAACCGACTCGCAATGACGGTGCGGCAACCCGCCTCGATCACGCCTGAGCCCACAAACAAGCCCTGCCGGCGAAACTCGCCGTAACGCATGCGCTCCGCATGGCGCTGGAAGTAGTTCGCCTCCAGCGCCAGCGGATGCGCCAACTCCGGGTCGTCGGTTTCGATCTCGCGCAGCGCAGTGACGAGTTGCTCGATGCGCCCCGCGTCGAGCTTTTTCTGCATGCGCCGCGCCCAACCGCGGAGGCGCTTTTGTTGTTGGGGAAACAGCTTCGACGCCAGCTCCCACAGATGTTCGCGAGCGTGATACAAGTCGACGATCTCGATCGCGCCGGGAAAGTATTCGTGCGAAAGATTCCAGATCCAGCCCGCACCGTCGCCAAGCACGACCTTCTTGCGCGCCCGACTCCAACCCCGTCGCCAAGCCTCGCTGTAAATGCGGCGTCCGAAGGCGGCGGCGTCCTCGATCGCGCCGGTGTAGCTGGTCGAGTCTTCGTCGCGCACGGGACGGCCTTGTTCGTCGCAGCTTGTTTGCGTGAACACACAGCCGAGCTTGACCTCGCGCGTGCCGTCCATCTCGATGTAGAGAATCGGAGTTTCAGGTCCTGACATCGCAGGAAGCTCCAGCGGTACGGCGCGCGCGATCGCGGCTTGTTCTTCGCTGGCGACATCTTCGCCGATCGCCTCGGCTTCGCGCTCGACAGGCTTGGCGGTCAGCCGCACTCCGGCCAACTCGTCGAGCAACGCGCGACCGCGATCGAACGACGTCTCGGAGCCGACCAGCGCCGTCATGCGGCGCACGCCTGGCGAATACTGCGTCGCTTTGACGGCCAGCTCTTGGTCGTGCGGCGCGAAGCCTTTGCCGCAGCGGCTGCAGTGATAGTACGGCCGTTCGACGACGACCTCGCCCAGCATCGTGACGAGCTTCTTCGGCCGCCGACCGGCGTAGCGCGCTGGCGAGCCGCAGGCGCAGGGCTGCTGCGATTCGCCGGCCGCGTCTTCGTTCAACAGCGTCTCGAGCAAGACAGCGCCGGCTTGATGCAGCGCGTCGCGCGTCGCCTGTTCGACGGCTTCGAGGTCGAGCGACCCGCGCTTGCGCCTCTCACACAAGACGACCCGTAGCAGCCTCCCTACTTCTACGGCGACTTCTTGCTGGATCGCCTCGGCCGTTTTTTTTCCTGCGGACTCAGCTCGGCGTCCTCGGCGACGGGGCGCAAGCGGCAGATCTGTTCGTTGACTTCGAGCAGTTGTCGGCTCAGCTCCCGGAAGCGGTGAAAAGCCTCAACTTCGCGTTGCGCTTTGCGCCGCTGGGCGGGCGAGGAAAAGGTCTCACTCACGGTCTTGCCGTTGACCTTCCTGGTCAGGTGGTAGTTCGGGCCATGAGCGGGCTGGCCGGGCTGATGGCAGCGGCAGGACGGTTTGCCGCAGCGGCCGCTGACAGCGCTGATGGATCCGCTGCGGAAGTCTCCTCGATCGAGAATCCGAGCGAGGATGGCCTTTCGTTGACGTTCGAGCGCGACGAGAGATTCGGGCATAGTACGCCTCCTTTCCTAACGTATCACTGCGTAAGGATTAGCACGCAAAAAAGGGGGCCCCGCAAATCATCACTTTCTTGTCGCGCACCCATGCCGACCCGCTAGCACGCAAACGGGAGCTGAGTGTGCTTGCGAAGGAGGTGGGTGACGACACAACGGGCGGCTCCCGCCGATTGTAACGACTCGCGCCCGGGATTACTTCGGTCACGGCGCCTTCCCGCGTGAACATCGTCTTGCGATTCACCCAGACGACGACTGCAACCAGGACGAAGAACCAGGTGTCATAGGGCTGGGCATCCGGCCAAAGCGGGTTGATCAGCTGGAAGTGAAACAGCGCCGGCAAGAGGATGCTGCCGCGCGAGACATTGAACAGCGGTGTCACGATCACGGCAAGGGTGACGTTGCCGATAAAGAAGGGCAGAAAACTCCAATCCGTGTACACCGTCCCGGACAAATAGAAGGCCGGGAAATGCCAAAAGCCCCACGTCGCGCCAATCAGCAGTCCGGCCCAAATCGGAGCCACGTGCCGTTGCAGAAGGGGCTGGGCCACCCCGCGCCAGCCGAACTCTTCCACCGGCCCGAGAAACAGCATGAAGCCCATCAGGGCCAAAGCAGAACCGAGACTGTCGAACGGCAATGGGTCGGTCAGCGTGCCTTTCACCAAAGCCCCCGCCGCGAAGGTCAACGGCACCCCGATCAGCAGAAACACGCCCCACCCGATTGAACATCGCCAAAGAGCGAGGCGCGTGAGATATGCCTTGAGTCCGGCGCCGCCGCCAAAGAAACACACCACGGCGAATGCCGCAAAGGCGGGGGCCCACGTGGCCATGACATAGAGCGGGTGTGTGCCGGTGATCTCGCCAAACCAGGCGACGGCCTGCTCCGGGCGAAAGATATAGAGCCCGATAATACCCCAAGCGATCGCAAACGTGATCAGGACATAGGGAACGAGCGCCGCCGATGGCGCCCGCCGTTGAGGACGGATGGTAAAGACGTCAGTCATACCTTGCTAACAGGTCTTGGAAGTGTAGCAGCCGTGCGTCAGGGGCGAGACTTGGGCGATCCGCGGCGCGCCCATTCCTTCTCCGAGCCGCAACAACGCAACGGCGCGCAGCGCTAGCCCGGGTCAGTCGCTCTGAGTGGCGGGTCGAATAGTGTTGCGCCGAGGTCGGGGCGCCGAGCGGTGCTCAAGGCGTACGGACGGTTTTGGGCCCACGTTGGATTCGGCTTGTGCCGGCCGAAGCGGCTTGGGATGATGAAGGTTTGAGCCGGGGAAGGATACTCCAGCCGAACACTCCGGTCGGCTCGGTCACTTTCCCCGCTTCAAGCCGCCCCTGGATCAGGGAGTCAGCATCATGAACAGCTTTGGCGCCCGCGCCACGATTAAGGCCTCCGGCCGCGAATATGAGATCTTCCGGCTCGACGCCGTCGGGCAGGACAAGCTCGGCCGTCTGCCTTATTCGCTCAAGATCCTGCTCGAGAACCTGCTGCGTCACGAAGACGGCACGACCGTCACGGCCGACGACATCAGGGCGGTGGCTGCGTGGGACCCGGCCGCCACGCCGAGCCAAGAGATCGCCTACCGTCCCGCGCGGGTGTTGATGCAAGACTTCACGGGCGTGCCGGCGGTCGTGGATCTTGCGGCGATGCGCGACGCCATGAAGGCAATGGGCGGCGACCCCTCGCGCATCAACCCGCTGCAGCCGGCCGAGCTGGTGATCGATCACTCGGTGCAAGTGGACAGGTTCGGCAGCGGCGAGGCGCTCCAATTCAACAGCGAACTCGAGTACTTGCGCAACAAGGAGCGTTACCAATTCCTCAAATGGGGTCAGAAGGCGTTCGACAACTTCAGGGTCGTGCCGCCGGAGACGGGGATCGTGCATCAGGTCAACCTGGAGTACCTGGCGCGGGTCGTGTTCTCACAGGCGTCGAACGGCGTAACACAGGCGTTCCCCGACACGCTGGTCGGCACCGATTCACACACTACGATGATCAACGGGCTCGGCGTGCTCGGTTGGGGCGTCGGCGGCATCGAGGCCGAGGCGGCCATGCTCGGCCAGCCGGTGTCGATGCTGATCCCGCAGGTGGTCGGCTTCAAGCTGACCGGGCTCCTGGCGGAAGGCTCCACCGCCACCGACCTGGTGTTGACCGTTACGCAGATGCTGCGCGCCAAGGGCGTCGTCGGCAAGTTCGTTGAGTTCTTCGGCGACGGCTTGGAGGGGCTGCCGCTGGCCGACCGAGCCACGATCGCCAACATGGCGCCCGAGTACGGCGCCACCTGCGGGATCTTCCCCGTCGACGACGAGACGCTCACGTATCTGCGCCTCACGGGACGGGATGATGAGCAGGTCGCCCTGGTCGAGGCCTATGCCAAGGAGCAAGGCATGTTTCGTTTGGCGGGTGGGCCCGAGGCCGCCTACACCAATACGCTCGCACTCGACATGGGCGACGTCGAGCCCAGCCTCGCCGGCCCTAAGCGTCCGCAGGATCGCATTCCGCTCGCGACGGCCAAGCAAGCCTGTGACAAGGCGGTGGACGACATTCTGGCGGCTCGGGGAAGCGGCGGTTCCGGCTCCGACGCCGGCAGTGGAGCGGTGGCGGTCAAAGCCTGGCCGAAGGTCGCGATCAAGGGAGGCGAACACGAACTACGCCATGGGGCGGTGGTGATTGCCGCGATCACGAGTTGCACCAACACGTCGAACCCGGCGGTGATGCTCGGCGCTGGATTGGTGGCCAAGAGGGCGGTCGAGCGCGGCCTGCAGGCGAAGCCTTGGGTCAAGACCAGCTTGGCGCCGGGATCGAAGGTGGTCACCGAGTATTTGAAGAAGTCCGGTCTCGACCACTACCTCGATTTGATCGGATTCAACCTCGTCGGCTACGGGTGCACGACGTGCATCGGCAATTCCGGCCCGTTGCCGCCCGAGGTGTCGGCGGCGATCGAGGAAGGCGATCTGGTTGTCGCTTCGGTGCTGTCGGGCAATCGCAACTTCGAAGGGCGTGTGCATCCGGAAGTGCGCATGAACTATCTGGCGTCGCCGCCGTTGGTCGTCGCCTATGCTCTGGCCGGCCGCACCGACATCGATATTGTCAATGAACCGATTGGCAACGACCTGGAAGGCAAGCCGGTCTACTTGCGCGATCTTTGGCCGTCTCAGAAAGAAATTCACGACACCATCGCGTCGGCGGTCGATTCGGAGATGTTTCGCAACAGCTACGGCGAAGTGTTCACCGGCGACACTCATTGGAGCGCGCTCGACGCGACGGCTACGGACCTATTCGCCTGGGATCCCGACTCCACCTACGTCAAGCACCCGCCGTACTTCGAAGACATGGCGCCCGAACCGGGACCGGTCACCGACATCCGCGGGGCGCGAGTGCTGGCGCTACTGGGCGACAGCGTGACGACCGACCATATCTCGCCCGCCGGCGCCATCAAGGCCGACAGCCCGGCGGGACATTACCTCGTCGGGCACGGCGTCGAGCCCAAAGACTTCAACTCCTACGGCTCGCGGCGGGGTAACCATGAAGTGATGATGCGGGGCACGTTCGCCAACATTCGATTGCGCAACAAGCTCGCGCCGGGCACCGAGGGCGGGTGGACCGAGCATCTGCCGGCCGGTGAGCAGATGTCGATCTTCGACGCTGCGATTAAGTACAAAGACGCGGGCGTTCCGACGCTGGTGTTGGCAGGGAAAGAGTACGGCTCGGGCTCCTCGCGCGATTGGGCCGCCAAGGGACCGAGGCTGTTGGGAGTGCGCGCGGCGATCGCCGAAAGCTACGAGCGCATCCACCGCTCGAACTTGATCGGTATGGGTGTGCTGCCGCTAGAGTTCAAGCCCGGGGAGAGTGTCGAATCCCTCGGCTTGACCGGCCGGGAGACGTATGACATTGAGGGGCTCGGCGATGGTTCGGTGAAAGAGGTTTCCGTCACCGCAGCATCTGACGACGGCGGGGCCTCAATTGTGTTCAGAGCCATAGTTCGGATCGACACCCCGCAGGAAGTGCTCTACTACCAGAACGGCGGCATCCTGCAGTACGTCCTGCGGCAGATGGTGAAGGGATAGATGAAGCGGATGCGGCTCGGTTGAGGCCGACGAAGAAATACGCGGTGGTCATTGAGAAAGGCCCCAACAACTACTCCGCCTTTGTGCCCGATCTGCCCGGCTGCATCACAACGGGGCGCACCCTTGAAGAGATCGAAGAAAACATCCGCGCGGCGATCGAACTGCACCTCGAAGGCATGCGAGAAGATGGCGAGCCAATTCCGGAGCCGACGACTCTCACCAGAGAGGTGGAGATTACAGCGGTGTAGAGGCGGGTTCGCCGTCTTCGATCAACTCCTCCACGATCATCCGAACCACCTCGTCAATGTGCTTCAGAGCTTCTTCTCTGGTGCGGCCCCACGTGGCTGCACCCAGCTTCGCCAGCGCTGGACAATGCGCCGACCACGCGCCTTCATCGGGCTCAACCACGACCTTGAAAACGTAGGATTTCATGTTGGTCGAGCCGGCAAAGCCGAAAGCTGCATGCGGCGACAACTGACCCAATTTCAGGTAGTGGCTCAGTTTCAGCCATGACGGTCTCACGGACACCGGATCAGCCATCCACGGTGGCTCAAGCCGGTGTATCGGAAGGACGCTGAAGCGCCCTGGGCAGGAACGAAGGGCCACACTGAACCGGCCGTAAACGACCGGCCTACAACGCGCTTCGCGCGGAAGCCGCCTGAAGCCGCCTGAAGGCAGCCTGAAGGCGACTTGAGAAACGACGGCCTTCCGGCGCAGTGTGCAGCGCACGCCCATCACCCAGCGTGGCGCAGCCAAATTGAGCCACTACCCAATTGTAATAGCTGGGTATCCACTTGACTCAGGTGACCCCAAGATGTAGTGTAGGGCCTGGTGGAGGATTACCCGCGCGACCAACTCGAATTCGAGTCTCACTTTGCGAGCGAGGAGGCTTGCCGCGACTATCTGTTCGCCTTGCGCTGGCCAGAGGGTTTCCGCTGTCCAAGGTGTGGGCATGAGCGCGCTTGGCCGGTGCGCAAAGTGTGGTTCGAATGCGCTCGCTGCGGGCGGCAAACCTCCGTCACCGCCGGCACGATCTTTCAAGACACACGCAAGCCGCTGCGGCTGTGGTTCCGGGCGATGTGGACCATCACCACGCAGAAGAATGGGGCCAGCGCCCTGGGTCTACAGCGCGTTCTGGGACTGGGCAGTTACCAAACCGCCTGGCCTTGGATGCACAAGCTGAGGCGAGCGATGGTGCGCCCGGGGCGGGAGCGATTGACGGGCCTCGTCGAGGTCGATGAGACCTACTGGGGCGCTGAAGAAGAAGGGGTAATCGGCCGGCAGACCGAGCGTAAAGCGTTGATTGCAGTCGCCGCGGAAGAGAGAGGCACCGGGCTGGGGCGCATCCGCATGCAGCGCGTTCAGAACGCCTCGGCGGCCAGTTTGATGCCCTTCGTCGAGGAGTCGGTCGAGCCGGGCAGCGTGGTTGTTACCGACAACTGGTCGGGCTACGATCCGCTCAAGAAGAAGGACTACCAGCGTCGTATCATCTCGATTAACAACCGCCGCGAGCAGGCCTCGCAGCTACTGCCGAGGGTGCACTTGGCGATCTCGCTACTCAAGCGCTGGATGCTGGGCACGCATCAGGGGGCGGTCAGCCACGAGCATCTGGACTACTATCTCGACGAGTTCGTGTTCCGCTTCAATCGGCGCAGATCACGCAGTCGGGGCAAGCTCTTCTACCGCCTTGTGCAGCAGGCCATGGCGGTGGAGCCGACGCCGTACCGCTCGATCGTCGCCGATTGGGACGCTAAGACGCTGTGAGCCCAACTACAAGATGTTGGGGTCACCTGAGTCAAGTGGATACCAGGCTTGTAATATTGTGGAGAGCGAGGGGCATTACTCCGGGTGCGCGACAAGAAAGTGATGATTTGCGGGTTCCCCTTTTTTGCGTGCGAATCCTTACGTAGTGATACGTTAGGAAAGGAGGCGTACTATGCCTGAATCTCTCGTCGCGCTCGAACGTCAACGAAAGGCCATCCTCGCTCGGATTCTCGATCTAGGAGACTTCCGCAGCGGATCCATCAGCGCTGTCAGCGGCCGCTGCGGCAAACCGTCCTGCCGCTGCCATCAGCCCGGCCAGCCCGCTCATGGCCCGAACTACCGCCTGACCAGGAAGGTCAACGGCAAGACCGTGAGTGAGACCTTTTCCTCGCCCGCCCAGCGGCGCAAAGCGCAACGCGAAGTTGAGGCTTTTCACCGCTTCCGGGAGCTGAGCCGACAACTGCTCGAAGTCAACGAACAGATCTGCCGCTTGCGCCCCGTCGCCGAGGACGCCGAGCTGAGTCCGCAGGAAAAAAAACGGCCGAGGCGATCCAGCAAGAAGTCGCCGTAGAAGTAGGGAGGCTGCTACGGGTCGTCTTGTGTGAGAGGCGCAAGCGCGGGTCGCTCGACCTCGAAGCCGTCGAACAGGCGACGCGCGACGCGCTGCATCAAGCCGGCGCTGTCTTGCTCGATACGCTGTTGAACGAAGACGCGGCCGGCGAATCGCAGCAGCCCTGCGCCTGCGGCTCGCCAGCGCGCTACGCCGGTCGGCGGCCGAAGAAGCTCGTCACGATGCTGGGCGAGGTCGTCGTCGAACGGCCGTACTATCACTGCAGCCGCTGCGGCAAAGGCTTCGCGCCGCACGACCAAGAGCTGGCCGTCAAAGCGACGTAGTATTCGCCAGGCGTGCGCCGCATGACGGCGCTGGTCGGCTCCGAGACGTCGTTCGATCGCGGTCGCGCGTTGCTCGACGAGTTGGCCGGAGTGCGGCTGACCGCCAAGGCTGTCGAGCGCGAAGCCGAGGCGATCGGCGAAGATGTCGCCAGCGAAGAACAAGCCGCGATCGCGCGCGCCGTACCGCTGGAGCTTCCTGCGATGTCAGGACCTGAAACTCCGATTCTCTACATCGAGATGGACGGCACGGGCGTACCGGTCACCGCCGCCGAGACGGCCGGCCGCAAGGGTAAGGACGGCGGCCCGGCCGGCACGCGCGAGGTCAAGCTCGGCTGTGTGTTCACGCAAACAAGCTGCGACGAACAAGGTCGTCCCGTGCGCGACGAAGACTCGACCAGCTACACCGGCGCGATCGAGGACGCCGCCGCCTTCGGACGCCGCATTTACAGCGAGGCTTGGCGACGGGGTTGGAGTCGGGCGCGCAAGAAGGTCGTGCTTGGCGACGGTGCGGACTGGATCTGGAATCTTTCGCACGAATACTTTCCCGGCGCGATCGAGATCGTCGACTTGTATCACGCTCGCGAACATCTGTGGGAGCTGGCGTCGAAGCTGTTTCCCCAACAACAAAAGCGCCTCCGCGGTTGGGCGCGGCGCATGCAGAAAAAGCTCGACGCGGGGCGCATCGAGCAACTCGTCACTGCGCTGCGCGAGATCGAAACCGACGACCCGGAGTTGGCGCATCCGCTGGCGCTGGAGGCGGACTACTTCCAGCGCCATGCGGAGCGCATGCGTTACGGCGAGTTTCGCCGGCAGGGCTTGTTTGTGGGCTCAGGCGTGATCGAGGCGGGTTGCCGCACCGTCATTGCGAGTCGGTTGAAGCGCTCGGGCATGTTCTGGAGCGTGCGCGGCGCGAACGCTATCACGGCTTTGCGTTGCGCACGGCTCAGCAACCGCTTCGACGACTACTGGGAGAATCGCGCTCGCGCGGCCTGAGCCTCACAAATTTGTCGCACACCCCATTACTCCCGCTACTCGGCGATGCCGCCCTCAGTCATCTTGCGCGGGTCGAGCAGGCGGTCGAGGTCTTCCGGGGTGAGGTCGGTTTCCTCTAGGGCTACCTCTTTCAGCTTGCGGCCTTCGGCGTAGGCTTTCTTGGCGACGGCGGCGCCTTTCTCGTACCCGATCACGGGGTTGAGGGCGGTGACGAGGATCGGGTTCTTCTCGACCAGATCAGCCACGCGCTCCTCGTTGACCTTGAAGTCGTTGACCGCCTTGTCGGCGAGTACGCGGACGACATTGCCCAGCAGGCGGGCGCTTTCGAGGATGTTGTACGCGATCACGGGCAGCATAACGTTCAATTGGAAGTTGCCCGACTGGCCGCCGATGGTGATGGTCGCGTCGTTGCCAATCACCTGCGCGCACACCATCGTGGCCGCCTCGGGGATCACCGGATTCACCTTGCCCGGCATGATGCTGCTGCCGGGCTGGAGCGAGGGCAGGGCCAAGTCGCCGATGCCGGCTTGAGGACCGCTGTTCATCCAACGCAGATCGTTCGCGATTTTCGTAACGGAGACGGCCACCGTCTTGATCTGCCCGCTGAGCTCGACGATGGCGTCCTGGCTTGACAGGCTCACGAAATAGTTGCGGCTCGAGAGGAAAGGAAGACCGGTCACCGCCGACAGCCGCTTCGCCACGCGCGCGCCGAACTCGGGGTGGGCGTTCACGCCGGTGCCGATGGCGGTGCCGCCCAACGCCAGCGCCGAGACGCGAGGCAGCGCCGAGCGAACGCGGGCAATGCCGTGGCTGATCTGGCCGCTCCAGCCGCCCAGCTCCTGGCTGAAGCGAATCGGCAGGGCGTCCATGAGGTGGGTGCGGCCGGTCTTGACGACGCCGTCAAGTGTCTCGGCCTTGGCGTCGAGGGTGTCCCGCAGGTACGCGAGGCCGGGCAACAGGGTCTCGGCCGTCTCGAGGTAGGCGCTGACGTGAATGGCTGTGGGGATGACGTCGTTGCTGCTTTGCCCCATGTTGACGTGATCGTTGGGGTGCACCTTACTGCCGAGCTTCGCGGTCGCCAGGGTCGCGATCACCTCGTTAGCGTTCATATTGGTGCTGGTACCGGAGCCGGTCTGGAAGATGTCGAGCGGGAAGTGGTCGTCGTGAAGACCGTCCTCGACCTCTTTGGCGGCGGCTTGGATTGCCGTCGACATGTCGGGCTGCATCAAGCCCAACTCTTCATTGACCGCCGCGGCCGCGCCCTTGACCATGCCCAGCGCGCGCAGAAACGTGCGCGGGAACCGCAGTCCGCTAATCGGAAAGTTGTCGACGGCACGCTGTGTTTGCGCCGCGTACAGGGCGTCGGCGGGGACTTGCACCTCGCCCATGCTGTCTTTCTCGGTTCGATACTTCTCGGCCATCAGAATGATTCCTTTCCGCTCAATGCGTTCTTCCGGCAGGCCCAGTCAGGTAAGTACAGTCAGGCAAGTACCAAGGCCCGAGCCTCGACGATCCCACGGACCAACCCTTCCACGGTGTACTGCTGGGCCTCCACATCCACCTTGACCCCAAGCTCTGTTGCGGTCCGTGTCGTCACCGGGCCGATCGACGCTACGCGGACGCCGTCGAGCGCGCCGGCCGAGCACAACCGCACGAAGTTGTTGACCGTCGATGAACTGGTAAACGTCACCCACGCCGGCTTCCCCTCGCCGCCGAACAGGTCGCGCGCGCGCGCCTCCGACTCGGGAGGGATCACGGTCTCATACGCCGCCACCACATCCACGCGCGCTCCCCGCTTCGTCAACTCCGCCGGGATCAGATCTCGCGCGATCTTGGCCCGTGGCAACAGGATGCGTTTACCGTCCAGAGCTTCCTCGCCCAACGCTTCGAGCAGGCTTTCGGCGACGTATTCCTCCGGCACGCGGTCGACTTTGAGGTGTAAGCGTTGCAAGTACTCTGCCGTTGCCGGACCAATCGCACAGATCTTCGCGTTCAGACTTCGAAGGTCCGCGGGGCCCGCATCGAGCCTTTCGATGAAGTAGCGCACGCCGTTGGCGCTGGTAAAGATCAGCCAGTCGTATGTTTCGAGCTTCTCGATGGCCCGATCGAGCGGCGCCCAATCCTCGGGCGGGCGGGCCTTGATGGTGGGGAATAAGACCACATCCGCACCCAGGTCGCGTAGCTTGGCGCAAAGCGAAGCGGCTTGCTCCCGCGGGCGCGTCACGACGATGCGTTGCCCGAATAGCGGCAAGTGCTCGAACCAGTTCAGTTTCGGGCGGAGGGCGACGACCTCTCCGACGACAAGCAGCGCGGGCGGCTTGAGATCGCTGGCTTCAATCTTACCAGGCAGATTCTCGAGCGTGCCTTCGACGGTTATTTGATCGCCGCGTGTCCCCCAGCGAACCGCCGCGGCGGGCGTTGCCGCGGGCCGGCCGGCCGCGATCAGCCGGGGGGCAATCTCGGAGAACGTCGTCAGCCCCATGAAGATCACGAGGGTGCCATGCGTGCCCAGTTGAGCCCAGTCGATCGCGTCCACATCGTGGCCGGTGACGAAGGTGAGGCTCGACGTTGCGCTCCGGTGCGTGAGCGGAATGCCCGCGTAGGCGGCGACCCCGACCGCCGAGGTCACTCCGGGGACGACCACGAATGGGATACCGGCTTCGTGCAGCGCTTCGGCTTCTTCGCCACCACGGCCAAAGATGTATGGGTCGCCGCCCTTGAGACGCACCACGTGGCGCCCCGCGCGGGCTTCGCTGATCAAGATCTCGTTGATTTCTTGTTGCGTTCGCGCGTGAAGGGCGCGCTTCTTGCCCACATAGATGGTCTTGGCTGTCTCAGGAGCGTCATCGAGCAGGCTCACCGGGGCCAGGTGGTCGTAGAGTATGACGTCGGCCGACTCGATCAGCCGCAGTCCTCGAGCCGTGATCAACTCCGGATCGCCCGGCCCCGCGCCGACAAGATACACGAACCCCAGCTTGTGAGACGCTTCAGCCATCTAAGCCACTAGGGTATCGAAAAAGGACGTGAGGAACCGGCGTTCCGTGCGATCGCCGTCCCGGGCTTCACGCGACGGTGCGCACATCCGCGGTCGGTTTTTGGGCGTCCGCCCGGCCGGCGAGACTGTGAAAAAGCGCTTCGTACCGATCGGTCACGGCCTCCCAGTCGTAACGCCGCCGCACCCATTCCAGCGCCGATCGTCCCAGCGACTGGCGTTCTTCCCGTGGCATCCGGGCGAGCGATTCCAACACGCCTGCGAGTTCAGCTTCATCTTTGGTGAAGGCGACACCGACTTCCCCGGCTACTTCACGGTTCTCGGGCGTGTCGAGATAGAGGACCGGACAGCCGCGCCCCATCGCTTCGATCAACGCCGGGTGCGTGCCCCCGACCTCGGTCGCGTGCACGTAGGCCAGGCAGTGCGACTGCAGTTCCCGGTAGCCGCGGCCGTAGATCGCGCCGGTGAAAAGGATTCGCGGATCATTGGTCGCCTTGACTTGACGAATGTAGTCTTCGGCGTAGGGAGCATCTCCCACCATGACAAGCTTCTTGTCGAGCAACGTCTTCTCGAAAGCCTGCACGACCAAGAGAGCGTTGTTCTCAGGCTCCATCCGGCTGACGTAGAGAAAATACTCATTCGCACGCAGGTCCAGCCGGTCGAGCGCCTCGGTCGTTCGCACCTTGCCTGTTTCGGCACCGTAGGCGATGAGATGCGTCTTGCGGTGGTAACGCCGCGCGTAGTAGTCCTGAATCACCTGGGCGTCGGCGACGACCTCGTTGGGAAACCAGGTCGCTAGCCGTTCCGAGAGGCGATACCAGCCTCGCGCCAGCGCATTCCACTTGCGCCGCTGCCTCTCGAGGCCGTCGACGTTGAGCACGGCCGGCATCCGGAGTAGGCGGGGCATCCAGGTGAAGACCGCATTCGCTCCGTTGCAGTAAAGGACCACATCAAAGCGGTGCACCAGCAGATGCAGAGTCGAAAGGAAGGTGTGGAAAACCGTATCGAAGTACTTGTGAGGGATCGTCGGTAGCAGCGCCAACCGGACGCCGCGGTAGTTCCGGTCGCGCGTGGTGACGTTGTTGGTGCGGCCGTAGACGGTAACCGCGTGCCCGCGCCGAGCGAGCCTTACCGACAGTTCTTCGGCGAAGGTCTCAAACCCACCGTAGTTTGCTGGAATGCCGCGCGTGCCCAGGAGGGCGATTCTCATCGGGAATCAAACTTCGCGAACGCGAACCGGCTCAACGGTTTCGGTCTCTGCCTGCGTCAGAGGCAGGCTGACCGGCGAGAAGCGGAACCACTGCGACATGTAGGCGTCGTCGACGCGCCGCCGTTGCTGAATGATGCGGCGCTTTTTCATCGTCGCCTCGAATTGCTTGCCGAGAAGGTAGAAAGCTTTGAGAGACGAGTGCTCGACCAACAAGCAATAGGCGATGATGCCGGCGTCCCGGAACGTAATGGGAAGTAGGTTGCGGAGGTAAACGCCGGCCGTCATGTTCTTCACGCGCATCAGGAAGCGGTTCTTGACCGAGTGCATGTTGATCTCGGGGGGCAAATACCGCCTCATCCCCGGACGCAGCTTGCGTACGTGATACCCGCAGGCGGTCGGAGCATAGATACATTTCCAACCGAGCAGTTGCGCCCGCCAGGCGACATCCGCGTCTTCACGATAGGTGAAGAAATCGGAGTCGAAGAACTCATTCTCGACCGAGATGTCTTCGATCATCTCGCGGCGGTAGCAGGCGGCCGCTGCCGTGGCGCCGAACACGTACTCGTAGTTCAAGTAGTGGCCGTTGTCGGTTTCGAGGCAGCCGCGGTCGAAGTGTCGCTGCATCGGCGTAAAGTAGATGCCGGTGGAGTCAACGACCCCTTGGTCGGGGATCTCGAACGAAGCATCCATCATCATCAGCTTGCCGCACATCGTTCCCACGCGCGGATCGACCGAAGCTTGCTCCATCAGGTTCGAAACGAACGTCGGCAGCAGCATGACGTCCGGGTTGAGCGTCAAAACCCAATCGCCACGCGACAGCCCGATCGCTTGGTTCTGCGCACCGGCGAAACCGATGTTCTCTTCGTTGTAAACGATGGTGCAGCGGTCTTCGAAACACTCGAGAATGTCGGGCGTGCCGTCGGTCGAGGCGTTATCGATGACGATTAACTCGATGTTCGGATAACGTTGATCGAGGACGGAGTCGAGACAAGAGCGGATGAACCGTCCGCTGTTGTAGGTGACGATGGTAACCGAGACCAGTTCTTTGAGGATCATGGACTTCAACTTGATTTATAAGCAGCAGGGGAGGTGCTTTCCATTGGAATGGCGGTGCTTGCGCCCTGGAAAGGACGGGTGTCCGCGATCAGCTTGATGACCTCTCGGTAGGCGTCACGCTCCTGGCTTGTTTTCGACCCTAAGACACAGTACAACCACCGGCACACGACTCCCCCCATGACGGCGGCGTGAAGCCGGCGACAGGTCCACGTGGGAAAGTGCTTGTAGTTGAAGCGTAAGAGATTACCATACCAAGCGAGGTGTCGCTGCCGCACGTCGAGCGAAGGTACCGAATGCGCCCCGCTGTGCTCGGCGATCGAGGCGGGCACGTAGCGGATGGCATATCCGGCCTGACGGATACGCATGCAGAGATCGACATCTTCGAACCAGAGCGGGCGGAACCGTTCGTCGAGATAGCCGATTTGGTCAAGTACTTCCCGCTTGACCATTAAGAAAGCACCGGCCGGCTGCTCGACTTCCTGCGGCTGCTCGGGATCAAGCTCCAAGCAACGGTAGCGCCGGTTGACCGGGTTCGACCGCCACATACGATTAATTCCCAGCACTTCGAAGACCAAACTTGTGGCCGTCGGAAACCGACGGACGTTGAACCCGGCTTGGTGTTGGCCGTGCTCATCCAGGAGCCTGCCCGCGGCGGCGCCGACGCCGGATTGAACGCATGCTCCCACGAGTGGCTCGACGCTCGTCTTGAGCACGGCATCGGGATTGAGCAGTAGCACAAAGGGACGGCGCGTGGCGTGAATACCCTGGTTGGCCGCTGCCGCGAATCCCCGATTGTCCGGATTGTGGATCAGCTTCACGGCGGGGAACTCGTTGCGAACAACCTCAGACGTGTCGTCGGCCGACGCGTTATCGACGACGACCACTTCGCCACAGCCGGCAGCGGCGCGCAGGCAGCGGCGGATCACCGAAGCGGAGTTGTGCGTCACGATCACCGCCGCGACATCGGAGGTCACGACCGTGCTCCCGCCGTACCCCACGCGCCGCGGCTCGCGCCACCAGCGAGCCAAAAGTACCACTTCCAATACGTGTCCCACCCCGTGGCGCGTTGCACCCGCAGGATCTCGGCCTCGGTGGACTCGAGGACGGCACCCAATCGTTGCGGCTGCTTGCGCAAGGCTTGCGAACCTCGGCGAGTCCCGCGCCAACGAGCCACTCCCCGCGCGAAGCCGCGAGCCCAGCCGACCGCGCGACCACGTGACAACGCCAGCAGAGCCCACAGTAGTTGCGCCACCAAGATGGGCCACCCGAATCGCAACAAGAGCCTTCCCGGATAGAACTTGCCAAGCAACAGCAACTGGTGACACGTGAGCCATTCAACCATCCGCGGGCTCCACGCCCCGGCGGTGTCGCTGCCGCGGTGATACGCTACGGCCTCAGGTACGTACCGCCCCGGCAGGTCCTCGATGGCGGCTCGAAAACCGAGATCGACATCCTCGAGGTACGCAAAGAGGGATTCATCGAGCAGTCCCACCCGGTCGAAGAACGCCCGGCGGATCAACGTGGCCGTGGCCGACGGGAAGTAAGTCGGCCGCGATTCGGTGAAGGCGGCCCCGTCGGCTTTGCCATGACCCAACCGCCAGGACGTACCGCCGCGGCAAACGGCATCTCCGGCGCCATCGACTTGCCCTCGGTTGTCGTGCTGCAGCATTTTGCCCGTCGCGAACCAAACCTGGGGGTCACTCATTGTGGATAGCAACTCGGAGAGCCAGTTCGGCGTCAGCTCAACATCGTTATTGAGCAACACAACGTATTCACCGGCGGACGCCTGAATCCCACGGTTGAGCGCGCGGCTAACACCCTCGTTGCGGGCAAGACACAGAACGTTGACTCCGGACCGACGAGCCACTTGGACGGAACTGTCGGTCGAGCCGTTATCCACGACCAACACCTCCATCTGGATCCCCGCCGGCAGAATCTGCTCTCGTAGCGACGCCAACAGGCGCTCGAGCAAATCGCGGCGGTTCCAGTTCGGAATAATAACTGAGACCGTCACCTGACCCTTTTCGGGCAGATTAACAGACGCGGTTCAAAGGCGGGCATCTCTTGGATACCACAATCTTTATGTGCCGGGCAACCGTGAACCTTCTCGGGTCGGCGCTACTTCTTCATGCCGGGGTAAAGCGAGCGGGCAGCCAGGATGTGGGCTTTGCGCACCCCCAGTTTGGGAGAAGCGTAGAATCCGACCGTAGCGTTGAGCCGAACGAAGTAGGCGTCGCCGGGCTTCGCGGGATGGCGGCCTTCGACGCCGTCGACCCCGCCGCCCGCCACCATATCTCCCTCCCCGTCGAGCAACAGGTAGATCTCCTCTTCCTTGACGTGGTGATGCGGATGGTTTGTTCCCCCGGCGTCGAACTCCATCACAAACAGGCTGGTCAGCACCTGCGCCGTCGCGAGCAGGTCGCGCTTGCTGTTGACGTCGCCCATCAGTAGCTGATAGCGAGTCGACGGTGGATGTCCAGAGAGCACTTGTTTCTTGGCTTGGTCGACGTTGGCAATGGGGAGCGTCGCGGGCGCCTTGATCTTGCTTCCCTGCGGGATGTGGTAACCCATCACCACGATCCGAAGCGGCTGGTCGGAAGGGTTGGCCGCCGCGTGTTCGACTCCGGGCGCCAGGTACATGAAGTCGTTCTTCTTGACCGCGGTCTCCACCCCGCCATAGTTGACTCGGCCCTTGCCATCGAGTACGAAGTAGACCTGCTCTTCGGAGGGATGATTCACTGGCGCGCTGGCCCCGCCGGGATCAATCGTCAACACCCCGTGCCGGGCCACCCCTTTCGCGATTCCGCCCTGCGAATCACCGTCGCCGAATAGTGGCTGGTAGCGGCAACTCGCGGTGGTGTGATCCGAGGGCTGTGCCTCAATGTCCGAGATCCGGCGATAGAGGAACGTGGGGTCGACCGGCCTCTCGGCGGCGAAACATACCCCCAATCCAACAGTGAATCCAAGGGCGGTGCTGATCAAGCTGGCGCGCACCATTCGGCTCGGCGATCTCGGCATGGCGGGTCGACTCCCGAGGCCATCCTATCAGAAGTCAGCGGCTACGCCGTTCGAATCCAACGTCGGAACCCCGGATCTGGAGCGACCGCGTCTTTCGAGTCGGCCTTGGCCTTGCAGGCTTTGGCGTTTGTGCGGTGTAGTGGCCGATGATATACTCATGGCGGCTTCATGGCCTGCGAATCCTATGTGATTGATAATGTTCCTATTGCAAGCCGGAAGGAGGTGCTGTTTTGCTCGACCTCTGGATCGTACGCGGCGTTTTTTTGGCGGTTTTCAGCCTGCTCTCATACCACGTTCAACCCTTCGGTCTTGAGTCGATTCCCGCGGCGGGGTTCGGTTTCGTCTCCGGGGCCGCCATCGTCGTCTTCGAGATTCGCCTTCGGAGGGCCAGCCTCAAGCGCTTGATCGGAGCCGCGATCGGCTCGAGTCTCGGTATTTTGGGCGCCTTCCTGATGAGTCTTGTACTGGGCTCGAGTCTCGAGTCCGACAGCGTCGCGTTCTTCCAACTCGGCGTGATGCTGCTGATGACCTACGTCGGCTTGGTGGTTGGAGCCGCCAAGGGGGACCTGCTCAACCTGGGTGCGCTAGGGGGGCTGTTCGGCGGCGAAAAGATTGAGAAGAAATCCTACAAGCTCCTCGACACAAGCGTGATCATCGACGGCCGTATCGCCGACGTGGCCGAAGTGGGCTTCATGGACGGTACGATTGTCGTGCCGCAGTTCGTCCTGTGGGAGTTGCAACTCGTCGCTGACTCCGCCGACGCTCTGAAGCGAAACCGCGGACGGCGCGGGCTCGACATACTGCAGCGAGTACAGAAGATTGCCGGCATCGACGTGCAGATCTTCGAAACGGATTACCCCAAACTCAAAGAAGTCGATCTCAAGCTGATCGAAATGGCCAAGGAGTTCGACGCCAAAATCGTCACCAACGACTTCAATCTCAACAAGCTCGCCCAACTCCAGGGCATATCCGTACTCAACATCAACGAATTGGCCAACGCGCTCAGGCCCGTCGTCCTGCCGGGTGAGACCATGCGGGTCTTCATCCTCAAAGAGGGCAAGGAATACAACCAGGGCGTGGCGTACCTCGATGATGGCACGATGGTCGTCGTGGACAACGCGCGGCGGCAGATCTCGAGGACCGTCGAGATCACCGTGACCAGCGTGCTGCAGACCACCGCCGGAAAGATGATCTTCGGGCGCTTCGAGGAAAAGGCTCAAGCCTCACAGGCGGCACACGCCGCTCCCGCCCGGCCCGTTCCGGTGGCGAAGGGCGGGCACTTGGTCCCCGGCGCGCGCGGGTGATCGGGAAAGAGCGGGATGAAAGTCGTTGCGATCATTCCAGCCGCCGGGCTGGGCACTCGCATGGGCAAGGCTTCGCCGGAGTTCTCCGGCACCAGCCGAAAGCAGTTCATGCTGCTCGATGGCGCGCCCATTCTTGTCCACACCATCCGCAAATTTGTGGCAGCGGGGCCTGTCTCCGAGATTCTCGTCGCGGTGCGGCGGGAGGACATGGCTGCGTTCGGCGAGCAACTCGAAAGTGAGAACTACGGCAAGCCGGTACGGCTCATCGAAGGCGGGCGCAACCGGCAGGAGTCAGTGGGCAACTGCCTGGCGCACGCGCCGGCGGACGCCGACGTGGTTGCCGTGCATGACGCGGTGCGGCCCTTTGTGACGATCGAGCAGATCGAGCAGGCCGTTGAGAAGGCTGCCGAGACCGGCGCCGCTATCCTCGGCATTCCGCCCGTGGACACGATCAAGCAGGTCGATCGAACGATCATTCAGTCGACCCTGCTGCGCGAGCGCATCGTCCTGGCTCAAACGCCCCAAGTCTTTCGCTTGTCGTTGCTCAAGGAGGCTTTCGAGCAGGCTCAGAGCGACGGTTTTATCGGCACGGACGAAGCTAGCCTCGTTGAGCACTTGGGCGAATCGGTTCATGTCGTGCTGGGCAGCGACCGCAACATCAAGATCACGCGGCCGAGCGACATGGCGTTGGCAAACCTTTTCTACGAAGAAGAGCAGCAGGGCGGTTACGGTCAATCGTCGGCGGAGAGCCGATGAGCGTGGACTACCGCACCGGCATCGGATACGACTCCCACCGCCTGACTGAAGGGCGCAAGCTGATTCTCGGCGGAATCGAGATTCCCTTCGAAAAGGGCTTATCGGGACACTCCGACGCCGACATTCTCCTTCACGCAGTCACGGACGCGCTGCTTGGCGCGGCCGGGTTGGGTGACATCGGCTCGCACTTCCCGCCTTCCGAACCCCAATGGAAGGATGCCGACAGTCTCGTTTTCCTAAACCACGCACGGAAGTTGGTCGAAAACCAGGGCTACCGGATCGTGAACGTCGATGTAGCCGTGATCATCGAGCGCCCGAAGATCGGCCCGCACCGCGAGCAGATTTGCCGCAAGGTAGCCGACTCGCTGGGAATCGACGTGGATCGCGTCAGCATCAAAGCGAAGACCGCCGAGGGCCTGGGCCCGGTGGGCCGGGGCGAAGCCGCGGAAGCACACGCGGTCGCGACGATTACAAACGAACGTTGATTCGTGTTGTTCATCCCACCCGGTAGGAGCCGACGGCCGTGTGGACCTTTCCGGTTCGTCCCGCTCCCGCTTGGTCAGAGCCGCTACAGTGGTGACATGAGGATCTTCGAGTTCGAGACGAGCCTCTGGTTGCCCCAGCCACTGATCGAGGTGTTCCCTTTCTTCTGCGATGCGCGCAATCTCGAAGTGCTAACGCCACCCTGGCTGCGCTTCGAGGTGTTGACGCCGGCGCCGATCTCCTTGGCGTTGGACACAACGATCGACTATCGCCTCCGATTGCGGGGCTTGCCTATTCGCTGGCAGAGCGAAATCACCGCTTGGGAACCACCGCATCGTTTCGTCGACGAACAGCGGCGCGGACCCTACCGGCTCTGGGTACACGAACACCGTTTCCGCGAACAAGACGGACAGACGTTGGCCGAAGATCACATTCGCTATGCCCCCCCGGGGGGAGCGCTTGTCAACCGGTTGCTGGTCGCGCGCGACGTGGCTAAGATCTTCAAATACCGTCACCGGCAGATGGAGTTGATCTTCGGGGCGGCCCAGCCGAGTGAGTCGCGCTCAGGAGTCGCCGGCGATGCTGCGTGCAGCGGCCCACCCCGCGTGCCGGACGGTCTCGATCCGCTACAGGTCTGATCCAGGAGGAAAGCAATGCTCAATCAGAGAGACAAAGCGCCCGACTTCACGGCCACGATCGACGGAGGCGAAACGGTCAAACTGAAAGACCTTCGCGGCAAGAAGGTCGTGCTGTACTTCTATCCCAAGGACAACACGCCGGGTTGCACGCAGGAGGCCTGTGACTTCCGTGACTCGATCACCAAGTTCCGTCGCAAGGGCGTCGTCGTCCTGGGTGTCAGTCCCGACGGCGTGAAGTCGCACGAGAAATTCAAAGCGAAGTTCGACCTGCCGTTTCCGCTGCTGGCCGACGAGGACCACGCGATCGCCGAGGCCTATGGCGTGTGGCAAGAGAGGTCCATGTACGGGAGGAGGTACATGGGCATCGTTCGCTCAACGTTTGTGATCGACGAGAAGGGCAAGATTGCCGAAGTCCACGAGAAGGTCAAGGTGAAGGGTCACGTCGATCAGTTGCTGGGCGCGGTCTAGCAGCAATACTCGTCATTTAAGTATCCTGACGCAGGAGGCGAAGTCAGTCCTCTTGCGGGACACCGCGCCACGCGATCGTACCTTGTAGTTGCTCATCTTGCGCTTGACGCCGCGCGGTCGTTGCATCCCGCGGCTCGAGGGCGCACGCTCCCCCAGTAGTTCCCGCAACACCGCCTCATCCAACACTTTCTGGTCCCGCGGGGGGGGGGGGGAGAGCGACCGCCCGCGCCCTCTTGCGTCGCACCACCCGCACCGCAGGCAGGTACGATAATCGGTCCGGATCTTCGTCCGCGTGCAGCGGCGCCTCGTGCATCAACTCGCGGATCGCGAAATGAGCCATCAGTAATCCGTAAAATTCTTGTCGTACCAACGCCGGCGTCTTGCTGCGCAGCACGATCCGCGCCCCGCGCAACGGCGTCTTGAGTTCGTCGAACGCCCCCTCGATCTCCCAGCGTTCGCAGTACAGCGCCGCCAACTCCGTCGCCGGCGCTTGCGCGGGATCGAGGATCGTTGTCACCAGTCGATAGAACTCCTCGGCGTCGTCGATGCCCTCGAGCTGATACTCGATGACGCGCACCGCGAGTGGCCGGCGGCGCTTGCGCCGGTCGGCTGGCGAGGCGTAGATCGCACTGCGGTAGGAGCCGTCGGCGAAGCGCTCAAGCACGTCCAAACGGGCACGCTTGCTAGCCCGCCACAGCAGTTGCGCGCCCGTCTGACTCGCTTGCCGCCACAGCGGATAGCCGAGGAAGTTGCGGTCCGCCAAGCACAGCATGCCCTTCGCCAGCGCCGGCAGAACCTGTTGGGCGAGCGTGATCTCGCTCGTTGCGCAGGGCCCCATGCGGCTGCCGAACAGTACATGCATGCGTGCCTCCTTGCATAAGGTGCAATCTGCTTGACGCACTACACTAGCCCACGATCTTCCGCATGAGATCTTCGACACGATCGAGCGCCTCTTTGATTTGATCCAGCGCGGTAGCATAGCTGAATCGCAGGTACCCTTCGCCGTACGCGCCGAAGCTGGTGCCGGTTAGGCAAGCCACGCCCGCTTCGTTGAGAAGACGGTCGGCCAACTCGTCCGACGGGACGCCGCACTTCGACACGTTCGGGAAGGCGTAGAAGGCGCCGCCCGGCGTGGCGCAGCTCATGCCGGGGATGCGGTTGAAGCCCTCCACAATCACGTCGCGGCGGCGCTTGAACTCCGCCACCATGTCGGTGACGCAATCCTGCGGGCCGGTCAAAGCTTCGATGCCGGCGCGTTGCGAAAAGCTCGCCGTGTGCGAGACGCAGTTGACCATCAGCAGGCAGACGGCGTCGACGAGTTCCTTGCTGGGCATCACGCCGTAGCCCATGCGCCAGCCGGTCATCGAATACGTCTTCGAAAACCCGTCGAGGATAATCGTCTTCTCCGCCATGCCGTCGATGGACGCGATCGAAAACGGCTTCTCGTCGAAGTAGATCCTGCTGTAGACCTCGTCCGAAAGCACCACGATGTCGCGGTCACGCACCATCTCGGCAATCGCGCGGACGTCCTCTTTCGGAATCAGGCCGCCCGTCGGGTTCTGCGGCGAATTCAGCAGCAGCAGCTTGGTCTTGGGCGAGAGCTTCTCCCGCAGCGAGTCGAGGTCGAGCGAGAACCCGCGGCTCTCGACCAGCGGCAACGGGACCGGCGTCGCTCCGCAGTAACGAATCACCGACTCGTAGATCGGGAACGACGGGTTCTGATAGAGCACCTCGTCGCCCGGCTCGAGCAACGCCAGCATCGGGAAGAACAGGATGGGCTTCGCGCCCGGTGTCACGACGACGCGCGCCGGGTCAATCGGAATGCCGCGTGTCTCGGAGACGCGCGTGGCGATCACCTCTCGCAACTCGGGGTCGCCTTGAGTGGGCCCGTACTTGGTCCAGCCTTCGTCGAGCGCGCGCCGGCCGGCGTCGACGATGTGGCGGGCGGTGGGGAAGTCGGGCTCGCCGATCTCCATGTGGATGATCGAACGGCCTTGCGCCTCGAGAGCTCGAGCTTTAACGAGAACGTCGAAGGCGCCCTCGCCCCGGACGCCCTCCATGCGGCTGGAGATCTTCATTCGCTTGAACCTGGAGTGTTTGGTGGATTGCCGATGCCGGGTGGCACCGGAAACCGATCATAACATCCCCGCCGGAAACCCATCCCCACGCGGATGGATCAGCCGTGGTCGGAGCAACGAGCCAAGCTACGTCTGGCTCGCGAGCCGTGCCAAACCCGTGGCCTGGCGACTACTTGGCGTTCTTCTTCTCGCCCAGATCGTCCTCTTCCAGATCGTCGTCCTCCAGATCTTCCTCATCCAGATCTTCCTCATCCAGATCTTCCTCATCTAGATCGTCCTCATCCAGATCGTCCTCTTCTTCTTCGTCGCGCGACGGTCCGAAGGGTTCGTCTAGCCCCTGTTGTGCCAACTCACGGGTGCGTGTCGAGGGGTCTTCGGTGCCGAGAGCGAGCTGGTAGTGTTGGACGGCCTGCTCGCGGTTGCCCATCACGTCTTCGATGCGACCGATGTAGATGTGCGACATCGCCGCGACGTAGGGGTCGGGCGCGGTCGTGAGCGCTTGCGTAAACTGGTCGCGGGCCAAGTCGGGGTCAGCCTCGTGGAGGGCCAAGCGGCCGAGGCCGTAAAGCGCCTGAGCGCTCTTGCGCCCGGACTTCTCATACGCCGCCAGGAACGTCTTGCGGGCCTCCCGCAGCTTGTTGGCCGAAAGCAGACGCTCAGCCTGCTGCAGCATTTGGTCGAGTTCCGAGAGCCTCGGCCGAATCGGCTGCGCGGGCTTCGGGGCTTCGGCCTCAGAGAACTTCGTGTTCTGCAGGCGCGCTCCTTCCCGCTTCAGGTCGATCCCTCGGATCATCTCGGGATAGAAATGGCGGAAGTCCTCGACCTGCTTCTCATACTCGGCCAGCTTCTCGTAGAAGTACGGCGTGAGGACAAAGCCCTCGCGCAGACTCTTATCCACCATCGCCGCCCGTTTTGCGTCGCCTCCACGATGGAGCCGCGCTTCGACCGCGTTGGCGAGTGATTTCGAGACCAGAAGCTGGAAGTTCTCTTTGTACACCGCGCCTAGTGCGGGTGCAAAGAGCGCGAACCGGCCCATCTCGCTTTTCTTGGCGATTTCCTGCCCATAGCGAATGGAGAGAGGGTCCAGTAGATGCATCAAGTAGGAGTCACGGACTTCCTCGATTCGCGGCTCCGCCGAAGCCTGCACCACCACGTTGACGACTCCCTCATAGCTTCGGCTATAGACATGGTTCGGCGAGCCCATCAACTCGAACAGCACTCTGAAGCTCCTGACCTGCCGGCTCGTCGGAGACAATCGAAGGTACCCGGTCACCTCAAAAACCGTTTGAATCAGGGGTTCTTGGTACTCGACGATGACGTTCTCGTAGGCGGCTTGGTAGCGGTTCCATAGCGTTTCGATGTCGGCTTCGCGGTAGAACTCCGCGAGAATGGGGCTGAGCGTTCGAATCCTGCGGACGTCGGGTGGCAGGTCGGTTGGCAGCCTGGCCTCAATCTCAAACGACGGCGGCGGCCCGCACATCAGCGCGAACGAGATGTACTGCGACAGGTTCGCGCCCGGATCGGCGAGCTTGAACTGCTCATAGAAGTTCTTGAGCCGCGTCAGATTCGCCCCGTCGATGCCGTCGAGGTCGCCCCGCACCACGCGCCGCACGGCACTGTCGGACGGGGAGCCGAAACCGGTGTCGTAGCCGGCCACGTTGATGGCCGTCAAAACGGTGAACAGCCGGATGTCGGTGTCGAGCTGATTGACCTCAGGCTCTTGGCCATGGACCGGCTGGAGCAGCACCAGACCCAATAGCAGCCAACGATGAACGAACTTTCGCGGGGTCATGCTGAGGACTCGGGCCGAGGTGAGGCGGCAAGACGCCCAGGCTCAGTTTACTGCACCCCTTTGAACAGCGTCTATGAACAGCCGTACTCCGAACGGCGGCGCGGGACACGGACGGTTGAATGGGGACGCGCCGGACACCTATGGACAACCGTATCGCCGAGTCCTGCCGACAGACGTGGATGGGAATGTGCGCAAGTCCGCGAAGGCGACGACGGTAACGAGAGCTTTGTTCCTGTCAGGCGACGGTCGTAGGCCTCGCAATGATCGGGTCGGGTGACGGGGATTGCGCCCCGGCACCCTCCCACACCCCCGGACATACGGTTTTCCGTATCCGGCGGTTGGACCCAGCGACTTTACCCGTACGCCGCAAGATCCGATGGCACCACCAATCCGTAGCGTCTCAGAATGGCGTTCGACAACCCCGTGTGCAGCAACGCGTGGCGCGCCATACACCACGCAGCAGCCGTTCCCCCGTGAGGGGAAGGGCCTTGCGGCCCGGGACTCCGGGAAACCTCTTGGGTGCTTATGTCAGTCGCTCTTCTAGCTTTGCTCCTTGGTCCTTCGGCCCTTGGCTCCAGCGGCATTACCCGCCTTCTTCGCTACTATGGCCTCTGCTGACTTCTCCTTCGCTCTCACCAAGGAGCTATCCCCAGGTAAGGTGCTGTTTCTTTCCCTTCATACCGTCCGGCTCTACCTCGCACGTCTCGGATGGACATGGGGCTTCACTGTGCCTAGCCAGCTTGCCGCCCGTACGCGGCCTCTCCGCCGGTTCGTGTTCCTACGGTTGAAGGTTTGTTCCCCGCTGCCTTCAGCTTGGCTCGCGGCGTTGGCCACGAGATCCACCTTGCGGTTCCCTACGGTTACCTCCATCGGTTGCGGTGAGTACGTTGCAACTCACAAGTAAACAGCCCATGCTGGGCACACTAGGGGCACGGCATGCCGTGCCCGCCCGTGCAGGCCACTCACGCACCCGTAATACAATCGAATTTCTTTGCTCCCTTGTGAGCTTCGGCCTCTCATGAACCTCGACACTCCCCTCGAAGCCGTCGCGGGCGTCGGTCAGCAGCGCGCCCGTACGTTTGCTTCCAAAGGGTTGACCACCATCGAGGACCTGCTCTACTACATGCCGTTCCGCTACGAGGACCGCGGCAACGTTAAGTCCGCCGCCGCGCTCGAGCCGGGCGAGACCGCGACGGTTGTCGGCGAGATCTTCGGCACGCAACTGTTCCGCCCGCGCATCAGTCAACTACGGATGTTCGAGATCCGGGTGCGCGACGACTCGGGCGGCGTGCTGGTGGGGAAGTGGTTTCGCGGCGGTTATCTGCAGTCGATCTTCGAGCGCGGTCAGCGCGTAGCGCTCTACGGCAAGGTCGAATGGAACGCCTATGCGTCGGAGATGTCGATTGTGCATCCCGAGTACGAGATCCTGCGCGCCGACGACACCGAAGCACACCTGCATCTGGGCCGGATCGTTCCGGTCTATCAGGCCATGGGGAAGATCACGACGCGCGTGATTCGCTCGCTCGTGTCTCGCTGCCTCGAAGGCGTCTCACAGCTTGATGACCCGTTGCCGGACGAAATTCGCCGCCGCCTCGGCCTGCCCGAGCGCCGCCAGGCCTTGCGCGAAACACACTTCCCGCCCAAGGGCAACGATATCCGGGCTCTGAACAACTTCCGCACCGCACCGCAATACCGCCTGATCTTCGAGGAGTTCTTCTACCTCGAATGCGGCCTGGCGCTGAAGCGCCGCAAGGCCCGCGCGGTTGACGGCATCGCCTTCTCACTGAACGACCGCGCCCGCGAGAAGATCAAGCAGATCCTTCCGTTCAAGCCCACCGCCGCCCAGAAGCGCGTACTTAAGGAAATCGCGACCGACATGTCGCAGCCGGCGCCGATGAACCGCTTACTGCAAGGCGACGTCGGCAGCGGCAAGACGATTGTCGCCGTCGAGGCCGGGGTGATCGCCATCGAGAACGGTTATCAAACGGCGATCATGGCGCCCACCGAAGTCCTCGCCGGGCAACACTACTTCAACCTCAAGCGCCTGCTCGAACCCGCCGGCTATGTGGTCGTGCTGCTCACCGGTTCGATGACGGCCCGCGAGAAGACCAAGCTCAAGCGGCTGATCGCCGAGGGCGTGGCGCACGTCGTCGTCGGCACGCACGCCGTCATTTCGAAAGACGTCGAGTTCCAGCAACTCGGGCTGATCGTCATCGACGAGCAACACCGCTTCGGCGTGATGCAGCGGCTCGAGCTGCTGCGCAAGGGCAAGCACCCCGACGTGCTGGTGATGACCGCCACGCCCATCCCGCGAACGCTCGCTCTCACGCTGTACGGCGAGTTGGACGTTTCGATCATCGACGAGCTGCCGCCCGGACGCAATCCCATCATCACGCGCCAGGCCACCGAAGACGATGTCGAGAAGGTCTACAGCTTTGTCCGCCGCCAGGTCGAAGCGGGACGCCAAGTGTATGTCGTCTGTCCCGTGATCGAGGAGTCGGAGACCAAGGCCGTCAAGGCCGCCGAGAAGACGTTCGAGCATCTCTCGCGCGTCGTCTTCCCCGACCTCCGCGTGGCGCTGCTGCACGGCCGCCTGCCGACGGCGGAAAAAGAGCAGGTGATGGAAGACTTCAAGAACGGCGTACTGTCGATTCTGGTTTCGACGACGGTGATCGAAGTCGGCGTCGACGTGTCGAACGCAACGGTCATGGTGATCGAGCACGCAGAGGGCTTTGGCCTGTCGCAACTGCACCAACTGCGCGGACGAGTGGGCCGCGGCGGCGAGCAAAGTTACTGCATCTTGCTCTGCGGCAAGGTCAGCGAAATCGCCGCGCAACGCATCAAGACCATGGTCGACACGCAAGACGGGTTTCGTATCGCCGACGTCGATCTACAACTGCGCGGACCGGGCGAGTTCTTCGGCACGAAGCAGTCGGGGTTGCCGGCGTTTCGCGTGGCGAGCGTCGTCCGCGACCGTGAGATGCTCGAAGTGGCACGCGGCGAAGCGACGTCCTACATTGAGGCCGCCGCGGACCGCGAGGCTCTCCAGCGGCTGGTGCAGTACATTCGAGAGAAGTGGCAGCGCCGCTACGGGCTGGTGCAAGTGGGGTAGGTTTGTAGCGTAAGGCTCCAGCCTCGCCGAGTCCCGATTCCCAGGCGTTCCGATTCCTAGGGACTCAAACCCTCCTCCTGGCAAGAGCGTGCTGGGTCTAGATCGCGCTTCGCGAAGAATCGCGACCCGGCAAGCTTGGAAGCCACTCAACAAGAACATGCTACGCGTAATCGCAGGGAAGTACCGGCGCCGCCGACTCGAGTCGCTCGAGGGGCAAGACACGCGTCCCATGCTCGACCGACTACGGGAGACGCTGTTCAACGTCATCGCCGGACGGATCGCGGGCAAGATCTTCGTCGACCTCTATGCCGGCACCGGTGCGGTGGGGATCGAGGCGTTGAGCCACGGGGCCGCGTCGGTGATCTTCGTCGAGCAGAATCCTCGCGCCGCGAAGGTCATCGAACACAACCTGACCACACTCGACGCCGCTTCCGATGCGCGGATCGTCTGGTCCGCGGTCGCAGACGCGCTGCCCGGAATCGAGGGCGATGTATACTTCCTGGGTCCGCCCTACGCACTGCACGAGGAGTATGAGAAGACGCTGACGACGCTGGGCGCGTCACCGCCCGAATTGGTGATCGTTCAGCACGCCCGCTCGCACGAGTTGGCGGCCCGCTACGGCGGACTGGAACCCGTTCGCGTAATTCAGCAGGGCAAGAACAGCCTGTCGTTCTTTGAACCGCCCACCAAACCGTGAAGCGCTAAACGGCCCTGCACGGTGTAGGGGCACGGCATGCCGTGCCCGCGCCTCGAACCACGTCCACACCCGCCGCGTTGTCTCCCACCGCCGCCACTCGGCGAGAAGGAACATCACCCGGCGCGCTTTTTCGCCAGCAGCCCGTCGATCGAGAAGCTGCCGCCGCCATAGCCCCACAAGAACAGGAACATGAAGCAATAGAGAGCCGCTTTTTCGCCTCCGTTGACGACGGGCCAGAACGACTGCATCCCATGAACCATCCAATAGGCCACGGCCATCTGTCCCGCTAGGACAAATGCCACCGGACGCGTGAACAGTCCGATCATGATCGCCAGGCCGCCAAAGAACTCCAATACGCCTGCCACGCCCGACAACGAGACCAGGTCCACAGCTTCCTTGCCAAGCATGCCGAAGAGTTTTTGCAGGCCGTGCTCCAGGAACATGAAGCCCGTCGTGATGCGTAGAAGATTGAGTGTCAGCTCGCCGTACTTGCCCGCCATCGTTTCGCTTCCTCCCCTGTAGGGCCCGTAAGGGCTCTGAGTGTTCTTGCTAGGGTACACTCTCCGCCACGCTAGCGCGGCGCTGAATCCCGGAGTCGTCGGGAGCAGCGACCCGTCACGCTAGAGGAGCCAGACTCGCGCCTTGCCCTGCGTTCCCACAAGTCGATCGACCCGGCCGGCCAGGTCGGCCAAGTAGGCCCGATCGCCGCCTTTCAGCTCCACGGTGGCGGCACCCTGAAAACCGATCTCCTCCAACGCCTTGCGCACCTCCGGCCAGTTGACGTCACCTTCACCCAGGTTGACGAACTGCCTCGTTCTGCGCACGTAGTCTTTGAGATGCACTTTGACAATTCGCTTGCCGACCTGGCGAATCCAGTGCTGCGGCACGCCGTAGTGAACGACGTTGCCGACATCGAAGTAGGTCTTGACGAACGGGCTATCGAACTCGTCGATGTATTGGTTGAAGTCGCGCGCGGTGAGCAGGAATTTGTTCCAGACCTCCTCGATGGCGATCACCACGCCGAGCTTCTCGGCCACCGGCACGAGCGTACGGATCTGCTTCTGCGATTCGCTCCCACGCCTGTTCATACGTCGTGTCGCCGTGCACGACGGCGGGGACCAGCAGCACGGCGTCGGCCCCGTGGAGTTTGGCTTGGCGCAGTGACCGCCGCATGCCTTCAAGGCTTGTGTCCACCTCGGCGGCATTGGGGCTCGAGAGCGGGTGACGCCAATGGGCCTGATTCATCACCGAGTGGATGCGCAGGCCGGCCTTGTCGGCGGCGTCTTTGATCTTGGGCGCCTCGCTGTCGTCCACCGTGCGGACTTCCATCAGGTGGAACCCGACGTCTACGGCCAGCTTGAAGCGGTCGAGATACGGCATCTCGGCGGGCAGCATGCTGATGAGGATCGATTTCTCGATGCCCCCGGCGGCTGTCGCCGGCACGCCCGAGAGTCCAGCGGCGGCTCCCGCTGCCATCAGAAAACCTCGTCTGTTCATGGTGCTACCCCCACCCGTGATTCGTTCGGCCTCGATGATATCAGCCGGTATGCTTCCGGTGACGTGACCGTCCGATGGAGGCCGGGTTCGCGGACCATCCCTGAACGATCATAGAACTACCGGCGGACTGAAATGAAACCTGCTGTATACTGACAGTAGATGAGTTCGGATTTCCTCTTCGCGAGACCCTCCTGGATCTCAGGGGTCGGCAGGCTAGTGGACCTCTGGGGCTGTTTCGAGGATTTCAACTACAGCCCAACCACCGTAGTCGCCGACGAACGTGCCCTATATTCCGACTGGCGGATGGTCGGGGAAGATCTAGCGCGAGCGATCGAGCAGGAGAGGGTCAACGGCTAGCAGCGATAAGCCTCCACACGAGATGGCCCCTTATGGGGAGTCGGAGCGTGCCAGTTCGCCCGCTACCTCTTCGCAACAGAAGCGTCCTGTCAGTATTACCCTTGCCAAAGAGCAAGTTCTAGCATCATCTTTCAGCGGACCACTTCCCCCTCCAGAAACCCTGCGGGGATACGAGGAGGTCTTTCCTGGCTGCGCAGAGCGTATCGTTGCGATGGCGGAGGGGCAATCTGCTCACCGGCAGGCACTGGAGAAAAGCCACATTGATGCAGCCAATCAAACCGAACACCGCGGGCAGATTTTCGCGTTCGTGATCGCTCTGGGTTCGATTCTGGGTGGTGTCTATCTGATCTCGATTGGCAAGGACGCCAGTGGGCTCACAGCCATCATTACCGCGCTCGTTGGGCTCGTTGGAGCTTTCGTCTACGGCAAGTACACCCAAGCAAGAGAGCGCGAACAAAAACGCCGACCCTTTGAAGAACGGAAAGCTCGCGAACAGCAGCTAGAGCTTTTTGATCGCGAGTCACGTCAGAAGGGCTAGAGCGCCGCAGCCGTAGGCCGCTGCCCTATTCATCGCAGTCCCAATTCGATCGGCTGCGCCGTCGCTTCATCGGTGAGGACCCCGGCATCGGGGTGGCCCTGCATCAGCGTCGCCGGATAGTCGGTGCTGACCTCGCCCGCCACCGCGATGCGGAAGATCGCCCGGTGACGCTCGCCACCCCCAAGGTAGACGCGTATCTTGCGTGACGCCAAGATGTCCTTCATCCCCAGCGTCACCGCCATCGGAGGAATCGCCCCCGAGTCGCCGCCTGCCGAGCCGATGCTCTGCACCACGATCGAATCAGCCCCCAACGACACGACGCGCGTCAGCGACTCGCGCAACTCCTCCACCGGCACCTTGTGCCAGCGCGAGATCGGCGGCTCGTTGAACGCCACATGGCCGTGGTACCCGATACCGCCGTAGCAGCAGTCGACGCCGCCGGCCTTGTCGATCTGTTCGCTGATCTCGTCGATGCGGAAGGGGTGAGGGAAGTGATACTGGCCTTCGGGGAGGCGCAGCTCGGCGTCGATCTTCGCGAACAGCTCGCCGCGCATAAACCCGACGAAGCTCAATGGATGCGACTCGGGAATCAGCCGGCCCTGCCAGTCGAGGAACTCGTCCATCTGGAAGACGTGGACGTTCTTCCAACTGATGTGCTCGCGATTCGTGATCTCTACCAGTTTCGGATAGTGCTTGACCGGTCCGACCGGCAAGATCAACCGCGTGGGCTCGCCGCGTTCGTTATGAAGCTTGATCTCATCGGCGATCGAGCACGCGAAATGTTCAAGCAGTGTGGGGATATCCGGCAGCAGCCGGAAGGGGATTTTTGCCTGCCGCCGCAGTTCGTCGACAGGCGCTTGCATCAAGTGTGACGCGCCATTCATACCTGGCCACAGAGTTTTACGAGTTCGGTGACGATCTCACAACGGCATCCGCGATCCGGGCGGGCACGGGCACGGCATGCTGTTCAGTTCCATGACATCGTTTCCAGTTGTACACAAGACATGGTTTCCACTGCAGCCGTGGGCTAAGGTCGGACGAAGAAGTCCCCCCGATGCCCTTTCGGAAACTGGAAATGAAAGGATCTAGAATACAATTCGTCGTGCGCGCCGCCAGCGGCGCCGAGTCGCTCAGTGAGTTGTGCCGCGAGTTTGGCATCTCGCGCCCGACCGGTCGCAAGTGGCGGGATCGCTACCTCGCCTGCGGCACGCTCGCTCAGCTGGGTGAGTTGAGCCGCCGCCCGCATTCCTCGCCCCGCCGCAGCGCCCCGGAGCGGGAACGGCAAGTGCTCGAACTGCGCCAACGCTACGGCTGGGGCGCGCGCAAGCTGCAGCGGCTGCTCGAAGAAAGCGGCGTGCGCTATCCGGCGACGACGGTGCATCGCATCCTCAAGCGCCACGGGCTGGTGAACGTGCACGCCCCGCGGCCGGCCTTGCAACGCTTCGAGCGCCCACGGCCCAACGACCTGTGGCAGATGGACGGCAAGGGGCCTCTGAAGAGCCTCGACGGGATTTGTCAGCCGCTGTCGATCCTCGATGACCACAGCCGCTATGCGGTCGGGTTGCACGCGCTGCGGGTGCTGCGCCGCGAGCCGATCCAGGCCTGTCTGCAACAAACGTTCGAGCAAGCGGGTTTGCCGAAGGCGATGTTGATGGACCGCGGCACACAGTGGTTCTCCGCACACAGCGAGCATGGGTTGACGATGCTGTCGGTGTGGTTGATCAAGCAGGGGATTCGCTTGCTGTACGGGCGGCCGCGGCATCCGCAAACACAGGGCAAGGTGGAGCGTTTTCACGGCGCGATCGAGGCGGCGGTGCGGCATCGAGGCGGACCGTCGCCGGTGAAGGATTGGGCCGAGTGGCTGGCGCACTTCCGGCGCGAGTACAACGAAGGGCGTCCGCACGAAGCGCTTCAGATGGAGACGCCGGCCAGCCGATGGCGGCGCAGCGAAAGGGCGTATCAGCCGCAACCGCCGGCGTGGGAGTATGCGGCGGGGATGGAGGTCCAGCGGCTGAACGAGGCGGGCTGTCTGTGGGAGGGGGGCCGTCATTGGTTTGTGAGCGAGGCGTTGGCGGGAGAGTGGGTGGGGCTGGAGCGGTTGCCGCTGGATACGATTGCGGTGCGTTTTCGGCACATGTATGTGCGCGAGTTGGAACTGGGTGCGCAGCAGACGCATTCGCTGGTACGCCCGGCGGGGTCAGGCGGTGGAGGCGCCGACCTTGGTCGCCCTACGGGCTCCCGCGGCGGCGCCTCCACCGCCAACCCGAAGCCCAATCGGCCCTCGCCGCCCCCATCACCTGGAACGGAGGGTGGAAACGATGTCTTGTGAACACCTGGAAACGATGTTTGGGTACTTGACAGCATGCCGTGCCCCTACATTTCACCGCTTCCCAATGTTGTCACACTGCTAGTCCGGCTCCGGCACGACTTGTCCGTCGAGCAGCTTGAAGCCGGTTCGGTGCATCACGTCGGCGGAGCAAACCAGCCGCGGCTGTTTGTAGTCTCCAAGGAGTTCGGGCGAGGTGGCGCTGAAGTCGGGGTTGCCGGCATCGAGCGTCCAGACAACCTTGCCCTTGAACCCAACCTGCACCTCAATGGCTGCGCCGCAGGCGCGGCAAAGGCATGTAGGCAGCTCGGAGAGATCAGCCGGCATCGCCGCTTATTCTAGCCCGCGAGCCTCCGGCTAGGGCGGGCTGGGGCTTACAGTCTCTCTACGATCTCGAGAGGCTCCATCAGGCGGAATTGCAGCCGCGACTCGACGGGAATGCGAACAGGCTTGCCGCGAGTGGCGGCCGCCGCTCCCCCTCCGGCGCCGGCCCCAGCGCCGGCCCCGATCGCAGCTCCCTTGCCGCCGCCGGCAATCGCGCCGATGATAGCTCCGATACCGGCTCCGATCCCGACCTTCTTCATGTCGTCTTTGGTGGATTTCTCCGTCTGGCGGTGGATACGGTTGGTGACGATTTCGACCCTCTGCCCATCAGCCGTGTCGAGCCGAACGAGTTCGATCGACAGCTTGGCAAGTCCTTTGACGCGCCCGGCCCGAACGGCATCCACCACCACGCCTTCGACCGGCGCGCCTTTTTCGGCAATGACCATGTCATCGACGACGATCGCTTTGTCCAAGGTCGCGGTGAAAGTATCCCCGCCATAGTTGCGGTCGCTGGCTAGGGCGAAATCCAGTCGCACAGCCACGTCGGTTCCGGCGGGCAAGGTGACCCGGCGTGGCTCTCGGGGGGGCTCTGGAGGCGGTGGCTCCGGTCTCTCCGTTTCGACAACGGGCGGCTGGGGTTCGGCTGGCCGCGCCACCGCTATCGGGGGAGGGGGAGGCTCGGGTGACGGAGCGGCTCGTGAATCCGGCTGAGGGTCCGGCTGGGGAGGTGCCGCCGGCTCGGCGGGCGTTCGCCTAACGGGTTTCGGCCGTCGGGGACTCGGTTTCTCCGGGGGCGCCGGCGGCGCCTCCGCAATGGCGGGCGAGGGCGCGTTGAGGGTCTCCGGCTCGGCCACAAAAGCCACGCTCTCGACGGGTGAAGACATCGCCTGCTCAGCGTCAGGCTGCCCGCGCTGCCCGACATAGATACCGGCCAGCAACGCCGCAATCGCCGCCAGACATACCAAAATGCCAATTTGAACGTACTTCATGGTGATTGCCTCCTCTTCCGTGCTCTCTCCCCCTTCCCGCGTCATTGGGACGGGCCGGGTCTTCCCGCCGTTACAGGTGTAGGAGAATATCAACGACGTGCACGAGATCCTGACGCACCTTGACGGCGGCTACGTGCTGGACCTGGGCAGCCGTTTCGGCAGCTTTGACCCTCGGGGACGCCCGTTCGTTACGGTCCGCGTGGATCTCGATCCGCCGGCGGAGGGCGGTGGGGGCTGCGTGGTCAAGACGGACGCTGCCCGGCTGCCGTTTCGAGACGGCTGCTTCGCGGCGGTGATTTCAAACCACAGCCTCGAACACTTTGAAAAGCTCGATGAAGCGCTGGGCGAGGTTGGGCGCGTGGCGGGCTCGGGAGCCGCCTTCTACGCGGCCGTTCCCGACGCCACGACGGTTACCGATCGGCTGTATCGGTGGCTGGCCCGAGGCGGCGGGCATGTCAATGCGTTTCGCTCGGCCGATGCTCTGGCAAACCTGATCGAGCGCAAGGTGGGTCTACGCCACGCAGGCTCGCGGCTGCTCTACACATCGCTCTCGTTCTTGAACTCGAAGAATCGGCGGTCCCGCGCGCCGCGTAAGCTGATCTTGCTCGGCGGCGGACGTGAATGGACGCTGGTGCTTTTCAACGGTCTGTTCCGAATTATCGACCGCCTGTTGGGAACACGCACCGCGGTATACGGCTGGGCGCTCTACTTCGGCAAGGTGTCTGTTCCGGTCGAGACGGTGGGATGGGTGAACGCCTGCGCCCGCTGTGGCTCAGGTCATAGCCCGCAACGTTTGGCGGAGGAGGGCTGGATACGGCGGGTGCTTGGCCTTGTGCCGACGTATCGCTGTCCCGATTGCGGCGCGCGCAATTTGTTTTTCAGCGGCGGCGGCTTCAGCCGGAAGTGACAGCCGGAAGTGACAGCCCCGAGCCGCGAGGGCGTGCGCTACTCGGCGGTCAAACAGACTACCGCTTCCAAGTGAAAAGTCTGCGGAAACAAGTCTACCAACGTCATCGACTGTATCCGGTACCCGCCTGCCAGCAACGGCGACAAGTCACGCGCCAACGTCGGCGGGTCACACGACACCAGCACGAGCCGCCTGGGCCGCAGCCTTACAAGCTCGGCCGTCACCTCCGGTCCCAGGCCCGCACGCGGAGGGTCGGCCACGACAAAGTCCACAGGATCGATGAGGCTCGGCAGGAATTCCGCGACGTTGAGATTGACGACCTGCGCGTCGGCCTCAGCGCGTTCGAGGTTGAATCGCAGATCGCGCATCGCCCGCCGGCTTGCGTCCACGGCCACCACGCGCTCAAACTGCCGGGCGAGAGGCAACGTGAACAGCCCCACGCCGGCATAAAGATCGAGCGCGAAACGGCCGGAAGCATCACCCGCCACAACCTTCGCCAGCTCGTTGACGAGGAACCGATTCACTTGGAAGAACGATCGACTGCCGACGCGAAAGAGATCGTCCCCCACCGGGTAGTCGATGGTGTCGGTTGGCTCGAAACCCTCGATTGTTTGCCCGCACCATTCGAAGAATGACTTGGCCAGGGGCCGGTCGCTGGATAGGACGTTCAACTGCACGTCAGTCTCGTTGGTGAAGAACTCCACTTCGCGCAGGAAGTTCGGGAAGCGCCGCTCTTGGGCCATCCCGCGCAGAGTCTCATGGGCGCGATTGAGAAGGGGTGAGTTGACCGGGCACGACTCGGCCGCGACCAGACGATGCGAGCCCGCTTCGAAGAAGCCGACCGCGGCCCTTCGACCTCGCTTGGCGATCCGAAGTTGGGTGCGGTTGCGGTAGCCCCACGGCTCTCCCGCAACCGTCTCGACCGGGCCGTCCCACGTGATCTTGCCCACGCGCGCCAGCGTCTCGAGAAGGATTTGACTCTTTGACTCGAGTTGCTGGTCGTAGGAAAGGTGCTGGTAGTGACAGCCGCCACAGACCCCAAACACAGGGCAGCGCGCTTCGACGCGGCTGGAGCTCTTCGAGACCCAGTCGACAGCGCGCCCCTCGATCAGGCCCTTCTTCTGACGGACCGCTTCGACCTCGACGGTCTCGCCCGGCGCCACAAAGGGAACGAGCACAACACGGCCTTCCACACGGCCGAGGCCCTGCCCGCCGTAGACAAGCTTTTCTATTTGGACTTGCACGTCGGAAAGCGGTCAGCACCGATCGCATCACGCGTGGATCGATGGAATTGGTCAAGCCTCCGCTACGCAGACGGGGTGGAGGGAGCCGCCGGGCACGGCATGCTGTTCAGTTCCATGACATCGTTTCCAGTTGTACACAAGACATGGTTTCCACCCAGCCGTGGGCTAAGGTCGGACGAAGGAGTCCTCCCGATGCCCTTTCGGAAACTGGAAATGAAAGAAACTAGAATGCAATTCGTCGTGCGCGCCGCCAGCGGCGCCGAGTCGCTCAGTGAGTTGTGCCGCGAGTTTGGCATCTCGCGCCCGACCGGTCGCAAGTGGCGGGATCGCTACCTCGCCTGCGGCACGCTCGCTCAGCTGGGTGAGTTGAGCCGCCGCCCGCATTCCTCGCCGCGCCGCAGCGCCCCGGAGCGGGAACGGCAAGTGCTCGAGCTGCGCCGACGCTACGGCTGGGGCGCGCGCAAGCTCCAGCGGCTGCTCGAAGAAAGCGGCGTGCGCTATCCGGCGACGACGGTGCATCGCATCCTCAAGCGCCACGGGCTGGTGAACGTGCACGCCCCGCGGCCGGCCTTGCAGCGCTTCGAGCGCCCACGGCCCAACGACCTGTGGCAGATGGACGGCAAGGGGCCGCTCAAAAGCCTCGACGGGATTTGTCAGCCGCTGTCGATCCTCGATGACCACAGTCGCTATGCGGTCGGGTTGCACGCGCTGCGGGTGCTGCGCCGCGAGCCGATCCAGGCCTGTCTGCAACAAACGTTCGAGCAAGCGGGTTTGCCGAAGGCGATGTTGATGGACCGCGGCACACAGTGGTTCTCCGCACACAGCGAGCATGGGTTGACGGTGCTGTCGGTGTGGTTGATCAAGCAGGGGATTCGCTTGCTGTACGGGCGGCCGCGGCATCCGCAAACGCAGGGCAAGGTGGAGCGTTTTCACGGCGCGATCGAGGCGGCGGTGCGGCATCGAGGCGGACCGTCGCCGGTGAAGGATTGGGCCGAGTGGCTGGCGCACTTCCGGCGCGAGTACAACGAAGTGCGTCCGCACGAAGCGCTTCAGATGGAGACGCCGGCCAGCCGTTGGCAGCCCAGCGAAAGGGCGTATCAGCCGCAACCGCCGGCGTGGGAGTATGCGGCGGGGATGGAGGTCCAGCGGCTGAACGAGGCGGGCTGTCTGTGGGAGGGGGGCCGTCATTGGTTTGTGAGCTAGGCGTTGGCGGGAGAGTGGGTGGGGCTGGAGCGGTTGCCACTGGATACGATTGCGGTACGTTTTCGGCACATGTATGTGCGCGAGTTGGAACTGGGTGCGCAGCAGACGCATTCGCTGGTACGCCCGGCGGGGTCAGGCGGTGGAGGCGCCGACCTTGGTCGCCCTACGGGCTCCCGCGGCGGCGCCTCCACCGCCAACCCGAAGCCCAATCGGCCCTCGCCGCCCCCATCACCTGGAACGGAGGGTGGAAACGATGTCTTGTGAACACCTGGAAACGATGTCTGGGTACTTGACAGCATGCCGTGCCCCTACATTGCCGGATGTACGACCATTCGCCTACGAGAACAAAACCTCGCTACGCCCGGCGTAATGCTCTACACGTTCTTCACGGGTCGCACCGGCCTGCGCCGCCGACCGTACTCGTGGCGCTGGGCGGTCCACTTTACGGGGCCGTAGGGGCTGTACTCGCCGAGGTCGACTTCGCCCTCCATCGTATCGCCCCGGACCGTGCCCTCGAACGAGTATCCGAACCCGGACCCCTCGTATCGGTGGCGGCTGCGGAAGTGGGCCTCGTTGCCTTCCACCCAGCCTCGGACCTCGCCGTCGGTCATCTCGCCGCTGTGGGTGCCGACCAGGTTGTCGTCCAACTGCTCGAGGAAGACACTGTGGTCGACGCCGCCGAGCACGAAGTCCATGTGCAAGTCCCACTGGCCGGCGATTTCGGTGGGCGGGCCGCTCGGCTTGGGCGACCGGCTGACCTTGGGGTTCGAGAGCACGCGATGAAGTTCCGCCGCGACCACCTTGGCGCTGCCCGGTTTCATTTGCCACGGCATGACGCTAACCGAGCTCTCCTTGGGATTATGAGGGCTTCCGCTGCCGCCTGCCAAAACGATTCGCGGATCACCGTTGTAGAGCTGCTTGTTGACCTCTTCGCCGGTGATGCCGATCTTCTCGCCGTCCCAGCGGATGGAGAGGCGCGGCGAGCGGTTTGAAAGCCCGCGCGGCTGCGAGACTTCGGTCGTCACGCCGGAGACGCGCTCGACGCTCTGGGCGATCTCGGCTAGCCAGCTTTCCCACGCCTTCCACTCGGCGTCGTGGTCGCGCTTGACCCACATCTCGACGGCGGCCAGCAGACCCATGACATCTTCTTTGCCCACCTTCATCGGACGGCCGAAGGCGTGGTGCGTGGCGCTGTTGAGCCACGCGGCCTGGATCAGGTCCTTGCGGCCGATCAGCAGGCCGGAACTCTGCGGGCCGCGCAACGCCTTGCCGCCGCTATAGGCCACCAGGTCGGCGCCGCGTTCGAGATGGACGTTGGGGATCGTCAAGTCCTCGGCCGCCGCGTCCACGAGGACGGGCACGTTGTGCTCGTGCGCAATGGCCGCCACTTGTTTCAGGCCGAAGGGCTCATCGGCGCGCCGCGTGGCGAGTACCATCACCATGGTCGTTTTTGGACCAATCGCCGCGCGCATCTGCTGCTCGTTGTCCACATTGATGAACTTGACGCCCAGCATGCGGATGGCGTGGTCGTAAGTGTTTCGCGAATAGCTCGGCGCGATGACTTCGCTCTTGAGTCCCGTGAGGTTCGGTAGCCGCGCAATGCGCTCGGGGTTGCCTTCGGTGATACAGCCCGCCGTCGAATGCGTCAGCGCCGCCGCGCAGCCGCTGCTGACCATCCCGGACTCGGCACCGGTGATCTCGGCCAAGCGCTCGCCGACCGCCGCCATCAGTTCGTCCATCTGAACGAAGTTCTGGGAGGCCTGCTGCATGGCCTGGCTGCATTCGGGCAGCATGAGCGATCCACTCATGACCGTGAAAGTGCCTTTGCAGTTGATGACCGGTCGGACGCCGATCGACTTGTACATGTCGGCGCCCATGGAAAGCTTCGGAGCGGCTGCGGCGCTCGGGGCTAGGCCCGGTGCGAGCCCGGCGGCGGCCATCAGCCCCCCATTCCGAAACAGGGCACGCCGGCTTCGTCGTAGGAATGGCGCTGAGCGGACCATTGAGCAGAGCCGTATTCGCCTAGATCGACTTCGCCCGCCATCTTCTCTCCGCTGACCCTTCCGACGAATTCGAAGTGGAAGCCCGCCCCTTCGAGCGGATGGGCGCTGCGGAACTGGATCTCGTTCCCTTCGATCCAACCCTTGAGGTCGCCGCCGGTGGTCTCGCCCATGTGCGTACCGAGCAGGTTGTCTCCGTCCTGATCGAAGACGAAGCGGTGTTTCGCCGCCATGCGGACGTAACGCATTTCAACATCCCACTGGCCGTTGACGTCAACGGTAGCGCCGACCGGCTTCGCCCTGTTTGGAACGCTTGGCGGGTTGGCCAGAGCGCGGTGAATCTCGGTCCCTACCACCCGCGCCTCACCGGGTTGTAGTTGCCACGGCATGACCGTCACGGAACTGTCTTTGGGGTGCCGGCGATCGCCCGTACTCGCGGCCAGAACGATTCGGGGGTCGCCGTTGTAGAGATGCTTGTACAGCTCGTCGCCGCTGATCCCGAAGCGCTCGCCATCCCAGCGAATGGCAAGTCGCGGAGAGCGGTTGGAGAGACCTCGTGGCTGGAGGACTTCCGTGGTGACACCGGGCAGCCGCCGCACGGCGGCGCCAATCTCTTCCAGCCAACTCTCCCAAGTCCGCCACTCGGCCTCGTGGTCGCGACGAACCCACATCTCGACGGCGGCGAGCAGCCCCATGGCGTCTTCCTTAGCCACTTTCATGGGGCGTCCGAAGGCGTGATGTGGTGCGCTGTTGAGCCACGCCGCTTTGATGAGGTCCTTGCGCCCGATCAGCAGGCCGGCACTCTGCGGGCCCAACAGCGCCTTGCCGCCGCTGTAGGCGACGAGATCGGCGCCCCGTTCCAGATGGACGTTCGGGATCGTGATAGCCTCCGCGGCGGCGTCCACGAGCACGGGAACGTCGTGCTCATGAGCAATCGAAGCCACCTCCTTCAAGCCGAGCGGACCCTGATCCCTCGGCGAGCCCACGACCATGGCCATGGCGGTTCGGGCATTGATCGCGGTGCGCATCTCGGCTTCGCCGTCGACACTGATGATCTTGGGTCCCACCATGCGAATCGACTGGTCATAGATGTTGCGGGAATAGCTGGGTATGATCACTTCATTCTTAAGGCCCGTAAGGTCGGGCAGACGATGGATCTTCTCCGGGTCGCCCCCTGCAAGACAGGCAGCGGTGGCGTGGGCCAATCCGGCTGCACAGCCGCAGGTGACGATGGCCGATTGGGTGCCCGTGATCTCGGCAAGGCGCTTGCCGACCGCCTCCATCAGTTCGTCGATGTGAACGAAGTTCAGCGAAGCTTGCTGCATCGCTCGACGGCACTCCGGCAGCATCAGGGACCCGCTAAGCATCGTGAAGACGCCCTTCGCGTTGATCACAGGCCTGATGCCGATGGAGTCGTACATGTCGGCACCGAAGGAGAGCTTCGGTGCGGCCCCGGCGCTCGAGGCCAAGCCCGGAGCAAGCCCGGTGGCTGCCAGCAGTCCTCCGTTCCGAAACAGGGCGCGGCGACTCAGCCTGGATGGTTTAGCGTGAAGTGCGGTTAACAACGACATGGATCATACCCCCGTGAACCGAGCAATCCCGGTGGCTATCAGCCTAGCGTTTGTGATGGGCAAACGTAAATGAGCCAGATCGATGCCGACGCGAATCGATCGACTCTAGAGGTCGTTGTGGGACGCCCGGGCGCGTGCCGGGCCGCTCCCTCACGGTCACGGCTCGGTTGCTTCTGACTGGCGACGACCACCAACAGGGGAATATTCAAACTGGCTCGGGCGACGGGACTTGAGCCGGCGACTTCCGCCCTTCGGGACGACCGGATCAACTACGCCCCGTATCCGGGTGTGACATCAGAGCGGTCCCCAAAGTCTCCCAAATCGGTCGCGAAGGCGAAGGCGTCTCGGCTTGCCGGCTCCGTCGTAGGAGTGGCGCTTGGCGGACCATTGAGCGGTGCCGTATTCCCCGAGATCCACTTCGCCCGCCATTTCTTCGCCGTTAACCCTGCCCATGAACTCGAAGTGGAAGCCCGCGCCTTCGAGCGGGTGGGCGCTGCGGAACCGGATCTCATTCCCTTCGATCCAACCCTTGAGGTCGCCGCCGGTGGTTTCGCCCATGTGAGTGCCCAGTAGGCTGTCTCCGTCCTGGTCGATGAGGAAGCGGTGTTTCGCGGTCATGCGGACGTAACTCATCTCTACATCCCACTGGCCGCTAACGCCAGCGGTGGGGCCCGCAGGCTTGCTAGGGTTTGGATCGCCCGGCGGGCTCGAAAGAGCGCGGTGAATCTCGGCCCCCACGATCTGTGCCTCGCCGGGCTGCAATTGCCAGGGCATGACGGTAACGGAGCTGTCTCGAGGGTGCCGGCGATCCCCGGTACTTTCAGCCAGAACGATGCGGGGATCGCCGTTGTAGAGCTGCTTGTATAGCTCATCGCCGCTCATCCTGAAACGCTCGCCGTCCCAACGAACGTCCATTCGCGGAGAGCGGTTGGAAAGCCCTCGCGGCTGAAGGACTTCCGTTGTGACGCCGTCCAGCCGCCGCACGGCGACTGCGATCTCATCGAGCCAATTCTCCCAAGTCCGCCACTCGGCCTCGTGGTCACGACGGACCCACATCTCGACCGCGGCCAGCAGACCCATAACGTCTTCCTTCCCCACCTTCATGGGACGGCCGAAGCCATGGTGCGGTGCGCTGTTGAGCGAGGCGGCCTTGATGAGATCCTTGCGGCCGATCAACAGACCTGAGCTCTGGGGCCCTCGCAACGCCTTGCCACCGCTATAGGCGACCAAGTCGGCGCCGCGCTGCAGGTGGACGTTAGGGATCGTTAGCACCTCCGCAGCAGCATCCACGAGCACGGGGACGTCGTACTCATGAGCAATCGAGGCCACCTCTTTCAGGCCGAGCGGACCCTGATCGCGAGGCGACGCGGCGACCATCGCCATCGCAGTCCGCTCACTGATTGCGCTGCGCATTGCCGCTTCGCTGTCGACACTGATGATCGTGGGCCCCACCATACGGATGGACTGGTCGTAGATGTTGCGAGAATAGCCGGGTATGATCACTTCGCTCTTGAGGCCCGTCAGGTCGGGCAACTGATGGATCTTCTCCGGGTCGCCCCCGGCAAGACAAGCGGCTGTGGCGTGCGCGAGGCCTGCTGCACAGCCGCAGGTGACGATTGCGGATTCGGCGCCCGTAATCTCCGCGAGGCGGTTACCGACCGCCTCCATCAGCTCGTCGATCTGAACAAAGCTCCGCGACGCCTGCTGCATCGCTTGTCGACACTCCGGCAACATCAGCGACCCACTCAGCATCGTGAAGGTGCCCTTGGCGTTGATGGCGGGCCGCACGCCGATCGACTTGTACATGTCGGCGCCGAAAGAGAGCGCTGGAGCGGCAGCGGCGCTCGAGGCCCAACCGGGTGCGAGCCCGGCGGCAGCCACTAAGCCCCCGTTTCGAAACAGGGTACGGCGACTCAGCCCGGACGGTTTTCTACGGTGCGGTGCAGTTAGCATTGGCATGGGTCGGATCCTTGAAGCGAGTGGAGTTGAGGGGCTATCAGTCTAGCGCCTGGCACGAAGGAAACCCAAGGAAACGAGTTGGCTCGGAGGCCGGTTCAGGGGCAAGCTGTGACGGACAACTGGCCGGCATGTAGGGGACTGCCACAACACGGGGTTCTAGGCCGTAACTGCCACCGGCGCTTGCCAAACCTTTTTGCCTGCCACGATCGTCGCGACGGGTCCGCCCTGAAAACTGTGCCGGTCGAACGGGGAGTTCTTGCTCTTGGAGAGGGAGTCGTTGACGTCGAACGTCCACTGGCGGTCGAGGCTGAATACGGTCACATCGCCCAGCGCCCCGGCGGCCAGCGTCCCTCGGTCGAGGCCAATCACGCGCGCCGGCCCTGTAGTGAACAGTTCCACCATGCGCATCAAGCTGATCTTGCTCGGATGGACCAGGTGCTCCAAGGCCAGGCCGAGGGCCGTCTCCAGGCCGGTCACGCCAAAGGGACAACGCTCGAACTCCTGCATCTTCATGTTGCCCGTGTGCGGTGCATGGTCGGTCGCTATAGCGTCGATCGTGCCGTCGACGATGCCCTCGATCGTAGCGGCAACGTCCACGTGCCCGCGCAGCGGAGGCCGCATTTTGTAGTTGCTGTCGTAGCTCGTGATGTCGGAATCGGTGAGCACGAAATGATGCGGCGCGACTTCACAGGTAGTTGGAATACCCAGGGAGCGGGCGTGCCTCACCATGGCGATCGAGTTGCGCGTCGAGATGTGTGCGATGTGCGCCCTGGCGCCGGTCGATTCGCTCAAGATGATGTCGCGCGCCACCATCACGTCTTCCGAGCTTGCGGGGATGCCCCGCAGACCGAGTCGCGCCGCCTGCACGCCTTCGTGAATGTCGCCGCCTAGGCTGAGGTTCAAGTCTTCGCAATGGTCGATGACGGTGAGGCCGAATGACGACGCGTACTGCATGGCTCGGCGCATCACTCGCGAGTTCATGACGGGCAAACCGTCGTCGGAGATGGCGACGACGCCGGCCGCCTGCATGGCCCCTATCTCGGCCAACTGTTCGCCCTTGCTGTCTTTCGTGATGGCCCCGATCGGGAAGACGTTGATGGGAGCGTAACGCCGTGCGCGCTCGACGATGAAGCTGGTCACGGTCGGACTGTCGTTGACCGGGATGGTGTTGGGCATGCAGCAGACCGAGGTGAAACCGCCCGCTGCCGCCGCCCGCGCTCCGGTCTCGATCGTCTCGGCATGCTCGATGCCCGGTTCCCGCAAGTGGACGTGGATATCGAGCAAGCCCGGCGTGACGACGCAGCCCGAGGCGTCGAGGACTTCGGCGTCGCCCGCCTCGATGCGCTCGCCGACGGCCGCGATGCGCCCGTCCTCAATCAACACATCGCGCGGTGCGTCCGTATTGGAAGTCGGATCAACGACCCGCCCGTTCTTGATCAGCAATCTGCTCATGAATCTACTGGGAGAGGCCGCAGAGTTGTGCCACCATCATGCGCACACCCTCTCCAGCACCGCCATGCGTACGGCGACTCCGTTTTGTACCTGGTTCAAGATCACTGACCGCGGAAAATCGGCCACTTCCGACGAGATCTCCCGGCCGCGGTTGATCGGCCCCGGATGCATCACGATTGCATCGGGCTTTGCCAATTGAAGATGTTCCAGGCGCAACCCGTAGAACTGGAAGTACTCGTGCTTGGGAAAGTTGATGACGTTCTGCCGCTCGAGCTGAACCCGCAGCATCATGATTACGTCGGCATCCCTGACGGCCTCGTCGATGTTGTAGGTCAAGCTGATGCCTTCGGCGAGTTTCGTCAGCGTGGGTGACAGCATCGTCGCCGGGCCGCACAAGACGATCTCCGCACCGAACTTCGACAGCAAATGAATGTTCGACCGCGCGACGCGGCTGTGGGAGATGTCGCCGATGATCGCCACCCGCAGCCCTTCCAATGCGGGCCGTGTATCGAGAATCGTCATCGCGTCGAGCAGCGCCTGGGTGGGATGCTCGTGTTGTCCGTCGCCGGCGTTGATGATGGGCGTCGGCAGAAAGCGCGACAGAAACTGTGGGGCCCCGGACGCCGAGTGCCGCATGACGATGGTGTCCGGCTGCATGGCCGAGAGCGTATTGAGCGTGTCGACCAGAGATTCACCCTTCGACAAGCTTGAACCTTCGCCGGAGATCGAGATCGTATCCGCGCCCAAGCGCTTGGCGGCCAACTCGAAGCTGGCGCGGGTGCGCGTCGAGGGCTCGAAGAACAGGTTGACGATCGACTTGCCGCGCAGCGTATCGAGCTTCTTGGCCGGCTGGTCCGGCCGGCGCTTGTACTGCCGCCCGCGGTCGAGCAACCACTGGATCTCGTCGGGGCTCAGGCCCTCGATCCCCAGCAGGCTGCGTTGCATGGCGTTCTGAGGTGTGGCCGCCGGCGCCGCGGCCGCGCCGGAAGCCGGTGGCTGGTCTGTCATTGACGCGCTCACGTGGAATCCACTTTCTCCGCCACCACTACCCGCTCCTCGCCGTCGATCGGCTCGACCTTCACTTCGATGACTTCCCGCGCGGTCGTCTCGACGAACTTACCCACGAACCGCGCCTCAATCGGCAGCGTCCGGTGGCCGCGGTCGATGAGCACGCAGAGCTGCACGCTTGCCGGTCGGCCGTGCTCGTAGAGAGATCCCAAGGCGGAGAGCGTCGTCCGCCCAGTGTAGAGCACGTCGTCGACAAGGATGACGTCCTTGTCGTCGATTGGGAAGGGGATGTCGGAGCCGCGAACAACGGGATCGGCCCCAATCGTCGAGAGGTCTTCGCGGTAGAGCGCGATGCCCAGGGTGCCGACCGGTACCGGATGCTCGGCCACCGATTTCATCTTGGCGGCTAGCCGCTCGCCCAAGACAGCCCCACGCCGGTGAATCCCGATCACCGCCAACTTCTCGGTGTTCGCGGCCTTCTCGACGATCTCGTGGGCCAGCCGAACCAGGGTGCGATCGATCTCCGAGCCGCTAATGAGCTGTGATTTTGTCTCGGTCAGGCTCATCGAAGGCGAGCAAACCCTACGATAACACAGGGTGTTGAACCCCACGGCATCGGAGGTGTCCCTCAGACGTTGTAGCCCTTGTAAGGCCGGACCACTGTGTCCGCCCCACCGGGGCCCTTGGCAATGGCGGTTGTCGCTGCGTTGAAGGACAATCGTCGACCGAGGATTGCTGAAGCCCGGCTAGGAAAGGGCGCTCTCAGCGTCATTACCAACCGGCTTCAGCCATCTCGACCGCCGATCCACCGTCCCACGACAGCAGGACCCCCAACCCGGTCGCCATCGAATCTTGACACAAAGGTACAGTATTCGCTAGCCTGAGATTCGGGAATCAGTACCAACTGGTATAGATTGCCCTGGCTGGCAGCTCGACCGCCGTTCAGCACCATCTGCGCAAAGGGAACTTTTCATGAGTACACCATCTAGTGATCTCGATGTCCTGACCAGTCAGGAGTACAAATACGGTTTCGTCACCGACATCGAAGCGGAGTCGGCTCCTCCAGGCCTCAACGAAGACATCGTTCGTTGGATCTCGGCCAAGAAGAAAGAGCCGAAGTTTCTGCTCGAATGGCGCCTCAAGGCCTACCGTCACTGGACGACGATGACCGAGCCTACCTGGCACAACGTCCACTACTCCCCAATCGACTACCAAAATGCCGTCTACTACTCGGCTCCGAAGTCCAAGAAAGACGGACCCAAAAGCCTTGACGAAGTCGACCCCGAGCTGCTCGAAACCTACGAGAAGCTCGGCATCCCTTTGAGCGAGCGTGCGGCGTTGGCAGGCGTCGCCGTCGACGCCGTGTTCGACAGCGTCTCGGTAGCGACAACGTTCAAGGGTAAGCTGTCGGAACTGGGTATTATCTTCAGCTCGTTCTCCGAGGCCGTCCTGGAGCACCCCGATCTGATCGAGAAATACCTCGGCTCGGTGGTTCCCTACACCGACAACTTCTTCGCTACGCTCAACTCGGCCGTCTTCAGTGACGGGTCGTTCTGCTACATCCCCAAGGGCGTGCGTTGCCCGATGGAGCTTTCGACCTACTTCCGCATCAACGCCGCCAACACCGGGCAGTTCGAGCGTACGCTGATCGTCGCCGACGAAGGCAGTCACGTGAGCTACCTGGAAGGCTGCACCGCCCCGATGCGCGACGAGAACCAGTTGCACGCTGCCGTGGTCGAGCTGGTTGCGCTCGACGACGCCCAGATCAAGTATTCGACCGTGCAGAACTGGTATCCGGGCGACAAGGACGGCAAGGGTGGCATCTACAACTTCGTGACCAAGCGCGGCGCTTGCCGGGGCAAGAACTCGAAGATCTCGTGGACACAGGTCGAGACCGGCTCGGCCATCACCTGGAAGTACCCGAGCTGTATCTTAATCGGCGACAACTCGATCGGTGAGTTTTACTCGGTGGCGGTCACGAACAACCGCCAACAGGCCGACACCGGCACGAAGATGATCCACATCGGCAAGAACACCAGGAGCAACATCGTCTCGAAAGGCATCTCGGCGGGCTACAGTTCAAACACCTACCGTGGCTTGGTCAAGATCCAAAAAGGGGCCGACGGGGCGCGCAACTTTTCCCAATGCGACTCGATGCTGATGGGCGATAAGTGCGGCGCGCACACGTTCCCGTACCTCGAGGTGAAGAACCCAACCGCGCAGGTCGAGCACGAAGCGACCACATCGAAGATCGGTGAAGACCAGATGTTCTATTGCCAGCAGCGCGGCATCTCGACTGAAGACGCCGTGTCGATGATCGTCAACGGCTTCTGCAAAGAGGTCTTCAAGGAACTGCCGATGGAATTCGCTGTCGAAGCGCAGAAGCTGCTCGGCGTGAGTTTGGAAGGCAGCGTCGGTTAGAAAGGGATATCGTAGCGCTTCAGGATCTCGTCAACCCGATCTCGAATCTCCGAAGCGCTGTACTGTCGAATCATGGCAACGGTCAGGAGGGAATTGAGATCTTGGAGAACCTCGTGCTCGTGGTGGAATCCGTCGTTCTCAAGAAAGGTGAGTGTCTCTTTGGTCGATTGGAGTTCGGCTTGCTGGGCCTTGACCCAACTCCTTTCTGATCGAGAGCTTTCGGTGGCGGCCTCGATGGCCTTCTTCAGCCCGCGCGAGCCTAGCGCACATGTTGAACCGCAGACCCCCGGAGCGAAGAACGCAACTACGTCCAGTCCGGCGTCTAGCGTGTATCCGACGGTTCCGGCGATGAGTAAAGTTGCCCAGTCACCTGCTGTCCGTGGGGCTCCTTTGAGGTCGCCGAGGTCCACCGCCCGCCTCACTAGCCAGACTGGGCCGCTCGATCCTTGGCTCCCCTGGTCTCCAGCAGCGTCGCGAGGAGCTGGTTTGTCTGAGCTCTTTGCTGAGCCGCCCGTGAAACTGATTGCGCAATCGAAAGGGCAATAGAAGTAGCGAGAACCCCTGTTGCGAATGCTAGTAGGGTATTCCAGATGAAAAGTGCGAACATCCCGACGATGGCGGCAATGGCGACAAGCTCGGCGCCCCAGATCGGCTGTGGCCTTTTCGCCTCAGACGTCACCCTGCTCCGCCGAAGGGTGCGAAGGCGATCCAGATCGAGCGGCAGCGCCGCGGATGTTTTCGGGGCTTTCATCGCAAAGTCTCGTTTCATTATACGCCCGACGGGGAGCGAGTCCCGACAACCTGCTCGCACCAGCCAAGACCAGAGCAATAGAGCAACGTAAGCGAGAAGCACATGTTAGAAATCAAGAACCTAACCGTCAACGTCGAAGACCAGGAGATCCTCAAGGGCATCAGCCTCTCCGTCAACAAGGGCGAAGTGCATGCGATCATGGGCCCCAACGGCTCGGGCAAGAGCACGTTGGCCCAGGTGATCGCCGGTCGCGACACCTACGAAGTCACCGGCGGCACGATCACTTATCAGGGCAACGACCTGCTCGAGTTGGCCCCCGAAGAGCGCGCCCGCGAGGGGATTTTCCTGGCGTTTCAGTACCCGGTCGAGATCCCGGGCGTCACCAACCTCTACTTCCTGCGCGCCGCGGTCAACGAGGGGCGCAAGCACCGGGGCGAAAGCGAGCTCGACGCCGTGGACTTCCTCGATTTCGCGAAGGAGAAGATGGCGGCGCTTGGCATGGACGACGCCATGGTGTCGCGTTCGGTCAACGTCGGCTTCTCGGGCGGTGAGAAGAAGCGCAACGAGGTCTTCCAGATGTCGATGATCGAGCCGAAGCTGGCGATTCTCGACGAAACGGACTCAGGCCTCGACATCGACGCGCTCAAGACCGTGGCGGACGGCGTCAACGCCCTGCGCGACCCCGAGCGGGCGATCGTCATCGTCACGCACTACCAGCGTCTTTTGGACTACATCGTGCCGGACTTTGTCCATGTGCTGGCCGACGGCCGTGTCGTCAAGTCGGGTGACAAAGACTTGGCGCTGCACCTCGAGGAGCAAGGCTACGGCTGGATCAAAGACGAAAAAACCGCGGAGCTGGCACATCGGTAGCCGGTCGAACCACATCTGTCAAAACACATAAGAGCCATGATCGCCGTAGCAGAACACCTAAGCACCTACCTCGACGAATTCGAGCAGCTCTCTAAAGCTCGCTTCGACGAACCCGCGTGGCTCGGCGAACGCCACCGCCAAGGGATGCAGCGTTTCTCCGAGGCCGGCTTCCCCACAACGCGCCACGAGGAGTACAAATACACCAACCTCGCGCCTTTGGCGAAGACGCCTTTCCGTACAGCGTCCCCGGCGACCGGGAGCGTCCACAATGACCAGATCGCCCCGCACTTGTTCGAGGGCCTTCGCGGCGACCAACTCGTATTCGTCAACGGCCGATACGCGCCGGAACTCTCCCACATCAACTCGGGTTCCGGGGTCGAGGTCGGCCCCCTCGCCGAACGGCTGACCGCCTCAGCCAGTGAACTCGAAAGCCACCTGGCTCGCTACAGCGGTGCTCGCGACAACCCCCTGGCCGCCCTCAATAGTGCCTGCTTCGTGGACGGCGCGGTCGTGAACATCCCGGCCCGCCAAGTCGCCGCCGCGCCCATCCATCTGGTCTTCGTCTCGACAGCCGACGCGCCCGACACGGTGACCCATCCGCGCGTGCTGATCCTGGCCGGTCTCGACAGCCAAGCCTCGGTGATCGAAAGTTACTTCGGCTTGGGCACGGAAACCTATTGGACGAACGCTGTTACCGAGATTGTGGCCGGGCCGAACGCCCGGGTCGACCACTACAAGCTGCAGCAGGAGGCCCCGCAGGCCTTCCACACCAGCTTTCTCGAAATTCAGCAGGCACGCGACAGCCGCGTCGCGACGCACACGCTCTCGCTCGGCAGCTTGTTGACACGCAACGACGTCGAGGTGGTCCTCAAGGGCGAGGGCTGCGACGCGGTGCTCGACGGCCTGTATGCCGTCGGCGGACGTCAACATGTCGACAACCGTACCTCGATCGATCATGCCCAGCCGCACTGCACCAGCCATCAGCTCTACAAGGGCGTGCTCGACGGTCACTCCACCGGCGTATTCAACGGTATGATCATCGTCCGTCCCGACGCGCAGAAGACCGACGCCATTCAGAGCAACAAGAATCTGCTTTTGTCAGAGGATGCGAACATCAACACCAAGCCGCAGCTTCAAATCGACGCCAACGACGTCCGCTGCACCCACGGCGCGACGGTGGGCCAGATCGACGACGAGGCGATCTTCTACCTACGGTCGCGGGGCATTGGCCTCTCCCAGGCGCGTAGCCTGCTGACTTACGCCTTCGCGGCCGACGTGCTCGAGCGCGTCAACATCACCCCCATCCGCGAGCGCTTCGAGGGCTCATTGATGAACTGGCTGGTCGAAGGGGTGGAGAAGGAAAAACGGCAGGAGGGCCATCTATGACAGCTAACACGACTGCTTCGGCTCTTCCGGCCACGAACGAGACAGCCCTGTCACCCCTCGACGTAGCCGCCCTGCGTCAGGATTTCCCTGCCTTGCACCAAACCGTACACGGCAAGCCGCTGGTGTATCTCGATAACGCCGCCTCGGCCCAGACGCCTCACTCGGTCATCGACGCCATCCGCAAGTTCTACTTGGAAGACCGATCCAACATCCACCGCGGCGTCCACGAGTTGAGCCAACGTGCCACCAACGACTACGAGAACGCACGTCACGAAGTGCAGAAGTTTCTCGGCGCCACCGACACAAGCGAGATCATCTACACGCGCGGCACCACTGAATCGATCAACCTCGTCGCGCACAGCTTCGGACGCTCGAAGGTCGCCGCAGGGGACGAGGTGGTCATCTCCGCCATGGAACACCACTCCAACATCGTTCCCTGGCAGATGCTGTGCGACCAGCAAGGCGCCAAGTTGCGGGTCGTCCCGATCAACGACGCCGGCGAGTTCCTCTTCGAGAAATACGAGAAGCTCCTCAACGATCGAACGCGCCTGGTCGCCGTCACTCATGTTTCGAACGCGCTGGGCAGCGTCAACCCGGTGAAGGAGATCATCGACGCAGCCCATGCCCGGGGCATTCCCGTTCTTCTTGACGGCGCGCAGGCGGCGCCGCACGTGGAGGTCGACGTTCGCGAGTTGGACTGCGAGTTCTACGCGCTCTCGGGCCACAAGATGTTCGGCCCGACCGGCATCGGTATCCTCTACGGCAAGCGCACGCTGCTCGAAGAGATGCCTCCCTACCAGAGCGGCGGCGACATGATCAAGTCGGTCAGCTTCGACAAGACCATCTACAACGACTTGCCGTACAAGTTCGAGGCGGGCACGCCCAACATTGCCGACTCCATCGGCCTGGGCGCGGCCGTGCGCTACCTCAAAGATGTCGGGATGGAGCGCATCGAGGCCTATGAGCGAGATTTGCTCGACTACGCCACCGAGCGCGTCTCGGCGATCGACGGCGTCCGCTTGATAGGAACCGCGCGGGACAAGGCGAGTGTGCTTTCCTTCGTCATCGACGGCGTCCACCCGCACGACGTCGGTACGATTCTCGACCGCGAAGGCGTGGCCGTCCGTGCCGGTCATCACTGCGCGCAACCGGTCATGGACCGCTTCGGCGTGGCCGCGACGACGCGCGCCTCCTTCGCGTTCTACAACACGCGCGACGAGATCGACGTGCTGGCGTCGTCGGTTGAAAAGGTGAAGGAGATCTTCGCCTGATGTCTGATCTGCGAGAGCTGTATCAGGAGCTGATTGTCGACCACAGCAAGCATCCGCGCAACTTCGGCAAGCTCGAAGGCGCCAACTACAGGGCCGAGGGCTTCAATCCTCTGTGCGGCGACAAGCTGAAGCTCTATCTCAAGATTGACGACGGCATGGTGACGGACGCAGGGTTCGAAGGGCACGGCTGCGCCATCTCGACGGCGTCGGCCTCGCTAATGACCGAGGCAGTGAAAGGCCGCACGCGCGAGCAAGCCGAGGCACTGTTTGAGACGTTCCACTACATGCTGACCGGCCCCAAGGACCCCGCGCATGCAGGCAAAGGAATGGGCAAGCTGGCGGTCTTTTCCGGCGTGAGCGAGTTCCCGGCCCGCGTCAAGTGCGCCACCCTGGCTTGGCACACGATGCACAACGCCCTGCACGGCAAAGAGGATTTGACCACGACGGAGTGACACGTGATGCGGCGTGCATAGGCCGCCACAGGGTCCCATTGAGAACGCTATGATCCAACTCAACCTCAACCCGCCGAGCCAAACAGCAAAGACCCCGAAGCCACTTCCGGAGCGGCCACCGCAACCGTTCGTTATGCCGAAGCAGCACGTCGAGGAGACGCCAACACCACCCTCGGCAACGAGCGAAGCAGCAAAGCCGCCATCCCAAGCCCCTGCATCCCCGGCGCCTGGGCCCCAAGCCGCCGAAGCCAAAACCGCAGGGCAGGAAGCCGCGGTCCCCGGGAGCCTCGAAGAACAAGTCGTGGCCGTCCTCAAAGACATCTATGACCCGGAGATCCCCGTCAACATTTACGAACTGGGGCTCATCTACGGAGTCGACGCACCGCCCGACGGCAACGTGAAGATCAAGATGACCCTGACCGCCCCCAACTGTCCGGCGGCACAGAGCCTGCCGGCAGAGGTGAAGGACAAGAGCGAGGCAGTCGATGGGGTGAACTCAGCCGACGTCGAGGTGACGTTCGATCCGCCTTGGAAGCCCGAACTGATGAGCGACGCGGCCAAGCTGGCCCTGAACATCTTGTAAGTGAGGTAGAGGCGCGGAAGCAACTGAATGGTGAGCAACGAGGGGTGACCCATGCACTTTAGCGCGCAAGAAGAGTACGGCCTGCGATGTCTGCTGCGGCTGGCGATGGCCGGCCCGGACGAGAGCCTGACGCTGTCGGCGATCGGCCAGGCCGAGGGCATGTCGGTACCGTACACGGCGAAGATGATGCGCATTCTGCGCGACGGCGACTTGGTCAAGAGCGTGCGCGGCCAGTCCGGCGGATACCGCCTCGCGCGGCCCGGCGGCGACATCGCCGTGAGCGAGGTGCTGTCGGTGCTTGGCAGCCGGCTGTTCGAAGGCGAGTTCTGCGACCGCCACGCCGGCGTCGAAGACACCTGCACGCACTCGATCAACTGCTCGATACGGTCGCTGTGGCGCGGCGTGCAGGGCGTCGTCGACCGCATCCTCAGCCGCACGACTCTGCAGGACCTGGTCTGCGACGAGAAGAAGATGGACGTGTTCGTCAACGACCTCGTCGTGCTCGCCGCCGGCCCGGCCGCGCGGCCCAGCCTTCCGGGCGTGCACCCCGGTTAGCAACAAGGACGGACTATGGTCAACCAGGAACAAGTTCTCGACGCCCTGCGCGTCGTCGTCGACCCGGACCTTCACCGCGACATCGTCAGCCTGGGCTTCGTCCAAGACCTCAAGGTCGCCGACAGCCGCGTGGCCTTCACGCTGAAGCTGACAACGCCCGCTTGCCCGGTGAAAGACCAGCTCAAGCAGCAGGCCGAGGATGCCGTCAAGCAGCTCGAGGGTGTCGACGCCGTCAGCGTCGAGATGACGGCCGAGGTGCGTCCCAACGCCGGCGCGACCGGCAAGGGCATGATCCCGGGCGTCAAGAACGTTATCCCCATTGCGTCGGGTAAGGGCGGCGTCGGCAAGTCGACGGTCGCCGCCAACTTGGCCGTAGCTCTTCGGCAAACCGGCGCCAAGGTCGGCCTGCTCGACGCCGACGTCTACGGCCCAAGCATCCCGACCATCATGGGCATCACCGAGCTACCCAAAGGTGTGGGACAGAAGATCCAGCCGGTCGAGGCCTATGGAGTGCCGGTGATCTCGTCGGGCTTCTTTATCCGGCCCGATCAAGCCGTCGTCTGGCGCGGGCCGATGCTCGCGAAGATGGTCGAACAGTTGCTCGGCGGCGTCGAGTGGGGCGAGTTGGACTACCTCATCATCGACTTGCCGCCCGGCACCGGCGACGTGCAATTGACGCTGTGCCAGCGTATCCCGCTGACCGGCGCGGTGATCGTGACGACGCCGCAGCCCGTCGCGGTCAACATCGCCGAGAAGGCCATCATCATGTTCCAGCAGCTCAAGACGCCCCTGCTTGGCGTGATCGAGAACATGAGCTACTTCGAGTCGCGCAAGACCGGCGAGCGCGAGTACATCTTCGGCAGCGGCGGCGCCGACCGCATCTCGGAGAAGTGGCAGTTCCCGGTGCTGGGCAAGGTCCCGCTGGCGACGACGGTTCGCGAGACGTCGGACGGCGGCCGCCCGATCGTGCTCGAAGACCCCGACGCGCCCGCGGCGGTCGCGTTCACCGACATCGCCAAGAGCCTGGCGGCGCAAATCAGCATCCACAACATCCAAGCCGAGGCAGAGGATCTGGTCAAGATCACGTTCTAGCGCGGCGGCAATGCAGGGGCACGGCACGCCGTGCCCGAGCCGCCAGGATGCCAACGGCCGCTCTCAGATACGCAACCGTACCTGTGAACCGCTGAGCGCAGCCCAGACCCTTTTTAGCCCAGAACCTTTGAGCCCTATCGCTCCATGAACGCACTACAAAAAGACGCCCCGAGGCCGCTCGAAATCGGTCGTGCCAACAAGCACGACGTCAAGATCCGCTGGAACGACGGGACGGAAGCCGTCTACCCGGCGCGCCTTCTGCGACTCGAATGCCCGTGTGCTGTGTGCGTCGACGAGCTGACGGGCCGGCGCGTCCTGCAACCCGCCACCATCCCCGACGACGTCCATCCCGCGGGCATCGAGCCCGTCGGGCGCTACGCCATCCAAATCTACTGGAGCGACGGCCACAGCACCGGCCTCTACACCTGGGAGCGCCTCCGCGCCCTGAGCGCGAAGATCCCCAAGGCAGACTGAGGCCCCAAGGCAGATTGAGGCAACAGGCGGGAGGATCTATCAAGGAGTCCGGAAGGTCGAGGAGTTCACGATCGCTCGGCGAGGCCCCCCTTCGCCAACAAGGAGCAAAGATGAAGCGCAGACAGTTCGTGCAAATGTGCGGTGCAGCGGCCTGCATGGGGCCTCTAGCAGCGCAGAATCTCGTTGGCCAGCAAGCAGCCGCGGACAAGTACGACTTGATCGTGAAAGGCGGCCGGGTCATCGACCCTTCCCAGTCTCTGGACCAGGTCACCGACGTTGCGATTGCCGATGGAAAAATCGCGGCCATCACTCCCGACCTTGATCCTAAACGAGCCAACCGGGTCATCAGCGTCCCGGGCAGCTTGGTCACTCCCGGCCTGATCGACATTCACGTACACGGATTCCAAGGTATTTCGCATTGGGGCATCGACCTGGACCGATTCTGTCTCGGACACGGAGTCACCACGGCCGTCGATGCCGGCACATCGGGCGCCGACAGTTTCGAAGGGTTCCGCCGCTACGTCATCAATCCCGCCAAGACCCAAGTTCTCGCCTTTCTCAACATCTCGCGGATCGGATTGATCGCGAGACCCGGTGAACTCACCGACATGCGCATGGTCGATGTCGCGGCCGCACAAGAGGCGGCGATCGAGCATGCCGATGTCATTGTCGGCGTCAAAGTCCGCTGCAGCGGTGCGCTCGCCGGCCCCAACGAACTGGAGGCCGTTCGCAGAACACGCGCCGTCGCGGAGAAGATCGGCAAACCGATCATGATGCATGTGGGCCGGCACGAAACGCCTCTGGAAACCCTCATGGAACAGTTGCGGCCCGGCGACATGATGACGCACTCCTTCCGAACGTCGGGAGGCGTGATCGGTCCGGACGGCCGCGTGCCCGATTACATCAAGCGCGCGGCCGAACGGGGCGTTCGATTCGACATTGGTCATGGAAGCGGGGGGTTCTCGTTTGCCGCCATGGAGCAGGCCCTGAGCGAAGGCCTCTCGCCCTCCTCGATCAGCAGCGACATCCACACCTACAGCGCTATGGGGCCCGTGTTTGATCTCCCTACGACGATGTCGAAGATGCTTCTTCTCGGGCTGTCCTTGCAGAAAGTGATTGAGCTTTCAACGATCGAACCCGCCCGTGCGATTCGGCGTGACGACCGCCTCGGATCCATCAAACCGGGAAGGGCCGCCGATATCGCGGTGATGAACCTGGTCCAGGGCAAGTTCCCTCTGATTGATTCGCCCAAAGAGGTTCGAGAGGCGTCAGAAAAACTCGTCCCGGTGCTGGCGCTTCGAAACGGCAGGCTGACCCCGGGGGCTTGAGGGCCGGCGCCGCTGAAAGAGGATGTGATCAGGGCACTGCCATACCGCCAATCATGCGCCGGCGGGTTCCCTTTCTTTCGCGGCTGTGTTTGTGGACCGGGGATCTACGCGCGAATCGCTTCGATTCGCTGCATCTCGCGGTCGGCGGGGCCGAGGCGGTCGGACGCGCCCATGGTCTCGAGCATCGTGTTGTAGACGTCGAGGATATGGCCTGTCTTGAAGCGGCCGTTGGCGCCGGAGATGGCGTGGAAAATGCCCGATAGCTCGCGCTTGGGGTCGGCATGGCGTCCGTCGCCGGATTCGGTCGACACCGTGACCATCGAGTTCTCGAGAGCGGTCTTGCCGTTCGCGTCGGTGATCTCGTCGAGGCGCTTGAGGGAATGCGCCACTTCTTTGCGGTGCATGTGCGCATGGGCGCGCAAGTGCTCGTTGCTCTTTTCGGGCTTGAAGTCGTGCCACCACTCGTGGCTGCACGCCTTGGCGCCGGCGGCGTCGCGATGACCTGCGTCGTTGAACTCGAAGACCATTCGGCCGTCGTGAAGGTAGTCGCCCGTGAGACGGATGCGCTCGCCGGCGGCCAGGAACGTGAGCCCGCCGAAACGAACCCGATCGAGCTCGACCGCCAGGGCGTAGAGGTCCGCCATCAGCCGCCATTCGTCGGTGAGGTCGCGGAGCTTCATGTCGATGCCCTCGCCGCCCGGATCAGCGTAGCCGCCATGTTCGATCCGGGACCGCAGAGGTAGTTGCGGTTCGTTTGGGTGTCGCTCCTTCATGGCGAAGGCGCGCTCTTCGAGTTCGCGAATGCGGTCGAGGTGGTCGGCGAGACGGGCCCGCGACTGCGCGCCGAGAGCAGACCGTTGCGCACGCGGGTCGCGCTTCCACTTCCCGTGTCGCTTGCGGCGGCGCCAATCGCCCACGATGCCACGAAACCCGCGGCAAGCAGATAACAGCGAAGTCTCATCCTGGATATGCCCGTAACGCAGCTTCAGCATACCAGGGAGCGGGGCGATTTCACAGACCTTACGGTCTAGGCCGTGCTACCAAGACCGGAAACACTCCTCGCGAGGCCCGACTCTGCCGGCCTCGCCGATAACGTGTTGTTCTGTCCTATAGGATCCCACCGGGGAACGACCAAACCAGTGAGAATAGCGGTGGAACGCCGCGCGGGATGAGAGAGCTTGAAGTACGAGATGAGCTCAAAGAGCACCACTAGTCGGCCTATGGGTGGGCTTTGCATTGCTGTGGACGAGATCGTGAGCAGGCGCTTGATGTTCTGCAAACGGCCTACCTCAAGGTCCTTGGCGGCAAGGCTCGGTTCAACGGCAGGTCGTCGTTTCGAACCTGGCTGTTCGCGCTGGTGCGCAACACGGCCGCCGACCAGCGGCGCTCGTGGTTGCGGCGGCTCTGGCGCGAGGCGCAGCCGATGCCGCTGGTCGAGGCAGCCGCGCCCGGGACATCCGCTGCCGAAAGGGAGAGGGCGCTCGTGATCGAGCAGGCGCTCACGCGGGTGAGCGGGCGGCAGCGGGAGGTGCTGCACTTGGCGTTCTACCAAGGGATGACGATCAAGGAAGCCGCCGAGGTGATGGGCATCACCGTCGGCTCGGCGCGAACGCACTACGCGCGGGGCAAGGCGAAGTTGCGAGAGGTGTTGGGCGGACGGCGGTAGTGCAGGCGCAGGGAGGTTCTTGCCGTTGACCGCGGGGTCGGAACGGGGCGACGTCGAGCCGCTGCAAAAGCATGCCAATCGGTTGGGTCGAAAGAGCGGGCACGGCATGCCCCTACAGGGCGAACGGAAACGTAGCCGTGCTTGCGAGACGCGCTACTCACGCGTCCCGCTACAGGCATCTGGTAGGCGGAGTCGGAAGATGAGGGACGACGTGAAGGACGGGGAATCGCTGCGAGAGATGTTTCAGCAGGCGCGGGCGGCGGATGCGGCCGCGGCACCGCCGCTCGACTCGGTGCTTGCGAGACGGCAGTGGCCGCGCGGGCTGGTGCCGGCTTCGGTGGCGGGTCTCGCGCTGGCGGGCTTGTTAGTGACGTTTTATCCATCCCCGCCCCCAGCGGTCGAGATCTCAATCAGCGAGTGGCGCTCGCCGACGGCTTTTTTGCTCGAACCACCTGGGGAGGTGGTGCTTTACGGCGTCCCTGCGCTGGGGCGTTTTGATACGGAGGTGTTTTCATGCGATGGATGTTTCTAGTGTTGGGCTTGATGGGGTTGCTTTTGTTCGTCGCGGGTCCGGCCTGGGCGCAGGAGGATCCACTGGAGCAGCACTTCGTGCCGCCCGAGGTGATCATGCAGCACCAAAAGGAGCTGGGCATCACCGGCAGCCAGCGCGAACAGATCAAGCGGCGTGTCTCTGAGGCGCAAGTCCGCTTCACCGAGCTGCAGTGGGACATGCAGGCCCACGTCGGGGATCTGTCAGAGCTTCTCGCCGACACCGGCGCGGAAGAGAGCGAGGTGCTGCAGCGGCTCGACAAGGTGTTGGCAACGGAGGCACGTATCAAGCGTGCGCAGGTGTCGATGCTGGTCGGGTTGCGCAAGATCCTCACGCCCGAGCAGTTGGAGGAAGCGCGGCGGCTACGGGGAGGCATGACGGGACTTCAGCAGCATCTGGGCAAGCTGGAGAAGGAAATGCGCCGCGTGCAAGAAGAGCTGGTGAACGTCGAGAAACGGATGCAAAGGCAAGCACGCGAGGAGGCACTAAGGCAAGTGCGCGAGCGGGAGGCCGAGGCGCGGGAGGAGCAACAGAAGGCGCAAGAGCGGCGCGAAGAACGCTGAGGTGACTGGCCGGCGCCGGCGCACGTCAGCGGTAGGGGAAACGCGGCACACCCGATGTGGATGCAATTCGCGACGCGGGCACGGCATGCCGTGCCCCTACTTTTCATCGAGATGGAGATGGGCGGGTAAAGGCTCCCGTCCCTACGGGCTTTAGTCGCCTGCTACCGGCTGGTCGACGGCCGCAGGCTTCGCGTCGGCGACTTGGCCGTTCGTGGCGGCCTGGCCGTTGGTGGCTCCGGCGGCGTTCGACAGAACGGTCAGCGGTGACGCCTTACCGTTGGTCGCCGGCTCCTCGCGGCTCGTCCCGTAGATGCTGAACGGTTGGTCGACGTTCATGCTGCGCAACTCTTCGGGCGTCTGCTTGCGGTGTTTGGCAATCAGGCGGGGCTCGGTGATGGGCGTGGTGTTCTCCTCGTCCCAGTTGAGGAAAAGGTGGTCTTTGAGCTTCTTTTCCGGGACGCCGGCGAAGCGCATGGCGGGCCACTTGAACTGCTCGCCGTGCACCCAGCGGCCCCGGGCGTGGTAGAAGACCTTCGTTCCCCAGCGGAAGTAGACGCGCGACCGGTTGCTTATTTCGGCGAAGTCACGGCTCTGCGTCCAGGCCGTCATGATGAACTCCCACTGAAGCTTAGTGAGTTGCTTGGCCTTGAGGGCTTTGTCCTTCGACATGCGAGTGTCTTCGAGCGGAGTAAAGATCGAAGGCACATAGAGAATCTTGTTCTTCTTGAGGCGGTGGAGAAGCTGCAGCGTTTGGTGCAGGTCTTCCTCGGTTTCCTCGGGCAGGCCGATGATGAAGGTGCAGACGGGGAACCAGTTGTTTTCGTTGAGGATGCGGATGCCTTCGACCACGATCTCCGGCCAGTCGTGGATGTCGTACGGCAGTGACTTGCCCGACATCGTGAGGGCGGCGAGACGAGACGAGCCGGTCTCGATGCCGATCAAGGGCGCGAGGAATCGCTTGTCCGGATGGGTCGAATGGCGGTTCTGCAGGGCGCTGCGGTCGAGCAGGATCTTCGACATCTCCTTGACGAGACCCGGGTTGACGACCGCCGGGGCGATCGTCGCGTGCGACAAGGGAAGGTACTCGACCCCGGGCTCGCGCGCGATCGAATCGTAGAAGCTCAGGATGGCGTCGGCGTTGGGGATGTAGAAGGGGGCCGCCGCACCGTAGATGAAGACGTCTTCCGAAACGGGGAAGATGATCTTGCCGCCGTTCCTGGTGTTCGCGCGGACCGAATCGAGGCACTGCTCGGGCGGTAGGGAAATGCGCGTCTCAAGCGTGGGCGAGCAGAAAGCGCACTGGCGGCCGCAACCACGGTTCATCTCGACGATGCCGTAGGTAGAGCGCTTCTCGGGGATGACGATCTGCTCGACCGTAGGTTCGGCGGAGTTGACCACCGGGGGCAGTTCCTCGCCGGCTTCCGCTTTCTGAAACAGGTCGAGCGCCACTCTCTCGGCGCGGCCATTGATGATGCAGTCAACGCCGAGCCGCTCCATGGCGTTGGTCTTGTGGATTTGCCAGGCGCCGGCGCCGCCGACAATGATCTTGGGGCGGTACTTCTTGATGACCGGATGCAGGTAGATCCGTTCGCTCTCGGCGGCGTTCACGGGCCGAGCGGTGCTTCCGAACATGTTGCTGTAGACCCCGGTTGAGAACGCGGTCCCGATGGGGTTATGTGCGCCGACACCAACGGCCACGGTTCGCGGACCGACGAAGTGAACCAGATCGTCGGGGTGGCAGACGGCGACGTCATCGGGGGGGTAATGCTTGAGGAGGATGGCCTCGATCACGCGCACGCCGTACGGCATGACCATGGCTGTGCCGTCCGGGTACTTGGGCTGCTCGAATTTGTTCTTGTACATGAACCGGGGCATGTAGCGAGCCGGCGCGGAGGCATACACCATCTGCTTCCACGGGCTGAAGGCCTGCTCGGTGCTCTCTGTGTCGGGGGCCGTCAAAACAAACTTCACCCCTCTAGGGTCGTACGACATCGCACTCCTCCCCGCGAAAACCTTGATTGTACCCCAGTTGGACGTTGGATTGGCGTGGTTTCTCCATGACTTCGATAGAGACGCCCGGCGACGGAGGATCTCGTGGCCGGGCTGCTTATCAGCGCCGGTAGGCGGGGAACGCGACGAGTTAGAGCCGCCACCGGCAGGACCCTGTCGACGAGCCCAACCGGTCCATGGCACGCCTGTCAAGAGCGGGCGCGGGATTTCCGCGGACCCATTGCCGCGGTGCGCTGGCAAGGCGCTTGGGGAAGGCCCAGCGGCCACGGTCACCGCGAAAACGGCCACGGCTCCATTTCTGTCACCGAAGTTGAAGATTTATTTTTCGCCTTGTGCTGCGGGCCTTTGACGCACACAGTAGGCCTGACGGAGACCGGATTAGCCGGGGTCCGCGTTCTAAGGTGGATAGCAGAAGGGGTTCTATAGCCCCCCGCAGGTGAAGTAACAAATTCCAAGGGGAAACAAGATGCGAGGACTGGTCTTCCTTTTCTGTTCACTCAGCTTGACGTCGTGGAGCTGGGCACAAACAACGGTGAACCTGGAGCAACAGGTGCAGGGCGAACTTCCTGTTGCCAACGGCGGGACCGGTGGCGACAATGGCTCTGACGCGCGCGACAACCTGGGCCTAACGACGGATTATCTCGACGAAGATCACGTATGGCGCGGACGCCAGGATGTTCTCAATTTGAACGGGCTCCGTTACGCCCATCTGTTCGCGAATGGAGGCGATGGGTCGTCGGGCAATCCCTGGACGTTCGCCGCCGGGCATCCTTGGGCTGATGCGGTGGCTGACGGCGGCAAGACGATCATTCTGACGCCCGGCTCCTATTCGATCACGTCGTGCCCCGCCATCGTTCCGAGTGGTGTGACGATCTGGGGTTTCAACCGAAACCAGGTGGACTTCAAGGTGAATTGCCACGGCATCCGGGACCGGCTTGCGGTCACGGGCGCGACCAACGCCACGCCGATCGAGATCACCACGGCAACATCGCACGGACTAACGACCGGAGACTGGGTCAACATCGCCGGCGTGCCGGGAAACAACGCCTCGAACGGAGACTGGCAAGTGACCCTGGTGAACTCGACAAGCTTCACGCTCGATGGGTCGGTCGGGAACGGCGACTATGTCGTTACCAAGACGGGCCAATGGGCGGCGAAGATCTTCAAGATCACGAACATTTCGATGGATAGCCCGGTTGAATTGACGACCTCCATGCCGCACAATCTGGCGTCTGGGTCGCTGGTGTTGACCAAGGACATCAACGGAGCTTTCGCGGATACGATCAGAGGGAAGGTTTACATCGACTCAACCGGGGGTAGTGTCTGAAATCTGCGTTGAACCTCACGAGAGCAGTTCCGCCAGGTCCCACACATGATCCGTGATCCCCGCTTCCATCGCCGGGGTGACTCTGATGGTGCTGTGAATCCGACAGAAATCATAGTACCCGAAGTGCAAGCAGAGCGCGGCCCAATGGTTCTCCCACTTCTTTGAGAAGCCGTTCGTCAATCGGGTCAGGCGGCGCATGTGCATCCTCATCGTGAGGTTCTGGCGCTCGACGTGGCTCGTGCTGATCCGCTTCGAGTCCGGGCTCCCCATGACCTTCTTCTGCTTGCAGCCGATGCAGTGAGCGGGACTGTAGCGCTTCTCTTCGCTCTTGTCCTCGGCGTACTGTTTGATCAGCATTCCGTAGTCGGCGCGGCCCTCAAGGGCATCCTCGATTGCCGTGATGTACGGCTTGAAGCCATCGGTTGAGATCTGGAACTTCTGGGTTGAGGTAGAGAACCGCAAGCCTTCAACGAAGGCGTCCGTGGTCGCCTGATCCCGGCGGCCCAGGGCGAAGTTGAGAACCAGTTTCGTGTTCCGCTCGATCGCAACGAACGTGTAGGCGTCGCCGATCGTGGCGTCCGTGGCCACTTCCTCGGGGGTCTTGTGACCTTCCTTCTTGCGGATGTAGCCCCAAATCTCGTCACACTGCACGTCCGTCACGGGAACGTTCACGATCAGCCGTCCCATGACCTTCTCGCACTTCTCGCCAGCGAGAACCAAGACCTTCATGATGGTGTTTCGGTCCAGGCCCGTGATGCGCTCAGTGCTCCGAATGCTGTTGCCCTCCAACAGCAGTTGGACGGCCAGCAAAGCCTTGTCCTGCGGAATGTACATCGTGCCTAGGGTCCGCTCATGAGGCTCCGTGAAGGTCTTGCGGCACTTCGGACAGCGAAACCGGCACAAGCCATTCCGATGCTTCCCGAAGCGTTGACACTTTCGGCCACAGTCCTGGCAAGTCATTGCAGGGGTTGCTTTTACATCCGCCTTCATGGTTCTATTATACAGCGAACGCTCGCTGTTGTCAAGACGCAAATGTGCAGAAAAAGGCCCCTGGGGGGCTAGTCGTTCCCCAGGGGCCTCAAGGGCTATTCAAACAGATAGGATTAGGCGTACTGGCAGGACATGGTGTCTGGGTCGATCAGGAGCTGAGGCTGGATCAATGGAGCAGCTTTCCCCATTTCTTCAAAGTGTCCCACTAGTTCCCTGAGGTCTTCGACCCTAAGGTGTTCGAGCAGACCATCACCCAGAGCAATAGTGATCATGCGAATCAACCGATCCTTGGACGGTGAAATAGTCAACTTGCCATTCTCGTACTTTGACAGATTCGTGTGATCACATCCTAGCTTCTTGGCGAACTGCTTGGACGACAGCCCGATGTACTTCCTCAGGAACCGGATCTCTAGGCCCGTAAGGCGTCGCTCAGCGCTCAACACATGCAATGCGACGGATTTCATCAGGCCATTCAGATTCGGGATGATTGGGTCTTCCTCTCCACATTCACTACAGCGGACGACTTGAATCTCTTGCAGGAGCAGCGGTAGGCCGAATTCTAGAAACAGGAACTCGCCCTTTTCGACGCTGCAATCAGCAGCGCAGTTCGAGCATTTGGTGGCATGGGTCATACGTCAGTCCCTCTTCTTGGCTTCAACTGTCCAAGCAGTGATCAAGAACGCGTGATCTACCGACTTGAAGCTGAAAATTATGACTAGCCATTTGCCCTCTGGTTCGTATCCCTCGATGGTGTACTTCCATTCTCCAGTTTTGATGTCATGCTCTGGCGGAGCAAAGATTCTCCCCGTCTTCCCCATGACGTGCCAAGCATCAGCGAACTCCAGACCTTCCGCGACCAACTCCTGTCGAAAGTGGCGGCCCGGTCTGACCTCGCCCTTCTCTAGGCAGTGGTGCAACAGATCCACAGCCTCTTGCAGGCTGAGAACAGCTATCTGCATATGTTGGCATTCTACCAACTATTCTACATGATGTCAAGAACATCAATCAAGCCACAAGATGTTGTGGCGCTCATCCAAGATCACCTAAGTGTTAGTGTTTTCTTTCACTTCAGCATTCTGTGACGTTCGTCGGGAACTCTTTTTTGGCCGGCCTCCCGCCCGCGTCTTCCGCTTGGCCGCAAGCTGACGGAAGTACTCGGAGCCGCGCTTCGCGGTTGTAGAGCCGCCCTTGTGACCCAGGACGGCAGCAGGCGACATCTTGGTTTGGGCGATCAGGTCGTCAGTGAGCGCCAGAGCCGTGCTCAGCAGTTCTCGGCTTCGGGCGGTACGGTTCTGGGGTAGGGGTGTCGTTGCGAGGATCAGGTCAACTTCGGAGATTAGATTCTTGAGGGCTCGCAGATCGGTCCGGTTCGATGCCATACTTCAACGGTACGGCAGATTGACCCTAAAAGCAAGCGTTCGCTGTTTTCGGATCAACGCACTTTTCAGACAGTACCCAACCGGGACGAACACCATGACGGTACAGTTATCCGCAAGACGGGAGCATCCCGTCAGCGGCGGCACCGTGCGGGGTATCGTGCCGGTTGACGTGATAGCGACGGAGGCCGACGGAAACGACATGATCATCCGCGGTCTGTCGATGAGCGCCGTCGGGAGCGAGGAGAATCTGCTGAAGAACCTCATTGGGTTCCTTGCCCACGAGGCGGTCGTCGAGGAAGTGTCGGCCGGGTTCATGGACATCGACGATTTCGATGTTGCGGTTGCGGGTCTCTTGCACGCAGCAAGCGCCGACATCACAATGACCGCGGATGCGACTCCCGGCCAGACGATAGAACTCGAAATGGCGGGCGGAGGCTCACGGGCGACGGGGCCTTATGCCACTTACACCGCGACGGCGGCGGCGTTGCCGGCGATTGATGCGATCCTGTCTCCTGCCGGCAACCTGATCCGGGTGGTGTTCGCGGCCGTACACGGCTTGAACGGCGACGGCGAGATCGTGACCATTAGCTCCACAGCCGAGACGACCGCAGCCGGAGCGGCAGGAACTTGGAGTGTCTTTCAGTTCACGTCGTTAGAAGTCCTTCTCGTGAACTCTTCGGGGACAGGAACCGGCTGCACCGGCGGTTGTGGTGGGGCCACGGCAAGCGAGAGCGCCATTCGGGCGGCGGAGGTAGCGCGGGATCTCGCTTTGCACCTAAACAGCCAACCGGTGTTTTTTCAGGATTATACGGCGGTTGCAGCAGGCGAGGCCGTGCGCTTGCAAGAGCGACGTTTCGGCGGTACGCCGAGCACGTTCCTAGTCACGTCGGCCATACCCCATACAACGAGCGCCTGGGCGACGACCAATCGTGGGGGCAATGCCTTGCTAGCGCTCTATTCCAACGCTTTCAGTTCGAAGTTCTCGCGAATTGGGTGCGGCGGGATTCACTTTCAGTTCCACTGCGTCACGGTCGAGGGTATCAACAACCAGCACAGCTTCCGCGACATCCGTCTCTCAGGTGGAAATCAGGCCGGGTGGGGTAGGCGCTTTACGCCGACCTCGAATATTCAGGACATGAGCGTCGACACCATGACGGTCGAAGCTTCCTACGGGGGAATCGAAATCGGCAGCCTTACCGGATCGAAGATCGAAGCGCTGTACATGGAGGGAGCTGACGAATATGGAGTGCTAATCAACGACCTGGGCGGCGCCGCGGAAGGGTTCAGCTTTGTCCACGCCAACACGATCTCGAGCGGGTTCCTGTTGGGAGACAGTGGACTCATCATGGAGAAAGGCCGCGATCTGGCTGTGGAAAACACGATCATTACGGGTGAGTGCAAGATCGGCATGCAGTGCGAAAACTGTACGATCCGCAGTTCCTTTTCCGGCCGCTGCACCAACGAGTCCCCGTCGGGGTATCTCCTCAACCACTCGGCTAACAGAAAGCCGCCGCGCCCGGTGGATCGTTACGGGGAGAGTCTCGCGACGGGCAACGTAGCGCTTTTGTCCAAGCCGATCACGAACTATGTGCGCCAATCGGAAGACCTCTCCATTTCGCCGTGGTTCGACAACCCCGGCACGTTCTTGACGAGCACCACCGGTCCCTTCGGCGTAACTCAGCAGGTCAACAGGAATACCATCGCATCACCCCCGTTTGGCCAGTCGCTGACGATGGGGCAGCAGACCTTGACCGGGCTTGTCCCCGACACCGTCTACCTCCTCTCCTACTGGCTGCGCGTGGTCACCGCCGCGGCGACCTGCAGTTTGCCCGATGAGGCAGGTAGCGTTAATCGGGCACTGTCAGTCGACACTGACGACGGATGGATCCGGATCGCCGGCGCTTTCCGTTCAAACGGCTCGGGTAATCATACCTTCCCGGTCCGCTGCTCAGTTGGCCAGGGCGGGCTGCCGGACTTCACCTACGACGTGTTCGGCGTGATGGTGTCGGATCTTCAGACGGATGACACGCTGCCGGCCTATGTGGCAACCACGACCGCTGCCGTGACCATTCCGATCGGAATATATGCCGAGTCGGGAGAGCTTTCGGGGATTCTGTCTCACTTGCCCCGCTGCAAGACCTTTCGGGTGGTCGAAAGCGAGCTGACGGCAGCGGCGGCGACCGAGGACATAACGTTGTTCCAGCTTCCCGCTCGCGGGGTCATGACCGGCGTCACCATCAAGCATGAAACGCCGTTTACCGGCGGAACTCTCACCGGTATGACGGTAGCCGTTGGGGACTCATCGGACGCGGCGGCCTACGCGCCGGTGTTCGACATCTTCCAGACCGCCTCCGACACGGCGTTCTCGGATTCGGCGGTCTTCAAGTCCACAACGTTTACGGCGCGCGATGTACTCGCGCAGTTCTCCGCTACCGGCGACACCGTCCAGAACGCGACGGCGGGGGCCGTGGACATCACGGCCTGCTTCGCGGTTCGGCCGTAGGCTCGGCCTGCCGCAACTCGACCTTGAACGGTGCGGCGCTGCTGCTCTGCTCGAAGAGGGATCACCCTTCTTGGCTTCTCTGCTTCTTTGATGGACATGCTCCCGTGCTCATCGCAGACCGTAGCCGCTCCCACCGGGTGAGGCCGTCTCGAAACTCTCGTGCCAGCCGTTGCCTTCCGCCACTACGACTCCCCTTTCGGTTGTTGGTGTTGAAGCCCAATGATAATGTCCCCTTGAGCGCCCAATAGAAATGTCCCCTACTCTGAGGCTCCGAAGGAGGAGCCGAGAGTGGGAAGGACATGGATGAGTGCCAAGGAGTTGAGGCGCGGCGAAGTGCTGAGCCGAGTGAAACGAGGGGAACTGAAGTTGACCGAAGCCGCCGAGCTGCTGGAGGTCAGCTACCGCCATGCGAAGCGTCTGAAGAAGCGTTACCGTGCGGGCGGGGCCAAGGCTTTGGTGCACGGTAACGTCGGCCGTGCTTCGAACCGAACCGATCAGAAGCGACGCCAGCAGGTTCTCGAGTTGGTGCGCGAGAACTATGCGGGCGAGGGGCACGAGCGCTTCGGGCCGACGCTGGCGTCGGAACATCTGGCAGCCGACCACGGCCTGGAAGTGCCGCGCGAAACACTGCGGCGCTGGATGCTCGCCGCGGGTCTGTGGAGCCGCCGTCGCAAGCGCCAACCGCATCGCACCCGGCGCCAACGCAAAGCGCACTTCGGCGAGCTGATTCAACTCGACGGTTCGCACCACCACTGGTTGGAAGAACGCGGTCCGAAAGCCTGTCTGATGAACTTCGTCGATGACGCGACCGGTGTGGCGCTGTGCCGTTTCTCGGACCAGGAAACGACCTGGGCCGCGGCCGATCTGCTCGCAGCCTGGGTGCGTCAACACGGCGTTCCCAAGGTGTTGTACTGCGACTGGAAAAACGTCTACCAGCGCCAGCCGACGTCGCGGGAAGCGCTGGCAGGCATCAAGCCCGAGACGCAGTTCGGGCGCATGTGTGCCAAGCTCGGCATTACGATCATGGCGGCTTCCTCGCCGCAAGCCAAGGGCCGAGTGGAGCGCCATCACGGCACGCACCAAGACCGCCTGATCAAGAAGATGCGGCTGCGCGGGATCGTCGAGTACGAGGCGGCGAACCGTTATCTCGACGAGGAGTACCTGGCCGAGCACAACGAGCGCTTCGCCTGTGAGCCGGCGGCGGCAGCGGACTTTCACCAGGCGCTCCCCCGCGGCACCGAGCTGCGAGGGGTGTTCTGTTGCGAGTACGAACGGGTGGTGAGCAACGACCGGGTGGTGCGTTTCGAGAATCGTTGTTTGCAGTTGAAGCCGAAACGCAACCAGGGCGTGGGGGCGGGGGCACGGGTGACGGTCCAACAGTGGCGCGATGAGAGCTTGCAGGTGAGGTTTGACGGGCACGAGATCGAGCACGACGTGATCGCCACGCCGACGCCACAGCTGCGGACGAAGCCAGCACCACAGCAGCGTCCGGGGGGCGGGCGCAAGCCGGCGGCGGACCACCCCTGGCGGCGAGCTGTGTTACGGAAAAAACGGGCTGCGAATACATAAGAGGGCTGTGGAAATGCCGGGTCGGATGGAAAGCGTGGAAAATCTCTCGAGGCAGCAGTACCGGGTTCGAGGAGCGGTGGATGGTTTTCCACCCTTCCCACCGCCCCTTGGAAATCGCTACGCGATTCCCACAGTTCCACAGCCCCGACGACGACGATATCTCTCCTACGAACAAGAAACACAAGGGGACACTTCTATCGAGCTACCGAGGGGGACATTTCTATTGGGCGTTGACACCCTTTCGGTTGTTGGTTGACGCTCGTCGATACACCCGCTAAACTCACGCTTAGCCCTTGGTGTTTTATTTCATCGACGGGCCGCGAAATCATCGATCCCGCCGCATTTTGCCGGACCCTACGTCATCCAAGAAACGACAGCCGGCACGAAGCCGTGTTACGCTTTATCTTTACTATGCGGCTGGCATTGTTCTTTACGGATTCCTACTCACGCACCGTTCAAGGACGCCTTGGATCTTTCAGTACAGCCGTCTTTACGCGGGCTTCCTTACGTGCGCTCTTACCTTGTTCGCTCTGCCCACGGCTTTCCGTCTGATCGAACGTCGCCTGGGCTGGCGCAATTTCGTGTTCTCCCTGATTCCGGCCTCCGTGCTTCTGATACTGATCTATGGCGCTGCGTCGATTCATTATTATCATGGCCAAATCCATCCTTTCGACCCGTTCCTGCAGATATCCCCAGCCCGTTTTGATGTTGAACCGGGCCGGCCGCCCGAGGGCGTCTACCGTGTCATCGTGATGGGGGGATCGACCACCCAGTTTCCGTCTATCCAATGAAGGTGACAGAGATACTAGAGGGAGCGAAACCGGATATCGAGGCAGAGATGCTCAACGCCGGGGTTGCCTGGTGGACGAGCAAGCACTCCTTGGTCAACTACATCACCTACGCCGAGGCGTTCAAGCCGCAGCTTGTCATTGTTATGCACGCCGTCAACGATCTTACTCGTTCCTGCGAGCCGCCCGATAACAGTATGGGTCCTTACAGCGATGATTGGAGTCACTTCTACGGTCCTGCCATCAATGCTGCCCAGCCGGTCACCTTCGAGCGGCGCCTGTTTCTCACGTATCTCGGGATTGTTTATTCTTTCTATGAAAACAACGAAGTCGACTATGGTGTTGAGCACTTCCGGGCCATTAGGCCATTTCGGAGGCACATGGCTCGCATCGTACGATATGCACGACTTGACGGCGCCGACGTTGTCGTGATCACTCAACCCTCCCATTTTGTCGACAGCGTCCTCGGCGAAGCTGTGCGGCCCAACTTCGCCAGCGTATTCTGTAAGTCGGACGTCGGGTTTATGGAGCGGGTACGGCCCTCAGGGGGTTCGATGCGGCGGGCGATGGACGCATTCAACCAGGTCACCCGCGAGGTCGCGCAATCGGAAGGCGCTTTACTGCTGGATGCCGCCGCGACGATGAATGGCGAGGAGCGATTCTTCTATGACGACGTTCACACAACGCAACTTGGAGGCGACACGCTCGGGCAGGCGGTTGCGCAGTTTATTTTGGATGAAGGCTTGGTCGAGAAAAGGCTTTCTGCGGAGTAGTTGCCGGCACCAGACCTTGAGCCGAGATATCCGATTCGAGATGGACTCCGATCCTTCCGTGGCCTTGAGCATCCCTACTGATGCGGGGGATTCGAACCCGGTGAAGATATCTCTACGACTCGCGTTGGCTGCCGGAGGCTAGGCTAGGATGAACACGTGAGGCGCACTGTTGCACTGTTGCTGCTCGCTGGTATCGCGATCATCGGCGTGTTGGCCTGTGACGACCCGAGGGTACACTGAACCCGTGACCAATGAAACTCTTGTTGCCAATCTCACGGGCAAGGCGTAGCAAACCGGGCGGAACTGACGATTTCCACGTTCACACCCACCCTCGCCCGGCCCAGTGCAAGAGCGGGCTCGTCAGTGGGTAGCACCGGGTCAAGGGCAAAAGGCGGATCGCGTTGAAACAGCAGGGGTTCGGACCGCACGAAACAGCGAAGTCCTCTTGAGACAAACATCAGCCGTGGTACGGCATCTCTCTAACGGGAATCCTTGCAACGGGATACCGGCAGGTTTTCCCGAGCACTATCCCGGCGCACCTTCAGGTTCTTCCTTATTTCGGCCTGGATGCGGCCGATATTGAACACTGAATCGTTGTCGCGGGTTGGGCCCTACTCTGGCCTAAGCTGAGCCGGGATCTCGATCCGCTTGTTCATCATCGATTGATCGACTTCCACAGTAGTCTTAAAGCTCCTGTATCCGTTCAGTTGAACCTCAACTGTGTGCGTACCTGGCCACAACAACAAGAGCTGGCTCGGTCCGTTCATTTCGTCGCAATGACCGATGAATCGACCGTTGACGATCACCGCGGCATGAGCCGTCGGCTTGCACCGAAGCTTCGCTTTCGCAAACGGCGGGTTGGGGCGCTTTTCGTCGGAGGGACGTAACTGTTGTTTGATGACGGCCGTCCTGTTACTTTCGATCGTCACCGTCGTCTTGTGGTCCTGGTAGTAGACGAGGCTGATCTTCACTTCATGCTCACCGGCCGGCAACGCCAGTGTCTGACCAGGGCCGTTGAATTCGTCGGCGTGCCCCATGTACTTCCCGTCAACCCACACAGCCGCCTCCGGTGGTTGGATCTTGGTCTTGAGCTTGCCGGTTTGCCCCGAGGCGACTGGCGGTACTAGTACGAGCGTTGAGAATAGGGCGAGGTAACAGATGAACGATGTTGCGTACTTCATTCAGTTCTCCTTTTGTTGTGTAGGTGTGCGAAGCGCTATCACGCTACGCGCGTGGTTACCGCCAGCCTAATCGGCCAGTTCGCATCCTTGCAGAGCGCACCGCAGTGCCCCGGTCGAGACCAACGTGGTTGCCGGGGTCCCGACTTCATTCTCTCAAAGCTGGGTATCCACTTGACTCAGGTGACCCCAAGATGTAGTGTAGGGCCTGGTGGAGGATTACCCGCGCGACCAACTCGAATTCGAGTCTCACTTTGCGAGCGAGGAGGCTTGCCGCGACTATCTGTTCGCCTTGCGCTGGCCAGAGGGTTTCCGCTGTCCAAGGTGTGGGCATGAGCGCGCTTGGCCGGTGCGCAAAGTGTGGTTCGAATGCGCTCGCTGCGGGCGGCAAACCTCCGTCACCGCCGGCACGATCTTTCAAGACACACGCAAGCCGCTGCGGCTGTGGTTCCGGGCGATGTGGACCATCACCACGCAGAAGAATGGGGCCAGCGCCCTGGGTCTACAGCGCGTTCTGGGACTGGGCAGTTACCAAACCGCCTGGCCTTGGATGCACAAGCTGAGGCGAGCGATGGTGCGCCCGGGGCGGGAGCGATTGACGGGCCTCGTCGAGGTCGATGAGACCTACTGGGGCGCTGAAGAAGAAGGGGTAATCGGCCGGCAGACCGAGCGTAAAGCGTTGATTGCAGTCGCCGCGGAAGAGAGAGGCACCGGGCTGGGGCGCATCCGCATGCAGCGCGTTCAGAACGCCTCGGCGGCCAGTTTGATGCCCTTCGTCGAGGAGTCGGTCGAGCCGGGCAGCGTGGTTGTTACCGACAACTGGTCGGGCTACGATCCGCTCAAGAAGAAGGACTACCAGCGTCGTATCATCTCGATTAACAACCGCCGCGAGCAGGCCTCGCAGCTACTGCCGAGGGTGCACTTGGCGATCTCGCTACTCAAGCGCTGGATGCTGGGCACGCATCAGGGGGCGGTCAGCCACGAGCATCTGGACTACTATCTCGACGAGTTCGTGTTCCGCTTCAATCGGCGCAGATCACGCAGTCGGGGCAAGCTCTTCTACCGCCTTGTGCAGCAGGCCATGGCGGTGGAGCCGACGCCGTACCGCTCGATCGTCGCCGATTGGGACGCTAAGACGCTGTGAGCCCAACTACAAGATGTTGGGGTCACCTGAGTCAAGTGGATACCCGGCCTCTCAAATTCGAACTTCAGGCCGCACGGGCGCCGGCAGTTCTCGTTTCGGGACCAAGGAACTGGACAGTCTCACTCATCCGAGTTCGTTGGGGCGACCGGTCCCGTGCACCGACGCAGAAGAATCTGCGCCGGCTCACGCAAGCGACCGGATGACACGAGCTGGATTCCCGCCGATGAGGACGTTCGGCTCCACGTCTTGGGAAACCACGGCCCCGGCCGCGAGCAACGATCCCCGGCCGACGCGGACCCCGGCCAGAATCGTCACTCCGGCGCCGGCCCAGACGCCGTCCCCGATGGTAATGTCTCGCGCCTCACCGGGCCCCGCGCGACGATCCGGGCCGCCAATGGCGTGAGTGCCGGTCACGACGGTACAGCGAGGCCCTAGATCGACGTGGTTACCAATGCAAATCCGCGAGCCGTGGGCGGCGATCAGAAGACAGTCATGCCCGATGAAGCTGTTGTCGCCGATCTCAAGATCTGGCGTGATAATCCGCGCCGAGCTTACGATCTCGACATTCTCTCCGACCGTCGCCCCTGCCAGACGTAGAAGCTGCCTCTTGATCGCGTGGCATCGCGTCAACGGGAAGAGGTGAATCGCTAACAAACAGCAGCGGGCAAGAATGCACCGGAACACGTTGGCGGAGCGGCGAACTTGGCTCAACGGCTCACCCACTTTGGTTCAGGCGCCAGCGTTAAGTACTCCGACTGTTTTCGACTCTCCCGCGTGATGGTTAAGCCTTCGCGGACGCCGGCACAGAACTTGATCGGGCCGAGAATCCCCTCCGAGAGCCGGTACAGTGTCAGCCAAAGCTTCATCAGCCAAAGAGGAATCAGCACGCGGTGATACCAGGGACGCGTCTTGAGAAACAGCAAGAGATGGCTCGACGTCGTGTCTTTCCAGTACTGGACGGCGTCTCGGGGCCTCTGGCCGCCGCCCGGATCGACCTGATGGTAAACGAGTGCGTCGGGAGCTACCGCAATCTGGAGCCCGAGCTGCCGGACACGATACGCCAACTCATGCTCTTCGCCGTGTGCAGGAAACGGTTTGAAATGCGGATCGAAACCACCCGCAGTAAGCAGGGCTTCCCTCCGGTACGACATGTTACAGCCAATAGCCGCCGGAACCGACCGCGCTTGCGGCTTCCAGACGCGCCGGGAAATTGGAGCGTTGATCCAACCGCCGACACCGCCGACTTGTGGGTCCCTATAGCACGCGACGTGCGCCGATACAAAGTCAGGGCTGCAACGAACGTCGTCGTCGACGAACAGCATGATCTCACCCTCGGATGCGTTGATGCTCACATTGCGCGCTACACAGACATGGGGCGGGCGCAGATGGATGATACGAACTTGCTTCGGTTCGGTCGCCGCGACCTCTCGAAACGACGGCAGAGGCTCGGGATTTTGATCGACGATCGTGACGTCGTAGTTGGGATAGTCTTGCTGCAACAGGTCGCCGATCAACTCGAGTACACACTTCTCGCGCTCGAACGTCACGATGACAACGTTGACTCTAGTGTAGTGCGTCAAGCAGATTGCACCTTATGCAGGGCGGCACGTCCGCGCTTGACTTTCTCGAGGATGTCGGAGGCGGTCGCTGTCCAGAGGAAGGGCGTGGGATGCTCGTTGTGCTGGGCTATGTAGTCGTCAATGGCGGCGACGAGCTCGTCCACGCTGCGAAACACGCCGCGGCGCAGGCGCTTGACGGTGAGATCGCGAAAGAATCGCTCGACCATGTTCAGCCACGACGCCGAGGTCGGGGTGAAATGAATGTGGAAGCGCGGGTGACGATCGAGCCAACGCTTCACAGCGGCATGCTTGTGGGTGGCATAGTTGTCCACGATGAGATGAAGCTGTTTGTCCTTGGGAGTGCGGCGGTCAATTAAGCGCAGGAAGCGCAACCATTCCTGGTGGCTGTGTCGGGGCATGCACTCGGCGATCACGCTGCCGTCAAGAGTGTTGAGCGCCGCAAACAGGGTGGTCGTGCCGTTGCGCTTGTAATCGTGGGTCATCGTTTGGCCGCGTCCCTTTTTGAGCGGCAGGCCGGGTTGGGTGCGATCGAGGGCTTGGATGTGGGACTTCTCATCGAGCGAGAGAACCAGAGCATGCTCAGGCGGATTGAGATAGAGTCCGACGATGTCGTCGAGTTTCTCGGCGAAACGCGGGTCATTGCTGAGCTTGAAGGTCTTGACGCGGTGGGGCTTGAGGCCATGGGCGCGCCAAATCCGTCCCACGGTGGAAGCGCTGACGCCGGCCGCGGCGGCCATGGTGCGGCGGCTCCAGTGGGTGGCGTTGGACGGTTTCTCGCGGGTGGTCTTGTGGATGATCTGCTGTACTTTCTGCTTCGAGACGGCAGGTGTACGACCGGGCCGTGGGGCGTCTTTTGCAATGCCGGCGATGCCGCTTTCGAGAAAGCGCGTGCGCCAGCGGGCCACCAACTGCCGCGAGACACCGAGCTGTGCGGCGATCTGCTTATTCTCGAGACCGTGGGCGGCCAGCAGGACAATCCTGGCTCGCAGGGCGAGACGAACGGCGACTTGGCGGCCGCGCGCGTAGCGGTCCAACTGCTTGCATTGCGCTGTGTTCAAAGTTACTGGTTGTGCTCTTCGCATCCCATGCCTCCTGTTAATAGAGACGATGGGAAGCCAATATAAGTTACAGTATTTATGGTGCCCTACACTAGGAGGGCCCTGGTCCGTCGCGGTCGACTTCAACTCTTGGCTAACCCTTCCAAGCCGCTTCCCCAAAGCTTCAACGGCACCGGGCCGCCGCAAACGTGTATCTTCACCGTGTCCATCGCCGGGCCATGCGATTTCCCCTGAATACGGCCAAAGGACGGATCCAGATAAACAGCAACTCCGCGGGCGTCCTCATCTGTCCGGTCACCAACCCCAAGAACCATTTGGCATAGGACTTCGGCTGCAGAAGGTCGGCGATCATCTCCCAAAACGAGTAGCGTTCGCCCACCCAGTGCCATCCCAACCCTTCATTCTGACAGCGCCGAGCCAGGCTCGGCAGGGAATATTGATGCCCGTGAAACCCGCCTGCCGCCGGCGCCTGAACAAACTGCCGGTACCATTTGTCGAACGCGTGCTTCTGAAAGTAGAGGTCCTCCGACATGGGAGTGTCATCGCCGAACCCGACGTCTTCCCAGACCTTCCTGCGCGTGGCCAAATTCACGCACGACAGACAGAACCCGTATCGCTGTTTGAAGCGGCGGCTCTCGCTTGTGAACCAGAAGCGGCGCGTCTCCCAGTAGAACGGGCGTACATCGGGAGGAGGCTCGGCGTGCCCTTGGACCACATCGGCGCCGGCGCGCAACGGCCGAGTCAAGCGGTCGAGCCAGTGCTGATCCGACGGCACGAAGTCTTGGGAGACCGTCGCAATGTATTCGCCGCGGGTCGCCTCGAAGCCAAGGTTGCGAGCGTACCCAAAGACAAATCGGTCCGTTGGAATGCGGATGATTCTCACCGGGAAATCGTGGTCGAGCGTCTCAGTTCCGTCGGTCGAGCTGGAGTCTACCAGCACAACATCCAACTCGGCGTCCATCTGCTGCGAGAAAATCTGCTCCAGACAAGTGTGAAGCCGTGTCCCGCCGTTGTAGGTGAGGATCACCACCGAGACGACCGACCGTTCCGATACGTCGGCGTCAGCGGCGGCGCGTTCCTGCTCACCATTGACGGTGGCGGCGGCCTTGGCCGCGATTGGTTGCGGCGAAGCGGGCAGGTGGCCTGACGCAGCCCCGGCCTCCTCCGCGGCCTCGCGAAAGCCCTCCCAGAAAGCCTCGCTGTTGCGCAGGTAGTAGTAAGGGCCCATCAGATGGGGATCACCGAGCTGCTGCGCAAACCGGGCGATCCGCCCGTAGGGCCTCCCTGCGACAACGACGCGCAGAGGCCAGGGAAACCGCCGGATCCACTTGAAGCGCGCCACCTCCGGATGCTTCTGCCAGAACAAAAAGCCCGCCCGCCCGACTTGCCACCGATGCCCGCAGGAGTCCGCCAGTGTGTAGAAGTGGTGGTGTTCGGCTTGAGAGGTCGGTTCAAAGTACAGGCGAAAGCCGGCCCGTTCCAGCCGCAGGCCCAGGTCGGTGTCTTCGTGCGTGGCGTCGGTGAACTCTTCGTCGAAGCAGTGTTTCAAAAGGAGGGACCGCTTTAGCGACAGGTTCGACGTGTAGAAGTAGTGGTGGGGCAACGGCCGTCCCGGCTGCAGTCCTGCGTGCCCGAATTGCAGCCCGGAGGCGTCGAGCCACCGCATGTAGTCGTCCTGCAAGTAGTCGGCAGGCCAATCGACGAGACCTAGCATGCCGTCACGGTCGGACGGATGCTGACGGTGCCAATCGGCATGGACCTGCAGAAAGCCGGGTGGCGTCAAGATGTCGTCTCCGATAAACACGACGACCTCCCCCGAGGCGGCGGCAGGACCGGCCGGGGGCTGCGTCAGATAGCGGATTCTCGCTCGCGAACCAGCGCGAGGCGGACTGTCAGGCGAGGAATCGGACCCGTCGTCCACCACCACGATCTCGTAGCCATCCGGCGGGAGGGTCTGGTTCTCCAGATGGGAGAGGCACTGCCGCAACTGTCGGGGCCGATTCCGAGTGGGGATCACGACCGAAAGAAAGGCCACAATGGTATTGTAATTGGGCCCTGGGCTCGGTGCCCCTTCTGTTTCTCAGACAGCCGGAGTATTCGCCTGATCCACCTGTATGGAAAGCTCTTTTTTTCGTTACCGGGACTTCACAGACGACGAAGTCCAGGCGCTACGCACCGAATTCAGCAAGGCCAAGCCGTTTCCTCACTTGGCCATCTCTGATTTCGCTAGGATGCCGCCGGAGTCCGTCCTCGAGGCCTTTCCGGAGCCCGAGTGGGACGGTTGGAACCGCTTCGAAGACGCCTACCAAGTCTCCAAGAGGTTCTGCCAGGATGTGGATCGCATGCCCGCGTTATCTGCGGCGATGATCCACGATCTGTCTTCACCAGCGTTCCTCGAGTTCCTCGATACGGTGACTGGCATTCCGCGTTTGCTGCCAGACCCATACCTGGAAGGGGCCGGCCTGCACCTGAGCGGCCCTGGGGGAGTCCTCACGCCCCACACAGACTTTCATTCGTATCTGAGACTCAATCTCTACCGGCGTGTCAATGTGCTGGTTTACCTGACTTCGGAATGGCTGCCGGAGTATGGTGGCTGTCTGGAACTCTATGAGAAGGGCAGCCAGACTCCTGCCCGTACGATCGTCCCGACTTGGGGCACCTGCGTCGTCTTTCGAACCGACGACCGCTCAGTCCACGGCTTCTCGAAGCCGATCGCCGAAGGCCGTTGGCGGCGCTCCATCGCACTCTACTACTACACGAGCGACGAGGCGGAGGACTTCAGTGGGGACGAAACCACTCACTGGCAAGCCCACGGACGGCACACCCCGACGGGCCGAGCGCGGTTGTGGCTTTACAAGTTCTTTCTGCGCGGCTCGCGGGCTTGCTCTCGCCTCGCCCATCAGGTCAACCCGAATCTCGGCGAAGCCCTGCGGCCGAAAATAGGACTCGTGTTCGGCGCTGCGATCGGGTTTCTGGCTGGGCTGGCGGCTGGCACGGCCGGTGTGCTTGTGAAGGGTACGTTCGAAGGGTTTAGTCCGACGGCCGTGCTGATCGGGGCCGCGCTCGCGGGGATGTTGGTCGGCGCGTGTACCGGTTACGTGAAAGCGCGGCGCGACGGTCACCATCGCTCGCAGGTCCAAGAGCGCTGAGAGCGAGTCGGCTCGCCTACGGTTGTGAGACCTCCATCTGTTGGGGCTGCGTGGCGGCGGCGCCTCCGTTGAGAACGACGATGTCGACACGGCGGTTCTTCGAGCGGTTTTCTGCTGTGCCGTTAGGCACCAGCGGGTGGGTCTCCTTAGCCGGCAGCAACCGGGTGCGCGACAAGAAAGTGATGATTTGCGGGTCCCCCTTTTTTGCGTGCGAATCCTTACGTAGTGATACGTTAGGAAAGGAGGCGTACTATGCCCGAATCTCTCGTCGCGCTTGAACGTCAACGAAAGGCCATCCTCGCTCGGATTCTCGATCTAGGAGACTTCCGCAGCGGATCCATCAGCGCTGTCAGCGGCCGCTGCGGCAAACCGTCCTGCCGCTGCCATCAGCCCGGCCAGCCCGCTCATGGCCCGAACTACCGCCTGACCAGGAAGGTCAACGGCAAGACCGTGAGTGAGACCTTTTCCTCGCCCGCCCAGCGGCGCAAAGCGCAACGCGAAGTTGAGGCTTTTCACCGCTTCCGGGAGCTGAGCCGACAACTGCTCGAAGTCAACGAACAGATCTGCCGCTTGCGCCCCGTCGCCGAGGACGCCGAGCTGAGTCCGCAGGAAAAAAAACGGCCGAGGCGATCCAGCAAGAAGTCGCCGTAGAAGTAGGGAGGCTGCTACGGGTCGTCTTGTGTGAGAGGCGCAAGCGCGGGTCGCTCGACCTCGAAGCCGTCGAACAGGCGACGCGCGACGCGCTGCATCAAGCCGGCGCTGTCTTGCTCGAGACGCTGTTGAACGAAGACGCGGCCGGCGAATCGCAGCAGCCCTGCGCCTGCGGCTCGCCAGCGCGCTACGCCGGTCGGCGGCCGAAGAAGCTCGTCACGATGCTGGGCGAGGTCGTCGTCGAACGGCCGTACTATCACTGCAGCCGCTGCGGCAAAGGCTTCGCGCCGCACGACCAAGAGCTGGCCGTCAAAGCGACGCAGTATTCGCCAGGCGTGCGCCGCATGACGGCGCTGGTCGGCTCCGAGACGTCGTTCGATCGCGGTCGCGCGTTGCTCGACGAGTTGGCCGGAGTGCGGCTGACCGCCAAGGCTGTCGAGCGCGAAGCCGAGGCGATCGGCGAAGATGTCGCCAGCGAAGAACAAGCCGCGATCGCGCGCGCCGTACCGCTGGAGCTTCCTGCGATGTCAGGACCTGAAACTCCGATTCTCTACATCGAGATGGACGGCACGGGCGTACCGGTCACCGCCGCCGAGACGGCCGGCCGCAAGGGCAAGGACGGCGGCCCGGCCGGCACGCGCGAGGTCAAGCTCGGCTGTGTGTTCACGCAAACAAGCTGCGACGAACAAGGCCGTCCCGTGCGCGACGAAGACTCGACCAGCTACACCGGCGCGATCGAGGACGCCGCCGCCTTCGGACGCCGCATTTACAGCGAGGCTTGGCGACGGGGTTGGAGTCGGGCGCGCAAGAAGGTCGTGCTTGGCGACGGTGCGGGCTGGATCTGGAATCTTTCGCACGAATACTTTCCCGGCGCGATCGAGATCGTCGACTTGTATCACGCTCGCGAACATCTGTGGGAGCTGGCGTCGAAGCTGTTTCCCCAACAACAAAAGCGCCTCCGCGGTTGGGCGCGGCGCATGCAGAAAAAGCTCGACGCGGGGCGCATCGAGCAACTCGTCACTGCGCTGCGCGAGATCGAAACCGACGACCCGGAGTTGGCGCATCCGCTGGCGCTGGAGGCAGACTACTTCCAGCGCCATGCGGAGCGCATGCGTTACGGCGAGTTTCGCCGGCAGGGCTTGTTTGTGGGCTCAGGCGTGATCGAGGCGGGTTGCCGCACCGTCATTGCGAGTCGGTTGAAGCGCTCGGGCATGTTCTGGAGCGTGCGCGGCGCGAACGCTATCACGGCTTTGCGTTGCGCACGGCTCAGCAACCGCTTCGACGACTACTGGGAGAATCGCGCTCGCGCGGCCTGAGCCTCACAAATTTATCGCACACCCGCAGCAACCAGCCGGCCCGAGGGTGCCGCGAATCTCTGCTAGCATGGAAGCATTCACTGCGGGCGTGTAGCTCAGTTGGATAGAGCGCCTGGCTTCGAACCAGTAGGTCGGGGGTTCGAGTCCCTCCACGCCCGCCACTATCCCCTTTTGAATCCGTCCCCCGGTCGCCCCCATCGCCGGGGGTAGTGCCCTAAGAAGGGCAAACTGTGTCAGAACTGGCCCTGATCCACCAGCATTTGAGATCTCGGATAGCTGGGTATCCACTTGACTCAGGTGACCCCAAGATGTAGTGTAGGGCCTGGTGGAGGATTGCCCGCGCGACCAACTCGAATTCGAGTCTCACTTTGCGAGCGAGGAGGCTTGCCGCGACTATCTGTTCGCCTTGCGCTGGCCAGAGGGTTTCCGCTGTCCAAGGTGTGGGCATGAGCGCGCTTGGCCGGTGCGCAAAGTGTGGTTCGAATGCGCTCGCTGCGGGCGGCAAACCTCCGTCACCGCCGGCACGATCTTTCAAGACACACGCAAGCCGCTGCGGCTGTGGTTCCGGGCGATGTGGACCATCACCACGCAGAAGAATGGGGCCAGCGCCCTGGGTCTACAGCGCGTTCTGGGACTGGGCAGTTACCAAACCGCCTGGCCTTGGATGCACAAGCTGAGGCGAGCGATGGTGCGCCCGGGGCGGGAGCGATTGACGGGCCTCGTCGAGGTCGATGAGACCTACTGGGGCGCTGAAGAAGAAGGGGTAATCGGCCGGCAGACCGAGCGTAAAGCGTTGATTGCAGTCGCTGCGGAAGAGAGAGGCGCCGGGCTGGGGCGCATCCGCATGCAGCGCGTTCAGAACGCCTCGGCGGCCAGTTTGATGCCCTTCGTCGAGGAGTCGGTCGAGCCGGGCAGCGTGGTTGTTACCGACAACTGGTCGGGCTACGATCCGCTCAAGAAGAAGGACTACCAGCGTCGTATCATCTCGATTAACAACCGCCGCGAGCAGGCCTCGCAGCTACTGCCGAGGGTGCACTTGGCGATCTCGCTACTCAAGCGCTGGATGCTGGGCACGCATCAGGGGGCGGTCAGCCACGAGCATCTGGACTACTATCTCGACGAGTTCGTGTTCCGCTTCAATCGGCGCAGATCACGCAGTCGGGGCAAGCTCTTCTACCGCCTTGTGCAGCAGGCCATGGCGGTGGAGCCGACGCCGTACCGCTCGATCGTCGCCGATTGGGACGCTAAGACGCTGTGAGCCCAACTACAAGATGTTGGGGTCACCTGAGTCAAGTGGATACCCGGCCTCGGATAAACTTGAAAGAGTCCACGGACCGTCCCTCTCTTGGCGCAGATGCGCACAAACAAACTACTGATAGTGCTGCTGACCGGTCTGGCATCGTTCCGTGCCGGAGTGGCTCAGCCGCGGCCTAACATCGTCTGGATCTGGGCGGACAACCTCGCTTACGGCGACGTTGGCGTCTATGGCAGCGACCGTGTTGAGACTCCCGTCAACCTAGAAACGGCGGTTGACCTCCGCCAGAATCGCCGGTAAGCCATTAGAATCAGGGGCATGAGCAAATCCAAAGCGTTGCGACGAGTTCACCCGCAGGGTGAAGTCGAACACCAGCAAGGGGACCAGGATCAGCCGGTCGCAACAGTCGAAACCTTCTCGGGCAAGGTTGAGCTGCGCTGGGAAGTCCAGGGGGCTCGGATGGACGAAGAGGCCGGCGTGACCGCCTTCGGGCAGCGGCCCTACTTCGTCGAGTTTCTCAAAACCTCGGGGCTGTTCGAAGCTTGGGTGAAGGACGGCCCGCTCAGTTACACGAGTCCGAATGCGCCGGCCAAGCGCGAAGTTCTTGCAACGTTGTTGTTGAGCGTGCTGGCCGGACAGCGGCGCTATGCCCACCTTGACGCGCTGCGCGCCGATACGCTGGCGCCGCAGTTGCTGGGCGTGAACAAGCGGGTCAGCGAAGACTCGGCGCGGCGAGCCTTCAAGTCCGTCGACGAAGACGCTTGCCAACCATGGCTCGACGGCCACCTCAAACGCAGCTACGAAGAGTGGCTGGCAGAGGAGTGGATTCTCGATGTCGACGCCACGGTCAAGCCGCTCTACGGCTCCCAAGAGGGCGCGCGGCCGGGCTACAACCCCGCCAAGCCGGGGCGTCCCGCGCACGTTGATCCCAGCTACAGGGCGGCGAACATTCGGCTGTTGCTGGGAGTGGAAGTGCAGCAGGGCAATCAGACGGCGCCGTCGTATGCGCAGCCTCGTTGGTGGCAGTTCTTGGATGAGCTGGGGCCCGAGCGCCGGCCAAAGTGGCTGCGCGGCGATGCTCATTGGGGCAGCGAACAAGCGCTGCTGGGAGCCGCACAGCGTGGCGTCGACTAGCTGTTTCGACTGCGCCAGACCGCCGGGGTGAAACGGCTGATCACGCGCTTGTTCGCCTCAGATGACTGGACGCCGGCCGGACAAGGCTGGCAAGGCGTGCGTTCTCAGTTACCGTTGCAGGGCTGGAGCCGCAGCCGAGAAGTGATCGTGTTAGGCCGCCCAATGCGCGACTCGTTGGCCTTTGATCCAAGCGTGGGGAGCCAGCCGCGACAGCTATCGTTGGGACTGACCGAAGTGGTCGAAGGCGGCGTGTTGTACGAATACGCTGTGCTGGCGACGTCGTTGGACGAGGAGTTGGAAGCGCTCGCGCAACGGTACCGTGACCGCGGCGACGCCGAAAACAACTTCGACGAGCGCAAGAACCAGTGGGGCTGGACCGGCTACACGACGCGCGAGTTGAAACGCAGCCGAGTGATGGCGGGGGTGATTGCGTTGCTCTACAACGGGTGGGGGGCTGTTTACGCGGTTGACGGCGGGCGGCAAGGGCGAAGCGATCACAACGCGGCCGTTGCTGCTGCACGGCATTGCGCGACGTACGCGGCACTCACCTCAGACGACGCTGACGATCACGAGCTCGCACGCCAAAGCGAGGCAAGTACGGCGGGCTTTGGAGACGGCGAGCGGCTTTCTCAAGCGCGTGGCCCGAACTGCGGAGCAGTTGGGATCTTTCAGCCGCTGGCGACTGATCCTGAGCTGGATCTTCCGTGATTTCCTCGCCGGTCGGGTCGTCGGCACGCGGCTCAGGCTTGCTGATTGCCTGCCTTAACTGCCGATTTTAGGGTAATGGGGTATCCACTTGCTTGGACCCCATACTACCTGTGGTGGTCTGCCCCCGATTTTCCTCCCACGAGCCGACTGTACGGCACCGGATCGACCCGGCCAGCGTTCTGCAGCAGGCGGTAAAACAGCAACCCGCGTGCCCGTGAGCGCCGGCGGTGGAAGCGGAAGGTGAATTCATCGAGGTAGTAGTCTAGATGCTGCTGGCTCACTGCTCCTTGATGCGTCCCCAGCAACCAGCGTTTCAGAAGCGACGCCACCAGGTGCACACGGGGCATCAGTTTGTGGGCGGGTTCGTCGCTTGGGCTGAGAATTGTGACCTGGTGGGGGTAGCCCTTCTTCGCGATGTTGTCATAGCCCTTCCATCCGTCCGTGTGAACCACCGACCCCGAGGCGGCCGATTCTTCGATGAATGCGTGGAGACTGTCGCCAGAGACGTCGGGCACCCGTCGGAGCCGAATGCGGCCGATCCCCCGCCCGTCTTGCTCCGCCGCGACGACAACGATCGCCTGGTCTTCGGTTTGGCGGCCACGCACGCCTTCTTCGTTTCCGCCCACGTAGGTCTCCTCCATCTCCACACAGCCTTGCAGGCGATCTCGGCCGGGCCGGACCATCGCCCGGCGCAGCTTATGGAGCCAACTCCAAGCTGTCTGGTAGCTGCCCAGGCCGAGCACCTGTTGAAGACCCAACGCACTCCCTCCAGATTTCTGGCTGGTGACGTACCACATCGCCTGAAACCACACCCGCAGGGGCTTCTGCGTCCTTTCAAGAATCGTCCCCGCCGTCACGGAGGTTCGCCGCCGACACTTTCTACACTTCAGGTGGCCGTCTTCGTATTCCAAGCCTCGCGGCCGGCACAGTGCGGACAGCGGAAGCTTTCCCGCCACCGAAGGCGCTGCCAATAGGTCAGGCAAGCCGCCTCCGACGAAAACCAATCGTCGAATTCCTGCAGGGTTCTGGGATAGTCAACGCCGCCAACCGGATGCGGTCCGGATTCGTCAACCATCCCCGCATCCTACATCTTGTGGTTGGTCCAAGCAAGTGGATACCCCATTTGGGGTAAACGGTTGGGTTGAAGCTTCTGGGTGGACTCAGCGGTTCACCCGTACAACCCCAAGAGAGAGCGAGCCGGCTTACCCTACTGCTGCGGTTGTGGCTCGGTCGGGTTGAAGTTCACCGCGGGTGGCGCTTGGCGGGCTTCTTCGGTTGTACGGAAGTAGGCGTCCTCGCGGTCGAAGCTCCCCATCGAGGCGATGAGATTGTTCGGGAAGAGCTGGATGTAGGTGTTGTACTGCTGCACGGTCTGGTTGTACTTGCGCCGCTCGATCGCGATACGGTTCTCCGTTCCAGCTAGCTCGTCTTGCAGCCGCAGGAAGTTCTGGTTCGACCGCAGCTCGGGATAGCGCTCGACCACCACCAGCAAACGCGAGAGCGCACCGCCCAGTTGCTCGTTGGCCGCAATACGCTGGCCTGGTGTCCGTGCGCCCGCCATCGCCGCGCGCGCGTTGGCGATGTTCGTGAAAACTTCACGCTCCTGCGCGGCGATGCCCTTGACCGTTGCGACCAGGTTCGGAATCAGGTCAGCGCGGCGCTGGATCACGGTATCCACTTGGGCCCACGCGCCTTTGATGCCTTCCTGCTGGGTCACCATCACATTGCGTCGGCCGACGAACATGCTGCCGAAGGCGATCGCGACCACCAGAAGCAGCAACACCAACACACCGAGAACGATTAGTACTTTTTTCAATCCTCTTCTCCCGTTGTGAAATCGATACGCGGCGCGCTTCAGCAGTCTCCTCCGGATTATATCCGGTCGACGTGCTCGGCGGTCCGCGTGATCTGTGCTAAATAGTCTTCGAAAAGCGGTCGAATCTCGCCATTCGGCAACTTGCGCGCGCCCTCGCGAATGTCGAGCAAGGTTTCAAACGGCGACGAAGAAGTATTGAACCGCGAGGCCGCTTCCCGAAAAACCTCGCGCTTCTTGACCGGCGGCTCCGCGCCACTAAGGATCAGCGCATGCCGGAACAAGGTCGAGAAGGTCGAGAGCGAGTCGACCATGAGGCGGGTCACCTCGCGGTGGTCTTTCTGCAGGGCCAGATAGCGTTCGCGCAGCCGCAGGAGCATCGACCGCAACTCATGCTCAACTTGGTAGCGATGATGGACCGGCTCCACTTCGATCGACGCCACGACGTCTTCCCCGTGGAGCACGCGATAGGCGACGCGGATATCACGGAACTCAATCGCAAAGGCGTCGTGGGCGTTCTCGACTTCCTCGGTCGACAGAAAGATCGGGGGCGGCTGCTTGCGCTTGAGCCAGCGATCGACCGCCGGATAGGCTTTCTCGAGTTGCGCGGGCCCAATGGCCTTGAGAACACAGAGCACGTTGAGATCGGAAACCTTTTCCCGGTAGTCGCCCGTCACCGCCGAGCCGTAAAGGACCACGCTGACGAGGTTGTCGCCGAGGTCCTCCCTAAGTTTTCCTACGAGATCGTCGAGTAATTGTTCCTTCGTCATGTGATCACCACGAGCCGGAGGCGCCGCCGCCGCCAAAGCCGCCGCCGCCGAAACCGCCGAACCCTCCGCTACTGAAGCCCCCGCCGGAACCGCCGCGGGAGCCGAAGCCGCCCCCTAATCCCCCGAGGCTGCCGAGCATCCAAGCGGTGGTCAAGGCGCCACCGTGCCAACCGCCCATGCGACGGCGCCGAGGCATCAACAGCAACGGAAGGATGAACAGTAGCGGCCACCAGCTTCGCCGCCGGGAACTGCGGGCGCGGCGGGGCGCGGCTTGCGGCATGCCGGTAAGGGTGACGCCCGCGTCCTGAGCGACGATCTGCGCCAGTTGCACCATGGCGACGGCCACGGCGCCGTTGTAGTCCCCCGCGCGCAGGGCGGGGGTCATCATCTCGCGGATCTCGCCGGCGCGTCCGTCGGGGATGATGGGTTCGAGGCCGTAGCCGATCTCAATGCGCAGGCGGCGATCGTCGACGGCGAGCAGCACCAGGGCCCCACGGTCTTGCTGGTCGCCGACGCCTCAACTCTCGGCCAGCAGGTTGGCGTAGTTCTCAACGCTGTCGCCTTCGAGCGACGGGACGATCGCCACCGCGATCTCGGCGCCCGTCTTCTGTTTCAGCTCGAGCGCGAGAGCTTCGAGTTGGCTCTTGGTCTGCTGATTGAGCACGCCGGCGAAGTCGTTGACGTAACCGGTAGGCTTGAGGTCGGGCGCTTGGGCGTGCGCCGCGAGACCGACGAGCAGCAAAAGCGCGAGGAGAAAAACGCAGGGCTTGGAAGACCCGTGCGAGAGGAACGATATCAAGCCTTCAGAATAGCATCGGCTCCGGAGTATTCCCGGCGTGAGGCCTCGATAAGCGGGCGGCAGGTTGCGTCGTCCGGCCCCAAGACGCTCATGTGACCAAGCCAGCGGGGGGCCTTGGTATGCCAAGGCCCTCGATCACGAACATCGCCAGGCCCGACTTTGCCGCCACCCGCTCAGGCCTCCTGCCACAGGGGTCTCGATACTCAGGGTTATGCCTGACGGCTTCCCAGGACGTCTACTTTTCCGCTAACTCCACAGCCCGGATACTCTTGAAGTCGAGGTTGGTGGTCGGGTCGTGGGCTTGCAGGCTGAAGACGCCGGGAACCAGGCGGGCTTGGCGGCGGGCGTTGCTACCCACGGGACGCGTGTCTTCCCAGTCGCTGGTTTGGATGCCGTTGATCCACACGGCCATGTGACGGCCATAGGCGACCACGGTCTTGTGGAAGAACTCGCCGTCGTTGGGAATCACTCGGCGCGCCGGGACGTAAAAGTACAGGCCGCCCGTGCCGAAGTCGTGAGGCTTGGTGCGGTCGCCGTCCGTGAACTCGTTGCGGATCTGAGACTCGTAGCCGCTCCAGAAGACCCCCGGCTCACCGCGTAGAAAGACGCCGCTGTTGGGATGGTGATCCTCGCTGGGCGGGTTGGTCTTGATGGCGAGCTGTAGCACGAAGTTCTGGAAGGCCTTCTCGGTCTCGAGCTGCCCGGCACCCTTTTCAACGTGTAGGATCCCCTCGCGCACCGACCATTCGTGCACATCGTCGCGATTCGGCCGGTCGACCTTTTGCCAACCCGTGAGGTCTTCGCCGTTGAAGAGCGGGCTTAGCCCCAGGGGTTTCAGCTTGATGTTGCGGAACTCGATGGGCTTGTCTTCGTTGTACTGCAATCCAATCACGCCCGTCGGGTGGGATGAGTCGTTGACGTCGAGCAGTCCGCGGCCGTTGAGTCGGACAACGATGCGGTCGCCGACCGCGCGTACGTCGTAACGGTTCCAGTTATTGCCGATGAACTGCGCCGGCTGGGCTTTGGCATAGAAGACCAGGCTGCCGGTGTTGTAGCCGTGGTCGAGAGGGTTGGCGATCTGGAGTTCGTAGCCGGTTTCGTGCGCCGGGCCGCTGCGAGCCGATCGGAGGAAGACGCCGCTGTTGCCGTCGGCGGCCGTGCGGAACTCCAGGCTCAGCTCGAAGTCGCCGAACATGCTGGTCGTGCCCAGCCAGCCCGCGCCGCCGCCATCGGAGCTGAGAACGCCGTCTTTGGTTTTCCAACGGGCGTCACCGTGCCACTCCCACCCATATTCGGTCTCGCCGTCCCAAAGTAGGATCCAGCCTTGCTCGATCTCTTCGGGGGTAAGCGTATTGGCCACGGCCGGCGTGACGAGCGCCATAGAGCAGAGAAGAATCGCTGAAACGAAAGTTTTCATAAGAATGCACCTGATGTTGCAACAGAGCCGCGGGCGTGAGCCCGCCGGGGCCCGCACCTACGGGTGCGGCTGTGTTGTTTCATGTGTCGGTTTCAGGGCTGGTCAGTGCGCCGTCGTCTGCTGGAACAGCGAATATCCCATCATAAACGCCATGACGACCGCAGAGACCCACAGCGCCAGCGTGAGCCAACCCTTGGGCAGGATCTGCTTCGGCATGTGGCGGTACCGCAGATACACCGTGACGAACCCGATCACCGGCAGCATCAGGGCTTGGGCGACGCCGCCAATCTTCACCATCGTCACCGGCGCCTCGAGAATCGAGAAGTAGATCACGGGAACGAACAGCAGCACCACAACGAAGATTCTCGTGAATTTGATCCGCGTCTCGTAGTCCCGCTTGTGATAGAAGCCAAACATCGATACGAGGTCGGCAAACATGCGGCAGTGCGCCGCCGTCGACGCGAACACAGTCGAGTAAAACACGGCGAAGGCGCCGACCAGGAACAGGTAGAGCGACCAGCCGCCGAGCGTCTCGGTGTACATGCTGGAGAGCACCTTGACCATGTCGCTGCCTTGAGGAAGCAGTCCCATGCCGTTCAAGATGCCTGCGCCCAGCAGGTAGAAGGCGATCGTGGCGAAGGTGTAGATGACCATCGAGTTGACGACATCGACGCCCATCACCTTGACCCACCCGAAGGCACGCTGCTGCCAGGCCGGCGTATCTTCCCTGCGGCCGGTGTAGCGCGCGTATCCTTTCTCGATGCACCAGTAGGGATACATCACCAGCTCGGTCGCGCCCACGCCGGTGATCCCGAACGCCGCCACCGCCGTGACGAAGCCCCCCTGCGGCATGTGGAACATCAGTCCGTCGGCGACGCTGGCCCACGAGAAGAACTCCGGCCGCTTGAGCAACAGAAACGCGCAACTCACCGTCAGGATGGTGAAGCTGACCACCAGCCCCATCGCCACTCGCTCAACCGTGCTGTAGCGCCCCACGATCAGCAGGACCGCCGTCAAGGCGGCAACGACCCACACCCAGCCCTGCACCGGCAGCCCCGGGATCATGCCGTGAAGGATCTCCGAGATGCCGCCCAGCATCCCGCCGACCTGCATCAGCGTCATCGACACCATGAGGATCCACATCCACACGACCCACGACACCTTCCAGCGCGGACCGGGCACGCGGTCGAACGCCTCGAGCGTCGTCTCACCGGTGCCGATGGCGTAGCGCCCCAACTCGTTCTGGACGGCGAGTTTAATGAAGCAACTAACAATGATCAGCCACAACAGCGTGTAGCCATTCTCGGCACCCAGCACTGTGGTGGCAATCAGCTCGCCGGAGCCGACAATCGAACTGGCGAGAATCAGCCCCGGCCCGATCAGCCGGAACATCGCCGTGAAGTTGGTCGGTGCTTCCCTGACGTCTTCGGCGCGAAGTTGGTAGGGATCTCTTGCTTCGATGTCGGCCATGGGCGATTCCGCAGCTTACTCCAGGCCGCTCATGAACTTCAAGAACAGGTGTCCGTAGCGATTGAGGTTGTCGAGGCTGCCGCCGCCCAGCAGAGGCGAACACATCTCGTATGCCACGCTGCCTGCGAAGCCGCCTTGATGCAGGGCGGTGAGGAAGGCGCGGTAGTCGATGAAGCCGTCTGCCATCGGAACGGCCTGGGCATAGGGTGTCTTCGCGTCGTAGTTGATGACGTCGGGGTTGTAGTGAAAGCGGGGCCGCTTCTGGTAGTTGGCGATCGTCGTGTGCGGCATGAGTGGAGCCATCACCTTGGCGGCTTCGATAATGTCGACGCCCTGCAGCGCCGGGGCCCAGGCGTCGAAGAGCGGCTTGCAGTTGGGCTCGCCGACCGCCGCCATCAGGTCCTTTTGGCTGCGGTAGTCGACCGCGATATCGTGATGGTTCTGCACGCCGACGGTCACGCCGAACTCGGCGGCGCGCTGGGAGCATTCCTTGAGCGCGTTGACAACCAGGTCCCATTGCGGCAGGTAGCCCGCCGCGGGGTTCTCGTAACCTGTGTAGATGCGGATCAGGTCGCCGCCCACGTCCCGAGCGAGCCGTGCCATCTCGGTGACGTAGACGATCTGCATCTCGCGCATTGGGATCTCGGCGTGCTCGAGATCGGCGGTAAAGTTGCTGTAGCCGGCCAGACAGACCTTCGTGAGGCCTTGCTCTTCAATCAGCTTCCGCAGGCTCTCCCGCGCGGTATCGTCGTAGTCGAGCATCGAGAGGTGAGGCCGCTTCGCCGTCAGCATGACGCCGTCAAAGCCAAGCTCGGCAGCCTTGCGGACGAAGTCGTCGACGCTGAGCCGGGCCTGGCCCCAGGAGCCGGAATAGCTGACGGAATGCAGAACGGTCGTGAACTTCATCAGGGTCGCCTCGGGGTCTTCATGCGGGAAACGGGCTCCGTTGGAGCGGGTGGGGGCCTCCGCAGACGGTCTATGGTACCAAAGCAGATTTGTGACTTTAGTCCTATTGTCTTAGGGGTGTCCTAGGGTAAACAATGTAGTTAATGCGCCACCGCTCCTATCGCTATGACATCCGGCGTCCCGTGAACTTCCGCTTTTCCCGGGATGGGTCGCGGCCCTCGACCGGAACCGGAAGCACCCTCAACATCAGTCGGCGGGGCCTGCTCTTCCAGACCGAAGATAAGGTCGAGGTGGGCACGAAAATCCAGATGACGATCCACATGGGGCCGGGACAGATCGAGGCCTCCCAGGACGTATCGCTGCAGGTTGAAGGCATCACCGTGCGCACCGAACCCGGCAAGGTGGCCTTGTCGATCAAGAGACATCGCCTTTCCCCGGTTTCGCAGCGTCCTGTTAACGGGCTGGTTTGATGGGGCGGCTCCCAAGCCGCCGGTGGCATCGATCAGTTCCCCTATCAGTCTTCGCTTTGTCCTCGCAGTCGTCGGCGCTCAGCTAGCGGCGGCTTTCGTGGCCGATGGTTTACCCTGGGTTGATGTTCCGGACGAGTAATCCGGACCGTCCGACTGGGAGGTAGACCATGTCTTACGCGAATCTTCGGTACGAAGTAGAAGACTCGATCGCTCAGGTGACGGTAAACCGTCCCGAGAAGCTGAACCCTCTGAACGCCGAGACCGTGGCGGCGCTGGGGCAGTGTTTCGACGACATCGCAGCCAACGACAGCGTCAAGGCCGTGATCGTGACCGGGGCGGGCGAAAAGGCTTTCGTCGCGGGCGCCGACATCAATCAGTTGAAGACGTTGTCGCCCATGGAGGGGCGCGCCTGGGCTTTGGATGGTCAGCGTGTGTTCGCCCGGATCGAGGGCCTACCCAAGCCCGTGATCGCGGCGATCAATGGATACGCTCTGGGCGGCGGGCTGGAACTGGCCATGGCGTGCCACATTCGCGTGGCCTCTCCCAACGCGCGCCTGGGCCAGCCCGAGGTCAAGCTCGGCATCGTGCCCGGCTACGGCGGCACCCAAAGGCTACCCCGTCTGGTGGGTAAAGGGCGCGCCTTGGAGATGATTCTGACCGGCGATCCCGTCACCGCCGACGAGGCGCATCGTATTGGTCTGGTCAACCGGCTGGCGCCGCTGGAGGACCTTCTCGGGGAAGCCCGCAAGATTTCGGCTAGAATACTAGAGAACGGTCCGGTGGCCGTGGCTCTCTGTCTGGACGCTGTGCAGCGGGGGATGGAGATGCCGCTCGACGAGGCCCTGCGCTGGGAGGCAACCCAGTTCGCCCTGAGCTGCTCCACCGAGGATATTCGCGAAGGCACGCAGGCCTTCCTCGAGAAACGCAAGGCCGAGTTCCAGGGCCGCTAGGAAGATGTAGGGGCACGGCATGCCGTGCCCGACAGGCTTCAAGAGAAATCTCTGTTGCGCCACGGGCCGCCAAGGCCATGAGAAAACGGAGCGCATGAAGAAGCAAGAAGAGCGATACCGCGTCATCGAAGGCGAATTGAGCGCTCAGGGGCTGCGCTTCGGCATCATCGCCAGCCGATTCAACAGCTTCATCACCGAGCGCTTGCTGGCCGGCGCGGTCGATGCGCTCGAGCGTATGGGTGCATCGGCCAAGAGTATCGACGTGGTCAAGGTGCCGGGGTCGCTCGAAATCCCCATGGTGGCACGCGAGATGGCTACCAGCGGCAATTACGATGCGTTGATCTGCCTGGGCGCGGTGATTCGCGGCGACACCCCTCATTTCGACTACGTTGCGGGGGAGTCCTCCCGGGGTATCGCCGCTGCCGGACGCGAAACGGGCGTCCCCACGATCTTCGGCGTGCTCACCTGCAATACGCTCGAGCAGGCCATCGACCGCGCCGGCGCCAAGGGCGGCAACAAAGGCTTCGACGCGGCCATGACCGCTATCGAGATGGCCAACCTGGCCAAAGAGTTGCGCGCCTCGCCCCAGTCGAAGAAGTAACATGCCCTCTCGCCACCGTTCCCGTGAATGCGCCCTGCAGATGATCTACCAGTGGGAGGTCTCCCAAGCTTCTCCCGACAAGGTGGTCGAAACGTACTGGAGCGAGTTGTCCAAAGAGACCCCCGGCGACTCTACGGACGACCCGTTCGCCAACCGCGTGTTACGGGGGGTGGTCGAGCAGATCGCGAAGATCGACGGGCTCATCGAGTCTCACGCGGACAACTGGCGATTGGAGCGCATGTCGGCCGTGGACCGGTGCATCCTGCGGATGGCTGTGTATGAACTGCTGGAGGATACGTCGCTGGCGCCGGTGATCATCAACGAGGCGCTGGAGATCGGCGGCCGTTTTTCGGGCAAGGAGTCCGTCCCGTTCCTCAACGGCGTGCTCGACGCCGTCCGCAAATCGCTCGAAGAGGAAAAACTCGCGGCCATCGGCTCTCCGCCGGCGTAGGCTTCATTTCTCCCCCCATGGCGAGGCGAAGTGCGAAGCAACCGAGCCGTGACCGTCAGGGAGCGCTTCGGCAAATATCGCTGATGCTACCCGTCGACCTCTAGTCTGGAGCGGTGGCGGAAAGCAGGCGTCGGCGCCCGCTGCTGAAAACTCAGAGAAGGAGGTGTTCAGATGCGACCCATGAAACTCCTTGCAGCATGGGGAATTGCCATGGTGCTCTCCGGGGCGCCATTCGACTACTCGTGTCCCGCGCGGTCGGTGCATCCGCTCTACACGGAGGGTGAGACTGTCTTCGTTCCCGAATTAGTGGGCACCTGGGGCAAGAAGGACGAGGACCAAGCCTGGATCGTGCGTAAATCAGATGCTGAAGCTTATCAATTGTCCGTTCAGGACGACGAAGGAAAAGTGAGCGACTGGAAACTGGACGCTCATCTTGTGCGGCTCAGCGAGTTCCTATTCCTTGACATCTATGCGGACGGAACGGATGAATACGACTCCCCCGACCCCGTCTTGATGTTTCCAGCCCACACGATCTACAAGATCGACCTCAACGGCGACGTGCTCAGGGCAGAGCCCTTGCGAGACAAGTGGCTGGCATGGATGATCGACAAACAAAAGCTCGATATCGCCCACGAGCGCACCGCCGACAACATTCTGCTGACGGCGTCCAGCGCGGAGCTTCAATCACTGCTTCTGAAATACGGAGACCACGCAGAGGCGTTCGACGACGGCATCTATCACCGCCAAAAGTGAGCGTGGCGCGAGGCCGTGAGGCGAATCCGGCAGGCGAATCAAGCGTCGCGCAACTCTGTGGCGAACTTCTGCACCTTGCGGATGGCCGAGGCGATCTGCTCCATGTCGGCGCGGTCGCTAAGCAGCGTGCTCTGGGTGAACCACACCGCCTCCTCGCAGAGACGATCGTTCTCGGGCATGTGGTTGCGCTCGAACCAGCGGTCGATTTCCTTGGCGCTGTAGATTTTCTTTAAGGCCCGGGATTCAAAGGTGTGCTTGAGGAAGGGGTTCTTGTTTAGCGGCGTGTAGCCGCTCGAGCACCCAACTCCCTCGGCGCGCAGGGCTTTCAAGAACTGTGCGCGGGGCAGACCCGCGAACGCCTCGGCATCGTAACGAAACATGTAGAGGTGGTAGGCGTTGCGCGTGCAGCCTTTATACATGCGGGCGGGCTCGATGCCGTCAATCTCGTGTAGCATGCCGGTGAGGTAATCGGCATTGCTCTCGCGGAGGCGAGCCTGCGTCTCCAGCCGCTCCATCTGCGAAATCAGCAAAGCCGCTTGGAACTCCGTCATGCGGACGTTGCACCCGTTGATGGCATGCGGCAGCGGCGTGGCCGATTTCTCGAACGACTTGCCATTGCTATGGAAGCGCTCGGCGCGCGCCATCAGCGCGTCACTGTTGGTGATGAGTGCGCCACCCTCGCCACAGTTCAGATTTTTCGACGCTTGGAAGCTAAAGCAACCGGCATCGCCCAGCGTCGACACGGGCCGGCCCTTCCACTCGGCCAAGTGAGACTGGCAGGCGTCCTCGACCACAGACAGGTTGTGCTTCCCGGCCAGTGCGAGAATCGCGTCCATGTCGGCCGACGCGCCGCCGAGGTGCACGGGCATGATCGTGCGTGTGTTCGGGCTGATGGCCGCTTCGATCTTCGTCGCGTCCATCTGGAACGTTTCGCGGTCGGTGTCGACGAAAACCGGCAACGCGTGCTGCAACAGCACCACATTGATGGTAGCGATGAACGTGTAGGGCGGGACAAGCACCTCGTCTTTAGGACCAACTTCGAGCGCGTTCATCGCGGCCCACAGAGCGGTCGTACCTCCGTTCGTCGCGAGGCAGTATTTCGCGCCCATGGTTTTCGCCCAGGCCGCCTCGAACTCTTCGACACTTCGGCCGCGGCTGCGGTTCCACTTGAGCGAACGAAGCACCGAGGTCCACGACTTTTCGTCGTTCTTCTTGATGACCGGCCAACTGCGGGAGGACTTCTTACGGATGGGCTTGCCGCCGAGCAGCGCGGGCTTCTCACCCAGTCTGGCTGCGGCGGCGCGGGCCCCCGAAGCCGCCGCGGCGGTTGCCGCGGAAAGGAAGACTCGCCGCGTAGGGTTGCTTGTCATGGGAACCTCCGTGATGCACCTGCATGCCCGAAGGCAAGGTGCTTAGTTACAACGCTCAGGTATGCGTCAGCACGATAGCAGAAAGAGTCGGGGCAGGTCGAAGAACCGCCCAGACCTCACCGAGCGACCGCGCTGGATGGAACAGGCGGGCACAGCGGCCCGCCTCTACAAGAGCACCAGCCCGGCCCTACTCCGTCGTCTGCTCAACCGGCTGCTTGCGCTTGTCACGTTGCTCGCGCAGCACGGCCTTGCGGCTGAGCTTGATCTTGTTCCCGTCAAGAGCCAGGCACTTGACCAGAACCTGGTCCGCCATTTTCAACTCGTCCTTGACCTCGCGGATGCGATGCTCGGCGATCTCGCTGATGTGTAGCAACCCCTCGGTCCCTGGGAAAATCTCCACAAACGCGCCGAAATCGACGATGCGCGTGACCTTGCCCAGGTAGGTCTTGCCAACCTCGGGGCTCGCGGTGAGGTCTTGGATCATCTGGATGGCCTTGTTCGCGGCATCCTCATCGCTCGATGCCACATGCACCGTGCCGTCGTCGGCCACGTCGACCTTCGCGCCGGTTTCCGCGACGATGCTCTTGATCATCTTCCCGCCTGGTCCGATGACGTCGCGGATCTTGCCGGTTGGGATGTGGATCGTATAGATGCGCGGCGCATAGGGCGAGATGTTCTCGCGCGGCGCTTCGATGGCTGCGGTCATCGAACCGAGGATCGAGAGGCGCGCCTGCTTGGCTTGCTCCAAGGCCTTCGTGAGCACTTCGTGGCTCACGTTGGGCTGCTTGATGTCCATCTGCAGCGCGGTGATGCCCTCGGTCGTACCGGCGACCTTGAAGTCCATGTCGCCGTAGTGGTCTTCGGCGCCGGCGATGTCGGTCAACACCGCTGACTCGTCGCCCTCGGCCACCAGGCCCATGGCGATTCCGGCCACCGGGGCTTTGAGCGGCACCCCGGCGTCCATCATGGCCAGCGTGCCACCGCAAACGGTCGCCATCGAGCTGGAACCGTTCGATTCCAAGATGTCGCTGACCACGCGGATGGTGTAAGGGAACGACTCGTCGTCGGGAAGCACCGCCGTCAGAGCGCGCTCAGCCAACATGCCGTGGCCGATTTCGCGACGGCCCGCCCCACGCAAGAAGGAGACCTCTCCGACGCTGAACGGCGGAAAGTTGTAATGCACCATGAATCGCTTCTGATAGTCGGGATCTTCAAGCTTCTCCTGCCGCTGGCCCTCGTTGCCGGTGGCCAGCGTTACGGTAGCCAGCGCCTGCGTCTCGCCGCGGGTGAAGACGGCCGAGCCGTGCGTGCGGGGTAGTTGTGAAACCTCGCAGGTGATGTCGCGGATCTCGTCGAAAGCTCGGCCGTCGGGGCGGCGCTTGTTTTTGAGAATCGACTCACGGAAGAGCACTTCCTTCAACCGGTTGAAGAACTTGCCGGCCTCGACTTTCTTCTCGTCGCCCTCTTCATACTGCGCGAGCACCTCTATTTTGAGGTCCCTCACCTTGTCTTGGCTGTCGAGCTTCGAACACTGGCTCGTGTCTGAGGCTTCGTTCAGTTTGGTGCTCCACTGCCCGGCAAATTCCTTATAGGCCGCTTCGTCGAAGGCAGGAGGCTCGACCTCGAGCTTCGGCTTGCCCGCCTTCTCGACCAACTCTCGAATGGCCCCAATGACCTTGCGGCAGGCGTCGTGCCCGACCTTGATCGCTTCGAGGATGTCGGCTTCGGAGACCTCTTTCGTCTCGGCCTCGACCATGATAATTCCTTCGTCCGCGGCCGCGACGATGATGCTGAGATCAGCGTCCTTGAGCTGCGTATAGCCGGGGTTGACGACCCATTCGCCTTCGATGCGGCCCACGCGGACCGCGCCGATCGTCGTCATGAACGGAATCGGCGAGATCGACAGAGCCGCCGAGGCTCCGGCCAGAGCCAACGTGCTGGGGTCAAACTCCGGGTCAGCGGAGAGCACCATGGCGATCACTTGCGTCTCGTTGCGAAACCCTTCGGGGAACAACGGACGGATTGGCCGGTCAATGAGCCGGCTGGTTAGAACTTCTTTCTCCGAGGGACGTCCCTCGCGCTTGATGTAGCCGCCCGGAAGCCGGCCGGCCGCGTAGGTGTATTCGCGGTAGTCCACCGTGAGCGGGAAAAAGCTGATCCCCTCGCGCGGATGGTCCGCGGCGGTCGCCGTTACCAGAACGGTCGACTCTCCGCAGGTGACTAAGACTGAGCCACCCGCCTGTTTGGCCAAACGGCCTGTTTCGAGCTTCAGCGTACGTTGGCCTAGCTCGATTTCGACTGTCTGTTTCATAGGTTCTCTTTTCATCCCTGGAGCGAGTTACAGTTCGCTCCTGCCAGGAGAGTCTCTCCCAGCCGGGGCATTAGGATTTTCGAGGGAAGGGGGTAGGACTGCGGTACCGCAGAGGCCGGAATACCGGACTCAGGTCCGATACACTTGCCCATACAAAAAAAGCGGCTACCTCGCCGACAACAACGTCGGCGCGGGCACCGCCACTCTCTGGTTACTGTGAAGTCGACCTTCGCGTCTGCTCGGGCTCATCCAATACACGAGGAACGTTACCCTCGCAGGCCAAGCTTCTTGATCAGTGTCCGGTACCGTTCCTGACTACTGTTCTTGACGTAACGCAGCAACCGGCGCCGGCGGCTGACCATGGTCAACAGTCCGCGTTGCGAGGAGAAATCCTTGTGATGCTCCTTGAGGTGCTCGGTCAACTCCCGGATCCTCTGACTGAGGATAGCGACCTGCACCTCCGGCGACCCTACGTCTTTCGCGTGGGCGCGATTGTCTGCGATAATCTCTTGCTTGGCCTGACCTGCCAAGGGCATTCGACTTCCGTCTCCTTGTCCGCTTCTCTCTTGTTTTACGAAGCTGAGTATAGCATAGGGCCAACTCCAGACGCTAGCGCCGCCCGGCGCGGTGTCAACGCCCAATAGAAATGTCCCCCTCGGTAGCTCGATAGAAGTGTCCCCTTGTGTTTCTTGTTCGTAGGAGAGATATCGTCGTCGTCGGGGCTGTGGAACTGTGGGAATCGCGTAGCGATTTCCAAGGGGCGGTGGGAAGGGTGGAAAACCATCCACCGCTCCTCGAACCCGGTACTGCTGCCTCGAGAGATTTTCCACGCTTTCCATCCGACCCGGCATTTCCACAGCCCTCTTATGTATTCGCAGCCCGTTTTTTCCGTAACACAGCTCGCCGCCAGGGGTGGTCCGCCGCCGGCTTGCGCCCGCCCCCCGGACGCTGCTGTGGTGCTGGCTTCGTCCGCAGCTGTGGCGTCGGCGTGGCGATCACGTCGTGCTCGATCTCGTGCCCGTCAAACCTCACCTGCAAGCTCTCATCGCGCCACTGTTGGACCGTCACCCGTGCCCCCGCCCCCACGCCCTGGTTGCGTTTCGGCTTCAACTGCAAACAACGATTCTCAAACCGCACCACCCGGTCGTTGCTCACCACCCGTTCGTACTCGCAACAGAACACCCCTCGCAGCTCGGTGCCGCGGGGGAGCGCCTGGTGAAAGTCCGCTCCCGCCGCCGGCTCACAGGCGAAGCGCTCGTTGTGCTCGGCCAAATACTCCTCGTCGAGATAACGGTTCGCCGCCTCGTACTCGACGATCCCGCGCAGCCGCATCTTCTTGATCAGGCGGTCTTGGTGCGTGCCGTGATGGCGCTCCACTCGGCCCTTGGCTTGCGGCGAGGAAGCCGCCATGATCGTAATGCCGAGCTTGGCACACATGCGCCCGAACTGCGTCTCGGGCTTGATGCCTGCCAGCGCTTCCCGCGACGTCGGCTGGCGCTGGTAGACGTTTTTCCAGTCGCAGTACAACGCCTTGGGAACGCCGTGTTGACGCACCCAGGCTGCGAGCAGATCGGCCGCGGCCCAGGTCGTTTCCTGGTCCGAGAAACGGCACAGCGCCACACCGGTCGCGTCATCGACGAAGTTCATCAGACAGGCTTTCGGGCCGCGTTCTTCCAGCCAGTGGTGGTGCGAACCGTCGAGTTGAATCAGCTCGCCGAAGTGCGCTTTGCGTTGGCGCCGGGTGCGATGCGGTTGGCGCTTGCGACGGCGGCTCCACAGACCCGCGGCGAGCATCCAGCGCCGCAGTGTTTCGCGCGGCACTTCCAGGCCGTGGTCGGCTGCCAGATGTTCCGACGCCAGCGTCGGCCCGAAGCGCTCGTGCCCCTCGCCCGCATAGTTCTCGCGCATCAACTCGAGAACCTGCTGGCGTCGCTTCTGATCGGCTCGGTTCGAAGCACGGCCGACGTTACCGTGCACCAAAGCCTTGGCCCCGCCCGCACGGTAACGCTTCTTCAGACGCTTCGCATGGCGGTAGCTGACCTCCAGCAGCTCGGCGGCTGCGGTCAACTTCAGTTCCCCTCGTTTCACTCGGCTCAGCACTTCGCCGCGCCTCAACTCCTTGGCACTCATCCATGTCCTTCCCACTCTCGGCTCCTCCTTCGGAGCCTCAGAGTAGGGGACATTTCTATTGGGCGCTCAAGGGGACATTATCATTGGGCTTCAACAGCGCCGCCCGGCGCGGTAGCGTCTCAGTTTCAGCTACGCTCTATGCCGCACCGAAGCAGTCGCCTTCAGGCGGCTTCCGCGCGAAGCGCGTTGTAGGCCGGTCGTTTACGGCCGGTTTGGCGCTCTCAGCTAAGCGCTGAAAGGGCGTTTTGAACGTCCTTCCTCCGCCGGCTTCAGCCACTTCCCGACCTCGCGTTCAGAAGCCGTGCTAGTCTGTAGGCGCTCCGCGCGCGGCGCGGCTTGATGCCGATGCAGCCTCGGGGTGGTTCCGCCCCATCGGAGATGGCGATGACGACCTCTAAGTGTGTTGTTTTGATAGCCTTGTTGGCGACGATGGCCTGCGGCTCGCCGATCGAGGCGCCCCCCTATCAGGTGGAGACCGGCACTAGCATCGGCGGGGAAAACGTCGAGCTGGTGGTGCTGCGCAACGATCGTGACGGCGTTGAGGCCTCGATCGCTCCCGCCAAAGGCGGCGAGTTGAGTAGCCTGCGTGTGCGCTTTCAAGACCAGTGGGTCGAGACACTCTACCTCGGCCGCAACTACTCGCCCCGCGAGGGCTGGACCGGCAAGGCGCCCCTTCTGTGGCCCGCGACGGGGCGCAACTTCCCCCCGGACCTCGTCACACGACGGCAGGCAGGGGAGGTATTTCACAACGGCGCCTACGAATGGAACGGGCAGCGGTATCCGATGGCGATTCACGGATTCGCGCGCAACCGGCCGTGGACTCTCGAGGAATCGGGCGCCGATGACGCCAAGGCTTGGGCCCGCGTCAGCTTCTCTGACAGCACCGAGACGCGCGAGATGTATCCGTTCGGGTTCCGCATCACGGTGAACTACGTACTCAGCGGCCGCCGGTTGGAGTTGAAGTACGCCATCGTCGCCGCCCAGGCGAACACCGAGCCCATGCCGTTCTCGATCGGCAACCACATTACCTTCAACACGCCGCTGGTGAAAGGGTCGGACCCGGCGAAGATGGTACTGATTACCCCGTCTACGCAAGAGTTGCTCAAGACCAGCTACAGCACGCCCAGCGGCGAGACCCGGCCGCGCTCGCACGCCGAGGGGATCGAACTGGGTGATTTCGAGCGGAGAACCGCCGTCTCGCTCACAGGCTATGAGGACGACCCGTTCATCGTGTTGCGCGACCCGCAAGGGCTTGCCCTTCGGATGAGCCATAGCGCGTCAAGCATTCCCGAGCAGCCGGTGGTGCTGTATAACTTGTGGGGCGATGCGCAAGACGGTTTCTTCAGTCCCGAGCCGTGGGTGGGTTTGCAGAAGCCGGGTATCCACTTGACTCAGGTGACCCCAACATCTTGTAGTTGGGCTCACAGCGTCTTAGCGTCCCAATCGGCGACGATCGAGCGGTACGGCGTCGGCTCCACCGCCATGGCCTGCTGCACAAGGCGGTAGAAGAGCTTGCCCCGACTGCGTGATCTGCGCCGATTGAAGCGGAACACGAACTCGTCGAGATAGTAGTCCAGATGCTCGTGGCTGACCGCCCCCTGATGCGTGCCCAGCATCCAGCGCTTGAGTAGCGAGATCGCCAAGTGCACCCTCGGCAGTAGCTGCGAGGCCTGCTCGCGGCGGTTGTTAATCGAGATGATACGACGCTGGTAGTCCTTCTTCTTGAGCGGATCGTAGCCCGACCAGTTGTCGGTAACAACCACGCTGCCCGGCTCGACCGACTCCTCGACGAAGGGCATCAAACTGGCCGCCGAGGCGTTCTGAACGCGCTGCATGCGGATGCGCCCCAGCCCGGTGCCTCTCTCTTCCGCGGCGACTGCAATCAACGCTTTACGCTCGGTCTGCCGGTCGATTACCCCTTCTTCTTCAGCGCCCCAGTAGGTCTCATCGACCTCGACGAGGCCCGTCAATCGCTCCCGCCCCGGGCGCACCATCGCTCGCCTCAGCTTGTGCATCCAAGGCCAGGCGGTTTGGTAACTGCCCAGTCCCAGAACGCGCTGTAGACCCAGGGCACTGGCCCCATTCTTCTGCGTGGTGATGGTCCACATCGCCCGGAACCACAGCCGCAGCGGCTTGCGTGTGTCTTGAAAGATCGTGCCGGCGGTGACGGAGGTTTGCCGCCCGCAGCGAGCGCATTCGAACCACACTTTGCGCACCGGCCAAGCGCGCTCATGCCCACACCTTGGACAGCGGAAACCCTCTGGCCAGCGCAAGGCGAACAGATAGTCGCGGCAAGCCTCCTCGCTCGCAAAGCGAGACTCGAATTCGAGTTGGTCGCGCGGGTAATCCTCCACCAGGCCCCACACTACATCTTGGGGTCACCTGAGTCAAGTGGATACCCAGCTTGCAGAATTCGCTGGTGATGAGGAAAGGGCTGGTCTATCTCGATCCCGGCGGGCAGTTCGACTGGACCATTCGGATCGAGGCCGAGACTCCACCGTCGCAGACCCCGCCGTAGGCCCAAGAAGATTTGCGACATGTAGTGACCTATAATGGTCCCTTCGCCCGCACGGGCAGACAGGCTGGATTGGCGGAGGCTGGGTTGGCGGAAAACCTATTCGATCTGACGGGTAAAATCGCGGTGAATATCGGCGGTACCAGTGGTATCGGTCACGCCATCAGCCTGGGATTCGCCAAGGCGGGTGCCACCGTTGTCGCCTCCAGCCGCCGCCAAGAGGTGGTGGATTCCACCGCCGAGGAACTCGAGAAGCTCGGCTCCGAGACCCTGCGCCAGACCTCCGACGTGCAAGACCGAGCTTCGCTCGAAAAGCTATGCGCCGAGGTCGTGAGCCGTTTCGGACGCATCGACATCGCGATGGTGGCGGCCGGGGTGCTGAAGAAAGTACCCTCCGCTGATCTGACCGAGGAGGACTGGTCGCGCGTCATCGACATCAACCTCAGCGGCAGTTTTCGCGCCAACCAGGTCATCGGGCGGCAGATGATCAAGCAGGGCTCCGGCGCCATCATCAACACGGCGTCGATGACCAGTTTCGTCAGCTTCGCCCAAGTCCTGGCCTACAACTGCAGCAAGGCCGGCGTGAAGATGCTGACCGAAACCTTGGCGGTGGAGTGGGCAGAGCACGGAGTGCGCGTGAATGCTGTCGCGCCCGGCGTCTTCCGAACGCCCATGAATACCAAGGTGCTCGATATTCCCGAGCGCATGGAAGCCATCGTCAAGCGAACGCCGATGGGGCGGATCGGGACGCTTGACGAGATGGTCGGGGCGGCGGTCTATCTTGCCTCCGACGCGGCAAAGTTTGTGACCGGGGTGACCATACCGGTCGACGGCGGGTTCTTGGCCAAGGGCATCTGAGGAACTGCCCGCAGCTTTGGTCGCGAGACCACGAAGCGGAGACCACTCCAATTGAGCTAGAATCATGGTGGGTGTGTGTGGACCTACTGTCGGCCTCCTCGGCCGCCTGCCCGGTTTCGTCACCCGTCCCGGCCGTCCCGGGTTCCTGGAAGCAGGCTGAATAATGATCATTACGATACTGTGGTGTGTTCTCATCGCGTTTCTCATCGCGCAGGTGTCAAGCTTTCACACGACCATGTACCTCCATCGCTCGCTAACCCATCAGGGGTTGAAGCTGCATCCCTTCATCGGGTTTCTCATGCATCTGGAGCTTTCGCTGGCCACCGGCATCGTGCCCCGCGAGTGGGTGGCGGTGCACCGAAAGCATCACCGCTTCTCTGACGAGGAAGGCGACCCGCATAGTCCCTACATCGAGGGGATGTGGAAAGTCCTGTTCCTGAACGTTGTGATGTACAAGCGGGAGATCAAGAACCCGGAAACGATTGAGACCTTCACTCCGCACTGGAAGAAGGACTTCCTCGACCGGATCCCGTGGGTCGGCGACCTCGGGCCGTTCATCGGCATGCTGATCCTGGCGGTGTCGCTCCCCTACGTGTTCGGCCTGAGTTGGTGGCTGGGCGGCTTGTTGGGCGTGGCGACATGGTGGGTCAACGGGGGCTTCTACGTTTTCTTGAACGCGATGATCAACAGCGTCTGCCATAAGGTCGGCTATCGCAACTTCGATGGCCAAAAAGCGACCAATCTGCAATGGGTCGCCCTCCTCACGGCGGGCGAAGGACTGCACAACAACCATCATCAGTTCCCGATGTCGGCGCGGCTCAAGGCTCGGGGCCGGGAGATCGATCCGGCCTGGCCCGTGATTCGGCTGCTCAAGGCCCTCCGCCTAGCGGAGTACTCCGAAAGCGCGCTCGCCCACATAGAACCGCAGCAGCAGATGAAAACCGCGGCCTGATGGGGCTGGTGGACGGGATCATCCGAAGGTGCTCATAGAACAGGTTTGACACCATCTCGGACCGGCGGCTATGCTGGATTCAAGGTGTGTCGCGTGCCTGGAAAGGCGCATGTTTTCACGAACTCATGGCAAATACATCCTCAGCAATCAAGAAGGTGCGCCAGATCAAGCGGCGCACGGCGGTGAATCGCGCCAATCGGACCCAGGTCCGCACGCAGGTCAAGAAGCTGCAGCATAGCCTCGACGGCAAGGATGCCGAAGGCGCGCGAAAGCTGCTCAGCCCGACCGTCAGCGCCGTTGACAAGGCCGTTCAGCAAGGGGTCTTGACAAAGAACAAGGCCTCGCGCATGAAGTCGCGGCTCACGGCGAGGCTCAACAAGCTCGCTACCACCCCTGCCGCCTAGCCCCGTAAAGGGCTCCCGTTTCAGGTCGATATGTAGTCATTGGTCCGCCCCGGCGGGCTTGGCTGATGCTGCGTGAATCGAAGCTGCTTCGCGGCCTGATCGACTGGATCACCGGCGGGATCTCCGCGCGCCTGGATTTTGTCGAGCGGGACGTGGGAACCCTCCAAGGCAAGACCGAACGGATCGCCCAAGATCAGGAAGGCATGGCGCAGGTGGTGATGGCTCACCACCAGCAGCTCGAGCGGCATCAGGCGCAACTGCAAGTGCAGGCGGCGCAGATGGTCGCCATGCGCCGAATGCATGGCATGCTTGCCAAGCGGCTTGGCGAGCCGTTCCCCGGCAAGACCTGCGAGGTATGCGGCGGCGGCATGGTCTTCAACCGCGTGGCCTCGGAGAACTCCTACAGCCTCGAGTGCCCCAAGGGTTGCGGCCAGCGGTTGCTGCTGCCCGAGGGGATGATCTTGAATTCACTCAAGCAACTTCCCGCCGCCGGCTCGTCATAACCCGCGCCGGCTGGTGAGTCATTCCTCAGGCCCGACTCAATCAGTCGCCGCTCTCGAAACCGAGCTCTGAAACGCCAGCGACGGGTGCGCAACCTCGAGGACATCGGCCAGGATTGAACCCTGCTATGACCTTCCCCACCCAGACGGTTGACAGTGGATGCCGCCACCTCAGCACTTGAACTGCTCCGCCACGGGTGTTGAAGCCCAATGATAATGTCCCCTTGAGCGCCCAATAGAAATGTCCCCTACTCTGAGGCTCCGAAGGAGGAGCCGAGAGTGGGAAGGACATGGATGAGTGCCAAGGAGTTGAGGCGCGGCGAAGTGCTGAGCCGAGTGAAACGAGGGGAACTGAAGTTGACCGCAGCCGCCGAGCTGCTGGAGGTCAGCTACCGCCATGCGAAGCGTCTGAAGAAGCGTTACCGTGCGGGCGGGGCCAAGGCTTTGGTGCACGGTAACGTCGGCCGTGCTTCGAACCGAGCCGATCAGAAGCGACGCCAGCAGGTTCTCGAGTTGATGCGCGAGAACTATGCGGGCGAGGGGCACGAGCGCTTCGGGCCGACGCTGGCGTCGGAACATCTGGCAGCCGACCACGGCCTGGAAGTGCCGCGCGAAACACTGCGGCGCTGGATGCTCGCCGCGGGTCTGTGGAGCCGCCGTCGCAAGCGCCAACCGCATCGCACCCGGCGCCAACGCAAAGCGCACTTCGGCGAGCTGATTCAACTCGACGGTTCGCACCACCACTGGCTGGAAGAACGCGGCCCGAAAGCCTGTCTGATGAACTTCGTCGATGACGCGACCGGTGTGGCGCTGTGCCGTTTCTCGGACCAGGAAACGACCTGGGCCGCGGCCGATCTGCTCGCAGCCTGGGTACGTCAACACGGCGTTCCCAAGGCGTTGTACTGCGACTGGAAAAACGTCTACCAGCGCCAGCCGACGTCGCGGGAAGTGCTGGCAGGCATCAAGCCCGAGACGCAGTTCGGGCGCATGTGTGCCAAGCTCGGCATTACGATCATGGCGGCTTCCTCGCCGCAAGCCAAGGGCCGAGTGGAGCGCCATCACGGCACGCACCAAGACCGCCTGATCAAGAAGATGCGGCTGCGCGGGATCGTCGAGTACGAGGCGGCGAACCGTTATCTCGACGAGGAGTACCTGGCCGAGCACAACGAGCGCTTCGCCTGTGAGCCGGCGGCGGGAGCGGACTTTCACCAGGCGCTCCCCCGCGGCACCGAGCTGCGAGGGGTGTTCTGTTGCGAGTACGAACGGGTGGTGAGCAACGACCGGGTGGTGCGTTTCGAGAATCGTTGTTTGCAGTTGAAGCCGAAACGCAACCAGGGCGTGGGGGCGGGGGCACGGGTGACGGTCCAACAGTGGCGCGATGAGAGCTTGCAGGTGAGGTTTGACGGGCACGAGATCGAGCACGACGTGATCGCCACGCCGACGCCACAGCTGCGGACGAAGCCAGCACCACAGCAGCGTCCGGGGGGCGGGCGCAAGCCGGCGGCGGACCACCCCTGGCGGCGAGCTGTGTTACGGAAAAAACGGGCTGCGAATACATAAGAGGGCTGTGGAAATGCCGGGTCGGATGGAAAGCGTGGAAAATCTCTCGAGGCAGCAGTACCGGGTTCGAGGAGCGGTGGATGGTTTTCCACCCTTCCCACCGCCCCTTGGAAATCGCTACGCGATTCCCACAGTTCCACAGCCCCGACGACGACGATATCTCTCCTACGAACAAGAAACACAAGGGGACACTTCTATCGAGCTACCGAGGGGGACATTTCTATTGGGCGTTGACAAACTGCTCCGCCACGGGGACCGGCAATGTTAGAATGCTGCGAAACTGTGGTTTCGCGGTCCATCGCTCGAAAGATGGCCGCACGGGGCCTCAGAGCATCGAACAACAGCATCGTACGATTTCATGATTCAGGAGGAGTTTCTCTATGGCGAAGAAGAATGAACGCCGCGACTTCATGCGTGACGCGGCCAAGATGGGCGGGGCCGCCGGGATGGCGGCCTTGGCAATGGCCGTTCCCTCGCAGGCCGCGGGCGGCAAGGTGGAGAAGAACAAGGCCGGTGTTCGCGTCGGCAACCTGCTCTTTACGTCGGGGTTGACCGGGACGCGCAAGGGCAGCCCGAGCGATTTCGGCGGCAGCGTCGAAGAGCAGACCCGCACGATTCTGCAGAAGCACAAAGACAACCTCGAGGCGGTAGGCAGCTCTCTCGACAACGTCCTCAAGGTGGTCGTCTACCAGTCCGACATCAAAGTCGAAAAGCCGGCGATGAACAAGGCCTATGCCGAGTTCTTCACCGGTCACAAACCGTCGCGCTCGGCCGTGGGCGTCGAATTCCCCGACTCGCGCACCAAGGTCGAGATCGAAATGATCGCCTGGGTGCCATAGCCTGTGATTCTCCCGACGCGGCGAGGCGAAGCAACCGAGCCGTGACCGTGAGGGAGCGGTCCGGCACGAACCGTCACTCGACTCGGGGGCCGCTAGCGCGGGGCCTCACCACCTGGCGAGTCGAAGTACGTGAGAATGTGACGAGGAACATAGCCGCGGCGGTACTCATGATGCGACGCCGACCTGCCGGGCCGTTGTTTGTCGCCACGGCTGCCCTTGCGGTGCTGGGGATGGGTTGCGATCAGGGCAACCCACCCCCGGAGTATCCGACCGTCGCGGAAACACCCACCTCGGCCCGTACGCCGGACGGGCAGTACATCTCGTGGAAAGAACATCTCATCGACGATGAGCAGTTGAGTGGCGGGGTCGTTCTGCGGGGCGGCGACGGCCTCCAGATGGCCGACCTCGACCGCGACGGCCACCTCGACATCGTTTCCGTTCACGAAGACAATCACCACATCCGGCTCGCTTTCGGCTCCGACGACCCCGACCGCTGGGAAGTTGTCACCCTCGCCGAGGGCGACGAAGCCAAGGCCGCCGAGGACGTGTCGATCGTCGACGCCAACGGTGACGGGCATCTCGACATCGTCGTGGCGTGCGAGCTGGCCCACCTGATCTACTTTCAGAACCCCGGCGAAAGCGTTCGCCGCGGCGACTGGCCCCGCGTCATCCCCGACGTCACAGACCGGCGCGGCTCCTACATCCGTATCTTCTTCGCTGATCTCGACGGTGACGGCCACGCCGAGGTCACCGCGCCGAACAAGGGCGAGCAGCTCCCGGGCGTGAACGGCTACGAGGAGAAGGAGTATCCGCTCAAAGAGATCTCCTGGTTCCGGCTACCCGCTGACCCGCTGGACGGCTCGGCATGGACCGAGCACGTCCTCACACGCGTCAAGGTGCCCATCAACAGCGAGCCGGTCGACCTCGACGGCGACGGCGACCTCGACATCCTCGGTGGCAGCCGCGGCGAGGCACGCATCTTCTGGTTCGCGAACCTCGGCGGCAGCGAGATCGCGTTTCGCGAGCACTCCATCGACGTCACCGGACGCCATGCGCCGCAGCAGCCCGGCGGCAAGCGGCTCACCGGCATGAACGTCGTGTTTCACGACCTCAACGGAGACGGCCGGCTGGACATCATCCTGCAAGAAACGCCGACCATCGTGATCTGGCTCGAGCAGCCAGACGACTACGCGAAGCCCTGGCCGATCCACCTCATTGGCGACCTGGCGCCCGATTCCTCTACCGGCCTCGGGCTGGCCGATATCAACGGCGACGGGCGGCCCGACGTCTTCACCGGAGGCTACAGCCAGAACCCGCGCGACCACGACGGCGAGGAGATCACCGCCGAGAGCCGCACCGGGCGTCTGGCCTGGTTCGAGCAGCCCGCTGACCCGGCCGAACGATGGACGCGCCACGATGTCTCCCGGCGCAAACGCGGGATGTACGACGCCTTCCTCCCGCGCGACATGGACGGCGACGGTGACGTTGACTTCGTCACCACGCGCGGCAACAGCGCCAACTTCGACGGCGTCTTGTGGCTGGAGCAGGTGCGGACGACCGAGCCGGCCCGTTCCTTCCAACCCGCCCGCGCAAACGAAAGCGCCCACCTTCCGCTGCCGTCCAACGCCCCGGCGAGGTGAGCAAGTCGTCAGAAGCCTGTACTGAAGCTGATTGATGGCGCAAAGCGAGGGACTTCTCTACTGCAGCGTGCATACCACCCGAGAGGCATTCGCCCGCTGTGACCAGTGCGGCAAACCCTTCTGTGGGGATTGCCGCGTCGAGGATCTCGCAGCCGATTCAAACCGCTTGACCGATTCATTTGTTCGTGAGCCGACGATCCGACGATGGGGACATCCATGATAGGTATCTGTCAAGGATGGACGCAGTCATCCGAATCCTCCCGTCAGCGGGGGCGTTGTCTTCAGCAGTGACGCTTCGCAGCCCGAGCGTTTTTGCGAATCAAGTCGCAAGGTCAACGAGTCACGTGACCAGACATCCATGTGCGCGCATCGGGTCGCCCCACCGTACCGGCCGGGGGACCGTCGCGGAAGATTCAGTTTGGGTTTTCAGGCCCGCCGGCCTCGAAACAGAGATACAGACGCATCAGAAATTTCCCAGGAAACTCCCAGCAAACTCCTTCGCGTAGTCCCCAACAGGCGAGGACCGGCGGGCCGCTCGTGACACCGCACAGCGTCGATGAAACTCTTCGTTTCTCCTTTTAACAGAAAAAAAGCAAATTCTCCTCGTTACGCCTCGGCCGCAACCCACGGCACGAACGCGCGGCCACTGGTGTCCACGGCCCGCAGATACGCCACCAACTTGCGCGCCACGGCCAACGTCGCGCGATTGCGAGACCCGCGCGTCAACTCCCGCTCATGGACGTCGTGCAGTTGCGGGTTCCAGCGCGGCGCGAGTTTCGCCGCCTCGATCAGCACCCGCTGCAAATGCTTGTTGCGCTGCTTCGACAGCGGTCCCCGCTGCGTCTTGCCGGCCGACTCGCGCTGTGCCGAACACAACCCACAGTAACTCACCGCCTGGCCCAGCGAACCGAAGCGCTCGGGCTCGACGGTCTCCAGCGCCCAGGTCAACGCCGTCACCTCCCCCACGCCGCGAATCGACTGCAGCAACTCGACGCGTTCCCGCAACAGCGGATGGCGCCGCAATCCGCGCAGTAACTCCTGCTGCAAACGATCGAACATTTCCAGGCTGCCGCGGGTGATGGCGAGCAGCTCGATCACCGACTCGGGCGTGTCGCGCAGGCTGTCGAGATAGGAGTAGAAATAGTTGCGCCCGTGCAGCCGCCGGGCATCGTAGGGTTCGCCCACCAGCAGATTGCGATAGCGCAGCACGCGCCGCAACTCGCGCAGGGCAGGCGGCGCCACGTAGCAGCTCGGCAGCAGGTTGCAGCGCAGCAGGTCACTGATCTTGGTGGCGTCGAGACGGTCGTTCTTCTTCTTGGCGCAGGCGATGGCCTTGAGCATGGCCGGGTGTGCGACTTGCAGTTCCTGGGCGAAGGGCTGGAGGTGATCGTAAATCCAGCCGGTAAACAGGGTGGCTTCGAGCGCGCCCACCCAAGGGCGCTCGAGGGCTGACGCCCAAGCGGTCAGGGCGGCGCGAGTGGCCGCGACCTGACCGCGCTGGACGATCGTTCCGTCCCCGGTTTTGATGCAGAAGCTGATGCTTTTCTTATGGACATCGAGTCCGATGTAGTAGAGTTCTGGCATGGAATCCTCCTGGGATTGGCTCTGAGCCGACCGCGTGGCCGCTCTCAGCATTTTGCCCCCGGGAGGATTCCTCTTTGCCACTACCTATGCATTGAAACAGGATCGTCGCGCCGGAGGCCCCTCCCACTTCTGCCCATCGGTGGATGACTCGGTTCGAATCACCGCGACTGCGCGATACCACGGTCTCCAACGGCTAACGGTTGCCGATCAGTGGCTGCCGGAGGCCGTCCGTTGCACCGGCTTGTTAGGTCGCCACTCGGCGACGCTCCATGTGGTAGTTCGATTCAAAGAACGCTGACACTCGATCTCGGAGTTGCTCGTAATTGCTTCCCTCATAGGTAATGCACTCCCAGTTGCGCAGATCCGAGGGGAGCGTAACGATGAGACTCGATTCGGAGACCAGCAGAACGTCCTTGTCGAGTCCCATCGCCAACCCTAATTCGAAGTAGACGTTAAGATTCTCAGCGTCGACCTTCGCGACGATGAATCGGCTGCGCTCGAGATGCCTCAGCACCTGGTCAAGAATCTGTGCGGACTGTACCGTGTCGTCGCCACGATGGACGGTCAAGCCAACGTCCTCGAGTCCGGGCCGGAGTCCGTACTTGTACGCGTTGGCATTCTCATCGTGTTGGCTGAACCGCATGACGACGAAAGCCGAAAATGGATCGACGATCCGAGGTCGGCCGACGGCTTCGTCACGTACGGCGGCAAGGACGCGCCGCACGGCGTCGAGCGCCTCTTGGTCTACCCCGAACTGCCGGAGGTTCCCCTCGCATCCCAAGCACATGTTGCCGGCTATCATGCCGTACTTGATGTCCGGCTTGTTCGTGTTCAGGTCTTGAAGGCACCCAATCGGTGGCTCGTGCACGAGTTGCAGGAGCATCTCCTCGGTCAGGTCGGCTTCGATCGGGATCAGCGCCTGAGCGATCTGATAGACGAGGTAAGCTCGAAGCGACGGGGGGGGGCAAAAAGCGCTTCCCAGTCGGAGGTAGTGATGATTGCGCAGTGTCGGTACTCGTGCGAGAACCAATTGTCTACGAAGGGGCGGTCGGTGACGCAGATCACGTCACGGCCAGTGAACTCTCTCCCGATTTGTGCAGCTGCGTTGTCGCCAACGATGCGATCGCCCGCTGGTTCAATCAGTACTGGGTCTTCCTGCAGCCGAAGAAAGAAGGACCGTTGAGAGGCGTTTATGACGTTCACCGCCTCCTTCACACGGCTCGTGTGGTCGCTTCCGTGGTCGAGGACAACTAGGATCTCTCTCATGCGCTTCCTCCGCTGATTGAGTTCTGGGATACTGCACTGCATTTGGATTGGCTGACGAGTTCTCGCTTCTACGGGATGAAAGCAGAGTACGCACACAAGATGACCGCTACCTCCACCAAACCTCTGGGCATTGCCTGATCCGTCTCGGGCGATGGAGATGCCGGTCGACATATTTCGAGCTTGCGTTGTAGCCGGGCGAGGGATGGTCACCCCTCCGGCTTCCGCGCCCAAACAAAACAGTGGTTCCCCATCTGCCCGGCCACGCCCTTCCGGAACAAAAACCAATCAAGATACCGCGCCGGAAACAACACCCAGCCCGCTGCACCGTAGACCACCCGCCTCATCGCGCGGCTCTTGAACCACAACTTCAGGTACTCCAACATGAACACCAGCAAGGTCGCTGTCGGCCCCGTCCGCCAGCCCGCGTGAACGATCTCGAGCGGCTCGACCAGCGTCTTGAGGCCGTCGAGGCTGAAGCGGTAGTAATCCTCCGGGTAACGGTGATACGGATGGCAGAAGGGAACGGTGATGTGGACGTGTCCGCCGGGTTTGAGGCAGCGGCGGATCTCGCCGACGATCGCGCTTGGCCGCGGTGTGTGCTCGAGGACCGCGTCGCACTCGACGACCTCGAACAGCCCGTCGCCGAAGGGTAGCCGTTCGGCGCTGCAAGCGACCGTCACCCCGGGCAGCGCGAACAGATCCACGTTGACGTACCCGCTCACCTGAGACCCCGCCCCGCCGATGTAGAGGTTCCACCTCCCCAACGGCGGCTGGAAGCGCCGCTCATCGGGATTCGCATAGACCGACAGCGGCGGGATCAGCGCTCGATACCACCACTGCGACCGCTTGCGGACAAGCTCTTCGACGGGACGATCGTCGGCTGGGACGCTATCCGGCATGAGCAGCCCCCATTCTTCCACAGCCCGCAACACAAGCATCGCCGCCCGGTCCGCCACTTCCGAGCCGCGGGTGGGAACCGGCGGTCCCCTCCAGCCGCGGACCAGCCCCAATGCGCGCCGAACACCCGACCCCCTGGTCAGAGCCGCAGGCGTGAGCCTGCGTTGAGATACCACAGCCTAAGAGGTCGCCGGTAGCGCCGCCGGCGGCCCCCCGCCAACTTGATCAAAACCAACCGCGAACGGTACGATGCCATACACAGGCATGGTTCTCGCCCGCTCAATCCTCGCGACCCTGATTCTGGCGTCCCCCGCCATTTCGGCCGACAAACCACAACTCGAACTACGCGGGCAAATCATCCCGCCGTTGCGTAACGCTTGGGTCGGCATCCAGTCCGCGACGACGCCCTTTCGCAAGCAGAGCCTGAGCGGGATGAACGGCCAGTTCAAGTTCAAGAAGCTCATCCCCGGCTCCTACACCGTTGTCGTCTTCCACCCGCACTGGGGCGAACAGCGCCGCACGGTGCAAGTAACCCCCAGTTTCGTCGACGAGAAGAATCGCGTTCCGCTGACGGTGCTCGTCAAGCGTTCGGCCAAGGAGCGCGAGCGTCACTTAGATCGGCGGCACACGGTCTCGGCGCAGGACCTCTCGGTGTCTCCCGAAGCGCGCAGCGAGTTCCGCAAGGCCGGCAAGAAACTCGAAAAGCACGACACCGAGGGCGCGGTGGCGCACCTTCAGAACGCGGTCGAGATCTCGCCGCAGTTCATGAGTGCGTGGAACCACCTAGGGACGATCGAGTATCAGAGCGGACGCTACCCCAAGGCGGAGGAGTATTTCCGGATCGCGCTCGATCTCAAGCCCGACGCATTTCCTCCCGTGGTGAACCTCGGCGCCGCCTTGCTGGCCCTCGAGCGTCACGACGAGGCCTTGCGCTTTAACCAATACGCTGTCACTCTTCACACCGATGACGCGCTGGCGAATTCACAGTTGGGAAGGAACTTCTTCCGGCTCGGCAACGCCGACGAGGCGATCCACTACTTGAAGATCGCCAAGCGGCTCGATCCCTTCCACTTCAGTCTTCCGCAGATCACGCTCGCCGAGATCTATCGTCAACGCGGCGAACATCGCAAGGCGATTCGCGAGCTCGAAGACTTCGTCGAGAAGCATCCAGACTCGCAACAGGCCGCGCTCACCCGCCAAACCCTCGCCCGGCTCAAGGAAGCGCGTTTGCCCTCACCCGAAGATCAGGGGGACCGTGACTGATTCGCCGTCTCAGGCCCGGTCCGCGGCCTCGCTCCCACCGCTCCACGAGTTGAGCCGGCAAATCCGCGCTGGCGAGACGACCCCCGAGGACATCGTCGAGCGTTGTCTTGGGCGCATCCAAAAAAGAGAAGAAGACCTGCATGCCTGGGTGTATTTGGCCGAAGCCGGGGCGCGCCACCGAGCCCGCGCACTAACCGAAGAACTGAGGGCGACGGGGCCCCGGGGCCCGCTGCACGGCATCCCTTTCGCCGTCAAAGACATCTTCGATACCGCCGGCATGCCGACCGAATGGGGCACGGCGATCCACGCCGGCAGGACGCCGGACCACGACTCGGCGCTTGTCGCCCAGCTCACCGAAGCCGGTGCCATCGTTCTCGGCAAAACCGTCACGACCGCGTTTGCCTATTTCGACGCCGGACCGACGCGCAACCCCCACAACTTGGCTCACACGCCCGGCGGGTCGTCGAGTGGTTCGGCGGCGGCGGTTGCCGACGGCATGGTCCCGTTCGCCATCGGCAGCCAGACGATGGGCTCGGTGCTGCGGCCGGCTTCCTTCTGCGGAATCGCGGGGTTCAAGCCAACCTTCGGACGGCTTCCGCTGGCGCGGGTGATGCCGTTCGCGCCCAGCCTCGACCATGCCGGCCTCTTTACTCAAACCGGCGTGGAGCTGTCGTTTCTATGGGAGTCACTTGGCAACCAGGTTCGCCCGGCCGACGATGGGGCGCGAGCCTTGACGATGGTTCCGTGGCCCATCGGATCTCCGCTTGAGGACGAGATGGCCGACGCCTTCGCGGCCTTGACCGACCGGTTGGAAAGCGCCGGCTTCACCATCGAGCGGGTCGGTCTTCCGCCGGCGTTCCAAAAACTAGACGCGGCGACGCTCACCGTCATGACCTACGAAGGCGCGCGGACGCACGAGCAACCCTTCCGCGAACACGGGTTGAAGATCGGCGAAAAGCTGGCCATCTTAGTGGAGAACGGTTTGGCGATCGACGACGCGCTCTATCGTGAAGCGAACCAGGTCATCGAGACCGCCCGCACTGACTTCGCCGAGCGAACACGCCAAGGAGCGGTTTGGCTAACGCCCTCGGCCCCGGGCCCCGCGCTCGAGGGGCTGGGCTCGACGGGGGACCCCGTCTGCAATCGACCGTTCACCGCCCTGGGCGTACCGGCCATTTCCCTGCCCTTCGCCCGCACGCCGAAAGGACTTCCCCTGGGCTTTCAGCTCTGTACGGCGGCGGGCCACGACGATCGACTACTAGCCACGGCGATGCTCTGCGAGCGGAAGCTCGCTCCCAACCCCTAGCCATCGATCCAGCCGATCCGACTTGCCGGCAGGGCGAGATCCTGAAACTGACGCACTACTGTACTTTCATTGCCCCCCTCGTGGCGGTACAATTCCCTCAGGCTCGGGGAGGCTATGATCGGTCAAACCATCTCGCACGACAAAATCACCGACAAACTCGGTGAAGGCGGCATGGGTGTCGTCCAACCGAGCCGTGACCGTAAGGGAGCGGTCCGGCACGCCCCGCTCACAAATCTACCGCAGGCCGCTAGAGCAGAAGTGCATCCGGCTTCCGCCGCGCCCCAACCGAGCGGCACCCGTGAGGGAGCAGTCCGACAATGATCGGCCAAACCATCTCGCACTACAAAATCACCGGCAAGCTCGGCGAAGGTGGCATGGGTGTCGTCCAACCGAGCCGTGACCGTAAGGGAGCGGTCCGGCACGCCCCGCTCACAAATCTACCGCAGGCCGCTAGAGCAGAAGTGCATCCGGCTTCCGCCGCGCCCCAACCGAGCCGTGTCCGTGAGGGAGCAGTCCGACAATGATCGGCCAAACCATCTCGCACTACAAAATCACCGGCAAGCTCGGTGAAGGCGGCATGGGTGTCGTCTACAAAGCCGAAGACACCTCCCTCGAACGTCCCGTAGCCCTAAAGTTCCTTGCGCCCCATCTTGTCTCCGATGAAGAAGTCCGCAAACGATTCGAGCGGGAAGCCAAAGCCGCCGCCGCGTTGAACCACCCCAACGTCTGCACCGTCCACGAGATCGCCGAGGCCAACGGCCGCACGTTCATCGCCATGGCCTTCATCGAGGGTGACAGCCTCGAAGCGAAGATCGAGGCCGGGCCGCTCAAGCTCAAGGACGCCCTCGATATCGCCATCCAAACGGCCCAGGGCCTGCAAGCGGCCCACGAGAAGAAGATCGTCCACCGTGACATCAAGCCGGCCAACTTGATGGTCACCGGCGAGGGCGCCAAGCAACTCGTCACCATCATGGACTTCGGGCTGGCCCTGCTGACCGACCGCTCCAAACTCACCAAGCACGAGGAGACCATGGGCACGGTGACCTACATGTCACCGGAGCAGGCCCAGGGCATGGACCTCGACCATCGCACCGACGTCTGGTCGCTCGGCGCGGTGATCTACGAAATGGTGACCGGGCAGCAAGCGTTCAAGGGCCACTACGACCAGGCAACGGTTTACTCGATTCTCAACGAGGACCCGGAGCCGATCACGGCCCTGCGCACCGGCGTGCCAATGGAGCTGGAGTGGATCGTCGGCAAGTGCCTCGCGAAAGACATCGAGAATCGCTACCAGAACGCCGGCGACATGGTTGTCGACTTGCGCAACCTGCAAGACAAGCTCAAGTCGGGGAAGTCGACCATCCTGCGCACAGCCCCAGCCGGATCAGTAGGGGCACGGCATGCCGTGCCCGCGGCGGGTGAGCAAGCAACAGGAACACGGGCACAGCATGCTGTGCCCCTACATTCGCCAGGGGAGCCGTCCGAGTACAAGCTCGCGAAGTACAGGGTGATTGAGGAGGTGGCGGAATCGGACACCTCCACCAAGTACCTGGCTGAAGACACCGAACCGCACCGCTCTGTCGCGATCCGTGTTTTGCCGCAAGCATCCGCGGAGCAGATTGAGCGCGCGCAACGGCGCAAACAAACGCTGCTCCTGGCGACTACAGCGCTGGGCGTGCTTCTCGCCCTGGTCTTCGCCTTCTTCCCGCTGTTCTCTCCGGCTCCCGTTGCGGAAGCACCCCTGCGGCGTTTCACGCTACCGACCGAGGAAGGTCTGATACGACCTTCTATCTCGCCCAACGGCCGGCATGTCGCCTACCTGGCCGGTCCGGACGGCAACCGCACCCTGTGGGTGCACGACCTGGATCAGAACCAACCACGGGCGATCGTAGGCCCGACAAGTCTCACCGGGAGTATGCCGTTCTGGTCGCCCGACAGCCAATTTGTTGGCTTCGGCTCAAGGGACGGCGGTGTTTTGAGGTTCAAGAGGGTGGCGGTTTCGGGCGGCCCCGTGGTGACCCTGGCGGAATCTAGCGGCTTCTCCAGCCGGTCCGCTTGGACGCCGGACGGCGAGTCGGTCATCTTCACGTCAGAACGCAAGCTTTTCAAAGTGTCCGCCCGCGGAGGACAGGCCGAGTTGTGGCTGGAAGCCGAGCAGGAAGGGTTTAGCGCTCACCAGCCGGCGTTCTTCTCAACGAGTCAGGGCACGGATAAGCTGCTCTATGTGGAACTGAGGTCGGCTACCGAAGCTCAAGTGATTGCCCTCGACCGTACCTCCGGCCAACGGGAGATTCTGGCCGAAGGATTCTTTCCGGTTTACGCTCCCAGCGGACACGTGGTTTACCAGAGCATCGAGCCACGCGGAGTCTGGGCGATCCCCTTTTCGGTTGACACGATGAAAGCGACCGGCAACCCGTTTCCGATCAGCGAAGATAGCTACGAGCCCAGCATTGCGCTGGATGGAACGCTCGTCTATCTGCAGGGAACAGCCGTCACCGGTCGTTGGCGGTTGGTCTGGAAGGACCGTGAAGGCAGTCGTCTCGGAGAGATCGGCGAGCCACATGATGTCTCGATCTCCTACCCCGGCCTGTCGCCGGATGGCTCACGTGTTGTTGTCCAAGAGAATGCGACCGGGAATACCGGATGGGATCTCTGGGTCCATGAGATGAATCGTCCGATCAAGACGCGCCTGACGGACCTGCCTTCCAGTGAGATCTATCCAAGTTGGTCGCCACAGGGAGATCGGATCATCTTTTCCTCGGGAGCCGCCGGACCGTATCACAGAGACCTTTACATGGTGAGCGCCGATGGAAGTGAGGACCCCGTATTGTTCCTCGAATCCCCGGAATTCCGCAGCTATGTCACGGACTGGTCCTCGGATGGAAACACGATCGTGGTTTGGAGGCAGTATCTGGGCTCAGCCAACGCGGACATCTGGTACCTGAGGCGAGAGGAAGGCGGCGGTTGGGAGAAATCTCCTTGCCGGGTATCCACTTGACTCAGGTGACCCCAACATCTTGTAGTTGGGCTCACAGCGTCTTAGCGTCCCAATCGGCGACGATCGAGCGGTACGGCGTCGGCTCCACCGCCATGGCCTGCTGCACAAGGCGGTAGAAGAGCTTGCCCCGACTGCGTGATCTGCGCCGATTGAAGCGGAACACGAACTCGTCGAGATAGTAGTCCAGATGCTCGTGGCTGACCGCCCCCTGATGCGTGCCCAGCATCCAGCGCTTGAGTAGCGAGATCGCCAAGTGCACCCTCGGCAGTAGCTGCGAGGCCTGCTCGCGGCGGTTGTTAATCGAGATGATACGACGCTGGTAGTCCTTCTTCTTGAGCGGATCGTAGCCCGACCAGTTGTCGGTAACAACCACGCTGCCCGGCTCGACCGACTCCTCGACGAAGGGCATCAAACTGGCCGCCGAGGCGTTCTGAACGCGCTGCATGCGGATGCGCCCCAGCCCGGTGCCTCTCTCTTCCGCGGCGACTGCAATCAACGCTTTACGCTCGGTCTGCCGGCCGATTACCCCTTCTTCTTCAGCGCCCCAGTAGGTCTCATCGACCTCGACGAGGCCCGTCAATCGCTCCCGCCCCGGGCGCACCATCGCTCGCCTCAGCTTGTGCATCCAAGGCCAGGCGGTTTGGTAACTGCCCAGTCTCAGAACGCGCTGTAGACCCAGGGCGCTGGCCCCATTCTTCTGCGTGGTGATGGTCCACATCGCCCGGAACCACAGCCGCAGCGGCTTGCGTGTGTCTTGAAAGATCGTGCCGGCGGTGACGGAGGTTTGCCGCCCGCAGCGAGCGCATTCGAACCACACTTTGCGCACCGGCCAAGCGCGCTCATGCCCACACCTTGGACAGCGGAAACCCTCTGGCCAGCGCAAGGCGAACAGATAGTCGCGGCAAGCCTCCTCGCTCGCAAAGCGAGACTCGAATTCGAGTTGGTCGCGCGGGTAATCCTCCACCAGGCCCTACACTACATCTTGGGGTCACCTGAGTCAAGTGGATACCCAGCATCTCCTTTTATCGAGAGCGAGTACGCGGAGCAGCTCGCAAAGCTGTCTCCCGATGGGCGATTCATTGCTTACGACTCAGATCAGTCCGGTGACCGTGAGATCTACATTCGCTCCTTCCCTGAGGGAACCGGTCTCCAACGGGTGTCGGACAACGGCGGCACCCAGGTCCGCTGGCGGAAGGACGGCAAGGAGCTGTTTTACGTGGAGGGCGACAGCTTGATGGCGGTCTCCGTTGCGGCCAGCCCCAAGCTCACGATCGGCGACCCTAAAAAGCTGTTCTCTGACGACACCCTGGCTTTTCGATCAGGGGCGACTTCCTCAATTATGACGTCACGCCCGACGGCCAGAAGTTCATCTTGCGCGAGCAGGAGGCGGGGCCTGAAGCCTCCGGACCCAAACTACGCGTCGTCCAGAACTGGTACGAAGAGTTCCGCGACCGCGAACAGGACTGACTCACCATGATCGGCCGGACCATCTCCCACTACAAGGTCACCAGCTATCCAGAAACCGAGCTAAATTAGAACGCTAGCAAGGTCCTCGACCACAAACCGACAAGTCGGCGCCCATGTGGCGTAAGCCTCCAGGCTTTGCTCCATGAGATATCGACTAAGCGATTCCTGGGTTCTCAGGTCCTCGATCCACAGCCGCTACTCGGTCACTTGCCATCCTGAGTCCCGAAGAATCGAGACTCGGCAAGGCTGGAGCCTTACGCCAGTGTGCCCAGCATGGGCTGTTTCTTGTGAGTTGCAACGTACTCACCGGAACCGATGGAGGTAACCGTAGGGAACCGCAAGGTGGATCTCGTGGCCAACGCCGCGAGCCAAGCTGAAGGCAGCGGGGAACAAACCTTCGACCGTAGGAACACGAACCGGCAGAGAGGCCGCGTACGGGCGGTAAGCTTGCTGGCCACAGTGAAGCCCAATGTCCATCCGAGACGTGCGAGGTAGAGCCGGACGGTATGAAGGGAAAGAAACAGCACCTTACCTGGGGAGAGCTCCTTGGTGAGAGCGAAGGAGAAGTCAGCAGAAGCCATAGTAGCGAAGAAGGCGGGTAATGCCGCTGGAGCGAAGGGCCGAAGGACCAAGGAGCAAAGCTAGAAGAGCGACTGATTATGACACCACACCGACGAGGTTTCCCGGAGTCCCGGGCCGCGAGGTCCTTCCCCTCACGGGGGAACGAAACGGGGAGCAGGCCAAGGCAGAAGCGGTGGAGCCGTGCTGAGCCCAGGCCGGCGGAAGCCAGGGGGCGTGTCGCGAAACTCTCGACAGAAAGTGATGCACGAAGATCTGATGGACGAGGTGGTCGCCGAGAAGAACTTGGCGCGGGCGCGGGCGGCGGTACAACGCAACCGGGGCGCGGCGGGGATCGATCGGATGACCGTCGACGAACTCGAAGTTCATTGGCAGCGCCACGGCGCGAAGATGAGGGCGAAACTCGTGGCCGGGCGATGGACGCCGAGTCCCGTGAGGCGGGTGGACATCCCGAAGCCGAACGGGGGAACGCGTCGGCTCGGCATACCGACGGTGATGGATCGGGTGGTGCAGCAAGCCTTGCTGCAAGTGTTGCAACCGATTTTCGATCCGCGGTTCAGCGAGTCAAGCTACGGTTTTCGTCCGGGTGTTGGCGGAGATCGGGGACTGGATCGAGAGGCATCTGCGTTTGCGAGTGAACGGTGCCAAGAGCGGGGCAGGGACGCCATGGGAGCGGAAGTTTCTGGGGTTCGCATCAACCGCCAAGGGCAGCGAGAAGTAGCGCCGCAAAGTGTGGAGCGATTCAAACAGAAGGTACGAGAGATCTGGCGCAGTTGTCGCAGTGTCACGAGTCGGGAGTTACGCGACGAGTGGCGGCGATACGTGGTGGGCTGGTGGGGATATTACCGGCTAGCCCAGCAGCGTCGGAATGTCTTTCGGCTGGAAGGTTGGATCCGGCGTCACATGCGGAAGTGCTTTTGGCTGCGTTGGCACGGAGTGCGCGGCCGCCAGAGAGCGTTACGGCGGCTGGGGGTGGGCGAGCGGCTGCTCGAACTGGTGCCGACGCGTCGCGGGGCCTGGTTCATGGCCCGCAACGCGTTGTTGCATACGGGGCTGTCGAAGGCCACTCTGAAGCGCTACGGGTTTGTGGTGCCGTCGGATCTTGCGGCGGGTAGGTAAGGCCGCCGGGTCCAACCGCCGGATACGGAAAACCGTATGTCCGGTGGTGTGGGAGGGTGCCGGGGCGCAATCCCCGTCACCCGACCCGATCAAACTTGGATGAGAGGAGCGCGCGGCGCTACTCGCTAGGCGAGGATGCCCTTGACCACGTTGCCGTGGACGTCGGTGAGGCGGAAGTCGCGTCCGGCGTAGCGGTAGGTGAGCTTGGTGTGCTCGAGGCCCAGCAGGTGCAGGATGGTGGCGTGCAGGTCGTGGAAGTGGACCTTGTCGACGACCGAGTAGTAACCGTAGTCGTCGGTGGCTCCGTAGCGCAAGCCGGGCTTGACGCCGCCGCCGGCCAGCCACATGGTGAAGGCCTCGGGGTTGTGGTCACGTCCGTCGGAGCCTTGCGCCGTGGGCGTACGGCCGAACTCGCCGCCCCACAACACGAGGGTGTCTTCGAGCAAGCCGCGGGCCTTGAGGTCGGTGAGTAGACCGGAGATGGGCTTGTCGACCTCGCGGGCGTTTTGCTCGTGGTCGCGGCGGAGGCGCTGGTGCTGGTCCCACTTGTAACTGTGGCTGATCTGCACGAAGCGGACGCCGGCCTCGGACAAGCGCCGCGCCATCAGGCACTGGCGGCCGAAGTCGTCGGTGATGGGATTGCCGAGGCCGTAGAGATTCTTGGTCGCCGGCGACTCACGCGAGAGATCCTGCAAGTCGGGCGCTTCGGTTTGCATGCGGAAGGCGAGCTCGAACGACTCGATGCGGCCTTCGAGCGCCGCGTCGGGACCGCTGCGATCGAGGTGCGCGCGGTTCATCTCCTGCACGTAGTCGAGGGTCGTGCGTTGGATGTCACGCGGCGCGGCGGCGGTGATGAAGGGGATCTTGGCGTCTTTGGCCGCGATGCCGACCGCGCCTACCCGCGTACCCGCATAGGGCGCCGGCAGAAAGGCCGAGCCGTAGTTGTTGGCGCCGCCGTGGCTGGTGGTCGGGCTGATGGTGATGAAGCCCGGCATGTTGCGGTTCTCGGTACCGAGACCGTAGGTGATCCACGAGCCCATGCTCGGACGCACGAAGGTGTCGCTGCCGGTGTGCATCTCGAGCAGCGCGCCGCCGTGGCGCGAGTTCGAGCCCCACATGGAGTTGATGAAGCACACATCGTCGACGTGTTTTGTGAACTCGGGGAACAGGTCGCTCACCCAGGCGCCGCTCTCGCCGTATTGCTTGAACGTCCAGGGTGACTTGAGCAAGTTGAACGTCTCGCTGGAGACGACTTTGGGCCGCTCGAACGGCAGCGGCTTACCGTGGTCGCGTTGCAGCAAAGGTTTGTAGTCGAAGGTGTCGACCTGCGACGGCCCGCCGTGCATGAACAGAAAGATAACGCGCTTGGCGCGCGGCTCGAAGTGTGGCGGCTTGGGCGCGAGGGGGTCGGTGGCCTGAACGGGCGCTACTTTGGCCGCGGCGCGTGCTTCTTCGCCGAGAAGGCCGGCCAGCGCGAGGCTGCCGAAGCCGGCGCTGCTCATTCGCAGCACCTCGCGGCGGGAGAGACGGCGGCTCGGATTCGTGTAGCGGGTCATGGGTGCCTCTACTGCCCAACATTGTAAATCAACCGACCGGGCTTGGTTTCTTTTGACGTGGCCAATTGACACAGCCTACATCCATCTAGCTCTGAAGACGCACGGATTGCCCGTCGCGATTTTTCATTCACAGGGCCGATCAATGTTGAAGCCCAATGATAATGTCCCCTTGAGCGCCCAATAGAAATGTCCCCTACTCTGAGGCTCCGAAGGAGGAGCCGAGAGTGGGAAGGACATGGATGAGTGCCAAGGAGTTGAGGCGCGGCGAAGTGCTGAGCCGAGTGAAACGAGGAGAACTGAAGTTGACCGAAGCCGCCGAGCTGCTGGAGGTCAGCTACCGCCATGCGAAGCGTCTGAAGAAGCGTTACCGTGCTGGCGGGGCCAAGGCTTTGGTGCACGGTAACGTCGGCCGTGCTTCGAACCGAGCCGATCAGAAGCGACGCCAGCAGGTTCTCGAGTTGGTGCGCGAGAACTATGCGGGCGAGGGGCACGAGCGCTTCGGGCCGACGCTGGCGTCGGAACATCTGGCAGCCGACCACGGCCTGGAAGTGCCGCGCGAAACACTGCGGCGCTGGATGCTCGCCGCGGGTCTGTGGAGCCGCCGTCGCAAGCGCCAACCGCATCGCACCCGGCGCCAACGCAAAGCGCACTTCGGCGAGCTGATTCAACTCGACGGTTCGCACCACCACTGGCTGGAAGAACGCGGCCCGAAAGCCTGTCTGATGAACTTCGTCGATGACGCGACCGGTGTGGCGCTGTGCCGTTTCTCGGACCAGGAAACGACCTGGGCCGCGGCCGATCTGCTCGCAGCCTGGGTACGTCAACACGGCGTTCCCAAGGCGTTGTACTGCGACTGGAAAAACGTCTACCAGCGCCAGCCGACGTCGCGGGAAGTGCTGGCAGGCATCAAGCCCGAGACGCAGTTCGGGCGCATGTGTGCCAAGCTCGGCATTACGATCATGGCGGCTTCCTCGCCGCAAGCCAAGGGCCGAGTGGAGCGCCATCACGGCACGCACCAAGACCGCCTGATCAAGAAGATGCGGCTGCGCGGGATCGTCGAGTACGAGGCGGCGAACCGTTATCTCGACGAGGAGTACCTGGCCGAGCACAACGAGCGCTTCGCCTGTGAGCCGGCGGCGGCAGCGGACTTTCACCAGGCGCTCCCCCGCGGCACCGAGCTGCGAGGGGTGTTCTGTTGCGAGTACGAACGGGTGGTGAGCAACGACCGGGTGGTGCGTTTCGAGAATCGTTGTTTGCAGTTGAAGCCGAAACGCAACCAGGGCGTGGGGGCGGGGGCACGGGTGACGGTCCAACAGTGGCGCGATGAGAGCTTGCAGGTGAGGTTTGACGGGCACGAGATCGAGCACGACGTGATCGCCACGCCGACGCCACAGCTGCGGACGAAGCCAGCACCACAGCAGCGTCCGGGGGGCGGGCGCAAGCCGGCGGCGGACCACCCCTGGCGGCGAGCTGTGTTACGGAAAAAACGGGCTGCGAATACATAAGAGGGCTGTGGAAATGCCGGGTCGGATGGAAAGCGTGGAAAATCTCTCGAGGCAGCAGTACCGGGTTCGAGGAGCGGTGGATGGTTTTCCACCCTTCCCACCGCCCCTTGGAAATCGCTACGCGATTCCCACAGTTCCACAGCCCCGACGACGACGATATCTCTCCTACGAACAAGAAACACAAGGGGACACTTCTATCGAGCTACCGAGGGGGACATTTCTATTGGGCGTTGACATCACAGGGCCGATCAACTGCGACAAGGTGTCGGTTATGATTGGATGCGGCGGTGTGCCGGAGAAGAGTGAAGTGATTACTGGAGCCATGTCATGACGGACGGTGAATTCAAGTCGTACATAGAGGATCGCTACCAGGATCAGGTCAAGTGGTATGACCGCAAGGCCGGCGTAAACCAGGCGATCTATAACCGGATGCAGTGGACCATTATCATCCTGGCGGCGGTGACCCCGATCCTCGTGGTGTTTGTTCTCGATAATGACCTACCAGCGGGGCTGAACCACCTGCCGGCCGTCACGTAAGCCGCCGTGGCCATCTTGACGGCTGCGATGAAGACATTCAAGTACCAAGAGACCTGGATCAACTACCGCACGACGTGCGAAGGCCTTCGCAAGGAAAAGCACTTCCTTGATGCGAATCTGGGTGACTACCACTGGGGTTCCGACGACGACAGAAGAGCCACCTTTGTCGAGCGAGTCGAGAGCTTGATTTCGCGGGAGAACACCGTTTGGCAAACGACGCAGAAGACTGGAAGGCGGGCCAAGCCGGAGGAGAGTCCGCCGGATGGGAACGGGGTGGAGGGCTGATTCGCGTGAGGAACGCGCAACGGATTGCTGAGGACCTGAGGGCATAGGCTATCTGGGACGGCCAGACCATAGGAAGGCTTCGGGTTCATGCGCATCTACTGCGATCCAGCCGACCCCGAGCCGTTTGATTACGCCGACGCGGTCGAGGACGGCGACACGGTTATGATCCCGCGCGGCTATCACCCGGTCGTGGCGTTCCCCGCCTACACGTTGAACTACACGTGGATCCTGGCGGGCGAAGGGCGGACGTACGGTGCCTGGGCCGATGACCCCCGGTACGCGTGGATCAAGGAGGGCTAGCGAAAGGCTTTCGGTTTCTCACTCCCGGGGCACTCGGGTACGGTCGTGGGGCTCGAGCTGCAGCCGCCACTCGAGCGGGACCTCTTCAGGTAAGTAGCACAGCTTGTCGTCACAGGCCTGATAGCGGAAGGAGCCTTCGATGACGACTTCGCCGAGCTCGTTGGTGAGCGCCGCGAGATCATCGGCCTTGCCGAGCAACACGTCGGCCATCAGGCGGAACGAGCCGTTGTAGACGGGCACGATCTCTTGGATCGCGGGCAAGTGCAGCAGCTCCGAGTCCGGGTAAGCGGGAGGGAAGTAGCGCAGGCCGGTGGCGTCGGCCATCGACCACGCGATGGGGATATAGCCCTCCACGCCCGGGGCATACACATGCATTTTCGGATTCAGGTGCACGTCGAGAATCAGTGCCACGCGGTTCTCCGGGCGTACGACTTCATCGCTCGCCCAGGTAGCGAGGCGCAGATGATTCGTCGCGTGCTCGGATCGCGTCGCTGCCGACTCGCCTTGCAACTCGCGCACGAGGATATTGCCGGCCGTGAGCCGGTCGGTCGGGTTCTGTTCGAGAAACTTGGCCGTGACTTGACCCTGTGCGTCAATCAACAGGCGGCACGCCTGGGCGACGCCGTAGAAGCGATGCGCGGCCGGGACCGCTTCGTTGAGCAACCCGAACGCGCGGATCGTTTTCGAATCGGGATCGGAGAGCAACGGGTAGGTGATGCCGGCGCGTTCGGCGAAGTGGCTAAGGATGTCGGCCGTGTCGAACGTGACCGCTGCGACGTGGATGCCCTCTTGCTCGAAGTGCTCTCGCTGCCGCTCGAGTTGAACGAGCTGGTCTTTGCAGTAGATGCACCAGTCGGCCGAGCGTTGGAAGACCAGCAGCAGCCCTCGCGGACCACGCAGCGATTCGAACGTCTGTGGGTTGCCCTGCTGGTCGGCGAGCTCGAACGGCGGGATGCGCGCGCCGACGTCGGGACCCACGGGCTCGGCGTGCGCCGGCTGCGCGAGCAGGAGAGTCGATAACACCACGCTGAGGATGAAGGTTCGCAAGGCTGCCCGGGTCTCGAGAGGTCACTGCTCAGCCCTTAGGTTAGCGGAGTGAGGAGTAGCGCCTGCGGTGTGTGCGTGTTCCCCACCTGTCGGGTGTTGGAAAAGTAAAGGCTCAAACGCCCCGCCGGGGCTCGGACCGGTGGTTGGATGAGCCAGGCTGCGCCGAGCGGCAACCGCGGACTTCCGTCCGCGGCTCGGAAGCTTCGATGGCGCGGTTGCGACGGGCCGCGGCATCACAAATCCGTATGTAAGGATTCTGACGAATCGCTTGAGTCAGCGGCCGGAACGCCCAACGAAGAGCGGCAGGTAATGTCCCAGGGCATAGCCCAGCAGAGCCACGGCCAGCGCGATCCCGAGGTGTACCATCGCGATGTGGGGGGCGGTGTGAAGGCTGCATCCGAAATGAAGAACGGTCATGCCCACCAGGCCGGCCATCAGCCCCGCCCCCGCGCCGGCCACCCCCAGCGATAGGACGGCCCCGCGGCGCAGAAGCAGACTAATCAAAGCCGCGGCGGGGAACGAGTACATCAACCCGGTTCGGAAGCACATCCAGCTCTGGGGCAGGAACGTGCCGCTCACGTCCCAGGGGAAGGCGACGGTGACGGCGAGGAACAGCGCCGCCAACAACGACAGGAACAGCCGCGCAGGCGTGAGCAATCGCGGCGAGCCGGGGACCATCTCGCGGCTCAGCGTCACCGACAATAATAGGATGACCGCGCCGACCACGCCCAGGATGGTGGCAAAGCGAAAAGCGCCCATCTCGAGCGCTCCACCGACGCCGGTGATCGCGATGAAGATGCCCGAGAGGGCCGCGTAGATCAGCAGGAAGGCAGCCGTCAACCGCGCACCGGGCAGAGGCCGGACCGCCTCGAGCGAGCCCACGACCGATGACTTGATCTTGGCTTCGACCTCGGGGGCGACACGTTCGGACGAGTCGTGCCGGGTGAGAAAGTCCCACACCTTGCGGCAGGGGGCGCACTTCTCCAAGTGCTCACGGACGGCCTGGGGCAGTTGGCCCCAGCCTTCCGGCGGCGTGCGGTGAAGATGTTCGCCGGCTTGAGAGCACGTCATTGCTTCGGTCCTGTTTCAATGCATAGGTAGTGGCAAAGAGGAATCCTCCCGGGGGCAAAATACTGAGAGCGGCCACGCGGTCGGCTCAGAGCCAATCCCAGGAGGATTCCATGCCAGAACTCTACTACATCGGACTCGATGTCCATAAGAAAAGCATCAGCTTCTGCATCAAAACCGGGGACGGAACGATCGTCCAGCGCGGTCAGGTCGCGGCCACTCGCGCCGCCCTGACCGCTTGGGCGTCAGCCCTCGAGCGCCCTTGGGTGGGCGCGCTCGAAGCCACCCTGTTTACCGGCTGGATTTACGATCACCTCCAGCCCTTCGCCCAGGAACTGCAAGTCGCACACCCGGCCATGCTCAAGGCCATCGCCTGCGCCAAGAAGAAGAACGACCGTCTCGACGCCACCAAGATCAGTGACCTGCTGCGCTGCAACCTGCTGCCGCGCTGCTACGTGGCGCCGCCTGCCCTGCGCGAGTTGCGGCGCGTGCTGCGCTATCGCAATCTGCTGCTGGGCGAAGCCGTCCGCATGAAGAACAAAATCAGCGGGCTACTGATGGAAGTGGGCGAACCCTACGATGCCCGGCGGCTGCACGGGCGCAACTATTTCTACTCCTATCTCGACAGCCTGAGCGACACGCCCGAGTCGGTGATCGAGCTGCTCGCCATCACCCGCGGCAGCCTGGAAATGTTCGATCGTTTGCAGCAGGAGTTACTGCGCGGATTGCGGCGCCATCCGCTGTTGCGGGAACGCGTCGAGTTGCTGCAGTCGATTCGCGGCGTGGGGGAGGTGACGGCGTTGACCTGGGCGCTGGAGACCGTCGAGCCCGAGCGCTTCGGTTCGCTGGGCCAGGCGGTGAGTTACTGTGGGTTGTGTTCGACACAGCGCGAGTCGGCCGGCAAGACGCAGCGGGGACCGCTGTCGAAGCAGCGCAACAAGCATTTGCAGCGGGTGCTGATCGAGGCGGCGAAACTCGCGCCGCGCTGGAACCCGCAACTGCACGACGTCCATGAGCGGGAGTTGACGCGCGGGTCTCGCAATCGCGCGACGTTGGCCGTGGCGCGCAAGTTGGTGGCGTATCTGCGGGCCGTGGACACCAGTGGCCGCGCGTTCGTGCCGCAGGTTGCGGCCGAGGCGTAACGAGGAGAATTTGCTTTTTTTCTGTTAAAAGGAGAAACGAAGAGTTTCATCGACGCTGTGCGGTGTCACGAGCGGCCCGCCGGTCCTCGCCTGTTGGGGACTACGCGAAGGAGTTTGCTGGGAGTTTCCTGGGAAATTTCTGATGCGTCCGTATCTCTGTTTCGAGGCCGGCGGGCCTGAAAACCCAAACTGAATCTTCCGCGACGGTCCCCCGGCCGGTACGGTGGGGCGACCCGATGCGCGCACATGGATGTCTGGTCACGTGACTCGTTGACCTTGCGACTTGATTCGCAAAAACGCTCGGGCTGCGAAGCGTCACTGCTGAAGACAACGCCCCCGCTGACGGGAGGATTCGGATGACTGCGTCCATCCTTGACAGATACCTATCATGGATGTCCCCGTGTCCTGCAGCAAAACTCGCAGCTTCTCGTACGCCCGGTGCGCCTTCTGCTTGACGGCGCCCACGGTGGTGCCGGTGGCGTTGGCGACCTCCTGGAGACTCATTCCCGAAACTTTTAGCATTCTGATGACCACTTGCTGGCTTTCGGGCAGCTGCTCGAGTAGCCGCCAGATGTCATAGTCAGCCGCATCCGGGCCCCGGCCGAACGATTGCCGCGGCTCGACCGGCTCGTCGAAGGCCAGCTCCTTGGCGTCGATCCGTTTCCGGCGGCGATAGGCGTCGATGCGCGTGTGGCGCGCAATCGCGAAGATCCACGGCAACACGGGACTACCCGGCCGGTAGGTGTGCTGCGCCTTATGGATCCGAAGCCAGCAATCCTGCAGCATGTCTTCGGCGAAGGAGCGCGTCTGCAGCGGTCCAGCCAGGAACCGCAGCAACATAGGCGACACGCTTTCGACCAACGCGGAAGCGGCGTCTCGGTCCGCATTCTGATAACCCGTCATCAATTCCTGGAGGCGCGCGGCGTCCGGCCGTTCCTCGGCTTTTGCTGAAGCCGCGCCCGTCTCCATGGCAGACTCCGTCGTCGTCACCGAATCCACACGCGGGGACACACCTCCGCCATGAACTGCCTCGCCTTTTGGTTCGCCGCCGTCAGGCATGAGGTTACGGGACGAGAGTCACCCGAAAAGAGCGAACGACCACTCGGGGGCGCAGGCTGGAGCGCCCGCCTGAAAACTGCTCTTAGACCCTTGACACCCATGGTACACTTTCGGCGCAGGGCGGCTTACTGGCAAAGGCTCGTTTGCGGCGAGGGCCGCGGTTGCCAAGATTTCCCTTGCCAATAAGGAGGGCTGGGTATCCACTTGACTCAGGTGACCCCAAGATGTAGTGTAGGGCCTGGTGGAGGATTACCCGCGCGACCAACTCGAATTCGAGTCTCACTTTGCGAGCGAGGAGGCTTGCCGCGACTATCTGTTCGCCTTGCGCTGGCCAGAGGGTTTCCGCTGTCCAAGGTGTGGGCATGAGCGCGCTTGGCCGGTGCGCAAAGTGTGGTTCGAATGCGCTCGCTGCGGGCGGCAAACCTCCGTCACCGCCGGCACGATCTTTCAAGACACACGCAAGCCGCTGCGGCTGTGGTTCCGGGCGATGTGGACCATCACCACGCAGAAGAATGGGGCCAGCGCCATGGGTCTACAGCGCGTTCTGGGACTGGGCAGTTACCAAACCGCCTGGCCTTGGATGCACAAGCTGAGGCGAGCGATGGTGCGCCCGGGGCGGGAGCGATTGACGGGCCTCGTCGAGGTCGATGAGACCTACTGGGGCGCTGAAGAAGAAGGGGTAATCGGCCGGCAGACCGAGCGTAAAGCGTTGATTGCAGTCGCTGCGGAAGAGAGAGGCGCCGGGCTGGGGCGCATCCGCATGCAGCGCGTTCAGAACGCCTCGGCGGCCAGTTTGATGCCCTTCGTCGAGGAGTCGGTCGAGCCGGGCAGCGTGGTTGTTACCGACAACTGGTCGGGCTACGATCCGCTCAAGAAGAAGGACTACCAGCGTCGTATCATCTCGATTAACAACCGCCGCGAGCAGGCCTCGCAGCTACTGCCGAGGGTGCACTTGGCGATCTCGCTACTCAAGCGCTGGATGCTGGGCACGCATCAGGGGGCGGTCAGCCACGAGCATCTGGACTACTATCTCGACGAGTTCGTGTTCCGCTTCAATCGGCGCAGATCACGCAGTCGGGGCAAGCTCTTCTACCGCCTTGTGCAGCAGGCCATGGCGGTGGAGCCGACGCCGTACCGCTCGATCGTCGCCGATTGGGACGCTAAGACGCTGTGAGCCCAACTACAAGATGTTGGGGTCACCTGAGTCAAGTGGATACCCGGCTAAGAAGGTTCGTCCGTATAATCGTTACATTCCCGCACGGCTGCCGGGCACGGGGGTGCCGCGGCAGCATCGTTTGGTGATTTCGCAAACGGAGTTCGATAGCGGCGTAGGCCGCTGTTCCTCAAACGGCTAGCCACTGGGACACGGTTGGTCGTTCCCGCTCGAGGGACGAAGCAGAGGGCTTGGCGTTTTGGCTCCGCTCGTTAGGAAGAACCTGTAACCAGATCGGTTTGGTCTGGGTCTAACAGACCTGGATCAAAACGACGATATAGTGACATGCCCGCCGGGCCGGGGGCACGTCGGAGTGGAAGGTGCATCATGGCGAAAGGGACAACGAAGGCTCTAAACAAGGCTCAAATCAAGCGCTTCAAGGGAATGCTCGAAGCAAAGGCCGAGGAGATCCGCCAAAACCTGCAGTCGGTGAAGACCGCCAAGGCGCTCGCCCGCGGGCAAGAGCCTGTCAATATGGAAGAGCTGCCGGGGCAGAGCCACGAGGAGTGGATCTTCCTGAACCGCAACAACATCGATGCGATGCTGTTGCGGGAGATCCAAGAAGCCCTGAGCCGCATTGAAGAGAACGCGTTCGGCATCTGCCTGGAATGCGAGGAGAGCATGTCGCTCAAGCGATTGCAGGCGATTCCGTGGGCGCGCTACTGCGTCGCGTGCCAGGAAGAACTCGCGGGTTATCCCGAAGAGTCGACCCGGCAGAAGCGCTCGTACTCGTTCTGACGCGAAGGCGAAACGCAGCCTCCGACGCAATCCAGTCACGGCACTTTGAAAAAAGTTTCGGGCCTCGATCAGGGCTCCCGGCAATCAGGCTTGGGGGCCCTTTTCGATTGCGGCCAGCTCGTCGAGATCCAGCCTACCGGTATAGATCGCCATCCCAAGGGCGCAGTGAATACCGAGCCCGGTGAGTTCTTGGATCTCCTCGACTGAGGTGATGCCCCCAGCGGCGGTGAGTTCCTTGCGGGTGGCTTGGCGTAGGCGGCGGTACCAGTCGAGGTCGGTCCCTTCGAGCATGCCCTCTTTGTCCACGTAGGTGCAGAGAAAGCCGCCGCAGTAGGGCTCCAGGGTGGCGATCACGTCTTCGGCGGAGAGCGCCGTCGCTTCCTGCCAGCCTTTGACGACGATCCGTCCGCCTCTCGAGTCGAGGGCCAGCAGAACGCGGCCGACGCCGATGGCTTGCCCGAGCTCGTGCAGGAAGGCCTCGTTGACTCCGCCATCTTTGTAGGCCGCAGTGCCGACGATGATCTTCGAGGCGCCGGCCTCGACCAGCGCGCGCGCTCTCTCGACCGAACGCACTCCGCCGCCGACACGCGTCACCGCCTGCGATGCCAGGTGCCGGACGATGTGATCGTTCGAGCCCTTGCCCATGGCAGCATCGAGATCGATCACTTGAATTTCGGGGAAGGCGGAGAACTTCCGGAGCATCGCATCAGGCGGGTCGCCTTCGAGCGCCTTGTCACGGCCCTGGATGAGCTGCACCACCTTGCCCTCCATCAGGTCGATGCAGGGAATGATCACTGCGGCACCTCGCTGAGGCAGCGCACCGCTTCCGTTGCGTAGAAGCGGACGGCGTCAGGGATGTTGGCATCTCGGGCGGCGACCTCCGCGAGAGTGAACCAACGGATGTCGTTGTGCTCGGCCTCGGCCAGTGTCACGCGCTCCGTCGCCGCGCGGGCGAAGTAGATCATCCCCAAGTGATGGTGCTCTCCGGAGATGTGATGCACGTCGAGGTACGTGGGGGCGATGAGAAAGCGCGTGCCGGGGCAGTCGAGGGATGGACGCTTACCGTACAACTCGATGGTCAGTCCGCTCTCCTCGGCGACCTCGCGCAACGCGGCTTGCTCGGGATCTTCACCGGGATCGATATGGCCGCCGAGAGGCAGCCACTTACCCAGTTGCTTGTGGTCGACCAGCAACACCTTCTCGTTGTACACCACGAAAACCGAGACGGTGAAGTCGAGGTAGTAGTTGAGGTGCGGCATCGAGGAGCGGCGGCTCGCAACGTGTCGCGAGGGAACCGTTAGTGTAGATCAGATGCTTTGGATGTCTCGCGTCCGCTTCGAGTCTGAGATGGCGTGAGAAGCCAATCCGGCAAACGTCTGCCGCTATTTGGACAGGCTCACTGCCGGGTCCTCCGCCACCACCCGATCGCTCCGCGGCCCGATATGAATGTGCGGTCCCGTCGACTGCCCCGGCACACTGCTGCGGAACGCGATGAACGGTATCTCCCACTCGTAGAGCAACTCGATCAGGAACAGGCCTTCTTCATCATCGGGATGGACCGCCACGTCGAGCCGCGCGGCGTGGTCGAACCCCATCGACCGGTGCATCTCGGTGTCGCCCCGCGCGCTGACCGGAAGAGCCTGGCCAAACTGGCTGAAGAACGCGGCATCGATCGCGAGCACATCCTCTTCCCAGCTCGCTCCCTCGACCTCCGAGGAGAACGCCAGGTCTTCTTCCTCCAACTCGTCCAGCCGGTCTTCGGCGCGCGCCATCAGTCCCATCTCGCGGACCAGCTTCGAGCGTTGCTCCGCCAACTCGTACTGCCGTTCACCCCAGTCGGCGGCCTCTTTTACCTTCTTGAGTTGCCGCAGGGGCAGCGCCCCGGCCTCGGCCAGTTTGCGAGCTCCGGCCAAGTCCTCGCGCGACATCTCGCGCAGCACCGCGACCGCCCGCATCATCTCCGGCAGGCGGCCCTCGGTCAGCTCGCCGCTCATCAGAGTCTCTCGGACGACTTGCTCGAGTCGCTTGCGCACGGCCTTACCCCGTGCCTGCTGGATCGCGTTCTCGGGGAGCACCCCGGCCTCGACCAACGCCTGGACGCGCTCTTCCTCGGGCCCGGCCGGCGGCCGATCTTGCGCGACGGCAGGGCAAGCCGTCCACACCACCACAAGAATCCAACAAAGCCGTTGCACAGTTTCTAAACGGGTTCTAAGCAGATCGCTCGTCCATGCCGAGCCGCGCGTAGGGGCACGGCATGCCGTGCCCGCGCCACGAATCGCCCCCGAACGCCCCTGTGGGATCCAGGGGCCAAGCTCATTCTAGCGGCCACTCCTCACACAGCGCTAAGATGGGCTGCAAGGTAGCTTGCGGGTAAGGTACGTGCGAGCAAGGTACGGGCCGGAATGACGGATTGGGAAATCGCGGTCGGGGCGGCGCAGGAGCGTAAGGCAACCGATCTGGTCGTGCTCGACATCAAGGAAGTCAGCACGTTTACCGACACCTTCGTACTGTGCACGGGGCTCAACGCGCGCCAGGTGCAGGCGATCTCCAACGCCATCGAAAGGGCGCTCCGGGAAGAAGGCGTCCGCGCGATCGGGATCGAAGGCCGTCAGAACGCCGAATGGGTGCTGCTGGACTACGGTGACTTCCTCGTGCACATTTTTTCGCCGCAGGCCCGCGAGTTCTACGATCTCGAGCGTCTGTGGAAACGCGCCCCGCGCATTCCGGTCCCCGACGCCGCCTGAACGGGGCCCGCCGGCCAGCGTCCCAGCCGTGAACATCCACCTCGTCTACATCGGCAAGCCCCGCAACGCCGACGCCAACCGTCTGGCCGCCGAGTACGCCCGACGCATCACCCGCTTCTGCCGCTTCGACATGATCGAGGCCAAAGACGAGAAGAGCGCCGGACGTTACCCCAAGGCCGTCCGTGTCGTTCTCGACCCCGAGGGCCCGATGATGAGTTCCCAGGAGTTGGCTTCGTTCCTCGAGAAGAACTCGGGCGAAATCGCCTTCTTCGTGGGCGGCGCCGACGGCTTCAGCGACGAGTTTCGCCAGGGCGCCGATCGCTTGTTGTCGCTCTCGAAGATGACCCTGCCGCACGAGCTGGCAAGGGTGGTCCTCACCGAGCAGATCTACCGCGCCTTCACGATCCTGAGCGGCCACCCTTACCCGCGGTAGCGCCGCTGCGAACTAGTGTAGTGCACCATAAATAATGTAATTTATATTGGCTTCCCATCGTCTCTATTAACAGGAGGCATGGGATGCGAAGAGCACAACCAGTAACTTTGAACACAGCGCAATGCAAGCAGTTGGACCGCTACGCGCGCGGCCGCCAAGTCGCCGTTCGTCTCGCCCTGCGAGCCAGGATTGTCCTGCTGGCCGCCCACGGTCTCGAGAATAAGCAGATCGCCGCACAGCTCGGTGTCTCGCGGCAGTTGGTGGCCCGCTGGCGCACGCGCTTTCTCGAAAGCGGCATCGCCGGCATTGCAAAAGACGCCCCACGGCCCGGTCGTACACCTGCCGTCTCGAAGCAGAAAGTACAGCAGATCATCCACAAGACCACCCGCGAGAAACCGTCCAACGCCACCCACTGGAGCCGCCGCACCATGGTCGCCGCGGCCGGCGTCAGCGCTTCCACCGTGGGACGGATTTGGCGCGCCCATGGCCTCAAGCCCCACCGCGTCAAGATCTTCAAGCTCAGCAATGACCCGCGTTTCGCCGAGAAACTCGACGACATCGTCGGACTCTATCTCAATCCGCCTGAGCATGCTCTGGTTCTCTCGCTCGATGAGAAGTCCCAAATCCAAGCCCTCGATCGCACCCAACCCGGCCTGCCGCTCAAAAAGGGACGCGGCCAAACGATGACCCACGATTACAAGCGCAACGGCACGACCACCCTGTTTGCGGCGCTCAACACTCTTGACGGCAGCGTGATCGCCGAGTGCATGCCCCGACACAGCCACCAGGAATGGTTGCGCTTCCTGCGCTTAATTGACCGCCGCACTCCCAAGGACAAACAGCTTCATCTCATCGTGGACAACTATGCCACCCACAAGCATGCCGCTGTGAAGCGTTGGCTCGATCGTCACCCGCGCTTCCACATTCATTTCACCCCGACCTCGGCGTCGTGGCTGAACATGGTCGAGCGATTCTTTCGCGATCTCACCGTCAAGCGCCTGCGCCGCGGCGTGTTTCGCAGCGTGGACGAGCTCGTCGCCGCCATTGACGACTACATCGCCCAGCACAACGAGCATCCCACGCCCTTCATCTGGACCGCGACCGCCTCCGACATCCTCGAGAAAGTCAAGCGCGGACGTGCCGCCCTGCATAAGGTGCAATCTGCTTGACGCACTACACTAGGCCGCTGGCGTAGGGCGGGCCCCCGTGCCCGCCCTTCAGCCTGAACGTACCGGAAGTCGGCTAGCTGCTGACAGGGTAGACGCAGGGGTCGCGTGGCGGCGCGGGCTAGGGGAGGCCAACTGGACCCGCCCCGAAGGGTACGGCAGCCCACTGCGGCCACCGCCGGCATCCCGCTAGAATCGAACCGCCCAACAAACACCCCCAACGACAACCAGGAGAACCACACATGGATCCCGTCGCCAACGCAGTTCTCGGAATCGTCTTCTTGGCCCTTGGGGCCGCCGGCACGTTCTTGATGTACCACCTGTGGGGTTACCCCTTCGACCACGAGACCCATACCAGCGACGCGCCGCCGCGGCTGATGCGTATCCATCGCTTGATCGGGTGGCTTTACCTGATGCTCTATCTCTACTTCATGAGCCAAATGGTGCCGCGGCTGTGGAACTACCAGATCGAGTTCCCGGCGCGTACGGTGGCCCACCTCACGCTGGGGATGACGATCGGCGCGCTGATCGTGATCAAGATCGCGATCGTGCGCTTTTTCAAGCATATGGAGTCCACGCTGGTTCCGCTGCTGGGCACCGCGCTGCTGGTGTGCACTATTCTGCTGATCGGTCTCTCGGCGCCGTTCGCCTTCCGCGAAGCCTATCTGCGGGCACAGCAAACCGGGGGCTCATTCAGCGACGAGACCCTCGAGCGCGTCCAGTCGCACCTGGTGCTGGCGGGCCTCGACGACCCGGAGACCCTCGCCCACCTGGCCTCGCCTACCGGACTCGAAGCCGGCCAGGGGGTCTTGCTGGCCGAGTGCGTGACGTGTCACGACCTGCGCACCGTCCTGGCCCGGCCGCGCACGCCCGAGAACTGGCATCAGACCGTCCAGCGCATGGCCGACCGCTCCACCCTGCTCGCGCCGATCGACGAAGACCAGCAGTGGGAAGTGACCGCCTACTTGATTGCGATCTCGCCCGAACTGCAGCGATCCGCCCGCGAGAGGAAGAAGGGCCTCGATCAAGAGCAGGCCTCGCAGCAGGCCGCCACGCAGGTTGCAGGACCAGCCGAGCAAGGGGCTGGCCCGGGGACGCAGGCGGCGGGCCCGGCACGAGCGGCGGCCGCTGCGGCCATCGACCCCGGGCAAGCGCGGCAACTCTACGAAACCCGCTGCGCCCTGTGCCACCCGCTAGCGGTCGTCGAAGCCGCGCCGCCCACCTCCGACGCCGAGACCCGCGCGCTGGTCTCTCGCATGGTCAGCAACGGCATGCCCGCCACCGAGGAGGAGCTGGTCCAACTCATCGACCACCTCAACCGGGCGTTTGTCGGGGGACGGTAGCCGGTGCCGCAGTCGATAGCAGCTCAGCCTCACGGGACACGTGCGTCCGACCGGGCAGCGTCGGTCCCAGGGGCCCTTTCCAACGTCACGGGCCCACGGGCTGTCGGCGGCAGCTCAAATCCCTGTAGTATGGGGTTTGGAAGCTGTGCTCCGCCGACTCCACAGCTTCGCGCTAGACTTTCAGAAACGACCCATGAACGTCAGCCTCACACCCGATCTTGAACAGCTCATCGAGCAGAAGGTCGCAAGCGGAGAGTTTGCCAGCCTCGAGGCTGTTATCGAGGCGGCCGTCCGTCAGCTCGGCAACGGCCCACCGCCCGCGGAGCCGCTGCCGACATCAGAGCAGCGTCTGGTCAACCTCCAAGAGCTTTTCGAAGAAGTCGACCGCGAGCCGGCCCCGAGGACGACTGCGCTTCCCGATGAGGCTTTCGACCGCGAGCACCTCTACGCCGACCGGGCCTAGTGAACTACCTCGTCTACACGAGTGTGCTTGTCCGGGCTCTGCATGCCGTGGACCCTGTTTCGGCCCTCGCCCGCCAAGCTCTCAGCAACCTTTTCCGCCGTCAGGATTCCCTGTACGTTCTTCCCCAGATCGTCGCCGAGTTCTGGGTCGTTGCCACGCGGCCACAGACCGAGAACGGCCTCGGCTACACGTCAGCACGAACCGAGCGCTGGCTCACCCGGTTTCGCGCCAGCTTCCAGCTGCAATACGAAACGGCAGCGGTTTACCAGCAGTGGCGCAAGCTGCTCGCCGACCAGCAGGTCAGAGGCAAGCAGGCCCACGACGCCCGCCTTGCAGCCGCGGTTCAGACTCACCGCTTCGATGCGATTCTCACATTCAACGTCAGGCACTTTCAGCGCTACCCTGGCGTCACGGTGCTTCATCCGGCCGACGTCTGACCGTCCCCTGACGCGCGAACCGCGCGGGCCAGCGGCAGCATACCGCCCCACGCCAGTTGCGGAACACCGCCGCTCCGCCCCAGGATGTATGTGCGTTGTCGAGCCAACCGGATCTTCACGGCATCATCGAACAAGCTTCGGGCTTGTCTCCCTATTCGCTGCCGCCGCGCGCGCTCGAGCGGTTGGCGAGGCTGCTGGCGGATCTCCGCCCCGCGGCGACGACGGAGACCGGCTGCGGCGCTAGCACGTTGATCTTTTCGAGGTTCAGCCGGGCGCACACGGTGTTCGCTTTTGATGAGTTTGGCGTGTTCGAGAGGGTCAAGGCGGCCGGCCTGCTCGGTCCCGCCGAGCTGGAGTTCGTGCCGGGGCCTACGCAGCGGACGTTGCCCCAGCATCGTTTCGAAACACCACTCGACGCCGTGCTGCTCGACGGCCCGCACGCCTATCCGTTCCCCGACCTCGAGTACTTCTACTTCTACCCTCACATCCGCACGGGCGGGGTGCTGGTGATCGACGACCTCCAGATCCCGAGCGTCCATCATCTGTTCGAATTTGTCCGCCGCGACGAGATGTTTGAGCTGGAGGCGGTCGTCGAGCGGACGGCGTTCTTGCGACGCACGGATGCGTCCACGTTTCCCCAGGACTCCGACGGCTGGGAACACCAGGTCTACAACGCACGCCAGCTGCTGCGATTCACTTGGCGAGAGCAACTCAAACGCCGTCTGCCTCCTTGGGTCCAAGCGGGTGTCCGTCGTCTCCGTGCTTTTGGCTTGCGGAGCCCGTAGCCCACAACACCCTCATCGAGCAAGCCCAGCGCGAGGTAGCTCCGCGGGGGTAGCGCGGGCCTTCGCCCGCCCGCCCGCGGATTTACATCCGCGGCTCTGTGGTGTTGGTTGGCACGGTTGCGTGGTGTGCGCGGCGGACCACCCGACCGACTATAATCGGGGTCGGTTCGGGCGTCCTAGCACTCTCGACCTAAGGAGCCTCCGATGCATCGACGACATCTGCTGAAGACCCTCCCTGCCGCCGCTTTCGCCGCCGCCACGCCGCTCTCGACCGCACCTCTCTCGGCCGCCACCCCGCGGACCGGCAACGGCTCGGGGGCGCGCATCCGCTCGGCGCTCTGTGCCTACTCCTACCGCGACGCGCTCGCCAAAGGGGAAATGACCTACGAGGACCTTGTCGACATCTGCGTTGAGAACAACATCGACGGACTTGACCTCACCGTCTACTGGCTCCCCAAGACCCGTCTCAACGAAGCCTTGATGTCGCTGCGCCGCAAGGCCTACCTGGCCGCGGTCGAGATCCCGGCGATCGCGATTCGCTCGAACCTCTGCAAGCCCGACGTGCGCGACCGCGAGATCGAAGTCGCCTGGCTGAGCTACTGGGTCGACATTGCGCACAAGCTCGGCGCGGGCCACATCCGCGTCTTCGGCGGCCGCGTACCCGAAGGGCACACCGAAGAGCAAGCGGCCGAGTGGGTGGTCGAGATCCTCAAGCGCGCCGCCGAGTATGCCGGCAAGAAGGGCGTCATCCTCGGCCTCGAAAACCACGGCGGCATTACGCTCTACGCGAAACGCGTCGTGCAGATGGTCAAGGCGGTCGACAATCCCTGGGTCGGCATCAACCTCGACACCGGCAACTTCCACACCGACCCCTACAACCAGATCAAGATGTGCGTACCGTACGCCGTCAACTCGCAAGCCAAGACCGAGATCCGCTTCGAGGATGGTCACTTCGAGCCCTGCGACTGGGACCGCGTCGTGAAAATGTTCGGCGACGCCGGCTATCGCGGCTACATTTCGCTCGAGTACTCCGCCAAGGAGCCCGTCGCGACCGCTGTGCCCAAGCACTTGAAGCGGTTGCACGCGCTGACGCGCAAGTACTCGGCGTAGGCAACAACAACTCGGACTTATTGCATCGAGGGTGATCGAGGCCTCTGCGCGGCGCCGGGGTTCGTGCCGGACCGCTCCCTTGCGGTCACGGCTCGGTTGCTTTGCACGTCGCCTCGCCCGCGAGATCCGATGTTACGTGCGCTACGATAGATTCTTATGCCCAAAAACGAAGAGCGCTCTTTCAATTTCAACACCCGCGCTTTGCACGCCGGGCAGCAGCCTGACCCGGCCACCGGGGCACGGGCGGTCCCGATCTATCAAACGACCTCATACGTTTTCGAAGACTCCGACCACGCCGCAGCCTTGTTCGGCTTGCAGCGCTTCGGCAACATCTACACGCGCATCATGAACCCCACCACCGCCGTGCTCGAGGAGCGCATGGCTTCGCTGGAGGGCGGCGTCGGCGCGCTGGCGCTGGCGAGCGGGCAGGCGGCGCAGTTTCTCACCGTCAACGGCTTGTGCCGAACCGGCGACCACCTGGTCTCCTCGTCGACGCTCTACGGTGGCACCTACACACAGTTCGATGTCACCTTCCGGCGTCTCGGCTTCGACACGACCTTCGTCGAGCCCGACGACCCGGAGAACTTCCGCACCGCGATCACAGACAAGACGAAGCTCGTCTACGTCGAGACGATTGCTAATCCGCGAATGAATGTCGTCGATCTCGAGGCTGTCGTCAAGATTGCGCACGAGGCCGGCGTGCCGTTGGTCGTCGATAACACGTTTGCCTCGCCTTATCTGTGCCGTCCGATCGAGCACGGAGCCGACATCGTAGTGCACTCGGCGACCAAGTTCATCGGCGGGCATGGCACGAGCATCGGCGGCGTCATCGTCGACAGCGGCAAGTTCGATTGGACCAATGGCAAGTTCCCGCAGATCACCGAACCGAGCCCCGGCTATCACGGGCTGAAATTCTCGGAGACTTTCGGCGAGTTGGCTTTCATCATCAAGACCCGCGTCGAGGGGTTGCGCGCGGGGTTATCTACTTGACACAAGTGATGACACTTGATAACCTCGCAACGTGTGGAAGCTGGTCGGCATATGGGTGTGGCGCGTCGTCTGCACAGTATGGGCCGCTTGGCTCACGTTTAAGCAGTGCTGGGTATCCACTTGACTCAGGTGACCCCAAGATGTAGTGTAGGGCCTGGTGGAGGATTACCCGCGCGACCAACTCGAATTCGAGTCTCGCTTTGCGAACGAGGAGGCTTGCCGCGACTATCTGTTCGCCTTGCGCTGGCCAGAGGGTTTCCGCTGTCCAAGGTGTGGGCATGAGCGCGCTTGGCCGGTGCGCAAAGTGTGGTTCGAATGCGCTCGCTGCGGGCGGCAAACCTCCGTCACCGCCGGCACGATCTTTCAAGACACACGCAAGCCGCTGCGGCTGTGGTTCCGGGCGATGTGGACCATCACCACGCAGAAGAATGGGGCCAGCGCCCTGGGTCTACAGCGCGTTCTGGGACTGGGCAGTTACCAAACCGCCTGGCCTTGGATGCACAAGCTGAGGCGAGCGATGGTGCGCCCGGGGCGGGAGCGATTGACGGGCCTCGTCGAGGTCGATGAGACCTACTGGGGCGCTGAAGAAGAAGGGGTAATCGGCCGACAGACCGAGCGTAAAGCGTTGATTGCAGTCGCCGCGGAAGAGAGAGGCACCGGGCTGGGGCGCATCCGCATGCAGCGCGTTCAGAACGCCTCGGCGGCCAGTTTGATGCCCTTCGTCGAGGAGTCGGTCGAGCCGGGCAGCGTGGTTGTTACCGACAACTGGTCGGGCTACGATCCGCTCAAGAAGAAGGACTACCAGCGTCGTATCATCTCGATTAACAACCGCCGCGAGCAGGCCTCGCAGCTACTGCCGAGGGTGTACTTGGCGATCTCGCTACTCAAGCGCTGGATGCTGGGCACGCATCAGGGGGCGGTCAGCCACGAGCATCTGGACTACTATCTCGACGAGTTCGTGTTCCGCTTCAATCGGCGCAGATCACGCAGTCGGGGCAAGCTCTTCTACCGCCTTGTGCAGCAGGCCATGGCGGTGGAGCCGACGCCGTACCGCTCGATCGTCGCCGATTGGGACGCTAAGACGCTGTGAGCCCAACTACAAGATGTTGGGGTCACCTGAGTCAAGTGGATACCCGGCTAAGCAGTTTCTCGGCTTACCAGGCGACTGGGACGACGCACAACAATGGCAACATTTACTCCAGAGGTGGGGTGTGTGGGACACTGTGATCGACCCGCGTCCGTGGGTGTTTTTCATCGCGCTTGCACTATCTCTGTGGGCATGGGATGTCCCAAGACGGGTCAAAATACGGATTGTATCCCGCTGGCATTACTCAACATCACCAATAGAAGATGGAAGTCTAATAGGGTCTTTGGCGAGTCATCCTGCACCACAATCGGCAGGCCGATCGCAGGAAACTAAACCGAGATGGTATGAGTGTTGCGAGTTCTTATGGCGCATAGATCCAGGGTTCGTAGACGGTTACGACGAGTACCAAGTTGATGATCTATGGTCAGGGGCGGTGTCTAATCTGATAGCAGGACCACATTGTCAACATTGCAAAAGGGACGTGGCGCAAACGCAGTGTGTGGGTTGCCCAGGATGTAGCAAGGAATTTACAAATGATGGCATTATGCTACTTCAAATAAGAGACGAATATATGGACAAGGTAAAATCTGAAGTTCTAAAAGAGTTCCAAGCCATGATGAGGCAGGAAGAGAATCCAGAAGGCCTAATTAAGACGTAAGAGTTTCATACGTAACGGCTTCCGAGGCAATCAACCTATTGAGTCCCGCATAATATCACGTCACTCGAAGCAAAGAGAAGACTGTTTCCAGAAGGCCGTGATCAAACGCGGTTTGCGGTGCATGCGGCGGAGTGCCTTGCGGACCCGCTCGTTCAGCTCGCCGTAGTCCTTCGGACAGACGTTCGGCAACTCGTGCTGCTTCCAGTAAGCCCAGATGTATTCCACCGGATTCAACTCCGGCGCATAGGGTGGCAAGTACTCGGTTGCGATGTGGCCTTCGGAGAGTTGGATGAACTCTTGCACCAGGCGGCTACGGTGCGCAGGCAGCCGGTCCCAGACGATCAGCAGCGGCCGATCGATATGACGTACCAACGCCTTGAGAAAGTCGATCACTTGCTCTTTGCCGATCGCACCGGGATAGAGCCGAAAGTAGAAGTTACGCAGCGTCAGCCCCGCCGAGACGGAAAGCTTCTCCCAATTGAAGTTAAACTGCAGCACCGGTGTTTGGCCGCGTGGCGCCCAGGTGCGGCAGCGATGCGGCTTCTGACTCAATCCGCTTTCGTCGATGAAGACGAGCGTACGGCCTTCGTTTTGGGCTTTTTTTAATGCGCGTCCAGGTCTTGCGCTTCCAGGTGCGGATCTGCTCTTCGTTGCGCTCGCGCGCCTTTCCGACCGGGCGTTGCGGGCTCCAGTCGAGCGCTCGCAGGATCTTCCAGACGTGGCCTTCGTGGTAGTCGACCCCGAACTCGTCTCCGATCAGCCGAGCCACCCGCGGACAGCTCCACAGGGGCGTGGGGAAGCCGTGGGCTTGCGGGCCTTCCAGCAACAGCGACGTCAGGCGTTCGCGTTGTGCGGCATCGAGGAGCGGCTTGCGTCCGGCGCGCCCGGCCTGGCGGAGTCCGGCCGCACCCTGCTCGCGGTATTGCCGCCGCCACGCACTGACGGTTTGGCGAGCGACTTTCAGCCGTCTTGCCGTCTCGGACTGATTGTGGCCTTGGTCGAGCAGCCGCATCGCTTCGAAACGGCGCTTCTCCAGGGCCTTGAAATCCCGCTTCACACCTTTGGGGTTGCCCATACATATATAGATGCTCCAAACTATCAAAAAGTGTCATAATAATTTGCGGGATTCAATAAGCAGCGTATCCCGAAACAGGTACGGATTGTTCCGATTGTCAAACCGGAACTCGAACTCGTCCAAGTAGGCCGGAAGATGCTTCACGCTGACCTGATGATACGCCCCGACGATCGACCGCTTGAACAGCGAGAACACGCCCTCTACACTGTTGGTATGCACGTCTCCGCGCACGTACTCGCCAACCGAATGGTTTACGCTTTCGTGCGCGGTGTCTTCGTCCTCGATGCCTTTGTAGGCTATAAAATCGTCGGTATAGACCTTCTCGGCATCGGGCGCGTGCGTCTCAATGAACTCGTGCAGCGTCTTGCGGTCCCGGCGCTTCTCGACGGTCAAACGGATACCGCCGCCGCGCTCGATGGCTCCCAAGACCATAGCTTTGTTGCCGGTGTAACCTCTGCCTTTTCCTTTGGCTTTCCCGCCGATGAAAGTCTCGTCAACTTCGACCGTCCCCTCAAGTGGTTCGGTATCGGCGTCTTTCAGGGCCGCTCGGACACGATGACAGAGGTACCATGCGGTCTTGTAGGCTACCTTCAGGGTCCGCTTCAACTGGTTGGCCGAGACGCCTTTACGGGACTCGCACATCAGATAGACGGCGGCGAACCACTTGCGAAGCGGCAAGTGAGAATCGTGGAAGATCGTCCCGGCCTTGACGGAGAATTGGTAACGGCATGAGTCGCAATCGAACTGAGCGCGCTTCAGGATGCGCGATATCTTATCCGAGTCGCAGCGCGGGCAACGTACGCCCTCCGGCCAGCGGAGCCCTTCGAGGTACTCTGCGCAGCGCTCTTCGGAGTGGAAGCGGTCAAACAGTGTTAGAAGGTCCATGGTATGCCTCGTAAGAAACCAGCAATCGAGTTGACGACTGAGCAAGCCCTGAAGCGGTTGTTCCCGAAGAAGGCTCGGGAGGAGTTGTACCGAGTGGCCCACGAGAAGGACGGAAAAGAACCGAAGCCACTGAAAGGAAAGGATCTATCTCGCTCACAAGACTAGTATATCAAAACCTGTGCCTTGTGTCAAGTAGATGACCCCGGTTGCGCGACCTGGGTCCGTGCGTGAGCCCGTTCAACGCCTTTCTGTTTCTGCAGGGGCTCGAAACCCTCGGCATGCGCATGGACCGCCACTGCTCGAATGCCTTGGCGGCGGCCCAGCACCTCGAGAAACACCCGGCCGTGACGTGGGTCAACCATCCCGGCATGGCTTCGAGCCGCTATCACGACATCGGCAAACGGTACCTGCCGAAGGGCTGCGGCGCCATCTTCACTTTCGGGATCAAGGGCGGCATCGAAGCCGGCCGCAAGTTCATCGACTCCGTACAGCTCTTTTCGCATCTCGCCAACGTGGGCGATGCGAAGAGCCTGGTGATCCATCCGGCGAGCACAACGCACCAGCAACTCACCGAAAGCGACATGGTCGCCGCCGGCGTTACGCCCGACATGGTGCGACTCTCAGTCGGCATCGAGGACATCGACGACATCGTGTGGGACCTCGACCAAGCCCTTGACGCATCGCAGAAGGCATAGCCGCAGGGGCTCGACTCGACGGCAGCGCGCCCGCGTACAAGGAAAGGCAGATCTCTGATGGCAGCCTCCACCCTGGTTTGCAGCCTGGCCGGCGGTGGCGTCAGTGCCGGTTCGCCGGTCGCGAAGAGCGCCTTCGCGACGTCGGCCATGGAGCGGTTGGGCATTCTCGACCGCTATCGCTCGATTGCCATGGTGGGCCTGTCGGGGAACCCATACCGACCCAGCTACTTTGCCGCGATGTACATGCAGGCGGAGGGTTACAACGTGATCCCGGTCAATCCGCGGGCGGATGAGATCCTCGGGCGCCCCTGCTACCGCTCGCTCAAGGACGTCCCTGAAGCGGTCGAGATCGTGAACGTCTTCCGCCCTCCCCACGCCGTGCCGCCAATCGTCGAGGAGGCCATCGAGATCGGTGCCAAGGTCGTTTGGATGCAGTTGGGCGTCATCAACTACGAGGCAGCCGAGCGCGCGCGCGACGCCGGGCTGGAGGTGGTCATGGACCAATGTGTCAAGATCGAGCACGCCCGCTTCTTCGGCGGCCTGCACACGCTGGGCCTCAACACCGGGGTTCTCTCGTCACGTTGGTGGAATCCGAAGGCGGGCTCGAAACAGCGTTAACCCTCCCAATCCAATGCTGCCTGCATGGCTGGATCTCTCTTCGAGGAAGGCCGCGCTCGCCGTTAGCGTCCTCGGGATCGTGATGGCGGCACGCATCGCGGCCACCTATCCTGTCTTCAACGCCACCATTGACGAAGGCCTTCACATTGCGTCGGGGATCGAGATCTACCAGCAGCATCGCTACACGCTGCTGATCGAGCAGCCGCCTCTCTCACGCTTCCCCATCGGCTTGGCCGCGTATCTTGGCGGCGCTCGCATCCAACCCTCGGGCAACGTCATCGAGCAGGGCCGTCACGTGCTCGAGAACTAGGCAGGCTACTGGAAGACGCTCACCCTCGGCCGCTTGGGGAATCTGGCCTTCCTTCCGGTACTGGTTTTCTATGTCTACCGGTGGAGCGCGCGGCTGTGGGGCAGGAAGGCGGGCGCCGCCGCGGTCATCGTCGTGACGACTTCGCCCAGCGTGTTGGCCCACGTCGGGCTCGCTACGATCGATCTGGCCATCACGGCGACACTCATCGGCGCCGCGTATCATCTGTACCGCTGGTCCGAGCAGCCGAGCTTCCGAAACGCGTCCGCCGCCGGCGTTCTCTCGGGCTTGGCGTTGATGGCGAAGTATTCAGCCGCGGGATTTCTTCCCCTCATCTTGGGCGGCTACTTGATCTTGACGGTATGCAGGACATGGCCGTATCGGCGCACTTGGAACCTCGCGGCGGCCGGGCGTCTACTAACGCAGGCGGCGCTGTGCGGCCTTTGCGCAGTTCTGGTCATCTGGCTCAGCTTTGCCGTCAACGACACTCCGCAGGGCGACGAGGTGAATCGGCGATACGGAAGCGTCGAGCGCCGACTGCCGGGTGATTCTCTGCTCGCGCACCTGGCCACGGGCTCGATTCGCTGGGTACGAGCGACAGCACCGGGTTTCCTCGAAGGGCTCCACCGCGGCGTCACGCACGCGGCCGAGGGGCACTCACAGCAGTACCTGCTGGGCGAGATCAGAACCGGCCAGGGCTGGTGGTACTATTTCCCCGTTGCCCTCGCCGTGAAGTCAACCCTGGCGTGCTTGCTTCTCGTCTGCGCGAGTCTTGTCTTCCGTGGGATGCGGCGGGAGGATCGAGGCAGGAGCAAGGCACTTTATCCGGCTTTTGGCGCGGCGGCGGTCTTGGCTGTGGCCATGGGGAGTGAGATCAACATCGGTGTCCGCCACATCCTGCCCGCTTGGCCCTTCTTAGCCGTTCTGGCCTCATCGCTATTTGAAAGGACGACCGATAGCTTCCGTGCTCCGCGCCCTTTGCTGGCGGCCTCGTCGGTGCTACTGGCCGCGCACGTGGTGGCCTCGGTTGTGGCCCACCCCGATTACCTGCCCTATTTCAACGAGTTCGGCAGGGGACGGGAGCACCGCATCCTGAGCGACAGCAACCTGGATTGGGGACAGGACCTCAACCGACTGGCACGCTACGCCGAAGACCACGGGATCGAACAGGTCCATCTGAGCTATTTCGGGACGACCTCTCCGGCGATGGTCGGCTTGCATGGCGTCAAATCCTTCCATCCCGAAGACCGTCCCCGCGGATGGGCCGCCGTCAGTGTTTCTCATCTCCAGGGCCTGGGTCTTCCGGCCGGCGGGGCCAACTTTGAGTGGCTCGCGGCTCGGGAGCCGTACGCGAAGATTGGGAAGTCGATCTGGCTTTACTGGTTAGAACCCTAAGGACGTTCGGCGGAGCAGGCCGGCAATCGAACACAGAGAGACAATGGCCCGAGGAAACGATTCGACGGCGCGGAGAGCGCGGAGTGAGGCTGCGAGCCGCTTCTGGCGCCAAGTCCTCCTGAGCGTTCTCGCCATTAGTCCGATTCTCTTCGCCTACATACCTCATTTCACCAGCCCGGAAGGTCATCCCACCGGCTTCATTGCGGGCGATATGCCTTACTACTGCGCCAACGGCCGCGAGATCTTCGAGCGGGGCAATGGGTTTGCCTACCCCAATCCACTCGACACCGAACCTGAATCGCCGGTCATCTACTTCCATTGGTACATCTGGATCCTTGGCGTCGCCATCATGAAGTTGGGTCTCGATCCCGGCTTGGTGTACGTTGGCGTCGGACTCATCGCCGCCCTTCTCATGGCGTGGATGACGAGGTTGCTCGTCAAAGAGGTCCTGCCCGACGCTCGTTATCGAATGCTGCTCTTCTTTGTCGCCATGTGGGGCGGCGGTCTGATCAACCTCTACCAGGCCACGGCAAACTTCTTGCTGGGCCGGGACCTGTTTTTTCGATTCTTCCGGCTCGATCCAGGCGACGGCCTATGGTTTCTGAACTGGGGGCGCAATCTACTCTACCCCAACGAGATCGTTTATCACGCTGTCGCCGCCGCCTGCTGGGTGGCGGCGCTTCGGGGGCGCTGGGGGCTTGCGGCGGCGATGGCCGCTCTCGTGGCCGCGACGCATCCCTTTTCGGGTCTCCAGGTGTTGCTCATCTTGTTGGCTTGGTGGTCGTTGCAGCTCGTCATCCGTAGAGACCGCCGCACCCTTGTGTTTTGGTCGGTCTCCGTGGTCTCGATGGGCCTCTTTGTCGCCTATTACTTTGTGTTCCTCGAGTCCTTTCCGCAGCACCGGGATCTGCGGGCGGACTGGACCCAAGAATGGATTCTGAGTGGCAAGACCCTTATGGTGGCCTACGGTCCTGTCGCCGTCCTGGCCCTGTGGCGGCTTTGGCGAGACCGCAGGGACTTCGGCGCCAAGGAACAGTTCCTGTTGACTTGCTTGGGCGTGTCCCTCGCTCTCGCGCTTCACGATCGCTTCATGACCGCGGTTCAGCCGTTACACTTCGCGCGAGGTTTCGTCTGGCTGCCTTTTTTCTTGCTGGCCGCACCGCTGTTGCAGCGAACGCTGCTGCATTTGAAAACAATCGCGAGCCGCCCCGTGATGCCGGCGCTGGTCACCTGCTTCTGCCTGGTCGCGTGTTCGGACAATATCGCCTTCCTGACGCGAGAGGTCCTGCAATGGGGATCGCGAGGTTTTCACCTATCTGGCGACGAGCGCCAGATGCTGACCTGGCTCGAGGAGAATCGTGTGGAGGGCGTGGTGTTTTGCGACTCGCCCGACCTGTGTTATCTAACGGCGACGTACACACGGCTCATCCCCTACTATGGCACAGACACGTCTCACCGAATCACGTTCTCCACGAAAGACAGATCCGATCCTGGTTTGAGGGGCGCGAAACGGGACCGTGGATCGAGAAGATGGACTACCTGCTCGTCAATCGAAATACGGATACTCCACTTCTGAATCAAGACTCCTGGACGCCCTTTCACTCGAATGAGCAGCTCATCTTGTTCCGAAGGTCCGCCGCGCCGTAGCCCGTCAGGAAGGAGCGAGTTGTCGCACACCCCGGCGACAGACAGCTTGGCAAAGAGATGATCAAGCTCTGGCGATGGTTGGCAAGCCCTCGCGGCGGAGCAGTAGTTTGTTTTGCCTTCCTCGCGTTGATGCTTGCGAGGATCGTGTCGACCTATACGGTCTTCAGCGCGACCATCGATGAAGACGACCACTTGGCCGCCGGCGTGGAGATCTACCAGGCCGGCCAGTATCGGGTTGACCTGGAGCATCCGCCGCTGTCTAGGTACGCCATCGGGTGGCTTCCTTATCTCGCAGGCGCGCGAATGCGCCCCGACAGGCCTCTGCGTGAGCAGGGAGAGTTTGTGCTCACCGAGGCCGATAGCTACTGGCTCCATCTGACGCTGGCAAGAACCGGCAACCTCTTGTTCCTGCCGATCCTGGTTTTCTATGTTTATCGATGGAGTGCCGAGCTCCATGGCCGGCTGGCTGGGGTTGTGGCTGTAGGATTAGCAACCGCGAGTCCGAGTGTGTTGGCTCACGCCGGGTTGGCCTCGGTCGATCTCGTAATTACGGCGACGCTCATAGCGGCAGCGTATCACTTGTACCGCTGGCTTCGGACACCCACGGTGCGCAACAGCGCCATGGCAGGCTGCTGGATTGGCCTCGCGCTGATGTCGAAGTTCTCCGCTTGGATCTTCCTACCACCGATCGCCGTCGTTTTCCTTGCACTCTCGTTCGGGCCGGTGCTGGTCCGACCGTCGGGGTGGAGCCGCGCGGGATGCCGTCAGGCTCTCCTGCAGGGGTCGCTGTGCCTCCTCGTGATCCTCGTTGTGGCGACGGCCTGCTTCTCCATCAACTTCGGGAGCAAGCCAGAGCCCAACTATCGAACCTTCGAGACCCTTGCCCGCTGGTCTCCAGGCACGCCAGGAGTGAACGCCACTGTCAGCTACGCCATCATCTGGGCGCGTGAGCTGATACCCGGCCTCTACGAGGGGATGCACACGGTTTGGCAGCACGCTTCGGAAGGGCATCCGTGGCAGTTCTTGCTCGGCGAGTTCCGCGAAGGCAAAGGCTGGTGGTTCTACTTCCTAGTCGCGTTACTGGTCAAGACGACGCTGCCGTTTCTGCTGTTGCTGGGGCTGGCCGGGGGGAGCATTGTGAGGCCGACGGCGAGAGATATTCGAGGACGGGTCGCTTTACGTTTGGCTAGCTCCGTTGGCCGTCTTGATCGTCGGCTCGGCCAGCGACATCAACATTGGGATCCACCATGTGCTGCCGATGTATCCGTTCCTGGCGGTGGCCGCTTCGTCGCTGTTCGCGGTGCGCGATGAACGGTTTCGCCAGGGTCGACGGCTGCTGTTGCTGTTTTCCGTGCTGGTGGCGGGGCACATCGGCCTTTCACTCGCCGCGCACCCGGACTATGTACCCTACTTCAACGAACTCGCCCGCGGCCGGGAGCACCGCGTCCTGGGCGACAGCAACCTCGACTGGGGACAGGACCTCCATCGCCTGGGCGTACACGTCAAGGAGGCCGGCATCGAGAGCTTCCACCTGCGGTATTTCGGTCCGACGCGGCCGGAGGTGGTGGGCATCACGAACTCCATCCCGCTGACCGAGGACGACCGTCCGCGAGGATGGGTGGCGATCAGCGTGTCGAACCTGCAAGGGATTCGCACCTGGGCCGGCAGGGCAAACTACGATTGGCTGGCAGAGTATGAGCCGCGGGCGATTGTCGGCAAGACGATCTGGCTGTACTACATCGAGCCCTAACAGGCGAGCGTAGCGTTCGGCGGGGAGTCGAGACTGGCTGGCCGGGGAGGATTCGAACCTCCATTCCAGGCTCCAAAGGCCCGTGTCCTGCCATTGGACGACCGGCCAGCAGGTCGAGTTTTCAGGATAACATGCAGGCCGTTTTGCCCCTGTGACGGCGTCACGAACGGCCTGTGATCCGTCCGCGGGCGGGTCCGAGCCCCGTCCTTTTCTGGCGCGCGGCGATTCACGCGGCGTCGTTGATCGGTTCGACTATCATAGAGGGGCTCTGAATCCGAGACATCGGGAGGCTTTTCGAGATGGAACCTGTGTTCGCAGCGGCGGGTTGCTTGGTGCTTTACGTGGTGGTGTACCGCTTCTACGCGCGGTACCTGGGCGCGCGGATCTTTCAGTTGGACCCAACCAAGTCGACCCCGGCGCATGACTTGAACGACGGTGTTGACTACGTACCGTGCCGCCGCGCCATCTTGTTCGGCCATCACTACGCCTCGATCGCGGGGCTGGCCCCGATGCTCGGTCCGGCGATCGCCGTGATCTGGGGCTGGTTGCCGGGGATGCTGTGGGTCGTGCTCGGGACGCTGTTCATCGGGGCGGTGCACGACTTCAGCGCGCTGGTCGTCTCGATGCGTCACAAGGGCTTGAGCATCGGCAAGGTGGCCGAGGATTTGATCGGGCATCGCGCCAAGTCGATTTTTCTTCTGATCATCTTGTTCTTGATCTGCCTCGTGATGGGCGTCTTCGTACGCACGATCGCGGGGCTGTTCACGGCGGCGTTCTACCCCGAGTCGGTCTTTCCGAGTTTTGCGCTGATCCTGATCGCGATGGTGATCGGCTGGGCGGTCTACAAACGCTCGGCCAACATCTCGTATGCGACGGCCATCGGCTTCACGCTGATGGTGCTGTCGATCTGGGTGGGCCTGCAAATCGCCAAGCCGGACCTCGACGCCAACACCTGGATCCTCTTGCTGCTGGCGTATGCGTTCGCGGCGTCGACGCTGCCGGTGTGGCTGCTGTTGCAGCCGCGGGACTACCTGAACTCGTTGCTGCTCTACCTGGGGCTCGGGGCGGCGTATGTCGGCTTCTTCGTTTTGCAGCCGCAGTTCGTCGCGCCGGCGGTGGCCGCGCATCCACCCGATGCGCCGCCGCTCTTCCCGTTCGTCTTCATCGTGATTGCGTGCGGAGCGGTGTCGGGCTTTCACGGGCTGGTGTCGTCGGGCACGACATCGAAGCAGATCAACCGCGAGACCGATGCCGTGTTTATCGGGTATGGCGGCATGGTCGGCGAGTCGATGCTGGGGCTGATGGCGGTACTGGCCTGCACGGCAGGGTTCCAGTCGGTCGAAGCGTGGTCGCAACACTACTCGAGCTGGGGGGCGGCAAGCGGGCTCTCGGATAAAATGCGTGCGTTCATCGACGGGGCGGCGTTGTTTGTCACCGAGTTGGGCATTCCCATGCCGCTGGCGCAGGCGTTCATCGCGCTGGTTGCGGTTTCGTTCGCGCTGACGTCGCTTGATTCGGGCACCCGGCTGCTGCGCTACAACATCGCCGAAATCGCCCACTCCATCCGCGTGCCCAAACTCGGGGATCGCTATGTGGCGTCGCTGATCGCCGTGGCGCTGATCGGGTTCTTCGCATTCTACGAAGTGCAGGGCCAGCCGGTCGGGCTGTCGCTATGGAGCCTTTTCGGCAGCACGAACCAGGTGCTGGGCGCGCTGACGCTGTTGACGGTGACGATCTACCTGCGGCAACGCCGCTCCAACTATTGGTATACAGCGATACCGATGGCGTTCATGCTGACGGTCACGATCACGGCGATGATCATCGACCTGCGCCGCTACTGGACCGAAGAGCGGTTGCTGCTGATGTTCGTCGCGGCGAGTATTTTCGTGTTGAGCGTGTGGCTAGTGGTCGAGGCGGTCTTGCGGTTCCGCAAAGACACGATTGCGCAGGCGATTCCCGAGCCGGTGGAAGGGGATTAAGTCTGTGATGGAGGGGCAAGGCATGCCGCCCCCGGCGGCTCCGAACCGACGACTCGGCCCCGAACACGGGCACAGCATGCTGTGCCCCTACTTTTCGGTTCGCCGATACTGGTGGAATTATGGCGTCGACATTCCCGTTTCGCGGAACTGGTGGCAGCGGACGTGGTCGAGGGCGGCTTGGGCAACTGCGGCGTCGACCTTCCCGGCCGCGACGTAGTACTCGATCACTTCCGTGACCTTGTAGAGCGCGTGGAACGAGCAGTCTCGTAGCGCGTCGGCCTCGTTGCCGCCCTGTTCGCGGTCGACGACGACAAGGATCCGTTTCACCTCGAGGCCGTCTTTCTTCAGCTCGCCGATGGCCCACCGCTTCGTTCGGCCGGACGCCATCACGTCGTCCAGCAGAGTGATTTCCCTCTTGGTGGACTTCACCCCCATGTAGGCGCTCGCGCCGCGTTCGCCGCCGGGGTAGTTGGCCGGGGTCTTGCGGAGTTGTCCATAGGACAACTTGAACGGCGTCTTGTGTGAGACCAACGCCATCGATAGGGCAATCGGCGTGGCGGTGTCGGGGATGCCGATAACCTGCTGCGGCCGCGGCTCGGTTCCGCCCTCGGCCGTGACGATCGATTCAAGTTTGCGGTGCAAAGCCCGGCCTAGTTGGGAAAGCAGGTCGAGGTCGTCGTAGAGCTTGTGGCGCAAGTCGATGAAGATGGGGGTCTTGAGCGCGTACTCGTGCCGCACGCGCTCGCCGAGCAGGATCAGTCCCTTGTCCCACAGGGCTTCGAGAAGCGGGTCGGCTTCCGGTGTCGGCGGCATCGTGTCGCGTCACCCACTGCCGTGGACGTGTTTTTCCATCCCCTCCCAGTATGGATCACGTAGGGCGCGTTTGAGAATCTTGCCAGTCGCGCCCTTCGGCAACTCGTCGCGGATCTCGACGGATTTTGGGACCTTGAAGCCGGCCAGGTGTTCACGAACGTGGGTTTGTAGTTCGGCCTCAGTGAGCGTTTGCCCGGGCTTGAGGACGATAAACGCCTTGGCCACCTCGCCCCATTTGTCGTCGGGCACGGCGACAACGGCGGTTTCATACACCGCCGGGTGCGCGGCGATGACTTTCTCAATCTCGAGCGAGGAGATGTTTTCGCCGCCGCTGATGATGACGTCTTTCTGGCGGTCCACGATGAGCAGGTAGTTATGCTCGTCCCAGACAGCGACATCGCCGGTGTGAAGCCAATGGTCGTCGAGTACCGCGGCGGTGGCTTCGGGCTCGTTCCAGTAGCCGTCCATCATGATGTCACCGCGGAAGAGGATCTCGCCCATGGTGGCGAGGTCTTTGGGGACTGCAGTTCCGTCAGGTGCGGCGACGCGCGTCTCAACACCGGAGAAGCAGTAGCCGGTCATGGCTTGGCGGCGTGTGCGCTCGTCGTCAGAGATCTCGCCGAGGGTGCCTTTGAGGTTGGCGATCATGGCGACGGGTCCGGTCTCGGTGAGGCCGTAGCCGGCGATGCAGGTGCAGCCGAGGGCCTGCTCGAGCTCGCGAATGAGCAACGGGGAGGACGCGGCGCCGCCGATCATTACGTCTTCGAGGCTCGAGAGGTCGTGGCGCTCGAGGCCGTCGAAGTGGATCAGGGCGTTGGCCATCGTCGGCACCATGGAAAACTGCGTCACGTGCTCGCGCTCGATCCACTCGCAGACGAGCTGTGGGTCGAAGCGGCGGAGCATGACGTGGCGGCCGCCCGTAAGGGTGATGGTGTGGGCAAGTCCCCAGCCGTTGGCGTGGAACAGCGGGATGGTGTGGAGCGCGACTTGTTGGTCGGAGGCTTGGCGGCCGCCGCGGCGGTAGGTGCCGATGATGGTCGAAAGGGCGTGCATGTATACCGTGCGGTGGCTCAGCATGACGCCCTTGGGACGTCCGGTGCTGCCGCTGGTGTAGAACAGCTCGGCGATGGCGCTCTCGTCGTAGGTGGTAAAGTCGACGGGCTCGGGGTCGGCGGCGGCGAGCAGTTCTTCGTAGGTTTGGGGGTGCGTCCAATCGGGCAGGTCGTCGCGGGCGTCGAGGGAGATCCATTGCAGGTCCGGCAGCTCGCCGCGGAGCTGCTCGACCAAGGGCAGGAACTCGGGGTCGAAAATCACGGCCCGCGAGCCGGAGTGCTGCAGGATGTAGGCCTGCTCTTCGGGCGAGAGACGGACGTTCAACGACAGCAGAACCATTCGCGCCATCGGCACTCCGTAGTAGGCTTCGAGCAGCGGATGGCAGTTGAAGCTGAGCGTGGCGACGCGGTCGCCTTCGTCGAGACCGAGGCCGCGGAGTGCCGAGGCCAGCCGCAGAGACCGGTCGAGCGCTAGGCTGTAGGTGAAGCGCTTGTCTCCGTCAACAACGCCGATCTTGGCGCCGTACTCATCCGCCGCCCATAGCAGGCAACGAATGGGTGTCAGGGGCAGGATCATTCGTGGAATCCTCCAGCGGCCGCGAAAACCGCCGCGTCGCCAATTGTATTGTATTGGCGGGGCGGGTCGCGAGACGACAAGCCCAGCGGTTCACACCCCGTGGCTTTACCCTTTACGGCAGCGACGGTTTGCCCTTGATGCGAATGATGAGGCCGGCGTCGGTGACTTCGACTTTGTGGTCGAGCTTCGCCGCCATGTCGACAACGGTGCGGGCAATGGGCGGAGACACCTTGAACTGGGCCGAGCGAATGCGGAGGACGCCAGAGATGTTGACGTCGACCCGGCGGCTGCGGGCGGGTACCCGCAGTCGCGCGCCGGCGAGGTCGATCACGAGGCGGTCGGGCGAAGGCAGCATGAACGTCTTATAGCGGGGTCGGGCACTGGTGTGGATAGTGACCACCACGTCGCTGCCCTGCGTTTCGACCGAAACATCGCGGACGTCGATCGGACCCCCGGCCGGTGAAGGTGGTGCGGGCCGAGGTTGGGGCTGCGCTGGGGCGGGGGCTTGCGGCGGGGACGGTGGAGCCTCGGCCGGCCGCGGCGGCGTGGAGGGCGGGCGCTGCTGTGAGATCGTCAGATCCGCGATCTCTCTGGCAACGCGAAAAGTCACCACACCGGAGGCCGTCTGCGGCCGGGCGCTGCCGCGGTTCGCGCAGCGCATACTGTTGGGATCGCTACGGTAGCCGCCGCCGCGCAGCACGCGGTACTTGGCTTCGCCGGGGCCTTTGGGATCCTTGGTCGGCGAGCTTTCGTAGTAGTCAGACGAGTAGCCGTCGGCCACCCACTCCCAAAGGTTGTAGGTGCCCGCGAAGACGCCGTAGCCGTTCTCTCGCTCGGGAATGACGTAGTTGGAGTCGGCCGCCTTGTCTTCGGCCACCGGCGGCTCGTCGCCCCAAGGGTAGTTCTTGCCTTCGAGCCCGCCGCGGATCGCCTTCTCCCACTCGGCCTCGGTGGGCAGCCGGAAGGCGTGGCCCATCGCCGCGCTCAACCATTCGCAGTAGGCAACGGCATCATTCCAGCTCACTGACGTGACCGGGCTGTTGGGCGCGACACCGTCGGGCAGCGGGTGGTCCGGCCGGAACCCGCGGTACTGTTCGTAAGTGACCGGCCGCTTGCCGATCCAAAACTCCGACACGTCGACAGGGTGAACAGGCTTCTCCCACGTCGCTCCGTCTTCGGCGCCCATCAAGAACTGGCCGGCCGGAATGCGCGCCATCTCGGGAATTGGTATCCCGGCCTGTTGCGCAAGAACCGGGGCAACAGCGAGGAGTAAAGCTAGAGTTCGATAAAACATTCCCTAGTAAAAGTGTATTACGATTGAGAGCAAGCTGGAAACCGGCGCCGTCGCGCTCACACACGCACGACCCTGCGCGCCGGCGATCACACCCACTGGGCAGCGCATGCAGCGCATCGTCACGCTCCCCCGCCTGTTGATGGCCGCGCCGCTGTTTTTGTTGCTTTTCGACGTTGCGCTTCCCGCTCAGAACGGAGAGTGGCAGCAGTACCGCGAACTCGGCGACAAGCTGCGCGATGAGCAGCGCTACGAAGAAGCCGAAGAGGCCTACGTCGCGTCTCTCAAAGCCGCCGAGCAGTACGGGCTCGAAGACCCGCGGGTGGCGGCCTCGTTGAATAGCTTGGCGCTGCTGTATTACGCGCAGCGCAATTACAAGCTGGCCGAGACGCTCTACCGGCGCTCGATTCGTGTGATTGAGAAGTCTCTCGGCCCCGAGAGCGCGCAGGTCGCCGTCGCTCTCGAGAACCTCGCCGAGCTGTACCGCGTGCAGCAGAAGTTCAAAGAGGCCGGGCCGGTGTACGAGAGGCTCGTTGCCGTCCTCACGAAGGCCTACGGCGCCGATCACGAGTCGCGACGCGATCCGCTGACCAAGTTGGCGCAAGTCTACTACCACGATGGACGCTTCGGCAAAGCGGCCCAGGCCCTACGGGAAGCGCTCGATAGCGCCAAGAAGCACCTCGGCGAGGACGACCCGGAGGTCGCCGGGCTGATGAGCGATCTGGGCGTCGTTTACAGCGCGGGCGGCAAGCCGGCTCTTGCCGAGTCGCTGTTCGCGCGGTCGCTGGAGATCCGTCTCGAGATCGTCGAAAACGAAGACCCCGCCATCGCGGCCAGTCTGGGCCATCTCTCGGAGGTATATCGCCGGCGCCAGAATTTCGCGGAAGCGGAGTCGCTTCTCAAGCGCTCGCTGGAGATTCAGGAGAAGAACCTTGGCGCCGCGAGCGCCGAGTTCGCCACGGGCTTGAACAATCTGTCCGAGATCTATCGAGGGCAGCGGGAGTTCGGCGAGAGTGAGAGGCTGTACCTTCGGTCGCTCGAGATTTGGGAACAGGTCGCGGGCCGGGAGCATCCGCAAACGGCGACGACGTTGCACAATCTGGCGGCTCTCTATCGCGACCAGCAACGTTACGAGCAGGCGGAGCCGTTATTGCAGCGGTCGCTGATGATCCTCGAAGCACACGGCGGTCCGGAGAACCCTGGACTGGTGGTTGTTTTGAAGACCTACGCTCAGATACTTCAGGGCCTGGGGCGGGACGACGAGGCAGCGCACATGACTCGCCGAGCCGGGGAGTTGAGCGAGTCTTCGACGGGCGAGCCGGGCGGCCAACGGGGACCTTTCTCGAGGCTGGCGCGTTGACGCAGCCCCGCAAGGCAAGCAGCGCGGACTCCCCCCATGGACGCTGAACTGCTGGCATTGGCGCCGATGTGGTACGTGGCGTTCCTGCTTTCGCTCACGTGCCACGAAGCGGCCCACGCACTCGTGGCGCAATGGGGCGGCGACCCGACGGCGGCGGCGGGCGGGCAGGTAAGCCTCAATCCGATACCGCACATCCAGCGGGAGCCGGTCGGCACGGTGGTCGTGCCGCTCGTGTCGATGTTCATGTGGGGCTGGATGATGGGCTGGGCCAGCGCACCGGTGGACCCCTACTGGCAGCAGCGCCACCCGCACCGGGCGGCCTGGGTCGCGCTAGCCGGACCGGCGGCCAACCTCGGTCTGGCAATCCTGGCGGGGCTCTTGATTCACGCCGGGATCGCGATGGACTACTTCGCGCAGCCCGAGTCAGTGACCTTCCGGCACGTGATTGACGCGCCGGCGGGAGGGCTCGTGGAAGCGTCGGCGAGTTTCATCAGCATTCTGTTTTCACTGAATCTCTTGCTGATGGTGTTCAACCTGGTTCCGGTACCGCCGCTTGATGGCAGCACGGCGATTGGACTGCTTGTGAGCGAGAGTACGGCGTTGCGGATCTACGAGTTCATGCGGCAGCCGGGGTTCTCGCTGATCGGATTGTTGATCGCGTGGAACTTGTTTGGGCGGATCTTCAGTCCTGTGTTCTTGTTCGCTGTGAATGTGCTGTACCCTGGCTCCAGCTACCGGTAGATGAGGCGAGGCTCGCCGGCGGTAGGTACAATGCGTACCGCGTGGGTGGGTTGTTGTGGCCGTGGATATGAAGTCGTGGTGTTGGCGGTTCCGCTGCTGGGTGGCGGTGGCGGTACTGACGTTCTCGCCACTGCCGTGCGTGGTAGGACGCGCGGCGGCCGAGGGTGCGGAGCAAACATCCAAAGCGGCCGGCACACACCCACACGTTCTCATCAAGACTTCCAAGGGCTCCATCACCGTCGAGTTGTTCCCCGACCGCGCGCCGAAGACGGTCGAGAACTTCCTCCGGTATGTTGATGATCAGTTCTACGACGACACGATCTTTCACCGGGTGATCGAAGGCATGATCATTCAGGGAGGCGGTTACACGCCAGAGCTAGAGAAGAAACCACAGCGGCCACCGATCGAGATCGAGTCCGACAACGGCCTTGGCAACACACGGGGTACGATCGCCATGGCGCGAAACCGGGAGAGAGACACCGCTCAGTCGCAGTACTACATCAATGTCGCCGACAACCCCACGTTCAACCGGACCGTTCTGCGTTCCGGCTATACCGTGTTCGGCCGCGTGGTCGACGGCATGAAGATCATTGACCGCATCGCGCGGGTGCAAACCAGCCGCCGGGGCGCGTTCGACGACATCCCCATCCTGCCTGTGTACGTAGACTCGATTCGCCGCGTGAAGCCGCCGGCCGCAGCGCCTTAGTTAGTATCCCGTTTCATAAATACGGTCACGTATCTGAGCGGGCCATCCGCCGCCGTCCTGGGCGGGCGGGCACGGGGGCCCGCCCCTACATTGCAAACCCGAAACGTAACCTATAGCGGCGTCACGCCCGCATAGGAAATGCCCGCCAGGTAGGCCACGTCGCGTTTCAACGTCGTCAGATCCTCGCTGCGGAACTCGTTGAAGTGGTGATGGCCGCAGGCACGCGCCAGGATCTTCATCAACGCCACCGTCGCCTCGAAATAGTTCTTGAGTTGCTGCGCTGACTGCTCGACGATCAGGCGGGCGCGCAGGTCTTCGCGTTGCGTGGCGATGCCGACCGGACAGTTGTTGGTGTGGCAGGCGCGCATGCCGAGACACCCGATCGCCTGAATGGCGGAGTTTGCCACGGCAATGCCGTCGGCACCCAGGGCCAGGGCCTTCACAAAATCCGACTCGGTTCGCAGGCCGCCGGTGATGATGAGGGTGACGTCGTTGCTACCGCGGCCGTCAAGGTGCTTGCGCGCGCGGGCCAGAGCGGCGATCGTCGGTACCGAGATGTTGCTCTTGAAAATTTCCGGCGCCGCGCCGGTCGCGCCGCCCCGTCCGTCGAGGATGATGTAGTCGACGCCGACGTCGAGGGCGAAGTCGATGTCTTGCTCGATGTGCTGGGCCGACATCTTGAAGCCGATCGGGATGCCCCCGGTCGCCTCCCGCACCTCGTCGGCAACGCGTCGGAAATCAGCGACCGTCTCAAGGTCGGGGAAGCGGGATGGACTGATAGCGGCCTGGCCGGGCTCGAGCCCGCGTACCGCGGCAATCTTGCCGGAGACCTTCTTGCCGGGCAGATGGCCGCCGGTGCCGGTCTTGGCGCCCTGTCCGCCCTTGAAGTGGAACGCTTGGCAGCGCTTTACCTTATCGAGGCTCCAACCGAAGCGCCCCGAAGCCAGCTCATAAAAGTAGCGGGAATTGGCAGCCTGCTCCTCGGGCAGCATGCCGCCCTCGCCCGAACAAATGCCCGTGCCGGCAGCCTCGGCTCCCTTGGCGAGCGCGGTCTTGGCCTCCTCGCTAAGCGCGCCGAAACTCATGTCGCTGACGAAGAGTGGGATCTCCAGCCGCAGCGGCTTCTTCGCCGCCGGGCCGATGACGACCTCCGTTGCCACCGCCTCGTCTTCGAGCAGCGGTGGGCACGCGAGCTGGCCAGTCAGGATCTGTATGTCGTCCCAGCGCGGCAACTCGGTGAGTGCCACGCCCATGACCGAGACCTTGCCGTGATGGCCGTAGTTCTTGAGACCGTTCCGTGCCAGTTCCTGGATGTAGTTGTTGAAGGGCTCTTCGGGTCCGCCATGGACATCGGCGTAGAGGCCGAGGTACTGGTCTCTGTCGTAGACCTTGGGGGTAGTCGGCGGTCCAGGCGCGCACCTCGGCCTCGTCGACGTAGACGGCATCGTCTTTGGCATCGATCGACGCCGTGAACTTGTGCAGCGCCTCGGTGTTGTTGTACGCGCTTACGCCCGTGTCATAGCGGTAGTCCCAGCCGTGAACGCCGCAAATGAGGTTGTGGCCCTCGACCGTCCCGTCGGACATCAAGGCGCCGCGATGCTTGCAGCGTCCGTAGAGCACCGAGACGTTGTCGTCGTAGCGCACCACGACCAAGTCGACCTCGGCGACGAGCGCGTACGCCGGCTTGCGGTCTTCGAGTCCACTCCAGGTGGCAACTTTGACTCGTTGCACGGGGGGCGTGAGTGCTGTGGCCATTCATTCTCCTTGAAAAAGAGAGCCGGGGCGTATAAAACCAACATACCACCCCGGTTGATTGACGGCTCCGCCGCCCGGGTCGATAATGACCAACAGCATCATGAGCCGTCGCCCTTCGGCTCATTTCCCAAATCTGCCGGCTTCCCCCGCCATGAAGGTTCCACTCATCGAACTTGCCCACGGCCGCTCGGGCGACAAGGGTGACACTGCCAACATCGGGCTGATCGCCCTCAAGGAGGAGTACTATCCGATCCTGGTGCGGGAAGTAACGCCGGAGCGCGTCAAGGAACATTTCGGCGAGCTTTGCCACGGTTCGGTCGAACGCTTCGAGTTGCCGAACCTCCACGCGTTGAACTTCCTACTGCATCAATCGCTCGGCGGCGGCGGGACGGTCTCTCTGCGCACCGACGCCCAGGGCAAGACGTTCAGCGCGGCTCTGCTGCGAATGGCTGTCGACGTAGGCGAGGGCGAATTGGCGTAGCAGAACCTGGCGCACGGCTCCACCGCTTCTGGGGTATGCGGCCGTGATTTTCAGAAGCCCCGAAAAGGGCGTAGGAAAGCCGCAAGCCATCGAGCGGTTGCATCCTCGGCAGCATCCGGGCGCCGATCGTATTGCCATCTCACTTCGTAGGCCGGGGTCGCGGGGGCCGGCGCCTCATACCCACACTCGCTCGCTTCGACGCCGCCTACCACAGCCCAATTACCTTCCACCAGGCGCTCCCGACGACACCCCACACGGCCAGGTTCCACAACGACACCAGGAACCCGACCCGCCACCACTGGCTGAAGCTCGCGTAGTTCTGCGAGAAGTACATCGGCGCCGGCGTCGTGCCGTAGTGCGTCAAACACGCCGCCAGGTTCGACAGGCAAGCAAACGAAATCACCACCAAATCAACGGGCGCGCCCTGCCCCAGCAGCAAAGCCACGAACGGCGGGAACATCGACAAGATGTGCATCGTGATGCTCGCAAAACCGTAGTGCGCGTAGAAGTAGATCAACAGCGAGAGCACCAGCAACGTGGCCCAGCCGAGGCCCGAGAACTGTGAGCCCACCGTCCGTGCAAACAACTCCGTGAGGCCGTAGTCGTTCAGTGCCTGTCCGAGACGGATCACGCCGCCGAATCAGATGAAGACGTCCCACGCCATTCGCTCGCGGAGCGCATCTTCCCAGATCAGGACGCCGGTTAGAAACAGGGCACACACTCCAAGCAGCGCCACCATCGCGACGCCCAGTCCGTGCAGCCCCGACGTCACCCACAGCGAGCACACGCAGACGAACACCGCCAGCGCGGCTTTCTGCGGACCGTCCAACGGCCCCATCTTCTCGAGTTCCGTGCGGGCAAACTCGGCCGCCTCGGGGGTCCGGCGGGTCTCGAGCGGCACCCACTTCGAAACCAGCCACGGCACCGTCAGGACGCTGACCAGTCCCGGCACCAGCCCCGCCCATGCCCAGCGCGCCCAGGTCAACTCGAACCCGGCGACCGACCTGGCCAACTCGGCCGCCAGCAGGTTGCCCGCCTGCCCGGTCAGAAACATCGCCGCGACGACGCAATCGCCCTGATACACCGCCACCATCAGGAACGTCCCCAGCAGGCCTGCCGTCTTGCCCGGATACGATCCGTACAGCTCGGCCAAACTTCTCGTGATCGGCAGGATGACGCCGCCCGCCCGCGCGCTGTTCGCGGGGATCACGGTAGCGAGCGCAAGGTCGCTCAGGGTCAGCGAGTAGGCAATCCCAAGCGACGTCGTCCCGACCGCCTGCACGAACCAAAGCGCAATCCGCCGCGCGAGTCCGGTCTTGATCAACGCCCGTGAGATCAGGAACGCCGAGAGCACCAGCCAGACCGTGGTCGTGGCATAGCCCTCGAGCGCCTGCTTGAAGTCGAGCGCCCCGGTCAGCGCCGTCGCGGCCAAGCTAATCAGCACGGTGGGGCCGACCGGCAACGGACGCAACACCAGTCCCGCGATCGTCGCCGCGAAGATCGCAAACAGCCGCCAGCCCTCGGGCGAAATCTCCGCCGGCCGCGGCCACAACCCCCACACCCCGAAGCCCAGCACCGCGACCACCAGCAGCCGTCCCCAGCGCGGGCTATCGAGGTTAGGAGAAGGGTCCGCGCGCGGCGAAAGGTCTTGCGGCATGAAGGCGGTATTCTAGCGCAGCGACCAGCACGGATCTGTGGTTGGGGTCGTTGCGGGGAGAAAAACCGAGCCGTGACCGTAAGGGAGCGGTCCGGCACGAACCCTGACGTCACGCCAAAATCCTCTAGATCTGGCCAGGGGCGCCTTCAACTTCCTAACGTCGCTCACTCCTGAACTGACAAATCAATCGATCCAATAGAAAATGTGCACGGCCACATCGCGCGGGATCGATCCGCCGGAGGTCGTCACGGGCTTCCGGACAGACAAATTCCGACTTCCGCGCAGTTTCCCTCCTGTTTCTCCCGTTTTTTGCTCTCCCTAACAACCGAAAACACGCTACAATCTCCCTCACGCACCTCCACGGCCTTTGAGCGATGGCCGACGAACCCAAGGCCCCGTAGCGGACGAGCAACTCCTGACAGCTCATGGCAGCGTATTTCATCAGCTACAACCGCCAAAGTGAAGCCATCGTCAAGACTCTGGCTGCTGACATCGAAGCGTTGGGCCATGACGCCTGGTTCGATCGGGAGATAAGCGGTGGCCAAGCCTGGTGGGACCAGATTCTTGCACAGATTCGCACCTGTGAAGTCTTCGTCTTCGCATTGGCTCCGGAAGCCCTGAACTCCACCCCGTGTACCCGCGAATACCAATATGCTGCCGACCTGGGCAAACCGATCTTGCCCGTTCTGGTGGCGGAGGGGGTCTCTACCAACCTGCTGCCGCCCGCCCTATCGGCGGTTCAGTTTGTCGACTACCGGCAGCGGGAGGTTGATGCCGCCTTTCGCTTGGCTCGAGCCATCAATCACCTTCCTTCCCCCAAACCTCTCCCCGACCCGTTACCAGAGGCCCCGGAACTTCCTATCTCCTATCTTGGCCGCCTCCAGGAACAAGTCGCGACGGCAGCGCATCTGAGTTTTGAACAGCAGAGCGCCCTTCTGTTTGATCTCAAGAGAAGTCTGCGAGATCCCGAGACCCACGATGATGCAAGGACGCTCATCGAGAGGCTGAAAAAACGGCGCGATCTTCTTGCGAGCATCTCCGAGGAGATCGACGAGATCCTTGCCGGCACGACAAACACTTCATCGGCGCCCACCGCCTTCGTTCCGACCGAACCGGAAGAGGAAAAGAGCCGCCGGGCTCAGGCCAAAGCGAAGCGCCCGCCGCCAGAGCAGCGGGCCACGGCTGGCGCCCAAGAAAGAGATGTCTACCGAGAAAGAGAGGAGGGGAAAGCCTATTGGAAGACGAGGAAGAAGAGGCTGATCCCGGCGGGGTTGATCGGTCTTTCGGCCGTTTTGCTGGCTGTGTTTTACTTTTGGCCACCTCCTCCACCTGAGCCTGAATCGGTGGCCGAGTCAGCAGCACCCGTACAGATCGAGCTCAGCCCTCCCCCCAATGGCGCGGAGACGAGGATCAACGAAGCGAAAGGCGGCCTCGAATACGTCAAGATCCCCGGCGGGGAATTCCAAATGGGCTGCGTAGACGGGGATGACGACTGCCAGACCGACGAACAGCCCTCTCCCCACGAGACAAAGATCACAAAATCGTTCTGGCTGAGCCGCACAGAGGTGACTGTCCAGGCATACCGCCGATTTGTCGATGACCAGAACCTGACGATGCCATCTCTCGAGAGGGGATATCCGGATCACCCGATTGTGAACGTGACCTGGCGTGACGCACAGCAATACTGTGAGCCTGGTATCCACTTGACTCAGGTGACCCCAACATCTTGTAGTTGGGCTCACAGCGTCTTAGCGTCCCAATCGGCGACGATCGAGCGGTACGGCGTCGGCTCCACCGCCATGGCCTGCTGCACAAGGCGGTAGAAGAGCTTGCCCCGACTGCGTGATCTGCGCCGATTGAAGCGGAACACGAACTCGTCGAGATAGTAGTCCAGATGCTCGTGGCTGACCGCCCCCTGATGCGTGCCCAGCATCCAGCGCTTGAGTAGCGAGATCGCCAAGTGCACCCTCGGCAGTAGCTGCGAGGCCTGCTCGCGGCGGTTGTTAATCGAGATGATACGACGCTGGTAGTCCTTCTTCTTGAGCGGATCGTAGCCCGACCAGTTGTCGGTAACAACCACGCTGCCCGGCTCGACCGACTCCTCGACGAAGGGCATCAAACTGGCCGCCGAGGCGTTCTGAACGCGCTGCATGCGGATGCGCCCCAGCCCGGTGCCTCTCTCTTCCGCGGCGACTGCAATCAACGCTTTACGCTCGGTCTGCCGGCCGATTACCCCTTCTTCTTCAGCGCCCCAGTAGGTCTCATCGACCTCGACGAGGCCCGTCAATCGCTCCCGCCCCGGGCGCACCATCGCTCGCCTCAGCTTGTGCATCCAAGGCCAGGCGGTTTGGTAACTGCCCAGTCCCAGAACGCGCTGTAGACCCAGGGCGCTGGCCCCATTCTTCTGCGTGGTGATGGTCCACATCGCCCGGAACCACAGCCGCAGCGGCTTGCGTGTGTCTTGAAAGATCGTGCCGGCGGTGACGGAGGTTTGCCGCCCGCAGCGAGCGCATTCGAACCACACTTTGCGCACCGGCCAAGCGCGCTCATGCCCACACCTTGGACAGCGGAAACCCTCTGGCCAGCGCAAGGCGAACAGATAGTCGCGGCAAGCCTCCTCGCTCGCAAAGCGAGACTCGAATTCGAGTTGGTCGCGCGGGTAATCCTCCACCAGGCCCTACACTACATCTTGGGGTCACCTGAGTCAAGTGGATACCCAGCTACTGTGATTGGGCCGGCGGCGGCTGGCTGCCAACCGAGGCGGAGTGGGAGTACGCCGCTCGGGGAGGGAGGCAAGGGGAAAAGTATCCCTGGGGAGACAAGATCAACCAGGAGCACGCCAACTACGGCTCGAGAGGTACAACGCCCGTGGCGCGATACGCGCAGAATGATTGGGGCTTGTACGACGTGAGCGGAAATGTGTGGGAGTGGGCCAACGATTGGTACGACAAGGACTACTACAAGAACTCGCCCGAAACGGACCCGCAAGGTCCTCGCAAGGATAATTCCAAGGTCTTCCGGGGCGGCTCCTGGCGCTACGACGATCCGTACCTCCGCTGCTCGTATCGCAACGGGGGTGTGCCCGGGGGCCTCAGCATAGGGTTTCGTTGCGTCCGGGAAGTGTTCCCTTGATCCTTTTCCCTTTTCCCTCTACCAGGGGCGAAGCCCCTGGCGAAAATTTTCTTCGGCTGTTGACATATGCCACGTAAGGCAGGTGTCGAACCTGCTCTCGTGGTCGGCAGAGCCTACGACTTCTCGCCGTTGCTCCTGCCCAAGGTGGAGGAGTTCCCGCGCTCCTATCCCTTCAGCGTCGGCCACCGCCTCGCGGCCACCACCCTCGACTTGCTGCTACTCCTCGTCGAGGCGTCCTACACGACAAAGAAGGTGCACCTGCAACGGCAAGCCGTCGCCAATCCGGGTTTCCGCTCCGCCGTTCCACCGACGGAGGCACGAATCGAACCCAACTCATCCGCGCTCACCTGCGTTTCGCACACAGTTTGAGGGGCGCTGCTCCCGAGGTGAGATGAAGCGCAGCCAGGCCCGACTTCTCTGTTGCAGGAGTCACAGATTCTCAGAATAAATGTCCTCCATCTTTTCAATCACTTACCTCGCCGTGTACCCCGCCACCCCCACCATCGGCGCCTATACTAGAGGCGAGGAAACGTGGCCGCGATCTCACCAGCATTCGAAACGGCGCGCCGTACTTGGATAGGAAGCACGAGCGCCAGGCCGACCCACTCACCACGCGCCGCCGGCCGCGACGGTGAACCCCGCAGGGGTGATCCAAATAACAGCCCTGGGCGTGAGCCCAGGGACACCGACGCCCGCCAACTTCTCTTGAGCCCTGACAGGGCGACTCAACCAACTCCCCCGGCCCCACCCGCAACCTGGGGGCCACCCATACATCGCGAACTCTCACCGCGCCCCATAGAAATAGGACGAAATAGGACAAACGCGGACAAACGCGGACAAACCCGCGAGGCCCGGCCTCACGCCGCAGCCGCTCTTCACAATGTAGGGGCACGGCATGCCGTGCCCGCCAGCACAAACCCAATTCGCAGGGGCAAGACGAACCCAATCGCGGCAGCCGTGGCGCAAGCTCTCAGCTTGCCGAGTCGAGACTCTCTCGACTCAGGTTCTCCCCGTCCGACCCAGCCCCACCGGCGCAGGCCACCTCTCTCGCCCACACCAGCACGTGATCGAAGGGCGAAACGAACCCAATCCTTTCCGGGGGCCAAGGACGAACCCAATTCCTGCTCGCTCACCTCGCGTTGGCCTGAGGTTCACGAATCACTAATCACGAATCACGAATCACGACTTACAACCCTGACACGCGCCATCGCCCTAACCGCCCTGCTCTTCTGGACCACCGCCATCGCCCCGGCCCAAGCCCCCTCCCCCGATCGGTCCGTCGCCGAGTGGGTCCTGCGCAAGGGCGGCAGCGTCATCCTGGCGGGCGAGCAGCGCCACATTTGGGACCTGACCGCCCTTCCCTGGGACGCATTTCAACTCCACTCCATCAACCTGGTCGACACCGATTTCACGCCCGAAGACATCCAGCGCATCGGGCGCCTGCCCCACCTCAAAGCGCTCTACGCCAGTGGGCGATTCCCGCGGCCCTTCTCCCTGGAGGTCAAGCGAAAGAAGCTCTACGACGATGTCCCCAAGCGCGACGCCACCGACGGCTGGACCTTTCTCAAAGACCTCCCCAACCTCGAGACGCTACAAATCAGCGCCACCGTCTTCAGCTACCCCATCCCGATTGACGACGACGCGATCGGACATCTCGCCAAGCACGGCACGTTGCGGGAACTCTTCGTCAGCCGCACCGCCGTCAAAGGAACCACGCTCGACGGACTCACCGACCTGCGGCTCCTCGACGTGAGCTACACCTCGTTCGGCGACGACGCGATGCCCGCTCTAGCCAAGATGCCGCGCCTCAGCAAGGTCAACCTGCGCGACACACTCGTGACCGACCAGGGTCTTTCCCACTTGGCCCCGCTTCACGCACTCACCGAACTCAACCTCGAAGGAATCAACATCACCGATCGCGGGCTGGCTCACTTGCGGAATGCCACCCGCCTGCGGAAGCTCAATCTGCTGGGCGCCAACGTCACCGATGAAGGGCTGGCTCACTTGCGGGCGTTGGCCCAGCTCGAAGAGCTCAACCTCTACCGCACCTTCGCGACCAACAGCGTGGTCGAGAGCCTGGCCTCGCTCAAGCACCTCAAGCAGGTCGACCTGCGTTATAGCCGTGTCACGAGGGCCGGTGTGGACGCACTGCGCGCGGCACTGCCCGCCTGCCACGTTGTGTTCATGGACTCCTCGGCCCGGCCGGGGCTTCGATCGAGGCCGGTCAGCATCCTCGAAGAGCCGGACGAGAAAGCAGTCGCGGAGTGGGTACGCTCCCTGGGCGGTGACGTTGAGGAGTCAGGCGGTCACGTCACCATGGTCGCCCTGGCCGGGTCGCCGGTCACGGATGCCGAGCTGCAAAACCTGTCGAGCCTCCGCCATTTGCAGGCGCTCGATCTCTCGGCGACGGAAACCAGTGACCTGGGCGCAGGTCACCTCGGCGGGCTCGTTCGATTAAAGGAACTGAATCTTGCCGACACGGCGGTTTCCGACTCCGCTCTGCGCGAGCTGGCCGGGCTCACCGAGCTTCGCAAGCTCAGCTTGAACAACACCGCCGTGCAAGGAGACGGGTTAGAAACCTTAACGTCGTTGGGACAGCTCATCGACCTTGACCTATCCGGTGTCGCGTTAAGCGACGACGCAGCGAGACACCTAGCTGCTCTGTCAGGACTCGAGCAGCTCAGCCTCGCCCAGACGGATCTGACCGATGATGGCTTCGCGCATCTGAGCCGCCTCAAGAACCTGCGGTCCCTGGATCTCAGCGGCAGCGACATCGGCAATCTCGGCCTCGTTCATCTGTCGAAGCTCGTCCGCCTCGAAACGCTCGTCATGCGCCACGGCCGCTTCACCGATGATGGCCTGTGTTCCCTGGAGAGCCTGCAAGCCTTGCGAGAGCTCGACTTGACACGCACCCGAGCGGGGGACGCCGGGCTGGCGGCGCTCGCCAGGTTGACGAACCTCCGCCGCTTGAATCTCGACTACACCTTGGTATCCGACGACGGCCTGCGGCATCTTGCAGCCCTGCCGAACCTTGCTGACCTGCAGTTAAACAGCGCCCGCGTCTCCGATCGCGGTCTCGAGCAGCTCCGTACCATGTCACAGCTCCAGCGAGTGAACCTCTACCACACCCTCATCAGCGAGAAGGGCTTGGCGGAACTGCAGACCGCCCTTCCCGAGTGCGAAATCATCTGGGACCCAGGCTCGGGACTGCCGACCCGGCGAGGAAGCTGACAGCCAACATGAAACCGCTCTCCATCGCTCTCGGATGCGCCGTCGTCGCGGCGTTGGCAGGCTTCACGGTCGAGGCATCCGGGGCATCGGAGCTTGACGGAGCTGCCTGGGTGGCCGCGGAGGGCGGCCGGGTTGGCCGCGATGACGCGAGCCGGATCCAGGAAGTGGACTTGGGCTTCACATGGGTCAGCGACCATGATCTCAGCCGGCTCCATGGCTTGCCGCATCTTCGAAAGCTGAACCTCTCCCTGACGCGTATCACCGATTCCGGGCTCGATCAACTCAAGACGCTGGATGGAATCGCGGAGTTGAACCTCTATGCCGCCGAGCACATCACCGACATGGGGCTCGTCCACCTGCGCGGATGGACGCAGATCAAGAGCCTAAGCTTGCGCGGCACCGATATCACCGATACCGGCTTGGCATACGTAGCCGAGCTGCCGTCGCTCGAGTCATTGGACATCAGTTTCACTCAGGTCACCGATAACGGGATGGTCCATCTGGGCGAACTCACCGAACTGGAGAAGCTTTCCGTCGGCGCTAACAAGATGACTGCTGAGGGTCTCAGCGTCCTGCAATTGCTTCCGCGCCTCAAGCATCTCGACCTCAGCGGACGCCAAATGCGCAACTCCGGCTTCTGGTCCGTCGCCGTCACCGATCTGAACATCGACGTCATCGCCTCGCTCTCGAGCCTTGAGTCGCTGAACCTGCGCGGCCTCAAGGTCGCCGACCTCGGCGTGCGGAAGCTCGCCACTCTCGAGCGTCTTCGTTCCCTCGATCTCGGAGAGACTCGAATCACCGGCCCCGCTCTCAAGGCGCTCAGCGGGTTGTCGCAACTCGAACGCTTGAGCCTGTGGAAGGCAGAGAAAATAACCGACGAGTCTCTATCACATCTGCGCGCCCTGCCCAAGCTCGCGGTTCTCGACCTGAGTGACACGCCCATCAGCGACAAGGGTTTGGAGCAACTCGGTTCGATCCCTTCGCTGCGCAATCTCTATCTCGGCGGCACCAACGTGACCGCCGCCGCGGCCGAAGCATTTCGAAAGAGCAACCCGCGCTGCCAGGTGAGCCGCCATGAATAGCAAGCAAAGCGGCAAGTCCAAATCAGTTCGGGGAGCGCGGGTTCACAATGTAGGGGTACGGCATGCCGTGCTCGCGCGCCGTAACACACCACGCAGCCGCTCGCGACGTGGCGTACGCCCGTGGCGTGCCGAGCCGAGCCTTGCTCGGCTCTTGTCCCCGACCCACCGACAAGACGGCGTGCGACAACCGCGTTTTCGACTATCATTAGGGTGGGTATTTTAGGGTCGGTATCGTGAACCTCAACAAAAACATTCCACGGCGCTCCTTCCTCAAGGGCGCCGGTCTGGCCGGAGCGATCATCCGGATCGGCCTGCCGCCGCTCGAGGCGATGTTCAACCCGAACGGTACGGCCTACGCCGCCGCGACACCGGCGGGCCGAGTCACCGAAACGCCGATCGAGTCACGCTTCGTCGTTTGGTTCAACGGCAACGGCATCCCGGAGCGCTACTGGATTCCTTCCGAGACAGGCGCCGGCTTCCGCATGACGCCGTGCCTGTCGCCGCTCTCGCCGTTTCGCAACGACATCCATGTGATCTCGGGCCTCGACAACGATATAGCGCGAGTCCCCGGCCCGGGCAACGACCATCACCGTTCGATGAGCGGGCTGATGTCGGGCGTGCCGTTCACCGGGCGCGGCGCGGGGGGCCCCTCGATCGATCAGCGGATCGCGGGCAAACTGGGCGGCCGTTCGCGGTTCCGCTCGCTGCAAGTCGGTGTGTGCCCCGAGTCCCACGGCGATAGCATTCAGCGCAACATGAGTTGGGCCGGGCCCGATCGAGCCCTACCGCCAGAGATGATTCCGCGCCATCTGTTCGACCGTTTCTTTGGCGTAAAGGATCCTGGTTGGGTTGATCGTAAAACCAGCGTCCTCGACTCGGTGCGCCAAAGCGCTTCTGATCTGCGATCCCGCCTGGGCCGGCACGATCAGGTGCGCCTCGATGAATATCTCGCGTCGGTGCGTGATCTCGAGCGCGCGGTCACGACGCTGCCGCCCGACTACAGCGAGGTCGAGGAGCCGGAAGTTGGTGGCGACAAGCGCGACTGGCCGCGCGTCGCCAAGGTGCAGTCCGACCTCCTCGCGCACGCCTTCGCCAGCGGACAGACGCGCGTCGCCTCGTACATGCTGACTAAATGCCAGAGCCTGACCCGCCTGCCCTGGCTCGGTTACACGACGCTCCGGCATCACGACTACACGCACAACCAGTCCGACGGGCCGCAAGGCCAACGCGTCTTGCGCGACATCTGCCGTTGGCATGTTGAAGAGTTCGCCTACTTGGTCGGGAAGCTCAAGTCCATCCCCGAAGGCGACGGCACGCTACTCGACAGTTGTTGTCTGCTCTACATTCACGAACACGCCGAAGCCAACGCCCACAAGAACAACGGCCTCGCCGCGATCGTTGCCGGCCATGCGGGCAACCTCAAGACGGGCGTTCACAGCGAGATGGTCGGCACCATGGGCGACCTCTACCTCACCCTCGCGAACGAAGCCCTCGGCGCCGGCTTGGCGGGGCTCCCCAACGCCACGAAGCGGCTGCCCGGCATCGTCTGACCCCCGTTGCCTGACCCCCAGGCCGCTACCGCCGTTTCAAGTGATCGAGATAGTGCTCCGCGGTGCGCTTGGCCGTCACCGAATGCGCCGAAGTGAAGTGGCTCGCCTCGCCGGCAAGACCGTAGACACTGGCGGTCGGCTGGTAAGTCGTCTCGACCTCATCAGGACTCGCGACCCGGTGCAGTTGGTCGACCGGGTTCACGAGCAGCAGCGGCCGCGGCGCGACGAGTGCAGCGACTTCGGGCAGATCGAAGTCCTTCAGGAACCCGGGCCCGAAAGCCGTGAAGCGGTGCGTATAGATCTCGTTCTCGACGATCGCCTCGTACGAGACCAGCGATCTCGTGCAGGCGACTGAGGCGATGCGCGCATCGACTGCGGCGGCGTAGAGCACGATCAATCCGCCCAGGCCGTGCCCGATCGCCGAGATGCGATCGCCGTCGATGTCGGCGCGTGACGCAAGGTAGTCAACGGCGCGCATCACGTCGGTCGCGCGCATGCCCATCGGCGTCTTGCCGACGCGCAGAGTGTTGTAGTAGAAGTTGGACTCGTCATCGTGGACAAACTGTTTAAAGTCGGTCGGGGTCGATGCGCGGGGCGACTTGGGATGCGTTTCGCCCATCCCGCGCGGGTCGATCGAGAAGACCACGTGCCCCGCCTCTACCAGAGGCCGCACGTAGTCTTCGACCACGCCGCCGCCGGCCTTCCCGCCCTCGTTCACGAACACGACCGCCGGGTGAGGCCCTGGCGTCTGGGGGAGAAACAGCAGGCCCGGCACGTAGATCTCGGGCTCGCTGTAGTACACGATCTTCTCGAGCTTGTACGAGCCCTTGTCGACCTCGATCAGCCGCTGCGGATCGAGTGAGCCGGCCTCGCCGCCGATACCGAGCCGCGAGAGAACCTTGTCGCGCGTTTGACGACGCCACGCCGGCAGCTCAGCCTGATTCTTAGGATGCCGTGCCCCGGATCGAAGCTTCCTTGCTGTCGCCCGGTTCAACGTGAAGACAGTCTCGCCTCCGAGCGACGTCGTCACTTCCCCCGTGGCTGTGCTGAAGAGGGCTTCGGTAGGCTCCGCCGCCACGATCGGCTCTTTGATTTGTTGCTTCGACCCTGACTTCGACCACCAGCGTTCCATCCACGCGTAGCTCGCTTCGTACATGCTCTCGATGTAACCGTGCGGCCCCTCGGCGATCATGTAGCGCGTCTTCGCGGGCTGCCCCAAGACCTCGTAGAGGCGCGCGATCTCCTGGTGGCGCTGCTGCTTTTTGAGAACGCTTGCGCGCGGGTCGCCGGTGGCCTCGATCATCAGTAGAGGGCGCGGGACGATCAGCGCATCGATGTCGGTGATGCTCAGGCCCTTGCGCGTCGGGTTGTCGGGGTTGCAGCCGCCGTAGCAAACAGGGATCGAGACCTTGATGCGATCGTCGACCGCCGACAGCAGTTCGGTCTGTAAGCCCCAGCCCGACGTCCCGGTACAGGCGATGCGCTCCGGATCAACGTCCTCACGGCCGGAGAGATAGTCGATGCCGCGAATGCCGTCCCAGACGAGATGAGAGGCGTAGTTGCCGGTGGTCAAGATGGCTTGCCCACCCGCGTAGCCGTGCTCAAGCGTGACGAACCAGTGGGACGTGCCGGGGTCGATGAGCGCGCGGCCGAGCGTTTGGTTGAAGTACTGGCGCCGTTCGCCCTGTCCCGGAACGTCGTACACCATGACGAGATAACCGCGCCGGGCGAGAAACGCGCCGAGGCGCTGGTATTCCTCGAACGCTTTGCCTAGCCCCCAATGACCGACGGGAGCGAGCACTGCGGGGTAGGGCGGGCGTGCCTTGCGCGGCACGTAGACGTTGGCCGTCACGTAGTAGCGCGGACGGCTTTCGAAGACGACTTTCTCGATCGCGTAGTCGCCGCGCTCCAACACGCCGGACACTTGCGCGTTGAGTGGGTTGCGAGCCGGGAACTCGCCCAATGCCGCTCGAAGCTTGGCCCGCGTCTCGTCTTGGTAGCGGCTCAGCGCGGCGGGCGTTTGCAGATCGGCAATGACGCGCGAGCGTTCCGTGTTCGCCGCGTCGAGCAGTTTCCGGACGTAGTTGGGCAGCATCTCCGCCGCCTCGCCGAAACGCTCGTGGCCGTATAGGACGTTCCATTCGGGTTGCGTTTCAACGAGCTGGACGTTTGGGTCTTGCGCAACGGCCTGCCTCGATTCGCCGAGCAGCAGCACAACAGCAAGCAGTGGCCAAACAGCAAGACTGGGATTTCTCATGGCTTGTCGCCTCCGCGGGGAGTTCGCGTTGATTTTAGCGCGCCGTGGCGTAAGGCTCGGGCTTGCCGAGAACCGAATCCTCGGTTCTCAGGTCCGCGGCCCATAGCGGGTGCTCGATAACTTGCCATCCTGAGTCCCGATGAATCGAGACTCGGCAAGGCTGGAGCCTTACGCCACTTGGGGTACAATCGACGCCGGAGAACATGCAGATGACACAGAAACAGATCTCCGCGACCCTCGTAATGATTCTTGGCCTGGCGGTCTCGCTCGCGCTGCTTGCCGAGACGCACGAGCGCTATGTCGCCGTTGACAACGTCTGTGCTTGGCCGAACCTCACGGTCCTACCTAACGGCGACTTGACCGCGGCCATCTTCAACCGGCCGAGCCACGGCTTGCACGAGGGCGACGTGGAAGTCTGGGCCAGCACCGATGGCGGCAAGCTCTGGAAGCTGCGAGGCACGGCAACGACGCACGACCCGGGGACCAATCGCATGAACGTCGCCGCCGGTCAGGCGCACAATGGCGACCTGGTCGTGCTGGCGTCGGGGTGGGGCGGTGAAGGCCTGCGCGGCAAAATCATGCCGGTGATGGTCAGCCGCTCGCCCAACGGCGGCCGCACCTGGCAGCGCTCGCTCGACGTCGAGCTTCCGGACGGCGTCAGTTACCTGATCCCTTTCGGTGACGTTGTTCGCATGGAGGGCCGGATGTTGGCGGCGCCGTTCTATCAAGAGGAGCGCGACTGGAACTCGACGTCGCGGCCGGCGACCGGGAAAGGAAGCGCCTACCTGCTCTACAGCAGGGACGACGGACGCACCTGGGGAGACGGTGTCGTCCTCGGGCCTGACGACTATAACGAAACATCGGTGCTGCGCCTGCGCGCCGACCGCTGGTTGGCCGCATCCCGCACCTACGGCGACGACCACCTCGACTTATTCGTGTCGCAGGACGAAGGACGGACCTGGAAAAACGCCGGGCCGCTGACGCTGCCGAGCCAGCATCCCGCTCACTTGATGCGCCTCGCAGACGGCCGCATCCTGCTGACCTACGGAATCAGGGAGAAGGGCCACCAAGGGGTTGGCCGGCGCCTCAGCGACGACGAAGGCAAGACCTGGAAAGCGCCCACGCGCATCGTCAACCTGGTGGAATCAACCGACGGCGGTTATCCTTCCACGATACAGTTGCCGGATGGCACGCTGGTGACCGCCTACTACAGCAAAGGCGTTCCGGAGCACCGGCGCTACCACATGGGGGTTGTGCGGTGGTCGCTGCCGGAGTAGCGCGTACAGGTGAGAGGTCAGAATGTGGCTAAAGCCGACCGACCCAGGAAGGACGTTCAAACGCCCTTCCAGAAAGCCCAGGGCCGCTGAACCGGCCGTAAACGACCGGCCTACAACGCGCTTTGCGCGAAAGCCGCCTAAAGGCGACTACTTGGTCGGGGAAGCGGCCATGGCAACCATCTCGAAGATGAAAGCACCAACCCGCGGCGGGCGTCTGCTGCTTGCGTGCCTCGTCGCTCTCGGCGCGTCGGCTATACCGGGCTGGGGACAGAAGCCGGACGCGGGAGAGTATTCTCGGGCTGAGCATCAGGTCAAGTCCTCGCGCGGCCATCGGGTCGCGATGCGCGATGGGGTGCGCCTCTCCGCCGACATTTACCAGCCGGACGCGGAGGGACGCTTCCCGGCCCTTCTCAGTCACACGCCCTACGACAACCTGGGAGAGGGCCTCACCAAGCGGGCGCGTTGGTTCGCTGAGCGCGGTTATGCGGTGGTGCTCTCCGACGTGCGAGGCCGGTACGACTCGCAAGGCACATGGGACCCTTTCACCGGCAAGCACAAGACTGATGGCTATGACCTGGTCGAGTGGATGGCAGATCAGCCCTGGTGCGACGGCAATATCGGCATGATTGGCGGATCGTACGGAGGTTGGACGCAGTGGTGGACGGCCTCGGAGGCTCCGCTCCACCTGAAAGCGATCGCCCCGCGAGTCGCCCCGCCCTCGAGCGGGCTGCTCAATGCGCCTTATCAAAACGGCATCCTGGTGAGCTGGGTCATCGACTGGATGGCGGGCATGGCGAGGCGGACGGCGCAGACCGTTGGCTCGGCCCCCTACTGGGGACACACCGAGCGGCGCGAAGAGAACATGAGTCACGTGCCGCAAGCCGGCATCGCCGAGATCATGGGTGTGCGCAATGCGCCGTGGTTCGAGGAGTGGATCCGCAACAACACCGAGAACGACTACTGGGCTCGCAACTCCTACGACCGTTACGAAAAGATTGGCGTTCCTTCACTCAACCTGACCGGCTGGTTCGACGCCAACTATCCAGGCTCTCCCCAGAACTACAAGGGCATGAGGGACATCCATGATAGGTATCTGTCAAGGATGGACGCAGTCATCCGAATCCTCCCGTCAGCGGGGGCGTTGTCTTCAGCAGTGACGCTTCGCAGCCCGAGCGTTTTTGCGAATCAAGTCGCAAGGTCAACGAGTCACGTGACCAGACATCCATGTGCGCGCATCGGGTCGCCCCACCGTACCGGCCGGGGGACCGTCGCGGAAGATTCAGTTTGGGTTTTCAGGCCCGCCGGCCTCGAAACAGAGATACGGACGCATCAGAAATTTCCCAGGAAACTCCCAGCAAACTCCTTCGCGTAGTCCCCAACAGGCGAGGACCGGCGGGCCGCTCGTGACACCGCACAGCGTCGATGAAACTCTTCGTTTCTCCTTTTAACAGAAAAAAAGCAAACTCTCCTCGTTACGCCTCGGCCGCAACCCGCGGCACGAACGCGCGGCCACTGGTGTCCACGGCCCGCAGATACGCCACCAACTTGCGCGCCACGGCCAACGTCGCGCGATTGCGAGACCCGCGCGTCAACTCCCGCTCATGGACGTCGTGCAGTTGCGGGTTCCAGCGCGGCGCGAGTTTCGCCGCCTCGATCAGCACCCGCTGCAAATGCTTGTTGCGCTGCTTCGACAGCGGTCCCCGCTGCGTCTTGCCGGCCGACTCGCGCTGTGCCGAACACAACCCACAGTAACTCACCGCCTGGCCCAGCGAACCGAAGCGCTCGGGCTCGACGGTCTCCAGCGCCCAGGTCAACGCCGTCACCTCCCCCACGCCGCGAATCGACTGCAGCAACTCGACGCGTTCCCGCAACAGCGGATGGCGCCGCAATCCGCGCAGTAACTCCTGCTGCAAACGATCGAACATTTCCAGGCTGCCGCGGGTGATGGCGAGCAGCTCGATCACCGACTCGGGCGTGTCGCTCAGGCTGTCGAGATAGGAGTAGAAATAGTTGCGCCCGTGCAGCCGCCGGGCATCGTAGGGTTCGCCCACTTCCATCAGTAGCCCGCTGATTTTGTTCTTCATGCGGACGGCTTCGCCCAGCAGCAGATTGCGATAGCGCAGCACGCGCCGCAACTCGCGCAGGGCAGGCGGCGCCACGTAGCAGCGCGGCAGCAGGTTGCAGCGCAGCAGGTCACTGATCTTGGTGGCGTCGAGACGGTCGTTCTTCTTCTTGGCGCAGGCGATGGCCTTGAGCATGGCCGGGTGTGCGACTTGCAGTTCCTGGGCGAAGGGCTGGAGGTGATCGTAAATCCAGCCGGTAAACAGGGTGGCTTCGAGCGCGCCCACCCAAGGGCGCTCGAGGGCTGACGCCCAAGCGGTCAGGGCGGCGCGAGTGGCCGCGACCTGACCGCGCTGGACGATCGTTCCGTCCCCGGTTTTGATGCAGAAGCTGATGCTTTTCTTATGGACATCGAGTCCGATGTAGTAGAGTTCTGGCATGGAATCCTCCTGGGATTGGCTCTGAGCCGACCGCGTGGCCGCTCTCAGCATTTTGCCCCCGGGAGGATTCCTCTTTGCCACTACCTATGCATTGAAACAGGGGCTCTACCCCCGACGCGCGGCGGCCGAAGTTGGTCATCGATCCCTGGCCCCACGGCATCAATGGATCTCGCGAGCTGGCAGGGATCGACTACGGCGCGGACTCCCTCATCGACTTACAGGGGGTACTGTGCCGCTGGTTCGACTATTGGCTCAAGGGGAAACAGAACGGCATCATGGACGAACCGCCCGTCCACGTGTTCGTGATGGGCGAGAACCGCTGGCACCAGGAGAAAGACTGACCTCTGCCGCAGACCGAATGGACCAAGTACTACCTGGCAAGCGGCGGCCACGCTAATTCGCTCGATGGCGACGGCACGCTGAGCACGCAGCCGCCGGGCGGGAAACCGCACGACGGCTACAGCTACGATCCCGCCCGTCCAACACGCAGCCCGTTCGTCGGCGGGCACGTTGACGGTCCCGTGGATACGAGAGAGTCAGCCGCGGGCGATGACGTGTTGGTCTATACGACGCCTCCGTTGGAACAACCGGTGGAGGTCACCGGACCGATCTCGGCCAAGCTCTACGCTTCGACCTCAGCACGGGATACCGACTGGATGGTTCGGCTGGTGGACGTTCATCCGGATGGGCGTGCGTCCCTGCTCTGCGACGGAGTGCTACGCGCTCGCTATCGCGACCCCGATAACCATGGCGCCTTCCGAGCCGACAAGCTGAGCGAGATCGTGCCCGGGCAGGTGTACGAGTACACGATTGATTTGTGGCGGGCGACCGGCAACCTATTCGAGACCGGGCATCGTATTCGTGTTGAAGTCTCCAGCAGCTATTTCCCTTACTATCTGCCGAACCTCAACACGGGCTCGAACAACAATGCACTCGCAACCGAACGGGTCGTGGCGAGACAGAGGATCTATCACTCCGAGGAGTATCCGTCTCATGTACTGCTGCCGGTCATTCCTCCACGGTAGAGTAGCGGCGAGCGAGGGATGGAAGAGGAAACGATCGATGAAACTACGTTGCTTGCTGATCACAGTTGTCATGGCCGCTTGGTCAGTGGCCACGGCGGGCGCCCAAGCGCCTGACACCGTCTTTCTTGAAAATCTGACCTGGACCGAGATTCGCGATGCCCTCGCGAAAGGCACGCCGACGGTGATCGTGCCGACGGCCGGGACAGAGCAGAACGGTCCGCACATGGTGCTCGGCAAGCACAAGTACATCATCAATCATGCCTGTGATCAGATTGCCCGGCGGCTGGGCAAGGCACTGGTGGCGCCCGCGGTGACGTATGTTCCCGAGGGCAATCTCGATCCGCTCAGCTCGCACATGCGCTATCCGGGAACGATCACCCTCCCCAACGAGCACTTTATGAAGCTGCTCGAGTACACGGCCCGTAGTTTTGAAGTTCATGGGTTCTCTGACATCGTTTTCATCGGCGATAGCGGTGGCAACCAAGCAGGCATGAAGCAAGTTTCCGAGAGCCTGAACAAGGAGTGGGCTGATAAGAAGGCGCGTGTCCACTTCGTTCCGGACTACTACTCGAATAACGGCTTTCGCGATTGGCTCAAGGAGCAGGGCGAGACCGACGAGACCATCGGCACCCACGCCGGCATCACCGACACGTCGCAGTTGCTGGCCGCGGCGCCGCAGCATGTTCGATTGAGCAAGCGCGAGGTGAACGGCGGGTTTGAGGGCAGCGGAGTCATCGGCGACCCCACGCGCGCGTCGGTGGAGTACGGGCGGAAGGGGATCGAGTTCAAGGTGCGGACGGCAGTGGCGCAGATTCGGGAGTTGATGGCAGAGAAATAGGTTGTTGTGCCCGGCGGCTTGGAACGGACGACTCGCCCCGAACACGGGCACAGCATGCTGTGCCCCTACTTTTCGGTTCGCCGGTTCCGTTGGGATAGCAAGGGGTTTGCCTTATGAACATGACGCGACGAGGATTCTTGGCTGGTTGCCTCGCCGGGCACGTAGGCAGGCGGCTAGTAGCGGCCGCCGAAACCAAATCTGAACTTGCCCGCGAGGTCGGCATTACGACGTCGTCGCTGGGCAATCACGTTGCGCTCAAACCGAACGCCAAACAGTTCTCGTTGTTTGATCTCCCACGCGTCCTGCGCGACAGCCTCGACATGCGGGTGATCGACTTGAATACGACGACCCTGGGGGAGTCGGGCCCCGCCGAGCTCGATCGCTTTCGCACTGCGGCGGAGAAGGCCGGGTGCTTCCTGACGAACCTCAAGATGAACCAGCGCGATCTCAACATGGACTCGCGCGACTCCGCCGTTCGCGCCCATGCGATCAAAGCGTACAAGCGCTCGATCGACGTCGCTGCCCGCCTCGGCTGCCACTGGGCTAGGCCTCTGCCGGGCGCGGACGAGCCCGACTGGGAGACACACGTGGCCGGCTACCGCGAGCTAGGAGACTACGCCGCGGAGAAAGGTGTCGAGATGCTGGTCGAGAACTTCGGCTGGATGCAAGACGATGTCGACGTGCTACCCCGGCTCGTGGCCGCGATAGGAAGCAATGTCGCCGCGTCGCCCGACATTGGCAATTGGGACAGCGAGGAGTTGCGCTTCGAGGGTTTGCAGAAGGCTTTCCCGTTGGCAGTGACCTGTGACTTCAAAGCGCGCGAGTTGACTGCGGACGGCATGCACTACAACTACGATCTGAAGCGCTGTTTCGACATCGGTTGGGCAGCGGGGTTTCGGGGGCCTTGGTGTTTGGAACATACCCATGCCGACCGCGCCATCCTGTTCCGTGAATTGAGCTTGTTGCGGAATGGGTTGGAAGGGTGGATGAAGGAAGCCGGCTGAGAGACTCGGAACTTGTATCCCCGGATAGAATCATGCACTAAGGACGCCGAAGATCTGTTGATACAACAAGCTATAAGAGTCAAAGATGTGAACTTGAGGCGCGTTGAAGCATCATGGAATCACCACATGTAGTCGAGTTTGAGAGTCTCACACATGACGTGGGATTTCGGCACGCTCACCTGGGCTAGGGGGACATTATCATTGCCTCTCAACACCGGTCTTTGCTACAGCGCGCCTACTCTCGGATGCATCGGCTACTCCGTAGCGTCGGCATTCTGCAGGCACCTGCCGGCCCGTTGGGTTCAAGCAAGACCGCTACTTGGCGGCGGCGGTCGTTGCAGGAACGTCGGGACAGCCTTGGCTGAGTGCGGAAAACTTCCGGCAGTTGCGAACACTCGCGATTTCAGCGAGCCGCTTGGAGTCCATGCTGTAGATGAGGGTCCCGGTTCGGCCTGGGATAGCCAGCCGTTTGCCGTCCGGGCTGAAGACGATCGGGGATAAAGACCGGTCGCCGATTGTGTCCAGGGACACGCCGAAACGCAAAAGGCCGTTGCCGTTCTTGGAGTCGTGCACAGCCAGGTAGTTTTCGCGTAAGACGGCGAAGCGGTGCTTCTTGGGATGGAAGGCTATCGAGAAAGCGCCATCGTCGACCCACTTGAGTCTCTCCCACCCGTCTGTTGAGTACAGACGGGCTCCATGCTCCCAACTGAAGGTGGCGAAGAGTCCGTCGGGGCCAAACGCGGTGGCGTAGGTGCCGTATTGGTCGTCGAGAATTGTGCTTCCTTCCTCGGGGGCCCAGAGCACAACGTGGCCATCGCCGGGCACGCTACAGGCTAGTAACGCGTCGCTTGGGTGCCATAGAAGGTCCCCGACTCCTTTGGGTAATCCTGAAAAAGTATCCGTCAGAAACCTCGTCAGACCCCCCCCCCCCGGGTACCCGTCAGAAATGAGTAGCTCGCCTTGCGCCGCAGACGCGACTCCGAAAAGGCCACGGAAAATAGACGCGACCGCTGTCACCGCCGACTTGTTATCGTGCCGCAAGATTTCTGTAAACTCCCCGACCTCTTGCCGGTGGTGCACGGCCAAGCGCATCGCCACTCTTCCATCCGAGTAGCCAACGACCAACGTATCCGCTCCCGGATCGTAGCTGACTGCCGTCGGCCGGCCGGAGCCTTTGACTCTAGTAGGAATCTGCTTGACCACTCCGGGCTTGATCGGATAGGTCGAGCCGATCGAGGTCCACGTTAGCTTTGTAAGGTCGGTGCGCATTAGGCTTTCCCATGTCGGATCAAAAGTGATGCGGGTCGCATCGTCAGGCACCTCGTGGGGAATCATGCCTTCGGGGCCGGCAAGCTGGTGCAGCCGGCGCTCCACCTCAACAGGTACTTCTTGGCCGGCGCTGCCTAGTGCTAACCCAGCTTGGATGGCTCTTAAGTCTCGCAGCACAGGAGCGTCTGCTTTCGCAGATCGTTCAGCCTCTGCAAGAGCTGTCCGTCCCTTCTCGAAGTCGGAGGTAAGCTGTGTAAGTTTCTTCTCCGCTTCCTCGGCTCGTCTCTCGGCCTCCGCCAAACGATCGCCCAGGCTGGTCGTCTGCTTCTCCGCGATCTGTCGCTGCTGCTCCGCCTCGCCCTGGAATTGCTCACTTCGCCGCGTTGCATCGTCGGCCTGAGCACGCAACTGGTCGGCGAGTTCCTTGTTGTTCTGCGCCTCGGCGAGTGCGGCCTCTGCTTCTAGTGCTGCAGCCTTGGAACTCTCGCGCTCAGCCTTTGCCTCCGAGGTAGCAGCGTCGGCGACCTGCTGCAGCCGCTCCGCCTCAGCCCTCGCGGCGTCCGCCTCGGACTTCAGGTACCAAGAGAAAGCCGCAACACCCACCGCCACCAGCACCACCGCAGCCGCGAGCAATAGTCTTCGCGTGGTTGCACGCCGCCGGGCCGCCTCCTCAAATCGTCCGCGCCAATCCAAGATGGCCTGTGCAAGCGAGTCGTGATAGATCTGGTAGACTTTCGGCGCCTGGCTCCCGCTCGGCGCGGCCACCGGCGCGAGGATTCTCGTCTCAGAGCCCGACAAGCGTTCGAGAACGGGTTCCAAGCGATCGACCGTGACATCTGCATTCTTGGCCAGGTCTGTTGCACTGAGGGCAATTTTGGTGCCCGAGGGTGTCACCAGAAACTGAAACACCTTGGAGCACATCGGATGGTCTTTGCCGAGGATTTGCTCGATGACGCGGTCCAGATGGGTTTTGACAATCTGGTCGGCGCCGCGGACATCATCGTTCTCCAGGCTCGTAAGGGTCTCGAGCCGTAAGCGAGGGCTAGGGGAGCCCGCCTCCATCTCACGGTCCCACAGATAGGTCATCACGAGCTGCAGGTAGGGGGCCTCGATCCCGGCATTCTCCCGCCTGCCGGCGACTCCCCGGCCGCCTGAGCCCAATTGCAAGCTTCCTGCGCGGACCTGTTTGATCACTTCCTCCACCAGTTCGGTCTCGATAGAGATCGCGCCGGCGTACAGCCGCTCCTCGGCGTCGAGCTCGTTGTAGCGCTTGATCGGCTCTTCGATAGCCTCTTTCGCCTGCTGAGCCGTCAGGCGCTCCACCCGCATGTAGTTTGCGAACAGATCCGGGACCAGCCGCTTGAAGCGGTCGAGCTTGGAGACCGAGTCCTCGCGCAGGGAAACCAGGAAGCTGGCCGGTGAACCATGACGGTTGGCAGCTTGCGCAAACTGGTAAGCGAACGTTTCCGGGCCGTCGCCTTCCACGTTGTAGAGGAAGTACTCCTCAAATTGGTCGAGGATCAGGAAAAGGTCACCGTCGAGTTTCTCCGTCGCGTCCTCGATGACGCCGGCCAAGGTAGAATCATCGGCGTAGCTGACGGGTTGGGCATCCGGGTTGGACTCGGCTACTGCGTTAGCCACGGTGGTTTTCAATCGCGGGAGGGCATCGCCCTGCCACTCGTTGAAGTAAACGACGGCCAGGTCGGGCGTCTCGCCGCGCGCCCGCGCTTGCCGGATCTGCTGATGCAAATGGCGCAGCAACCCAGCCCGCAACAGAGAGCTTTTTCCGACGCCACTGGCCCCATAGAGCAGAGTCAGCCGCGAGTGAAACATGTTCTCGATCAGCCGCCTCTGGTCCCTTTCGCGGCCAAAGAAGAAGCGAGAGTCGGCCTCGGTGTAGGGGACCAAGCCCACATACGGCGACTTGACTTTGGTTGGCGCTTGCTCCGAGAGGGCAGGAGAAGTCGCGGCGCCCGTCATGGGGTCGATGGCTCCGGTGCTGCGAGGTTCTGGCCTTCGGTGCCCAAGCCCTTCAGGAACCGATCAATGGTCAGCTCGTAGATGGTCAGCGAGCGTTGCTGCCAATAGCGCTTCTCCAGCTCATTGGCTTGGTGCTGGATGGCCCAAGAGGCATATTTCTTGCGAGGATACGATTGCCAGATCTTGTAGAGGATGACGCGCAGGTTCCAATCGCGAAGGCCGTAACCAAGAAACAGAAAGTGACTCTTACGGAAAGGCTTCGCGAAAGGCTTTGGTATCGCGATTTTGGAAGTCATTCGCGAGAGAAACTCGACGTAGTCGTCCTCGGTAATCACATAGCTGTCGCGGTCCGTATCTTCGGGGTCGGCCGATCCATGCATCTTGAAGAGGATCGGCGACTCGCCGACCCGGTAGATCAAGGTCGTCGGCATAACACTCCAGCGGTTCCTCCTCGCCCGGTTGCCAAACAAGGAACGTCGTCTCATCGGTCCGATAGATAACCTTGTGGAAGGTGCGTCCCTTGGCTTGGAAAGATTGCTCCATGAGGTCGTCATAGTTCGTGGTGACGATAACGAGGTTGTCGAATCCAGCCAAGTATTCGTGCAGCCGGCCTGGCTTGTACTTTTTCTTAGCCGAGAAGACCTTGTGTAACTGATCGTCGAGCGCTCCACGGCCCGCGACGCCGTCAAAGAACTGTGCTACCCGTGCAAGGTCCGCCTCCTCGCCCGACGGATATCCGCTTTTTTGATCCAGGTAGTTGGTGAGTTCCCCGGCACTGGGGAGAAAATCGGCCCCGGGCGAGTTCCAAGTGATTGCCGATTCGCGGTGCCCGAGCGACGCGCCCGCGCCTAGGAACGGTATGACTTTGCCCTCGGCGAGGCCCTCGCGGATCAGCTCAAATGGAGGATTTTCGATTGCCGTCGGAGCCGATTGTTGAGCCGAAGACATACCATCAACCAATTCATTCTATGAGTGAGCCCTAGGAGAGGATTTCCTATTTGGCTCCTCTGACTGCACCAGTCTACGCCCTGACCCGGCGAACCGCAACTGTTTCCCCGACGGCCTGTCAACGCCCAATAGAAATGTCCCCCTCTGTAGCCCAGTAGAGATGTCCCCTTTTGCCGTACGCTCTTGAGCCCCTTCGCCTTGTTGAGCAGAGTGCTGTTTTCGCGACGGCGAGGGAGCAGTCAAGGGCGGGCCCGTAGGGCTTGGCTTCGCGAACCCTTGATGGGTCCCTCGGCGTCGCCATCATCAGCTTGCAAGGCGAAGGGGCCGACCACGAACCTGATCCAGAGGGGACATTTTGATTGGGCTACAACACTGTTTCCCCGACGGCCATGTTGGTCGTTGATGATCTCGACGATCTTGTCGCGGCGGGACGGCAGCGCGAGGATTTTGTTTGTAATCCTGCTCTGGGAGAATGAGGGCAAGATGCCTGATGGCGCCGCCCGGGGGTTCTCCCTAGACCATGGAAGACTTGACCGTTAACGAGCGAATCACGATCCCGGCGGCGGAGCTGGAGATCGCATTTGCGCGAGCCGGGGGCCCTGGGGGTCAGCACGTCAACAAGGTCGAGAGCAAGGTCGAGATTCGTTGGCGGCCGGCGGAGAGCGCGGTTCTCAGCGCGGAGGACTTGGCCCGGCTGCTGGAACGGCTTGGCGGGCGGCTCACGTCCGCGGGGGAGTTGATTGTTACCTCGCGCCGCACGCGCGATCAGGTTCGCAACCGCGAGGATGCACGGGAGAAGCTGGCTGCGTTGATCCGCGAGAGCCTCAAACGCCCCAAGCGGCGCCGCAAGACGCGGCCGAGCCGGCAGTCGGTCGAGAAGCGCCTACAGCGGAAGAAGGAGCGGTCGCGGGCGAAGCAAGGGCGGCGGGAAACGCCGAGCGAGGAGTAGTCGGCTCTCGCAAGGCAGCGGCGCCCCGGCGGGGTCCGTAGTCCGCCAGCGGTCTGAGTAGAGTATTTATTTACAGGTCCGTTCTGTGTCTGACAGGAAGGTTCGCCACGCCGGCAGCCGCGGGCACGGCATGCCGTGCCCTTACATGGCGTACCGAAAGCGTAGCCTCATTCGCGGAGTACGCTACTGAGAGCCATCGTCGGCGGATTGACTCCTAGCCGGCGTTGGGGGAACGGTTCTCAATCCGGCTGCACGGGATGGGGCTCGGCCTCGTCAAGTGTTTGTGAGCCGGACTCTCGTAGGGGTGGTGTGTCTGCTCGCCTTGCTGGCCGCCCCGGCCGCGGGAGCCGACCGCGCCGACGAGCTGTTTAAGAGGGCCCGCAAGGCCGAGAGTGAGGGGAACGACGTCGAGGCGTATCTCCTCTACATGACCGCCCGGGCCCAGGATCCGGCCAATCGCGGGCTCGTATTCGCCGCCCAAGGGGTAAGGCAACGCGCCGCCCAAACGCTCGCAGGCGTCGGCCAACTCGACGCGGCTCTCGCGCTCGACCCGACCAACGTCTACCTGCGCAAGTACGAGCAGAGCCGCGCCGCCGAGCAGCTTCTCGTCTCCTCGCTGTCGGAGATGCCTATTCAGCGCAGCCTGCAGCCTCCCATCGAGCTACAAGCGAAAGACCACGCGGGCAGCTTCAAGCTTCGCGGTTCGATCAAGTCGGTCTATGAGGAGGTGGCCAAGGTCTTCGGGCTCGATGTCATCTTCGATAGCGACTACGAGGGAGAAGAGGAACTCCGCTTCGAGCTGGACCATGCGATTTTCTCCGACGTAATCTTTGCGCTCAGCGACGTCACCAAAACGTTTATCGTCCCTGTCTCCTCGAAGATCTTTCTGGTGGCTGAAGACACCCCCGCGAAACGCAAGGACCTCGAGCCGACTGCCGCCATCGTCCTGCCGCTCAGCAACGCGATGAATGCCGAGCAGGCACAGCAGATCCAGCAGGCGGTGCAGCAAACCCTCGACATCCGGCGCATTCACCTCGACAGCGCGCGGCAACAGATTGTGCTGCGCGATACGGTGAGCCGTGTTCGAATGGCCGCCGAGTTGGTCCGGAATCTATCCACCCCGGCGGCTGAGGTGCTGATCGAAGTCAGTCTTTTCACGGTGGTCAACTCCAAGGAAACCACCGTCGGGCTCTCGCTGCCGTCGAGCTTCCCGATCACGAACTTCAGCACGGTCCTGAATGCCATGCCGGCGAGCCCGATGATGCCGCTCTTAGGGTTTGGCGGCGGCAGCACGGTGTTCGGCGTGGCGATCGGGTCGACGCAAGTGATCGCCAAGAAACTTACGTCGGAAGCGCACCTGATGGATAGCTTCTCGGTGCGCACCACGTCCGGCGTGCCAACGGATTTCCTGGTCGGAGAGCGGTTTCCGATCATCAACGCGCGGTACTCGGGGCCGAGCACTCCGGGTGGCGGGTTTCAGGAGCCCTTCCCGTCGTTTACGTTCGAGGACCTGGGATTGATCTTCAACGTGACGCCCTTTGTTCACAGCGCCAACGAGGTTTCATTGGAACTTCAGGCGGAAGTGAAGCAGCTCACCGGGCGCGCGGTGAACGACATCCCGGTGATGTCGAACCGCAGTGTGCAGTCGTACGTCCGGCTAAGGACCGGCGAGATGGCGTTGATATCGGGTCTGGCGATCATTGAACAACGCGAGACCGGCTCGGGGTTGACGTTTCTCTCGGAGATCCCGTGGCTGGGACGGCTGTTCCAGAGGAACTTTGTCCAAGCTCGGCAAAGCCACTTGATTCTAGCGATCCGGCCGAGGCTGTTGCGACTGCCGCCGGGCGAGGTCGTGCCTACGCTGACCTTCCGATATGGGCCGGAACAGCGCCCGCTGCCGGCGATCTAAGCCGGATCTTGCTAGCCAGGGGCTGGGCCCTTGATATTCCGAAGTGTCGAGGATACAGCTTTGTAGGGGCGGACCGCTGTGTCCGCCCTGCCGCCTGGTATTAACCGGGCACATGGGTAACACTTTATGCCAAGCACATAGGTAACACTTTTCGTCCGGGGGTGGGCTTGACGCAGGGAGCCCGGAGGGCGACCAGAGTCAAGTCCCACCCCCGGACGAAAAGTGTTACCTATGTGCTTGGCATAAAGTGTTACCCATGTGCCCGGTTAATACCGTCGCCAGGGTGGACACAGCGGTCCACCCCTACAACTTGAACTGAACCGGTATGACTGCTGTAGGCACGCCTCACATAACGACGACAGCATCCTCGCTGTGCTGTGCGTCAGCGGCTACCCGTGCTCTTCAGCCCTGGAAGTTCGAGCCGCTGGTGAGCGTCGTGCCGCCAACCGTGAGCTGATCAACCTTGATGGTGGGGATGCCGACGCCGACCGGCACGCTCTGGCCCTCTTTTCCGCAAATGCCGAGGCCGTGGTCGAGCTTGAGGTCGTGCCCGACACGGCTCACCTTGGTCAACACGTCGGGGCCGTTGCCCACCAGCGTAGCTCCGCGCACGGGGCGGGTGATCTTGCCGTCCTCGATCAAGTAGCTTTCCGAGGCTGAGAAGACGAACTTGCCGCTGGTGATGTCCACCTGGCCGCCGCCGAAGTTGGCGCAATAGAGCCCTTTGCTGACCGAACGGACGATGTCTTCGGGGTCGTCGTCGCCCGGCAGCATGAAGGTGTTGGTCATGCGCGGCATGGGGATGTGCTTGTAACTTTGGCGTCGGCCGTTGCCGGTGCCGGGCATGCCGAGGATGTGGCTCGAGAGGCGATCCTGCATGTATCCCTTGAGGACGCCGTTTTCGATGAGCACCGCGCGGCCCGTGGGCGTACCCTCGTCGTCGACGTTGAGCGAGCCGCGGCGGCCGGCCAGTGTGCCGTCGTCGACGACAGTGCACAGCGGCGACGCCACCTTGCGGCCCAGCAGGCCGGAGAAGGCGGAGAGCTGCTTACGATTGAAGTCGGCTTCAAGACCGTGCCCGACGGCCTCGTGCAGCAGGATACCAGGCCAGCCGGGACCGAGCACCACCGGCATCTCGCCGGCGGGAGCGTCGGCCGCGTCGAGTTGCAGCAACGCCTGCCGCACGGCTTCCTTTGCGTAGGCTTCAGGGGCGTTCTCGGCCTCGAAAAAGTCGAGGCCCACGCGGCCGCCTCCGCCGTCGTGGCCGCGCTCGAGCCGCTCGCCGTCACGGGCGATGACGGAGACATCCATCCGCGTCATCGGCTGCGAATCGTTCGTGATCAGCCCGTCGCAGGTGGCCACCAGGACGTGCTTGGTTGAATCACGATAGCCGACCTGCACTTGAAAGACGCGCGGGTCTTCGGCGCGCGCCGCACGGTCCGCGCGCCGCAGAAGCTCCACCTTGGCCGCGAGGCCGGCATCGCCCGGGGCTTCGACCACGGGATAGAGGTTTCGATCCGACTCTCGCTGGTTGAGCCCGGCAACCTTGGTGTCCGACGGGCTTGAAGCGATGTGCGCCGCAACACGCGCCGCGTGCACGATTCTCTCCGGCGCCAGATCGTCGGTGTAGGCGTATCCGGTCTTCTCGCCGCTGATGACCCGCACGCCGCAGCCGACCGACACGCCTTGCGTCGCGCTCTTGACGATCGACTCATCGAGGCCCACCGAGCTGGTCGCGGTGTACTCGAAATAGAGGTCGGCATAGTCGCCGCCCTGCGATAACGCCTCGCCTAGATAGCGTTCGAGGTCGGCTCCCGTCAAGTTGTAGCGGTTTTGGATGAACGACATGGTGAACTCGGTCTCAGACTAACACGCTACCCTGAGCAGGGACCCGCCGACGGAGCGGCGCCCGCCGGGCCTTGGTGTTGAACGGGTCAGGCCGGGTGCGGTGTAGTACGATTGCCTCAGGAACGATGAATGAATCGCACACGTCGAATCGCGGTCTTTTTGCCCTTTGCCTTGGTCGCTGTTCTTGCCCTAACGGTCGTTATTTCGATGTCCGCACACTGGCGGGCGCGGGCCGTGGTGCTGGCGCTTTCCGGCGATCTCCGCGAAGTCACCTGGTCGCAGCTTGGCTCGGCATTGGTCCCCAAGGCTTGGCGTTCCGACGAGTCCCTACTCGAAACGGGGTTCGTTACGCTGGAGCGGAGGGCGCTCCAGGAACCGTGTGAAGCCCTTTGGAACACGCCGGTTGGGCAGCTATGGGGCCGAATGGGGGACGAGCCGGCTCTCGAGTTCCTGATCATCGAGGAACTGATCCTACGAATCTATGAACACGGTCCAGTAACCGTCCGGAATCGCGATATCGTCTTGGATGCCGGGAGCCATCTGGGAGTCTTTACGGCACTGGCTCTGCGTCGAGGTGCCGCTCGGGTCGTGGCCTTCGAACCAGAACCGGTGAACATCGAGTGCTTCAAAAAGAGCTTCGCCGACGAGATACTCCAGCAGAAGGTAGTGCTGGTCGAAGCGGCTGTTTGGGAGAGTTCCGGCACACTGAATTTCGAGACCGCTCACAACCCGACGTCGCTTGCCGGTGGCGTGGATCCCGCGGGCGCCCTTCTCGTCCGAGCGGTGACAATTGATCAGACCGTTGCCGCCCTGACTCTCGATTCCGTCGATTTCATCAAGATGGATATCGAGGATGCCGAGCGCCATGCACTCACGGGGGCACGGGAGACCTTGGCCCGTTACGGGCCGAGGATGGCGCTGTGTGTCTATCACCGGGAGGATGACCCGGTGGTCGTTCCCACGGTAGTTTTGGCCGCCAGACCGTCCTACCGGTCTATTGAAACCGACCATCAGGTCTATTTCATTGACGAATAACCGGGACGGAGAACCCGAACTCGTCCTGGAATAGAATTTGTTCGCCTGCCCTGCTGAGCGTGACGGCCAACGGGGGCGAGACCTCTTCCAGTCCCCTCACGCCGCACAGTGCAAGCTGGCGTCAAGACCCTGAATCCATGGGTTGATATCCTGGAGCCTGTCTCGCCTGAGAACGGTGGACTCTCCCGAAGCCAATGAGAATCGCCCACCTTCGCGTTCATTCGATCGCGATCGCCGACCCTCCCCTGCGTAGTTCCTACGGCCTGCATGCGCCCTACGCCCTGCGTACCGTCCTTGAGCTCGAGAGTGACGACGGTGTCGTCGGCATCGCCGAAACCTATGGCGGCGAGCGCCCCGCGCAAGCCCTGCGCGATGTGAGTGACCAAGTCGTCGCGGCGGACCCCTACCGGTTGACCGGCGCTTTGCTGCCGATGGTCGAAGGTGGCCCAGGAGGTCTCGAGCGGTCGCAGACCCACTTGGTACCGGGCGAGAATCCGCTCGACGTCAGCAGCCGCACCTACTCCGCCCTCGAAACGGCCTGTTTGGACCTGATCGGCAAGTCCGTTGGACAGCCGGTCTGCGAGCTGATCGGCGGACGTGTCCGCGACGAGGTGCCGTTCTCGGCCTACCCGTTCTACAAACACGCCGGTGGAGGCGGCGAAGGGGACGACGCCCGCGACGACAAATACGGCGAGGCCCTCTCGCCTGAAGCGCTCGTGGGTCAGGTTCGCCAGATGATCGACGAATACGGCTTCGGCTCGGTCAAGTTCAAGGGTGGCGTGCTCGATCCGGATGTCGAGATCGAAACCATTCGGCAACTCCGCCGCGAGTTCGGAACGAGGGTTCCGCTGCGCATCGACCCCAACACCGCCTGGACGGTCGATACGTCCGTCCACGTTGGACAGTCACTCACCGAAGAGCTGTCGGCAGGCGGCTACCTCGAAGACCCGGCCATGGGGATCGACGGCATGGCCGAGGTTCGCAAACGCCTGTTGGCCGAAGAGATCAACACCCCACTGGCGAGCAACGTGGCCGTCACGTCGTTCACGCACATTCCCGAGGCGGTCGAGAAGGAGGCCGTGCAGGTGATCCTGTGTGACCACCACTACTGGGGCGGCATGCGCCAGGTGCAGCATCTCGGTAAGCTCTGCCAGGTATTCGGCATCGGCCTGTCGATGCACTCGAACAGCCACTTGGGCGTGTCGCTGATGGCGATGGCCCACGTCGCCGCGGCCACCAGCCATCTCTCCTACGCTTGCGACACGCACTACCCCTGGCAATCACCCGACGACGAAATTGTCGCCGGTGGACACGTGCCAATCGTGAACGGCTGCGTGCGCATCCCCGACCGCCCGGGCCTCGGGGTCGAACTCGACTACGACCAACTGGCGCGTGGCAAAGAGCGTTTCGAGAAGCTGGGTATCCACTTGACTCAGGTGACCCCAAGATGTAGTGTAGGGCCTGGTGGAGGATTACCCGCGCGACCAACTCGAATTCGAGTCTCACTTTGCGAGCGAGGAGGCTTGCCGCGACTATCTGTTCGCCTTGCGCTGGCCAGAGGGTTTCCGCTGTCCAAGGTGTGGGCATGAGCGCGCTTGGCCGGTGCGCAAAGTGTGGTTCGAATGCGCTCGCTGCGGGCGGCAAACCTCCGTCACCGCCGGCACGATCTTTCAAGACACACGCAAGCCGCTGCGGCTGTGGTTCCGGGCGATGTGGACCATCACCACGCAGAAGAATGGGGCCAGCGCCCTGGGTCTACAGCGCGTTCTGGGACTGGGCAGTTACCAAACCGCCTGGCCTTGGATGCACAAGCTGAGGCGAGCGATGGTGCGCCCGGGGCGGGAGCGATTGACGGGCCTCGTCGAGGTCGATGAGACCTACTGGGGCGCTGAAGAAGAAGGGGTAATCGGCCGGCAGACCGAGCGTAAAGCGTTGATTGCAGTCGCCGCGGAAGAGAGAGGCACCGGGCTGGGGCGCATCCGCATGCAGCGCGTTCAGAACGCCTCGGCGGCCAGTTTGATGCCCTTCGTCGAGGAGTCGGTCGAGCCGGGCAGCGTGGTTGTTACCGACAACTGGTCGGGCTACGATCCGCTCAAGAAGAAGGACTACCAGCGTCGTATCATCTCGATTAACAACCGCCGCGAGCAGGCCTCGCAGCTACTGCCGAGGGTGCACTTGGCGATCTCGCTACTCAAGCGCTGGATGCTGGGCACGCATCAGGGGGCGGTCAGCCACGAGCATCTGGACTACTATCTCGACGAGTTCGTGTTCCGCTTCAATCGGCGCAGATCACGCAGTCGGGGCAAGCTCTTCTACCGCCTTGTGCAGCAGGCCATGGCGGTGGAGCCGACGCCGTACCGCTCGATCGTCGCCGATTGGGACGCTAAGACGCTGTGAGCCCAACTACAAGATGTTGGGGTCACCTGAGTCAAGTGGATACCCGGCTTCGATAAAACTCCCTACCGCAAGCGCGACGACGAGGCCGAGATGCGCAAGCACGTCGACCCGGAGTGGCAGCGTGTCCTGCCGAGGTGGTAACCCCAACCCGCGTCCGTCGGCTTCGTTCCCTTCGGCGGCCCGGCTTCGGTAAGATCGTGTCGTCTCGGCCGAAGCATTTTCCAATCCAAGAATGATCCTGAAAGGGGTCTGGACAGGTGAGGGCACAGGGTGGGTGGTGATCTCCTTTCTAGTTCGCGGGCTGCGCCTCGTCGGGCCGCAGAGAGCCCGTATGGCGACCGAAGGTCCGACGAGGCGGCGCGGCCCCGGCGCGGAAGGGTTTCACCAGCGCGAGCGGCACTGGGCCAGTAGTTTCCTCTTGACCGCCTGCATGCGCAGAGCGCATTCGGTGTCGCTCAGCCGTTGCGCCTGTTGCTCGATAAAGGCAGCACGGATGCCTTCCTTCAAATGATCCTCCCACTCGTCGAGCGAAAGCAGTTTTTCGTAAGGCGTGCGGTAGTCTTCGAGCCGATAGCGGCACTGCCGCTTGCCGTTGTCGCCCACCTCCACCGTCGCGAACCCGCAGGGGCGATGGTAGTTCAAGTAGGGATTGAAATGAGCCGTGTAGAAACGCTGCAGCTCTCCGGCATGCTCGGCGGCAATCGGTTCGTGTCCGATGTGCTTGCGCACCACCGCCCCATTCTTGCCCTCCACCAGAGCATTGTCGGTCGTGCGGTGCGCCCGCGATTTGGTGAACTCTGTGACCAGCAGTTTGTTCAACAGCTTCTCGACCCGGTGGTTGAGAAACTCCGAACCGTTGTCGGAATGAAAGCCGCGGATGCGGAAAGGGAACTGATGCAGCATGGCCTCTACAACCGGGATCAAATGGGCCTCGGAGATGGTCTCGCAACAGCCCACCACCTGCCACTGCGTAACCGTATCGACGGCGTTGATGTGGTAGAGCCCGTGGTGCGTCTCGGTGTCGCCCTGGTGTACCGTGTCGACCCGCAAGTAGCCGGGTTGGCCGCGCGGGTCGGGCTTGCGCCGCTCGCCGATGCTCACCCCGCGGGCACGGGTCTTGGTGTGATGGACGTGGTGTTCTCGATAGACCGCGGTCCGCCGCAGGTTGTAGATGTGGGAGGCCGAGAGCGAGACCAATCGTTGGTACTCGGCCTTGCCGTAGACCTTGTATTCGCGCTCGAGGATGTGCCGCAGCGCGGGCCCGGAGAGCCCTTCGTGGGCGGCATCGACCGTGGCGACCAAGGCGATATCGGCCCTCGTGTAGCGGGTCGGGAAGCGATGGCGGCGACGGGGCGCTGCGGGCTTCACCGCCCCGCTTTGGCGGTAGCATCGGATCAGGCGCGTGATCTGTGGCAGGTTGCGGCCGCTGATCTTGGCCAGATAGCGGCGCACGATCCCTTTGTCTTTCTTGGCTAAACCCAGGTACTGCTGGGCGCGCCAGGTGTGTTCGACCAGGCCATAAATCTGCCGGCGGCCGGCTCCGGCGAAGCTGAGAGTGTTGCTGGCGGCGAGAAACTCTCGCCTCTCGGCCAACGTGAGACGTTCGGCATGTTGCATGGTGACTTGCATTCACCCGCAGTGTGCCCTGACCCGACCGACTCGCTTTCAGGATCATCTTGTATTGGAAACACTCCCCCCTTTCAGGATCATCTTGTATTGGACAACTCTGCCGATCACATCCGTCGAGACATGGGTGTAACCTGAGATGGATCGCCCCGGAGGAAACATGCCGAGCCTGTCTCGCCGCCAAATCTTGGAGCTCACATCGTTGGGCTTTGGCCGGGTTGTGCTTTCGCACCTGCTGGCGGATGCGGGTGTCGCCGCCGGCTCAGCTTCGCCGCGTGGCCCCGTCCCCGTCTACAACAACCTCCGCGCCCGCAAGGGCCATTTCCCCGGTCGTGCGAAGGCCGTCATCCAGCTCATCCAGAACGGCGGCCCCAGCCAGATGGATCTCTTCGATCCGAAACCGATGCTGGCGAAAATGGCCGGACAGCCGCACCCCGACGGCGTCGAGATCCACCAGCCGGGCAACAAGAACACGCTGATGCCGACGCCGTTCGAATTCCGCAAGTACGGACAGTGCGGGATGGACATATCCGAGGCCTTGCCGCACCAGGCCGAGATCGTCGACAAGCTCTGCTTCATCCGGTCGATGCACACCGAGCACAACAACCACCTGGAAGGGTTGAACATGCTGCTCACGTGCAAGATCTTCCCCGGCCGGCCGGTCATGGGCGCGTGGATCAGCTACGCCTTGGGAACCGAGAACCAGAACCTGCCCGCGTACGTCGTCTTGCGCGACCCGAAGGGTTACACCATCGGTGCGAAACAGCTTTGGGCCAACGGCTACCTGCCTGCCCTCTATCAAGGGGTGGAGTTCAACATGAGCGGGTCGCCGGTTCACCATCTGCAGCCGCCCGAGCCGCTGCCGCCCGGGGTGCAGCGGGACAATCTCGACTATCTGGCGCGCATCAATCGCATGCACAGCGATGGCCGGCCGGGCGAGACCGAGCTGGAATCGCGGATCGAGAATTTCGAGCTGGCCGCCCGGATGCAGGTCGAGGCCATGGATGTGCTCGACGTCAGTAACGAGCCAGCTTCGGTGCGGAAACTCTACGCCGTCGACGACCCCGTACGAGGCGCCTACGGCATGCGCTGCCTGATGGCGCGGCGCCTGGTCGAAGCGGGCGTCCGGTTTGTGCAGGTCACCACCCGGCCCGGACAGCCGTGGGACCAGCACAGCAATCTGAAGAAGGACCTGACGAAGATCTCGACCGAGACCGACCAGGGTGCGGCGGCGTTGGTCCGGGACTTAGAGGAGCGAGGCCTTCTCGATAGCACGATCGTCATGTGGGCCGGCGAGTTCGGACGCCTTCCAACCACCCAGGGCGCCGACGGCCGCGACCACAACCGCAATGCCTTCACGCTGTGGTTCGCCGGCGGCGGCTTCAAGCCCGGTTTCATCTACGGCGAGACCGACGACTTCGGATATAAGTCCGTTATTGATCGCGTTAGCGTGCCGGACATGATCGCCACGGTGTTGCACCAGCTCGGGCTCGATCACCGCAAGACGCAGTACGCCCACGGCGGCCGTATGGAAACGCCGTCGGATGTGACGGTCACCGGCGCGCGGGTTATCGGCGATCTGGTTTCCGACGAACTGCAGGCGACGTAGCTGAAATGAAAACCGACATGCGCGTTCGACTCAAAACGTCGCTCTGGGCGATTCTGTTCGCGGCGCTCCTGCCCACGAGCTTGCACGCGCAAAGCGTGTCCGGGGCGCCCGTGTTCGAGCAAGACGTCCTGCCGATCTTCTCCACCTATTGCTTCACCTGCCACGGCAAGAGTTCGCCTGAGTTGGGGATGGACCTGCGCACCGCGGCGTCCGTGCTCCGAGGCAGCCACAACGGGCCTGTCATCGAAAAAGGTTCGCCCGACACCAGCCGCCTCCTGCAACTGGTGTCGAGGCACATGATGCCGCCGCCGGCTTTTGAGAGCGTCGTGCCCGACCCGGACATCCAAACGATCCGCCGCTGGATCGAGACCGGGGCACACTCATCGCGAGCCGAGGGGGAGATCCCCGATGCGGCCCGCCGCCAGATCAGCCGCTTCGAAAAAGAGATTCAACCTGTCTTCAACGCCCGCTGCGTTGCGTGCCACAGTGGCGATGCCCCGCAATCGGGACTTGACCTCACCTCGCTCGCCGCTGCGTTGAAGGGCGGGAAGCACGGCCCGGTCATCTCCGAGGGGTTCTCCGACAAGAGCGTTCTGATCCGGCAACTTCAGAGCGGCGTCATGCCCCCGGACGGAGCGGGCGAGCCTATCAAGAAAGTGGAGCTGGAACTCATTCGAGGGTGGATCGACGAGGGCAACTTTGCTGACTACGTCGAGGTGGAAACCTCCCTCGAGCGCGACTTCACTGAGGCGGAAGCGCCCGAGGTGACGGCCGACGATCGGCAATACTGGGCATTCCGTAAGCCGGTCGCCGCTGCGCCGCCGAAGGTCAAGAGCGACGGCCGGGTGCGAACCCCGATCGACTCCTTCATCATCTCGGTACTCGAAGGCCGTGGCCTCGAACTGTCTCCACCGGCTTCGAAGCGAACTCTGCTGCGACGAGCCTACTTTGACCTCTGGGGCCTACCCCCCACTCCCGCAGAGGCGCAGGCATTCCTCGCGGATACAAGGCCCGACGCCTACGCCCGGCTCATCGATCGCATGATGGATTCCCCGAAGTATGGCGAGCGCTGGGGACGGCATTGGCTCGATGCCGTCGGCTACATCGACACGACCGGCAAAGACTTCCAAGCGACCGAGGTCCAACTCGCCGAGGGGATGTGGCGCTATCGCGACTACGTGATCCGGTCCTTCCAGAACGACAAGCCGTGGGACCGTTTTCTGACCGAGCAGTTCGCCGGCGATGAGCTGTTCGACTGGCGAAACGCCAAGACCTACACATCCGAGATGGTCGAGGCGCTCGTGGGCACCGGTTACTTGCGAACGATCCTCGATGTCACTAACGAAGACATCTCCGACCGGCCGCTAGACCGTTACGACGCCCTCTTCGTCCTTCTCGACAAGGTGTCGTCAAGCGCGCTGGGGATGACGCTCACCTGCGCCCGCTGTCACAGCCACAAGTTCGACCCCATCCCCCAACGCGATTACTACAGTTTCCTCGCCTTGTTCACGGCGGCTTACAACCCTTCGGCGTGGATACAGCCCAAGAAGCGGCTTCACTACACTGTGTCGAAGTCCGAGCAGGCAGAGATCGAGGCCCACAACAAAGAGATCGACACGGCCGTCCAGAAGATCACCGAAGACATCGAGCAGATCCGCGCACCGTATCGGGAACGCCTGCTCGCTGAGAAGCTGGAGCAACTGCCCGAGGCCATTCGCACCGACACGAAGCTTGCGGTCGAGACCGAGGCCGACGACCGCGACGAGGTTCAGAAGTACCTGGCCGAGAAGTTCGGCAAGCTCATCGAGATCACCGACGAAGAGCTGGACGCATTGATCACCGGCGATCACCAAGAGTCGCTCTCACAACTGAAACAGAAAGTGGCAACCTGGGACAGCTATCGCCGCAAGCTCGATCAGATTCAGGCCCTGTGGGATGGCGAGGGCATGCCCACGATCCGTTTGTTGCAGCGCGGCAGCGTGGAGACGCCCGGCCCCAAGGTGACGCCCGGCTTCCTGTCGGTCTTGTGTGGGACGGACGACGACTGCACCGCCAAGCCATCCCCGAATCGCGTCGGAGCGACCCAGGGCTACCGTCTTGCCCTGGCCGAATGGCTCACCGACCCGGACCATCCGCTCACCGCGCGCGTCGTTGTCAACCGAATATGGCAGCACCACTTCGGCACAGGCATCGTGGCGACGCCGGGCAATTTCGGCAGCACGGGCTCTCCGCCGTCTCACCCGGCGCTGCTCGACTGGCTTGCCGTCGACTTCGTGAAGCACGGTTGGAAAGCCAAGCGCCTGCACAAGATGATCATGATGTCGGCGGTCTATCAACAGTCGTCGCGCCGGTCCGGCAACCCGGGCAGCGAACGGGCCGTGGCCGAAGACGCCGACAACCGCCTGCTGTGGCGCATGCCCTTGCGGCGTCTGGAAGCCGAAGCCTTGCGGGACTCGATTCTCGCGGTGGCCGGAAGGCTCGACCTCACCTTGGGCGGCCCGGCGGTCGGGCTCACGGCGCGTCCCGACGGTTTGCAGGTGGTTTCGGACTCCGCGTCGGCGAATGGACCGCGCCGCCGCAGCGTCTACTTGCTCGCGCGACGGACGTGGCCGTTGACCTTCCTCACCGCCTTCGACTTCCCGATCATCGACACGGCGTGCAGCCGCCGCGTGCCCTCCGCCACGCCGCTGCAATCGCTGACGGTGATGAACAGCGAATTCGTCACCGAGAACGCCCGCGAGACCGCGAGCCGGGCCGCCTCGCTTGCTGGCGAGGGTTCGGACGCCAGCGACCTTGTCGAAACGACCTACGGTTTACTGTTCTCCCGCAAGCCGTCAGCCGAAGAGAGTGAGATTGCGCTTGACCACCTCGAGTCGCAACGGCAACTCTACGCCAAAGCCAACGCGACCGCCGAGGAAGCCTCCGACAAATCCCTAGCCAACCTCGTCCACATGCTGATCAGCTCGAACGAATTCCTGTATGTCGACTGACCGGCGCTTGAACCAACCGAGCCGTGACCGTCAGGGAGCGGTCCGGCACGACCCCTCGGGCTACTTCAAAGCCCCTAGACTAATCTCGTTCTTCGACATTACGTGCCCGTAGCGCGAATCGCATGCGCAGCTCTTGGGCAACGTCCAGACGTCTACGTGCTGCTCGACCCGCAGGAGCGGAGGGACCGTGAAAGAATCGGAGACGGTCAGCCGCGGCCTGACAGAAGCTGCCCGCGCACGTAGGCCAGAAGCACTAGCAAAGGGTTGGCATGGGCCGTGGCTTCACGCGGTTTCGGGATCGCTCTAGCAACTCTCGAGGCTCTTCAGGGTTCGTGCCGGACCGCTCCCTGACGGTCACGGCTCGGTTTCTGTCCCAGCGGGCCGCGGGGCCGATTTTTCCATCTCACAGCCTCTGAGCCCGCGTTCAGCCCTGCCAGCGACAGGCCCTCTACCCTTCCAACCGCACCTTGGCCAGATAGATACTCGTCTTGCCTTCGTGCGACGAGTAGTAGCTGAACCACAGAACCCCCTCGTGGTAGACCATGCCGGGGTAACTCGTATCCCCGCCGCTTGGAAACTCCAGCACCGGTTCGTAGGACGTGGGCGTCATGCGCCACAGCACGGTGCGGCGCGACCCATCGTCGAGATACTTGCGGCTCCCCGCCCACATCCGCCCGTTGGGTAACAGGCTGAAGTCCGGACCACCGGGCCGCTTGGTCATCCGATGCCACTTCCAGTCGCGATACGGCGGACGGCTCGTCCCGATCCAGCCCGCATGTTCGCCGTCGTCACAGCGGCCCAGCATAATCGCCTCTCCGCCAGGACGGAACCGAATCGCGGTCTCGTTGATGCACGGTACGTCGAGTTCCTTGATGCGCTTGTAGGTCACACCGTCGGCCGTTTGATAGAGCACGCCTTTGTCCACGTTGCCGCTCACGCCGCGGTAGGTGACGCCGTAGCCCTTCTCGCCGCGCCAATTCACGCGCCAGAGCCATTCTCCGGGCCCGACGACGCGCTCCCACGGTCCCCACCGGCGGCCATCTTTCGAGAACGCCACGCGCGAATGGAAGTTGCTCTTGCCGCCCGATGGCTTCACCGCCACGCCGATCAGTAGCATCAGTCGTCCGTCAGGCGTTCGGGAAATCTTGGGGTCCCGCAAATCGAAACCGGCGTCGGCCAGCAACGCCGCCGACTCCCAGCGCTCCCCGTCGTCGGAGACAATCACCCGAATCTTGCCGCCGGGACTGACGTGATCACCTGCCTCGCGAAACGTGCAAAACCACTTGTCTTGATGGCGAATCAGGTCCGTGAAGGCGTTATGCTCGCCTTGGTCCCAGATCTTCTTCACCGACAGCAGCGTCGCACCCTGTCCAAAGCAGACCACTGCACAACCCAACGCCGCTACGACCAACCGAAGTAAACGCATGTCAACCTCTCTTTCTAGCCCTCATCTGTGATCCTCTCGTAGCTTGTTGATGCTGTGCCAAGACGGAGGATCGATTCATCCGCAGATTACGCAGATTCTCGCAGATGAAAGAGCCACCCGCACAGCCCCGAGAACAATCTGTGTGAATCTGCGTAATCAACGGATCTCGTTTGCGATTCTCTCGTCTCTTGCTGCGAGGTTCTTGACGGCAGCCTGGGCTCAGTTGCGTTCGAGGAGCGCCTTCTTTCGGTACAATCCCATCAGGCTAGGGACGCCCCATGATCGGCCGGATCATCTCGCACTACAAGATCACCGAGAAACTCGGCGAAGGCGGGATGGGCGTCGTCTACAAGGCCGAGGACACCAAGTTGGAGCGCGCCGTCGCGCTCAAGTTCCTGGCGGCTCACCTCGTTTCCGATCAAGAGATCCGCAAGCGGTTCGAGCGCGAAGCCAAGGCCGCGGCGGCTCTGAACCATCCCAACATCTGCACCGTCCATGAAATCGATGAGGTGGAGGGCAAGACCTTCATCGCCATGGCGTTCATCGAGGGCGATAGCCTCGAGCCAAAGATCGAAGCCGGTCCGCTGAAGCTCAACGACGCTCTGGATATCGCCATCCAAACCGCGCAGGGTCTGCAAGCGGCTCACGAAAAGAAGATTGTCCACCGCGATATCAAGCCGGCGAACCTGATGGTCACCAGCTCGGGGCCGAAGCAGCTCGTCACCATCATGGACTTCGGGCTGGCCTTGCTGACGGACCGCTCGAAGCTCACCCGCATGGACGAGACCATGGGCACGGTGACCTACATGTCGCCCGAGCAGACCTATGGCATGGACCTGGATCACCGCACCGACATCTGGTCGTTGGGCGTCGTGCTCTACGAGATGGTCACCGGCCAGCAGCCGTTCAAAGGCCACTACGACAAGGCGGTGATGTACTCCATCACCAACGAAGAGCCGGAGCCGATGACGGCGTTGCGCACCGGCGTGCCGATGGAGCTGGAACTGTTGGTGAACAAGTGTCTCGCCAAGGACGCCAACCGGCGGTATCAGAGCACGGCCGACATGGTGGTCGATCTCGACACGTTGAGTGACAAGCTCAAGTCGGGGAAGTCGACCATCTTGCGGGCTCAGACGGCAGGCGATGTAGGGGCACGGCATGCCGTGCCCGCCGCGCCTGGGGAGACAACAGGTACACGGGCACAGCATGCTGTGCCCCTACATTCCGCGGGGCCGCTGGCCCGGTACCGGGTGATCGAGGACGTGGAGGAAACGGATGGCTCGATCAAGTACGTCGCGGAAGATACCGAGTTGCATCGCTCGGTCGCCATCCGGGTATTGTCGCAGTCATCGGAGCAGCAGTTCGAGCGCCGGCAGCGTCTGCAGCGACGAGCCGTTCTGGGCATGGGGGCCCTGCTGGCCGCCTCCCTGGCCCTGTGGGCGCTCCTGTGGTTCCGCGGCACCTCGTCGGATGCCCCCCAGCAGCCGGTTCGGTTTTCCTTCACCCCCGAGAATCTCGAAACCTACACCCTCGAGAGTATCTTGACCTCCGGGTCAGCATCTGCCGTAGTTTCGCCGGACGGCAGACATATCGTCTTCGTCACCCAAGAAAACGGTGAAAAGGCGCTATGGGTGAGGGACCTCGGCCGCGAGACACCCCGCAAACTGGAGGGAACCGAGGAGGCCGAAGATCCTTTCTGGTCGCCCGATAGCCAGTCGATCGGCTTTGGAACCGAAACCGAGTTAAAGCGCATTCCTCTCAGTGGGGGAGAGCCGATTGCGCTGTGTGAGCTACCTCAAAACCGAGCAGCGTTCGCGGGAGGGTCGTGGAGTCCCGACGGTGAACAGATCGTCTACTCGGCTTATTTCGAGTTATTCCAGGTGCCTTCCCGGGGCGGCACTCCCAAGCTTCTCTTCGAGCGGGACGAGGCCGAAAGCGGCATATTATTCGTTTTCCCTCGGTTCCTGCCTGAGACGGAAGGTTCGCGGGGGTTAGTCTACACGTCGGGTTCTGTCGGTGGCTTCAAATTGGGAGTCCTGGATCTGAGAACCGGCGAGCGGCGGGAACTGGTTCCCGGAGCCAGAGCCGTTTACTCAGCTTCGGGCCACCTTGTCTACGGCGACAGCGTCTCTCCGGACTCCGGTCTGCGAGCCTTGCCTTTTTCGTTGGAGACGCTCACCACGACCGGAGATGCCTTCCCGATCGTCGAAGCCGGGTTTTCCGCCAGCCTGGCGCAAGACGGAACGCTGGTCTATACAAATCGAAGTGGAGCCCGGCAGCAGTTGGTTTGGCGCAGCCGGTCCGGCGAGAGGTTGGCGGCGATCGGTCAGCCCCAGGACGACATTACTCATGCATCCCTCTCACCTGACGGACTCCATGTCGCTGTGTTGGGTGCGGAAAGCGACAAGGTCGATATTTGGGTTCACAATATCGCGCGGGGAAATAAAACGCGCATCACATTCAGTCCGGGTGTCAATATTCATCCCACCTGGGCTCGCTCGGGCAGGCAGGTTGCCTATTCGTTCATCCGGGAAGGTCACATTGACATCTTCCAGACGTCCGCCGACGGCAGCGGCGGGGACACACAACTGACCGACGAGCCACTGGAAGAGTTTGCGCCGGATTGGTCCGAGGACGGCAAGTATCTGATCTATCACACCCGAGGGGATCTGAAGATGCAGCGGGACATCCGGTACCGTGAGTTCCAGGAGGGAGGCGGCACTTCCGCCCCGGACGAGTTTGTTGCGACGCCATTCAATGAGCGAGTCGCAACGTTCTCACCCGATGGGCGCTTAGTGGCGTATTTGTCAGATCAGTCAGGGCAGTACGAAGTGTACGTGCGACCCTTTCCGGAAGGAGATCGAGTGGATAAAGTCTCGCTCAACGGGGGGGGGCCAGCCCCGCTGGAGCCGGGACGGCAAGGAATTGTTCTACGTCGAGCGCACTACCCTCATGGCGGTGTCGGTCAGAACGAGCGGAAGCTTTACAGTGAGCCCGCCGGAGCCCCTGTTTGACGATCCAGGTTTGCTGAATACGGGGTCGAATCGTGAGCCGCGGTATGACGTGTCAGCGGACGGGCAGAAGTTTGTTCTGCCGGAGCGATTGGAAGGCGAAGCTGGCAAGCCTCCTACCATTCACGTCGTCCAAAACTGGTTTGCTGAGTTTGAAGACCAGCAGACCGAGCCGTGACCGTTGTACACCGGTAGGACTCTTGTCGAGATGACCGGTTGGCAGCCAGTCGCGTTTACGCGGCATGGGCTTGATTAAGGCCAGCCGTTCCCTTGTTGCCATATGGCACACCGCCCTGGTGGGGTGGGTGTGTCGGAGACAACGAGTTCCTGTGTCTCAATAACAGCGTTCACTGCGTTGGAATCACGGGAAGTAGAACATGCGAGGCGCGCGCGGCGTCGTGATAGATCGTTTGCTCGGCAACCACAATCTCTGGATCGATCCCCAGCCTTCCCCCGTTGTTGAGGTTCCGGTCCGACTTTGGGAAATTGCTGCTCGACACCTCGATTCGCATGCGATGCCCTCGCAAGAACATCTTGCTGATGACCCCTATTTCGACAAAGAACTCGTAAACCGTTCCAGGGTCCATCAAGACAGGACTCTCATACTGTCCCGGCGAAGGCAGGCCCGTTCGGATGGCGTGGGGTTCGCGAAAGCGAGCACGCAACACGCCGTCGCACAGGTTGATAGCTCTGCCGTCCGGATAGACATCCAAAAACTTCGCCGTCCAATCGGTGTCCGCAGCCGAACTGGCGGCGTGGAGGATCGCTTGGACGGGCCCGGTGATTTCTACCGCGTCTTCCAGTGGCTCGGTCGTGTAAACCAGCACGTCATCTCTGCGCTCGATCGGCCGATGGTCCAGCGGATAGATTTGCCCGTTGGGCTCCAGCCCCAAAGAGGGCACCGGGTCGGACGGGTCGTAGGCATAAGAATCAGAGGGCTGGTCGGGCGGGGGCCTCTCTGTCGTCAGCTCGCCGTCCCCGAACAGCGAGTTGGCCCGTCCCTGGCTTTGTAGGTAGTAGGGTGTCCACTGCGTCTCCGGCAGAGGCCATTTACTTGCTTCTCGCCACTCGTTCTGACCCATCACAAAGAGCTTCAACGGCGGCATGTCTTCGGCGCCATTCTTTATTCCTTTCAGCCAGCGATCCATCCAACGCAGCCACCATTCATAAAGATCGATCACGGAGTCTTCACCAAAATCGAGCACTCCGTATTTACGTTCGGGCTTGTCGGTATGAACCCAGGGACCGACCACCACCTTTTGGAGCTTCCGAGCGCGTTCGGTACCATCTTTCTCGATGCCCTCGTAGTTGCCAAACAGAGACCGCGCATGCCAGTCGAGCCAGCCACAGATCTGCAAAATCGGCAGGTCCATCTTCTGAAACTTCCCGTAATTGCTGATTTTCTTCCAATAGTCGTCGTAGGAAGAATGGCGGACCCAGTCCCGATAGAAATCGATTTCGCGGCCGGTGGCGGCTTTGTCCGCCTCGATGATTGGCAGATGCTTGAACAGCGCATCCGGGTCGTAAGGGAGGTAGGTCTGCATCGACCGGCTGCTGGTGCGGATCGACCAAGGCAAGTTGATGAAATGCGTGAAGACGCCCCCGAAGTAGTTCATCCCGTAGATGTAAAAGTCGGCGGACGCCATCTGCGGAATGATTGCCTTCAGGTGGGGTGAGCCGGTGGGAGCCGCCAGCCACTGGACCAGCCCCATGTACGACATGCCGTTCATGCCGACGTTGCCGTTCGACCACGGCTGGGTTCCACACCAATCGAGGCTGTCACGCCCGTCGTCGATCTCGTTGAACCAGGGATACCATTTGCCTTCGGAGTCGTAGCGGCCACGGCAATCCTGGAGCACATAGGCGTAGCCGCGCCGTGCAAAGTAAAGAGCACGGTTGACATACCACTCGCCGCTGTTGTCGTAAGGGATCCGTTCGAGGATGACCGGCCACTTGCCCTCTTTCTTGGGAAGGTAGACATCCGCCGACAGCTTGACGTCGTCGCGCATGCGAACCTTCTGGTCGATCAAAGTCGCGACGTCATGCTGCTCCTTGGACAGCAAATCCCTCCAGACTTCCGTTTCGCCTAAGCTGGGTATCCACTTGACTCAGGTGACCCCAAGATGTAGTGTAGGGCCTGGTGGAGGATTACCCGCGCGACCAACTCGAATTCGAGTCTCGCTTTGCGAGCGAGGAGGCTTGCCGCGACTATCTGTTCGCCTTGCGCTGGCCAGAGGGTTTCCGCTGTCCAAGGTGTGGGCATGAGCGCGCTTGGCCGGTGCGCAAAGTGTGGTTCGAATGCGCTCGCTGCGGGCGGCAAACCTCCGTCACCGCCGGCACGATCTTTCAAGACACACGCAAGCCGCTGCGGCTGTGGTTCCGGGCGATGTGGACCATCACCACGCAGAAGAATGGGGCCAGCGCCCTGGGTCTACAGCGCGTTCTGGGACTGGGCAGTTACCAAACCGCCTGGCCTTGGATGCACAAGCTGAGGCGAGCGATGGTGCGCCCGGGGCGGGAGCGATTGACGGGCCTCGTCGAGATCGATGAGACCTACTGGGGCGCTGAAGAAGAAGGGGTAATCGGCCGGCAGACCGAGCGTAAAGCGTTGATTGCAGTCGCCGCGGAAGAGAGAGGCACCGGGCTGGGGCGCATCCGCATGCAGCGCGTTCAGAACGCCTCGGCGGCCAGTTTGATGCCCTTCGTCGAGGAGTCGGTCGAGCCGGGCAGCGTGGTTGTTACCGACAACTGGTCGGGCTACGATCCGCTCAAGAAGAAGGACTACCAGCGTCGTATCATCTCGATTAACAACCGCCGCGAGCAGGCCTCGCAGCTACTGCCGAGGGTGCACTTGGCGATCTCGCTACTCAAGCGCTGGATGCTGGGCACGCATCAGGGGGCGGTCAGCCACGAGCATCTGGACTACTATCTCGACGAGTTCGTGTTCCGCTTCAATCGGCGCAGATCACGCAGTCGGGGCAAGCTCTTCTACCGCCTTGTGCAGCAGGCCATGGCGGTGGAGCCGACGCCGTACCGCTCGATCGTCGCCGATTGGGACGCTAAGACGCTGTGAGCCCAACTACAAGATGTTGGGGTCACCTGAGTCAAGTGGATACCCGGCTCGCCGAATAGAGGGCGGCTCCAGGCCAGTAGGAGAAGCGTCGCGAGTGCTGTCAACAATAGCCGGTTCATGGCACACCCCGAAAAGGTCTTAGGAAAACCAGCATCCTTTCGTCGCTGGTCACGCTCATGGCCGGGAACCTGAGCTAGTTCTTCACCATCCAGCCGCGGTCCCAGGGCTGGGCCAGAGTGGGCTGGTTGACGTAGCGCTTCATCTTGAACTCGATGCGGCTCCCCGACCCGGGCTCGAGGCGAACCGTCAGGTACGGGTGGTTGATCGCCGTCGTCTTGCCGGCGACCGTCACCGACTCGAACTGATGCTCGCCGTATCCGCCCGCCTGCACGATCACCGGCCGTGCTTCGGTCTGGTTGACGTTGATCAAGCTCAGCGTCAGTGAATCATCGGTGAGCTTCTCGACCAGCGCCGCCACGCCCTCCGGCACGCCCGAGCGCCGGCCAACCGGGTCGAAGTAGCGCAGGCGCGTGTGTAGCGTCCAGAGTTTGCTCGAGAAGAAGGAGCCTCCGAGCATCAGGTTCGTCAGCGTGTTCGTTTGCGCCGGAGAGAAGCCCAGCAGGTAGTCGGCAAGCCGTGTGTCGGGTGTCGTGTCGTCGGCGTTGATCCTACGCACCTGGCGGTTGATCGCGGCGAAATCCTTCTGCAGCGCCTTCTCGGGATAGCCGGGGTCCTTGCCTTCGAGATAACCGATCCAACCCTCGATCGGGATGCGGTCGAGGTCGCCGCGCTTCATCGACCACAGATAGATCTCGGTCAACTGGGGGATCTTCAGATCCCCGCCCCAGCGGTACCACTGCGCGTCACCGTCGATCTTGTGCCCTTTCGGATTGCCGTACATCGAAGGCACAGTGATCTTGCCGTCCACCATCTTCTTCTGTTCGTAGATCAGATCGATCTGCTTCCGCAGCACGTCAACGTAGGCCTGGTCGCCGGTCAGCAGCAGCGCGTTGCCGAACCCGGGCCAGCTTCCCGAGGTGACCGTGTTGCGGCTGGCGATCTGCTCGATCTCGCCGTCGTAAATCGTGAAGTTCCAGCCGTAGGTGCCCTTCCACCATTGGCCGTTGTATTCGCCGCCGATCTTGCCGTCGAGTCCGACGTTGGTCGGGATCATACCGCCCGCCTCGGCGACTCGCCCCTTCCAGGCGTTCATGTACTCCATGGTCCAATCGCGGTACTTGTTGTCGTGCGTCAGCATGTAGGCCCGTAGCCCCAGGTTCGTCGCGCCCATGTTCAGCGGATGGTCGCCGACGCTGTCGAGGTACTCGGCGCAATGCGCCAGCATCTTGTCGTACACCGACATCAGGTCGACCAGCTTGTTGCGGCCAGCCGGGCCGTGCAAGATGTGGAAGCGCCCCGGCACCGGGTCGCCCACCCAGTCGTACGTGGTGGCCTTGTGCATCATGGGGCCCTTGCTGCCGTTCCAGATGCTGCGGATGATCTTGTGCTTGGGGTCGTAGTTGGGCGCGTCGGGATCTTCGTTCATGTAGAGGCCCGCGAAACGCTTCATGCGCGTGCGGAAGACCTTGTTGGTCGGCTCGGAGAGGCCCTGGAACATGATGCCGCGCATGCCCTCGCCGGTGTGAAACCAGTCCGACTGGGTGATGAACTCCTGGTGGTAGGAGCCGTTCTCGGAGATCTTGGTCTTGACCGTCTTCAGCTCGCCGTACTGCTTGTAGTGCCCTTCGAGCCCCTTCTTGAAGAGTTCGAGGACGGAGTCCGAGCCACCCAACGCGTGCAGCAACGTCCAGTTGAAGTACGTTTCGATGGCGTCGTCGGGGCCGTCGAGCGTACCCCAGCGCGGCGTGTGGAGCAGGTAGCCCCGGTCGTCGATATAGCGGTCGGCGAACAGCTCCACCGCCTCGGAGTTGGCCTTTAACAGCGCGCGCTCGAGCAGCGCCCAACCCGGCGGCGGCATCTCTTGATCGACCAGCAGCGTGACGTGCTCGGCGGAAAGGGGCGCGGCGATGAGGCCAACCATGATGGCGAAGGTTGCGAAACGAAGGTTCAACATTCGTGTTTTCTCCGATGCGACCATCCGATGCGAATAGATGGTGCGGCGACTATCGTGTCATTCGTTGGGATTCATAGTCAAGGCCGCCAGTTCGGGCGGGATGTGACGTAAGGCTTCTAGCCTTGCCGAGTCTTGATTCTTCGGGACTCAGGATGGCAACCACCGAGCAGCGGCTAAGGCTCGCGGACCTGAGAACCGAGGAATCGCTCAGTCAATCTCTCACGGGGGCAGCGTGGAGGCTTGCACCACGCCGGAGGTAAAAGCCGCGGATCTCAAAACCGAGATCCGTGCTACGCCCTCGGGTTGTAGAATGAACCGTTGCGCGCCGCGGCGTTCACCGCCCGCGGGCCCACACCAACATGGCTCTTCTCATCAACGGTGAGCGCATCGAAGACGACGAGATCACGCGCGAAGCGCAGTCGATGCGGCAGAGCTTCGAGCAGATCCCGCTGGAAGTGCGCGAGGGGCGTGGCCTTGACGGCGCCCAACTCGAGCGGCATCTGTGGGAGTGGTCGCGCGAAAACGTCATTGAGCGCACCCTGCTGCGTCAAGAAGCTCTAAAGGACGAGGAGCCGGTCCCGCCCGAGGTCGTCGACAACGCTCTCGAAGAGATCAAGAAGAGCCAGCGCGGCGAGGGACAGTTCAGCCTGTCGGGCGCCGGCGACGCCGAGTTGCGCGCCGAGATCGAAACCCGCATACGACTCGACCGCCTGCTCGGACGCATCACCGAGAAGGTCAAGCCGCCCAAGAGCAAAGACGTCGCCGAGTACTACCGCAAGAACCGCGCGGAGTTCCACGTCGACGAGACGGTGCACGCCGCCCACATCGTCAAGAACGTCGACGAGAAGACCACCGAAGAGAGAGCGCGCGCCGCCATCGACGAGGTGGCCGCCAAGCTCAGCGACGGGGCCGGTTTCGAAGCGCTGGCCGACGAGCACTCTGACTGTCCAGGCAACGGCGGCGATCTGGGCCGATTCCAACGCGGCCAAATGGTGGACGAGTTCGACGATGTTGTCTTCGCCATGGAGCCCGGCGAAATCAGCCCGGTCTTCCGTACGTCCTTCGGCTTCCACATCGCCAAGTTGTTCGAGAAGAAGCCGGCGCACCTGCGCACGCTGTCCGAAGCCGGCGACGATGTGCGGGAAGCCCTGCTCGAACGCAAGAAGACCAAAGCCGTCGAAGACTACGTCGATCGTTTGAAGGCCAACGCCACGATCGAAGACCTGGTTGCCGCGCCCGATGTAGCAACCCGCCCATGAGCGCCGACTTCCCCATCCAGGCCGCGGCTACCGCACCGCACCCTTGCTGTGTCCCGAGCAAAGACCGCGCCGAGAGGCTCGCCGAGTCGAACACCCTGTCCGAGCGCCGAAGGCGGGTCACCAGTGGCTCGATCGAAGACATGGTCCAGGTCGAGTCCGGCCGCTTCCTCATGGGGGCCGAGTCAGACGAGGGCTTCCCCTTGGACGGCGAAGGGCCGGTGCGCGAAGTGACCCTCGACTCCCTCTACATCGACCGCTACCCGGTGACCAATCGCCGCTTCCGCGAGTTCGTCACGGAGACCGGGTATCAGACCGAAGCCGAGCGTTTCCGTTGGTCGTTCGTCTTCCACAACCAGTTGCCGGCCGGCCGCTACGGTGAGCTTGTCGACGACACCGTCGCCGGACACGAGTGGTGGTGCAAGGTCGACGGCACCGACTGGACGCATCCGGAAGGCCCCGACTCGAGCATCGACACGCGCCTCGACCACCCCGTCACGCACGTCTCTTGGAACGATGCCGCCGCCTATGCAGCGTGGGCCGGCAAGCGCCTACCGGCCGAGGCCGAATGGGAGATGGCCGCGCGAGGCGGATTGGAGCAGAAGGTCTACGCCTGGGGCGACGAACTTACGCCCGGCGGCAGGCACCTCTGCAACATCTGGCAGGGAGAGTTCCCAAGCCGCGATACCGGCGAGGACGGCTACCAAGGGCCCTGCCCCGTGGAGGCCTTCCCCGCGAACGGCCTCGGGCTGTATTCGATGACCGGGAACGTGTGGGAGTGGTGCGGCGACTGGTTCCATCCTGGCTACCACGTCACGGCGACGCGCCGGAACCCGATCGGCCCACCACGTGGAACCTCGCGCGTGATGCGCGGCGGATCGTTCCTCTGCCACCACTCCTACTGCAATCGCTACCGCGTGGCTGCCCGGACGTCAAACACGCCCGACAGCTCAACCGGCAACCTGGGCTTCCGCTGCGTGCGCGACACCTAGCGTCCGTCTATGCGGAGCTGGTGGGCTGCGTCTTGGTTCTCTTCTTGGCCTTCTTCTTGGCACTCTTCTTAGCAGTTTTGCCCGCCGCGGCGCGCTTTGTGGTCAGGTTTCCCGGCTCCGCACCGCGTCGTAGCTCCTGCAGTAGTTTAGGCGGACGTCCACGGCGGCCGCCCGTGTGGAGGCTATCCAGCGCCAGGATCAGGTTGTCGATCCGCTCCAGCTCCTGCCGCAACTCTTTAATGATCGTGACAATATCCATAACTCTGAGCCCCTTCTTGCCGGAGCGAGGTGAGTCCCCGCTGCCGCGGGCCGTCCCACTGAACAGCGACCCGCAGGCTCCGGCTTCTGGTTTGACCTTCCTTTGAGTGTACCCTCACGACGCGTAGCGACTCAGGATAAACAAGTTATCCGGAGGATGTTGCCGCTGCGCCGAAGCGGGCTGTCGACGTGTCGCTCACTCCCCCACGCCTCCGGCTCGGCTACCTGACGGCCGCCGCACCCGCTACGGTTGTCGATAAAGAGATATTCATACTCTATTTTCGGATTTAGCGCAACCCTCCTCTGGGCAGCGCTCGACGGCCAATCGTTGGCCGGCCCCTCTCTTTTTGGCCCCAAGCGACCCGAAAAGGCCCTGTCGTGAGACCTTTTTGAGAGCCTCCGGAGACAAAATATCGATGGGGTCCGAGAGATTGGCATCACCGTCGTGGCGGCGGCGGGGCGACCAGCGACACCCCCGCATACGTGACCAACGACGCGAAGAGCCCGGCGAACAACGGATGGACGAGCTCCAAATCGAGAGCTTCGCGCAGACCCATCGCCCAGGCGGTCACCCCGACCGCGCCCGCAACGATCGAGATCGGCACCGCCCGGCGGCTCGCCTTGTGCCACCACAACCCGACGATCAGCGCCGGGAAGAAGCATCCGCCGAACAGCGCCCCTGACAAGGCCGTCATCGGCACCACATCCGCCGGCGGATCGAGCGCCAGCCACGCCGGCAAAGCCGCCACCGGGATCATCGAAACACGTTGCCAGCGGTCGAGTGTTGCTTCTGTAACATTTCGCTTCCACTCGCCCCACAGGTCCACCACCAGCGCCGACCCGGCCACATGCAACACCGAATCAATCGACGACAGTGCCGCGCACAGAAAGCTGCCCAGCATCACCGCGCCCCAAAACGGCCCGAACAAGTGCTCCACCAGGAACGGCACAACCTGATCGGTATTCTCGAAGTAGTACTGCGACTGCGCCTGCGGCAGGATGCCGTGCGCCAGGATGCCGACCAGGAACAGCATTGGAATCGTCAACGCCATCAAACTGATCGCGAGCCATTTCGCCCGGCGAATGTCGCGCTCGCTCGCGTGCCGGAACAGCAGGAAGCGCACGACCAGCCGGGGCGCGACGATCAGCTTGATGCCGGTGCCGAGCGACAGCCCGATGATGTAGAGCGGCGACATCAGGCTATTCCAGTCGAGCAGCGCGCCGCCGAGCACCTGTCCGTTGGCGGCGAGGTCGGGGCTTTGTCGCAGCAGGTCCCAATCCACATGCCCGACCGTCGCTACGAACAGCGCCACCGCGCCCAGGACCATCAAGCTGCCCTGCACCGCATCGGTGTGGAGAATGGCGCGAATCATGCCCCACGACGTATAGGCGACCGCCAACGCGAACACCCCCGGCACCGCTACCTCATAAGGCACATGGAGTATCTGGCTGACGATGTGCCCGATGCCCTTGAACACCGCCAGCATGTAGAGAATCGACGCCACGAACACGACCCAGGCGCTGAGGGAGCCAACCAGCGGACTTGCGTACTTACGGCGCAGGTACCCGGGGACGGTGACGCGGTCCAGCTCCAACTCATCGCCGAGCACGCGCCGCGCATCGTGGATCATCGGCCGCGCCACGACGAACCAAGCGACAAAGCCGCAGGCGACGAACACAACCGCACCCAGCATCCACGCGAGCCCGACCTTGTAGCCGAAGCCGGCCTGGCCGAGGAAGGTGTTGGTGCTGAGGAACGTCGCATAGAACGACAGCGCGATCATCACCGGTCCCGGCCGCCCCTCGCGATGACGGTTCGCCCGCCACGCCGACAGCATCATCAGCGCGACGAACCCGCCCAGTACCGCCAGCGGCACCCAGTTCTCTTCTAGCCAGGACGTGCTTTCCATAGCGGTTTGTCGTTGTGGAGTGTATCAGAGCCCCATCTCGCCAGGGCGGGGCCGAGAGATCGTAGCCCGCGGCTTCAGCCGAGGGTGGGGCTGCCGTGCCATCCAACGTACGCGTGGAGGGCCGACCACTGTGTCCGCTCAGAAAGCCGCGCCGAGGACGGCTGCTTGCTATGGTCGAACGGTCGGCTCCAAACGCATTCCAGCCCGCGAACCGCTCGCAGGCTGCAAGGCTGGGCTGCGATGCCGCTCCATCAGCACGATGCAAGCCCCGAAGCGGCGCTGGATGTTAGCCCGAGGTGGAGCCGTCAGGCGGGAACCTCGGGTACCGAACCTCTGGCCGGGAGACGGGGCGATGGAAAAGCGGCGACGTACCGAGCGGCTGCCTGCTGGTGGCGTCGGTGGTCAGCCAGACTTGGCAGCATTTGGCAGGATCTGGCAGGATTTGGCGTGGTTTTGGGGCTGATTCTAAATTTTCTTTCTGTTCTTCACTCCTGGGTCACCTCGTATGCCACCGGTGCGGATCGATGACCAGGATTTAGGATTGTGGTGTTCCACCTGCTGTCCTGTTGGGGCGACGGATCGCCCGTTCGCTTTCCTCGCTTCCAGTGTAAGGGTCGATTGTGGGGTGGAGGGATGACTGGAGGGGTAAGTGGTTGAAAGGATGAGGGAAATTATTTTTGAAAACCTGTGGCCGGGGAGAGGCGTGTCGGACGGGTGGGGTGGGACGAAATCAGGAGCGTCCCGGCCAAGCTTCGCGCAAAGGCTACCACAGGACCGGGACGCGGTTGATGTTCGACGCCGAGGGCATACCCTCGCGCGTCAGGTGCGCGGCCCGGAAGTGGAGACGGCACTCCTTCGGCGACCGTGATCGACGAAGCTCTCGCGCTCGGGAAGCTTGACGCCTCCCGCTCCACATCCCGACGCAACGGAACCCGCTGTTGTTGTTCCTGTTGCCCGGATCGTTCCTGTTGCGGTTCGACGAACGAACGTTCCTTGGATTGTTGTTCCACGAGCCGCCGCGAACGACCCGATTTCTTGACCGCACGCCTTATTCGAAGAGCGGGCCACGACGGGGGGAAACCGGGGGGAAACCGGGACTAACCTTCGAGGCCCCTTGCCGCTCAAACAATTGAGGCTGTCCCGGTTTGCCCCCGGTTTCCCCTACAAGATGGCCAAGCTGCTCAAGACGAGCCGCTCGCAGGTGGACCGCCTGCTTGACCCGAACAGCGACATTACGCTCTCCAGCCTGCAGCGGGTCGCGGCGATGGTCGGGCGGCGTGTCAGCATCGAGCTGGTATAGGAAGAGGATTCCGGGCTCGAGCAGCCGAAACGGGCTCCGTCCCCTTTGGGATCTCCCCTTTGGGATCCTTGCGCTACGGGGTAAAAGAGACCCCGATCAGAGGCGTCACGCGACTGCGCAGCCCACCCTGGTTGAGCTTCACAATCGCGTTGAACGTCACCAGCAAACCGCTCGCTGGGTTGACCTTGAAGCCGAAGGCAGCGTCGGCGGTATCGACGCTCCGCTGGGAAAAAGCAAGGGTGTCGAACTCAGTTTGATTGGGAGGATCGGCGGCGTCGAAGGCCTTGATCAGACTCACCCTTTGGGCATCGATGATTCGCTGACCCAGAAAGTCCACAGCGAGGGAAAACTTCGGACTGACGCCCACATCGACTCCGGCGGAGTACAGAAACTGACCGGGCAGGTCTCCTTTCTGGCCGGTGGCGACGTCTCCACCGGCCAGAATGCTTTTGCCATTGAACTGGTAGCCAACATTGACACGGGGCGATATTTTCCGATAGTTGTAGGAAAAAATCAGGAAGGGCTTAAAACCGGGCGCGCCCGCCCCTAGAAAATTTAGCTCGTCTCCTGTGGGAAGCCGGACGTCCGCCGCCAGGGCCAGCGCGGCCCGCCCCCAACGGTTCGTGGTTCCCTTCACTCGAACGATGACGTCACCCAGACCCGAGGCGCTGCTGCCGTTGGAGAAGCGGCGGGTTGTCAGGTCCTGCTCAAAACTGAAGGTATGAGCTAACGGATTTGGGCTACCCCCTGTCCCTGTCCCGAGTCTTTTAATTTCGGCCGTGGAAACGACATCAAGCGTTGCACTGATCCCGGATTTCCGATTTGACCGTCGCCTGCTAACCAACCGGGCACTCTCAGCGCCCTTACAGATGCGGGTTTGAGCGCAGCGCAAGAGAGCGGGAGGGCGACACCCAGTGGGTGACAAAGAGCAGAGGGCATTTCAGCTATCGTTCAACGGATTTCTGAAGGTCGATTTCCAAGGCTCGCGGGTGACCTCCGATGGCGGGCTTCTTCTCGTCCGAGAACTGGACGAGCGGCTCGGACTGGGCAAGCTGATCGACGAGCATCTGACGGATTCGCGACAAGGCTCGAACCAGAAGTTCCCGCTGGCCGATCTGGTGCGACAGTCGGTCTACAGCCGACTCGCAGGCTACGAGGACCTCAACGATGCCGTTCGTGTCTCCGCCGATCCGACGTTTCGCTTGCTGGGCTCGAAGAAAAACTGGGATCGCGGTGGGGCGCTCACCTCGCGACGGCAAAGTTTTGAGGCAGAGCTGCTGGCCAGTGAAGAGAACCTGCTTGGGTTGATGGCGGTGAACCGCGAGTTGGTCGCTCAAGCCGAAGCGCAGGACCAGTCCGAGCGCGTCGTGCTCGATATGGACTCCACCGAGAGCCCGGTCCACGGTCAGCAGGAAGGCAGTGCCTACAACGGGCACTTCGAGTCCACCTGCTACCACCCGCTGTTGCTGTTCAACCAGCACGGCGATTGTCTGGCGGCGAAACTGCGAGCGGGCAACGTCTCCAGCGCCGAGGACTGGGACGAGTTGCTGCTGCCCGAGATCGAGCGCCAACAGGCCGAAGGGAAACACGTGATGTTCCGGGCCGACGCAGCCTTCGCCAAGCCGGAGATTTACGAAGCGTTGGAGCAGCGTGGCGTGGACTATGTGATTCGCATGCCGGCCAACAAGAACCTGGAGTTGGAGATCGAAGATATTCTGTTCCGTCCGCCGGGCAGGCCGAGCGCCAAGCCGCTGGTGCGCTACAAGAGCTTCCGCTACCAAGCCGCGAGCTGGTCCAAGCCCCGACGGATCGTCGCCAAGGTCGAGTTTCATCCCGGCGAGTTGTTTGCGCGACCCGGCTTCCTCGTAACCAACAAGGCCTTGCCGAACCGCTCGGTGGTGTGCTTTTACAACAAACGCGGCACCGCCGAACAGTGGATCAAGGAAGGCAAGCAGGCCACGAGCTGGACGCGGCTGTCGTGCCATCGCTTTCGAGCGAACGAGGTGCGGCTGCAACTGAGCGTGCTGGCTTACACCCTGGGCAACTTGTGGCGGCGGCTCGGACTGCCGAGCAGGATCAAGAGTTGGTCGCTGACGACCTTGCAACACAGGTTGATGAAGACGGGCGGTCGGCTCGTCAAGCACGCCCGCTATTACTGGCTGCTGCTGGCGGAGGGGCATCTGAACCGGCGGCTGTTCGGTGACATGCTCAGGCGGCTCGCGGCGCTACCAGTGCCAGGCGGGTAGCTAGCGACGGGCTGCGACGGACAAGAGACGCCGAGTTGCTGAAGAGCGAACTACTAGGGAGCAGTGTCGGCGAAAAGCCCCCCAGCGAGTTGGAACGCGGCGATGAAGCGGCATTCAGCGACCGAATCGGGGGCGAACGGGGCATCGACCGTGAGAGGAGAACCAAGGTCTTGCATCCGAGCTGCGGATGGGAGTACCCTGACCGTGTCGGGATGGCCAAAACGGAAATCCCGGCTGATGACCCGGTAAGGCTACTGATACGTCTACGCGGTCTGTCAATCCGTAGGAAAAGAAGCTGGTGAACTGCCCGATCTGGATATCGATCAGGTTTTGCGTGCTAATGATATCCTCCAGAAACTCCGAGTTTTGATTGAATCCGGTCGTGTGGGTAAATACACCAGGAACATTCCCCAGGTCAATTTCGTCCAGTTGTTCGAATTTGAAGTGCTGAAAGGTGAAGCCGACGTGGAAGCGGTCCTTACCAAGAGTTTCGGCGCGCTCGGTGAGGATAGGGCCAAACGTCTGCGCAGATCGTACAGGAACCCCCAGCGTCGGGTGTAAGGTATAGGTGAATCCCGAGGCGGGCGAAGCAATAGGTAGTGATGTCAACTGCCTCGCCATGGCTGTGCTTAAACCACTGTTTAAGGGCCCAGACGTTTGGCTAGAGGAGCTGGCGAAATGGCTATCGTGGTCCGGGTTGTCCAGGCGGAGTCCGCCCGGGCCATATAGATTGGGAATCACAAAGGCCAGCTTGCCCTGGTTCGATTGGCTCTGCCCACACACAATGCCGTAACCGAAAAAAGCCAACCCGAAAGCAGCCAGACGCAGCACTCGTTTGAACACGCAACCTCGAACGCAACCGTGGTTTTGAATAGTCATCCGAACAGGGACACCTATGACAGCGAAACTAGACTTTTGATCACTCACACCGCAATCGACTCGTCGACCGTCAATTAGCTCTAGGGGAGATCGAGTCGATCACCCACGAGTCTTCCCTTCGGTCGAGCGTGATCACCACTTCATCTGTATGTATTTTTGCCTCACCACGTTCCATGAGTTCGGTGGTCTGGAAGCAGGTCACTTGCGCTGCATTCTCATTCTTGTAAATTCTAGGAGGGCCGGTGCACTTCAGACGCAGAGAGCGGATCATTGCGAACAAAACTTTCAGCTCTTGCCTCTCGTTGGGTCCGAGCCCGGGTCGGTATTTCATGAGACTCTTCCAGTCCTTTTGCTCAAAGGTCGCCGCGTACCGATTGAGTGCTGCCAGGACCGATTTTCGGTCACGACGCTGCTTCGTCTGCTCCTCCGCCTCTGGGCGGGCGCTTTCCTCTAAACGGGCACGTTCCTCGATCTCCGCAATCCGGTCTCGAGCCTGGTCCGGATATTGTTCTCCTGACGCCTTTATCTCCTCTATCTCCGTTTCCAGTTGGGCTCGGGCGGTTTCTGCTGCCGAGAGTCGACCCGCCAGGTCTTCATTCGCCGCGAGGAGTGTCTCTTTCTCGCCGTCGGCCGTCGCCAGCTGCTTGCTGAGCCCGGCAGCTCTCTCTTGCGCGTCTTGCAGTTTGCCTTCGAACTCGGTACTCCGGGTCCGCAAATCGGCCAGTTCCGCTTCCCGTTTCTGCGAAAGCGTTTCGTAGTCCCGAGTACTTGCGGTGAGACTGGCGGCGTCAGCACGCAGGCGCCCTGCCTCCGCGAGCAGGCGCTCCCGGTCCGCACCTGCCTGGTTTGCTTCTGCCGCGAGCCTGTCAGCTTCGGCGGCCTTCTGGGCTGCGTCTGCTCGCGTTTTCTCGATCACCGCATCCCGTCGAGCCAACTCCGCCGCCTGGCGATCCTGCTGAACCTGGATGTAATAAGCCCCGCCGCCAACGAGGACCAAGAGAATCACCAGGCCCCAAGTACGGACCCTCGCGAAGATCCTGTGCCGGCGGCTCTTCTCCAAAAAACGTTCCGCCCGGCGGTAAGCGCTCTCTTGGGCCGTTCCGCCTTTGCGCGTGGTGTCTTCAGGTCTATCTTCTTTGTGCGTGTATCGCTCTGCCCAGGCGTCGTTCCAAAATGTCTTGTTCAGCGCGAGGGCTTCAGTAAGATCCGGGTCCCTCCAGGGCGCCGCATCGCGCCGGGCCGCTTCAGCAAGCCGCATGTAGACCTTAGCGGCTTCCGCCTCCTTGGCAGCCCAGCCGCGAACGTCCTTCGATCCTTTGAGCTTGACCCATTCCCGGATCAGCGCCTCGTGAGTGATATCAATCGTCGAGCCTTCCTCGAAAGGCGCCCTCCCGGACGAAGCAAGGAAAGCTTCAAAGTGTCTCAGGACGCCTGAAAGCTCTTCAGCCGAAGCTCGGGTCACCTCCCGCAACTCCGCGAGCTGGGTATCCACTTGACTCAGGTGACCCCAAGATGTAGTGTAGGGCCTGGTGGAGGATTACCCGCGCGACCAACTCGAATTCGAGTCTCGCTTTGCGAGCGAGGAGGCTTGCCGCGACTATCTGTTCGCCTTGCGCTGGCCAGAGGGTTTCCGCTGTCCAAGGTGTGGGCATGAGCGCGCTTGGCCGGTGCGCAAAGTGTGGTTCGAATGCGCTCGCTGCGGGCGGCAAACCTCCGTCACCGCCGGCACGATCTTTCAAGACACACGCAAGCCGCTGCGGCTGTGGTTCCGGGCGATGTGGACCATCACCACGCAGAAGAATGGGGCCAGCGCCCTGGATCTACAGCGCGTTCTGGGACTGGGCAGTTACCAAACCGCCTGGCCTTGGATGCACAAGCTGAGGCGAGCGATGGTGCGCCCGGGGCGGGAGCGATTGACGGGCCTCGTCGAGGTCGATGAGACCTACTGGGGCGCTGAAGAAGAAGGGGTAATCGGCCGGCAGACCGAGCGTAAAGCGTTGATTGCAGTCGCCGCGGAAGAGAGAGGCACCGGGCTGGGGCGCATCCGCATGCAGCGCGTTCAGAACGCCTCGGCGGCCAGTTTGATGCCCTTCGTCGAGGAGTCGGTCGAGCCGGGCAGCGTGGTTGTTACCGACAACTGGTCGGGCTACGATCCGCTCAAGAAGAAGGACTACCAGCGTCGTATCATCTCGATTAACAACCGCCGCGAGCAGGCCTCGCAGCTACTGCCGAGGGTGCACTTGGCGATCTCGCTACTCAAGCGCTGGATGCTGGGCACGCATCAGGGGGCGGTCAGCCACGAGCATCTGGACTACTATCTCGACGAGTTCGTGTTCCGCTTCAATCGGCGCAGATCACGCAGTCGGGGCAAGCTCTTCTACCGCCTTGTGCAGCAGGCCATGGCGGTGGAGCCGACGCCGTACCGCTCGATCGTCGCCGATTGGGACGCTAAGACGCTGTGAGCCCAACTACAAGATGTTGGGGTCACCTGAGTCAAGTGGATACCCGGCCTCCGCGAAGCCCGTTTGCCGCCGAATGTCCCGTCCGGCGGTCTCCTTTTCGCTCAGCCGCTGGAACACGCGCTTGGCGGTCGCCTGTCGGTCCGAACTGAGGGCCTCGTAAAGCTCGTCCGCATGTTGGTCGAGGGCCCCGGACATCCTCCCCACCCGCTCGTAGTCGGTGAGTTGGAGCGATCCTGAAGTCAGGGACAACTGCCACGTGCGCATCAACGTGTGCTGCAACACGGGCAACTGGTCCAACTCCTGTGCCAGCCCGTGACCAACGTCGTTGAGCAGACGCTGCACCAGCTCGGGTGTAATCTCGGCGCCGGCGCTTTCCACGGGCGCCTTGATCACCTCTCGGAGCTGCTCTCGCGTCAGGACGGGCACCAGGTACTGGGCTTCATTCAAAGCCTCCGGCAAGCCGTGGAAGACGGCGCAATCGCCGAGGTAGTCCGACCGCATGGTCAGGACCACGTAGATCGGAACTTCTTCCTGCTCCACGGATTCCAGGAGCAGTTTCACGAAGGCGTCAGATCGTTCGTTCGCCCCGGCAGCCTCGGATTCTCTGCGGAACCGGAAGATCTCCTCGAATTGATCGACCACCAGAAGGAGGCTTTGCTTCTCGTCCAAGTCAGGGCGAACACATTCGATACAGCCGCGGCTGCTGCGCGCAAGTGTTTCGAGGCGACCCGGTCGGGACCCAAGAACCTTCTCCTTGTTCAGTTCCTTGGCCAGTGCTCCGAACGGGTCGTCTCCTGGCCGCATCACCGCGACCCTCCACCGGCTGCCGGCGTCGGAAAGGTAACCAAGCTTAAGCGCGGGAATCAGGCCGGCCCGCACCAGCGAGGATTTGCCGGAGCCGGAAGTCCCTATCACAGCCAGGAACCTTTGCCGAGCCAGCCGGCGCAGCAGCTCGTCGACTTGCTCATCTCGCCCGTAGAAATGGCGCGCATCCGCCTCATCAAAAGGCCGCAACCCAATGAAGGGGCATTCGGTCTCAACGGCGACTGGAGCGGGTAGGGCCAAGATTCTTCTCTCTATTGCCTCAGCGGCTGCAAAAATGGATCGAGCTCCTGGTAGGCGAAGTCCCCATATAGCGGAATGACCGGGGTGTTCGGAAGGGCCACTTGGCCGCGGCTGGGATCGCCCAACACGATCGCCTTGGATGCGAAGGTCTGTCGCCCGATCAGACGTCCTATGATCGCCCCAAACCAATCCTCGCTGCCTTGACCCCAATAAAGAAGCAAGCCTTCACAGGCGCGCAGTTTCCGTTCATGATCCGCTCGAAAGACTCCGGGGTCGGCGGATTCCTTGATGGGCAAATCGACGTGGAATCCGTCCTTTTCCTCGATCAGCTTTGCGATCTCACCAGCTCGCTTGAAATCTGCGTCTTCATGGCGGTCACACACGATATAGATCCACGGGCCGTCGGCGGCCGGGGGTTCAGGCTTCGCCGGGCGAGGCCTGAGCAGTTGCAGGATTTCCTCCTTCAGCTCTTCCACGCTCTGGCCCTCCAAAAACTGAGAGCGCGAGTCGGGGTCCTCGTAGCGCATCAACTCCCGCAGCATTTCGCCGTACTCCGTTTCGTCGAGGTGAAGCCGGGACTTCGCCGTCCAGGTGATGAGGGGCTTGTTGAGTTCCATCGCCAGGCGAGCCTGCTCTATGGCCAGCGGATCGGGAGTAGCCCCCAGGAGGTGGATGGAGACCTTGGCTTCGTCGAGCCACTCTCTGCCGACCGTGTCGAGCATGGACTGGTCGATGCGGACCTCCGGCAGAACCCGGTAGCCTTTGACGCTCAGTTCCGTCACGACTTTGCCGCGGTCATCTTGGAGGCGCTTTCTTTCCTGGCGAATCCCGTTCTCGGCGGCCTCTAATCCCCACGGGCATTCGGCGACATAGACCGCCTCCCGGCTTCGGCGCATGTCCCGTAACGAGCCCTTGATCCGTTGAGATAGCTTCCGTAAGCCGTCCTGGAATAGCTGACTCTCGACTCCATACTCTTCAAAGCCATCTTCTGTCTCCCGGAAGAACTCGAAGCCGGCTTGCTCTTCAAAGATCTGCCGGTGGAGTTCGTCTTCATGGGGAAGCATTACCGCCCGGATGCCGCGCATCCGAGAGCCGATCTTGAGTTCACCGTCAGCCTTGGCCTTGTCGCGGAAGCAGTTGCGTTCGGCCGTGCAATAGGCCGAGTTCAGATATGACGGCGAGACCACGCAAAGAAAGATTGCAGACCTCTCTACCTGAGCCCGCAGAGTCGCGTCGAGCGGTTGATCTCCTCCAAGCTTCGGGTCCCGCCAGACCTTGACCGGCACGCCGAGAAACTTCAGCAGGTTATAGCTGAGCCCATCGCTAAAGGACGTAACCCAACCGCGCCGATCCGGGAACGGAGAGACGTTGTCCCCGTGGCTGTAGCTAATAAAGACGTCGTTCTCGAATCCGGGTACGTAGGCCACGAGAGAATCCAGCCCGGCTATCGCAGTGGATCACCGCGCCTGGAGTAGATTTGCCGAAACCCCGCCTCCAGGCCAATGCACCTGCTGCCATCCCACCCGATGGCCCGAGATCATCCTATCGCTCTCGCTACCGGTGCATCGATTATGGCAGATGCATCGACCGCAACGGCGCAGGGTTGATCGAGCCAGGTTTGGGACATCCGTACGGTTGCTGCCGGCGCTCATCTTTGTAGCGCCCCTACCGGGCAATCAGCATCGTCACCCGATGCGGCTCCGTTCCTGGCGGCCGTATCGGGGCCCCGTGAGCATCTCGTAGAGTGAATGGGCGGTGCATGAGGATGTCCTGCCTGCCGTCCTGGTTGAGATCCACCAGCCAGGTGTATTCCTCGTCGTTGGGCACGGCGACCGCAACGTATTGAGGCCGCCGGGAGAACAGGTCCGACCCCGGCACGCCCACAAAGACGTCCAGGTGCCTGGGGTGCTGCCCGATGACCAGGTCGGAGAGGCCGTCGCCGGTCACATCCCCGATGAGCAAAGTCGAGTTGAACGCGCGCGGCCAACTCTTTTGGGTCTTTCGGCGTTCGTGCGTCGCCCCTCGAAGCACGAGGTCCAGGGGCACCGACCCCGGCTCGCGATGGCTGGGCACACCGTCTAACGCGATTGTGCGGATGGCGTTGGGTTTGTCGGGGTAGAAGCCCCCTTCCATGCGGTAGAACTCAAGATCCAGCCAGATGTCGTCGCCCATGAACCCTTTGAGTCTCTTCCAGAGGCTGCTCTCGAGGTACCCGATCTCGATGGTTGTGAGCATCAAGTCGACCTGGCCGTCGCGATCGAAGTCGCGCCGCTCCATCCCGAGTTGGATTCCGCCGTTCGACTGGAAGGCGATGTCCACGCCCCGTGCGAACACGGTGCCGCCATCGGTTGTGGGCGCGCCAAGATGCGCCTCGTAGATTGAACGCTTTTTGGAAATGCTGCTGCCCTCCAACGAGACAACCACCAAGTCGGCGACGCCGTCGCCGTTCAGGTCGGTCAGCGAGTGCAGTACCCTCCCGGTCATGTCTCCCGCGGCGAGCGAGTAGATCTGGTCGGTATCGAATGCCACGTCGGTCGTGAAGGTCTCGCCCACCGGGTCAAACAGCTCACGCACGTCTTGGGCGTGAACCTCGAAGTGGTCCTCGTTCCAGAACACCAGGTCGCTGCGACCATCCTGGTTGTAGTCCGTCTCGTGGACACGGCTCTCAGACCAGGGGTCGTAGCGATACCCGTCGGCTCCGTAGATCCCACTCATGTCACTGGGCGGGCCGATCTTCAGTGGATCGGCGAACGCGCCGTCGCTCATCTGGATGAACACCCAGAAGCCATCGACATCCGGCACGACTAGGTCGTCGAGGTCGTCTGCGTTCAGGTCCCGAGTGACGTCTACGTGCGGGATTTCGTCGCTGCGTGGCGGATTGAAATTGGAAGTAACCGCCACCAACAGGTGTTCCGTCGCCGATTCGGTATCGAACCAGTTCAGGCGGCCGCGCTCGTACAGGACCAACCGGTCGCGTCCGCCTATGTTGGCCACGTCGACAAACAACACTTCGGGACGCAGCAAGGCGTCGAGTTTAGGCGCCCAGGCGCCGCCACCGAACGCGTAGATGCGCAAGCGCCGGTCGTCATTCTCGTCGATCTGCACCACGGCGAGTTCCGCAATGGTGTCGCCGAGCAGAAATCCCGTCAAAACGGTCTGGCGCTTCGCGACGCCGGTGACGACCTCGTACGTCTCGAAAGTGACTTGCGCGGTGGCAGTCGTTATGTAGCCCGACAGGAAGACTCCCAACAGCAGCATGGAGAGCAGGCTTCGTCGATAAGGCCTCGTGCGGCCGGTTGCCGCGCTAGGTCTCGCTCCGGTCATGTCCTTAGGCTAGAGCGGAGAGGGCTTTGCGCCCACCCAAGCTGTGACAGTTTGTGAAGTGGCACAATGGTCTGGTCGTGGCGCTCGAGATTCTAATCAGCCGCGAGGCCGACGTTCGGATCCACGAGCAGGTTGCGGCTCAGATCGTGCTACACATCGGCTCTGGAGCTCTGCGGCCAGGGGACGCCTTGCCCAGTGTGCGAGCGCTGGCCCGCCGACTGCACATTCATCGCAACACGGTCACTAGCGCCTACCGTGATCCTGTCCTAGCCAAATTGGTCGTCAGGCGTCCGGGGAACCAACTCGTTGTCCGCGACCCGCAAAGCCGTCAGGCGGAGGTCGGAAACGGACTCGGCGAGTTCGTGGACTCGACAATCCGGACGGCCCGGCAGCGTGGCTACAGCCTTAAAGAACTGAGCGGACGTCTTCGCGATCGCCTACTGGCCGCGCCGCCGGACCACGTCCTAGTCTTGTCCGACGATGTCGGCATGCAAGTCCTCATTTCCGCGGAGCTGAGCGCTCGTTTCAGCATGCCGATACATACTTGTTCGGCAGCCGACCTGCTGGCCGACCCAGACCGATTGTTGGGTGCGCTGCTAGTAAGCCCTCCCGGCGACATCCCGACCCTCGAAGCCGTAATCCCGGCCGAGAGGCCCGCAATTTCGATGATCTACTCATCCACCGTGGACCAGGCATCGAGGATTCGGCGCCTCGATCATCCCTCACTAATCGTTGTAGCCTCGATCAGCGAGTACTTCCTAGAGATGGCCCGCGGTGTGCTAGCGCCGGCTGTCGCCATTGGCCATTCCATCCGGAGCTTGTTGATCTCTGGCGGCCCGCCCGCCGTGCTTGGCGCCGCGGACCTGATTTTCTGCGATTACTGCGCGCACCCAGTTGTGCGCAGCGCGCGACCCAAGGCCGAGATTATTCGCCACCAACTCATCTCACCCTCCTGTCCCGATCAGATCCAGGCTGCGCTCGACAGCCGCGCTTGGATTCAAGAAATATCGGAGTAAGTTGCGGTAGTGGCTCAACTTGCCGGCGCGCACACTCGGGCATGGAGCGCGCGGGCTGCTGACTCTGCCGGGAAAGGCCGTCGTTTCTGAAGTCGCCTTCAGGCGGCTTCCGCGCGAAGCGCGTTGTAGGCCGGTCGTTTACGGCCGGTTCAGCGTGGCCGCTTGCTCCTGTCCAGGGCGCTTCAGCGTCCTTCCCACAAGCCGGCTTCAGCCATCGTGGATGGCGGATCCGATTTCCGTAACAGCGGTGGCTGAAACTGAGCCACTACCTAAGTTGCCGACCACTCGCCCTACATAATCCCGGACGCGATCCGCTCGAATCCCGCTGGCGGGTGGGGTGGTGCCTCCAGATCCGAGAAGTCTTCAAACGGCGAAGGGTTTATCGACCCTGTTGCCGCCGCTGCTCGGCTTGGAACCAGTGATCCGTGATTCGTGGGTGGTGAATTAGCGCGCGTCAGTAAGAGTACCGCCACAGCAGGTTTAGGGAGCTGCGCTCCCAGTGCTCGTGACGCCCTCGATTACTTGGTGAAAAACCAAACGCCGTCAGCCTCGCGGGCCGCTTTGACCGAGTCGCCGATCGCGACCGTACTGGTGGCGTGCAGCGGAATCCGTTGACCCCGGTTTGTCGTCATGGCTAAGCACTAGCCGACAACGGCGGATCTAGCCCACACTTCGAGGTCTTCGAGGCTGCGTTCGAGAAAGACAGCTTCACTTGCCCCGGATTGCCGACGAGAAGCCACGTTCGGCAGTAATTCCCGCTAAGTCCCTCTTCTGTAACAAGTTAGTGGGAGAGGCAGCGGATTCGGAGTCGGAACCCGATATCACGCCACCTATCTGCGGACGAGCTCTATGTGATTTGATTCACGGGGTTTAATGGTTGATTGCAGTCGCGGACCTCTTCGTGCCTGCGCAGGATAACGGCACTCCCACGAGCCAAAGAACCGTTGCGCGGCAGATCCAGTTGCGCTACTCTGCCGGTGCGGGCTGGAGCCCGATAGGAAGTCTCGGTACGAGCATCACAAGCTGACTGGAGCCACAGGCCTGCTCCCGGCTCCAAGCCGTCCGTTTCATATGGGTTATCGGCCACGGATCACGAGTGGACTTCTGCTCTCTGTGCTCATGGGCTTAGCCGCTACGCACTACTTCATCCATCGGGTCGGCACGCACCGTGGGCGCGCTCGGGCCGAAAGCTGGATCTACGCCGGCAGGGATGCGCGCAATCAGTGGGTTGACTATGTGAGGCCGCTGGAAGATCTACTTGGCCGACTTGGCCTCGATCCAGGCGTGTTGCAAATGGCCGGACATCCCACGTACCACTCGCAGTGGGGGCAAGACCGGTGGGTGGCCGAGAAAGTATTTCCCGGAGTCAAGGACGGTTACTTCGTCGACGTTGGAAGCGGGCACGGAACCAAGGACTCAAACACCTAGGCATTGGAAGCCCTGGGGTGGAGTGGCGTTTGCGTCGATCCATTTCCACAGAGTATGGAGACCCGCAGATGTGAGGTTTTCGCTGAGGTTGCCTACAGCAGCGCTGGGCACACCGTCTCCTTCACGCGGGCGGGGCATCTGGGCGGCATCCGTGATCATTTGAGTCTCTGGGCATCGGACAAGCGCTTGGCCCGGGCAGAAATCGTCGAGCTGACCACCACCACGATGGACGAAATCCTAGAGAGAGCACAAGCCCCACAATACCTTCACTATGTCAGTCTCGATGTCGAAGGCGCCGAGTACGAGGTTCTGCAAGGTCTTGATCTTGCCAAGTACCAGATAGGCGCTTTGACCGTCGAGCACAATTTTGAAGAACGCAAGAGAAGTCGGATCCGGGAGTACCTCAAGAAGCGCGGCTATCGACTTGCGATGTCAATGAAGTACGACGACTGGTACTTGCCGGCATGGGGCCCTTACATCAATGCCGGCGGGGTGGTGGATGCCGCACAGTTCTCTCCCACCGTGGTTCCCGGGGGAATCGCGGCGCTGTTCGGTGCTGAGCTTGCGGACGGGCCGGAATCCGCGTCCGACTCACCTCTCCCTCTAGAACTACAAGGAGCGCGCGTGTTCGTGGACGGCCAGGTTGCCCCGCTGTTGTTTGTCTCTAAGTGTCAAATCAACTTCCTGGTTCCGCATGACGTCGGGAAAGAAGGAACGGCCCAAGTGGTTGTCTGGCACAACGGCTTTTATAGCGTGGCCGAGACGGTCGCCGTGGGCAGCCCGCGCGCCGCGCCTGTTCAGTAACGCCTCTACCGGGGAGCCGCTCGCTGGTTGTGCACTAGATCGCGCAAGCCAGCGTCGGGCCGGGATCGGCCCAGGCTAAAAGGTGACGAGGCTAAAAGGTGGCTAAAAGGTGACGGAGCTGACGGAGCCCTTTTCGGGGCCCGGTTCGGAGCGGGGCTGACCGTCCGCTCGCTTGTTGGCTTTCGAAGTTGAGGATGATCGCAGCTATCGGCGAACCAACTTCTCTCCGCTGCTACGCTCAACAGCTGCGGGCTCTGAACGTCGCGCCCACGGAACCTGAAACCGGCTGCCGCAGCGCCGACACCACCATTCCGATCCCCCGGCATAGGCAACGTTGTGTCGAAAGGGCTGGTGAACCAAGCGACACCATAGTAGTCTGAGCTTGTCTCGCATGGTTGCCTCTTGAGCCACGGGAGTGGCCTTAATTCTACGCCTCGTCCCGTCCGGCGTCTGTGCGCCACGTGACAGTGGCAAACAGCGCGGCAGCTTCCAGAGCAGCAGGCAGGAGCATCCCTCACCGCCTACAGCCAAGGGGCGGACATCGTTGCCGGTTCGAACGGGGCGAAGGGAATCCCTCTCGAAGAGGCGGAACAGAAACTACGTGCCAAGCATGGCTTTTCGCGTTGAGATCGCGCCGCAAGCCTTTGCTGACCTCGGCGCGATCGCCGATCACATCAAGCAGCGCGGCGGAAAGAGCAACGAAAACTCTGAGGCCCGTGGTGCGCGTCCGCGGATGTCCACCACAGGCGTTAGTAGTTTGGGCTTCGGACGCGTTCCCGGTGTTGCACCCCCGGGCCAGTATTAAGGTGGCGCTTCGGGGCGCGGAAGCCGCTGCCTCTTAATGATATAGACAAGCGGCGTTCCTCGCGGGGCTTACGGCCCGGGCTAGCCTACACTAGCTAGACGTGCCTAGTCCAACGGCTCTTGAATGGCGTGAGAGTTCGTGCCGGACCGCTCCCTTACGGTCACGGTTCGGTTGCTTCGCCCTTCGCTGCGCGGTGAGCAATGAGGGGCGGCGTGCCGACCGGCACTTCACTTCTTGATGTTGTAGAGAAAGGCGAACTGCAGGCGTACGTCGGTGCCGGCGTAGTCGGGGGGCAGGGGCGGGAAGGGGTTCGAGGCGCTGATGCCGGCGACGGCGGCGCGGTCGAGGGGGCTCGATCCCGAGGACTTGGCGATCACCAGCTTCGAGACCGTGCCGTTGCGAACGATCGCGAGTTGGATGCTGACTCGTCCCTTGCTCATGCCGAGCCGGGCGCTCTCGGGCACGACGGCGAACCAGTTGCGCCGGACCGTCGCGAGGATTCGAATCAAGTACGGGCGGAAGTCAACCCCCTTGGGGTCGCTCAAAAGCTCGAGGTTGCTGCCCGTGGTGCCCGACGACGGCGGCATGTAGCCACTCAGCCCGCCGGTCCCGAAGGTGTCGCCGACGGCTTGCCGTGACGGTGGGCCGCCACCGGCTGACAGCGTGTTGATGGCCCCCTGGACCATCTGTCCCGGCCGCGCATTCAACCCCAGGCTGCCCAGCTCGAGCGGCCCCTCGCGTCCCGGCAGGCCGCTCCTGGGGTTTTCGAGAACGAGCTTCGGCGGACGGTCGGAATTGGCCGGACGGCGCGGCAGTGGCAACTCGCCGGGGCCCCTCTGCCGCGACAGCCGTGTGTTGGGGCGGAAGTCGTCGGGGTTGGGGCTCTGCGCGGCCTTGGGGGCGGGAGGCTTGGGCTGCGCTTCCGGCTTGGGAGGCTCGGGGGCCTTGGGGGCCTCGGGTTCGACTTCGATCTTGGGCGGTGCGGGTTCGGGCGGCGCTTCAGGCTCAGGCGCGGGAGAGGGAGTGGCCAACTCCTCCGGCAGCAAGAGAGCGGGCGCCGGGGCCTCTTTTGCTCCTTCAAACTCGACGGTCGCGGGGCCTTCGTTGGGCGAAGGTTGTGTCAGCTCGCGTATGACCGAATCGGGTGGTGCGAGCAGGGTGATTTCGGGATACGACGCCCCCTCGCGCAGGTCCCTGGGCTGGGTCACGATGAAGCTCCGCTGCATGAGCAGAACGATCACGAGCACCGTGTGCGTCATCAGCGAAACGACAGCGGCCGCGCGCGCCCGCGGATGGGTGAGATGGGCGTCCCAGGCGACTTCGAAGTCGAGGGGCTGCTGGTTGGCAACCGCTACCAGCGGCCGGACGCGCGCGGGGGGACCGGCCGCCGTGTCGGGGCTGCCGGTGGGCGTGCCGCTTGGAGGCTTCGAAGTTGGGAGCTTCGGGGCCGCGGGCTTTGGGGGTGGGAACACGCCCGCGCGGTAGTCCTCTATCAAGAACTTGGGGCCGGGGAGGTCCGAGCGGCGGGCGGCCTCGGCGGCACGACCTGCAGCGGCTTTGTCGAAGCCCTTCCACCAGCGAGCTGAGCGGACGCTGTAGTCATCGAGCAGGAGGTGAACGTCTTGGGATGATGGCTTTGGCTGTGCCCGCTTGTTTCGAGGCGTGGTGCTCGGAGGGGAGGTGCTTCGGGGCAGGGAACTTAGGGGTGGGGAACTTTGGGGTGGGGCCACCCCGTTTGCCGTGGGCGCCCCGTCCTCCGGGTGCGCTCCGTCCTCCGGGTGCGCTCGGGATACAGTTTCCTCCAGCCACTGCCCGGTTCGAGTCCCGTAGTCCTCGACGAGCAGCTTCAGTTCACGTTCCGGACTGCTCTTTGGTTTCACTCTTACCGCCGGCCAACGTTCGAGCGACGAGGCGAGAATGCCGCTCGATCTCCTCTATTATTCTAAGCCCCACTTCGAGCACGCCCCGGGCGTCGGGCCCGGTGACTCGCGGACGCCGGCGCGTCTCGACCGCGGCGAGGAAGTCCTCGGCCTGCCGAACCAGGGGCTCGGCCTTGGTGACGGTGAAGGGGCGGTACTGGATCTCAAACCCCGCGTCGACCCCTGCGGCGTATCCGTCTTGACGCGCGTAATCGATCGAGATGTATTGACGGGGCTGGAACAGGCGCAGTTTCCGGATCTTCTCCGTGGAGATGCGGCTGGCGGTGAGGTTGGCGACGCAGCCGTTCTCGAAGACGATGCGCACGCTGGCGATGTCGGCCTTGGTCGAGAGGATCGGGATGCCGGTCGCTTCGAGCCGCTGAATGGGGCTGTCTACCATGCTGAGCACGATGTCGAGGTCGTGGATCATTAGATCGAGGATCACATCGACGTCAAGGGAGCGGGGCGAGAACGTGCTCATGCGGTGAATCTCGAAGAACAGCGGCAGCGTGGCCGCCTGCTGAACGGCCTCGATGATGGGGTTGAAGCGTTCGAGATGGCCCACTTGCAGGATGCGGCCGTTGGCGTCGGCGGAGTCGATGAGTGCCTGGGCGGAGTCGAGGTCGGGGGCGATCGGTTTCTCGACGAGTATGTCCATGCCGGATTCGAGCAGAGTGGCACCGACTTCGGCATGGAGCGCGGTGGGCACGGCGACGACCGCGGCGGCAACCCGTCCGGCGAGTTGTCTGTGGTCGGTGAGGGCCTCGCAGTTGAACTCGGCGGCAACCGTCTTGGCGCGTTCGGGGTCGTGATCGGCTACGGCGACCAGATCAGCCCCGGGCAACGATGCCAGGACGCGGGCGTGCTGACGTCCGAAGGCGCCGACGCCGACGACGGCGATGGGGATTGGTGGCATGATCGGGGGTGATGCGTCGGGCTGATGTGCCGGGCTGGGACGCTAGCCCGAAGGCATTCCATCATACCGGGTCTTGCCGCGGGGATCGAACGTGTTGGTCGTGGCGGGCGGTGGCGAGGCTACGCGGCTTCCGACGCGGCTTCGGCCTTCAGTTCCATCAGTTGCTGCTCGCGCAAGCTGTCGCGATAGCCCTTGAGCAGGCCCACGGCGGTGGCGATCACTAGCGGCCCCAGTACCACTCCCAGAAAACCAAACGCCTGGATGCCTCCGAGGACGCCGACGAAGACGAGCAGGCCGTTAAGTTGAGATCGGCCGGCGATCAAGATGGGCCGTAGAACGTTGTCGGCGCCGCTGACGACTACGAATCCTAGAATCAGCAGAGCGATCCCACGCCCAGTGCTGCCGGTCATAAACAAGCCGGCCGCCGCCGGTCCCCACACTAACCAAGGCCCGACAACCGGCAAGAAGGCCAGGAATCCGGTGATCACGCCCCAGAAGACCGGCGAGCTTAGCCCCAGCACCCAGAACAGCAAGCCTGCAAGCAATCCCTGGACGATTGCTACTGCCAAGCCGCTCGAAACCGTGACCGAGATGAGCTCCGCCACTTCCAATATCATCCGGTCGCGATGTTCTCCCCCGAGTGGCGAGATCTCCCTCAGAGCGTTCAGCACGTCCCGCCCGTCGCGAAACAGATAGAACATCGCGAACAGCATCACGACCATGTGGAAGACAAACCGTGCCACGTTGCCTGCAAAGCGAGCTGTCAGCTCGGCCAACTCGGCGCCGAACCTCTGCGAAAGGTCCCGCACGATCTGGTCGAGGTCGCCGAAAGGGATGGGCGCCTGCTGCAAGAACTGCTCGATCAGCGCTCGCGCCTTGGGTAACACCTCGACCGTCGGGACGGTCCGCACCACGGCGAACGCCTCAGCCACGAACGCTTGCGCCAGCCAGCCAACCGGCACCACCAGAATGAATGTCACCACGCTAACGGAGATCAGCGCGCCGAGGTTGGCGCTCTCGATGTGACGCAGAATCGCCCGGTGCAAAGGGAAAGCGAAGATGGTAAGCACCGCCGCCCACGTTAGGGGCACCAGGAAGGATTTGAAGACGAGGAACAGGAAGTAGATGACCAGCGCCGTCAGCGACCAAGTCACGGCACGCTGAAAGATTTGGGTGTTGGTCCTCTGCGCCATCTTCGAAATGAGTATAGCTCTGGTGGGTGGTTCTGGATGGTAGGTAGGGTGCGGCCGGGCGCGCCGCCTAGGGATGCTCCTTGATGTAGAGGTTGCGAAACTGTATCGGATCCCCGTGATGTTGGAGCCCAATCGGACCACCGTAGGGCAAACGTCCAGGTAGTTCGATGTGGTCAATCACCGTCCCGCCGTTTTGCACTACTGTCAGAACCCGACCCATCAAGGTGACTTCCATGGCATTCCACTCACCCAGTTGCCGATCGGTGTTTCTAACTGGTACGCAGGCCCGGCGCAGCTCGAGTGGAAGATTCGTATCGATCATAAAGGCGTGCACTTGGCCGGAGCCCATCGGGTGACACCACAGGTTGATCTGGAGCTGTGAGGTGCCGCGTAGGTAGATGCCGCTATCGCCGGCAGACATGTATCGCTCTTTTGCGTATGCTGGGTATCCACTTGACTCAGGTGACCCCAAGATGTAGTGTAGGGCCTGGTGGAGGATTACCCGCGCGACCAACTCGAATTCGAGTCTCACTTTGCGAGCGAGGAGGCTTGCCGCGACTATCTGTTCGCCTTGCGCTGGCCAGAGGGTTTCCGCTGTCCAAGGTGTGGGCATGAGCGCGCTTGGCCGGTGCGCAAAGTGTGGTTCGAATGCGCTCGCTGCGGGCGGCAAACCTCCGTCACCGCCGGCACGATCTTTCAAGACACACGCAAGCCGCTGCGGCTGTGGTTCCGGGCGATGTGGACCATCACCACGCAGAAGAATGGGGCCAGCGCCCTGGGTCTACAGCGCGTTCTGGGACTGGGCAGTTACCAAACCGCCTGGCCTTGGATGCACAAGCTGAGGCGAGCGATGGTGCGCCCGGGGCGGGAGCGATTGACGGGCCTCGTCGAGGTCGATGAGACCTACTGGGGCGCTGAAGAAGAAGGGGTAATCGGCCGGCAGACCGAGCGTAAAGCGTTGATTGCAGTCGCCGCGGAAGAGAGAGACACCGGGCTGGGGCGCATCCGCATGCAGCGCGTTCAGAACGCCTCGGCGGCCAGTTTGATGCCCTTCGTCGAGGAGTCGGTCGAGCCGGGCAGCGTGGTTGTTACCGACAACTGGTCGGGCTACGATCCGCTCAAGAAGAAGGACTACCAGCGTCGTATCATCTCGATTAACAACCGCCGCGAGCAGGCCTCACAGCTACTGCCGAGGGTGCACTTGGCGATCTCGCTACTCAAGCGCTGGATGCTGGGCACGCATCAGGGGGCGGTCAGCCACGAGCATCTGGACTACTATCTCGACGAGTTCGTGTTCCGCTTCAATCGGCGCAGATCACGCAGTCGGGGCAAGCTCTTCTACCGCCTTGTGCAGCAGGCCATGGCGGTGGAGCCGACGCCGTACCGCTCGATCGTCGCCGATTGGGACGCTAAGACGCTGTGAGCCCAACTACAAGATGTTGGGGTCACCTGAGTCAAGTGGATACCCGGCTTGCGTATTTTCCATCAGAAGTCTGGACCCATCCTTGCTCGGGATTGAGTACGCGGTGCTCTTTCATCTCTGGCGGCGATGAGAAGCGCCATTCAAACTTGAAGGTAAAATCACGGTACCAGTCTTCGGAATACAGATCCTGATCACTGCGAGGCTTGGCTTCACTCCTACCGTCATAATCAATGACACCGTTCAGGGCACGCCAATGACCCTCGTGCCCGGGCACCATTCTCCAACCCTGCATGGTCCGCCCATCGAACAATGATTTGAAACCATGCGCATCCGGCTGAGCAATGGCCAGGGGCGTTGTCAACAGGACGACTAGTAAGAAACACGAAACACCAAGTTCACTGATGCTAAGAGTTGATGAGAACTTTGAGAAAGACATGATGGTTCATTTCCTGGCAGTGCACGATTTCCGCTTTGAAGCGATAGTGTACTACTGAGATCGGTTCGAGATGAAAATCCAAGCCTATTTGCGCCAGAACGCCGGCGTCAGGATGACTAGCACCGTGTAGAACTCCAGGCGGCCGGCAATCATGCATCCGCTCAGCACCCATTTGGCCAAGGCCGGCAGGTGTCCGTAGTTGTCGAGGGGGCCGACGCCGCCCAGGCCGGGACCGATGTTGAACATCGAGGCCGCCACGGCCGCGATCGAGGTCAGCACGTCCACACCCATCGCTGCCAATAACAGGCAAGCGACGAAGTTGACCACGAACGCGAGATACACCAGGTTGAGCAGACTCTGGATCGTGGCCTCCGGGATCACGTCGCCGCCGAGGCGCACCGCGAACACTCCCCGCCGCTCGACCATGCGCTTGAACTCGCGGTCCACCACCTTCGCCAGCAGCAGCAGGCGCGACACTTTGAGTCCTCCGGTGGTCGAACCGGTGCAGCCGCCGACGAACATGAGCGCCAACAGCATCAACTGAGGGAGCGGATGCCAGATTTCGAAATCGTCGGTGACGAAACCCGTCCCCGTCGTGATGGCCGTCACCTGGAACAGCGCGCCGCGAAAGGCGGCTTCGAGCGCGTAGCCCTTATCGAGGATCAAGATGGTGCCGATGATGACGGTCGCTACCGCGACGGTCAATACGTAGAACCGCGTCTCCACGTCACCGAAGAAACCGCGCGGCCGCCGCTCGACCCACAGCCGGTAGTGCTGTACGAAGCTGATGCCCGCGAGAAGCATGAACAGAATGATCAGGTATTCGATCGTTTTGCTTTCAAACCCGGCGATGCTCGCCGTTTGCGTCGAGAAACCGCCTGTCCCGAGGGTCGAGAAGGTGTGACAGATCGCGTCAAAGCCGTTCATCCCGGCGAAACGCAGCGCAACGAATAACAACACGCTCAGCGAGAAATAGATCCTCCAAAGTGAGAGCGCCGTCTCGGTGATGCGGGGCTTGAGCTTTTCGGACTTGGCGCCCGAAAACTCCGCCCGGTAAAGGTGCATGCCGCCGTGCCCGACCAGAGGCAGGATCGCTACCCCGAGCAAGACGATGCCCATCCCACCCAGCCAGTGCGAGAAGCAACGCCAAAACTGCAGCGGCGGCGAGAGGACCTCGACGTCGGAGAGCACGGTCGCGCCCGTAGTCGTGAAGCCCGAGACGGCCTCAAACACAGCGTCGGTCAACGAAGAGAAGTGCGGCGAGAGATAGAAGGGCAGGCAGCCGAACAGCCCGGCCGACGACCACACGGCCACGACCAACAGCAAACCCTCGCGTTGGCTGAGATCGTGTCCCGGCCGGCCTGAAACGCCCACCAACAAGCCGCCCGCGGCTACAGTAATCAAAGCGCCCCAGCCGAGTCCCCACAAGTCGCCGTCGGCCGTCAAGCCGCCGTAAATCAACGGGACCAGCATTGTGCCGGCGAACGCCAGCAGGAACTGGCCGAGCACGTGGCCGATCGCTCGGTAACGAATCAAGGGGAATCTCTCTACGAGGCGGGTTCCACCAAGAAGGCCGACTCAAGTTCTCGCACAAAGCTTTCGATCGTGAAGAAGATCACGCGATCGCCGGCCTGGATGGTGGCCTCCCCGCGCGGCACGACGACCTCGCCATTGGGCCGCGCGATGGCTCCGACGATGGCTTCGCGCGGGAAGCGCACGTCCTTGAGCTTCTTACCGACATACTTCGATCCCTCGGTCGCGATCAGCTCGATCGCCTCGGCCTCCTCGGCGCCGAACGTGGTCACCGACAGAACGTGCCCCTTGCGCACGAATTGGAGCGCGCGATCGACCGCCGCCAACCGCGGGCTCACCGACGTGTTGATGCCCAACCGCTGCACCATCGGCAGATAGTTGAGCCGGTTGATCAGCGCGACGACTTTTTTCGCCCCCAGACGGCGGGCCAGCATGCAGGAGATGATGTTGGTCTCGTCATTAGGGGTCATGGCCAGAAACGCATTGACGCCCTCGACGTTCTCGTCCTCCAGAATGCCCTGCTCGGTACCGTCTCCGTGAATGACGACCGTCTTCTCGAGGATCGTCGAGATCTTCCGGCAGCGCCGCGTATCACGCTCGAAGAGCTTGACTTGGACGCCGTCCTTCTCCAGCGCCTCGGCGATGCCGATGCCGAGCTGCTTGCCGCCGACGATGAACACGCGAGAAACGGATTCCTGCCGCCCAACGCCCATGAACTGCAGTACGTCGTCGAGGTTCTCGCGCGTCCCCATGACGTAAATGTGGTCGCCCGGCCTCAACACTTCCGCGCCGTGCGGAATGATCACTTGCTGTCCGCGGAAGATCAGCGCGATGAGCGAATTCTTGGGAGGACGTGAGGCGTCGAGTTCCTCGAGCGTTTTTCCGCTGAACCAACTCTCGGATTCGACGTTCATGCCGAACAGCTTGATGTTGCCGTCGGCGAAGTCGACGATGTCGGAAACGCCGGGGAGTCCGACGACCCGCATGATACGCTCGGAGGTTTCGGTTTCTGGGTGAATGATGAGGTCGATCTGCAAGCCGACTTGCTCGGTGATCCGCCGCCAGTGGTCGACTTCATGCGTGCGCATGCGGGCAATCTTGATCGCCACGTTCGACTCGGCCTGCGCCACCATGCACGCCAGGAGGTTGGCTTCGTCCGAGCTCGTCACCGCGATCAACATCTCGGCGTCGGCGATGCCGGCGCGCCGCAGGTCCGAGACGTTCGTGGCGTCACCCTTGACGACCTTGGCATCGAGTTCCTCTTCGAGGTGGGCGCAGCGCTCCGGGTCGCGTTCGACAATGGTGACTTCGTTGCCTTCTTGGGTGAGCCGGCGGGCAATCAACTGGGCAACTTGGCCGCCGCCGGCAAGTAAGATTCTCATGAAAACGAACCCGCCACTACGAGACTATCACAAGGTATTTGGAGGGCTGAGTCGGCGACGCTCAGGCGGGACAAGGCGGCGGAGGTCGGGGAGGCCCGACCGTGGTGTTGATGTTCGTCGGCCGCGGATGTGTTGTGGCTTTTCCATCGTCCCTTTCAGGGCTCGAGACATGATTGCCCCGAACGCCGGTTACGTTGGTGACAGACTTACCCAGGCAGAAGTGACCTTCCCGTCGGCATCGCGGCCGCGACCCGAGTCTCGATTCTTCGGAACTCAGGATGGCAAGTGACCGAGTAGCGGCTGTGGATCGAGAACCTGAGAACCGAGGAATCGCTCAGTCGATATCTCATGGGGCAAGCCTGGAGGCTTACGCCACATGGGCGCCGACTTGTCGGTTTGAGGTCGAGAACCTCGCTAGCGTTCTAATTTAGCTCGGTTTCTGGATGGCTGGTGACCTTGTAGTGGGAGATCGGCCGATCATGGCGACTCAGTCCTGCTCGCGGTCGCGGAACTCTTCGTACCAGTTCTGGACGACGCGTAGTTTGACGTCGGACTCCCCTGCTTCCGCCTCGAGCAAGATGAACCTCTGGCCGTCGGGGGCAACGTCATAATTAAGCCAGGCGACAGGTGGCAGAAAAGCCAGGCGGTCGTCAGAGAACAGCTTCGTGGCGGCGCCGATCGTGAGCGTGGGGCTGGTCGTAACGGGGACCGCCATCAAGCTGTCCCCCTCCACGTAGAACAGCTCTTTGCCATCTTTCCGCCAACGCGCCTGGCTGCCGCCGTTGGCCGATACCAGACGCACACCGGTTCCATCAGGAAAAGAGCGAACGTAGACCTCACGTTCACCGGACCGATCCGAGTCGTAGGCAATGAATCGTCCATCCGGAGACAGCTTTGCGAGCTGCTCCACGTCCTCAGTTTGGAGGAAAGGAGATTCCTCCCAATCGCCACCCTCTTTTCTCCTCAGGTACCAGATGTCCGCCTTGGCTGAACTCAGATCTTGCCTCCAAACCACGATCGTGTTTCCATCCGAAGACCAGTCCGTGACATAGCTGCGGAATTCCGGGGATTCGAGGAACAGTACGGGGTCCTCACTCCCATCGGCGCGCACGATGTAGAGGTCTCTATGATTCCCTCCCCCGAGAGTTCCAGAGGAAAAGATGATCCGATCTCCCTGTGGCGACCAACTTGGATAGATCTCATTGGAAGGCAGGTCCGTCAGGCGCGTCTTGATCGGACGATTCATCTCATGGACCCAGATGTCCCATCCGGTATCCCCGGTCGCGTTCTCTTGGACAACAACACGCGAGCCATCCGGTGACAGGCCGGGGTAGGAGATCGAGACATCATGTGGCTCTCCGATCTCTCCGATGCGATTACCTTCCCGGTCCTTCGAGACCAACCGCCAGCGGCCCGTTACGGTCGCCCCCTCCAGATAGACAAGCGTTCCGTCCAGACCAATGCTGGGGTCGGAGCTGCCTTCGCTGATGGGAAACGGGTTGCCGGTCGCTTTCATCGTGTCAACCGAAAAAGGAATCGCCCAGATTCCCAGGGGCTCGATGCTCGCGTAGACCACATGTCCGCTCGGAGCGTAAACCGGAAACCATCCTTCGGCCAGAATCTCCCGTTGGCCGGAAGTGCGGTCGAGTGCAATGACTTGAGCTTCGCTAGCCGACTTCACTTCCACATACAGCAGCTTATCCGTACCCTCGCTGGGTGAGAAGAAGGCCGGGTGGGCGGTGCCAAAACCCTCCTGCTCGGCTTCGAGCCACAGCTCGGCCTGCCCGCCCCGCGCGGGCACTCTGAAAAGCTTGCGTTCCGAGGTGAAGATGACCGACTCGCCATCCGGTGTCCACGCGGAGCGACTGGAGGTGCCCCTAGCTTCCGCCAGGGTCACCACGGGGCCGCCTGAGACCGCCACCTTCTTGAAGCCCTCCCCACCCGCCAAACGGAAGTCGACGAATTGGCTGTCGGGCGACCAGAAGGGCATACTCGTGGTGAGATTTGTCGGACCCACGATCGCCCGTGGTTGATTCTGATCCAGGTCCTGCACCCACAGGGTGCGGTTGTTCGCCGCCGGACCAGTCAGGTAAGCGACATGCCGGCCGTTAGGCGAAATAGAAGGCGATCTCAGGTTTCCCTCGGTCGGTAACGTGAAGCGCCGCAGGGGCGCTTCCGCGACGGGAGCCGGAGAGAACGCGAAGATTAGGGCGAGGAGCACGCCCAAGGCCCCCACGCCAAACGCCAGTGTCAGCTTGCGACGCTGGGCGCGCTCGATCTGCTGCTCGGCGGATTGCGGCAATACCCGAATCGCCACAGAGCGGTGCAGCTCGGTGTCTTCAGCCAGGTACTTGGTGGAGGTGTCCGATTCCGCCACCTCCTCGATCACCCTGTACTTCGCGAGTTTGTGCTCAGACGGTTCCCCGGGCGAATGTAGGGGCACAGCATGCTGTGCCCGCGTGCCTGTTGCCTCGTCACCCGCGGCGGGCACGGCATGCCGTGCCCCTACCGATCCGGCCGGGGCTGTGCGCACGATCGCCGACCTGCCCGACTTGAGCTTGTCCTGCAAGTTGCGCAGATCGACGACCATGTCGCCGGAGTTCTGGTAGCGGTTGTCGATGTCCTTCGCCAGGCACTTGCCGACGATCCACTCCAACTCCATCGGCACGCCGGTGCGCAGCGCCGTCATCGGCTCCGGGTCTTCGTTGAGAATTGAGTAGACCGTCGCCTGGTCGTAATGGCCCTTGAACGCCTGCTGCCCGGTCACCATTTCGTAAATCACCGCACCGAGCGACCAGACGTCGGTGCGATGGTCGAGGTCCATCCCCTGGGCCTGCTCGGGCGACATGTAGGTCACCGTGCCCATGGTCTCTTCGTGCTTGGTGAGTTTGGAGCGGTCGGTCAGCAGCGCCAGGCCGAAGTCCATGATGGTGACGAGTTGCTTGGCGCCCTCGCCGGTGACCATCAAGTTCGCCGGCTTGATGTCGCGGTGGACGATCTTCTTCTCGTGGGCCGCCTGTAGACCCTGGGCCGTTTGGATAGCGATGTCGAGGGCGTCCTTGAGCTTGAGCGGGCCGGCCTCGATCTTCGCTTCGAGGCTGTCACCCTCGATGAAAGCCATGGCGATGAACGTGCGGCCGTTGGCCTCGGCGATCTCGTGGACGGTGCAGACGTTCGGGTGGTTCAACGCAGCGGCGGCCTTGGCTTCCCGCTCGAACCGCTTGCGGACTTCTTCGTCGGAGACGAGATGGGGCGCGAGGAACTTTAGGGCTACGGGACGTTCGAGGGAGGTGTCTTCGGCTTTGTAGACGACACCCATGCCGCCTTCACCGAGCTTGCCGGTGATTTTGTAGTGCGAGATGGTTTGGCCGATCATTGTCGGACTGTTCCCTCACGGACCCGGCTCGGTTGGGGCGCGGCGGAAGCCGGATGCACTTCTGCTCTAGCGGCCTGCGGTAGATTTGTGAGCGGGGCGTGCCGGACCGCTCCCTTACGGTCACGGCTCGGTTGGACGACACCCATGCCGCCTTCGCCGAGTTTGTCGGTGACCTTGTTATGCGAGATGGTTTGACCGATCATAGCCTCCCCGAGCCTGAGGGAATTGTACCGCCGCGAGGGACGTAATGAAAGTACAGTAGTGCGTCAGTTTCAGGATCTCGCCCTACCGGCAAGCCGGATCGGCTGGATCGATGGCTAGAGGTTGGGAGCGAGCTTCCGCTCGCAGAGCATCGCCGTGGCTAGTAGGCGATCGTCGCGGCCCGCCGCCGCGGTGAGCTGGAGGCCCAAGGGAAGTCCCTTCGGCGTGCGGGCGAAGGGCAGGGAAATGGCCGGTACGCCCAGGGCGGTGAACGGCCGATTGCAGACGGGGTCCCCCGTCGAGCCCAGCCCCTCGGGCGCGGGCCCAGCATGCTGTGCCCCTACTTTTCGATTCGCCGGTTCCGTTGGGATAACAAGCGCGCAGCCTTTGGCTAGGGTCGCGCCGCTCTGCTCACACCCAATTCGCGAAGGCGTCGCGGCCGGCGTAGCGGGCCCGGTCGCCCAGCTCGGCTTCGATCTCGAGTAGACGGTTGTACTTGGCGATGCGCTCGCTGCGGCAGGTGGAGCCTGTTTTGATCTGGCCGCTGGTGGTGGCCACGGCCAGGTCGGCGATCGTCGTATCAGCGGTCTCGCCCGAGCGGTGGGAAATGATGTAAGTGTAGCTGCTCTTTTTGGCGATCTCGATGCAATCGAGCGTCTCAGTAAGCGTTCCGATCTGATTGAGCTTGATCAGGATGGAGTTCGCCAACTCATCGGCGATGCCTTGCTTGAAGATGGCGGGATTGGTTACGAACAGGTCGTCACCGACGAGCTGCACCTTCTTGCCGAGCTTGGCCGTGCCCTTCTGCCAGCCGGAGTGATCGTCCTCTGAGAACCCGTCTTCGATCGAAATCAGAGGATACTTCTTGATCCACTCCGACCACATCTTGCGCATCTGCCCGGCGGACTTCTTGCTGCCGTCCGACTGCAGAAAGACATACTCGTCTTGCTTGTGAAACTCACTCGCGGCGGCGTCGATGGCGATCGCGATGTCTTGCCCCGCCTTGTAGCCGGCCTTCTTGATGGCTCGGACCAACAGATCCATCGGCTCTTCATTCGACTTGAGCCGCGGCGCAAACCCGCCCTCGTCACCCACCGCCGTCGAATAGCCTTTGCGACTGAGGATGGCCTTGAGCGTGTGGAACGTCTCGGCCACCGCCCGCAACGCCTCGCTGAAGCTCGGCAAGCCCAAAGGGACGAGCATGAACTCCTGGATGTCGACGTTGTTGTCGGCGTGCTCGCCGCCGTTGAGGACGTTGACCATCGGCACCGGCAGCGTGTACGACTGCTGATCGGCGAGATAGCGATAGAGCGGCACGCCCTTCTCCGCCGCCGCCGCCCGTGCCACGGCCAATGACACTCCGAGGATCGCGTTCGCCCCGAGCCGCCCCTTGTTTGGCGTTCCATCGAGCCGGATCAGCTCCTGGTCGAGCGCGTCCTGGTCCTCCGCCCGCATCTCCTTGACGGCCTTCAAGATCTCGCCATTGACGTTCGCGACAGCCTGGGTCACGCCTTTGCCGAGGTAGCGGGCCTTGTCGCCGTCCCGCAGTTCCACGGCCTCATTCATGCCCGTCGAAGCTCCCGACGGCACGCGTGCGACGCCGCGATGGCCGCTGTCGAGCACAGCGGTCACCTGCACGGTCGGATTCCCTCGCGAGTCGAGAATCTCTAGGGCTTCAAGGTGTGTGATCTTCGACATGAAAGCCTCAAACGGTGGCTCGTCACAACCAGAAAGACAGGTTAGCACGGCGGCCGGCAGCCCTCGCTCCGCCCGAGCGTGAGCCCCTGGGGGAAGGGCAGCCGTATCTGAAGCTGTTGAGGGGACGCCGCGCTAGGGGGTGCCGCGGTAGGTTTGGACCTGCTCGAAGAAGTCGTCGATCCCCATCGCTTGAGGGCCGCTGTCCTCGCCGGTGAGAGCGGATTTCTCTCCGGTCCGACGGACACCTCGCAGGAGTTGCTTTTCGCGCACACCGAGAACGGGTTGGCGCTGGTGGTCGGTGACGGTCTCGACCCCGGCTCCGTCCGACTCGACGAAGAAGACGCCTTGCCATAGTCCGACCGTGGGGCCGAAGACGCTCGCAGGCTGGTCGTTGAGGAACAGCACGACCGAGTCGTCCACTTGCATGCGAGGAAAATCGGCGATGTGGAGACTCTTGCCGTCAAGCTCACCGCCGATCATGCGGAAGGTGTATTCGCGGCCCACCCACTCGCCGGGGTTCGAGCGCGAGACCAGCACCTTCACGTTCGAATAGATATAGCCATCATTGGCGTCGCGCGAAGCCGTGACTTCCGTGATGCGTCCGCCGATGACGCGATGGGCAAGCTGGCTCAGGCGGGCGAAGTCGACCGGGATGACGGATGACGCCCCCAGCGGTAACACCGCTAGCAGCGTCGCTCCCAGGACAAAGAGGCTATGTCTTATCGCGGTCATTGCTTACTCCACGTAGAGAAAACCGACGTTGCCCCAGATGTCTCCAATCCTCAGGCGGATGCTCAGTCGCCCCGAGGCCCCGCTCGGGACCCCAATGTTGCCTTGCGACAGCGCCACGTAGCCCGGGGCCAGCCCGAGGAACAGCACGGTCGCCTCCTGGCCGCCGATCTCCGCCCTCGGCAAGGACACCACCTGGGATAGCGGACGTACCGGCGCCGGACGGCCGCTTTCGACCGGCGGGCTCACGGCGCCCTGGCCGGTCAGGAAGACGCTGATGATGCTGTTTTGCGGCACCGGGTTGGCGGCGGAGTTAACCGTGCCGTCCTGATTGAGAATCAGGGCCTGCTGGTCGCCGGTGAGGAACAACTCCGGTGCCGCCGGGTCGATCCGGATCGGGATCGGGATGGTTTGGCCGAAGCCCGTGCGGACGACAATCCCCCCCCGGGCCGATCACCACGCCGGTCGGAATCTGCCCGTTGATTTGGTCTTTCGAGACGTACAGTAGGGGTGCTGGAACCGTGTTCACCAAGACCTCGGCTCCGCCCAAACGCGTCGGCAGCGGTACGGCTCCGACCTGGGCCGTCGTAGTGGCCAAGAAGCTCCCGAACAGGGTGAAAAGGGCGCCCGGGGCGAGCGCGCTTGACCCTAGATTGGCGCCGTTCCGCACACCGACTTGCGTGAGGAACGGGGGCTCGCCCGCGGGAGGACCCGCTTCTACGCGAAGATCCACATGAATCGTTACGGGCGGGCCAGGATGGCCCTCGATGCTGACTTCGATCCGGGCGGCATAGTCCCCCGAAGACAGGCCGGCCGTGTCGACCGTAACGTCGACGGTCCCGTCGCGATGGAAGTTGCCGATTTCCGGATTGAGGTGTGCCCACGCTCCGCCGGCTGAGGTCGTCACCTCGGCGATCCAGCGACCTCCTCGAGGTCCGAAGACCGACACCGCCTGCGAAAAGGGGTTCGGGCCGCCCTCAACGGAGTCGAATCGCAGGTGTTTGTCGCGATCGAAGACCCGCACGGCGGGGAAATCGTCGGCCGGGTAGAGGAATCGCAGGCCTTCAATCTCCGACGGGAAAAGCTCCCTCTTGATCTCGCCGGTATCGATCAGCGACTCCATGATGGTCGGCCCGACGACGCAGTTGTCATTGTGGTCGAGGCCCAGCGCGTGGCCCAACTCGTGCACTAACACCGACTCGAAATCAATCTGATCGGGGCCTGGGTTGGTTTGCATAGGAAGAGCCGGGTTGAAGAAAATGTCCGAGTTGCCGATCGCCTTGTGCGGACCGCCGTCGCTGAACACCAGCGTCACCGCGATGATGGTCATACCCGCGGTCGTCGGCAGGAATTCGGGCGGCTCGGGTCCAGGGGGCAGAGTGGGCGGCGGACCGTTCGGGCATGCGAACAGGACACCGCAACTCGAGATCGTTAACTCATTGTCAAACGGGCTGGCGAATTCGTCGGTGAAACCACGGTTCTCGAACGTCCAATTCGCACCGGCAATGCCGTTCCATCGCCCGATGGCGCTTTCGATCGACGGCAACCAGATGGGGTCAGTGGTCAGAAAGCCGCCGTCGAACCCACGATCGATATGGACCACGAACTGGCCGTCTGCTTTCGGCACGAATTCGTCCGAGCGGCCAATGATCGTGAAGTCGCCCGGCCTGCAGGCCTCGGTCGGCGGCTGTCCCGGCGACTGTGCCCACGCGGCCGAGCCCAGTAGCAAGATCGCCGTGGCAATGGAGGGAGATCTTCTCATGGAATCGCAGTCTTGCTTGGCGGCCTTGGCGGGTAGACGGACACCCAGGCCAAACTGATTCGCCCATTGTGATACTACCGGGTGTCCCAGGTGTATGACCCTCCGGAGTTCCCTCCAGAACTAGGGGGAATTTACCCTAGGCAGGGCTTCACCCGTTGAGACACCGGAGCCGGGGGTGCAGACCGGCCGTATAAGCGCACCGGGCCAAGTAGGCCGGCAACGAACTTGCGCCGACCGGCGGCGGCGGCGCGAAACTCCCCCGCAGTCGCCAAGATGGCAGGCCAGGCCCTGCGCGAGCTTCGGCGGTTGGTGGCTGCGAGGCGGCCTAGCGCCAATACTCTTCACTTTAGAACATTTCTGTGGCATACTGTTTGGAGAACAGGAGGTCACCGATGGCACGAACGACAGCCACACTGCCGTCAGGCAGTCGCATTACCGACTACATCAGCTTGGGCGTGATCGCGCGCTGGTTCCCGCGTCACACCGTCGAGCGCGTCTTGCGAGACTGCGGCCGAGCGTCGCGGCGACAGCGCGACTTGCCCGCCCCGGTCATGGTCTACTACGTCATCGCCTTGGCGCTGTATATGCACTCGTCTTACCGCGAGGTGCTGCGTTGCTTGCTGGAAGGATTGCAGTGGCTGCACGATCCCGCCTCGCCGCTCAAAGTGGCGGGCGATGCGGGGATTTCGCAGGCCCGCTCACGGTTGGGCGTCGAGCCGGTCGAGAAGTTGCACGACGAGTTGGTGCGACCGTTGGCGACGAACAAGACGCGCGGATCGTTCTATCGCCAATGGCAGTTGGTGTCGCTCGACGGTTCCACGCTCGATGTCGCCGATCAGGCCGCCAACCGTACGGCGTTCGGCTATCCGGGCGCCTCGCGAGGCGCCAGCGCGTTCCCCCAACTACGCTTCGTCTCGCTGCTGGACAACGGCACGCATGTACTGTTAGGCAGCCGCATGGGGCCCTGTGCAACGGGCGAGATCACGCTCGCCCAACAGGTTCTGCCGGCTCTGGCGAAGGGCATGCTGTGCTTGGCGGACCGCAACTTCCTCGGCTATCCGCTGTGGCGGCAAGCGAGTCAGACGGGCGCGCAACTGCTATGGCGGGCCAGCAAGCGTGCCCGTTTGGACGTGCTCGAGCGCTTCGCCGACGGCTCCTACCGCAGCGCGATCTACGCCTCGCCAGCCGACCGGCGCAAGCGCCGCCGGCCACTCGCGGTGCGCGTCATCGAGTATCAGCTCGAGGGCATCGACGACGCCGAGGAGTTCTATCGACTGGTGACGACGATTCTCGATCCCGCGCAAGCGCCGGCGACGGAGTTGGCGGCGCTGTACTGCGAACGCTGGGAGATCGAGGGGGCGTTCGACGAACTCAAGACGCCTTTGCGCGGTGCGCGGATCGTGCTGCGCAGCAAGACGCCGGCGTTGGTACGACAAGAGTTTTACGGATTACTGATGGCTCATTTCGCGATCCGCGGGTTGATGCACGAGGCGGCGCTGCACGCGGACGAAGATCCGGACCGATTATCGTACCTGCCTGCGGTGCGGGTGGTGCGACGCAAGAGGGCCCGGGCGGTCGCTCCCCCCCGCGGGACAAGAAAGTGTTGGATGAGGCGGTGTTGCGGGAACTACTGGGGGAGCGTGCGCCCTCGAGCCGCGGGATGCAACGACCGCGCGGCGTCAAGCGCAAGATGAGCAACTACAAGGTACGATCGCGTGGCGCGGTGTCCCGCAAGAGGACTGACTTCGCCTCCTGCGTCAGGATACTTAAATGACGAGTATTGAGTTTAGCCGGCGTCGCTTCGCTCGATCAGCACGGCTGTGGCATTGTCGGGAGCGCCGTCGGCCAGCGCCGCGTCGATCAGCGCCTGGCAGCGAGCCTTGAGAGGATCGTCGCGCGAGAGGATCTCCCCTAGCTCCTCGTCGCTCGCGACGCCATGAAGACCGTCCGAGCAGAGGAGCAGCAGGTCCCCGGCCCCCACCGAGATCCCCCGAACCGGCACTTCGAGCTTCTCGTCCGCGCCCACGGCCTTCGTGAGTACGTTGCGATAGGGGTGCGACCTGAGTTGCTGTGTCGTGAGCCCGAGGCCCTTGCCGACTTGCGCGGCCCAAGAGTCATCGTCGGTGAGCTGAGACAGTTCTCCTTGGCTCCATTGATAGGCGCGGCTGTCGCCCACGTTCACCAGATGGATCTCCGGCAACCGAACCAGCACCGCGACCAAGGTCGTGCCCATGCCTTGATAGGCCGCGTTGTGGTCAGCCTCCCACCGCACGTTGCGGTTCGCGAGCTCCACCGCGCGCACCAGAGTGGAAGCCGCGGCTTCGCGGCCGTCTCGGCCGACTTCGGCCACGAGGGTCTCGATGGCAATGCGCGAGGCGGTTTCGCCGGCCAGCGCGCCCCCCATGCCGTCAGCAACGGCGTAGAGCCCGAGCTCGTCATCGACAACGAGACTGTCCTCGTTGTGAGAGCGAACGAGACCGACGTCAGAAATCCCGCAAGTTTCGATCATCCTGAGGAGTCCGGCTCGCGATTAGATGCGTGCGGCGCGCCGCTGCTAATCGGTTTCCAAAACAGGGTTGGGGAGCGCCAAAACTCGCGTCTCGGGTCGAGCCGAAAGCAAGGCTTAGTCTTGCATACCCGCCCGCAGGGAGGCCAATGGATCTAGGTTGAATCCACATTCCACAACCTCGGCGGCCGAAGCCCTGCCCATGTTCGACACGGTCCGCTCACGGCCCGGCCCGCACGATGCCACTCCGCATGATGCCGGCCAACCCTGCTACTTCGATCTTCGTGCCGGGCTCGGCCGCCGCGCGCCGCAAGATGGCGAACGCGACTACGCAGCCGAGTTTCCGCGAGTACACCGGGCTGCTGAGCGCCCCCACCCTCTTTCCTTCAAGCAGCACGTCCGTGCCGCTTTCGGGTGGCTCTTCGCCCTCGATTTCGATGCCCACCAGCACACGGTTCACCTGTCCACGTGAACGCACCCGCTCGACGATCTCTTGGCCCAGATAGCAACCTTTGGTGAACGAGACGCGGTCGAGCCGCTGCGTCTCGTGGGGCAGCGACGTGGTGAAGAAATCATCACCATGCCGCGCCACCTGGTTCTCCACGCGGACGGCAAGGCAATCCTCGGCTGTGGCGGCCACAACGCCTGTCGCCACGCCTGCCTGTTCGAACCTCCTAGTCCACTCGTCCCTCTGCTCCGCCTCAACAACAAACCGGAAGCCGGGCTGACCGGTGAACGAGTGGCGAATGACCCGCACCCCGTCCGCCGCCACGTGATCGTAGTCCTCGGTCGGGACCCGAGGCACGATCTGGCTTACCACCTCCCCGGCGAGCGGACCCTCCAGAGCCAACTCCGCGAGCGCGCCGCTGCGGTCCTCGACCGTCACGTCATCCATGATGATGAACTTCTCGAGGTGCTCGATCAGCGAAGCCCCCGTCTCGGGCTCGGTGTCGAGCAGGACGTGGTCCGTCTCGACGTACAGACAGGCATCAGCCAGGATGTGCCCTTGCGCGTCCAGGAAGAACGCGCGCGTCCCCTGGCCCGGTGTCAGCCCATCGACCGCGTTACTCGAAATGTTGTGCAGAAAGCTCCGGCGGTCCGCGCCGGTCGCGCCGATTCTGCCCCGCCCGGACAGGTCGAACCACGCCGCCGCCTCGTGCAGCGCCCCATAACCCGACGCCCCGCAGCCTGACGCCGATTGACCTGACATTTGGGTCAGCTATGCAAAGTCCGCAGGTAAGCGCCTAGCAGCAGGATGATCAGACCCGAGATCATCGCACCGAACATGAACCGTGGCCGCTTGGCGTCACGCGCGGGGTCGCCGCTCGGCGGCGTGGTCAGCACAAACAGCATCCCGAAGACATGCAGGGTCAGCAGGAACTTGATGCCGAAGGCCATGTGATACGCCGTGTCAACCCCGCCGCGCACCACATTGTAAAAGTTGTAGCTTCCCGAGATCACCAGCAGCAGGATCGCGGTGAGAGCGAGGGCCTTCAGACGCGCGGCGAGCCGGCCGAACATCGCCAGGCGCTCTTCACTGTTCAGCCCCTCCATAGCCGGTACCATCACAAAACGCGCGTAAATAAAACCGCCAACCACGAACGCGGCGGAGACGATATGAATCCAGCGGAAGAGAATGTCCACAGTTGTCACGAGAATGAGTCCTTGGCCGGTTCGCCGAGTTGACTGACGGCCCGTGGCGGCATCCGTCAACGCCGGCGGCGAGCCCCGGGCCGTCGAAAGGGACTTGATATTATACCCACAATGATTCACGAGATCCTGCCGGTCGGCCCGCTGCAGTGCAACTGCTCGATCCTCGGCGACGAGGAAACCCGCGAAGCGCTCGTCGTAGATCCGGGCGACGAGCTCGAGAAGATTCAAGCGATTCTCGACCGCCACCAACTCCGCGTCACCGGCATCATCGTGACCCACGCCCACATCGACCACATCGGGGGCGCGGCGCAACTCCATCAGCAGACAGGCGCGCCCGTCTATATGAACGAGGACGACCTATGGATGTGCGACGCGCTGGAACAGCAGGCGGCGATGCTCGGCATGCGGCCGCCGGAGAAGCCCGCCATTGACGTCACCGTGCGCGACGCCGACATCGTCAGCCTGGCCCAGACCCAGCTCCATGTCCTCCACACCCCGGGACACACCGAAGGCAGCATCAGCCTCCACCTGCCGAGCGAGAACAAGCTCCTGGCGGGCGACACGCTCTTCCGCGACAGCATCGGACGCACCGACCTCCCCGGCGGCGACTCCCGCCAGATCCTGCTCTCGATCCGCGACAAGTTGCTCGCCCTCGACGACTCGGTCGACGTGGTCCCCGGCCACGGCCCCGCGACCACGATCGGCCGCGAGCGCGAGTTCAACTACTTCCTCCAGAACCGGTAGATCCTGTTGTCAACGGTCCGGTTGGCAATGCTCTTGTTGGCTGGGCTGTTCTGGCCACGAGCCCGAAAACCGGCCGGCTCCATTAAGCGGGCGGTCCGGCACGAACCTTAACGCCACGCAAGGGCCTATAGGCTCCTCGAGCCGTAGGCTAATTCATCGCGCAGGGACCGGGCCCGCCGCACCTGCCGCACATGGGGTCACTCATGTCGGCCATACTCGAACCGTTCGACGAAGAAGCCTGGGCCGAAAACGTCGAGAACACCCGCTCCACCGACGAGCCACCACACTGCTTGCACGCGACCGGCGCAGCCTTACCGTTGAGCACGAGATCTTCGAAGCGAGTGTCGCACTCGGCGCAGTGATACTCGAAAATGGGCATATCTAGATTATAGCCAGGCGCCCGGCCTGCCACTCGCAGCCGCGCGCGTGAGCCCGCGTTTGATCAATCGCTCAAGACGGCGGAGGCTTCCCTACTCAGGCCCCAACCTGGCCTTTCGCGGCCTTACGCCCCGCCAGGGCCCGCTACCGAAACCCAATCTGCGACACTACCCATACTAAATGCCACGCTCTCTGATCCTTTACACTCTCTTGCTCTCGATCACCCTCTCGGCCCAGCCACCCGAAAAGAAACACCTCCTGCTCCTGGGCGGCAGCATCGACTACGCCCACGATTCCGTTTCCCACGCCATGTACACGATCGCGAAGATCGGCGAGGAGTCGGGTTTGTTCGACGTACGATTCCACACCGATACCGAGCCGCTCACCAAGCGCAAGCTCGGGGCCAACAAGAAGAACCTCGACTACTTCGACGCGGTCTTCTTCTACACCCAGGGCGACCTCCCACTCGAACCCGAACAGAAAGCGGCCCTCCTGTCTTTCGTCCGCGACGACGGCAAGGGTTTTCTCGCCGCGCACAGCGGCACAGACTCCTTCCGCGCGAGCTGGCCCGAGTACGTCGAACTCGTGGGCGGCATATTCAACGCGCATCCCTGGCACCAGAAGGTGCGCGTCAACGTCGAAGACCGCTCCTTCCCGGCGACCCGGCATTTTGGACCCACCTTCGAGATCACCGACGAAATTTACCAGCTCAGCCACTACTCGCGCGAGAAGGTTCGTGTCCTGATGAGCCTCGATGTGGAATCGGTCGACCTGACCCTCGACAGCGTCGAGCGTACCGACAAGGATTTCGCCCTCACCTGGGCCAGAACCTGGGGCAACGGCCGCGCGTTCGTCAGCGTGCTCGGTCATCGCGCCGAAGTCTGGGATCGCCCCGACATCCAGACGATGTGGCGCGAAGGAATCCGCTGGACGCTGGGCTTGGTCCAAGGCGACGCCGCGCCGCGTAAAGAGCCCAGCCGAGCCCGCCCCTAAGCACGCCACCGAAGGCACCAAAACCTCCACCAAGAGTTCGGCGGCGCCGATCAGAATCAAGCCCCGCAAAACGAGCTGCATAAGGCGTCTGCTCGGATAGCTAGGGCTGGCGATGTCCGCCACCGATTGGGCGCACTGCGGGTGTAGGGTCTCATGCTGTCGTTGGCCTCGACGTTGTTTTTGCGCTATTGGGCCGTGATTACCTCCCCAGTACCTCCGTTGCCAGGCGGCTCGGAACGGGCGCCACGGGGGTGCGGTTCGTTCCGTAATTCGTCCTGAGGGCTTCGGCGGCGCTCAAGCCCTTTGTTTTCACGGGGCCTTGGGTTCGTCTGTGGCCGCGGTCCCTCCTGGGTGACCCGTGGTTCTGCTGTCGTGATGCGTGATTCGTGAATCGTGATTCGCCGCCGAGCGTCGCTTGGGGGCTGGGCACGAACTCGGCGCGGAAGCCGATCGGGTTGGAGGTCTGCGCTGCCGCCGCCGGGGGCTCGTAGCGGGGTGGTTGCGGTTCCATCGGGTCGGGGGTGTTGTAGGGGTCCGGGTCGGTGACGGTCGGACGGTGGATCGCGCCGTTCGCCGCGCGATTCTCTTTGCACTCGTACTCGTCTTTGCGCAGTTGCCGGATCATCCTGAGAGCGCGCGTGATGTCGCGGCTCGTCATGGTGCGGTAGCGGGCCAGGTTGTGGAGGGCCTGGGTGTGGTCCTGCATGCTCTTGCCCAGCAGTTGGTTCTCGCCGTTGCGGCCGGGGACGACGGTGTCAGGGTAGCGTTCGCGGGTGGCGCGGTCGGTGCCGTGGTACTGGTAGGTGGTGAGGCCGGCCTCTATGCGGGTGATGCGGCGCAGGCGCCAGCGGGCGTCGGCGATCTGGAGGACGAGCTCGAACTCGATGGCGTTCTTGGGGAAGAGGTTTTCTTCGAGGATTTGGAGTTGGCGGTCGTATTCGGCGGGGTCCTCGTCGGCCATGACGGCGTCACGGGCGAGGAGCCCGTGCTTGAGGGCGTTTTGTGAAGAGCGAGCCTTGCCCTCGGGGGTGCGGGGCCCGGTGGATTTCTTGGCGTTTTGACGGTTCGCCTTCCGTTGTGCTTGTGTAGACATAAGTTTTTCTCCTTGAAAGTGAAAAAGCCGCGCGGTTGGCCCGCGCGGCCTGGTACGCCGGCCATTGGGCCGGCGTTCTTCACTCTTAGGATACCGGTGGGTGGTGGGGGTTGAAGGGGCCCGACGGGATAAGTGGTTTGGAATCAGTGGGGTGAAGATTTTAAAGTTCTGTGACTGATTGGGTGGGTTGAGGGAAGACCGCGGATCTCAGAACCGAGATCCCCGCTACGGCTCGTACCGAAAAGGGCTCCCCTTTAGTGCCCCCCTTTAGTGCCCCTTTAGGGCCGATGCCAATGTCGGCCGACTGAGTTCGGGATCTGTTTCAATGCATAGGTAGTGGCAAAGAGGAATCCTCCCGGGGGCAAAATGCTGAGAGCGGCCACGCGGTCGGCTCAGAGCCAATCCCAGCAGGATTCCATGCCAGAACTCTACTACATCGGACTCGATGTCCATAAGAAAAGCATCAGCTTCTGCATCAAAACCGGGGACGGAACGATCGTCCAGCGCGGTCAGGTCGCGGCCACTCGCGCCGCCCTGACCGCTTGGGCGTCAGCCCTCGAGCGCCCTTGGGTGGGCGCGCTCGAAGCCACCCTGTTTACCGGCTGGATTTACGATCACCTCCAGCCCTTCGCCCAGGAACTGCAAGTCGCACACCCGGCCATGCTCAAGGCCATCGCCTGCGCCAAGAAGAAGAACGACCGTCTCGACGCCACCAAGATCAGTGACCTGCTGCGCTGCAACCTGCTGCCGCGCTGCTACGTGGCGCCGCCTGCCCTGCGCGAGTTGCGGCGCGTGCTGCGCTATCGCAATCTGCTGGTGGGCGAAGCCGTCCGCATGAAGAACAAAATCAGCGGGCTACTGATGGAAGTGGGCGAACCCTACGATGCCCGGCGGCTGCACGGGCGCAACTATTTCTACTCCTATCTCGACAGCCTGAGCGACACGCCCGAGTCGGTGATCGAGCTGCTCGCCATCACCCGCGGTAGCCTGGAAATGTTCGATCGTTTGCAGCAGGAGTTACTGCGCGGATTGCGGCGCCATCCGCTGTTGCGGGAACGCGTCGAGTTGCTGCAGTCGATTCGCGGCGTGGGGGAGGTGACGGCGTTGACCTGGGCGCTGGAGACCGTCGAGCCCGAGCGCTTCGGTTCGCTGGGCCAGGCGGTGAGTTACTGTGGGTTGTGTTCGGCACAGCGCGAGTCGGCCGGCAAGACGCAGCGGGGACCGCTGTCGAAGCAGCGCAACAAGCATTTGCAGCGGGTGCTGATCGAGGCGGCGAAACTCGCGCCGCGCTGGAACCCGCAACTGCACGACGTCCATGAGCGGGAGTTGACGCGCGGGTCTCGCAATCGCGCGACGTTGGCCGTGGCGCGCAAGTTGGTGGCGTATCTGCGGGCCGTGGACACCAGTGGCCGCGCGTTCGTGCCGCGGGTTGCGGCCGAGGCGTAACGAGGAGAATTTGCTTTTTTTCTGTTAAAAGGAGAAACGAAGAGTTTCATCGACGCTGTGCGGTGTCACGAGCGGCCCGCCGGTCCTCGCCTGTTGGGGACTACGCGAAGGAGTTTGCTGGGAGTTTCCTGGGAAATTTCTGATGCGTCCGTATCTCTGTTTCGAGGCCGGCGGGCCTGAAAACCCAAACTGAATCTTCCGCGACGGTCCCCCGGCCGGTACGGTGGGGCGACCCGATGCGCGCACATGGATGTCTGGTCACGTGACTCGTTGACCTTGCGACTTGATTCGCAAAAACGCTCGGGCTGCGAAGCGTCACTGCTGAAGACAACGCCCCCGCTGACGGGAGGATTCGGATGACTGCGTCCATCCTTGACAGATACCTATCATGGATGTCCCCACCGGCCCCCACCGGCCGGTCCCCACCGGCCCCCACCGGCCGGTCCCCACCGGCCGCCCCCCCCCCCACAGGGCATCGAACCCGCACCCCCTAACGGGCAGCAAAGTTGTCCAGCGCTTTGTTGACGGTCTTTTTGAATGTGGGATCCGCGTAGCTAGTCGACCTAGTCAGCGCATCGAATGTTTTCCGCTGCGTTTCTATGCCACGCCACTTCGGTTTGATACGGCTCAGCGTGGAGGCGATGTACAGATTGACGCGATAGGTCTGAGGGCCTTCGCTATCAATGATGCTGGCGATAAGTGTGTCGACAATTCTTTCGTGGATGCCAGAATCATTGGTGGCTTCAGCCGCAATGGCATTACGCGCCCGCCGTCGGTTCGGCCCATTGAAGGTTTCTCGTGGTTTTTCCAGGGCTGGGTATCCACTTGACTCAGGTGACCCCAAGATGTAGTGTAGGGCCTGGTGGAGGATTACCCGCGCGACCAACTCGAATTCGAGTCTCGCTTTGCGAGCGAGGAGGCTTGCCGCGACTATCTGTTCGCCTTGCGCTGGCCAGAGGGTTTCCGCTGTCCAAGGTGTGGGCATGAGCGCGCTTGGCCGGTGCGCAAAGTGTGGTTCGAATGCGCTCGCTGCGGGCGGCAAACCTCCGTCACCGCCGGCACGATCTTTCAAGACACACGCAAGCCGCTGCGGCTGTGGTTCCGGGCGATGTGGACCATCACCACGCAGAAGAATGGGGCCAGCGCCCTGGGTCTACAGCGCGTTCTGGGACTGGGCAGTTACCAAACCGCCTGGCCTTGGATGCACAAGCTGAGGCGAGCGATGGTGCGCCCGGGGCGGGAGCGATTGACGGGCCTCGTCGAGGTCGATGAGACCTACTGGGGCGCTGAAGAAGAAGGGGTAATCGGCCGGCAGACCGAGCGTAAAGCGTTGATTGCAGTCGCCGCGGAAGAGAGAGGCACCGGGCTGGGGCGCATCCGCATGCAGCGCGTTCAGAACGCCTCGGCGGCCAGTTTGATGCCCTTCGTCGAGGAGTCGGTCGAGCCGGGCAGCGTGGTTGTTACCGACAACTGGTCGGGCTACGATCCGCTCAAGAAGAAGGACTACCAGCGTCGTATCATCTCGATTAACAACCGCCGCGAGCAGGCCTCGCAGCTACTGCCGAGGGTGCACTTGGCGATCTCGCTACTCAAGCGCTGGATGCTGGGCACGCATCAGGGGGCGGTCAGCCACGAGCATCTGGACTACTATCTCGACGAGTTCGTGTTCCGCTTCAATCGGCGCAGATCACGCAGTCGGGGCAAGCTCTTCTACCGCCTTGTGCAGCAGGCCATGGCGGTGGAGCCGACGCCGTACCGCTCGATCGTCGCCGATTGGGACGCTAAGACGCTGTGAGCCCAACTACAAGATGTTGGGGTCACCTGAGTCAAGTGGATACCCGGCCTCCAGAATTCCTCGCCCGGCATCATTTGCGATCGCAGATACTCCTTGTTGGGCTTGAATCCGAGGCCCGAGCCGTCGGGCACTCGCAGCAGTCCGTGGCTGACTTGCGGCGGGGCCTCGGTCGACATCTGTTCGACGTGCCCAGAGGGCCGGCCCAAGGCGCTTTCAGACCGGAAGAAGTTGTGAATCGCCGAACCGAAGTGCGCCGAAGCGTAGGCCGAAAAGGGCTCCGTCACCTTTTGGCCGAAGGCATCTCATTGGCTTGAACGCCTATAGGCTTGTTGCGATGAAGAGCGGGTAAGCTAAGAGGTCGTGTACTCGGTGGACCCGAGTCTTATCTACAAAGCACTGCTCGTCGGTCATGTACCTGCTCCGGTACAGGACTTGGTACTCTCGGCTATCCATTACAAGACCGTCCAACTGTTTGAGCTTCTCGATGGGATGTAAGAAGCTGCGACGCCCCAACGGTTCGTGGAAGTCCGACTCCAAGAAGGGCTTGCCGTGAATCACATTTGCGATGGCCTGCAAAGCCGAGCATCCAGAAAAGAAACTGCCGCTCGGCTCCTGATCGTCCCAAAAGGAGCCGATCAGATAGAGAAAGGTTCCGTCATACTTGTACTCGTGATAAGCACGTGTCCGAAGGTCTTTCGGGTTGGGGTCTGAGACCCAGACAGCCAACTCCCGTAAGCTCGGCAGAGTCTTCGTCAACAGGCCGGGCGGGAAGAAGACCTTAGTTGCATTCAACCTCTCAAACACAAAGGGTCGTTCTTCGTACTCATTGGTTGTTTTGGGGCGGGTTCGCGTAAGGAGCCCGACCTTGTCTAACTCGCGAAGCAGTACTTCCAGTTGGTCGTGTTCGAAACGTTCTCCCTCTATGGGGAGACCCATCGCAACACATATCGTCCTTGCTAACTCGTGGTGAATGTACAGGTACTCTCTACCGCGCGTCTCATTTCTCTGAGCAACCTCAGTATGTCCAAATCGTTTCGATCGTTTAACCGATTCACGAACAGTCGCTCTCCGAGCGTCGCGAGATCGAGCAAGTTCTGCTTCTCAACGGCGCTTGTATTCTAGAACCTCCGCCTGAGAATAGCACTGTCCGAGTCCTTCGTCCCCTGTGACCCGACTATGGCAGTTCAAACAGACGACTGCGAGATTGGCAGGGTCGTTATTTCTCGGGTTCCCGTCAATGTGGTGAATCTGAACGTGGGAGCCAGGGTGCCGGCAGATGCAACATGTGTGGCCGTTAGCCACCAGGACAGCCGTCTTGGTTTTTGGTGGGATGCGCCGTCTTGATTCCTTGGGAGCCACGGAGCTAGTCTACACGTCCTATCTTCGATCGATCAAGAGCGCCGGTTGCCATCCAATGGGGGAGTTCGGGGACGAGCCCGAACTCGGGTTGGCAAGGCGACCGCGCGGCGCTGCTCGATGAGGAGATGAGGGAGATGAGGGGAGATGAGGGGAGATGAGGGACAGCCACCGAACTCGCTAGCGGGGCGGGTTTGGTACTTCAAACCGGGGAAGTCGGGCGCTGCCGAGAAGTAATTTCGCATTGAGCGATCCGGGTGTCAGAGCTTTCCTCGGCCGATCGCCGAGCGGGCCCAAATCGAGTCCCAACAGTGGGCTGCCGAGACTCTAGGCGGGAAAAGTGGGGGACATCCATGATAGGTATCTGTCAAGGATGGACGCAGTCATCCGAATCCTCCCGTCAGCGGGGGCGTTGTCTTCAGCAGTGACGCTTCGCAGCCCGAGCGTTTTTGCGAATCAAGTCGCAAGGTCAACGAGTCACGTGACCAGACATCCATGTGCGCGCATCGGGTCGCCCCACCGTACCGGCCGGGGGACCGTCGCGGAAGATTCAGTTTGGGTTTTCAGGCCCGCCGGCCTCGAAACAGAGATACGGACGCATCAGAAATTTCCCAGGAAACTCCCAGCAAACTCCTTCGCGTAGTCCCCAACAGGCGAAGACCGGCGGGCCGCTCGTGACACCGCACAGCGTCGATGAAACTCTTCGTTTCTCCTTTTAACAGAAAAAAAGCAAATTCTCCTCGTTACGCCTCGGCCGCAACCCGCGGCACGAACGCGCGGCCACTGGTGTCCACGGCCCGCAGATACGCCACCAACTTGCGCGCCACGGCCAACGTCGCGCGATTGCGAGACCCGCGCGTCAACTCCCGCTCATGGACGTCGTGCAGTTGCGGGTTCCAGCGCGGCGCGAGTTTCGCCGCCTCGATCAGCACCCGCTGCAAATGCTTGTTGCGCTGCTTCGACAGCGGTCCCCGCTGCGTCTTGCCGGCCGACTCGCGCTGTGCCGAACACAACCCACAGTAACTCACCGCCTGGCCCAGCGAACCGAAGCGCTCGGGCTCGACGGTCTCCAGCGCCCAGGTCAACGCCGTCACCTCCCCCACGCCGCGAATCGACTGCAGCAACTCGACGCGTTCCCGCAACAGCGGATGGCGCCGCAATCCGCGCAGTAACTCCTGCTGCAAACGATCGAACATTTCCAGGCTACCGCGGGTGATGGCGAGCAGCTCGATCACCGACTCGGGCGTGTCGCGCAGGCTGTCGAGATAGGAGTAGAAATAGTTGCGCCCGTGCAGCCGCCGGGCATCGTAGGGTTCGCCCACTTCCATCAGTAGCCCGCTGATTTTGTTCTTCATGCGGACGGCTTCGCCCACCAGCAGATTGCGATAGCGCAGCACGCGCCGCAACTCGCGCAGGGCAGGCGGCGCCACGTAGCAGCGCGGCAGCAGGTTGCAGCGCAGCAGGTCACTGATCTTGGTGGCGTCGAGACGGTCGTTCTTCTTCTTGGCGCAGGCGATGGCCTTGAGCATGGCCGGGTGTGCGACTTGCAGTTCCTGGGCGAAGGGCTGGAGGTGATCGTAAATCCAGCCGGTAAACAGGGTGGCTTCGAGCGCGCCCACCCAAGGGCGCTCGAGGGCTGACGCCCAAGCGGTCAGGGCGGCGCGAGTGGCCGCGACCTGACCGCGCTGGACGATCGTTCCGTCCCCGGTTTTGATGCAGAAGCTGATGCTTTTCTTATGGACATCGAGTCCGATGTAGTAGAGTTCTGGCATGGAATCCTGCTGGGATTGGCTCTGAGCCGACCGCGTGGCCGCTCTCAGCATTTTGCCCCCGGGAGGATTCCTCTTTGCCACTACCTATGCATTGAAACAGGCTACTACTTTTCGATGGGGCTCAAGCGGTTGCTTCGGGGCCGGTCCAGCGCGCCTTTCAGGGCTGGAAGGGTGTAGGGAGACGGGACCCTGGGTTTCGGCTTCGCCTGCACCCAGGGCTGACATCCGGCCGCCGCTTCGCGGCTAGGCAGAGGTCGCAGACGTTGGCGGGGCGAGGGCCGGGCGGTGTTGGGTTGACGGAGCGAGAGGCTGGTTCGTCAAGCACGCGGTTTGGTGAGACCGTGGCGCATGGCGGAGGCGTGAGTGCACGTTGGATCGAGGGAAGGCCGCGGATCCCAAGACCGAGATCCGCTCTACGGGCTGAGCCTTGAGCGTCAGCAGCCCACCTGAGAGGTGTGTTGGGCGACCAGTCCCCGGGTTGACACCCGGGGAGATGAGGGAGATGAGGGACAGCCACCGAACTCAACCCGTGTCCGAGCGTCACAGACTGAGTTAGGCGGGGTGGCGCGATCCTCGGCGGTGCTCTGACCACATGCCTTAGCGTGATTCCTCGGTGGTAGCGAAATCGGCGGGCATGGTGATCTCGATCACTTCCCAGTCGTCGGAGTATTCCAGCACCTCATGCCTGACCCCGGGAGCCTGGTACCACGCGTCTCCCGCCTCCACACGAATCTCTCCGGCGTCTTCCAGGTAGATCCGCGCCCATCCCTTGAGCAGGTAGACCATTTGAAAGTCCAGGCTGTGGGAGTGGCAGCCCAGCGGCCCCTCGCAGTGCGCTGGTACAGTTTTTGCAGGTGGGGTTGTTGGCACGTTCCCGGACGGGAACGCGTGATGATTGGGGCATGGATGAGAGTGGTTACTTGTGGGGTCAACCTAGCAGACAGGCAGAATGCGGCAAGGGTACGGCGACTTGACAGGCTCCACAGGAAGTGTATGATCAAGGTAGATTCTCGGTGAAGGCCTGCCCTGTTGGCAGAGATTGGTCTTCCGGAAACGGGAGAATAGCCGAGATCACTTGAACCCCTCTTCATTGAGGGGTTTTTTGTTGCGTGACGGCTACCAGATAGCCGGCTTGTTGCGCTCGCTCGAGCAAGCGTTGCTCTTCGCTTCTGCCCAGCAAGGCAGCCCGAATGCAGCCGGCCCACATGTCAGCGAGCCGAATCGCCGGCTCGCTCTCGTCTCTTCTGCTCTTGACGAAGCCCAGGGAAAGGCCGTGAGCGCGCAATGCGCCAGTCAACTCGGCCGCCTTCTTTCGGTCAATGCCATCCACGTACACCCGGGCGCTGTACCGTCCCTTGGCCTGTCGCTTCAAGGCCTGCTCCAAGACGTCGAGCATCGGGAAAAAGTACGGCACCGGCTTTTCGTAGTGGCCAAAGAAGACCTCGCCTGTTCCAATCCCCTGATCCAACACCGCTTTCAGATAGCGCTGTCGCCGCTCGGGCTGAGACTTATGCCACTTGCGGAATCCGGTCCGGCTGTGCTGCTCAACGGCGGAAAGCTTCTCACGTAAGTCGTCTTGGTGTTGGTCGCTGACGACGGCCACCACCACGAAGAAAGCCGACCGAGGATCTTGGCCAGATTCATCAACGTAGCAGTAGAGTTTTTGAGTTTTGGGCCGGCTCATGCTTCGTAGCGGCCCGTCTTGACCGTGGGTGAGCCTTCCGCGATGGCTTTGGTGATCTGCGGCCGGTCGTCAATGCCGGCCAGCTGGTAGTAGCGAATCGCTTCGATGACGACCTGCTCTACGGCGACCTTTTGAAGCTTGGCACGCAAGCACACCCACTCGGCCAAGTCCGTGGGCAGAGTGATGCCGAGATGCCCGGCGGGATTCTTGCTTGGTGACTTCTTCATGATGCGCATGGGTGCTGTGAGGTGAAGTGTACCAGCGATCACCTGATCGCGAAACACCCTCGTTCTCCTAGCGGCTGCCGGCTTTCGGGCTCGTCTCGTGCCTGCCGGTCTCCGTCAACTCCGGCCGGGCCTTGAGCATGGCCAGGCAAACCTGATCGACCAAGCGACGTACGTACGAGGTGGAGACGCCGATGTTGTTGACGTAGATCGAGAACGCCAGCTCCCGCCCATCAACGGTGTCCGCGTATCCGGAGAGCGCGGTCACGTTGCTGAGCGTTCCTGTTTTGGCCTGAATGCGCCCGCGTGCCTGCGTGCGCGAAAAGCGCCAGTCGAGTGTGCCGTCCTCGCCGGCGACTGCCAGGCTTTGGCGATAGAGATCACGGTGGGGCGACTTCCACATGTGAGTCAGTAGCTTGACGGTCCCCGCGGGTGTAACGAGGTTTTGTCGCGAGAGCCCCGAGGCATCCTTGAACTTGAACTCCCAGGGCTGAAGGTCCGCTTCCAAAAGGAACGCCTTCAACTCCGCCAGACCCGCTTCGAAGCTGCCCACCCCCGGACCGGCGTACCCCACTTCCCGTAGCAGCATTTCCGCGTGCAGGTTCTGGCTGGTTTTGTTGACGACGGGCAAGGAGTCGGCCAACGATGCCGACTGGATTACGGCCAGGGTCGTCGTGCCGGGCCAGGGCTGGCGCGGCTGTCCGCGTTTGAGGCTTGGCACTTCGTGCGGCCAAAGGTGCCGCGAGCGTGGCTCGCCCGTCACCTCGACACCTTGTCGCCCGAGTTCCTCTTTGAGCGCGAAGGCGGCGTAGAGCGCCGGGTCGTCCACGGCGACCGTGATGCTGCGCCCGCGGGAGCGAATCGAGATCTGTCCCCAAAGCAGGACGGTCCGCGTGCCGAGCTCGCGGTCGGCCTTGAGGGCGCGGGCGACGGTCCTCGTGGCTGCAGTGCGTGTCTTGTTCTCGAACTTGAAGTAGGGAATGCGTGGCTCGAGTGTCAGCCGGGCCGGGCGGCCCGCGTGCCGTCCGGGCAGGATGCGCACCGTGATGACGTTATCGTTGAATGAGAGGGCGCTGATGGGCGCGCCGTAGCCCCACTTGGGATCGTCCACCGACCACCCCACCCCATGTTGCTGCCGTACATAGCGCGTGTCGTCGCCGATGACGGACCCCTCGATCCGCCGCACGCCCGCGCCTGCAACCTGACTCGCCAGTTCCCTGATGGGTAAGAACAAGTCCGGGTGGAAGTTCCTGTTCGGGTTGTAAGGAACCACGCGCGAGGAGAGGTTCGGATCACCACCTCCGAGTAGAACGATGTCGCCGCGGAGGGCGCCCGCCTCGTCCACGGTGGACGACGTGAGCACCGAGGTTGCGTGACGGTGGTCGGGGCCGAGCCGGGAGAGCGCCAGCGCCGTCGAAAACAGCTTTTGGTTCGACGCCGGTATGAACAGCTTGTCGGCGTTCCGCTCATAGAGGACGCGGCCGGTCTCAAGCTCGACGATCTCAATCCCCCAAAAAGCGCGCTGCGCCGAAGCTTGCGAGAGGACCTTCTCGATCTCATCCGCCAGCGTCGGCTCAGCCGCGGGGTCCGCAGCCCAGCAGGCGAGCGAGACGGTAAGGCAGAGAAGAAACCGTGCAACGATGCGACTGTGATCAAGCAGCCGCGGAAAGGGTCGTTGGGGTCGGCAAGGAAGCGGCACGTAAGGCGTAGGGATCGATCTAACGAATGGGGCTTACAGCTTTCTCGCCATGTCCTTGGCGAAGTAGGTGAGGATCAAGTCGGCGCCGGCTCGCTTGATCGAAGTCAGCGACTCCCACATGGCGCGGTCGAGGTCGAGCCAGCCGTTGCGCGCGGCCGCCACGATCATCGAATACTCGCCGCTCACCTGGTAGGCCGCGACCGGCAGGTCGAACTCCAGCTTGGCCAACTGCACCACGTCGAGATAAGGCATCGCCGGCTTGATCATGATCATGTCCGCGCCTTCGTCAATATCGAGTGCAATCTCCCGCAGCGCTTCACGCTGGTTGGCGGGGTCCATTTGATAGCCGCGGCGGTCGCCGAACTGGGGCGCCGATTCGGCGGCTTCACGGAACGGTCCGTAAAACACCGAAGCATACTTGGCGGCGTAGGAGAGAATCGGCACTTTCGTCAAGCCGTTCTCATCGAGGACCGTTCGAATCGCCCCGACGCGGCCATCCATCATGTCCGACGGCGCGATGATGTCTGCTCCGGCCCGCGCCTGGGCAAGGGCCGTTCTCGAAAGCAGGTCCAGCGTGGCATCGTTGTCGACGTCACCGTCGGTGATGTGTCCGCAGTGCCCGTGACTCGTGTACTCGCAAAGGCAGCAATCGGCAATGACCAGCAGGTCTTTCACCTCTTGCTTCACCGCGCGAATCGCCCGCTGCACGATGCCTGCGTCGTCGTAAGCACCGGAGCCTTCGGGGTCCTTCGATTCGGGAAGGCCAAAAAGGATGATGCCGGGGATGCCGAGGCCGGCCACCTCGCTTGCCTCGCGCACCAACTCGTCGACCGACATCTGGAAGTTGCCCGGCATGGCGCCGATCTCGCGGCGCACACCCTCGCCGGGGCAGACAAACAGTGGATAGATGAAGTCCCGGGGCGATAGGTTCGTCTCGCGCACCGCCCCGCGCAGCGTCTCGTTGGCTCGCAGACGGCGCGGGCGCTGGACTGGGAAGGCCATGGCTCTATTCTAGGCTGTCATGAGCTTCCGCGAGACGGTGCTCCCGAAGCCCCATGCCTCGCTGGCCCACGCGCGTTTCTGGTATTCTTTGGTTGAGATTGCGCGCGCAGGCAACGGCGCTGAGCCACGATGCACGGTGCGCGATCTCGACGGTACGCAGCGGCCTCGCGGTCGCTGTAATTCGACAGGAGGCAGGGTTCCTGAGATGTCCGGCCACTCTAAATGGGCAACAATTAAACACAAGAAATCGGCTGCGGACGCAAAACGGGGCAAGGTTTTCACGCGGCTGATCCGTGAAATCCAGATCGCCTGCCGAGAGGGCGGAGGCGACCCCGATTCGAATCCCCGCCTGCGCACCGCCATCGCCGGCGCCAAGGGCCAGAGCATGCCGCAGGACAACATCAAGAAGGCGATCCTGCGCGGAACAGGCCAACTCGAGGGCGCATCGTACGAGGAGATCAACTTCGAGGGCTACGGGCCGGCCGGTGTCGCCGTGCTCGTTGAAGTCGTCACTGACAACCGCAACCGCACCGTGAGCGAGCTGCGCCACGCCTTCTCGAAAAACGGGGGAAACCTCGGCGAGAACGGATGCGTCGCTTGGATGTTCGACAAGCGAAGTACAGCCGTCGTGCCGAAAGAGGCGGCCGGCGAAGACCAGCTCATGGAGATCGTGCTCAATGCGGGTGCCGAGGATTTGCGGGACGAGGACGACAACTGGTTGGTTGTCTCCCCGCCCGAAGCCCACGAAGCGGTCGTCGAGGCCCTGAAGGGTGCGGGCATCGAACCGGCCGCTGCCGAGATTTCCATGCTGCCGCAGAACACAGTCAAGGTGGAGGGCAAGCACGCTGCGGCGGTGCTGCGCATGATGGACCGCCTCGAAGACCACGACGATGTCCATAATGTCTACTCCAATTTTGACATTGAAGACAAGGAACTCGAGGCCCTGTCGGTTTGACCCAGGCGTGACGCGTCCGCGGGCGAGGATCAGCCGGTGAGAGTCGTCGGCATTGATTGCGGGTCCGAGCGTACAGGCTACGGAGTCATCGACAGCGACGGTCGCCGCCACCATTTAGTCAGTTTTGGCGTGATTCGTACCTCGCCCAAGGCTGATTTCCCCTCGCGTCTTAATCATATCTATAAGAATCTAAAAGAGTTACTTGAATCCAAGGCTCCGGATGGCGTAGCTGTCGAAGGGGTCTTCTACGCCACTAACATCCGGACCGTTCTCAAGTTGGCGCACGTGCGAGGCGTTGCTTTGCTGGCTGCCGCCGAGCAAGGTTTGGCCGTTGGCGAGTATTCACCGCTTGAGGTCAAAGACAGCGTCGTAGGGTACGGTCGCGCCACCAAAGAACAAGTTCAAACCATGGTGCAGTCGTTGTTGCGGCTTGAAGAGCCGATTGAGTCCCATGACGCCGCTGATGCGCTGGCGGTGGCCATCTGCCATTCCGTCCACACGGCAACGGCAGCAAAGATCGCCGCGGGAGCTAACGCACGTGCATGATTTCCGAGCGGCTTGTTGGTCAGCGGGATCACTGGGTCTCGCCTGCGCGGCGCTGGCTCTCGCTGCGTCCGCATTCGCGCCGCTCAACGCCGCCGCGCAGGAGGGCATTTTTTTCTCGCGTGACTTCCCCGGGAGCGGACCGCCGTACTTCGAAGTGGAAGTCCGTCGAGACGGAGCCGCCCTTTACCGTGAGAAGCCTGACGAAGATGACCCCGTCGAGTTCACGCTAACGCCAGCCGAGGTAACCATGGTGTTCGGTCTGGTGGAGAAGCTCGACTATTTTCGACGAGAGGTGGCGAGTGATCGCAAGGTCGCGTTCACCGGCGACAAGCGGCTGCGTTACGTAAGCTCGTCCGGCGAGGTAACCGAAACCAAGTTCGTCTTCACAGAAGACAAAGATGCCCTGACGCTAGCGACTTGGTTCCTGCGGGCGGGGGAATCCGAGAGACACCGGATCGAGCTGGAAAGGGTTTTCCGGTTCGACCACCTCGGCGTCAATAAGGCGCTATTGCGGTTCCAGACATCACTTGACAAAGACAGGATCGTAGCCGCTCACCAATTTCTGCCCATCTTGAAGAAGATCGCCGCGCGCAAGAAGCTCGTGCACATGGCGCGGGCGCGAGCGGCTGCTCTGGTAGATCGGATTGAAGGCAACGCCGGGGCGGGGTATTAGCGCTCGACGCCTCAGTCCGCCTCACCCACGATTACTTCGTAGATGCGGTCGAGATCTTCGCCCGAGTAGTACTCGATCTCAATTCGGCCACGCTTCTCACCTCGCGCCACTAACTTCACGCGGGTGCCCAGAACGCGCTCCATCTCTTCGATGGCGGCGGCGATGTTGGGATCGATTGTTGCCTTGCCGTCCTTCTCGCCGTGTGGCTCACTCAATCGCCGAACCGTCCGCTCGACTTGGCGCACCGAAAGCCCTTGGGCCACTGCTTTCTCGGCCACCGACCGCTGGTGTTGGGGTTCGTCGACACCCAGAATCGCCCTGGCGTGACCCATGGAGAGTCGCCGCTCGGCCACCAGTTGTTGAATGTCCTTGGGCAGGCGTAGCAGTCGAAGCAGGTTGGTGATGGTCGTACGGTTCTTGCCTGTTCTCTCGGCCAGCATCTCGTGGCTGAGACCGAGTTGATCGATCATGGTCCGCATTGCCAACGCGACTTCGATCGGGTTGAGGTCTTCCCGTTGGATGTTCTCGACGAGGGTAACTTCGAGAATGCGATCCGCTTCGATGTCAGTAACGATGGCCGGGATCTCGGTAAAGCCGGCGATCTTCGCCGCCCGCAAACGTCTCTCTCCGACAACGAGCAAATAGCCGTCACCTCGCGGGCGCACCATGATCGGCTGGATCAGGCCGTCAATGCGAATCGACTGCGCGAGTTCCTCGATGCTTTCCTTGTTGAAGATGCGGCGAGGTTGGTAAGGGTTCGGCTCGATGGAATCGATCGGCAGGCGTTGCACCGTTTCTCGTGTCTCAGCATGCGGACGAGCGCTGCCAGCCGCCCGTGTCGGCTTCTCGGGAAGGAGCGCACTGAGGCCCTTCCCAAGCGCTTGACGCCTGGAACCGGATGACGTTTTGGTGCCTGTCTTCGCCGGCATGGGACTCCTAGGAAACGGCTTGGGTCGAGGACTTCAACTCGTTGCGGGCCAAGAGCTCTCGCGCGAGCCCGAGGTAGCTTTCCGCGCCCCTCGATCGCAGGTCGTACTGAATGATCGCCTTGCCGTGACTCGGCGCCTCGGCCAAGCGGATGTTGCGCGGAATGACGGTCTTAAAGACCTCGTCCTGGAAGAAGTCGCGGATATCGTGAGCCACCTGTCGCGTGAGCGACGTGCGGTCATCGAACATCGTGAGCAGGACTCCCTCGATTCCCAGATCTGCATTGAAGCTGGCCTTGACCCTATCGATGGTGTCGAGCAGCGCCGAGATCCCTTCGAGTGCGAAGTACTCACACTGAATCGGAATCAGCACCGAGTCCGCGGCCACCAATGCATTGAGAGTCAACAGGTCGAGGGCGGGAGGGCAGTCCATCAACACGAAGTGATAGTCTTCTCTCGCCGGGGCCAGCTTTTTCTTGAGCTGGAACTCGCGCGCCGCCAGGTCGACCAGCTCGATATTGGCGCCGGCCAGGTGCCGGGACGAGGGTACGATATCAAGGTTCTCGACTTGAGTCTTGAGCTGTACATCTTCCAGCTTCGACTGCCCTAGAAGAAGATCGTATAGACTTGAGCGTTCGAGGTCAGCCGGGTATCCTAGACCGCTGGTCGAGTTCGCCTGAGGGTCACAATCGACGACCAAGACGCGGCAGTCCGCTGCGGCCAGTGACGCCGAAAGATTAATCGCGGTCGTGGTCTTACCGACGCCGCCCTTCTGATTCGCAACCGCAATGAGCTTGCCCAAGATAGCTCCTTCAGTGCAGGATTAATGTAGCACACCTGCACAAACAGAGAAAAGTGAGGGGGTCTCGTGCGGCGGAAACAGGGAGCTGCGTGAATGTTTCACGTGGAACGTCCCGAGCGGGCAGACATCTCCCGATCCCAAACAGTAGATCGGCTGACGCCAGCTAAGACTTTAGCCTGAGGCCGTACCTAAGAAGAGCACCCGGTCGCGCCCCCAGGGCAGTAGCTCTTCCGCGTACCACCGGACGCCGCCCAGCGCCCGGAGGTTGGCCAGTCTTTTGGCTGTTGACAGGATCGCCACCCGCCGCGCCACCCTGGTAAGGTCTTCCCAAATCTCCTCGCAAGCCACCGCGCGAACGGTGGCCCACTCGAACGACTCCTGCAGCGTATCAAAGCGCCCATGGTGAACCCGGACATTGTCTCGGTCACGGGACGCCTCGCGCAAGAAGGCTGCCTTCTTTGCCACCGATTCAACCAGGGTCACCTCGAGCGTCGGCCGTAGCACGGCGATGGGCAGGCCGGGAAAGCCTCCGCCCGAGCCAATATCGACTAGCGACAGAGCACTTCCAGGAATACGGAGGCCTGTGAAAAGTGACTCACCGAAATGCCGCTCAACGATCTCGGCGCTCTCCCGCACACTCGTCAAGTTGATGCGCCGGTTCCATTGTTCGAGCAACGCGAAGTGGGCCGCGAGTTGGGAGATCCGCGGCGAGGAAAGTTCGATCTCCAACGTGGAGAGAATGGGCTGAACGAGCCGCGCGAATTCCTCGCTAGCGTCAGCCATTCACTGCCGCGCGCCCACTGGAGGTCAGATAGATGTTGAGGATTGAAACCGCGGCCGGCGTAACACCGGGGATGCGGCCGGCTTGCCCCAGCGTCGAGGGCCGCACGCGCTCCATCTTCTCAACAACCTCGCGCGAGAGGCCGGGGATCTTGCCGTACGCAAGACCGTCAGGAATGCGGCGTGATTCCGCCCGGCGCACCTGTTCGATCTGTTTGCGCTGCTGCTGCATGTAGCCGGCGTACTTCACTTCCGTCTCGATTGCCTTCCAATCTGGCGGACGTAGGTCGACCTCGCAGTGCGACTGAATCAGCGATTGGCAGTGGACTATCTGAATCTCCGGACGCCTCAGTAGCTGAGTCAGAGTCGCGTGTTCGCCATTTGATGAGCCGAGCGCTTGGAAGAACTCACCCGCCTGCGCGTCTTCCCGTGCCGGCCGGTGGACCTCGATGAACGCCCGCACTTTCTCCTTCTTCGCTTGCCGCTCACAGAATTGCCGCCAATGGTCTTCGCCAATCAACCCGACCCGGTGGCCAGTCGGCGTGAGGCGATCGTCGGCGTTATCGATTCGCAGGTTCAGGCGAAACTCGGCTCGCGAGGTAAACATTCGATAGGGCTCGTCGGTCCCCTTCGTGACGAGGTCATCAATCAGAATCCCCGCATAGGCGCTGGTTCGGTCGAGGATGACCGGTTCGAGATCCTTGATCGCGCAAGCGGCGTTGATGCCGGCCATGATGCCCTGGCTGGCCGCTTCTTCATAGCCTGTGGTGCCGTTGATCTGTCCGGCAAGATAGAGACCCTTGACCCGCTTGGTTTCGAGGGTATGCCCCAGCTCGGTGGCATCGACGGCATCGTACTCGATCGCATAGCCCGGGCGGATCATCTCGGCCTTGTCGAGACCTGGGATTGAACCAACCACTGCCGCTTGCACGTCGATCGGCATACTGGTTGACATGCCGTTCACGTAGACCTCGTAGGTGTCAAGCCCTTCAGGCTCCAGAAACAACTGATGACGGGCCTTATCGGGAAACTTGACGACCTTGTCTTCGATCGAGGGACAGTAGCGCGGTCCAACCCCCTCGATCTGTCCGCTGTAGAGGGGCGAACGCTTGATATTCTCACGCAGAATCTTGAGCGTCCCGTCGGTGGTGTACGCAATGTGGCACTGGATCTGTTCGCGGTCGATGCGTTCGGTACGAAACGAGAAGGGCGTGGGCTCGCGGTCGCCGGGTTGCGCCTCGAACACGTCCCAGTCAATCGTGCGGCCATCGAGCCGCGGCGGCGTGCCCGTCTTCAGTCGTCCGCAGCGAAATCCGAGGCCACGAAGCACCTCCCCCAGCATCACGGATGCAGGCTCCCCGCTACGGCCTGACGGAAAGGTGCGCTCCCCGATATGGATCATCCCGTTGAGGAAGGTCCCAGTCGTGATGATCACGGCTTCGGCGCCCACGAGGCGGCCGTCGCCGAGGAGGACTCCTCGGATGCGCTTCACAGGCCCACCTGATTCGGATGCGGACCGTTCTTCGAGAACCAGATCGACGACCTCGGCCTGCTTGATGGTCAAGTTCGGTTCTTGTTCGAGAACCTGCCGCATCTTGATGCGGTACTGCTTCTTGTCGCACTGTGCGCGAGGCGACCATACGGCAGGACCGCGGCTGGTGTTGAGCAGGCGAAACTGGATGCCCACGGCGTCGGTGACCTCGCCCATGATTCCGCCGAGGGCGTCGATCTCCCGCACCAAGTGGCCCTTCGCGATACCGCCAACCGCGGGATTGCATGACATCTGTGCGATCAGGTCGAGATTGAGCGTCACCAGGGCGGTCCGCAGCCCCATGCGCGCCGTCGCGACGGCCGCTTCGTTGCCGGCGTGACCGGCACCGACAACCACAACCTCGTAACGCTCCGCGAATGCTTGTCGCATCGAATGCCGCCCAAGAAAAGGCGTGTTCTTGTTATTCTATGCACTTGCACGAAACGCCGCAATGAAAGCGCCGTGCATTCTCACAGGGTCGGAACGCGCATGAAAGCTCTGGTCATTGGCAGTGGCGGCAGAGAGCACGCTCTCGTGTGGAAGCTGCGCCAATCCGAAGGTGTCGAGCAGGTCTATTGCGTGCCCGGAAATGCCGGCATCGCGATGGAGGCTTCCTGCATTCCAGGCGATATCGCTTCGTCCTCGGAGTTGGTTGCCTTGGCTGAAACACTGGGTGCCGACGTCACGATCGTTGGCCCGGAAGCGCCACTTGTGGACGGGCTGGTGGATGCATTCGCCGCGCACAACCTTCCGATTGTGGGTCCCTCGAAGTTCGCCGCCCAGTTGGAAGGCAGCAAGCTCTTTGCCAAGGAGTTCATGCGGGACCACGGTATTCCCACCCCCGATTTCGCGCTTCTTGAAAACGCCGGCGACATCGACCAACACATCAGCCGCTTCGGTTTCCCCGTTGCGCTGAAAGCAGACGGCCTCGCCGCGGGCAAGGGCGTCGTGTTGGCCAAGAGCGAGCAGGAAGCCCGCGAAACCGCGCAGACCATGCTGGCGGGACAGCTCGTCGGTGACGCCGGCCGCCGCATCGTACTCGAGCAGTTCTTGCAGGGTGAAGAGGTCAGCTTCATCGTCCTCAGCGACGGTAACAACTACTTCGTCTATCCGCCCACGCAAGATCACAAGCCCGTTTTCGACAACGATGAAGGACCGAACACCGGCGGCATGGGCGCCTACTGCGACCCGGCGATCCTGAGCAACGACGTGCGCTCCACGATCATCGATACCATCGTCGAGCCGACGCTCGACGGACTTCGCAGAACAGGCCGTCCGTTTCGAGGCTTCCTCTACTGCGGCCTCATGATGACGGCCGAGGGGCCACAGGTTCTCGAGTACAACGTACGGATGGGTGACCCCGAGACGCAGCCTCTCATGTTCCGAATGAGTGGCAACTTCGCCGAGCTGATGTCATCGGCCGCCCGAGGCGAGTTGCAGACCGACTCTGTCAGTTGGAGCCCCGGGCCGACCGCGTGTGTGGTGCTCTGCTCGGAGGGCTACCCGGGCGAGTATCCTAGGGGCCGCCACATCGAGGGCATCCCGGAAGCGGAGCGGAACGGCGCCAAGGTGTTCCACGCAGGTACGCGGCTGCAAGAGGGGAGGCTGGTCACCTCAGGCGGCAGGGTGTTGGGAGTGACGGCCGGCGGAGACAATCTCCGCCAGGCCCTCGACACCGCCTACGAGGCCGTGGCTAAGATCCATTTCGAAGGCATGCACTACCGGAAAGATATTGGCAGCAAGGGCCTTCTACGACAGACGTAGTAGATAAAGGAGCAGCAGCAAATGAGAGTCGGATTGATCGGTACCGGGGCCATCGCCCACAAGCACGCGGACAGCTACAAGGAACTGGGCTTCGACCTGGTTGCGGTCTCAGACTGTGTTGAGCAGAAGGGCCGCGAGTTCGGCGAAAAGTACGGCGCTGAGTTCACAGCGGACTTCCACGAGCTTTGCAGCCGTTCTGACATTGATTACGTGGACGTATGCGCCTTGCCTGACTCCCGATTGGAGATGACCAAGGCTGGGGCGGCCAACGGCAAGCATGTTTTGCTGCAGAAGCCCATCGCCCTGACTCTGGAAGAAGCACAGGAGATGATCGACATCACAAAGGCGGCAAACCTGCGCTTAGGCGTGATGAGTCAGCATCGCTTTGACGACGCTACGATCTTTCTCGTGAAGGCAATCAAGGACGGCCGCCTCGGACGCGTCCTACAGGCCGACAGCTACACGAAATGGCATCGACCGCAGCCCTACTACGATCGTCCCGGCAAAGGAACCTGGGCTGTAGAAGGCGGCGGTGCGCTGATCAACCAGGCCATCCACGGGCTCGACCTGCTGCTCTACTTGGCGGGACCGGTGGCCGAGCTTTTTGGTTACTGGCAGCTTGCGGCGGCCCACGAGATGGAGTCCGAAGACGTTGTCAATGCCATCCTGCGCTTCGAGAGTGGCGCTACCGGAGTCATCCAGGCCGCCACGGCAATCCTGCCGGGCTATCCTGAGCGAATCGAACTCCACGGCACCAAAGGATCGGCGATCATCACCGGTGACAAGCTGACGGCCTGGGATGTCGAAGGTGACAGCGGCGAAGCGGCTCCGCTCGCCGGCGAATCACTTGACTCCGGGGCCTCCGACCCGATGGCGATTTCCATCGAGCCGATCAAGCGACAGTTTCGCAACTTCGCCGAGGCCATTGAAACCGGCGGCAAGCCGCTTTGCGCGGGCGAAGACGGTTATCGCGCCCTTCAAGTCGTGTTGGCGGTCTACGAATCCGCCCGCAGTGGCGAAAAAGTCAAAGTAGCCTAACCTGCTAAAGTGCGGGCGTAGCGCTGACGACCTGTTAGGAAGAATGTCGCCTCCCCTGCCGACGATCACCGCACTGAACCCTGGGTCAGCCCGCTCGGCCTGCACTCCCGTGGTGGCCACCGGGAGTCGGCTATGAAGAGGGCCGTCGTTACCGGCGCAGCCGGATTCATCGGATCCGCCCTCGTGCGCGGCCTGCTTGCCGACGGCGTTGAACACATCGTCGCCGTCGACAATCTGGTGACCGGGAAGAAGGAGAACCTCACCGAGGTTCTCGACAAGATTGACTACCACGACGCCGACATCCGCGACTACCAAACGTTGGAGCGGCTATTTGCCGACGCGGATACCGTCTTTCATCAGGCGGCGATTCCGGCGGTTCCCCGTTCCATCGAAGAACCGGAGTTCACCCACGACGTCAACGTCAACGGCACGTTCAACGTGTTCTTGGCGGCACAGCGACAGGGGGTGGGGCGGGTGATCTTCGCGGCGTCGTCATCGGCCTATGGCGACACCGAAGTGACGCCCAAGAACGAGTCGCTCCTGCCGCAGCCCAAGTCGCCCTACGCGGTGCAAAAGTTGACGGGCGAATACTACGCCAAGACCTTCTTCGACAACTACGGTCTCGAGACCGTGTCGCTGCGGTACTTCAACGTGTTCGGCCCGCGCCAGGACCCCACTTCGGCCTACTCGGGGGTCATCGCTGCGTTCTGCAAAGCGATTCTGCAACGCGAGCCCGCGACGATCTACGGCGATGGCGAACAGACGCGCGACTTCACCTACATCGACAACATCGTGGACTTGAATCTCCGCGCCGCCCGCGCGGACGAAGCGTGCGGAACCGTCTACAACGGTGGCACGGGCGGACGAGTGACCATCACGGAAACGTGGGAACTGCTGCAGCGAATCGAGGGCGTTGAGCTCGCCGCTACGCACGGCCCTCCGAGACAAGGCGACGTCCGCCACTCCCAGGCCGACGTCACGGCGGCCCAACGCGACTTGGGTTACGTTCCCACGGTTGGGCTTGAAGAAGGGCTACGCCGAACGCTGGCGTGGTACCGCGGCGAGCGTTCCGTCGTGCCGACCAGCCGAGCTGTCGGCTGACCTCGGCGCCTTTGCGCAGGTCATCCTATCCAGCGGCTATTCCTTGCGCTTGGCGTCCTTGATCTTCAGCAGTTCGCGCAGGTGTTCCGCAATGCGCTTTTCGATTCCGTGGTCGGTGGGGTGGTAGTAGCGCCGGCCCTGTAGCGACTCAGGCAAACACTCCATGCCGGTCACGGCGTCGCGGAATTGGTGGGCATGCTCGTAGCCTTCTCCGTAGCCCCAATCCTTCATCGAGCGTGTCGGCGCATTGCGCAGGTTCATCGGCACGGGCTCGGCCATGGTGTTGCGGACATCGTCTTTGACCCGGCCCAACGCCCGGTAGACCGAGTCGGACTTGGGCGCCATCGCCAGGTAGACCGCCACTTGCGCGAGTGCAAGATCACCCTCGGGCTCCCCAATGAAACGGAACGCATCGACCGCCGCCATCGCTTGCTCGAGCGCGCGAGGGTCGGCCAGCCCGATATCCTCAAACGCCATCCGAACGAGTCGGCGGCCGATGTAGAGACGGTCTTCGCCCGCCTCTAGCATGCGGGCCAGCCAGTAGAGCGCCGCGTCCGGATCGCTCGAGCGAATCGACTTGTGCAGCGCCGAGACAAGGTTGAAGTGCTCTTCCCCCGCCTTGTCGTAGTGTAGGATCTTCCGCTCGAGCACGTTCGCCAGCAACTCTTCGGTGATCGTTGAATCCTTCGCCGAAGCGACGGCGGTCTCGATCGTTTGGAGAGCAGCGCGGGCGTCGCCGTTCGAGAAGAGCGCCATACGTTCGAGAATCTCATCGGTAACTTGGATACTGCCACCGCCCAGGCCGCGCTCCTCGTCGTCAAGCGCGCGCCGCAGCAGCCTGACGATCTCTTCGACCGTCAGCGCACGCAGGATGTGCACGCGGCATCGCGACAGCAACGCCGAGATCACCTCGAAGGAGGGGTTCTCGGTCGTGGCCCCGATCAAGATGATGTCGCCGCGCTCGACATAGTGCAGGAACGCGTCTTGCTGAGCTTTGTTGAAGCGATGGATCTCGTCGATGAAAACGATCGTCCGGATGCCATGGCGATGGACTCGCTCCGCATCGGCCATGACCTTCTTGACCTCCTTGATGCTGCTCAGTACCGCGCTGAAGGGAACGAATTGGTACTTCGAAACCTTGGCGATCAGTTGCGCCAGAGTCGTCTTGCCCACGCCCGGCGGGCCCCACAAGATCATCGACGCGAGTTGATCGCGTTCGATCTGTAGCCGCAGCGGCTTATCGGAACCCAGCAGGTGTTCCTGGCCGACGAACTCATCGAGCGTGACCGGCCGCATGCGGTCGGCCAGCGGATGCAGTTCACCGGAGTTTTCAGGACTCGGCGTCGCGGGCTCGAACAGGCTCATCAGACCGGCTTCCGAACAGCTTCGCTCCGTCGCGGCGCGGCATGACTCCCACGCTGCCGGGACGCCTCATACAAGATCACGGCCGCCGCGGCCGCCACGTTCAACGACTCGACCCCGCGTGTCGGGATGTGCACACTCTCGCCGGCAGCCTTTACGACATCACTGACGCCATGCGCTTCTGAGCCAAACACGATGGCGCTAGGACGACTGAAATCACACTCGCCGACCCCGCGTCCGGCACCCACAACGGTTGCCAACACGTGCACACCTCGGCCGGCCAACTCCTCGCACGCCTCGCCGGCAGTGACGCCCTCCACGCACGGGAGCCGAAACAGCGAACCCGCCGAGGCGCGCAGGATCTTCGGGTTAGCCGACCGCGCCGTTCCACTGAGCAGCATCGCCCCGGTTGCCCCCAGGGCTTCCGCACTTCGCAGAATGGCGCCGGCATTCCCTGGATCCTGGATGGCGTCGAGTACCACCACGAAGGAGCAACCTTCGAATAACTGGTCGATCTTCCACTTCGGCGGCCGCACCAGCGCGATGACCCCCTGCGTGGTTTCGGTGCCGGACATACGCGCAAACAAGGAATCGTCAACTACTCGTAAGGGATCCCGGCCGCGTCCGTTGAGAACCGCCTCAACCTCGGCGACCGCCGCTCTCGACGCTAACACCGCCTCAACGCGGAGGCCGCTGCGTAGCGCCTCTTCCAGCAGGTGGAATGACTCAGCGACCCACAGACCGTCCGACGTCTTGACGCCGCGTGAAACGGCGCGGCTGACGTCTTTGATTAAGGGGTTCGAGGCACTGGAGATGATCTGTGTGCGTCTGGCCAACGAATCCGTCCGTTTTTTGCGCCTTCATCCTATCAGGGCGTCCCGGCATAATAGAATCGCCGCTGTGGCCATGCCCTCTATCGTCACGATCCATCCGTTCCGTCCGCAATGGCCTTGTCTGCGCACGGCGGCGGCGGCCATTCGCCGAGGCGAGGTCGTTGCGATTCCCACCGACACCTTCTACGGGCTCGGTGCCGATCCGTTCCAACCGAAAGCGGTGGAGCGAGTCTTCCGCATCAAGAAACGCCCCGAGACGAAACCGCTCTTGTTGTTGATCGCCTCCACGAACCAGCTACGGGGCCTGGTACGTGACGTACCGGCGGTCTTCCACACGCTCGCCGCTCGCTTCTGGCCTGGGCCGCTGACGATCGTCCTCCCTGCTGCAGTGAGCGTGCCGGCGGCGGTCACGGCAGGAACCGGAACCGTTGCGGTTCGTCTGCCCGCGGCCGCCGTCCCTCGGGCTCTGGCCCGCGCCGTCGGCCGGCCCCTGACCGGCACAAGCGCCAATCTCTCGGGACGCCCCGCGGCCCGCACCGCGCGGGACGTGGCTTCGCAGCTTGGCGCGAGCGTCTATCATATTCTGGATGGTGGCCGGGCCCGTTCACGCGAAGCGTCCACGATCCTCGATCTCAGCGGCCCTGCCCGCATCGTGAGGCCCGGTGCAATTCCCGAGTCGGCTCTCGAACCGTACCTGCGATGACCCTGCCGAATCAGTGGAGCCGCGGGCGACGCTGGATCAAAGCGTTCCTGATCTGCGTCCTTCTCGCGGCTGGATACTTCGGCGTGATCTGCTACCAGGTGTGGCGCCAAGCACACCTCGACGAAGCACGGAAGGCCGACGTAATCGTCGTACTCGGCGCAGCCCAGTACTGGGGCCGACCGTCCCCTGTGCTGCGCGCGCGGCTCGATCACGCCCTCGACCTCTACCGGCGGGGCCTCGCGCCGCGCATCATCACCACCGGCGGTTATGGCACGGGCGCCGAGTTCACCGAGAGTGAAGTCAGCCGCGAATACCTCTCCGAGCAAGGTGTACCAGCGGAGTTCGTCACCGTCGAGACGAGCGGCCAGTCAACCATGCAGAGCGCTTCGGCGGTCGCCGAGATCATGGACCGCATGGACCTAGGCTCGTGCATCGTGGTGAGCGACAACTACCACATCTTTCGCATCAAGCGGATGCTCGAAGCCCGCGGCCTCACCGTCTACGGCTCACCCCGCCGACCCCAAGACGTCGATGCCTGGCGGCGCGGCTGGTCGTACGCACGTGAGTCGGTCGGCTACATTCTGTGGCGCATCGGGATACGGGTATAGCGGCGACTCATTCGCGTATAGCGCGTTCTTGTTGCTATCCTGCGACAAGCTCCTCGATCGAATACAGGGGGTCGTCCCCGCGGAACTTCCATCCCCAAAGAGGTAGTTCTCAGGCCGAAAAAATTGCATAAAATCGTGTCGTACTACGACTGACAAACTATATAAACAATTTTATATAAACACATCAGATCTTGTTGTCGAGCTTATATTTTGTGCAGAAAAATTTGCTCCAAGGTTGGTATACTAAATACGATGCCGGGAGCCATACAGTACAAAGAACCGACTGCGTGGATCAAGTACGACAGGACCGTGATCGCGGATCATTTATTGGCTGCAAAGGCGTCAATCATGGCCCTCCGGGCCATCCCCTTCCAGCGTCGATGGGTCAAGGAACTCCAGCAAGTCCAGCTCAAGATGGAGGTCGCCGGGACATCTCAGATCGAGGGTGCTGATTTTGCCGCGAACGAGTTGGACGCTGCGATCAGCGCCGCCACTACTGAGCAGTTGTTGACGCGATCGCAAAAACAGGCGAATGCAGCCGTGAGAACGTACAGGCAGATCGCAGACATCCCGGACGATAGGCCGATTTCAACGGTTCTCATCAAACACATCCATATTTCGCTCGTGACTGGCTGCGACGACGATCATTGTGCGCCAGGGGGCATCAGACAGGCGGATCAGAATGTCACTTTTGGGGTGCCCAAGCATCGTGGAGCGCCCGGGGGACAGCGGTGTGAGGCCCTTCTAGACCGGCTCACCCAGGAGTTGGCCACCGCCTTCAAGGACCATGATCCGTTGGTTCAGGCCCTGGCCCTTCACTATCACTTCGCCGCGATGCATCCGTTCTCCGATGGAAACGGCCGAACCGCACGTGCCTTGGAGGCGTTGATGCTACAACGCGCCGGACTCAAGGATGTGTTGTTCATTGCCATGTCAAATTACTACTACGAAGAAAAACGGGCTTACCTGCAGGCGCTGGCAGCGGTGCGAGCACAGGACCACGACCTGACTATGTTCCTCTCGTTTGCTCTCAGAGGAATCGCTCTACAGGTCTTTCGCCTGACCGGCATGCTCAAGAAAGCGGTGTCCAAGGAGCTGTTCAGGAATCTGATGAACGAGCTGTTCGTGCGCTTGGAAAGCACCCGCAAGCGTGTAATCGTCAAGCGCCAGCTCATGGTCCTCAACCGACTCCTTGAGCGAGATGGCGAAGTTGAGTGGCTACAGCTCGTAGATGAAGTACGGCAGTATTACGCCTCGCGGAAACACGTTGTGGCTGCTATGGTCCGAGACGTCAACCGGTTGGCAGCCCTAGGAGCCGTACGCGTCAGGATCGACGACACAAGCGGAAGGCCACAGTATTTTCTCGAAGCCAATCTTGATTGGCCCAGCACCATCACGGACACTGAGTTCTTCGAGAGGATTGAAGAATTGCCCAAGTCCAAAACGCACCGCTTCTTGGCTGCTACCCGATGATTCGGGAGGCTCTCAGCCGCCGGACGCAAGCCGAAACCGAATCTCCTGCCGCGGCAGCCCATGCCACCACGAGTGAAAATCCTCAGGCACCGTGACGCCCGGCTCCAGGACCCGCCCTCGTAGCGCGACAGGCAGTGGGTCCAGATCAAACGGGTAGGGCCGGCAAACAACACAACGATCCCCGGCCGGCTCGATCTCTAGGCTGACGCGGTCGTCCCAATTCTTGCGCGGAATGTCGGGCATCGATGGGGCCTCGTCACCGCCGAAGCACAGGTGAAGCGACAACGCATCGGCCACTTGCAGGAGCCGGATGTGCGGTCGCAGATGCCAGGACTCGACGGCGGCCGTCCAGGCGGGATCGTTCTTCATCCGGTCCGAGAAAAGCTCTTGCAGGATATGCTGCTCAGCCACGAATTGCCGCGCCTCTTCCAGCTCGTCGCCCTCCGGCTTGGGCCACGCGCCGGGGTTCCCGAACAGCGGATGAAAAAACGTGGCGTCGGTTTCCGCCTCAACGCGGGGGGCGTGGAGCCAATACGCGTGCAAGCTGATGAGCAACGCAACGTAAGGATGCGTGTCGCGAAAGCGCGGCACGCCCAACCGCCAGCGCGCCAGCCCGTCGGACTGCTTCATCGCAGCGAGGTGCAGCGGCAGGCCGTCCGCGGGGTCGCGTTGCGGATCAGCTTCCCACTCCCACCAGCCGTTGTCGTGCTCGGCGATGGCAAGGATGGTTTCCGCGCGCAGACGCTCGGCCTCGGGGAAAGGGGCGAAGTAGCCGGGCCGCGCAAACTCGCCGTTGCCCCAGTGCGCGGCAAGGTAGCCAGAGACTGCGGCGTGGTCGGGTTGGGTGATGCACCAGAGTTCGCTGCCGACTTGGCGTTTGAGCATCGGGGAAAGTTGGTTTCTCCTGAGAGACGCAAAGGACCGCAACGCCGCAAAGGAAGACCGAACGTCAGCCGGTGAACACCCTGCCGCGGTGTTGGCCGATCAGGATCTGGAACAAGCGGTTGCCGATCAACTCGTGGAGGCTTAGCAGTTCGCGGTTGGCGGCGACGATTTCGTCCACCGAGCCCGTGCCGCCACCACCCTCTTTGAGAGCCTCGGTGGCTTGCTGAATCACGGGGTCCTCGACGGCCTCACCGGCGATCTCCCACAGCGTGATGAAGCGATCGACGGCGGTAGGGAAGCTGATCTTGAACACGCCGTAGTTGCTGGTCGTACGCGGCGGCTTGAAGTCGAGGTTGAACGGACCTTCGTAGCCGTGTGAGCGCAACAGGATCAGCACGTTCAGCCAGTCGAGCGGATTGACCAGCGCGACGCCGAGGTCGACATCGTGCTTGAGCGGATATCCGTCGTTGATATCGAAGTGCCAGAGCTTGCCGCACAGCAACGCGCGGGCCAGCGCCGCCCGGCACGCCGCGCCCGACATCAGCTCGTGCAGGTACTCGGGGTTTAACCCCACCATCTCCGGGTGCGTCAGCAAGCCGCTGCTGATAAAGCCCAGCATGGCGTCGCTGGTGGGCAGGATGATCTGGCTTTGCGGTTCGAAGGGCTTTGCTTCCAGACAATGCTTGAGCGTCGGACGGCCGTTCTGCTTGGCGACCTCGATGTCGCGCTCGCAAGCGGCGTTCAGTCCATCGGCGAACCAGCGCAAAGTTTGGGTCTCGTCGATCGCGCCCTGGATCATGTAACCCAGCGTCCCCGGCCAATAGACGGCGAACTGCGCGCCCAACTCGTGCCCGACCTCGACCACGTTCTGCAGCCGCCGCGCCGCGTACTGCCGGACCTCGGGCGCCTCGGCCGCCGCGCTCGCCGCCCACACCGGATGGAAGAACGTCTCGCACGTGACCATCGAGCAGCGCACGCCGTTGTCTTCAATCGCCGTCTTGATGCGCGCGACGATCTCGCCCTGGCGGTCGGTCATCAGGTCGTTGGTCGGGATGACGTCGGTGTCATGCGTCGTCCAACAGGGGATGCCGAGCTCACCCAAATGCCGGATCACTTCTTCGAACGACACCGGCGCGCGGGTGGGCGCGTGGAACAGCGCCTGGCCTTCGTAGGCGGCCGCCCACTGCGGTCCGCTGATGAAGTACTTGCGGCGCACCTCGGGCGAGTAGCTGCCGCCGGAGAGTTCCATCAGGCGGTCGACGAGCGGACGCTGTTCGTCGCGGGGGATAGCCATAACCCTCAAGTAGAACGCCGAGGCCGTCCGGGCGTCAAGGTGGCTGCGACGCCGGGTAGTGGGGTCTTTGGGTGGAGATGGGCGCTAGGCGATCAAGGCGATGGCGGCACGTCGCCCTCTGTCGCTAGCTGCGGTATCTGCCGAACCGGTCCCCATTTTTCCTCGTAGGCGACCAGTTGCCGTCCCAGTAGTTCGTGTAGAGCTTGAGCGTGCTCGACGGAAAGAGCAACCTGGACGTTCGTGGTGATAGTCCGCTCATTCTCGGAAGCCTGAATGGCATCCATGGTTCCAAGCAACAACTTGATTCCAAAGAAGTTCAGACTAACGTTTACGTGGTCTATGTAGACGTACGGTGCGCCCTCAGGAGTTTTGATGGTAAATTTGACTTGTTCGCCACTGTCCGGTTCGTTCTCAGGCATAGGCTCTCCTAGGCGGTTCTAGATTGCTGGCTGGCACTGACGGAGTGCCGGGTTGTGATGGCATTTCGATTACATCGGCAAGGCGTGGACGTAGCGTGATCTGCTGACCTAGTAGACCTTCGCGGACTGAACTGTCCGTCCTATGGAACAAGACAGCATCGGCTGAAGACGATAGATCAGCGTCTCTGTCACCTTGAAACTCGGGATCAGCATCGAACGAAGGACGCTCTAGCATTTGCGTTTTGCACTCAGTCATTTGTCTCCATAGAGACCCGAACGGCTCGAACGAGATGTGCAGTCTGACATCGAACGCTTCAGCTAATTTCTTGAGGCTCTTGATCGACCACCCACCGTAGTCAGCGTTTTCGAGTCTCGAAACCCCAGACTGAGTGGTTCCAATGAGCGCACCTAGTTGTTCCTGGCTGAGTTTGCGTTGCTCACGAAGAACACAAATTTGACTAGCCAAGTAGGTGTTCAGGGACTCGTCGGCGTAAGCATGACGGTACTCACGATCGGGCAAACGCTCCCTTAGTTTTTGCCTGAGGCTCTTCCCCGTGCGGGCATCTCCTGTTGGATGGGTCGTCGATGACTTCGCCTCGTCGTGAAAACGCGATCTCGACTGCGTTCCGGGGCTCGAATTTGCCGTCATGTTCTTCCGCTCCCTTCAACATAGTGAACTCGCTTGCGTTGTTGACTGGTCCGAGACATAGCAAGGGCCGCAAGGACAGCCTGCCCGTTACACGGATCTTCTTGATGTTCCGGTTGTGTGTGTCAGATAGAAGTGTCGCCGGAAGGCTCGTACCGTGCTCTTGCAGCGAGTCAAGCTTACTATCCATCCGAGCCCGGTCCGCCTTCTGGAGACCATTCAACCACGCCAAGAAATCGTTCTTGCCACGGCTATCCACGTAGTCGAACAGCGTCCAGACTATTGTATCACAAAATGGTTATCTCTGCAATTGACATACCATCACAAATATGTTATGATGCGACAGGCCTGAGTCGTACCGGCCCGCGAAGATACGGGGCACGATCCAAGCTGCGATAATGGGCCACCCGAGCAAGGCACGGGCCTGCACGTCGCACGTGGAGCGGCAGAACGGCACGCTCCGCCAGTGGTGCAAGCGCCTGACGCGGATGACCTATGCTTTCTCGAAGAGCCGTGAGAATCTGCAGGCTGCGCTGGCGCTGCACTTCGCGTACCACAACTTTTGCAGGGTTCTTTGCAGGGTTCATGGTAGCCTTCGGATCACGCCCGCAATGGAAAGCGGGACTACCGACCATGTCTGGGAGTTTGAGTTGATCGCGGAATGACGGCGGGACAGTGGTCGGTGCCGCTATCCCGCCGCCCTCCGCGAGCGTTTTTCCTCGGTACCCCGGGGTCCCTGTAGGAACGTGGGCCCCACACTGCTCTGCGTGTCAGCATGGGTCGATTTTGTCCGAAAACTCGCCGTCAACCGCAATCGATGTCAAGCCCGAGGAAGCGGATGAAAGGCATAATGCGCCTGAAGCGCTTCATCGTTACACCTCCCAGCCGAGGTATCGACTGTTCTCATGATACCAGCCATCTCCACCCAAAGACCCCACTACCGCGGCGCCAGTAGCGAATGTGAGCGGCCGCGCCAAACCGCGCGCTAGAATAAGGAATGTACGGATCTGTCGAGGAATCTGTACAGGAGGCGATACACCACGGGCGTCAGATCGCTGCTAAAGCCCGAGCGAGTCCCGGTTCGCAGAACGGAGCTGCGTCAAAATCAGCACGCAATCCTTGGCAAGGCTCGCGGCCACCGAGTGGTGGTAGTCAGCAGTTCCGGCGGTGAAGTGGAGGAAAAATATGTTCTCGGCAAGGCCTACTTTGAAGACCTACTCAACCAGATGGAGTCGCTGACCGACACGTTGGAGATCATGGCTGATCGGCGATTGCTCAATCAGATCACAAGCGCCTCGGACACCCTCGACGAGGACTTGCGTCGTGGCCCCCCGCTCTCCGGACCAGACGCCCCATTTAGGGGCTAAGAGTTCTAGCCATTGTCGCCGTCGGGAAGAAGACGAAGAACCCCGATCAGAATCTTTACAAGCAACTAGAACTTGCGGCCGAGAGTGGTGAACTCGCCAAGAAAGTTCTCGGAACGCTGAAGGGGTTTCGTTGACCATCGCGAAGCTGTTTCTCCTGGGCCTGCCGCCAGGCCGCACCCTCTGCATCCCCGGTTACTTGTGTGCGAGGAGTGTCTTGAGGTCGCGACGCACGTCTACATCACCGCCCGAATGTGAGCGCCGGCACCAAGCCGCGTGCTATCTTTTTCGAGACCTGAAACATCAGATGAGCGCCATTCGTCGTATGCTTTAGACTGGAAGACAAGCGGGATTCCCGGCTCGGAAACGACCTGGGCGCGCCGAAGAGACATGTAGGCCCCCCAACCCTCCCGGCCGATTGATTCCGGCCCTCTGAAGATCCCATCGCTTTGCCACACCGACTCACAAGAGCGGAGTTTCTTGCAGCGCTGCTTGGCATCGGCGCCCTGCCGCGGCCGGCCGGCGCCAACGCCACCGAGCTGGGGCAAATGATGTGGGACTTCACCGTCGGCTACATCCGACAGTTGGACGAGAAGCGCCGAGAAGACTACGCGGCAATCCAAACGCCCGAAGACTTGGACGCGCTACGCACCAAGGTCCGCGATCGGCTGGCCGAGATGTGGGGACCGATGCCGGAGGAGCGCACGCCGCTCCATCCCAATCAGGTCGGGTCGATCGAGCGCCCGGGGTACGTGATCGAGAAGATCATCTACGAGAGCCGCCCCAAATTCTACGTAACGGCCAACCTCTATCGTCCCCACAACATTGCAGGGCGCTTGCCTGCCGTGATCTTCCCGCCCGGCCACGCCGGCGAGGGCAAGGGGTATCAGGAGTATCAGAAGTTCGCCATTGTCATGGCCCGTTCGGGTTTCGTCGTGCTCACCTGGGATCCCATCGACCAGGGCGAGCGCGTCCAGCTTTGGGACGCTCAGAACAACCGGCCTTTGGTCGGCCTCGGTACCAAGGAGCACCGCGTGCTGGGACACCAGTGCTACCTGCTGGGCCTCAACCTGATGCAGTATCGCGTCTGGGATTCGATCCGCGCGATTGACTATCTCGAAGCGCGGCCCGAGGTCGACCGCGATCGGATTGCGATGGCCGGTAACTCCGGCGGCGGCATGGAGACGCTCCAGTTCGCGCCCTTCGAGTCGCGCATCAAGGCGGCCGCGCCGATGTGCGCCGTTGCCGGCTTCCGCCAGAAGACCGAAGCCCTGCTCATCGCCGACCCCGAACAGATCCTCTATGGCACGCTGCGCCACGGCATCGACCATACCGAGTTGCTGGCTAGCTTTGCGCCGCGGCCGTTGATGATCGGCTCCGCCACCCGTGACTACGTCCCGATTGAGGGCGCCCGCAAAACCTACCAAGCGGTCTCAAAAGCCTATGGGCTCGTCAAGGCCAACGAGAAGGTGACTCTCACCGAGACCGATGACGTGCACGGGCTCAACAAAGACTTGCGCGAGGCCACAGCTCGCTGGTTCTCCCACTGGCTTAGCGACGGACAGGTGAGCGAGCAAGATCCCACCGGGGACGTATTGCCCGCGGCGGAGTTGCACTGCACGCCGAGTGGACAGGTCGCAACAGCTTTTGCCGACGAGGCTCCGGCCACCGTCTTCAGCTTGAACCGACAGTACGCGGAGAAGATTGCGCCGAAGCGAACGGTCCCGGCCACTGCCGGCGAATTTGCCATCTTCCAAACCGAGATCAACCGGCAAGTGCAGTTCTTGACCCGCGTCGGCAGGGTCAAGAAGGAGCCCGGCATCTACGTGCCCGACCGCGTGTTCGATCCCGCGACGTTCGCCAAAGGGGACGCGCTGGTGGTTTCCGACACCGGCAAAGACAAGCCGGCCCTACGGCGAAGCGTAATCGATCCGATGGTAGCCGCGGGCTACCGCGTAACGGTCCTCGATCTACGCGGCTGGGGCGAGACCGCGCCGCGCATGCCGCGGTTCGAGGTTTCGTTTTCGTGGGACGACTTCTTCGCCTATCGCGCGCTCGAGATCGGACGGCCGTTGCTCGGGCAGCGCATGCGCGATCTGCTGGCCGCCGCGCCCAAGAGGGCAACACACCGTGAATGGACCGTCGTCGGCGTCGGCGTCGGCGCACTCGTGGCGGCCCACGCGGCGGTCATAGACACGCGCATCAGCCGCCTGATCACCGTGGGCGGCTTGCTGTCGTATCGTGCGCTCGTCGACGACCCCCAGACGACGCAGCCGCTGAGCAGCTACCTGCCGTCGGTCATCGACGCCTACGACATCAAAGAGGTGTATGCCGCCCTGGCGCCCCGCCCCGTGATGGTCATCAACCCGATGGATTCACGCCGCAGCCCCGTCGAAAGGGTCAAGGCCTGGGAACAACTCGACTGGGCGAAGCAGGTCTACGAGGTGATGGGCGCGCCCGATTCGTTCCAACTCAAGACGCAGATCGACGCGCTGCAAATCCGTCGCGCCGTAGGGGACTGGGTCCAGGCGAAGACGTAACGCCCGGCCCCAATTGCACTAGCAGGCAAGCCTGCCCACCTCTTCAGCCGCCAGTATACTCGGGCCGTCCGCTCGCGGCCACTCGGTTGTCGCGCTTCCAGTCTTCGAGGTCGGGCCCGGCCAGCTTGGCGCCCTTCTCGCGCAACTCGGCCATCTCGATCTCACCGTACGCGGTGAACTGCTGCGCGACCCGGACGTCATCTTCGATCTGCCCCAGCGTCGTGCACCCCACCGCCAAGCAGTGCATCGGCAGACTCAGGACATAGCTGAGGCACTGCTTCACGCTGAGTGATTGCAACAGCTTGGCGTTGGCCGTGCTCTTCATCCCTTGAATGCCGAGGTTCTGCTTGTGAGCTTCGGGCAAGACCTTGTTCTCGAAACTCAGATAGGAAGCGTCTGCCGGGCTGAGCGGCATCAAGATGGTGTCGAACTCTTTGTACAACCCGAGCATCTCCAGGTGCGCTTCCGGGTCGTGATGGCCGGTGAAGCCGATGAAGCGGGCCTTCCCGGCTTTCTTGGCTGCTTCGAAGGCTTCGATGGCGCCGCCGGGGGCGAAGATCTTCCCGAGGTCTTCACTGGACTGCACCGAATGGATCTGCCACAAGTCGACATAGTCGGTCTTCAGTTTCTTCAGCGACGTGTGCAGTTCTGCTTCGGCGCCCTTGCGAGTTCGGTCGGCGCTCTTGGTCGTGATGAAGACGTCTTTGCGGACCGCCGGCAGCACCGCGCCGAACACTTCTTCCGAACGTCCGCTCCAGTAGCTGCGCGCATTGTCGAAGTAGTTCACGCCGAGGTCATACGCACGCTGCGTGATGGCCTTGGCCTCGTCGAACGAGCACAGCGGAAACCGGCCACCCGCCTGGCCAATGATGGTGAGCTTCTCACCGGTCTTGCCGAACGTTCTCTTCGGGATATCACCGGCCTTGAGCCGCGAACCCTTGGCCGTACCCGCCGTCGCCGCCAACCCGGCGAACGCGCTACCGAAAAAGCTTCTTCGTTTCATCGACATCCTCCAGGGACTACCTCGCCTAGCGAACTAATGATATCACCGCCTCGGCCCGGCCGCGACCCTTCCATCCGCCACTTCAGAGGCGCGGACGGGAGTCCGCGCTTGCCCAGGCGCAACCGGGTCCATCCACCAACACGCGACAGCCCCAGGGGATGTTGGCGTCGTGGGGATCACTGCGCAACCGGCTGCCCCCCTGAAGACGCTACGGTCTCGTCTATCTCCACCACTCCGGGACCACAATCCGTTCTAATTAGGAATCGCGCGGGGGCCGACACCCCACGGGGGTCGAAACGCTAGCTGCAATCACATTTCTTCTCTTGAGCGTCCTGCCCGGAGCCTGGCTGGCGTTCGGACTCCGCTTGCGGCACTTCGGATTTGGGATCCGCCTACTGACAGGCGTTGCCCTCAGTCCCGTGGTCCTGTGTGCGCAGTTCTACGCCCTGCGCCTGGCAGGCGTTTCGTTTGAAACAACCGCCGCGCTGCTGCCGTGGTTGAATCTACCGGCCGCGTACTGGGTCGTCAAGAAGTTCGGCCGCGACTCCCTGTCCGACAAGAAGACGCTTCTCGCAACCGCGCTCGTGCTGCTGGTTCCGCTGGGCCTGCTCGTCGCCCAGTGGACGCACCCGGAAGGCCGCGCCTACTCCTGGCATGCCTGGATGCACACCGACATCATCTACATGCTCGCCAACGGCGATCTCGTTCCCGAGGAGCCGGAGCTGTCAGGCGTGCGCCTCGGCTACCCCTGGCTCGGACACGTCTACCTAGCGCTGCTCAGCTACCAGCTCAACTCGCCCCCGGTCTGGACTTTCATTTGGATCAACCTGGTGTGGTTGGTGACGATTTGCGGTCTCGCGGCCGCGCTAATCGGCGAGCTAGGCGGCAACCGTTTCTCGCGCATCACCGGCGTGATTTGGCTTTTCTTCGGGGTGAACATCGTTGGATACGTTTGCGAGCAAATCCTCCCGCTCGATGAAAGCTTCCGGCTGTGGGGCGACATTCGCTACACGCCTTGGTTCAACAAGCTCTCGGTGCTCAACCACATGCCCTTCCTGCTGGGGATGTTCCTGGCGTTGGTCTACGTCCTGTTGCGGCGGGAGCCTCGGGACTTGGGGCTCGGCCGCTCTGCGGTCGCCGGGCTGCTCGCGGTGGGTATCGGAATGGCCTATCCCATCTACCTGCCTGTCGTGTGCGCGTTACTCGGCGGGTTCTTGTTCGCGGTGATCGCGGACGCAAAGCTGCGAACCACCGCCCCGCCTGCCACCGAACACCGTCGCGCCGATCTGCCCTACACTCCGTTGCTCGCTCTCGCCGCGGCGACCCTGATCGCCGCCACCGTGACGTGGATGTTCACAAACGCCATTACCGCCGATCGCGTCTCCGCGACCTTTCAACTTCTGCCGAGCAAGCGCGAGACGCTCCGGAAGGCATTGGAGGCGCTCATCGTCACCTCGCCTCTGCTGGCGGGGGCCGCGGTCGCGCTAAGGAAAACATGGCGGCCCTATCGCGTACAGGTGATGACGCTTCTTCTCGGGGCCGCGGCAAGCCTGGGTTGCTACGTGGTCCTTCGAATACCGAACTACTCCAACGAGTACAAGTTCATCTTCACAGCGGCGATCTGTCTGTTCCCGTTCACGGCGCTCGCCTTGGAACCCCTGTTTCACCGCCTGCGCCGCGCGCCGGACATCATGGGCCGCTGGCCGGCCATGGCGATCGTGATCGTCCTGGTCGCCCTGCCGGTGAAAGACAGCATGTTCCGCGACCGCCCCGGGATGCCCGACCCCCTACCCAAGCTCGACGTCAGCGGTTTCGACCTACGCCTGGCGCCCGGCGAACCCTTCGCGCGCCTCTGCGACGCCATTCGCCGCGAGACGCCCACCGAGAGCATCCTCGTCGTGGCGACCGACAAGTTGCATCTGCCCACCTTGACCCGCCGCCGTCTTTACGCGCCTCCGCAAACGACCAAAGTGCACCCAGGCGTCGACCTGACCAGCGACTTCATCCTCACCCGCGCCCGAGGCTACGACGAGGACTTGGTGCGCTCGCGCCAAGCGCTCGTCGCGACGTTGGTCTCAGAATTGGTAGCGGCGCCCGGCGGGGCGTCACGTTCCACGGCATTGGCTCAGATCCAAGCGCTCGGGCGACCACTCGTGTTCGTTGTGGACCAGCAGGCACACGGCAACTTCCTCGCCTGGCTCGAGCGCCAACAAGAGGGCCGCCTGCTGGTCGAAGACACAGGCCTGGTCGTCTGGCTGCTGAACTAACACGACAATCGTAGTAATATAGCCTGCCACGCCCCGCCCAGGTGCCCGATGTCCGCCTCGTGTGCCATTGACGCATCGCGATGATCTGATCCACCGCGCGCGACGCCCTCAGCAACGCCCGCGGATCGTTGGGGTCGCTACGTCCCTCAGGCGCGAGATCCCCGCGATAGCCGGTCTTGCCCATTGATCCTCGACCCCGCGCCCGGCCAAAGTCCGCGTCCTTCCGTCAAACAAGTACAAGGTCACCGACTACAAGACCTACAAGTTCCTGGCGACGGGCATCATGACGCGCCAAGGAATTCTCTAAGACGACCCTAAGTATGCCCCCATGCTCAAGGCGGTCGTCAGGCAATGGCTCAACAAGAAGGGCTACGTCGAAGTCGCCGAAGGCGCGGAACTCCATGTCCTCACCGGCGCCCTGCAGGAGACCAGCAGCCAGTTCCAAGGCTTCCTCCGTCCGCCCAAACGCAACGATGGCCATCGCGGCCATTGACCGGCACAAACCTTCGGCTCCAAACGCCACCCTGCGCTATGGCACAATGGAGTTTCGAACCCGGATGTTCCGAATCCGCATTGCCCCACGCCGCGCAGACCATGACCGACACAGGCTTCCTCGAACAAGTTGACCAAGCCACCGCGGACCCATCGCGCGTCCTCGAGCTAACCCTATCGCACTTTCGCGCCGACACCGGCACCCTGCACGAGATGGGGCCCGACGGCCTGCTCCACCTCAAAGCCTGGGCCGGGGGCATCCCCGAGCAGCTTCTGCCCATCATCGAAACGATCCCGGTGGGCAAGGGCATCGCCGGCTTGGCGGTCGAGCGGCAAGAACCGGTCAACATGTGCAACCTGCAAGCCGACCAAAGCGGCGACGTGCGGCCACGGGCGAAAGAAACGGGCGTGCAGGGGTCGATCTGTGTGCCGCTGATGACCGGCGGCAAGGCGGTCGGCGCGCTCGGTGTCGCCACGCGGCAAGCACGCGACTTCTCCGACAGCGAGATCGCCCTACTGCTCGAAGTCGGCCAACGGCTCACGGCACGCCCGGCATCGTAGTGCACCAAGCGGACCATGAAAGGGCCCAGTCGCCTGTCGGGAGCGTCATCTGAAACAAAGTGTCAAGTGCTTACATAGTGTCGGGCCGTCAGGGTGGCGTAAGCCTCCAGGCTTGCCGAGTCTCGATTCTTCGGGACTCAGGTCAGCAAGCGATCGAGCAGCGGCTGTGGCCCGCGGACCTGAGAACCGAGGAATCGGTTCTCGGCAAGCCTGGAGGCTTACGCCACACCCAGCGCCCACTTACCACGGTTTGAGGTCGCAGACTTCGCTAGCGGTCAAGCTCATAAAACTACAAGAGTAGAATAGTAAGAATCCGGGCCAAACGAGAACCACACCCATGGACGTTATCACCATAGAAAGCATGATCAAGCCGGATAACCCCTTCATCCGGCTCAACCCCAAAGACAACGTCGTCGTGGCGCGCATCCCGCTCTCGGCCGGCGTCACCGTATCGTTCGAGGGCACGGAAATCACGATCCGCAACGCCATCGGCGCGGGCCACAAGGTGGCGGTCATCACCATCCCGGCCGGGGGTGCGGTCTTGAAGTACGGCGAGAACATCGGCACAGCCGGCGAGGCCATCGAGCCCGGCGACCTCGTCCACGTGCACAACCTGCGCTTCGGCGTGGGCGATCGGGAGTACGAGTTCTCGACGGGCCTGCAAGACTTGGCCGGCATCCCTCTGGTTAGCGAAAGAACCTTCCAAGGCTACCCCCGCGCCGACGGACGCGTCGGCACCCGCAACTTCGTCGCGATCCTGGGCGCCAGCAACTGCGCCGCCTTCGCCAGCCAGCAGATCGAGGCCGAGTTCGTCGGCGAGTCCTTCGAAGGGACCGGGATCGACGGCGTTGTTGCTTTTCCTCACGCTGACGGATGCGGCCAGTCCAATGGGGCGGATATGGACCTGCTACGCCGCACCCTCGACGGCGTCGCCGACCATCCGAACATCGCCGCGGCCGTGGTCGTGGGCCTCGGCTGCGAGGTCAACCAGGTCAGCTACTACATGCGTCCCGACGGAGCCTCGGACAACGGCGGTCCGCGGCGGGGTTTGACCCTTCAGGAGAGCGGCGGAACTACGCGAGTAGTTGTTGACGGCGCAAAAGCCGTCTGGGAGCTGATCGAAGAGGTCGGCAAGCTGTCCCGCGTCGACTGCCCGGCCTCGAAACTGGTGGCGGCGCTTGAATGTGGGGGCTCCGACGCCTTCTCCGGCATCGCGGCCAACCCCAGCGTCGGCTATTTCTCTGACCTGCTCGTCAAGCAGGGCGGCACGGTATGTCTGGCCGAGACCACCGAGGTCTACGGCGCCGAGCACCTGCTCACGCGCCGGGCGGTGAGCCGCGAGATCGGGGAGAAGTTGCTCGACAAGATCGAGTGGTACAAGCGCTACGTGGCTGGTTTCGGTCTCGGCATCAATTTCGATTCGAACCCCTCGCCGGGCAACAAGGCGGGCGGACTGACCAACATCGCCGAGAAGTCCCTCGGCGCGGTCGCGAAGGCGGGCACGTCGAACCTCACCGCCGTCTACGAGTTCGCCGAGCGCATCACCGAGACCGGCTTCGTCTTCATGAACACGCCGGGCTATGACGCAACCTCGGTGGCGGGCATGGCGGCGGGCGGCTGCAACGTTTGCCTGTTCACGACGGGCCGCGGCAGCGCCTTCGGGTTCCCGTCGGTCCCGGTGGTTAAGATTGCTTCGAACTCGGCGACCGGCCTCCACATGGACCAGGACATGGACGTCAACTGCGGCTCGATCGCCGAGGGTAAAGAAGACATCCCCACCGTCGGCAAGCGCATGTACGACTTCGTGCTCGAAGTCGCCTCCGGCCGCAAGACCTTCTCTGAAGAGCTAGGCCACCGCGAGTTCATCCCCTGGCGCATCGGCCCGGTGATGTAGGGGCTGACTGCTGCAAGCACGAGAGGTCCGCAACCATGTCACAAGGAATCAACCGCAGAGAGTTCGCGACGCTCGGTGTCGGAGCCATTGCCGTCACTAGCTGTGGCGAAACACAAGCCCCCGAGCCAAGCAGCGGCGGCTCGTTGATCGGTGCCAAGGCCGTCAAGCCCAGCCAAGTCGGACAGGAAGTTCTCGACTCGGGCGGCAACGCAATCGATGCGACCATCACCGCCGCGCTGACCGCCGGCGTAACCGAGTTGGCGGCCTGCGGCATCGCGGGTTACGGCGGACACATGGTGATCGCGCTGGCCGACGGCACGGTTACGGCCATCGATTACAACTCGGCCGCCCTCGCCGCGATGCGCGCCGACACGTTCGCGCCCGACAGTGGCGGCAATGTCCCCATCGCGCACAACCACGGCTGGCTGTCGTCTGGCGTGCCGGGCACGATTGCCGGCATGCAGCTCGCCATCGAGAAGTACGGCACGCGCACCTTCAAGGACGCGCTCGCGCCGGGCATCGCCTACGCGCGCGACGGTTTCGAAATCAGCGAAGCACTCGCCGGCAGGCTGGTGGCGGAAGCGCCCAAGCTTCGCAAGGACGCGGGTTCGGTCCGGCTGCTCTTCAAGGACGGCGAACCGCTGCCCGCGGGAGCGAAGTTTCAGAACCCCGAACTCGCCGAGGTCCTCGAAGAGCTGGCCCGAGCCAACTCGGTCGAGCCCTTCTATCGCGGCGAGATCGCCAAGCAGATCGCCGCGCAGTTTGAGAAGAACGGCGGCATGGTCACCGCCGACGACCTGGCCGCATACCAAGCGCGCGAGGTCGAGCCGCTACGGGTCGACTGGCGCGGCTACTCGATGTACACCGCGCCGCTCACCGCCGGCGGCGCTACCTCGCTCCAAGCCATCAACGTCATGAAGGCGCTCGGCTGGGCGAACTACACCGACAAGCATCAGCAGGATCACGCGCGGCTCGAGGCATTGCGAATCGCCTGGCACGACCGCTTGTCGCTCTTTGGTGACCCGGCCCACGTCGAGGTGCCCATGGCCCGACTCCTCTCCGACGAGTACGCCGAAGAGGCGGCGGCACGCGTGCGCGCGGCGGTCGAGAAGAAGCAGCCGCTCGACATCAACACGGAGTCACGCGAGCAAGGCGGCACGATTCACATCAGCGCGGCCGACCGCGCGGGCAACGTCGTCTCGCTGACGCTGACGCATGGCGAGACCTTCGGCGCGCGTACGACGGTCGATGGGCTGGGCCTGATACTCGGGCACGGCATGTCGCGCTTCGACCCGCGGCCCGGCGCGGCCAACGCTCCCGGCCCCGGCAAGAAGCCGCTGCACAACATGTGCCCGACTGTGGTGCTACGCGACGGCCGTCCGGTTTTCGCGGTCGGCGGACGTGGCGGCCGGCGCATTCCCAACTCGCTCTTCGACGTGTTGATGACCTTCGTGGGCCAGGACGGCTCGATGCAAGAGGCGATCGACGCACCGCGCATGCACACCGAGGGCTCGCGCGACGTCGACTGCGACGCCCCATGGGCCGCGGAAGACGAAGCGTACTTGGCCGATGTGGGCTACAAAGTCATCGACGGCCGAAGCGCGTTCATGAGCGCCGCGCACTTCGACCCCGCCACCGGCGAAACAGCGGCTGTCTGGCGTTAGCGGTCGAGTCTTCGGTAGTGTCTCAGTTTGGGTTTCAGTAGAAGCCCCGAATGATGCCGGACAGGATCGTCTGAATCCTCCACGGTCCAGACGCGAGGCTGGGAAGTGGCTGAAGCCGGCGGAAGAAGGACGTTCAAAACGCCCTTCCAGTGGATAGCTGGGAGCGCCGAACCGGCCGTAAACGACCGGCCTATAACGCGCTTCGCGCGGAAGCCGCCTGAAGGCGACTGCGTCAGTGCGGCATGGAGCGTAGCTGAAACCGAGACACTACCCAGCTTTCGACCCAGAGTTGCGATGTACACTAGGAGTCTGGGGCATTCTAAGCGATGATCTCCGACTATCTCGACACCGCAATGAAGCGGGCTCACTACGAGATCATCGAGGACGAAGAACCCTTCTACGGTGAGATCAGCGAATGCCAGGGCGTCTGGGCTACCGGGGCCAACCTGGAGCAATGCCGCCACAATTTGCTTGAAGCGCTGGAGGGTTGGCTCACCTTGGGTCTTCAACGCGGCCTGCCTATTCCAGCCATTGAGGACCACGCTCCATGCTTGATCGAACGCCCCGCGCAGTCTTGCTCCTGAGCCTCCTGCTGGGCATTGCTGTTGGCGTTGCCCTCGCCCAGCAACCCGACCTCGTTCTTCATAACGGCAAGGTCGTCACGGTCAACGACGCCTTCGACATCGCCGCGGCTGTCGCCGTCAAGGGCGATCGCATCGTCGCCGTGGGTTCCAACGACCAAGTGCTATCGCTCGCCGGTCCCGCGACCACGACGGTCAACCTCAAAGGCGCGACCGTGCTGCCGGGATTGATGGACTCGCACTCGCACGCCCCCGGCGCCGCGATGTACGAGTTCGATCATGAAGTCCCCGATATGCAGTCGATCGGCGACGTGTTGGCTTACATCAAGTCCCGCGCGGCGCAACTCGACGACGGGCAGTGGATCAGGGTGCGCCAAGTCTTCATCACGCGCTTGCGCGAGCAACGATACCCGACACGCCAGGAGCTCGACGACGCGGCGCCAAACAACCCGGTCTACTTCAGCACCGGGCCCGATGCGTCGCTCAGCTCACTCGCGCTCAAGGTAAGCGGCATCGACAAGGATTTCAAGATCACCGACGGCAAGCCCGGACGCATCGAGCGCGACCCTCAAACCGGCGAGCCCACCGGCATCATTCGCAGCGCCGGCCGCTTCGTCAAGTACGAGCCGAGCGAGAAGACACCGACGCGCGACGACCGCCTGCAGCGTCTCAAAGAGCTGTTCGCCGACTACAACGCCGTTGGCATCACCAGCATCGTCGACCGCAACGCCAGCGACCAGGGTGTCGAACTCTACCGCGAGTTGAAACAAAGCGGCGAGTTGAGTTGCCGCGTGTTCCTGTCTCTGGCCGTTAGCGCGCAGCAACCGATCGAGCAAATCCGCGAGCGCATCCTGCAAGCGGCACGCGGCCCGTTGCATGAGTACGACAACATGCTATGGCTGCGCGGCGTCAAGGTGTTCCTGGACGGCGGCATGCTCACCGGCAGCGCCTATCTGCGCAAGCCGTGGGGTGTAAGCAAGATCTATTCGATTGACGACCCGGCGTACCGCGGCATGCGCTACATCGAGCCCGGCAAGCTCTACCGCATCGCGCGGCTGGCACTCGAGAACGACTTGCAGATGACGGCTCACTCGGTCGGCGACGGCGCGGTGCACGCGCTGATCGAAGCCTACGAAGAGATCAACAATGAACTCCCGGTGCGCGAGCGGCGTCCTAACATCACCCACTGCAACTTCATGAGCCTCGAAGCCATCAAGAAGATGCAGCGGCTCGGCATCGTCGCCGACCTGCAACCGGCTTGGCTCGAGCGCGACGGCGCGACGTTGCTGAAGCACTTCGGCGACGAGCGCCTCGAGTACTTCCAGCCCTACAAGACCATCTTCGACCACGGCGTGATCGTGGGTGGCGGCTCCGACCACATGCAGAAGATCGGCGGCATGCGGTCGATCAACCCCTACAACCCCTTCTTCGGCATGTGGATCACCCTGGCCCGCCAACCCCGCTGGACCGACCAAACCATCCACCCCGAGCAGCGCATCAGCCGCGAGCAAGCGATTCGCCTCTACACCATCAACAACGCCTACTTGATGTTTCAAGAGAAGGAGAAGGGGTCGATCGAAAAAGGCAAGCTCGCCGACTTCGCCGTCCTCAAGACCGACATCCTCACCTGCCCGCTCGACCAAGTGAAAGACATCCAAGTCGAGAAGACCTATCTCGGCGGCAAGCTGGTTTACAGCGCTGCCACGAGGTAGCCTCTCCTGCACGGCCCTACGTGCGGCTCACTCGGCGAACATCTCCCGGAGAACTGTCAGGATTTTGTGTCCGGTCCTGGCGTCGATTCGTCCGAGGCGTTTGGTCAGCCGCGATTTGTCGACGGCACTAATCTGGTCTACCGCGACACGGCCCGATACGCCTTTGAACCGCACGGGCATGCGGGTCGGATAAGCCCGTCCCTTGGTCGTCATGGGAGCGATAATCGTCGTGTTGAGGCTTTGCATCTCGTCGGGCGCGACAACGAGACACGGTCGCTGCTTGCGGATCTCGCTGCCTTGGGTCGGGTCGAGCCTGACGAGGTAGACCTCAAACCGCTTCACGGCCACTCCCACTCGAGGTCGTCGAACTCGTTCGGCCCGAGGTTCTCCAGCAGCTCGGAATCCTCTCGCGACTCGTGCATCGCCTCGAAGGCTTTTCGCCAGCCCTCGCGTACCGGCCGCACGGGCCGCACGAGCACATCGTCATCGACAACTCGCAGTTCCAGGTCGTGGCCTTCCAGGCCGGCTTGTTCGATCACCGGTTTCGGAATCCGCACGCCTTGGGAATTCCCGATACGGATCAGATTGGCCATGACGCCCCTCAAGTTACCGTAATTACATTGTAACCACTTCGCGAAAGCATCGTCGCGGACCTACACCCGGCGCGGCCGGAGCGGGCTTCCGCCCTGGCTGCCGTTCTCACGAGGTCAGCGTTCACAGGAGCCGGCGGTCGAATAGATGGTCTGTTGATTCGACGATCTTGATTCGGCGATGATCCTCGTGGTCAGGGTTCAACAGAACATTAGACGTATCGGGCACAATCACGCACGGGACGCGCAGCAAGCTGCTACCGCCCTGTTCAAGCCACCTATCGCCGAGACGCCGGGTCGCAACCGAGTTGCCACGCCAGTTCCGGGGCAGAGCCGTCGCGTCGACAGTCGTCATCGAGACATCATCAGGCACTTCGATCTTGAGCAAGCGGTAGGTCTTGGGCAGCTCGCCCACCGCCAACTCCTGTTGGACAAGCAGCTCCAGCAGCGCGGGTGCGGGGTTGGGCGCGCAGTAAACGATGCGGCGGCCTCTTGTGTGCCAGCGTCCTGATGCTCGAAGACCACCGTGCCCATCAATAGAGACGTGATTGCTGATGCGCCAGAGGATCACCGGCCGCTACGCAAAGATGCCGTCGTCGATTTGGTATAACGTCTCTTCGACGAGCCGCGCACCGGCCTCCGTCCTGAGAAGTTTGAGCGGGTTTTGATCTTCGAAGCGCCGCCTTGACTTGCGGAGCCAGTGCAACGCCCGCTCAGGTTCGCCAAACACTTGCCGCGCAAGAGCCAGTATGCGGGCGATGCGCACGGCCCGGTCCGACTCGTCTCGGCTGAGCCGCTGGCGCCTGGCTCGCCGATGTGACAGGGTCCGCCTGGGGATGACCAGTTCGTAAACCTCGGCGTCTTCCAGCCCGTGCTTGCGGAGCGAACTCAGCACTCGCGTCGAGAGTTGCTGCTCGACAAGTTGCATCAAGTCCTTGTCTGACCGCAAGCGGCGGACGCCGAGAACCTCCTCGACCCCGACGTGCGTTGGCTGACTTGCTGACACTTGGAGGTTTTCGGGAGATGCGCTGCTCATCAGAAGTCACCATGCAGTTGCGTTGGCAACTGCCCACATTATAGAGGCAACTTGCCCATCCAGCAAGGAGCCAACGAACCTCCTTGTCATGACATGGCACCTCGTGGCTCGATCTGCTTGAGTTGCTTTGGCCCGAGTGCACGGTAGCAATCGGGCAGGTCGAAGGTTTCGAGGGCGTGCGGGACGAACGATGATAGGGGCCAGTCGTAGCGCTCGGACTCGGCGACAGCCGCGTACGAGGTGAGGGCGTTCTTGAGCGTGACCTGCACCACCTGCTCCGAGAGTAGCGCGGCGAAGGTGGCGGGAATCGCACCCCATCCCTTGGCGGCTAGATGAACATCCTCGTGACCGACGCTCTTGAGCCAGTCGAGCACGCGCAACAGGTCGTGGGTCTTCTGCCCGGCGTAGGGATAGTCGAGCATGATCGCGTGAATGGCGTAGAAGTAGTCGCTGCCATAGGGCTCGAGGAAGCTGTCGACGCCGCAGGTGTCGGGCCGGGAATCGCCGATGCCGCGCACGTCACAGGTGAAGAACGGAACGTTCGCCTCTTGCTTGCGCAGCTCTTCGATCAACGGTTCTTCACGCAACTCAACATCGGCGGAATGGTGCGAGACATAGAGCACCGCGCGCGGGCCGGCCTTGGGCGGCCGGGAGTAGAGGCGGTCCTGCGACAGGCGATAAACGATCGCGTGAACGCCCGGCTCGGTCTCGATGGCGTACGAGATCGAATGCTCGGTGGGGTAGTTGCGCGAGCTGCGCGTTCGTAGGATGCGGTACTCGGGCACACCCTCGCGCTCGGGCATCTTCAGCGCGCCTTTCACGGCTCGAGCCAACGCCCCACCCCGCAACGCGGAACGCTTGGTGGCAAGCTCCTTCGAGCGGGCCTGGGTGAAAGAGTAGATCGGCCGCGAGTCGAGTCCGGCGACTTGACCCTTGGGCGTGCAGTAGAGCGTGGCGTCGTCTTCGATGGTGAGCTTGGGCTCGGTCTGTGCGTCGGAGATGCCGGTGACTCGGTTGAACCAGCGGTACATAGCTTCGCGGTTCTCCTGCGAGTAGCCGTGATAGGTCGGCCCGACGAACCAGCCGACGTTGCTCTCGGCGTCCAGCGCGCGGTAGAGGTGCTTGAGGCGGCGGTAGGCCTCGGCGTTGCCCCTTGCGTCGAAGTAGTCCTTCTCTTTGGCGAGCACGATGACCGGCTTGGGCGCCATGGCGGCCAGGAAGTCGTCGTGGTCGAGGCCAAAGGACAGCACTCTGGGAGGGCACTGCTCGGTGTCGGCCGGCAGCTCGTTCTCGAGGTTGCGGCGGAAGGTCGTGACGAAGCAACTCGGCGCGGCCATCGTCCAACGCTGCTCGACGCCGCACAGCCAGGTGGTCATCGTGCCGCCGCCGGAGTTGCCTGTCACACCGACGTGCTTGGGGTCCACCTCTTCGCGGGTGAGCAGGTAGTCGAGTGCGCGAATGCCGTCCCAGGCGCGCCAGGAGCCGACGAACTCGCCGACCAGAAATTGCTGGTTGCCGGCGTAGAGATGCTCGCGCGTGCCGGTGCCGATCTTGGGTTGCAGGTTGGCGTCGGTGTACTGCAGGCGCTCGCCCTGGCCGATCGGATCGTACATCAGGACGACGTATCCCATCCGTGCCAGCCCTTGCGAGAAAGATTGGTAGGCTTCGGCCGCCTTGCCGTTGGTCGAATGCCCGCACGTACCGACGACGCCCGGCAGCGGGAACTTGCGGCCCTTGGGGATGTAGAGGTTGGCGGTAACGAGGAAGTTCGGGCGGCTTTCGAAGATGACGTTCTCGATCGTATAGGCGTCGCGCTCGACGGTGCCGGTGATGCGGGGCTTCAGGGGCGTTCGCTCGGGGAATGGCCCGAAGCACTCGGCGATCGTCTGGCGCACCCAGCGGACGTAGGCCTCGGCGTCGGCTTTGGTCTTGAGCGCGGCTTTCTTTTCGAGCGAAGCGCGTTCGATCTCGCGCACGCGATCGACGAAGTACTCCTGGACCATGCGGGGGAAGCGGTTGAAGGGGTCGAGCGAGTCGCCGGCGGGTGGGGCTGCGTGGAGAACTCGAGGGTCGAGGCCGCCGGCAAGCGTCAAAGCCGAAGCGGCCAATGGGGCTGACTGCAAGAAGTGACGTCGCGTGGTTGCCGGCCGGCGTTTCGGCTTGTCGGCGCTCAGTGTTTTCATCCGTTGTCTCCGTCGTTCACAGTGCTCCAGACCTACTGTACCGGTTTCCGCTGTTTGTCGAGCCGGTGACTAGAACAGCGTTTCACAAGGTAAGGTCAGTATCTGAGAGGGACATCTGCCATCCTGGGCGCTTCGGGCACGGCATGCCGTGCCCCTACATGTCGTCGAGCAAGATGACCTGCTGTGCAAGCCCGTGAATCGGCTGGACGGCGGCCACCAGACTGGGGTCGGCCGTCACAAAAGGGAGGCGCAATCGACCCGCCAACGCCAGATACATGCACTCGTTGACGGTGAGATCCAACTCCAGCGCCAGGCCCAAGGCCAACTCCGCCAACTCCGCCGTTGGCACGGTCGAAATGGGCGCCTTCAGCAGAGCCAGCATGCGAGACACCGCCTGCTCCGCAGCAAGTTCGCCCAAGCGGACCTTTTCCCGGAACACGTTGGCGGACTCGACGAGCATCAAGTCCGGCGCCTGAAGGCGGGTGCCAGCAAGTTGCCGAGCCTTCTCCGCACCCGGTTCCTCGACGACCCACTTGACCGCGACAGACGCGTCGACCACAGCCGCCTCGATCACGGGTCATCTCTCATCTGGTCATCTCTCATCTGGTCGTCTCTCATCGGCCGCAGGAGTGCCGCGCTGTCGGACTGTCGTGTCCCCGCCGTTTCCGCACGAAGTTGATCCGCAAGCGACCAGAAGTCCTCTGCGTCGGGTCGCAGCGTTTGCTCCAAGAGCAGCCGGTGTTCCGCTTCGGCGGAGCGACCGTGCTTTGCGGCGCGTATCTTCAGTGCCCGAACGATCTCATGCGGCAGGTTGCGTACGGTTAGCTGGCCCATAGTTTGTATGATGTCTTTGCCTTCAATGATATCATTGACAGCAACCGTTGTGTGTCACGAGCCTGTGGAATGATTGCTAGGCGATTGATTTCAAGGAGTTTCCGCGAGATTGGGCTCGCTTTGTTCTTTTCCCGATGTGTTTGCCGCAGAGAGTGGAAACGGTACCGAATGGGCCTCCAAGCGGTTGATGGCAAGTCACTTGTGCGGGATCGGGTTTGTCTTGCAGCTTGCGTTTGAGCTTTGAGCCGCCTGCCTGACGCTTGGGTGTTGAGGCCCGAGCGGTTACCCCTCGGTGACGCGGCGGGAGTTCGCGGACCTGAGTCGAGAAGAGTCTCGACTCGGCAAGCTGAGAGCTTGCGCCACGGGGCGGTCCTGGCAGCTTCAGTGGATGGGCTGAGGTGCTGGGGCCGGGCCCGTCGTTTGGCAAGGTTTGGCAAGGTTTTGAAAAACTTCTGGTGGTGGGTCAGTTCCAGGATCTCGCCATCGTGGAGGTGCGGCTCGGCAATCGAGAATGGCTGAAGCCGGCAAAGATAAGGACGCTGAAAGCGCCCTGATTGGAGATGGTGCGGGTTGAACCAGGCGTAGAACGCCTGGCCTAATCTGAAACCAAGGCCCGTAAACGGGTCTTCAAGCGCTTCGCGCCTCAGACAGTCGCCTTCAGCCAGCCTGAAGGCGACTCGGGGAAAAACCGTGGTCCTTCGCCGACTGTCACGAGCGGCCGGGCGGGCACAGGGGCCCGCCCCTACAGTTTCGCTGGATACTCCTGCGGCCCCCAAGCGCGGACGCCAAATTGACCCACTACCAAACTTCTGATTCATGGTCGACGACGAATCTCACCGGTGCGGGCCGGTACAAAGAAGGCCACGGGCCTGGGTAACGCCCCGACCGTGCAAGCCGGCATCCGGTATGGTTTGTTCAAGCCTTTTCGCCTCCAGTATACGAGTCGATTGCCGGCACGAGGGCCGTTCAGAGACGTAAGTCGTTGAAAAATCGGGGTGAAAGTTTCCAGAAAACCTGTGATCGTGGCGTCGCCGCTGAGCGCGTGCGGGGTCGGCGGGACACATCAGCGGTCTGGAGAGGCGCATCGACGAGTGCGGCAAACCAGCAGCCCGTTTGTTACTCTTTGCCCGCTGCCCTGGCCTTCTCGGCCAGTTCTTCGAGTTTCTGAGGGAGTGTCTCGTTGTGGTCAGGGGGCAAGCCTAGCTTCGGGAGAAAGTCGTCATCGTAATAGGCCAGATCCCAGTTCTCGGTGCGCTGTACCTGGTCTGGTTCGAGCCCTTTGGTCTCTCGTACCAACGACCGAAAGTCGGCCCCCTGGAGGTTGGCGACCGTGAGGTCGGCCTCCTGGAGTTTGGCACCCTGGAGGTTGGCACTCCTGAGTACGGCCCACTGGAGTTCGGCACTCCTGAGTTCGGCCCCCTGGAGGTTGGCGTCGAGGAGGTCGGCCCTTCCGAGAAACGCCGACGCTGCCAAGGCGTATTGCAGGTTGGCGCCCTGAAGTTGCGCTCCCGTAACGAGCTTTATCTGTTCTTGTAGTTCCTTGGCCGTGCCGACCCCCCAGTTGGGGGGCTTCGTTGAAAGGTCCTGGTTTGCGAGATCCAAGTAAGGGGCGTATCCGATGACGTTGAAGAGCTGCGGGACCCACACCGTTGGCGAAACGGGGCTGAGGCCTCGGGTTGCTTCGCTAACCCTGTCGATTTCCAGGTCGGGGTGCGGGTGGTGGCCTTCGATGGCGCCGTAGGAGAGAGCTCCCCAGAGGGCGAGGAGGGCCAGCGGTTGATAGGTGCAACGGTCCGTGAGGGAAGTCTTCCACGTAAACCGTACTGGTTCCTTGCCCTGTAGGGTGTGGGTCGCCAGGCGATGGAGCAGCAGGGCGCCGCTGATGGCGAAGACCAGCAGCGCGGCGTGGATGCCCGTACCCCACCACTCGTGACGCAGCAGGTAACGTCCCCATACGAAAACCAGCGTGATCGGAACCACCCAGTAGACGAGTACACGCGAGATGAAGGCCTGCAGCCTGCAGAACGGCGGGCGGTCCTTCTTGAGCAGGGTGAAGTGGGCACGGACCAATCCGTTCAGTAGCGAGGGGTAGACTTTTTCGTCGAGCGGCGTGCCGTCGGAGAACACGGCGGGGAGCTTTGCAAGCGATTCCCACGAACGCTGCATGTAGATCAGAAAGTAGAAGTAGAGGCCGACCAGAATCATGGGCGCCGCGAAATAGAAACCCGCGATCGGGATCTGCGTTTGAATGACCGGCAGCGGGGAGGAGGCGGAGTTGGTGAGCAACCGGACGTCGGTGGTTGTTGCAACGGTAAGGAGTGCATAGAAGCATCCCAGCAGGAGTGAAGCTAACAGACGCTTGGTGATCTGTGATCTTTCGCTGACTCTTTCGAGGGCATCGAACTTCGCGACGGCTTCGGGTAGCTTGGCCGCTGACAAGTTCGCTCCCGCTAGCTGGTTCGACAGAAGGCCCGTGACGTCTGTCAGGTCGGCGTCTTGGAGGTCAGCCTCGGTTAGAGTCGTTTTGTAAAGATTCGCTCCTTTGAGCTTGGCCCTGTTCAGGGTAGCGCCGCGTAGGTTGGCCTCTCTCAACGTGGCGCCTTGAAGTTCGCCGTCACTGAGCGAAGCCTCCGACAAGTCCGCGAGGTACAACTTTGAATCCTTGAGGTGAGCCTTGTACATTAAGGCGTTTCGAAGCTTTGCCTTCATTAAGGAAGCCCCGGTAAGATTCGTCTCCACCAGATTCGCCCACGACAGATCGGCGTTGTCGAAGACAGCCTTTTCCAGGTTCTCACCTTGAAGCTGTACGCACTCGATCAAGTCAGCGTTCATGAACGAGGCTCTCTTCCCCACGTCTGGGCCTCGTTTGAGCCACTGCTTGTGCTCGGCGATAGCCTGATTTATTTCTTCCGGGCTGGGGGTCCACCTCGCTTGGTGGCCGTCTCGATCAGACTGGGCCGGGGGCGGGGTGGAATCGGCGGGAGGGTTTTCGGTGTCTGGGGTCGTGCTTTCTGTCGGGGCCGCAGGGGTGCGATCGTCGTCGCTGGTGAGTAGCGGGTCCATGAGTTTCGCGGCGCGATTCGCTCTTGCAACTACTTCGTTGGTCGGGACTGTGTCTCGGACCGCTCCCTTACGGTCACGGCTCGGTTGGTGGGCACCTCGATATCGGCGGGAGGGTTTTCGGTGTCTGGGGTTGTGCTTTCTTTCGGGACCGCAGGGGTGCGATCGTCGTCGCTGGTGAGTAGCGGGTCCATGAGTTTCGCGGCGCGATTCGCTCTTGCAACTACTTCGTTGGTCGGGATTGTGTCTCGGACCGCTCCCTTACGGTCACGGCTCGGTTGGCGGGCACCTCGATATCGGCGGGAGGGTTTTCGGTGTCTGGGGTTGTGCTTTCTTTCGGGACCGCAGGGGTGCGATCGTCGTCGCTGGTGAGTAGCGGGTCCATGAGTTTCGCGGCGCGATTCGCTCTTGCAACTACTTCGTTGGTCGGGACTGTGTCTCGGACCGCTCCCTTACGGTCACGGCTCGGTTGGCGGGTGGCTGCTCAAGATGATACCTCAGGGTTGAGCGCATCACCGGCGCACCCGGCCACGTTCGAGCGACGGCAACGAAAGGTGCGTTGGCTACAGCGTTTTCAAATACTCGAGAAGGTCTTGCTTTTGGCCGGCGTCGAGTTCCGTGCCATAGAGATGCCCCTGGCGCCCGTTCCCCCGCAGGGATGTATCAAACCGAAAGCCGGCCGCTTCAGCGCCCGCGCCCTGCGAGACAAAGCCGACCTTGCCGTAGTCATAGATCTCATACCCGCGCCAGAAAACCGCGGGACGCTCGTCCACAGGCTCGAGCAGATCTCGCAACGTGGGCACGGAGCCGTTGTGCAAGTACGGTGCGCGGAGCCAAAGCCCATCGAGCGGCATCGCCGCGTAGCCGTTGGTTGAGCGGAAATGGGAGAACTTCCAGGGGCGTCCGGTTCCCAGAGTGTTCATTCTTTCCGCAAGGGCCTCGGTGAAAGAGCTCATCCGTTCGGGATCGGCGCCGATCTCGTCAATTTCGATGACCTCGCCGACAAATTCGCTGCCGAGGGCGTGGCACCTCGCGCAGTGCTGCTGGTAGAGCGGCTCGCCCGCCGCTGCCCGAGCCGTGTCAATTCGATCGCTCGGAAATGGAGGCGGCTTCAAGTCCCAGATCCAGTCCTCAACGCGCTTGATCGCATCGAGGTCGAGGGAGTCCTCCGATGCACCCGCACCGATGGCCGCACTCAGGTTACGCTCGGCAACCGAGTTGTTGTTCCCATCCCAGTGCAACGATAAGCCCTCTCGGTTCTTCTGATCCCACAGCGAGGGAAGATCGGCGGTGCCGACAGAGAGATCAGTGCTCATGTCAAAGCTGAAGATGATGGCTTTGTAGGGGTTAAAGGTATCGACGCGGCCCGGACCCTGCGGCGGACGTTGCTCGGTCCAGGTAAAGCCCTCCGCGGCCTCCTGAATCCCATCCCGAGTCCGAGGGATGACGAGAAACCGGTAGATCAGCCGGTCGAAGAATCCGAAGTCGGGGTTCACCTTCCGGATCGCGCTCAGAATGGTGTCCGCCGTGAAGCGGGGGTCTCGGCCACAAGCGAACAAGAACTCTTGGTAGGCCTGTAGGTCCATCTGGTGCGACGGCATGTCGAGGATGATTCGCGGAGGCGCTTCGGGAGAGTCGCGAAGAACGCCGGTGTGGCAGACCGCGCAGTTCAGGCCCTGCAGTGGTACCTGCCGCTCGCGATAGCTGGTGCCGATCGGGCGCTCGGCGGTTTCCGACTCGTAGACCATTCCGAAACGTCGATAGCCCTCGCCCGGACGGTCGGGCAGGTGCTCCGGGAATACCGTGGGCAAGACGCGCCAGATTTCCCAGGGCACACCTGCTCGCTCCTCCGCGCCGATCGACCTGTACTTAAAGTGCTCAAGGATGTCCTCGTGAAGCTCGGGCTCGTTGGAGTCGAAAATCTGGAGAATCAATAGCGCCGCACACAGAGTACCTACTGTGAAACCGAGGGTGGAAAAACCGCGTGTCTTCGGGTTGGCTGACATAACTCCCCTCTCTGAGGTTGAAGCTCGAGCGACCGTGGCTAGTTTACACCGATAGGTTATCGTGCCGCTGGATTTGCATGGTTTTCGGGGGTTAGTCGCAAACGGCTTTCGCGGGCACCGTGCGACCGCCGGCGGTGTTGGCCCGCCGGAAATGCACTTTCATCTTCTTGGTGAGGTTTGTGGGTTTTACCCTGAACACTGATTGAGGCTCGCAAGATAAAGTGACCTTGGAAGACGGGCACGGCATGCCGTGCCCCTACATGTGAACATGCGTCCTGTCAGCGTAATTCGCGAGAGTCAGTAGTACACCGTTTCATAAATACGGTCGCGTAACTGAGCGGGGCATCTGCCGCCATCGTCGGCGGGCGGGCACGGGGGCCCGCCCCTACATGGCAAAACCCGAAATCCATATTGATGGTCGCGCCTCACGATCCGCCCGGAGGACGCCACCGATGCGTGGCCGGCGCGATGCTATAGTATGGTTGCAAAAGGCTGGCGGGAGCCGCGGCGCGTTCGCGTCGGTCGTGTGCTCGCCCGTATTCCCTGATCGCCTTCCGTTGAACGTACCGCCCCGCCCGGGGGTTGAGACGTTTAGCCGCCTTCACCATGGACTTCGATCAAATCCACGCGTTCTTGGAGATCGTCCGGCTGAAGAGCTTCTCGAAGGCGGCCAAGACCTGCTTCCGCACGCAACCGGCCATCAGCGCGCAGATCCGCCAGATGGAGCTGGAGCTCGACACCCAACTCTTCGAGCGCTTCGGCAACCGCATCTCGCTTACCGCGGCAGGCAAGATCTTCGCTGAATTCGCCGAGCAGATCCTCGAAACACGCCGGCAGGCGTTCGACGCCGTGCGCGAACTCGAGAACGTGCCGCGCGGCGAGTTACCCATCGCGGCCAACGAAGCGACTTGCGTCAATGTACTGCCGCAGGTGTTTTCGACCTACAAGAACGCCTACCCGAATGTGCAGTTGCAAGTGTTGCGGTCGTACGGCTCGAGCATCGTCGACTCGGTGCTCGACAACTCGGTCGACTTCGGCGTCACCCATTTGCCCGTCCCCGAACGGCGGCTGGCGGTTGTACAGATCCACATCGACGAGATCCAATTGCTCGTCCCGCCCGACCATCGGCTCGCGAAAGAAACATCGGTCAAGCCCGCGCAGATCGTCGCGCACCCCCTGCTGCTGCCCAAACAGGGACGCACACGGTCGCGCATCAATGAGTATCTCGAAGTCTATGACGATGAGATCAATATATCGATGGAGCTCGAATCGTCCGAGATGGTGAAGCAGTTCATCGTGGCGGGGCTGGGGATCGGATTCATGGCGGTGACGAACGCGCAAGCCGCGATTGCGAGTGGGGCGCTAGTGGGCGTGCCCCTGGCGCCGCTGCCGATGATTCGCACGCTGGGGCTGATCTACCGCAAGGACAAGGCGCTGTCGCGGCCGGCGCTGAACTTCATTGAGGTGGTCGTTGAGTTCGCACGACAGTCGCAGGCGAAGCCCACGAACCAAGCGCCGCACAGCGGTCCAGTGCAGGCGAAGGGTCCCCGGAAGGCATCGAAGGCATCATGACGGGCCACATCACCAAGACGGCGCCATGAAGTGGGTGCTCAAGACCTCGTCGGTACGCGTGGCCACGCGCGAGAAAGAAGGCGTCTACCGCTCGATCGAAGACGTCCCGACCGATCTGCGCGACGAGATCGAGGAAGCGCTTGCCGGTCCTAACACCGAGACCATCTATATTGCCAACCAGCAAGCCTACGAGCGAATCAAGGAGCACCAATCGTCGAAACGTGGCGGCGGCGCATTCAGCGAGGTGCCATCACCCGCGCCCACCGGACGTTTCCGCGGCTGGAGGATGGCTCTGGCAGCCAGCTTCTTGACCACGTCGGCCCTCGCGCTGCTGTGGTTGTGGCTCATCCTAGGCGGTAAACCGTAAGCCCCGACAACAACTTCGGATAGAAGTCGGTCGACTTCTGCGGCATCACGCCGCCCGCGAAAGCGACTTCGGCGACTTGCGCGACCGGCACCGGCCGCAGCAGCAAAGCGACCTGCGCGCCGCGGGAGCGCACGTCGTCGACCGCGGCGTCGAAGCCGCGAACGTAGCGGATGTTTTTCAGCTCGCGCACGTCGTCTTCGGAGATGCCCATGGTCGCGCCCAGCAACGCCTTGTGTAGGACAACCACGTCGAGACGGCTCTCCAACTCGCTCGTTCCTCTGAGCAGCGCGCTGATAACGTCGGGCTTCTCTGTCAGCAGATACGACTGTAGATCGCCCTCCATGACAAGGCCGATGGCGGAGCAGCCGGCGGAGGCATGCTGTAGCGCATCGTGCAGCTCGTCGGGCGAGGCGAAGGGCTGGATCTCGAAAAGGCTGCTTGCTTTTTCCAGCAGTGTGCCGGGGTCGAAGGCCTCGAGGCCGCTGAGTACGCGGTGGGTCGCCAGCACGACCAAGCCCTCTTGCCGCATGTTGACGAAGGTCATCATGACTTTGTCGGCGCCCGGCACGTTGCGGTTCTCTTGCGCGTACGCGAGCGCGGTTTCATAGCGGTGGTGTCCGTCGGCCATTAGCAGCTTCTTTGACGCCATAGCTGCCTGGATTGCGGCGACCGTGTCGGGTTCGTCGATCTTCCACAACGTGTGGCGCACGCCGGACTCGTCCTCGACAAACAGCAGCGGCGAATGCTCCTCGGCCTTTTCAAGACGGGCGTCGATCGTGTGCTCGGGATCGTTGTAGAGCACGAAGAGCTGGCCGAAATGCGCCTTGGTGTGGCGGGTGAGTTGGAGCCGGTCGAGTTTGGGGCCCGAGTGAGTCAGCTCGTGGCCGTGGACGACGCGGTCTTCGTAGGGCAGTGCCTCGGTCAGCCCAATGAAGCCTTTGCGAACGCAGGCGTCCTTCGTTTCGGGGTGGACGAACTCCTGGAAATAGGCGTAGAAGGACGGTTGATCGTCCTGGGCAAGGATGCCGTCGTCGATCCAGGCTTGGAGGGTGGCGGCGGCGCGCGTGTAGACGTTGTGGCCTTCGTCGTCGGAGGGTTCTTCACGGCCCTTGGTCAGACGCACGAAGTTGTAGGGGCTCGCGTCGTAGTAGCGCTGCTGCAGCTCGGGAGGGATCTTGTCGTACGGTTGCGTGACGAGGTTGTTGGGATCGCCCGCCTTCGCGGCGTAGCGATAGGCTTGGAACGGGAAGACCTTGGCCATAAGAGACCTTAGGATAGCGAGGAATGCGCGGGGCGAAAGGGTTGTCTCAGTTTTGGTTTCCGTGGAGGCCCTGGGAACACTACAGGTCGTGGTGGTCAGAATTGCTCATGGTCCGCACAGAGGCCGGAACGTAACTGAAGCCGGCGCGGGATAGAGACTGTCTCGGGACGTGGCGAGAGATTCAGGCTAGAGGCCTTCGAGTCGAGTGAGGGTCCGAGCTGGACCGCTCCCTTACGGTCACGGCTCGGTTGCTTGACCTCCCCTGCCGGGGTGCGAAGCTCAGAGCAGCCGTTACCAGTAGCAGAGCGGTCATGGCCGCGGTGAGCAACGGGATGACCGCGCGCAAGGTTGTCGGATACGCCTCGAACGGCCGAGGGCCGGCGAACACCCGTGCGATCAGGTAGGCCGCCATGGCAACGAGCAGCGCAGCTCGGAGAACCTGGTAACGTCCCGCCTGCCAATGGAAGCGTCGCGTGCCGCCGCGAAACTCGCGGCGCACCCGCACGAGATGGGCGGTCAGGATCAGCAACAGAAGCATCGAACCGGCCCCAGCCGCGATCGCCAAGTTGTCGGGGACTTGCTCCCAGGGGACCGTCGCGGGTGGAGGCGCCGAAACACCGATGGTCCGGGCCAAGACACCTCTTGCCACCGCCCGAGCACGATGGGCGCCGGCGTTGATCATGACAGCGACCCCCGCGCCACGGCCGGGCGCCAGAACTACCGCGCTGTTTGCGCCCCAGATGTCGCCGCTGTGTTCCCATACACGCGCGCCGTCGAGCCAGTCGGCTTGCTGGTTGATAAACCACCCGAAGCGGTAGCCGTTTGCAGGCTCGGCCAACGAGCGGCGAACGAGCGAGACGGCGGGGGGTACGGGTACGGGTTCGCCGTAAAGCATGATTTCGATGTAGCGGGCCATGTCTTCGGCGGTTGATTTCACTCCTGATGAACCGAGCCAACCGGTGAACTCGGAGGGACCGCGCTCGACCCGTCCCCACTGCTGCTCGTGATAGGCCGCCAGGCCCCACGCTTCGGCCTGCGCTCGATCGAGTGTGGTGCGGGGCATCGCGAGCGGTGCAAACACGTGGGTCTGCATGTACGCGGCAAACGGTTGCCGCGCTACGCCCTCGACGAGCGCCGCCAGGACGATGTAGTTGGAGTTGGCATAGCGGAACTGGGCGGGTGGACGTCCGCGCAGCTTCGCGCCGCCAAGCGTGCGCAGCGCTTCGGGGAAGTTTTGTCCGTTCGAACCCACGCAGCAAGGCGCCAGGTAGTCCGCTGACCGCGTCAAGCCGCTGCGGTGCTCGAGGAGATGCCGTACGGTGATGGCATTGGACCCGCTTGCGCCGCCAACGCGGAAGTTGGGAACGTAGCGGCTGACCGGGGCATCGGGGTCCACCTTGCCGGCCTCGATCAACTGGGCGACGGCCAGGCCGGTGAACGATTTGCTAACGGAGGCGAGATCGACGGGCGTCGCTGAGGTCATCGGCTCGCCGGTGGAAAGATCCTTGACGCCGTAGGCGCGGGTCAGGGGAGGCTCGTTGCCGCTAACGATTGCCAGCGAGAGGCCTGTGATTTGATTCAGGTCCATCTCGGCGCGGATGTAACGATTGATGTCGGAAAGAAGATCTCGCGCGGGTGCGGCGTTGGCGAAGATCACCAAGAGCAGGCACGGTAGAGAACGAACAGATACGAGCCCAAACCAAGTGCACGAATCGTTTGGACTTGGCATTCCCGTTGAACTCGACCGAGCGTTTATCTTATCCAGCCGGCCACGCGTCGGGCCACGGAGTGCTGCGTGGATGGCTGCTGCGCGCGGGCTCACGGTCGCGCCTCTGCAAGTGGCGGGTCGGGCGGGCGTCTTGTGGCTCCGAAGAACGGGCCGATAGAATGACCTTTACCGCCTTCCACGGCCGATCCCTATGAAACCGCGCATCTTCTCGGGCATGCAGCCCTCCGGCAATTTGCACATTGGCAACTATCTGGGGGCGCTGAAGACCTGGTCGCAACTCCAGTACGACTACGAGCCGATCTTCTGCATCGTCGATCATCACGCCATTACCGTCTATCAGGAGCCCAAAGAGCTGCAGGAAAAGATCGAGGACGTCGCGGCGCTCTACGTGGCCGCGGGCATTGATCCGAAACACTCGGCGGTCTTCGTACAGTCGAGCGTGCCGGCACATGTGGAGCTGGCCTGGGTGTTCACCTGCGTCACGCCGATGGGCTGGCTTAGCCGCATGACACAGTTCAAGGCGAAGTCGGAACAGTACGACTCGGTCGGCACAGGGTTGTTCGTCTATCCGGTGCTGATGGCTGCCGACATCCTGCTCTATCAGGCGCAGATTGTGCCCGTCGGCGAGGACCAGGCGCAGCACCTCGAGTTGACACGCGATATCGCGCAGCGCTTCAACACCGTCTACGGCGAGACGTTCGTCGTGCCCGAGACGAAGTTGCCGGCGGTCGGCGCGCGCGTGATGGGGCTCGATGACCCGACGCAGAAGATGAGTAAGTCGACGCCCGGCTCCGGCCATGCCGTCGGCCTGCTCGACCCGCCGTCCCGCATCAAAAAGACGATCGCGCGGGCCGTGACCGACTCGAAGTCGGGGGTTGATTTCGACGACCTGGGTCCCGGTGTCGCGAACCTGCTCAATATCTTCCAGGCTTTCCACGGCTGGACGAGCGAGCAGATCAAGTCGCATTTCGCCGACATGCGGTATGGCGATCTCAAGAAGCAGGTGGCCGAGGCCGTGGTCTCGCACCTCGAGCCGATCCAGCAGAAGTACAACGAGTTGACAACTGACCGAGGCGCTATTCGCGAGATCCTGCGCGGCGGCGCTGAGAGGGTCGCCCCCTTAGCCGAATCCACGATGACGCTCGTGCGGGAAAAGACCGGCCTCTACCGCGGGTAGGGGCACAGGGTCTTGGACCGGCCGGTTTGGCTGCTGGGGGGTGCCTCCAGGGCCGCTTCGGGGCTGGGGCCGGGCTTTTCCGGGATGTCTTGGCCAGCGGTGAGGCTGGGGCGGGAGTCGGGCGGGCGCTGTGACCCGCCCCTACAAACTTCGGATATTCGACGTGAACGCAGACTCAGGCATCTCTCTGGTTGCATACTGCCGGCTGCTACGCGGCAACGTGCAGTTCCGGCGGCTGTGGCTGGCGCAGCTCATCAGCGGGACGGGGGATTGGTTCTACGCAGTCGCCATCTACGACCTGCTGCTGCGGTTGACGGGGTCGGCTTCGACCGTGGCGCTGGCGGTCGTGCTGCAGATCGTGCCGATGTTCTTGGCCGGGCCGACCGCGGGCGCGGTGAATGATCGCGTGAGCCGCCGCCGCGTGATGCTCGTCACGGACTTGTTTCGCGCGGTGGTCGTGTTGGGCATGCTGCTGGTCGAGACGCGCGAGCAGATCTGGCTGCTGTTCGTGCTGCTGGCGAGCGAGGTTGCGACGGCGGCGTTCTTCGAGTCGGCTCGCACGGCTGTCATCCCGACCATGGTAGCGGGGGAGGAAATCTCGACCGCGAACGCGGTTGCATCTACGACGTGGTCGGTGACGGTCACCGTAGGGGCGGCGATCGGCGGATTTGCGGTGGCCTTTCTCGGCCGCGATGCCGTTTTCTTGATGAACTCCGGCACGTTCCTGCTATCAGCATTTTTCATCTACCGCATGCAGATCCGCGAGACGCACCTGGCGGAGTACGCGCACGTGAGCTGGCGGGAGATCCTGGGCTTCGGGCCCATCGCCGAAGGCTTTCGCTACGTGACTCAGGACTGGAAGCTGGCTTCGCTGCTGACTCTGAAATTCGGCCTCGGAATCTTGGGCGCGCGGTCGGTGCTGGTGGCGGTGATCGGAAGCCGCGAGCTGCCGGTGGCGGGTCAAGCGGCGCTTGGCATGAGCGCGCTGTTTATGTTTCAAGGGCTGGGTTCGTTCGTGGGGCCGCTGGTCTTGGGGCCGTGGGTCGGCCAGCGGCAGTCGCGGATGCGGTGGGGGGTTCTGGTTGGGTACTTGGCGGTGGGCTTTTCGTACGCGGCGTTCAGTGCCGCGAGGACCCCCGCTACGGCGTGGCTGACGATGGTCGTCGCCCATGCAGGGGCCTCCATCGTTTGGGTGTTCTCAACGACGCTGCTTCACCTCAACACGATCGACCGCTTTCGGGGACGGGTGTTCGCGGCGGACTTGGCGTTGTTTATGGTGACGGCGGCGATTGCCGCCTACACCTGCGGATGGGCCATCGACCACGGCGTTGCGGCACGGACGGCGGCCTTGGGAGTCGGGGTGGCTATGTTGCTGCCGGCGCTGGCTTGGTTGGTTAGCATGCGGAGGTTGTGGGGTGGGGGTGCGGCGCGTGTGGCGGTGGAATCGTAGATAGCCGGGGCATTGGTGGGCGCTTGTGCGCTTGAGCCGGCCCTAGGGCAGGAGTGCCTGTTAGCGCGGCGGGCGGGCACGGGGGCCCGCCCCTACGAGTCCAGTAGGTCCACGCTGGGGCTCGGTGCCACACCGCCGCCTATGCTGTTTGCGTGCGTTCGGCGTCGTCGAGGCCGCGTAGCTCGACTTCCTTTTTGCGGATGAGGAATTTTTGCACCTTGCCGGTGACCGTCATGGGGAACTCGTCGACGAAGCGGATGTGCTCGGGGATCTTGAAGTGGGCGATGCGGTCTCGGCAGTAGTCGCGGATCTCTTCGTCCGTTGCCGACTCGCCCGGCTTCAGTCGGATCCAGGCCAGAACGCGCTCGCCGAGCCTTTCGTCAGGTAGGCCCACGACGTAGACGTCGGCGATCTTCGGGTGTTGGTAGAGGAACTCCTCGATCTCGCGCGGATAGATATTCTCGCCGCCGCGGATGATCATCTCTTTGAGGCGGCCTGTGATGCGGAAGCAGCCGTCCCCGCGCATCGTGGCGAGGTCGCCGCTGTGGAGCCAGCCTTCTTCGTCGATGGCGGCGGCGGTGGCTTCGGGATCATCGTCGTAGCCCTTCATCACGAGGTAGCCGCGCGTACAGAGCTCGCCCTGTGCGCCGACGTCGACCGTGTCGCCGGTCGCTCGGTCAATAATCTTGACTTCGGTCTCGGGCAGCGCGCGGCCGACGGTCGAGACGCGCACTTCGAGCGAGTCATCGGTGGAGGACTGCGTGACGACCGGCGAAGCCTCGGTCTGGCCGTAAGCGATGGTCATCTCGCGGCAGTTCATCTCGCTGACCACGCGCTTCATCAGCTCGATGGGACACGGCGCGCCCGCCATGATGCCTGTACGGAGCGACGCCATGTCGTAGTGCGAGAACTCGGGGTGATCGAGCTCGGCGAGGAACATGGTCGGCACGCCGAAGACTGTGGTGCAGCGCTCCGAATCGATGGCCCGTAGCACGGCGAGGGGATCGAACTGCGCGGCGGGCAGCACCAGGGTCGAGCCGAAGACGATCGACGCCAGCGACCCCATGACGCATCCGAAACAGTGGTATAGCGGCACGGCGAGGCAGAGGCGGTCGGCGGCGGTCCACTTGAGCGCGCTGCCGGCGAGGTAGGCGTTGTTGAGCAGGTTGTGGTGCGTGAGCAGGACGCCCTTGGGGTTGCCGGTGGTGCCCGAGGTGTATTGGATGTTGACGACGTCTTCAGGGGCGGCCTCATGCGGCGGGGGCTCGACGCCGGAGTCGATCATGCGGCCCCAGGAGTCGGCCGCGAGGACGATGGCGTGCTCGAGCGGCACCTCTTGGCCCGAGCGGGCTTCGTCGATAATCTCGGTGTAGTTCGCGCGCGCGTCGCTGTCGTGATAGAAGATCGCTTTCATGCGCGACTTCGCGAGCACGTACCGAAGGTCGTGGGCACGGTAGGCAGGATTGACGTTGACCAGCACGGCGCCGATGCGCGCCGTCGCTACCTGCAGGTAGGCCCATTCGGCGCAGTTCGACGCCCACATGCCGACGCGGTCACCCGGGCGGATGCCGAGTCCCCACAGGCCCGCCGCCGTGCGTGCGACTTCGCCGGCGAGGTCTTCGTAGGTGAGGCGGAGGTTTTGATGGATGGAGATGACCGCTTCGTGCGAAGGGTTGTTGGTGACGGTGTTTCGGAAGACTTGATCGATGGGTATGTCGATCAGGTTGGCGGGTGGGCCGGTCACGTAGCTTTTCATGACGCGCTCTTCATGGCGCTACGGATTGTACAACAGGAGCGTGGGGGGGGGGTTCCGGCGTGGGCCTGTAGGGGAAGATTCGCGGACTCTGAGCTGACGGACAGGCCGAAAGAAGTACCCCAACAGGGAGGAGACGTCGACCCGGAGGTCGACGCTGCCGGCCAGGAGGCCCGCGCCACCACGCAAACGCTGCCGTGTTCCTTGTCGCCGTGCCCCGGTCGCAAGACCGGGTCAGTCGCTCTGAGTGTGGGGTCGGAGATCCACCGTTGGTCTTGGCCTACGCGGGGTTGCTCTCGCGCGTATGGGTGGGGACGCTGAGGAGGTCGATCTTGGCCAGGTGCTCGATGAGTTCGGGCGCTTCCTCCGAGCGCAGGAAGAAGCCATATTTGAGCATGTCTTTGACTTCCTTCTGGGTCTTGGCGTATTCGAGGCTGAGGCGCGCAACCATCCGGCCCGATGACATGTGGACGCCGATGTACCAGCCTTCTTCGGCATGGAAAACTCCCAGCCGAAGCATCAGACCTTGGTACTCGAAACGGCCTTCTGTGCCTTGGCCCTGGATCAGTTCGACGCCCGATTCTCGATACGTTTTCATATGCTCGTTCAGCCAGCGATTCTCTCAGCGAGAATCAGTTATGTCAAGGTGTACTCAGTATTGCAAATCTGTTGCGGCTTTGCGGCGGCGGGAGTCACGCCGCGGTCATCCATGCCGGATCACGATCACGTCACCGTCCTCGATCACATACTCCTTGCCTTCCAAGCGCAACTCGCCGTGGTCGCGGGCCCCGGCGTACCCGGCACGCTCGACGAGCTTCTCCCACTGAATGACCTCGGCGCGGATGAACTTCTTCTCGAAGTCGGTGTGGATGGTCCCGGCGGCTTTGACCGCGGTGGCGCCTTTGCGGATCGTCCAGGCCCGCACTTCCGTTTCGCCGGCCGTCAAGAACGACATCAGGCCGAGCAGCGAGTAGCTCGCTTGAATGACTCGTTCCAGCCCCGACTGGTGCAGTCCGTAGCCCGCCATGAACTCTTTCGCTTCTTCCGCGGGCAGCTCGGCCAGCTCCGATTCGATGCTGCCGCACACCGCCGCTAATCCGACGTTGGCGTGGTCGCTCAGCCAGAGCTTTCGGTATTCTTCTTCCACTTGTTCAAGGCTTCCCGCTTGGGACTCGCCGAGGTTGAGCACCAGCAGCATCGGCTTGGCCGAGAGGAACTGGAAGCCGCGTAGTACTTTGTCTTCTTCAGCGGTCAGTTCCAGCTCTCGCAGCGGCTGCTCGGCTTCCAGGGCGGCCTTACACTTCAGCAGAAGGTCGCGTTCTTTGGGTAGCTCGGGGTTCTTGATGCGCTGCATGTCTTTCTCGACACGCTCGAGACGCTTCTCGACGACGACCAGGTCGCTGAGAATCAACTCGATCTCGACATTCTTCCAGTCGCGCTCGGGATCAAGACTGCCTTCCACGTGCATGACGGTGTCGTCGTCAGACAGTCGCACGACGTGCAGAAAAGCGTCGCCGACGCGGAGGCTGCTCATGATGCCCGGGTCGCGCAACGCTTCTTTCGACAGCGCCGGCATGTCGGCGTATTCGATGGTGGCGTGCGTGATCTTCGGCGGTTGAAAGACGTCGGCCAGCCGGTCAACGCGTGAATCCGGCACGTGCGCGACGCCAACCTGCACGGCGGTGCCACCGAGACGGGTCTCCCTCGCCATGCCGGTAAGAATCGTGAAGAGCGATGTCTTGCCGACTTGCGGCAGTCCGATGATGGCGGTTCTCATGTAGTCGTTTTCTACGCGGGGTTGGCGGTGGTTAGGGACCGAGCCTCAGGCTTGAGCCCGCGGACTGAAGCTTCCTGCAAGATCGGGCCCGGGCTAGGTCGGAACCGTGACGGTGTGCAGGATCTCCTCAAGCACCTGCGTGTTGCGGATCGTCGGTGCTACGCCGCTGCCGAAGCGGGAGTCGGGCGCCATGCGATGGGCGAACACCGAGACCACCAGCCGCTTGACGTGGTTCGGCGTCACGTAGTCGAGTCCCTCGACGAGAGCGAGTGCTTGTACTGCCCGGTAAAGGGCCATCGAGCCGCGCGGGCTCACGCCCAGCGCCAAGTGTTCGTGCGTGCGCGTCTTCTCGACGATCGTCATCACGTAGTCCAACACAGCGTCGTCGACCCTGACGGCCTCGACTTCGCGCTGCAGCTCGACCACGTCCGCACCACTCGCCACCACATCGACCGCGGACGAAAGCTGGGCGGACGGAAACGACCGCAGGATCTCTCGTTCGCTGGCCGCGTCGGGATAGCCCATCTCGATGCGCATGAGGAAGCGGTCCATTTGCGACTCCGGCAGCGGGTACGTGCCGTGGTACTCGACCGGGTTCTGCGTCGCGATCACCATGAAGGGGTCCGGCAGAGGATACGAGCGTCCCTCGATCGTCACTTGGCGCTCGTTCATCGCTTCGAGCAAAGCGGACTGGGTCTTGGGCGTCGTGCGGTTGATCTCGTCGGCTAGCAAGAAATTGGTGAAGATGGGACCGGGCTTGAACTCGAACGCCTCGCGAGTGCTGTTGTACACGGTGACGCCCACGACGTCACTGGGCAGCATGTCGCTGGTGAACTGGATGCGGTGGAAACCGCTGTCGAGACTGTGGGCCAGCGTGTGGGCGAGGGTGGTCTTGCCCACGCCGGGCACGTCTTCGATCAGCAGATGTCCCCGCGCGAGCAGGCATACGACGGCCAAGCGCAGCACCTCGGCCTTGCCGCGGATCACCCGCGCCAGCGACTGCTCGAGCGCGGTGACGCGGGCTGCCAGTTCTATGGTTGGAGGACTCCCGGTCGACACAAACTACCATCATAGCCGACCGAATCGACTGCCCAGGCTCGCCGCGCGGTGATTTGGCCCTCGGCGCTGTAAGCCACCTTTGCAGCGGTCAAGCTCTTGCAACTCTACAAATCTTTACGAAAGTTAACCCTCCTTCACGGGAGAATAGTAAACGCGGTGCCGCCGGCGCGAGTCCAAACAAGTCAGGAGCCCAGTCTAATGACAAGAGTAACGATTGTTGCGATCGTGTTCACCCTGGCCGCGCCCCTGCTGCTCGGCCAGGAGCCGACCGAGGGTAACCGCGAGCGGCGCGAAGGCCTGATTGAGCGCAACGAGGGGCCGGAGGCGGCGATCACGCTGCCGCGGGGGACGCGTGTCCCGCTGGTATTGATCAACAGTGTCAGCTCGAAGAACGCCGCGCCGGGGGACAAGCTCTACTTGCAGTCGGTTTACCCCGTTGCCGTCAACGGACGCATTCTCGTGCCGCCCGGCACGTACGTGAGCGGGACGGTGACCTCTGTGAAGCGTCCGGGGCGCATCAAGGGCAAGGGCCAGATTCATTTGCGGTTTGAGCAGATGATCCTGCCGAACGGCACGATCCGCGAGTTTGTCGGCAGGCTCGGATCGCTCGACGGCAGTTCCGAAGAGACGCTCGACCGCGAGAGCGGCACAATCGAAAGCGCAGGCACCAAAGGCGAGGACGCGCAATCGGTGGCGGACGCCGCGCGCGTAGGGTCAACGGTTGGCGTGATCGCCGGAGCCGTCGGAGGCCGGCCAGTGCGTGGCCTGGGCCTAGGCGGAGCGGCCGGCGTGGCCGCCGGTCTCGCCGGAGTGTTGCTGACCCGCGGCCCGGACGCTCTTCTCGAGCGCGGCACGCAACTCGACATGCTGTTCGACCGGGACCTGTTGTTCACCGAGCAGGAGGTCACCTTCCAGGACCCGTTGGGGCGGCCCCCGACGGTCCCGGCACGCGGCCAACCCCGTGGAGAACAAGGCAACCGGCAGGAAGGCGGAATCCTCGGGCTTCCGACCTTGTAGTTGGACTAGCGCAAACGCTCACCCCCTGTTCCTTCCGCCCGGGCCCCGGGATCCCGGGGCCCTTCGACCTGTGCGTGTTCAAACACATCATCCACGACTGGGATGACGAAACCGCGGCGACGATCCTTCGAAACTGCGCCAAGGCTTTGGCCGACGGAGGGCGGGTTGTGCTGTGTGAAATGCTGATCACACCGGGACCGGAGAGCCTGCCGGCGCTGCTGCTCGATGTTGAGATGCCGGCCGGCCCCGGTGGACGCGAGCGCACACGCGACGAGTTCACCGACCTGTTCGCCGCCGCCGGTTTCCGCCTCGAACGCGTTATCGAGACGAAAACGCCCATCCGCCTCATCGAAGCCGTCGTGGCCAGGTAGCGTTGCCGCCTCCCATCAAAGCCAATACGAATAGCCCAGCGCCAGCAAAGCCAGAATCACCGTCGATATCAGCCCCAGCAAGAACGGCCGCACCCCGCCCGACCGCAGCGCGCGGAATTCGGTCACCAATCCCACGCCGGCGATCGCGCCCGTGATCAGCCACTTCCCCGCCTCGCCCAAGCTGTAGGTCATGTCGATGGTGCGGTCGCCCGCGCCGAACAAGAAGCGCTCGGTCATGTGGAACGTCATCTCGGGGAACATTCCCGCCGTTCTCAAGAACGCCATTCCCACGAAGAAGAGAACAAACGTCGGCACCAGCCGCGCGTAGTCCACCGGCGGGCCCACAAATGCCGCCTGCTTGCGCCGCTGGTAGGCGTACGCCGCTCCGATCACGAACACCGCCGGGCCGAGCAGCGAGATCCGCGTCAGCTTGACGATCGTGGCAATCTCGCCGGCGGTCTCCCCATCGAGGTGATGGGCGAACCCGGCCGCGATCACTTGCGGGGTCGCGTGGATCGCCAGGCCGCACCACTCCCCATAGACCCGCGGATCGATCAGCAGAAACGCACCCGCAAAAGGAAAGACCACCATCGCCAACGCACCCAACAGATTGATCGAGGCGATCGAGATGGCGATGTCTTCTTCCTTCGATTCCACCAGCGGGGCCGTCGCGACAATGGCCGACGTGCCGCAGATCGCCGTGCCGACCCCGATGAGCAGCCCCTGTTCAGCCTTGACGTTAAAGAAACGGCAGAGGTACCGCGTCGCCACGATGATGACCACGATCAGAATGACCGCGCCGAACGAGACCCGGTAGCCCACGCGAAGCAAGTCGTAGAAGTCCAGCCTTGCGCCCAGCAGAACGATGCCCGCCGGCAGGACTCTCTTGATCACCACATCGACGCCCGGCCGCAGCCGTGCGGCCGCCGGCGCCAGGTTGCGAATCGCCAGACCCAGCAGCAGAGCCAACAGCACCGCGTTCAAAGGGTGATAGTCGTCCCGCAGCGTGAACGGAGGGAAGGGCAGGGTGTGCAGGTAGAACGCCGCGCAGGTCAGAGCGGCGCAGACGGCGATGCCCGGCCATGGGCTACGGCGTTCGGAGGCAAGAAGTCTCTCGCGAAGCTTCCCTTCGCGGGCCCGTTCTCTACCGCTGAGTCTCAATCTTGGGTGGTCCGCAAGTTACAGCAGGATGCCGGTCGGATACTCTTTCTCCCGCCGGAAATACTCTTCCACACTGAAATATCGGGTGCCTGTGTCACACAGAATAGTGACGACCTGTTGGCCCGGCGCGAGTTTCTCCGCGACGCGCCTCGCGGCCGTCACGTTCGCGCCCGACGAGATGCCGACCAGCAGCGACTCCTTGGCGGCCAGCTCCTCGGTCATGTCGAAGGCCTCACGGTCTTCCACCGTTTCGATCTCGTCGATGATGTCGCGGTTGAGAATCGACGGCACGAACCCAGCGCCGATGCCCTCGATGTGGTGGGGCGAAGGCGGCTTGCCGCTCAGTACGGCGGACGTGGCGGGCTCCACGGCGACGACCTTGATGTTCGGCACGGCCGCCTTCAACACCTCGCCCGCGCCGGTGATCGTCCCGCCGGTGCCGACCCCGGCGACGAACGCCGCGATATCGTCACCCACGGCCTCGAGGATTTCCGGGCCGGTGGTTTCGCGATGCACTTGCGGGTTCGCCGGGTTGTCGAACTGCCGCAGCTCGATGCAGCCCGGGTTTTGTTCGACGATCTCACGCGCCTTCTTGACGGAACCGGCTAGATCGTCGTCTCCCGGCGTGAGGACGACCTGCGCGCCGTAGCGGGCCACCAAGGCCCGGCGTTCGAAGCTCATCGACTCCGGCATGGTGAGGATGAGATGGTAGTCGAACTTGGCGCACAGCATGGCGAGGCCGATGCCGGTGTTGCCGCTGGTGGCCTCGACGATGGTCATGCCGGGCTTGAGCCTGCCGGAGGTCTCGGCATCGCGAATCATGCTGAGCGCGATGCGGTCCTTGACACTGCCGCTCGGGTTGAGCGACTCGAGCTTGCCCAGAATCGTGGCCCCGCCGTCGGGCGACAGAGCATCGAGCCGCACCATCGGCGTGCCGCCAATCAGCTCCGCCACCTGGCTGTAAACGCGTGACTTCATGGGCGCCTTCCGTCAGGTTCGCACAGATCGGAGGGACGCGGCGAGACCAACACTCGTTCGTGCCCAATAAGCCCGCGAAGCCATGGGGCCCCCTGCTCACTTCTTGGGTCCGTCCCCGGATAGAGAAAAGGAGCGGACCCACCGGGAATCAGAGTGTTAGAATTCCGATGCAAAGCGGTCGAAACCCTCAGAGCAGCGGAAGGGAGGGCCCGGATGAAACGACGAAGGTTCTTGAACACGGTGGCGGGCGCACTGGCGGGCTCCGTTGCCGAGTCGGCCTCGGCCGCGCGAGGGAAGAACATCCAATGGGCCTTTAGCCTGGGGCTGTGGGGCCATCTGGAGAAGGTCCCATTCACCGAGGTACTCTCGGTGATGAAGGACACCGGATTCACAGGCCTGCGGATGACCAGCTTCCCGCGGTGCCTCGAGACCTACGGCCTGACGATCCCGATCCTGCAAAAGGAACTCGAGAAGCGTGACCTGCGGATCGCCACCATCTCCTACGGTGGTCCGGCGTGGGACCGAACCCAGCACGAGAAGATGGAGAAGTCCGCGCGGGAGGCGATGGGATTCTTGCGGAACTTCGGCGCCACCGAACTGGTTGTTTTCTCGCCAGGGCGTCGAGGGCCCGGGGGTCGGCCGCTCTCGAAGATCGAGATTCCTGAGTACATTGAGCGCTCCTGCGAGTTTTGGAACCACCTGGGCGATGTGGCGAAGGAGTACGGCTTTCGGGCGGGTCTGCACAACCACCTGAACCAGATTGTCGAGAGCCACGACGAGGTCGAGCTGTTCTTGAAGCACAGCGACCCCAAGCGTTTCCACTTCTCACCCGACACCGCCCACTTGCACTTGGCCGGCTGTGATGTCGTGGAGCTGTATGAGAAGTACAATGACCGCCTGAACTTCATGGACTACAAAGACGCCCGCATCACCCCTGCGCGCGAAGACATTCGCCTGGCCAACGGACGAGTGCTCGAGGCCCATACCCCCAGCGCGACCTTCATGAACAGCATCTACGACCTGGGCGAGGGCGAGATCGACTTCCCGCGGCTGCACAGCATCCTCAAGAAGCGTAAGTACAAGGGCTGGATCTGCGTGGATCTCGACTATGTGCGGATCAGCCCGCGGGAGAGCTTCGGCCGCTCGATGAAGTACGTCCGGGAGAAGCTGGAGCGGATTTACTCATAGCACCGGCGGACAGGAGTGGGGGCCGCCGGCCTAACAAGCCCGTGGTGAAAGCAAGGGAAGGCCGCGGATCTCAACACCGAGATCCGCGCTACGGCTTCCCCTTCGACGCTCCGACATGTTGCCCCAGGTCGAGCAGCCGGGCACGGCACGCCCCTACGTCTTGACCAGCGTCGTTCTCGATTTAGCCGCGGGCTGCTATGCGAGGACTTCGTCTGGTTGGGAGGAGGGCACCAACTTGGGCGGTAGAACCCGCGACGCAAGTCCCCATCAATAGAAAATACGAAGTGACTGGCCGGGTCGGAATCATCACATTCGAGACAACAGCGCCACATCCAGCCTTGCGGCAATACACGTAGTCAATAGATGAAGAGGTTATAGCACGAAACGCCGACCGACCGCCGGGAATCGCTATGGCACACACCTTGCAGAAGACCGCTACGCTCGGCGCGCTCTGGGCTCTGGGCTATAGTGGTGGCCGGGGCCAAGATCCACGGTGTTGTTGGCAGCGCTACTTAGGGGAACGGCAGCCGGGCCTGTGCCCGACCATGAGTTGATGCGACGCGTGGTGGACCGTGACGCCGAAGGCCTCGAGCAGCTCTACGACCGCTATTCGCGCGCAGTATATTCGCTGTTGTTGCGGGTCACGGGGCAAGCAGCTTCCGCCGACGAGCTATTGCAGGAGGTATTTCTGCGGTTGTCGAATAGTGCGCGCACATACCGCTCGGCCCGCGGCGCCCTGGGCCCCTGGCTGTTGACACTGGCGCGCCATATTGCGATCGATCACATCCGCAGCAAGGCCGAGAAGCAACGGCGGCAGGAAGACCCGGCAGCGGACCCACCGTCGGGGATGTCGGTACCCAGGCCGGAGGAATGGCTTGATCAACTGCGGCTGGCCGAGCGCGTGCAGCGTCTCATGAGCAAGCTGCCGGAGTCCGAGAGGAAAGCGTTGGAGCTGGCTTACTTCAAGGGACTGAGCCAAAGCGAGATCGCCGCGTCGATGGATCAGCCTCTGGGCACCGTTAAGACCTGGATTCGAAACGCGCTGCGGAGGCTACGACTGGCACTGGAGGAGGAAGCGGCATGACAGACTGCAAACTCCTTCAAGAACAGCACGAACTCTTTGCGCTCGGAGTGCTGGAGGCTGAGGAATACGCCGAAGTCGCCGCTCACCTAGAGCAGGGCTGTGCGCGATGCACGCCCGGCGTCGAGGAGGCGCGGGCAAGGGTTGCTCACCTCGCGCTCGCGGCGCCTCCGGTGGAGCCGCCCGCCGCGGTGCGGGCAAGGCTCTTGGCCTCGGTGGCTCCTCCGCCTGCCCGACGCTCCTGGACGCCCGCCTTTGCTTGGGCAACGGCAGCGGCCATGCTTGTCTTCGCGGTGCTCAGCCAGTGGCAGGCGAGTGAGATCGAAGTGCGGTCGCAACAGCTTCAACAGCAGGTCGCTGATCTAGAAGAGCGCCAACGGGATCTGAGCGCACAGAACAGGAACTATCAGCGGGTGCTCGAGATCGTCTCGGCGCCGGGGACGATCCCGGTTGCTCTGAATGCGCCGACCTCCCCGCAACTTCGTGCCTACTGGCATGAAGACCTTGGGCTCGTACTCGCGGCCCAAGACATGCCCGATTTGCCCTCCGACCGAACCTATCAACTCTGGGTCATCCCAAAGCAGGGCAACCCTGTGAGCGCCGGCACGTTTGAGCCCGAGCAAGACGGGAAGGTTACGTATGTCATCTCGCCGGATCTGTCGCCGTCGGACGCCGCGGCCCTCGCCATCACCGACGAGCCTTCCGGCGGGCAGCCGCAGCCGACCACGCAGCCGATCTGGGTCGGGCCTTTGGGCTAGCGGTACACTTCCTGGGCAGGGCCGCGTTTTTCTGTGAAGAACCGCTCCCTGAACCGGACGAGCCGGGACCAAGCAGGGTTGCTTCGCGCTGTTTGGGAAGCGATCGGAGCCTCGATGCAACCGCTCCCTTACGGTCACGACTCGGAATACGCACAACTTTTCGCTGGATCTTGCCGCTTTCGGGAAGGACCACATCCGATTTCGGCATCTCCTCGTAGTTAACAAGAGAGCCGGAGAGTTCCGGCAAGGTCCGCCACCGGGTGGCAACTGAGCCCACGCGGAACCGACTTTCTTTTGGAGGGAGAAGCATGAACCTACGGAAATCCATCGTTGTGGCCGCTGCCTTGATGGCAGCCGCCGTTCCAGCGACTTTCTACGCAGCCAATCACCGGGAAGCGCCCATCACCGCTCTCGATCACAAAGCAGACATCACCGACTTTTTCGCCTTTCGCAGCTACGACGGGGACACCGGTCTCGACAAGGTGACGTTCATCCTGGACGTGGACCCTCTGCTCGAGCCCGCCAACGGCCCCACGTTGTTTCCTTTTGACCCTGACATTCTCTACGAGATCAAGATCGACAACAACACCAATGTGACACCGGATGTCATCTTCCAATTCCGCTTCACGACGGAAGAGTTTCGGCTGCCCGGCGTGTACACTGCCGTGGCCGGCGTGGGCGACGGAGGCGCGGTCGATCCCAACACGGGGGATCTGGTTGTCCCCCCCCCCCCGAATTACGACCTTTGATAGCCCCGGGCTGAACCAGGTGCAAACCTACACCGTGACCATGATCACCGACGGCGTCAGTCGGGAGTTGACCAACCCGGACGGAGGCCCATTCTATGCGGTTCCGGGCAACCCCGGCTCTCGCACGATGGACTACGGGGCGTTGTTTGATGCGGCAACCTACGACCTGCACGATGGCGTGAAGGTGTTCGCCGGGACCGTGGACGATCCCTTCTGGATTGATCTCGGCGCGGCCTTTGATACGGCCAATTTTCGCACGCTGGCCAGCGGCGTCCCTGGGGTGCTTACCGATGCGGAAGACGCTGCCCAAGAGAACCTCGCAAGCGACACGATTTCCGGTTACGCGGTGAACGCGATCGCGATTGAGGTGCCGATCTCAATGGTCAAGCGCGAGGACGACCCGATCTTGGGAAACCGGTCTCCGAATAGCACGATCGGGGCCTGGGGTACGACCTCTCGCCCGCGGGAAGTAGTGAATCCCCGGGCTCGAATGTTCCCCCCAAAGTTCCGCCAAGTCCAGCGCATGGGCCATCCGCTCATCAATGAGCTGATCATTGGAATTGGGTCGAAAGATCGTTTCAGCATGGATACACCGAAGGCGGATGCGCAGTTCGCGGATTTTTTCCTGGATCCGCCGATTGCCCGAATTGTCGAGGCGCTCTACGGCGGAGCTCTTACCATTCCTGAGGCGCCACGGCTCGACCTTCTTCCGCTGGTCATCTACACGGCACCGATCATCGACCCGCGGGCCGCGGCGTTTACGACGACCGGACCCATCGCCGATATCCTGCGTTTGAACGTGTCGGTTCCGCCCACACCGGTGTCTTCGGCAAGCCGCCTGGGGTTAATTGGCGGCGACCGTGCCGGTTACCCCAACGGCCGCCGTCTTTTCGACGACGTGGTGGACATCGTGCTCCGTGTGGGTGTTGGCGGCGTCCTCACCGTCGACGCTGCTGGGGAGAGCCTGAATCGCTTCCCCAACAATCGGCTCGGTGACGGGGTGAACGTCAACGACGCTCCGTATCGGACGAGCTTTCCTTACCTGGCGAACTGCCCGGACGGCCGCAACCGCCGCCACATCGATCCAGGCGAGGAGGGCGGAGGGCCGGTCGAATAGGGGGGTGGCGGCCGCGCTCAAGCCTCCGAGCGCGGCCGCTTTTCTTGTAAATCGCTGCTACGACCGAAAGGGAAGCCGGATGACCCATTTCATCGCTCTTGTTCTTGCCGCCTCGTATCTGCTGACCACCCCGTTGCTCGGTGAGAAAGGGCCTTCGCCGGGAGAGAGAAAGATCATCCTGTCGCGGAAGGCGATTGAACGACAGCCCGAGCAGGCTCGACCGTACAACCGACTCGCCATGGCTCTAGCCCGGCGAGCACGGGAGACGGCCGAGGCTGACTACTACCGGAAGGGGCTCGAGGCGGTCGAAACGTCGCTGCGACTCGAGCCGGGCAACTACGGGGCCCGCAAGGCACGGGTCTGGTGTCTACTGGGCCAGCACGAGTTCGCCAAGGCTCTCGAAGAAGCAAAGGTCCTCAACAAACTCGCGCCCGACGATGTGCAGGTGTACGGGTTCCTGGCCGATGCCTACACCGAGTTGGGCGAGTACGAGCAGGCCGAGGCAGCCGTGCAGTGGATGCTCGATCTGCGGCCGGGTAACGTGCCGGGCCTCACCCGGGGAGCCTATCTCCGCGAGTTATACGGATATACGGGTGCTGCGCTCGAGTTCCTACAGAAAGCGTATCAGCGGACAGCACCCTCTGAAGTCGAGGATCGGGCGTGGATTCTGACCCATATGGCGCAGGCGCACTTTGGCAGTGGAGACCTCGACCGCGCCGAGCAGCTTCTCGAGCAGGCGCTCGACCTGTTCCCTGATTACCACTACGCCCTCGCAAACCTTGGCAAGGTGCGAATGGGGCAGGAGCGTTTTGCCGAGGCCGTCGAGCTGTTCGAGCGTCGTTATGAAAGCGCGCCTCACCCGGAGAACCTCTTCGATGTCGCTGTTGCACTGGAGAGGGCGGGTCGCGAGGACGCCGCTGGGGCGGCATTCCATAGGTTCGAGACGCTAGGTCGGGCCGAGATGGAAGGTGCCGACAATTGTAATCGCGAACTGGTCCGCTACTACGCCGACTATGCCTCTCGACCGGAGGAGGCGCTTCGTATCGCAAGGCGCGAGATTGAGCGGCGGACGGACGTTTGGATCCGGGACGCTCACGCCTGGGCCCTTCACGGTAGTGGCGACTACGAGCAGGCTCGTTCTGAAATTGAGAAGGCCCTGGCCCCCGGCGTCCGTGACGCGAGGCTCTTCTACCACGCCGGCATGATCGCCGCCAAGCTCAGTGATAAGACTGCGGCCAGGAGCTATCTGAAGCGGTCACTCGACACGAACCCACACTCACAGGTCGCGTCGTCGGCTCGCGAGGCGCTCTCGTTGGTCTACCCGTCGACCGCCTTCGCGCCGCCCCCGGCTGCGGGGCGTCCGTGACACGACACGGGACACGGGTTCGTTCACAGCTCTCCTCACTTGACTTGTAGCGGGGCGGAGTTCCACCGGACGCCGCGCTCTGCCAGGCTCGTGCGTAGTTGGCCGGAGTTCTCGAAGACGACGGCATGGAGTCCAAGTCGGGCGCCAGCTTCCACGTTGACCGGCTTGTCGTCGATATAGAAACACTCGTGCGGTTCGCATCCGGCCTGGCGAACGGCCTCGAGGTAGATCTCGGGTGCCGGCTTCATGACGCCGACCTGGTAGGAGAGCACGAACTCCTCGAAATGCCGCAAGACGGTGTAGTGCTCGCGGATGAACTCGAAGTGCAGCTCGTTGGTGTTGGAGAGCAGAACGAGCCGGTAGTTGGCAGCAAGTCCGCCGAGGAAGCTGTCGTCGAGGAGCGGCTTGGGCTCGAACATGTCGCCCCATAGTTGCCGGAAGCGGCCGAACGACACGTCCATGTCGAGGGCGTCGCAGAAGCGGCGGTGGAAGACCTCGCTTGAGAGTTCCCCGCGCTCGTAAGGGTTGGCGAGATCGGCCTGACGGATGATATCGGGGATCTCGTCGGAACGATAGGGTGACAGTTTTGCGGCGGCGCGGTAGGCGCGAGCGAAATCGAGACCCACGATGACGTCGCCCAGGTCGAATAGGAGGGCTTTGATTGACGAAGGCGGCATGGCCAGGTTTTCAATCATAGCGGGCCGTGATGCCTTCGGATGGGGGGGCACGGGCGGGCGCGCCGGCTAGCCTAGAGGCCCTCGGGTGGCGGCAGGGTTCGTGCCGGACCGCTCCCTTACGGTCACGGCTCGGTTGCCTTGACTGGTATTCTGGCGTTGGTGATTCGTATGATCTACAGATCTTGCGTCGCTCTGATGGTCTTTCTTGTCGGCTGCATGGCGCTTCTCGCGCAGAACCCGAAACGGGAACGGGTGATTCCCGATAGCCGCGCCGATGTCATGTACTACAACGGCAAGATCATCACCATGTGGCCCGAGAGGCCCATTGCGGAGGCGGTGACAATTGCGGAGGGACGGATTCTCGCCGTCGGTACGACACAGCAGGTTGGCCGCACTACGGGGCCGAAGACCAAGCAGATCAACCTGCACGGCAAGACGATGGTGCCGGGGTTAATCGAAACCCACGTACATCCCATCAACGCGGGCCTCGCCGAGCGGGACTTTGAGATTCCCATCATGCGCAGCTTCGCCGAGATTCAGGCGCATGTCGAAAGACTCGCAGCTTCGTCCCCGGCCGACAAGCTCATCTTCGTGCCCAAGGTCTATTCGACGCGGCTCAAAGAACGCCGCTACCCGACTCGTTGGCAGCTTGACAAGTTCAGCGGCAAGCACATGGTGATGCTCGACAACAATTACGCCGCCGCGTTGAACTCCGCCGCGCTGCGCGCGATCGGGATCGATCGCGACACGCCGGAGCCGGACAACGGCAAGATCATTCGCGACCCGAAAACCGGCGAGCCCACGGGGTTGATTCTCGGCGCGCGGCAGTTGGTGTCGAAGCTCGTCGCGACGCTCGAGTACTCCGACGAAGACCGCGTCAACTCCTTGCGCAAGATGCACAAGGCCTACAACGCCGTCGGGATCACGAGCGTCATCGACCGCGCCTTGTGGTTCGATCAGGTTCGTATCTACCAGAAGCTTTGGGCCGAAGACGATTTGACGGTGCGCACGAATATCACCGTGCGACTGAATGGCGAGAGGCCCTTTGAGGAGGTGCGGGAGGACGTGATCAATCTAGGGCTCACGACCGGTTTCGGAGACGATTACGTGCGCATCGGGGCATTGAAGCTCCTGCTCGACGGCGGCATCCTGATCGGCACGGCCTACCTGCGGGCTCCCTACGGAGCTCACACCGAGGTGTACGGCTTTGACGATCCGGACTATCGCGGCGTGCTGCGGATTCCTCGCGAGAGGATCCTGGCGATCATGAAGCTGGGCCATCGGCTGGGTTGGCAAATGACCGCGCACACGACGGGAGGGGCCTCGACCGACGTGCTGCTCGACGTCTACGACGAGATCAACCGCGAGTCGCCCATTCGCGACCGGCGTTTCTCGCTCACCCACTCGAACTTCCACAACGCGGAATCCATCGCCAAGACCAAGCGCCTGGGCGTCTTGCTCGACCTGCAGCCGGCCTGGTACCACTTCGACGGCCCGGCCATCTCCGAAGTGCTCGGCCCCGAGCGCATGAAGACCTTCCAACCCTACAAGTCGCTGCACGACGCGGGGCTCATCGTCGGCGGCGGCTCGGACCACATGATCAAGTTCGACGCCCGCACGGCCATCAACCCCTACCACCCCTTCTTCGGCATGTGGATGGTCATCACCCGCAAGACGACCGACGGCACCGTATTCAGTCCCGAGGAGCGCATCAGCCGCGAGCAGGCCCTCAAGATGTGGACCTGGAATGGCGCGTATCTCACTTTTGATGAGGAAGTTAAGGGCTCGATCGAGCCTGGCAAGTTCGCCGATTTGGCGGTGATCTCCAAGGACTACCTCACCTGTCCGGTCGACGAGATCAAGGACATCGAAGCGTTGGGCACGATCGTCGGCGGCAAGGTCGTCTACGAACGTGGGAACTTGTTTGGTGCAGCAGGGGAGTGACCAAGGGCTGTCGCTACCAAGTTTATCGGTCCTGGGTATTGTGGGGCGGGTTATAATGGAGTTGGGTTTCGTGGTCCAACATGACAGAGCACACGCTGTGGGCTGAGATCGCGCGGTTGCAGCGACTGAAGCTCGATCCCAGCTTGTGGAAGAGTGTTGAGGAAGCCGCCGAGCTACTGACCGAAGGGCGTTTTCTGGAGGCTCAAGCGCTAGTGGAGAACGCTGAGGCCAGCGCCCGGCTGACTGCGACGCCAGCCTTGTTAAGCCCTTAAGGGATCCGGCGCTCGACGGTCTTTGCGGAGGCGCATAGGTGTGTTTCGCCTCATTTCCAAAGAAACTCAGAGCTGTTTTCCTGTTTGGCCAGCAGTGCTCCTCGCCTAGTCTGACTTTCGCGAAGTTGTGGCGCACAGGAACATAGTTTTATTCTGAACGGCTTCGCGAAAAAGTAAAAGGGGTAGGTCGGCACTACAGCGGCAGTGGCGAGGACCGCGAATGGAGCCAAAGAACTTACGCCGCGGACACCCTCAAAAAAAGTTTGTTCGCGGGTCGAATCGCGAGAGTCGGGCTAGTCTTAGAAAAGCCTGGCGGAGGCAGCTCCGGCGCCGTCAGGCGACTTCACCGCGACGCGCACTTCTTCCGCGGGGGGCGTTTCACAACGGTAGTGGATGGTATAGCGGTTGGAGAACAAGCGCACGCCCCTCTGTGCCGCGCGCATTACTTCTCTGCCCTTTGCTGCGTGGCGGTACCATCCCCCCGTGCTCTTGGCCAGCTCACCAAGAGTCGTGGAGGTTGGGGTTTCGTTGAACTCAATGATGGACGCCGGGACGCGGGCGGCTCACAGCTCGCGTATCAAGTCGGAGAGGCTTCGCTCACTGCCGCGGTCGTCGCCGTCGGCGATCGCAATAATCGAGCGCGGGCCGTTCTTTCTCGTCAGTAGCTCTTCAGCAGCACGTCCGATCGCATCGTAAAGCCGCGACGCCGTCCTCAGGCCGGGGTGCGGACGGCGGACGAGCGCGGCACAGCGCTTCGGGTCGGTGGTAAAGGGAACGCTCCGCTCTACGTCGAGCGAGAACTTGTAGGCGCCAACGAGGTCGTTCGGCGCCTTGTTCTTCAAGCTGAGAACGACCGCCCCTGTCATTTCTTGGAGTTGGGTGGCCGACATGCTCCCGCTGCAGTCCAGCACGTACATCAGGTTCATGGGACCGCACTGCTGTGCGGACAGCACCTCGTAGTCGGTGATGGGCTGATCGCCCTCGTGAATCCTGACGTGCGCTTGTGCAAGATTCTCTATTCTCACCCCCTCCGGATCGGTGATTGCGAGATGGAGGCAGCGGCCCCTGTTCGGCTCGGCGGCGGCGTAGAGGATCTCCACCTGCACTTCTTTCTCGAGCGCCTGCGGCTCTTCCTCGGGCTCGTCCTCGTCCTCTGGCCGGACCGGTTCGGAGACCCGGGCTTCCGCCGCGTGCGCCGCCTCGATCTTTTGGATCGCCTTTTCGGCTTCGGGCGGTACGCGGGGATCGCGGTCTTCTTGGAGGTGCCGAAGCAACGGCAACCAGTCGGGGTCTTTGGTCTCTCCGAGAATCCAAGCCGCCCGAGTACGGAAGTCCGCGATCGGGTGCCTGACGAGCTCGTTCACCCATTGGGACGCGCGCGAGTCGCCAAGGCGATAAGCTGCCAGGACGGCGTGGGCCTTTACGTCAGGGCTGGAGTCTGACACGGCGGTGAGCAGAATCGACGGCAGCTCCTTGCTCGAGCGAAAGCCTATGCCGTCGATGGCGGCAGCTCGCACTTTAGGGTCTGGGTCCTTCAGAACGTTCTCGATGAACAGTTCGTTTTGGCAGTGTTGGGCGAAGATGCGGCCGGCCTTCGCGCGTATGTCCGGGCCTTCTTCCCGCAGTGCATGGATCAACAAGGGCAGGGTACGATTGCTCTCCGCAGTTTCCGCAAGGAGCCGAAGAACTCGTGACTTTAGGCTTCCGGAGGCGGTCTTCATCGCTTTGGCCAAATCGACGTCAAGACGTTCGACCTTGCCTCTCATCGCTTGCACCAGCACAACGGATTCGTCGACGGACGAGATCTCGGGGTTCAGCAGCAGATCGAGCAACATGTGGTTGCTTTGCAGCAGCCAAACGATGTACTGAACGCTCGATTCGTCGGCCCCGTTGCACATATAGTGCACGACCGATTGTTTGAACTGCGCGGGGTCTCTTTCCAGTAGCAGCGCCAACTGCCGGCCGTTTTCGCGCCGGTTCTCGTTGAAGCTCTCCAATAGCTGGGTGACCTTCGGGTTCATGCGCTCGGGGGCCTTTGGGTTCGTGGCTCCACACCTCGCCGGGGGCGACCCTGCGGTTGCGGAACCTCACCTTCCTTATCGGCTGGGCGTAGAACAATTTACAGGCACCTTAGAATGCTTCTTGTGGCCAGTCCGTGGCTGCGCTCTACACCGATTCGACCGGACGGCTCTAGCAACCAAGATTCGGGGTCAGAGTCCACCACGTCCGGCGACCCGCGGTGGCTGCTCGGGTCCGCCCAAACGATCGACGTTTTGCAATGGTGAGCCTCCGCCGACTACAATTGGCCGTGATCTTTCTTCGCTGCTTGCTCTCCATCCTTCTTGTGGCCGCGGGCCTCGCCGGGGCCACGCGCGAGCCCGTTCGCGCCCGCCAAGCCATGGTCGTCTCCACGCGCGACGAGGCGACCCGAGCCGGGCTCGATATCCTTCGCGACGGCGGCAACGCGGTGGACGCGGCCGTTGCCGTGGGCTTTGCTTTGGCAGTGACCCATCCCTCCGCGGGCAATCTTGGCGGCGGCGGCTTCATGCTGATCCGCTTTGCCGACGGCCGCTCGACGTTTCTCGACTTCCGCGAACGGGCCCCGTCGGCTGCCCACCGCGACATGTATCTCGACAAAGACGGCAACCCTACCGATGACGATCAGGTCGGCTACCGCGCCTCCGGCGTGCCAGGAAGCCCGCGCGGCTTTGAGCTGGCCCTGCGCAAATACGGAACCAAGCCCTGGGCCCAGGTGCTGCGCCCGGCGATCGAGCTGGCGGAACGGGGCTTCGAGGTCAACTATCTGCTCTCGGAGGCCCTGCGGGGGAACAAGAAGCTGGCGCAGTTCGCCGAGTCGAGGCGGATCTTTCAGCGCGGCGGGCGCCACTATGATATGGGCGAGACATTCCGACAGCCGGACCTGCACCAAACCCTCGTCCGCATCGCCAAGGGCGGGGCGGATGAGTTCTACAAAGGCAAGACCGCCCGCTTGATCGCCGCCGACATGCAGAAGAACGGCGGAACGATCGCCCTTGGGGATTTGGCCGCGTACACGCCTGTCGAACGCAACACGCTGTCGGGCCGATACGGCGACTACGAGCTGGTAAGCCCGCCGCCGCCCAGCTCGGGAGGCGTGGGCGTGATTCAAATGCTCAACATGCTCGAGGACAGCGGCTACGAGAGAAGCGGACCTGGGTCGGCGGCGGCGATCCACTACGTCGCCGAGACGATGCGCAGGTTTTTCGCCGACCGGGCGCAGTACTTCGGCGACCCCGACTTCGTGGAGATTCCGGTCAAGCGCTTGATCAGCAAGGACTACGCGCGGTCACGGCGGACGTCGATCGATCTCGGCCGCGCCGGCACGAGCAATCCCGCCGCGAGTGACGCGACCAGCTATGGCCTCTTGGGTGGGGGCGAGAGCACCGAAACCACGCACTACTCAGTCGTCGACAAAGAGGGCAATGCCGTGGCGGTGACCTATACGCTCAACGGCAGTTACGGCTCGGGGGTGACGGCGAAGGGCACAGGCGTCTTGCTGAACAACGAGATGAACGACTTCTCGGCGAAGCCCGGCGCGCCCAACAACGCCGGGCTGCTCACCAGCGAACAGAATGCCATCGTGGCCGGCAAGAGGCCTCTCTCGTCGATGACGCCGACCATCGTCACGCGCGGCGGCAAGCTGTTTCTCGTCGTCGGTTCACCCGGCGGGCCGACGATTATCTCGACGGTCTTGCAGGTGATCACCAACGTCGTCGACTTTGGGATGGACCCGCGGCAAGCCGTCGACTTTCCACGCTTCCACCATCAGTGGATGCCCGACGAGTTGCGACTCGAACGCCACGGCATCTCGTCTGACACAGTCGAGAGGCTGAGGCAGCGCGGGCACCGCTTGAAGTTCGTTGAAAAACAAGGGCGCGTGATGGCAATTCAGGTCGGCGACAAGTGGCTACTCGGCGCCGCGGATGCCCGCTCGGAGGGCTCGGCGCGGGGGTACTGAACCACTTACAACCTACAAGCTCTCGATCAGGTGGCCGAGCTTCTCTTTCTTCGTACGGAGATAGCCCTCGGTGCGCGTGGTCGACGGCACCTCGCAGGGAATCCGTTCCTCGACCTCAATCCCCGCGTTCTCAAGGGCGCTCACCTTGGCGGGGTTATTCGATAGGAAGCGAACGCGGGAAACGCCCAACGAGCGTAGGATGGCCATCGGCAGGCTGTAGTCGCGCAGGTCCGCCTCGAATCCCAACTGCTCGTTCGCTTCCACCGTATCGGCACCCTCGTCTTGGAGCTGATAGGCCTTCAGTTTGTTAAGCAACCCGATGCCGCGGCCTTCTTGCGGATCGTAGATCAGCACGCCGCGGCCCTCGTCGCCGATCTTCTTGAGGGCGAGCTGAAGCTGTTGGCCGCAATCGCAACGCAGGCTGTCGAACACCTCGCCGGTGAGGCACTGTGAATGAATCCTCACGAGCGGCGCGGAACCCTCGGCCGCCAAGTCGCCCATCTTGAGCACGACAACCTCGTGTTCCTTACCATTGAGGCGTCCCTGGAAACCCAGGATGCGGAACTCGCCGTGGACAGACGGGAAGGCCGCGTCGGCGACCTGCACGACCTCGGGGACCGGGGCTGGCGATCCGGCGTTCATCACGGCACAGAAAGGGATCCCGTGACGGCTTAGGAGGGCGGTTCGCCCACGGGTACTATCATTATATGGGACGGGGCCTGAATCCCCGCCCGCAAGCCGCTATGTTCAGTGAACGCGAACTGCTGATCATCCTGCTGGTAAAGATCGCCGTCATCACCTCGATGGCGAGCCTGTTGCTGCGGTGGTCGTTCGCCAAGAAGCTGCTGCTCCGCGAACAGCGGACGATCCGGCAGCGATCGCACCTGGGCGTGTTGTTCGGCCTGTTCTTCGCCGGTGGCAGCCTGGTGCGCCACAGCCTGGACTATAACGCGGCGGAGTTGAGTCTCGAAGGCGCCTTCGTCACAGGACTCGTGGGCGGGTACGTGCCCGGCGCTCTGGCCGGTGCGCTCGTCTCGCTGCCGGCGGTTCTCATGTCTCCGCACGAGTGGCTGACGTTCCCGCTCATAATCGGCGTGGGCGCTTTGGGTGGCCTGCTACGGGACGTCGCTCCGGGGACGGAGGAGATCTGGCGCTTCACGCCCTTCCATCCCTTCACCGTCGCCGCCTGGCGCCTGCGTGTGCTGCGAACGCCACAGGGCGGATTTCAGATGCTGATGTTCGTAGCCTGCCTGGGCATCGAGTTCATTCGCTCCAACCTGGGGCACGCGTTCGCGGAGAAGCAATGGCTTTTTGTGATCTATCCCGAGGAGTCGTTGCTCAACCCGGCGACCGTGGTGCTGGTCTATTTCTCAACCGTGCTCTCGGTCGGGTTGACGCTCAAAATCTGGAACAACACGCGTAACGAGTGGAAGCTCGAAGAGCAGCAGCGCTTGTTGGTTGAGGCTCGGCTGGCATCGCTAACCAGCCAGATCAATCCGCACTTCCTGTTCAACACGCTCAACTCGGTGGCGTCGTTGATCCGGAGCGACCGCCAAGCGGCCCGGCAGTTGATCTTCAAGCTCTCGACGATTCTCAGGAGGCTGCTGCGCAAGCAGGAGTCGCTGTCGGCCCTTCGCGAGGAAGTGGCGTTTATCGACGACTATCTCAGCATCGAGGTCGTCCGCTTCGGCGACAAGCTGCGCGTGGTGAAAGAGATCGACAACAATACGCTCGACGCGCTTGTGCCGAGCATGATGCTGCAGCCGATTGTCGAGAACGCCATTAAGCACGGCATCAGCCCCAAAGTGGGCGGCGGCACGATCTGGCTGCGTAGCGCCGTCCAAGGCTCGCGGCTTCAGATCGAAGTGGAAGATGACGGTGTGGGCATTCCGCCCGACGCGCTGCCGGGTGTCTTCAGTCGCGGCATCGGCGTCAGCAATGTGAACGAGCGGCTGCGCGTAATCTTCGGCCACGAAGGCGACATGGTGATCGAACACCGTCCGGGGGGCGGCACGCGGGTACGCATGCAGATTCCCGAGTTGCGAGACCCCGCCACTGCTGCCGAGCGCGCCCAGGCTGCTGCTCCAGCGGCCACCCCCGGCCCGGCCCCGACGCTTGCGTTGCGGCAGGACTGACACTGAATCCCACGTCTACTCCTTCGCGCGCAGGACGACTTCTTTCTCTTCGCCTTGGGCGATGGCAAACGGCACCATGTCGTACGGCCCCCGCCAGCCGATGACGGAGTAATCGCCGGGCGTGAGGGGGATCGGCTTGCCCGACCCGTGATAGAAGCGGTTTCGCACCGTACCGCGACCGATGAAACAGCGCTTGTCCGCGTCCGGGGAGCCGTCGGCTTTTTGGTAACGAATCGTGACGTGGCCCACAGGCACTTCGAACTCGAGCTCCTTCGTCGGCTCATTGGCAATCTCGACGTTGGCGACTTCGTAAGGCGTTAACCGGTGGGGAAGCTTGACCGTGTACGTTCCCGGAAGCACGCGCGTCCCATTTCTGGCGTGGACACCGTAGCGCTTCTTGCCGTCTTGCCACAGTTCCGCGTTGTTCCGGAACGCTGTGCCGGTTCCCGAGGCGACAAACTTGACGCGAACATGGACGGTCGAGGTCAGCTCGAAGAGGATCTCCTTGCGGTCGCCCGCGGCGAACGATTCGGCGACGCTCAGCTTGTTGTCGGGGTTGGGCTGCGCGCGAAACTCGTAGGAGCCTTCGTCGAGAAAGGCCTCGTCTCGGGCTCGGAACTTGAATACCTCCTTACCGTCCTGGAAGGCGCTAACCAGCGCCCCGCGGTGCTTTTCGCCGCGTTCCTCGAAGCGTGCGCGCACGCGCGGCGGGACGGTGACCGTAACGCTCACCGTCGTCTCACCTGTGGGAGCGACGGTCACCTCTTGCGACGCCAGCTTGTATAGGTTGCCATTGGAGGTCATCATCCCGGCACGCAGCTCGTAGTCTCCCGGCTCGACGACGTTGCGCCCATTGCTGGTAACTCGATAGCGTTCTTCGCCCGCCACGAACAGCGCGCCTTGCACCCGAACCTTGTTGCCTTGCTCGTCGACGCCAACGATCTTCAACGCAACCGTCGCCGTCGGCTGAGCAGGCTGAGGCGCGGCCTCGCGGGCTTGTTCGCGGATCGTCCCCAAGGCCTCCGCCAACGCGGCGCCGTCCGGCGCGTCGTAGTAGGGCGTTCCCGCTGCGTCGGCGATGCCCCGCATGGCGTCTTTGGCTTTGGCATCGAGGCCGAAGCCTACGACGTGCACGCGGATCTCGACGCCCTTCTCGCGCCAGGCGCGAACCAGCGCGCACGGATCGGCATTGCACGTCTCGATACCGTCGGTGATCAGGATCAACTCGCCCGAACGTTCGCCGAAATCGATTAACGCCTGCTCGATGCTGTAGGTGATCGGGGTTTTCCCGAGCGGCTTGACGCCCTGCAAACTGGCCTGAACCTTCGGTGCGGCGGCCTGGGCCGGTGTGAAGGGTACACTGAGTTCCGAGTCCCGGCAGTCTCCCTCGCGCCGGTGGCCGTAGACACGGAACGCCAAGTCGGCCCCGCCGAAGTCTTGCACCAGGAACTCATTGAGCACCTTGCGGGCCGCCTCGATCTTCATGGAGTCGTCCGCCAGCCGGCCCCACATCGATCCGGACCCGTCAAGGATAAGGTAGACCGCGCCGGGTGGCGCTTCTTGGCCGAAGGAACAAGGAATTAGAAGCAGTCCGAGCAGCAGAAACAGCAGGAGGTTGGTTCTCGACATGGGGCACCCCACGGCCACGATCTTCGCAAGCCGGTGGGAACAAGTGTAGCGGATGGGAAGGGGATGATCGCGCGCCGCGAGATCGTCACCAGTCGAGCGGCCGAGCGGGGTTAGATCTCAGGAATCGGCTCACCGGGCGCGATATCCTCGCCCTGCCAATTGGCTTTGCCGTCTTCGTAGGTCAGAATGCGACTCGCGCTGCCTGGGGTCGGCTTGGCGTTGCGCTTGGGGAGCCGGCGGCGATGCTGTTCCATCACAGATTGGTAGCGTGGCTCGCCCGCCAGGTTCGTCCACTCGTTGGGGTCCCGGCGCATGTCGTAGAGTTCTTCCGAGCCATCGGCATAGCGGATGTAGCGCCAGTCTTATTGAGTCCCGCATAATATCCCGTCACTAGAAGCAAAGAGAAGACTGTTTCCAGAAGGCCGTGATCAAACACGGTTTGCGGTGCATGCGGCGTAGTGCTTTGCGGGCCGCTCGCTCAGCTCCCCGTAATCTTTCGGGCAAACGTTCGGTAACTCGTGCTGCTTCCAGTAAGCCCAGAGGTACTCCACCGGGTTCAGCGCCGGCGCATCGGGCGGTAGGTACTCGGTTTCGATGGGGCCCTCGGAGAGCTCGATGAACTCCCGCCCCAAGCGGCTGCGATGCGCCGGCAGCCGATCCCAGACGATCAGCATGGGGTGCTGGATGTGGCGCACCAAGGCTTTGAGAAAGTGGATCACCTCCTGCTCGCCGATCGCGCCGGGATAGAGCCGGCAGTAGAAGTTGCGCAGCGTCAACCCCGCTGACACCGAAAGCTTCTCCCCGTTGAAGTTGAACTGCAGTACGGGTGTTGGGCCGCGCGGCGCCCAAGTACGGCAACGATGCGGCCTCTCGCTCAATCCGCTTTCGTCGATGAAGACGAGCGTGCGGCCTTCGTTTTGGGCTTTTTTTTAATCCGCCGCCAGGTCTGGCGCTGCCAGCTGCGGATCGCCTCTTCGTTGCGCTCCCGGGCTTTACCGACGGGACGTTGCGGGCTCCCGTTCAGCGCTTGCAGGATCTTCCAGACGTGGCCGTCGTGGTAGTCGACGCCGAACTCGTCTCCGCTCAGACGAGCCACCCGCGGGCAGGTCCACAGCGGCGTCGGGAAACCGTGGGCTGCGGGGCCTTCGAGCAACAGCGACGTCAGGCGTTGGAGTTGCGTGGCCTCTAGCCGCGGCTTGCGTCCGGCACGGCCGGCCTGTCGCAACCCGGCTTCGCCGCGCTGGCGATACGCGCCCACCCAACGGCTCACGCTCTGTGGCGCCGCTTTCACCCGCCGCGCTGCCGCGCCCTGACTCCACCCTCTTCCACCACCAGCCGTACCGCATCCATCCGTCGTTTTTCCAGAGCATCGAAATCTCGTCTTACCCCCCTTGGGTTCCCCCTATCTAGAAAGACGAGAGAACCCTCCCAAAGGTTACTCTATATTATGCGGGAGTCAATAGCTGCGAACACCATGGTTGTCGTGGTTGTGCGTCGTGATGGCAGGCCACGGGCGGGGCGCTCGCGCGTTCTTCAACTGCGGCACGAGACTGTGCCCCTCGAGACCTTCCTTCTCGGGTAGCCCGCCCATCTCGACCAACGTGGGATAAAGGTCGAGCAACTCGGCGGGCCGAGTGCTCACCGCGCCGCTCGCAACACCCGGCCCGGCGAAGATCAGCGGCACTCTCGTCGAACGGTCCCACAGCGTGTTCTTGCCGGTGATGAGCTTCTCGCCGAGATGCCAGCCATGGTCGGACCACAGCACGACAACCGTGTTCTTCGAACGCCCGCTCGCCTCAAGTGCATCGAGCACCCGTCCCACTTGGCTGTCGACGAAGCTGACCGAAGCCAGATACGACCGCACAAGATTGGTCCACTGGTCGCTTTCCTTGAGAAATTTCAGACGCGGTTCGGGCAGTTTCCAATGCAGGAACCAAGAGAAATGGGGCGTATCGTCGCGATCGTCCGCTCGGACCGGTGGCAGTTTGACTTTGTCCTCGGGATAAAGGTCGAACCATTTCTGTGTGGCATAGCAAGGGACGTGCGGCAGGAAGAATCCAACGGACAGAAAGAACGGCTCGGGCAAATCGCCCCGCAGTTGTTCGACGGCCCAACTCGCAACTTTCCAGTCGCCCTTGTCCTCATCGCGGTGCGGGAAGACGCCCCAGTCCACCAGTGGGTGGTCGGCCGGGGTGTCGACCAGCTTCTCCGCCGGACGCGCTCCTACGCTCGCCCCGGGCCCGAGGACATGGAACTCCTTGTCGCCCTCGCCACGGCCATAGCGGCTGTGATAGATCTTGCCCGTCGAGTAAGTGCGATAGCCGTGCTGCGCCAAGTACTGCGGCAACGTGACGGATTCGCGGTATTCGTCCAGGTCGCGGAACCACGGCCGCAACCCGTAGATGCCTGTGGTCGAAGGCCGCAGCCCCAGCATCAGGCTGGTTCGAGACGGGTTGCAGAGGGGCGCTTGGCAATGCGCGTTGGTGAAGACGGTGCCACGCTCGGCCAGGCGGTCCATGGCCGGAGTCTGCACTTGCGGATGCCCGCCCAGCGGACCAACCCAGTCGTTGAGGTCGTCAATCGCGATGAACAGGATATTGGGCTGCGCCCTCCCAGGCGTGGTCCCACCCGCAAGCCCAACCAGGATGAGAATCAAAGGGAGTGCGGAGCGAAGCCGTTGATTGTGGTGCTTCATGGCCTTTCCCCGGCAGCGTCTGTAACGTCCTGCACCCATTGTTCGTGAAGCTCGGTGAGCTCATCGGTAATGTTGGGGAGCGCCCTGGCAAGATTCTCGCGCTCGGTGAGGTCACGCTTGATGCTGACGAGAAAGGTCCTGTCGTCGCCTTCGAGCGCCGTCCGTCCCGTATCCCGCCCGTTGACGATCAGCTTCCAATCACCGCGTCGGACCGCCCACTGATCCCCGAGCTGCCAATGAAGCGTGTCGTGGGGCGGCACCTCCATCGCCGAGCGGATGACCGGCATCAGGCTCTTGCCGTCCCACCCCGGGTCTTGCGCATCGGTGCCGGTGAGCTCGGCGATCGTGGGCATCCAATCGATGGCCGAAGCGTACTGCTCGCGAACAACCCCTTCCGGTATCACGCCGGGCAGACTGACAATCGCGGGCACGCGAATCCCCGCTTCGAACAACCCGGCTTTGGCGCCTCGAAAGCGGCCCGCGTACCCGCCGCCGAACATCGTGCGTTCCTCGGTTGAATGGCCGTGGTCGGACATGAAAATGATGAGCGTGTTCTCGCGCAAGCCGAGTTGGTCTACCTTGGCCAGAATCCGGCCCACTCTCTCGTCGAGGGTCGATACCAGCGCGGCGTAGTGGCGGCGCGGCGATGGATAGTAGGAGTAGATTTGCCGCCACTTGTCGTCAGGCTGCAACGGATAGTGAGGGATGTTGAACGGCAAGTAGAGAAAGAAAGGCTGGTCCTGGTTCTCCTGGAGAAACCGCTCGGCTTCGCGCACCATCAGGTCCGGGAAGTAGGCTCCGTCCTCCCAGTGCTCGCGGTCGTTGATCCACAGATCGTGCTGGTTCGGGCCACGCCAGTAGAAGAAGTGCGAGAAGTTGTCGATGCAGCCGCGTTTGTGACCGAAGAAATAATCGAACCCCTGATCGAGCGGACCCTTCTCGATCACCTTGCCGAGGTGCCATTTGCCGATCAACGCGGTACGGTAGCCGGCTCCCTTGAGCATCTCCGCAATCGTTACCTCGCTCGGCGGCAGCCCGTCGCCGCCGGGCGCCACGTTGGTCGGCACACCGGCCCGCTGCGGGTAACGTCCGGTGAGTAGCGCCGCACGCGAGGGGGAGCAGATCGGGGCGGCCGCGTAGAACTGAGTGAACAGAACCCCGCGCCGCGCCAGGCGATCGAGGTTCCGCGTATAGAGGTCGCGCGCGCCCAGGATATTGAGATCGAGCGTCCCCTGATCGTCGGAAAACATCAAGATGACGTTCGGCGGCCGCTCGGCCGCGTTTGCGGCCGATGTGAACACGAACGCCGCCCACACGAGGGCCGGCAATAGGCAAAACGCCAAACGGGAACTCATCAAGAGACCTTTCGCTCGGTGCCGCGGCCCCGTGTTTCGCGACTCAGCAATGTAGGTGTGGACCTCAATCCCTTTCAAACCGGGTCGCCTGCTTCTCGGCATGCCGTTCTTTCGCCAACTCGATCAAGCGATCGATCAGCTCAGCGTAACCCAGCCCGGACGCCTTCCATAGTTTGGGATACATGCTAATCGACGTGAAGCCCGGCATGGTGTTGATCTCGTTGAGCAGTATGCGACCGCTGGAATCCTCGAGGAAAAAGTCAACGCGCGCCAAACCCGAGGCCTCCACCGCTTGAAAAGCAGCGACAGCCAACCTCTGCACTTCGCGCGCTTGCTGGCCGGTCAGAGGCGCGGGTATCAGTAACTCGGCGGTGTCGTCGAGGTATTTGGCGTCATAGCTGTAGAAGCCCGATCCCGGCTTGATCTCGCCCGGCACCGATGCCCGTGGATCATCATTACCCAAGACCGAGCACTCCAACTCCCGGCCGTCGATCGCCGGCTCGACCACCAGCTTCCGGTCGTACTCAGCGGCCCTGTCGAGGGCCTTCCGCAGGCTCTCGCGGTCAACTGCTTTCGAGATGCCGACCGACGATCCCATATTGGCCGGCTTCACGAACATGGGATAGCTGAAGCGCTGCTCCAGCCCCTCGATCGATTGGTGGCGCTTGCTCCGCGGCACAGCGACGTGCTCGACCGATGGCAGGCCGCGCTCGCGGAACAGCCGCTTCATGACGTCCTTGTCCATCCCCGCCGACGAGGCCAGCACGCCTGCCCCAACGTAGGCGACGTCGGCCAACTCCAGGAGCCCTTGCACGGTGCCGTCCTCGCCAAACGTGCCGTGCAGTACAGGGAAAACTACCTCTACGCCCGACGTGGCCCCGGGTTCTCTCGACAACGTCACCGCCGTTTCGGTAGACAGCGAACCTCGCGACTCCGCCGGCAGCAGGCGCACGGACTCGCCCGGCGGCAACCATCGGCCCTCGCGGGTGATGGCCAGCGGGACGACGTCGTACTTCTGTTTGTCGAGCGCCTCGATGACCGAGGCGGCCGAGCGGATCGACACCTCGTGCTCGCCAGAGCGCCCGCCGAACAGGACGGCTACTCGCGTCTTTGACATCGTCTTCAACGGTAGAGAAACCGCAGCGTGCAGCTCGAGCTATGGGTGCATGCGGTAGAGCATTCGCGGGAAGGCAATCGTTTCGCGCACATGCTCGAGGCCGCAAATCCAAGCCACGCAACGCTCGATGCCCATGCCGAATCCGCTGTGAGGAACCGACCCATACTTGCGCAGCTCGAGATACCACTCGAACGCCTCCCGCGGGAGGTTGTGCTCGTTCAGCTTCTTGAGAAGCAGCTCGTAGTCATGGATGCGCTGGCCGCCCCCGATTACTTCGCCGTATCCCTCGGGCGCGAGAACGTCGACGCCCAGAGCCACATCGTCGCGTTCCGCATCGGGCTGCATGTAGAAAGCCTTGATGGCCATCGGGAAGCGATGCACCATGACGGGCCGGTCGAAGTCCTCGCTTAGTAGCGTCTCGTCGGTCCCGCCGAAGTCGCCGCCCCAGCCGATGTCGCTGCCCTTTTTCTTCAGCCTTTCGACAGCGTCGTCGTAGCTGATGCGCGGAAACGGTTTCTTCACGTTACGCAAGTGGGTGGTGTCCCGTTCAAGAGTCTCCAACTCGGGTGCGCTCTTTTCGAGAACGGTTTGGACCACATGCTCGAGGAAATCTTCCGCCAGATCCATCGCGTCGTCCAACTCGGCGAAGGCCATCTCCGGCTCGACCATCCAGAACTCGGTGAGGTGCCGGCGGGTCTTCGATTTCTCGGCGCGGAAGGTCGGCCCAAAGCAATAAACCTTGCCCAATGCCGCCGCCGTTGCTTCGCTGTAGAGCTGCCCGGACTGCGCCAGATAGGCAGTGCCGTGATCGAAGTACGGCACTTCGAAAAGCGTGGTCGTCCCCTCGCAGGACGCCGGAGTCAGAATCGGCGTATCGACGAGCGTGAAACCGTGGTCGTCGAGGTAGTTGCGCACCGCGCGGATCACTTCATGCCGCACCCGCAGGATGGCGTGCTGGCGGCGGCTCCGCAGCCACAGATGCCGCCGGTCCATCAGGAAATCGACACCATGCTCCTTGGGTGTGATCGGGAAGGGGTCGTCGGCCGCCACCTGATGCACCACCCGCAGGTCGCTGACCTCGATCTCGTAACCGCCCGGTGCACGCTCCTCGGGCCGAAGCGTACCCGTCACCTCTACCGATGACTCATGCGTCAAGTGCCGAGCGCGATCGAACACCTCCGCAGCCACCGACGCCTTGACCACGACTCCCTGCAAGAAGCCGGTCCCGTCGCGAAAGGTGGGAAAAGCGATTTTGCCGGAGCGGCGCAGGTTGTGCAGCCAACCGCGTAGGCGAACCTCGCGCCCGGCGAAGTCCGCTGCTCGGTCAATCGTAACGAGGGGAGCCTCCGCGGCCATCTAGAGACTCTCCAACTCCTCGAACGCCCGCTGTACTTCCACCAAGGGGTTTTCCATCTCGTCGACTTCGCGGACTTCCAGCAACAAAGGTGTGTCCGCGTCGGCCGAGCGAAGCAACTCCATCGTCGGCTTCCACTCGATCGTGCCGTCATCGTCCAGCATCGGGAACAGGTGCGTATCGTCCTCGCCGTTGTTGTCGTGCACGTGGGTCGAGCGAATGCGGTCTTTCATCAGGCCGAATTCGTACTCCACGCCGCGGCTCCGGTGCGCATGCCCGGTGTCGAAGCAGTAGTGAAGAGGTAGATGGGTCGAGTCCACGAAAGTGCGCAGCCGCTCGGCCGTCGAGAGTTCGTTGGGGATGTTTTCGACCAGCACTTCGACGCCCAACTGCCGGCCGAAGACCGTCAACTCTTCCAGCGAGTTGAAGGCGGCGTCGAACTTCGCGGGATCGAATTCCTCATCCGCCACGCCGATGTGCTGGATCAGGTAGCGGAACGGAATCTGGTCGGCGATTTCAATCGCGCGCTTGATCTCGTCGACGGCCGCCATACGCTTGGCTTTGACCGTTTCGGTGATCGAGAGTACCGACTGCGGACCGCTGCGCCCCCACACGTCATCGCTGAACATCGGGGCGTGCAGCGAATGAATCTTCAACTCCGCGTCTCGAAACCAGTGCCGCAACTCGTCGATCTGTTGAGGGTTGCGGTAGTCAAGATGCTGGCGGGCGCAGAAGATTTCGATCTCGTCGATACCGCTCCTCAGGATGCGATCGAGCAGCGCCACCGTCGTGCGGTGGTTAACGAATAGGTGCGTGGAAAGAACTCGGCGCATGGAGGGCGACGCACCTACGCAGTGGCCGCAAGAAAAAGCAACACCGTTAACTCGATAGAAAGTTTCAGGAATTAACTGCCCAGCATTGATTGTAGCGAACTTGTACCGGGGCCAAGGAAGAACTCGGGTGCGCGACAAGAAAGTGATGATTTGCGGGTTCCCCTTTTTTGCGTGCGAATCCTTACGTAGTGATACGTTAGGAAAGGAGGCGTACTATGCCCGAATCTCTCGTCGCGCTCGAACGTCAACGAAAGGCCATCCTCGCTCGGATTCTCGATCTAGGAGACTTCCGCAGCGGATCCATCAGCGCTGTCAGCGGCCGCTGCGGCAAACCGTCCTGCCGCTGCCATCAGCCCGACCAGCCCGCTCATGGCCCGAACTACCGCCTGACCAGGAAGGTCAACGGCAAGACCGTGAGTGAGACCTTTTCCTCGCCCGCCCAGCGGCGCAAAGCGCAACGCGAAGTTGAGGCTTTTCACCGCTTCCGGGAGCTGAGCCGACAACTGCTCGAAGTCAACGAACAGATCTGCCGCTTGCGCCCCGTCGCCGAGGACGCCGAGCTGAGTCCGCAGGAAAAAAAACGGCCGAGGCGATCCAGCAAGAAGTCGCCGTAGAAGTAGGGAGGCTGCTACGGGTCGTCTTGTGTGAGAGGCGCAAGCGCGGGTCGCTCGACCTCGAAGCCGTCGAACAGGCGACGCGCGACGCGCTGCATCAAGCCGGCGCTGTCTTGCTCGAGACGCTGTTGAACGAAGACGCGGCCGGCGAATCGCAGCAGCCCTGCGCCTGCGGCTCGCCAGCGCGCTACGCCGGTCGGCGGCCGAAGAAGCTCGTCACGATGCTGGGCGAGGTCGTCGTCGAACGGCCGTACTATCACTGCAGCCGCTGCGGCAAAGGCTTCGCGCCGCACGACCAAGAGCTGGCCGTCAAAGCGACGTAGTATTCGCCAGGCGTGCGCCGCATGACGGCGCTGGTCGGCTCCGAGACGTCGTTCGATCGCGGTCGCGCGTTGCTCGACGAGTTGGCCGGAATGCGGCTGACCGCCAAGGCTGTCGAGCGCGAAGCCGAGGCGATCGGCGAAGATGTCGCCAGCGAAGAACAAGCCGCGATCGCGCGCGCCGTACCGCTGGAGCTTCCTGCGATGTCAGGACCTGAAACTCCGATTCTCTACATCGAGATGGACGGCACGGGCGTACCGGTCACCGCCGCCGAGACGGCCGGCCGCAAGGGTAAGGACGGCGGCCCGGCCGGCACGCGCGAGGTCAAGCTCGGCTGTGTGTTCACGCAAACAAGCTGCGACGAACAAGGCCGTCCCGTGCGCGACGAAGACTCGACCAGCTACACCGGCGCGATCGAGGACGCCGCCGCCTTCGGACGCCGCATTTACAGCGAGGCTTGGCGACGGGGTTGGAGGCGGGCGCGCAAGAAGGTCGTGCTTGGCGACGGTGCGGGCTGGATCTGGAATCTTTCGCACGAATACTTTCCCGGCGCGATCGAGATCGTCGACTTGTATCACGCTCGCGAACATCTGTGGGAGCTGGCGTCGAAGCTGTTTCCCCAACAACAAAAGCGCCTCCGCGGTTGGGCGCGGCGCATGCAGAAAAAGCTCGACGCGGGGCGCATCGAGCAACTCGTCACTGCGCTGCGCGAGATCGAAACCGACGACCCGGAGTTGGCGCATCCGCTGGCGCTGGAGGCGGACTACTTCCAGCGCCATGCGGAGCGCATGCGTTACGGCGAGTTTCGCCGGCAGGGCTTGTTTGTGGGCTCAGGCGTGATCGAGGCGGGTTGCCGCACCGTCATTGCGAGTCGGTTGAAGCGCTCGGGCATGTTCTGGAGCGTGCGCGGTGCGAACGCTATCACGGCTTTGCGTTGCGCACGGCTCAGCAACCGCTTCGACGACTACTGGGAGAATCGCGCTCGCGCGGCCTGAGCCTCACAAATTTGTCGCACACCCGAAGAACTCTGCCCCCCGGGCCCGCCCACCCCGGTCGCTCGCGGCTCGGCAACCGCAGGCTGCTACCATTCGAACGTGCGACCCTCGAACCGTACTCTCTCCCGCCGACAGCTCATCGCCGCCGGCGGTTCGCTAGCCGGTTCCTTGTGGGCGGCCGGCAGCGGCGGCGCGCAAACTCCGCCAAGCCGTCTCGGCATCGGCGCCAGCTCGTACGGCCACCGGCACAGGTACGACCGCGAGACCTCCGCCGCCAGAGGTATTGACAACCCCTTTTACTTCCTAGAACACAGCCAGGCCCTCGGCGCGGGGGGGATCCAGGCCGCCCTGTCGTCGCTGGAGCGAGGGGGCCTCCGCCGCCTGCGGCACAACGCCGAGCGATACGGCATGTTCGTCGAAGGTTCGGTCTCCCTCCCGCGCGATCAAGTGGACCTGTCGCGCTTTCAAGACGACGTGCGCGCGGCCAAAATCGCCGGCGCGACGGTGGTCCGCACCGCCATGCTCAGCGGCCGCCGCTACGAAACGTTTGATAGCGCTGAAGCCTTCAGGGACTTCGCGAAACAGGCCTGGACGTCGCTGACCTTGGCCGAACCCATCCTTCGCAAGCGCCAAGTGAAGCTCGCCGTCGAGAATCACAAGGACTTACGCATCGACGAGATGATAGAACTGATGCGACGCATTAGCAGCGAGTTCGTCGGCATTTGCGTCGATACCGGCAACAACATTGCGCTGCTAGAGGACCCGGTCACCTTGGCCGAAGCCTTCGCGCCTCACGCCTTCTCGGTTCACCTCAAGGACATGGCCGTTGAGGAGCGGGAAGACGGCTTCTTGCTCGCCGAAATGCCCCTGGGAGAAGGCGCGCTTGACCTCCCGCGCATCGTCACGGTGCTGCGAGAGGCCCGACCCGCGCTTGATTTCTCGCTCGAGATGATCACGCGCGATCCGCTCGAGATTACCTGCCTGACCGAGCCCTTCTGGGCCACGATGCCCGCGGTTCCCGGGGCCGATCTGGCCCGTACCCTAGCTTGGGTCCGCAAGAACAAACCCGCCCAGCCGCTGCCCCGCATAGCGCAGCTCTCCGCCGAAGAGCGAGTGCGCATGGAAGAAGAGAACGTTGGGAAGTCGCTCGCTTACGCGCACCAGCACCTGGGTCTGTAGCGTCCGCGGCGGAGGGCACAGGTTCGCGCTCGAAGGGTACCTCCCTGCATTCAGCCCTTGTCAGACGATGGGCAGTCCCTGCGACTATCCCGTACGCCTATTCACCGGGCAGCGCTAGTCCTACCGTAACCTAGTACTAAGGGTTAGACCTTAAAAAGTACTACTGATCTATTGCCGGATCGTCTAAGGTTCGGCAAGAATTGTTATTGGGAGGGGGCTTAAACCAGCAACCGGGCGTTTAAGTTCCACAAAGCTCATGAGCAACACAAGACGACGAGAAACACTAGTCGCTCGGTTCACCGTGGCCGACCCTTTCTACGAGTGGATGGCGCCCGCGCTGCCGCGTGCGGAGCTCAGCCCCAGAGTTCTTTGGGCAGCCTCCGGCCATGCCGGAAACCTGAGCCTCGAAGGCAATGCTAGCGACGCCATCGCCGGCGTCGAACGACGCGGCATGAGCGAGGCCGCCTGACCGGCCTACTGAAGGCGCCTCCCGGGGGGGCCCTGGAGCGCGGGCTCCTAAACGGGCAGAAAAGCGCCCTCGCGCCCCTACAAACACCCGTCAGTCGCACCCCGAAGCGCTGAAATCCGTCCGCAGCAAGGTCACCTCCTGCCCTCTTCGCCATTCCCCAAGGGCCCGGCCCACTCGGCCCGAGGCCCGATTCGCCATCTCAGTCTAAATTGCGATAAAATAATGGTTTAGACCCTCCAGGAGAACAGAACCCCCTTGGCTGAGCAACCACCCGAGAACCCCACCCAAATCCCGCTCGGCAGCAACGGCGCTCCGCAGAATCTGGTTCCGATCGACATCGAAGTCGAGATGAAGAAGTCGTATCTCGACTACGCGATGAGCGTGATCATCGGCCGCGCCTTGCCCGACGTTCGCGACGGGCTCAAGCCGGTCCAACGGCGCATCCTTTACGGCATGCTGGAAGCCGGCCTGCGGTCGAACCGCGGCTTCCGCAAGTGCGCCAAAATCGTCGGCGAAGTGATGGGCAACTACCACCCGCATGGCGACGCGTCGATCTACGACACCTTGGTCAGGCTGGCGCAGCCGTTCACGATGCGCTACATGCTCGTCGACGGCCAGGGTAACTTCGGCTCGGTGGATAACGACCCTGCCGCGGCGATGCGCTACACCGAGGCGCGGCTCACGCAATTCGCCGAAGCCCTGCTCAACGAGCTGGAACTCGACACGGTCGACTTCCGGCCCAACTACGACGACACCTCTGAAGAGCCGGAATCGCTGCCGGCGGCTGTGCCTACTCTCTTCGTCAATGGGGCGAACGGCATCGCAGTGGGCATGGCCACCAACATCCCACCGCATAACCTGACCGAGCTTATCGACGCCGCCGTCCAACTGGTCAAGAAGCCCAAGATGACTTTCGAGGAAGCCATCGAGATCGTGCAGGGTCCCGACTTCCCCACCGGGGCCATGATCTGCGGACGCGAGGGAATCCTCAACGCCTACCGCACCGGACGCGGCAGCATGATTATTCGGGCCGTTGCGGGCTTCGAGCAGACCACGAGGGACCGGCAGGCGATCGTCGTCACCGAGATCCCCTACCAAGTCAACAAGGCGCGCGTTATCGAGCACGCCGCGGGGCTCGTCAACGACAAGAAGATCGAAGGCATCTCCGACATCCGCGACGAGAGCGACCGCGACGGCATGCGCATCGTCTTTGAGCTCAAGCGCGGCGAAGAGCCCGAGATCATCCTCAATAATCTCTACAAGCACACCCAGCTTCAGACCAGCTTCGGCATCATTGCGCTCGCCATTGTCGCTGGGCAGCCGCGTGAGCTGGGCTTGCTTGAATACCTCAAGCTGTTCATCGATCACCGCGTCGATGTCGTCCGCCGCCGCACGAACTATTTGCTGCGCAAGGCGCGTGAGCGAGAGCATCTGTTGCTGGGCTTCCAGAAGGCGCTCGATCACCTCGATGCCATCATCAAGCTGATTCGTGCATCCGATAGCCCTGCGTCCGCTCGCCAGGGCCTGATAGACCGTCTTGACTTCACGCGGAGGCAGGCGCAGGCCATCATCGAGCTACAGTTGCAGCGCCTGACCGGAATGGAGCGGCAGAAGATCCTCGACGAGCTGGCCGAGATTCAGCGCAGGATCGCCGAGTATCTCGAGATCCTCGGCTCCGACCAGGTCCTGCAAAAGCTCATCATCACCGAGCTGCAAGACGTCAAGAAGAAGTTCGGCGACGAACGCCGGACCGAGATCACCGCACCGGTCAGCCAGATCGCGATCGAAGACCTCATCGCCGACGAAGACATGGCCGTTACCGTCACCCATAACAGCTTCTTGAAGCGCACGCCCGTTGATACCTACCGCAAGCAGATTCGCGGCGGGCGCGGGCGCATCGGCATGGGCACCCGGAGCGAGGACTTCGTCGAGCAGCTCTTCATCGGCTCAACGCACTCCTACGTGTTGGCCTTCACCAACCTCGGGCGCGTCTATTGGGTCAAGGTCTACAGCATCCCTGACGTCGGCACCACCGGCAAGGGCAAGCACATCGCTAACCTCGCGAACTTACAGCCTGACGAGCACGTGCAGGCCTACCTGCCCGTGCGCGAGTTCGAAGAGGGACGTTTCGTCGTCATGGCCACCCGCAACGGCATCATCAAGAAGTGCCCCTTGACCGTGTTCGATCATCCGCTCTCGAGAGGCATCATCGCCCTGGGCCTCGACGAAGGCGATGAGTTGATCTCGGCGCGCCTGACCAACGGGGAGCCCGAGATCTTCATCGCCACCTACGAGGGCAAGGCGATTCGCTTCAAGACCGAGAACGCACGGCCCATGGGGCGGCCCGCCCGGGGCGTACGCGCCATCCGGCTTGCTGAGGGCGACTACGTGGTCGGTATGCTGGCCGTTTCGCCCGAACATCTGGTCCTCTCGGTCACCGAGAACGGTTTTGGCAAGCGCACGCGGCTCGCCCAGTATCGCCTGACCGCGCGCGGCGGCAAGGGCGTCATCAACATGAAGACCACCAAGAAGAACGGCCGGGTGGTCTCGATCATGCAGGTCTCGCCGGAAGACGAGGTGATGATCATCTCCCGTGACGGAAAGATCATCCGCATTGACTCCGACAAGATCCGCGCCACCGGCCGCGCCGCTCAGGGCGTGAGGCTCGTCACGATGGGCGCGACCGACCAAGTCGCCGCCGCCGCCGTTATCCCTGAAGCGCAAGACAACGGCAAGGACGAGGGTGCCAACGGACAAGGCACGCTCATCAACTGATCGCTGCGAGGCCATCGCCGCAAGGTCTAGGAACCGCTTGATATAATAACCTCACGAAACGGCGACGGGACTCCGCGCCGACCTCGTTATGCCCGAACTCGACCTAACCCGAAAGCAGGAAGCATTGCTCTCCATTCTGCGCTCAATGGGCCAAGTCATGGTCGCCTACTCGGGCGGAACCGACTCAGCCTACCTGGCCTGGGCCGCCGGCAAAGCACTCGGCGAGAACGCTCTCGCCGTCACCGCCGACTCGGCTTCCATCCCGGAATCGCACAAACGCGACGCCGAAGAGTTCGTCGAGCGCTACCACCTGCGTCACCAATACATCGAGACGCTCGAGTTCGAGAACCCCGACTATGTCAAGAACGACTCGAACCGCTGCTTCCACTGCAAGGACGAACTGTTCACGCAGTTGAAAGCGGTCGGTGACAAGCTGGGCTTCGACAACATTGTCTACGGCGTCAACGTCGATGATACCGGCGACTTCCGGCCGGGCCACCGCGCAGCGAAGGAGCACGGCGTGCGCGCCCCGTTGCTCGAGGCAGAGCTCACCAAGGCTGAGATTCGCGAACTCTCGAAACGTGAAGGGTTACCGACGTGGGACCGTCCCGCGGCGGCCTGTCTCAGTTCGCGGATCCCCTACGGCACAGAGGTCACCAAAGAGCGAATCCAGCTCGTCGAGAACGGCGAAGAAGCGCTCAAGAACCTCGGCTTTCGCGTGTTTCGCGTTCGCTACCACGACGAACTCGTGCGGGTTGAGGTCGGCGCCGACGAGCTACCCAGGGCGCTCGACCCTGACATGGCCCGGCGGCTCACCACGATCTTCAAGGGCCTTGGCTTCAAGTACGTGACCCTCGATCTCGAGGGCTATCGTCAAGGTTCGCTCAACGAAGTCCTGCCGGTTGCGCAAGTCAAACAAGTCCTTCCGATCGTGTCGTGAAAAAGGGGCCTCGCGCCGGCTCCTCCCGCAAGCCTGAAGAGCCCTGAAACCCCTGTGGATATTGGCTTTCCTGGTTTTCGTCGCGAATCACTCGTTGGCTTCATCCACGCGCTGCGCCTGTGCTAGACTACAGGTCCCTTACGTTGAGTGTTGGCCCTGTAGGAGGCTTCCGTCAGGCGTAAGAGAATCCTTCTGATCATCAAGACTGAGAACCTGGACCGCCCCGTTCCGGCTGCCGGTTCACAGGAATAGCTATGGAAATGTGGCAGGAAATCCTTGGACGTCTTGAGCCCACCGTGAGTGCGGAGAGCTACGCGAACTGGCTTCAGCCGTTGCGCTTTAGCCATGTCGATCAGCAACGCGCCTTGCACCTTGTCGCTCCCAACGAGAGCGCCAAGAAATGGTTGGACACCGAATACAAGACCCGTATCCTTTCGACCGCGGGCAGCCTTGCGCTCGACATCGACTCGGTCGTGTTCCTCACCGAGACGGCCCCAGGCGAGCGACCCCAGACGCCCCGCGGAACGAACGTGCAGCAGGCGGCGTTTGACTTCGACAGGCCCCCGCGATTGTTCAACTCGAAGTACACCTTCGACTCCTTCGTCGTCGGGTCCTGCAACGAATTCGCCCATGCCGCTGCGCAGGCTGTTGCCGGCAATCCCGCGCGCGCGTACAACCCTCTCTATATCTACGGCGGCACCGGGATGGGCAAGACTCACCTGATGCACGCCATCGGTCAGCAGCTCCAGAGCAACTACTCCGCGCTGCAGGTGGTCTATGTCTCGAGCGAAGAGTTCATCAACGAGATGATCAATTCGCTGCGCTACGACGGCATGAGTTCGTTTCACCAGCGCTTCCGCGCCACCGACGTGCTGCTCGTGGATGACATTCAGATCCTTGGCTCGAAAGAGCGAACGCAGGAGGAGTTTTTCCACACCTTCAACGCGCTACACAATATGCAGAGGCAGATTGTCATCTCGAGCGACCGGCCTCCCAAGGAAGTGAACGGTCTCGTCGACCGCCTCCGCTCGCGCTTTGAGTGGGGACTTCTCGCCGATATCCAGGCGCCAGACCTCGAAACCAAGATGGCCATCCTCGACCGCAAGGCCGAGGACTACTCCATCAAGCTGCCACACAAGGTGCGCATTTTCCTCGCCACGCACTTAAAGTCCAACGTGCGCGAACTCGAGGGTGCGCTCACTCGCTTGATGGCGATCGCCTCGCTCTCCGGGTCGGAGATCACGCTGCAGATGGCACAGCAGACCGTCCGCGCGCTGGCCTCAGGCGCAGACCGTCCTCAGCAGCGAAGTATAACCATCCCCATGGTACAGAAGGCCGTTTGTAACGAGTTCTCCATCGACCCGAAGGAGCTCCGCCAGAAGACCGGTCGTAGCGGCGCGTTTCCACGGCAGGTAGCCATGTACCTCTGCAAGGAACTAGTCGGGGCCTCGTTGCCCGAAATCGGTCGCGCTTTCGGTGGCAAGCACCACACGACCGTGCTGCATGCTGTTCAGAAGCTGAGCCAGCTTCGCAACCAGGACCAAGATATCAACAGCCTGATCCACAAGCTAACCGACAGAATCAATTAGATATAATGAGAGTTGTGCCACACAGAACCCCAGACCTCACCGGTGCTGTGGATGAGCTCAGCCGGACTCAGAACCGTTCCACCGGCGAAGCACAGTACGTCAACAAGATGATTACTACTAAGTTGTACAAAAAGAACGTCTTATGGTAACGATCCACCTATCCACAGCGCCCTATGAATACGAGTTTTAAAATAAAGTTCTAGAGTTAACTCATAGTAGGAGACCGCTGTCTGCAAGCCATCACACGCTCAGGTGAACAGAACCAATGGAACTCACGGTTAAGAAAGCCAATCTGGTCAGGGAGTTGAGCCTCGGCCAGGGGGTCGTCGAGAAGAAGACGACCATCCCTGTACTTTCAAACGTTCTGCTCGAAGCGCAGGATAACGAAATCGTTCTGACGTCCACGGACCTCGAGTTGAGCATACGGAGCTCCTGTCCGGCGGTTGTGGCGAAGCCTGGCTCGACCACGGTCCCGTCGCGGCGGCTACTGGATTATGTGCGCTTGCTGCCCGACGCTGAGGTTTCTGTGAAGGTGCCGGAGAACCATTCGACGAACATCGTCTGCGGCAGGGCTCGCACTCGCATTGCAGGCATGTCGCGTGAGAACTTCCCAGAGCTGCCGGCTATGCCTGCCGCACTGACGAAGATACCTGCGGGAGTTCTCTCCCGTGTGATCGCGAAGACAATCTTCTCTATTGCGACCGAGGAGTCTCGTTACACCCTTACGGGAGGCCTTCTGATTCTCAAGGAAAACTCTCTGATCATGGTGACCACTGACAGCCATCGGCTCTCTTTCGTTGAGGCGGCGCAAGAGTTCGAGGGTATCAGTGGGGAACTCAAGGCCCTGGTTCCCAAGAAGGCCATGGCCGAGATTATCAAGCTGGCTGCCGAAGCCGGCGAGGATACCACGATTGACTTCGCAACCGATGAGAATCACTTGTTCTTTGAGTGCGGCGGACGCCTGCTGATTACTCGCAGGTTGACCGGGCAGTTCCCTGACTATGAACGTGTCCTCCCGAAAGAGCGCGGTACGACCGTGCCGCTGAATCGTGAGGAGATCACCGCCGTGCTGCGACGCGTGTCGCAGTTTGCGGACGATCGATCGCACGCCGTGCGTCTTGAAATCGGCGAGGGAGAGTTGAAGCTCGTGTCCACCGGTTCCGAGGCCGGTGAGAGCGAAGAAACGCTGCCGGTCGAATACAGCGGCGAGGCCATGAAGATCGGCTTTAATTCGCAATACCTGTTGGACTTTCTGGGGATCGCTGACACCGAGATGGTGGAGTTGGACCTGCAGGGAGAAGATAGCGCCGGGCAACTTCGTATCCCAGGCGCGGAAGGCTACGACTACCGATACGTCGTCATGCCGATGAGAATCTAAACTCAGGAGAAGCCAGGAGAAGCATGGCCCAGGAACAAGTAGCGAACCCAGCACAATACAGCGCGGAAAACATCCGGGTGTTGGAGGGGCTGGAGGCCGTTCGGCTTCGCCCCGCCATGTATATCGGCTCGACCGGCGAGCTGGGTCTTCATCATCTGGTCTACGAGGTGGTGGATAACTCCGTTGACGAAGCACTTGCGGGATATTGCAGCGAGATCAAGGTCACGATCCATATGGATAACTCGCTGACCGTCGTCGATGACGGTCGCGGCATCCCGGTTGATATACACGCGGAAGAGGGCGTGTCTGCTGCGGAAGTGGTCATGACCAAGCTGCACGCCGGCGGTAAGTTCGATTCGGATACGTACAAGGTGTCTGGGGGCCTGCATGGTGTCGGAGTAAGCTGTGTGAACGCGCTGTCGGAATGCCTCTCCCTTGAGATCTGGCGCGAGGGCTCGACCTGGGAGCAGGAATACCGGCGGGGTCTGCCGAGCGCCAAGCTCAAGAAGACCGGAAAGGCCGGTCGCAAGACGGGCACGAAGGTCACCTTCAAGCCCGATCCCGAGATCTTCACTATCACCAACTTCAACTACGACATCCTCGCGCAGCGTTTGAGGGAGATGGCGTTCCTGAACGGCGGCCTGAAGATCAACCTTGCCGATGAGCGCGACGACAGCCGCAAACCACAGGAGTTTCACTTCGAGGGCGGGGTGACGGAGTTCGTCTCGTACCTAGGTCGGGGTAAGCAGCTGCTTCATCCCCAACCGATTCGCTTCACCGGCGAGAAGAGCTTCGGCGACGGCACTCTGTCGTTGGAGGTGGCGCTCCAGTACAACAATGGCTACGCGGAGAACGTCTTCAGCTTCGCTAATACGATCAACACCGTCGACGGCGGCACGCACCTCAGTGGTTTCCGCTCTGCTCTGACTCGTAGCATCAACGCCCACGCGCAGCGCGCCAAGCTCTTCAAGAGCGTCAAAGAGAATCTGACGGGCGACGATGTCCGCGAGGGGTTGACGGCCGTCGTCAGCGTCAAGCTGCCGCAACCGCAGTTCGAGGGCCAGACGAAGGGCAAGCTCAACAGCGACATCCAGGGCCAGACGATTGCGTTGGTTCACGACAAGCTGAGCGAGTACTTCGAGATGAACCCCGCGATCGCCAAGAAAATTGTGCAGAAGGCGCTCGACGCCTCCCGCGCACGCGAGGCGGCGCGCAAGGCCCGCGACCTGACCCGCCGCAAGGGAGCTCTCGACGGTGCGGGGCTACCGGGCAAGCTGGCCGATTGCCAGGAGCGGAACCCGGAACGAGCCGAGTTGTTCATCGTCGAGGGTGAGTCGGCCGGCGGGACGGCGAAGCAGGGCCGCGACCGCCGCACGCAGGCCATCCTGCCCCTCAAGGGCAAGATCCTCAACGTCGAGAAGGCCCGCTACGACAAGATGCTTGGCCACGAGGAGATCCGCGCCATGATCACGGCGCTCGGCACCGGCATTGGCAGCGACGACTTCAATCCAGCGAAGCTCCGCTATCACAAGATCATTCTGATGACGGACGCCGACGTCGACGGCTCCCACATTCGGACGCTGCTGCTGACCTTCTTCTTCCGCCAGATGCGGCCTCTTATCGACAAGTCGCACGTCTACATCGCGCAGCCGCCGCTCTATCGCATCAAGCGCGGCAGGGCCGAACGTTACATCAAAGATGAGAACGACCTGGCGCGCGAGGTGATTCGTTGGGCGACCGAAGACATCCGCGTTGACTATGGCCAAAACGGGAAAGAAGGCAACGCAATCGAGAAGACCGAGCTACGGCGGTTCCTGTTGAGCGTTGATGAGTACGCCGCCATGCACCAGAAGCTGCAACGCCGCCTCCGCAACGCCGACGTGATCGAGATCCTGGCGGATCCGGCCTTGCCGATCGATGGCAAGGAGGCCTTCAAGACAAAGGCCAATCTCAACGATCTAGTCGCCCGTCTCAAGAAGCTAGACGTGATAGTCAAGCTCGAGGCCGACGAGATTCATGACGCCTGGCGGGTTACCTTTAAGGAAGCGACCGAGGCCGAACGTAACATCGACAGCGACCTAGCCACGCAGCCGGAGTACCGCCGCCTGCGAGCTCTGGCGAAACAGATCGCCGCCTTCAATCAGCCGCCCTTCACCGTGTACGCCAAAGATACCGAGGAGAGCGTGCCCGATTGCCTCTCCCTGTTGCGGCACATCAAGACCGTCGGGATGAAGGGCGCCTCGGTCCAGCGCTACAAGGGCCTGGGGGAGATGAACTCGGGACAGTTGTGGGAAACGACGATGAACCCCGAGAGCCGTTCTCTGCTCCAGGTGCGCATCGACGACGCTGTCGCGACCGAAGACATCTTTTCCACGTTGATGGGCGAAAGCGTCGAGGCGCGCCGGCGCTTCATCAGCGAGAACGCCCTCGACGTCAAGAACCTCGATATCTAGCTGGGGCGACTCGGCGCGCCAGCCGGTTGGCCGGGGTGTCTCCTTCGTTGGCGAGCGCCGTGTCCGAGGTTTTGGATGTGGCACCCCATTCTGGGCAGCCAATCCAGCGCAGTGATGAGCGATCTATTGGAGCAGGCTGGGCTGACGCCGGGGCAGATCCAGGCTGTGCGCGGCATGATGGTCGAAGCGCAGCGGCGACCACGTTTTGTCTATCCCTGGGATCGGCTGGAGACAACTTTGACGAATGGGGTCCAGTCCCTATCGGTCGTCGGCTACGGCAGCCTGCTGAACCGGTCGTCGTCGGCAAACACCCTTAGTGAAACGGCTCTCGCCGCGAGGCGCCCCGTATTGGCCTTCGGCGTCCTGAGGCTCTTCAACTACGACCTGGGTACAGTCAGTGGTCGTTATGGTCCGCCGGTTGCCGCTGAGTCCCGTGCTGCCCTCAATGCACGGGTAACAGGGCAAATCGGGGACGTGATCAATGGCGTTCTCGTGCCCGTTGGTCTGAGTGACGTCGACCCTTTTCGTGGACGTGAAGTAGGCTATGACCTTGAACCGGTTCCGTGTCTGGACTGGGAACAGCAGGGCTCGCCGTTTGTCGCGTACGTACTTTGCAGCCCCGATGAGCCGCGTGGCGGCAAAACGCGAACGAGCCCGGAACTGGAGCCCCATCGCGCGTACTATGATGTTTGCCATCGCGGTGCCGGGGAGTTCGGTGAGAAGTTCCAGGACTTCTGGCTGGCTTCAACGTTCCTGGGGGACGAGGTAACGCGGGTTGCCGAGTGGGCGGCTGCTCGCTGACTACTTCGGCGCTGATGAAAGGGAATCCGCTTGTCTCTTCCCAGCGAAACCTATGCTTGGCTGGCGCTCGCGGTGCTCTTACTGTACTGCGTCCAAGCCCTCCGATACCGTGCCAAGCTTCAGCAAGTTACGGCGCACCTCCATGTCGCTCCCATTTCGGTTAGGGGCGGCATCTCGCAAAGCCTCGGGGGCCGAGAGGCAGGCCTCCTTTTGCGAGCCGAGCTCGACCGCTCGATTAGTTCCTTCGCTACCTCTCGGCGGGAGGCTGGCTCCGCATCTGCGTCGGCCGCCCTCCAGATGGAAAGTGCGACGGTCCTTTTGGGGGAGTCCTCGACCAGCCTTCCTGTTGCCTCCCAACTAGTAGGATCTCGGCTCGACGAGGCGCTGATCGTCAAGGTGGGTGGTTGGGAGTTGCCCATCGGCGCCCTGTGGAATCTAGTCACTAGGTTGCTTTACGCGATCCCTCTGCCGTATCGCTCCCAGTACCTCTCGTCTGTGATTCATGTGGCGTTTGTATCTGTGGAGGATGAGACGCAGTTACTCGTCTACCGTGGCGTTGGCGGTTCAGGCGGCTCCGTGAGCGCACGCGTGCTGCGCAGGACGGCGGAAACCAAAACCGTCTCCCAGATGAACGAGTTGATTCGAGATGCGGCCTTCATGATTCTCGAGCTACAGGAGGGCCTGCTTCCAGGGCGCACCTGGAAAGCACTGAGACGATTCTCTGACGGCCAGGAGGCCCTGAGTGAGTTCCAGCGAACCGCGGAACAAGCGGCGTGGAAGACGGCGAAAGAGAACTTCCTCTATGCCACGCAGGCGGATGGAGGCTTGCTTGAAGCTGCTTACTTCTACGCATCAATGCTTGTCGGTGAGCGAACCGCGGAGTCGGTGGACACAGCCATAGTGTTCTTTGAACGTGTCCTGCAATCAGGGAACGCGGCTTTGCGGGCCTTCGCTCATGCCGGCTTGGCGCGCTGCTACAGCCAGCAATGGCTCTCGCCTGGCCAGGCGAGAGCCGGACGTTCTTGAAAAGGCCTACCAGCACGCCGAGGACGCGCACGCGGAATACAGCGGCCAGGGCGACCATGCCTGGCTACTCGGGACGAGCGGTCTGGTCCGCATCGTCAACGAGGGGAGCCGGGAGACGCGCGCGGAAGACAAGAAGCGTTTCATCGAAGGCGGCGGCTTCATGCTTCGGGCGATGAAGCTCGATCCTTCCAATGACGTGTACCCTAACAACCTCGGATGGGTGCTGCTCAAGTTGGCCGAGTGGGATCCGGAAGGGGATTGGGAAATCCTCCCTGGCGACGAGGCCCCCTCCGAGTTTCTCGGAAACCCTGCCGAGGTGGCGGAAAAGTACTTGCGGCGTTCTGTCCACCTGAACCACCGCAACAAGCTTCCGCACGCCAACCGTTGCCTACTCTATGCGACGGCGTACTTCCGGAAGAAAAAGGACAACGAACTATTTCTCGACAAAGCCAGGGCTAGCGGCCGCGAAGCCCTCCGGCTGGACCCGAGATACATCAACGGCCACCGAGACCTCGCCATGAGCCTGCTGAGATACCGCCAGTTCGACGAGGAGTACGAGTACTCCGCAAAAGCGTTGCGGCTTGCCGACAATCCCGAAAAGCGCCACGAACTGCGGCAAGACCTACTCGCCGTCTTTGATGAGTTGAAGGCAAGGCCGGACGCAAACGCGGCCGATGAGGAGCAGCAGTCGCGCTGGGAGCAATCCCTTGCCCGGGCGATAGCCGGCTTAAACCAGGAGCGCGACCCCCCACCGCCGCTGCGGCAGCCACAACCACAGGCCGCAAGCACGGAAAGCACGAGAGAGCCGGAAGGTTCGTAAACGACCCTACTTCTTTCCGCCGGTCCGCTCGACCAACTCATCCACCGTCTCGGCGATCGTCTCTTCCACGCCGGCGCGGAACGGTCCCGGCAGCGACGTGAACAACATCGCGTCCCCGCCTTCATAACCGCCTTCTTTCAGGACCCGCAAGCTCGGTACGTAGCCAAAGACGTCGTTGTTATACGACGACACCCAAGTATCGTGCCAGCCGTAAGTGCCCTTGAAGCGTAGCGAGTAATCGACCACGACCTCTCCGGCCAGAGCGATGAAGGTGAGCCCGTCGCCGAACTGCCAAACCTGAACTGGGTAGGGGTAGCTCTCCGTCAGCTTGCCGTCTTCCTCGAGCATCGCCAACATGCGCTTAGCATGTTCGCGCTTGCGCCGATTGTCATCGTTGAGGCGCGTGTCGAGTTCCGCCTTCGACGGCACTTTGAACGCAAGATGTACCTGCTTGTAGCCGGTCCGCAGCGGCCCGCTCAGAGATTTCATCTTGCCCTTGAGAACCTGGTCGATCGCGATGGCCAACGTGTCACCATAGCGCTTCGCCAACTCGACTGAGCGCCGCGGCAATGGATTCTGGTCGGCGCTGCAACCGTTAACGAACATCGCCACGACGCCCGGGTTACGGTCCTCCACCGCCGACTGCGCATAGCCCGGCCAGTCGCCATTGATCTCGTAATCGCCCAGCACCGTGGCATGGCAGGCGTACCCAAACGCCACCGCCAGCAACGAACCGTCCGCCTTGCGCACGGCCAGCACCGGCACGTCGTGGTCAGTGGGGCTGGGGTAGTCACGCCTCCGCACACGCCTGCGGTTCACCGCGAACCCGGCCAGACCTTGCTCGTACGACAGCGTCGCCGGCTGCCGGTTCCCCATGGCCTCGCCGATGACGCCAACCACCTGGTCGATCAGCCGTTTCTGGTAGCGGTTGATGACCTCGATCTGTTCCGGCTCGAGCGGATACGAGGGGCGTTTCCGCACCCGCGTGATCGGGCCACTATGGGTGTGGGACGCATTCAGCACCAGCTTGTCACGCGCCAACCCGTGCTCCTTGGCGGCCCGCGCCGCGATCTTCTCGGCCACCTCCCTGCGAAAGCCGCCTAGGTCCGCGGTCACCATCACTGACACCGTCCCCATCTGGTCCTCCAGCGCCAAGGCCTTGGCATGGATCGGGTGCCGCACCCCTTCGGACGGCTTCTTGCGTGCCGCGTACCCCGCCATCCAAATCGACTCGGAGGGCGTGATATCGACACCAGCGACGCCGGCTTTCCAGGTCCCTTCAGCCGACGCCACATCGGCCGACACGAAGCAGGCGGTCAGCAGTAGCGTCAGCGTACCGAGAAGCTCCTTCCGTACAGGGTTCGAAACGTAGCGGCGGATGGTATGCATCGAAGCTCTCCTTGAGACTGCCCAGTGGCGCGGGCCTCCTGGCCGGCAGCGTCGACCTCCGGGTCGACGTAACCCCACGCCCAGCCTTCCGCGCCGCAAAGCAGCTACCGTCCTGCCGTACCGAGGCACGGCATGTCCGGCTCAGAGTGTATCGCAACCCGTGCGCGCTCAGCCGGCCGCGAGCAACAATGTAGTGGCGAGCCGGAACCCCGCACGGCTACGCTACGCCTCCACGCGCTCAACCACGAGACTGCCCATGCGACTTCGTCTCTGCCTTACAGTGGTGCTGATGGCCGGCGCCACCTCAGCCCAGCAGCCCCGGATCGCAGTCGGCGGGATGCTCCACGAGTCCAACACCTACAGCAAGTTGAAAACCGGCCTGGCGGAGTTTGACAAGCGCGGCCTGTTCCGCGGCGAAGAGATCATCGGCGAATTCGAGCACGCCAACAACGAGATCACGGGCTACATTCAAGGCGCGAAGGAATACGGCTTCGAGCTGTACCCCACGATCGTCGGCTGGGCCGTGCCCTCGGGCCCCGTCACCGATAAAGCTCTGGACACGATCACCGGTGAGTTGATCGAACGTTTGAAGGCCGCTCCGAAACTTGACGGCCTGCTGCTGGCCCTGCATGGCGCGATGGTCACCGAGTCATACCAGGCCGGCGACGCCGAGGTCGTCCACCGCGTGCGGGACGCCATGGGTCTCACCTTCTCAATCGTCGTCACGCACTACTTCCACGCCAACGTCGGCGAAGAGATCGTCGAACTCTCGACCGCACTGCTCACCTACAAAGAGAACCCCCACATCGACCAGCGCGATCGAGGCCTTCGCGCGGCCCGTATCGCGGCGGCGATCGCCCGCGGCAAGGTGCGTCCGACCCAGGCGATCGTCAAGCCGCTGCTCTACCTCACCAAGATCCATCAGTACACCAAGCGCGAACCGCTGCTGGCGATCGTTGAAGAGACGCGGCGGCTGGAAAAGGATCCCCGCTTCCTGGCGGCCAGCCTCTCGGGCAGCTACCACTACGCCGACGTTCCCAACATGGCGCCGAGCGTCGTCGTGGTCACCGACAATGACCAAACCCTCGCCGAGCAAGAAGCGCAGCGCCTCGCCGACATGCTATGGGAACGGCGCGATCAATTCGAACTCACGCTGCCGGATGCCACCACGGCCGTCGGCCAGGCGATCGGCAACGAAGCCTTCCCGGTGGTTCTGGTCGAGACCGGCGACAACATCGGCGGCGGCGGCCCCGGCGACAGCACCTTCATCCTGAGCGAACTCATTCGCCAGAAAGCCCAGGGCTGGGTCGTTGCGCTGTTCGATCCGAAGGCGGTCGAGCAGGCCGTCGCGGCGGGTGTCGGCAACGACTTCGAGGGCGAGGTCGGAGGCAAGACCGACGACCAACATGGCGACCCGGTTCGCATCCGCGGCACGGTCAAGCTGATCTACGACGGGCAATACATCGAGACCGAAGCCCGTCACGGTGGGGCACGTTACCTCGACCAGGGCCTGACGGCAGTCATCCACGCCGCCACTCACACCGAAGCATCGACCCGCGATCTACCCAACGTGCTCCTGCTGCTCAGTCGCCGCCACACCCCCTTCAGCATTCATCAGCTCACCAGCGCCGGTGTTTACCCGGAGCGGCAACGCATTCTCGTGGTGAAAGCGGCGGTCGCCTTCCGCGCGGCCTACGAACCCATCGCCGCCCGCATCATCGAAGTCGACACGCCCGGCTACACGACCGTCAACCCGAACAACCGCGTCTACAAGAACATCCGCCGCCCTATGTACGGAGTGAAGTAAACGCGCCGCGGCCAGTGACAAAGGCAAGCGTGCAACGATCAATTAATGGCGCAAGTAGATTGATTGGTAGGCGCGGCAGGACTCGAACCTGCGACCCTCTGCTTAGAAGGCAGATGCTCTATCCGCCTGAGCTACGCGCCCACGCAGTCTCTCGCTTGATTCTAAACCACAGGGATCGCCACGCGACCTCGGCGAAGCGGGCTTCCGTCTCGCTCTTGCGTTTTCGTGGTCATGTAACCTGACTCCTGACCCGCTCGGATTGTATCCTGCGTCAATTCGGTGATCAAAGGGCCACGCACCGCTGCTACTTGAGGACATCGATGAGATCCTTGGCGTCCGGACCTCCCTTGATGGCAAGCTGCAGAGCCCGTGTTTGCTTGAGTTCCCGGCTTTTGGTCCACCAGTAGAAGGCAAATACGTAGATTGCGAACACTTCGATCCAGAAGATAATCGCACCGTAGTCGCCAAGCGTGTTGAACACTACCGCCGCCAACGGCGACACGGCGAGTGCGATAGCGATCCTCTTGTACCGCCGCGCGAAAACCTGTTTGACTTTCTCGTCTTTGATCAAAACCAATGTGTCCAGTGCACGCCGTCAGCAAACCCATGCGATTCCGGCAAAGAACAGGACCGCGCAGATTCCGTGTGGTGTCACAGGACCGACCAATGGACGCCAGGTGTAAGGAAAGATTGCGATGCCCAACGCGAGCGCACCGGAGATATTGAGCACGATGTTCTCCTCGTCGGTGAACCCCTTGTACAGGTAGAGACCGATGCCGATTGCGAACAAGAGGCCGCAAAACCAGTCCCTCATCCCGGTGCAGTAGTAGGCGCTTATGGAAGGTTGGAGCGGCTCGTGGAAGATCAGCCGCCCCGCGGCCCAGAGTATGATCGGTAGGGCGAGTGCGATCACAACCATGCCGGTACGCAAGCCTATGTACGTGCTGAAAATGTGTTCTTCCAGTTTGTCTGGGTTCATCTGTTAAGAACTCCTTTTCGCGGTGTGCGCTGATCCTACAACTCATATAAGCGTGAAACCCGGTGCAACAGTGACACAATGTCAAATCTCGTCTCGTGCTGCCAGCCATGGTTGTCGTTCCGAAACCCACGAGGAGACCCGGCCGGAGTGACCATCAGCATAGTCTACACAAGCTGCGCGAAAGTAGCGGGATCCCGTGTTGTCCAACACAAGATGAGCCTGAAAGGGGAGACAGGGAGGGTAAGCGCCAGAGAAGCTGCGGGCGATGGGAGTCGCCGTGCAGCAACCCGAAACACTCGAACAGATCCAAGCCTTGCTCGATGGATGCCAACGGTCACCGGAACTTCAACCTTCACGATCGACCGGCTGATGATGATCCTGGCCCATCTGCCGGACCCGACACCCCTCAGACCTTGCCTCGTGGCAACTCCCCGCTCTCCGGCTGCTCCGGGACAAAGGCTCAAGACTGTATAGGCCAGGGCGACTTCGAGCTTGCACAGCGCCTTCACTCTGCCCTGACGAATCTACCTAGGGACCACTCTGCCTGGACTGGTGTGCGCGTATCTTGGGCGGCGCTGGAAATGCCCGCTGCGGAAATCCGGTACCTGCTGTTCTGGATCGCGCGAGAAGCGCCCTTCGGCCCCGATGACGCCAGGGAGACGACGTTCCGGTTATCGCAGCGCATTGCGATGTTCCTGGCGGAGGATAGTCACGGAGCTCGACAACCTTTTCAAACTGCCAAGAAGTGCTACGGTTTCCGTTCCAAGGTGGCACACGGACGATGGAAGCATGACCCGAACGCCGACTCGGTGATGGCGGAGACAGAAACGCTCATCCGAAGATCGATGCTTCGCTTGCTGGCTGATCAAGAACTCGTCTCCAAGTTTCACGGCAAGGGTCGAGAGGTCTATCTCGACGAACTCGTTTTCGCAGCATTCGGGAAACCCTAGCCACTCGGCCGGGCCTCCCGCCAAGGCTCGGCTATGAAGCAGACAGGCCACCATCAGGTTAGTCCAACGAATTCCTAAAACCAGCACCCGTGCCACCGTCACGAAAACTGGGGCGAAGTCCATCCTCGATTCATCCTCTCAGCAAATCGCCGCCTGTTGCACGCTGGAGTAGCGGTCCCCCGTGGGCGGGTAGGATAGCGGGAAAAAACCGGCGGCCTGCCCTCCGGACCTCACTTCCCTGAGGTCACTCGGCTACAAACATGGCCGCTCGGAACGCGCCGCGCTGCTCACATCGTGATGACACAGAACCGAAGGGTAGCGACTCTGTTGTCTGTAACTTGTTGAAAAGATTGGTGGGCGCGCGGAGACTCGAACTCCGGACCTCCTGCGTGTGAAGCAGGCGCTCTAACCAACTGAGCTACGCGCCCTCGCGTGGGTTCATCCTGATTCTATGCTACTGCTTGGCGCTCTGCAGCAATCCTGATGGCAGCGTGTCAACGCCCAATAGAAATGTCCCCCTCGGTAGCTCGATAGAAGTGTCCCCTTGTGTTTCTTGTTCGTAGGAGAGATATCGTCGTCGTCGGGGCTGTGGAACTGTGGGAATCGCGTAGCGATTTCCAAGGGGCGGTGGGAAGGGTGGAAAACCATCCACCGCTCCTCGAACCCGGTACTGCTGCCTCGAGAGATTTTCCACGCTTTCCATCCGACCCGGCATTTCCACAGCCCTCTTATGTATTCGCAGCCCGTTTTTTCCGTAACACAGCTCGCCGCCAGGGGTGGTCCGCCGCCGGCTTGCGCCCGCCCCCCGGACGCTGCTGTGGTGCTGGCTTCGTCCGCAGCTGTGGCGTCGGCGTGGCGATCACGTCGTGCTCGATCTCGTGCCCGTCAAACCTCACCTGCAAGCTCTCATCGCGCCACTGTTGGACCGTCACCCGTGCCCCCGCCCCCACGCCCTGGTTGCGTTTCGGCTTCAACTGCAAACAACGATTCTCGAAACGCACCACCCGGTCGTTGCTCACCACCCGTTCGTACTCGCAACAGAACACCCCTCGCAGCTCGGTGCCGCGGGGGAGCGCCTGGTGAAAGTCCGCTGCCGCCGCCGGCTCACAGGCGAAGCGCTCGTTGTGCTCGGCCAGGTACTCCTCGTCGAGATAACGGTTCGCCGCCTCGTACTCGACGATCCCGCGCAGCCGCATCTTCTTGATCAGGCGGTCTTGGTGCGTGCCGTGATGGCGCTCCACTCGGCCCTTGGCTTGCGGCGAGGAAGCCGCCATGATCGTAATGCCGAGCTTGGCACACATGCGCCCGAACTGCGTCTCGGGCTTGATGCCTGCCAGCGCTTCCCGCGACGTCGGCTGGCGCTGGTAGACGTTTTTCCAGTCGCAGTACAACACCTTGGGAACGCCGTGTTGACGCACCCAGGCTGCGAGCAGATCGGCCGCGGCCCAGGTCGTTTCCTGGTCCGAGAAACGGCACAGCGCCACACCGGTCGCGTCATCGACGAAGTTCATCAGACAGGCTTTCGGACCGCGTTCTTCCAACCAGTGGTGGTGCGAACCGTCGAGTTGAATCAGCTCGCCGAAGTGCGCTTTGCGTTGGCGCCGGGTGCGATGCGGTTGGCGCTTGCGACGGCGGCTCCACAGACCCGCGGCGAGCATCCAGCGCCGCAGTGTTTCGCGCGGCACTTCCAGGCCGTGGTCGGCTGCCAGATGTTCCGACGCCAGCGTCGGCCCGAAGCGCTCGTGCCCCTCGCCCGCATAGTTCTCGCGCACCAACTCGAGAACCTGCTGGCGTCGCTTCTGATCGGTTCGGTTCGAAGCACGGCCGACGTTACCGTGCACCAAAGCCTTGGCCCCGCCCGCACGGTAACGCTTCTTCAGACGCTTCGCATGGCGGTAGCTGACCTCCAGCAGCTCGGCGGCTTCGGTCAACTTCAGTTCCCCTCGTTTCACTCGGCTCAGCACTTCGCCGCGCCTCAACTCCTTGGCACTCATCCATGTCCTTCCCACTCTCGGCTCCTCCTTCGGAGCCTCAGAGTAGGGGACATTTCTATTGGGCGCTCATGGGGACATTATCATTGGGCTTCAACACAATCCTGATGGCAGCGCGACCGGGCCGCGCGGGCGAACCGTCCGAGCGCGCACCAACATACGCTGGGACTTCTCCGAAACGCTCAAGTCCGGAACGCGCTAGCCTAGCTGGCGAGGACGGGCAGGGCGGCAGCTCGAGGCCCGTGCGACAATGGTGCGGTTTCTCAGCCCGTGACAGAGCTTGGCCGCCGGTCCCGTGCGCTCGCGAGTGGTGACGCCGCGGTTGATCCCGCCGGCGAGCGGCCGGACGCAAGGAGAATCCCAACATGTTGAACCATGCGAAGCGATTGTTTGCGAAACGATCCGGTGTGTCGTTGCTGACGGGTGCGGCGTTGTTGTCGTTGCCCGGTGTGGCCCTTCCGCAGGAATTACCGCAAGTCAAGGTCGAGTCGGTGCGGCGCGTCTTCCACAATGGCGAACACAATGCCTTCACCGACCTGGTCCGCTACCAAGGGCGATTCTACTTGACGTTCCGCAGTTGTCCGGACGGCCACATGGTGCACCCCACCTCGTCGATCGTCGTGCTCTCGAGCCCCGACGGACGGGACTGGCAACAGGTGCATCGCTTCAGTGTTCCCAAGCGGGACGTGCGCGACCCTCACTTCCTGGTCTTTGAAGGGAAGCTCTTCGTCTACACCGGCACTTGGTACTGCGGCGATGGCTCGCCCGAGGTCTACGATGTGAATCAGCACTTGGGTTATGCCGCGTGGACCGAGGACGGGCAGCGCTGGCAAGGGCCCGCGATGCTCGATGGCACGTACGGGCATTATATTTGGCGCGCGGCCGAGTTCGGCGGCAAGGCGTACTTGTGCGGCCGGCGCAAGCGCGAGTTCGCCGAGTCGAGCACGCGCGAAGAGCGGGATGCCCTGCTCGAATCGGCGTTACTCGAGAGCGACGACGGCCTCATCTGGCGGCGTTCCGGGTTTTTCCGGGAGAGGTATGGCAACGAAACGGCGTTCTTGTTCGAGCCCGGCGGCGCCATTCTCGCCGTGGCCCGCGGCAGCGGCAGCGCCAATGCGCTGGTGCTACGTTCGCGTCCGCCCTACCAGCAATGGGAGCGGAAGGAGCTGGGCCGCCAGATCGGCGGGCCGCTGGTGGTGAAGTGGGATGGGCGATACCTGGTCGGCGGCCGCAAGTCACTCGAGGGTGGGCCGCGCACGACGCTCTACTGGCTGGCGAATGACACTCTGGAGGAGTTCGCCGAGCTGCCGAGCGCGGGGGACAATTCGTATCCGGGGTTCCTGGAGTTGAGTCCGACTCGGGCGCTGGTTTCGTACTATTCAACCCACGAGAAGGACGCGGCGGGCAAGGCCATCACGGCGATCTACCTGGCCGAGCTGGCGATCGTCGAGTGACGGCGGGGGCCCCCTGAGCAGGGCTGAAACCTGCCGTGGGGGCCACACTCTCGCCGGATTACTCGATCTTGAAGTCTTGCGCCCCCGAGGCCGGGCTGAGGGTTTCACCGATTTTCACTCGGAGTTTGTGCGTCTTCTTTTCCGCGGTCGAGTCGATGGTCAGCGTCGCGGCAAAGCAGGTCGGGGCTTCGCAGTCCGCGGGAACAGGCGTCGTCGCCTTCAGGGTGACGCCCGTGATCGCCTGCCCCTGCTCGTCGACGAGCGTCACCTGACCCGCGAGGTTCGTGCCGGTGATCTTCACCTCGGTGTCCTTGCCGACTTTGCCAACCTTAGGGTTAATGTCGCTGATAGTGGGGCCCGGATGGTTCAACGCGATGCTGTGGGTGTTCGACTTCAAGTCGCCGCGGACCACCTGGAAGGAGAGGGACTGCCCCTGCTTTAGGATCTTGCTCGGTGTGATCACGAAGAATAGCCGGTTGTCGTTGGATTGGCGCTTCTTGTCAATCTCGATCTTCAATCCCAGACCGTCCGCGCCGTCAATCACGGGATCCGCACCGTCAAGAAAGCGTCCGCGAATGAAACCCTACACCGGCTCTAGCTTGGCGAAGTTCTTCATCTGCTCTTGGTCGATCCGGACACTGATGATGAGTGGCTGCACTTCGTCGCGGGGAACCACGTGCTCGGCCGAGATGATGATCTGGAGCATGCGGAGGTCGATGGTGTCGTCACTGTTGTTGTCGTCGTCTTCGCCGAAGAACTTGTGCGGGTCTTTCCAGTACACCTTGCGTTCGTCTTTGGAAAGAAACAGATCCAGGGGGATGAACGCAACGAACACTCGAGAGTTCTTGGTCTTGACGACGGTGTTGGCCGTATAAGCGGCGTCGTTCAACCGGTTCAACTGGTTGACGGTGAAGTCGGGAAAGGTATCCCGGTATGCGGTCAGCCCGGCTCCGTTAACCGCCGACACGGCCGCTGTGTACGACGAGTTGACAGGGAAAGTAATGATGCCGGGCAGCGTCGATGCGACGGTCCCCAGACCGGTGAGGATTCGCAGGATGCGGTTGCGCGGATCGTTGATCTGACCTTTCTCCGCCACGCCGCGGAGGATGCTCAACTCCTGGCTGGAACTCTCGCAGAGAAAACGGAGGACCTGCCCTTGCGAAGTCCTTACCTTTTCTTCGCCGTTTTCCCTGCAGAACTCCTCTAGAAGCCAACTGTAGTCCACCTCGACGTCGTAGACGATGAGGTCCAGCTCCTCGTGATTGTTCTCGACGGTCACCTGGATCGCGATATAGTTGCGGGCGATGCGGCGACCGAACATGTCGGAAGCCATGCGCGGCGGAATCAGGGTCTGGAACCATTCGTAGCGGGCCTCGAAAGCCCCGGCCTTTTTTGCCTTGGTGTCCGGGTCGGGTTTCGCGGCTCTTCCAGGGCCTGTGGGCACGCCTCCCTGCGGCCCCGACGGTTCCTCCGCAGACTCGGGAGAGGGTACCTGCTGCCCTTCGGCCCCGTTCGTGAATACAAGGCACAAAGCCAGGACAGTCACCAGCGTGGTGGCGTAACGAAAACAAGTCGATTTGTACATCGAACCTCCTCCAGAGTTCACGGCGTCCAGCGGACGCCTTCCCGCCTTCAACAGCTATACGCGCAAAGCGCACCGTCGCCGGGCCGCTTGGTTGAAGCGGACTGCCGGGCGCATCTTACTCAACGAACGAAAACAACGAACGGAAACGGATGGAACGGGCTTGCAAAGCCCGCTTCGTGCGATGAACCTGTTTCAATGCATAGGTAGTGGCAAAGAGGAATCCTCCCGGGGGCAAAATGCTGAGAGCGGCCACGCGGTCGGCTCAGAGCCAATCCCAGGAGGATTCCATGCCAGAACTCTACTACATCGGACTCGATGTCCATAAGAAAAGCATCAGCTTCTGCATCAAAACCGGGGACGGAACGATCGTCCAGCGCGGTCAGGTCGCGGCCACTCGCGCCGCCCTGACCGCTTGGGCGTCAGCCCTCGAGCGCCCTTGGGTGGGCGCGCTCGAAGCCACCCTGTTTACCGGCTGGATTTACGATCACCTCCAGCCCTTCGCCCAGGAACTGCAAGTCGCACACCCGGCCATGCTCAAGGCCATCGCCTGCGCCAAGAAGAAGAACGACCGTCTCGACGCCACCAAGATCAGTGACCTGCTGCGCTGCAACCTGCTGCCGCGCTGCTACGTGGCGCCGCCTGCCCTGCACGAGTTGCGGCGCGTGCTGCGCTATCGCAATCTGCTGCTGGGCGAAGCCGTCCGCATGAAGAACAAAATCAGCGGGCTACTGATGGAAGTGGGCGAACCCTACGATGCCCGGCGGCTGCACGGGCGCAACTATTTCTACTCCTATCTCGACAGCCTGCGCGACACGCCCGAGTCGGTGATCGAGCTGCTCGCCATCACCCGCGGCAGCCTGGAAATGTTCGATCGTTTGCAGCAGGAGTTACTGCGCGGATTGCGGCGCCATCCGCTGTTGCGGGAACGCGTCGAGTTGCTGCAGTCGATTCGCGGCGTGGGGGAGGTGACGGCGTTGACCTGGGCGCTGGAGACCGTCGAGCCCGAGCGCTTCGGTTCGCTGGGCCAGGCGGTGAGTTACTGTGGGTTGTGTTCGGCACAGCGCGAGTCGGCCGGCAAGACGCAGCGGGGACCGCTGTCGAAGCAGCGCAACAAGCATTTGCAGCGGGTGCTGATCGAGGCGGCGAAACTCGCGCCGCGCTGGAACCCGCAACTGCACGACGTCCATGAGCGGGAGTTGACGCGCGGGTCTCGCAATCGCGCGACGTTGGCCGTGGCGCGCAAGTTGGTGGCGTATCTGCGGGCCGTGGACACCAGTGGCCGCGCGTTCGTGCCGCGGGTTGCGGCCGAGGCGTAACGAGGAGAATTTGCTTTTTTTCTGTTAAAAGGAGAAACGAAGAGTTTCATCGACGCTGTGCGGTGTCACGAGCGGCCCGCCGGTCCTCGCCTGTTGGGGACTACGCGAAGGAGTTTGCTGGGAGTTTCCTGGGAAATTTCTGATGCGTCCGTATCTCTGTTTCGAGGCCGGCGGGCCTGAAAACCCAAACTGAATCTTCCGCGACGGTCCCCCGGCCGGTACGGTGGGGCGACCCGATGCGCGCACATGGATGTCTGGTCACGTGACTCGTTGACCTTGCGACTTGATTCTCAAAAACGCTCGGGCTGCGAAGCGTCACTGCTGAAGACAACGCCCCCGCTGACGGGAGGATTCGGATGACTGCGTCCATCCTTGACAGATACCTATCATGGATGTCCCCTAGTCCCAAGATACACAACGAACCTGGAGCGAACCGCCTCAGACAGGGCTAAGTTGTTGATTCTGCGAGCTTAAAACTTCTGTGACTGTGATTTCCCCCGAGTTGCCTTTAGGCTCCTTTAGTCGGCTTCCCCGCGAAGCGCTTGTAGGTCGGTCGTTTACGGCCGGTTGCACGGTTCCCGTTGCTCCGACCCAGGGCGCTTTCAGCGTCCTTTCCGAGCCGGCTTGAGCCACTCTTGGATAGCCAACTCGCCGCGGACTCATCACCAGCCGGCAAGTCGCAGGCGCGATACCGCTCGACCTCTCTACAATGGGAATCCATGGCGGGCTCTGACTACTACACCGACACTGACCCGAGGGCGCTGGAGGTGTTCTTCGACATCCACCGCAAGATGAGCCGGTCGCGGAAGATCGCGATGGTCTTCGAGCTGACCGAGATCATGATCGAAGCGTCCAAGGCCGGCGTGCGCATGCGGTATCCCGACGCCGACGAGCGCGAGGTCTTCCTGCGAGCCACGGCCCTGCGCCTCGACCCCGACACCATGGTCAAGGTCTACGGCTGGGACCCGCGCGAGCATGGGTGTCCCGTCATCACTCGCTCCCATGAGTGACGCCGGCGCGGCTTGGCTGCCCCGCCGTAGCTTTGACCGCATCATCCCTGAGATATCATGAAGTGCAAGGGTCGTGGTCTCATGCGCCGTAGCGAAGATCCCTCACCACCTACTTCAGTTGAGACTCTGGAAACGAAACTGGGAGCGGACTGGCCCGCGATCCGGGAGGCGAAGCAGAACACGGAGAAATGGCTCACACGGCTCCGTACTGCCTTTGCAGAGCAGCTAGCTCCTGATACCAGCCTGGTTGTCTTCGGCTCGCTAGCACGCCAGGAGATGACGAAGGGCAGCGACACGGACTGGATTCTTCTGATTGACGGACAGGCCCTGCCGAGTCATGAGCAAGAACAGCACACGGTAGCGGGGATTTTAGAGACACTGGAGCTGGCAAAGCCGGGACCGTCCGGCGTCTTCGGCTGTATGGTTGGGAGCCACGATCTTGTCCACAAGATCGGAGGAGAAGATGACCTCAACTCGAATACAACTCGGCGGGTGCTCCTCCTGTTGGAATCTTTGGCAATTGGTGATGCCGGGTATCCACTTGACTCAGGTGACCCCAACATCTTGTAGTTGGGCTCACAGCGTCTTAGCGTCCCAATCGGCGACGATCGAGCGGTACGGCGTCGGCTCCACCGCCATGGCCTGCTGCACAAGGCGGTAGAAGAGCTTGCCCCGACTGCGTGATCTGCGCCGATTGAAGCGGAACACGAACTCGTCGAGATAGTAGTCCAGATGCTCGTGGCTGACCGCCCCCTGATGCGTGCCCAGCATCCAGCGCTTGAGTAGCGAGATCGCCAAGTGCACCCTCGGCAGTAGCTGCGAGGCCTGCTCGCGGCGGTTGTTAATCGAGATGATACGACGCTGGTAGTCCTTCTTCTTGAGCGGATCGTAGCCCGACCAGTTGTCGGTAACAACCACGCTGCCCGGCTCGACCGACTCCTCGACGAAGGGCATCAAACTGGCCGCCGAGGCGTTCTGAACGCGCTGCATGCGGATGCGCCCCAGCCCGGTGCCTCTCTCTTCCGCGGCGACTGCAATCAACGCTTTACGCTCGGTCTGCCGGCCGATTACCCCTTCTTCTTCAGCGCCCCAGTAGGTCTCATCGACCTCGACGAGGCCCGTCAATCGCTCCCGCCCCGGGCGCACCATCGCTCGCCTCAGCTTGTGCATCCAAGGCCAGGCGGTTTGGTAACTGCCCAGTCCCAGAACGCGCTGTAGACCCAGGGCGCTGGCCCCATTCTTCTGCGTGGTGATGGTCCACATCGCCCGGAACCACAGCCGCAGCGGCTTGCGTGTGTCTTGAAAGATCGTGCCGGCGGTGACGGAGGTTTGTCGCCCGCAGCGAGCGCATTCGAACCACACTTTGCGCACCGGCCAAGCGCGCTCATGCCCACACCTTGGACAGCGGAAACCCTCTGGCCAGCGCAAGGCGAACAGATAGTCGCGGCAAGCCTCCTCGCTCGCAAAGCGAGACTCGAATTCGAGTTGGTCGCGCGGGTAATCCTCCACCAGGCCCTACACTACATCTTGGGGTCACCTGAGTCAAGTGGATACCCAGCTCTCGCAATTCTGGACGATGATGGGAAAAGAAGAGAACTCGAAGAGATGTCTACCGATGAACGAGACATCTCACCCATCTGGCAAGAGGTCCGGGACTTAAGCCAGAACTTCCAGACCCACTTGACCAGTCTATTCTTCAGAGAAAGCGAAACCATGCGTACCTTGACCATGGAGTATGGGATCTTTTGACGCGGCCGATAGGGTTCTCAACTGGCGCCGTTGCCAAGGGGGATTTTCGGGCCGCTCTGGAGAAGCTGCACCGGTATCGCCTTCCTGCGGTCGAACTCTCTGCGATTAGACTGCCGGAGCTTGAGCCGCTTGTGCGAGCGCTACCGGCACTCGACTTGGCCGCATACAACTTCGTCTCCCTGCACGCACCGAGTCGGCTTAGCCCTGGAGACGAGGAGAAGGTCATCGGACTGTTGGTAAGTGCGATGGAACAAGGTATTGCCATTGTTGCGCACCCCGACGTGATATCGTCTCCTTCAGCGTGGCGCCGCTTTGGCCGGCAACTACTGATCGAAAATCTGGACAAGCGGAAACGCTTTGGACGTACCGCTCGGGATCTGCAGGCGGTGTTTGGCGAACTGCCTGAAGCGAAGCTCTGCTTTGACATTGCCCATGCTCGCCAAGTCGATCCGACTATGACCGAGGCCCGCTTCATTCTTGAGGTTTGGGGCGACCGCCTGGCCGAGGTGCATATCAGCGAACTGAATACTCGCAGTCACCACGATCCAATATCCGTGTACGCTGTGTCTGATTACCAGTCGGTGGCAGACCTAATTCCAGAGCGCGTGCCTATCATCCTCGAGACTCTAATCGACCGGGGCCAAAGCGCTATCGCGGACGAGATCGACAGGGCAAGGCAGGCTCTGGACGCAAGTTGGGCCCTTCAGGTAGCATTTGTCGACTAGAGAGGCCCTCCCCCACTGTTGTAGAGTGAAAAACGACCGCGGGGAGGCGGAGGGTGCGGGAATACTCGCTCGACGACAAGTACGTGCTCGATGGCGGCTGGGTCTATATGACCGGCATCCAGGCGCTGGTGCGGTTGCCGATCGAGCAGATGCGGCGTGACCGGCGGGCGGGGCTCAAGACAGGTACGTGGATCTCCGGGTACGAGGGCTCGCCGCTGGGCGGCTATGACCTCGCGCTCGAGCGCGTGCGCGGGCTGCTCGACGAGCACAACATTCACTTCCTGCCTGGGGTGAACGAAGATCTGGCGGCGACCTCCGTCATGGGCAGCCAGGTCTTTCAGGCGCTGCCCGACCCGCAGGTCGACGGCGTGGTCGGCATCTGGTACGGCAAGGGGCCGGGGGTCGACCGCTCGGGCGACGTCCTTCGTCACGCCAACCTCGCCGGCACCGGCAAGAACTGCGGCGCGCTGGCGCTGGCCGGCGACGATCACGGCTCGAAAAGCTCGACCATCCCCCACCAAAGCGAGCTGTCGTTCTACAACTTCGGCCTACCCACGCTGCACCCCGGCAACACCCAAGAGGTGCTCGACTACGGCCTCTACGGCATTGCCCTGTCGCGCTATGCGGGCGTGTGGGCCGGCATGAAGCTGACCACCGATGTGTGCGACGGCGGCGGCACGGTCTTGCTGCACCCGGAACACTGCCGCACGGTCGAGCCCGAGCTGATGATCGACGGCGAGCCGTACCAAAAGGTGATGAACCCACTGTTGATCGTCCCCAACTCGCTTCATCTCGAGAAGGAGTTGCGACGGCGGCGTCTGCTGGCCGCACGGGAGTTCGCGGACGTCAATGGCCTGAACGAGATCAAGGTGCGGCATCAGGGCGACCGGTTAGGCATCATCAGCGCGGGCAAGGCGTACTACGACCTGCGGTCGGCTCTCGCGAATCTAGGTCTCGATGACGCGGCCCTCGAACACTTCGGCGTACGCATCTTGAAGCTCGCGATGGTCTATCCGCTCGCGCCGTCGATCATCGACGAGTTCGTCGAAGGACTCGACGAAGTGCTGGTGATCGAAGAGAAGCGTAGTTTCATCGAGCTGCAGCTTCGCGAGCTGCTCTACAACCGCGATCGGCGGCCGGCCATCTACGGCAAGAACGACAGGGACGGCAGCATCCTCTTCCCCAGCGACGGCGAACTGGACGCGGAGATCATCAGCAAGCGACTGGCGGAGCGGCTGCTCAGCCTTTCGAATGTAGGGGCACAGCATGCTGTGCCGGCGAGCACGCCAGGGCGTGCCCCCACATCACCCGTAGAACAGTTCGCTCCAGGTATCGAGCAGTGCCTCGCCGAGCTGGCCGAGATCGACCAGCGCATCAACGAAAGCAAGCGCGCACCCCATCGTGCGCCGAGCTACTGCTCGGGCTGTCCGCACAACCGCTCCACTCTACTGCTGGAGGGGCAGATCGCCGGCGGCGGGATCGGCTGCCACGGCATGGCCGCGCGGTTCGAGGGGAATCGAGGCGTCGCCTACCTCGGCCACATGGGCGGCGAAGGCGCCGCGTGGATCGGCGCCGCGCCCTTCAGCGGTAAGAACCACATCTTCCAGAACGTCGGCGACGGCACCTACGTCCACTCGGGGCGGCTTGGGGTTGCCGCCGCGGTCGCCTCGGGCGTCAACATCACCTTCAAGATCCTCTACAACGACGTGGTGGCGATGACCGGCGGGCAGGACGCCGCCGGCAAGCTCACCATCCCGGCGATCACGCGCGAGTTGGAAGCCAACGGTGTTCGCCGCATTGTTCTGCTCACGGACGATCTCAGCCGCTACAAGCAGCGCTCCACCCTGGCGAAGATGACCGAACTGCGTCCGCGCGATGACATCGAAGAAGTGCTGGCGGATCTGGAAGCGACCCCCGGCACGACGGCGATGATCTACGACCAGATGTGCGCCGCGGAGAAGCGCCGACGGCGCAATCGCGGCCTGATGCCCCAGCCCGTGCGGCGCATCATGATCAACGAGCGCGTCTGCGAGGGTTGCGGCGACTGCGTGACGCAGTCGAACTGCGTGTCGCTGCATCCGGTCGAGACCGAGTACGGGCCGAAGACGCGGATTCACCAGTCCTCGTGCAACGCCGACTACACCTGCGCAATGGGCGACTGCCCGTCGTTCGTGTCGGTGATGATCGAGGAGGGGTCGGGCCTCAAGAAGAAGCCGCTGCCCGCGCTCCCGGACATCTCGATCGCCGAGCCGGCCGAGAAGGTAGCGCCCGAGGGACCGTATCACATCCTAATGCCCGGCGTCGGTGGTACGGGCGTGGTGACGATCAACGCTTTGCTGTCGACGGCGGCGTTCATCGAGGGAAAGCATATCGCCACGCTCGATCAGACCGGCCTCGCGCAAAAGGGTGGCGCGGTCGTTTCGCACCTCACGATCTCGACCGAACCGATCGACGGCGCCAACCGCATCAGTCAGGGCTCGGCCGATCTCGTGCTAGGTTTCGACGTGATGGGAGCGGCGGGGGCGGCCAACCTGCGTCGCCTAGATCCTGACCGCACCGCGGCGGTCGTGAACTCCCACGAGATTCCGACCGGGGACTCGATCCGCAAGGGTTTGACCGTCTTGTCGACAGACGGACACTTCGCGCGCACGGTTCGCCAGTTCACTGACGCCGAGAAAACCGTGTTTGTCAATGCCTCGAAGCTGGCCGAATCACTCTTTGGCGGCCATGTGTACACGAACGTCTTCCTGGTGGGGGTCGCCTACCAAGCCGGGCTCGTGCCGCTTGACGCCGAGTCCATCAAGCATGCGATTCGTCTTAACGGTGTCAAGGTTGAGCGGAACCTGGAGGCCTTTCGGTGGGGCCGGCAGTACCACCAAGATCCACGGGTGCTTGATGAGGTCATCGGCGAGCCTTCGGCGACCGCCGAGGCTCCAGGACTCGACCGCCTCATCGAGAGCCGCGCCGAGGAATTGACGCGGTTTCAAAACTCCGCTTACGCCGGGCAGTACCGGGCCTTCGTCGCAGAGGTACGCGTAGCGGAACAGAAAACGCGGCCCGGCAGCGACGAACTCGCTGCAGCCGTGGCCCGCTACCTCTACAAGTTGATGGCCTACAAGGACGAGTATGAGGTGGCGCGGCTGTTGACCGACCCGGCGTTCGACGCGCGGATGGGGGAGACGTTCGAGGCGCCGGTCAAGAAGCTCTACCACCTCCATCCGCCCACGCTGCGGGCGCTGGGCTGGAAGCGCAAGTTGTCGCTCGGTCCGTGGTTCGGCCCCTTCTTGCGCGTTCTGGCCAGGCTGAAAGGGCTGCGGGGGACGCCGCTCGATCCCTTCGGCTGGGTCCACATCCGCCGCGAGGAGCGTGCCCTGATCGACTGGTATCGGGAAGTGTTGCGCGGAGTGCTTTTAGGCCTCAGCGCCGCCAACCTCGGCCAAGCGGTCGAGCTAGCCCGCATCCCCGATCAGATTCGCGGCTACGAGCAGATCAAGCTCGACTCGATCGCAAAGGCCCGCGAGGCGGCTGCTCTGAAGCTGGCGGAGATGAGCCGGCAGGCGGCAGCCTAGACTTCGCAGGCCGCCCGCCCTGCTCTACCGGCTTTGACGCGCGGCTGAGAGGCTCACTCCGCCACGTACATGAACTTGTCGGGCTGGCTCTCGATGCCGTCGACCGTAACGGTCAGCGGTACCTGGCCGGTCGGACACCCTCGGGCACTTGGCCGTTGATCTGTACCAAGCCCGGCGTAAAACCGGGGGCCCAGGCCATTCGTCTCCGGCGGCGCTGTTGGCGGTCGATCAGGCACTTGATGACGAAACTGTCCGAGCCGCCGAGCAGGTCGGGCTGAATCGACTGCGCCTGGCCGGATGCAGCTTTCGACGTCCCGGGTCGTGGCTCGACCAGGGGCAGGGTCGGGGCTGACCGGCGGCAGGCAGGGTAGCCAGTCGGCTTGCTATTGAGCAAAGCCCAACCGAATTCGGGGACAGCGGGCAGCGGTTCCGCATCCACATTTCTTGAGGGTCGGAAACATTTGATTTAGCAAGTGTTTTCGCTCGTCCTCCAGGTCCGAGCAGATTCGCATTCCCCCGGCGGACTTGACCCATGTGTTATTCTGATATATATTAATTATACCAGTCATGAAGGCGGCCCCCACTCGCTCTCATCTCTCGGATGCCGAGCGTAGGCTCCGCTCCCGCATCGCGCAGCTCGTCCATGGCCGCTGGTTGCTGCACGGCACGCTGGCGCCCCGCCAACGCACCTGCGGCAAGCCCACCTGTCGCTGTGCTCGCGGTCAGCTTCACGCCTCGTTGTATTTGGTGCGGAATCGCCAAGGGCAACTGCAGCAGCTGTTTGTGCCCCGCCACTGGGAGGCCCGCGTCCGCCAGGCCGTGGCCGCCTACCAGCAACTCCAACGGCTCCTCGACGAGGTCTCCGAGCGTGAATGGAAGCGGCTCCGAAGCCGCCGGGAGGAATGACGTTCTTCGACGCCTGCTGCACTACGCCGAGAAGGTCTACGGTCTGCGGGACTCGCTGCTGGCCGCCGTCGGCGACACCAGGCCGCGGCCGCGCATCCCGACGCGGGTGGTGCTGCAGTCGGTGCTGGTGCTGTTCTGGACACGGCTGGGCAGCCTCAACGCGTTAGAGACGCTAGCGCCCGCACCGTTTTGGAAACAGTGGTTGGGCCGCGAGATGCCCAGTGCCGACACCCTCGGGCGCGTCTACAGCCGGCTCGATGCCGCCGCGGTGCGGGCAGCGATTCATCACGTCTACGAACGGCTCAAGCGCAACAAGGCCCTGCCCGGGATCGGCGGGCTGGGCGTGGCCGTGCTCGACGGCCATGAGTCTCACGCCAGCTACCGCCGTTGCTGTCGAGGATGCTTGAAGCGCACCGTGCAGCGCCGCGATGGCCAGCAGATGCAATACTACCATCGCCAAGTCACACTGCTGTTGCTCTCCGATGCGCCCCCCGGCTCCGAACCGCTGCGACTGTTGCTCGACGCCGAGCCGCAACGGCCCGGCGAGGACGAGATGGCCGCGGCGCACCGTTTGCTGGCGCGAGTTCTCGAGACCTATCCGCGAGCCTTTGACGTCGTGTTGGCCGATGCTCTCTACGCCACCGCCCCGTTTATCAACTTCTTATTGGGGCATGGCAAAGACGCCGTGATCGTGCTCAAGGACGAGCGCCGCAACCTCTATCAAGACGTCCAAGGGCTGTGGCCGACCACGGCGCCCCAACGCGGCGACTATCAAGGTCGCGATTGCCAGTGGTGGGATCACGAGGGCCTGGTGTCGTGGCCGCAGGTGCAGCAGCCGCTGCGGGTGGTTCGTTCCGTCGAGAGCTGGCAGCAGTATGCGCAACTCGACTCCCAACCGCATCCGCATCACAGCGAGTGGGTGTGGGTGACGACCCTTTCCTCACTGCAGGTTCGGACCGCGCGGGTGGTAAGGTTGGGCCATCAACGCTGGGACATCGAGAATCAGGGTTTCAACGAGTTAGTCAACGGCTGGCACGCCGACCACGTATATAAGCACGACCCCGCGGCGATCGAGAACTTTCTGTTGACGGTGTTTCTGGCTTTTAATCTCTTCCACGTTTTTGTTGCGCGCAATCTCAAGGCATCGCTGCGGCGCAGCAAGCCGCGAGTCTTTTGGGCGCGCGCGATGGCGGCTGATCTGTATCAGGCGGCGGCTTGCCCGTACGGCTCGGGGCCCTCGCCATAGCGAGCGGGTGGTTTTCTTTCTCCCTGCCATCCTGCGCTGCCACCACGCCGCCGAGCGGCAGCCGAGCGTAGCGGTGTCTTCCGCGGCCGACTTCGGGCCCCGCCGAGGCCCTCGTCCGGCTGCGAATCTGCTCGCCCCGCTCGCCCCGCACCTAACTCGCTCGTTCCCCAATCACTTCCCGGCTCTCGCCCGACCGCGTTGCGGAATCGCTGGACAGCGGGCTGCTGTCTTGCCTTTCGGCCCCACACGGCATAGAATAAAAGCAGCTTACTTTCCAATGACGCAAGTCAAAGTGGGCGTTGAGCCCACTTTTTTATTGCTCATTTGGTTCTGTGAGCCAGGAGAGCCGTAGCGGCCATGGCTTGGGTCACCGCGGAACGACAGGCTCGCATCCGCGAGATCGCGGAGCGGGTAGCATCGTCCGAAGGTCTGGAGGTAGTGGACCTAGAGTGTCGTGGCGACACCCAAAACGGTTTGGTGCGGATCTTTATCGACAAGCCGGAGGGCATCACGCACGGCGATTGCGAGTTGGTTTCGCGCCAGGTGAGCGCGTTCTTGGATGTGGAGGATCTGGTTCCCGGGCGCTTCCGGCTGGAAGTGTCCTCGCCGGGGCTCGACAGGAAGCTGCGGACGCCGGTGGACTATGAGCGTTTCGCGGGCAAGAAGGTCTGCATCCAGTTGCGGCACCCGCATGAGGGCCGCAAACAGTTCACCGGAAGGTTGCGCGGGTACGAGCAGGACCTGGTCGCGATGGAGGTTGGAGACGAATCCGTGTTAAAGATTCGCCTTGACGATATCGAGCAGGCCCGGCTCGTTGTGGAGTTCTAGGGTGGCTCGAAGAGGTTAATGATGGAGAGTCTTTTTACTCAAATCGAAGATCTGAGTAAGTCGAAGGGCATCGATCCGCAAATCGTCATCGACGCTCTCAAGGACGCGATCGTTGTCGCCGCCCGCAAATACTACAAGACCGGCGAGGAGCTAGTTGCCGACTACAACTCCGACAGCGGCCAGATCGAAGTGTACGCCGTCAAGATCGTCACCGACTTTGTCGCCAACCCTGCCCGCGAGATCGGCATGACCGAAGCCCGGCGAAGCGACTCTGAAGCCGAGCTGGGCAGTGAGCTTCGGTTCAAGAAGGAGACGCAGGGACTGGGCCGTATCTCGGCCCAACTCGCCAAGCAGGTGATCTTTCAAAAGATCCGCGAGGCCGAGCGCGAAACGATTTTCAACGAGTTTTCGGGCCGTATCGGCGAGATTGTGCCTTGCACGGTGAAGAGGGTCGAGGGTCCGGATTTGATCGTCGACATCGGGCGCACCGAAGCGCGGCTGCCGCGGCGCGAGCAGTCGCGTCTCGAGAGTTTCTCGCCCGGTGATCGTGTCCGCCTCGTCATTAAGGCGATCGAGAAGGCAGGCCGCGGACCCGCGGTGATCGTCTCACGGGCCTCCGAAGAGCTGGTCAAGACGCTCTTTGAGCAGGAAGTGCCCGAGATCTACGATGGAACGGTCAAGATCCGCGCGTGTAGCCGCGAGACCGGAGAACGCACCAAGATCGCTGTGCTCTCGAGCGACCGGGACGTTGACGCGGTCGGTGCTTGCGTCGGTATGCGAGGCATGCGCGTACAGTCGATTATCCGCGAGTTGCGAGGCGAGAAGATCGACATCATCGGGTACTCCGAAGACCCGATCGAGATGGCCACTCACGCATTGAGCCCGGCGAACATTAGCCGCGTTACGATCCTCGACCCCGTGCAGCGGCATCTCGAAGTCGTCGTCGACGATACCCAGCTCTCGCTAGCCATCGGCAAGAAAGGCCAGAACGTTCGTCTGGCCGCCAAGCTGATGGGTTGGCACATCGACATCAAGAGCGAAGAAGAGAAGCGGCAGGAGGTCGAGTCGACCATGGCCGCCATGGTCGGCGCCGGGTCGCCGGTGAGCGTCTTGATCGAGTATGGGTTGACCGAAAAGCTGGTCGACAAGCTCATCGATGCCGGTGCCTCGACGGTTGAGCGCTTGGCTGACATGACGCCGGAGCAACTCCAGGAGATCCCCGGCATCGGGCCCAAGATGGTGGAGAAGATCACCCTGTCGGTGAATAACTACTTCTCGCAGTTCGAACAGGCCGCGCCCGCTCCCGAGATGCCGGTAGCCGCCGAGCCGCCCCCGATCGAGGAAACCGAGGAGCCGGTCCCGCAAGAGGCAGCGGCGGCGTCCGCTGCAAGCGACGCGGCCGCGATCATGCCGGGTCTTCCCGTCGAAGGTGTCGCGGACGAGGATGTCGACGAAGAACTCGACGAAGACTTTGATAACATGGATCTTAACCTGGGAGCAGACCGTCTCGAGCTCGACGACGCCTCCGAAGGCGCCGCCGAGCCGGCTGAAGTTTCGGCCAACGGTCCGGAGCCGGGCGTGGACGATGAAAAACACTCAGTCGAGGGCCAACAAGATGACACGGTAGCGGCGACGGAGTAGAGGTAGTTTTGGCGAAGAAAACCACGATTCGGATTAACGAGCTAGCTCGAGAACTTGAGGTAAAGGCCTCGGCCATTCTGGAGTTGTTGCCCGAGGCGGGCGTCAAGGAAAAGAAGACGCACTCGAGTTCGGTGGAGCTCGAAGCAGCCGAGAAGGTCCGAAAACTGATTCTCGACGAGTCGAAGTCCGCCGAGAAGGCAAAGGCGCCCGCCAAGGCCGCCGCTCGGCCGACGAAAGCCCCGGCCGCGCCTGCGCGCGAAGCAAAGCCCGCCGCCGAAGCGAAGCCGACGGCCGCTCCGGCTACAGCGCCGGCAGCCGCAAAGCTTTCGATTCCCAGCGGGCGGGGCGGTGCGCCGTTGCGTCCGCCGGTGCGGGTTCTGCGGCCTCCGCTCAAGCAAGCATCCTCCACAGCGGCAAAGCCGGCGGCAACTCCTACCCCTACAGATCCCGAGACTCCCGCTGCCAAGACACTCGCTGCGAGGGCGCCGGCTACGACGATGCCGCCGGTACCTACGGCGTCGGCGGAACCGATTCGCCGCCGTGTTTCCAGTTTGCCCGGAGGTTCTGCTGCTCCCCCGGCCACGACCGGCGCGGCCCGTCCAGTGAAGCCGATCCCGACTCAGCCGGCTGCCGCGGGCCCGACGCTGGGTCCTCGCGCGCCGCTGGCGGCCAAGAAAGCTCCGGTCCTGCCCGGAGCGCCGATCCGGCCTCCCGTATCGCACCACGCCGCTGGCGCCCGTCAGCGTCCCGTGGCCCGCGCGGCGCAACCTGCCGCCCCAGGGGCAGGAATCCGCCCCGGCGGCCGCGCAGCAAGGCCGGTGGCACGGGAGGCTCAGAAACCGGTGTTGATACCGGGAAAACCGATCTACGAGCGGGCCAGAAGGCCTGCGGCGGCGGTTCCGGGCATGCCGATGTCCCGTCCGGCCATGCCGGGATTCAGCCGGCCCATGCACCCAACCGGCCGCGGCTCTGCGCCCGGCGCACACGGGTACCGGCCCCACGCCGGTCGGCGCCGGCCCCAGGCGCGGACCATTCGCGATCGGGAGGCGGAGCGCGAGGCCAAGGTTCTGGGACGGCAGGGGCGGGTACCGATCGCTCCTACCAAGGCGGTCAATACCGAGGTTATCGTCAGCGAGGGCACGACCGTCAAGGAACTAGCCGAGAGGCTGGGCATCAAAGCCAACCAGGTGATTAGGGTGCTGGTCGATCGCGGCCTGTTCGCCACGATCAATCAGACGCTCGATCTAGAGACTCTCAAGGGCCTTTGCAAGCAGTTCGGCGCGACCACGACCGAAACCAGCTTTGAAGAGGAAGCCATGCAGGAGGTCGAGGAGTCCGAAGTCACCGGCGACTTGCTGCCTCGCGCCCCCGTTGTAACCGTCATGGGGCACGTCGACCACGGCAAGACATCGGTCCTCGACGCCGTGCGCGAAACCAACGTTGCAGAGCGGGAGGCAGGCGGCATTACGCAAGCCATCGGCGCCTACCATGTCGAGCACAGCGGGCGAAAGATCGTCTTCATCGACACGCCCGGCCACGAGGCCTTTACCCGTATGCGCGCCCGCGGCGCCGAGGTGACCGACATTGTCATCCTGGTTGTGGCGGCTGATGACGGCGTGATGCCTCAGACGCTCGAGGCCATGGACCACGCCAAGTCGGCGGGCGTGCCGATTGTCGTCGCGATCAACAAAATCGACAAACCCGACGCCCAGCCCGACCGCGTCAAGCAGCAGTTGGCCGACCGCGGGCTCCTTCCCGAGGACTGGGGTGGTGACACCGTGATGGTGCCCGTCTCGGCCACCGAGAAGCAGAACCTCGACAGCTTGCTCGAGATGGTCTTGCTCGTCGCCGATCTGCGTGAGCCGAAGGCCAACCCGGCCCGGCCGGCGGTGGGTACGGTCCTCGAATCGAAGCTCGACCGGGGCCAGGGTCCGGTTGCCACCGTCCTCATACAGAACGGTACGCTTCGCGGCGGTGACTACTTCGTGGTGGGATCCGTGTTCGGCAAGGTGCGCGCGATGATCGACGACACCGGCCAGAAGGTCACCGAAGCGCCCCCGTCGTCCGCCGTCGTTGTGTTGGGCCTTGAAGGACTGCCCGCGCCCGGCGACTCCTTGCAGGTCGTCACCGACACCGACAAGGCCAAGAAGATCGTCGAGCATCGCGAGGACAAAGTTCGCGAGCAAGCGCTCGCCAAGTCGTCCCGGCTGTCGCTCGAGCAGTTCCAAGAGCAGCTCAAAGCCGGCGAGATCAAGGAGTTGCCGATCCTGCTCAAGTGCGACGTGCAGGGTTCGATGGAGGTTCTCTCTGACGCCTTGGAAAGACTCTCGAATGAAAAGGTCAAGGTACGGCTGCTCCACACCGGCGTGGGGGCCATCTCCGAATCCGACGTGCTGCTCGCCACCGCGGCGAACGCCATCATTATTGGCTTCGGGGTCCGCCCCGAGCGCAGTGCTTCGGTCATGGCCGACCGCGACAAAGTCGATATCCGTCTCTACACGATCATCTATGAGTTGATCGACGAGATCAAACGCGCCATGCAGGGTCTGCTCGACCCAGTGCTCAAGGAGAAGTTCCTGGGCCGCGCCGATGTGCTCGAAACCTTCCGAGCGTCAAAGGTCGGAACCATCGCCGGCTGCGTGATTCAGGAAGGCCGCGTGACCAAGAGCGCGGAGGTCCATCTGCTGCGCGACAGCGTCGTGGTCTACACCGGCAAGCTCGGCTCGCTGCGGCGCTTCAAGGACGACGTCAACGAAGTGCGCTCCGGACAAGAGTGCGGCATGGGCATCGAGAACTTCAATGACGTCAAGAAGGGCGATGTCATCGAAGCCTTCGTGACCGAGAAGGTGGCCGACGTAGCCTTTGTCTGATGGCGGCCGTCGGGCTCCTTACGCTGCACCTCCACATCGAACACTCTCAGTCTCTGAAAGACAAGCGGCAAGTGCTGCGCGGTTTGAAAGATCGCCTGCGCGGCCGCTTTAACGTTGCCGTCTCGGAGGTCGATTTCCAGGACACCTGGCAGCGGTCTTCGATTGCCGTGGTAACGGTGTCGGAGACCGGGCAGCGCGTTCAGGAAGTCCTCGATCGAGTGGAGGCCGAGGCGTCGCGTTTTCTCGGCGGAGACTTGGCGTCGAGCGAGGTCGAGTTGCTTTGACGGACGGCCTCGCGTGTCCGCGCTCGCTGGGAAGGTGGTCAGCCCACGGCCTGGTTCTGTTCGCGCTACTGGCCGCAATCGTGGCCGGGCAGACCCCTCGGCCACAAGCCTCCGACACCAGCGCGCCGGGCCAATCCCCGCAGCGATACGAAGCCAGTGCCTCGATCATGGGCTCGGTCTACACGATTGCGGCCTATGGCGAGCATCGTGGCCGGATGGCCTCGGCTGTTCGTGCGGCGTTTGACGAGGCGCGGCGCATCGATCGGTTTCTCAGCAACTACAAGACGGACAGCGAGCTAAGTCGCATCAACCGCGAGGCGGCGGCCGGTCCGGTCGAAGTCTCGCCTGAGATGGCGCGGCTGCTTGCCCGCTGCCTCGACTACTCCCGCCAAAGCGAGGGAGCGTTCGACATCACCGTCGGCCCGTTGATGAAGACATGGGGCTTCTTCAAGGGGTCGGGCGAGCTTCCGTCGAGCTTCGCGATCTCACGGGCACGGAAGCGCGTCGGCTACGGGCTCCTCCGTCTCGATGTGGAAGCGCGAACGATCGAGTTTCGAAAGGCCGGTGTCGAGCTCGACCCGGGCGGCATCGGCAAGGGATACGCCGTCGACCGCATGGCCAACGTGTTGCGGCAGGCGGAAGTGACCCGCGCGTTTATCAGCGCCGCCGGGAGCAGCCTCTATGCGATCGGCGCGCCGCCCGACGAGCCCCGCGGGTGGTATGTGCGGATTCGCAATCCGCGAACCGCCAAGGTCACCGCGGCTGAGCTTTATCTCAAGGACGAGTCGTTGTCGACATCGGGCTCTTACGAAAAGTTCTTCGAGATCGACGGCAAGACCTACAGCCACATCATGGACCCACGCACAGGCCGCTCGGCTGAGGGAGTCGCGAGCGTCTCGGTGCTCGCCAAGCACACTCTCGACAGCGAGGCCTGGACCAAGGCGTTCTTCGTGAACGGCCGCAAGTGGTCGGAGAACCACGAACGAGAAGACTTCCGCGTCTTCCTGTGTACAACAGACGGCCTGTGTGCCTGGATCGACGGCGACGCCCCCTGATGTGTGGCGCAAGCCTCCACCTCCAGACTTGCCGAGTCTCGATTCTTCGGGACTCAGGATAGCCAGTGACCGAGCAGCGGCTGTTGATAGTGGACCTGAGGACCGAGGATTCGGTTCTCGCCAGACCTGGAGGCTCACGCCACACCCCCGAGCACCGGCAAGATTGGGAGAAAAGCATCGTGATCGAGCGAAGTTTCGTACCGACAAGAAGACCCATGGCGCTCGGACTCTTCCTTCTTGCCCTCTGCCTTTCAACGCCGGCACGGGTCGACGCTCAATCAACCGAGCCCTACGATCTGTTGATTCGTAACGGACGGATCCTCGACGGGGCCGGCAATCCCTGGTACCGTGCCGACATTGCCGTCCGGGGCGACCGCATCGACGCCATCGGGCGTCTCGGCGGGGCCCAGGCCAACCGCGTCATCGATGCGAAGAACCACATCGTTTCCCCGGGCTTCATCGACATGCATAACCACGGGCGCCGGGGAATCTTCAAAGTCCCCACGGCCGAGAACTACGTCCGCCAAGGCGTCACCAGCATCATCGAAGGCAACGATGGCGGCTCGCCCATCCCGCTACGCGAGCTGTTCGAAAAACTGGAGGCGGCCGACATCGCCGTCAACGTCGGTTCCTTCGTCGGTCACGGGTCCATCCGCCGGGAAGTGATCGGCAACGCCGACCGCAAAGCTACCGCGGATGAACTCGACCAGATGCGGCGAATCACGCGCCAGGCCATGCAAGAAGGGGCCCTCGGACTCAGCACGGGGCTGTTCTACGTCCCCGGTGTGTTTGCTCCGACCGAAGAGCTGGTTGCGCTAGGCAAGATCGCCGCCGAGTACGGAGGCATGCACATCTCACACATGCGCGACGAGGCGGGCGGTCTTCTCGACAGCGTGCGCGAGACGATTGAAATCGGCGAGAAGGGCGGCTTGCCGACGCAGCTCACCCACCACAAAGCGATCGGCCCGCCCAACTGGGGCGACAGCGTCAAGACGCTCGAACTCGTGGATGAAGCCCGTGCGCGCGGCGTCGATGTCTCCATCGACCAGTACCCTTACACCGCGTCCAGCACGGGAAGCGCGGCAATCTATCCGCCCTGGATACAAGAGGGTGGACGCGAGAAGATGGTCGCGCGGTTGAAGGATCCCGCCTTGAAAGAGCGCATCACAAAGGAGACGATCCATTCCATTCGCACCAACCGCGGCGGAGGCGACCCCGGCAACGTTCAGTTCGCCTTCTGCAAGTGGGACACCAGCCTCAACGGCAAGACCCTCGCCGACGTGACCCGCGACCGCGGACGTGAAGTCACGGTGGAAAACGCCGCCACGACGGCCGTCGAGGTTGAGATCGCCGGCGGCTGCAAGACCGTCTACCACGCCATGAACGAGGAGGACGTGGCCCGCATCATGCAGTACCCGGGGACGATGATCTCATCCGATGGCGAGATCCCCGTTTTCGGCGAGGGCATCCTTCATCCTCGAAGCTACGGGACTTATCCTCGTGTTCTTGGCCGCTATGTGCGGGAGAAGCGCTTGTTGCGCCTCGAAGACGCCATCCGCAAGATGACCTCGCTTCCGGCACAACGAGTCGGCCAATTTGACCGCGGACTTCTGCGCCCCGGCATGAAGGCCGACATCACCATCTTCGACGAGCAACGCATCATCGACCGCGCCGAGTTCGGCCGCCCTCACCAGTACGCCGAGGGTGTGTTGTTCGTGATCGTGAACGGCGAACTCGTACTCGACGGCGGCCAGATCACCGAAGCCAGGCCCGGCCAGGTGCTCTACGGTCCGGGCCGAGGGCAATGAGAGGGGGCGTTGTTCCAGTAAAAGCGAAAGGCCCTGGGGTTTGCTCACCCAGGGCCTTGCTGACTTCCAACCTTGCTGATGGTCGCCTTACGCGGCGCGCTTGAAATCGGACCCGGCGTCGTGCTCGGCCTGCGCTAGATCCGCCTCTTCCTGGCAATGCACGCACAGCGTGGTCCAGGCGATCGCTTCGAGCCGTTTCGGGTTGATCGGCTGGCCGCAGTCTTGGCAGGTGCCATACTGGCCGCTTTCCAAAAGTTTCAACGCGGTCCCGACGGCCTTGCGAGTACGCCAGCTCGTGTCGATCGTCCGTACGGTGAGGTCAAGATCCTGCCGCGACTGGATCTGATCCATCGGGTCGTTGACCCGTTCGGCGATCAGTTCACTGCGCTGGGCGGAGAACCCGTTCAGATCGGCCAACTTGTCCTCGAGTTGCCTGCGAATTTTTTCGCGTTGTCGCTTCGTCATCGTCCTTCTCCTGTCTGGGTACTATTGGATGCCCTCCACCGGTCAGTGGTTGCATCTTTTTTGCCCTGGGACGGGATTTTTTTCGGCGAGGGAGGAATCGAATCTAACCGCTTGAAATCAAACGGCTTGCCTTGCGAAACACGTTGAGGAACATGCTCCGGGTGAGCCGCCCGGTCTGGGTGTTTTGACGACTCGGGTGGTAGGAGCACAGCAGCCGGGGCACAGGAGACGGTAGACGATGCATGGCCCCATGAGCGAATGGATAGGCCGAGCGCCGCTCGATCAAGCCCTCTTCGAGCAGGATCGTCAGGTAGGAGTCCAGGCCCAGGCGGCCAAGGGAGACGACAAGTCTCACATTATCAAGCAGTTCCAGCTCCCTGGCGAGATACGGACGGCAGGCGGCGAACTCCTCCCGCGACGGCTTGTTGTCGGGCGGGGCGCAGCGGGCAGCCGCGGTGATGTAGCAATCGCGTAGCTCCAGGCCGTCGCCGCGGCGCGTGGCGCTGGGTTGCGACGCGAAACCGGTCTTGTATAGAGCTTCGTAGAGGAAGTCGCCCGAGCTGTCCCCGGTGAACATGCGCCCGGTGCGATTGGCGCCGTGAGCTGCCGGAGCCAGCCCAATGATCAGCAGACGCGCCTTTGGATCGCCGAAGGAAGGGACCGGACGGCCCCAGTAGTCCCAGTCGCGGTAGGCCCGCCGCTTCACCTCGGCAATGTGCCGGCAGTGCTCTCGAAGCCGCGGACAGCGCTCGCAAGCTACTACTTGCTCTTGCAGGATGACTAGCTTTCGTTTGGATGGCATCGGTTAGTGACGCGCCGTCAAGCCGTTGGGGTAAACCCCTCATTAGGACACGGAAAGCAGAAGTGCTGCAAGCCGGCTGCCAGGCTTGTGGTCGTGACGGCCTCTTTCCAATGATCGAGAATCGTCAGCAGAAAGCCGGTAACACTTTTGTTTTGAATCTCTTGACGGCTGAGCGCGTGCCCACCAAAGGGAGTGCTGGGGAGGATCATGTCCAACCAGCAAATACGAAATAAACCTGCTGGAAAAATCGTTAGGGTTGCCGGATGTTTCAGAATTTGCTATAACCCACAGCGACGGTACCCGGCGCAGGCAGTAGGTTCTAATGAGCGTGTAGCACGTGGCCTGCGGTATCCGGCGGCCTCGGCAGAGTGCCGACCTTGCGGGCGGGCTTACTGTAAAACGAGAACCATGGCGAAGGCTGCGAAGAAGGCGAACCGAGTCGCTAAGAAGGCTGTAGAGAAAGCGCCCCCACGCAAGCCGGCGGCGAAGAAAGCTAACGTTTCTAAGAAGTCCGCCAAAGCCAAGAGGCCGCCTACGCGAGCGAAGCCATCGGGCAAGGGGAAGAAGGCTGCAAAGAAGCCGGCCGCCCGCAAGGCCAAGGCCGCACCGAAGAAAAAGGCCGCACCGAAGAAAAAGGCCGTTGCCAAGACGACTCGACCGAAGAAGGCTGTTGCAAAGACGGTTCGACAGAACAAGGCGGCAACAAACAAGACGCCGACAAAGAAGGCAGCGACAAAGAAGGTAGCGACAAAGAAGGTAGCGACAGCCAATCGGTCGAAGGCCACTGCCAAGAAGGCCGCCAAGACGCCGGTGAGAATTGGCCCGCGGCCTCCAAAGCCATCGCCTCCCACTGCCGAGGGGAAAGAGCGCCTCAAGGCGGCGCAAGCCCTGCGAGAGTCCGAGGGCCGTCAGGCACAGCTTTACGGCAAGGCCGTCAAGCTCTTCAACTCTAAGAAGTACTCGCAGGCGCTGAAGCGGTTCGAGGGGGTCGCCGGGGGGCCTCATCCCAGTCTGCGCCATCGCGCCGGCGTGTACGTCGAGATCTGTCGGCAGCGCCTACGTCCCAGTAAAGTCAGACTCAAGACCGCCGATGAACACTACAACTACGGCATTCAATTGGTGAATGAGCGGCGCCTCGACGAAGCACAATCCCAGTTCCGCCATGCGCTCAGGATGCAACCCAAGGCGGCGCATGTTCACTTGGCGTCAGCGGTGTTGTGGGCCCTGAGCGGTGACATCGAGAAGACGTATCGGAGTTTGAAAAAGGCCATCGACCTAGACCCTCGCAGCCGAGTCCTGGCTTTGAATGACGCCGATTTGTCGCCGGTCCTCAACGAACCCTCCATCGCGGAACTTCTTCATGGCAACGGTGCGTCACGGAAATCTACTTAGGAGGGACAAGACGCCGCTCCCGCATTCCAGGAAACGCCGTGTGGGCGGGTCGCCGACCGACAGCCCGGAGCCGCCGTTCGACGGCAGGGTCGAAACGCCCAACGACCCACTGCGCATCGTTACACTCGGGGGTGGCACCGGCCTTTCGACCGTGCTGCATGGGCTCAAGCGCTTTGCCGCCGGCTGGGCCGAGCCCGGCGGCGATGGGCCGCTCGTCGATCTGGCGGCTGTTGTTACGGTCAGCGATGACGGGGGCAGCTCAGGCAAACTGCGCCGCACCTTCGACATTCTCGCTCCCGGGGACATCCGTAACTGTTTGGTGGCACTCGCTGAAGATGAAGCGCTTCTGTCGAGGCTCTTTCAGTACCGCTTCCGCATGGGTAAGGGACTCGAAGGCCACAGCTTCGGCAATCTCTTCCTCACAGCATTGACCGAAGTCACCGGCGACTTCCACCAAGCGATCCAACTGTCGAGCGAGGTGCTGGCCATTCGCGGCCGCATTTTCCCGTCGACGCTTGAGAACGTGAGCCTGGAAGCGCAACTTGAAAGTGGCCGTTCGGTGCGGGGAGAGACCCGAATCTCGAGCGCGCAGGCTCGAATCCGGCGGGTGCAACTCAAGCCGCGGCGCTGCACGCCGCTGCCGGAGACTCTAACCGCGATCGGCGAGGCCGACCTGATAACGCTCGGGCCGGGGTCGCTCTACACGAGCGTCGTGCCAAATCTGCTGGTCGATGGGATTCCCGAGGCCATCGCCGCGTCCAAGGCGCTCAAAGTCTACATCTCTAACCTGATGTGGCAGCCGGGCGAGACGGACGGGTATACCGCCTCAGACCACCTGCGCGCCCTTCTCGAACACGCCGGCCTACCAATCGTCGATTGCATCGTCTTGAACTCGGGTAAGATTCCGTCGTCTATAAAGAAGCGCTACCAGAAAGAGCACGCCTGGCCGGTCGAAGACGACCGCCCCACGCTCGAAGAGATGGGAGCTGACGTGCTTCTCGAAGATCTGCTGGCAGCCGGCACGGTGGTTCGCCACGACTCGGCGCTGCTGGCGAACCTGCTTGTCCGACTCGCGCGCAAGAGCCGGTTGCGGCGGGCTGAGAGCCCAGTTCGCGGACCGCAAGAGGTCAAGGGTTCACTCACAGTGCAGGCCGGCTCATAGAGGCCGGCTGCCGGGTCGCCTGCCACCTCCCCCGGCAGCGCCCGAATCATCGACTCCCGATCTCCGGCAGCGAGATCAGGTGCTTCGGACGCCACATCTCCTTGTCCCACCCACAACCGTCCGCAAACTCGGCCCCTACCAAGTAGCCGTACTCCCCCAAGTTGCAATAGCAGACATGGGCCTTTCCGCTAAATCCATCGCAATGGAACTCCATCTCCAAGCCGACAGTCATCGGAATCGCCAGGCTGAAGCACAAGCCCTCCTTGCTCAAGTCCTCTAGCAAACCCTTCTCACAAACGACGTTACCGGTCTGATCGTGAAACGAGACCTCGACCAGTTCCGAACACATCTCACGGCCGTCGGCCCGCTTCTTGTCTTCCACGTGCAAGCGTTTCTCCTTCAAGCTTTCTCAGAGAGCATATCGGCCATTCCCGGCAACTTTGAATCGTCATGCACTTTCAGCCGAGCCTGAACCGTCTATCATCAGGCTGCGAGTTCGGTGCGACGGTTGACGGCCAACTGAAAGGACTTCATACTTGGGCGGACAGGCCTCCCCGAAGGAGCTACACCGATGACGACCAGCAATTCCGACGCTCACAACCCGGACAGCGAACCTCCTGAGCCGGCCACCTCGCCACGCGCCAGCACCTTCCTCGCATCCGTGGCAGCAGCGGTGTGCCTGCTTCTCGGGGCTTCGTCCTGCGCCCAACCCCAGCCCGACCCCTCGGTCTCCGCCGACCAGGCGTCGGCTGCACTCCGCCAAGCGGCCGACTTCTACCGAGGCAAAGTCTCAACGGAAGGCGGCTATCACTTCCGCTATAGCGAAGACCTCAGTTACGGCCGTTCCGAATCCGCCGAGGGACTTTCGCAAGTGACCGTGCAGCGCGCCGGCACGCCGCGCGTAGGCATGGCGTATCTCTCCGCCTACGAGGCGACCGGGGATCCTTTCTATCTTGACGCGGCCCGCGACGCGGCACACGCCTTGGTCAAAGGCCAGCTCTGCTCGGGCGGCTGGGACTACATCATCGAATTCGACCCCGAAAAAAGGAAACTCTATCCCTATCGCGCCGAGGGCAACTGTGGCCAGGACCAGCTGGATGGGGCGGGTGTCCGGCGGGCCGCCACGACCCTCGACGACAACGTGACGCAGGCCGCCCTGCGCCTACTCATGCGCGTCGACCGCGAGTTGGATTTCAAAGACGAGAAGATCCACGAGACGGCACTATTTGCGCTCGATAGCCTCATCAAGGCACAGTACCCCAACGGCGCCTGGCCGCAACGCTTTGGCGGCCCTCCCGACCCGGCGGAGTTTCCGGTCAAGCCGGCGAGCTACCCCGAGTCGTGGTCGCGCACATGGCCCGGCCCCGATTACCGCGGCCACTACACCTTCAACGACAACTCAAACTCCGACATGATCGACGCCATGCTCGAGGCCTCGCGCATCTACGACGAGCCGCGCTACCAGGCCGTGGCCGAGAAGGGCGCTAACTTCATCCTCTTGGCTCAGATGCCTGATCCTCAGCCCGGGTGGGCGCAGCAGTATGACCGCGACATGCACCCGGCCTGGGCTCGCATCTTCGAGCCACCATCCGTCACGGGAGGCGAATCGCAAGGCGTTCTGAAGACGCTGCTGTTGCTCTATCGCGAGACCGGCGACAAGAAATACATCGAGCCGATTCCGCGGGCACTCGACTATTACCGCAAGTCCGAACTACCGGAGGTCGAAAACCCCTCGGCCTATCGCGCCCGGGCGTGTCCGGCGGGGTCGGTCTGCATGGCGCGGTTCTACGAGCTGAAAACCAACCGGCCGCTTTACATCACCAAAGGGACGCGTGCTCGGGTACGCGGTGAATCGACAAATTTGCTCAGCGGCTACGGGGTCAGCTACAGCGACGAGTCGGTCATTCGACACTACGGCGTCCTGACGCGCGGAGATGAGTTCGCGGCGATTGCGCGGGAGTACGAGCGCGTTAGCCACGCTGATCCTTCGGCGCTGCGGCGCCCCGACCGGCTCGAGGGACTCTCGCCTTGGGACGTTGACCTTCCATCCGAACCCGAGCCGAGCCTTGAAGACCTCGCTCGCCGGGCAAGCCAGGCGATCAACACCTTGGACGAACGAGGCGCGTGGGTGGAAGAGGGCAGCGTGGGGAAAGCCGAGCGGATCGTTCAACTGTTCGCCGCCGAAGACATGGTCGTTACGGTCGGCGACCGCACCCTGTCGCTTCCCGAAAACGAAACCCTTGAAGTCTTCCCCGGCGCGAAGCCGCCCCTTGAGCAAATCATCAACTCGACGACCTTCGCGAACAACGTCGAGGCACTAGCGGACTATCTGGCGAGCACCGCGCAATGATGTCGTACGACCTGCAATGGGGCACGCCGTGCCCGGCGGCGTTGAACGGACGACTTGCCCCGAAGACGGGCACGGCATGCTGTGCCCCTACTTATCGATTCGCCCGTCGCCGCGGCCCATCGCGCCGCTCGCCGACTCGTCAATTCTGGCTGATGCAGAACAGCTCGTCCTGACTCCTTAGGAACAGGTCGCCGCCCACGATAACTGGCGACGAAACGAACATCTCGTCACCCATCTTGTTGGTCGTGAGGACTGCGTAGGTCTTGCCGAGCTTCAAGACAATCACGTCGCCTTCCTCGCTGGCAAGGTAAAGCTTGCCGGCCGCCGCCACCGGTGAAGCCTTGAACGTGTAGCTTTCGGGTAATCGCTGTTGGTGGTAGAACTTCTCGCCCGTTCGGGCGTCCACGGCGCTCACCATGCCGCGATCCGTCACGAAGTAGAGTATCCCGTCGTGCAGCACGGGTGAAGCAGTATAGGAATTACCTTTGTCGTTGGTCCACTCGATGTAATCGGTGTTGTCGGTCAGGTCCCCCTTGCCGCCGAGCTTGATGGCCAAGGCGTTGGCGTCACGCCAGCCGGTCATCGCGATCACCATCTCGTTGTCGACGTTCACCACGGCTGGGATGGCGTTGCCGCCGAGTCCGCCGGCCTCCCAGACCAGGTCGCCCGTCGCGAGGTCGTAGGCCCGGACACGCGTCGAGCTCGTGACAAGCTGTTCGCGACCGCCGTACTGCACGACGATCGGCTGCGGCCAACTGCTGCGCTCCTCGCGCTCGGCCCGCCAAAGTTCCTTGCCGTTTCGTTTGTCAAGAACGACGATGTACGACTGACCCTCGTGGTCGTTCTGGATCACCAGGTAGTTCCCGTGGAGCAGCGGGGCAATCCCTTCGCCGAAGCCCAGCCGCATTTCGAGTTTCCCCAGGTCCTTTTTCCACTTGAGGTTGCCCGACAGGTCATAGGCGTAGACGCCTCGGGAGCCAAAGTTCACGTAGAGCCACTCGCCGTCGGTCACCGGCGAATTCGACGCAAAGCTGCCGTACTGACGGTGGTAGCCTTCATGCGGCGTCTGTTCGGCCGCCGTCTGCTCCCACAGGATGTCTCCCGAGTTCTTGTCGATCGCCATCACGACGAACTTGTGATTGACCAGAGGGCCGGCACCCCCGCCGGGGCCACCCGGGCCACCGCGCCCGCCAGGACCGCCTCGGCCACCGAACGCCGAGCGCATGATTTCGCGGAACTTCTGGCGTTCCTCATCGCTGAGGTCCCGAGGGCTGCGGCCGTTAAGCAGCTCCTCGGCTTGCTTGCGCTGCTCTTCGGGCAGGCGCTCGATCATGCGGGCCGGATCGAAACCGCCCCGTCCGCCGGGCCCCTGCCCGCCTCGCCCCGGGCCACCCTGACCTCCCCCGCCGCCTCGCGCTTGCGGCTCGGGGATCGGCTCGGTGGGCACGGCGGTAGTCAGGTAGATCGTGTCGCCCCAGATGATCGGCGTCGAGTTGCCCTTGCCAGGGATTGCGATCTTCCACTTGACGTTCTCGGTCGGGGAAAAATTGAGCGGCGCGTCGCTCTCAGCAACACCGTTGTTGTTCGGACCGCGCCACTGGTGCCAGGAGTCCTTGATGTTCGGCTCGGCGAAAAGAACCGAGCCCGTCCCCAGAATCAGTGAGACGGCGAATGCGGTTGCTCGAATGTTCACGATCATCCTCCCAGTAGACCGGCCCAGTAGACCGGCCCAATAGACCGGCCCATTAGCCCGGCGCTGTCACGTAAAGACGCCGGTTATGCCTCAAAGGTTAGCAAGGACATTCGCATGCTGGCTAACCAGCCCCCTGGCCGTTACATCCGTAACGAATCCAGGCGCACCCGGATCAAACGCCCGGCCATATGGATTCGGCCCGCTCGAGGGTGCTGTCGAGGGTCGGCGGCGGAGCGCTTACGGTCGGTGGTTGCGCGGGGAACGCAAAAACTCGGCTGGTATACTGGGTTCACTGTTGCCCGGACTGCTTCCAGTAGCTCCAATGGCCGAGTAGATGCCCGAGAAGACCTATTACATCGAAACCTTCGGCTGTCAGATGAACGTTCACGACAGCGAGAAGGTCCGCGGGACTCTGGCCTCACGGGGCTACAGCCAAGTGCAATCACCCGACGAAGCCGGGCTGGTCCTCTATAACACGTGCAGCATTCGCGATAAGGCCGAGCAGAAGGTCTTTTCGCGGCTCGCCAATTTCAAACGAGCCAAGGCCGCCGGCAAGGTATTCGGCGTGCTCGGCTGCGTCGCGCAGCATAAGGGGGAGGAGATCTTCGAGCAAGCGCCTCACGTCAGCCTCGTCTGCGGCTCGGCCAGCTACAACAGCCTGCCGGAGTTACTCGAACGGGTCGAAGCCGGCGAGGACCGCGTCACGGGACTGAGCCTCGACACCGACGAGACCTTCGAGACGCCCCTCACCCGACGCGATAACCCGTATAAGGCCTTCCTCACGATTATCGAAGGCTGCGACAAGCACTGCGCCTACTGTGTCGTGCCGTTCACGCGTGGTCCCGAGCGCAGCCGCACGAGCGCGAGCGTCCTCGAAGAGGCCCAACGCCTGGCGGGACAGGCGTACAGCGAGATTCAGCTCCTGGGGCAGAACGTCAACAGCTACCGCGATCCGTCGCCGGCGGGCATGGACTTCGCCCAACTGTTGACGGTCGTGGGGCGTGTGCCGGGCATCCGGCGGGTGCGCTTCACGACATCGCACCCACGTGACTTCACGCCGGAGATCGTTGGGGCGATTGAGCAGAACCCAGTGCTCTGCGACCACGTGCATCTGCCGGTGCAATCGGGGTCGAGCGCCGTACTCCGGCGCATGGCGCGCGAGTATACTCGCGAGGAGTACCTGGGACGTATTCAGACGATGAAGCAGGCGCGGCGCAACATCGCGATCAGCACCGACATCATCGTCGGCTTTCCGGGCGAGAGTGAAAACGAATTCGAGCAGACGCTGTCGTTGCTCGACGAGGTCGAGTACGACTCGATCTTCTCCTTCAAATATTCTCCGCGGACCAACACGGCCGCTGCGTCCTATGCCGACGCGATTCCCGATGAAGAGAAATCACGCCGGCTGTCGATCGTACAGGAGAAGCAGCGCCGCATCCAGCTTCGCCGCAACGCGGATCTAATCGGCCGCGAGGAAGAGGTGCTGGTCGAGGGCCGCCGCGAAAAGTGGCAGCAGTGGATCGGGCGCACGACGCAGAATCGCGTGCTGAACTTCGGCGACCCGGCCGGGCTTGCCGGGGACGTGGACTTGCGAGGCGAGTATTGCCGCGTTCGGGTGACAGCGTCGGGCCCGAATTCGCTGGTCGGCGAGATGCTGTCGAGAGACTCCGCCACCTTCAACGGGTTTCGGATTCTACAATAGGGAGTGGGCGTAGATCAACGAGGGTGTGCAATGCAAATCGAGATGAGAATTCGAGGTCTGATGATGGATCCGGTAACCAACATGCCGATCGTCATCCTCAAGGATCTGGACGGCAAATCGGTGTTGCCAATATGGGTCGGCGTGTTCGAGGCCAACGCCATCGCCCTCGAGATCGAGAAGGTTCCGACACCCCGGCCCATGACGCATGACTTGATCAAGAACCTGCTGATGGGCTTAGGCGGCGGCGTCCGCAAAGTCGTGGTGAGCGATCTGAAAGAAGACACCTTCTACGCTATGATCTGGGTCGAGCGCGAGGGCGAGATGATCGCCATCGACGCGCGCCCAAGTGACGCCCTGGCCGTGGCCTTGCGGCTCGACTGCCCCATCTACGTCGAAGACCAGGTGCTCAACTCGTCGAAGAACGTGACCGCTGTGAGCGACAAAGCGAACAGCGAAGAACTGCGCCGCTGGCTCGAGAACCTCAGCGACGAGGACCTCGGGCAATACAAGATGTAGCCCCTCAGCGTCTTATCCGCTAGCCCCCCGGACCGAATCAAGCGCGACACGAGCGAAACCTACAACGACATCCGGCTGCCGGGCGTCGGTGTGATTCTGGTCCAAGGCAAGAGGTTTCGCATTCCCGCCGGGCTTCGCATGACGTGGAGAACCGTGGCCCCAAATTGAACGCTCCCGAGGTTTTCGGCTCGGCTCCGTGTTTCGTCACGCCAAGCCGACAGGAGCCGATCGGTTGACAACCACCAGCGTGACCGCTACGCTCATCACTTCGCAATTATGCCTGCGGGTCCCTGGCCTTTGCCTGGCCGACGGGGCCTCCGACGCGGGTTCAACTGTCTTCGTCCCGCCACCGGCCGGCGGAACACAAGACCCGAGTCACTGAATCCACAGGGGAGCTTTCCATGGAACCCAACTCCGGCTTCTACGCGCTTGTCGCGATCCTTCCGGTCCTTGCCGTCATGTTCTTCCTGGTAGTGCTGCGGTGGCCGGCGACGCGGGCCATGCCGGTGGCTTATGCCATGACTCTGCTGTTCGCGCTGTGGCTGTGGGAAGTGCCGTTCGTGCACGCGATGGCGGCGAGCCTGCGGGGGATGGTGATTGCATCGACGCTGCTGTGGATCATCTTCGGTGCGATCGTGCTGCTGTTTACGCTGCGGGAAAGCGGCGCGGCGGCGACGATTCGCCGGGGCTTCACCGACGTCTCCCGTGACCGGCGGGTGCAGGTGATTATCGTGGCTTGGCTGTTTGGCTCGTTCATCGAGGGGGCTTCGGGCTTCGGCACGCCGGCGGCGGTGGCTGCGCCGCTGCTGCTCTCGCTGGGCTTCCCCGCGCTGGCCGCCGTGATGACGACGCTGATCATCCAGAGCACGCCGGTGAGTTTCGGCGCGGTGGGGACGCCGATTCTCGTCGGCATGAAGGAGTCGTTGAACGTGCCGCGGGTCGAGGAGGCCGTGGCGGCGGCGGGCATGTCGTATGACGCCTTTATCTACGAGATTGGGGTCTTCACGGCGATCCCGCACGCCATCGTGGGGACGCTGATCCCGCTGATCATCTGTGCCATGATGACGCGTTTCTTCGGCGAGAAGCGCTCGTTCCGCGAAGGACTGGCGGCGTGGAAGTTCGCCCTGTTCGCGGGGTTGAGCTTCACCGTGCCCTATTGCCTCGTCGCGATCTTCCTCGGGCCCGAGTTTCCCTCGTTGCTTGGCGGCCTGTTGGCACTGGGGATTGTAGTGACGGCGGCGCGTCGGAAGCTGTTTGTCCCCGAGGGAGAGCCGTGGGACTTCCCTCCGCGCGACAAGTGGGAACCGGAGTGGGTGGGCGTGATTACCGGCGATGTGGGCGAGGAGCGACATCACATGACCCTCGGCCGCGCCTGGATGCCATACGTGATCGTCGCGGCCCTGCTGGTCGTGACGCGACTGCCGTTTCTGCCGTTCAAGAGTTGGCTGGTTTCGATACAGTTCAGTTGGAGTGACATTCTCGGTACGGGGCTGTCTCAGGGGGTGCAACCCCTCTATCTGCCGGGGACGATCTTCATGGCGGTTTCGCTGTTCACGGTGCTGCTGCATCGCATGACCTCCCAGGAGGTCAAGAAGGCTTGGCGCGACTCGCTCCGCATGCTGGCGTGGCCGGCATTTGCGCTGTTGTTTGCTGTGGCGCTGGTGCGCGTGTTTATCGATTCGGGTGCGAACGCGTCGGGGCTCGAGAGCATGCCACTGGTGCTGGCGGAGTACGTAGCACACCTGGCGGGAGGCACTTGGCCCTTCTTCGCCCCGATGATCGGGGCCCTGGGGGCGTTCGTCGCCGGCAGCAATACCGTGAGTGATCTGATGTTCAGCCTATTTCAGTACGGCGTGGCCGACCGCATCGGCGCTCCGCACTTGGTGGTGCTGGGGATGCAGGCGCTTGGCGGGGCCGCCGGAAACATGATCACGGTCCACAACGTGGTCGCGGCCAGCGCCACCGTGGGGTTGGTGGGCCGAGAGGGGCTGTTGATCCGCCGGACGATTGTTCCGATGACGTACTACGTCGTGTTCGCGGGGCTGTTGGGGTTACTGTTCGCCTACGTCTTGTTCCCCACGCGGTTCTAGCCTGTTCTCTCCTGCCCTTCTTCGTGCAGCGGGTTAGTCGCGGGGAGCGCTGTTGCCGGTCCGGCGTCTCGGGTTGAGCGGCCAGGCCGGCCCAAAGTAGGTTTGTGCCAGCGCGACGGCGGCCTTGCCGATGCGGTCGCCGATCACCCGGCCCGGGAGATCGTCGGCCGGCGGGTGAATGCCGCCCCAGATGCGCGACAAGGAGGTCTGATCAGAGGCGTCCTGATAGGTCGCCCATTGCAGCGTGACGTCCTTGCTGGGGCCGTCTTCAAACACGAGAAACTCGTTCTGGGGGCAGAAGAACTCCCCGATCCCGCCGGGGAAAAACTGCGAGCCGGTCAGCAGCGTCAGGACTTCGGCGGCGGCTCGGCTATAGGTGCTGTGCCCGGAGACATAGCCGGAAAACGGTGGCGTCACGAAGCTCGGCCGCTGGTAGGGCCACCAGTCCTCGACGAGAATCCAGTCCACTCCCGCGACGTCCGACGCGGGCCGGTCGATGAAGTCGGGCCCCCTCCAGGCGAGCGCGGCCATCTTACCCGCGTCCACGGGATCCAAGTTCGAGTGACGCCCCGCCGCACCCGCGGATTCCTCGGTAACGACCTCGATGTAGTCCGGGTAGAGCCGCAGACCGTTGGAATGGTAAGAGGGTTGGAACTCACAGAAGAAGCACGTTGCCTGCCCGAGGTCACCCATGTAGCGGGCCGCGGAGACCGGCCGCACGTAGTCGTACCAGCCCTTGGCCCCCCAGGCGGCGATGGCGCAGTCATGCATGGCGCCCCCCAGGGTCAGGTAGACCTTCACGTCCCACTCCAGGTCGTCGAGGGTGGGTCCTCTACCGCCGATGCGCTTCACGGTCAGCGGATGATCGGAGACGTAGTTGGCGATGGCGAACCAGTGCCCGGGCGGCGTCTCGGAATCCGGTCCGTCAGCCCAGAACTCGGCGAGAACACGAGCGTAGTCACCGCGCGGGACGAGTTGGGGTTCGTAGGGCTTGCCCGTGACGGGGTTGGCCGGGTGTCCCCTGCCCGAGTCGCCGCCGTTGAAAAAGTCATAGTAAGAGGCGTAGTCGGCGGGGTCCGGCAGAGGCGAGTTGCCGATGGCGCCCGGAGAGATATCGATCATCACCCCGTCTTCAGGATCCAGATGGCTCGACCAGACGAGAACCATCTCGAAGCCCCACTTGTAGTACTCCTCCTCCGGGCCGTCGAGCATGGGTGGCGGCCCCGGATCGTGATAGACCCAGTAGTCGAAACCATCGCGGCGGTAGATGGTCAGATCCGAGGGGCTTAGCGCAAACGGGTCTACCTGTTTCAATGCATAGGTAGTGGCAAAGAGGAATCCTCCCGGGGGCAAAATGCTGAGAGCGGCCACGCGGTCGGCTCAGAGCCAATCCCAGGAGGATTCCATGCCAGAACTCTACTACATCGGACTCGATGTCCATAAGAAAAGCATCAGCTTCTGCATCAAAACCGGGGACGGAACGATCGTCCAGCGCGGTCAGGTCGCGGCCACTCGCGCCGCCCTGACCGCTTGGGCGTCAGCCCTCGAGCGCCCTTGGGTGGGCGCGCTCGAAGCCACCCTGTTTACCGGCTGGATTTACGATCACCTCCAGCCCTTCGCCCAGGAACTGCAAGTCGCACACCCGGCCATGCTCAAGGCCATCGCCTGCGCCAAGAAGAAGAACGACCGTCTCGACGCCACCAAGATCAGTGACCTGCTGCGCTGCAACCTGCTGCCGCGCTGCTACGTGGCGCCGCCTGCCCTGCGCGAGTTGCGGCGCGTGCTGCGCTATCGCAATCTGCTGCTGGGCGAAGCCGTCCGCATGAAGAACAAAATCAGCGGGCTACTGATGGAAGTGGGCGAACCCTACGATGCCCGGCGGCTGCACGGGCGCAACTATTTCTACTCCTATCTCGACAGCCTGAGCGACACGCCCGAGTCGGTGATCGAGCTGCTCGCCATCACCCGCGGCAGCCTGGAAATGTTCGATCGTTTGCAGCAGGAGTTACTGCGCGGATTGCGGCGCCATCCGCTGTTGCGGGAACGCGTCGAGTTGCTGCAGTCGATTCGCGGCGTGGGGGAGGTGACGGCGTTGACCTGGGCGCTGGAGACCGTCGAGCCCGAGCGCTTCGGTTCGCTGGGCCAGGCGGTGAGTTACTGTGGGTTGTGTTCGGCACAGCGCGAGTCGGCCGGCAAGACGCAGCGGGGACCGCTGTCGAAGCAGCGCAACAAGCATTTGCAGCGGGTGCTGATCGAGGCGGCGAAACTCGCGCCGCGCTGGAACCCGCAACTGCACGACGTCCATGAGCGGGAGTTGACGCGCGGGTCTCGCAATCGCGCGACGTTGGCCGTGGCGCGCAAGTTGGTGGCGTATCTGCGGGCCGTGGACACCAGTGGCCGCGCGTTCGTGCCGCGGGTTGCGGCCGAGGCGTAACGAGGAGAATTTGCTTTTTTTCTGTTAAAAGGAGAGCTGGGTATCCACTTGACTCAGGTGACCCCAAGATGTAGTGTAGGGCCTGGTGGAGGATTACCCGCGCGACCAACTCGAATTCGAGTCTCACTTTGCGAGCGAGGAGGCTTGCCGCGACTATCTGTTCGCCTTGCGCTGGCCAGAGGGTTTCCGCTGTCCAAGGTGTGGGCATGAGCGCGCTTGGCCGGTGCGCAAAGTGTGGTTCGAATGCGCTCGCTGCGGGCGGCAAACCTCCGTCACCGCCGGCACGATCTTTCAAGACACACGCAAGCCGCTGCGGCTGTGGTTCCGGGCGATGTGGACCATCACCACGCAGAAGAATGGGGCCAGCGCCCTGGGTCTACAGCGCGTTCTGGGACTGGGCAGTTACCAAACCGCCTGGCCTTGGATGCACAAGCTGAGGCGAGCGATGGTGCGCCCGGGGCGGGAGCGATTGACGGGCCTCGTCGAGGTCGATGAGACCTACTGGGGCGCTGAAGAAGAAGGGGTAATCGGCCGGCAGACCGAGCGTAAAGCGTTGATTGCAGTCGCTGCGGAAGAGAGAGGCGCCGGGCTGGGGCGCATCCGCATGCAGCGCGTTCAGAACGCCTCGGCGGCCAGTTTGATGCCCTTCGTCGAGGAGTCGGTCGAGCCGGGCAGCGTGGTTGTTACCGACAACTGGTCGGGCTACGATCCGCTCAAGAAGAAGGACTACCAGCGTCGTATCATCTCGATTAACAACCGCCGCGAGCAGGCCTCGCAGCTACTGCCGAGGGTGCACTTGGCGATCTCGCTACTCAAGCGCTGGATGCTGGGCACGCATCAGGGGGCGGTCAGCCACGAGCATCTGGACTACTATCTCGACGAGTTCGTGTTCCGCTTCAATCGGCGCAGATCACGCAGTCGGGGCAAGCTCTTCTACCGCCTTGTGCAGCAGGCCATGGCGGTGGAGCCGACGCCGTACCGCTCGATCGTCGCCGATTGGGACGCTAAGACGCTGTGAGCCCAACTACAAGATGTTGGGGTCACCTGAGTCAAGTGGATACCCGGCAAAGGAGAAACGAAGAGTTTCATCGACGCTGTGCGGTGTCACGAGCGGCCCGCCGGTCCTCGCCTGTTGGGGACTACGCGAAGGAGTTTGCTGGGAGTTTCCTGGGAAATTTCTGATGCGTCCGTATCTCTGTTTCGAGGCCGGCGGGCCTGAAAACCCAAACTGAATCTTCCGCGACGGTCCCCCGGCCGGTACGGTGGGGCGACCCGATGCGCGCACATGGATGTCTGGTCACGTGACTCGTTGACCTTGCGACTTGATTCGCAAAAACGCTCGGGCTGCGAAGCGTCACTGCTGAAGACAACGCCCCCGCTGACGGGAGGATTCGGATGACTGCGTCCATCCTTGACAGATACCTATCATGGATGTCGAAGCAGCGCAACAAGCATTTGCAGCGGGTGCTGATCGAGGCGGCGAAACTCGCGCCGCGCTGGAACCCGCAACTGCACGACGTCCATGAGCGGGAGTTGACGCGCGGGTCTCGCAATCGCGCGACGTTGGCCGTGGCGCGCAAGTTGGTGGCGTATCTGCGGGCCGTGGACACCAGTGGCCGCGCGTTCGTGCCGCGGGTTGCGGCCGAGGCGTAACGAGGAGAATTTGCTTTTTTTTCTGTTAAAAGGAGAAACGAAGAGTTTCATCGACGCTGTGCGGTGTCACGAGCGGCCCGCCGGTCCTCGCCTGTTGGGGACTACGCGAAGGAGTTTGCTGGGAGTTTCCTGGGAAATTTCTGATGCGTCCGTATCTCTGTTTCGAGGCCGGCGGGCCTGAAAACCCAAACTGAATCTTCCGCGACGGTCCCTCGGCCGGTACGGTGGGGCGACCCGATGCGCGCACATGGATGTCTGGTCACGTGACTCGTTGACCTTGCGACTTGATTCTCAAAAACGCTCGGGCTGCGAAGCGTCACTGCTGAAGACAACGCCCCCGCTGACGGGAGGATTCGGATGACTGCGTCCATCCTTGACAGATACCTATCATGGATGTCTGGTCACGTGACTCGTTGACCTTGCGACTTGATTCTCAAAAACGCTCGGGCTGCGAAGCGTCACTGCTGAAGACAACGCCCCCGCTGACGGGAGGATTCGGATGACTGCGTCCATCCTTGACAGATACCTATCATGGATGTCCCCGACTTTCCCGACTTTCCCCATGGATCCTGTCTCGATTCGACTCACCGAACATGTCAACGCGCTCCGTCGTTGGGCAGCGATTTCATAGAATGAGGAAATGGATGATCAGTTTGCAAGGGTCTTCGACCGGATCAAGATGCTCAGGTCGGAATGGGACTACAACCGGAAGCGTGGCCTGCCTCGAACAAATCATCGAACGGGCCGCGGAGACTACTACACAAATGCCGAGATATCTTCTACCACGTCGGAGGGCTACGCTGTAGAGGTATACTCCCGCAACTGGATTTCGAGCGGGCACCGTCGGGAAGTTACGCTGCACTGCGGCGTTGTTCTGCAATACGCTGATGGCACTGTGATCTATGAGGGCGAGTTTGGGACCTCCGATGAGGAGTTCTGGACCATCCAGGACTTTATCGCTGAAGTCACACGCAAGATAGAGGTACGAATGGAACAAGAAAAGCAAGCACGTAGTGACCGGAGGAATCACCTGCGTGAAGGCTTTTTGAAGTAGGGCGAGCTAACCCCACCTCGTCACTTGTTTGCCCTTGACACCCCCTGCCTTGCTGCTACAATTGGGGTAACATAAAGGACGTTATGTTATTTTAATTCAAGCCGGGTATCCACTTGACTCAGGTGACCCCAACATCTTGTAGTTGGGCTCACAGCGTCTTAGCGTCCCAATCGGCGACGATCGAGCGGTACGGCGTCGGCTCCACCGCCATGGCCTGCTGCACAAGGCGGTAGAAGAGCTTGCCCCGACTGCGTGATCTGCGCCGATTGAAGCGGAACACGAACTCGTCGAGATAGTAGTCCAGATGCTCGTGGCTGACCGCCCCCTGATGCGTGCCCAGCATCCAGCGCTTGAGTAGCGAGATCGCCAAGTGCACCCTCGGCAGTAGCTGCGAGGCCTGCTCGCGGCGGTTGTTAATCGAGATGATACGACGCTGGTAGTCCTTCTTCTTGAGCGGATCGTAGCCCGACCAGTTGTCGGTAACAACCACGCTGCCCGGCTCGACCGACTCCTCGACGAAGGGCATCAAACTGGCCGCCGAGGCGTTCTGAACGCGCTGCATGCGGATGCGCCCCAGCCCGGTGCCTCTCTCTTCCGCGGCGACTGCAATCAACGCTTTACGCTCGGTCTGCCGGCCGATTACCCCTTCTTCTTCAGCGCCCCAGTAGGTCTCATCGACCTCGACGAGGCCCGTCAATCGCTCCCGCCCCGGGCGCACCATCGCTCGCCTCAGCTTGTGCATCCAAGGCCAGGCGGTTTGGTAACTGCCCAGTCCCAGAACGCGCTGTAGACCCAGGGCGCTGGCCCCATTCTTCTGCGTGGTGATGGTCCACATCGCCCGGAACCACAGCCGCAGCGGCTTGCGTGTGTCTTGAAAGATCGTGCCGGCGGTGACGGAGGTTTGCCGCCCGCAGCGAGCGCATTCGAACCACACTTTGCGCACCGGCCAAGCGCGCTCATGCCCACACCTTGGACAGCGGAAACCCTCTGGCCAGCGCAAGGCGAACAGATAGTCGCGGCAAGCCTCCTCGCTCGCAAAGTGAGACTCGAATTCGAGTTGGTCGCGCGGGTAATCCTCCACCAGGCCCTACACTACATCTTGGGGTCACCTGAGTCAAGTGGATACCCAGCTAATTCAATTACTTACCACGTAGAGTCGCCCCTCCTACGAGGGGCTTTTTCATTGCCCGCTTCTGTTCTTCCGACTCAGGTACGTGGCCACGGTCGCCGCGAGCCCCACCACCAGTTCAACCTCTTCCCTGTCTGGCTCGCGCCCTTCTCGAATGTGGCGAGCCATCTCCGAGGCATACCCCCACGCTTTCTCGACTGCGGTATCGAGCGGTCTGGGGATCAACCCCGGATGCCGCTTCACTATCTCGCCCAGAGTTGCCGTTGCGTCTCCACAGACATCCCGAGCAACACACTCCAGGGAGTTCATTGCATGATGCGCTGCACCGGTTAGATCGGGTTCCGGCCGCCGAGAAAGGTCTCGCAACGCTTCGTGAATCTCCCCTCTCGCAGTAGGACGACGTGCCGCGTCGAGCTCTTCGGTTGCAGCGTGGACAGCTGATTCAAAGGCTTCCGAGCCACGTGTTCGAATCTCACCATCCACGAGTTGCCAGCCGACGCCAGCATGCCTAAAATAGCGGTTCACATCGTCCTCAAACGCAGGGGCTCGAGGTTCTGGGGGAGTGGGCTCAGACTGGAACCTCATTGTGGCTGCATGCTCTGCTTGCTCTTCGCGCACCCCATCCCTTCGTTTGACTTCGGTATAGATCGCCTCAACGAAGTCGTAAAACTAGAACCACGGCCACTCCTCCATGAACCAGTGTCGAAGGTTCGAGGCGGACGAATCGCGACCGCGAACGACAGCCGGCTCCCAGGGTTTCTGCTTCAATCGCATGGCTGAGTCGACGTCTAGCAGTTCGTCGTAGTCGAGACCTCCAACCATGGTGGCGATGTTGATGACCGCCTCGACTAGCGCCTCTGGAGCGTCCTCGCGGACAGTAATCTCTTTAGGTTCGTCGCGGACGTAACCAAGTCGCCGGGAGAACGGCTGTGATTCGTAGGGCATGTCTCTATCATCCATCGCGGGGACGCGATGAGGCTGGTTCCACCCGCCCGATCCTGACACTCTTTTCTATGCAAGATAAAATCTGTTATCTGGCGGCTTGATCTACCCCCGTCCGAAAACGGTATCCGCACGGCAAAGGGAGCCCTTGAGGCGGATCTCGGGTAGTTTCCGCTCTATCCGGAGCCAGGATTCTGGTGAACGAAGTTCGATACCATGTAGCTGCACAAGGTGTTGGCTGCGTTCACAGCGAGCCTTGCGTGATGCTCCTTGGCGCGAATTCCACCTCCACCATGGCGATCGCCCAGAGCGTTGCTCATGCCAGCCAGGCCGTCAACAACGGTCGTTAGTCCCCGGAGCAGAACCAAGACGGCGTCGAGCTTCGCATAGTCGTCTGGGTGCATCTTGAGGAGCTTCCGAACGCGTTTGAAGAGCTTCGGCAGATCGCCGTCGTAGCGTCCGGCAGTAGAGTCGAGCTGACGCTCGATGTCACAGAGAACTTCTTCGCAGAGCGAGCGCGCATTGGTGACCGCGCCGCGAAAGTCGCGCTCGGCGAGCTTTCGCTCGCACTTCTCAACGTGCTCTTGCACGAATTCCTGAGGCTGGGTATCCACTTGACTCAGGTGACCCCAAGATGTAGTGTAGGGCCTGGTGGAGGATTACCCGCGCGACCAACTCGAATTCGAGTCTCACTTTGCGAGCGAGGAGGCTTGCCGCGACTATCTGTTCGCCTTGCGCTGGCCAGAGGGTTTCCGCTGTCCAAGGTGTGGGCATGAGCGCGCTTGGCCGGTGCGCAAAGTGTGGTTCGAATGCGCTCGCTGCGGGCGGCAAACCTCCGTCACCGCCGGCACGATCTTTCAAGACACACGCAAGCCGCTGCGGCTGTGGTTCCGGGCGATGTGGACCATCACCACGCAGAAGAATGGGGCCAGCGCCCTGGGTCTACAGCGCGTTCTGGGACTGGGCAGTTACCAAACCGCCTGGCCTTGGATGCACAAGCTGAGGCGAGCGATGGTGCGCCCGGGGCGGGAGCGATTGACGGGCCTCGTCGAGGTCGATGAGACCTACTGGGGCGCTGAAGAAGAAGGGGTAATCGGCCGGCAGACCGAGCGTAAAGCGTTGATTGCAGTCGCCGCGGAAGAGAGAGGCACCGGGCTGGGGCGCATCCGCATGCAGCGCGTTCAGAACGCCTCGGCGGCCAGTTTGATGCCCTTCGTCGAGGAGTCGGTCGAGCCGGGCAGCGTGGTTGTTACCGACAACTGGTCGGGCTACGATCCGCTCAAGAAGAAGGACTACCAGCGTCGTATCATCTCGATTAACAACCGCCGCGAGCAGGCCTCGCAGCTACTGCCGAGGGTGCACTTGGCGATCTCGCTACTCAAGCGCTGGATGCTGGGCACGCATCAGGGGGCGGTCAGCCACTAGCATCTGGACTACTATCTCGACGAGTTCGTGTTCCGCTTCAATCGGCGCAGATCACGCAGTCGGGGCAAGCTCTTCTACCGCCTTGTGCAGCAGGCCATGGCGGTGGAGCCGACGCCGTACCGCTCGATCGGCGCCGATTGGGACGCTAAGACGCTGTGAGCCCAACTACAAGATGTTGGGGTCACCTGAGTCAAGTGGATACCAGGCTTCCTGAGAAGAAGGCTGATACGTCTGGGGAGTCTCGAATTCGACGGTCTGACCCGAAAGGTTCTGAACCTTCACTTTGCCGTTCGCCGCCAACCAGAGTTCGAGGCCGTCTCGCTGCAAGTAGACGTTCATGTCCTGCATCGCAGCCTGGTAGTCGAGATCGGTTTCGTGGAAGTCGAGTGGATCGAACACGTGCTCAATCAGAGTGCGGAGCTCTGGCTTCTCGTTGAGAGCCTTTAGCTTCTGTTCGGCGAACATCCATCGAGACGGAAACCCTTGACCGTACTCATCATCGAATCCGAACTCGTTGAACAGCTCGATGAGTTTGGGGCCTGACCGATACGGCGTCATCTTCGAGTCGCCGGTCACGTGCTGACCGAGCTTCTTCAGGGTTCTCTGACTGATCTTCATGCTCGAATTCGATTGTCACCCATAACCGGTGTGGTGGGCTGCACCCCTGTGGTGAGACAGCGTAAATAGGGACAGATTGCCGTTCGCTGGAAAAAGCTTTCCCACGCCATCCTTTTCTCCGATACTATAACCGGCCGGGGAAGCGGAGGCGAGCTCTGCTGGGGAGCAACCCGCCAAGGAATACCCGGCTGGGGATCCTAAAGGGGACGGAGCCCTTGGCCTATCGGTGGCCTATCGGTGACATGGCCTATCGGTGGCCTATCGGTGACGGCCTATCGGTGAGGCCTATCGGTGACAGGCACCGATTGCGGGCACCGAAGCACCTAATAAATCAATAACTTAGTCAAATCACCATTCGGCCATCACCGACCGGAGCAGCGGAACGCCAACCCAGCTTTTCATACCCCGTTGTGGCCGAAGGCCCTGAGCCGTTCACGGATTTTCCAAAACTTTATTCTCCTTTTTTTCAACAACTTGGCCATCCGCCAACCCCGTGACCCTGATCTACGTCTGCTAGCCTGATACTGGGAACGACCGGTGCGGACAGATCGCCGGACCAACAACGACCGTTTCCTGCGCAGGCAGTTTCGATGTTGCTCTCCGAAAATATGTAAGCGACCTCCCCCCGCGAACGGCAGCTCCTGACGCAATCCGTCAGGTGAGGACCGTCCGTTCAAGCCTGCCTTTTCGCTCCTATCCTGGGCGGGCCGCTGAGGTCATCACAGACTGGAGCCAGAGGGCCCTCTTTTTTTGAACCGATTTTGAACCGAGCCGTGACCGTCAGGGAGCGGTCCGGCACGAGCGACACGCTGCGACAAAGGATGCTAGACCAGAACTACGTCTCGGCCCGCCCGAACCGAGCCCCGACCGCAAGGGAGTGGGTGCGGCGTGCCCGGAACTGATCCACCCACAAATCAGAGGCACTCAGCGGCTCTGCCCAGTGTGGCGCGGGCCCCCAGACCTGCCGTGTCGGTACTCTTACCGACACTTGGAGTTCAACTCCCGCATGGCAGCCCAGGCCCCCAGCATCGACAAGAGTGTCGATGCGGCAGACGTGAGCGTCCGCGCCACCTCGCCCTCAAACTTCCCTTGCCGGCGGCCAAGAACACCGAAAACCGTCTCATTTCGTTCCATTCCGTCTCACCGAGCCGTCAGAAGGCCCCCAGGAGAAAGCAAGCAAACACGGGGGAACTATGGGGCAAGCCAGTGACGGGTGCGGAGCTGCAATGCCCACCGGGTGCGGATTTACCACGCACTCGCGTTCAGGGCTCGGCTTCGTCCTCGGCGGCGCTCCCTGAAAAGTTGACACCCGAGTGGTCCGGGCGACGTTCACCCGTCGGTCGTCACTGCATTCAGTTGCGGCCCCCTAACCCCCGTGATAGCTTCAAGAGTCACTTCGTCGAATGGCGTTCGCCAAATCTACCTGCCTCCGGGGCTGCCTGCACCAGAGCTTCTCCCTCCTGTTTCTGGTCGCTACCGCCGCTTCGGCCCAAGACATTCCGCCCGGCGCCCTCGAAGTCCCCGAGATTCAACAAGGCGACCTGCAGATATGGGCCGACCGGCAGGAACGCATCGGCGACCTCCGCCGTCTGCGCGGGCGTGCCGAAGTACGCATCAACAGCATCATCGTGACCGCCCGTGAGATCGACTTTGACGAGGCTTCCGGCGAGCTTGAAGCGCGCGGCAACGTCCGCTACCGCAACGTTGCGACGGAAGAGGACCTGCACGCCGAGAAGGTCGCCTACAACCCAAAGACCGAACGCGGCACTTTCTACACCGTTCATGGGACGGTGAACTCGGCCAGCCAGGCGGCTCCGCGGGTCTTGACCACCGACAACCCTTTCTACATCGAGGGCAAGATCGTCCACAAGGTCAAAGACCACTACACCGTACACAACGGCTACGTGCACAACTGCGAAATCACGAACCCCTGGTGGACCATGCGCTCGCCCAAGACCGACATCGTCCCCGGCGAGAAGGCCGTCGTCCGACGCGGTGTGTTCCGGCTGCGGGGCGTGCCGGTGTTCTACTTCCCTTACTTCAACAAGTCGCTGAAGCGCCTGCCGCGGCAGAGCGGCTTTCTCACGCCTAACCTCGGCAACAGCTCACGCTTCGGCTTTGTGCTTGGCCAGTCGTACTTCTGGGCGATCAACCGCAGCTACGACGCGACCATCGGCGGCACCTGGTTCACCGACCGGGGCTTCGCCACGCGAATCGGCCTGCGCGGACGCCCGACGGCCAACAGCACCTTCAACGCTTCGTTCTACGGCGTGAACGACCGAGGCTTCAAGCGCGCCGATGGCAGCCGTCTCAAGCAGGGCGGCGGTTCCTTCACCGTGGAGGGCGCCGCCCTCATGCCGGGTGGCTTCCGAGGAGTGGTCAACCTCAACTACCTCAGTTCGTTGGAGTTCCGGCAAGCCTTCACGCAGAGCTTCGAAGAGGCCGTGTTCTCGCAGGTGCGCTCGATCGGCTTCATATCCAAGAGTGTGTCGAGTTTCCAGATGAATGTGTCGCTGCTTCGCGACGAGAACTTCCAGAGCGTCCAGCCCGACGACACCGTGATCATCCGCAACTTGCCCAACATGGAGTTCAACAGCCACGACCGCCGGCTGCTCGACGGACCGGTTCCTTTGTGGTTCAGCCTCGATAGTTCATTCGGGCTCGTCAGCCGCACCCAGCCGACATTTCAGACGCGCCGGTTCGTGCAGCGCGGCGATTTCTTCCCGCGCATCACAAGCACCTTTCGGCTCAAAGATTTCCAGATTACGCCCACGTTCGGCGCGCGCCAGACCGCCTACGGCCAGCGCCGCGAAATCGACGAGGGCCTGATCGGGCAGAACCTCTACCGCCGCAACGCCGAAATCTCGGTCGACATCGCTCCCCCGTCGCTGCAGCGCATCTATGACGGCCCCAAGTGGCTGGGCGACCGCGTCAAGCACGTGATCGAGCCCAGGGTGCGCTACCGTTACGTGACGGGCGTCGAGAACTTCGGCAAGGTCGTCCGCTTCGACGAGCGCGACCTGGTGACGAACACCAACGAGGCCGACCTCTCGATCACGAATCGCCTGTATAGCAAGAACGACTCGACCGGCCAGGTACGCGAGGTTTTTAGCGTCGAGGTTTGGCAGCGCCGCTACTTCAATCCCGACTTCGGAGGCGCGGTCGTGCCGGGGCGGCGAAACGTTTTCGCGTCCACGATTGACGTCAGCCCGTTTGCGTTTCTCGATCAAGCGCGCCGAGCCTCGCCCGTGGTGACGTCGATGCGCGTGCGCCCGACGTGGCGGCACTACATCGAGTGGCGCAACGACTTCGATCCGGTGCGCGACAAGCTGGTCAACAGCAGCGTCAACGGCGGCTTTCACGTCAGCGAACTGTGGAGCTTCGAGGTCGGCCACCACGCGGTGCGGTCGTCACCGGTCCTGTCGCCATCGAGCAATCAGATCTCTACGATGGTGCGTTTTGGCAATTTCAACCGCCGCGGCTGGAACGCGGCGATCCGCACGAACTACGACTACCGCCAGGCCCTATTCATCTACAACGCCTCCCAGGTTTCCTATAACACCGACTGCTGCGGATTCAGCGTCGAGTGGCGGCGCTTCGCCATCGGCCCTACGCGTGACGAGAATCAGTTTCGTATCGCGCTCTCGATCGCCAACGTCGGCTCTTTCGGCACGCTCAGCCCCCGTGAGCGTCTGTTCTAGTGTAGGGCACCATAAATACTGTAACTTATATTGGCTTCCCATCGTCTCTATTAACAGGAGGCATGGGATGCGAAGAGCACAACCAGTAACTTTGAACACAGCGCAATGCAAGCAGTTGGACCGCTACGCGCGCGGCCGCCAAGTCGCCGTTCGTCTCGCCCTGCGAGCCAGGATTGTCCTGCTGGCCGCTCACGGTCTCGAGAATAAGCAGATCGCCGCACAGCTCGGTGTCTCGCGGCAGTTGGTGGCCCGCTGGCGCACGCGCTTTCTCGAAAGCGGCATCGCCGGCATTGCAAAAGACGCCCCACGGCCCGGTCGTACACCTGCCGTCTCGAAGCAGAAAGTACAGCAGATCATCCACAAGACCACCCGCGAGAAACCGTCCAACGCCACACACTGGAGCCGCCGCACCATGGCCGCCGCGGCCGGCGTCAGCGCTTCCACCGTGGGACGGATTTGGCGCGCCCATGGCCTCAAGCCCCACCGCGTCAAGACCTTCAAGCTCAGCAATGACCCGCGTTTCGCCGAGAAACTCGACGACATCGTCGGACTCTATCTCAATCCGCCTGAGCATGCTCTGGTTCTCTCGCTCGATGAGAAGTCCCAAATCCAAGCCCTCGATCGCACCCAACCCGGCCTGCCGCTCAAAAAGGGACGCGGCCAAACGATGACCCACGATTACAAGCGCAACGGCACGACCACCCTGTTTGCGGCGCTCAACACTCTTGACGGCAGCGTGATCGCCGAGTGCATGCCCCGACACAGCCACCAGGAATGGTTGCGCTTCCTGCGCTTAATTGACCGCCGCACTCCCAAGGACAAACAGCTTCATCTCATCGTGGACAACTATGCCACCCACAAGCATGCCGCTGTGAAGCGTTGGCTCGATCGTCACCCGCGCTTCCACATTCATTTCACCCCGACCTCGGCGTCGTGGCTGAACATGGTCGAGCGATTCTTTCGCGATCTCACCGTCAAGCGCCTGCGCCGCGGCGTGTTTCGCAGCGTGGACGAGCTCGTCGCCGCCATTGACGACTACATCGCCCAGCACAACGAGCATCCCACGCCCTTCATCTGGACCGCCTCCGACATCCTCGAGAAAGTCAAGCGCGGACGTGCCGCCCTGCATAAGGTGCAATCTGCTTGACGCACTACACTAGCGGATGGTGGCCTCGATCGGTGCGCGACGGACCTCGTCCGCGAACTGACGCCGCAGAGGCGCGCTGCCGCGTCCACCCTCGCCGCTCGCTACCGGCAATCCCGACTAGACTGTTGAGTCGATGCCCTTCCCCAAGCGCTATGCCGAGGCGGCGGCGCGATGGCGGGTGAAGGCCGGCTTCGTCGTCATCGCCATCTTCTTCTGGCTGGCGCGGCCCACCTGGACCTCTCTCGCCGCCGGCGCCTCCATTGGCCTGTGCGGTATGGCGCTACGGGCCTGGGCCGCGGGACATCTCGCCAAGAACGAGCGCCTCACCATCAGCGGCCCCTTTGCCCGCGTCCGGAACCCACTCTACCTGGGCAGCCTGACGGTTGGCATCGCGTTTGCCGTCGGTTCCGCTCATGGCGGAGGGGCGGCCCTGCTTCTCTCTTACTTCCTTCTCTTCTTCCTCCCGGTGGTGGAAGAAGAAGAGGCGCACCTACGCAAACTCTTCCCTGACTACGTCGACTACGCCGCGCGCGTACCCAGGCTGCTCCCCCGGTGGGCAGGAATGGAACGATCAGAGCAGCGCTTTCGCTTCTCGCTCTACAAGAAGAACCAGGAGTACCAAGCCCTACTGGGCTTCGTGGCGGGCCTTCTCCTTCTAGCCGTCAAAATCCGGCTGTTCGGCTAGGGGCTGTTGAAGCACCGCTGAGCGCTTAGAGCGCCGCCTGTCTGAAACACGGCCCATTCCCCTGTGCTACATTCGGCCAAGAAACCGGAGGAAGTTACCGTGAGTTCAGCGCTACAAGGTCGCATCGCCGTCGTTACCGGCGCCAGCAAGGGTCTTGGCCAACAGATGGCCGAATCACTGGCCGCCGCGGGCGCCTCCGTGGCTCTGGTGGCGCGCAGCGAAGACCTGCTCAACGCCGTCGCCGCCGGCATTCGCGAGGCGGGGGGCCGCGCCGAAGCGATCGTCGCGGACGTCGCCGATGAAGCCGCCGTGGCCAACGTGGCCGCACAGGTCAAAGACAAGCTGGGCATCTGCGACATCCTCATCAACAACGCGGGCATCAACAATCGCAAGGCCGTCGAAGAGTTCACCCTCGACGAGTGGAACGAGATCGTCGGGATCAATCTCACGGCGCCGTTCCTGCTGTGCCGGGCGTTCGTCCCTGGCATGAAGGAGAAGAAGTTCGGGCGCATCATCAACATGACGTCGATCATGTCGCACATCTCGATCCCCCACCGCACCGGTTACAGCGCCACCAAAGCGGGCCTGCTCGGCATGACCAGGGCCCTGGCGCTCGAACTGGCCGAGTTCAACATCACCGCCAACGGCATCAGCCCCGGCCCGTTCGCCACCGAGATCAACAAGGCCATTCTTGAAGACCCCGAGCGCAACGCCCAGTTTCTCTCCCGCATTCCGCTCGGGCGCTGGGGCAAGGTCGAAGAGGTCGGCTCGCTAGCCGTCTACCTATGCTCGGAAGAAGCCGGTTTCATTACCGGCACCGACATCGTCATTGACGGCGGCTGGCTCGCCCAATAGATCCGCGCGGTGCTCGCCGCCAGACTTGCAGCTTCACGAGTCGCGTAAAACCGGGCTCGGTTTCTCAGTTGCCGTTGGTAGGCTTGACGTCTCGGATCTCGCTGCCCGTTGGGAATAGCTCCATCGTATGATTGGGGTTCTACCCAAGCCGGGTATCCACTTGACTCAGGTGACCCCAACATCTTGTAGTTGGGCTCACAGCGTCTTAGCGTCCCAATCGGCGACGATCGAGCGGTACGGCGTCGGCTCCACCGCCATGGCCTGCTGCACAAGGCGGTAGAAGAGCTTGCCCCGACTGCGTGATCTGCGCCGATTGAAGCGGAACACGAACTCGTCGAGATAGTAGTCCAGATGCTCGTGACTGACCGCCCCCTGATGCGTGCCCAGCATCCAGCGCTTGAGTAGCGAGATCGCCAAGTGCACCCTCGGCAGTAGCTGCGAGGCCTGCTCGCGGCGGTTGTTAATCGAGATGATACGACGCTGGTAGTCCTTCTTCTTGAGCGGATCGTAGCCCGACCAGTTGTCGGTAACAACCACGCTGCCCGGCTCGACCGACTCCTCGACGAAGGGCATCAAACTGGCCGCCGAGGCGTTCTGAACGCGCTGCATGCGGATGCGCCCCAGCCCGGTGCCTCTCTCTTCCGCGGCGACTGCAATCAACGCTTTACGCTCGGTCTGCCGGCCGATTACCCCTTCTTCTTCAGCGCCCCAGTAGGTCTCATCGACCTCGACGAGGCCCGTCAATCGCTCCCGCCCCGGGCGCACCATCGCTCGCCTCAGCTTGTGCATCCAAGGCCAGGCGGTTTGGTAACTGCCCAGTCCCAGAACGCGCTGTAGACCCAGGGCGCTGGCCCCATTCTTCTGCGTGGTGATGGTCCACATCGCCCGGAACCACAGCCGCAGCGGCTTGCGTGTGTCTTGAAAGATCGTGCCGGCGGTGACGGAGGTTTGCCGCCCGCAGCGAGCGCATTCGAACCACACTTTGCGCACCGGCCAAGCGCGCTCATGCCCACACCTTGGACAGCGGAAACCCTCTGGCCAGCGCAAGGCGAACAGATAGTCGCGGCAAGCCTCCTCGCTCGCAAAGCGAGACTCGAATTCGAGTTGGTCGCGCGGGTAATCCTCCACCAGGCCCTACACTACATCTTGGGGTCACCTGAGTCAAGTGGATATCCAGCCTACCCAAAACGCACACTGGATTCCGTCTTATGAAAAACCACTACCGCGGTATCCGGCAGGTCTTCCTCGCTGCCTGTCTCGTCTGCCTGGGCGCGAGTTCGGGGCCGGCGCAGCGGCCAAGGGCGACGATCGGCATCGTGATCGACGGCCCTTGGGAGCGCAACGAGGAAATTCGCAAGACCTTCGAGCGCGAGATCACGCAGCTGTTGAGGGCCGAGTATGACGTGCGGTTCCCCGATGGGAAGCGTCTGCGCGGCGACTGGACGGCCGCCCGCGTCGAGGCGAACCTGGAAGCTTTGCTCGCCGACCCGGAGGTGGACGCGGTCATCGCCATGGGTGTGCTCAGCTCACTGCTTGCCGGGCGCCACGGAGAGTTGCCGAAGCCCGTCATCGCCCCTTTCGTGATCGATCCCGAACTGGAATCGATTCCCTTCGAAATCCAAGAGCAGGCGCTCCTCGACCGGGAATACGTCGAGAAAGTTCGTGTCAGCGGCGTACCAAACCTCAGCTATGTCGTGCTCGGGGACCGCGCCACGCGAGAGAGCGCGACGTTTCGGGAGGTCGTGCCGTTCACCCGCCTCACGATCTTGACCATGCGGGCGCTGGTCGAAACGGTACCTTAGATCCGCCAGAACTTCGTGGCCAAGGTCACGGATCTGGGTGTCGAGGTCACGCCGATCGCGGTCGGCGACTCGCTCGACGAAGCCTTGGCTAAGATTCCACCTGACACCGAGGCGGTGTACGTCGCGCCACTGCCACAGTTGCCGCCCGGTGAGTTTGACCGCCTGGTGCGAACGCTGATCGACCGCCGGCTACCCAGCTTTTCGCTCTGGGGCCGCGGCGACGTCGAAAAAGGCATCTTGGCGAGCCTGGCGCTCGATCTCGACATTAGCCGCCTGGCCCGCCGCGTCGCGATCAACCTGCACCGCGTGGTTCTCGGCGAGCGGCCCGAGGATCTTCCGGTTGATTTTCCCCGCAACGAACAGCTCACCATCAACATGGGGACGGTCTCGCGGCGGCTTTCGTTGTCGGCCGTCTTGCGAGAGGCCGAGAATGCCAACCTCGACCTGGCGGCCGCGGACCGCGCCGTGGCGGCAGGATTTCAGCTCGTTCGGGAAGCTCGGTCCGGGCTGTTGCCGCGGGTCGACATCTCGGGCTCGGGGTTGTTTATTGACCAGGACCGCGCCGCGGCCAGTTTCGGCAGCCGGGGGCAGCGGCAGGTCTCCGGCTCGGCCGGCTTCAGTCAACTGATTTATTCCGACAGGGTGCGCGCAGGCTACGACATCGAGAGCAAGCTTCAGGACCGCCGGGAGGAAGAGCGTAGCCAGTTGCGGCTCGACATCATTTTCGACGCCGCCCAGAGCTACCTCGACATTCTGCGCGCCAAGACCGTCGAGCGCATCCAGCGCGACAATCTCAACCTGACCCGCAAGAACTTGGCGTTGGCACGGGCCCGTGTCGAGGTGGGCGCGGCGGGACGCGAGGAAGAGTTCCGCTGGGAGACCCAGATTGCCAATAATCGCGCCGACTTGATCGCCGCCAGCGCCGTCCGAAACCAGGCGGAGATCACCGTGAACCGCATCCTCAACCGGCCGATCGAAGAGAGTTTTGTGACCATCGAGACGGGGCTCGACGACCCCGAACTGGTCACCAGCTTCCAGCAGATCCGTCCCTATATCGATAACCGTCAAAGCTTCCGAATCTTCCGGCGGTTTATGGTCGAGGCAGCCTTTGAGGGCTCCCCGGAGCTTCGGCAATTCGATGCGGCGATCTCGGCCCAGGAGCGCGCGCTGCTGGCCGGCAAACGGGAGTTCTACGTGCCGACGGTCGGTCTCCAAGCCGACCTGACCGGTTTCAAGAATGCAGGCGCCGGCAGCACGGCACCGGAGTTGCCGCCCGACTTGGGGTTCATGTTTGGCCGGCCCAACAGCCTCAACTGGACGGTCGCGGTCAGCGCCTCGCTGCCGGTCTTTCAAGGCGGGGCGCTGCGGGCCCGCCGTACGCGGGCGCAGATCGAGATCGACGACCTCACACTGCAGCGTGAGGCCACCCGGCAGCGCATCGAGCAACGGATTCGCTCGATCTTGCACCAGGCGGGCGCCTCGTTCGCCACCATCGAGTTGTCGCAAGCCGCGGCCGGCGCCGCCGGCCGTAACCTCGAGCTGGTGACCGACTCCTACCGCGCGGGGGTCGTCGACATCATTCGGCTGATTGATGCACAGAACCAGGCGCTGGTGGTCGAGCTGGTGGCGGCCAACTCGGTATTCGACTACTTGATTGACCTGATGGGCGTCCAGCGGGCAACCGGACGATTCGATTACTTCCGCTCCCCCGAAGAACGCAAGGAGCTCTTGGGCAAACTGGACGAGGCCTTCAGCAAGGAAGGCCTAACGGTTCGCAAGCGGTGAGGGTCTACGAGATGCAAAGCACACCGACAGAGACAAAGCACGAGTCCGGACGCCGACGCCCCGAACGCCGAGAACGAGGAAGGCTCGGACAGATTTCCGCGCCAAGCCTTTATCTGTTTGCAACGCTCGCAACGGCGTTGCTGTTCTCCTGCCAGGAGGAGGTCGTCGAGTCGGCGCCCGTAATCCGCCCCGTACGCTACACACAGGTCGAATCCGTTTCCGGGGCGCGGGACCGCACCTTTACCGGCGGGGCCAAGGCCGGTGTCGAGTCGAGAATCAGCTTCAAGGTCAGGGGCACGCTGAGCGAGCTGGACGCCAAGGTCGGTGACCGGCTCAAGAAGGGACACCTCATCGCCCGCATCGACCCTCGTGATTACGAGCTGCTCGTCGAGGACGCCCAGGCCGCTTTGGCGCAGGCCCGAGCGCAGGCCGTCAAGGCGGAAGCCGATTTCAACCGCGTGCGTGGACTTTTCGAGCGTGACAACGCTTCGCAAGCCGAGTACGACGCTACGCGGGCGGCCCGCGACTCCGCGATCGCCCAAGTCAACTCCGTCCAAAAGAAGCTGGAAACAGCCCAACTACAGTTGGAATACACCGAGCTGCGTTCGCCGATCGATGGCGCCGTTGCCGAGGTGCCTGTCGAGGTGAACGAGAACGTGCAAGTAGGCCAGTCGATCGTCGTTCTCAACGCCGGGGCGCAGCCGGAAGTCGAGGTGGGCATTCCCGAAGTGCTGATTCGTGAGATCCGCGAGGGTGCCCGGGTGGACGTTACTTTCGACTCCATCCCCGGCCGTGTCTTACAAGGCCGGGTCACCGAGATCAGTCCGTCGGCGACATCGGGGATGACGATCTATCCGGTGACGATCCGGCTGAACGCGGCCGACCGCCGCATCCTGCCCGGCATGGCCGCTGAGGTCACGTTCCGGTTCGGCGCGAAGGGAGTGGGGCCCCGCTACGTCGTGCCGCCGCACGCGGTGGTCGAAGATCGCCGGGAGCGCTTTGTTTTGGTGGTTTTAGAGAGGTCCGAAGGGCTCGGCGTGGTCGAGCGACGACCCGTGGTGATCGGCGAGTTGGTCCGCGACGGCATCGAAGTGCTCGAAGGCTTAGAGGACGGAGACAAGGTGGTCGTGACCGGGGCGAGCCGGGTGCAGCCGGGACAGCAGGTCCGCGTCAGCAAAGAGCACGAGAGCTAACCGGGGGCGCCGTGGACATCACCCGCTTTTCCATCCAGAACAACCGCGTCACCCTGGTGGCCACGCTGTTCGTGCTCGCGGCCGGGGTGAATGCGTTCTTCACGTTACCGCAGGCCGAAGACCCCGGTTTCATCATCCGCACGGCCATGGTGCAGACGATCTTTCCCGGCGCCAACCCCGAACGCGTCGAGAACCTCGTCACCGACAAGATCGAAGCCGCTATCCAAGCCATTCCCGAACTGGATTTCGTCAACAGCCAATCGAAGACCGGCCTGTCGATTGTCTACGTCAACATCAAGGAAAGTTACAAGGATATGCGTCCCATCTGGGACAACTTGCGGCGCAAGGTCGAAGCCGCCCGCGCGGACCTGCCTGCCGATGTTCTCGGACCGTTTGTCAACGACGAGTTCGGCGATGTATTCGGAACCATCATCGCCGTCACGGCGGGCGAGGACGAGCAGGGCCGCCCGGAAGTCGGCTACGCCGAGCTGAAGGACATCGCCGAATCGGTTCGCGATCAGCTTCTGCGCATCGAGGACACCGCGAAAGTCGAACTGTACGGCGTGCAAGACGAGCGCATCTTTGTTGAGTACAACAACGCCCGGTTGGCCGCGTTAGGGCTGTCGGTCACGCAGTTGCGGCAGACGCTGGAATCACGAAACATCCTTATCTCAGGCGGCAGCGTGAGCACTGGTGTCGAACGCATTGAGCTCGAACCCTCAGGCAACTTCGATTCCGTGGAGGAGCTTGCCCGCACCGTGGTCAGCGTGCCCGGGCGAACTGAGTTTCTCTACCTCGAAGACATCGCCGACGTCCGCCGCGGCTACATCGACCCACCCGACACCAAGATGCGGTCGCGGGCGCTGCCCACCATCGGGCTGGCCGTTGCGATGAAAGAAGAAGGCAACATCGTCACGTTCGGTCACGAGGTCCGGGACCTTGTCGATCAACTGAACCGCCGCTCTCCGATCGGCATTGACTTCGAGCTCGTGGCCTACCAAACGGCGACCGTTGAGCGAAAGGTCGATGAGTTTGTCGGCAACGTCGGCCAGGCCATCGGCATCGTGCTGGCCGTGATGCTCGTCATGCTGGGGTTGCGTACGGGCTTGGTGGGGGCGAGCCTGGTGCCGTCGGCGATGTTGGCGACGCTCGTGATCCTTCAGTTCTTGGATGTCAGCCTCAACCAGATGTCGCTGGCGTCGCTCATCATCGCGCTCGGCATGCTTGTGGACAACGCCATTATCATGGCCGAGTCGATCATGGTGCAGATGGCCGAGGGGAAGCCGGCGATCGAGGCGGCGGTGGGGTCGGCGCGTGAGTTGCGAATCCCGTTGCTGACTTCTTCGCTCACGACGGCCGCGGCGTTTCTGCCGATCTACCTGGCCGAATCGACCACCGGTGAATACACGGGCTTGCTGTTCACCGTCGTGACGGTGACGCTGCTTTGTTCGTGGGTCCTGACGTTGACGCTGATTCCGCTGCTTTGCGTGCTGTTTCTCAAGGTCGAGCCGCGGACCGACGCCGATGCTTATGGCACGCGCTTTTATCGCTTCTATCGGCGGGGGCTTCTCGCCGGGGTGCGCCACCCGTTCGTGACCATCGTGGTTGTGGCAGCCGTTTTCTTTGCAGCGATCGAGGGCTTGGCCCGGGTGCCCAACATCTTCTTCCCGCCCTCGGATACGCCGATGTTCACCGCCGAGATTGAGTCGCCGGTAGGGACCGCGATCGAGCGAAGCGAGTACATCATCGGCGAAATCGACGAGTTTGTGGCACAGGAGTTTGCCGTTAGCGAGGAGCGCTCCGAGGGCGTCACGTCGTGGACCTCCTACATCGGGGAGGGCGCGCCGCGTTTCGTTCTCACGCATACGCCCGAACCCCCCAGTCCCGAGTACGGCTTTCTACTCATCAACGCCACCTCCCGCGCCGCGATCGCCCCGATGATCGGAAAGCTTGAGGAGTTCGTCCGCGAGCGTTTCCCCGACGTCGTGACCAGCATCAAGCCATTGCAGATCGGCCCGCCAATCACGAACCCTGTCGAGGTACGCATCTCGGGCGAGGACGAGGAGGTCGTCTTCCGCTTGGCCGACGATGTAAAGGCGAAGCTGCGCGAGATGGGCGGCCTAAAGAACATCGGCGACGATTGGGGGCAACGCACGAAGAAGATCAACGTGCAGATCAACGAGGCGCGAGCCCGCCGCAGCGGCATCAGCCATCAAGACATTGCCATCTCGCTGCTGTCGGTGCTCACGGGATATGACGCCACCGACTACCGCGAGGGCGACGAAGTCATCCCCGTGACGCTGCGCTCGGTCGCGGCCGACCGCCAAGACATCGGCAAGATCGAAAGCCTCAACGTCTATTCACAGGTCACCGGCCGCTCGGTGCCTCTCAAACAGGTGGCCGATCTCGAGGTTGAGTGGCAGCCGTCGAAGATTTTTCGCCGCGACCGCCTGAAGAGCATCAAAGTCTCTGCCGACCTCGAACCCGGCTTGACCGCCACTGAGATTACCGACCCGCTGATCCCCTGGTTGGAGGAGCAGCAGGAGAGCTGGCCGCTGGGCTACGTCTACGGCTTGGGAGGCGAGTTCGAAACATCAGGCAAGGGTAACCGCTCGATCGGCGAGAAGCTGCCTATCGCGGGGCTGATCATCGTCCTGTTGCTGGTCGGGCAGTTCAACTCGATCCGGCGGCCGTTGATCATCTTGCTGACGATTCCGCTGGGGATGATCGGAGTGACAGCGGGTCTGCTGATCGCGAAGTCCTACTTCGGCTTCATGACGTTGCTAGGCGTGATCTCGTTGGCCGGCATCGTCATCAACAACGCCATCGTACTGCTTGACCGCATCAATATCGAGATCAACAACAACGGTTTGGATCCTCCGCGCGCGATCATCGAAGCGTCCCAGCGCCGGCTGCGGCCGATCTTATTGACGACGCTCACGACCATCGGCGGCCTGATCCCTCTGTGGCTCGGCGGCGGCCCGATGTGGGAGCCGATGGCGATCTCGATCATCTTCGGGCTGGCCTTCGCCACCGCCTTGACGTTGGGCGTGGTGCCGGTTCTTTACACGCTATTCTTCCGCGTCAAGTTCCGCGGATTCGTGTACTAGCCCGGACCTCCTGCCTTTGGGGCCTCCCCATTCATCTATGGCCGGTGGGTCGGTGGAGTTTCCACGACCAAAATCTTTGGCCCCTGATCTTCCTAGTTTCCGCGTTTAAGGTATAGCACCCGATCCTTCTTGCCTCCCTTTCGGACCGCTATCGGACACCACCCGTCCCGTAGTAGTCCGGAGGTGGGGAGGGCGATCTGCGAGCGTCGTGAGACTTCATTAGTGAGGCCGCACAGCATTCTGAGTTCGGGTCGGGACCACCCGGTTAGTGGGAGCACTGACCATTCTGCTTGGAGGATCACGATGACAAAGATCAGCGGTGTGATGGCAACATGTTTTCTGTGTATCTGTGCGGCTGCGGTTGCACAGACACCATCAGTCAATACCTTTGTTTCAGTCCAGACGAAGACTGAACAGGCAAAACACTTCTGGACGTACAAGATCACCTGGACCGGAGAGCTTGTTAAGGACAAGAAGGTTGGAATTAGGTTCAAGGTTCCCAAGGATTACAGCAGTCCGCAAATTGAAGGGGCTGAGAAGCCGATTGGAACCGAAGAGTCAGGGGGCTTCTGGCAGTGGGTGTTTACGGTCGCGGAAACCGAGGCGACGGAAAAGAAGGTCACCATGATCTTCTCCGGTCCCGAAACGAAACTTAGGCAGGACGGCTTTGTCGAGTGGGCCGGCGAGTATGACATGACGTCATCAGACAAAGGTGTGGCCGCCGGCCCTGAGCTTGCGTTTGACCCATCGCGGTTTCGTATTGTCCTCGCGGCGGGCACCGACTTTGGGCTTGATGACTTTGTCGATTTCACGGAACAAGATGCACCGGTCCCAGATCCAGCGATGATGATGATGCCAATGACGACGACGATGAGACCCTTTCTGTTGACTGTTAACGACAGTCGGACGCGGGCATCCGCCCTCGTTGGCGGCGCATTCAGGTTGGGCAAGATGGCGGGCAAACCCTGGGAGGCGGTAGCGTCTCTGCAGTTCACCGACAACACAGATCGCACCCTGGACGGCTTCTTTTTTGGTGCGAGCTACGGCGTGCAGAAATACCTCAGCATTGGAGGGGGATACTCTCTGCGTCTCGGAAAGGAGTTGAGCCGTGGTTTTCAGCGAGACGCCGCCCGCTTTGTGATAGCGGAGGGGATGGAGGAGCGGTTCCCTGTTCTCCCGGACAAGAGCGGACTTGTGAACGACAAGGCCTACGACGGCTTGCCGCTGACGAATTCCATGGGCCAACGCTGGTTTCCGGGAAGCCCAATCATTGAAAGCTTCAATCATAGTCTGTTCATTGGACTCTTCTTTCCCATTGACATCGCGAAGGTGATCAAGGGGGCAGGCGGACCCTGAATCTCCTCAGCAGCGGTAACCTCATACTGGCGATCGGTGTTGTGACTGGGGAGAACTACTTACCGACTCGTGGGTCTGACGGTCGGAGCCGCAGTTGTGATAAGACTTCTTACGGCGTCGTCGGGCAAACGCGGCGCTCACTCTGGCACGAAACCGCAGTGCTGTCGGTTCTTTACACGCTGCTCTTCCGCGTCAGGTTCAAGGGCTTTGAATTCTAGCGCCGACGCTCGCTCCGTGGGTCAGTCCTGCGTTTCGGTCGAACTCCCGGCCACGCGGTAATCCCAGTGCCGCCCGGCATTCTTGAGGATCACCGGCAAGTCCCCGCCCAACAAATACCCTTCTTCGACCAACTTAACCGCCGCGTCGCCCACCAAGTCGAGATACTGTTGTCGGCCGGCGTAACGCTCCTCGATCGACGGCCGGGGATCGCCCTTCGTTTCCCGCTCCGCCTTCGTACGAGCGAACGGGATGTAGGAGCCCGCCATGCTCGAGATCTCATGCGTGGGGCCGGACTTGTCGTTGAACAGGTTCCAGCCTGTATAGGTGGCGAGAGGGACCTTCTGCTCGGGCATCGGAATGCCGGAGATTTCGTTGCCGTCTCGATCGACCGCCGACACCAGGATCGGGAAGGCCGTGCCGACCTTCGGCGGCTCCTGGGTCACGATTCCCTTGCTGTAGAAGTCGGGACCGTAGTCGGCACGGTAGGCCCTGTGAACCCGCGACGAGAACCGCACACCCGGCAGTTTTGGGAACATCAGGTCCTCGGGACGCACCAACGTTTTGTCGTCGCGGCGAGGATACCGGCTTGGCGGCGCCGGGGGTCCGCCATCGGCCCAGCGGTGCATCGCTTTCAGCAAGGCGCGCATCGACCAGCGGAAATCCATGGGATTGCTTTTCTGCTGGCCCAGGGTCACCTTGGGCGGGAATCCCGACGGCCCGTGTTGGGTGCCCGAGAACATGTAAACGCGCACGTTGTCGAACAAGGCGACGTCGGCCCTGCCGTCCACGGTGGTGTGAATCAGCGAGGCCGCCCGGCCCCAATACTCATACGACGAGTTGGTGTAGTAGATCTTGGGCCAGAACTTGCGGTCGAGGTGATGGGTCAGAATGCCGTCGCTCAGCCCGGTTTCGGGATCGGTTTGCTCGACGTCGGTGAACGGGAAAATATCGGTCGGATACAGAAAGTTCATGAAGGGGTGCGCGTCACGCGACGGCTGTGCAAAGCGGTGATTGAAGCTGCCGCGCCCGCCCCCGGCCACGTGCGAGATCAAGCCGTCGAACACCTGGCGGTGCTTCTCGTCTTCGTTGAAGCCGTAGTAGAGGAAGGTTCGCAGGAAGCGTCCGCTTTGCGAGATGCCGAACCCCAAGCCGCGATTGATGGCGTCAGCGGGTATCGAGAGGTCGTCCGAAGCCTCGTATTTGAGGTGTGAGACCATGTCGCGAATCGCCGTCGGCCCGAGTCCCACCAGCGGCGGGTTCTCCGAGACGTAGACCACTTCGTAGATCTTGCCGGGCTCGAAGCCGCCGTCGAGGTAGACCTGGCCTCTGTCGGCAACGGTCTTGCCATTCTCCATCCGCGCGAACTTCCATTTGGAACGCGGAATGGTCGTGCGCGGCGATTCGACCGCGTCGCGGACCGTCAACACCGTTCCCGGAGCGTCGGGGTCGGCGACTTCGTAGGGGATGTGCCCGCGATCCGACAGCAAGTGGCTATAGACGCGGTCTTTGACGACGAAGTCGCCTCGCACGACGCCGCGGATCGGCTTGCCGTCTTTCGTGGCGATCGGCGGATAGAGACGCATGCGGCCCTTCTGCTTCGGTGGGTCGAACTGCCACCCAAGCCACAGCAGCGTATAGCCCTCGCGCAGCAGGAAGCCGTCGCCGAAATGTTCCTCCTTCTCCGGTTCGTAGCCGCCCCGCGCGAGGTTGAAGAAGCTGAGCATGCCTTTGCCGCCACGGTTCGAAACCTCGTAGAGCACCGTTCCGTTGCCGCGCGCGGCGTCCTTGGGTTTGAGCAGGTAGAGGTCGGAGGAGAACTCCACTTCACCGGCTTGGTTGCGCGGCGCAAGGTCGATGTCGGTAATGATGCGGTTGGCCGAGTTGGATGGATCGACGGCGAAGAAGACCTTGCCGGCGATTTTCTCGTATGGCCCTGCCATGCCGAACGGCTTGCCGTCGAGAACATCGACCCGCCGGTCGATCTCGACTCGTACGACCCGAGCGGACGCTACCGGGAACAACAGCGGAAAGAGCACGACAAGCAAACCGAGGGTCCGAAGCATGCGTCCATTAAAGACCCCCCGGCCTCGGCAGTCAAGCGGCACGCTCGGAAACCGTGCCCGAAACGCAAGTGACCGCTCGATGCCCCGTGCCATCAGTCGGCGTGTTGACCGCTCACTGGCGTTCGGAGCACAGTCGCCGCGATGGTACTTCAGACTGGGTCAAGCGGGAATTTGCAGCCGCGCACGCCGTGCGGCCCGACCGGCGGCTCGCGTCGCGAGCAAATCGGTCACCTGCGTGAGGAACGCAGGGATGTTCACCGTCTCGATAAGCAGTCTCTCCGAACCCTCGGACGTCCCAGAGTGCTCTTGGAAAGCGGTCAGGTAGGCCGTTGCAGGCCGGTAGCTCTGTGTCCGAGCCAGGCGCACCACGCTACGCGACGCCTGCACGGACTCGCCGCCCAGGTTACACAACACCATGGCGTACTGGCGATCCTCGACCTTCGCCATGGCTTCGGCCGAAGATACCGCCGAATCAACGAGATAGCCGCTCTTTGCGAGTACCGCTTCCAGAGTCAGGCGGGCAGCGGGATCATCGACCGCCAATAAGATCTGAACGCCGCCGTCGAAAGGCGGATCGGACAACCCCTCCGATTCGACTGCTTGAGTTTGGGTACCCACACCAGGATTGTATCCCGAGATCGCGAGTTCCCGGCAAGTATTTTTTCCTCTCTAGGAAAGACGACTCAAGTACTTGAGAATGTTAGCCTTGCACAGGTATGCCAGCGGACATGCTGGTACTATAAGTACTGCGGACGAAGCCTAGCTCTGGGGGAAAACTCGCCGGAAGATATGGTCCGCGTGCCGCAGTTGGTGCTTCAGCGTGAACGCCGCCTCGATCTCCTCGGGGCTGAGCACCGAGGAGATATCGGGATCCGTTTCGATCAGTTCGCGGAAGCTCAAATCCTCTTCCCAGGCCTTCATCGCGTTGCGCTGCACTACGCGATACGCCTTCTCCCGTAGCACGCCTTTGGCAGCCAGCTCAAGCAGCACCTGACCCGAGTAGACCAACCCGCCGCCCATGTCGAGGTTCTGGCGCATGCGCTCGGGGTAGACGAGCAGCCGCCGCACCAGATCGGCCGTCTTGGCGAGCAGGTAGTCAACCAAGATGGTCGAGTCGGGCAGGATCACTCGCTCGACCGACGAGTGCGAGATGTCACGCTCGTGCCACAGGGCGATGTTCTCGAATGCCGCCATGGCGTTCGAACGCACGACACGGGCTAGGCCGCAAATCTGCTCGGACGTGATCGGGTTCTTTTTGTGCGGCATGGCCGAGCTGCCCTTTTGCGACTTGGAGAAATACTCCTGTGCCTCGCGGACTTCGGTCCGTTGCAGGTGGCGAACTTCGAGGGCGATTTTTTCGCAGCTCGCGGCGATCAGTGCCAGGGTCGAGATGTAATGCGCATGGCGGTCGCGTTGGATCACCTGCGACGAAATGGGGCAGGGCTCGAGCCCCAACTTCTCGCAGATCAACTCCTCGGCTCGCGGGCTGATGTGGGCGAAGGTGCCGACCGCGCCTGAGATCTTGCCGACACTCATCTGCTCGACAGCCGTGCGGAAGCGCTCGACTTGGCGGCCCACCTCGGTGTACCAATTGGCGACCTTGAGACCGAAGGTGGTGGGCTCGGCGTGCACGCCGTGCGTGCGTCCGACCATCACCGCATCCTTGAACTCGAGGGCGCGTTTGCCGAGGACTTGATGTAGCTCCTCGACACCCGCCTGGATCTGCTGCGATGCCTCTTTGATCTGCAGCGCCTGTGCGGTATCGACCACGTCGTTCGAGGTAAGCCCGAAGTGCAGCCAGCGCGAGGCGTCCGCCGCGCCCGCCGCGGCGAGCTTGTCGGCCACGGCGGTGGTGAAGGCGATTACGTCATGGCGGACTTCCGCTTCGACCTCTTGGATCCTCTGAATATCGAAGTCGGCATGCTTTCGCAGCGCTTCCGCCGCCTCGGTCGGCACTTCGCCGATCTCGGCCAGGGCCTCCGAAGCCGCCAATTCGACTTCCAACCACTGCCGATATTTGTTCTCATCGGACCAGACGCGGCCCATCGCCTGACGCGTATAGCGGGGAATCAAAGCTCGAACACCTCGCTGGGCCGGTGTTGCTCGGCCACCACAAGACGCGTCTGGGAGCCGATTTGTTGCAGCGCCATGTCGGCGAACATGCGGGCGACTTCGGGGTGGTTGTTGTTCTCGCTCAGGTGCCCGAGCACGAGCCAGCGCGAGGAGCGGTCGAAGTCGCCGGCGAGGAAGTCGGAGACGGCGTGGTTCGACAGATGTCCGACGCGGCTCATCACTCGCTGCTTGACGAACCAGGGGTAGGGACCGACCTTGAGCATCTCGAGGTCGTGGTTCGATTCGAGCAGCAGAAAATCGCAGCCGCGGATGTGGTGCTTGACCGAGTCGGGCATGTAGCCCAAGTCGGTAACGAGCCCCGCCTTCGAGCCGTTGTGGCGAACACAGAACGCGACCGGGTCGGTGGCGTCATGCGGGATCGTGAACGTGTCGATATCGAGGTCACCAATGACCAGACCATGGCCCGCGTCGAAGGGCTCCACCCGCAGGGGAATGTCGTCCCAACCAAGCGCTTCTTCGGTCAGCCGCGTCATGTAGACCGGGCACTTCAGTTTCTTCGACAACTGCCGCAGGCCCTTGACGTGGTCGGAGTGCTCGTGGGAGATGAGCACGGCGTCGAGGTTGGCCGGGTCTTCGCCGATCGCGCGCAGGCGCTTGGTGATCTCGCGAAAGCTGAAGCCTGCGTCGACGAGAAGACGCACTTTTTCGGTGGCGAGGAAAGCGGCGTTGCCGCCGCTGCCGCTACCGAGTACGCAAACTCGCAGGCTCGTGGTGGACTCCGTGAGAGAAGCGGGACATGACGCTGAGAACGGCTGGGTTGAGTCCCGCTGTGAACTCCTGTTTTATCAGGAATGGGCAAGACAGGACAAGCCCTCGACCGCTTCGACCGTTTCTGTACGGGTGTGCGACAAATTTGTGAGGCTCAGGCCGCGCGAGCGCGATTCTCCCAGTAGTCGTCGAAGCGGTTGCTGAGCCGTGCGCAACGCAAAGCCGTGATAGCGTTCGCGCCGCGCACGCTCCAGAACATGCCCGAGCGCTTCAACCGACTCGCAATGACGGTGCGGCAACCCGCCTCGATCACGCCTGAGCCCACAAACAAGCCCTGCCGGCGAAACTCGCCGTAACGCATGCGCTCCGCATGGCGCTGTAAGTAGTCCGCCTCCAGCGCCAGCGGATGCGCCAACTCCGGGTCGTCGGTTTCGATCTCGCGCAGCGCAGTGACGAGTTGCTCGATGCGCCCCGCGTCGAGCTTTTTCTGCATGCGCCGCGCCCAACCGCGGAGGCGCTTTTGTTGTTGGGGAAACAGCTTCGACGCCAGCTCCCACAGATGTTCGCGAGCGTGATACAAGTCGACGATCTCGATCGCGCCGGGAAAGTATTCGTGCGAAAGATTCCAGATCCAGCCCGCACCGTCGCCAAGCACGACCTTCTTGCGCGCCCGACTCCAACCCCGTCGCCAAGCCTCGCTGTAAATGCGGCGTCCGAAGGCGGCGGCGTCCTCGATCGCGCCGGTGTAGCTGGTCGAGTCTTCGTCGCGCACGGGACGGCCTTGTTCGTCGCAGCTTGTTTGCGTGAACACACAGCCGAGCTTGACCTCGCGCGTGCCGGCCGGGCCGCCGTCCTTGCCCTTGCGGCCGGCCGTCTCGGCGGCGGTGACCGGTACGCCCGTGCCGTCCATCTCGATGTAGAGAATCGGAGTTTCAGGTCCTGACATCGCAGGAAGCTCCAGCGGTACGGCGCGCGCGATCGCGGCTTGTTCTTCGCTGGCGACATCTTCGCCGATCGCCTCGGCTTCGCGCTCGACAGCCTTGGCGGTCAGCCGCACTCCGGCCAACTCGTCGAGCAACGCGCGACCGCGATCGAACGACGTCTCGGAGCCGACCAGCGCCGTCATGCGGCGCACGCCTGGCGAATACTACGTCGCTTTGACGGCCAGCTCTTGGTCGTGCGGCGCGAAGCCTTTGCCGCAGCGGCTGCAGTGATAGTACGGCCGTTCGACGACGACCTCGCCCAGCATCGTGACGAGCTTCTTCGGCCGCCGACCGGCGTAGCGCGCTGGCGAGCCGCAGGCGCAGGGCTGCTGCGATTCGCCGGCCGCGTCTTCGTTCAACAGCGTCTCGAGCAAGACAGCGCCGGCTTGATGCAGCGCGTCGCGCGTCGCCTGTTCGACGGCTTCGAGGTCGAGCGACCCGCGCTTGCGCCTCTCACACAAGACGACCCGTAGCAGCCTCCCTACTTCTACGGCGACTTCTTGCTGGATCGCCTCGGCCGTTTTTTTTCCTGCGGACTCAGCTCGGCGTCCTCGGCGACGGGGCGCAAACGGCAGATCTGTTCGTTGACTTCGAGCAGTTGTCGGCTCAGCTCCCGGAAGCGGTGAAAAGCCTCAACTTCGCGTTGCGCTTTGCGCCGCTGGGCGGGCGAGGAAAAGGTCTCACTCACGGTCTTGCCGTTGACCTTCCTGGTCAGGCGGTAGTTCGGGCCATGAGCGGGCTGGCCGGGCTGATGGCAGCGGCAGGACGGTTTGCCGCAGCGGCCGCTGACAGCGCTGATGGATCCGCTGCGGAAGTCTCCTAGATCGAGAATCCGAGCGAGGATGGCCTTTCGTTGACGTTCGAGCGCGACGAGAGATTCGGGCATAGTACGCCTCCTTTCCTAACGTATCACTACGTAAGGATTCGCACGCAAAAAAGGGGACCCGCAAATCATCACTTTCTTGTCGCGCACCCTTTCTGTACCGCTGCTCCACCGCGCTTGGGTATCATGAGGGATTCCCCGAATCCGGCCCTGACGCCGCCGCTGTGAAACCCGTCGTTACCAATCCCGCCCTCACGGAATCCGCGCTTGCGGAGAACTCTGCGATCCAGGAAGCGGCTCGCGCCCCGCTCGTCAACGGACCGGCGGTCGTTGCGGAGCCGAGGGCCATGGCCGCGGCGGCAAAACCCGCGGCTTTGGTGACCTCGTCGCTGGTGGTGCTGTGTTTCGCGCACTTCGCCGTGGACTTCTACGCGAGTGCGATCTCTACGCTGCAACCGGTGCTGGTGGAGCGCTACAGCCTCACGCTCGCGCAGGTGGGGACGCTGGGCGGCGTGTTCATGTTGGCTTCGGCCGTGATGCAACTCTTCTTCGGCATGGTCTCGGACCGCCTGCATTCGCGGCTGTTTGTGATTCTCGGCGTGCTTGCAACCGGCATTTTCCTCTCCAACCTGGGGATGGCGCTCGGATTCAAGACGCTACTGTTGATCGCGTTTCTGGGCGGGTTGGGCGTCGCCTCGTTTCATCCGCAGAGCACGTCACAAGTGACACAACAGGCGGGTCGACGGCGAGGGGCGGCCGTGGCCATGTTTATCACCTCGGGCATGATCGGGCTGTCGTTAGGACCGATCTACTTTTCGACGCTGGCCGATCGGCTGGGCGTAGGGTCGATGTCGGTCGCGGCGGTCCCGGCCCTAGTGGTCGCGGCGTTTCTCATCTGGCGCTTGCCTGCTCCCTCGGCCTCGGACGGCGGGACCAAGCGTTCGCTTGACTGGGCTCCATTACGCCGGCACTGGAAGCCATTGCTGTTGCATTACGTGTTGGTCGTATTGCGCTCGATCGTCCATTTGGGTATCGGGCAATTCTTGACCGTGTATCTCTACACGCAGCGCGGGTTTTCATTGCGGGAAGCGAGCGTGTGGTTGACGATCTTTTTCGCGAGTTCGGCGGCGGCGGCGCTTGTGGGAGGCAACCTCGCGGACCGCATCGGCGGACGCCGTGTTGTGCTCCTTTCCTTAAGTGCTTCGGTGCCGTTTCTGATGCTGTTTCTGGCCACGGCAGGCTGGGTATCGGCGGTGTGCTTGTTCCTGGGGGCGTTCCTTCTATTGCTCTCCAACCCCGTTATCATCGTGATGGCCCAAGACCTCGTACCCGCCCAAGCCGGAACCGCCAGCGCCATGATGATGGGTTTCGGCTGGGGCGTCGCCGGGATAACCTTTATTCCGCTGATCGGTTGGCTCGGTGACCGTGTCGGGTTGGACGCTGTGCTCGCCGGCGTCTTCGCGCTACCGTTGCTGGGATTTCTGCTGGCGTTGAAGCTGCCGCGGGGGGCGGGCCAAGAGGCTGCTGCCTAGGACGACCCTTGCGACGCCGTTCTTGCTCGGCTGCCGAGGGTCTTGAAGGGAAACCGCTTCAACGCCTCTGCGATGCGCCGGCAGGCGTGACCATCGCCATAAGGGTTACGCTGCCGTGACATGCTCTGGTACTGCTCAGGTTCGTCGAGCAGCCGGTTCGTCTCGCTCACGATTGCGTCGGCGTCGGTGCCGACCAACCGGGCCGTCCCGGCTTCCACCGCCTCGGGACGCTCAGTATTCTCGCGCATGACGAGGACCGGCTTGCCCAGCGAAGGTGCTTCTTCTTGGATGCCTCCCGAGTCGGTCAAGATCACGTGACTTCGCGTCATCAAGTCGACGAACTCTACGTATCCCACCGGGTTGAGCAGTTCGACACCCGGCGTGCCTTCCAGCCAGCGGCGAACGGGATCCGAGACATTTGGATTCGGGTGAACAGGGTAGACAATCTGTACATCCCCCCGCGCGGCCAGCGTCTTTACTGCGCGGCAGATCCTTTCGAATCCCGCACCGAAACTCTCGCGACGATGAGCGGTGACGAGGATCAGCTTGCGGGCCGGGTCGAGAAAAGCCCACTGCGGCCTCTCGATGCGGCCGTCGGCCAAACGGTCGCGGACAGCCAGCACGGCGTCGATCACCGTGTTGCCTGTGACGAAGATCCGTTCGTCTGGCACGCCTTCCTCGCGCAGGTGGCTGGCGGCCTGCTCGGTGGCGGCGAAGTGCAGATCACCTAGACGTGTCGTGAGAACGCGGTTCATCTCTTCGGGGAAAGGGCGGTACTTGTCGGCCGTGCGTAGGCCTGCCTCGACGTGACCGATCGAAACCCCGGCGTAGAAGGCGGCCAGCGCGCCGCCGAAGGTGGTTGTCGTATCTCCCTGCACCAGGACCAGGTCGGGCTTCTCCTCTGCGATGACCGGTTCAAGCCCGGCGACGACACGAGATGCGGTTTCGGCCAGCGTCTGCCCGGGACGCATCAAGTCGAGATCATAATCGGGCCTTACCTCGAACGCCGCAAGCACCTGATCAAGCATCGCTCGGTGCTGGGCAGTCACGCAGGTTCTGACCACGAACCTTTCCGGGGCGGATGCGAGATGCGTGATCAGCGGACAGAGCTTGATGGCCTCGGGGCGGGTCCCGAACACCACGAGAATGCGGAGCGCAGGCATCTCTATGTCTTCTCGCCTCCGTTGCAGTGCCTTGGTTCCCGGGCCTTAGTTCCCGGGCCTCAGTTCATCGCGGCTTGCTTCTTGCAAAGGCGGCTGATCCATCGGCGGGCGTCAGAGGCATCGTCGGCATCGGGCCGCAGGGAGAGATAGGCTTCAAGATCCCTGCGAGCCTCGGTCCACTGACCCATTTCGTGGTGCAACCAAGCGCGGTGCTTCAGCGTGTCAGCAACCGCCGGGGCAAGGGCAACGATGGCGTCGAGCACGGGCAGGCCCTTGCGATACTGGCGGCTGTCGAGGTAGATGTTCCGCAGGTTGTTGAGCATGCGGATCAGGATATGGCGGCTGTCCACCCCGCGGAAGTCGCTTTCGCTCAAGGGCGTATCCTGGCCGCGCAGGGCGGTGACGAGCGCCTGGCAACCGTCGCGGTCGAGAAGGGCGCCCCGGCGAAATACGTCGATGTAGATCTCGCGCCGGCCGTCGTCGTATTTGACCACGAAGTGGCCCGGTAGCCCAACGCCGTAGAACGGCAGGCCGAGCCTGCGGGCGACTTCAAGGTAGACCACCGCGAGCGAAATCGGAATTCCGGTGCGGCGGTCGATTACGTCGTTGAGGAAGCTGTTGCGCTGGTTGTAGTAGTCGTCCTCGTTGCCCGCAAAACCCAGATCCTCAAAGAAATACCGGTTCAGGTCGTCGATGACACGCTCCGGCTCATAGCCCGACTCCGGCGGTCCCGGCGCATCCTTCGCGAACTGATCGAATTTCTTTAGGTAGGAATCGACATCGAGGGCGGGGTACTCGAAGCGGGCTAACACGAGCGCTGCGCGCCCGAGGTCCACACGGTGCGTGGGCGCTTCGAAAATGCGCCCGAGTTCAACGGCTATTGGTGACAGCATGACTTCCACAATCCCGCGTCCCCAGAATATCATTTGCCCGTGGCGGGGCTGCGGGAGGGTGCGCCCTGGGAGGGCGCGCTTCGGCGGGGCGGGTCGTTTGCCAAAACGCGGATGGGAATGGGAGAATCACGTTTCTCCAACCAGCCACCCAAAAGTATGCCCAAGATCCAAAGAGCCCTTCTCAGCGTCACCGACAAAACAGGAATCGTCGACTTCGGCCGCCGTCTTGTCGAACTCGACGTGGAACTCATCTCGACTGGCGGCACGGCCAACCTGCTGCGGGAGGCCGGCGTCTCGGTTCGCGATGTGTCGGAAGTGACCGGCTTCCCCGAGATGCTCGACGGCCGCGTGAAGACGATGCATCCGCGAATCTCGGGCGGGATTCTCGCGGTACGGTCGAACGCGGACCATCTGGGCGCGCTCAACGAGCACGGCATCCCGCTGATCGACATGGTGGTGGTCAACCTCTACGCGTTCGAGAAAGTAGCGTCACGCGCCGACGCCGGCTTTGACGAGAAGATCGAGAACATCGACATCGGCGGTCCGACGATGATCCGGGCAGCGGCGAAGAACTTTCGCGATGTGGCGGTCGTGACGAACCCCGCCGACTACGGAGCGATCGGTGACGAGCTGGCGAACAACGGCGGCCAGATCTCAACCACAACCTGCTGGCGGCTGGCGCAGGGCGCCTTCGCGCTCACCGCCGCCTATGACCAGGCGATCAGCTCGACCCTGGCGACGCTCGACCCGAATGATGAGGCCTCGGGGGCAGTAGGTGACAGCCTTCCCGCAGGACTCACCGTGGCAGCGCCTCGCAAGCAGACGCTACGCTACGGCGAGAACCCTCACCAACAGGCCGCTCTCTACTCCACAGGCGACACGGGCGTGGCCGGGGCCCGGCAGCTTCACGGCAAGGAACTCTCCTACAACAACCTCGTTGACCTCGACGCCGCTTGGAACCTCATCCAGGAGTTCGAACGTCCCGCGGCGGCGATCATCAAGCACACGAACCCATGCGGCTGCGCCGAGCAGGAGTCGCTCGCCGAGGCGTACCGCCGGGCGCTTGCATGCGACCCGGTGTCGGCTTTCGGCTCGGTGATTGCGTTCAACCGCGAAGTCGATGGGGCCACGGCCGAGGCGGTCGCCGAGCTGTTTGTGGAAGCGGTCGTGGCACCCTCGTTTGCCGCCGGCGCGCTCGAGGCTCTGACACAGAAGAAGAACCTGCGGCTACTCGCAGTCGGAGCTACACCGCCAGGCCTAGTGCTCAAGAGCATCTCGGGCGGTTACCTAGTGCAAACGGAAGATCGTGCCGCGTTGCAGCTTGGGGACTTGCGCACGGTCACCGAGCGCCCCCCCACCGAGGAAGAAATGACGGCGCTTCAGTTCGCCTGGAAGGTCGTCAAGCACGTCAAGTCGAACGCGATTGTCTACGCCGGGGCGGGCCAGACGGTCGGCGTCGGCGCGGGACAGATGAGCCGGGTCGATTCGGCACGCATCGGCGCGATGAAGGCAGCGCTGCCGCTCGAGGGCACCGTGGTCGGCTCGGACGCTTTCTTCCCGTTTCCCGACGGCGTCGAAGAGGTGGCCAGCCACGGCGCCACCGCGGTAATCCAGCCAGGCGGCTCGCGGCGCGATGACGAGGTCATCGCGGCCGCCAATCGGTTAGGTTTGGCGATGGTGTTTACGGGAGTTCGGCACTTCCGGCACTGAGCATCGATTCCGCAAGACTGGATCCGCAAGAAGCGACCATGCAACGCGGGCGCCGCGATCGGGAAGCTGTTCTCGCAAAGACGCAAAGACGCAAAGAGCGCAAAGAGGAAACTGACAATGAAGGAACTCTTGGCGGCCTTTGCGGCTTTGCGAGAAACCTACAACCACGACCCGCGGTGAGGAGGCCCCTACTCGCGCAATGCCGCTACCGACTCGCTATCGCTTTCATTTGCGTGCGCCAGAGCTACTTTCCGTCCCGCGTGCGTAGCCAGGGCGATGCCTCCCATGACCGCCAAGACACCCAGCACCAATCGGGTCGTGATCACTTCAGAAAAGAGCCAGGCGCTCAGCATCACGCCGAACACGGGCACCGTGAACGAGAACACCGAAAGCGCCCCCGGGCTGTGGCGTTGCAGCAGCGTCGCCCAAGCCATGAAGCTGACGGCGGAGATCACGATCCCTTGGTAAAGCAACCCGGCGACAGCTTGCCAATGCGGCTCCGGTTTCGGTCCCATCCAGAGCGCCCCGCCCAAGAAGAAGGGAAGCGAGAAGACCATCTGTGAGAGCACGGCCCGGGTCGGCTCGATGGTCTGCACCAACCGTTGGGTATAGATCAAGCGGATCGCCACCAAGATCGCGCAAGCCAATATGACGAAGTTCCCCAGCACGGGATTCGGCGCGATGGCCGCCTCCGGCTTCCCCAATGCCACGGCGGCTACACCAGCGAACGCCAACACCAACCCCAAGATCCGCACCGGCGACAGCCGGTCTTCCGCCACAACGAAGTGAGCGATCACGTTCGCGAAGATCGGGTTGCTGTTGATCAATACCACCGCGTACGCCGGTGAGGTGTAATCGGCGCCGAAGTGCAGCAGGCCAATCTGCACGACGAACAGCGTGCTGAGCTGCAGTAGCGAGCGCCGCTCCTCGGGAAGGGGAACCAGAGGGACACCGCGCCAACGGCCCCACGCCCACACGGCGAGCGCCCCGACAAACATGCGCCAGAAGGCGGTCCACAGCGGCGCGAACCCGGTCAGGCCGAACTTCAGCGCCACTTGGTTTCCACCACGAATGAAACAAACCGCAAGCGCGATGATCGCCGACGTCCAACCGATGGGTTGTGTTTTCACGTAAGCCGAACGAGTGCCACAGGGTGACCGGACTTGCGGAGGAAATGCCTAGCTTACCAAGCGCATCGTGTCGGGCAGGTTTGTCAACTACGTGGCCCAGGTGGCAAACTGCTACATCGGCTTGTTAGTTTACCCGTTCATCAACTCCGAACTCCCATAGGTCCACAAGTGTCGTCGGGAGGAGCGCGCGCACTTCGTCCACACCAAACTCAAGGGCCACAAGTGTTCCTATGGCCGCCAGGTAGGGCATCAAAAGATGCGATCCGAGGTGCACTAGCGCCGCAAACTCGTCCAATGAAATCGACTTTTCGGCCTTGTGGTCCCGCCCGTCGACATACCGCACGTCGCTGCACTTGGGGTCCAACCAAAGACGCCCATGTGCGCTAGCGTTTCGCATGGCGGGCCGAGCGATTCGGGTCAACACGTAGAAGGCCCCATTTTCACCTCCCGTGAGCGAGTTGAACTGGTTCACCTTGTCACCGTAGGCGCAGTCGAAGACTCTCGGATTCACTGGGCGACCAGCCGCAAGACGCTGAAGCACTATGAGATAGCCGAGTAAACCGTCAAGAAACTCGTTGTACGACAGGAACACCTTATCCATCTGCTGCCATACCAACGTCCGATTGCTGGATCCAGACAACTCTTTGGACGCCAAGCAAGCCTGGGCCAGGGAAGACCAGCGGGTCAAGAGCGCAGATTCGGGTGCCCCTGGATAGTCGGAGATCAGGCTGCTAAGAAACGGTTCCGCCCCTCCCGGGTTGATCCTTCGCCCTTCGCGATACGCGACGATCAGCAGCTTGCAGACGAGGTCTCGGAATGACCGCGTTTCCTCATCTTGGCTTCGATTCTGCACCGAATAGTCGGCGACGCACGTCAGGAAGACCGCGATTCCGGGCGGTAATGCCTCGTACTTGGTGCGATTCTTGCGGAATGACTCCCCTAGCTCACCGGCTGCTGCCAAATCAGCAATGTGCTCAAGCAGTCGTTTGCGGCTCGCATCCATTCAGTTGTGCCGTGCGACTACTGTTCCTGCCCTGAATACCACCCCCGCGGCAGTGCACCAAAAATGACTCACACCGGAAGCCTGCTGAACCGCTCGGTAGCCTTGAGGACGGGCTCTTGGCACGTCCTCAGTCTACTGCATGGGGCAACATATCCAGAGAAATACTTGCCGCCGTGGCCATCTGGCGCAGAGGCTAATAATCAGACCTGCCGCGTAGGTACTATTGCCAACACTGGCGTTTCAGCTCCGCTCGGCATGGGCTGGCCGGGCCCTCAGAAACCGTTCGCGATCGAGACGTCGGGGCACGTCAAGCCACCCGTTCCACTGATTCTTCTTCCCGCGGCGGCTCGACCACTCGCCAGGTGGGTCCGCGCGCGGCGATCACGATGCCGGCGACCACCGCCGCCGCACCCATTAGAAACGAAGCGGTCAACGTCTCCGAAAACACCAGGGCGCTGAAGAGCACGCCGAAGATCGGCGTCGGGAACGCGAATATAGAGATGATGCTCGCCGGGTAGTCCCGCAGCAGTCCGGTCCAGAGGATGAAACAGAAGCCCGCGACCACGCCACCTTGATAGAGGACAGCCACTACCGGTTCCCAGGTGAGGGGAATCAGCGTGAGCGGCTCGATCGCGAGGGCCATGGCCACGAAGGCCGGAAGGGAAAGCAGCAGCGTCCAGAAGATCGCCCGCACTGCGTCGACCCGCTGCACGACTCGCTTGGTCGCAATCGAGCGCACGGCGACAAAGAATGACGATGCCGTTGCGATCAGGTTGCCCCAGAAGGGCGCGGGCGCCAAGTGCGCGTCCGGCTTGCCGAGAAAGATGAAACAGATGCCGGCAAAGGCGGCCGCCAGCCCGATCACGCGCGCCCACGAAAGCCGGTCTCCCGGCATGATGTAATGCGCCAACAGATTCGTGAAGATCGGATGGCAGTTGATCAGCACGACGGCATACGCCGCCGAGGTCATGCTGACCCCGTAGTTCAACAGCGATATCTGGATAAAGCAGAAGCCTCCCAGCACAAACAGCGAGCCCCACTCGGCCGCCTCGGGCCGCAGCCTGATCTTGCGGTGCCACGCCCACAGGCCGATAACGAGGGTGCCGAGCCCCATCCTCCAGAAGGCGCTCCAAAAGGGCGCGAAGGTCCACAGGCTGACTTTTAACGCGACGATATTAGCGCCCCACAACAGCGAGATCATCAGCGCCGTCAAGGCCACGCGCAAACCGACCTTCTGGTCCGGCCGGGGCTTGCGCGTGCCGGGGACCGGGTCGAACTTGGCCTCGACCGTCACCGTGCGGGACTGCACGTCGACGCTCATCGGGCCGCGCTCCTCATCACACCGGCGGATGGCCCGACCTCGCGCGGTCTTCGTCGCCGGGTAACGATCACGATTCCCGCGGTGACCGCGATCACGCCCATCAGCAGGCGTGGCGTCACGTCTTCACCGAAGTACCACGCGCTCAGCATTACCCTGAAGATCGGCGTCGTGAAGGCAAACATCGATAGCGTGCCGGGGCTCACGCGTTGCAGCAGCGTCGTCCAGACCACGAAACAGAGTTCTGCCACCACGGCGCCTTGGTAGACGACGGCCAACACGGCGTCCCACTGAAGCGGCTGCAACAACGGCCCTTCGACATACGCGCCCCCGACGAGAAAGAACGGCAGGCAGAACACCATCTGCCAAAACACGGGCCGAACGGGGTCGATCGTCTGCACCAGCCGCTGTGTGTAGACCGTCCTCACACCGAGCAGCAGAGCCGAGACCGTCGTGAGCAGATTGCCGAGGATGGGATTAGACGCCAGGCGCTGCTCGGGGCGTCCCAGAAACACGATGCAGATGCCGCCGAACGCCAGCGCCAAGCCCAGCGCTCGCATCCACGACAAACGATCTTCCGGTACGAAGAAGTGGCTGATCACGTTGGCGAAGATCGGGTACGCGTTGAGCAACACGACGGCATAGGCCGGGGACGTCCAATTGACGCCCGTGTTGAGCATCGTGATCTGCAAGGTGAACAACACGCCCAGCGCCAGCAGAAAGCGCCGCTCCCGGGGCGGCGGCTTCAACGCGATCCCTTGGCTCAGCGCCCAGACGCCGACGACCGTCACTCCGACAGCCATGCGCCAGAAGGCGCTCCAGAAAGGAGGGAACGTCGCCAACCCGAGCTTCAAGGCAACGACGTTGCCGCCCCACAGCGCTGCTGTGGCCACGGCCAGGAGGGCACTGCCCGTACCGATCCGGGAGGCGCTCATGCGCGCCCCGTTTCGACAAGCCGGAGACGTCTCGCGTGCTTCATCTTCCAGGGATTCCTGGTGCACTCTTTCCCTCACGCATCCGACGAAAGGGAGGAGCTACTGCGCCAACGCGTCTCGCAGGATCTCGACGACGTGGCGCGGCTTGCGGTCGGTAAAGTGGCCGATTTGCTGGCGGCAGGAGACACCCGTCACCGCCACTTCCGTCTCGGGGGTCGCCGCCTCGACCGCCGGGATCAAGCGCTGCCGGGCGATCGTCTCCGACAGCTCGTAATGCTCTTTCTCGAACCCAAACGAGCCGGCCATGCCGCAGCAGCCCGAGTTGACTTCCGTGACGTCGAGGCCCGGCGCGAGCCGCAACGCTTCGAGGCTCGGTGCGCTGCCGACGTGGGCCTTCTGATGGCAATGGCCGTGAAACAGCACGGCCTTCGAGTCCTCGTTGAATCTTAGGTCCAGCTTGCCGGCCCGCTCAAGCTCAACCAGAAACTCATCGACCAACCGCGCATTCGCGGCCACCATCTTGACGTCGGGTCCTTTCACCAGATCGAGATAGTCGTCGCGCAGCGTAAGCAAGCAACTTGGCTCGCACCCAAGCACCGGGATACCTTGCTCGACGTAGGGCTTGAGAACGCGTACGTTGTGCTCGGCGGCCTGGCGGGCGTCTTCGATGAGACCCTTCGAGATCATCGGCCGCCCGCAGCAGGTTCGCTCGGCCAGCAGCACCTCGAAGCCTGCCTTCTCGAGTACCTCGGTCGCGGCCTTGCCCACCTCGGGGTAGTTGTACGTCATGAAGCAGTCGTGGAACAGAACGACTTTCGACTTGTCCGACGACGACGCCGTGCGCTTGCGCTTCTCAAACCACGTCTCGAAGTTTTCGCCCACGAACGGAGGCATCGACCGCCGCGCGTCGATTCCCACAAAGCGGTCCAGCGCCCACTTCACCGGCTTGAGGCGCATCGTCAGATTCGCCAGCGGCGCAAACCGGCTGCCCCATTTGTTGAGCTTCCCGATGCCGGCGAACATCCGCGCGCGCAGCGGCGTGCCGTGCTCGGCGTAATAGTGGGCCAAGAACTCGTACTTGATCTTGGCCATGTCGACGTTGGTCGGACACTCGCGCTTGCAGCCCTTGCACTCCAGACATAGGTCGAGCACGTCGTACATGCGTTTCGAGGTGAACTCGCCCGGCGGCAACGTGCCCGACAGCGCCGCTCGTAGCGCGTTCGCGCGGCCGCGGGTCGAGTGCTCCTCGTCGAGCGTGGCGTGATAGGAGGGGCACATCGTCCCCACGTCGCGCTTGCGGCAGACGCCCATGCCGTTGCACTGCTCGACGGCCCGCGCGAATCCTCCCTCGCGTGAGAAGTCGAGGTGCGTTTTGAGGTCGATGGTGTGGTAGTCGGCGCCCCAGCGCAGGTCGTTGACCGGTTCAGGAGCCTCGACCACTTTGCCCGGGTTCAAGATGTTGTCGGGATCAAACAGCGCCTTGACTTGGCGGAAGGCCTGGTAGATCTCAGGGCCGAACAGCTCTTTGTTGTACTTGCCGCGCGCGATGCCGTCGCCGTGTTCGCCGCTCATCGAGCCGCCGTACTGCTTGACGAGCGCGAACACCTCGTCAAGAATGCGGCCCATCTTCGCGACCTCGGACGCCTGTTTGAGATCGATCATCGGACGCACGTGCAGGCAGCCCACCGACGCGTGCCCGTAATAGCCGCCATGCGCGTCGTGCGTTTCGAGGATCTCCTGGAAGCCCCGCAGAAACGCCGGCATCTTCGCGATCGGCACCGCCGGATCTTCGACGAACGCGATCGGTTTCTTGTCCCCCATCACGCTCATCAGCAGCCCGAGCGCCTGTTTCCGGGTGTTCCAGATACTGCTTTGCCGGCGGGCGTCGATGACCGGCACGTAGCTGAAGCCGATGCTCTTGCGCTCGAGGTGGCCCTTCAGGCCGTCGAGTTTCGATTGCAACTCGGTCGCGGAATCTCCAAAAAACTCAACAGCCATCAGAACGTTCGCGTCCCGATCGACGAAGCCCATCTCGGCCGCGAACTCCGGTTTGCTGAAGGCCTGCTTGAGGATGAACTCGTCCATCAACTCGACTGCGGCCGGCTCGAACTGCAGGATCTCCTCGACCGACTCGACCGACTCGTGCAGCGAACGGAAGTGCACCAGCAGCAGCGTCTTCTTCTTCGGCAACGGTACGGCACGGATCTTCGCCTCGCTCACCACCGCCAGCGTCCCCTCGCTGCCCACCAGCACCTTGGCCATGTTGAACGGCCCGGTTTGGCTTGAATAACCGGCTCCGAACGAACCGTTGTTCGCGACCAATTCGTCGAGGTTGTAGCCGCTGACGCGCCGAATGATGCGCGGGAAGCGTGCCAGGATCTCGTTCTTGTTGGCCGCGCCTAGCGCCAGCAGCTCACGGTAGAGCCGATTCTCCAGGCTCTCACCGCGGCTCAAGCTCTCCAGCCGCGCCTTCTCGACCGGTCCGAAGGTGGCCTCCGACCCATCCGCGAGCACCGTCTTCACTTCCAGCACGTGGTCGATCATCTTGCCGTAGACGATCGAATGCGAGCCGGCGGAGTTGTTACCCGTCATGCCGCCGAGCGTCGCGCGGCTGCTGCTCGACGTGTCGGGACCGAGCTGAAACCCCTTCGGCCGCAGGCAGTTGTTGAGCTGGTCTTGGACCACCCCCGGCTGCACCCGCACCCACTGCTCCTCCGCGTTGAACTCGAGCACTTGGTGCATGTACTTGGCGAAGTCGATGTGGACGGCGTGGCCGACGGTCTGTCCCGAGAGGCTGGTCGCGCCGCCGCGCGGTAGGATCGGCACCTTGTTCCGGGCAGCCACCCGGCCGATGGCCGCCACGTCGTCGGCGTGCTTCGGAATCACGACCCCGATGGGTTCAATCTGCCAAACGCTCGCGTCGGTGCTGTAGAGAACCTTCGAATAGGTGTCAAAGCGCACCTCGCCCTCGATTTCCCGGCGGAACTGCTCGGCGAGATCTGGCGGGTACTGTTTCACTTGCTAACGCTCGGCGAACCGGAGACAGCCGCCGGAGACAACGTACCGTCTCCGGCCGCGAACCGGCCGCTCTAACGTTGATAAGACGGGAGTTACCGGGCGGCTTGAGCAATCAGGCGGCTGATCTTCTCGAGACCGATACCTATATTGTCGTCGCTGACGTTCGAAAAAGAAAGTCGCAGCGTGTGGGAGCCGCTGCCGTCGACGAAGAACGGTTGGCCGGGGATGAAGGCCACCTTTTCTGTTTCGAGGGACTCGTGGAGCAGCGGCAGGGTGTCAATCGGCTTCGTCAGCTCGACCCACAGGAAGAGCCCGCCACGGGGTTGGCTCCAACGCGCCAGCCCTTGGAAGTGCTGTTCGAGACTCGCTTGCATCCGGGCGGCCTTGGCGCTGTAGAAAGCCCGCACCTCCTCCAGGTGCGGCTCCATCCAGCCGCGCCTTAGGTATTCGAGGATCATCCGCTGGCTCAAGGTCGCCGTGCAAAGGTCCCCGGTCTCCTTGGCCAACTCGATGCGGCGCACGATCTCTTCCGGTCCCGAGATCCACGCCACGCGCAACCCGGCCGCCAGAATCTTCGAGAACGTCGACATGTAGAGCACGCGGTTGTCCTCGTCGAAGGACTTGATGGGCCTCAGTTCCGCCGGGTCGACGCCCTTGAAGTACACCTCGCCGTAAGCGTCGTCTTCGAAGATGAGCAGGTCTTCTTCGCGGGCGACGTCGAGCAAACCTCGCCGGCTCTCCTGGTCCCAGGTGTGTCCGGAGGGGTTCTGAAAATTGGGAATCACGTAGATCAGCTTCGGCCGTCCGCCGTCGTCCCGAACTTCGCGGACGCGCCGCCGCAGGTCGTCGAGGTCCATACCGGCGTCGGTCTTCTTCACCCCGACCATTCGCGCTCGAAAGTTCTCAAACGAAGCTGTCGCCCCGATGTAGTTCGGCAACTCGACGAACACCGCATCGCCGGGATCAATCAGCACCCGCGCGACGAAGTCGGCGCCTTGTTGCGAGCCGCTCACCAGGATCGTCTCTGTCGCCGATGCCTCGAATCCCTTGACGTCCCGGTTGCGCTCCCGCACCGCCTCGATCAGCTCGGCATTTCCCCGCGTGACGCTGTACTGAAAGATCTTGCCCTTCTCGGCCGCCACGAGGTCGTTGAAGATCTCGGCGAGCTGCTCGTGGGGGAAGGTCTCGGCATTCGGCGAGCCGGCGGCGAACGAGATCACGTCGGGTTGGTTCACCAAGCCCGTGAGCTGGCGAATCAGCGACGACTTCATCACCGCAGCGTCAGCGGAGAGCATCAACTCGAACGACATGGTATCGGCGATTGTAACGTATGGCCTTAGTGGGCTCACCGATTAGAAACAGAGCCGCGAGTGGAAATCCGTGGTCAAGAATGCGGACCAGCCACCGTAGCCGCTCTCTTCTACCAACGGCAACGGGGACTCGTGCTTCGGGCCAGCCGGCCTACTCAGCCAGCCATTCAGGGCGGAAGCGGGCGAAGGTAATCTGCTCGTACCGGTCCTGCTCTCCTCGTTCGTAGAGGCAGGCGATCGACCCGTCCGCGAGTACGGCGAGGCTGGAGTACGCGGCGGGCCCCGTGTGAAGGACCTTGGCGTCCGGCCAGGTTGCACCGTCGTCGTGGCTCAGCCGAACGGTCATATTCTCACGCTCGGTGGACGCGGGGTTGGAGAACAGGACCCGGTTCCCGCCGGACCCGGGCGGGTCAAGTCGCAGCAGACTCGCTTGGCAGCGCGGCTCGATCAGTGTTTCATCGAACGAAAAGTCGGACCAACTGAGGCCGCCATCGTCGCTGGTGGCAAGCGAGCGGCGGTTCTTGCCGTGATTGCTGCGCATGTTCAGCAGCAATGAGCCGTCCCAGCGTTCTATGAGCTGGCACTCGTTGTTCTTCGCGCCGGTCTCGCCGCCGATCTGCCAAGCCTCGCCATGGTCGTCGCTGTAGATGACGTGCGAGTAGGAGAGTTGCGAATCCTCTTTGCGGTGGTCACAGGGGATGAGCAACCGGCCGTTGCGAAGCTGAATCCCGACGCCCGGCTCCGTGGCATACCACGTCCAGCCGGGTTTCTTGGTCGAGGCCGTAATCTCGGTGGCGGGCGCCCAGGTCTGGCCATCGTCGCGGCTGTGCGTGACCCACACGGTGCGAGTGCCGGCTTCGTAACCGGACATCAGTTGCTTGCCGGTCGCATCACCAGAGTTCTTGGTGAGTAGCAGCCAAACAACACCTGTGTCGCGATCGATCACGGGTGTGGGGTTGCCGATGGTGTCCTCGCCGTGATCGGCGATGACTTCGACGCCGGACCAGGTTTCACCGCCGTCGAGGCTGCGGCGCACGAGCAGGTCGATGTCGCCCGAATCGTTGCGGCTGTTGCGGCGGCCTTCGCAGAACGCGAGCAGAGTTCCTTCAGGCGTCGTAATGATCGCCGGGATCCGGTAGGTGTGATAGCCGCCGTCGCCTGCCCGGAAGAGTTCGGTTTGGAACAGTGGGTCTTCCGTCGCGCATGCCGAGAGGAGAAAGGCGGCTGCGCACAGAATGGCGGCGAGCGTTGGAGTAGGCTGGTGTTTCACGGCAATTCCTTGCAGGGACAGTATAGCCCTGCAGTTCGGCCGCCGCGTCCGCGGAGAGCCGGGCACGGCATGCCGTGCCCCTACATCGTCGGACGACCGTCGCCTACCCACTCCAGTAGCCGGTCCACCAACCGACGAGCACGGCGATGACTCCCCCAACCAGGGGGAACGCCAACACCGCGAACCCCAGCCGGGCAACCAAGCCCGGCCCCGGATCACGAAACGCCAGCCAAGCCTGCGCCACCACAATGACTCCGAACGCCGTGTAACCCCACATCCCACCATTGATACACCACGGGCAATGAGGAACGCCTGCTTGATGAATGTTGCAACTCACCGCCGCGCCGCTCCACCACGAGCGGCAACCGCACTGGTATACGAGGTTACAGAAGTTGATGAACAGCAGGCCGCTGACCGCCGCCGCCGGCACGAAGACGGCGCACCGTCCGGCCCAACCCAGCTTCGCTTGAATCGCTACACCTCCTCGGGCACGACGTACGGCTTGCGGTAGTCGCGCTTGAGGTGCTTGTTGGCTTCGTCGTTGTTGACGTAGCGTTCCGCTTTCGCGTCGAAGTCAAGCCGCTGCTTGGTGCGGTAGGACGTGTTCGCCATGTGGCACAGCGCCGCCGAGAGGTGTCCCTCGACGATGTCGCAATGCAAGTCTGTGTGCTTGCGGCTCTTGACCGCTTTCAAAAAGTTCGCGAAGTGCGGCGCGAACGACCATCCCCGATCTTCAGCGTAAAACATCGATGGGCCCAACTCACGCTTCTCGCCGAGAAACGTCCAGAAGCCCTTGTGAGACATCGACATGTATCCTTCGCTGCCAAAGAACAGGTTGCCGACGGTGTTCATGCCGCCGGTCTTGTCCCCGAGGTTAGCCTCGCCGCCGGTGAGCAGCCCTCGCACCTCGAACACAAGCTGCGAGTCGGGATAGTCAAACAGCGCTGTCTGCGTATTGGGCGTCTGCTGGTCATCGTTGTAGACGAAGTGTCCGCCGGAGGAGAAGACGGCCGGCGGCAGGGTGTCTTTGCCGAGGCCCCAGCGCGCGATATCCATCTCGTGGACGCCCTGGTTGCCGATGTCGCCGTTGCCGAAATCCCAGTACCAGTGCCACTTGTAGTGGAACCGGTTCTCCTTGAAGTCGATCTCCTGCGCCGGACCGAGCCAGATGTCGTAGTCGACGCCCGTCGGAATCGAACTGGGCTGCACGCTGCCGATCGACTTGCGCCGCTTGAAGCACAGGCCCTTGGCCATATAGAGATCGCCGATGACGCCCTCGCGCAGAAGCTGGATGCCGCGCATTTTGTGCTCGGTGCTGCGGCTCTGCATGCCGCACTGCACGATGCGGTTGTACTTGCGCGCCGCCTCGATCATCTTGCGGCCTTCGAAGATGTTGTGGCTGGCGGGCTTCTCGACGTAAACGTCCTTGCCGGCCTGGCACGCCCAGATCGTCGCGAGCGCGTGCCAGTGATTGGTGGTCGCGATCGAGACGGCGTCGATCGACTTGTCCTTGAGCATCTCGCGAAGGTCGCGATATTCCTTCGGCTTGCGGTCCTGGTATTGCTTCGTGTAGGCAGCCGCTTTTTCGCCGACGGCCTGGTCGATGTCGACGACGGCCGCGACCTCCGCGCCGGGCAGCTTGGCGTAGGCACGGATGTGCGATTTGCCGCGTCCGCGCACGCCGACCACGGCGACGGCGATGCGTTCGTTGGCGCCCTTGACCCGCGAGTACGAAGCGGCGGACACAGCCGCAACGGCGGTGCCGGACGAGCCTAGAAAACGGCGTCGATCGATGGATTTCATGGCAAGACCTCCGTTACGTCCCAGCGAAAACTGTCTCAGGTTAGCATGGCGTGGCCAAGAAGGCACAGGGTGGTGATACTACTCACCGCGCAATATCTTCGGTCGCAGTACTAATAATCCCGTAAGCATCAGGCCGCCGGTCGCGGAACATAAAGTAGCGTTTGCGCGCAGCTTCAATCTCAGCTCGATCAATGTCGGCGGCGACAGTCTCACCGTCGATCCTGCCGGCTTCGCTGACGACCTGGCCGAGCGGATCGACGATGAGGCTGCGCCCACCCATGACAAAGGTATCCCCGTCCGTCATCGGCACCGCGCCCACGCTGTTGCATGCCGCAACATAAGCTCCGTTCTCGAAAGCCCGCGTAATCATCATCTCCCGCCAGACCGACTTCTCCGTGTCCGACGCCCCAAAGGGGACGAGAATCAGTTCCGCACCGGCAAGAGCCAAGCATCGGGCCGACTCGGGGAAGAACGTGTCGTAGCAAAGCATGATGCCGACGCGCCAGCCGTTCATCGGGAACACAGGGAACTTCGAGCCCGGCCGGAAGAATAGCTTCTCGATTCCCCGAAAGGCAGGGATCTGCACCTTGCGGTATTTGCCGACCACCTCGCCATCGGGCCCAATCAGCAAGCTGGCGTTGTAGTAGAGGTCCGTGCCGTCCTGCTCGAAGTAGGTGGCGACGACGTGCACCTGGTGTTCGCGCGCTTTGGCCTTGACCGAGCTGATAGCACAGCCGTCTTCGTCCGACGCCAGGTCGTAATAGTTGTAATCGCGGTACACGGGGAAGTAGCCGGTGCTGAAGAACTCCGGCAGAACAATGCATTCGGCGCCGGCGGCGGCCGCCTGGTCGATCCGGCTACAGGCGTTGGCGACGTTGCGCTCGATCTCGCCCATCGAGCTTTCCATTTGAACTAAGGCAAGTTTCATCACAGGCCTCCGACCGTGAGACTATCACCTACGATCCGGCACGTCTCAATGCGCGGGCTCATCATCACAACCCCAGCAGCGCCGCAATCAAGTTGCGCTGAATCTCGCTGGTCCCGGAATAAATGCGGCTGCCGAGCGCGTCGCGCAACTCGCGCTCCAGCTCGGACTCGGTCATATAGCCGTAGCCGCCGTGGATCTGGAGCGCGTCCTCGCAGCACCTCACCCAACTGTCGCTGATGTGGAGCTTCGTCAGCGCCGCTTCGGCCACCGCGCTCTTGCCTTCGTCGCGCAGCCAGGCGGTATGGTAGAGCAGACGGCGAGAGGTCTCGAGCCGCACCTTCATGTCGACGATCTTGCTCGACACCTGCTGGAACTTGCCGATCGCTTGCCCGAACTGCTTGCGCTGCTTGGCGTAGCGAACGCAGGTCTCGAGCAGCCGTTCCATCGATCCAACGGCGCTCGCCAAGATCGACCCGCGCTCCCACGTCATCGCGCGGGTGAAGAGATCGGGCCCGGCGCCTTCGCGCCCAAGGCGGTTCGCCTCGGGGACTTCGCAGTTGTCGAAGAAGATCTCGGCCATCGGCGACGTACGCAGGCCCATCTTGTCGAGCTTGCTCCCGATCGACATGCCGGGCGCATCTTTCTCGACCAGAAAGGCCGTCACGCCTCGCGGCCCCTTGGTCGCGTCAACCGTGGCAAACACAACCATCACGTCGGCGACCGGCGCGTTGGTGGCGTAGATTTTGCTGCCATTCAAAACGTAGCGATCGCCCTTGCGCTCGGCGGTGGTGCGCAGGCTGAAGGCGTCCGAGCCCGAACCCGGCTCGCTCATGGCGTTGCCGCCGATCCGTTGGCCGCTCACGAGCCCAGGCAGGTGTTTGTGCTTTTGCTCGTCGGTGCCGAACTCGACCAGGGGCATCACGGCCGTCCACAGGTGGGCGTTGAGCGAAAAGATAAGGCCGTTGTCGCGGCAGGCGTAGCCAAGTTTTTCGAGCACGCCAACGGTGGTGAGCGCGTCCATGCCGAGGCCGCCGAGGTTCTCGGGCACGAGCAGGCCCTGGATGCCGAACTCGCCGCACTTCTTCCAGCCCTTGCGGTTGAAGACGCTGTTGCGGTCGTTTTCGATCAGGTTGTGGTTGAGCTCGGCGGCAGCGAACTTGGCGGCGCCGCTTCGTAGCTCTTGCTGTCGCTCGGACCAGGCGAAGTCCATCAGTCGAGATCCTTCAACGCTTGATAGTCGATTTTATCGGTTGAGGTGGTGGGCAGGGAGGGGTGAGACGAGAAGCGGTCGGGGACCATGTAGAGCGGAAGCTGTTGCGAGCAGAATCCCTTGAGCGCGATCACCGAGAGCCGCTTGCCGCTACGCGAGCTAACGAAAGCCTTGATCATCACACCTTCGTCGCCGTCAAGGGCGATGACGGCGGCCTGCCGTATATCGGGATGACGGTAGAGAATGGCCTCGATCTCCCCCAGCTCGACCCGGAAGCCGCGTTTCTTGACCATGCGGTCGCGGCGTCCGCGGAAAACGTAGTCGCCGTTCTCGTCCTCGACAACGAGGTCACCGGTGCGATACCAGCGTCGTCCTTCGCCGTCGGTCAAGAACGCGGCGGCGGTTTGCTCGGGCAGGTTCCAATAGCCCTCGGTAACCGCGGGCCCGCGGATACATAGCTCGCCCTGCTCTCCCGGCTTGGATTCGGCTCCGGCTTCCTCGACCACGAGCGATTCCAGATGCGAGCAAGTCTTGCCGATCGGGTAGGGCTCGGCGCGATCGGCCGCGATGGTCTCAGGGACCTCGAAGTACGTGCAGACGTTGGTTTCCGTGGGTCCGTAGAGGTTGAAGTAACGCGGGTGCGGGAGCTGCTCCTTGAGCGCGCGCAGGTGCGCGATGGGAAAGACCTCCCCGGCAAACAACACCGTTCGCAGTGCGGAGAGGTCGTGTTCGGCCAGGTCGCCATACTGCACCAGTAGGCTGAGGATCGACGGCGTCGAGTACCACACGGTCAAGCGGCGGTCCACGATCAGCGAGGCCAGGCGCGCCGGGTCCTTGCCGGCCTTCGAGCCAATCAGAACCAACGTCGCGCCGTGCTTCAGCGGCACGTACATGTCGAGGATTGACAGGTCGAAGTGGAACGGCGCATGGGAGCTGAAGCGGTCTTGCGGGCGGGGCTCGAAGGTCCGGCTGCACCAATCGACAAAGCTGACGGCGTTGCGATGAGAAAGCATCACGCCCTTGGGCCGGCCCGTGGACCCCGAAGTGTAGAGGATGTAGGCGAGGTCGTCGGGATGACTGAGGACCGTGGAGGCTTCTTTAGCCGGGCCGTCGTGATGTGCTTGATCGAGTGCCGCTGCCAACCCCACTCCGTTACCCGCGCCGTTGAACTGAAGCAGCGCATAGGGCCAGCTTGAACCGCCCGGCTCGCCCCGCAGTGCTTCGGCGAAACGACCTTCAACAATCAAAGCCTTGACCCTACAGTCCGCGAGGATATAGGCATTCCGCGAAGCCGGCGCATTCGGGTCGACAGGAATGTACGCGGCGCCGGCCTTCAGCGTCCCGAAGATGGCCGCGACGGCGTCGATGGACTTGGCCAGATAGATACTGACACGATCGCCGCGTCCTACGCCCCTGTGGACCAACCAATCGCGAACTCGGTCGCTGAGGATCGCCAAGTCGCGATAGGTGATCTCGCCACCGGAGGAATCTTCGACCGCTGTGCGGTTGGGGTGGCTTGCGGCGGACTCGTCGAGAAACGCGTGCAATCCGGTCGAGACGCCCATGAGACCGAGGCCTAGCTACTTTCCAGCGCAAAAGCGATGCGCTTCCCCTCGGGGACTGTCACCATTTTTCGCGCTCCCATGGAATCAACCGTTTGGCGGGATCCTGCGTGCGCGAAAATTGGCTGACTGTCCCCAAGAGCACGGCTCCCGCTTTTTCTTCGCCCGAACGTAGCTACCCGCTCCCCGCCTGCTTCGAACGGACCAGCCCCGCAATCTCCTCGATTGTGTTGAGGTGATCGACGCTCGCCTCGTGCGTTTCGAGGGTGATGGAAAACTGCTCCTCGAGAAAGGTGACGAGCTTCAGCGTACCGATGGAGTCGAGCACGCCGGTGGTCATCAGCGGAGTCGTGTCGGTCAGCTCATCGGGGTCTTCCCCAACCAGGAATTCACCGAGGATGTACTCTTTGAGCTTTGTTTCGATCGGTTGGTCCATAAGCGGTCTTGCCTACGACGGATCATGCCCTAGGATCTCCCGCTCCAAATGGGGTCGGAGTCGCTGGTAAAGCGCGTCAGCAATCATGCGATGGGCTTTGGCGTTCGGGTGAGTGTCCCACGGAGCGATTTGGAGACTCCTTCGATCCGGAAGATTCGCGTAGAAGTCCGAGAGGTCGAGGACCGTAAACCCGACACTACGGGCGATCTGCACGACCGGATTCGCGTCCTGCCCCGAGCGGCGCCCGTCGACTGTTTCGAGCAGCGCGAAGTAGGTTTGGATACCTCGCTCTTTACACACATCCGATAGGCGTGTTAAACCCGCTCTGAGTATCTCACGGTCCAAGACATTCGCTGCATTCCCCTCGGCCCGTGCGCTTTCTTGAGCGTGCCCCAGCAGATCCTCGTATGGAATCTCGACACCACGTTGCCGTGCGCGCAGCACGTCCTGTCCCGCCCTCCAAGATTCACGGCTGTGTGCCATGTACAGCACGGCGTCCGGATCGAAGTCCAGACCCTGCGTTCGCAGAGCATGCAGCTTGCGGAGCGTCCCGTACCCCCCCCCACAGCCAGATTGAGTATCTCGAACTGCTGGCGCGGTCCTCCGATTTGCTCGTCGTTCAAGCGCTTCTCTAGAACCGCTTCGAAGGTCTCTTCGTCTTCGACCCCGGAACCCATCACGATCGATGCGCCCAACAAGACCACTCGATAGCAACCCGGCGGCTTCGCTTTCGCATAGTCCCGGTCCCTCATCCCCCAGCGGTTGGTCGTGAGCGTGGCTCGCTTGAAGGTGTGCTTCTCGGAGGGAATCAGTTCCCAGAGGAAGAAGTCCTCGGTGTTCCGGATGACATCGGAGGAGGGGAGATCGACCCAGTCCGGGGGCTTGACCATGTACATGTCCCGCAACTCCGGGCTGAACCGAATCCCGTGTGTCAGGTCCTCGTAGTAGCCCCTCTCGAGCAGCCGTGCGTCGCGGGCACTGAGTTGGGCCGACCGCAGACGTCGCGCTCCAGCCACAAGGTCGCGATCGAAACTCAGCAGGTTCGGCCTGAGCGCCAACGCGAGTAGCAGGGTACTAGCCAGCGCCGTTGTCGCAGCCGTCCGCCAGAAGGGGACTGTGGCCGACGACGGCCGGGAACGACTCGCCCCCTCCGTCCTCTCTGTGCTGGAATGCCCCAGCAAGACCGCGCCGGCGCCGATCACCACGACGATCCCTGCCATCATCGCGACCCCTCGCGGCGTCACGTTCGCTAGCTTCGACATCAGCGTGCCCCACTCTGAAAAGGAGGCGGACGTCCACACAGACCACAGAAACACGATCGCCACGAAAGTGCCCACGGTCCGCAGGGCGCGTCCCAGCTCCGACTTCCACGAGCGAACATCTCCCTTCAGTCGCCGCCGCCGCTTCGCCTTCGATTCATACAGCACGTTGGCCAGCACCAAGCACCCGAGCCCACCCCAGAAAACGATATCGTGGCCGAGCAACGGGAATCGCCCCACAATCCAGAACGTTTGATAGGAGTGCAGGAACCACGTAGCCGCAAACGCGGCAATGGTCGCAACCACCATCGCCGCGGTGTCATCCCAGCGACGGCTGCGAAAGTAGACGGGGTAGAAAAACAGCTTCTGGATGAAGTCCTTCCAATACACGTTGATCCGCCGCCAGAAGTCGGTGAAGCTCGCGGACAGCATGTACAGATGATGAGTCTCGGAGAGATTGAATCCAAACAAATGAAGCATACCGACGATCACGTGAAACGTCCCCGACACGTTCAGGTACAGCAGAAACGTTGCGAGAACGTACTGCAAGACGCCTGCGTCGTCGGTCACTTCACCGGGATCGATAAGCAGGTTCTGGTACACGAACCGGTAGAGCAACAGGTGCACGACGCCTCGAAAGATCCACTGGACGCCCTTCTGGTAGATCGCAATCGGGTCGTCGTTGTAGTAGGTCTTCGTGAAGGCCTTGTAGTCAACAATCGGATACAGAGGGAAGCACACGTTCGGCAGCATGAAGAAGTAGGCCGTAGCTTGCCAGAAGCTGAAGGGGGCGGAGCGGGTCTTCAGGTCGTAGACGTAGACCGGCAGGCGAAACATGAACATCGCGCCGAGGATCGGCCAGACGGCCGGAGCCAGCGGGAGCGTGACCCACGTTGCCCGAATCGCGATCAGCGCGGCACCCACCACCGCCAGCAACACCAGCCGAAGCGAGAACGCGATTGGCAGATGCGCCAAGCCGATGAGGACCAACCCGATGCCCACCAGCGCGGCGGCGTTCGCTTGCCCGAAGGGAATGCCGAAGCCGACAGCGATGCCCGCCAGCGACAGCAGCGAGAAGAACGGCAGGCGCCAACGCATGGGCAGGAAATGGTGGAAAATAAATCCAACCCCGGCGATAGCGGTGATTCGGACAAACGAGACACCCTCGATCCTCAGCACAAGAATGAGCAGCGAGAGGATCAGGTACTGTGCCGCGACAGCACCCAGTTTCAGAAGAGAAGGCCCGGCAGGCGCCGAGGGAAGTTCGGAAGCGGCATCTTCGGAGGCGGCGGGGCTCTCCGCCTTGTTTGACTGTTGGACCACGGGGATTGACGAAGCCGAACCAGCGGGCCGGGAAGCTTTGAGCGTCCCGTCACCGAGACGCCCAGCGCTCACCCTGGTTCGGGCGATGATCTTTCAGAGTTTACGATCTTTGAGCCTGCGGGGTTGAAGTTGGCGCACCGGCCCCATCCGGACCCCGAAAGATTCGCGTGATCACCCGGCGTCCTCCGGAACTTCTGCTGAAACCCATGCTGAGACACTCTCCCGCTTTCCCTGCACCGAGTGCTTGCCATGGCCGGGTGCTACAATTTCCTACGCTTGGCCACTGCGGCCGGGCCCTTGCCAGACGAGGCAAAGAGGAGGCTAGACCCTGTGCAGCGACGGCTATTTTTGATGGCAGGTACCGGCGCCGCTTTGGCGGCGAGCCCTTCTGAACAAATGCAGATCGGCCTGATCGGTAGCGGCGGCCGCGGACGGACCGTGATGCGCCGCTTCACGAGGCATGCGGACGTCACGATCGCCGGCGTTTGCGACGTGTACGAACCGAATCTCGAGCAAGGCCTTTCCGACGCGGACGGCGGCTCGCGGGCCTACCGCAACTACCAGCAGTTGCTCGACAACAAGGAGATCGACGCGGTTATCATCGCGAGCCCCGAGCACTGGCACCATCGCATGCTGCTCGATGCGATCGCCGCGGGCAAGGACGTCTACATCGAGAAGCCCCTATGCCACACGCCGGAGGAGGGCGCCGAGATGGTGCGGGCCGTCCGCGCATCGGATCGCATCGTCCAAGTCGGCATGCAGCGCCGCAGCTATGGCCTCTACCGGCAAGGCCGCAACCTGCGCCGGCGGGGCATCCTCGGCGCCGTACGAATGGTCCGCACCTACTGGCTCAACACCGGGCTCGCGCCGCGCAAGCGTGAGTTTGAAGGGCCGCTTGACTGGGAGCAGTGGCAGGGGCCGGCAAAGACCCGTGTGCCGAAAGATCCTGCCATTTTTTTCGACTGGCGGACGCGGGCCGACTACGCCGGCGGCATCGTGATCGACCAGGGCGCGCACATCTTCGACTCCATCCACATGATCATGGACGCGGGTTACCCCACCGCCGTCAACGCCTCGGCGGGCAAGATACACAAGCCCGGGGCCGACACGCCAGAGTCAGTCGTCGTCGCGGCCGAATATCCCGAGGACTTTCTGGCGGTCTTCACCATCAACTATGCCGCCATGCGCTACCCCGGCAAGGAGGACCAACTCAACGCTTACGACGGCGATCTGGCTCGCATGGACCTGGGCCGTGAGTTCCTGAAGGTGTATCCCCGAGAGGATCCGTTGAAGCCCAGTATCGATGAGAATCAACCTGGCGGATTTAGCCAGGCCACGACCGATCACGTCAACAACTTCATCGAGGCGGTCCGTTCACGCAAGCAGCCCTCGGCTCCCATCGAGGTAGGTTTCCAGGCGGCGCTGATCCTGCAGTTGGGCAACCTTTCGCTGCGGCACGGCAAGCGTATCGGCTGGAACCCGACAAAGCTGACCGCCGAGATCTAGCCAACCGGGCCCTGACCGCAAGGGAGCGGTCCGGCACAAGGCTAGCGAAAGGCTAGCGAGGGCTGCCACCAACTCATCCGGTTTCCTGGGTTAAGCCCCCGGGTCCAGGCCCCCGGATCCAGGCCCTGGGTTAAGATGTGGGGGTTCACCCACGGCCGTACGGTTGGCCAACTGTCGCCGCCCACGGCCGCCCTTATCTGTTCTGGAGGAATCACCCAACATGAAACGATTTGGCTTTAGCTTCATCCTGGCTTCTCTGCTTCTCGCTGCTCCGGGTATCGTCAGCGCCGAAAAGAAAATCATCTATCCGCCCGAGTTCAAGAAGCATCGCCCGAACATGCCGTTCAGCCCCGGCGTCCAGGTGGGGAACGTGCTCTACGTTGCCGGCCAGACCGGCGGCGACCTGGCAACCGGCGAATACGCGCAGAAGTACGAGGACGAGGTGCATGCGACCTTCAAGCGCATCGGCATGATTCTCAAGGACGCCGGCTACGACTTCTCCGACGTCGTTGACGCCAAGGTCTACCTGACCGACATCGCCATGTTCAAACGAATGAACGCCGTCTACACGTCGTACTTCAAGTCCGACCGCCCCGTACGGACGACCGTCGCGGTAGCGAGCTTGGTCGGCAAGGCGAGAATCGAGATCACCGTCGTGGCGGCGAAGTAACCGCCGGCGGGCCCCGTCTTGTTGGTGGCGTGCGGTATCGTTTCTGTTAGGAGCGAGATCCATGACCTTCGATCGCAGAGAATTCTTGGCCGCGTCGCTTGCAGCGGCGACGGCGGCCTGTCAGCAGACGGCTCGAGAGCGCACGAGCGCGGCAACCGCCGATCGCCGGCCCGGCATACCGGGGCCCTACCCAGGCCGGGTCGTCGCAGTACGCCACCCGGCCGCCATCCTCAACAACCAGTACCAACCCGCAGCCGTCGGCCAGATGATCGAGCGCGGCCTCACCGAGCTGACGCACGCCGGAAGCGTGGTTGAGTCGCTGCGCGAGTTCTTCGAGCCGGGCGACGTCGTGGGCATCAAGGTCAACGGTGTCGGCAGGCCGCACGTCATCTCCGATGCCTCGGTGGTCCGCACGCTCATCGACGGCCTGAACGGCGTCGGCATCCCGAATCGCGACATCGTCCTGTATGAACGCACCAAAGCTTCGTTCGATGGCGCCGGGTTCGCGCAGTGGGTGCCCGAAGGCGTCCGCTGGATGAACGGCAGCAAGACGTACCACAACATCCAGCTCGACATGGAGGGATATGACCGTGACGTCTACATGGAGATGCCACTAGTCCATCCCGAATATCGCGAAGAGTACCTCGTCGACGACCCCCACATTCGGCGCTCGTATGTCTGCAAGTGGCTGTCCCAGGAAGTCAACAAGGTGATCAACCTGTGCGTCCTCAAGCACCATCAATCGGCGGGGGTCACGCTGGCGCTCAAGAACATGTCGCACGGCTTTGTCAACAACGTGAACCGGAGCCACGCGTCAACGACCGCCAATGCCTGCGGCATCTTCATCCCGGCGGTGGTCGATCTGCCGATTATCCGCGAAAAGGTCGTGCTCCACATCCTCGACGGGGTGAAGGGCGCTTACCACGGCGGCCCGGGCTCGACGGTCGGCAAGTACACCTGGGCTCACAACACGATGTACTTCGCCACCGATCCCGTCGCGCTCGATAAGACTGGCTGGCGCGTGATTGACGAGAAGCGCGCTGAAGTAGGCGTTCCCTCGATCGCGCTGCTAAAGCCCGACGAAGACAGTAACTGGCTCAACTGCCAGGTCGAGCACATCGAGCTGGCCGGCAATATGGGGTTGGGCGTTTTCGACGACGAGAAGATCCGGCTGAAGAAGGTCGATTTGGCCTGAATCGGTCGCGACAGCCCAACGCGCTCAGCACAGGCTGACGCTTTCCGGTTGTGCTGACCCGAACATGATGGGCAATATCGTTGTAGGGGCGGGCCCCTGCGCCCGCCCAGCCGCTAATAGCTGTTCAACCAGCGCGCTTTCTCGACAACCTTCTCGACGTTGGGCAGGAACGCTTCTTCAAGCGGCGGGCTGTAGGGGACCGGTGTATCGGGCGCGGTCATACGGACCAGGGGGCCGTCGAGGTGCTCGAAGGCGTGTTCGCTGATGATGCCGGCCAACTCGCCGCCGAGCCCGCCCGTTAGTGTGTCCTCGTGCAGCAGGATCACCTTGCTGGTCTTCTTCGCGGTCTCGATCACCGCCTCTCGATCGAGCGGCACTAACGTCCGCAGGTCGACGACCTCCATGTCGATACCCTCGGCGGCAAGCTTCCCGGCAGCCTCGAGAGCGATGTGTACCATCCATCCGTAGGTGATGACGCTCAGGTCGCTGCCCTCCCGCCGCACGGCCGCTTTGCTGAGCGGCACTGTGTACTCATCAGACGGTAGCTCTTCCTTCACGCTGCGATAGAGGTACTTGTGCTCGAGAAAGATGACCGGGTCGTTGTCGCGGATGGAGGCCTTGATCAGCCCTTTGGCATCGTAGGCGGTGGCCGGCTGCACCACCTTGAGCCCTGGCGTGTGCACGTAGGGCATCTCGGGGTTCTGGGAATGAAAGGGCCCCCCGTGGATTCCGCCGCCCGCGGGCGCGCGGATGACCATCGGAACCGAAGCGCCCCAGCGATAGCGGCACTTGGCCGCGAAGTTTGTAATCTGATCAAATCCGCAAGCCATGAAGTCGGAGAACTGCATCTCGACCACCGGCCGCAGTCCGTTGATGGCGGCGCCGGTGCCCGCTGCTACAATGGCCGACTCGGAAATCGGCGTATCGACCACGCGGCGCTCGCCAAATTCCGCGATGAGACCCTTGGTGACTTTGAAAGCGCCTCCGTAGACGCCCACGTCCTCGCCCATCACGAACACGGACTCGTCGCGCCTCATCTCCTCTACGATTCCTTGGCGGATGGCTTCGACGTAGGTGGTTTGGGCCATGGACTCTCCTTGGTCTCGGGATGTGTAGTCGTTGGTGAGCGGTAGCTCTCTGTTGAGTGATTCGCGCAACCGATAGAGTTGCGCGAAGCTAACCGCTCCCTGAGGGGCCGTGAAAAAAAACGCTGGGGGGATTGTAGGGGCGGGTCCCCGTGCCCGCCCGACCCCGCCCCGGACATCGCAAGTCATCAGCAAAGCGCGGGCGGGCGCAGGGGCCCGCCCCTACAATTGCGCCAGCTTCCACGGATGTTGATGGACACCGATTCTTTCACAGCCCCTAACGGTCACGGCTCGGTAGGTGTGTCGTACACGTTGTCTTCGAGGGTGGCGGGGTCGGGATAGGGCTGCGCGAGCGCCCACTCGACCGCGTCATCGATCTCCGACAGCACGCCTTGCCGGATCTCCTTGAAATCCGATTCCGACGCCCAGTCATGCTCGACCATGTGCTTTTGCAACCGCAGGATGGGGTCTTTTCTCGACCACTCCTCGCGCAGGTGCTGGGGGACATAGTCAGCGGGGTCGTGCGCCGAGTGCCCGCTCATGCGGAAGGTCTTGCATTCGATCAGATACGGCCCGTGGCCGGAGCGTGCGTGCTTCACCGCCCGCTGCGTGGCTTCGTAGACGGCGAGCACGTCGTTCCCGTCGATGATCTCGGAGGGAATGCCGTAGCCCGGCGCGCGGTCGGCTACGTTCTCGATGGCCATCTGCTTTTCGATGGGCGTCGAGTAGGCGAACAGGTTGTTGTTGCACAGATAGACGATCGGCAGCTTCTGCACGGCGGCAAAGTTGAGTCCCTCGTGCCAATCGCCGCGGCTGGTAGCGCCGTCGCCCCAGTAGTTGAAGACAACGTTGGGCTCGCCGCGGTATTTCATCGAGAGCGCGATGCCGCCGGCGACGGGTACGCTGGCCCCGATGCTGCTGATGATGGGCAGCAGGCGGCGGCGCAGGCAGCCCATGTGCATGTTCCCGTCCCGGCCGCCGGTGGGCCCCGCGGCGCGGCCCAGGTACTGCGCCATGATCTCGCGCGGCGTCATCCCGCGAATCAGGAAGGCCGCCATGTCGCGATGGGACGGGCAGATGTAGTCGTCGGGCTCGGAAACGATGGCGCTGCCGGCGGGAATCGCTTCTTGTCCGCGGCCGGTATAGCAGCCGCCGACGATTTTCCCTTGCCGGTACAGCTTGAGTTCGATGCGGTCTTCCAACTCCCGCATCATCACCATGTAGTAGAGAACCCGGTTGGTGAGTTCCGGGGTAATGTCAACGATCGGCGGGGCGGTGGCGGGAGCACTCATACCATCAATGGACCTTATCGAACCTGCAACGGATTTGCAACCACCACCGTGGCGTGGGACCGGGCTCTTTCCTAGGATCTCCGGAGCCCGGTTTCGCGGCGCCAGAGGTGTGGGAACGGCCCCGTGCTACAATCCCTGCTGCAACTAGGCCGAAACAAGAATAGCTTGTATTGTTTGTGACGGGGACCGGATGGCGCTGCCAGGCGAAGCGGACAGGTTGGACGATCAGATGGCCCCGGCGCCACAGCCCGGACCCGAGCCCGAACCGGCTTCCACCGCGGGCTATGAAGACCCCTGCCAATTCTGTCCGTGCTGTTCGATCCGCCTGGCCGAGATCAAGTGCAAGTTGCTTTGCGAGACGTGCGGCTATTACATGAGTTGCGCCGACTACTACTAGCGGATCTTCTGAAGCTGGGTATCCACTTGACTCAGGTGACCCCAAGATGTAGTGTAGGGCCTGGTGGAGGATTACCCGCGCGACCAACTCGAATTCGAGTCTCGCTTTGCGAGCGAGGAGGCTTGCCGCGACTATCTGTTCGCCTTGCGCTGGCCAGAGGGTTTCCGCTGTCCAAGGTGTGGGCATGAGCGCGCTTGGCCGGTGCGCAAAGTGTGGTTCGAATGCGCTCGCTGCGGGCGGCAAACCTCCGTCACCGCCGGCACGATCTTTCAAGACACACGCAAGCCGCTGCGGCTGTGGTTCCGGGCGATGTGGACCATCACCACGCAGAAGAATGGGGCCAGCGCCCTGGGTCTACAGCGCGTTCTGGGACTGGGCAGTTACCAAACCGCCTGGCCTTGGATGCACAAGCTGAGGCGAGCGATGGTGCGCCCGGGGCGGGAGCGATTGACGGGCCTCGTCGAGGTCGATGAGACCTACTGGGGCGCTGAAGAAGAAGGGGTAATCGGCCGGCAGACCGAGCGTAAAGCGTTGATTGCAGTCGCCGCGGAAGAGAGAGGCACCGGGCTGGGGCGCATCCGCATGCAGCGCGTTCAGAACGCCTCGGCGGCCAGTTTGATGCCCTTCGTCGAGGAGTCGGTCGAGCCGGGCAGCGTGGTTGTTACCGACAACTGGTCGGGCTACGATCCGCTCAAGAAGAAGGACTACCAGCGTCGTATCATCTCGATTAACAACCGCCGCGAGCAGGCCTCGCAGCTACTGCCGAGGGTGCACTTGGCGATCTCGCTACTCAAGCGCTGGATGCTGGGCACGCATCAGGGGGCGGTCAGCCACGAGCATCTGGACTACTATCTCGACGAGTTCGTGTTCCGCTTCAATCGGCGCAGATCACGCAGTCGGGGCAAGCTCTTCTACCGCCTTGTGCAGCAGGCCATGGCGGTGGAGCCGACGCCGTACCGCTCGATCGTCGCCGATTGGGACGCTAAGACGCTGTGAGCCCAACTACAAGATGTTGGGGTCACCTGAGTCAAGTGGATACCCGGCCTTCTGAATTCGAACCGGCTGAGGCTGGCGGCGTGTCAGTGCTGACTCAAGGGCACAGCCAAACACGCTATAGCTTTTCGGCGCCCTGAACGCTAACTCCCCTGCCCCGAGGCCGGGACGGGCGCTCGTCCGAGCCTCTTCGAGACGCCTCCAGGGTCAGCGTCTTTTTCACGCGGTTCCGCATCACCTCGATGGGGACCGTCTCGACCGACCCGGCGGAACGCAACAGCTTTCCCACTTGGTGCGACGACTCGACGGGCTTGCCGTCTACTGACACGATCACGTCCCCCGCTTGGAGCCCGGCGCGCTCGGCTGCGGAGTCGGCATCGACCGACCGCACCAGCGCCCCGCTTTCGACGCCGAAGAACTCGGCCAGTTGCTCTTTGTTCTTGAGCCCCTCCAACTCCGCGCCCAGCGCGCGGCTCTTGAGCACCATCCGTGGACGCGAGAGGTCAATGTGGAGGTTCGGCATGGTGAGGCCGATACTGGGCATGGTGAAGTCGATGCCGGGCATTGGGAAGTCACCACTACGGTGACGGCAGTCCTCGCCGTCTTCGCAATCGAGGCGAAGGCCGTAGACCTGCGCACCCTTGCGCTGCCCCACTTTCACAGTCAACTCGGTCTCGCCACCGTGGCGCCAGACCCGCACCGGAACCTCGCGGCCCAGCGGGGTCTCGCGAACAAGGCGCACGAAATGTTCGCCGCCCACAACGGCCTCGCCACGAAATCCGAGGATCACATCCCCTTTGAGGAGGCCGCCTTCAGCCGCGGGACTGTCCTTTGCCACGCTGCTGACCTCGATGCCGCGAGGCGCCCCCATTCCTAGTTCCGTGGCGCGCTCGGCGCTCAGCTCAAACAGACCCACGCCGAGATAGCTTCCCCCCCCGCTCAGTGCCTGCACGTCGAACACTCCCGGACGCTGCATCCAAACCTGCGGGTGCGGAGATGGCTGCGGCGTCTGCGCCTGCATCGGCACGATAGCGACCACCATCAGAATCAAAACGGGAAGTTTCATAGCGCTAGCCCTCTGTCGCTGAAATTTCAAAAACTCAGTGCAACCGGTGGATCTTGATACGGCCGGTCGTGTTACTGATGCGTAGCACGGGCCCACCCCCGTTGATCGAGCCTTCGGCCACCACTGACCCAAGCCCGAACTCATCGCCCTCGTTCTTCACTCGAATGGCGTTGAAATCGCTCTGGATACGGCGCGAGTCCCCTCCCAGTTCGACAACCGCCATCACAGTGACCTTGAGATCCCCTGGAAGCCAAACCTCGATATTGCCCACGTTCGTCTCGAGCAGCGAATTCCGCAACGGATGCCCGGCAAGAAAGTAGGCCCGGATATCGCCGGTCGCGTTCGCGGCGAGCACGGCCCCGGCGACGTCCGTCAGGCGAATTTCGCCGCCGGTGGCCTCCACCGTCAGGCCCGCCGGCGCGGAGGTCACGTGGATCGACCCGCCCGCCGTTTCGGCACGCACCATCCCCGCAACCTGCTGCAAGCGGATCGAGCCGCCCGATGTCGCCGCTACCAGGTTGCCGCCGACGCGCCGGACGCTAATGTTGCCGCCGGACGTTTCGGCCCGCAGCGCTCCGAGTACGCCCTCGACGGCGATGCCGCCTCCGTTCGTCGTCAGTGTGGCGTTGGCTCGGGCGTCCTTGAGCGAAATATCGCCGCCCGCCGTCTCGCAACTGACGTCGCCTCCAATCGAATCGAGCGTGATGCTTCCGCCCGCGGTGGAGACCCTCACGGACCGGCCGACCCGGCGGATCTCGATCGATCCACCTTCGCTATCGGCGTTGACGCGGCCCTGAAGGTCCAGCACGCGAAGCGAGCCGCCGGCCGTGCTGACCAGCGCCTGGTGTGTTGAGGTCGGGACGATGACCTTCATGTCCGCCGAGAAGCCGCACCGGCGGCAGCCGGGAGATATGGCCGAAATCGCGGCGGTGACGTTCTGCAGGGCAGCCGTGACCTGCGCTTGCGCCAAGCGACGCTCGGCCTCCTGTTGGTTGCCGGCGCGAACTTTCTTGATGACTGTGTAACGGACTTCCTGGCCTGGTTGGCCTTCGACCGAGACCGCACCCACCGAACTGATGCGCAGGCGGGTACCGGCATGTACTGTGCCCTCGACGGTCTCGACCCAGTAACGCCCTTGTTTTTGCACCTGACCCTGGGCCGGAGGGGCGAGGGTGAAGGCAAGCAGACCGATCAGTGCCGTTCGTGTTGGATTCATATCCATTTCTCCACTCGGTTGAGCGCAAGCCGATTCACGCGCCAGGGTGCGTAGGGGCGGACCCCTGCGTCCGCCCAAATGCAACGACGGCCACTCCCGCGCCCTGGCCGGCACGAACGGTCGGCTGGCAACCAGGGTGTGTAGGGGCGGACCGCTGCGTCCGCCCAAATGCTACGACGGCCACCCCCGCTCCGTGGCCGGCACGAACGGTCGGCTGGCAACCAGGGCGTGTAGGGGCGGACCGCTGCGTCCGCCCAAATGCAACGACGGCCACCCCCGCTCCCTGGCCGGCACGAACGGTCGGCTGGCAACCAGGGTGTGTAGGGGTGGACCCCTGCGTCCGCCCAAATGCAACGACGGCCACCCCCGCTCCGTGGCCGGCACGAACGGTCGACTAGCAACGAACCCTCAGCCGCGAAGCGGCGATGGATGTTAGCCCGGGGTGAAGCCGTCAGGTGGAACCCCGGGTATCGAACCTCGTGCGCCGGGAGCCCTGAAGGGGCGATGGAAAAGCCACCACGGACCGAGCGGCTACCTCTTCGACACCTCAGCGGCACAGCGTGCCCGCGAGTTCTCGTCATAACGGTATCGGTCACAAACCAGCCCCTAAAAACGATCCACCGACGCATTCAACTCCTGTAGGGTCTGCTCCGACCGAAGTCGCACATACTGATTCGGCTCGGTTTCGACCAACTCCTGCAGCACGCCGACCAAGTCACGGTCCGGTGTCTCGGTCAACAGCTCGATCGCCTGCACGCGCATACCTGGATTGTCGTCGCGTCGCAGCACTTCCATCAACGCCTGTCGGACCTCTGGGTCTTGCTTGTGGGCCTTCAACGCATCGAGTGCTTTGAACCGCACACCGGCATTGCTATCTTCCTTCATCGAGTCAACGAGAAAACGGCGGACGTCGACATCTTCCGTCCGCTGCGTGAGGACATCGAGCATGTCGAGCCGCACGCCCGAGTTCAGCGCCGTTCGCTTCGTGGAGAGGAGCAGTTCCCGGATATGAGGGTCTTGCGGCGAGCCGGAAATGGTGCGACGGGAGATCTCCTCCACCACGATCTGCACGTTTCCTTCGCGTCCTTCGCGCGGATCGATCGCGACCGACTCGATGCCGGTCAGCGGAATGTCCCCCAGGCTCAGCGAACCCTGCTGTACCGTAGGCTCCATAGACCACGGGAAGTTCTCGGCCGGCCCGGACTGCGTCGCACGACCCGCATAGAAGGCCAGCGCGGCCACAGCCAGCGCGGCTGTCGGTTGCCAGACCACCCGAGCCCCTGCCAGAGAGCGCTGCACGCCGTCCCACCAGCCCCCAACGCCCGTCCGAACAGGTTCGGAACGATAGACGTTACGCATCAGGTCGTGGCGGCACTCGGCCAGCAGCGAACCCGCAGCCTCGACCGGCTTGCGCGTGTCGAGCAAGGCAAAGAACTCCCGCTCCTGCTCGAGAACGCGGGTACAGTCGCCGCAGTGCTCGACGTGGTTTTCGAGCTCGTCGTTCTCTTCCTCCTTCAACTCACCGTAAAGATAAAGGCTGACGCGGGATTGCCACTGGTCGCAGGTCATCGTGGGACATCCTTGAGCGCGGTACGCATCTTGCGCGTTGCGCGGAACAGGCAGTGCTTGGTCGCTTCCTCGCTCATCGAGAGCACCTCGCCGATCGCTCGCAGCCGGAGGCCCTCGTAGTGCCTCATCTCGAAAACAACTCGCTCCTTGGGCGTAAGCCGGTCGAGTGCTTCCGTGATTCCCCGCGACAGTTCCGCGGTCGCCAAGACGCGATCGGGATCGCTTTCGGCCCGCTGGTCGGCGGCGCGCTCGATCGGGTCCGACGCCGGGCCGTCACCGTTAGCCCCGACCCCGGAGTCGAGCGGCTGCTCTTTGCGAACGCCCTTGCGACGCAACTGATCGAGGCACACGTTCGTCGCGATGCGATAGAGCCAAGTGTGGAAGCTGCATTGGAACCGGAAGCCTCCCAGGCTCCGGTAAGTGCGAAGGAACACCTCTTGGTAAGCGTCGCGGGCGTCCTCCTCCGAGCGTAGAAGGTTCAAGGCCACGCGGAGCACACTGCGGTCATACAGCCGCACGAGCTGCTCAAAGGCGTCGTGATCGTCTTTTTGGGCGGCCCGAATGAGAGCGCTCTCACTGATCGCCTCCTCCCCGGCCCGGCCCGCCACCCCGGTCAGTTCCAACGTGCCTACCTGCACTTCAGTTTGACGCACCGGGGCGGGGAAGGTTAGGTCGGGGGCGGTTGTTTTTTCGCCCTGCCGGGGCCGGTCGGGGTTTGACGGGCCTGTCGGGGCAGCGCTGTGCCGCCGATTGAACAGTCGGGGACTGCCCCGCCGATACCACGCGTTCGTACGATGCCAGACGGTAAGCCGGCCGAACATGACATCCTGGCCCTGATGGCGCGCCCCGGGGGCGCCGAGATCCTCTGCGGGGGCACGCTGGCCCTGCTGCGGGAGCGGGGCTACGGGGTCCACATCGCCGTCGTGACCGCCGGAGATTCCGGCGCTGGAGGGGATAACGCTTCCGAGGCGGCCCGCACTCGTGTCGCGGAGGCGCGGTCCGCGGCGGGGCGAATCCGCGCGGGCTTTACGTGCTTCGGCCGCCAGGACTTCCACGTCACCAGCGACCTGGCGAGCCTCGACGAGGTGGTGGAGCTCATCCGCTCAATCGAGCCGCTGCTGGTGGTCACGAACGCCCCGGAGGACCCGCTGCCCGACCGCGAGATCAGCAGCCTGCTGGCGAAGCAGGCCTGCCTGGCAGCGAGCGCGCCTCACTACGACACCGCCCACCGCCCGGCGCATCACGCGACCCACCACGACGTGAGCCTCTACTATGCGGCTCCGGTCGCGGGCGCCGACCGCTACGGACAGCCGGTCTTGTCGTCGCTGTTCATCGACATTTCGAGCATCATCGGCCTCAAGTGCGACATGCTGACCTGTCACAAGACCCTCGCCAACTCATCCGTGGGCGGCGACGCGGCTGGCTGGGTCGAGCACTTGCGTCAGGAAAGCCGGCAGCTAGGCCGCTCGGCAGAGGTCGAGTTCGCCGAGGGCTTTCGCCGGCACGTGAGCGGGCCGTGGTCGGTGCAAGACCCGCTCAAAGAACTCCTCGGCGGGATCGAGAGTGAGTAAGGTCTTCAGCTACCAAACAGTCTGAATCTTCTTCCAGGCGCGAATCTGACGGTCTTTTGTAACCAACTCCGCGCGCGCCTCAAAGGCAGTTGCGGCGATCATACGGTCTGCGGGATCACCATGAAAGTCACGGCCCAGATCGGCGGCTCGGACGCAGATCTCAGGTGACAGGGGCAACAGCCTTACTCGTGGAAGCGCCAGAGCCTGCTTGATCCAAGTCAGCGGTTCACGATCGAGCCCAAGCCGCTGCTTCGCCACAAGCATTGACAGCTCCCAACAACTTATGGCGGAGATGCCGATGACGTCCGCCTCGTCCAGAGCGTTCCGGCCGCGGGCACTGAGGTTCTCTGATCCACTTACCCACCAGAACCACGCGTGCGTATCCGCGATCGTCACGAGTCCGCATCCCACGGATCTCCGACCGGGGAAAGAACGTCCTTTTCCCACAGGACGCTGCCACGGAGTGATGGGGCCTTCCCCTCATCCAGCGGGGCGATCTTAGCCACCGGCTTGCCACGCTTCGTGACGACGATGTTCTGACCCGTTAAGGCTACCTCGTCGAGCAGTGCGAGACATTTAGCCTTGAACTCGCCTGCCGCGATCCGACGCTCTTTTATGATCATGGTCACTATCCTATAGTCATATTATCACAAGCACCCAACAACGTGATGTCTGTTGTCTGAACGCGAAGCCCAGCGGGTAGCGCCTAACTAACCTCGCCTCCCTATCGCAGATGCTCTTCCACCCACGCCACGTGGCGCTGGGCCACGTCCAGCAGGAACTTCGGCTCGCGCTGCCCGCGCGGCGTGCGCGGGTAGACGACCATCTTCGTCTTGACGCCTTGGCGCTTCAGGGCGTTGTACAACTCGTAGCCTTGCGAGATCGGCACGCGCAGGCCCTTCTCACCGTGCAAGATGAGCGACGGCGTCGTGACGCCCTTCACGAAGCTCATCGGCGAATGGTCGCGGTAGGCGTCGAAGTTCTCCCACGGCTCGCCGGCGAAGTAGTCGGGCAGGAAGTTGAAAATATCCGAGGTGCCGGTGAAGCTCCACAGGTTCGTCACCGCCGCCCCGACGCAGGCGGCCTTGAACCGTTTCGTATGCGTGATCACCCAACTCGTCATGAACCCGCCGTAACTCCAACCCATCACCGCCATGCGCTCGGGATCGGCCACGCCCAACCCGATCACATGATCGACGCCCGTCATGATGTCTTCGTAGTCCCCGCCGCCCCAGTCGCCGTAGTTCGCCATGCGGAACTTCTTGCCGTAACCCGAGGAGCCCCGCGGGTTGGGCCGCAACACAGCGTACCCCTTGGTAGCAAACGTGGCGACGGGATAGAGACCCCTCGCACCGAGAAACAGGTCGGTGAAGACGCCCATCGGTCCGCCGTGAATCACCAACACGAACGGAACGCGCTTCCCGGCCTGGTAACCCACGGGATAGGTCAGCAAGCCGTCTATGTCGAGACCGTCCTTCGACTTCCAGCGGACGACTTCGGTCTTGCCGAGAGGAAGGTTCGGCAGTTCGTCCCCATGGGCGCTCACCTGCCGGGCGTCGCCCCTCGCTAGGTCGAGAACGAAGGCCTCCGCGGCGCGGTCCCAACTTTCGACGGCAAAGCCGATGTGCGACCCCGTCGAGCTGAGCCGCGCGCCCCGGCCGTAGCCGGAGAGCGTCCCGCGGGACGGCTGCTTGAGACTCGAGGCCGCGCCGTCAACCCCCATGGATTGCAAAACGTTCCGTGTCTTGGTTGTTTCGGTGTAGTAGACGCGCTTCGAATCGGGGGGAGAACCCCAGCAAGTTCGTGCCGCGGCCGAACTCGTCTTCGGTGACCGGGAGCGTGCGATCCTTGCCGCTCGCAAGATCCTGTACGACCAGCCGTCCCTCGCCGGCCCAACGTCCCGGCTCCGAGCTGCGCCCGTAAGCGAGCAGCCGGCCGTCACGCGAGTAGTACGGCGAGTGCTCAACCAGCTCGGAGCCGGCCAGTACCTTTGTCTTGCCGCTCGCGACATCGACTTCAGAGATGTCGGCTTCGAACTGGTAGGGCGCTTCGGGCCGCGGCCAGTGCTCGAAGACGATCTTTTTCCCATCGGGCGACCACTCGAGACGCGCCAGGTGATAGGGGGCCTCGAGCACGGCCTTGGGCTCAGCGTCCCCCTCACCAGACGCGGTCGAGGTGAGCCACAATCCGTGGTTCGCCGGGTTCTCGTCGATGACACGGAAGTCGCGCTTTTCCTTCTCGGCTTTTTCCTTGTCGGGATCGGCCTTGCGGCCCACAAAGGCGATCGACTTGCCATCGGGCGAGATGCGGAAGCTGCCGATCGAACCCTCCCAATCAGTGAGGCGTTCGGCCTCGCCGCCCGCGGTGGAAATTCGCCACAGGTTCTGCTTGCCCGAACGCTTGGAGAGGAAGTAGACGAAGCGGTTGTCAGCCGAGAAGGCCGGCGCCGTTGAGCTTTCCTTGCCGGCGGTGAGTTGAAAACGCCGCGAGCCGTCCGCGCGCGCGAGGTAAATCTGCGTGACGAACTCGCTGCGTGTCTCTTCCATCACCGAGCGGCTGCGGGTGTAGGCCACCCACCGGGTGTCCGGCGAGGGGATGACGTCGCCGATGGAGTCGACGCGCATGGAGAGTTCGGGTGTCCACTGGGTCTCGGTTTGTGCGAAAGCGGCGGTCAGCAGCAGCGACAGGAGGATACGTTTGAGCATGGCTGTATCTTACCCTTGCCAGGACCGCCGGAAGACTTGCCGAGTACCGATTTCTCTGCTCTCAACTCTTGAAGTTAACGGCAAGTGCTCGGTGCCGGCGAACACCGGGCCGCGAAGTAGGTCATGCGTTCGATTCGGGGGTGGGGCCGAACAGCGGCGTGCAGGCCTTCAACCCGCACCACCGCCCCAGCCAGGACTAGAATCTCCTCCTCGAAAACGCCGATCGCATTGAAAAGACGTCCTTGAGCAACACCACCTCGGGTCCCTCGTCCCGCAGGAGGATGCTGACGACATCGAAACGCGCCTGCCCGGGAGCGACCTTCGACCGTCGCAAGTAGTCATTGGCCGACCGCACCAAGTGCTGCTGTTTGGCGGAGTCGACGGCCCGCTCGGGACGGCCGAAGTCGTCGCTCGCCCGCGTCTTCACTTCGATAAAAGCGAGTCGATCCTGGTCCCAACCCACGAGATCGATCTCCCCTTTGCCGCTGCGCGAGCGATAGTTCCGCGCGACGATACGGTAACCGTTCCCGGAAAGGTAGCGGTAGGCTAGATCCTCGCCGCGCCGTGCCTCCCGCAAGTGATCCGGCAGCCGACGGTCGGCCAGCGCGCGCAGTTTGCGAAAGAGAGCTTGCAGCATCGGCTGTTCCCCCAACGTTGTAAGGGGGCTCACAACGTCGAATCCGAACTCGAGATATCCGGAACGGCCTTCGGAGTGGGTGCCAGGGCGACTCGACCGACGCCCGACACAGGGAGAGATGAAAGCTTAGCTGGAAATGTATCAGCGCCCTCCCAGCCCCGTCAAGGCCAGGCAGTGGGTCAGTTCGGTATGCGCCACGCTTGCGCGAACACAACGGCTACTCGTAGCGGTCTAGAACGACCACGGTTGTTCCCCGAGTCGCCTTGAGGCGGCTTCCGCGCGAAGCGCGTTGTAGGTCGGTCGTTTTACGGCCGGTTACCCGGTGCCGATCGCTCCGCCCGAGGGCGCTTGTAGCGTCCTTCCCTAGCCGGCTTCAGCCATTGCCGATGGCCGATCCACCTTCCAAAACCGCGAAATCCCGAGTCGGACTGAGTGCCCAGGGACCTTCAATCCTATTTTGCCTTTGTAGGGGCCGGAGCCGCCCCGGATATCACTTCGGTCCTCTTCAGTTGGCCGCACGCCGCCTGAATCTCCCGGCCCCTGGGCTTGCGCACAAAGCAAGGCATGCCGGCTCGAACGATTCGCTGGAAGGCCGCTACCCTTTCCGTTGACGGTGTCTCGAAGTCGATCCCCGGTCCCGGGTTGAACGGTATCAGGTTGACCTTGCACCGAATGTTCGCCAGTAGCCGAACCACTCGCCGCGCATCCGCCTCGGAATCGTTCACCGCCTTGAGCAGAACGTACTCGAACGTCAGCCGCTCCCTCGGCCTCAGCGGGTATCGCCGGCATACCCCTAGCAGCTCCGCCAGCGGATACTTCTCTGTAATCGGCATCAGTCTTTGCCGCATCTCCTGCGTCGAGGCATTGAGCGACACCGCCAACTCGGGCCGCTCGGCCTCGGCGGCGAACTCCTCGATCTTCGGCGTAATGCCCGAGGTCGACACGGTGATGCGCTTGAGCGGAATGCCGACACCCTCCCGGTCCGCCAGCAGCCTCGTCGCCTTCATCACTTCCGGCAGATTGAGCAACGGCTCGCCCATGCCCATCATCACGATGTTCAGCGGCCGTCGCCGTGGATCGAGCCGATGCTCGCGGGCCAACGTCAACACCTGTCTCACGATCTCTCCCGCGCTTAGATTGCGCTCAAGTCCCATCAGCGCCGTGAAGCAGAACTTGCAATCGACCGGGCAGCCAACCTGGGTCGAGATACAAAGCGTGTCGCGCGTCGGCTCGGGCAGAAAGACCGCCTCGACGCTACGCCGGTCCGCCAGCCCCAGCAAGTAGCGCACCGTGCCGTCGCTCGCCTCGATTCGCCGGTCCACAGCCGGTAGCCCGATGTCGAACTCTGCCAACAGCAACCTGCGTAGCGCGGCAGGCAAAGTGCGCATCCGCGCCAGCTCCGAGAGGCCCTCCCGATACAGCCCGCGGTAGATCTGCCGAGCCCGATAAGCCGGCTCGCCCATCTCGTGGACGATTTCGTTGCAGGTCCGTAAGTTCCTTGCCTACAAGAATTTGCGGCACGATCCCTATTCTACTGGAACTCGATTGGGGAGGAACGGATTGTGGTATAATCAGTCCCGATCGTCTGCGGGAACGAACGCTTGAGTTCCCAGCGGTCTTCCCCCACCTTCCTGCCGGACGCCAGCGTGTGACAGTAGCCGAAGCGCGCCGTAACCACATCGAAAAAACGGTCCTCGCCAATGGACTTCGCGTCGTCACCGAGCGAATGCCTCAGGTGCGCTCGGTCTCATTCGGCGTGTGGGTCGACGGGGGCTCGCGTCACGAGACCGCCCCGCAGAGCGGCATCTCTCACTTCATCGAACACATGGTCTTCAAGGGGACCTCGACACGGTCCGCCGAAGACATCGCTTGCTCGGTCGACGCGATCGGCGGCCATCTCGACGCCTTCACCAGCAAGGAGAACGTCGCCTTCACCGCCAAGGTTCTCTACGAGCACCTGCCGCGCGCGATGGACATTGTCTCCGACCTGGTGCTTGATCCCGTCTTCCGCGAAGAGGATATCGCCAAAGAGCGCAGCGTCATCCTCGAAGAACTGAAGATGGACGAGGACAACCCCGACTACTTGATCCACGAGATCTTCTCCCGCAACTTCTGGAAGGGCCACGCGCTGGGGCGTCCGATCATCGGCAACTATCGCACCATCAACAGCTTCGGACGCAAGCAGATCCGTGGCTTCTTCCGCCGCACCTACGAACCGAAGAAACTGCTGATCACGGCGGCCGGAAACATCAAGCACGGCAACTTCGTGCGCCTGATCGAGAAACGCTTTGGCAGCCTCAAACCCAGCGAGAACGACCGCAGAGTTGCGAGGCCCAGGCCCGCGCCGTCGATCGTGCTGCACGACAAGCCTTCCCTCGAGCAGGTCCACATCTGCCTCGGAGTGCCAACGCACGCGATGGCCGATCCCAGGCGCTACGGTAGCTTCCTGTTGAACACCGTTTTGGGCGGCGGCGTCAGCTCGCGCCTGTTTCTGAAGATCCGTGAACGCGCAGGCTTGGTGTACTCGGTGTTCTCCGACTTCAGCCTGTACGCCGACGCCGGATGCCTCTCGATCTACGCCGGCACCTCGCTCGAAGCTACCGAGCAGGTCATCGCCTACGTGATGGACGAGTTCCGCGACCTCAAGGAAAACCTGGTCACCGACGAAGAGTTACGCCGTGCCAAGGACCATCTTAAGGGCAGCCTGATGCTCAGCCTGGAGTCCACCTCCAGCCGCATGTCCAACTTGGCGCGTCAGGAAAAGTACCTCGGCGAATTCCTCTCCCTCGACGAGGTCATCGGCCACATCGAGGAAGTGCCGGCGCCCGCGCTACGCGAACTCGCGAACGAATGGTTCCATCAGAAGAAAATCGCCCTCACGATCCTGGGTAACCTGGGCAACTTCCATTTCGACCGGGAAAAGCTTTCTTGCTAGCGAACCAACCGAGCCGTGACCGTAAGGGAGCGGTCCGGCACGACCCCTGACGTTACCCCAAAAAGCCTCTAGGTCGGAACACCCCGCCCGCGAACCATGATTCCGCGGACCCATCCGACCTACTTACGGTGACCGCTGAAGACCACCTGCAGGGGGGTTGGGTCTACTGTCCCAGGGTCTTGCGGGGGAAGGTCGCCCGTTCGTGCCGGACCGCTCCCTTACGGTCACGGCTCAGTTTTTGCTAGGCTGGGTATCCACTTGACTCAGGTGACCCCAAGATGTAGTGTAGGGCCTGGTGGAGGATTACCCGCGCGACCAACTCGAATTCGAGTCTCGCTTTGCGAGCGAGGAGGCTTGCCGCGACTATCTGTTCGCCTTGCGCTGGCCAGAGGGTTTCCGCTGTCCAAGGTGTGGGCATGAGCGCGCTTGGCCGGTGCGCAAAGTGTGGTTCGAATGCGCTCGCTGCGGGCGACAAACCTCCGTCACCGCCGGCACGATCTTTCAAGACACACGCAAGCCGCTGCGACTGTGGTTCCGGGCGATGTGGACCATCACCACGCAGAAGAATGGGGCCAGCGCCCTGGGTCTACAGCGCGTTCTGGGACTGGGCAGTTACCAAACCGCCTGGCCTTGGATGCACAAGCTGAGGCGAGCGATGGTGCGCCCGGGGCGGGAGCGATTGACGGGCCTCGTCGAGGTCGATGAGACCTACTGGGGCGCTGAAGAAGAAGGGGTAATCGGCCGGCAGACCGAGCGTAAAGCGTTGATTGCAGTCGCCGCGGAAGAGAGAGGCACCGGGCTGGGGCGCATCCGCATGCAGCGCGTTCAGAACGCCTCGGCGGCCAGTTTGATGCCCTTCGTCGAGGAGTCGGTCGAGCCGGGCAGCGTGGTTGTTACCGACAACTGGTCGGGCTACGATCCGCTCAAGAAGAAGGACTACCAGCGTCGTATCATCTCGATTAACAACCGCCGCGAGCAGGCCTCGCAGCTACTGCCGAGGGTGCACTTGGCGATCTCGCTACTCAAGCGCTGGATGCTGGGCACGCATCAGGGGGCGGTCAGCCACGAGCATCTGGACTACTATCTCGACGAGTTCGTGTTCCGCTTCAATCGGCGCAGATCACGCAGTCGGGGCAAGCTCTTCTACCGCCTTGTGCAGCAGGCCATGGCGGTGGAGCCGACGCCGTACCGCTCGATCGTCGCCGATTGGGACGCTAAGACGCTGTGAGCCCAACTACAAGATGTTGGGGTCACCTGAGTCAAGTGGATACCCGGCTTTGCTAGAACGGCGTTATGCGTCCTGGTGCGGGGCCGCTCGGGTATCTGATCACTTTCACCTGTTACGGGACGCGGATTCACGGTGGCGACCAAGGTTCTGTCGACCGCAAACACAACCAATCTGGTGGCCGCTTGTTGCCTGAGAATCCGCGGCGGCGGAGAGCCGAAGAGAGCCTGATGCAACAGGATGCCTACCAGCTCGATCCGGCAAGTCGCGACGTCGTTCTCAAGGCCATTCGAGCCGTTTGCAGCCATCGTAGTTGGGGTTTATTGGCGGTGCATGTACGAACGACCCACGTTCATACGGTCGTTTGCGCTGACACGAAGCCGGAACGTGTCATGGTCGATTTGAAGGCCTATGCAAGCCGTGCGCTGAATGAAGCTGGTCACGGCGGGCGGGGACGCAAGCGATGGAGCCGTCATGGAAGCATGCGGCACTTGTGGAAACGGGAAAACGTACTTGACGCCGTTGCTTATGTCGTGGCAGGCCAAGGGGAGCCGATGGCGGTGTTCGACCCCTCAACCGAGCCGTGACCGTAAGGGAGCGGTCGGCAAGGACCCGGACGCTAACGCAAGTGCCTTTAGATCAGAACACCTCGCCCCCAAACAATCGGTTTGCGGACGCATCCGGCCTACTCACGGTGACCGCTGAAGCTCAGCTTGCAGGCAGTGGGGTCTGCTGCTCTAGAAACATGCAAGGAAGGTCGGGTCTCGTGCCGGACCGCTCCCTTACGGTCACGGCTCGGTTTTTCTACCGGTCGGTTTGGGGGGTTGCGAGCCAGATGTTGCCGCGGGATTCGTAGGCCGGAAAGTAGAGCGCGTCGGCGGTCATGGCGTAACCGAAGTACGCGGCGCCGGTGTGCCGAATGCGCTGCCGGCCGTGGAGATGCCGCAAGGCCTTAAGGGGGCCTTTGGGTTGCTTGGTTTCGGGGTCCAAGGGCTGGGCCCAGATACAGGAGAACTCGTCGCGGTTGGAAAGGAAATAGATCGTGTTGCCGTCCGGCGACCACCAAGGATGCTTATTCTCACCGCCGGAGGTAATCTCTATCCACTGGGAGTGGTCTAGCGGTTGCCCGTCCTCGACACGAGCCACATAGATTGGGCTCTCCGGGGATTCCCCAGGGTAAAGCTGGAAAACCAACCAATCCCCCCGAGGCGAATATCGGGGTGTCCCAAACCGGTATTCCGGGTGTTCGAGACGAACGTCGCTCGATTCGCCGGTGTCGATGTCCACCCACCGGAAAACCAGGGTCGGAGACGGGGTGTAATAGAGGATCTTCTTGCCGTCCGGCATCCAGCCCAGCAAGCTGCTGATACCTTCAAGCACACGCCTTTCTGTTTCCGTGGCCAAGTCCTTGACGTACAAACTCCACTGGTCATTCTCTTGACGATTGAACACGACACGCGACCCGTCGGGTGAGATCTCACCGCGCCACTCGTCGGTGGCACCTACTGTGATGGAGGTGTCCTGCCCGGCCGCAAGATCCCGCAGCCAGACATCGTTGTTGCCCGCACGGTTGGAAATGTAGATCAATCTCCGCGCATCAGTAGGAATGGAAGGGTAGGCATCGTAGCTCAGCCCCGAAATCACTCGCTCCGGCTCGCCCTGCACCTGGGCTTGGTTCGCGTTGATCGGGAGTTTCCAGATGTCCCAGTCTCGGATCGCATCGACAAAGGCAATTCGGCCATCTTGGGTAGCGGAAGGATCTTGCTCGCGGGTACCTGAGGTTAGCCGCTGGGGTTCGCCGATGAGCCGCTGGCCATCGGTTGAGATTTGAACCCGCCACAGATTGGAAGCCCCGCCACCAGAGGCCACACTAAATAGGACATAGTTCTCATCACCCATCCATTGCTGAGGCTGAATCCAAGTTAGCCACTGATCACTTCCTATGCCGCTCCGCAAAAACAACGCGCGCGCGCCGAGCGGCACCGGTTCACCACCCTCCGACGGTACAGTCCACCAGTCCATCGCTTGGCTCACACCGAAACCTCCCGGTTCGGCCGCACCCGCGAACAACAGATACTTCCCGTCCGGTGACCACACGGGCGCGTGGGCCAGGGCCAGATTGACCCCGACCCGCTGGGCCGGGCCGCCAGAGACCGGGACCACATGGATACTGCGGTAGAACTGATTGGCGGTGTCCGTCTCCTCTCGCGAGAAGCTGATCGAGGCGCCATCGGGTGAGAAGCGCGGCCCCGATCCCGCTCCGGCGACCCGCCTCGGGTTCCCACCAAGAGCCGACACGACATAGATGCCTCCGCCGTCGCGATCAGACGCGAAGACGACCTGGCTGCCGTCCGGGGAGAACGACGGCCTCCGGTCATCGGCCTCGTGCTCGGTCAACTGGATCTCAGCCCCGGCCAGTTGCTGTACCCAGATGTTCAGGTCGCCTTGACTCCGCCGGTCCGATGAGTAGGCCAGCAGTTTGCCGTCGAGAGAGAGGGCTGGGTCAACGGTGATGCCGGTATCGCGGGTGATCTGCGTGAGGTTGTATTGCGGCGGGGCTTGCGTGGTGGATTCGCCCGATAGGCCGAACCACCAACCGAGGCCTAACGCAACCAGCACAACGGCAGCCACCGCGCCAACGATCACAGACGAACTGCGCTTGGCGGGGGTGGGTTTGGCGGCGACTCGTGACGCTTGCGGTTCCAGCTCGCGGCGTAACGCCTGCAAATCGACCAGCAATTCGTCGGCGTGCTGGTAACGCTCGTCCGCTTTCTTGGCCAGACACTTGCTGACGATGCGTTCGAGTTCCTTGGGGACGCCCGTGCGCACCCCCGTCAACGGCTCGGGCGGCTCGTTCAGGATCGAGTAGACAACCGCCTGGTCGAAGTCACCTTGGAAGGGCAACTGGCCGGCGACCATCTCATGCAGCACGACCCCGAGCGACCAGATATCGGTGCGGCGGTCTGTGTCGGCGCCCTCGGCCTGTTCGGGCGACATGTACGACATCGTGCCCAGCGTCGAGCCGCCACGCGTCAGTTTCGAACTGCCCGCCAGTTGCGCCAGGCCGAAGTCCATGATCTTCAGCAGGCCGCGCGAGCCCGCCATCAGCATCACGTTGTCGGGCTTGATGTCGCGGTGGACAATGCCTTTCTCGTGCGCGGCTTCGAGGCCTTCGGCGATTTGGATCGCGGTCGAGAGCGCCTCGGGGAGCTTGAGGGGGCCTTCGCCGATCTTCTCGCTCAGCGGCCGGCCTTCCAGGAAGGCCATGACGATGAACGTCCGCCCGTCGGCCTCGTCGATCTCGTGAACGGTGCAGATGTTGGGATGGTCGAGCGAGGCGGCGGCCTTGGCTTCGCGCTCGAAGCGCTTGCGGCCTTCGTCGTCGCGGAGCAGGTGCGGCGCGAGGAATTTGAGGGCGACGGGCCGGTCGAGTTTCGTGTCTGTGGCTTTGTACACCACGCCCATCCCGCCTTCACCGAGCTTGTCGGTGATGCGGTAGTGCGAGATCGTGGTGCCGATCAAGGGAGCGGTCCGGCAGGGACCCTGACGTTACCCCCAAGGGCCTCTGGGTCGGAACACCTCCTCCGCGAACCAACATCCTGCGGACCCATCCGGCCTACTTACGGAGACCGGCGAAGCCCACCCGAAGGCGCTGCGGGTCTGCTGCCCTAGGGACATGCGGAGGAAGGTCGACGGTTCGTGCCGGACCGCTCCCTTACGGTCACGGCTCGGTTTTGGCTAGAGCGTATTGATGCGCGTGGGGTGGCTGCTCTCGTAAGACGCGATGAGGGCCTCTTGCTGCTGGAGATAGCCAAGCTGGTCCACGCCCGCGACGAGGCACTTCTTCGAGAAGGCGTCGATGGGGAAGGTGACTTCGCGGCCGGTGGGCAGCCGTAGAGTTTGGTTGGGCAGGTCGACTTCCACCTCGAAGGACTTGTCCTTCTCGGCCAAGGTGAGCAACTCCTGGTGGGTCTCGTCGTCGACGATGATCGGTATCAGGCCGTTTTTGAGCGAGTTGTTGCGAAAGATGTCGGCAAACGAGGTACTGATAACGGCCTGGAAACCGCAGCCCATCAGCGCCCACGGTGCGTGCTCGCGCGAGCTGCCGCAGCCGAAGTTGTCGCCGGCCAGCAGGATCGTCGCGCCGTCGGCATGGGGCTGGTTCAGGACGAAGTCCGGCTTGGGGGCACCGTCGGCGAGATAACGCCAATCGTTGAACAGGTTGGTGCCCAGACCCTGCTTGTCGATCGTCTTGAGATAGCGCGCCGGGATGATCTGGTCGGTGTCGATGTCTCTTGCCGGTAGTGCAACGGCGCGGCCCTTGAAAGTGGTGATGGGTTCCATGTCCTGTGCGTCCTGTGCCAGCCGGCGGCTCAGCCGATCATCGTCCTCACGTCGGTGATGACCCCGTTGATGGCCGAAGCGGCGGCGGTGAGTGGGCTCGCCAGGAACGTGCGGCCTCCCTTGCCTTGGCGGCCCTCGAAGTTGCGGTTGCTGGTACTGACGCAGTATTGGCCCGGATCGAGTTGGTCGCCGTTCATGGCGATGCACATGCTGCAGCCGGCTTCGCGCCACTCGGCTCCGGCGGCTATGAAGATTTCGGGCAGCTTCTCGGCTTCGGCTTGCCTCTTGATCTGTTCGGACCCCGGCACGACCAGCATGCGCACCTTGGGGTTGATCTTGCGTCCCTTGAGCAAGTCGGCCGCGAGGCGCAAGTCGGACATCCGCGAATTCGTGCAACTGCCGATGAAGACGACGTCGACCGGATGGCCCAGCAACGGCCGTCCGCCTTCGAGCTGCATGTAGTCGAGCGCCTTGCGGAGGGCGCCGCTGGCGTCGGAGGCCGGATCGGGCACCGGCTGCGTGATCGGAATGCCCATGCCCGGGTTGGTGCCGTAGGTGATCATCGGCTCGAGTGCCGCGGCATCGATGGTGATCTGCCGGTCGTACTGCGCTCCCTCGTCGGTGGGCATCTGCCGCCAACGGTCGACGGCCTGGTCCCAGGCGGCCCCTTGCGGCGCTCGCTCCCGGCCGGCCAGATACTCGAAAGTGGTGTCGTCGGGCGCGATCATCCCGGCGCGCGCGCCGCCCTCGATCGACATGTTGCAGACCGTCATGCGGCCTTCCATCGAGAGGGCGCGGATGGCGCTGCCGGTGTATTCGAGGACGTGCCCGGTACCGCCGCCAACCCCGATTTTCGCAATCATGGCGAGAATCAGATCTTTCGCGACCACTCCCGCCTGCGGGTCGCCATCGAAGCGCACCTCGCACGTCTTCGGCTTGTCTTGCAGCAGGCATTGGCTGGCGAGAACGTGCTGGACTTCCGTCGTGCCGATGCCAAATGCCAACGCCCCAAAGGCCCCGTGGGTCGACGTATGGCTATCGCCGCAGACAACGGTCATGCCCGGCTGCGTGAGCCCCAGCTCGGGGCCGATGACGTGCACAATCCCTTGGTATTCGCCGTCCAAGTCCTGCAGGGGGATGCCGAACTCACGGCAGTTGATGCGCATTTGCTCGACCTGCTTGGCGGCGATTAGGTCGAGGATGGGCAGGCTGCGGTCGGTCGTGGGAATGCTGTGGTCGAGGGTCGCTTGGGTCAGGTCCGGCCGCCGTACCCTCAGCCCTTGGTCGCGAAGGCCCTGGAAGGCCTGCGGCGAGGTAACCTCGTGTACCAGGTGAAGGTCGATGTAGAGCACGGCGGGGCTGCCCGCCTCGTGGACGACGAGATGTTCGTCCCAAATCTTCTCGAAAAGTGTCTTCGGCTGGCTCACAATTTCCTTAGTGTATCGGAAGGGTTGAAGGGGCTGCTAGAAGGGGATCGCACGGGTAGCCCGGTTGTGATGTCGGGCACCGGCGCGCGACAATAACCTTTTTCGGCTAGTCAACGTCTTTTCTGTGTAGAGGATGCTCGGTCGGGGTGTGTCCGGCTGGGCCCGAGGTAGATTCTTCGATGCCGACAACGCCAACGATTGCTGGACAGGTACTTCGCTGGGCACTGGGGCTGCTGGCGGTGAGTGTGGTGGCCTACCTCGGTTTGCAGTTGTATACGCCCAAGACACGCGAGGTGCCGACGGCGCGCGTCGAGAGGCGGGATTTTGTGACCACCGTCCGCGCCCGTGGCGAGATCGACAGCGCACGCTCGGTAGAGGTAACGGCGCCCAATACACCGGATCTGACGATCGTCCGGCTAGCCACGGACGGCAAGCCTATCGAGGCGGGCGCGGTCGTCGTCGAGTTTGATTCCGCGACCCAGGAGGAGCGCTACGTTCAACAAACGACCCAGGTCCGCAAAGTCGACAGCGAAATCGTCCAAGCCCAAGCACAGCACTCGATCGCCGACGAACAGAACGCAATGCTGGTCATGCGTTCGCAGTACGACCTCGAACGGGCCAAGCTGGAGGCGAGCAAGCAGGAGATCTTGTCGGAAATCGAGGGCCTCAAGAACCGCATCACCGTCGGCGTTTCCGAAGGCGAGCTTTCCAAAACCCAGATCAACGCCAAGGCAACCGACATATCACAACAGGCCGACATAACGCGCCTGGATGAGAACAAGGCCAAAGCCCAACGCGACCTCGACCGCACCAAAGGCTATCTGCAGAACATGGTCTTGCGGGCGCCTCGCGCCGGGATCGTGCAAGTGAAACAGAATCCCCGTGCGCAAGGGGCCTCGCGCAGGAGCCGCCCGCCGTTTCAGGAAGGTGATTCGGTCTGGGCGGGAGCCACCATTGCCGAGATACCGGACCTTACGTCGATGCGCGCGGAGCTTCGGCTGGAGGAAATTGACCGGGGACGCGTGAGGGAAGGCCAACCCGTAACAATCCGCGTGGATGCGGTGCCGGGGGCCACGTTCCAAGGCAAGGTGACGTGGCTGAGTCCAATAGCGACGTTGGTTTTCCGGCGCTTTCCACCGGAGAAGAACTTTCCAGCTCACGCGTCGATCGACAACCTCGACGACCGACTGCGGCCCGGCATGAGCGGCACGGTGGATATCGTGGTCGAGCGTCGCGCCGATGTGCTGGTGATTCCCACCAAGGCCAGCTTCCAGATCGACGGCAAGCCGACCGTCTTCATCAAGACGGCGACCGGTTTTCGGCGGCAGAGCATCGATGTGGTAGCCCGCAACTCGAACGATATCGTGATCGGCGACTCCTTGAAGGAAGGGGAGGTTATTGCGCTCGAGAACCCCGAAATCGCCGATCGGAGAAGGCGATCGTAGAGGTACCTGAACGATGCGAAAGATTGCGGCACGGTTGGTAATCTTGCTTGCTCTGGCGGGTGTCGTCGCAGCCGGCTATTACTTGGTGAGCCGTTTGCCGGAGGCGGAACGTGCACCCGCCACGGCGACGGTCCAACGCAGTGACTTGACGGTGCGGACATACCTGCGGGGCGAGTTGCGCGCGGTCCGGTCGACCACGCTGACGGCGCCCAACCTGGGTTCTGTCTCCCAAGTTACCCAGCTCGCCGCTCCTGGCTCGCTGGCGCGGCCGAAGGACTTGATTGCCGAGTTCGACGACTCCGACCGCCGCGTGTTTCTCGAAGATTCTCAGATTGATGTCAGCAAGATCAAGCAGAACCTGAAGAAAGCCGAGACGGAGCTGGAAATCCTCAAGAGCCAGGACCGGGTTGAGTTGATGAGCGCCGAGTTTGCCGTGCGGCGCGCCGAGTTGGATGTCAGGCAGAATGAGTTACTCTCCGCCATTGATGCGCGCAAGAACGAGTTGACGCTCGAGGAGTCGCGTCGCCGGCAGCAGAAGCTCGACAGCGACATCGAGTCGCGCTTGCAGCAGCGCGAGGCGGAGCTGGCCGTTCTCCGCGAGGAGCTGCGCAAGGCGGAGTTGGAGGTCGACCGCGAGCAACGCCGTATTGAGAATGCCCGTGTGCTCGCCCCGCTTGGCGGGCTCGTCTCGATTCTCGACAACCGTGCCGGAGGGCGTGCCGGGTTTGGACAGTCGGCTCCCCCGGTACAGGAGGGTGATCAGGTTCCGCCCGGTTTGGCGATTGTACAGCTTCTGGACCTCTCGGAGATGGACCTCGTCGCCAAGGTCGAAGAGGCCCAGCGCGCCGGCATGCACGAAGGGCAAGAGGCCGAGATCTATCTCGACGCCCTGCCGGGGAAGATGGTGAAAGGGAAGGTCAAGCGTCTCGGCACGACCGCCTCGATGAACTTCTTCCGGGGCGAAGCGACGAAGAAGTTCGATTGCGTTATCTCGGTCGACATGCGTCAGTTACTCGAAAACGTGGGCGCGACGCCCGTGCAAATCGACCGTATCTTGGCGATCGCGAAGAGCAACGCACAGCGCGGATCGCAGGAGGCTCGTGCGCCCGCGGCTACGCCCATCCCGCCGCCGCAAGCCGGGCAAGCCCAAGCTGATCAGAGGGGCGCCCGATCTCGGGGTGCCGGCCAAGGCCAGGGGGCGGACAAGTCGGCGCAAGGAAAATCGGCCCAGGGTAAGAGTGCCCAAAGCAAGGATGCAGAGGCCAAGAGTGGGCGCCGAGGCCGAGGCTCCGGCCAGGACCGTGAGCGCATGCGCAAGATGATGCAGGAGATGGCAGGCGGCCGCGATATCCAATCGATGAGCCAAGAGGAGCGCCGACAGCTCTTCCAGCAGATGCGCGCCCGCATGGGTGGCGGCCAAGGCGGCGGTCAGCGCGGTGGCGGCGGTCGGCCTGGTGGAGGTAGTCCCCAGGGCAGCGCTCCAGGTGGTGGTGGCGAACAACGTGGTGGCGGGCGCGGTGCGAGCCCCGGGGGCGTCCCCGATATCGCATCGCTCTCCATATCGCGGCCTGGAGCCAAGAAGTTCACCCTTGAGGAGCGCGAGAAAGCCACATTGCCGTCACCGCCCACGCAGGGCTCGGATGTCGAGGTGCTGCTGCGCCCCGGTCTGTTAGCGGATGCGCAGGTGGTCCTCGAACGCATCCCCGACGCGCTTCATATCCCGTTGCAGGGTGTCTTCGAGGAAGGCGGCAACTCGATCGTCTACATTAGCGCGGCAGGCCGACTGCAACCCCGGCGGGTGGAACTGGGCCGGCGAACCGAGACCAGAGTCGAGGTGCTCGATGGGCTGGTGGAAGGCGAGACCCTCTCGCTCGAGCCGCCTGTCGACCAGCGTGAACGGGACCGCGCCAAGAAGAAAAAGGCTGCCGGCAAGTCGGGACCGTCGTTCCCCGGCGGCGGCGGTGGCAGCCGAGGCGGTGGCGGTCGTGGCGGGAGGAGCCGCTAGTCGATGCAGGCCGTTCCTAACATACTCCCTGAACTGTGGATGGGCTTGGCGAGCCTGATGGCTCACAAGCTACGTTCCCTGCTCACCATGCTGGGGATGATCTTTGGTGTGGGCGCCGTGGTGGCGATGCTGTCCATCACCGCCGGCGCCCAGCAGGAGACCCTGCGCCAGATCGATCTGTTGGGCGTGAACAATATCATCGTCGAGGCCAAGGAGGCGGTCGAGCGCGAAGAGCTCCTGGCCATGCGCCAGATCTCAGCCGGCTTGACCTTCCGCGACTTTCGCGCGCTGCAGGAGAATACTCCTAATGTCGAGGCGATGTCACCCCGCAAGAGTTTCGAGCCGAGCAGCGTGTTGCCGCGTTCAGATCAGGAACTGCCGGCACTGATCGGCGTGCTGCCGAACTACATCGACATCTACAGCGTGACGATGATCGAGGGCCGCTTCTTCAGCGAGCAGGACGACCTGTACTCGGCACCCGTCTGCGTGCTCGGTGAGGACGCCAAGATTAGCTTGCTGGGCTATGGGCCGGCGGTCGGCAAGTTCATCAAATTGGATGACGTGTGGCTCAGGGTGATTGGCGTGATGGAGCCCAAAGGGACCGCCGAGGCCGATATCGAAGGGCTCGAATCCGATGACCAGAACAACATCGTGGTTGCGCCCCTCAACACGGTGATGCGGCGGTTCGATGAGCCCAACAGCTACCTCAAAGATGAAATCGACGGTATCTACGTGCGCGTTAGGTCCGACTCCGATCCGATTGAAACTGCGGGCGTCGTCCGGGCGATTCTCACCGCGACTCACAACGATGCAGGCGATTTCGCGGTCGTGGTTCCCGCAGGACTGCTCGCGCAGCGACAAAGCACGCAGCGAATCTTCGAGGTGGTGATGATCTGCATCGCCGGTATCTCCCTGTTGGTCGGTGGCATCGGGATCATGAACATCATGCTGGCCACGGTTCTGGAGCGCACGCGAGAAATCGGCGTGCGGCGGGCGATCGGAGCGCGGCAGCGGGATATCGTACGCCAGTTTCTGATTGAGGCTGTGTTGATCTCGATGGCAGGTGGCATCATTGGGATCATCGCCGGTTTTGGGGGCTCGCGCATCATTGCCGCGATCGCCGGCTGGTCGACCGTCGTCACCGCCGATTCGATTCTCGTCGCGTTCGGGGTGTCGGTGTTCATCGGCCTCCTGTTCGGAATCTATCCGGCTGTGCAGGCCGCCAAGCTTGACCCGATTGAAGCCATTCGATACGAGTAACCCAACGAGCCTGGGTTTCTCACCACGTGGCGAGGCGAAGTGCGTGAGAAGGCCGTCAGGACGAGGCGCGAGCCGCTTGGCGCGCGGAGGTGTACTTGACGGTACATTGAGCACGGCAAGCAAGCGCAACGAAGTCATGGCGGCCTTATCGCGCGCTTCGACCGTCAGGTGATGAGAAATCCAGGCTAAGCCCTTTCCCAATCGCTCTTCGACACGGCACGCCTGTATGCGGCGTGCCCGCACCCTGTGGATTCAGGATTGACCTCTATGCTGAAACGACTCTCTGCGCTGATGCTTCTCGCCGCCCTGGCCGCGCCGGGGCAGTTTCATACCTTTCCCGACAAAACCTACTTTCGCGAACAGTGGCAGCGCGCGCCGCTGGGGATGGAGATCGAGACGGTCGCGAACCTAGAGGACTTTCACCACGACGAGAAGCTGGAGCTGTCTCTACGGGCGTTTCTCGAGCTGGCGATGTCCAACAACCCCGACATCAATCTGCAGAAGCTGGCCATCCTCGAGCAGCAGAACAACATCCTACGCGCGTACAGCCCCTTCGACCCGAATGTCTCGTTTAATTTCAACTCCAACCGTTCCACTACTCCTTCGGCCGATCAGCTCGAGGGCGCCGCGGTGCGGACCCGTCTCAGCCAGAACGGCGGCTTCACCTACAGCCAAAGTCTCGACACCGGTACGAACTACACGCTCGGCTATGTAGGCGCCAAGGCCTCGGACAACAGCCAGTTCGCCAACTTCAATCCGACGATCACGCAGTCGCTGCTGTTTAGCGTCAGCCAGCCGCTGCTGCGGGGCCGAGGCCGCTTCGTGCAGCGCATCCCCATCTTGATCGCCGAGTCGCGGCTGTCGCAAACCGACGAACAGGTGCGGGAGCAGGTCATCAACCTGCTTTTCCAGGCCGAAAACGACTACTGGGACGCGATCAACGCGCGCGAGGACTTGCAGGTCCAGGAGAACAATTTGGCCGTGGCTCTGGCCTTCTTAGAGCAGGAGAGGCTGCGGCTAAAGCTCGGTGCAATCTCGCCGCTCGACATCTATCAGCCGGAGCAAAACTACGCTACAGCGCAGGTCTTCGTCACGCAGGCTTTCTATCGCCTGCAACAAGCCGAGGACGCCGTACGGCGCTGGATCGGCGCCGATTTTCATCCCGACTTCCGGAACGTAGGTCTGCAACTCACCGAGCCGGTCGACCCACCTGCTCAGACCCAGACCCTCGATCCCGAGGTAACGGTCGCCCGCGCGCTCCTCCAGCGGCCGGAGGTCGGGCAGGCCCGCCGTTCACTCGAGATCGACGACCTCAGCATTCGTGGCTTTACGAACGATATGCGGCCGGACCTGTCGATTCGAGGCAATTACAGCGCGCGCGGGTTGGGAGGAAACTTCGTGGAGATGATGGGTGGCATCACCCCGGGAGGCTTTTCGCAGGCCTTCGACCAACTCAGTCAGTTTCGTTTCCCCACGTACGGGTTCGGGCTCACGCTTGAGCTCCCTCTGCGCAACCGCCGGGCCGCCGCGGACCTGGCGAATGCGTCGATTCAGAAGAAGCGCAATCTCTATAACCTGCGCAGCGTGGAGCAGGAGGTGCGGCTCGACGTCCTGCAGGCGATCTCGGGTGTCGAGTTGAGCGAGGCCGCGCTCAAGCAGGCGTCGGTGGCGCGCGACTTCGCGCAAAAGCGCCTCGAAGCCGAGCAGAAGAAGTACGACCTGGGCGTAAACACGGCGTTCTTTGTACTGCAGGCGCAGAACGATCTGCTCGATGCGGAATCGGAGGTGTTGCGGCAGGCAATTGCATACCGCCGCAGCATGTTGACGTTGTTGCGGTCTACCGGGCGGTTGCTCGAAACCAGGGGCGTACAGCTCCAGCCGTGAGGCGCGAAGCAACCGAGCCGTGACCGTCAAGGGAGGGTCCGGCACGAACCCAGACGCCACTCGAAGGCCTCTCCATCTCTCTCACCACTCCTTGGCCCATCTGCAAGGCGGCGACCGCGTGTCAGCCCTGGCTGGCAGGACGCGGGGGGAATGATCCAGAGATTCACACAGAGGAAAGGCCCTAGCGCGGATCTCGATTTTGAGATCCGCGGCCTTGCTGAAAGAAATTCTGTGTGAATCTATGGAATCTCCGGACGATCGCGCCGTGGGTTTCGGCGCTGAACGAATCTTCCGACGTCCCCACAGCCCCCGAAGGGGGCGGCCCAATGCTAGCCTCGGGTGCCAACCCGGGGACCGGTCGCCCAACACACCTCTCTATCTGATTCGGGGCCTTGGTCCGGCGTCCGAAGACGTCGGTCCAAGGCCCCGAATCAGGTGGGTTGCTGACGCCCAAGGCGCAGCCCGTACCGCGCATCTCGGCATCGAGATCGACGGCCTTCCCTCGATCCAACGTGCACCCACGCCTCCGCCATGCGCCACGGTCTCACCAAACCGCGTGTTTGACGAACCAGCCTCCCGCTTCGTCAACCCAACACCGCCCGGCCCTCGCCCCGCCAACGCATGCGACCTCGGCTTAGCCGCGCAGCGGCGGCCGGATGTCAGCCCTGGGTGCCGGCAAAGCCGAAACCCAGGGTCCCGTCACACCACCGGACGTACGGTTTTCCGTATCCGGCGGTTGGACCCAGCGGCGTTAGCTACACGCCGCAAGACCGGCAGGTCGCCACAACGTCGACCGCCTCCCGTGCCTCGTGCATCGCTTTCTGTCGGGATGGACGCGACACTCACCCTGGCTCCCACCGGCCTCGGCTCGCCACGGCTCCACCGCTTCTGCCTCCGCCTGCTCCCCGTTTCGTTCCCCTCGGCGGGGAAGGACTTTGCGGCCCGGGACTCCGGGAAACCTCTTGGGCGTGATGTCAGTCGCTCCTCTAGCTTGGCTCCGTGGTCCTTCGGCCCTTCGCTCCAGCGGCATTACCCGCCTTCCTCGCTACTATGGCCTCTGCTGACTTCTCCTCCACTCTCACCAAGGAGCCCTCCCCAGGTAAGATGCTGTTTCTTTCCCTTCATGCCGTCCGGGTCGACGGCTCTACGCCCACAGCCTCGCCCCAGGCACGAGAGAAGACCGGCGCGGACGCCGGTCCTGCCCGCCAGAGGCGCGCGCCACAGCCGACCCCCCAACTGCAATATCATGAACCTGGCTGGAGGACGACGTTGGAACCCATTCTTTCAGCAGTTCTCTATGAAGTCCTTCGCAGCGTTCGTTGCAGCGGGACTGCTGATCGCTCTGCTGTTCGAATACTGTTAGCGAGTGCGGCTCACGTCCTCGGCTCGCGATGCACCTCGACGTCGTCGGGGTCGATCCCTTCCACTGCGGGCTCGGGCAGGCGGCCGGTCCAATGTGCCCAGCCCCAGCCGATCGCCGTCAGCGAACTAAACGCGCCCGCAATCGCCCCGATCGTCCGCGGACTTACCGTCTCCGAAGCCACCCCGGCCGCCGTCAGCGAAAGGATCATCATCGCCCACGTCATCGACTCGACCGTCGAGAACACACGCCCGCGAAACTCGTCGCTCACGTGGCGCAGGAGCTGGCCGAGGTTCGAGATCACAAACACAGCGCTCGCCGCCCGCGAGGCAGCGATCAAGATCAGCGCCAACCAGAACGGCTGCGCCTGGCTGAAGAGGATATAGGTGATGCCGTGAAGGAAGTAAGCGATCACGACCATCGTCTTGTACTTCTCAAACGGCAGCTTCGCCCCGAACCGGTACGCGATCGGCGCCCCGATGAGCAACCCCACGCCGGCACTGCTACAGATCATCCCAATCCCCGCCGCGCCTCGCTCGAACACCACCTCGCCGAACAGGCCGAACAGGACCTGCGCCGCGCCGCCGCCCGTCGCCCAACCGACATGCCCCATGGCGATGGCGAACAGCAGAGGCTTCGAGCGCAGGTACCGCAGCCCTTCTTTGTATTCGTGCCACGGCCGCATCACGTCGCTCTCGGTGAGCGCCTTCCGCGGCGGACGGAAGTGGCCTTGCTTGAGTCTAAGAAACTGTCACAAAATAACATTTGCATCTAGAATTGTTTTCACTTACTCTGGAAGGGTGAGCGAGCCGGCAGCCATCAAGCGTCGTTATGAGGCGCTGCGAGGGGTGCTCGATGAACGTTCACGGCGGCTGCTGGTGGCCGCGGAAAGCTTGGTCCTGGGGCGCGGCGGCATCTCGGCAGTGGCCCGAGCGACCGGGGTCTCACGGCAAGTCATTGCCCGTGGCCGCCAGGAGTTAACCGAGCCCGCTGGGCCTCCGCCCGGCCGCATCCGGCGTCGTGGCGGCGGGCGCAAGCGAAGCGTCACGAAAGACCCCACTCTCAAGAGCGAGCTGGAGCGGCTGGTCGAGCCACTCACGCGCGGCGATCCGGAATCCCCCCTGCGCTGGACGTTGAAAAGTGTCCGCAAGCTAGCCGCCGAACTCGAACGGAGGGGCCACCCAACGAGTCATCGCATGGTGGCCGAGCTGCTGCACCAGCTGGGTTACCGCCTGCAAGCCAACCGCAAGACGAAAGAAGGAACGAAGCATCCCGACCGCAACGCTCAGTTTGAACAGATTAACCGCAAGGTGAAGCGTTTTTTGGCTCACCGCCAGCCCGCCATCTCGGTCGACACGAAGAAGCGGGAACTGGTGGGAGATTTCAAAAACAACGGGCGGGAGCTACGGCCGAAGGGTGATCCGGAGAAGGTGCGGGTGCATGATTTTCCGATTCCCGAACTGGGCCGGGCCACGCCCTACGGGGTCTATGACATGGCGCGCAACCGGGGTTGGGTCAGCGTCGGGGTGGATCATGACACGGCGGCGTTTGCGGTCGAGACGATCCGCCGCTGGTGGCGCTCGATGGGGCAGGCCGCTTATCCGCAGGCGAAGCGCTTGCTGATCACCGCCGACGCGGGCGGCAGCAATGGCTCGCGTCCGCGGCTGTGGAAGCTGGAATTGCAGAAGCTGGCGGACGAAACCGGGCTGCGGATCGCGGTGTGTCACTTCCCGCCCGGCACCAGCAAGTGGAACAAGATTGAGCACCGGCTGTTTTCCTACATCAGTCAGAACTGGCGCGGCAAGCCGCTGATCAGCCATGAGGTGATCGTGAATCTGATCGCCGCGACGACGACGCGAACGGGATTGCAAGTCCATGCCGAACTCGACACGGGCAGTTATCCGACCGGCATCAAGATCACCCACCAGCAGATGGCGGCCCTCAAGCTGCGCCGAGACAAGTTTCACGGGGAGTGGAACTACACGCTCCTTCCCCGCAAGACCCTAGATTGACAAGGTTATTTTGTGACGGATTCTAAGGCGCGAGATCATCAGCGCCGAGAACAAGAACGACGCGGCATTGAGCAGAAACGCGGCCTCATAGCCAAAGGCGGCCGCGCTCACGCCGCCCAAGAACGTGCCGACCGTCACCGCCGCGTAGCGCGTGGTCTGCGTCAGAGAGTTCGCGGTGTGCAATTCTTCCGGGCTGGCGATCGTCGGCAGGATCGCCGTGCGTCCGCTCGTGAAGAACGGCGCCACGAACCACAGCAGCGCGCTGAGCGGATACAGCAGCCACGTCTTCTCCGGCATCACGGCGAAAATAAACATCGCGGCGACGAGTCCGCGAAACAGATCCGTCGTCATGATGATCTTCTTGCGGTCCCAACGGTCGAGCAGAACGTCCGCGATCGGCCCGGTCATGATCATCGGGATCGCCCGCGACAGCATGACCCCGGCCACCACCATGCCGGAGCGCGTGTTCTGCATCGCCAGGCTGAAGACGGCGATGGTGTTGAAGTGGTCGCCCACTTCACTCACAATCTGCCCGAACCACGTGTAATGGTAGTTGCGGTTTTGGCGCAGCAGTTGGGGGAAGCTCACCATCCGCCGGGTCCTCCAGAGGGACGCGGGCAGGGCGGGAGTGGGTGCTTACAAGCGGGGAGTTTCAGTTTCGATCGACAAGCTTTCAATCATTCAGGATGCCACACTGCCGAAAGAGCCCGTCCCCAGCGAGACCGTGGGGGGTGTGACGCGGGCCTCCTGGCCTGCGGCGTCGACCTCCGGGTCGACGTTTCTGTCCGCCCAACGCTCTTCCCCAGGCCCGAGAAAAGACCGAGCGCGGACTTCCGTCCACGCCTCTGTAGCGCGGGTGGCAACCGTGTCAGACCTTATGGAGGGATTTGCTAGCGGTAAAGCCTCGAAGGCCGGATACTACCTGAGTGGAACTTATCCCCCCGGCAGACTCACCAGTTCCGACGACGCGGCCGGAATCCAGCAGCGGCGCTCATCGGGTAGCTCGACATGGAACCAGCCACGGCGCTCTTCGACCAATAGGAACTCCGCGCCGGCGTGTAACGGCTCTTTGAAGCTGGGCTCGTACGATTCGCCGTCGCCTTTGCGCGCGATGACTTGCTGGGAGAGAATCACGCCTGCCGCCTGATCGGCTTTGACCGACGCCTCTACAACAAGCGAGCCCAGAAACAGCAGCGCCGGCAGGCCCGTCGCGATCAGCAGTAGTCGCGGCGCCCACTCCGAGCGGAAGAGCCGGACCGCCCCGGTCGTCCAAAACACGGCGGCTAGCAGCGCGAACAGGATGGACCGCCACCCGGTCGAGATGTCGTAGTGCCAGAACAGCAGCGTCTTGAGGACTTGCGTCTTTTGCGTCTCTTCGAACGAGTCGAGCCGTGTGCCGCGGGCATGGTTGAGGTTTTGGGCGAGGTTGGGATCGTCGCCGATATACTGTTCGGCGCGGCGATAGCTGAGAATCGCCCGGCCGACGTCGTTGGTGCGGAAGTAGGCGTTGCCGATGTTGTAGAAGAGCTGCCCGTTGCGCACCCCGCCTTCCGTCACCAGGCGCTCAAAGCGCAGGGCCGACCGCCGGTAGAGGTCATCGGCGGCGATGGGGTTGGTCGCCGCGACCTCGTTGGCTTCGCGGAAGAATTGATTGGCCTCGACGAAGAGGGCCTGCCGTTCGGGTTCGGTGGTGAGCTGGGCTGTTGCCGGGATGGCGAAAAGCCAGAGGGACAGCAGTGCAACTATCGTGCCGCCTCGGGGTCTGTGGCCTATGCGCGGGGCTGGCCGAGACCTACTTTCGAGGGGGATTGGCTCACTTATTGGCACAGCGATGCCGCTTCGCGGGCCTGAGAACCGAGGAATCGGTTCTCGGCAAGGCTGGAGCCTTACGCCACGTTTCATCGCAGGCTCCCTTCCAGGTCTTTGGCGACTTCGCGGATGCGGCGGGCGGTGGTGGTTGCGTCCTCGCCGGCCAGGCCGCCTCCGGCATAGCGTCCTGCTTCGCAGCGCTCGAACAGGGTACCCAGCGCTTCCATCGTGTCGGCACTCGCGCCACGTTCTTCGAGGACGGGCTTGACGTCACCGAAGGTGATCGCGCCCGCCGGCATGCCGAGACGGCCTCCGACGTACGCACGTAGCGCCTCCAGCAGAACCGCGTCGAGCTGCTCGGCCGAGCGGCCGTTGCTCGACTCGACCGCCTTCAAGCTGTTCGTCAACTCCCGAAATGATCGCCGCGCCCGCCGTGCCGTGGGGTCCGACTCGCGGGCTCGAGAGAAGAGCGTGAAACCCAACAAGCTGAAGTAGGCCAGCGGTGGCAGCCCGATCAGCGCGATCCAACCGGGCGAACGCAGCCAAGCGGCGGGACCGGCCTGCTGGTTTTCGAGCGCATCAAAGCCTTCGTAGTTGTACGCGATACCGCCCTCGAGGCTTTCCAGCTCGGTCTGCAGCGGCTCGCCGCCGCCCATGCCTTCCGCATCACGTGCCGTGACGACGCGGGTCGGGTTGACCGTTAGGGGAATCGGGTCGGTCTTGGCCGTCGCGTAGCGGCCGCTATCGGGGTCGAAGTAGCTGAGCTCGATTGCCGGAATCTGCTTGACCTCGGCATGCTTGGCGCGAAGCGTTTGCGTGAAGACTTTCGCGCGGCCCTCGATGGCGCCCGCGGCGCGGTCTTGCGGGATCTTGAAATCGCGCGCCAGCACCGGCTCGTTGCCGAGCGGCGGCAGTTCGACGTTGTCGAGATGGCGCGGCCCGGCGATGCGAACGTTGAGCGTGATCGGGTCGCCGATGTTCAGCTCGTTGGGCGTGGCTTCGGCCGCGATGGTGTAGCGCCCCACGAGGCCGCTGAAGTTGGCCGGGCGTCCGGCCCGCGGCAGCTCCTGGACCTCTAGAACCGGGCGGTTCGAGGGCACCACCAGACTCTGATAAACGGCCTCCCGGCCGAAGTTAAAGAAGCTGTCATTGAAGAATTCGTCAAACATGCTGCCGTGCCGCCCCTTACGATATCCCTGCACCGCTTTGAGGCTCACCGTCCCCTGAGGCAGCGTCAGCTTGCCAGTCTTGCGAGGAATCAGAACCTTGCGGAAACGTACCGTCGTGAATTGCCTGCCGCCGAGGGTTCCGGTACCCTTCTCGCCGATGACTTGCTTCTGGCCCAACGGGATTTGCACGTAGCGCTCCGGACGGCTCCGGTCCATGGCGAGGTCGGCGTCGGCGATACGGAAGCGATCGTCGTTGAGCACCGGTAGGTTGAACGAAAAGCCTTCAACGTTTTTGCTGATGTACCACGTCACGGTGAGGGTGACGGGCTGGCCCGGATACGCCCGCCGTTCGGAGAGCGACTGGCGCAGCTTGAAGTCGTCGCTCTCAGCCGGCGGCGTGGCGCGAACCGTGACCGGCTGGGTGTGGGCCGTTTGATTGTCCGCCGAAACGGTAATTGCGGGAATCGCAAGGTTGCCGGCCTTCTTGGGAGTAAGCCGGTAGCTGAACGTGTAGCCGCGGCGCACCACGCGGTTCACTTGACCGTTGACGATCGTCACAGACTGGCTGTTGTTCTGCTGGCCGCCCAGCTCCTGAATCGTGAAATCGGTGAGCCCGCTGAGGTCGGGCTTGGCCGGTGAATCACTGCCCTCGACGCGGATCTGGAACACGAACGGCTCGCCGAGAAAGACCTGCAGCTTCTCGAGGGCGGCCTCGGCGCGGAGCGCCTGTGCCGAGGCCGGGGGGGCGAACGCCAAGCATGCCGCCACCAACGAGGCGGCGATTAGGGCCCGGGTGACACGGCGCATGGTCACTACTGGACTGTCGCAGAGAAAGCTTATGGTAAACGAGCAGCCGGGCGGGCACAGGGGCCCGCCCCTACGGTCTCGCTGCACACTCCTGCGCCTCAGGAATCTCCGCGACATTCCACTACCAATCCTTCTCCACTGGGCGGATGCCGAGCACGGCGCGCATCTGACGCTGGCGGCGTTGTTCGCGTTCTTCATCGAGGATGTCTTTTGCGTCCTCGAGGGATTGCGCCTGTTCCTGCTGTTGCTCTGCGTCGCTCGGCTGCTGCTCGGCCTGTTGCGGCTTCTGCTGCTCTTCGTCGGAACCGCTGATTGAGTCGAGCGCCTTCTGCATCTCTTGCTGCGCTTCTTGCTGTGAGGCCTGCGCACCGGCCAACTGTTGATCGCGTAGCTCACGCTCGGCCTGCTGCTGTTTCGAGGTCGCCTGGTCAAGGTGTTCTTTAGCCTGTTCGCCCGAGGAGTCCTGCTGCTGCCCCATCTGCTCGGCGAGTTGCTCGGTTTCGTCCTTCAACTTCTGCTGTTGATCGGCAAGCCTTTGGGCCTGCTGCTGGACGTTTTGCGAGTTGCCCTGCTGTTGTTGCTGCTCGGAGAGCGCCTCGCTTTGTTGGTTGGCTTGCTGCTGCTGGTCGATCAGTTCCTGCAGCTTCTCTGCCGCGTCCTGGCCGGCATCCTGCCCGGATTGGTTTTGTTGCTGCTCTTGTTGCTCGCCTTGCTGCTGGTCTTGTTTGGAATCATCGCCCTTCGAGGGCTGTTGCGGCGGGTTCTTCATCTGCTCGATCAGCGCTTGCATGGCCCGCCGGGCGACCTCGACGTTGTGGCGGACATCACCGTGATCCGGATCGAGCGTCAGCGCGTCCTGGTAGAGCCGCACGCTCTTCTCGACCCACGAAAGCGCCCGCTGAGGGTCCTGTTGCCCCAGCCCGATTCCCTCGCGGAACGATGCGTTGCCTTGATTGAACTTGCTCTGGGCTTCGATCTTGGGATCCTCGGCCCGCAACGCGGCGTGTTCGTAGGCGTCCATCGCGTCGGCGAATTCGCCTTGCTTGTAGAGCGCGTTCCCCTTGTTGAACCAAACGTGCGCGGAGTCGGGGAGCGCTTCGGAGGCTTTCTCGTAGGATTCCAGGGCACCCTTGTATTCTTCCTTGTTGTAGGCCTCGTTGCCTTCGGTGACCAGCTCCCGCGCCGACTGGCCATGGACGGCAGACGTCATGAAGAGCGCCACGGACACGCCCCAGAGAGTTCTCCTTTCGCACCGTCTCATGACGTCAACTCCGTGTCTCTCTTGCGGTCTCGCACGAAAACTTCCAGGCACAACAGCAAGAACGCCATCCCGAGAAGGATCTGAAACTTCTCCTCGTACCGTTCCACGGTGGTCGAGCCTAACGACGTCTTCTCGGCCCCCGCAATCAATTTGACGTAGACATCCCCGAGGTCGATAGCCCCCGTCGCCACGTTCAGATAGCGCCCGCCGGGCGTAGCGTTGACCATCTGACGAAGCGTGGCGGCATCGAGTTTCGTCCAGACCTCTTGGCCCTGATACTTGACGAACGTCTTGCGTCCCTGGGCGTCGGTGATCGGGATGCGGCGGCCCTGGTTCTCGTCGCCCAGGCCGATGGCAAGCAGTCGCGCTCCCTGCCGGCCCGCCTCCTCGGCGGCCTCGACCGGGAAGCTCTCATGGTCTTCGCCATCGGTGATCAGGATGATGTCTTTGTATTCCTTCGCCTGCTTGTCGAACACTTCGTCGAGCGCCTTGCGGATGGCGTCGCCAATGAGGGTGCCTCCGCGCGAGACACTGTCGGGCGAGATGTCTTCGAGCCCCATGCGGAAGAAACCATAGTCGAGCGTCAGGGGGCACTTGATCACCGACGTGCCCGCGAAGGCGACCAGCGCCACGCGGTCGCCCTGGAGCCGTTCGATGCTGTCGAGGATGGCGAGCTTGGCCCGCTCCAGCCGGTTCGGCGCCAGATCTTCAGCCAGCATGCTTTTCGAGACATCGAGAAGGAACACGACGTCCCGCCCTTGCCGCTCGATTTCCCGCGCCACGGGATTCCACGCCGGGCGCGCCAGCCCGACCACGACGCAGCCAAACGCCACCAGCACCAGCGCGGCCTTCCAGCGGCGGCGTCCGGTGACGACCGCCGTATTGATCTGTTTGAGCAGATCGGCTTCGGCGAACCGCTCAAGCGCCTGCCCGCGGCGATGCGCGGCATAAAGATACGCGCCCAGCAACAGCGGGATCACCCACAGCAAGTACAGCATGTCGATCTGCAGTAGCCGCGTCTCGTTCATGGAATCCTTCGAAACCAGGTGCCCGCCAGCACCACCTCGAGTCCCAGCAGGCCCAAGCCCGCCAGCGCGAACGGAGGGAAGTACTCGCGGTAGTCAACGTAGCGCGTCGACTCGATCTCGCTCTTTTCCAACTCGTCGATCTCTTGATAGACCGCTTTCAGGGTCTCGGCATCATCGGCCACACGGTAGAGACCGCCGGTCGTCTCGGCCAGAGTTTTGAGCGCCTCCTCGTCGACGCTGCGACCCAGAGGCATAGAGAAGTTCCCGAACGGAGTGCGAATCGCCCCGCCGGAGCCGCCTCCGATGCCGATCGCGTAGATCTTGATGTCCCAGTCGGCAGCCAGATCCGCGGCCTCTTTCACCGAGCGCTGCCCAGCATTGTTTTCGCCATCGGTGAGCAGGATGATGACCTTGCTCTTGATCTCGTAGTCCTTGGTCTCACCCGTCTGCCGTGCGATCGCATCCTCGGCGGTTTGCAAGCGCGCCGCCGCGAGAGCCACGGCGTCGCCAATCGCCGTGCCGTCCTCAGCCCGCTGCTGGACGAGCTTCACGGCTGGCAGAAAGCCCGACAAAGCCCCATGCGCCAGCGTTAGCGGGCAGATCGTGTCGGCATAACGCGCGAACGAGATCATGCCGATCAGGTCTGCCGGACGCCCCGTGAGGTCGTTGCCGTCGCCTCGAACGAACAGCTCGAACACCGTCTTGGCGACGTCGAGCCGGGTAAGCCGCCGGCCTTCGTAGCGCAGCTCTTCGCTCATGCTGCTCGAGCGGTCGAGCACCATCTCGATGGCGATGCCGCGGCTGACGTCGCGCACTCGCTCGGTCCCCATCTGCGGCCGGGCCAGGGCGATCGCTAGCAGCACCAACGCCGCAACGCGTAGAACCAGCGGCACGCCGAGAAGCCGCCGCCGCAAGGAACGTCCCGCGCGCCGGGCGCCGGCGATTGAAGAGAAGCGCAAGGCGCCGTCGCATTGCCGCCCGGGCCCCTGTTGGCGGCTGCGCAGATACAAAAGCAGCGGAATCAGCAGCAAGACGAGGAACATCCAAGGGGACTCGAAACGAAGCATGATGGGTCGATCTGGGTGTTGTTCGGGTGGGTGGTCTTGGTTCTTATTTTATCGCGCTCGCGAGGCGACCGTGCCCGCACCTGGTGCGGAATCGGGAACGCCATGGGTCGGCAGTCAGGGCCGCGGATCTCAAAACCGAGATCCGCGCTACGCACTACAGCCCGTTGTGCAGAGATATCACGTCGCAACGAGGGCGCCCGCGGATTTACATCCGCGGCTCTGAAGCGTTAGATGGCACGGTTGTGACGAGCCGAGCGTCACAGGGGGACCGCGTGTCGCTTGACGTACTCGCCCACGCGGCTGGTACCCTGGCCCGCCGATACCGACGGGCCCCAATAGTGGAACTTCTCCGCCCACTGCAGGCCGTGCTTCTGCCCTAGCGTGCGGTTGTGTTCGAGAGCGAACTCCTTGATGTAGTTGAGGTCCACCGCCTCGTCGTCGCCGGCAAGCAGTGGCAGTTGCATACCCTTCGCCGCCAGGTCGTTCTTGAGGCGCGAGCCGCGCGAGCCGCCCGGCCCTTGCGTCTGGCAGACCTGCAATGACTTCGCCTTGACGTCGATGACCGACGAGATGTCGACGATACGGTTGACGAGCTGCGGGCCGCGGGCGTAGTAGTAGGTCTCGCGGATGCGGCTGGGCTCGAGGCCGGCGTCGAAGTGCTCGGGATAGTCCTTGCGTCCGCCGGCCATCCAAAGCGCGGTTTCCGCGGCGCGCGCCGTCATCCAGTGGTCCGGGTTGCGGTCGTAGTGTCCCCAGGTGTCGTAGGTGATCAGCGTGTTTGCCTTTAGCAGGCGGAAGAGAAAGATCAGCCGCGCCCGGATCTCGATCATCGCGGCGTTGTCCATCCGATGGTTGCGGTAGCCAAGGTCGTAGACATTCTTGAACCCCAGCACCCTCCCGACCTCATAGTTATCAATTTCGTTGGCTGTGTTGGTATCGGCCATGGTGCCGGGACCGGGTTTCTCGTCATTGGTGGTACGGATCAGGTAGCCGGTGTAGCCTTCTTTGATCAGCTTGGCCACGACCCCGGCGTAGTAGATCGGCATGTCATCGTTGTGCGGCTGGATCGCGACGAGGACCTTGCCCTTGTGGGGCTGTCCCGGCTGGTCGCGCTCAATGTAGAGCTCGGTATCGGTGTTGGCGTGGGTTGCGGGCATATGGACTCCCGACTGTCCCTTCGCCCGCGCGGCGGCGACAAGCGCGAGCCCGCCGGCCATCGCGGCTTTGAACAGATCACGTCTTTCCATCAGTTGCTCCTTCCGAATCTGGGTGTGTGATTTCAGGTAGACCTCATAGAGGTGCGGCCGGCGAACGCAGCGACAGCGCCGCCGTCCGCCGTTTCTCGCTGGTTGGAGTGTACCTTGGGGGGGGGGGGTGGGGTCAGGGGTGCCGTTCAGACGACCTGTGCCTCGGATGGCTGGAGAGAGATGCTGGCTAATGCTGGCTATAGGGGCCTTCGAGTGGACGCCGGGGTTCGTGCCGGACCGCTCCCTTACGGTCACGGCTCGGTTGGCTACGTGGTGAGAAGCAACCTAGTAGGCCTCCCAGACGATCGCGGGGAAGCGGTGGATGGTGCGAAAGCCCATGCTTTCGTACAGCCGAATGGCCCCTTCGTTCGAGGCCGTCACGGTCAGGCTGGCGGCGTCGCAGCCGTGACGCCGGTATTCCTGCGAGGCCCGGCTCAGCAGTTGCCGTCCCAGGCCGCGGCCGCGGTAGTTCGGACCGACGCACAGTTGCGTGACGTGAGCCACGCGCGACTGGACTAGGCTGCCGAGGCACAGGCCCGCCATCTCGCCCGTGAGCCGGTCGAAAGCGGCGCGGGCGCCCTGGCGAAAGAAGATCCCGCAGCCGGGATGCTGCGTGCTGTTGTAGAGGAACCGGCGCGCGCCGGTGGACGTGCGGTACTGGTCGTTGATGAAGCTGTCGACATGGCCGTCGTAGGTTCGGCGGATCAACTCCGCCGCCGGCTCCAGGTCCCGGTCGGTCCACTGCCGAAACTCAAAGCTCGCCCCATCCTCCGGCACCGATGAGATGGCGTCGAGATCGTCGGCAAGCATGAAGTTGCGCGCATAGACCGCCAGCCTACGGCCGTAGATCGAATCCCCAGCCGGGTCAAATCCCAGCGCCAGCAGTTGCCCCTCGATCCGCCGGACGCCGGGAAACACAGCCGCCGCCCGCAATGTCTGAGTCAGTAGATGCCGCTCGGCCGGCTCGCTTCGATGCGATGCACTGACAAACGACTCGCCCAGCAGCGCTTTGTTGGCCTCGTGAATGAAGTAGCTGTAGCCTACCGGCGAGTCGCAGCAGAAGAGGGCGTATCCGTAAAGATTGCGCATCCGCACGTAGCGCAGGATGATATCTCTGGCCGGCGCGAAGTCCCAGCGGAAATGATCGCGCCAGTGCGCGGACTGTTCCGCGAGGATGGGCTCGATCGCGGCAGCACTGATCTCCCGCAGATCCACCAACTGCAAGTCCGCCGGTTGCACCGGAGACGCGGCCATGCCGCAGATTATACCGTCGAGGACCGCCTTGCCGTGCCGGCCCCTGTGAGTCCGGCGCGTTTCCCCACCGAAGCCTGCCGCGGCCTCACGCGTTCAGGGTCGTGTCGACGTACGTGCCGAAGGTGCTGTTGCCGTTGGGTTGCAGCACGTAGCCTTGCCGGACCACGGAGTGAATCGTGATGTCCTTGCGTCCGCGGAGTTTTTTGCGTAGGCGGCTTACGTGGACGTCGACGGTGCGTGTCCGAGCGTTATCCGCATATCCCCAGATCGTTCTCAACAGGTAAGGCCTGGAGAAACAACGACCTGGATTGGTTTCGAGCAGCTCGAGCAGAGCTTGCTCCTTCTCGGTGAGGTGAACCATGGACTGATGGGATCCGTTCTGCGTTGACGCCATAACTTTCCACCCTCGAGCGGCCACCGTTGTGGCCATCTGTCCTGGAATTCGGCGCGGCGTGGGTGGAAGTTACGGTGTTGAACTCGCTTCCGGCACCCCTAATTGGGTCAGCTTGGCGGGGTCGTCCTGGATTCGGACGGGCCGCGGGTCCGAGTCGCAGTCAGGGAGGCGTCCTGCGGAATAGTAGTCTAAGCCGTAGCGGACATGGCGACGCACCTCGCCGACGCACGCTCGCGCCAGTTGAGGCTCGACCTTTCTCCATAGGGTACGGGTCCCTGCGTGGAGGTCGATCGCGGGGAAGGTAGCTATCTTGAGGTAGAGGAAGCCGAGGGTGGCCACCGCCCCGAGGACGCCGACGGCCGCGCCCACCCGCCGGCGCGAGCTCAGGTAGCCGACCATCGCCGCAACCGCTACGGCGGCCGCCACCCACCACCAAGAGAGCGGCTCCGGCGGCCAGGCTCTTGGCAAGCCCGTTGCAAGGGCCTCAGGCAGCACGTCGGCGGCTAGAGGCAGCAGCGCCAGCAAGAGCGCCGCCGGCACTAGGGCGCCCCCCACTTGGCGCCGGGCCGCCAAACCGACTCCCAGCAGGGCCGCGAGAGGCGGAACAGCGGGCAGAATGTATCCCGGTAGCTTGTTCGCCGAAACCGAAAAAAAGATCAGCATCGTCACGGCCCACACAGCGAGAAAGTGGGCCTTGGGGTCCGTTCCCAGCGCCTTGACGGGCAGCAAGACCAGCAGCGGCGTCCATGGCAGCAGGCCGACGAGCAGAACGGGCCCGAAGTACCAGAACGGCTCGACGTGCTCAAGAGAGCCCGTGAAGAAACGCTCCACATGATGACGCCAAATAAACTCGTCGACAAACGCGGACCCATTGGCGGCGTAGCAAAGCACGTACCACGGCAGCGCAACGGCGAGGCAAGGGCCCCACGTGCGCGGATGAAACAAATCAGCCGCAACCGAACGAAGCCCGCGGCCGCGAGCGACGCCGAGCAGAGCCAGGCACGCCAGCACGGGCCCGACCAGACCCTTGGCCAGAATCGATAGTCCCAGCAACGCACCAAACACCGGCAATCGCCTGCGTGTTGTTTCGTCGGACCGTTCGACCCAGGGCAGAAGGCACAGCAGTGCAGTCCCCAAAGTAGCCGTCAGCGGCAAGTCGAAGCCGCCTACCTGACTGAAAGCAACCCAACCGGCCGATGTCGCGAGGATCACCGTCGCGTGTCGGGCCGCCGCGTCTCCGAAGTGGGTTGCCAGCACCCGATAGAAGAACAGCAGAAAGAGCGCGCTGAGCACCGCCACGGGAAAGCGCGTGGCACGGTCGTCGTCGATCCCCAGCGAAGCCGTGGCTGCCCCGAGCCAATAGAGCAGCGCGGGTTTTTCGAACCATGGCTCGCCGCCGAGCCGTGGGGTCGTCCAGTCGCCCGAATGCCCCATCTCGCGGGCGATCGAAGCGTAGCGAGGTTCATCCGGCCCGACCAAGCCGCGGTCGGACATGCTGAAAAACAGCAAGAAATAAGCGCCTACAACGGTCAGCAACCACCGAGTGACAGTCTTCAAGCTCATCAGTCGTCAACACAGTGTAGACGAACCAGTCACAGCGGCAGCTAGCTTCGCTACCGCTCGAGTCTTTCCATCGGGAGCGCAAGGGAGACGGGCTGGTCCGACTGATCTCGCCTTTCTCCTTAGATCTCGCTCGACTTGCTTGAGAGCAGCCTGCACGCCGCGGCTCTTCCCGCGTGCAGGCCCGGCTAACGATGATGAGAGAATCATGGCTAGTGCCTGCCTTTTCGTCCTAAGTGCGAGCCTGTTGACGGCGTAGGATCGAGGAAGCACGCATTATCGGCGCTGTTGCGGCTGCTGATGGGGTACGCGTACTTATCTGATCACCGTGGTATGGCGCTGGACGCGCGCCGGAACGCTGCCTACGAAGGAGCCCTTGCGGAAGTAGTCGGGCCGCAAAGTGTCGTGCTTGACTTGGGTGCCGGCCTCGGTGTGCATGGACTGTTGGCAGCACGATTGGGCGCTAGACGCGTCTATCTGGTTGAACCTGAGGACATCAGATTGCTGGGCCCCCAGATCGCCGAGGCCAACGGCTTGGCCGAGCGTATTGAGTTCCTCCATGGCAAGATCGAGGAAGTCGAGGTCCCCGAGCTTGTGGATGTCATCGTAGCGACCTTTACAGGTAACTTTCTGTTCGCCGAAGATCTCCTTCCGTCCCTTTTCTTCGCCCGTGATCGGTTCTTTAAACCCGGCGGAACCCTGATTCCAGACCGGGCCATCATGCAGGCGGTGCCTGTTTACGCCCCCGATTTGTATGAGCGCGAGATCGAGCACTGGTCAAAGACGTGTCTCGATCTGCACTTTGGCTCGGCCCGGCGATATGCAAGCAACGCCATTTACTACGATAGGGATACGTTGGACGGTGCACAATATCTATCCGCGCCGGCCGACTTGCTGAGTCTGAATTTCGATTTGGCCGATAACGCAGACTGCAGGACCGAAGCGATCTACTCTATCGACGAAGCAGGGGTGTGTCACGGCTGGGCGGGTTGGTTCAGGATGCGACTTGGCAGCGACTGGCTGTCTACGGCCCTCCCATGAGCCGCGGGTGCACTGGAGCCCGGCGTTTCTGCCCGTCGATCCCCCGATCGAGGTCAAGAAGGGCGACCAGCTCCGATTCCGCCTTGTCCGTCCGCCGTTCGGGCCCTGGAGCTGGTTTGTCGAATCGGAGAAGACAGAGCAAAGGCACTGCACTTTATTTGCACGGCCGTTGACAGCGGACGCCCTCTCAAAGGTCTCTCCTGAGTACCGCCCAAGCGTCAGCAAGGATGGCGAGGCTACCCGATTTGTTCTGTCTCAGATTGACGGACATCAGTCTGCTAGAAATATTGCGAGCTTACTCTCGGAACAATACCCGCCCCTCTTTGGCCAACTGGAAACAGCTTTATCGTTCGTACAGCAGATCGTCAGACGCTACACGTAAGAAAGGGACGCGCGTGAACCAAGACAAACAACGACTGATGTTCGCGCCTGATGTACTGTTTGAGGCATTTAACGAAGAGGGTGTCATAGTCGATATGGATGGAGAGAAGGTGTTTGAGCTAAACCAAACCGGCGCCAGAACAGTCGAACTCATTGCAGGCGGACATTCTGTTGATGAAATATTTAGTGCTTTGTTAGAAGAGTACAGTGCGGACCGTGCCGCGATGAAAGAGGAGATTTCGGCACTCGTCCAATCCCTATTGGATCGTGGACTGATCGTCGAGAGCTAAACTGGACTGGGTCAAGTGCTTCATCACGATCAGAAGTTCGAACTTCCCACTTGGTGTGCTCGTCTCAGGATAGACGATCTCAAGATCACGGCTGCGCCGCAACAAAACCGGCCCGACATTGACCATTGCGGGCCCCTCACGGTATTTGACCGGGACGCCGGCTGTGAGAGGTTCACGGACGAGGCGAGAGGTCTCACCGTTCTGTTCGAGGGCTACCTGTTTGATGGGCATCAGTCGGCTCTGGAGCGTGAGGCTGAAACAAAGTTTTGCAATGCCCGACGAATCGTGAGTCTGTACAGGCGGTACGGCCGCGGTTTATTTGACCACCTCGAAGGTGCGTATTTGGTAGCCGTCCTGGACCTCGCAGCGGGTCGCTTCATTGTGGGCCACGACGGGATGGGGCGACATCCTCTTTACTACGCCAGGCGGTCGGGTGAATTGTGGTTCGCGTCGAATATCTTCGCCCTCGTCCATCGGGCACCGGTCCCCCGCGTGCCGAATCGCCTGTCCTTGGCTTTGCGCCTACTGGGCAGGTGGCCTGAGGCAGGCCAGACTTTTTTCGATGGCATTCAACGGGTCCGGCCCGGACATTTTCTCGAAGCGACTTCTCGCGGAGAGGTCCGAGAGGTCATGCATTGGCACCCGGTTCCGGATGACCAGGAGCCTTGGTTGCCTGATGCCGAGGCTCGCGAGAGCTTCGAGCCGATGCTGCGGAAAGCCGTGGATCGCTGTATGAGCTTGGGCGCTCGGGGAGTCATGCTCAGTGGCGGAGTCGACTCCGTGAGCGTGGCGGCATTAGCGAGCCGAGAAGCAAAAAGCCGGGGGCTGCAACCATTAATTGCATACTCGGCGCGCAACCCTCCCGGTCGCCCCAGGGACCCCGAGGAGAACATACAAGACCTTGTGGTGCAGTCGCTGGGCATGCCTCACAGGGTGAGCACAGCGGCAGACTGGCTGGGGCGGCGCAGTCTGCTGAGCGCTACGCTGGAGAAGGTACCCGCCCTGCCCGGCCCCACGGATGTGTGGTGGACCGGCGCCTATATGGGATTTTATGGCACCCCGGCGGCGGACGGGGTGCGCACGTTGTTAACCGGATCCGGAGGCGATGAATGGCTCGGCGTCCATCGATCCCATGCGGCGGACTTACTGCGCCGCTTGGATCTCAGAGGACTTCTGGGTTTTGTACGTGCAACCGTCGATAGCGAAGGTTACGAATGGGGCCGTGCGTTGCGCCAAATCTTGTGGAAGAACATTCTTTGTTTGTTGATCGGTGGCCTGTGGATGAAGGTGGCGCCGGCACAAAAGGCCGCCTACCACCGCCGGCGGAGAGCGAAGCTCATTCCAGCCTGGCTGTGTCCGGACCCGCTTTTGGCTGAAGAGCTGGCCGAAGCTCTCAACGTTCACGTTCCGGAACTTGGGGACGGTGACAAGTTTCCCCCCAACTACTATCGTCATAATTTTCGATGCTTGGTATCCACTTGACTCAGGTGACCCCAAGATGTAGTGTAGGGCCTGGTGGAGGATTACCCGCGCGACCAACTCGAATTCGAGTCTCACTTTGCGAGCGAGGAGGCTTGCCGCGACTATCTGTTCGCCTTGCGCTGGCCAGAGGGTTTCCGCTGTCCAAGGTGTGGGCATGAGCGCGCTTGGCCGGTGCGCAAAGTGTGGTTCGAATGCGCTCGCTGCGGGCGGCAAACCTCCGTCACCGCCGGCACGATCTTTCAAGACACACGCAAGCCGCTGCGGCTGTGGTTCCGGGCGATGTGGACCATCACCACGCAGAAGAATGGGGCCAGCGCCCTGGGCCTACAGCGCGTTCTGGGACTGGGCAGTTACCAAACCGCCTGGCCTTGGATGCACAAGCTGAGGCGAGCGATGGTGCGCCCGGGGCGGGAGCGATTGACGGGCCTCGTCGAGGTCGATGAGACCTACTGGGGCGCTGAAGAAGAAGGGGTAATCGGCCGGCAGACCGAGCGTAAAGCGTTGATTGCAGTCGCCGCGGAAGAGAGAGGCACCGGGCTGGGGCGCATCCGCATGCAGCGCGTTCAGAACGCCTCGGCGGCCAGTTTGATGCCCTTCGTCGAGGAGTCGGTCGAGCCGGGCAGCGTGGTTGTTACCGACAACTGGTCGGGCTACGATCCGCTCAAGAAGAAGGACTACCAGCGTCGTATCATCTCGATTAACAACCGCCGCGAGCAGGCCTCGCAGCTACTGCCGAGGGTGCACTTGGCGATCTCGCTACTCAAGCGCTGGATGCTGGGCACGCATCAGGGGGCGGTCAGCCACGAGCATCTGGACTACTATCTCGACGAGTTCGTGTTCCGCTTCAATCGGCGCAGATCACGCAGTCGGGGCAAGCTCTTCTACCGCCTTGTGCAGCAGGCCATGGCGGTGGAGCCGACGCCGTACCGCTCGATCGTCGCCGATTGGGACGCTAAGACGCTGTGAGCCCAACTACAAGATGTTGGGGTCACCTGAGTCAAGTGGATACCAGGCTTTTCGATTTCTTTGGCGCAACCCTTTACTTGCCTACGAGTTTGAGCGGCAGTTCCATGTCACCCGCCTCATCGGAATCCGCCTCTTGTGCCCCTTCCACGACAGAGAATTCGTGCGTTACGCCAACCGTATTTCCCCGCGGGCCCACCTCCATGCGAGTCGTTACAAGGGCCTACTGCGGCCGCTCACAGAGAGGCTTTTGCCTGGCCTGGGTCTTGAGAACCAAAGGAAGACCGGCTATAGTAGTAGGAAGGATCCTACTCTCCAAGACCTACGTGAGAGCATAGGGCCGGTTTGGGAGCGGGTCGGCTGCAAGCGGCTTGCTGAGTTGGGAATTGTGGATCGGCAGCAGCTGGCCCTGAAACCGATGCCGCCTCAACATGAGGCGCTTGTGCGCCTCTTCATTGTGGTAAGCTGCGAGACGTGGCTTGCAACACACTGGGGCGGCCAGTCTCAGTCGTAGACCAGCAGGAGACAAACGAACATGGGAAACGGACTTGATCACGACAGGCCGGTTCGCCGCAAGAAGGTCTGGCAGCCGCCTGAAATTACGGAAGTCGGCGACCTTCGAACCCTGGTTCAGGCGCTAAACCCCGGCAAGCCTAGTGTCGGCTTGGACGGTGGCGGCGTCGGAGGCGGGGAAGAGATGTTTATGAACTGACTTACAGGGTGGTCCGCGACCAATAGGGTGTTCGTACAGACAGATGATCGCTTCTTGGACCGTCTGCACAGATTTCCGTCGCCACTACGACCGCATAAGTTCCCACGGGCATCTCCTTGCCGAATGGCCGGGCTTCGATCCCGCCGACTTCCCGACATTGTGTTTCCAGGAAGACGATCGGGCATGGATAGTACGGGTCGACCGGGGAGGCATTGGGTTCGCCCGGCCCGGACACGATATTCGAGCTTATCCGAAAGAGGGTGCGGACTCCGAACAGTTCAAGCGAATGGTGTTTCACGATTGGCTGCCGTTCGTCTATAACTTCTGGGGCTGGCAGGTCTTACACGCAAGCGCGGCCGTCCATGCTCCGAGTGGTCAGGTCGTTGCGTTTTCCGGTGTGAGCGGCGCGGGTAAGTCCACCTTTGGATGTGGACTGGGACGCGAGCCGCAGTGGCGGCAGATCGCCGATGATAGCTTGGCTTTCGCTGCCCAATCGGACCCCCTTCGCTTGCTGCCCATCCCCAACGAGGTGCTGTTGCGCCCGGCCAGTGCTCACCACTACAGTGATCGAGACCCTAGTGGCAAACTTCTTGGCTGGACGGATGGGCCCCTACGTTTGAATCGGATCTTCTTTTTGGAGCCCAGCGACAATCTGAAAACTCCCCTGCGTCTGGTGCCGGTTAGCGGAGGACGTGCGTATATGTTGCTGTTACAGCAGGCCTACACACTTGCGCTCGACACTCGTAGAGAGAATGCGTCACTGGTTGAACGGCCACAAGATAGCCGTCAACAGATGCTGGAGTACCTGGCGCTAGCGAGCCAGGTGCCTGTCTTTCGATTGCAGTACCCGAGGAAGTTCGACGTACTGCGCGATGTTTTCTCCTGGATCGAGGACGGCCTCTTCAAGAGCTCCTCTGTGTGGGGGCGAGTACAACCTGCTGACTTCACTGGAGATACCAGGGCCGACCCGCGGACTGTCCGCGAGCCGGCCCTGGTTTGACTAGCGTTGATGGTTGTTAGGGTCAGCGACGATGCCTAGCCATCGTCGTCGTTCCCACGACTGTTGCCTTCATCGCGCTCTACTCAGCGTGAGCTTGGTGGTTGCCCTTATTCAGGATGCCGGATGGCGTGCCACCACCAGGGGGGTGGGGTGATCATGGCGAGGTCAACGAACTTGCCAGGCTCGCCCGTATCTTTGAACTGGAACTCGATTGTCGCTCCCGCCAGGCCCGACGCCCTGCGGTTGGTTCGGACGCGAAGTCCGGCTACGCAGTATTCAAACGGCATGGCGATAAGCAGAGGAGAACTGCGAGACTTCCAAGCGGGGTTGGCCGACGTACGTGGGGACCGTCATGCCTCCGAGGGCGCTTCCTCAACCAGCTTGCGGGTCTTGAGATCCTTGATCAACTCGGCGATGTCCTGCTCCAAAACGGCCCGCTCGACCTCGAACTCCCCGAGCAACTCCTCCATGATCGCGTCTAGCGAGGCAGTTTTCCCCAGCCGCTGCCAGAAGCGGGTTCCGACTTCATTCAGACCGAAGTAATATCCGCTATCGTGGTTCAGGACGACCGCCTGGCCGTCAAGCACCTGAAACACGACGTTCTCGGGGATTTGGAGCCTCACCGTGCCACCTTCTCCGCGTGTGGCCTGCCGGGGAAGAGCGGAGTAGGTGCGGTAACCTCCGCCATCGTTGATGGCTTCGTTTTCGTATTCCACCCAGGCGTGGCCGGCGATCCGACCCTTCTCCTCGCGCACGCCGATCTTGAGGTCCGCGCGAATTCCCTTTTGTCCCAACAGCCGCGCGGTCACCAGCGAGCGTGGCAGGCATTCCATCGCAACAAAGTGGCGCCTTGCCGCGGCGTCGACGAGCAACACCGTCCGCCGGATTGTCGCGGCGGTTTCGCGGCCGTCGGCTGCATCGTCCGCGACCGCGGCCTTCGTACGCACCCGGGTCGCCCACGGCTCCAGACGCGAGAACGGCAGAAACCGGATGGCGGGTTTCACGCCCGCGAGCAGCACCCAAGCCCTCGCCAGCAGGAACCAGTCGCCGGCTGAGAGAAGCGCGGCCTTGCGAAGGCGTCTGGTCCAAACCGCAAACGGACACAGTGCCGCGGCCGCCTCCAGCGCCAACCTCCGGTAGCGTTCTAGCCAGACACCGGCCCACGAACGCCGCCCACTCGAGGGAAGCGTCCAATGGCGCGGCGCGGGCGCCATTAGGCTGAGACAGCGCAAGGCGCGCTGCTTCGGGCTATCGACATCCAGCAGCCGCACAACGGGGTGGCTACGCAGTCCCACCGGCTCTGCCCGTTTCAAAGAGAGCTCGGCTCGCTCGCTCAGTTTTCGGCCGGCCCGTGTCGGCCCCCGCCGCTCGGCCGGCCGCAGGGGCCGGTCGAACAGCCGCGAGCAAAGCTGGAAGCTCGCCGCGCAACTGCGTTCCGCTCCCGCTTCGCGAGCCAGCCTCCAAAAGCTGTCCCAGTCGAGGCCGCCGCCGAACTTCCTCAGGTACAGTTCTATGTCGGCCGACCAGCGCAAAGACGACCAGAAGTGCTTGCCCGCATGACGGCACAGATAGACGAGGTAGGCCTCCGGGTCGTCCGCCGGATCACGTTCGGGGAGCCGTTCGCCGGTCCAATCCCAGTGCAACTCGACGAGCACGTCGTGCGGGCCCACGAGGTGCAGTTCCGGGTAGAGGAAGGCAGGCCGGCGGCCAATCGGCGAAGCGCGTCGGCGTTCCAAGGGTTCTCGGTATCGGCCAGGCCTTGGCCCTTAAGACACCCGTAGGCGCGGGCCAAGTCTTCGGCGGGAACCAGCAGGTCGATATCGGCAATCTCGCGCCACGATAGATCGGGATAGAGCAGCCTGGTGAGCTGAACCCCCTTGGCCGGAATGCAGCCGATTCCCTCGTCCCGCAAAACCCACAGCAGCCGGATCTGCGCGCTCTCGAGAGCCAGATTCCGGGCAGCGTTTGCTCGGAAGCGGTGGTCCCACGCCTTGTCGACAGCGGCGGGGGCGGTAGCCTGGATGTTCCGATAGACCGCCGGGAAGACTCCCAACCGCGCAGCCTCCTGATACGTCGCCTGATTCGCCTCGACGGGCGCGGTGCGGCGGCTCGGTGATGCCGCGGGCCGGCGTTCGGAATCGGGCGGCAGACTGAGCCTGAAGATCGGTTGGTTCTCGATCATGAGGCAAGCACGGCCGGGCGGCTGGGGAGCGAGCCGCGTCTACAAATAACGTTTCGTCCAAGCGCGGGTTTCACCGAGGTCGAAACGCAAGTTGGGGGAACGTTTGACCTTCATTATAAGGCGCTGACGGAAAACCCAGCAAAGCCGGCCCCGCGCGTGCGGCGTGCCGTTTGCAGATGGCGGTGGAGACTCAACCCCCCAGGGCGGGCCTGACAGTGGCTTCTTACCAGGCGAGCGCGTAGGCGTCGGAGCGCGGGTCGGCCCGGCGCTCAGGACGCCTGTTTTCGGGTCGACGACGATGCCTGCGTTCAATCCCAGCGACCAGGCACCCTGGATGCGGACCTTGTGGCCCTTCTCAATCAGCGCCTGCCACACCGTGGCCGGGATACGATCCTCCGTCGCGAGGTCGCCCGGGCCAAGCCCCCAGCAACCGACGAATCGTCACCAATTGTCCCAGGTGATAGGCGTTGTGGTCGGCCACGAGCATCGTTTCCCGCAGCAGCGTCTGACCCGAGCCGTGCGCGAACGGCGTGAAGAGGTCTCCCTCCTCGACCAGTGCCCTCATCTGGCCGAGATCTTCGGCGAAGTTCGCCACCGACTTCTCCCACGACGCCTCGTCCGCAGGCGCCTCGGTCTCGGGCCAGTAGCCGTCGGGATAGTCAGGGGAAACGTGGCGCGGGTTGCGGCTGAACTCCAGAATGTCCCACTGCGCAATACGCAAGTGCTCGAGCACTTGCCAAGCCGTGTAGGGCAATCCCGCCGGCTTCACTCCCCGCAACTCGGCCGGCCACTCGGCGACGATGTCGTCAAACGAGGCGTGTGCGCTCTGGCCACGCAGCAACTCAAGCAGATGCTCTCGAAGCTGCTGCGTCGGGTCCTTCGCCTTGCCCATCTCCTCGCCCTCAGCAGTGCTAGCGCCGGCCGTCAGGTGATGCGCATGATCTTCATCGCGTTGTCGTGGAAGATCTTCTTGAGCGCCACTTCATCGGGCACGAGCCGCCGCAGGATCGCGATCGTGTTCGCCCCAATGCAGTCGGCGCCCTCGCCGTCGGAGTCGCTGCAATCACTGCCGAAGATCACCTTGTCCTGGTGGCGCTTGAGGAACTCCTTGGCTTGGTCTTCGTCGCGCGTCATCGAGTTCTGCCCGGAGCCGGCCGACAGGTCGCCGTACATGTTCGGATAGTCCGACAGATAACGGTCCGAGATCCCGCCCGGCGTGACCGGCGTCTCGGGATACATCACCGTCTGGTCGTGGTTCTTGTCGATGTTGCCCCACCAGGTCTGCGCGTGGCCGATGAAGTTCACTTTCGGGAACTGCTTAAGGATCTTGTGGAACCGCTCGATATGGAAGTTGTAGGTCTCGTGTTGGAAGTGGAGCAGTACAGGCACGTCGTATTCCTGGGCGATCGACGCCACGAGTTGGATGTGCTTGGAGTCGCAGTCGACCGGAAACTTCTGCTCTCCGATGCCGATCGCGCCCATCTTGAGGTACTTCTCAATCACCTCACGCGTCTCGGGGATGTCGGGCAGCTCGTTTGCAAAGAAGACATATTCGTCAGGGTTTTCCTGCACGAACGGATAGACGACCTCGTTGCCGCCCGCGTCCGCCGCCAGGCCGTACTTGCGTCCGGCGGGAAGCATGACCGTCTTGCTGATGCCCATCTTGCGCTGGTGCGCGACGAGCGCCGCGGCCGGACGGCCCGAGTAAGGCGTGTGCTGGTGCAGATCGATGACCGGGTAGCTGCCGAACGCAGTCGAGGGTGCGGCCTCGGGTGGGCTTTCAGCTTGCTGCGCGCCTTGGTCGCCGCAAGCATAGTGCGCCAAACCCGCAACGGCTGTCGTCGCCAGGAACTTTCGTCGTGTCAAGAAACTCATGATCTACGCCTCCGTCGCCAGATTATCTCACGCTCCGCCGCAGGCGCGGCTCTCGCGTCAGCTAAGTTGCCTGTAGGAACACGGGTGGACTTGGCGATCGCTTAGCCCGTGGAACCCAGCGACGAGCCGATGAAACCCAACTGCTCTTCGCGAAGCAGCCCGTAGTTGTAGAAGTTACAGCCCATCGCCCCCGCCTCCCTGGCGATGCGAACCTCCGCTTCCAATTCCGACGCCTTCGTCATACCGCCGGGCTGCGTCGAGACCATCACCCCGCCCCCTTCGCTAATCTGCCCGGTGATCGCTTCGACCCGCGTGCGCCCTTCGTCCGCCGACACGAACGGGCCAACCGTGACGCGATCGAGGTGACGGTTCGTTGGCGGTAACACGTCGCTATGGTCCGCCGACTCGCCGGTCGCCAACACCGACTGAATCTTCGCGTCGCCGGCATGGATCACCTCGGCGACCCGGGTCCACAACGCGGTTGTGTTCTCTTGTGCCAGCTTGACCCACTGCCGCAGCCGCCCTTCGAACGCGGCGTCCACCCACTGGGTGGCGGCGGGCAGGCGATCGTCGTCGGTGGGCAAGCGGGCCAGCCGCGGGCGCAACCACGCAGCCACGTCCTTCTGGAACTTCCGGCCGTCGAAGCCGGAAGCCTCGGCGTGCTTGATCGCAGCCGGGTTGAAATCGAGACCCATCAGGAAAGCGTCGCGATCAGTGATCTCCGACAGCACTTTCGGGTTGCGGAAGCCATAGCTCCAGCTCAGGCGCGACAGCGACTCGACGTGCACCGCCACGGGCTGGTACGTCTCGACGATGTTCTCGGTCAGTGCAACCAGGTACTCTCGCGCGTCCGGCGGGGCCGTACTCAACTGAGCCAGGTAGGCGTTCCCAAAAGCATCGTGCTTGGCAAACTCCGGATACGTGCGCGCCAGGTAATGGTTGTAGCAATAGACAATCCACGCGCCGAACTTGAGCCCGCGTTTCGTCACCGCCTCGACGATCTTCTCGAAGTAGCCCTCCTCGTCGACCACCTCACTCATGCGCGGCCGGATGCGGGTCTTCGAAAAGCGTTCGGCCTCGGGATGGAAGTACACCGCGCCGTCCTCACCGTAGTAAAGTGGCCGCTTGGGGTTGTGCGGCAGGAAATAAGTCGAGACGTGGTAGCTCGGCGTCAGCATCACCTCGTGACAACCCGCCAGGTCGGCGATGCGGTTCAGCGCCCGGTCAAGCCCCTCGTCGGTAAGGTTCCACGGATACGTGTAGATCGAACTCAGAAAGTCTGCCATGGCACGAGTCCTTCAGTTCGCGGCGACCCCTAAGCCGGCAGGCAGAGGTGTTCGCAATAACCCTCGGCGCAGGCGTTGGGAGATCGGCCAGCGCAGTCGCCCTACGCAGCCAGCGCTGAGTGGCGTTGCTCGTGTTCGAGTAGGAAGCGCTTCGCGTCGAGCCCTCCGGCATAACCGGTCAACTTGCCCGACGCCCCGACAATACGGTGGCAGGGGACGAGGATCGAAACCGGGTTGCGGCCGACCGCGGCGCCCACGGCGCGCGATGCGTCAGGCCTGCCAAGCTGCCTCGCCAGTTCACCGTAGCCGCGCGTCCCGCCGGGGCCGATCGATCGCAGAGCTTCCCACACCGAAAGCTGAAAAGGCGTGCCGGTCAGATCGAGCGGGACGTCAACCACGTAATCCAAGTCGCCCGCGAAATAGCACGATAGCCACCCCTCGGTCCGCAGCAGCCAGGCATTGCGGCGCGGGCCGGTCCGCTGGAATCGCGGGAACCGCTGGTCCATGTCTTCGACCTGCGAGTCGAAATGAAGAGCGGCCAGACCCTGCTCGGAGGCAAGCAAATGGATCTTGCCGAGTGGCGAATCGACTTTCGTGTAGTTCATGGTGACCTCTTTGCTGGCGCGGATCCTAATGGACAGCTTTGTAAGTCCTTTGTTTTCAGCAATCCTAGGTGCCGGATATCCACTTGACTCAGGTGACCCCAACATCTTGTAGTTGGGCTCACAGCGTCTTAGCGTCCCAATCGGCGACGATCGAGCGGTACGGCGTCGGCTCCACCGCCATGGCCTGCTGCACAAGGCGGTAGAAGAGCTTGCCCCGACTGCGTGATCTGCGCCGATTGAAGCGGAACACGAACTCGTCGAGATAGTAGTCCAGATGCTCGTGGCTGACCGCCCCCTGATGCGTGCCCAGTATCCAGCGCTTGAGTAGCGAGATCGCCAAGTGCACCCTCGGCAGTAGCTGCGAGGCCTGCTCGCGGCGGTTGTTAATCGAGATGATACGACGCTGGTAGTCCTTCTTCTTGAGCGGATCGTAGCCCGACCAGTTGTCGGTAACAACCACGCTGCCCGGCTCGACCGACTCCTCGACGAAGGGCATCAAACTGGCCGCCGAGGCGTTCTGAACGCGCTGCATGCGGATGCGCCCCAGCCCGGTGCCTCTCTCTTCCGCGGCGACTGCAATCAACGCTTTACGCTCGGTCTGCCGGCCGATTACCCCTTCTTCTTCAGCGCCCCAGTAGGTCGCATCGATCTCGACGAGGCCCGTCAATCGCTCCCGCCCCGGGCGCACCATCGCTCGCCTCAGCTTGTGCATCCAAGGCCAGGCGGTTTGGTAACTGCCCAGTCCCAGAACGCGCTGTAGACCCAGGGCGCTGGCCCCATTCTTCTGCGTGGTGATGGTCCACATCGCCCGGAACCACAGCCGCAGCGGCTTGCGTGTGTCTTGAAAGATCGTGCCGGCGGTGACGGAGGTTTGCCGCCCGCAGCGAGCGCATTCGAACCACACTTTGCGCACCGGCCAAGCGCGCTCATGCCCACACCTTGGACAGCGGAAACCCTCTGGCCAGCGCAAGGCGAACAGATAGTCGCGGCAAGCCTCCTCGCTCGCAAAGCGAGACTCGAATTCGAGTTGGTCGCGCGGGTAATCCTCCACCAGGCCCTACACTACATCTTGGGGTCACCTGAGTCAAGTGGATACCCAGCTCCTAGGTTTCGTTAGATCCGGGTTACGTATGGTCGGGCAAGCGCCCGAAAGCTGTTCTTTCTGGGCCGTGCCCCGGTCGCAACACCGGGTCAGTCGCTCGGAGTGGCCAGTGCAGAACATCCTAGCAAGCTGGCAGACTGGATTGCCGGCTAGGGAGTCACAGCGCAGAAGAGGGGTTTGCTGTGATTGGTGATGCTCATGGCCGTCGGCAAACTATTCTAAAACGGCTTTACGATCGCCCAGCACTCGTCCTGGTCCAGCAGGACGTTCCATGGAAACAGGTGCGGGTACATCGTTGCGAAGAGATCGCTCCTATGCCCATCATAGGTCGGCGTGTTGATCCTCGTGTGCCCGAACTCGTGAGCCCATAACACGGCTTCCCAGTTGAAAAGAGTGTAGGGCCCGGCCATTGGTGGCATCGCGTTCAGAGAGGAGTACGGTGTGCTGACACCCCCCGCCCGTCCGTCAAAAAGGCGGATTATGTCGCTGTGCTGAAGCGCTTCAACATCGATCACCCGCCGCTCTGCCCCACCCCACACACACGTTGTTGTGCCACCATCAGCTTGGTGGAGAGTTCCTGCAAACAGTAGACACAGCAATTTCGGTGTAACGCGCGTAACCAGCATGAAAGGCCTTTGGCCTGAATACCCACAGCCCCAGTACTTTACCCCGGGGCCCTTCGCCGGGTCGCAGCCCCAGATCTCCTTCACCACGTTGACGTAACTCGGCAACGAGCGCAGGAGATCTTCGTCGCCTGGATGGATTACCGAGGGCAGTTCTGTGTCGTTCCCGCCCCGCGTAAACACGCAAATCTCCTCGTCCGCTACCTGCTGAGGCCCAGGGGCAAATTCGCCCGGACACGGATCCGGCCGCCTCTTAAGACGAACGAGGGCTCTCCAATCACCGGATAAGTGTCCCTCCCGCAGAATTTCCGCGGCACGGTCCAAGATCGCTTGCACTTCCGAGAGGCTGACATGATTCTCAGCTATGTTGGCGACCGTCAGATAGTGCGTTGTCTGTGCCTGAACTTCTGGAATCTCCCCGGTTGCTCCAATGAGCGACATCCATATGAAACAGTGACGGATGACCAGACAACGCTCCATGAGGCGAACGACGGAGCTTCTCCTGCGAGCGGGATGAGACAACAAGATAGCTCTCCGAAAATGAGCAGGCTAGTGTAGGGCACCATAAATACTGTAACTTATATTGGCTTCCCATCGTCTCTATTAACAGGAGGCATGGGATGCGAAGAGCACAACCAGTAACTTTGAACACAGCGCAATGCAAGCAGTTGGACCGCTACGCGCGCGGCCGCCAAGTCGCCGTTCGTCTCGCCCTGCGAGCCAGGATTGTCCTGCTGGCCGCCCACGGTCTCGAGAATAAGCAGATCGCCGCACAGCTCGGTGTCTCGCGGCAGTTGGTGGCCCGCTGGCGCACGCGCTTTCTCGAAAGCGGCATCGCCGGCATTGCAAAAGACGCCCCACGGCCCGGTCGTACACCTGCCGTCTCGAAGCAGAAAGTACAGCAGATCATCCACAAGACCACCCGCGAGAAACCGTCCAACGCCACACACTGGAGCCGCCGCACCATGGCCGCCGCGGCCGGCGTCAGCGCTTCCACCGTGGGACGGATTTGGCGCGCCCATGGCCTCAAGCCCCACCGCGTCAAGACCTTCAAGCTCAGCAATGACCCGCGTTTCGCCGAGAAACTCGACGACATCGTCGGACTCTATCTCAATCCGCCTGAGCATGCTCTGGTTCTCTCGCTCGATGAGAAGTCCCAAATCCAAGCCCTCGATCGCACCCAACCCGGCCTGCCGCTCAAAAAGGGACGCGGCCAAACGATGACCCACGATTACAAGCGCAACGGCACGACCACCCTGTTTGCGGCGCTCAACACTCTTGACGGCAGCGTGATCGCCGAGTGCATGCCCCGACACAGCCACCAGGAATGGTTGCGCTTCCTGCGCTTAATTGACCGCCGCACTCCCAAGGACAAACAGCTTCATCTCATCGTGGACAACTATGCCACCCACAAGCATGCCGCTGTGAAGCGTTGGCTCGATCGTCACCCGCGCTTCCACATTCATTTCACCCCGACCTCGGCGTCGTGGCTGAACATGGTCGAGCGATTCTTTCGCGATCTCACCGTCAAGCGCCTGCGCCGCGGCGTGTTTCGCAGCGTGGACGAGCTCGTCGCCGCCATTGACGACTACATAGCCCAGCACAACGAGCATCCCACGCCCTTCATCTGGACAGCGACCGCCTCCGACATCCTCGAGAAAGTCAAGCGCGGACGTGCCGCCCTGCATAAGGTGCAATCTGCTTGACGCACTACACTAGTACACCATGCAAGCGCGCACCGGTAGCCTGATTCCTGATCCACACGAACCCAGCGCGGGCACCGACAGAGTCCATGGTCGGCACCCGGCTCTTGGACTGCCCTACGCGCCTCGTTTTCGCGCCCGAGGACGAAGAAGACTCGTTATCAAATGGCTCAATTCAAGAGTGCCCGCGCAGTCAGCAGCACCCTGGCCTGACGGCGACCGCGCATGAATCCGAGACGATAGCACACGAATGATTAGCGTGCAAGTCGATAAATCTAGAAACGCGCCCCGCGTCCGTTCGGAAGGCCACATTCCGCCCAAGCGTTATGGCGCAGAACCGAAGACTTCGCCGTCTAGAATTATCCTGGCGGTTTGGGAATCGGTGCAGATGATGCGGACCGGATAGCTGGGGTCGGTGAGGACTTGTCGGATGGCTGAGGATTTGACGCTAGTTCCAGCCACCATGAAGATCTCACGCACCTTCTTCAGATCTGCCTCGGAAATGGTGACTAATCGACCGTTTACTCGATCCACCAGTCGTCGAAAATGTGGCACGGCCGCAACGGGAACACCGACCCGAGAGGGCGGCTCCACGAAGAACAAGCGGTTTGCGATGTCTCCGATAGGAGAGTAATACCATGTCGACCAGCGTTGGCTTAACTTGGCCAACTCCGTCAGGTTCTCGTACACCGGCCCGAGTGCAGGATCTCGATCCGGAGCCGACCGGAACGCTTGCTCGAACAGGCTGTGGCCCTCACTAAAGGCACCGAGGCCGACGATCGCTCGGTTGGGAAGATAGTCAGGCATTTGTCCGTGAGTCCGCAGCCGGTCCGCCACAAGCTTCTGTGGCGAAGCTGCCAACGTCACAAGATGATGATGGATAAAACGGCAACTGACCTCTTCGACGAACGCTCGTGTGAAATGCGCGGCGTTGTAGTCGGCGTCAAGAAAGATCCTACGATTGCCTCCATGGTGGCGTACCTGCGCAGCGCCCGTCAGTGAGATGACTCGGACCCCTCTCGCTCTCAAGGGGCGGAAATCGGCAAGAGCTTGCACCGTATGAAAGACCCCTCTGCCCGGACCGCAGAGGATCGTATCTCCATGGTGAACCAGAGGTCCCTCGGCGATCTTCTGCGCCATGGCCCGTCCGAGAGTCTCGTGAAGACGATCGCTCACCCCGGAGGGCTCAGGTATTGTCGGTTTCGAGTGCCTGTCCTGTTCAGTATCAATAACGATGGCGTCCAGTAACGCCCCGAAGGATGAGAGCATGGCCCGCTCGAGCGCCGGAACTCGCTCAGACCGGTCCGCGCGACGCTCACGAACATCCACCCCAATCAACCTGTCTTTGAAGGCTTTCCGCATCGCCTTCGAAATGACCGCCTGCTCGCGCACAAACCGACCGGCCAACTCCGCCAGTGGCGTGAGCTGACCGGTGGAGTTGAGTGGCTCGAATCGAGCGCGCACAAACTCGCACCGAAGCTTGTCTGTGATTGGGCGTCGAGACGACATCACGGCAATATCGTGAACCGTAGCAGTGTAGCACAACGGCAGGCTATAATCAAATATTTGATCTTACTAGATCATGTTTCAGATCTTGATAATATCCCTGAGTCGTACTGTGTACGATCTAACGTTGACATCCGGTGCCTAGCGCGATACTTTTCTCCAAGCGGGCTCAGTCCGGTCGCCCTCCCAGCCAAACCGCTATCAGAACCGCCTGTTGTTGGGCATTTCAGTCGATAAGAGTTTCAGTGTCTCGCCTCGAACAGGTCGCTCTCTCGCCCCTGCCTCTCGCCTCTGCGGAAGACAAGAACCGACATCTGGCCGCGGCACCTAGTCAGATACAGGTGTTTCGCTGCGGTCTGATATACTAAAAGATGATAGCCCGAAGGGTTAACTACCACCTGGGTTCCCTCCTCCTCGTTGCCTTTTTGGCTGTCGGGCCGATCAGCGGGGCCGAGTTGGCTGCCCCGGTTGCGTCGGAGACGGACGCTCAAACGGATCCGGAGAAGCGACGAGAGTTGAGGCGCTTCGCGAGAACGATTCACCCCTCCGGCGTTCCTATCAAGCCAGCCCTGCGAATCGTTGACTTCCCGGGAGCCCCTAAAGTTCTCATCGAGATACTTGACAATCCTAATGACAGGCCCTTCTGGGCTGGCACCGCGATCCTGCTCGGACTTACGGGCCGCAGCGAGGGGTTTCACGCACTGACACGCTTCGCTCGGAGCAACAAAGATACCAGCACCGAAGATCCCGAGTTCGTAGAAGACTATGCCGGCTACCTCGGGCGCAGCAGTGCCGTGCTCGGGATCGGATTGTACGCCAACCAAGCACCCGAGGAACAGAAACGCGACGCGATCCGTTTTTTGGCTCAAGGTCTGCAAGTCCATTGCGGGGGATCCAAAGGGCGCGAGACAAAGATCGGCTGGAGGAGCCCGGAGTACGACTGGGACCCCGTACTGGAGGTCGACGAACTTTGGATCCATCTCACGAAGCTGTCTATCCAAGCCTTGGGGTTGAGCGGGGTGCCGGAAGCCGTTGAGGTGTGGTACGACGAACCCGTGTCGGCTAAGCAACCACGCCCCAAGCGGTACGGTCTGGATTGGTACATCAAGCATCTAGACAGCGTAATCAGCGACATCGAAGATGGTAGAGACTTTGATCCTCGTGGTAAGAGTCCGTGCGGTGGCGATTGGCCGCTGAACGACGCGACCCTCCAAGTCGCCAAGTCCTTGAAGCGTGTCGCTGAGCACGCGGTCAAGACAAACACTTCCGTGCGTGACGGCGGCCTTGTCGCGTACTACGAAACCAACTGACAGTCCAGCCACCGTCACCCTCCCATCCATAGTTTCTGACACCGCTGTGGGGCATATTGTTCCCCGCCCGCACGAGCAGGGTATAATTCTCGGGGCGGCTCAGGGCCGCCATCACACCCTCGGGCACGGGAGGCTCCTGAAATGAATCGCCGTCGCTTTCTCGGTAGTTCCGCACTCGCGCTGGGCGCGGCTGCTTGCAGCGCCCCATCTGATGCAAATGAGGCCGCGGATGAAACAACCGCGCATGCCTATCACATGCGCTACGCGCCGCGGATCGGCTGGCTACAGGACCTCTCCATCCCCGAGCAGCTCGCGGTGTACGCTTCGCACGGCTTTCGCGCCTTCGAGTACAACGGCCTGCCGCATCAGCACTCCCTCGAAGAGGCCGCGCAGTTCCGCAAGAAGATGGACGAGCTGGAAATGGAGATGGGCGTGTTCGTCGTCAACTCCGGCGGATGGAAAGGCGACGCGCTCTGCGACAAGAAGTTCCACGCGGGCTTCCTGAAAGACGTCGAGAAAGCGGTCGACTACCACAAGGTGATGCGAAACGGCTGGTCGACCGTCACGAGCGGCCTGACCGTCGATCATCTCTCACACAAGCAGCAAACCGCGGCCGTGATCGAGGGCCTCAAGCGCGCCGCCGACATCGTTTCAAAGAGCGACTTGGTGCTCGTGCTCGAGCCGTTGAACGTGCGGGTTAGCCACCCGGGCTACTACGTGGTGACCTCCGAGCATGCCGCCGAAATCATCGACGGGGTCGGCAGCCCGCAAGTGAAGATCCTGTTCGACATCTTTCACCAGCAGATCTCCGAGGGCAACCTCATCAACAACATCGAAAAGCACTGGGACCGCATCGCCTACTTCCAGGTCGGCGACGTCCCCGGGCGCAAGGAGCCTGGCACGGGCGAGATCAACTACCGCAACGTGTTCAAAGCGATCCACGCGAAGGGTTACCAGGGCCTGCTTGGCATGGAGCACGGGTTGTCGGTAGCCGGCATGGCGGGTGTCGAGAAGTGCTTCGACGAGTATCGCCGGGCCGACACCTGGGACTCGTAGTTGGGGGATCCTAGCCGCACTGTCGACCAGCTAGCCAAGGGCTGCGCCCTTGATATTCCAACGGAATCGACGAACCGAGAAGCAGGGGCACAGCATGCTGTGCCCCCTCATGTATACATGAGTATGGAGCACACTGATGCACCGAGGCCGTGGGTCTTCGGTCCTCCTGGTTGTGGCCAAGTTACCTTGCAAGCAGCGCTCTGAAACCTTGTATCGCCTCCGGCGGCGCGGTATCGTCACCTCGCCGACCCCGTGCTAACCTAACCTCAATGTCGTCCCACCTGCCGGCGGCGTCTGGGACGGAACGCCTGGAGCCGGAACGGCAGTCCGCACAAGCCATTCACGCCGGCATCGTCCGATCGGCGGGGGTCGTCAGCGCGGCCGTCTTCCTCAGCCGCATTACCGGGCTCGTCCGCGAAGTTGTCTTCGCCAAGTACTTCGGCGCGGGCATGGTCTACGACGCCTTCGTTGCGGCCTTCCGCATCCCAAATCTGCTGCGTGACCTGCTAGCCGAGGGAGCTCTTTCTGCCGCCTTTGTCACAACTTTTTCGCAATACCTGGCCGGTAAGGGCGAAGCTGAGGCCTACCGTCTCTCGAACCGGCTGGCGACGGTGCTCGTACCGATATTGGCAGTGATGTGCCTGTTGGGCCTGCTCTTCACGTCCACGATTGTCGACTGGATGTTCCCCGGGTTCGCCCAAGTCCCCGGCAAGAAGGAACTGACGGTGTTCCTGGCGCGCATCATGATCCCCTTCCTGCTGTTCATCGCGCTGGCGGCAAAAGCAATGGGCGTGCTGAATGCCAAGGGACGCTTCGGTGTCCCGGCCCTGGCGTCGTCCTTCTTCAACATCACGTCCGTCGTGGCCGGGCTGGTGCTCGGTTTCGTGTTGGGCCCACGCTTTGGTTTCGAGCCCATCGTGGGCATGGCGATGGGAACGCTGCTGGGTGGCATCGCGCAGTATCTTTTCCAGTGGCCGAGCTTGCGGAGGGTCGGCTTGCGCTTTCGCCCGGATTTCACGCTGTCGGATCCGGGCATCCGTCAGGTGCTGCGGCTGATGGGGCCGGCGGTGCTTGGGGCGGCCGCGGTACAGGTGAACGTAGTCGTCAATAGTATTTTCGCATCGCAGATCACCGACGCCGCCGGCACGGTCATCGATGGGCCCGTCTCGTGGCTCGGGTACGCGTTCCGCTTTATGCAACTCCCGCTGGGGCTGTTCGGTGTCGCCGTCGCCTCCGCAACGCTGCCCTCGATCTCGCGTAGCGCGGGCGAAGGGCGCGTCGCCGAGTTCCGCGAAACCATGGCCCGCTCGCTGGGCCTGGTGTTTCTATTCACCATTCCCTCGGCGGTGGGCCTGATCGTGTTGAGCCGTCCGCTCGTGGGCGTTATTTTTCAGAGGGGCGAGTTCACGGCGCACGACACCGAACAGACGGCCGTCGCCCTTTCGGCCTATTGCCTGGGCCTGGTCGGCTATGCCGCCATCAAGGTGTTGACGCCCGCCTACTACGCCCTCGGCGACGTCCGCATCCCGGTGGCGGCCAGCCTGTCGTCGATTTTCATCAACTACTCACTGAACTGGCTGTTCGTGCACGTACTCAGATGGGGACATGGCGGGCTCGCCTTCTCGACGTCGATGGTGGCCACCCTGAACTTCTGCGTGCTGTTCTGGTTCATGCGCGGCAAGGTCGGGGGTGTCGAGGGGCGGCGCTTGCGGTCGAGCATTGTCCGTATTGGGATTGCCTCGGCTCTGATGGGTGCGGCCTGTGCCGGCTCGTCCTACTTGGTGCACATGGGCGTAGGTGAGTCCGGCTGGGCACGCCTGCTGGACATTTCCGTATCCATACCATTGGGGCTGGCGGTGCTGTATGCGGGCTGCAAAGCACTGCGCGTGGCGGAGTTGGATGCGACTCAGAACGCGTTCCGCGAACGGCTCGGCGGCGGCCGCGGCGGGGCGTCAGGCCCGCAGGAACCGCTGTGATAGAATCGACTTGGATGATCACGGTCCCGCATGAATCCTGACCTCCTCCGCGTTCGCGAACTCCAGGCGCTAGACACCCGCATCCACGAACTCAGCGACGAGATCAGTCGCCTGCCGAAGTACATCGCGGAGATCGAGTCCCAGCTCCAATCCCACACGAACGCCCTCCAAGCCGACCAGAACTCGCTGGTCGAGAACCAAAAAACCCGACGCGCTCTCGAAGGCGAGATCTCGGCGGCCCAGCAGAAGCTCGGGCGCATCAAGACCCAGATGAACGAGACGAGGACGAACGTAGAGTTCCGCGCCTTTCAGCACGAGATCGACTACGAAGAGCAAGAGATCCGGAAGGTCGAAGACCACATTCTCGACAAAATGGTCGAGGCCGAATCGCTCGAGCAGAACGTCAGAGCAGCCGAGAAAGCGCTCGAAGCCGAAGGCAAGAAGGTCGCCGCCGAGGTCGAGCAGATGCGCGCCCGCGTGGCTCGGGACAAAGAGGAAGCCGCAATCAAGAAGGCCGAGCGCGGCGAGCTGGCGTCACAGGTTTCCGCCGACGTCTTGCGAACCTACGAGAGAGTCCTCAAGTCGCGGGGCGGCGTCGCGGTGGCGCGCGCCGACGCCGAGCGCTGCCTCACCTGCAACGTACTTCTACGTCCGCAGTTCAGCAACATCATGCGTTCCAGCGCAGAGATCCTCACGTGCGAATCGTGTGGCCGCATCCTCTACTACGAGCCACCCGGCACCGCCGACCCTGAAGAAGTTCAGGCAGAAAACGCCGTCTCGTAGGGCGCTAACGGGCATCAAGCCTGATCACAGGCGACCGCTTGGCGCTCCTGGGCTAGCGCAACTGGCCGACCCGCACTTCAGCCGCGTGGACTGCCATTCTCAGCGCAGCCCCACTTGGCACAATAGACGAGTGACGACGACCTATACTTGAGGGCATCGTCGTGCTCGACTTACGCTTCGAGCTGGGTGTCCTCTCGAACGTGAACATGGCCCCTCTCACCATACTCACCGAAGAAGAAGATCTCTTCCGAGCGACCGTGCGCCGGTTCGCCGTCGACCAGATCGCCCCGCACGTCCGCGCGATGGACGAGGCCGCCGAGTTCAAGCCCGAGTTGATCACGCAGTTCTTCCAAATGGGGCTGATGGGAATCGGGATTCCCGAGGAGTACGCCGGGCAGGAAGGCTCGTTCTTTATGGCCGTGCTCGCGGTCGAGGCGCTCGCCACCGTGGACCCGGCGGCGGCGGTCATTGTCGACGTGCAGAACACCCTGGTGAACAACGCCATCCTGCGTTGGGGCACCGACGAACAGAAAAAGCGCTACCTCCCCCGTCTATGCCAAGACACCGTTGGGGCCTACGCGCTGTCGGAGGCCAACTCAGGCAGCGACGCCTTTGCGCTGGCGTCGAAGGCAGAGGATCACGGCGACCACTACGAAATCACCGGCCGAAAACTCTGGACCTCGAACGCCAAAGAGGCCGGCATCTTCCTGGTGTTCGCCAACATCAACCCGGACGCCGGGCATCGCGGCATCACGGCTTTCTTGATCGAAAAAGACGCGCCGGGCTTTGCCGTGGGCAAGAAGGAGGACAAACTGGGCATCCGCGCCTCGTCCACGTGCGAGCTGATTCTCGACGCTTGTCCCGTGCCGAAAGAGAACGTCCTGGGCGAGCCGGGCCAGGGCTACAAGATCGCCATTGAAACGCTCAACGAAGGCCGCATTGGCATCGGCGCCCAGGCTCTAGGCATTGCCGAAGCCGCCCTCGACCACGCGCTTCGCTACGCCAAAGAGCGGCGGCAGTTCGGCAAGCCCATCGCCGAGTTCCAAGGACTACAGTTTCAATTAGCCGAGTTGGCGACCGAAGTCGAAGCTGCCCGCTTGCTGGTCTACAACGCCGCTCGGCTCAAGGACTCTGGCGCACCCTTTCTGTCCGAGGCCGCGATGGCCAAGCTCCACGCTTCCGAGACTGCGGTGCGGGTGACGGCGAAAGCCCTCGATGTGTTCGGCGGCGTCGGTTTCACCAAGGAGTACCCGGTCGAGAAGCTTTACCGCGACGCCAAGATCACCACCATTTACGAAGGCACAAGCAACATGCAGCTCCAGACCATCGCTAAGCACCTCCTCGCAAGCGATGCGAAGCTCTTCGCCTAGAGAGCGCCCGTCCCGCCTTTCCGGTTGAACTCATCGGGCTGGCTGCAACCACTTTTGAACTGACCGGGTCATAGGTAACACTTTATGCCAAGCACATAGGTAACACTTTTTCGGGCCGGCTGATGCGAAGTCTGCGCTAACTCTCGTGGAATCAGGGCACTGGCAAAGCTTTCTTGGGCCGAGGCTAGGCTGGGCCATCGCCTTGGTAAGCGGAGGAAACCAAAGGAGTTCGGCCCCGGTTCTGTCAAGGCCTCGCGCCCGCGAGCCGACAGGGGAACCTTGACAGGTTCGGGGGCGAACTCCAGCCTTGAATAGCAAGGCGATGGTCCATGTGTTACCTATGTGCTTGGCATAAAGTGTTACCCATGTGCCCGGTCAATACCGTCGACCACTGCTGCGGCTGGCCGCCACGGGAAGAGGGCGAGCCGCGCCGCGACTGGAAACCCGAAGAGATCGCACCGCAGAAGGAGCTGTGCGAAAAGCACGGCCTCAGCATGGACATCATCGGCGTGCCCTTCATGACGCCGCCGCACATCGACCAGAACCCCCGCGCCGGCATCCTACTCGGCGAGAACCCCGACCGCGACCGCGAGATCGAGTACATCCAGGAACTGATCGTCGCCTGCGCCAAGGCCGAGGTGCCCTGCTTCAAGTACAACCTGCGCATCCTGGGCACGATGCGCACCGACCCCACGCCCGGCGGACGCGGTGGGTCCATCTACAGCACCTGGAAGTTGAGCGAGGCCATGAAGGACCGTGAGCCGACCACGCGCGCCGGCCGCGTCGACGGAGACGAGTTCTTCGAACGCATCACGTATTTTCTCGAGCGCATCATCCCCGTCTGCAATGAGTACAAGGTACGCGCGGCCTGCCATCCGCACGACCCCGGCGTGCCGCCGGAGGGTTTCCAGGGCGTCGATCGCGTGCTCGGCACCCCCGACGGCTTGAAGGAATTCGTGTCCATCCACGAGAGCCCTTACCACGGGCTGAACTTATGCCTCGGGACCACAGCCGAGATGTTGCATAATCCCGACGAAGAGATCCACGACGTCATTCGCTACTTCGGCGAGCGGAACAAGATCTTCAACATCCACTTCCGCAACATCCGGGGCGGACGCGACGATTTCCTCGAAGTCTGGCCCGATGAAGGTGACATGAACATGGTCAACGTCGCCCTCACGCTGGCCGAAGTCGACTACCCCTACATGGTCATGCCCGACCACATGCCGCGCCACGCCGATGACCCCGACATGAAACAGGCCTTCGGCTTTGGCTACGGCTATATCAAGGCCCTCTTGCAGGCAATCTAAACCATGGCCTGATACTGCGCGAATGCTTGATCCATAGAAACGACGGACCTCATGTACTCCGCTTTCCTCGGGTGGCACGAACGACGACGAGAACCCCGCCGCTTTCGCCGACGGCCGCCGCTAGGCGCAACAATCCAACCCGTACGGTCGATCTGTATAATTGGCAGTGCAGAGGGTGGTGAAGGACGATGGCAACCAGATCTCGCGGCAGGACGTCGAAAACAAAGGCCTTTACGGTGACGCTGGAAAAGACGCTGGCGGCTGCCGACAGCAACAACCCGGAGGCGAGGCCGCTCTTTGTCAATCGGTTCCAGGTGTCGCGCCACGAGGCGGATTGGTTTGTGGACGCCGGCGTAATTCCAATCGACGAGATTCTGGCCAGACAAAAAGAGGTTCGCTTCATCGTCGGCCAGCGGCTGGTCATGAGCCTCGCCACCATCAAGCAGCTTCGTGATCAGATCACTGAAGTCTTGGAAACAGTGGAAGGGACAGCGGTATCCCATGGCACGAAGAAGCTCTGATTCCCGGTCGGAGCCCGTCTTAGTAAGGGAGTCGGCAACAACTGGCGACAGAGTTGAACTCAACGCGACCGTCAACGCTGCGCCGAGGCCCCCTTCCACTGATGCTGTGACGGCCGATAGCCGATTAGCCGACGAGGTCCCGACTGGGCAACCCAGTGTGTTCGATGTGGCGGCGTACGTACTGGCCGCCAGTGTTCCTCCCATGACAGTGATGAAGCTCCAGAAGCTCGTCTACTATTGCCAGGCATGGTCCCTGGTGTGGGACGAGAAGCCTTTGTTCCATGAGCCCATTCAGGCTTGGGCCAACGGGCCCGTCGTCCCTGCCCTCTACCAATGGCACCGGGGCATGTTCCAAGTGGCCCGTTGCGACCGTGGCGACCCAGACGCCCTGACGGCAGCCCAGCGAGAAACGGTCGAATCAGTACTGCAGTTCTACGAGGGGAAGTCGTCCCAGTGGCTCAGTGATCTGACTCATCAGGAGGATCCGTGGGCCCACGCCCGACGCGGTCTCGCTCCAGGCCAACGCGGCGCTCGTGAGATCACTCACGCAGCGATGGCCGAGTACTACGGTTCGCTCTAAAGACGTGGCGTGGCAAAACGTCCAAAGAACCGTATCCGACCAGCCCCTCAGCGCACACCGCGGGTCGGATCCCCACCAGAACAAGCGCTGCAACGAAAACCCGCCTGGCGCTTGAGTAAACTCGAGTTCGTTGACCCCTTCGGGTGGCACCGTATGGACGCGGCGAAGCTGAGGGAGGTACGAGGCAAGCTAAGCAACTTCGAAACCATGACTTGGAACGAGATCCTCGGTTCAAGGAATCATTTTGCGGCTCGGGACCGGCTTTGTTCGGAAGCCCGCGAGCGGCTTGAAACCCTCAGGATGGACGACATTGACGAACTACTCTCACTGTGACTTAAGGGCGTTGAACGTGTTTGGGGAATCTTCGACGGTGGTGTGCTGCTTCTTCTCTGGTGGGACCCTGAGCACCAGGTTTGCCCGTCAACTCTGAGACATACATAAGCCCAGACCGTCGACCTCTCGCGTGACCACGGCGAGCTTGCGGCGGCTCTTCGAGTTACTGCTCGAGCGGACTGTCGATCGCGAAAGACCCTGCCCCTACGGCCTCCGCCCCCCCGTATACAAAAACCCTTGCCAGCGTTGCCGGCGCCATCAACTTGGTGTAGTATTAAACAAACGTTTGAATCAATCAATCGTATGATCAAATCCCATTAGGATGCCTGGCAGCCAATGAGCATCGACACCAAAGAACAAATCCTCGACGCCGCCGAGAAGCTCTTTGCCGAGCACGGCATCGAGGCCGTCTCGCTGCGATCGATCATCAGCGAGGCCGGGGTCAACCTGGCGGCGATCCACTATCACTTCGGATCCCGCGAGAGCTTGGTCGAGACGGTTTTCGAGCGGCGTGTCGGACCCGTCAACGAGGAGCGCATCGTGCTGCTCGACGAGTTGGAGGCCCGCGGAGGCCCCATCGAGATCGAGGACGTGCTGCGCGCGCTGTTCGGCCCGGCCATCCGCCTCAGCCAGGACACCCATCGCGGCCAGACCTTTCTGCGCATCTGCGGCCGCTTCTTCGCCGAGCCGGGCGACTCCATGCGGCCGATGTTCGAGAGTCTTTTCCGCGAAGTGATCGAGCGTTTCACCGGCGCGTTCCACAGGGCCCTCCCGCATTTGACTCTTACCGAAGTGTTCTGGCGAACCCACTTCGCCGTGGGAGCGATGGTGCACACGATGCTCGACAGCCGCCGTTTGATGCAAATCTCGGGCGGCCTTTGCGACACAGGCAATACCGATGAGGTCATCGACCGCATGGTGCAGTTCGCGGCGGCCGGCTTCAAAGCCCCGGTGAACAGGGAGGCGAACAAGGAGGTGAACGAGAAGGCCGTGTCAGAAAAGCCTTCGAGCGAAGCGCAGGTCGAGGTCGAAGCAGGAGGTGGCGCGTGAGCCGAACGGTTCTCATCACAGCGGTCTTTGTCGCGGCCCTGATTGCCGCCGGTTGCACCCACAAGTTCCAGCCTCCCGACCATCCCCTGAGCGTCAAGGCCCCGGCAAAGTGGAAGGGCGGCCAGACCGTCGTCGCGCCCATCGGCTCGCGCTGGTGGACCTACCTCGACGATTCGGGGTTGGACTCGGCCATCACGGCCGCGATCGAGGGCAACTATGACCTCGTGGCGGCCGCGGCCCGCATCGAGGCGGCACAGGCCGAAGCCCGGATCGCCGGCGCGGCGCTCAAGCCCAATATCGACCTCAGTCTGAACCGGGGCCGACAGCGGCAGAACTTCGTCGGCCTGCCCATTCCCGGCCTCCAGGGGGACGTCCTATCGACAACGTTTTCGAATGCCGGCGTCAACCTTGGCCTCCGTTGGGAGGCCGACTTGTGGGGCCGCCTGCGGGCGGGCGAAGCCGGCGCCGTGGCAAACGTGAGGGCCCGTGAGGCGGACTTGGTCGGCTCGCGACTCTCCCTGTCGGGACAGGTCGCCAAGGCCTGGTTCGCCGCGATCGAAGCCCGCCGCCAGTTGGGACTCGCCCGCGCCACCGTCGAGAGCTACCGCACGTCCGCCGCCCGCGTGCGCGAGCGCTACGAGCGCGGTCTTCGCGCGTCGCTCGACCTGCGGCTGGCGCTCACCGAACTCGGCCGCGCCGAGGCGCTGGTGGAGCAGCGCAAGGCGGAATTGGACGCCGGGGTGCGCCAGCTCGAGATCCTGCTCGGACGCTATCCGGCGGGCGAGCATGTGCTGGCGGACGATCTACCCGCGGTTCCGCCCAGTGTTCCAAGCGGGTTGCCGTCGGAGTTAGTACATCGCCGCCCCGACCTGATTGCGAGCGAGCAGTTACTGATCGCCTCCGACACCCGCGTTGCGCAAGCGAAGGCCGAACTGCGGCCGAAGTTCATCCTCACCGGCGGCTTTGGGACCGCCAGCAACGAGCTTCGCGACCTCGTGGACGGGAACCTCCTGGCGTGGAACTTCCTGCTGAATCTCACGCAGCCGATCTATAACCGGGGCCGGCTCAAAGTAGGTGTTCAGCACGACGAGGCGCTGGTGAGAGAGTCCGTGGCGCGTTACGAGTCCCAACTGCTCGGCGCATACCGCGAAGTCGAAACCGCTTTGGCCGCCGAGAGCCTTTTGGCCCGCCAAGAGGATTTTCTTGACGCCGCGACCAAGCAATCACTGGCCGCCCGCGATCTCGCCGAGACCCGCTACCGCCGCGGCCTAGCCGACATCATCACGGTCTTGTCGTCGCAGCGTACCGCGCTCGACTCGGAGAGCCGCTTGCTGACCCTTCGCCGGCTGCGGCTCGACAATCGCGTTAATCTGCACTTGGCGTTGGGCGGAGGCTTCGACGCGGCCTCCATACCGAACACGCCGCCCCTCCCGAACACGACGAGGCAGGACGGACGACAGACGCAGGAGGAAACCACATGGGCAGCAAACCAAAAATGATTCTCAAAGTCCTCCTCCCGCTCGTGGTGGCGGCGGCCGGGGGTTGGGCAGGGTTGAAGATCATCGAGGCCCGCGAGGAGCCCGAAAAGGTCGAGTTCGTTGTTCCTCCACCGCTCGTGCAAGTGATCGAGGTCAAGCCGAAGTCAACCCGCCTGACGGTTCGTACCGACGGAACGGTTGCGCCGCGAAGAGAGTCGGAGTTGGTGCCGGAAGTCTCGGGCCGTGCCGTGTGGATCTCGGACTCCTTGATCTCGGGAGGCTACTTCCAGAAGGGTGAGGAGTTGCTCAAGGTCGACCCCCGCGAGTACGAGTTGGCCGTCGTCAACGCCGCCTCCGCCGTCGCCCAAACGAAACTGCGGCTGGCCACCGAGCGGCAGGAGGCTGAGGTCGCCCACAAGGAGTGGGAGAGCCTGGGTCAGGGGGAGCCCACCGCGCTGACCTTGCGGGAGCCGCAAATCGCCGACGCCGAAGCCGCGGTCGCCGCCGCCGAGGCTGCTCTGGAGCAAAAGAGATACGACCTCGAGCGCACCGTCCTGAGCGCACCCTACGACGGCCGCGTGCGCCAGAAGAGCGTCGACATCGGGCAGTTTGTCAGCCGCGGCGCCCCCATCGCGCGCATCTATTCGGTGGACTACGCCGAAGTCCGCCTCCCGATCCCCGACAGCGAAGTCGGCTTCATCGATCTGCCATTCACCTATCGCGGCGAAACCAAGAGCCGGCCCGGGCCGAAAGTCCGGCTGCGCGCCCGCTTCGGCGGACAGGACTACACCTGGACCGGCCGCATCGTCCGCACCGAGGCCGAGATCGACCCCCAGAGCCGCATGATTCATGCCATCGCTCAAGTCGAGAAGCCCTACGACCTGAGCACGCAGGGCGGCCGGAGGCGGCCGCCACTGGCGGTCGACATGTACGTCGAGGCCGAAATCGAGGGACGATGGGCCGCGGGCGTTGTGGCGATTCCGCGGGCGATCCTGCGCGGTGACGATCAGGTTCTGGTCGTCGAGGAGGGCGATCGTCTCCGCTTCCGCACCGTCGAGATCCTCAGGGCCGAAGGCGATCAAGTACTCATCCGCTCCGGCCTAGAAGCCGGCGACCGGGTCTGCATCTCCCCGCTCGAAACCGCCGTGGACGGCATGACGGTCCGCGTGATGGACGGCACCCAACCAGATTCGACGTCTGAATCGTAATCAGCTCATGGCCGACAAGACCACACCCGAGCGACACCAGGCCATCCAGGGCCCGATCCAGGGCCCCATCAAGGGCATCGTAGCCTGGTTCGCCAACAACGGCGTGGCCGCCAACCTGATCATGGCCATCATCATCGTCGGCGGGCTGATGACGCTGCCGGGCATCAAGAAAGAGATCTTCCCCGAGTACTCGGCCGACATCGTCACGGTCACGGTCGAGTACCGTGGCGCCGCGCCCGAAGAGGTCGAGGACGGTGTCTGCATCCGCATCGAAGAGGCCATCCAGGCGGTGGACGGCATCAAGAGGATCAAATCGTCAGCGAAGGAGAACGTAGGCTCGGTCATCATCGAAGCTCTCCCCGGTTACGACACCCGGAAGCTTCTCGATGACGTCAAGTCGAAGGTCGATGCCATCGACACGTTTCCCGAAGAGACCGAGAGGCCCGTCGTCCGTGAGCTGACCAATCGCTTCCAGGTGATCAACGTCTCGATCTCCGGCGAGGCGGACGAGTTCACGCTGAAGCGGTTGGGCGAGCGGGTTCGCGATGAGATCCTCCTGCTGCCCGGCATTACCCAGGCGGAATTGAAGAACGCGCGTCCGTACGAGATTTCAATCGAGCTCTCCGAAGACTCACTTCGGCGCCATGGATTGACCTTCGACTACGTCTCCCGCGCCGTGCAGCGCGCGTCGCTCGACTTGCCGGGCGGCTCGCTCAAGACCGAGGGCGGCGAGATCTTGCTGCGCACCAAAGGCCAGGCCTATCGTGGGCAGGAATTTGAAAGCCTTGCGCTGCGCACGCGGCCCGACGGCACCAAGCTCCGCGTCGGCGACGTCGCCCGCGTGCGCGACGCCTTCGAGGAAGTCGACCAGTGGGCCCGCCTCGACGGCCGGCCGGCCGTGCTGGTCCAGGTATTCCGCGTCGGCGATCAGAGCGCGCTCGATGTGTCCGCCACCGTCCACGAGTACGTCGCCGAAGCCGCGCGGCGCATGCCCGAGGGCATCACGCTCACCACTTGGCAAGACAACGCCGAGTACCTTCGCGGGCGGATGGACCTGCTGCTTCGCAACGGGCGGAACGGACTGATCCTCGTGTTCGTCGTCCTGGCGCTGTTCCTGCGGTTGCGACTGGCGTTTTGGGTGACGATCGGCATCCCCATCTCGTTCTTGGGCACGATCGCTCTTATGCCGGTGCTCGGCGTTTCGGTCAGCATGATCTCGCTGTTCTCGTTCATCCTCGTACTGGGAATCGTCGTCGATGACGCGATCGTCGTCGGCGAGAACATCTTCGCCAAGCAGCAGACCATGCCCGACCGCCGGCGCGCGGCGATCCTGGGCACCAAAGAGGTCGCCATCCCCGTGATCTTCGGCGTGCTTACGACCGTGGCGGCTTTCTCGCCGATGCTGTTCGTGCCGGGTTATTTCGGCCGCATCTTTCGCGTGATTCCCTGCATCGTGATCCCGACGCTGTTGTTCTCGCTGGTGGAGTCGAAGCTGGTCTTACCTTCCCACCTGTCCCACGGTCGCGGCACGAGGAAGAAGTCTGCGAGGCCGAACCTGATTGTTCGCGTCTGGGAAGGCTTCTTCAATTTCTTCTCGGGAGGTCTCGACTGGTTCATCCGGCGCATCTACCGGCCCTCGCTGGAGATCGCCCTGGAGTGGCGCTACCTCACCGTGGCGGCTGCGCTGGCGACGCTGTTCCTCACGGTCGGCATGGTCGCGGGTGGCAAGATCAAGCTGGCCTTCTTCCCGAAGGTTGAGGGGGACTACCTGGTCGGCGCCATCGAGATGCCGCTCGAAACGCCGATCGAGGTTACCGAGAAGGCCGTGCGGCAGATCGAGGCAAGCGCCCTGAAGCTGCGGCGGGAAATTGAAAAAGAGACCGGCCGACCGGTATTTCGCCACATTTTGACCGCGGTCGGCGAGCAGCCCTTCCGCACGATTCAGAGCCGCAACTCCGGCAATCTCAGCGCCAGCTTCATCGCGCCGCACATCGGCGAGGTCGATATCGAACTGGTGTCGTCGGAAGACCGGTCCGTAACCGGCATCGAGTTGGCGAACCGTTGGCGGGAGCTGGCCGGCTCGATTCCCGGTGCGGTCGAGTTGAAGTTTACGTCCGACTTGATGAGCAGCGGCGACGCCATCGACATTCAGCTCTCCGGTGTCGACACCGAACAGTTGCGCGCACTCGCCGCCGAGATCAAGACCAAGCTCGTCGAGTATCCGGGCGTGTTCGACATCACCGACTCCTTCCGTGGCGGCAAGCCCGAGATCAAGCTTTCGATTACCTCGCGTGCCGAGGCCTTGGGACTATCACTGCAAGATCTCGCCCGGCAGGTGCGGCAAGGCTTCTACGGCGAGCAGGCCCAGCGAATCCAACGCGGGCGGGACGACATCCGCGTCATGGTGCGCTATCCCGAGTCGGCGCGCCGGTCGCTCGGCGATCTCGAGACGATGCGGGTCCGTACGCCCAGCGGGGCCGAGGTTCCGTTTTCCTCGGTGGCCGAGGCGCAGTCCGGCCGCGGCTTCGCAAGCATTACGCGCGTCGACCGTCGGCGAACCATCAACGTCCAGGCCGACGTTGACGAAGCCGTCGCCAATGCCAACGAGATCATCGCGGAACTGCAGTCCGGCTACCTGCCCGGTCTTATGGCCGAAAACCCCGGGGTAGCCTACACCTTTGAAGGCCAGCAGAAAGAGCAGAGGGAATCGATGACGGGCCTGGCCGACGGGTTCACTATCGCCTTGCTGGTCATCTACGCTCTGATGGCAGTCCCGTTCCGCTCGTACATTCAGCCGCTGATCGTCATGTCGGCCGTGCCGTTCGGCATCGTCGGGGCGGTGTGGGGACACGTGATCATGGGTATCGACATGAGCATTCTGTCGCTGTGCGGCATGGTGGCCTTGACGGGCGTCGTCGTCAACGACAGCTTGGTGCTGGTAAGCTACATCAACTCGCACCGGCGCGACGGCATGCCGTTGTTACAAGCCGTTCGCGGAGCCGGCCTTGTGCGTTTCCGGCCGATTCTGCTCACCTCGTTGACCACGGCCGCCGGCATCACACCCTTGATGCTTGAAAAGAGCGTGCAGGCCCAGTTCCTGATTCCCATGGCCGTGGCGCTGGCTTTCGGCGTGCTGTTCGCCACGGTCATCTCGCTCGTGCTGGTACCGGCCAGTTACCTTATCATTGAAGATATACAGTGGCCCTTCCGATGGCTCTATGTACGCGAGCCGGACTCGGCGGTTGGGATTTTCGAAACGGCCCAGGGCGCACAGCCGGCCGTGACCCCCGGCTCCATCGGCGCCTCGCAGCCTGTAGACGATGTGGGAGCCACTGTCAGCGCCGACGGTGGCGCCGACGGCCGTGAAGGATTCGAGAATGAACCTACCGAGCCCCTGTCTCGCCGCCGTGAATAGGCAGGGACGTGAATAGACAGAAATGAGCGTTCCCAAAGCGGCCGATTCCCCCACCCGCGTCGCACTGATTCTCCTTGCCGGGTTTACGGCCGCGTTCCCTGGCGCGCTTGCCGCCCAGGACGGAGCGCCCGTCCGCGATTTGCCCGAAGCCTCGGAGATCATCGCCAAGGCCTTGGAGTGGGGCGATTGGCAAAAGGAACAGCCCTACATCAAGACGCTGGCCAGCACCTACGAAAACATCTCCGAGGACCTGGACGGACGCGGCGAGGTGAAGTCGCGCGAAGAGGTACTCCACCACATGGAGAGCTTCGACGGGCGCGCTTTCTACCGGCGTCTCCGCGTGAACGGCCGCCCCCTGACCGACAAGGAGCGCAAGCGGGAGCAGGAACGCAAGGACAAGTTCGTCGAAGGCGTGAAACGCGACCAGTTGAAGAGCGACTACAGCCGCTCGGAGGGATCACGGAACATCCGCTTCGACCGTAACCTAATCTCGCGCTTTCGCGCCAAACTCGTAGGACGCGAGGAAATCAACGGCCGCATGGCTTACCTGTTGGAGTTCGATCCGAAGAGCAAGAAACTCCCCGTGAAGCGCCGCATCGACTATGCCCTCAACAACTCCCGGGGCAGGATATGGGTTGACACCGAAGACTACGGCGTGGCCCGCGTGGAGTTTCATTTGATAAAACCGGTCACGTTTTTCTTCTGGTTGGGGAAGCTGACGCGGGCCGACGGCGAGTTGCAGATGACCCGCGTGGACGAGGGCTACTGGTTGCCCCGGAATCTGAAGATCTACTACAACGGCCGGATCTTGTTTCGGGGGCTGCACCGGCGATCGGAAATGAAGTGGAGCAATTTCGTGCCGCCCTCCGAGGCTGATGGCGAGTAGCGGCTTGCCGCGCACTCAAACGTAGCAACCCATGGCCTCCGTCGCCGCACGCCTGCCGCAAAACGCCGACGGCGATTTCTACGTCGACGACTCCTGCATCGACTGCGACACCTGCCGCTTCGTCGCGCCGGCCACCTTCCTCCGCTCCGACGGCGTCGAGCAGTCGTACGTTCATCAGCAACCTCGCTCCGACGACGAGCGCACCCGGGCTTTGATGGCCCTGGTCGCCTGCCCGACCTCTTCGATCGGGACCGTCGAGCCCTCCGACGCAGGCGCCGCGGCCACACAGTTCCCGGAGCCAGTGGACGGCAACATTTTCTACTGCGGCTTTGCCTCGGAATCTTCCTTCGGCGCTTCGAGCTACTTGATCAGCCGTCCTGACGGCAATTGGATGGTCGATTCGCCCCGTGCCGCCGGCCCTTTGTTGCGGCACATCGGCGACTTGGGCGGCGTGCTGCGCATGTGGCTCACGCACCGCGACGACGTGGCCGACCATGCCAAGTTCGCCAAACGTTTCGGATGCGAACGCGCGATCCACCGCATCGAGGCCGTCGGCGGATTGGCCGGCGTGGAACTCCAACTGGTCATCGACGAGCCCGCCCAGTTGGACGACGAACTGTGGGCCATCCCGGTCCCCGGCCATACCCGCGGCAGCGTCGCGTACCTCTACCGCGGCCGATACTTGTTCACCGGCGACCATCTATGGTGGTCGCCGCGCGTGGGCGCGCTCCACGCGTCAAAGCGTGTCTGCTGGTACAACTGGGACGAGCAGATCCGCTCCATGGAGCGTCTGCTCGACTTCGATTTCGAGTGGGTTCTCCCCGGCCACGGCCGCCGCTATCAAGCCGGCTCGTCGGACGCCATGCGCGGCGAACTCAGCGCCCTGATCGAACGCATGGGCGCGGAGTAGCCGGGAGACCCGTGTTCAGAATGTCGTGGCACGGCATGCCGTACCCCTGGAGTTTGGAAAAGGTCGCCCGCTCCGATCGCTTCCAGCGCACCTATAGAAATACCTTCGCCCTACGCGCCCAGTCCTAACCATGCTGCTGGAAAAGTTCTTGGCCCTCACCGCCCAATGGCGGCCCGTGTTCGCACGCCAGCCCAGTTGGCGGCGGGTGTCCGTCGGGCAAGCCCTCGGCTCGCTGCTGTGCCTGGGACGCACCACCGTCTCCCGCATCCTGCTCACCGCCGGCCGCGGCGGGCTGGATTGGAGCGCCGACTACTACTTGCACTCGCGCAGCCGCTGGGAGGCCGACCCACTGTTCCAGCCGATCCTCGAGGGCAGCTTGTCGTGGTACCGCGGCCGCTGGCTGGCGGTGGCGATCGATGAGACCCGGCTCAAGAAAACCGGTCGTCGCGTGGCCGGGACCGCGTCACCATCGTCACCCGCGCCCGCCAGAACGCCGTGCTGTGTTACCCGGCCGCGGCCGCCAGCCGGCGTTTTTATGCCGCCGAGACTTTCACGCCCGAACAGGTGCGGTAAGATGAGTCGATCCCCTGGCAGAAGACCCAAGTCTCCTTCGGCGGCAAACGGCGCACGCTGCGCTACAAGCTGGTGTCGGGGGTGTTGTAGCGGGGCGGCGCGCGTTGCGTTTGCTGGTGGTGGTGCCGTATCGCAAGCGCGGACGCTGGCTGTATCGCCGCGCCGCCTACTTGTTGACAAGCGAGTTCGAGGCGTCGGCGCCGCGGCTGTTGCAGATGTACTTAGACCGCTGGCAGATCGAGGTCAACCGCCGCGAGGAGAAGGACACCTTGGGCGTGGGACAAGCGCAGGTGTGGAACGAGAAGGCGGTGCCGCGGCAGCCGGCGTTGATGGTGGCGGCGTACAGCGCTTTGTTGCTGGCCGGGCTGGAAGCGTATGGCCCGCACCGCGGCCAAGCCTACGGCGAGTTGCCCAAGTGGCGTCGAAAGCAACAGCGGCCCTCGTGCCAAGATCTGGTGACGCTGCTGCGCCAACAAGCCTACGAACAGCCTCACTTGCTACTCCCGTTCGGCATCCGGGCCAGCTACCAACGCTCGGCACTTGCCGCCGCCGCTTGAGTAATGTCCAAACTCCAGCGCACGGCATGCCGTGCCTCGCTAACCACGCTTCCCAACGGATTCAAAATTCAAATGCGATCCTTCAAACTTTACAACCTACTCCTCCCCTCGGTGATCGTCCTGGCTCTGCTGCCGCTAACTGCGCAAACAACCGACGCCCTCGCCGGCGACGACACCGTCATCTACGACGTGCTGCTCAAGAATGGCCACGTCATCGATCTTAAGAACAACCGCAACGGGCGCTTCGACATCGCCATCATCGGCCAGAAAATCCACAAGATCGGCAAAGGTCTTCCCGCCTCGCGCGCCAAGAAAACGGTCGACCTGAGCGAATACTACGTCACACCGGGCCTCATCGACATCCATGCGCACCTTGACCAGCGCGGCGCGTGGTTGAATCTCAATCCCGATCACACCACCTTGCGCTACGGCGTTACGACCGCCGTCGACGCCGGCAGCTCGGGCCACAAAGGATTCGAGAAGTTCAAGGAAGAGACCATCGACAAGGCCAAAGTGCGGCTACTCGCCTTCCTCAACATCGTCGGCGCCGGCATGTACGGCAAAGACGTCGAGAACGATGTCAACCAGATGGACGTTGCCGCCGCGGTCGCCATGGTCAAGAAACACCCCGACTCTATCGTCGGCATCAAGACCGCGCACTACCAACCCACCGACTGGGAGGCGATCGACCGCGCCGTTGAAGCCGCCGAGCAGAGCAACAGCGTCCTCATGGTCGACTTCCATCCCAAGCCCGGCCGAGGCTACAAGGAGCTGATCCTCGAGCACATGAAGCCGGGCAACATCCACACGCACTTCTACGGCCGCCTCACGCCGCAGCTCGACGAGAACAAGAAGGTGCAGGACTACATGTGGAAGGCCCGCGAGCGCGGCATCCTGTTTGACGTCGGCCACGGTTCGGGCAGCTTTTGGTTCCGCATCGGCGTCCCGGCGATCAAACAAGGGTTCCTGCCGGATACGATCTCGACCGACCTCCACAAGAACTCCATCATGCTGCCGCGCGCGCACCTGAACAACGTCATGTCGAAGTTCCTCAACATCGGCATGACTTTTGAGCAGGTCATCGAGCGCACCACGGTGAATCCGGCAAAGGCGATCCGCCGCACCGACCTCGGCACGCTCGATGAGGGCTCGACCGCCGACATCGCCGTTCTCAAGATCGAGCGCGGCAAGTTCGCGTTCCTCGATTCGGGCCACGGCAAGCTCACCGCCGACAAGAAGATTCGTTGTGCGATGACCATTCGCAAGGGCGCCATCGTCTGGGACGAGGACGGCATCAGCATGCCCGAATGGAGCACCGCCGGCCCCTACAGCAACTTCCGGTAAGGGCGAGTACGTCAAGATCCCGTGAGATCCCGAAAAGTAGGGGCACGGCATGCCGTGCCCGCCAGGTTGCCGAGCAGACGGGGACTGCTACGAGCCGCGCTGCTTGCCCTTTCCGCGGTCGCGCCCGGCTTTACCCAAACCTATGACCTCCTTCTTCAGGGTGGGCACGTCCTCGACCCGGGAAACAAGATCGACCGGGTGGTCGACATCGCGGTCCGAGAAGGCAAGATTGCCAAGGTAGCCCCCGACATACCCACAGGCGAGGCCAAGAAGACCATCAAGGTCGGCGGCTACTACGTCACCCCGGGCCTGGTGGACATCCATACGCATGTCTTCGGCTACCAGGGCTGGATCTGGCCCGACGATACCCATCTCACCCAAGGCACGACCACAGTGGTCGACTGCGGCGGGTCCGGCTGGCGTACATTCGACGAGTTCAAGAAGACGGTGATCGACCGCACCAAGACGCGCGTTTACGCCTTCATCAACATCGTGGGTGAGGGCATGGTGGGCGGCAGGGCTGAAAACGACGTCACCGACATGGATGCCGCCAAGACGGCGGAGAAGATGAAACAGTATACCGACTTGATCGTCGGGATCAAGACGGCCCACTTTGGCCGCAGGGGATATCTCCCGCTAGAACGCGCCGTCGAGGCCGGCGAAATGACCGATAAGCCCGTGATCGTCGACATGCAGGTGCTGAGCCACCAGGCGCGTGACACACGGACTAAGTTGCTCGAGATCCTAAGGCCCGGTGACATCCACACGCACATGCACAGCGACCGCCAGCTCGAGCTGGTCAACCGGGCAACGCGAAAGGTCCAGCCGTGGATGTGGGAAGCGCGGCGGCGCGGTGTTCTCTTCGACGTGGGTCACGGAGCGGGCGCGTTCATCTTTCCGGTTGCGGCCGACTCGATGAAAGACGGCTTCCCGCCGGATACGCTGAGCAGCGACCTGCATCGCCGAAGCATCCTGAAGACCAAGCCCGCCATGCCCAACGTCATCTCGAAGTTCATGAATCTCGGGATGAGCTTCGAGGAAGCCATCGAAAAATCCACCGTCCGTCCGGCGCGAGCCATTGGCAAGTTCCCCCAGATCGGTACGCTCGGCGAAGGACAGACGGCGGACATTGCCGTGTTCGCGATCCGCCACGGCGTGTTTGGACTCAATGACACCCGCGAGATGCGTATGGTCGCTACCAGGAAGCTGGAGGCGATCCTCACCGTGCGCGACGGCAAGGTCGTCTACGACCGCGACGGGCTCGGCTTTCCCGAATGGCACACGGCCGGCGAGTATAATCGTATTCCGTAGCTGCGTTGTGGCGTAAGGCTACAGCCGTGTCGAGTCCCGATTCTTCGGGACTCAGGTCCGCTTGGCGACCCGATGGAGGGAACCATGAAGAAATTCGCGCTTGCGCTCCTCGTTCTCGCGGTGTCGATCCCGGCCTTCGCCGAACGCGACTTCAACATCGACGGCGCGATGGAGTTACACATCTGGCTGACTGCCAAGGCCGGCCACGAAGCGCAGGTCGAGCAAACCTTCAAGGAGGTCTTCTACCCCGCCGTCAGCCGACAGAAGGGCTTCCGCAACGCTCTATTGATGCGTAAGCCCGGCACCCGCGACTACACCGTGCGACTCTCCTTCAACACCGAGGAACAGCGCATGGATTGGGTCAAGTCCGACGACCACCAGAGGGCCTGGCCGGCGCTGAGCGGCCATTGCGAGGAGCCCAAGTGGGACGGCTTCGCAGTAATACACCCAAAGTAAGATTCTCTCCCCTGCCAAACCGCGGCCGTCAGTACCTACGTAGTGAAATCCTTGCCGAAACTGGCAGAAAACCCGCCGGGCTGGCGCAGACCCTCAAACCGAGCCGTGACCGTAAGGGAGCGGTTGCCTCGACGCCGCGATCACTTCCTAGCAGCGCGAAGCAACTCCACTTGGTTCCAGCTCGTCCGGGTCAGGGAGCGCTGGGAAGCTGGTGGTGCCGCTGACTTGTCCCAATGAGCGTCTCAGCGCTATGTCTTGCCCGCCTGGCTCGCCTTAACACGTAGGGTCATCGGACGGGCTTGACCAAAAACCTCACTCTGGCCTCGGTCTACCAGACCACGCACGAGGCGAGTCCGCGAAGCGGACGGAAGGATATTAGCCAGGATGTCCGTCCTGGCCTGCTAGCCTGGCCATTATATGACGAGGCCAACGGCGTTCGGCCGCCCGCAGTCGAGCCTGTACTGAGGAACGATTTTTCTTGCCTCGGGCGCTGGGTTCGGGAGCGGTCAGCGCTCCCCAAGCGGCGGATTCGGCGCGCGAACCGGATATCGCAACACCTATCCGCCGAACCGGGGCTATGTCGTTCGTTTCTTGGGGGTTAGTCCTGCTCGCGTTCGCGGCAAACTCGTGCACTACGGCGCGGCTCGGACCGCGATCGTGGCATCTACTTGATTCGCGCTCAAGCGTTAAGGCTGTGGTAGGGGCTCGGCGAGCCAGATGTTGGCTCTGGGTTCGCTGAGCGCGACAAAGATACGATTGCTCGTCATGGCTGGGTAACCGTAGATTCCAGCGCCAATCATGCGCCCCCGCCCGTGGAAGTGATCTATGTCTCTGAGCGACCCACGCGGCTTCTTGGTGTCAGGTTCTAAAGGTTGCGCATAGAGGCAGAAAAACTCGTCGCGGAGAGAAAGGAAGTACAGAGTGTTACCGTCCGGTGACCACGACGGGTAGGCATCGATCGAACCCTGGGTCACCTGAATCCATTCGTCATGTGCCGTTGGTTGGCCCCGTTCGATACGGGAAATGAACAGCGGGACTTCAGGACGCATATGAAGATTGAAGGCGAGCCACTTTGCGTCGGGAGAGAATTGAGGCGTAGCTGCTTCGTACTTGGGGTGCCGGTGCCTGAGATTGAAATCGGCTTGTGCTCCGGTCTCCACATTCACGGTCTTTAGCAACCCCGTGTAGAAGAGGATGCGTTTGCTGTCTGGCATCCAGACCAACATGTTGATTATGCCTTCGACCAACACTTTCTGGCTTCTTTGGGCAAGATTCATGACGTGAAGGCTGGATCGGCCTGGTTCTCCGCGCACGAACGAGACCATCGAACCATCGGGTGAGATCTTTCCCCGGCGTTCCCTCTCGGGACCAATCGTTAGCGGGGTTTCCTCGCCGGTCTCCAGGTCACGAAGCCAGATGTCGGAATTACCGGCGCGGTTTGACACGAAGGCCAACTTCTTCCCGTTCGACGAGACCGATGGAGACCAATCGTCGCTCAGCCCTAAGATCACCCTCTCCCTCTCTCCCTGCACCTCGGCGCGGTCGGCGTCGAGTGGTAGGCTCCAGATATCCCGACTAACGGATGAGTTGACGAACGCAATCCGGCCATCTTGGGAGGCGAAAGGATCTTCCTCACCTGTTCCCGAGGTGAGTCGCTGGGGCTCACCGATAAGGACTCCGTCGTCGGGTGCGATTTGAACCTGCCACAGGTTGGCGGCCGAACCTGTGATTGCCCCACAGAAGATCACTAGGTTGCCGTCAGCTCGCCAGGAGCGAGGAACCGGGAGACGCATCGGATGGACGAGGACCGTTCCCGCTGCTACGATCCCATGTCTTTCGAATAGCTCTTTAGCTCGTAGTCGAACAGGCTGTCCCCCGGCAGCAGGTATAAGCCACCAGTCCATATCTCTCTGCTGGTACGTTCCTGGCGGGTCTTCGCTTCCAATAAACAGCAAATACTGTCCGTCGGGCGACCAGATCGGTGCTATGGCAGTTGGCAGGCCTGTCTCCACGACTCGCACGGGACCTCCTGAAGCCGGGACGATCTCGATACCACGGCGTGGAGAATAACTGACCCATTCCCCATCCGGAGAGAACTGGGCCGGCGGTATCCTCTGGACCCCGCGCTCGCTGTCCGCAATGCGCGTCGGGCTCCCGCCGATCGCCGGAACGACATAAATTCCATCACCATTCCGGTCCGAGTTGAACGCGACGCGGCTGCCGTCCGGCGAAAACGACGGCCAATAGTCATCGGCCCCGTGGCGCGTTAGGCGGACCAGACCTCCTCCGGTCGTCAGTTGCTGCACCCATATGTCAAGGACTCCGTCGCCATCACGATCCTAGGAGTAAGCCAGTAGCCTGCCGTCGGGCGAAAGGGCCGGATCGGCCGTGTAGCCCGTGTCACGGGTGATCTGCTTCAAGGTGTACTGCGGCACGGGGGCTGGACCGGCAGAACGGGTGAGCCACCAAGCAAGACCCAGGCAGGCGAGGACCAAGGCGGCGACGCCGACGAACAGCGGCGTCCTGCTGGCACGGGCCGGTAGTGGTGTCGGTCCGGCTCCCTGGGGTTCCAAAGAACGGCGGCAGGCCTGTAGGTCCACGAGCAAATCGGTGACGTGTTGATAGCGCTCTTCTGCCTGCTTGGCCAGGCACTTGTCAACGATCCGTTCGAGTTCCTTGGGTACCCCGGTGCGCACGGCGGTCAGTGGTTCGTGCTGTTGGTTAGCGATGGAATAGATGACCGCCTGATCAACCTCACCCTGGAACGGAGGCCGTCCGGCGACCATCTCGTAGAGCACGACACCGAGGGCCCAAACGTCCGAGCGCTTATCCGTCGATTCGCCCAGTGCCTGTTCAGGGGACATGTAGATCGGAGTCCCTAAGGTCGTACCCTCGCGGGTGAGCTTCGAGCTTTCGGCGAGTTGTGCCAACCCGAAGTCCATCAACTTCACGAGCCCGCGTGAGCCCTTCATCAGCATTACGTTGTCGGGCTTGATGTCGCGGTGAACGACGCCCTTGTCATGGGCGGCTTCGAGCCCCTCCCCCATTTGGATCGCAATCGAGAGGGCCTCAGGCAACTTCAGCGGACCGTCCGCAATTCTCTTGCTCAGCGTCCGGCCTTCGAGGAAGGCCATGGCGATGAAGCTCTGATCCTCGGCCTGACCGATTTCGTAGACGGTGCAGATGTTGGGATGATCGAGCGCCGCAGCCGCCTGCGCTTCGCGTCGGAACCTCTTGCGGCCCTCTTCGTCGCGCAGCAGGTGGGGCGCGAGGAACTTGAGGGCGACCGGCCGGTTGAGTTCGGTGTCGGTGGCCTTGTAGACGACACCCATCCCACCCTCACCGAGCTTCTCGGTGATCTTGTAGTGCGAGATCGTCTGGCCGATCATACCGGTCCGATTCTACCTCTTCACGGATTGGTGTTGCGAACAACCGTTCCGTTGAGCTATCCGATCGTAGCCCCCAGGCCCTTGAGATGGGCCGGTTTGCGACTACTCCGACGACGTTGTGAGGACTTTAGTCCGCGCTTAGTTAGCCCACGGTGGAGCCGTCAGGCGGCTTGCTGAAGTGCCCGCAGCCGTACATCGGCTACGAAACCAAGAACACCTGCTCCTGGCCCTCCGCCCTGACGATTTCTTCCGCCGCTCGGTAGCCACTCCGAACAGCCCCTTCCATGGTCGGGGGCCACCCGGTGTCGGTCCAGTCGCCGGCGAGGAAGACGTTGGGATACTTGGTGGCCGCGCCGGGACGCGAGGGCTGCATGCCGGGACGCGCCGAGAACGTTGCGCGGACTTCCTTGATGACGTGCGAGCGAACCAGCCGCGCCCGGCCCGCCTCGGGGAAAAACTCGCCAAGCTCCTCACAAGCCATCCGCACCACTTCTTCCCTTGACAGATTCAACAACGGCCGCGAAGCGCTCACCACCAACTGGAAGTAGGTCTCCGACTTGCGAAACAGCCACTGAATCGTCCGCTCGAGCAGGATAGCGTGCGGCAATGCCGTAACGGGGCGGTCGAACCAGAGGTGAATACCGGTGATCGGTGAATGCTCGAATTTCTCCAGCGGCACATCGAGGCCTGGCGTCAAATCATTCACCCGCTCGAAGGGTACGGCCGCCAGGTAGTAGTCGGCCGCGTCGTCGTTGGGGTCGATTCGCTCGACAGGCGAACGCAAGTGAACGCGCACGTTGGGCCCCAGCCTGTCGCCGAGCGCCGCCGAGTACAGCTCCGACAGCGGCACGGCGGGGACGCCCATCTCATAGCTGGTCCGGCTCGCCATCATTCCCTCTGCGAAAACCTGAAAGCCCCAGCGGGCAGAGGCTCGTTCAGGCTCCTCGTTGAGGGCGCTCACCAAGATGGGACGCCAGAAACGCTCCATCGCCCGCGGCGACGTTTCCCGGCCGTCGAGCCAGTCGCCCATGCTGATGTCGTCGAGATCGCCCAGCCCTGCCTTGGCCCGGCCCGCCTCGCGCCGGATGGCCAGCAGTGCCCGAACGACGACCCACTTCTCCTTCGCCGAGAGCCCGCCGAAGCGGACCAGCGCCCCGGCGAGATGCAGCGGGGCGGGCAGCAGCCCGCGTTTGAGCACGTCTACCTCGCCGCCGGGGCGGACAAAATAGAAGCGGTCGTAGAAGCGGATCTTGTCTTCCACCCCCAGCCGCCGGTAGAAGTCACGCAGGTTCGCAAAGCAGCGCAGCAGGACGTGCTGGCAGTTGTCGATGCGCTCGGAGTCGGGGTCTAACGGATTGAGCGGGAACGAGGCGGCGCGGCCCCCGAGGTAGGGGCGGGCTTCGTGCAGATCAACCTCGAATCCGGCCGAGCCAAGAGCGGCGGCGGCGGCCAAGCCCGCCAACCCTCCACCCACGATCTTCACGCGGGGAATGGCGGCGCACCTCCGAGAAGCCGAAACCCGAACGCCCGCGTGATGATCCACATCTTCTCGCCGGCGCTAAGCCTCGGCCGCCTAGCGAAAACGTCGTACCGGTCGCTTCGGATGCGCCGCAGAAGCCGGTGGTAGATCGAGATCATCGCCCATAAGGCCGCCCGGCTTTCCGGACGCACCATTTTGAGTAGAGGCGCCGATTCCCGGTAGAAACCCTCGGCACGCTGCCACTCGAACTCCATCAGCGCGCGAAAACGCTTGCCGGAATTGCCTTTGCCCAGGTCCTCCGCCGTCAGGCCGAAGCGCTCGAGATCTTCCTGCGGCAGGTACACGCGGCCAAGCCGCGCGTCTTCGGGGATGTCACGCAGGATGTTCGTCAACTGAAACGCGATCCCACACTTCTCGGCCAGGCGTAGCGCCTCGGGAGAGTCGAAGCCGAAGACGTGAACGGTGGTCATCCCAACGACCGAGGCGACGCGGTAACAGTACCGGTAGAGGTCGTCGAAGGTGCGGTAGGCCGTCGTCGAGAGATCGCTGCTGACACCTTCGATCAAGTCGGAGAAATACTGCGACGGGATGGCGTACTTCCGCACCGTCTGGTGAAAGGCGGGCAGGATCGGATCGTTGCCGTACTCGCCCTCGAGCGCGGTTTGGAAGGACTTTCGCCAGCGGTCGAGCAGCGCGACCCGCATCTCTCGAGGCGGGCCCGCCTGATCGGAGATGTCGTCCGCATAGCGCATGAATGCGTAGATCGCGCACATCGCGTCTTTGCGCTCTCGAGGTAGCAGCAGGAACGAGTAGTAGAAGTTTCGCGCGCGGGCGCGGGCTACCCGGCGGCAATGGCCGAACGACTCCCTAACGGTAGGCATGCTCGGCCCCCGTTACGCCTCGCGGTTTGCGAGAAAGAGCGTGCGCGACGGCGCGCAACAGCAACGCCAGACGGTCGCGCGGTCCCAGTTTCGGCCGCCGGATGATCGTGTCGAACCCCTGCTGCTCGATCTTATCGAGAACCGCCATGCCGCCCAGGGTGAAGAGATCGAGGTCCACCGATAGACGGCGGTCAACCTTGTCGAGCAACGGCAGCCCGGCTAGAAACAACTCCCGCGTCCGATCGACTAGCTCCCGCATCACTGCCTGGAACTCCGCGCTCGCCTGCCCCTGCGTGAGATCAGTCTCCAGCGCCGCGAGCGAATATCCGTGCCTGCCCATCACATCGAGCGGGATGTAGACACGGCCGATACGAAAGTCCCGCGCGACATCCTGCCAAAAGTTCGCGAGTTGCAACGCCGTACAGGTGTGATCGGCCAACGTGAACCGCTCCTCGTCCGAATAGCCCCACAGGCGAAGCACGAGCCGGCCGACGGGGTTGGCGGAGTAGCGGCAGTAGCCCAGCACCTCCTCGTAGGTGGCGTAGTGTGTCGTGCGCTGGTCTTGTTCAAACGCCTGGATCAGGTCATCTAAAGGCTCGATAGGCAGTTCGTACTTCGCAACGGTTTCGCGTAGCGCGACGTAGACTGGGTGGCTCACTCGGCCCGAATACATCGCGCGCAAGCCCTTGCGCCACCAGCCCAGCAGCTCGAGACTGCGCTCGCGATCGGCGATCTCATCCCCGAGGTCGTCGGCCCAGCGGCAGAAGCTGTAGACGTTGTGAAAGTCCTGATGCAAGCGCCGCGGGAGCAGGACGCTGGCCACGTGAAAGTTCTCGTAGTGATGGCGGGCCAGCCGGCGAGTGTAGGCCAAAGACGAGGGTACGTCCCAGGCCGGGTCGTCGGTTCCGTAGCGGGCGAGAAACTCGACAGGCTGGAGGAAGTGCTTCACGGCAGCGGTTGGAGCTTGGCAACGGGCCGTGGGTCGGCTGCGCCGCCCTCCAAGAGCGGCTATTGGTCCGCCGGCAGGATCGCCGTCTTGAGGTGGCCGTTGTGGCTCATCATGTGACGGAAGACTTCCAGCAAGTCGCTGAGCGGAGCGTCATTCAACACGAACTCGGCAGCCGGAATTTCCTCGCGGCAGATCACATCAAACGCCCGTTGCACATGTGCCGGTGTGTGATGGAAGCTCGACTTGAGCGTGATCTCCGAGTAGTGCAGCTTCGCCGTATCAAGACAGACCTGGCTGCCGCTCGGACAGCCGCCGAAGAAGTTGACGGTGCCGCCGCTTCGCACCATCTCAACCGCTCCACGCCAAGCGTGGGGCGAACCCACGGCCTCGATCACGATGTCTGAGCCGCGGCCCCCTTCGGTCAACTCCCGCACCTCTTCGATGGGCGGGTCCCCGCGGCGGGAGAGGATCAGCTCCGCCGCACCCATCCGTTTGGCACGATCGAGTTGTGTCTGCCGCCGCCCGACAGCGATGACTCTCGCCCCGGCCAGGCTCGCCAGCCGCACGAACATCAGCCCGATCGGGCCGAGGCCAATCACCGTGACCGTATCGCCGGGCTCGACGCCCGTCTCGTCGACTCCCCGCATCACGCAGGCCAGCGGTTCGACCATCGCCGCTTCCCGATAGCCGATGTGGTCTGGAATCAGATACGTATTCCGTTCCACGATCCGGTCCGGGATGCGCACATACTCGGCGTACGCGCCGTTGTTGAACATGAGGTCTTCGCAGAGGTTCTCACGGTCCCGCCGGCAGTAGAAGCACTCGCCGCAAGGCGCGGAGTTCGCGGCGACAATACGGTCGCCGGAAGAGAATCCCGTTAGCTCCGACCCGACGCCGACGACCTCGCCCGCCAACTCATGGCCCAACACCGCCGGAGGCTGAATCATCCGCGCGTGATAGCCGCGGCGAAATACCTTCAAGTCGGTCCCGCAGGTCAGGGCCACGTGCACTCTGACCAGCAGATCGCCGGGGCCGATCGACGGCACGTCGACCTGCTCCACCCGAAGGTTCTCCTTACCGTACAAGACGGCGGCCATCATCTTCTCTTGCACGATTCCGTTACCTTTGCGGGTTCACGATCAGCTTCAGTGAACCCTGGGCCGGCTGACGCGCCAACTCGATGCCTTGCTCCATCTCCTCGAGCGAAAGCCGGTGCGAAATCAGTTCCTCGACGGGAAAATCAGGCTGCCAGACCAACTCGGCGGACTCCTGCTGCAAATCAACCGAAGCGCTGTATGATCCTAGCAAAATTCGGTCGCCCACACAAAGGCTCGCGCCGCTGAGCTCGAACGTCTCTTTCGGCGAGGTCTGCGCGAACAAAAGCACTTTTCCACCGGGCCGCGAGGCCGCGATGGCCTGCTCGACGATGCCCGGCGCCGAAGCAGCTACGATCACCAGGTCGGCGCCCCGCCCTGCTGTGCGCTGCCGGATCTCAGCGACAGCGTCTACTTCCTCGACATTCCAAGCCTGCCGCCGTGCCCCAATCCTCTCCGAGGCCTCCAGCCGCGCGGCAACGATGTCGGTGGCGTACACCTGCTCAACGCCCTTGCGCCGCAACAAGATCGTGAACAGTAGGCCGATCGGACCCTGCCCCAGTACCAGCACTGTGTCATCGGCCGCAACGGCGCACTTCTCCAGCGCCTTGAGGCAGGTATTGACCGGCTCGACGAAGCTGGCGCGGTCGAAGCTGACGCCGTCGGGGACCTTCACGACCCCGCGCCTCACCACCCAATCCATCACCCGAACGTACTGCGCGAAACCGCCGCCCGCCGGCTCGAACCCCGCGCCGACACCCACTTTCTTGTAGGTGCCGCACTGCGCATAGTCCTTGTGGCGGCAATAGAAGCACTCGAGACACGGGATGTGGTGAAACAGGCAAACCCGCTCCCCCACCTCGAATCCATCCACGTCAGGACCGACCCCGGCGACCACGCCCGCGGTCTCATGCCCGTAGATCCTCGGCGGCGGCAGCAGATCGTACTCAATCTTCTTCAGATCGGTGTGGCAGATGCCGCACGACTCTACGCGGACGAGAATCTCGCCGGCGCCGATGCCGGGAACCGGTACGGTCTCGAGGTTCACCCGTCCCTCGCCACGATAGACCGAGGCGGCCATCGAATCAGGAATGGCGAGCGAAGGGGCGCTCATCAAGGCTTTCGCGAGGGCGTTTTGGTCAGGGGTTCCCGTCACGCGCTCCCATCAGCGAAACGGCAATTCCGGAAGAACACCCCCAGCGTTTCGAAAGCCTTCCGGGCGTCGCGGTAGATCGTGGCTAAGTGGCTCCAGCGCCGCCGGCTCAGGCCGGCCTGGGCGGCCACGCGCCAGCCGGAAAAGGTGCCGTCCGCCCGGCGGGCGTGGTTAAAGTCGATCTCAAAGCTCGTCGCCGCGTCGTCGCTCACCGCGCGCACGCAGTAGAAAGGCAGTGCTCGCGCGTGGGCTTCGCCGGCAACGCCCGAGGCCTCCATATCGACCACCCGCGCCCCGGTTTCCCGCAGCCGAGCCTTTGCGGCCGCGGCCTGCGCGACTTCGTCGACCGTCAAGAGCGCGCCAACCGCCGGCGCCGAACCGGATGCAGAACCGAGCCCCAACTCTAACTGTACAGGATATTCAACCCCGGATTCGGCCTCGATCACGCGGTTGGCCAGAAACAACTCACCCACTCGCAGTTCTGGGTCTAGCGCTCTCACGCAACCGGTCGAAACGACGGCGCTGACGTGGAAGGCCCTGCAGGCCACCGAGGCGGCTTCGCGGGCGTTCCGGCGGCCCGGCCCGTTCGCCACGAGCAACACGGGCCGTCCTTGTAGCAGGCCACGGGAGCTCCAGCGAAGCCCTATCGAGCAAGGCTCGAACCCTTGCTTGCGACCGCCGATCCCTTCCAACTCTCTCCGGTCGGCGGCGACGATCAACAGCGTGGAATCGCTAGTCTGCATTTCCTGACCGTAAGGGAGCGGTCTGGCACCAACCCTGACGCTACTCAAAGGCCTCTAATACCAGAAGGAATGGCGGCCCTATCGCGTGCTTCGGCCGTCAGGCGAGTAATGCGGGCCAAGGTTCACATCCTCGACAGGGCTCGGGACGTGAGTCGCCCCGGCCAGGCACCTGGGTCAGGTGTTCGAGATCGTGGTCAGCCGGCTCGATGCCGCGGCCAAGTCGTTGGGGAGGGGGAAGAAAACGTCCTCTTCGATGACTTCTACTTCCTCAACGCGCGAGAATCCTAGCGTCGACAGGTGCTTGATCACCTGCTGTACAAGGGTTTCCGGCGCCGATGCACCCGCTGTGATCGACACGTTCGTGACGCCGCCAAACCACTCTTCCCGGATGCCGGTCTCATCATCGATCAGGTAACTCGGCAGGCCGGCATTGGAGCCGACCTCCACCAGTCGGCGGGAGTTCGAGCTGTTATCGGAGCCGACCACCAGCAACAGGTCGCATCGCGGCACGATACGCTTCACGGCCTGCTGGCGGTTCTCGGTGGCATAGCAGATGTCCTGTGCCGGCGGGCCCTGGATGTGAGGGAACCGTTTCTTGAGTTCCGTGATGATCTCGCCGGCTTCATCGAGACTGAGAGTGGTCTGGGTCAGATAGTAGACGTTCTGCTCGTCGGGAACCTCCACCGACCAGACGTCCTCTTTCGCCGACACGAGGATTGTATGGTCCGGAGCCTCGCCCATGGTGCCGATGATCTCATCGTGGTCGCGATGGCCAATCAGTAGGATCGTGCCCTGGCGCGACGCAAAGCGAACAGCCTCCAGGTGAACCTTGGTCACCAAGGGGCAGGTGGCGTCGATCACCCTCAACTCACGGGCCTCGGCGTCGGTACGCACCTGCGGGGAAACCCCATGCGCGCTGTAGACGACGCGCGCGCCGTGGGGAACGTCGCCCAACTCGTCGACGAAAACGGCGCCACGCCCCGCCAGGTCATCGACAACGTGGCGGTTGTGAACAATTTCCCGGCGGACGTAGATCGGCGCCCCATACACCTCCAGCGCCAGTTCGACGATATCGATTGCCCGCACCACCCCGGCGCAAAAGCCCCTCGGCTTGAGCACATAGATGCTCTTGCCGTTTTCGGCGCCGGTGTTGCCGATGCGGGGAGAGCCGTTCTCTGCGGGCCATTCAGCCATGAAGGATAGGGCGCGTCCACCAGCCGAAAAACAGCCGGAAACCGAAGTATAGCAAGGCTTCCCGCCCCGATCGGGCATCAGTCATCTCCCAGCCAGCGATTCCGCAACGCGGTCGGGCGAGAGCCGGGAAGTGATTGGGGAACGAGCGAGTTAGGTGCGGGGCGAGCGGGGCGAGCAGATTCGCAGCCGGACGAGGGCCTCGGCGGGGCCCGAAGTCGGCCGCGGAAGACACCGCTACGCTCGGCTGCCGCTCGGCGGCGTGGTGGCAGCGCAGGATGGCAGGGAGAAAGAAAACCACCCGCTCGCTATGGCGAGGGCCCCGAGCCGTACGGGCAAGCCGCCGCCTGATACAGATCAGCCGCCATCGCGCGCGCCCAAAAGACTCGCGGCTTGCTGCGCCGCAGCGATGCCTTGAGATTGCGCGCAACAAAAACGTGGAAGAGATTAAAAGCCAGAAACACCGTCAACAGAAAGTTCTCGATCGCCGCGGGGTCGTGCTTATATACGTGGTCGGCGTGCCAGCCGTTGACTAACTCGTTGAAACCCTGATTCTCGATGTCCCAGCGTTGATGGCCCAACCTTACCACCCGCGCGGTCCGAACCTGCAGTGAGGAAAGGGTCGTCACCCACACCCACTCGCTGTGATGCGGATGCGGTTGGGAGTCGAGTTGCGAATACTGCTGCCAGCTCTCGACGGAACGAACCACCCGCAGCGGCTGCTGCACCTGCGGCCACGACACCAGGCCCTCGTGATCCCACCACTGGCAATCGCGACCTTGATAGTCGCCGCGTTGGGGCGCCGTGGTCGGCCACAGCCCTTGGACGTCTTGATAGAGGTTGCGGCGCTCGTCCTTGAGCACGATCACGGCGTCTTTGCCATGCCCCAATAAGAAGTTGATAAACGGGGCGGTGGCGTAGAGAGCATCGGCCAACACGACGTCAAAGGCTCGCGGATAGGTCTCGAGAACTCGCGCCAGCAAACGGTGCGCCGCGGCCATCTCGTCCTCGCCGGGCCGTTGCGGCTCGGCGTCGAGCAACAGTCGCAGCGGTTCGGAGCCGGGGGGCGCATCGGAGAGCAACAGCAGTGTGACTTGGCGATGGTAGTATTGCATCTGCTGGCCATCGCGGCGCTGCACGGTGCGCTTCAAGCATCCTCGACAGCAACGGCGGTAGCTGGCGTGAGACTCATGGCCGTCGAGCACGGCCACGCCCAGCCCGCCGATCCCGGGCAGGGCCTTGTTGCGCTTGAGCCGTTCGTAGACGTGATGAATCGCTGCCCGCACCGCGGCGGCATCGAGCCGGCTGTAGACGCGCCCGAGGGTGTCGGCACTGGGCATCTCGCGGCCCAACCACTGTTTCCAAAACGGTGCGGGCGCTAGCGTCTCTAACGCGTTGAGGCTGCCCAGCCGTGTCCAGAACAGCACCAGCACCGACTGCAGCACCACCCGCGTCGGGATGCGCGGCCGCGGCCTGGTGTCGCCGACGGCGGCCAGCAGCGAGTCCCGCAGACCGTAGACCTTCTCGGCGTAGTGCAGCAGGCGTCGAAGAACGTCATTCCTCCCGGCGGCTTCGGAGCCGCTTCCATTCACGCTCGGAGACCTCGTCGAGGAGCCGTTGGAGTTGCTGGTAGTCGGCCACGGCCTGGCGGACGCGGGCCTCCCAGTGGCGGGGCACAAACAGCTGCTGCAGTTGCCCTTGGCGATTCCGCACCAAATACAACGAGGCGTGAAGCTGACCGCGAGCACAGCGACAGGTGGGCTTGCCGCAGGTGCGTTGGCGGGGCGCCAGCGTGCCGTGCAGCAACCAGCGGCCATGGACGAGCTGCGCGATGCGGGAGCGGAGCCTACGCTCGGCATCCGAGAGATGAGAGCGAGTGGGGGCCGCCTTCATGACTGGTATAATTAATATATATCAGAATAACACATGGGTCAAGTCCGCCGGGGGAATGCGAATCTGCTCGGACCTGGAGGACGAGCGAAAACACTTGCTAAATCAAATGTTTCCGACCCTCAAGAAATGTGGATGCGGAACCGCTGTCTCCCAGCCCGATCGAGCATGGCACCCCAGGCAGGCGTCGATGTGGGAATGCAGGCCCAGTTGTTCAGCCGCTGCTAACGCCGCCGGTCCCCCTTCTAAACGCAGCGAAATCGAATGGGGACGGAATCAAATGGGGCCGGGGAACGTCTTTTGATAGAATGGCGATCCGGGAGAACCTTATGAACACCCAGCGTTTAGCCCGGTTGAGTTCGTTGGTCCTTGCCGGACTTCTGACCCTTATACCGATCCCGCCTCTCGGCGCCGCCGACTGGCCTGCTTGGCGTGGCGGGAGCGCCGATGGCGTGTCGGCGGAAGCCGGCCTGCCGGGCAAATGGTCGGCTACCGGCGAGAATCTGCTTTGGAAAGCCCCGATCGGCGGCCGCTCGACCCCCATCGTGCTCGACGGCCGTGTTTGCGTCATCACTCTTGCCGAACCGAACGATCCGACGAAATGGCAAGAGCGAATCGTTTGCGCCGATGAGCAGACCGGCAAGATCCGCTGGGAACACCGCTACAGCGTTTTCCAAACCGATATTCCTCATCATCGCGTCGGCTGGGCGAGCCTAGCAGGCGACCCCGAAACCGGCTACATCTACTCCCACGGCGTGGAGGGTATGCTCATCTGCTTCGACCGTGACGGCAAGATCGTCTGGTCCCACTCTTTCGGCGAGGAAGTCGGGCGAATCTCGGGCTTCGGCGGCCGCACCGTCGATCCGATGCTCGACGGTGATTTGCTGATCGTCAGCTTCCTCACCGCCGGTTGGGGGGGCAACTTCATTCCGCGCCACCGCTTCTTGGCTCTCGACAAGAAGAGCGGCGACGTCCTCTGGGTCTCGACGCCCGGCGGCGCTCCGAAGGATACGACCTACTCGGTCCCCGTGGTCCGTGTCATCGACGGCGAGCGGCTGCTCATCGGCGGCAACGGCGACGGCGGCATCTATGCCTTGCAGGTCGGAACCGGCAAGAAGGTCTGGGGCTTCCCTCTGAGCAAGCGCGGTATCAATTCCTCGGTTGTGGTCGATGGGCCTCATGTCTTCGCCTCGCACAGTGAAGAGAACGTCGATGGAAGCACCGCCATGGGGCGCCTCGTGCAGCTCGACGCGGGCCAGGTTTCCGAAGGCAAGCCCAAGGAAGTCTGGAAGGTGGACGGTTTCACCGGCGGGTACGCCTCGCCGTCCATCCAGGGCGGCATCCTGTATCACGTCGACAACTCCGCCAACCTGACGGCCTTCGACACGGCGACGGGCGAAGAGCTGTGGAGGCACAACCTCGGCATTGCTCAAAAAGCCTCGCCCGTCATCGCCGATGGCAAGGTCTATGTGGCCGACGTCGATGGGAAGTTCCACATCCTCAAGCTGAACGGCCGCACGGCGCCCGACGTTGTGCATGTCGAGCAATTCAAGAACGCCGACGGCAGCGCGACGCAGATCAACGGCTCGCCGGCCGTGGCCAACGGGCGGGTCTTCTTGATGACGACGAACGACCTCTACGCAATCGGCCCCAAAACCCCGGCGCCGAAATCCTCGCCCGCTCCCGCCACGGTGTCAAACAACGCGCCCGCAGGGACCCAGCCGGCCCAGGTGCAGGTGGTGCCGACCGAGATCGTCCTCAAGCCCGGCGCCACGGCAAATTTCACGGCCCGCACGTTTGACGTCAAGGGTCGTTTGATCGGCGAGGCCGAAGCGCAGTGGTCGCTCGACGGCCTCAACGGAACCGTCTCCTCCACCGGTGAGTTGAAGCTGAGCGGCGACGCCATGCCGCAGGGCGGACAACTCGTCGCCATGGTGGGCGAACTAAGGGGCGCGGCGCGAGTCAGCGCCCGGCCGCCGGCACCCTTCAGCGAAGACTTCGAGTCCTACGCGGAGAAGGCCGTGCCTTCGGGCTGGAACGCGACGCGGGGGGCGTTCCAAGTTGTCGATCTGGAGGGCAACAAAGTCCTGAAAAAAATGTCCTCGAATATTCGAGCAGTGCGGAGGACCGTCTACATCGGCGATCCCGACGCTTCCGGATACGTGATCGAGGCGGACCTTCAAGCTGCGCAGCGGGGGAGGCGCAAGCCCGACATGGGTCTCGTCTCACATCGGTATACGCTGGCCATGATGGGCAACCGGAAGAAGTTGGTGATCCGTACTTGGCTCTCGGAGTTGGTGCGGTTCTCTAAAGTCATCTCCCTGGAGTGGGAAACGAACGTCTGGTACCGCATGAAGATGCGTGTTGACGCCGCAGCCGACGGCAGCAAAGCAACCATTCGAGGCAAGGTTTGGAAGAGAGCCGAGGCCGAACCGACCGAGTGGACGATCGAAGCTGAAGACTCGCTACCTCATACGAAGGGCAGCCCCGGCATCTACGGATACTCTGCCGCCGACATTTTCTACGACAACATCCAGGTCACGCCCGCCGGGCGCTGAGGGCCCACTTCGGTAAGCTGAGACATGGACCGGCCGACGCCGGACTCTCAACGAAAACGGAAACCTTATGAGATACGGTCGAATGTTGATGACTCTCGCCGCTTGTCTGCTCGCGGCGGCGTTGCTATCGCCTTCCTCCTTCGCCGAAGACTGGCCGATGTGGGGCGGCGGGCCGGACCGCAACATGGTGTCCGACGAGAAAGGCATCCCCCGCACGTGGGATGTCGGCGACAAGACCAACATCAAGTGGGTCGCCGAGTTGGGGTCGCAGTCCTACGGCAACCCGGTCGTCGCCGGCGGCAAGATCCTCGTCGGAACGAACAACGAGCTGTTGCGCAACGCCAAGCTCGGGGGCGATCGCGGCGTCGTGATGTGCTTCCGGGAGTCTGACGGCGAATTCCTTTGGCAGATGACCCACCCGAAACTCGCCTCCGGCCGCGTCAACGACTGGCCCGAGCAGGGCGTTTGCTCCTCGCCGGCGATCGTGGACGGTGTCGCCTACTACGTCTCGAATCGCGCCGAGGTCATCGCGCTCGATGTAGAGGGTTTCCGCGACGGCGAGAACGACGGCCCTTTCAAGGAAGAGGAAAACACGTCGCAGATCGATGGCGACATCATCTGGAAACTTGATATGTACGAGGAGCTGGCCGTGTTCCCCCACAACATGGCCGCCACGTCGCCTCTGGTCGTAGGCGACATCCTGTACGTCAACACCTCGAACGGCGTCGACGAAAGCCATATCAACATTCCCTTTCCCGATGCTCCGAGCTTTTTGGCCCTGAATCGCCACACCGGTGAAATCATCTGGGAAGATGGCTCCCCTGGGGAAGGGATTCTCCACGGCCAATGGGCCTCGCCGGCCTATGGCGAAGCCCTGGGGATTCCCCAGGTCATCTTTGCCGGCGGCGATGGATGGCTGCGCAGCTTCCACCCCAAGACGGGCAAGGTGCTGTGGACGTTCGACTGCAATCCCAAGGACTCGGAATGGAAGCAGGGCCGCGGCGGCCGCAACAACATCATCGCAACGCCTGTGATCTACGACGACAAGGTATTCGTCGCCGTGGGTCAGGACCCCGAGCACGGTGAAGGGGTTGGCCATCTATGGGCGATCGACGCTACCAGGAAGGGCGACATCACCAAGACGGGCGTCATCTGGCACCACGACTTCCGCCGCACTATTTCGACAGTGGCGATCGACGACGGCATTCTCTATGTCCCGAACTTCAGCGGCTTCTTCCACGCGCTCGACGTCGAGACCGGCAAGCTGCTCTGGGAGTACGATATGCTGGCCGCCGTTTGGGGCTCGCCCTACGTGGTGGACGGCAAGGTGATGCTGGGTGACGAAGATGGCGACCTTACCGTGATGAAGGCGGGCCGCGTGAAAGAGGTACTTTCCGAGATCAATTTCGGCAACACCGTCTACGGCACCCCTGTCGTGGCCAACGGCACGCTCTACATCATGACCCGCTCGCACCTCTACGCCATCGCCGGCAAGTAGGAATGTAGGGGCACGGCATGCCGTGCCCGCGCCCGACCCCTGACAGGATCCCCCATGGCTACTACCGACACCGCTCCAGCCGCCCCAGAGAGGATCGACGCCGCGCGCGAAGCCCTCGACGCCCACGTACGCGAGATCGTTGCGTGGCACTTCGATCCCGAAACCGGCTGCTCTTTCTGGCTTGACCACGCCAAGAAGCTTGACTGGGACCCGAGGACCGAGATTAAAGGCTTTGACGACCTGAAGCGCTTTGGCCTGTTTCAAGACGAGTGGCTGCGCGGAGGGCCGGTGCGCCGCTGGGTGCCGAAGGGTTATGCCGACAAGCCAGTCTACGTTTTTGAGACTGGCGGCACTACCGGCGTGCCGAAGATGCGCATCAACATCGACGACTTCCGCATCGACTATTCGGAGTTCAGCCGCACGCTGCCGGACGAATACTTTCCGCCCGGTTCCGACTGGCTGCAAGTCGGCCCTTCAGGTCCGCGGCGGCTGCGGTTGGCGATCGAGCACTTGGCACAGGTTCGCGGGGGGATCTGCTTTCAGATCGACCTCGACCCGCGCTGGGTCGTTAAGCTGATCAAGCGCGGCGATGTCAAAGAAGCCGAGGCCTACAAGAAGCACTGCATCGACCAGGCGGTCATCATTCTCGAGAACCACCCCAACATTAAGTGCCTCTTCACGACGCCCAAATTGCTCGACGGTCTGAGCGAGCAGGTTTCGTTGAAAGAGAAAGGCATCACCGGCGTTTTTTGCGGCGGGACTGAGATGACCCCCCAGTTCCACCGCTTCGCGAAAGAGGAATTGCTCGAAGGGGCCTACTTCGCCGCAACCTACGGCAACACCTTGATGGGGTTGGCGTGCCACAAGCCGTTCGACCCCGCCGATGACTACGCCATCATTTACTACCCGCCGCAACCGCGTGCGGCGAGCCAAGTCGTCAATCCCGACGACATGGACCAAGTGGTCGGCTACGGCGAAACCGGCCGGGTGTTATTAACGACTCTTACCAAAGAGTTCTTCATGCCCCGCTTCCCCGAACGCGACGAATGCGAGCGTGAGCCTCCCATCGAGCTCTACCCCTGGGATGGCGTTCGCAACGTCCGCCCGTTCTCCCGAGGCGCCACCAAGGTAGCCATCGGGGTGTACTGAGTTCCGAAAACAGGCGGAAAGTTCAGGGTACAATGAGGGCAGGTCGACCATGTCCCGCACCATCGAGTTGGAGATCCCCGACGCGTTGCACGAACGGCTAGAGGAGGCCGCGGCACGCGAAGGTAAGACTACGCAGGGTATCTTCGTGCGACTCCTTGAGTCGTATCTTTCAAGCAAACCGCGTGCTCGTCCTGCTCCAGAAGATGACCCCTTGCTCAAACTTGCGGGGGTCATCGATTCCAATGTAACGGATGTCGGCAGCCGTCACGACGACTATATTGGCCAGGCGCTATTGGACAGTCATGACGCCGAATGACCGAGGTCTTTGTCGATACGTCCGGGTGGGCCAACTATTTTCTCCGCAGGCAGCCTTATCATCGCCAAGCAATCGACTTTCTTAATCACTGGCAGCGGTCCTCCGTCGAAATCGTCACGACGAACTACGTTGTAGCCGAATTGGCGTCTCTGCTAACGAGTCCTCTCAAGGTGGAACGCAGTCTGCAAATCCAGATGATCGGAGTGCTACGATCATCCGCCTGGGTAATCGTTATGCATATTGATCCGGCCATAGAGGCGGAGGCTTGGGATATGTTTACGCGTCATCGTGACAAGTTCTGGAGTCTGGTAGACTGCACGAGTTTTGCGATCATGCGACGTCGGGGCATCGGCCAAGCTCTTACCGAAGATCACCACTTCGACCAAGCTGGGTTCCAGAGCCTCTTGTGATGTTCCTCGAAGCTTGTCTGCAAATGATCCTCCGACGATCTGCCCTGCTGTACGACCTGTAATGTCGCTTCCCTCCTTCGACTTCCAGCCACGTACGCGAGTCGTGTTCGGAAACGGGAGCCTCGCGCAACTTGGCGAACTGGCGCGCCCGCTCGGCGGCCGTCGCGCCCTCGTGGTGTCCGATCCCGGTATCGTCAGCGCCGGCTACCCGGCTGCCGCCGTTCGCTTTCTCGAAACCGCGGGCCTCTCGGCTGTCGTCTTCAGTGAAGTAGAGGAAAACCCGACCACCGCGCATGTCGACGCCGGCCTTGCATTTGCCAAAGAGCACGAAGTCGACTTGATCGTCGGTCTTGGCGGCGGCAGCTCGATGGACTGCGCCAAGGGCATCAACTTTCTGCTTACCAACGGCGGACGCATGAAGGACTACTGGGGAGTCGGAAAAGCGTCCAAGCCCATGCGGCCATTGATCGCTATCCCCACCACCGCCGGGACGGGCAGCGAAGCGCAATCGTTCGCTCTGATCGCCGACGAGCAGACGCACCAGAAGATGGCGTGCGGCGACCCCAAGGCTGCCGCGGCCGTCGCGATTCTCGATCCGCAACTGACGCTGACGCAACCCGCGGTTGTCACGGCCGACACCGGCATCGACGCCGTCTCGCACGCCCTCGAGAGCTGGGTCACCAAGAAGCGCAACCCACTCTCCGCCCTCTGCTCACGCGAGGCCTGGCGGTTGTTGAGCGGCGGACTGCCGCGCGTTCTCGACCATCCCTCCGACCTCGCCGCGCGCGGCGAAATGCTTCTCGGCGCGCACCTCGCCGGCGCCGCCATCGAGAACTCGATGCTGGGCGCCGCGCATTCCTGTGCCAACCCGCTCACGGCCCGCTATGATGTCGTCCACGGCGCGGCTGTCGGTGTCATGCTCGGGTCGGTGATCCGTTACAACGCCGTTTTAGTCGGTCCGCTCTACGGCGAGCTCGATACCTCCGCCGAGAACCTCGCCGGCCGGGTGGAGACCATGCTGGGGCAAGCCGGGCTGCCGACACGTTTGTCCGACCACGGAGTGCCGGAGAACGGGCTGCCCGACCTAGCCGAGGAAGCCTCCCGGCAGTGGACCGCGCAGTTCAACCCGCGCCCGGTCACGGCACAGGATCTTTTGGAGATCTACCGATGCGCCTACTAAGGGCCGCGGCGCCGATGCTGATCGCGCTGCTAGTGCTTTCCACCCGCCTCCCGGCCGCCGACTGGCCTCTCTTTCTCGGCACGGCCCAGCGCAACGCCGTCGCCCCCAACCCGCTCCCCCCGCCCCTCGAAGTTGAGTGGACGTACGAAGCCCCCGACGGCATCGACTCGACCACGATCGTCGTCGACGGCACGGTCTATTTCGGCGAGATGAACGGCCGGTTCCACGCGGTCGACCTCGAAACGGGCAAGGGCAAGTGGACCTACCAAGCCAAGCTAGGCGTCCCGGCGTCCGGCTGCGTCCAAGGCGGCGCCGTATTTTTCGGCGATGAGGAAGGCTTCTTCCACGCCGTCGATATCGAGACGGGCAAAGTCCGTTGGACGTTCGAGACCCACGCGGAGATCCTCTCTTCCCCCAACTGCATGCCCGGTTCGGTGCTGTTTGGCTCCTACGATTCGAACCTCTACAGCCTTGACCCCGAGACCGGCAACCTCAACTGGGCCGTCCAAACCGAGGACCGCGTGCACTGCAGCCCGGCGGTCGAGGGCGGCTTCACCTTCGTCACCGGCTGCGACGGCAAGTTTCGAGTCATCGACATCTCTAAGGGCGAGGAGACCAGGACCATCGACATCGACGACTACGTCGCCGCCACGCCCGCCGTCGTGGGTGACCGCGCCTACGTCGGCACGTTCGGTAACCAGGTGCTGGCGATCGATTGGAAGAAGGGCGAGATCCTGTGGCGGTACTCCCACCCAACGACCGAGCATCCGTTCTTTTCTTCGCCCGTCGTCGCCCAGGGCAAGGTCGTGCTCGGCGGACGCGACAAGCGGGTCCACGCCATCGATCAGGAAATGGGCGAGTTGATCTGGGACTTCACGACCCGCGGCCGCGTCGACTCATCGCCCGTCCTCGCTGGTGATGTGATCTACGTCGGCTCCTACGACGGCAACCTCTACGCCCTCGATCTGACCGACGGCAAGCTCCTGTGGAACGTCACGCTCGGCGGCAACATTGTCGCCTCACCCGCCATCGCGGGCAAGCGCCTTCTCATCGGCTCGCGCGATGGGGTGCTCTACTGCCTTCGCGCAGGCTCGTAAGGCGCAGGAACCGGCACACCAGAAGTCAGAGGCGCGCCCGCATGGGGTGGTCCCGCGGAAGTACTTCAGGGAATCTTGTCCGGGCCGGCGCGCCCAATCACTGCTCGCGGCGGATATTCCTGACGAAGACCGGTCTGGTCGGCACCTGTTTGGTTGTCTCCACTGCGCCAATTGCGTCCGCGACGTCCATCCCCTCGATCACTTTGCCGAACACACAGTAGCCCAACTTATCGCCCTTCGAATCGTAGTTGCGACTGTTCTTTAGGTTGATGAAGAACTGCGACGTCGCGCTTTCCGGGTCTTCAGCCCGCGCCATCGCTATCGTGCCCCGCTCGTTCTTGAGTCCGTTGTCAGACTCATTCTTGATGGGCTCCCTCGGGCGCTTGGTTTTCAACCCGTTCGCCTTAATGTCCCACCTATACCCTCCGCCCTGAATCGCATTCCTGAGCACGCGATGGAAGACGGTGCTGTCGTAGAACTTGCGATCGACGTACTTGAGAAAGTTCTTAACCGTTTCCGGCGCCTTCTCGGGGTAGAGCTCGATCTTCATCGTGCCCTTTGTCGTCTTCATGATCACAACCGGGGTACCGGTCAGGGGCGGATCCTCTTTCGGCTTGGGCTCGGGCTTGGTTACGACCTCCGACTTCACTACCGGCTCATTTTCGCAGCCCACTGCCGCGAAGAGAACGGCAAAGACGACAAGCACGCTCTTGGTGACGGACATCATTGAACCTCCTTCATGGGGAATCATGGAGCGAACCGACGGGCGGTGATCCGACAGCCTTGCGGCGGGCACCGCGACCTCGTCCTAATCCCTCCGTGCAGATTTTAGCACCACCGGAAAGGGAAGGCGAACGAGCTTCTCAGCTTCTACCAAGAGGTCTCACGTCCGGCGTTCTCCTTCTCGAGGTAGTCCATCAGCGGCGCGAAGTACTCGAGCATGGCGCGTGTGCTGATGTCCTCGCCGGTCTTCTCGCGGATGACGTCGCGCCAGTCGCGCGTGGCGCCGAGTGCGAGCAGCTCCCAAAGGAACTTGCCGACCTCTTTGTTGCCGAAATAATTGCAGTCGCGCGGGTCTTGCTTGAGGATGTTCTTGGCGATGTAGGTGTGCAACTGATACTTGAGGACGAACGCCATCGCGTAGTCGTAGTACTGCGCCGGGTCGTCGCTGATGTGGGTCTTCGTACAGGCGTCGCAGAACTCCTCGCCGCGAGGTGAGGGCGGCTGCACGCCCTGGAAGCGCCCGACGTACTCCCACCAGCGCTCGTTGAACTCGTCGGGCGAGAGGTTTTCCTCGTAGAGGTCGTGCTCCCAGAACGACATCGTGCCCGTCGAGAACGGGATGAACACCACCGCTTGATTGAGCGCTTCATCGAGCAGCCATTGAACCTCGTCGATCTCGGCGTCCTCTTCGAGCAAGCCGATCTCTTTCAAGTAGGCCGGCTGGCGCGCGGCGATCCCAATCAGATCGCCGACCGCCTCGTGGAAGGCGCGGTTGGCTCCTTCGCGCAATGAAAGCGGCACCTTGGGATTCGAGTAGGCCATGAAGTAGTAGACATGGCCCAGCTCGTGGTGCGAGGTCTCGAACCAACGGAAGTTGGGTTCGACGCTCATCAGCGACCGGACGTCCTTATCGATATCGAGGTGCCAGGCCGAAGCGTGCGTGTTCTTCTTTCGCTTCGAGTCAGCCGGTAGCTGATAGAGGTCCGACTTCTCCCAGAACGACGCGGGCAGCGGCGGCATGCCGAGCGAAGCGTAGAAGGCTTCACCCTGTTTGACGATCCACTCGGGCGACTTGTCTTTGAACATCCCGTCGAGGCTCACCGCGGACGACAGCCCGGGCCAGGCCTGCGCCCAGCGGTTGCCGATCCAGTGCGCCGGGATCTTCTTCGGAGGCGGTTGCTTGTATCGTTTCGCCAACTCGTGCTTCGCCCAGCAATGCACCTGCTCGTAGAGCGGCCGCAAGTCGGTCTGGAACTGCTCCATGAGCGCCGTCATCTCGTCGACCGGCATGCCGTAGTCGGCGACTTGCAGCGCAAAAAACGAGCTGTAGCCCATCTCTTGCGCCAACTCGTTGCGCAGGCGGCGCAGCTCGATGAGGCCGGGCTTGAGGGCGGGGCCCGATTGCTTGGAGACCTCCCAAATGTGCCGGCGCTCGGCCTCGTCGCGTGAGTCACGCAGGATGTTGTCGATCCGGTTGGGATTGATGGTCTTGACGCAGGTCTCGCCGCGTTTCTCGGCGCAGAACTCGAACGCGTCGAGGATGGCACTCTGCTTGGCCTCCTGCGCAACACGCGCCTCGACCAACTCCGGGACCGTGCCTGGATACTCGGCGGCTGAAAGCAGGATCTTCTCGAGCTGGCGGGCGGTGAGGTCGTCGAGCTGGTCCTTTTGATCGAGCAGGCCGCGTACGGTGTCAATCACCCAGCGGCTGCCCGAGAACGCCGCGAGGGCTTTCTCGGCGCCGATGCGTTCGCCGACGTGCTGGTCGGTCACGTCGGTCGCGGATTTCCAGTAGGCCTCCGAGGTGATGGCGTAGATCTTCTGTCCGACGCCGTCGTAGATCGCAAGGAACTCGTCGGCGCGTTGCTGGGGGCCGGGTCCGACGGGCCCGCAAGAGAGAGAGACGGCCAGAGTCGCGGCGAGCCATCCCACGAGAATCGATGTGCGCGTCATGAGTGAACATTGTAGTGCTTCGCGGCGGGCTATTTCCGGCGCAGTTTCGGGTGTGACTGGGTTACCAACGCCCGGGGCCGGCTGCTTGCTCGTGGCGATAAGTACTGACGAAAAGCTTTTCCCCGTCGGTCGAGATCGAGATCGTCCCTTCGCGGTCGGTGCGAAGGACCCGCGCACCGTTCTGCTCGAGACGCTTGACGACGGACGGGTGCGGATGTCCGAAGGGGCTGCGGAAGCCGGCGGAGATCACGGCGAACGTGGGACGGACCCGTTCGAGGAATGGCTGGTGCGAAGACGTCTTGCTGCCGTGGTGGGCGACCTTGAGCACGGCGGCTCCCGAGAGGACGTTGCGTTCGAGCAGATGCGACTCGGCACGCTCTTCGATGTCTCCGGTGAGCAGAAAGCTGTGCCGGCCATAGCGGGCTCGCAGAACCAAGGATTGGTCATTGCGCGACCACTTACGCGCCGGGGCCGGGGCCGGTCCGAGCACCTCGAAGTCCACTTGGCCGAGTTGTTTCAGCTCGCCTTGGCGCAAGGCAACCAGGTGGACACCGCGGCTTCGAAGCAATGGGCGGATGTAGGCGTAGTCTTCGACCGAGGGGTCGGCCGCTACCCACATCTCACCGACCTCGAAGTTTCGCAGCAAGGTAGGGACGCCGGCGAAGTGGTCCGCGTCAGTGTGGGAGACCGCCAACACGTCAAGCCGCCGGAGCGAGCGCGACCAGAGATACGGAGACACGACCGTCTCGCCGATGTCGAGCGTTCGGCGGATCCTGCCGCCGAAATCGGGCAGGCCGCCGCCATCGACTAGCACGGTGCGTCCGTCGGGCAGGGCCAGGAAGAGCGATTCGCCTTGGCCGACGTCGATGGCAGTGAGTTCGAACCGACCCGGCGTGAGCTGCGGCGGAAAGGGGTGCGCGATGAGCAGAGCGAGTGAGGCGGTGGTGGCAGCCGCGGCGGTCCATGACCATCGGCGCCTGTGTCCGAACGAGAGCGCCCAGGCGAACAGGCAGATCCCAAAGAGCACGCCCAGCCAGAGCGGCGGGGACGGCACTCGCAGATCAACCGGCAGGTTCTGGGCGTGCCACGCCACCACGTCGCCGATGGTCTCCGCAACGTAGAGCGATGCGGCGGCGAGGGGTGTCCACCCGGTCGCCAGCGCCAGCAACCCCAGTGGCACCAACACGAGCAGGAGGGGCATCACGAAGAGGTTCGCCGAGACGCCACCCCACGAGACGCGATGGAAGTGAACAGCCATCGGTAACGCCAAGCCCACTTGGATGATCAACGAGACAATGCACAACGCAACCACCCAAATGACGACTCTCAGAAATCCCGTGACGACGAACGACAGCACCGCTCGCGGCAATCGCATCACGGTGCTTAGCGGTTCAAGCCACATCCGCAGCGAGACGCGCACCTGGGTTACGCGGGCGGGCAGGTGCAGGTCGCGGTCAAGGTTCCATAGGTCTCGTAGCGCGCGGCGGTAGGGGTCGACGCCAGCCTCGAGCAGCGGCACGGCGATGCCGGCGATCAACGCCACGGCCAGAAACGACATTTGGAATCCCGCGTCGAACAGCAAGTCGGGATCGAAGACGAGAAAGCCGAGCGCGGTCGCGGCGATCACGTTCAACGCGCGGCGTTGGCGGTACAGCAGACCCGCGGCGAGGTACGCGCTGAGCATTCAGGCGGCGCGGGAGACCGGCAAGCTCGCGCCAACGAGCGCGGCATAGGCGGCAACGACAAGCGCCGTGACCAGCGCCCGCGCTACCGGCGGCACGAGCACCAGTCGTAGCAGGAACGAGATCACCAGCGCCAACACGCCCACGTGTAGCCCCGAGATGACCAGCGCATGGTAGGCGCCGGTACGCTGGAAGGCGGTGGTCGTCTCGCCGTCGAGCGTGCTGCGGTCGCCGAGCAACATAGCGCGCAGAATGGCGGCGGGCGGTGAATCGTCGGCTTGGGCTTCTGACAACAAAGCGTCGAGGCGCTTGCCGGTGGCGATACGGACTTGCCAGATCCAGGATTGCCAGGGGGTTCCGCCCTGGCCGCCAAGCTGGTGGATGGGCGTTCGCGACCGAACCGAGGCCGTCATGTGGATGCCGCGCTTGTTCAGGTACGCGACGCGGTCGAAGCTGCCGGGGTTATTGAAGTTGCGCAGCTCGCGCAGGCGCGCCAGCAGTTCCACCCGCCGGCCGTAGGGCAACTCGAGCGGCGGATCCTCGGGCCCACGATAGACGTTGACGCGGACACCGCCTCGCGCCGGGGTGTTCGCAAAGACCGACTCGACCTCGAGTACAAAGCGATCGGCGGTGTCGAGCGCCTCGGTGGGCTCGCGCACGAAGCCGCGCAGGCGGACGGGGTCGTTGAGGTCGGCGGCGGCCGACTGTACGACGCTGGTGATGAGAAGGGGGTCGGGCGGCGGCCGGCGCGAGCCGAGCATCGCGCCCACGATCAGGAACCCCGCCAGACAAGCGACGGTGCCGGGGCGCACGGCATCCTTTTGGAGGCCGGCCCAGGCGAGCAGTCCCAACAGCAGGGTGGAAAGCAGCGTTTCCTGGAAAGAGAAGAAGGCGAATTGCGCGGCTACGATGCCCAAGGCCAGGGCCGCCAGCGGCGCAACCAGCGGGTGTCTTACCCCAAGATGGAACTCCATCTTAGCGGACTGGAGTGTCGCGCGCTCGTGAATTCCGGTATCACGTACGCTCGCAAGTGGCGCTAAACACGAGGGAAGAGAAAGCGTTGGACGATGACCACCAACGTGTGGGTGACGTTCGAGGCTACGACGCTGCGGCGGTGTGCGTAGGCCGTGCCGCAGAACCATCCCATGGCCGCCGCGACCGCGACATACCGCCAATTGGGATAGCCCCGGGTGATGTGCGCCAAGCCGAACAGAAGACTCGCCAGGACCCTCGCGAGCAGAGGCCGCTTGAGCGACCCCGTCAGCAAGTTCTGGATGATCCCGCGAAAGAACAGCTCCTCAGAGAGACCCACGGTGGCGTAGAACGCCAGCGTATTCCCGGCGACTTCGAAGGGATAGGTCCAGGAATCCACCGCCTCCGGCGACCAATGGGCGAACCCGATTCCGACGGCCAGCGGCAGCCCGATAGGGAGAAAGAAGAGAAACTGCCGCACGCCCACCACAAGTTCGTCGCGCGAGAAGGCGAACTGGAAGTTCGTACCCTCGAGACCCCGGAGCGAGAGGTAGGCCGTGACACCGAGTGGCATCAGCATGAGGCGGCCCAGCGAGCCTAGAGTCGGGATGGCCTCGAGCGGGCTGCGATAGATGTCCTGAAACATCGTGCCCAGCCCGCTTACCATCGGGTAGGCTAGCAGCGCCAGCACGATGGCGTCCTGCCACGCCAAGCGTTTGGGATCGGGAGGGGTGACCACGAAAAGCAGCGAGATCGCCAGGCAGTAGCCGAGCAGAGTGACGAACGACAACCATGCGAAGACGCCGGTGGGTATGGAGTAGAGCAAGTAGGGTACGGTGGACACTCCGGAGACCAACAACGCCAACTTGGGGCGTGTGAAGCGGCTCTCGACGGCCAAGCGAACCGCCGGGAAGCCCGGAATCAGGTACACCGATGCTTGAAAGAGAAAGGCCAACCCGATCGGAACCGCCATCGACAGCGGCACATCGAAGCGAGAAGCGTAGATCGTCGCCGCTATGATTAGGACGATGTTGAGAACAACAAGCGTGACAAAGAAACTCGTGAAAGACGTCTTGGCGTGGGCGGCGTCGGCCAAGCTCCCATCTTAACGGAGGGAGGCGGAGCGAACTGATTGACCGTATTCAGACGATGCGAGCGGGAGGACGTGAGCGCCGGCGCGTCGAACGTCGGCTGGAAACGTCGCGACACGCAGCGCCTGACCAGGCTTGCTTGCCTGGCGACGTTCGCGATCACTTCCATCCCCTTTGCGGCAGCGCAGGAACCATCGAAGGGCCTCATCCGGAAACTCGCCGTACAAGGCAGTCTGTTCGAGAAGGAGCGCCAGAACTACGCCTACCGCCGGTCGTTCCAGTTCTTCGAGATGGACCCCGGGGGGAAACGCGGTGGGTCTTACCGGGAAGTTCGGGACGTTCTGTTCACACCCGACGGCCGACGCATTGAGGAGTTCGTCGGCCACCCGGACTCGCGGTTGAAGCGCATTCGGCTGACCGAAGAAGACTTCCGAGACCTCCGCGAAGTACAACCGTTCGTTCTGACAAACGACACGCTGTGGCGCTACGACCTGAAGTACAAGGGGCCGGAAACCGTGGACAGCGAGGACTGCTACGTCTACCGGCTCAAGCCGCGCCAGTTGTTTGAAGATGATCGCCTGCTCGATGGCTTGATCTGGATCAGCCAGGAGCACGAGCAGATCCTACGGGTGGCCGGACGACCCGTGCCACAGATCCACAGCACCACCAAGGAGAACCTGTTCCCGCAGTTCACAACGCTCTACCAGGCGGTCGACGGCAAGTTCTGGTTTCCGGTCAAGACGGTGGCGAGCGATATTCTGCCGTTCGCCAGCGGCGCCCAGCGGGTGCGCTACGTGATTCTCTACGAGAACTATCAACGCTTCACGGCCGAGTCGACGATTACTTTTGAAACCCCTCCGGAGCCATGACCGGCGCTCTCAGCGATCGCGGTGGGGCGTTCAAGAGCCTGTTAAACTTGAGAGCAAGGCATGTCTGAGCAGGTCGGCCACATCTCGGCGGATGTCCCTACAGGCGGGATGACCTACCTGTTCAAGGTGGTTCTCGAACCCGACGGCGAGGGGTGGCACGTGTATTGTCCGGCTCTTCTTAAGCAGGGGGCCTCGACCTGGGGCTCCACGCGGCGAGAAGCTCTGACGAACATTGAAGAAGTCACTCGCATGGTTATTGAGAGCCTAATTGAACACAACGACCCTCTCCCGGACGAGACGGTTGAAGGTGTTCAGGTCTCGCAGGAGCCCCAGGTTGCGGTGACCCTTCCGAGTTTCTAGCGATACGTCAGGAACCGGCAGACGACCAATCAAGTGTTGAAACCGCGCTGCCCAACTGCCCTTCCACTCTCTCTTTACAAGATCTGACAGATACTCCGTCAGGACCAGCCAGGATGGAGAAGTCGGCTCGTCGCTCGCGGAAGATCGCGCTCGTAGAACAGTAGTACTTCCCGCCAACCATGGGCTCAAACTCTCTAAGCTGTACGGCCTGACCGCCCGCGAGCTGAACGCCGCCTTGGCTCGAGACGGCTTTGTCCTCGACCGCCAACGAGGCTCACATCAGCATTACCGGCACGCCGACGGTCGAAGGGTAACCGTTTCATATCACCGCCCGGGTTCAACCTTTGCGCCAAAGACGCTCAAGAGCATGATCGAAGACCAGGCGCAATGGAGTGAAGAGAATCTGGTCCGTCTCGGTCTGCTGCGCTGATCTCCGCCGGCCGAGACCCCGCCTGAACCACGGCTGCTAGACTGACGATTTCGAATCAGCATGGCCGTTTCGACGATGACGAACCCGCTTCTCGAGATCCAATTCAAGGTCCCGTTTGATCAGATCAAGGCCGAGCACGTCGAGCCGGCGACCGACGCGCTGCTCGCTGACGCCCTGCAGCGCCTCGATCAGCTCGCCGCCGACCCGGGGCCGCGAACGTTCGAGAACACCCTGCTCGCACTCGAGGATGTGACCGAACGGCTCGAGTTCGCCATGAGCGTTGTAGGGCACCTGGAGGGGGTAGCGACTTATCCGGCTTTGCGCGAGGCGTATAACGCCGTCCAGCCAAAGGTCAGCGAGTTCTACTCGAAGATCCCGCTCAATGAGGACCTCTGGAAGCAGATCAAGACCTTTAGCGAGACCGACGACGCCAAGGCTCTGAGCGGCACAGGCGCGCGCTTCCTCAAGAAAACAGTCGAGGAGTTCAAGCGCAGCGGCGCCGACCTCGACCCGCCAGGCAAAGCGCGCCTCACTGAACTGGATGTCGAGCTCGCCAAGGCGACGACGAAGTTCAGCGAGAACGTTCTCGACGCCACCAACGCCTTCGATCTGATCGTCGACGACGAAGCAAAGCTCGCCGGTCTCCCCCCCAGCGCGGTCGAGATGGCCCGCGAGGACGCCAAGCGGAAAGACAAAGACGGCTGGCGCTTCACGCTCCAAGCGCCGAGCTACATCGCTGTGATGACCTACCTCAATGACGCCGCGATTCGAGAACAGGTCTATCGCGCTTTCAACACGCGCGGCGCCGCCGAGCCCTACGACAACCGCGCGCTGATCGGCCGCATCCTCGAGTTGCGGAAACAGAAGGCGGACTTGCTGGGCTACAGGGACTTCGCGGACCTGGTGCTCGAAGACCGTATGGCAAAGCAGGGCAGCCAGGCGCACGAGTTCGTCGACACACTTAAGCGCAAAACGGAAGCCGCCTTCGCCAAGGAGAACGAAGAGCTACTGGCTTTCCGGCGAGAGATCGAAGGGCAGAACGCCCTGGAGCTCGAGCCCTGGGACGTGGGCTACTACGCGGAGAAAATGCGCAAGGCGCGCTACGACTTCGATGAAGAGGAGCTGCACCCCTACTTTGCCTTCGAGAAAGTACTCGAGGGGATGTACGAACTCGTGTGGCGGCTCTACGGCATCGAGGTCAAACAGGAAACCGGCATCCCGGTGTGGGACCCGGCCGTCACCTACTACACGATTTACGACGCTGACGGCGACCGCCTCGGGTCGTTCTACGCCGACTTCTTCCCACGCGAGAACAAGCGCGGTGGCGCCTGGATGGACTCGCTATTGATCGGCGTCCCCGGCGGACCGTACCCACACCTGGGCTTCATCTGCGGCAACCTGACACCGCCCGTCGGCGCCAAGCCGGCGCTCCTCACCCATCGCGAGGTCGAGACGATCTTTCACGAGTTCGGCCATCTGCTGCATCACCTGCTGAGCCGGGTCGAGGTGCGCAGCCTGGGTGGCACGCACGTCGCCTGGGACTTTGTCGAGCTGCCTTCGCAGATCATGGAGAACTGGTGCTGGGAGCGAGAAGCGCTCGACCTATTCGCGCGACACTACGAAACCGGCGAGGCGATCCCCGACGATCTCTTCCACAAGATGAAAAAGGCGCGCAACTTCCGTGCCGCGAACGCCCAGATGCGACAGCTCAGCTTCGGGACCGTGGATCTCGGCCTGCACCGCGACTACGACCCCGCCACGGACGGCGACGTGATGAAGTACGCCTTCGACATCCTGCAGTCGTTCGCCCCGGCCACGCTGCCGCCCGAGCACGCCATGATCGCCGGGTTCACTCACCTGTTCGCCAGCCCGGTCGGTTATGGGGCGGGCTATTATTCCTACAAGTGGTCTGAGGTGCTCGACGCCGACGCCTTTTCGCGTTTCGCAGAGGAAGGCATCTTCAGCCGCAAGGTCGGCGGTGAATTCCGCGACCGCATCCTGACCCGGGGCGACAGCGAAGACCCCGCCCAACTCTTCCGTGATTTCATGGGGCGTGATCCTGACGCTGACGCGTTGCTCAAGCGGCAGGGTTTGCTGGTACGAAACTAGCGCGCTTCATCACCGAGACCACGCAGCGCCGCGCACTCGCCAAGTCATGACCGGGGCCGAGTTTCTCAGGAGGTCAAACGACTTGGGCGGCAGCGCGGAGTGACAACGAACCTTCTTCAGAGCCGCGGCAAGGGTTCCCATGGGTTGTTGGTTTTTGGCGCGCGCCAAACCGTGCTGAAAGACTTGAAGAAGGAAATCAAGCAGGGTTTGCTTCACTCCTATTGCAGGGATCTGGGCATTGATCGAGGCGACCTATAATGATGGGCAGACAGATGCAATCGTTGACCTATCCAGCCACTCTGACTCCCCAACCCGATGGCGGGTTCATCGTCGATTTCCCTGACATACCTTGGGCTCACACGGACGGGGAGGGTCTTCAGGACGCACTGGTCCAGGCAGCCGACTGCCTCAGCGAAGCTCTGGCGAGTCGAATCGTCCTGACCGAATGTGTGCCGACACCGTCCACCGTAAGTAAGAGCCACTACCCTATCGATGTCCCCCTAGGCGTGGCAACGAAGGTCGCCGTCTATGCGGCCATGCGCGAGCAGGGCCTGGATCCCGCCGGCCTGGCGAAACGGCTGGGCTGGGCCGAGAAGAGGGTGAGGCAGTTGCTCGATCCTAGTTTGGATACTCGAATGGACGAAGCCCAAACTGCCCTTGATGCCCTAGGCAAGCGCGTTACGCTCTCCGTCGATGATGCCGCGTAGGTCTTGAAGTGAACGGCGGCTGGCCTAGCCCAGCCTAGCCCGCATTTCTCTCCGCAAGGTCGTAGGGGCGGGCCCCTGCGCCCGCCCGCTGCCGATTTCGACCGCCACTGCCGTGTCAGGTTCGATGACAGGATGGTCACCCGCAAAGCGGGCCGGCACGGGGGCCGGCCCCTACAGGCACAGGGATTCACACATCCCCGGGTGGTGAGAAAAGCGGGCTAGTCGCCCGATCGGGGTTCGGCCACACGGTCGTACCCGGTCAGACGTCCGATCAAGCGTGCGAGACCGGAACGGGCATCGATGAAAAGGCTGAACAAAGCAGGGACCAGCACCAAAGTGAACACAGTGGAAATCAGTAGCCCGCCCACGACAACACTCCCGATGCCGCGGTAAAGCTCGGACCCCGCTCCTGGGGAGAGAATCAGGGGCGCCATTCCGCACACGCTCGTCAACACGCTCATGAAGATCGGGCGAATGCGGTTCTTCGTCGATTCACGAATCGCCTCGCGCGGATTCATGTTCTCCAAACGCATGTGATTCAGCGCCTGATGAACCAGCAGAATGGCATTATTGACCACCGTGCCTACAAGGATGAAGAAGCCGAGCATCGTGAGCACGTCAAGCGGTTGGTAGGAAAGCTTGTTGATCAAGTTCAGACCCAGCAGCCCTCCAAAACCCGCCAGGGGCACGCTGAAAAGAATAACCAGCGGATAACCGAAGCTTTGAAACAGCGCCGCCATCAAAAGATATGTGATGACGACCGCAAGGAGCAGATTCATGCTAAGGGCGTCCCACGTCTGGCTTAGCTTGTCTGCGGAACCCCGAGGGATGACCCGATAGACCCCCGTCAGCACGCCCTCTTCCGTCAAAGGACGGATGATCTTGTCCTCAATGTTTTGCATCAGCGTCTGCAACGGGATGTTCTGCGGCGGAGTCACCCGCACGGTCGTGGCGCGCTGGCGTTCCCGGTGAGAGATCTGCACCGGCGAGGCCGTCAGCTCGATGTCGGCGAGGGCATCCAAGGTGACCAAGCGGCCTCCCGCAACGGCTACCGGCAACTGGTTGAGGTCATGCGTGCGATGCCGCCGCCCGCCTTCGGCAATCAGCTTGAGATCGATGCGCTTCCCCAGCCATTGATAGTCGGAGACCTTGGCGCCATCGATCAGGGCGTTGACGGCCAGCCCGAGGTCGCGGCTGGTGACACCCAGCTCCGCGCTGCGCAGCCGATGCGGGATGATTCTCAACTCGGGCTTGCCGCGGTCAATGCCGCTGAGCGGCTGGGCCTGGGCATCGGGAATCTCCGCTTGCATCCGTGCGAGAACGATCTGGCCGATCTCCTGAAGACGCTCGAAATCCGGACCCACGATATCCAGGTCAATCACCGCGGCATCCCGGCCCCTCTGGAACAGGTTGGCCTGCCGGAAACCCCCGAAGGCCGCCGGCACCTTGCTCGTCGCTTCGCGGAAGACGGGGATCATCTCCCGCACCCGCAGCGGGTCTTTGGCCCTCACACCCATGAACGCTCCGACGCCACGCACGACAAAGAAGGATCTCGCCACGCCGCCGCCGGGGCAACCCTCGTCAGTGGGTTCGCAGTCCATCAACGGCTGAAACGCTTCGTCGTACACGTGCCGGATGCTTTCGGCTTCGGGGACGCTGTAGTTCGACGGCAGAACAAGATTTCCGAAGATCAGGTTGGCGTTGCCCACCGGCAGATACTCGACGTCGGGGATCAACCGGGTGGCCCCGAAAATCGCCGCGGCTGTCAGCACTCCGGCGACGGCCAGCTTACGGAACACGCCGCCGCAGATCCAGTAAACCAAGTCGGCGGTCTTCCTCGTGACGAGAGAAGGGGGCTTCGGCCCGCCGCTCTCGGCGCCCGCGGATGCCCTCAGCATCTTCGACGACAGCGCCGGGATCACGGTAATGGCCACGATCATGCTCAGCGCGACGGCAGCACTGATGGCGATCGCGATGTCTCGAAACAACTGCCCGATCTCGTCTTGGATGAAAATGACCGGGAGGAAAACCGCAACCGTCGTCAGAGTGCTGGCCAAGATCGCGCCCCAAACCTCGCTCGCTCCATCCAGCGCGGCGCGCGCCCTGGACTTGCCCATTTGCCGATGGCGATAGATGTTCTCCAGCGCCACGATCGAGTTGTCGACCACCATTCCGATCGCAAACGCCAAGCCGGCCAGGCTAATCACGTTCAGCGTGCGCCCCGTCAGCTCCATCACCAGGAACGAACCGACAAGGCTGATCGGCATGGCGACGGCGATCACCAGAGTGCTTGTGAGGCTGCGAAGGAACAAGAGCAACACGATGACGGCCAGGCCCGCGCCGACATAAAGGCTCTGGGTGAGTAAGTCGATGGCGCCGTGGATGTACTCTGTGGTGTCGAAGACTTGAGTCAGTTCCAGACCCCTCGGATTCAGCACCTGCGCGTTGAGGCGGCGAACGGCATCCTTGACGCCTTCCATCACATCGAGTAGATTGGCGCCCGGTGTCTTCGCGACGTTCATGAAGATGACTTCCGTGCCGTTGGAGAAGGCCCTGCCACGCACCTTTTCGAAGCCGAGTCGGGCGTAGCCCACGTCTCGTGCAAAGATCGGCACGCCGTTTTGGAAAGCAATGACAACCTTCTCGATGTCCTCCGGCGTCGTGTACTCTCCGGCGGTCCGGACGATGTAGTTGCCCTTGCCTTCGTCGAAGTCCCCGCCACTGACATTGGCGTTCTCGCGGTCCAGGGCGTTCGCCACCTGTGTGATCGTGATCTTGCGGGCCGCCAACGCCACCGGGTCCGCATAGAAGTGCATCTCGTGGCGGATGCCGGTAAAGACATTCGCCGCTGAGACCCCGGGGACGCGTTCAAATTCAGGCGTGATTACGTCCTCGACCATGTCACGCTGGTGCCCGATGGGTTCTTCTGCTGAATCAGGGTCGATGTAGCTCAGCGCGAGGTAAGCGATCGCCTGGGTCTCACTGCTGGTCGCACGGACTCGCGGCTTGAGGGCGTCTTCGGGGTAGCGCTGTACCTCTTGCAGGCGATTCGATACGTTCAGTAGGGCCGTATCGATATCGACCCCGACCTGGAAAGTGAGGATGATCTCCCCTTGTCCGGACCTGCTGGTGCTCTCAATCCGGTCCAGACCTTCGAGCGCCTTGAGTTGCTCTTCCTGCTCCTGGACGATCTGCCGCTCGACCTCCTGAGGCAGGGAGCCTGGCCAACGTGTTTGGACGCGGACCTGCGGCTGATCCACTGTAGGAGTGAGCTGAATCGGGATGCGAAACAGCGAGATGCCGCCGAAGAGCAGCAGCAGGATCACACCCACCGCGGTGGTAACGGGGTAGCGGATCGCGTCCTCGACGATCTTCATGGCATTTCGTATCTGCGGGGCTTGGCGCTGACCGACTGCCCTGCGCGGAGGCGCTCGTTGCCGCGGGTGATGACCCGGTCGCCCGGCTTCAAGTCCCCCTGGACCTCGACCCATTCACCGATCCCCTCTCCGGCTCGAACCGGCGTGACCGTGACCGTGCTGTCGCCATTGAGGGCGAAAACGACCCAGCCCGACTCTTGCCTCACGAGAGCGTCTTTGGGGACGATGGTCGCTCTGCGGGGGGCCGCCGGCTGAAGACTTACGGTGACCAGCATGCCGGTTCGGACTTTCCCGCCCGCCGCCGGCATCGAAATCTTTACGGGGAAGGTGCGAGCGTCCGGGTCAGCTTCGGGAACAATGACAGAGATCTTCCCTGTAAGGACTGTATCGGGGTAGGCTTCCAGGCGCACCCGGGCCGTTTGGCCGAAGCGCACCTTGGCGATGTGCACCTCGGGAACTTCGATGGCGACCTCGAGTTCGTCGAGCGAGAGGATCTCGAGCAATGGATCGCCCACGCTCACCCACTGCCCGATCTCGGTCAGCTTGCGTGTCACCACGCCGTCGAAGGCCGCGTGGATGATGCTTTGCCGGATCTCGAGGTCAATCTCGGCGATCGACGCCCGAAGCGACTCGGCTCGGGCTTCAAGAGCTTCGCGCTCGAACAGCGAGTCGTCCAGCGTTTCTTTACTGATGACCTGGGCCTCGAACAGCTCGTTCGCGCGGGCATAGCGGGCATCGGCGGACCGGAGCCGCGCTTGCGATTCGGTGAGCTGGGCCTGCAGGGTGGTGCGCCGGGCCTGCAGGGTGGCTGTATCGAGGCGCGCTAGAACCTGGCCTCGCTTGATGGTATCCCCGTCTCGGGCGAGTAATTCCGTCACGAGACCGGCGACCGGCGTGGCGATTTGGGCCCTGCGGGGTGATTCGACCGAGCCTGGCAGTTCAAGCCGTGCCCCGATCGTCTTCGATTGTGCTTCGCTGAACTGTACCGGTGCGGCCGGGCCTTTTTGGGCCGGCATGGGTAGGCAGGCCAACACCAGCAGAGGCAGGACGCCTACTCTCCTCCTTACCATTACAACTATCGTAGCTGACAGGCCAGCCGGTAAGATTCAGAGCCGCGCGCGTAAGCAAGCGGTGAGCCGTGTCTCCCTTCTACAACCGCCGCACAGAAGGCATCGTCATGCCGCTTGAGGGTAAGGTTTTCACGCGGCACCGCCTCGAAGAACCGTGCAGCCGTGGTGATCACGCCGCCTTCACCGCTCCGGGACCCGGACGAGCCGGAAGCAAGATAGGGTTAATTCCACTACTGTCCCAACGTCGATTCGTAGAAACTCCGTAAGTCACGATTTCACAGCGTAATAGGGTTGGTTTCAAGGCAAATCGATTTGAACACCATCGGCGGCCTGCCTGCCTGTACGATGCTGGGTCATGCATGTCGGACGGACCGTTTTCTCGCAGCTGATGGATTTGTTCCCCTGGGTTGAGTTCCGCCGTTGCGTCGAGCGCTACCGGGGACATCACAAGGTGCAGCGCTTTTCGTGTCTCGACCAGTTCCGGTGTCTTGCTTTCGCCCAACTCACCTCGCGGGAGAGTCTGCGCGATATCGAAGTTTGTCTCCGCGCCGTACAACCACGGCTCTACCATATGGGCTTTCGCGGCAATATCTCCCGCAACACGCTGGCGAATGCCAACTTGAAACGCGACTGGCGCATCTACGCCGATGTTGCTCAGATCCTCATCCGTCAAGCCCGGCAACTCTACTCCCACGAAAATCTGGGGCTGGAATTGGAGCAGACAGCCTACGCCCTGGACTCCACCACCATCGATCTGTGCTTGTCGTTGTTCCCGTGGGCTCCCTTCCAACGCACGAAAGCAGCCGTGAAGGTCCATACCCTGTTGGACCTGCGCGGCAGTATTCCCAGCTTTATTCGCGTGACGTCGGCGCACGTCAGCGATGTCAGCGTGTTGGATGATCTCGTGCTGGAGCCAGGGGCCTGCTATGTCATGGACCGCGGGTACATTCATTTTGCCCGCCTCTACCGGTTCACGCTGGCGGCCACTTTCTTCGTCGTGCGGGCTCGAACCAACATGCAGTACCGCCGCCGCTACTCCCATCGCGTGGACAAAACGACGGGCCTACGCTCAGATCAGACGATCGTACTCACCGGCCAGAATTCGGCCCGCGACTATCCCGCCCCCACTCGGCTGATCCGCTATTGGGATGAGCCGCAGAACCTTCGCCTGCGTTTCCTGACGAACAATTTTCTGTTGCCTGCGCTCACGATTGCGCAACTCAACAAGCGTCGCTGGGATGTGGAATTATTCTTCAAGTGGATCAAACAACACCTCCGCATCAAGAAGTTCTACGGCACGTCGGCGAACGCGGTGAAGACGCAGATCTGGGTCGGGGTGATCGTCTATCTGATGGTGGCGATTCTGAAGAAACAGCTCGGCATCGAGGCCAGTCTCTCCCGAATTCTACAGATTCTCAGCGCCACCGTTTTCGAGAAGCTGGGTATCCACTTGACTCAGGTGACCCCAAGATGTAGTGTAGGGCCTGGTGGAGGATTACCCGCGCGACCAACTCGAATTCGAGTCTCACTTTGCGAGCGAGGAGGCTTGCCGCGACTATCTGTTCGCCTTGCGCTGGCCAGAGGGTTTCCGCTGTCCAAGGTGTGGGCATGAGCGCGCTTGGCCGGTGCGCAAAGTGTGGTTCGAATGCGCTCGCTGCGGGCGGCAAACCTCCGTCACCGCCGGCACGATCTTTCAAGACACACGCAAGCCGCTGCGGCTGTGGTTCCGGGCGATGTGGACCATCACCACGCAGAAGAATGGGGCCAGCGCCCTGGGTCTACAGCGCGTTCTGGGACTGGGCAGTTACCAAACCGCCTGGACTTGGATGCACAAGCTGAGGCGAGCGATGGTGCGCCCGGGGCGGGAGCGATTGACGGGCCTCGTCGAGGTCGATGAGACCTACTGGGGCGCTGAAGAAGAAGGGGTAATCGGCCGGCAGACCGAGCGTAAAGCGTTGATTGCAGTCGCCGCGGAAGAGAGAGGCACCGGGCTGGGGCGCATCCGCATGCAGCGCGTTCAGAACGCCTCGGCGGCCAGTTTGATGCCCTTCGTCGAGGAGTCGGTCGAGCCGGGCAGCGTGGTTGTTACCGACAACTGGTCGGGCTACGATCCGCTCAAGAAGAAGGACTACCAGCGTCGTATCATCTCGATTAACAACCGCCGCGAGCAGGCCTCGCAGCTACTGCCGAGGGTGCACTTGGCGATCTCGCTACTCAAGCGCTGGATGCTGGGCACGCATCAGGGGGCGGTCAGCCACGAGCATCTGGACTACTATCTCGACGAGTTCGTGTTCCGCTTCAATCGGCGCAGATCACGCAGTCGGGGCAAGCTCTTCTACCGCCTTGTGCAGCAGGCCATGGCGGTGGAGCCGACGCCGTACCGCTCGATCGTCGCCGATTGGGACGCTAAGACGCTGTGAGCCCAACTACAAGATGTTGGGGTCACCTGAGTCAAGTGGATACCCGGCTTCGTGATTATTCGTGATGTAAAGATGTAGAGAAGTGATCGCGGGCTCGATGCAACCGCTCCCTTACGGTCACGGCTCGGTTTTGTCTGTGCCGGCCCGGCGGTTTTTTTGCAAAACTCACGGTCGCGGCTCTGAATCTCCGTCACAAACCCCAACCCGTCACCCAATCGCGGCACAAACCGCCCGTCCAACGTCCTCGGTCGTCCCCGCCGCACCCTTTGGTTTCAAGTCAGCGGTGACGGGACCATCGCGCAGAACTTCTTGGATCGCCGCGTCGATGGCCGCAGCCTCTTCGGTCAGACCAAAGCTGTAGCTCAGCATCGCGGAAGCCGAACCGATGGCCGCCAGCGGGTTCGCTTTGTCTTGGCCTGCGATGTTGGGGGCTGAACCGTGAACCGGCTCGTACAAACCCCGCCAAACGCCGTTCGGCAACTGATTACCGATCGACGCCGATGGAAGCATGCCGATCGAGCCCGCCAGCACCGCCCCTTCGTCGCTCAGGATGTCCCCGAAGAGATTCTCGGTGACGACGACATCGAATCGCGTGGGGTTCAGGATCAACTGCATGGCGCAGTTGTCGACCAGCACGTGGTCGAGTTCAACGTCGGTATACTCTTTCGCAATCTCAGTGACGATCTGCCGCCACATCTGCGAGTTCTCTAGCACGTTCGATTTGTCCACCGACGTGAGCTTGCCGCGCCGCTTCCGTGCCAGCTCGAAGGCCATGCGCGCGATTCGCTCCACTTCCGACTGCCGATAAACCATCGAGTTCACGGCGACACGCTCACCGCCGTCTTCGCTGATGCCTCGCGGCGTGCCAAAGTACAGTCCGGCCGTCAGCTCACGGACGATCAGCATGTCGGTGCCGCGGACGATGTCATTCTTGAGCGGCGATGAATCGACCAGGCTTTCATAGGCGACGATCGGACGCAGATTTGCGAACACGTCGAGAGTCTTTCGCAAGCCGAGTAGGCCCTTCTCGGGACGCTCCCCCGGCGGCAGATCGTCAAACTCGGGCAGGCCCACCGCGCCGAGAAGCGTAGCATCGGCTTCGAGCGCAAGCTTCGCGGTCTCGTCGGGAAACGGTCCGCCGGTCTCATGAATCGCCACACCGCCGAGCAGACCCTCGGTCCGGTTCAACTCGTGGTTCCACTTCTGGGCCACGTGTTCGAGCACGCGCACCGCCTCGCGAGTGACCTCAGGCCCGATCCCGTCGCCGGGAACAACAAGAACATTCAGTTTCATACGGCAGAATTCCTATGCTTCACGAGCCCAAGCGCAAACCAACCGAGCCGTGACCGTCAGGGAGCGGTCCGGCACGAACCTTGACGCAACGCAAAGGCCCTTAGCGAGTGATGCTGTCTCGGAAGGAATCGCGAGACGCCTTACGAGTTTGACACGTTCGCAGCGAAGGCTGCGAGGCAACAAGCCGACCTCAGGCGCTCGGTGCAAGAACTTTCGCCCCGGGCGATGAGGACTTCTTCGGCAGCCCCATTTGCTCGATGAGTGCGGCAATGTCGTCGTTGGTCAACCCTTTGCGGTTATCCGCCAAGTCGGTGAAGTTCAGGTAGAGCTGGTCGAGCTGCTCTCGCGAAAGCTCCGCATAGCCTAGGTCTTTCACCCTCTCGTGAAGCGCATGACGCCCGCTATGCTTGCCCAGCACCAGGTTCGAGGCGGGAACACCGACGATTTCCGGCTGCATGATCTCATAGCACAGCGGATTCTTGAGATAGCCGTCCTGATGGATGCCCGCCTCGTGCGCGAAGGCGTTCGCGCCCACGATCGCCTTATTCGGCTGCGGCCGGAACGCGATCAACTCGCCGAGTAGCTGACTGGCCGGGTAGAGCTGTTCGGTGTGAATGCCCGTGTGGAAGGGCAAGCGCTCCGAGCGCACCTTCATCACCATCACGCACTCTTCGAGCGCACAGTTGCCCGCCCGCTCGCCGATGCCGTTGATGGTGCATTCGATCTGCCGCGCGCCGGCCTGGACAGCCGCGATGGCGTTGGCCTCCGCCAGTCCCAAGTCATCATGGGTATGGACGCTGACAATGGCGCGATCCCCGACTGCCTCGACGATGCGGGAAATCATCTCCGCGTACTCGTCGGGCACCATGAACCCGACCGTGTCGGGGATGTTGATGGTTGTCGCCCCGGCATCGACGGCCGCTTTGGAAATCTTGCAGAGATAATTCAGGCTGGTCCGCGTGGCGTCCTCGGCCGAGAACTCTACGTCTTCGACATGCTTGCGGGCCTGCCCGACACCTTTGATCGTGCTTTCGAGCACCTCGTCTTCGGTCTTGTGCAGTTTGTACTTGAGGTGAATCTCGCTGGTGGCGATGAAGCAATGCAGACGCGGGTTCTTGGCCCCGTCGAGGGCGTCGAGGGCGCGGTCGATGTCTTTGGGTACCGTGCGCGCCAACGCCGCGACGCGTGCTTCGGGGAACTCCCGGCTCACGGCCTTGACCGCTTCGTAGTCGCCGTCGGAGGCGATAGGGAACCCCGCCTCGATCAGATCCACGCCTAGATCGACCAATTTGCGCGCCATCCGCAGCTTCTCGGGCGTGGTCATGCTGCACCCTGGCGACTGCTCGCCGTCGCGTAGCGTGGTATCGAAGATATAGACTTTGTCGGACATGGCGGACTCCCTTTCTCCTCAGTAGAGCAGGGATTGGATCATAATGCAAATTGATAATTTTGTTGATTATCATATGCCAAGCTGATAGTATAATCGTTGCTCATCGTCGCGGCTCCCCGTACGCGGTATCGTATCGGCGTCCACTTCTGAGCCATGGACCTCCACCTACTCGAAACCCTCAGGGCCGTCGTCGACGAAGGCAGCTTCTCGGCCGCTGGTCAGAAGCTCTTCCGCAGCCAGCCTGCCGTGTCACTGGCTCTGAAACGTCTTGAAGAGGACCTTGGTGAGACGCTGATCGACCGCTCATCCAAGGCCGTCGTGCTGACCGACGCCGGCCGTGCCGTCTACGAATACGCGCAGCACTTCGAGGGTCTCGAGAAAGAATTGCGTGCCAAGCTGGTCGAGCTACGCGACAAGCAGGCCGGCGCGCTCGTGATCGGCGCGAACGAATCGACCGCGCTTTACCTGCTGCAACACATCGAAAACTACCGCAAGCTCTACCCCGGCGTGAAGGTCGAGATCCGCCGCAGCCTATCGAGCCGCATTCCCGAGGCGGCACGCGCGGGCTCGCTCGACCTAGGCGCCATCAGCTTTGACCCGGAAGACCCCAACCTTGTCACCCGCGTGATCTATAACGACAGCCTGGCCTTTGTCGTCTCCCCGAAGCATCGCTTTGCGGGACGCAAGCGAGTCGGTATCACCGAGTTGGGGATGGAGACGTTCATCGCGCACAACGTCGTCTCGCCCTATCGCAAGAACGTCGTCGACGCCTTTCGCCGCCACAACGTCCCGCTCAACATGAAGCTCGAGATGCCCACGATTGAGACGATCCGGCGGCTGGTCGAGGCCAACCTCGGCGTCGCGTTCCTGCCGACGATGTGCGTCGAGCACGACATCAGCACCGGCACCCTGGTCGACGTGCCGGTCAAAGAAGTGAAACTGGAGCGCAAGATCCGCTTGGTCCACGCCGCCAAGCGGCAGCTATCCCACGCCGCCCAGGCCTTCCTGGATCTGGTTGAGGAGTAACAGCCGCATCAAGACCCAATCACTCCGGTTGAAGAGCAGGTCTGCAACTGAATCTCCGTAGCCTGAGTTGTCGTTCGTCCTCACCGCGGAAGGCTCTGGAATCGTGGGTACAACGGAAAGTTGCGCCTTGAAGACTCCGTCGAAAAGAAGGAGCCAGGCGAGCAACTCACCTGCTGCCGCCCGCTGAGACAGCCGCGCGTCGAACCTGAACTGCCAGCCCTTCGGGTACTCATGCGGTGTCCCTCTCGCTGCAGCTTGCGCGAGCTCCGAGGTCAGCAAACCTTTCATGTAAGCAGGCGAGGCTGTGTCAAACACAGCCGCATAACAGGATTCCGTCTTGACGAGGCACGTCGCTTCGGTCACGGTCACGCTCATCGTAGCTGTAGCTGTAGCTGGAGTCGCTGAGTCCGCATGGACCGGAACTCTTAGAGCTCGTCGAGAGCTGACCGCCCCGACCAAGCCCCATCGCTAAGTTATCGGGCGAGCTTGGCCACCGTCCACAGAATCTTGATACCCGCGCCGATACTGCCCCGAATCGATCCCGACACCTTGCTCGCCCCCTGGAGCCGCCGGCGATAGGAGACGGGAACCTCCACAACACGCAGCCCCTTCTTGACGGCCTTGATCTGCATCTCGGCGGTCCAGCCGTAGCTGGGGTCCTGCATGCCGAGCGAGGCGAGGCTCGAAGCGCGGATGGCGCGAAACGGTCCCAAGTCGGTATACCTTTGCCCGTGGAAAAGCCGAATCAGCGAAGTGATCAACCGGTTTCCGAATCGTTGATGAGGGCTCAGAGCACCCGGCTCCGCCACGCCCAACTCACGCGAGCCGAGGACGAAGTCCGCCTCGCCGCGGGCGATGGGGTCGATCAGCCCGCCGGCTTCCCCGGCGACGTCGCCGCCATCACCGTCCATGAACACGACGATGTTGGTCTCTGGGACCAACTCCGCCATGGCGCGTAAACAAGCGTTGCCGTAACCCCGCCGGGGCTCGACGAGAACGCGCGCCCCGTGAGCCTCGGCAACTTCCGCCGTACGGTCGCTCGAACCGTTGTCCACCACGAAGACCGTCGAGTAGAGCCCCGCCGGGATCTCATCGAGCACGCGGCCAATCGATTGCTCCTCGTTCAGAGCCGGAATGATAAGCGCCGCGTTCATCGGAGGCTCGTAGGCTACAAGATAACCCTATCCAGGCAACGGTTTACGGTGTAGGGGTGGACCGCTGCGTCCACTCCGGCGCGGCGCCGACGGAAGTCCACGCTCAGTCGTACCTGCCGCCCATGTTATATTGGTGACCTATGCCGCGCGGTTACATCCCAATCTTCGTCTTTCTGGTGATCGCGATCGCGTTCCCCGTGGTGACGCTGCTCGCGGCCAAGCTGGTGCGGCCTAGCGCGCCGAACAAGACCAAGCTCGAAGCCTATGAGTGCGGCATCCCCGTCGACACCGATACCCGCGGACGCTACTCGATTCGTTTCTACCTCGTCGCCATCCTGTTCGTCATCTTTGACGTCGAAACGATCTTCCTCATCCCTTGGGCCATCCAGTACCACGTGCTGGGGCTGTTCGGCCTGATCGAGATGCTGGTGTTCCTGGGCATCTTGATCGTCGGGTACGTTTGGATCTTCCGGCAGGGCGCCTTGAAGTGGGTCTAGCACGGTGCCGCCGGGTGCTACTACACTGACGCCAATTGCGGTTGCGGCGGGCCCACTACACTACACCCACCCCTGCCTTAGGCGGAGCGTAGACGCCTCAGCCGTGAAACGACGTCTCCTGCTCCGTCGGCGAACGCTTGGACACGCCATCCCAACGGCCCCCTTTTCTTGCCAGATGTTCTTTGTGATTAGTCTCCATGCCTAAACGGAAACACCGCTTCTACCGGGCCCGTATGGCCGGCCTGCTGTCGCTTGCCTTCTTGCCGGTGGTCTTCTCCGGCTGTGGTGCGGCGGAGGAAGAGACGCCCACCGAGCGGCCGCCGAACATCGTCCTGATCATCACCGACGACCAGGGCTGGGCGCAGCTCGGTTCGCGCGGCGACGACATCTTGCAGACACCCAACCTCGACCGGCTCGCCGGCGAGAGCGTCGACTTCACGCGCTTTTACGTGTCGCCCGTCTGTGCCCCCACGCGCGCCAGCCTGATGACCGGGCGCTACAACTACCGCACCGGCGTCGTTGATACCTACATCGGGCGGGCCATGATGCATTCCGACGAGGTTACGTTGGCCGAGATGCTCGGCGACGCGGGCTACCGGACGGGCATCTTCGGCAAATGGCACCTCGGCGACAACTACCCGCTGCGGGCCATCGACCAAGGTTTTCAGGAAGCGTTGGTCCACAAGGGAGGCGGCATCGGGCAGCCCTCCGATCCGCCCGGGACGAGTTACTTCGACCCCATCCTGCAGCTCAACGGCCAGCAGAAGCCCTACGCGGGCTACTGCACCGACATCTTCTTCAACACGGCGATGATGTTCATCGAGCAGAGCCGCGACCAGCCCTTCTTCGCTTACATCCCGACGAACGCACCCCACTCGCCCTACGACGTGCCGGAGCCGTACATCGAGCCATACCGAGCGAAGGGGCTCAACGACAAGGACGCGCGCATCTACGGCATGATCACCAACATCGACGAGAACGTCGACCGGCTGCTCGATCGCCTCGACCGGCTGGGCCTGGCCGAGAACACGATCTTCGTTTTCATGACCGACAACGGTCCCACCACGCAGCGCTTCACGGCGGGCCTGCGGGACCAGAAGGCTAGTGTGTACGAAGGCGGCATTCGCGTGCCGTTCCTGGTGCGTTGGCCGGCGAAGCTCGAACCGCGCACCGAAGAGCGTATTGCCGCCCACATCGATGTGCTGCCGACGATGCTCGAAGCGGCCGGCGTGGCCCTCCCGGCCGACCACCAGGTCGACGGCGTGAGTTTGCTGCCGCGGTTGCTCGACGCGAACGCGCCGGTGGCGGAGCGGACGCTGTACCTGCAATCGCACCGTGGCAACGAGCCGCAGCGCTACCGCAACTTCGCGGCAGTCACGCAGCACTACAAGCTCGTGCAACCGAGGAGCTTCGGCCAACCGATGCCCGCCAAACCCGTGTTCGAACTGTACGATCTCGAAGCCGACGTGGGTGAGCAGAACAACCTCGCAGAGCAAGAACCCGACATCGTTGCGCGCCTGAAGGCAGGCTACGAGGCGTGGTTCGACGACGTGTCTTCGACACGCGGGTACGATCCGCCCAAGATTCCGCTGGGGACCGAGCACGAGAACCCCGTCATCCTCACCCGCCAGGACTGGCGCATCGTCGGTCCCGACGGCTACGGTGACCAGAACTTGGGCTATTGGGAGATCGAGGTCGCGTCGCCGGGCGAATACGAGATCCGCTTTCGCTTCCCGCAACAAGAGACTGCCGGCCGCGCTGAGTTCAAGCTAGGCGACGCCAAGCAGAGCAAGTCGTTCACGCGCGGCGGCGAGTCAGTGACGTTCGCAAACGTGACGCTGAGGCCTGGGCCGGGCCTGCTCGAGGCGAGGCTCGTCCGCGGCGGCAAGACCGTCGGCGTGAAGTACGTCGACGTGAAGAAGCTCTAGCCTGCATATGCCAATGTCGTAGGGGCGGGCCCCGGTGCCCGCCCGGCGCTGCCGGGGCTACGACTGGCGCGTCGCGATTCATTGACCGTCGCTCTGAGAGCGGGCTGGCACGGGGGCGGGCCCCTACCATCGGGATTTGCGCTGCACGCCGCGGGAACTTCCAAACGCGCACCGGTGTCTACAGCAGGTAAGCGCTTCACACGAAACAGCCGGCTGTTTTCGACAACTAACAGGCGGGCTTCCGCTCGGGCTGAAAGATCCGAGGGAAGTCCTGCCCGGGAGGATTTATGTTCGATGGACTCCTTGTCGACAACGATGCCGACTCGCGCAAGCCCTGGACCGTGGCCGTCTCTTTCCTCGGCCAAAGCCTAGCCCTACTGATCGCCGTTCTGATTCCGCTTCTTTCCACGCCCGAGCTTCCGACCCATGGATGGTTGCGCGTGTTGTTAGCGCCGCCGCCGGCTCGCGCCGAGCCTTCCCCGCCCGCTGCGGTCCCCCGGGCCGCTGCGCCGGCTCGGTTCGAGACCGACGGGCTGCGAGCCCCGTCCGCGATTCCCGAGCAGGTTGCCCTCGTGGATGACCAAATGGAAGGACCTGTGCTCGACCCAGCCCACAGCCCGATACGCGGTGTCGCTGGATCGGTTTCCGGGGGGTCGCTCGGTGAGATCGGGGCGCTGATTAGCAGCATTCTCAGGAACCACCCTCCGCCCAAGCCGCCCGAACCGGTACGCAAGAAGCCTGCCGCGCCCCGGCAGATCCGGATCGGGAGCGCCCCCCAAGCGGCGAAGCTTCTGCGCAAGGTGGCGCCTACCTATCCCCGCATGGCAATCCAAGCTCGCGTGCAGGGTACCGTGAAGATCGAGGCGATCATCGGCACCGATGGACGCATCCGCAACCTGCAATTGATCGACGGCCCTGTCCTACTGGTGAACGCCGCCATGGACGCGGTCAAGCAATGGCGCTACCGGCCCACGCTGCTCAACGGCGAACCGGTCGAGGTCGTGACGCAGATCTTCGTCCACTTCACTCTCAAGTGAGGTAGGGAAGTGAGGCGGAAGCCCCCGGCGCGTCGTCGGGCTTGGAGATGATGCCTACGCAATCTGAAACGACGCCGCGGCTTCGGGGCTTTCCTTGAAGCCGATGCGGATGGCCTTCGTCCGCAGGGTGGCGGTTCGGTTGAGGGTCAGTTCACCGGCGTAAAGCTTCCAGTGGGCATTTTCCGCCCGGTCGGTGGTGTAGGCGATCGACGCGCCTTCGGTTGCACAGTCGATCTCGGCGCCGACCGAGCCGCGGTGCGAACCGCCATCCGGCGTGATCGTCGGCGTGGCGGTCGTCTCGTACTTCCCGCCGGGCCGCATGCGCTCCAGCAGTTCGGGCTCGGATATGAGGCCGAGGTCGTTGGTCTCCTTGCGCCACCGCTCGTGCTCACGGCGAAGCCGCAGCAGAACCTCCTGGTGTTCAGGCGAATCGGCGAGGTTGACCACTTCGTGCGGGTCGGCTTCGGTGTCGTAAAGCTCCTCGACCGGCTTCGATTCGCTGAAGTAGATCTTCTGCGGCCCTTCGAGCTTGCCCTCGGCGTGCAAACGCCGCCACTCCTGCGTGGTCGGCATCAGCTCCATGTAGTTGATGGTTTGCGCGTAGGTCTTCTCGGGCATGTAGTTGCGCAGGTACTTGTAGCGCCGGTCGCGAACGGCCCTGATCAGGTCGTAGGTTTCGTCCATGCGGTCGCGCGCGGCGTAGACGTACTCGCGCGGCGGGGCTTTTTGGCTGCCCAAGAACGGTTGGCCTTGCATGTGGCCGGGCACGTCGACCCCGGCGATTGATAAGACCGTCGGCCCGAAGTCGATGAAGCTCACCAAGTCTTCGATGACCGAGCCCGCTTCGATCACGCCGGGCCAGCGGATGATCAGCGGCACGTGCAGCCCCGAATCATAGATCCAACGCTTGGCGCGCGGCAGGCCGCGGCCGTGATCGCCGAAGAAGAACACGACAGTGTTGTAGGCGAGTCCATCCTCCTCCAATTGGGCGAGGATGTCGGCGAACTGCATGTCCATCGCGGTGATGTTGTCGTGGTAGTTGGCCCAGTCGCGGCGGACGAGCGGTGTGTCGGGGTAGTAGGGCGGCAGTGCGGCCTCGGCGGGGTCGTGGCGGTCTTCGGGCTTGACCCGACCTGCGCCGCGTTGCCGGCGGGCCTTCTCGTCGCGGATGCAGCTTTCGTGCGTGACGGTGAGGTTGAAGACGGAGAAGAAGGGCTGGTCTTTGGGGCGCTTGCGCCAGTGGGCCGCACGGCTCGATTCGTCCCAGGCCGTGACAGGCGGCTCGAACTGGTAGTCGGTTTTCGAGTTGTTGGTGCAGTAGTAGCCCTGCGCCCGCAGGTACTCGGGGAAGCATTTGACGTAGGGCGGCGGGACGGCGCGGCTGCGCATGTGCATAGTGCCGATCGTCGTCGGGTACATGCCGGTGATGATGGTCGAGCGGCTGGGCGCGCAGACACCGGAGATCGAGAAGCACCCTGTATAGCGAGCGCCTTCGGTAGCGAGCTTGTCGATGTTCGGGCTGGTGGCGTAGCCGTCGCCATAGCAACCGAGGTCGGGGCTGATGTCTTCGGCGCTGATCCAGAGGACGTTGAGTTTCTGCTCGCCGGCGGTACGCAACGCCGGCAGGATGCCTCCGGCGGTGGAAGGGCCGTGCCTCTGAGGAAGCTACGGCGGGAAGGGTTGGTCACTTTGGGCATGAAGGCTGACTCGATTGAGGTGATCGGGTAACATTGTAGCCAGCCCTTCAGCCGGGCGAGGGGGGTCAACACGGCGGGTGACCCCTACCCGGCAGCGGTTCCGCATCCACATTTCTTGAGGGTCGGAAACATTTGATTTAGCAAGTGTTTTCGCTCGTCCTCCAGGTCCGAGCAGATTCGCATTCCCCCGGCGGACTTGACCCATGTGTTATTCTGATATATATTAATTATACCAGTCATGAAGGCGGCCCCCACTCGCTCTCATCTCTCGGATGCCGAACGTAGGCTCCGCTCCCGCATCGCGCAGCTCGTCCATGGCCGCTGGTTGCTGCACGGCACGCTGGCGCCCCGCCAACGCACCTGCGGCAAGCCCACCTGTCGCTGTGCTCGCGGTCAGCTTCACGCCTCGTTGTATTTGGTGCGGAATCGCCAAGGGCAACTGCAGCAGCTGTTTGTGCCCCGCCACTGGGAGGCCCGCGTCCGCCAGGCCGTGGCCGCCTACCAGCAACTCCAACGGCTCCTCGACGAGGTCTCCGAGCGTGAATGGAAGCGGCTCCGAAGCCGCCGGGAGGAATGACGTTCTTCGACGCCTGCTGCACTACGCCGAGAAGGTCTACGGTCTGCGGGACTCGCTGCTGGCCGCCGTCGGCGACACCAGGCCGCGGCCGCGCATCCCGACGCGGGTGGTGCTGCAGTCGGTGCTGGTGCTGTTCTGGACACGGCTGGGCAGCCTCAACGCGTTAGAGACGCTAGCGCCCGCACCGTTTTGGAAACAGTGGTTGGGCCGCGAGATGCCCAGCGCCGACACCCTCGGGCGCGTCTACAGCCGGCTCGATGCCGCCGCGGTGCGGGCAGCGATTCATCACGTCTACGAACGGCTCAAGCGCAACAAGGCCCTGCCCGGGATCGGCGGGCTGGGCGTGGCCGTGCTCGACGGCCATGAGTCTCACGCCAGCTACCGCCGTTGCTGTCGAGGATGCTTGAAGCGCACCGTGCAGCGCCGCGATGGCCAGCAGATGCAATACTACCATCGCCAAGTCACACTGCTGTTGCTCTCCGATGCGCCCCCCGGCTCCGAACCGCTGCGACTGTTGCTCGACGCCGAGCCGCAACGGCCCGGCGAGGACGAGATGGCCGCGGCGCACCGTTTGCTGGCGCGAGTTCTCGATACCTATCCGCGAGCCTTTGACGTCGTGTTGGCCGATGCTCTCTACGCCACCGCCCCGTTTATCAACTTCTTATTGGGGCATGGCAAAGACGCCGTGATCGTGCTCAAGGACGAGCGCCGCAACCTCTATCAAGACGTCCAAGGGCTGTGGCCGACCACGGCGCCCCAACGCGGCGACTATCAAGGTCGCGATTGCCAGTGGTGGGATCACGAGGGCCTGGTGTCGTGGCCGCAGGTGCAGCAGCCGCTGCGGGTGGTTCGTTCCGTCGAGAGCTGGCAGCAGTATTCGCAACTCGACTCCCAACCGCATCCGCATCACAGCGAGTGGGTGTGGGTGACGACCCTTTCCTCACTGCAGGTTCGGACCGCGCGGGTGGTAAGGTTGGGCCATCAACGCTGGGACATCGAGAATCAGGGTTTCAACGAGTTAGTCAACGGCTGGCACGCCGACCACGTATATAAGCACGACCCCGCGGCGATCGAGAACTTTCTGTTGACGGTGTTTCTGGCTTTTAATCTCTTCCACGTTTTTGTTGCGCGCAATCTCAAGGCATCGCTGCGGCGCAGCAAGCCGCGAGTCTTTTGGGCGCGCGCGATGGCGGCTGATCTGTATCAGGCGGCGGCTTGCCCGTACGGCTCGGGGCCCTCGCCATAGCGAGCGGGTGGTTTTCTTTCTCCCTGCCATCCTGCGCTGCCACCACGCCGCCGAGCGGCAGCCGAGCGTAGCGGTGTCTTCCGCGGCCGACTTCGGGCCCCGCCGAGGCCCTCGTCCGGCTGCGAATCTGCTCGCCCCGCTCGCCCCGCACCTAACTCGCTCGTTCCCCAATCACTTCCCGGCTCTCGCCCGACCGCGTTGCGGAATCGCTGCCTACCCGGAACCAGCCTTGCGTTTCCACGTGCTGGCTCGCTACCCTCGCTTACTGATGTCGTTGCTCTCCACTGTGCTGACGTGGGCTTGCTTACTCGGGATCTTGCTGGCGACGATCGCCGCCGCGGACGACTGGCCCCAATTCCGCGGGCCGAACGGCTCGGGGATTGCCGAAACCAGCAACCTCCCCAGCGAGTTCGGGCCCGCGAAGAACGTCGTCTGGAAGACAGCCCTGCCGCCCGGCCACTCCTCGCCAGTCTTGACCGAGGACCGTATCTTCGTTACCGCTTACCAAGGCGAGACGCTGTTCACGATCAGCCTCAACCGCGCGGACGGCAAGATCCTGTGGCGCCGGGAAGCGCCGCGGCCGCGCAAGGAAGTCTTCGACAAGACTCATGGACCCGCTTCGCCCACGCCCGTAACCGACGGCGAGAACGTCTATGTCTTCTTCGGCGATTTCGGGCTGCTCTCCTACGGGCCGGATGGCAACGAGCGCTGGCGCATGCCGCTGGGCCCGTTCGTGAACATAAACGGCCATGGCGCGTCGCCGATTCTCGCCGACGGCATGGTGATCCTGATCTGCGATCAGGACATCGGCTCCTACATGATCGCCGTCGACCAGAAAGACGGCAGCGAGGTTTGGAAGATCGATCGACCGGAAGTCCCGCGTAACTACGCCACGCCGGGGGTCTACCGTCCCCAAGGCCGGCCCGCGGAGTTGATCGTGCCGGGAGCGTATGTCTTGATCTCCTACGATCTCAAGACGGGCGAGAAGCTTTGGTGGGTCCGGGGGATGGCCTGGCAGTTGAAGTCTGTGCCCGTCATCAAAGGCGACACGATCTATGTCAGCGGTTGGGAGGCAGGCGGCAGCGCGAAGCAGCTCGCCGAGACACCGCCGTTCGACGAGTTTCTCGCCCAGCACGACGCCAATAGGGACGGCTTCATCTCGCCCCAGGAGCACCCGAATTCCAAGATGCTGGATCCCGTGCAGTTCACCCGGCGCGACCTCGACGATGATGGACGGCTCGACCGCCGGGACTGGCAGTTTTGGCGTGCGCGGCTGTCCAGCCAGAACAGCTTGTCGGCCATTCGTCCCGACGGAGCACGCGGCGACCTGACGGATACGCACGTCCTATGGCACCACAAGAAGTCGCTGCCCAACACACCTTCGCCGCTGCTGCACGAAGGAGTCGTCTATCTCGTCAAGGATGGTGGGATTGTGACGAGTCTCGATGCGGAGACCGGCCGCGTGCTCAAGCAGGGCCGTATCAAAGAGGCGATCGAGAAGTATTGGGCCTCACCCGTCGCCGCGGACGGCAAGTTATATACAGTGAGCGAGGGTTGCGCGGTGAGCGTTCTGACGCCCGGCGGCCAGTGGGAAGTGCTCACCGTCAACCGTCTCGACGATCAGTGTTTTGCCACGCCGGCGATTGCCGACGGGCGCATCTACGTGCGCACGATGAAGACCCTCTACTGCTTCGGGAAGTGAAGGTCGGGGCGCACGGGAGGGTGCGCCGACACTACCCACGACTGCCGCGTGAGGTATGCTGTGCACGTTCGGCGTAGGACGCCGAGGTGCAGGTGAGCCATGTTAGCCGTATTCTCCTCCCCCAGCCGCTATACCCAAGGCAAGAACGCGACCGAGTCGCTGGGGTCCGAGATGAAGAACCTCGGACTCGAAGGCCCGGCGCTCATCGTGGCGGGCAACGCCGCCCGGCGCTTGTTAGCCGACACCTGGAAGCGAACCCTGGGTGAGGCTGGCGTCAAATTCGGCGTCCACCCGTTTGGGGGCGAGTGTTCGCTGGCCGAAATTGAGCGCGGCAAAGACGCGGCGCGGGAGATTCACGCGCAAGTAGTCGTCGGCGCGGGCGGCGGCAAGGTGCTCGACGCAGCGCGCGCCATGGCGGCCGACCTCACCCTTCCCGTGGTCAACTGTCCCACAGTGGCCTCGAGCGACGCACCGTGCAGCGCCTTGTCGGTGATCTATAGCGACGAGGGCGAGTTCCAGGAGTACCGTTTCTACCGCAAGAATCCCGACCTCGTGCTTGTCGACACCCAGGTGATCGCTCAGGGCCCTCCGCGGTTGCTGTCTGCCGGCATGGGTGACGCCTTGGCGACGATGTTTGAGGCGCGAACCTGCGTCGAGGGACGCATTCGCAATATGCGTGGCGGCGCATCCACTGAGAGCGCCCTGGCCTTGGCCGAGCTGTGCTATCGGACGCTGATGAACGACGGCGCGGACGCGTTGCGGGCGGTCGAGAACAACGTGGTGACGCCCGCGCTCGAGAGGCTCGTTGAAGCCAACACGCTGTTGTCAGGACTGGGGTTCGAGTCGTCGGGGCTCGCAGCCGCGCATGCCGTCCACAACGGCCTGACGACGGCCCCGCCGACCCACTCCTACTTCCATGGCGAGAAGGTCGCCTTCGGCACCCTCGTGCAACTGGTGCTCGAAGGCAAGCCGAGTTCGACCATCGACGAGGTGCTGCGTTTCTGTACGAAGGTAGGCCTGCCGATCACCCTGGCCGAGATCGGCATCAGTGAGCCGGCTGCCGGAATGATCGAGCAGGTCGCCGCCCGAGCGACCGCCGAGGGTGAGACGATTCACAACGAGCCGTTCGCGGTGCGGCCCGACATGGTGGCCGACGCCATCCTCGCCGCCGACGCCGTGGGGCGTGCCTGGAAGCAGGACCAAAGTGCCGGCCATTAGCCCGTTGCCACGCGTCACGAACAGCGTGGTTGTCCGACAGGTGGAGCTAAACCGCGGCTCGTTGGGCGCCTGGGGGACCTTCCAGCCGCATCGCCGGCGAGTGACGGAACTTATTGTTGGCAGCGGTGCGGACCGGGGTGGGCGCTTGTGCGTCCTGGGCGCGGGCAACTGCAACGATCTCGATCTCGACCGGTTGGCGAACGCCTTCTCCGAGGTCCACCTGGTCGATGTCGACAGGGAGGCCCTCGAGAAAGCGGCGAAGCGCCAATCGCTGGAAGATTCCTCTTGCGTTGTACTGCACGGCGGGATCGACCTCGGCGGCATTGCCGCGCAGTTGTCGGCCGCGCGGCCGGCGTCGGCTACCGAGTGGGAGTTCGATGATCTGATCCGGCAGGCCGCCCAGCCGCCCGAGTCCAGCCTCGCGGACCTCGGAGCACCGTTTGACGTCGTCGCGTCCACCTGCCTGCTGACCCAACTGATGAACTCCGCCGTGGACGCGCTGGGAGCGGGCCATCCGCGCGCGCCCGAGTTATTAGCGGCGATCCGAACGGCCCACGTGCGGCTACTGGCAAAGGCGGTGGCCCCCCGCGGTCGCGGCTTACTCATCACCGACGTGGCTTCGACCGACGCCTGCAAACACATCGAGACCGCCGACGACGCGGAACTGCCGCGGCTCCAGCGCCGGATCGCCCGCCGAAGCGAGTACTTCCTGGAAGTCGACCCCGCGTTGATCGAGGAGCAGTTGAGGACGGATGTCTATCTCGGCTCGCGCATCGAGAGCGTCGAGCGGACGCCGCCTTGGCGATGGCGGATTACGTCCCGGCGCACGTACCTGGTGGTCGGGTTTGTCATCCGCGCCGCGAAACGCTAACGGACCAAGGCTTACGCCTTGAGATCCCAACGGAATCGGCGAACTGCTGAACCCTACCGGCGAATTCTACCGGGCAAAGTAGAGCCCAATGGCTCGGTCAATGTCGGCTTTGTCGAGGCCGGGCTCGCGGTTCTCGTACTGCGCGATGTTCTGCAGGATCGAGACGACGTCGCGCGGGTAGCAGGCCCGTAGCACCGGCTTGCGGCCATCGGCAGTGCAGCGTTCGCGCACGTATTCGGATCCCTCGGCCGTCCAGGTGATGCTGGCTGCTTCGCAGATGCGCTGCAGGATGCGGTCGAAGATTTCAGGCGAGATGGTCTCGACCTTGATCTTGTTTTGGATGCGCCGCAGGAAGGCTTCGTCCGCCAACTGGCGCGGGTCGAGGTTGGTCGAAAAAATCACCATCGACTCGAACGGGATCGGGAACTTCACGCCGGTCCGCAGTGACAGGAAGTCGATACCGCGGTCGAGGGGCACGATCCAGCGGTTGAGCAGGTCGCGCGGGTTGATCATCTGGCGGCCGAAGTCGTCGATGATGAACAGGCCGTTGTTGGCCTTCATCTGCAGCGGAGCGGTGTAGTAGCCGAGCGTGTTTTCGTAGCGCAGTTCGAGCATCTCCTGCACCATCTCGCCGCCCACCGCGATGCACGGCCGCTCGCAACGGATCCAGCGCTCGTCGGAGTGCTCTTCGGTCTCGAGCGGCTGGTGAACGACCGAGTCGAAGACATTCAAAATCTGCCCCTGCACCTCGATGGCGTAGGGCAGATAGACCGTGTCGTCGAAGATGCGCACCAGCCTCTCGGCGATGCAGGTCTTGCCGTTGCCGGTCGAGCCATAGAGGAAGATCTGCGAGTTTGAGATGATCGCCGGGCCCAACTGATCGAGAAGCTCGTCGGTCAACACCAGGTCGTAGAAGACCTTCTTCAGGTACTCTCGGTTGATACGGTGCCGCACGGCCTGCTCGCGCACGGCCTGCGTATAGGCGTCGAGCGGCACGGGCACGGGCCCGACGTACTGGCTGATGGCATAGCGGTCCCGCGCCACTTTGCGGCCCGCGGCCGTCAGGGAGAACTCATAGTCATTGCCGTGCATCCCTTTGACTTCGACGAACTGCTCCTGCCGCAGGTGGTGAAAGACCGCGTCGCAGATCGGCGTCGCGATCTTCATTGCGTAGGAGACGCGGCTGAGGGTCGTGAGGCCCTCGAGCATCGTCATCTTCAGCATCAAATCGACGAGGATGTTGTGGGGTACGCCCAGATCGAGCGTGGCCTTGGGCGCACGCGGAAAAAAGCGGTCGCCGTAGTCGAGCGAGTGCCCCGTCGGGGCTGCGGTTTGAAGAGTCGGCGAGTCGGCCATCGCGTCTTCCGGGACCAGAAGGTCGTTTCTTGTTAAGAATTCTAGCAGCGGACCCCCACTGCGACCATGGGCCGCATAGCTGATATCGGCCAGGCGTACCCCTTAGTCGCCCTGGTGAGCAAATGCCCCGGCTCCTGACGCCCAAAGACCGTACTCGCGTACAGGATAAGGGTTAGAATTGAGGGGATCTCCATGGGAATGGCCGTCTCACAGGACGAGTTTGTGGCATTGCGCGAGGAGCTGCGCCGGCAGGGGAAGGTGACGGTCTTCACCAACGGGTGCTTCGACCTGCTGCATCCCGGCCACGTCCGTCTGTTCGAGGCGGCGCGCTCACACGGCGATGCCTTGCTCGTGGCCATCAACAGCGATGAGAGCGTTCAGCGGCTGAAAGGTCCTGGGCGGCCCATCCTGACGGAGCACGAGCGCGCGCAAACCCTAGCCCGCTTCGCGGCCGTCGATGCGGTGACGATCTTCGGTGAGGAGACGCCCTGCGAGCTGCTCGAACGCGTGCTGCCGGATATCCTTATCAAAGGAGCCGATTGGTCTCATTGGATCGCCGGCCGCGAGATCGTCGAAGACGCCGGGGGACGGGTCTTCCCGATTCCTGTTGAGCCTGGTTACTCGACGACCGACTTGGTCCAAGCGATCCTCGATCGAAACCCTTGATTCTTCCCGGTCTGCGAGAGTTCTTCGAACTTGCGGCGCGCCATCCCTCGTTGCGCGCGGCCTTGGAATCTTTGCAGGCCCGGCGGCCCGTTACGCTTCGGCTGGCGGGTCTCAACCAAACCGCAAAAGCGCTATACACCGCATTCCTCTACAAGCAGACCGACCGACCCATCGTGATGGTGGTCGAGAACGGCTCGGTCGCCGAGTCGCTGACCGAGACCCTGTCAGCCTTTCTCGAGCTGCTTGACGTGTCACAGCATCGCCGCCCGCCGTTCGTGCTGCCGGCCCACGACGTGACGCCCTACGACGGCCTCTCGCCTCACGCCGAGATCGGCGAGAAGCGCGGCATGGGCTTGTGGCGCATGGTGGACGGCACCGCGTCCATCGCCGTCACGCCAATCCGTTCGGCTCTGCTGCGCGTCGCGGGACCGGACTTCGTCAAAGACCTGGCGATGCGGGTGCAGACGGCTGATGAGCTGGCCGTAGAAGATCTCGAACGCCACCTGGTCGCGGTCGGCTACGAACGCCACGAGCCGGTGGAGATGGTGGGGCAGTACGCGGTTCGCGGGGGCATCGTTGATATCTATCCGCCCGAAGCGGCGTATCCGGTGCGAATCGAGCTGTTCGGCGACCAAGTCGAGTCGATGCGCGAATTCGACCCTGAGTTGCAGAAGTCCGTACAGCGCGTCGACGAGGTGCTGCTGCTGCCGCTGACGGAATACCCTAGCCTGGCCGAGGGCGAGGCCGCAGGCAGTGGCGAGGGCGCGGACTCCGACGGCGAGATGCCCTTCCTGCCGACCGGCTGGGAGTTTCATTCCGCCGCCGCGGAAACGCGCTCCCACGGCCTGCTCGGGTTGATCGAGCGGCCGCTAGTCGTGTGGAGCGAGGGGGCCGCCATCACCGCGGAGGCCGAGAAGCACTGGGAGCGGCTCACCTCGGCGCATCAAGCGGTTGGCTCGGACGCGCGGCCACCGGACTCCTTCTACTTCACGCTGGAGAGCTTCCAGAAGCTTGCGGGTAAGATCCATCAAATCCACCTGGAGGAACTCGGCCTCGAAGGGCCGGGATTCGACCTAGCCGCACCGGGTGGCGAAACGCTCCACATCTCTTCCCAGCCCACGCCGCGCTTCAAAGGCAACATCCCGCAGTTCGTTCGGGAACTTGAGGGGCAAGTCAAGAGCGGCAAGCGGGCGCTGATCGCCGTGCACTCTCCCGGCGACGTCGAGCGCATGGCCGACATCCTCTCCGAACATAGCCTCAGCTATCAACTCGGTCTGCGCGACCCCTCCAAAGCCCGCAGCCCCTATCTCGAAGAAAAGGCCTACCTTGCAGGGCCGATCGCGAGCACGCTATTGGTCGAGGCCTCGGTCCGCGCGGGTACGGCACTGGCTGACGCCGGGCTGATCCTCTACGGGCACGAAGACATCTTCGCCGCCTCCGAGCTGGTCGCCAAGCCCGAGAAGCGCAAGTCGGCCCTATCGACCTTCCTCGCCGACCTGCAGGACCTCAAGGAGGGTGATCTGGTCGTCCATGCCGAGCACGGCATCGGGCGCTACCGCGGGGTGAAACAGATCGAGCATGCCGGCCGGCTCGAAGACCTGATGCAGATCGAGTTCGCCGAGCAAGCCCGCCTCTACCTGCCGCTCTCACGCCTCGACCTGCTGCAGAAGTATCACGGGGCTGGCGGGCGCGCCCCGGCGCTCGACCGCATGGGCGGCCAGACCTGGACGCGTACCAAGTCGCGCGTGAAGGCCCGGCTGCTCGACATGGCCGACGAGCTACTCAAGCTCTACGCCTCCCGCAAGAAAGCCGGGGGCTTTGCCTTCTCGCCCGATAGCAACTGGCAACGGGAGTTCGAGGAGGCTTTCGAGTACACCGAAACGCCCGACCAGCTCACCGCCATCACCGACATCAAGCGCGACATGGAATCCGACCGGCCGATGGATCGCTTGGTGTGCGGCGATGTCGGATTCGGCAAGACCGAAGTCGCCATGCGGGCTCTGTTCAAAGCGCTAGGGGACGGCAAGCAGGCAGCGGTCCTCGCCCCTACCACCGTCCTGGCCTTTCAGCACTACGAGACCTTCCGACAGCGCTTCGCCGCCTTCCCCGTCGAAATCGAGATGCTCACCCGCTTTCGCACTGCCCGGCAGCAGAAAGAGATCATCGAGCGCGTCGCCGCCGGCAAGGTCGACATCCTGATCGGTACCCATCGGCTGCTCTCGAAGGACGTCACCTTCGCCGACTTGGGGCTCCTGGTGATCGACGAGGAGCAGCGCTTCGGCGTCCGCCACAAGGAGCGGCTGAAGCAGATCACTCACAACGTCGACGTGCTGACCCTGACGGCCACGCCGATCCCCCGCACCTTGCACATGTCCCTGGTGGGCCTGCGGGATATCTCGGTCATCCAGACCCCGCCCCGCGATCGGCTCTCGATCCAGACCGTGGTCGCTCCGACCAGCGACGCCATCATTCGCACCGCGATCGAGCGCGAAGTCAGCCGCGCGGGTCAGGTCTACTTCATCCACAACCGGGTCGAGAACATCTGGGAGATCGCCTCCTACCTGCACGAGCTGGTTCCGCAGGTTCGAATCGGGGTCGGACACGGGCAGATGCCAGAGAAGGAACTCGAGAAGGTGATTCTCAAGTTCATGCGGCACGAGTATGACGTGCTCCTTTCTACTACGATTGTAGAGAACGGGCTCGACATCCCCTTGGCAAACACCATCTTGATGCACAACGCCGACCGCTATGGCCTGGCTGAGTTGTATCAGCTACGGGGCCGCGTGGGCCGATCCAATCGCCGAGCGTACGCCTACCTGCTGGTGGACGAGAACGCGGAACTGTCGTCGACGGCACGCAAGCGGCTAGCAGCGTTGAAGGAGTTCAGCGAGTTGGGTTCGGGGTTCAAGATCGCCGCTCTGGATCTCGAGCTGCGGGGCGCCGGGAACCTGCTGGGCTCCGAGCAACACGGCCAGATCGCCGCGGTGGGGTTTGAGACCTACTGCCGCCTGCTCGACGAGACCGTCCGCAAGCTCGAGGGCGAGGACGTGGAAGAAGCCGTGCACGCCTCGTTGCGGCTGCAGCTCGACGTCCACATCCCACCGGACTTTATCGCGGACGAGACGCAGCGTTTGCAGGCCTACAAGCGCTTGGCCGAGATCCGGACCGAGGAAGAGGCGAAGCGTACCGCCGCCGAGATGCGCGACCGCTATGGCTCGCTGCCGCAGCCCGTCATCAACCTGATCCACTACGGCCTGATCAAGTCACGCGCCGAGCGCATGCGCATCGCGGCCATCGAGCGCCGGCGCAACCGCTGGACCGTGCGCTTTCGCGAAGACTCGAAGGTCAACGCGGAACAACTGATGGGCTTCGTCGCCGACACCCCCGGCGCCAACTTCTCCCCCCAGGGCCAACTGGAGTGGTCGCACGAGGCCGAGTGGAAACCCAAGGAAGTCTTCGGCCACCTCAATTCCCTCCTCGACCGGCTAGCCCCTGAACCTACACCCTCCCCAGCGGCCGAAACGTAGGGGAACGGCATGCCGTGCCCGCTTGGCTGAGCCGGTCTAAATGTGGCGCGGGCTCTCAGCCTGCCGCGTCGAGACTCATCTCGACGCCCGGTCCGGTTCACCTCTACGGCTTCACGGAACGCGAACTTCTAGCGAACGGCCCTTCACTCCGACCCTCGTTACGTTGCCTTGGCGCGTCCTAAGCAGGGTTATCGGCCGCCTTGACGACGAACCTCGCTTTGACCCTGCAACTAGCGTCGTGCCCGCGCCGTGGACCGATCGCCGCTCACCGCTGCTGTTTGTAGGGGCGGACCGCGGCGTCCGCCCAAAAAGCGCCTACCCGAACTCCGCTCCTCGGCCAGACGAGCCCCGACCAGAAACCAACTCCCAACGCGGAGCGGCGTTGGACGTTAGCCCAGGGTGAAGTCAGGCGCAACCCTGGGTACCGAACCTCTTCCCAATGGGAGCCCTGAAAGGGGCGATGGAAAAGCCGCGATCTGCCGCGAGTGGCTTCAACCAATGCAGCACTATTGGGGCAGCTCAGCCGTTGCCGGCGCGCCGGAGCACCGACCATCTGGACCACAAAGAGCACAAAGGGAGGACGGGAGGGGGTTAATAAAGGTACATAAAGGACGTTATGTACCCTTTAGGGTAGCAGGACCACTGAGACTGTCAAGGGGGATATCCACAGCACAGGAAACTACGGCCGTCTCAGCCCTGCTGGGTTACTGGCCCGACTCCTGGGCGCGCGCTTCCAGGCGCGTGGCTTCCTCTCCGCGCCCTATCTTTCGTAGCAGGCCAGCATAGTTTCGAAGCGCCGCGGCGGTCGCGGGATGCTCGGGCCCCAGCGCCTTTTCCCAGATGGCGAGAGCGCGATTCAAGAGCGGCTCGGCTTCGGCGTAGCGCCCTTGGGTGTTGTAGAGCCACGCCAGATTGCCGAGGCTCCTGGCGGTGTCGGGGTGCTCGGGCCCCAGCGCCTTTTCGAAGATGGCGAGGGCACGCTGATAGAGCGGCTCGGCTTCCTCGTAGCGCCCTTGGTTGTCGTAGAGCAGCGCCAGGTTGTGGAGGCTGCCGGCGGTGCTGGGATGGTTGGGCCCCAGCACTTTCTCCCGGATCGCCAACGAGCGCTGATAGAGTGGCTCGGCTTCTGCGTAGCGCCCTTGGTTGTCGTAGAACCCCGCCAGATTGCCGAGGCTGCCGGCGGTGTCGGGGTGCTCGGGCTCCAGCACTTTCTCCCGGATCGCCAACGAGCGCTGATAGAGCGGCTCGGCTTCCGCGTAGCGCCCTTGGGTAGTGTAGAGCTCCGCCAGATTGCCGAGGCTCAGGGCGGTGTCGGGGTGCTCGGGCCCCAGCGCCTTTTCGAAGATGGCGAGGGCACGCTCATAGAGTGGCTCGGCTTCCTCGTAGCGCACGTGGTTGTTGTAGAGCCGCGCCAGGTTGTGGAGGCTGCCGGCGGTGTCGCGGTGCTCGAGCCCCAGCGCCTTTTCGAAGATGGCGAGGATGCGCTCATAGAGTGGCTCGGCTTCCTCGTAGCGCCCTTGTTTTTCGTAGAGCCCCGCCAGGTTGCCGAGGCTGCCGGCGGTGTCGGGATGCTCGGGCCCCAGCGCCTTTTCGAAGATGGCGAGGGCACGCTCATAGAGTGGCTCGGCTTCCGCGTAGCGCCCTTGGTTGTTGTAGAGCCCCGCCAGGCTGCCGAGGCTGCCGGCGGTGTCGGGATGCTCGGGCCCCAGCGCCTTTTCGAAGATGGCGAGGGTGCGCTCATAGAGTGGCTCGGCTTCGGCGTAGCGCCCTTGGTTGTTGTAGAGCCCCGCCAGGCTGCCGAGGCTGCCGGCGGTGTCGGGATGCTCGAGCCCCAGCGCCTTTTCGAAGATGGCGAGGGCACGCTCCAAGAGCGGCTCGGCTTCCTCGTAGCGCCCTTGGTTGTTGTAGAGCCCCGCCAGGCTGCCGAGGTTGCCGGCGGTGTCGGGATGCTCGGGCCCCAGCGCCTTCTCGTCGATGGCGAGGGTGCGCTCCAAGAGCGGCGCAGCTTCGGCGTAGCGCCCTTGGGTAGTGTAGAGCCCCGCCAGGCTGCCGAGGCTGCCGGCGGTGTCGGGATGCTCGGGCCCCAGCGCCTTCTCGTCGATGGCGAGGGTGCGCTCATAGGGCGGCTCGGCTTCGGCGTAGCGCCCTTGGGTGGCGTAGAGCCACGCCAGGCTGCCTAGGCTGCCGGCGGTGTCGGGATGCTCGGGCCCCAGCGCTTTCTCTCTGGTGGCGAGGGCGCGCTGGTAGAGTGGTTCGGCTTCCTCGTAGCGGCCTTGGTGTTGATACACATTGCCGAGGCTGTTCAGCCTCGTCGCTCCGGAAGGCCCATCCTGGCCGAGGGTTGTCAGCGACGATTGCAGGAGACTCTCGGCGTCTTTGTAGCGCGCCATAGCATTGAGAACTCTGGCTAGGTTGTTTACCGTGGAGCCGTCTTCGGGCCGGAGTTCGCGGGCCCGAAGGGCAAACTCCTCCGCTTTGCGATAGCGGCCAGCGCGAAACTCAGCACTGGCGCGCGTGAACAGCAGGTCAAACCAACCAGGCCCGGAAGGAAGTGCGCCCTCATCCATGAGGGACGCGAGGGCGTCGGCGGCGTGGCGATAGAGGCCTGACCGATAAAGAGCCATCGCTACCACAAAGCGAGCAAATGGAAGCGCGCCGAGTCGAAGGCTCAGGCGATCGGGGCCCACCAGATCGCCGCTCGTCACTCGACCCAGAGATACGCGACCCGGGCGTCCCGCGAAGTCCGGTTGGGCGACCATCGTCAGTTCGATCGAATGCTGCGTTAGCTCGGAAACACCGAGCTGGATCGGCCGGACGACATACCAGGCGTTAAGGCTCTCTCCCAGGTCCAATGCTTCCTCGTGCGCCGCCTGGTCGCCCTCGGGAAGTGGTCGTCTGATCAGCTGAATCGACGCTCGGCGCGTCAGTAGAGGAGCAGCGTCGAAGGCCTGTCGAAGCGCTCTTTCGTACATGAGTTGACCGTTCCGATCGGCCTGGTGGGGCAGCTCGGCGATGAGAATCCCAATGTCCCCGTCTTCGAAGCGGTCGGGAAGCCCTCGGTTGTAGTGAAGGTAGAACAGCCCGCCGTAGTACATGGTCAGCACGATGGCGGAGGTGGCAATCACACGCCGAAGCGACCGACTGCGGAGTTGTTGACGGAGTCGGTCGAAGTTCCAGTCGCGTAGCTTCCAGAGCAGCCACGGAACCAAGACCAGCGGGGCCCAGGGGCCGAGCGTGATGAAGAACTCCAGCCAATCCTTTGGCGTCATCGAAAATTCTCACTCGGCGGAGTGGTCAGTGGCCCGGCTCTGACGAGTTGATCAACTCCCGCACCTCTTTACTGGGTTTGAAAAAAGGAATCGTCTTGGCAGGCACCTCGACCGCCTGACCCGATTTGGGGTTACGCCCCATGCGGCCGGGGCGTTGGCGGGTGTCAAATCTGCCGAAGTCTCGGACCTCCACCTTGTCGCCTGCTCGCAGGGCTTCGACCATGCTCTGCAGCAGGGTCTCCACGACGACCACCGCTTCCCGCCGCAGGATCTGGACGACGCGAGAAAATTCTTCGCTCAGGTCGGCTCTGGTCATGGTCGGCTTTGGCGACAACCTCCCAAATCATACTCCAGGGATCCGCCCTCCATCTTCCCTGGCAAAAAGGACCGCAAAGGGGACCATTTTTTCCGGGCCCAAAAGGGTCCAAAAGGGGACGGAGCCATTTTCGTTACGAGCCCGTAGCGCGGATCTCGGTTTTGAGATCCGCGGCCTTTCCCTCAAAGACCGATTTCGGTCACAGAACTTTCAGGTTTTGATCTCCTTGATTCCACAATACTTAGCCCGCGCAACGACCTTCCAGCCCCACCACCCACCGGTATCGTGAGAGTGAACCACGCCGGCCCAATGGCCGGCGTTACCGGGCCGCGCGGACCAAACCGCGCGGCTTTTTCATTTTCAAGGAGAATCACTATGTCTACACAAGCACAACGGAAGGCGAACCGTCAAAACGCCAAGAAGTCCACCGGCCCCCGCACCCCCGAGGGCAAAGCTCGCTCCTCGAAGAACGCACTCAAGCACGGCCTCCTCGCCCGCGACGCCGTCATGGCCGACGAGGACCCCGCCGAATACGACCGGCAACTCCAAATCCTCGAAGAAAACCTCTTCCCCAAAAACGCCATCGAGTTCGAGCTCGTCCTCCAGATCGCCGACTCTCGTTGGCGCCTGCGCCGCATCACCCGCATCGAGGCCGGCCTCACCACCTACCAGTACCACGGCACCGACCGCGCCACCCGCGAACGCTACCCCGACACCGTCGTCCCGGGCCGCAACGGCGAGAACCAACTGCTGGGCAAGAGCATGCAAGACCACACCCAGGCCCTCCACAACCTGGCCCGCTACCGCACCATGACGAGCCGCGACATCACGCGTGCTCTCAGGATGATCCGTCAACTGCGCAAAGACGAGTACGAGTGCAAAGAGAATCGCGCCGCCAACGGGGCGATCCACCGTCCGACCGTCACCGACCCGGACCCCTACACCACCCCCGACCCGATGGAGCGCCAACCGCCGCGCTACGAGCCACCGGCAGCGGCAGCGCAGACATCCAACCCGATCGGCTTCCGCGCCGAGTTCGTGCCCAGCCCCCAAGCGACGCTCGGCGGCGAATCACGATTCACGAATCACGCATCACGAAAACCAAACCACGGGTCACCCAGGAGGGACCGCGGCCACAGACGAACCCAAGGCCCCGTGAAAACAAAGGGTTTGAGCACCGCCGAAGCCCTCAGGACGAATTACGGAACGAACCGCTGGACTGGACCCCTACGGCGAGGCCAAGAAATTAGGGGCGGGTTGCAGTTGACTGAAAAAGCATAGCGAATCCAGCCCAATGGGGGCATGATCAAGTTAGCCGGGGAAGCGGAGGCGGGCTCTGCTGGAGAGCAACCCGCCAAGGAATACCCGGCCGCAGACTCATCGAAACGATGAGGGCGGGGTGTGCGCCTACTCAGGCCGCATCCCGCCTTGTGCTGCGCCATCGGATCGATAGATCTGCTCATGCCTTACGAAAACTCAGGCGGCGTCAGCCGCCTCTTCCCACAGCCGCTCATACTCTTGCGGCGGCCGGTAGCCCAGCGACGAATGCAATCGTGTGCGATTGTATTCCTGCTCAATATAAGCCCCGATCGCGGCCTGCGCCTGGGCCAAACTTTCATACTCGTTGCAGTTGACTTCCTCGCTTTTCAAAGTCTTGAAAAAGCTTTCCACGTACGCGTTGTCCTGCGGGCAGCCTTTGCGGCTCATCGATATCCTCGCGCCCGCTTGCCGCAGTGTGGCCACATAAGCTTCCGCAGCGTACTGCGAACCTTGATCGGAATGATGAATCCAACCCGGCGCCGGACGCCGGCTGCTCAACGCTTGGTGCAGCGCCGCCAGCGGCAATTCGGTTTTCAGGTTCGGACCCACGGCCCAACCCACCACGCGCCGCGAATACACGTCCAACACCACCGCCACATAGACGAAGTGGTTTCCCAATCGCACGTAGCTGAGATCCGAGCCCCACAGCTTGTTGGGACCCGTGGGTTGGACCTCGCGCGTCAGGTTCTCGTAACACCGCAACGAGTGCTTCGAATCGGTCGTTTGCGGAACGGTGCGGCGACGTCGCCGCAAGAGATTCTCTTCGCGCATCACCCGCTGCACGCGCTTGCGATTGACCAGTAGCTTTTGACGGCGCACCTGTTGGGTCGTCCGCCGGGTGCCGTAGGCCGGATGGTCCAAGGCGGCCTGGACAATGGCCTGCCGCAGTTCCCCGACCGGCTCGCGGTCGGGTTTGCCCTGGCGGTAGAGGCTGGCTCGCGCCAGCCCGCTCAAGCGGCACAAATCGCGTGCGCTCATGTTGCCTTGCCGCCTTGCGGCTCGTACTTCGTTAGCGACGCGCCGGTTCCACTGACGATGCTCGGCCGGCGCAGATCCTCGACACGCCGCAAGGCTGCGGACAAAAAATCAATCTCCATGGCCTGGCGGCCGACTTTGCGTTCCAGCTCCGCGAGACGGGCCTGGGCTTCGCGGCCGGGCTCGACGCGGGCGCTGCCGCCCGGACGCCGTCCAGCGCCGGGAAAAGCTCCCTCGACGCCGTAGCGCTCGACTTGTGCCAGCCAGTCGTAGAGCTTTTCGCGCTTCACCTCGAGCTCGCGTGCTAGTGTAGGGCACCATAAATACTGTAACTTATATTGGCTTCCCATCGTCTCTATTAACAGGAGGCATGGGATGCGAAGAGCACAACCAGTAACTTTGAACACAGCGCAATGCAAGCAGTTGGACCGCTACGCGCGCGGCCGCCAAGTCGCCGTTCGTCTCGCCCTGCGAGCCAGGATTGTCCTGCTGGCCGCCCACGGTCTCGAGAATAAGCAGATCGCCGCACAGCTCGGTGTCTCGCGGCAGTTGGTGGCCCGCTGGCGCACGCGCTTTCTCGAAAGCGGCATCGCCGGCATTGCAAAAGACGCCCCACGGCCCGGTCGTACACCTGCCGTCTCGAAGCAGAAAGTACAGCAGATCATCCACAAGACCACCCGCGAGAAACCGTCCAACGCCACCCACTGGAGCCGCCGCACCATGGCCGCCGCGGCCGGCGTCAGCGCTTCCACCGTGGGACGGATTTGGCGCGCCCATGGCCTCAAGCCCCACCGCGTCAAGACCTTCAAGCTCAGCAATGACCCGCGTTTCGCCGAGAAACTCGACGACATCGTCGGACTCTATCTCAATCCGCCTGAGCATGCTCTGGTTCTCTCGCTCGATGAGAAGTCCCAAATCCAAGCCCTCGATCGCACCCAACCCGGCCTGCCGCTCAAAAAGGGACGCGGCCAAACGATGACCCACGATTACAAGCGCAACGGCACGACCACCCTGTTTGCGGCGCTCAACACTCTTGACGGCAGCGTGATCGCCGAGTGCATGCCCCGACACAGCCACCAGGAATGGTTGCGCTTCCTGCGCTTAATTGACCGCCGCACTCCCAAGGACAAACAGCTTCATCTCATCGTGGACAACTATGCCACCCACAAGCATGCCGCTGTGAAGCGTTGGCTCGATCGTCACCCGCGCTTCCACATTCATTTCACCCCGACCTCGGCGTCGTGGCTGAACATGGTCGAGCGATTCTTTCGCGATCTCACCGTCAAGCGCCTGCGCCGCGGCGTGTTTCGCAGCGTGGACGAGCTCGTCGCCGCCATTGACGACTACATCGCCCAGCACAACGAGCATCCCACGCCCTTCATCTGGACCGCCTCCGACATCCTCGAGAAAGTCAAGCGCGGACGTGCCGCCCTGCATAAGGTGCAATCTGCTTGACGCACTACACTAGAGCCGAGCCCGACTCGCCGGCTTCGAGCCGCCGGACGGCCGCCAGCTTGAACTCCTTCGTGAATCGTCTTCGAGACAATTGAACCTCCTTCCCGTTCCCTGGTTCATTGTCCCTTCTTTCCTGGTCTCGCTTTTCGGGTCCATTCCAGAGCCCTTTTCCCCGAGCCCTTTTTTTCAGGAAGCCCTGGAAACGGACTAGCCCCAAGCTGCTATGCTCGCCCCTATGAGTGTAGAATGCACCAAGTCCGAGAACGGGTTCCTTCTTCGAGGAATCGAAGGTTACCCGTACGATCTGATCTTGGAATGGGCGAATCCCGGCTGGAGCGCCAGACCGAACGCCGAGTCGGGTCCCGCAACCCGCGACAGCGCGCTGACGCGAACTCGGGCGGTCGAGCGACTGCTGAGACACTTGGTGGTAGACGAGGTTCAACTGGCGGCCATCATGGTCGACGTGGATCGAGCCCTCGACGCCTGCCCCGAGTGACGGCGCATCCGAACCAGGGAAAAGCGGACGGAGTGCTCCCAGCGCCCCCAACCGAAAGCCAAGCTACCCAAGATTTTGCACCCGACTTGCCCCGTGATGCGAAGATATGTTTGTACGATAAGGGTGGCGGGGCTTCGGGTAGCAACGGGGCCGGCGCCGGCCCGGTCGTTGCCGGTGTGCCGATCAGGCCGTTGGCGGTATTACCGCCGTGCCATCTCGGGGAAGACAGCTTTATGAGACTCGGTAAAAAAGTTCTACTGGTTGGGTTGCTGACGATGGCCCTCGGGCCGTTGGTCATCGCTGTTCGTGCGGCGACGGTCATCCTCGAGGAGATCATCGCGAAGGTCAACGGCGACATCATCGCTCGCTCGGCGTACCAAGACGCGATGGCCGAAGCGCGCGCCCAGGTCGCCGCCAACAGGAGCGTCACCGATCAGGATCGGCCGGCGCTGCTCGCGAAGGCTGAAAAGGACACGTTGCGTAACCTCATCGATGAGTTGCTCTTGGTGCAGAAGGGCGACCAACTCGAGGTCAACATCGAGGCCCAAGTGCTGCGCCAGCGCGACCGCATCATGGAGCAGAATGACCTCAAGACGACCGAGGAGTTCGAGGACTGGGCCATCAAGCGCTTTGATCTTCCGATTGAAGATTTGATGGACCAGTTGCGGCGGAACCTCATGTCACAGGCCGTGCTGGGCCAAGAGGTCGGCTCGCGCATCGTGGTCGCTCAAGAAGAGGTCGAGCAGTACTACAACGAGCACAAGACGGAGTTTGTGCGCAAAGAGAGCGTACGCCTGAGCGAAATCTTCGTCTCGACGGAAGGCAAGAAGGCGGCGGAGATCGAGGAAGCCAAGAAGAAGGCCAACGAGGTGCATGACCGTGTCCACAGCGGCGAACTGTTCGCCGAGATGGCGCGCCGATTTTCCGAGAACAAGCAGAGCGCCGAGCAGGGCGGGGCGTTGGGGTCATTCGAGCGAGGCTCCCTCCGCAAGGAAATCGAGGAGATCGTATTTGACGCCAACCCCGGCTTCATCACCGAACTGATCGAAGTGCCGAACGGGTATCTGCTGTTGAAGGTCGATGAGCGTTTTCGAGCAGGGCAGGCCGAGCTCGAAGAGGCGCAGGAAGAGATCCGTAACCGCTTGATGGGACCGAAATGGGACCCGGCCGTGCGCGAGTATCTCACCACCCTGCGTGAGGAGGCTTACATCGAGATTCGCCCGGGGTACTTGGACGAGGCGGCCGTGGCCGGCAAGGATACTTCGTGGAGCGACCCGGCCGATTTGGCGCCGGTGACGACTACCAAGGAAGAGCTCCTGAAGAAGAAAAAGAAACGCCGCCTGTTGTGGCTCATCCCGTTACCCGGCGGCGGCGGCGACAAGGACAAAGACGGCGAGGCCAAAGGTGGCGAAGAAGCCAAGGACGACGCGGGCAGCAGCTAGCCCGAAGAGGCACGGATCCCGACTCCCCCTATCGTGAAAGACAAATACGTTACCGACCTGCAGCCGAACGAATCGGTAACCGCCTATTTTCTCGTCCAGTCGAAGGACGTGCGGCTCAAGAAGTCCGGAGAACGCTACCTCTCGCTCGTTCTCTGCGACCGTACCGGTCAGCTCGAAGCCAAGATGTGGGACGACATCGAGGATGTCGTCGATACCTTTGACCGCGACGATTTTGTCAAGGCCGCCGGCCTGGTTCACATCTACCGCGACCGGCCGCAGATTACGATTCATCGTCTGCGCCGTCTCGATGAGTCCGAGGTCGAGATCGCCGACTATCTTCCTCACACCACGCGCAACATCGGCGAGATGTGGTCGGAGTTGCTGAGCGCGGTCGATGGAATCGGCAATCCCGACTTGAAGCGATTGCTGCACAGCTTCATCGACGACGATGAGATCGCGTCGCGCATGAAGGTGGCGCCGGCTGCGAAGACGCTGCATCACGCGTTTGTGGGCGGACTGCTCGAGCACGTCACGTCCCTGCTGCGCTTGGCGCGGTTAACGGCGAGCAACTACGACTTCGTCGATCTCGATTTGGTAACGGCGGGTGTCGTTCTGCACGACCTCGGCAAGATTCACGAGCTGACGTACAAGCGTACGTTCGGCTATGGAGACGAGGGCCAGTTGCTCGGGCACATTGTGATCGTGCTACGTATGCTCGACCGCAAGTGCGCCGAGGTCGGCGACTTCCCGCCGAAGCTGAAGATGCTCGTCGAGCACATGATCTTGAGCCACCACGGCCAGTACGCGTTTGGCTCGCCGAAGCTGCCGATGTTTCCCGAAGCGTTGCTGTTGCACTACATCGATGATCTCGACTCGAAGCTCGAAAGCATGCGCGCGTCGGTGGCGGCGGACACGGTAGGCGATTCCGACTGGACGCGCTACAATCCGTCGCTCGAGCGCATGCTGCTGAAGAAGGACCAGTTCCTCGATCCGCCCGCGGCAGCCGAACCTGCGCGGAATGCCGCGCCTTCGCCGAAGGCCGCACCTCCGCCGCGCAGCCGTCCGGCGGTGCCGAGCTTGTTTGGGGAGCGGCTCCAAGAGGCGATCAAGGGAACAGATCAAGGGGGCAAGGGATGAGCCCCTACGGCCTACGGCGGCCCGCTAGCATCAACAAGAGCCAGGTAACCTCGATGGCCGAGCTTGCACAAAAACCCGACCGGCTGCCCCCGCCGCTCGAGATGCAAGCGATGAAGGTGCTGTGGTCGCGCGGATCGGCCACCGTCGGCGAGGTGCGCGACGACCTCGAGCCGACCAAGCCGCTGGCCTACACCACGGTTCTCACGCTGCTCGACCGGCTCGCTCACAAAGGGGCTGTGACTCGGCGCAAGCGGGGCCGTAGCTACGTCTATTCGCCCGCGCTGAGCCGCGAGACCGCGCTCGATCTGGCGCTCGACCGACTGCTCGATGAGTTCTTCGCCAACGATCGCGAAGAGTTGATCGGCTATCTAGAGCGGGGTGGCGTGTTGTCCAGGCACGTTGCGCACGAGGAGTCGCTGGATGCGGCTCTGCTGTGACGAACCTGCCCTACTGAGCTTTCTGCTCGGCACGCAGAAGCTGTCCGCGCAGCTTGCGGAACATCGCCAGGTGCTTCGCCGACTCCTCCCTCTTGCCTTGATGCCGAAGGACCTGCCCAAGCTGGTAGTGCGTCGACATGGTGGTCTGCAGCGACGCTCCCAACGCTAGCACCTTTCGTAGCGCCGCCTCCGCCTCGACGGCTTGGCCTTCGTCGAACAGGGCCTTGCCCAATTGCCAGTACGCGTCCGCCGGCGTTGGGTCCGCCGCCACGGCTTTCCGGAGATACGGAATCGCCTCGGCGGACCGGCCCAGTTGCACCAGCACGCGGCCGTAGTCAGTGTTGAGGTCGGGGCCGCCGGGCGAAACGGCCAGCTCGCTTGCGTAGTGGCGCTCGGCCTGCTCGAAGTCCGACGCCTCCGCATAGAGTTCGCCGAGCGCGGCATGAACCCCGGGCATGTTCGGGCCGACTCCAGCACCCTCTCGTACTCCTTGATGGCCTCGTTGGGACGGCCGTCGATGGCATGGTCGTCGGCCCGGGCCATGTGACCGCGCGCCGAGTCGGGACCCACCTGAAACAGCCCGATATGAAGTTGGGCCGACACCCTCGAGTACGCTTGCGCCAGGTAGTAGAGCATGTCGAGGTCACTCGGCTTCGCTTTGCGCGCGGCCTCCAGCTTGGGGATCGCCTTGCGCGGCTCCCCTGCCCGCAGATACGCCAGACCCAACCAGGAGTTGATTTGCGGGTTGGCGGGTGCCTCACCGTGCGCCCTCTCGAGCTGCTCGATCGCCTAGGGCAGTCGGCCCAGCGAGAGCAGGTCGAACCCCAACAAACCCCGCGCGTCGGTGACATCGGGCTTCAGTTCGAGCGCGATGCGGAGCGACTCGACGGCCTGGGCGTACTTCCCTTGCTCGTGGCGCACGAGCCCCAAGTTGAGATGGATCTCGGCGATCCGCGGGGCGAGTTGGGCCGCCGCTTCCAGCTCACGGGCGGCATCGTCGAGGCGGTCCTGTTGGCGCGCCTCGATACCCGCGCGGACGTGCGCCGCCGCTTGCGGGTCGATCGCCTGGGCCGACGAAACCGAGTGGGAAACGGGAATCAGCAGCAGCAGAAGGCACGCGGAAACAGCATGCCGCGCTGGCGAATGGAGCGAGCGTCCCCGCGGGCCCGCCACCGCTCGGGCTACCGTTCCGTCTGGGTTCGGCTACCGTGACGATCTGATCGGCACGCAAGTCGGTGAGCGTCTGTTTGGCGCCGCTGGGCCATAGAACTTCCATCCATTCCACTACATCGCTGCCACCCAGACCAAAGTGGACGCGTGCGTCGTTTGCGGAGAGATAGCTGCCCGCTGTGGTGGCGTAGCTCCACTGCAGCTTGCCCCCGGCGCGCAGCTTGATCGTGGCCCCTTGCCCCTCTCGGTTGCTCCCCGTCGTGGTGCTCCCCGCGCCGGTCAGCTTCACTTGCAGCCAATGGTTGCCCAACTCGGACGCATTGCTGTAGAGCACGAGCGGAAAATCATTCAACACGGCCATCACGACGTCTAGGTCACCATCGTTGTCGAGATCTCCAAACGCCGCGCCGCGTCCGGCGTAATCGTTGAGGAACACCGGCCCGCCTTGGCTCGACACGTCGACGAACTTGCCGTTTACGTTGCGCGCGAGTAACGGCGCCTGCCGGTAAGAGAGCGCCGAGTCGATGCGCTCGACGTTGTCGAGTACGTGACTTTGCGCAACGAACAGATCCTTCCAGCCGTCGAGGTCCAAGTCCACAAAGCGAGTACCCCAGCCGGACATGAAGGTCGTGATGTTGGCCAGGTAGCTGGGCCGGGTGATGTAGCTGAACAGGCCGTCGCCGCCGTTGCGATAGAGAGCATAGAGTTCCTTCGACAGGTTGGTAATGAAAACGTCCGGACGGCCGTCGTTGTTGTAGTCGTTGAAGTCGATGCCCATGCCGGCGTAGCTGCCGCCCTCTTCGTTGTAGGCCAGCCCGGCTTCGAGCGCCTGCTCGCTGAACGTGCCGTCGCCGTTGTTGTGGAAGAGCATCTGCGCGACCGAATCGTTTGCCACGACGATGTCGACGCGTCCGTCGGCGTCGACATCGTTAAAGGCGGCGCCGAGCGACTTCCCCAACACCCGGCCCACGCCCGACGCTCGGGAGACGTCGCTGAACGTACCGTCGCCCTCGTTGTGCAGCAGCACATTGGCGACCGGTTGGTGGCGCTTCGGCGTGCAGTAGACGCGAAACGATTCGCCGCACTCGATGTGTTTCGAGAAGTCCCAGTCGAGGTACCGCGTGACGAACAGGTCGAGCCGGCCGTCGCCGTCGTAGTCGACGAAGCCGGCGCTGGTCGACCAACCGGGGACGTCGGCCTTGGCGGCGGCGGTGACGTCCTCGAACGTGCCGTCGCCGCGATTGCGGAAGAGCCTGGTGTGGGCCGCGCTTGTGAGGAATAGGTCGGTAAAGCCATCGTTGTCGTAGTCACCGGAGGCGACGCCCATACCGTAGAGGCCGCTCCGGGCGCCCGACAGCCCGGCTTTTTCGGTGGCGTCCTGGAAGTTGCCGTCCCCGTTGTTGCGGTAGAGACGATTGAAGTATCGCGGCTCGGAACGGTCGACCTGAACGCCGGCGTCCGTCTTCACGAGATCGCCGCTGTTCACGAAAAAGATATCGAGCAAGCCGTCGTTGTCGTAGTCGAAGCGGCCACGCCGCCGCCCATGGTTTCGATCAGATACTTGTCAGCAGTGGGGTTGCCGTGATGGCGGAACTCGATGCCGGCTTGTTGGCGCCGGTCCGCGAAGGTGGGGAGGTTCGATGGCTCGCCGAAGCACGGCACCGACGGGACCATCAGCAGCGCGAAACAAGCCAGGGCTTTCGAACCGAGCCGTGGCCACGAATACTGATGAAGTAGAAGTCGGGCCAAGTCGGGCAGAAAACCAGCGGGGTTGGCGCAGGCCACCCAACGAGAGCCGCCACCGCAAAGAGCCGCGAAGGAATAACGGTGTCTCTTGTTGCTTGGTTCCGAGCGCCCACAAAGCTTTGAGGTTATTTGAAACGGTCTCAACCTCGCTGCCGCCGTCGCCGCCATCCAGTATCAGCATAACGTCCGCCAGCAAGGGATCGGGGCCCCGCGACCGCGTAAGTGACTGGAAAGGGAACGTTTAGCATGTTTCAAAGCTCTTGTGACTCAATCGACGCGATTCTGCCGCACTTCTGCAAGCGGCGACAGGCATCCGCTTCGGGATCATCGCTGGACCGATCGTGCTGCTGGTCGTCGCGCGGGCCTGCGCCGAAGGGCGCGGAAAGCTTCGCAAAACTCGACCCGTGGCCTTACACCGACGGCGCAACTCACCAACCCCGCCGCGGGCCGCGCCCGCGGGCGCGCGGATTCACATCCGCGCCTCTGTCCCTACGCCGACGGCTACCAATGCAGAAACTCGTCCCAGCGGTGCGGGTTCTCGTAGACCGCCATCGGCGCGCCCTGCCGCCAAACGACATAATCCCCTTGCCAATCCGATTTCGGACTCTATACGACGCGGCGATATTCGTCTTCATTTTTCAGAACACGAAGGCGACTCTGGTGTATAATCCCAGCAATCCCACGGAGGCACCCGATGTACTCCGAAAAGAAGCTCAACGATCTGCTGCAGTTGATCTATCAGGCAGCCGCGGACTCGGAGCGCTGGCCGGCGTTTCTCGAGCAGTACCAAGCGACCGTCGCGGCCCGCAACCTTGCCCTAGTGTACGAAGCGCCTGATCAGAAGCGCTCGCTCATGTTCGCTACCGGTGCGGACGAGGCCGACATCCAAAAATACCATCAATATCCATGTCCGTGGCTGAACCGTCTGGTCGAGGAGAACTGCCGTGCAGGCGGCGCCGACGCCAGTCACCACCTGATCACAAACGCCGAGCTCGAGAAGACCGAATGTTTCAGCCAAGCCGGGTATCCACTTGACTCAGGTGACCCCAACATCTTGTAGTTGGGCTCACAGCGTCTTAGCGTCCCAATCGGCGACGATCGAGCGGTACGGCGTCGGCTCCACCGCCATGGCCTGCTGCACAAGGCGGTAGAAGAGCTTGCCCCGACTGCGTGATCTGCGCCGATTGAAGCGGAACACGAACTCGTCGAGATAGTAGTCCAGATGCTCGTGGCTGACCGCCCCCTGATGCGTGCCCAGCATCCAGCGCTTGAGTAGCGAGATCGCCAAGTGCACCCTCGGCAGTAGCTGCGAGGCCTGCTCGCGGCGGTTGTTAATCGAGATGATACGACGCTGGTAGTCCTTCTTCTTGAGCGGATCGTAGCCCGACCAGTTGTCGGTAACAACCACGCTGCCCGGCTCGACCGACTCCTCGACGAAGGGCATCAAACTGGCCGCCGAGGCGTTCTGAACGCGCTGCATGCGGATGCGCCCCAGCCCGGTGCCTCTCTCTTCCGCGGCGACTGCAATCAACGCTTTACGCTCGGTCTGCCGGCCGATTACCCCTTCTTCTTCAGCGCCCCAGTAGGTCTCATCGACCTCGACGAGGCCCGTCAATCGCTCCCGCCCCGGGCGCACCATCGCTCGCCTCAGCTTGTGCATCCAAGGCCAGGCGGTTTGGTAACTGCCCAGTCCCAGAACGCGCTGTAGACCCAGGGCGCTGGCCCCATTCTTCTGCGTGGTGATGGTCCACATCGCCCGGAACCACAGCCGCAGCGGCTTGCGTGTGTCTTGAAAGATCGTGCCGGCGGTGACGGAGGTTTGCCGCCCGCAGCGAGCGCATTCGAACCACACTTTGCGCACCGGCCAAGCGCGCTCATGCCCACACCTTGGACAGCGGAAACCCTCTGGCCAGCGCAAGGCGAACAGATAGTCGCGGCAAGCCTCCTCGCTCGCAAAGTGAGACTCGAATTCGAGTTGGTCGCGCGGGTAATCCTCCACCAGGCCCTACACTACATCTTGGGGTCACCTGAGTCAAGTGGATACCCAGCTTGCCGCAAATGCCACGTCGGCTGCAAGATCCGTGGTATCACGAAGCTCTTGGAACACGCGCTGGACCTCACCCCATCCGGTGTCACCCTGCTCAAACACAAAGTGTAGTGGTAGATCATCCTGGCGTTCCTTAAGCCTTCGCAAAAGGGCTACGGCACAACCGGTCACCCCCCAACCGTAGGGACGCAGGGCATCTGGTCGGTCATGGAACCGTTGACGGTGGTCCTCAATGTTGACCAAGGCATAGGTCCATGCATCCACCCGCGTTGCTATGACGCCGATCAGCCTTTGGATCAATTCAATCCGTCGAGGGTTGGGAAGATTGTATGGTTTCCGACGGGCCTCATAGTCGGTCATGTGGAATTCTGTTATCCCGTAATCAGCAAGAACGCGGCCCCAGTGTCTCTCAAAGTGTGTCCACTGGTCTTTCTCTGCCATCAGCGCCGCAACTGACACGATGGGCGTTGATGCTTCGTGTCCGGCAGCGTCAGCATGGACTTTGATCATGACGAGGCAATCCCCCACGTCGAACGCACTGAGGAACCCGGTAGCCTCACCTATCATGGCGCACCCCCGCTGTCTTTGTCAAGGGGATAATCGCCAAATTCGGGTCGCGGCCAGGATGATATGCGTTTCGTCTTTGGGACAGCTTTCGATATTGCGAAGCTATTCGAAAAGCTGGGCACCAAGCCGTAAGGCAGATTCACGTCAGTGCTGCCAGTAACTCATCACGCACGAAGCCCGCTCAAGGCCTGCAACGTGATCTAGCACGCCTGTCGCGCCGGCGCGCTACTACTCGCCCAACGGCTCCGGTGGGGCTCCGGTGGGGCTCCGGTGGGGGGCTCCGGTGGGGACATCCATGATAGGTATCTGTCAAGGATGGACGCAGTCATCCGAATCCTCCCGTCAGCGGGGGCGTTGTCTTCAGCAGTGACGCTTCGCAGCCCGAGCGTTTTTGAGAATCAAGTCGCAAGGTCAACGAGTCACGTGACCAGACATCCATGTGCGCGCATCGGGTCGCCCCACCGTACCGGCCGGGGGACCGTCGCGGAAGATTCAGTTTGGGTTTTCAGGCCCGCCGGCCTCGAAACAGAGATACGGACGCATCAGAAATTTCCCAGGAAACTCCCAGCAAACTCCTTCGCGTAGTCCCCAACAGGCGAGGACCGGCGGGCCGCTCGTGACATCCATGATAGGTATCTGTCAAGGATGGACGCAGTCATCCGAATCCTCCCGTCAGCGGGGGCGTTGTCTTCAGCAGTGACGCTTCGCAGCCCGAGCGTTTTTGAGAATCAAGTCGCAAGGTCAACGAGTCACGTGACCAGACATCCATGTGCGCGCATCGGGTCGCCCCACCGTACCGGCCGGGGGACCGTCGCGGAAGATTCAGTTTGGGTTTTCAGGCCCGCCGGCCTCGAAACAGAGATACGGACGCATCAGAAATTTCCCAGGAAACTCCCAGCAAACTCCTTCGCGTAGTCCCCAACAGGCGAGGACCGGCGGGCCGCTCGTGACATCCATGATAGGTATCTGTCAAGGATGGACGCAGTCATCCGAATCCTCCCGTCAGCGGGGGCGTTGTCTTCAGCAGTGACGCTTCGCAGCCCGAGCGTTTTTGCGAATCAAGTCGCAAGGTCAACGAGTCACGTGACCAGACATCCATGTGCGCGCATCGGGTCGCCCCACCGTACCGGCCGGGGGACCGTCGCGGAAGATTCAGTTTGGGTTTTCAGGCCCGCCGGCCTCGAAACAGAGATACGGACGCATCAGAAATTTCCCAGGAAACTCCCAGCAAACTCCTTCGCGTAGTCCCCAACAGGCGAGGACCGGCGGGCCGCTCGTGACACCGCACAGCGTCGATGAAACTCTTCGTTTCTCCTTTTAACAGAAAAAAAGCAAATTCTCCTCGTTACGCCTCGGCCGCAACCCGCGGCACGAACGCGCGGCCACTGGTGTCCACGGCCCGCAGATACGCCACCAACTTGCGCGCCACGGCCAACGTCGCGCGATTGCGAGACCCGCGCGTCAACTCCCGCTCATGGACGTCGTGCAGTTGCGGGTTCCAGCGCGGCGCGAGTTTCGCCGCCTCGATCAGCACCCGCTGCAAATGCTTGTTGCGCTGCTTCGACAGCGGTCCCCGCTGCGTCTTGCCGGCCGACTCGCGCTGTGCCGAACACAACCCACAGTAACTCACCGCCTGGCCCAGCGAACCGAAGCGCTCGGGCTCGACGGTCTCCAGCGCCCAGGTCAACGCCGTCACCTCCCCCACGCCGCGAATCGACTGCAGCAACTCGACGCGTTCCCGCAACAGCGGATGGCGCCGCAATCCGCGCAGTAACTCCTGCTGCAAACGATCGAACATTTCCAGGCTGCCGCGGGTGATGGCGAGCAGCTCGATCACCGACTCGGGCGTGTCGCGCAGGCTGTCGAGATAGGAGTAGAAATAGTTGCGCCCGTGCAGCCGCCGGGCATCGTAGGGTTCGCCCACTTCCATCAGTAGCCCGCTGATTTTGTTCTTCATGCGGACGGCTTCGCCCACCAGCAGATTGCGATAGCGCAGCACGCACCGCAACTCGCGCAGGGCAGGCGGCGCCACGTAGCAGCGCGGCAGCAGGTTGCAGCGCAGCAGGTCACTGATCTTGGTGGCGTCGAGACGGTCGTTCTTCTTCTTGGCGCAGGCGATGGCCTTGAGCATGGCCGGGTGTGCGACTTGCAGTTCCTGGGCGAAGGGCTGGAGGTGATCGTAAATCCAGCCGGTAAACAGGGTGGCTTCGAGCGCGCCCACCCAAGGGCGCTCGAGGGCTGACGCCCAAGCGGTCAGGGCGGCGCGAGTGGCCGCGACCTGACCGCGCTGGACGATCGTTCCGTCCCCGGTTTTGATGCAGAAGCTGATGCTTTTCTTATGGACATCGAGTCCGATGTAGTAGAGTTCTGGCATGGAATCCTCCTGGGATTGGCTCTGAGCCGACCGCGTGGCCGCTCTCAGCATTTTGCCCCCGGGAGGATTCCTCTTTGCCACTACCTATGCATTGAAACAGAGCCCGAACCCCGGTCCGCGAATCCGCATCTCAAGTCGATCCGTAGGCCGGATAGTGGCCCCACCGCGCTGACCGGCACCCGTGGCACCCCCCTGGCACCCCCCTGGCACCCCCCTGGCACTCCGTCCCGCTATCTCGCCGCAAGCCCGATTTCAGTCACGAAACTTTCAGAACTTTATTCGCCTATGCTTTCAATCACTTGCCGCTCCCCATGGGTCAAACCCCATCCACCCTCTTGTACCTTGGAATCGGAGGATGGGAAGAAGATGGTCAAGCTCGGGACAGTGCCAGATCGTTCAACCGGCGGTCACCCCAAAGGAGCGAATCGATCGTCCTGTCGGCTGGGCCCTCCCTCGACTTGTGACATAATCCGTCAACGCCTCACGCTATCCGCCGAACGACACTCATGGAGAGCTCCTTCCTCGCACTACACTCCTGCGTACTCTTGGCCGCGCTTCTGCAAGCGGCGACCGGCATCGGCTTCGGGGTCATCGCGGGACCGATCGTGCTGCTGGTCCTGAACGATGGCTCCGCGGTTCAAATGACGATCCTGCTCAGCCTGCTGGTGTCGGTGTTGTTTGTGCCGTCTCTCTACCGCAAGGTCGACAAGAAGCTCCTCAAGCGTCTACTCGTGGGTACCTTTCTCGGACTGCCGTTGGGCGTGTACGGTTTGCTGCAAGTCAGCGTCGACGTGCTCAAGCTTGTTGCCGCCATCGCCGTGTTGGTGATGGCCGCTCTGGTGACCGGCCGCCTGGGAAGCGGCACCGGGGCCAACGGCCGGATCTCGCACAGGTGGCGGGACGTCGGCGTCGGCGTCGTCTCCGGGGCCATGAGCGTCAGCCTGGCCATGCCGGGGCCGGTAGCCGCGGCCCACATGGCCGTACTCAATCACACGAAAGAGGTCATTCGCGCCACGGCCCTCGTGCTGTTCGCCTTCTCGTATTCCGCCGCGATCGCGTTCCAGGCGCTGGTTGTCGGCGTATCGCGCGACACGCTGTCCCACACCGCGCTGCTCGTGCCGGCGACCCTCGCCGGCGTGTACCTCGGCCACAAGGCCGTGGGACACATTCAAGAGCGAACCTTTCGCAACATCATTGCCGCGGTGCTCGTCGCGTCCGCCGCCGGCCTGTTGCTGACGCTGATCGGCGGGGTGCTCGATCATGGCTGAGTACCGTGCGCCGGAAGACTATACATCCGAACACCGTACGCCCGCATACCGTGTGCCCGAACATCGCGTGACAGTCAAGCGCCCGGCTGACTTCGACGCCTTCTGGCAGGACCTCCTCGACCAAGCCGCGCGCATCCCGCTCAACGCCACGGTCGAGTTCGTGCCGCTGCGCAGCACGCCCGAGGTCGACGTCTACCTTGTGCACTACGACAGCCTCGACGGCGTGCGCATTGCCGGCTGGTACTGCCTGCCTCACGGACGTGCCGGCAAGCTCCCGGCCATCGTCTACATGCCGGGCTACATCGGCGAGCCCGACATTCCGCTTGCGCCCGTCACCCAGGGATACGCGACGTTCGGCACGATCACGCGCGGCAAGCTGCGCAGCAATCGCCAGTTCAACCCCGGCTTCCCGGGCCTGCTCACCTATGGCATTGTCGACCGCAACACCTACTCCTACCGTGGGCTCTACATCGACGCCACGCGCGTGATCGACTTCCTGCTGTCGCGCGACGAGATCGACCCCACGCGCATCGGCGTCACGGGCGGAAGCCAAGGCGGCGGCCTGACCATCTCCACCGCGGCCCTGCGGCCCGAAGTCCGCGTGGCCGTTGCCGGGGCGCCGTTTCTCTGCGGCTTTATGGACGCCGCCGCGCTGGCCCACAGCTATCCGTATCAAGAGATTGCCGACTATCTGCGCGTCCATCCCGAACACCGAGCCGCCGTCGAAGACACGCTGGCCTACTTTGACGGCATCAACTTCGCGCCGCGCGTCTCGTGCCCGATCACGGTCTACTTCGGCCTGCAGGACCACATCTGCCCCGCCGAAACCGTGTACGCCCTCTGTGACGCCCTTGGCTCCGAAGACAAGCACATCTATCCCGGTGACGGTTATGGGCACGACGCTGGACGGGTGCAACTGCGCCCGACCCTCGACGAGTTCTTCAAGACCCATCTCAACCCGTAAACGAATCACTCATGCCCGACCCGACCCGACCCGCTGACACTCGAACAGTTGAGACTCGACCAGCCGACTTCGACGAGTATTGGCAACAGGTCTGCCGTGAACTCGAAACGACACCGATCGCCGCCGAAGAGGAGCGCCTGCCGATCCGGTCCACCGAGTTCTGTGACTGCTACGCGGTGCGGTTCACGAGCATTGGGCCCTACCGGCTGTTTGGGTATCTCAGCATCCCTCGCGGCCCCGGTCCCTCGCCCGGACCATTCCCGGCCCTGCTCAGCGGGCCCGGCTATCGCAGCGCCGTCGAGCCGCTGTTCCAAGGCGAGGCCAACGAAAAGCGCGGCCGCTTCGTCGTCTTCTCCCCCGCCGCGCGCGGTCAACGCAACGCCGATCAGCCCTTTGCCGCGTCGTTCCCGGGCCTGATGACCGAAGGGATCGACTCCGCGGACTCCTACATCTATCGCGGCATCGTTGCCGACTGGCTCCGCGCCGCCGACTACTTACTCATGCGGCCGGAAGTCGACCGCGGGCGCGTGGCGGCGGTCAAGCGCGACAGCATGCCAATCTTGACAGCCGCATTGCGTCCCGAGATCACACACGTCGTAGCCCAGCCGGGCAGCTTCTTCCAGGTCAGCGACAAAACGTCAGTCGAACTCGACGACTACCTCCGGATGTTCCCGTCGAAGCGCGACCAGGTCGAGCAGACACTTTCGTACTTCAACCCTGAGCTCTTCGCCAGCGCGGTGCGCGCCCGAACGCTGCTCTGGGGCGCACGCGAGAAGCTCGAGCCGTTGGCCGCCGCCATCGCCGGCGAAGCGGACATCCGGCAGAGTGAGCAGTCGCAATACAAGGACGGGCTATTTGAGGAGCGCTGGATTGCGCAGCAACTCGGCTTTTCCGAGCCGATACTTCCGCCCTCCTGGCAGCCCTCGCGGCGAACGTGACGCGCGAAGGACTACTCCTCGACGCGCTCGATGCGGAGCGCCTGCGATCCTTCGGTCCGGATGCGGCCGCACGCCTGGGCGAAGTCGACCCAGTCGTACTTCCAATCCCCTGGGATGCGCGCAAACAGGCTGCCGAAGTTGGGCACGCCCTCGGCTCCTCGGAGCGTCACGCCGCGACCGAAGGCCAGCAGAATCTCGGCGACCGGTTGGCCGCTGCTGGTCACAGGCGTTCCCGGGTCGGACCAGTAGAGAATCTCGCCGGGCAGAGGAAGCTGCGTGCGCTTCTCATCGAGCGCCGGTTGGTACTTGTCGAGCAGCACGAACGCTTCCATCCCCGAGTAGCGCCCGTGGATGAGGTCGTGCTCGACCGGCAGCAGGTCCCAGACAAGTTGGCAGGTGCGGGGAGCTTCGTCATCGAGCATCTCGGCAACCACCGATTCACCCGTCTCGACGAAGGTCAAACGAATATGGCGTCGCGAGGGCATGAGCGACCACTACCCGTGGCCGAGGTACATCAGCCAGCCGAGGCCGAAGATAGCAACCATGAAGTATCCGAAGACCGTCACCCCGTAGCGGATGCGCTCCCGGTCGTCGCTGCGTCCGACCACGCCGAGGACGATCGACGTAAACAGCGCAAACAGCATCGCCGCTTCGAGATGGGTGAGATTCAGGAACATCAGGTCTTCTCGCCGATTGCGATCTCGTATGCATCGATGATCGCCAATATGTTGAGCAGCCCCGCACAGACCAGAAACTTCGTGCCGTAGTCGGCCACCGCGGACGCCAATTGCGGCTGCTGGTAGCCCAGCCAGTTGGCGAGGAAGTAGAGCACCCCGTTCGCGATGTCGCCGACAAACCCGCCGTAGTTGACGATGGTGTTGAACAGGAGGCCGTCGCTCTCGGGCTCGAACATGCGGCCACGCATCGTCAACCCGAAGATGAACATCCCGGCGATCGCGAACAGCAGCAACGCGCCGTGGTTCCAGCGCTTCAGGTAGAAATGGCCACCACCCGGCACGAGCCACGCCAGACAGACCGGCGCCGCACACTTCTGCACGAGGGAGAGGGAGGAAGATTTCTGCTGCTCGGCCATGAACTCGGTGATCGCGCGCTCTTGTCCAAAGGTATCACACGGGGCCGCGAAGGCGAGAAGCCGTAGTGTAGGGTGCGCCCGCCCTTGGCTCTGTCGCTTCACGGGGCTCTATCACCTCACAGCCTCAGAGGTTCGGCTCAAGGTTTGGCGGAAACCTGGTCTGAGAATCCGTAAGCGTCACCTCGAGCTGGCCCGCGGTCAGCCCGGCCGCTCGCGCCATGTCGGCCCGGTAGAGGATCGCCCCGACCAGGTTCGCGCCCGAGAGGACGGCGGCATCGAGCCTGCTGCCGGTGAGATCCGCGCTCGACAGGTCCGCTTCGATCAGATCGGCGCTTGTAAGGTTGGTCTCCACCAGCGTGGCCCGGCTCAAATCGGCCTTCGCGAGCCTGGCCTTCACAAGCACCGCGCCGCTCAGGTCGGCCTTGTAGAGATCGGCCTGCTGTAACTTCGCTTGCGAGAGATCGAGGTTGCGCAAGTCGTAGCCGGCCAGATCGGCGTTCCTCAAGTTCGCGCCGGCTAGTTTGGGAGCGAGGTCCGAGTATTTCTTACGCCAGAGGTTCCAAGCATGCACGCCCTGGCGAAGCAGCACGAGCGGATCGCGCTTGGCTTCATCGCCCGGCCCTGCCCACTGGGCTGCCCGGCCGCCGCGATGTGGCGACGATGCGCCCCGGCGGCCGCGAAGCACGTCGTAGGCCTCGTTCACTTCTTTCAGCTTCTCTTGGGCCTTTTGGTGCAGGCGGGGGTTCTGCGAGAAGCGGTCGGGATGCCAGACCTGCGCCATGTCGCGCCAAGCCTGCTTGATTTTTTCAGGGGAAGCGCCCTGAACGACTCCCAGAATCTCGTAGTGGCTCCCGAGATCGCTCACCGTTCTTAGTGTAGTGTCACAGGCCGGCCGGCAACGACCATGGCCCGGCCAATGGCTAGGCCGCGCGCTACTTCAGCCCGTCGAGGCCCTTGGCCGCGTCGGTGAAATAGGCGTCATCCACTTCGCTGAACACGGCCACGTCGCCCATGTGAATCCTCCGTCCCTCGGCGTTGGTGTGATCGGCGGCCAACATCAGGCCGTTGTGGTTGCCGTACTCCCAGGTCCAGGCGCCGGTGCGATCGCTTTGCAGCGTGTACTCCCAATAAAGCATCATGCCGGTCTTTTGCGAGACATAGCCGTGGTAGGTATCGCCCGGCGTCAGACCAACGCTGTCGAACGTCAGCTCGACCACGTCGCAGGTCTCGCCGTCGTGCTCCTTCGTCCCGATGTGTTTCAGGCTCACACCGGGGTCCAGCCACTTCCACGGCATCGCCAGCCAGTAGGTATCGTTGATGAACGCGCCGTAGGCGCTCTTCAAGGCGTCGGCGGACGCGTCGCCCTCGACCTTCGCGCCGTCGACATACACGTCGCCGACTTTGGTGTTGGTGTTGAACAGGACGACTTGCTGCTTGCCGTCTTTGGTCTGGCTCTCGACCCGGTAGCGGCCTTCCCACTTGTCCCACAGGTGGGTGCGCCCGGGCCGAGCCTGTCCCTCGGAGCTGACGTTGAACTCGAAACGGACATAGCGGATCGAGTTCCACTTGTCGGCACCGCCCATCTTCTCCAGCATGGCTTCGGTGATCTCGACGGCTTTCGGGTCGCGCTCCTGCGCGACGGCAAGGCCGGCACTCAGGACGAAGACCGCGAGCGCACACACGACGAACCGGTGCGGACGTACCCGCGGGAATTTCTCACAACGATCGATATGGGTCAACGTGAAATCCCTCCCCTTTTCAAGAAGTCCTGGTCACAAACGTCTGAGCAGGGTATTCTACATTGTCCACTAAATGGGTGGTTGGAGACAACCTGGCTTGGGTGCGCGACAAGAAAGTGATGATTTGCGGGGTCCCCTTTTTTGCGTGCGAATCCTTACGTAGTGATATGTTAGGAAAGGAGGCGTACTATGCCCGAATCTCTCGTCGCGCTCGAACGTCAACGAAAGGCCATCCTCGCTCGGATTCTCGATCTAGGAGACTTCCGCAGCGGATCCATCAGCGCTGTCAGCGGCCGCTGCGGCAAACCGTCCTGCCGCTGCCATCAGCTCGGCCAGCCCGCTCATGGCCCGAACTACCGCCTGACCAGGAAGGTCAACGGCAAGACCGTGAGTGAGACCTTTTCCTCGCCCGCCCAGCGGCGCAAAGCGCAACGCGAAGTTGAGGCTTTTCACCGCTTCCGGGAGCTGAGCCGACAACTGCTCGAAGTCAACGAACAGATCTGCCGCTTGCGCCCCGTCGCCGAGGACGCCGAGCTGAGTCCGCAGGAAAAAAAACGGCCGAGGCGATCCAGCAAGAAGTCGCCGTAGAAGTAGGGAGGCTGCTACGGGTCGTCTTGTGTGAGAGGCGCAAGCGCGGGTCGCTCGACCTCGAAGCCGTCGAACAGGCGACGCGCGACGCGCTGCATCAAGCCGGCGCTGTCTTGCTCGAGACGCTGTTGAACGAAGACGCGGCCGGCGAATCGCAGCAGCCCTGCGCCTGCGGCTCGCCAGCGCGCTACGCCGGTCGGCGGCCGAAGAAGCTCGTCACGATGCTGGGCGAGGTCGTCGTCGAACGGCCGTACTATCACTGCAGCCGCTGCGGCAAAGGCTTCGCGCCGCACGACCAAGAGCTGGTCGTCAAAGCGACGCAGTATTCGCCAGGCGTGCGCCGCATGACGGCGCTGGTCGGCTCCGAGACGTCGTTCGATCGCGGTCGCGCGTTGCTCGACGAGTTGGCCGGAGTGCGGCTGACCGCCAAGGCTGTCGAGCGCGAAGCCGAGGCGATCGGCGAAGATGTCGCCAGCGAAGAACAAGCCGCGATCGCGCGCGCCGTACCGCTGGAGCTTCCTGCGATGTCAGGACCTGAAACTCCGATTCTCTACATCGAGATGGACGGCACGGGCGTACCGGTCACCGCCGCCGAGACGGCCGGCCGCAAGGGTAAGGACGGCGGCCCGGCCGGCACGCGCGAGGTCAAGCTCGGCTGTGTGTTCACGCAAACAAGCTGCGACGAACAAGGCCGTCCCGTGCGCGACGAAGACTCGACCAGCTACACCGGCGCGATCGAGGACGCCGCCGCCTTCGGACGCCGCATTTACAGCGAGGCTTGGCGACGGGGTTGGAGTCGGGCGCGCAAGAAGGTCGTGCTTGGCGACGGTGCGGACTGGATCTGGAATCTTTCGCACGAATACTTTCCCGGCGCGATCGAGATCGTCGACTTGTATCACGCTCGCGAACATCTGTGGGAGCTGGCGTCGAAGCTGTTTCCCCAACAACAAAAGCGCCTCCGCGGTTGGGCGCGGCGCATGCAGAAAAAGCTCGACGCGGGGCGCATCGAGCAACTCGTCACTGCGCTGCGCGAGATCGAAACCGACGACCCGGAGTTGGCGCATCCGCTGGCGCTGGAGGCGGACTACTTCCAGCGCCATGCGGAGCGCATGCGTTACGGCGAGTTTCGCCGGCAGGGCTTGTTTGTGGGCTCAGGCGTGATCGAGGCGGGTTGCCGCACCGTCATTGCGAGTCGGTTGAAGCGCTCGGGCATGTTCTGGAGCGTGCGCGGCGCGAACGCTATCACGGCTTTGCGTTGCGCACGGCTCAGCAACCGCTTCGACGACTACTGGGAGAATCGCGCTCGCGCGGCCTGAGCCTCACAAATTTGTCGCACACCCGTCGAGACTGGAGCCGGAGGTGGAACCGCTGTTTCATCCGGATTCCTACGGCTATCGGCCGGTAAAATCGGCATGGGATGCAGTGGGCAAGGCGCGGCAGCGATGCTGGCGTCAGGACTGGATCATCGATCTGGACATCCAGGGCTTCTTCGACAACATCGACCAAGATCTGCTGAGGCGGGCAGTAAGGAAACACGCCAAGGACAAGTGGGTCGTACTCTACATCGAGCGCTGGTTGCAGGCTCCGATCGAAGAGGAAGATGGCCCGCTGGTCCCGCGTGAGAAAGGCACGCCGCAAGGCGGAGTCATCAGCCCCCTGTTAGCCAATCTGTTCCTGCACGACGCCTTTGATCGGTGGCTGGCGAAGCGCTATCCGCAGGTGTGGTTTGAGCGTTACGCCGACGATGCCATCGTGCATGGCAGGACGGAGAGGCAAGCCCAGGAGGTTCGGGCGGCCATCGCCGCACGTTGGAGGGAATGCGGGCTGGAACTTCATCCCGAGAAGACGAAGATCGTCTACTGCAGGGATGAGGATCGGCGAAGGACGTATCCGAACGAGAAGTTCGATTTCCTCGGTTACACTTTTCGGCCGCGGAGATCGAAGAATCGTTTTGAGAAGTACTTCATCAACTTCAGCCCCGCCATTTCCGATCGGGCAGTGAAGGCGATTCGGGTGGAGATTCGGAGCTGGAAGCTGCACTTACGCAGTGACAAGAGCATCGAGGATCTGTCGCGGATGTTCAACCCGAAGATCCGAGGCTGGCTGCAGTACTACGGGCGGTATGATCGCTCGGCGCTGTATCCGCCGAGGCGTCAACTCGATCGAGCGCTGGCCCGCTGGGCCTATCGGAAATACAAGAAGCTGCGCGGCCATCTGCGCCGGGCGACGCACTGGGTGGCGCGGATTTCACGGCGTGACCCAAGGTTGTTTGCTCACTGGCAGTTGGGCGTGCGGCGTGGCTCCCTGGTGGGAGCCGTATGAGCGGAGACGTTCACGTACGGTTCTGAGAGAGCGTCGGGGTGCGATTCCCCGGCGCTACTCACCGCAACGTCTATGGGAGCAGCGAGGCGGCAGCGAAGCGGGTGTTGGCGGGGATCGGGGACTGGATCGAGAGGCATCTGCGATTGCGAGTGAACCGTGTCAAGAGCGGGGCAGGGAGGCCTTGGGAGCGGAAGTTTCTGGGGTTTCGCATCAACCGCCAAGGGCAGCGAGAAGTGGCGCCGCAAAGTGTTGCACGATTCAAGCAGAAGGTGCGAGAGATTTGGCGCAGTTGTCGCCGTGTCACGAGTCGGGAATTACGCGACGAGTGGCGGCGGTATGTGGTGGGCTGGTGGGGATAGTACCGGCTGGCCCAGGAGCGCCGGAATGTCTTTCGGCTGGAAGGTTGGATCCGGCGACACAGGCGGAAGTGCTTTTGGCTGCGTTGGCACAAGGCGCGAGGCCGCCAGAGAGCGTTACGGCGGCTGGGAGTGGGCGAAGGGCTGCTGCGTGTAGTCGCGACGCGTCGTGGAGCGTGGAGTATGGCGCATCATGTGTTGTTGCACACGGGGCTGTCGAACGCCATTCTGAGACGCTACGGGTTGGTGGTGCCATCGAATCTTGCGGCGTGTCGGTAAAGTCGCCGGGTCCAACCGCCGGATACGGAAAACCGTATGTCCGGTGGTGTGGGAGGGTGCCGGGGCGCAATCCCCGTCACCAGACCCGATCCAGGCACGCCGCGTTGTTTCATTCATGCGCGAACTTCTGATATGAAACAAAGCGCTAGAGCTTGGCGATGTAGAGGCGATAGATGAGCGCGCCGGCGGCGATAGTTGCTAGAGCCCAGGCGGCTTCCCAGTTTCTCAGGTAGGCGAAGTATCCGAAGATCACCACGTTGACCCCGACATAGAGGGCGGGCACCAGGGGAAAGGCGAAGCTGACCGCGCGAACGGGGTTCCATCCGGCGCGCTTCCGAAACTTGATGAGCGCGAGGACCGAGAGCGCCGAGAAGAGGTTGAGCAGGAAGCCGATGTAATACATCAGGCTCTCGAACGTCCCGGTGATGATCAACGCGCAGCAGCAAGTGCCTTGCGCGAGGACCGCGATCCAGGGGCTGTGCCAGATAGGGTGGACCTTGGCGGCGGCCGGCAGAAAGGCGCGGTTCTGGGCCATGGCGTAGTAAACGCGAGGGCCAATCATAGACATAGCGTTGACCGTCGCGAGCAGCGAGGCAGCCATGGCCGCCGCAAAGAATCCAGCAGCCCGCGGCCCGAACAAAGCGTCCGCGGCGGTTGCGCCGACCGCCAAGTTGCCGGCCATGTCCGCCAGCGGATTGGCGTAGATGTAGAGGCAGTTGAGGGCGAGGAAGAACGCGGCCACGAGCACGGTGCCAAACAGCAGGGCTTTGGGCAGGGTCCGCTGGGGGTCGCGAATCTCTTCGGCCACGTAAACCGCCGCATTCCAGCCGCTGTAGCCGACGTAGATGAAAACCAGGCTAATCGCGAACTGCGCCGGGAGTGATGTCGACGACGTTCGCTCGGCCGCTTGCGCGAAATGCTCCCAGCTCCCGTCACCGAAGGCGAACCCGAGCACGAGAAAAACCAGCAGAACGAGCAGCTTCCCCGCCGTCAGCACATTCTGGAGTTCGGCCACGCGGGAGACGTTGAACACGTTGAGCAGGGTGAACAGGACGACCACCCCGCAGGCAAGGAGTTGCGCGCCTCCAAGCTGAAGTGACACAAAGCCGAGCGAGAATAGAGGCTCGGCCGCCTGCTCAGGGCCCACAGCGGGCCAGAAATACCCGACGTAGGCGGCGATGGCCAGCGCCGCGGCCGCGATCGGTGCGGAGAATCCGGCGAAGAAAGTGACCCACCCGTCGACGAAACCCCAGGCCGGCCCCCAGGCTTCGGAAAGGTAGACATACTCCCCACCGGATCGCGGGAAGTTGATGCTCAACTCGGAATAGCAAAGCGCCCCGATGAGCGCCAAGACAGCGCCCACGACCCAGATTCCGATCACCAGCGACGGCGAGCCGAGGTCGCCCGCCAGGTATGCAGGGATCGTGAAGATCCCGGTACCAATCATGTTGGAGACGACGATCGAGGTCGCGCTCACGACCCCAAGCCGGCGCTCTAACCCTGGCTGAGACATGACAGACGGAAGACTGTAGGGCGACGCGGAGCAAGAGAGACGCTCACCCACGGGGTAACGTTACCACCCTGTTACCACCCTCGATTTGTCGCTGGCGGAGCGAGCGTGTTCGGCGGTGGGAGCTACCAGCGTAGCAGGTCGGCCCGGCATCGCTCCAACACGGCTGTAGCATAATAGCCGAGGCAAGTTGGATCGAGAATCGGTCCAGCGGATGAGGGAATCAATGAAGAAAAGCAGTCCGTTTACACGCCGTTCGTTCATGAAGACGCCCGCGGCGGCCATGGGGGCTCCCGCCCTACTGTCGTCGCAGTCGCCGAACAGCGAGATCCGCGTGGGCATTATCGGCGTCGGGGGCCGTGGTACGCGGCTGCTGACCCACATCCTCAAAGCCCAGGGCATCAAGCTGGTGGCGATCTGCGATACCGACCCCGAGGCCCTCGGGCGAGCCTCCGAGCTAGCCGCCGCCCATGAGCCGGAAACCTTCACGGAATTCCGCAAGCTGCTCGACCGCAAGGACATCGATGCCGTGTTCGTCGCCACCCCCGTCAAGCTGCACAAAGAAATGGCGATGGCGGCGTTGGAGGTGCACAAGCACCTCTATCTCGAAAAACCGATGGGCCGCACGGCCGACGACGTGGAGGCCGTCTATCGTGCCTCGAAGACGTCGCGCGGCCTGCTGCAGGTCGGCTTTCAGCTTCGCTTCGATCCCAAGCGCAGCGCGGCGGTGCGGCACATTCGCTCCGGCGGCATCGGCAACATCGTCTACATGCAGGCGGACCGGCACGGAGGCGACTACCCGCGCCAGAAACTGTGGTACTTCGATGCCTCGATCTCGGGCAATATGATCGTCGAACAGGCGGTCCACATCCTCGATCTGATGAACTGGGCCGTCAACGGGCACCCGGTGAAGGCGTACGGGTCGGGTGGCATCAACCTGTATCGTGACGAGCCTCCCGGGCGGACAGCCTACGACCACTACGCCGTGATCTACGAGTACCCGAACGACGTCCGGCTCTCGTTCACCCACCTCTTTTTCGACCCACGGGGCTTCAGCGGCGTCAAAGAGAGAGTATGGGGCTCGGAGTACGCGATCGACTTGGCCTCGGCCACGGTCTACAAGTTCGGAGGGCAAGGGCGTGAGCGAACCGTGGCCGAGCCGCTCGAAGTCGAGGGCGATGGCGAGAACATGAACCAACGCGCGATCGACTCGTTCTTCCGGTCGGTGCGTGACAACAAGGAGCCACTTAACAACGCCGAGTGGGGCCGGATGGCGACGTTGGGGGCCATCATGGGCCGCACGTCGATCGAGGAGCAGCGGGTTGTGCGCTGGGACGAGGTCGCGACGTAGCCCGGTTCGCGTCTTTACCGCGGAGCCTTCCGGCAAAACGTGGCGTAAGGCTCGAGCCTTGCCGAGTCCCGATTCCTCGGGACTCAGGTCCGCGAATTCGCACGCTGTTCTTAGATCATCACTCGGGTGCGACTAACAGCACTCCGCCATCAACGGTGACGGTCTCGCCGGTGATCCAAGAAGCTTCGTCGCTCAGCAGCAGGCAAGCCATGCCAGTGACGTCCTCGGGCTCACCGATGCGTCCCAGCGGGTAAACGCGGCCGACTTCTTCCTCCCGGCCTTCCCAAAGCGAGCGGGCCAGGCGAGTCCTGACCAGCCCAGGGGCGATGCCGTTGACGCGCACCTTCGGGGCCAGCTCGAGCGCCATCTGCCGCGTCAGGTGGATGAGCGCCGCCTTGCTCACGTTGTAGGCGCCGAGTTTCGCGACGCTGCGGATACCGTTCACGGACGCAATGTTGAGGATGGCGCCGCCGTGCTCGGCCATCCACGCCTTCCAGGCTTCTTGAATCCAACCGAGCGGGCCCATCACGTTGACGTCGAGGATCTTCTCGACCGCGCCCATGTCGGCTTCGACTAGCGGGCCGTACTGAGGGTTGGTCGCGGCGCTGTTCACCAACAAGTCGAGCGAGCCGAACGTGTCGATTGTGTTCTGGATGGCATCGTGACGGTGGCTGGGGTCGGCGGCAGAACCCGCGACCGCGATGGCGTTCGCGCCGGCGTCCAGCCGTGCCAGTGCCTCGTCGAGGTTGGGCTGCTTGCGGCTGGTGATGCAGACCTTGCCGCCGCGCTGGAGAATCGCTTCGGCGATGGCGAGGCCCATACCGCGGGAGGCCCCGTTGATAAGGGCTGCTTTGTTTTCAAACATAGTGGTGTTGAGGATCGTCGCCCAGGCTCGACAAGCCAAGGCTCCGGCCCGCGGCTTCAGTTCTTGTGAAGCAAATAGAAGACGTAGCCATAGCTGTCGCCGTGCCGGCTGAAAAGATCTATCTCTTGCTCGGTCGCGTCAAGAACCTCCGCCAACTCGGGTTCCACCGTGCCGCTCACGCGAAGCGAGGCGATTCGGTTCCGCAGAGGCGTGTAGTAGTCCTGCCACCAGTCGTCGATCGGAACGGTGAATGTCTCAAGGGTATCGTAGCCTTCCGAGGCAATCCTGGCTAGATTGCCGGCCAGAGTCTCCATGCCGGGATAGCCGGCGCGCCAAAAAGCAAGCGCCTCGGCTGGCCGGTCGGGGTTGAGCCAGGTGAGTTCGCTGAACGCAACCAAGGTGCCCGGTTTGAGCATGGGGCGCCAGAGTTTGAGGGCCGCGGGGACTCCCAGTATGTAAACGGCCCCTTCGCACCAGATCAAGTCGACGGATTGGGGGCCGTACTCAAGCGCGTCCATCGCAAGATTGCGCGTCTCGATGAGATGGCCGAGGCCCGCCTCGGTGGCCGCTTGGTTGAGATGGTCGAGGTAGGGTTGATGGCTGTCAATCGCGACGACCGGCTGCTGGTAGGCGCGGGCGAGTACCAGCGTCTGCTTGCCCTTGCCGCAGCCGATGTCGAGAATGCGAGGGGAGGGTGGAAGGCCGGGCAGCATAGCGATGGCGCGCGTTGTTGTGGTATCGCTGCCCGGGGCCCCCCGAGGGACCGTGTCGTGCAGCTTGTACAGTGGGGCGAGGTCCATGGCGCTGGAAGGTCCATCCTACCGCGCCCATATGAGGTAGCTCAGTTTGGACACCCCCGGCCCGGCGACTGCTCCCTCTAGGACCACCGACGCCGCGAGCGCAAGAACCGAGCCGTGACCGTGAGGGAGCGGTCCAGCACGAACCCGCGAGACGCTTCGAAAGGTTCTATGGCGGCCTTGCAACCTGACGGTCGCCTGAACCATCTTTGACAGTAGAGTGCCGAATACACGGATCATTCTGTCGGCGATGGCAGCGGCTTTGACGGCGTGCGAGATCTCAACCGAGCCGCCGGACCCAGCGGCCGTCGAGCGCGCCCAACAAGCCAACCACTATCAAGGGCCGCCCGTTACGCTGGTAGAGTTTTCCGAGTCCGGGGAACGGACCGGGCCGATCGAAATTGCGAAGCTCCTCAAGACGCCCGAAGAGTGGAAGTTGATTCTCACGCCCAAGCAGTACTACGTGACCCGCCAGCAGGGCACCGAGGTCGCTTTCACCGGGAAGTACGACAAGCTGTACGACGAAGGCGTCTACCGCTGTGTCGGGTGTGATACGGCGCTGTTCCACTCCGAGACGAAATACAATTCCAGAACAGGCTGGCCAAGCTTCCATGCGCCGATCGCCGAGGACAACATCGCCACCGCCATCGACACGGACCTCGGCATGAAGCGAACCGAATTGCTCTGCCGCCGGTGCGACGCCCACCTGGGTCATGTCTTTCCCGACGGTCCGCCACCCACGTATCGTCGCTACTGCATCAACTCTTCCGCGCTGGTTTTCGTGCCTAGGTAATGTGTTCCCCAAATACTGTTGCGTTTCAGTTTGTCATGTGGGGCACGGCATGACGTGCCCGAGGCTCCCACGATGGCGGACGCCCCGCTCAGACGCCCGACCGAACCCATGAAACACGCTACTAAGGCGTGACGGGGGCACCGTCCGTGACTCACTCGCGGGAATCGAGAGGCGATAATGGCAGTTAAGTGGGCCTCGTGAAGCTTACTCACGCCCGGCGAGTTCTCATCGCGCTTCTGTTGATGACCGTCGCCGTTTTCGGTGCTGAAGACCTTCGCCAAACAGCGTCGCAACTCTACCAGCAGCGCGACTTCAGCGGTGCTGCGGCTGCTCTGGAAAAACATCTAGGCACCCAGCCGGCGGACGTTCCCGCGCGAATGCTGTTGGGCATTTGCCGGCAGCAGCTCGCCGACAATCATCGGGCCGAGGTGGCCTTTGCCGAGGTGGTCCGGCTCGCGCCGCGGGACCCGCAGCCGCGCTTCTACCTCGCCTTAGTGCGCATGTCGATGGGGAAGTATGCCGAGGCCGCCGTGGACGCCCGCGCCTCCCTCGACCTCGGTGGCGACCCAACCCGCGCCCATCACTTGCTGGGGATGATCTTCGAGGAGCAAAACCAGTTGGAGAGAGCACTCAATTCCTACCGGTTGGCGCTCAAGGCCGGCGGCAGCGGCTCGCCCGACATGCAGCTCAGCGCCGGCACCGTGCTTCTCAAGCTCGGGCGCGCTTCGGAAGCGGTCAAGCACTTTGACGCGGCAGTCGAGCTCAACCCGAAGCTGCCTGAAGCGCACTACCATCGCGGCCGCGCTTATTTGCAAGTGGGCAAGCCAGCGGAGGCCCTCAAGAGCCTGGAGACGGCCGCGCGCCTCGGCGGCCACCGGCAGGCGAAGAGCCTGCTCGAGCGGGTGCGCGCGATAACCTCCGAACCTAAGAAGGGGGCGCCCAAGAAGGAGGCGACCGAGAAAGTCGGATCGATCGCGCCGATTCGATTCCGCAACGTGGCCACCGAAGCCGGACTTGATTTCGTCCTCGAGAACCACCCCACCGACCGGAAGTACCTGGTCGAGACGATGGCCGGTGGCGTCGCTGCGTTCGACTACGACAACGACGGGCGGACCGACATCTTCTTGACCAACGGCGCGAACACGCCGTCTCTCGAGAAAAGCGCGGCCAAATTCCATAACCGGCTCTACCGCAACCAGGGCGCGATGAAGTTCGTCGACGTGACCGAGCAAGCGGGAGTCGAGGGGAAGGGCTACTCAATCGGGGCCGCCGCCGGGGACTACGACAATGACGGCAACGTCGACCTTTTCGTCGCGGGCGCCGGCCGGAACATCCTGTACCGCAACACCGGTGAGGGCGGCTTCGAGGACGTGACCGCTCAAGCGGGAATCAAGAGCGCGAAATGGTCAGTCGCGGCGGGCTGGTTCGACTACGATCGCGATGGCTTGCTCGACCTGTTCGTGGTGAACTATCTCGACTGGTCGCCCGAGACCGACGTCAGTTGCAAAGACGAGTCGACCGAGATCCGCACCTACTGCCATCCCAAGTACTACGACGGGCTCCCGAATCAGCTCTACCGCAACCGCGGTGACGGCACGTTCCAGGACGTTTCCGCGACCAGCGGAATCGGCTCACACGTCGGCAAGGGAATGAGCCTCGCCTTCGCCGACTACGACGCCGACGGCCGCACCGATGTGTTCGTGACCAACGACGCGGCACCCAACTTCCTGTTTCGCAACTTGGGCAACGGGCGCTTTGCGGAGACCGGCCTAGAGTCGGGCGTCGCGTTGAAGGACGACGGAGTGGCGGTCTCCAGCATGGGAGCCGATTTTCGCGACTACGACAACGACGGGCGGCCCGACATCCTTTTCACCGCCCTGCCCGGTGAGACCTTCCCGGTCTTTCGCAACGAGGGCGGGCTGTTCCGCGACTCGACCTATGCCAGCAAGATAGGCGTCTTGAGCGGACGCCTCGGCGGATGGGGCGTCGGGCTGGCCGACTTCAACAACGATGGCTGGAAGGACGTCTTCACCGCAAACGCTCACGTGACCGACAACATCGAGGAGTTTACCACCGAGAAGTACCGCCAGCCGAATGCCGTCTGGGCGAACGCGGGCGACGGCACGTTTCGTGATGAATCACCCTCCTCGGGTGCTGCGTTTGGCGTGGCGCGCCCCCACCGCGGTGCAGCGTTCGCCGATTTCGACAACGACGGCAAGATCGACGTTGTCGTGACGACGCTAGGCGAGCCCGCCGAACTCTGGCGGAACGTCAGCCCCGGCGAACATCATTGGATTCGCCTCGTGCTGGAGGGTCGCCGCGGCAATCGAGACGGTCTGGGTGCGGTGGTACGAGTCGGCAACCAGCATAACCAGATGACCGCCGCCGTTGGGTACGCGTCGTCGAGTCACGCAGGCGTCCACTTTGGCCTCGGGACAGACGCGACAATCCCGCGGGTCGAGATTCAATGGCCGAGCGGCGTTCGCCAGGTTCTCGAAAACGTGCGCGCCGATCAGGTTCTGACAGTCCGTGAGCCTAAGTAGCTTCTCCAACCTGTCGGGACAGAAGGCGAGGTCCTCGACCTCAAACTGACAGGTCGGCGCCCATGTGGTGTAAGCCTCCCGGCTTGCCGAGAACCGATTCCTCGGTTTTCAGGTCCTCGATCCATAGCCGCGGCTCGATCGCTTGCCATCCTGAGTCCCGATGAATCGAGACTCGGGTCGCGGTAGGGATACCCGTTGCCGGGCACCCCCCGCACAGATCCGTGCGTGCGGCTTTCCCGCACACGGCTCCTATCTCGGATGTTGGCGGCATCTGCCGCACGCCGTCGCGCCTCAGGGGACACGGCCTTCCGCCTCTGTGTGCGGCCCGTGTGCGACTCGTCGACGTTCTCCTCGATCAACCCGCTTCCCTCCAGCCCCTCCGCCAAGTGTCGGTCCTCTTTGTTCGGGGCCTTCGCCGGTACTACCGGGCGGTCCGACTTCCCGGCGGCGTCCATGAAAGGCTTATCACTCATCGCTTTCCCTTTCCGGCCGGCGGTTTCTCACGCCGCCGGCACCGCCGGGACCTCCTGGTTCCCACGCAAGAAGTTTCCAGACATGCGCGAAGGTTCTTCGCCTCCGCCGAGCCGGGCACGCTCTTGCGATGGCGATCGCGCCCGTGTGGCCTTCCGCATGCCTTGACTGCGTCGGCGCTCGAAAGCAAGCGTTTTCGGAGCTCAGTAGCCCTGCCTGTCCGTACCCCTGTCCGCGCTTCGCGTCCGGCCTTACGACCGGCCACGCAGGACTCGGGGTCAGGGTGGCTCGCTAGGCCTTCCCTGTACGACTCTTTCATTCGCGACTTCCTGCTGGTTTCACCAGCGCACCAAGGCTGGAGCCTTACGCCACATCCCGCGCGGGCACGTGTTCCAAGACTTGACACTTTTCTTACGTTGTTGCCCCTTCAGACGACTAGACCACACCTCACCCAATCCAGCGCCTCTTCGCATACAATCGTGGTCGACCGGCTGCGGAGGGATCAATGAAAACACTCAATCGGCGTCGATTTCTGACGGGAGTTGCCGCTGCCGCTGGGGTGTTCACAGCTGGTCAAAAGACGAATCTCTTACAGGCGGCTGAGCGTTCGGCCAACAAGCATTCGTTGAAGATCACCGAGATCGAAGTCCACGAAATCCTCCCTCCGTTTCACGACTACAACGCCACCGCGCTGTTCCGCTACAACGGCACGGGCAACCAACTCCGCACGATCTTCATCCTCAAGACCAATACCGGCATCGAGGGCTATGGCGAGAGTTGGGGCCCGAAGCCCGAGCCGGGCAAGTACGACAAGTACATCGGGACCAGCCCGTTCGATTGGGTCAACGATCCGGTGAACCTGCCCATCAACATGGCGGTCTATGACCTGATGGGGAAGCATCTGGGCGTTCCGGCTTGGAAGCTGATCGGGCCGCAAGTGCGCTCGTGGGTTCCCGTCTCGGCGTGGACGGTGTCGCAACCCCCCGACGCCATGGCCGACGAAGTGGTCAGCGTGGCCAAACGCGGCTACCGCTGGATGAAGTTCCACGTCGACACCATGCAGAACGTGATCGATCAGACCGAAGCGATGCAGAAGGTCGCGCCGCCGGGGTTCAAGATCCACTACGACTTCAACGGGGATTCGAACCTCAACTCGATGCTGCCGGTTCTCACCGAGCTCGAGCGATTCCCCATCGCCGGACGCGTGGAGGACCCGATCCGCGGCTATCCGCCGCCCGATTATGAGGGCTATCGCGTGCTGCGGGAGAAGATCTCGCTGCCGATCCTGATCCACCACGGGCCGGTCGATTTCATGATGCGCAAGCTGGTCGACGGGCTGATGACCGGACACATGGCCATCGGGGGCGTCAACCGAGTCGCCGGCCTGGCCGAGCTGAATAACGTCCCGTTCATGCTGCAACAAGCCGGCGGGACCATCAACCAGGCCTTCCTGGCGCACGAGGCGGCGGCCTACAAGATGGCCACGCTCGACCACGTCAACCTGTGCCACCTGTGGAAGGACGACGTCACCGTGGAGACGATGCCGGTGGTCGCGAGCAGTATCGAAGTGCCTGCGGGTCCTGGTCTCGGCGTTACGATCGACCGGCGCAAGCTCGAGAAATACGCCCGCGCGCCGCGCCCGAAGCAAACGCGCTTCCTGTGGCGCATGAGATACCAGAGCGGCCGGATTGTCTACGCGCGCTTCGACCCGGATGCACCGGGAGCCGCCGGCTCCATGGCTGGGTTCTCGACTCGCTACCTACAGAACCACATCCCCGGCTCTGGTGACGGCTACCGCTCACGCGTCGTCACCGACACCTGGAACGCCGAGGGCGACCCCGAGTTCGAGCGCATCTGGAAACTCACCGAGGCAGGCCCGGTGTGGACCAATGAGCAAGGCGAACTAGTTGCGACTCGCAAACCGTGACCACGCCCCAGGCGAAGACCCTGACGTGCCGTCGAACCCTGCAAACGAGAGGGTAACGAGGGGGTTTGGCTACGTGCTGTTGTTGTGCGCGCTCCCATGGTTCTGCCAAAGCGCTTTCGAGATGTACTTCCTGACGGTTGCTCAAGGTCCTCAGATGCTGTTCTTTAGCTTCCTGCATCGAGCGCCCGAGCTTGTTATCAGCATGATGCAGCTCTCAATTTTGGCGTTTCTTGCATCTACTGTGTACAACTCGGCGCTCCTTGTCGGTCTGCGTCGAGGCAAGTTTGAGTTTTTATCGAACAAGAAGGAGATTCTAGTTGTCGTACTTGTGGTCCAGCTTGTGCACATAACCCTTCTGCTGACATACTTTTTCTGGGCCGGTCTGTTTGGCTAAGTTAGGCGGATAGGAGGACGCACCGTCCTCCCTCCGCGGCATGCGGGAGACTGTTTGCCGACTGTGCGCGATACTATGGTCCGTGAGGCTTTGGGCGTACGAGGGAAACGTGGCTGATTTTCTTTCCGACGAGGAGGTTCATGCACTGCTCGCGGAGGAGAAGCGCCTGCCTGCGGACTATGGCCGTCGATTCGTGTTGAAGGCGAAGCGTGGCCATGCTGAATTCGAGCTGGATCTCGACGGCGCAAACGGTTCGCCGTTCCGGGTCGTGATGCGGCGTTCCAACTTCAATCCTCTCGATTTCTCCGTGATCCTCGCCTATCGCGTGCCGGGGTCGAACCAGGTGCTTCGTCTAAAGCGGTACAACGGCAAGAGTCACGAGCACACGAACCCGATCGAGCGGGAGACGTTCTACGATTTTCACATCTACACGGCCACAGAGCGATATCAGCGCAGCGGCAATCGTGAAGACACCTTCGCCGAGGTGACCGACCGGTACGCCAACGTGAATCAAGCGGTCGAGTGTCTCTTCGAGGACTGCGGATTCATCATGCCAGATGAGCCGCAGGGCTCACTGTTCCCCCCCGAGGTGGCGAATGAGCGTTGAGTCCATCCAGAGAGAATTCCAGAACAAGGTCTCGAAGAAGGTCCGGCTCGAGCCCGAGGGGGAGGACCGTTATCGGGTTCTCACACCGTTCCAGTTCGATGATCGGGACCATCTCGCCATCGTTCTCAAACATACGAATGGCACGTGGATCCTCTCGGATTAGGGACACACCTACATGCATCTCACGTACGACGTTAGCGAGAAAGACTTGCACAGGGGTACTCGGTCTAAGGTCATCACGAACGCGCTTGACTCGTTCGCCGTTGAAGACCGCGAAGGCGAACTCCTCCTTCGGGTGTCCGACGAGCGATATGGTGATGCCCTTTACGACTTCGTCCAAGCTCTCCTAAAGATCACCGATGTCTCGTATCTCTCGCGGGAGAGAGTGCGCTCAACTTTTCTTGAGGACTTCCGTTCGTTCATGTCCGAACGAGTACCAGAGGCCAGACGAACGTTTGAGTGGAACGACCCTTCCCACGATCCGGCGGGGAACTACGTTGTGGATTGCCGTGTCAATGGGATGCCGCGTCCTCTGTTTGTGTTCGCTCTCCCTAGTGACGACCGTGTCCGAGACGCCACGATCACCCTTCTGCAGTTCGAACGGTGGCAGTTGCAGTTCAGGTCACTGGGTATCTTCGAGGACCAGGAACAGGTGAATCGAAAGGTACTAGCGCGGTTCAGCGACATCTGCGAAAAGCAGTACTCCAGCCTCTCCGCGAATCACGACCGAATCGCTCGCTATCTCGACGAGGCCATCGAATAGACCGCCTAACAAGCCGCTGCAGCGGACCGGCTTCGCCGGCCGCTGATCGGCAAGATAGTTGGCCCTGGGTGGTATCGTCGGCACGACCGATCTTTCACACCCAGCAAGTCACGTCCTGGTCAACTCGGACTGCTCGGGGCTGAACGCTGCGGCGTCCCAAGCCGACCAGACTCGAACAAGACAGTGTAGAATTCTTCTTATGATTCAACCGAAGCTCACGCTCCGAATCGAGATCGAGCAGGAGGAGGACGGTCGATGGATCGCCGAAGTCCCTGAATTGTCGGGGGTGATGACGTACGGTTCGTCACCCGCCGACGCAAAAGCCAAGGTCCAAACCTTGGCCCTGCGAGTTGTTGCGGATCGTCTCGAGAACGGAGAAGCAGGTCTGTTTGATTAAGCCTCACAGGAGTCAGTCCGCGGCTTTGTCGGAGGCATCCCGGAAATCCTTGAGGGTCAACTGCCAGCCGCCGCGGAAGTAGTCAGCGTCGATGCTGAAGGCCGCGTCGAACGCGGTGCCGGGGGCCAAGGCACCGGCACGCTGGGCCATGCGCTAGCCGACCGCGGCCATCGTCGTCTCGTCGTGCCGTAGCCGCAACTTGACGTGCTTCTCTTTGAGGATCTGCGGGGGCGCGGCCAGCTCGACTCCAAGCGTCTAAAAACTCGGCTGCGGGTTGCCGATGCCGTGAGGGGCCAGGCGTGCAAGCTGCTCCATCGTTCGGCCATTGATCTCAGCAAAAGGCAGCTCGGCGTCAAGCCGCAGCGACGGGACGAAGTCCTCGGGGGCGATAACTCCGCGGGCGTACTCGTTCAAACGGCGGCGCAGTTCGGGAATACGTTCGATGGGCAGCGTGCACCCGGCCGCCTGACGGTGGCCGCCGAAACGGTCGAGCATGTCCGCGCAGGATTCGAGTGATTCGAGCAGATGAAACCCCGGGATGCTGCGGGCCGACCCCGTGGCCTTGCCGGTTTCCGGGTTGCAACTGAGAACCGGGGTCGGGCGATGCAATCGCTCGATGACGCGGCTGGCCACGATGCCGACTCTCCCCCTCGGCGACGATCATCGGCGTCTCATCGGGAGGCGGCAAGTCCTCGAGCCGTTCGAGGATGTCGTTGACGATGGAGTCCTCGGTGCGTTGGCGCTCACTGTTGAGGCGATCCAGCTTCTCGGCGATGCCGGAGGCTTCGACCGAGTCGGTGGAGTTGAAGAGGTCGATGACGGCGCGGGCCTAGACGAAACCCGAAGTTGCCTGCGGTGAGCTTACGGTTCATCACGAGAGCTCGGATGGGGGCAAAGCCCGAACTCGGGTTGGCAAGGCGACCTCGCGGCGCTACTCGATGTGGTCCAGCGTTACACAGCGATCCCGCTGCGCAATATCCTCCACCTCGGAATCCCAGTCACAGAATATTCATCCCACAGAATCAATAACTTACGGCGAAAACGGCCGCACCTCAGACCCGTGCGTTACCCTGAGAACGGAGAGGGGGTCGTGGCAACCCAGGGATGACAATTTTTGGGGGAAAACCTTGCCAAACTGTGCCAAAGGCCAACCAGCCGCCACGGGGCACCGATGTGGTTGTCGCTGCGACGGCCGCGCCACCAGGAGCCAGTCGTGTTTACGCGGCTTGGGGTTGATTAGGCCAGTCGTTGTACGGCTGGTATTCCGGATGCCCCGACAACCCCTCTAGGCCGGTTCAGCGGCCGTACGATCGCGGGCTTGAGCCGCTCCCTCGCAGGCGGTGGGTCCTCGATCTGTTCGAGACGGCCCAGCCGGTTCATGGCTCAAGCCGGTTTTGTGGTAAGGCCCCTCGAACGGGCCTGATTCGGAGACATCTTCTTTCCCGGATTCCTTGGGGCCGTAGGCGACCGGGCCGTACGGCACGAACTCCCGGCGACCTATCGACTGATACGGACCTCAGCTCTGTAACCTGTCTTCGATACACTGGGCTTTCGCCATGAAAATCCTCGTTTCAGCCGGAGAGGCATCGAGCGACCGCTACGCCGCCGAACTCGTCGAGGCGTTGCGCTCGCGGCTGCCGGACGCAGAATTCTTCGGCTGCGCCGGGCCTCGGTTGCGGGCAGCGGGCGTGCGCACAATAACCCCGTCCGAACACCTGTCGGTGGTGGGAGTGTTCGAGGTGCTGGCCCACGCGCCACGCATCTATCGGGAGCTGTGGCGCATGGCGCGGGCGGCGCGCGAGGAGCGGCCGGCGTTCGCGATCGTCACCGACGCGCCCGGTTTTCACATCGATCTATCCAAACACCTGCACCGTGCCGGTATCCCGGTGTTCTACTACGTGGCTCCTCAAGTGTGGGCCTGGCGCAAGAGCCGTATGCGTCCCTTGCGTAGGTATGTCGATCATCTCTTGTGCATCTTCCCGTTCGAGGAGAAGTTCTTCGCCGATCACCGGGTGCCGGCGACGTACGTCGGGCACCCACTCAGCGAGGCAACGCATACCACGATCTCGCGCCAGGAACTGTTCAAGCGTTACGGGCTTCAGCCCGACCGTCCACTGGTCGCGGTGCTACCGGGCAGCCGGCGCGCGGAGGCGGCCCGGCACCTGCCGGTGCTGCTCGAAACCATGGCGCGGCTCGAGCGCCGCCGACCCTTTAATTTCGTTCTGCCGGCCTCTCATACAACAGGGAAGGCGTTTTTCACGCAACGCGTCGGCGACGCAGGCGTCCAAGTAGTTGAAGATGACCTTCATAACGTTGTCGGACATGCGGATTTGGCACTGGTCGCGAGTGGCACGGCCACCGTCGAGACGGCGTTGCTTGGCACGCCCATGGTGGTCTTCTATCGAGTCACTGCGCCGACCTGGTGGGTGGGAAAGCTGATTGCCGATGTACCGTTCTACAGCATGGTCAACCTGCTCGCCGGCAGACGGATCGTTCCCGAGCTTATCCAGGGCGATTGCACGCCGGAACGGTTGGCAACGGAGGCCGAGCGGCTGCTCGGCGACGAGATCGCCCGGCAGCGCATGAAAGAGGATCTGCTAGCCGTCGACCAGACACTTACGGGCAAGATACCGGCGGCGCAGCGAGCAGCGGAGGTCATATGCGAACAAATCAAATGGAGTCGAGACCCAGCACCCGAGCCGAGAAACTCGTTGGCGGTATCGTAGAGGGAAGGCGGGCCGCCGAGGCCTGCGCGAGGCACGCAAGGCCTGCCGGCATTCCCCGGCTCGCGCTAGCGCTGCTCGCCTTGTCGCTGCTCGTTCTGGCTCCCTCTGCTCTCGAGGCGCAGTTCGACTCGTACGAGCCGCCGCTGATCGACGTCGAGTTCTACCGCATCAGCGCGGATATCGATCTGCTCGGCCAGTCACTGGAGTCGCTCGCTGAGGTGCGCTTCGTCCCGCGCGAATCGACCAACAACGTGGTCTTCGAGTTGCACAACAGCCTCAACGTCAACGGCGTTCTCAACGAAGCGGGCGACAGCATCCCTGTCGACCGCTATCGCCAGAACAACACCGTGCGTCTGACGTTTCCTGACACGCTGCCGATCGACAACGCCGTCACGCTGACGTTCCACTATGAAGGGCAACTGACCGGAACCGAGAATTCGCCGGTCGAGGGCGTGAGCCTGGCGGCGATTGAACCCGACCGTGCCTACTTGCTCTACCCGGGCCGCTGGTTCCCGGTGAACGGCTACGCCGCCGACCGCTTCTCCGCGGAGATCAACATCACAGTGGACGAGGGTTATCAGGTGATCGCCAGCGGCGTCGGCACGCGGGAAGAGGTCGAGGGCCGCATCAAGCACAGCTACTCGTTCTCGCAGAACTCCTTCCCCGGCAGCGTCGCCGTCGTCGCCGAAGACGCAGTTGCGACCGACTACGACGGCGTGACCGGGCAGTTCTATTTCAAGACCGCCCCCGACGGGTTGGCCGAGCAGTACGGCGAGGCCCTCAGCCTCATGATGAGTTATTACTCCGAGACCTTTGGCTCGCCCTACACGACGAACCTAACCGTGGTTGAAACCGGGGAGTTCGCTCCGGTCGGCTATTCAGCGCCGGGAATCATCTTCCTCAGTTCGTTCGGGATCGGCGAGGAGGTGAACCGTAGCTTGCTGGGCAAAGAGGTGGCGCATCAATGGTGGCGCGTGCTCGTCTCGCCGGGCAACCGCAACCATAGCTGGATGGATATCGGGCTGGCGCGCTACTCGGCCATGCTCGAGGTCGAGGAGAACGAAGGCGAGATCCAATTCAACGCGATGGTGCAAGACCTGCACGTAGACGCGCTGACCTACGACGAGATTCCCCTGACCCAAGCGGGGCGCCTACCGGACTTCTCGAACGAGTACTACTCGCTGGCCGGCGCCAAGGGCGCCATGGTCGCGCACATGCTGCGCTGGACCATTGGAAACGACGCGTTCTTCGCCGCGCTGCGGCAGTTCCTTGAGAAAAACGTCTGGAAGTCAACCGTGTCCGCCGATCTCGAGGAGACGGCGGCGGCTGTGGGTGGCAAGAGCCTGCAGGCCTTCTTCATCCAGTGGCTCGAGAACACGGGCACGCCCGAGTTCCGGCAAGAGTACACCATCTTCCGTCTCGGCGGCGGCAAGGGTTTCCGCGTGATGGGTAAGGTCACACAGGACCTCGACACATTCAGCATGCCGGTGGAGCTGCAGATCGAGACCGAAGGCGAGCCCGAATCGAAGGTGATTGAGGTGCAAGGAACGTCGTCGGACTACATCATCGACACCTTCGGCAAACCCCGCAGGGTCCTGCTCGACCCGAACCACCGCATCCTGCGCTACGACGAGGCGACGCATGTACAGGTCGCGATTCGTCGCGGCGAGCAACTGGTCCACTTGGGATACTACGCCGACGCCTTGCAGGAGTATCAGAAAGCGCTCGATATCAATCGATTCAGCTCGCTGGCGCACTACCGCATTGGCGAGGCCATGTTCCGGCAGAACAACTATCAGACCGCGGCCAACGAGTTCCGTGAATCACTCAACGGCGACCAAGAGCCCAAGTGGACCGAGGTTTGGTCGCACATCAGCCTGGGCCAGATCTTCGACATCACCGATCAGAGAGAGCGGGCGGTCAACGAGTATCAACTGGCCATCCGCACCCGTGATGACACCCAAGGCGCCCTGGAAGAAGCGCGCAAGTATCTGGAACAACCCTACAAGCGTCCACGCCGACAGGAACGCATTTACTAGACGGCGCTGGGCGCTATCTAAACGCAGTATCGAGTCTCCTGGAAGTGCCCGGGTGGACTGTGGCGTAACCCTCCAGGGGCTTGTGCTGACCGGGACATGGGCAACACTTTATGCCAAGCACATAGGTAACACTTTTTCGGGCCGGCTGATGCGAAGTCTGCGCTAACTCTCGTGGAATCAGGGCACTGGCAAAGCTTTCTTCGGCCGAGGCTAGGCTGGGCCATCGCCTTGGTAAGCGGAGGAAACCAAAGGAGTTCGGCCCCGGTTCTGTCAAGGCCTCGCGCCCGCGAGCCGACAGGGGAGCCTTGACAGGTTCGGGGGCGAACTCCAGCCTTGAATAGCAAGGCGATGGTCCATGTGTTACCTATGTGCTTGGCATAAAGTGTTACCCATGTGCCCGGTCAATACCGCTTGCCGAGAACCGATTCCTCGGTTCTCAGCTCCGCTATCAACAGCCGCTGCTCGGTCGCTTGCCGTCCTGAGCCTCGAAGAATCGAGACTCGGTAAGCCTGGAGGCTCACGCCGCGGTTGCTGCCGTCAAGCCGCTGCGCGCTGAGGTAACGGCATGCTGGGACTGATCACTTCTACGTCCGCGACCCAGCCTTCGCCTTCCTGTTCGCATGAGCCACTAACTGCGAGGCATTGATACTGCTGGCCGGCGATACGGACCACCGCCGAGGCAGGCAGGGCGCGGGGCAGCAACACGCGAATCCGCCCATCGCCCTTGCCGGTCAGCGAGGCCGCGCAGGTCACAGTGTCGCCTCCCGGCTCGATCCACTGTATGCGGGTTGCCATGTCGCCGGTCAGTTTCCTGGTCGGCTCACGGAAGGTGATGTGGGCTATCAGTCGATCTTGTTGGACGTTGCAAGCCATCAGCGTACCCGCCCGATCAACGCCGTTCGGCGAGATGAGTCACACGGGCGTATCCGGCTCGATCGATTGGCTTAGCTGGACGCCAATTCGACTTTCGCCGTGGCTTTGCATCGAAGCCACCTCGCAGTGCGGGCCTCCGTCCGCCGCCACCCAGGCCAGCGTCACCGTCTCCGGCCCCGCTGGGGGGGGCGGGAGCCTGTTTCTTCTCCTTGCGGCCACCACGCTGCCACAACTTCGACCAGGACATGCCCATATGCCCCAAGTATGGCCACACCAGACTGGACCGAACAATCAGACGGAAACATTAGCCGCTTCGAGGGGAGTGGCCTAGAAAGCGCCTCGCCCCAGCCCCCACTTCGAAGACCTTGAGTTTCCTCACGCCGCTAAAATAAGATCGGAAGGAGCCATGGTACGGAAGATCGTCAAGTATGGAAATCCGGTGCTCGAAACAGTTTGCGACCCGGTGACCGAATTCGACACGTCCGAGTTGCATCGCCTCGTCGACGACATGTTCGAAACCATGTACGAAGCCGGTGGCGTGGGCCTCGCCGCCCCGCAAGTGGCGATCCCGCGGCGCTTGACCATCATCGACTGCTCCTGCGGAGAGAAGCTCGACGAGAAGCTTGTGCTCATCAATCCCGAGATCGTGGCCACCGAAGGCCAGCAGGTCGGCGAGGAAGGCTGCCTGAGCATCCCCGGCTTCCGCGAGGACGTCAAGCGTACCTTCGAGGTCACTGCCCGCGCCCAGAACGTGAAAGGGGAATGGTTCGAGGTCGAGGGCGATGAGCTGCTGGCCCGCGCCATTCTGCACGAGAACGACCATTTGAACGGCATCCTTTTCCTGCAGCACATCAGCACGCTCAAGCGGGAACTCATCAAGCGCAAGATCCGCAAGCTCCGGCGCAAGGGCGAGTGGGATTAGCCTGCGATGCGCGTGGTCTTCATGGGCACGCCCGCCTTTGCCGTGCCCACGTTGCGGGCGCTGGTCGAGGCGGGGCATGAGGTCGTCTCGGTGCTCTCGCAACCCGACCGGCCCGTCGGCCGCGGACGGCGCTTGACCGCCCCACCGGTCAAGGTTGCGGCGCTCGAGTTGGGCCTTGACGTGTTCCAACCGCATCGGGTCAAAGACCCACAGGCCTTCGGACACCTCGAAGCGGCCCGCGCTGACGTATTCGTCGTGGTCGGCTACGGCCAAATCATTCCCCGCGCCGTCATCGATCTCCCCCTGCTCGGCTGTGTCAACGTGCATGCGTCGTTGCTGCCGAAGTATCGGGGTGCGGCGCCCATCAACTGGGCCATCGTCCGCGGGGAAACCATCACCGGCGTCACCACCATGCTGATCCAAGAACGGCTCGACGCGGGCGACATGCTGCTCGCGCGCGAGACCCCGGTAGGCCCTCGGGAAACCGCCGTCGAGCTTGCCGCGCGGCTGGCCCCGATGGGAGCCGATTTGGCTGTCGAAACACTCGCCGGGCTCCAACATGGGCTCATCACCCCCCGCAAGCAGAACGACGCCGAAGGGACTCTCGCCCCGATTCTCAAACGCGAGGACGGTAGAATCGACTGGGGCCTCCCAGCCGGGCAGATCTTCAACCGTGTCCGGGGCTTCGTGCCGTGGCCAGGGTCCTACACTTCCTTTCGGGGCAAGCGCTTGCATATTCATCGTGCCAGGCCCCACGCCAGTCCGCGTGCTGGCGATTCGCCGGGGCCGGGCGTGATCTCGGCCTCGGGCGACGAAGTGAGGGTCTGCTGCGGCGAAGGAACGATCCTGCAAATCGAGGAAGTGCAGATGGAAGGCAAAAAGCGCATGGCCGCCGCCGACTTCCTGCACGGGCACCAGCCACGAGAGAACGAGCGACTGGGGGACGAGACCTTGGGAGAAGAAACACTGTGACATTGCCTCGCGGCTATCAATTCGCCGCCACGTACGCCGGCATCCGCAAGCAACCGAAGCTCGACTTGGCTCTGATGGTGTCGGAGACACCTGCGTCTGCCGCCGCCGTCTTCACGCAGAACATGGTGCGCGCCGCGCCGGTGACCCTGTCGGCCCGGAATCTCCAGAGGTCCGGTGGACGTTGCCGTGCGATCATCGCCAACGCCGGCAACGCCAACTGCGCAACGCCCACCATGGCCAAGGTCGCGCGCAACACCGTGCAAGGCGTGGCGAAAGCCGTGGGCGTGCCGTCCCAGGAAGTGCTGGTCGCTTCGACCGGCGTCATTGGCGAGCCGCTCGACGACGGCTTGATCCTGAAGGCGCTGCCGAAACTGCAACAGGCGCTTTCGCCGCAAGGCTTCGACGACGCCGCCCGGGCGATCATGACCACCGACACGGTGCCAAAGATCGCCTACGCCGAGGTCCCCACTGCCGCCGGACCCATTAGGCTGGCCGGCATGGCGAAAGGCGCTGGCATGATCCAGCCGAAGATGGCGACCATGCTGAGCTTCCTCTTCACCGACGCCGCGGCGAGCCCGGCGTCGCTGCGCCGCATGCTCAAGAAAGCCGTGGGACAGAGCTTCAACCGCATCTCGGTCGATTCCGACACCTCGACCAACGACACGGTGTTCCTGCTCGCCAACGGGGCCTCCGGGGTGGCTCTTTCGAAGTCGAATCAAGCGGCGTTTGAGCAGGCGCTCACCGGCGTCGCGGAAACGCTCGCCATCGCTATCGCCCGTGACGGCGAGGGTGCGCGCAAGCTGCTAACGATCGACGTCGAGGGTGCCGCCAACGACCGCGCCGCCGACACCATCGCGCGGGCCATTGCCAACTCGCCGCTCGTCAAGACCGCTGTGGCCGGGGCCGACCCTAACTGGGGCCGCATCCTGTCGTCGGCCGGCGCGAGCGGCGTGGTCTTCGACCCCTCCAAGGTCGACGTCTCGATCAACGGCCACCTGGTCTGCCGGCGCGGTTATCGCGCGGATTTCAACGAAGCCGAGGTGCAGAAAACCATGGAGGCGGACGAGTCCACTCTCTACTTCCGCATCCGCGGCCGCGGCCCCGGCAAAGCCCGCTTCTGGACCTGCGATATGACCGAGGACTACATCCGCATCAACGCCGAGTACCGAACATAGGGCGGAGCCGTCCCTGATCCGGGCACGAAGAAGCAGTAGACTGTTTCAATGCATAGGTAGTGGCAAAGAGGAATCCTCCCGGGGGCAAAATGCTGAGAGCGGCCACGCGGTCGGCTCAGAGCCAATCCCAGGAGGATTCCATGCCAGAACTCTACTACATCGGACTCGATGTCCATAAGAAAAGCATCAGCTTCTGCATCAAAACCGGGGACGGAACGATCGTCCAGCGCGGTCAGGTCGCGGCCACTCGCGCCGCCCTGACCGCTTGGGCGTCAGCCCTCGAGCGCCCTTGGGTGGGCGCGCTCGAAGCCACCCTGTTTACCGGCTGGATTTACGATCACCTCCAGCCCTTCGCCCAGGAACTGCAAGTCGCACACCCGGCCATGCTCAAGGCCATCGCCTGCGCCAAGAAGAAGAACGACCGTCTCGACGCCACCAAGATCAGTGACCTGCTGCGCTGCAACCTGCTGCCGCGCTGCTACGTGGCGCCGCCTGCCCTGCGCGAGTTGCGGCGCGTGCTGCGCTATCGCAATCTGCTGCTGGGCGAAGCCGTCCGCATGAAGAACAAAATCAGCGGGCTACTGATGGAAGTGGGCGAACCCTACGATGCCCGGCGGCTGCACGGGCGCAACTATTTCTACTCCTATCTCGACAGCCTGAGCGACACGCCCGAGTCGGTGATCGAGCTGCTCGCCATCACCCGCGGCAGTCTGGAAATGTTCGATCGTTTGCAGCAGGAGTTACTGCGCGGATTGCGGCGCCATCCGCTGTTGCGGGAACGCGTCGAGTTGCTGCAGTCGATTCGCGGCGTGGGGGAGGTGACGGCGTTGACCTGGGCGCTGGAGACCGTCGAGCCCGAGCGCTTCGGTTCGCTGGGCCAGGCGGTGAGTTACTGTGGGTTGTGTTCGGCACAGCGCGAGTCGGCCGGCAAGACGCAGCGGGGACCGCTGTCGAAGCAGCGCAACAAGCATTTGCAGCGGGTGCTGATCGAGGCGGCGAAACTCGCGCCGCGCTGGAACCCGCAACTGCACGACGTCCATGAGCGGGAGTTGACGCGCGGGTCTCGCAATCGCGCGACGTTGGCCGTGGCGCGCAAGTTGGTGGCGTATCTGCGGGCCGTGGACACCAGTGGCCGCGCGTTCGTGCCGCGGGTTGCGGCCGAGGCGTAACGAGGAGAATTTGCTTTTTTTCTGTTAAAAGGAGAAACGAAGAGTTTCATCGACGCTGTGCGGTGTCACGAGCGGCCCGCCGGTCCTCGCCTGTTGGGGACTACGCGAAGGAGTTTGCTGGGAGTTTCCTGGGAAATTTCTGATGCGTCCGTATCTCTGTTTCGAGGCCGGCGGGCCTGAAAACCCAAACTGAATCTTCCGCGACGGTCCCCCGGCCGGTACGGTGGGGCGACCCGATGCGCGCACATGGATGTCTGGTCACGTGACTCGTTGACCTTGCGACTTGATTCGCAAAAACGCTCGGGCTGCGAAGCGTCACTGCTGAAGACAACGCCCCCGCTGACGGGAGGATTCGGATGACTGCGTCCATCCTTGACAGATACCTATCATGGATGTCACGAGCGGCCCGCCGGTCCTCGCCTGTTGGGGACTACGCGAAGGAGTTTGCTGGGAGTTTCCTGGGAAATTTCTGATGCGTCCGTATCTCTGTTTCGAGGCCGGCGGGCCTGAAAACCCAAACTGAATCTTCCGCGACGGTCCCCCGGCCGGTACGGTGGGGCGACCCGATGCGCGCACATGGATGTCTGGTCACGTGACTCGTTGACCTTGCGACTTGATTCGCAAAAACGCTCGGGCTGCGAAGCGTCACTGCTGAAGACAACGCCCCCGCTGACGGGAGGATTCGGATGACTGCGTCCATCCTTGACAGATACCTATCATGGATGTCACGAGCGGCCCGCCGGTCCTCGCCTGTTGGGGACTACGCGAAGGAGTTTGCTGGGAGTTTCCTGGGAAATTTCTGATGCGTCCGTATCTCTGTTTCGAGGCCGGCGGGCCTGAAAACCCAAACTGAATCTTCCGCGACGGTCCCCCGGCCGGTACGGTGGGGCGACCCGATGCGCGCACATGGATGTCTGGTCACGTGACTCGTTGACCTTGCGACTTGATTCGCAAAAACGCTCGGGCTGCGAAGCGTCACTGCTGAAGACAACGCCCCCGCTGACGGGAGGATTCGGATGACTGCGTCCATCCTTGACAGATACCTATCATGGATGTCCCCGACTCTCCACGAAAGGGCTCCGTCCAGCTCCGTCCGGTTTGCGCGCCCCTTGGCACCCGTTTTGCGCCCAGGTGAAGCTTCATCCGCTGCTTCTGGTATCCGAAGGTTCGATCCAGCCTTTCTGTGACAGCACGTTCACAGCGATACCGATCTGACGGCGTGTGAACTGCCGTTTGCGAGGATTCCAGGCGTAGGTGCGAGTCACGACATCATCGAGGCCGTCAACGGCCTCATGTCTCATGACCCAATGCACGGTGGACAGAAGCTCCAACCCGAAAGGCGATTCGAAGCCTTCGACCAGCGCCGTTACCTTGTCGAAGCGGGAGCGCGTATCGTTGTGCTGCTCAAGGAATGTCGCGGCATCGGCGGTGGCTCCTGGCACCAGCTTCAACTGCTTGTCGGGCACGTCGCCACCATCAGCGTAACCGGAAACGAGATGCCCCTCGATGGCGTGCAGCACGTGGCGCAGATTTTCCGCGTAGGGACCATAGGGCGCCTGCTTGAACTTCAACTGCAGCGGCTCGCTTGCTTCCTGCATGAAATACATCAACTTGTGCACTTCCAAGAGGGTGACGAACGGATCGAGTAGGCCACAGAGGTACTGGTGCATCAGCTCCACCAGCCGCAGCAGCCGCTCGCCCACTCCCAGCGGCCGTAACGCTCTCTGGCGGCCTCGCTTGTCATGCCAACGCAGCCAAAAGCACTTCCGCATCTGACGCCGTATCCAACCTTCCAGTCGAAAGACATTCCGGCGCTCCTGGGCCAGCCAGTAATATCCCCACCAGCCCACCACATACGGTTACCTCCATCGGTTCCGGTGAGTACCTTGCAACCCACAAGTAAACAGCCCATGCTGGGCACACTAGGCCGGTCGTTTACGGCCGGTTGCGCAGCCCCTTGCTACGTTCACAGGGCTTCTTGAACGTCCTTCCTCCGCCCGGCTTCAGCCGTTCTTCAGCTTCCCGTCCGAACCAGGAGCGATTCGGGGCGACCATAACTTGCGGCCCTCCCCCAGGGGTGCCGGCCAGGGAGACTTCCGGCGGACGGTGGCCTTCGCGGTTTGTTCGCGCTAGGGTGATAACACGGTCCGCCGACCATGCCACTGACACACTTCGACCCTCTGGTCCGCGAATGGTTCACCTCCCAGCTCGGCTCTCCCACCGAGCCGCAGGTCGAGGGCTGGCCCGAGATCCGCTCCGGCCGCGACGTTCTCATCTCGGCGCCGACGGGGTCGGGCAAAACACTGGCGGCGTTTCTGATTTGTCTCGATGACTTGGTGCGTCGCGCACGGTCTGCCTTGCTGCCGGATGAGACCACGGTCCTCTACGTCTCACCGCTCAAGGCGCTTAGCAACGACATCCAGAAAAACCTCGAGCGTCCGCTGCGCGAGATCTACGAGTTAGCGGCCCAAGGAGGTCTCGAGCCCGCGCCGATCCGAACCGCCGTCCGCACCGGCGACACCAAGGCGTGGGAGCGGCAGAAGATGCTCACCAAGCCGCCGCACATCCTGGTTACCACGCCTGAGTCGCTCTTCATCCTGCTAACCGCCGAGAAGAGCCGCAGGATGCTCGAAACGGTCCGCACGGTGATCGTCGATGAGATCCACGCCGTGGCGGACGATAAGCGCGGGTCGCACCTGGCGCTTTCGCTCGAACGGTTGGAAGCGCTCATCAATAGCCAAAGCGGCGCCGGCAAAAGGGAGCCCGGCGAAAACGGGAGCGCCTCCTGCCGGCTCCAGCGGATCGGACTCTCCGCGACCGTCAATCCCATCGACGAAGTGGCCCGCTTCTTGAGCCGTGATTTCGCCAACGGCGAAGGACGCATCATCTCCGTGGGCCATCGCCGCAAACTCAAGATGGCCGTCGAGGTCCCCAAGGATGAACTGGCCGCCGTGGCAAGCACGGAGATGTGGGGCGAGGTCTACGACCGCCTCGCGGAGTTGATTCGCGCCCACCGCACCACGCTTGTCTTCGTCAACACTCGACGGCTCTCCGAGCGTGTGACCCATCAACTTCAAGAGCGGCTTGGCGAAGACGTGGTGCTGCCTCACCACGGCAGTCTTTCGCGGCAGCTTCGCCTGAACGCCGAGCAGCGCTTGAAAGAAGGGCAATTGCGCGCAGTCGTCGCAACCGCCTCGCTGGAGTTGGGCATCGACATCGGCACGGTCGATCTTGTTTGCCAGATCGGCTCGCCCCGTTCGATCGCCGTCTCGTTGCAGCGGGTCGGGCGGTCCGGACACTGGGTCGGCGCCACGCCCAAAGGGCATTTCTTCCCGACCACACGCGACGAGCTCGTCGAATGCGCCGCGCTGGTGCGGGCGATCCGCAAGGGCGATCTCGACCGTCTGGAAATTCCTACCGCACCGCTCGATATCCTGGCTCAGCAGATCGTCGCCGAGGTCGCCGGCAATGACTACCTCGAAGAAGACCTGCTCGCCCTCGTTCGGGCCGCTTACCCCTATCGAGACCTCTCACAGGAGGACTTCGACGCCGTTGTAGACATCCTCTCGGAGGGCATCGCCACCTCGCGGGGGCGAAGCGGCGCCTACTTGCACCGCGATCGAGTGAACGGCCGCGTCAGGGCCCGGCGTGGCGCGCGGCTGGCGGCGATCACCTCGGGCGGCGCGATCCCGGACAACGCGCAATACCTTGTCGTCGCCGAACCCGAGGGTACGAAGATCGGTTCGCTCGATGAGGACTTCGCGATCGAAAGCTCCGTCGGCGACATCTTCTTGCTGGGAACGACTTCCTGGCGCATCCGTCGCGTCGAGCCGGGCCGAGTGCGGGTCGAGGATGCCCACGGCGCCGCCCCGACGATTCCGTTCTGGCTTGGCGAAGCGCCGGGACGCACGGTCGAGCTGTCGCAGGAGGTCTCGGCGGTTCGCGAAGGCGTGCGGCAACGCCTGCGTCCGGAATCCAACAGTACGGGCAACGGGACGAGCGCCCGCGACTTCTTGATCGAGGAATGTTCCCTCGACGCCCGCGGTGCCGATCAGATCGTCGATTACGTTCGCGCCGGCAGTGGCGCACTAGGTGCGCTTCCCTCTCAAAACACAGTCGTCGCCGAGCGCTTCTTCGACGAAGCCGGCGGCACGCAGCTTGTTTTACACGCCCCTTTTGGGGCGCGCATCAATCGCGCCTGGGGCCTAGCGCTGCGAAAGCGTTTCTGCCGCACCTTCAACCTCGAACTGCAGGCGGCGGCCACCGACAACGGCCTCGTCATCTCGCTGACCGAGCAGCACGCGTTTCCGCTCGAGTTGGTCTTCGAGTTCGTGCGCGTGGCCAGCCTCGAACATGTGCTCACGCAAGCGCTGCTCGATTCGCCGATGTTCAACTCGCGTTGGCGCTGGAACGTCTCGCGCGCTCTGGCGGTGCCTCGTTTCAGCGGGGGCCGCAAGGTGCCGCCACCGATCCAGCGCATGCGGTCCGACGATCTGATGGCGGCCGTCTTCCCTGATCAGGCGGCGTGCGCGGAGAACCTGACGGGCGAGATCCGCATCCCCGATCACCCCTATGTGCGGGAGACGATCGACAACTGTCTCTACGAGGCCATGGACCTCAACGGTCTGCGCGCGCTCGTGGCGCGGCTGGAGGCGGGCGAGATCAGAACCGTCGCAATCGAGACCGCGGAGCCGTCGCCGTTCTCGCACGAGATCCTCAACGCCAACCCCTACGCCTATCTCGACGACGCGCCGCTCGAAGAACGCCGCGCGCGGGCTGTACAGATGCGGCGCTCGCTCAGCCCCGACATGCTCGACGGACCGGCCGCGCTCGATGCCGACGCGGTCGCCCAGGTCGCCGACGAAGCTTGGCCCGTCGTTCGTGACGCCGACGAGCTTCACGACGCCCTGCTGACGCTGGTAACGCTACCTCCGGTGCCTGAGTGGGAAGAGTTCCACGAAACACTCTGTCGCGACCGCCGGGCGACGACCTTGTGGATCGATGGGTCGCCCACCGATGGGTCACCGCTCTGGGTCGCCGCCGAGCGACTCGGCTGGGTTGACACGCTCCATGCCGATGCCGAAAGGTCGCCTCAGATCCAAGCCGTCGAGTCGGGTGGTGCAGGCCCAGACTCACGCGAAGCGGCGGCCGCGGAGGTCTTGCGAGGATGGCTTGACTCGACCGTCCCGGCGACTGCCACCGGGTTGGCCGAGCGGCTGTCGCTGCCGCGCGCACTGGTCGCGGCCGGGCTTGCGCGACTCGAGGCCGAAGGGCAGATCCTTCGCGGCCGTTTCGCGAGCGTGGGAGACGACGACTCAGACGCCAAAGAGCCCCAATGGGCCAACCGGCGGCTGTTGGCACGCATCCACCGCCTGACCCTAGGCCGGCTGCGCCGAGAAATCGAGCCCGTTAGCTCAGCCGACTTTATGCGCTTCCTGCTGCGCTGGCAGCACGCCACGCTCGGTGCGCGCTTACACGGCGTGGACGGCGTGCTACAGGTCGTCAGGCAGCTTCAGGGCTATGAAATTCCCGCCGCCGCGTGGGAGTCGCAGATTTTGCCCCGGCGCATCGTCGACTACAAACCGGAGCTGCTCGACCGGTTGTGCCTGGCGGGCGAAGTCACGTGGGGCCGCCTGTCGCCTCATCCGGCCTTCACAGCTCCGTCGGTAGGTGCCGCACCATCCGGTGAGGAGTCCGTGAACCCCACCGGCGACGCCGCGACAGAACAGCCACGCAACCGCCGAGTGCGGCCTACCCGCGCCGCACCGATCACCGTTTTCCTGCGGGACGACGCCGGGTGGCTGCTCCGCGAGAGCAAGGCCACCGCTGATTCCGACATGCTGCAGGCGCTGTCCCATCCGGCGCGCGAGGTGCTCACCGCGCTCGAGGGCCGCGGCGCGTCGTTCTTCGCCGATCTCGTGCGCGCCACCGGACGCCTGCCTAGCGAGGTCGAAGACGGCCTCTGGGAACTGGTCGCCGCCGGATTGGTGAGCGTCGACGGATTCGAGAACCTGCGTGCGCTGACCGACCCGAAGCGGCGGCGGGGTGAGGGCCGAGGCCGCAACGCCCGTCCCCGCCATGCGGCCGGCCGCTGGGCACTTCTGAAGGAAACGACCGCCCCCGACCCCGAGCCGCCCCGAGACACCGACCCCACCGAGGCCTTCGCGCGTCAGCTACTGGCACGTTGGGGTGTCGTATTCCGCGACCTGGTGCAGCGCGAGACGCTGGCACCGAGCTGGCGCGATCTATTGGTGGTCCTGCGCCGCTTGGAAGCGCGCGGCGAGATTCGCGGCGGACGCTTTGCCTCCGCGTTCGTCGGTGAACAGTTCGCGCTGCCTGAAGCGGTCGATCTGTTGCGGTCGGTGCGCCGCACGCCGCCTCAAGACGAAGAGGTTGTCCTCGGCGCCGCCGACCCACTCAATTTGATCGGTGCCGTGCTCCCGGGACGGCGAGTCAGCAGCTCGGCCACTGAGGTGGTACGGTTGCGAAACGGCGTCCCGGTCGAGAGCGACCCGACGAGTGTTGAATCGACCGATCAACGCTATGCCCGCGCTTTTCGGTCTGCCTAGCCCCTCTCGGCGTTCCCCGTGGCGCGTAGCCCGCAGTGTATTTCGAAAACACTATTGTGCATCGCCGTGCAATGTAGGGGCACGGCATGCCGTGCCCGAGGCTGCTAACAGCAAGGCTGCCACCCCTTTCACGCCGAAAAGTCGCTAAGCTAGCGAGGTTGCGACCTCGCCTCGACGAGCGGCAATGGGGGGAAGCCGAGCCCGGGACGCCAAGTGACAGGTTCGCTGCCTCTCACCCAACGGGGCGCGCCATCTTTGTTCAGATGGCTCTGGGATCAGGCAGCGAATACGTCCTAGTCAAACCATGATTGTCGATACCAACGTCTACCTATCCCGCTGGCCGTTCCGCCGCCTGCCCGGCGACGAACCTCGCGATCTCGTCGCCAAACTCAAAGAACACAACGTGACTCAGGCATGGGCGGGCAGCTTCGACGCCCTTCTTCATGAGGACCTGGCAGCGGCCAACGCCCGCCTCGCCGAGTCTTGCGACACCCACGGCGGGGGCCTCCTGCTGCCGTTCGGTTCGGTGAACCCCACCTTGCCCGACTGGCAAGAAGACCTGCGCCGTTGCCATGAAGACCACAATATGCGCGGCATTCGCCTCCATCCCAACTATCACGGCTATCAACTCAACGACCCGCGCTTTTCCGAGCTTGCCGGCCTCGCGGCCAAGCGTGGACTCATCGTCCAAATCGCCCTCAACATGGAAGACACTCGCACACAGCATCCGTTGGTGCGTGTTGTTGAAGTTGACACCGCGCCGCTGCTCGCCGTGATGAGAAAGACACCAGACCTTAGGCTCGTCATTCAGAACCGGAAGCGGGAGCCCTCGGGCAAGTTACTCGGTAGGCTCACCTATAGCGGCGAAGCCTACTTTGACTTCGCGATGCTCGAAGGGGTTGGTGGTATCAACGGCCTGCTCGAGGGCGTGCCGGAAGATCGAGTGCTCTTCGGATCCTACTTTCCGTTCTTCTATTTCGAATCCGCTTTGCTGAAGGTGAACGAGGCGGGGCTGAGCGAATCGCAACAGAAGGCGATCTTCGAAGACAACGCGCGCCTCGTGCTCGAACGCTGACGCGTTACAATCTCTCTGTCGTCGCTCCCGTCCGCGCCCTATGCCACCCACCGCACCTTTCGGCGTTTTGCTCGTCACCGGCGGGATGACGCACCAGGAGAACTACGGCCGCGGCTTTCAGGACGATCCGCGAGCCAAGGTCGTCGGGCTCACGGACGAGAGCGATGTCAACGAGCGCCGCGCGCGCCTCAACCGCGAGTTGGCCGACGCGATGGGCATTCCGCTCTTGCCGGATCTGAACGAGGCCCTGGCGCGTTCGGACGTTCACCTGGTTTCGGTCTGCTCGGAATTTGAGCGGCGGGCGCGCGTCAGTACGCTTTGCGCCAACGCCGGCAAGCATGTCTACGTCGACAAGCCCATGGCGACGCAGATGGCGCCCGCAAACGAGCTGGTCCTGACCGCGCGCCGCAAAGGCCTCCGAGGGCAGATGTTCACCCAAGTCGGCGCACCCTATGCGCAGCGGCTTAAGCGCATCGTCGACTCGGGTGTGCTGGGCGACATCCGCGCGATTCACTGCGACCTGATGTTCTCGAAGGGCTACACCGGTGGCGTCCCCGTCGGCCGGCCCCGCCAGGAGCACTATCCGCCGCGGCAGTTCACCTTTCCCGACGCGAAACGAGAAATCTGGACGACGGCCGTGTACTCGCTGACATTGATTCGCTGGCTGCTCGGAGGCCAGCACTTCGAATCGGTGTACGCGACGAGCGCGAACTACTTTTTCGAAGAGCACCACGGGCGCGACGTCGAGGACTTTGGCGCGCTAGCGGTGACGATCGACGGGGGCATCACGGCGACTATGAGCGCCGGCCGCATCGGCTGGCGCAGCCATCCGGGCTCGGGACCGAACTTCACGCGACTCATCGGCACGAAGGGGAGCGTCCTGATCGACGCCAATACGCCACGCGCGGAGATTGCAGCGGATGTGGATGTCTGGGCCCCGCCCCCGGAGGATCCCGCCGACCCGATGGGTTTCTGGTCGAGCACGATGGAGAGAACGAAGGCGCGTCCCAAGGCGGCCTGGTTCGTGGCACCCACGATCCCCGCGCGCTCTGACCAGGCGATGTTCCTCGACTGCCTCGAACACGACAAAGAGCCTGAGGTCACGCTGTCCGACGCGGCCCAGGCATCGGAGGCGATGCTGGCCGCCTACAAGTCGGCGGCGACGGGCGAAGTAGTTCCGTTGCCCTTGGAGGGCTAATCATCTGAGCAGCAGTGTCAAGTCCGGCAGCGAGGGTCGGGCCGTTCATGGAGCCTTACGCCACGCCAACAGCGACTTGGCATTCGGGAGGTACTTTCATGCGACGGCGTGACTGGTTAAAGTCCATCCATCTGGGAGCGGCAGCCGCAGCCGCGCCGGCCTTAACGATTCCCCCGGCAGCCAACGCACAAAGCCCTTCCCTGCCTGGGGTCGTCGACCGCGCGGCTGTCCAGGGCGTTTGCGCCTGGCCCAATCTCCAACGTCTGAGCGACGGCTCCCTCGTCGCGCTGATTTTCAACCAGCCCTGCCACGGCCTCTGGGAAGGCGACCTCGAGTGCTGGGCCAGCGAGGACGAAGGCAAGATCTGGCGCTTCCGGGGACGAGCCGCCGAACACGAACCCACCACTAACCGTATGAACTGCTCCGGGGGCATCGCCAACAACGGGGACCTCGTCGTTCTCTGCAGCGGTTGGGCCGATCGCAGCCCCAAAGGTCAACTCAGCGGGCCGCACCGGCGGGTGCTTCGCTCCTGGGTGTGCCGTTCCTCAGATGGCGGCCGAACCTGGTCCTTCCGCAAAGAGTTTCCAGGGCCGCCCAACACCGCCGCGGGGAAAGACAACGAGCTCATCCCCTTTGGCAACATTCGCGCGGCGGACGATGGCGCGCTCTGCTCCACCGCGTACCTCAGAAAGGACAATATGCGTGAGTGTTACTTGCTCCGCAGCCGCGACGACGGACGAACCTGGGGCGACCGCGTCCCTCTCAACCTCCAGGGCAACGAGACCGACATCCTGCATCTTGGCGGCGGCAGTTGGCTCGCGGCGTCACGCCAGTTTCGGGAAAAGCGCGACGTGCACATCGAGTTAGTCACATCCGAAGACGACGCGCGCACCTGGAAGCGCAAGATGCCGCTCAGTCTGCCGATGCAGGTTACCAGCAATCTTTCTCTGCTGGCGGATGGGCGCGTCCTGCTCAGCTACGGCAACCGCTGCTGGAACAACTTCGGCGTCGACGTCCGGCTCAGCGACGATCGGGGAGAGACCTGGAGCCCGCCCATCCGCATCGCCGATTGCCCGCGGCCCGACTGCGGTTACCCGAGCAGCGTTCAGCTTCCCGACGGCCGCGTCGTCACCGCCTACTACACGCAGGTTTCAGAAGACTTCCACTACGAGATGAGAACGGCCGTCTGGGACCCCCGCCGTTTTGGGATCGACGGAAGGCCCGCCTGATTCAGAATGTGGGCGCGCGGCATGCCTTGCTCGCCTGCCGCTGCGTTCCGCGAACGCCCCCAGCCGAAAGGGGCGATGGAAAAGCCGGCACGCACCGAGCGGCCACACGCTGCACACCAACGGGCGAAGAAGCAGGGTCCGCCCTGCCCGAGCCGCCTTGGCTGTTGGCAACGAAAGTACTCACCTTGTCCAACATCGCCCGGCAGGCGCTGTCTTGGACAGCTCAACGCATGTTGTGGTGGCCCGGTGCACTCGCGTGTGGAACAACTAGCGAGCAGCCAGGTATTGCAACGGCACGGGGGTGAACACGAGCACAGCCGGGGAAGAAATGCGGTCACGCACCGAGCGCAACGTCTCGACCGTACCATACAGAATCAGGCCCCAAGGGTCGTCGTTGCCCGTAACCGTGAACTGCTCGACCAGGGCAACCTCGCCGCCGTTGGCAAACAGGCCGACGCCTCCACGCGGCAACCGCGAGTCGCGCCAGAAATCGACGCCCCACCCGTTAACCATCGTGGTGATCTGTTCGTCACGGACTCGAACGGAGATCTTGTTGAACGCGCCCGAGCGGGCCAAGTCCTCCGGCAGCGGGATGCGGCCCGAGCTGATCGCCGTTGTGCGCGCGCCGTCGACCATGGCGAATCTCTCCAAGTGGAACGAACTCTTACGGTTTCTTGTCGATGCGACCAACCTGAAGCCGTAGTAGTTGTCAAAGTCCGAAGCACGAACCGCCCAGCCGACAGCACCGGATTGGATCTTGGCCTTGAAGTCCATGCGGTAGCTGGAGAAGCGCAACGTGTCGTCGCGCAGGAACATGTCGCCGGACGCTATCAGCCCCTCGGCGTTCCTGTTTATGGAACGGTCACTGCGTGACAGCCACTTTTCGATGCCGTTGCTGAAGTCGTCGACGATGAAGAAGGCTGCGCGCTCTTCAATCGGCTGACTCACGCTGTTGATCGCCGCGACGATACCGTCTTTCAATGTGTCGACCTGCTCTTCGAACAACGAGTTCCACGGCACATTCAGGCTGCTGACGAATAAGATCAGCACCACCGCCGCGACGGCCTGTGAAACGCGCCGGTGCTGAAACGCACCGCGCATCCACTGGATCGGGCCCGTCCGGGATTTCTGATTGCACCGCCCGTAGGGCAGGGGGCTGTCAAAACTCCAATCGTCGGGCACAGCCCGCTTCGCTTTCCGCTTCGACGGCTTGGCCTGGATGTCTTCTTGATCGAGACCCCAGGAGTCCGACTTCGACTCGTCCCTCGCGCCGGCACGAGCTGCGCGCCCTCTCACCTTCGAAATCTCGCGTCCGACGATCTCGGCCCAACTTGGATTCTCGTCGGCCAAAAGGTTGGCTGCGGGCGCGGCCCACTCACCCGTATTCGCACTCGCGGCGGCACTCTTGGCCATCTCTTGATGTTTGAAGTGGGCCGTCGCCAGCAGCTTGGCGGAAGTGAGCTGTGGATTCGGAAGAATCACGTTGTGGCTGGTGAACTCCTTGGGCCGGAACAGCCGATGGCCCACAGGGTAGTCGAACGGATGGGTGCCGGGATCGCCGGGCCGCTTCTTGGTACTGCCCAGGGGTACCCTGGTGTCCGACCGGCTCTCGCTGATGCCGGAGGATTCGGTCAAGTCTTCGGACTTGGCTTGCGGCTTCGGCGCGAGCCTCTCGGGCGAACTCCCCCGGGAGCCGCCGCCAAAAGGCAGGTCGCGGTCTTTACGTGCCCGGCCGCGTCGCTTCTTGTTGGTTCCGTCCACCCTGTTCACTCACATCCGAAACAGCTTGAGAAGAAGGGCCGCCTGCATGGCTCTTCGGATCTTTCGCAGTTCACTTTCGCAGTTCAATTGTAATATCGCATTTCCCCTGCGCGCAATGTAGCTTCGGTACCAACTTTTCTCTAGGGGTACTGCTCTATTCGAAGTGTACTTTAGTACTACCCCCGCGAAAATCGAGGTAAGAGTTGAGCGGGCTGGGCCAGCCGGGCTGTGGGTGGAAAGCTAATGCTCGAGGCCCACATAAGGTTCCGATCACCGCCCGGGAGGCGGCTTCGTTTGGTTCTCGAATAGAAACACCCCGCCCTTGCCGGCGACAGCGATGTCTAGGTCGCCGTCACGATCGATGTCGACGACGGGGATTTGCATGCCGCCGCCCACGTGCCCTCCGTAGTGGACAATGTGTCGGACCCACTCCCATTTACCGCCCGTCCGGACATACTCGTACCAATACAGCCCCAGTGTCTCATGCCCGCCGGGGTCATGCCCGTTGTGAGCGAACAACCGTTTACCGGTGACGAGATCGAGCCGGCCGTTGCCGGTGAGATCGACCATCGTCATGGCATGTGCTTGTGACCAGGCGTCGTCGATCGTTTGCTTCACCCAACTGCGTTTCCCTGAGGCGTCGGTCTCTTGCCGCAGCCAAAAGACGCCGTAGTCGTGCGCCATGCTGCTGACGATATCGTTCTTGCCGTCACCATCCACGTCGTGCACGTAGAGAAAGCCGGTCGCCTTCCCGGCCGTATACTCGCCTCGCCACAGCCACGGCGTCCGGCGAGGGTCTGACGGAGCTTCAAGCCATCCTTGGGGCGTGAGGATGTCCGCGCGCCCGTCGCCGTTCACGTCCCCCGCTCCGATACCGTGACCATAGCTTTCCGCGCTCACGGCGTGCTTGACCCAGCGGGCTTCGTGGCCCTGCCCATGCACTTCATACCAGGCCGTGCCGTTGTTCTTGCCTCCTCCGAACTGTGGAAGCAACTCTTTCGCCTCGCCGTCGTTGTCAAGGTCCACCAGGAACGAGAATTCGACCGGCGCGCCGGAATCAATGACGGTCTCTTTCCAGGGGCCGCTGCTCTTGCCGGGGTTCTTGAACCAAGCGATGCGCCGGGCCGACCAGGCGGAGCTGACAATGTCGACCGCGCCGTCGCCATCAACGTCGAGCGCCAGATCGGTGAAGTTGTCGATGTAGTTGCTCCATGTCGGGAACGACCGAAAGCGATGCTTGGTCCATTCCGGCGCCTCGTACCAGTTTTCACCCGCAACGATGTCGAGCCGGCCGTCGCCATTTAAGTCCGCCGCCGAGCAGGTCTCGTTGCGCCCGAGGTCGAGCGTGTGTTTGCGAAATACGATCTCTTTCGACGGCTGGGCGCGAGCCGGCAGGAGCATCGCCAACACGAGACATGACCCGGCGACGAGCTTCCTCCCCAGGACGCTCCACTCTCTGTTTGGTTGTCTCTTCGACTCCATTGGGCTCACTCCCCCCGTTTTGGAAAACCTGTCCTCGTAACGCGCGTCCCTTCCCGTGAGCGTACCTTATCAGTAGCAGCATCAGTAGCAGCCCCCACAGACAAGACGATAAAGTAGGGGTTTCCCCATCCTGGTCTCGCAAGCAGGACTCAGGCAATCTATCACCGAGAGGCAGACATCCAATGGCGCCACAGTTTATCCAGATTCGCCACCGCATCATCAACTTGACGGCAATCTCCTACATCCGGGTTTACGATGAATCCGACCGTATCGACATTCGACTGCTGGGCCCCTCGGTTGACGTGGCTCTCACAATCAGCGTGGAGGGCGCCGAGGCAGTTCCGGTTCGTGAGTTCCTGATCCAGTCGGGCTTGGTCATGGACCTGCGCCCGGCGGCGTAATCCGCCCGCGCGCCGCCGGTAAGGGGCGAGGCGGGTTCCCGGGAAGGGTCGCTCGCTCTCGAAAGGTTGGGAAGTCATGTCCGCAAACGCTGAAGCCCTCCGCGAAGTTCTCAAGGCCGGCCGCGGGATTGTAGGCTTGGAGCCGTGCTGGGTGCCCCGCTCGTTCCTCATGCCCGGGGGCCGCCTCAAGCTCGATCCGCGCGACCTCTATGCCCTTGGCGCGCATCGCGGCGGCATCGATGAGCGCTGGTTCTCTTCCACCACGCCCGCCGACAACGGTCCCGGTACGCCCGAGGACGAAGGCCTCAGCTACATCGCGCTCGACTCCAACGGCTCGAGCGGGCGGAAGATTCTGCTTCGCGAGGCGGTAGAGACGTTCGGCGACGAGTTTCTGGGCGCGGACGTGATGTCCCGTCATGGCGGCTGGAATGTGCTCTGCAAGTTCTTTGACAACCTCGGCCCCATCCCGCATCACATGCACCAGATGGAAGAGCACGCCGCCAAAGTCGGACGCAAAGGCAAACCCGAAGCCTACTACTTCCCGCCGCAATATAACTTCAAGGGCAACAACTTTCCCTACACCTTCATGGGCCTTGAGCCCGGCACGACGACCGACGACGTACGCCGGTGCCTCGAACGCTGGAACGAGGGCGACAACGGCATCCTCTACCACTCGAAGGCCTACAAGCTCCAGCCCGGAACCGGCTGGCATGTCCCGGCCGGGGTGCTGCACGCGCCTGGTTCGCTCGTGACCTACGAGCCACAGGTCAACTCGGACGTCTTCGGGATGTTTCAGTCCATGGTCGAAGGCCGCGCCGTGCCCTGGGACCTGCTGGTCAAGGACGTCCCGCCGGAGAACCACCAAGACCTCGACTACATCATCGGCATGCTCGACTGGGATGCCAATGTCGATCCCGAGTTTATGAACGACCACTACTTCGAGCCGCACCCGGTGCGCGACGCGGCCGAGATGGAGGGCTACCGGGAGAACTGGGTCTCCTACAGTACCGATGATTTTTCGGCCAAGGAACTCACTGTGTTTCCGAAACGGACCGTGACGATCCGCGACGCCGCCGCCTATGGGCTGATCGTCACGCAGGGCTGGGGGCAGATCGGCACGATGGAGGTCGAGACGCCCTCGCTGATCCGCTATGGGGAGATGACCAAAGACGAGCTATTCGTCACCGCGGCGGCGGCCGATGAGGGCATCGAAATCACCAACAAGAGCGACACCGAGGCACTGGTGATGCTCAAGCACTTTGGCCCGGGCAACCCCGACGCCAAACCCCTGATCCGCGCATGAGCGAAGCAACCGAGCCGTGACCGTAAGGGAGCGGTCCGAGATGAGCCCGCCCCGGCGTACCGTGTTTCGAAACCCAACGGGCCCTCGCCCGGCTCACTCGGAGATGCAAGCGTAAGCCAACGCCGCGAATCTCGAAACCGAGATCCGCGCTACGCGCTATTCGAGCTACTCGAGCGTCATCCCCAGGTTCTTCACCAGAAACGCCCACTCATCGGCGCTCTCTTCAATCAACTTCGACGTCGGCTTGCCGGCCCCGTGGCCCGCGCGTGTCTCAATCCGCGCCAGCACGGGCGCGTTGCCGGCCTGCGCATACTGCAACCGCGAGATGAACTTGAAACTATGACCCGGCACGACGCGGTCGTCGGTATCCGCCGTGGTCACCAGCGTCGCGGGATAGCTCACGCCTTTGTCGAGGTTGTGGTACGGCGAGTAGGCGTAGAGCGCTTTGAATTCCTCGGGGTTGTCGGACGACCCGTAATCGTCGGTCCAATAGCGGCCGACCGTGAACTTGTGAAAGCGCAGCATGTCCATCACGCCGACGCCGGCCAGGGCGGCCCCGAACAGCTCCGGCTTCTGGGTTATGGCCGCGCCGACTAGCAGGCCGCCGTTGCTGCGTCCCTGGATGGCGAGCTTCGACGACTGCGTATACTTCTTCTCGATCAGCCACTGGGCGGCGGCGATGAAATCGTCAAAAACGTTCTGCTTTTGAAGCTTGGTGCCCGCCTTGTGCCAGGCCTCGCCGTACTCGCCGCCGCCGCGCAGATTGGCGATGGCCAGCACGCCCCCCAACTCCATCCACGCCAAGCGTGTAATCGAGAAGTAGGGGCTGAGCGAGATGTCGAATCCGCCGTATCCGTAGAGCAGCGTGGCATTCGAGCCGTCGAGCTTCACGCCCTTCCTGTGCGAGAGAAACATCGGCACGCGCGTACCGTCTTTGCTCTTGTAGAAAACCTGCTTGACCTCGTACCCGTCGGGATCGAAATCCACCTTCGTGCGCCGCATCAGCGTGCTCTTGCCAGTGATCAAGTCGTAGCGATAGATCGAAGGCGGCAGAGTGAAACTACTGAGCAGGTAGAACGTCTCGGTGTCACCGCGCTTTCCCGTGAACCCGTCCGCGGAGGCGATCATGCCGAAATCCACCTCGCGCACGAACTCGCCGTCCATGGTGTGAATCCTCACCTGCGTGCTGGCGTCCTTGAGATACGACGCGACGAATAGGTTGCCGATCAGGCTCACGGACTCGATCGTCTCTTGGGCCTGCGGAATGATCTCCGTCCAATGCTCGCGCTCGGACTCGCGGAGATCGACAGCGATCAGGCGCCGCCGGGGCGCGTCGAGGTTCGTCTGAAAATAGAGCACCGGCCCGTCGTTGCCGACGAAGGTGTACTCGTGGTCGAAGTTGTCAATCAACTCGACCGGAATCCCGTACGGCTCGTTCAAATCTTTGTAGAAGATGCGGTGACGGGCGTCGGTACCGACCTGCGCCGTGATGATTGCGTAGCGGCCGTCTTCGGTCGCGTCAGCACCGAGCATCCAATCCGGGTGGTCGGGCCGCTCGTAGACAAGCACGTCCTCGGCTTGCTCGGTATCGACCCGGTGGTAATAGACCTTCTGGTTGAGGTTGAGACCCTGGAATGCGGCCCCTTCCTTCGGCTCGTCGAAGCGGCTGTAGAAGAATCCCTCGCCGTCTTCGGTCCACGACGGCGTACTGAACTTGACCCATTTGATCTCGTCCTCGAGCACTTCGCCCGATTCGATCTCCATGACCCGAATCGTTTGCCAGTCCGAGCCAGACTCGGCGCGCCCGTAGGCCACATGCCGCCCGTCGTCGCTGAAGACCGATCCGGTGAGTGCAATCGTGCCGTCCTCTGACCAGGTGTTCGGGTCGATCAATACTTGCGGCTCGTCGTCGAGTGAATCCATCCGGTAGAGCACGTACTGGTTCTGCAGGCCGTCGTTCTTGGTGAAGTAGTAGCGTCCTCCAGTCTTGACGTAGTAGGTGAACCGCTCGAAGTTCCACAGCTCGGTCAAGCGTTTGCGAATCGCTTCGCGCTCTGGGATCGACTCGAGGTGCGCAAACGTGACCTTGTTCTGCTCGGCGACCCAGGCGGCGACGTCCTCAGCTTCGCGCACGTCGTTTTCGAGCCAGCGATAGGGATCGGCGACCTCGACGCCGTGATAGACGTCGACGTGATCGATGCGGCGTGTTTCGGGGTACGGAAACGAGCCGTCCTGGCTCCAGGCGAGAGCAGCCAACGCTAGCGCTCCCACCGCTGCTCGGGTAATTTTGCCCATTCGTTCCTCCATGATTGCTTGACGGAGCCGCCGAGAAACACGTTGCCGGGCGTTCGATTCATGCGTATCCGCCTCTGGTGGTGGCGCACGCCCGTGGCGTGCCGAGCCGCGCTCGGCTCTTGTACCACCCCCACCGAACTCCCTCTACTGCTGCTCCTGCTTCTGTATCCTCAACGCCATTTCGAGGTTATTGCGCGCGCTGGTGTGGCTGCCATCGGCTTCCACCGCCTTGCGGAAGTGACCGATCGCTTCATCGATCTTACCTTGCGTACCCAGCGCGCTTCCCAGGTTGTTGTGAGCGTCGGCGTAGTCCGAGTCAATGCGAAGCGCTTCGCGAAACTGGTTGATCGCTTGGTCAAGGTGACCCTGATTGCCAAGGGTAATGCCGAGGTTGTTGTACGCCTCGGCGTAGTACGGATTGGCCTTCAGCGCTTCCCGGAAGTGCCGCACGGCGCTGTCGAACTCCCCTTGCGAGCCGAGTGCGATCCCAAGGTTGTTGTGCGCTTCGCCATGGTCGGGGTCGCTCTTCAACGCTTGGCGAAAATGCCGCACAGCCCCGTCAGCATCACCCCGCGTGCTCAACAAGATCCCGAGGTTGTTGTTTGCTTCGGTGTAACCGGGCCGGGCGCGCAAGGCGTTGAGATAGTGAGTCTCGGCCTCGACCGGTCTGCCCAAAGCTTCCGCGGCCAGTCCCAGGTTGTAGTGGGCGAACTCGTAGTCGGGCTGCTGTTTGGTGATGATCTCGAACTGCTTGATCGCCTCGTCATAGCGACGCAGGTTCATGTAATAGTTCCCCAGCCGGTTCCGCTTCTCGTAGTCGCCGGGCTCGACCTCGAGCTGCTTCTCGTAGCCGTCCATCTGGGCTCGGCGCTCTTTCTCGCCGAAATCGTCGGTGATCTTCCCCAAGTCCAGCAGCGTGGCGGGCAACACTTGGAACCAAACGTCCGCCATCTCGCGCGAGGTCTCCCAGCCGTACGTGACGCGGACCGGAGGGTTGAAGGGGTTGCGCACGTTCGCCGTCGAGTTGTCGAAGGTGAACTTCATCGACAGCGTCGACCCGGCGGGCAAGGCCACCGGCTTGACGTAGCGGTACTCGTCCTGCCAATCGAAATCCCATTGCTTGATCAGCAGCAGGTCCTTCCTCGTCCCGTTCGGCAACACGGCCCAGCTCTCCATCCGCTTGCCCAGATAGTGCGCATGGGCGTAGACGTTGAGAACCTCGACGTCGACCGGAAGCTTGTAGGTGTCGGTGACGGCGTAGTTCTCGTCCCCCGGCGCGATGTCCATCGTCTTCGACCCAAGGCGGAGGATCGCCGGGATGCGCTTGGGTGCTTGATCGGTGAAGAACAGTCCCATCGACGACTGGATCACCTCGGGCTTGCCCGTGGGCACCAGGTGCATCTCGACAACCATGTCGGTCCCCGGGTCGAGACGCCACGCCATGTCCTCGCCGCGCATGGCGGGCTGCTTGCCGGGCGTCCAACCGATCCAGTGGCCATTGGGATCGAAGATGTCGTCGAGCAGCATGCTGCTCTTGAAACCGGGCAGCGGGTCGGCGTCGTCGCGGTCTCGCGAGGCGGGTGTATTGTCGAAAAGCATGCGCGCGTGATGCACCAGGCGCGCGTTGCCCGGACGAAACTCGAAGGCCCGCACGTACTTCGTCTCGGTCAAAGGGATCGGGACGGCGAAATTGCGAAACACGTCACGGCCCTCGGCCGGCAGGCTGAAGGGCTCGGTCATCTGGATCACCAGATCCGGCTGGCCCAACTGCCAGCCCTTAGTCCACTGCGGGGTGGGCGGTAGGTCGGCCGCGTCACCCTCGGCGACGCTCTCCTCGACCCACTGCGTAATCATGCCGATTTCGCGATCGCTCAGCCGGCGCTCGTCCCTGAAGGGTCCGCCGGTCGGCTCGGGCAGCCATGGCGGCATGTAGCGGCTTGCGATCACCGTGCTAATCAACTCCCCGCGCTTGGCGATGTCTTCGTAGGTCAGCAAGCTAAACGGGCCCGCCTCGCCCGGGCGGTGGCAGCCCGAGCAGTTCTCGAAAATGATCGGGGCGATGTCGCGGCTGAAGGTGAGCGTCCCCGGCGCAAAGGACACGGCGTTCTCGGCGTCGACCGGCGAACCGTCACAAGCGACGCCGAGCAGGCCGCACGTCACCAGCCAGATACCGATCCAATTGCGAGAGAACATTTCGAGCCAGAGCCCCGCGCCCCCACGGCGAGGATTTCGACTCTCAGTATAGATTTCCGTCGCGGCGTTGAGAAACCGCGGATGCCCGATCCGCAATCAGCTCCGGCCTAGCGCAACCGCTCGACCCGCAACTCGGAGCCGCGGGTGTTAGCCTGCGTTGAGCACCCGCTAGCTCCACGGACGCCCCAAGCCGACGCTTCTCGCCGGGCATAACGGCAAGTGGCGGACAGTCAAAGGATGGAAGCCGTTCGTGGCATGGGTTCCGAGCCTCAAGCGCCGGCGAGTCGCTTTAATCGGACCCGTCGCCACCGGGGGGCTCGGAGTCGAGTATCGCAACTCGGGAAGGTTGCTCCTGCCATCGGTTACGCAAGTCGCGGCTCATCCACTCGGCGATGAGGCGCCCGGCCAGCGTATGGCCCTCTTTGTTCCAATGGCCCCAACCCAGCATGGGCTCGAACCCATGAAAGAAGACGCCGTCGCACTCGGCGTGCTGCTGAAAGGTCGGACCGAGCAACAACACGGGAAAACCCTCCGTCTCACCGAGCGCCTCGATCCGGCGGTCCGGGTAGAAAAGGTCGTCAATCGCCCCTTCGTCCATGAAGGCACGGCGGTAGGTGGCGTCCGGGTGGACTTGAATACCACTGCTCAGCGACACCACCAAGAACGGCAAGCCACGGGTGCCCACCTGCTGGTTCATGCGGGCCAGCAGCGCCTCCGTCACCCGCCAGGCATCTTCCCACGCCGGGTCGAGAGTCTCCCGGTACAGGGCCTTTGTCATGCCCGGCTCGCTCGGGCCGGCGAAACCAGAGCCGGCCGCCCGCGCGGAGAGCTTCCACATCAGACGCGCGTGATTGAGCAACTGCAGCAACCGAGAGTACTGCAACGCGAAATACGCTGACCGCATAGCCAAGCCCTGGCGAGCCTGGAACACTTCGGTCTCGACGAAGCTGCCGTCGAAGACGAGCCCTTTGTCGTTGTAGTCGTGATAGGGGCCCGTGACCGTGCCGCTGAGCACGCGCGAGTTGTCCGAGATATCGTTTCCGGTGTAGAAAGCCAGCAGAACGACGTCGGGCTCATACGCCCACACGCGACGCTGCAGGGTGAGCAGTTGCTGTGTCGTGCCGTAACCGGAGATGCCGAAGTTCAAGACCTCGATCGTCCGGCCGGCCGCCGGCCCGCGCTTGCGCAACTCCCGCTCGAGCACCTCACAGAACGTCGCTTCGAGGTCGACTTGGCGAGCTTCGGTGAATGAATCACCCAGCACCGCGATACGCACCGTGCCTGGCGGCTTGGCCGTGCTCCGTTCGCGATCGCGGAAATCGGCGCTGTTGACGCGGACGTAGACGTGCCCTTCCCGCTGCTGCCAGCCCTCGGCTCCTGCGATGAGCACGCTGCCGAAGACCGGGTCGGGACGGTCGAAGATGGCGTAGCCGATCCCGGCCACGCGCAGTAGAATCTCCGCGATGCCCGCCGCCACGAACGTGGCCGTGACTAGCATTGCGACGATCCGGGTCCAACTCTGGTTTTTTTCGTGAAGCCCGAGGACATCACCGTGGGACGTCACCGTGCGTCGCCCAGCCACCGGACCGGCCGGGAGTCAACCCGACCGGCGTCTGGGTACACGAGCAGCGGATTGAGGAAGGAAATCGACGGCCTCGCCGAGCGACTTTAGCGACCTAGCCGTGGCCTCAACGGCGCGGCATCGATCGTCAAGGCAACCTTGCCGCTGACGCGCCGCTCGGCCAAGTCAGCGAGCGCCTTGGGAGCCTCGGCCAGAGGATACGTGGCCGAGACGACAGGACGGATTTTCCCGGCCTCATAGAGCCCGTCTAACTCACGCTGAGTCTGGTTCAAACCATCCGGGTTCTCCTCCGACTCCCTGCCCCAAAAAATACCCACGATCGACATGTTCTTCAGAAGGATGCGATTCGCGGCGATAGTCGAGATGCGTCCGCCGGCGAAACCCACCACCAGGAGCCGGCCCCCCGACGCGATGCACTTCGTTGACAAGTCGAAGACATCGCCGCCGACCGGATCGTAGATCACGTCCGCCCCGGCCCCGCCGGTGAGCTCCTTGACCTGGTCCACCCAGCCGCTGTCTCGATAGTCGATCGCGTGATCGGCGCCCTGCTCTTTACAGAACTCCCTCTTGGGCGCACTGCCGGCCGTCGCAATGACTCGAGCACCGGCCGCCTTGCCGAGTTGGATCGCGGACATGCCCACCCCGCTCGCGCCGGCGTGAACCAGCAGCCACTCCTCCGGACGCAACTGCGCGCGCTTGTGCAACGCGAAGTACGACGTCTGGTAAACCACCAGATAGCCGGACGCTTCCGAATAGCTCATTTCTCCGGGAAGGGGAAAGACATGCTGGGCGGGTACGACCGAATACTCGGCGTACCCCCCGAGCGTCTTGCGGGCCAGGACACGGTCCCCCACGGCGTGCCGCGACACCCCGGGCCCCAAGGCCTCGATCGTCCCGGCCGTCTCACCGCCCGGCGTGAACGGGAACCCCGGTTTGGCCTGATACTTACCCTGGATGAACAGAATGTCAAAGAAGTTCACCCCGGCCGCGCGGTTGCGGATGAGCACTTCCCCCTCGCCCGGCGTCGGTGTCGGCACCTCGTCGAACGACATCTCGGAGGGTTCACAAAACTGGTGGACTTGCCAGGCTTTCATGCGTTCGCGGGTGCTAGTCGGAAGGCTCCACCGAGGGTGCCGCCAAAGTCGGTCTCGGCAACTACTGGAATATCTCTTCGCTGGAGAGTTCGATCCCGAGATCCGGCAGCCGGAACTTCTGGACGGTCGAGAAGTCACCGTCTTTGAACACGTAGAGCCTCTGCACCCAAGGATCGATCAGCCAGACATGAGCCACGCCCCAATCCCGGTATTCTTCGAGCTTGCGGCTGATCTCGGTGTGACTGTCGTGCCGGGAGACGATTTCAGCAACCACCAAAGGGGGAGTGGTCGGCACCTGTTCGGACGGCTCGTCCCCTTGGACTACAACGAAGTCGGCCACGCGGACACGAGTCGCCGAGACTCGCAGTCGAAGCTCAGGAAGGAGGTGCAACGACGCCTGACGGCAGAACGGAGTAAAGAGTTGGATGAGACGCGCCTGTACTTTGCTGTGCAGAACCTCCGGCATGCCACGCTCCACAATCTCGCCGTCGACATATTCAGCATCCGTACCCTCGAACGCCATCTCAAGGTACTCATCAACGGAAACTAGCGTCTTTGTTGCCATCGCAGATTCAGCATATCACCGGACCGCAAACAGCGGAACCGGCTTCTCAACTGTTCACATCGAAGTAAATGCAGTCGGGGTGGTGAAAGACCAGCGCGCTGACACTCGCCTCGGGCTCCATCATGCAGCCCTCGGTCAAACTGATCCCGATGTCCTCCGGGCGCAGAAGCTCAAACAGGCCTCGCTGATCTTCCAGCTCCGGGCAGGCCGGATAGCCAAAACTGTAGCGCCGCCCGCGGTGCTTCGCCTTGAAACGGTCGAGCATCGTTGTCTCGGGCGGGTCGGGAAAACCCCAGTCCTCGCGGATGCGCCGGTGGAGCCACTCCGCACAAGCCTCGGCCGTCTCGAGCGCCAAGGCCTGGATCACGTGCGACTTCAACAGCTCGCCTCTCTCCTTGTACTGCTCGGCGTGTTGGCGAATACACTCACCCGCCCCGACAATGAACGCCGCGAGGGAATCCCGTGTGCCGTTACGCGCGGGAATCATGAAATCGGCGAGCGACAATCCATCGTCACGGCGCTGCCTTGGGAAAGTGAACTCCGCCGCCGGACGTGTTGCTCCGGCCTCATAGACACGGAGCGTGTTACCCACGCTGTCGGCTTCAAAAAACCGCCACACGGCACCGACCTTCATGAACTGCTTTGCTTCCGCCTTCACCTCATCGACGACGTGCAGCAGTTCGAGCGCCTTCGCGTCACGCTCGGCCAGCTTCTTCTCGAAATTACCCTTGAAGCCCAAATGCCGTACGTAAAGCATCTGCGGGTTGATGTAGCTCCAGATCTCGTCAAGCTGCGGCACGTCCCGCTTCATGCGGCCGGGATAAGGCGGCGGCAAGGGTGGAGTCTCGAGACCGACCCGTGAGCAACGCCGGGTCGACTCCGCGGGCCGCTCCGGCCGCTCCGCGCGCATCACGGCAGCCGCGGCGCGATGCGCATCGAACACGCCTTGCCGCTCGGCGGGGTCCATCAGGCAGTTCATCAAGCTCAGCCCGGTCATGGCGTCCTTGGCGTAGCAGACGGCTGACTCGTACTGCGAAGCGATCTTGCGCCGGGTGAAGCTGTCGCTCAGCGCCGCGCCGCCGACCAGAAGCGGAACGCTCACACCGGCTGCGTGCAGATCGGTGGCGGTAATCACCATCTGCTGCGCGCTCTTGACCAGTAGCCCCGAAAGCCCAATGGCATCGGGACGGTGCTCGCGATAGGCCGCGATCAGATCTTCGGGCGGAACCTTGATGCCCAAGTTGATCACCGTATAGCCGTTGTTACTGAGGATGATGTCAACCAGGTTTTTGCCGATGTCGTGGACGTCACCCTTCACCGTCGCGAGGACGACTTTACCCCTGGCCGCGTCCTCCGCTTTGTCCATGAACTGTTCCAAGTGGTTCACGGCCGTTTTCATTGCCTCGGCCGACTGCAACACCTCGGCGACGATCAACTCGTTGTTGTTGAACAGGCGGCCCACCTCTTTCATGCCGTCCATCAGCGGACCGTTAATGATGTCGAGGGCTGCCAGGCCTTCGGCGCGCTTGCGTTCGAGGTCGTCGATCAGCCCCTCTTTGGTGCCCTCGATGATGTAGTTGGCCAGCCTTTCATCGAGCGGCAGGTCGGCGATGACTTTCTTGGTCCGCGACGAGGCGCCACGGAAGTGCTCGGTGATCCGGGCAATATGGTGCTGGTTGATTTGCGCCCTCTGTTCGGCGCTCTGCTCGCGGTGGTCGCGCGGCGCGTCAAAGCCCTCCGGCGGATAGTTCGCCAGCAGATCCTCGGTGAGTTTCTTCTCCTCCTCGGGGATGGCCGCGTAACGCTCCAGCTTCTCGGTATTCACAATCGCCAGATCAAGCCCCGCCTTGGTGGCGTGATAGAGGAACACCGAATTGACCACCTCGCGCGCGGTCGGTGGCAGCCCAAAGCTGACGTTGCTTATGCCGAGCACGGTCTTCGAGCGCGGCAGCGCTTGCTTGATCAGCCGCACGGCCTCGATGGTCTCCACCGCGCTGCCGATGTAGTTCTTGTCGCCGGTCGCACAGGGGAAGACCAGCGGATCGAAGACGAGGCTCTCCTCGGGGAAGTCCCACTTCTCGCCGCAAAGCTTGTGAGCCCGCTCGGCGATGGCCAGCTTTCGTTCGCGCGTGATGGCCTGCGCCTGTTGCTTGTCTTCGTCGATCGAGCCCACAATCACGGTCGCGCCAAACTTCTTCGCTAATGGCAATACGAGGTTGAAGCGATCTTCGCCGTCCTCGAAGTTGATGGAGTTGATGATGCTCTTACCCTGGCAGTAGGTCAGCGCTCGCTCGACCGCGGCGGCGCTAGTCGTATCGATCATCAACGGTGCTTTGACCTTGTGGATCACCTTCTCGTAGAAGCGGTCGATATCGTCAATCTCTTCGCGGTCGGGATTTTCGAGGTTGATGTCGATGATGTGGGCGCCGTTTTTTACCTGCCTGCGGCCGATCTCCGAAGCCTCCTCGTACTGCTCGTTGCTAATCAGCCGTTTGAAGGCCCGCGAGCCGACCTGGTTCGTGCGCTCCCCGACCAGCAGCGGACGGTTGTCGTCGTTGGCCTCCACCATCTCGATGCCGGTGTAGTAGGTCCGCCGGGGGCCGCGATGCCGCCGCGGCTCTTTGCCCTCGACCATTTGCGCAATGGCACGGATGTGCTCAGGCGTGGTCCCGCAGCATCCGCCGATGAAATTGAGCCAGCCGTTGCGAACAAAGCGCTCGAGCGAGGAGGCCAGCGACGTCGGCGTTTCCAGATACAGCCCGTCTTCGTTAGGCAGGCCTGCATTGGGATAGCACGACACCCGCGTTCGCGCCATCTCGTGGATGGTGCGAATGTGGTCGGTCATGAACTCGGGGCCCGTGGCGCAGTTGAGGCCGATCGAGAGCAAATCGACATGCTCGAGGGATGCGACCAGCGCGTCGGTAGCTTGGCCGGCCAGCATCGTCCCCATCGGCTCGATCGTCCCCGACACCATCACCGGCCGTTTGAAGCCGAGTTCGTCTAAAGCCGCGTGGATACCGATCAACGACGCCTTGACGTTACGCGTGTCCTGACAGGTTTCAAGCAGCAAGAGATCAACGCCGCCTTCCAACAACCCGCGCGCTTGCTCGTGGAAGTTGCGGATCAGTTCGTCGAATGTGATACCGCCCGTAACCGTAATTGCCTTGGTCGTCGGGCCCAACGAGCCGGCCACGAAACGCGGACGTGCTGCTGTTGAACAGTCCGCGGCGACATTACAAGCCAGCTTCGCCGCTTCGCGGTTGATTTCGTGAGCGCGGTCTTCGAGGCCGTACTCGGCCAGCACGACCGCGGTCCCGCCGAACGTGTTCGTTTCAATGATGTCCGCGCCCGCGGCGAAGTTCCGGGCGTGGATGTCGCGGATCACATCCGGGCGCGTGAGCAGGAGGTGCTCGTTACAGCCTTCGAAGTCAGCCCCGCCGAAGTCCTCGGCGGTCAACTCGCAATCCTGAATCGCCGTGCCCATCGCTCCGTCGAGCACGACAATGCGCTCGTCGAGCAGTTGATCGAGGAGCTTGCTACGATCGTTCTGAGGCATGGGGCTCGGGTGTCCGACGGGGGCGCCTAACGAAAGCGTCTAACGGCAGAAACGGGAACTGACTACCGTCGCGTGAGGAAGTGAGGTCCGGTCGTCGAAGCGCCCGGCACGCAGTCCACCGCGCAGGCGCGCACGAGAACCATCTACGATTCGATCGACAAGGCCGTTAGACTTTCTTATTATAGGTCGCTACCCTTGAGAGCCCGCTGCCGGCAGCAACCGAGCCGTGACCGTAAGGGAGCGGTCCGGCACGAACCTTCCCGCCACGCACGGCTCCTCTAGCGGCGCGAGAAACTCGATCTGATCACGAACCAACGAGGAGACTACACTTGCCGAGGCAAAAGAGAGCTTCCAAGTTGTCCGTGAGTAGTAACAACGGCGCCGGTGACAAAACCGGGCCGGCCTCGGGCTTCGTCGCCCTGTCGTTGCTGCTCCGTCCGGATCCCAGCAAGATGCCCAACCCCGAGGACGGGCCCCCGTGCCATCTGTGCACGGCGCGCTGCTGCAAATACTTCGCCCTGCCGATCGACACTCCGACCGCTCACGAGGATTACGAGCACATCCGTTGGTACCTCATGCACGAAGGTGTCGCCGTGTGGATGGACGACGGCGACTGGTACATCGAGATCCGGACTGTTTGCAAGCATCTGCAGTCGGACAATAGCTGCGGCATCTACGAAACCCGCCCGCAAATCTGCCGCGAGTACGGCACCGAGGACGAGGAGGGGCCGTGCGAATTCTTCACCGATGACCTCAAGTACGACCTGTACTTTGAATCGGACGACGCCTTCGCCGTCTGGGTGGCTGCTGAGAGCGACAAGAAGAAGCAGCGCAATGCCCGCCAGCGGGAACGCCGCCGCAAGCGCGTAGCCGCCCGCCGCACCGTGGCATAGCCCTTCGTTGACGACCAGCCTTTCGCCCCGGAGGGGCCGAGAGATAATAGCCCACGGCTTCAGCCGTGGGTTTGCGGCGATAATGTCATTCAGCCCTGAAGGGGCGTAGGAGAAGCGACGAGGCGTCTCGCAGCCACCTCGAACAACCTCCCGCGCAACGGACGCGTTCCGAGTTCGTCGTCACCACCGCCACTTACCGTGACGGCGCACCATTGGCTACTCACCCCCCGGCTTCACCTTCGGTTGCTTCTTCGGCAACGGCTTCCGCGGCAACTTCTCCGCCCGATTCGCCGCGTGATACACAAACGATGCAATCACCGCCGAGGCCTGCATCAAATCCCCCGGCTGAATGCGGTCGTACACGTCCATGTTCGAATGATGCGAACGCGTCTCGTACTCCACCGGGTCCTGAATAAACTGAAACCCCGGCAGACCGACGGCATCGAAGGACAGATGGTCTGTACCTCCCGTATTCCGAATCGAGATCGACGTTGCGCCCATATCGGCGAAGGGAGCGAGCCAACCCCGGAAGATCGGCCGCATCATATCGTTGCCCTGCAGATAGACGCCGCGGATCTTCCCCGTGCCATTGTCGTAGTTGAAGTAGCCGGCCAGCCGCGTGTGTTCGCCGGTCAACGTCATCGTTTCGGGATTGCCGAAGTGTTCCTTCACATAGGCCTTCGAGCCCAGCAATCCCTGCTCCTCGCCGCCCCACAGCGCGACGCGAACGGTGCGGTCGAGCTTGAGATCGAGCGCCTTGAGGATGCGCATCACCTCCATCATCACCGCACAGCTCGCGGCGTTGTCGGTCGCGCCCAGCCCAGGGGCGACGGAATCGAGATGCGCCCCAATCATCACTAGTGTAGTGCGTCAAGCAGATTGCACCTTATGCAGGGCGGCACGTCCGCGCTTGACTTTCTCGAGGATGTCGGAGGCGGTCGCTGTCCAGATGAAGGGCGTGGGATGCTCGTTGTGCTGGGCGATGTAGTCGTCAATGGCGGCGACGAGCTCGTCCACGCTGCGAAACACGCCGCGGCGCAGGCGCTTGACGGTGAGATCGCGAAAGAATCGCTCGACCATGTTCAGCCACGACGCCGAGGTCGGGGTGAAATGAATGTGGAAGCGCGGGTGACGATCGAGCCAACGCTTCACAGCGGCATGCTTGTGGGTGGCATAGTTGTCCACGATGAGATGAAGCTGTTTGTCCTTGGGAGTGCGGCGGTCAATTAAGCGCAGGAAGCGCAACCATTCCTGGTGGCTGTGTCGGGGCATGCACTCGGCGATCACGCTGCCGTCAAGAGTGTTGAGCGCCGCAAACAGGGTGGTCGTGCCGTTGCGCTTGTAATCGTGGGTCATCGTTTGGCCGCGTCCCTTTTTGAGCGGCAGGCCGGGTTGGGTGCGATCGAGGGCTTGGATGTGGGACTTCTCATCGAGCGAGAGAACCAGAGCATGCTCAGGCGGATTGAGATAGAGTCCGACGATGTCGTCGAGTTTCTCGGCGAAACGCGGGTCATTGCTGAGCTTGAAGGTCTTGACGCGGTGGGGCTTGAGGCCATGGGCGCGCCAAATCCGTCCCACGGTGGAAGCGCTGACGCCGGCCGCGGCGGCCATGGTGCGGCGGCTCCAGTGGGTGGCGTTGGACGGTTTCTCGCGGGTGGTCTTGTGGATGATCTGCTGTACTTTCTGCTTCGAGACGGCAGGTGTACGACCGGGCCGTGGGGCGTCTTTTGCAATGCCGGCGATGCCGCTTTCGAGAAAGCGCGTGCGCCAGCGGGCCACCAACTGCCGCGAGACACCGAGCTGTGCGGCGATCTGCTTATTCTCGAGACCGTGGGCGGCCAGCAGGACAATCCTGGCTCGCAGGGCGAGACGAACGGCGACTTGGCGGCCGCGCGCGTAGCGGTCCAACTGCTTGCATTGCGCTGTGTTCAAAGTTACTGGTTGTGCTCTTCGCATCCCATGCCTCCTGTTAATAGAGACGATGGGAAGCCAATATAAGTTACAGTATTTATGGTGCCCTACACTAGCTCATCCCCCTTGGCTCCGCCCGGCAACTCGCCGATGACGTTGATTGAATCAAGCTTTTCGCGATGAAAGGCCGTCCCCGTCTCAACCTCGATGCGAACCTTTACGCCTTTGTCGACAAGACGGAAAATGCGGTTGTAGTGCTCCGGCGTCAAGGCGATTGACGGCGGGGGAACCGGATCTTCCACATGTCGCGTGCCCGCGCGCGGTGGAAAGACCGTACCGCCAGTCCCCCGCGCGGCAGGATGGATCACCAGCCGCACGCCTTCGTCGGAGAGGAACTGGTTGAGTTTGTTCTTCACGCGGCGGCGCTCGTTGCGGTACTTTTCCTGAAACCACACGGGCGCTTGCACGAAGAAGTTGCGCCGCTTCTCTCCGAAGTCGGGTATCTCAAGCTCGGGATCGTCGAAGTCGATGGGCGGCACCGGCACAGGCGCCTTCGACCGCCGGCTTAGTTCCTCACCTGAGAAGCGGTGATGCAGCGGCTTCGCACTGACTTTGACGTCCTTGAGAGCCGTGATCATGACAGTCTTCCCGCCCAACTTGCCTCGATGCTTCTCGATAAATGCGTCCACCTCGGCTTCTTGACGCTTCAGAATCCTCGGGGTCTTGAGTGGGGCCAATACCGGCCGGTCCGCGATCACCCCCTCGGTCCCCGGGCTCCACGCCATCGGCACGCCGATCAACGCTTCATACTGTGGCTCGAGCAGATGCGCCGAGAAGCGGCTGTACGACCAGCCTTGCCCAAACGGTCCCCACTTTTCCTGCTTCACGTTCGCGAGGCCCCACTCCGTCATCCGCTCGACGGCGAAGTCGGCAGCCCCCTGAAAACCGGGCGAGCCCGTCAGCCGCGGACCGTGCACATCGACAAGGTAGAATAAGTGTTCCATCACTTGCGAGTTCTCGAAGGCTTCTTGCTTGATGCGGTGAACCGAGGCGAGGTCAACCTTGTCCTGGCCTGAGAGGACTAACGGGACGAGCGTGATGGTGGTGAGAAGCAGGCGTTTCATGGGGGTTCGTTCTCCGGTCTCCGGATCGAGACAAGCACAATCTTACGGTCACGGCGTTAGAACAGCAAGCTTTCGGTAACCGGGTGGGGACCGGGATAAGTGTTCGTGCGTCGGCTCAAGTCTTCCAATTCCCAGAACGTTGTGGCGGAGCGGGATCGGCCATCGGGCCAGTCTTAGGAAACGTGTTTCCGCTTTTGCCGCCGATAGTGCCCCAGTCTAGCTGCCAAGAATGAACGTAGCGGTCATCAAGGAGAGTTTTCCTGGCGAGACGCGCGTCGCGCTGATCCCCTCCGGCGTGAACGATCTCACGAAGGCCGGTGTCGACGTCACGGTCGAAGCGGGCGCCGGGGAGACATCGCTTCACACCGACCAAGAGTACGAGAGCCGGGGAGCCCGCATCGAGCCCGACCGCGCGCGGCTGCGGTCGGAAGCGGACGTGGTGCTGATGGTGCGCGGACCCGGCGCTTATCGCGAGTTCCCCGCCGCCGATCTCGACGCGCTCAAGCCCGGCGCCGCCGTCATCGGCTTGCTCGAGCCGCTGGCCGAACCGGCCGCCGGCAAGGATTTGGCCACCCGGCGTCTGAGCGCCTTCGCCATGGAGCTGATGCCCCGCATCACACGCGCGCAGAGCATGGACGTGCTTAGTTCTATGGCCAACATCGCAGGCTACCAGGCCGTGCTGCTGGCGGCGAATGCTTCGCCGAAGATGTTCCCAATGCTGATAACCGCCGCCGGTACCATCACCCCCGCACGGGTGTTCGTGTTGGGAGCGGGCGTGGCTGGTTTGCAGGCGATCGCCACGGCCCGGCGATTGGGTGCGGTCGTCGAGGCGTATGATGTGCGTCCGGTGGTCAAGGAGCAGGTCGAAAGCCTCGGCGCGCGGTTCGTGGAGCTGGGAGTCGAAACCGAGTCCGCACAAGCCGCGGGCGGCTACGCGGCGGCGCAGTCAGAGGAGTTCTACCGCCGCCAGCAGGAGTTGCTCACCGAGCACCTGGCCGCGGCTGACGTGATTATCACAACGGCGCTCGTGCCCGGCAAAAAGGCGCCCGTCCTGATTTCCGAAGAGATGGCGGCGCGGCTTACACCGGGAACGGTGGTCGTCGATCTTGCGGCGGAGAAGGGCGGAAACTGCGCCCTTACCGTGCCCGGCCAACGCGTCGAACGTGATGGCGTGATCCTGCTCGGTCCCATCAACCTGCCCGCCGAGACGCCCTACCACGCCAGTCAGATGTACTCGAAGAACATCTCGACGTTCCTGCTCTCGCTGATCCATGAGGGTGAGTTGCGCATCGACCTCGACGACGAGATCGTACAGGGAACGCTGGTGGCGCATGAGGGCCGCGTGGTTCACCCGGCCGTCCTGAAGGCGCTCGAAGAAGAAGGAGGCTAGTCCCTTGGAATCGTTCATCATCTCTCTGACAATTTTCACCCTGGCTGTTTTCGTCGGCTTTGAGATCATCACGAAGATTCCGCCGACTCTACACACGCCGCTGATGTCGGGTTCGAACGCAATCTCGGGCATTAGTCTGGTCGGCGCTCTCGTAGCGACCGGGGCAGGCCACAGTGCGCTGGCTACCTATCTGGGAATGGGTGCCGTGATCCTGGCGAGCATCAACGTTGTGGGCGGGTTCCTTGTGACGCACCGCATGCTGTCGATGTTCAAGCGCAAAGACTAACCTCCGTAAACAGAAGTAGTTAATAGACACTGTGCAGCAGAACCTTATCAACGTCGCCTACCTCGTTTCCTCGGTCCTGTTCATCCTTGGACTCAAGGGACTGACGTCACCCAAGACAGCCCGCCGAGGAAACCTGTTGGGCGCACTCGGCATGTTGTTGGCCGTCGTGGCGACCCTTCTCGATCGTCACATCATCAGCTTCGAGCTGATCTTGGCCGGTATCGTCATCGGCGGCTTGATCGGCGCGGTGTTGGCGCTCAGAGTGCCGATCACGGCGATACCGCAATTGGTCGCTGCCTTCAACGGCTTTGGCGGTGCGGCGTCCGCACTCGTCGCGGCCACCGCGGTGCTTGCGCCCGAGATGCTCACGGGTGTACCGCCGATCCAGATGTATGGAGCTAGCGCCACCAGCGCTCTGATTGGCGCTGCCACGTTCACCGGCAGCCTCATCGCCTGGGCCAAGCTGCAGGAAGTGCTTTACTGGCAACCCGGCGGAGGCATCTGGAAAATCCTGAGTTCGCTGTGTATCATCGCCGGACTCGGTTGTGCCGTGTACTTCACCTACGACCCGACTCAGATCGAGGTCTTCTGGGTCCTGATGGCGGCCTCGGCCCTGTACGGCATCCTGTTCACGGTCCCCGTCGGCGGCGCGGACATGCCCGTCGTCATTGCCCTACTGAACTCAGCTTCGGGGCTGGCGGCGGCGGCCACCGGATTCGTGCTGAGCAACAACGTGTTGATCATTAGCGGTTCTCTGGTCGGCGCGTCGGGCTTCATCCTGACCGACATCATGTGCAAGGCGATGAATCGGTCGCTCTTTAACGTCTTGTCGAGGGACCTCGGTGCGGCGGCGCCGACTCAGGAAAAGGGCGCCGACGTCTATCAAGGCCGCGTCAAGAGCGCAAATGCCGAGGAAGCCGCCATGATCCTCGACGCCGCCCGTACCGTGACGATCGTGCCCGGCTACGGCATGGCGGTGGCGCAGGCGCAGCACGCCGTGCGCGATTTCGCCGACTTGCTGCAGAAACGCGGCGTGGAAGTCCGCTACGCCATCCATCCGGTCGCCGGTCGCATGCCGGGACACATGAACGTCCTGCTCGCCGAGGCTAAAGTCCCCTACGACCAACTCTTCGACATGGATGCGATCAACCCTACCTTCCGAGAGACCGATGTCGCCATCGTGCTCGGTGCCAACGACGTCGTGAACCCGGCCGCGCGCGAAGACCCGGCAAGTCCCATCTACGGAATGCCCATCCTCGATGTCGACAAGGCCCAGACCGTGTTCGTCATCAAGCGCAGCCTCAGTCCGGGCTTCGCCGGCATCCCCAACGAGCTATTCGCCGCCAACAACACCCTGATGCTCTTCGGGGACGGCAAAGAAGTTACGCGCGAGCTGACCACGGCCCTACGAGAGTAAGAAACCGAGATGAAATGGGAGCCTCCGTCCCCCGTCTTACGCGGAATCGTGCGGCGGTCAGGCTGGAGCCTTACGCCTGACGACGAACCAGTCGTTGAGCAGGTTTTCCTTGTTGTAGCGCAACTCTTCATCGCTGCCGTAGCGCACGACCTGGCAACCGGCAGCACTCGCGACGGCGTGCGCAGCGGCCGTATCCCACTCCATGGTTGGGCCCAAGCGCGGATAAACGTCCGCCGTGCCGTCGGCCACCATGCAGATCTTCAGCGAGCTGCCCATGGCGATGAACTCGACGTGCGGGTACTCGCGCCGCTGTTCGGCGACGAACGCCTCCATCTCGGGTGTGGAGTGCGAGAGGCTGCCGGCGATGACCCACCGGCCATCGTTGCGGGGAGAGCCGCGCGGCGATGGGTTAAGCGCCACCGGTGCGGCGTCGGCCTCCACCTTGAACGCGCCGCCGGCACCAGCGGAAAGTGAGCCGTAGTAGAGCGATTCTCGCGCAGGGGCATAAACCACCCCTGCCACGGGGCGCGAGTTTTCAATCAGCGCAATGTTGACCGTGAACTGCCCGTTGCGCTTGATGAATTCCTTCGTGCCATCGAGAGGATCGACCAGCCAATAGCTCGGCCACTCGCGCCGGACCTCATAGCGCGCATGCTCGCGGCTCTCTTCCGACAAGATCGGCACGTCGGGATAACGCTCGGCCAGACGCGCCTTGATGACTCTGTGCGCGCGCAGGTCGGCTTGGGTCACCGGCGAGGAGTCGCTCTTCCTGTCAACGTCGAAATCGGTTCGGTACACCTCGAGGATGGCCGCGCCGGCTTGGCGTGCCGTGTCGCAGAGATAAGGAAGATCAAGTTCGCTAAGCAAGCTCATTGGAAATCAAGACGTCGCTGCTGACAAAACGCAGAGCCGCGGGCGTAAGCCCGCGTTGAGCAACGTCAGCCCGGCAAGGACGCTGAGGTCAACCCATTTCTGCCTCGAAGCCACTCAACGCAGGCGAACGGCTGCGGCTCTTCCTGGCTGGCGGCCGGCGGTCCTCTACCCCACCTTCTGCCGATTGGCTTTCAGCATTTGGTGGGCATGCTTCACGGCGGTCGACGTCACCTCGGCGCCCGAGAGCATCCGGGCCAATTCATCGACCCGCTCCGACTCCGACAACTCCGCCACGGAGGCAAACGTCTCGCTCTCGCGCTCTACCTTCTCGACGAAGTAGTGCGCGTCGGCAAACCCGGCAATCTGCGGCAGGTGCGTCACGCACAGCAACTGGTGACTGTCGGAAAGCTTCTTGAGCCGGCGTCCCAGGGTTTCGGCGACCCGCCCCCCGACGCCGCTGTCGATTTCGTCGAACACCAGCGTGCGCGGCGCTTCGTTCTTGCGCCGCTTGCCGAAGGTCGAGATCAAACAACTTTTCAGAGCCAGCGTGATGCGCGACAACTCACCCCCTGACGCCACCTGTGCCATCGGGCGTGGAGGCTGTCCGGGATTCGCCGAGACCAGGAACCGCACCCGATCCCAGCCGGACCCGCCCCACCTGGCGACCCCTTCCTCGGGCTCTTCGAACGCAATCTCAAACCGGGCCTTTTCCATCGCCAGCGCGGCCAACTCTTTCTCGACCTGTGACTGGAGCTTCGCCGCGGCTTTGCGCCGCCGCTCCGACAGGCTCTTCGCCAAGGCTTTGTATTGCTCCGCCGCCTCGTGGTGTTGCTGCTCCGTCTCAGCAATCGCCGTGTCGCTCGACTCCAGCTCCGCCAACCGGCTCTCGACTTCGCTGCCGTACGTCAGCACTTCTTCGACCGTTGCCCCGTACTTGCGCTTCAGGTTTTCGATCAATGCCAGGCGGTCTTCGATTGCCGCCAGCGCGTCGGGATCGGGCTCCAGACGGTCGGCGTAGCTTCGGATCTCGAATGCCGCGTCCTCGATGTTGGCCCGCGCGCCTTCTAACCGCTCCTTCAGTGAGCCGAGCGAGGCGTCCAGCACGATCAAATCCTCCAACGCCTTCTGGGCCGCCGCCACTTGGGTGGTAGCCGAGACCGACGAGTCATAGAGCACATCATAGGCCCGCGTGGCGTTCTCCTCGACGCGCGCCAAGTTGCCCAACACGTCGCGGCGTTGCGTCAACCGCTCCACTTCCGCCGGGTCGAGCTTCGCCTCGTCGATCTCACGATGCTGGAAGCGATAGAGGTCCGAGAGCCTCAAGCGCTCCTGCTCGTTTCCGCGCAACTCGCGCAGCCGTTCGTCCGCGCGGCGCCAAGTGCGGTAGATCTCGCCGATGCAGGCGCAGTCCGCGGCCGTGCCCGCGAAGGCATCGAGCATCTCGAGTTGTGTGCGCGTCGAGAACAGACTCTGCTGCTCGTGCTGGCCGTGGATATCACCCAGCAAGGGCGCCAGTGATCGCAAGAAAGTCAGCGTCACCAACCGACCGTTGACGTAGGCCCGCGACTTGCCGTTGTCGAGCACCTCGCGCTCGATGATCAACTCGCCTTGCTCCAACTCGACGCCGCTTTCCGACAGCGATGTCCGCAGCGCCGGCGTCTCGGTTACCTCGAACACTCCGGCAACACGTGCCCGCCGGCAGCCCGGGCGAATCACGTCCGTCGCCGCCCGCGCACCCAGCAGCAGCGACAACGCGTCGACCACGATCGACTTGCCACTGCCCGTCTCCCCGGTCAGCAGATTCAAGCCCGGCTGAAACCGCACGCGCAGCTTGGCCACGACGGCATAGCCTTCGACATTCAGCTCTTGCAGCATACGGATTGGATCCGAACCAGCTCGAGGAGCCGCTCGGCGGCGGGATCGGGAGAGCAAAAATTGTGAAACCTTCCGGCGGCGCGGCTACGTCTTAGATTCCACGTAACCCATTATATGTGTTAAATTCATGGGTACTGGCTCGTCGAGAGACGAACCATCGAGGCGTTCCCTGGTTGGCCGTCGGCACTGAGGAGAGCCGGCTTTGCGACTGTCGGTTTTGTGCGCGGTGACAGGCGAGCGGAGTAAGAGTCTGCCGCTTGAGCCCTTGAGAAAGGGTTCGCAACATCCAAGGAGACGTTTTGACTGTTTCAGGCTTGTTTGCCCTGCTGCTGCAGGCGGCGGACCTCTCCAACACAAGCGAAAACGGTGAGGCGGCGATCGAGGCTACCGAGACCGCGATTGCCTCGGGCGCGCTCGACCAGACCGGCTTTTTCGACCTGATCCTCGATTCGTCGCCGCTGGCGGGCGTGGTACTGGCGGTTTTGCTGGTCTTTTCGATTCTCTCGTGGGCGATTGCGCTGTCGAAGTACAGCCTGCTCAAGACCGCGCGGCGTAACGACACCAAGTTCCTGAGCGCGTTCCGGCGCATCAATCAACTCTCGGAGATGAACGCCGCCAGCGAGCAGTACCGGCCGGCGCCCCTCGTGACCGTCTTCGAGTTCGGGTACGAAGAGGTAGCCCGGCAGGTGAACAACCTGGGCCGGCTACGCAACGCGGCTTCGCTGGAACGTTGCCTGCAGTTGGGCATCAACGAAGAACTCACTCACCTGCAGCGCAATATGGGTTGGCTGGCGACGACGGCTTCGGCCACGCCGTTTATCGGGCTGTTCGGGACGGTCTGGGGCGTGCTCGGCGCCTTCCAGGGCCTTGGCGAGGCGGGCGGTGCGACACTGCGCGCGGTCGCCCCCGGCATCGCCGAGGCGCTCATCGCGACTGCGTTCGGCCTGTTCGCCGCGATTCCCGCTCTGATCTTCTACAACGTTTTCTCGCAGCGCATTCGAGAGATCGGCGCGCGCATGGACGACTTCGGCCTGGAGTTCTTCAACCTGGCCGAACGCAGCTACGGAGAGACCGATGGCGTTTTCGAACCGGAGCGGGCAACCACAGGACTCGATCGCTGAAATCAACATCACGCCGTTTGTCGACGTGGTGCTGGTCCTGCTGATCATCTTCATGATCACGGCGGGCGTGGTTGAGTTCGGGCTCGAGATCGACGTGCCGAAGACGCGCGAAGTCGCGGCTAGCAGCCAGGACTTTGACTTTATCAACATCACCTCGAAGGGGGAGTTGTATTTCAACACCGAGCCGATTAGCATTTACGACATCGTGCCACGCGTTAAAGAGAAGGGCGCCGCGCAGCCCGGCGTCTATCTGCGGGCGCATCGCACGACTCCCTGGGAGGTCATTGCGCAGGTCGTCGCCCAGTGCGGCGCCGGCAAGGTGGAAGTGAACATCGTGACCAAGCCGCTCGAGCGGCTGCCGCGGCGCAGACGATGACTCATCGGTTCGATCCCCTGGAGCAGACCGAGCGGCTCAAGCGGCCGTTGTGGTGGTCAATCGGCTTGCACGTCACGCTGTTTACGGCGACGGTCGCTTGGGGAATGTTCGACACCACGGTCTCGTTGGGCGATCCGAACGCCCGGCCGGGAACCGCCGTCGCGGTCAAGATTACCGACGGGGTGCCCTTGACCAGATCGCGCGCCAAGGTCGAGAGGCGCGTCGCGAACCCAGTCGAGCACGACGTTCCTTCTATCCCCGAGCCGCCTCGCCCGGCGCCGCAGCCCGAGCCGGTGGAGGAACCGGATGCGGTCCCGGTTGAGAAGCAGCGCCGTCGCCGCAAGCCGCCGTCAAACGCGCGGAAGACCCAGAAGCCGGCGCCCAAGAATCAAGTCTCGTCTTCCACGGGCGCCGCGGTCAGCTCGCCGATCTACACAGGCCAACGCAAGTCCGGTGGCGGAGGCGTCGGGTTCGGCAGCAGCAGCCCGTTCGGGGCACGCTTCGGCTGGTATGCGGAAGCGCTGCAACGCCGTGTTGCCGGAGAGTGGCGCAAGACGCTGGGCCAATCGCCCGGGGGCGGTAACCGCAAGGTCGCGGTCTCGTTCGTGATCCTGCGCAACGGAGCGATCCGCAACACGCGGGTCGTGCAGTCGAGTGGCAACCGGTCGCTCGATTACTCGGCCCATCGCGCGGTAATCAACTCCAACCCCTTGCAGCTCCTGCCGCCGCAGTTGCGCAAGAGTTCCATCCGAGTCGAAATGTGGTTCCAACTGCAATGATCAAACAACTCTCGTCATCCCTCTCGTCATCCACCCTGGTCTTCCTTCTCGTCCTGCTCGTGGCCGGCTCCGCTCCGGCCCAGCGTCCGGATTTGGAGATCAACATCACCGAGGGCGCGCAAGCGCCCCGCATCGCCGTGCCCGACATAGAGGGCCCAGTCGACGCCGTCGAGGAGGTGCGCACGTTCAACAACACGCTCTGGAATGACCTCGATAGTTCGGCCCAATTCCAGATGGTCTCGAAGAGCTTCTATCCGCGAACGCCGCCTCGGCGGCCCGAGGAGTTGAAGGCCGGGGAGACGGATCTGCCGGGCGATCCCGGCGCGCGTGGCTTGTGGCTGATGGGCTGGTCGCAGCCGCCGGTCACGGCACGCTATCTGACTTTCGGTTTTCTCGCGCTCTCGGGCGACCGGCTGGTGCTGTCGGGGTATCTGTACGACGCCCTGCAGGAGAGCCTGCCGAACGCTCACATCTTCGGCAAGCGCTACTTTTCTTCGCCCGACACCGAAGGCGCTCGCCAACTGGCGCACGAGTTCGCGCGAGACATCCTCACGAACCTTGGCCTGGGACTGGGTTTGGCCGGCACGCGGATCTATTTCCGCTCCACCCGCACCGGCCATGACGAGATCTGGTCGATGGACTACGACGGCAGCAACCAGAAGCCGGTCACCAACTACAAGAATCTCTGCCTCACCCCGGCCGTCTCGCACGATGCCACCAAGATCGCTTTCACGAGCTACGCCAACGGCAACCCCGAAATTTTCGTGCACTCGCTCGAGACCAACCGCCGCCTGACGTTCTACAACCAGCGCGCATCGATGAACGCGACGCCCAACTTCACGCCCGACGGACAGTCGATCGTCTACGCCTCGACGGCTTCGGATGTCTCGCAGATTTATATCGCAGACCTTGACGGCAGGAACTTCCGCCGGATATCTTATTCACGATCCATCGCCGTGGACCCTGCCGTCAACCCCAGGACCGGCGCGCAAATCGCGTTCACCTCGGGACGGTCCGGGCTCCCCCAGCTTTACCTGATGGACATCGAGGGAGCGAACGTTCAGAAGTTGTCTTTGGGCGGAGGCGACGCTGTGCAGGCTGCCTGGGATCCCCAGGGGGAGCACATCGCCTTCGCTTGGACTCGTGGGTTCGAACCGGGCAACTACAACATTTTCGTCTTGAACGTCGCCACGCGCGATATGGTGCAGTTGACTTATGGAGCGGGAAGGAACGAGAATCCGTATTGGTCGCCGAGCGGCACGCACCTCGTTTTCTCGTCCGACCGCGCGGGCACTACGCAAATCTGGACCATGCGGGCCGACGGAACACAGCTCAAGCGGCTCACCTCGGCGGGACGCAACCAGGAGCCCGTGTGGGGCGTGAAGTAGGGCGGCGCCCCGACGGGGTTCGCCGCCGTTGAAAACGGGGTACTTGCAAAAGCCGTAAACCTGCTATCATTTTCTTCTGCGCACGATCGCCATCATCTGTGACGCAGAGATACTCGGAGGAGGCGTAGGACTCAAATGCAACGGAAGCGTCAAATAGCGCTGATCATCCTCAGCGTGTTCTTAGCTCTATTCGCGGTGGGTTGTAAAAAAGAGACGCCGCCGCCAGTACCACCAGCGCCGTCACCGCCCAAGCCGGCGCCGCTGCCGAAGCCAACGGCCAGTTTGACTGCCGAGCCCAGTTCCATCGAGCGCGGCAAGTCGGCGACGCTGAAGTGGTCGTCCAGCAACGCGACGAGTGCTTCGCTCAATCAGGGCATCGGCTCGGTGCGCGTCAACGGCAGTCGTGAGGTCTTCCCGACCCAGACGACCACCTATACGTTGACGGTGAAGGGACAAGGAGGAGAAGCCAGCGCGACGTCTACCGTCACTGTGCGCGCGCCGAAACCGGTTGACCCCCCGCCGCCACCCAAGCCCGGTTTCCCCGATGCTTTAAGAAGCAGCGCGGTGCGCGACGCTTATTTCGACTACGACCAGAGCGGTCTTCGCTCTGACGCCGAGGCTACGTTGCGGTCGAATGCAACCGCGCTGAAGAAGCTGTTCAGCGACTACCCCAGCGGAAGGGTTGTCATCGAGGGCCACTGCGACGAGCGGGGTACCAATGAGTACAACTTGGCGTTGGGTGATCGCCGGGCCACTGCCGCACGGGACTTCCTGGTAGGCCAGGGTGTTCCCGCCGGCAAGCTGACGACAATCAGCTACGGCGAAGAGCGGCCGCAGTGTACCGCGTCGGACGAGAGCTGCTGGCAGCGTAACCGCCGGGCGCATTTCTCGGCGGCTCGGTAGCCAATCGGCGAGCCAGATCACAGGGGTGCGTTCCCCTGGGTGCCTGACCGGCCTCCAGGGGCGCATCCCTGTTTGTTTTTTGGCGTTCATTTTCTGGTAAGGTAGTCGGGAAAGGCTGTTTGAGTCATATGGGCTGCAACCGCGTTGGAGCCCAAAACGTCTGTTCCAGTGGAGCCAAGTGTCGTGAGCGGGGAAGGTAGATTCTATTCGAACGTACAGCGCCCCCTGCGGAGCCTTCTGCCGGTGGTAGTGCTGGGGTTGGCCTGGGCCGGTCCGGCTTTTCCGGTTGACCGAGAGATCCTGCAGCTCCAACGGGATATGTCTCAGCTTACAAACGAGATGCGCCAACTCAAGGGCCAGTACTTCGAGCGCATGGCGGTGCTCGAAGAGCTGATGAAGCAAAGCCTCGAAGAGACCAAGCGCATGACGCAGCGCATGGCGGTGATCGATCGCAGCATCGCTCAGCAAGGTGAGGTGATGGTCAAGCCGGTGACCTCGATGAGCACTCAGGTCGACACCATGGCGGGCGAGGTCGGCGACCTCCGCGACCAGATGGAAGCGCTGATCAGCCGCCTGGCAACCATGCAGCAGGCGGTCGCCGACATTAAGAACCACCTGACGACGCTGCCGCCCCCGGGAGCCGGTTTCGACGAGGGCGCCCTTACCTCAGGCGCGGGTGAGGCTCCGCCGCCGCTCAACGTGAGAGCTTCCGAGACCCTCTTCAACGCCGCCTTGATGGACTTCAATCGCGGCAACTACGAACTGGCCCGTCAGGAGTTCCAAGACTATCTTCGTGACCACGGACAGTCGGTCAGGGCGGTTGACGCGCAGTATCACCTCGGCGCGCTGGCGTATCAGCAGGGGGACTTTGAGGGGGCCATTCGCAACTACGACCTCGTCATCGAACGCTATCCGGAGGGAACCATTACCCCCGACGCGCAGTACAAGAAGGGGATGTCGCTGATGAAGCTCAACCGGCTGAACGAAGCTGCCGGCGAGTTTCGCGCGGTCGTGCAGAAGTATCCCCATAGCAACATCGCGCCGAACGCCGACGCCCAGCTCAAAGAGTTGCAAGCCTTCATCGAGAAACCCTCCCCCACGGGCGGCGCCTTCGGTATTCGCTAGCCCGGGCTAGCCCTCAGCACCCACCCTCAAGCGCGTAGCGCGGATCTCGGTTTTGAGATCCGCGGGTTTGCTCTGCCAACCCCACGCTATGATGAACCCATGCCGTCCCGGCAGCCCATCGCCGTCGTCCTGCTGAGCGGCGGCATGGACAGTTGTGTCACGGCCGTTATCGCCGCACAGACTCACCGATTGGCGGTTCTCCACTCCTCTTACGGGCAACGAACCGCGGGACGCGAGAAGCGAGCGTTCGACGAGATCGCCGGCCACGTAGGGGCTGAATTCCGCCTGCACATCGACCAGGGCTACATGGCCGCCATTGGAGGCTCGGCCTTAACCGACCAAGCCCTCGCTGTCCCAGACGCCGACTGGGCCGCGGCGGTACAGGGCGAGGTCCCCGTCACCTACGTCCCCTTCCGTAATGCCCATTTCCTGTCCGCGGCCGTCTCGTGGGCCGAGGTATTGCGCGCGGACGCCGTTTTCATCGGGGCGGTCGAGCAGGATAGCTCCGGCTATCCGGACTGCCGCCCAGCCTATTACCATGCGTTCAGCAAGGCCATCGACGCCGGTACCAAGCCCGCCACCCACATCCGGATCGAGACGCCCTTGATCGGCCTATCGAAGGCTGAGATCGTCCGGCGCGGCGTCAACCTGGGCGCACCGCTGCATCTGACCTGGTCGTGCTACCAATCGGCCGAGAAAGCGTGCGGGCGATGCGACAGTTGCGCGTTGCGTTTGCGCGCCTTCCAGCAGGCTGGGCTCGTCGATCCGATACCGTATGAGGCAGCCGAGGTTGCCCGCAAGGCCTGAATCTGGCAAGGCCGGCCGCGCGTTTCCAGCCGGACCTTCCCTTCCAGACGTAACGCAACCCGATTCCTTGCCGTCCTTTCAAGCAGTTCGGCCGGAAATCCGAACCCATCCTACCGTTGGCCTCGGAGGCATGGATGTTGTATTCTGAGCAAGAAGAATCGGGTCTTCCACCCGAAGGAGCCGAGAATGTTTTCCATAGCGTACAGAGCTGTCCTGATTGCGATTGTGTTTGTGCTGTCGAGCGCCGTCTCCTACGGACAGATGGGCCGCCTTGACGGCAAGGTCCTGGGGGAAGACGGGCAGCCCCTCAAGGATGCGGTGATCGTCGCCGAGCGCCAGGGAATGCCCGGGCAGCAGAAGGTCAAGAGCAACAAGCGGGGCGAGTACTTGTTCGGCTTCCTGCCCATGGGGGTCTACAACGTCACCCTGCTGGTAAACGGCACCGAGCGCGGGAAGGTCAACAACCTGAAGCCATCCAGCGCGGGCGACGCGACCACGTTGGATTTCGACCTGGCCAAGCTCGCTCAGGACCGTGCAGCCGCGAATTCCGGCCGGATGACCGAGAAGCAGTTGAGTTCGATGTCGCCCGCGCAGCGCAAAGCCTATGAGGCATCTCTCAAGAAACGTCGTACTCAGATCAGCAGGAACAAGGAGTTGAACGATGCGTTCAACGCCGCCATGGATGCCATGGAATCCAGGAACTACAAACTGGCGATCGACAACTTCAACAAGGCGGGTGAGCTCGATCCGAAACAGGTGGCCGTATGGGCGCGGCTCGGCGATTGCCAATCCAAGTATGCAGATACCTTGCGGGGCGACGAGGCCACGAAGGCACTGAACGGCTCGATCGAGTCCTATCGCAAGGCGCTCGAGCTTCAGGCTGACAACGCCGGCTATCGAAACAACCTGGCGCTGGCATTGATTAAAGCCGGCAACCAGGAAGAAGGCCAGGCCGAACTGGAGAAAGCAGCCACGCTCGATCCGGCCAATGCCGGCAAGTACTACTTCAACCTGGGCGCCGTCATGATCAACGCGCAGAACACCCAGGGCGCCGTCGACGCTTTCCGCAAGGCCGTTGAGATCAACCCGGCCTACAGCCCTGCACATTACCAGCTCGGCGTCACAATGATGGCGCAGGCGAAAATGGGCGCCGACGGCTCGATTCAGCCGGTCCCCGGGACGATCGAGGCCTTCGAGGCGTGCGTCAAGTCCAACCCGAGTGGACCGTATGCCGCTCAGGCCCAGGCGATGATTCAGAGTCTGAAGGGCAGCGTCAGTACCAGCTACGAGAACCCCGACGCCAAGAAACGGAAGCGTCGGAAAAAGTAGCCGGTTCGCCGGTACAAATCGCTTACCATAAGGGCGTCTGCCGCAAGGCCGGCGCCCTTTGTCATCTGCGGGTGCGACGCGTCCGCGAGTGGAACCTTGGGTCTTAAGCTCATCTACGTAATTCTCATCGTCATCGCGCTGGCGTTGGCACGCTGGCTGATCGTCGATGTCATCAGTGCCGTCAAACGCGCTTTGGGACCGTCGGAAGGAAGCGACGCGGCAAGCAACTCGGGAGGGCGCCAAGCCCCGGAAACCCCTCAAGCCGAAAGCGGCCGTTTGGTGCGCGACCCGGTTTCAGGTACCTACATCGACGAACGCCTCGCTGTGAAGGCGGACATCGACGGCGAGACGGTCTACTTCGAGTCGCGCGAAAACCGCGACGCCTACGTCAAAAAGTCCCGCGCGGGTTGAAGCCACCGTAAACCGACCGGCGCTCAAGGGCACCCTGCTACACTAGCCCTCTCATGATCGAGATCTGCCCCTCTGCCACTTGGCGGCCTACGCTCGAGCGCGCCTTCGACTTCGCCCAAGCACAAGTCAAGGCCCTGATCGAGCGCGACCCCGATTTCTACCCGATGTACACGCAGCAAGGCCGCTGGCGGCACACCGGCGAGGCCTGGACGCATTGGTGCGACGGCTTCCTGCCCGGCATGATGTGGATCTTCCATGCCCGCACCGGCGATGCCGAGTGGAAGACGCAGGCTGAGCGCTACACCACGCCGCTCGAACCCCGCAAGATGGACCGTGACGTCCACGACCTCGGTTTTATCTTTTTCTCGACCTATCACCGTTGGTTCAAGCTCACCGGAGAGAAAGAGCTGAACGATATCGTCGTCCAGGCCGGCCGCACCCTCGCCCTGCGCTTCAAGGAGAGAGGCCAGTACCTCTGCTCCTTCATGGGGCCCGACTCCCTGTTCATCGACATCATGGCCAACGTCGGGATCATCTTCTACGCCGCGCTCGAGACGGGCGACGAGCAACTGATGAACGTCGCGATCGAGCACTGCCTGACGACCCGCCGCGTGCTCATCCGCGGCGACGGCAGTTCCTCGCACGAAGGCATGTTCGATCTCGAAACGGGCGAGTTTCTGCGCCAGACGACGCAGCAAGGCTTTCGTGGCGACTCCTGCTGGGCGCGCGGATTGGCTTGGGCGATCTATGGCTTCACGTCGTCGTACAAGCTGGTTCGCGACGCGCGCTTCCTGCGAACCGCCGAAGCCTGCGCCGACTTCTACATCCGCGAGACGCCTGCCAACGGCGTGCCGCTCTTCGACTACGACACTCCGGCCGACCACCCTCAGCACCTCGACAGCTCGACCGCGGCGATCACGGCGGCCGGCCTGCGGCGCCTAGCTAAGCTGACCGCCGACGCGGGCAAGGCTGTGCTTTACGCCGAGACTGCGCGGCATATGCTATTGACGCTCTCGCAGGAGCCCTTCCTCGCCGCCGGCAAGCCCGAGTGGGAGGGTATTCTCACCGAAGGCGTGTATCATCTGCACAATGGTCTCGGCGTCAACGAGTCGGTCATGTGGGGCGAGTACTTCTACGTCGAGGCGCTCGACCGCGCGCTCTCGGACGGCTGACGCGCGCGCGGGCCTCGTCCTGAAAATCGCTGGGTCTGCGTCAGTTTGTGGGGGCGGACCGTTGCGTCTGCCCACGCTCTACGAGCAAAGAGAGGGGAAGCAAACACATGTGGCTGCGACTCGGAATCATAATGACCACCGGCGCGGCTCTTTTCGCGCAACAGCACTCCAACTACGACCTTCACCGCGCCGCCTCAGCCGTCGTCATCGACGGCAAGCTCGATGAAGAGGCCTGGAAGAAGGCTCCGTCCGTCGGCGACTTCCACTTCCTGCCGCCCGTGCCCGTCGACAGGCAACAGACGGTCGCCAAGATCGTCTGGGACAACGAGAACCTCTACGTCGGTTACTACTGCATCGACAAGCGCATCTCGGCCTACATCACCGAGCGCCACGGTCCGGTCTCCCGCGACGACTGCGTCGAGATCTTCCTCAGCCTCAACCCCGCCAACGTGCGCAACTACTACACCTTCGAAATCAACGCCATCGGTACTATGCTCAACCGCTGCAAGACCGACTGGTGGACGGGTCCACCGACGTGGGAACCCGAAGGCGTGCGCTATCGAGCCACGTGGCAAGGCCAACCGAAGAAAGATCCCTCGCCCGACGACGACCACTGGATTCTGGAGTTGGCCATCCCGTTCCGCAACTTCGCGAAAGACGCCGTCCACACGCCGCCCCGCAACGGCGATCGCTGGCGCCTCAACTTGAACCGTCTCGAAGGCCTACCGAATACCCAACCACCTCAGCGAGGTCAGCGTAGAGGCCTCAGTCTCTGGTCGCCGCTGCCACCTGACGTGCGCCGCTCTTTTCACTCGCCAGACTGGTTCGGCTGGGTTCGTTTCGTCGAGTGAGGTCATAGGTTCGAAGCGTCCGAAAAAACAACATCAGAATTCTCGTAACGCCGGGCGCAACGGTCTAACGGTTCCTAGCGATTCCTTCTGTGGCGAAAGACTCGGGCGCATTACCCGATGAGGTTAGCCCTTACCCGAAGACGACGCTGTCACCCGGCACCTTCTCTGGTGTGGGATGTTCGGTGGGTCGGGGCCCAGGTGTGACCGGCGCGGCCGGTTGGGAGCGTAGAAACTCGTAGTGATCCTGTTGCGCTTGTCGGATGATTGAACGCTCGGCCAGGATCACGCCCCAGAGCAGCATCACGAGCAAGCTGATGACGGCAAGTCCCCGATTGGTGATGGCGAAGAGTTTCATGTCTTACTTGACGCAGAGAGGAGCAATCCGATAGCCAAAGGTGGCCCGGGCTCTCTACCTACTTGATTCGCTGCGGTTTCAATAGTAGATACGTTATTCGGAGCCAAAAGGTGCATAGAATTTACATGGCCTCCCGTGCCGGGTGTGTAGTTTTTACCCACCCCCGCGCCTGGGTGGCGTGGGTCGGTCCCCGAACCGACGGCCCGGCCTGACAAGGTCTGGAAGCCTTTGCTGACAGTGGCGTGGCGACTCCAGCGGGCCGCCAGTCCCCAGAGTCACGATTCGCTGGTGGATCGCGGCCACCCGGCGGTCCAATTCGTCCACGCCCGGACATCCAAGGGTATGGAACCCGCTACAGGGCAGTTAGTTTCGCGTCTCGACAGACCTGCCGCGGGCAAGGTATGTTTTTGCACCTGCCAAAGGCCGTCGGCTCCCCGCTCGTCGATACACTGAAAAGGCATGCAGATCAGATGTCTTGTCGCCCTAGGGGCCTTGTTGGTGTTTTCCGCCGCGGACGTAGGGGCCCAGGGAGGCCCGCCGGGAGCGCGCGTGTTCAATTTGTTCGCTGACCCGGAATCACAAGGCATGGTCTACGCGGCCACCTCGCGTGGCATCTTCCGTAGTGACAACGGCGGCCTCTCCTGGGGCCCGGCCAGCGGCGGACTCACCAGTCCCGACACGTCTTGGATCACCGGCGCGGGCGGCAGGCTCTACACCGCTACGCTCGGCGCGGGGGTCTTCCGCTCCGACGATGGTGGCAACAACTGGACCCCCGCCACCACCGGCCTGCCCGACGCCGACACCCTCTCGCTCGGCGTCAACCCCAGCGATCCGCAAGTCGTCTACGCGGGTACGCGCAATGAGGGCATCTTCAAGACCACCAACGGCGGCGACTCGTGGGTGGCGGTCAACAATGGGCTGCTCGAGTTCGTAACGAACGGGACGACTGTATTCGAAGGCGACTACAACCAGATCGCCGTCGACCCCAACAACCCCGAAACCGTTTTTGCCATGCACTCGAGCAACGTGCGACTCGGCAACGGTATCTGGTTTCGGTCGACCAACGGAGGGCAGCAGTGGTTCGGGATCGCGGCCGGGGCATCGGGCCTGAGTGTTGCGGTCGATCCAATCGACTCCAATAACATCTATGCCGGCACCGCCAACGGGATGGCTCGCTCCCAAGACGGCGGGGAGACGGTGCAGGTTCTTGCCTCGTTTCCCGCGGGTGTTTCCGCGAATGCGCTGGCGATCGACCCCGTGGATCCACAGACCATCTACGCCGCCAGCGGACGCTTCTTCGTCTTCCGCAGCACCGATGGCGGCGACACCTGGGCGCAAGCGTTCAACGGGCTGGCGCAGGGCACGCTATTGACGGTGGCGATCGATCCACAGGAGCCCTCGAACGTGTACACGGGATCGAACGGCGGCGGCGTTTTCCACACGATGGACCGCGGCGAAAACTGGCACCTGCGCTCCGACGGCATGGGAACCAGCGACGTGCGGGCGTTGGCGGTCGACCCTGTCGACTCGGCCAACGTGATTGCCGGGGTCTTCGGAGGCGGCGCGTTCCGCTCCACCGACTCCGCTGGCCGCTGGCAGGAAGCCCGAGCCGGTCTCGCTACGGTCCAGCTTCGCGACATCGCCTTCGCCCCTAGCGATCCCAACATCGTGTTCGGCGGCTCGGTCAACCCTTTTGCATCTGGAGACGGGTCGCTCTTCAAGAGCACCAATGGCGGCATGGACTGGACCGCCACTGTGACGGGCATCTCGATCTTCTCGATCGCGGTCGACCCCGTCGATCCGCAGCTCGTGTATCTGGGAACCTCGAGCGGCGCTTTCAAGAGTGTCGACGGCGGGCTCAGCTTTGTGGCCATCAACGATGTCCAGGGCGAGGGGTTCGGATCGCTCGGGGCGTGGACTTTGCTCGATGTCGAGATCGATCCCAACACCCGCAACACGCTCTATGCCACGGGCTCTACGGTGGACTTCTTCGCCGGCCAATTCAGTCAAGTCTTCAAGACCACGAACGCGGGCGTGGACTGGACGGGGACAGGCGTGACGCAGATCTTCACGCTGGTCGACTCCGAGGTCGATCCGTTTGATTCGAGCCGCGTCATCGTCGGTAGTAACGGTGGTGTGTTCCGCAAGATAGGCAACGGTGGTTTTGAGCGGATCAACAACGGACTCCCCGACGGCGGTGCGGTGCTGGCCGCCCGGATCGCCTTCGATCCGAACGAGGCAGGCACCGTCTACACGGCCACCAGCGCGGGAGTGTTCAAGAGCACAAACCGCGGAGATTCCTGGGCCACCGCCAATGAAGGCCTGCAGGGTCTGGCCACGAATAAGCTGGCGGTGGACCCGTGGAAGGCGGGTGTTCTCTACGCCGGCACGGCGGGCGGCGGCGTCTTCAAGACCGAGAATGGGGGCGCCCAGTGGACGCCGACCCGCAGCTTCGTCACCACCGATCCGGTGCTGACGGCGGCCGGCATCGTCGGCTCTCCCGACTTCCAAGGCGGCGGGGTGTCACCGGGCGAGATCGTCACGTTCTTTGCCTTGAACGTCGGTCCCGAGATCGGCGTGTCAGCGGCGTTCGATCCCAAGACGGGCAAGCTGCCGACCGAGCTGGCGGGTGTCCGGGTCTTCTTCAATGGCGTGTTGGCCGCGATCTTCTTCGTGCGTGACGGGCAGATCAACTACCAGGTGCCCTACGAGATGGCGGGCCTCGAACCCGTGGAGGTGCGGGTCGAAGTCAACGGCGTGAGCAGCAACGTGGTGACGGTGCGCATCCTCGACTCGCACCCGGGCATCTTCAACGCAATTCTCAACCAGAATCTGTCGCTGAACACCGACACCAACCCCGAGGCCGCGGGCAACTTCATTGTGCTGTTCGTGACGGGCCAGGGCTTGATCGATCCGGCCCTGATGTCGGGCGAGGCGGCGCCGTTTGCGGAGCCCCTCCCCCGGCCGGTCCTGCCGGTGTCGGTCACGATCGACGGCCGCGAAGCCGTCAGCTTGCCGGTGATGGCCCCTGGCTTCGTTGGCCTGTTGCAGATCAATGTCCTGATCCCGCCCGGCCTGCCCCCGGGGACGTACGAGGTGTTCGTCGAAATCGGGGGGCGCCGTAGCCAGGTGGCCGTGCTGGTGGTTGTGGGTTGAGCCTGGAGGCCCTCGGGTGGCGTCAGGGTTCGCGCCGGACCGCTCCCTTGTTGTTTGTGCACGTCACGTGCGGTTGCCCAGGTCACGGTCCGACTTGGGCAGTGGCGGGCTTTCTGCGGTACACCTCATATTTGCGATCGCCCGGTGGCCGGTGCCGATCCCACCAGGGCACTTTGACCTTGTAGGCGTGCTCCCACACTTTCTCGTAACTCTCGTCGAGCCCCTTGGCTTGTTCGCGCTTGGGATCCCAGATGACGTACCAGTCGGCGTTTGCGCTGTCGTCAAACTGATCGTCGGGAATGCGGCCGCGAAACTGTTGATTGTGTGGAGCGTCGCTGTCGAGCAGCCCCACCCAACGCATCTCCGGCAGGTAGAAGTAGAACGCCATGCCCTTGACGTTGCGAAGAAAGGCGACGCGGTCGCCGGGTTCGAGATGCTCTTCGAGGTAGCGCAAGACGGGTCCGTTGTAAGAATCGTCCGCGAGGTACTGGCGTTCGAGCACCTGCTCGGCGCCGGAGCGGCGCCAATTGAGATTGGGCCAGATCAGCAGACCGGCAAAGAAGGCTATCGCGGCTTTGCGTCCGGCGGTGCGTTCGATCGCCGCGACCGCAATCGCCCCGAGCATGAAAGCCGCCGGTAACACTTGCAGAAAATGCCGTGTGTTCGCCTGGTTCTTGACGGCGGCAATCGTCAGCAGCGGCGAGACGACAAGAATCAGAGCCCCCATCAGAGCCGCGCGCGGCCACACTCCCGAAAGGTCCAGCCGGCTCCAACGCCACAGCAAGAACGCGGAGAGCGCGATGCACAACACCGCAAACGACCAGAAGCCGCCAGCGGTGAACTGGCCTAATTCCGAGGTGCCGTAATTCAGCAACAGAGGCGAGAGAGCAATCAATGCGGCAAGCAACAACGCCCCGGTCGTTAGCGGTGACGAAACACGCGCACGCCGGAAAAACAAGTAGCTCGCCGCGGGCAGCAGCAAGACAAAGGGAATCATCCGCCAATAGTCCCGGATGCGCGAGGTCAAACCCGAGCGCCATAAATCCCAGGACGATCGTGTCCCCGGAGGTGGCCAACTGGAGGCAAACTCCGAGTGCAACATCCAGAACTCGAAGCCCAGAACGACCACAAGAACGCCCGACACCGCCACGAAGCCTCGCAGCAGCCGCCGGTCGCCGAGACAAAGGACGAAAATTCCCAGCGACGCCCAGGTGCCGGCAAAGCTCACGTAGTTCGACAGGTACAGTAGCGTCCCGTAGACGCCCAGCCGCACGTAGAACGAGCGTTGCGCCGCACGGTCGGGGTCCCGCAAGTAGCGGCAAAACTCCAGCAACAGCAGCGACGCGAACAGCACAACCAGAATGTAGTACCGGGACTGGCGCGCGGGGCTCAGAAAGTGGATAGAGAGCAACGCGAGCGACGGTGGCAGGAAGGCCGACAAGCCGCCATCGAAGAGCGTCTGCCCGATGCGATAGAGCACGAACAGGCAAGCCGCGCCGATCAATACGAACGGAAGCCGGGCCGTGAAGGTCCCTACGCCCAGCAGCTTGAAGCCGATGCCGGCCACGTAGAATTGCAGCCAACTGTGCATCGCCGGCAGCAGCTTCGAGTTGAAGTCATGCCCATCGGCAGCTTGGGCGATGAGTTGCTCGCCGTCGAAGACGCGGGGGGCCCACACGCCGCTCTCGGCCAGGAGGCGTCCCCAGTTGGCGGTCGTGGTTTCGTCGCGCCACAAGGGGATCGCGTCGAGACGCCACAGAAGCAGGAAGGCCGCCAGGGCAATAAGGAATCCCGAGAGGGCCTTGCGCATGAGAGTTAGCTGCCTTCCGGCGCGAGAAGCGATGCTCTTCCCTTCGGGGACTGTCACCATTTTTCGCGCGCCCATGGAATCAACCGCCGACCGACATCCTTCGTGCGCGAAAATTGGCTGACTGTCCCCAAGAGCGCGGCTCCCACCCTTTCTGCGCCGGAAGGTAGCTAGTATACCCGACCATCGACCGAAACTTTTCTGTGGCACTCGAGTTTGTAGATGATGTAAGGCAAGCCGGCCGGCGCCGAACAACCTACACCGCAAGGAGGATCAGGCAATGAGGTCACGAGTCATTCGTTCCATGGCGATCGCAGTTTGTGCGTTGACGCTGAGCGCCGGCACGATTTGGGCGAAGAAGCCCACGGTCAAGAACCGGCAGGGCACGCAAGTCACGCGGCTCCGCCACGGCGCGGCGAACGGTTCCCTCACGCGGCCCGAGGCGCGGCGGCTATCGGTCAATCAGGCGCGCATCCATCGCTCGATCGTTCGCGATCGGGTGGATGGCGGCGTTTTCACCCCGCGCGAAAGGATCAAGGCGCAACACAGGCTAAACCGGCAGAGCCGTGCCATCGCGCATCAAAAGCACGACGGTCAAAACCGGCCATGACGTGATATAAGAGGGGGCATGCAACGACGTGCCTTCCTGGGAGCCTCGGCGGCGGGCTTGGCAACGAGTTCCGCCGCTGGCGCGCGTCCGGACGCCAATCAATACTTCGAGTTGACCTTCCACCGCCTTCGCACCAACAAGTCGGCGCAGGGCAAACGGCTCCAGGAATTCCTCGAGGGCCGGCACCTGCCGATGGCCAAGCGCAACGAGTTCGGCGCGGTGGGATATTTCCAGGTCTATCTCGGCCCCGACATGCCGACGCTGGTCACGGTGACGGCTCACCGCTCCTGGGCTGAGGTCGCCGAAAAGCACGCCAAGCAACAGTCCGACGAGCACTGGACGAAGGCGCTCGATGCCTTTGGCGCGAGCGAGCCGGCGTACGTGAGGGCCGAGACCTGGCTTCTGCGTGCGTTCGACGGCATGCCGCGGTTGGAAACGCCCGCGCTCGAGCCGGGCAAGAAGCCGCGTCTGTTCGACCTGCGTACGTATGAAGCGGAAACCTCCCGTGACGTGGCGGCGAAGATCGACATGTTCAACCAGGAAGAGATCAAGATCTTCCGGCGCTGCGGCATCTATCCGGTGTTCTTCGGCCGGTCGGTTTACGGCGGCAAGCAGCCGAACTTGACCTACATGGTTTGGTACGACGACATGAGAGCCCGCGAGGCGGCATGGACCAAGTTTCTCAAGGACCTCGACTGGGTGCGCATCCGCGGCAAGCAAGGCTGGACGAACGAAGAAGTGGTATCGAACATCACCAACACGTTCCTGCGCCCACTGCCCTTCTCCCCGATACGCTAAGCGGCCCAAGCAAGCTGGGTGCGCGTTGTAGCGTAAGGCTCCAGCCTTGCCGAGTCTCGATTCTTCGGGACTCAGGACAGCTAACAACCGAGCAGTTGCTGAACGACCGAGCATCTGCTGTTGTCAGCGGTTCTGAGAACCGAGAAACCGGCTCCCGGCAAGCCTAGAGGCTTACGCCGCATCGGGCCGGACCCGTCGGTGTTGGGGGTCACCCGCAGCACGCTCTCGCGCCTGATCAACGGCCGGAGCGGGATTTCACCGGACATGGCGATCCGCCTGGAGAAGGCCGGATGGTCCAATGCTGATCACTGGCTGCGCCTGCAAGACAGCCTACGAGCTGGCCCAAGCGCGTAAGAATCAAGATCAGATCAAAGTGGAGCGCTACGAGCCGCAGCCGGCCGCGTAGCGCTGGTGCTTCGCTCTCACCGAGATCCAGCATCCCTGACTGTCACCGATCTCCGCCGATATCCCCCGATATCCCGATCCCACCGATATCCCGCCGCGGGGTGCGAACCCTACTGCGCCTGCGAACAGTCGATCGTGGTCGTCGAGGTTGAGAAGGAACCGGTTTCGCGGTTTCGTACGATGATTTCGGCGGTGACTTCAGCCGTTCGTACGCCGCACAGTGACCGCAACGAGCCGCCGGAAACGAACAGATTGAACTGGTTCAACCCGTAGGTGAACGTCGGGGTGTATCTTTCCCACGCTGAACTCCCCGCACAACCGCCAGAGGTAGTGGGGAACACGAAAGACAGCCGCTCTCTCTAAGCCCCACCTATCGCGTCATCGGGGCGGTACGACAGAAACTCCCGCCAGCCTACGGACGGATCACGCGCGAAGGTGTGGATACACGGGGTACACGGTGACACAGCCCGAACGCGGGTTGGCAAGGTGACCTCGCGGCGCTGCTGGGTGTGGACCAGCGTTACATAACGATTCCGCTGTGCAACATCCTCCACCTCGGAATCCCAGTCACGGAATCTTCATCCCACAGAATCAATAACTTACGGCGAAAACGGCCGATTACCTCAGACCCGTACGTTACCCTAAGACCAGAGAGCGGGGGAGCGTGGCAACCCAGGGATGACATTTTTTGGGGAAAACCTTGCCAAACCGTGCCAAAAGGCCGACCAGCCGCCGCGGGTCAGCAACGTGGTTGTCGCGGCGACGGCTGCGGAGGGTCGCGCCACCAGGCGCCAGTCGTGTTTACGCGGCTTGGGGTTGATTAGGCCAGTCGTTGTACGGCTGGTATTCCGGATGCCCCGACAACCCCTCTAGGCCGGTTCAGCGGCCTTACGATCGCGGGCTTGAGCCGCTCGCGGTTGCCCGCTCGCGTCTATGCGTTCGAGACGGTCGTGGGTCTTACCCGCGGCGTGGTGCACCCTTTGATTGCGGATGTAGTCGGTCACCCACGGCAGGTCATTGGACCCGAAACTGACGACGCCGTACCCGGCCTGCCAGGCGAAGCGGTTGCGGTTGACGATGCGTTGGTTGAGGTAGTGGGCGCTGGCGCCTTTGAGTTGGCCGACCCAGTCGCTCACCTGGACCGTCGGTGGGATCGACACGGCCAGGTGGACCTGGTGGTCGGTTCCACCGACAGCGTGAAAGATCACCCTGGGCGTTTGCTTTACGCGTTGTTCGAGAAATTCGTAGAGGTGATGCTCGACGGCATCATGGATCAGAGGTGTGCGCCCCTTCGTGTGCCACGCAAGGTGGAGGTTGATCTCGGAATAGACGTTGTTGGGCATTGCCGGTTCATGGCTCAAGCCGGTTTTGGGTAAGGCCCCTCGAAGGGGCCAGATTCATTGACTCGGGGTCATTCTGACAGGCGTACAACGCCTGGCCTAGTCAAAACCAGGGCCCGCAAACGGGCCTGTTGGCGTCCGGAATGCTCAGCGGGATGGGCTGGTCAGGGTCTTGGCCTCTTGCAGGGGTCAGCCCGCGGCTTTATCGGAGGCATGCCGGAAATCCTTGAGCGTCAACTGCCAGCCCCCGTTGAAGTGGTTGGTGTCGACCGTGAAGGCGGCGTCGATCGTCGAGCCGCGGGCCAGGCCGCGCGCGCGTTCGGCCATGCGCCAACCGACGGCCGACATCGTGACGCCGTCGTGCCGGAGTTGCAGCTTGATGTGCTTCTCCTTGAGAATTCGCGGGGGCGCGGCAACCTCGACGCCCCGCGTCGAGAAGCTCGGCTGCGGATTGCCGATGCCGTGCGGGGCCAGGCGCGCGAGCTGCTCCATCGTGCGCGGGTTGATCTCCGCGAAGGGCAGTTCGGCATCGAGCCGCAGCGATGGGACGAAGTCCTCGGGGGAGAGGACGCCGCGGGCGTACTCGTTCAAACGGCGGCGCAATTCGGGAATGCGGTCGATCGCCAGCGTGCACCCGGCGGCTTGGCGATGGCCGCCGAAACGGTCGAGAATGTCCGCGCAGGATTCGAGTGATTCGAGCAGATGAAACCCCGGGATGCCGCGGGCCGACCCCGTGGCCTTGCCGGTCTCCGGGTTGCAACTGAGCACCAGGGTCGGGCGATGCAATCGCTCGATGACGCGGCTGGCGACGATGCCGACGACTCCCTGGTGCCAGCTCTCCCCCTCGGCTACGATCATCGGTGCCTCCTCGGGAGGCGGCACGTCTTCGAGCCGTTCGAGGATGTCGTTGACGATCGAGTCTTCGGTGCGCTGGCGCTCGCTGTTGAGGCGATCCAGCTTCTCCGCGATGGCGGAGGCCTCGGCCGAGTCGGTCGAGCTGAAGAGGTCGATGACGGCGCGGGCGTCGTCCATGCGGCCCGCGGCGTTGAGGCGAGGGCCCAGACGAAACCCGACGTCGCCCGCGGTGAGCTTCCGGTTCGTCACCAGGCCGGAGACGCCGATCAGGGCCCGCAAGCCGAGGCTCTTCGGCTGCCGCAGACCTTCAAGGCCGAGCTTCGTGAAGACGCGGTTCTCTCCCGTCAGCGGCACCAGATCGGCGACGGTGGCGATGGCCACCATCTTGAGCATCGATCCCAGCACGCGGTCGCGCTTGGCCGCGGGCCAATCAAGGTCGGTCAACAGGGCTTGCGTCAGCTTCAAAACGACGCCCGCCCCGCAGAGGTTTTTGTCGGGGTAGTCGCAGCCGGGCTGGTTGGGATTGATCACGGCCGCGGCGTTTGGAACGTCCGCGCTCGGCAAGTGGTGGTCGGTGATGATGGCGTCGAGGCCGAGTTCGCTTGCCCGCTCGATGACGTCGGCTTCCCGGATGCCGTTGTCCGCGGTGATCACGAGTTGGACGCCGTCCGCGGCCGCGCGTTCGATGACTTCGCGGCGCATGCCGTAGCCCTCGCGCACACGATGGGGTACGTGGAAATCGGCTTGGCCTCCGGCGAGATTGATGAGGGTCTTGAGCAGAACGACCGAGATGGTGCCGTCGACGTCATAGTCGCCGTAAATCAGAATGCGTTCGCGGTTGGTGATGGCGCGGCGGAGGCGGTCGACCGCCGTTCGCATGCCGAGCATGCGGAAGGGGTCGTCGAGTTGTGACAGCTCGGGTGAGAGGAACCGTGCCGCCTGCTCCGGATCGGTGATTTTGCGCTGCGCCAAAAGCACAGCCATCAAGCGCGGCAGGTGCACTTCCGATTCGAGGCGCTTGGCAACGTCGGGGTCGTAGTCGCGGTAGACCCAGCGCTTCGGAAGCGGAGGCGGGTCGCGCCCCGGAGTCTTGGGCGAGGGGGTCCTGGGAGAAGGTGTCGTAGGCGAAGCGGCCGGTGCGCTCATTCGGTTGGGACAAGCACTTTCAGTTCGTAGTCGAGATCGCGGGCGGCCGGTGTGATGATGGTCTTCTTGCCGACGTAGATCTTCGATTGCTTGACCATGGCGCGGCGAACGTCGTCCTCGCAAACGAAGGGAACCACGTCGACCAGAGGCGCAGGCGGGGCCGGGTTGGCGCCGGGGTTTGCGCGGACACTCGACGCTGCGTTCCCGGTTGCCGGTGTGAACGAAGCCGCACCCGGTCGAGACGACAGAAAGCGGTCGACAACCGTCGCCGACGGCTTCGCGAGGACGGCGGTCGCGGCTTGCGAAACCGGCGCGGGGCTCGATAAGCGTACCGGCCCACCGACGCCGCGTTGAGCCAAGTAGCGGTCAACCTTCACGGCAATGTCGGAGCCGCCGGCGCCGGTTGTCGCCGCCGCCGGACGGCCGGCGAGAAAGCTGCGGGCTTCCTCGCTCTCGAACGCGGAGTCGGCGTCGCGCACGTGATAGGCGACGCGCTTGATGTTGATCAAGTGCATCGGCCCGACGTTGTCGCTGGTGATGTTGCCCGCCATGGCGCCGCAACCGAGCGTCATCGACGGAAAAACGTTGGTGGTGATGCCGGTGGACCCTTGTGGCGCCGGGGTGTTCACCAGCACACGGAAGGCCGGCATTGCAAGCGCGAACTCGCGAATGCGCGCGTCGTCTTTCGAGTAGATGACACAGGTGTGGCCGCGCCCGCCAAAATTGAGAATCGCGGCTGACTCCTTCAGGGCGGCCGCGAAATCCTTTACGAAATAGACGCTCAGCACCGGCGAGAGCTTTTCGGCCGAGAGCGGATGGTCCCGCCCGACGCCGTGTAGCTCGACGACGAGGGCGCGCACCTCCGGGGCGACATGGAAGCCCGCCATCTCGGCAATCTTCTGCGGCGACTGGCCGACACAGTCGGCGTTCACGCGGAAGTCGGGCGTGATGAGCAGCTTCGCCAGAGCCTCGGTCTGCGGCTGGTCGCAGACGTGGCCGCCGTGCTTTGCGAGCGCCGCCATCACGGCCGCGCGGCTGGCCTCCTCGGCGATGACGCACTGTTCACTCGAACAAACCGTGCCGTAGTCGAACGACTTGCCGTCGACGATCGAGCCGATCGCCGAGTCGACGTCCGTCGACGCTTCGAGCAGCACCGCGACGTTGCCCGGGCCGACGCCAAGGGCGGGCTTCCCGCTCGAGTACGCCGCGCGGACGATCCCTGTCCCGCCCGTCGAGAGGATCATGCCCGTGAGGCGGTGGCGCATCAGCTCGTTGGTGCCCTGGATCGTCGCTTCGCCAAGACATTCAACCACGCCCTCGGGTGCGCCGGCCGCTACGGCCGCCTCGGCCAACAGCCGGGCCGCCTCGCACGTGCACCTCGTCGCGCGCGGGTGGGGGCTGAGGACGATCGAGTTGCGTCCTTTGAGCGCGATCAGTGTTTTGAAGAACGCCGTCGAGGTTGGGTTCGTCGTCGGCAGGATTGCCGCCACCACGCCGACGGGCTCGGCGATATCGAGGATGCCGCTTTCGCGGTCTTCGCGGATGATGCCTACGGTCTTGAGCGGCCGGATGGCGCGGTGAAGGATGTCGGAGTTGAGCAGGTTCTTGAGCGTCTTGTCGTGCGCGTTGCCGTAGCCGGTCTCTTCCACGGCAAGGCGCGCGAGGGATTCACTGTTGGCGCGGGCGACGGCCGCAACCCGGTCGATGATTTGATCAACCTGCTCCTGACTGTAGCTGCGATAACGGCGGGAGGCTTCGTGCGCGCTGGCGATCTTAGTGCGCACTTCTTGGACCGAGCGAAGGTCTTTGTCTTCAAGCATCGGCGTAGCGAGCTACTTCTTCGCTTTGCCGGAGGCGTTCTTGGGCAAGATCTTCTCGTCGGCTTCGTCATGCGGTTGTGGGATGACGTGGACGCCGACCAACTCGCCGACACGCCGCGCGGCTGCGGCCCCGGCGTCGGTGGCCGCTTTCACCGCACCGACGTCCCCGCGCACGGTGATCAGCACGTAGCCGGCGCCGATATACTCCTTGCCTTCGAGGACCACGTTGGCGGACTTGACCATCGCGTCCGCCGCCTCGATGGCGCCAGTGAGTCCCTTGGTTTCGATCATCCCGAGTGCTTCCACGGTCCGATTCTCGCCCTCCAGCGTAAACGTGAGAGTAGCACGGTGGGCCAGTGGGGACAAGCGAGGGAGGGCTTGAACAGCGATTCCGCAACGCGGTCGGGCGAGAGCCGGGAAGTGATTGGGGAACGAGCGAGTTAGGTGCGGGGCGAGCGGGGCGAGCAGATTCGCAGCCGGACGAGGGCCTCGGCGGGGCCCGAAGTCGGCCGCGGAAGACACCGCTACGCTCGGCTGCCGCTCGGCGGCGTGGTGGCAGCGCAGGATGGCAGGGAGAAAGAAAACCACCCGCTCGCTATGGCGAGGGCCCCGAGCCGTACGGGCAAGCCGCCGCCTGATACAGATCAGCCGCCATCGCGCGCGCCCAAAAGACTCGCGGCTTGCTGCGCCGCAGCGATGCCTTGAGATTGCGCGCAACAAAAACGTGGAAGAGATTAAAAGCCAGAAACACCGTCAACAGAAAGTTCTCGATCGCCGCGGGGTCGTGCTTATATACGTGGTCGGCGTGCCAGCCGTTGACTAACTCGTTGAAACCCTGATTCTCGATGTCCCAGCGTTGATGGCCCAACCTTACCACCCGCGCGGTCCGAACCTGCAGTGAGGAAAGGGTCGTCACCCACACCCACTCGCTGTGATGCGGATGCGGTTGGGAGTCGAGTTGCGAATACTGCTGCCAGCTCTCGACGGAACGAACCACCCGCAGCGGCTGCTGCACCTGCGGCCACGACACCAGGCCCTCGTGATCCCACCACTGGCAATCGCGACCTTGATAGTCGCCGCGTTGGGGCGCCGTGGTCGGCCACAGCCCTTGGACGTCTTGATAGAGGTTGCGGCGCTCGTCCTTGAGCACGATCACGGCGTCTTTGCCATGCCCCAATAAGAAGTTGATAAACGGGGCGGTGGCGTAGAGAGCATCGGCCAACACGACGTCAAAGGCTCGCGGATAGGTCTCGAGAACTCGCGCCAGCAAACGGTGCGCCGCGGCCATCTCGTCCTCGCCGGGCCGTTGCAGCTCGGCGTCGAGCAACAGTCGCAGCGGTTCGGAGCCGGGGGGCGCATCGGAGAGCAACAGCAGTGTGACTTGGCGATGGTAGTATTGCATCTGCTGGCCATCGCGGCGCTGCACGGTGCGCTTCAAGCATCCTCGACAGCAACGGCGGTAGCTGGCGTGAGACTCATGGCCGTCGAGCACGGCCACGCCCAGCCCGCCGATCCCGGGCAGGGCCTTGTTGCGCTTGAGCCGTTCGTAGACGTGATGAATCGCTGCCCGCACCGCGGCGGCATCGAGCCGGCTGTAGACGCGCCCGAGGGTGTCGGCGCTGGGCATCTCGCGGCCCAACCACTGTTTCCAAAACGGTGCGGGCGCTAGCGTCTCTAACGCGTTGAGGCTGCCCAGCCGTGTCCAGAACAGCACCAGCACCGACTGCAGCACCACCCGCGTCGGGATGCGCGGCCGCGGCCTGGTGTCGCCGACGGCGGCCAGCAGCGAGTCCCGCAGACCGTAGACCTTCTCGGCGTAGTGCAGCAGGCGTCGAAGAACGTCATTCCTCCCGGCGGCTTCGGAGCCGCTTCCATTCACGCTCGGAGACCTCGTCGAGGAGCCGTTGGAGTTGCTGGTAGGCGGCCACGGCCTGGCGGACGCGGGCCTCCCAGTGGCGGGGCACAAACAGCTGCTGCAGTTGCCCTTGGCGATTCCGCACCAAATACAACGAGGCGTGAAGCTGACCGCGAGCACAGCGACAGGTGGGCTTGCCGCAGGTGCGTTGGCGGGGCGCCAGCGTGCAGTGCAGCAACCAGCGGCCATGGACGAGCTGCGCGATGCGGGAGCGGAGCCTACGTTCGGCATCCGAGAGATGAGAGCGAGTGGGGGCCGCCTTCATGACTGGTATAATTAATATATATCAGAATAACACATGGGTCAAGTCCGCCGGGGGAATGCGAATCTGCTCGGACCTGGAGGACGAGCGAAAACACTTGCTAAATCAAATGTTTCCGACCCTCAAGAAATGTGGATGCGGAACCGCTGGGGCTTGAAGAGAAGTGGTTTCTGCGTTGCTGACCGGTTACCTGATCTCTCGCCAGGTCTTGGTGGGAGTGAATCTCTCGAGGTGACGGGTGTTAGTCGTCGCGACGACCGTATCTTCGGTCTGCTCCGAGAGCACAAAGGCTTGGGCTGCCAGAATCACATCCGCGTCCAGAGAGGCATCGGCGGCCGTAGGCGTCCTTCTCGCCGAGCGCTCGCCCAGAACTCGGCGGCCTTCTGCATCGCCGCGGTGGTAATCGGCGCGTATCCCACAAGCTCCCTCAAAGTTTCCAGGCGGGCGAACCCGAGCCATTTGTTTGCACGTATGAGTTCACGACGGACTTCATAGTCGGCGATCTCAGGAATGATAAACTCCCGACCCCGATAAACGAGATCCTGAAACGAGTTCTTACATGCCTCCGTTTCGGGGGAACCCCTCGGATTGGTGACCATGCCAAGGGGGTCGGCGTCGAGCAGAATGATCACGAGGAAGAGAAGAGCTTCGCGCCCGAAGGGCGCTCTTCGTCGAGGGCTTGGCGCAGGTAGGCGAAGGTCTCTCGCTGTTCGTCGGCGTCCATTTTCACCCAGGAGTCGAGGACTTCAGCGACGACCTCGGCCTCGGGACGGCGACGCAATACCCGCTGCTCGCCCGCGGCCTGGCCCGAGTCGGTCCTCGGTTTGGTCGGTGCACTCACGCTGTTCTGATTCTATCGCAGAGCCGAGCGAAGTGATCCGCGCCTGCGACGTGTCCTCGCTCCCGGTGCTCGCGACTGAACGCGGCTGCCACGTGCGAAAAAATCTTGACATGGACAGCCTCAGGCACTGCCCCGAGAGTGCCGCCGCGCCCGGCCTCCTGCCTAGCCCAACTTCGTCACGGCGACGGCGATTCTAACGAATTTGGGTCTGTGAACGAGTGTAAGTGATTGATACTGGGAACGCACCCTCGCCAGAACCGATGTGTCAACGCCCAATAGAAATGTCCCCCTCGGTAGCTCGATAGAAGTGTCCCCTTGTGTTTCTTGTTCGTAGGAGAGATATCGTCGTCGTCGGGGCTGTGGAACTGTGGGAATCGCGTAGCGATTTCCAAGGGGCGGTGGGAAGGGTGGAAAACCATCCACCGCTCCTCGAACTCGGCACGCTGTCTCGAGAAGGTTTTCCACGCTTTCCATCCGACCCGGCATTTCCACAGCCCTCTTATGAATTCGCAGATCGTGTTTTCCGCAACACAGGTCGCCGCCAGGGGTGGTTCGCTGCCGGCTTGCGTCCGGCCACCACACGCCCCTGCGGTGCCGGCTTCGTCCGCAGTTGCAGCGCCGGCGTGGCGATCACGTCGTGCTCGATCTCGTGCCCGTCAAACCTCACCTGCAAGCTCTCATCGCGCCACTGTTGGACCGTCACCCGTGCACCCGCCCCCACGCCCTGGTTGCGTTTCGGCTTCAATTGCAAGCAACGATTCTCGAAGCGCACTACCCGGTCGTTGCTCACCACGCGTTCGTACTCGCAACAGAACACGCCTCGCAGCTCGGTGCCGCGGGGGAGCGCCTGGTGAAAGTCCGCTGCCGCCGCCGGCTCACAGGCGAAGCGCTCGTTGTGCTCGGCCAGGTACTCCTCGTCGAGATAACGGTTCGCCGCCTCGTACTCGACGATCCCGCGCAGCCGCATCTTCTTGATCAGGCGGTCTTGGTGCGTGCCGTGATGGCGCTCCACTCGGCCCTTGGCTTGCGGCGAGGAAGCCGCCATGATCGTAATGCCGAGCTTGGCACACATGCGCCCGAACTGCGTCTCGGGCTTGATGCCTGCCAGCGCTTCCCGCGACGTCGGCTGGCGCTGGTAGACGTTTTTCCAGTCGCAGTACAACGCCTTGGGAACGCCGTGTTGACGTACCCAGGCTGCGAGCAGATCGGCCGCGGCCCAGGTCGTTTCCTGGTCCGAGAAACGGCACAGCGCCACACCGGTCGCGTCATCGACGAAGTTCATCAGACAGGCTTTCGGGCCGCGTTCTTCCAGCCAGTGGTGGTGCGAACCGTCGAGTTGAATCAGCTCGCCGAAGTGCGCTTTGCGTTGGCGCCGGGTGCGATGCGGTTGGCGCTTGCGACGGCGGCTCCACAGACTCGCGGCGAGCATCCAGCGCCGCAGCGTTTCGCGCGGCACTTCCAGGCCGTGGTCGGCTGCCAGATGTTCCGACGCCAGCGTCGGCCCGAAGCGCTCGTGCCCCTCGCCCGCATAGTTCTCGCGCACCAACTCGAGAACCTGCTGGCGTCGCTTCTGATCGGCTCGGTTCGAAGCACGGCCGACGTTACCGTGCACCAAAGCCTTGGCCCCGCCCGCACGGTAACGCTTCTTCAGACGCTTCGCATGGCGGTAGCTGACCTCCAGCAGCTCGGCGGCTGCGGTCAACTTCAGTTCCCCTCGTTTCACTCGGCTCAGCACTTCGCCGCGCCTCAACTCCTTTACACTCATCCATGTCCTTCCCACTCTCGGCTCCTCCTTCGGAGCCTCAGAGTAGGGGACATTTCTATTGGGCGCTCATGGGGACATTATCATTGGGCTTCAACACCTCGCCAGAACCGATGTAGTGCAGACCTACCCTCTTGAAATGGCTGCGAATTCGTGACAATATTTTCGCAGAATGTTTTTGCGGCCGCACCGCAGACACAAGGACGGCAAGGACCACACCTACTGGTCGTTGGTCGAGACCGTGCGCACCCCCGGCGGACCGCGGCAGCGACGGCTGTGTTACCTGGGCGAGCTCAATGACGCGGCGCGGGCCCGTTGGCTCAAGACCACCGCCGTATTCAACGAGCACGGCGAGAGTCGGCAGCTGAAATTGTTCCCCTCCGATGTGGAACCCCCGCGCGGGGAAACGGAAGTGGCTCGGGTGCTGCTGGACCGCGTGCGCCTGGAACGAACACGCCGTTTCGGGGACGGTTTTCTGGGACGGGAGTTGTGGCGGCGTCTGGGGCTGGACCGGTTCTGCGAGGAGTGGTTGGATCGCGAAGACGATCCGGCGGACGTGCCCTGGTCGCGAGTCGCGGCGGTGCTGGCGATCAACCGCCTGTGCGCGCCAGGCAGTGAGTTGGCGATCGAGCAGCGCTGGTATCCGGCCACGGCGCTGGACGATCTGCTGGGGATCTAAGAGGGCAAGATCAACGACACCCGGTTGTACCGCTGCCTGGACCGTCTGCTGCCGCACAAGACGAAGCTGGAGCGTCATCTCAAGCAGCGTTGGGGGGAGTTGTTCGCCGCCGAGTTCGACGTGCTGCTCTACGATCTCACCAGCAGCTACGTCGAAGCAGCGGCCCTGAACAATCCGATGATGCAGCGCGGCTACTCGCGCGACCATCGACCCGACTGCAAGCAAGTGGTGCTGGCGCTGATCGTGAACACAGAAGGTTTCCCGTTGAGCTACGAAACCTTCGATGGAAACCGAGCCGATGTCACCACACTGGAAGCGGTGTTGCGGATGGTGGAGCGCAAGTACGGCCAGGCCCGGCGGGTGTGGGTGTTGGACCGCGGGATTGTCAGCGAAGAGAACCTGGAAGCGTTACGGCGCCGCCAGGGGCAGTATCTGGTGGGAACGCCGCGCGCGAAGCTGAAGCAGTTCGAGCGGGAACTGCTGGAGGAGGGTTGGCGCCAGGTGCGTCCGGAAGTGGAAGTGAAACTGGTCCCGACGTCGCAGGGGGAAGAGACCTACATCCTGTGCCGGTCCACGGCGCGCCAAGAGAAGGAGCAGGCGATTCGCAGGCGGTTTTCGGCGCGCCTGGAGAAGGCCCTGCGCGCGTTGTCGAAGCGAGTGGCGGAGAGAAAGCTCAAAGACCGGCCCAAGATCGAGCGGCGGTTGGGGAGCATCCAGGCGCGGCATCCGCAGGTGGCCGACCTCTACTCGATCGCAGTCGTCGAGCAGGAGGGGGGGGCTGCGGGTGGAGTGGGAGGCGATCGCGGAGCGAGAAAGCTGGCAGCAAGCTCGGGAAGGGGCCTATCTGTTGCGGACGAACTTGCCCGGCACGGATCCGGAACAGCTCTGGACGAGCTACATCCAACTGACGGAAGCCGCAGCGACGTTTCGGGCGCTGAAGAGCGAACTGTCGATCCGGCCGATCTTCCACCCACTGGAGCGGCGGGCGAAGGCTCACATTCTGGTGGCGTTTTTGGGCTACGCGATGTGGGTGACGCTGAAACATCTCTTGTTGCGGCGGCGGTCGGATCTTTCTCCGGCCCGGGCTTTGGATCTGCTAAGCCGGCTGCATAGTGCCGACATCATTTTGCCGACCACGGAAGGTCGTGAGATTCGTCTGCGACGGATCACGACCCCGAGCGCCGAGCAGCAAACTCTGCTGGATCAACTCGGTCTGTCACTGCCGAAGCGGCTCCGTTTTGACACGGAATGTAGTGCAGACTTTGCCCAACCCAACGCTCATTCTAAAGAGCTTAGCCGGACTGCACCCGCCGCTGTGACGAACTTGGGCCAGCCGCGAAGCGGCGACCGGATGTTAGCCTGGGGTGACGCCGCCAGGCGGAACCCCAGGTATCGAACCTCTTGTGTCGGGAGCCCTGACAGGGCGATGGAAAAGCCTCGCCGGACCGGCCCGTTGTCGGTTCAACAGATGGCCGTCAGCTCCGTCGACTCGCTTCAGCAGATCATCGCCGACGGCAAATCCAGCGCCGCGAGCCGTGTCAGCGGCATCCGCACCAACCTCGACTACGCCTACCGCGCGATCGAGTTGGAGGATATCGAAGAGCGTCTCACCCGCATCGAAGAGGCCATCGCCGGAGGACAGGTTGGAGGTGACGCATGAGAGACCGGCACCTCAGCCGCGCCCGCCTGAAAAAACTCTTGACACGGAACCAGTACGTGTATATACTCCTAACTAATGAAGGCTACGAGTCAACCGCTGGATCTGACGGGGTGCGGGCAATGCGCCTGCTTCAATCTCCGCAAGGCGGCTCGAGCCGCAACACAGTTGTTCGACTCGGCCTTCCAGCCTCTCGGGCTTCGCGCCACCCAGTTCAGCATTCTGGCCTTGGTTGCCCATCGGGGCCCGATCACCATCAGTAATCTGGCGGATCGGCTGGTCATGGACCGCACCACACTGAGCCGCGACTTAGGCCCACTGGAAAAACGGGACTGGGTGAAGATCAAGCCCGGCAAGGACCGCCGAACCCGCGCCGTCGAGTTGGCGGCCGAGGGCCGACGCGTGTTAGGGGATGCGCTGCCCACGTGGCGGCGAACCCAGCAGAAGGTCATCGAGGGCCTCGGTCAAGGGAGCTTTCAGGGCCTGCTCGACGACCTTTCTTCAGCGGTTTCGGTTGCCAAGGGGGCGTAGGGATCTTTCTTTTGGATATATAGGTGTAAGTACACTCACAAGCACACAGGGAGACAAAGCAATGTCACAAACACACCAAGCCGTAAAGAAGCCACTGATCCTGGTTACGGGATCCACAGGTAAGACGGGCGCGCCCGTCGTCGAACAACTACTCGAGCGCGGGTACCCCGTAAGGGCCCTTGTTCACAAGATCGACGGGCGGTCGCAAAGGCTGGAATCGATCGGCGCCGAGGTCGTTCAAGGCGACTTGCTCGATCTCGCTTCCGTTCGCGCCGCCGTGAAAGGCGTCAAGCGCATGTACTTCGTTTATCCTCCCTACGATCGCTTGCTGGAAGCGACCAGCAACGTGGCGGTTGCGGCCCGCGACGAAGGCATCGAGGCAGTCGTCAACATGTCGCAGATCAGCGCGCGGGAGCACGCGCCGAGCCCACTCTCCCGGCAGCACTGGCTTGCCGAGCGCGTTCTCGATTGGGCGGGCGTCGGGGCGTCGCACGTCAATCCGACCTTCTTTGCCGAAGACCTGTACCTCTTCACGGGCCGCAGCATCGCGGAGGAGGGCAAAATGTATCTGCCCTTCGGCGAGGGACGGCACGCGCCCGTGGCCGCCGAGGACATCGCACGCGTGGTCGTGGGCATTCTCGAGAATCCAACGCCTCACCTCGGGCAGCGCTATGCCGTTACCGGACCGAGGGACATGAAGATGAGCGAGGTGGCCGAGGTCTTCTCCACCGAGCTCGGCAGGCCGATTACGTACGTGGACCTTCCCGTCGAGCACTGGAAGGAAGTCCTCGTTAAGCAGCCCGAGTTCCCCGAGTTCCTCGCAGCCCACCTGGCCGCCGTGGCCAAGGACCATCAAGACGGCGTCTTCAGCGCCCGGACCGATGTCGTCGAGACGATCGGTGGCCAAGCGCCACAGTCCCTCCGAGATTTCATTCGAGCGAACAAGCCGGAGTTCACCGCCGAACCGCGGGAGGCGGTGGCATGACTAGCTTGAAGCAGAAGTACGGCCCCTGGGCCTTGATCACCGGAGCCTCGTCGGGCCTCGGCGCGGCTTTCGCCAAGCGGCTGGCCGCGGACGGCGTCAACCTGATGCTCGTTGCGCGGCGTGAAGACCGCCTGCGCGCCCTGGCGGCGGACCTGGAGCGAACCGCTTCCATCGAAACTCGCGTCGCCTCGGCGGACCTCTCACGAGACGACTTTCTTCCGCGCATCACCGAAGCAACCGAAGGCATTGAGATCAACCTTCTAGTCAATAACGCCGGAAATGCGCTGACCGCCGATTTTCTCGCCACTGAACTCGGCGCGGAGCTTGCGATGTTCCATCTCAACTCGCGGGCACCCCTGATCCTCACCCACTACTACGGTAGACTCATGCAGCGTCGCGGGCGTGGGGGCATCATCTTCCTCGCTTCGGTCGTTGCCTTGACGGGCGTCGCGTCGTGGAGCAACTACGCTGCGACAAAGGGTCATAATCTCCTGTTCGCTGAAGGCTTGGCCGAGGAATTGAAACGCACCGGCGTAGACGTTCTGGCAGTGGCGCCGTCGTTTGTTCGGACGGAGCTAATCAAGCTGTCGCCCTTTGGCAGGATCATGTTGCTGGAGCCGGAAACCGTGGCCCAGGTCACGTTGGCGAGTCTAGGGAAGAAACGCGTTGTGACGCCGGGCTTGCTTCCCAAGTTCATTGCCTTCTCCACCCGGCTCCAGCCGCGATTCCTCAACACAAAGATCTTCGGAACCGTCGTTGCGAGGGCCCATGGTTCGCGCACTAGTTAAGGGCCATGAGGCGGGCTGTCAGGCTGGGCGCAACGGCAGCCGGGTTTGCCACAACGTCGAGTGAGGGTGGTGATGGAGCCGCGGCGCTGATCGCCGAGTTGGGAGATCTCCTGCAGCAGCTGCGCTTTTTGCTTTTCCAGAGCGGGCAGAGTGTCGGGCATGGGGACATCTCTTTCTGAACCTTGTACAATGTTCAGAAACAGTATACCCCCAACCCTCTCGATCAACAAGCACATTCATGTCGCGCACCCCACCAACGCGGGTGTGCGACAAATTTGTGAGGCTCAGGCCGCGCGAGCGCGATTCTCCCAGTAGTCGTCGAAGCGGTTGCTGAGCCGTGCGCAACGCAAAGCCGTGATAGCGTTCGCGCCGCGCACGCTCCAGAACATGCCCGAGCGCTTCAACCGACTCGCAATGACGGTGCGGCAACCCGCCTCGATCACGCCTGAGCCCACAAACAAGCCCTGCCGGCGAAACTCGCCGTAACGCATGCGCTCCGCATGGCGCTGGAAGTAGTCCGCCTCCAGCGCCAGCGGATGCGCCAACTCCGGGTCGTCGGTTTCGATCTCGCGCAGCGCAGTGACGAGTTGCTCGATGCGCCCCGCGTCGAGCTTTTTCTGCATGCGCCGCGCCCAACCGCGGAGGCGCTTTTGTTGTTGGGGAAACAGCTTCGACGCCAGCTCCCACAGATGTTCGCGAGCGTGATACAAGTCGACGATCTCGATCGCGCCGGGAAAGTATTCGTGCGAAAGATTCCAGATCCAGCCCGCACCGTCGCCAAGCACGACCTTCTTGCGCGCCCGACTCCAACCCCGTCGCCAAGCCTCGCTGTAAATGCGGCGTCCGAAGGCGGCGGCGTCCTCGATCGCGCCGGTGTAGCTGGTCGAGTCTTCGTCGCGCACGGGACGGCCTTGTTCGTCGCAGCTTGTTTGCGTGAACACACAGCCGAGCTTGACCTCGCGCGTGCCGGCCGGGCCGCCGTCCTTACCCTTGCGGCCGGCCGTCTCGGCGGCGGTGACCGGTACGCCCGTGCCGTCCATCTCGATGTAGAGAATCGGAGTTTCAGGTCCTGACATCGCAGGAAGCTCCAGCGGTACGGCGCGCGCGATCGCGGCTTGTTCTTCGCTGGCGACATCTTCGCCGATCGCCTCGGCTTCGCGCTCGACAGCCTTGGCGGTCAGCCGCACTCCGGCCAACTCGTCGAGCAACGCGCGACCGCGATCGAACGACGTCTCGGAGCCGACCAGCGCCGTCATGCGGCGCACGCCTGGCGAATACTGCGTCGCTTTGACGGCCAGCTCTTGGTCGTGCGGCGCGAAGCCTTTGCCGCAGCGGCTGCAGTGATAGTACGGCCGTTCGACGACGACCTCGCCCAGCATCGTGACGAGCTTCTTCGGCCGCCGACCGGCGTAGCGCGCTGGCGAGCCGCAGGTGCAGGGCTGCTGCGATTCGCCGGCCGCGTCTTCGTTCAACAGCGTCTCGAGCAAGACAGCGCCGGCTTGATGCAGCGCGTCGCGCGTCGCCTGTTCGACGGCTTCGAGGTCGAGCGACCCGCGCTTGCGCCTCTCACACAAGACGACCCGTAGCAGTCTCCCTACTTCTACGGCGACTTCTTGCTGGATCGCCTCGGCCGTTTTTTTTCCTGCGGACTCAGCTCGGCGTCCTCGGCGACGGGGCGCAAGCGGCAGATCTGTTCGTTGACTTCGAGCAGTTGTCGGCTCAGCTCCCGGAAGCGGTGAAAAGCCTCAACTTCGCGTTGCGCTTTGCGCCGCTGGGCGGGCGAGGAAAAGGTCTCACTCACGGTCTTGCCGTTGACCTTCCTGGTCAGGCGGTAGTTCGGGCCATGAGCGGGCTGGCCGGGCTGATGGCAGCGGCAGGACGGTTTGCCGCAGCGGCCGCTGACAGCGCTGATGGATCCGCTGCGGAAGTCTCCTAGATCGAGAATCCGAGCGAGGATGGCCTTTCGTTGACGTTCGAGCGCGACGAGAGATTCGGGCATAGTACGCCTCCTTTCCTAACGTATCACTACGTAAGGATTCGCACGCAAAAAAGGGGACCCCGCAAATCATCACTTTCTTGTCGCGCACCCCACCAACGCCCCGGACTGTTGAAGCCCAATGATAATGTCCCCTTGAGCGCCCAATAGAAATGTCCCCTACTCTGAGGCTCCGAAGGAGGAGCCGAGAGTGGGAAGGACATGGATGAGTGTAAAGGAGTTGAGGCGCGGCGAAGTGCTGAGCCGAGTGAAACGAGGGGAACTGAAGTTGACCGCAGCCGCCGAGCTGCTGGAGGTCAGCTACCGCCATGCGAAGCGTCTGAAGAAGCGTTACCGTGCGGGCGGGGCCAAGGCTTTGGTGCACGGTAACGTCGGCCGTGCTTCGAACCGAGCCGATCAGAAGCGACGCCAGCAGGTTCTCGAGTTGGTGCGCGAGAACTATGCGGGCGAGGGGCACGAGCGCTTCGGGCCGACGCTGGCGTCGGAACATCTGGCAGCCGACCACGGCCTGGAAGTGCCGCGCGAAACACTGCGGCGCTGGATGCTCGCCGCGGGTCTGTGGAGCCGCCGTCGCAAGCGCCAACCGCATCGCACCCGGCGCCAACGCAAAGCGCACTTCGGCGAGCTGATTCAACTCGACGGTTCGCACCACCACTGGCTGGAAGAACGCGGCCCGAAAGCCTGTCTGATGAACTTCGTCGATGACGCGACCGGTGTGGCGCTGTGCCGTTTCTCGGACCAGGAAACGACCTGGGCCGCGGCCGATCTGCTCGCAGCCTGGGTGCGTCAACACGGCGTTCCCAAGGCGTTGTACTGCGACTGGAAAAACGTCTACCAGCGCCAGCCGACGTCGCGGGAAGCGCTGGCAGGCATCAAGCCCGAGACGCAGTTCGGGCGCATGTGTGTCAAGCTCGGCATTACGATCATGGCGGCTTCCTCGCCGCAAGCCAAGGGCCGAGTGGAGCGCCATCACGGCACGCACCAAGACCGCCTGATCAAGAAGATGCGGCTGCGCGGGATCGTCGAGTACGAGGCGGCGAACCGTTATCTCGACGAGGAGTACCTGGCCGAGCACAACGAGCGCTTCGCCTGTGAGCCGGCGGCGGCAGCTGACTTTCACCAGGCGCTCCCCCGCGGCACCGAGCTGCGAGGGGTGTTCTGTTGCGAGTACGAACGGTGGTGAGCAACGACCGGGTGGTGCGTTTCGAGAATCGTTGTTTGCAGTTGAAGCCGAAACGCAACCAGGGCGTGGGGGCGGGGGCACGGGTGACGGTCCAACAGTGGCGCGATGAGAGCTTGCAGGTGAGGTTTGACGGGCACGAGATCGAGCACGACGTGATCGCCACGCCGACGCCACAGCTGCGGACGAAGCCAGCACCACAGCAGCGTCCGGGGGGCGGGCGCAAGCCGGCGGCGGACCACCCCTGGCGGCGAGCTGTGTTACGGAAAAAACGGGCTGCGAATACATAAGAGGGCTGTGGAAATGCCGGGTCGGATGGAAAGCGTGGAAAATCTCTCGAGGCAGCAGTACCGGGTTCGAGGAGCGGTGGATGGTTTTCCACCCTTCCCACCGCCTCTTGGAAATCGCTACGCGATTCCCACAGTTCCACAGCCCCGACGACGACGATATCTCTCCTACGAACAAGAAACACAAGGGGACACTTCTATCGAGCTACCGAGGGGGACATTTCTATTGGGCGTTGACACCACCAACGCAGCGGTTCCGCATCCACATTTCTTGAGGGTCGGAAACATTTGATTTAGCAAGTGTTTTCGCTCGTCCTCCAGGTCCGAGCAGATTCGCATTCCCCCGGCGGACTTGACCCATGTGTTATTCTGATATATATTAATTATACCAGTCATGAAGGCGGCCCCCACTCGCTCTCATCTCTCGGATGCCGAACGTAGGCTCCGCTCCCGCATCGCGCAGCTCGTCCATGGCCGCTGGTTGCTGCACGGCACGCTGGCGCCCCGCCAACGCACCTGCGGCAAGCCCACCTGTCGCTGTGCTCGCGGTCAGCTTCACGCCTCGTTGTATTTGGTGCGGAATCGCCAAGGGCAACTGCAGCAGCTGTTTGTGCCCCGCCACTGGGAGGCCTGCGTCCACCAGGCCGTGGCCGCCTACCAGCAACTCCAACGGCTCCTCGACGAGGTCTCCGAGCGTGAATGGAAGCGGCTCCGAAGCCGCCGGGAGGAATGACGTTCTTCGACGCCTGCTGCACTACGCCGAGAAGGTCTACGGTCTGCGGGACTCGCTGCTGGCCGCCGTCGGCGACACCAGGCCGCGGCCGCGCATCCCGACGCGGGTGGTGCTGCAGTCGGTGCTGGTGCTGTTCTGGACACGGCTGGGCAGCCTCAACGCGTTAGAGACGCTAGCGCCCGCACCGTTTTGGAAACAGTGGTTGGGCCGCGAGATGCCCAGCGCCGACACCCTCGGGCGCGTCTACAGCCGGTTCGATGCCGCCGCGGTGCGGGCAGCGATTCATCACGTCTACGAACGGCTCAAGCGCAACAAGGCCCTGCCCGGGATCGGCGGGCTGGGCGTGGCCGTGCTCGACGGCCATGAGTCTCACGCCAGCTACCGCCGTTGCTGTCGAGGATGCTTGAAGCGCACCGTGCAGCGCCGCGATGGCCAGCAGATGCAATACTACCATCGCCAAGTCACACTGCTGTTGCTCTCCGATGCGCCCCCCGGCTCCGAACCGCTGCGACTGTTGCTCGACGCCGAGCCGCAACGGCCCGGCGAGGACGAGATGGCCGCGGCGCACCGTTTGCTGGCGCGAGTTCTCGAGACCTATCCGCGAGCCTTTGACGTCGTGTTGGCCGATGCTCTCTACGCCACCACCCCGTTTATCAACTTCTTATTGGGGCATGGCAAAGACGCCGTGATCGTGCTCAAGGACGAGCGCCGCAACCTCTATCAAGACGTCCAAGGGCTGTGGCCGACCACGGCGCCCCAACGCGGCGACTATCAAGGTCGCGATTGCCAGTGGTGGGATCACGAGGGCCTGGTGTCGTGGCCGCAGGTGCAGCAGCCGCTGCGGGTGGTTCGTTCCGTCGAGAGCTGGCAGCAGTATTCGCAACTCGACTCCCAACCGCATCCGCATCACAGCGAGTGGGTGTGGGTGACGACCCTTTCCTCACTGCAGGTTCGGACCGCGCGGGTGGTAAGGTTGGGCCATCAACGCTGGGACATCGAGAATCAGGGTTTCAACGAGTTAGTCAACGGCTGGCACGCCGACCACGTATATAAGCACGACCCCGCGGCGATCGAGAACTTTCTGTTGACGGTGTTTCTGGCTTTTAATCTCTTCCACGTTTTTGTTGCGCGCAATCTCAAGGCATCGCTGCGGCGCAGCAAGCCGCGAGTCTTTTGGGCGCGCGCGATGGCGGCTGATCTGTATCAGGCGGCGGCTTGCCCGTACGGCTCGGGGCCCTCGCCATAGCGAGCGGGTGGTTTTCTTTCTCCCTGCCATCCTGCGCTGCCACCACGCCGCCGAGCGGCAGCCGAGCGTAGCGGTGTCTTCCGCAGCCGACTTCGGGCCCCGCCGAGGCCCTCGTCCGGCTGCGAATCTGCTCGCCCCGCTCGCCCCGCACCTAACTCGCTCGTTCCCCAATCACTTCCCGGCTCTCGCCCGACCGCGTTGCGGAATCGCTGCCACCAACGCGGGTGCGCGACATAAAAGTGCCGCTCATCCGGCCTGGGTGCGGGATTCCCAGTAGTCTTCGAAGCGGCCGCTGAGGCGGGCGCAGCGTAGCGCCAGGATGGCGTTCGCGCCGCGTACCGTCCAGAACATGCCCGAGCGCTTCAGACGTTGCGCCACTACCGTCTTGCATCCCGCCTCGATCACCCCTGAACCGATGAACAATCCCTGCTTGCGAAAGTGCGGATAGCGCATCCGCTCGGCGTTGTGTTCGAAGTACTCCGCTTCGCTCGTCAGTCGACGAGCCAGATCCGGCTGCGGGGCCACCACACCTCGTAGGGCCGCCACCAACTTCTTGATCTGACCCTGATCGAGTTGGCGGAGCCGTTGCTGGGTCCAGCGCCGCCGGCTGGGCTCGTCGTCGAGCCCCAGTTGCGCCGCCAACTCCCACAAGTGCTGGCGCGCATGATAGAGGTCCACGATTTCGATCGCGCCCGCGAAGTATTGATGCGAGAGGTTCCAGATCCAGGCGGCTCCGTCGCCGATTACCACCTTCTTGTTCGCCCGCCCTCAGCCGCGCTCCCAGGCCTGCTGCCAGAGGCGTCGCCCAAACGCCTCGGCGCCCTCGATCGCTCCCGTATAGCTCGTCGACCCTTCCTCACGCACGGGTCGGTCGCCTGGCTTGCCCTCGGCTTGCGTGAACACACAGCCGAGCTTGACCTCCCGCGTGCGGGCGCGCTCGCGGTCCTTTTTGCCGGCTCGTCCCGCCGTCTCGGCCGCCACCATCGGCACCCCGGTGCCGTCCATCTCGATGTAGAGAACCGGAATGTCGGCCCCGGCCACCGCGGGTAGCGGCAGTTGCACCGCCCGTTGGATCTGTTGTTGTTCGCGGGCGCCGAGGTCGGCCCCGATCGCCTCGGCGCCGCGCTCGATGGCTTTGGTGGTAACGTCCAAACCGGCTAACACCCGCAGTTGCTCGCGACTGCTTTCAAACGACGACTCGCTGCCCACCAGCGCCATCATGCGGCGCACGCCGGGAGAGTAGTGCGTGTTGTCGACATCGAGTTCGCGGTCAAAGGGGAACTGTCCCTGATGGCACGCCGAGCAGAGGTAGTAGGGCCGTTCGATCGCGACCGCGCCGAGCACACTCACCACGGTCTTGGGCCGCCGACCGCGGTGACGGGTGCGACGGCCGCAGCGACAGGATGGCTCAGGCGCGGCGTCGGCGGGCGCCTCCAACAGTTGCTCGAGCAACTTCGCGCCGGCTCGGTGCAGTGCCGCACGGGTGGCCGTCTCCAGCGCTTCCAGGTCCCAGTGCTGCTGCTTGCGCCGGGCGGCGAAGATCAGAGTCAGCAACTGTTCGACTTCTTGGGTGACTTCTTGTTGGATCGCCGCGGCCGTTTTTTTTCCTGCGGCGTCACAGACGCTGCCGACTCGGACTCTTGCTCAACGGGCCGCAAGCGGCAGATCTTCTCGTTGACTTCGATGAGTTCTCGGCTTAGCTGCTGGAAGCGCCGAAAGGCGGTGATCTCCCGCTGAGTCTTACGGCGAGCCGCCGGGTCGGAGAGGCTCTGGGTGACGGTCTTGCCGCGGGATTTGTAGGTCAACCGCCAGTGCGGGCCATGGCCGGGATGACCGCGCTGACGACAGCGGCAGGTGGGTTTGCCGCAAGGGCCTTGAGTGGTGGTGACGGAGCCTTGGCGAAAATCACCCAAGGCAAGCATCTGCTGGAAGATCGCGTGGCGACGGTACTCCAAGGCGGGCAGGGAATCGGGCATGGGACACCTCCTTCTTATCCTAGCGTATTATATACGCTAGGACACCGCACCCCAGACCGTACCCCAACCACTTGGCACTTTCATGTCGCGCACCCCACCAACGCCCCGGACTTGATCTTTGGGCTCAGATGCGCCATGCTGATGGGTTTTTCCCATGCGCGTCCGGCTCTTCTATCACGATCGCTGTTTCGACGGCGCTTGCTCGGCGGCGGTCTTCGCCGACTTCTACCGGCGATCCTTCGACCCCTCCGCCAAGTTCATGCTGACCGGCCTCTTCCATCGAGCCGAGCAGCTCTTCGACGAGGAGCTTTTCGACGGTCACGAGAACGCCATCGTCGACTTCAAGTATTGCGCCTCACCGAAGCTCACCTGGTGGTTCGACCATCACCAGAGCGCGTTCCTCTCACCTGAGGACGAGGGCCACTTCGAGAAAGAGCGCAGCGACAAGAAGTTCTACGACGCCTCCTTCAAGTCCTGCACGCAGTTCATCGCCTCGATCGCCGGCGATAAGTTTCAGTACGACAGCTCCCACCTCACCGATCTGATCCAGTGGGCCGACATCATCGACGGGGCCCAGTACAAAGACGCCAAAGAAGCGGTCGAGATGGCAGCCCCGGCGATGAAGCTGACTCTGGTGCTCGAGGCCGCCGATCCCAATCTCACCGCGAAGGTCATTCCGCTTCTGACCCAGCAGCCGCTGGATGAGATCTCACAACTCGACTGGGTCCGCGGCGCGTTCGACAAGCTGTACCGCCGCCATCTGGAGTCGATCGACATCATTCGGGACCGAAGCCGCGCCAGCGGACGGGTCATCTTTTTCGACATGGCTGACACCGATCACGGCGGCTACAACAAGTTCGTGCCGTACTACCTCTTTCCCGGAGCTACCTACACCGTCTCGGTTTCCGACGCCGGCTTCCGGACCAAGGTCTCCGTGGGCTCGAATCCCTGGGCCCCTGAAGAACCCCTTCACAACCTTGCGTCGATCTGCGAGCGCTACGGCGGCGGCGGCCACTCGCGCGTCGGTGCCATCAACTACGGGCCGAATGAACTTCAGCGCGCCCGTAATACCGCCCGGGAGATCGTAAGCGAGCTGGCTGCGGATGGCTAAGTCGGCCTAACAGTCCGTGGCAAAACCGACCACCGTGCGGTTTGCAATGATCGGGTCGGGTGACGGGGATTGCGCCCCGGCACCCTCCCACACCACCGGACATACGGTTTTCCGTATCCGGCGGTTGGACCCGGTGACTTTACCGACACGCCGCAAGATTCGATGGCACCACCAACCCGTAGCGTCTCAGAATGGCGTTCGACAACCCCGTGTGCAGCAACGCGTGGCGCGCCATACACCACGCTCCGCGACGCGTCGATACCCCACGCAGCAGCCGCTCGCCCACTCCCAGCCGCCGTAACGCTCTCTGGCGGCCTCGCGCCTTGTGCCAACGCAGCCAAAAGCACTTCCGCCTGTGTCGCCGGATCCAACCTTCCAGCCGAAAGACATTCCGGTGCTCCTGGGCCAGACGGTACTATCCCCACCAGCCCACCACGTACTGCCGCCACTCGTCGCGTAATTCCCGACTCGTGACACTGCGGCCACTGCGCCAGATCTCTCGTACCTTCTGTTTGAATCGCTCCACACTCTGCGGCGCCACTTCTCACTGCCCTTTGCGGTTGATTCGAAACCCCAGAAACTTTCGCTTCCAAGGCCTCCCTGCCCCGCTCTTGACACGATTCTTTCGCAATCGCAGATGCGTCTCGATCCAGTCCCCGATCCCCGCCAGCACTCGCTTCGCCGCCGCCTCGCTGCTCCCATAGACGTTGCAGTCGTCGGCATAACGGCAAAAGCTCAGCCCGCGGTTCCGCAGTTCCCGATCCAGCAGGGCCTTGCGGCCCGGGACTCCGGGAAACCTCGTCGGTGTGTTGAAGCCCAATGATAATGTCCCCTTGAGCGCCCAATAGAAATGTCCCCTACTCTGAGGCTCCGAAGGAGGAGCCGAGAGTGGGAAGGACATGGATGAGTGCCAAGGAGTTGAGGCGCGGCGAAGTGCTGAGCCGAGTGAAACGAGGGGAACTGAAGTTGACCGAAGCCGCCGAGCTGCTGGAGGTCAGCTACCGCCATGCGAAGCGTCTGAAGAAGCGTTACCGTGCGGGCGGGGCCAAGGCTTTGGTGCACGGTAACGTCGGCCGTGCTTCGAACCGAGCCGATCAGAAGCGACGCCAGCAGGTTCTCGAGTTGGTGCGCGAGAACTATGCGGGCGAGGGGCACGAGCGCTTCGGGTCGACGCTGGCGTCGGAACATCTGGCAGCCGACCACGGCCTGGAAGTGCCGCGCGAAACACTGCGGCGCTGGATGCTCGCCGCGGGTCTGTGGAGCCGCCGTCGCAAGCGCCAACCGCATCGCACCCGGCGCCAACGCAAAGCGCACTTCGGCGAGCTGATTCAACTCGACGGTTCGCACCACCACTGGCTGGAAGAACGCGGCCCGAAAGCCTGTCTGATGAACTTCGTCGATGACGCGACCGGTGTGGCGCTGTGCCGTTTCTCGGACCAGGAAACGACCTGGGCCGCGGCCGATCTGCTCGCAGCCTGGGTACGTCAACACGGCGTTCCCAAGGCGTTGTACTGCGACTGGAAAAACGTCTACCAGCGCCAGCCGACGTCGCGGGAAGCGCTGGCAGGCATCAAGCCCGAGACGCAGTTCGGGCGCATGTGTGCCAAGCTCGGCATTACGATCATGGCGGCTTCCTCGCCGCAAGCCAAGGGCCGAGTGGAGCGCCATCACGGCACGCACCAAGACCGCCTGATCAAGAAGATGCGGCTGCGCGGGATCGTCGAGTACGAGGCGGCGAACCGTTATCTCGACGAGGAGTACCTGGCCGAGCACAACGAGCGCTTCGCCTGTGAGCCGGCGGCGGCAGCGGACTTTCACCAGGCGCTCCCCCGCGGCACCGAGCTGCGAGGCGTGTTCTGTTGCGAGTACGAACGCGTGGTGAGCAACGACCGGGTGGTGCGTTTCGAGAATCGTTGTTTGCAGTTGAAGCCGAAACGCAACCAGGGCGTGGGGGCGGGGGCACGGGTGACGGTCCAACAGTGGCGCGATGAGAGCTTGCAGGTGAGGTTTGACGGGCACGAGATCGAGCACGACGTGATCGCCACGCCGACGCCACAGCTGCGGACGAAGCCAGCACCACAGCAGCGTCCGGGAGGCGGGCGCAAGCCGGCGGCGGACCACCCCTGGCGGCGAGCTGTGTTACGGAAAAAACGGGCTGCGAATACATAAGAGGGCTGTGGAAATGCCGGGTCGGATGGAAAGCGTGGAAAATCTCTCGAGGCAGCAGTACCGGGTTCGAGGAGCGGTGGATGGTTTTCCACCCTTCCCACCGCCCCTTGGAAATCGCTACGCGATTCCCACAGTTCCACAGCCCCGACGACGACGATATCTCTCCTACGAACAAGAAACACAAGGGGACACTTCTATCGAGCTACCGAGGGGGACATTTCTATTGGGCGTTGACAGGAAACCTCGTCGGTGTGGTGTCATAATCAGTCGCTCTTCTAGCTTTGCTCCTTGGTCCTTCGGCCCTTCGCTCCAGCGGCATTACCCGCCTTCTTCGCTACTATGGCTTGTGCTGACTTCTCCTTCGCTCTCACGAAGGAGCTCTCCCCAGGTAAGGTGCTGTTTCTTTCCCTTCATACCGTCCGGCTCTACCTCGCACGTCTCGGATGGACATGGGGCTTCACTGTGCCTAGCCAGCTTGCCACCCGTACGCGGCCTCTCTGCCGGTTCGTGTTCCTACGGTCGAAGGTTTGTTCCCCGCTGCCTTCAGCTTGGCCCGCGGCATCCGCCTCGAGATCCACCTTGCGGTTCCCTACGGTTACCTCCATCGGTTGCGGTGAGTACGTTGCAACTCACAAGTAAACAGCCCATGCTGGACACACTAGGCCGGTCGTTTACGGCCGGTTACCGGTTGCCGCGCGCTCTTCCCAGGGCGCTTCAGCGTCCTTCCCCAACCGGGCTTCAGCCATCCTCGATCGCCGAGCCGCGCTCCCAGGGCAGTGGATCTCTGAAGCCGGCTACGGTAACTCGCATTCTTTGGGGAAGAGAACAGCGCGCACAGGGCTGGCCTCCAGGTCAGGGATCTTCAACGGAAACGCGATGAAGGTGTATTCGCCCGGCTCGATTTGCAGCAAGTTTAGGCAAACGAAAGCGGGCAGTCCGCGACGTGCCACGGCCAAGTGAGACGGAAATGAATCGCCGGAGGGCGGGTCGAGACTGTAGTAGTCAAATCCGATCGACAGCGGCTCCCGCGCCAGCAGAACTTCCGTTGCCTGCGGCGTGAGACAACAGTAGTCGCTGTCGAAGGATTCTTTTCGGAGCAGTTCAGAATTCCGCGTCTTGAGAAGGATGTGGGTCCCGGGCCGGGGGCGAAGGGAACGAACAGCCGTCTCGGTGATGATCTTGCCGTCGCCCATGTCGAAGACATGAGCCGGGCCGTGGAAGTGTGCCAAAGGCAGTTGGTTCAGCGAGGCGCCGTCCGGGAGGAAGTGAGACGGCGCGTCCACGTGGGTGCCGGCGTGGCAGCCGATCTCCAGCGACGAGGCGGTGAGCGTCGCGCCCTCTGCAATCGACGACAGTCGATGCAATTGGGGAACCGGGTCGCCGGGATAGAGGACCAACTGGTCGTCGATCGGAAGGGTAAGATCCAATGGAGTTTTGCTGGCGGCCATGGGTTGGATCGGTTCACTCAAGCGCTGACGCTTCGAAGCCGACGACCATCTCATTCTCCGTCGAGTAGCGCACTTCGATGGGATGGCAGCAGACCTCGCAATCCTCGACGTACGTCTGGTCTTTCACCGATGTGTCGAGCAGCATCGAGATCTGCTCCCAGCAATGAGGGCATGTGAAGAAGTGCTCCATGCGGTTCAGCCAAGCCGCCGGATCACCTGGTTCTTCGCATCCATACGGACAGGCTTCGAGTAATGAAACACGCTTAGGTCGTCGCTGATCGCGGTGGGGACGCGCACGATGAACTCAATCCAGTCCGCGCAGTTGAACGCCGCGTACGCCAGCTCCATCGCCGTCAAAAAGTTCTCCGTCTCCGCCGAGAGGTCGGGCAAAAGAACCGGTCCCGTATCGGTCTGATACACCATGTCCCGTTCGTTGGCGTTCATGGTCTTGACGGGGTACTCGACCACGGCTCTGTAGCGTCCCTGTGAAAGTTCTGTCACCGCGACGAGCGGTTCGGCGGCGAGCTAGCCCGGAAATCTCACCAGGAGATGGCAATCAGGCTGCTTCCTGTGGCTTAAAACATTTGTTGGGAGAATCTTTCAGCCACCAGAACCAACAGGAGGAAGCAGCCTGATGTCTACCGAGTGTACCCAAACCTCGTTCATCTTTGAACCCCACGGCCGCCGCGACGTGGTCGCTCGCTTCGATGGCGGCGCCATCACCTCCGATGCCGGCGCCCTGCTGCTGCGCCAAGTCGATCAACGCCTCAACCTGCTGCCGCGGCTGGCCGCTTGCTTCCACGATCGGCGCGACCCCCAGCGCATCGAACACAGCGTCGAGCAGTTCATCTCGCAACGCGTCTACGCGCTGGCGCTGGGCTACGAAGACCTCAACGATCACCACGAGTTGCGCCGCGATCCGCTGCTGGCTCTGCTGGCCGGCAAGACTGATCTCGAGGGTCGCGAGCGCAAACGCGAACAGGATCGCGGCAAAGCGCTGGCCGGCAAGTCGACCCTGAATCGGCTGGAGCGCTCCACCGAGAGCACCGACCGCTATAAGAAGATCCGCTGCGATTTCGAGCGCGTCGACCGCCTGTTGGTTGACTTGTTTGTCGAAGCGCACCCAACGCCGCCCGAGCAGATCGTCCTCGACGTCGACGCCACCGACACGCCCTTGCACGGGAACCAACAAGGACGCTTCTTTCACGGCTATTACAACCACTACTGCTACTTGCCGCTGTACATCTTCTCGGTGGAACAGCTGCTGTGCGCGCGGCAGCGGGAGGCGAATCAAGACCCGGCGGTCGGGGCGCAGCCCGAACTCGAGCGCATCGTCGAACAGATCCGCGAAGTCTGGCCGCAGGTGCGCATCGTGGTGCGGGGCGACGCCGGGTTCAGTAGCGAGGCGTTGATGAGTTGGTGCGAGGCCAACGGAGTGGACTAGGTGGTGGGGTTGGCGCGCAACGAGCGGCTGCGCACGCTCATCGAGGAGGCGATGCAACAGGCCGCGGCGAAACAGCAGCAGAGCGGGCAGGCGGCGCGCGAGTTTACCGAGTTTGCGTATCAGACGCGGAAGAGTTGGAGCCGGGCGCGGCGGGTGGTGGCGAAGGCCGAACAGCTCGAGGGCAAGGAGAATCCGCGCTACGTGGTGACAAGCTTGAGCGCGGACGAGTGGGCGGCCCAGCGATTGTATGAAGACTTTTACTGCCAGCGGGGCGAGAGGGAGAATCGCATCAAGGAGCAGTTGAGTTTGTTCGTCGACCGCCTGAGCACGGAGACGATGAGGGCGAATCAACTGCGGCTCTCTCTGTCGTCGCTGGCGTATGGGCTGGTGGTGGGACTGCGGCGGCTGGGGTTGGCGGGCACGGGATGGGTGCGGGCGCCGACGGAGACGATCCGGCGGGTGTTGTTGAAGGTGGGCGCGCGGGTGCGAGAGACGGTGCGCAAGGTCTGGTTATCGATGGCGAGCGGGGCTATGCGTATGGGGAGTTGTTCAGGCAGGTGCATGAAGCACTGCGAGCGCCGCAAGTGAAACCGGTAGGAGTTTGAGGAGCAAGGAGAAGTTTGAAAACGGGCCCGGGAGGGTCCGAAGGGGAAAGTGTTAGGCAAACACGGGCCGAAGTGGAACAACGACTTTTCGGGGACGGGATGGGAGGGCTGGCGAAGGTTCGAGCGGGGGTGGTGGCGGTCGTGCGAGCGTCGAACCCCCACGCGGCGCCGGCGGATCAGCGGTTCTCGCCCGTCCCGCTTCCCTGGTGAGAAATCCGGGCTAGGCTTCTACGATCGCTCCAGACGAATCGAGCAGCTCGCCTTCGCACTCGGCGAGATCGACGCCCGTCGCGTCGAAACACTCAGCACGACTGCTACCGGGTTGTGTAGTAGTAGGCACGGAAAGACAGCACGACCGCATGCCGAGGTGGTGGGTCAGTTTGGCGTGCGCTTCCCTGGCAGCCCATGCCGGCAGCGGTCGGGAAGTGCTTCCCCGAGTCGCCTTCAGGCTGCCTGAAGGCGGCTGCCTCGGCGCCGCAGGAAGCAAATGGAATGGGTGAAGTGGAAACTGAGGCGCTACCGGAAACCGCTGATGTTGTAGCCGGATGAAAATGTCCCCTTCGCCGCCAAATAGAAATGTCCCCTCAGATGATCGATGGGGCCTGCCCCTTCGCCTTGTCGATTGATCGTGAGCGACGCCGAGGAACCCCTCAAGGGTGCAGCAGAACCGCGCCCAGAGGGTGCGCCCTTGACCGAACCCTCGCCGTCGCTGAAGAAGCTCTCCCGCCAACAAGCCGAAGGGGCTTTATGCCTTAGCGCAAGATGGGGACATTTCTACTCGGCCGAACTGGGGGACATTTCTATTGGGCGTTGACAGCCGGAAACCGCTGATTGCACCTTTGCTTCATGGTTTGTTACCCTGGCCTACTCAGGCGGGTTTTCGTGGCCCCCTGATGAGGGGCGGGCTGTCATAGCAGCCGCTGGGACGCATCACTTGCGTCGCCACGTTTGTGCCCAACCTGTTGCGGTCGGAGAACCTCTCCGCCCGCACCGGTGACTCGCGGCTGGACTGTACCAACGACGGCGTGTTCAACCCCTTCACGCCGAATAACATTACCCAGTACGTGTTGATGAACGTCAACCTGACGCTGAACACGGCTGTGACCAACATGTTGGCCGGGGGCGATGCGCTGGTCGTCGTCAACGACAACAACGCTTGGAATCCCCAGGTCGGGTCGTTGTTGCCCGACGATGGCTGTGGGTTCATCCTCGGCAGTTTTGGGGGCTCGTTCCCGGTGCCGGACCAGCGCTATCCGTGTCCGCAGAAGGCCTTTATCTAGGGGCCGTCGACGCTGACCTGGAACGGGATTCAGTTCCCGGTGCCGGGCGCGCCGAATGACCTGACCGCCCTGCCCGTAGCGGACATGAACGGCATCCCGATCTGCGACGACTTCTTCGACCAGGTGAGCACGGACTCGTGCTTTGACCTGACGACGACGTTGCGGTTCACCAACGTACGGGGCAACGCGGCGGCGCTGGGGGCCGGCGGGACGATCATTGCGACCTTGGGCGTGACGGCGTTTGCATCGATTTCGGTGCAGACCAACCAAGGCGCGGTGGGCATCATCCTGCAGGGCCTGATCACGAGCGTCACCCCGGCACCGGCGGGGCTGCAGTGCGAGCACTACGAGAACGGCTTCTTGGTTCACCTCGACGAAGGGTTTGCGGCGGCGTTCAAGACGCTGGGCGAGCCTTCGTTTGTGAACGGAGACAACGCGACCGAGAACGGCTATCCGGTGTTGGTGGACAACCGACCGTTTGCCACGTCCGAATTCGATGGGGGGACTGGAGGCGCCGCCACGCAGGCGACGCGCTTCATCATCCGCCTGACGAACATGTCGGCGGGGCTGGTGATCACCGCGCCGGGCGCCTGGGAGCAAGCTGGCGTGCCCGGCTTCGACCCGGGTCGCTGCATCGTGGATCCGATCTTCCCAGGCAGCGCCAACGCCTTGTGTGTCGAGCGGGTCGCGGGTACGGACGCGAACGGCGCCGGCGGTTCGACCGCTGGAACGTCCGGCTCCTACGCGGTGCCTCTGGACGCGGCGGGCAATGGGTTCTTGGTATACGAGCTCAAGGACGGCGATCCGTTCTTGCCGCAGGGCCTGTGGATTCCGTTCAGTGTGGTGTGGTGGCCGGACACGACTGCAGACTTGCCGGCGATCGGCTCGGGGCAGGTGGACGCGCGCTTTGCACCGCTGAGCACCGTCGGTACTGCGAGCAACGAACCGAAGCCACGATTTGTGGACGTAGGCGCCGATCCGGTGACGGTCGTGACGGTGGTGAGATGCGCGACCACGTTGCTGTTCCCGTTCGTGACCAACCGCTTCGGATTTGACACGGGTATCGCGGTGTCGAACACGTCCGAAGACTGGAAGGGGACGGCGAAACAACGAGGCGTCTGCATGGTGCACTACATCGGCAACATCGGGGATAACGGACCGAGGGAACCGATGGATGAGACCTCGACGGTCATCGAGGACGGTGAACAGATGACGTTTACGCTCTCGGCGGGCAACCCGGTGTGGGGACTGGTCGGAGCGCCGGACTTCCAAGGCTTCCTGGTGATCATGTGCGAGTTCCAATGGGCACATGGGTATGCATTCATCACCGACGGAGCGGCGGGGATCCCGACGCTGGCGCAGGGGTACCTGGCCCTGGTGCTGCAATATGATGCCAGCGGCGCCCGCCTGATTGACTGCCAATTCCGGGGCGGCGTGCACGTAGGCTGTCCGTCGGAGGGTCTGAACCACTAAGGGTTCACGCTACGCAATCAACCTTTCAACCAGAGGGGGGCTTCGGCCCCCCTCTGGTTTATTCCCTTCGCTTTTGTTTCCTAGGTGGATCTGTTGTGGCCGAGCACGTCTAGACTAGGTGAAACAAACGCTGCGAGAGCGACCGTACTCGGCACGCTATTGACAGTGCGTAGTCTCAGTGCCGTCGGTCCGTGTCTTGGCGCCTCACTCGCGCTCGGGGCACGCGGTTACCTCCGCACCGCGCTCTTCCGGACCTGCAACCGTTTGTTTCGAAGTCGATTGAATCAGACCCCTGCAGACCCCTGCAGACCCCTAGTGACACCCCATGCAGGCAAAGGTCGTTCCGTGGCAAGGCAAACACGAAGCCTTGTCTAGTTGGATCTTGCCGGTTGAATGCCGGTCGACAAACATGCGGGTGTGATCGGCGGGACGCAGTTGGACACCTTCGAGGTGACACTTCTCGCAACTGAAGGGATTGTCGATTTCGGAATGGCACACCAGGCAGTCCGACATTCGAGGCAGGTTTGCCTTACCGGCCGAATCGACCTCCTCCAGACCGCGATGGCACGCCTCGCAGGCATTGGCGCCTCCGAGGCGCTCACGGATACCGTCGGCCTTGCCCAGGTAGGTGCCGCCGTCCAGGGCGGCGGCCAACACGGGAGCAACATTCCCGAATTTCAGATGGAACTCGTGGTTGAACCGGTAGCTTCGCTCGGCGGTTGGAGTTTCGGACAAAGCGGCGGTGTCCACGGGCCGGGCCGCGCTACCGTTGTGGCAGATGCTGCACTGTCGCTCCGTGGGTAGGTTGCTGTCCGTAGCGGAAGTGCTTGCCGAGGCTGCGGAGTGGCAGCTCACGCACACGGCCCCTGCTTGCAGGTGAAGCCGGTGGGAGAAGCGAATCTCGTCAGCCGCCGAGGCGACCGTGCCCGCCCACTGCGTCCCGAGGATCGTGGCGACAACTGCTAGCGCGCGATACGTCAAGAGCGGAGGGCTACCGTCAAGAGAGACCCCCACAAGCTCACGCTGTCGATTGGCGTGAGAGGGGCCTGCCACTATCCCTTGTAGGAAATCCGCCAGATCTTGCGGCCACCGTCATCGGTTACCAGCAGCGATCCATCGGGCATCTGTAGCAAGCCGACCGGCCGGCCCCAGACCTGCCGGTTGTCCTCACCGAGCATCCAACCAGTCAAGAAGTCCTGCGGTCCCGACGTGGGCTTGCCGTCCTCAAACGGAATGAACGCGATGCGGTAGCCGACCCGATGGGAGCGGTTCCAGGAGCCGTGAAACGCCAGCAGCAGTCCCTTTCGGTATTTCTCGGGGAACTGCTCGCCGGTGTAGAAGAGAATGTCTAACACCGCCACGTGCGCCCCGAGGAGCACATCGGGATAGAGGGTCTTCTTCACCATGTCGGGCGCGACGCCACTGTGGCGAGGCTCTTCGTGCGGACCGCTGTAGGCATAGGGCCACCCGTAGAAGCCGCCTTCCTTGATCTTGACGAGATAGTCGGACACTAAGTCGTCGCCCAGCCCGTCGCGCTCCTGCACGGCCGCCCACAAGTCGTCGCTGCCCGGATGCCAACGCAAGCCGATCGTGTTCCGCAGACCGGAGGCCACTATCTCATGGCCCGATCCGTCGGGATTGAAGCGGTGGAGCGCGGCCCTCATGGGATCCTCGTTGAGGTCGATGTTCGAGCCCGATCCCACGGTGACATAGAGTTTCTTGTGGTCGCGATCAAACAGAAGGGAGCGCGTCCAGTGGCCCTTCCCGAAGTCGTTCAGCGGAATGATCTCCTCGCCGGGCGTGGCCACCGTCATGGCCTTCTCATCGTACTGATAGCGCTTGATCGAGGTGGGTTCGCCAACGTACAGCCAGTCCTGGTGCAACGCTAAACCGAAAGGACGGTCGAGCCCCTCGATGATCTTGCTCTTTCTCTTGCTCTTGCCCTTCAGCACGTAGACCGAGCCGGTGGGGCTGCCGCGCTCGCCGCTATCGGTCAGCAGAATCTCGTTGCTGGGGCCGAGCACCATGAATCGCGGCCGGTTGTCGAACCCGGCCATATACTCTTCCACCTTAAATCCCGGAGGTACAGCTAGCTCCGCGCCGTCCGGCCGGGCGACCACTTGTGGCCGGTTGCTCGCGGAAGGAGTGTGGAAAGGCTCGGGCAGGCCCTTCCAATTCACCGGATACTTGGCCGTTTGGGTGATGGCTGTCCCCGCGGCCAGGAGCAGGGTCAGGGATAACAAGAAAGCCTTCGGGTGCGATTTCATAATCTGCAAGTATCCTACACTCATGGGCCAAGATGCCATCCCGGCCGGGGCCCCGCCGTGGCCTTTGTGGAGAGGAGCGGGGCTCGGCAAAGCCCACGCGCCCGAGGGTTTAGAGCCGCGGCTGTGCGGCGCTCGGTGGCACGGTTGTGGCGGGCCGGGCATCAAGTGATGGTCAGAATCCTTACGTACGACTAGGGCCTATTGCGCTGGGAAGATCAGGCCCGGAGCCGCTATGCTGGGGATCTGGGGACGTGGTTTGCGCTCTGCTCCGCCGGGGCGCAAGACGGGGCTGAGGTTTCATGCGTTACCAACAGAAAATCCTAGCACTGCTCGCCTGGCTGGGCTTGAGCGGAGCATTCGCTGGTTCGCTCGAAGCGCAGCTTCTCGATGATCTGATTTTCGAATCGGTTGCCAACGGCTTGGCGATGCCGGTCAACATCACCCACGCGGACGACGGATCGGGCAGGCTGTTCATCAACGAGCAAGCGGGGCGCATCGTCATCTATGACGGTGCAGACATTGTTGCGACGCCGTTTCTCGACATCCGAGGCCGCGTTCTCTGTTGCGGTGAGCGCGGGCTGCTGGGCTTGGCGTTCCACCCTAACTACCAAGAGAACGGCCGCTTCTTCGTCAACTACATCAACGGTCTCGGGAGTACGGTGATCTCGGAGTTTCTGGTCTCCGAAGACCCCAATCGTGCTCTCTCGGACTCCGAGAGAATACTGCTCACGTTCGACCAGCCGTTCGGCAACCACAACGCCGGCCATTTGCAGTTCGGCCCCGACGGGTTCCTTTATATCGCCACGGGAGACGGGGGCAGCGGGGGCGACCCCGGCGACCGGGGCCAAAGCTTGGCCACGCTGCTCGGGAAGATCCTGCGAATCGATGTGGACAGCGGGGCGCCCTTCGCGATCCCGCCATCGAACCCGTTCGTGGGTCAAGCGGCGCGAGGCGAGATCTGGGCCTATGGCCTGCGCAACCCCTGGCGCTACAGTTTCGACCGCGAGACCGGAGACATGTTTATCGGCGACGTCGGCCAGAATGCGGTCGAGGAAATTGACTTCCAGCCGGCCGCCAGCCCAGGCGGCGAGAACTACGGCTGGCGCCACATGGAGGGGAGTCAATGCTTCATCCCCGCTGCGGACTGCAACGACGGCTCCTTGGTGCTGCCGATCATCGACTATCAGCAAAATGGCCAGGGCGGATCGGTTACGGGCGGCTACCGCTACCGGGGATTCAGCTTTCCCCCGCTCCAAGGGACCTATTTCTTTGCCGACTTCGTCATGCGGGCCTTCTACGCGGCAAACCAGAACAACGGCGCCTGGACGGTCATGGGCCCGAGGCCAACGCCCTTCTCCATCAGCACGTTCGGTGAAGATGAAGCGGGCGAACTCTACTTCGCCGACTACGCCGCCGGCCGGATCTACCAGATTCAAATCCCTCGTCTCCCACCCGCGCTGCTCACAGTCGTGCCGATGGCAACGATGTCCGGCTCACCCGACGTCACGATCACATTGACGGGAACCAACCTGGTACCTGATTCGCAAGTACGGTGGAACGGAGTTGCGAGGCCGACGATCTTTGTTGACAACACCCGGCTGCAGGCGATGATTCCCGCCTCGGATCTCGCTACGCCCGGCGCAGCGCAGATCACCGTGTTTACCCCGGCGCCGGGAGGCGGTTTGTCCGTGGCGCTCGAATTCATGGTGGAAGCGCCGCCGGGGCCCGTTCCCGAGATCTCCGACGGTGGGGTCGGCAACGCCGCGGGCGTAACCGGCGTCGACGGAGCGGCGGGTGGAATGATCGCCGCCGTCTTTGGAATCGACCTCTCGCTGACCACCGAGAACTCGCCCGTTTCGCCGCTGCCCACCTCGCTGGGAGGCGGCATGATGCGCTTCACTCCCAATGACGCCGCGCTTCGATTCGGTGCGGCGGAGATCGACGCGCCGTTCTTCTTTGCCTCGCCGGACCAGGTCAATATTCAAATCCCTTGGGAGCTACTGGGGCTGCAAGAGGCTTTGCTTACGGCGATCGTGGGAGACGAGCAGAGTGCGCCCGAGCTGGTCACGATCGTACCGTTCAACCCGGGGATTTTCACGACTGCGGCTACGGGCGAAGGCCAAGGGTCGATCTTGATCGCGGGGACGACGACGTTGGCAGCCCCTGTGGGCGCCTTCCCGGACTCGCGGCCGGCGAGGAGGGGTGAGTTCGTCGCGATTTTCGCGACGGGACTCGGGCCGGTCACCAACATGCCGGCGTCAGGCGCGCCGGCGTCGGACAATCGCCTGTCGGAAACCATAACCCTGCCGCAGGTGACCATCGGCGGGGTCCCGGCCACGGTGACGTTCTCGGGTCTGGCGCCGGGGTTCGTGGGTCTCTACCAGATCAATGTCGAGATCCCGGCGGGAGCACCGAGCGGAGGCGCGATTGACGTGGTGGTGACGATCGGCGATGTGTCTTCGAATGTCGTCACGATCGCCGTCGAGTGAAGATCCTCGCTTGGCGCGTGTTGTAGAATGCTCCCCATGAACAAGCTTCTTGTCCTGTTGGTTCTCCTCCTTCCGGCCTGGGCCACGGGTGCGGATATCAAGGTCGGCATTATCGGCACCGATACGTCCCACGTTCCGGCTTTCACACGCCTCCTCAATGATCCGTCAGGGCCGGACCATGTGCCGGGTGCGAAGGTCGTGGCCGCTTACCCGGGCGGCAGTCCCGACGTCGAGTCGAGCCGGACGCGGGTTCAGAAATACGCAGCGCAGTTACGCGATGAGTGGGGCGTCGAAATTGTCGATGACATCCCGACCCTCTGCTCGAAGGTAGACGCAGTGTTGCTCGAGAGCGTGGACGGTCGGGTGCACCTCGCGCAGGTCAAGCCGGTCTTCGAGGCCGGCAAGCCCGTGTTTATCGACAAGCCGCTGGCCGCCTCTCTCGAGGACGTCCGCGAGATTGCCAGGCTTGGCAAGAAGCACGGCGTACCGTGGTTCAGCACGTCGAGCTTGCGCTACGCCGACGCCGTCGCTGACGTCAAGGTCGAAGGACTGCGCGGCGCAATCACCTGGGGGCCGGCTTCGATTCATCCCACCCACCATCTCGACCTCTCGTGGTACGCCGTCCACCCCATCGAACTCCTTTACACTATCATGGGGCCGGGTTGCGTGTCGGTGCATCGCACCTATACGACGGACGCTGACATGATCGTTGGGCTGTGGCAGGACGGCCGTATCGGCACGGTGCGGGGTATTCGCGCGGGCAAGAGTGGCTACGGCGCGATTACCTACGGCGAGAAGGAGATTAAAACGTCGAGCCGCGCCGGCGGGGCGTACGCCCGACTTCTCAAGCGTGTGGTCGCTTTTTTCAAGACCGGCGAACCTCCCGTACCGAACGACGTGACCCTCGAGATCTTCGCGTTCATGGATGCTGCGCTGCGGAGCAAAGATCGGGGTGGGGACGCGGTCAAGCTGCGTTAGGCTGTCGGCGATTGGGCGGACGCCAGGAGTTCCTCGCCCCCTGCGTTTGTCCCTTGGCACGTTTCTGCCCGCGGAACGCCGATCATGCTCACCGCAACCTTTGGCGACCGCCGGTGTTTATCAGGCTGTAAGGCACGTCGCAAGACATTGACGCTACGCGGTCGAAGCCAGACTGCCGTGGCCCGCCTGCCGACGAAGGCGCAGCCATGATCGTTGACCGACGCTTCTTCCTTAAATCGAGCGGCTTGGCCGTGGTGGCAACCGGCGTGCTCCCCGGCTTCCTGCGCCGCGCCGCCGCAGTGACGACCTCGAAACCTAAGAAAGTGCTGGTCGTGGTCTTCCAGCGGGGCGCGATGGACGGGCTGAACGCCGTGGTCCCCTATAGCGACGACCGCTACTACCAGGCCCGCCCGACGTTGGCGATCCGAAGACCCGGCAACGGCGACGATGGAGTGTTGGATCTCGACGGGCAGTTCGGATTGCACCCGGCCCTCACACCCCTGAAGCGTTTCTGGAATGAGAAGAGTTTGGCTATCATTCACGCCGCGGGCTCGCCCGATTCGACCCGCTCTCATTTCGACGCGCAAGACTTCATGGAAAGCGCGACCCCCGGCGACAAGGGTACGCGCGATGGCTGGCTGAGCCGTTATCTGGAGACGCACCACGAGGCTGACGCGACCCCGTTGCGCTCGGTGTCGATCGGTTCCAAGCTTCCACGCTCGCTGCAAGGCTCGGCCGGAGCAGTCGCCATCAACCGGCTGAGCGAGTTCTCGATGCCACGGCAGTCCCCGGTGCTTGAAGACGCGTTCCGCAGTATGTACGAGGACGTGGGAAGCGCCGCCAAGACCGAAGGCCTGATCTCGAAAGCCAGTGGCGACACGTTCGCCGCGCTCGAGCTGGTCAAGGGGATCGACGCCGCCTCGTACCGGCCGGCGAACAATGCGCGCTACCCCCGGGGCGAACTAGGCGATGCCCTGCGGCAGGTTGCCCAGATGATCAAGGCCGACGTGGGCGTCGAGGTCGCGTTCACCGAAATGGGCGGCTGGGATACCCACGCCGGACAAGCGCCGAGGCTTAACGGCCTGCTCGGGCAGTTCGGCGGCGCGTTGGCCGCCTTTGCGGCGGACCTGGGCAGCCGCCTGCAGGACGTTGTTGTGTTGACGATGTCGGAGTTCGGGCGCACGGCTCGCGAGAACGGCAACCGCGGCACCGACCACGGTCACGCCAACGCCATGTTCGCACTGGGCGGGAACGTCGAGGGCGGCAAGATCTACGGCAAGTGGCCCGGGCTGGACTCCGATCAGTTGTTCGAGGGCCGCGACTTGGCGCTGACGACCGACTTCCGCGACGTGTTCGCCGAGGTCCTCTCCCGCCACATGCAGGCCGACAATCTCAAGCCGGTCTTCCCCAACTTCACGCCGCGGAAGAAGAACTTCCGCGGGTTCGTGAAAGCCTGAAAGAGCTGGGTCCTCGCCCGGAGCTTGCCCGGAAATGCCCGTTTCTACCAAGGGCCCCGGGTTGGGCGCTCTTGGCCGTTTCCTGCCGGGGCTGTCAATATCCTTCACCCATGGGTGGGCTCGATTCGTTCTTCGGACGCTGGTGGGCGAGCTGAAGCCGGGATTCGCCCACAAGCCCTTGATTCCAATGGCCCTCGGAGGAACTGGCTTCGCTTGGTGCTCTGTTGGCAGCCCCGAACACCCGGCAGCGCTTGCAGGCGCACCGGGGCCAGGGCTCTGGCAGGTCCGCAGTACTTGGCGGTGAGGCCGGGTGACGGTCTATCAGAACCCCGGCACTCTTCTACAGAACACGGTGTTCCGAGCCGATACAACAGCGAGGGGGTCCTGCCATTACAGACGCCGTCCAGGACGCTGCCGCAATTCGTCAGGGCCTCGCGAAGGTTCCGCCCCTCCCGGCCATTGCGACTCGACTCATTGAGTCCTTAGCCGATGAAACGACCCCGATCCGCTATTTTGTCGAGCTGATTCAGGCGGATCCGAAGCTGTCGGCTGCCCTGCTGCAGCGCGCCAACTCTGCCCTCTACGGGGTGAGTTCACGGGTCAAGAGCTTGCACGACGCTTTCGTCTTGCTGGGCCTCGACACCGTGAGAATGATGGCTCTGAGTGTGGTGACCTCGGAGTATGCCAAAGCGACACGCCAGGCCCCGGAGTTACACCGCTGTTGGCGACACACGATCGCGACGGCCCTGATCGCAGGAGATCTGGCCCGGGCGTCCTCGGTGCGGCCTGACCAAGCCTACACGGCGGGGCTTCTGCACGACCTCGGGCGACTCGGCCTGCTGGCTGCGTTCCCTCGGGAATACACGGCAATGCTCCAGGAAGCCGATGCCGGGGGCCAGAAGGAAGATTCGACTTACTTGCTGGATTGCGAGCGGCAGCACTTCGGAATCGACCACTGTGAAGCGGGACTGTGGCTCTCCAACGAGTGGAACTTGCCCGAGGAGTTGGGCGTCATTGCGAGCCGCCATCACGACCGTTCTTACGGGAAGTCAGCCAAGATGCTGACCATTGCGGCGATCAGCTGTCGGCTGGCAGATGCTCTCGGCTTCGATGTCGTTCGCACGACCCAGCCCTTCACGTTGGAAATGGCTCTGGATTCTCTGCCGGCAGAGACGCGAAAGCGATTTCCGGTCGATGAGGAAACTCTCAAGGGACAGATCGAGAAAAAGATCAGCGAGTTTGAGTCCCCCGGGGGGCCCGACGGTTCAGAGCCCGGCCGCACCGGCGGCGAGAGTGACCCGGCCGAGCATCAGGCGCACGACCTCGGGGCGAAAGAACAGCTGTTCGCCGAAAACCCCGCGGCACAGCAGACCCCGCAGCCATCGTCCAGCGACAGTATTCTGCTCCCCCTCCTCGCTGGAGCCATTTTCGTAGCGGCAGTCCTCGTGTTTTTACAAGTGGTCTCTCGTTAACTCTTCCCTCGGTTTGGCGGCCCACTGAACCATCATCAGGGTCAGGTACCCATCCGCTAGGCACAGCCGACCGATGCGGCTTGGCTCATTGCGACCGGTTTCGCTGACTCGGACTGGGCTCGCACCCGGTCCTTGATCCAGCGGTAGGTGCGCGTCCAGCCTTCATCGAGGGAGATGCGAGGCTCCCAGCCGAGGGTCTGCTTGAGCAAAGTGTTGTCGGAGTTGCGCCTGCGGACGCCCATCAGGCGGCGCAGGTCGAGAATCTCGAACTCACGACATTTTAACGTGGGCTCCTCGAACGCAGTGGCCTTTCCGCTTCAGGTTCTTGACCAGGTGGTGACTGATGAACCCATCCGCTCTGTAACCAGAACCCTTCGACTTGCTGTTTCACCTATGAGAGATGCTACTGCAAGCCCCCTTCATCTCTGCCAAGCACCGATTGAGCCGTCGGGAACGATTGTTAGGCGTAGATGTGGCGCTTGGCCTCCCAGGTGGCGTTGGGGTATTCGCCCAGGTCGAGCGAGCCCTTCATCGCATTGCCGGACACCTGGCCCTCGAAGCGATATCCCAGTGAGGTTCCCTCGAACGGCAGCGAGCTGCCGAAGCGAACCCTGTTGCCGTCGATCGTGCCCTTCAACTCGCCCTGGACTACGGTACCGATGTGCGTCCCTTTGACTTGGTTGCCGTTGGCCTGCAGAAAGAGCTGGTGCTCGCCTTCACCGAGGCCGAAGTTGACATGCACGTCCCAGCGGCCCGAGATGTCTGCCGCGGGCGCCTTGAACTTTGGCTTGGAGATGCCTTTGGGCGCGTTGCGGAAAATCGAGTGCAGGCGCTCGGCCACCATCTTGTGTTCATGAGGCTTCATCGCCACCGGCCGCAGCCGGAACGAATAACCGTCACCGGAAGCATGGCTGCCGATGCTGGGATCGCCGTTGAGGAGTTGTTCGCCGACATCATCGGCGGTTAGGCCGACTTTCTTCGGGTCCCATTCGACCATAAGAACGGGGAACGGACCGCCGCGTGAAGGGGGAGTGACCTGCGTGGACACTCCGTCGACTTTCGTGATCTCCTTCGAGATGTAGTCGTACCAGCTTTCCCACTCGCGGTACTCGGCCTTCAGGTCCCGCTTGTTGAGGAAAACGTCCACGGCGGTCGTCACGCCGACGATCTCTTCCTTGCTGACCTTCATCGGACGCCCGAACGCATGATGGTGCGCGGCGTTGGCGAAGGCGGCGCGCACGAGCCGCTCTTTGCCCACGAGCAACCCCCCGGTTTGCGGCCCACGGAGAATCTTGCCGCCGCTGTAGGCGACCAGGTCGGCGCCCTGGGCGATGTAGGGGTTGGGAACGACGAGGTAATCCGCGGCGGCGTCGACCAGCACCGGAATGCCTGCCTTGTTGGCGATGGGCCCGACTTCCTTCAGCGGCAGTTCCACGTTCTCGCTGAAGCGGTCGCCTAGCACGGAGATCATGGCCGTGCGATGGTTGATCGCGGCCTTCAACTCGTCGACCGTCCGGACGTTGATGATCTTGACGCCGACCATGCGGATGGCGTGATCGTAGCCGTTGCGCGACGACTTGGGCATGATGACCTCGTTCTTGAGGCCAGTCATGTCGGGGAGCTGCTGCATGCGCTCGGGATCGGTGCCCGCGACGCAGCCGGCGGTGGCGTGGGCCAGAGCCGCGGCGGCCCCGGAAGACACCATGGCCCACTCGACCTTGAGCAGATTGGAGATGCGTTTGCCGGCGGCCTCTTGAAGCTGGTCGAGGTTCACGTGATAGTGCGCGGCGTGCTCGATGGCTTCGATGACTTCGTGCAACTGCCGCGAACCGCCGTTGCTGGTGATGGTCGCGGTGCAATTGATGAACGGCTTGGCGCCGATGCGTGTGTAGACGTCGGGCGGGGGCTCTTCGAGAGCCGCGGCGGCGGCCGGGCGCGCACCCGCTGCGCTCAAGAGTGCCGCGGCGCTCGCGGCTCCGCTCGATTGAAGCCACCGGCGGCGGCTGGTTTGGTTCGCCATGCTTTCGATCTCCTTTTATCTGTGTTCGGTCTTTTGGGCCTTTGGACTGTCGTGAGTTTCACTCTAGCCGGTCGTCCGCCGCCGGGCGACCCAACGTGCCGGCGGATATTCATTCAAGTCGATGTCGCCGCGGATCTCGTCGCCCGCCAGAACACCGCTGAACCCGTACTTGAGCCGAGAACCCTCCATCGGCAGGATGCTGTTGAAGCGGACTTTGTCGCCGTCGATCGTGCCCTTCAATTCACCCGTGGCACGAGTTCCGACATGTGTGCCGACGACCTCGTTGCCGCGTGTCTCGAGGAACAACTGATGTTGTCCGCGCCCGCGCAGGAATTCAATCTCGACATCCCAGTGGCCGGCGATGTCGGTCGCCGGCTTTGCCAATGACGGTGTCCGCACTCCTCGCGGCGCCTTGTCGAGAATGGAACGCACCCTTCGGGCGATGACCTTGTATTCCTCGGGCTTGAGGGCGACCGGGCGGATGACGAAGAAGTTCTCCTCGCCATAGTCCCAGGTCATGATCGCAGGATCGCCGTCCAAAAGCTGATGATGCATCTCAGACGCGGTCAGGCCGATTTTATCGCGGTCCCACAAGATGCGCAGCGTCGGGAACGGCCCGCCCCGGGTGGGGCCTTGCACGCGAGTGTCGACGTCGTCCACCTGCCGGGCCGCACGACTGATGTGTGCGTACCAACCCTCCCACTCGCGGTACTCGCTCTCGATGTCGCGGTTGTTGATCCAGACCTCGACGGCCGTTACCATGCCGACAATCTCTTCTTTGCTGACCTTCATCGGACGGCCGAAGCCGCCGAACGGAGCGGCGTTGATCGTCGCGGTGCGGACGAGGTCTTCGCGGCCGACCAAGATCCCCGCCGTTTGGGGGCCGCGGAGGATTTTGCCGCCACTGTAGGCCACCATGTCGGCGCCTTGTTGGAGGTAGGGATTCGGGGTGACTGGGAAGTCGGCCGCCGCGTCCACCAGGACCGGAACATTTTGCTCCTTGGCGATCGGCGCGAGGTCAACCAGGTTGGGACGGTCGCCGCCGAAGCGGTCGCCTAGCACCGCCACCATCGCCGTTCGCGGACTGAAGGCGGCGCGGTATTCCTCGATCGTTTCAACAGAGATGATCCGCGTCCCGAGCATGCGAATGGAGTGGTCGTACTGGTTCCGCGACCACTTGGGCATGATGACTTCGTTGGGCAGGCCGGCGAGGTTTGGCAGTTGTTGGCGGCGCTCGGGGTTGCCTCCCGCAACACAGGCCGCCGTCGCATGAGCCAGCGCCGACGCTGCACCGGAGCTCACCATCGCCCACGGAACCTCGAGAAGCTCGGATATCCGCTCGCCGGCGGCGGCGATCAGTTTGTTGAGCTTGACGTGATAGTGCGAGGCGTGGTGAATGGCCTCAATCACTTCCGGAAGCTGACGCGATCCGCCATTGCGGGTGATCGTCGCCGTGCAGTTGATGAAGGGCTTGACTCCGAGACGGGTGTAGACATCGGTCGGCGGTTCGCTGATGGCCGCGGCCTCCACGGGCCGCGCGCCCGCCGCGCTCAGCAGCGCCGCCGCGCTAACCGTTCCACCGCCTTGAAGCCATCGTCGGCGTGTCGTTTCGCTTGCCATAGGTGTTCTCTTTGATTGCCCCTCTGCGCTAGTGTAGTGCGTCAAGCAGATTGCACCTTATGCAGGGCGGCACGTCCTCGCTTGACTTTCTCGAGGATGTCGGAGGCGGTCGCGGTCCAGATGAAGGGCGTGGGATGCTCGTTGTGCTGGGCGATGTAGTCGTCAATGGCGGCGACGAGCTCGTCCACGCTGCGAAACACGCCGCGGCGCAGGCGCTTGACGGTGAGATCGCGAAAGAATCGCTCGACCATGTTCAGCCACGACGCCGAGGTCGGGGTGAAATGAATGTGGAAGCGCGGGTGACGATCGAGCCAACGCTTCACAGCGGCATGCTTGTGGGTGGCATAGTTGTCCACGATGAGATGAAGCTGTTTGTCCTTGGGAGTGCGGCGGTCAATTAAGCGCAGGAAGCGCAACCATTCCTGGTGGCTGTGTCGGGGCATGCACTCGGCGATCACGCTGCCGTCAAGAGTGTTGAGCGCCGCAAACAGGGTGGTCGTGCCGTTGCGCTTGTAATCGTGGGTCATCGTTTGGCCGCGTCCCTTTTTGAGCGGCAGGCCGGGTTGGGTGCGATCGAGGGCTTGGATTTGGGACTTCTCATCGAGCGAGAGAACCAGAGCATGCTCAGGCGGATTGAGATAGAGTCCGACGATGTCGTCGAGTTTCTCGGCGAAACGCGGGTCATTGCTGAGCTTGAAGGTCTTGACGCGGTGGGGCTTGAGGCCATGGGCGCGCCAAATCCGTCCCACGGTGGAAGCGCTGACGCCGGCCGCGGCGGCCATGGTGCGGCGGCTCCAGTGGGTGGCGTTGGACGGTTTCTCGCGGGTGGTCTTGTGGATGATCTGCTGTACTTTCTGCTTCGAGACGGCAGGTGTACGACCGGGCCGTGGGGCGTCTTTTGCAATGCCGGCGATGCCGCTTTCGAGAAAGCGCGTGCGCCAGCGGGCCACCAACTGCCGCGAGACACCGAGCTGTGCGGCGATCTGCTTATTCTCGAGACCGTGGGCGGCCAGCAGGACAATCCTGGCTCGCAGGGCGAGACGAACGGCGACTTGGCGGCCGCGCGCGTAGCGGTCCAACTGCTTGCATTGCGCTGTGTTCAAAGTTACTGGTTGTGCTCTTCGCATCCCATGCCTCCTGTTAATAGAGACGATGGGAAGCCAATATAAGTTACAGTATTTATGGTGCCCTACACTAGGGCGGCTGATGGTCAGCTTCACTCTAGGGCGATCGCCGGGAACTTGCAAGGTGCGGGCGTTGATCGACGGCCTCCCTGGCACGCTTGGTTCGATGGTGTTACTCTCACGGCGATGTGACTGGAGAGGGCAAGTGAACATCGCACATCACATGGCACGGGCGGGCCATGCTTACGGTGAGCGTCCGGCCGTTGCCAAGGGCGACGCGGTCCTTCATACCTACGCATCCCTGGCCCAACGTGTGGAGCGGCTTGCCGGAGGCATCGCCGGCGGGTTGGGCCTCGCGCCCGGCGACCGGGTGGCCCTCACCATGGGGAACTGCCCTGAGTATCTGGAGATCCTGTACGCCTGCTGGCAGGCTGGGCTCGTCGTCGTGCCTATCAATGCCAAGCTGCACGCAAGCGAGTTCGCCTACATCCTCGAGAACGCCGGCGTACGGCTGTGCTTCGCCACGCCGGATCTGGCGGCCACGGTTGGGTCGCTCGGGGGGCTCGAGAGATGCATCGCGGTGCCGGACCCCGAATACGAGGCCTTGCTCACCAGCGAGCCGTTGGAGGTGGTGCCTCGGGGACCCGGCGATACGGCCGGGCTCTTCTATACCAGCGGGACGACGGGGCGGCCCAAAGGGGCCACGCTTACTCATCGCAACCTGCTGGCGATGTGTTTTTGTTACTTCGCCGACGTGGATCCGGGAGCGCCGTGGAGCGCCATCATCCATGCGGCGCCCATGAGCCACGGGTCCGGGCTCTATAGCCTTGCTCATGTGGCCCAGGCATCGTGCCACGTCATTCCGGAAGGCGGTGGTTTCGACGCCGAAGAGGTCTATGCCCTGATCCGGCGTTGGCCGGGGGTCTCGATGTTCGTCGCGCCGACAATGGTCAAGCGATTGCTCGATCATCCCCGCGACGAAGACACCGCCAACCTGAAGACGCTGATCTACGGCGGCGGGCCGATGTACGTCGAGGATTGCCTGGCGGGGCTCGATCTCTTCGGTCCGAAGCTTTCCCAACTCTACGGCCAGGGCGAGAGTCCCATGACGATCACGGCGTTGAGCGCGGAGCTCCATGCCGCATCGGACCATCCGCGCCGGCTGGAACGGCTGGCGTCGGTTGGCGTGCCCCAAAGCGTGGTCGAGGTGCAGGTGGCGGACGGGGACGACCGTCCCGTGCCTGCGGTAGAACTCGGCGAGATTCTCGTGCGAGGCGACTCGGTGATGTCGGGCTACTGGGGCGACCCGGAGGCGACCGCGGCGACCTTGCGCGGCGGCTGGCTGCACACCGGCGACTTGGGTGTCTTCGACGAAGATGGCTTTCTTACTTTGAAGGACCGGTCCAAGGACGTGATCATCTCGGGCGGCGCGAACATCTACCCGCGAGAGGTGGAGGAGGTGTTGCTGCGGCATCCGGTGGTAGCGGAGACGTCAGTGATCGGGCGGCCGGACCGGGAGTGGGGCGAGGTCGTGGTTGCGTACGTGGCGCCGGCGGTGGAGCGGACTGTCGACCCGGCCGAGCTGGACGAATTCTGTCTGCAACACCTGGCGCGATTCAAGCGGCCCAGGGATTATCGATTCATCGACCAGATCCCCAAAAACAACTACGGAAAACCGTTGAAGACGGCCCTGCGCGAATTGGATCGGGAGACCGCCCAACCCGCTGGGCATGCGGACGGAAACATCGGAGGATCGAGCAGTGGGTGAGCGGCTGAAAGACAAAATCGCCCTAGTCTCGGGCGCGGGCTCGGTGGGGCCGGGCTGGGGGAACGGTAAGGCAGCGGCCGTGCTGTTCGCGCGCGAAGGAGCCTCGGTCTTCTGCGTGGACATTCGCGGCGAGGCGGCCGAAGAGACTCGAGACATCATCCGCACCGAAGGCGGAACGGCCGAGGCATGGCAGTGCGACGTGTCGCAAGCGGGCGAGGTCGAGGCCATGGTCGCGGGCTCGATGGCGCAATACGGCCGCATCGACGTGCTGCAGAACAACGTCGGCATCCTCGCCGTCGGCGGGCCGGTCGAGACCAGCGAGGCGGACTGGGATCGGGTCCATGACGTGAACCTAAAGAGCATGTTCCTCGCCTGCAAGCACGTTCTGCCGGTGATGGAGCAGCAAGGGAGCGGCTCGATCGTCAATATCTCTTCGGTCGCGGGACTGCGGCACTTGGGCGTGCCTTATGTCGCCTACAACACTTCCAAAGCGGCGGTCAGTCACTTCACGCGTATGGTCGCGGTGCAGTACGCCCCTAAGGGGATTCGCTGCAACAGCGTGGCCCCCGGCTTCATGCGCACCCCGATGGTCGAGAAGTCGCTGGCGGACCACTACGCGGACGGCGACATCGACGAGATGTTTCGCATCCGGGCGGCCCAAGTGCCGATGGGACGCGGCGGCGATGCCTGGGACGTCGCCTACGCCTCGTTGTACCTGGCTTCGGATGAGGCCAAGTATGTCACCGGCGCGGAGATCGTGGTGGACGGCGGCCTGACCGTCAAGTGTGTGTGAGGCCGCCGGCGGGCCTAGAGGACTCCGTACTTCTTGTAGATGTCGCGCAGGTAAGAACCCTCCATCAGCTCGGCGCGCGCATGGTTTTCGAGGCCGGCTTTCTCCTCGGCCAGGCGGAGGGTTTCGCCGGCCAGATCCTGTGGGATGACGACCACTCCGTCGTAGTCGGCGAAGACGAGATCGCCGGGGTTCACGGTCACGCCTCCGCATTCCACCGGCACGTTGTAGTCGACGACGATCCCGCGGCCTTTGGAATCGACCGGCTTGATGCCGGAGGCGAAAACCGGAAAGCCCAGTTCCTCGATCTTTTTCACGTCGCGGACCAAGCCGTCCACGATCGCGCCGCGGGCCTGACGTGCCCTCGCCGCCGTTGACAGTAACTCGCCCCAGGGTGCATTGCGCTTGGACTCTTGCGTGGATACGACGAGAACCTCGCCGGCCAGAATGCTATCGACCGCTTCGATCTCCATGGCATAGGGGTCGGCATCGATGTGGTAGACGTCGGACCAGGCGATGGTTCTCGCCCGCCCGGCGAAACAACACGAGGCGTGGACAGGTCGAAGGCGCTCGTGCATGGCCTGGTTCCGCCGGCCCAGTTGATCGAGCGAGTCGGACACGACAGCCGTGTATAGGCCCTCTTCCATGCTTCGGTATCGGTCGAGTTCGTCTTCGGTTGTTGTATCCGAATGCACTCTCGATGCCAAGTCGGCCATGGCTCATTCCTCCTGGTGTCGCCGCTGAGAACGGATCGTTCTCTGGGGTTTCACCTTCAGTTCTGTACTCTCAGTCGGCGTCCGCGATTCGATACTGCACGGCAACCTCGTGCGAATGGCAGGCGGATGCTACGCGATTCGATACTCCTCGATCGTTTCCTCGTTTACTTCGACACCGAGCCCGGGGCCTTCCGGGACGCGGACGTACCCGTCCTCGATCGTAAGCGGCTCCTTGACGAGCGAGCGGCTCAGCGGACCCTGCGAGGTGTTGAACTCCACGAATACGGCCCGGCGCTGGAACGCGTTCAAGTGCAAGGAAGCAGCCGTGAGGAGGTCCGAACTCCAGGAGTGCGGGATCACCAGCACGTTGGCCAACTCCGCCATGTGCACGACCTTTCGCGCGGTCGTGAATCCTCCGCAGCGGGTCAAGTCGGGCTGCAAGATGTCGATCTTGGCTCGCTCGATCAACTGGTGGAAGCCCCACTCGGTCGCCTCCTGCTCGCCACAGGCGATCGGCGTCTCGACGGTTTCGGCAAGCCGGCGATAGCCATCATAGTCTTCGGGATGGAGGATCTCCTCCACGAAGTAGGGCCGGTAGGGCTCCAGTGAGCGAACCACGGCGATCGCCTGCTTGGGCGTGCGCTCAACGAACCAACCGGTGTCGATCAGCAGGTCGTTCTTGTCGCCGATCTCCTTGCGCGCGGCTTCCACCAGCCGGATGTCGTGGCCCGGATCGCGGCCGAACACACCCCAGCCGAACTTGACGGCCGTGAAGCCTTCGTCGAGATACCCGCGGGCAGCGTGGCGCATGGCCTCGGGCGTTGCGCGGAACAAGGTGCTGGCGTAGGCTCGGACGCGATCGCGCCAGGCAGCTCCGAGCAGGATGTGGATGGGCTGCTTGTAGAACTTGCCCAGAATGTCCCACAGGGCGATGTCGATCGCGGAGATGGCTTGGATCGTGGCCCCGCGACGGCCGTAGTAGATGCTGCCGCGGTACATCTTGTACCAAAGTCGCTCGACCTCCAAGGGATTCTGGCCGACAATCAACGTGGCCAGGCCGTCGAAGCACTCCATCCCGCCTTCGTCCCAGCGGGGGGCATCGATCGCGGCTTTGGCGACGGAGGGCGCTGTCTCGATGTCGGAGTAGCCCGTGATGCCGGCGTCGGTCGAGACCTTGATCAGGCCCATGTAGCCGGGCCCGGCCGGTTCTTCGGCGCTGTCCGGAGCGTTATAGAGCCCAGGTGATTTGAGAATGATGAGCTGAACGTCGGTGATCTTCATCGAAGGCCCTTATGGAGCATCCTCACAAGTCCGCGTCGCGGGCAACGACGTACAAGGTGACTCCTTGTGCGACCCTGGCGCTGAAATGGAGCATGAGCACCCAACCTGAGCGATGGGCACGGATCTCGAGAGGCGGCGCGGCATGATCCGCGAAATCGTGGAGACGCCCCAGCAAGTCGCCCTGTTGCACCTGCACACCTGGATAGACCGCCGGTTCCCAGACACCACCACGCGGGGCTGGCACATAGTCGTCGAGGTTGGCCGCTTCGACAATACGGGGAGGCGGGCTGCCCTCGGGACGAACTGGAACTACCCCCCCTTCGAACAAGCCGTAGTGGCGGAGAACGTTCTTGATCCCCTCGTAGGCGTGCCGGGTGCCTTCGACGTTGGTCGACTCTCCGTAACCGAATTCGCCGCCGATGGTGATCTTGCCGTCCGCCTCGGCCTCGTCGGTGAGCAAGCCGGAGGCCATGTCGCTTGAATAGACCATGATGAATGGCGTGTCGAACAGCCGAGCTACCTGGGCGATCTCGGCGCGCTGCTCGGGGTCCGGAATCGGGTGAAACGACGAGCAAAACGGGAAGCAGCCTTCGCGGCCTCCGGAATGAATGTCGAGCACGACTTTCACCCGCGGGAAGATCCGCCGCTTGACGAAGTCCGCGATCCGGTACGAGATGGTGCCACGCTCCTGGCCCGGGAAGGCGCGGTTCATGTTTACGCCGTCCAACGGCGACTCTCGGCGATTGGCTGCGCAGGCGCTTGGGCTCAACTGTGGGACGAGAATGACGCGGCCTTGGAGAGCGTCGGCCTCGAGATCGTGGCACAACCGTTTGACGGAGACCTGTCCCTCGAACTCATTGCCGTGTGTGCCGCCAAAAGCGACGACCCCCGGAAGTGGAGGGCCGTCGTGGTCCGAGCGGGTCCCATTGATGACGGTCAGAGGCAGGAGCGAATAGCCCCACGTCCCGTCCAGATGAAAAGCCACATGGTAGTGATGCTTGCCGGGCCTTTCAAAATCGATTCGCTCCGGGTCGTAGATTACGTTCGGCATGGAACCTTCAGGTGCGGGGGCAGCGCGGTGTTACAGCCCGGGGTTATCGTCGCGCCAGCTCGTTCGGTAACACGTTCAACATCCGCAGTACTAACCTAAGGGCATCCTCCGTGCGGAGTCAATGAGTTCGCGGAGACGGGCTTCTCATTCGTTCGGTATTCTGGACGGTGGATCGACCCGGCCTCGAGCCTATTGCAGAATACGGTTGCAGAAGGACACAGGAGGTTCTTCGTCGTGTTGCATTCGCCCGAAAACCGCGAGACACTGGCCCGGCGCTTTGACGAGCAGGGATTCCTGACTCTACCAGACGTTCTTCACACCGATCAGGTGGCCGCTTTGAACGAGGCCATCGACCAGCTTATCGAGCGGCATCCGGAGGACTGGTGGGAGCTGAGCGATTCCTTCCGCCAGGCGGCGAACGTGCTGCCGAGAACCGCGGCATTCGACTTCACGATTGAACATCCAGGCGTGTTGTCGATGATGCGCCAACTGGTCGGCGACGACTTCACGTTCGAAGAGTTCTCCATACTGATTCGCGATCCGGCAACGAACCTCGATGAAGCCAAAGGCTGGCACCGCGATATCACGCGAGACTATCGCCGCCGGCGGGAGATTGACACCATCTCCGTCGTCTACCTGCTGACCGACGTCACCGAACAGGACCACTGCTTCAGCATTGTTCCCGAGAGTCACAATCGCCTGGTTGACCTGCGTCCCGGCGAGCATCACCCCGGCGACGAGGTCGACATCCTCGGGCCCGCCGGAACGGCCATTGTTTTTCATGCCCGCTGTCTGCACAGGGGCAAGCTCAAGCCGCGCAGCCGCCAACGCCGCAGCCTGCACGTCTACTACTCGCGCGCAAGCGGCCCACGGACTTCGGAGTGGTCGGAAACTCCTCGGCGTCTGTACGAGAAGGCTGATCTCGAGTTGGCGCCGCTGCTCTATTCGAAGTGGAACCGGACGGACGTCTTTGACGGTACCGGCAAGAAGCCCGATGATCTCGACCCGGCGCTGTCGATGGCGGAGATGCTGCGCGAGGTGCAGCGACGGGCGAAGCGGGAAGCGGCACGTACCTAGGAGGGGCTGCGGTACTGAAGTTTCTCGCGAAGGCGCGAAGGCCCGCCAGGAGCGCAAAGACACCCCTTTAGGGGTTGACAATACCTTCAGCTTTCCTTTAGAAATCGTTCAGCATGCCGAACAAGGGCCACGGCGAAAAGCCGTACGCGACCATGGTCGCGCGGGCGCTCGAGATCTTGGAGACGCTCGACAGCTCACGCCGCGGGCTCAACATCTCCGAGATCAGCCGCAAGCTCGGCCTTCCCAAGAGCAGCACCCACGTCATTGTTCGCACGCTCGAAGACCTCCAGTACGTGCGTAAGGCGCCGACCTCCCTCCGCTACACGCTCGGACTGAAGGCCTACGGACTGGGGCAAACGATGATGAAGTCGTTCGCGATGGCTGAGCGCGCCCTGCCGCTGATGCAGCAACTGGTTGCGACGCTGGACCTCACCTCACACCTCGCCGTCTTCGATGAGAACCAGGCGATCTGCATCCAGAAGGCCGAGCCTCCCGGCTTGATTCAGTTCGATACGCGCGTGGGACGCCGCATGGACCTCCATTGCACCGGCACGGGCAAAGTGATTCTGGCCTGCAGCGGCGAGGAGATGCTTAAGAACTTTCTCTCGCGCAAGTCGTTCATGCGCCACACCGAGCACACCATCACCACCCCATGCGCCCTGCGGCGAGAGATCATGAAGATTCGGCAACGAGGCTACGCCGTCGACGAGCAGGAAGAAGAGCTGGAGGTGCGTTGTGTCGCGGTGCCCGTCTTCAATCGCGAACACGAGTTCGCCGGTTCACTGAGCGTAACCGCCACGACGGGTCAGCTTCCGATCTCCCGGGTTCCGTCGGTCGCTAAAACACTCCAAGAGACCGCCGGCTCGATTTACGGAGTCCGGGCCTGAGGGCTTCCGTCTCTGGAGGGTGACGCCCTTTGTTCAGGACTGTGGTCATTCCAACCGATCAGGTCGAGATCGTCCAGCGGGATGGACGAAATACCCAACACCTCTGTCTCTTGACAAGCGTTCCTCTCGGGGTTTAAGGTATCCTTACCTGAGGGAACCGGCGGGGTCATCCGGTTCACTGATCAGTGCTTGGCAATGTCCGCAAATGGGGGACCTACCAAGCAAGTTTCGCGTGGCTATCGTTCAACACGTTGCAGGTTGTGGTCCGTCGCCCACCGGCCTTCCGGTCGGTCGGACTGATAGTCCTATCTCGCATTCTCAAAGGGGAGTCAGTCTCATGAAGAGAGCTTTTTCCGTTTCGCTTTTTGCGATGGTGTTTATGCTCGCCGGCTCGGTTATGCTGGCGCAGTTGGGGACCCAAGGGTCCATTTTAGGAGTCGTGAGTGACACTACCGGCGCGGTCGTGCCCGGTGCGGAAGTGGTCATCACGAATGTGGAAACCGGTCAGAGCGTTACAACCGGTTCCAATGAGGTGGGCATCTTCGAGGTGTTCGCCCTGAACCGCGGCTTTTACGACATCACGGTGACGTTGGAAGGCTTCAAAACCTGGTCGATGGAGCGGGCGGAGCTAACCGTGGGCCAACGGCTACGGGTTACCCCTGCGCTCGAGATCGGCGACGTCACCGAGCAGATCACGGTGGAATCGGCGGGAATCGAGCTGATCCAAACGGAAAAGGCCACCGTCCAAGCCACGGTCGAAACGCGTCAGATCGTCGATCTGCCGATCAACGGCCGCAGTCCGGCAGAACTCGTCAACCTGGTCCCGGGGATGCGCTACGTCCGACGCAGGGGCGGATTTGAGCGTGGGCATGAGGTGCAAGGCGCGGGCGTCCCACTGGAAAACACGGAGTTCCAGATCGACGGCCTCAACGCCAATGCCGGCATGGACGAGCGCGGTATCACGATCCCGAACGTGGATACGATCTCCGAGTTCAGGGTCGAAACAAGCAGCTTCAGCGCCGAGAACGGCCGCCAGCCGATCCAGATAATCATGGCGACCAAATCGGGCACCAATGAGTTTCACGGCGCGGTCTGGGAGTTCTTGCGCAACGAGGCCCTCGACGCGCGCAATGCCTTTTCGCCAGGCTCAAGGAAACCGAAGCTGACCCAAAACCAGTTCGGCGGAACGATCGGCGGTCCGATCGTTCGCAACAGAACATTCTTCTTCTTCTCTCCCGAGTTCAGGAGACAGCGGCGGGAGAGAATCTACAACAGCGCGACCACCGCACCCGGGATGCGCCAGGGTGATTTCTCCAGTCTTTCGAGCTCGATCATTGATCCGGATACTAGCCCGGATCCGGAAGCTAGGACTCCCTTTGCGAACAATCAGATCCCCATGTCGCGGGTGTCCGGAGCGTCGGCTTTCTTCTTTGACCGGCTCCTCATGCCCAACGCACCGGGTAACCGTTTCCGAGAGGTGGCTGCGCGGCCGGAGGATGCTTGGGAGTATGTCACTCGCATTGACCACCAGTTTCACGAGAGCCACCGACTCTACGCACGCTGGATCGTCACCAATAACACGTTCACCGCCCCCGATTACCGTCCCGACGCTTTCCAGACCAGAGACACGCGGCAGCACAACTTGGGACTGAACTACGCATACACGATCAATCCGACCAGCTTGCTAAACATGAATTGGGGCTACACTCGCTCGCTGGCTCCCTTCATTTCCAACGTCGTCGGGGCCGAGATCGGGAACCTGACTGAGCAGGCTGGAATCCGGGGCTTCCCAACCGCGGGCCGCGATGAGCACGTTGGTTTACCCACCGTGGGTATTTCGGGCTATACCGGGTACCGAGCGCCTTGGGGAGGGCGTGGAAGGCTGTGGTTCGAGGCGTACAACGCCAAGGTCAACCTGAATCTGGTGCGTGGAAAGCACACGATCAGCCTTGGCGCCGAATACAACACCCGGAGCACATACGGCAGACACGGATCCTGCTGCGCACGGGGTAACTACACCTTCAACGGGCAGTACACGGGCGACGGTTTCGCAGACAATTTCCTGGGCTTGGTGGGAACGGCTCGCCGCAACTTTCCGATCCAGACGTTCGGCATGTCCGACTCGCCCTACACAGGAATCTACTTCAACGACTCCTGGAAAGTCTCTAACAAGCTCACCGTCACCCTCGGTCTGCGTCACGACTACTGGCATGAGAAGGCCGCCATTCGAGGCAACCATGCGACGTTTGATCTCACGACAGGACTGGCCGTGGCCGGCGAGGACTTGAACGGCAATGTCGATCTCACCGCGCAGCCTGTCGCCATGGCTCTTGCGGCGTTTACGGAAGGACAGTGGGCGCCGGCTTCTCAGTTGGGGATTCCCAGCGGCCTGTTCCAACCCGATGGGGTGTTCTCACCCCGAGTGGGGATCGCGTATCGCCCGACAGGAACCCGAAGCATTGTAATCCGCGGCGGCTATGGCATCTTCCCGATGCAGTTCGTCGGCAACCGGACGGCTTCGGCAATCGTGGGGCCTCCGTATTGGAACTTCGAGACGGTGCCGTTCTCGGAGGCGTCGAACACACGCTGGGAGACGGCCTTCCCGGAAGACCCGGACGTGTTTCTAGCGCCGAGTGTGGCCGCGCCTGCCTGGGATATCGAGGCTCAACAAACCCACGAATGGAACGCATCGGTGCAGGTCGCCATGCCCGCGCAATCGGCGCTCACGGTCTCCTACGTCGGCAATTACACCGCCAAGGCTCACACCGGTGGTTCCGAGCAGTTTAACTTTCCCACGCCCGGTTTCTATCAGAACCTCCAAGCCTCCAGGCCCTTCCCCCAGTTTGGCACGGTGGCATTGGTAAACAACTTCGGACACACTTGGTACAACGCCATGCACCTCAAGTGGGAACGGCGTTTCACCGACGGCTGGTTGTTCACCATGGCCTACTCCGCAAATAGGTACCTGGAGCAACTGCGGCGTGAACCGCATGCACCCGACAGCTACAACCGCGGTCGGAATAGCCAGGATCGAACTCACATCATGGCCTTCAACTCGGTGTATGAGTTGCCGTTCGGCCGGGGGCGGAAGTTCATGTCCGACGCCAATCCCGTGGTCAATGTGCTCTTGGGTGGTTGGCAGTTTAGCGGCATCTACAAGTTAGCGTCCGGGTCGCCGCTCAGTATCGGGGTTCCCGGCGCGACGCTCGGCAATGGGCGCGGTACCCGTGCCGATCTGGCGGGCGATCCGAACCTTTCGAACCCAAGCACATCGGCCTGGTTCAACACGGGTGCGTTCTCAGCGCCAGCGGACTTTACGTTCGGAAATTCGGCACAAGGGGTTCTGGACGGTCCAGGTAGCCACGTCATCGACACGGCCCTGATGAAGAATTTCTACTTCATGGAGGGTAAATACGTGCAGTTCCGCTGGGAGATGTTCAACATGCCCAACCACGTCAACCTCAACAATCCCGGAACGAATTTCGGTCAGCCCGGCAGAACGGGAGTCATTACATCGTCCGGAGACGCGCGGGTGATGCAGTTTGGCCTGAAGGTGATTTACTGATCGGCGGAAACTAAGACCCCTTTGGATAACTTTGTGGCCCGCCCCAGGGCAGTAGTCCTGGGGCGGGCCTTTCTTTTTCGCCGGCGAATCCAGCTAGTTTCCGGCGCAAAAAGCGATGCGCTTCCCTTCGGGGACTGTCACGAGTTTTCGCGTACCCAGGGAAGCAACAGTTTATCGACGTCCTTCGTGCGCGAAAATTCGCTGACTGACCCCAACAGCACCGCAGCCACCATTTTGCGCCGGGAAGTAGCTACCAGGTTGTTGTGGGAGGGGGCATTCCTCAACAGTCTTGATCTCCGAAAATAAAAGGGGGGCTCCAATGAATGAGAGTGGCAACCGTCGGCGCATGGCGCGGCGAGACTGGCTGCAACTTGGTATCGGCGCCGTCGTGGGCGGAGGTTTCGTCGGCGCGGCCCTGCAAAGTGCTGCTGGCCGTGCGAACGGGCCCGTTGCAGCGATCCCCAAGCTGACCCGGAAAGATTGGCGCGCAGCGGAGTTCCGCAAGATGGTCGCTCTCGGCGAGAGCACGACGGCCGGGGGCTGGAGCACCTCACCGGAACGCTGCTGGGTCCCCGTACTGGCGGCCCTCATCAACGACTTTCAGTCGAGGCCGATGGAGTTCTTCAACGCCGGCATCGGCGCCAATGTGATCTCGACCCGCAGCCCGAGCTACGAGCACAGCGGCAAGCCGGCGGCCCTCGTACGCCTGGAAAAGCACGTACTCGCGCGGGAACCGGATCTGCTGATCATCTCCTATGGACTGAACGATGCGCGCGGCGGGACACCGCGACCGCTTTTTCGCGAAGAGATGACGACGCTGGTACGGCGCGTCCGGGAGCGCATCCAGCCCGTGATCGTGTTGCTCGGACCCTACTACATGACCGGCTTCGACCTCTATGGGCCGCACTGGAACAACGCGGCTCTCGACCTCTTCCGGCGCTATAGCGAAGACATCGGAAAGTTGCCGCCGCTGAGGATTGCCTCTACGTCGATCTACTCGAAGCATACGGTGACGCGGATTGGATGATCCACGAGGATGGGGTCCACGCCAACGATCTGGGCCACCGCCCACGCTGGCGTGACGAGTCGGTACTCAAAGCCGATTACGGATTCTGAGTGCGCCTCAGCAAGCGACAGGCCCCCGGGCCTGGGCTACGATGTGAAGCATCAGGCGTTCCCGCAATGAGATCCGTAGTCCGACTTCACCTCGTGGTACTGAGCATGCTCGCCGTCGCCTCCCTGCACGGGGCTGACCTGAAGGCGGGCCTCGCAGCGTACAACCGGGGCGACTATCGCACCGCGGCCGAGGAGTTTCGTCCGCTCGCCGAGGCCGGCATCCCGATCGCCCAGTACAGCATGGGCAAGCTCTGCGAGGAAGGGCGCGGGGTGCCGCAAGACCTCACGGTGGCCGCGAACTGGTACCGCAGAGCCGCTGACCAGGGCAATGCTCTGGCGCAGTTCAGCCTGGGAAAACTGTACGAAGCCGGAAAAGGCCTCGCGCGCGACGCCCAAGCGGCCGCTGAGTGGTACCGCAAGGCGGCCGACCAGGGGCGGGCCTACGCGCAGTATCAAATGGGGCTCCTGTACGAATCGGGGCGTGGTGTGCCCCAAGATTACGAGCGGGCGGCCGGTTGGTTTCGTAAAGCCTCCGAGCAAGGGACCGTCCCGGCGCACTACAAGCTCGGCCAACTACACGAGGAGGGGAGGGGCGCACCGCGCGATTTCGAGGTGGCGGCGGCCTACTACCGCAAGGCGGCCGCCAAGGGCTATCCCCCCGCGCAGTTCAGCCTCGGCAAGCTTTATCACACGGGACGAGGTGTGGCCAAGAGCGATGCCGAAGCTGTCGAGTGGTATCAGCGGGCGGCTGCGCAGGGATTCGCGGAGGCGCAGTTGTTCGCGGGGCTCGCTTACCGAGACGGCAAGGGTGTTCCGCAAAGCGACGCCGAGGCGGCGAAGTGGTATCGCGCGGCGGCCGAGCAGGGCCATGCCGGCGCTCAGTTTCAACTCGGGCTCCTCTACGGCGACGGCCGCGGCGTTCCGCAGGACTTCGCCGAGGCGGCTCGCTGGCTCCAGAAACCGGCGCGAGAAGGCAATGCCAGTGCGCAGTACCGCCTGGGGACCATGTACGCCCAAGGCCAGGGCGTGGAACGTGACGTCGCAAAGGCGGTTGCCTTGTATCGCAAGGCGGCGGAACAAGGTTCGGCCGAAGCCCAGTTCAACCTCGGGCTGATGTACTTCCAGGGGCGCGGCGTTGCCAGGGACCTCGAAACCGCCGCCCGCTGGTACCGCCAAGCCGCCGATCAGGGTTATCAGAAGGCGCAGCAGATGATGGGGACGCTTTATCAAAGAGGTCGCGGCGTACCCAAGGACGAGGGCACAGCCGCGTTCTGGCTTGGCCGTGCCGCCGAGACGCAGCGCATGTACCCGCAGGCGCTCGACTGGTATGGCAAAGGCGCCGAGGCGGGCAGCGCCGACGCGCAGTTCCGCCTGGGCCGAATGTATTTCCAGGGGCAGGGTGTCGAGAAGGACCCCGCCCAGGGGGTCGACTGGTTTCGCAAGGCCGCGGAGGGCGGAGCGGCCGACGCTCAGTCGACGCTGGGTGTGCTCTACGAGCGTGGCGAGGTGGTCGAGCAAGACTTTGCCGTAGCGGTCACCTGGTATCGGAAAGCGGCGAAACAGGACCAGCCCGAGGCGTTGTACAACCTGGGAGCCGGCTATGAGCACGGGCGGGGCGTGAAGCGTGATGCCTCGGCGGCGGCGAGATGGTACGAGAAGGCGGCTCGCCTCGGGGTGGCGGAGGCGCAGGTGGCGTTAGCGGCGCTGTACCAAGAAGGGCGGGGCGTTCCCAAAGATGACGTACGTGCCTGTGCGTACCTTGAGTTGGCTGTGGGCAGCGAACATCCGGAAGCTGAGGCACACCTCGCGGTGGTCAAAGCAAGATTGACCGCGGAGCAGATGCGTGAAGCCGGGGAGTTGGCGAGGAGTTGGGCGGAGAAACCGCGGGACTAGTCTAGATATCTTTGAGTGGCGTCAGGGTTCGTGCCGGACCGCTCCCTGAGGGGCTGTGAAAAAATCTGGGGACAGTCAACCGCGACCTGATGAACGTTGAGGGCAGGGTACTTATCTCCTGTCGCTTGTGACAGTCCCCGATTTTTTCACAGCCCCTGACGGTCACGGCTCGGTTTTGGGGCGCTGGTCCGCGGGTCGGCCCTTGCCCTCTTGGAGCGTGTGGAACTCGTCCGGCTTTAATGCGGCAAAGGTTTCGACAAGGCCGCTGGGCCAGTGGACTTCGATTTGATCGACGGTGGCCGCCTCGCCCAGACCGAAATGAACGCGGCTATCGTTGTGTGAGAGGTAGCTCCCGCCGCTTCGCACTTCCGCCGTCTGCTTCACGCTGCCCGTCTTAATCGTCACTCTTGCACCCACGGCGTCCCGGTTGCTCTTCGTACCGAGCAGCCGCAGGTTGATCCAGTGGTTGGCTGACTGTGTATCGTTGCGGAGCAGGCTGGGCGGTTCGTTCATGTTTATGACAACAGCATCGAGGTCACCGTCGTTGTCGTAGTCAGCAAACGCCGCGCCCCGGCTCGACTGGAGGTCGAGCAGAGGTCCGGCGATGTCTTTGGTCAGCTCCTTGAATCGGCCGTCGCCCAAGTTGCGGTAGACCTGCTTCGGCTCACGGTACTTGGAATCGATCCCGAAGTCGTCAATCTCGGGGTAGACATGTCCGTTGGCAATGAAGAGATCGAGCAGGCCGTCGTTGTCGAGATCGACGAACGACGTTCCCCAGCCCAGGTAGGCCGTGGAAGACGCTCCCAGGCCGGCGGGAAACGTAACGTCGGTGAAGAACGCCGAGCCGTCGTTCTCGTAGAGAACGTTGGAATCCTGCGAGAAGTTGGTCACGAATAGATCGAACGAGCCGTCGCGATTGTAGTCGCCGACCGCGACGCCCATGCTGGCCTGTTCGGTACCAGCGGCATTCAGGGCCACGCCGGCGAAGAGTCCTTCTTCTGCAAACGTTCCGTCCTTTTGGTTCGTGAAGAGAAAGCTGGGCTCGGAATCGTTGGCGACGTAGATGTCGGGCCAGCCGTCGTTGTTAAGGTCGGTGAAGACAACGCCGAACCCGTAGTAGGGGGGCTGCTCGACGCCGGTTTGTTTCGTGACGTCGGTGAACGTACCGTCGCCGTTGTTGCGATAGAGAACGTCGGGCTCGGCCTGGAGGCCGCGCGGTCCGCAGAGCACATCGCGGCTGAGATACTGACAGAGTTCGTTGGCGCCACGCTTGGGGACCGTCTTGATATCGAAGCGGATGTAGTTGGCGACGTAGAGGTCCAAGTCGCCATCGCGGTCGTAGTCGCCGAATGCGCAGTTTGTGGCCCAGCCGGAGTTGCCTAGGCCTGCTTTCTCCGCGACATCCGTGAACGTTCCGTCGCCGTTGTTTTTGTAGAGGACGTCGGGGCCAAAGGCCGTTAGATAAGCATCTTGGTGGCCGTCGTTGTCGAAGTCCGCAATGCAAGCGCCCATGCCCCAGCCCTTTTTGCTCAGTTTGCTTGCCGCCGTGACGTCCTCGAAGTTGCCTTTGCCGTCGTTGCGATAGAGAGCCGCCATCGGATCGCCGCCCTTCGCCAGTTGCTCCAGCGTCGAACCGTTGACGAGAAGCAGGTCCATGTCTTGATCATTGTCGTAGTCGAAGAAGGCGGCCCCGTTGCCGTTGATCTCGACGATGTAGTCCTTCGTGTCCTTGTTGCCGCAGACGTTTGTCAGGGTGACACCAGACTTCGCGGCAACGTCGGTGAAACGAATGGCGGGTGAAGCGGCGCTTGGTGGCGGATCTTGCTGGGCGGAAAGAACCACGGCGAACAGCGAAAATGGGAGCATCGCTGCGCTGAAGCAACGCCCTCTACGCAGGAAAGAACCCCAAAAAGCGCGTGCTAGGATACCGATTGTGCAGACACGTCCAGGCCTTAGGGGAAGGCTTCGGCCCGCGCTGGTAGCTGCGGTTGCGGGCTTGGCGGCGTTGGTGCTGTTGACGGTGCTGTTCACAGCGTTCTCAAGAGCGCAGAGCCAAACCGGCAGCCCGCGCCGCGATGCTAAAGCGGTTGACGCCCTCCTGCCCACAGGCGCCGACGACGGTTACATCGATGCTGTCGCGTGCGCCGGTTGCCACGCCGAAACCTGGGAGAGCTACCGGAAGACCGGGATGGGCCGGTCGTTCGCCCGGATGACGCCGCAGAGCGCCCTGGCCGACTTTGCGCAGAACAACACCTACTATCATGAGGCGTCCAAGCGCCACTACAAGGCCTACCAGCGCGACGGGAAATTCTACCAGCGGCGGCACCAGACCAGCGCGACCGGCGGCGAGATCAACGTCTTCGAAAAAGAGATCCACTACTTCGTCGGCTCGGGCAATCACGGCCGGAGCTACCTGCATCGTACACCGGACGGCCGCTTGCTTCAGTTGCCGCTGTCTTGGTACTCGGCTAACGGCGGCTACTGGGGCATGAGTCCCGGTTACGACCAGCCGAATCACTCCGGCTTTCGCCGCGCCGTCGATTTCGAATGCATGGCGTGTCATAACGCCTATCCAGCGATTGAGCCGGGCGCCGACGTGCCCGGTCGCACGCCGGTCTATCCCGCCGGCATCCCCCAGGGCATTGACTGCCAGCGTTGTCACGGTCCCGGCCGCGAGCACCTGCGCGCTTTGCAGCAGGGACAGGCCGCCGAGGCCGTGCGGCGCTCCATCGTGAATCCCGGCCGTTTGACGCCGGAGCGCGAGCTCGAAGTCTGCATGCAGTGCCACCTGGAAACCACGAGCCGGCTTCTTCCGCACTCGATCGTCCGTCACGAGCGCGGGTTCTTCTCCTATCGGCCCGGCGAGCCACTCGCCGATTTCGTGCTCCATTTTGATCACGCGCCGGGGAGCGGCTACGACGACAAGTTCGAGGTGGTGCAGTCGGTCTATCGGTTGCGCCAGTCCGAGTGCTTTCGCCAAAGCGAAGGCCGCATGACGTGCACGACTTGTCATGACCCGCACCACGCAAGGCGCGGGCCGGACGCGGCGACTCATTACAGCAACGCTTGCCGTAACTGCCACGAGGAAGCCGTTACGGCGATGATTGCGTCGGACAGGCACCCGCAGGCAACCGAATGCCTGAGTTGCCACATGCCGCGGCGGCGGACCGACGATGCGGTTCACTCGGTCATGGTCGACCATCTGATTCAGCGCAGGCCGCCGGACCGCGATCTGCTCGCGCCGCTGAAAGAGAAACTCCAAACCGACGAGAACGCATATCGGGGCGAGGTTGTCGGCTACTATCCCGAGGATCTGGCCACGCATCCCGAAGGCGAGCTGTACTTGTCCGTCGCGCAGGTCAAGGACAGCGCCGACTTGGCTAGGGGCATCCCGCGTCTCGAAAAGGCCGTCGAGCGGCATAAGCCCAAGAACGCCGGTTTCTATTCAGAACTAGGTGAGGCGTACCTGAAGGTGGGGCGGCTCACCGACGCGATCCTCGCCTTCCAAGCGGCCCTTGAGCGGAATACGAACCTGCTGCCGGCGCGCAAGAGTCTCGGCCTCACGCTGCTCATGGACAATCAGTTCTGGCGAGCCTCCGACGTAACCGAGCAGGCCCTCGCGCAGGCACCCAACGATGCCGAGATCCATAACGCCCTGGGCGAGATTCGCTACCGCGAGAAGAAGCTCGAAGCAGCTGCCCAGCACTTTCGCGATGCCATCCGGCTGAACCCGGACTACCCCGAGGCTCACAATAACCTCGGTGCCACCCAGTTGCTGCTCGGGGACATGCCGGCCGCGACGGCGTCGTTCCAGCGGGCCGTGGGCATCAGGCCTGACTATCAGGCCGCTCAGACGAATCTGGCACAGGTGCGAGCCGGGCCTGCGCGCCCGCAGCCCGGAGCGGAAACCGACGCGATCCCGGACCTCGCCGCGCGGGCGCAAGCGGCGGAACAGGCGGAAAACCTGGACGAGGCCGCGCGGCTCTACGAGCAGATCCTGGCGATTCGCCCCGACTGGGCGGCGGCGAAACTGAACCTCGGCATCGTCTACCATTCGCTCGCGCTGTACCCGAAGGCGTTGGCTATCCTTGATCAGGTCGTCCGCGAGGACCCGTCGCTGGCGTCCGCTTTCTTGTTCCGGGGAGCGTGCTACTACTACCTTGACCGCTACGCCGAAGCGGTCGAGTCGCTGGAAAAGTATCTCTCTCTCGAACCGGGCAGTGACGAGGCGCGGCCTTTCTTGGCGGCTTCTTATTACGGGCTGAAGGACTATCCCAACGCCGCCCTGCAATACCTTCAGCAACTCAAGCTGACCCCCGACAACGCCGAGATCTACTTCCAGCTCGGAGAAACGTTCGCGTCGATGGCCGGGAGCGCCCTGAAAGAGCTGGAGGATCAGGCGAAGGACGCGACGGAAGGGGCTCCGGGGCGCGAACGCTACTACTGGACGCTGGCGAAGGTTCAGCAGGCGATCGAGCAAGGGGATCTTGAGACCGCCGAAGCCGCCTTGGAGGAGGCGATCGCTCTCGATCCCGATCATGCCGAGGGCCTGATCACGCGGGGATTTCTCGCGCTGGCCCGCGATAAACCTAGCGAGGCGAAGAAGAGTTTCGAGACGATTCTCCAAGCGTCACCGGGGCACTGCAGGGCTCTGCAGGGCTCGGCGGCTGCCGAGTTTGTTTCCGGCGATCGAGAGGGGTGGAAACAGGCTGCCGGCCGGGTCGATCAGGTTTGGCCCGCCTGTCTCAGGTACAACCTGCCGGGAAGCCAGCGCGAGGGCCGGTTTGGTCCGCCGTCGGGGACGCGGCCACCGACGACCTGCCGCCAGGCGATGGCTGCGCGCACGTTTCCGCCAAGCGCCTCCACTCGGATCGAAAAAGCCCTGGTCATGGCCTCGTGTCTTGATTGGGAGGGCGACCTACCGGCAGCGACCGCCACGCTGTTGACGGTGCAGGATCAGGCACCGAGAACCCGTTATCTGAGCTTTCAGATTCTGCTTAGTCTGGCACAAGGCACCTATTCGTCCTTGGCGCGGTTGGACCCCGACTCCCCGTTTGTCGCGCGGCTCCGGGCACAGCAACTCGAGCAGCAGGGCAAGCTGACCGAAGCCGATGCCGAGCATCAACGAGCGGTACAACGCTCGGGTTCGTCGGCTGACGCGCTGGTCGCGCACGCACAGTTCAAGGCCCGCATCGGGAAGTCACAAGAAGCCGCACCGATTCTGAGCCAGGCGCTTCAGCAGTCCCCGTATCACCCACGGGCCAACGCGATGCTGGGCGAGGTGTATCTTTCCACCGGCAAGCCCCGAGAGGCTTTGCCGCCGCTTCACCGTGCGATCGAAATCAATCCCGCCGATGAGCACTCGCGCCGCAACCTGGCGACCGCGCTCGAGCGAACCGGAAGTCTGGACGAGGCGATCAAGGTTCTCGAAGAAACCCCTTCCGACTCGGATGGCCAGATCCACTTCCTGTTGGGCAACTACTACCGGCGGCAAGGCAAGAAGCAGAAGGCGATTGAAGCGCTGCGGTTCTACGAGCAGCGAAAAGGTACTCGATAGCACAGTCCGGCCCCCTCATCAGCCCCAGTGTCCAGGGCCCCCAACACAGTTGACCGTGGAAAGAATTGTGGAGTACTATCAACATATGCAAACGATCCAGGTCGTGTTGGATGAGGAGTTGCTCCATGCCGCCGACCGCACCGCCCGTCGCATCAAGGTCAACCGCTCTGCTCTTATCCGTGAGGCCCTGCGGGCCCACATTGAGCGGCTGCAGATTCGAGAGATGGAGCGTCTTGATCGAGAGGGTTACGAGCGCCATCCGGATACGGAAAGCGACCTAGCCGGTTGGGAACGAGTGGCGGTATGGCCGGAAGGCTAGAACGCGGGGATGTTAGAATGTGTCGATTCCCCCGCCCCGACAAGCCCCGCCCGGTTCTCGTGCTCACGCGTAGTGCGGCGGTGCCTCATCTTTCGAAGGTAACCGTCGCTCCGATTACCTCGACCGTTCGTGGGGTACCTTCCGAGGTCGTACTGAGCGCCGAGGACGGTCTCAAGCAGACTTGCGCGGTCAATCTGCACAACGTCGTGACGGTCGCCAGAGACGGCTTAGGACGACGTGTGGCGAAACTCAGCAGCGAGCGGATGACAGAGGTATGCATCGCCCTCGCATTTGCACTGGGCTGCGACGAACGGGTGTACGTACAGTAGGGACGGTCCTACTCGCTGGACGAAATCGTTCTCGCCCGATCGCGCAGTGGGTCTCAGCGTGGAGCGTGGGCCAGGTGCCTGAGTCTCAAGTCCAAGTCGCCCATACTGATTGACTGTAACGCCATAAAGACGGATAATGCAGCAGGACACAGGAGGCGAACCCTGCGAAGCTCTGTACTTCTCTACTTGTCCTTCGGTTTGTCGTTCGCTCTGTCGGCGGCGGAGTGTGATTCCGCTCTTCAGATCATGGAAAAGAATGGCCAACTGATCATCAAGAACATCTCGGGTAAACCGATCGTCGCCTATGTTCTGACCAGCATCAACAAATCACAGGATGGGTCATCGACCCGCACCTACTCCGGCAAGTTCAGCGGAGAGGACTCGCTGGGACCCGGGCAGTCTATGGAAATCGGCAAAGCAGACGCAGCCCCGAAAGAGCTATCCGTCGATTACGTCCGACTTGCGGATGGCTGGCGGTGTGGCGAAGCGCCCGCCCGGAGTTCGCAGCAACGAATCAACCAGGAAGTAGCAATCTCGTCATCGCCACAGAAATGACCCCGCTACCCCCGGTCGCGCCAGAGATCGGAGTTCGCTATCCTAGGTATTGGTGAAAGTCTATCTTCGGGTGGTTCGGTTATGCGATTGAGCGGTCCTATGACGTCGGTGAGATATATTCTGATTGCGCTGGTAGCGGCCCGCGCCGCGGCGAGCTTACTGTTCGCGCAACAGGCTGCGGTCGAGAAGAGTACAACTGGATTGGACCCTAGTAGCGCCGCCTACTTCGAACAGCACATCCAGCCGATTTTCCAGACCCGCTGCCTGGCCTGCCACGACGGAGAGTCGAAGGTTTCCAAGCTCGACCTGACAACCCGTGCGGCGGCCATGCGCGGCGGCGACAAGGGACCGGCGTTCGTGCCGGGCAACCCCGGCGCGAGCTTGCTGCTCAAGGTCATTACCCACCAGGCCCAACCCTTCATGCCGGTCGGCGCTGATCCTTTGCCGAAGGACGAGATAGACCACATCGCAGCCTGGATCTCCGCCGGCGCTCCTTACCCTGAAGCGGCCGTCGAGGTCTCAGACGAAAGCCGCCAGAGGCGTGCGGAAGGGAAGAAGCTTTTCGCTGAGCACGTCAAGCCGTTGTTCGAGAGCACTTGCCTGAAATGCCACTCGACCGAGACGAAAGCGTCCGAGCTGGATCTATCGAACCGCGCCTCGATGCTCGACGGTGGTGAGAACGGAGTCGCGGTCGAGCCGGGCGACCCCAAGGCCAGCCGCCTCTACAAGGCCATCGCCCACGAGATCGAGCCGCACATGCCCTTCCGTTCGCCGCGGCTGCCGCAAGAAACCATCGACCACCTAGCCAAGTGGATCGACGCCGGCGCCCCCTTCGAGGGCAAGCTCGAAGCTACCTCCGGCGCTATCGGAACGAGCCATTGGGCGTTCCAACAGCCGACGCGTCCGGCGGTGCCCGAGGTCGGCAACCGCGCATGGGTCCACAACACGATTGACGCTTTCGTCGCGGCTCAGCATGAGAAGCGGGGCCTTGCGCCGGCGCCGGCGGCTGAAAAGCGCGTACTCCTGCGACGCGCGTACATCGACTTGACCGGCCTGCCGCCGACCCAGGAGGAGATGGATGCCTTTCTGGCCGATAGTTCCGCGGACGCCTACGAGAAGATCGTCGACAAGCTGCTCGAGAGCCCGCGTTACGGCGAGCGCTGGGGTCGCCACTGGATGGACGTCTGGCGCTATAGCGACTGGTACGGCTGGAGGAAACAGAACCAGGTCCGCTACAGCCACCGGCACGTCTGGCGCTGGCGTGACTGGATCATCGAGTCGGTCAACAAGGACAAGGGCTACGACCGCATGGTCGTCGAGATGCTTGCCGGCGACGAGCTGGCGCCCGACGATCCTGACACTGCGCGGGCCACGGGCTACCTGGCGCGAAGCTGGTACATGTTCAACCGCAACGTCTGGCTGCAAGAGACGGTCGAGTACACGGCGTCGTCGTTTCTGGGCATGACGGTCAAGTGTGCCCGCTGCCACGATCACAAGTACGACCCCATTCTGCAAACCGACTACTACCGCCTGCGGGCCTTCTTTGAGCCGCACAAGATTCGTATGGACCGCGTCTCGGGCGAGCCCGACACGGAGAAGAACGGGCTGTCGCGCGCCTACGACGCCGACGCCGGTGCACAAACCTACCGCTTCATCCGCGGCAGCGAGATGAACCCGGATGAAGATCACCCCCTCAGTCCCGGCGTGCCGCGGCTTTTCGGCGATCCAGGGCTGGAGATCAAGTCCATCGAACTGCCGCTGAACGTCTCCTACCCCGCATCGCGTGACTTCGTCCACACCGACCTGATCAAGAAGGCGAAAGAAGACATCGAGAAGGCCGAGAACGAAGTGGTGGAGGCCAAGAAAGAGTTGGCGGAGGCGAAACAGCGACTCACGGCTTCCGCTCCAGTCGAACCAGTGCTGGTCGCCGAAGGCAATCGCGATGCCGCCGTGAAAGGTGAGGCCGCGAAGGAAGAAAAGGTTCTCAGCGAGGAAGAGGCCTTAACAGCGCTTCGCCAGGCGGAAAATCGAGTCGAGCTGGCGGATAAGCGTCTACTGGGTGCACGAGCCCATCTTCCCGCGCTCGAGGCGCGCATCGCCGCCGACAAGGCCGAGCACGGTCTGACAGCGGATGCCGACGCCGAAACGCTGGGGGAGGCGGCTCTCAAAGAAGAACGAAAGACTCGCATCCTCCAGGCCGAAGCCGACGTTCTCGAAGCCAAGCAGGAGCTGACCGAGGCCCTGCTCAATCCCAACCCCAAGCCCGACGAGAGCGAAGAGGAAGCCGCCAAGCAAGAAGCAGACGAGAAGAAAAAGGACGAGAACAAGTTTGCCGACGAGAAGAGAATCGGCGTGGCCAAGAAGAAGCTGCAAGCCGCCGTCGAAGCGCTCGGCGGCCCCACCCAAACGTACACGGCGGTAGGAGAGAGCTATCCGCAAACCAGCACCGGGCGCCGTCTCGCTCTGGCGCGGTGGATCGCCAATAAAGACAACCCTCTCACCGCGCGCGTGGCCGTCAATCATATGTGGCTGCGGCATTTCGGCGAAGGCATTGTGCCCACCATGTTCAACTTCGGCTCGAGCGGCCAGCCGCCGTCGCATCCGGAATTGCTCGATTGGCTGGCGGTCGAGTTCATGGAAAGCGGTTGGAGCATGAAACACATGCACCGGCTAATGGTCACCAGCAACACCTATCGCATGCAGTCGTGGGCCGAGCGGGACCATCCCGGCCTGTCGAAGGATCCCGACAATATTTCGCTCTGGCGCATGAATCCTCGCCGTATGGAATCGGAAGCCGTACGCGACAGCTTGCTGTATCTCGCCGGGCAGCTCGACCCGGCCATGGGCGGACCCGAGATCGCCGCCACCGAGGGCGAGGACTTGTGGCGGCGCAGCGTTTACTTCCAGCACACCCCCGACACGCAGATGACGTTCCTGAGGCTTTGGGACTCTCCCAGCCCGAACGAGTGCTTCCGGCGCAACGAGAGCATCACGCCGCATCAGGCGCTGTCGCTTTCGAACAGCAAGACGAGTCTGTCGATGTCGCGGAAGCTCGCCGGAGCGCTGACCGATCGCGTCGGTGAGTCGGAAGGCAACGCCGGGCGGTTCATTGACGAGGCGTTTGATGCGATCGTGGGCCGGCCCCCATCGAGCGAAGAACGGAAGGAATCACAGAAGTTCCTTGTTTCGCAGGCCGGCCTCTACAGCGATACGTCAAGTCTAAAGAGTTTCGAGACGGGTGCCAAGAATGAGAAGGTGCCGCCGTCCGCGCAACCGCACTTGCGCGCGCGGGAGAGTTTGGTGCATGTGCTGTTCAACCACAACGAGTTCGTGACGATCCGGTAGACAGTCATGAAGAAGTCACTCCCGTTTCAATCGACCGGATGCTGCGGCCCCAGCCGCCGCGTCTTCTTGGCCGACGCCGGCATGGGTTTCACCGGCCTGGCGTTGAGCGCCATGCTTGCCCGTGACGGCATCGGTGCGACCCCGACCCACGACACGTGGTCGCCACCCGACGGCCTGCCGCACTTCGCGCCCAAGGCCAAGCGCGTCATCTGGATCTTCATGCTTGGCGGCGTCAGCCACCTGGAGAGTTTCGACCCCAAAGCCGCGGTCAACAAGTACGGCGGCATGTCGATCGCCGAAACGCCTCACCGCGACGTCCTCAACGCAAGTTACACCAAGGACAACGTCGTCGCCTTCATCCCCGGCAATACACGACACATCCGGCCAAAGCTCTACCCACTGCAGACCGGCTTCCGCAAGCGTGGGCAGAGTGGCATCGAGGTGAGCGATTGGTGGCCGCACGTGGGTGAATGCGTCGACGATCTCTCGGTAATCCGCTCGATGTGGACCACCGACAACGACCACGGCGCGATTCTGCAGTTTCACACCGGACGGCACATTTTCGACGGCTACCTGCCGACGATCGGCTCGTGGGTGCACTACGGGCTCGGCTCGCTGAACGAGAACCTGCCGCAGTTCATCGCGCTTGGTGAGCCGCCCGGCGACTGCTGCGGCGGTATGGGGACCCATGGCGCCGGGTACCTCGGCCCCGCGAACGCCGGGGTGCAGATCGAGGTCGACCCGGAGAATCCACTGCCCTTCGCCTCGCCCGGGCCTGACATGTACGAGGCCGAGCAGAAGAGCGAGTTCGATTTCCTGAACAGACTCCATCGGCTGTCGGGAGTCAAGTACCCTGACGATCCCAAGCTGCGGGCGCGCATCAAATCGTACGAGTTGGCCTTCCGCATGCAGACAGCCGTCCCCGACGCGCTACGGTTCAGTGAGGAGGGCGAGGAGACACGCCGGCTCTATGGGTTGGATCACGACGTGACCCGCCCGTTTGGTGAAGTCTGTCTCGGGGCGCGAAGGCTCTCCGAGCGCGGCGTGCGATTCGTACAGGTCTATCACGGCACGTCGGGCAATCGGTGGGACGCGCACAAGTCCCTCAAAAAGAGCTACACGGATCTCTGCGGGAAGGTCGACCAACCCATCGCCGGGTTGTTGAAAGACCTGAAGCAGCGTGGCCTGTTGGATGAAACGCTGGTCGTCTGGGCCACCGAGTTCGGACGTACCCCGGGGGCCGAAGGAGCCAACGGACGCGACCACCATCCTTACGCCTTCTCGATTTGGATGGCGGGCGGCGGCGTGAAGGCCGGATACGTCCACGGCGCGACGGACGAGTTGGGCTTCCATGCGGTGGAGAATCGCCACTACGTCACCGACGCGCACGCGACCGTGCTGCACCAGTTGGGTCTCGACCCACGTAAGCTGGAAGTGCCGGGCCGCAAACGGCTCGATGTCGATTTCGGTCGTCCAATCATGGACATTGTTGCGTAGGATAGTGTTTCACAAGTTCAGTAACCTATCTGACAGAGGCATCTGCCATCGTGGCGGCTTCGGGCACGGCATGCCGTGCCCCTACATTGGAAAGCGAAACGCAACCTTGTTCGCGAAACGCACCACCTAGCCGGAGAAACATGTCTCACGAAACCAAAGCGATTCGGCCCTCCTGTTGCGGCACCAACCGCCGAGCCTTTCTCGCCGATGCCGGCATGGGGCTCACCGGGCTCGTGCTGGCCTCGATGCTGCAAGGCGACCACGCCTCCGCCAACACTAGTGAGCAGCCCTGGGCGCCGCCGGACGGCAAGCCGCACTTTGCCCCGAAGGCCAAACGCGTCATCTGGATCTTCATGATCGGCGGCGTCAGTCACCTCGAGAGCTTTGACCCCAAGGCTGCCGTCACCAAGTACGCGGGCAAGAGCATCGCCGAAACGCCCTACAAAGACGCTCTGAACTCACCCCTGGTCCGGGGCAATATTCAGGAAATCGTAACGGGCCGCAAGATGATGACGCAGCTTTACCCGATGCAGGTCGGCTATCGCAAGCATGGGCAGAGCGGCATCGAAGTTAGCGACTGGTGGCCTCACGTGGGTGGCTGCGCCGACGATCTCTCGGTCGTGCGCTCGATGTGGACCACCGATAACGACCACGGCGCGCAGCTACAGTTTCACACCGGCCGCCATATATTCGACGGCTACCTGCCGACCATGGGATCTTGGGTGCACTATGGGCTCGGGTCGCTCAATGACAACCTGCCGAAGTTCATCGCCCTGGGCCAGCCGCCCGCCGACTGCTGCGGAGGCGAAGGGACCCATGGGGCGGGCTACCTCGGCCCGGCCAACGCCGGCGTGAAGATTGAGGTCGATCCCGACAACCCGCTGCCGTTCGCTTCGCCTGGTCCTGACATGTATCGCGAAGAGCAGGAAAGCGAGTTTGCGTTGCTGCGGCGGCTCAACAAGATGTCGAGCGTGGAATACCCCGACGACGCGGCGCTCCGGGCGCGCATCAAATCCTACGAGTTGGCCTTCCGCATGCAAATGTCGGTCCCCGAGGCCATTCAGTTCAGCGACGAGAGTGAGGAAACCAAGCGGCTCTATGGACTCGACGACGAGGCGACCCAACCGTTCGGTGAGGTGTGTCTATCGGCTCGGCGCTTGTCAGAGCGTGGCGTGCGATTCGTGCAGCTTTACCACGGTGGCAGCCAAGGCGCGGGACGATGGGATGGGCATACGCAACTCAAGAAAAGCTACTCGGAGTTGTGCCCGCAGGTGGACAAGCCCATCGCCGGACTTCTGAAGGACCTCAAACAGCGGGGGCTTCTCGACGAAACGCTCGTCGTATGGGCCACCGAGTTTGGCCGTACGCCGGGAGCCGAGCGTTCCACAGGACGCGACCATCACCCCTATGGCTTCTCGGTTTGGCTGGCCGGCGGCGGCATCAAACGCGGCTACGTCCACGGACGGACGGACGAGCTGGGCTTCCACGCCGTCGAAAACCGCCACTACGTCACCGACATTCACGCCACGGTGCTGCACCAACTTGGGCTCGACCCGCGGCGACTCGAAGTCCCCGGCCGCAAGCGCCTCGACATCGACTTCGGCAACCCGATCAAAGACATCGTTGCTTAGTAGTGTATTTCGCAAATACGATTCCGTTGCGGTTTGCAATGTAGGGGCACGGCATGCCGTGCCCGAGACCGCGAGGATGGCAGATGCGTCTGTCATACCCTAAGAGCGGTCATGCCGCACCCCGCGTTCGATCACACAGACCATCATCGCCCTTGGCCCGTGCCTCCGCGTGCCTGGAGGTGGCGGCAGTCGTGGCTCGATGTCCTCTTTGCGCACTGGCCCGTCCCGGCGGAGAGTCTCAGGCCGCTGATTCCCGACGCTCTGGCTATCGATGAGTTCGAGGGTACGGCCTGGCTGAGCGTCGTACCGTTCCGGATGGAAGGCGTCGGGATTCGTGGAGTGCCCAACCTACCCTGGCTGTCTGCCTTTCCGGAGCTGAATGTCCGCACCTACGTTACGGCCGGCGGCAAGCCCGGCGTGTGGTTCTTTAGTTTGGACGCTGCCAACCCGGTAGCGGTGCGGACGGCCCGGCGGTTCTTTCATTTGCCGTACTATCGGGCGGAGATGTCGGTCGCGGCGGCGCGGGACGAGTTGATCTACCGGAGCCGCCGGCTTACCAACAATGCCGGCGGGGTCCGGTTCTCCGCGCGCTATGGCCCGGTTTCGGACGTGGTTGCAGCGAAGCCCGGCAGCATCGATCATTGGCTTACCGAGCGCTACTGCCTGTACTCCCAAGCGCCCGGTGGCCGGGTATGTCGAGGCGACGTCCATCACCATCGCTGGGCCTTGCAGCGCGCCGATGCGGAGATCGAAGTGAACACGATGACCGAGCCCTTCGGCGTTTCGCTGCCGGATCAGCCGGTTCTCCACTACTCGAAGCGGTTGCATGTCGTTGCTTGGTCGCCTGTGCCAATCGCTGGGTAATTGGGCCGGCGTTGGAGAGCGCTGGTCGTCTGCGAGATGTCGCGGGTTCAGTGGACCGCTGCCGGCCGCCGCCGCGTAGCGCAAGCTGACGCTTGCGGCTCTGAGTTTTGGTTGGGGACGACGAGGGCTACATCAAGATCTTCACCAAGCGCGCCCCCGGCGGGATCGCAAAACGATACCCTTACGGTGGGACCTGCTCGAGTTACGACGACCGAGAAAGGGCGAGATGCCTCGACGACTGTTAGCTTCGTTTCTACCTCTACTGATTCCCTTCGCGGCTTCGGCCGGCGACCGCCCCTGGACGCTTGACGCCATCATGGCTCTGAAGACCGTCGCCGATCCGCGGATCAGCCCTGACGGCGAGCAGATCGCTTACGTCGTTCGCAGCGAGAACCGCGAACGAAACGCTTACGACTCGCAGATCCGAATCGTGGACGCCGGCGGAAAGTCGGATCGACCACTCGCCGGCTCTCACGACTCCGATCACTCTCCCCGCTGGGCGCCCGACGGCCGACGGCTGGCCTTCCTTTCAAGTCGCGGCGGGAGTTCGCAAGTCTACCTCAGCGATCTCGCGGACCCTGGCGTTCAGAAGCTCACCAATACCGCCACGGGTGCAACGCACTTCGTATGGTCTCCCGACGGGAAATCGATCGGTTACCTGGCCGTTGATCCGATCGGCGATGAAGAGGCCGCGCGCATCAAGGCCAGAGACGATGCCATCGTCCGCGGAGAGAACCTCAAGTACAGCCGGATCTACGCCGTCCCGGCTGAGGGCGGCGAAGCCCGCCTCGTGACCAAACAAGACCACCACATCACCTCGTTTGATTGGTCGCCCGACGGAACACGGATGGTCTACGCATCTCAGAAGAACCCTGAGCGCCGCTGGGCCTTTTACGTGGACCTGTACGAAGTCAACGTCGCGACCGGTAAGACGACCGCGTTGGTCACTCAAGAGGGCCGGGATGCCAGCCCTTCATACTCGCCCGACGGCAAACGGATCGCCTTTCACACCCAAGGCGGCACGTCGAACTACTTCGCCGAACGCGACGTGGCGATCGTGCCTTCAGGGGGCGGCCCGATCCGGCGTCTCAAGAGCCTGTACGAAGGCGACGTCTTTCGGGGCGGTGACTCGCATTGGTGGTCGGAGGACGGATCGAGAATCATCTTCGGCGCGGGCTGGAGTACACGCTACCACCTTCTTGAAGTCGACCTGAAACAGCAAGAAGGTCGCAAGCTGCCCCTCGACCCCGTGTATCCATCAGCGTTCAGCGTTAGCCGAGACGGTGGGCGCGTTGCCTTCATCCAAATGTCCAACAACACACCGCCGGAAGTGGCTGTCGCCGATCTGCCGAGCGGCGGTGAGAGGGCAAACGCCCGCCAGGTGTCGAACGTCAACCCTCATGCCGCCAACTACCCGCCGCTTCGCACCGAAACCATATCGTGGAAATCGAAAGACGGCTCTCGAGTCGAGGGGGTGCTCCGCTATCCCATTGGCTACCGGGAAGGCACGAGCGTCCCACTGCTTGTGCAACTACACGGCGGTCCGACGGGCGTGGCGACGGAAGGGTATCCGAACCCTCGGACCTATCCTACACAGCTCCTTGCGCAGGAAGGATTCGCCATCTTGGAGCCGAACTTCCGGGGCAGCAGCAACTATGGGGCGGAATGGCGGCTCAAGAACATCGAGTCGCAAGGCTTCGGTGATTTCGACGACGTGATGACCGGCGTCGACCACCTCATCGAGAAAGGCGTCGCGGATCCCGACCGCTTGGGAGTCATGGGCTGGAGCTACGGCGGCTATCTAACCTCGTGGGTCATCGGCCACACCCACCGGTTCAAAGCAGCCTCGATCGGCGCGCCTGCAACCGACTGGATCACCTACTACGGCGAGTTCTACGGCGCGCACGAAGTCCTGTGGACGTACTTCGGCGGCAACCCATGGGACCACGGCGAAAACTACATCCGCCACTCGTCCCGCCGGGGATTGACGACCGCCAAGACCCCCTCCCTGTTGCAGCGCGGCGACAACGACTCTGAGCACAACCCGGAGATCCACCAGATCTTGAGCGACCGCGGGGTGCCCGTCGAGATGGTGACCTACCCCCGCGAAGGCCACGGCATCCGCGAGCCCATGCACCAGCGCGACTTGATGAGGCGGAATCTAGATTGGTTCAAGAGGTGGGTGCTAGAGACGCGCGATTGATTGTCACGTCGCAACTGTGATGACTCCCCAGTAGTTCATCAGATAGGACCCGGTAACCTCAACATTTTCAACCCAGAAGGGATATCCGGTAGGCGCGGACGCGCCGTGAGGCGGCAGGATTGATACACGATTTACTCGTGATGACACAGCATGATTGACTTGTTACCGTCCGGCGCAAGAAGAGTGGCAGCGCTGTTTCGCAAGTGGGTGCTGGGCGAAGAGTGAGCCGGCTCACATCACCGACAGCGGTCATGGAGCGCAATCGACTAGGATGACTTGTGGACTCGCTCTTGCGGGCTGGAAACTCATAAGGCGGGTGGTAGGCGATGGGCTACGTGACAATCCGGATCCTGCTCGTGTTTCTCTCGTCAGCGTGCGCGTTATTGGCCTGCTCGTGGAGCTATCCGATTTGGATTCCGCGAAGCAAGGCCGCCGATCCTCTCTACAGATTCATCAGAGATGGTACGGCTGGGTACATTGACCAAACCGGGAAGGTCGTAATTGAACCGAGGTTCAGGGCCTCCGGCAACGAATTCCATGCGGGCCTACTCGAAACGGGTAACAGCGACGGTGAGTACCTGAACCGCCAGGGCAAGCGAGCTTTCGACAAGAAGTTCTATCGAGGGTGGGCTTTCTCGGAGGGATTAGCGGTTGCACTGGAAGAAGAGGACGGACTCTGGGGGTACATTGATACGACCGGCGAGTTCGCGATCTCGCCACGTTTCAAGGGTCACCCGCACGGTTACGTGTCTTACTTCTCAGACGGACTGGCCCGAGTCGAGGTTGACGGGAAGTACGGCTATATTGACAAGACAGGCAAGTTCGTGATCGAACCGCGTTTCCTTGCTGCAGAACACTTTGTTGAAGGGATGGCCCGCGTCGTAGTAGTCGACGAACCGTGTTGGCACGCTGGCGATGGACCTTGCGCAACCGTGCAAGTTTTGCCAGAAGAAGCCCCCGTGACCGAAGGCCTGCCGCCGGCCTGTAAATACACGTTCGTAAACAAATCAGGACACCTTCTGCCAGCACGGTTCGATCGACTCAAGGACTTTGCAGAAGGGATGGCACCTGTCCGGATCGATCGTGAATGGGGATATATCGATTCTGCCGGCGAGATCGTCATCAAACCTTCATTCGACGACGCCTGGCCGTTTTCGGATGGTCTGGCGAGAGTTATCGTGAGAGACAAGTTCGGTTTTATAGATGCTAGCGGCGAATCCGTGATACCACCGATCTATGACTGGGCCAAGGATTTCTCCAACGGCCTCGCTCCGGTGGAACAGAAGGGTTACTACTTCATCGACAAGGATGGCTGGCAAGCTTTCCCCGGCCGGTTCGCCGAAGCCAGCCCTTTCTTCAAGAGCTTGGCTCACGTCCAGCTCTTTGACATAGGCGAAGATGGCCTGTCAGAAGTCAGCCAGAAGTTCGCCTACATCAACACGTCCGGCAAGGTCGTGTTCAGCTACGACAAGTCGTGGGAGTAACTACTCGGATGCCGATGGCCCGATCGACGTAGTCTCGCTCAGAACAGCTCGTGGACCGGCTCGCCGGTGGTGTCGTCGATCGAGTTGGCGATCTTGAGGGGCCGGCCGATGGGGGTCATGTATTCCTTGGTCCAGTCGATTCCGAGGGCCTTGTAGACGGTCGCGAAAAGATCGCCGACCATCACGCGCCGGTCGGCGATGTAGGCGCCGCGCTCGTCACTGGCGCCGACGACCCGGCCGCCCTGGATGCCGCCGCCGCCGAGCATCATCGACCAGCAGTTCGGCCAGTGATCGCGCCCGAGAACCGGGTTGTGCTCTGGTGTGCGGCCGAACTCGCCCATCGCTACCACCACCGTCGAGTCGTAGAGCCCCCGGTCGACCAGATCGTCGAGCAGCGCCGAGAGCGACTTGTCGAGCGGCGGACACAGGCGGTCGCGGTGTCCCGCGTCGTTCTTCGAATGCGTGTCCCACGAGTTGCCGTGAAAGCCCGCCGCCGTCACGAAACGAACGCCACTCTCGACGAGCCGCCTCGACAGCAGCAGGCTCTGGCCGACCGAATCGCGGCCGTAGGCGTCCTTGGTCTTGTCGGATTCCTTCGAAAGGTCAAACGCGGTCCGCACCTCGGGTGCCAGGATCATCTCCCAGGCCTTCTTGGTGAAGGCGTCCATCTCGGTATGTTCCAGGCTCTCGACGCGCTTGCGATACATGCGGTCGATTACTTTCCGGAACTCCAGGCGCTCGGACATCGACGCCGGCGCCAGCGACTTCGGCACGCTCAGGTCGGCGACCTCAAAGTCGTCCTTCGAGGGGTCTGGAATCATCATCGGGTCGTAGTCCGGCCCAAGGAACGCCGATTGGAAATAACCCTGATACTGCTTCCTATAGTCCCGCTTGGAAACGAACGCGTAGGGTGGTAGAGCGTTGACCGGCCCCAGCTCTTTGCCGACGATCGACCCCCAACTCGGGAACTTCATCGCGGGGTTCAGCTCGTGGCCGGTGGCGGCGTAGTGCGTCGCCTGCGGGTGGTCGTCGCCGAACGAACGCATCGAGCGGATGATCGACATCTTGTCCATGCGCTTGGCCATCGCTGAGAACAGCTCGGAGATTTGGATGCCGGCAACGTTGGTCGAGATGGGACGGAAGGAGCTGCTGGGTTTGGGGTCGAAGGTGTCCTTCTGGCTGGGTCCGCCCTCGAGCCAGACCACGATGACCGACTTGGCGGTACCGTCGGGCGCTCGGCCGGTCCTGGCGGCGACCGCCTGGTCGAGCAGCAGCGACTGACCAAGATGCATCCCTAGGAAGCCGAGCGAGCCGACCTTGATGAAATCCCGGCGGGACCATTCCTGTTCACTAGCACACTGGCAGCCAACTTGTTTCATGGTTTGTCGCTCTCCTGATGCCGAACAGCATGTGTCCACGCACCTAGTGGACTCTTCCGAAAACGCGGTGACGGACGGGCGCAGGGGCCCGTCCCTACAGGGTCAACGGAAACGACGGCCTTGGGACGCCGCATTAGTGGTTCTCCGCGAACTCGCGCGAGCTGAGCATGCCCCACTGCAGGTGGCGCAACGCTTCTTCGCGGCTGGCCGAACCGGCGATCAGTTTCTTGAGGTCCGCCAACTCTGCCTCTGTCGGACGCCTCGTCAGCGCCGCCAGATACAGCTCCTCGATAATTTCGTCGTCGCCGGCGCCGCTCTTGTAGAGATCATACACCCGGCCGCCTTCACTCCAAAGCCTCTCGTTGTAGGTGGGACCGACCAGCACGTGCAGCGCCTGCCCCAGGTTCGGCCTTACGTTCCGTTCCGGGACGGCCGCTCGATTCGGACGCCCGTACACGTCGAGGAACTGCGACTTGAACAGGTCCGTCTCGCGCAGTTGCACCGCCCGCGTTCCCAACGGCATCTGGCTCTCCCCTCGCGGGGCCCCGGCGCCAAGAGCGACAAAAGCTTGCGGGACCTTTGTCACATCGGCGATCGCGTCCAACAATACCTCCGCGTCCAGCGGGCGCGCCAAGGCGTGCGAGTAGTTCGTGCGGTCCGCCTTGTTCGTCTCATTGGTTTCGCTCGAGAGCTGATAGGTTCTCGACGTCACAATGAGTCGGATTAACGCCTTGATGTCGTGTCCGCGCTTGGCAAAATCCTCCGTCAACTCTCGCAAGAGTTCAGGATGGGTGGGGGGATTCGTGCTGCGGAAATCGTCGACCGGATCCACGATGCCGCGTCCGAAGAGAAGGCTCCAAATGCGATTGACCGCAGCCTCGGCGAAGTAGGGCTGCGACGTCATCCACTGCGCCAAGTCGCCACGGACACTCCGCTGCTCACCGTGTTCGAGGACCGTGCCGTCGAGGAGCGTCGGCGGCATCTCCTCGCCCGTGCGCGGATGCAAAATGCGCAGCTCCCTGGCGCCAACCACGTCCGGCGCTATCTCTTTCCCCATCGGGTAGTCGTAAACGACCGAGTCGAGGCCCGACGTACCCGTGCGCGTCACGTGGCCGAAGAACGCCGTGAGCCCCCAGAACTGGTCTTGCGTCCAATTCTCATAGGGGTGATCGTGGCAGCGGGCGCAGTCGAAGCGGCGCCCGAAAAAGACGCGCACCTCTTCCATCATCGTGTCCGGCGGGGGGCCGATCACCGCGATGGGAAGGAAGTGCCGCGAAGGCCCGGCGTAACCCTGCGCGGCGATCCGCTCACGCGCCATCTGATCGTACGGCTTGTTCGAGGCGATACTTTCACGGATCCATTCCCAGTAGTCTTGACTCCATTTCGAATTGTTCCCGAGCGCGTAAATCGCCACCCTGAGGAAATCGGAGAAGCGGTACGTCCAGTAGTCGATGTATTCGGGCGACTCGAGAAGGATGTCGATCAGCTTCTCGCGCTTCGCCGGATCCCGGTCGGCGAGGAATTCGCGCACTCTTTCGGGAGGCGGCAGGGTGCCGGTGAGGTCGAGGCAGACACGGCGAAGGAACTCCGCGTCCGTCGAGCCATCCGAGGGAACGATGTTGAACTTGCGCAGCTTGGTGAATGTGTGCTCGTCGATGAAGTTGCGCGGCTCGATTTCGGGGTAGGGGTCCGGCTCGGGGCCGATCACACCGACTTGGAAGCTCGCGATCCTGCCGGCGGCGCGTATCAGGACCGCAACCTCGCCCGGGCCTTTGGCCTCGACAACGCCGGACGGCGAGACCTCGGCCACCTCGGCCCCTTTGAGTTCGTAAAGCACTTGGGCCGAGAAATCTTCCTCGGCTCCGCTCGCGAGGCGTCCCGTCACCAAGACCTGATGCTTTTCGCCGGGCCGCAGGAACAGCCGTGGTGGAAACGCTTCGAGCGCGACCAACCGCGATGCCTCGTCCGCCTGCTCGCCGAAAGGAGCGCCGCTGCGGACCCAGTCGAGGATCGTGTTGTAGTCGTCTGAGGCTTTCTCAAAGCGCAGCCCTCCACCGTGGACAGCCTCCATGGTGGGCTTGAGGAGGAGCAGGCTTTTCTCGGGGGTTTCGGTATCGACGCGGGGGATCTGCTCGCCGGCAGGTTCATCGGTCAGGACTTGGAAGGCGCCACCCTTGACGATCCACCGGTAGTCATCCCGCGCGTGCTCGGCATTGTCAGAAAGCTTGAATCCGTTCTTGCCCTTTACCCCGCCATGACACGCCGCCCCGTTGCAACCCTTGCGCGTCAGGATTCCGCCGATGTCACGGGCGAAGCTGAAGGGACGTTGCTCAGCCGACTGCTCGACCTGAAAGGTGGCGGTAGCGTGCAGCCCCCGTGCGGTCGCCGAGATGCGCGTGGCTCCATCCGAGAGAGCTGACACCCGCGCGGAGGGATCGAGACCGGCCACCGCTGGATCCGAGACGCGGATCTCGGCTTCAGATGTCAGATCCTTCTTGCTGCCATCCGCGAAGCGGCCCAGGACCAGCAACTGCTGCGATGCGTTAGCTCCGCGCAGCGTTGTTTCCTTGGGGAGCAGCTCGACGGCAACCAGCTCGGTGCGGTTGGCCGCAGTGGTACTGAGTCCGGACCAGAGCAGAAGAACGGCGCAGGAAACCGCTGTTCGCACCAGCCGTACGGTGCCAGCGCGGACAATCGGTCCTCTCATCGAATTCATTCGGAAACTCATCGCGCCGCCTGCGCCTGGGCGGAGCCCGCTTGGCTCACGGCCGTGGCCGGCTGCCGCACCATGACTAACAGCTCCTTGACCTCGACGGGTTTCCCCATCCTGCCGGCGCGTACGGGTGTCGCCTTGATCTTCACCTTGCTCGGCATTGTCGTCGCCGGCGCATCGACGTCCGCCATGAACAGCAGCGTCGCGATCTGATTCTTCGCCACATACCGGTGTTTCTTGCCATCGTTCAACGGCGGGGGTTTGACGGGGGTGACTTCCGTCGCCATCATCGTCCGAACGCCCTGCGGCAACCCTTCCGCCGTCAAACCAATATAGCCGTCGAAGCCCTCCTCCTGATCGGTGACGATCGAGATCTTCTTCACTTCGCCGGGGTTGAGATTCAGAAGATTTTCGGCGATATGAACCGCGCCCACGTGAGGCACCTGGGGCCTCAACAGCACCCGATACGCGAAACGGTCATCGGCCAGTTGGGTCGTGACGTCTCGGATCTCCAGTGTGAACGTCCCGTCCCGCAGAAACGTGAAAGTCGTTTTCGGCTGGATGGTCTTCATGATGAAGCCACCGTTGTTGTTGAGGTTCGAGTGGATGTTGGTGAAAACCTCTACGCCGTTTTCGTCCATGACTTTCAAGAACGGGTTGAAATCCGGGACCGTGGCCTCGGTCGTCTGGATCTCCAACACGACGCGGTCCCCACGCTTCGCTTCGAAGCGGACCCTGTCGACGTCTCCGGCCCGCTCGATGGCGCCCTCGATCATGGCCGGCAGGGTGACCTCGACGGGCTCGGCCCCTGGATCGACCTGGGTTGCGGGAATCGGGCCACGGAACGGTTCGCTCGTCTTCTTCGGCTCGTCCTCGGCTTCTTTCTCGGAGGCGTCTGGGGGAGGCGGCTCGACGGAACGGGACCAAAGAATGTCCATGTGGTTTGGTGGCAGCTCTCGGGTGAAGTCCCTCTCTTGCCAACGGTTCGCCGACGTCTGAGCCGGCCGGTACCGCGTGCGGTGAGTTTTGCGTCCAGTCGAGTCGGCGGCACTGACACGAAGCTGATACACGTGATCCGCGCTGCCGGCGCCGAGGAACGACTCGACGCGCAACAGATACCGCCCGGCCTTGTCGAACCGATACGTCAAACGCGACTCATTCGAGTACCCCGGAAAATGAACGGGCTCATTGTTGTACGCCAGACGCGTGAGGCGCGCCGGATTGAGCCAACTGCCCGTCGGAGCGAAGAGCGTCAGGGTGGGGTCCATCGCCGCTGTGCCCGCGTAGGCCTCGAACAGCAGCTCCTCACCGGCGCGCGCCTCGAACTGGTAGTAGTCCACCTCCCCCTTTGCACCGATCTTGCCGTTTAGCGCAATGGGGCGCTCCTTGAGCCACTGAGCCGCTTCAGCACTCGAATGGACTTGCTCAGTTTCCTCGATAGCCGGCTGGCGATGAACCCGGAAAACGAGCGAGTCCGACAGCCCCTGAGGCGTCACCAGGCGCAGCCGATAGACACCTGACTCCGCTGTGTCGCTGATGCGCACAGCCAGCACGGCCTTTTGTTTCGGTTCAGCCTTGCTTTTCTTGGTGTCGTAGCTCTTCTTGTCGTCTTCGCTCGGCTCGACGACATCCACGCGCTCGACGGTGGCAGTGAGGCCGTCGCTGTCGAACCAAACGCCGTAGGCACCCTCGAGCGCCGTCCCGCGCACTTCCGCCTTCAACTCAGTTCCGATGGTACCCCCAAAAGGATAGACCGAAAGCAGCTTGGGCTCGGCCTGCACCTTCGGCTCACACCACCCGATGTGCGGGGCCAAAGCAGTCCCGGTCACCAAGACACACAAACCCACTGCGCGGATGAACCACACAAGCAACACTTCTCCTGTTGACAGTTTACCTCTTGACAGTTTGCCCGCGCAGACCCCTACTTCGTCGCGGCCACTTCGACCACCACGTCGTAGAGAATCTCAACGTACTCCTCGAAGGGTTTGACGTAGAGGTACTCGTCCTTGCCGTGAATGCCGCCGGTCAGGTCCCAGAGCCCGCGGCCCGGACCGAAACCGTATGACTGGATGCCGGCGGCGCGAAGCTGTGCAGAATCCGTAGCGCCCGTCGACATGCGCGGCAGGATCAGCGCAGCGGGATGACGCTTGGCCAACACCGACTCGAACGCAAGGAAAACCTCCGAGTCCAACGGCGCCGGCGAGTGAGCCGGACGCGTCACCGGGTGCGGCATCAAGTCGACGTTCGGCTCGTCCATGATGCGCTTCAGCCGCGGGAACAGCTCTTCGGGGTCTTCGTGTGGCAACGCGCGGATGTCGACCGTGGCCTCCGCCTCCGACGGGATGACGTTCTTGAGATAGCCGCCCTTCATGATCGTCGGCACGATCGACGTTCGGATCATCGAGTAGAACACCGGGCTCAGCTCTCGCAGCTTCTCTTGCGTTTCGCGGCTGGGGTTCCCTTGGAGGACCTCGTTGTAGACGGCCGCCTCGTCCGGCGGGGCGTTGCGAGCCAGCCGGCGAAAGTACTCCCGGGTGGTCTCGTTGAGGTGGACGGGTGTTTCGTAATCGAACAACCGCGCGACCGCCCGCGCGAGCGTGCCGACGGGATTGTCCTTGGTCGGGACCGACCCGTGCCCCGACGTTCCCTTGGCCTTCAGGTCAATGCGCCTCGGCGTCTTCTCCGCGGTCTGTATCTCGAAGCGCACATGCCTGAAGCTGCGATCGACGACGCCCGCGCCGCCCTCATTGATGGCGAACTCTGCGTCGATCGCCTCGCGGTGCTTGTCGAGCAGAAACGTAATGCCGCTGAGCCCGCCCGCTTCCTCATCCGCCACGCCCAGGAAGATCACGTCGCGGTCGAGCGGCACCTTTAAGCGATGTAGCAGCAAAAGCACCTGCAAGGAACCTGACACGACGCCCTTGTCGTCACCCGTTCCGCGGCCGTAGATGATGCCGTCTTTCACGACACCGCCGAAGGGGTCGAACGACCATTCGTCGCGCTCGACGGCCACCACGTCGAGGTGTCCCAGCAACAGCAACGGCCGCTTGCTTCCGTTCCCCTTGACCCGCGCGACGATACTGGCTCGGCCGGGCGCTGCCTCGAAGATCTCGGACGTGATGCCTTCTTGGTCCAGTTTCTGCTTCAGGTACTTGGCGGCTAGGATCTCGTTGCCTTCGGGCTGTGATGTTTCAAGCTGCACGAGGTCTACGAGAGTTTCGAGCGCCTCCGTATGGACTGCGGACCAGTCCGGCGCTTGGGCAAAAGCGGAGGAGGCTAGAAGAAGAAGTGGAAGAAAACGTGACGAGTAGGGCATGGCTAGTGGTCGTCGGGAATGGTAGCATGACCGGACAGATAAACGCCCATGAGACCCGACAAGACCCACCTGCTACTCGCCCTTGTGCTCACAACCTGTGCGTGTGGCCCTTCGGGAACTGACACGGCCTCTCTGATCAGTGGAGACCGCATCAAGGCGCACACGAAGTGGCTCTCGAGCGACGCGCTGGAGGGCCGGGGAGTCGCCGGGCGGGCGGAGATTCTGACGACCGAATACATCGCCACGCAGTTCGCCCTGGCGGGTGCTGAGCCGGCGGGCGATGACGGCACATACTTCCAAAAAGTCCCGTTGGTTGGGGTTCAATCGCTGCCGGACACCGAGTTGGCGTGGCGACGGGACGGCGGCACGAAAACGCTCACCTACTTGGACGATTTCGTCACGGTCAACCATCGCCAGCAACCGCTCGTCGAGTTCGACGCCGAGACGGTCTACGTCGGACACGGCATCGTCGCCCCCGAGTTTGGTTGGGACGATTACAAGCAAGCCGATGTCGCGGGCAAGATCGTCATCCTGTTCACCAACGAACCGCAATCCGACGACCCCGAGTTCTTTGGCGGCAAGGCACTCACCTACTACGGCCGCTGGACGTTCAAGTACGAACAGGCGCTTCGCAAAGGAGCGCTCGGTTGCATCATCGTCCATACTGACCCGACGGCCGGTTACCCCTGGACGGTGGTACGCAATTCGTGGAGCGGCCAAGAGCCCTTCGTGAAACTGCAACCGGGTGAACCGGCACTGGGCGTGGCCGGGTGGGTGACGTCGGCGGCTGCCGAGGAGTTGCTCTCCGAAGCCGGCAAGACGCTCGATGAGCTCCTGACTATGTCGGAATCAAAGGACTTCCAGCCGATCCCGCTGAAAGTCAAATTGCGCGGGCGCATCCCGAGCCAGGTGACGCCGATCAATACACGCAACGTCGTGGCGATCGTCGAAGGTAGCGATCCGGCCAGGAAGGAAGAGGCCGTCATCTACACGGCCCACTGGGACCACCTCGGGGTCGGCGTGGAGGTCAACGGGGACGCCATCTACAACGGCGCCGTTGATAACGCTACCGGCGTGGGCCTGGTCCTCGAGTTGGCTCGTGCCTTCGGAGAGCTATCGCCGAAACCGACGCGGTCGATCGTCTTCGCGGCCGTCGGAGCGGAGGAAGGGGGTCTACGGGGTTCGGAGTTCTATGCGCACCATCCGGCGGTTCCGGCCGGGAAGACCGCCCTGAACCTCAACTTCGACGGGCTGGCGCCGCTCGGCGAAACTAGCGACATCATCCTGGTCGGCCATGAGCGCACGACGGTGCACCCGCTCGTCGAAACGTTGGCGGCGGCGCTCGGTTTCTCCATCCGGCCCGACGCACATCCGGAGCAGGGTTACTACTACCGCTCCGATCACTTCAGCCTGGCCAAGGTTGGCGTTCCGGCGTTCTCGGTCAAGTTAGGGGTCGACTACGTCGGCAAGCCGGAGGGTTGGGGCGTCGAGGCCCAAGAGGACTACACGGCCAACCGCTACCATCAGCCCTCGGACGAGTTCGATCCGACTTGGGACTTCTCGGGCCTTCAAAAGCTGGCGCGCTTCGGCTTTGAATTGGGCCGGCGTACCGCCGATGCGGATGCGCTGCCCACTTGGAACGAAGGGGACGAGTTTCTGCCCGCCCGGCGGCGTTCGTGGGAAGAGTAGTGTTCACGCGTAACGTGGTGAGATGCAGGCTGGGGAGGGCTATAGAAGCCCTCGAGGTGACGTCTGGGTTCGTGTCGGACCGCTCCCTTGCGGTCACGGCTCGGTTGCTTCGTCTCGCCACGTGGCGAGAAACGCAGGCTAGAAGTCCGGCAGGTTCCGCAGCATGGCCGCCGTCGTCCCCCCGCCTGACAGCTTCACCGTGTCGAGCGTCTTGCGCGACGGGATGTGAATCGCTCCAATGTAGCGCGTTTCCTTACGGTCGGCGCCCATCATCACCAGTGCGTAAGAACGGTCGGGATAGGAGAGAAGGGCGAACTGGATCTCCGCGTCGGCCGGCGTGATCCACTCGTCACTTGCGGGAGCGCCGGTCTTCGAAACCACTTCGTGATGGCCGTCGGCGGCGGCCAACGCCAGGTAGCGCTGGTCCGTCGTGCTCATGTCCGCAGGGAACAACAGCCGGAGCGGGTTCTGTAGGCCGTCGAAGGCGTAGAGGATGACGAACAGGCACGCGACCAGCCCGGCCAACACCGCCCCGGCGATGAAGCGGCCCATGTGCCTCTCGGCCGGCGAGCGGGCGCCTGTCGGCGCTGTGGGTCCGGGAGTAGGCTCCCCTGTTCGCGCTCGTTGCGTGCCCGTGGGCTCGGGCATCCGGATGATCCGCTCTTGATACGGCCAGACCTTGCCGGCTTTCCACTCCAACTCCTGGTTCAGGCCCATGATCAGGACGGGCGAATCCGAACTGTTGATTTCGCCCAGATATGTGCGCGGAACCCAGATTTCTTGACCGGTCTCGACGTTCGCGACCAACACCTCGGCCCAGGTTTCTTCCCTCAGCCTCCACTCATTGTGCTCAATGTTTCGAATGGCCGGATAGAAAGAGAACCGCCGGTTCGTGAGACCATCAACCGACGACCGCGGAGACGAGGTGGCCATAGCTTGCTTGGAGTATAACGGCTGGGATTTCGCGCCGGGATGACAAGCACGGAACGGCACAGAGACACCGCTCCACCTGCCGTAGCGGTCAGCCTTAGGCTTTCCTTTGCACGAGAACGCGGAACGTTTCGCCCATGCCAAACAGAAGCGATTTGAGTTGCATGCGAAGCCGGGCGGCCTCTGGCTCGTCGCACGCCGCGAGAGCCGTTTGGAACTGGTCGGCCTCGCCGACGTTTAAGAGAAACTGTGCCTGCGAAATGAGTCCCATCGACTCTAATCCAAAGTCACGGCCCCGCTCCTCAAGGGCGGTGAAATTGACGTGCGAGGTGATGTCGCGCTCGCCCGGCTCCCTCAGTACATCCTCTTGCGCCTGATGGCGCTGGTAGCTCATCAAAGACCCATCAGGGAACCGCCCGCGGGCAAGTTCTCCGGCCGTATAGCCGTAATCGATCGTCAACACAAACCCGCGCTCGAGCGCGTTGGCGATGCGCTCCAACTCTTCCAGAGCAGCCAGGTTGGTTTCGATCTTTCGACCGTCAGCCAAAGCAGGAGCGTAGCGGTCGACATACTCAGCCAGCACCGGATTTGACGACTCGTCCTCGACCCACCGGAAGCCGTCGTCGGCCGCATCGACAAGCATCTCGACAACTCCCGAATCCCGGCGAGTCACCCGGCGGGTCACAAAGTGCGCCGGCAGAGCATCGAAGAGTTCGTTTGAGTAGATGACGCCCGAGAACCTTGCGGGCAACTCGCCGCCAGCTCGATCCACCCCAACAGAGCGGGCCCCCGGTAGCGCCTTCCGGACTTCCTCCAGCGTTTCTCCCCGCCCGGCCCCCATCTCGAAGACCGTGAAGCCGGTTGGGCTACCCATCTCCTCTTGCCACTTCGCTATCTGCTGAGCGACCAGCCGCCCAAAGACCGGTTGAAGCTGCGAATTCGTGTAGAAGTCCCCCTTGACGCCGAAGGGATCGCGCGCACGGCGGTAGTACCCGTGCTCGGGGTGGTACAGCGCCAACTCCATGAAGCGCCGGAACGGGATCGGCCCATTGCGCCCGATCTCCCTCCGGATCGCCTCTTCGAGCGGGCTCATACGGGAGCGTCGGGGTTGTCGCGGCTCTGCGGGGTGTAAACGAACATCTCGATGAAGTAATCGTGCAGTCCGTCGAAGATCATTCGCTGCAGTGTCCACGGGAATTGAGCGCTTTCGAGGTCGCGGGGGTGGATCTCGAGGTAGTACGTGTGGATCTCAGGCGGTTTGTTCTTGAGGTCGATGACCAACTCGAGCCGATCATTCTGCTCGCGAACCGAGATGTCCAGCAAGGGATGAACGTACTTCTTCAGCTCCTGCCGGACTTTCTCTATCGCCTCCATGGCTGCCAGCATAGCAGGGCACCTCGGCGGCGGCCGCCCATGCGGGCCCGCCCTCGATGCTGGTGGGACTAGTAGTGGATCGGTTGATCTTGGAAGTGACGGTGAGCGCGGTATTTGATCGCCAGATCGACGTCATACACCTCGGCAGGCAAGGTGATCTTCGGATCCCGCCGTACCAGCGTCACCTGCACCGAGTTGTCACCGCGTACCGGATAGCGATTTCTCGGCAACCGATACTCCATCACATACCCGTACGGTCCAACGATGATGTTCTCGAATGCTCGGAAATGCAGATCGGATGGCTCAAGCATCGCATCGGGGAGCAAGATCCCATTGAGGCGGACCTCGACCTGATCCAACGGTAGCTCAATGTTGGTGAGGCGGACGCTGAGCCGGACTTCTTCCACCCGGCCTTCTTCAGCCCGCCGTTCGAGTTGGTCGGTGACCCTCAGGGGGATGGCCAACGGCCTCCCTTCTTTGAGAGCTTGGGGCAGGATCGGTCCTGCAACCGGAAACAGACCCTCCGTGCTGTCGGAACCGCGCGCCAGCGAACGAGCGATGTAGTGCTTGTCGGCGGTGGCAAGCAGGTCAGGATGGCCCAGCAGCCGCAGCGTCAAGTAGTCTTCGCTCGTCCACGGCCAGCCGTTCGGCGCCCACATACCGTCGCACAGGCCGAAGCCGTCCGCACCCTGCTCATAGGCCAACGCCGCCGCGGCCCAGATCATGGGCGGTGTCGCCGAGCTTGCCAGTTGCCGGCCCAAGGTGCCGCGCAGCCCCATCAGGACGCGGCAGCCCGCTCCCCGTGTCAACTCGACGGCGGGCCGCAGGTCTAGATGCTGGTCGAGCAAGATTCGACGGTTCTGGGACGTCTCCTTCTTGGCGACCGTGATCGAGACAAACCCGTCAACGAGGCCCTCAGAAACCCAAACAGGGACCTCGAAGCCCACCATACTCCAAACGTCATCTCCGGAAGCGGGGATCCGAGCGTAGATTCGTTTTTGTCGACCTTGTGACTGCTGCGCCTTCTCCGCGACCGCGCGTAGGTCCCGCAGCCACTCCGTCAGCAAGAGCGCAAGCTGCGGAACTTCGTCGAAGCGGCAGTGCGGCCCGAACTCGTTGTCGAGTGAAAGATCGACCTCCACGCCGTCGGTTTCGTAACGAGTCAGAAGCTCTTCGAAAAGCTCGAACCGCTCCCGGCGAACTTCGGCATGCAGAAAGCTCAAGCGCTCGGGCCCGAACATTCGCCCCAACTGCTTCGCGAGCGGATGATTGTCGTCGCCGACGTAGTACTGCGGGTTGTCGTAGGCGAAGTCACTCTTGCGGCCGTACCCGTTATCCTGCGCGCGCGGGCCTCCGACGATCGAAACCGGCAGCGTTGGCAAAAACCAGAGGCCTTTCTGATGGCAGCGGTCGCAGAGCAGCTTCATCGGGTCATGTCCATCGGCGATGAGCTGATGCAGGTTGCGCGCGGCGCGATAGAAGATCGAGTGGACCCAGACATCGACGTTGTCGCCCCATTTCTGGCCGACCTTGCTGTCATACTGCACCACGCCGCCTTCGAGTCCGGCAGAGTAGATGAGGGTGTCGACGCCGCTGTTGACGAGCTGATCGACCCCATGCGTCAGGTCATCGGGCGAGAGCGGCGGGGCAAACTGGTAGAGGCCTGAGGCATGCCGGCCGTCGTCGTAGAAGAAGACCTTCGGCTCCTGTGGCTCCGCACCACGGGACGGAGCCGCGCCGGCGCCCGCCCCAAGTGCCGCCGGCGCTCCGGCGCCTAGCGCCCCCAAGAAGCTCCTTCGTTTCATCGGCACACGCCCTCACATCAATTCATCAAATCGAGGAGGCCGGCGATCTTCTGCTGGACCCACACCAAAGCCACAACCACGATCAGGACAATCACTCCCATGCCGAGCAGTTTTCGACCCGTTAGTCTTCCAAGCATTCGATTCCTTTCGTTAACCTGCTGAGCCTACTGGTTTCCTTGGGCGTCAGATAGAACGTCCGCCCGTATGAACGCCTCCCCGCCTGGCTCGTTTCTGCAGATCTCGCCAGTCCTTGCTGCCGTCGTCGGGGATCGTCTCCATGTGGATGCCGGGCAAGAAGACAGGCAGCCTACCTTGTTCGAAGTCCTTGTAGTAGTGCTGTGCCACAGCATAGTAGCTAGTGGCCCCTGACGGCCATCGGATCGCGTGCAGCAGACCAGCGGGCGGATAGGGGTTCTCGGTGATCCGCTCACTCCGAAAGCGTTCGACGGCGTCTTCGTCCAATTCGTACCCGTGTCCGGGCCGCTCTGGGACCGCCGCCGACCCATTCTCAACCGCGATGCCCGGCTTGATCAGCGGATGAACGTACAGTTGATGGCAGATCACCGCCGGCCAGCGCGCGTGCGTGAGGACTGCAGCGAAGTGCATTGCATAGGCGGCGGTGATGCCAGTCCCCACGTACTGCAACCAGAAAGGAATATTTGCCATCGCCGCGACAGCACCCTGGCTCAAGATGTTCTGTGCTCCATAGCCAATGATGAGCACGTCGCAGATCTCTTCCCGCAGCGCCGTCATGATCGGCGGATCGCCGTAATGCATGGCGATCGGGACACGCGTCTTGCGGCGGAGCAGCTTATTGCCCTCGACATCACTTTGCGGAATCGGCGTCTCGTACGCCGCTACCTGCGGATACTTCTCGAGTGCGACGCAGACAGGCGCGGCTCGCGCGGCGTCGAGAAGCATGCGATTGAAGTCTGCGTCGATCCGAAAGTGCTCAGGCAGGTTCTCAGAGAGCAAGCGGCACTGTTCGTTCAGGTCGAACCACGGGCGCGCCTTGGTCTTGAAGTCGGTGTAGCCTTGCTCGATAGCGAGCCGGCACTCCGTCAACCAGTCCTCGCCCGGCATGTCAATATCCCACCAGCTTATGAAGGCTCGGTCGCGAACCTTGGAGCCTAGGAGTCGGTGGATCGGAACGTCGGTGGCTCGGGCGACTGCGTCGAAGAGCGCCTGCTGCAGCCCCGTGCCGTGAGAGTCATCCCACATCAACTCCGCGGCGTTGCGGCCAACGACCTTGGCGTCGTCGCCCGAGTTCTCAACGAAGTACTGGATGTTTTCGCCGAAGCCTGAGACACCGCACTTGAGGTGGACCTTACAGACTTCGACATACTTCCAATTGCCCGCGCGGCCGCGGTGCATGTGGGGGGCCGGCAGGTCCCTGAAGGGGACGGTGAGTGTGATCCGCTCGACCCGCTCGACGGTGGTGTCGAGCAGACCGGTGATCGCCGGAGCCGCGGCAAGGGCGCGGCTCACGCCGGGAGCCGCCGTGCTCGTGGCAGCCACGACGCCGCCAAACTGAAGCAGCCGTCTTCGGGTCAGATCAGAACGCATATTCCTCTCCGAGCGACGGAGACGAATCGGCCCCGCGTGTAGATGATACAACTTCTTCCTTGCCCTTCGAACAAGCCGCAAAGAAAAGCTGCATCCGGGTTCACGGTGGCTACACGGGGCTCCCCGGGGGCTTGCCGAGTTGCCGATGGGATTCATAACGGCTTACGATGCTAAGACCGTTTTGCCGCACCTGGAGCGATCGCCCACGAGCACCCTGTGAAACCCTAACGATCATGGCCGCCACGACCTGGAAAGGCTACATCACGTTCGGACTGATCTCCGTGCCCGTGCGCCTCTTCACAGCCGCGCGCAGCGAGCGGGTCAGCTTCAATCAGCTCCACAAAGAGTGCCACACCCGCGTTCGCCAGCAACTCTACTGCCCCACGTGCGACACCAACGTCGAGCGCTCCGACTTGGTCAAAGGCTACCAGGACGGCAAGGACCAATACATCCTCGTCGAGGAAGCCGAGATCAAGAAGGTCCAGCCCGTCTCCGCCGCCGGCATGGAGATCCTCGAATTCGTGCGCCTGGAAGAGGTCGACCCGCTCTACCTCGACAGCTCGTTCTACGCGCTGCCCGAGGATGCCGGCCGCAAGGCCTACTTCCTGCTCACCGACGCCATGGAGAAGAGTGGCTACGCGGCGATCGCCAAGTTAAGCATGCACCAGCGGGAATACACGGTGCTCATGCGCGCGCGCCAAGGGGTTAACACTGCACACCATGTACTACCCCAACGAGATTCGGCAGTTGGAGGAGTACGGGCAGCACACCGACCTCGAGGTCAAGCCCCAAGAGGCCGAACTGGCAACGCAGTTAATCGAAAGCCTTGCCGCACCCTTCGAGCCTGCCAAGTACAGCGACGCCTACCAGCAGCGGCTCAAAGAACTGATCGACGCCAAGCGGGAAGGCAAGGAAACCGCGCCGACCGAGGGGCCGAGGTTGGCGCCCGTCATCGATCTGATGGAAGCCCTTCAGAAAAGCCTCAAGGGGAGACCTGGGGAGCGAGGCCCAGCCCGTGCCACCGAGGCGAACGCGTCCACCGACGAATCCCGCTCAGCCGGTAAACGAACACGTCAAGTAGGCTAGCAGCCGTCCCGGTCAGCTCACGAGGCGATTCGGTGTCTTCCAGCGGATGGTCGCCTGCAGTGTGTCTCCGATCCAACCGCGCGAAGGGATCGTCTCGGCAACGGTGACGAGACTGCGGTCCGGTGAAGCCGCGACCACATGGAAATTACCCATGCGGGCGACCTGATCGGGTTTGTTCACACCGTCGCCCTTCATCGGGATCAAGACCTGCTCGGTGTCGCGCCGCAGGACGATGCCCCCAGCGTGCCCGGGGTCCACGCGCGCGACGTACAAAGGCGCCCGCCACCGCATCACATTGGCGTTCGCCTCGGCCTTGCGCGTGTAGACCAGATACAGGCTTTCGCTGTGCTCGAGCCAATGCTGCTGCGTCGTCGACATCACGAGGGGTTCGCCGTTCTCCCACGTCCAGGGCTTCTTCGGTCCCCATTCCAGCCCGTCGTCCGAGACCGACACGTAGCCGCACTCGTCCTCGGCACGGATCGTCATGTAGTAGCGCCCGCCGAAGTTCGTAATCGATGGCTCCAATAGGCCTCGCCTGACGCCTAACTCGAGTTGATTGCCGGCACGCTCGACGCGCAGGGTTTCGCCGTCAAAGCTACAGAGGACGGTGCCCACGACACGGTCGGTTCTCTCGTAGGAGGCATAGGTCAGCGGGACCAGCACCTCTCCGCTTGGCAGCGTGATGCGCTGGGAACAGTTGCTGCCGTAGATGCGGCCGGCGGCCGGGTTGTCCCATAGGAGCTTGCAGGGCGCACTCCAGGAGCCGTCGGCGCGGCGCACCACGTAGACGGGCCAGCGTTGCTCGTTTGGGCGCGTGAGCTTGTTGTTGAGATAGTAGACATTCCAGCCCATGAAGATGACCGAGTCGGTCTGGGGGTGGTGTTGCGGGACGGTGTCGCAGACACCCTCCTCGACGCCGTCGGGGTGCTTCTTGCGGCCGAGCCCGGGGATGGGCACGGGGTCGCTCCAGCTCTCGCCGAGGTCGGTTGATTCGGACCCATGCACCGGGCCGAAGAGGTCCGAGCCCGAGATGGTCTGCACCGCCATGAGGAGCGTAGACTGAGGCTCGCCCGGCACGAGGCAAGGCCGCGGGTGGAACCAGGTGTAGTCAGTGTCACGGCCGTGCCAGATGACCGAGACGTCGATCTGATCGATCAGCGAGTCGGCAGCGGGAGCGCGGGGCTCCGGCGTGGAGCAAGCAGGCGAGCCAAGAGCGGCAGCCGCTGCAATCCGGACAAAACCACGTCGAGTCAGCATGGAGCACCGATTATATCGCCGGCTACGAACAGCTTGGGCGATGTTGGAGCGGCTCTCTCTGCCGGCCCGTGTTCCGCCCGCCCCTCTTTGACCCTGATTGGCCTGATTGACCGCCCCCCAGCGCCTTGATAGACTGGAGTTTCGTAAACGAGGCGCCCGGCGCGCAGGATTTGGCGCGGTTGCGGGTGAGTTAACTGATGCCAAAAAGAACGTTTCAACCGAATCGAAGGCGGCGAGCCAAGACGCACGGCTTTCGCGCCCGCATGAAGACTCCCGGAGGAAGGAGGGTGCTGGCAAACCGGCGGGCGAAGGGTAGGCATGTCCTCACCGTCAGCTCGGAACGCTAGCGCCGCTGCACCCGGTCTTCCTGGTTCCCAACGATTCCCCCAGTTCAGGCGTCTTCGCAAGAGAGCCGAGTTCCAGCGAGTCTACGAAGAAGGTGCGCGAGTGACCAGCGCCCTTTTTTCGGTTTTCGTTCGTAATGCGCGGACGAACGAGCCGGCCAAGGTCGGTTTCACCGTACCTGGCGCCGTTGGTGGGGCCGTCGTACGGAATCGAGTGAAACGGCGGCTTCGCGAGGCGGTGCGGCGTCACTGGGCCGACCTTCCCGACGGATACCAAGTCGTTATCCACGCACGAAAACGTTTGGTTGACGTCGAGTGGCCCAAGCTTGAAAGTGAGCTACAGCGAGTATTCCGAAGAGCCTTTCATGGATCAGCCGAGTCTCGCACACAACGCCCCGGCCGCTGAGTCCTCTCTGAACCTGGGTCAGCACCTGGCGGTGTTCGGATTGCTGTTCTACAAGGCGATCTTCTCCCCACTCATGCCGCTCTGCTGCAAGTTCCATCCAAGTTGCTCGACTTACGCCAAAGAAGCCGTCGAGCGCCACGGAGTGGGCCGTGGATTGTCATTGGCCGCTCGACGCCTGCTGCGCTGCCGCCCGTTTACCCAGGGCGGCTACGACCCCGTACCTGATGCCTGAAGAAAACGACGAGCAATTCATGCAGCGCCGGCTGCTGCTGGCCTCCGTATTGTCGGTCATGGCGCTGATGAGTTGGGTGTACATGAATCGTACGCCTCCCGAGGAGGTGGACCCATCGCAGCCTCCCGCCACCGAGCACGCCGAGCAAGCGGAAGCCCCCGCCGCCGAGACGCCGGCGCCTCCACCGACGATCGAGGCAGCGCAGCCAAGCGAGAGTACCTCTGATGCCTCCGCCGAAACGAAAGCTGCTACTTCCGAGCGAGAGGTCGTCGTCGAGACCGACACCTACACGGTCAAGTTTTCGAACCGTGGTGGCGTGGTCACGAGCTGGGTCTTGAAGGATTACGACTCGGCGGCCGGCGGCCCGCTCGATCTGGTCCACCAGGAGGGCGGCAAGGAATTCGGCTACCCCTTTTCGCTCGAGCTATCCGACGGCAGGAAGCTCGACGATCTCAACAAGGCCTTGTTCGTCGTTAACGGCGGCCCCAGCCGCCGCAACGCCCCAGCCACGGTGGAATTCGAATACGCCCAGGGCGGCAACCTTGCCCGCAAGACGTTTCGCTTCGAGCGCGAGGGCAACCTGGTCGAGGTTGAGAGTGAGCTGCGGAAGAACGGGCAGCCCGTGCCGCACCTGTTGGCTTGGAGCGGCGGATTCGGCGACACGGCACAACTCCAGGATTCGCTCAACAGCTCGACCTTCCACTACGACTCTGCCTCCGGCGAGTTGGTGCGCCGCGCGGCCGGAGGAGCCAGTTGGTTTTCAGGTTGCAGCGGAGGGGACCCGAACGGCAGCCGTCTCGCCATCAGCGGACCCTTTGGCTACATCGGCATCGATGACCGCTTCTTCGTCGCCGCGTTCTGGCCGCCGGACGAAGACCAAAACCTCCGCATCGAGAGTGATTCGGTCGAAATCGCGCCCACCAAAGATGCCGACAAGGAGGCCTTCCCTACGATCGCCGTCGGCTCAGGCGACGTCAACCGCTTCCAACTCTTCGTCGGTCCCAAGGTCATGAGCCTTCTCGCCGCCGCGAAACCCGAGCTGCGCGGCATCGTAAGTTTCGGGTTCTGGAGTTTCATCGCGGAGCCGATTTTCCTGGGCTTGCACTGGACCCATGACAACGTCGTTGGGAACTACGGTTGGAGCATTATCCTGCTGACCATCTTCATCAACTTCGCGCTGTTCCCTCTGAAGTGGAAGAGCATGAAGTCCATGAAGAAGATGCAGTCCATTCAGCCCCAGGTCAAGCAGATCACCGACAAGTACAAGGGCCTGAGCATGCGGGACCCCAAGAAACAACAGCAGCAGGAAGAAACGATGGCCCTCTACAAGGAGCATGGGGTCAACCCGATGGGAAGCTGCTTGCCGATGCTGCTGCAGTTCCCGTTCTTCCTCGGTTTCTACAACGTATTGACGGTCGCCATCGAGATGCGCGGCGCTGAATGGCTGTGGGTCAGTGACCTCTCGAGTCCTGAAGATCTGCAAATCCGCGTCCTACCCATCGCCATGATCGCGACGCAGTTCTGGATGCAGAGCATGACGCCCACGCCGTCGGCCGACCCGGCGCAGATGCGGTTGATGAAATTCATGCCGCTGATGTTCGGGGTCATCTTCTATGGGTTCTCGAGCGGCCTTGTGTTATTCTGGTTGACTGGCAATCTGGTTGGGGTCATTCAGCAACAGCTTCTCAACCGCTTCTCCTCGGACGAAGTCGTGATCGAGAAGCCGAAAGTCTGGCGCAAAAAGAAGTCCAAAGGCTGAAGCTGAAATCATCCCCCCGCGCGCAGCCCCGTTTATCGCAACCGTATGTCGGATCACCCCTGGACGGTGGAGCAGTTTCGTCCTAAGCTCGACGAATTCCTGAAACCACTGCTGAGGCTGTCGCGGCTTGACCTCGATTACGAGCTTCGCGAAGGCGGCGGCGACGACGAGTTTATTTCTCCCGACATCACCGTTAGTTTTGACGGCAAAGACCTGGATCTGCTGCTGGCGCAGCGCGGCGAACTACTGCTGGCGGTGGAGCAACTGACGCTGGAGGCGCTTGGCGTCTCTCACTCAAACCGCTACCGCATCATTTTCGACGCCCGCGACTACCGCTTGCTGCGTATCGAGGAGTTGCGCTTGAGCGCCGAAACCGCCGCCGACAACGTCAAGCGCACCGGCATCGCGTTCCGGTTTAATGCCATGTCTTCTCGGGAGCGCCGTATCATTCACCTGGCTCTGCGAGACGATCCGGAGGTTACAACGCTCTCGGATGGCGTGCCGCCGAACCGCCACGCGGTCGTCCGCAAGGCCGAGACCTAGCGTGGCGGTTAGCCGTATTTGGGCCGGCGACGACGTTGCCAATTCCTGATCCCTCCGCCTACCCGGAAGATACGATCGTCGCGGTTTCGACCCCACCCGGCCGCGGCGGCATCGGGATTGTCCGCCTCTCGGGAGCCCGGGCCCTTTCTGTTTCCGACGCCTTTATTCGTCTTCCAGCATCCCAAAGTTTCCATCCTCGCAAAGCGACGCTGGCAGAACTAATCGACGCCAAGGGCGAGGTTGTCGATCAGGTGCTGGTCACCTTGTTCCCAAAGCCTCACTCCTACACGGTGGAAGACGTGGTCGAGATCTCGTGCCACGGCTCGCCGGTCGTGCTCGGTTTCGCAGTCGAGCGTGCCATCGAGGCGGGTGCACGCTTGGCGAAGCCCGGCGAGTTCACCGAACGGGCCTACTTCAACGGGCGGCTTGACTTGGCGCAGGCGGAAGCCGTGCGTGACTTGATCGAGGCCACGACGCTTTATCAGGCCCGCGTGGCGACCCAGCAGGCGCAAGGGGCGTTGGCGCGACGGCTGGCTCCCATCAAGAAGCAGCTTTGCGAACTGATCGCGCTGCTCGAGGCGGGCATCGACTTCGCCGAGGACGATATCGACGTGGCCGGTCCGGAGCAGATCGTCGGGCGGCTCGATCCGTTAAGAACCGACATCCGGCGCTTAGCCGAAAGCTACCGTTACGGGAAGGTGGTGCGCGGCGGCATCACACTGGCGATTCTCGGCCGCCCCAACGTAGGCAAGTCCAGCTTGTTCAATCGCCTTCTCGAACAGGAGCGAGCGATCGTCACCGCCACCGCCGGTACGACCCGCGACTCGGTGACCGAGTTCTGCTCGATTCACGGCCTGCCAGTCAAGTTGATCGACACCGCCGGTATTCGCGCCACCTCCGATGTCATCGAAATCAAGGGCGTCGAAAAGAGTTACGAGGCCTTGGCCGACGCCGACCTGATTGTGGTAGTCATCGATCTATCGCAGCCGCTCGAGCCCACCGATAGAGAGTTGTTGGCCCGAGCCGCTGAGGGCGGACGCAGCTTGGTCGTCGGCAACAAAAGCGACCTCACCGCGAACGCGGAGCTGCTCGAACCTCACGCACGGGTCAGCGCAATCACGGGAGAGGGGCTTGACGAGTTACGGCGGAGAATCTACGAACACGCCGTTCCTCGGCAGGCCGAGGGGCAGGAGCCGGGCTTCATCACCAATATTCGCCACGAGGGGCTCTTGCGGGAGTCGCTCGCGTCGCTCGAACGTTGCCGTACAGCAGTCTGCGACAACGTGCCCCACGAAATGCTGTTGCTCGACCTCTACAGCTCCCTTCGACCCATCGACCAGGTCACCGGCGCAACCACGGTGGAAGACATCCTGGACAGCATCTTCTCGACCTTTTGTATCGGCAAGTAGCTCCGTGAGCCGCGCGCCTTACAATGAGGTATGCGAGCTGTTGTACACGTGACTCTGAAGAAAACCGTGTTGGATCCGCAAGGACGCACCATCTGTTCGACGCTGAACGGGCTGGGGCACAAGAGTGTCGTTGATGTCCGTCAGGGGAAGTACTTCGAGATCGAGGTGGAGGGCGACGCTTCACCCGACGAGGTGCGCCGCGAGGTGGAGAAAATCGCCAAAGACGTGTTGGCCAATCCCGTGATCGAAGAGTTCCATGTCGACTTGGAAGGTGGATAACTCATGTGCGGGATTGTTGGATACATGGGGTTAAGCAATAAGGCGGTACCCATCATCGTCGATGGCTTGCGGCGGTTGGAGTATCGCGGTTACGACTCCGCCGGCATTGCGGTCGGTAACAACGGCGGCCAGCCGTTGGTGCGCCGGGCGGAGGGGAAGCTTCGCAACCTCGAAGAAGCGCTGAGGCTTGATCCGCTCGAGGGTCACTACGGCATCGGTCACACGCGCTGGGCGACTCACGGACGTCCCACCGAAGAGAATGCCCATCCCCATCGCGACTCGACGGGCGACATTGTCGTCGTCCACAACGGCATTGTCGAGAACTACCTTCGACTCAAAGAGGACCTCGAAGGCGATGGACACGAGTTCGTCACCGAGACCGACACCGAGGTCATAGCGCACCTCATCGAACGCCACAGCCGCAAGGCCTCCAACCTCGAGACGGCTGTGCTGGGAGCGCTGGCTCAAATTGAGGGGCTGTACGCGTTGGCCGCTATCTCGAGCCGCGATCCGGACAAGATCGTTGTCGCCCGTTCGGGCCCCCCGACGGTGATCGGCTTAGGGGAGAACGAATACTTGCTCGCTTCCGATGTGCCCGCCATTCTGCACCACACCCGCGAGATCTTCTTCCTAGCCGACGGCGATGTAGCCGTCCTCACGCCGCGAGGCGTTCGCGTGATGGACCACGAAGGCCGCGCCGTCACACGGCCGGTGCAGCACATTCTCTGGGACCCGGTGATGGCCGAAAAGGGCGGCTACAGGCACTTCATGCTCAAAGAGATCTTTGAGCAGCCGCGAGCGGTACGCGACACGACTCTGGGCCGCATCGGACGCGGCAGCGGACAGATCTTTCTCGACGAGATGGACATCACGCCCGAGGAGTTCGCCGCCGTCGATGCGGTCCGCCTCGTCGCCTGCGGAACGTCTTGGCATGCCGCGCTGGCGGGAAAGTTCATGATCGAGAAGCTGGCTCGCTTGCCGGTTGAAGTCGACTATGGCAGCGAGTTCCGCTACCGAGATCCCATCCTCGACGGCAAAACGCTTACGGTCGTCATCAGCCAGTCGGGCGAGACCGCCGACACCTTGGCCGCCCAACGCGAGGCCAAACGCAAGGGCTCGAAGACCCTGGCAATCTGCAACGTGATCGGCTCGATGGTGGCGCGTGAAGCTGCGGGCACGATCTACACGAACGCCGGGCCGGAGATCGGCGTCGCCTCGACAAAGGCCTTCACCTCGCAGTTAACGGCACTATTCGTTCTTGCGATCTATCTGAGGCAACTCCGCGACGGGGAGGTCACAGCCGAGACACACGACCTGGTGCAGGAACTGGTGACGATTCCCGCAAAGCTTGAGTCAGTGCTGAGCATCGACGGGGCCTGTGAGTCGTTGGCGCGCCGGCTCTATCGAGCGGGCGACTTCCTCTTCCTCGGCCGTGGTATCCACTATCCGATCGCCCTTGAGGGCGCACTCAAACTCAAGGAGATCTCCTATATCCACGCGGAAGGCTATCCGGCGGGCGAGATGAAGCACGGCCCGAACGCGCTCATCGATGAGTCCTTGCCGGTTGTCGTGCTCGCGACCCACGACCCCGCTGACGAGGCCAGCCGGCAGCGCTATGAGAAGACGCTGGCGAACATCAAGGAAGTCGAGGCCCGCCAAGGACGCGTCGTCGCCGTCGCCAACCAAGATGACGAGACCGTGCACTCGATCGTGAACGATGTCATCGAGGTTCCCAGCGCGCCGTAGCTGCTATTGCCGATCATCGAGATCGTCCCTCTGCAACTGTTGGCGTATCACATCGCCGTACTACGCGGCTGCGATGTGGATCAGCCGAGAAACCTGGCCAAGAGCGTGACAGTCGAGTAGGCGATCAAGCCGATGTCGACCCGATCGACAGACTCCCGGGCTGGTAACTCAGCCTTGGAAGGCCACCGCCGGGATCCCCCTGCTGGCGGCGTAGCGCCCGATCGAGATCAGCTTGTTCCAGCCATCCTTGGTTAATCAAGTACTCCCCCAACCGTCGCCCCCGGCGGTCCGAACCCAAGGCTCTTTCGATGATCGCGATCTCGACCTTTCCCATGGCGGCCAACAACTCCCCGAGCCTGGGCCGCTGCCGGGCCAGCGACTGTCGCGATGGGTAGGAGTGGGTGGTCTTGGCCCAACGAAGCGGCTGCCTCTGCCACCAAGCTGAGGCGAAAACCCACAACGCTCGCAGCGTCGCGCAGCAGTTGATGATGTTGGCCCAGGGAGCACGCAGCGGCACCGTCACCGCCTGCTGCCATCCGTAGACGCGCTCACTGAAGTACCCCCGCACGAGCTGTCGCCACACGATCAGGATGCTGTTCATTACGAGCAGGGGAAGCAGCCACGGACTCGACATCAGCAGGTCGCCCAAGTGCCAAGCCGAACCACCCTCGATCGAGACAATCCAACGCGCAATCCCGTAGCAGAAGAGCAGGTTGGCCAGCAGTGACGCCGGATGTCCAACCAAGCCCTTACGGTCCCGCCAAAGCCAATAGAGTTGCCGCCAGCCGGCGCGCCGGCCGAAAGTCCCCCATGACTGCAATGCAATTCCCAGAACCCAGCGGGTTCGTTGCCGGATCGCCTCACGCAGTCGCCGCGGAAAATAGGCCCGCGTGGCGACCGGCAGGTCTCGTGGTTGATCTCGCCCCACCGTCGGCCGCCGACCGATGCTTGGCCAATGCGAGGCCGCCGCGTGCAGCAGTGTTTGGGAAGACCCAAGGTCGTGAAGATCAAAGCCAATCGCGTAGTCCTCGGTGAGGCTCTCAGGGTCGAAAACGCGTCCCCCCTTGGCCGCCCGGAGCTCCGTTAGCACGTCCCGGCGATAGGCCGTACCGACACCGGCCGACGGCACAAAACCTCCGAACTCCGCACGTTGGCGCAGCTCCTTCATGTGAAACTCGGCGAAAAAGTCGCAGTAGGTACCGTGGGTGGCATCCCGCAGCGGCGTCGGAAGCGGAAACACCGGGATCTGAATCATGTCGAAGCGCCCGATGTTCTGATCGATGCGCCGCAGGGCGTCGGGATGGATCAAGTCCTCGGCGTCGTGCTGCAGCAGGATTCCGTAGCGTTCCCCGCATTCTCGTTCGGCATGCACGATGCCCCCGTAGATCCAGTTGAGGCAGTCGGCTTTGGTGGTCGGCCCCTGGTGTGGACAGACCACGTAGTGCACGCGCCCGAACCTCTCCGCACAGGCAGCCACTCGAGCCGGCGTCCCTTCGTCATTCGGGTACACGCCCAGCCAAATGTCATAGTTTTCGTAGTCGATCGCCGCCAAGTTGTGTTCGAGCATCTGCTCGATCACGGCCTCCTCGTCCCAGCACGGGATCATGATGGCGATCTTGTTGTCGCGAGCAGGGGCGGTCGCCCGTGAAGGCGCAGAGGTACCCAAGCGCTCCCGGCGAGAACGCAGCCACAGAACCAAGAAGGAGACGTCTAGGAGGAAATCATCCAGACTGCTCGCAAACACCCAAACGGCGAGGGGCGCGAGGATTTCGGCTGCCAGCCGATCCAGCCACCACATGCGGACGCCTTACGTGCGGGGGGATGTTGTTAATGTATCACGGATAGACGTAATATGGAGATCATTATTTGTAAATAAACTTAATTTATCAGTTGGAGACTCCCCTTGGCGGAGGCTCAGATGCATAGCGCGCTACGGCCGGCAACCTCTGTGCTGGCAGCTCTAGCCGTCCCGCCCCGGCAACAAGCCAATCTCGTGGAAAGGCAACCGCAACACCGACGCCGCCAGCGTGTACAGCGCAAACAACTCCACGGCAAAAGGCGGGAACCCCAGGAAGCCCGGCAGTGGCATCTCGAAGAGCCGCCAGTCCTGCAGGATGGGGAAAATGTAGAACCACTTAGCCGTGGCCCAATAGTTCCAGAACTCCCAGAGGATGCCGCACAGCCCTCCGGCAACCAAGAGAGCGTACAGTCGCGCGCGGCAACCGCATCGCATATCGTTCCATAGGCTAGGCCGACCAGTGCGGTCGTTCAGAGGATCCACCAGGAAGATGAACCCCAGCCAAACCGAGCCGAACAGATACACGCCCCACTCAATGGGGACGATCGCAGGCACGGTAACCATGACGGCTCCCAGCGCCACCCAGCCCCACGACGCCTTCTTGAGAGGAGCCACATTGCGAGGGCTATCCGACGCGGCAACCTCCAGCCCAAGCTCCCCGTCGGCGCGTCGTTCGGTCCGGACGGGAGGCGCGCCTTCTCGAAAAACAGCGGCCATCAGGAACTCCGCCGTCTCTAGAATCGCCGGCATGATCGTGGCAAACGACCAGCCGTACCCCAGGTACCGTAAATAGTCGTTGCGCGGCAAGCCCACGTAGGTCCAGTTCTGCAACTGCAGGTTGTACAGCTCGAAAAGCAGCCACGTGAAGATCGATAGAATCGCCATCCACACAAGCGCTTGCGGCTCCGAGCGGATCATCGAGCGTCCACGGATCGCAAAGACCCCCGCATCGATGGTCAGGATGTAGCCACTCCAGACCAGCGGTGTGAAGTACATGGGCACCGGCGGCACGTCGAGATAAAGGAACAGCTCTGCAAGCGCGATGACCCCAATCCCGACCAACCCGTACACCGGATAGGGGTGCACCTTCGGAGCTCGCAGGAAGGACACCAGCAGAAACCCCGCTGCCAAGACCGTCAAGACCACTCCCAGGATAATCACATCTGATAATCTACCGGAAAATGGGTGGTTCGGAAAATGGACGGTTACCGGCCGCCCGATCCATGGATCTGACTCATGAAATAGCGCTCGACATCGATCGTCCGCCGGACTTCGAAACCGTCCCTGACGTCCAAGGCGTACTGCGGATTCAGTTCGTCAACGGACTGCCCTATCTGTGCCGCACGGCCCGGCTGCGGCGGCGCGTAAGGCGCCTACTGGGAAGCATGTCGGGACCAGGGCCGGTTACCGGCCCTCCGTCGCGGCTGGCCGAGTCTGTGGAACAGGTTTCCTACCAGCCGACGGGCTCGGCCTTCGAGTCCTCGGTCCTGCTCTACCGGCTGGCGCGCCGCTACCGTCCCGACAACTACCGCGGATACCTCAAGCTGCGGCCGGCTCCGTTCATCAAGGTCCACCTGGGCAATCCGTACCCGCGCACTTACGTCACCACCAAGCTCACCGGCCGCCGCGCCCTGTTTTTCGGGCCGTTCGTCAGTCGAGCGTCGGCTGACCGGTTCGAAGAGGCGTTACTCGACCTGTACAAAATCCGCCGCTGCCAGGAAAACCTCGACCCCCACCCGACGCATCCCGGCTGCATTTATGGGGAGATGGACATGTGCCTGCGTCCCTGCCAAGCGCGATCGACGCCCGAGGAGTACCGCGCCGAAACAGGCAAGGTGCTCGAGTTTCTCGAAACCGGCGGACAGTCGCTGGTGCGGGAGATCGAGGATGCCCGGGAGCGGTCGAGTGCGGCTCTTGAGTTCGAGGAAGCCGCGCGCGAGCATCAGCGCCTCGAAAAGGTACGTAGCGCGCTGAAGCTGAAGGACGAGCTGGCACGCGACATCGACCGTCTCTTCGGCCTCGTGATCCAGCCCGCGGCGGCGGCGGCGCCGGAGCAGGAAGCAGACCCCGTCCAATCGGACCCTGGGCAAACGGACACCGAGCCAACGGATATGGAGCAAGCGGTCGAGCTGTGGGTTATCTACAAGGGCTTCCTGCAGCCCTCGCTGAGGTTTCCGCTATCGGCGCCTGACGGCCGGCCGGTCTCCCTCGATCGCCGCCTCCGAGAGACGCTCGAACAGGCCTCCACCCAAACCGGCCACACACAGGAGCGCGCCGACCACCTAGCGCTGCTAAGCCGTTGGTATCAAAGCTCTTGGCGCAAAGGCGAACTCGTCCTCTTCGATGGCCTCGACCAGGTACCCTACCGCCGGGTCGTCAACGCGATCGCCCGTGTCGCGTCCGGTGACCGGCCCTAATGGAATCGGACCGCATTGAGATCGATGGTCTCGGCGGCGTCCGCTAGGCAGCCTCATGTGCCACAAGAAGATGGTCTGCCTTGGCACGGATCTGATTGGATCTAAACACCAGTACCGCGACGCTGACGCGAGAAGATGGCGAGTCTGCCCAGCGCGGGCCCGAGTAGGGCCCACCGAGAGTCACCGATCCCAATGCCCAAGTCGTCCGTCAAGACCAGTCCCCCACCGAAGGGTGGGGACCGTATCGTACCCGACGAAATCACCCATGAGCTCTACGAGAAGATGCTCCGCATCTATTACGTCGAAGAGCGGATGAAAATCTTCGTCAAACAGGGCAAATGCACCTTCAACGCCCCGACCCGCGGCCACGAGAAGGTTCAGGCGGGCATGACGATGCTGCTCAAGCCGCGTCACGACTGGTTCTATACCTACTATCGAGAGAAAGGCATTGCCGTCTCGCTCGGCATGGATTTGAAGGATGTCTTCCTCGGCATGCTCAACCGCGACGGAGATCCGAACTCGGGCGGCGTCAACATGTCCGAGCAGTGGTCCTCGCGCGAGCTGAAATTGGTTTCCCCAACCGCGTGCACTGGCACGCAGTACCTGCCAGCGGTGGGCATGGCCAAGGCCTGCCGCGAGGACGGCCATGACGAGATCGTCTACGTCTCCTCAGGCGAGGGCGCGACCAGCGAAGGCGAGTTCTTCGAGGCGCTCAACTGGGCCCACCGTGAGGAGTTGCCCGTACTCTTTGTCGTTCAGAACAACGGATACACCATCAGCGTTCCCCAGGCCACGCAGACCGCCTCGCAGATACACCGCATCGCCGAGGGTTTTGAGATGCCCGCCTACGCCCTCGACGGCACTTGGTTCGAGCCGATGTACGAGCTGCTGCCGCCGCTGATCGACAAGATGCGCAGCGGCGCCGGCCCCGCGCTGCTTGAATGCAAGGTCATCCGTATCGAATCGCACTCCTCCTCGGACGACCAGCGCAAGTATCGCCCCGAAGGGGAGTTGGCCGAGCTGGCCGAGCGCGACCCGATTCTACAGACCGAGAACTACCTGCTGCGGCACGAGTTGATCACCCAGTCGCGGATCGAAGACGCACGGGCGCAGATGAAGGAAGGGGTGGACCGCGCCGCCGAACAGGCTGACCAGCATCCCTTCCCACAGAACTACGACGTGCCGGCCAACGTCTTCTCGAAGAACCTGCCGGTCACCGAAGAGCGTGAGCCCAACTACCTCTCCGACGAGAAGGTCAGCATGGTGAACTCCATCAACCACGGCTTACGTGAAGAGATGGAGCGCAACCCCAAAATCTACATGTGGGGCGAGGACATCGGCGACCTCAAAGGTGGCGTCTTCGGCGTCACCCGCGGGTTGGGCGAAGCCTTCCCGGGCCGGGTCGTCAACTCGGCGCTTGCCGAAGCCAGCATCCTGGGCATCGCCGGAGGCATGGCGACCGGCGGCTACAAGCCAATCATCGAGATCCAGTTCGCCGACTACATCTGGCCCGGCTTCATGCAGATGCGCGACGAGATCGCCACCATCCGTTGGCGTAGCAACGGGGTGTGGGCGTCTCCGATCGTCGTCCGCGTCGCCGTGGGCGGCTATATCAAGGGTGGGCCCTGGCACTCGGCCAACATCGAGCCCTACTTCGCGCATATCCCCGACTGGTACGTCGTCTATCCCAGCAACGCCGCCGACGCGAAGGGCCTGATCAAGACCGCCGCACGCGCCGAAGACCCGGTGCTGTTCCTCGAGCACAAGGGCCTCTACCGCCGCATGGACGCGCGCACGCGCGAACCCGACAGCGACTACCTGGTGCCGCTGGGCAAAGCCACGGTGCGCCGCGAGGGCAGCGATCTAACCATCGTCTCCTGGGGCAGCACCGTTCATCTGGCCGAACGCGTCGCCGACCAGTATGAGGAAGAAGGACGCTCGGTTGAGGTCATCGACCTGCGCTCGATCATTACCTGGGATCAGGAGTGCGTTCTGGAAAGCGTCAAGAAGACCAACCGCCTGCTGGTCGCTCATGAGGACACCCTTACGATGGGCTTCGGCGCCGAGGTCGCCGCTCACGTTGCCGAGCATGGTTTCGAGTGGCTCGATGCCCCGGTGGGCCGCCTCGGCGCGAAGGATTGCTTCGTCCCCTCAGCACCCAACCTGGAGTTGGAAGTCCTGCCCTCGGTCGAAACGGTCAGAGCGGCCGCTGACCGCGTTCTGGCTTACTAGCCACCAAACCGGTGAACCCAAGACCAGCCGCTTTTGACACCATCCCCGAGTTTCGGTCACACTAGGAAACGCCTTCACGCTGCCCGAGGGGCAACTCAACCCTGTTTTGCCGCTGCGCTCCCAAAACCTTGGCATTTCGACGCTTGTGATAGGGTTTCTCGTTTTTGCGGGTTGCTCGGGCAACCCGTCCTCCGCCCCCGTTTCGCGCCTGCCGGTCTTGCCTGTGACGCTTCCCAACGGCTCTGTCATCCACGCCGAGGTGGCTAGCACCCCAACCGAACAAGCGCGCGGCCTGCAGTTTCGGGACGAACTACCGCCCGACCGAGGCATGATTTTCCATTTCACCGATATGCGGGAGCGGCCCTTCTGGATGTACAACACCCGCATCCCGCTCGACATGATCTGGATCGATGGCCGGGGTCAAATCGTTGAGATGGCGGCCAACATGCCTCCGTGCGAGTCGGAGATTCCCCGGGAGTGCCCCGTTTACGGCGGCAAGATCCCTTCTAAATTCGTTCTCGAGTTGGCCGCCGGCCAGGCTGCGGCGAACGGGCTCAAGCTTGGCGATCGCATCGGCTTTTAGCTATCCTCCGAAGACATGACTGAGACGCAGTTGCGTGAGTTGCTCGCGAAGGTTGCCGGCGGCTCCTCGACGCCCGACGACGCCGTGGCCGAACTACGTCACATGCCTTTCGAGGATCTCGGGTTCGCCAAGGTCGACCATCACCGCAGCCTGCGCCACGGCATGCCCGAGGTCGTCCTCGGTCAGGGCAAGACTGTCGACGAGGTCAAGATGATCTCCGAAAAGCTGCTCGCGAAGTCGCCGAACCTGCTGGTGACCCGGGCGACGGAAGAGATGGCCCACGCCGTCCGCGAATTAGACGAGAGCGCCGAGTACTTGCCGCGATCCGGCGCCATTCGGGTCTGGCGCGACCGGGCGACCATCGGCAAGGCCAAGATCGCGGTCGTCTGCGCCGGCACCAGCGACATCCCCGTCGCCGAGGAGGCGCAGGTCACCGCCGAGGTCATGGGGAACGAAGTCGAGACGATCTACGACGTGGGCGTTGCCGGCATCCATCGGCTGCTGTCGAACCGTGAACGTTTCGAAGACGCCCGCGTGATCATCTGCTGTGCCGGCATGGAGGGAGCTCTGCCCAGCGTCTTAGGCGGCTTGGTCTCCGTCCCCGTGATCGCCGTCCCCACTAGCGTCGGCTACGGCGCAAGCTTCCATGGCTTGGCCGCCTTGCTCGGCATGCTCAACAGTTGCTCCAGTAACGTGACCGTCGTCAACATCGACAACGGTTTCGGCGCCGCCTACGTCGCCACCCTCATCAATCGCATCTGACCGACCCTGCGCCCGTGCATAGCGCGGGCCGTGTGTCTCACAGGTGGACCCAAGTGCATTGCCTCATCCCGCCACGCGGAAGTATTCCCAAGAGCGTATCCTTCAATAGACATCCCAGCCCCGAGGAGTACCCATGCCGACACCGACTCGCCGACACTTCATCCGGAAACTCACCGGCTACGCACTGCTGAGCTATGTCGCTACCCAGGAGATTGTGGCTGCCGCGAAGACCAGGAAGCACTCGTTGGGCGACAACGTGTACACGCGGCTCGGAGCCAAGCCGTTCATTATGGCGAACATCCCGTTCACGTTCCTGAGCGCGACGCTCGTTTGGCCGGAGGTGCGCCAAGCGATGGATGAGGCCTCCCATTACTTCGTCGACATCGTGCAGCTCCAGCGCGCCGCCGGGAAGAGGTTGGCGGAGATCTCCGGCGCGGAGTCCGGCATGATCACCTCCGGCGCGGCGGGTGCAATGGCCACCGCAACGGCGGCCTGCATCGCGGGCTCTGATCCGAACAAGATCTGGCGGCTACCCGACTCCGCCGGTATGAAGAACGAGGTCTTGATGTGGGGTGGCCGCAGCATCTTCGACAACGCCATCCGCCTTGCCGGGGGCAAGCCGCTGGTCGTCAAGACCGTTGACGAGCTGCGCCGAGCAATCACCAGCGACACGGCTATGCTCTACACCGGCTATCCCGCCGACCCCGAGCCGAAGAATCCTCCTCCGCTAAGCGAGATTATGTCGATTTGCCACCAGTCGAATGTGCCCGTGTTCGTGGACGCGGCCGGTGGCATCCCGCCGGTTGAGAATGTGACGCGCTACGCCAAAATGGGCGTCGATCTCTACGCCTTCAGCGGCGGCAAGGGACTCATGGGCCCGCAGTGCTCCGGTTTGTTGTTTGGCCGGAAGAACCTGATCGAGGCAGGCCTGATGAATTCCAGCCCCATGGAGGGCGCCGTGTGCCGTCCGCTGAAAGTCGGGAAAGAAGAGATCATCGGCTGCCTGGCGGCTCTCGAGAAGTGGCTGACAATTGACCTGGACGACCTCTACCGAAAACAGACCAAGAAACTGGAGAGGGTTGCGGCGATGGTCGAGACCGTCCCCGGGGTCGCCACCGAGATCAACACACGCCGCGGCAGTAACCGCTTCCGGCAGTTGGAAGTGCGCTGGGACGAGGAACGCTTCGGGCTCGGCGTGAGCGAGTGCGGACAGCGGTTGCGCGAGGGCGACCCCTCGATCGAAGTACTCTCGAACTACAACCCCTATCTCATCCGCATCCCGGAGTTGGAGAAGCCGTCGCCCAAGAAGACAAAGGGGGAGGGCGGCCCGTTGACGGTCTTCTCTCTCGGCCTCCAAGACGGCCAGGAGTTGATCGTCGGCCGCCGTCTCCGAGAGGTGTTGGCCGACGCACGCAACGGTAATCGAGGCTGACCGGCGCCGGCCGACGCCCGCGGGCCCGCGGATTTACATCCGCGGCTTCCATGAGGAGATTCACTTTGTCAACCGGCAAGGGGCCGCGGTAAACTTCAGTTTCGGGACACGTCCGACCGGGCTTCCATCCGCACTCTCTTCGGCGTCTCTCCGACGCGGTGCTCGTTGCAGTTCGGTCCTGCCGACGCTGCTGTCTCTGTGTCGGCCTCCCAGGGCCGGCCGCGGAGTCGCAGTCGCCGCGAACTCTCGGTCCTAGGTGTTCCTTCGCTGAGGCTTCCTTTCGGCATGCCTTGCGAACTCGTCGTACTCAACTCGTCCTGCTGACCGCCGACCGCTCCACTCATCCCGCGGTCGCCGGCGGCGCCAACACCGACGCTGCTGGCTCGGGCGGCTGCGCCTGCGTCATCCCGTACAACGGATCAAAGTCCATGTCGTGCTTCCACAACACATGCAACAGGATCGCCAACTTGCGCGCCACCGCCACCACCGCCTTGCGCTTCGCCGTCTTGCCACCGCGCGCCGCCAACTCCAGGCCCCAGCGCCGCCGCCGTGCGTCCGTGCCGAAGCCCGTCACTCGGGAGCGTACCGCACTCCCGAGACCGCGAGTCTCCTCATTTCATCTCTGTGGTGCTCGATGGCGCCGTTGTGGCGGGCCGGGGCATCAGCAATCGTCGGAATCCTTAGGTGCGGATTTGGGTCCGGGCAGGATCACCTCCGCGGCGAGGCTCTCTTCTGATTCGATCGGCAGCTAGGAGGACTTCGGGTAGTAGCCCGTGCGACTTTGCACTTTCAGGCCCTTGCGCTTGGTTTTAACCTTGATGCGCTGGAGGCCGGGCTCGTTGGAGTCGCGTATCGGGGTGTAACCGATGCTGTACTGGCTGCGCAACTCCTGCTGGATCTGGTCGAAGATCTGCTCCAGCGACCGCTTGCGCGAGACTTCGAATACGTTGCCGCCCGTCTCCCGAGCCAGCTTCTTGAGTGCGCCGCCGCCCCCGCCGAAGCCCCCCGCCCGGTAGTAGAAACCGGCATCGTAGTATTTCACTCCATAGAGCACGACATCCGCCCGATGCGCGGCTTCGATCGCTTCATCGCGATCAATGCGGCTGCCGTAGTCGACGCCGTCGCTGATCAGCACGATCGCTTTGCGTCCGACTTGGCCGCGCATCATCTCGTCGGAAGCTAGATAGACGGCGTCAAACAGGACTGTTCCCGGCGTCCTCCCCTGGGTGGGTACTGGTCCCGGGTGCAGCCCGCCGCCACCGCCTTGCACTTGCAGCTTGTCAAGGCCGTCGGCGAGCAATCGCTTTGACTCAGTCAGGTCCTGCAGGAGCTCGACATCCACATCGAAGCTGACCAGGTAGGCAAATCCTTCTTGTGACGGAGGACCTGTTTGAAGAATTGTGAGCCCGCCCTACGCTCGTCACCGATGAGCCGCTGCTGGCTGACACTGGTGTCGATTAGCAGGCCGATCGTCAACGGCAGATCGCTTTGCTGCGCGAAGTACTTGATCTCTTGCCGCTTGCCGTTCTCTTCAACGATAAACGCGTCTTTGGGGAGGTCACTGATCAGGCGGCCCTTCTTGTCGCGCACTGTCGCCAGGATGTTGACGATCTCGACGTCGACCGAGATCGTGACGTCCTCGCCCTCGGCTGCGCCCTCTTGTGCCACTGAAGGCAGAGTCCACCAGCAGAGCGAACCGAGCGTCGCGGTGAGAAGCAGAAGGAGAGATCGTCGGTACATTAGCTACTGAGTGAAGACGCTGCTGATGGCTTGCTCGTTTCGGCCGGCCTCTGCCGAACCGCCCCAGCGTGTTCTGCACCGTACAGAAGCAGAGCTACACACCAGCGCATCCATTGCGGAAACTCCTCTACTAGACTAACCGACTCGCCGGAGTACAAATCTTGCCCGGCAACGTGGTCTAATTAGTAGTGGGTCCCTCGGGACCGGGATATGCAACGGTTACTGTCAGTCGCCTCCATCGTTCTGGCGTCTTCGGCGGCCCTGTCGGGGGCGCCAACCAACCCCTCGTTCACCGCGGACGTCCTCCCGGTGCTCGAGAAGAAGTGTGTCGTTTGCCACAGCGGGCCGAGCGCACAGGGCCAGTTGAGCCTTGACGCCCGTGAGTCAGTCCTTGCGGGTGGCAAGTCGGGTCCGGCGATCATTGCAGGGTCTCCCGAGACCAGCCTGCTTCTCCTAAAGATCGTTTCGGGCGCGATGCCGCCGGCGGGCGAGAAGCTGACGGACGAGGAAGCTAGGCTCGTTCGAGACTGGATCCACCGAGGCGATGCCAGTCCCACGCTCATCACCGAGAAGGAAGTCTTGCCCATTTTCCAGATGCGCTGCGTGACCTGCCATGGCAAGAGCCGCCGCGAGGGCGATCTCGACTTGCGCACGATCGTGAGCCGTCTGAAGGGCGGTCGCTCGGGTGCGGCGCTGGTACCAGGCGACGCCGAGGGCAGCTTGCTGCTCCAGCGCATCATGGCTAGCGAGATGCCGCCGCCCAAGATGATGTTCAAGAACAACGTCAAGGCGCCCACTGACGCCGAGGTGGAGATGCTGCGGCAGTGGATCGAGGGCGGAGCGCTGCCGGCGCCTGAGAAGCTCGTCGAAGCCGGCGAGCGGGAATCGGGCGTCACCGACGAGGACCGGCGCTTCTGGTCATTCCAGCCCCCGAAGCGCCCGGCGGTTCCGTCCGTCGGGGATGCAGTCGCGGTGCGCAACCCGATCGACGCTTTCCTACTTCGCAAGCTCGAAGAGAAAGGTCTGGGGTTCTCCGCCGAGGCGGGCCGCTTGGACCTGATGCGACGGGCCTACATCGATCTGATCGGCATGCCGCCGACGCCAGCCGAGGTGGAAGAGTACGCCAACGACAACCGCCCGGACGCATACGAACGAATGATCGACCGCTTGCTCGCGTCGTCGCATTACGGCGAACGGTGGGCCCAACACTGGCTTGACCTGGCCGGCTATTCGGATTCGGAAGGCGTCATCGACGCCGACAAGGTGCGTCCTCACTCGTGGCGCTATCGAGACTCGGTCATTCGCGCGTTCAATCAGGACAAGCCCTACGACCGGTTCCTCGCCGAGCAACTCGCCGGCGACGAGCTGATTGATTACAACGGTCTCAAGGAGGCTACGCAGGAGACGGTCGACACGCTGGCCGCCACCGGGTTTCTCCGAATGACGCCCGACGGCACCTATTCGCCGGCGAACGGTTCGCTTGCCGAGCGCATGGATGTGATCGCCGATGAGATCCACGTGCTGGGTTCCGCGGTCATGGGACTGACGGTCGGGTGCGCGCGTTGCCACGACCATAAGTACGATCCCATCCCGCAGCGCGACTATTACCGCCTGAGCGCCGTGCTGCAAACGGCCTTCGATCCCTATGACTGGAAACCGCCGACCGAACGGCTCCTCGAGGTCGGACTCGCCGAGGAATGGGCCGAGGCGAAGGAAACGAACGAGCCCCTCGAAGCGGAGATCAAGAAGCTGGAGGCGTCGCTGGAGGAGAAGGCCAAACCCGTACGCGAAGAGATCATCGAGGAGCGTCTCGCGGAGCTGCCCGAGGGAGTGCGGCAGGATCTTCACACGCTGGCAACCACGTCCTCCGAGCAGCGGACCGAGGTCCAGAAATATCTGGCCAAGAAGTTCGCCGACACCCTGGAGGTTTCAGACGACCAACTCGACACGCGGTCGGCTGAATTCAAGGAGCAGCGGGCGGCCATCGCCAAATCGATCGCCGAGGCCAAGGAGAAGCTTACGCCCGAGCCCCGCATCCGCGCACTCTACGACATGGGCGGCAAGCCGTCGCCGGTCTATCTGCTGGGGCGCGGCGAAGCACAGGCATTAGTCGAGCTTGTGACACCGGCGGTACCGTCAGTGCTGCGGGTGGGGCTCGATCCGTTCGAGCCCAAGCGGCCCTGGGAGCATGACCGTACGAGCGGTAACCGGCTCGCCCTGGCGCGCTGGCTCACACAGCCGGACCATCCGTTGACCGCGCGGGTGATGGTGAACCGCCTCTGGTTGCACCACTTCGGACGCGGTTTGGTGGAAAGCCCCGCGAACTTCGGGCGTCTGGGCGTACCACCGTCTCACCCGGAACTACTCGACTGGCTGGCGACGGAGTTCGTCCAACGGGGCTGGAGCATCAAGGCGATGCATCGGCTGATGGTGACGTCCACCGCCTATCGGCAGACGTCCCACGTTGGTGACGAGGCCGCGGCGGGCGACCCTGAGAACGTGTTGCTGTCTCGCATGGCGCTACGCCGCATGGACGCCGAGGCGCTTTACGACTCGATCTTGCGGGTCACGGGACGGCTCGACGCGAGGCCCTTCGGTCCACCCGACAAAGTGAATCAGACCGACGGTGGCGAGTTCGTCCCCGAAGGCACGAAAAAGGGCCGTCGTCGAGCAGTGTATGTGTTGAAGCGCCGCAAGACGCCGGTGACCATGCTCGACGTCTTTGATATGCCGCAGTTGACCCCTAACTGCACCGAGCGGGCGCAATCGACTGTCGCCACGCAGGCCTTGCAGATGATGAACGGCGACACCGCGCGCGGCCATGCGCGCTATCTCGCGGGCCGCCTGCTGGATGAGCATCCGGGTGATCGCGGGAAGCAGATTGAGCAGCTTTACCTGCGGGCGCTCACCCGCTCGCCGAGCGGCGAGGAAGTGCAAACCGCGCTGGCGACCATGGACGATTTGACCGCGCACTGGCGCGGGCATTTGGACGAAGAGAATCACAACGCACCCCGCGAGTTCACCGCGCAGTGGCACGCGCTGGGGTCATTGGCGCATGCAATGTTGAGTTCGGCCGAGTTCCTATATGTGGATTGAGCGAGCAATCGGCGGCGGCCGTGCATCCGACAATGCAGGGGCACGGCATGCCGTGCCCGGCGGTGTCGCGAACGGACGACTTGACCCGAACACGGGCACAGCATGCTGTGCCCCTACTTCTCGTTTCGCGGGTTCTATTGGGATATCAAGGGTGCAGCCCTTGGCTAGTTAGGAGCCAGACCATGAACGAAGAGAGCAAGAGTCGGCGACTGAGCCGGCGCGACTTCTTCTCCCATGTCGGTGACGGCCTCCACGGCGCGGCGCTGGCGTCGTTGCTCGCCGCCGACCTCTACCCTGGCGGCCAAGCTCTCGCCGCCAAGGCGGACCCCTCGGCGAGCGCCACCGGCCTGCATCCCCGGGGACCCCATTTCGAGTCGCGCGCCAAGTCGGTCATTCATTTGTTCATGAACGGCGGGCCCAGCCAGGTGGATCTGTTTGATCCCAAGCCGATGCTCGAGAAATACGCCGGCAAGGCCGCTCCGCGCGACATTCTCAACCGTCTTGAGAACCCACAGCAGGCCGGCAACTTCCTGCCCTCGCCGTTCAAGTTTGCCCGCCATGGCGAGTGCGGCATGGACGTTTCCGAGGTCCTGCCACACATTGCAAAACACACCGACGACATCGCCTTGATACGGTCGATGCACGGCGAGCATTTCAATCACGAGCCTTCGCTCTACCTGATGCATTCTGGGCGCACTCTGCCGGGGCGTCCGTCGCTCGGTTCCTGGGTGGTGTACGGGCTCGGCAGCGAGAACCGGAACCTGCCCGGCTATGTCGTTCTCGATGACCCGAAGAAGCTGCCGGTCAACGGCATCCAGAACTGGCAGGCGGGTTGGCTGCCCCCGGAGTACCAAGGCACGCGGTTCCGGTCGGAGGGGCCCCCGCTGCTGAACCTCAAGCCGGAAGAGGAACTGCCGTCTCCGCTGCTGGAGGCTGAGCGAGGCCTGCTGCGCCAACTCGACGACGCCCACCGCCAGCAGCGTCCGCGCTACCCCGACTTAGATGCCCGCATTGCCAGCTACGAACTGGCTGCGCGAATGCAAATCGCGGCGACGGATGCGCTCGACCTGTCGCAGGAGAGCGAGCAGACCCGGCAGATGTACGGCCTCCACGAAGAGGCCACGCGCTCGTACGGAACCCGCTGCCTCATGGCTCGGCGTTTGGTCGAACGGGGCGTCCGCTTTGTGCAGCTTTTCATCGAGTATCAGATCTGGGATGCCCACGCGCAGCTGGAGAAGAATCACAACTACAGTTGCGGCAAGACCGACAAGCCGATTGGGGCCCTACTGACCGACCTCAAGCAACGCGGCCTGCTTGACTCGACGCTCCTACTGTGGGGCGGCGAATTCGGGCGCATGCCGGTCGCCCAGATGCGCGCCGGCTACATGGCCGGCCGCGACCATGGACCGCAGGGCTTCAGCGTATGGCTGGCCGGCGGGGGCGTCAAGGGTGGGTGTATCCACGGCGCCACCGACGACATCGGTTATCACGCGACCGAAGACCGGGTCAGCGTGCATGATCTCCACGCCACGCTTCTTCACCTGCTGGGCATGGATGCGCGCAAACTGACCTACCGCCGCCATGGGCTCGACGAGCGACTGACCGACCAGTATCCGACGCGGGTGGTGAAAGAGATCCTGGCCTGAACCGCTCCTCGCCCCGACGATTCTCCTCTTCCGCGCACCGGCACTGCGTCCGCGCCTTGACGGGTAGTGTCCTAACACTGTGTTGCTCTTGGTGGCGGCCTCGCGAGGGCGGGCCGCCAGCGGATCACTCTTTACCCTCCGCCAACGGCAGGAATAGCGTGTCACCCTTCTTGGGGTACGCTCGTTCCACCATCCTATAGAACTCTTTCCACGAGTCAGCGACGCGCATGAAACCGATGAGGGCGTAGAGATGCTGCGCCAAGGCAGGGTGGTCAACGTCTGCGGTGAGCCATTGATGGAACCGGACCTTACGCTGTCCTCGGGAGTTTTTCGGTGTGCGCTCTTCCAGCTCTTGGAGAATACCTGGAGCTAACCGCTCGTAAACCAAGTCTCTGGTGTAGTGACCCACTACCTGCGGCTTGTTCACCTTCATGCCTTTCCACTGCCAGCGCCTGAGTCGGAACATCTGCTCGTAGAATTCATCCGGGAACCGCTTAGCCCAAGCTGCAAGTTCTTGGCGCAAATACTTGTCAAGGATCGCCTGTAGAGCTTCCTTGTCGCGGATCGCCTGAAACCCCGTTGCCTCATCAACCAACGCGATGATGCCCGTTTGGGCGAGTCCGCGAACGAGAATCTCAGCTCGGTCGGCGATGTGTTGCTGATTGTGAGGCAGCAATCGCTTCTCGCGGGCTTGTAGGAATATGTCGCACACCTTGGGAAGCACCTCAGCTTTGTAGCCCCAGGCCATTGAGCCGCTTCCTGTTTTGAAATTGATAGGCATGGTCGAAGACAATAAGTCTTCTGTAATGAGTGGAATAAGGGCCTTACCTCTTAGGATTGCGGGTACCTGGTCGAAGGTCTTGTAGCCGTCACCGCGGGGTTGCGGAGATCGGCCTAGAGCCCTCATAAACCCAGCCTGTGTCAGCACACGGGTTCCGTCCTCAAGGACCGCGCAAGGAATGGATAGATCGCCAATCTTCAACGTTCCATCATGTGTGGCCTTCGGTGGGTTCTTCGGCCTGCCGCCATTGCGTTCCTTTCGCTTTGCCTGGATCTTGGCGTAGTACTCCGGGCCACGTTCGGCAACCTTGTCGCCGCCCAATTTCCCCAGGGCGACAGCATGGGGGTTTTTCTCTTCAGGTGTCATGGATCTATCATAACACGATGGGCCTGTTGTTTGTCAAGACAAATCAACTAATTATTGACAACAGCAAGCCAGTGCAGTATACTAGGTTCATGAACGCAAAAGCCCCGGCAGAGACGGGAATCTCCACCGGGGCCGATCTGTCCCGCGCAACCGAAGTCGCACAGGGTAGAACCACCCTCATTATACGACTTTGTCGCGCGGACTCCAAGGGGAATCCGCATGACCTGTCACAACTGCTGTACCTCATGCTCCAAGCATGGACGCGACCGCAAGGGCGATCAGCGCTGGCGATGCCGCCAGTGCGCCCACACGTTTACTGAGAGCCACGACAAGCCTCTTGACGACATGCGGCTACCCTTCGACAAGGCCGTGCTCTGCCTACGGCTCTTGGTCGAGGGCAACAGCGTGCGCTCGGTCGAGAGAATCACGGACGTCCATCGTGACACGATCCTCCGGCTGCTCGTGGTCGCAGGGGAGCGTTGCGAGCGCCTCATGGAGGAGCGCATCAGCAATCTAGAAGTTGACGATGTTCAAGCCGACGAACTTTGGGCTTACGTCGGATGCAAGGAAAAGCGGCGTCCGGTTGGCCGCGAGGACTTGGGCGATGCGTACACGTTCGTCGCCATGGAGCGCCGTACCAAGCTCATCTTGGCGTGGCACCTGGGCAAGCGGTGCGAAGTCGATACGCGCATCTTCATCAACAAGCTCGCCGATGCGACAACAGGGCGCTTTCAAATCACCACGGATGGCTTCGCACCGTACGTCAAGGCGATTGAGGATGCCCTCGGACTACGTGTTGCATTCGCCCAGCTCATCAAGGTTTACCGGGCCTCGCAGGACGGCGAGAAACGCTACTCGCCTGCCGAGTGCGTGGATGCGGTCCCAGTCGAGCGGATCGGGATGCCGGTCCGCGACCAGATTTGCACGAGCCATATCGAACGCCAGAACCTGACGGTGCGGATGCACATGCGCCGCCTGACGCGGCTAACGAACGGCTTCTCGAAGAAGTGGGCGAACCTGCACGCAGCGCTCGCCTTGCACTTGGGTGTGCGACAAATTTGTGAGGCTCAGGCCGCGCGAGCGCGATTCTCCCAGTAGTCGTCGAAGCGGTTGCTGAGCCGTGCGCAACGCAAAGCCGTGATAGCGTTCGCGCCGCGCACGCTCCAGAACATGCCCGAGCGCTTCAACCGACTCGCAATGACGGTGCGGCAACCCGCCTCGATCACGCCTGAGCCCACAAACAAGCCCTGCCGGCGAAACTCGCCGTAACGCATGCGCTCCGCATGGCGCTGGAAGTAGTCCGCCTCCAGCGCCAGCGGATGCGCCAACTCCGGGTCGTCGGTTTCGATCTCGCGCAGCGCAGTGACGAGTTGCTCGATGCGCCCCGCGTCGAGCTTTTTCTGCATGCGCCACGCCCAACCGCGGAGGCGCTTTTGTTGTTGGGGAAACAGCTTCGACGCCAGCTCCCACAGATGTTCGCGAGCGTGATACAAGTCGACGATCTCGATCGCGCCGGGAAAGTATTCGTGCGAAAGATTCCAGATCCAGCCCGCACCGTCGCCAAGCACGACCTTCTTGCGCGCCCGACTCCAACCCCGTCGCCAAGCCTCGCTGTAAATGCGGCGTCCGAAGGCGGCGGCGTCCTCGATCGCGCCGGTGTAGCTGGTCGAGTCTTCGTCGCGCACGGGACGGCCTTGTTCGTCGCAGCTTGTTTGCGTGAACACACAGCCGAGCTTGACCTCGCGCGTGCCGGCCGGGCCGCCGTCCTTACCCTTGCGGCCGGCCGTCTCGGCGGCGGTGACCGGTACGCCCGTGCCGTCCATCTCGATGTAGAGAATCGGAGTTTCAGGTCCTGACATCGCAGGAAGCTCCAGCGGTACGGCGCGCGCGATCGCGGCTTGTTCTTCGCTGGCGACATCTTCGCCGATCGCCTCGGCTTCGCGCTCGACAGCCTTGGCGGTCAGCCGCACTCCGGCCAACTCGTCGAGCAACGCGCGACCGCGATCGAACGACGTCTCGGAGCCGACCAGCGCCGTCATGCGGCGCACGCCTGGCGAATACTGCGTCGCTTTGACGGCCAGCTCTTGGTCGTGCGGCGCGAAGCCTTTGCCGCAGCGGCTGCAGTGATAGTACGGCCGTTCGACGACGACCTCGCCCAGCATCGTGACGAGCTTCTTCGGCCGCCGACCGGCGTAGCGCGCTGGCGAGCCGCAGGCGCAGGGCTGCTGCGATTCGCCGGCCGCGTCTTCGTTCAACAGCGTCTCGAGCAAGACAGCGCCGGCTTGATGCAGCGCGTCGCGCGTCGCCTGTTCGACGGCTTCGAGGTCGAGCGACCCGCGCTTGCGCCTCTCACACAAGACGACCCGTAGCAGCCTCCCTACTTCTACGGCGACTTCTTGCTGGATCGCCTCGGCCGTTTTTTTTCCTGCGGACTCAGCTCGGCGTCCTCGGCGACGGGGCGCAAGCGGCAGATCTGTTCGTTGACTTCGAGCAGTTGTCGGCTCAGCTCCCGGAAGCGGTGAAAAGCCTCAACTTCGCGTTGCGCTTTGCGCCGCTGGGCGGGCGAGGAAAAGGTCTCACTCACGGTCTTGCCGTTGACCTTCCTGGTCAGGTGGTAGTTCGGGCCATGAGCGGGCTGGCCGGGCTGATGGCAGCGGCAGGACGGTTTGCCGCAGCGGCCGCTGACAGCGCTGATGGATCCGCTGCGGAAGTCTCCTAGATCGAGAATCCGAGCGAGGATGGCCTTTCGTTGACGTTCGAGCGCGACGAGAGATTCGGGCATAGTACGCCTCCTTTCCTAACGTATCACTGCGTAAGGATTCGCACGCAAAAAAGGGGAACCCGCAAATCATCACTTTCTTGTCGCGCACCCCTTGCACTTCGCATGGTACAATTTTGTCCGCATCCACGCTACACTGAGGGTAACGCCCGCCATGGAAGCTGGCGTCACCAATCGTGTCTGGACAATCGGTGAGTTGATCTCTTCCCGAGGGGACTATGCCGTATAGCGCCAAGGCCGTCGCGAACTATTTTTTGGATCTCGCCAGTGGGGACGGGAAGACCCTGGACCCGATGCAGATTCAAAAACTCGTCTACTACGCCCATGGCTGGCATCTTGCCATCATCGAAAACCCACTGATTGACGAGAATGTCGAAGCGTGGCGTTGGGGTCCTGTCATCCCCAGCCTGTACCACGAGTTCAAAAGATTCGGCAGCGGTCCGATCTCGGGTCATGCGCATCGGGTACGCATGATAGCTGGCGGGCTGGTGTTGAGCACGCCCCGCATCGAGGAGACCATAGAGGATGGATCAATCGAACTGACCAAAGCGATCCTCAATCAAATCTGGAAGGTCTACGGAGATTTCACTGGGCTTCAGTTATCTACGATGACCCACGCGCCAGGAACGCCATGGGCCGAAATCCGCGGGACAACCAAGGGTCGAAAGGGCGCTAACATACATGACGACATCATCAAGAAGCATTTCACTGAGCAATTAAACGTCACAGAATGACCCCAGAGGAACGTCGGCGTGATCTCGTTCGGCGTATCCACGCAGCAAAACAGAATCTTCACGTCACCCCAGATCGCCAGGCGAAAGAGGAATCGGAGGACCTCGATGCCCAGCGGAGGAAGGCTGAGCTAACTGGTCTCAAGCAAGACATCGACGAGCGGAAGAGGTATGCCCTGCTCTTTTTCTGTCTTGCCTGCGGCTGGATGGTCATCATTGTGGCCCTGCTGTTCTTGCAAGGCTCCAGGTACAGTATTGAGGGCATGCGGTTCAAGTTGTCTGATCCCGTTATGTTGGCGGTGATCGGCTCCACAACTGTGAACATCCTGGGCATCTTGTACGTCGTTGCGAACTACCTGTTCCCCAAACGCGACAGTTGAGTCAACTGCAAGACCCACACACTGTTAGGACACCACCCCTTGACGGGTGCGCGACATAAAAGTGCCGCTCATCCGGCCTGGGTGCGGGATTCCCAGTAGTCTTCGAAGCGGCCGCTGAGGCGGGCGCAGCGTAGCGCCAGGATGGCGTTCGCGCCGCGTACCGTCCAGAACATGCCCGAGCGCTTCAGACGTTGCGCCACTACCGTCTTGCATCCCGCCTCGATCACCCCTGAACCGATGAACAATCCCTGCTTGCGAAAGTGCGGATAGCGCATCCGCTCGGCGTTGTGTTCGAAGTACTCCGCTTCGCTCGTCAGTCGACGAGCCAGATCCGGCTGCGGGGCCACCACACCTCGTAGGGCCGCCACCAACTTCTTGATCTGACCCTGATCGAGTTGGCGGAGCCGTTGCTGGGTCCAGCGCCGCCGGCTGGGCTCGTCGTCGAGCCCCAGTTGCGCCGCCAACTCCCACAAGTGCTGGCGCGCATGATAGAGGTCCACGATTTCGATCGCGCCCGCGAAGTATTGATGCGAGAGGTTCCAGATCCAGGCGGCTCCGTCGCCGATTACCACCTTCTTGTTCGCCCGCCCCCAGCCGCGCTCCCAGGCCTGCTGCCAGAGGCGTCGCCCAAACGCCTCGGCGCCCTCGATCGCTCCCGTATAGCTCGTCGACCCTTCCTCACGCACGGGTCGGTCGCCTGGCTTGCCCTCGGCTTGCGTGAACACACAGCCGAGCTTGACCTCCCGCGTGCGGGCGCGCTCGCGGTCCTTTTTGCCGGCTCGTCCCGCCGTCTCGGCCACCACCATCGGCACCCCGGTGCCGTCCATCTCGATGTAGAGAACCGGAATGTCGGCCCCGGCCACCGCGGGCAGCGGCAGTTGCACCGCCCGTTGGATCTGTTGTTGTTCGCGGGCGCCGAGGTCGGCCCCGATCGCCTCGGCGCCGCGCTCGATGGCTTTGGTGGTAACGTCCAAACCGGCTAACACCCGCAGTTGCTCGCGACTGCTTTCAAACGACGACTCGCTGCCCACCAGCGCCATCATGCGGCGCACGCCGGGAGAGTAGTGCGTGTTGTCGACATCGAGTTCGCGGTCAAAGGGGAACTGTCCCTGATGGCACGCCGAGCAGAGGTAGTAGGGCCGTTCGATCGCGACCGCGCCGAGCACACTCACCACGGTCTTGGGCCGCCGACCGCGGTGACGGGTGCGACGGCCGCAGCGACAGGATGGCTCAGGCGCGGCGTCGGCGGGCGCCTCCAACAGTTGCTCGAGCAACTTCGCGCCGGCTCGGTGCAGTGCCGCACGGGTGGCCGTCTCCAGCGCTTCCAGGTCCCAGTGCTGCTGCTTGCGCCGGGCGGCGAAGATCAGAGTCAGCAACTGTTCGACTTCTTGGGCGACTTCTTGTTGGATCGCCGCGGCCGTTTTTTTTCCTGCGGCGTCACAGACGCTGCCGACTCGGACTCTTGCTCAACGGGCCGCAAGCGGCAGATCTTCTCGTTGACTTCGATGAGTTCTCGGCTTAGCTGCTGGAAGCGCCGAAAGGCGGTGATCTCCCGCTGAGTCTTACGGCGAGCCGCCGGGTCGGAGAGGCTCTGGGTGACGGTCTTGCCGCGGGATTTGTAGGTCAACCGCCAGTGCGGGCCATGGCCGGGATGACCGCGCTGACGACAGCGGCAGGTGGGTTTGCCGCAAGGGCCTTGAGTGGTGGTGACGGAGCCTTGGCGAAAATCACCCAAGGCAAGCATCTGCTGGAAGATCGCGTGGCGACGGTACTCCAAGGCGGGCAGGGAATCGGGCATGGGACACCTCCTTCTTATCCTAGCGTATTATATACGCTAGGACACCGCACCCCAGACCGTACCCCAACCACTTGGCACTTTCATGTCGCGCACCCCCCCTTGACGCACCTTGCGTCACTGTGGTAAAAGCTAGGGTATTCTCAGTAGGTTCGTGTGTTTGACTTCAACTAGCGCCTGAGCCGTTGAGGGCTAGTTTTGGCGTGGCAGCGCAGACCGACCGTTCCCAGCAGTATGCGAACAGCGGTGGCTCTGCCGAAGGCAGCTATGTCGGGCGGGGTATCTGAAGTTTCTTCTTCCCGCAAACCGCCCAGACGAGGAGTACATTGCTCAGCAGTAGGCAGATAGCCTCGGAACCACTGCCAGTGGTCGTTCGAGGCGTGTATTGCTTGCTTGGCTGACGATTGCTAAAGGGAAGGAGCAATAGCGTGCGACGTTCATTACGGAAGGTTCTGTTGGTTGCGGCAGTTTCGATCATTGGATGGCTGGGAGGGGTTGAGCGTGCCCAAGCCCAGTTTCCCCCAACGGAGGGTTTCGCCCGGGCGATCTGTCAGCTCAATACGGTCGTCCCCAATCTGCGTGCCGAGGGTCTCGCCGAACGCATCGGCAATATCAGGATCAACTGTATCCCGACGATCGGGCGCTTCCTGATTCGGCCCGAGCAGGTGTACACCCTGGTCAACCTTGGTGTCACCTTGAATGTTTCGGTCACGAACCGAGTCGACATTTACGGTGCGCCGAGTTTTGTGGACGCTATGCTGACGATTAACGGGCAAGACTCGTATCGTCCACTGCTGATCTCGGAAACCGACTATGCCAACCAGTTGGGTGGCTTGGTGGGGGTCAACGAAACCTTCCCCAGCCAATGTCCGAGCTACTTGAACCCGAACATCACCACCTCCCGGCCCTTCTCGCCCGTGTTCTTCGACCCGCGCTGGCCCTGCCCGCAGTTGGCACGGAAAGAGGGTCCGCGGCGCGTGGTTTGGGATGGAGTCAAGGTGCCCTTCCCCGGCGTGGACGCCGCCGTCGCGCAGCCTCCGTTCGGTCCAATATCGTGCCATCTTTTCCCGAGACCACCGTCATTGAGATCACCAATATTCGCGCCAACGCAGCGGAACTGGGCGTCACGCCGGACATAAACCCCGGCACCGTCCAAGTCACGGCCTCCATCGACATTAGCGGGCCTTCGACGCTCTCGTTTACCAGGAACACAGCCAACGTGGGTATCCCGCGCGTCGCCCTTCTAACGGGGTTCGATGGGGCTGCCGTGGGGCTACAATGCTTGACCGACTCCGGCCATGTCACGGTGACACTGGAGGAGGGCTTCGCCAGCGCCTTCAAGACACTCGGGGCGCCGACCTTCAGCCGACCGTTCGACCAGGCAGAGAACGGTTACCCGGCACTGGACGGCGGTTCCGTCACGATCGGACCGCCTCTGCCCATCACCGTGCCGGTCGCCGCTCCATTCTCTCCGCCCGGACTAAACAGCGGTACCGGCGGCGGCGCTACGCAGGCCACTCGCTTCATGGTCCGCCTGTCGAGTATCCCAGGTGGGGTTGTGCCGACGGTCCACAAGATCCTCAACAATGACACCACTGGTGAGACCGGTTGCGAACCGGACCCGGAATTCACTGGGTTGCTGTGTCTGCAGTTGGTTCTCGGTACGGACGAGAATGGGGCCGGCGGGGCGACAAACGCGGACGATGAGGCAGGCGGTTTCTACACCGTGCCACTCGACGCGGCCGGCAACGGCTTCGTCGTCTACGAGGTCAAGGACGGGGATCCGTTCCGCCCCGAGTCCATCGACGTCCCTATTTGGTTCGACTGGACATTTAGCCCCGACGACGATCTTCCCGAGATTGGGAGTGGCCAGGTGGATGTCCGATTGGCGCCGCTGAGTGACGTCGGAATATGCTCCAACGAGCCGACGCCCCGCTTTGTCGACGTAGGCGCCGATCCATTCACGGTGTTGACGATCGTGCGCTGCTCGACGACCCTGCTATTCCCGTTCGTTACGAACCAGACCGGCTTCGACACCGGCATCGCCGTGTCAAACACGTCCGAAGACTGGAAAGGGACGGCGAAACAACGGGGCACCTGCATGGTGCACTACATCGGCAGCATCGGGGACAACGGACCGAGGGAACCGATGGATGAGACCTCGACGATCATCGAGGGCGGTGAACAGATGACGTTTACGCTCTCGGCGGGTAACCCGGTGTGGGGACTGGTCGGAGCGCCGGACTTCCAAGGCTTCCTGGTGATCATGTGCGAGTTCCAGTTCGCGCATGGGTATGCGTTCGTCACCGACGGAGCGGCAGGGATTCCGACGCTGGCGCAGGGTTACCTAGCGCTGGTGCTGCAATATGACCGCGACGGTAACCGCCTGATTGACTGTCGCCGAGGCGGGCACAACGGGGGCGGCGGCAAGGGCTTTCGCATCAACGGCACCGGCACCCGCTACCTGGGCTGCCCGTCGGAGGGATTGAACCACTAGCGCTACAGGCGCCAGCAGTCGTAGCGTCGGGCAGCAGAGAGTTCTATCACCGCCGCGCAGCGGTTCCGCATCCACATTTCTTGAGGGTCGGAAACATTTGATTTAGCAAGTGTTTTCGCTCGTCCTCCAGGTCCGAGCAGATTCGCATTCCCCCGGCGGACTTGACCCATGTGTTATTCTGATATATATTAATTATACCAGTCATGAAGGCGGCCCCCACTCGCTCTCATCTCTCGGATGCCGAGCGTAGGCTCCGCTCCCGCATCGCGCAGCTCGTCCATGGCCGCTGGTTGCTGCACGGCACGCTGGCGCCCCGCCAACGCACCTGCGGCAAGCCCACCTGTCGCTGTGCTCGCGGTCAGCTTCACGCCTCGTTGTATTTGGTGCGGAATCGCCAAGGGCAACTGCAGCAGCTGTTTGTGCCCCGCCACTGGGAGGCCCGCGTCCACCAGGCCGTGGCCGCCTACCAGCAACTCCAACGGCTCCTCGACGAGGTCTCCGAGCGTGAATGGAAGCGGCTCCGAAGCCGCCGGGAGGAATGACGTTCTTCGACGCCTGCTGCACTACGCCGAGAAGGTCTACGGTCTGCGGAACTCGCTGCTGGCCGCCGTCGGCGACACCAGGCCGCGGCCGCGCATCCCGATGCGGGTGGTGCTGCAGTCGGTGCTGGTGCTGTTCTGGACACGGCTGGGCAGCCTCAACGCGTTAGAGACGCTAGCGCCCGCACCGTTTTGGAAACAGTGGTTGGGCCGCGAGATGCCCAGCGCCGACACCCTCGGGCGCGTCTACAGCCGGCTCGATGCCGCCGCGGTGCGGGCAGCGATTCATCACGTCTACGAACGGCTCAAGCGCAACAAGGCCCTGCCCGGGATCGGCGGGCTGGGCGTGGCCGTGCTCGACGGCCATGAGTCTCACGCCAGCTACCGCCGTTGCTGTCGAGGATGCTTGAAGCGCACCGTGCAGCGCCGCGATGGCCAGCAGATGCAATACTACCATCGCCAAGTCACACTGCTGTTGCTCTCCGATGCGCCCCCCGGCTCCGAACCGCTGCGACTGTTGTTCGACGCCGAGCCGCAACGGCCCGGCGAGGATGAGATGGCCGCGGCGCACCGTTTGCTGGCGCGAGTTCTCGAGACCTATCCGCGAGCCTTTGACGTCGTGTTGGCCGATGCTCTCTACGCCACCGCCCCGTTTATCAACTTCTTATTGGGGCATGGCAAAGACGCCGTGATCGTGCTCAAGGACGAGCGCCGCAACCTCTATCAAGACGTTCAAGGGCTGTGGCCGACCACGGCGCCCCAACGCGGCGACTATCAAGGTCGCGATTGCCAGTGGTGGGATCACGAGGGCCTGGTGTCGTGGCCGCAGGTGCAGCAGCCGCTGCGGGTGGTTCGTTCCGTCGAGAGCTGGCAGCAGTATTCGCAACTCGACTCCCAACCGCATCCGCATCACAGCGAGTGGGTGTGGGTGACGACCCTTTCCTCACTGCAGGTTCGGACCGCGCGGGTGGTAAGGTTGGGCCATCAACGCTGGGACATCGAGAATCAGGGTTTCAACGAGTTAGTCAACGGCTGGCACGCCGACCACGTATATAAGCACGACCCCGCGGCGATCGAGAACTTTCTGTTGACGGTGTTTCTGGCTTTTAATCTCTTCCACGTTTTTGTTGCGCGCAATCTCAAGGCATCGCTGCGGCGCAGCAAGCCGCGAGTCTTTTGGGCGCGCGCGATGGCGGCTGATCTGTATCAGGCGGCGGCTTGCCCGTACGGCTCGGGGCCCTCGCCATAGCGAGCGGGTGGTTTTCTTTCTCCCTGCCATCCTGCGCTGCCACCACGCCGCCGAGCGGCAGCCGAGCGTAGCGGTGTCTTCCGCGGCCGACTTCGGGCCCCGCCGAGGCCCTCGTCCGGCTGCGAATCTGCTCGCCCCGCTCGCCCCGCACCTAACTCGCTCGTTCCCCAATCACTTCCCGGCTCTCGCCCGACCGCGTTGCGGAATCGCTGCCGCCGCGGAGAGACGGTGTTGAAGCCCAATGATAATGTCCCCTTGAGCGCCCAATAGAAATGTCCCCTACTCTGAGGCTCCGAAGGAGGAGCCGAGAGTGGGAAGGACATGGATGAGTGCCAAGGAGTTGAGGCGCGGCGAAGTGCTGAGCCGAGTGAAACGAGGAGAACTGAAGTTGACCGAAGCCGCCGAGCTGCTGGAGGTCAGCTACCGCCATGCGAAGCGTCTGAAGAAGCGTTACCGTGCGGGCGGGGCCAAGGCTTTGGTGCACGGTAACGTCGGCCGTGCTTCGAACCGAGCCGATCAGAAGCGACGCCAGCAGGTTATCGAGTTGGTGCGCGAGAACTATGCGGGCGAGGGGCACGAGCGCTTCGGGCCGACGCTGGCGTCGGAACATCTGGCAGCCGACCACGGCCTGGAAGTGCCGCGCGAAACACTGCGGCGCTGGATGCTCGCCGCGGGTCTGTGGAGCCGCCGTCGCAAGCGCCAACCGCATCGCACCCGGCGCCAACGCAAAGCGCACTTCGGCGAGCTGATTCAACTCGACGGTTCGCACCACCACTGGCTGGAAGAACGCGGCCCGAAAGCCTGTCTGATGAACTTCGTCGATGACGCGACCGGTGTGGCGCTGTGCCGTTTCTCGGACCAGGAAACGACCTGGGCCGCGGCCGATCTGCTCGCAGCCTGGGTACGTCAACACGGCGTTCCCAAGGCGTTGTACTGCGACTGGAAAAACGTCTACCAGCGCCAGCCGACGTCGCGGGAAGTGCTGGCAGGCATCAAGCCCGAGACGCAGTTCGGGCGCATGTGTGCCAAGCTCGGCATTACGATCATGGCGGCTTCCTCGCCGCAAGCCAAGGGCCGAGTGGAGCGCCATCACGGCACGCACCAAGACCGCCTGATCAAGAAGATGCGGCTGCGCGGGATCGTCGAGTACGAGGCGGCGAACCGTTATCTCGACGAGGAGTACCTGGCCGAGCACAACGAGCGCTTCGCCTGTGAGCCGGCGGCGGCAGCGGACTTTCACCAGGCGCTCCCCCGCGGCACCGAGCTGCGAGGGGTGTTCTGTTGCGAGTACGAACGGGTGGTGAGCAACGACCGGGTGGTGCGTTTCGAGAATCGTTGTTTGCAGTTGAAGCCGAAACGCAACCAGGGCGTGGGGGCGGGGGCACGGGTGACGGTCCAACAGTGGCGCGATGAGAGCTTGCAGGTGAGGTTTGACGGGCACGAGATCGAGCACGACGTGATCGCCACGCCGACGCCACAGCTGCGGACGAAGCCAGCACCACAGCAGCGTCCGGGGGGCGGGCGCAAGCCGGCGGCGGACCACCCCTGGCGGCGAGCTGTGTTACGGAAAAAACGGGCTGCGAATACATAAGAGGGCTGTGGAAATGCCGGGTCGGATGGAAAGCGTGGAAAATCTCTCGAGGCAGCAGTACCGGGTTCGAGGAGCGGTGGATGGTTTTCCACCCTTCCCACCGCCCCTTGGAAATCGCTACGCGATTCCCACAGTTCCACAGCCCCGACGACGACGATATCTCTCCTACGAACAAGAAACACAAGGGGACACTTCTATCGAGCTACCGAGGGGGACATTTCTATTGGGCGTTGACACCGCCGCGGAAGGGGGTTGACTCTCCGGTCGCGGGTGTGGTACTAAATGCTCCGTGGGGTGTTTGTAGGCCCCCGAAGACGTGTGGGTCCGTCCCTTGGTGAAGTTCGACATGGCAAATGGTGACGCGCGAGGCGCTCCGCCAGTTCCGTGGCTGAAAGATCGAGGGTGCGTCGACGGAAGAAGAATCGCTATGCGAGGCCCCGGCTGGATCGGGGTTCGACAAAAGATGTGTTCTGTGTGGCGTAAGCGAATGACACTTGTATCTTGTGGAGAAAAAGGAGAGCCTGGTATCCACTTGACTCAGGTGACCCCAACATCTTGTAGTTGGGCTCACAGCGTCTTAGCGTCCCAATCGGCGACGATCGAGCGGTACGGCGTCGGCTCCACCGCCATGGCCTGCTGCACAAGGCGGTAGAAGAGCTTGCCCCGACTGCGTGATCTGCGCCGATTGAAGCGGAACACGAACTCGTCGAGATAGTAGTCCAGATGCTCGTGGCTGACCGCCCCCTGATGCGTGCCCAGCATCCAGCGCTTGAGTAGCGAGATCGCCAAGTGCACCCTCGGCAGTAGCTGCGAGGCCTGCTCGCGGCGGTTGTTAATCGAGATGATACGACGCTGGTAGTCCTTCTTCTTGAGCGGATCGTAGCCCGACCAGTTGTCGGTAACAACCACGCTGCCCGGCTCGACCGACTCCTCGACGAAGGGCATCAAACTGGCCGCCGAGGCGTTCTGAACGCGCTGCATGCGGATGCGCCCCAGCCCGGTGCCTCTCTCTTCCGCGGCGACTGCAATCAACGCTTTACGCTCGGTCTGCCGGCCGATTACCCCTTCTTCTTCAGCGCCCCAGTAGGTCTCATCGACCTCGACGAGGCCCGTCAATCGCTCCCGCCCCGGGCGCACCATCGCTCGCCTCAGCTTGTGCATCCAAGGCCAGGCGGTTTGGTAACTGCCCAGTCCCAGAACGCGCTGTAGACCCAGGGCGCTGGCCCCATTCTTCTGCGTGGTGATGGTCCACATCGCCCGGAACCACAGCCGCAGCGGCTTGCGTGTGTCTTGAAAGATCGTGCCGGCGGTGACGGAGGTTTGCCGCCCGCAGCGAGCGCATTCGAACCACACTTTGCGCACCGACCAAGCGCGCTCATGCCCACACCTTGGACAGCGGAAACCCTCTGGCCAGCGCAAGGCGAACAGATAGTCGCGGCAAGCCTCCTCGCTCGCAAAGCGAGACTCGAATTCGAGTTGGTCGCGCGGGTAATCCTCCACCAGGCCCTACACTACATCTTGGGGTCACCTGAGTCAAGTGGATACCCAGCAAAGGAGATTGAGATGGCAGCGATGAAAAAGATCTCGCTCGTGCTGGCGGTGGTGCTGCTGGCGCTGGCGAACGTGGGCGTGGCGAGCGCCCAGTTTGTGGACTTTCCGATGCAGCCGCTGGGACGCATCACTTGCGTCGCCACGTTTGTGCCCAACCTGTTACGGTCGGAGAACCTCTCCGCCCGCACCGGTGACTCGCGACTGGACTGTACCAACGACGGCGTGTTCAACCCCTTCACGCCGAATAACATTACCCAGTACGTGTTGATGAACGTCAACCTGACGCTGAACACGGCTGTGACCAACATGTTGGCCGGGGGCGATGCGCTGGTCGTCGTCAACGACAACAACGCGTGGAATCCGCGCACCACGTCGCAGTTGCCGGACGGTTCGGATGGCTGTGGGTTTATCCTCGGCATGGCTGGGGACCCGTTCCCGGTGCCGGGCGCGCCGAATGACCTGACCGCCCTGCCCGTAGCGGACATGAACGACATCCCGATCTGCGACGACTTCTTCGACCAGGTGAGCACGAACTCGTGCTTTGACCTGACGACGACGTTGCGGTTCACCAACGTACGGGGCAACGCGGCGGCGCTGGGGGCCGGCGGGACGATCATTGCGACCTTGGGCGTGGCGGCGTTTGCGTCGATTTCGGTGCAGACCAACCAAGGCGCGGTGGGCATCATCCTGCAGGGCCTGATCACGAGCGTGACCCCGGCGCCGGCGGGGCTGCAGTGCGAGCACTACGACAACGACTTCTTGGTTCACCTCGACGAAGGGTTTGCGGCGGCGTTCAAGACGCTGGGCGAGCCTTCGTTTGTGAACGGAGACAACGCGACCGAGAACGGCTATCCGGTGTTGGTGGACAACCGACCGTTTGCCACGCCCCAATCGGACGGGGGGACTGGAGGCGCCGCCACGCAGGCGACGCGCTTCATCATCCGCCTGACGAACATGTCGGGGGGGGGGGCTGACGATCACCGCGCCGGGCACCTGGGAGCAAGCGGGCCTCCCCGGCTTTGACCCGGGTCGCTGCATCGTGGATCCGATCGCGCCAGGCAGCGGCAACGCCTTGTGTGTCGAGCGGGTCGCGGGCACGGACGCGAACGGCGCCGGCGGTTCGACCGCTGGCACGTCAGGCTCCTACGCGGTGCCCCTGGACGCTGCGGGCAATGGGTTCATCGTGTACGAGCTCAAGGACGGCGATCCGTTCTTGCCGCAGGGGCTGTGGATTCCGTTCAGTGTCATTTGGGGGCCGGACACGACTGCAGACTTGCCGACGATCGGCTCGGGGCAGGTGGACGCGCGCTTTGCACCGCTGAGCACCGTCGGTACCGCGAGCAACGAACCGAAGCCACGATTTGTGGACGTGGGCGCCGATCCGGCGACGGTCGTCACGGTGGTGAGATGCGCGACCACGTTGCTGTTCCCGTTCGTAACCAACCGCTTCGGATTTGACACGGGTATCGCGGTGTCGAACACGTCCGAAGACTGGAAGGGGACGGCGAAACAGCGGGGCGTCTGCATGGTGCACTACATCGGCAACATCGGGGATAACGGACCGAGGGAACCGATGGATGAGACCTCGACGGTCATCGAGGGCGGTGAACAGATGACGTTCACGCTCTCGGCGGGCAACCCGGTGTGGGGACTGGTCGGAGCGCCGGACTTCCAAGGCTTCCTGGTGATCATGTGCGAGTTCCAATGGACACATGGGTATGCATTCATCACCGACGGAGCGGCGGGGATCCCGACGCTGGCGCAAGGGTACCTGGCCCTAGTGCTGCAATATGATGCCAGCGGCGCCCGCCTGATCGACTGCCAATTCCGAGGCGGCATGCACGTAGGCTGTCCGTCGGAGGGCCTGAACCACTAAGGGTTCACGCTACGCAATCAACCTTTCAACCAGAGGGGGGCTTCGGCCCCCCCCCCTCTTTTTGTTTCGCTGCCACGCACGTTTGCAATCGCCCTGTCAGTGGGCGGAGGACCGGTTGCTCAACATCTAAGGAGAGGTCGCGCGGCTTAGCCGTCTTCCGAGCGCGCGGAACTCTTGAGTGCGTGTGTACGTTTACGCACACTGACAGCGCCAAGCATCGGCCTTGCAGGGTCATTGAACCCGCCAAAGCGACCTTGCCGGCTTCACGCTAGGCCCCAAAACTGATATTATCGAGTTCACGCCCCGCATTTGCCGTCCGCGCCGATAACTTAAAAGGGAGTTTTTGCATGCTGAAGCTTCGCCAGAGCTTCGTGTATCCGGTAATCTTTTGTTTGGCCGCCGCCTTGTCGTGGGGCCAGGATCGAACGTTGTTGTTGCCGTCGGGCGGTTCTAACATCATCACGGCTCTGGACGCGGCGGACCTGGCCTTTGCCGGTTCGGTGCAAGCCTCCGCCTCAACGTTCAAGATCCTTGGCACGCCGCAGGGCACCAAGTACTACATGATCAGTCGCACCCGCACCGACGCGATCATTGTGGTTGATGTCCAGACTCTCGAGGTGATCAAGCGCATCACTCTCGACACCGCTCTCTCGGACGCCGTGGTAACTCCCAACGGCGAGCACCTTGTCGTGGGTGCGGGACGACTGCGCATCTTCAGTACGGAGACGGACGAACAGGTGGGCGACGATATCGACGTCGGGAGCGGGCTGAACGAGCTTGAGGTCAACCGGCGATCCACGCGAGCGTACGTGCTGGGCTCGGGGGGCCGGGCCATCACCGTCGTAGACCTCACCGCCGGGGTGGTCGTTGCAACGATCGACACGCCCACCACTGTATCGATCGGCCTTGTCGAACAGGCCAATCGCTTGGTGGCGCTCCAGGATGCCGGGCTGCAGTCCTACGATCTCGGCACCAATGAAGCAGGAGACTTGATCCCGCCGGGTTTTCCGATCACCAATGGCATCATCGATCCCATTCCCGGCATTTCGCGGGTCTTCGTTCGGAACCGTGGATCAGCCCCGAGGAATACGTCACAGGTATTCAACCTGGTCGAGCGTACGGTGAACCCAGTGGGCTTGATCGGAACGGTCAATATCCGTCAGATGGTGTTCGCTGGACCTGACTGCGCCTTCGCCGTCCTCTCCGACCTGCTGGACCTTGCCGAACTCGATCTGACGACCGCTCCGACGATCACCGTTACGCCGCTGGACATAGGCTTCGCCGCTCGCAGCGTGTCCATCTCTCCGAACCGCAAGTTGGTGTACGTTTCTTCACTCTCGGAGGCGACAGTCGCACGCTACGACGTGACGACGGGGACTGTCACCCACACTGTCATGCCCGCCATCGCACCGAGCGAGAACGCGACGGTTTTCGCGCCGTCTCCGCTGCCGCCGACCACCATGACCATCGTGGGGGGACAGGATCAGTTCGTTCCGCCGGGGTTTACCACGCCGCTGACTTTGACGGTGCGGGTCACCGACGATGACGACAATCCGCTGTTTGGTGTACCTGTCTTTTTCGACGCTCCCACCAGTGACGAGATTAGTTTCGACGTGGAGCAGCCGGTCAGGACCAACGGCCAGGGTATTGTAGCCGTCAACGCAACCGTCGCGTTGCCACCCGCCCCGGCCGCATTGGAGCCTGAAACGCTGGATACGACGTCTCTTTCGCTCGTAGTGTTCGATGACGGTGCGGCCCCGGTTCCGACGGCGCTCACCGTGGACCCCGCGGCCGGAGCCGGCGACGACGTGATCGAAGTCATCCCGATCAGTGCAGTGACCAGCGGCGCACTGTCTGTGTTGTTCAACTTGAATATCGTTCGGCTATCAGGGATCCATATCGCAAGCGGAAACTATCAGACTGCGTTCCCCAGAAAGCCGTTCCGTGAGCCCTTCGTGCTTCTGGCTACTGATGACGTGGGAAGGCCGCTGCCGGCGGGAACCCTGATCCTTTTCAGCCCTTTTGGGGCGGACTGCGGGGAGATCATTGTCCCGGTTGACGCCCAGGGTTTCGCCGGTATCGAGTGTGTCGCTCAAGAATTGCCGCCCAATGTTCCCTTTGTCCGCGAAGGAACGATCACCACGTCGGTCCTCGGTATGCCCTCGCTCGGCACCGCCACTTTCGACTTCTCCGTCTCGCTTGGGGCGGACCTTCTCGAGATTGTCAATGTTTCGGGGGACGGGCAATCGGGGGACACGGACATGCCCCTGGCGGCACCGCTCGTGTTCCGTCTGGAATCCCCGTTTACCGGACTCGGCGCCGTGCTAACGGGCATCGAGATCGTCCAGGATCCGGGTCCGGGCTCGCCCGCAATCATCACCCCGCGCTTTGTCGCCGTCCGGCAGAACGCGGATACGCCCATCGCCGTGATCTTGGGGCCGCGCCCCGGTACCGTCGTCATCCGTGCCATCGTCAGTTCACCCGAGGCCCCGTCCGTCGCTTTCACCATTGATGCGGTCGGAGGGCTCCCGATACGGTTCGAGCAGGAAGGCAACCAACAGAGCGCACGGATTGGGCGGCTCCTGCCGGAGACGCTTCACCTCCGCGTTTTCAATGAATCCGGTGAAGTGATTCGCTTCCCGGAAGTCACCTGGATGGTCGTGAGCGGGGATGCGTCCCTGCTAACCGGCTCCGACCCCGACGGCGCCACTGCTATCGTGCAACTTGGGATTACGCCCGGGCCCATTGTGATCCGGGCGACCATTGGGGCCCTGGTAGCGACCTTCAACGCAACGGCCACACCCCCAGAGCCGGCCTTCATCACGGGAACCACGGGCGAAGGGCAAACCCTGCAGGTCGGTGAGGTTTCGGACCCCCTGGTGGTGGAACTCCTCGAAGCTAACGGCAGTCCGGCCTTTAGCGTACCGGTGGACTACTTCGGGCCTGCCAACGTTGAGTTGGCCTCGATCGAAGAGGGTGGGCCGGTGGGCAACCCGCTCCGGCTGATCTCAGACCTCCAAGGGCTTTCCGGCGTGACGGTGCGGCTGTTGGGGATCCCGATCGCCCTCGACGCCGCCGGGACTCTCCAAAAGCAAACCATGAGCAACGTTGTCATCACGGCCTCGGTTGGCACCGGTCTTTCCACGTCCTTCACCATAGACGTGGTAGGGCGTGATCCCGTCTTCCAAACCGCGAGTGTCGCCAACGCCGCCACTTTCCTCGCGGGTGTCGTGCCGGGAAGTCTGGCCAGCATCTTCGGCGTTGGTCTTTCCGAGGGCGTCGTGGGAACAGTTCAAGCGGGGGGGCGCAACCACCTTTGCTGGAACAACCGTTCGGTTCGGCGGCATCGCAGCCCCGTTGCTGAGCCTTACGAATCAGAACGACGTGGAGCAGATCAATCTACAGGTGCCGTTCGAGATTCCCGCGGGCCAGACGACGACCGTCGAGGTCGACAACAACGACACGGCGCTGTCGGTCCAAGGCGTACCGGTGTTCTCCTCTCAAGCGGGCATCTTTGAAGTGCCTGTGGGCGGCGGGGCGACCGTCAGCTCGGTGATCCGCGTGGCTGACTTCTCTCTGATCACGCCTGCGAATCCTGCCGCCAAGGGTGAAGCCGTCGCGCTCTTCTTTACGGGTGGCGGCAATGTGACTCCGCCGGTGGGTACCGGCGTGCTCGGGCCGGCCGACCCCTCGGTGATGGTCTTGCCAGTGGAAGTCGAGGTGGATGGGCGGCCCGCAACTGTGCTCTTTAGCGGTTACGCTCCCGGGTTCCTAGGCCTGTTTCAGACCAACCTTCTGATTCCCGAGGACGCGGAGTGCGGCACGCGATCGTTGCTGGCAAGAGTTGGCGGCGTCGCCAGTCCCCCGAGCACTATTGGCGTGGCTTGCCCCTAGCTATTCAGCCAGGGGCGACTTCCGCGCAAGGCGCTTGACCAGGCCTTGCAATCATGTCTGAGGCCACAAGGCCTCCCTTGGGGCCTACGCCGTCCAGCTACTCTTACTTGGCAAACTCGATCGTCACGGCGAAGATCTGCTTGAGCGGTAGGACCGAGAAGATAATGTCGATGGCTCCCTCGAGGGGCTTCTCTTCCGCCTGGTAGGTGAAGGTGATGGGCAGTTCCTCACCCGGCTCGATCTGTCGGCGGTCGAACTAGATCTGCAGTCCGGGTAGGGTGTGGATCTCTTCCGTAGCGGTTACGCTAAGGCGTGCCGGTCCCGGGTTGATAAATCGAACGGTCTGTGTGATCGGCTCGCTGGGCTCGTGCGCGAAGCGCAGCGTTTCCGGCTCCACGCGGTACATCGACTTCAGGGCCTGTTTGATCCCTTCTGGCGAATAGGTTGGCAGCCCTTGCTCAGCTCCGGCACGTGCTGCTCCCTCGGGGTTGATCCTCATCGGGCCAAACGGCCCCTGCTTGATCGTCCCTGGCTTGGCGCCCTCCATGTGGATGTACCAATTGTCCTCGATCCATCTCCAATCCCCGGTCAGTGAGAACGGTACCGGCTCGGGGCCCATCATCGGGAGCATGACCATCACGTTGACGGACGCCTTGGCTGTCTGAAAATCCTCCCCAAACTCCATGTTCACCAGCTCAAACGATAGAATTGGCTTCTTACTCGACGCATAAAAGTAGTCGCGTGACTCCTCGTCAACCAGCCCCTCTGCCTGGCGGTACTTCCGTTGCTGGAAGTGGGTGTAGAATTCCGTAACCCTGCCCCGCAAGGCTTCCTCGACTTCAGCAGGCGCCTTGGGAAAAGGATTGTCGTTCGCCGTGAGCGGGCACACCGCCAGGAGGCCCATCAAGAGCCAGGCCGGGATTCGCATGAGTCGGGACTCCAGCAAAGAATATCTCCAAGTATATCAGCGGCCTGGACCGCACACTGTTGCCGGGATCACTTCGCCTTGCGGGACAAGCGCCCCGGCGACTCCTTGTCGATGTCTCGGTGCCCAATCTTGACCGTGCACCCGGCCGCGCTCAGATTACGCCTAACAGCCTCGGAGATCAGCACCGACCGATGCCGCCCGCCCGTACAACCAAAGCCGATATTCAGATAGCTCTTTCCTTCCCGCACATAGTGTGGAATCAGGTACAAGAGCAGGTCGGAGATCCGTCCGATGAACTCGCTCGTCTGAGGGAAGGACCGCGCGTACTTGATGACCTTCGGGTGCTTGCCCGTCAGGTTCTTGCATCCGGGAACGTAGTTGGGGTTCGGCAAGAACCGCACATCGAACACCAGGTCGCTGTCGGTGGGGACCCCGAACTTGAAGCCGAAGCTGTTGACCGAAACCAGAAGCACCGGCTCCTGCTCGGAGTCCCGAAAGCGCGAGAGGATGAGCCGGCGCAGGTCGTGGATGTTGAGCTGAGATGTATCCAGCGTCAGGTCCGCGAGCCTTTGAATCGAGCCGAGGCGGGTCCGCTCGGTCTCGATGCTTCGCAGGACCGAGGTGCCGGTCCCGAGCGGATGGGGCCGCCGCGTCTCGCTGAAGCGGCGCTGCAAGATCGCGTCGCCCGCTTCGAGGAACAGCAGGAAGACTTTGCTCTCCCGGCGCAGTTCGCGAAAAATCCGTGGGAACCTCTTGAGCGCATCCCCCTCGCGGATGTCGACAACGAGCGCCGCCCGAGAGATCTCCGGCGAGTGGCGGCAGAGGTCCGCGAATGTGGGAATGAGGTCCATTGGAAGATTGTCCACCGCGTAAAAGCCCATGTCCTCAAACACTTTGAGGACGGAGCCCTTGCCCGACCCGCTGAGGCCCGTGATGATGACAAGGTCATGCCTGTCCGAGAACGACCCGGCTGACTTGTCCGATGCGGCGGCTTTGCGCGGTCCCGAACCGCTCGCGGTTTTTCGTGCTTTTGCCATGGACGTGGACCGGCCGGCCCAGCCCCCCAACCTAACCGGCCTCGATCAGCTCCAGGCTGCCATCGCGGCGCCGTAGGAGCACTCGCAGCTCGCCGCTTTGCGCGTCCCGGTAGGTTACTTGATCGCTGCCCTGTTCGTCGATTTGCAGCAGCGCCTCCTCGACGGTCATCGGCTTGGGAACGATCCGGTTGCTGCGAATGATGCGCCGCGGAGCTCCAGTCGCGGGGCCGGAGTTCGCCTCCGCGTCCCGCACGAGATCGGCCAGCGCAGCCTCAGTCACCTTGGAAAACTCGCCCCGTTGGCGCTCCGGCCGGTTGCCGTCGATCAGCTTGTGCTTGTTTCGAACGATCTGCTTCTCGAGCTTCTCGATCGCCGCGGCCAGAGCCCGAAAGCAATCCCCGTCCGAACCGCTGACGACGAAAGTATGACTCAGCGCCCGTAACGTGATCTCGGCCTCGAACCGATGCCGTTGGCGATTGAGGATCACATGGGCCTCGGGAGCGTGCTTCCTGCCGAGGATCTTCTGGCACTTCTGGAACTTGACCTCGATCTTGCGTTTTTGGGCGTCAGAGATTTCCGCCTTGCGCCCTGTGTAGTGGACCTTCATTGACTCATCCTTCCCGGCATAGGCTGGTTTTTGCGCCGCCGGCGATGCGTCGAGGGGATATTCAGGTCCTCGCGGTATTTTGCCACCGTGCGACGCGTCACCGAGATTCCGCTTTCTCGCAGGATCTTGCTGATACGATCGTCGGTGAGAGGACGAGCCGAGTCTTCCTCTTCGATCATCTTCTTCACCTTACGCTTGAGCAGCATGAGCGGAATCGTTGCGCCCGCCGGCCCCTGCACCGCTTCGGAGAAGAAGAATCGTAACTCATAAACACCATGCGGCGTGTACGCGTATTTGTTGGCCACCGCCCGGCTGACGGTCGACGGATGCACGCTGATCTCCTCGGCCACTTCCTTGATCATCATCGGACGCAGATGGTCCAGACCTTGTGACAGGAAGGCATCCTGCCGTCGTACGATCGAGTCGCACACGCTGCGTATCGTCTGCCGGCGCTGCTCGATATTGCGCATCAGTTGAATCGCGGAGTTGTAGCGCTCGCGCACATAGTTCCGCACGTCCTTGCTCGACGATCCCTTCTGCAACAGACTCCGGTAGCGCCGATTCAGCCGCAGTTCCGGCAGATCATCTTCGTTCAGCACGACACGGAAGCCGCTCGGCGTCTTCACGAAGTGCACGTCCGGCTCGACCACCCTAGCGCTGGAAGGCGAGTAGCGCTGACCAGGGCGTGGGTCGAGGTTCTTGATCAGAGCAACCGCGGTTTCGATGTGGCGCAGCGGACGCCCCATGCCCTCTGCCATTCCCGTCCAGTTGCCATCCTCGAGCTCCCGCTGGTACTCCCGCACGATCTGTCCGACGACGCCGCCGTCTGCTTCCAGCTCCCGCAACTGAATCAGCAGGCACTCCGGGAGGTCGCGCGCCGCCACGCCGATCGGGTCGAAGTTCTGCACCAGCTTGAGCGCCTGTTCAGTGACCAGGCGTGGAGCGTCGCCAGCCTCCATCAGTTCCTCGATGGACGCAATCAAATAGCCGTTCTCGTTCAGGTTGCCGATGACCAGTTCCGCAGCCTCGTTGACCTCCTCCGGAGCGTGGGAAAGGCTTAACTGCCAGCGCAGGTGGTCGGTCAACGTGACCGGCTTCGCAAGGAAAATCTCGAACGACGGCCGCTCGATCACTTCTCCGATCGGCGCCCGCGAACCAGCCTCGACGTAGTCGTCAAAGAAGGCGGGAAGATCGATTTCGTCCAACGAGCTCCCGGGCTCCTCGGCTGCCCGCTCCGGCTCGGTGGCCGCCAGGGCTTCGGGGCCCGCCGCGGTGTGTGTGACCGCGTCAACTCCCTCGCGATCGCCTTCAGAAGCGGCAGTCGTATGCTCGTCGGGCTTGCGCGCCCTCTCCCGCGACTCCTCTTCTTCCTGGCTCTCGCCTTCCGGGCCTGAGCCCGGCTCGGTTATCTCAAGAGCCGGATTGCCGAGCAACTCCTGGTTGATTTCCTCTTTGAGGTCTAACTTATTGAGAGCAAGGAGCTTGACCAACTGCCGCAGGCTTTGCGTGAGTACCGGCTTTTGGGTGAGTTTAAGCCCCAGCCTCTGCTGCATCCACATTTGCCGCCGACCTCTTCTTGCAATCAGTATACCAATTGAAGGGAAAAGCTCCTGAAAACGTCGCGAAGCCTCGTGGGGGTTCGGGGAGTTACCGCGACACAGCCTCGGTCTTGGACGCAGAAGGCGCAGAAGGCTGGGTGCCGAAGCTGAACGATTCTCCGAGGTACACGCGCCTCACTTCGGGGTCCGACTCCAGTTCTTTCGGCGGCCCGGAGCGGAACACCTCGCCGTTGTGAATGATATAGGCGCGGTCGGTGACACTCAGAGTCTCCCGCACGTTGTGGTCGGTCATGAGGATGCCGATCCCGGCGTCCCGGAGTTGCGAGATGATGCGCTGCAGCTCGATCACTTGCTTAGGGTCGATTCCCGAGAGGGGCTCATCCAGCAGCAAGAACTGGGGCGAGATCACAAGTGAGCGGGCGATCTCGACTCTGCGCCTCTCCCCGCCGGAGAGCTGGTAGCCCCGGCTGCGGCGAACCGTTTCGAGCCCCAGATCGGAGATAAGCTGTTCCAAGCGATCTCGCCGCTCGGCCCTCGGCATCTTGAGGGTCTGCAGCACCGCCATCAGGTTCTCTTCCACGGTGAGCTTTCGAAAAACCGAGGGTTCTTGCGGTAGGTAGCTGATGCCCAGACGCGCTCTTTGGTACATCGGCGTGTTCGTGATGTCCCGCCCATCCAACAGTACACGCCCGGAATCGGGGTTCACCAAACCCACGATCATGTTGAACGAGGTCGTTTTGCCCGCGCCGTTAGGGCCGAGTAGCCCGACGACCTCACTCTGGTGCACCGACAGGGACACCCGGTTTACCACGCAGCGCCCACGGTAACTCTTGGACAGGTCTTCGGTGAGTAGGACGCTCATGAAGGAGGTGGTGGGAGGGTCATTGCTTTCGCCGCCGCAGGGTGTACGCACGATCGTCGGCCCGACCCAAAACGAGCAGCCTATCATCGTTAACTTGGTAGGTCAATTCCGCGCCCGTCGTGACGCTGCCGGTTGCATCGGTCACCCGCGCGGGCCGGCCTCTCAGTTTGACTTGTTCCGTGTTGGGGTAGTATTCACCCTCTTCGCCCCGGCCGCTTCGGCCGCGCCCGCCTCGACCGTGCCCGTTTCCCTCCACCGTCTCGGAGATCGTTACGTTCCCGGTGGCGACGACCTGATCCAGTTTATTTCCGGAAGACTCCGATCCCTTCGCTTCGTCTTCAGCCCGTAAACGCGCTTCGAGACGATCGCTCTGCACGCGTAGCTGCCCGCGCAACAGCTCAACGCCATCTTGGTAGACCACGAGGTTCTCGGCCTCGCTGTAGTCCATCGACTGGGCCGAGATTCGTATCGGCGGCGGCGCTTTGCCTGGCTTACCGTCCGCCCCATGGCCTTCAAGCCAGCTCACAACGTTCCCCGTCGCCGAGAGCGTCTTCCTCTTCCGCTCGATGCGGATTTGCTCGCCCTCAATCCGGTCACTTCCCTGCCACAAGCGTGCCTCCCCGCGATACTCGAGCAGGCCCGACTCGCTGTTTGAGACCATCCTGCCGGCTGTCGCGAAGACAGGCTTCGACGGCGAGAAGAACGAGCCGGATGAGTCGCCCTCTGCTGCTGAGGTGTTCCCCTCGTGGAACATCGAAGACACCCCGCCCTCCGCATCATAGGAGCCGTCCTCTTCGTTGAGACCGATCCGCCACGCCGAGATTCTTCCCGCACCGTCGTGCACGATCGCGTCATTCCGAAGGTCGATGCGGTGTTCCACCAATCGAAACTCCGCTTCTCCTGACTGGCCTGTCCGGCCCCCGCGTTCAAACCGGAAGTCGCCCCACTGCTTGAGCGTTTGCAGCTCACCGGTTCCAGGATCAAGGTGCGCCTCTAGCGCGTCGCTCCATGTACGAAGCGTCGGCACGTCCCTTGGCGGGATGCTTTCGAGCTCAACCTTGCCAGTGGCAATGAGTCGCTCCATTCGGTTCCTCGGCGCGTAGTCGGCCCGCAAGCGGTCGGCAACCAGCTTGCGTTTGGGCTCGTCCGGGTTTTCGGGCAGTAAGTCCATCCGGCCCCGGCTTACCGTCGCCAGGGTTCGGATCTCCTCACCGTTTTCACCCATCTCTAGCTGGATCCACTCGGCTTCGACGCGCCGCAGTCCGTGGGAGTCCTCGCTCCCGCGGGAAAGCACCTCAATGCGCGCCCCTTCGCGCGCGCGCGCATTCTCCAGGAGCGCTTCGTCCGCACCGGGCGGCGTGACGTAGTGCAGTTCGATCCGTTCCCCTTCGACGATCAAGTCCGACGACTTCGTCTCCGACTTTAGGCGGGCCGCGCCGGTGCCCGTGACGCGTTCCGTCGTATGCATTGGCGTGAGCGCGACCTCCAGGCGTTTCGACGCGAATCGCACTTGCCGTTCCGGTTGTTCTCGCCGTAGCGATGCCTCAAGCGCGTTGACATGCCGTACCAGACCGTCATCCAAGTACACCTCGGCCGAAGCCGCCTCCAGTCTCTCCGAGCCCCGCTCAAGAGAAGTTCCGCCGTTGAGGTTGATCCGTTGCGCATCCTCGTAGAACAACAGCTCTCCCGCCCGGATCTTCAGCGCCGGCCCGCCGGGCCGCGCCGCGAACCGTTCCAGATGGACGTCGGAGTTCATCCGGAAAAGCCGATGTGTCGAGTCGTAGAACGCCCCCACGGAGTGTCCTCGACCGCCATCAAACTCGTACTCGGTGTAGCGGTTGCTCGAGCAAGTGCTGGTCTTGCTCTTGAACGTCATGCCGGAACTGCGAACTTTGGTCGGTGAGTCGCCGTCTTCGCCGTCATCGACGGGGACACCCAGCGTGATGAGCACCTCGCCGTCGCTGTATAGCTCCTCGGTTTCTCCGTTGAACAGCGCCTGTTTGGTTTCGATGCGATCGAAGGTGCGGCTGCTCTCGTGCGGGATTCTCAGTACAACGTCCCGCAACTCGAGGATGAGGCTGTCACTGCCCTGCTGAACCGCGCCGGCGCTAATCTCGATCGAGCGATGGTTCCCCGAGGACTGCGACCAACGCCAGGCGTCGGCCTGCGAGTTGAGATTCGACGCAATCTTATCCGGCTCGGCGATCCGCACCCGCAGGTTGGCCTGCTGCGTGTCGAAGTAGTCGGAAACCACCACTGCCACCGCGGCGCCGACACCCAGCAGCAGGAGTAGTTGAAGCTTTTTCATGGGTTGCGCCCGGCAGGTACGGTGCTGTCCGCTGGACGGCGGTAAGTCGGCATCAGCGCAAGAAGGTTAGCGGGACGACCAAGCCTGAACTGATGATATCAAAGGCTCTTCCAGTCGATCCCGCGGACGAGTGCTGGGCCACTCAAGCGTCAAACTCGCCGACTGCGTGCAGTTTGATCAGATCCGTCTTGCCCCGCACATGGAAGGGCGTCCCCGCCGTCAGGCAGATCAGGTCGCCGCTCTTAGCACGTCCCATTCTCGGCAAGAGCCGATCCACGACGCCGACCAACTGATCGAGATCCTGAACGCTTTCCACCCGCACCGCCTCGACCCCCCAGTACAGCCCCATCAGCCGGCACACGCTTTCGTGGCGCGAGAGCCCGATCACGAGGCAGCGGGGGCGGTGCTTGGAAACCAGCCGCGCCGTGAGGCCGCTCTCGGTATAGACGACGATGGCACAGGCGCCCAGACGCTCGGAGATCCGTACCGCGCTCTCGGCCACTCCGTCTGAAACCGGGCCTTCGCTACCCTCAGCTTCCGGCAGCATCACCTTCTGGCGCAGCAACAACGGTTCCGCCGATTCGATGATGCGGCTCATCATGCTCACCGATTCAACCGGATATTTCCCGACCGCCGTCTCGCCCGACAGCATCACTGCGTCCGTGCCGTCCAGGACCGCATTGGCGACGTCGCTTGCCTCGGCCCGTGTCGGCGAGGCGCTCGTCATCATGGACTCGAGCATCTGTGTTGCCGTGATCACCGGCTTTCTTCGCTGCGCCGCTTCCGCGATGATTCTTTTTTGCTCGACCGGCACCTTCCACGGCGACAGCTCTACACCGAGGTCGCCCCGCGCCACCATGACGGCATCGGCCGCCTCCAGGATTGCGTCGAGATCTCCGAGCGCTTGCGGCTTTTCGATCTTGGCGATGAGCTTGGCCCGGCCTTTCTCGCTCTCAATGATGTGTCTGGCTTCAAGGATGTCATTGGCGCGCCGAACAAACGACAGCGCGATATAGTCGATCTCTCGCGCCAGGGCGAATCGCAGGTCCCGCTTGTCCTTCTCGGTTACCGACGGAAGATCCAGCGAGGCGCCCGGAACGTTCACGCCCTTGCGCTCGCCTAGTTCGCCTCCCGTGACGATTTCGCAAACGACATCGGTTCCGTCGAGACCGCTCACTCGGAGTTCGATCGTTCCGTCGGCCAGCAAGATGCGGTCGCCCGGCTCGACGTGGCGAGCGAGCCGCGGATAGTCAATCGCAACGACACCGGCGCTCGATTCGCCCGCGGCCGTAAGTCGCAGCGGCTCGCCCGGCTTCAAGTCCATCGGCCGGCCGGATGGGAGTCTGCTGGTACGGATCTTCGGGCCCTGCAGGTCACCGATGATCGGAACCTTGCGTTCACGTTCCTTTGAAGCCTCGCGGACGAGCCGGATGTTGGCGTCGTGACCGTCCTGATCGCCGTGAGAGAAGTTCAGTCGAAACACATCGGCGCCCGCGTCGAGCAACGCGCCGATCATCTCCCTCGTGCTCGATGCCGGACCGAGCGTAGCGACGATCTTGGTTCTCAGCATTCGTAAGACTCGATCGTCGGGAAGAACTCAAGACTGAAGCTGCTTGGCGATCCCTTCGAGCTTCGCCGCAAGCCCGGTGTCGTTGGCCGTGATTCCGTCGGCATCGTGCGTGGTCAGGTCGATGCGAACACGGTGATACACGTTGAACCACTCCGGGTGGTGGTTCGCTGCCTCGATGACGATCGCGGCCGTGGCCATGAACCCGAAGGCATGCACGAAGTCCGCAAACTCATACTCCCGGTGGAGCTTGCCATCGACCACGCTCCATCCAGGCAAATCGGCCAGGGCTGTCTGCAGTTCCTCATCGGAAAGCTTCACGAATTGCGGCATACTTCCATCTTACCGCCGCGCGTGATTTGAACCGATAAGACGTGGCCACCCGCCGGCATCTCGGCGCCTCACAAACGTAGCCCCGCTAAAAGCTCTCAGAGCCGCAAGCGTGAGCTTGCATTGAGATGCAGCGAGCTGAGTCGGGCTCGCCTAGGGTCCGAGAGGTATCGCGTGACCAGCAACGCCGGGTGTCGGTCGGGCTCCTCAACGCAGGCTCACACCTGCGGCTCAGAGTGTTGGGACCGAGCTGCCTACTCATTGCGGGCCAACTAAAGCCCGGCGGGGCCGGCAACATGGCGGCACCTTCAAAGCCCCGACCTTCCGATAGAATAGGACTCAGTTGTGACTCGGCTCATCCTTCTGGCGTTGTCGTGCCTGGCCCCGCTCTCCTTGTGGGCCGCGAACTTGCTGCCCCTCGACCAGGTCCGTCCCGGAATGACCGGCGTCGGAAGGACGGTCCTGACCGGCAACGATATCCAGGAGTTCGAAGTCGAAATCCTCGGCGTGCTCGAAAACGTCGCGCCGGGCCAGTCGCTCATCCTGGCGCGTCTCTCGGGCGCATCCCTCGACAAGACCGGTGTGATTGCCGGCATGAGCGGCAGCCCGGTGTTTATCGACGGCAAGCTCGCCGGCGCGGTCGCCTATTCCTTCCCGTTTTCTACCGAAGCGATCGCTGGAATCCGGCCGATTGGTGAGATGATCGGAGCGCTTGGAGAGTTGGTCGAAGGGGAGGCCGAACAGGAAGCGGCTGCCCTTCCGCCTGCGGGCGTTCGCGGCGGTCTGGCCCCGATGCTCTTGGCCGATGGTGCCGTGGGTGAGCGCTTTGTGCCCCGTGAGTTCGCATCCGGTGAAGAGCTTGATCTTCTTCCGCCGTCTCCGCTGCTCATGGCCTCCGACCAGCGCATGCGGCCCATAGCCACCCCCGTCGCCCTGGCGGGGTTTTCCGAGCGAACCTTCGAGGTCTTCGGCCCACGGCTCCGGAAACTGGGACTGCGGCCCATGCAGGGCGTCGGCGGGCGGAGCCCGGGAGATGCCGCGTCTTCCCAGACAAGCCTCAAGCCGGGTTCCATGATCAACGTCGCCCTGATCGAAGGCGACATGGAGTTGAGCGCCGCGGGGACCGTGACGCACGTTGATGGCGACCGCATCTACGCCTTCGGCCACCGCTTCCTCTCGAGCGGTCCGACGGAGATGCCCTTCCTGGCTTCGTCGGTCATCGCGGTCGTCCCCAACTTGAACAACTCTTTCAAGATCGCGGGCTCCGGGCCTCGTCTCGGCGCGATCACCCAAGACCGTAGCGCGGGGATTTCGGGCCGGCTGGGGCGCAGCGCCCCGATGGTGGCCCTTGACATCGAGCTGCAGTCCGGTGCAAGCCTCGATCGCCGCTATGACATCCAACTCGTGCGCGACCGTTTTCTGACGCCTTTCCTGCTGCAGATGGCTGTCTTCTCGGCCGTCGACAGCACCGAGCGGCAGCTAGGCTCGTCGAGCTTTCGTTTGCGAGGCCAAGTGGAGTTTGAAGGCGACGTTCCGCCGCTGCGGCTCGACAACATGTTCACCGGGCCGGCCGGCGTGTCGCAGCAAGTGGCCGCGGCGACGGCCGTACCGCTGGCTTTTGTGTTCGAGAGCGGGTTCGAGAACCTCACGCCTGCGCGGATTCGGCTCGGGATCGAATCGATCGACGAGGAACGGCAGCTCGAGATCGATCGCGGGTGGACCAGCAGGACGCGCGTCCGGCCCGGCGAGGAGGTCGAACTCTCGGCGGCTCTGCGCGACGCCCGGGGCAACGAGCAGATCCTGACGAGGACGTTCCGCGTGCCCGTTGGGGCGCGTCCGGGCAATCTCCAGGTCTCGTTCTCTGACGCCACCTCGCTCAACCTTCTGGAGTGGAGAAGCTTCGCCACGCCGCGACGAGCCACCGAACTGGGTCAACTGGTCCGGGCCGTCAACCGGCTGCGCCGTAACGACCGTCTCTACATTCGCGTGTGGCGATCGGCGAAGACCTTCCTGCTCAACAGCGAGCGACTGCCTTCGCCTCCGGCATCGGTGGCCGGCCTCCTGAGCAAGCCGGGCGCCGCGGCGGGAGGCGTCGAAACCGACTGGTACGCGACGCTGGCCGAATTCGAGCTGGACGGCCTCGACAACGTCGTCCACGGAAGCGTCACCATCCCCCTTACGGTCTCTGAATGAACCTTCGACTTGGCTTGGCTCGTTTCGCTGGAGTGTATCTCTGCTTGCTGGCGATATCGCTCCTGGTGGGGCGCGGCGACGCGGCCTCAACCCAGGTTTGGGAGATCAGTGAGTACAAGGATTTCCTCGGCGGCAAGTTCGACAACATCTCGTTACGCCACGACGGGCGGCTGGTGCCGGCGCCGCGACTCAAGACCGTGTTCTCCTCGGAGCAACCGATCGTGTGGTCCGCGGCGACGGCCCCCGATGGGTCGATCTACCTGGGCACCGGACATCAGGGCCACGTCTACCGCGTCGAACCGAATGGCAAGAGCAAGCTTTTCTGGAAAGCTCCCGAGGTTGAGGTGTTCACGATCGCAGTGGCGCCTGACGGTATCCTCTACGCCGGAACCTCGCCCCAGGGGAAGGTCTACCGCCTCGCGAAGAACGGCGAGGCCGAGGTGGTGTTCGATCCCAAGGAGACGTACATCTGGTCGCTGGTCTTCCCGAACGCAAGCGAGGGCAAAGACGGTTTCGGCGGTGCGGGCGCCCTGTTTGTCGGTACGGGCGATCAAGGCAAAATCTATCGCGTGACGGCTGACGGCAAGGGCGAAATCTACTATGAGACCGGCCAGCGGCACGTTGTCAGCTTGGCGCTTGACCGCGAAGGTCTACTGCTGGTGGGAACCGACCCCAACGGCATCCTGTATCGAGTCGAAGCGAAGGGCAAAGCGTTCGCGCTGTACGATTCCGACTTGCCGGAGATCCGCGGGCTGGAAGTTGGTCCCGAGGGCGAAATCTACGCAGCGGCGATGGGCGGCGGCGCTTCTCAGATGACCCAATCGGTCCCGTCGGGGGCGTTCTCAACATCAACGGCAGGCGCGGGCGTGACGATATCGGTTTCTCCGGGCGGCGGGCCCAGCCTCGACAAGGCGAAGACCGGACAGGCGGCCACCGTAGCGCCCCAGGCATCGGTCTCGATCGTACAGCCCGTGATCTCCTATGCGGGGATGGAGAAGGCCGCGTTGTTGCGGGTGGGCTCCGACCTCAGCGTTCGAAAGCTTTGGAGTTCGAAGGAGGAGAATCTGCTTGCCTTGAGACAGGTCGAGTTCGGGGACTTCCGCCTGCTTTTCGCCACCGACCGCCGGGGCCGGATCTACGGACTCAACAGCGATCGCGACGTCACGCTCGTCGCGGAAGTCGATCAGGAACAGGTGACGCAGCTCCTCGCCGGCAGCGCCGGCCTCAGTGTCACGACGGCTCACTCCGGCAAGCTCTTTCGACTAGAGCCGGGCCGCGCCGGGCAGGGGACCTACGAATCACCCGCGCACGACGCCGGATCGGTCTCACGCTGGGGGCGCATCTCTTGGCGGGCGACGGGTCCCGAGGGTGCCGTAGTCGAGTTCCAGACCCGGTGCGGCAACGCGGCGCGTCCCGACGCCACGTGGAGCGACTGGTCCGAACCAACCGAGTCGAGGCCGGGCGCTTCGACCGCTGCCTGGACCAGCGCCCGCATCCAGTCGCCCCCGGCTCGCTACCTGCAGTGGCGGGCAACCTTACGCGGGTCCGGCGACGTGGGCCTCAACGGCGTCCGCGTAGCGTATCTGCCGCAAAACCAAGCGCCGGTGATCGACAGCATCGAGGTAACGACCGCGGCCCCCACCGACACGGCGTCAAGCACGGCCGCAACCGCTGCGAGCGCTGACGCGGCCTCCTCGTCAGCCGCTTTCAGCATCACGGTGACGGACACGGGCGAGGTCACGACCGGCGACTCGAAAGGCACGAAGGCCAAGACCGTTCGGGGCGGCGCGAGCCAGCGTCTCAAAGTCGCCTGGAAGGCCTACGATCCCGACAGCGATGAGTTGACGGCTGAGGTCAAGTTCCGAGGCGAGGGCGAGGCAACCTGGAAGACGATCAAGAAGGACGTGAAGGAGAAGGAGCTTTCGATCGATAGCGATGCACTGGCGGACGGCGTCTACCGCTTCCGCGTCGAGGTTTCCGACGGCCGGGCCAATCCGCCCGATCAGGCTCTCTCGACCCGGCGTGTGAGCGAGCCGGTTGTGATCGACCACACGCCACCGGCCGTGCGGCTGGCCGGCAGCGAGGGACGGTCGAGCCTTCGCTTCGAGGTCGAAGACCAGGCGTCGATGCTGCAACACGCGGAGTACTCGATCGACGCCGGGCCGTGGGTGCCGGTACGAGCCGATGATGGGATCGCCGATTCGCCGACCGAGACGTTCACGATCCGCCTCGAAGACTTGCAGCCGGGCGAACATTTGATCACTTTGAGGGTCCGCGACCGCACGGGAAACGCCGGTTTAGGTAAGGCCATCGTCCCGTAAGACACGTTCGCGCGCCGCAGCGCAGGAGCACGGCATGCCGTGCCCGATGCCCGGGAGCAGAAAGTTGTCCGACTATACCGTAGAGCACGCCAAGGCCGGCCTCGACGCCGAGCTGCCGGCCCTTGAAACCTGGCCGAATCAATTCAGGGGCTACCGTATCAAGGTCGAGATTCCGGAGTTCACCTCCGTGTGCCCCAAGACCGGCTTGCCCGACTTCGGCAAGCTGACTCTCGAGTACGAACCCGCCGAGCTGTGTGTCGAGCTGAAGTCTCTGAAGCACTACGCCCTGGCCTACCGCGATCTCGGTATCTTCTACGAAAATGTTGTGAACCGCTTCCTGAAAGACGTTGTCGACGCCATCGACCCCGTCTGGGTGCGCGTCGAAGGCGAGTTCACGCCTCGCGGCGGCCTACGGTCAACTGTCGAAGCCGAGCAGCGGGCAGAAACGTAAGAGCCAGATAGATCGGGTCGGGTGACGGGGATTGCGCCCCGGCACCCTCCCACACCACCGGACATACGGTTTTCCGTATCCGGCGGTTGGATCCAGCGACCTTACCTGCACGCCGCAAGATTCGATGGCACCACCAACCCGTAGCGTCTCAGAATGGCGTTCGACAGCCCCGTGTGCAACCACACATGATGCGCCATACTCCACGCTCCACGACGCGTCGCGACTACACGCAGCAGCCCTTCGCCCACCCCCAGCCGCCGTAACGCTCTCTGGCGGCCGCGCTTCTTGTGCCAACGCAGCCAAAAGCACTTCCGCCTGTGTCGCCGGATCCAACCTTCCAGCCGAAAGACATTCCGACGCTGCTGGGCCAGCCGGTACTATCCCCACCAGCCCACCACGTATCGCCGCCACTCGTCGCGTAACGCCCGACTCGTGACACTGCGACCACTGCGCCAAATCTCTCGCACCTTCTGTTTGAATCGCTCCACACTCTGCGGCGCCACTTCTCGCTGCCCTTTGCGGTTGATGCGAAACCCCAGAAACTTCCGCTCCCAAGGCCTCCCTGCCCCGCTCTTGGCACGGTTCACTCGCAAACGCAGATGCCTCTCGATCCAGTCCCCGATCCCCGCCAACACTCGCTTCGCCGCCGCCTCGCTGCCCACATAAATGTTGCAGTCGTCGGCATAACGGCAAAAGCTCAGCCCGCGGTTCTCCAGTTCCCGATCCAGCGCATCCAGGTAGAGGTTCGCCAGCAACGGAGACAGCGGCCCGCCTTGCGGCGTGCCCTCCTCGCTGCGTACCACCACCCCCGCCGCCATCACCCCGGCCCGTAAATACCTGAAGTGAACCCCAATCGTGAGACAGGCAGTTAAGGGGGTAGTCGCCGTTCGCTGCAATCCTGTTGCACGGCGGGGTTGATGTGATCCACTCTGAGAATAGCTGAGCGGAGGATAGGGCTCTGCGGGGACGCAACCCGAGCGCTGACTCAGCCGCCGGAATGGCCGGAGGCGGCCCGTGCCGCCTCCCATTCATTCTGGCCGCAAAGCGATCAATCCCGGGGGTCTGGGGGCAGAGCCCCCAGCCAAGCTCCTCGTTGCCAAGCGATCTCACTGCACGGGCTCCGCAGACTGCTCGAACTCGACCGGGGGTACATACCCCAGCGCCGAGTGGAGCCGTCTTTCGTTGTACACGCGTTCGATGAACTCGTGGATTGAGACGTGGGCCTCGGCCAAGTCTCGGTATTCGGTTCGATAGACCTCCTCATACTTGAGAGTCTTCATGAAGCTCTCCGCCTGGGCGTTGTCGTAGGGATTGCCCTTGCGGCTCATGCTGATCTGGAGGCCGTGCTGGTGGAGCAAGTCCGTATAGGCTCCACAGGCATACTGTACGCCGCGATCGGAATGATGCACCAACCCCAGCGCCGGCTCACGCTGCCCCAGCGCCATGCGCAAGGCGGCCAGGGTCAACTCGGCTCGCAACGTGCGGCCCAAGGCCCAGCCAATCACCCGCCGCGAATAGGCGTCCAACAGCACCGCCAGGTAGACGAACTCTCCCCGCAGCCGGATGTAGGTGAGATCGGCGACCCATAACTGGTTGACCGCGCTCGGTGTTATCGCCGCGGCGAGGTTCGGATAGACCGCCCAGCCATGGCGTGAATCGGTCGTGACCCGGAAGGACTTGCGCCGCCAACAAAGCAAGTTGTCTTCGCGCATCAGACGCAGAACTCGTTTGTGGTTCACCGCGAAGCCGCGTCGCTTCAACTCGGCCGTGATTCTGCGGTAGCCATACGTGGGAAACGCCAGGGCGGTGCGCTGCAGGGCCTCGCGCAGCTTCATCTCGGCCGCATCGCGGCGTGACTGCGCGCGCCAGCGATAGTAACTCGCGCGACTCAGACCGGTCATCTGACACAGTGCGTTCACGGCCTGCCACTGTCCTTTCTCGGCCGCTTGCCGGATTTCTTCCAACAGGCAACCTCGCCACTGACGACGGCGGGCGGGTGATGATCCCTGAAATGCTCGCAGGCTTTTTTTAAGAAGTCGTTCTCCATCGTCAGCTGGCCGATCTTGCGCTCCAGCTCGGCGATCCGCTGCGGCTGATCCACGGCGTGGGACACGCCCTGCCGCCCTTGGCCGGGGAAAGCCAACTCGCCCCGCGCGCGCCATTCGCCGCGCCAGCGCTCCAACAGTTTGGGGCTCAGCTCGCGCTGGCGCGCCACCTCGCCGATGGTACGTCCGGCGTCAATGTCTCGCATCGCCGCTACCTTGAGTTCGCGGCTGTACACTCGTCGGGCCAAATCCATACCTCTCTCCCTTCACTGTATTCGGCCCCTTAACTTCGTGTCTCACTTCTTGGGTGCACTCCAACCGCCCGATCAACCGCAGCACTCTCTTGTCCCGAATCACTTCCGCGATCCGTTGCATCAGAATGTCGTGGTTGACGTGGTCGAAGAACTGCGCGATGTCAATATCCACCACCCAGTCCTTGCCCTCGCGGACGTATTCTTGCGCCGCTCGGACGGCGTCGTGCGCGCTGCGCCTCGGACGAAAACCGTAGCTTGACTCGCTGAACCGCGGATCGAAAATCGGTTGCAACACTTGCAGCAAGGCTTGCTGCACCACCCGATCCATCACCGTCGGGATGCCGAGCCGGCGCGTCCCCCCGTTCGGCTTCGGGATGTCCACCCGCCTCACGGGGCTCGGCGTCCAGCGCCCGGCCACGAGTTTCGCCCGCATCTTCGCACCGTGGCGCCGCCAATGAACTTCGAGTTCGTCGACGGTCATCCGATCGATCCCAGCCGCGCCGCGGTTGCGTTTGACCGCCGCCCGCGCCCGGGGGCGAGCCCCGCCGAGCTTTTCCAGAACGCGGCGCTCGCGATGATGGCCATCGCCGCCGAGACGGACTCCATCGACGAGCGCGAGGAACTGCCCGTCGAGCTGAACGCCGAGGACTACGAATCACTCATGGTCGATTGGTTGAGCGAGGTGCTCTACCTGTTCGACGCCTCACGGTTCGCAGGGCGGCGTTTCGTGGTCGACGAGATCAGCTCGAAGGGCCTGCGCGCGCGTCTGTTCGGCGAGCCCCGCGATCCGCGCCGGCATCCTTGGGAGTTGATTATCAAGGCCGTCACCTATCATCAGTTGAAGGTAGTCGAAAAAAACGGCCGTTGGGAAACTGAAGTCTATCTGGATATATGAGCCTCGCGCATCGATTGGAACAGATCGACGATTGGCGTTGGCGCATTCCGCGCGACGAGCGGCTCGGCATGCGGACGGACGTGATGGTCTATGCCAGCAAGTCGATCATCGAGAAGGTCGTCAAAGACCGCTCGTTGGAGCAGGCGGCGAATGTCGCGTCGCTACCGGGGATCGTCGGGCCGAGCTTGGCGATGCCGGACATCCACCAGGGCTACGGGTTCCCGATCGGGGGCGTGGCGGCAACCGATTTCGAAGAGGGGGTGGTGTCACCCGGAGGCGTGGGTTTCGACATCAACTGCGGCGTCCGCCTGGTGGGCTCGACCCTCAATCGCGCCGAGGTGCGCACCCGCCTGCGGGAGTTGGTGAATCAAATCTTCCGCGACGTACCCTGCGGTACCGGCGGTTCGGGCTTCGTCAAGATCAACCTCAACGAACTCGACGACGTCCTTACACAAGGGTCGGGTTGGATGGTGCGCCACGGCTATGGCGAGCCGCGCGACGCCGAGTTCGCCGAGGCCGCCGGGGCTCTTCCGGATGCCGACCCCGGTAAGGTCTCCGACCGCGCCAAGGAGCGAGGACGGCCGCAGCTTGGCACTCTCGGTAGCGGTAATCACTTCCTCGAGATCCAGTTCGTACAGCAGATCCACGACGAAGAGGCGGCGCGGGCGTTCGGGCTGCACACCGGCCAGGTGGTCGTGTTGATCCACTCAGGCTCGCGCGGTCTGGGCCATCAAGTATGTACGGATTCACTGAGAGACATGGGCGCGGGCATGAAGAAGTACGGCATCGAGATGCGTGACCGCCAGCTTGCCTGCGTGCCGATTCAATCACCGGAAGGGCAAAACTACCTCTCCGCCATGCGTGCGGCGGCCAACTATGCCTGGGCCAACCGCCAAGGCATCACCCATTTTCTCCGGCAGGCGTTCCAGAAGACGTTCGGTCCCGATGTACGGCTCGACCTTATCTATGACGTCTGCCACAACATCGCGAAGCAAGAGCGCTATACGGTCGACGGCACAACCCGCGAAGTATTGGTTCACCGCAAGGGGGCGACGCGGGCCTTTCCGCCCGGGCACAGAGAGGTGACCGAAGCGTATCGCGGCGTGGGGCAGCCGGTGTTCATCCCCGGGAGTATGGGAACGGCGTCGTGGGTGCTTGCGGGGCAGCCGGGGTCGGTCGAGGAAACCTTCGGCACGGTATGCCACGGTGCGGGGCGGCTGCTGAGCCGGACGGCGGCCAAGAAGGGCCGCGATGTGAATCGTGTTGTGAAGGACCTCGAGAAGGCCGGTATTATTGTGCGTAGCGAGTCGAAGAAGGGGATTCTCGAAGAGGTGCCCGAGGCCTACAAGGACGTCGATGAGGTCATTGAGGTGGTCCACAATGCCGGGTTGGCCAAGAAGGTGGCGCGGCTGCGTCCGATGGGTGTGATCAAAGGTTAGCCCCCGGGTTGGCCCGGATTAGAAGACCTCGGGGATGAACGTCTGGTCCTCGACCGGCGGGCGAACATAGCTGCCGTCCTTCTGGCGCTTGGGCAGCTTGACCGACTCGGGAGTGAGATCCTCGTAGGGAATCATGCTCAGCAGATGGGAGATGCAGTTGAGGCGGGCGCGGCCCTTGTCTTCGGCGTCCACGACGTACCAGGGCGCCTGCTTGATGTCGGTGTAGGCGAACATCTTGTCCTTCGCCTTGGAGTACTCCACCCAGCGGGCGCGAGACTCGATATCCATGGGGCTCAGTTTCCAACGCTTGGTCGGCTGCTTGATACGGGCCTGAAAGCGGCGCTCCTGCTCCTCGTCGCTGACCGAGAACCAGTACTTGACGAGGATGATCCCTGAGCGAATCAGCGTGCGCTCGAACTCGGGGCAGGAGCGCATGAACTCCTCGTACTCGTCGTCGGTGCAGTAACCCATCACCCGTTCGACACCAGTGCGGTTGTACCAACTGCGGTCGAAAAGGACCATCTCGCCGGCAGCCGGCAGGTGCGGCACGTAGCGCTGGAAGTACCACTGGGTCCGCTCGCGCTCGGTCGGTTTGCCGAGCGCCACGACACGGCAGATGCGGGGGTTAAGGGATTCGGTGATGCGCTTGATGGTGCCGCCTTTGCCGGCGGCATCGCGGCCCTCGAAGATCACGACAACCTTCAGGCCCTTGGCTTTGATGAATTCCTGCTGCTTGACCAGCTCGACTTGCAGCTTGGCCAGCTCTTTTTCGTAGACCCTTTTCTTGAGTTTCTTGGGCTTGGCGTGGCTGGATGTCATCGACGCGGCGATTCTAGCATGGCGTACGTGCTACTTCCTACTTCGCGCTGACGAGGTTGGCGAACAGGCGGTAGGCGCCGGGGACTCCGGCAGGTAGTTGGCGGAACCAGGAGTACCCCGTGAAGATGTAGACGCCTTTGCCGTGCCGCGCGTAGAGCAAGCCGCCGCGCCGGGGAGGCTCGCCCGGGTCGTTCGATTCGAGCAACGCATCGTAGCGCTCATCCCACTCGCTCATGAAGTAGAGCCCGCGCTCCTGAACCCAGCCCTCGAAGTCGGCGGGCGTGATGCGGTTCGGCCCGGCGAGCAGGGCATGGTCGGCCTCGAGCATCCGGAGAGGAGCGTCCTCAACGCTTACGCGGTCACTTGACGGCGTGAGAGGGTACGGCGCGAGGGTCGAGGGCGAACCGCCGCGGCGCGAGACCGTGTTGTACTGCACGACGAGCGTGCCTCCATCGTGCACATAACCCAGCAAGCGCTCGCGCGCAGCCGGCACGTCGGGCCGGGTGCTCACAGCCCGAATGCCCAGGATCACGGTGTCGAAGCGGCCGAGATCGCCCGAGGCAAGATCGTCCTTCGTGAGAAGCGTGACCGTGGCGCCGAGCTGTTCGAGGGCCTCGGGAATGCGGTCGCCAGAGCCCATGACGTAGCCGACTTGCTGCGAGAGCAGCCGCACGTTGGTGCGTTCAACCCGCATCTCCGCCTTGGGGAACACAACCTGCGTGGGGATGTGTGGGTACTCGATGATCTTCATCCCGCGCGACAGCACGCGGTCCCCTACGGTGAGCCGCGCGACAACACGGCCGCTTGACGTCGTCGCCGGCGGTTGGAGGTTGAAGCGAAGGCTGAGCTCCTGCCCGCGCCGCTCTACTTCGAAAGGGATGGTGTCCGGAATGGCCTTCCACCCCGTTGGCACGTCGAGCGAGGCTTGGCCGGCCGCGTGATCGGTATTCGAAACGATTCGCAGCGTGACTTTTCGCGACTCGGTGTCGGGGAAGATCAGATTGTTGCGTGAGAAATGGACCGCCACGGCGGGTACCACTTCCAGCGGCCGGGTCCGCTCTCCAAACGCACGGTCGACCCAGCGGTAGAGGACGGGTTTCGTGATTGTCACCTCGGCGCCGTGTTGGTCTCGAAGCGAGAAAGTGACCGCCAGCGCCAGGGGAGACTCGGGCAGGCCGATGAGGCCGGGGTCGTCCAGGTCGTAGTAGGCGTTCTGTCCGGAGCGGCGCAGCCACGAAGGGTGTGAGTACGGTGCGTCGCTCGGGACCTTGAGTGTCAGCCGTTCTTGAGAGACCCTGTTATAGACGAGAGATCCTGAATCGGGGTCAATGCCCGCTCTTGTCGCTCCGCGCACCTCGGCCCGCGACCATGTAAGTGGGTGGCGCGAACGGTTGAGCACCGAAAGACTCAGCTCGATTGGGGAGCCGGGAGTCGCGTTCCAGACGTTCGCCGCCGCGTCGATCCAAAGGCCCGCGGCCAGTTCGATGGCGCGGACCAGTTCCTTTCGCTTGACATCGGTCCACGGGTCGTCGAGCTTCTCCATCGCGGTGTGGGCCCGAAACAGCAGCGGCAGGATAGCCTCCGGCTTGTCGACGAGATACTCGTCGCGGGCCTGCCTTAGGATCCGGCCGACTTCCCCGGCATCGGCGATGCGCTGCCAGGAGGTGTCGATGCCTTCGAAGAGATCCTGCTCGACCGGATCCCCGGCGACATGGCCGAAGAATGCGGGGGCGTCGCCTTTGCGCTGGGACGAGCCCATGCCCTGGCTGCGGTGCATGCTGCGCGCCAGCCCGCCCAACTCGGCGTAGGAGCGGCCCAGCACCGGATCGTACAGGCCGGTGTTGACGCGGATGCGGTCGGTGCGTTGGGCCTGCTCTTGTTCGTGCCGGGGCGAGAACAGTGGCGGGCTCCAATAAAGCCTTGTCGCCCGCCAGGGTTTGAGGCCTTGGCGAATCTGCTCGGGAAAGCGATGGGGATCAGCGGCGGCCTGGAAGACCTCGGGAGCGAGCTGCCCCACGGCCGTGTGATGGCCGTGGCCGCTGGAGGCGTCGGGGGCGAAGCGCGAGATGATCACGTCGGGCCGAAAGCGGCGAATGATGCGAACCATGTCGCCCAGGACCCGCTCCCGTCCCCATTTTGCGAGCGTCTCCTCGGGAGATTTGCTGTAGCCGAAGTCGATGGCGCGCGTGAAGAATTGCTCGCCGCCGTCGAAGCGTCGGGCTGCCAGCAGTTCTTGCGTGCGAATGACGCCCAGGTATTCAGATTGCTCGGGCCCGATCAGGTTCTGGCCGCCCTCGCCGCGTGTGGCCGAGAGGTAGGCCGCGCGCAAACGCCGTCCGCGGGCAAAGTAGGCGATCATCGTTTCGCGTTCGTCGTCGGGGTGCGCTCCGAGCATGAGGAGGCTGCCAAGAGTATTGAGGCGATCGAGGGTCTGTTTCAGCTCGGCCGATCCGGAGACGACGCCTTCCTGCGCGGGTACAGGCAGGGCGAGAGCCAGGGCGAGAACGGTTACCGAGAAGAGACGCAGGGCGGAACCCCAACGTGCGGTGTGCACGTGTTGCTTGCTTACCATCTTTGTTCCCACCCCATCTTCCTTCTGACCATCGTATCGTAGGGAAAGGGAACCGAAGGTTGACGGCGATGCAACGACGCGCGATGCAATGTCGAAGCGCTTGGCTCTGGGTGTACGTTCTGTGCATCTCCGGCTGGGTCTTGCCGCAAGCGTCGTTAGGGCAGACCGCAGCCAAAGCGCCGGACGCCGCCCAAGCCCAAAAACCGGCACTGGTCTATCGAGGGGAACCAATCGTCGTCCCTCTGGAGTGCGATTACGAAGATCTGCTCAACGCCGGCGTGGTGTGCAACGAGGACTCGCCCTGCCGGTTGTTCCTGGCTCTAGTCGCTGTGGGGGGGGCGGGCCAGTCTGTCTTCGCTCTCGGGAATATTCACTCCTCGGGCGGCACGGTCACCTCGATCTTGCTGGCGAGTGACGACGAGGGTGCCACTTGGAGGGAAGCAGCCGAGCGTATGCGGGGGGCCAGCCTCGAGCAAATCCTTTTCGCCGACGGCGCCCATGGCTGGATCGCCGGACAGCGCTGGGAGCTCACCACCGAGGCCGATCCGTTCCTGCTGATCACGGAGAATGGCGGCGGCCGTTGGCGGAAACACGAGTTGTGGGCAGTGGACAGCGACCGTTCGGGCGTTGTGGCCGCGTTCGATTTCGAGGATGACGAGCACGGCTTTCTGGTGATCGAGCGGTTGAATTCCGAGGGCGACCCGTTCGAGCTGTACGAGACGCGGAACGGCGGCCGCTCGTGGAGCATCCGCGGCATCACTAGTGACCCACCCACGATTCCGATTAAGCACCTAATTCCCCGCGAACCGCAGTGGCGCCTGCGGGCCGACCGGGAGCGTGACGCCCACACGATCGAAAGGCTGGTCGAAGGCGCCTGGACGCCCGCGGCCGCCTTCTCGTCGTCGGTCGGCACTTGCCACAGCATGGATCGCGAGGACGAACGACCGCGAGCCGAGGGCCTTGATGCCGAGGGGTGGATTGAGCGCTCCCGGTTGAAAAAAGCGCGGTGACGGGCGACTTCCCTAGCTAGTATATAGTTTCACTAAAACATACCCACTCTAGGTGACCTCAAGCGACTCGAACTTCCTCCAGCGGTGAACGACTGGAGCGGCGTTGATCTCCGCGATTCCTTTCAGGATTCGTTCCCGAAGCTCCGCCCAGGATTCGACTCGTATTCGCTTTAAGAATGTGCGCGCCATCTTGCCAAACAGCGTCTCGACTATGTTGAGCCAGGACCCGTGGGTGGGCGTATGCACATATTTGAAGCGGTTCGGACGCGTCGCCAAGTAGGCTTTCGTCTCCTTCGATATGTGCGAGGAATGATTGTCCAAGATCAATCGGATCGTGCACTCGTCCGGGTAAAATTGGTCCAGATCCTGGAGCAGCAAGATGAATTCCCGACTGCGGTGACGCCGCTCCACCCGCGTCGTCACCCGACCGCTATGCAAGTCCAGCGCCGCCAGAATCGAGCAAGTTCCTAGACATTTGTACTCGTAATCGCGAGCCACGCTGGGATGCCGCCCAGGCTTCGGCGGCAGGTCCGGCGCGACGTTGGCGATCGCTTGCACGCCGGGCTTCTCGTCTACCGAAACCGTGATCACCTCCGGCGAGAGGCCGTCGCGAGGGCTTTCATTCTGCCAAGCCACTTCGCGGTAGACCAGCAACACCTGCCGCATCTTGGACTCAAAATCGGGATCGCGACGCTCCAGGTAGTACTTCACCTTCTCTGGATGCAGAGGTTGCTCGGCCAGGATCCGGTGGACGGTCGCCTTAGCCGCTTGGTCCAACGCCGGATAGCCTGCTTCCACGGCATGCCGGCGCACGTGTAGAGCCAGCGCACTGCGGGTCCAGAGTTCGGCGGCGTAACCGAGTTGCTTGGGTTTGTTACAGGCCAAATGCACCACCCAGGCCTTGGCATCGGCGGTGATGAGGGGCTGCTGGGGACGATGATAGGCATCCTTGAGCGCTGCTTCCACGCCCATGGCGAGGGCTCGATCGATCCATTTGCCGACGCTTTTGCGGGTCATCTTCACGGTTCGCATAATCTCGGCAATGGTCTCGCCGGAATGATAACGCCACAGAATCTCAGCCCTCTGCACCTCCCGAACCGGAGCCGTCCGCGAACCACGCAGCCGCTCCAGATGCTGCACCTCTGCGAGGCTGAGTTGCAGCTTGAGACGCTTCGACTTTCCTGCCATGCCTTCAGCCTAGCAGGAACCGTTGCTGTATGAGTATGTTTTCTTGAAACGATATACTAGTACGCCCACATGCGATTGAGGATCTCGGCCAGGCGGATGCCGGCTTTGGCGAGCTGTTCCTCGATGAGGGTTCGCGCTTTGCTGATGTAGGCGTCGTCGAGTTCCTTGGGATCACCGGCGGAGAGGCCGGCGTCCACGGCCTCCACGGCCAAGCGGTGTGTGTCCCAGACCCAAGCCCTGAGGTAGTCGCGACTCCAGTCTTTCTCTTGCTGGGCGCTGATGCGCTGATTGAGGCGTTCAGCATATACCGCTTCGTCGTCGATCATCGTCGCGAGCAGATCGCCTTCCCAGAAGCTGTGGAGGCTCGACTGCTGTCCGCGAAAGACTACAGGCATGTCGTTGCCGTTGTGGTCGCGGCGGTAGCCGGCGTGTAGCGGCTGGTGAAGGTCCCCGGTGAGATGAATCAAGAATCGTAGAGCGTCCAGCCGCGCCTTCGCGTCCCGCATACCAAGGCGCACGAGGCCGATGGACCTCCGCAGTTGAACCGGCAGGCAGTTGTCGTCCGGACAGTCGCGGTGGAGGTCCAACGAAGCCGCCTTGGGCGGGATGTTGATGTAGTGCCAGGGCTTGGTCTCGGGCCGTTCGTCCGCGATGGTATCGGCCCAGGCGGCCAGGTCGGCAAGGGTGGCCTTTTTTCCGGCGAGTAGATGGAAACGTCTCAGGGTCATGGGCTTGAGATGTTGCTGCGCGATGCGGGCAACCACGCGATGGCCCGCCTCATTCCACGACAACCCCGCCGTTGGGAAACACAGACCCGCCAAGACGGCGAGACCCACCACCGGCCTCGCTCTGCGGAGAAGGACACCAACCATACCTGTACGATACTAGGAAAGGCTTGGCGGGCGTCCGCGGGCGGGCCTCGGACCTGCGCCTACAGTGCGGATGGTTGGCGCCGAGCCGGGCGCGATGGAGGCGTTTGAATGACCGCACGGCAGATCGCGGAGCTGGTCGGGGGCAGTCTGGAAGGCGACGGCGATCTGGAAATCACCGGCGGGAACTCGCTCGACCGGGCCGGCGGGCACGACCTCTCGTTCGCCGAGGGTGACAGCGGGGAGCAAGCAGCAAGGAAGTCTCAGGCGGGCGCCCTGCTGATTCGCCCTGATGTGCCGGCGGCCGATTCCGGCGCGATCATCCGGGTGGTGCAGCCGCGGCGAGCGTTCGCACAGGCGCTCCGGGCGATCTGTCCACCCCGTCGGCCTGAGCCAGGTGTCACTCCCACGGCCATCGTGGCCGAATCCGCGCGGATCGACCCCAGCGCTGCGATCGGCCCCGGCGTCGTGATCGGCGGGGAGGCCCGGGTCGGTGTAGGCACAGTGGTCCATGCCGGCTCAATCGTCGGCGACGGGTCGGTGCTGGGCAACAACTGCGTGGTTCACGCCGGGGTGGTCCTTTACCCGAAGGTCACCGTCGGTGACCGGGTGATTCTGCACTCCGGCTGCGTGCTCGGCGCGGACGGGTTCGGATTCGTACTCGAGGATGATCACTACGAGAAATTCCCGCAGCTCGGTACAGTCGAGATCGGCAACGATGTCGAGATCGGCGCCAACGCCTGTGTCGACCGCGGTGCTCTGGGGCCCACCCTCATCGGCGACGGAACCAAGCTCGACAACATGGTTCACATAGGGCACAGTTGCCGTCTCGGCCGGCATGTCGTCATCGCCGCGCAGACCGGGCTCTCCGGAGGCGTGATCGTCGAAGACTACGTCGTCATGGGTGGCCAGGTCGGCAGCGGCGAGGGAGTGCACGTGGGCGCGCGCGCCAAGGTTGGCGGACAGGCGGGGCTGCTTCCCTCGAAGCGATACGAGGGCGGACAGAATTACTGGGGCACCCCCGCGCGGCGGCACCGCGAACATCTCGGACGACTAGCTCTCGTGAATCGCATCCCGAAGCTGATCGAAAAGCTGGACGCTCTGGCCCGCCGGGTCGAGGAACTGGAGTCGAAATGAAGCTGGTCGTCGTCGGGGGCCACAGCCGCAACATCGGCAAGACGTCGCTGGCGGCGTCGCTCATTTCAGCCACCCGCGACCTGGGATGGACCGCCCTCAAGATCACCCAGTTCGGCCACGGCATCTGTTCGTCCAACGGCCACGCCTGCGGTTGCTCGGTCGACGACCCCGACCATCCCTTTTCGGTCGATCGCGAGACAGACCGCGAGGCTGGCTCCGACACGTCGAGGTTTCTACGTGCGGGCGCCCAGGAAGTCTATTGGGTCCGCACGCGTGTGGGCGACTTGGAGAGCGCTATGCCCTGCATCCGCAAAGTGATCGAGAGACGCCCCTACGTGTTGATGGAGTCGAACAGCGTCCTACGCTTTGTGAAGCCGGATGTTTACCTACCGGTACTACAATACGACGTGGACGACTTCAAGATGAGTAGCCGCCTCTACTTGACCCGTGCCGACGCGTTCGTGCTGCCGGCCTCCCAGCGAGGGCTAGCGGACTGGCCCGGCATCGATCGCGAGACCATCAAGCAGCGGCCGGCATTCCGGGTGAACGAACCCACCTTCTGCTCACCCGAATTGGTGGAATTTGTTCGGGCGCGACTGGCCGCACAAACCCGCTAACTAAACCGAGCCGTCACCGTCAGGGAGCGGTCCGGCACGAACACCCCCGCCCCTTGGAAGGCCCTAGAACCGTGACCCGTTCGATCGCCTTCCCCCCTACAAGTACGGGAACCACAGCCGACGTGCTGTCTCGCCGAGGATGTGGGCTTTCGCCTCATCGCCTAAGGGCAAGGCCTCGGTGAAGATGCGCAGGTGCTCGGCGTAGGTAAGCTTCGGGGTCCACAGCGCGTTCGGGAAATTGCTGCCCCACACGCACCGTTCCGGGCCGTAGGTGTCAATGATCTTCAGCACCGCCTCGTGAAGGTCGCTGCCCGGATAGCCGATCTCGGTTCCGGTGCTGATGAAGTCGACCTTGGCGTAGAGGTTCTTGTACTTCGATAGGCGCAGGACTTCACGGAGCGTCTTGTCGTAGAGCGGTCCGGGCTTGAGGTCCATGCAGTGATCGAAGCCGATGGTCAGATCGGGGAACTCGTTGAGGAGCTTTTCGGCGCTCTCGACCCAGCCCAGGTTCATCAGGAAAATGTCAACGGTCGCGCCGCTGTCAGCGGCGGTCTTCCATAATTTGCGCACGCCGTCGTGGTCGAACGTGGTTCGCGAGTCGCCGGGCGTGCTGCGGAGCGTCTTGACCCCGTACTCGCGCACGAACTGTTCGAGCAGCCCAGGGCTGTGCGGATCGTCGGGCTCGAGCGTGCACACCCCGGATACCCAATCGGGATTTAGCTTCGTCGCATCGCACAGATATCGGTTGTCGTAGGCATAGAAAGAGACGGTGTGCACAGCGCGCACGGCGCTGACACCGTTCTCGAGGCTTACTTTGCGTAGATCGTCGAGCGAGCCTTTGCCGCCGGGAACGCGATAGGGATTGTCTTTCGGCGGATAGCGTTCTTCGTCCGACGAGGTGATGTGGGCGTGGCAGTCGATGATCAGCACTACGGTTCTCTCCAGAGCGCGATCCCGCCGAGCAGGCCGGCGATGTTGGGCACGACCTTGACGTTGTCGGGCAGCTCGAAGTCGATTTTCCTGGCATTGCCGCCGCCGAGGTAGAGGGTGCGGAAATTGAAGACCCGCTGCAGAATCCGGACCGCCCTTTGCAGACGCTGGTTCCACTTCTTTTTACCGATTTCCTTGAGGACCGCGTCGCCCAAGCGTTCTTCGTAGGTCTTGTCTTTTTGGAACGGGTGATGCCCGAACTCAAGGTTCGAAACCGTGTGGCCGTTCACGTAGAGGGCCGTGCCGATGCCGGTGCCGAGCGTGATCACCAGCTCAACGCCCCTGCCCTCAATCACGCCGAGACCCTGCATGTCGGCGTCGTTGGTGACACGGGTCGGCTTGCCGGCGATCTTCCCCAACGCTTCGACGAGGTTGAAGCCGTCCCAGTCCTTATGCAGGTTGACCGCGGTGTGAGTAACGCCCTCGTCGATCACGCCGGGAAAGCCGACGGAAACGCGGTCGAATTCCCCATGCTTGCCCATCATCGATCGCAGGACGTCGAGCACCGCTTTCGGCGTCGCTTTGTCGGGAGTCGGACGGCGGCTTCTCTCGGTAATCGGCTCACCGGCTTCATCGAGCACGATCATTTTTAGGCCGGTTCCGCCGACGTCGATGGCGAGGGTGCGAAGACCGTGTTTTTCGTCTGCCATGGTCGAAGTCTATCCTAGGGCCTCGGGGCCGGACAAGGGACCCAAAGGCGGCACGAGTTGAAGCAGGCCCACTCTCCTTTACAATGGTGGGCTATTCGGTCCGCCCTGACGGTTCCCCCTGATAGCTTCCCGGGGGGCCGGCCATGCCGGGGCCGGCCGTTTCGGGGTCTGATCGGCAGCAAATGAAATGGAATCGTTTGGTTGCGTCTAGCGGCCTAGCGCCGATGTGCATTGTGCCGTGGTGCGTCGCGGCGCTGTGTATAGCATTCGGGGTCGGCCCCGCCGCCTTAGCGCAGGAGCGGGTCGACCGAAACCTGCGTGCCGGCAGGCTCAGCGAGCCCCCGAAGTTCGACGGTCTCGTGATCGAGCCTCTCTGGCAAGAGTTGGACGTCACGACCGATTTCACCCAGCAGAACCCGGACGAGGGTGAGGTTTCGGCCGAGAAGACCGAAGTCCGTATCGGCTTCGACGACCGTCACTTGTATATCGGCATCATTTGCTTCGACTCACAGCCTGAGAACATCGTCGTCACGCAAAACCGGCGGGACGCGGAGCTTGACGACACCGACTCCGTCCTGATTCTGCTCGACACTTTCAACGACGACCAGAACGCGGTGATCTTCGGTACGAGTCCCACTGGCATCGAGTTTGACGGACAGGTCTCGAAGGCCGGCCAGAGGCGCGGTGGAAGCGGTGGACCGGCCCGCGCGGGAGGCAGCGGCGGCGCGCAACGGGGCGGGGCCGCGGCGTTCAACCTCAACTGGGACGCTGTCTGGGAGGTCCGTTCGCAGATTACGAAGCGCGGCTGGGAGAGCGAGATCATCATTCCGTTCCGGACGTTGCGTTTCAACCCCGGTACCGACCAGGTTTGGGGTCTGAACATTCAGCGTAACCTGCGGCGGCGCAACGAGCTGTCGTTCTGGGCGCCGATCTCGCGCGCTTTCGAGTTCGCGCAGGTCAGCATGGCCGGCAGCCTCTCGGGGTTGGAAGCCCGGACGCATCGCAACCTGAAGCTGCTGCCCTACGTGCTCGGAGGGTTCTCTCAAGACTACGCACGAATCGATAACCAGTCGAAGCTCGAGCGCGACGCGGGCCTTGACGTTAAGTACAGCCTCACGCCCAGCTTGACGCTCGACGCGACCGTCAACACCGACTTCGCTCAAGTCGAGGTCGACGACGAGCAGGTGAACCTGACGCGCTTTGACCTGTTCTTCCCCGAGAAGCGCCCGTTCTTTCTCGAGAACTCCGGGATCTTCGAGTTCGGCTCTCCCCAGGAGGCGGAGATTTTTTTCTCCCGGCGCATCGGCCTGGACGAGGATCGCAATCCGGTTCCGATCAACGCCGGTGTTCGACTGAGCGGCAAGGCCGGTCCGTATCAAATCGGTCTGCTGAACATGCAGACTCGGGCCGTCGACTTTGCGGCGCCCGCGAACAATTACTCGGTAGCACGATTCAGCCGCGAGCTGCCCAATCGATCGTCGATCGGCGTCATCGGCGTCAACCGTCAATCGACGACGACTTTCACCGATTCCAGGCCGTACAACCGCACCTACGGTGCAGACGCCAATTTCGGGTTCGGCGAGTTCGCCAACTGGTTCAACTTTGTCGCCAAGACGGATACTCCCGGCCTCAGCGACAGCGATCATACCTTTTCGTCGCGATTCGAGTATGACGACTCACGCCACCAGTTCACCCTCGGGTTCCTGGAAGTGGGAGATAACTTCAACCCCGAGGTGGGTTTCGTGCGCCGGGTGGGATTTCGCAAAGGGAACTATTTCTACCGCTACACACACTACCTGCAAGACAGCCCCATCCGCAGCGTCGAGCCGCACGTCTTCATTCAGAACTGGTACACGCTGGGTACGAACGAGAAGGAATCAGGCTTCGAGCACTTTCATGTCGATTCCCGCTGGCAGGACGGGGGGCGGCTGGGCCTCGCCTGGAACCGCAACTTCGAGCGGTTGGACGTACCCTTTGAAGTCCATCCGGGAATCTTTGTCCCGGTCGGCCGCTACCCCTTCGACGAGTTGATCGCCAACTATCAGACCGACCCCAGTGCACCGCTGTTCCTGCGCGGCAACGCGGCGGTCGGCGACTTCTACAACGGGACCATCCGCACGCTCAACTTTGAGGGCGGCTACCGACGCGGCAAGAACTTGACGTGGACGGGCAGTTACATCCGCAACTTCATCCGTTTGCCGGTGGGCGACTTTAACACCGACCTGATCGGCCTGCGGTTCAACTGGACGTTTACACCGAAGAGCTTCCTGCAAACCTTCAGCCAGTACAACAGCACCACGAATCAGATCGGGCACAACATCCGGTTTGCGCTGCTTTCGACCTCGAGCACAGGGTTGTTCGTGGTCTACAATACCGCCACGTCAACGACCGACTTTCGCGACCCGCACGACATCGAGCGCCGCACGCTCTCGCGGGCGTTGTTCCTCAAGTTCAGCCATTTGTTGGATTACTAGTCTAGGAGGCCCCATCGATTGTGGCTTAACGAGCAGTTGTCGCCCAAACTCATTCGTTGGCTGAATGGGCGAACGATTGCCTGACCGAACGCGAAGTCAAAGTGCCTACGCCCAGGACCTAGTGGGCTTTAACGGCTTGCTAAAACCGGGTGGTCCACAGACCGTGAGGCGTACTCCAGAGCGGCCTCAGGTCTTCTTTTTCGAGGTATGGCAGCTCGTCTAGAATCTCGTCCGAGCGTAGGCCGGCGGCAAACAAGTCAAGAACATCGGAAACGCGAACCCTCGTGTCACGGATACACGGCCGGCCGCCGCAGCGTTCCGGGTCGCTCGTAGTTCGCTCTGTCAGGTCCGCCATGACGGTTCGTCTAATGTTACCACCGGATCCTGGAGATCGAGATCAGCTCGTCACGACGCTGGTGCGCCTATTACGTGCTGCGGCGTAGGTCACAACCCGCGCGTGCGGCGGTACTCTCACAGCGGGATCACGCGACTACGACGGATGTCTTCTAGGCCCTCTTGGACCGCTGCTTCAGTCGCGGGAGACAGAGCCTCTTCAGCACTTTGGTGAAGGTCTGCCAAGTATTCCCGCAGATCCTGCAACGGCTCATCCGGGAGCGTGTCCGCTAGTCGATGCAGTTCTTGGCGGGCTGCCATGGCGTGATTCCTTCCTGATCATAGCGTGCGCTCCCCGCATGCTACACTCATCGCGAATCGCGCCGGGAGCAACCGGCGCGGGAGGATTACCATGCACCATCACCCTCATCGACATCACAGCCGGCGAGAGTTTCTCCGGCAGACCACGATCGGCTCCTCGCTCGTCTGTGGCCTGGTCCCCGGCGCGCAGGACCTACTCAAAGCGCAACCGGCCCGCTCACACAAGTATGACCTGCTCATCAAGGGCGGCAAGCTGGTCGATCCGACCCAGGAAATCTCGGAGAACCGCGACATCGCCATCTCAGGTACGAAGGTCGTCAAGCTGGCGCAGAACATCCCTGAATCAGAAGCCCTGCACGTCCTCAAGGCCCACGGTAAGATCGTCACGCCGGGCCTGATTGACATGCACGTGCATGTCTATGACGGCGTGGCGCCGCTCGCCATCCCGGCCGACCCCAACCACATCGCGCGCGGTGTCACGACGGTGGTCGACGCGGGTTCGGCCGGCGCGAATACCTTCCCCGGGTTCCGCAAGTACGTCATCAACCAGGTCGATACCCGCGTTTTCGCGATGCTAAATATTTCGGTCGTCGGGCAGTCGACGCTGTCGCGAGACAATGCCTGGGGCGAACTCCTCGAGCTGCGTTACGCCAACCCGAAGCTGACAGCCGCGACGATTGAAAGGCATCGCGATGTAATCCTGGGAGTCAAGATCCGGTTGTCGCAAAGTATCGCCGGCGAGCACGACCTGAAAGCCTTGGGCATGGCGAGGGAAGCTGCGGACGCGGTCAAGCTGCCGCTGATGGTACACATTGGCGCATCGTTCTCGCCGATCAAAGACATCATGGCGATGCTCAAGAAGGGCGATGTCGTTACGCACAGTTTCCGCGGCAGCGACGGAGGCATCCTCGACGACAACGGCCGCGTGCTGCCGTCGGTGCATCAGGCACTCGCGCGCGGCGTGCACCTCGATATCGGGCATGGCGCGGGCAGCTTCTCGTTCGACACCGCCGAGAAGGCCTTGGAGCAGGACGTGTTGCCCGGGACGATCTCGAGCGACGTCCATCAGTGGAACGTCAACGGGCCGGTATTTGACCTCGCGACAACGCTTTCGAAGTTCATGCATCTGGGCCTGACGCTCGATCAAGTGGTCGAGCGCGCCACCAAGAACCCCTCGATGATTCACGGCCAGTTGAACGGGCTGGGCACGCTGAAGGTTGGCGCCGAGGCTGACGCGGCGGTGTTTTCATTAGACGAAGGGGACTTCGTCTTCACCGACGCGCTGAGCGCCACGCGGATCGGCCATCAGCTCCTGCGGCCCGTCGCAACCGTGAAGGGCGGCCATCTGTACGGTATGGCGTCGATCCCGGTGACGCGGCTGTAGGGGCTCTTGAAGTCTCTACCATATGGGCCTTTACAGTCATCCACGCTCTGGGTGGACTTGCAGGCGGCTGTTGCTCCGCCTGGCAGCGGCCGGCCTACTGGGGCTGGCGGCCTGCCAAGCGGCCGACCCGGATGTACGCTCCCTCACGATCCTCCACACCAGCGATTTGCACGCTCGCTTGCTCCCCGACACGCAGGGCCGCGGCGGCTTCGCGTACTTGGCCGCTGCCATCAAGCAAGAGAAAGCAAAGGCCCCCGATTCGACCCTCGTGCTGCACGCTGGCGACTTCGTCCAAGGGACTCCGGTCTCAACGATCTTCGAGGGAGTGCCGATTTGGGAGGTGGCCAACCACCTTGGTCTCGACGCCAACACGGTTGGCAATCACGAGTTCGATTACGGTTGGCGGAAGATCATCGAGTTCCTCGACAAAGCTCGCTTCCCGACCGTCACCGCCAACCTGGTCAACGGGGAGGGACAGCTTCTCACCGACCAGCCGCATGTCATACGCGAGGTCGGCGGCATGCGCGTGGCTATCATCGGCGCCGTGACGGCCGACCTGCCGAAGCTCACTCGAACGGACTTCCGAGGCCCCTGGCGCGCTTTGCCCGTCGCCGAGACAGTGCAACGCTATGCCCGCGAGCTGCGGGACGAGGCTGACTTGATCGTCGTGCTCTCGCACACCTTCGACTACGAGGACGACGAAGTCCTCGCTGAGGCGCCCGAGGTCAACGTCGTCATCGCCGGCCATAACCACGGCGGGCAGGAGGAGGCCAAGGAAGTCGACGGCCGCGTCTGCGTCAAGGTGCGCGCGTACGGGCGCGAACTGGGCCGCCTCGATCTGCGCGTCGATGTCCCGAACAAACGCGTCATTTCTTACCAATGGAAGCGCCTGCCGATTGACACCAACCGCTACGATCCCGATGAGACCGTGGCGAAGCTCGTGGCCCACTGGGAGGCAAAGGTTTCCGAGGTGGTCGATGTGCCGATCGGCGAGTCGAAGCAGCAGCTCGGCTCCCGCCAGCTCAAGCCCCTCATCGAAGACCTGATAGCCAGGGAAGTAGGAGCCGACTTCGCCTACATGAACCGCGGCGGCATCCGCGACGGGCTCCCCGAGGGCCAGATTCTCGCGCGCCACATCTGGAACATCCTCCCGTTCGGGAACACCATCTTCTATGGACAGGTGCGGGGCAAGGACCTACCCGAAGTCGTCACCGAGGGCCGCCGCCTCGACCCCCAGCGGATGTACACGGTCGCGACCAACAGCTTTATCGGCGAGCAGTGGCGCGAGCAAGGTATCGGCCTTCCCAACGAGGGCCGGCGCGTCCGAGACGTGCTGATCGATTGGATCAAGAAACAGCGTGTGGTCCGAGTCACTCCCACCAGGGGCAACTAGCCCGACTTTTGCGATTCGACTCGCGAACAAACTTTTTTTGAGGGTGCCAAGACGTAGGTTCTTCGCGAAGCCGTTCAGAGTAAAACTATGTTCGTGCGCGCCAGAACTCGCCGCAAGGACGGCAAACAACATCGCTACTGGAGCGTCGTCGAAAAACCGTCGCGTGCGCGGCGGACGCGTTGTCCAACGCCAGCTGTTGCACCTCGGCGAACTCAACGATCACCAACGCGCCGGTTGGGTCCGCACGATCGAAACGCTGGCCACCGACCACCAGCCGGCTCGACGGCGTACCTCGCTGATGGATTGCGGTATTCCCACCGAGCACACGCTGGCCGAGATGCGCGCGCGGGGCGTCGATTATCTGGTGGGTACACCGAAGGGACGGCTGACGAAACTGGAGCAGGAGTTGTTGCAGCGGCCCTGGGTGCAAGCGCGGGAAACGGTGGCGGTGAAGCTGCTGGAGCAGGAGGATGAGTTCTACCTGTACGTCGAGAGTCAGGACCGTGTGGGGCCTTCACCCCTCAATCGCGTTCGGGGAATAGTCGTCTATGACGGTCGCTTGCGCCGGGCGTAGCTGTGCCGAAACTCTCGCGTCGCTTCAAACACGGGCGGTAGGGGCCGGCCATTGGGGATGGTGAGCCATAGGCGAAGCATGTGGCGACGCCGTTCCGGTTGCGAGTGGTCTTCAAAAGCAGTTCGCGAATGGACGATCTCGTAATTGTTCGCGACCAGGATGTCTCCTGGCAACGTCTCAAAGTCCAGGCTGACTCCCGGCTCCTCACAGACGTCGTCCATGAGGTCAAGCGCCTCGACCTGCTCGCTGGTCAGGGGGGGCACCTCGGGGAAACGTTGCGCGAGATCGATGTAGAACCGTTTGTGCAGAACACTCAGGAAGGCGGCGTGGTAGTGGAAGACCGGTAGCTTCTGGTAGCGCGGCTCTCCCGGAGCCTGTTGGCCGCGGGCGTCAAAGTAGAAGGGCTGCTGTAGAACCGCGGCCAAGTCCGGCCGGCGGCCTACGATCTCGTTGAAGACGGTGGTGGCGCTTACCAGCCGGCTGCGGCCACCCTGTCTCGCATCGCGCAGGCACAGCAGCATGAAAATATCGCTGCCGTCGTTGTGAAACGGGATCTCCTGGTTGGTCTGGTATTTACGGACGTCGTCCGCTCTCAAGTCCTGCTCGGTGTCGCGCACATGATGCAAGAGGTTGCCCGCGCGGTCCTGTTCTTCGGGAGTACCGAGGTGGACGCCGAGACCCCAGAAGAGGAGCGCTGTATCGTCTTCTGGGCAGTCTTCGGACGGCAGTCCGCGGATCAACGCGAAGCCGCGGCCACCCTCGAGTTGATCCTGTAGCTCGCGGCGGAGCGGGTCGAACGAGGGCAGGGGGAAGTCCTCGGCGCGGACCTCGAACAGGGTTTTGCCCGAACGATGGACCGCTTCCCGATTCGCCTCCAGCTCGGTGATGACCCTTTTCTCCAACTCGTAGATCCAGGAGAGGTCCGCCGCGAAGTCGGAACCTCGCCAAGCCGCCGGCGTTTCAAGGACTTGCTGGAGGATCTCAGCCATCACTTCGCTGCGGCTAGGACGGGTCGCCAAGAAGCCCTGCGGGGTAGCGACTTGGCTGCCCCGGCTCACAGCCCGCGGCTGTCTCTTAGCTCCCGACTTCGAGCGTGACGCGGGCATTGTAGTCGGGCACGCCTCCCAGCGGGTCCACGTGGCCGCTGGGGATCAGGCCAAGGACTTCCGGCCAATGGCCTTGCAGCGTGCCCGGAGCTACCTCGGCTACGAAGGCCCGGCCGCGGAATCGGCCGTGGTCGTTCCGCAGCACCAATCGGTCGCCGGTCGTGAGAGACAGCCGCTGCGCGTCGGCCGGCGCGATGAAGATGTGGTCCCGCTCGGCACCGGTTATGGGGTCTCGTTGCTGCTGGATCATCGAGTTGAACTGCTTGCCCCGTCGCGTGGCTAGCAGGAACGACTGGCCGTTCGCCGGCTCCGCGCCCAAGTCGGCGGGCAGTACGGGCTGAAAGTGGGCTTTGCCGTCGGCCGTTCCGAACTTGCGATCGACACACAGCATCGGTCCGCCCCACTGGAACTGATCACCCTGCTTGCTCAGCTTTTCGATCCCGGCGTAGGCGGGGATCACCCGTCCAATCTCCTCGCGGATGGCCGCGGCGTTTTCAAAGTGAACCTTCTCATAGCCCTCCGGCCTCACCGCCTTGGCGAACTCGAGCAGCATTTCCCATTCCGAGCGGGCATCGCCCACGTCGTGTCCGGGGATGTAGGGCGAGAAGATGACGCGCCGCTCGGTAGTCGTCTCGGTGCCACCGCCCTTTTGTTCGTAGCGGGTACGCGCCGGCAGCAGGTAAACGGTGTCGGCCGGCTCAATCAACATCTGCGACGTGACCACAATATCGCTGTGAATGCGCAGCGGGATGCTCTCGATCCCCGCGCGGATGCGCTCGGGCTGTGGCATCGTCTCGAGGAAGTTGCCTCCGATGCAGTAGAGCGCATCCAACTCGCGCCGGTAGGCGGCCTCGAGCGCGTCCACGGTCGACCAGCCCGGCCGCGAGGGAGCGTCGAAGCCCCAAAGGTCAGTGAACCGGGCCGCGCTTTCTTCGTTGATCGGCACGCCGCCGGGGAAGACCGTGGCATAGGCACCCATCTCAGCGCCGCCCTGAACGCCGGAATGGCCGCGAATCGGCATCATGCCGGAACCCGGCCGTCCCACGAACTCGCGCATGAGGCCGAGGTTGATGATGCCCTTGATCGTGTCGGCGCCTTGGGAGTGCTGCGTGATGCCCATCGACCAGACGAAAACGCCTTTGTCGGCCTCGGCCATTTCCCGCGCGAAGGTCTCGACCTCCTGGGCGGAGAGGCCGCAGGCCGCCAGCAGGGCGTCCATCGGCTGCGCGTCGAGGCCCGCCTTCAACTCGTCGAAGCCGGTCGAGGCGTTTTCAATGAACTCCTGCTTGACCCAGCCGCGGTCGATCATCACCTTCTGCACGGCGTTGACGAACGCCATGTCTCCGCCCACCTTGACAAGGAAGGTGCCGTCGCTCATCTTCGTGCCGAACAGCGCCGAATCGACGTTCGAGGGCACCCAGTAACGCTGCATGCCCGGCTCGCGATAGGCGTTGACCAGCAGCACCCGCGTGCCTCGCTTGCGCGCCTCGGCCAGATACTTCATCGAGACCGGCTGGTCGTTGGCCGGGTTCGAACCGAAGAAGACGATCACATCGGCGTCGTACCAATCGCGGTAAGAGCAGGTCGTGGCGGCGGCGCCCAACGTCGCCTTCAGGGCGGCGGTACTGGGCGAATGGCAAAGGCGCGCCGAGTTGTCGACGTTCGACGAGCCGAGATAGCGAGCCACCTTCTGCGCTACGTAGTAGACCTCGTTGGTGATGCCGCGGCTCGTGAGATAGATGTACGTGCGCCAGGGATCGAATTCCCGCCAGCGCTCGCCCACGTCCTGCCACAGCTCGCTCCAGCCGACGAGCTTGAAGCCCTTCTCCCCTCGGCGGCGGCGCATCGGGTAGCCCAACCGGCCCAATTCGCGCAGCTCTTTCGAGGTCTTGCCTTCGAGCTGCGAAACGTCGCTCAACCGCGTCGGATGGAAGGCCGACATGGTGTTCAGCTTCATCAGCTCGAGCCGCACCATGCAGAGGTGGGTGCCGTCGATGGTCCAGTCCTTCAGGCCGCTGGTTCCGAGAGCGCAGCCGTCACACACACCCTTGGTGAGGACTTTCCAGGCGTAGCCGAGCTTGCCGCGGTTGTCCCAGGCAATCCGCAGCATGTCGAGGTAGTGGTGGGGCTTGGTTTGACCGATGCCGAACGGCACCGGGCTGTATGCCAGTTCACCGAAGGAGCGAGCTTTTCGCGGCATGTCGGTATCGTATCGCAAGGGGACCGGCCAAGGGAGGTGCAAACCGTGCCCAAGATCCTTACGTTAGGGACTCTGACGATCGCTTGATGTTCCGGCCACCACGAGCGCGCCATCGAGCACAACCGAGCCGCGGATGGAAATCCGTGGTTCCCGTTCGGCGCAACATGACGCATCCCATCCACGCGTCCGAGTTCCGCCAGCGAGAGTGCGTCTGAAGAATTGTCACGTCAAGCCCCTGTTTGCGCAGGCAAGGCTAGTCGTAGCTCACGATCAAGACCCAGGCTGGTCCATCGCCGACCGGATAGGTCGTCAAACGATCGAGTTTCCCGTCGCCTCCAAGCCGGTAGGTGGCCAGGCGTCCTGACGCCTGTCCGGCGGCAACGATATAGCGTCCCGACGGATCGACGTTGAATGAGCGCGGAGTCTTCTCGGTCGGGAATCGGCCGATCGGCGTCAGTGTGCCGTCGGCAGCATCAACACGAAACCCAGCCAACGAATCGTGACCGCGATTCGAGACATAGACGAACCGGCCGTCCGGAGTCACTTCGACATCGGCGCAGCTATTGCGTTTCTCAAACCCCTCCGGCAGCGTGGTGAGCGTTTGCAGCGGATCGAGCGTTCCACTGGCGCGGTCGAAGCGATAGGCCGTCACGCTGCTACCTTGCTCGTTGGCCACGTAGGCGAAAGCTGCCGTCGGATGAAAGAAGATGTGGCGGGGTCCCGTGTCCGGCGGCGTTTCGACCTTCAGCGGCGTGTTCGCGACCAATCGGCCCGCGTCAGCGTCGAGCCGGAACTGGAAGACCGCGTTCGGGGCGGTGTGAGGCACGAAGACGAACTTCCCCGAGGGGTCCGGCAGAATGCAATGCGCCCGCGGCGCGGTGTCGATCGTTTGCAAGGGCGCCGCCGAAAGAGCACCATCGTCCCCGATCGAATGGACCATCACCTTGCCGGCCCGATAGTACGCCGATAGCAGGTAGCGCCCGCCGGCCGCCGTAATCACGTAGGGTGACGACTCGCCGACCGTGGTTTCGTGCGCCACCGTTAACTCTCCCGTCCGCGGGTCGGCGCTCAAGGTCGCCAGCTTCCCGGTCGACCGCAAGGCGACGTAGAGCCTGCGACCCGATGGATCGAGTGCAATCGATCCGGGTGATCCATCGACGGCCAGCGATTCGGCGGCCTCGAGCGAACCGTTACTCTCATTCAGCCGAAACACGGCGATGCGGTTCTCTCCGCTCACCGAGATGTAGACAAACGTCCCCGCCCAGACCGGCACTGAAGGCAGCAGTAGCAAGACGAGCAGGAGCGCGAGACACGACCGGCACATGGCCCGCCATTCTACCATTCGCGGGCGGGCCCCTTTACAACGAAGGGACGAGGTCTGGCGCGGCACGTCGGCCTGTCGCCTCAGAGCGGCACGACAGGCCACGACACCGACAAAATCACCGCAATGAACCGACTCTGCGATAGAGCAAGACATTGGAAATAACATGCTTCCCACACAACAAATCTGCCACAGACCGGACCGGACCGTAGAGGGAAGACCTGATTCTCGTAGTACGAAGGTGACCGTCAAGAATGTGACCAATGAGCCATAGACGGACGCCTCTAATCGGAGCATGCTAGCACTAGATGTTAGGCTTTGCTCGACTGCCGCCTCCGAATTGCCTGACTGCCAACGAACGCCGACTCGTTTCGTTGGTCGGAAGGGGCTTCAAGGATCGCGACTTGGCGGCGAGGCTTTCGATACCGACGGATTGTGTCGCTGTTGAAATCCGGGGCGTGAACTCCAAGCTGGGACTCAGGAACCTCCACGCCCTGGCGATCTACGCGAAACACTCCGACCTGTAGGGGGCAGGCCGTGAAATACGCAGCCAGCACCACATCCGGAAGCAAACCAACGATCGACCGCAGTCTGCGGCGTCTCGCGGCCGCGGTTCTCGTGCAGGCCGTCGAGGACTTTTGCTACGGGACTCCTCGTGCTTACCGCGAGACAGCCGCCTGGGTCACCGAAGGAACCACGGGCGCGCTCACTTTCGACATGTGTTGCCGGTGTCTGGATCGAGATCCCGCTACGATCCGACGGCGACTCTTGGTCAAGCGCGAGTTGTCGACCGCACGCCTTCTCAGTCGGGAGGTCTCGCAGGAAACATTCGTTGCCTGAAGATGGAAGCACTTACGCGACTGGGCCGTCGCCAAGGATCAACAGATTGGGTCGGGCCGCCGAGATTTGAACTCGGACCTCTTCCACCCCAATTATCGGAACCCAGTGTGACAGAGCGGTACCAAGAGGTACGAAGTGCCCGGATACAGGGGCGATCGGCCCGTTTTTAAGGGGTTTCCGTTTCGCCATGTCGCTCCGTATCATTTGGTGACTCTCGGTCAACTTGGCCCTTCCGTGTGGACATTCATGTGGACATCCGTCAATTCACGGTACCAGCGGCACCGTCGTCGGCAATCGACTCAGCAGGCCGGTAGGAGTCAATCGCTTCCACAGCCTCTCGCTTGGCTTGCTGGCGGATGTGGCTGTAGTGCTCTAGTATCTCGCGGCTGACGTGGCCCGCAATCGCCATGAGCGTCTGGTCAGGCACACCGGCTTCGGCGAGCTTCGTAATGCCGTGGTGTCGAAGGTCGTGGAACCGCAGCCCCTTCAGACCCGCTTCCCTCGTCAGGTTGCGCCAAGCCGTCCGCCAAGTGGTCTGCGGGCGGCTAGGGTCGATGGAGGGACGCTCGCATGAGGGGAAGAGGTAGTGCTCGGGCTCGGTCGCACGGAGAACCTCAGCCCGTTCCAGCAGCCGGGCAACCGCCCACCGTGCGGTTCCGTTGAGCGGGATGACACGGCAACCCGCGTCTGTCTTCGTGCTACTGCGTTGAACGCGAATAACCCCCTCGATCAGGTCCGCATCTTCTAGACGGAGACCGCGCAACTCGCAGCCACGAGCAGTGGTGTTCGCTGCCAGCAAGCTCGCGTAGTACGCCGCTTGCCAACCTGGGCGACTCGCTGCCTTCTCAAACAGCCGCCGCTCCTGTTCGCCCGTCAGCGCGCGACCAGGCCCCCGGCTCTGCTCAGGCAACGGTCGGTAGTCGTCTGCGAGGCGTCCCCACAACTTGTGCTGATGGAGAACCGCCCGCACAATCCGCATCTCGCGATTGACTGTCTTGGCGCTCACCTGTTCCACACGCTTGACCTGGTAGCCACGGACATCATCAGACGTGATGTCGCACAGCCGCTTGTCGGCGAAGGCTTTCAGAATCGGCTTCACAAGATGCCGTTCCACCTTCCACGTGTTGGGAGCCCTGAGTCGCCTGCGTTCTTCCAACCAGGGCGGAATCGCCTGTGACAGCTTCGTCCTTGCTGCGTCCGAGGGCAGCCGCCCCTCGTCCTGAGCTTGTAGAGCCTGCTGGCGGATTCGCTTCGCCTCCCGGTAGTCCTTGGTCTTCGCGGAGCACTCCCGCCACCGGCCGTCGATCTTCAGCTTGTAGTGCCAGATCCCCCGGCGCTTGTGCAGGCCGTCGCGGTCCCGCTGCACAGGACGGGGTCTGACACCTTCGTTGGTGTCGTTCATGTCTTACCTCCTTGTTCTGATGTCCGAAGCCCTCGGGGACGAACCTTCGACCGCGAGGAAGCCTCCTGACCAGACGGTTTCCCGCTGCCCTTCGGTCGCCCGCCCTTCTTGCCGTTCTCGCGGGCGATCTCCTGAATTCTCTCCAGGCCCAACCGCTTGACGCGCGCCTTGTAGGAGCGCTTGCCGAGCCAACTGGTGAACTGGTGAATCTCGGCCTGAGTCATATCTATATCCTAAACTGTTTCAGTTATTTTGTCAACCGGATCTGAGCTTGCTCACTGCCCCTCTTGAGAAGCGGACCGCAGGCTCGGCGTGTCATCCGCAGCAGACGGACTTGAGGTTTGGCCGTCCGCCAACCCCCGAGAGCTAGGAGGGCGAGGGGGTCCTTGGTGTTCTCCTGGCTGTACAACGGCGGCAGACGCCGGCGCAGCTCCTGCGTAAGCAGTTGCATACGGTCCTCCTGAATGAGTTGTGGGTGAGGGCCTACCGTTGAGACAGGCTGGGGAAGGGAAGTGGTGTGTCAGCTAGCGGTGACGGGCAGGCAGGGGAAGCGTAGCAGGAGGGGGAAAAGAGTCAAGCTGGGCTCGCCTTTCGTCTAGCCTGATCTCATCCGAAGCTAACCGACGTCGCGTCGGTGTAACGCACGGTGTCGAGGTGAGCGTGATAACGCTGGGAGTCGGATCCCCACTGGTACAGCACACTGGCCTTCTCTTGAGCATCGAGTTCGCTCGCCTGCTCCTGGGAGCGCGCGAGCGTGAGAGTCGAGAGGAGCAGGGGCGTGCGTTGGTTCACCAACGTGGCATATATGTCGATGCCATATTCACCTGGGAGGAACTGAAAGACTGTTCCGTCCTTGGGCGGCAAAAAGTGATGGTTGTGGGCGACGCCTTCCTCACCCACATGAAGACCGCTGCCAACCTTCAACAATCCGGTTTCCCCGTAAGACCAGACACTGAAGATCTGGGTGGATTCACCACGCCGAATCCTCACGTACATGCTTTCAACGATCTGTCCGCGCCTGCCCGTCGCATATAGGAGCGCTCGGAGAAACAGCTTTGGCTCTCCCCCTGGGAGGTCGTGCAGGAATCCGATCAGCGGCGGCCGTACCATTCGTAGGGTGCCCCGACGAAAAAGAGTGAACCAGGCGGTGATCATCGACAGCAAAAGAGCTAGCGCCGAGAACAGGTGCGGCAGGAGATCGGGCATGAATCGAGTGTAGTGGAAGGGCTCATCTGAAAGTCGGCTCGTAGATCTTGGTTTTTGGAAGCGTCGCGATTAAGGGGGGAAGGCGACACGGTACGGCCGTCTCGCAGTTTCAGTATTGCTGTGGGTTTGATATCATCCTGCCCAGGCAGGCTTTTTTGCAGGTCGGCATTATAGACAGGAATTAGGCAGCCGCTCATCAGTCTATCCTCTGGCGCGCAATGATCGGCTTAGGATCGCGATTCGCAGAGTACGGGCTGACCGGAGGCTTCTTCGTCTTCGGGCAGGTGTGCGTGTTTGCGTGGTTCTTCCCCGAGATCGCCGGGGATCTGTTCAGTTCGATAGTCGCGGTTCTTCCGGCTCGCCTTGATCATGCGCTGCCTAAGGCAGCGCATCCAGCCTTCAGTAGTCTCCTAGTAGCTCTCGCCCTAGTAAGCATCTTCTTCATTGGCCTGTTGCTCGATCTTATTGGCTCGGTGATCGCGGTCTGGGAGGCAGGCATATTCAAGAAGGAACTCGACGTGAACACAGGCTGGTTCGCCAAGTTCGTCGAAACGACCGGTGATCAGAGCCGAGTCGACTACGAGCGGATCCAATCTATGTCCGTCACGGTGGCCGAGCTCGTCCGTCGTTACGTCCGTTCTTACTTCGCGCTAGTTGTGCGCTTTTGGAGACTCGATCTCTGGCGGACCTGGTTCGCGGAACTGAGCCGCACCCGCCGCCAAATCGACGCTCTAGGTTCCGATCGCGCTCTAGGTTCCTATCACCGCCTAGAAACTCTCCTTATGGCGTACGTTCTCGTGTCTTCTGGCGCGTCAAGCTTAGATTGGTTGGCTGATCAGCTGCGCCTGTGTCGCACAAGTCGCGCCGTTTCCGCATCACTCCTCGTTCTGGGATCTCAGGTCTCGATCTCGATCTGGGTCTCGTTGGCTTCCCCGCCCCCGTCGGCCAGGTCGTTTGACCCATTGATTCTGCTTCCCCAGTTCGTCATCGGGGTCCTCTTTTTCCTGTGCATTTTCATCACACATCGAGCTTACTCTCGCTTCTGCGCGACCCTGTTCTCGCTGGCGTATGCGTACCACAGAAGCTCGCTAACGAGCGGCGCCGCTGCCTAACCCTTGCACCTGGCGGTCGCCTTCGGGGCCCGCAGGTGAGTGGACGCAGCAGCACCTTTGGTGGGCCACTCGTGGTTTCTCGTGTTCAGGAGAGATCCTATGCGACTTTCGCGCACTCTGGTAGGGTGTCGCAATCTTTAGGCGAAAGACGACACCTCGCGCCGGAGCAGCTGATGTGGTCCCTGGCAGGGTTCTGGGGGTAGATCGCCCAAAAAAATAAGCCCAGAGGAGCCGCTGAAGGCGTTCTCAAGACCTCGGTGGACCCAAGGCTCCTACATGCACCGATTCCAGTGCCGCATGACGATACCCTCCCCGCGCTGACCGCACTTGGAGCAGCGCTCAGGGAGGTTGGTGTTCCTGGCGGTAGGTTCCCGCAGGCGTCCGGAAGGCTATGCGACGTTGAGTTGCTTCTCGCCGATGTTGATCTGCATGCTGGGGAGGTGCAGTCTGCGTACTCGTGCCAGCGTCTCGCAGGCACGCAGGTAGCGCCTCTGCGTGGCGGAGAGCTTTCTCTCCCAGTGGTCCCGGTTTGATATGGCGGTGTGGTGGAACTCGACATAGTGGAGCCGCAGCCAACAGAGCACGACTTGGTCGATGAGTAGCCGGTCCAAGGCCGAGGCTTCCTCGTAGCCCAAGTCTTGCCGCATTGCCAGTCTGCCCACGTTCAGCGATTCGCGGAGGGCAACTTGATCTCCAGCCGAGACGTCAACCAACCGCTTGTAGGCGAATTCGGCCATATCCCCGAAAACACGCTAAACCTCCGGATGCTCCTCCAAGTATCCGCGCAGGGCCTGAACGTCCTCCGCCTTCGGGTCCGACCTCTCGGTCTTGCGTACAAGCTCGCCGAACTCCGCCAATTCTGGCGGCATGACGATCTCAACCGGCTTGGGATCACTCACGTCGCTTCCTCCACTGGCCTTTATGAGTGTGGTGACCGCTGCAAAGCAGAACCGCGTGTGTAAGTGACCTGATTGCGTCGGTCACAACAAGGACGTTCTTGTCCTCGCGGCCGTCGAACTCGACTTGTTGCTGGCATCGACGGAGCTCTTCGCTCCGTTCCGCTTGCTCGGTCTCGTCAAGCTCGGCAGCGAGTTGGCCAAACACTCCGCTACCCAGATAGTCAGTCACAACCCGGCCAGCTTCCCGCCGCGATCGGTAGTAGTAGTAGCCGTTTCGTGGGAACGCCATTCTCCTACGCCTCTCCGCGACCCCCGCTTCGACTGAACCTGCCTCCGGGGAACGCCCGCTTGAACTCGTGGACCTGCCGCACTATCTCCCGGTCTTGGAGTGCCGCCAGGATCTCGACTTCGGCCAGGTCGTAGCACGGTGCACCCGGTTCCTGACTCTGAAGAACGTCCGCGTCTTCTTGATCGGCGACAATCCAGACTCGCTCCCCCAGGAGGTCCGACGCGAGGCACACAGCCTGCCCCTTGCGGACCAAGCTCAGGGCCGCTTCGGGGTCCGGTACGGGCGCGGGTGCCGGCGGAGGGTAAAGACCCTTCGCCCTCAGATCCTGCAAGGTGCGCCTTGCGATGTCGAGATAGTCAGCCATTTTTCGTTCTCTCGACCTGCGAACAAAGCGAACAAAGCGAACTTGTGCCGGTTCAGCCGGAACGGGAGAGCGAGCGCTCCGCGGTAGTGTAGATGCCGCCCTGCGGGCGGGGATTTTCAAGGCATCCGGGTCTATCGATCCGATGGGGTTGAGAGTGGGCGCGAGAAGCTCGTTCCCGCGCCCGGGATGATCGTCTCGATGAGCCCGCCGGGCTATCCCTCGGCAGGGTTGCTTCCCAGCAGAGCCCGCTTCCGTTTCACCCGGCAACGCCATTGTAACTCCCGCAGTCAAGCCACCTGGCGACGCCGCAGCTGACGTTGCTGTCGAGCCTGCTCCAGCTTGCGGTCCCGCTCGGCGTGGATCTCGTCCCTTCGTCCTGCCAGCAGGTCCGCCGGCGTCACGAACCCGATCGCGCTGTGCAGCCGCACCGTGTTGTAGTGCTCGACATAGCGCTGGATCAACCGCCGCGCATCCTCCGACGTCAGCGGCACGCCCGGCCGAATACATTCGCTCTTCAACGATTTGTGCCAACGTTCCAACTTGCCGTTCGACTGTGGATAATAGGGCGACGTTCTCACGTGCGTCATCCCCGAGATACGGATGAATTCCTTGAAGTCCTTGGCGATGAACTGCGGCCCGTTGTCGGAGATGATGCGCGGTTTGGTGTCCGGGTATTTCTCCTTGGCGGCTTCGAGAATGATCTCGACATCGGCTTCCCTCATCGCTTCGCGCAAGTCCTAATGCACGATCGCGCGGCTGTAGCCGTCCAGCACGCTGCAGAGGTAGTAGAACGTACCCGAGATGTTGATGTAGGAAACGTCGATATGCCAATGTTGATGCGGCTCTAGCGGCTGTTGGAAGCCCGTCCCTTTCAGCGACGTTTTGCCGTTCCACTTGCGCAGCAGACCTGCCCGGCTCAACACCCGCCAGACGCTCGACGCGCTGACCGCCACGATGTCGGCGTCGAGCATCATGAACGTCAACCGCCGGTAGCCTTCCAGCGGATGCTGGCGATAAAAATCGACGATGGCCTGTTTCTCCCACTCTTCGAGCCAGAAATCTCGGGGAACCCAACCGTTGTGCTCGTTGAGAGAGCCGTAGTGTCGGCGCCAGGAGTAGAACTTGCTGGGCGCAATCGAGAGCCAGTGGATGAAGCGTCCGGCGCCGATCTCGGTCTTTTCCGACCAGCGTCGGACGAAATCCACGATCTGGTCCCGCACGTCGTGCGGCGTCCAGACCCCGGTCAAAGTTCCCCAAGACTTTTTTTTAACGCCACGTGCTCGGCCATCAACTCGGCCAGAACTTCATCCTTGGTCTGGATCTTCTTTTCCAGCCGCTCGATGCGTTCTTGTTCGGGCTGGCGACGGCTGCGGTTGTTGGTCTGGAAAGCGGCGGCTCCGTTCTCAAAGAACTCCTTCTGCCAGCGGTAGAACACCGTCGGCTGCAGCGCCAGCTCGTCGCAGAGTGTTGAGACCGGCTCCTTGTCCAGCAGATGCCGTCTCAGGATGGCGACCTTCTCTTCGGCTGTGTAGTGCTTCCGTACTTTTCTCACGCGTCCCCTCCGTTAGCTTAACGGCGGAACGCTGGTCTCCATTTCCAGCTGAGGCGGGACAAACTAACCACTCCCTTAATTCGCTTTGTTCGCTTTGTTCGCTTTGTTCGCAATCGGCGTACAGGAAAACCAGCGCTCCGCTGGGCGTCCGCCGGTATCCTCCCTCTCGCTCCGCGCTAGGCCCGCCTGTACCAACACACCAAGCGCCCGGTCGATCTCCCCGGCGGATTTGTGCCGCTGGAATACCGAGTCGCTGATATCCTTCCGGGGCATGCCGGTCGGAGCCTCCCGGAGTGCTGAGAGGATCGCATCCGCTGCCGCGTCTCCTAGCGAGTCCCCAAAGATGAATCGGGCCGATGCCTCGCAGTAGGACCATACAGCCAGGGCCGCGTTGACGTGCTCGGCCCGGATGGTATCGGAGCAGTCCAGGAGCGCGTAGAGCAGTGACAAACGTACCGCTTGGGCTTCGACCCTGCTTGTGACGGCCCCCAACAGGCCCGGTATATCGCGGCTCAGCGACTCGTAGACATTGATCCAGATAGCCGCGCCCCTTCGTCGCGCTTTACTTCATCGGTGCTACGGGCGAACTTCACGGCCTCCGAGAGATCACGAATCAGCGGGCCGAGGTCCACCTCATGTATCCGGCCGCCCTCGGGCAAGAGTTTTGACCGCCGGGCACAAACCCAGAGGAACCGGTTCGCGAAGCCATTCGCCGATTGCGTTTCGGTCAGCAGGCGTCGCAGTTCGGTGACCGTGATATGTCCGACGATGGACATATGCGCTCCCGTCGCTTTCGCCGCATTCTTTTTCGTGAGGGTTCGCAGGTGTCCCGAATCCCATGCCTGCCGGATCGTTGCCGATAGGGTGTTGCTGTCTCTCTCGCACACCTGAAGTACCCGAGCAAATTCAGGCTCCATGACCAGCAATCGCTTGTCATCCACTCCCGGATCTACCTGTACCGTCTGGTAGCCGGTCACCCGTTTGTTTTCGCGGATGGCCTCCTGCTGCTCTATCGCGTCTCGCACGGCCCAGATGAGCCCTTCGCCGCTCGCTAACCCGCTCTGAACGCGCTCTTGAGTCCAATCTTCATCGACAGCCCCAACCACGCGCCTGACATGGCTCTCAGAAGTTCCCTTTCGAGACTTCGACGATGAGCCGACGATGGTACAGGCAAGGTTGCCGTAGTGCCTGTCAGCCTCGACTTGAAAGTAGGCGCGCCTGCCGATAACGCTCCCGAATCCTACGAGGAGTTGAACAAGTAGCGCCGCAGGGTCTGCCTCGGTGTGTGGCTCTATCGCGCGGACGATATCGCCAGCCAAACCACACAGGGCCTCGGGCGCTAGCGCGCTTGGCCACTGCTGTTGCGAAGTAAGCGAATGATGCGAACTAAGGTCGTCGGCTTCGGCGGCTCTCAGTAAATCAGGATCACTCAAGAGCTCTGCCACCAGAGCGCCCTCGGCCTTGCGTCTCATGCGGCCTCCGCACTCGCTGCGGTGCGGCGCAGCACCAAGAGATCCGTAGCAGAGGCCGCTGCCAGCCGCTGCATGAGCTTGTCGAGCCGGTCGCCCTCCTGATCGTCGAGGGCGTGCGCCCAGACCACCTCCCAGCGGGGATCATCGGCCATGGACGAGTCGGCAAGGTGCCGCTGCGCCCAGTCGCACACCCGCGGCTCCGAGTCCCACAACCGGTTGCGCCGCTCGCGCAGGGAATCCAGGTGCCCGGTGCGCCACTCGGTCAGCTCCCGTGCCACAGACTCAGCTCGCGCCCGGTGCTCCTCGTAGCCGCGCCGATCGTCGGAGGAAAGGGGGTGATTGTCGAGAGACGCCCCCAGGTGATGGGCGAGCCACGCCAGGGCCGCCCGCCTGTCGTAGCCCAAGACGGTCTCGATCAAGTCGAGGATGCCGCCGCCCATGCCGCGTGCGTGGTCGTACCACAAGCCCCTCGCCTCGTGGAGCGACACGTTGCGACCATCGGCCGCCGCGCCACCACGCCCGGCCGCGTCCGTGGCGCAGGGGAGGGCCGCCCAGGGCGGACCAGACGCCGGCGATGGACGCGCGGTCGATGAGCTCGCGCGGGGCCACGCTCACCTTCCGGGCTCCAGGTCGGTTTTGCTGCTGCCGGCCGTCGAGACCGGCGTGACCCGATGCGTAGCGAGAAAGGAATCTACGTCGGCCCGAGAATAAATGACACGACGCCCCACCCGGATGAACGCCGGTGGCAGACCGAGCCGCCGCCTCTGGCGCAGGGTAGCGACGGATACCCCGGTGTAATCCGCCGCGGCCTTCTCGCTGTCGTGGTCGCGCATGGCAAACCTCAGTGACATCCCATCCTAGCAATATAGATCTTATCTTGCTAAGATAATGACTAAATGATAAGCGCACGCCATCAGGAGATCCGCCACGCCATCGAACACAACCTCGGTACGTCCATGAAGGACTCTACCTGGAGCTGGCTCGTCAGAGAGGGTGTGCCCGCCAAAATCGACGCGACTGACATGACTACTTCGGATGCCGCGTCGATGGTTCGAGACGTATGGGAGAAAGCCGGTATACAGGCACCGAACCGGGCGGAGCGAACTGAGATGTTGCCTCTGCCCGAGGAAGGCGAAAGACGCTCTCGGAACCTGGGTAAAAGACAATGGGCGCTAAGCCTACTGCTTGCCCGAGAAGCTGAGAAGGGCGAAGGGGTCACGACGTTCCGGCGCAAGGTGCTCAAGGGTCGATTGGTGAAGTTCGAGAACATTGGGGCGTGGATCGAGCGCCGGGGTAAAAAGGATGGTCTCCGGACTAGATGGCTCGAAGTCCCTCTACCAGATCGGGCGGAATACAATGCTGGTCGAATCAGCATCACTCCGCCGATCCAAATCGGCAATGACTACGAGGTCGAGGGGTCGCTTCGAGCCCGTTTTTTGAAGTACGCCGCACCTGGCAGCAACGTGCAAAACAGCATTGCGGTGACACACGGAAAAACATTGGATCATCTGCGAGCTGTCAGTGAACACCTCTCACGTCGGTTTGGCTGGCAAGAAGGCCAAGCTACAACCTTTGTTTTGACCGGCCGCGTTCCACTGTTGGATATATGCCGCGTTGTGACCCGTATCCGCAGTCCGATGGGGGCGACCTCGCGGGTCGAATTGATCGTCGATCCGGGTCTATCGCCGAAACAGGTTGCCGATGTTTACCAGGGAGCCCGCCGCGACCTTGTTGGTCCCCGGCACCGGGAACTGAGCGAAAAGCACATTGTTTTGGCGCAGTTCGCCGCTGAGCGGCAGGAGGGAGAGACGCTCGCTCAGAGCATGAAGCGATGGAACCAGACCTATCCGGATTGGAGATACAAGGTTGACACCAACTTCGGTCGGGACATCCTTAACGCGCAGCGTCGTTTGCTTCAACCGGGGCAAGCCTTCTCACCAGGAAGGAAACGGAAGAACACATGATCGATCAGACAGTCGGGGCGCTACCTCGAATGCCTTCGGCGGGACTACGGGTGCTGAGAGCGGGTTGCACGAGTTCCCAAGACTCGCTGCGCCCACCGCCCGTCAGGCCGATAGTTCCTTGGTCTTGAGCGAGTCGTGCAGAGTCGATCGTGGTTCCCATTCAGTGGCCATAGAAGACTCCGCAAGCAACCGACTCAGGGTTTCTGATTTCGTGCATGCCTTCGCTATCCAGAGAACCCCGATAATCAAACCCGAGTTCCCTCCAGAGCTTCGTGAAGTCTCGCCGGGCCTCTTTCTCCGCTTTCAACAAGGGGTTCAGATGGTGCGCTCCTGTTGCGCGGGTCTTCTGAACAAGGTCCGCGCCGTCAAGAGAGGCTCCGATCTCGTCAAGGCGGTCCAGCGCCCGCAAAGCGACTTCTAGCGCTTGCCGCCGCTCGGGTGAGCGCGCTCGGATAGGGACGAGTTCAGCCCATAGAGTCGTCGATCGCTCCGAGAGACCGTGGGGCGGCCTCCAGTCGCCGTTTTCGAGGAGGCTTTGCAGCTCCCGTAGGTGTTCACGGCGTTCCTTGATGGATAAGCTACTCATAACAAGAACCTTAGCAACTTTTTACTTCATTCGCTCCGAAACGCCCATTATCGAGGCGAATTCGCGTTCGTGCGGCGAGGGTTTCAGGGCGCGCCTGCTGTGGAGATAATGACCGCCTCCCACTATCCACCTTGTTATCAACCACATAGCCTAAACTGCGCTGGGCCTGTGTCGCTACGGATACTGTTGCACAACCTGTGGGCGAGCTGGGTATTCCCTGTAGCTGTGCTCCCCACCCTTTGATACCGGGCCGATGTGATCGACACTTGCGGCCAATGGCTGCGTGCAGGGAGACGCCCAGAGTTGACCGAGTCTGCATCGTTATCAGTGACCCATCAATTTTCGCACGAGCCGCGCCACAATCAAGCTACAATCGCTATCGCGCGGCTCTGCCGCCTTAGCGATGGACGAAAAACCCAAGGCCCCCGTGGCGGACGAACAGCCTGTGGGGTGACTGAAGCCGAGCAGGGCGCTGAGGACTCTGCGCCTGACTCCGCCTCCGCGCCCGACCTGACCGCGCTAGAAGCGCTCAACGCCGGCGCTGAAGCCTGGAACCATTGGCGGGAGGCCCATCCTGAGGACACTCCCGACCTTTCGGACACGGACCTCGCTGAACGGGACCTAAGGGGCGCAGACCTGCGCGGCGTCAGTCTCCGGGGCGCCGACCTCCGCGAGGCCGATCTTTCCGATACCAAGGGACTGTCCGTGCCTCAGCTCGCCGGGGCGATCCTCGCGAGGGCGACACTGCCCAAAGGGCTGTCCACAGAGAACGGGCAGGACCACTTCAACCTCACGAACGTAGAGGAGGCGTCCCGGAATGCGAGAAAGCTGTTTCTCTCGATGCTGTTGGTCTGCGCTTACACCCTGCTGACAGCGGCCACAACGACCGACGCCGCACTGGTGACCAACTCCGGAACCTCGCCGCTGCCCATCGTAGGAAGCCGGATTGCCATCGTGCGTTTCTACCTGGTGACGCCCGTCCTCTTGTTAGGTTTCTACGTCTACTTCCATCTGTACGCGCAGCGACTCTGGGAGAGTCTTGCCCTCTTACCGGCGGTCTTGCCCGACGGGCGGAGGCTCGACAAGGCTGTCTACCCTTGGTTGCTGAATGGTCTCGTTACGGCTCATCGAAAGCGGCTCACGGAGGACTTGCCGCCATTCTTCCGGTTGCAGTATTGGGCCTCACTGTTCGCCGCTTGGGGCATCGTGCCGGCCACCATTCTAGTGCTCTGGGGAGTCTATCTGAAGCGCCAGGAGGCTGCCGGTTCGCTTTCGCTCGCACTAGTCCTGGTCGTGTGCGCGGGGCTCGGGCTGGGCTTCTACCAGATCGCCCGGTCCACCTTGCAGGGCGGGCTTCTCAAGATTCCGGCACCGGGCGCTCTCGACCTCCGGGAGACGTTGTGGGAGTTTGCCGGCTGGGCCGCTTTAACGTTTTTCGGCCTGTTCGTTTTCTACGCCTCGTATGAAGCGGCTCGGGGATCGGTGCTTGGTATCAGCTTGAACGCGAACTTCGAGAGGCAGGACGTATCGATCAAGCCGGCCGGGTGGGAGTGGGAGGACTTGAGGTTGGTGCAAGGAGCGCGACTGGATGGACGCAATCTCCGCAACGCAAAGGCCCAGGGGGCGTTTCTCGCCAAGGCGAACTTGCAGGCCGCCGATCTGACGGGCGCGGATCTGCGCGAGGCGGATCTCAGAGGAGCGAACCTGACGGGGGCCACGCTGGATTTCGCCGACTTGCGCGACGCGAAGTGCAGGACGGAGAACACGCCACGGCGACAACCATGTCTAAGGAACAGATCAGCAGGGTGCTCGGGGACGAACGAACGAAATTGCCTGAAGCGTTGGCAGAGGCACTGTCCTCGCACTGGGACAAGGCGCTGTGGAAGGATATTCCACTTCCTGCTGACGGGGCATTCCAGATGGGCTGCGTCGGTGAAACGGACCAATTCTGCCAGGGCGACGAGAAAAGGCACCGTGTCGAGATCACCAAGCCGTTCCAGATGAAGACGACGGAAGTGACAGTTGCCGAATACTCGGTGTTCGCCTATCGGACGGGAAACCCGATGCCCCTCCAGGCCTGGCCCCAGCCCGACCGCCTCGTGGTGAACGTCGATTGGCATCAGGCGAAAGCGTACTGTGAATGGACGGGGGGCAGACTGCCAACGGAGGCCGAATGGGAGTACACGGCGCGGGGTGGGCGTGCAGACGCCATCTACCCCTGGGGCGCGACGAAGAGCCTGACGATACGCGCGCCAAGTTTGGGTTCCGTGGCTTGGCCCCCGACCCTGTGGGGAGCTATCCGCCGAACGGATTTGGCCTCTACGACATGGCCGGGAGCGTCTGGGAGTGGACGGCAGACTGGTACGGCCCGTACGGGGAGGGAAAACAAGAGAACCCGACGGGACCGCCTGACGGCGAATTGAAAGTAATGCGCGGCGGCTCCTGGATCTACTACGATCCAGCGAACCTCCGCTGCTCCAACCGCCTCAGGTACGAACCTGTCAACTGGGACTACGTCATTGGGTTCCGTTGTGTCCGGGAAGTGATCCCTTGACCCTTTTTCCTTTTCGCTCTACCAGGGGCGAAGCCCCCATAAGCGCTAACTTAGCAGTGACTGTATCTGCGGGACCAGTTTGCGTGACGGCTCGCGCAGGTCGTGGGCGATTTGGTTCCAGTTGCCCATCACTCCCGCTAAGGACAAGCGGGGCTCGATCGCGTTGCAGATCTGATGAAACTCAAACTGGAACTCACGCCAGCGGCTGGCCGGTCTCTCGCTCCAACGGGTAGCCCCAGGGGGAAATGTCCTGCCCCTGGCGGCCTAGCTTTTGCCCCAACAGCGACAACAACAGCTTGCCGTAGAGCCACGCTCGTGAGCTGTCCGGATCACGCTTGGGCAAATGTCCCAACTCCGCCAGCGACTTCAGACGCTTGAAGGCTAACTCGATTTGCCAACGCTGACGATACAACGCCAACACCCTCGCGCTGTCGTACGCCTCCTCCAGACTCGTCCACACCAACACGTACGCGGCCAACTCCAACGTTTCCTTCCGCACCTGCGCCTGACTGCGCTGGGCGCGTGGCAGGATTTTTTGACGTGCCTGTGCCGTTGCCTCCGCGCTCTTGCCGATCGCGCACAGCCGTCCCCCGAGCAAGCCGCTGGCCGTGCGCACCTGGACGCGCCAAGCGACGCTGTGTACCGGACGCAGTTTGCGCAGCCTCGGTAACAGCGGCCAACGTCGTCCGCTGGCGTCAAACAAGGGCGTCGAGCCGCTGTTGTACCGCACCACCAAGCCGATCTTCTGCGCCGCGGCCCAACTCAACGCTTGCGGATGAATGTAGGCGCGATCGGCCAGCACGATCTCTCCGGGCGCGAGAGCAAAACGATCCAGACGCTCGCCGTTGCCCGCGCCCGCCGCCGGCGTCAACTCGAAGTAATCGCACTCGAGCGAGGGCAGCCGCAGGCTGTAATGTAGCCGCCACTGGCTGCCGGTTGGGCCGGGTTCGCAGATCAAGCTGCCGTCGACGAGGCGCACCGGCTCGGCCGCGGCCTCGCCGCCCTGTTCGCGCAGCAGAGCCACGCACAGGAGTCTCCACCACTCGCCGGCGGCGCGTAAGCGTTTGAGCAGGGCGACGTCGGAGATCTCGGCCCAGCCGGCGGCTTTGGCGCGCACGACCGTCTCGCGCAGCGAATGGCCCGGCCCGACGTGCAACAGCAGGGTGCGCAACAAGCCGCTGACCGAGTCGAAGCCGCGCAAACGCCGGACCGCGCCGCTGCTGCGCGCCAGCGCCTCCCAATCCGCGGGGAACAAGCGCAGCAAAACGTTCCAGTCTTCGTCGTGGGCCTGTGGCATGTCTCCAGGGTAGACGATGGGTGCATAGGTGTCTACTGGTAAGTTAGTGCTTAGTGGGCGAAGCCCCTGGGCGGAAATTTTGTGAGGGCGTCACGATCTCGACGGGAAGCGACTCCAGGAGGTTCGCCGGGACATGGTAGAGTAACCCGCGTGCGGATTCGTCGAAAGCGAGCGAGACGCCCCGTGCAGCACCGCGAAGTCCCGCTCACGCCCGACGCCCACGAGGCCCTTCTGCGACATAGGGAAGCCTTCATCGAGAAGTTCGGCCGCGAGCCGGGTCCGGACGATCCCGTCTTCTTCGACCCCAACGCCGACACGCCGCAGCCCCTGGATCTGGAGGGATACGAGAAGGACTTAGCCGACGCAATGGCCGCGGCCGGCATCGATCCACGCCTGATCTACGCCTCTCGAAAAACCGGCCTGTTGGTGACAGAGGAGAACCTCGACAAGTTGCCCGAGGAGGCGCTGGAGGAATGGAACGCGGCGCTGGACGAGTACGACGAGCTGACTAAGGGCGAACCCTCGTGAAGGGTGTCCGATCCGTGATTGTGACGCAATGGTGAGTCAAGTATCTTGTTGCCGAAGTGTTTGGAGGCCACGGGCTGCGAACCGATCTGACGTGCGTGTAGTTCCGGCAGGCCGGGCAGAGCCTAGGCGGGCCTTCAGCGGCCCATCGCCAAGGCGGCCCGCGTCCCGCGCATCGGGCAGTGAATCCGAGTCTATGTGGACATCCGTGTGGACATCGCCACAATCGCTCGGGCACCGAACCCGCTAAGCCACTGAGAATATTGGTCGGGCCGCCGAGATTTGAACTCGGGACCTCTTCCACCCCAAGGAAGCGCGCTACCAGGCTGCGCTACGGCCCGACCGAAGGCGAACTAGGATCATTGTATCCTGGCCGGTTGCGATGGGGCGATGGCGGCTGATCGTAGCGATCGTAGAGGCGGAGCGCTGACCCTGCGCAGCCTCTCCACGGGCCGGGCACAGCTGGCATGCCTCTACAGCGGGATGTTGCCGTGCTTCTTCCGTGGCATCGTGTCGGTTTTGTTCTCGAGCATACGAAACGCCGTGATGAGCTTGCGCCGCGTGTCGCGCGGATGAATCACTTCGTCGACCCAGCCTTTTTCGGCTGCGGTGTACGGGTTGGCGAAGCGGGTGCGGAACTCGTCCATTTTCTGCTTGCGAAAGTCCTCGGCCTGGTCTTTGGCCGCCGTCAGCTCACGGCGGTACAGAATGTTGACCGCGCCCTCGGGGCCCATCACGGCGATCTCGGCGGTCGGGTAGGTGTAGTTGATGTCGGTGCGCAGGTGCTTCGAGCCCATTACGCAGTAAGCCCCGCCGTAGGCCTTGCGCGTGATGACGGTGACCTTCGGCACCGTCGCCTCGGCGTAGGCGTAGAGCAGCTTCGCGCCGTGCTTGATGATGCCGCCGTACTCCTGCTCGGTGCCGGGCAGGAATCCCGGCACGTCTTCAAACGTCACGATCGGGATGCCGAACGCGTCGCAGAAGCGCACGAAGCGGGCACCCTTGAGCGACGCGTTGATGTCGAGACACCCGGCTAGCACGTCGGGCTGGTTGGCGACGATGCCCACTGAACGCCCGTCGAGCCTCGCGAAGCCCACGACGATGTTCTTGGCGAAGTGTTCGTGCACCTCGAACCAGTAGCCGTCATCAACGGTCAGGCGGATGATCTGCTTGATGTCATAAGGAACATTCGACTCGGCGGGCACGATCGTGTCGAGTTCCGGCTCGACACGGTCCGCGGGGTCTTTAGTGGGCTCGATCGGCGGATCGTCGAGGTGATTGAGCGGCAGGAAGCCCAGTAGCTCGCGGATCATCCTTAGGCATTCGGCGTCATCCGGCGCAATGAACTGCGCCACGCCGCTGACCTCGTTGTGAGTGCGTGCGCCGCCGAGCTGCTCTTTGGTGACGTCTTCGTGCGTGACGGTCTTGATCACGTCCGGACCGGTCACGAACATGTAGCTCGTGCTATCGACCATGAACACGAAGTCGGTGATGGCGGGCGAGTAGACCGCGCCGCCGGCGCAGGGGCCCATGATGGCTGAGATCTGCGGCACGACGCCGCTCGCGAGCGTATTGCGCAGAAAAATGTCGGCGTATCCGGCCAGCGACGCAACGCCCTCCTGAATGCGCGCGCCGCCAGAGTCGTTGAGGCCGATGATCGGGGCGCCGGTCTTCATGGCAAGGTCCATCACCTTGCAAATCTTGGCTGCGTTTTCCAGCGACAGTGACCCGCCAAACACCGTGAAGTCGTGCGAGAACACGTAGACCAACCGGCCGTCGATGCGCCCGTAGCCGGTGACGAACCCGTCGCCCGGGATGACCTTGTCGTCCATCCCGAAGTCGTGGCAGGAGTGAACGACAAGCCGGTCTAACTCCTCGAAGGTACCCTCGTCGAGCAGGAACTCGACACGCTCACGGGCCGACATCTTGCCGTCCCGATGCTGGCGCTCGGTACGCTCTGGACCGCCGCCGGCGCGCGCGGCTTCGTTTCGGCGTTCGAGTTCGGCGAGCTTTTCGTCCAGAGTCATGGGTGATCTCTATGATGAACCCCGCGACGAGAAGAGACAAGCGGCCGTGGCGTACTTGCCCGCAGTGAGGTTCCTTGTCGAGATCGTTCGACACCTCAACGCGTTGTGGCAGGCCGAGCAGGCGGGCGCCCCTAGTGTGCCCAACATGGGCTGTTTACTTGTGAATTGCAACGTACTCACCGAGAACCGATGGAGCTAATCGTAGGGAACCGCGAGGTGGATCTCATACGAAACACAGCATTAAGTCCCCATCCGCCTAGGCGATGCAGGACTAAGATCCCAGAGGGCCCCAGACAAGCGGGCGAGGGCAGTCGTCGTCTGCGCTACAATGCACGCCGGGTTCGGCGCTCGCTTCGCAGGCACGGCGCGGCGCTGCTCTTCCCGGAGTCTTCCCGGAGGCACACGATATGAAAATGATCCCTGGGCTGCTGTTGGTCTTGACCCTGGCATGGCCCGCATCCCCACAGACCGACACGTTGGACCCGGTCGAGCAGCTACTCGCGGAACTGACAAACGCGCACGGTCCCAGCGGTTTCGAGGGTCCCGTGCGCAAGATCGTTCGCCGGGAGTTCGAACCGCTGGCCGACCATCTGCAAACGGACGGGTTGGGGTCGTTGATCGCGCGGCTTGACGGCGACGCAGACGGCCCCCGGGTCATGATGACCGCGCACATGGACGAGGTCGGCATGATCGTGCGGCGAATTCGTCCCGACGGGTACCTGACCTTCCAGACGGTCGGCGGCTGGCTCGACCAGGCGCTGATCAACCAGCGCTACGTAATCTTGACTCGCAAGGGCCCCGTGCGCGGCATCACCGGACTCAAGACGCCTCACGTGACCCCCAGCGACGAGCGGCCCCATCTCCACGACCGTGACCGCATCTTCATCGACGTGGGCGCTGTCGACAAACACGACGCCGAGGAGCGGCTGGGTATCCGCCCCGGCGACCCCATCGCGCCCGACAGCCAGTTCATGAAGCTCAACGATCCGAAGCTCTACGTGGGCAAGGCTTGGGACGATCGCATTGGCCTGGCCGTCGAGATTGAAGTCCTCAAACGCCTCAAGCGGCGCCGTCCGCCGAATACCGTTTTTGCCGCCGCTACGGTGCAAGAGGAGATCGGCCTGCGCGGCGCCCATACCAGCAGCCACATCGTCAAACCCGACATCGGCCTGAGCATCGAGGTCGGCGTGGCGGCCGACTACCCCGGCATCACCCTCGACCAGGCCCAGGAGCGGTTGCGGGCCGGTCCGGGCATCTTTCTGCATGACAGCTCGATGCTGCCCAATCTCAAGCTGCGCGACTTTGTCGCCGACGTAGCCAAGGACCTAGGCATACCCTTACAGTTCGAGGTTCTCTCGGGCTACGGGGAGGACGGCGCCGAGATGCAGCGCGTCTACGGAGGCGCCCCGTCGATCAACATCACCGTGCCGACGCGCTATCTGCATAACCATAATGGCGTAATCCACCGTGACGATTTCGACCGCGCGGTCGAGTTGGTCACGGAAGTAATCCGGCGACTGGACCGAGCGACGGTGGAGCGGCTCAAGAGCTTCGATTAAGGGAGAACTTCGGAGGAGACCGATCGTGTCTGCGCAACAACCGCAACCCACGCCCGCCGAGATGCTGATGCAGTTGGGTTTCGCTCACACCGGCACGCGTGTGCTGATGACGTCGCTCGAGTTAGACGTCTATTCGCCCCTGGCGGACGGGGCCTGCACGGCGGCTGACGTCGCCCGCGCCGTCGGAGCCAGTGAGCGCGGCGTCCGCATGATCTTGGACGTCTTGGCCACCTTCCAACTGTTGAGCAAGACCGGCGACGACCGCTATGAACTCACGCCGCCAGCGCGTGAGCTGCTACTTCCTTCGAGCCCCGACTTCATGGGGCAAACGCTCGGAAGCGCGCAAGCGGCTGTGAGCTGGGACCGGTTGACCGAGGTGGTGCGCTCCGGCATCGGCGTGCAGCAGGTCGAAACCGAGGCGCTGGCGGAGGAGTTCTTCCCGGGCCTCGTCCGGGGGCTGCACATTGTCCACTACCCGAGGGCCCAGGCCGCTGCCAAGGTCTTGGGGGCGGGAACCAGTCACAAGGGGATGCGCGTCGTCGACGTGGGTTGTGGTACCAGCGTATGGGGCATCGCCGTCGCCGAGGCGGACCCCGAAGCGCATGTCACCGCCCAGGATTTTCCAGCGCTGTTTGACCTCACCCGCAAGTACGCCGAACGGCACGGCGTCGCGGACCGCTACGACTACCTGCCGGGAGACCTGAAGACCGTCGACTTCGGCGAGGAGCGGTTCGACTTGGCCTTGCTCGGCAACATCGTCCACTCGGAAGGAATCGAGTCGGCCCGCAGCTTGTTTCGGCGGCTGCACACGGCGCTCAAGCCGGCGGGCCGCCTTGTCGTCGTCGATATGATTCCCGACGATCAGCGTACGGGCCCGCCGTTTCCGCTGCTTTTCGCCCTGACCATGCTCTTGATGACCGAGAAAGGTGGCACCTACACTTTCGCCGAGTATCGGGGCTGGCTCGAGGAAGCGGGCTTCACGAATGTCGAGACGGCCGAGATCGGGCTGCACTCGCCGATCGTGATCGCGTCGAAGCCGTAGAGGCCGTCCTCGCATGGGCGGGGTAGGTAGTCCCCGCACAAAACCCCACCATTACGCTTGTTAGACTGGAGTGATTCAGGGGTTGGTCGCCCGTGAGGCGGACGAAGCATGCACCGTCACGGGCCTGGTATCTGCGTTCTGTGACTCGACTATGGTTCAGGTCCGGTTTGCCGGCCGTCCTTACGTGCACGGCGCTTGGGGTGTTGTGCGTCTTCGCGGCCACGGCGAACGAGGAGCAGTGGGCAGCCGCGATTGCGGGCGGGGACCGGGCTCTCGCCGCGGGCGATGTCGAGTCTGCGATCGAGCGCTTCCAGCAAGCACGTGAGTTGGCGCGGGCACTGCCGCCGGGTGACGCACGCCAAACGGAAACGCTGGTGCGTCTAGCGAGGGCCTATCGGTCGCAGGGCGACTTTGCCAAGCCAGAGGGCCTCTATGCGGACGCACTCAAGATTGCGGAGGCGACCCATGGTTCCACGTCGGGCGAATTCGCCGAGTATGTGAACGAAGTGGGCCGTTACTTTCATGCCCGGCGAAAGTACCGGTACGCCGAAGAGCGCTACAAGGAGGCTTTTGCGATTCGGGTCAAGGTCTTCGGGCGCAAGCACGCCGCCGTCGCCGAGAGCATCAATAACCTGGCGATCCTGTATGAGAACGAGTCGCGCTACGACAAGGCCGAGGTCTACTACACGCATGCCCTCGACATCCGCGAGAAGGCACTAGGGCGAGACCATCTAGACACCGTTGTGACACTGGAGCATTTTTCGAGGCTCCTCTTCAAAATGAATCGCGCCGAAGAGGCAAGGCCCTTGCAGGACCGTGCACGGATCGTTCGCTCGCAATGGGTTGCCGAGGCGTACAACGACCAGCTGCCGGCGGAAGTGTATCGCTTGGGCGACGGGGTCATTCCGCCGAGGCTCAAGGAGCGTACCGAGCCCGAGTACAGCGAGGAGGCCCGCATTGCGCGGCATGAGGGCTCGGTCGTCCTGCAGGCCGTGATCACGCCCGAGGGTAGCGCGGGCAACTTCAAGCTCGTGCGCAGTCTGGGGCTGGGGCTTGATGAGAAGGCGGTCAAGGCCGTCCGAAGCTGGCGTTTCGAGCCTGGACGTAGGGGCAACGGGGCCGTCGCCGTACAGGCCAACCTTGAGATCACCTTCCGGATTCTCTAGCTCCCGCGAACAGGCGGTCCAATCAGCCGTCGCCTCCGAGGGCCGCGGGGAGGCCGGCATAGAAAGCTCTCAGTTTCTCGACGTATCGCCGTCCTCCCACCTGAACGATGTTGTTGTGGCCGGACCCTTCAAGCGTCCAGAACTCCTTCGGCTCGTTGGCCGCTTCGAACACTTCACGGCCAAGATCATAGCCGATCACCCCGTCTCGATCACCATGGATGATCAAGACAGGCGTGTTGACCTGTTTGATCTTGCGCCCGGTATCGAGCCCCGAAACCAACAACGGGCCGATCACGGGCAGTACCGTTCGAGCCACGGCCCGGGCGGAGGGAAAGGGCGCCTCCAGCACGACGCCGGCGCACGCCTTTCGCGAGGCGAGGTCGACCGCCGCCGCCGTCCCCAGCGACTCGCCGTGGACCACAATTCGGTTGGCCTCGTACCCCTCGAGCAGGTACTGGTAGGCGGCGTCGGCATCCCGGTACATGCCGGCTTCCGTCGGGCTGCCGTCACTCTTGCCGTAGCCGCGGTAGTCGATGATGAAGACCTCGGACCCGGCCCCGCGAATCGCCACCAGATGGTCGGCGCGGTGGGTAATGTTGCCGGCGTTGCCGTGAAGATACAGGGTGACCCATTCGGGTTTGCCCTCCACGCGGACGTGCCAGCCGTGAATTTGCACCTCGTCGGAGGTCTGAAGCCAAACGTCCTGCGCCCCGAGAGACTCGCGGAGGCCCCACTGCCCCTCGGGATAGGGCATCGGATGGAAGGTGGACTGACGGGCAAGGTACGAAAGCACGAAGAACACCCATAGGCCGAGCAACGGCCAACCGATCCAACGCGGAACCTTTCTATTGAACATGCGGGCCTAGCCGAGGCTAGCGCGGCACGAACTTCTGGACGCGCCAGTTGGTGATCTCGGCCACATAGAGGCTCTGGGTGATGGGGCCGACGGCCAAGTGATGGCACAATTCGAACTGGCCGGGAAGCTTGCCGTGCTCGCCCAGCGTGCCGAGAATTTGTCCGTCGAGGTTCAGCTTCAGCACGCGGTTGTTGTAGCCGTCGGTCATGTAGAGCGACTGATCCGAGGTGATGTAGAGGCCCCAGGGCGAGCCCAAGTGCTTCCACTGCTGGAGGAACTTGCCGTCGCCGTCAAAGACCTGAATGCGGAAATTCTCGCGGTCAGCGACATAGACGCGGCCCTGTTTGTCGAGAACGATGCCGTGCGGCGCGTTGAACTCACCCTCGCCCACGCCGCGCTTGCCCCAGGCGCGGATGAAGGTTCCGTCTTTGGCGAGCTTGACGACGCGGGAGTTTCCGTAGCCATCGGATACGTAGATGTCGCCGTTGGGAGCGATGGCGACGTCGGTCGGGCTGTTGAAACGGTCGTCGGCTTCGCCGGCTTGGCCTTTGCGGCCGAGCACCATGCGGATGCGCCCGGTCGAATCCATCTTCAAGACCACGTGGTGGTCGATGTCGGTGGTCCAGATGTTGCCCTCGTGATCGATGCGCAGGCCATGGGTCGCGGAGTAAACACTGTCGCCGAAGGAGCGCAGGAATTTGCCGTCTTTGTTGAAGACCATGATGGGGTGGGGTCCTCGGTGAAAGACGTATACGTTCTCTTCCTTGTCGACCGACACAGCGGTTGTCTCGGCCAAGTTCCAACCGGAAGGCAGCGCGGGCCAGCTTGGAGCCACCTCGTAGGAGAGCGCCGGGTAGTTGGGTTCAGAGAGAGCCGCAATGGCGGCCACGAACGAAATAAGCAAGAGGCGACGAAGCATGGTGGTCTCCAAACGACGGTAATATCTTAGCAGCCCGTGGTGAAAGTCACGCGGGCCGCGTTACGCGCTTGGAGAGAGGGGAGCGGTCAATGGAGAAAGGGAGCAGCGGGGCCAAGGCGGGGCGACCTGGTTGCCTTCCGGGGCGCGTAACCCGTTGGGCGGCGGACCTTTGCGGCCGTCGGCTTTGTTGTTCGTCGGAGAGGATATCCCGTATCATCGTCCTCCTCACGCCTCGCCGAACGGCCGCAGGAGCCCGCCGCGCGACCCACGGGACCTTCACCACGGACTGCTAGCATCCGCGATGGGCGCGCTCACTCAACTGGTGCAGGCACAACAGTCGCTGCAGTGCGAGCAATGTTCGCAGATGTGGTTATCGCAGGTATCGCGGGTGCAATGGGGACAGATCTCCGTCGAGGGCTCGTCGCAGATGTAACATTGGAAGACGCCCTGGGCGCACGGTGAGGCGCGGGTCTGTGTGCTTGACGGTGTCGTGGGCTCGATGGACGCCCCGGCGGTTTCCGGCGCGTCCTCGAATGGTGGTTGCAAGGGCTGGTCCGTCAGCACGTTGGCTTCCTTCGCTTTCGACCGTATCAGTCGCGCCCACGGGGGCGGGAGGCCAGATCGCCGCGGCAGCGCTGGGCTTCGCTGTGAGCGATTTCCATCTCCGCCTCGCTGGCCATGACAAGCTGTCGCAGATAGGTCTTCAGGCCTTCGCTCTGACCCATGTTCCGATCCTTCGCCGCGATCAGCAAATCCGCGACCGCCGGGTTCTGATACTTGCGCGCCCCGTTGGCGATGGAAGCGATCATCGAATCGAGCCGGTCAAGCCACAAGTAGGTATCGACAACGGCGGAGAGTTTCTCCGGGTTCCGATGCACGTTCTGGGCCGAGAGCGAGAGGTTGGCGATGTCTTGTATGAGTTCTTCATGCTGCGTGACGAAGGCTTGCGGGGCCCCATCTTGGATCCATTCCTTGGGGCGGACTCGCAGCAGCAAGTCTCCTATCTGCTTGGAGTGCTCGACCAGCCCCTCGGCCAGGGCAGTCACCTCCCAGCGGGGAAGAAGGTCCTGAGCGGCAGCGGGCATGTTCATGATGACGCCCAGAGCAACCGCAATATGAAAGTACCTCATAAAGGTCATAGTAGGTGCTCAAGGGGGCCGTGACAACCGGGGAGCGGCTGTGCGGGACCGCTTGCTTGCGTTCTGGAGCCTAGCAGCCTGCGGTGAAAGTATGGTTTCTTGTCAAGCCCGTTTGATAACCCTACATGTTGCGGCGGGTCGCGCAAGCGGGCACGGCATGCTGTTCAGTTCCATGACATCGTTTCCAGTTGTACACAAGACATGGTTTCCACCCAGCCGTGGGCTAAGGTCGGACGAAGGAGTCCTACCGATGCCCTTTCGGAAACTGGAAATGAAAGAATCTAGAATGCAATTCGTCGTGCGCGCCGCCAGCGGCGCCGAGTCGCTCAGTGAGTTGTGCCGCGAGTTTGGCATCTCGCGCCCGACCGGTCGCAAGTGGCGGGATCGCTACCTCGCCTGCGGCACGCTCGCTCAGCTGGGTGAGTTGAGCCGCCGCCCGCATTCCTCGCCGCGCCGCAGCGCCCCGGAGCGGGAACGGCAAGTGCTCGAGCTGCGCCGACGCTACGGCTGGGGCGCGCGCAAGCTCCAGCGGCTGTTGCAAGAAAGCGGCGTGCGCTATCCGGCGACGACGGTGCATCGCATCCTCAAGCGCCACGGGCTGGTGAACGTGCACGCCCCGCGGCCGGCCTTGCAACGCTTCGAGCGCCCACGGCCCAACCAACTGTGGCAGATGGACGGCAAGGGGCCGCTCAAGAGCCTCGACGGGATTTGTCAGCCGCTGTCGATTCTCGATGACCACAGCCGCTATGCGGTCGGGTTGCACGCGCTGCGGGTGCTGCGCCGCGAGCCGATCCAGGCCTGTCTGCAACAAACGTTCGAGCAAGCGGGTTTGCCGGAGGCGATGCTGATGGACCGCGGCACACAGTGGTTTTCCGCCCACAGCGCACACGGGTTGACGGCGCTGTCGGTGTGGTTGATCAAGCAGGGGATTCGGTTGCTGTACGGGCGGCCGCGGCATCCGCAAACGCAGGGCAAGGTGGAGCGTTTTCACGGCGCGATCGAGGCGGCGGTGCGGCATCGTGGCGGACCGGCGCCGGTGAAGGATTGGGCCGAGTGGCTGGCGCACTTCCGGCGCGAGTACAACGAAGGGCGTCCGCACGAAGCGCTTCAGATGGAGACGCCGGCCAGCCGATGGCGGCGCAGCGAAAGGGCGTATCAGCCGCAACCGCCGGCGTGGGAGTATGCGGCGGGGATGGAGGTCCAGCGGCTGAACGAGGCGGGCTGTCTGTGGGAGGGGGGCCGTCATTGGTTTGTGAGCGAGGCGTTGGCGGGAGAGTGGGTGGGGCTGGAGCGGTTGCCGCTGGATACGATCGCGGTGCGCTTTCGGCACATGTATGTACGCGAGTTGGAACTGGGTGCGCAGCAGACGCATTCGCTGGTACGCCCGGCGAGGTCAGGCGGTGGAGGCGCCGACCTTGGTCGCCCTACGGGCTCCCGCGGCGGCGCCTCCACCGCCAACCCGAAGCCCAATCGGCCCTCGCCGCCCCCATCACCTGGAACGGAGGGTGGAAACGATGTATTGTGAACACCTGGAAACGATGTTTGGGTACTTGACAGCATGCCGTGCCCCTACAATCCTAAGTGAAACGTGATCGTGCTTGCAGAATCGCTACTGTAGTCACGCCACCGCAACCGGCGTCTCGCTGACTTGCGAGAACACGTAGGGCCCTTCCGGGATCACGACCAGCGACGCCTCGGCCGGGAGCCCGGCGACTAAATCCTCCACGGCCGATTGCGGCGTCTCGAAGGTCGGGCCCCACAAGTGCCGACGATCCTCCGCCGAAACGCCCGGCACGCAGAACGACAGGAACGCCTTCTCGGCCACCATCGCGAGCTTCTCGGCCTGCCACTGATCCACCTCGACCGGGGCCTTCTCCAACTCGTCGAGCAGCACCCGCCAGTCGTTCGCCCGCCGCACTAGCCCGGCGAACTCGGGGCTGCCCAAGCCCTCGCGGCACGCCGCCACCAGCAGGATCGTGCCTCCCGGCTTGACGATGTGCGACGCGGCGGTGATGCCCTTGACCGCTTGGTAAAAGGTCAGGTCGAGCGGATAGCCGCCCGACGTCGTGATCACGGCATCGGCAAGCTCCTCGACACCGGCCAGAGTCGATTCGCGCACGAACTCCACACCCTGGGCGTGCGCGGCTTCGGGCCCGCCCGCGAACACGGCCGCGATACCCCGCGTGCGCGTCAGCGCCACGTCGACCATAAAGTCATGCCGCGCCATCGAAGCGATCTCGGTCAACTCGCGATGCAGCGGGTTGTCGGGGAAGGAGCCTTCCGTCGCCCGCGCGTCCCTCATGAACGGCGGGCTGTGGAGGCGCTTGATCGTCTTTTCACCGGCGAGGCCGGGCGCGATCAGCTTGCGTCCGCCAGAGAAACCCGCCATCAGGTGCGGCTCGATGAACCCCAGCGTCAGGTGCAGGTCGGCGTCGATGAAGCGGCGGTCGATGTAGACCGGCGTCCCGCCGCGCGTCTCACCGAGAGGGGCCTGCTCGTCGTCACGCCGCGCGCGGTGGGAATCGACCGCATAGCGCGCCAGAATCTCCGCCCCGAGGATCTCTTCGAGCTCAGCCGCGGTCGCCTCGCGGTGCAGCCCGGTAGCGATCAGGATGCGAATCCCGCTTCGAGGGATGCCGCCCCTCTCAAGCGCGGCCATGACTTCAGGCAGCACAACCCGGTTCGGTGCGGGACGCGTGATGTCGCACACCGAAATGGCCGCCGACTTCTTTCCCGCCGCCGTTTGCTCGAGCGACGCCGACCCGATGGGCGCATCCAGCGCCGCCCGGATGGCCGCTGCCGGGTCGTCGAGCGCCTGCGCGAACCGTGGCTCCAGCACCGTCGGCGTGATACCACCGGGGATGTCGATCTCCGCCCCGGATTTATCGAAAGCGAGCGTCAGCTTCATCGTTTGAAGACCATGCTAACAAACAGGTGGGGGGACAAGCGGGAGTAGATCCGTTTGACGCTAGCTTGCGCGGCTGCCGGAACCTGGATTCAGGAACGGCCGAAGCCAAGCCCGGAAGGACGCTGAAAGCGCCCTGGCGCGGAGGGTGGGGGTGACCGCGTTACCAGCCGTAAAACGACCGGCCTACAAGCGCTTCGCGCGCAAGCCGCCTGAAGGCGGCTTCATGGTTGGCAAGCCACTCCCTGTCCAACTATCGTGAGTGCTTGGTATCCACTTTACTCAGGTGACCCCAAGATGTAGTGTAGGGCCTGGTGGAGGATTACCCGCGCGACCAACTCGAATTCGAGTCTCACTTTGCGAGCGAGGAGGCTTGCCGCGACTATCTGTTCGCCTTGCGCTGGCCAGAGGGTTTCCGCTGTCCAAGGTGTGGGCATGAGCGCGCTTGGCCGGTGCGCAAAGTGTGGTTCGAATGCGCTCGCTGCGGGCGGCAAACCTCCGTCACCGCCGGCACGATCTTTCAAGACACACGCAAGCCGCTGCGGCTGTGGTTCCGGGCGATGTGGACCATCACCACGCAGAAGAATGGGGCCAGCGCCCTGGGTCTACAGCGCGTTCTGGGACTGGGCAGTTACCAAACCGCCTGGCCTTGGATGCACAAGCTGAGGCGAGCGATGGTGCGCCCGGGGCGGGAGCGATTGACGGGCCTCGTCGAGGTCGATGAGACCTACTGGGGCGCTGAAGAAGAAGGGGTAATCGGCCGGCAGACCGAGCGTAAAGCGTTGATTGCAGTCGCCGCGGAAGAGAGAGGCACCGGGCTGGGGCGCATCCGCATGCAGCGCGTTCAGAACGCCTCGGCGGCCAGTTTGATGCCCTTCGTCGAGGAGTCGGTCGAGCCGGGCAGCGTGGTTGTTACCGACAACTGGTCGGGCTACGATCCGCTCAAGAAGAAGGACTACCAGCGTCGTATCATCTCGATTAACAACCGCCGCGAGCAGGCCTCGCAGCTACTGCCGAGGGTGCACTTGGCGATCTCGCTACTCAAGCGCTGGATGCTGGGCACGCATCAGGGGGCGGTCAGCCACGAGCATCTGGACTACTATCTCGACGAGTTCGTGTTCCGCTTCAATCGGCGCAGATCACGCAGTCGGGGCAAGCTCTTCTACCGCCTTGTGCAGCAGGCCATGGCGGTGGAGCCGACGCCGTACCGCTCGATCGTCGCCGATTGGGACGCTAAGACGCTGTGAGCCCAACTACAAGATGTTGGGGTCACCTGAGTCAAGTGGATACCCGGCTCGTGAGTAATGAGTAGTAACGGTGAGGAGGCTTCATGATCGTCAGCACGCTCTCGAGCAAGGGGCAAGTCACCATCCCCAAGAGGGTGCGCGACGCGTTGAGGGTCAAGCCCGGCGACACGATCGCGTACGAGATCGAGGGGGGCTCGGTGTGGCTGCGGCGAGTCGATTCTTACGAAGCCGCTTTTCATCAAGCCCTTGCCGGCACTCTGACCGAGTGGGAGTCGCCCGCGGACGAAAAGGCCTTTCGTAACCTGTAGGCCTCGGCCAAGCAACAGCGGCTAAGCGACCCTTCCCGCGACCACCGCCATCAACGAGTTCTTCGCGTCGAACCGCCGTATGTCGGAGTAGTGGCACACCTTCGGGCCTTCGGGATTCTCCGGGTCGACCGGCGACTGGCGCTGAATCACAAAATAAGCCTCGTCCGGCTTGTTGTACGCAACGTATGCCAGCTCGATCGTATCCACCAAGGCGGCACCTTCGTTGAGCGACTCGAAATCGGGGAACGCCAACGGTCCCGTGTCGACCTGATACATCGGCTTCTCGTTGACGTTTATGGTCTTGACCGGATACTCGATCACGGCGCGCTTCCCGTCGCCGCCCGTAATCTCCGTGCGTCCGACCAGCGGATGTCCCGCGAGCGTCGCCTCGACGATCTGCGGAACGGTCTCGAGAGCCTCGACCTCAGACGCCTCCTCGATCTGAAACAACAGGTCCTCGAATCGGTCCGCCACCTTGCCGCGATCGTGATACGGGCGGTCGTCCCAGGGTGCTCGCGCTCGATAGATGACGTAGTTCTCCTTCGAGAACACTCCCGAGAAGTCGTAGTTCACTTCGTAGAAGAGGATGCCCGTGCCATGCGTGTCCTCCGACTTGCACGATGCGTACTGGAAGAACTCCTCCAGCAGCGTCCCCTCGGCATCGTAGAGCAAGCAACGCGACTCGACTTGCAGCCGCGCTAGGTTCCCGCGCCCCTCGGTCACGAACGTGACGTATGAGCGCGAATAGTCTAATGCCATCTTTGCCGTCTCCTGTTGCGAGTCGAACTCGGCCGGGCTGTCGCCGCCGCAGGCTGTGAGGACGCCAGCCGCGGCGGCGAGGAACTCCCTGCGGTTGGGCTCGTCTCCCCGCGAGCATCCTTTCAGTTGTCCTTTCACTTGGGCGGCCCCAGCATCAGCTTGTTCGCCGTGTGCTTCTCCACCGCCTCGCGGCTGTAGACCAGCGGGACGTAGCGGTCGTTTCCCCAGCTATCGAGCAGGTCGCTGTAGTGCGGGCTGCCCGGCTGGCCCGATTGCCCCGGCGCGCTCGTGAACACCGAGCGGTCCCAATCGGCCATGTCAAGCACGTGGCGATAGCTGGCTCCGTGCGTCTGCCGGTACTTCCCACCCGAGGCACGATTCGGCGTGTACGCCCCGCCGCCACGCTCCACCGGCGTCAGGTCAAACACCGCCTGTCGCGCCGGCGAGTTCGCCAGCGGATGCCGGAACCACACCTTGTGCAGCGAGCCCCACCGCCAGCCCGCCGCGTCGTCGCTCAGCAGCTCCCGCGTCCTCGCAAACGCCGCCTCAAGCGATTCACTGAGTACGCGGTTGCGTTCGCCCGCCGAAGCCTCGTCAAGCAGCTTGAAGAGCGTCGGCAGCCTCAGGTTCTTCCGGACCAATTCCCGGGCCGCGGCCGGCACTATCAGTTCGACGAACTTCGGCTTCAGCGTCTCCTCCAGCCAGACCTCGAACAGCGGCGCGGCTTGCGAGTCGCGAACCAACACCTGGTCCCACGCGCTGAGCAACTCGCGGGCCTGTTGCAACTCCGCTGATCCGCCTTCGGGAACCTGCTTCAACATCGCCAGCAGTTGTCGCGCCGGCAACGACATCGAGTCGTGCTGCAAACGCTGGAAGTCCTCGACGGTGAACTTCTTGCCTTCCCGCAGAACCTCGTCGACGCGCTCGAAACGGTAAGGATCCGACCAGTCGAAACCGAGGTCGTAAGGGTAGTCCTTGGGCCTGATGTTGTGGTTCGCGGTCGCCACGTAATGCTGCGCGGGGTTGTGGATGCGCGGCAGCTCATCCACCGTCCGAAACCCGGACCACTCCCGCTCGCCCGTGTGCCCCGCGACCGGCAGCAGGCCCGACCAGTTTTCTCGAATCGGCATCAGCCCGGCGGGGATCCAGCCGATGTCGCCGTCCACGTCGCCGTAGACGATGTTCTCGGCCGGGATCTTCCAGGCCTTCATCGCCTCGACAAAGCCGTCCCAGTCTTCGATGCGGTCGGTGGCGAGGCTCCCCAGGTAGCCCGCGGTGCCCGGCTCCGCGCCGGTCCAGCGAACGGCAACGACGCGGTCCTTCTCGGGGTCTTCCCAAATCACCGAACCGTGCCGCGTGTATTTCAACTCGACCTCGACCGGCTCCGCCTGCCCCTTGACCCGGATCTGCTCCGTCTCGACCTCCATGTCGAGCCACTCGTCGCGGTAGCGGTAGCGATGGTGGTTCTCGGCGTCCACCGTCTCCACATACAAATCCACCTGGTCGTATTGGACGATGGTGAATCCCCAACCCGCGCGTTCGTTGTGGCCGATCGCGATGCCCGGCAGAGCGGGTTCGCCGGAGCCGATCACGTTCCAGCCCGGCGCCACCAGGTGTGCCAAGTACCGCAGCGACGGCAGAATCACCGCGCGGTGCGGATCGCTAGCCAGCAACGGCTTGCCCGTTGCGCTGAGCGTGCCGTCGACGACCCAGTTGTTGCTCTCGTCTTGAGAGTGAATCGTCGGGATCACCGTTGACGCGCGATAGTTCGCGATCACACCTGCATCGAGCCCATCGAGGTCAACCGCGGGGTCGGGATCGAGCTGGCGGTCGGGGTCGGTGGGAAAGTACTTCGCGGTCGTCTCGACGCCCAGCTTGGCGACCATCTCGGCGCGCGCCACCTCCTGCCGCGCGTTCCGGGTCATCATCAAGCCGGCGATCCGCAGCAGGCAATGCTCTGGCTTCCACTCCCCCGGTCGGAAGTCAAGCAGCTCAAACTCGATCGGCAGGCGCTCACCCGCGTGTTCAACGTAGGCATTCACCCCAGCGGTGAACGCGGTGGCAATCTCTTTGGTGTCGGGCGAATAGCTTTCCCACTGGGCCTGCATATCGCCGCGGTAGCGCACCAGCCGCGCGATGCGGTCGCGCTCGACGAAGTCCGGGCCGAACACTTCGGCCAGCTCGCCGGCGCCGGTCCGCCGCCAGATTTCGATTTGGTAGAGCCGGTCCTGCGCCGCCGTGAACCCCTGCGCGAAGAACAGGTCGTGCTGGTTCTCGGCGTAGATGTGCGCAACGCCCCACTGGTCGCGCAGCACTTCCACCGGTTGCTCGAGTCCGGCAAGCGAAATCGTACCCTCGATCTGCGCCAGCCGCTTGCTTGACTCCTTGCGAAGCCGCTCTTCGGTCTCGGCTTGGTCGGGGGCCGAACACGTCGAGCAAACGAGGCCCACAGCCAGCAGCAGGCCGCCGAGATTGCGTGTAGAGAGTTTCATCGGTGTCATGGCATGCACATCATACTGCAACGCTGCATCACAAACGCTGCGGCTGGGATAGAGATCGCACCGGCAGGAGGCCGTGAAAGAATCGGCGAGGCCGCGGTTGGTGCCGCCGGCAGCCCCGCACCTGCTCCCCCCCCCCCACACTTGCTCGTGGTGCAAGTCGATGCGTCCGCCCACGGTTCCGAGCCCCGGGTAGGGGCGAATGATAGTAGCCCACGACGCAAGTCGTGGGTCAACCGCGCAAAGCGATCCCAGCCCCGGTAGGGGCGTCTGAGACTTTTGGCCCTGACGCTTGGTGGGAGGTGCTGGGAGTAAGCGGCTGTCTTCTACCTCCCGCACCTAGCGGGTGTTGGAAGAGGTAAGGCTCAAACGCCCCCGCCGGGGCTCCCTGATTCGTTGGCTTTTTCCCACGGCTTGCGCCGTGGGCTACATTCAAACGCCCCGGCGGGGGCTCGGACCCGCGGTTTGAACGCACCAAATTGCGGAGAGAGGCAACGGCGGACTTTCGGGCTGTGAACGGATGCTGGGGGACAGGCAGCCGCGGCGTGACGGACGTTGAAACTCAGAGGACCTGTGTCCTCCTGCTTGCGATAGCCTCCGTTTTTTTCACAACCTCGCAGGAGGCCGGCCGGACACAGCGGCTGGCTCGTAGTGTCTGTGGAAGGATCGTTCTCTAGATGGGCCGCGACAGGTTTGAGCTACGCCGCGGCGTTGGGTGCCGGTCTCTGCGGCGCCCTACCCCTGATACCCCAGCACCAGCAGCGTCACATCGTCATCTTGTGCCGAGCCGTCGGTGAAGGCCGCGATCTCCTGTCCCAGCGTCTCGAAGAGTTGCATCGCATTCAACGAGGCGTGCTCGGCAACCACTTCCGCAAAGCGTCTTTCCCCGAATTGTTCCTGCGACCAGTTCGTCGCTTCCGACACCCCGTCGCTGTAGAGCACCAACTTGTCGTCGGGTTCGAGCCGGTACTCCTGCACCGGGAACTCCGACTCCTTGAACAAGCCCAAAGGAACCGCGTTGGCGTTCAGCAAATCGATCTGCCCCGAGACCCGCACTACGATCCCCGGACAATGGCCGGCGTTGACGCATTGCGCCGTCCCATCACGGCGGACCAGGCTATAGAACACGGTCGCGAACCGCGCGCTGGTCGAACGGTCGCAGAGGTATTGGTTGATCCGCGTCGCGGTTTCCGAGAGACGGCCCTCCTCGGAAAGCGAAGCGAAGAAAGCTCCCTGGATCAGCGACGCCATCAAGGCGGCCGAGACGCCTTTGCCCGACACGTCCGCCAAAACGACGCCCCAATAGTCGTCTCCCAGTTGCGTCACGTCGAAGTAGTCGCCTCCGACCTGGTAGCATGCCTGGCTGCTCCCGGCGGCAACCAACCAGCCTTCCCGAGGCAAGGACGCAGGCAACATCGACTGCTGAATCTCTCGGGCGATTGAGAGCTGTTGCTCTAGGTCTTTCTTCTCACGCTCTTCGGTAAGCAGCCGGGCGTTCTCGAGAACGGTTGAGATTTCGATCGCCAAGGTCTGCAGCAACTGCCGGTTGCTGACGGAGAGATCGCCCGCGCCGGCCTTGGAGTCCATATAAAGCACGCCCAACGTATCGTCCTTGGGCGACAGCAAACTGGTTTCGTGCTCCTGGCCAATCCGGATCCTCACCAAAGGAACACAGACAACCTGGCGCAGCTCCAGCGCCCGCACTGTCCGCTCGGCTTGCTCTGCCTCTGCTCCACTCGACAGCGGATCGAAGGTCATCGCCAGCAGGTCCCGGCGTGCGAGCAGCGCCCGCTCGAGCATGTTTCGTGGGACGTGCAACTCCTCGTCGCTCAGCCGGCCACCGCCTCTGCTACGGGCGACCTTGACTTCCAATTCGCCGCCGCTGCCCCTCAACATCAAGAAACCCCTCTCGTACTCGGTCACGGCCAGCGCCGCGTTCACGGCGGCCACCAGCACGTCATCGAGGGCAAGCGACGAGTGGAGGGCGCGCGCCACCTCGAGAACGGCGCTCAAGCGGCCCAACTCGCCGGTGCCGCCCCGGTCGGGCATCTCGGCCACTTTCTGAATCAGCGACGAAGAGTCGGAAGCCGGGCCCACGCGGAGGCGATAGGAGCCATCCACCCCGAAATCGACCTGGTCGCCCTCGGCCAGCTCATGCCGCTCGACCCGCCGGCCGTTCACGAACAAGCCATGGCGGCTTCCCGAGTCCTCGATGAAGTACTTGCGGCCCTCGCGCAGAATCTGAGCGTGATTGCGCGAGATGCGGTTGTCGTGAAGGGAGAGTTCACAGCCCGGCGAGCGTCCGATGCGAAACGGGCTACGGGTGACTTCGAGCGGGCTCGACTGGCCCGAGGGATCAATGACCGTAATCTGGAGGACTGCGTCGGCGGCGAGGCCCGGTTCCGAACGGGCGCCGCTGTCCGCACTCATGCCCGCACCGCTGGGTCTACTTCTTCACGCGGCGCGATGGCCGCAGATGCTTGGCTCCGGAGATGGTTTCGGGCGCGGGGGGAAGGTCGGCTTCCAGAACCGTGTCTCGGCAGTCGGCGCAGTAGCCGCCGACCTCCGTCCGCGTGACCAGGATCTGAAACCCGAAATCCGTTTCGATCTGTTCGCGGATCTGCCGCAAAGGTGCGCCGAAAAACTCCTGCACCGAGCCGCATCGCAGGCAAACGATGTGCGCGTGTTCCTGCTTGAGCCGCGTCTCGTAGTAGTGCTGCTCGCCCTCGAAGTGCATCAAGTCGAGCTCGTCGATCAAACCCTCGTTCTTGAGCAGCTTCAGGGTCCGATAGACAGTGACACGATTGATTTTCGGGTCCGCCTTCTTGGCCAGCTCGTAGAGTTGATCGGCGTTGAGGTGGTCGTGCGCATTGCTGATCAGCTCGAATAACAGTTCACGCTGTCGTGTCAGCCGAATTCCTCTCTTGCGGAGAGGTGATTTCACTGACGGTGAGGCCTGAACCTGCGTCTTGGTTTCCATCCGGTTGGCCCTCATGTTAACACAGCCTCTTGGTCTAAACCCCTGCCTCGAACGCACGTGTCAACGCCCAATAGAAATGTCCCCCTCGGTAGCTCGATAGAAGTGTCCCCTTGTGTTTCTTGTTCGTAGGAGAGATATCGTCGTCGTCGGGGCTGTGGAACTGTGGGAATCGCGTAGCGATTTCCAAGGGGCGGTGGGAAGGGTGGAAAACCATCCACCGCTCCTCGAACCCGGTACTGCTGCCTCGAGAGATTTTCCACGCTTTCCATCCGACCCGGCATTTCCACAGCCCTCTTATGTATTCGCAGCCCGTTTTTTCCGTAACACAGCTCGCCGCCAGGGGTGGTCCGCCGCCGGCTTGCGCCCGCCCCCCGGACGCTGCTGTGGTGCTGGCTTCGTCCGCAGCTGTGGCGTCGGCGTGGCGATCACGTCGTGCTCGATCTCGTGCCCGTCAAACCTCACCTGCAAGCTCTCATCGCGCCACTGTTGGACCGTCACCCGTGCCCCCGCCCCCACGCCCTGGTTGCGTTTCGGCTTCAACTGCAAACAACGATTCTCGAAACGCACCACCCGGTCGTTGCTCACCACCCGTTCGTACTCGCAACAGAACACCCCTCGCAGCTCGGTGCCGCGGGGGAGCGCCTGGTGAAAGTCCGCTGCCGCCGCCGGCTCACAGGCGAAGCGCTCGTTGTGCTCGGCCAGGTACTCCTCGTCGAGATAACGGTTCGCCGCCTCGTACTCGACGATCCCGCGCAGCCGCATCTTCTTGATCAGGCGGTCTTGGTGCGTGCCGTGATGGCGCTCCACTCGGCCCTTGGCTTGCGGCGAGGAAGCCGCCATGATCGTAATGCCGAGCTTGGCACACATGCGCCCGAACTGCGTCTCGGGCTTGATGCCTGCCAGCGCTTCCCGCGACGTCGGCTGGCGCTGGTAGACGTTTTTCCAGTCGCAGTACAACGCCTTGGGAACACCGTGTTGACGCACCCAGGCTGCGAGCAGATCGGCTGCGGCCCAGGTCGTTTCCTGGTTCGAGAAACGGCACAGCGCCACACCGGTCGCGTCATCGACGAAGTTCATCAGACAGGCTTTCGGGCCGCGTTCTTCCAGCCAGTGGTGGTGCGAACCGTCGAGTTGAATCAGCTCGCCGAAGTGCGCTTTGCGTTGGCGCCGGGTGCGATGCGGTTGGCGCTTGCGACGGCGGCTCCACAGACCCGCGGCGAGCATCCAGCGCCGCAGTGTTTCGCGCGGCACTTCCAGGCCGTGGTCGGCTGCCAGATGTTCCGACGCCAGCGTCGGCCCGAAGCGCTCGTGCCCCTCGCCCGCATAGTTCTCGCGCACCAACTCGATAACCTGCTGGCGTCGCTTCTGATCGGCTCGGTTCGAAGCACGGCCGACGTTACCGTGCACCAAAGCCTTGGCCCCGCCCGCACGGTAACGCTTCTTCAGACGCTTCGCATGGCGGTAGCTGACCTCCAGCAGCTCGGCGGCTTCGGTCAACTTCAGTTCCCCTCGTTTCACTCGGCTCAGCACTTCGCCGCGCCTCAACTCCTTGGCACTCATCCATGTCCTTCCCACTCTCGGCTCCTCCTTCGGAGCCTCAGAATAGGGGACATTTCTATTGGGCGCTCAAGGGGACATTATCATTGGGCTTCAACACTGCCTCGAACGCACGTTATACGTGCGCCATACGTGCGCCGATCCACAGTTGACTTGCCCTGACGAGCCCGGGGGATACGGTTCAAAATGGAGGGGCACGGCATGCCGCGCCCGCGTGCCGCCATCTGCCGCGAACCCACGTACTCCTCCTCGTTGACCGGCCCGAATGCCAGGCTCCAAGCACACTCGTGTCCGCAAAACGAACCGACGTGGCGCGGGCCCGTGGCGTGCAGTGCCTTGCCCGGCTCTTGTCCCGCACCATCGAACCCGTTCCCCACAACCTTTCGTCAGGGTTGCTCCAAGCCTACCGATAAATAGCCTTAGGGAATCGCGCTGAGGACGAAACACCGAATCCTTTTCTGGTTCCCACACGTCTACAAACTGAAGACAACCGGAGCAAGCTCATGGCGAGTTCGACCATTGCAGGGGAACAGCTTCAGGCCAAGGTTTACTGCCCCATGTGTACCCACTCGGTGGACGCTCTGGCGCACCGCCACGACACCGGTAAGTCGCTCCAACTACGAGTGATAAGGGGACAAAACTGTCCAAGGTGCTGGACAAGCCTGGATTCCGCGTCTATAGTGGTGGTACTGGATGAGCTGGAAGGCCAGGGCAGCGGCCCCGCGGTCGCTCTGGCGCCGGCGGAGGACGCGAAGCGCAGGAGGCTAACGATAGCCGCCTAAGTGGGCGGAAGCAGTTTTCAAGTTCAGGGCGGAGGCAGCGATGAAAAAGAGAATCAGCCCCAAATCCCCCGGCCGGCACGATGTGATCGACCCCGCTTTACTCGCGTCCGCCAAGCGAACCGTCTTCAAGCCGACCCCACCCCCCACGTTCCCGTGCAAAGTCTGCGGGGAAAAAGGCGCAACCGAGCACTCCGACAGCCTCTGCTGGGTCTGCCGGCGCCTGAAAATCAGCGCTTGGCGCGACATCGAGCAGCACATCCCACTCTCTGAGTAGGTCTGTCCTCCGGCTTTTCCGTTACTCGCCTTCGTAGCGGTACCCGACACCGTGGACGGTACGAATAATCCGTGGCTGTTTAGGCTCGCGCTCGATCCGCTTGCGGAGTTGCGATACATGTTGATCGAGCGTACGGCTGTTTGCAATGTGCGCCAAGCCCCAGCACTGGTTGAACAGCGTCGTCCGATCCACGACCTGACCCGACATCCGATGGAGTAGCTGCAGGATCTTCACGTCTCGCAGGCTCAGGTCGACGATCTGCTCCCCTCTGCGAGCCCGCAACTCGGCGGGCATGATATCGAGGTCGTCCATACGGAAGGGCTTCCGGTCCGCCCCGACCCGGTCCCGCGCCAAGTACCGCCGCGTTACCGCCCGAATCCGCGCCAGCACCTCACGTACTCCGAACGGCTTGAGGATGAAATCGTCCGCACCCAGTTCGAGTCCCACAACCTTGTCGATTTCCTCGGACTTGGCGCTAATAAAGATGATAGGCACGTCAGGGTCGCTACGGCGGACTTCTCGGCAAACCTCATACCCGTTGACACCCGGCATCATGATGTCGAGACAGAGGAAGTCCGGTGACTCGCTGCGATAGAGCGCAAGCGCCTGGGTCCCGTCCTCGGCAACGACCGTCTCGTAGCCCTCGTCCTGCAGGATCTCCTCGAGGCCGGAGCGGATGTTGCGGTCGTCCTCTGCAATCAGCACTTTCATGGTTTGAACCGCCGTTCGCGCTCGGGCGACACGGCAAGCGTTAGCCGGAACCGCGCGCCCCCCTGTGACGACTCCAGCACCAGATCTCCTCCGTGGAGGCGGGCGAGATCTCGAGAGATAGCCAAGCCGATCCCGGTACCACTGACGCCGTCTGTCAGGTCACTGCTCACGCGATAGAAGGGTTCGAAGATGCGTTGCCGCTCGCGCGGCGGCAGCCCGGGCCCGCGATCCGCCACCGTGATCTCGATCGTGTCGCCGTGCTGCCGGCTCGTGAGTTCCATGAACTTGCCGCCGGCTCCGTATTTCTCCACGTTGCTGATCAGGTTGCCCACAATCTGCTCCACGGCGTCCGCGTCAAAGGAGGCGGACTCCCCCGCATCTGGCGCGAACTCCACCTCGATCTCCTTTGCCTCTAAGGCGGGCCGGAAGTGATCGAGGACGCTGCGTAGCACGTCGTCCACGACGCCCGCCTTTCGGCGCAACTCGAGAGCGTGCCGCTGCTTGCGGCCAAAGGTCAGGACGTTGCCGATCAGACGGCTGAGCCGCTGGCTCTCGGACGCGATAATGTCGACATGCCGGCGCCAGTGCAGATCCCCGCTATCGGCGCCTTTCTCAAGCAACTCGGCGTACATCCGGATGTTGGTGAGAGGTGTTTTCAGCTCGTGGGACACTTGGTTGACAAAGCTCACCCGTTGCACCGCTTCGCGCATCTCCCGTGATTGCTCGCGATAGAAGTAGTACGTCAGGCCAATCACGGCTGCGGCGAGCACAGCCAGCCCCGCTACCAGATTGAGCAGTAATCCGCCAGTGACCGCCGACCCGAACACCGTCGCCGGTGCGTGGTAATCGAGACTCCATGCGCCCAGCGGGGCTCTGAGATTGAGCGTGGCAATAGGTTCTGCGTCCTCTTCCGCCTCAAACGATCCCCACTGGTAAAGCGTCCGGCCCGCCGAATCGATGAGCCGGATTCGTCCCTCCGTGAGCTCCGGGGCCAGCGCGTCGGTCTCGGGCAACGACGCAATCAACTCGACCAGCAGCCGCGTGCGGTTGATCTCGGCGGCGTGGATTAGCTCTCCGTCCCGCGCCCAAAGCATCCACTGCAGGCCGCTGCCCCAGTACCCGACGTGCCATCCGCTCAGCGGCGACGTCTCCTGAGCCGACGTGGGGTCTGTGCTCTCCGCGGCGGAGCCCGGACCCACGAGGACGCCACCGTCCCAGATCTGGCTTGTGCGAGCGAGCGACTCGCGTTCCGCCACCGTAAGCTCAGCCGGGGTCTCTGCCGGCGGAAACAGCAATTGTCCCTCTCCGTCGAGCACGTAGTACTGCACCACGTACGCCGACTGCCGGCCGCGCATCCGCAACTCGGCCGCTTCGGCGGTAAACGGGTTCATCTGCTTGAGCACGGTCTGCTGATGACGCTCCATCGCAGCACTCACAATCGCGTCGACGCTACGCAATTGCCCGTGCATCAACTCCCGCAGACCATGCCGCAACACAATCTGCTCATCCCGGACGATCCTCGCCCCCAACCATCCAGCGATGGCCAGGGGCGTGATCACGATCAGCACCAGGACGATGATGAGCTTCGGTTTCAATCTTATTTCCGCGGCTCGATCCTAGCCCGCTGGGTCTGCGTCTTGTACTGCAACTCCTTCTGCTTCTTCCGTTCCTTATTCCACTTTTCGTCGTCGAGGTTTTCACTGGCCTCGTAGTTAGCCGCCGCGTCTTGGCGTAGACGTTTGTCGCCTAGCTTCGCAGCGTTCTTTTCGAGATAGCTGGAGTTCGACCGGAACGCTTCACGGGCCTCCTCAACCTTGCCCTCATCCCGCAAGGCCGTGGCCACTATGTTGCGCTCCGCAGCCGTCTGGCTGACCACCGCCACCTGGACGTCGCGGTTGATCGTGCGCTCGACCGCGGCCCGCGAATCGGTGAAGGTCACCGACGTATCGCCTCGCAGCGTCGCCTTGGAACCGGTGAACAGATCGTGATAGCTCACCGTGACATCGGCGACCGGCCGAACCGTTCCCGCGTTGGCGGCGGGCAGGTCGACTTCCAGTAGCACGTAGCGGGTCTGGTCGCGATAGAGCTGGCTTAGTGAGGCGTGAACGTCTCGGCCCGAGATCTGTGCCTCGCGCCCGATAATCCGGAGCGGCCGGACGCCGCCGGAACAGTGGATGTGGATCGTGACACCTTGCGCCACCGTCGACAGCGCATCGCCGAACTCGGTCGCGAAGGCGGCCTCTAGGTCAGTCTCGTTCTCGATGAAAAAATGGTTCCCATCGCTCGCCATCGCCAGCCGGGTCATCAAGTCCTCGTTGTACTGCAGGCCGAGCCCAATCGTCGTGACCGTGATGCCCTCGCGGGCCAGCGAAGCGCCGAGCTGCGCCAACTGGCCGGGCGAGCTCGGTCCCACGTTAGAAACTGTCACAAAATAACATTTGCATCTAGAATTGTTTTCACTTACTCTGGAAGGGTGAGCGAGCCGGCAGCCATCAAGCGTCGTTATGAGGCGCTGCGAGGGGTGCTCGATGAACGTTCGCGGCGGCTGCTGGTGGCCGCGGAAAGCTTGGCCCTGGGGCGCGGCGGCATCTCGGCAGTGGCCCGAGCGACCGGGGTCTCACGGCAAGTCATTGCCCGTGGCCGCCAGGAGTTAACCGAGCCCGCTGGGCCTCCGCCCGGCCGCATCCGGCGTCGGGGCGGCGGGCGCAAGCGAAGCGTCACGAAAGACCCCACTCTCAAGAGCGAGCTGGAGCGGCTGGTCGAGCCACTCACGCGCGGCGATCCGGAATCCCTCCTGCGCTGGACGTTGAAAAGTGTCCGCAAGCTAGCCGCCGAACTCGAACGGAGGGGCCACCCAACGAGTCATCGCATGGTGGCCGAGCTGCTGCACCAGCTGGATTACCGCCTGCAAGCCAACCGCAAGACGAAAGAAGGAACGAAGCATCCCGACCGCAACGCTCAGTTTGAACAGATTAACCGCAAGGTGAAGCGTTTTTTGGCTCACCGCCAGCCCGCCATCTCGGTCGACACGAAGAAGCGGGAACTGGTGGGAGACTTCAAAAACAACGGGCGGGAGCTACGGCCGAAGGGTGATCCGGAGAAGGTGCGGGTGCATGATTTTCCGATTCCCGAACTGGGCCGGGCCACGCCCTACGGGGTCTATGACATGGCGCGCAACCGGGGTTGGGTCAGCGTCGGGGTGGATCATGACACGGCGGCGTTTGCGGTCGAGACGATCCGCCGCTGGTGGCGCTCGATGGGGCAGGCCGCTTATCCGCAGGCGAAGCGCTTGCTGATCACCGCCGACGCGGGCGGCAGCAATGGCTCGCGTCCGCGGCGGTGGAAGCTGGAATTGCAGAAGCTGGCGGACGAAACCGGGCTGCGGATCGCGGTGTGTCACTTCCCGCCCGGCACCAGCAAGTGGAACAAGATTGAGCACCGGCTGTTTTCCTACATCAGTCAGAACTGGCGCGGCAAGCCGCTGATCAGCCATGAGGTGATCGTGAATCTGATCGCCGCGACGACGACGCGAACGGGATTGCAAGTCCATGCCGAACTCGACACGGGCAGTTATCCGACCGGCATCAAGATCACCCACCAGCAGATGGCGGCCCTCAAGCTGCGCCGAGACAAGTTTCACGGGGAGTGGAACTACACGCTCCTTCCCCGCAAGACCCTAGATTGACAAGGTTATTTTGTGACTGATTCTTAGCGAGTCCATCCGACAGAAGCAGCAGCGTGTTGACTCGATTGCGGTCGAGGAACTTGCGCAGTTCCCGTGACCCCTTGCTGACTCCGGCGAACAAAGCCGTCTTGCCGGCGGACGTGATGCCGCGAATCGCGTTGCGGATGGCTTCGCGGTTGTAGAGCTTCGTTGCGGGCACGAGCACGTCCACCGTGCTTTCGTACGTGACAACCGAAATGACATCGTCATCGCGAAGCTGACCGATCGCCATGATCGCGGCCCGCTTGGCCTCTTCGAGCTTGCGCCCCTCCATCGAACCGGACCGGTCGAGCACGATGGCCACGTTCACCGGCGCCCGCCGGCCGCGCTCCAGCTCGACGCCCGACAGCGCGATTCTCAGATAGGCTTTTTGCCGCGCGCCCGTCAGCACCATGGGCTCGGCCATCTGCACATCCATCTTCACCGAGCGCGCCTCGGCCGCCGGCGTTGCCGCCACGGCCAGCGCAACCAGCAGTAGCACTCGTGTCCACGTCTTGATCGTTCTATGCGTTTTCATTGCGGTCTCCTTTGCGAGCCTGTCAGCGTTTGTCGTGCCTCAGGACTCTGTCTGATCTCAACGTATAGTCGGACGCCGCCCAAGTGGTCAGACCGACGCAAGGAGATTGTAAGAAGAGTGTAAACCCAACTGGGCGCGCCTGGACAGCTCGGAGCCCGACACCCCAGGTGCCGCTCGACTCGCCCCAGCGCGAACTCAGCGTCCTTTCAAAGCCGGCTTCAGCCATTCTTGATTGCCGATTCGCCGTTCAGGTCAGCGAGAATCTGAAACTAACCCAAGTCCAGCCCTCCCCGCTTGCACACCCTTCCATCCTCTGCTATTCTAATAATCTCCACTATCCCGATAGGGATTAGCGTATTTAACTATGTCATCTCAACCTCAGGCCACGGTGGCCGAGAACAGCGATGTTCCGGCCATCGAGGCCACTTTTAAGCAGTTAAGCGATCTGTTCCTGCTCGCCGAAGACGGCTATCTGCCAGTTCGCGGCTTCCTGCCCGAGCGAGAAGTCAAGAACGTCTGCGAAACGATGCACCTCACCACCGGTGAGCCCTGGAGCATCCCGATCATCTTTCCCGTCGACGATGTCCAGGCGCAGTTGGCCAAACGCAGCGAGAAGCTCCTGCTCAGGGACGCCTCCGGCACCGCCGCGGGCCTGCTGCACGTCAGCGAGGTCTTCAAGATCGACAAGGCCCACTACGCCAAGCACATCTTCCGCACCGAAGACTCCGCCCATCCCGGTGTCCAGTGGCTGGCCGAGTCGGGCGACTATAGTATCGCCGGTGAGATCGAGACGTTCCCCGACTGGAAGTTCGACATCCCGGGCGACCTCGCCTTCTCGCCTCGCGAGGTCAAAGCTGAAGTCGAGAAGCGTGGATGGAAGCGCGTCGCGGCGTTTCAAACCCGCAACCCCATCCACCGGGCCCATGAGTACTGCACCAAGATCGCCCTCGAGCTATCCGACGGACTGGTAATTCACCCGCTGCTCGGCGAAACCAAGCCCGACGACATTCCAGTCGATGTTCGCCTGGCCTGCTACAAGGTTCTGATCGAGAACTACTATTCGGCCGCGCACACCCTGCTGGCCGGCTTCCCGGCTTGGATGCGCTACGCCGGGCCGCGCGAAGCCGTCTTCCACGCCCAGGTGCGCAAGAACTACGGCATCACGCACTTCATCGTCGGACGCGACCACGCCGGCGTCGGCAACTACTACGGCCCGTTCGACGCGCAGGAGATCTTCTCCGAGTTTCAGCCCGGCGAGTTGGGCATCGAGCCGCTGTTCTTCAACCTGGTCTTCTACTCGACCCGGTGCGCCGGGATGGCGTCTCCCAAAACATCCCCCGGCGGCGACGATGAACAGATCTTCTTGAGCGGCACTGTTGTACGGCAAATGCTTAAGGAGGGCAAGATGCTCCCTGAAGAGTTCACGCGGCCGGAAGTGGCGAAGATCCTCATGGAGGCCGAGCAGAACCAATGAGCTTGGCCGCCGCCTCGCTCCCGACCCTCCCCGGCGAAAGTGCCGGTGCGGTCGAAGTCCTCGAGTGGGGCTTCGACACCTTCGGTGACCGCCTTGCCATCTGCACCAGCCTCCAGGCTTCGGGGATGGTGATTCTTGACTTGGCGCAGCGCCTTGCGCCCGACGTCAGGGTCTTCACCATCGACACAGGCCGCCTTCCCGAACAGACACACGAGCTGATCGCGGATGTCCGCCGCCGCTACGGCATTGGGATCGAAACCATCACGCCCGACGCCGGCGAAGTCGCCGGCATGGTTTCCGCCCACGGACCCGATCTGTTCCACGACTCGGTCGCCAAGCGCCGCATGTGCTGCGAGGTGCGCAAAGTACGCCCGCTGCGCCGCAAGCTCGCCGGTCTCAGCGCGTGGGTGGTCGGCCTGCGGCGAGGGCAAACCGAATCCCGCCGGGACGTACCGAAGGTCCAAGTCGACCCCGACTACAAGGGAGTGTTCAAGCTTTGTCCGCTGGCCGACTGGACCGACGAGCAAGTGTGGGATTACCTCCGCCGCCACGATGTGCCCATTCACAAGCTTTACTCCGAGGGGTACACCAGCATCGGCTGCGCCCCCTGCACGCGTGCTCCGCTTGCGGGAGAGGACGCCCGCGCCGGCCGTTGGTGGTGGGAAAACGATGCCGGCAAGGAGTGCGGTATCCACTACCCGCCCGACGGCGTTCCCCGCCGCGAGTTCGACGTGCTGCTTGCCGACGTTTTGCGCCCGGCGAGTTAGAGCGCTTCCACCGGTTAGCTACAATCCAAAAGGAAAGCACCGTTTATCTATGACGCATAAGGGTTTCACTTTGTGGTTCACCGGTCTCTCCGGAGCCGGCAAGTCAACCGTTTCCGACATTCTGGTCGACCGCCTGCGGGTGGGCGAGGCCAAGGTCGAGGTGCTCGACGGCGACGTCGTTCGCACCAATCTCTCCAAGGGTCTCGGCTTCAGCAAGGAAGACCGCGACACGAACATCCGCCGCATCGGCTTCGTCTGCGAGATGCTTTCGCGCAACGGCGTAATCGCCATCGCCGCCGCCATCTCGCCCTACCGCGGGATTCGCGACGAGATCCGCGACAAGATCGAGCACTTCGTCGAGGTGCACGCCCACTGTCCGCTCGATACGCTCGTCGAGCGCGACGTCAAGGGACTCTACAAAAAGGCCCTGGCAGGCGAGATCAAGGAGTTTACCGGTGTGTCCGACCCCTACGAGGAGCCCCTGAACCCCGAGGTCGTGTTCGACTCCAGCCGTGAGTCGCCCGAGGAGAGCGCCGAGAGGGTTTGGGCTAAACTGTTGGAGTTGCGCCTCCTCTCGGATGGTTGACCTCCACTCCCACACCAATCGTTCCGACGGGACCCTCACTCCCGAACAGCTCATTGACCTCGCGGGCCGCAGTGGATTGCGGGCGGTCGCCATCACCGATCACGACACGCTTGCCGGCTACGACCAGGCGTGCCAGGCGACCCGCGACTCTCGCCTCGACCTCATCTGCGGCGTCGAGTTGAACGCGCGCTTCCACGGCCGCCCGATTCACGTGCTGGGCTACTTTCTCAACGGCCCGCCGGGTGAGGTGTTCCGCCGCCGCCTCACCGACATCCAGCAGAACCGCCGCGAGCGCAACCAACGTCTAGTTCGGCGGTTGCAAGAGTTGGGTCTTGAGATGCGGCTCGAAGAGGCCGAGCAACTTGGCCGCGGGCAGACCGGCCGTCCGCACTTCGCGCAGGTGTTGGTCAAGCGCGGCTACGCGTGCAATACGCGCGAAGCTTTCGACCGCTATCTCGACGAGAAGGCGCCGGCCTTCGTTGAGCGGCACGACCCCTCCCTTGACGACGTACTGGGCTGGATTCACGACGCGGGCGGCCTCTCTTCGTGGGCCCATCCGGCGCGCTTTTTCCGCGAATCGGGCCTCGACGTGACGGCCTGCTTCGAAGACCTGCAATCCAAGGGCCTCAACGCGATCGAGGTCTATCACACCGACCACAAACTGCACGAATCCGACCGCTTCCATGCCGCCGCGACAGCGCTGCATCTGGGCATGACCGGCGGCAGCGACTTCCACGGCGACCCCGAGTCCGACACGCGTCTCAATGACCTCGCCCTCCCGTTGAGCCTGCTCGAAGACCTCCGCCTCCACGCCGCCACCCGGCCAGCCCGTCTCTAAGAGTGATCCGGAAACAGCCCCGGGCTCCTGCCAGTCACGCCCCATCGTGGAGTATCAACGTACCGGCGAGGCATAGAGCAGCATGCTTAGGAAAATCGGGTAAGCTCTTGCTCCAACTAGGCGCTTTTTCGGATGGTTGCAGCATGAGCGCCATCCTACAATCGGAGCATCGGGCAGGAGTCTCGAAGCGCTCGAATCAACGTCATGCAGCTTAGCCTCCCCACATCAAAGGCGGAATTCAACATCGAGGAAGCGGCGCACGTTCTGGGTCTCAGCGCGAGCGAGCTACGATCGCTTCTCATTCGGCATGTGCTTGACGAGCCGGAAGGCATCCGGAACCTGCCCAAAATGCGTTTTCGTCCCGCGGACCTGGTCATGTTGAGCCTGGTGTCGGCCGCGGCACAAAGCTAGCCGCTGGCTGCTGGCACGGCCTGCCGTGAACGCGCCCTTCGCGGCGATCCTCAGTAGCTACCAACGGCCGGTGTTTTAGTACAGTAGGAATTCGCAGGCGGAACCTTCGTGGCCCCGAAGCGGCTTCCGGTTTCCCAACACCTCTCATAGTGAGCATGACCCAGGCAGCGTCAGGGTACGGCCATCTCTACATCCTCCGCAATCTTGTGGAGAAGGACTTTAAGGTCCGCTACCGCAACATGTCGCTGGGGGTGTTCTGGTCGCTCGTGAACCCCCTCGTGATGATGGGCGTCCTCTCCTTCGTGTTCAGCGTGGTCTTCCCACTCCAGCGGCCGCATAGTCCTCTGTTCCTTCTTTGCGGCTTGCTCCCGTACAACTTCTTCAATCTCGCATGGCTGACAGGAACCAGGTCCGTCGTTGACAACGCGCCCTTTGTCAAGCGGGTTCCCTTCTGGGGTAGTGTCTCAGTTTGATTATTCGGGCCATTGTGTCGGATCTGTAGGATGTGTTAGACTCTCTACGTGGCTAGAGGACCGAACGGAGAATGGAGACCCACCGGCGACGTAGCGTGTGCCGTTCACGTCGGACGCATTGCAACTGGAGAGATCGAAGACGACGGCCAGGAGTTGAAACCAGACCACCCATATTACAAGCGCGAACGGGCAATAATGGGCGGTAAAGCCCGCGCTGAATCTCTCACTCCAGAACGCCGAACAGAGATTGCTAGGGCTGCGGCTGCCGCTCGGTGGAAGCCGTAGATCCCGGCAATCGCCACACCCCCCCTTTCCCGACAACCTTTCCACGATTCCGCAGACGATATAAGGCCGCAGCCATTGTATGCCTAGATGTTTCGTGTTGTTCCACAACGCGCTCATAAATCTCGTTCGTCTTCATTGGCCGTTCACCCAAGACATGGACAAGGGTATCAGCCAGTGTTACGCCATTCGTGGCTATGGGTTTCTTAGGTGAAATCTTTTCTCGGATAGATTCAGAGTCGATTCCATCGATAACCTCGAGTGCCGACAGAAGCGATTCGCGTTGCTTGTCAAGCTCAGCTAGCTTCGATTTTATGGATGCCCTGTAGTCGGTCATTTGCACAAACCTCCCCTTCTGTGATAAAATAGTTTTGGTGATTTTGTGGGGGGGGGCGGTTTCCCGGCCCCCCTTTCACCCGCGAAGGGTGCTGTCTATCTCATAGGCATCGCCTTCCTTTCCTGGGCCGCGTACCGTGATCTGTCAAAATCTAGGGTGCGCGGCCCTTCTGTCTACCCGGTAGTGTATCACCCGTGGAACCACATTACAAGTTCCTCGCGCCAAAACTTGACATCTATGCTTGCTTGGTGTATCATATAGATATGCACAGGTTAACGACAGAGAAGCGGGCAAAGATCATCAGGCTACTGGTAGAGGGTACTTCACTCCGTTCCATCAGCCGCGTAGAGGACGTGTCGATCAACACCGTCTCGAAGCTGCTGATCGAAGCGGGTGAGGCGTGCGTCAACTACCACAACTCCCATGTCCGCGGCGTGCGCTCCAAGCGTGTGCAGGTTGATGAGATATGGCAGTTTTGCTATGCCAAGGAAAAGAACCTGGGGAGGGCCAAGGCCGCGCCGGAGGGATCGGGCGACACCTGGACCTGGACAGCGATTGACGCCGATTCCAAGCTGATCGTTTCATGGTTGCTGGGAGATCGCGACAGCCACTCCGCCTATCACTTCATTGCGGACCTGGCCGAGCGGCTCACCGATCGCGTGCAACTCACCTCAGACGGCCTCGGCCTCTACAGGTGGGCCGTGGAGTGGGTGTTCGGATCGGACGTCGACTACGCCCAGCTCGTGAAGATTTTCGGTGCGCCCGTCGAGGGAGAGAAACGCTACAGCCCCGCCACCTGCAAGGGCACCAAGCGATCCGCCGTGATGGGCAACCCCGACCCCGACCACGTCTCCACTTCCTATGTCGAGCGGCACAATCTTACCATGCGGATGTCGATGCGCCGCTTCACCCGCCTCACCAATGCGTTCTCGAAAAAACTCCGCAACCACGCCGCCGCCCTTGCGCTATACTTTGTCCACTACAATTACTGCCGGACTCACAAGACCATTCGCGTGACGCCCGCCATGGAAGCCGGATTAGCCTCGGTGCGCCGCGATGCAGAGTGGATCGTGGGACTGGTCGACGCCGCGGCGCCGACACCAGCAAAGCCCGGACCGAAGCCAAAGTCAAACTGAGACACTACCCCCTTCTGGCGGGAGCTGCTGCCGGTGTCCGTTGTGCTCGGAAACCTAGTGCACTATGGTATCCAGCTTGGTCTCCTGCTGATTGTCGCGTACTTTATGGTTGGCTTCAGTATCCACTGGCTGTGGCTGCCGATCGTGGTGATCCTGCAAGTGGTCTTTGTGTGCGGCATGTCGCTGCTCACGTCGGGGCTGAATGTCTACTATCGAGATGTTCAGTACGTTGTCGAGTCGATCAATCTGGTGATGTTCTGGCTCGTTCCGATCTTCTACGGCTTTGACAACATACCGACAGGCTACGTTTGGCTTTACGAGATCAACCCGTTGGCAGCCGTCATTTTCGTTTCGCGCCGGATCCTGATACAAGGAACGCCGCCGCCGCTGATTACCCTGCTGAAGATGGTGGCAGTCTCGCTCGCAAGTTTGGGCGTTGGCGCGTATGTGTTTGGCAGAATCAAGAAGGACTTCGCCGATTTCCTGTAGACAGTGAACCTCTCTCCATGACGGTCATCGACATCCAAAGGGTTAGCAAGCGTTACCTGTTGCACCACACGCGGGAGTTGGCCGGCCAGCGGCTGCGCAAGAAGGTCAAGAAGGTGATTGAGCCGTTTTGGGCCCTGCGAGATATCTCCTTTCAGGTCGAGCAGGGTGAGAATGTTGCGATTGTCGGCGGCAACGGCGCGGGTAAGAGCACTCTGCTTAGCATCATCGCGGGGGTCACGGCCCCGACGCGCGGCCAGCTCTCTCGGCACGGCCGGATGGGGGCCTTGCTCGAGTTGGGAACGGGTTTTCATGCCGATCTCACCGGACGCGAGAACATTCACCTCAACGCTTCGTTGCTGGGCTTCCGTCGCTCGGACGTGCTCCGGGAGTTCGACCGCATCGTCGAGTTCGCCGGACTACAGAACTTCATCGACGAAGCGGTCAGAACCTATTCCACTGGCATGGTCTCCCGCTTGGCGTTCGCAGTGGCTGTGCACGTCGACCCCGACATCCTGATCTTGGACGAGGTCCTTTCCGTCGGAGACGAGTCCTTCCGAAGCAAGTGTGAGCACCGGATCCAGCAACTCGTCGGGCGCGGGAGGACGTTGCTGTTTGTCTCGCACAGTCTGCCGGCTGTGCTGTCGATGTGCCCGCGGGCGATCTGGTTGGAGAAAGGCCGCATTCGGATGGACGGCCCCTCCCAGCAGGTGGTCGAGGCCTACCACGAAGCGTCGGATCAGCTCATCGAAATGCGGACAGCGGAAGCGCGGAAGGTGGAAGCCCCCTAACTGGCCGACCCGTTTCGCTCGCCCGCGCCACGGCCGTTGGTCCGCAGGCCGCTCCACTCCTCGCAGATGATGATTGAGTTGGAGGGGTTCCGAGGCTGGTACTTCACGTTCACCCAACCCACGATGCTAGGCGAACCGGCGATGCGGTCTTTGAGATCCGCGACATCCTGCGCCGCCGCGGCCAACGCCGCCACGCCGAACGACCAGCCGATGGAAACGATAAATCGCAGCTCGGGCATCAACCGACGGAGACTTCCTCCATCGTCCTGCGATAGTCGGCGAGAAACGTCTCGAGCCCGCTATCGGTGAGCGGATGCCGGAAGAGTTGATGGAGCACCTTGAGCGGCAACGTAGCGATGTGTGCCCCGGCCAGAGCAGCTTCTTTGACGTGTAGCGGTCCGCGGATCGACGCCGCCAGCACCTGGGTGGGGAAGCCGTAGTTCTCGTAGATGGTGACGATCTCGCGAATGAGGTCCATCCCCTCGTGAGAGATATCGTCGAGGCGGCCGATGAACGGGCTGACGATGTAGGCGCCCGCCTTGGCGGCCAGCAGCGCCTGCGCCGCGGTGAAGCAAAGCGTCACGTTGACGCGGATGCCTTCGGATGAAAGCGCCTTGGTCGCCTTGATGCCTTCGGGTATCAGCGGGCACTTGACGACTACGTTGGGATGAATGCTTGCCAGCTCACGGCCTTCGCGGATCATCTCATCGGCTTCGGTGGAAACGACCTCGGCGCTCACGTCGCCGTCGATGACGTCGCAGATGGCGCGAATCTGGTCGGCGTTGGAGTTGCCCTGCTTGGCGATTAAGCTGGGATTGGTCGTCACGCCGTCCACGATGCCATAGGAGGCGCCCTTGCGCAGTTCTTCAAGATCAGCGGTGTCGAGAAATAACTTCATGCGGTCTCCTCAGGCAGTCCAGGGGATTGGATGTGCTGTAAGCCATTATACAACAGTTATTTACAGTCCCTCTTTGGATTCAGGCGTTGATTCTGGAGGCACGATCGTGGGGTACCTGTTGGGGCGCAAGCGGGCTGCTGTCGGCATCAAGCACAGCCGTAACTTGTTCAGAGGTGCGCCGTTGCATAGCACCGACCGTAATCCGTCCGTAGTGGGTAGACGCCTTCTGCCGCTTCTCCCGGAATTGTTATCCTGAGGGATTGTGCACGGCGTCGTCGCGCGCCTATGCCCTCCCGAGAAAGTGAAGTCCTGATCCTCCGCACCTACCCGTACCGGGAAGCGGACCTGATCGTCAGCTTTATCACTCGCGATGAGGGGAAGCTGCGGGGTATTGCCCGCGGGGCGCGCAGGCCGAAGAGCCGTTGGGGTTCGGGCCTGGAGCGGCTTTCGCACGTGCGGCTGTTTTACTACCGGCGCGAGAACCAGGACCTGGCCAAGCTCGACCGCTGCGAGTTGAGCGGTCCGCCGATCTTTCTCAAGGCGGACTACGCGACCAGCGTTGCGCTCGATTTCTTGGCGGAGGTGTCGGATCAGCTCCTGCCCGAGCACGAGCCGAATGATGCCTTTTTCCGACTGTTGTTGCTGGTGCGGGACGAGATGTGGGCCGGGGTCAAGGGCGAGTTGGACCCGCAGCCGGCGGCTGTGCCTGTTGCAGCAGGCGGGGCGGCTGGAGGGGCGAAGGCGCCTCGGGAAGCGGCAGGGCGCCTTCAAGCGGGCGAGCCACTAGACGTGCCGGGCTGGCTCTGGCGGGCGGTGACCTACTTCGCGCTGTGGTCGGTTCGGTTGGGCGGCTGGTTGCCGCCGTTGAACGTTTGCTTGCAGAGCGGCGCCGAGTTCGGCCCGGAGGAGCCGGCGTTTTTCGAACGCGCGCAGCCGGGCTTGTTCTCCGCGGACTTCCGAACGCGGGATTGCTGGCCGATGGCCCCGGCGTCGCGCGCCCTAGCCGGCGAGATGTTGAAGCATCCGTTGCCCGCGTTGCGCGAGCGGCCGTGGGACCGTGGTACGGCCGAGGACTTGAGACGCTTTTTGATCCAGCGTCTCGAAGCGCAGTTCGAGCAACGGCTGAAGACGGTGTCGGTGCTCGATCAGTTGTAGCGGTTTCTCCCGCGAAGGCTTGAAGGGTTCGGGGACTGCCACGCCGGCAGCGCCGCCGACGTTCCCTGCTTACGGGGGGATCATTCGTCCAGAGGCTGTAGACCTAGACCGCACTCAGCCAGGTTTGTGAAGCGGCGCCGAGATCGATGAAGACCTATCAGCAAATCATCGCCGAGTTGAAGACTTACTGGGCCGAGAACGGGGCGATCATCCAAGAGCCGCTCGACGTCGAGGTCGGCGCCGGCACGATGTGTCCGGAGACGTTTCTGCGTGTGCTGGGGCCCAAGCCCTACCGGGTCGCCTACGTGCAGCCGAGCCGGCGTCCCGCCGACGGCCGCTATGGCGATAACCCCAACCGTCTCTACAAGCACATGCAGCTTCAGGTGATTCTGAAGCCCTCGCCCGACGACATCGTCGAGCTGTACATGAAGAGCCTCGAAGCGATCGGCATCGACTTGCGGGCACACGACTTCCGGCTGGAAGAAGACAACTGGGAGGCGCCGACGCTGGGGGCTTGGGGCATCGGTTGGCAGGTGATGCTCGACGGGCTGGAGATCTCTCAGTTCACCTACTTCCAGCAGTGCGGCGGCATTGATCTTGAGTTGGTTCCCGCCGAGCTGACGTACGGTCTCGAGCGGCTGACCGCGTTTCTGCAGAGTGTCGACAGCGTCTACGACATCCAGTGGAACGAGACCTGGACCTACCGTGACGTGCGCTTCCTCGATGAGCAGCAGTATTCGGTCTACAACTTTGAGAAGGCCGACGTCGAGTTCGTGCGCGCGGAACTGGATTTGCACGAGGCGGAGTGCCGGCGGTTGCTCGATGAGTTCGCCTCGACGGAGGACCACGACGCGAAATCCCGTTTCCCGCTGTTGCCGGCCTACGACCAGGTGCTGAAGTGTTCGAACCTGTTCAACACGCTCGACGCGCGCGGGGCAATCAGCGTGGCCGAGCGCGCCGCTATGATCCAGCGCATCCGCAAGCTCGCCGTGGGCGTGGCGCAGGCTTGGCTCGAGCAGCGGGAGGTCGCTGCCTGATGGCCGAGTTTCTGCTGGAAGTCGGGACCGAAGAGATTCCTGACTGGATGATCGAGCCCGCTTGCGGCCACCTCGAGCGCAGCTTCTTGCAGGCGCTTGAGGCGGCGGATCTGCAGGAGGATGTAACGTGCGAAGTCCACGCCACGCCGCGGCGGTTGGTGCTGGTGGCGAGCAACCTCGCCGAGCGCCAAGCCGACAAGACCGAGCGGCTCACGGGTCCGCCGAAGAAGATCGCCTTCGACGACAAAGGAGCGCCGACGAAGGCCGGCCTCGGTTTCGCCAAACGCGCCGGGATAGCCATCGAGGACATCGACGTAGGGGACGACGGGCGCTTGTTTGTCGAGAAGCAGGTGGACGGGCGCGCGACGGTGGAGATTCTTGGCGAGGCGCTGGCCGATGTGATCCTCGGTGTCCACTTCCCGAAGACGATGTATTGGACCGGCAAGGCGGGGCCGCGGTTCATCCGGCCGATTCGCTGGCTGGTCGCGCTGCTCGATGGCGAAGTCGTGCCGTTCGAGATTGCCGGCGTAGCGTCGGGCTACCGCACGTTCGGGCACCGGCGACTTGGGGTTGGTGACCTTGATGTCATTGGCTGGACTGATTATCAAGAGAAGCTTCGGGAGAACTACGTCCTGCTGTCGGCGGACGATCGGCGCGAGAAGATCGAGCAAGGCATTGAGACCTTGCTCCCCGATGGGCTACATGTGCGGCGGAATCCTCGGCTGCTTGAAACGTTGGTCTACATGACGGAGTTTCCAACACCGATTCTCGGCGGATTTGAAGAGGAGTACCTCGACCTGCCCGAGGAAGTGCTCGAGACGGTGATGCAACATCACCAGCGCTACTTTGCCATCGAGGATGGCGCCGGCAAACTGCAGCCGCGCTTCATCGCAGTGACGAACCTCGATGGCGATCCCGACGGCATCGTCCGCCAAGGGCATGAGCGGGTGCTGCGAGCGCGGTTCAACGACGCACGATTTTTCTGGGGAACGGACCAGAAACAGCCGCTGTCCTATCGCGTCGATGATCTGAAGGGCGTTGTGTTCCACGCCAAGCTCGGTACCTACTTTGCCAAGACCGAACGCACCCAGACACTGGCCGGACAGATCGCCGAGGCAGTCGGCCTCGACGACGAACAGGTGGCCCAGGCGAAGCGCGCCGCCGAGCTGGCCAAGTGCGACTTGACGACCGAAATGGTCGGCGAGTTCCCCGAGCTGCAAGGCGTGATTGGCGGGTTGTACGCCGCCCATCAAGGGGAGCCGCAGGAAGTCGCCGACGCCGTATATGACCACTACCGTCCGGCGGGTGCCGACGACGCAATTTCGCGTTCGCGGGTGGGCATGGCTGTGGCGCTCGCCGACAAGCTCGACACGCTCGGCGGCTTCTTCCGCGTCGGGATGATCCCGAGCGGATCGAGGGACCCCTTCGCCTTGCGCCGCGCGGCCTACGGGATCATCCGCATCCTGATTGAAGGCGAGCTGCAACTTTCGCTCGATGCGTTCGTGGAGTGGGCGAAGCCGGGCGAATCGCGCCAAGCGCTGTCGGAGTTTTTTCTCGACCGCTTGCGGTACTACCTGCGCGACGTTCGCGGCTACCAGTACGACGAGGTCAACGCCGTGCTAGCGGCCTCGGCCGACGTGCCGCTCGACGCCGCGGCGCGTGTCGAAGCAATCGCGAAGGTGCGTCCCACCCCGGACTTCGAGCCGCTGGCGGTGAGCTTCAAACGCATCAAGAACATCCTGCGGCAGGCGGGGGGTGTGGAGCGCTTCGCCAGCCGGACGCTGGACGAGACGCTGCTTGAGAACGGCGCGGAAGTCGACCTGCACGCGGCTTTCGAGAAGCTGCGTCCGGCCGTCACGGCGCACAAGCAGAACGGAGAGTACGCCGAAGCCCTCACCGCGATTGCTTCGTTGAGGCCGGCGGTCGATCGCTACTTCGACGACGTACTCGTGATGGCCAAAGACGAGACCGTCAAACAGAACCGTCTCACCTTGCTGGCCCACCTACTGGACGAGTTTTCCACCATCGCCGACTTTGCGGAGATCGTCTCCGGCTGAAGGCGGCCCAAGCACCCCAGATACCGAAACCTCTACAACCCAATCGACACGGAGAATCCTTCATGGAGAAACACATCTACGCCTTCGGCGGAGGCACGGCCGAAGGCGACGGAACGATGCGGGACACGCTGGGCGGCAAAGGCGCGGGCTTGGCCGAAATGAGCAAGGCGGGCGTGCCCGTGCCTCCAGGCTTCACGATTGCGACCGACGTTTGCAATCTGTATTTCGACAACGGAAACAAGGTGCCTCGCCGCGTCGACCAGGAGATGGCCGAGCAGCTCAGCAAACTCGAGCAGGCGGCAGGGCAGAAGCTTGGGGACGGCGCCGATCCGCTGCTGTTGAGTGTGCGCTCGGGCGCGAAATTCTCCATGCCGGGCATGATGGATACGATTCTCAACCTGGGCCTCAACGACAAGACCACCGAGGTGCTCGCCAAGAAATCCGGCAACCCACGATTCGCCTACGACTGCTACCGCCGCTTCATTCAGATGTTCAGCAGTGTCGTACTCGACCTCGACAAGGACGACTTCGAACACATTCTGGAAAAGGTCAAGCAAAAGAAGAAGGCCAAGCTCGACACCGATCTTACCGCTGACGACCTCAAGGGTATCACCGAGCAGTTCAAGGCGCTCGTCAAGAAGACGACGAAGCGCGACTTCCCCCAAGGCGCGAAGCAGCAGCTTGAGATGGCCCGCGACGCCGTCTTCCGCTCATGGCACAACCCGCGCGCGAACCACTACCGGCGCATGAACGAGATCTCCGCCGACCTCGGCACCGCCGTCAACGTGCAGGCAATGGTCTTCGGCAACCTTGGCGAAACGTCCGCCACCGGGGTCGGCTTTACGCGCAACCCGGCCACGGGCAAGAAGGAGTTCTACGGCGAGTTTCTGACCAACGCACAGGGCGAGGACGTGGTGGCCGGCATCCGCACGCCGCGACCCATCTCGGAACTCAAGGGCCTGATGCGGGACGCCTACAACGAGCTGCGGCAGATTACCGGCAATCTCGAAAATCACTACCGCGACGTTCAGGACTTCGAGTTCACCATCCAGGAGCACAAGCTCTACATGCTGCAGACCCGCAACGGGAAACGCACGGGCCCGGCGGCGGTGCGCATCGCGATCGAGATGGCTGACGAGGGTTTGATCTCGAAGAAAGAGGCGGTGCTGCGGGTCGACCCGGCGCAGCTTGATCAGTTGCTGCATCCGGTGCTGGACGGGAAGTCGAAGACATCATTGCAGCGGCTCACCGTCGGCCTTCCAGCCTCCCCGGGCGCCGCGGTCGGACGCATCGTCTTCACCGCCGATGACGCGGTGAAACAGTCCAGCGACGGCCCGGTCGTGCTGGTGCGCGCCGAGACGACCCCCGACGACATCCACGGCATGGAGGTCGCCAAGGGCATTCTAACGTCGCGCGGCGGCATGACCAGCCACGCCGCCGTCGTCGCTCGCGGCATGGGTACGCCCTGTGTCGCCGGCGCCGGTGACCTCCACGTCGATACCAAGGCCAAACGCCTTAAAGCCGGCAAGACGACTCTCAAAGAGGGTGACTGGATCTCGCTCGACGGCTCCACCGGTGACGTTTTCGCCGGTCAGGCGACCACCATCGACCCCGACCCTTCGGGCGGCCACCTAGCGAAGTTCATGACCTGGGTCGACCAGTTCCGTACCATCGGCGTGCGCACGAATGCTGAAGTCCCGCGTGACGCGAAGATGGCGCGACGTTTCGGTGCAGAGGGCATCGGCCTGTGCCGCACCGAACACATGTTCTTCGAAGGCGAGCGCATCGACCACATGCGGGCGATGATACTGGCCGACAACGAAAAAGACCGCCGCCGCGCCCTGAAGAAGCTGCTCCCGATGCAACGCAAAGACTTCCGTGACTTGTTCAAAGTGATGGACGGCTATCCGGTCATCATCCGCACGCTCGACCCGCCGCTGCACGAGTTTCTGCCCAAGCGCGAAGACCTGATGATCGAGGTGGCCACGATGAAGGCTTCGAACAAACGGCGCGGCCTCAAAGACAAGGAAGCTCTGCTCGCCCGCGTCGAGCAGTTGCACGAGTTCAATCCCATGCTCGGCCACCGTGGCTGCCGCCTGGGCATCACCTTCCCCGAGATCACTGAGATGCAGTCGCAGGCGATCTTCGAGGCCGCCGTGCAGTGCGCTAACAAGGGAATCAAGGTGATCCCCGAGGTCATGATCCCGTTGGTCGGCAACGTCAAGGAACTCGCGAATCAAAAGAAGATCGTCGCCGCCGCCGCGGAACAGGTTTTCGAGAAGGCCGGAACCAAAGTCGACTACATGGTCGGGACGATGATCGAAGTGCCCCGCGGCGCTCTGACCGCGGACCAGGTTGCCGAGCAGGCTGAATTCTTCAGCTTCGGAACCAACGACCTCACACAGACGACGTTCGGTTTCTCACGCGACGACTCAGGTGGATTCATCCAGGACTATCAGAAGAAGCACATCTTCGACGAAGATCCGTTTGCGGTGCTCGATCGCGAGGGTGTCGGCTCGTTGATCAAGATCGCCCTCGAGAAAGGCCGCCAAACGCGTCCCGACCTCGAGATCGGCATTTGCGGCGAGCACGGCGGCGACCCCAAGTCAGTGGAGTTCTGCGTCCATGCGGGACTCGACTACGTCAGCGCGTCACCTTATCGCGTGCCGATCGCCAAGCTGGCGGCCGCCCAAGCCGCCATTGCGCAGGGCAAGGAAGAACGCATGCGAACGGCGTAAGGTGGCCGGGAGACGCCCCGTGAGGCACCGAGCAGGTCTGACACCTGCTCCTACGGGGCCGACTTTTTGGCTCGCCGGCCCGGGCCGCCCGGCAGCCCCGCTGGGTTTTCGTGGACGCGCTCCTTGCGGCCATGCTTCAGAGCCGCCGCCAGGCCGACGGCCGACTCGCCGAAGCGGTCGCGCAAATCGTCGACCGCCTCCAGCGCCTGGCTCCACTTCTGTTTGCGCGCGCCATCGAGCAGGTCGAGCTGGCCCTCATTCAGTTGCAGCGTCGAGACGTGCACGCCCAGCAGGCGCACCGGCCGGGACTTCTTCCAGTTGCGGCGGAATAGCGTCCGCACTGTTTCGAGGATGACCGTGTCGAGCTGAGTCGCCTCCTCGAGCGTGTGCGCCCGCGTGTAGGTCGAGAAGTCGGAGTAGCGCAGCTTGATCTGTACCGTGTGGCCGTACAAGCCGTACTCGCGTAACCGGCGGCCGACCAGTTGGGCAAGCTTCGCGAGGGTCGACTCAAGCAAGCGTACGTTGGCCGTGTCTTTCGAAAAGGTCGTCTCGTGGCTGACCGACTTGGGACCCTCGCCGTCGGCGATTTCGCCCTCGAACCAGGCGCCGGCGTCACGGCCATGCGACTTGCCGCCCATGGCCAAGCCGACCTTGCCCCAGGTGTGCTCGAGATACTTCTCGTCAAGGTCGGCTAGCTGCCCGATCTTGTGAATACCCCTTTCACGGAAGCTCTTCTCGGTGACCTTGCCCACGCCGGGGATCTTGCGGACATCAAGCGGGGCGAGGAAGGAGGCCTCGGCCCCGGGCGGGATCCATAGCACGCCGTTCGGCTTGGCTTGGTCGGAGCAGATCTTCGCAATCAGGCGCGAGGTGCCGATGCCGATCGAGCAGGGGAGTTGGGTTTCTTGTTGGACCGCGCGGTGTAGGCGGTCGCCAGCTTCGAGCGGCGGGCCGAACAGTTTCTCCGAACCGGTCATGTCGAGGAAGGCTTCGTCGATCGAAACCATCTCGACGCGAGGGGAGAATTGCTCGAGAACACCGTGGACCTTGTGGGAATAGTCCCGATAACGCGATGGGTGGCCATCGAGAAAGATCGCTTGCGGGCAAAGCTGATAGGCGCGGCGTAGTGGCATGGCCGAGTGAACGCCGAACTTGCGTGCGGCGTACGATGCCGCTGAGACGACGCCGCGCTGATTCGCCTGCCCGCCTACGACGACGGGCTTGCCTCTAAGGCTCGGATCGTAAAGCTCTTCCACCGAGACGAAGAAGGCGTCCATGTCGAGGTGGAAGATGGTGCGGGTGGGCATGGAAGCTATCGCACGCTGACATGCTCATTGTCCTTGATGGAGAACCGCAGGGGAAGATCCTGGCTCACCGAGATGCCGATGCGCTTCGACGTGACGACTTCAAAGGGTTCCACCGAGCGAGGCGCGCGAACCGTCAGCCGTCCGCGGGTCACGTCGGCGCCGTTGTGCTCACGGGAGATCCCCAGGGCCAGGGTCAGCTTGCCCGGTCCGGAGGCAAGATCGCGGGGCCGTTGCGCCTTCGGCCGGCGGCGTTGGATTTCCTCCAGCCCGCAGACCGGCTCCAGGGCCCGGATCAAGACACAGCCGGCCTGGCCGTCGGGTTCGGCGACCAGGTTGAGGCACTCGTACATCCCGTAACAAAGATAGACGTAGGCATGGCCCGGCGGTCCGAACAGGACGCTGGTGCGCCGGGTTCGTCCGCGCGCGCTGTGGGCTGCGCGGTCACCCTGACCGAGATAGGCCTCGGTCTCGACGATGCGGCCGGCGAGCGGCTCTCCGCCAAGCTTGTGAAGGATGATCTTGCCGAGTAGATCGCGGGCGACCTCGGGCGGTGGGCGCTCGTAGAAACGCCGGTCGAGGGCGCGAGTCTGAGCTAGCAGTTGCCGGTAGGTCACGGGTTGAACGGGGATTCACGCGGGTGGCGGGTGAGTTAGGCCGGGGTGCCCCTACCCAGGCTCCCCGCGCTTTGGTTCCCGCGTTTTGGTTCTATCTATACTCGTACCATGCGCCGAGTGGAGTCACGACTGCGGGTTCGCTATGCGGAGACCGACCAGATGGGCGTGGTCTACTACGCCAACTACTTCGTGTGGATGGAGATCGGCCGGGTCGACTACTGCAGCGCGATCGGTTTCGAGTACCGCGATATGGAAGCCGATGGGGTCGTCCTTGCCGTGACGGACGCCCATTGCCGCTACCGGGCTTCGGCGCTGTTCCATGACGACGTCCGCCTGCTGACCTGGATGGAGGAGTCGCGGTCGCGAACAATCAGGTTCGGCTACGAGATGAGAAGAGTCGACAGCGATCAACTGCTCGCCACCGGCGACACCCTTCACATGGCTTGCGACCCGGGCGGGAAGCCGGTCAGGTTGCCTGAAAAGTTTCGCCGGTACTTCCCGTTGACCGTGCCGGGAGATGGTTGACTCAGCCCCGGGGCATTTTCAAGTCACGCCCGGTCATCTCGACCGGTGGCTCGACACCCAACAGGCCCAGCATGGTCGGGGCGATATCGCGCAGGGAACCGTCGCCCCGCAATTCACCCTCGAACTCGCTCACGAGGATGAAGGGTACCGGGTAGGTCGTGTGGTACGTGTGCGGCTCGCCGGTCTTGGGGTCGACCATGAGGTCGGCGTTGCCGTGATCGGCGGTGACCAGCCAGGCGCCGCCGGTTCGTTTCAGCGCCTGGTGGATACTACCCAGACAACCATCCACGGTCTCGATCGCCTGGATAGCGGCTCCGATCTTGCCGGTGTGGCCGACCATGTCTCCATTGGCAAAGTTGACGACGATCCAGTTGAACTCGCCGCTCTCGATTCCGTTGACCACGACGTCGCAGACCGCCGGTGCGCTCATCTCCGGCTGCAAGTCGTAGGTGGCCACCCTCGGCGACGGGATCAAAGTGTGTTCCTCCCCGTCAAAAGGCTTCTCGCGGCCGCCGTTGAAGAAGTACGTCACGTGGGGATACTTTTCCGTCTCCGCTGTGCGCAGGTTCCGCCATCCCTCCCCCGCGGAAAGGTCGGCTAGGATGCCCTCCGGCTGATGCACTGACAACACGTGTGGGTAGGGATAGGTGCGGTCATACTGCGTCATGGTGACGAAGTGCAAGCTCTTGGGAGCGAGAGAGCGCGGCGGCTGTTCGAGCGAGGGGTCATTGAGCGCCATCGTGATCTGGCGGGCGCGGTCCGCTCGAAAGTTGAAGAAGACCACCGCGTCTTCATTCTCGATGCGAGCGAGCGGTACGCCTTGGCCATCAACGAGCACCACCGGCTCGATGAATTCATCCGTCACCCCAGCGGCGTAGGAGGCGCGGATGGCCTCGACCGGATCGGTAGCCTTTCGCCCCTCGCCGGCGACCATCGCCCGGAAGGCGCGCTCGACGCGCTCCCAACGCCGGTCACGGTCCATCGCGTAGTAACGGCCGGTGATCGTGGCAATGCGGCCCACGCCTAACTCGTCCATCTTGGCGGCGAGTTGCCCGACGAAGCCGACGGCGCTTTCGGGGGGCTCGTCGCGGCCGTCGGTGAACACGTGGACGAAGACCTGCTCGACGCCTTCCCGCTTGGCCATCTCGAGCAACGCGAACAGATGGTCCATGTGCGAGTGGACTCCGCCCGCGCTGACCAGGCCCATCAGATGGAGCTTCCGCGGACATGCATGCTCCATCGCTTTCTTCAGGACCGAGTCTTTGAAGATCTCGGCGCTCGCGATCATTTCATCGATGCGCGTGACGTCCATCTTGACGATTCGGCCAGCCCCGATATTCAAGTGTCCGACCTCGCTGTTGCCCATTTGGTCGTCGGGGAGCCCGACGAAAAGGCCGTCTGTGCGGATCGTGGTGCGCGGGTATTTCTGCCACAGCCGGTCGAAGTTCGGCTTTTGTGCCAAGGCGACGGCGTTGTACTTCCGAAGGGCGGGGTCGATGTTGTAGCCCCAACCGTCGATGATGGTGAGGACCACCGGCTTGCGATGACTCATGTGGATTTGCAGGGGCGGAAACTGTGGCGGTCCCCTTCATTCTACGAGAGGCCGTTGTTTATTTTTTCGGCGCCGGCCCCATCAGCACCATGACCACCAACCGGTCGGGCCCGGGATTCTTCAATGCGTGATCCTCGCCTGACCGCGCGAGAACGAGATCGCCTGCTTTGATGCGGGCTTCCTCCTCGCCGACCGTCACGTCGCCTTCGCCTTGCAAGACGAAGTAAAGCTTGTCCTGCCCGGCGTGCGTATGGAGTTGGTGTTCCTGGCCGGGCTCGAACGAGTTGAGCCCGGCGAACAGGTGCTCGCTGAGAGCCAGGTCCACCTTGCCCATCTTGTCGGGTCGGAAGACGGCACGGGAGATCGCGTTCGTGACAATCATGGAGTGTATTGTGCCACGAGCGGCGCGGGCTCAATGTAGACTGGTAATTCTTCGCCGCCGCCGTTTGCGCGAGACCCGCACACGCACTTCGGCAACGCTGCTTGATGCGATCCCTGTTCTCACTGCTTGTTCTCGCGCTGTCCGTCAGCACGTTCGCAACCGGCCAGACGCCGAACGTCTATGTAGGCAAACAGGAGAAACTACCAGTCGAAGTCGCGCCGCAACCGATCCCGTTCAACCACAAGAAGCACACCGCGGCAGGCGTATCGTGCCTCGATTGCCATTCCGGGGCCGCGAAGAAGGAACGCGCGGGTCTTCCCGGTACTGAGCGATGCATGCTCTGTCACGCCGCCATCGCCGCCGAGCATGCCGACGTCAAGCGGTTGGCCGCGATCCACGAACAGGGCGAGAAGCTCGCGTGGGTGCGGGTCTACCAGGTTCCCGACTTCGTCTTCTTCAGCCACGCCAGCCACGTCAAGGCCGGGGAAACCTGCGCGACCTGCCACGGCCCGGTCGAACAACGCGAGGTGCTAGCCAAGGAGATCTCAACCAGCATGACCCAGTGCATGAATTGCCATGCGGCCAAGCAGATGTCGACCGATTGTCACCTTTGCCACGACCTGGGCCAGTAGTGAGCTACGAAGCGCCTACTCGTGAGCAGATGTGATAGCCAATTAGATTGACTGGACATTCAAAATGACCAACTGATATGCTGTAGTCGTGCAGCAAATCAACGCCTCTAAGTTCAAGGAGCAATGCCTCTCGATCCTTGACCACCTTGACCCGGATGGAGTCGTCATCACCAAACGAGGTAAGCCAGTTGCCAAGCTTCTACCGATCAGCCACGAGTGCGGCGACTTGATCGGAAGCATGAAGGGACAGATCGAGATCCGCGGCGACATTCTTTCAACCGGGATCAAGTGGGATGCTGAATCTTGATACTCACATGCTTGTCTTTGCTCTCTGTGGGCAGTTGCGGCCGCAAGAGAAGGCGTTGCTCACCAGTAACCGCTGGGGCGTCTCCGCCATCGTCCTCTGGGAACTAACGAAGCTATTCGAGTTGGGCAGGATCACTCTCGATATCCAGACGCCTGCGTTCGCCCGGGTGCTTTCGAGGACGCTGGTGTGGCCCCTAGATCTGGCCGTCTGCCGTCGCATCGGCACACTCGACTTCCGCGCGGACCCGGCGGACGAGATCATCGCCGCGACGTCGCTCGTTCACAACGTCCCTTTGCTGACCCGCGACCGCTTGCTTCGCGGGTCGAAGGTCGTACAGACCGTCCCGTAGTCCGCCGGCCTTACTTGACCGCCACGTCGCGTACCTTCGTGCGGCGCGCCTTGCCCGCCGGTCCTTCGACGTAGAGCGTCACGAAATACTCACCCGCGTTCTCGTAGCTGTGGGTAGGGTGGCGCTCGTGCGAGGTCTGCCCGTCGCCGAAGTCCCACTTCCAAGAGGTGATGTCGCCGTACGATTGGTCTTGGAACGCGATCAGGCGGCGGCCCATGTCGACGACCTGAAACGACCAGTGCGCCTCGACCGGCTTGCGGAAGCGCTTCTCGAGCGGCATCAGTCGAAACGCGACCAGCTCGGAGGCGTTGCCGTACATGGTGGTCTTGTGGGATAGGTTCCAGAAACCGTCGTAGTCCTTCTTGTCGATGTCGTCGTAATCGAGAATCGACCACGAGACGCCGATGATGGTATCTTCGGTGAGCTGCGAGACCACCGCCCGGCCCGGGCCCTCAGGTGGCGCGTAGTCAAATGGCGTGATCCAGAATTCGAGCACCAGCTTGCCGCTTTCGCCCGCCTTGAAGTCGTAGTCGAAGGCGGCGTTGGCCCAGGGCAGTTCCTTTACCCAGGGCTGGCTGCCCCAGACGAATACCCAATCTTGGCCCTCGTGCGGCGTCATGATGTGGTAGTTCTGCGCGTGCACGCCGTGATAGAGGAAGTGGGCCTCCATCGGCTCGATGCCGTCCTTGTACGGGTGCATTGTCTTGACGAACGGCCCGCCGGAGAGGTCGCCATCGACTACGAGCTCGAAGATGTCGTTGTGGCGGCCGGCCTGCGCGAAGTCCCAGTAGTCGTCATAGGCTTCGTAGAGGAAGTAAAGCTTGTTCATCCCCTTGACCCACCCGACCTTGACCTTCACATCGAGGTCTTTGGGGTCGAAGTTGGTGCCGTTGCCCTTGACCGTATCGGAGAGTTGGTCGGTGCCGATGGTGTAGCCGTCGGGGACGATCGCCCAGTCGTCCGTCTTGGCGTCGATGCGAGGGATTTGGTCGGCCGGGAACTGGAAGATCTTGAACTCGACCCCGGGCCGTTCGAGGGCGGGGGCGGGTGCCGCGAGAACCAAGGCGGCCACGGTGGAAAGAAAGACAGGTCTCTTGTTCATCAGATGACTCCTCAGCGTCGGCCCGTCGTCGTGGGTGGCGCTTCCCGCTCTATTGGATGCCCCGACACGTTGCGGCAGGGCGGGCACGGCAAGCCGTGCCCCTATATCTCGCGATAGGCTGCTAGTGTAGGGCACCATAAATACTGTAACTTATATTGGCTTCCCATCGTCTCTATTAACAGGAGGCATGGGATGCGAAGAGCACAACCAGTAACTTTGAACACAGCGCAATGCAAGCAGTTGGACCGCTACGCGCGCGGCCGCCAAGTCGCCGTTCGTCTCGCCCTGCGAGCCAGGATTGTCCTGCTGGCCGCTCACGGTCTCGAGAATAAGCAGATCGCCGCACAGCTCGGTGTCTCGCGGCAGTTGGTGGCCCGCTGGCGCACGCGCTTTCTCGAAAGCGGCATCGCCGGCATTGCAAAAGACGCCCCACGGCTCGGTCGTACACCTGCCGTCTCGAAGCAGAAAGTACAGCAGATCATCCACAAGACCACCCGCGAGAAACCGTCCAACGCCACCCACTGGAGCCGCCGCACCATGGCCGCCGCGGCCGGCGTCAGCGCTTCCACCGTGGGACGGATTTGGCGCGCCCATGGCCTCAAGCCCCACCGCGTCAAGACCTTCAAGCTCAGCAATGACCCGCGTTTCGCCGAGAAACTCGACGACATCGTCGGACTCTATCTCAATCCGCCTGAGCATGCTCTGGTTCTCTCGCTCGATGAGAAGTCCCAAATCCAAGCCCTCGATCGCACCCAACCCGGCCTGCCGCTCAAAAAGGGACGCGGCCAAACGATGACCCACGATTACAAGCGCAACGGCACGACCACCCTGTTTGCGGCGCTCAACACTCTTGACGGCAGCGTGATCGCCGAGTGCATGCCCCGACACAGCCACCAGGAATGGTTGCGCTTCCTGCGCTTAATTGACCGCCGCACTCCCAAGGACAAACAGCTTCATCTCATCGTGGACAACTATGCCACCCACAAGCATGCCGCTGTGAAGCGTTGGCTCGATCGTCACCCGCGCTTCCACATTCATTTCACCCCGACCTCGGCGTCGTGGCTGAACATGGTCGAGCGATTCTTTCGCGATCTCACCGTCAAGCGCCTGCGCCGCGGCGTGTTTCGCAGCGTGGACGAGCTCGTCGCCGCCATTGACGACTACATCGCCCAGCACAACGAGCATCCCACGCCCTTCATCTGGACAGCGACCGCCTCCGACATCCTCGAGAAAGTCAAGCGCGGACGTGCCGCCCTGCATAAGGTGCAATCTGCTTGACGCACTACACTAGTTGATCGCCCGCATCCGCAGACTGCGGTACCACACCGCGTCCCCGTGGTCTTGCAAGTGCAGGTGTCGCCCTCGCGCCTCGACTTCCCCGCCGCGAATCCGCAGCCGCTCGACCAACTCCGCCAGCCCGGGATCGGTGTAGTCAATGTCGACCACCTTCTCGCCGTTCAACCAGTGCTCGATGCGGGTGCCTTGGGCGAGGATGCGACCGTCGTTCCACTCACCAGGCGGCCGGGTCGCGTCCTTGGTCGGCGCGAACGCGTAATATACCGAGGCGGCGTTCGTGCGCGGGTCCTGCCCATCACGGTGGCGCTCGTTATCGAGGATCTGATACTCGTACTGCCCGGGCCGATAGTAGACTCCGCTGTTGCCGCCCGGCGAGATCTTCCACTCAAAGCGCAACTCGAAATCGTCCGGCACGCGCTCGACCATGTAATCGATGCCGCCACCCTTGCCGGTGCGCGCGATCGCCCCGTCCTGGACCTCCCAGTTGTTGCCCGGTACCTCCCAGCCGGTCAGGTCCTCGCCGTTGAAGATCAGCTTGAACCCGACGGCTTGCTCTTCGGCGGTGAGCGTGTTGGGTTCCGCTCCCTGGACGGAGGTATCGGGGTCTGCGGACGCCTCGGGCTCGTCAACGCTACCCGCACATCCCGACGCCAGCAGGACGCCGGCTAACAGAATCTCTTTGCACAGTGCCATTGCAAGTCTCCCTATCAACTTGGGAAGGATACGTCAATGCCCGGCTTCGACACTGTCAACGCCCAATAGAAATGTCCCCCTCGGTAGCTCGATAGAAGTGTCCCCTTGTGTTTCTTGTTCGTAGGAGAGATATCGTCGTCGTCGGGGCTGTGGAACTGTGGGAATCGCGTAGCGATTTCCAAGGGGCGGTGGGAAGGGTGGAAAACCATCCACCGCTCCTCGAACCCGGTACTGCTGCCTCGAGAGATTTTCCACGCTTTCCATCCGACCCGGCATTTCCACAGCCCTCTTATGTATTCGCAGCCCGTTTTTTCCGTAACACAGCTCGCCGCCAGGGGTGGTCCGCCGCCGGCTTGCGCCCGCCCCCCGGACGCTGCTGTGGTGCTGGCTTCGTCCGCAGCTGTGGCGTCGGCGTGGCGATCACGTCGTGCTCGATCTCGTGCCCGTCAAACCTCACCTGCAAGCTCTCATCGCGCCACTGTTGGACCGTCACCCGTGCCCCCGCCCCCACGCCCTGGTTGCGTTTCGGCTTCAACTGCAAACAACGATTCTCGAAACGCACCACCCGGTCGTTGCTCACCACCCGTTCGTACTCGCAACAGAACACCCCTCGCAGCTCGGTGCCGCGGGGGAGCGCCTGGTGAAAGTCCGCTGCCGCCGCCGGCTCACAGGCGAAGCGCTCGTTGTGCTCGGCCAAATACTCCTCGTCGAGATAACGGTTCGCCGCCTCGTACTCGACGATCCCGCGCAGCCGCATCTTCTTGATCAGGCGGTCTTGGTGCGTGCCGTGATGGCGCTCCACTCGGCCCTTGGCTTGCGGCGAGGAAGCCGCCATGATCGTAATGCCGAGCTTGGCACACATGCGCCCGAACTGCGTCTCGGGCTTGATGCCTGCCAGCGCTTCCCGCGACGTCGGCTGGCGCTGGTAGACGTTTTTACAGTCGCAGTACAACGCCTTGGGAACGCCGTGTTGACGTACCCAGGCTGCGAGCAGATCGGCCGCGGCCCAGGTCGTTTCCTGGTCCGAGAAACGGCACAGCGCCACACCGGTCGCGTCATCGACGAAGTTCATCAGACAGGCTTTCGGACCGCGTTCTTCCAGCCAGTGGTGGTGCGAACCGTCGAGTTGAATCAGCTCGCCGAAGTGCGCTTTGCGTTGGCGCCGGGTGCGATGCGGTTGGCGCTTGCGACGGCGGCTCCACAGACCCGCGGCGAGCATCCAGCGCCGCAGTGTTTCGCGCGGCACTTCCAGGCCGTGGTCGGCTGCCAGATGTTCCGACGCCAGCGTCGGCCCGAAGCGCTCGTGCCCCTCGCCCGCATAGTTCTCGCGCACCAACTCGAGAACCTGCTGGCGTCGCTTCTGATCGGCTCGGTTCGAAGCACGGCCGACGTTACCGTGCACCAAAGCCTTGGCCCCGCCCGCACGGTAACGCTTCTTCAGACGCTTCGCATGGCGGTAGCTGACCTCCAGCAGCTCGGCGGCTTCGGTCAACTTCAGTTCCCCTCGTTTCACTCGGCTCAGCATTTCGCCGCGCCTCAACTCCTTGGCACTCATCCATGTCCTTCCCACTCTCGGCTCCTCCTTCGGAGCCTCAGAGTAGGGGACATTTCTATTGGGCGTTCAAGGGGACATTATCATTGGGCTTCAACATGCCCGGCTTCGACACAAGTGAGCCGGGCTGTAGTGAGCTGAATGCGGCGAGATGGATGGGATTCAGGGAGCAACCTCGAATCCCGCCAATCGGAACTGGCGATCGAAGGTAAGAGCCTGGCGAATGGACTGCTCCTTCATCAGGACAAAGCTCACACAATCTACCGCGTTGGCGCCCTTCGCTCCCCAGCTCGCGGCCTCCTCCCAGGCGCCCGCCTGAACGGACGCGTCCGGATAGAGGATGCGGAGGTCGTCACTGCGCCTCGTTCGGCGCAGGAACTTGAGCGCCGCGGAGAAGTAGCCTCGCGCTTGAAGCAGAGTGATGGTTTCGTTGATGACCAGCGACGATGTTACAAGCGACATCGTCTCAGAACGCAGGCTCTCGACAGCGCGCTCATGCCACTGGTCGCGCTGCATCACCACTGCGATAAAAAAGCTTGTGTCGACGAAGGCCGTCATCGGTAGAGAGTCTCGTCGACCCGCTCCGCCAGGTCTGTCTCGCCCGCACCGACGATCCCGGTGATGGCGTCCAGCGGGGTGGCGCCCGTCTGCACGTCGGTTCTTCTCAGCCGCTCACGCATCGTATCGCGAATCAGCTCGGCCAGGGGAACCCCCGCCCGAGCCGCCTCGGCTCTCAGTTCCTCGGCCAAATCGTCGGGCAGAGTGATCTGGAACTTATGGCTCATGATGATGTCAGTATACATATATCAGGATGCTGGTTCCACAGCCCCTTTTTCCGGGCGTTGACAGCACGACAAATGCCTATAATAGTAAGCAGTATGAGGACGAACCTCACCCTCGACGACGACGTCTACGAAGCAGCGGTGCAGCTCTCGCGCGTCTCGGAGCAGCCCATCGGGAAGGTCTTGTCGCAGTTGGTTCGCCGCGGACTTACCAAAGCCGAGTCTCGTGCCAAGGGGGATCGATTTCCCACGTTCGAGGTGCCTCCAGGCGCGCCCACAATTAGGCCCTCACGGGTCCAAGAGTTGGCGGATGAAGAAGGGCCCGTCTAGTTTAGCGCGCTACGGCTCGGTTGCCGGCATCAGCGCCATCGATGCCCAGCTCATCGCACAGGCGGAGATCCACTGATTCTCGCCGTGGGGGATGCCGCTCTCGAAATAGGGCTGGAACGGCCGCGACCGGGTCTGGACCAGCCACGAGCCATCGTCGTATTGCGTGTCGAGCAGATACTCGAGGCCGCGTTGGTAAGCCGTGTGGTGGGTCGCGACGCCGCCACCCCAATGAAGTGCGACCAACACCTGAGCGGTGGCGTAGGGATCGCTGTCGAGCTTCGGCAACTGCGCCCAGCCGCCGTCGCTCCGCTGCTCGGCGAGAAGGTCTTCCGTGGGCCCTTTCACTTCCGCCGGGGTCGCTTTCGCCCAACCCAGGCCTAGCAGGCGAAAGGCGGTTTCTTCCGTCGCCGTCGGGGCCGCGCTCAGCAGCCACTTCTTGGCGAGCACGATCTTCTCGTTGCATTCCTCCCGGCGGCCTGGGGGAGCGTAGACTTGCATGCCTCGGATGCTAAGGGCCGTGGTGGTGTAGTCGCTGTATTGCGTCGGCGGGCGATCGGGCGCGGTACTCCAGCGGCCGTCGAGCGACTGTCCTTCGGATAGATGGATCGCCATGGCGTCGGTGAGAACGTCGGGGGGATAGTCTTCCGCCGCCATGCCGGCCAGCGTATACGCCACGCTGTGGAAACCGGCGCCGTCCGTCATCGATTGCAGCATCGTCTCGCGCCGGGCCCGCATCATCTCGGCCACGCTTTCAGACTGCCGGCGCGCCAGTTCTTCGTCGACGTGGAACCCCCGCTTCCGGGCGAGCCCCACGGCCATCGCAGTGAGGGACTGGTGATGGCAGGCGACGCACCCCGACTTCTTGAAGAAAACAGGGCCGCTGGCTTGCAGGAGTGCGACGCTCTTCTCGGCGGCGGCCTTGAGGCGGGCAGGCTCGAGATCGGCTGCTTGTGAGAGTTGAACCAGCGCGAGGGCCGCCGCCAGGCAGGTCACCTTGGCGCAGATGCTCCGGCGGGCCAACCGATACTTTGCCGATCGACTCATTTCGTGGCCCCCGCCTCTTGTAGCAGGCGGACAATCGCCGTCTCCCCGCGCATCTTCGCCACACTGAGCGGAGTCTCGCCGTCCTTGGCTTCCACGTGGACGTCGGCGCCATGCGCCAGTAACACCCGCACCGCCTCGGCGTCGACGTAGTCCGAATAGGCCGCTTGCATCAGCGCCGTGTAGCCCAGTTCGTTGTATGCGGTGGTATCGGCGCCCTTTTGGAGCAAAGCCTTGACGATATCGGGGACGCCGCGCGCCGCGGCCATCGTGAGCGCCGTATCTAAGCTGTTGGAGCCGGGGCCCTTGGCGGCCTGCACGTTCACGTCGGCTCGGTGGTCGAGCAGCGCCTGTACGGCCGACAGACGCCGGCTCCGTGCGGCCGCCATCAGCGCCGTGCGTCCGTTGTTGCGGACAGCGTTGACGTCCGCACCATACCCGATCAGCACCTCGATCGACTCGTCATCCCCGGCGCGCGCCGCCTCCATGATGGCCGTCACGCCGCGGCTATCTCGCGCGTTAGGCTCAGCCCCCGTTTCGAGCAGCAATTTCAGAATGAGCGCGGTCCCGGCTTTGCGCGCGGCAATCATGAGCGCCGTCCGGCCCAGGTCCGACTGTGCGCCGACCTCAGCCCCGGCTTCGAGCAGGAGTCGCACCTTGCCCAGATCGCCCGCCGCGCGCATGAGCGCCGTGGCCCCGCTGTCGTTTGACTCATTGGGATCGGCCCCGTGGTCGAGCACGATGTGCAGAGCGTTTTCACCTGCGTACGACGCGGCGTACATGAGGGCCGTATCCCCGAACCCGTCGCGGATCGCAATGTCGGCGCCGGCCCCAAGTTGCCCACCGATGCGCTTCAAATCGCTGGCGCGAATCGCGTCGAACAGCTCGGCGGCGACCGCGGTGACCTGCCGCTGGCCAGGCTCCGCCGCCATCTCCGCCTCGTCGGGCCACGGCCCGCCCTGGTCGATCCAATTTCGTAAGACGGTGATCTCCCCGTCCGGCAGCGCGCCGGTGGGCGGCATACGGATCCCCAGCTTCGAGCCCGTGATGCGCTGGATCAAGAGGCTCTGTTCTGCTTGACCGGGAACGATGACCGCCCCGGAGTCCCCTCCCTTCATGGCCCGGGCCTTACTATCAAGGCGCAGGTTGGCGGTCACCAGCGCCGGACCGTGACAGGCATGGCAACGGTCTTCGAGAATCGGCAGCACGTCCCGTGCGAAGTCCACGGGGCCGGCCGCCGAGGCCTCCCCATGGGCACAAAGAACAGCGGCACACAGACTAAGCGTCCACGCAAGCCGGCTCATCATCGTGACCATTATAGGTCTGTTCTTGATTTGGTCTCCAGGTAGCCTGGATTTCTCACCACCTGACGGCCGAAGCACGCCACGAATTGAGAAACCCAGGCCAGCCGTCTGATACAAGCGGTGAGTGAATTGCGGGCCGCGCGAAACAACCCATCACCGGCCTTGCCGGCTCGGTTTTCTCGACGACCGGCTGTCACTGAAGTCTACCGCCACCAAGCCCTCAGCCGGCATTGGCCCCTTTGACGTCGGGTTGCTCGATTGGCTACAGTGTCCCTTTTTGGCAAAACTATTGCGGGCGGGACGCTACCCGTCCGTCCAGGAGGACTAGATCAACGATGGCTGAACTCACAGGAGCCGAACTCAAGGCGGCGTGTCGCGCCGGTAACCCCAAGATGGGCCTGTTCATCAACTCGCATAGCCCGACCGCGGTCGAGCAGTTGGCCCACAGCGGCTACGACTGGCTGCTGGTCGATACGCAGCACGGCCCGATGGACCACGAGCGGCTGTCCGCCATGCTTTGCGCCATCGACAGCGGCGGGGCAAAGTCGATGGTGCGCGTGGAGGGTTACCACGACCGTGGCGGCATCCAGCAAGCGCTCGATCTGGGATCCGACGGCGTTTTGGTGCCTTACATTAACACCCCCGAGGAGGCCACCCAGGCCGTCAGCTGCGCCCGGTACCCCACGGTGGGAACGCGCTCGGTTTACTTCCCGCAGCGCAGCATGAACAAGAAAGGCCTACTGGGATACGCCGGCGCGGCTAACGACAACATCATCGTCGCTCTGCAGGTCGAGACGGCCTCGTGCATCAAGAACATAGCCGCCATCGCCGCCGTCCCGGAAGTCGACATCCTGTTCCTTGGACAGAACGACCTATGTATGTCGATGGGGCTTTACGAGAAGTATGAATTCCCGCACATGTACACGTCGCCGGAGCTTCAAGAGGCGACCGACTCGCTGATCGCCGAGGCGAAAAAGAACAACGTCATCCTCGGCCTATTCCTATTCGGGACCGACCGCGTTGGGGAGTTTCTCGACAAGGACTTCACGTTCATTAGCATCGGCAACGATCTGCACCACATCCTCACGCAGTCGACGGCGCACGTGCAGGCGCTCGAGTCCATCGCCAAGGCTAAGGGCAAGGACTGGGCCCGCCGGCCGACCGCGTTGATGTAGTCGCGCATCCCGTATTGGGTATCCCTTAGGCCCGCCGCTTGTGAGCGGCGGGCCGGAACCTAACGCGAAGAACCGGTCTGGCGATTCCCCGCTTGGCTTCCCAGTTCGGCCGCTTAGTTGGGCCGCTTTCTTGCGATCTGCATGGCTCACCTGTTACTGAACGTCTCCGTTGACGAATACGTCCTGGGCAGGCCTCCGTGGTCGTCGCCCTAAGGCAGCCCGAACTATTGAGCGGGGGCGCGTTGTCTTGGAGCTGCCTTCTGGAGAATCCATCGAAGCTGACCGCGGCGTCGCCGATCGATACAACGATATTCGCGTATTGCAAGCGGCACGGGGAAGTGGTTCGACCCCTTGAGGAACAGTCTGGTATCGAACGATTGGAATTTGGACGTGATGGGGGGAGATCCAAAGGAGAGAAGCGAGATTCTGCGTGCTGATATTCCTGCGAGGGTTGCCCCGAGCGAGAGCCTTGAGGAAGGCGCGGTGATTCATCGGGGCCGGCACGAGAGAATCTTTGGCGTCGTGAGTCCATCGTTTAGCGGTGAGCCCAGATCTACACTTCTCACATCGAGCGGAACAACCTTACGATCTGAATGCACATGCGCCGGATGACGCGCCCGCCGGAAGCACCCAATCTCGCGACTTGAGCCGCACCCGCGCGAACCAGTCACAGAACTTTCAAAGCTGGGTATCCACTTGACTCAGGTGACCCCAAGATGTAGTGTAGGGCCTGGTGGAGGATTACCCGCGCGACCAACTCGAATTCGAGTCTCACTTTGCGAGCGAGGAGGCTTGCCGCGACTATCTGTTCGCCTTGCGCTGGCCAGAGGGTTTCCGCTGTCCAAGGTGTGGGCATGAGCGCGCTTGGCCGGTGCGCAAAGTGTGGTTCGAATGCGCTCGCTGCGGGCGGCAAACCTCCGTCACCGCCGGCACGATCTTTCAAGACACACGCAAGCCGCTGCGGCTGTGGTTCCGGGCGATGTGGACCATCACCACGCAGAAGAATGGGGCCAGCGCCCTGGGTCTACAGCGCGTTCTGGGACTGGGCAGTTACCAAACCGCCTGGCCTTGGATGCACAAGCTGAGGCGAGCGATGGTGCGCCCGGGGCGGGAGCGATTGACGGGCCTCGTCGAGGTCGATGAGACCTACTGGGGCGCTGAAGAAGAAGGGGTAATCGGCCGGCAGACCGAGCGTAAAGCGTTGATTGCAGTCGCCGCGGAAGAGAGAGGCACCGGGCTGGGGCGCATCCGCATGCAGCGCGTTCAGAACGCCTCGGCGGCCAGTTTGATGCCCTTCGTCGAGGAGTCGGTCGAGCCGGGCAGCGTGGTTGTTACCGACAACTGGTCGGGCTACGATCCGCTCAAGAAGAAGGACTACCAGCGTCGTATCATCTCGATTAACAACCGCCGCGAGCAGGCCTCGCAGCTACTGCCGAGGGTGCACTTGGCGATCTCGCTACTCAAGCGCTGGATGCTGGGCACGCATCAGGGGGCGGTCAGCCACGAGCATCTGGACTACTATCTCGACGAGTTCGTGTTCCGCTTCAATCGGCGCAGATCACGCAGTCGGGGCAAGCTCTTCTACCGCCTTGTGCAGCAGGCCATGGCGGTGGAGCCGACGCCGTACCGCTCGATCGTCGCCGATTGGGACGCTAAGACGCTGTGAGCCCAACTACAAGATGTTGGGGTCACCTGAGTCAAGTGGATACCCGGCCTTTCAAATTCGCAACTATCTAGTTGACACACCCACATTGTAGTCCTTACACTGAGGGTCTAGGGTAACCATAGCTAAGTTCTCCGTTTCTTCGCTGTCTTGCGCCGCTGGCTCTTGGCTGGCGGCTTAACGGCCAACAGGCCCGCGACCGCTACATCTAGAGTCAGCGGAATCTTGATAGGCTTTCGGCTGTGGGTTGGTTCCTTGGGTGTTCTGTCCTTGTTAGGCATATCGGCAGACTGTGGTACACTGGATGTGTGGAGGGTGACCTATGACCACCGGATCGGAACTACAGCGGCGGATTGACGAGAAGATCGCCAAGCTACAGGCACTCAAGTCCCTCGCGTCAGATCCCGAAATGATGGCAGAACTACGAAGTCTAGTTGAGGACAGCGGATCAGGTATGCAAAGCACTGCTGCTAATCCCCCGAAGATGGCGCGTGGCGAACTCAAAACCGCCATCCAAAACCAGATCAACCGCTTTACTGGGTGGTCGTACTTTGATGCTGCGACAGTCGTTGAGGAGATGGTCAAAACCGGGTTCACCTTCAACGACGCCCGTCCGAAGGTCGCCGTCACAAAGACGCTCCTTCGTTTCGCGACTGAGGGGCTCTTGGAGATTGCCGAGAGAGGCAGCGGTACGCGCCCGACTCGATTTCGTTTTTCCTCTTCTGGAGAAAAAGAGGAGGTACAGGAAGCTGCCAGTTCAGCGGCTGAACACCTGGGGGCGGGATAAACCGCCCCCAGGACCGATGTGGGCTTGGCAAAGGGTTTTGCGGTCGGCAGCCGTGACAAGCGAGACGACCGAGGGTTCGAGTCCCTCCAGGTCCACCATAGCGCGGTAGTGGCGAAATAGGTAGCCGCGCCCGATTTGGAATCGGGTGGAGGTCCGTGCTCAACGGGTGGCCTCCGTGCGGGTTCGAGTCCCGCCTACCGCATCACTATTATAGCACCTTGGAATTGGGCTGCCGAACTTTTTTCAGGCCAAGTCGAGCGTAGGAGCAGAACATGGATTGGAATCAGATCGTTGAGCAGGTAACGCCGAGCGTCGTGAAGATCGAGACGCCAGACGGTCACGGGACTGGATTCCTGTGTTTTCACAACGAGGACCGAACGCTGTGCGGCATAGCCACTGCCGACCATGTAGTCAGTCATGCGGACCGTTGGCAGCAACCGATCCGGATTCAGCACCATGCCTCAGTGGAATCGGTTCTCCTCACAGAAGCAGACCGGGTGATCTTTAGAGATGCGGATAAGGATTCAGCCTTTATCCTGATGCAACTTGGCAAGTTTGATTTTCCAGAGCAGGCGGTACAACTCCTCCCAGCCGACGCTGGATTGGTGATCGGCTCTGAGGTGGGCTGGATCGGCTATCCCGCGATTACTCAGAACACGCTCTGCTTCTTCTCTGGCAGCATCAGCGCGAGACTCGATCCCACCAACTCTTACTTGATCGACGGCGTTGCAATCAACGGCGTCAGCGGTGGACCGGTCATGTACCAAGCTACTCCCGGAGATGCCCAGATCGTCGGGTTGATCTCTGCCTACATCGCCAATCGAGCTACGGGAGAGACGCTTCCTGGCCTTTGTTTCGCTCGCGATGTTTCTCATTTTCATAAGACAGCCAAGCTCTGGAAGAACGTCGAAGATGCCGCTAGAGCGAAGAAGATTAAGGAACAGAGCAAGGAAACGGAATCCGACGACTCTCCAGAGAAGCCTCCAGCGACCTCATAGTCGCACAGCGCTGTGTGCTTTTGCAATAGGTTATTGGCACTACGCCGGCACGTGTGCGCTGTCATATTCTCCCTCTCGGTTTCAGGATAGCGCACAGGGGCTCTGGTGACGGCCCCTTTCTCCGTAACTGATTGATTCTGTTGGATCTAGGTTCCGTGACTGAAATCCTCTGGGGATGACATCGTTGGCTCTTTGTACATCAACCGCTTGCCAATCGAACTCATGATCGCAACCACGGTGCGCTCGCCGTCGCTCAGATCCCGCAGGTTCCAGCGGAACGCGAACTCATCGCAGTAGCGGTGTAGGTGCTTCTTGGACCACTGGTGGAACACGCCGTAGTGCCCGCGTTTCATCAACGCGAAAAAACTTTCCGCTGTGTTCGTGTGGACTGGCTGACCGAACACCCGAACAGCGTACTCGCCCTTGCTGTGCTGGACAACGCGATGCCCCCCCTCAAAGTGCCGACCGATGCCGCCGTAGCTCCGGAAGTCATCGGTGTTGATCGTTGCGGACGGATCAACGTGCTTCCGAATTTCACCCTTGAGCGTGGCTCCGTCCACACGCTCGATCGGCTTGGCTCGTGCTTCGCCGCCGCGCTCGACCAGAACCATGACCGGGGTTTTCTTGGTTCCGCGTCCAGTCTTGCTCTTCTGCCCGCCGCGTCTCGGCTTGCCACCAACGTAGGTTTCGTCGGCCTCAACGGTTCCCTTGAGCATTCCCGCCAGTGGTTCTTGCGTCATGGCGTGCCTCACACGATGGCACATGAACCATGCTGTGGCGTATGCGACCTTCAGGTTGCGCTTCAGTTGTAGGGCGCTGATGCCCTTCTTGGAACTGCACATCAAGTGGATCGCCGCCAGCCACTTGCCGAGTGATATCTTGGAGTCCTCAAAGATTGTACCGACGCGGACGCTGAACTGCTTTCGGCACTTCCGGCACTTCAACAGGCCCTTGCGCCCCGGTCGTTTGGAACCCGGCTTGGCGGTCAGGTGGTAGCCTTCGCCGCCACAGTGCGGGCAGACCGGACCATCCGGCCAACGTATTGACTCAAAGAAGGTTATGGCCTCATCTTCGTCCGTCATGTACTCGGCGATGGTGACTAGGTTGATATCTTCGATCTGCATAACAAACCCATTGTCTCATGTCTGAGTGGGTTTGTCAACTAGATAATTCCGTTCAAATTTTCATCTCCCGCATTTCCAACCACTTAGCCAACCAATCCCCCTTCCAGCCCCCCTACCTCACCGTACTCTGTAAGTGAAGAACGCCGCCTGATGTGTGGCGCAAACTTTAGTTTGCCGAGTCTCGATTCTTCGGGACTCAGGCCCGCAACCCGGCTCCCGTCCGCGAGCCGACGCCAAGGTCGCCCGCCACCCGGCGTTCCAACCTAAACCGAAATCCTAAGGAGAGAAAACTTATGCCTACAACAGCACAACGGAAGGCGAACCGACAAAACGCCAAGAAATCAACCGGCCCCCGCACCCCCGAGGGCAAAGCCCGCTCCTCACAAAACGCTCTCAAGCACGGCCTCCTCGCCCGCGACGCCGTCATGGCCGACGAGGACCCCGCCGAATACGACCGCCAACTCCAAATCCTCGAAGAAAACCTCTTCCCCAAGAACGCCATCGAATTCGAGCTCGTCCTCCAGATCGCCGACTCTCGTTGGCGTCTGCGTCGCATCACCCGCATCGAGGCCGGCCTCACCACCTACCAGTACCACGGCACCGACCGTTCGACCCGCGAACGCTACCCCGACACCGTCGTCCCGGGCCGCAACGGCGAGAACCAGCTCCTGGGCAAGAGCATGCAGGACCACACCCAGGCCCTCCACAACCTGGCCCGCTACCGCACCATGACGAGCCGCGACATCACGCGCGCTCTGCGGATGATCCGGCAACTGCGCAAAGACGAGTTCGAGTGCAAAGAGAATCGCGCGGCGAACGGGGCGATCCACCGTCCGACCGTCACCGACCCGGACCCCTACACCACCCCCGACCCGATGGAGCGCCAACCGCCGCGCTACGAGCCCCCGGCGGCGGCAGCGCAGACCTCCAACCCGATCGGCTTCCGCGCCCAGACCCAGTCGGTGCAAACCGAGGACGGGTGTCCCGAATGTAGGGGCACGGCATGCCGTGCCCGGCAGCCCGGCCCGGCGCAAAACGTCGCAGCGCAAAACGTCGCAGCGCGTAGCGCGGATCTCGGTTTTGAGATCCGCGGCCTTTCCTCCCAGTCCGTGCCCAGTCCCCAAGCGACTCTCGGCGACGAATCACGATTCACGAATCACGAATCACGAATGAGTGACCGCGGCCACAGACGAACCCAAGGCCCCCTGAAAACAAACGCCTTGAGCACCGCCGAAGCCCTCAGGACGAATTACGGAACGAACCGGACCCCCGTGGCGCCCGTTCCGAGCCGCCTGGCAACGGAGGTACTGGGGAGGTAATCGCCGCCCAACAGCGCAAAAACAACGTCGACACCAACGACAACATGAGACCCTACACCCCCCGTGCGCCCAATCGGTGGCAGAGGTCGCCAGCCCCTAGGAAGCGGAACGCGCCAAATGACTTGGGGGCCGGCAGGTGGTCGAAATCGAGGCTAGGGCCGCCCACCACAAGTCGAGAAGGTAATTAGTAATGATGCGTTGCCGGAGTTGGCTATCGGGGCTGATGTGCACTCTTGCGTTCGGGGGACAGGTCGGCGCCCAGGGCCCTGCGTCCCGGCCGCCCGACTACGATTTCTACGATTCGCGCGACTCGGTTCCCTGAGATCGTTCGTCTGACAACCGGGATGCCCCATCCAAGGCAGGTGACAACGCGGCAGCGTTTTCGCCAAGAACACGCCCGGCCTACAGCCTCCGAGGCCCGCTGACCGCCGCTAGGGCCGGGGACCCTGAAACCGTCGCGAGGGAGTTCCTGGGCCGGGGCACGCCGACCAAAACGGTCCCGTGCATGGATCTGCCGTTGGCAGCGCGCTTCGAATCCAAGCGGGCCAGGCTTACCCATCTCGTCTTCGATCCAGCCTATGCCGGCATTCCATTTTTCGACTCGCCCGTACGCGTCCACCTAGACGCCGAGGGCCGCATCTGGCGGGCCGATCCGCCTCCCACCGTCGCCGCGCCCAGCTCCCTGGCTACCGTTCTTGGAGCCCGCGCCGCCATCGAGGCCGCTGCGAAGAGAATATCTCCAGCGACACAGCTCGATCTGACGATCAGTGAAGCCGCAGCCGGCCCTCCCTCGACCTCGATGCGGCGAGTCACCTACCAGGCCCCCTCGTTGTTGAGCCCGGCTGTAGCGAGCTTGGTCTGGTTTCCCGTTGGAGGGGAGACCGTGCCGGCTTGGCAGATCTATTTACACATCAGTCCCACGAAGGCCTACTGGGTCGTTGCCGACGCCAACCGCGGGGACATCCTTTTCAGCCGCAACCTCGCCCGTCAAGTTGCGCCTCAGGGCCTGGTCTTCCGTGCCGGCGACCACGCGCACCCCGGCCAGGGCGGGCCGACGACACAGCCGCTCACCGGATGGCCCGCACCGGGTGGCGACTGTCCCGCGCTGATCTATCCGTCCCAGTTCTGGGCCGGCCCTCTAGCCAACCGCTGCTGGGTCGACGGCGACGAAACCCTGGGTAACAACGCGGACGTCTGTCTCGACGTCGATGCCAACAACGTCTGCGATTCCCGCGCTGTTGCCGTTAACGCGAATTTCGATTTCGCCTTCAACGACGCCTATTCCCTGACGGGCAATCCCGTCCCCGATCGCCAAGCCGCTCTCACCAATGCCTTCTACTGGACAAACGCCGTCCACGACTGGCTTTATGCGCTCGGATTCGATGAGCCGTCGGGCAACTTCCAAGCCGACAACTTCGGCCGAGGGGGTTCCGGGGGTGACCGCGTATGGGTTCACGTGCAGGACGGCTCGGTAAGCAACAACGCTTTCTTCACGACCCCTCCCGACGGCATAGCGCCCCGGATGGAGTTGGGGCTATTTACGTGGAATCAACGTGACTCCGCCTTCGATGGCGACATCATCGTACACGAGTATGTTCACGGCTTGACCACGCGGCTCATCGGCGGACCCAACAGCACGACGGGCCTGTTCCTGTGGCATAGCGGCGCGATGAGTGAGGGCTGGAGCGACGCCTACGCGGCCTCGTTCACCGGCGATCCCGTCTTCGGCGAGTATGTGTTTGCCAACCCCGCCACCGGCATGCGAACGGTCGCCTATGACAACAGCCCCTACCGCTTCGGCGACTTTGGAACGTTGTTCCTCAAAGTGATCCCTGGCACGGGCCGGCTGCTACGGATACCGCAGGTCCACCGTGACGGTGAACTGTGGGCCACGGTGCTTTGGGACCTGCGCTCGGGCCTCGGTAGGGAGGACTTCGAGCAAGTCGTCACAACAGCTCTCAAGCTGACCCCATCTCGCCCATCGTTGCTTGACGCCCGCGACGCGATCGTCCAGGCCGCCCAGGCCCAGGGTGTGGGCGGAGCGGATGCCTGCGCGGTGTGGACCGTCTTTGCGTCCCGTGGCTTCGGCGCTTCGGCCGCCCTGAATCCGATTCAATCCGCACATCCCAACGACACCGGGCTCAGCGTGTTCGAGGCCGACGATCTCCCCGAGGTCTGCGGCGGAACGCCCCCAGTCGCCACCGATACGCTGTTCTTCGACGACGCCGAAAGCGGCACCAACGGATGGACGGCCACCGGCCTCTGGCACCGCACAACTCGTCGGGCGGCGGCCGGCTCTTACTCCTGGTGGTACGGTCAACAGGCGACGGGCTCCTACCAGACCGGCATACGCACCTTCGGCACTCTCAGCTCGCCGCCGATCAACTTGACCGCGGCGGGAGCGGCCATCCTCGACTGGGATCAGTTTCTGGCGGGCGAAGGATTCGGTGTCGGCGTAACCTTGGGCGGCGGCTCGGTCGGGGCCTATCTCAACGCCGACTCCGGGCGGCTGATGATCAGCACCGACGGCGGCTCTAGTTGGAAGACCATCAGCCATCTGGCCCACAATTCCTCTGGGACAGCCTTCGATCACCACCAGGTCAACCTCACCCGATTCGCCGGCCAAATCGTTCGGCTTCGGTTCGACTTCGACACGTTCGATGCCCAGCACAACGATCACGAGGGCTGGTTCATCGACAACGTGCGCATCTCGCGACTGGCTGGGCCGGCCGCTGTCCTGGAAGTCTCTCCCCAATCTTTGACCCTCAACGCCCCCGCCGTGGGCGTGAACCCGGGCGGCGAGACGCTCACGATCAGCAACGGCGGGGCGGGCAGCTTGAGCTGGACTGGTTCAGTCACGCAAGGCGGCTCGTGGCTCAGCCTCTCACCCCTCGCCGGAACCGCGCCGTCGAGCCCATCGGTTACAGCCGACGTATTAGAGCTGGCTCCCGGAAGCTACGCGGGCGCGATCGAGTTCACTGCCGATGGCGCGGCCGGGTCCCCGGTAACGGTTCCCGTCTCGCTGACTGTCCCGGCGGTCGAGGCGCCGGTGGTGGAGTGGACGTTCGATGAAAGCGGGTCGGGGGCCGGCGTGACGATCGCCGATGCCTCCGGAGGGGGTCATCACGGCACGACGCAGAGCTTCGGATCCATCCCCGTGCCGGGTGTCTCGGGCAACGCTCGACTGCTCAACGGTTCGACGGACTCCATCGAGTTTTCGGACTCCGCGTCGCTGACGCCGCCTAGCTTCACCGTGCGCACTTGGGTGCGGCTGCTCTCCTACCCCGACGGCCTTGGGACGATCCTCTCCGCGTACGGTGGCAACTTTCATGGTTGGCTGTTGAGCGTGAACGCCGGCGGTCAGCTACTGTTCATGGTCTCCCAACCGCCGGCGGACGCACGCTGGCTGGTGTCGTCCTCTACGCTGCAGCGGGAGCGATGGTATGCGGTCTCAGCAACCTACGATGCGCCGACGCGCCTGGCTCGGCTCTACCTGGACGGCGCCCTCGAGGCGCAAACCTTTGTGCCCGGCCTTGCGCCGGAGACGGCCCTCCCGCTCACTGCGGGAAAGGCGTCTTGGTACGGCTGGTACCGCCTCAACTTCGCGATCGACGAGACGCAGATTCTGCCCCGTGCTCGAAGCGCTTCGGAAGTGGCCGCCGACCTCGCACAGTTTTCTCCGCCGCCACCCGCCGCCGACCCATCGGCAATCGCGGAGTGGCAATTCGAAACGAACGCCGACGATAGTTCAGCCAACCAGCATGATGGGACTACGATCGGAGGCCAACTCGTCGCCGGCGTGCAAGGCCAGGCCCGCCGTTTCGACGGCGCAAGCGCCGTGGTCACGGTGGATGCCTCGCATCGTTTCACGCCGGCCCGTTTCACGATGCGCACCTGGCTCCGGGTGAGCGCCTATCCGTCGAACTTCGGCATCGTCCTTTCAAACTACGGAGGCGACTATCAGGGTTGGTATGTGGCCGTTCAATCCGACGGCCGGGTTCTGTTGTCGGTCAACCGGCTCCCCACCACCTCGCGCGGACTCGTGTCGAACTCGGCTCTGTCGCTCGACCGCTGGTATCACCTCGCCGTGACCTACGACGGCCGAACGCAGCAAGCGGCCATCTACATCGATGGGGTCGCTGACGTCCAGCAGTACGTCGGGGGCCTGACACCCAAGGTCGGAGGTTCGCTGACCTTCGCGAGGGCCTCCTGGTACGGCGGCGCGTACCTCGCGTGCGACATCGACGAACTGAAGATGACATCTGCTGCGTGGACACCGGCCGAGGTCACAGCCGACTTCGCAAGCTTCGGTGGCGCCGGGAGCCCTCAGCGGGTCGCTTATTGGCCGATGGACGACGCCGTAACCGGCCCCGGCGGGCTTCTGACCGACATCTCCGGTAACGGGCACCACGCCGTTACCGCGGGCGCCGGCACCAGCACGGTCGCCGGTGTCGCGGGCAACGCCCGCGGGTTCAACGGATGGAGCGACCATGCCCGCCTCACACCTGCCGCGAACCTGAGCACCGCCGGCTTCACCTTGACCGGTTGGCTCAAGCTTTCCGCCTACCCAGGTGGCTGGGGGGTCATCTTCTCGAATTACGGGGGCGACTACCAGGGTTGGTTCGCCGGTGTCACGTCCGAGGGAAGGCTGATTCTGTCGGTCTCCGGGCTCCCCTCCTCCGCCACATGGCTCGTGTCGCACACGCCTCTCGACGTGGACCGCTGGTACCATGTCGCCTTCGCGCTCAACGAAACCAGCCGCCGTGGAGCGATCTACGTCGACGGGTTGCTGGATCGTACCGCGGTGTTCAGTACGTTTACGCCGCAGACCGCCGTCGAGCCGCTCTTCGGACGTGCCTCGTGGTACAACGGCGGCTACCTAGGCATGTCACTCGATGGAGTCCGTCTCTTTCCCACCGAGCTTTCCTCTCAGCACATCACCGCGGACATGCAGGCGGTTCCCTGATGCCCGGTCAGCCCCATATGCCCGGTCAGGACGTTGGGCCGGCGAGCTCACGTGGCTCAGTCGTCGCCGGTGGACTTGCCTTTTTTCTGAGTGACCTGGAAGGTGCTCAGCGTATCGGCGTAGCCGGCAATGCCGCTGTAGATGTGTTGCGCCACCTTCTGGCGATGTGTACTGCTCTTGAGGAGTTTCTCGTCGCTGGGGTTGCTGATGAAACCGATCTCCACGAGGACCGCCGGCATCTTGGCGCCGATCAAGACAATCAGGGGCGCTTTGCGTACCCCGCGATTGCGCAGGCCCTTGATGTCTTTCGCGAGGCCGCGGTGCAGGCTATGCTGCACCTTCGCCGCGAACTCTCGAGACTCGTCGATGGTTTCTTTCAGCACGATCTTCGAAAGCAGGTCCTGGAGTTCGTGGACCGACCGATTGGCCGCCGCGTTCTCGCGGGCGGCGACTGCCATCGCCCAGGAATCGGTCGTGAAGTTCAGGTAGTAGGTTTCAACACCGCGGACGCTACGCTGTTTCGCCCCATTGGCGTGGATCGAGACAAACAAGTCGGCTTTCTCGTCGTTGGCGATTTTCGTGCGCTGGCGAAGGGCGACGAAGCGGTCGTCCGTGCGTGTGTAGATCACTTCGGCGCCGAGTTGCTCCTCAATAAGCGCACCGAGGCGCTGTGCAATGTCGTTGACCACGGCCTTTTCCTGAAGGCCCGTGGGGCCGATGCTGCCCGTATGGCGCCCGCCGTGCCCCGGGTCAATCACAACCCGGCCCAATTTGAGGCCCAGCGCTCGGATGAGATTTCGCTTGCCACGGCTTGTCGTCTTCGCGGGCTTGGGTGGCTCGATCTCGACCGCCAGAGGAGCCGGCGCACCCTCGGGAGGAGGAGTCAGCTTCGCCACGACTGGCGGCTGCTCGACCGGAGGGGGAACGTTCGCTACGTCCATCTCAAGCAGGGCGCTGGGGACCTGCCCGGACGTCTCGGCGCCGGTTGCGTTCGAGGGATCGATGACCGGCTTCCACTGGGGAGGCTCGACGGCAACGCGCTCGGGTGGTGTATCGGTCTCGTTGACGAATCGCGGCTCGTAGCGCTCGAAGACCCGGCGGGGCTGCTCGGGGGGCAACTCGGGCGGCAACTCGGCTGTCGCCACGACCAGTTTGCCGGCCGTGTCGGGCGGTTGATTCTCCCCGTCCCACGGCGGCGGGATCGTTTCGGACGTCACTGGCGGCGGGAGGGTACCGGCACCCAGCGAGGAGGGCTCGACGTCCGCTGTCGTCGCGCCGGAACCAGGGGTCAAAGCGGTGGCTGCCGGCGCACTCTCGCCTCGCAACGCCTCCTCAAAGGTAGGCGGCGGCGTGGGCTCGGCGGGTGGGCCGTTGCTTTCAGCCAGAAGCTCCTGAGGCTTCGTACGCAACTCGATCGCCAGACGCGGTGGATTCGAAAGCCACGACGCCGAGAACGGCACGCGCGACGTCAGGTCGATGACCACACGGCTCACGTTTTGTCGGTTCTGCCCAATGCGGATTCGGTGGACAATTGGATCCTTGACCCCCAACTCGGCGGCACGTTTGAGCGCCGGGTCGAGGCGGGACCCGAGCAAGTCGAAGTACACGCGCCGGGGCCCTTTCAAGCGGTCCCAGCGGTATTTGACGTTGCGGTCCAGCTCGATGATGATCCGCGTGTAGTCGGGATGCGACCAGTAGCGCACCTGCCGAACCTGAGCGAACCGTGAACCTCGAGAGGAGGCTCGGCCTACCTTGATGGGCATCGAGCCCGAGCCAAGTGCGTCGCCCTCGAAGTGGGCCGGGGTCAGCGCTACGTCGGTCGTAGCTGGCTGGGGGGCGTCGGCCGCCCTGACCGGGGCCGCCTTCACCGGCTCCGGCGGTGGTTGCCCACCCAGGCCCCGAATCGAGTTGCTGACCTCCGCTCTGCGGGCGGTGTCGGGAAACTCGGTCAGCAGTGACTGGTATGCCCTGAGCGACTCCTTGCGGTGCGAGGACTCGCCGAACTTGCTGGTCGCCATCTGCTGGTAGAGGCGGCCGATGGCCAGCAGGCTCTCTTGCTTGTGGGAGACTTCCGGATCAGTCAGATAGGCTTTTCGGAAGGCCTCGATCACCAGCAGGTACTGCTTGGCACCGAGTTCAAAACTCGGCACGGCCCCCAAGTCCTCAGACAAGAGGGTGGCGTACGCGTAGGCATCCCGCGCAGGCGCAGACGGGGATTTAGCCCCCGCGAACAGGGAAGAAGACACCAGGAAAAGCACCCCGGCTACAAGTCCCGCGGCCCGGGGCCAGCTTCTCCGGCCTCGATGCCAGAGAGAAGGCATGACTCCCTTACTCCATCTCGAAAACCAGCAGGCCCGAAGGCATCTGCCGAGCCACAACACGCCCTATCGCGGCGCCCGTGCCATCCGAGACGGAACTACCCAGGATTCCATAGCGATCTGTGATCCGTCGCACATAGTCTTGCGTCTCCCGGTAAGGGGGGACGCCACCATGACTATCGACAGCGCCTTCACCGGCGTTGTAGGCGGCCAAAGTGAGCAACGAGTCACCATCGTATCGATCCATCAAATGGCGGAGATATTTCACTCCCCCTTCGACATTTTCGGCGGGATCGAAAATGTCCTGTACCCCAAACCGCTTTGCGGTTTCGGGCATCAACTGCATCAGTCCGCAGGCGCCTTTCGACGAGACCGCGAACAGATCGTAATTACTCTCCTGCCGGATCACCTCGTGAACGAAACGCGCGTCCACGCTGTGCCGGCCGGCGGCGGCCCGTACCAAGGCATCAATATCCACCCGGGCTCCAGAACCAAACTGCGAACCCCGAGCAGAGCGACCTTGGACAACCCTGTTGCCCGGTGCGGCGTCGCCCGTTTTGACGCTTCCGGGAGCGGCCTTCCGCTTCCCAGAGAGCCTCGCATAAACGGCCACTCGAACCAAACGGCCCGTGCGGCTGTCCTCCCGAACCTCGTAGCGCCGTGAAGCGGCCGGCTCATGCTCATTGCGTACCGCCGCGACAGGCAATGGACCCGCCTGCGCGAACGAGGTAACCGCGAGCAGCCAGAACCTAGCTGACCTCTTCACCACAAACCTTATCATAGCTGAACTCTCGAAGCAATTAACTTCTTTTCAGTGGCTTAGGCTACGTAGCGGGTCCGTGCCGGCACCGGGATCGCGTAACGTCTGGCACCGTGGCACGAAATGTCGTGCTCCAGCCGCCGGACGCCTCCAGATGTCGTGTCTTGCCGGCCTACAACACCGGTTCTCGGCGCGACCCGCGGGATCCATCAAACCTGCCACCGGATGATTGAGTCGAGGGCATCCCTACTTGATACAGGACACCGCGCCGCGGGTTTTAGACGAGGCCGACAGGAAGAATGCAAACCGTCACGCCAGCCGGCCTCGGCGTGCCGCCGCCCGTTCTCCAACCTGCTCGGCGATCGATCGGCTGCGCCGCACGCAGTCGGGGATACCGATCCCCGTGAAACCGTTTCCACCCAGATGCAACCCGGGCAACTCCCGAAGCCGCCCTTCGATGGCCACGAGCCGCTTCTGATGCCCCACCTCGTATTGCGCCATGGCCCTCTCCCAGCGCTGCACTCGAACCGACGCCGGACGGGCGGCGAACCCCATCGCCTCGCTCAGTTCCCGGTGCGCGACCTCCGCCAACTCGGAATCGCCCGCCGACAGATATTGTTCGGCCTTGTCACCGGCCAGAAAAGCGCGAAGCAGTCCCGTTTTTCGGTCGGCGCGAAAGGGGAACTTCGTGTTCACCCAGGTGCATGCGGCCAGATTCTTTCCTTCGGCCCGCGGGACGAGGTACCCAAAGCCGTTCAGCCGGTGATCGAACTCCGGTCTCGAATACAGCAACGAAACGGTGATCGACGAATGGTAAGGAATATCGAGCAGTAGGTCCGCCAAGCGCGCGTCGATGTGCTTGACGACCTCGGCGGCTCGGTAGGCAGGCGTCGCCAGAATGACCTGTTGTGCTTCGAGCGGCCCGGCGCTCGTCCGCAAGTGATAGCCCGCCGGCAGTGTCTCGAGCCTCTCGAGGGTGGCTGTGACGATCCGCACGCGTCCCTGTACCTGTGTCACAAGGGCGTCGGTCAATTGCTGCATGCCGTTTCTCAGGGACTGAAAAAGCGGCGGTGGAGACACGGGCTGCGCCAGAACCGACTGCTTGGCACGGCGTGCCCGCAGCATGCTTTTCGTCAAACTGCCGTCTTTGCGTGCCATCTCGACGAAGCGCGGCAGCACGCTGTTCATGCTCAATTTCTCGGGCGATCCCCCGTAGACTCCGGCCAACATCGGCTGCGCCAAGTATTCGTTCACTTCCGGGCCGTAGTGGCGCCGGACGAACTCCGCGACCGACTCGTCCTCGATATCCTCGGGCTTTCGAAACCACTCGAGGGCCATCCTCGCCTTGGCGCTCCAACTCAGCAGCGGCGTCTCCAACATGGGCCTCAGTCTGGTCGGCGCCAGGAACTGAATGCCCTCCGGAAGCACAATCAGCTTCCCCTTGCGCAACACGTACGTGCGCCGGCGGCGGTCTTGGGACCCGATGACCTGGTCCTCCATCCCCAACTCGCGGATCAACTCCAGCGCCCAGGGCTTCTGTGCCAGAAAGCTATCAGGACCGGCTTCGACCAGGCACCCATCGACTCTCTCGCTGCGGATCACACCACCCAGGCGCGATTGCGCTTCGATCAGTGTGCACTCGTAGCCGCGCTCGGCGAGAAAGTATGCGGCCGAAAGGCCCGATATACCTCCTCCGACGATGGCAACGTCCGTCATGGATGGGTGGAAAGCCGCGCTCCCCCGCGCACGGCACCCGATCGTTTTATTCTAGTGAGGCGGCGTGAGTCCGCGTGTAAACAGAGTAGTGTCTCAGTTTGGGTTTCAGCAGAAGCCCAGGAGGACGCGGGGGCATGATCGCGCGAATCTTTTTTTTGGGGGGGGGGGGCCGGATGGGGGCCGGGCGTGGCTAAAGCCAGCCAAGGAAGGACGTTAAAACGCCCTGCCTAATGCAGCCGGCGACCAGTAACCGGCCGTAAACAGCCGGCCTACAACGCGCTTCGCGCGCAAGCAGCCTGAAGGCGCCTGAAGGCGGCTGCTTCGGTGCAACCGGAAGCATATGGAACGGCTGAAGCTGAAACTGAGACACTACCTGGAAACAGGGCGCTCGGCCTCCGCATGCCACCCTGTTCGCGGCCACCCTGTTCGCGATGTTCGCAATCGTCGAGAAAGCAGCCCGCCATGATCGGTGACTCCAACCGCGACCGCCTCAAGCAGATCCTGCAAACGCACTCCATTCGCCGAGGCGACTTCGTGCTCGCCTCGGGACAGCGCAGCAACATCTACGTCGACGCGCGCCTCACCACGTTGCGCGCCGAAGCCATGCCGCTGATCGGACGGGCGTTTATCGAAACCATGCGCGAACGGGGTTGGCACCCGGCCGCCATCGGTGGACTCACCATGGGCGCCGATCCGGTGGTGACCGCCGTCGCTCGGGAAGCCCTCGAGTACGGCACGGTCATCAACGCCTTCCTCGTGCGCAAAGACGTTAAGGACCACGGCCGGCAGGGTTACATCGTGGGCGTCGATGAGGCAAAGGGTCTCGACGTGGTGGTTGTCGATGACGTGTGTACGACCGGAGGCTCCACCGTCCTAGCGATCGAGCGCGCGCGCGAGGCCGGGATGAATGTGCTCGGTGCGATCTGCCTGGTGGACCGGGAACAGGGGAGTAAGGAGAGCATTGAGGAGAAGAGCGGCTGCCCGTTTGAGCGGGTGTTTACGATGACTGAGTTGTTGGAGGGGTCGGAGGAGCAGACCTAGGCTAGGCGCGTTTGAAGGGGCGCCGGGGTTCGTGCCGGACCGCTGAGCTGCTCAAGTTAGCGCGGGCTAGAGGGAGCTAGAGGGCTGGCAAGCGCCGTTTGGCGTTGCAACTCGTTCGGTGCGATACGGGCTGCTGTCCGGGATGCAGCCGCTCGGTACGTGGCGGCCTTTCCATCGCCCTGTCAGGGCTCCCGGTGCAAGAGGTTCGATACCCGAGGTTCCGCCTAACGGCTCCACCTCGGGCTAACATCCGTCCGTGTGCTTTGCGGACTCGCGTCCGGTGTGGGCTGGTAGACCGAGGTCAGAGTGCGGTTCTTTCGTCAAGCCCGACCGATGACCCTGCCTTGCAAGGAGCGCACAGCCGCTTTGCGGTGCCGCAAGGGTGGCCGCGGTGCTCTTAGAGGCTCTTAGAGGCGTTCGAGTGGCGTCAGGGTTCGTGCCGGACCGCTCCCTTACGGTCACGGCTCAGTAGCCCGCCTGCTTGTCCACCACATTGATCAGCGGCGCCCCTTTGGCATACCGCCGCATGTTTTCGGAAAACAACGAGATGAGCCGCACCTGGCGGTCTGGGCTCCAGCCCGACGTGTGCGGGGTCATGACCACGTTGTCCAACTCGTAGATCGGGTGCCCCTTCGGCGCGGGATCGGGCGCGAAGACGTCCAGCCCGGCGCCGGCGATCCAGCCTTCCTTGAGTGCGCGGACCAGCGCCATGTCGTCGAACACCTTGCCGCGCGACATGCAGATGAAGTACGCCGTCTTCTTCATCTTGCGGAACACGTCTTCGTTGAACATGCGCTCGGTGATCGGTGTGTGCGGAACGGCGGAGACGAGCACATCGACTTGCGGCACCATCTCGTCAAACCATGAGGGGTCGTACAACTCGTCTACGTATTCCAGTTTCGGCAGGGGCTTGGCGTCGGTGCCGACGATCCGCATGTCGAGGCCGTAGTGCGCGCGCCTTGCGATCGCGCTGCCAATCCCACCCATCCCAACGATACCCATCACGCGGCCGACCAATTCGACGTGGTCGTCAGACTTGACGGTGCCCAGCCGCACCATTTCCTTGTCGACGTAGAACTGCTTCATGTAGGTCCCGATGCGGTGTGTCAGGCACAGCAGCAACCCGATGGCAGTCTCTGAGATACCCGGCGCGAACGTCCGGGCATAGTTGGTGAGGACGACGGCATGGTCACGAACGTCCCGCGCCAGGTTCTCCACGCCGGCGCCGCCGTTCATGATCCATTGCACCTTGGGAGCAAAGTCGATCTCTCCCGACCGCAAGCCGCCGTAGATGACCTCCGCGTCGCGGAGCCTCTGCTTGAACTCGTCGCGGTCCCGGCAGATGGTGATCTCGACCCGCGTGGGCGCGGCCGCCTCTTGGATCTGCTGCATCTCGCGCGGCGAGAACTTGTACAGCGTGACCACCCGGATCGAGTCGCCTTGCGCTTGTGGCGCCGCCATGTTCACCGCCGCCGGCGCAACCACCGCCTTGCGGCCCGCCGCGGCCTCCGCCGGCACAGCCGAAGCTGCGCCTGCCATCGCCACGAACGCACGCCGAGAAACGTTCTTTTCCGCCATGGGTCTCTCCTTCTTTGGAAAATGCCGCCTGCAAGGATAGCACGACCATCGTGGCCCGCAGTGACCGAGCTCACTGGTGGCGCTGCCGCAGGAATTGAAACAAGATCTCCGCGGCTCGCCGGTTGCCGGCGATGTTCAGGTGGCGGTCCTGAGGGAAGAAGAGGTGCGCGCGCCCGGCCGATTGCGCCTCTCGAAGACCAGGGAGCAGATTACACTCGAAGGTCATCCTGATGATCATGGCCGGTGCTGTTTTCGTAACGGACGAAGGTCTGTACGGCCAATGCGATGTTGAGCTAGGGGGCCGGCGCTTCCGGCAGCCCGGCTCCCATTCCTCGGGGATACTCCTGCGTCCCGGCGTTAGCCGGCGGGCTTATAGGCGATGCAGTCGATTTCGACCTTGAGGCCTTGGGCCGGCAGGAGAGCGTTGACCGTGGTACGGGCCGGTTTGGCTTGCCCGAAGTACTCCTCGTAGACTTGGTTCATCTCCGCGAAGTCCCGGATGTCGGCCAGGAAGACCGAGCACTTGACGACGTCGCTCAAGTCCGCGCCCGCCGCTTGGAGAATCGACTGAATATTCTTGATGGTCTGATGGGTCTCCGCGGCTACGGTGCCGGGTACCGATGTATTCGTCGCCGGATCAAGCGCCGCCTGACCGGAAACAAAGATAAAGTCCCCCGCCCGAACGGCGTGAGAATAAGGACCGCGCGGCGATGGTCCGCCGGGCGCCATGATGCGTTCAATCATAAGAACTACCCCTTTCTTTGGAAACCACGGATGAACACAGACTGAGTAACACTCCCTGATGCGATCAAGCGCGGCCGAAGTTGATCGAGGATCTTAAATCTCAGCGCTAGCAGCCTGTGGTAAAAGCAACGTTCCTTGCCAAGCCTGTTCGACACCCTACATGTTGCGTCAGGCCGGGCACGGCATGCCGTGCCCCTACATGTTGACCGGTGCTGTTCTCGATTCTGCCACGAGCTACTAGGGCGTGGTTTACCTGTATCTGTGTTCGTCGGTGGTTGCTGCGGTTCCAAAGTTATTGCAACTTCCCACGCCCCTTGACCTCCCACACGTGCTCTACTTGGTCACCGCGAATCCCGTACACCCGCTCGTGCATGTTGGTGGCCGCACAAACATGGTTAGGGATGATACGGACCCGGTCGCCGATGCGGGGAGTAGGCGAGCCGCCCCTCCACTCGATGTAGCCGTGCTCCTCGTTCATCTTGTAGAAGCGGCTCTCGGGTGCTTCGGTGACGCGGCCGAAGGTAATCTCCTCCATGAAAGGCCGAGTGTCGGACGTGAAGGTCTTCGACCCGCCGTCGACGATGACGAACCCCTCGCGGGCTGTCGAGACGATCGTCGCCATGATCGTCACCGCGCATTGGTCCCAGTCAGCCGAGCCGGCCCACACCTGCATCACGTCGTTAAAGACGTACGTACCGGGACGGATCTCGTTCATGTCCTCGATCTTGTGCGAGTGATACAGCGCCGGCGTCGAGCCGCCGCTGATGATCTTGAGTTCGAGGCCCGCGCGATCGAAGTCCGCTCGAATCTGTTGCACGCGCTCGTTGACCTTTCGGAGTTCCTCTTCGCCGTCGGGCAGAAGCATCCACACGTGGCCGTAGTAGAACTCCACGCCGTCGAAGCGCAGGCTCGGCAGCCGGGAGAGCTGGCGGGCGAGCGTGACGAGTTCGTCTCCCGGCGGGACGCCGCAACGGTCCATGCCGATATTGGCTTCCGCCAGCACGCCGACGGTGATGCCGGCAGCATGCGCGGCCTCCGACAACGGCCGGGCCACGTCGATGTGATCCAGCGCGACGGTGACGCTGGTTTGCTTGGCAACCTCCATCAGGCGCTTCAGCTTGGACGCGCCCACGATCGGATAGGCCACCAGCAGATCAGGCGTCTCGGTTTCGAGCATCACCTCGGCCTCGCCCACCTTTGCCACCGCCATACCTACCGCGCCCAGGTCAAGCTGCATGCGCGCGATCGCCGGGTTCTTGTGGGTCTTGGTGTGCGGACGAAGACGGAACTGGTGCTCCGCGGCGTAGTCGGCCACGCGCCGCAGGTTCCCCTCCATGCGGTCGAGGTCAATGAGCAACGCCGGTGTATCGAGTTCGGACAGGTGCATGAGCTTGGAATCGGTCAGCTTAGCGAAACCGGTTTCGGATCACAACTCGGCCAGGGTGCGCGACAAGAAAGTGATGATTTGCGGGTTCCCCTTTTTTGCGTGCTGATCCTTACGTAGTGATATGTTAGGAAAGGAGGCGTACTATGCCCGAATCTCTCGTCGCGCTCGAACGTCAACGAAAGGCCATCCTCGCTCGGATTCTCGATCTAGGAGACTTCCGCAGCGGATCCATCAGCGCTGTCAGCGGCCGCTGCGGCAAACCGTCCTGCCGCTGCCATCAGCCCGGCCAGCCCGCTCATGGCCCGAACTACCGCCTGACCAGGAAGGTCAACGGCAAGACCGTGAGTGAGACCTTTTCCTCGCCCGCCCAGCGGCGCAAAGCGCAACGCGAAGTTGAGGCTTTTCACCGCTTCCGGGAGCTGAGCCGACAACTGCTCGAAGTCAACGAACAGATCTGCCGCTTGCGCCCCGTCGCCGAGGACACCGAGCTGAGTCCGCAGGAAAAAAAACGGCCGAGGCGATCCAGCAAGAAGTCGCCGTAGAAGTAGGGAGGCTGCTACGGGTCGTCTTGTGTGAGAGGCGCAAGCGCGGGTCGCTCGACCTCGAAGCCGTCGAACAGGCGACGCGCGACGCGCTGCATCAAGCCGGCGCTGTCTTGCTCGAGACGCTGTTGAACGAAGACGCGGCCGGCGAATCGCAGCAGCCCTGCGCCTGCGGCTCGCCAGCGCGCTACGCCGGTCGGCGGCCGAAGAAGCTCGTCACGATGCTGGGCGAGGTCGTCGTCGAACGGCCGTACTATCACTGCAGCCGCTGCGGCAAAGGCTTCGCGCCGCACGACCAAGAGCTGGCCGTCAAAGCGACGTAGTATTCGCCAGGCGTGCGCCGCATGACGGCGCTGGTCGGCTCCGAGACGTCGTTCGATCGCGGTCGCGCGTTGCTCGACGAGTTGGCCGGAGTGCGGCTGACCGCCAAGGCTGTCGAGCGCGAAGCCGAGGCGATCGGAGAAGATGTCGCCAGCGAAGAACAAGCCGCGATCGCGCGCGCCGTACCGCTGGAGCTTCCTGCGATGTCAGGACCTGAAACTCCGATTCTCTACATCGAGATGGACGGCACGGGCGTACCTGTCACCGCCGCCGAGACGGCCGGCCGCAAGGGTAAGGACGGCGGCCCGGCCGGCACGCGCGAGGTCAAGCTCGGCTGTGTGTTCACGCAAACAAGCTGCGACGAACAAGGCCGTCCCGTGCGCGACGAAGACTCGACCAGCTACACCGGCGCGATCGAGGACGCCGCCGCCTTCGGACGCCGCATTTACAGCGAGGCTTGGCGACGGGGTTGGAGTCGGGCGCGCAAGAAGGTCGTGCTTGGCGACGGTGCGGGCTGGATCTGGAATCTTTCGCACGAATACTTTCCCGGCGCGATCGAGATCGTCGACTTGTATCACGCTCGCGAACATCTGTGGGAGCTGGCGTCGAAACTGTTTCCCCAACAACAAAAGCGCCTCCGCGGTTGGGCGCGGCGCATGCAGAAAAAGCTCGACGCGGGGCGCATCGAGCAACTCGTCACTGCGCTGCGCGAGATCGAAACCGACGACCCGGAGTTGGCGCATCCGCTGGCGCTGGAGGCGGACTACTTCCAGCGCCATGCGGAGCGCATGCGTTACGGCGAGTTTCGCCGGCAGGGCTTGTTTGTGGGCTCAGGCGTGATCGAGGCGGGTTGCCGCACCGTCATTGCGAGTCGGTTGAAGCGCTCGGGCATGTTCTGGAGCGTGCGCGGCGCGAACGCTATCACGGCTTTGCGTTGCGCACGGCTCAGCAACCGCTTCGACGACTACTGGGAGAATCGCGCTCGCGCGGCCTGAGTCTCACAAATTTGTCGCACACCCACTCGGCCAGGTGAAGCGATGAAACGCCTTGGGGCCGTGAATGTGGCGACAAGCGTTCCATTGAGCGACGATCCTCGAGCCGTCACTCGTGTTGGCTCCCCTGGAATTCGGAGGCCCGACCGCCGGTGTTCCCGGCCGCCGCGGTCGTTAGCGGCGAATACTCGGCCTTCCCGAACCCGAGCACCGCCCAGAAGATCGTGGGCAGCAGAATCAGTCCCACGGTGAACGCCGTCGTTTGGTGAAACCGTTTCGCCAACTCGAGTGACACGATGATATGGAAGGCCAGGCTGATGACTGGGACCAAGAAGAGCAGCAATGTCCAATCCGGCATACCCACGATGCGAACCATCAACAGGCAGTTGTAAATGGGAACGAAGATTCCCCAGCCCGGCTGCCCGCCCTTGACGAACATCTTCCACGTGCCCGCCACCATCAGGGCACCGAGCGCCAAGCCGGCCAGGGTCAACAGGAGACCGAGCAGCAAACCGGCGAGGTTGAGCAGGGAGTCGTCCATCGCACAATGCCAAGAGATTATCGCAGAGAGGGGATGCGCACGCGGTGGGTTGAGACGTTCGTGCCGGGGCTAACGCCCTCCCATTTGGGGATGGATCAGGCGCGACTGCGCTGACCGCGGACGCGAGTTCGTGGCAACCGTGGATTTCCATCCCCGGCTCCGCTGCGGTGGGTCGGCACGGATACGCCCGGGCCCGAAACAAGCCGGCCGGGAGCGGAGGCAGCGTCTACTCCCGGCCGGTTGGGCGAGAAATCGAAACCGTAATCAGCTTGCTTCGACGACGATGAACAGGGGATTGCCGTCGCGCACGATGAGCAACAGCACCGGCTCGGCCGACGGCCTGGCGAAACTCCGACACCGTGCGAACCGGTTGGCGCGCCACCTCTTGAATCACGTCGCCGCGCTGCAACCCGGCCTGCGTCGCCGGACTACCCGGGCGCACGCCGGCGATGATCACTCCCTCGGCGTCGGGCGGAAGGCCTAGCCGCTCTCCGATCTGAGGTGTCAGCTCGTCGACCGACAGGCCGCGCAACGAGCTGGTCCCGCCGCTGGGCCGCGCCATCGGCCGGCCATCCTCGGGAAGCTCACCCAACGTCGCGGGCAGCCGCATCTCGTTGCCGTCACGCCAGACTAGCAGTGCTACCTCGCTGCCTGGCGACATCGACGCGATGCTGAGCCGCAAGTGCCGGGCGTCTTCGAACCGTTTCTGATCCATACCGAAGATGACGTCGCCGTGTTGCAGTCCGGCTTTATCGGCGGGCGAATCGGGTTGCACCGAGCCGACCACGGCGCCACGCGTCTCGGGCGCGCGCAATAGCTTCGCCATCTTCGGTGTCACCGGTTGGATGCGGACACCGAGATACCCGCGGGCAACACGGCCGGTTTCGGCGAGCTGTGTCATCACGCGATGGGCCATGTTGACCGGTACGGCGAACCCGACGCCCTGGTTGCCGCCACCGCCGCGCGCCAGGATAGCCGTATTGATGCCTATCAACTCGCCACGGGTATTCACGAGCGCTCCGCCCGAGTTGCCGGGATTGATCGCGGCGTCGGTTTGTATGAAGTCCTCGTAGTCTTCGATGTGAAGTCCTCTGCGGCCGGTTGCGCCGACGATACCCATCGTGACCGTCTGTCCGATGCCGAAGGGGTTGCCGATGGCCAGCACGATGTCGCCGATCGCGACGTTGTCAGAGTTGCCCAGCGGGAGTACCGGCAGGCCGGAAGCATCAACCTTGAGCACCGCCACGTCGGTCTTTGCGTCCGCTCCGACTACCGTCGCGTCGAACTCACGCCGGTCATTGAGACGGACGCGAATGTCGCCGGCGCCGTCGATGACGTGGTGGTTCGTGACGATGTATCCGTCTTCGCTGATGATCACGCCCGATCCCGACCCGCGACGGCGGCGTTCGGGTGCGCCTTCGTCCGGGGGGTGGCGCGGTCCACGCGGCCCGAAAAACGGGAACCGCATCGGCCCTTCTGAAGCACTGACGACCTTGGACACTTCAATACTTACCACGGCAGGTGCGGTCTTTTCGACGATGGGCGCAAACGTGCCCGAGGCGGGCAGTTCGCCGCTACCCGCGACTGGTCCAGCCGGCGCGAGTGCCGGAATCGCTCCCTTGGCGCCTGCGAAGCCGGGGTCGGCCACGAGATACCCGGCCACCGACGTGGCCAACACAAAGGCGGTAACCGCGATGCCGAAAACACTCCACACACTGATCTTGGCGTGACGGGCTTTCATTTTGACGTCTCCTTCAAACAGCCTTCTGACACTGAGTTGGATTTGATACTTTCAATCCATTGGATGCGGTTGGACGAACCGCGGTTTCGTGGGCCACGCGGCCCAGAAGTCGCGAGGATTCGCGCCGCGGAACAACAAATCAATTAGACGGCCCGCAGCCGTGTTTCGATAGCAAAGGGTTTCGATAGCGAGGGCCTCGTCCCTTCGCTACGCTAGTTGACTTCAGCCAAGCAAGGATGACGGAGGCGTCTTGCAATACAAAAGATTAACTAGCCGACGGGCCCGCCCTCTTTCAGCGATTGCTCGATGGCGCGGACAAGCGTCTGCGTTTGGGGGTCACTGGAAACGGCGAGATCGACCGGCAAGGTATCCGCGCCCGGGGTGTCCGCGAACTCCATCGTGCCCCGGTTCCCTACGAGAAGGAGCCGAACTGACGCTTCGCTGGTTAGCGGGGTCTCGGCGTCGCGGATCAGCTCCGAGCCAACCAGCGCAGTCTGGCCGCCGGCAAATGTGGCGAGAACGCTGACGTGCCCCTGCTCGGCGCCGCCCTGTGCGTACAGCTTGGGAGGGCTTTGGCCGAACCAGCGGCTGACGACCTTCACCGTTGCGGCCAGGGTCGGAATCAGCAGGCCATGGTCACTGGTCAGCCGCACGTGCGCCCGCAGCGCAACCGGCTCGCCGATGGGTTTCGCCGCCAACTTTCCGGCGAGCACTTCTTCCAGCCAATCGAGGTACGGCAAAGTGACCACAATTATAGCGGGCCGCGTCGCCGGCGGGACCGGGTGGCGGGGGAACATCGGCGGCGGGGATTCGTAGAACTCAGTGAGAGCGGACTATGACGCCAGACGAACAGAAGCCCACCTCAGAGACTGATTCTCAGCAGTGGCAAGAGCCTCAAGCGGAAGACCTCGAAACGCCCGCTGCAGCAGACGAGCCGTCTCCGGCCGAACCCGCTTCGGGAGAGGAAGCTCCGCAGGAACCTCTCGAGACGAGTGCGCCAGACGAGAAACGCTCCGGCCCGCCACCCCCCGTCGTCCATTGTGTGCGCTGCGGAGCGGAGATGAACCGCGAGGACCGATTCTGCCACGCTTGCGGGTCAGACGTCGGTCGAGGTGCCGCTCCGACAGCCTCGCCGTCACTGCCGGCCGACGCGTCCGAGCACAGCCGCCTAGCTGCCTTCCTGCTGTGTTTGTTGATCGGGTTTCTCGGCGCCCACCGTTTCTACGTCGGCAAAGTGGGTACCGGGCTTCTGTGGCTGTTCACCGGGGGATTCCTGTTCGTCGGGCAGATCTATGACCTTGTCCTCGTCGCTACGGGAGAGTTCCGCGATATCAACAATCGACGCTTGTTGCGCTGGGGTGACCCCTAGGCTTGGCTAGAGGGGTCTAGAGACCTTCAAGTGGCGTGAGGGTTCGTGCCGGACCGCTCCCTTATGGTCACGGCTCGGTTGGTTTGGATGTCGCTGAGCCGCGTGCCGCCCGGCCTGCCGGCCACTGGTGAGCGCCCAGGCGATGTGCAGGCCGTGGCTCCAGAGAATTAGACCGCCCATCCCGTTCGAGCCCGCTGCGTAGAGCCCGGGGACCACCTTCCCCTCTGCGTCAAGAGCCTGCATCCGCTCATCGACGGATACGCCGCCTTCGGTCGTCACGATCCAACCCTTGGCTGGGCCTAGAGCGTAGTAGGGGGGACGGCTCACGGTATGACCCGACGGCGGTCGCCCGAACCGATCCTGCGCTGCGCCGGCCGCCGAGCGGTTGTAGGCGGCGATCGTCTCGCTGAGCGCGTCGCCGCTTATACCCAGCTTTGACGCCAGATCGGCGACGCCTGGCGCCTCATGGTAGAGGTCGGGCCGACGCAAGCGGTAGTCTTCGACATAGGCGTAGCCGATCTCCGGGGCGGTGGAGACGAAGTTCGGCCAGGCCGAAAACGTCTCAGTGACCGCCTGATCGAAAACCACGTAGGCAACCTTGCCGGGCTGCCGGGGAATAGCCGCTGCGGGATTCCCGGTCTCGTCCACGAATCGTTCGCCGTTGCGGTTGACCAGGATGGCTCCCTTTTCATAGAGCGCATCTTCGGGGTGCTGCCATGTGAACAGCAGTTCCTGCGCCCTTGCCTGGACCGCTTTCGGTCGGAGCGCGTCGAAGGCTCGGCCGGCGGCCTCGTCGCCCGACGGCGGGAGCAGTTGCTGAAAGGGATCTCCGGGCGGCGGGACGAAACGAATCTCGGGCCCGTAGATCACGTCCATGTTGACGAGCGCCGCGCCCGCCTCTCGAGCCAGGCGATGGCCGTCGCCGGTGGAGTGCGGGTTGATGCCTTCGATGGCGGCGGTGCCTGCTTCGAGGAATTCCGCCTTCACCGTGGAACCGCTCGAATAGTCGCCCGCGGCAAGGATGACGCCGCGGCGCGCTCGGATTGTGGCGGACTCGCCCTCCGCGCTGCGTACGTTCATGCCGGTGACCCGGCCGTTGGCATCCTTGGCGAGCCGGACGGCCTCGTAGCCGGCAAGGATCTCAACCCCTTGACGTAGCGCCCGGCGTTGCAGCCTGAAGATGTAGATCTTGGCGTTGGGCACGACGTTGTGCATCCGGGGCAGGCGGTTGGGCGGCTCGGGGTGTGGGCCGCTGAACTCGACGCCCATCTCGCGCAGCCACTCCAGCGTGTCGGCCGCGTTGTCGACGAGCCAGGCTCGCAGGGCCGTGTTGTTTTTTGGTTCGCGATGGGGCGTGAATTCAGCGATGTCCTGTTGGTGCCAAGTGGTGCGGTCCTCGACGTTCGCCGCGCGTTGCAGCGAGGTGCAGGCCGCCGTGAACGACCCGACAGCAAGGCCGGTCGTGCCGCCGAGTTGAGGCCGCTTCTCGACCAGCATTACCGCGGCACCGTGAGTCGAGGCCTCGACCGCCGCGGCCAAGCCGCTGCCGCCTCCTCCGACGACAACCACGTCGGTTTCAATCTGCCGGGCTTCCTTGGTGCGGTGTTTCACAAGGCAGTCATGTATCTGAGCGGGGCATTCGCCCCTCTGAGCTTCTCGGGCACGGCATGCCGTGCCCCTACATGGCTAACCGAAGTGTAACCACGGCAGTCAAGTGAGGTCCATCGGGAAGTGATCGAGCGCGGTGACGCCTTCGGGGGTGACGAGGTAGTTATGTTCGAGCCGGATGCCGCCCTGCATGGCGTCGGCGTAGAGGCCGGGCTCGCAGGCGAGCACTTCGCGGTTTTGGACGATGTCGTCGCTGCCCGGCGTGAGCCAGGGAAGTTCCCAGCCGTTCATTCCGACCCCGTGGCCGGCATGGTGCCAGAAGGAGTCCTTGGCGGGCTCAAACTTGTCGAGATGGGTCTTGAGCGCGTGGTAGACCTCTTTGGCGGGTACGCCCGGAGCGATGGTACGGCGGGCGATCTCGTGCGCTTCCATGACGTGAGCCCAAGCGTCTTGCTGGATCTGTGTGGGCCGGCCGACAACGAACGTGCGCGTGAAGTCGCACATGTAGCCCTGGTAGAGCGGGAACGTGTCGAAGATGTAGAGGTCGCCCAGGTGCACACGGCGGTCCGTCGGGGGGCCGCCGCCGCGGATGCTGCGCTTGCCACAGGCGAAGTCGCCGGCAAGAACGACGGAGGTTTCGGCCTTCGCGACCATCGCCTCGTAGTAGATCGAGTAAGCGCGGTACTCGGTCATGCCGGGCTCGAGGCGCGCCTTGATGGCGCCCAACCCGGCTTCCACCAGCGCGACGCACCGGCGCATGCACTCGATTTCGTCGGGATCTTTTTGGCGCCGCATTTGATCGAGCGCGGGCGTGAGGTTGACCGGCTGGCCATTCGCCGTCTCGGACAGGGCCGCACCGATGGCGTAGTTAGCCGAGTCGAACTCGAGGCCGACAGCGCCGCCGGAGGGGGACAGGCGGGCGGCGGCGGCGCGTACGAGAGCGGCGGCCTCGGTGGTCCAGCGGGTGGCTATGTTGTCGTGCTCCATGCTGTGGAAGACGTAGAGGTCGGTCTCGTCGGCGGCTGAGCGCGGGGTCTCGGGCGGGCGGCCCACGGGGGCCTGCGTAACGAGCACGCTCTTGCCCGATGCATTCATCAGGAACGCGTTCGGCGCGGCGTCGCCGACCAGCACGCCGGAGAAGTAGTAGACGGTCTTCGGATGCGTGAGAACAACGAGGTCGAGTTGTTCGTTTTCGCAGATTTTGAGCAGCCGGGCTTGGCGTTCGCGGCAGTTTTCCCGCTTGAGCATAGGCCTGATTGTATCAACGGTTTTGTTGGGGGCTGGGGCTCGAGATTGTGCAGGATTGGGGCGGATTGCTGAGATAGAGGCTCGTTAGGTCTGGAGCGATGGATCAGCGCGGGCCGAAACGCCCTCAGAGAGCGTACGCGCCCCTGAAGTGGCGGGCCGGGCGTATGCGCTGGGATCCGACGTTAGTTGTGATAGTGCTTAGCTGCGCAGGGTTTTGCGGTTGGGACGAAGATTGTTGAAGTCGGCGCCGGAGATCACGTAGTACCAATCAGCAAAGCGGTTGCGAAGCTCATCGCCGAGCTCCTTACCCTCGTCCCCGGGGTCGTCGCCGTCGTTGTACTGTTTGGCGCGGGCGGAGCTGTAGTCGACCGTGATGAAGACGTAGCGACGCTCGTTCTTGCTGTCTTGCTCATCCTGGCTCGCGCCGGCCTCAGCGCTACCGGCCGCACCGCTCGACGCAATCTCACCAAAGCGCAGGGCGTACTGAAGGCCGTTCTTGGTCTCGACGACGATCTCTCCCTCGTTCGAATACAATCCGCCGCGTGTCAGGAAGAAGCCCTTCTGCCGAAGCGAAACAGCGGCCTCTTGCGTCAACGGCACGCTGCCCTTGGTCTTCAAGTCGCGGGTCAGGTTCGCGGGCTTGGGCTGCACGTCGACGATCTTCAAGCTGTCGAGCGCAGCGGTCAAGGCGTTTACGGTGCTGTCTTTCGGCGTACCGCTGCCGCTCATGCGCCACTTGCCGTCCTTGTAGGTTAGTACGACGCGCTCCTGGTTTTGCAGGATGCCGAGGCGCTCGTTGATCGAGTAGCTATTGATCGAGATCTTACGGATGTCGCCCGCGGCTAGCTTGAGCAAGTCGGTCTCGATCCAGTCTTCGAACTTCGCTGAGACATCGGCCGTCGTCTCAACATCGTAGACGCGCTTTTGCGTCGGCACGCGCATGTAGCGTCGATTCTGTTTGCCCTCGATCTCCTTGCCGACAATGAAGTCCGCCAGAACCTCGTCGCTTTCATCGCGCAGCGTGACGCGTTTGCCGCGCCCGGTCAGCGAGGTGACTTCCTGGTCAAGCGGGTCGATCACGCCGTACTCGGAATGGTCTTCGACGCGCTCGGTGACGATGGCGTCCTTGCGTAACTCCATCAGCGCGGCAGCGGTCTTGCTGAGGCGGTCTTCGGCGTCGGCCGGATAGTTATGGTGCGACGGAATACGCCACTGGTTGTCGGCGAACTCCACCTTCAGCGGGCGCGCCGTGGCGGTGGCATCGTCATAGTCGACAACTTCGATCGCCCTGGGCGCCTGCGCATCGGTGAAATCGGGGTAGAACGGCTCACCCTGATCGCTGAAGATCTCCGGCGTCGCCCGCCCCGGATCGACCACAATCGCTGCTACCGCCAGCACCGTGGCCGTAAGCAGAAACACGATCGTCTTTTTCATCTCATTCATGGCACGTCTCCTACCTTTCCACCAGGCGGTCCGGCGAAACCCCGATCTTCTCGCGCCGCAGCCTCCGCAGCGACACAAAAACAAACAGCGCAAACGCCGGGATCGGCGGCAGCGCCACGGCCAGGATCTTGATCGTATTCTGAATGCCGCGGATCGAACCCTCCATGTCGGCCTTCGCGCGCTCGCTCTGACGCTGCTTCTCGTCTTCGATATTCTTGCGGGCCACGGTCAAGCGGCGATTCTCGACCTGCTGCTGGTTCTGGATCATGATGCGCTTGGCCTGCGTGTCGAGATCCGTGCGGTTTTGAACGGCCTCCACCGAGCGGTCGAGCCGCTCTTGTGCTTCCTTCAGTCTTTCTTCCGCGTTCTTTTCCGCTTCCTGGGTGTCCGCAAGACGCCGCTCTTCAAATCGGCGCGTGCGCGACTCGACGGCCTCCAGCGTGCGGTGCTTCGGACGCCGCTTGCGCAGCGCGATGAACGAGTCGTCACCCGCGAGCTGATCCACTGCGTTCAGCAGGAAGGTAACGTTATCGAAGTTCAAGCTCTCGACGCCTTGGCGCCGCAGTTGGAAGAACTGCTCGCCCATCATGTCGATGTCCGCAATCACGATCGCCCGAACCGGCTTGTCGCCCGACTTGCCCTCAACCCGCGCCGCCAGGACGTATGTCTCCTCGTCCGGCTCGTGCGGTAGGTTGGGGTTCAACTGAATGCCGAAGAGTGAACGCTGCACCATCCGCGCCCAGTGCAGCTTCCCCGAATCGGCGCCGGTCTGCAGCAACGGCACGAACTCGGTGGCGCTGCCCGACGACGTCAGGCTCCCGCTGTGCAGCAGCACAACCTCTTGCAAGCCCGAAGCAATCGCCTCGTCCGCATTGAACGGCGTCTCGGCGGCCTCGTTGCCCGCACCCAGGAAGACGATCTCCTCCGGCAGCGCGCCCAACTGTGGATGCGGGTTGTACTTGTCCCAGACGATTTGGTCCTTGGGCCACGCGACACCGAGAGCGTCCATCAATGGCTTTACGTCCGTCGGCGGAGGCGGCACCGGGGCGTTGGGATTGAACGGACTTCGCTGCGCCGGCTGCGGCGACAACTCGATGTTGAACGCCGGCAGAGGGTCCACCGCCACCAAGCTCGGATTGCCCGCTTTCACGTACTCCGTCAGCCGGTCCAGCTCTTCTCCCGTCAAGGTGTGCGGCAATACAGCCATCAGCACATCGAGATCACCGGGATAGTCCTTATCCGCCGGAACGCGTACGACCTCATACTGCTTTCGCAGCTCGGCGACGATCGACCAGTCGGTGGAACGCTGCTTCGTCTGGAAATCGAACCCTCCAAACATGTTCACCTTGCTGATCAACACGCCGACCTTCTTGCGCGCGGCGTTCGAAACCACGCGCACCGAGCGCATCAGCTCGTACTCGGCCGGCAGGCCCGGGTCGAAGAACGGGATCACGAACTCCTCCGCCCCGCTGTTGAACGTCAGCCCCAAGAAGATCTCGTCAGGACCGCCCGAACTCTGCTCGAAAATTGGCAGCGGTTGCGGACGGATGTTGTAACGGTCCTGGGCCTCACGGGCTTCCGGCGTGTAGTTCTCCGTATCGATGACGCGCGCGTGGACGCGGCCCCCGCCACGCGCGTTGAACTCCCGCAGCACGCTGATGATGTTGTTGCGGGTTTGCAAGTAACGCCGCGGCACGTCCGGACTCAAGTAGGCCTGGATGAAGACGGGCCGGTCGGCATCGAGCCCATCGATCAGCGAAATCGTCTCGTCCGACAGCGAATGCAACCGCTCGGCGGTGGCATCGATGCGTCCCCCGATGCGTCCGGTGAGAATCGTGAAGCTCGCGACGATGACCACCATCGCGACGGCGCGCGCGAGATGGTGCCGGCCCAGCGGCACGGCTCCTTTGCCGGTCGGCCAGTGTCGGCGTCCCAGCAGCGCCACGTTGAGATACAGCATCGCCAGCGTGAACAGCACAAAGTAGAGCACCGCCGACAGGGAGAGGACTCCGGACGACAAATCACGGAACTGCTCGACGAACGAAAGCTCTTCCACAAGGCGTTGCAACCGGCCGCTGACGATCACACCGGCGTGGCTGATGAACACCGGAATCGCACACAACACCGCCCCGAGGATGAACGCCACCGTCAGATTCGAAGTCAGCACCGAAGCCAACATCCCCAACGACAGCAGCGCCGCCCCCATCAGCCAGTAGCCCACATAGGTCGAGAACAGCAACCCCAGATCCGGACTACCCAGCCACATCAATACCAGCACATGACTCAACGAGAACAACAGCGCTACCGTGTAGATCGCCAGCGCCGCCAGGTATTTGCCGGCAACGATCTCGACGTCCTTCGCCGGCAGGGTCAAGAGCAGTTCATCCGTCCCGTTGCGCTTCTCCTCGGCCCACATGCTCATGCTGATGGCCGGAATCAAAAACACCAGCAGGTACGGAATGACCCGGTTCAATGGGTCCAAGTTCGCCAGATTGCCGGCGAAGAACGACTGCTGCCAGAACGCCGCCACCGCGCTCAGGAACACGAACAGCGTGATGAAAACGTAGCCCGTTGGGCTGGAGAAATAACTGGTCAGCTCACGAAGCAGAATTGCCTTCGGCAGGCGCCAACGATCGTTCATTCCACACCCCCAGTGCTACCGGACGTCGCGGCGCCCGCCGGCGAACTCTCCTCAGGTGCGGGCTCCGCCACTGCGTCGGCGTCAGTGGTCGCAGCGCCTTCCGCACCCGGTTTTTCAGCGCTCAGTGCGGACGCCGCGCCATCAATGGAGACCTTCGGCGCCGAGGGCGGTTGGGCCTTGGGTGGTTCGGCCGACTTGCCCGTCAGCCGGTAGAAGGCGTCCTCCAGACTCTGCCCGGCCGCCATTTCGTCAACCGTGCCGTCGAAGACCACGCGGCCGTCGTTCACCAGGACCACGTGGTCCGCAATTGCCCGTACTTCCTGGAGGATGTGGGTCGAGATCAAGATCGTCTTGGTCCGCCCCAGCTCGCGGATCAATTCGCGCACGTCGCGGATCTGATTCGGGTCGAGGCCGCTGGTCGGCTCGTCCATGATCAGGATGTCGGGCTCGTGCAGCAGCACCTGGGCCATGCCGACCCGCTGCCGATAGCCCTTCGACAGTTTGAAGATGCTCTTCTCGATCACGGTCTCGAGATGGCACTGGCTCACGACCGCTTCGATCCGTTCCTTGATCCGCTCCTGCGCCAACCCGCGCGCGTTTCCAAAAAACTGCAGCAGTTCGAGCGGTGTCATTTCCGGATACAGCGGGCCGTTTTCCGGCAGGTAGCCCACCCGGGCCACCGCCTCGATGCGATGCGACGCGACGTCGAGTCCGGCGAGCAGTGCCTTCCCCGAGCTAGGCGTCAGATAGCCGGTCAAGACCTTCAGCGTGGTTGACTTGCCCGCGCCATTGGGTCCAAGGAACGCTGCTACCTGCCCCTGGGGTACGGTGAACGAAACATCTCGGATGGCGGCAAACTCCCCGTAGAATTTGCTGAGGCTACGAGCCTCGATCATCGCCATGCCATGGGAAACTGACATAGTTTGGTCTTCTCGGAACTGTATTTGTTCGATTCGGTTTCCGCTCGCTTTTGCCGCGAATATCGCCTGCCCTAGTCCGGGGGACGATCCGCCCCGCGGCAGGAACTTCTTTCAATGGTAACGAAAAAGGGCGGGAGGTCTCAAGAACCCCAGGTAGTGCCCGGTAGTGCCCCGGGTAGGTAGTGCATAGGCGAGGTGTCCTACAGCAGTCTTGCCTGCTCTGTTCATGGTGTAGGGGTGGACCGCTACGTCCACCCCGGCGCCGCGGAGTTGCTCGCGATTCCTGCCCAAAAAAGGAGCCGCTTGCCAGGACGTGCGGGGCGGACGCAGCGGTCCGCCCCTACAAGCTGCATCTTCGACACTTCGATCTGCGGTCACTTCAAATCCCGGCCGGCCGACGACAACGCCAACCGTCCATGCTTGACGCCCTTCGTGCTGATCAGCGCGTCGGCGATCTGCTGCACCTTGGCCGCCGGCCCCTTGATCAACAGCACCTCGAGGCAATTGTCGTGGTCCAGATGGACGTGGAGAGTCGAGAGGATCGCGTCGTGGAACTCGTGCTGCAGGTCGAGCAACTTGTTGTTGAGCAGCCGGACATGGTGATCGTACACCAGCGTCAACGACCCTACGACCTCGGTATCGGGGGACTTCCACGACTCCTCGACCAACTCGTTACGAATCAGATCGCGAAACGCTTCCGAACGGTTCTGGTAGCCGCGTTCTTCGATCAGCGCGTCGAACTGCTCAAGCAGATCCACGTCAATGGCCACCCCGATGCGCGAAAGGCTACTCATGCTCCTTGAAGCCTACCGAAGCCGCCCCCAACCCGCAACGGTGCACCTGCCAACAACGGGGCATAGGCGTAGGGTGCGGCGCCCGGTACGTCCACCAGCGCTGCGGTCCCTCGGCCACACGTGCCTCGCACACTCTGCTCCATGTAATCCCTCAATGTAATCCGGGTGTGCGACAAATTTGTGAGGCTCAGGCCGCGCGAGCGCGATTCTCCCAGTAGTCGTCGAAGCGGTTGCTGAGCCGTGCGTAACGCAAAGCCGTGATAGCGTTCGCGCCGCGCACGCTCCAGAACATGCCCGAGCGCTTCAACCGACTCGCAATGACGGTGCGGCAACCCGCCTCGATCACGCCTGAGCCCACAAACAAGCCCTGCCGGCGAAACTCGCCGTAACGCATGCGCTCCGCATGGCGCTGGAAGTAGTCCGCCTCCAGCGCCAGCGGATGCGCCAACTCCGGGTCGTCGGTTTCGATCTCGCGCAGTGCAGTGACGAGTTGCTCGATGCGCCCCGCGTCGAGCTTTTTCTGCATGCGCCGCGCCCAACCGCGGAGGCGCTTTTGTTGTTGGGGAAACAGCTTCGACGCCAGCTCCCACAGATGTTCGCGAGCGTGATACAAGTCGACGATCTCGATCGCGCCGGGAAAGTATTCGTGCGAAAGATTCCAGATCCAGCCCGCACCGTCGCCAAGCACGACCTTCTTGCGCGCCCGACTCCAACCCCGTCGCCAAGCCTCGCTGTAAATGCGGCGTCCGAAGGCGGCGGCGTCCTCGATCGCGCCGGTGTAGCTGGTCGAGTCTTCGTCGCGCACGGGACGGCCTTGTTCGTCGCAGCTTGTTTGCGTGAACACACAGCCGAGCTTGACCTCGCGCGTGCCGGCCGGGCCGCCGTCCTTACCCTTGCGGCCGGCCGTCTCGGCGGCGGTGACAGGTACGCCCGTGCCGTCCATCTCGATGTAGAGAATCGGAGTTTCAGGTCCTGACATCGCAGGAAGCTCCAGCGGTACGGCGCGCGCGATCGCGGCTTGTTCTTCGCTGGCGACATCTTCGCCGATCGCCTCGGCTTCGCGCTCGACAGCCTTGGCGGTCAGCCGCACTCCGGCCAACTCGTCGAGCAACGCGCGACCGCGATCGAACGACGTCTCGGAGCCGACCAGCGCCGTCATGCGGCGCACGCCTGGCGAATACTGCGTCGCTTTGACGGCCAGCTCTTGGTCGTGCGGCGCGAAGCCTTTGCCGCAGCGGCTGCAGTGATAGTACGGCCGTTCGACGACGACCTCGCCCAGCATCGTGACGAGCTTCTTCGGCCGCCGACCGGCGTAGCGCGCTGGCGAGCCGCAGGCGCAGGGCTGCTGCGATTCGCCGGCCGCGTCTTCGTTCAACAGCGTCTCGAGCAAGACAGCGCCGGCTTGATGCAGCGCGTCGCGCGTCGCCTGTTCGACGGCTTCGAGGTCGAGCGACCCGCGCTTGCGCCTCTCACACAAGACGACCCGTAGCAGCCTCCCTACTTCTACGGCGACTTCTTGCTGGATCGCCTCGGCCGTTTTTTTTCCTGCGGACTCAGCTCGGTGTCCTCGGCGACGGGGCGCAAGCGGCAGATCTGTTCGTTGACTTCGAGCAGTTGTCGGCTCAGCTCCCGGAAGCGGTGAAAAGCCTCAACTTCGCGTTGCGCTTTGCGCCGCTGGGCGGGCGAGGAAAAGGTCTCACTCACGATCTTGCCGTTGACCTTCCTGGTCAGGCGGTAGTTCGGGCCATGAGCGGGCTGGCCGGGCTGATGGCAGCGGCAGGACGGTTTGCCGCAGCGGCCGCTGACAGCGCTGATGGATCCGCTGCGGAAGTCTCCTAGATCGAGAATCCGAGCGAGGATGGCCTTTCGTTGACGTTCGAGCGCGACGAGAGATTCGGGCATAGTACGCCTCCTTTCCTAACGTATCACTACGTAAGGATTCGCACGCAAAAAAGGGGAACCCGCAAATCATCACTTTCTTGTCGCGCACCCATGTAATCCCCCCAACACTCCGCCACCCGGAATCTGCGCTAGAATAAGGGCGCACTTTTCCCGACACCATGCATCGCCAGGCCCTTGTCGCAGCCCTTCTGGGCGCGGTTTTGCTGCCCGCCCAAGAGGTCGAAACTAGTACCGACTCGACCATTCAGGTCGAAGTCAATGTCGTCAATGTGCCGGTCACCGTTGTCGACAATGACGGCAACTTCGTCATCGACCTCGGCAAGGAAGACTTCCGCGTCTTCGAGGACGGTGAGCTCGTCCAAATCCGCTACCTCACCAGTAGCGAGGACAAGGTCAACATGCCGCCTCTCTATGTCGGCTTCGTGGTCGACAAGAGCAGCACGGCGCGACGCTACTACAAGACCTACAAGAGGTCCATCGGTGACCTGGCCTTCGCCTTGGTTCCCGAAGGCGGCAAAGACCGAGGCTTCCTGCTCGGCTACCACAGCGAGGTCGACTTGCTGGTCAAGATGACCGAAGACCCGTACTACATCTCCGAGAAACTCGAGAGTCTCAAGCACGGCGGCGGCAGCGCCATGCTCGACGCCATCTATGAGGCCTGCACCGAACACCTAGCCAGCGTGAAATACAAGGGCCCGGGCGAGCCCCGCAAGGTGATCGTCATCATCGGCGACGGGCATGACAGCGCCAGTAAGCGCTCGATCGAAGAAGTGATCGACGCCGCCCAGCGGCACCAAGTCACGATCTACGTCATGAGCACCGTCGCCTGGGGCTTCCACGAGGCCGAAGCCAAAAACCTCGACCGGCTCGTCAAGGCGACGGGCGGCCACTTGGTGCAGCCCATGGACAACATGCACAAGGGCGTTTCCGGCTACCTTTCCAAGCCCCAAGATGCCGGCAACTTTGTCTACACCGTCGGCACCGGCGAGTACGAGCAGGCCAAGCTGCAAGCCATCTACGACTCCATCAAGGACATCTCCGGCACGATCCAGAAACAGTACGTGCTGGGCTATGCCCCGCCGACGCCCTTCAGTGACGGCAAGTACCGGAGGATCCGGGTCGAGGTGAACTTCAAGGCCGACGTCGACATCGAGATTCGCCACCGCACCGGATACTTCCCCCCGGCCCCGGAAACCTTGTAGAGGAGACCCTATAGGGCCTCAGGTTTCGAGAATCACCGGTAGCACCAGTGGGCGTCCGGCCGTCTTCTGCCGCAGGTAGCGGCGCAGGTCCGTCCGGATCTTCTCTTCCATCACGCCCCAGTCGGTCTTCTCTTCGACGCTCGAACCCTCGACCGTTTTCATCACCACATCGCGCGCGCCATCGAGAAGCTGCGAGCCGTCTTCGGGAACGACGAAACCGCGTGTCACGATCTCCGGGCCGCTCTCGAGCTGCCCGCTGTGGCGGTTGAGCGCGACGATCGGGACGACGATTCCGAACTCCGATAGGTGCCGCCGGTCGCGGATCACCATCTCTTCGAGGATCTCGTCACCCGTACCCGTGTCGATGCAGACCCGCCCCACCGGCACGCTCTCCCGCCGACGCGCGCCGTTGGAGTCGAGCTCCAGAACGTCTCCGCTCTGCAGCAGAAAAGACTCCTCGAGCCCCGACGACCGCAAGTGCTCGGCCAATCGAATGTGGCGGGCCAACTGCCGATACTCGCCGTGAATCGGGACGAAGTACTTCGGGCGCGTCAGGTTCAACATCAGCAACTGCTCCTGGCGGCTGCCGTGTCCGGACACGTGTAACGGCGGGTTCATGTCTCCGTAGACGACCTCGGCCCCCCGCCGATAGAGGTGGTCGATCATCCGAAACACCGCCTTTTCGTTCCCCGGAATTAGCCGCGTGCTGAGCACGACTTCGTCTCCGGGCTCGATCACGGCGTGGCGGTGCTTGCCTACCGCGGCGCGCGACAACGATGACAGCGGCTCGCCCTGGCTGCCGGCGATGATCACGGTGCGGTGCGAGCGCGGCAGCCGGTCGAGATCTTGCGGACGGATCAGCAGCCCGTCCGGAATCTTCAACAGCCCCAACTCGTGCGCTCGCTCCGAATAGGTCTGCATGCTGCGGCCGACCATCGCTACCTTGCGGCCGCTTTCGGCGGAGAGCTCGAGAATCTGTTGCACGCGATGCGTTGATGACGAAAAGCAACTGATAAAGACCGTCCCGTCGGAGCGCTGGAACAGGTCCTCGAGCCGCGGCCGCACCGCGCGCTCCGACGGCGTGAAGCCCTCGCGTTCTGAGTTCGTTGAGTCCGACAGAAGCAGCAGCACGCCCTTTTGCCCGTACTCGGCGAACCGGTGCAAATCGAACGGGCGGCCGTCAATGGGCGTGGGGTCGATCTTGAAATCCGCGCTGTGGATCACCGTACCCACTGGCGTCTTAATCGCCAGCGCCGTCGTATCAACCGTCGAGTGCGTGACGTGGATGAACTCCACCTCGAAGCACCCGAGCGTGATCTTCGCCCCGGCCTCGACCCCATGGATGGTGGGCTTTTCGGCCAGTTCGTGTTCGCCGAGGCGGCGTTCGACCAGCGCCTTGGCAAAGCGCGGCGCGTAGACCGGCGGGTTGAGCTGCGAAAGGACGTAGGGGACCGCGCCGATGTGGTCCTCGTGACAGTGCGTGAGCACCAAGCCTCGCAGCTTGTCTTGGTTGTCGAGCAGATAGGTGACGTCGGGGACGACGATGTCGACGCCTAACAACTCCACGCCCGGGAACATCATGCCGGCGTCGATGACGATGATGTCATCCCTGCAACGCAGAGCGAGCATGTTCATCCCGAACTCGCCGAGCCCACCGAGCGGGATGACTTGCAGCTTGTGATCAGACAGTGTGGGGAGACCTCTACTCAGAAGCGTATCATAGGGCTGTTTCAGGCCTCCGGTGCCGGAAACGATCTACCAGAGACCGCCTGCTCTTTAGCCCGCCTCCTTGACGACCGCTGCCTTCGCCGCCCTCAGCCGGCGATCACCAACTCCCCTTCACGGCAGCCACCCAATTCGGCTAGGCTGTAGACGAGCGTCCGTTCACAAGTGTTAACTGCCGCCGCTGAGGCTGGCCGGCCAGACCCGGGCCGGGGGGCTGATTGGCGATTGCAGACAGGAAAGGAGCTACGTGAAAGTAGCGTGTTTGATCCAGCGGTCCGTGGTTTCCCTTGCCATAGCTCTGCTCTTCTCGGGGGTCGCCCCAGCCGAGCAATCGATTGCTCGCCAATGGAACGAGGAATTGCTCGATGCAATCCGCATCGACTTCGCCCGGCCAACCGTGCATGCTCGCAATTTGTTCCACGTTTCGGCAGCCATGTGGGACGCCTGGGCCGCCTACGACAGGGGCGCCGGCACCTACCTCCATCACGAGAGGGCCTGGCAATCGACAAGCGACCCCGGCGAAGTGCAGTTAGCCCGGGCGGAAGCTATTAGCTACGCCGCCTACCGCATCCTCTCGGCAAGGTTCGCGAACTCGCCGGGCGCCGACCGGTCGCTGCCCTCCTTTGACGCCAAGATGGACGAGTTGGGCTACGACCGCGGCTTCACCTCCACACTCGGCGATTCACCGGCGGCGCTAGGCAACCGCATCGCGCAGACGGTACTCGAGCACGGCGCGAACGATAACGCCAACGAGGCCGGCGGCTACGCCAATCTCCACTACGAGCCCATCAATCCGCCCCTATTGCCCGCCTTTCCGGGGAACCCGGACCTTGTCGACCCCAACCGCTGGCAGCCGCTGGTGCTGGACTTCTTCGTCGACCAGGCGGGCAACCCGTTCTTCGACGGCGTTCCCGAGTTTCTAAGCCCGGAGTGGGGACATCCATGATAGGTATCTGTCAAGGATGGACGCAGTCATCCGAATCCTCCCGTCAGCGGGGGCGTTGTCTTCAGCAGTGACGCTTCGCAGCCCGAGCGTTTTTGCGAATCAAGTCGCAAGGTCAACGAGTCACGTGACCAGACATCCATGTGCGCGCATCGGGTCGCCCCACCGTACCGGCCGGGGGACCGTCGTGGAAGATTCAGTTTGGGTTTTCAGGCCCGCCGGCCTCGAAACAGAGATACGGACGCATCAGAAATTTCCCAGGAAACTCCCAGCAAACTCCTTCGCGTAGTCCCCAACAGGCGAGGACCGGCGGGCCGCTCGTGACACCGCACAGCGTCGATGAAACTCTTCGTTTCTCCTTTTAACAGAAAAAAAGCAAATTCTCCTCGTTACGCCTCGGCCGCAACCCGCGGCACGAACGCGCGGCCACTGGTGTCCACGGCCCGCAGATACGCCACCAACTTGCGCGCCACGGCCAACGTCGCGCGATTGCGAGACCCGCGCGTCAACTCCCGCTCATGGACGTCGTGCAGTTGCGGGTTCCAGCGCGGCGCGAGTTTCGCCGCCTCGATCAGCACCCGCTGCAAATGCTTGTTGCGCTGCTTCGACAGCGGTCCCCGCTGCGTCTTGCCGGCCGACTCGCGCTGTGCCGAACACAACCCACAGTAACTCACCGCCTGGCCCAGCGAACCGAAGCGCTCGGGCTCGACGGTCTCCAGCGCCCAGGTCAACGCCTTCACCTCCCCCACGCCGCGAATCGACTGCAGCAACTCGACGCGTTCCCGCAACAGCGGATGGCGCCGCAATCCGCGCAGTAACTCCTGCTGCAAACGATCGAACATTTCCAGGCTACCGCGGGTGATGGCGAGCAGCTCGATCACCGACTCGGGCGTGTCGCGCAGGCTGTCGAGATAGGAGTAGAAATAGTTGCGCCCGTGCAGCCGCCTGGCATCGTAGGGTTCGCCCACTTCCATCAGTAGCCCGCTGATTTTGTTCTTCATGCGGACGGCTTCGCCCAGCAGCAGATTGCGATAGCGCAGCACGCGCCGCAACTCGTGCAGGGCAGGCGGCGCCACGTAGCAGCGCGGCAGCAGGTTGCAGCGCAGCAGGTCACTGATCTTGGTGGCGTCGAGACGGTCGTTCTTCTTCTTGGCGCAGGCGATGGCCTTGAGCATGGCCGGGTGTGCGACTTGCAGTTCCTGGGCGAAGGGCTGGAGGTGATCGTAAATCCAGCCGGTAAACAGGGTGGCTTCGAGCGCGCCCACCCAAGGGCGCTCGAGGGCTGACGCCCAAGCGGTCAGGGCGGCGCGAGTGGCCGCGACCTGACCGCGCTGGACGATCGTTCCGTCCCCGGTTTTGATGCAGAAGCTGATGCTTTTCTTATGGACATCGAGTCCGATGTAGTAGAGTTCTGGCATGGAATCCTCCTGGGATTGGCTCTGAGCCGACCGCGTGGCCGCTCTCAGCATTTTGCCCCCGGGAGGATTCCTCTTTGCCACTACCTATGCATTGAAACAGGCTACTACTTTTCGCTGCTCGCCGCCGCCGCTGCCGCCTTCTTGGGCCGCCCCGTACGCTGCGGGTTCAGCTTGCGACCGAACGTCGCCTCCAATCGCTTCACAAATCCCTCGCTGCCCAGCGGCCGTCCCGTCAGCGTCGCCCGCCGCAGGGCCGCCATCTCGGCCGCGTCCTCGTCGCGCGTTCGCCCCAACGCCTCGCGCCAGTCTTCGCCTCGAGTGACCTCCTTCCAAAGCTCCAAGTCCAATAAGCCTAGCTGGTCGCGACCCTCCACATGCGCTCGCGCGCTCGACCATTCGTACGCCGGCGCGTCGTCGACCATCCCGGCGCGGACCGGGTTCCGGTCGACGTAGCGCAACGTCGTCCAGAGGTGATCGCCGTCCAGCGGACACGAGAAGAAACGGTTCTGCCACAAGTGTCCGTGGCCGCCCCAGCGGTTGTGCAGCGCGCGGGTGTAGTCGTAGTGGGCGCGTCCGATGCCGCGCGGGCGAACGAGGCGGCCTGCTCGGGCACGGCCACCAGGTGGATGTGGTTTGTCATCAGGCAGTAGCCGAGCAGGCGGATGCCTTCGCGCGCGCAGTACGAGGCCAGCAGCCGGACGTAGGTGCGGCGGTCGTGGTGGTCGAAGAAGGTAGGTTGGCGGTTGTTGCCCCGCTGAGTGAGGTGGTGCGGTTCGCCCACCGCCACCACCCGCGCGAGTGGCGCCATCGAGTTGTCGATACTCTAGCATGGCCGTCTCAAAAGTCGTAGCCTGTCCGCGACTTCCCCCCGACTTCCCCGACTTCCCCTAAACCCCCAAACGCACCCGCCGCACCGGTTGGCGCGGACTCCGAGTCACAGAATCGTCATTCCGCAGAATCAACAGCTTGCGGCGAAAACGGCCGATTCCCACGGCCCCGGTGCTTTGCCTGAGACCGGAGAGGGGGAATGTGCAACCCATGCTTTGTCGAGAACTGTGCCAAAAGGCCGGCCAGCCGGCGTGGGTCACCGACGTGGCTGGCGACGACCACCCACGACCCTCCCGAGTGCGAATCCAGTCGCGCCAAGTAACCGCGCCGGAACGCAAGTGACGGGTAAATCCACCCCCGCTCGCAACGCAGGCCTGCCCCCCACCCTTGCGCCGCGAGCCCCGAAAGGGCAATGGAAGAGCAAGGCCGCTATGCCTTGCCGGATCCCCATGTTGAGTTTAGCTGAGACGGGCTACACCACGGTGATGAACGGGCCCAGTGGCGTCGAGACGCCGTTGATCGTCAGCACGACCTGATGGTTTCCCGGAGGCAAGTTGGCAGGGACGGTGAAGACAAGCTGGAACACACCGGCCAAGAACGGTGCGACGCCGATATAGGCGATGTTTTCGCGCGGGACTTCAATGCCGCCGACCGTGAGGCTGATGTCGCCGGTGATCTGGCGGGCCACCGGGGGGAGCACGCCGGCCGGGAAGACCGGGTCGGTCAACGGTATGCCCGTCCCGAACAGGCTGATGATCTCGCCTTGATCGGCCGGGGTCGCACCGGCGAACAGGCCGTCCGCCGCCACGACGCTGAAGTCGAGATGGAGCGCCGCGATTGGAAAACTTCCGTCGGCGCCTCCAGCGAAGAATACGAAGAAGGCCGGGGCCTGCTCCTTGACTTGGACGTAGTCGGGTGCGCTGGCCTGGGGGTCGGTTCCGCAATTGCGAATCACCCGTATCTCGGCGTAACCCAAAGCCAGCAGGTGAGAAGCCTGCGCGTTGATCTGATTTGGGTTGACCGAAAACATCGGCAAACGCTCTCCGTTGCCCTCGACGCACGTATTGCCAAGGATGGTCGTAATGTTGCCCTGCGCGTCGAGTTCGGGGCTGATGATGCTCACGCCCGGCTCGGCGAAATCTCGCCCGAAGATGGTGATGATGGCGTTGCGCGAGATCATCTTGACCAATGGGCTCAAGTTCGCCAGCACCGTGGCCTCGCAGCCGATCGTGGGATCCCCATCGTTGTTTTCGTGGTCGATCTTGGCGACGAACCCATCGGAATTGCCACCGCGAGCGGCCTGGAAGGGACCCATGGTCGGGAAATCATCGGACTGGGTCGAGCCGGCACCGTACATCTTGCACGCATCGTCGATGGCGATGTGGTTGCCGCCGCCGTCGCCCGAATCACCCCCGACACGTTCCTGCTCGACACCGCCCAAGTACGTCGAAAAGAGGAGCGCCGAGCCCATGTAGTTGAGCTTGGTAAAGAACGCATCGCCGTCTGAGCCATCCCCGCTCATGTCTAGTGGGCTCGCGAGGGGGAAGTTCCTCGATACCGTTCAACCGTCGACGTACGCGTTGGTCGCCCGGTCGACGGCGATCCCGTGGCCGTGGTCGCGCGCGGCGCCGCCCAAGTAGGTGGAGTAAACCAGCTCGGAGCCCGCCGAGTTGATCTTGGTGACGAAAGCGTCCCGGTTGCCGCCGAACTCGGTCTGGAATGCGCCGGGTGTTGTGGGGAAGTCTCGAGACTGGACCTCACCGGTGACATAAGCGTTGTGAGCGAAGTCGAGGGCGATTGCGTGGCCTTGCTCAATGCTGCCGCCACCCAGAAAAGTCGAGTAGATGACGTCGGTGCCGTCCGCATTCAACTTGGTGACGACGGCGTCGAGCGCGCCGCCGAAGACCGGCTGCAGGCTGCCCGGGGTGGTTGGGTAGTCCCCCGACTGCGTCAAGCCTGTGACGTAGGCGTGATGTTCGTGGTCGACGACGATGCCAAAGCAACGGTCCTCTCCCTGCCCGCCGAGATAGGTGGAATAGGGCAACGCGCTGCCGGCCGGGTTTACCTTTGCGACGAAACAGTCAACGCCCGCATTGGTCACGGTGTGTGACGGCTGGAAGGCGTTGTTCGGAACCGGGAACTCGTTAGACGAGGTTTGACCGGTGACATAGGCAGCGCCCGTCTCGTCCAGGGCGATTCCGAAACCACGCTCCAGGCGCTCGCCCCCGATGTAGGTCGAGTAAACAAGTGCGTTGCCGGCGGCGTTGAGCTTAGTAACAAAGATATCCCCATTTCCGTTGAGCACGGTTTGGAAAGCTCCGGCGGTTGTGGGAAAGCCGCCTGCCGCTGCGCCGGTGACGTAGGCGTTGCCATCCGCATCGACGGCAATGTCGTAGCCCAAGTCACCGCTGGCTGCCCCGCCCAGGTAGGTCGAGTAGATCATCGTCGAGCCATCGGGACTGATCTTCGTCACGAACGCATCGCTTTGGGTGCCGCCGATAGCGGCCTGAAAGGGATTCTGGGTCGGAAAGTCGTTGGACAGAGTGAAGCCGGTGACGTAGGCGCTGCCCGTGGAGTCGACCGTGATCCCGTCTCCCCGGTCCTGGTTCGTGCCGCCGAGGTAGCTCGAATAGACCAGAACCGGATCGATGACCAAGGGCCGGGCGTCGTCGTATACCCCGAGGTCGAAGCTGACTTCACCGCCCTCGCCTAGAAACTGTCACAAAATAACATTTGCATCTAGAATTGTTTTCACTTACTCTGGAAGGGTGAGCGAGCCGGCAGCCATCAAGCGTCGTTATGAGGCGCTGCGAGGGGTGCTCGATGAACGTTCGCGGCGGCTGCTGGTGGCCGCGGAAAGCTTGGCCCTGGGGCGCGGCGGCATCTCGGCAGTGGCCCGAGCGACCGGGGTCTCACGGCAAGTCATTGCCCGTGGCCGCCAGGAGTTAACCGAGCCCGCTGGGCCTCCGCCCGGCCGCATCCGGCGTCGGGGCGGCGGGCGCAAGCGAAGCGTCACGAAAGACCCCACTCTCAAGAGCGAGCTGGAGCGGCTGGTCGAGCCACTCACGCGCGGCGATCCGGAATCCCTCCTGCGCTGGACGTTGAAAAGTGTCCGCAAGCTAGCCGCCGAACTCGAACGGAGGGGCCACCCAACGAGTCATCGCATGGTGGCCGAGCTGCTGCACCAGCTGGATTACCGCCTGCAAGCCAACCGCAAGACGAAAGAAGGAACGAAGCATCCCGACCGCAACGCTCAGTTTGAACAGATTAACCGCAAGGTGAAGCGTTTTTTGGCTCACCGCCAGCCCGCCATCTCGGTCGACACGAAGAAGCGGGAACTGGTGGGAGACTTCAAAAACAACGGGCGGGAGCTACGGCCGAAGGGTGATCCGGAGAAGATGCGGGTGCATGATTTTCCGATTCCCGAACTGGGCCGGGCCACGCCCTACGGGGTCTATGACATGGCGCGCAACCGGGGTTGGGTCAGCGTCGGGGTGGATCATGACACGGCGGCGTTTGCGGTCGAGACGATCCGCCGCTGGTGGCGCTCGATGGGGCAGGCCGCTTATCCGCAGGCGAAGCGCTTGCTGATCACCGCCGACGCGGGCGGCAGCAATGGCTCGCGTCCGCGGCGGTGGAAGCTGGAATTGCAGAAGCTGGCGGACGAAACCGGGCTGCGGATCGCGGTGTGTCACTTCCCGCCCGGCACCAGCAAGTGGAACAAGATTGAGCACCGGCTGTTTTCCTACATCAGTCAGAACTGGCGCGGCAAGCCGCTGATCAGCCATGAGGTGATCGTGAATCTGATCGCCGCGACGACGACGCGAACGGGATTGCAAGTCCATGCCGAACTCGACACGGGCAGTTATCCGACCGGCATCAAGATCACCCACCAGCAGATGGCGGCCCTCAAGCTGCGCCGAGACAAGTTTCACGGGGAGTGGAACTACACGCTCCTTCCCCGCAAGACCCTAGATTGACAAGGTTATTTTGTGACGGATTCTTAGCATCGCGAAGTTGAGGACCTCGTAGCGCCGGCCGCTTGCCGGGCCCAACTCGCGATTCAATCGATCCTCGACGAGCGCCTCAAAGGTCCGGCCGTCCTCGACCCCCGAGCCTACAGTGCGGGACGCGCCCAGCAGCGCCACGCGGTAGGTATGAGCCGGCTTTGACTGCTCGTACTCGCGGTCGCGCAGGCCCCAGCGGTTCGTCGATAGGGTGGCGCCGTTGTAGATACCGGACGCCGAGGGAACAAACTCCAGAGCAGCGAAATCGCCCGTGCCTCGGATCAAGTCGGAGTTCGTGATGTCGACCCAGTCGGCGGGCTTCTGCCGATGCAGCTCCCACATCTCGGGGTGAAAGCGCACGTTCTGCGTCAACTCCTCGTAGTAGCCGCGCCGCATCACCGCCATGTCCCGTTTGTTCATGTGGGACGCCGTGAGTTGCCGTACGGAGTCAGCCAGAGCCGGCTCGAAATCGAACCACGCTGGATTGAGGCCCACGGTCAGCAGCAAGGCGGCCGGCAACGCAGTTGCCGTTGCGGATCGCAGAAACGAAGGCTGCCGGGCCGAAGCGGTTTGCGGCGCGGTCTCCGGCCGGCCGCGCATCGAATCCCACACCGCGGCCGCCCCAATCGCAACCAGGCGTCCCGCAATCGCCGCCGCGCTGCCCGGAGTCATGGCACGGAAATTAAGCACTAGCGCCCACCACTGCTCGAAGGACTCCGCAGTCCACAACGACCACAAAGTGACGATGAAGACGAACATCGCTGTCGTCCGTAGACCCGCACCCAGCGCGTCACGGACGCCGGCGTGCTTGCCCTTGACGCCTCGGCGCGCCGGCGCGCCGGCCTCGCGGAGCACATTGACCAAAACGCCGCAACCCAGCGCGGACCAGAAAACGAAGTCCACGCCTCTCAGCGGGAAAGGTCCGACGATCCAAAACGTTTGGTAGGAGTGAAGCAGCCACGTGGCAAGGAAGGCTACAGCGGTGGCGGCGGCGAGGGCGGCGGTTTGCCCGCGTCCCTTGAGGCGGAAGTAGACGGGGTAGAAGACGATCTTCTGGATGAAGTCCTTCCAGTAAATGTTGATGCGCCGCCAGAAGTCGGTAAAGCTCGCGGCCAGCAGATAGCGATGGTGGGTCTCGGGCAGGTTGAATCCGAAGAAGTGCAGCATCCCGACGATCAGGTGAAACGTCCCCGAGACCTTCAGGTAGAGCAGAAACGCACCCAGCATGTAGCGGGCCGCACCGGCCGCATCGGTGATCCCGGCCGGGTCTACGGCGAGGTTCTGGTAGACCCAGCGATAGGCGAGAAGGTGGACGATGCCGCGCAAGAACCAGTTCGCCCCTTTTTGGTAGATGCGAAACGGCTCATCGTTGTAATGGGTGCGACAGAAGGTCTGGTAATCAACCACCGGAAACAGCGGGAACGAAACGTTCGGCAGCATGAAGAAGTAGGCCAACGCGCGCGATACGCTAAACGGCGCCGACTTGTTTCGCAGGTCGTAAAGGTAGACCACCAGCCTGAACATGAACATCGATCCGAGCAGCGGCCAAAGGGCGTGCGGCCAAGATCCCGTGACAAGACCGGCCCTCACCGCCGCGAGCGCACACCCCGCCAGCGCCACCAGCGTCACGCGCAATGCGAAGCGCACCGGCACATGGCAGAGGCTGATCAGCACGAGCCCGCAACCAATGAGCCACAGCGCATTCCGCGGCGTCACCACCACGGCGATCCCAACCAGAGACAGCGCAGCGAAGAACGGCAGCCGCCACCGCATCGGTAGCAGGTGATGAACGACAAACCCGACGCCCCCGAGCGCCACAAGGCGCAAGAAACCCGAGCTCTCCAGCCGAAACACGTACAGCGCTCCGGCGAGCAGGGCGTACTGAAAGGCGAGCACCGCAAGCAAGAGGTGCTGCGAGCGACCGATGCCCCAACGAGGATCCGCGGCGACGGTTTTCTTCGACTCTGCCTGAGTATTCCCTGTCATCAACCGACTACCCGGCTAGGCGGGCATGGCCACGCGCAAACGTACCATTGTCGCAGTCCACCGGCACGCCGATCGGCCGGTGGAGCGCCTCCCAAATCCGTACGTAAGGACTGATTCCTGGTCTGCGGCAATCGCTCTATCGAAGCTTCCGAGCCGCGGACGGAAGTCCGCGGTTGCCCCTCGGCGCAACCTGGCGCGGCCAACGACGGGGCCGAGCCCTGCCCGTCGAGTCATGACGGCGTTACGCCACAGACTCCCGGCGCGTCAGGATGTGGCAGGATTTGGCGTGGTTTTGGCCTAGATTGTAAAGATTCTTTATAGTTCTCACTCCTGGCCACCTGGCAACGGCCCTGCCGCGGATCGGTGACCAGGACTTGGGATTGCGGTGTTGCACCTTGCCCTGTGGGGTGCCGGTTTGCCGTTTGCGTTCCTCGATTCCAGTATAGGAGCCGATGATGGCGGTGGCAGGGTGCGGGAGAGGTAAGTGATTGAAAGGATGGGGGAAATGATTCTTTAAAATCTGTGACTCAATCAAGTGCCGCCGCGGGTTGGCGGGCAAGGTAGGCTCGTTCATCGGCGTTGGCGGATACGGGCGGGAGGCCGGGACGTGGCTGAAGCCGGCGGAGGAAGGACGTTCAAACGCTCTTCCAGTGTGGCTGGGGACTGCACAACCGCCAGCCTACAACGCGCTTCTCGCGTAGTCCACCTGAAGGCGGCTGCTTACTGGCTTCACATCTTGGCAGGAGTTCTGGTCGCGAATCTGTGCCAACCCGAGAAGGGTTTCGGTGGCGTGGTAGGATGCATCCGCGTTGCGCCAAGGGGAACCGCGGACTCCCGTCCGCGGCTCGGTCGTGTTGGATGGCACGGTTGCGGCGGGCTCGCGGACTGCGGGGCCGATTCTTTCACAGTCCCTCACGGTCAGGGCTCGGTTTCCTGGGCTGCATGGATTTCGCGGCCAAAACTCCGGTGATGCGGAGGTAGCGTGAGGGGAAGAAAACGTGGTGCGCAAGAGAGGACTTGAACCTCCACCCGGCGTAAACCGGACTAGGACCTGAACCTAGCGCGTCTGCCAATTCCGCCACTTGCGCCCAGACAGCGAGAGAGGGCGAGCGCCCTCTCTTTGTGTATTCTTGCAGCACGCGGAATAGGTGTCAATCCGCCGCAACTCCGTGTGCACGCAAACGCGCCGCAAACGCTAAGTATGGGGCGAGACGCCCACGGCGCGGGTTTCAGGCCTCGGCCCCTTCAGTGGCGCTCCAGGCACGGTTTTGTGTGGCTCTTCCCGCGGCGAGCAGAGGGAGGCAAAGAAGCCAACTCCACCGAAACCGTCAATCGTCCTTCAGCACCTTCGCGCCCACCGCGCCTCCGGCCACGCTCAAGCCGATGGAAACGGCCAGCATGACCAACACAGCGAAGAAAACAAGCGCTCCGAGCGTGGCGGGGTCGTCGATGATCTGCAAGACCTGCCTGCGGATCTCATCTTCAGCCGGCATCTGCTCCATCTGCTCCCGCAAGAGTTGGCTCAGGTCGGGGCGGTCGCCGGGGAACAGGCTGTTGAGAACCCCCATCAACAGCGAAACGGCGAAGCTGATCGCCCCGGTTATGGCTCCGAGTTTGGCCCCGTCACCCACGTTCGGGGAGAGCCCCGTCCGCCGCCGGTAACCGCTGACGCACAGAAAACCGGAGAGCGGGTACCAGAGAAAGAACAGGAAGCTCAACCATGGCAAATTCGAGAGGAAGACTGCCAGCAAGGCGGGGAAATAGGCCGCCCGAAGCGCTTGCGCATTCCTGACGGTGATCGGCGGCGCGAAGGTCGGGAGCGTCTCTCCTTCCCGCGGCACCATCCTGCCGATGCGCTGCGGGGCGTCCGCCGCCGCGGCCTCTTCGGTGAGCGGGCGGCCGCACATCGGACAAAACTGAGCCCCCTCAGGCAGGGAAGCTCCGCAGGTGCAAGTCACTGTCTTCACCGTGTACTGCCGGGAGGAGCCTAGAAGTAAGCCGCCACCCCCGTCACACGCTCGCCCACCACGAGCGTATGGATATTGTCGGTCCCCTCATACGTCTTGACGGTCTCGAGATTCGCCATGTGGCGAAAGATCGGATACTCGTCGGTGATGCCGTTCGCGCCAAGCAGGTCGCGGCTGCGACGCGCGACTTCGAGCGCCATCCAGGCGTTGTTCCGCTTCAGCATCGAGATGTGCGAGTGATGCAGCCGGCCGCCGGCCTTAACGCGCGCCACTTGGTAGGCGAGCAGTTGCGCCTTGGTAATCTCGGTGATCATCCAGGCAAGCTCCTGCTGAACCAACTGGTGCGAGGCGATCGGACGGTCGTTGAACTGCTTCCGGAGCACCGTATACTGCCGGGCCGTCTCGTAGCAGTCCATCGCGGCGCCGATACATCCCCAGCCGATTCCGTAGCGCGCCTGCGAGAGGCAGGCCAGCGCCGTCTTAAGGCCCATCGCACCCGGCAACGCGTTCGCGGCAGGCACGCGGCACTCGGCCAACGACAGGCTCGATGTAATCGAAGCCCGCATCGACCACTTGCCGTGAATGTCGGACGTCGAAAAGCCGGGCGTTCCCTGCTCGACCAGAAATCCGCGGATCTGCTCGCCCTCGCGGGCCCAAACGACCGCGACGTCGGCGATCGAGCCGTTCGTGATCCAGGTCTTCTCTCCTTCGAGGACGTAGGAGTCTCCGTCCTTGACCGCGCGTGTCCGCATCCCGGCTGGGTTCGACCCGAAGTCCGGCTCGGTCAGCCCGAAGCAACCGACGGCCCTGCCCTGGCGCAACAGCGGCAGCCAGCGGTCTTTCTGTTCATCTGTTCCGAACCGGAAGATGGGAAACATCACCAGGCTGCTCTGCACCGAGACGAAACTGCGCAAGCCGCTGTCGCCTCGCTCGAGTTCCTGCATCAGCAACCCGTACTCGACATCGCCCATGCCCGCACAACCGTATTCGTTCAGCGACGCACCAAAAAAGCCCAACGCGCCCATCTCCGCGACCAATTCGAGAGGAAAGCGCGCGTCGCGAAAGTGCTGCTTGATGACGGGGAGGACCCGCTCATCGACGAAGCGGCGCGCTGTCTGCCGCACGAGCTTCTCTTCCTCGCCCAGCAGCGAGTCGAATTCAATGAAATCCACACCCGCGTAACGGAACATCGCTTTCCCCGTAAGGCAACCTTCCTTCCATCGTAACGGCTTTGCTCACCCCTACAAGAAACGGGGCGCCATCCCCATGCACTGACCGCCTGAGCAGCGGCGTATTCACCTCTCCGGCATATCAGTCGCCGTCGTTACTCCCCTTGCGTGGTAGTACACTCCCCTTGCGTGGTAGTACGCTTAACCCCCTAGTGCTAGGGTGTTCTACGAATGGTTGCGGACCGGGGCCACTGGTAAGATCACCTTGTTCACTGAGGCGTCGAAGGGGATTATCGATGAAACTAACGCACTGGCTCTGTCGATTGCAGATCTGGCACGACACCCGCGGGCAGGACATGGTCGAGTACGCCCTGTTGGCGGGATTCGTCACCGTTGCCGCCGGTGCTTCGTTCCCGCCCGTAGCGACGTCGATCTCGACCATCTTTTCGAAGATGACGAGCGTGACTGACGCAGTTCCGTAGGACGTTGCTCCCGATTGCTTTGCTTCACCGGAGCCGACACCTACGCCGGGGTTAGCGAAAGCCGACCGAAAACGACGGTTGCTAGTGGCCACCGGTGCTCGGTGCGCCTGCCTCACTTCCGCAGCAAAAACTCACAGCGATCGTCCGGGAGCTGAATGTTCAACGTCAGCTTCCGCAGCTTCTTGAGCCTGCCTCGATAGGGGAAGTAGACGTATCCGGCAGCGGGTTCGTCGATCTCGTCCCGTCCGAGCGCGTGCAGGGGAATGATGCGCTCCGGTCTTTCGTCGAGTGGGGTCTCCGGTTCTCGCGGAGCTTGGTCTGCCCGGGGGTCTCCGGGGAAGCGCGGATACCGCCGGGGCGTTCTGCCGGTGGCGATCCCGTCGAAGTCGCCGCCCTGCCGATTGACCGTACCAACCTGCAAGTCGATCCCCTCTCCCTGTTCCGGATAGGCCCATTCGGGGTGCAGTAATTGCGCCAGCACGAAGTCCGGGCCCGCGGGACCTAGGGGCCACTCGGCCCCCTTCCAGTCCAGGCTGAAGCTGCCCTGCGTGAGCTGCAACGATCGTTCCGGTGAAGGATACACGCCCACTTCGACGATCACGATCCCGGGGATCATTTGGGTGCCCTGCGGGGTTGGCAGGCTGCGGGACAGGTAGTCTACGCCGATCGTGCCACCTTCGACGTGGCATGTCTGGGGGTAGGCAGAGGCTGCCTCCCTTACCTTCAACTCGGAGGCGGCGAGCGATGAGGACGCAGGCACAGACAGCGCTGAAGCGAGGAGCAAGTACCGCGCCAGAGCGTTGCCGGCCCGACTGACGGTCAAGTTTCTCATCGTGCCGTTTGTATCGACGACCCTTGGGCTGCAAGCGTTACTTCTATCTCAGACCACGACTCCCTTGTGCTGACCGGGACATGGGTAACACTTTATGCCAAGCACATAGGTAACACTTTTCGTCCGGGGTGGGGCTTGACGCAGGGAGCCCGGAGGGCGACCAGAGTCAAGTCCCACCCCCGGACGAAGGGCCCGCCGCTGGGCCCTTGCTCGGGCGCAACCGCCGCTCTCGTTCCTCGAATACTCCCAACTCATAAAAGGAAAACCACACTCGCCACACGCCCTCCTCGATCTCCTCCACCCCGACCCGCTCCCCGTTGAGTCCCTTGCCGACGAACACTCGTTGACGCCGCCAGCGAATCCGCCCATCCATCACGCGCCGCACCTGCATCGGCGCCGCATACTCCGGCTCGTCCACCCGCGACGGATACGCCCGCGCCGCGCCGTGATAACACTCACCAGGGGTTCGCAACTCCAGTCCCTGGTGCGGTCGCTCCTCGTTGTAGTCGCTGCGAAAGCCATCAAACGCCCGTTGCTGCGCTCGCAGATTCGCCGCTGGCGGCGCGGCGGTCTCTTGCTTCAGCGTACGGTGCATCCGCTCATGCCGCCCGTTCTGTTCCGGATGTCCCGGCTCGATCCGCTCGGGACAGATCCCCAACTTGATCCACCACACTGCCAGCCGCCCCAGCCCGTGCACCGCCAGGGTCGCAAACGGCGGCCCGTTGTCGGTACGCATCACCCGCGGCAGTCCAAACTCTCGAAACGTCGCCTCGAACAACGGCCGAACATGGTCCCCGTCCGGTTTCGTCACCGCCTGGCACCGCAACAGGTAGCGGCTGGCCGCGTCCGAGATCGTTAAGGGATCGCAGCGCCGGCCGTCTTGGGTGCGAAACCAGCCTTTGAAGTCGGCGCACCAAACCTGGTTGGGCTGCTTGCCTGGCGTCAGCGGCAGCGGGGTCGGTGCGGCGCGGGGCCGGCGTCGTCGGGGCACGCTCAGACCGTGTCGTCGCAGCAGGTTTCCGATCGTGCTCACCGCCGGCCATGCCACGTCGGGCTGCCTTCGCTGCAGCCGCGCCCTCAAGGTGACCGCACCCCAGCGACTGTGCTGCGCCCGCAGAGCGAGAATCTCTTGCTCGATCGCGGCCGCGGTCTGACCGGGATGGCGTTGCGGCGCCCGGGAGTGGTCCTGCAAACCTTCCCAGCTCTGCTGCTGGTAGCGCTGCAGCCATTTGTAGCCGGTCTTGCGGCTCACCGAGTAGCGCCGGCACAGCTCGGCCATCGACTCCTCGTCTCTTTCCCAGTCCACGATAAAATGGGTTCTCTCGTCTCGCACACAGGTCTCCTGCCACGGCATAAAGCATTCCCTCCCAGAAATGTTCTATGCCTCAAAGTGTTACCTATGTGCTTGGCATCATGTGTTACCCATGTGCCCGGTTAATACCCCTCCGCGGGCGTCTTTCGAGACATGGCGGAACAAGCCCCGGTCAGGGACTGCAAAGACCCGGGAACAAGACCTTGAGAGCAAGCTGTCCCATCCAGCGGCGACACGCTACGCTATTCCTATGAGCCTGCTCAAGCACTGCTCGAAGTCGTCGGATACCGTCCGGTCGCGCCGTTCCCTCCTGCTCGGCCTTCTGCTTGCCGGCGCCTTGTTGATCACAACGTTGGCACCGGCGGTGGCCGCCGAGGAGTTCCCCGTCACTACGCTCTTCCTGGTGCGCCACGCCGAAAAGGCCGCGCAACCGGCCGGCGATCCGCCGCTCACCGCCGCAGGACACCAACGAGCCCGTGCGCTGCTCGACGTCGTGCGCGCAGCCGGCGTCACCACGATCTTCGCCACCAACCGGATTCGCACCCAGTAGACCGCGGGGCCGACGGCCAAGGCGCTGGGACTCGACCCGAAGATCCTCGACATCCGTGACGTGGATGGACTCGTCGCCAAGATCCTCTCCGACCATCGCGGCGAGACCCTGCTCGCCGCCGGCCACAGCGGGACCGTGCCGCGCATCATCGAGAAGCTGGGTGGCGGCAAGATCCCACCCCTTGCCGAGACGCACTACGACAACCTCTTCGTCGTCACCGTCTATGCCGACGGCAAGGCGAAGGTGGTTCGTCTTAAGTACGGGGACCCAACCTGAACGGTGTTGCAGTGAGTAGCGAGGTCAGCCACAAGCCGGGTAGCGAGCCGCCCGGGCTCGATTCCGGGCCTGATCCCGAGGCCCGGCAGATACTGGCGCTGTTGGACGGCTTCCGGGCCTCGAAGGCCGTTTTCACCGCGGTCTCGCTGGGGGTGTTTGACCGGCTACACGAGCGTCCAGCGGCTTGTGCGGATCTGGCCGACGCTCTCGGCGTCCAGGCATGGGAACTCGAACGGCTGCTGGGCGCGTGCGTAGGGCTCGGCTTCCTGCGAATCGAGTACGGGCAGTACCGCAACCAACCTGCCGCATCCCGCTTCCTGCGCGTCGAAAGCCCCGAGACCCTGTCGGGCTACATTCTCTACTCCGACCGGGTCCTATACCGGCTGTGGGGTCGGCTCGAGGACGCTGTGCGCGAGGGCGGCCACCGCTGGGAGCAGGAGTTCGGCTCGAAGAGAGAATTGTTCGACAACTTCTTTGCCACCGAGCAGGACAAAGTTACTTTTCTCGCCGGTATGCACGGTGCCGGACTGCTCAGCTCGCCTTCAACGGTTGCGGTTTTCGACCTGGGCCGCTTCCATCATCTTGTCGACGTGGGAGGCGGCACGGGCCATCTGGCGATCGAGGCTTGCCGCCGCTATGCAGGCCTGCGCGCAACGGTGTTCGACCTGCCCGAAGTCTGCCCCGTAGCGCGGGGCTACATTCATGACGCCGGGCTGGCGGGGCGCATCGAGACCGTCGCAGGAGATTTCTTTCGCGACCCGCTACCCCCCGCCGACCTCTACTCGATGGGTCGGATTCTGCACGATTGGGGGGATGAGCAGGTCTCGGTCCTGCTCGGCAAGGTCTGCGAGGCTTTGCCCGCGGATGGCGGTTTGCTTGTTTGCGAAAAGCTACTGAACGAAGAAAGAGACGGTCCGGCCGACGCCTATCTCCAGTCACTAAACATGTTGGTATGCACCGAGGGCCGTGAACGCTCGGCCAGTGAGTACGAGGCGCTGGTGAAGGCAGCCGGCTTCCGCACGTTCCAGTTCAAGCGCACCGGCCGCCCTGTCGACGCGATGCTGGCGTTGAAGTAGGGGTTGCGGGATAACGTTGGGACACGGCATGCCGTGTCCGCCTCACGAGCCGCGGCCAGACCCTCGCCTTGTCGAACGAGACCGGGGCATCGAACGAGACTGGGCGTCGAACGAGACTGGGGCATCGAGATCCTCGTCAGAACAGAATCGCCGCCAACTCGCCACGCGTGTCACCCTTCTTCAGGTCGGGCCGGTACGCCACATTCACTTCCCAGTAACCCCTTGCCTTGCAAGGCAGACCGCGCCACTTCTTCGGCGGCGAATGGAGCGTGGCGCGGCGGTCGGCAAGTTCCCGGAGGCGAACTCGAAAGCGAGGCGTCTCCACCGTCACGATTTTCTCGGCGCCTCGGCAGTCAACGGCTGTCAGGTGTCCGTAGAGCACCACGGTGCGGGGCGGTGGCCAGTTCTGCTCGGCGGTGCTGGGCTCAGGTGGGGGCAAGGGCGTGGGGACGGGCTCAACTTCGCCGGTGAGCCAGGGGAGCAGCAGCGGCCCAACTCGGGGGGCGATGACAGGAGCTGGCACTGCGCCCAGCGCCTGTTGGCGGCGTTGCAACAGCACGGAGAACTCCCTCTCCGCGCGTTCCCGCCACAGGGGTTCGCTTGCTAGGTCTGCCAGCCTTTCCGCCGCTTCGGACCAGCGGCCCGCAAGCACCAGCGCTTGGGCCTCGGTGAAGGCGTAAAGCAGCTCGCTCGCGTCCGCCTGCCGCGCCCGCCGAGCATGCTCGAGCGCAAGGCGAGTCCGCTCGGCCTCGTCCGAGCGGTCGCCCTCCGGCCTCATCAGCATCAGGCTGTAGCGATAATGTGTGCGCGGCTCGACCGGTCCCTTTGTTACCGCGCGCGCGAAGGCCGCCTCGGCTTCCCGGTAGTTCCCCTCGTCCATCTCGAGCGCCCCGATCGCGGCGCTGGGCTCCGGCCGCGCCGGGAAGGCTCTTTCCAACTCCATGAGACGTAGCCGCGCTTGCTCCCGGCGCCCACCCTCACGAAGCGCGTCGGCCCGATAGAAGTCGCTCTCCCACGCTTCAAGCAGCCGCAGTTCGACAGCGGGCGGAATCGCCACCGAAACCGCGAGCAGCGAAGCGGCCGGGGACTCGGCCGAAAGCGCCTGTGCGTGCGCCCGAAGCTGCTCCTCGACGCCCACGGCGCCCATCGAGTCGATCCGCCGCTCCAGCTCCTCCGGGTCGGGAAGCTCCCCCTGTGCCGACCCGGCAAGCCAATGCACGATCAGCCAGGATTGGGCGTAGTACACCGGTCGGGGGACTAGATCGCGCCGATCCGACGATGTCACCAAGTGCGCGAGAGGAATCCAGGCGTTCTGATCGAGCAGGCTCAACAACGACGGAACCGAAGCGCCCAGGTGGACTCCGCCGTCGCCCACCTCCCAACGCGACAGGTATTCGGCCAAGCCCTCCCGAAACCAGGTCGGATGGTGCGTCCCCGCCATGAGTTGATGCACCTGCTCGTGCGCCAACGCAACCAGCGGGTTCCCCGTTGCGTCCCAGGCAAGGACGATGTAGTCGCGGTCCACGCCGGTCTGAAAGAAGCCTCGGGCGAAGCGTGGCCGTGGTTCCGGGATGGGTAATCGCGACTCCATCTCCACGGCATCACGGTAGAGAAGCACGGTCAGCGGACCGGGCGCTCGGCGGCGAGGCCGCAGTCCGAGGCTGACAAAGAACGCTCTCGCCCGCTCCAGGTGAATCGCGGCGGCCTTGGCAAACCGCGGCTCCAACTCGGTGACGACGCGAACATGCTCTGTTCGGGCCTCGACGCCACCCCTCAAAGGAAGAGCGCAGATCAAGCAGATCAAGAAGAGGGTTGCCGCCGCCCGACGCCGCATGCCTGCGTATAGTCTTACCTGGATTAGGACGATGGGAGGGGTGAAAGACGGGTGGTATGCCGCAATAGCCAAGCTACCTTCCAAGCGGGCTTTGCCGCCGCGATTATGGTACGCTATCAAACAGTGAAATTGTTTCAAGCATTTGTGGTCATGAATGTTTTGGCCACCATGTCATCGGCCTTCGCGGCCCCGCGTTTGAGCCTGCGCGCGGATCGCGACTCCCAGATCGTCCAGAACGAGCGCGCCGACCGGGATCAACTTTCCCGCATCGATGACGACAGCACCCTGCAGCGCTACGCGCGGCTACAGTTGCTTTCTCCCGTCCCAGAGAAGACGAGAGGCTACTACATCCACAACGTACCTCCCCAGTACCGCTACCTGCGGCCGTGGACCAAGCTCTTCCTCGACCGCCTGAGCAGCCAGTTCCAACGCCGCTTCCGCAAGCCTCTCCGCGTCACCAGCCTCACCCGGACGGCGGCCTATCAGAAATCCCTGCGCAGGGGGAACGGCAATGCCGCCGCCCCCTATGGAAAGAAGCGCTCGGTGCATTTGACCGGCGCCTGTGTCGACGTCTCCAAGAAGAACCTACGCAGCCGCGAACGGTCGTGGATGCGCACTGTCCTCGCCTCGTTGAGAGAGAAGGGGTATCTGTTCCCCATCGAGGAGTTCAGCCAACCCAACTTCCACGTGATGGTCTACCGCAACTACCCTGAATACGTGGCAAAGCAGAAAGCCCGCGGCCGCTGATTCCTTGCAGCAACCAAGCTTGCTCTGCTGCACCGCCCCATTCTCCCCGAGCTTTTGCCCGGCTGGCTCTCGCAGTCCTACTGACTCTCACGAATCATGCTGACCGGACCCGTGCTCACATGTAGGGGCACGGCATGCCGCCCGTCTTCCAAGGTCACTGGATTTCGCGGGCCTCGATAGGCGCGCCGGCGTTTGTGGTAACGTCACGTTGACAGCTTGTCGATCGTCTCCGCATCCGGAGCCTTCTCGCGTTTTTCAAACCAAACGTGACGTTGTTCAAAGCGAATCGATTTCTTTGGCATGGCCGGTCCGCAGCCGCCCTGCTGCTCCTTTCCAGCGCGCTCACCGCCGGCGATTGGCCCGAGTTCCGCGGGCCCACGGGCCAAGGCCACGCCGAGGGACAACCGATCCCCCTGAGCTGGAGCGAGACGCGCAACATTGTGTGGAAAGCTCCGATCCCCGGGCTTGGTTGGTCGTCGCCCGTGATCGGTGAGGGCAAGCTCTGGCTCACCACCTCCACCGAAGAGGGCCGCTCGCTACGAGCCGTGGCCATCGACCCTAAAACCGGGGACGTCGTCCACAACGTCGAGCTGTTCCGCTTCGAAGAGCCGCCCAAGATCAACACGAAGAACAGCTACGCCTCGCCAACGCCGCTGCTCGAGCCCGGTCGGGTCTACGTCCACTTCGGCACCCAGGGCACCGCCGCCTTGACGACCAGCGGTGAAGTGCTGTGGAGGACGCGAGAGTTGCGCTACTACCATCGCCACGGCTCCTCGGGGTCGCCGGCTCTCTCGGGCGACCTGCTTCTGATCAACTGCGATGGCTACGACGTGCAATACGTGGCGGCGCTCGACAAGAATACGGGCGAGATGCGCTGGAAGACCTACCGCGGCGACACCTCCCACGCCTATGCAACGCCGCTGGTCATCAACGCCGCGGGCCACGAACAGTTGGTCAGCCCGGGTTCGGAAAGAGCAGTCTCCTACGATACCCAAACCGGCGAAGAGCTGTGGTCGATCCGCTACAAAGGAGGTTTTTCCAACGTCCCCCGGCCGGTCTTCGGCCACGGGCTCGTATACGTCACCTCCGGTTTCTTCAAGCCGATCTTGTTCGCCGTGCGCACGGACGGGCAGGGCGACGTTACCAAATCTCACGTCGCGTGGACCTACAAGCGCGGCGTACCCCTAACGCCCTCCCCTCTGCTCGTTGGCGATGAACTCTACATGGTCAGCGACAAGGGCATCGCGAGCTGCCTCAACGCCAAGACCGGCGAGGAGCTGTGGCGCGTGCGCCTGGAGGGTGAATACTCAGCGTCGCCCGTGCTCGCCGACGGCCGCATCTACTTCCTCAACGAGTCGGGCCTCACAACGGTCATCGCGCCCCGCAGCGAGTTCGAGAAACTCGCGACCAGCCAACTCGACGGACGCACCCTGGCCTCGCCGGCCGTCGTCGACGGTGCCATCTACCTCCGCACCGACACTCACCTGTACCGAATCGAAGAGTTAGAGTCGCGCTAGTCGCATCGGCGTAATCGGCCCCGAAAGTGACCAATCATCGGCGGTCGATCTTGATGAAGTCTCGGGTGACGGCCCGCAGATTAATGGCCCCGCACATGGCCATGTCTCGGGCGAGTTCGGTTTGCAGAAGCTCAACCACCGTTTGAACACCGCAGGCCCCGTAGGCAGCTAGCCCCCATAGCGCCGGACGGCTGATCAAAACGGCGCTGGCTCCCAACGCCAGAGCCTTCAGTACATCACTGCCCCGCCGAAAACCTCCGTCGATGAGAATGGGGACTTGTTCGCCCACGGCATCCTCGATGGCGGGCAAGACGCTGATGGGCTCAGCCAAGCCCTCCACAAACCCACCGCCGTGGTTCGAGACGATGACGCCCTCGACGCCTCTCTCCACGGCCGTCTCCGCTTCCTCAGCCGTCATGATGCCCTTGAGCAGCAACGGCACGCTGATCTCCTGGCGGATCCGGTCGATATAATCCCAATCCAAGGCAGGATGGCCCAACGCCGCCCGTTCAGAAAGTCGAGGAGAGCCGCCCGCACCGATGGGCGGGTGGGGCGTGCCCACCGTGATGCAGACCGCCTTGCATCCCGCTCGAACGGCCCGGCGGACCCGGGCCATAAGGGCGTCCGCCTTCGGCTCCGGATACACCTGATACCAGAGAGGTGTCTGAGACTCGGCGGCGAGCTTCTCGATAGGGGTGTCGGAGCGGTCGGCGACCACGAGCGCGGCTTTCGCGTCCGCCGAGCCGCGGGCCATGGCCGACTCCCCCTCCGGATGGAACCGCCTCTGGTGGGACGCGGGTCCGACAAGGATCGGAGCGAACATCGTGTCTCCGAACAACTGGCTGCTCAGATCCATCTCCAGGCCGTTGACCATCAAGCGCGGCCGGTAGATGATTCGGTCGAATCCTTTGCGGTCGCCTCCGGCAATGGCCGCGAAGACGGCATCTTCGAGCTTGCGCTCGGCTACGGCTTCGAACTCGAGGGTGTTGATCAGTTCCTCGATCGGCGCAATCCGCCCGGGCGGCTCGCCGATGACGGGTTGCGCCTGCTGGGCCTTCAACAGCGGGAACCCAGCGATCAGTGAGCCGAAGCCGGCCAGAGCGCGGCGTCTGCTGAAGAGGGGTCTACTGAAGCGTCGCCGGCTCAAAGCAGGTCCGTCCTGACGAGGGTTCGGTCGATCGAAGCCAGGGTGGGCCGGCCGGTGTGCGCCATCGTCATCACCAACTCGGCTTGCAGGATTTCGAGAACCCGCTGTACACCCGGCGGTCCGAAGGATCCCAGACCCCATCGCGGCACGCGGCCGAGGCAAACCGCCGAGGCGCCCAGCGCCAAAGCCTTGAGGATGTCGCTTCCGCGGCGGAAGCCGCTATCGACCAACACAGGGATGCGGCCACCGACCGCGTCAACAATCTCGGGTAAGACCTCCAGGCTTGAGGGACTGTAGTCCAACGCCCGTCCACCGTGGTTGGAGACGACGATTCCGTCGAGCCCGTGGTCGACACATCGCAGGGCGTCTTCGGCCGTGAGTATCCCTTTCGCCAGCATCGGCACGTCAACCAGAGGACGTAGCTGGTCGAATAGCTTCCATTCGTACCACAGCCTGTGAGTCCGGACGCGATAGCGATTCAGCTCCTGGGCGGCGCGCGCGCGGGCCCGCCTGGGGCTCCGGCGACTCGAGAGATTTCGGCCGTGCAGCGGTCTCTCGTAGTACGCAGCCTCCTGATCCACGGTCACGACGACGGCTCGGCACCCCGCCGCCTGCGCCCTGTCGAGCGGTTCGCGGTTAGCCTCGATCTCCGGCGCGGGATACAGTTGATACCAAAGCGGGCCGCCGGCTGCTTGTTGGATCTTGTCGATCGGCATGCTGGCGACGTGGCTGACGATCATCGGTGTTTCGGCTGCCGCCGTGCTCCCCTCGTGGGTGCCCTCCTCACCGGTGGGGTGAAGGGCAACGTGACCCGCCGTGGGCGCTACGAGAATCGGGAAGCGAAGTTTGGTGCCAAGAATCTCCGTCGCCGTCTCGATCGAGCTGACATCGATCACCGCCCTCGGTAGCAGCTCGACCCATTTGAACGCCTCGCGGTTGCGACGCAAGGTGAACTCACCGCAGCTTCCGTAAGCGGTGTAGGTGTATGCCTGACGCGGCAGTTTCTCGTATGCGACCGCCTCGAAATCGAAAGCGTTGACAAGCTCGTCCAGGCCGGGAACGCGGCTGTGGTCGCGCAACGGATCCTGCTGGGAGTGGAGCAGGGGCGATCCCGCCAGGAAACCGGCCAACCCTCGCATCGCACCACGGCGAGTAACGCCCTGTCGCCAGAGACGCTCGAGTTTTCCCACGAATCCTCCGATCTCGTCTCCGCGTGGGGCTGGTCACCGTCCTACCTGAACTCCTACGTGCATGAGGGCACGCCCCGCTTCACGGCTATCTGGAGTTCCAAGGTAAAGGGTGCCTTCGCGGCGCGGCCTGACGGGTTCACAGTATCATACGGAGTTCAACAAGCAGATCAAGAGCGGGTTCTTGACGCGATTGGTAACGGGCTACAGCGAGGGCAGCAGCGCGCGATACGCCGGGATACTGGCGCAAGTAAACTGCCTCGATACGGTCACGTGAGGAGAGCAGTGAGGAGGAGGGATGCGGCCCGCCCGGCTTTGCTGGGCGGTCGTTTCTTTACGTTCCACCAGGCGTGGATACATCCACCCAGTCGGGTATCCAGCGAAGTCTTCAGTCATAGGCTCCTCGAAACCCAGCACCGACTGGTCGACGTCTTTGGCCATCCGTGCCCTCCCCTTAGTGCGACCGAATCTGCATTTCTTGGCCGCAGCTTCCCGCCGGGATCGCTTCGCGAGGGGGTTGCCCGTTCTCACTCAGTACAGGGCGGTCGTGGACTTGTTGTCGCGGCAATTTAGAAAGTTCCCCTGGTCGAAGGAGGATCGCCGTTCGTTGAGGCCGCCAATCGCTTTCAGCCGGAGATTCTGTGCGCGGGCGACGCAGGCCGTCAAGAGTTCGCAAAGCCGCGCAAGGCCGCGCTCTTGACTGCCCGGATCGCCCGCGCGGAAACACCAGACTTCCCTCTAGCAAGCGATTGGCTTCATCTGCCCGATTGTCCCAGGGGGAACTTTCTACTTTGCGGGAAAGGGGAACTTTCTAAATTGCGCCGACACGGTCGTGGACTTGTGCGCGGCAAGAAATGGTTGGTGATAGCATGGCATCGACAACGCACATGTAAAGGGGTGCACCAATGAAAAACGCTGATACGCCCAGACGCGATTTTTTGAAGTTGCCGGCGGCCGCCGTGGCAGCTGCGGCCGCGGGATCAACCCCCGCGCGAGGGGCGTCCGTCATCGACGAGCACGACCCCTCGAACACCAAGCTCTGCCGGCGCCTGAGGGCCGACATCAGCGATGACGACCTGCTCTTCCTCAAACAGATCGGCCTGCGCTGGGCGCGGGTGAACTTCCGGCCTCCGGTCGACTTCGACTTCATCGCCCGCACCCAAAAACGGTACGAGTCGTATGGCATCAAGATCTTCTCCGCGGTCCACTACGCCTACCGCGAGTTGGACGTGCAACTTGGCCGCCCCGGCCGCGACAAACACATCGAAGCCTACAACACGTTTCTGCGCGACTTGGGCAAGCTGGGGATCGGTGTGTCGTGCTACGACTTCCATCCGGCGAACACGTACACCACGGCCCACATCACGACCGCGCGCGGCTACCGGGCCCGCGAGTTCCGGCTGGCGGACTTCCGCAATAAGGTCGAGAAGCAGAAGTTCGAGCGCGAGTACTCGGCGGACGATAGCTGGGCCAGCTACAGCTATTTCATGAAGGCCGTTCTACCGGTCGCCAAAGAGGCGGGCGTCAAGCTGGCGCTCCATCCCGACGACCCACCCCTCGCCATGATGAACGGAGTGGCGAAGGTGCTGGTGCATTACGACGGCTACCGCCGGGCCGAGCAGATCTCCGAATCGATCGAGGGTAAGGGCAGTCCCCACTGGGGCCTAACGTTCTGCGTCGGTACGTGGTCGGAGGGCGGTGACAAGATGGGCAAGGATGTCTTCGAGATGATCCGCGACTTCGGCGGCCGCGGGAAGATCCTCGGCATCCACTTCCGGGGTGTCACCTCGCCGCTTCCTAGTTTTGTTGAGACCTTCCCCGACGAGGGCTATCTGGACCTGTATCAGGTGATGAAGGCGTTGCGCAAAGTTCGCTACAGCGGGACGGTGGTGCCTGACCACGTCCCCGAGTTGACGGGTGACGAAGGGATTCGCCGCGCCGGCACGGCCTATTGCATCGCCTACATGCGGGCCCTGCTCCGCCGCGCCAACGAAGAGGTAGGGTGAGAGTCGAGGGCGGCACCGTTCGAAATGTAGGGGCACGGCATGCCGTGCCCCGCCCGGAGTTTCTACATCTGCTCAGGTAGTGGCGCGGGCGTTCGGCCGATGAGAGTTGCGGACAAGGTCGAAAGTAGAGGGTAGGGGCGGCTGTTCGTCGGAGCGAAAGACGGACCCGCGTTTCCGCCTGACGGCTCCACCGTGGGCTAACATCCAGCACAGCTTCGCGGCTGCGGAGACTCGTTGGGAGTCGACCGTTTGCGCCAGCCAAGGACGCAGAGTGGCCGTCGTAGCTGCAGGGCCGATACCGGGGCCCGCCCCTAGTGTGCCCAGCATGGGCTATTTACTTGTGGGTTGCAACGTACTCACCGGAACCGATGGAGGTAACCGTAGGGAACCCAGCGGTTCCGCATCCACATTTCTTGAGGGTCGGAAACATTTGATTTAGCAAGTGTTTTCGCTCGTCCTCCAGGTCCGAGCAGATTCGCATTCCCCCGGCGGACTTGACCCATGTGTTATTCTGATATATATTAATTATACCAGTCATGAAGGCGGCCCCCACTCGCTCTCATCTCTCGGATGCCGAGCGTAGGCTCCGCTCCCGCATCGCGCAGCTCGTCCATGGCCGCTGGTTGCTGCACGGCACGCTGGCGCCCCGCCAACGCACCTGCGGCAAGCCCACCTGTCGCTGTGCTCGCGGTCAGCTTCACGCCTCGTTGTATTTGGTGCGGAATCGCCAAGGGCAACTGCAGCAGCTGTTTGTGCCCCGCCACTGGGAGGCCCGCGTCCACCAGGCCGTGGCCGCCTACCAGCAACTCCAACGGCTCCTCGACGAGGTCTCCGAGCGTGAATGGAAGCGGCTCCGAAGCCGCCGGGAGGAATGACGTTCTTCGACGCCTGCTGCACTACGCCGAGAAGGTCTACGGTCTGCGGGACTCGCTGCTGGCCGCCGTCGGCGACACCAGGCCGCGGCCGCGCATCCCGACGCGGGTGGTGCTGCAGTCGGTGCTGGTGCTGTTCTGGACACGGCTGGGCAGCCTCAACGCGTTAGAGACGCTAGCGCCCGCACCGTTTTGGAAACAGTGGTTGGGCCGCGAGATGCCCAGCGCCGACACCCTCGGGCGCGTCTACAGCCGGCTCGATGCCGCCGCGGTGCGGGCAGCGATTCATCACGTCTACGAACGGCTCAAGCGCAACAAGGCCCTGCCCGGGATCGGCGGGCTGGGCGTGGCCGTGCTCGACGGCCATGAGTCTCACGCCAGCTACCGCCGTTGCTGTCGAGGATGCTTGAAGCGCACCGTGCAGCGCCGCGATGGCCAGCAGATGCAATACTACCATCGCCAAGTCACACTGCTGTTGCTCTCCGATGCGCCCCCCGGCTCCGAACCGCTGCGACTGTTGCTCGACGCCGAGCTGCAACGGCCCGGCGAGGACGAGATGGCCGCGGCGCACCGTTTGCTGGCGCGAGTTCTCGAGACCTATCCGCGAGCCTTTGACGTCGTGTTGGCCGATGCTCTCTACGCCACCGCCCCGTTTATCAACTTCTTATTGGGGCATGGCAAAGACGCCGTGATCGTGCTCAAGGACGAGCGCCGCAACCTCTATCAAGACGTCCAAGGGCTGTGGCCGACCACGGCGCCCCAACGCGGCGACTATCAAGGTCGCGATTGCCAGTGGTGGGATCACGAGGGCCTGGTGTCGTGGCCGCAGGTGCAGCAGCCGCTGCGGGTGGTTCGTTCCGTCGAGAGCTGGCAGCAGTATGCGCAACTCGACTCCCAACCGCATCCGCATCACAGCGAGTGGGTGTGGGTGACGACCCTTTCCTCACTGCAGGTTCGGACCGCGCGGGTGGTAAGGTTGGGCCATCAACGCTGGGACATCGAGAATCAGGGTTTCAACGAGTTAGTCAACGGCTGGCACGCCGACCACGTATATAAGCACGACCCCGCGGCGATCGAGAACTTTCTGTTGACGGTGTTTCTGGCTTTTAATCTCTTCCACGTTTTTGTTGCGCGCAATCTCAAGGCATCGCTGCGGCGCAGCAAGCCGCGAGTCTTTTGGGCGCGCGCGATGGCGGCTGATCTGTATCAGGCGGCGGCTTGCCCGTACGGCTCGGGGCCCTCGCCATAGCGAGCGGGTGGTTTTCTTTCTCCCTGCCATCCTGCGCTGCCACCACGCCGCCGAGCGGCAGCCGAGCGTAGCGGTGTCTTCCGCGGCCGACTTCGGGCCCCGCCGAGGCCCTCGTCCGGCTGCGAATCTGCTCGCCCCGCTCGCCCCGCACCTAACTCGCTCGTTCCCCAATCACTTCCCGGCTCTCGCCCGACCGCGTTGCGGAATCGCTGTAGGGAACCGCAAGGGGGATCTCGTGGCCCACGCCGCGAGCTAAACTAAAGGCAGCGGGGAACCCGACCCGATCATTGTGACCGGCACTTATCGATTCCGTCACGGACTGCTAGTATCCGTCGGACCTGCCGGGGCGAAAGGACAATGGCGACGCTGGTGGCAAACAATGTCAGGCAATGATGTCGTGGATCACCCGGCCGGCGACGTCGGTCAACCGGAAGTCGCGGCCACTGTAGCGGTAGGTGAGTTTCGTATGGTCGAGCCCCAGCAGGTGGAGCACCGTCGCGTGCAGGTCGTGCGGGTGAACGCGGTTTTCCACCGCGGCGAAGCCGAAGTCGTCGGTGGCGCCGTAGGTGATGCCCCGCTTGACCCCGCCGCCCGCCAATAGTGTCGTGTAGCCCGGCACATTGTGGTCCCGGCCCTTGCCGATCTTCTCGAGGCCGCTGTTCTGAATCATCGGCGTGCGTCCGAACTCGCTGCCGATAATCACCAGCGTCTCATCAAACAGGCCCCGCTCTTTCAGGTCTTGAATGAGCGACGAGATCGGCCCGTCGACTTCGCGGGCGAGCTTGCCGTGCACCAGGATGTCGTCATGGCTATCCCACGGCTGGAAGTTGCCGTAGTAGACCTGCACCATGCGCACGCCGCGCTCGATCAGGCGTAACGACATGAGACAGCCGTGCCCGAAATCGCTGTCGCCGTAGCGCGCCCGGGTCGCCTCGCTCTCCTTGTGAATGTCGAAGACATCGGGCACCTCGCTCTGCATGCGATAGGCGACTTCCATCGACTCGATGGCCGACTCGAGTTCCGGCTGGTAGCCGACGCGCTTGAGGTAGGAGCTGTTCAGTTTGTCGAGCAGGTCGAGCTGCCGGCGCTGCTCGTTGTCGCCAATCACCTTGTTGCGGATGTTGCGGACCAGCTTTTCAGGGTCGGTCTCGTCGTTGCGAACATACGCGCCCTGGTAGGGGTTGGGCAGGAAGGCGGACGACCATAGCACCGGTCCCATCACCGGATAGCCGGGACACAGCACGACAAAACTCGGCAGGTTCGCGTTCTCGGTCCCCAGCCCGTAGGTGACCCATGAACCCAGCGACGGGCGGCCGGGCAATTGGTGGCCGCAGTTCATCAGAAACAGCGACGGGCCGTGGTTGCCGTTGTCGGAGTAGCACGAGCGGATCACACAGAAGTCGTCGATCTGGTCGCCGACTTTCTGGAAGATCTCGCTGACCTCGATGCCGCTCTGGCCGCGCTTGGTGAACTTGAACGGCGACTTCATCAGGTTGCCCGCGGCACGGTCGGTCTTCACCTTGGGACCCGGCTTGGGCTCGCCGTGGTGCTTGTCGAGCATCGGCTTGGGGTCGAAGGTATCGACCTGCGACATGCCGCCGTTGAGGAACAGGAAGATGACGTGCTTGGCTTTGGGGGCGAAGTGCGGCTGCTGCGTGGCGAGGGTCGCGTTTCCGGTGGCTGCACCAGCCACCCCGGCCAGGGCTACCGAGCCGAACCCGGCGCCCATCACGCTCAAGGCTTCCCGTCGTGTCATGCCACTACCTCCAAGCAGGCCGCCCGAAGCAGCCCTCGGCTGCCACAGCAACGGCCACCAACAGCAACCATTGGCATCTTACAACACTTTGTAATATTCGTCACGTTCCGGCGAAACTTTGTGTCAACGCCCAATAGAAATGTCCCCCTCGGTAGCTCGATAGAAGTGTCCCCTTGTGTTGCTTGTTCGTAGGAGAGATATCGTCGTCGTCGGGGCTGTGGAACTGTGGGAATCGCGTAGCGATTTCCAAGGGGCGGTGGGAAGGGCGGAAAACCATCCACCGCTCCTCGAACCCGGTACTGCTGCCTCGAGAGATTTTCCACGCTTTCCATCCGACCCGGCATTTCCACAGCCCTCTTATGTATTCGCAGCCCGTTTTTTCCGTAACACAGCTCGCCGCCAGGGGTGGTCCGCCGCCGGCTTGCGCCCGCCCCCCGGACGCTGCTGTGGTGCTGGCTTCGTCCGCAGCTGTGGCGTCGGCGTGGCGATCACGTCGTGCTCGATCTCGTGCCTGTCAAACCTCACCTGCAAGCTCTCATCGCGCCACTGTTGGACCGTCACCCGTGCCCCCGCCCCCACGCCCTGGTTGCGTTTCGGCTTCAACTGCAAACAACGATTCTCGAAACGCACCACCCGGTCGTTGCTCACCACGCGTTCGTACTCGCAACAGAACACCCCTCGCAGCTCGGTGCCGCGGGGGAGCGCCTGGTGAAAGTCCGCTGCCGCCGCCGGCTCACAGGCGAAGCGCTCGTTGTGCTCGGCCAGGTACTCCTCGTCGAGATAACGGTTCGCCGCCTCGTACTCGACGATCCCGCGCAGCCGCATCTTCTTGATCAGGCGGTCTTGGTGCGTGCCGTGATGGCGCTCCACTCGGCCCTTGGCTTGCGGCGAGGAAGCCGCCATGATCGTAATGCCGAGCTTGGCACACATGCGCCCGAACTGCGTCTCGGGCTTGATGCCTGCCAGCGCTTCCCGCGACGTCGGCTGGCGCTGGTAGACGTTTTTCCAGTCGCAGTACAACGCCTTGGGAACGCCGTGTTGACGTACCCAGGCTGCGAGCAGATCGGCCGCGGCCCAGGTCGTTTCCTGGTCCGAGAAACGGCACAGCGCCACACCGGTCGCGTCATCGACGAAGTTCATCAGACAGGCTTTCGGGCCGCGTTCTTCCAGCCAGTGGTGGTGCGAACCGTCGAGTTGAATCAGCTCGCCGAAGTGCGCTTTGCGTTGGCGCCGGGTGCGATGCGGTTGGCGCTTGCGACGGCGGCTCCACAGACCCGCGGCGAGCATCCAGCGCCGCAGTGTTTCGCGCGGCACTTCCAGGCCGTGGTCGGCTGCCAGATGTTCCGACGCCAGCGTCGGCCCGAAGCGCTCGTGCCTCTCGCCCGCATAGTTCTCGCGCACCAACTCGAGAACCTGCTGGCGTCGCTTCTGATCGGCTCGGTTCGAAGCACGGCCGACGTTACCGTGCACCAAAGCCTTGGCCCCGCCCGCACGGTAACGCTTCTTCAGACGCTTCGCATGGCGGTAGCTGACCTCCAGCAGCTCGGCGGCTTCGGTCAACTTCAGTTCTCCTCGTTTCACTCGGCTCAGCACTTCGCCGCGCCTCAACTCCTTGGCACTCATCCATGTCCTTCCCACTCTCGGCTCCTCCTTCGGAGCCTCAGAGTAGGGGACATTTCTATTGGGCGCTCAAGGGGACATTATCATTGGGCTTCAACAGTTCCGGCGAAACTTTGCGGCCGTGTGATGCGTGTTGCGCATCGTGACACGACACCAAAGGCTCTCAGCTATGCTGTTGGCGGCCGCGGCGGTTCTTCCGGCCTGGTCGGCCCCAAGCAAGATCAATCTCTCCTCGGGAGTCTTCCCGTATTCCGAGGAGCCCAAGAAGGCGCTCGAGGCCCAGGTCCAAGAGCTGCTGGCATCGCAAGACCTCAGGGACAAGACCTGGGGCGCTTACCTGGTGGGGAAGCACGGCTTCACCAACCACATCCCCGCTCTCGAACGAATCCTCGAGCCGCAGCCGTTCGGCTCATCGCTAGAGCGAAGCCTGATGCGGCGGGCCGCGCTGGACGCGCTGATTCGGCTCAGGGCCCGCCCGGACCCTGAAACCCTGCTGCCCCACTTCGAAGCCTTTCCCGACGAGGTGCTCGTTTTGTTTTCCAGAGCCCCGAAGCGGTACAAGGCTCAGCTCTCCGCTCTGTTGGATCGCTCTCTACCGGATGTTCGGTGGATGGCCATCAGCAACCTGTTGGCGGAAGTCAGAGCACCGGGATTCGCGGCTAGTCTGCTGACAGGCCTGCGGGTGACGGCGGTGGTTCAAGTGTACGGCGGCGGGGGTGGGTACGGAGCGGGAGGAGGGGGAGGGAGCAGCCTCGACCGTGCGCCTCGGAACCACATGGGTGACAAAACCCCGGTCGACTATCCCTCTCCATCGGCCTACGGTCTTGCGCAGAGCCACAACGTAGTGCGCGATGCGGTAGTGATGGCGCCCGGCCCCTACCCTGTCTTCTCGCGGCGCATCAACTCCGTGCCGGGAGCCCGGATGGTGCTTCCCACTACTTCACTTGAGATTAGCCCTCGGCGTGATAGGGAGAGGCTGCGCTATCTGGCCGCCTTGCTCTACCTCCCGCTCGCCGTCCTACCTCTGCAAGCGTCCCAGAAGCTGACGATCGACTGGCTCGGGCCCGCACCCTTTCTGCGGGATGTCACTTCCTTTCGCCAACAGGTGCATGCCGCGCACGCTGAACTGTTGGGACAACTCATACAAGCCGGAGTGCTCACGCTGGAAGAAGCAGCCGAGATTCCTCTCGATCTGGAAATCGAAGTGAACGACATTCGCGGCGACCGGTCCGAGCCCCTGCCCCGCATCCCGTCGCGCTGAAGCGCTACGCTAAGTTGCCCCCTCACTGACCGGCGCGCGGGCGCGCGGCTGGTATGCTCTCTGTTCCGGGATCAGTTTCCGTCCCGGGCAAGGAGACCGGGCAATGGACCGTGAAGGATGGTGGAGTCGCGCGCCGCTCGCCATCGCGCTACTGGTTTTTCTGTGGGGGCTCCAACGGGCCGCCTCTCATTCCTTCGTCCACGCCGACCACCTGTCGTTTCTGCTCGGGGCAGCCGTGTGGCTATCGGTGGCGATATGGGCGGCGTCGGCGGGTCGCACCGCTACCCTCGTTGGCCGGCTCCGCGGGCTGACCGTGGCCAAGGCCGCCGTCTTGCTCGTCGCCATCGCCCTACCCATCGCGCTGGCGCGCTTCGACTACATTGACCCTTGCTGGACGCCGGTCCTGCTCGCCACGCTCCACGCCACGGCCGCCGCGGGACGGTTCCGGGCGGCGCTCGCCCTGCCCGTTGTGGGCGTCCTCCTCACCGTGGGGATACCGACTATCCACGAGAGCGTCCACGAGGTTCGTCCCGATGTGATCGTGGAAGCCGGTACGTACAAGGGCGGCAGCGCGTTCTTCCTGGCGTCGATCCTCGACGCTGTGGGACACGGCCAGGTGGTGAGCATCGACATCGTCGAGCACAAGGCGCGGCCCGATCACCCGAGGGTCCACTACCTGCTGGGCTCCTCGACCTCCGAGGAGATCGTCGAGCAGGTGAAATCGTTCATCCGGGAGGGCGACACGGTCATGGTGGCTCTCGACTCCGACCACCGCCGCGACCACGTCTTGGCCGAGCTGCGCATCTACAGCGAAGTCGTCACGGCGGGGTCGTACCTGGTTGTCGAAGACACACACTTCAACGGCAACCCGATCCTCCCCGACTGGGGGCCCGGCCCCAACGAGGCCCTCCAAGCCTTCTTGGCGGAGGACGATCGGTTTGTCGTCGACACCAGTAGGGAAAAACTGCTTATGTCCTTCAACCGCGGCGGCTACTTGCGCAAGAAACCGTAGCGAGGAGCCCTGTCTCCGCCCCCTTCGAACCCGCGCGAGGGCCTCTAGTTGATGGAGCTAAACTCGGTCGACGCCAGCAGTACCTGGGCGTACTGAGTCCACGCGTTTGATCCTTTTTTCAAGTACTGCATGCCGGTCTTCGTCTCGGCTTTCGATGGCAAACGGCCATAGAGCAGCTCATAGGCGCGCTGGATCCTGGCCCGGTCGTTGTCCCCGGCCTCGCCTGCCAAGCGCTTCGCCAAGGCCTCGGCCTGGCCCATCACGAAGCTGCTGTTGAGGAAGTAAAGCCGCTGCATGGGCCCCACGGTCACGAGGCGTTTCTCGCTGGTGTTGTTGGGGTCGGGGAAGTCGAACAGCGTCATCGCGCGGTTGGGTTGCGTGCGCCGAACGCGTACATACACGGTACGGCGGTGGTTGTCGTCCTTGAAGTCTTCAGGCTCGCCGCCCTGGGTTCGGTCGAGACTTCCCGCTACGGCGAGAATCGCGTCCCTCAGGGCTTCGGCGTCCAAACGGTTGATCAGGTTCGCGCGCCACAGCAACTTGTTGTCAGGATCTCGCTCGAAGTTCGTGGCAATGTGCCCGCTGCTCAGCCGGTAAGTCGAAGACAGCATGATCTCGCGATGGACGGCTTTCATCGACCAGCCGCTTTCCACGAAGCGCGCCGCCAGGTAGTCGAGCAATTCGGGATGGGTCGGCCGCTCGCCAAGCTGCCCGAAGTTGCTCGGCGTGCGCACAAGGCCCTGACCAAAGTGATGCTGCCAGATGCGGTTCACCATCACCCGGGCCGTCAATGGGTTTTCGGAGTCGGCGATGCGCCCGGCCAGCTCCAAGCGGCCGCTGCCGTGCTCGAACCGCTCCGGCTCTACCGCGCTCAAGATGTGCAGGAACCGCCGCGGCGCCAGTTCGCCGAGGTCGTCCTTGTCGCCGCGGATGTGGACCTGCAGGTCCTTGATCTTCTCGGCCTCTTTATATCCGTGCACGAACGGGTACGCTTCCGGTAGCGCCTCTTCGAGCTGCTTCAACTCGGTCCGCAGGCGATCGAGATGCTGCTTCCACACGCCGCTCAAGAAGCGGTCGATTTTTCTGCCTTCCTCCGCGACTCCCTCCCGGTCGGTCGCTTTCTCCCCAAAGTAGAAAACACCGCCCTCGAACCGGAAACCGTTCCGCGTGTTGGGCTCGAACGCCAGGTCGCGCCAGAGGTACCACTTCTTGAGGTCGAGAAACTCGAGGTTGGTGTACTGGCGGGTCCGCTCGTCGGCCACGCCTTTGGCCCCGCCGAGCTTGACGTAGTTGCGGTCTTCGAGCTCTTTCTTCTCGGTGTTGATGGCGACGGCCAGCCTCTCGGCCTCTTCGGCGAGTTCCGTCACCTGCTCGAGCGTTGCGCCTCGGGCGACCGCGGCATCGAACTCGTCAAGGCGCTCGTGCTCCTTGTCCGACTTCAGGTAGACGACCCACCTCTCGACAACTTCCGGAATCAGTCCGTCCTTGGCGGCAGCCGCGGTCGCATCGGGCTGGGCGCCGCTCATCACTTGCCAAGCGGCGGTCATGTACTCGGCCGTCTGTTCAAACAACACGTCGGCCAACTGCGCCGATTGCTTCTCAATGAACTTTGTGATCGCGGCCTTCTTGTCGGCGATGGCTTTCTTTGCCTTCTTGTAGGCCTTGACACGCTCCTCGGGCGCCAGCGGATATTCGTGATACGCACTACTCGAGAAAACACCCTGCAGCGAGTAGAAGTCTTTGGTGGGAATCGGGTCGTACTTGTGGTCATGGCACTGGGCGCAACCGACGGTCAGACCCAAGAAGGTCCTGGTCGTCACATCCACGCGGTCATCGCCCCTCGGTACGAAGGCATGGAAGCCGAGCGCCGCGAGATGCTTCTCGCGCTGCGGCTCAGGCAGTAGATCCGCGGCAAGCTGCGCGCGGACGAACTGATCGTAGGGCAAGTCGTCGTTGAAAGCCTGGATGACCCAATCGCGATATCGGTAGGCGTTGGGGTAGGGATCATCCACGCGAGTGCCAAGCTTGCCGTCGGAGTAACGCGCCAGGTCGAGCCAATAACGCCCCCAACGTTCCCCATAGTGGGGCGAAGCGAGCAGGCGTTCGACCACGGTCTCGAAGGCCTTGGGCGAATCGTCGGCGAGGAAGGCGGCGATCTCCTCGGGCGTGGGCGGCAGCCCGACCAGGTCAAACGTCGCTCGACGGATCAGCGTCCGCTTGTCCGCCGCCGGCACGGGCTCGAGGCCCTCGGACTCGAGTTTCGCCAGGACGAAGCGGTCGGCCGGCTGGCGGACCCACGGCTTATTCTTCACCGCCGGCAGACCCGGTTTCGACACCGGCCGGAACGACCAAAACGCGCGCTGCTCGGGCCGGATCTCATACTTGCTGGTTTCGCCCATCGTCGGCGGAAGATTTTCGTCGGGCCAGGCGGCCCCGTCCTGCACCCACGTCGTGAGAGCTACAATCTGGTCATCGGTCAGCTTCTGGCCCGTTGGCGGCATCTTGAGGCTGTCGTGGGTGTGCGTGACGGCCTGAATCATGATGCTTCCCGTGGCGTTGCCGGGCCGAATCGCCGGGCCGGAACTTCCACCGCGAACCATCGACTGGCGCGAGTCGAGCCGCAACCCGCCCATCTTTGAGTTTGTGTGGCAGGCGTAGCACGTGTTGGCCAGCAGCGGCCGGATCTTCATCTCGAAGAATTCGAGCTTGGCCTGATCCCCAACGGCTGCGGCCCACAACGAGCTCGAGCCTAACGAAACCCAGCCAAGAGCCAACATCAAGGCCCATATCTTCACGATGGTATTCATCGAAACCTCTTAGCCGCCAATCTATCAGGGGGGTCGGTGGGTGTCAACGCGAGAGGTCACCTAGCAGCCCGTGGCGAGAACGAGAACCGTGCGAATCGCAATGTAGGGGCACGGCATGCCGTGCCCGCCTGCTCGACCTGCCGCAACAGGTGGGTGTGTCTAACGGGCGTGACAAGAAACCTCGCTTTCACCACGGGCTGCTATGGGAGTTCGCGAGACTCTTCCACCGGCGGGAGGATGCGCTCCCCGCAGGATGAGTGGCAGCGCCGTGTCTGCCGTATACTCAGTGCAAGCCCGAATCCAAGCTGCTGCTAGAGAAATCTTTCGACCATGCCTTTGGGAGTTCTCGATTCCGAGGCCGCGCCACAGTAGGATTCTGAAGTCAAGGATTCTGATGGGATCCTCGCAGTGAAACGGGCACCCAGGAAACGCGGCACTGACGCCGAGCTCTCGGTGGCCAGCCATTCCCGGGACGCGAAACTCTCGCCAGTCAAGAAGCTGGTTTTCTCCCTGTTGACCGTCGGCGCGTTCTTCGGTCTACTCGAAGCCGTGCTCGCGGGCCTGGGGTTCGAACCGCCGCTCAGAGACGCCGATCCGTACGTCGGCTTCGCCTCGAACATCCCCCTCTTTGTGGAGGAGGCGGGCGCCGACGGACGGGCTTGGATGGTGACGGCCCCGAACAAGCGGCGCTGGTTCAACGAACAGAGGTTCCCGAAGACCAAAGCCGCCGGGACCTACCGCATCTTCAGCCTGGGCGGGTCGACCACCTACGGACGCCCCTACGACGACCGGGGCTCGTTCAGCGGATGGCTGCGCGAGTTCCTGCCGGCAGCCGACCCGAGCCGGAACTGGGAAGTCATCAACGCCGGCGGTGTCAGTTACGCGAGCTATCGTCTGGCGGTCGTGATGGAGGAACTGACCCGCTACGAGCCCGACCTGTTCGTCATCTACACCGGGCACAACGAATTCCTCGAGCGGCGCACCTACCCCACACTCATCGAGACGCCGCCGGCGCTCACCAAAGCGGCCGGGCTGCTGAGCCGCACGCGCATCTGGGCCACGGCCCAGCGCATCGCAGGAACGCCCCCGGCAGGCAAGCACGTTGGCGGCCGGCCGGTGTTGCCGAGCGAGGTCGATACAGTACTCGCCCACAGTGTCGGGCCCAGCGAATATACGCGCGATGACGAGTGGCGCCGTCAGGTGGTCGAGCACTTTCGGTTCAATCTCAATCGCATGATCGGCTCGGCGCAATCGGCGGGCGCCAGGGTGCTCCTGGTCGTCCCGGCATCGAACCTGAAAGACTGCTCACCTTTCAAGAGCGAGCACGCAGCCGGTCTGAGCGCGGTCGGCCTGAGTGCGGCCGGATTGAGTGCGGACGAGCCCGGGCGCTTTGAGACTCTCTACCGAAAAGGGATCGACGCGATGAACAGTGGCGGGACCGAGGCGGCTCTGGCGGCGCTTGAAGAGGCCGCCGCTATCGACAATCGTTACGCCGAGCTTCACTACCAACGAGGTTTGGCGCTCCAGGAGCTGGAACGCTGGGACGACGCGAAGGCCGCCTTTCAGCGCGCGATCGACGAGGATATCTGTCCACTACGGGCCCCCAGCGAGATCAAGCGTGTGGCAGCCGAGGTAGCGACCGAACAGGGAGTCCCGCTGATCGACTTCGCCCAATGGACCGAGAGCCGGGCGCCGAATGGAATCCCCGGGGCCGACCTGTTCCTCGACCACGTGCATCCCACGCTCGAAGGCCACCGCCACTTGGCACTTCAACTGATCGAAACCATGCAGCGTGATGGGATCTTGGAACCGTCCGTAAAGTGGAACGCCGACGCCATTGAGGCTGCGGCGCGACGGGTGGGGGCCCGCGTCGACTCGACGGCCCACGGGCAGTCATTGCGGAATCTGGCACGGGTCTTCTCGTGGACCGGGCAACTGGACGAAGCGCGGCGGCTGGCCGTGCAAGCGCTCGAAGCTCTGGGGGAGGATTCGGAGACCTACAGCGTATTGGGCCAAATCGAGTCGGTGTCGGGTGCGCCGGCGGAAGCGGAGCGCCACTTCCTGCGGGCTCTGGAACTCGCACCGGGCAATGTGGATGCCCGGACATTGCTGGGGATTGAGCTGGTCAGCCAAGGCCGCCCCGAAGAGGCCGTCCCGCACCTGCGGCAGGTTTTGCAAGCCGACCCAAACGGCGCCGACGCCCACGCCAACCTCGGACTCGCCCTCGCGTCACTGGGCAAACCCGAGCAGGCGATCGAGCACTACGAACAAGCGCTGCGCCTCCATCCGGCTCACACCGAAGCCCATGTCAACCTGGGCGTCGAGCTGTTCGCCCGGGGCCGTCTCGACGAAGCGATCGAGCACTTCCGTGAAGCACTGCGCCTGAAGCCGGACTACGCCGACGCACACGCGAACCTGGGTCTGGCGCTCGCCTCCCAAGGCCTCGCCGACGAAGCCATCGATCATTACGGCCGCGCGCTGCAACTCGATCCCGATCACGCCGAAGCCCACTACAACCTAGCCAACGCTTTGTTCTCCCAAGGTAAGACAGCCGAGGCGATCCACCACTTCCGCGAAGCCCTTCGCATCAAGCCCGACTCGGCGCAGGCGCACTACAACCTGGGCGTCGCGCTGCTCTCGGCCAATGGGCTCCCGGTGGATGGGCTTTCGGCGGACAACGCCGAGAAAGCTCTCGACCATCTCCGCCGAGCCGTCGCCATTGAGCCACAGCTTGTCGAGACCCACCCGGAGCTACGCGAACTGCTCAAGCCGCCGCGCCAAAGAGGTCGCCCGAGCGGGCTCAGACCGTGCTGAATTTCGGTGCGTACTTACGCCGCACAAGGAAGATGTAACCGGCGGCTCCCAGCAAGAGCCAGAAACCCACGGCCTTGATCGGGGCGTCGAAACTGCCTGTCTGATCGATCAGCCATCCGGTGAGCGTGGGCGCCACAATCCCCGCCAAGTTCGCGGCGGTATTCTGGATCCCCACCACCATGGCGATGCTTCCCCCCGGGATCAGCGTTTGCGTCAGTGCCCAGTAGTTGGCCGTGGCCAGACCCAGCCCCCACATCGAGATGACGGCAAACGTCAACATCAAGGTCGTGTCCTCGGCGTACGCGCCGATGGTCTGCGTGGCCGCGAAGCCGAAGCCCACGATGGTAAACGCCTTGCGGACGCTGATCGGATCGTACCCGCGTTTGATGAACCAGTCCGCGGCAAACCCGCCCACCCAGATCATAACCGCCATGCCACCGAACGCCACGCCGCCGTACCAGCTCATGTCCTTGATCGACATGCCGAAGCGCTCGCCGAAATAGCGAGGCATCCAAGTCATGCCGTAGTAGACGAAGTACATGTAGCAAAAGGTGCCGAGCATAACGCCCCAAATCACCGGGCTGGCAAGAATCTCGCTCGTCTTCACCTTTTGCAACTTCGAATCCGGCTGCTCGGACGCCTTCTCGAGGGCCTCGCGTTGCGCTTGCGGCAGAGCGGCGATGTCGTCCTTTTTCACCCATGCCATCCAAGGGATCAGGATGACCAGACCGCCGAAGCCCATGAACAGGAACATGGTCTGCCAGTTGTACGCTTCGATGAGGTAGCCGGCCAGGGGCAGCCCGAACGCGGGGCCCAGCTTGGTCCCGGTCATGTAGAGTCCCACGGCCGTGCCGCGCTGCTCCTCGTCGAAGTGCATGCGGATGTATCGCATGCTCGACGGTGTTACGACGGATTCGCCAAAACCCAGCACGAGGCGGATCACAATCAGGTACCAAAGCCCCGTCGTCAACGCCGTGGCCGCCGAGGCCAGTCCCCAAAGTAAGTTCCCGTAGAAGTAGGGATTGCGTACGCCGACCTTGTCGACCCAGATGCCGGACGGAATCTGCAGGAAGGTGTAGCTCCAGAAGAACGCCCCCAGCGCAATTCCCTGCTGTGTCGGCGTCAGCTCCAGGGTTGTGATCATCACCGGCAGCGCGATCGTCAGGCAGACCCGGTCGAAATAGGCATTGATCATGCCGCAACTTAGGAGCGCTACGACCCACCATCGCTTCGGGTCTTCCTGCACACCGGCTTTGGGTACCGCGGCTTGCGGGTTGGCTGTACTCATCTAGGTCCTTTCCTGCGGCTCGCTTGCGTTCAGGGGATTACGCTCGAAGACGTATTCTTCCACGGGTTTGCCCCCGATGATGTGCTCCTCGAGGATGCGCTCGGCGACCTCGGGCGTAACCGAGTGATACCAAGTCCCCTCCGGGTAGACGACCGCGATCGGCCCACGGGTGCAAACGCGCAAACAGTTTACCTTACTGCGGTAGACGCATCCGTCGCCGGAGGCCAGCCCGAGCTGCGAGAGGCGCTTCTTGAGGTAGTCCCAGGCACCGTTCGTGACCTCGCGGGGGGCGCATTTCGGTTTCGTTTGGCCGGCGCACAGCAGAAAGTGGCGGCTGTAGCGGCCAGTGGGCAGCTTCAGCGGCGGGTCCGTGGAATTCTGGCTCATGACCGCCCGCCTATTATAGCTGCGGTGGCTCCGAGCCGTGACCGTAAGGGAAGGGGGCAGCGCGCGACAGGTGCTGTGGTACTCTGACAGGAGTTCACTGTCGATGAACCCTGGAAAGGGGGCCCACATGACGATGAAACGGCGTGAATTCTTGAGCAGCTTGGTGGCCGGTGGAACGGTAGCCGCCACGCAAGGGCGCCTATCGGCCGCGCCCACGCGGCGCTATGCGAACGACGTGGTCGAGTTGGGTCCCGACAAGGTCAAACTGTCGAGATTGGCAATGGGCACGGGTACCAGCGGCTTCGGCGGCGCGTCGAACCAGACGCGGCAACTGGGCGTCAAGGGCATCGCGGATCTGTTTTGGTTCGGCTACGACAACGGCGTGACGTTCTGGGATTCGGCCGACCAGTATGGTAGCCATCCGCACGTAAAGGCGGCTCTCGAAAACGTCCCGCGGGAGAAGGTCGCCATCATGACCAAGACCCACGCCAAGACCTATGACGAGATGCGCAAGGACTTGGACCGCTACCGGCAGGAGATCGGCACCGACTACCTCGAATCGTGCTGCTACATGCCGTGCGCGAAGCTGACTGGCCTGAGCAGCGCAAAGGCGCGATGGAGTATCTCTCGGAGATGCGCGAGAAGGGCGTGGTCAAGACGCACGGCCTCTCGTGCCATTCGCTGGTGGCGCTGCAGCGCGCCGCCAAGACACCTTGGGTGCACGTGGACCTGGCACGGGTCAACCCGATGGGCCTCTACATGGATGCCGACGCCGCCACCGTGATCGAAACGCTGCAGGAGATGAAGAGGCAGGGCAAAGGCGTGATCGGCATGAAGATCCTTGGCCAGGGCGACATGCGGCACCGCGTGGACGAGATGTTGGCCCACGCGCTGGCGCTCGACTGCGTGGACTGCTTCACGATCGGCGCCGAGAACCGCGGGGAGCTAAGTGACTTGGTCCGGCGGATCCCGGATGCGTCGCAACGCGGGTGGCCGCGCAGCTAGGCCGAGGTGGGTCACAAACGTAGGGGCACGGCATGCCGTGCCCGCCTTGGCAGGAGCGTCGGGCCGACATGTGGCGTAAGGCTCCAGCCTTGCCGAGAACCGATTCCTCGGTTCTCAGGTTCTCGGGCCATAGCCGATGCTCGGTCGCTTGACGTCCTGAGTCCCGAAGAATCGAGACTCGGCAAGGCTGGAGCCTTACGCTACACCAGCACCGACTTGCCGGTTTGAGGCCCTAGATTCCGCTGGCTTGGCTAGCCCTGTAGTAGAACCCTGGAACTCCGTGTCGCTCGACAAGAGTTTGCTTTCCGCTAAGGATATCCCCGCGCGCGAGCGGTTGATCTTCGCGCTGGATGTGCCCGGCCACGACGAGGCGCGCCGCCTAGTGGCCCAACTCGGCGACAGCGTCGAGTTTTACAAGCTCGGCCTCGAACTGTTCATGGCTGGCAGCTACTTCGAGCTGGTCGACGAATTGGCCGCGGCGAGCAAGAAGATCTTCGTCGATTTGAAATTCTTCGATGTGCCGCAGACCGTGAAGTCGGCGGTGCGGCAACTCAACGGCCGGGGTGCTACGTTCACCACCGTCCACGGGAACGAAAACATTCTCGAAGCCGCATGTTCCGTCAAGGAAGACGTCAAGGTGCTGGCCGTGACGGTGTTGACCAGCTTGGACGAAGGCGACCTGCGGGATCTCGGTTTTCGATGCACGCCAAAAGAGTTGGTTCTGTCGCGTGCAAGACGGGCCCTGAAGGTCGGCTGCGACGGCGTCATCTCTTCGGGGCTCGAAGCACCCGAGCTACGCAAGGAGTTGGGCGCGAACTTTTTGGTGATCACGCCCGGGATTCGTCCCGTGGCCAACGTCGACGACCAGAAGCGGACGGTGAACGTGGAGCGGGCTTTCCGAAACGGGGCCGACTATATCGTCGTGGGGCGCCCGATCAAAGAAGCGCCCGACCCGCGCGCGGCCGCCGAGAGTATTCAAGAAACGATCGCCGGCGTGTTTCACTAGGGTCGCGAGGCGACGACCTTCGGCGGCAGGGCGAGTGGCTAGATGCGCAGCGGCAGCCGAACCGGAATCTCCTCGACCGACAGGTGTTCGGGGCACTCCGGTTGCTCTTCGTGCAGCGTTTCGGCGCGGCGTGCGTAGGCGTTCGAGAAAGGCCACGCCGAGAGCCCGTGGGCGAAGACGCTGAGCAGGACGGTCATGATGACGACGGAGAAGATCTGTTCCCGTCCCGCCACGTTAGCGCCTTCGAGCACCAGGAACACGTAGAGAATCGACGCCAGCCCCCGCGGGCCGAACCAGCCGAGAAACAAGTGCGTGCCGGCCCCAAGCCCCGCGCCCAGCAAGCTCAGTGAGATCGGCAGCATGCGAATCACGGTCAAGCTCAGCACGGCGTAGAGCAACACCGTAGCGCTCACGCCCCCGAGAGCGGGACCGATTTCAGCCGCCCCGAAAACCATAAACGCCAGCAGCGCGAGCAGTTGGCCTTCCGCCTCGGCGAAGTCAATCAAGCAAGTGCAGATGGTCTTGGCGGTGTTGCCGAGGACGAGGCCCGCCACGAAAGCCGCGATAAAGCCATTGCCGTGCACGGCCTCCGCCCCGGCGAAGGCGAGCAGTGCCAGGGCGATCGCAGAGAGCTGCTGGAAGCTGTGACTCATCCAGTTGGATCGCGTCCCCCAGTCGACCAACCGCCCTCCGAAGTAACCAACCCCCGCGCCTACCAGCGGCCCGAGCACGAGCTGCGAGCCGACGAATTGCGCCCAGTAGCCGGCACCGTGTGCATCTTGTGTGGCGTGGGCCCCGTGGATGAAGAAGAGGACGAACGGCAGTGCGATGCCGTCATTGAGTCCGCTCTCGACGTTGAGCGCCTGGCGGATGCGTGCCGGCACGCGCGGATTGCTGACCACTGCCTGGCCGAGGGCCGCGTCGGTGGGCGCGAGAATCGCGGCGGCGACGGCCGCTCCCCACCAGTCGAGGCCGTCGAAGAGGATGACCGCGCCTACCGTGCCGAGCGCCATGGTCAGCGGGAGCCCGATCCCCAGCATCCGCAGCGGTAGATGATAGCCTCGGCGCAGAAGGCTGAAGTCGATGCGCGAGGCATCGGTGAATAGGACAAGTACCAGTGTTGCTTCCGCAAGCGTCCGGACGACCTCGCTCTCGACGCTTAGCTCGAGGAGTCCCGCACCGGCCGGACCCACCAGGATGCCGAAGGCGACGAAGACCATCGGCGGCGTGATGACCGTCTTCGCCAGCCGCGCGGAGACGAGGCCGAAGGCCAGGATGAAAACAGCGACAGCGACGAAGGTTAGCGTTTCCATGACGACTGAAACCGTGCGCGCCAAGAGCGCCGCGCCGCAATAACTGCGGCCCGTACCGCTCAGGAACGAAAGCGTTCGAGTTGCTTCTCGTCGAGTTCGACGCCTAGGCCCGGGCCATCGGGCGGCTTTGCTGTGACCGGCCCGAGGGATAGCGGTTCGGTGATCATGTCGGCCTCGTGATAGAGCGGGCCGATCAGATCCGCCGGATAGGTTTCACTATCGATCGTCGGCTCGGCGACGGCCAAGTGCGCCATGGCAGCCGTGGCGATGCCCAACTCAAGGTTGCTCCCCAGGGCGCACACAATGCCGGCGGCCCGCGCAACGTGTGCGATTTCGATGGTCGCCTGGACGCCGCCGTGCTTGCCCGGATTGACGCTCAGGATGTCGGTCGCGCGGTGGTGGGTCAGGTGATAGGCGTCCGCGAGCGTGAAGATGCTCTCGTCCGCCATCACGGGGATGGTAGTCGAGCGGCGGACGTCGGCCAGGGCGGCAGGATCTTCAGCGCCCACCGGCTGCTCGGCGAAAAGGATGTCGTAGCGGTCGAGCGCGGCCAGCATGCGGCGCGCCCGGGCGGCGTTCCATCCACAGTTGGCGTCGATACCAATGGGTACGTCGGGGCCCGCCAGCTCGCGCACGGCTTTGACGCGCGCGAGATCGCCCTCCGGGTCGAGACCGACTTTTACCTTCAAACACTTCACGCCCCAGTCGAGAAACCGCTCGGCCAGGCTTCGCGCTTTGGCGACATCGAACGCACCGACTACCATCTTGATCGGAACCTCGTCGCGCACTTTGCCGCCGAGTAGCTGGTAGAGAGGAACACCGGCTGCCTTGCCCGCCAGATCCCACAGCGCCATCTCGACGGCCGCCTTGGTGAAGGGGTTCTGCTTGAGGACGCGGTCCATCTTGCGGCGCAGCAGCGTGACCTGCGTTGGGTCTTCACCGCTCAGGGCGGGGGAGATCAGCTCGTCGATGGCGGCGACGCAGCTTGCGCTGGTTTCACCGCTCCAGCGGGGTGCGACGGTGCCTTCGCCCAGCCCGACCAAGTCGCCGTCGGTGTGAACGCGCACGAGGATGTACGGGGAGTCGATGTGCTCGCCGTGGGCGGTTTTCGTGGTGAGCCCGGCCTTGAGCGGCACGCAGATGGGGATCGCTTCGATGCGGGTGATTTTCATGGAGTTGGTGAAGCAACCGAGCCGTGACCGTAAGGGAGCGGTCCGGCACGGACTCTCGGGCGACTCGAGGGCCTCTAGAGCCCAAATCTCTCATCACGTGGCGAGGAAACCGAGACTAGTGTAGCTGATCCGCTGGGAGCGAGCCCGAAGCAGGTGTAAAAGGCCGGGGCCGAAGACGGCTTGCGCGGCTGCGCACCCGTCACTAGGTTCCGGGCTAGGCTTCTCAGCCGGCCGGTTTCTCGGTGGCTGAGATGTTCGGATCAATCATTAGCCAGCAAGCCGAACCGGCGAAGTAGATGCCCGCGATCAAGTAGATCACCTGGTTCCAGTCGCCACCGGTGCGTTCGATGTCGCCGATCATGTAACCGAGGATCGCCGGAGTAAAGAAAGCACCGATGGTGCCCGCCATGTTCATGATGCCCATAACCTCGGCGGTGTAGTCGCCGGCAACGTCCATCGTGGCGGCCCAGGCAGCGGGGTTGCCCAGCCCGGAGAAGATCGCTCCGACCGCCACCGCGGCCACCAACTGATTCGGCGAGGCTGTCAACGAGGCTGAAAAGGTGAAGCAGCCGCATAGCGCCAGCGCCGTCAGAGCAACACCGCTGCGGCTAATCTTCTTGCTGCGCGTCCGCTTCAATAGCGTGTCGACGAGAAAGCCACCCAGCATCGTTCCAACGATGACCCCGAACAATGGGGCCATGGTCTTCATTCCGGCAGCTTCCCGGGTGACGCCGTAGCCCTTTTCGAGGAAGGCGGGAAACCAGGTCACGAACAGGCCGTATCCGGCGGCGCGGAAAGCGGCTTGCCCGCAGATGAACCACATGTTGCGCGATCGGGCCAGGCGAACGACCACTTCGCGGGTCAGCCCGCGGGCCTTGGGCGACGCTTCTTCGGGACTCGTTTCCTCGCCTGCGATGCGACCCTCGATCAAGTCGCGCTCGGCCTTGTTGACCCGTGGATGTTCTCCGGGCCTTGACCGGGCAATCAGATAATAGCCGCCCGCCCAAACGATCCCGACCAGCGAGTAGAGCTGAAACAGAGTGCGCCAGTCGAAACGCTCGAGCAGGAGCCCTGTCATCCCCATCGTGACCGCGCCGCCCACCGACATCGCCGCGCCGATACTGGCGCTGCCGAAGCCCTTGCGCTCGATCGGCAGCCAGTCGCTGACGCCCTTCGCCGAGTTGGGCACCAAGCCGGCCTGGGCCGCACCGAAAGCGATGCGCGACGCCATCAGGGGAATGTAGGTCGAAACGAGCGACGTCCACACGGTGAAGATCGACCACAGCGTGCTGAGCAACGGTAGGGAGACCCGCGTTCCGAACCGAGTGCCGAGGGCGCCGCCAGGCACTTGGAAGAAAAAGTACCCGGCGTTGAACATCGCCAGAATCCAGCCCATCTGCTCGGGCGTCAGTGACAGGTCAGCTTCGATCGTCGTGTTCGCGACCGAAATGCAGTAACGGGTGAGGTAGGCGCTTGACGAGCAGAGCGCGATCAGCAGAACGACGAGGTAGCGGATGGAAGTCGGGCGGGCGGCGGAGCCGGACGTAGAAGCCGCCCCTACCGTCGGGTCGTTTACCATCGGCGCGGACTCAAGGGATCGAACACGGTCGGCCTACTGCAGAAAACGCTCGATTACGTTGCGGGTGATTTTCGAGATGTTATCGTCCACCGGTAATGACGAGGGATAGTTGATCGACCCGACCGAGTATACCTGGCCGCCACTCGCCGTTTCGTGATGAATGATCTCGGCGCCGCCGTCGTCGGGGTTTAATCCCTTGGCGAGCAGCTTGGTTCCTTTGGGCGAACTGGGTGACATCTTGTCGGTCTCGTGCCCCGAAGCTCCCCCCGCGCAGCGCATGTGAAGGCACTTCTCGCCGAAGATATCGCCGTCCTTCAAACCCGTCCCGTCAAAGATCCAGTGTGACGTGTCGATGGCCTTGTAGGGCGCCCCGGTCATGATGCCCGAATCGGTACACACGACGCCCAGCAGGTTCGCCTCCGATTCGTACAGGCTGTGCATGCGGCTTTCCCTGCCGTAGTCCCTGAGATGAGCCGAGATGCCTTCGTAGTGGCCGTTGCGCACGGTAATGGTCGATTCATCCAGAAACTCGACCGGCCCATTGAGCCCGTTCCCGCCCAGGTACATCAGCTTGCCGCCGCGCTCGAAGACCCACTCCTTGAGGCCAAAGTACATCTCCTTCGACCAGTACTCGGGATGCGTGCTGACGATCAGCAGCTTGTAGTCGTCCAGGTTCAGCGTTCCGAAGTGGAACTGCGTCTCGGCGTAGAGATCGTAGGCGAAGCCTTCGCGTTCGAGCCATCCGAACAGCCGCCACTCGGCTGGGGCCACGTGGCAACCCGAGCGGCCTACGACCGGGTCGGTAATCTCGGTTCCCTCCTCGATGTGGTTGATCCATTCGGGGCGGTCGAACGAGAGCGGCTTGTAGTCGTCGGCGCTGAACTGCATGTGCTCGTCGGAGGTGTAGCGGTCGAGATCGAGGCGCGCGTTGACGGTCGGCGTGGGAGGCATCTCGATCGGGTGGATGTAGTTGCTGCGTCCGCCGAAGTTGTTGTAGCAGTTCCAGTTGATGTTCGATGCGAGCACGGCGATATCGGCCTGGGGTTTGGCCGGCGCGACGATCCACGGGAACGAGAAGAAATCGCCGGACTCTCCCTTGGCATGGAAGTAGTAAAGCCCCGACCGTTCGGGGCCCTCGACAAACTGCGTATGGTGCGGGTTGTTGCGGTAACCGCGCTTGTTGAACTCGATGCCGGTCTGCGTGTAATCGCCGTCGGGCGTGATCTGCATGGTGGCCTTCGGCCCGTGTTCGTCGAACCACCCGACGGTCTTGATGAACTCCTTGGTCCAGCCGTAACGGTAAAGGTCCAAGCGGTAGGGCTCGACGGCGTGGACGCGGTACTCCGTTCGCTCGCCCGAACGCACCCACTTGGGCCAGGTGTAGCCGACGATCTTGTTCGACAGCAGTCGGAAGGAGTAAGGCTTGTCCGGCTTGACGTCGACGCTGACGCTCTTGGCGCCGTAGCCGTCCTTGTAAAGGGTGATCTTGTAAGTGCCGGGCTCGATGTCGGCATTGACGGCGCCCGTCGCGCGGGAGCGCACTTCCACGGACGTCGATCCGTTTTGAATCTCGAACAGAACATCGGGCAGAGCCAAGTAGCGTTCGTCGCTGACGTATCCAATTAGCATCCAAGAAACCCCTTGCCGCGCCGAGGCCTTTCCTTCCAGGAGCCAAAGCGCAGACCAGATTGTACCCTCCCAATCCCCGGACTGCAAAAGGCCGCAGCCAATCCTAGACCGCATGCTAGAATAATTCGCCGATGCTGGGGCGCGTTGAGGCAACCGGCCTCGTCAAACAATTCCGGACATTCAAGCGCAAAGAAGGGCTCTGGGGGGCGATCCAGGACCTGTTCGTGCGTGAATACGTGACCGTGCGCGCGGTCGATGAGGTGTCGTTTACCCTCGCGCCGGGCGAGATGGTGGGCTACATCGGCCCCAACGGCGCGGGCAAATCCACTTCGGTCAAGATGCTCACCGGCATCCTCGTGCCGACCGAGGGCACGGTCGAGGCCAACGGCTATGTCCCGTACCGCGACCGCATGGCTTATACGCGCACGATCGGCGCGGTGTTCGGCCAGCGGACGCAACTGTGGTGGGATATTGCTGTCGTCGAGTCGCTGCGGTTGCTCAAGCAGATCTATGACGTGAGCGATGCGGATTACAAGGCCCGCATGGCGCGCTTCGACGAGATTCTGGAAATCGGCCGCTATCTCCACCAGCCGGTGCGCAAGCTCAGTCTCGGCGAGCGCATGCGTTGCGATATGGTCGCGGCGCTACTCCACAACCCGCCGCTGCTGTTCCTCGATGAGCCGACGATCGGGCTCGACCTGCTGGCGAAGGAAAGCATCCGCCTGTTTCTGAAAGAAGTCAACCGCAACTTTGGCACAACCGTGCTGCTCACCACCCACGACCTCACCGATATCGAAGAGCTATGCCGCCGGCTGATGATCATCGATCAAGGTCACATCCTATTCGACGGGCCGCTCGATGAACTGAAGCGCAGGCTCTGGCGGCAGACGCAGATCAAGTTCGAGTTGAAGGACCGCGAGCAGGCTAGTGCCGTCGAAGGGCTGGATCTGCCGAGAGTTGCATGCGAACGGGTGGACGAGCTGACGTACCGGCTTTCGTTTGACCGCGAGGAGTACACCTCGGGCGACGTGATCCGCCGTGTCGTCGAAGCGGCCGAGGTGCGCGACATCTTCATCGAAGAGGAGTCGATCGAAGACATCGTCAAGCACATCTACACCGGCCGCGAGATCCCGGAGCTGCAACGCAAATGAGCGTGGCGGCGGCAATTTTGCCTCGGCGGCTGGGGTATTTCCTCGAGTTCTCGCGCATCGGCTTCGTCAACGTAATGGCGTTCCGGCTGCGCTACTACACCGGCATCGTCACCTATCTGATTAACGTTACGGTCTACTACTTCATCTGGAAGGCGCTGTATACGAGCGATCCTGACTTCGCCAATGGCTTCACGTTTGAGGAGATGGTGACCTACGTGTCGGTGGGCTGGATCATTCGGTCGCTCTACTTCAACAACATCGACCAGAACATCTCGTGGGAGGTGATCGAGGGCAAGATCGCGTTGACGTTGCTGAAGCCGGTCAGCGTGCAGACGATGATGATCGGCCGGGCGCTCGGGGAGTCGTGTTTTCGCCTGGTGATGCTGACCGTCCCCGCGGCGATCGTGATCTCGCTGGTGTTTCCCGTGCACGGGCCGGCGAGCGGCGCTCATTTCGGCTGGTTTTTGCTTTCGTTGATGGCGACGATCTTTCTGAGCGGCACGCTGAACTTCATCGTGGGCACCTTCGCCATTCGAATGAAGTCGATCCTGGGGCTGCTGCGAGCGAAGTATTTTGTCTTTGAGTTGCTGTCGGGGTTGCTGGTTCCGATGACGATGTTCCCGGAGGTTTTGCAGAGGGTGGTCGCCTACCTGCCGTTCCAACACATCGCCTACACGCCCCTGCGGATCTACCTGGGCAAGTTGAATGGGATGGAGATCTTCGAAACGATCTTGATTCAGTTGGGGTGGGTGGTGCTTCTGTCGGCCTTCGGCGCTTGGTTTTGGAACTTCATGGTGCGGAAGATCACGATCCAAGGGGGGTAGAATACTTTGACATCAAGACATCATATAGTTTATGCTTTGATGTATGAGGACTACGCTCACGCTCGACGACGATGTCGCCGTAAAGTTGGACCGGCTTCGTGAATCTCGCAGGACCAGCTTGAAAGCTCTCGTGAACGACGCCTTGCGTCTGGGTCTGCGTAATCTGGAGGAGCCGGCAAAGAAACCGAAGGAGCCGTTTCGCATCAAGGCCGTTTCGTTGGGCCGCTGCCGGCTGCCGAACCTTGACAACATCGGAGAAGTGCTGGCCATCGGCGAGGGCGAAGACTACAAGTGATCCTGGTTGACTCGAACATCCTTCTCTATGCGCGAGTCACCACGTTCCCTCAACACGACGCAGCTCGGGATTGGCTGGAATCGCGCCTCTTGGGGAACGCCCCGGTTGGCTTGCCTTGGGCCAGCTTGCTGAGCTTCCTCCGGATCGCGACGAACCCTAGGTTGTTCGACGACGCTGACACCCCGACGAGCGCTTGGAGCGAGGTTGAGAGGTGGCTCGATTGCCCCGCGGCTTGGATCCCCTCGCCGGGTGAAAGGCATCGGACGATCCTGGGAAATCTATTGGAGCGCTACGGGGCCCACGCGGATCTGGTCCCCGATGTCCACCTAGCTGCGCTGGCGATCGAACATGGCCTAGTCCTTTGCTCCGCGGACGGCGATTTTGCTCGATTCGAAGAGTTGAGGTGGGAGAATCCTCTGGCTTCCTAACCTGCCTTTTCCCAGGACTTCCAGGGCACGACGTTGGCTCGGCGGGCCCAGGCTTCATACATCGCGGCGAGTTCGACGACCTTCTCGGGGTTCGTTGCCGCCAGGTCCTGGGTCTCGGTGCGGTCGGCCTCGAGATCGTAGAGTTCCCAGGCGCCACCGGTGGTCGGGCCGTAGCGCGATACGAGCTTCCAGTTCCCCTGGCGGACAGCGCGGTTACCTTCGTGTTCCCAATAGAGGGCCTTGTGGCCTTCGCGCTGCCGGCCTCGAAAGATTGGAACGAGGCTCTTCCCTTCGAGGGGTGTGACGTCTTGCCCGCCGAACGTAGCCGGGTAGTCCGCACCCGCCACGTCGAGACAGGTTGCCATGATGTCGATCAAGTGGCCGGGCTGGTGTGACAACTCACCGGCCTGCTTGATGTGGTCCGGCCAATGGGCGATGAGCGGCGTCGAGATGCCGCCCTCATGCACCCAGTGCTTATAGCGACGGAAGGGCGTGTTGCTGGCGTTGGCCCATGGGATGCCGTAGCTCTGATAGGTGTCTTCGGCTCCCGGCATGACCGTGGGGTCGTTACCGGCCTGGACCGCGCGGCCGTCTCTTGTCTTGGCAGGGACATGCGGCGCCCGTCGTTGACGCTGGTCGCGCAGTTCCTCCGCGCATCCCCCGTTGTCGGCCAGGAAAAGGATCAGTGTATTGTCGCGGAGCCCATTTCGTCGAGCTTGCTCGTGACTCGCCCGACGGCGCGGTCCATCACCTCGATCTGTGCGGCGTAGACATCCATGCGGCGTGCTTGCCAGCGCTTGTCAGCGGCGTCTTCCCAAGCGGGCACGTCGGGGTCACGCGCCGTGATCGGCCAACGCTCGTCGACCAAGCTCATCTCGATCATGCGTTCGTGGCGCTCGGCGCGCAGGTGGTCCCAGTCGCCGTCGTAGCGGCCCTTGTAGTTGGCGATGTCGTCCTCGAACGCGTGTAGCGGCCAGTGGGGCGAGGTGAAGGGCATGTAGAGGAAGAACGGATCGTCGCCACCGCCCGCTTCTTCGATGAAGCGCGCGGCGTACTCTCCGATCTCAGTGGTGTAGTAGAAGTCGTCGCCCTCGGCTGGGATGGGCTTGTTGTCGAGCGTCAGCGAGACCGGGTCATAGAAGCTGCCGGCACCGTGGATCGTGCCGAAAAAACGATCGAAGCCCCGCTGGCGCGGCCAGTTGTCGTTGGGTGAGCCGATCGGCGTGACGTGCCACTTGCCCGACATCAGCGTGGTGTAACCCGCGGGCTTGAGCGCCTCGGCGATCGTGACGGAGTTGCGGTTGAGGTTGCCGCGGTAGCTCGGCAGGCCGTAGTCGCGCATCATGTGGCCGACACCGGCTTGATGAGGGTAGAGGCCGGTCAGCAGGGACGCGCGTGTCGGGCAGCATCGCGCGGTGTTGTAGAACTGCGTGAACCGCAGGCCGCCCGAGGCGAGCTTGTCGATGTTGGGCGTGTGGATCTCCGATCCGTAACAGCCAAGGTCGGAGATACCCATGTCGTCGGCCATCATCACAATGATGTTGGGCCGTTGTTGGGTGGTTTCCATGCCGCAGCCCATCGCAGCGGCAGTGCCGCCCACGGCCTGGAGGAATCGGCGTCGATTAAGAGGGGTCATGGGTCGCTTTCCTTTTCTTGGCTGCATCGGCTGCCCGTTTGAGGAGGCAGAGGGTACGGGCAGCCGGGCACGGCATGCCGTGCCCCTAGTGTAGTGCGTCAAGCAGATTGCACCTTATGCAGGGCGGCACGTCCGCGCTTGACTTTCTCGAGGATGTCGGAGGCGGTCCAGATGAAGGGCGTGGGATGCTCGTTGTGCTGGGCGATGTAGTCGTCAATGGCGGCGACGAGCTCGTCCACGCTGCGAAACACGCCGCGGCGCAGGCGCTTGACGGTGAGATTGCGAAAGAATCGCTCGACCATGTTCAGCCACGACGCCGAGGTCGGGGTGAAATGAATGTGGAAGCGCGGGTGACGATCGAGCCAACGCTTCACAGCGGCATGCTTGTGGGTGGCATAGTTGTCCACGATGAGATGAAGCTGTTTGTCCTTGGGAGTGCGGCGGTCAATTAAGCGCAGGAAGCGCAACCATTCCTGGTGGCTGTGTCGGGGCATGCACTCGGCGATCACGCTGCCGTCAAGAGTGTTGAGCGCCGCAAACAGGGTGGTCGTGCCGTTGCGCTTGTAATCGTGGGTCATCGTTTGGCCGCGTCCCTTTTTGAGCGGCAGGCCGGGTTGGGTGCGATCGAGGGCTTGGATTTGGGACTTCTCATCGAGCGAGAGAACCAGAGCATGCTCAGGCGGATTGAGATAGAGTCCGACGATGTCGTCGAGTTTCTCGGCGAAACGCGGGTCATTGCTGAGCTTGAAGGTCTTGACGCGGTGGGGCTTGAGGCCATGGGCGCGCCAAATCCGTCCCACGGTGGAAGCGCTGACGCCGGCCGCGGCGGCCATGGTGCGGCGGCTCCAGTGTGTGGCGTTGGACGGTTTCTCGCGGGTGGTCTTGTGGATGATCTGCTGTACTTTCTGCTTCGAGACGGCAGGTGTACGACCGGGCCGTGGGGCGTCTTTTGCAATGCCGGCGATGCCGCTTTCGAGAAAGCGCGTGCGCCAGCGGGCCACCAACTGCCGCGAGACACCGAGCTGTGCGGCGATCTGCTTATTCTCGAGACCGTGGGCGGCCAGCAGGACAATCCTGGCTCGCAGGGCGAGACGAACGGCGACTTGGCGGCCGCGCGCGTAGCGGTCCAACTGCTTGCATTGCGCTGTGTTCAAAGTTACTGGTTGTGCTCTTCGCATCCCATGCCTCCTGTTAATAGAGACGATGGGAAGCCAATATAAGTTACATTATTTATGGTGCCCTACACTAGTGTGCCCAGGATGGGCTGTTTACTTGTGAGTTGCAACGTACTCACCGCAACCGATGGAGGTAACCGTAGGGAACCGCAAGGTGGATCTCGTGGCCAACGCCGCGAGCCAAGCTGAAGGCAGCGGGGAACAAACCTTCAACCGTAGGAACACGAACCGGCAGAGAGGCCGCGTACGGGCGGCAAGCTGGCTAGGCACAGTGAAGCCCCATGTCCATCCGAGACGTGCGAGGTAGAGCCGGACGGTATGAAGGGAAAGAAACAGCGCCTTACCTGGGGAGGGCTCCTTCGTGAGAGCGAAGAAGAAGTCAGCAGAAGCCATAGTAGCGAAGAAAGCGGGTAATGCCGCTGGAGCGAAAGGCCGAAGGACCAAGGAGCAAAGCTAGAAGAGCGACTGATTATGACACCACACCGACGAGGTTTCCCGGAGTCCCGGGCCGCAAGGTCCTTCCTCGGTGGGGGAACGAAACGGGGGAGCAGGCCGAAGCAGAAGCGGTGGAGCCGTGCTGAGCCCAGGCCGGCGGAAGCCAGGGGGCGTGTCGCGAAACTCTCGACAGAAAGCGATGCACGAAGACCTGATGGAGCAGGTGGTCACCGAAGAGAACCTGGCGCGGGCGCGGGCGGCGGTGAAACGCAACCGGGGCGCGGCGGGGATCGATCGTCTAAGGATTGCGAGCGGGTGGCCGAAAAGGTGGAGTGGAGCAAATTTCTGTCAAGCTCCGCCGGAGCCGGGATCGCGGCGGCGAGCGCTTCCATCCCAGGTCTCCGGTTTCCCTTGAAGAAGCCGGCATCAGCGGCGCCCGCGTTGAAGAACTGGTTCTGAAGAACCTGTACTTCCGCGGCGAGACTTTGGGCCGCGACCTTTCGAAGCTGCTTGGGATTCCCTTCAGTTTGATCGAGCCGACGCTCGACTTCCTCAAGCACGAGCGCATGATTGAGACCAAGCGCTCGTCGAGCTTAGGGAGTATCTCGGCAGTTTTCGCCCCGTCCGACGCCGGGCGGAACCGGGCCAAGGAATACCTCGAGTCGAACCAGCTTCTCGGACCCGCACCGGTCCCCCTCTATCAATACGTCACCGCGGCGCACGGGCAGCGAATCAAATCCGGTTGGATGTCGAAGGAGCGCCTGATGAAGGCGTTCACGCAAGCGGTTGTCACGGACGACTTTTACTCGCGGTTTGGTCCGGCCGTGAACTCGTTCAAATCGATGCTCATCTACGGCAAGCCGGGGAACGGCAAGAGTTTTCTCTCCGAGCAACTGGCGCGCATCGATTCCGACAGCATTTACATCCCGTATCACGTCGAGGCCGATGGCCAGATCATCAAGGTCTTCGACCCGCTCTACCACCAGCCGCTCGACTCCACCGAAGAGAGCGTATTCCTGACCAATGAACCGGAGTACGACCAGCGCTGGGTGAGGTGCAAGCGGCCCTTTCTCACCACCCGGTGGCGAGTTGACGATGGATATGCTCGACCTCATGTACATTCCGTCGTCGAAAATCTACGATGCCCCCTACCAGCGCAAGGCCAACAACGGCATCTATCTGGTCGACGATTTCGGACGCCAACAGATTACGCCGGCAGAGCTGCTGAACCGCTGGATCTATCCGCTCGATCGCGGCGTGGACTACCTGCGCTTCCAAACCGGCTCGAAGATCGAGGTGCCGTTTGAGTGCTTCCTGATCTTCTCGTCGAACTTGAATCCTGACGACCTGGGCGACGAGGCCTTCCTGCGGCGGCTCGAGTACAAGATGTTCATGAAGAACCCGAGCAAAGCGGAATTCAAGGCCATCTTTCAGGACTTCGCTTCGAAAATGGACCTGGAGTGTTCCGATGCACTGGTGGAGGCGGTCATCCGCGACCACTACGAGCGGACCGAGCGGAAGTTCCGCCGCTGCCACCCCCGAGACGTCATCCGGGCCACGATCGACCTGATCAAGTTCGAAAAGCAACCCTATACGTTGACCAAGGACATGATCGACAAAGCGTTCGAATTGAAGTTCGTGGCGCCTAACTACGAAGACGAGTAGGGGAAGGACGCTGAGAGCGCCCTAGAGAGTCAAACCCGCGGAGACTCAAGACCGAGATCCCGCTAGCTTCTGAGCTGAACGTACTCGACGTCGGGTGCGGGACAAGAGCCGAGCACGGCTCGGACCGGCACGCCATGGGCGCACGCCACGTCGGAAGCGCCTTAGCGCCTGGTAGTGGGGTCATTGCGACCCCACTACGGGTGTGCGACAAATTTGTGAGGCTCAGGCCGCGCGAGCGCGATTCTCCCAGTAGTCGTCGAAGCGGTTGCTGAGCCGTGCGCAACGCAAAGCCGTGATAGCGTTCGCGCCGCGCACGCTCCAGAACATGCCCGAGCGCTTCAACCGACTCGCAATGACGGTGCGGCAACCCGCCTCGATCACGCCTGAGCCCACAAACAAGCCCTGCCGGCGAAACTCGCCGTAACGCATGCGCTCCGCATGGCGCTGTAAGTAGTCCGCCTCCAGCGCCAGCGGATGCGCCAACTCCGGGTCGTCGGTTTCGATCTCGCGCAGCGCAGTGACGAGTTGCTCGATGCGCCCCGCGTCGAGCTTTTTCTGCATGCGCCGCGCCCAACCGCGGAGGCGCTTTTGTTGTTGGGGAAACAGCTTCGACGCCAGCTCCCACAGATGTTCGCGAGCGTGATACAAGTCGACGATCTCGATCGCGCCGGGAAAGTATTCGTGCGAAAGATTCCAGATCCAGCCCGCACCGTCGCCAAGCACGACCTTCTTGCGCGCCCGACTCCAACCCCGTCGCCAAGCCTCGCTGTAAATGCGGCGTCCGAAGGCGGCGGCGTCCTCGATCGCGCCGGTGTAGCTGGTCGAGTCTTCGTCGCGCACGGGACGGCCTTGTTCGTCGCAGCTTGTTTGCGTGAACACACAGCCGAGCTTGACCTCGCGCGTGCCGGCCGGGCCGCCGTCCTTACCCTTGCGGCCGGCCGTCTCGGCGGCGGTGACAGGTACGCCCGTGCCGTCCATCTCGATGTAGAGAATCGGAGTTTCAGGTCCTGACATCGCAGGAAGCTCCAGCGGTACGGCGCGCGCGATCGCGGCTTGTTCTTCGCTGGCGACATCTTCGCCGATCGCCTCGGCTTCGCGCTCGACAGCCTTGGCGGTCAGCCGCACTCCGGCCAACTCGTCGAGCAACGCGCGACCGCGATCGAACGACGTCTCGGAGCCGACCAGCGCCGTCATGCGGCGCACGCCTGGCGAATACTGCGTCGCTTTGACGGCCAGCTCTTGGTCGTGCGGCGCGAAGCCTTTGCCGCAGCGGCTGCAGTGATAGTACGGCCGTTCGACGACGACCTCGCCCAGCATCGTGACGAGCTTCTTCGGCCGCCGACCGGCGTAGCGCGCTGGCGAGCCGCAGGCGCAGGGCTGCTGCGATTCGCCGGCCGCGTCTTCGTTCAACAGCGTATCGAGCAAGACAGCGCCGGCTTGATGCAGCGCGTCGCGCGTCGCCTGTTCGACGGCTTCGAGGTCGAGCGACCCGCGCTTGCGCCTCTCACACAAGACGACCCGTAGCAGCCTCCCTACTTCTACGGCGACTTCTTGCTGGATCGCCTCGGCCGTTTTTTTTCCTGCGGACTCAGCTCGGTGTCCTCGGCGACGGGGCGCAAGCGGCAGATCTGTTCGTTGACTTCGAGCAGTTGTCGGCTCAGCTCCCGGAAGCGGTGAAAAGCCTCAACTTCGCGTTGCGCTTTGCGCCGCTGGGCGGGCGAGGAAAAGGTCTCACTCACGGTCTTGCCGTTGACCTTCCTGGTCAGGCGGTAGTTCGGGCCATGAGCGGGCTGGCCGGGCTGATGGCAGCGGCAGGACGGTTTGCCGCAGCGGCCGCTGACAGCGCTGATGGATCCGCTGCGGAAGTCTCCTAGATCGAGAATCCGAGCGAGGATGGCCTTTCGTTGACGTTCGAGCGCGACGAGAGATTCGGGCATAGTACGCCTCCTTTCCTAACATATCACTACGTAAGGATCAGCACGCAAAAAAGGGGGACCCGCAAATCATCACTTTCTTGTCGCGCACCCCCCCACTACTTAGCGCCTCAGCCCACACTGCTGTTTCTGGTATGAAAGGAGGATGCACAAGCGTGGCTGGCTCGTCGTTGTGTCACTGTCGCTCCTGCTGGCGAGCGGGTGCCGGCGCTCGGACAAGACACGCATCGGCGTCGTGCCCAAGGCCGTGGCGCATGTGTTCTGGCAGAGCGTTCACGCCGGAGCCGTGGCGGCGGGCCGCGAAGCCGATGTCGAGATCGACTGGATCGGCCCTCCGAAGGAGACCGACTTCTCCCGCCAGATCGAGATTGTCGACGCCATGATCAACAGCCGTGTCGACGGCATCGTGCTGGCGCCCACCGAGGCAACCGCGCTCGTCAACGTGGTCGAGAGAGCCGGGAAAACCGGCATCCCGGTGGCGATTTTCGACTCGGGGATCCATACCGAGCAGTACGTCTCTTTCGTCTCGACCAACAACTACCAAGCGGGCGTGCTCGCGGCGAAGAAGCTGGCCGAGCTTCTCGACAACAAGGGCAAGATCGCGGTGGTCAAGATGGTCCCCGGCAGCTCGTCCACGATGCAGCGCGAACAAGGGTTTGAAGACACCCTCGCCAAGGAGTTCCCCGATATCCGCATCGTGGACGCCCAGTACTGCATGTCGGATCGCGCCCGGGCTCTGGCGATTACCGAGAACATGCTGACCGCGCACCCCGACCTCGACGCCTTGTTTGCGTCCGCCGAGCCGGGTACCGTGGGTGCCGCCAAGGCGGTGGAGAGCCGCGGGCTGGCCGACAAGGTCCATTTCGTCGGTTTCGATTTCAGCAACACGATCGAGGACGGCCTCAAGGGTGGGGCGATCGACGCCCTGGTTGTGCAGAACCCGTTCAAGATTGGCTACATGGCAGTGCAGGCTGTTCTGGAGAAGCTTGAAGGCGGCAGCCCGGAAAAGCGCATCGAAACGCCCATCCATGTCGTGACGCTCGCCGACCTCGACCGCCCCGAGATCGACGAGCTGTTGCATCCTGACTTAGACCGTTATTTGAAGTAGAGAGGCGCGCCAAGGTCTCCGGGCCGCCCGCCTACTTGATGTGAAGCGATGACCAAAACGACTGTGTATCTGGAAGAGACCATCGCGGCCGAGCTGCGCGACTTGGCTGAGGCGACTGGTCGCAGCCAGGCCGAGTTGATCCATGAGGCTATCCGCCGATATGTTTCGGCCGAAGCTCGCGAGATAAATCGTCCGACGCCGATCGGTCTTGGAGCATTCCAAAGCGGCCGGAATGACGTCGGACGTCGTGCTAGGGAGTTGCCGCGGAACGCTGCCCGCCGGCCTGGGCGTGAGCGTTGAATGTTGTTGTAGGTAGCGGGGCCGCTCACAAACCGAATGTTACAATGCGCTTGAGATGTTCACCTGGGACTGTCCGAAGTGTGGCCACGAGCTTGATGTGGACGCGGAGCAGTGCCCGAAGTGCGGCACGTCGTTCAAAGAGGAGCTTGCCTCGGCCGCACCCCCGGCGCCCGCATCGCCCCCGGCGGTGAAACCTCCGGCGCTGCCGCGCACGGCGCCCGCACCTCCCCAAGCAGCACCGACGGGTCCCGCAAGCGCGGCGAGGCCGCCCTTCACCGCACCCCCACAAACACCAGCGCAGCAGGCATCTTCCGCTCCACCGCCACAGGCGCCCCCGGCACAAGCATTCTCGGTTCCACTCACCGCGGCGCAGACGCCTTCGGCGGTGCTTCCGCAGACGCGGTTGGTTCCGCCGGCCCGCCCCGCGTCGCGGCGACCGTTTTCGCGTCCGCCGGCGCAGCCTGCCCCCGCCCAGCCGCCCCCAGCCCAGCAAGCGCCCGCGCAGGCGTCGCCCCCGCAAGTACCGTTGCCCGAGCCCGCTCCACCCGCTCGAGCGCGGAGCCCCCAGCCTTCACCGTACGGAGTTCAGCCGAAGCACCTTGCCCTGATCTTGATCGTGTTGGTCACGGCGGTCGTGGCGGCGCTCTTCTTCTCGCGACCGAGTTTGTTCCACGGTGACAGTGGACTTGCGTTGGAAGGAGTGCCCGAGGAGGCCGCCGGCGCTATGGGTGCGGGCTCGGCGGTATTCGGGGACTTGCAGGTCGCGGGCGTCCGCACGTGGTACACATCCGATCACAAGCCGAAAGTGCGTGCGGTCATCATCAATCACGGAGAGGTGCCGCGTACAGGAATCGATCTCCAGGTACACCTACGTCCGGCCGCGGCGCCCGCCGACGCGCCCCCGCTGGCGAGCTTCTCGATCCGCCTCGACGACGAGCTGGGACCGCAGCAGATCCGTGATGTCGAAACCGACCTGATGGCCTTGGGTACGCTGGCGTCGTTCCCCAAGTGGGACCAGCTTCGGGTCGATTTGGAAGCGCGCTAAGTGGACTGTCGCAGAGAAAGCCTATGATCAACGAGCAGCCGGGCGGGCACAGGGGCCCGCCCCTACAGTCTTGCTGGATACTCCTGCGCCTAAGGAACCTCCGCGACATTCCACTAGCCGGCGCCGCTCTGGAGCCCGCTCACACGTCGCAATAGAAAGGACCACCCCATGTACAGACAACTCCTGGCCCTTGCGGCCGTTTCCCTTCTGACACTAGCGGCCCCGTCTGATCTCCGCTGCCAGGACACCGCCTACTGGACCCAGGCCGACTTGGCCGCCTACGCCAAGAGCCTGGCCCCGAAGATCAACGATCAGCATTTCGCGCTTGAGAGGCTCGGTGAATTTGGTAGCCACTTCGCACTGATGGTCCACCGCGAAGGGAACGGGCCGGCCGAGATCCACGACGAGTTCACCGACTTCTACGTCGTGCAGGCCGGAGCAGGGACGCTCTACACGGGCGGCGAGGTCGTTGAGCCCAAAACGACCGACCCCGGCGAGATTCGCGGCAAGTCGATCAAGGGCGGCCAAACCCGGCCCCTGAAACCGGGAGACGTGGTCAACATTCCCCCGAAGACGCCCCACCAGGTGACGATCGAGTCAGGCAAGACGATCACTTACTTGATCGTGAAGATCCGGGCCAAGCCGTAGCTTGCATTTCTTGCCACGTGGCAAGGCGAAGCAACTGAGCCGTGACCGTCAGGGAGCGGTCCGGCACGGACCCTCACGCCATTCGAAGGCCCCTAGCTCGAGCCAAATCTCTCATCATGTGGCGAGGCGAAGTGCTTTGAAAAGACCGCCAGGTTAGTTAGGGGAGGACCAGGGGCGAGCCGCTTTGCGCCCTCGCTTTTGTGAGACTCGGGAGTACCTGAAAGAAATTGAGTGCCGCGAGCAGGCGCAACGAAGTCGCTGCGGGCTTGTCGCCCGCGTCGACCCTCAGGTAGTGAGTCGTGACAGAGATGCCCGCCAGTCTAGAGGCTCTCGAGTGGCGTCAAGGTTCGTGCCGGACCGCTCCCTTACGGTCACGGCTCGGTTGCCTCGCCATGTGACGGGCAACGCAAGCTCATACTCGCGCTACTTCCCGGGCGCCGACCGGACCGCGATGGTCACATCGCGGCGGCTGCGAATCTTCTTCCCGTTCTCGTCGCACTCCACCTCGATCACGATCGGCACAGTGTCGCCGGGCTCCACCCCATCGGGCACAAACACGTTGATTTGATTCAACCCCACCAGCGTGGGATGCAGAATCGGCGTTCCGATGATGGTCGCTTCCACACCGCCGATAAAGACGCGGATGGTCTTGGCCGTCGGGCTGCGCCCGCGACAATGGAATCACGTCGTCTTCCGCGCTCAGCTTGAAGTTCGTCACCACGCCGGGTCCGGGCCCGAACTGTACGGTGAAAATGCCCGGGGAGGCCAGCGCCGCGCCGGCCGAGAACGGTTCGCTCCAGAAGTCTTCCTCGCCGTCACGGCCCTGCCAGTGCGCGCGCACGTCGACCCGGCCGCTGCTGACGTCGAGATCCCAAGGCACCTGCACGTTGGCCTGATCGAAGGGCCCATCGAACACCTCAAAGAGAGCCCCGGGGATATCGTTGAAGGTAACCGAGAAGCCGTTGAGGTCGAAGCTCAGCGGTACCGTCGAGGCCGTCGCCGTCGCCTCTGTGAACAGCCCCCCAACCGCCACGAAGGAGCCGGGCGAAATCAAATCCTGGAAACCCGCGGCGTCGAACACACCGCTGATCTCGTGCGAAACCTCGCAGCGGAGCTTCATTACAAAGGCGTCTGAGGTGTCTTCGGTGCTCCCGGTGGCGCCTGAAATGTAGGCGTTGCCCACCGCAATCGAGCCCACGGTGTCGAAACCACTACCGCCGACGAAGCTGGCGGCAATCAAGGAGGAGCCATCTTAGGGCTGCGGCTCGTAAGGGGCCTCGACCTTCTCTGGCGGTGATGTGCGACTGCGGAGTTCCTCCCATGTCGCAGTGACCTCCGCACTTTTGCCGCCATTCAACTCGACTGCGCGCTCCGCCTCTTGCCGTGCCTCGCCGGTGCGGCCTGCCTTTTCGAGAATCCGGGCCAGCATCCAGTGCGACTTATACCAAGCCGGCGCGATCTCGATCGAGGCGCGTAACGCCGTCTCAGTCCCAGTGAAGTCGTTGACCACCGAACGAAACGCGGCCAGGTTGTAGTAAGCGTTGAGCTTTTGCTCGGACGCACCGACGGCCCGCCCGGCGGCGGCCAGCCCCTCACGCCAAGCGGATTGCTTGTCTTCCAGGCTCGACGCCCCGCCCGCCAGCGAAGCCATCGCCCGCGAGTACCAGAAGTCGACACTCATCTCCCACGGCTGCGCGCGCCGCACCTCCTTGTAGGCTTCCATCCCGCCGGCCACGTCTCGGACCCTCACGAGGGATCGTACCCTTGCCAGGTGCAGGTCCGCGAGCCCCAACTGGACGGCGAAACAAGCGAAGCCGACCGCCGGCGGGATCGTAGCCCATCGCCACGCCGGCGCCTGCCGCGGTGCTTCGCCGGGTGTTTTCCTGGAACCGGGGACCGGCGAACTCGACAGCGCCATCAACCAAGCCGCCGCCACGTAGAGGTAGAGCGCCGTCGGGACCGTGAAGGCCAGGAACTGCTGGTTGATCAAACCGCCGACGACGGCAGCGGCGGCGAGCCCCGTAACGTCCGGTGCTTGCTTCCTGTTTCGCCAAGCGGCCCAGAGCGGCAACACCGCCAGGCCCGCGAAGGCGGCCAACCCTAGAACCCCTTGCGCCGTCAACGTATCCAGAAACACGTTGTGCGGCGACTCGTGATACCAGTCCGGATAGGCCCTGGCCAAGTCCACCGATTGATGGCGCGGAAACTCGTTCCCGAATGTCTCCAGTCCGGTTCCCAGCAGCCAGTGGTCTCCCCCCATGCGCAACGAATCGCGCCACAACCAGAGGCGCGAGCCGCCACGGGCGTCTTCGACGGACCATTGAACCCGGCTGCGCAATTTCTGTCCCGCCGGTAGTAGCAGAAAGGCCACGGCGCCCGCTGCCAACGCAGCCACGCCGATCGCCCGCCGGCGCGTGACACGGGGGCGGTACCAGATAAGAGCCAATGCCGCGCCACCCGCGAGTCCTAGCAGCGCCGACCTCGTTCCAGTCAGCACGATAGCGATTGCCGCAACCAAGACCGTGGCCCCGGCTAAGCGCCGCCAGACCGCCGATTCCTCCAGGCGCACCAGCGCCGCCGCAAGGAATACGACGTAGAGAAGATAGGTAGCGAAGTAGCCTGCGTGCCCGAGTGTCCCGGGCGGACGCACGATGCCCCAGCCCTCTCCGCCGACGTGGTACGCCTCAGCGGGTAAGAGCGGGTCGATGCCGAAGTACTGCACGATGCCGTAGCAGGAGACCAGGAGGCCCGCTCCCGTGATGGCACGCAACGGGGTGCGAACGCGCTCGATGTCGGCCAATGCCCACCCGAGAAAGACCGCCGCGAAGCTCAACAGAGCTGCATGGGACACTAATCCCAACCGCCGCCAGTTCGTCCCGGCAAACGAAAGCTCCGGCTGGGATGAAAGAACTGTCGAGACAACCAGCGAGGCGGCGGACAAACCCAGCAGCAACAGGAACCACCGGCTCGCGCGGCCGCGCACCGCCCGGGTCAGACCCTCGACATAACCCGGCCACAGTAGGATCGCGGCCGCCGTGCCCAACAAGAGCAGAACTATTTTGGGCGCTACATCGAAATGAAACGATAGCTCCGGCAGCAAGACAACCGGGATAGCCGCAGTCACACCCGACACCACCGCTGTAAGGCCACGCGAGGCCGGGGTGTTGGCGCGCTGCCTCAGCCGGTCACTCATGGAGCCTCATGGCGAGGGTTGGGATCGTACGTCTCGCTGTTGACACCACTTAGAAGGCATACGTATGGTGCCTTAATAGGCTAGCATTCCGCATTTCTCGGCCTTCGCCCACGATGGATCTTGCAAGACGATCGTTCACGCGGGGATTGAAGTTGCTCTTCTCCGTCTCGCTGGCAGGGTCGTTCCTGGTTGCCGTCTATCTGCGTTTCTATTCAGGCCTCTTTGTGGTCACCGATCTCCCTGAGTGGACGGCCTACCTGCTCTATCTCGTGTTGGCCCTGGCCACCTGGAACTTCATCGAGCACCGCCTGCCGCTGGCGGGAACCGTGACCGACGAGCGCTCGATCGCAACGTGGCTGTGGCGGCTGGCGCAAGTCTGCCTGCTGACCCTGGCAATCGTTTCAGTAGGAGTGTTCTTTTGGCGCGACTACTCGTTCTCGCGCTACACCATCGGGATCTTCTGGCTCCTTCATTTCACTGCCGCCGGGACGTTGGCCACCGCCGGGCGCGTCTGGTGGCGCCGGCGTTACGAACTTCCGCGGGCCGAGGTGTGGCTGGCGGGCGGCGAAATTTCCGACCACCAGCTCGAAGAGTTCGGCCGCCGCGCCGCTCGCGCGCTCGACGTTCGCCGCCTGCCGTCACCGGAATCACTGCTCAGTGACCTTCACCGGCCGGCCGCCGGACGGCAAGCCACCGAAGTGCTGGTGGCACTGGGCGCGAAACAGGCGTCCTTCTACCCCGCCGTGGCCGCGCGGCTTGCCGCCACACATCCCGGCTCCGGCGTTTTGCTCGCCGCTCCTCCTGTGGAGCCCTCGGCCATCCAAGGGGACCTGTTCCTCGTACCGACAGACTCTCGCACCGCCGACACGCTCGAGTACGTCGTCTCGAAACGTGTCTTCGATTTCGTGGTGGCAGGCCTGGGCGTGCTTGCACTAAGAATCCGTCACAAAATAACCTTGTCAATCTAGGGTCTTGCGGGGAAGGAGCGTGTAGTTCCACTCCCCGTGAAACTTGTCTCGGCGCAGCTTGAGGGCCGCCATCTGCTGGTGGGTGATCTTGATGCCGGTCGGATAACTGCCCGTGTCGAGTTCGGCATGGACTTGCAATCCCGTTCGCGTCGTCGTCGCGGCGATCAGATTCACGATCACCTCATGGCTGATCAGCGGCTTGCCGCGCCAGTTCTGACTGATGTAGGAAAACAGCCGGTGCTCAATCTTGTTCCACTTGCTGGTGCCGGGCGGGAAGTGACACACCGCGATCCGCAGCCCGGTTTCGTCCGCCAGCTTCTGCAATTCCAGCTTCCACAGCCGCGGACGCGAGCCATTGCTGTCGCCCGCGTCGGCGGTGATCAGCAAGCGCTTCGCCTGCGGATAAGCGGCCTGCCCCATCGAGCGCCACCAGCGGCGGATCGTCTCGACCGCAAACGCCGCCGTGTCATGATCCACCCCGACGCTGACCCAACCCCGGTTGCGCGCCATGTCATAGACCCCGTAGGGCGTGGCCCGGCCCAGTTCGGGAATCGTAAAATCATGCACCCGCACCTTCTCCGGATCACCCTTCGGCCGTAGCTCCCGCCCGTTGTTTTTGAAGTCTCCCACCAGTTCCCGCTTCTTCGTGTCGACCGAGATGGCGGGCTGGCGGTGAGTCAAAAAACGCTTCACCTTGCGGTTAATCTGTTCAAACTGAGCGTTGCGGTCGGGATGCTTCGTTCCTTCTTTCGTCTTGCGGTTGGCTTGCAGGCGGTAACCCAGCTGGTGCAGCAGCTCGGCCACCATGCGATGACTCGTTGGGTGGCCCCTCCGTTCGAGTTCGGCGGTTAGCTTGCGGACACTTTTCAACGTCCAGCGCAGGGGGGATTCCGGATCGCCGCGCGTGAGTGGCTCGACCAGCCGCTCCAGCTCGCTCTTGAGAGTGGGGTCTTTCGTGACGCTTCGCTTGCGCCCGCCGCCCCGACGCCGGATGCGGCCGGGCGGAGGCCCAGCGGGCTCGGTTAACTCCTGGCGGCCACGGGCAATGACTTGCCGTGAGACCCCGGTCGCTCGGGCCACTGCCGAGATGCCGCCGCGCCCCAGGGCCAAGCTTTCCGCGGCCACCAGCAGCCGCCGCGAACGTTCATCGAGCACCCCTCGCAGCGCCTCATAACGACGCTTGATGGCTGCCGGCTCGCTCACCCTTCCAGAGTAAGTGAAAACAATTCTAGATGCAAATGTTATTTTGTGACAGTTTCTAAGCCCGCTGCTGGGTCTGACGGCGTTGCTCATACGAGCGCGCTTGGGTCGCCCCGTGCTGTTCAAGCAGCGGCGCGTGGGACGCGGCGGCGCCGAGTTCCTCCTCTACAAGTTCCGAACGCTTCCCCTCGCGGCACTGGAGAGCAGCGATCATCAGTGGGCGGTCGCTCCACCCAACCGCCTCGCCGCCTTCCTGCGCGCCGCGGGTTTCGACGAGTTGCCGCAGCTCTTTAACGTCTTGCGCGGCGAAATGAGCCTGGTGGGACCCCGCCCGGAACGTCCGCACTTCGTCGAGCGCTTCCAGAGCGAGCTGCCGTTCTACTCCACGCGCCACCGGCTGCAGGTGGGCATCACCGGCTGGGCGCAGGTCAACGGCTGGCGGGGTAATACATCGATTGCGCGCCGGGTCGAGTATGATCTGTATTATCTGAACCACTGGTCGCTCGGATTCGACCTGCGGATTCTCGCTCTCACCGCGGCCGGATTGGCCCGAAACCTGTTCGGCTTCGGGCGTGCCGAACCGAAAGCCCGCGATGCCCGAGTCGTTTGACGCCTACCAGTACCTGCTGCATCTGCGGAGCCGCTGGCGCGTCGTAGCCACCGCCTGCGGAGTGGCCCTCGCCCTGGCCCTCGCCGTGAGCCTTCTCGCGACGAAACAGTACGTTGCAACGGCGCGCGTGCTGATCGAACCGCCGGGCAGCGACCCAAGGGCCGCCACCGCCGTAAGCCCGGTTTACCTCGAGTCGCTGCAAACCTACGCGCACCTCGCTTTGAGCGACAGCCTTTTTCAGAAAGCGGTGAACGAGCTGGGAATCCGCGACTCCGACCGACCCGAGCCGCTCTCCTCTCTCAAGAAGAGCATTCTCGCAGTCGAGATCCCCCGCAACACGAAGATTCTCGACATCTCGGTCAAGCTGCCCGATCCCGAGAAAGCCCAACAACTGGCAGCTTTCATCGCGCAGGAGACGGTCAGCCTCAATCAGCGGACGATCGCCGAGAGCGACAAGGCGCAAACGGTTCGCATCGAAGAGCTGCGCGCCGACGCGCGCCGACGCGTCGAGGAAGCCGAAGCTGCGTCCTTGGAGTTGGCCAGGGGCGGTTCCGCCGAAGGACTGCTCGAAGAGGTCCTAGCGCTAATCGATTCCCGTTGGCTGATTCAACAAGAGATCTTCTACGCCGAAGACCGCCGCGCCGAGTTGGCCGGCGCGCAGTTGGCCGGCACCCAGTTGGACCACGCCGGGACACAGCCAAGCTCCGACAAGGAAGCAGCCGCTGAATCGCTTGTCGCCGCAGAGGCGCGTCTAGCCCGTCTTCGCAGCCAAAGCGCCGAACTCGACCGCGAAATCACGGCCAAGCGGCGCACGCTGGCCTCGACGGAAACCCGCCAGGAAGCGGGGGAGTCTGAGCGCTCGACGGCCTGGGCGACGCTACAGGAAGCCGAGGCGCGGCTGGCGCAGGCGCAGGCGACCGTGGCCGTGCGCGGCGAACGCCTGCAGGTGATCGATCCCGGCGTTGTGCCCGAACGACACACCTCCCCGAATGTTCCTTTGAACCTGATCGTGGCGCTCTTGTTCGGCGCCATCGGTTCCCTCGTCTACATCACGATCGAATTCAGCCTGCTGCTGCGTAAGGCCGAGTCGCGCCGGCAGTCGATTCGGGTGGCCGGCCACGGCTGAGCAGGATGCATGCTTGAACACCGTGCATCCTCAAACACCGCGCCTACCTAAACACCATGCCTGAACCGCGCGTGGCGCTGGTCCACGACTGGCTCACCGGGATGCGCGGCGGCGAGAAGGTGCTGCTTGAGCTGTGCCGCCTCTTCCCCCGCTGTGAAATACACACGCTGTTGTGGGACCGCGGCTCGGTCCACCCGGAGATCGAGCGCCGCGTGCGTCAGACTTCCTTTCTGCAGAAGCTGCCGTGGGCCGCTACGGCGTATCGCAACTACCTGCCCCTGTTTCCCGCCGCTGTGCGCTCGCTCGATGTCGGCGACGTGGATCTCGTCATGAGTTGCAGCCACGCCGTCGCCAAGGGTGTGCGCGTGCCCGCCGGCGTGCCGCACGTCAGCTACGTCCACACCCCGATGCGTTATCTGTGGGACGACACCGGCAGCTATTTCGAAGCAGGCCGGGGACGCCGCTGGAAGCGCCTCGCCCTCGCCGCCGTAGCGCCATATCTGCGCCGCTTCGATACTCGCACCGTTGCCGGCGTCAGCCACTTCATCGCAAACTCCGAGAACGTTCGTCAACGCATCCGGCGGCTCTGGGGAGTTGACACCACCGTAATCCATCCGCCGGCCGATACCGATTTCTTCCGCCCGGCCGACCCTCCCCTCGACGAGGACAATTACCTGGTGGTCTCGTCGCTCGAACCCTACAAACGTATTGACCTGGCGATCGACGCCTTGTCGTGGCCGGCTCCGGCTCGCAGGCGGACGACCTGCGGCGTTCCGTCCCGCCCAACGTGTCTTTGCTCGGCCATGTAACCGATGAGCAGTTGCTGGACCTCTACCAACGATGCCGCGCGCTCATCTTTCCGGGCGTCGAGGACTTCGGCATCGTACCGGTCGAGGCGCTGGCTTGCGGCAAGCCGGTGATCTGCTTCGGTCGTGGGGGCGTAACCGAAAGCGTCGCCGACGACGAAACGGGCATCCACTTCCATCCGCAAACCGCCGCGGCGTTGCAGGAAGCCGTGATTCGCTCAGAGAAAGCCCAGTGGGATCCTCAACGCTTACGCCGAGCGGCGCTGCCGTTTTCGCGCAACCGCTTTCGAGATAAGATGGGATCATTCCTCCGCTCGCGGGCCGGGTACCGCGCGGCGGCTTCCCCTCAACCCGTCTTCCCCTCAACAACGTGACGTCCGTCAAGGAGCCGGCTTCGTCTGAGATCTCCGCGACCCGCGTCCTCAAGGGCAGCCTGATCGTCGGGATCGGCCTGTTTTCGGCGCAGCTTGCGGGCTTTGTTCGCCAACTCGTGATCGGCTACCTGCTCGGCACCGGCTCGGAGGCCGACGCGTTGTCGGCCGCGATGGCGCCTATCGAAACCTGGTGGGCGGTGTTGGCGACAGCGGTGATCTTCGGGTTCGCGCCCATGTTCTCTCCCCACAACGGGCAGGCGGCCTATAGCTTTGGCGACGTTCTCAAGCCGGTGGCGCGCTTGGCGATTGCTTCGACCGTCTTCTTCTTCCTGCTGGCCGAGCCGTTGATTCTCCTGTTCGCGCCGGGGCTCGACGCGGATACGGCCGCGCTAGTGTAGTGCGTCAAGCAGATTGCACCTTATGCAGGGCGGCACGTCCGCGCTTGACTTTCTCGAGGATGTCGGAGGCGGTCGCTGTCCAGATGAAGGGCGTGGGATGCTCGTTGTGCTGGGCGATGTAGTCGTCAATGGCGGCGACGAGCTCGTCCACGCTGCGAAACACGCCGCGGCGCAGGCGCTTGACGGTGAGATCGCGAAAGAATCGCTCGACCATGTTCAGCCACGACGCCGAGGTCGGGGTGAAATGAATGTGGAAGCGCGGGTGACGATCGAGCCAACGCTTCACAGCGGCATGCTTGTGGGTGGCATAGTTGTCCACGATGAGATGAAGCTGTTTGTCCTTGGGAGTGCGGCGGTCAATTAAGCGCAGGAAGCGCAACCATTCCTGGTGGCTGTGTCGGGGCATGCACTCGGCGATCACGCTGCCGTCAAGAGTGTTGAGCGCCGCAAACAGGGTGGTCGTGCCGTTGCGCTTGTAATCGTGGGTCATCGTTTGGCCGCGTCCCTTTTTGAGCGGCAGGCCGGGTTGGGTGCGATCGAGGGCTTGGATGTGGGACTTCTCATCGAGCGAGAGAACCAGAGCATGCTCAGGCGGATTGAGATAGAGTCCGACGATGTCGTCGAGTTTCTCGGCGAAACGCGGGTCATTGCTGAGCTTGAAGGTCTTGACGCGGTGGGGCTTGAGGCCATGGGCGCGCCAAATCCGTCCCACGGTGGAAGCGCTGACGCCGGCCGCGGCGGCCATGGTGCGGCGGCTCCAGTGTGTGGCGTTGGACGGTTTCTCGCGGGTGGTCTTGTGGATGATCTGCTGTACTTTCTGCTTCGAGACGGCAGGTGTACGACCGGGCCGTGGGGCGTCTTTTGCAATGCCGGCGATGCCGCTTTCGAGAAAGCGCGTGCGCCAGCGGGCCACCAACTGCCGCGAGACACCGAGCTGTGCGGCGATCTGCTTATTATCGAGACCGTGGGCGGCCAGCAGGACAATCCTGGCTCGCAGGGCGAGACGAACGGCGACTTGGCGGCCGCGCGCGTAGCGGTCCAACTGCTTGCATTGCGCTGTGTTCAAAGTTACTGGTTGTGCTCTTCGCATCCCATGCCTCCTGTTAATAGAGACGATGGGAAGCCAATATAAGTTACAGTATTTATGGTGCCCTACACTAGGCGCACAGTTGCTTCGTTGGCTGAGCCTTTCGCCCGCGGCGATTGGGGTCGCGTTCGTCTACACGGCGCTGCTGTTCAGCCACCGGCATTTCGCGATAGCTTCGTTTCACCATGCGACCGTCAACGTCTCGACCATTGTCGGAGCCCTACTCTTGTACGAAAGCCTCGGGGTGTACGGTTTCGCGGTGGGCTATGTGAGTGGCACTTTCCTTCATCTCGCCATCAACCACTTCTACGCCCGCGGGACTGTCGCCGACCGCAGGCCGGCGAGCGGCACGCTCGGTTTGAAGGACCTGTTAGCGGCCCCGGCCCCGATCCTCGCCCACGCGCTGGCCATGGAGCTTAACACCGCGGTTACCCGGGCGTACGCATCGATGTTCGGAGTGGGCATGACGGCTGCGTTCGAGTTCGGGTTCAAGCTCTTGCGGGTGCCGCTCGCGCTGCTGGTAATCCCCCTGTCGCAGTCACTTCTGCCCGAGGTCGCGTCTCGTCCCGGCGAGGCCGCGCCCCGCCAGGCTCCTCTGCGGGCCGTCGCTCGCGCCTCCTGGTTGCTGGCCGGTTTTCTGGCTGTCGTAGCCGCGGTCCTGTTTCTCGGACGCCAGTCGATCGTAAATCTGCTGTTCGAGCGCGGCGAGTTCGGTGGCGCCTCCACCACCGCGGTTGCCACCATTCTGCTGGCCTACACTCCGGTGATTCTGGGCCGTGGGTTGAGCGACTTCCTCTCGCGAAACCTTTTCGCGATGGGCCGGTTTCGTGTGGCTCTGATCACCGCGGCTGGAGCCCTCGCCGTCAACTTGGTCGTCTCTTTTCTCGTGCCGCCGGAGCAACCGGAACTGATCGGGCTGGGGGCAATGATCGGTTTCACCGTGGGAGCCATCGTCATCGTGGGCCATGTTCTGAGGCTGCGGCGCGATGCCTGAGCCGGTCGAGCAGTCATTGCAGCACCGCCCCTGGGTGGTCGAATTGGGGGTGGGGGCTCTGCTAGGCGCTCTGGCCACCGGCTTGGCGGTGTTCAGCGGACAGAAGAGTGCGCTTCTCGGACTCGCCGTGCCCGCGCTGGTCCTTCTGGCTTGGTGGAGCTTCGGTAGGGCGTCCCGCTGGTTCTTCGTCTTCAGCGCGGCGTCTCTGCTATTGCCGCCGCTAGAGCTCGTGAGCGGTGTCTGGGTACACCCGGCCGTGTTCGCCGCGCTACTTGGCCTGTGCAGCGGTCTGCCTCAACTGCGGTCGTGGCGCTTTCGCAATGACGCGATGACGGTCACCTCGGCGCTCTTCCTTCTCGCGTTGCTGCTCTCCGTCCCCATGGCGCTGCTCTATTCCGGCCCCGAAGTTGCCGCCGGGAGTCTGACACGGGTGTTGCTGTTTGCGATTGGGCTCTACGCGTTCTTCTATCTTGCCCACGGACCGGGTTTGCAAGCGGCGCTCGACCCGCACAACTGGATGCGAGCCCTGTTCGCTCTGTGTGTCCTGGCCGCGGCGATTGCGTGCGTCGATTTCCACTTTCAGTTCGCGCCCGCCGGACCTTTCGGCGCACAGTACGTGTGGCTGCGGGACGGCGTCTACCGGCGCGCGCAAGGGTTCTTTTACGACGCCGGCATGTTGGGTAACCTGTGCGCCTTCTTTCTGCTGTTTGCCGCCTTGGCGTGGCTCCGTCCTTCCGTAGGACGGCGCGTCCTGCGCCGACGCTGGCTGCTGGCGGGCGGTGTCGTCCTCTCGGCCGCCCTGCTCTTCTCTTTCTCGCGGTCATCGTTGCTCAACCTGTTTGTGGGCTTGGCCACGCTGCTGTTCCTCGAGCGCGGGAAGATCCGCATCGGCCGCTGGATGACAGCCTTACCCGCCATCGCCGCCGGCGGACTGGTATCCGCGTGGGTTCTGTTTCAATGCATAGGTAGTGGCAAAGAGGAATCCTCCCGGGGGCAAAATGCTGAGAGCGGCCACGCGGTCGGCTCAGAGCCAATCCCAGGAGGATTCCATGCCAGAACTCTACTACATCGGACTCGATGTCCATAAGAAAAGCATCAGCTTCTGCATCAAAACCGGGGACGGAACGATCGTCCAGCGCGGTCAGGTCGCGGCCACTCGCGCCGCCCTGACCGCTTGGGCGTCAGCCCTCGAGCGCCCTTGGGTGGGCGCGCTCGAAGCCACCCTGTTTACCGGCTGGATTTACGATCACCTCCAGCCCTTCGCCCAGGAACTGCAAGTCGCACACCCGGCCATGCTCAAGGCCATCGCCTGCGCCAAGAAGAAGAACGACCGTCTCGACGCCACCAAGATCAGTGACCTGCTGCGCTGCAACCTGCTGCCGCGCTGCTACGTGGCGCCGCCTGCCCTGCGCGAGTTGCGGCGCGTGCTGCGCTATCGCAATCTGCTGCTGGGCGAAGCCGTCCGCATGAAGAACAAAATCAGCGGGCTACTGATGGAAGTGGGCGAACCCTACGATGCCCGGCGGCTGCACGGGCGCAACTATTTCTACTCCTATCTCGACAGCCTGCGCGACACGCCCGAGTCGGTGATCGAGCTGCTCGCCATCACCCGCGGCAGCCTGGAAATGTTCGATCGTTTGCAGCAGGAGTTACTGCGCGGATTGCGGCGCCATCCGCTGTTGCGGGAACGCGTCGAGTTGCTGCAGTCGATTCGCGGCGTGGGGGAGGTGACGGCGTTGACCTGGGCGCTGGAGACCGTCGAGCCCGAGCGCTTCGGTTCGCTGGGCCAGGCGGTGAGTTACTGTGGGTTGTGTTCGGCACAGCGCGAGTCGGCCGGCAAGACGCAGCGGGGACCGCTGTCGAAGCAGCGCAACAAGCATTTGCAGCGGGTGCTGATCGAGGCGGCGAAACTCGCGCCGCGCTGGAACCCGCAACTGCACGACGTCCATGAGCGGGAGTTGACGCGCGGGTCTCGCAATCGCGCGACGTTGGCCGTGGCGCGCAAGTTGGTGGCGTATCTGCGGGCCGTGGACACCAGTGGCCGCGCGTTCGTGCCGCGGGTTGCGGCCGAGGCGTAACGAGGAGAATTTGCTTTTTTTCTGTTAAAAGGAGAAACGAAGAGTTTCATCGACGCTGTGCGGTGTCACGAGCGGCCCGCCGGTCCTCGCCTGTTGGGGACTACGCGAAGGAGTTTGCTGGGAGTTTCCTGGGAAATTTCTGATGCGTCCGTATCTCTGTTTCGAGGCCGGCGGGCCTGAAAACCCAAACTGAATCTTCCACGACGGTCCCCCGGCCGGTACGGTGGGGCGACCCGATGCGCGCACATGGATGTCTGGTCACGTGACTCGTTGACCTTGCGACTTGATTCGCAAAAACGCTCGGGCTGCGAAGCGTCACTGCTGAAGACAACGCCCCCGCTGACGGGAGGATTCGGATGACTGCGTCCATCCTTGACAGATACCTATCATGGATGTCCCCTTCCTTCGTCGAGTCGTACTTCGATCGGCTGTGGCTCACCGCCGGCAACCTGTTCGCCTCGCCTGAAATATGACTCTCCGGACGCCTTGAGTCCTGGCAAGCGCTGCTGGGTTTTCTGGGTGCGGAACCGTGGCACGCGCTCTTCGGCATCGGGTTCAAGACGCTGCCGCACAGTCGAGTCATTGGCGACTCCTTCGGGGGTTTTGGAGGCCGCCCGATCATTGCCGACAACATGTATCTCAGCAGCCTCGTCGAAACGGGCATCATCGGCTTCACTGCGATGGTGGCCTTGATTCTGGCCGTACTTGCGGCCGCACGCCGGGCTTCCCGCAGCCGAAACGAGACGGCCGCCTTCCTCGGCGCCTGGGTGTTTTGCTTCTGGGTCGGGCAGCTTTTTCAGATGATGTCCGTCGACGTGCTCACCTACTGGCGCGTGCTGCCTATCTACTTCGGTGTGCTTGCATTGGCGGTTCGCGAATCACGACGCAGCGAATCGCGACGCAACGGGGAGGCGCCGCCGGCGGCCGGATGAAAATCCTCTTCCTCGACCAGTTCTCCGATCTCGGCGGTGCGCAGAAATGTCTGCTCGACCTGTTGCCGGCGGTGCACGCGGCCAGCTGGTCCGCGGAGGTCGCGGTACCCGGCAGCGGTCCGTTGGTCGAACAGGTTCGCGCGCTTGGCGGTACGACCCATTCGCTTCCCGATCAGCTCTACCGCTCTCACCGAAAGTCGATTGCCGACGGATGGCGGTTCGCGCGCCGGACACCTCAGCTTGCGGAGCGGATTCGACGGCTTGCCGAAGACACCGGCGCGCGGCTCGTCTACGTCAACGGGCCGCGCCTCCTGCCTGCCGCGGCGGTGGCCGCGCGCGGACGCCTTCCGCTGTTGTTCCACTGTCACAACCATATTCCGCAGCGCGCCGCCGCCTGGCTAGCCGGACGGTCGCTCCGCTGGGCAGGCGCGTCTGTCATCACTTGTTGCCGTTTCGCCGCCGCTCCCATCGCCGGCTTTGTGCCCCGCGACAAGCTGCACCTGATCCACAACGGCGTTGCCGAAACCACCCCGGCCACGCGCGCCACGCCGGAGAACGGCGAGATTCGCATCGGAGTCATTGGCAGGATCGCTCCCGAAAAGGGTCAACTCGAGTTCCTTGTGTCCGCGCGCTTGCTGGCGAAAGCCCTTCCGCGGTGCCGCTTTGTGATCGCCGGCGAGGCCCTTTTCGACGACCCCGACTCTCGGCTCTACCGGCGCTCGCTCGACCCTTTAGCTGCCGATTTGCCGGTCGAGTTCGTAGGATGGCGCGACGATGTCTCGGACGTGATGCGCGGTCTCGATCTCGTGGTGGTGCCCTCGATTCGCGAAGCCGGCATGCCCCGCGTCCTTCTGGAAGCGTACGCCGCGGGCGTCCCCATCGTCGCCTTCCCGACCGGCGGCATCCCCGAAGCTATCGTCGATGGGGAGACGGGTTTTCTCGTCGACCCGCCCACGCCGAATGAGCTCGCGACAAAGATCCTCGCCTTGCTGCTCCACCATCCAGAGCGCCTTCGTGCTGTAGCCGAAGCCGGCCGCTCAGCTTGGCGCGAACGCTTCACGCTCGAAAACTACCAGCGCCGTGTGACGCAAGTGATGAGTGGCGTTGTGTCGGGGTTCGCGGAATAACCCGCCTCGCCGTTGCCGCCGAGGGGGGTAGGCGAAAGGCCGCGGATCTCAAACACTACGGGTACTGAGCGCGGCGTTCGTGGCCGCCGTGCCTCGGTCGCTAGATCCAGTCAATCGCGCTGAGCGTCGGGGGAGGGGATGTGCCTGTCGAGAGAGGGTCTTGCCCCTGGAGGCTATTGGGTGGACGCAACGGCAACGGTGCGCCCCTAGAATCCGGGGCCGGCCGTTTGCTGGTTATATCGGGAAGTGATCACCGATCAGGCTGCGGAGTTCGGCTGGATCGAACTCGATGCCGGCACGGGAGTAGCGCACCAGCCCCTTGCGGCGAAACTGGCTCATGTGTTGTGTGATGATCTCGCGCGACGTCCCCACGTAGCGCGCCAGCAATTCGTGCGTGACGGGCATGATGTGAATCGTCGAGCGGCCGTTGGGCTCGCCCAGTTCGTCGGCCAGCCGCAACAGCGCCTTGATCAGCCGCTGGCCGATGGGGTCGGTGGCGAGGCTTTCGATACGGGCGTCGGCGTGCCGCAGTTTCCGCGCCAGCACCCGTAACAACGACGGACCCAGTTCCGGCAGCCGTATCAGGATGCTGTGCAGGTCGCTCGTGGTCCATTCCATGATGGACGTATCTTCCTGAGCCACCGCCGTTTCTCCACGGTACGGGGAGCCGAGAAGGCAGGATTCGCCAAAGAACGAGTCCCGCGCACAGAAATCGATCACGATCTCCTTGCCGTATTCGCCGAAGCGGCTGAGCTTGACGAAACCGTCGACGACGAGGAAGAAGCTCTCGGCGCGGTCATGGGCCGAGTAAACCATCTGATCCTTGCTGAAGTCTTGCGGTTTTCGGCGGGGCATAATATCGAGCGGGTCATCCCATGCCGCCGCCACTGGAAGGGACTGCACAACCCCAAGGGACATCAGTTCGTTCCTCCCTGCTCTGTTGGCGCCCCCGGGGAAGCTGTAGCCTCTCCGTGAGGCGGAATGCCCGTGCTCGACACTGAGGGAGATCTGCGCCGGGCCGCTGTGCGGCTGGTCCGTACACCTGCTCCCTTGTGGTTAGACCCCGGCCGGGGACGATTGGTTTCGTTGCGGAAGAGGAATTTCGGCGTGGGCGAGAGGGAGGACTGGGAAACGGCGGGCCACGGGGAGGGGCGGACACCGCCAGGGGCGGGGATCGCGGGGCGGCGTCGTTTTAGCGCCTGGCCTGTTCCCACTGACTCTCGAGGGTCCTGAGGAGCCGGTCGTGCACGTCTTGGGGTAACGGATGGCAGTCGGTGTGCTGCACGATCTCGACCGTCTTTCGTGTGTCGTCGAACTCCACCCAGCAATCGGTACACTTCCCCAGGTGGGCTTCGAGCGTCACCCGAAGATCCGGTTCAAGAGCCCCGTCGATGTAGTCGGAGACCTGCTCGAGAAAATGTTTACACGTTACTTTACGCTTCGTGCCCATTTGTTTTCACAACCCGGCGCAGCTTCTGTTGCAACTGAAGCCGCGCGCGAAGCAACCGGGATTTCACCGCTGATTCGGACAGATCCAGCATCTGGCCCGTTTCTTCCGTTGAGAAGCCTTCGACGTCGCGGAGGACGAACACGGGACGATAGGTCTCCGACAAGCCGTCGATCGCGCCCGCGATGTAGTCGCGCAACTCCTCCCGTCCATAGATCTCTTCGGGGGTTTCGCCCTCGGAGGGGACCTCGCGCGCCAGCGCACCGTCGGTGGTTTCGAGTTCCTCGTCCAGCGAAACCATGGTGCGGTTCTTGCTGCGGCGGATGCGCATGAGCGCTTCGTTGACGGCGATGCGGACCAGCCAGGTGTAGAACTTGGAGTTGCCCTGAAACTGGTCGAGCCGCGAATACGACTTGAGGAAGGTCTCTTGGAGCACGTCTTCGGCGTCTTGGTCGTTGCGGGTGATGTGCCGCGCGACTCGGAATACGCGCGGTGCGTACCGCTCGACGAGTTCCGTAAAAGCGCCCGTGTCACCCTGCTTGGCCTGCTTGGCCAATCCGACATCGTCGAACGCGGTCTCGCTGGAAGATACAGCCATTGAACTGGATTCTGTGCCGGATCAGCCAGCACCCCTTATTGTGAGCGCCGGGGTTCACAGACGCAAGTAATTCAGAGGGTCTGCTATCATGGCCAAACTGTTCCGCGCGGTGTTCGCCGCGCACTCGCTTGATCCGGTTTTCCGCCGGCCCGAGCCGCCCGTTTCACTCCCGGTCAACCCAAGCGATGAGACATTCCAAGGAGGATCTTCTTTCTCAACCCACCCGGCCGTTCGCCATCGATGAGGCCAAGACCGCCTCATCGATTCTCGACAAGATGGCGGGCACGGCGTTTCAAGGGCGGCAGCTTGGGCGCGCGTTTGACGTCTGGAAGCAGATGCTCGCCGACCCGGAATGCACCATCTTGATGGGCCTGTCGGGTGCAATGGTGCCGGCCGGCATGCGGCGGCTGGTCTCGTACATGATCGAGAACCGGTTGATCGACGCCCTAACCTCGACCGGCGCCAACTTCTTCCACGATATCCACGAAAGCAAGGGCTTCTACCACTACCAGGGCTCGTCGGAGATGGATGACGAGCACCTGGGCGAGCATATGGTCGATCGCATGTACGACGTGCTGGCCGACGAGGTGCGCTTCCGCGAGCACGACCTGTGGATCGGTAGCTTCGCGTCGCGCCTCGACCAAAGCCGGGCCTACACGACGCGCGAGTTCCTATACCTGCTCGGCCAAGAGGTCGGCCAGGACTGCAAGGAGCACGGCATTGTCACCACCGCAGCCAAGTGCGGCGTGCCGCTGTTCTGCCCGGCGATCGGCGACAGCTCGATCGGCATCGGGGTGGCCGAGAGCCGCCACCGCGGCGAGAACCGGCTCATGTTCGACATGATGGCCGACGTGCTCGAGATCACCAACCTGGTGGCCGACTCCAAGGCGACGGGCGTGATCTACTTCGGTGGCGGCACACCGAAGAACTACGTGCAGCAGACCGAAGTCGTCGCCATCCTGATGAATAAGAACAAGTCGGGCCACCGCTACGGTGTGCAGGTGGTGACCGACGCGCCTCACTGGGGCGGGCTGTCGGGCTGTACGTTCGAGGAGTCGCAGAGCTGGGGCAAGTTGGCCAAAGGCGCGCAAATGGTCAATTGCCATTGCGACTCGACGATTGCCATGCCGTTGTTGTTGACGGCGCTGTCGGAGCAGACCGAGCTGATCAAGAACCGCAAGCCGCCCCGCTACGGCATGGGGCCGATCTTGAAGATTTACCCATCGAAATGAGCGGCCGTTTCTCCTCGCGCCGCCCCGGTCCCGCATATCACCCTGGCTTCCGACCCTATCAGAACGGATAGGGTTCTCCACGCTGATCGGCCCATCCGCATTTCTTGGTCCCTGCCGTTATCTCCATGGAATCAATAATTTAGAACGCCGTGCTTCCTTTGGGTTCAGAAAAAGCCACACCGGCCCCCTCCGCTCATTACGGGGAGCCTGCTCAACACGAGGGCGAGAAGACGAAACGCGCGGCGCCCCCTCGGCGGTGCGCCGCTATTCAAAAGGAGAAGAGGAAATGAAACGCAATCACCACATCAGGATGGCCAAGGGACGGAAAGGAATGGATCGCTCGACACAACCTCACAGGCGCGCAATACCAGGCGGAATTCAAGAAGCACACCAGGGCCGGGTTCAAGCTGCGTCAAGTGGAGAGTTGCCGTGCGGGGAGTTCGATCCGCTACGCGGCGATTTCCGCAAGGATAGCGGGCCGGCGTTCACGGCCTACCACGGTGTTTCGGCTGCGGATCACCAGAAGCGTTTCAATAGTCTCACCAAGAAGGGCTGGCGGCCGAAGAATATCTCGGTGACGTCGATCAACGGCAAGCGCTTCTATGCCGCCCTGTACGACAAAGGCCCGTCAGGAAGCCTCCTAGCGAAGTCGTTCCTAACGGGCTCCCAATACCAGCAACAGTCCAACGCGAACAAGAGTGCCGGGCGGCAGCTTCTTGGCGGAGCAGCCGTGCATCTGTCCGGCACGATTGTAGCGCCGGTGCCACTGTCGATGGGATGCACGCCTTGCACGGGGTTACGAGCTTGCCTGAGATCCCCATATGCTCAGCCGCCCTCTTTCCTGCGCCCCACGCTAGGCGCTGCTCCCGCGATTCTCTTCGCGCAATCGTGCCGCCGCCCAACACCCCGACCCAGTCGTTCCAGTCGTCGACCGAGATCATCAGCCGTACGGGTACGTCACAGTGAGGCTGGGACTGCCAAGAACGCGTGGGCTTGACGATGGCGTCGGCTGTGATCCGATAGTCAATGGCCTTCGGGTTTCTCCTAAGACGCTCGTCGGCCCAGGGTGGCTTGGGCCACGTCACCGCTGGGAAGAGTTGCGGAACAAGAATAGGGTCCCGTGCCGGCTGACGCTGCGATCCGTTGGGGAGCGGGGGCATCGGTTTCGGCCGGCAGGATTCGGTAACGCTCGCCCGTGGTTGTCGGGAAGCGGATGATGTCGTTGTCCGCTTGGGCCACGAGCTCCCCACGCTGCGTTACTTGGCACGGCGCCCTCCATGGATTGCGCATCCGGCAGTCCTCGCCCAAGCGGGATTCCACTTCAACGAACTCCACCCGGCCCTCGCGTATCGAGGCCGTGACCAGGAACCCGCCCCGCGCCAGTAAGCGGAACTGGGCATTCCAGCTCTTCGGCCAAGCCGCGAAGACGCGGATCACTTCCGGTTCGCCCGGGTGAGGCGAGACACTCTGCAGCAGCCCTTCTTGGAGCGCGGTCGTGATGCATCCGAGGTGTTCGATCGAGTGGGCGGTTTTACCTTCAAAGAGACCGAAGCCGTTGGGGAGCGGGCTAAAACCCTTGGCGTAGTAACTCGCCAGGATGATGGGCAGGTCTTCACCGCGGCCGGTTCGGGACCCGTAGACCGGAGTGCGGGCGGAACTTCCGAACGGCTTGCCCTCGAGGACATCCTGGCGAGCGGGATTCAAGCTCGCAATCTTCGAGACGATACGGTCGGTTTCGGCGTCCTCGGTCTCCAGGGTCCAGACCTCGAACGGAAAGACCGGGAACAGCAGGGCCTCCCCAGGATCGCTTTGGGCTCCAGGGACCTGCCCCAGGTGGCCGATGGACCAAACATCATCGGCCAACGTGCCGCCGGCGAGGGCCTTGGATTCCGGCTCGTGGCCCATTGGATAGGGGGCGAGATTCTCAAGCAGCTCCCGCCACTTTGCCCGAAGATCTGAATCCAAGCCCAGGATCTCGGCGGCGCGAACAGCCAAGGGCGCCGTGCCACGAATGGCCGACAGGTCGGTGTTTCCATCGTTGACGCCTCAAAACGCCTCGTGTTGATTGAGGCCGTAGAGGTGGTAGCGGCCGTCGTCCTCCTTCTTGACGAGGCTGCGGTAGAACTCGAGCGTCCCTTTCAGCAAGGGATAGGCATGGCTGCGCAGCCACTCCTTGTCGCCGCTGTAGCGGTACCGCCACCAGGCTTGCACGGCCACCTCGCTGCCGGAGGAGGCGATGTGGCTGACCCACGAGTAGCGTCCCTTGGCGATGTGGGGAGGCTTTCTACTGTCGGCCATTTGGGTGAGGACGCATTCGAATTGGCCGAAGGAGCGGGCGCGGCGAGAAAACTCGGTGTTGGGCTTCAGGCCTTGGTAGACGTCGAAGTACTCTTGAGCGACGTCGCCGGGCAGCTCGACCGGACCGTCAAAGGGACCGGCTTCGAGGAAGTACGCGCCATTCGCCTTCCAGCGCTGGCGGGCGGCGCTTTCGCAGGCCGGCAACTGCTTGACGTACATGTTGAAGAACGGGTCAGTCAAATCGGCAGCGTCCGCGGCGTAGAGGGGAAAGTGCGAAACCTCCGTCGTCCAGACCCAGAACTGCGAGCCCCAATTGCGTTTGTCGCCATCGACCGCGAAAAGCGAGGCGTTCCACTTGGCCGGGAGTGTTCCGCGTGAGGTGGCGGCCATGAAGTAGAGGTGGAGGGTTCGCACATGGGCCATGAATCGGCCGGCCGCGTCCGCGCTTTCGATGTGAACAAAGGTACGGGCCCAGAACTCAGCCCACCATGCGGCGTGGGGCTCGATGAGCGAGTCGTAGGACTTCCGCGCGGCTGCCTCGAGGAAGTTGCGGGCGGCAATGGCCGGGTCCTTGTCGGGGGACCAAGTGGCGGCACTGGAGATCAAGATCGTTGTCTTGCCGGCGGCAGCGGGGAGGGCCAGCGTTCGCGAGCGGTCTCCGGTACGCTCAACAGCAGCTTGCTTGCCGCTGACTCGGATGGCGGCCGCTGCAGCACAGTAGTGATCACCTTCCTCAAACGTCTGCGTCACCGCGACCGAGTCAGGGGCCGAGTCAGGGGCATCGTGGAACTCGTGGCGCGCGACATGCTCTCCGTTGCTGACCTTGGGATCGCGCCACATCGACAGGGTGACGCGGATCGGCTGCGGTGATGCGCGGCGGTCGTCGATCTCGAGCGCGAGTACGTCGGTGTCCGCGGAGACAAAGCAGCGAGCCGTGACCTGATTGCCGGCGATCGTGTTCTCGGCCCGATAGAGTGAGAGGCGCTGTTCGAACGCGGGACTGCCCACGTCGATCGAAACCTGGGCGCAGCCGCCGCAGTAGTCGGCCGGGCCGTCGCGCGCGCCCTTGTGATTGCGGTTGACGGCGAAGACGTCGTTGTGATTGATCTGCATCCGCACGCGGCTGGGCTCGGTCCAGACGAGCGTGCCCATGTGGCCGTTACCGACCGGATGGCCCTCGACCGGCTCCGCCGCTGGGCTTCGGTAGATCAGGTCGGCGGCGGAGACCAAAGTCTCATAGTCGACGTCGAGCAACGAATGCGGCGTATGCTGTCGGCAAGCCGGTTCCAGCAGGACCGACCCCGCCGCTGCGCCCATACCTGCGAGGAAAGTACGTCGTGCCAGGTTTCGGTTAGGCTGGTCTGGTTGCATCGATTTGCCCTCACCGGATCGAGAGGAAGGGCGGGACCAGTGGAATGTCGCGGAGATTCCTTAGGCGTAGGGGCGGGCCCCCGCGCCCGCCCGACCGTTGGCGAGATTGTAGGGGCGGGCCCCTGTGCCCGCCCGGCAGCTCGTTTGCCATACGTTTTCTCTGTGACAGTCCACCAGTGTACGGCAAAGGGAGAGTGACATGACCGCTTGGTTCAGAAGACAAGCAGCTTCCCACGATAGCGCGAGAGGCCCTCGAGGGACGCGGGCCCTCGGCCCTTGCGTCCGTTCTCTTTCGCCCCTGCCGGGGCTGCGTTGGTTTCTGTTGCCGCCTACCCACCGCTTGCGCCGTGGGCTACATTCCGCCGCCCCTGCCGGGGCTTTGATCGGCGGCTCGCGGGCGGATCTGAGGCGGGTCGCGGGATCGGCGCGGCTGTTACTTGCGTTCGTTCTCCTCTGCCTACCGTCGTGCCAGGATCCGCGGACCCCCGAGGCCGCCGGGATACGCCCGCCGCCTCGCACCCTCAGCGCCGAAAACGCCGAGCGGGGGCTGTTCCAGGGAATGGCCCATCTGTTCACGATTCCCAACTATTTCGAGTACGGCAACTTTGAACCTCAGGAGTGTACGGAGCTGCCCGGCAAACTGTTCCGCGCCAAGGCCAAAGGGAACGAGTGCCCGACGGCCTTTCTCATCAGCGGACAGGAACACTGGTACGCGGGGGAAGTCAACCGCTATCGTTTCGAAGAGAAGCGCCTGTACGCGGCATGGCGGGTGAAACGACCGACGGAACTGGTCGCCGGGGGCAAGTACTCCTACGTCTACCCGGCGGGCGGGCCGTGGCAGGTGTGGATGGAGCGAGGCACGTCGGGCGAGCCGGTATGGAAGGTCGAAGTGTCGGGTGGTGGTGGGACCGGCACGCAAACTATGGCGGCTCCGCCCTCCGATGACGGTTGGGACGAGGTTCGACTCACGCTTGAGCCCGACGGCCTCGAGATCGAGTTGAATCGGAAAGAGACGGCAAGCTACTCGCACGGCCCCTACCCCGAGACGTTTCGGATGCATGTGGGGGCCGCCCAGACCGACCCAACCGGCGCGGAGGTCGTCTCGGAGTACCGGCACTTCTTCTTCAATCGCTTTCCCTTCCCGTATTCGCAAGAGGATGTGGGGCCGGACGGGCCCGAGAACGTGCGCCCTGAAGATGAGATGGTCCGCAACTTAGCGAACGAGGCGACTCCTCAGTCGCCGCGCCACACGGAAGGCGACATCCTCGAGATGAAAGGCGGCTCACTGCTGCTGGTTTGGTCAGACTACTTCGGCGGCGAAGGGTGGGACCGCTCGCCGGCGCGCCTGAGCGCCAAGGTGTCGCAAGACGGCGGCGAGACTTGGGGCGAGAAGTGGACGGCGGTTGAATACGATCCCGAGAGCCCCTCGGGCAACGTCATGTCCGTCAGCCTCACTCGCGCCAACGGCGGCGACATCTTGATGGCCTATCACGGCGAGCTGCCCTCGATGAAGGAAGAAGGCACGCTGCTAAGGCGGTCGAGCGATGAAGGACGAACGTGGAGCGAGGCGAAGCGCATCAGTCCCGACAACGGCAATGTTCACGCCGCCAACAATGCCTGCTTCCGCCGATTGAAGAGCGGCCGTCTCGTGCTCTCAAGCCGTGAATACATCGACGGGGTTCGGTGGCCCTACGCGCTCTACTCCGACGATGACGGCGAAACATGGATCGCGGGCCAAAAGGTACCCGCCCCCGATTTGACCCCGGAGCAGGTACGGGGGCAGAACGTGAACGAGCCCACGATCGCCCAGTTGCCCAACGACCGACTGCTCATGATGATGCGCTCGATCGCCGGAGGCAACTTCTTCGCATACTCCGAAGACGAAGGCGAGACCTGGGCCAAGCCCTACCTGTCACCACTCCGCGGCGTCGTCGCGCCGGGTTACGTGGGCACGATCCCCTCGACGGGCGACGTCCTGGCGATCTGGTGCCGCGGCCTTACGGGGCGCACTCCGCTCAACTCGGCCGTCTCGCGCGACGGAGGAAAGACTTGGTCTCCCGTGAAGCTGTTGGACCGCAGTGAGTATTACGGGTACGGGTACACCAGTGTCGACTATGTGGGCGACCGCGTCGTGATCACGACGATGCGCTACCCGCTGTTTTCGTCGATCGAGCGGTTTCAAGTCCAACCCGGCTACAGCGACATGCTATTCGTTTCATTACCCGTCGAGTGGTTCTACCGGACGCCCGAAACGCCCCAGCCCTGAATACCCATCTCTACGAAAACCTAGACCGCCCTGAAGATGCCTTGCCGCAACTCGAAGAAGCCGCTCGACTCAAGCCGAACAGCCGCTCGATCCGTTATGTCTTGTTTCGCATCTATCGCAAGCTTGGCAGAAAGGACGACGCGGCTCGGGAACTCGCCATGCACGAGAAGCTGAAGGCCGCCTACGGGACCTCCCAGCAATAAGGGCGGCTCTCGACGCCGCCCCGAGTGTAGCCGGCTGCCCGTATGTCGCGATGTAGAATGGTTGAGAGTCGACAGTGCGTTGACAAGTCGTTCCATGCCGTGCTTCCTACAAGGTCTACCCAAAGCGACGCTGCTTTGCACCGTCGTATGGGCAGCCGCGACATCGCTGGCGCAACCGGTTGTGACGAGCGATAGCGCGTCGTTAGCCCTCTCCGCGGACAGCTATCAGGAACCCGGAAGCAACGGTCATCAGCGCATGCTGAAGTTGCTCCAGGAGATCCGCGACCGAAGCGCCACCGAGAACTCGTATACCGGGGTGGACATTCATTCCCGAGAGCGCAAACAACTCGAGTCACTTCCCGCGGACGCCCCCACCGCCCAGCGGGCGCGACTACACCTGCTTGTCGGGAAGGATGAACTGCGGTTGGGCAACAACCTCCGGGCCGTCGAACATCTTTTGGTGGCCTACGAACTGTCAGACAAGAGCCTCGTGCAACCGGCCTTTCAACTGGCTGTCGCTTACTTGCGTTTGGGAGAAGCCCAAAACTGTCTCGCTCATCGCAATGCCGAAAGCTGCATCCTGCCGATTCGCGGCGGTGGGGTCCATCAGGAGCAGACGAGCGCGCGCACGGCCATCAAATACTTGATGGAGGTTCTCGACCGACAGCCTAACCACATCGCCTCACGGTGGCTCTTGAACCTGGCCTACATGACAGTGGGGGAGTATCCGGAAAAAGTTCCGCCGAAGCTCCTGGTTCCGCCGGAGCGCTTCGAGACTGGACACGAATTCCCCCGCTTCCGAGACGTTGCTGCGAAGCTCGGCCTGAACACGGTCAGCCTCAGCGGGGGCGCCATCGCCGATGACTTTGACAACGACGGTTGGCTCGACATCGTGGTCTCGGATTGGAGTCCCGACGGGCAGCTTCGCTACTTCCGCAACAGGGGAGACGGCTCCTTCGCGGAGCGTACCGACGGGGCCGGATTCCGTGGACTTCTCGGTGGACTGAATCTGATTCAGGCCGACTACGACAACGACGGAGACTTGGATATCTACGTCCTCCGCGGCGCGTGGCTCGAGAACGCCGGGCGGCACCCCAACTCGCTCTTGCAAAACGACGGCAAAGCGCATTTCCGCGACGTAACATTTGATGCCGGTCTGGGAGAGCATCACTACCCGACGCAGACCGCCGCCTGGGCTGACTACGACAATGACGGCGATCTCGATCTCTACGTCGGCAATGAGACCTTCCCCGGTCAGCTCTTCCGCAATAACGGCGACGGTGCCTTCACGAACGTCGCCCGAGACGCCGGCGTGACGAACGATGACGTCGCCAAATCCGTAGTCTGGGGCGACTACGACGGTGATCGCTACCCCGATCTCTACGTATCAAACTTCGGTGGGCCGAATCGGCTCTATCACAACAACGGCGACGGTACCTTCACCGACATCGCCCCTGACGCCAACGTGACATTCCCGTTCAAGAGCTTTCCATCTTGGTTCTGGGACTTCAACAACGACGGCAACCTTGATCTCTTCGTATCCGCCTACGAGCGCCGCGTCGAGGACGTCGCGGCCTACTACCTCGATCTACCGTCGATGGAGACCGAGCCGGACGCCCTGTACCAGGGGAACGGAAAGGGCTCCTTTCAAGAAGTCGGCTTCGATCTCAACCTGCATCAAATCACGCAACCCATGGGATCGAACTTCGGCGATCTCGATAACGACGGCTTCCTCGACTTCTATCTGGGAACCGGCTACCCGGAATACGAGGGCCTCATGCCCAACCTGTTGTTTCGCAACGTCGGCGGAAAGAGCTTCGTCGATGTCACCACAGCGGCGGGTCTCGGTCACCTACAGAAAGGCCATGGAGTGGCCTTCGCTGACTTCGATCATGACGGCGACCAAGACATCCTCGCTGAGTTGGGCGGCGCCTATGCGGGAGACGTCTTCGGGAACGCTCTTTTCGAAAATCCAGGCTTCGGCAATCACTGGTTGGTCGTGAAGCTGGTCGGGGTGACCTCCAACAAGTCAGCTATTGGAGCACGAATTCGCACAGACATCTTGGAAGGGGACAAGAGGCGCTCTGTTTACAAATGGGTCAATAGCGGAGGGAGCTTCGGCGCCAATCCCCTGCGGCAGCATATCGGCCTTGGCCGCGCCGAGGCCATCGAATCTTTGGAGATCTATTGGCCGACGACAGACCGCACGCAGCGATTCCAAGATGTCGGAGTCGACCAGTTTATCGAGCTCACCGAAGATCAAGACGAATACGAAAACCTACCGTACCGGCCTGTGGGTTTTCGACCAGCTACCGGTCATTAGCGATCGCACGGACCCCTGCCAACTCGATGCTGACAAAGATGACATGGCTGCTCTTGCCGGGCGCCACGCTCTCTAGACACGGGCAGAAATCGAATCCACGAACAAGAGTTCGCAGCCTGAAGTAGTTGTTCCGCTGTAGAATCATAGAGCGTTGTTTGAGGTTTCCCGGGCCAGCCTTCGACGCCTGGTGCTCTGCAAGTGGCCAACTCTGAATCTGCCCCCGGCGCTACGCCAGCGAGTACTTTCCGGTGCGAACGAATCGGACTCAAGAGAAGCGTTTGGTGCGAGTCTCACGAGCTTGGATGCTTGTCGCACCCGTTCTTCTACTGATTGTTGGAAGCTCTGCCCGAGCGCAGTTCGGGCCGTCGCTGAAGTCGCGGCAAGCGCCCCAGGCCAAGACACAGGAAGAGCTTGATCTCTACTTGGAGATCTACACGAGCACCGACTCCCGCGCGACGATCCGCAATGTCGGGCGATTCGCCGAGACGTACCCGGCATCGGAGTTTCTGGGTCTGGCGTATCAATATCAGATGACGGCGTACCGCGACTTGTCGGACTACGACGGCGTGCTGACGGCTGGTGAGAAGTCCCTCGCGTTGCTCCCGGACAACCTCAACACATTGATCACGCTTGCCACGGTTATTCCGAACGGGTCCGACGGCCATCCGGATCGTGAGCAGCTTCTGTCGGAGGCGGAAGGGTACGCCGGCTCCGTGCTACGGGAGATCGATAGCCTCAAGATTCCGGCCGAGATCCCGCTCGCGCAATGGGAGTCCCAGAAAGCAGAGTTGGAGGCCGAAGCCAGGGAGGCCCTGGGCCATCTGGCAATCAAGAAGGGCGACTTGGGGGAGGCTCTGCGTCAGTTTGAGGCCGCAGTAAGGATCAATCCCAACCCAAAACCGAGCCTGTGGTATCGTCTCGGCGGAACGTATCTCATGACCGGGCAGCAAGAAAAAGCGATGGAGCCGCTAGGCCGTGCGGCCGACGAGGGAGAAGGTGCGGTGAAGCAATTGGCGCTTGATCAGCTCCTACGAATCCAGCAGGCCAATGCGAATTGACGATCGCGAGACACATACGTTGATTCGATTCAGCCACTTCTGGATAGGGCTTGGTTTGCTGGGCCGGCCCCCGCACCCGCCGAAAAGGGCCCCGATTGTTTGCCGATGATGGGACCCGCAAAGCCCGCTGCGCTTGGAAGACCACGGAGCCCGGTCGCCTTCCTCGCGTGCTTCGCGCTTGCCGCTGCGCTCAGCCCTTCGGTTTACGCTCAAGGTGTCGCCGTTTCCGGCCGCCGGGCGCAGCCACGCAAGCCACTGCCCGAAGGCATGCAGCTGCCACGGATGGCTTACCGCGATGTCGCTCGGCAGGCCGGCCTAACTGGCGTCAACGTCTCCGGAGCGGAAAAAGGTAAGGTGTACATCGTCGAAACGACCGGGACGGGTGCGGCAATACTCGACTACGACAACGACGGCCTCATGGATCTCTTCTTCGTCAACGGAGATCGGCTTGGTGACAAAGCCGGGGAATCGAGACACTACCTCTATCGCAATCTCGGCAACCTTAAGTTCGAAGACGTAACGGAACAAGCTGGAATCGGCCACACCGGGTGGGGCCAGGGTATCTGCACCGGCGATATCGACAACGATACGTACACCGACGTTCTTGTGACGCACTGGGGCCCGCACGTGTTATTCCGCAATCAAGGCGATGGAACCTTTCGCGACGAAACCAAGCGCCGCGGTCTACTGAGCCCTGGGAATCGTTGGAGCACGGGCTGCGCGTTTCTCGATTACGACCGCGATGGCGATTTGGACGTCTTCGTGGCGAATTACTTGCGGTTTGATCCCGAGACGACGCCCAAACCCGGCGAACGGGCGGAATGTCGCTGGAAGGGCACGCCGGTGCTTTGCGGGCCCAAAGGCCTGCCTCCCGAGACGATGTCGCTTTACGAGAACAAGGGGAAGGGGCTGTTCGAAGATGTCTCCGACGCTGCGGGCGTCACCGTTCCCAAGGAGTATTACGGCTTTACCCCGCTGACAGCAGACTTCGACAACGACGGCTGGACGGACGTATACGTCGCCTGCGATTCAACGGCCAGCCTTTTCTATCACAACCAGAAGGATGGGACCTTCGAAGAGGTGGGCGTGATCTCAGGCACGGCGTATAACCTCGACGGCATGGAGCAGGCGGGTATGGGTGTGACCGCCGCCGATTATGATGGGGACGGCAAGCTCGATCTCTTCAAGACCAACTTCTCCAGCGACACCCACACCCTTTATCGCAATGAAGGTGAGCTGTTCTTCACGGATGAGACCATCCGCGCGGGTCTGGCCGTGAACACTCAGTATCTAGGTTGGGGAACCGCATTCCTCGATGTGGATCAAGATGGCTGGAAGGACATCTTTGTCGCGAACGGACATGTCTACCCGGCTATCGACGACACTCACCTCTCAGAGACGTTCCACCAGCGGAGACTGCTCTATTGGAATCGAAGAGACGGGTACTTTCACGACGCCTCCGACGAGGCAGGTCCGGGCATCAATGCCAGGCACTCCTCGCGAGGCACTGCCGTTGGCGATCTCGATAACGACGGGAGCCTGGAGATCGTCGTCGTCAATATGCACCAGACGCCCTCTCTTTTGAAGAACGACGGGGAGCAGGGTCACGCTCTTCTCGTACAGGCCCTCACATCCGACGGCCGTGACGCGATTGGGGCTCGGATTCGAGTGACAACGGGCGAGAGGACTCAAATCGACGAGGTGCGCAGCGGCGGCAACCACATTTCTCAGAGTGACTTTCGCGTGCATTTTGGGTTAGGGTCGGAAGCCACCGCCGATGTGGAGATCCGCTGGCCCGGTGGGAATATAAGCCGGTTCGAAGCCGTCGATGCGGGTCACTGGATCGTTGTTCAGCAAGGCAAGGGCATCGTGAAGAAGAACGCTTTCAGTTCAGGCGGAGACTAGCCGGCGGTGCTCTCTTTCTGTCGACAGGCCGGGTGGCCGATCTTGTTTCAATGCTCGCTGCTGTTAGGACAAACCTCCCCACCCCCTCCAGGCAACTCGGCTCCAACCCTTCCCACCTTTGCCGACATCACCGAGAGATCGGGCGTCGAGTTCCGTAACGAACCATCGCGGACCTCTCAGAAGTATTTACTGGAATCGATGGTCGGAGGAGTCGCGGTCTTCGACTACGACAACGATGGTTTCCTCGACCTTTACTTCGTGAACGGTGCGGCGCTGGAAGATCCCATGCCCGAGGGAGCTCAGCCTGAGAAGGAAGACCCGCGCTACTGGAACCGGCTCTACCGAAACAACGGGGACCTTACTTTCACCGACGTCACCGAGCAAGCCGGCGTTGCGGGTCACTCCTACGGACAGGGGGCGGCGGTCGGCGATTACAACAACGACGGATTCGCTGACCTATACGTCACGAACTACGGGCGGAACATCCTGTATCGCAACACCGGGAAGGGCAGTTTCCGTGATGTGACCGATAGCGCGGCCGTGCCGGCCGGCGAGTGGTCAACTGGGGCCGCTTTCGTGGACTTCGATGCTGACGGCATGCTCGACCTTGTGGTAGCGCGTTATGTCCAGTGGGACTTTTCGAAGAACATCTGGTGCGGCGAGCACAAGCCCGGCTATCGTTCCTATTGCCACCCGGATAACTTTGCTCCCATGACGCACGTCGTCTATCGCAACAACGGCGACGGTACGTTCCGAGATGTAACACGGCAAGCCGGCTTTGCTGAGGCCCCGGGCAAGGGCCTCGGCATCGCCTTCAACGACTTCAACCAGGACGGCCGACTTGATCTCTTCATCGCCAATGACTCGGCCCCTCAGCAGCTTTTCCAAAACAAAGGGGACGGCCGCTTCGAGGAGGTCGGTCTGTTGGCCGGCGTCGCCTACGACGAGGACGGCAACGTCTTCGCCGGCATGGGAACCGACTTTCTTGACTATGACAATGACGGGCTGCCCGAGGTATTCGCCAATGCGCTACCGCACCAGAAATACGCTCTGTTCCGCAATCTGGAGGGCACGTTTGAGTACGCCTCGGGGTCGACCGGCATCGGTTCGATCACCGCGTTGCACTCCGGTTGGGGGACGAAGTTTATTGACTACGACAACGATGGCTGGAAGGACATCTTTGTGGCCCAAGGCCACGTCATGGATAACATCGCGCTGACGAATCCTACCTTGCGATACAAGGAGCCACCCCTGCTGATGCGCAATGTGAAGGGGAGCTTGAAGGACGTTTCGGCCCGGAGCGGCACGGTGTTCGGAGTACCCCGCGCGGCCCGGGGAGCGGCCTTCGGCGATCTCGACAACGACGGGTTTCTTGAAGTGGTGATCAACTGCAATGAGGAGCCGCCCCTGCTGCTCCACAACCAGGGCAGCGGGAATCGTTGGCTGATCGTGGACCTGACGGGTACTAACAGCAATCGCGACGGCATCGGGGCCCAATTGCGGCTTGTGACGCCATCAGGTGTTGAACAGCATCAGATTGCGTCCACGGCCGGCAGCTACCTTTCGGCCAGTGACAAGCGAGTTCACTTCGGTCTGGGCGCCCAGGACAAAGCCGGCCTGCTCGAGATTCGTTGGCCGAGCGGAGTTGTTCAGCGCTTAACTGATATTCGCTCGAATCAGATCCTCAGTGTTACCGAACCCTCGCAGTAAGCCCGCCAACGGACAGCGTCGAAGTTCACTGTTGGGCAGGTTTCCTTAGCTTGCGCGTTTTCGGCATGGGCGAGTGCCCGGGCAGGAAGAGCCGACCCCACCGCACACGCGCCCGTGCTACCGTATCCCCGGCGAGCGGTGACCGATGGAAACGCCGGAATTCGATCCGAATAAGAAGGGGATGCTGTTCTTTTCGCGCGGCCGAGGACGCGGCCACGCCATCCCCGACGCACAGATCGTCGACGAGCTGCTGAAGCTGAGCGACGCCGTCGACGTACTATTCGTCTCCTACGGTACGGGCGCGCGGGCGCTCGAGGAGCTGGGTCACAGCCTCATCGACCTCGGTCTGCCCGACAACAACCCCGTCACCGACACGATCATCCTCGCCGGCAAGATCATCGGCTGGCTGAAGCCCGATCTCGTCGTCGCCCACGAGGAGTTCACGGCGTTGCCGGTGGCGAAGATCTTCGACGTACCGACGCTGTTCATCACGGATTGGTTCGTTGAGCCGGAGAAGTACACGATGCAGACGCTGCGGCACGCCGACGAAATCGTCTTCATCGACGAAGAGGGGCACTACGAAGAGCCCGAGTGGGTCAAGGGCAAGGTGCACTACGTCGGGCCGATTCTGCCGGACTTCGAGTACACCCGCGCCGACCGTGACCGTGCCCGCGAAGAGCTCGGCATCCCGCTGAACGCGACTCTCATCTCCGTCCTCGTCTACCCTGAACTGACCGGGTCATAGGTAACACTTTATGCCAAGCACATAGGTAACACTTTTCGTCCGGGGTGGGGCTTGACGCAGGGAGCCCGGAGGGCGACCAGAGTCAAGTCCCACCCCCGGACGAAGGGCCCGCCGCTGGGCCCTTGCTCGGGCGCAACCGCCGCTCTCGTTCCTCGAATACTCCCAACTCATAAAAGGAAAACCACACTCGCCACACGCCCTCCTCGATCTCCTCCACCCCGACCCGCTCCCCGTTGAGTCCCTTGCCGACGAACACTCGTTGACGCCGCCAGCGAATCCGCCCATCCATCACGCGCCGCACCTGCATCGGCGCCGCATACTCCGGCTCGTCCACCCGCGACGGATACGCCCGCGCCGCGCCGTGATAACACTCACCAGGGGTTCGCAACTCCAGTCCCTGGTGCGGTCGCTCCTCGTTGTAGTCGCTGCGAAAGCCATCAAACGCCCGTTGCTGCGCTCGCAGATTCGCCGCTGGCGGCGCGGCGGTCTCTTGCTTCAGCGTACGGTGCATCCGCTCATGCCGCCCGTTCTGTTCCGGATGTCCCGGCTCGATCCGCTCGGGACAGATCCCCAACTTGATTCACCACACTGCCAGCCGCCCCAGCCCGTGCACCGCCAGGGTCGCAAACGGCGGCCCGTTGTCGGTGCGCATCACCCGCGGCAGTCCAAACTCTCGAAACGTCGCCTCGAACAACGGCCGAACATGGTCCCCGTCCGGTTTCGTCACCGCCTGGCACCGCAACAGGTAGCGGCTGGCCGCGTCCGAGATCGTTAAGGGATCGCAGCGCCGGCCGTCTTGGGTGCGAAACCAGCCTTTGAAGTCGGCGCACCAAACCTGGTTGGGCTGCTTGCCTGGCGTCAGCGGCAGCGGGGTCGGTGCGGCGCGGGGCCGGCGTCGTCGGGGCACGCTCAGACCGTCTCGTCGCAGCAGATTTCCGATCGTGCTCACCGCCGGCCATGCCACGTCGGGCTGCCTTCGCTGCAGCCGCGCCCTCAAGGTGACCGCACCCCAGCGACTGTGCTGCGCCCGCAGAGCGAGAATCTCTTGCTCGATCGCGGCCGCGGTCTGACCGGGATGGCGTTGCGGCGCCCGGGAGTGGTCCTGCAAACCTTCCCAGCTCTGCTGCTGGTAGCGCTGCAGCCATTTGTAGCCGGTCTTGCGGCTCACCGAGTAGCGCCGGCACAGCTCGGCCATCGACTCCTCGTCTCTTTCCCAGTCCACGATAAAATGGGTTCTCTCGTCTCGCACACAGGTCTCCTGCCACGGCATAAAGCATTCCCTCCCAGAAATGTTCTATGCCTCAAAGTGTTACCTATGTGCTTGGCATCATGTGTTACCCATGTGCCCGGTTAATACCCCCCGGGCGGCGCACCGAACCCATCGCGCCGATCTACGACCTGCTGATGCCGGCCTTCGAGGTCCTCGACGCCCCGAACAAGCACCTGATCTGGAATACCGGCGACGACTACGACATGCTGGTAGAGCGCACGAAGCAGCTGGGGCACGTCCAGATCCGCCACGAAGACCCGCAGACGGATCGGATCATGGCCGCTAGCGATGTGGCGGTGACCAAGGGCAACCGCAATATCGTGCTCGAACTGGCCGCGTTGGGGGTGCCCTCCGTGACCCTCACCGACGGCTTGAACCGAATCGACGACATGCGCACGGCGCGTGCGGCGAACAACGTGACGGCTAAGGTTCACGAGATCGATCATGCCGAACTGGGTCAGCGCCTGAACGAGCGCTGGTCCTTTGGGCCGGGCGCTGACGCGCCGGTGCCGAACGCACTTACTTCGCCTCGCGCTCAAACTACTGGTGCGCATAGAATCTCGGAGCTTGTAGGGACTTCAGGGGTGGAAGTCAAAGTGCGCGACTCGTCCTTTCGGTGTCCCGTGCGTGGCGACTGGCCGCGACTGAGCTAAACTCTCAAGGACCGCACGGACGTCCTGCATTGACGTTCGGACGACGGTCGAATCGAGATCCCGAGGCGTTAAGCATGAGGCAAATGGGTCCTCAGACCGAGAGTTCCGGCCAAGCTCTTCGGCCCAACGACCCCTTGCTCCCGAGCCCATTCATCGTGGGTATGCCGCGATCGGGCACGACACTTCTACGCCTAATGCTCGACGCGCACCCGGTAATGGCAATTCCTCCGGAGACCCATTTCCTGCGTGACTTGGTGCAGCTTCCGCCCAAGGAAGCGGCTTCACGCGAAGTGTTTCTCCGCTTGATAGTCGAGTTCTACACCTGGCCCGACTTCCACCTGTCAATCGAGGAACTCTCCGACCGCCTCGATCGCGTGAACCCGTTCAGCCCGACGGCGGGCCTTCGCTGCTTCTATGGGATGTACGCCGAGAAGTTCGGTAAGAAACGCTGGGGTGACAAATCTCCGCCGTACGGCTTTTGCATGGGCGACGTTCGGCGCCTGGTACCAGAGGCTCACTTCATTCATGTGATTCGCGACGGGCGGGATGCGGCCCTCTCCCATCGCAAGACCTTTCTGTGGAGAGACCGCACTCTCGGGCGTCACGCCGCTGAATGGCGCACAGGGATCTTAAGTTTTCGAGACCAGGCGGCCGGTGTTCCCTACATCGAGCTTCGCTTTGAGGACCTGGTAACGCACACAACAGCCGTTCTAGATGAGATATGTGAGTTTCTCCAGTTACCCTATGCACCGGAGATGGAACGCTACCACGTCACCGCTCACTCCCGCATGAATGAGTTCGCGGATCTCCCCGATTACCCCTTCGGACACCTCAAGAGGGAGCCTCGGCTAGAAATGCTCACGCTGACGTCTCGGCCTCCCGACGACTCGCGGATCGGGCGTTGGCGAGAAGAGATGTCGCGCGAGGCGATTCTAGCGTATCAGGAAATCACGGGCGACCTGCTTCAAACGCTGGTGTCAACGCCCAATAGAAATGTCCCCCTCGGTAGCTCGATAGAAGTGTCCCCTTGTGTTTCTTGTTCGTAGGAGAGATATCGTCGTCGTCGGGGCTGTGGAACTGTGGGAATCGCGTAGCGATTTCCAAGGGGCGGTGGGAAGGGTGGAAAACCATCCACCGCTCCTCGAACCCGGTACTGCTGCCTCGAGAGATTTTCCACGCTTTCCATCCGACCCGGCATTTCCACAGCCCTCTTATGTATTCGCAGCCCGTTTTTTCCGTAACACAGCTCGCCGCCAGGGGTGGTCCGCCGCCGGCTTGCGCCCGCCCCCCGGACGCTGCTGTGGTGCTGGCTTCGTCCGCAGCTGTGGCGTCGGCGTGGCGATCACGTCGTGCTCGATCTCGTGCCCGTCAAACCTCACCTGCAAGCTCTCATCGCGCCACTGTTGGACCGTCACCCGTGCCCCCGCCCCCACGCCCTGGTTGCGTTTCGGCTTCAACTGCAAACAACGATTCTCGAAACGCACCACCCGGTCGTTGCTCACCACCCGTTCGTACTCGCAACAGAACACCCCTCGCAGCTCGGTGCCGCGGGGGAGCGCCTGGTGAAAGTCCGCTGCCGCCGCCGGCTCACAGGCGAAGCGCTCGTTGTGCTCGGCCAGGTACTCCTCGTCGAGATAACGGTTCGCCGCCTCGTACTCGACGATCCCGCGCAGCCGCATCTTCTTGATCAGGCGGTCTTGGTGCGTGCCGTGATGGCGCTCCACTCGGCTCTTGGCTTGCGGCGAGGAAGCCGCCATGATCGTAATGCCGAGCTTGGCACACATGCGCCCGAACTGCGTCTCGGGCTTGATGCCTGCCAGCGCTTCCCGCGACGTCGGCTGGCGCTGGTAGACGTTTTTCCAGTCGCAGTACAACGCCTTGGGAACGCCGTGTTGACGCACCCAGGCTGCGAGCAGATCGGCCGCGGCCCAGGTCGTTTCCTGGTCCGAGAAACGGCACAGCGTCACACCGGTCGCGTCATCGACGAAGTTCATCAGACAGGCTTTCGGGCCGCGTTCTTCCAGCCAGTGGTGGTGCGAACCGTCGAGTTGAATCAGCTCGCCGAAGTGCGCTTTGCGTTGGCGCCGGGTGCGATGCGGTTGGCGCTTGCGACGGCGGCTCCACAGACCCGCGGCGAGCATCCAGCGCCGCAGTGTTTCGCGCGGCACTTCCAGGCCGTGGTCGGCTGCCAGATGTTCCGACGCCAGCGTCGGCCCGAAGCGCTCGTGCCCCTCGCCCGCATAGTTCTCGCGCACCAACTCGAGAACCTGCTGGCGTCGCTTCTGATCGGCTCGGTTCGAAGCACGGCCGACGTTACCGTGCACCAAAGCCTTGGCCCCGCCCGCACGGTAACGCTTCTTCAGACGCTTCGCATGGCGGTAGCTGACCTCCAGCAGCTCGGCGGCTTCGGTCAACTTCAGTTCCCCTCGTTTCACTCGGCTCAGCACTTCGCCGCGCCTCAACTCCTTGGCACTCATCCATGTCCTTCCCACTCTCGGCTCCTCCTTCGGAGCCTCAGAGTAGGGGACATTTCTATTGGGCGCTCAAGGGGACATTATCATTGGGCTTCAACACCTGCTTCAAACGCTGGGTTACGATCTCATCGCAGGCTCGGCTGCAGGAACGGCGCCACGCTCGGGCCTTGATTCGGCCCAGACGACGGTGGGCTCTCCCGTTGAGCCGACCCCGACAGCGCCGGCCGCTACCGGTGCCCTCCGCCCAACGGTGAAACGAGTTTCGCTCACTTGGGTCCGCATGCCATTCCGTCCGCGCGCGGCCCGGCACATGATTCGGAAGCATGGCCAATGGAGGTATTTCGAGATCTGCCAGGTCGAGCTGGACTGCGAGGTGGAGGGTTTCGGCGAAACAATGCTGTTCTATAACTTTGGCCGCGTCACGGCTGACTCCGTCCGGCGGGTCTTGGGGCGCAGTGCCCCAGAAATGATGTGGGACGACTCGCTCGGTGCGGGGCTGCAGCAGGCCCTGTTTGACGCCGTCGGTAGACTGCACGATGTTCCGATCCACCGCCTGCTGGGAGACAAATGCCGAGACCGGGCTCCTCTCGGTTGGTGGGCCATCGACATGCCAGGTGAAGATTGGGCGGCCGAATGCCGGGACGCGATCCAGCAAGGCTATACAACTCTCAAGGCCAAGCCACGACCGTGGTTTGACCTGAAGCAACAGTGTGGAATCCTTGCGGAGTCAATCCCTGAAGACTTCAAGATCACTCTGGACTTCAACGCTTGTTTGCTCGATTGCGGGCGAGGCCTGCCTTACCTGCTCGAGATTGAGAAGTTTCCTCATACCGCGATCTTCGAAGAACCAATTCCCAGGGATGACCTTGAAGGCTATCGCAGCTTGCGTGACGGGATTGGCACTCCCATCGTGCTGCACTCCGGCAAGCCGCCGATTCATGAGGCGGTAGAGAACGACATCTGTGATGGATTCGTGGTGAGCCGTGGTGGCGCGACCCAGGTTCTCGAGCAAGCCCGCGCCGTCGCCGAGGCAAACAAGCCCTTCTGGTTGCAACAAGTCGGCACCGGCATCACTGCTGCCTTCTCACTTCACTTGGCGGCCGTGTCGAGTCATGTGAAGTGGCCTGCGACCACCTGCCATCAGTTGTATGAGCATTCCCTGATTCGTCCGGCGATCGAGGTAGAGAACGGCTCAGCAGCCGTTCCCGACGCGCCGGGGCTGGGTTTCGAGTTGGATGAAGAGGCGATAGAGAGATTCGAGATTGAACCGTTTGTCGAGGACACCTGGCCCGAGCTGGAACAGTTGATCGCTATCCGTTGGCCCTCTGGAGGAACGAGCTACTACACCCGTGGGCAGCAATACTGGGATGAATTCCTAGAAGATCGGTACGCCATCTTCGAGGATGGCGTCTATCTCGAAAGCATCGAGAATGACGGGAGCCGCGAGTGGAAAGAGCTACACCAGCGAGCCGCGCAAGGCGGCCTCCACTCCGACGGACGACCACTCTAGATCCACGCGAAGCAGAGGAGCACGGTGGTAGGCCCTCAGATTCCTTCCGCGGACAAGTACCACAGACGATCCAACCGACAGCCTACCTAGCCGCGCGACGTGCAGTGTTGGGTTACCGTTTTCGACCGACCGTACGTTTGGCCTTCACCCTCTTTGGTGCTTCCTCCTCAGCGAGGCGATCCAGAAAGTGCTTGCTGGGCACAAAGAAGTACTCCCCGCCGCGAGGGGTGACAAAGTCGGTCATACGGAAGTCAATCCAGTTCCGATCCTTGGTGCTCCACCAGCGCTGTCGCCCATCGCATCCCGGACGGTCCACCGGCGCTTCTTGAGATTGCCCTATCAGCGCATCGACGCCGCCATGGTGCGAGCACTTTGGGCTCTGAGTTGCCCCCATCAGGCTGATGAAACTGTGGAGAGAGGAGCTCAGACCAAGGAACAAGAGCCCAACGCCACCCGCAGGAAGCGCAAGCCCGTCGTCCATCCAGGCAGGTCCGTAGTGCAAACCTCGCCGGGCAATGACAAGTCCTCCGCCAGGACGACGGCGATTCATTCTGCGGATGTGTGCTGACGCCGGGCATTGCTTGGCGCCAAAATCATCCTGGCGGTCATCGTCGTAGTTGAAATCGTCCTCGTCCCGACCTACAGAACGAATCAGCGGCTGTCCATCCTTGCGCCTTCCAACACAAAGCGCCTCGGCATCGTCCGCCGTAGGCAGCCGGAGCGCTTGTTGCAGCTCTAGCGCACGGGCCCGGAATGCCCGGACGTTCTGCTCGAGTTTCATGACAGCAAGGAAACTTCCGTAGGACACTGGAGCTTTGGTTTTCTTTCCCCGTTCGCTGAACCTGTTCTCCGGCCAGAGAATTGTGTTCAAGCGCGCGGCGGGATCATGATATTGCGCATCCCCATGATCGTCCTTGAGCTTGTCCAGGTCTTGCTGGATGAAGATCGGGTTTGCGATTCCATCCGCGTACCCAAAGTGTTCTGCGACTTTTGCTTTTGCGTCCTTCTTTCGAAGATCCTTTAGACTAGCCGATTTTCGTCCCTCCTCTACCTCGATCCGCTGTGCCCCACAGCCTTCCAGTGTTTTCTTGGCGCGTCTCAACGCAGTCTGCAGCCTTGATGGAGTGTCGGCCGCAACAAGAAGGAACAGGTCGAAGTCATGATTTAGATGGGACTCCCAACGTGGAGTGTCGGGATCCCAGCGCGAATAGGGATAGGGTTTTTCGTGACCGGCCCTCATGCCGCTCTTAAAAGCATCGAATGCCGCTACAGTCGTCTCGTCACTCTGGTCCGGCTGTAGGGGCCCGCCGAGTCCCCAAAGCTTGAGTCGGTTGTAGCAGTGGCCTGACAGTGCGAGCATATAGAACGTCTCGCGATTGAACCCCTTCTTGCCAAAACCTTATGAGTGTATGTTCTGCCTAAGGGCGGACCACACCAACTTCGTCAACTTGGCGATCGATTTCCGCGCCTTTCGCTCATCTTTGGTCAGCGCTACAAACACGCCCGCCGAGCGTTTACGGCCGTGACCTTTGAGAATATTACCCTGCAGGCCCTCCAGGATCTTGTTGTGGCTGTCGCTGTCTAAACCCGCATTTTCAATTTGATGTATAAGCTTCAGACCATCCAGCGACCTTCAGCGTCTTTATTGATAGGGGCTAGAGCCCGATAAGGACGCCATGGAGGTCAACACCCGATGGGTGAAAAAGAAAACAAGCCGTTTCAGCTCACGTTCAATGGATTTCTCAAAGTCGATTTCCAAGGATCGCGAGTCACCTCGGATGGCGGTCTGATTCTCGTTCGCGAACTGGATGAACGACTCGGACTCGGCCAGCTGATCGACGAGCATATCAGCGACTCGCGACAAGGCTTGAACAAGAAGTTCGCGCTGGCCGATCTGCTGCGGCAGTCGGTCTACAGCCGACTCGCTGGCTACGAGGACCTCAATGACGCCGTTCGAGTATCCGCCGATCCGACCTTTCGCTTGATCGGCTCGAAGAGGAACTGGGATCGCGGAGCAGCCTTGACCTCGACGCTGCATGGCTTCGAGACGGAGATGCTGGCGAGCGAAGAGAACTTGCTGGGGCTGATGGCAGTGAACCGGGAGCTGGTCGCGCAAGCCGAAGCTCCCGACGGTTCAGACCGCGTGGTGCTCGACATGGACTCCACGGAGAGCCCCGTCCACGGCCAACAGGAAGGCAGTGCCTACAACGGCCATTTTGAGTCCCTCTGCTATCACCCGCTGTTGCTGTTCAACCAGCACGGCGACTGCCTAGGCGCGAAGCTGCGTCCCGGCAACGTGCACAGCGCCGAGGACTGGGACGAGCTGCTACTGCCGGAGATCGAACGACAACAGGCGGAGGGCAAACAGGTGACGTTCCGCGCCGACGCCGCCTTCGCCAAGCCCTAGATCTACGAGGCGATGGAGGAGCGCGGCGTGGACTACGTGATTCGCATCCCGGCGAACAAGAGCCTGGAGCTGGAGATCGAGGACATCCTGTTTCGGCCACCGGGCAGGCCGAACGCCAAGCCCCTAGTGCGCTACAAGAGTTTTCGCTATCAGGCCGAGAGCTGGTCGAAGGCAAGGCGAGTTGTCGCCAAGGTCGAGCATCACCAGGGCGAACTATTCCCGCGCGTCGGATTTGTCGTGACGAGCATGAGCTTGCCGAGCCGCTCGGTCGTGCGGTTCTACAACAAGCGCGGCACGGCGGAGCAGTGGATCAAAGAAGGCAAACAGGCCACGCACTGGACCCGCTTGTCGTGTCACCGCTTCCGAGCCAACGAGGTACGGCTGCAACTCAGCGTGCTGGCCTACAACCTGGGCAACCTGTGGCGGCGGCTAGGGTTGCCGCAGCGAATCAAAAGCTGGTCGCTAACGAGTTTGCAACACAGGTTGATGAAGACCGGCGGTCGGCTGGTCAAGCATGCTCGCTACTACTGGTTGCTGCTGGCGGAGGGGCATCTGAACCGGCGGCTGTTCGGTGACATGCTGCATAGGATCTGGGCGCTGCCTGTGCCGGGTGGGTAGCGTTGCCCGGGCGAGGATCAACAGTTTTTGGCTCCAAAAAGGTTTCGCAGGGAGCAGTGTCGGCCGGAGCGCCGTTCAGTCCGCTCAATCAACGTCTGTGAGCGGACGGACGAGCCCTGGCGCCTACCGGCGGAGGTGATGTGCAGGGTTCAGCGCGAAAAGACGTGGTATTCGGCGCAGCGGGGGTGTATCCTGTGACCGTGCCAGGGCCAAAATGGAAATCCTGGCTAAATCCAGAAAGCCCTGTAGCCTGCTGCGTTGTGAAGACATACTCTCACCCTCCGTGGTAACTGAAACTCAACAACCCCATGAACCATTTTTCGAGGCATCGACGAATAGCTTCCCATTCACCTCGCAAGCGATCGCGTAGCGATAGCGAGCAGTCTTGTTGCCGTTAACCCTGCGACCAGCCTCGATGATCCCCCGGTCGTTCCGGATGTGGATCCTGCCGGTCGCAAATTCGCCGTCCGCTCTGGTCTTTCCCGAGCGTAGACTTGTCGGATTCCGGTCCCTCCCGTCGACTTCCACCGGGCTTACCTGCCCCTCAGTCGGCACCCCAGTGGAGTCAACCTCAATTAAGCGAAAGGTGAAACGACCAGTTTCACTGCGAATCTGGATGGTGTCGATTTTGTTGTAGTCCCAGGGGTCTTTGGGCTCGTAGTCAAACTCGCCCTTGCTGTCCACCGTGAAGGTAAAGGTTTTTTTGCCATGCGTTGTTCCTCCTTGTGTTGGAAAGAGTGCCAGCCTCCAGTCGTATTCGTGCTCCCTAGTTCACTGCTAAACCCGCGACTGTGCCCTGTGGACACGGGGCGGAGGGCCGACTCTCTGTCAGCGAGCTCGCAGGCGTCTGTTCCAACCCGAACTCGGCCAGCAAAGCTAGGTAGCGTGCATCGGCCCGGAATTCCTTCGACAGAGGCGTCTGCTCCAGCCTGAAAACGGTGGCGCCGCGTTCGAGACCGTCGCGAACACTGCTGAGGGCCTCGGTCTTTTCGTTAAGAGCTTCGTAAACGGCCGCCGCGCACAGCGCTGTTGCGTCTTCAGATGGCGTGAGTCGCTCGAGGTCTGCGAGGTGTTCCAGGGCCTCCGGCCGGCGTCCCAGCAACGCGAGGGACCTAGATGCAAAGCAGTGGCTGTCCTCTTCCTGTGCCGCCAGCGCATCCTCCGCTAGGGCGGCCGCCTCCTGGAAAGCGTCCTGCACCGGCTGCGAAAGTCCGTCCTCTACCAAGAGCGCCTCGGCAAGTTTGTACGAGGCAACGAAATCGGGAGGGCCTTCCTGTACGGCGTGGCGAAAGTTTAAGATGGCGTCTTCGACACAGCCACGGTACAGGTATCCCATCCCAAGCGTCACAAACCACTTGGGAGAGTCCGTCTTCTCGATCGCCTGCGCCGCCAGATCGATCACATCGTCGTACCGGCCCTCGTTGAGGTATAGGAAGGACAGATTGTTGTAGCCGGTGGAGTTGTAAGGAGCCAGCTGAATCACCTCGAGCAGGCTCTTCTCGCTACTTTCATAGTCCCCTTGTCGCATCTGCATCTCGGCCATGAAGTTCCTGACCTTCCAGCAGCTGACCTTCTGTTCAACACCCTTTTGCAGTAATCCGTTGGCTTTCTCACGATTGCCGAGCGCCACATGGGAGCGAATGAGATTGATGTGCGACAAGTAATCGAACGGGTTGAGCACTAGCGCTCGCTCGTACTGGCGCACTGCGGCTTGATGATCGCCTTTCGCCTGCTCAAGCATGCCCCGGGAACGGTGCAGGTCGACGGAGTTGACGGCCGCTGCCTGGCGATACGCACGTTCTGCCTGGCGGGCCCATTGCGCACCGTCAGTCTCGCCGAATAGGTACCGGTTCGCGTCGCCCAACCCGCGTGCAGCGGCAGCAAATGCCAGGCCTCCCTGAGGACCCGCCAAAGCGGATCGAAACCTCTCGACGACCTGTTTGTACTGCTTCTCTTCGATCAGCCCCAGTCCAACGAGGTAGTCCTGAAATGCGGCGGCGTCTCTCGGCCCCTCATCCAACCACGACGCAAACTGCTCCGGTTCCAGCTCGTATCCAACAAGCTCCGCGAAGTTCCGGATCAATCCCTCATGCAACCCGTAGAGATCATCGCTTCTTCGCTCGAACGTCCCCCGTCGTAGGATTTGGCCGTCGGAAACCCTGACGAGCTCCGTCTTGATCCGTACGTTGCCCGTCGAGATCTGGACGTCACCCGAAAGGGCGAGGGGAACCCCCAGGTGCGGCCTATCTCCGCGAATGTGAAAGCAAAATTCGCCTTGATTGGATCGCAGCCGGTAAAGCGAATCACCGATGAACTTTGAAAGTCCTCTTCCATAGGCCAAGTCGCTCTCGGTATCCGCCTCTACCGAAAGAGACTGAAAGGCGATGTCTCTATCGGGGGGCAATACGCAGAACAAAGGCTGACCCGGGAAGCGAGTGCAGAGATTGTCCTGAATGGAGCCGACCATACCGTCGAAGGTGAGTCCCTGTCTTTGAGAGCGCAACCCGAAGAGCAGAAGGGCAAAAGCGGTCGCAACTACCGCAGCGAGCCCGCGATTCCTCGTAAGAAAGCGGCGTCGATCCCCCTGGTCCGGCTCTAGCTCTAGCGGTGGATCTTCAGCGGTATCGGACGGCTTGGTCTCACCGGGGACCGATATAGCCTGAACGATCTGCTCCGGTGTTGTCGGCCGCTCTGAGGGGATTGCACTCAAGCAGCGGCGGACCACCTGCTGTGCAGAGCCGGGGAGCTCCGCAATAGCGTTGTCGGCCTGGTCCGCTACTTCGACCTCCCGCGACTCGCGCCGAAACGGGTGGCGGCCGGTAAGCGCCTCACACACAACAAGCCCGAAAGAATAGATGTCACTCCACGATCCGACTTTCTGACCCGCCATGTGCTCCGGCGCCATGTAGTCGGGCGTTCCCACGACGTGCCTCGGTTGAGTGACCGCTGAGTGCTCACGGGAATTCTCGTTGGCCGGCCGAGCCAAACCAAAATCGGTAATGACGGGGCGAATCTTGCCGTTCTCGTCCGGGACCAGCATGATGTTGCCCGGCTTGAAGTCGCGGTGGACGATCTTTTGGTCGTGGAGCGCCTGCAATCCGGCACCTAACTGCTTGAAGAAGGGAACCGCCTCCGTTGGTTCAAGCTTGCCCTCGCGCTTGAGAAAATCGCCTAGATTTTCTCCGGCCAGCAGTTCCATCGTGAGGAACGTGATGTCCGACGAACCCACACGGTGACGGCCGACATCGTGAATTTTGCAGACGTTTGGGTGTTTCACTCTGCGGGCGACATGGACCTCGCGCCGGAACCGGGCAATATGCCGTGGATCAGCGCTGTACTCGGGCAGGAGCGTCTTCAGCGCCACGCGCTCGTGAAGCTCCAGATCCTCTGCTTCGTAGACCTCACCCATGCCGCCGCGGCCGATGAAGCGCACGATCTCGAAGCGTCCGGCAAGGGTCTCACCAACGTCGAAGACGTGTTCCTCGGGCACCGGAGCCGAGAGCCATTTACCGCTTAGAGCCGGCTTATCCAGAAGACCGTCGTCCGCCTCGTGGTAGGCGAGCAGGCGGTCGACTTCGGCACGCAGCTTGGCGTCGGGGCCGCAGGCTTCACGGAGGTAGGCTTCGCGCTCGGGGCCGTCACGCTCGACGGCCTCGGCGAACACGTCCTTGACCTGACGCCACGACGTCATGGATCACGTACCGTGGCCGCAGCGGACCAACCGCCGCCGCGGCTTCATGCTTTGCCTCCGCTCCTAACTCGCCCCGCAACCAAGCCCGCCCGAAGCTCCAATCCCGTTTGACGGTCCGCGCGGCAATTCCCAGCACCTCGGCGGTCTCTTCGATCGAGAGTCCGCCGAAGAAACGCAGCTCCACCACTCGATGCGCGCGCTCGTCTTTCTGCTCGAGCCTCCCGAGCGCTTCGTCCAGTGCCAACAGCTCGCCCGACTTCTCCTTGCTAAACACCAGCGCCTCGTCCAGCGGCAGCGGCGGCTGGCCACCGCCACGCTTCTCGGCCAGGCGATTGCGGGCGTAATCAACCAGGATGCGCCGCATCACCTTGGACGCGACGGCGAAAAAGTGGGCGCGGTTCTGCCAGTTGGCCCCTCTTTGAGAGATCAGTTTGAGATAGGCCTCGTTGACAAGGGCGGTGGGTTGCAGGGTGTGGCCGGCACGTTCACTCTTCATTCGGGCGGCGGCCATGCGGCGCAACTGCTGATAAGCCGCCTCAAAGAGGCGGGATTCCGCCTCTTTGTCCCCCTGCTGAACACGCCTTAGCAGGAGCGTGAGGTTGTGTGTGCCGGGTTCGGGCATCGCGGCCGGCCCCTCTGTATTCGTGCGGGCTTACCAATCATACTCCCCTTTTTCCCTGTTGGAAAGGAGCTAACGGGGATCAAACCCGCTTTTCTGGTGGTTTTGAGGCCTAATAATTACTTGGGACGGACGCTTGAGGGAGTGGGCGTTACACCAGATGTCGCGGTCGAGCTGTCGCGCGAGGCGCTAGCCGAAGGCGTCGACCCTCCGCTTTCGCGGGTCCTCGAAGAACTGCGATCGCTCTGATAAGCTACTCAACCTGAATCTGGTAGTAAACCCAGCGAAACTCTCCCCGTCGGAGCCCCCAGAGATACGTCGTGGGCTGAAGGGCCGAAAGGTCCATCTGAGTTCGCAAGAGAACGTTCTGATCCACCAACTCCGCCTGTCCGCTGGCTGTGGCTATCGCAAACTCCGTCCGCGTTGAAAAGATCGAGCTTAACAGCGTGGACTAATAGGCCCGGGGGGCCATGCGCGGCATCGTGATTCCCCTGTTGATCGGGCTGCGGTCGAGCCTCAAGTGTTGACCGATGACTTCGCCGAACCAGCACGCCGCGTGGTTCTGCAAAGCGGCGTTCTAAATTAGCGAACCCCCTGGTCTCGAATCTGAGAGCCTACGATGCATGGCCGGTTCATCGGGGTAGTCCGAACCCGGTAGGATGACGAGGTCGAGCAGATGTTCCGAACACGTTGGTTTCGATTGTTGAATCTCTTCGTCGCGACGCTGTGCGCCGCGGCATTGGCAACAGCCGCCGAAACTCCCAAGAAGAGAATCATCATCATCGCTGGCGCCAAGAGCCACGGATACGGTAGTCATGAGTTCAACGCCGGCTGTTTGTTGCTGGGGAAACTCTTGGACGAGAACGTACCCGAGGCCGATACCGTCGTGCATATCAATGGTTGGCCAGAGGAACCAGCCGCTCTGAGCGAGGCTGACTGCATCGTCCTCTACATGAACGGCAGCGAGGGACATCCCGTCAATAGCCATCTGGAAGAGGTCGATCGCCTGATGCAGAGGGGTGTCGGTCTTGTGGGTATCCACTACGCCGTCGAAGTTCCGAAGGGCAGGCCCGGCGCCCACTTTCTCGATTGGATCGGCGGCTATTTCGAGACTTTCTGGTCCGTGAATCCTCACTGGACAGTGAAGCAGCTACAGTTGACCCAGGCCCATTCCATCACGCGCGGCGTCAAACCGTTCACGATCAACGACGAATGGTACTACCACATGCGATTTCGCGAGGGGATGGAAGGCGTGACGCCGATTCTCGTCGCGACGCCGCCGGATGGCACACGTCGAGAGGCCTCCTCGCCCCGCGGAGGCAATCCCGCTGTATTCGCTCGTAAGGGCATGCCCGAGGTGCTCGCCTGGGCTCGACAGCGGCCCGATGGCGGACGCGGCTTCGGCTTCACGGGCGGACACGTTCACTGGAACTGGGGTCACGACGACTTTCGCAGGCTTTTGCTCAACGCGATCGTCTGGTGCGCCGGCATCGAAGTCCCCGGAGGCGGTGTTCGGTCGCGCACTCCCACGCTAGAGGAGCTTGAAGCCAATCAGGACTTCGAGCCGCCCGCGAACTTTGACCGCCAGAGCGTTAAAAGAATGCTGGACGGGTTTCGAACCGAGTCCGAACGGAAAGCAGGATCCGGCCGCTAGAGATGAAGCAGCGTTGCACCCTGGTACTCCGCATGGCCGGCAGCTAGGAATCCGACGGTCTCAGCGTCGTCAAGAACTGCAGCAGATCGACAAGCTGTTGTTCGGTAATCGTGTTGATGAGATCCTCAGGCATGATGGAAAGCTTGCTTTCGCGGCGGGAGGTGATCTCGGAGGGATCGAGCCGGATTTCGTCGCCCGTTTCGGTTGCGACAACGACACGCTGTGGAGTAGCTACCTTGAGAATTCCGATCACGACACCTTGCGTTTTCGTTTCGAGCACCCAGCTCCGGTACTCCTGAGCGATGCCGGCACTCGGACTGAGGATCGAGTCGAGCAGCGCTTGCTTGCCGAGCTTTCCGCCGATGGCCGCTAAGTTCGGCCCGGTGCTCTGCTCTCCGGGTTCGAGAGCGTGGCAGGTGCTGCATCGGGGGCCATCTTTCGCCAAGAAGACCTCCCGCCCTCGCTCCGTGTCGCCTATTTGGTAGAACAGTTTACCGGGTTCGGCGATCTTGGCTGTCTTGCTGGCCAGAGGAGGCAGAATCTTTTCGGCGCGAGCTTTGATCACGGGGTCCGGACTCGAATGGGCTAGGTAGGTCGCCAGCGTTCTAATCTCGTCGGGGAGCCCCTGCGTTTCTTCGAGATCGAGAACAGCGCTAAGACCGCTATCTGTGCGAGCCAAGACACGCAGGGCTTCGCTGTGAACCTCGTTTGGCGCATCCGCTAGGATCCAACCTTGCAGCTTGGCTTCCAATCCGTCCGGCCGCAGAGCGCCTAACCCACGAATCGCGGCGACGCGAACCGGCGCCGGAGCGTCGACGGCCAGTTTTTCGAGCACAGGAAGATATAGTCCTTGCTTCGTTGCGCCAAGAGCCTCAACGGCGGCAGCTCGGACATCCTTAGGGGTCTGCGACGACTGAGCAAGCACAAGCAGTGAAGGACCGTACCGCGGATCAGCGAGATCGGCCGTCAGATCGACTGCCAGAGTCTGCAGGTCCGGAGTGCGTAGTGCGTGCTTGATCGCTACCGCGATCTCCGGGCGTGCCCGCATACCAATCCACTCGCTGAAGAGCTGTTTACTCAGCCGCTCCAGGGCGTTTTCAGCCAGCTTGGTATCGCGGCTGCCTGCACGCACCATCCCGGCCACGGCGACGGTGGCTTCTGGCGAAGACATTGCCGACAGAGCGGTGAGAGCTTCGAGCCGTTGTTCGGAGTTCAGCCTGCGACTGTTGATGCTCGAGATGAGATAGGGTAGAGCGTCGGAAGGCCGCAAAACCCACAGCAGTTTTCCGAGCTTTGCGTCCCACGCGCCGGGGAAAGCGTCCCGCAGCTTCGGGTAGAGCGCGTTCTCCTTACCACGCGCGCCGATGGCCATCGCCTCGAGATACCAGCGGTCCTCGCCGTCGTATTGCTTAGCGAGTTCGATCCAAGGGTCGAGGGCGCGTTCGTCCACGACATGCTGTAGGCCGAGAGCGATCTCGCGGCGCACTTGGGGCGAAGGGTCGTCGAACAGCGAGCGCGTGAGTTCGATGATGTCCGCGCCATGGCGCCGTGCCACACGGATGCCGAGGGTGCGGAGGTTCCGGTTGGGGTGCTCCAACGCTTCACGAACAGCCTGTTGCCCGTCCTCGCCCAGACCCCCGAGCAGCCACAGGGCCCGCGCCTGCAGAACTGAGTCATCTCCTTTCCACATGGCCAGCAGATGCGGCAGCGCCTTGCGGCCCTGTTCGTGAAGCTTGCTGTAGGCCAGATAACGGATCGACTGAGCCGGAGAGCGGAAGGTCGCCGCGAGCCCCTCGGGGCTTTCGAGGTCCACTTCCGGCTTTCGCGGCTTGAAGCCACGGGGCGCCAGGCGGTAGATGCGTCCTTTCTCGACGTCATCCATGTTGTGACCGCCGACGACCGGATCGTACCAGTCACAAAAGTAGAGCGAGCCATCCGGCGCTACAACGATGTCGCTGGGGCGGAAGTTGGGATCCGTCGAGCTGACGGTGTTCTCAACATTGAGCGAGTACCCGGCACCTTCGTCAGCCAGATAGAAAGTATTGATCACTCTCTTGCCCGCTTCGGAATGGATGAGTTGGCCGCGGTATCTATCGGGCAGCAGCGAGCCTTCATAGACGACAAGGCCCGTCGGCGCACCCGGACCGGTGCGGGCAATATTGGGCACGACGCCGGGAAGTTCAGAATGGAAATGGCTCCCTTTGTCCTCACGCCATTTGCGGCCTCCCGGCCCCCAATAGCCGAAGTTGCCTCCCTCCATCACGTAGTTGACGCGAGTCCATTGATTGCCGTCGTCGTCGTTGTCGGTCTGCCAGACCGTGCCAAACGAGTCCACGGCCAACTCAAACGGGTTGCGGAAGTTGTGCCCAAGAACTGTGAACTCCGTGCCGTCGGGATTCACTCGCAAAGCCGTGCCGGCAAAATGGGGCCCCTTGGGCGAACTCATGAAACGGTTTCCTGATCGGTCGGTGACGTCGAAGCCCTGGTCTCCGCTGTTCCAGTAGTAGCGGCCATCGGGGCCAAAGACGACCGCATGCACGCCATGATCGTGGTCGTAGCCGCCCCAGCCCGTAAGAAGGGTCTCTTTGTTCAGAATGCGGTCATTCTGATCCTTGGTGTAAACGATGATGTCGGGCGATTGAGAGATGATGACCTTGTCGCCTAGAACCGCAATCCCGAGCGGAGATCGCAGATCGGGGTTCTGGTCGAAAACCGTCCTGGCATCGGCACGACCGTCCCCATCGGTGTCGTCGAGAATGACGATTCGATCTCCGGCTTCGAGGAAGTCCGGATTGCCCTTCAGGTGCCTGCGGTAGTTGATGGACTCGACTACCCAAATGCGCCCACGGTCGTCGATATCCATGTTGGTGGGATTGACCAAATCGGGTTCGGCGGCCCACAGTGTTAGCTCCAGCCCTTCGGCGACGGAAAACGAACTCAGCCACTTCGCAGCGGGCTCTTGTGTCAGCAGTCCACAGCCGGTGAGGGCGGAGAACATCAGAAAGCAAGGCAGAAAGGTCTTTTGCATCGGTGTCATCTCTGGTCGTGGACCGAAGCACCAAACATACAACGGTAGGGGTGTGCGTACCAGAAATTCCGTCTGCGTTACGAAGATTGAGGTTACCGCCTGTCCGAGCCCAGCGCTGTCGGGACCGTCAGAAGCGGTCGGAACTCTCCGGCAGATCGCCGCGCTTAATCTCGAGGGACTGCAACTCTTTGCCCAGCTTGAAGTGTACGGCTTTCCCCGGAGGGATGCGGACCTCCTCGCCTGTGCGCGGGTTGCGGCCAATCCCGGTCTTGCGCGGTTTGATATTGAAGACGCCGAAGCCACGCACCTCGATGCGCTCGCCGCGGTCCATGGCCTTCTTCATCGTCTCGAAGACGGTTTCGACGGCCATCTCGGCCTTGGTCTTGCTCAAGCCCGTTCGGTTGACGACCCGGGCGACGATGTCGTACTTGATCATTCCTTGGTTCTCGGCGGTCAAGTTGCCGTTCGCGTCGTCCAGGATCTCCGTTTCGGTCTTCCCGGCACGGCCAGCATAGTCGCGCCACGGCTGGACTGCAATGTTCTTCGCACTGCTCTCACATTCGATCGTCCTTTCTTAACACGAGTTGACTTGACAATACCTCCCCACGAAGCCCAGTCCGCGCCTTCGCGGCTCGGACAGGGCACTCCATCTTCTCTAACTACCGTCAGAATCCGCTGTGGATCGATAGTCGTACACGATCTCCGCATAGCCTTCCGAATAGCTAATATCAGTTCCAGGCAGAACGCTTCGCCGTACCTTTGCGGAGCGAGAGGGGTCAGATCACAAGACGGTGATTTACCCAAGGTAACGGTCCCACTGCCACCGAGAACCTGATGGTGAGTCACATCACGCATGACGTTCGTGCAGAGGGCGGGGCCTGGGCCATCCGCTCGCGGGATGATCTTCAGACGCCAACCCGGCGCGAGCACCGGGACAGCAGCGGACTCCGCCACCGTTGGCGTTTCGCTCGAAATGGCTAGAATCGGGGAGCCGTCGTAGACGGTTTTAGTGCGCATCTTGGCCCCGTCCCGTTGTACGTTCAGGTCAGCGTAGACCTTCGGTGTCCCATAGATTTCGCGCCCCGCCGCAATACCTGCTGGTCGGTTGTGAAACACATGCGAGCAATAGAACCCCGATCGACCCCGAAAGCGACATTCAAGCATTAGGAACGATTCTTCGAAGGTTCCGTAGCTGCTCGAATAAGGAACCACGACGCCCGCGGCGACACACAATCCCGAGTCTGATGCCTCCAAGGGTTCGGGCAGAACCCGACCACCTTCCAACGGCGCCGTTTCAAAGAAAACTAACTGCCTCTGGACGTTGCGATAGACAGCCGGCAGGGCTGGGCAGCAAGGATCAGAGGCAGGAATGTTCCAGCCGTCGTTGTGTTCGAGCTTCATCATCCATCTCGGCTATTGCCTATTGCCTAGCAGAAATTCTGTTGGCGTGGAAAACACCGAGGTTATCGCGTCCGAGTTCATAGTCTCAAGAATCCATGCGCAGCATCGTGATGCCCCTGCGGATCGGACTCTCGGCGAGCTTTCGGAACCGTCCTAAGATGCAAGCCGCGATCGCTGCTCTGCACCATCAACTGGAGGTGCTGCATCGGCGTGCGGCCTGGCGACCTGACTGCGGCCGGCCGATCGCGCTGACCGCCCACAGGAGAAGCCGAAAGGCCGGAGACGAGATTAGGAAGACCTCTTCGCAGCCCAGTACTTCTTCATGCGTTCAGAGGCCGCCTTCCTCTGGACGGTGGACATGCGACGGCGCTTTTTCACAGCTACCTTGCGTGCGCCCCTCTCCGAGGCTTTTTTGCCGCTGCCCGGTGGCCGACCCCTTCTCTTGGGGATTGTGCCACCGAGAGCTTCGATGGCACGGTTGAGTTTGTCGCGTTCTTGAATGAGAAGCTGTAGTACATCTGGCATGGCAGGCAGAATACCAAATAGGTCCAGCGTCTGTCACATCGGGTCGCAACTGTCTACAGACTCGATCGGGACTCAAGTTGCTGTCTCTCTCACAGAGATCGCGCGTCCAACTATCGAGGCGCTCAAAATTGCTGGTTTCCAGGGCCGACAACCTCAGACGCAACTCCCTACTAAAGAACAACTTTGGGGCCCGATCGAGTTTTGGACACTCAGGGTCAACTCGGGCGCCAGTTCGGCCTGTAGGCTCGACCGCAGCCCGGTCAACCGTGGAATTGCGATGATGTTACGCATGAACCTACGAGCCTATCGGGACACGCTGTTAGGCTCAATCTTTTCAACACGGACGGAGTTTACGATAGGCAACGGAGAAACCTCAGGCGGACTTCAGGGCAACGCCGTCTTAGGATTGTTAACTTGACAATGCCGTCGGTTGCGGAAGCACCTTCGAAGAAAGGCTCTCCGCAGGCCGCCGCCCGAGAGCGCTTCCTGCCGTAGAATCACGAGAGTGCGCATGACAGTGGCTGCCACCAAAGGGTTCGCCGGAGCGCTGACGCTGTGCATGGCGACTACCGTCGCCTTGGCTCAGCCGGATCGCTTCGAGCCGATCCGTGGCACGATCCGAAAAGTGATATTCGCAAAGAAGGTTCCTTCGTTGGCGGTGGCCGTGGCCCAAAACGGAGAGATCCTTTGGGAGGAGGCTTTCGGGTTCGCCGACGTCGAGAAACAGATCGCAGCCACGCCGCAGACGAAGTACTCGCTTGCGTCCATCTCGAAGCCGATTACCGCGACGGCTCTGATGACTCTCGTCGAGCGAGGCAAGATTGGGCTCGACCGGCCGATCGAAGACTACCTGGGTGGAGCGAAACTCAAAGGGTACGCGGGTAGTACGTCGAAGGCGACCGTTCGGCGTATAGCCGCGCACATTTCGGGGCTCCCCCTGCACTACCACTTCTTCCTTCACGGTGAGCCCTCCCAAAGACCGTCGATGGCTGAAACGATCCGGCGCTACGGCATCTTGGTGACGCGGCCGGGCGAAAAATTCCAATACGCGAACCTTGGTTACGGACTGCTCGAATATGCGATCGAGCAAACCTCTCAGAGCAGCTACGCCGAGTTCGTGCAAGAGAACGTATTCGAGCCACTGGGAATGGAGCACTCTGACATTCCGACCGAACCCGACCCAGGTCCACACCGAGCCGTTCGCTACTGGGATGATGGGATGCCGCTCCCGTTCTACGATTTCGACCATCGTGGCGGCTCCGCCGTGTTCGCGTCCGCTCACGACTTGGTCCGGTTCGGCTTGCTTCACCTCAAAACACTTCAACCGGACCAGAGACCCGTTCTGCCGGGCCGTCGAATCAATCAGATGCAGAAGTCGATTTCCACAGAAGGCGCGCCTTATGAGTACGGAGTCGGCTGGATGATCTACCCCAAGCAGGGCGCCTATCGCTTGGTGCACCACGGCGGAGCGATGGGAGGCGTCCGAACGAATCTGTCGCTGATTCCGAGCGAAGGGATTGCCGTTGTCGTGCTCGCAAACCGCTACTCCCCAGTCGTCGACCAGATCAACGGCGACATTCTGACAACCCTGCTTCCTCGTTATCGTCGTCGCACTGCTGAAAAGCGTACACCGCCCGGCAAGGAGCAAAGCGCCGAGGAGCCTTCATCTGTCGCTGCCGCGGCGAAGCCCTTTCCCAAGCAGTGGACAGGAACCTGGAGCGGGACCGTTCATACGTACGAGGGACAACTGCCATTGGGGCTATCGATCAACGCGTCCGGTGAAGCCAAGGCGGAACTTGCAGGGCAGGCGGCCACCAACGTCTCAGCACTCAAGGTCGAAGGCGGCTACCTCACCGGCCGATTCGATGGCAACATCCAGACGCCCGACGTGAACAAGCGCAAGTACTACTTGCGGTTTTCGCTGAAAATGAAAGGAGGCAAGTTGAGCGGCGCGTTGACCGCGATCAGCAATCCAGGCCCTAAGCTCTCGAATGCCCTGACATCTTGGGTCGAACTCCGGAAGGAATGAGGAAGCGATATCCCCCTCACGATCCTTCAGCGACCCCAATACGCGCTTGATAAATTCCATTGCCGGCCCAATCCATCGTGCCACGATGATCAGGTCATTCTCCGGGTCCACTTAGACCAAGTTGCTCCCGGGCTTGTCGCTCGCTAAAACTCCGCAACCGATTGGATTCAGCGACTTGCACTGACTTTGAAATGGACACGACAGGGCGTGGTCGACCCACTCTGCAGCAGCGATCGTGTCGATGCCCGCGCACCTTCGGCTACGCCGGCTCGCGCTCTCCTACGGGTGCTTCCGTCATCTAGTGTTGGCGGCCCGATCGTAACTCCTGTACCTGCTAGGATTTGAGGCTCAATTCCGGGGCGCCCAGTCCCGCTGTCGTCCGGTTCAGGAGCAACGAAGAGCCTCATCTGCGCAAACGGGGACTGCCCGCTGGCGGGAAACGCCGCTGCCGCACGAATCGTCCGTCACGGCTTCTACCGGAGGAAATGGGGAAGGTGTCGTCGCTACCGTTGCCAGGCTTGCGGTAAGACCTTCTGCACCAACACCGGGACGCCTTACTATGGACTGCAACATCGTCGCGCGACCTTCGATGAGGTCGCCACCCTCAGCGTCGAAGGCCTGAACAAGTCTGCGATCGCTCGTGTCAAGCAAATCGCCTGCAATACCGTCGATCGCTGGCTCCAACGGGCCGCCGGCTCTTGTCATCGATTCAACTCGCGAAAGGTCACGGGGCTGGCTGTGGAGGAGCTGCAGGCCGACGAGCTTCGTACGATCGTCGGTGGCAAGCAACAGCCCATCTGGATCTTCGTTTCGATCGACGTCTGGTCTCGGCTCTGGCCTTCGACGGTCGTCGGGAGACGAAGTTACCGCCACGGACGGATTCGAGTTCTACGAAAGAGTTGTGCGGCGCGTGTTTGGGCCGGCCTGTCTGTACGGCCAGGGCCGCTTGGGACCCTTGTATTCTCAGAAACCTTCTAACCGGATTTAGGCGTCGCCGAACTCGGCGAGTTCGACGCCCATCCGATCCATGATGCCCAGGTACAGGCCGCACAACTTGCGGTTGTCGTCGCCCGACTCGAAATAGTCGAGCGCTCTGCCGGTTTCCAGCTTGCCCCCCAAGCCGCCGATGGTGACCACCGGCACCTTCTTGTTGTCGTGCTTCGTCCCGGACCACATGTTCGACAGGAACAGCAGACAGCTGTTGTCCAACACGGTGCTCTCCCCTTCCGGCATGGCGTCCAGGCGCTGGGCCAGATGGGCCAGCTGGCTCACTTGGAAGCGCACGATCTTTTGATAGTCTTCCTCGGTGTCGTAGTGGGAGGCGCCGTGATGCTGCTTGCTCACGCCGAGGAACGGATAGTAGAGGGCGGACAGGTCGCGGGCCAACAGCAGCGAGGCCACGCGCGTCTTGTCGGTCTGAAACCCGAGGGCGACGATGTCGCACATCAGGCGAATGTGATCGCGGATATCTTCGGGCAGGCCATCCCGCGGACGCTCCATCGCGAACAGCGGGCGCCCCGCGTCGCGGGCCCGGTTTTCGGCCTTGTCCTTGTCGGTGCGCATCCGCTCAATGCTGCGTTCGACGTCGCGGACGCTAGCGAGATACTCTTCCAGCTTGAGTTTGTCGGTGGAACTGATCTTGCCGCTTAGCGCCACAGCATGATCTTTCACCCGGTCCAACACGCTCGTGTTGCGCAGTCTGCCGCCGTTCTCGAACAGGCTGTCGAAGGCCAACGAGGGATACATCTCGTTGGGCACCGGCGATTCGGCACTCTGCCACGAGATATGCGAGCTGTAGGCGTTCGAAAAGTTCGTTTCATGGAACCCGGTCATGGCCCGCTCACAGGCCAGCACCATGCTGGGCTGCAGCGTCTCCTGCCCGATCTGGTTGGCCAGCACCTGGTCCATGGTGATGCCGCCTTGGATGATCGAACCTTTGCGGATCGGCACGCCCGACAACATATTGCCGGTCTGCGCCGGATGAATCCCCTGCCCCGTGGCCGCCTTGTTGAACAGGCCGTCAATGACGTTGATATTCGCCTTGAGCGGTTTCAACGGCGCCAGCGATTCGCTCAGTTCCATCTCGGCGCCCGCCCCTTTGGCCCACCAACGGCCGGGACTGATGCCCGTGCCCATGAACAGCACGGCAAAGCGTTGGGGCTGCCCGGCGGTCGAGGCCGCCGAGGCTGAGCTGATGCCGAAACCCGACAGCGACTCCAGCCACGGCAAGGCCATGGTCACGCCGGCGCCGCGGAGGAAGGTCCTTCGGGACAACGCTTTTTTACGTTTTCGACGCGCCTCGTGGTGCGGGTTCACCATAGTCACCTCTCATTGGCTGTCAGTTGCTCGCGGCCGCGCTTGTTGAGAAACTGGCGACTCGTAACGATGCTCTCAATCACGGTTTCAAAACGGTAGCCGTCGTCGGCAAGCTCGCGGCCTATCTCCTGAATCAGGAGGTCGTCGGAGAGCGCCAGACTGCGTCCAAAGGCATAGGCCAACAGTTTACTGGAGAAGCCATCCACGAAATCGTCTTCGCGGTGGTCGCGAATGTACTGCCGGATTCCCTTCAACCCTTCTCCTTCGATGCCTCCCGGGAAGGTGCCGCTAGCATCGACCGTGCGCCCGCCCAGATCGTAGGTTCGACGTTTGCCGACCGGGTCGAACGTTTCGAACGTCAATCCGAAAGAGTCGAATCGCGCGTGACAGGCGGCGCAACTCGGGTTGGCCCGGTGTTGCTCCAGCATTTGGCGCAACGGCAGGTCCATCTTGGCCTCATCAGCCGGCAACTCGGGGACCACCGGCGGCGGCGGGATTTGTTCACTCAGTATGTTCTTCGCCACCCAGTAGCCGCGCTTCACTGGGCTGGTCCGCAAACCCGGCGCGTTCTTTGTCAAGAACGCGGCCATGGGCAAGAGGCCGCCCCGGCCGTAGAGGTCGGCGGCGTGGAAGCGAACCCAACTGCTCTCATCGCCCCTTACCCGCATGCCGTAGTGACGGGCCAGAATAGGATTCACAAACGTGTCGTGGGCGTAAAGGAAGTCGAGGATCGAACGGTTGTGTTGAAACACGTCCAAGAGGAAGCGAATCGGCTCCTCGAACATCGCCTCTCTCAATTCGTCGCTGAATGAGGGAAAGCGCTCGCGGTCCACGGTACCGATCTGCTCGAAATCGCGAAAGTCCAGCCAGTTGCCCCCGAATTCGACCGCCAGCGCCCGGATGCGCGGGTCTTGCAGCATCCGTCGCGTCTGGGCTTTGATGACTTCCGGCTCGTGCAGGTCGCCCGCGGCGGCGTGCTGCAACAGCTCCTCGTCGGGCAGGCTCGACCACAGGAAATAACTGAGCCGGCTGGCCAGGTCGAAATCCGATAGCGGCTGAACTCCGCCGCCGGCTTCGACCAAGTCGACGCGGTAGGAGAACTTCGGAGACGTCAAGACCAGAACGATCGCCTCCCGAATCGCCCCCTCATGGTCCAGGTCATAGCGCTCCCGGACGTCGCGATAAAACGTCAACAAATCGGCGCGATCCGCCGACGACAAAGGCCGCCGATAGGCGCGGGCGGCGAAATCGAGCAGCGACTGCAAGTGACTCGCCTCAGCGTCGCGACGGGCTTGCTGGACCCAGCGGATGCCCTCGTTGACCGTTTCGAAGAAGTCTTCGATCGCTTGGATCGCCTCGTCGCTGCCGTCCTTGGCGACTTCCAAGTATTCGGCTTCGAGTTGCCTGATCTTCTCTTCCGAGATGATCTCCTCCACCTCGATCTCTTCGACCTCGGGCTCGCCGTCTTTGAAGTCGTCTCGCGTTCCACGGGTGCCTAGCTTGGCGAATTCGACGTAGGTGCGGATATTGACGGAAGCGACGAAATCCATCTCCCGTCACATCTCGTCCAAGGTCGCCTGCTGCTCCTCGTCCAGCAGCAACTCATAGAGCGGCTGGTCGTCGCGGAAGTAGCCCATGACGTTGTGGAAGCCCGCGCTCAGATAGCGGCCTTGATCTTTGCCCGTTTTGAAATAGTTTCGGCCGCGCGACTCCTTGTAGAACATGTCGGGAAAGACGCTCGAAAACCGGCCCCACGCCGCTTCGTAGCGTGCGCGTTGACCGGCCGGAACGAAGAGATCCGGATCGCCGGGCTCATTTTCGACCAGGATCGTCTTGCCTGGACCGAACGGATTATCCCATTCGGGCTCGACCACGCCGTCCTGACTGAACGGCGGCTCGCCCTCGACCTGTAACTGCCTGGGATCGAACTTCCGGCGATGTGTCGCGTATTGCGTATTTTTCCAAATCAATAGCGGCTGCCAGGCCGTACCGATGGGGCCCGCCGTAATGTTGATAAACCGCGGCTCCACCTTCCGGCGCACGTTGGCGATGTAGGATTGCATCTCCTCACAGCCGGCTCGCGCAGGCTGATCCGGCCGCGGCTCGGGCAGGGCTCGCCACATCGCTTGCAGCTTCACCAGCGGGCCGACCTCTTCGGCGCTCTCAAGGGTCGACCAGACTGTCTCCAGATACTTGGCGCTGACGCCGTGTTGCCTTGCGAGATCGGCCAGAGTGGCGTTGGGCTGCCCGAGCGCTGCCCGATGCCGGAAGTGCCAAGCGGTTTGAAAATAATCGACGTAGTCGATGTTCTGCTCGTGATAGAAATCGATGATCTGATGCACGGCGAACTTGTCGCGGTCGGTTTCGACCAGCATCGGATGCGGCGCGAAGGCGAATCCCTCCTCCTTCAAGTACATGTGGCCGGCCACTTCACGCGCCGCCGCCAGATATTTCTTCAGCAGGGTAGGCGACATCATCAGCGTTTCGCCGGAGTTGTCAAAGCCCGCCGTGTTGGCCGGATCGACAGGAAACTCGCGGGTGGGACGGATGTCGACGCCCGTGAGATCGCGGACCGTGTAGTTGTACTCGGCGTTGCTGAGGCGCCGCGCCAGCACGACGCCTGGGTCGCCGGCATTGCGGCGCGTTTCGTGTTCGCGGACGGCATGGAACCAATCGACGGCTGCGCGCCGCTCCCGCGGCGTCGGATGCCGCGCTCCCTCAGGCGGCATCTCCTCCGCTTCGAGACGCTCCAGCATTTGGCTCCAACGACGGCCATCCTGCATTAAGGCAGCCATCGTCGTGAACCCGCTCAGATCCATCTGCGCCGCGGGCCCCTGCCGGCCGTGGCAGCTAATGCAATACGTCTTGAGGAAAGGTCGGACGGTTCGGGTAAACTTGCCCTCCAACTCGGCGCGTCCGCCCTCTTGGCCCCCCACGACGCTGAGAACCGCCGTTGCCGCTAGGATCAAGAAAAAGCCCGCCCAACGGGTAGTCAATTCGATCCGGTCAGTCCGCGTCCGCATTGTCCGTTCCGGACTCGATTGTCGGACAGCGGCGACGTGGCGTCAACTGATGCAACCCGTTGCGCGCCGTCAACGGTTGGGCGGAATGCTGAACTACTACTATCGGCGAGCCCCCTGAAGTCAAGTCACCCGGACCTGCCAGCTACCGCGGTCAAGCTCGCTACGCTCAGGCTCCCTCTCGCCGGCCGAGGTATCTGTAGGTTGCGCACTCTCTGTGGGGGCCCTGTGGTTCGCCAAAACTTCGTAGCCGATAGAAGGTGCTTCCGTGATTCACTGTTGCTGTCTCGCCCTTATCTCCTTCTAACTAAGGCACTTATGAAAGATTTTCGCAATGGAGATAGTTGTCAACGCGACAATCGGCTGTCAGTGCTTGCATGATGGCAACTTAACCAGGATTTCCATTTTGGCCCTGGCACGGTCACAGGATACACCCCCGCTGCGCCGAATACCACGTCTTTTCGCGCTGAACCCTGCACATCACCTCCGCCGGTAGGCGCCAGGGCTCGTCCGTCCGCTCACAGACGTTGATTGAGCGGACTGAACGGCGCTCCGGCCGACACTGCTCCCTGCGAAACCTTTTTGGAGCCAAAAACTGTTGATCCTCGCCCGGGCAACGCTACCCACCCGGCACAGGCAACGCCCAGATCCTATGCAGCATGTCACCGAACAGCCGCCGGTTCAGATGCCCCTCCGCCAGCAGCAACCAGTAGTAGCGAGCATGCTTGACCAGCCGACCGCCGGTCTTCATCAACCTGTGTTGCAAACTCGTTAGCGACCAGCTTTTGATTCGCTGCGGCAGCCCTAGCCGCCGCCACAGGTTGCCCAGGTTGTAGGCCAGCACGCTGAGTTGCAGCCGTACCTCGTTGGCTCGGAAGCGGTGACACGACAAGCGGGTCCAGTGCGTGGCCTGTTTGCCTTCTTTGATCCACTGCTCCGCCGTGCCGCGCTTGTTGTAGAACCGCACGACCGAGCGGCTCGGCAAGCTCATGCTCGTCACGACAAATCCGACGCGCGGGAATAGTTCGCCCTGGTGATGCTCGACCTTGGCGACAACTCGCCTTGCCTTCGACCAGCTCTCGGCCTGATAGCGAAAACTCTTGTAGCGCACTAGGGGCTTGGCGTTCGGCCTGCCCGGTGGCCGAAACAGGATGTCCTCGATCTCCAGCTCCAGGCTCTTGTTCGCCGGGATGCGAATCACGTAGTCCACGCCGCGCTCCTCCATCGCCTCGTAGATCTCGGGCTTGGCGAAGGCGGCGTCGGCGCGGAACGTCACCTGTTTGCCCTCCGCCTGTTGTCGTTCGATCTCCGGCAGTAGCAGCTCGTCCCAGTCCTCGGCGCTGTGCACGTTGCCGGGACGCAGCTTCGCGCCTAGGCAGTCGCCGTGCTGGTTGAACAGCAACAGCGGGTGATAGCAGAGGGACTCAAAATGGCCGTTGTAGGCACTGCCTTCCTGTTGGCCGTGGACGGGGCTCTCCGTGGAGTCCATGTCGAGCACCACGCGGTCTGAACCGTCGGGAGCTTCGGCTTGCGCGACCAGCTCCCGGTTCACTGCCATCAGCCCCAGCAAGTTCTCTTCGCTCGCCAGCATCTCCGTCTCGAAGCCATGCAGCGTCGAGGTCAAGGCGGCTCCGCGATCCCAGTTCCTCTTCGAGCCGATCAAGCGAAAGGTCGGATCGGCGGATACTCGAACGGCGTCATTGAGGTCCTCGTAGCCAGCGAGTCGGCTGTAGACCGACTGCCGCAGCAGATCGGCCAGCGCGAACTTCTTGTTCAAGCCTTGTCGCGAGTCGCTGAGATGCTCGTCGATCAGCTGGCCGAGTCCGAGTCGTTCATCCAGTTCGCGAACGAGAATCAGACCGCCATCCGAGGTGACTCGCGATCCTTGGAAATCGACTTTGAGAAATCCATTGAACGTGAGCTGAAACGGCTTGTTTTCTTTTTCACCCATCGGGTGTTGACCTCCATGGCGTCCTTATCGGGCTCTAGCCCCTATCAATAAAGACGCTGAAGGTCGCTGGATGGTCTGAAGCTTATACATCAAATTGAAAATGCGAGCTTAAGCTCTTCTCGCCAATACTTGATGACGGAAGCACCAGTCTTCGGCCGGGTGTAGGTCTCCTGGCACTGGACTGTACTCTAGAGATTGACTTCATGTCAAGGTTTTTCGTGCCCTATGTTTTTTCGTACCCTACAGGACTAGATGACATCCAGCCAACTCTCCTGTGCCGATTCGGGGATTCGCATCAGTCACGGCTGTCGCTCTCGCGGGGTGTTGGTTGAGGTTGCCCTGGTTCCGGCAGCGTGCCAACGAGTCACGGAACTTTGAGTTTTCTGTAAGTCAACTCCAGTCAGACAGTTAGCGCGTCTCGGGCGCCGCGATCGAGGCGAACACGCCGCCCCTACCGGCAGAATGGAGGTAGGAGCTCTGCTGTCGTCGTGCCTGCCCGTTTTAAGACCCTGCCGCCGCATCGCGAGAAAGTCGAGAAGAACGTCGCCCAACGAGTGGCGGCGGGGTTCGTGACCGATGTGATTGTCATCTTCCGGTCGGTCTACCGCAAGCCCGAACAGCAGGTCTTGCTCGCGTCCGAGCCCGAGGCGCGCGCGGCGAAGATCCAGATTATCGAGTCGGCCGTCATGAAGAGCCTGGACGTTGTCGCGGGGGCGCTGCTCAAACGCAACGCCCGCATGTCGATTCCCAGCTTGCCGGTGTCCGTCGAATCCTCGGGCGCGGCGGCGCACCCGGACCCGCACTCGGGAAGCGGCGTTCTGGTCTCTTCGTGGCTGACCAACTCGGTCTCGTTTCTCGCCTCGTCGGATTGGATCAAGAAGCTCGCTTCGAACAAGAACGTCGCCCGCATCATAACGTCGCCCGCATCATTACGAACAAGGCCGAGCGCCTGCCCGAGCCCTTTCGCGTAGCGACGCGGCGGCCCAACGCGGTGGCCGGCGATCCGGCCCGGGAAGCAGCCTGGGGGCTGGAGCACATCGACATCCCGCAAGTATGGAAGCAAGATCTCACGGGCGAGGGCGTCTCGGTCGGGCATCTCGACACGGGCATCGATCCCAAGCATCCTGACCTCGAAGGACGGATCAGCGCCTGGGAGGCCTTCGACCAGTTCGGCCACGAGTTGACGGGCACGCCGCGATACGATTCCGGTTTCCATGGCACCCACACGGCGGGCACGATCGCCGGCGGCGCGGGCAGCGGCGTGTCGGTCGGCGTTGCTCCGGGCGCGAGGCTCGTCTCGGCGCTCGTGCTGCCGCAGGGCAACGGCACCACGAAGCAAATCGTGCGCGGCATGGAGTGGTGCGTGCGCCAGGGCGTCAAGGTGTTGAACCTTTCGCTGGGGGGCTCGGGCTACAACCAAGCCTACGATCCCACGGTCCACAACCTTGGACTGCTCGGTGTGTTTCCATCGTTCTCGGTGGGCAACTCCGGGCTGGGAGTGACCGGCAGTCCGGCCAACCATCGCGACGCCTGCGCGGTGGGCTCGGTCAACCGTGACAACGAGGTCGCGGACTTCAGTGGCGGCGGGGCGTTCGTGTGGGGCGAGGGCGAGATGTACGTCAAGCCGGACCTGTGCGCCCCGGGCGTCGTCGTCCGGTCGGCCATTCCCACGGCGTACGTGCTGGAAACCGGCGCCGAGCCCTATGACGACCTCGATGGCACGTCGATGGCCGCGCCCCACGTGTCGGGAACCGTCGCCTTGCTGTGGGAGGCCTTCCCGCAGGCCACGGTGGAGCATGTCAAAGAGGCGATTTATACTACCTGCCGCGAGATCGGTCCCGGCTTCCACAACATGCATAGCGGCCGCGGACTGATCCAACCGATGGCGGCGTTGCGGAAGCTCGAAACGATCGTGAGAGCGTCGCGGCCTCGGAAGAGCAGCTCTGGGTTGTCGCAAGCTCTCAATAGGGTTGAGTCGATCAGCCTGCCGAGGCAGAGCCCGGGGAATGTGGCCGTATAGAATGTCGTTGGGACGGGTGGTTCGCGGTTTGCGACCGTGCTCTGGCGCCCGCGGTTTCTAAAGGAAGACTTTTGCAAATCCCGTGGTTTCCAACAGTGACGATTTGGTGAACTCCGAGATCTCTCTCGGTTCTAGCCACTTTCGGGTACGTGGGAGTTCGTGCCGGACCGCTCCCTCACGGTCACGGCTCGGTTTTCTTGCTGTTCTTTCCTTCCGATTGTGGGACTCTATCTAGGGCTGCGCCGTGTCGGCGTAAGCGCCAGTCACCACGTCTTCGGGAGATCGGTATGAACCTTCAATCCTTGCCGCGAATCAAGCCGGCCGCTGTTCTCTTTCCCCTTCTTTGCCTCTCCACGGGTTTCCTGGCCGCGGAGCCGCTTCGCTGCGACATGAGCGGCTACCAATCGCAAGACGGACTCACCGCCACCATGGACCAAGGCAATCTCGACGTCCGTTGGAACGGCGAGCGCAGGAACCGGCTGCGGTTGGTGCTGGGCGTTGACGGCGGCAAGCCGGTCATTCGCCAAGCCGACGCCGGCACGTCTACCGGCGCCCCGGCGACGCTCGCCCGCGACCTGTCGCCGGAATTTCACGTTACCACCGGCGTGCGGCGCATCTCGCAGCAGCAGCTCAACCCCATCCAAGCGCTCGGGCAGGACGTCACGCCCGAGGTCATCGAAAAAGAGAAGTGGAAAGTTTTCTGGGACGCGCCTTTGAGCGTTCCCGGCCTCGAGGGTGTCAACACGAATCTGCCTAGGAAGGAGAGCGAGATCCGCCGCTCGGCCGCTGCATACAACATCACGGGCTGCGAAGTGCGAACCGACGGCGCGCGCCTGGTCGTCTCGCTCGACGGTCTCGAACTGGGTATCTTCTCCGGGCGGCTGGAGTTCACCGTATATCGCGGGGCAAATCTCGTCCGCCAGGAAGCGATCGCCAAGACCGACGAGCCCTCGGTCGCCTACAAGTACCGAGGGGGCTGGCGGGGATTCAAGGTCGGCGACGCCGAGCGCGTGATGTGGCGCGACACGAGCCGCGCTTGGCAGAAGTATGAGTTCGGCGGCTCGGTCAACGACGGCCCGGTGCCGCTGCGCGCCCGCAATCGCTTGGCGATCGTCGAGACCGGCCAGGGCTCGATCGCCTTCTTCCCGCCGCCACATAAGTTCTTCTGGGCGCGCGAGATCGAAATAAACCTAGGCTACGTCTGGTATCGCAAGGATGATGACGAGTCGTTCTCGGTCGGCGTGCGCCATGCGGACCACGAAGAGATGTTCCGCCCATACGGGTTCTCCGACAACTTGTGGCTGCGGCGCGTCAACCAATCGCGGCGCTTCGCCGAAGGCAACTTCGCGATGTACAACGCCCCGCCCGGCACGTGGCAGCGGATGGCAGTCTACTTCTACCTCAGCCCCGACAGCGGGCGCGAAACGCAACGGCGCGTGCTGGCGTTCACGCACAACGACCGCTACAAGCCGCTGCCCGGCTACCAAGTGGCGATCAGCCACTTCCACACGCACTTCGCCGAGCAGTTGCTCGATGCCGGGACGTTCGACTGGCGTCCGACATGGCTGCCGGCCTTCCGCGGCTTGGGCATCAACATCGCCATGATGTCGGACTTTCACGGCGACGGGACCCCCGACGACCCCGGCCCGTTACGCGTGAAGGACCTCGACAACTACTTCAAGGCCTGCCGGCGGCACTCCGACCGCGAGTTTCTGCTGATGCCGGGCGAGGAGCCGAACGCCTACGTCGGGGGACACTACACGATCATCTTCCCGCGCCCTGTCTATTGGACCAAGGTCCGCCAGGAAGGCCAGCCGTTCACCGAGCAGCACCCCGAGTACGGCACGGTCTACCACACGGGCTCGGCAACCGATCTGCTGGCGATGTTGCGCCGTGAAGGGGGCCTGGTGTGGCAGGCGCATCCGCGCACCAAGGGCTCGACACCGTACCCGGATGAGATTCGACACACCGAGCATTTCCAAAGCGACCGTTACCTGGGTGGCGCTTACCAGTCGCTGCCGGCCGATCTATCGGAGAAGCGCATTTGCGAAGCGCGCTGCATCGGCACGCTCGACGACATGAACAACTGGGCAGGCCCGAAGTACCTCTTCGCGGAAGGCGACACCTACGCCAAGTTCCCCGAGGATGAGATCTACGGCGAGCTGATCGTCAACTACATCAAGGTAGATCCGCTACCGAAGTTCGATGAAGATTGGAGCCCGATCACCAAGGCTTTGCGCGCCGGAGACTTTTTTGTGACGACGGGGGAGGTGCTGATCCGCGACTTCGCGGTGGAGGGCCTAGGGGGCCGGCGAAAGCTAATCGCCGACGTCGAGTGGACCTTCCCGTTGGACTTCGTCGAAATTGTTTGGGGTGATGGAGAGACGATCGGGCGCAAGGAGATCGCGGCGACCGAGCTTCCTCCCTTCGGAAATCACCGTTTTGAAATCCCGATTGATACTGCGGGAAAGAAGTGGGTTCGTTTTGCCGCTTGGGATTCGGCGGGGAATGGGGCTTTGGCGCAGCCGGTTCATTTTTGATCGCGGGGTGACGGGCGGGCTGGTTTGGCGGTTCTTCGTGGGACGGAGTTGTATTGGCATAGCGCTCGTTCGCGGGCCTGAGAACCGACGATCGGTTCTCGGCAAGGCTGGAGCCTTACGCCACAGTAAGGGCTGATTTGCCTTTGGGTAGGTCGAAGCAGGCGATGACGCCGTTGGTCTCCTTCGTCCAGGTGCCGGCTTCGAGCGCCTTCGCGTTTGCGGCCTGCTTAAGCCGCTTCTTGCGGCCGCCGTGGCTGATCACCGGCGGGCCGCCCGCCGGCCCTGCCACGCGTAACGTGAAGGCGGGACAAGCGTAGGGCGCTCGCAAGGCGAGGGCGCCGGCCTGGGATTCAATGCTGGTCAGCTCCTTCGCCGCCCAGTAGCGCGAGATCTCGCTGAGCTTCATCCAGATCAGGTGGTCGTACTTGGCGTGGAGGCGGCGAACGGCTTCCTGGAAGATCTTGAAGCCGACTTCCTCGCCGTGGAAATAGATACCCGTCCAGTGGCAAAGCATGATGGCGGGCTCGCCCTGCTCGATCACGTCCACCATGCGGCCCTGGTCGAGGTTTTCGCTGATGAAGTCGTCGAGTCGGTCGCGGCTCGAGCAGTCCCAGCCGCCGGTCCAATCGCCCGTGCAGGCGATGATCGAAACGACGCAACGCGGGTCGGCGGTATCGAGGCCCGAGACGTACTCGACTCGAGGCACAACGCTGTCTTGGCCTTCGCGAATGACGTGGCGAAAGTAGTGAGGAATCTCTGCGCGGAACACGTCGCGGCAAGATTCGAGACTTGCTTGGGCCAACTCGGGTAACACCTGTTGGCCGAAGCCGCCCGGCGTAGTGATGCCCTCGCACGGCAGATCGACGTTGTGGAGAATCTGTAGCGCGTAACGCATGTAGTCGGCGATCTCGTCCGCGGACTTGCCGTCGGTCCAGCCCCAGTTCTCCATGGAATCGAGCCCGCGCTCGGGATAGGGGTGCCCGGTCTTGATGTCGATGACCCGCGTATGCGTGACCATCTCGGGGTGGATGTCCCAGTCGGGTGTGATCCGGTCGCGTACGAGCTTGAGACTCGCCTCCAGGTCAGCTTTCGACCAGCCTGGCAGCAGGCGGTCGAGACGTCCGACGCAGGCCGGGAACGGAACAATGCTGTACTTGCCCTTGACCCCGTGCTCGCCGCACCAATCGCCGAACTTGCGTACGAAGTCATCGGGGATCTCGTGAGGCCAGCTTCGCCAGTCGTGGCCGTAGCGATCAGGGGAGTTCCACGCCGCGGCGAACTGAGGCACGGCGAAGCGGTTGAGATTCACCAGGCAAGTCGAGTCGTCGATGATCAGCGAGACGGGAACGCGCGCGCGCGGGTTGATCACCTCGACCGTCGAGTCTTGCAGCGGGCGCTCGCCGGCGGACTGGGCCGTCGCGGGGGCGGCGGAGAGCGCCATGGCGGCACCACCGACACCGGCGGCCGCGCGGCCCAGAAACTGACGGCGGGTAGCGGAACTCATCAGAGGTATCTTGATAGACTCGTGTCTCGCGCGCAACGGGCGTGGATGGGGTCGTCAGGAATCGAAAGCCTTCGCAACGAATGTATTGCTCGTTCGCGGCACGGGCACGGCATGCCGTGCCCCTACTTTTCCCGGCGGCTTTTTGTATTGTCTCCACGGTGTCGATCGGCTTACGGATGCATCGGGGCGCTTCCCGGAATGCGGCGCGCAACACGGTCGGTATCGGCGCCACGCTATTCTAAGGAGGCAGGCGGATGCGTCACCCGCAGTCCGAGTTGTGCGTTCCTTTCTTCAGCTTCCCGTCGTCCGGGATTTACACGCCCGAAGTCTGCTTTTTCCCACGATGGTTCTGCTCGTCGTCGTCGGGGTTTTGCTTCACGGTACGTTGACGCCGGAATCGGCCGCTGAGACCGCCGAAGCCGCCACGCCTGAGCCTCCGCCGCCGCTGCCGAATCTGCGGTCTGACTTCCAGAAGACGCCGCTCTCCTACACCGCCGACTACTGGTTGCAGGTAGGCGAACGATTGCGGCGCAACCTGGTGCTCGTCGGACGCGACGGCACGCCCGGCGTTGTCGTGGCGCCCGGCACGGTGGTGGCTGCGTTTCGCGCGGCCAATGAGTTGCAGGCGGAACAGCTCGAGGGCGCGATCGTTGAAGAGCGAGCTGCAAGAGAGCGCGCCGTGGAGATGAACGAGACGCCGCTGAAGTCGCCGCTTGACGAAAAAATAGATGCTGCCGACTCGGAAGATGAGACGGTGGCCCCAGAGACGGAAGCAGCGCAGACGAACTCCGCGGCGCCTCCTCAGCCGTTCTCGCCGGTCGGTGTCGACCCCGGGCACTTGGTCTCACTCTTTGAACTCCGCGGCGCGGCTTCCGCCACGCCCGCCCGAAGGGCGGACCCCGAGGCCTTTCATGCGGGCGCTCACGTGGCGGCCATCAGCCTGACGCCCGGCGGCGATCTGCGCATCACGCCCGGCGTGCTGGTCTCGGTGGACGAGGGCTCAGGCTATCCCGAACAGGACGCGGCGATCGGTGAGCGCTTTGACGTGGCGATCCCGTTTCCGGCCGGAATGCGCACGGCCGCGATCGTTGATCTCGATGGAGGCCTGCTGGGCATCGCCGTCGAGTCGCCCTCCGGCGTGCGAGTGCTTTCGGCGCGTACGGTCGAGCAAATCATCAGCGGTTTGAGCGAGCGGCGACCTTGTCTGAGTATCGAGACGCAGCACCTTTCCGACGAAGTGCGCGACATCTTGAAGGTGCGAAACGGCGTGCTGGTCGAGCGGGTCCACCGCGAGGCCTACTTGCCGGAACCGTCCATTCTGCCCGGCGACATTCTTCTGCGTTGGGCGGGCCGGGAACTCACGGGGGCCGGGGACTGGGAACAACTCTACGGCGACCAAGAGCCGGGAAGCCTGGTCCGCTACGTCTTGCGGCGAGGAAAACGGCGCTTGTCGGGGGCGACGCGCATGCCCGGACCGGATTGCCGCCCCGTCGCCCATTCGCTCGAGACGTTCACGGCCCTCGGGCTGGTGTTGCGTTGGGATACCGGGACGGATCAGGGGCCGCCCGAGGGGTGGACCGTGATGGGTGTCGTGGATGATACGCCGGCGGCGCAAGCTGGGATCGTTCGCGGAGACCGCATCGTCGCGGTGCAAGGCGAGGCGTTGACGTTGCGCAACCGCCGTCGCGCGCTGGAGCCGTTCGAACGGCGCGATACAACGTTGGTCATGACGGTGTGGCAGGGTGGCCGGGCGCAACTGATTGCGGTGACGCCGCGGGCGGAACCGGCGGAACCTGGAAGGCCGCCTTCGTAGTCAAGACGCAGGCTGCGAGCGTAGCAGCTTGCGCCGTCCGCTTGATCACCAGACATGTGGAACCTAGCCAAGCTCACGGCCGAGATGGCCGGCCGCGTCAAGTGGCGCTGGCGGGCGATGGGACGGTTGGGCCGCAAGATCACTCCCAGCGCGCCGGTGTGGGGCTGGGCGATGGTGTGGGTCCGTTCGTCGTTCTTGCCGTCGCAGAACTACCTCATCATCCTAGCCGTCGTCGTCGGACTGCTCACCGGCTTGGGCTCGGTGGGTTTCGTGTTTATCTTGCACGCCATCGCGGACTTCGCGCGCGGTCCGGTGGCGGAGGCTCTGTCGATCTTTGGGTCGGCCAATCTCGTGTTGCTGCCGGCGTTGGGCGGGCTGCTCGTTGGCCCGCTCATCCAGCGTTTCGCGCGCGAGGCCAAGGGCCACGGCGTGCCCGAGGTGATGACGGCGATCGTCTCGCGCGGAGGCTTCATCCGCAAGCGGGTGGTTACGGTCAAGGTCATCGCCTCGTCGCTCACAATCGGCTCCGGGGGCATGGCCGGGCGCGAGGGCCCGATGGTGCAAATCGGCGCCGCCATCGGTTCGGCCATCGGCCACTGGGCGCGGCTCACGCGCAAGAATATCCGCACCCTCGTTGCGTGCGGGGCGGCCGGTGGCGTTGCGGCGACGTTCAACGCCCCCATCGCCGGAGCCATCTTCTCGATGGAAGTGTTGATGGGAGGGATGCAGGCCGACTTCCTGCTGGTGCTGCTCACCTCACTGAGCTCGAGCATTCTGGCGCGCCACTACCTCGGCAACACTCCCGCGGTGATGGCTCCCTACTACGACCTGGTCAGCGCGCGCGAGTTACCGCTCTACTTTCTGATGGGCATCATCATCGGCCTCGCGGCGGTCGGCTACGTGCGCCTGCTTTACAAGAGCGAGGATCTCTTCGGTGAATGGAAGTTCCCCGAGCAACTCAAGCCCGCGGTCGGTGGATTGATGGTGGGCCTGATCCTGCGGTTCTTCCCGCAGGTCTACGGCTCCGGTTTTCCGGCGATTGAGTCGGCGCTATGGACGCGCTACTCGTGGGAGCTATTGCTGTGCCTGTTCGTCGCAGGGCTGCTCGGCAACTGCGCCACACTGGGCTCGGGCGGCTCGGGCGGCGTCTTCGCGCCGGCACTCTACATGGGAGCGATGCTGGGCGGGACGTTCGGCTCGTTGGTGCACACGGCGGCGCCGGAGTGGACCGCCTCCTCCGGCGCCTACGCCATGGTCGGCATGGCGGCATTCTTTGCGGCCGCGGCCAAGGCGCCGACCACCTCGATCTTGATCTTGTTTGAGATGACCGGTGACTACCGCATCATGCTGCCGTTGATGGCCGCCACGGTCGGCAGCGTGTACCTGTCGCATCGCCTGCTGCCACACAGCATCTACATCCTCAAGCTGCACCGCCGCGGCATTCCCTACCAGTATCATGAGGACGAGCCGGCAGCCGCGCCGGCCCCAACGCCGCCCGCCACGCCGCCTGTGGGGGTCTAGCTAGGGGCCGGTGACCGAGGTGCGGCTGGGGGGGGGGTAAACACGGGGGAAGAGTCGTCGTCGCGGCCGGGGGCGACGTGATCGGCGATCACGTCAATTGTTGGGTCGATGACGTCGCGAAGACACAAGCGTCCGACCGGCCGACGGGCCGGGCAGGCTAGTGGAACGAGAAGAGGCTCCACTTCTTGTCCGACTTCGTGGCGGTCGCCGTCTCGACGCCGGCAATCAGGCCGGCCAGCGCGGTGAGCTGGCGTCCGATAGAGGAATCATCCGGTACCAGGCCTCCCTTGAGCGCCGCGTCGCTGACGCTGTAGTAGTCGTTGGTGAGGGTCTCGAAGACGGGCACGCCCACCACTTCGGCAACGTCATCAACATTCAACGTCTTCTTGCTGCCGGCGCGATTGAGGATGAGGTGGATGTTTCTCGGGCTCAGGCCCAGGTCGGTGAGATCGCTGACGCGGCGGCGCGCCAGATGAAGCGCGACGACCTCGGGGGTGGCGACCACATAGACCGCATCGGCGAGGCTCAGGATGTCCCGGCAGGAGGCATGTATGGCGGTCGGCAGGTCGACCATCACGAAAGGATAGGCCCGCATCGCCGAGGTGAAAACCGCCGAAACGTGGCGAAATGCCTGCGCGGGAATCACGATGCCCGGTGGCGGCGCGGCCAAGACGTCTACGCCGTCGTGGTTGCAGGTGAGCCTGGTCCATAGCTCGTCGATATCCTCGACTCGCTCCACAGCGTCGGCAAACGAGAACTCCGGCCTAAGCCTGAGCCGGAAGGCGACCGTTCCGCTGTGGAAGTCGAAGTCCACCACCAGCACTTTCTCGCCGATTGCCTTCGAAATCCGATTCGCTAGGTGGACGGCGATGGTGGAGGCCCCGTTGCCGCCCTGCGCGGGCAGGAAACAGAACAACTTACCGGCCGACTTGGTGGGCGACGAAGCGACGGCGCCAGTGTGGCTCTGCAGCAGGGTCTGAAGGTGATTGAGGTCAAAGGGCGGGACCAAGAATTCCGAGGCTCCGGCGCGCATGGCGGCCAGGATAGTGTCCGCCTCAGACTTCGAATCGGCGGCAATCGCCAGCGACCCGGGGTAAGCAGCGCGCAACTCGCGAACAAGCTTCAGCGCGTCTGCGATGTCTGCCAAACTCACCACGAACGCCGTCACTGGCTGGGTGCTGGAACCGACCAGCGTCTTGAGCTCCCCGGCGGTCGGGTAGGAGCTGACAAGTTGCGGGTCCGTCCCCACGGACTCATGGGTCAGCGCCTCCAGGAGGCTGCCGGACAGCGCCCTGTCGGGGGAGATGATGATCACCCTAGGCGACATTTTTTCGAGGTAATAGATCCGTCGGCATGGAAGGACTAGCGCCCGGCAAAGGGCTCTTCGTTATCACAATCGGCTGACCCAACTCTAATTCGTAGGTGTTGGAGGAGCGATCAGCGGTTACAGTCAAGGCCGATGATCTGCTCGGCCCTTTTCTCAGGGAACCAAGCCCAACGTTGCTCATCGACTGTCCTTGGTGCAGCGGGGAGAGGCGAGGCCCCTCTCCGGCAAGAAAACCCGAGACGCGCCCGGCCGCGGCTAGAGCAGAGAGGGTCGAAACCCTTTCGCAGCCCGGGGGCCGGCACTCGCAGCTAGAATTCCTTGCCTGTGTAGAGGGAACCGACGAACTCCTCATAGCCATTGTACATGAGGGTCGGACGGATGCTCATGTCGGGCAGCACCTTCTCTTGCGCCTGCGACCACCGGGCGTGTGGCCGATTCGGATTCACGTTCGAGTACCAGCCGTACTCGAGGCCCTGTACCTGGTTCCAAAGCGTCGCGGGACGTTTCGAGGTGAACTCGATCTTGACGATCGATTTGATTGACTTCAGGCCGTATTTCCAAGGCGAAATCATCCGAATTGGCGCGCCGTTTTGCTTCGGGAGCGGTTTACCGTACATCCCGGTCACGAACAGCGCCAGCTCGTTCATCGCTTCGTCGAGTCGCAGCGCCTCGAAGTAGGGCCACGGATAGTGCGGCTGGCTGCGCATGCCCGGCATCTCTTGCGGACGGTTGGCCGTGACCATGCGGATGTATTTGGCCTTCGGCTTGGGGTCGACCTCTTTGATCAGGGCGGAGATGGGGAAGCCCGTCCAGGGTACGGCCATCGACCAGGCCTCGACGCAGCGCATGCGATAGAGGCGCTCTTCGAGAGGGAAGCGCCGCACCAGATCGTCGAAGTCGTACTTCTTCGGGTTGTTGACCTGGCCCTTGACTTCCACCGTCCAGGGGTCGATGGTAAATCTCCCGACCTTGTCCTTCACGCGTTGCTTGTCGAGAGTGAACTCGTAAAAGTTGTTGAAGCCCGTGGCGGCGGCCTCCGGGGTAATGGGGCGGTCCAAGATGTACTTGGAATTGCGCTTGGCAGGATACAAGTCCGCGTGGGTGTTGCCCTTCGCCGTCCCGGCGAGCAGCGCGTCGAGGCCCAGCATGCCTGCCCCAGCCAGAAGGGATCGGCGATTCATGAAGACCGCTTCCGGTGTGGCCTCGCGCTCGGGAATTTCCCATCCTTTCGGTATCTTGATCAGCATGGTTCCTCCCTAGGAAACCGCTTTGTCCGATTTCACGGTCAGCATATCATAGACGTGTCGGGCCCTCTGTCGTTTCGAGTTACGGGGAATAGGATGTCGCGGACAACACCAAGTCACGTGGACCCGAGGGCCGCCGCGTTGGGCGATCTCGATCCGCTGCTGGCCCTCCAAGCGCTGTACCGCGAAGGGGCCCGATGGTCAGAGGCGGACTATCGTGCGGTGCTTGCGGCGAAGGGCCCTATGCACTGCGCCGTGGCCGAGTCGCGAGGCAAAGTGTGCGGCTTCGTCGTCTACCAGCCCGTGGGCGCGGAGACGGAGATCGCGAACCTGGGCGTGCACCCTGACCACCGCCGCAAGGGGATGGGCGGCGCCCTATTGGCCTACGTGAGCTGCGAGCATCCGGGTGACCTGTATGTCGAGGTCCGCGAGAGCAATGAAGGTGCGCTGAGCTTTTACCGCGCGTTGGGATTCACCTCGTTTGCGACCCGGGCCAACTACTATCGCGACCCGGGCGAGGCCGCTGTGCTGCTCAAGCGGGCGGCGCCGGGGTCGGAGCCTGTTGAAGGAAGCCGCTGGGGCCGATCCGTAGAGTGAAACGCATTTGAAATCCGCGGGCGGGTCTGATAACGTCTGGTAGACGCTGCTGAGCCGCGACACCAAAGCCAAGACCGAGATCGCCATTGACGCGGTGCACGCAAGGCGCGCCCCACGACCCATGACATTGCGCACAGGAGGAAGACCACTATGGGAAGCGTCCCTCAAACGGACCTATCCGCTCACCTAATGGAAACCAACGAGGAGTTCAAGATCCTCTCGGAACAACATTCCAGCTACGACCGCCGACTCGAAGAAATCAACGCCCGTCCCTACCCCTCCCAAGACGAGCAGATTGAGGAAATGCGGCTCAAGAAACTCAAGCTGCAAACCAAAGACCGCATGTACGAGATACTGCGCGAATCGGAACGACAAGCCGGCTAGCGGGCCCCCAGGCCGCGGGGCTAACCTGAGAAGCGCGGGTTACCGGCCAGGCAAACGCCGCGGGCGTGCATCGCTCGAACCCCTCCCGAGCGGCTGATATAATACGTCTGCTGTTATGCCCCCTCGTATCGTCAGGGACGGCGTCTACTACGGCGTAGCCCTTACCGCCACGGGCCTGCTTGTCGCCTTCGTGTTCCCGCCGCCTTGGAGCGCCCCCTTCTTTCTCACCGCGGCGTTTTGCCTCTACTTCTTCCGCGACCCGGAACGGACGATCCCCGAGGGACCCGTGGCCGTGTCCCCCGCTGATGGCAAAGTCGTCGATGTTCGAACCTTGGACGGCGGCGGGCGCCGAATCAGCGTCTTCCTCAACATCTTCGACGTGCACGTGAACCGTGTTCCGATCGCGGGCAAGATCACCGGACGCCGATACCAGCGGGGACGCTTCCTGATGGCGCATCGCGCCGACGCCTCGGTCGAGAACGAGCAGAACTCTCTCGAGATCGAGGGCGATGGCGTGAGAATCGTGGTCAAGCAGATCGCCGGGCTGATCGCGCGCCGTATCGTGTGCAACAAACAGGTCGGCGAGTCGGTCGAGAAAGGCGAGCGCTTCGGCTTGATCAAGTTCGGGTCGCGGATGGACATCTTTCTGGGTCCGGAGTGGGACCTGAACGTGAGCCCGGGCGACCGCGTCAAGGGCGGAAGCACGATCATCGCACGTCTCCGGGAGTAACGAGCCGTGACCCAGACGCCGACCAAGACGCCCACCAAGCGGACCTACGCCCTGCCGACGATCTTCACCGTCGGGACCTTGTTCTGCGGCTACTACTGTCTGATGAAGACGCTGCAGGCCCTATCGTTGCCCGCGGAGCAGATCGATGAGGCCGCGCGCCTCTACAACTACGCCTCCCTGGCGATCGGGTTGGGCGTCTTCACCGACGGCATAGACGGACGCGTCGCGCGGCTTACCGGGGCGGTGAGCGATTTCGGGCGCGAGATCGACTCGCTGGCCGACGTGATCACCTTCGGGGTGGCGCCGGCGATGCTGGCCGTCGCGTGGGGTATTCGAACGCCCGAACTGAACGCGCACCCCATGCTGGCGAGTTGGCTGCCGGCCCTCGGCTACCTGATCACCTTTCTCTACCTGACGTGCGGGGCGGCTCGCTTGGCTCGCTTCAACGTCCAGAAGAACCCCCGGCCGAAGAATCCGGGCCGGCCCGACCGGAAGTATTTCGTCGGTTTGCCGATTCCGCCCGCGGCGGGAATGCTGGCCGCGGTTGTGCACTTCAGCGACGGCTACCCGGTCCGCTTCTGGTGGCCGCAAGGCATTCTGTGGCTGGGACTGCTGGGCGGGCTGGCGTTCCTGATGGTCTCTACCTGGCGCTACACGAGCCTAAAGGACATCGCTGTCTTCCAAATACCCTCGCTGCTGATGGTCGTCGTCTTCGCGGCGCTGATTTTCCTGGTCTGGAACTTCTCGCAAGTGCTGCTGTTGGCTATGGCTTCCGCGTTCGTTTTGAGTGGGGTGGTCACCCGCATCGCGGGCTGGGTGAGGTACCGCTTCCGGCATCACCGGCACACACCCGACGTGGCCCCAGGCTAGACCGGCTTGGCGCGTCAGCCGAACCCCCTCTACCAATGCTTCCAAAACTCACCGTGCCATTCGCGCGGTCCCTTCCTTCGTGGTGTTTGCTCGGGGGCATGGCGGCGCTACTGACCTCGTCGTGCGGGTACCATATCGCGGGACGGGCCGACACGCTACCCGACACGGTGGACGTCATCGCCATCCCGACTTTCGAGAACGCAACAACGGAGTTCAAGATCGAGCAGTACATGACCCAGGCGGTGGTACGCGAGTTCATCAGCCGGACGCGCTACCGCGTGGTGAGTGATGAGGCCCTCGCGGATGCGACGATGAGGGGCGTCGTGATCAATTTCTTTGTCTATCCGGTGATCTTCGACCCGGCAACCGCACGCGCCACGAGCATCACAACGCTCACGCAGATGCGGCTCACCCTGGTCGACCGAAAAACCGGCGAGATCCTCTATGAGAACCCAAACTTTGAGCATCGCGAGTACTATGAGGTGACCACCGACCCCGACGCCTATTTCGAAGAGCGGCAGTCGGCGCTGCGGCGGTCCAGCCAAAACGCCGCCCGCACGATCGTTTCCGCGGTGCTCGAGCGGTTCTAGCTGCTCGGCCGGCGATCGACTCCGCTCAACTCGTCCCCCGGTATGGACGAAACATCACTCACTCAAGCTGCACCGCCGCTAGTCGCGTGCTACATTGGGAACAAATCTTTCCGAGGTGGGCCTTTCAACTTCAACTTCGTTGCTTGTAGGGTCCGATGGGGCGACGCATTCAGGAACGCGAAGGACAGCGGATCAGGGTCAGGGATTCAGCCGATGAGGTGTGACAGGGGCACTGAACAGGGTGTGGAACAACGGCCCCCCGGCAGATTGCATGCTGGACATTGTAATGTGGCTCACCTTAGACGGCAGATCTAGAAAACCGGGCCGCCACCCGCCGCGTCTATTCGAGTCGAGGGTGTCGGCCGGCGTCAAAGGAGACCGATAGATGAGGATCTGGATCTCCATTCGAATATCGATCGCAGTTCTCGTTCTGGCGCTCGCGCCGATTTTGTCCGCGCAGCGCATCAAGATCGGGCCACAGCGGCTGGCTCCCTACGTTCCTTCGCCACCGCAGGTGGTGGAAGAGATGCTGAGGATCGCCGGCGTCACCGAGAAGGACATGGTCTATGACCTTGGCTCGGGCGACGGGCGCATCGTCATCACCGCCGCGCAGCAGTTCGGCGCCCGCGCGGTCGGCGTTGAGATCGATCACAAGCTTGTCGAACAGACGCAGGCTCGCTTACGCGAACTGAACCTATCGAGCCGCGTCGAGATCGTCGAGCAGGACGCCATGGAGGTCGATCTCAGTCCGGCGTCGGTCGTGACCATGTACCTGCTCACGTCGTCGAACGAGATGCTCAAACCGAATCTTGAGAAGACGCTCAAGCCGGGTTCGCGGGTCGTTTCGCACGATTTCCGCATCTCCGGCTGGACGCCTTCGCGCACCGAGGTGATCCGGGGTGAAGCCCGGACACACACCATTTACCTCTACGAGGTCGGCAAGCAGTAACCTCGCTAGGCAGTAAGCCCGGCAAGCATCATGAGAAGCGCGCCGTTGGCGCAACCAGGTGACAGGAGCAGCACCCGCCCCCCCGCCGCTCGCTCATGCTGAGCCTCCTACCACGCCTGCTGCTTCTGCTGGGCATCGCAGTCTCGCTTTGCCCCCTCCACTCCCAGATACCACTGCGTAGCCGCGCCGCCGGCACGAAGCGAGCGGTCCCGTACTTCCCCTTGCAGATCGGCAACTCTTGGACCTACGTCATGCGGGGTTTCGCGGCTCAGGGCACCGTCGTGATCCGCGTTACGGCGAACCAAAAGGCCGGGGATCGAGTTTACTTTCTACTGGAGGGCTATGCCGGGCGGTCCGCTTGGGTTCGCGTGACCCAGACGGGCCGGGTGGTCGAACGCGAAAGAGTTCCGGAGGCGGAAGGCATTTTTTACGAAGGGCCGGAGCGCCTTTGGTACGACTTCGGGGGACCGCCGGGAGGCACTTGGCGCTCGGAAATTCCGCTGGACTGCGTTGGCCAAGCGATACTGGGCCCCGGGCCGCCGCCGAGCGACTTACCGGAGGGCTTCGGTCCCCACTCGGTGGCGGTCAACTACCTGCCCACGATCTGCGCCGACGCAGGGCTGCTGCGGGAGGTGTTCGTCCCCGGCATCGGCTTGGTGCGTCGAACGATGCAAACCATCGGCGGCCCGCGCGAGATGGTGTTGGTCGAGGCGGTGGTCGGATCGACGATCCATCCGGACCGTCGCTTCTCGGTAGCGCTGTCGCTCGACCGACCGCGCTACGTCGCGAACTTGATGCCGCCGGTCGACCCTGAACGGGCGGTACCGGTGCTCCGCGCGGATCTGATCATCCGCAACACGACCAGCGAGCCGCTGGAGATCACGACGCCCTCGGGACAGCAATTCGACTTCGAGATTCTCGACGAAGAGGGTGATATTGTCTACCGCTGGTCGGATGGCAGAGCCTTCACGCAGGTCACTACCATCATCGATTTGAGTCCCGGCGTCGAGGTTTTCTCCGTCGAGGTGCCGTTAACGTGGGGCGACGGCACACTTCTGCCCCCCCCCCCCCGGGCGATACGCGGTTCACGGCTGGGTCGCTACCGCGAACCCGGCTCTCTACCGCGCCCAGAGTGGGTTCAACCTCGAGCACGTTTTCTAGCAGCTGCCGACGAATCGGTTCCTCGAAATCTCGCTCGACTTCCCTTCTTCGCGGCTGACAACTCATTGTCAGGCGGAATCTGCCGGCCGCCAGCCGCTGGAGACTTATCTGTTTATCTTCGATGGTGGCCCAATGGACGAAATCACTGGAGCATCGCGAACGAGGGTGTCGAGAATTTAATCCTCGAATGGATTCTAGGAGTTCGGCGTGAAAGAACGGGTAGGTCGTTTCAATAGATGAATCTCACTGGAGACTCCGTGGAATTGCGATCTCGGCCTGCTTATCCGGTACGCGCATCATCTCGAGTGGCCTTCGGCGACCGTCTTTCCTCAAGCGCCGAAGGATCACGCGGCGCAATCGGAAAGGACTTTGCTCAGCGTCTTCGTAGAGCGCCGAGACATCTACAGGAAGACTCAATGTATTCGAACCCTGCTGCAGCTCCACCTTCACTCGTGGCTGTAGGAACCGAGAATCGCTTGTACCGAACGTCAGGATTAGATCATACTGGCCCGTTTCAGGCACGTCGACCTCGGCCTCGAAACGCACCTCATCCAAACGACCATCTTGATTGGTATCGACTGGATATCGGACCAGGCTCCGAATCCGTTTGGGACGGCGAATCGTCCACAGCCAGGCCTCCGGCGCGGCGCCGACCGGCTGCACGGCAAAGGCCCGCCTCAGTGTCAAGACTTCGTCGCCAGTTTTCACGGCTACGGTGCGCGGACCAAATACTGCGTCGGGCCCGATCGCAAATCTTGCTGTTAGAAGGTCTGGACCCACAACCCGCTCGACTTCGGCGGCGATGCCTTGGCCGGCCTCAATCTCGGTACGGTCCTTTTCAAAGGACGTTTCCTGGCCGCGGATCTCGACTTGTACCCTTGTGCCTCGCCATCCTCCGATAGGAAACACGGCCAGCAACTGTACTGGACGAGACTGAAACTGATCCGCGCGGTAGGGCTGGGTCGTGCCAATCTCATCAAGGAAAAGCCGAGGCGGGCCACCGCCAAAATAGGCACTGAAGCGAAATTGTCTCAGGCGGTAGGGCCCGTGTGCCCCGAATTCACGGAGCACCGGCCCCTCGAATTCAAACGAGAGTTCGTTGCGGCCGGCCTCGAGTTCACCGGACTTCGCCGACTGAGAGATCGTCTCACCCTTCGCGTTGGCAACCGCCAGGCTCCAGTTGTACTTCCTAGCACTCGGGGTCTCTACTGGAATGACGACGACCAGTTGCTCGAAAAGGCCGTCGCCATCGTCATCAACACCATAGTCCGAGGGCGCTCCGATAGGGGGAGGCTCAAATTGCTCCATCTCATACGGGTTGATCTTTCCTAGATTCTGGGTGTCGTTCCCTTTGAGGTTCCCGCCGCTATCGAGTGCATACAAGTGGATCGAGCCACGAGAGAACGGCGGCTTCGCCTGTTTGGAACCTCTTGCCGAGTGGACGAGCCTCGAGCAGTGGCACGGCCGAAAGCTCGGCCTCAATCTGTGCCAGGGTCCTTTGTGCCGCAAGCTCACCGGTAGTCATTGGGCGAGTCGTCCAGAAAGTTACCTCCGCTTCGACGGCGTCCTCCAGATCAGGTGAAGCTTCCACGTGGACGGTGTAGACGCCCCCCTTCGCAGTGGGCATTTCGACGATAGAATGACTCCCCTTCTTGCAGCCGAATATCAGGCCTGACCGGCTCTCCTTGCAGTCAAAAGCAAGGAAGGTCGTGCCCTGCGATGCCGCGGTCTGCTGGTTAATCACCTGGCCGTCAGGGGTTTCGACGGTCACGATCGGGCCCGGCAGGGAGGCGTGAACCGACAAGGAAACCGAAACAGTCGAGATCGGAGCCTCAAAGCGCAGACTCGTCGTAGCGCCCGGCGCGACACGGACTGTCCGTTTCTCGGGACTCGTATGCAGATTTGACGCTGGCCGCTGGGCAACCCCAGCCCCCGACAACATTATCCAGACCAAGAGAAATCCAGAGCCGACCCGTGCCCGCGTCACTACATCTACTCTAACCCCTCGGTGACGGTAGAGCCCTTTTTGGAGCAGGCGAGGGACTACGAGAAGCGGCAGTAGCCACCCAAGGCGGCTTTCTCAACGGCGTGAGGGTTGGACAGTTACGGGCCCTGGAGATTGAAGAGCGCAGCCCCAGCCGTTTCGGAGGGGTGGTCTAGCCGGCCTTCCTTTGTTCCTGGACTTCGATGGGGATGGGTGCAAACGCCCGCCCGGCGATTTGCAGCGTGAGATGGTGGGCCCCCGGGGGCACGTCCGGCGGCACCGGGACGTCGATCTCGAACACGCGCGGCAGCGGATCGAGGCAGTAAACCTCCAACGGCCCGGCCGGGCGCCCGCCGATTGTGGCCCCGGCCGCCTCGCGAACTTCGTCTTCGTTTTCCAGATTCACCTCTTCGACCGTCACCTTGATCAAGCGGTTCTCGATGGTGACGTTCGACATCAGGTTGACAGCATCGGTGACGGTAACGACCCGGGGGGCCAGAGGTCCGGGGCCGATCACGCGCATCGTCGCGGTGTTTGAAATCGGCTCTCCCAGCCACGAGAGCTGCACGGGCACGATGCCGGAGCGAAGGTCCGGCGGCAGATACACATTCACTTGCGTAGGGTTCTTGCGCGTGTGCTTGCCGATGAAGCAGGGTGCGACCGGTTCCCCGCCGATCAGGACACGCAACCGGTTGAGGTCGGCGTCTTCGCTGAGGTCGAGCACCCACACCGAGGCGCTCGCGAACCGGCCGCTGCGGGGGACCACGGCGTCGGCGGTAAACGTGTCGGTGACGCGGACAATGCGCGCGGGCTCGCCCGGCGGTTGGGCCCGCCAGCCCACGGCGCGCTCGCGGGCCGTGATCCACAGATACTGCGTGTCGAAGCGGTCCATGACCAGCAGTTGCAGGTTGTTGTCGGTGCAGAAGGCCGCGATCTCCTCAGGCGAGAAGCTGACACCGCTCCAGGTGTTGGGTTCCCAGGTGTTTGGTTCAATGTGGCGCGTTCGTGACAGCGGGGCGGTCAGCGCTCCGGCGCGCACCGACCAGCCGCTGATGGGCGGCCGTGGCGGCTCGGGCGAGCGCCCTTGCGGCAGCCCGTTGACCTGCACCTTCATCAGACCGCCGGTCTTGAGCACCCGGCAGATTTCGCGCAGGTAGCTCCACACGACTTGGCTTTCGGGGATGTGCTGGAACACGGCGAACGAGTAGCAGAAGTCGATCGATTGATCGCCAAAGGCCGACAGATCGGAGCCGCTGTTCTGCCCTACGTGGGCGTGAGGGACGGCGGCCAGGTTCTTCCGCGCCAGCTCCACCATCCCGCCCGAGACGTCAACGCCGTGGATCTCGCCGAAATCCTCGCTGAGCGGCACGAGCAGCCGCCCTGGGCCACAGCCGACTTCGAGCGCCGTCAGCCGGCGGGTGTCGGTTCCGGGCGCGAAGCGGCGATACTCCTCTCGCAGCGTGAAGAGAATGTCGCCGGCGGTGGACAGAAACTCTTCGTAGTCCTGGCCGGGACGGCCGAAGGCCACGTAGTAGGAGGCGTCGATGCGCGCGCGTGTGTCCCAGTCGGCGCGCATGCGTTGTTGGATGTCTTCGAGGTCAGCCACGGCGATTCGGTTATTGTACGCCGGTCCCAGCAACCGAGCCGTGACCGTCAGGGAGCGGTCCGGCACGAACCATCATGCACCTCGGAAGGTTCTGGAGCAGAAACCACTCTTCTCAAAACCAAACGACTCGCCAAGCTGTCCCCCTAGCAGACGCGGACGGAGCCTCCGCGCTTGCCCGTGCGCCACGGCTACCTCGGCGAAATCTCCCGCCCGCCACCATCGGCGCGCCGCGGCCCAAGCCACCTTCGGCCCGCGGACGGATGCTCCTCCCACGGCGGCCCACCCGGCCCACCACGGGTGTGCGACAAATTTGTGAGGCTCAGGCCGCGCGAGCGCGATTCTCCCAGTAGTCGTCGAAGCGGTTGCTGAGCCGTGCGTAACGCAAAGCCGTGATAGCGTTCGCGCCGCGCACGCTCCAGAACATGCCCGAGCGCTTCAACCGACTCGCAATGACGGTGCGGCAACCCGCCTCGATCACGCCTGAGCCCACAAACAAGCCCTGCCGGCGAAACTCGCCGTAACGCATGCGCTCCGCATGGCGCTGGAAGTAGTCCGCCTCCAGCGCCAGCGGATGCGCCAACTCCGGGTCGTCGGTTTCGATCTCGCGCAGTGCAGTGACGAGTTGCTCGATGCGCCCCGCGTCGAGCTTTTTCTGCATGCGCCGCGCCCAACCGCGGAGGCGCTTTTGTTGTTGGGGAAACAGCTTCGACGCCAGCTCCCACAGATGTTCGCGAGCGTGATACAAGTCGACGATCTCGATCGCGCCGGGAAAGTATTCGTGCGAAAGATTCCAGATCCAGCCCGCACCGTCGCCAAGCACGACCTTCTTGCGCGCCCGACTCCAACCCCGTCGCCAAGCCTCGCTGTAAATGCGGCGTCCGAAGGCGGCGGCGTCCTCGATCGCGCCGGTGTAGCTGGTCGAGTCTTCGTCGCGCACGGGACGGCCTTGTTCGTCGCAGCTTGTTTGCGTGAACACACAGCCGAGCTTGACCTCGCGCGTGCCGGCCGGGCCGCCGTCCTTACCCTTGCGGCCGGCCGTCTCGGCGGCGGTGACAGGTACGCCCGTGCCGTCCATCTCGATGTAGAGAATCGGAGTTTCAGGTCCTGACATCGCAGGAAGCTCCAGCGGTACGGCGCGCGCGATCGCGGCTTGTTCTTCGCTGGCGACATCTTCGCCGATCGCCTCGGCTTCGCGCTCGACAGCCTTGGCGGTCAGCCGCACTCCGGCCAACTCGTCGAGCAACGCGCGACCGCGATCGAACGACGTCTCGGAGCCGACCAGCGCCGTCATGCGGCGCACGCCTGGCGAATACTGCGTCGCTTTGACGGCCAGCTCTTGGTCGTGCGGCGCGAAGCCTTTGCCGCAGCGGCTGCAGTGATAGTACGGCCGTTCGACGACGACCTCGCCCAGCATCGTGACGAGCTTCTTCGGCCGCCGACCGGCGTAGCGCGCTGGCGAGCCGCAGGCGCAGGGCTGCTGCGATTCGCCGGCCGCGTCTTCGTTCAACAGCGTCTCGAGCAAGACAGCGCCGGCTTGATGCAGCGCGTCGCGCGTCGCCTGTTCGACGGCTTCGAGGTCGAGCGACCCGCGCTTGCGCCTCTCACACAAGACGACCCGTAGCAGCCTCCCTACTTCTACGGCGACTTCTTGCTGGATCGCCTCGGCCGTTTTTTTTCCTGCGGACTCAGCTCGGTGTCCTCGGCGACGGGGCGCAAGCGGCAGATCTGTTCGTTGACTTCGAGCAGTTGTCGGCTCAGCTCCCGGAAGCGGTGAAAAGCCTCAACTTCGCGTTGCGCTTTGCGCCGCTGGGCGGGCGAGGAAAAGGTCTCACTCACGATCTTGCCGTTGACCTTCCTGGTCAGGCGGTAGTTCGGGCCATGAGCGGGCTGGCCGGGCTGATGGCAGCGGCAGGACGGTTTGCCGCAGCGGCCGCTGACAGCGCTGATGGATCCGCTGCGGAAGTCTCCTAGATCGAGAATCCGAGCGAGGATGGCCTTTCGTTGACGTTCGAGCGCGACGAGAGATTCGGGCATAGTACGCCTCCTTTCCTAACGTATCACTACGTAAGGATCAGCACGCAAAAAAGGGGGGCCCGCAAATCATCACTTTCTTGTCGCGCACCCGCCCACCACCCCGCATCCCTACGGCCCGTCCAAGTGTAGTAGGCTATTCCTAGATTCAGCAGTATCCGTCGCAAGGATGGAGACGAATCGGGACCACCGAGCATGAATCTACCGAACGCACTCACGGTGTTGCGAATCTTCTTCGTGCCGCTGCTGCTGGCGGTGATGCTGAGGCGCAACGTCGAGTTCGATACCGGCTTCTTCGTCGTCGAGAACGAGTTGCTGGCGCTGCTGATCTTTCTCTCCGCCGCGAGCACCGATTTGCTCGACGGCTACATTGCCCGCCGGCGGCGTCAGGTCACGACGCTTGGCAAACTGCTCGATCCGGTGGCCGACAAGCTTCTCATCTCGGCGGCGTTCATCTCGCTGGTCGAGTTGGGCAAGGTGCCGGCGTGGATGGTCGTCATCATCGTCGGCCGCGAGTTCGCCGTCTCGGGACTGCGGAGCATCGCGAGCGCCGAAGGGTATCAGATCGGCGCGAGCGACCTCGGCAAGACCAAGATGGCGGCACAGGTGTTTTCGGTGTGCCTGCTGCTGATCGCTCCCCCGGCGACAATCTGGAGCGAGATAGCCTATATCTCGCTTGGGCTGGTCGTTTTGTTCGCCGTTGCGTCGATGGTGGAGTACTTCCGGAGCTTTTGGGGCAGAGTGGAGAACGGATCGGCGCCCGCCGTGCCCCCGCGGCACCGAGCTTCCTCCGGCAAGCTGCTCGTGGTTCGGGAACAGCGCAAGCAGGATCTCACGACCTGACCGCGGCCCTCAGGCCCTCCTGTGTCTATCGCAAACTCCGTCCACGCTGAAACGATTGAGCTTAGCGGCGTGGCCTGATAGGCTCGGGGGTTCCTGCGTAGCATCGTGATTCCCCTGTTGATGGGGCTGTGGTCGAGCTTCCGGAGCCAGGCCGAACTGCAAGTCTAGACGCAACACCGCCTGATCGCGGAACCCGGTTATCATCCGTATAGATGGGTTCCGTCATCGGGACCTCCCCGATGCGGCCTACACGGGGCCCCGCAGAGCAGCACCAGTAGAACCCAATGATTTCTAAAGAGCTGGCCAAGAAGATCCGCTTCATCCAGATCTACACCAGCAAGGCCGTCAACGATGTCCTCGCCGGGGAGTACCACAGCGTATTCAAAGGCCGCGGGATGGAGTTCGACGAGGTGCGCGAGTATACGCCGGGCGACGAGATCCGCACCATCGACTGGAACGTCACCGCCCGCGTCGGACACCCCTACGTCAAGCGCTACGTCGAAGAGCGCGAGCTGACGGTCATGTTCGTGGTTGACCTCTCCGCCTCGGGTACGTTCGGCAGCACGGAAAAGCGCAAGAACGAAGTCGCGGCGGAATTGTGCGCGCTGCTCGCGTTCTCGGCCATCAAGAACAATGACAAGGTCGGGCTGATCGTCTTCACCGACGTGATCGAGCTGTACATCCCGCCGAAGAAGGGGCTCTCGCACGTGCTGCGGCTGATTCGCGATCTGCTCGACTTCAAGCCGCGGCAGACGCGCACCGACATCGGCCAGGCGCTCGACTACCTGGGGCGGGTGAGCCATCGGCGCGCGGTCGTGTTCCTGGTGTCGGACTTCCAGGCTGAGGGCTACGAGAAGCGGTTGCGCGTGGTGGCACGGCGGCATGACCTGATCGCTGTCTCGATCACTGATCCACGCGAGGCTCGGTTGCCCAACGTGGGCCTGGTCGAGTTGGAGGACGCCGAGACGGGCGAGCGCGTGTTGATCGATACCGGCAGCGAGAGGGTACGACGCCAGTACGAAAAGGCGGGCCGCGGGCGGGCAGACGGGCTTGCCGAGATGTTTCGCTCAGGCGGCATCGATCACATCCGTTTGGAGTCGGGGCGGGACTACGTGAGGGATTTGGTGGGGTTCTTCCGGATGAGGGACAGGCGGCTGTGACGAGGGGGCGGAAGATCGGGCCGCGGGCTAACAGCCCGTGGTGAAAGCCAAGTTTCCTCTGACGCCCGTTAGTTACAACGACATGTTACTGTCGGTCGAGCAGGCGGGCACGGCATGCCGTGCCCCTACATTGCGATTCGCGCGGTGTTGGGTTTTGCCACGGGCTGCCAGGGTCGCTATGGCCGCCCTGCTCCTCGCGGGATTATGGCCGTTCGTTTCGTGTTCGGGCGACGGGCCGAAGGGTGAAGGCCCCGAGGCTTACGAGATCCAGCAAGCCTACGAAGACGATGCGGTTTCGCTGACGCTCAAAGTCAGCCGTCGCGAGATCACGGCGGCCGACCGCGTCGAGCTGGTCCTCGAAGTCCTCGCCCCCGAGGAGCGGCAAGTCGAGTTCCCATCGTTCGACGAGAAGCTCGGGGAGTTCGCGGTTGTAGATACCCGAACCTCGGTGCCGCGGCTGGTCGAGGGCGGCCGGGTGCTGACAGTTAAGTCGTTCGAGTTGGAGCCGTTTTTGCCGGGGCAGTACACCCTTCCGGCGTTGACGGTGCGGCATGGGCCGAAGGGCGCCGACGAGGATGCGATCCGGTCGATCGAGACAACCGAGCAGACGATTGACGTCAAGTCCGTTCTGCCCGATTCGGCCGAGCCGCCCGACATCAAAGAGATCGCGCCCCCCGTGGATCTGCCGAGCGAGCACCGCTGGTGGCTCTACGCAGGTTTGGCGCTAGTCGTACTTGCGCTGGCGGGCGGTTATTACTTCTGGAGACGCCGCCGGAGTGAGCAGGCCGAGGCGGCCCCACGGCCGCCCGCGCACGAAGTCGCTTACCGTGCGCTCGAGGAGTTGCTCGCCGAAGACTTGCTGATGAAGGGCGACGCGAAGCTCTTCTACCTGCGTCTTTCAAACATCCTGCGGCACTACATCGAGGATCGCTTCGGCCTGCGCGCGCCGGAGCGAACCACCGAAGAGTTCATGGACGAGTTGCGGTCCGCCGACGCGCTAGAGCCGGCCCACAAGGGCCTGCTGAAGGACTTCCTGCGCCATTGCGACATGGTCAAGTTTGCCGAGCACCAGCCGTCGACGCAGGAGATCGACAATATCATCGCCGCGTGTCGCCGATTTATTGATGAGACTAAGGTTGAGGCGGAGGCGGTTAGCAAGCAGCCGGTCGGGGTCGCGACTGTAGTGCGTCCGTAGACCGGCTACCCACTCTGTCTCGGTTCTGAACGAGGGCCCTTCGGTGGTGACATGTTTCTTGTTGCCTCGGGACGGGGGCCGCGACTGCCTGCCGAACCGAGCGGATTTACCCGTCACTTGCGCTCCGGGCTCGGTTTCTTGGGTTCGCGCGGATTCGCGCCCAGAACCCCTGATATAGCGAACGTCCCAGTCAAGGCCGCGGATCTCAAAACCGAGATCCGCGCTACGCGCTCAAAGCGCTGTCGGCACCGAGCAGTAGCCTAGTCAACCCCGGCCGACGAGCGGCATCTTCGTCGCCATGACGGTCATGGTCAGCACGTTCGCATCGAGCGGCAAGCTCGCCATATAGACGACGGCGCGCGCGATGTCTTCCACGGCCATGCGCGCTTCGACCCCGAGCGAGCCATTCGCCTGCGGTACGCCCTGAGCCATGCGGGCCGTCATCGACGTGACGGCGTTGCCAATGTCGATCTGCCCGCAAGCGATGTCGAACGCGCGGCCATCGAGCGCCGTCGACTTCGTCAGCCCCGTGACCGCGTGCTTGGTGGCCGTGTAAGGGGCGGAGTTCGGGCGCGGCGTTTGGGCCGAGACGGAGCCGTTATTGATGATGCGTCCGCCTCGCGGTTCCTGACTCTTCATCAACCGGAGCGCCCCCTGCGTGCAAAGGAACGCGCCAGTCAGGTTGACGTCCACCACCGCTTTCCACTGCTCGTAGCTCAACTCCTCCATGGGGACGCCCGGCGCGCCGATGCCGGCGTTGTTGAACAACAGGTCGAGCCGCCCGAACCGATCTTTTGTTTTCGCAAATACCTCGTTCACAGCCGCCGGGTCGCCAACGTTGGCGGACACGACCAGCGTCGGCGGCTTGCCTGATCCAGACTCGGCTCCGGACTCGATCTCCGCCGCGGTCTGATCCAGAGCCTTCACTCGCCGTCCGACCAAGACCAGCACATACCCCTCGCGAGCGAGCGCCAACGCCGACGCCCTCCCGACGCCACTGCCCGCACCCGTAACCATCGCAACCTTCTGCACCGAACCCGTCTCCCTTCTCCTCCTGCTAAGAAAAACGCTCGAGCCGTATTGTTTCTGACCTTGCCCCGGTCGCTAGATAGGGTCATTCGTGCCGGGGGGGGGGGGGGGGGCGGAAACGTCGGCCCGCAGGCCGACGCTGCAGGTCGGGAGGCCCGCGCCACGTTCCTTCCAGCGATGCCTGTGATGGGCTCCGCTACCGATGCCAACAGCTCTGGACGGGATTGCGACCCCTCAAGCTGGTTGCCGGATATTGACCCAAGTGTGAACGTGCGGCGAACCGCGGAAGTACCAGACCATCGACGGACTCTCGAGTTGCCACACATCCCAAACGCCGTCGTCGCCGATGTCATGGTTTTTGTAGAACGCCATCGACAGAGCCTCGATGCCTCCACCTGAGCGAATCAGCTTCATCGCCTCGTCGCGGTCAGCCTCGCGGAACGGCAGCAGCAGGTCGGCCAACACGTGATCCACCAGCTTGCGTTGGTCCGCCGACATGTCCGACACCGGCAGGCCCTGTAACTCTTGTCGCGAACCCTTCAACTCCACGGTCGCCGTTTTCCGTTCGGCACGGGCCTCCCCGAGCAAAGCAGCCTCGCGCTGCTTCCCATCGAGCGCCTGGAACACCTCGTTGGCACGTACCGCCTGGTACCAGTACACGTTGTTCGGGTGGTCGGCACTCTCGTTGAAGCTCCCCGCCGCGTGCCCGTAGAAGATCGGCCCGCCGAACGCGGCGCCCTCCACCGAGTCGCCGTCACACCGTACCGTGCAATGCCGGCCGGTGAGCACGAACTCGAACGCGCCCGTTCCCGGCTGTCCGAATAGCGCCACCGAGTAGTTGCCGAGCCCGTCTCCGTCGTCGCGGATGTGATGCATCACGTTATCCACGAACTCGGGGTTGTGCAGTCCTCGGAAGATCTCGCTGATCATCGCCTGCTGGTCCGCCGAAAAAAAGTCCTTGATGCTTACCGGCGTGATGTGCCAGTTGGCGTCGACTTTCGAACGCAACGGGTCGTCGAAGGCAAAAGTCACCTTGCTTTTCTGCTCGGCCGACAGCGTCTGATAGAGCTGGGCCACCAGCGTCTCCGACGCCGTGTGCCTAGCGCCCGGGGCAATCCCGACGCCGATCGCCGCGGTCCCCAATGCCGCCGTCTTCAGAAACTGCCGGCGGCCAAGGGAGTGACGATCCTGAAGCGATTGATCGTGAAGCACCCCATCTTGCAGTAACCCAACTTGCCGTGATCCATCTCGCAGTGACATAGTCAACGCCTCCCGTGCTAGAGGCGTTATCGCACGTCCGCCCGCGCAGGTCAAGCCTCGACAACCATTCCTTTCGAGAGCGCCATTTCAGTACCATCCGTACCCGGATCAAAGGTCATATGACATCATGTCCGGAAGTCATATGCCTATGGTCGAATTGTGGGTTGCGCAAACCAGGGGTACGATCGTCATGTTACCAACGCGGAGTAGTTTCAAACGGCGCCCCCCGGCACGGGACACATATGGATCCTGCGCAAGCCAAACTGCTTCCGGCAACGCTCACGGGAACCTAAGCCACTCGCGCCCGGCGCGGGTGTGGCGGTTACGATGGCGCCGAGAACTCAACCGACAGAGCCCGGACCGGGAAAGAGCGGCCTTCCTCCGACCGGCGTACCGGTACCCCGCCCCGCAGCGGACACCGCTACCGGGCCACCGACCGAGCACAAGCTTTCGTCCCTATACGCGACGAAACTCCCGCGCAACGCACTGCGGCCCGCACCGTTGTTTGACGAAAAATCCGGCGGAGAACCGTCCACCCCCCCCAAGACGCCGAACGCTGCTACTTTGACACCTGCGCCGGCGACCTTGGCCGCCAAGCCGGCGGGTACCGCCCGCCCTGTGGGACCGCGAAGGCAACTACCCCTTTCCGAGACACCGGCTCCTCCGAGCGCGCCGCATCCGTGGGCTGTGACCTCGGACCCACCGGCCGGCCGGGCGTCGGCACAAGCTCCGCCGGGGGCCGCTGCCGCTCCGACGCCGAAACCTTGGGACGCGCCCAGTTCCGGACCGCCCCCGGCGCCGCAGCCGGCGCCGGCAGCGCCCGCGAGGCCCTGGGCCGATACGCCAACCGAGGCGCCCGCCGACCGGGTGCCGGTGCGGCGGCCAGACGGGCGTACCGCCGCTAGGCGGCAGCACTGGAGCGAGCCGCCCGTCGACGGTGGCCCGCTGCAAACCCAGCGCACTCGAGCCACCTTCGCGCCGCCGCCGCCGCCCTGGGCGGCTCACGAGTCCCGGGCGCCCGCCGAGACGGTCCGGCCGTCGCCGGCCGCCGCCGAGCCCGGCACAGACACCAACACCGCGGCTCCTCGCGCGCCCGAGCCCTTGCCGGAACCCGTATCCGCCCCCCTGTCGCAGTCCGTGAGCGAGGAGGACGAAGCCGACTGGAATCTCCGCGAAATCGCCAATCGTCGCGAGCAAAATCTTTCTAACGCGGCAGCCGTCGATGAGCAGCCGAGCCAGCTCAAAGGCGCCGTCACCTGGCAATGGACGGCCTGCCAAGACGCGCTCCGCCGAAGCCTCAGGTTCGTCCGGCCCATGGTGAAGATCGCCGTCGTTCTGCTGCTGCTTTTCACGCCGCTGGGCGACTCGTTCCGGCAGATCGCCGGCGGCGGTCTCGCGTCCTTGCACGAGCAGATGAGTAGGCGCGCCGCCTTCCAGGTCGTCGAAGAGTTTCCTGACCAAGAGGGCCCAGAGTGGCTCCAGGCTGCCGCGCTCAACCCCGCTTCCTTTGGGGCCGGCTCACTGAGTCTGCACCGCTCGACGATGGACTTCGTCGACTACCACCTCGATTTCATCTGCCGGCTCGAAGACGGCTCCATTTCCTGGGTCGTCCGCGCCACTGACCACGACACCTACCTCGCTTTCCGGCTGTCGCGTTCCGGCCGCACGGGGAAACCGAAATACGTGCTGACCCGCTTCCCCGTGGTCACCGGCCAGGTCGACGAGTCCGAGCGAATCGAGGTCGACGTAACCCAAATCATCAACCCGGCCTCGAACCGAGTCTCGGTACGTCTGCGTGGTGAAACCGTCGGCACCTTCATCGACGGCCGCGGCGTGGACTTCTGGAAGGACAACCTTTTCCGCAAGGGCGGCGTGGGCCTGTGGTTCAAGGCCGGCGACCCGCAGCGTGTGCAGCGCCTGGCGGTGTACGGCAACGAGGACTTCTGGGGCCTCACCCTCTACGCGGCCCTACAGACCGCCGACAGGCTCCGCGCCGCCTTCGACTCCCCTCTCGCCGATCCCGACGCCGACCAGCGCGCCTCCCTCGAAACGCCACTCGAAGCCGCGGCGGATTGACTCCGTTGAGCGGTTGAACCGTTGCTCGGCCCGGCGGCTTCGCGCCCCATCCGTGTTCACTCGTGTTCATCTGTAGTGTCCGCGGTTCCGGTTCACGAAACATGATTCAACGGCTCAGGGTCAACGAGTGTCACAGATTTCCAGAATTTTTTTGCTTTTTCTTTTCAACCACTTACGGCCCGCAACTGCGCGGATCTCGCGGTCTGCGAGCTACCATGGAGGCGACGAAACGGGCTGTGCGCCAAATCGGGCACGATCTGACTCAGCACGACGGTTCGGCCGAACCTTTTTCGTCATCGTCAATCCGGTGTTCTCGCGTTCCGGGGACCCCGGCCGACGCGTAACGTTTTCTCCGCGTGTCGGCTGGAAGAAACGGAACTCGGCGCTCCGAAAAAGCCTCGGATAACCATCTCACGGGGCAAGGAGGGGGCGTGACAGAGAGTATTGCTTGTTCGCGAGACTTGTAGGGATCGTGCTGGTGGAAGGGCCTTCGGCGTTCCGCCGCTCGTGGCTCGGCAGACGGTTGGGCGGACCGTTCCTGCTAGGCTGCGGCGGAGGATCCCTCCAGCCGCCACCCGTAACACGGACCGCGGGTCCGCACACCCCGCTGGGGTTGGACTTGTTCCAACCCCAGCGGTGACGATCTTGCCCGCTCCCGATGTCGCCGGTCCTGAGCGTTCACGACTCCAGAGGGCCACCCAAACACCCCACTGTTACAATGACCGACGACTCCGCCCGACACTCCGTCCGTGCCCACCTTCTCGCGTAATCGCCCCTTGATCCGGGCCTCCCTGCTTCTTGCAGCCGCCTTAGCGGCGGCAGCCGCCGCCAAGTGGCTTTTTGACAGTGGACAACTCCTCGCCAGCCTCGCGAGCGTGGTCCTGGCGCTGGTGCTGTGCTTCGGTGTGATCTACTTGTGCGCGCCGATGGTCGCCCGCTGGGGCCGTCTGCGCAGCGTCCGTCTGCCTTGGAGCTACGGCCTCACCAAAGAGGGTTTCTTCTTTGTCACGACGGTGCTCGTGGTGGCCTTCGCCGCCCTGACCTCGGGCAACAATCTGATCTACCTCGTGCTGAGCTGCATGCTGGCCACGATGGTGCTCTCCGGACTCGTGTCAAGGCTTGGCCTCGCCGGCTTGCAGTTGGAGCTCTCGTTCCCGACTCATCTGTTCGCGCGCCAACGGTCGCTCGCGCGCGTCAAGCTCAAGAACCTGAAACGCGGTCTCCCGTCGTTCTCGATCTGGGTCGGCCTAGCCCCGACAGCCAACGACCACCGGGACGTTGTGATGGACGAAGTCTACTGTCCAATGATCAGCGGCGGCGGCGCGGCAGTGATATCGGTTCCGATTACGTTCGGGCGTCGCGGACGGTTCGGCCGCGGCCATTTCCGCCTGCGGTCCCGGTTTCCGTTCAGCTTTGTCGAACGCCGCGTGCGCCTTCCGCTGACGCAGGAAGTGTTGGTCTATCCGTCGGTCGAGTCGTCGCGCGCGACGGCATCGATCATCGAACAGTTCGAGCAGCAGTGGGCGTCCCCGGCGCGCGGCGACAGTCACGACCTCTACCGCATTCGCCCCGCCGTGTCCGGCGACGGCGCGCGCTTCGTCGACTGGAAAGCCACGGCCCGCTCGCGGGATGTGATGGTGCGCGAGTTCACCCGGGAAGACCATCGCCGCCTCGACATCGTCTTCGACCGCTCGCTGCCGGAGGGCCCGGCGTGGCGAGCGCGGTTTGAAACGGCCGTCGATCTCTGCGCGGCCGTGGTGTGGCGGCTGCATTCAATGCAGGCGGAAATTCGGTTCAGCTCGGACGATTCGTTGATCCTGTCGTCGCCGAACTCAACGGCGATCTACGAGATCCTGCGGTATTTGGCTATGTCCGAGCCGGCCTCCGGGGCGGGGCCGACGCCCGAACATCTAGCCGCTCCGGCGGGTGAGCGCTATCGGCTCATCTTCACCGCCACAAAAGAGAGCGCTCTGCCCGCGCTACAATCGACCGAGGGGCGCTATGTCCTGCTTGGACAGCTATGAATCGTCGCACTGTCGCTTTGTTCTTTGCCCTCCCCGCTCTCGCTCTAGGGCAGACCCCAGCCCAGCCGCCGCAGCCGGCCAATGACCTTGAAGTCGAGCCGTTGAAGACCTCGATCACGGTTCACGGCAAGGTCGAGTCCCCCGCGACAGCGTACATCTCGGATCTGACCGAGGACTCGATCCAGAGCCGTCCCGGCGTCAACATCGACGACCGCTTGCGGGACGTGCCAGGCTTCACGCTGTTCCGGCGCTCCTCGAGTCTCGTGTCCCATCCCACGACGCAGGGGATCTCGTTGCGAGGCATCGGCAGCAGCGCCGCGGGACGCACGCTGGTGCTGTTTGACGGCCTCCCGGCCAACGATCCCTTTGGCGGGTGGGTGTATTGGTCGCGATTCAATCCCGACACCATCGACACCGTGGAGGTCGCGCGCGGCGCTTCGACCAGCGCCTATGGCGACCGCGCGATGGGCGGCTCCGTCTCGCTGTTTACACCGGTGCCCGACAAGCGGCACTTCCAAGGCGCTTTTGAGGCCGGCGATGCCGGAATTGTCGACGCCCGCGGCGGCTACAGCGACCTGTTTGGGCCGTGGGGCGTGTCGGCCCAGGCGCGCGGTTTCCGCTCGGCCGGCTACTTCATCGTCCCCAAGGAGTTTCGCGGGCCGGTCGACGCGAAGGCCGACGTCGACTTTGTGGTCACCGATTTCCGGCTCGATCACTTCCGCGACAACGACCGTTTCAACCTGCGCGCCAACATCCTGGCCGAGCAGCGGCAGAACGCCACCACCCTGCGCGAGAACTCGAGCTCGCTCGGCACCGTCGGCGGGCGTTATGAGCGGGAGGGCCTCTCGATCGGCGCTTACCACTCGCGCGGCGCTCTGCGCAGCACCTTTTCGTTCGTCAACGACGCACGGGACTTCGAGCGCTTGACCTTGCTGCAGAGAGTCACGTCCGAGGATACCGGCGGGTCCATCGTCTGGACCCTGCCCCGGCAAGACTGGAACCTGATTGTCGGCGCCGACTCCCATCGTGCCAGCGGTTTGAGCCGCGATACCGTGGTGGCGACCGGCTTTCAGAGAACCCCCGGCGGACGTCTCTGGCAGCAGGGGTTGTTCGCGCAGTCCGACGTGGCGGTCGGTTCGCGCACACGCATCTATGGCGGGCTGCGCCACGACTTCACCGACCGCGGCAACAACTTCTGGAGTCCGCGCGGCGGCATCGCGATCTCCGACGGCCCGCGGCGCTGGCGCGCTTCCGGATACCGTAGCTTCCGCTCACCGACGTTGAACGAGTTCTTCCGGCAGTTCCGCGTCGGCAACATCACGACCTTCGGCAACCCCAACCTGCGGCCCGAGATCCTGGTGGGCGTTGAAGCCGGGATGGACTGGCGTCACCGCACGATGCTGTTCCGGACGACGCTGTTCCGGTACGCGATCGACGACCTGATCGGCAACGCCACGATTCAGATCGACCCCATCCTGCGCGAGAGGCGAAACTTCGTCGCCGCCACTAGCCGCGGCGTCGAGCTGGAGGTACAGAAGAGTTTCGGCCGCATGCGCGTCGAAGCGGCGTATCTTTACGTGGACTCGCAGCTCGATTCAAACGTCCGCATGCCGCAGGTGCCGAGGCACCAAGGGTCGTTCCAGTTCCTATACTTCACTGAGAAGACGCTGTTCACGGCCGGAGTGCGTTCCTACGACAAGCAGTTCGAAGACGACCTGAACCGCTTCCTATTGCCCGGCTTCGCCTCCGTACAAGTGCTGGTGAAACGCCACCTCGTGCGCGGCTTGTCGGGCTTAGTGGCGGTCGAGAACCTGCTCGACCGCTCATTCCTGGTGGGATTCACGCCTACGCCCACGACAGGCGCCCCCCGGCTGCTGCGGGTGGGCCTGAAGTGGGAAAGCGGCACCTAGCAAGCGTGCCGTGGAAATTCGGTTGCGAGAACCGCTTCAAGCGCACAACGACGGCTACGGCGTGGAGCACTCGAACAGGGAGTGGTTTAGCCTGCAGCCTCTAAACGTTGCAGCCGCCACAGTGTGGCAGCCGCCAGTCGTCAGGTTGGGCTGTTGCTCAGGGTCCAGGCACTTTTCCAACAGGTCGTTTGCCCGCATCCTGCAGCAGGCGGTGCCTGCGGGCTGACCCTTGCCCGCTGCGCCATCCACATTGACGATAAGGAGAGTCGCTCCCAACAAGCTGGTCGTGATGACCGTGTTCCAGATCATTCGTTTCATCTTGATAGTTTCCTTGTTGTCATCTGGTCTGCAACGGGGAGTTTCTTTTTTTTACCCCGGCTGAAGTCGCCCTGAAACCTCGAAGGTCCGCTCAACTGAGCCTGTTATTTTGCCTTGGAGTCTCTAAGGCGGTTGCTTCATGCTTAGGACTTTCGTCCTGGACCGGACCACCGACCACCCCAAGCGCCGTGACCCACAAAGCCCAATGCGGGGTTCCGCGCCAAGCGGCAAGAAACCCTCGTAGGCCTGAGGTCGTCGACCTCGCCCGCCGCCTGATCCTCGGTGACAATAATACGCAGACCTCGCATACCTAATGGGTGATGTCGAGGCCGAGTGGCGCCGACCCCGCCCGCCGGGAGGCGCACGCCATCGCCCCTAGCAGCCCGTGGCAAAACCGAGAACCGCGTGAATCGCAATGTAGGGGCACGGCATGCCGTGCCCGTCTGCTCGACTGACCGCAACATGTAGGGGTATCAACAAACTTGACAAGAAACCATGCTTTCACCACGGGCTGCTAGGGCGACACCCACGCAATGACAATGCCTCCAAGAGATCCCCCTCAAAGTCCGACGGCACCTCCTAATTTGGATTCCAGTAGTACCCAAGTACCGAGCCTCTAGGGCGTCATGCCGATTGTCACAACTTCAGTCCGACTGTATAAGAGGAAGGTGGCAGAGCTACTGAGGAACGAGTCTCGCCGAGACCGCGTGTCACGATCATGCCAAGCGGCCGTTCCGTCATCGAGGAGAGTAGACCCATGAAAGGCTACCGAAGGTTCGACCTAAACGCGGGAAAGATTCAGCTACAGCGACTTCGAACGCGCTGTCGCAAGTCGGAGGGCCAGGTTCTGGTGATTTTTGCAGCAGCTCTGCCCCTACTGCTGGCTATGCTCGGCCTCGTCTTGGACGGCGGCCGCCTGTTTTTCGAGAAGCGCCACGCCCAAATCGCCGCCGACGCCGGCGCCCGCTCCGCCGCCTTCGAGTTGCTGCGCGGCAACAGCCTCCAGTCGGAGATCGACGAAGCGTCCCAAACCGACGCGCGATTGAACGGGTATGACGATGCTGCCGCCGGCACCTCGGTGGCCGCGTTGATCGGTCCGACCGGCTACTCCACCGACTTCGTCCAGGTGACCGTCTCCAAGCAAGTGCCGACGACGTTGATGAAGATGTTCTCCACGAACTTTTCGACGGTGGCGGCCCGCGCTGTGGCCGGTATCGTCCCCGACGACGCACCGCCCTGCGTCCTCGCGCTGAATCCAACCGCGGCGGGCGCGCTGACGTTGACCGGCGGCGCCCAACTGACCGCCGGTTGCAAAGTCATGGTCAACTCCGACAGTACCGGCTCGATCGTTCAGAACGGCGGCGGCGCCTGCGTCACCGCCGCTGCGATCGGATTTGTCCAACCCGGCTCCTATGCCACGAACGGCGGAAACTGCCTCAATCCCACCCCGGCCGGCCAGGCGATCCCGGAAGCGGACCCCTACGCCGATCTGACGGCCCCGGATCCGGACGACTATCCCCTGATATCGAACAACACTCTGAATATTAGCGGGGGGAACGTGGCGAGCTGGAACCCCCTGGTTCCTGGGTATTACCGCCGCGGGATATCCATCAGCTCGACGGGTGGCAGTCCGCTCAACATGGATCCCGGGGTCTATCTGGTCGACGGTTTCAGTATGTCCGGCAGTTCCGTCCTGCGCGGCACGGACGTCACGATCATCGACGTCTGCGGGCCCGGCTCCACGGGCATCAACCTAGCGGGCACGGTCGACGCCCAACTCAGCGCTCCCACCTCCGGACCGTGGAAGAACATCCTGTTTTACTCCCTCTGCGGCGGGAATTCGCAGATCTCGGGCAACGCGACCTCAACGTTCGAGGGCGTGATGTACTTCCGAAACTCTGATCTGACCTTCAAGGGCAACCAGGGGGCGGCGGTCTGGGGCATGGTGATCGCCGACACGATTACGTTCAACGGCACTCCCAACATGAGCGTCGACTTCGCCGGAAGCGGGCGGACCCCGGACCGGACGACGATCGGCTTGGTCGAGTGAGGATGAAGAAGAAACCAGGATGAAAAAGCAAACACAGAGGGACTGCGATGCAAACAGGAAATCATAACTCCAGGCATCATAATTCCAGGCGCGGCGCGGCGGTGGTCGAGATGGCGCTGGCGGGAACACTGCTGATGCTGCTCGCGTTCGGGGCCGCGGATTTTGCCGCCATATTCTTTGACGGTCTCGCGGTGGCGAACTCCGCCGGGCCCGGCGCCTTCTACGGCGCCCACGACAACATCGCCGCCGGCGACTTCAACACGATTGAGCAGCGCGTGCGAGACGACGCCGAAGATGACGTCGGTACGGTCACCCCGACCGTCACTCAAATTTGCCGTTGTCCGGGGGCGGCCCCGTTTGCCTGCGTCGACTACGGCACGGTGACGTGCGCGGGCTATGGAGCGCCGCGCGCCTATGTCCGCGTGCAAGTGGAGGAGCCGTTCGACTCGTCTTCGGGCCTGGGGCTGTTCCCGAACGTAACCGTGCGCCGCGAAGCGTGGATGCGCGTGCGCTAACAGCCCGCGGCGGAAGCCGGGCGCGGAGATAGGTAGGGGTACGGCATGCCGTGCCCGCTGACTTGGCGTAAGGGGTGTCAGACAAGCTTGAAGACAAGCGGCGCCTCCACCCACGGGCAGGCAAGACAAAGGAGCATCATGATGAGGAATTTCTCAATAGCGAGAGAGAGGCGCGGCGGCAAACGGGACCGCCGCCGCGGCGCCGGCATGGTCGAGTTCGCCCTGACTTTTACCTTGCTCCTGACGTTCATCATCGCGACGATCGAGGGCGGGCTCATGATATGGTCGTGGGTCACGCTGGCTCACGCGACCCGCGAGGGAGCGCGCTTCGCCTTGGTTCATGGTCAGGGGAACCCAACGAGCGACACTGTGATCGAGACGTACGTGAAGGACCGCGCCCTCGGGCTCCAGCGCAGCGACATCAATGTGTCGATGGTGTGGAGCGACGCCGCCAAGGAGCGTGGCAGCCAGGTCGAAGTGGACTCCACCTACACGTTCCATTTCGCCGTCACTCCCCTACTGACCGGGGGCCAAGGCGTGACCCTGCGCAGCCGTTCGCGAGTCACCGTCGCCAACTGACAACAGTGCTTCGCAACCGCTCGGCACCGGGCCCGCCGCCATCCGCGACAAGCCCGGAAGACGGTTAATACGTAAGCTGGGTATCCACTTTACTCAGGTGACCCCAAGATGTAGTGTAGGGCCTGGTGGAGGATTACCCGCGCGACCAACTCGAATTCGAGTCTCACTTTGCGAGCGAGGAGGCTTGCCGCGACTATCTGTTCGCCTTGCGCTGGCCAGAGGGTTTCCGCTGTCCAAGGTGTGGGCATGAGCGCGCTTGGCCGGTGCGCAAAGTGTGGTTCGAATGCGCTCGCTGCGGGCGGCAAACCTCCGTCACCGCCGGCACGATCTTTCAAGACACACGCAAGCCGCTGCGGCTGTGGTTCCGGGCGATGTGGACCATCACCACGCAGAAGAATGGGGCCAGCGCCCTGGGTCTACAGCGCGTTCTGGGACTGGGCAGTTACCAAACCGCCTGGCCTTGGATGCACAAGCTGAGGCGAGCGATGGTGCGCCCGGGGCGGGAGCGATTGACGGGCCTCGTCGAGGTCGATGAGACCTACTGGGGCGCTGAAGAAGAAGGGGTAATCGGCCGGCAGACCGAGCGTAAAGCGTTGATTGCAGTCGCCGCGGAAGAGAGAGGCACCGGGCTGGGGCGCATCCGCATGCAGCGCGTTCAGAACGCCTCGGCGGCCAGTTTGATGCCCTTCGTCGAGGAGTCGGTCGAGCCGGGCAGCGTGGTTGTTACCGACAACTGGTCGGGCTACGATCCGCTCAAGAAGAAGGACTACCAGCGTCGTATCATCTCGATTAACAACCGCCGCGAGCAGGCCTCGCAGCTACTGCCGAGGGTGCACTTGGCGATCTCGCTACTCAAGCGCTGGATGCTGGGCACGCATCAGGGGGCGGTCAGCCACGAGCATCTGGACTACTATCTCGACGAGTTCGTGTTCCGCTTCAATCGGCGCAGATCACGCAGTCGGGGCAAGCTCTTCTACCGCCTTGTGCAGCAGGCCATGGCGGTGGAGCCGACGCCGTACCGCTCGATCGTCGCCGATTGGGACGCTAAGACGCTGTGAGCCCAACTACAAGATGTTGGGGTCACCTGAGTCAAGTGGATACCCGGCTCACGTAATACCCGCAGTACTTCCTGGCTAATGTGGAACCCAAGGTTCCTCAGTGCCAATCCCCAACGAAGTTCAGGCGAAGCATCCTCTTTTCCGGCCGATTAAGTGATGTATGTTTATTGGAGTATCGGTAGTTGAGCAATCGAGGGGGGGGGTAACCGGGTATGAGAGCATCTGACAAGTGCTTTGGCCGCGGACGAATTCCCGGCGGCACCCGGCGAGCAGGCCAGATTCCCCCCCTGACGGCGCTCGCGTTAAGTGCCATATTGGTGATCGGCGGCTTGATGCTCGACGGCGGCCGGCTCTACTTCACCAAGCGGCGTATGCAGGACGCCGCCGACGCCGGCGCTTTCGGGGCGGCGCACGAGCTGTTCCGCGGCAACAACGATCTCGCCACACAGCTCCGTCCAGCCGCCCTCAACGACACGGGCGCGAACGGATTCAACGACAGTAACGCAACGGTGACCGTCTCTTACCCGCCAGTTGACGGCCCGCGGGCCGGAAACGCTCGCTTCGTTCAGATCGAGATCGAGCAGCAGATAGCTACAACGCTCACGCGCGTAGCCGGCACGAACTACTCAACCGTTCGTGTCAGGAGCATCGCCGGGCTCTCCATCTACCCCGACGTATGCATCATGGCCATGGATCCCACCGAGCCGGCGGCGCTCAAGATTCATGGTACTCCGAGCATCAGCGCGGATTGCGGCATCATGTCGAATTCAAACGCGCCAGATGGACTTGTGAGAAACGGTGCCGCGGACGTGTCAGCCTCCTGGGTGGGCGTTTCAGGAGGGTATGTCGACAACGGCTCTTCCGGCTCGATGACCCCGACGCCGGACGAACAAGTCCCGCCACTCTTGGATCCTCTGGGCCATATGGACCCTCCCGATTACAGCACGTGGCCGGCAGCGTATTATGACGCCGCCACTTTGACCTACGTATGCCCGGGAGCACAGTGCGTATTCGGCTCGCACCTGCAGATCGCAGGCCCTCCGGGCAACAAGACCTTTCAAGCCGGCACCTACGTCCTTACCGACGGAATGACTATTATAAGCTCCAACGTCGTCACCGCAATCGGCGTCACGTTTTACGTTGCCGGCGGGACGGTTACTCAAGCAGGCAGCTCTGTGCTGACGCTCGAAGCGCCGACCAGCGGCCCCTACAAAGGCATTGTCCTCTACTTTGAGCGGACCGCCGCGACGGCGCTCCATAAGCTCGGCCGGGGGACTGCGACGTTAACGTTTCGCGGGGCCATCTACGGTCCCACCCAGGATCTGTCGGTCGCAGGAACCTTTTCCGGCGCCACGCCCTGGGGAATGATCATCGGCCGCACACTGGACTTTGGTGGAACCTCCAACCTTACGATGAGCCAGCCGCCCGAAGGCGAAGCCCCCGACGTGTTCAAAGTGACCCTGGTGGAGTGAGGCCGGCTTAGATGCAGGGCAAACGGGAGATCAGGAATGAAAGTTCAGACTAGGAGAAGTTTTGACCGGCGGCGGGGCCAAGCGATGGTGGAGTTGGCCCTCGCGGCTACGCTGCTTTTGATCATCACCATAGGCGCGGCCGATTTCGCCCGGGTGTTCTACGACGCGATTGCCGTCAGTCACGCGGCTGCCGCGGGCTCGTTTTACGGCTCTCAGCGGGTGGCTTTTACCGGCCGGCACAGTGCAATCGGGGGTATGGCGGAAGACGATGCCGCGGGGATCCAGCGCGACGGTTCTCTGACCGCGGAGACGGATCGTTACTGCGATTGTCCCGCCGACCCTGCAACGGGTCCTAGCGACTCAGCCGCGGTGGATTGCATCGTCGGGACCTGCGCCGGCTATGGTCAGCCACGAGTCTATGTGAGAACAAGAGTTCGCCAAGATTTCCGGACGTTGGGTCCGTGGCCGGGCGTGCCCGACCCTGTCGACATCAATCAGTTAGCGTACTTCCGCGCTCAATGAAACCAATGAAAACAGCTCGCAGATTACGATTGGAAGCACGAGCCGAAAGGGGCTCGCCGAAGACAGCGCGGCCGTCCGAGCGGGGAACGGCCATGGTCGAGTTCGGGTTGGTCTTCACTCTTTTCTTGCTCTTGGTGGTCGGATTGTTCGAGTTCGGCAGGGCTGTCTGGACCTATCAGACGCTCGGCTACGCTACCCGACACGGAGTTCGGGTTGCGATGATCGGCGGTGCCACGGTGACCGCCGCGGAGATCGAATCCGCTATCGAGCAGCACGCCCCCGGCTTGAACGCCGGGGAACTGGACGTGAACGTCGTCTGGGCTGATGCGGCCAAGGAGCGCGGCACTCTGGTGCAGGTTGAGGCGACTTATCCCTTCGAGTTTGTCGTCTCCGCACTTTGGGGCGGGGACAGTTCGCTTTCCTTCGGCAGTACCGCCCAGCGTGTCATCGCCCAGTAGACGCCCTGCCCTAGCAGGCATACCACTGTCCATATTAGCCTTGGAAGACCTCGAACCGATGTGCCGTTCGCGGGTAACCGTCACCAACTGACTGGCCAAGCGCTGCGCCTTGAGCTGCCTGTAAAGAACGGTATTCCGGGTTTCTTCGGGTTCTTTGCGGCCCTTGGGGCCTTTGCGAGAAACGCCTCTACCGCACCCTATTCTCGTACCACACGACGTTCTTGCTCTCCTGCCCTGCGATCAGGACGTCGAGGTCTTTGTCGTTATCCATGTCGACCAGGCGGATGTCGTAGGCGGCCTGGTCTTCGTGGATGTGGTGGGTAGTGAAGTTGCCGCGGCCGTCGTTCTCAAACCAGGCGGCGATGAAGCTGTCTTTGGCGCAGGTGGCGGCGTCGATATCGCCGTCTTGGTCGATGTCGCCGATGGCGAGGCTGTGGGGGCCCTCCAGGGTGGGATTGATTTCCTTCAACGTGAACTCGGGCGCCTCGAACCACAGCACGCCCTTGCCGTGGCCGCGGGTGGCGATGAAGTCGGTCTTGCCGTCGCCGCTGAGTTCAGCGATCAGGATGTTGGTCGCGCCCTCTTGCTCGGTGGCGAGGACGTGCTTGGTCCACGGCAGGCTGCCGTCGGCGGGCTGCTGCCACCAGGCGAACC